>OY970276.1:0-4989276 GCA_963715785.1 uncultured Bacteroidales bacterium
ATTTACTGTATAACCAAATGGTCCCGAGGCAGTAGGAGTTCCTGTAATAGTAACAACATTTCCTGACCATGACCCGGTCACTCCTGATGGAAGTCCAGTGAATGTTGCACCTGTTGCTCCTGTGGTTGAATAGGTAATATTGGCAATAGCAGTATTGATACAAACAGTCTGTCCATCTGTTCCTGCCGCGGAAGTCCTGTTTATTGTATTATCTGGTGTTACTGTAACATTATATATAGTAGGTGAAGCTGCTGAGCAGTTTCCAACATCATGATAATTAACACTAATTGTTTGAGGACCTGTTGTGTTCCATGTTACAGTGGCCGTATTATTGGTTCCCAATCCTCCTGAAGTTATATTTCCGCCAACAACATTCCAGCTGTAATTGGTTTTGCCAGGCTCGGTAGTATACACATTTCCTGTAGAATTTATGCATACCAGATTTGGTCCGACCAATCCTGGTACAGGCAGAGGATTTACCGTGACAACAACTGGTGTCCGTGTCAGACTTAAGCAACCACCATTAGATTCACCATAGTAGGTGGTGCCATCCACCAACGCTGTTCCGGGAGGAAGATGAACTCCTCCTGTAGGAGCATTATACCAATCAATGGTGCTTCCTAACGGAGCCGTGGCAACAATATCCCCAACAGTTTTTGAGCCACAGAAACTTTGTGCTGGCGCAGCAGCAGGAGGATCCGGAAGAATAGTGAAGTTAATATTCACATCATCAAAAGATACGCAGGTTCCATTACTAATTGTCCACCTCAAAGTATAGGTAACTCCGTTCAATCCAATAAACTGGCTGCCTGGAAGAGTTGGTGATATCAACGTTCCTCCTGACCCGCTGACAATACTCCATAACCCTGCACCCACTAAAGGAGTATTTCCTGCAAGTACAACTGTTGTAATACCGCATTTTGTCTGATCAACACCGGCATCCGCTGTGGTAGGAACAGCATAAACGGATATGCCTGTGGCGTCAACAACACCAATCTGACTACCATTATTATAAGTAAAGTCTGTTAAATTATATAATCCTGGAACCGGCGTAGGTAAAGTGTAAGGAACTGATGTTATCGTAACAGGCACCTGGGCTGTACCATTAATAGTGTAACTGAGAGTGTAGTTAAAAGGTATTAAGAATGGAGCTGTAAAGGTTACTGGGATGCCTGCAACGCCGCAAACAGGCCCGATTGGTGATAATTTGGCTCTTGGCTTCAAATCTGTAATAGAGCCCAGAGTATAATCATCCGAACCTGTAGATGTGACAAGTACTGTGGAAGTAGCCGTACCGTTAGAATTGTTACCTGTTGCAGATGTCGGAATTTCAACCCACTTACCGGTACCCGTATCATAATGAGCTAACCTTATATTAGATAATCCACCTGTTATAAGAGGTGTAACATCTCCGGTTGGCACCCAGTTCAGATTCAAGATATTCTGGCTTCCCGCTGTAGTCTTAACCGTATAATATTCTATAGCGCTGACTCCAAGGAGAGGCGCTGTCACATTATTCGAGGTGTTATTCGGGTTCTTGTACTCGGCTGACCAGAGTAACGGCCCGGACTGAGTCGATGAGATTTTCAGATTATTACCCAGAATATTTCCAGGACCAGATATATATATACCGATAGGATAAAGAAAATTATCGTATTGACTTATTTTCTTTATAAGCGGTCCGTCCACAAATGATGTTGTACTTCCTCCTGCAGGAAAGACACAGTTTATATTTGAATTTGTAATTGTAAGGGATCTGTTGGATGCTGTGTTAATCAATCCATTAGTCAACAACAGATTGCCACTGACTTCGATGGCACCTGAATCATTGATTCTAAGGCCTGCAGCATTTTTTATCTCAAAATTATTGAAAGCATTTGTTCCGGTAAAGTCCCCGAGCGCTCCGCCAATAGTCTGAGAACTCAGACCCGCAAAGGTCACTGTAGCTCCAGCACCGGAGCCACTTCTGAATGAGCCTGACAACCGGCTCATAGTTCCTTCGATAGTTAGCTTTTTATTATAAACACTATTGTCAAGAACAGGGCCATTTATTACAAGCTGGTTGCAGATTGTGAGATCTTTGTTTGGCAAAACTCTTGTACCCGTCCCTGAGAATATAATATTTGGTATGTTATCATACAGATCTGCTATAATTGTATAGGTCCCTGATCCTCCATACTCAACAGTTCCATTATTTGCACAATTCAGGAATGTGGTGAAAACGCCTGCCGGGAAAGAACCACTTTCAAGGTAGAGGATTCCGTTCCCATCAACGGTCCCGAGGTTGTGGCCGTAGAATAATGAAGTTACCTTAAGCTTATTGTTTATAGTTGTTCTGTAAGCAGAACAGAAATTTGCATCTAATGTAACTACATGGTTAATAATTACAATAAAACCGTTTGGACCTCCGGGAGGACATGGGTAAGGATCTCCTCCGGTCTGAGTCCAAATGGTCTGGTCAGTCCAGTTGCCATCTGAATTACTTGTATATATAGGCACATTTCCCGGGAATGCTGTATTCGTACCAGCGGTATATTCACCGCTCAGATTATTGGAGGTTATATAATTAAAGGTAATTTTATTGTTGACAGCATCGACTCCCAAAGTTCTACTCCAGGCCGTGCCGGGGATTAATAATCTGGCAGCCAGATAATTGGGCTCATCACCGATTACATCTCCCTGAAGATAATTAAGAACCAGGCTCCCGGAGAATCCAGTGATTCCGGAACTCTGAACCTCCCAATAATAATTCAGGGCATTTGCCGGATCAAGAATTGCCGGGTGACGGCTGTTAATATTATTAACCCGAACATATCCAACTGTATTACTTGCAGCTATTGTTAACTGAGCGGGGGTGTATTTACCCGCCGTACCAATAGGATAAAGAAATGTAGCTGCTCCCGGGTTAAAGAACTTTCTGAGTCCAACATTGCTGAATACACCATCAGATGTAATCATTTTGGTCGAGCTGAAAGGCGCACCCTGAATATTACTGCTCACTCCAAGTGACAACAGGTTCTTTTTAATGTCGAGAATACCCTGAGTCATTGTCAGGTCCTCCTGAAGTGTGATATTGTTCTCGACTCTGGCTCCGGCAGCATTGTTTAAAGTCATCCTGGCATATGCTCCTGTACCTGTAATCTCCTGTAGAACTGTACCATTCAGTATAATGCCGCTGCCAACAGCATCATTATCGGTGTAACTGGCATCATTCTGCAGATTCCCTGTTAATGAAGCAGCATTCCCTCCCAAAACAAATGTACCTGAACTGATAGTCAGGTTATTATTTATTGTTGTCGGATTGTTTAAAGTAAGTGAGGTCCCCGGGGTTACTATAAGATTGTAAAAATTAGTTGCTCCTGAAATCGATTGAGCCCCGGCATATGAAGAACCGCTGGAAGCACTAAATGTTGTTGTATTTGTGCCATAGACATAGCCTCCAATTCCAGGAGTATTTATTAAATTCCCGTTAAAAGTTATATTGATATTATTAGAGTTCAATATCCCGTTAGCGCTGATCGTCATATTACCATTTAGCACGAGAGGGCTGACCAAAAGTCTTACCGTAGCAGGCTGACCTGCTGAACCGGTTATAGTAAGATTATTTAGCGCGACATTGGCATCAAGGAAATAGTTTTGAGTCGCAGTTGCACCTTGTGAGAATATAATCGTTCCTCCGGTAATTGAACTCGTTTCCGGTCGTAAATAAACGTCACCGAAAGGAGAAGATGGTGTAGCGAGTGCTCCGTTACCGCGTACAACGGTAATTGTACCATTCGACATAGTGAAACTACTTCCGCTATTAAGAATTTCCAGTTTACCATTTGTATTATTTGAAGACTGCCCGTTTATTGTCACGGATCCGCCGCTTTGGGAGTAATCTAAAATTCCGCCGGCATTCAGAGGATTTCTTCGGATCTGTCCATTTACAATTAAATTTCCTCCCTGAACATCGATTGCAGAAGCTCCGCTGCTTGAGTACTCAATATCGTTCGCTGAAACTGATGCCGTTGTGGGGCCAACATAGATATTGCCACGGATGAGTGTAAGTTTTCCGCTCAATAGCAGATCACCAGTCGTATTAGTCGCATTACCAATTAAAATATTCCTGTTACCGGAATTAGACGGCAGATTTATCAATAACCCCGCGGTGGCCGGAATTGCAAATGGAGTAGTAGTAGAAATCGCAAAATCTGAATTCGGATTTGTGCGCATATACTGCAAAGTTCCATTCTGCAAAGTAAGCCAGTTGTTTGTTGGCGTAGTCAGCGTACCTGCAATGTCAATTGTAAGAGTCGTAGCCTGTGATGAGCCCTTATTTATCGTTACCGTACTAAAAATTGTTAAAGGAGTTCCACTGGTATTTGAAACAGTAGCCGGATTCGAACCAAAGAATGTAAGAGGGATGGTAGTGAAGTCTACCTTTGAGGTTGTAGTCAGCCCATGAGCAGATCCATCTGTATTATTTATAAGACTTCCACCAATAGACATGCTTTGATTAGTAGCTCCACTCCAGACATATAATGCGGCCAAAGTAGCTACCTTAACATTATTGTTAACCACAAAATTCTGGGCTATTCCGCCATTGCCGTACCATATCAAAGCGCCGCCTTGTATATCCAGGTCTCCATTTATGGTTATGGTTTTTGCTATTCTTGCTAAAGGAGCAGTAGGATAATTACCATCCCATGTCGGGCAAAACCAGGAATCTGCATTCTGACCTCTAGTAATGAGGTTCCCATAAATTGTCAGATTATTATTTGGAAAGATAATATTTGAGCCTCCAAGCGGAGACAGTATTAAATTACCATATGATAAAATACCGTTAGGCAGCCAATAAGTCGTTCCTGCTGTGGGGTTTGTCGAATACAATTCAGTTGTACCAACGTTGACATTAAAATCGGTAAAGTCACCGGAAGGAAATGTAAATGTACTCCCGCTAGTCCATGATGTTGTTATTCTGAAGTTTCCATTCCCATTAGGATGGGATATTACCATCCCGAAGCTTGAATTGAAATTATAACCTATATCGAGAGCAGAACCTTTTTCTATCTGAAGACTTGCACAATGTCTTACATCTGTATTCGGAACAGTATTGTTTGTTGCAAGATAAACAGAATCCCTGCCGCCTATTACGACAATATCGCTTATGCCTGGTACAGAAGCAGCCGGAGCACCTGAATGTTTCAGCACACCGTCATTTGACCATGTATTAACATTGCTCCAGAGTCCGCTCCCTGCCCCTGCTCCATTGATCCTGCTGTAAAATATTTTTGGGGTGCCAAATGGGTTAACTGGATTATCATCACCTGCAGTATAGTCACCATCGATGAAATTGACACTCTGAAGAAAACTTCCGATTCCAGGCTCACCTATTATATTATTTGTTTCGTCGACATCCAAGGCTGTACCTCTGGTCCAGGTATTTGTCAACAGATCAAAACGTGCCGCAACATATTCGTCCTCAGTTATACCTGCTCCGGTAACCACATTTGACTGGTCATACGTATACCCGTGTGTAACAGTAGCGCTTCCTAATGTAAAGCCCGACGATTTGACTCTCCAGAAATATGTAAGACTCCTGCCTGAGACAGTTACGTTAGGGTGTTCAAAATTAACCGGTATTACCGTAATTGAGCCATAGGTTGTAGGGGCAGAACTCAATCCAATTGCTCCGGGCGTATAATTTATCACTCCAACAGGGAAATTAAATGTTGCGGGAGAAGAATACGCTTTGGTAAGACCACCGTCGCCAACATTACCTGCCGATTTAATATATCTTAATGCGCCTCCATTTAATATCGAGGCTGAGGAATTAAGTTTTAAATTGAAGGTATTAATATCGAAGAGCTTATCCTGAGAAAATGTCAACAGTCCATTTACCGTCATGTTGGCAAGGAGAGAAACAGGCGCAGCAGCAGCATTTGTATTATTAAGTTCAAGATTATTGAAAATTCCATTGCCATCAATTGTCTGAATTGCAGCACTGCCATTAAGCATAATTTCGCCTGCCCCGGTATGAACTCCGGAGTTAAAGACATTACCGG
Organism: uncultured Bacteroidales bacterium; assembly: GCA_963715785.1. Taxonomy (GTDB): domain Bacteria; phylum Bacteroidota; class Bacteroidia; order Bacteroidales; family VadinHA17; genus LD21. The sequence goes on from OY970276.1 coordinate 6,048, forward strand.
CAATATTTATTGTTTTGCCGTTATCATTCAAGGTTCCCAGCACAAGTCTGAGATTGTTTGTAACATTGACAACCGATTGTGTTCCGGCAAAATTTAAAGCAATTCCGGCGGGTTTATCAATAGTAAGGTTATAAACGGTAAGAGGCGCTGCAAGGTTTATTGTGAAGTTCTGAATTCCGGCGCCATTGAATGTGGTTGTATTTGATCCTGCTGTATATGTTGTTCCTGATGAGATAGTAAAGTTGCCGCCAATTGTAACATCAAGATTATTCGACAGAAATGTTCCGGCACTTAATGACAGATCATTAAGGACAACAAGTGGATTCGCGTTAAGCTGGACTGAAGCAGCGCCGCTCTGAGTGTTAATCGCAAAGTTATTGAAAGGAGCAGTACTGTTTATAAGATAATTTGCATCGCCAAGCAGTGTTCCTGTGGTGGGCAGAATATTAAAGGTACCTCCGGTCACATTTATGTTTGAAACAGGACAATTTATCAGAACCGCCAGTGGAGTTGCCGTAGTATTACAAACATCATAGATATTTACAATACCGCCTGACATAGAATAGGCATTAGAAACATTGGCACTTATGCTGAATGATCCGATCGCGGCATTTGCGTCAGTTCCATTTGCTGTCCTTGCCGTACTGATCACAGTATTAGAAAGATCTGATGGATTGCTGTAATTTACCGTATTCTTAAAACGGCCTCTTACATTTACGGTACCTCCATTCTGAACATAGGAAATAAGACCGACAGCTCCGCCTTCCGGATTATGAAACTGCTTGATATCCAGCTTTCCCCCATTGATAATGATCTGACCGGGAGCATAGCTCCAATATAACAATCCTGATGATTCACGTGTGGATAAATAGCCATTATTCAGCTGAAGTTTCCCCAGTACTGCAAGACCGCTGCCTGGTCCGGCAGTATTAATGCCATATGCTGCGTTTGTTCCGCCAGCCAGTCCATATGCTGCGTTTACCTCAGTAAAATCGTCAGCTGTAGATAATACTATTACACCCGCCCCATCAAGTACCAAAGCACCATTTCCAGGTATAAAATAATCACTCGAAGGTGCAGCAGCAGTAACCCCTTCAGTAAGTGAAGGGATAGCTGTCAGACCTTGAAGGACAAGCGTTCCGTTATGAATCCATAAGGCTTTCTTAATGTCAGGATTTGGCGATGCCGCCGGAATGGTCGAGGTATTGGCGCCAAATAACCTGAAATCATTATAAGCTGCAGAATAAACTGTAAGCTTGTAGGTCTGATCACTGCCCTTATCTACAACGAGATTATAAAAATCTGTTTGACCATTGCATGTCAGGGTTCTGTCACTTAAGCCCTGAAAGTAAACTGTTGCGAAACCAGTTGTTGCTCCATTTACAATTGGAGGAAAGCTATTATAGACTGGATTCGGAAGATTTGTAAATCTGACTGTACCATTATTTGTGAAATCGCCAAGAATCTGGATCCTGTGTGAATGCGATTCATAATAATTCAGAAATGACCCTGTTGAACCATTGATACCAAGGGGAGATATTTGTGTATTTGTGACTCCGGTACCTACCGTAAGAGAACAGGAATTATCAACCGTTACATTTCCATTAATTAAAAGCCTCAATCGTCGGGTTGTCGCATCATTTATCTGAAATGTTCCGTGCTTGACATCCAGATTTCCATTAAGGGTAACATTGTTTACCTGTGTTACGGTTCCGGGACTTCTAATTATCAGATGATAATAAGTAGATTGTGTTGCTGACATGGAACCACTGTTATTATATTCAGTGGTACCTCCATCAGTTGTAACAAATGTATTAATAACTGTTGAGGGGAAGAATGATGAGGCAAGTTTTAAACTTCCGCTTCCTCTTAATGCAGCCAAGCTGTTTGTAAATCTGAAAGTTGACTGATCTACTATACCTCCTGCATTAATAGTTATATCAAGATTCTGATCAGTGACATCTGCTGATAAAGTCACAGTACGTCCGGAAAGTATCACAACCTTATCGTTTAGGCCTGGTACGGAACTGGCCGGGCCAGTTGTACCACCCGGATCAAATGTCCATGTACTGGTCTGATTCCAGTTACCTGACTGGTAGGAGTAGAATATCCCATTTGCCCCAGCTGTCCAGAAGCCTGATATTGTCGGACTTCCCGTGGATGTAGCCGGATTTGATCCGGCTGCAGATGCTCCCGTAGCAAATTGCCATACCCCTGATGTATTAGTGTAAGTACGAAGAGAAAGAGGATCTCCCACTACCTCTCCGGCATTATAGTAAAATGAAAGCAATGTACCTCCATTCGAGATTATATTGCTGGTATTCAGGTCCCAGTATTTGTTCAAAGCATTGGAAAGCACTCCAAGATTTACTGGCACGGCTCCAACAGAAAATGAGCGAAGTCCAGCTGCTGATGCCGGCAACCCACTGATTACAAATGGGCTGTAATAGCCACCGCTTCCCACGGGGTAAGTAAGATTAAAACTGTCATTGGTTGCATTTGCTGCCCTGATCATCCGGCCAGTGCTATTGGTTTCAACCATATTGTTCACACTGAACGCCGCACCTGCTACTGCAATTGTATTTGAAAGGGTAAGGTCATTATCATCAAGATGTAAAACTCCGGAGTTAAGGGTCAGTGTGCCTCCGATAATAGCACTACCCTGAAGCGTTTTTGTACTTCCACCTGAAATGGTAAGGTTCTGGTAACTGGCGCTTCCAAAAACTGTCTGTGCTCCTGCCCCATTATAAGTCACAGTACTGGCTACGCCCGGACTGGTTATTAATGAGCTTAATTCGTTGCTCCCCCCATCCAGAATCAAAGAATGAGTCCAGTTTCCGGAACTCATATCAATAGCGCCATTGCCCGACAGGTTACCAACAACTGTAAGAGAGCGGCTCTGGGTCGCAGTAAATGCCAGGGTCGAATTCGAAACATCAAGAGATCCATTTACAATAACATCGGAATTTGGCAGTGTTTTTGTTCCTCCGGTAGAAGTATTAAGATTAAAATAAGCCAGTGATGTTATATTCTGATTGCCTGATCCGTTATAATTGACTGTTCCATTGCCTGCTGTGAAAGTCCCTGTTGTAGTTAATGTTCCTCCAATATTCAGAGCACCTGTGCCGGTAAAAGTCAAATTATTCCGGTTAGCGGTAACACCAGTAGTCAAATCACCGGAGCAATTAACTGAACCATCCTGAATTGAGAGAGTTATATCGCTTGTAGCGCTGGCAGATTCTGTATAGACTATGTTTGTACACGAAAGAGAACCATTTGCAACGGCAAGCAATACATTGCTTCCTCCGTCGCCCGCTTCATTGATCAGACTTACTGAATTTGTGACTGTTAAACTATTTGTACCAAGAAAATTAAGTGAAATTATTCCATTATTGCTGCCTGAATAGTCAAGTGCAAGGCTGGCGCATGTGAAATTACCATCAAGATTTACTGTACGAGAACCATTCCTGCTAATCGTTACGTTGTCGGTAGCTGCAGGAACTCCATTGGGATTCCAGTTATTTGGACTTGACCAGTTCACCCCGTCGCCACCAGCGTCCCAGGTCTTCTGTCCAAAAGATACATTGGAAATTAAAAGGAAAAATGTGCAAAGTATTCCCAGCTTAATTATGTTTTTTATATTTCGAAAAGCCTTGATTTTAGCTTTACGGTTAATAATAGCTTCTGAAACATAGGCTTCAAAACGCGGAAAGGGAAATCTTAAAAAGGCAGAGAATGGATTTACATTTTCCATATTGATCAGGTTCGGTTTAGTCCAATTAAATTATACAATACTGTATATCAAATAAATACGACGCATAAGGTTATAGGTATCCTTACAAGTCACAGGTTTAGATATTCAACTTCTTACGTTAGCGAATGTAATCATTTTTCAAACATTTGTATCACCCTCGCAATAATGTGTTTTAAACATTTTAACAAGACTTATTATATGACTCCTAAAGTGTTTAATATTCAATATTACGATGACACGCCTTTATACGTGTTTAGTTGCATGAATGCTATGTTTTGAAACGTGATAATAAACACAATTTTGACCAAATGGATATAAGTCTTCTTCAACTGCCAGTATTGATAGATTAAGAAAAAATTATTTAGAAAAAAAGGGGTTCCTGTTTAAGTAAAGCAGAAATGTACGCCGAATAAACCGGAGAATATTTATTTTAATAATCTTTTGCAGAAATGAAAATTAGTCTATATTTGCACTCTCTTTTGAAGGGGGTTTAGCTCAGCTGGTTCAGAGCATCCCGACTGAAAGTCGGGAGGATCGGCGGTTCATTGATAGAAAAATTTATTGGGGGTTTAGCTCAGCTGGTTCAGAGCATCCCGACTGAAAGTCGGGAGGATCGGCGGTTCATTGATAGAAAAATTTATTGGGGGTTTAGCTCAGCTGGTTCAGAGCATCCCGACTGAAAGTCGGGAGGATCGGCGGTTCATTGATAGAAAAATTTATTGGGGGTTTAGCTCAGCTGGTTCAGAGCATCCCGACTGAAAGTCGGGAGGATCGGCGGTTCATTGATAGAAAAATTTATTGGGGGTTTAGCTCAGCTGGTTCAGAGCATCCCGACTGAAAGTCGGGAGGATCGGCGGTTCATTGATAGAAAAATTTATTGGGGGTTTAGCTCAGCTGGTTCAGAGCATCCCGACTGAAAGTCGGGAGGATCGGCGGTTCATTGATAGAAAAATTTATTGGGGGTTTAGCTCAGCTGGTTCAGAGCATCTGCCTTACAAGCAGAGGGTCGGCGGTTCGAACCCGTCAACCCCCACAACAAATAAACCCCGTTAAATGCGGGGTTTTCAGTTATGTTTACCGTCTATATTTTATATTCTCAGAGAATCGATAAACACTATATCGGGTATTCTTCTAATCTGCAGGACAGAATTCTTAAACATAATAGAAGTTCAAAGGGTTTTACTGCTTCAGGTAAACCTTGGACGCTTGTTTATTCCGAAGTATATAACGACAAAAAAAGTGCGATGGGACGGGAAATACAACTCAAAAAATGGAAAAACCGTAAACTTATCGAAACGCTTATAAAAGAGGAAGCAGAGGGTAGGCCCGCGGACGCGGGATCAACACCCATAACAAATGAACCCCGTTAAATGCGGGGTATTCAGTTATTGGCTTTGCTTCGCACCCGACTGACTTCTCCGGACGATTTTTAAGCATATAAAAAAAGCCGGGAATTATCCCGGCTCTTTTCAGAAATCAAATATAAAATATCTATAAACTAAAAACTTGCAATTTATCTTTATTTAGACTTTTTGTACCACATGAACCATGCAGGACTATAGTATCCTTGCTCAGCAAGTTCCGTCTTTGATTCCCTTGAATCCGGAATAGTGGGTACCAGGACATCATCACCTGCTTTCCAGTTGGCGGGTGTCATAACATGATCATTTTCAGTCTTTTCCAGTGCCGTAAGTAGTCTTACAATCTCATCGGTGTTCCGACCGACGGCCATCGGATAGAAATATTCAGCTTTAATGACATTATCAGGATCTATTATAAATACACCTCTGACATCCCTGGTAGAATTTGTGGCGGAGTGAAGCATACCGTACTCTTTAGAGATTTTAAGGTCGGAATCTGCCACTAAAGGGAATTCTATCTTAACTGGTTCCCTGTCTTTATAAGCCAGACCCTCCATTGCCTTTTTCCACTGCTCATGCGTGGCTAAACGGTCTGTTGAGACAGCGAGTACCTTTACGCCCAATTGATCAAATTTTTTCTGCAAATTGGCAAGTTCAATCAATTCGGTCGTGCAGACAGGTGTAAAATCCTGAGGATGACTAAACAGTAGTTTCCAGCTCTTTCCATATTCCTCAGGGAATTTTATTTCGCCATTGGTGGATTCAGCAGTAAAGGAAGGTGCCTTATCACCAATAAGAGGGATACGGAAATTTCTGTTTTCCGGAGGTTTTGGCTCTTCAAAGAGCCACGGATCCTGCGCCCACAAATTAGACATAGTAAAAGCCAGTAAACAAAATAACATAAACTTTTTCATGGTTTCAAAATTAAAATTAATACTAAAATGTATTTATTTAGACTAATTAAACATAACTGATAATATTATGTTCAATTGTTACGTTTCTTTTACTGTAATTTAACAATTTAAATTTATAAGAGCCATTCGCTATATTCTGTTCAGCCTTTCTTATGTTTCACCAAATATGTTCAAGACAATTAAACCAGATAATTTATGTGTTGATTATAAATAGAATGTCTCAAAAAAGTTGCCCTTTTTTCTGGCGGCGGTTGCACAAGGCCTTTTTATGTGAAGCCTCTTCAGGAACTTCAATCTGGTTTGAACCAGATCAAAAAAAAGCCGTCTCAATTATGTTATGAGACGGCCTCCTGATAACTGATCAATATCTGATTTTTTTAATTCTCCGACTGATATTTATTATCATTCATCATGTTGCCCTTCTTGAACCAAAGATACCAAACAGGGCTGTAATAGCCTTCAGGAACTATTAGTTTACCTGTGGCATCGCTTTCAGGAGGAATCGGTACCAGAAGATCATTCCCGGCTTTCCAGTTAACCGGTGTAAGATATTTGCCCGAAGAAGTTGTCTGGAGCGCAGTGATCATGCGTACCAGTTCATCGGTGTTGCGTCCAATAGATTTGGGATAAAAATAGATAGCCTGAATAATATTGTCAGGGTCAATAATAAATACGCCTCTCACGTCCCTGGTTGTATTTGACTGTGGATGTATCATGCCATATTTCTTTGAGATTGCATGATCAGCATCAGCTACAAGTGGAAACCTGATCTTAACTTTTCCCTGATTATCAAGGTTTAGTGATTCCATGGATTTTTTCCACTCAACATGTGTTCCCAGGTCATCTGTCGACAGTACCACGAGTTTTACGCCGAGTTTATCAAATTCATTCTGCAAACGAGCTAGTTCCAGAATCTCAGTAGTACATACAGGCGTATAATCCTGCGGGTGGCTAAAAAGAATTTTCCATGTGCGTCCAAGATCATCAGGAAAGGTAATTGTCCCGTTTGTAGATTCGGCCGTAAATGAAGGAGCAGTCTCCCCAATTAAAGGGATCCGGAAGTTCCTGTCTTCTTTGACTACAGTTTGCTTTGAAGACACAGTTGCATCCTGAGACCACAGTTGTGTCATAAATAAAGCAGATACGATTATTAACGAAATCTTTTTCATGAGGATTATGGTATTATTGGTTTATATTTAGACTAAATAAACGCAACACATTTAATAATGTTCAGGCCTGCGGTTATTTTAGTAAATTATCATGATTAGCTTCCGAAAATGGAATTTATCACACAGATATACAGCGTTTTATGCTACAAATCCGCAGAGTAAGGAATAGTAAAAACAAAAAGAGTGCCATTTCCCTGCTCCGATTCAACTGTTATTGAGCCACCGAGCATTTCAACATAGCCTTTGCATATGGAAAGTCCAAGTCCCGTTCCGCTGTATTGTCGCGAGACAGCACTGTCGACCTGAAAAAACCTGTCAAAAATTCGTGAATGGTATTCGGGAGAAATGCCAATTCCTGTGTCTTTTATGAAGAATTCTATAAAGTTTCCCTTTATAATGTAACCAAAATCAATCTTGCCGTTCTTTGTGAACTTAATCGCATTGTTTATGAGGTTCGAAATTATCTGGACAAGTTTGGTATTATCAGTTACTATTAATGAATTTCCGTCGCTGAGACCCGTAGTCAGGTTTAAAGTGACATTGTTATGCTTTCCTTGAATGCTGAATTGCTCATAAAGGCTCTTCAGTGCTGAATTCAGATTAAACCTGGAAAGGTTAATTTTCGCCTGACCACTTTCCACATTTGCAATGTCAACTATATCACTGATTATCGACAGAAGCTGATTCCCGCTTTGAAATATTATATCAATATACTGGCGCCGGTCCTGCTCATCCAGACCGGGTTCATTAAGCAGCGAAGAGAAACCAATGATTGCATTCATCGGCGTGCGAATCTCATGCGAAACATTGTGAAGGAATGCAGTCTTTAATCTGTCACTCTCTTCCGCTTTTTCCTTGGCTGCAATAAGATCAGCTTCTGTCTTTTTCTGATTTGTGATATCCCTGAAGCTCCAGACGCGTCCCACACTTTTACCATTGATCTTCTGCGGCTGCGAATAGCGTTCAAAGTACCGCTTGTCAATGAATTCCAGCAAATCAAAGCTTGTTGCATCGGGATCTGAATAAAGATGTTTCACATTCTCAAGAAAAGTCTCAGGATCTGACAGCTCATTTTTAACGAATAACAAGGCTTCACTATCCTCACCGGTAGCAAGAACGTCCTTTGGTATCCTCCACATATCCGTAAACTTCTGGTTATAAAGCACGATCTTCCCAACTGAATCCACAACCAGCAGCCCATCTTCAGTGGATTCAAATGTGGCTTTCAAAAGAGAAACAGAATTATCGAGCTCGGCAAGTGCCTTTTTTCGCGAGGTAATATCCTCAATCATAACAAGAAAAAACTGAACGTCACCCTTCTTATTCCGTATAATGCTTACTGAAGTCAAACCCCAGATAACAGACCCGTTCTTGCAGATATATCTCTTTTCAGTATTATATACCTGGATCTCTCCGGATATCAGTTTCAGCAGAGATAGCTCATCTGCAGTGATGTAATCGGGATGAGTAAAATTTCTGAACGTAAAAAGCTTCAGTTCTTCTTCCGTATAACCTATTAAATTGCAAAATGATGAATTTGCACGCAGTATCCCAAAATCTTTTCCGGTCATGAGTATGGAAAATGGACTTTCTTCAAATATTTTCCTGAATTTATCCTCGCTCTCCCTGAGGATATTTTCAACATTTTTCCGCTCAGTTATATCGCGTCCAATAGACTGATAATACTTCAAACCTTCTATAAATACTTTCCTGGTACTTACCTCAACAGAGAATGTCGTACCATCCTTCCTTCTGTGAACAGTTTCAAAAGTTGCGTATTCGTTCTCATTAACTTTATTCAGGTCATCCTGCATATTTGATAAGGTTTCTTTCGCCCTAATATTTCCCAGTTCCATACCGATAAATTCCTCACGGCTGTACTGATAATATTCCATCGCCCTGTCATTCGCTTCAACAATGATCAGATTCGCATCAACTAATAAGATGATGTCATTGGCAAATTTCAAAATATAATCAAAATGTTTGACCAGGACTAAACGCTTAAGTTCAGCTTCATACTTCTCCCTGTAATAAACTACTCGCTGATTCCTTATTATAAATACGAGGATGGACCCCGATGTTATTATTATGCATATCAAAATGATCAGTATCATTTTGATCTGAAATGACAATGCTGACAAAATCTCACCCCGGTCTGCTTTTGTCAGCAAATACCAGCTGGTCCCCGGAATTTTATTTACGGCAGCCACAATTCTGACGTTCCTGTAGTCAACTCCGTCAATTGTGCCTGTAATTCCTTTCGCTATCATAACCTCAGGCGACAAAGCCTGAGAAGTCTTATTCGTGGTACTTTGGTTCCGGCTCTCCTGGTATCTGCGATCAGTAAGATATTCAACTTCATTCCCAGATCTCCTTAACAGCAGCGTTTCAACGCTTTTATCGGGTGTTGACCATGACTGAACCAGTGGATAAAGAATCTTTTGAGGATCAATGCGAAGGATTAGCGAAGCTATTACCAGAGTGTCATTACTATTATGATCTATAAGAGGCACGATCAGATCAAAATGTGAATAACCTTCAGGCTCTCTCTTATTAAGGTCTGTTAGAACGACTTTACGCTGGCTGACCACATAAGGCAATAATGTTTTTAAATGATCATCCGGCAATGTATCGCTCAAAGGGAAAGAAAGCAGTTTATTCCCTTCATTTCCAACCAGAAGAGCATCTATAAAATCAAAATTTTCAGTAAATGACCTGAGACTACTGACAATATCATCCCTTACACTAAGATTGTCGGGAGACTGAAGGCACTCAGAAATCTTATTCACGAAGAGAGTATTGTCACCCAGAAATATCCCCTCATTTATCCTGTCCATTCTCCATTGAGTGATCTGCTTAATCTTGAAATAGGAGATTTCTGACAGTTCATTTTGCCTTTCCGTTAAAAAACTCTTTTTCTGATAGTTATAATAGAATATGCTCGCAATAACAGAAATTATAGTGATAACAGTGAAAAGCACCAAAAGCGGTCTTGAGTAGGGCGGGATACGCCGTTGAAACATCATTCCCCTTTTCTTTTAATTACAACTGAGGCTATAACAGATAACATAAGTATAGATGTTATAATTGCCAGAGACAATAGTATGGATACCTCAAAGTGAAAAAATGAGGCCAGCATCTTAAGACCCACAAAAGTAAGAACGAAAGCCAGTCCGATTTTCAGATAACGGAAATACCCCATAATTCCCGCAATAGCGAAATAAAGCGACCGTAAACCCAGTATGGCGAAAATATTTGATGTATAAATTATGAATACACTTTTACTTATGCCAATTACAGCAGGTATACTGTCAACTGCAAAAATCAAGTCAGAAGATTCAATAATAAGCAGAACCAGGAACAACGGTGTTGCATACAATTTTTTGTTTTGAGTAATAAATAATTTATCCTCATGCAGCGTATCAGTTACCGGCAGAAATCTTCTGAAGAATTTTACTACCGGATTCTGCTCAGGATTAACAGCTGTATCTTCATGAAACAGCATCCTGATACCGGAAAAAACAAGAAATCCTCCGAAGACCAAAACAATTGCCTGAAAACGGTTTATAAGAGCGACACCTGCAATTATGAATAAACCCCTCATTATCAGAGCCCCAAGAATTCCCCAGAAAAGAATTTTGTGCTGATATTTATTGTTAATTGCGAAATATGAAAAAATAAGTATAAAAACAAATATATTATCTACACTGAGAGAGTATTCAATCAGATATCCGGTAAGGAACTCTAATGCTTTGACCGGACCAAAATCTTTATCGAGGTAGATAAGGAGATCGAACAGCATAGCGAGCGAAATCCAGATGCCACTCCAGATAACTGCTTCCTTTACGGGTATTTTATGAGTATGTTTATGAAAAACACCGAGGTCAAGTGCAAGCATTATGAAGACGAAAACATGGAATCCAATCCAGAAATAAATGCTTGTTCCCATTAATTTATTATTAGTCTGCAAACTTATAAAAATATTCCCTCATTTCGCTGTTCTTAGTCAAAGGGCAGCTGGGAGGGAACCCTATCAGCCATTAAGATTTTTTTCTATTTCAACGCTTAACGATGAACAGGTTGCTGAAAACATTTCACGGCTCAGCACAAATGAATAAATTCCGGTTTATTTAATTCCTTTTACGTCAAAGAAACATTTTATCGGAACATTATATTTCTGATCGATATCAGGAATGCCATTCCCGTTTGTATCTTTCATAGATTCAAGATATTCCTTGAGCGCCAGCCACTCCTTCCCTTCCTGGACACCAGCGACCTTCTCATCCGTATCAATCACAAGCGTCTTTGTATTCTTCACTTTATTCCCTGATTCATCCTTTGGAATCACGTTTATAAGCCCAAAACTCATCTTTTTTATTATTCCCATAAATTCCAGCATGTAGGAATTGGCAGTGACAGCATAGAGTGTTTTATTCTTTTTTGAAAAATCAACATTCACCAACTTGCCATCAGGATGGACAATCTCTATTTTCTTTATTTTTCTAAGCAGCCCTTTAGCCGGATCATATTCAACACGTATACCTGAATAATAACAGTATTCGTCGGGGCTCGATTTATAAGCTACCTGTAATATTTCGAGAATGCTTTTCAGCTCCCTTCCTGTTATATACATCCTTGAGAGTGCATATCCCGGCACATTATCTTTTCCCGAACCCAGTGACATCACGCGGAATATATCAGATGCCGATTGTTTTCCCGGAAGTATGGCATCACGAAGTACGCCGGCAGCAACCATACTGACATCTGTACCTTTACTGTTATTTTTGTTCACATAATAATGAATAGCATCGGCAACAAGAGGCCCCAGATTACTCGCTAAAAAATTCCCGGTTTCATTGCCTTCAAGAACAAATCCCGATTCAGCGACAGGTTTATCATATGTCATTCCAAGCGGCTTTAGAATCTCATTTGCAATTCTCTCTTTCTGAACTGATATTATCTGATCCGTATTTTTGTCACCCATAATTTTATCATTTACCGGAATAAGAGTATATCCCTCAACCGCAACATTACCATTAGAATATGTTAATGAAAGCCGTCCGACAAATTTTCCGAATTCCCCTGCCTGCACAATAGTCACCCCATTCACAATCAGAGGCTTGTAAAGAGTGCTATGAGTATGTCCTCCAATAATTACATTAATGCCTTTTACTTTTTTTGCCAATTCAGCATCTTCCCCGCCCCATTCTCCATTCTTTTCTTTTGTCAGACCCGAATGCGATAAACATATTATTATATCACATTTCTCTTGCTTCAACTCTTTTACCATTTTCCTGGCAAAATCAGTTTGTTTTTCAAATGTGACAGGCGCGGATTTAGGAGCAACTTTTACAGCATCCTTGCCAAGGAGAGAAAAGAATCCAAACTTAATACCATCTCTGTCCATGATAATCTTCCTGCTTAAGACATTGTCAGATAATAGCTTTTCGAGACCATCATCGCCCGGGTCATTTTTACTAAATATCGCATTCCCGATAAGCACTGATGGTATGGGCCCTTTTTCTGCGGAAGCATTTATTACATCTGCCAGCCATTGTGGCCCGAAATCAAATTCGTGATTGCCAAAACAGGTGATATCGTAGCCCATAGATTTCATGAGCGAAAGCTGAAATCCTGTTTCTTTTTCTAGCGCCTGGAATAGAGTGCCCATCAAAAAATCTCCTGCATCGATAACCAGAGTAGTTCCCGGATTATTCTCTTTTTCATTTTTTATAATGGAAGCGATCCGGGCAAAACCACCTACTGTATTATCATCATCCGTTTTTAGTGGCGAGTAAGCCGATTCAGGCCCAAAACCTAAAATATGTGAGTGAAGATCATTGGTATGAAGAATTGTGATCTTTTTTCCTGGCTGACCATACAGAGTGATGGCCGAAACAAGACAAATGAATAATAATGAGGTTCTTTTCATGGGTCAGAATTATGAGTGTTTACAAATCTAAATATTTATAATGAATCAGATAGTCATATGTTAATGCACTTTCCGCGCACTCATCACAGTGCGTTATATCAACTACTATACCACCTCCGCTACAATAAAAGTACTGCCTCCTATAAAGATAAGATCAGATTCTGAAGCATTACTCTTTGCTGAGGACAGGGCAGCGGCAACAGAAGGGAAACTACGCCCCGTAAGCCCATATTTTGACGCTTCGGCCGCCAGTAACGATTCATTGAGAGCCCTTGGTACAGATGCTTTGGTAAAATAATAGAATGCATCAGCCGGGAAAAGTGGCAGGACTGATCCCAGATCCTTATCATTTACAAACCCCAGGACTATGTGTAAAGCTGATTTTGGTATTTGCTTTACCTGGGCCATGACATATTTCAGACCCTCCATGTTGTGCCCGGTATCACAGATTATTAATGGTTTTTCACTTAGTATCTGCCATCTTCCTTTCAGTCCTGTGTTAATGATCACATTTCGGATACCATCAGTTATATTTTCCCCGGAGACATTAAATGCATGATTTAATATTCCGAAGGCAGCAAAAACTGCCTGAAGATTTTTTGACTGGTAATCGCCTCCGAGAGCTGAAACACCTTTAACCTTAGAATTACTCGACAATTCAGTCATCAGAAAGCCTCTCTCTCCATTCAATGCCAGAGATTTATCTAGCTCACATGAAAAGCATTTATCGGCAAAAAGTATAGCAGAACCTGTTTCTTTTGCCCTGTTATTGAAAACCATTTCCGTTTCTTCCTGGGTTTCGCTTATTAAAACCGGAATTTTGTCTTTTATAATTCCGGCTTTTTCAACTGCAATTATTTCGAGAGTATTACCCAGAAGATCCATATGATCGTGTCCGATGTTAGTAATAACCGACAGAACAGGATTTATAATGTTTGTTGAATCCAGTCTTCCTCCAAGGCCTACTTCAACCACAGCTACATCGATGAGCCGTTCGGCAAAGTAATTAAAGGCCATTGCAACGGTCATTTCAAAAAAAGAAGGTTTCAGTGAATCAATAATACCCTGATGATTTTCAGTGAACGAGATTACCTCTTGTTCAGGGATCATTTCCCCATTTACTTTTATTCTTTCCCTGAAATCCTTTAAATGAGGAGAGGTATATAGCCCGGTCTTATATCCTGCTTCCTGCAATACAGATGCAATCATGTGGCTGACTGATCCTTTGCCATTTGTTCCAGCAACATGAATCGTAAGATAATTTGAGTGCGGATTATGGAAGTAATTATCAAGCAGGATCGTATTTTCCAGATTATCCCTGTAAGCTGCTTTCCCTATCCTGTGATAAGCCGGCAGCTGACTGAACAGGAACTCCAATGTCTGGGAATATGTCATCATGCTGTATGTCAGTGTGAGGTGTTTGAATTATGTTCTGCAGTAAATAACTTTAAGTACATTTGGCTGCTCATCCTGCAAAATAACAAACTTAGTAACTTGATAACAATATCTTCCTTAAAATAGTTATTTTTGCAGGCATGACAATGTCTGTTTATTAAGACGTAAACATTTGATATTAAATCGTTAATGATGAGAAAGAAACACAATAAGAAACTTTTTATAATTGATACCAATGTTTTACTTCATGATTATAAATGCATTTACAATTTTGAAGAAAATGATATTATCATTCCAATTGTTGTCCTTGAGGAACTCGACAAATTCAAAAGAGGAAATGATCTGATCAACTTTCATGCACGTGAATTTACACGGGAGCTGGATAAACTCTCGGGAGATATGCTGCTTACTGCCAATATTCCTCTCGGAGAAAATCTTGGGAACATGCATATCGAAACCGGCAAGGATTTTTCAGAAAAAGTAAGCCAGTCATTTCCCGAAAGAACGGCAGATCACAGGATTCTTGCAATTGCCGAATATGTTTGCACTGCCAATAAGGACAAGACTGTTGTCCTCATTACAAAGGATATTAATCTGAGGATGAAGGCAAAATCGCTTGGTATAATTGCCCAGGATTATGAAAACGACAAGGTTGCCAATATTGATGATCTTTATAAAGGAATCAGGATTCTTGGAAGGGGTGAACCAGGAATCGATCAGTAAGCTTTATGAAATTCCCGAAGGAGTAGGTTCATCAGAATTCAACCTTGAACCAAATCTCACTGGTCATCAGTTTTTCATAATGAAAAATAACGGATCAAGTGCTCTTGCGCATTATAATCCTGTAAATAAAACTCTTAACAGGGTAATTAAACAGACCACCTATGGTATTGATCCAAGAAATGCCGAACAGACCTTTGCAATTGAAGCTCTCTCTAATCCCGATATCCAGCTTGTTTCGCTGACCGGCAAAGCTGGCACGGGAAAAACGCTTCTGGCCCTGGCAGCCGCTCTTCAGCAACATAAGAGGTACAAACAGATCTTTCTTGCCCGCCCGATTGTTCCTCTTGCCAATCGCGATCTCGGATTTTTACCCGGAGATGTTAAGGAGAAGATGGATCCTTATATGCAGCCACTCTATGATAACCTGACAGTCATCAAACATAAATTCAGCCACCAGAGCCCTGAATTCCTGAGGATTAATGATATGATGAAAGAGGAGAAACTTGTAATCACTCCTCTGGCATATATCAGGGGAAGGAGCCTTTCAAGCATTTTCTTCATAGTGGATGAAGCTCAGAATCTTACTCCGCATGAAATAAAAACTATTATTACCAGGGCTGGAGAAGGAACAAAAATGGTCTTTACTGGCGATATTGAACAGATTGATTCGCCATATCTCGATACGGCATCAAATGGATTAAGCTATCTGTCTGATAAAATGAAGGATCAGGATATTTTTGCGCATGTCAACCTGGTTAAAGGCGAACGCAGTTTCCTGGCTGAACTTGCGAGTAAATTACTTTAATACTGAGGACAAAAGCAAAAAGACAAAGGTGATAAGGATAAGATGAAATTTAACTTCGCGTAACTCCTTAAAACTCCGCAAAACTCGTGGTTAAAGACCTGCGAAAAAAAGTTAAAATATTTAAAAGTATGCATATGAAATCAAGATCATTCCTGGCAATTTCACTGCTTATAACTACGATGCTAGCTTTCCCGAACGTTTCATCGGCTCAGTCCGGGTTAAAAAACAAACCTGATAAGGCTAAAAGCAACAAAATCATTCTCTTTAACGGTAAAGATCTGAATAACTGGGTTTTTAAACTTAAAGACCCATCAGTCGATCCTTCCAGTGTTTTCACTGTTCACAATGGTATCATACATATTACAGGAAAGCCATTCGGATATATGAGAACCAAAGACAGCTATTCCGATTACAAACTTCATGTTGAATGGCGGTGGCCCTCAGAAGCAGCAAACAGCGGGGTTTTTGTGAATGCCCAGCCACCTGATTCAGTATGGCTGAAATGTGTGGAATGCCAGCTGCAGGCGGGTAATGCCGGAGATTTTGTTTGCATGAATGGTGCCGATATGACTCAAAGAACAGATAAGTCTAAACCGTTTGTAAGGAAACTTGCTGCTTCATCAGAAAAACCCACCGGCCAGTGGAATATAATGGAAGTCACATGTAAGGGTAACACTATAGAGGTGCATGTAAATGGCATCCTTCAAAACAAGGGAACAGATGTAAATGTAAGCAGTGGGAATATTTGTCTTCAAAGCGAGGGCAAGATGTAGAATTCAGAAATGTCTATCTGACTAAACTAAAGTGATAATGCAGTCAGCCTGAATAATTAACTACTTTGCAAAGTCACTTGAAATTCAATTAATTTACCCTAATCAGTTTTTCAGAAGTAAATTGATTCAGACTGCATCGGGACTGGTCCATTTGCTCCGACCGGAGCCGGGATAAGAGGAAAGAAAACCAGTTATCAAGTTCAATTCAACAATGATCATTAAAATAAAATGGTTATAGAAAAAAGGAAAGTAGCATTTCATACCCTGGGTTGTAAACTTAACTTTGCTGAGACGTCAACTATCTCAAGATCATTCCCCCCCGAGAGCTTTGAAAGAGTTCCAGCGAACTCAAAAGCCGATATTTACGTAATAAATACCTGTTCTGTTACTGATTCGGCAGACAGAAAGTGCAGGCAGGCCATTAAAAAATTTATAAACATTTCGCCCAATGCCCTGATTGCCGTTGTAGGATGTTATGCACAGCTTAATCCGCAGGAGATCTCTTCGATTCCCGGAGTAGATCTGGTACTCGGAACGAATGAGAAATTTGATATATCAGAGTACCTTGCCGGTTTTAAAAAGAAACAGAACACTGAAGTCCATTCATGTGAGCTTACATCAGAGGATGGCTTTAATCCATCCTTCTCGATTGGTGACAGAACCCGTTCATTCCTCAAAGTTCAGGATGGCTGCGACTATGGATGTTCATATTGCACAATACCGATGGCTCGGGGTCGAAGCAGGAATCCCCTGAAGTCTTCACTTGTAGATGAGGCGGAGCTGATTGCCGAAAAAGGTGTGAAAGAGATTGTATTGACCGGTGTCAATATCGGCGATTTTGGAAAGTCAACCGGGGAGTCGTTCACTTCTCTGCTAAAGGAACTTATTAAGGTAAAAGGCCTCGAAAGGATAAGGATATCCTCCATTGAACCAAACCTGCTCACTGATGAACTTATTGAACTGGCAGCAGCCAGCGATAATATCCTGCCACATTTCCACATTCCCCTTCAAAGCGGATGCGATAAAATTCTCGGACTGATGAGAAGAAGGTATACAAGAGATACCTTTGCTTCGAGGGTGAAGATGGTTCTTCAGAAACTACCCCTGGCGGGCGTGGGAGCTGATGTTATAGTAGGATTCCCAGGTGAATCGGATTCAGATTTTGACGAGACTTTTTCATTCCTTGAGGCCATTCCGCTAAGCTATTTGCACGTCTTCTCCTTTTCTGAGAGACCAGGTACTGTTGCGCAACAGCTTCCAGCTAAAGTATCATATAATGATAAGGAGAAAAGGAGTAAAAAGCTCATTTCACTTTCAAAAATGAAAAACCTTGAATTTAATAACCTTAATATTGGACTGGAAACAAAGGTGCTGTTTGAAAATACACGCATTGACGGACAGATAACCGGGTTTACATCCAATTATATAAGGGTTGAACATACCTGGGATTCAAAACTGTCAGGACAGATAAGGAAGGTAAGGCTTTTAAGTATTTCGCCATCAGGAAGAATGAGTATAAAACTAATTGATTAATGTATGACTGATCTAAAACAAATTTGCAATGAAATTGAAAATGCAGCCCGTGAGGCAGGTGCTTTCATTCTGAGGGAATCTGAAGGATTTGATATTAACAGGACAGAAAGAAAGGGACTAAATGATTTCGTAAGTTATGTTGATAAGGGATCGGAAAAAATGCTTGTCGAGCGCCTAAGCGTGCTTTTTCCTGAAGCAGGATTTGTTACTGAAGAAGGAACATCAAAGAAAGTCGGTTTAAAATATTGTTGGGTGATAGATCCTCTTGATGGCACAACAAATTTTCTTCACGGTTTTCACCCGTTTTCCATAAGTATTGCTTTGAAGGAATACGATGAAGTTATTGCCGGAGTGGTATATGAGGTAAGCGGAAATGAGGTATTCACAGCCTGGAAGGGAGGAGGAGCCTGGTTGAACGGAACAAGGATCCATGTTTCAAAAGCCGCAACGCTGGCTGATAGTCTGGTTGCTACTGGATTTCCCTACAATGATTTCGGCAGGCTTGATTCATACCTGCAATGCCTGGGGTATTTCTGTAAGCATACTCATGGAATCAGGAGGCTGGGATCAGCTGCAATTGATCTTGCATATGTCGCCTGTGGCAGATTTGAAACCTTCTATGAGTACAGCCTTCATGAGTGGGATATTGCCGCAGGGATGCTTCTTGTAAGGGAAGCAGGAGGAAAAGTGAGTGATTTTTCAGGAAATGAAAAAAATCTTAAGGGTGAAGAATTTCTTGCCGCTAACAGCCATGTTTATGCTGAAATCCTCGAAATTATCAGTAAATTTATGAAATATTAGCTTTTTTCTGTGATGGCCGCTATCGGATATTACCTGTTTTACGGAATAAACTGGATCATAACACTTTTACCATTTCCTGTTCTCTATTTATTCTCTGATCTGCTTTACCTTCTGCTTTATTATATTGTTTCGTACAGACGGAAAGTTGTAGCTGACAATCTGAAGAATTCTTTCCCTGAAAAAACACCTGAGGAACTCAGAATCATAGAGAAAAAATTCTACAGGCATCTTGCCGATCTGATAATCGAGACTCTCAAACTCACACACATGTCGGAATCGACACAGAGGAAAAGATTCACATATAGTAATCTGGAAATAATTGATGAACTCCGGAAGGAAAAGCGCGATGTAATTGCTGTACTTGGTCACTATAACAACTGGGAATGGCCAACGTTGCTTCCTGAATATCTCCAATATAATACTATAATTATTTACCGGCCGCTTCAGAACAGGTATTTCAATGATTTCATAAATGTCCACAGATCAAAGTTTGGCTTAGTTCTTACACCTACATCGCATGTAATAAGAGATATCATAGACTATAAGAACAGGGGCATCAATACACTTTCAATTTTTATATCGGACCAGATACCTGCGTGGGGTGATATTAAGTACTGGACAACCTTTTTGAATCAGGATACAGCCGTATATACCGGTGCCGGTAAAATAGCCTCAAAATACGATATGGCGATAGTATATTTCCATATTCAAAAAGTAAATAGGGGACATTACAATCTCAATGTGGAACTGCTTCATGACCATTCAAAAGGTCTGTCGGAAAACCTGTTAACGGAAACACATGTACGGAAACTCGAAGAGATAATCCGTGACAAGCCTGAATACTGGCTATGGAGCCACCGCCGCTGGAAACATAAAAAACCTGTTATAAATGACTAAAACGGCAATAGTTATCTTAAACTGGAACGGCCTTGGTTTCCTGAAGAAATTTCTGGGCACTGTTATCAGATATTCTATTGACGGGGAGACTATAGTTTGTGTTGCAGATAATGGCTCTACAGACGGATCGGTCGATTGGGTTGAATATAACTTCGCTGCTGTTAAACTCATAAGACTCGATAAAAATTATGGCTTTGCAGAGGGATACAACCTCGCAATAAATCAGCTTGATGCCAGATATTATGTTTTTCTTAATTCGGATATTGAGGTGACCGAAAACTGGCTTCAGCCCCTGGTCAGATTTATGGATAATAACGATGATGTAGCTTCGTGTCAGCCAAAAATACTTTCATATTCAAGAAAAGACCACTTCGAACATGCCGGTGCTGCTGGCTGCTTTATCGACAAGTATGGTTATCCTTTCTGCCGGGGAAGGATAATAAATATGGTTGAAAAAGACACCGGACAGTATGATTCTCGGATAGATGTATTCTGGTCAAGCGGTGCCTGCATGGTCGTGAAAAGCGAAGCATGGAAAAAGTGCGGAGGCTTCGACGGTGATTTTTTTGCTCATATGGAGGAGATCGATCTGTGCTGGCGCTTTCATAAAGCAGGATACCGGGTCTGCTTTTTGCCCGATTCGGTTATTTACCACGTCGGAGGAGGAACCCTGCCTTACATTTCACCATTTAAAACATATCTGAACTTCAGAAACAGCTTGTTTCTTATTTATAAAAACTTTCCTGACAATAAACTGAGATCTATATTGCTGATCAGAAAATTATTGGATGGACTGGCAGCCGCTTATTTCGTCCTGCAGGGAAATTTCAGAAGCGCCTGGGCTGTATGGCAGGCACATATGGATTATTACAGAGCCTTAGAGAAACTTAGAGAAAAGAGGATTGCTGTAAAGAAATTAGGAACAGACCAAGCCATTGAATCGATATTGAACAAGAGCATTGTTTTTGAGTTTTATGTTAAAGGCAACAAAACATATACAAGCCTGACGTCATAAAACAGAATTAAAATGAAGAGATACCAAATGATTGTATTTTTTACTATCGCACTGACAATTTATTCCCTGGTAAATATTTATATTTTTTACAAGGGATACAAGGCTTTACCCAGCCTGCGCGACCACAGGCTTCTATACATAATTACCTGTTTTATAGTCGCTGTAATGTTTATTGTTGCGAAGATCCTTGAGTCAAAACATTCATCGGTAATAACAGATATTCTTAATATCATTGGAGGCTTCTGGCTTGCATTCATGCTGTATGGCTTCCTGTTTTTCATTGCGTCCGATATCATATTACTTATTTTAAGAATTCCCGGAATCGTAAAAGGCGAAAACATTCTTCTTTACCGTAAGTGGTCATTTATAATTATAGCCTCATCTTCTGCGCTGTTAATAATCGGAGGATTTATAAATGCAATTATTCCTGTAACGAAGGAATATGATATTACAATTAACAAGTCTGCCGGAGCAGTAAAAAACCTGCGAATAGCTGCGGTGTCTGACATCCACCTGGGAAGCATTATCAGGAAAAGAAGTCTTAAAAAAATGTCATCGATGATTAAAGATCTGAAACCCGATCTTGTCTTGCTCCTGGGAGATATAGTCGATGGTGAGATAGGACCTGTGTTAAGAGGTGATCTGCTGCAATATTTCACCTGCCCAAAATGCACTGACGGACTCTATGCCATTACCGGTAACCACGAATTTATTGGGGGTGCGGCCCGTACAATCCCTTATATTGAAAGCAAGGGGATCAGGATCCTGAAGGATGAAATGGTAACTCTCGAAGGCGGAATCCAGCTGATCGGAAGAATTGACAGGGATTCTTATCGTTTTTACAGGAAGGAACGCATGACACTTGACGAACTGATGAAACAGGCAGATACAACAAGGCCGGTGATTCTCCTTGACCACCAGCCATTCCAGCTTGATGAAACCGCAAAACATGGCGTTGATCTTGAACTTTCGGGACACACTCATAATGGCCAGATGTGGCCGCTAAACCATGTTACGGAAATGATTTACGAATTAAGCTATGGTTATCTGAAAAAAAGAAATACTAATTTTATTGTCTCCTCCGGATATGGTTTATGGGGACCCAGGGTCAGATCCGGCAGCAAGTCTGAAGTGCTGTTAATAAACATCAAGTTTAACGGAGTGGCTGATACGATTAAATAAATTGTCTATAAAAATTCATACGTCTTCTCAAGCCTTATTCCTCTGGATCCTTTAATAAGTATTGTATTCCCCTTTAAAGGCTCTTTCTTTAGAAACTCAATCAGTTTATCCACATTATCAAAACTCTTGAAAGCCGAATCCGCTGATGCCTTCCCGAATACCTGGCCAACCAGGAAAACCTTTTCAGGCTGGTTCGATTTCAGAATTTTCAGTATTTTATGATGCTCCTCTTCACTTTTCTCACCTAATTCAAGCATGTCGCCCAGTATAACTGCCTTCCTGTCAGCCTTTATAGCGAAAAAAGAATCGAGTGAAGAGCTCATACTTGTCGGATTGGCATTATAGGCATCACATATAAGGGAATTATTTTTAGTGATCTTTATCTGTGATCTATTATTTGCAGGCTCATATTTTTCAATTGCTTCAGCAATATCATTTATGCCGACTTCGAAAAAGAGTCCGGTGGCTACTGCTGCCCTGACATTTTCCAGGTTAAAGGAACCAAAGAGGTTGGTATTTAAATTAAAGGTATGGTGAAGATAGGTTATCGATACTTTTAGATTCAGATCAGAAGGCAGTCTTTCGACAATCAGATCAGTTCCTGCAGGATCAGAAAAAGGAACTGCCCTGTTGATAATCCTGAAGATTTTCTCAGAGAGGACCGGGTCTCTGTCATTGTAGAATGCAACGCCATTTACTTTACGCAGATGCTCATAGAGCTCAGTTTTTGCCTTTAAAACGCCATCAGCTGATCCAAATCCTTCAATATGTGCTGTGCCAACATTGGTTATCAATCCGTAATCGGGCTTTGCGATAAGGCACAATGTCCTTATCTCACCAATATGGCTTGCTCCCATCTCGATAATAAGCATCCCAGTATCAGCAGGTGCTGACAAGATCGTAAGCGGAACTCCGATATGGTTATTCAGATTTCCTTTTGTATAATGAACCTTAAATTTTTTTGAAAGAATGGAAGCAAGAAGCTCCTTGGTAGTGGTCTTGCCATTTGTCCCGGTAATTGCGAGTACAGGTACATTCATAACTTTCCGGTGATGAGCTGCAAGCGCCTGAAGTTCAAAAAGGCAATCGTCAACCAGAATTGTGTTTTCAGATTCAAACTGGGGATCATCAATTACTGCACACAAGGCTCCTCTCGCCAGGGCCTCCTCAGCATATTTATTTCCGTTATAGGTATCGCCCCAGAGTGCAAAGAAAATCTGACCCTTCCCAACTGTGCGGGAATCGGTAGACACCCCTGCAGATTCTTTCAGAAGATCGTATAATTGTTCTGTTTTCATGGCATTAAAAAAATGCCTCACTATGATTTCATAATGAGGCTTATATTTTCAGAGAACCAGATTTTATAAACCTGAAGGACTTCCCACCCTGATCATAGCGCACCTGAATCCAATATCATCGCGTGAGCTTTCCTGATCGAGGTATCGTCTTGTTGAAGGATTGAGCCAGTAAGCCCTGTCTTTCCATGATCCGCCTTTGTATACTCTGGAATTATCATTAATGAGCGTTACAAAGTCATTAGCATTGGCAGAATTGTCTTCAGCATACATTCTTAGAGAGCCTTTCTTGCCATCATCAACTGTGAAGTCAGTTCCTCCTCCGGCAGGTATGGATGACTGAAGGTCACCATCTCTGTAATTCCTGTAATCGCCTTTCTGATAGTTATATCTGTTAGCCACATCAACATCTTTAACCGTATCAAGTATCAGACGTCCAAGTTTGTCTTTAGCAACCACTGAGCCATTGGCATCGCGCTTCAGATCTGTGTAGACGTTACCCCGGAAAGGATTGAACGCATCAACATCTTCAGAAGTAAGAGGACGATAAACATCTGCAACCCATTCATTGACATTGCCTGCCATGCAATAAAGACCGTAATCATTCGGCCAGTATGACTTAACATCAACGGTAATGCTGCCGTTATCGTTAAGGCTTCCGGCTACGCCCATCAGGTCACCTCTTCCGCGTACAAAATTTGCCATCATCTGGCCCCTGTTCTTTTTGGAGGAATTTCTGACATTATGGCCATCCCATGGATATATTCTTCTTTCGTAGATCCTTTCCTCAAATGTATTTCCTCTCAGAGCATAGGCAGCAAACTCCCATTCAGCTTCAGTAGGAAGCCTGTAGCTCGGAAGAAGAACTCCGTCTTCAAAGTTAGTGCGCCGTTCTGTCTTATTTGGATCTTTACTCTCGCGCAGCTGATTTACAACACCCTCATACTGGCCTGCCAGATATGCTTCCGTATTAAAGTTCTTCTCATTAACCTGATTTGGATCGGGATTTAGCTCTCCCAGGTCAATTAACAACTGTTCATTTACCCTGTCTGTTCTCCATAGACAGAAATCATTTGCCTTAACCCAGCTTACACCTACAACAGGATAATTATTATATGATGGGTGTCTGAAATAATACTGTACATACGGATCGTTGAAACCCATAGGGGTTCTCCATACAAGCGTATCCGGCAATGCTCTCCTGTAAACTTCGGGATAATCTTTGTATACACGGCGCAGCCAGAAAAGATACTCGCGGTAATCAACATTCTTAACTTCCGTCTCATCCATATAAAATGAAGAAACTGTAACAGTTCTGGGGGCATTATTCCAATCGAACATTACGTCCTGTTGTACCTCTCCCATGGTAAAACGGCCTCCTTCAATAAGCACCAGGCCAGGACCTGTTTTCTGATCAGCTCCTAAAGCGACTTCGAATCCACCATTATCAGGATCATTATACTTCCATCCGGTTGAGGTGGAAACCTCGTCTTTCCCTTTTTTC
Organism: uncultured Bacteroidales bacterium; assembly: GCA_963715785.1. GTDB lineage: Bacteria > Bacteroidota > Bacteroidia > Bacteroidales > VadinHA17 > LD21. The sequence goes on from OY970276.1 coordinate 31,101, forward strand.
TTAAATATACAGGAAGTAAACAGCAATACAGCGATTAAAACGACTGGTAAGGCTCTGAATTTATACATAACTCCTTTAGTTTTACGGCTTTTAAGAACACCAAATATAACAATTTTTCTAAATCATTTTTTTCTACTCACCAAATATAACTACAATTTAGGGAAATTTATTGTTTTGATTGCATTTCTTTTTTCAACATTATTCAAACTGAAAGCCAGTCCTGTCTGATGCAGAAGTGATAAAGGAAGCAAATTATTTCCTGATTCCACATTAAACCTGTAATTATAATAAAAAGAGATCCTTCCGGCAGTAACTGAAAACCCTGTCTGAATATTAATATTGTTTCCTGTATTGCCCAATAATAAAAGATTGATTGCCAGAAATTTACTTTCAAGAGCAGCTCCAGCTCCCCCGTTAAGAAATCCGGCTTGCATTTCTAAATATGTAAGAGGCTGTATTTTTAGATTTTTTGCCGTTCCGAGATCAAAATCTCCGGAAAGATGAACCAGCAGATCTCGCTTTAACCTGTCATTTGTGCTGCCTGTTGCAGAAAGGTCGGGTTCTGCTAAATGACTGATGGAAAATCCACCTGAGAATTTTCCTGACATGAACAGGAACCCTACTCCTACATCAAATACAGTTTTACCCTGGGATGCCAGCACTTCTGAAGACGGTACCGATACTCCTCCAAGTGCGTCAATCTGATCCGGCAGAATTGCATCGCTGAAATTATAGCCTCTGTGGCAGACAGAAGCCGAAAGTCCTGCATTAATAAAAAAATCCTTACCGGCCTGCAGAAAGTATGCATAAGACAGCCCGCTCCTGAAATCATTGATAATACCCCCAAGATAATCGTCGGCAATATAGATACCTGCTCCGCCATGCAGTTCCGTATAATAGAAGTCATAAGAAACATAGACAGAATGAAGGTTATAATTATTTCCAGGATAAAAATTAAGGTATGAAAGCCTGAGTGATCCTTCCCCGCTGCTTCCTGCCAGAGATGGATTTTTTATCATCATCATCTGAAATCCGGGACCCGGATCAGTCTCCTGTCCGAAACAATACCCGGGAATCAGGAAGATAATTATAAGGATCTTATTAACCAGCCTCAACATACTAAAAATTACTGCAATATCAACGTAAAGCCGTCGTTAATATTATATTAATTCATTGATTACAAAAAAACAAAATAAACTGCCAAACCTGATACACATTTCTATCTTTGTCAGTGAATGAGAAGAATATTTCAAATATCGGCCTTCCTTTTGCTTTTACCAGCTTACCTGTATCCGCAGAGTTCCAAAGATAGTTATTCTCCGGGTTCTGTACTCGCTGCCGGTTTGTGGTTCAGGATTGCAGTCACATCGGATGGCATATACAGGATCGACTACTCAGCGCTCAGGCAGCTTGGATTAGCCGATCCATCCAACCCGAAGATTTATGGAAACAATTTTGGCCAGTTATCATATTATAATGATGCACCGAAACCTGATGACCTGAAGGAAATTGCAGTATTTACAGAGAAAGGCAGCGATGGTGTTTTCAATGATGGAGACTACCTTCTATTCTATGCCCAGGGCACTTCAAGATGGAATTATAATCCTTCCAGCGGGGAATATGACTATCAGCATCACAATTATTCTGATACCGCTTTCTATTTTATTACCTCAGGGACGGACCCGTCGAAAGAGATTGCTGAAGCTGCAGAACCATCTCTGCCGGCAGCTTACAGTTCCCCTGAATCTGATGTCTTGTTTGTGCATGAATCAGATGATGTAAATATCATTAAATCAGGCAGGGAATGGTTTCAGCAGATCTCCTCCATTCATATTGATCCGGCTTTCACTGACCTTAATCTTGCCGAAAATGTTCACTACAGGATCAGGGTAGCTGCAAGAGCTTCTGTGCCCACTCTATTCCGCCTTTATGAAGGACAGACAGTAAAAGCAAGCCTGCAGGTTCAGGGAGTTAATCTTTTTGATTATACCGGTACATATTTCCAGATAACCGATTCGACAGGTTCGATTCAGGCCTCAGCAGAGTCCCCGGTTTATGACTTAAAATTTTTTGATAACGGCGAAGCGGGTGCAGCCGGATGGCTTGACTGGATATCATTGCATGGCAGAAAACTGAATACTTTTTCTGGTTCTGAGACAGTATTACGTGATTCAAAGTCAATTGCTCCGGGAATGATAACCGGATTTACTATGCGAAGCATAAACAACGATCCTGTGATATGGGATGTTTCTGACCCCTTCAATGTCAAGCAGGTATTGTACACAAGAGCCGGTGACAATATTGAATTTAAGAGTGCAACTGACTCACTCAGGACATTCATAGCCTTTGATCCCTCAAAGGCAGCCAAACCTGTAATTAAACCCTCAGCTGTCCCCAACCAGAACCTGCATGCCTCAGATCCTGCGGATCTGATCATTCTTACACATCCGCTTTTCAATGCTTATGCCGCGAAGCTTGCCGAACTTCATTCTAATAACGATGGCCTTGTTTCACAGATAGTTACACCACAACAGATCTATAACGAGTTTTCCGGCGGGATACCCGATATCTCTGCAATCAGAAATTATCTGAGAATGAAATATCTTAAACAAACTGGCACCAATCATCCTCTCAGATATCTTCTTCTTTTTGGTGATGGATCGTATGAAAATAAAACTCCGCCTCCAGGCAATCCGAATTTTGTTCCGACATATCAGTCGGAAAATTCAAATACTGTTGTTTCTTCATTTACATCGGATGATTTTTACGGACTGCTCGGTGATGGTGAAGGAGAAGCTGATGGTGCTGAGGCAATAGGTATTGGCCGGCTTCCGGTATCTGACACTACCCAGGCAGGCATAGTGCTCTCAAAGATAAAGAGTTACATTGATCCCGGGAATATGGGTGATTGGAAAAATGTCATTTGTCTTACTGCAGATGATGAAGATGGCAATACGCACATGGCTGATGCCGAAGGTCTTGCGGCAGTTTTGAATGACAGCGTCCCGGCTTATAATATTGATAAAATTTACCTTGATGCTTTCAGGCAGACGACAACCGTAAACGGTCAATCCTATCCTGATGCGAATAAAGCAATCAATGACCGTATTAATTCAGGATGCCTCATTTTCAATTATACAGGACACGGGAACGAGAGCGGACTCTCCGCTGAGGGAGTCGTTAAAACACAGGATATCAATTCATGGAAAAACGGGGGAAAACTACCTCTTTTCATTACTGCTACCTGTGAATTCAGCCGTTTTGATGATGTTGATATAAATCTGGCCACCAGACAGATAACAGGTAAGCCTTCGGGAGGAGAGATGGTGCTGCTAAATAAGAATGGAGGAGGGATAGCTTTAATGTCCACTACAAGAGTTGTCTACTCCGCTCCGAATTATGACCTGAACAAAAACATTTTCAGCTGCGCATTCGAACGCGACAGTCAGGGTAATTCATTATGCCTGGGCGATATAATAAGAATCGCCAAAAACAAGTCAGGCTCCGGTCCTAATAAGAGAAACTTCACGCTTCTTGGCGACCCCGCCTTAAAGCTCGGATATCCGTATCATGGAAAGGTCATTACCGACTCAGTTAATAATGTTTCAGTCAGCGATAAAATAGATAGTCTCAAGGCACTTTCCGTTGTTACAATCGCTGGTCATATTGAGGACCCTCTCGGAAATCGTATGAACACCTTCAACGGCACTGTATCACCGGTTATTTATGACAAGGCAAGTATAATAAAAACACTTGCCAATGATGGAGGCCAGAGCATGACATTCACTCAGAGGAACAATATTCTTTTCAGTGGCAAAACCATGGCTAAAGACGGAGAATTCAGGTTTACATTCATAGTTCCGAGAGATATCAATTATTCATTCGGAGCAGGGAAGATCAGCTATTACTCTAATGATGAAAGCCAGGATATGAATGGCAGCTTCAGCAACATAATTGTAGGCGGCTTCTTCAATTCCGCAGTTTCTGACACTTCCGGACCGGAAATCAGGCTTTATATGAATGATACACTGTTCAGAAACGGAGGTGTGACCGACAGCAATCCCAAACTCCTTGCTATACTTAATGATGAGGGAGGCATTAATACAACAGGCTCCGGCATAGGTCACGATTTGACCTGTTATCTCGACAATGAACCTAACAAATCATTTGTACTGAACAATTATTTTGAAGATGACTTCAACAACTATAAGCAGGGCAGGATTAATTATGATCTAACGGGACTTTCAGAGGGCACCCATTCCATCACTCTCAAGGCCTGGGATAATTTCAATAACTCTTCTGAAAAAACCTTAAACTTCAGAGTTGTGAGAGGAGGGAGCTTCATTTTAAGCAACCTTTTAAATTATCCGAATCCTTTCAGGAATGAAACAAGAATCAGCCTGGAACATAACAGGCCTGACATCAACCTGGATGTCACCCTGATCATATACAGCATCGACGGCAGAATAATAAAAACAATAAACAAAAAAGTTATATCTGCCGGATATACGCTGCCGCCGCTTATATGGGACGGTACTATTGACGGAGGAGGGAATGCAGGTCAAGGATTGTATCCCTATACTATTATAATTGTTACCGGAAACGGGGAGAAAGCGAGAGTGTCGGGGCGAATGATCATTTTGTGATTAGTGCACAATATTCAGGATTAAAAATAGTTCTATATTTGTAAATTAGAAGAATGATAAGATTCATTATGAAGAAAAAGAAACTTGCAATTGTTTTATTTCTAATAGCCCTCTCAGGTAAAACATTCCTTTTTTCTCAAATCGCTTCGGGTCAGCTTAACGCGATACAGACAGTTGTTCCATTTCTGACAATTGCTCCCGATTCAAGAGCAGGTGCCATGGGGGATGCAGGTGTTGCCACTTCTCCCGATGTTTACAGTATGCACTGGAATCCTGCAAAATTTGCATTTATAGATGGTAATGCCGGTTTAGGAATTTCTTATGCTCCGTGGCTCAGGAATCTTGTTCCGGATATCAATTTAGCATATCTTACTGGTTATAAGAGGATCGACTCCAGGCAGGTCATAGCCGGAAGCCTGATTTATTCATCACTCGGTCTTGTTCCCTTAACAGATGAGTTCGGAAATCCTCTGCGTAACATTAATCCCAATGAATTTGCCATAGATGCAGGCTATTCCAGGCTATTTACCGAAAATCTTTCCGGAGGAGTTACTTTCAGATTTATTTATTCAAACCTGACCAGCGGATTCTCTGCAGGCGGAGATGTAACAAAACCGGGGACATCCTTCGCTGCAGACATTTCAGGCTACTACCAGAAAAAAATCACCGTTTTCGCAAAAGATGCACAACTCGCATTTGGACTGAATTTCTCCAATATCGGAGCAAAGATGAGCTATTCATCTTCCCAGCCGGCAGATTTTATTCCGATGAATATGCGGCTTGGCTCTTCTCTCACAATAAATCTGGACCATTTTAATAAGATAACTGCTACTCTTGATCTTAATAAACTTCTTGTTCCGACTCCTCCAAGATATTATAATGTCGGGGAAATAGATGCAAAAGGGGACACTGTTCACACAGCAGTTTCGGAAATAAAATCAGGAAAAGATCCTAATGTTTCTGTCCCGGTTGCAATCTTTCAGTCATTTTATGATGCTCCCGGAGGTTTTAAGGAAGAATTACACGAAATAACCTATAGTGCCGGACTTGAATATTGGTATAATAATCAATTTGCCTTAAGGGGCGGGTTCTCGTATGAAGATCCTTCAAAAGGTAACATTAAATACTTCACCACAGGTGCCGGATTCAGACTGAAAGCGTTTACCCTTGATTTCTCGTATCTGATGCCCCTGGCACAAAATAATCCTTTGGCTCGTACTTTACGGTTTTCCATCGCCTTCGATTTCAATGCTCTCAGAAACGCCAGCAGATCCAAAGGATGAACTTAAGGATAGGGCAAGGCATTGATTTTCACCAGCTTGAATCAGGATTGGATTTATGGTTAGGAGGTGTTAAGATTCCTTCTGAAAAAGGCTGTGTGGCCCATTCTGACGGTGATGTGCTTATACATGCAATATGCGACGCATTACTGGGAGCCGCCGGATTAAGAGATATCGGATATTACTTTCCCGACACTGACAGTAAGTATAAAAACATCGATAGTAAAATTCTGCTTAAGAGTACCTTTGAGCTTGTCAGACAGAAAGGTTACAGTATAATTAATATAGACAGTACAATCTGCCTTGAGAAACCTAAGGTAGCGCCTTTCATTCAGCAGATGAAAGATATAATATCTGAAATAGTTGAAAGTAATTCCGGAAATATCGGTATTAAAGCAACTACTACTGAAAAAATGGGATTCATCGGAAGAGAAGAAGGTATTACCGCTATAGCTGTTGCCATGCTCTCCCGCGACGATTCCTGACCAGCTACTTAATATGGAAAAAACCACACTCGTACTGGGAGCCAGTCCCAATCCCGCAAGATACTCATTCAGAGCAATTAAGACTCTTCAGAACAAAAATATACCTGTAATAGCTATCGGGAGAAGAGAAATTGATGCAGATAATCTGAGAATAAGAACCGGCATGCCCGAGGATATAGGTCCTGTGCATACTGTTACATTATATTTGAACGCGGAGAACCAGAAGGAATATTATGATTATATACTTTCCCTGAATCCCAGAAGAATTATTTTCAATCCGGGGACTGAAAACAGAGAATTTGCCGATTTCTTAAGAAACAGGAATATAGAAGTTGTAAGTGACTGCATGCTTGCTATGCTGGCCTGCGGAATTTTTTAAGTCTTTGACAGCGCGTTATCAATAAGCTCATCATCTGCAATATATGGAACAGTGACTATCAGTCCCGGCGTCCGTTCCATTTCTCTCTTCAGGGTAAACAAAGCTCCTTCATTCCTTGCCCAGCTTCGTCTGGCAATACCATTATTGACATCCCAATGCAGCATCATTCTGAGCCTGTTTTCCATATCCGGTGTGCCATCCAGCACCATTCCAAATCCACCGTTTATGACCTCTCCCCACCCCACTCCGCCTCCATTGTGAAGCGAGACCCATGTAGCACCACGGAAGGAATCGCCGATAACATTCTGAACAGCCATATCGGCGGTGAACTTTGAACCGTCATAGATATTTGAGGTCTCCCTGTAAGGTGAATCAGTGCCAGATACATCATGATGATCACGTCCAATTACAATGGGAGCAGAAATTATGCCTTTTGCTATTGCCCTGTTGAAAGCTGAAGCAATTTCCATTCTGCCTTCAGCGTCGGCATAAAGTATCCGTGCCTGCGATCCCACCACCAGCTTATTCCTTCCGGCTTCTTCAATCCAGTGAATATTATCCAGCAGTTGCTGTCGTATCCGGTCCGGCGATTTTTCCAGAATGTTCCGCAGTGTATCAACAGCAATTTTGTCTGTTAATTCAAGATCTTCAGGTTTGTTCGAACAGCATACCCATCTGAAGGGTCCAAATCCGTAATCGAAACACATAGGTCCCATAATATCTTGAACATATGATGGATACCTAAATTCCCCGTCGTCTCTAAGAATATCGCCGCCGGCTCTTGAAGCTTCCAGGAGGAAGGCATTTCCATAGTCAAAAAAATAGGTTCCCATTGCTGTGTGCCTGTTGATTGCTGCCACCTGCCTTCTTAATGATTCACGAACTGTACTCTTGAATTTTTCCGGATTATCTGACATCATGAGATTTGACTCTTCAAAGCTCAATCCTGCAGGATAATAACCTCCTGACCATGGATTATGAAGAGAGGTCTGGTCAGAACCCATATCCACAAAGATTTTTTCGTCAGCAAATTTTTCCCATAAATCAACTATATTCCCTTCATAAGCGATCGATGTGACTTTATTTGCTGAAATTGCCTCTTTTACCCTTATTACCAGACTATTGAGGTCAGCGAATACCTCATCTACCCATCCCTGTGTATGCCTGGTCTTCAGAGCTTTGGGATTCACTTCAGCTATCACGGAAATTAAACCTGCAATTTTTGCCGCTTTTGGCTGAGCTCCTGACATTCCTCCCAGTCCCGACGATACAAACAGCATTATCTTTTTACGATTACCTTCGTTAGCTATCATTCGCGCCGCATTAAGAATGGTTATTGTTGTACCATGGACAATGCCCTGCGGACCAATATACATGAAAGAACCTGCCGTCATCTGACCATACTGGGAAACGCCAAGGGCATTGAATTTTTCCCAGTGATCCTGTGAAGAATAATTTGGAATCACCATCCCATTGGTTACAATAAGTCTCGGGGCTTCTTTTGGTGAAGGAAAAAGACCAAGAGGATGCCCCGAGTAGATTACCAGGGTCTGCTCATCGGTCATCTCAGAAAGATATTTCATTACCAGCCTATACTGAGCCCAATTCTGGAAGACCGCACCATTGCCCCCATAGGTTATGAGCTCATGAGGATGCTGTGCCACCGCAGTGTCAAGATTATTGGAAATCATAAGCATTATTGCAGCTGCATTGCGCGAGCGGTAAGGAAAATCATCCAGATGCCGGGCTTTTATCTCATAATCAGGCCTGAATCTTAACATATATATCCGACCGTATAAATTGAGCTCATTTGCAAACTCCCCTGCCAGAACAGCATGGAATTTAACCGGGAAATAACGGAGAGCATTTTTTACTGCAAGACGCTTTTCAGTGTCATTGAGAATATCTTTTCTCTTCGGGGCGTGATTGATATTCTGATCATAAGACTTAGCCCCTGGAAGTTCATCAGGAATTCCTTCAGCAACAATTCGTTTAAAATCCGTATTGGTCATTAAGCGAAGTTTTTAATTATGATGTAAAGTTAGGATTTTTCAAAAACAAAAAAGCCGGCTAATTAAAGCCGGCCGTCAATATTTTACAAAGTCACTTTTATAGGTGGCCCTCTTTTATTATCTCATCGTCAACGAGAATTCGTCCACAATATTCACAGACGATTATCTTTTTTCTTGATTTAATATCAAGTTGTCGCTGAGGCGGAATCTGATTAAAACAGCCTCCGCAGGCATCTCTCTGAACAGGAACAACGGCAAGACCGTTTCTGGCATTGGACCGGATCCTTTTATAAGCGGTAAGCAATCTTTCTTCAATAATTGCTTCAACTTTTTCAGATTTTTTGTACAAGCCTTCCTCTTCTTTCTGAGTATCTGATATAATCTCATCAAGCTCAGATTTTTTATTTTCAAGATCAGACTTGCGATCGGCGAGAGTAGCTTCTGAATCGGCAATAACCAATTTCTTTTCTTCGATCAGAAAATTGAATTCTTTAATTTTCTTATTGAATAATTCAATCTCGAGGTTCTGATATTCAATTTCCTTGGATAAAGAATCAAATTCCCTGTTATTTCTTACGTTTTTCTGCTGCTCCTCGTATTTTTTTATTAATCCTTCAGCATCAGTAATCTCATTATTCTTCTTAACAACCGACTTTTCAAGGTTTGCCACTTCATCTTTCAGATTCCCTAACCTTGTCTCAAGTCCGGCAATCTCATCTTCCAGATCCTGTACTTCAAGAGGCAGCTCGCCCCTTAAAGTTTTAATTTTATCTATCTCTGAATCAACCAATTGCAAACCATATAATGCCCTTAATCTCTCTTCTACAGAAATTTCAGATTCATGTAATTTTGCTTTTTCCATTTTTAAAAATAATTTATCGGATTCGTATTTGTTTCTGAAAACCGGACTGCAAATTTAGGGAATTTTTTAATAATTAGGTCTTTTAATATTTCTACAGAGAATTTTTCACTTTCATAATGACCGGTATCAACGAGCAGTATCTTATTTTCAGTATTAAAGAAATCATGATATTTAATATCTGCAGTGATAAAGGCATCAGCTCCTGAACCTATTGCCATGTTTAAAAGTGATGCACCTGAACCTCCGCATAATGCAACCCTGCTAATATTATTCCCCGTTGGTTTAGAGTACCTGAGGGCTTTTATGCTGAAGACAGATGAGACAAGTCTCAGAAAGTCCATTTCTGAAATGGGCTCATGAAGTTTTCCGATGCAGCCCAATCCTGAACCGGAATTTTTGTTCAGAAGTGAATAAAGATCGTAGGCAACCTCCTCATAGGGATGTGCCGCGAGAAGTGCGGCGACCACTTTCTCTTTGAGATGCGAAAAAAGGATGGTTTCAAACCTGATCTCTTTCTCATTGTGCAACTTACCCTTTTCTCCCCTGAAAGGATTTGTCATTTCATTGCCTCTGTAACTTCCTGTTCCTTCCGTTGTAAATCCGCATCTGTCGTAGTTACCTATAACTCCTGCCCCAGCCTCAAAAACAGCAGTTCTTACACTGTCAAGATGATCTACAGGAATATATGTGACAAGCTTTATCAGAATATTTTCTGAAGGAGATAATATGCTAACCTCCTCAAGGCCCAGCCTATCTGCCATCTTCCTGCTTACACCTGCACCTGATATATCAAGATTTGTATGTGCTGAATAGATGGCTATATCATTCTTAACTGCGCTTAGGATTATTCTTTCCGTGAATGATTTACCGGTGAGGCTCCTGACGGGATGGAAAATCAATGGATGATGTGAAACCAACATATTGCAGTTAAGCGCGATTGCTTCCCGGATAACCTCTTCGGTAACATCAAGAGTAAGGAGCACAGAGGATATTTCACTCTCCGGTGAGCCAACCTGCAATCCTGAATTATCATAACCTTCCTGAAATGATAAAGGGACAGCCGAATCGAGGTAGGAACAAAGATCTTTTAATTTCATATTGTTTTCTTTGTTATTCTCCGTGTAGATAAGCTCTGAATCCTTCCCCCGGGTTCTTCACTTTATGCAAAGGGCAGTCGTGCAATTCAGTTTGATTCCAAAATTTCCGGGGCTGTAGAAAAAATACTTCCACTGAGATGAATCATATATTATCTCTTATTTCCAGAAGAAGGGTTTTAATTTTTTGCAGAGATTCGTTTATCTCATATTTATAATCGGTTTCATCCCACTTTTCAGAAAGCTTCTTTTTTGCACCTGAAAGTGTCATTCCTTCTTCTTTGACAAGATGATACAGAATTTTCAGGTTTTTAATATCGTTCTGGGTAAAAAGCCTGTTGCCTTTTTTATTTTTCATGGGTTTGAGTATCTCAAACTCATTTTCCCAGAAACGAATGGTGGAAACAGGGACTTCGAGCATTACAGCTACCTCTCCTATTGAATAGTACAGTTTTTCGACCTTTTTTTCTCTGTATGGCATACCTGAAATTTGTATAAAAACCGGGATCACTGAAGATCTAATCAAATGACTGTCCTGTTTTGGATGCAATCTCGATCATTTTTTCATATTGAGCTGAGTTTAAATCCTCAAAGTAATAGTTGACCGGGTCAACATTTACACCATTAAGCTTGATCTCATAATGAAGGTGGTTGGCCACCGATGTCCCTGTGCTGCCGACATATCCTATAACATCTCCTCTCTGGACTTTCTGGCCCAGCCTGACATTAAAATTGCTCAGATGAGCGTAAATGCTTTTATATCCGAAACCATGGTCAATGGTTATATTTTTACCAAAACCTCTCTGGGCAGTGGTTATATCAATAACAGTGCCATCGCCTGTAGCGTAGACATCGGTTCCCAGGGGAGCCGTGAAATCCATTCCGTAGTGAAACTTACTGATCTTATAAATAGGATGTATCCTCCAGCCAAAACCCGAAGCAGTCCTTGTGAGATCCTTGTTTGAAATCGGAATTATAGCCGGGATTGCTTTAAGCATATCTTCCTTGTTCCGGGCAAGCTTAATCAATTCATCAAAAGATTTTGACTGGACATAAACCTTCTTCCTGATCTTATCGAGTCTGTTGGCAGTTTCGATCACAAGACTGGAATTATCGTAGCCCTCAAGGGCTTCATATCTGTTTACCCCTCCTATTCCGCCGTCTCTTAATGTTGAAGGGATTGGTTCTGCTTCAAAGATTGTCCTGTAGAGATTATCATCGGTTTTCTGCAAATCTTCCAGGACGTTTTCAACATTTGACATTTCCCTGTGAATAAGATCATACTGGATGGTCATCTGCGCAACTTCCCTTTTCAGGGCTTTTTCTTTAGGCGAATCGAAGAAGGTCGCAAAAATACCCCAGTAGACCAGGGCAATAAGGACTGACGCGACAAAATATGCAAGAAATCTGAGCAATAAGGTTCTTATGCCGAGCCGGATTTTATCAAAGCTCAGAGAATCAGGGTCAAATTTATATTTCGTAGGTGTCATAATGTGCAAAGATAATCAATTCTGAAAAAAAGATACTCATTACCTGACAGGGATAATAAGAAGAATAAAATAGAAACGTGGAGATTATCTTAATTTTGATTTGGATTCGAAAGCCTGAATCATATCGTTATATTCCTCAGGATTCACATCATTATTAAAGAAATTGACGGGGTTCTTATGGGCACCGAATTGTTCTACCTGGTAATGCAGATGGGGTCCTGAAGATAAACCTGTGCTTCCGCTTATCCCTATAAGATCGCCTCTTTTGACTATCTGACCCTTAGAAACCTTAATATCGCTCAGATGGCCATATACTGTCTGAAAACCATAGCCATGATCAATAACGATGCAGTTTCCGAAACCGCCCGAGTTCCAGCCCGATTCAATTATGGTGCCATCACCGGTTGCATATACCTGGGTGCCGTATGGCACATCAAAATCCTGACCGTTGTGCATTCTTGGTGTACCCAATACCGGGTGAATGGCCCGCCACTTATACCCGTCGCCGAGTCTGAATTTTACACTAACCGGGCTTATCCCCGGAAAATGATCAATCTCCCTTTTCCATTCAACGCTTCTCTCGGCAATTGTCTTGAACGATTCGCTCTGAACAGTCGCCATGCTTTTTATCTCATCTATTTTTGATTTGTACGCAATCAGAAGGTCAGAGTTCAAATAACCCTGAAGATCACTGTATCTGTCAACCCCTCCGAAACCTCCTTTTCTGTAAGACTCAGGAACACTGTCCATCTCGAGAATAGGCCTGTACCGTTTTTCATCAGACAATCTGAAACTGTTAAGGCCTGCAACGGAATTATCAAGCTCTCTTCCGATTAATGTGTATTGCAGCTTTAAGTTTTCAATCTGCTGGGTAAGTAACTTCTCTTTCGGAGAACCAAATATGTTTTCGAAAAATGTTCCATAGACTGTAGCCACCAGAACAGAAACCGCAAACCATAAAAAGATATGCAAAAGCTTCTTGCCCCAGTGCATCTTTACCTGCTTGTATTGCAGATCGGATAAATCAAGTACATATTTGCGATTTCGTAACAACAGGTAATAGATTTCTTAAAATATGTGTTGCAATTTCACAAATCTAAAGCAAATAAATTAATTTTACAAGCCAAAAATTGATCAACTCTAATTTAACACAATTCTAAATAAGATGAAGGCACAGGAACTGAGGCAGCTGTTTTTTGAATTTTTCAAATCTAAAGGTCATGTTATTGTGCCTTCAGCTCCTATGGTAATTAAAAATGATCCCACCCTAATGTTTACCAATGCCGGGATGAACCAGTTCAAAGACATTTTCCTCGGGAACAGGATCGCAGAGAACAAAAGAGTTGCAAACTCCCAGAAATGCCTGCGGGTATCGGGAAAACATAATGACCTGGAGGAAGTAGGTCATGATACCTATCACCACACTATGTTTGAAATGCTAGGCAACTGGTCATTTGGAGACTATTTCAAGGAAGAAGCAATTGGCTGGGCATGGGAATTGCTTGTAGACAAGCTCGGAATTCCCCAGGACAGGCTGTATGCCACAATCTTTGAAGGCAGCAAGGAAGATAAGGTAGCAAGAGACAATGAGGCTTTCAGCTATTGGCAAAAATGCTTTACTATTCCTGAAGGCAGAATCCTGGATGGATCAAAAAAGGATAACTTCTGGGAAATGGGCGAGACTGGCCCGTGCGGCCCGTGCTCAGAGATCCATGTTGATATACGCGATGATGAGGAACGAAAGAAGATACCGGGAAAAGATCTGGTAAATAAAGGCCACCCCCAGGTAATCGAAATCTGGAACCTTGTCTTTATACAGTATAACCGCCGTGCAGATGGCGTCCTGGAACAGCTTCCTGCAAAACATGTTGACACAGGTATGGGTTTCGAAAGGCTCTGCATGATTGTTCAGGGCAAAAAATCAAATTACGAGACTGATATTTTTCAGTCTGTCATTAAGGAAATTTCGGAAATTACCGGTAAGCCTTACGGGGTCAGGGAAAATTGGGATATTGCTCTCAGGGTTATATCTGATCATCTCAGGGCAGTTTCATTCTCAATCGCCGATGGTCAGCTTCCTTCAAATAATAAGGCAGGCTATGTGATAAGAAGAATACTGAGACGTGCAGTCAGATATGGATATAATAACCTGGGTATTGAAGAACCATTTATGTTCAGGCTTGTACCGGTTCTTGCAGCAACAATGGGGGATCAGTATCCTGAGCTTCAAGCAGGTAAGGACCAGATATCCAAAATAATTTTCGAAGAGGAGACTGCCTTCCTCAAAACGCTTGGAAAAGGGCTGAAGATGATTGAAAGAATGGTAGACGATCTGAAGAAGGAACATAAGAACATTCTTCCCGGGAAAATCGCATTCGAAATGTATGACACCTTTGGATTTCCTGTTGATCTTACAGGACTCATCCTAAAAGAGAATGGCATGGAGCTGGATCTCAAAGGATTTGAAGATGAGATGAAGAACCAGAAAGATCGTTCACGCGAAGATGCAAGTGTTGAGGCTGACGATTGGAAAATCATTAAGGAAATTGATGGCACCATTTTCACGGGATACAACACCACTGAAGATGAAATACTGATAACAAAATACCGCAGTGTAAAGGTAAAGGGGAAGGAAAGCTTCCAGCTTGTATTCAATAAAACGCCGTTCTATGCAGAAGCAGGCGGACAGGTTGGAGATACCGGCTATATTGAATCGGCGGACGATAAAATAACTATTACTGATACTGTAAAAGAGAATAATCTTATCATTCATATTGCAGGTAAAATACCTGTTGATCCATCCGTGGTCTTCCATGCAAGAGTGGATAGTGAAAAGCGCCGTTTGACTGAAAATAACCATACGGCCACCCACCTCCTCCACTTCGCCCTGCGTTCAGTACTGGGCAAGCATGTTGAACAAAAAGGTTCGCTGGTAACTCCTGAAAGGCTTCGCTTTGACTTCAGCCATTTCAGTAAGATGACAAAAGAAGAGCTGACTGAAGTCGAAGAGAAAGTAAACATGATGATAAGGCAGAATTATGTCAGCAGGATAACGGAAGGAGTCACTATGGATAAGGCAAAAACGATGGGAGCCATGGCACTTTTCGGAGAAAAATATGGCGATCGGGTCAGGGTTGTGGAGTTTGGAAATTCAGTGGAACTTTGCGGCGGAACACATGTCGAAGCCACCGGAAGCATTGGTATGATGAAAATTGTATCTGAAGGCGGGATTGCAGCCGGCATACGAAGAATTGAAGCCGTAACAGCTTCAAAGGCTGAGGAGTATATTAACGACAAGCTGAAAATTGTGGACGAAATATCCTCACTCCTGAAAAGCACAGGAAATGTGACAGATAGTGTTGAAAAGCTCCTGTCGGAAAACACAGCTCTTAAAAAGAGCGTGGAAAAATTTCAGGCTGTATCGGCAACAGAAAAACTGAAGGAATTGATCGGTAAAGCAGTGAAAATTAATAAAATCACTTTCGTATCCGGCAAGATTGAGGCCGATTCGCCAGATATACTTAAAAATATAGCTTATCAGTTGAGATCATCAGCTGAAAACACTGTAATGGTGATAGGCTCGGAGCATGGAGGAAAAGCAAATATCCTCGTTACAGTAACTGACGATCTGCTTAAATCAGATAAACTCAGCGCGATTGCGATTATTAAGGAAATTTCCGGTGAAATTAATGGTGGCGGCGGCGGCCAGCCATTTCTTGCTACAGCGGGTGGCAAGAATCCGGAGGGAATTTCCCGCGCTATTTCAAAAGCTGCCGGGTTCCTTCAAAAACTCCAAACCCCTGATTGATTAAATTATATTTTCAGGTTCGAAATATATTGTAAAACATGTTTTTACATATACCTGATTATGTGATACTTGATCAAGGTGTGATTTTTGGATGACTCTCCCATTAATATTTGTTCGAGAAAATTCATTAGACTTGCTGCCTGATTAAGCCGAATATTAAATGGAAGTAACAAGAACCTTTGACCTGGTTCAATGGAATCTGGAAAAATATCCGCGTAATGATATGTATGGCGGAAAAAGAGATAAGGAATGGATAACCTATTCTACTGAAGATGTAGTTAATTATGTGAATTGGGTAAGCTATGGGCTTCTGGCACTGGGGTACAAAAAGGGAGACAAGATCGCCACAATAAGCGGAAACAAACCCGAATGGAATTTTGCCGATTTGGGGATTGCCCAGGCCGGATTGATCCATGTACCAATATATCCCACAATCGGAACTGATGAATATGAGTACATTCTTCAGCACTCTGACGTCAGGATGATAATACTGGGCAATAAGACGATATTTAATAAGGTAAAGCCAATAATAAATAAAATTGAAGGACTCAGAGAAATCTATTCATTTGATTTTGTGGAAGGTGCACGACCTTTTGATGAGATTATTGCTGCAGGGAAACAAAATGCCGGCAAATTCCATGATGAGCTTGAGAATATAAAGGAAAGCATCAAACCTGAAGATCTGGTTACAATCATCTATACTTCAGGCACTACAGGGAATTCCAAAGGTGTAATGCTGTCGCACAGCAATCTTGTAAAAAATGCAATTACCACCTCCAAGGCTCACCATCTGGGTTATGGGAACAGGGCTATCAGCTTTCTCCCTCTCTGTCATGTTTATGAAAGAATGGTAAATTATCATTTCCAGTATAAAGGCATAAGTATTTATTATGTTGAAAATATGGGTACTGTATCGGAAACAGTTAAAGAAATTAAACCACACATTTTCAATACTGTTCCCAGGCTGCTTGAGAAAATTTATGATAATATAATAAGCAAAGGCCGCAATCTGCCATGGCTGAAAAAGCAAATATTTTTCTGGGCAGTAAATCTCGGACTGAAATTCAGATTAAAAGGCAATTCTCAATTTTATAAATTCCGTCTTAAGATTGCGAGAAAGCTCATATTCAGCAAGTGGAAAGAAGCTCTCGGAGGAGAGTTGCAGGTGCTGGTGTCGGGAGGTGCTGCCCTCCAAAGCAGGCTCGAAAAAATATTCTGGGCTGCAGATATTCCGGTAATCCAGGGTTACGGGCTAACAGAGACATCTCCTGTTATTTCAGTTAATCCTCTGAGGATAGATGAAATAGGATTCGGAACTTGTGGGCCGGTTATTGAAGGTGTCGAGGTTAAGATTGCCGATGACGGAGAAATTCTATGTAAGGGCGTCAATATAATGATGGGGTATTATAAGGCGCCCGACCTTACTGCTGAGATGATAGACAAGGATGGATGGCTTCATACAGGCGACATTGGCGTTTTTGAGGAAGGGAAGTTCCTGAAGATCACCGACAGAAAAAAAGAAATGTTCAAACTAAGTGCCGGTAAATATATTGCTCCCCAGGTTATTGAAAATAAACTGAAGGAATCTGTCTTTATAGAACAGGCGATGGTAATCGGAGAAAATCAGAAATTTGCCAGTGCGATCCTTTCGCCAAACTTTGGCTTCCTTCACGACTGGTGCTCAATTCACAAGATCCAGTTCAGGGATAATAACGAGCTGATGGCTATGAATGAGGTAGTTGAAAGATTCAGCAGGGAAGTAAAAGAGGTCAATAAATCACTTGGCGAATTTGAACAGATAAAAAGATTCCGGCTGGTGGCTGAAGAATGGACTCCGCAAACAGGAGAGCTGTCCCCAACTCTAAAGCTGAAAAGAAATTATCTTGCCAGGGAATACAAAGACATCATTGCAGAAATATATTTCAACGGAGAAAAAGACAATAATGTTCTGCTAAGGATAAAAAACGGGATAAATGGGGTACTGAAGAATTTACCTAAGTTTTAGGATTTTTAACCGTCCCGGTAGCTATGGGATTAAACCAATGGTCGCCGGGAAGTATAAAGATTACACAATAAGTTATTTTGAACTGGCAGCAGTATGACTTAGATTTTGCTGATTTTGCTATACTCTGTGTAGCTTAGTGGTAAACGATTACATAAGATACTTCATTTCAAATACTTTTCCCAATATTCATCGTTATTGCAGATCACAGCAATATTTTTGTAATTTTGGGCTTTCAAAATATGTAATGAGAAAATTTATTCCTGGAAGTCTTCTTGTAGCTGCAGTTTTATTTCTGTTCCTGCTTTCTTGTACTCCGGGCTCGTGTTTCGAGGAAACAGAATCTTATCTTAAAGCTTCATTTTATGATAATGTCACCTCCAAACTTACTGCCCCTGACTCTCTTACGCTTTTTGGACTTAATCAGGATTCTCTTATTTACAGCAAGACAACGGGGGTACAGGTTGCTCTTATGCCACTTAATGCATCGGCGGATAGCTGTGCATTCGTTCTTCAGGTTGACGGTCTGACTGATACTATTGAATTCGAATACAGCACCTATCCTCATCTCATTTCGAAAGAATGCGGCTACACGTATTATCATCAGATTGATACCGTAAGAAACTATACAAAACATTTTATCAAGGCTATATATACTGCCAACACTACAATCACAAATCTGAATGTGGAGAATATTCGCATATTCTATTAGTCTGCTGCTTCTTTCCTGCTGCTTTCTGCCAGGGGCAAATGCCCAGGATACAATACCTATTCCCCTTAAGATAAAGATAGGGTTGGAAGTTTCGGGTCCGGCAATATATTATGCCGACAAGAACATCCTGAATGAAGAAGGCTATATATCGATGGACCTCAATGAAAAACGATCCCTATTCTTTGCAGCCGGATATTCGGATTATAAATACAGTCAGTATAATTATTCCTACCGTAATCATGGGAGCTTTGTCAGGCTTGGAATGGACTTTAACCTGCTTAAGCCCGATAAATCCCTCGGCAAATACTGGGCAGGAATCGGATTAAGGTACGTCCTTAGCCGGTTTACCACCGAAGTGCCTTTCCTGGAAAAAGATAACTACTGGGGCTCATATGCCACCTCATTGGGTCGAAAAACCAATTGGGCACATTTCATTGAAGCATCACCCGGTGTTCGTGCCGAACTCCTGAATCATTTCAGCATAGGTTGGGCAATAAGCCTGCGAATGCTGGTATACTCCGGAACCGGAAAAAACCTCAAACCTGTATATTTTCCCGGGTTTGGCAATGGCACAAAAACAATTGCTGCCGGCTTGAGCTACTATATAGTATGGAATATCCCATACAAAAGGATAAATGCTATAACGAAAAAGGAGGTCAAGGAAAATACAGAGGATAATACTGATACTGATACCGATAATTCGAATACCTCGGGCAATAGGACTCAAGGGAATAGCATCAGACAATAATTTTTTTCCGCATAGTATAGAAGCCGCTTTTCCCTTTACCCTGACACGGTGCTTCCCCCTAAAAAATATGAGATTTCCCGCTTCAACCGGAATCTATCAGAAGTCAGTACGAATGCCGTTTGCTGATTTTATTTGACTTCAGAATTTTTTCGGCTGAAAAGATATAGCCCTGTGAATGTCAGCAACCCGTTAAGCAGAAGCAATTCAAATCCGAATTTATACCCGTTGAACAGAAATACCGAATATTTACTGAGAAAAAAACAGGCTACCGGCGAAAATACTCCGATAACAGGAGTCAGCTTATCATTAACAATTCTTTTTGTAAATAATCCGAAGGAATATAAACCAAGCAAAGGGCCATATGTATATCCTGCTATTGTAAACAGTTTATCTATCACTGCCATATCATTCAGGGTACTGAATATCAATACGCTTATAAAAAATACCAGGGCAATTGTCAGA
The DNA here is from genome assembly GCA_963715785.1 of uncultured Bacteroidales bacterium. Taxonomy (GTDB): domain Bacteria; phylum Bacteroidota; class Bacteroidia; order Bacteroidales; family VadinHA17; genus LD21. The sequence goes on from OY970276.1 coordinate 51,081, forward strand.
TGTACTGCATATCTGATCCTGGTTTTTGATTTTTCGGACATCCCTTCTCTTTGTTCCAGACCTAAAAAATCGATGCTCACCGAAGTCGTAAGTGAAGTAATAGCGCCATCAGCGCTGGGGAATGCTGCAGAGATCAAGCCTATCAGGAATACTACGCCTGCCACCGGCCCAAGATATTTAATTGCAATTGTAGGAAAAATTGCGTCGCTTGATGCTATACTTATTCCCTTGTTCTGCATATAAATAAGAAGAAGCGCACCGAGAAACAGGAATAACAAATTTACCGCTACCAGGATCCCGCTGAAAGTGAACATATTCTTCTGCGCCTCCCTTAAATTTTTGCAGCTCAGATTCTTCTGCATCATTTCCTGATCGAGCCCGGTCATCACAATTGTAATAAACATCCCGCTTAATAACTGCTTAAGGAAAAATCTCGGATGATGCCAGTCTGTGATAACCATCTGCGATGCATGACTTTCCTTTACGATGGATACCAGTTTTAACATAGGAATATGCAGGTTCTTACCAATATATATTACCGACAAAACAACAGCAAGCAGCATGAATGTAGTCTGCAGAGTGTCTGTCCAGATTATTGTTTTGATGCCTCCTTTTAACGTGTAAAGAATTATGAGCGATATAAATACAAAAACGTTTATCCAGAACGGAACATGCCAGGCATCAAAAACGAAGATCTGCAGAACACTTATAACCAGAAACATGCGCAATGAGGCGCCAAGTGTTCTCGACAAAATAAAAAAACCTGCACCGGTTTTATACGACCAGAATCCGAATCGTTGCTCGAGATATGAATATATTGAGGTCAGCTTGAGCCGGTAATATAATGGCAGCAAAACAAGAGCAATTACAATATAACCGAAAAGGTATCCAATCACAACTAACATGTAACTGAATTGAGTATCTCTGACCCATCCTGGCACTGACATGAATGTTACACCAGACAATGAGGCACCGATCATGCCATAAGCCACTACAAACCATGGAGATACCTTATTCCCGATAAAGAATGACTGACTGTCGGCTTTTCTGGCAGTGAGCCATGTTACTGAAAATAGAACCAATGTATAAGCCAGAAAAAGACCGAGTATCAGAAGAGGTGGCATAAAATTGCAATTAGTTCACAAGAATAGCAAAAAGAAAGGAAGACAAAAAATCAGATACCTGTTTATATCACCGGAAAATTGAACTAATTTTGTCTAAAAGTTTCATGATATGAGTTTTACTGAATTTCCCTCCAGGCTTCTGGAAAATGCTGTAAATGAATTTGCTTCATTACCCGGAATAGGACGAAAAACAGCTTTCCGGCTGGTAATGAACCTGTTAAGAAGGGATTCCGGGGAAGTAAGAAGATTTGGCGAGAGCATAATCAGGTTACATGAAGATATACACTATTGCAAGATCTGCAATAATATTTCAGATACTGAAATATGTAATATCTGCAGCGATGAGAAAAGAGAAAAGTCTCTTATATGTATTGTGGAAAACATCCAGGATGTCATTGCTATTGAAAATACACGTCAGTTCAGGGGCGTCTATCATGTCCTTGGAGGCATCATCTCTCCTGTTGATGGGATAGGTCCTTCTGACCTTAAGATCGACAGTCTGGAAGAGAAAGTGAAAGATGGCAGCGTCAGTGAAATAATTCTTGCCCTGAGTACTACAATGGAAGGTGACACTACAAACTATTACATTTATAAAAGACTTAATAAATATAATATAGGTATTACAACTCTTGCAAGAGGTGTGGCAATAGGTGATGAGCTTGAATATACTGATGAGATCACATTGGGCCGTGCAATCAATAACAGAAATCCATATCAGCAATGATAACATCTATAAATAAATTCCTTTCGAATGCAGGAAAGTGCATGAAGAGATCTGCAATAAGAGAGATCCTGAAACATCTTCAGAAACCGGGTATGATCTCTTTCGCCGGAGGGCTTCCTGCTCCTGAAACATTCCCTGTAAATGATCTTAAAGAAATTGCCGTTGAAATTCTGGAAAAAAACGGTGCTGAATGTCTCCAGTACGGGACTACTGAAGGTGACACCCTCCTGAGGAAGATGCTTGTTGAAAGACATAACAGGCAGGGAATGAATATTGGTATGGAGAATCTGATTATTACCACAGCTTCGCAACAGGCACTCGATCTGATCGCAAAGGTATTTCTCGATCCCGGTGATTGTGTTATTTGCGGACTTCCATCATACCTCGGTGGAATAAATGCCTTTTCAAACTATGGTGCAATCCTTAAGGGTATAAATCTCGATGAAGACGGCATTAATCCGGAAGAACTTGAGGAAGCAATAATTGTACTGAAAGAGCTTGGAAGAAAAATAAAATTTATTTATGTCATCCCTGATTTTCAGAATCCATCCGGGATAACAATTCCTGATGCCAGAAGGAAGAAAATCATTGAAATCGCCGACAAGTATGACCTGCTTATAGTGGAAGACAGCCCATACAGGGAGGTTCGTTTCGAAGGAGAACCACAAAAGCTTATGAGCGAACTCGATACTACAGGAAGGGTTATAACCTTATGCACATTTTCCAAGATACTGGCACCAGGCTTCAGAGTAGGCTGGATCATAGGCAATCCGGAAATCCTTGATAAGCTTGTTATGGCAAAGCAGACTGCTGACCTCTGTACGTCTTCTTTTGTTCAGAAGATCATTGCACGGTACCTGGAAAAAGGATTACTCGATAAAAACCTGAAAAAAACTATCGATCTCTACCGGGAACGCCGGACACATATGATAAGCTATTTCAGGAAATTTATGCCCGAGGGAGTAACCTGGACAGAGCCGCAAGGCGGTTTGTTTCTTTTCGTTACCTTGCCCCAACAGATTGATACCGATGAAATATTCAAAAAAGCCATTGAAAAGAATGTGGCCTTCGTGGCAGGATCAGCTTTCTACTGCAATAATACCGGGCATAATACAATGCGCATCAACTTTTCATTTTCTGACAAACCGGAGATCGAAGAAGGCGTGAGGAGACTTTCACAGGTAATAAATGATGAGCTGAAGGCCAAATAATCGCAGGATGGAATTATCCGTAATTATTGTCAGCTTCAGAGTCAGGGATTATCTTCGGGAATGCCTTTATTCGGCAGAGGCCGCACTGAAGGAAATTGATTCTGAGATCATTGTAGTTGATAATAACTCGGGAGACGGATCTGTTGATATGATAGACAACGAGTTTCCCCGGATCAGGCTCATAGTAAATGAATTAAATGCCGGATTCTCTGCAGCTAATAATCAGGCAATCAGACTATCAAAGGGCCGATTTATTCTCCTCCTGAACCCCGATACAATAGTTGAACCTGACTCCTTTTCAAAGTGTCTCCTTTTCATGAATGAAAAGCCCGATGCCGGAGCAATCGGGGTAAGAATGGTCAATGGGGATGGCGAATTTCTTCCTGAATCAAAAAGAGCCTTTCCGACCCCCTGGACTGCATTCTTCAAATCATTCGGGCTCTCATATCTTTTCCCCCGGTCCGCGATAATCAGCAGATACTACCTGCCACTGATCGATTCATTTGAAACTTCTGTAACTGAGGTTATTTCCGGTGCATACATGTTCATCCGCAGAGAAGCGCTGGATAAATCAGGGCTGCTCGACGAAGACTTCTTTATGTACGGTGAGGATATTGACCTTAGTTACAGATTACAGCAGACAGGATTCAGAAATTACTATTACCCCGCGATCACGATAGTTCATCTCAAGGGGAAAAGCACACCCAGGAATTCTTACAATGATATACTGCAATTCTATCACGCAATGCAGGTATACATAAGAAAAAGTGTCAGAGACGGAAGACACTCACGGCTATTGCTTATTATAATGCCTGTTATCAGGTTCAGGGAAGGCCTGGCACTGCTGAACCGTCTTCTGAAACTGACATTCCACCGGTAACCTCAATTCATTCCTTATTGTTTCAACATGTCTCGGATTTCTAAAACATTTCCGCAAGTCGGTTGTTTAATAGAAAGTAAATTTATAATGGAATCAAATAAGGCTCCTATACTTCAAAGGAACACAAGCGGCAATATAAGATCAAGACTGAATACAGGAGTTTCATCTGAACTTAAAACCAAACAACCAATATGGCAAAATTGAATATCACATTACCTGCGATGGGTGAAGGAGTAATTGAAGCAACAATAAATAAATGGCTGGCTAAGGAAGGTTCACAGGTAAAGGAAGATGATCCGCTTGTTGAAGTTGCAACTGATAAAGTAGATACCGAAATACCGGCACCGGCAGAAGGCATCTTAGTTTCCATTTTAGCGAAGGAAGGATCGGTTCCCAAAGTTGGTGAGGTAATTGCCATAATTGAAAGCAATAAGGAGGCTAGCCCTGAAGATTTGAAAAAAGTCGATAAGGAAGTTGAAAAAGTCAGGGAAACCATTTCTGTCCTGAAACAGGAAAAAAGCGAAGTGGAAGTTGCGGCGCATGATTTGAAAAGCCGTACTCCTTCCGGTAAATTTCTCTCACCGCTTATAAGAAGCATTGCAGCCAGGGAAAATATAAGCTATGCCGATCTTGACTCCATTCAGGGCACTGGCATGGACGGCAGGATAACAAAGGACGATATCTTAAAATTAATTGAAGACAGGAAACCGGGAAAAGAAGATGTAAAGCCGTCTGAAACAAAGGAACCTGCACAAGCTGTAAATAATGAAAGAGCAGTGGATGAGCCACAAGCTGAAAAAAAAGAATCTGCGCCTGTTACACGCATAGCCGGAGATGAGATTATTCCAATGGACAGGGTGCGCAAACTGATTGCAGCCCATATGGTTATGTCAAAAAGAACGTCAGCTCATGTTACTTCATTTATTGATGCCGATGTGACACGCCTGGTAAACTGGAGAAATGCAAATAAGGAAAAATTCCTGCAGACAGAAGGTCAGAAGCTTACCCTTACTCCGATTTTTGTGGATGCTGCCGCAAAAGCCCTGTACGATATGCCAATGGTCAATATATCTGTTGACGGAGATAATATAATCAAAAGAAAAAATATAAATATTGGCATGGCCACAGCGCTTCCCGATGGAAATCTGATTGTTCCGGTTATTAAAAATGCCAATGAAAAAAGTCTTACCGGTCTTGCAAAAACTGTAAATGATCTTGCTGAAAGAGCCAGGAACAATAAATTGAAACCTGATGAAATTACCGGCGGTACGTTTACAATAACAAATTTCGGAAGTTATGACAATCTTGCCGGTACACCAATAATAAACCAACCTCAGGCTGCAATTCTGGGCACAGGGGTTGTCAGGAAAACCCCTGTAGTTATTGAGACTCCCGACGGGGATGTTATTGGGATCAGACAGATAATGATCCTATCATTGAGTTATGACCACCGGGTAATCGATGGTGCGCTGGCAGGAAGATTCCTTCATAAAGTAAAAGAGATCCTGGAAAATTATTCTCCCGATGCTCTTTAATCTCCTGTTTTTATAAGGTCACTGACCTGCAGTTTTGTCTCCAAATAATCTTAATTAGAATAAAAAAGGGAATATTTGGTAAAAAGGGTTGTTACTTTTAGCCCTTTTTTCTAATATTTATCCTATATTAGTAGCCTTGAGTAGAGAAATAATTCATTAACTTTTTCCATTCTAAGAATAGAAATTAAGGTTTTTGATAATCGCAAATGCGTTTTGTGCCTGTATTCAATTACGATATAATTGTATTATGATGAAGAGGTTTGTTCTCCTTATGTGGCTGTTAGCCGCTATGATCAATTCAAATTTATTTTCTCAGTCGAAAGAAGAGTTGAGAAACAATTTTTACGATGCGGAAAGCTGGATTTTATTTGAAGCATACCAGGATGCTCTCCCCCTTTATCAGGTACTTTTAAAAAACTACCCTGATAATGCCAATTTTAAATACAGGATCGGGCAGTGCTATATTAATATCCCCGGGGAAAAAACCAGGGCAGTCAGTTATCTGGAATCTGCTGTAAAAAATATTAATCCTAAATACAAAGAGGGAAAATTTAATGAGACAGGTGCACCCTACGATGCACTTTATTATCTTGCAAATGCCTACCGTGTAAACAACCAGATTGATAAAGCTCTTAAAACCTATGAGCAGTTCAGAAAAAACCTTAATCCGGAGGTTTACGATACAATAGTTGTAGATCTGCAGATCCAATCATGCCGGAATGCAAAAGAACTAATGAAGATGCCTCTTTATATCAAGCTCAAAAATCTTGGCAATGTAATAAACGGGTCAAATAATGAATTTAATCCCGTTGTTTCTGATAAAGAGGACCTCATTGTATTTTCCAGAAGTACACCATTCTATGACGCGCTGCTCTATTCAACGAAGGTGAAAGGAGTATGGACTGAACCTAAGAATATGAATGAGTTGCTGAAGGTAGACAGGGATCTCTTCCCAACCTCCATTTCCAAGGATGACAAGGACCTTTACCTGTACAGCTCAGCCGATTACGACGGAATTATCTATACTTCAAGATTTGAAAATGGCACCTGGTCCCCTATCGTAAAGCTCAATGAAAACATAAATACCAAATACTGGGAATCTCATGCAACTATCTCTCATGACAATAAGAAGCTTTACTTTACCAGTAACAGGAAAGGAACATACGGTGGTTTGGATATATATGTATCGACGCGTGACAGCTCTGGTGACTGGGGAGCAGCTGTAAATCTTGGTCCGGTCATAAATACTCCATATAACGAGGAATCTCCTTTCCTTAGCGAAGATGACAAAACCTTGTTTTTTAGCTCCAGGGGCCATTTTAATATGGGAGGCTATGATATTTTCTATTCAACATTGCTTCCAAATGGCGAGTGGTCAGTCCCTTTGAATGTAGGCTACCCTCTTAATACAACCGATGATGATGTCTTCTTTGAGCCAATAAATCAGGGTTATGAGGGGTACACTTCAAAAGAACTTCCCGGAGGCTTTGGCAAACAGGATATTTACAGGATCGAGATATTTTCAAATGATCATCCAAGGAAATTCTTTGTGAGAGGAATGGTAAAAGTGGCGGATCTTATCGCCAGCATGAATGACAGCATCAAGATCAGCGCTATGAACATCAAAAATCCGAATCAGACGCTTATCGTATATTCCAATCCCAAAACCGGAGAATATGAGTTCCAGCTGCCTCAGGGTGATTATGAGATTACCTATGAAGGTGATGGCGGCGGAAAGGTTGTAAGGAAAATAGACCTTCCTCTCACGAACCCCTCCGACAGCTTCGTTGTTCCCGGAACAGTTCTGCCTAAAACAGACTTTGCCGCCGACATGAATGTTGAATCCAATAAGACAATTTCCGTCTCAAAAGGAGACACTATTTTGTTTCCGATTAAAGTGGAACCGAAATCATTCCTTACCGTTGAACATTGGGTTGGAGATTCTCTCATCTCTGTTGAACACTTCACAGTGCTCGACTCGCTGTTCAATTATAAAATGGCACCAAAACCGGGGAATAACAGGCTTGTCTTCAAGCTGACAGACAGGTTTAATAATACTACCAAAACAGAGGTGATGATTACGCGTGCAAACAAAATTGTAACACAGCCTGTAGTCAGCCCTGAATATAACAGGATAATATCTCAGAAACAGATAGATTCATTTTTGGAATTGCTGAAAAAGAGGGCTACAGATACACTTCTGTCGGTCGTTAAAGAGACAAATATTGAGAGCAGGCAATTCGGAAAAATTGATGAATATATCTCAACTCTGAAAGATGAGGCAGTTAAGAAAGGTGTAAGCCCTGAAGAGGTCGATAAACTTGCTTTGAAGGTAGCAGTTATGGATAATATCCTTACTCAGGCTGCAGTTAATTTTATGGCAAAGAATACCGAAGGAGATCTTAACAGGATTCTGACAGGTATTGATATCTATTCGCTTAATCTGAAATCATGGACTGATTTACAGGAGTATATAGCAAAAATGACTTCGGGTAAAATAAGTCCGGATGATCTTAACCAGATAGCTGCCGCAATATTAACTGGAAAGGACCCCTCGATTATCCTATTGAGGAATAAGATCCTGGCTTTCGGTGAAAACTATCCTTCAGGTGATCTCATCCGTCAGGCTGTAGCTGCAGTTGACCAGAAAAATATTAATTCAAAGGAAAAATGGCTGCAGGAATTTTACAATGAAGCTGTTAATCATGGGCTCACCCAGGAACAGATATCGGAAATTCTGAGTACAATAAGTTCATCTCCTGTAACGGAGGCCGAACAATATTTGAAAGATCTGATTGATCATTCTCAGGAACCATTCACTTCATTACTGAAATCCATAGATCTTAAAAAGGAAGGGATCAAAACACCTGAAGAACTTATAATGTATCTGCTGACAAATAAGGACAAATATTCTGAAGAAGCGGTTACCAGGAGTATTGCAGATCTCATTTCAGCTAAAAATCTGCCGGCTGAGAATATTAAGAGCCCGGTTGCAAATGGTGCTCAGGGATATATGTGGATTTTATGGGTACTTATCGGACTCGGTTTATTTGCCGTAATACTAATTTTCTGGAAGAAAAAACGGAAAAGAGAAAAATAGAAAATATGAGAAATGACCGGCTTCAACCGGTCATTTTCATAAAATAAACTACCTTTAAGAAATCTTGTACCGTTTTTTTAATAAATTTGTTTACCAAAATCTGTGTCTATGAGCAAAAGAGTGGTATGTCTGTTATTTACACTGGTTTTATTAGTTCCTGTTCGTGCACAAGAAGATAAGGACCTTCAGGATTCCTTCCTGGAAGCAGAATATTTTCTATTGAATGAATCTTACCCTGATGCACTGTCGTACTATCTTCAGCTGTACGAAAAAATGCCGGACAATGCAAATCTGGCTTACCGGATCGGAGTATGTTACCTTAACATTCCCGGTAAGAAAAATCTCTCAATCGAATACCTTGAAGCTGCGACAAAAAACATGTCTGCAAAACATAAAGAGGGTACTGTTGAAGAGGTAACTGCACCATATGATGCATTATTTGAGCTGGGAAAAGCTTACCGGATAAATTACAGGTTCGACAAAGCCAGGGAGATATTCACAAAGTATCTTACTACACTTCTTCCTGACGATCATGAGAACATTGATTTTGTCAATAACGAAATTAAAGTTTGTGATAGAGCCAAAGACTTGATTAGCAAGCCTGTTACCTTTACTGAGGAAAATATTGGAGAGCTCTTTAACGATGAAAAATCCAACTTCAACCCCTTGATTTCAGCTGATGGGAAATCCTTCGCATATATGGTTTCCCTCAAGTTCTATGATGCAGTGATGTTTTCCAGAAATGTCAATGGGAAATGGACCGCCCCGGTTAATATTACACCTGAACTTCAATCCGATGGTGATTTTTATATCTCATGCCTTTCGGCTGATGGAAAATTATTATTTCTTTCAAAGGACGATCACATCAACAGCGATATATATGTAAGCACTTTTAATGGGACCAGCTGGAGTAAAGCCACCAAGCTTCAAAGAAATATTAATACTAAATACTGGGAATCACATGCTTTCATTTCCGAAGATGGCTCACAGCTGATATTCGCTTCTGACAGACCAGGCGGATTTGGCGGTCTCGATCTTTATATTTCACATAAGATCAATAGCGACTGGGGACCTGCAGTGAACATGGGACCTGAGATCAATACTCAATTCAATGAGGACCGGCCCTTCCTTATAAATAATGGCAAGACACTTTTCTTTAGTTCACAGGGACACGAGAACCTGGGAGGCTATGATCTTTTCAGATCAGACCTTCAGTCCAATGGCCTCTGGAGCGAACCTAAAAATCTTGGTTACCCGATCAACACACCTGACGATGATATTTTCTTTATGCCTGTAGGTGATGGCAGATCAGGCTATTGTGCAAAATTCAAAGAGACCGGAGGATTCGGTAAGGAAGACATCTACAAAATCACCTTTAAATAATATTTGACACATAAATTGCAAATCATTTGTATTAATCACTATATTTGTTTTGATGGGAAAATTCAGTGTAACGATCATAAGTGTATTACTGCTGCTAATTAACCTGGTTCTCACTCCGGTAACTGTTTCAGCTCAATCCTCCGGCGAAATGAAAAAGATTTTCGCTAAGGCAGAATCGTATTATCTGTTTGAGGAATATGAGCTTGCAAATCAATTATATCTTCTTCTCGATACTGCCGACAATCTAAACATCAAATATAAAATAGGGAATTGCTACCTTAATATCCCCGGAGAAAAAGAGAAGTCCATTCCTTATCTGGAAGCTGCTGTAAAGACTGCCAGTTATGAGTCAAATACGCAATCGTATAAAGAAAAACGCGCACCTCTCGACTCATATTTCTCTCTCTCAAAAGCATATCTCATTAATAATCAGCTCGACAAAGCTCTTTCTACCCTTCAGACATTTAATAAACTTGCAAGAGAGACCACTTCCAAGGGGGGGATGAAGAACCTTGATTATATAGAACAGCAGATCCAGGCATGCAAAAATGCAATCCAATATGAGAAGAATCCGACTCTTTTAAGTAAAAAAACCATGGGCAGCGACTTCAATCAGGGCTCCATAAATGATAATCCTGCTGTTAGCTTCGATGGAAATACACTGGCTTATACTGAGCGAAGAGGTGATGTAAATGCAATATTCTGTTCTCATAAGGAAAAAGGAAAATGGCAGGCTCCGGTTGAAATAACTGCTCAGCTCAATGCCGGAGAAGATTGCTCAACCTGTTCACTTAACAGCGATGGCACCGAGTTATTTCTGTACAAAACTGATAACTACGATGGTGCAATATATTCTTCAAACTTTGTTAATGGATCATGGACACCCATTAAAAAATTAAATAAGAATATAAATACCAAATTTTATGAATCACATGCCTCCATCTCTGCCGATGGCAAGAAACTGTACTTCACCAGTAACAGGGAGGGAGGCCAGGGCAATCTTGATATCTACGTTTCCGAAAAGGATGCTGCCGGAGACTGGGGTCCGGCCGTAAATATTGGATCAGCAATAAATACTCCTTTTAATGAGGATACTCCTTTCATTACTCAGAACGATTCAATACTTTATTTTTCTTCTGAAGGCCATAGCTCCATGGGGGGATTCGATATCTTCATGAGTCAGAGATCCGGATCAGGCTGGAAAACACCTGTAAACCTGGGTTATCCAATAAATTCAACTGATGATGATAAATTTTTCCAGCCGGTAAATAACGGGAAGAATGCTTATTACTCCATGATTACCGACTACAAAAAGAAAGATATATTTTATATCGGCTTTGGCAAGCCGGGGGTTAACGAGTTATTTGAGATCAGAGGTAAATTCAGTCTGAAAGATACAACCGTGACCTTTGATGACAATTATTCAATTCATCTTTTAAATAAATCTACCGGAGACACCCTCGATGTTGGTTTCCCAAATAAGTATACCGGGATCTACAGCTTTTCCGTAGCCCCTGGAAAATTCAGGATCTTTTACAAAGGGTATGGTTATTTTACACAGACCATTGATACAACAATATTGCCTGACAGTCCTGATCTTGTATTGAATATAGATGTCTCCCTTGACAGGGATCCCAGTATAAAGAGGCTGGCAAGCATTCCGGTTGTCTATGATAAGATTGATCTTGCTCTCATACCAACTATTGCTTCCGTTGATACGAGCACTCTTATACGAAATCTTAATGTAAGCGACGTAAGTGACAGTAATATAAAGGATTCTGACGTACTCTATTATACAGTTCAGGTTATGGCCCTTCATAATCCTGTTGATATTACCTATTTTAAATACATTTCTGATATGAAGGTAATGTATAATGATCTAGATAAGTTTTACCGTTATACAACAGGTAAATTTCCGACGCGGGAAGATGCTTATTCATTAAGACTTGATTTGATAAGGAAAGGATATCCTGATGAAATCTTTATCAAGAAAGTGTCAAAGTAATGAAAACTGCATTTAAGCAGGCATTAGCTATTTTACTGCTGCTATTCTTTTTTTTACCAGTATTTTCACAAGTCCTTTCTAAAAAGGGATTTATAAAAGCAGTGCAGCAGGCTGATATTTTTTACTATTATGATCAGAATTATGTCAAAGCTGCCAGCCTTTATGAATCGCTCCTGAAATCGTATCCCGAAAATTCCAACCTCAAAGCAAAGCTTGGTATATGCTATTTAAATCTCGACGGTAAAAATCCGGAATCACTCAGACTCCTCTCATCGGCTTCATTGAACGTGGTTAACAATGACAAGGAGTACCTCGAATATGGTGACAAGGCGCCTCTCGATACTTATCTTTACCTTGCAATTGCATATCATCAGAATGACAGTCTTCAAAAAGCCATTACGATGTATTATGACGCAAAAAAACGGCTAAGCGGGACTAAAGCGTTCAGGGAAGAGTACATTGACAACCAGATCCGCGATTGTCTTTACGCCCTTCAGATGAAAAAGAAACCCCTCACTATCGATACCGAACTTTTCACTCCCTGGCTCAGTGACTATCCCGGAGCATGCGATCCGGTACTTGCAAAAAATGACTCTGTTTTTATTTTCACTCAGGAAGAAAATGGAAAAACCCGGATACTATGCTCCTATAAATCCGGTTCCTGGAAAAAGCCTACGGATATTACAAAGCAGCTTGGGGGATATGACAGATTCTATTCAAACTCAATTACAGGTGATGGAAAGCTGTTGATAATCTATATGGATGACGGTGGCGACGGAAATCTTTATTATAGCCAGAGAAAGGATTCAACCTGGTCAAAAATAAAAACTGTCGGAAAACCGATATGCTCAATCTACTGGCAGTCTCACGGTTTCATAACACCCGACGGCAAAACAATGTACTTCTCAAGCAATAAGCCTGGCGGTGAAGGGGAACTTGATATATGGTATTCTGTAAAAAATGCGAACGGAAAATGGGACGAACCAATAAACTGCGGGAATATAATAAACACTCCATATAACGAAGACACTCCCTTCTTTGATGAGGAAACAGGCGCCCTGATTTTCAGTTCAGTAGGCCATACAAGCATGGGAGGATATGATGTATTCAGATCATTAAAGAAAAACGGGACATGGACCAACCCGATCGGGATGCCATATGCATTCAATGATATTTTGCAAAATGTCTTCTTCATACTTAATAATAATAAGCCGGGTTTTATTACCAGCCTGTATAACGAGAAAACAAAAACCAGGAATATATATTCTATTGTAGCTGAGGACCCGGCTGAAAAGATTGTATATGCCATGGGAAGTATTTCTCTTCAGGACGGACTGGCAATCAATCCTGACCAAACAAAGGTATGGCTGGTAGACTCAAATAAATCGAATATTTCTAGGAATATTGTGCTCAGCGATTCAGCTACATTTAAATTTGCCGTCAAGCCCGGTGATTACAGGCTCTATGTTAGTCACAAGGGATATAAAATCGATACTATTAATCTGAATATACCTTTATACTACGCCTCAAATTATATTTCTCTCTCAGCTGCGCTTGTACCCGATAAAGTTTTTGAAGGAGAATTTCTCTCAATAAACAATGTATTATTCGACTTCGATAAATTTAATCTGACTGATGAAGCTAAAGCAGGTCTGGAAAGTCTTAAAGGTATCCTCATCAATTATCCTGAGCTAAGAGTAGAAGTTGCAGGCTACACTGATTCGAAAGGGAGTAAAGAATATAACAGGAAACTTGCAGACAAAAGAGCTCAGACTGTAATTGATTACCTTTCTACCTCCGGAACCCCGAAATCAAGATTTGTTAAGAAAGCATATGGAAAATCGGATTTCGTAGCTGTTAACTCTAATAATGACGGTTCAGATAATCCTGAAGGAAGGAAGTACAACAGAAGAGTCACTTTCGGAATAGTTGATCCTAAAACCGGTATCATTATACGCCAGGAAACCTATACTCCTGAACACCTCAGGCAGCCATATTCTATGAGATATAGTATTGTGCTCCTAAAAACCGGCAAAAAGCTTCCTCCGGCCTATTTTTCCGACTTGACAAAGGATGAACCGTTGTTTATCAGGACTATTAAAGCAGATACCATTTCAATGTATTCACTGGGAGTATTTTACAATAAATTTGATGCGCTGAAGTATCTTGATTTTGTGAGGGAAAAAGGATTTGGAAATGCTTATATTTTGAATCAGTATGAGCTTGAAAAGGAGTCAAATGAGCTTATAAACTCAGATGAAAAAAATGCTGCACTGAATAAGATCGACAAGGATGTTTGGACTATACAGTTGAAAGCAACTCAAAATCCATTGAATATTGACCAGGTCTTCAGCGATCTTGAAGGAGTGAACGAAATCAGAGCCGGCGATGGTTTTTATAAATATTACTACGGAGAGTTTATCACTCTTTCAAAAGCAAAGGAGGCATTGCTGTCACTCAAGAAATCGGGGTTTGATGATGCCTTTATCAGGAATCTTTATTTATTGATATCTCAGTAATATTAAGGTCCGGAAACATGAGGTACAAAAATATCAGGCTGCGTGCGCTTGAGCCGGAAGATCTCGAGCTTCTTTATGAGTGGGAAAACGATAAAGCCTACTGGTCAATCAGCAACACAGTGGCACCATTCTCAAGATATACACTGAAAAGATACCTGGAAAATTCTCACAAGGATATATATGAAACCGGCCAGTTACGCCTGATGATTGACCATATTGACGATAATATAACTATTGGCACCATTGACCTGTTTGATTTTGATCCTTTTCATAAAAGGGCCGGTATAGGAATACTTATTGCCAAAGAAGCATACAGAAGAAAAGGATATGCCTCAATGTCGCTTACCTGTTTGATAAAGTATTGTTTTAAGACACTTCAGCTCCATCAGCTGTACTGCAACATCCTGTCAAATAACCAGGAAAGTATCGACCTGTTCAAAAATCACGGCTTTGAACAGATAGGGATTAAGAAAGACTGGATAAATACCTCCGGCGGATATCTTGATGAACATATGTTTCAATTGATTAATGCTTAATTAATCCTGCTGCGAGGAGACCGCAGGCTGCAGATATATCAGTTCCCCTCGATTTACGTATGGAGGCAGAAATCCCGGAAATAATAAGATTATGCTTGAAGTACTGCATCCGCTCAGGCGGAGATGGACATAGGCTATCATTGCCGGATGGGTGATAAGAAAGCAGGTTGACCCTGAGTGAAGAACCGCTTAGTAATTTCCTTAGTTCATCAAGATGAAGATCACTGTCATTCTTGTCCTTTATCATAAGGTATGCAATGCTTATCCTTCTCTTTTTCCTGACAGGGACATTTCTGGCCATTTCCAGTATCTTCAGCACCGGGTAATTATTTTCAGCCGGAATAACTCTCTTCCGTTCATCACTGAAAGGAGAATACAGGCTTAATGCCAGGTTGCAATCTGATTTTTTCAGAAATTGCTCTACGCCTGGCATAACCCCCACTGTTGATACAGTTATGTTTCTTTTGCCAAGGGAAAGCCCCCACTCCGCCGTAATGATATTGCAGGCTTTGAGGACATTTTCAAGATTATCCATCGGTTCCCCCATACCCATAAAGACTACATGTGTGACTTTATCTGAGTGTGGGATCGCAATAATCTGGTTCACTATTTCACCTGCTGTCAAATTACCATGAAACCCATACCGGGCTGTCACACAAAATGTACAACCCATCCTGCAACCCGACTGGGTAGACACACAAACCGTATTTCTTTTATTATCCGGAATATAAACTGTTTCAAATTCTTTACCTGATTCAGTTCTGAACAGATATTTTACGGATCCGTCATCGGAGGTTTCAGATGCTGCAGGCAAAAATATCCCTGTTTCTGCAATATTCAATAGTTCATTTCTAAGTCGCGATGGCATCATGATCATTGAGAATTCCGATGCACGCTTTTTGTATATCCCATTTGATATTGAAACGGCGTGAGCGACAGTAAAACCTGAAGATCTGATAAGATCATATATTTCATCCGAAGTTAAACCGCAGAGATTCTTTTTGACCATATTAAAATGATATGTGCAAAAATAGAACGATTATCAATATCTTAGTAATTAATATCATCAAACAGGAAATATTCTCCGGGACTTTGCAAAGAGATGGAAAAGTGGGAGTCGAACCGGAAATGAACGCGCTTCGATCATTACCGCAACTGTCCTTTATAAAATAAGAAAAGTAATAATAATTGTTTCAGACACAAAATGAATTAAAAATAATGAAAATGAATCCGGTAAAAATTCTATTGATCGCCTCATTTATGCTTGCATCCTGCAATGGTGGCAATCAGGTGAAAAAAAACAATCTAAAAGTAAATTCTATGATAACTGACAGCACAAAACAGTATGGATTTAACAGGGATTTCCTGAAAAAACATACTTCAGTTCTTGAACTCAAAAATGGTAGTTCGGCAATAATTATCGTACCCGCCTGGCAGGCAAGGGTAATGACCAGTACGGCTGAAGGTGATTCAGGCTATAGCTTCGGATGGATAAACAGAGAACTTATCTCATCGGGCAAAATTCTACAACATATTAATCCGTATGGTGGGGAAGAAAGATTATGGCTAGGTCCGGAAGGCGGCCAGTTCTCCATATTCTTTGCCAGGGGAAAATCTTTTATATATGATAACTGGCAGACACCGTTCTTCCTCGATACCATGCCATTCCAGCTTATGTCATCGAACGATACTTCGGCACTATTTGCAACCGATATAATGACTGAGA
Source organism: uncultured Bacteroidales bacterium (assembly GCA_963715785.1). Lineage (GTDB taxonomy): Bacteria > Bacteroidota > Bacteroidia > Bacteroidales > VadinHA17 > LD21. Next base: position 67,824 of record OY970276.1, read on the forward strand.
ATTATAGCGGAACGCAGTTTAAATTGCGTATTGAAAGGGAAATAACTCTTATGAAAGACAATGAGATAAGCAAGCTCATCTCGGTTGATGTTAAGAGCCTCAAATATGTCGGTTACCGTTCTGATAACAAATTAATTAATAAGGGAGATGAATCATGGAAAAAGAAAACCGGTCTTTTATCCATATGGATGCTCGGTATGTTTAACCCTTCGCCGGCAATTATTATAACAATTCCCGTTAAACCGGGAGATGAGAAGCTTTTAGGGCCGAAAGTCAATGATACATATTTTGGTAAAATCTCTGGTGACAGGCTTAAAGTAATCGGTGACCACATATTTTTCAAAGCAGACGGTAAAAGCCGGGGCAAAATCGGTATTCCACCTCTGAGAGCTGCCGGTGTTATGGGAAGCTATGATTCGGATAACAAAATTCTTACTCTGCTTATCTGCAAAATTCCGGAAGGAAATAAAAATTATGTCAATTCCTCCTGGCAAATCCAGAAGGACCCATATTCCGGTGATGTTCTCAATTCATATAATGACGGACCTCTTGCAGACGGCTCCCAGATGGGGCCTTTTTATGAACTGGAGACTTCCTCTCCGGCTGCCGATCTTAAGCCGGGAGAAAGTCTCAGCCATGTTCAGTATACTCTTCATCTCACAGGAGGCACGGCTGAACTGGATAAAATATCACGAAAAGTCCTGGGCGTCAGCCTGCAAGAAATTAAACTGGCATTTTAAATCTTGTCTTGCTACAGATTCAGTCCCCGGTTCCTGAGTAACGGTTCAATGACAGGCTCCCGTCCACGGAAATTGATGAAGCTTTGCATAGCATCTGTAATTCCCATTGGAGCAAGAATATTTTTTCGGAATGATTCAGCTGTAGCCTTATCGAAAATGCCCTTTTCCCTGAATGCCTCAAACGCGTCATTATCGAGCACTGCCGCCCATGTATAACAATAGTAACCAGCATCATAACCACCTACAATATGCAGAAAATAGGTGCTCCTGTACCTTGGCTCAATCTCTTTAATAAGACCAATTTTATCGAGGTGCTCTTTTTCGAATTTTTCAACATCAATATTCACAGGAGCTTCGAGCGTATAATAATCCATATCGAGTAATGAAGCGGCAAGAAGCTCAACATTGTCAAATCCGGTATTGAAAAAGCCGCTTTTTTGTATCTTACTTATAAGAGCGTCGGGAATGATCTCACCGGTTTTATAGTTTTTCGCGTACATCTTAAGCACTTCAGGCTCGGTAGCCCAATGTTCCATTATCTGTGATGGCAATTCCACTATATCCATTGCAGTGTTTGTGGAACCGTATTTATTTATAGAAAAAAGTCCCTGAAGGCTATGTCCAAACTCATGAAAAAGTGTTCTTACATCGTCGAGGCTCAGCAACGAAGGGGTGTCACCTGAGGGATTTGGGAAGTTCAATACCATCGTAACAACAGGATTTACCTCTTTTCCGTCTAACCACCGGTGATCGCAATATGATCCGCACCATGCTCCCTGGCCTTTGCTTGCCCTGGTATAAAAATCCATATACAGTACTCCCAGGTGAGCACCATTAGCCTCTTTTACTTCAAATCCCATGGCATCGGGATGAGGAAGAGGAATACCCGCGATTGGGGTGAAGGTAATACCATAAAGCTTATTTGCCACTGCAAAAGCACCTTCCCTTACATTATCCAGCTTGAAATAGGGTCGTAATTCGCTATCATCGAGATTATATTTCTCTTTGCGAAGCTTCTCAGCAAAATACCACCAGTCTGAAGGTTCGATTTTAAAATTTGCATTCCCATGGTCTGCAATTTTCTGCATTTCCTTCAATTCTTCACCGGCAACCTTGAGGGCAGGCGTCCAGAGCTTATTAAGCAGGGAGTAAACATTTGCCGGATTTTTTGCCATCCTGTTTTCCAGATTCAGATCTGCATGTGATTTATAACCCAGCAGCTTAGCTCTCCTGGCACGAAGGCTTACTATGTCGGCGAGTATCTTCTTGTTGTCAAGATTATCATTATGGTTGCCTCGTGTCAGATAAGCATCATACAGCTTTTTACGAAGTTCACGGTTTTCGTCATAAGTCAGAAAGGGAAGCATACTTGGTTTCTGAGTGGTAAAAACCCATTTACCATTGAGACTGTCGTTGACGGCAATTTGTGCAGCGCCATCTATTGCACTCTGAGGCAATCCTTTAAGATCATCCTTATTGTCAAGGATCAGTTTGAATTTATTGGTTTCAGCCAGCACATTCTGACTAAAAGCAACTGTAAGAACTGAAATATCCTGATTTAGCTTTTTAAGGGTATCCCGGTCAGCACCGGCAAGCATAGCTCCGTTCCGTACAAAACTTTTATAAAGGTTTTCAAGCAGGAATTTCTCCTCATCCTCAAGGTTGAATTTGGCCTGGTTCCCGTATATTGATTTGATCTTTTGAAAAAGCACCGGATCAAGCAAGATACCATCGCGATATTCAGAAAGTTTTGGTGAGATGTCCATTTCAATCTTCTGAAGAGAGTCGTTTGTGTTAGCAGAAGACTGGGCGAAAAATACATATGACACTTTAGTCAGAAGCTTTCCCATAGTGTCGAGCGGATAAATAGTGTTTAAAAATGTGGGCTCTTCCTTATTCTGCAAAATTTTTTCAAGATCATTCTTTCCCTCTTCAATTCCCTTTTCAAAGGCAGGCATATAATGTTTAGCCATTATCTTTTCAAAGGGAGGTACATCGAAAGGCGTATTATATGGCTTAAAAAACGGGTTGTCTGCGACAACAGCCGGTTTACTTTTGCATCCTGCCAGAAAGACACAGATTAATCCACTGATAAACATAAATTTGATGGTGCTTTTCATAATTATTTTTCTTTGATTTCTTATGCTGAATTTTCAGATGTGCAAATTAAGTTTATTCAACCCGGTAATCAAAAGAATCTTAAAGAATTTAACTGATTACTTTAAGACTGAAATAGTATGAACAGGTTATTATTTATGAAGTATGAGAAGAAGACAAATATTTACTACTTTTGAAATCCTTTAACAGGAAAATGGAGAGGTGGCAGAGTGGTCGAATGCGGCGGTCTCGAAAACCGTTGTTCGCCTTACGGCGAACCGGGGGTTCGAATCCCCCTCTCTCCGCAACACTTAAATGAACCCCGCATCAGCGGGGTTATTTATTTTTCTGAAGGGCCGAAGAAAGTTTTCTTTCTGAAGGACCTGAAGGAAAATAAATAATACCCGAAGGGTTCATTTAAGGGTTGCAGGGTACCATCCCGGGGATCATTGAAAATAATCCCACTCTTTCCGCAAAACCAAATTGCGCACCCGGCAGAGCCGGCGGATGAGGAATATCAGAGGAGAATCCCGGCAAGAGAAGCCGAAATATAAGAAGCCATTGTGCCGCAAAGCATTGCTTTAAACCCTAGTTTTGCAAGATCTGCTTTCCGGTTTGGAACCAATACCCCTATCCCTCCAAGTTGTATGGCTATGGAGCTGAAATTTGCAAATCCGCAGAGCGCAAAGCTGGCTATCACAACAGATTTGGCACTAAGTAATCCCTGATGTATCATGGGCGTAAGGTCGGAATAAGCAACAAACTCATTTATAACCATTTTTGTTCCCATCAGCGATCCCACATGCAGCGATTCAGATGGAGGGACTCCCATGACAATGGCAAACAGACTAAAGAATGCACCTACCACATCTTTCAGGCGCAGATTATCCACGTTCAATCCCAAAGCATTAAGTGATACGCCAGTCCATGACAGGAAATGTCCGAAATATCCGAGCAGAGCGTCAAGAAGGGCGATCAGGGCAATAACACCTATGAGCATTGCAATAACATTAATGGAAATTTTCATGCCATCACTTGCACCGTGTGATATGGCGTCCATTAGGTTTGCATGTTCTTTTTTCACCTCCAGCTTAACTACTCCCTCTGTTTCTGACTCTTCAGTCTCAGGATAAACTATTTTGGCAATGACCAGTGCTCCGGGCGCAGCCATCAGACTGGCCGCCAGAAGGTAAGAAGCCGGCACTCCCATAGAAATATAAACTGCCATTACACCTCCCGCGATACAGGCCATGCTCCCGGTCATTGAAGCAAGGAGTTCCGACATGGTCATTCCTGAAAGATAAGGACGTATCATAATCTGAGCTTCAACCTGGCCTACAAACGCACTCGCGACATTTGACAGGGCTTCGCTGCCGCTGACTCTCATCGCCCAGTGCACGAAACGTGCAATAACGGCTATTACCCGTTGCATGAGTCCAATATGATATGCTATGGCAACAAGAACACAAACAAATATGATGGTAGGCAATAAGATAAACAGGAATATGCCACTTTTTACAATTCCTTCAGGAAGTATCTGGGTTACTTTTGTGAGATCGCCAAAAACGAAGAGACCACCTGCTTTTGAAAAGTCGAGAAGCTTATTTATCGCTTTCCCCAGCCAGAAAAATATTTCCCGGCCAATGGGAACTTTTAATATGAATATTGCGAGTGCGATCTGCAACAGCAAACCCACTACAACCACCCGATAATTGATTTTCTTCCTGTTATTTGACCATAGAAATGCCAGTCCAAGTATTATAATGATCCCTATAACTCCTGTAAATCTTCCCATGAATGCAACGAATTTTTGATTGGTTCTTCGCCAAACCTACATTTTTTTTCGAAATATAACTAAGGATTTAGGAAAAAAGCTTCCCTTTTCCGGAAGAAATTCACCGGAGCGACTGCTTATTTAAGATGTTGGCGAAAGCGGGTTGAGTAACCGTGCTATTGAGTAATAACCTTGAAAGAATCAGCCCAGTTTTTAATAACCTTTATCTGGTCGGCTGTCGGAATAAGATCGGGCCGTTTTTCTCTGGCCTCTTTGGGAGGCATTTTCCCTTTATCTAATTCAGCAACCATCTTTTGAGCCCTTTCCTTCTGTTTTTCCGGGGAATATTTCGACCATTCGGAGAAATTTAATTTGGCTTTAGCCATTAATTTCCCCTGGCTGCTATGGCATGAAATGCACGATGCGGTCACTATTTTACTGACACTATCCGGAAGTGCGGTAATATCAGTCACAGTTGACTGGCCGGAAGCCTGAAAGGTGAAAACGAAGAGGCAAAATGCTAAAAACGAACCCGACAAGGATACAGTAACAGAATTTTTCTTCATCATTTTAGACGTTAGTTAGTTAGTCATATAAAGATAAAGAATTTTTTTCTATCGATACATGGCACTTATTTTTTTGCTAACCAAAGATCGCTATCTGTCCATTCCTGGGAATTGCCCTGTATATTATTTTTGCATCAGTTCTTGGCAGAACTATTTTAATAAAAGGATGATATTCAGGCACTTTAAAGACAGCCACTCTCTTTAAAGCCTCCCATGTATTTCTGAGCCTGTCATTTAAATCGAATCTGAACTGACTGATCCTGTCATTTAACTTCGTGTTTTCTTCCTGGTAGACATAGATCCGTAGTCCTCTCTTCATTTCCAGAATATAGTTTACAGGTTCTGTTATTGAGGTATCAGGCATAATATCGGGCTTATATTCGGATGTATCTTTTGGGGCCATTTTTATCATCAAAGGCTCCTTTTTTATTGAAGAGTATGCATGTTCAATGGTAAATGGAGAAGCCATCATTGAGATCAGTAAATTTTCATTGTTTTTTGTGAGTATCTGACTTATTTTCACATTCTTCATCTTTGTGGAATGCACAACAACCCCGCATATTTCAAGGTTGGCTGTACTGTCTTCCAGGTTAAGTGTGAGGTATACTGAATCAGTCTCTGCCAGTATCACTCTTGACTGAAGAAAAGCTCTTTCCTTCAATAACTTAAGATATGCCGAATCCATCAACATCTTCTGGCTGATCTCATTTCTCTCTGAGGCTTTGGGCATATATTCTTTCTTCAACTCTTCCTGTTTTCTTATCGGGCTGATCATTGACATTACAGAATAATAGATCAGGAATGCAGATATTATACTTGCAAGTACTATAAACGGCAACTTCCAGCGCGATGATTTACCAGTATTTTCGTTTCCCATTTTATTTATTTCAGATCAGAAAATATAAACTTTTGAACCAATATTCAGTGTATTGTAGATCACTTTGAGATCATCGTCATTCAGCCTCACGCACCCATGCGTAACAGGCATGCCCAGAAACCGTTTATAGATCGTCCCGTGAATCATGTATCCGTCCCCCAAAATAAGGGCATAATCCCCAAGAACACCATATTCATATCGCGAGTCAGCATTTGCAGAAGGTATCGGTGAACCTTCTTCAACAAACGACCAGTCAGGTCTTTTCCATACAGGATTGGTTGTTTTTCCTCGTACCCAGTATTTTCCTTTAGGCGTTTTGAATATCCATTTTTTATTGGTTGCTGTCCGAAGCATTGTATAACTTCCTGAACTGCAAAAACCTTCCCTGACAAGTTTTTTATTGGTATAAAGAAAAAATTTGTTCTCAGTTGTGTTGATGACTATATAGGATTGTCCTGATGTATATGCATTTGATTTTAAAGACAGGCGCTGGACATCCTTAGAAAGAAGCCCGATTTGCTTTTTAAAGCCAGGGTCCTTATTGAGATCCTGATTATTAGTGATCTTTGACTTATTTACCGGTGAAATCTCATTCAGAACCGGAACGACATAAAGGATAAAAAGGATCAGACCAAATATAATAACGACTGAACCTATAATCGTCAATAAGAACCTGAAAATAAATAAAAGGGGTTTCCTGCCGCGATTTTTCTTTTCGATATTGTTTTCTGTATTATTGACAACCCCGTTTGTTCCCTGATCTTTTCCGGAAGTGGTTTCCCCTTTCTCAGACTGAGATCCGTCCTGTATTATCTTTTCATTTTCCATAACTGACAATTTATTTATCCACAACATCTTTCAGTTCCGCCATCGATCCTATAATAGTAACCGGTGTACCTACCCTGACGATCCTGAAAACGATATCCATCTCCATATCTGTCAAAGCAATACATCCTTCTGTCCAGTCAATTCCTTTACCTCCGTTGCCATGAATTTCAATAAGCCCTCCAATTTTTGCCGTTCGGGGAAGAGTGCCATGCTCAATCTCAGATCTGAATTTTTGTTTATCCTCATCATTAGGATAGTCGAGCAACAGAGCTTTATAATATTTGGTTTTTCCTCCGTCAAATTTCTGAGCGATTTTATACATCCCTTCAGGAGTAGCCATGTCGCCTTTTACTCTTTTGTCCCCGACCCAGTTTCTACCCAATTCGGCTTCAAACTCAAACTTTTTTGAACCACTAAGGTATATAAAACATTTACGTGAAAATTTATCAATGATAATTGAATAATCACGATTTTTTCTCGATTCCGATATAGTCTTGTCAACCCACCGCTTCCAGACTGAATATGACCTGAAATAGTTCTTAAGATTTGCAGAAGCATTTTCATATGATTCGGTCAGAAGATATTCGGCATCTGTAATTTTTCTATTTGCCTGCAGGTATTGCCCTTTATCATAGACAATTTCCGCTTCATCAAGCAAGAGCTTACCTTTTGAGATCCGGTCACGGACTTCAGAAGCTAAGGGGTAAGTAGTAAAGAGCGCATCAATCTGAACAACAAGATTATCAAGGAACTGAATTTTCTGTTTTATTTTTATTTTCAGATTTGATGAACTGCTTATGGAATTCTCCATAGCCTGGTTTGCTTTTTTTGAAGCGAGGACAGCAAACATTTTAACTCTGTCGTAATGCCTGAAATAGATAAATCTCTTGTTTTCCCTCTGCCAGTTTATCAAAGCAGAATCGTACGCGACCTTTGCTTCTGTAAAGAGTTTCTTAGAATAGATATCTGCCTTGTTTGTCTCTGCGCTTGAAAGAATCTCCCTTGCGGATTCCATTTCACCTATAGGCGGGCGAGGGGTAAGCCGGATTAACAGATAGATTACAAATGGAATAAAAACTGCAACAGCAGAAAAAATCAGCACATCTCTCCAAACCTTTCTCATGCTAACCTGTGACGATTTTAAAAAAACCCCCGGGAAAATCCCGGGGGTCTTATATGAATAAGTTTAACTTAGAAGCTATTACTTCTTAGGAGCCGGTTTCCCTTTTCCTTTAACTTTAGCAATTGCGTCCTTAAGTTCGGTATTGATACCGGTAGCTCTTTCGCTAGCTGCTTTAACTTTGTTGCTTGCATCCATGTATGCACCTTTGTCATACTGGCTCTGAGCATCAGCTACAGAAGCTTCGATAGTTGTCATTTCAGTTTTAATCTGTTCGAGAACAGCAGCGCCTTCTTTACCTCTGGGGGCTTTGGTGATAAGAGTTTTGTTTTCTTCAATAACAGTTTTTACAGCTGCTAATGATGCCTCAACTTCCTTCTTAACTTCATCTTTCTTTGCTGCAGCGTCTGTAGCTACTTTGTTTGCAAGAGCTAACGTAGCATCAAGTTTAATTTTGTCTGGTCCAAATTTCTTGAATAATTTTGATTTCTGAACTTCAATATCAGCAGTAATAGCTTTCATTGAATCCTGTACAGCTGCAAATTCAGCTGGTACATAAACACCTGCTTCAGCGGTCTGTGCTGCTGCGATCGCTGCATTAGTAGCATCAATTTGTGCCTGTGGAACTTTTCCACAACTAGAAAGGAAAGCAACCATTGCGATAGCGGCTAATCCCATTAAAACTTTGTTCTTCATTTTTCTAAACTTTTTTTAATACTTTGTTTATTTAACAACTTTCGATCTATTTTAGATTTAATCGCTTCAGTTTTAAAATTACGGTGCGAAGATATTAAAATTACGGAACATAACAATATAAAAATCAAATAATCTTATCCATAGTTAATAAATATCCTGATAAACACGATCTTATCGGTCCGACAATTTATTTTAAAATCAAACTAGTCATTTTCTTCGTAAGAAAATCCCAGAGACTTTAATCCGGCTTTAATCTCAGGAGCCGACATGAACAAATTCCATAATAAACCTGATCTGTAATTCTCAATCATAATAACTTCCGGGCCCTGATCTATAGCCAGATACTTCTGAGGATACCAGTGGTACTGCTCGCTAAAAGCATCATAGAATCCATATTCTCCCCATATCCTGCTGCCAAGGACATAATAAAAGTGCTTAAGTGCATTCATTGATTGTTCAGGTGTATAAGGGAAGGACGACAAAGCTGCAGATGGAGTTATAACCCCCTGATCAGTGGCTTCACCCGGAGCATGCGCAGAATAACCGTTCATTGAATAACTGGCTGTAAGTCCCCAACAGGAATCGCTGTATCCTGCGTACTTTTTAGGATCCAGGGTGCACCATTTCCAGTTAATAAGGGATTGATTCTTATTTTCCTGCCAATAGTCGGCATATTTATCTTTCAGGAACCTTGGATCAAGACCCAGATATGAATAATGAGCCCAGAAGAGGGGTCCTCCATACTCTTCTGCACCATTATGTTTCAGATTAAGAACATAACCATATTTACCGCTAACTGTCTTTATATCTCCCGATCTTGCCCAGCCTTTATCATAAACCTGCGGCTTGATTGGGTATGTTGGCGATGATGCTGCCAAAACATAAAGTATAAGACATTCGTTGTATCCTCTTACCGGAAAATTCATTTGCCATCCAAAAGTGGGAGACCAGTGCCAGTATAATACGTCCTCCCCTCCTTTAGTAAACCAGTTCCATTCAATTCCTTTCCACAATTTATCAATATCAGCAGCCAGGGCTCTTTCCTTTTCGGAACCGATAGTAAAGTATTGTCTTACAGCCAGTAACCCTTGAGCCAGATACGCTGTTTCCACAAGATCCGCTCCATTATCCTTTGGACTGAAGGGCTTTACTTTTCCTGTTTCACCATAAATCCAATGGGGCCATGCTCCGTGAAATCTGTCGGCTTTTTTAAGGAAATCCACGATCCTGATATACCTGTCCACAGCTTGCTCACGGCTGATAAAACCTCTTTCGATTCCGGTCAGAATCGCCATAAGGCCAAAACCACTGCCTCCGGTAGTTACCACATTTTTATCTTTCTCAGGGTAAATGTCATCAACATTAATTCTCTCGCGGGCCATACCCGAATTTGGTTCAGCTCCGTCCCAGAAATATTGAAAAGTGCGGTATTGAACAAGTGTGAGCAGCGAGTCATCCGATATCTCCTTGAAATCTGACAACGTGCTTTTCCCGGCATTTTTATCCTTTTTACCATTGCAATTGGTTACGCCTGGCATAACCAGCACAATAGCAATGATTAATACTAAGTTTTTCATATTTATTAATACGTAAATCCCAGCTTTGTCAGTCCCATTTGCACTTCCGGGGCCGACATGAATAACCTCCAGAGAAGTCCTGTCCTGTAATTTTCAATCATGGAAATAATCGGTCCCTGATCGATGGCCAGCGTAGAAGTTGCCCACCAGGCGGCACTCACGTCAAAGGCGTCATAAAATCCATAATCACCCCAGAGATGGTCGCCAAGAAAATAGTAATCAGTCTTCAAAGCATTAAGTGATTGAACCGGAGTATAAACAATTGAGGAAATAGCAGCTGTAGGTGTTATTACCCCAAGGTCGTTGGTTGGCGACTGGGCACTGTATCCTGTAGGATTGTCCGAGGCAGTCAGACCCCATATCCCGGGACCATAACCCGGGTATTTTTTTGGATCAGCCTGGCAATAAGCCCAGTTTATCAATGACTGATTTACATTTTGTTCCCAATAATCAGCATACTGATCTTTCAGATTCCGGGGATCGAGTCCGAGAAATGTATACTGTGTAAAAAACAGGGGTCCGCCATAGTCTTGACCAAGTGGCAGAACATAGCCATAATAACTTTTCCCATTTTTGATTCCTCCGTTATTTGCATACCCGTTGGTATAAACGTCAGGTGTAATGGTATGGGTGGGGGAAGATGCTGCTATGACATAAGTGATCAGAGTTTCATTGTAACCCTGTATTTTAAGATTATACCCGTAATCGGGAGACCATTCCCAATAAAGGGTTTTTTCACCATTTGTATACCAGTCAAATTCAACTGACTTATATAAATTATTGATCCTGTTAATTTCAGTTTTCTCTGCCACAACAGTGGAATCAAGATATTGTCTCATACAGAGTAATCCTTCGATCATGTAGGATGTTTCGACAATATCTCCTCCGTTATCAGTGGGACTGAACGGCTGGGTTTTTCCGGTCACCCCATTTAACCAATGCGGCCAGGCGCCATGAAAACGGTCACATGTTTCCAGAAAAGTAAGTATCTTATCAAGCCTGGCGATACCATCAGTCCTGGAGATAAATCCTCTGTCAATGCCGACAATTATAGCCATAATGCCAAATCCTGAGCCTCCGGTGGTGACAATATCACCGGAAGAATTCCTCTCACGGGCCATTCCGCATGAAGGGTGGCCAAAATCCCAGAAATATTTAAAGGTCTGTTTTTGTATGAGAGTTAAAAGATCATCATCCGATAATTGCGGGTATTGGTAGGTGGAATCAACTGCCGTGTAAAAATCTGAAGAGAAGCCTCCGAAGGTAAATCCTGAGGCCGAGGTCAGCGATGAAGAAATCGAGAATGAATACTTTGTGAGACCTTTTGCTTTTAATGTATTTGTTGCCAGAACTGTTTTGTTGTCATCTGAAATCGTATAAGTTAATGCAGGTCCTGTGAAAGAAAATAACGGCTTGTAATATCCCGGATCCAGCGGCTGTGAGAAGGTAACCGTTATGTTTATTGTATTTGGATCAATATTTTGCAGGGAAGATGTCATAGCCTTTTCATTGAGGCGTATCGAATCAATCACCATGACACCTGCAAGTGTTGTAAAGTTATACTGTACTCCGGGAAATGTCTCACCGTTTAAGCCGCGCAGGGAAGATGAGATTTTAAGAGTATAATCGGTGGAATTTTGTAAAATGGGTGTGGGTGTAATTGCGATACCAGAGGTATTGTTTATTTGTAAATAGGTATAATTAACTGCGGTACCGAGGGAATTTTGAAGAGTAATAATCTTAAAAATGGAACTGGTGTCGACTGCGGCAGAGAATGTTATCTGGATAGGCTGTCCGATGGGTACGTTTTTTACTGTTGTTCCGGTGTTTAGCAGGGATGTTCCGATCTTAATGCTGATCACCTGGATCATTCCGGCATTTTTATTTGAAGTTTCCTTCCTGCATGACAAAACCAGCAAGAAAAACAGAAACCAAGGGATAACAGAAATTTTATATTTCATACCCAAAAGATAATGATAAAAAGAAAAGGAAGGGTTTTCTGCCCTCCCTTTTCATACTGTAGGATAAAATTTATTGTGCTGATCCCGAGTTATACATTAAAGTTATAATTGCGGGCGTCAACACAGTATGATATATTGCAACATCGTCGAGCATGCCTTTAAAATGGCCGGTGTTAGGATCTGAGTAATTTGCCCAGCTATCAGGAATTGTCGGACTCACTTTATCCTGAATGAAACCGAATACAAGAGCGGTATTGCCCGGGTTACCGGCATACTTCAGCCCAGTAGCATTGATAAGAGGAACGCCGTATAGATTAAAATCCTGAGCTTTCATTTCCTGTCCATTTATATACAAGGTTCCAATCTTTGTTGTATGATCATAAGTACATACAATATGAGCCCATTTCTGAGCCAACAGACCATTTACACCAGTTCCATTGTTTGCAACGAGGTTTTTACTGAAGGTCCACCCCATCCATCCGCCATTGTCTTTGGTGTCTCCTACCCCATCAAGCCACAAATCCTGGGAGGCAGTTGTACCATCACTGAGGCTGTATTGAGCGCCCAGTTTGCATTGCCCTATCTGAGATCTGTCACCTGTTCCATAGATATTACTGTTATATTCGAACTGGAATCCCCAGAATCCTGCTACTCCCATCACAAACTGATCCCGTTTTGCAGATAAGACGACAGTTGTGTCATCCTTCATCCAGAAGCTAAGAGAGAAATCGCTCGTAGTTCCAAGGACATCGCCGCCCGGGATCTCAATCAGGGATGTGGTCCCATTAAATTGAGCAGCCTGGCCTGAAGCCGAATTACGACCTGTTACATATGTAATGTCGGTTACGCCTCCTGTTGCAGGATTATAAGCTCCGGTCTGGTCATTGGCGTTTCCGTCAAAGTTCCAGTAAGCAACCATGCCTGCCGGCAGGAATGAACCCAACGTAGTGAATGAACGGTTAATGGCCGTTAAAGTCTGCCCGTTAGTAGCTTTTAAGCCTGTTGTGATGACAAGCTGATAGAGTGCCCCATTAGCCAGGTTGGTTGTTGGAGTGATCGTAACGACCATGCCGGTGGCCGAAATAGTCAGCGGAATGACAGTACCATCATAATTCTGCGTAAGTGTTATGTTGCTTGCAGTCGCCGTTGTCGCATCAACATCCGTTGTAAAAGTGGCTGTAATGGTGGGGTTAACCGGCACATTCGTAGGAGCTGATGCGCCGTTCAAATCTATTGTTCCGACCATCAATGTTCCCAAATCAATAGGTGTCGGGTTACTTTTCTTACAACTATCTATTATGAAAACAGCTGCCACCATCATCAAAATACCGAAAACCAGAGTTTTTCTTTTCATAATTGTTAAATTTTTAGTTATACATATTAAATGAGATTGAATCATGCTAATAATTAGGATTTTGTGTTAAAGAACCCTGTGAAATATCTATTTCACTCTGATGTATGGGCAACAATTCATTTTTGCCGGGAGTAAATCCCAAAGGACCCAGAACCGCAGCCGCATTTCCGGTACGGATCAAATCCCAGAATCTTTCTCCCTCCAGAGCGAGTTCATGCCTGCGTTCAAGCAGTATCTTATCTCTCAACAAATTTTTATCAGTTGTAGTAACATCCGGCAATATTGAATTGTTCCCGCCTCTGGCTCTTTTTCTCACCTGATTAAGATAGACAAGGGCGTCAGTCGGTTTTCCATCCTCATTCAGTGCTTCAGCAGCCATAAGCAGCACATCGGCGTACCGTATCAATCGCCTTTGATATGACCATTGTGTCGGAGTATCGGTTCCAGGGGTCCATACTTTACGGTTATAGCATTGAATATTCAGAGTATCTCCATTAGCATCAAGTGTAACTACAGGATCAGTTGAGGGATTGGGATCGCCTATTATCAGTACGCCATCAATTGTATCACCCAGATCGATTATAGTACCCTTCAGACGTGGATCTCCCGGCTCAAATGACTTTCTCAGATCGAGGGATGGCCTGTTGAATCCCCATCCTCTGTTTGGCGTTCCTCTCACTCCCTGTGTATTGCCATACTGGGCTCCTCCTCCCTGATAAGATTCCACTCCAATGGCGCCAACTTCGAAAACTGACTCGACGCCATTATTACCGTTCACCCCGTTAGCATCTATAAACTGTGGTTCAAGGGAATATTGACCTGACTGGATAACTTTAAGAGCATAAATCTCAGCATCAGCAAAATCCTTTTGAAAAAGATAAACTCTTGCCAGCAGCGCTTCAGCGGCCCCCGATGTTGCCCTGCCCTGATCCGATGAGGCATACTGGCTTTTAGTTGGAAGATGCGCCTCTGCATATAACAAATCTGAAATAATCAGGCTGTAGATTTGATCTGTGGCAGTTCTTGTAAGATGTAACGGAGGATCTGTAGTTGTCACTTCCGGAACGGCGCCCCAGGCACGTACCAGGTCAAAGTAGAATAACCCCCGAAGGAAGCTGGCCTCACCAACATAACGATTTCTTAAGGTACTATCCATCGATATGGGAGGTACCTTCTCGATTACCACATTTGCCCATCTTATACCCTGGTAAAGTGTGGCCCACCATCTGTCTAATCCGTCACCAGTTGTGTTGAAGGTAAAATTATCATAAGCACCTACAGTCGTTAACTGGTCATTGGTATTGCTTCCCTTAACAGCATCGTCAGACATGATATCCAGAATCGGATACCCACCTGAATTATAATACCAGTCCCGCAGGGCTGCATAAACAGCATTTGTAGCCTGCAAAGCATCAGAAGGAAGCACTGGAAAAGAAGCCTGTGTCAGATTTCCCTGGGGATTGATCTGTAAGTAGTCTTTGCATCCTGCGGACAGAATGAAGATAAAGAGGAAAATTTTAATTCTTAGTTTCATGTCAGTCAAAACGTTAAATTAATGCCAAAGGAATAAACCGAAGTGACAGGATAAGTTCCATTATCTATCGCACTGGATATAACAGACGAGCTTCCGATTTCAGGCGAGTAACCCGTAAACTTGCTAATAGTGAAAATATTTGTTCCCTTTATATATACCCTCAATTTATTGATAGCTATCTTTTTAGTGAGGACGGAAGGCAGTGTATAGCCAAGGGCCAGATTTCGCAACCGCCCAAATGACCCATCCTGAATGAACTTGTCGGAAGGAAGGTAATTATTGCCGCCATAAGAAGCTCTTGGTTCCGAATTGCTTGTTCCGGGGCCTGTCCATGCACCCAGGACATGCTTTTCCCAGTTGTAGGGGTCAGGCCTGACAACCTCCTTGGCATTGAATATTTTATTTCCAAAAACTCCCTGGAGATCAAAGGAGAAATCAAATCCTTCATAATCAGCTTCGAAACTTAATCCTAAAATATATTTGGGAATCGGGGAGCCGATATTAGTCCTGTCATTACCATCGATCTTACCATCATTGTTCACATCGACAATTCTCAGGTCGCCGGGAACCGCTGTAGATAAATGCGGGTAGGCACTCAGGTCTGCAGCACTCTGAAATATTCCATTCGTTTTATATCCATAAAAGGAACCGATCGGCAGGCCTACCCTGCTTTGGGTAACAGCGATCCCGCTTGAGAGGTATCCGCCATATAATACTGAATCGATTCCGCTGCTTCCACCTACTTTCAATACTTTGTTCCTTGTGGTAGATCCCAACAAAGAAATACTGTAATTCAAATTACCTGTTTTGGCTTTCCATGTAATTTTGGCTTCCAAACCGGTATTTTTCACTGAGGCAGCATTGAAATACTCCAGCGCACCCTGTCCGTTTCCCAAATAATCGGGAGTTGCCAATGCTATCAGTATATCATTTGTAACACGGTTATAGTAGTCAAATTCCCCCGATAGTTTGTCTTTGAAAAGCCCAATTTCCAGGCCGGCATCATACTGCATGGTACTCTCCCATTTCAGGTTTGGGTTGCCGGAAACATCGTAAGTTGTAGCAGAATTTGCACTTGGGGTAACTCCGAAAACAGTCACAAGAGGCTCAGTAAGTGAATATTGCCCAAAATACGGAATTTTATCATTCCCTATGATACCCCAGCTTCCTCGCAGCTTTAAATTCGAAAGAAAGCTGAGATTCTCCATAAAATGCTCCCTTGAAATAACCCAGCCTGCCGCAAAAGAAGGAAAATTACCATACCTGTTGGATGAACTGAACTTTGAAGAGCCGTCGCGGCGGAATGTAGCAGTTAAAATATATCTTGAATCATAGGTATAATTGGCCCTGAAAAGATATGACATCATGGCATAATTCTGGTTCGGATCAACTCCGTTGGAAATGCTGCTAATCGTATTTACTCCACTGGTTGGATCATATATATAATTAGGATTGAAATACCAGAAATCGGGAGATGTACGGATAATATTTTTCCCTGATATTGAGAAATTCTCTGATGTAGTTCTCTGCATTGTGTAACCGGCAACAGCATTTAAAGAATGTTTGCCAAAATCCTTATCATAAGTTAGTGTGTTTTCCCATAGCCAGGTTATGTTATGGCTGTCTCCCTTGTTAAGTGTGTTAAGCAGATTTTGTTGTTGCGAGGATACATAAAAAGCCGGTGCAAAACTTGTGCTTTGATTGTACGCGGCATCAAGACCAAAACTGGTTTTGGCTTTAAAGTCTTTCAGGATCGTTGCTTCAGCAACCAGATTACCCACACCCCGGATACCTCTGTTATAATCATTGGAATATGCAAGGTCAGCAAGTGGATTTCCTACATTGAATATCTCCGCATAGCTTCCGTCAGGATTATACGGAAGCAGATCCGGCCGGGCACGATAAGCAGAATAGACAACATTTGGAGCATTTTGCTGCTTAAAAGGAGTTATTGATATGAAATTACTTAATTTAATATTTTTTGTAAGAGAATAGGAATTGTTTAACTGGAATGTAAGTCTTTCATAGCTTGACTTATCCACTATACCCTGCTGATTAAAATATCCCACACTCAGATAAAACTGGTTGTTATCTGTAGCACCTGAAGCCGAGAACTGATGACTCTGAATTGATGCCGGATGAAATATCAACGACTGCCAGTCGGTATTCGGAACCAGGTCCACGTTATTGTAAGTCGGAGTAATCTCATTAACCACGGTAGCATATTCTTTCCCTGTGAGCAAATCAATTTTCTTTTGCAGAAGCTGTACTCCATAATCTCCCGAATAACTAAATGTTGTTTTGCCTTTTTTACCTGATTTAGTGGTAATTAATATCACCCCATTTGCTCCCCTTGAACCATAAATTGCCGTTGCCGAGGCATCTTTAAGAATACTCATTGACGCAATATCATCGGAGCTCAGAAAGGAAATGTCGTCGAGAATCACTCCGTCAACAACAAATATAGGGGAACTGTCGTTAAAGGTGCCAACCCCACGGATGAGTATAGAAGGTACAGCTCCGGGTGCTCCTGAGGTGCTGGACACCTGCACCCCTGTAACTTTCCCCTGCAGCTCCTGCTCAGGGTTTAATGTAGTGATTTTATTTAAATCAGCAGATCTCACTACTGATACTGATCCGGTTAAATCGTTTTTCTTGACAGTTCCATAACCGATCACCACCACTTCACCCAACTCTGTTGATTCCTCAAGAAGCTTTACATTTATAACCGTTTTCCCTTCAACCGGAATGGTTTGAGTAGCCATGCCAAGCATGGAGAAAACCAGCGTATCCCTTGAAGATGCAGCAATCTGAAAAGTTCCGTCGACACCGCTGAAAGTGCCCCGCAAGGTGTTTTTAACCTGCACTGAGGCTCCGGCAATAGGAGCACTTTTAACATCTTCAATCTTTCCGGTAATAGTCTGCTGAGAAAATAAAGGCAATAGAAATGCCTGGGAAATTAAAAACAGAATCAATTTTTTCATAAGCCAAGTCATTTTTCACCAATTACAAAACAACTTTCAGCCTAAAAAGTTGAACAAAAAATTATTTTCTCTGGAAAAAATTACAACGAAATGTGCAAAATTCTAATCAGGAGATAAAATACACTGCCCATTAGCCTGTCCGCAATAAGCATACATACAGCGAATTGGATCTACCGGATTCTTACTTGAATTCAATACGGAATATTCTGAAATTTCCCCTTAAATAATTGAATAAAATATCCCCCTGGGTTTTAACAAGAAATATCAGATTTTTGTGATTAAGCAGATCGTATATACAGAATTGCACCTGCTGTTCCGATTTTCTCATGGAACCTGTTCCATTTTCTTGAAAACCGTGATTTATCAAGCATAAGGATTCGATCATCAATCTGCTTCATCAGTGTGTTCAATACAGCAGTGCTTCTGTCATAACCACCGGGCTTGTTACGTATCAGCCATAGCCGGTGGTTTTCTTCAAGATACTCTTTACCTAATTCACTTAGGTTCTTAAGCTGTGATTTTTCCTCATCAACCCCTAGAGTGCTTCTGAACTGCAAATAGCTTTGAAGCCCAGTTCCCAGTCTTAACAGTTTTATGGCATTGAAATATTCATCACGAACTGTCAGGCTATCGGGAGTACCTATCCTCGCCTTTAAAAGCAGAGCTTCCCTGGAATCAATAAAATTCTGCATTCCCTTATAATCAAACGGCAGCCTGTTTTCATATTTTTCTTTCAGCACTGTAATCATTTCCGGTGCAAGATCCTTCATCAGATCTGTTATTCCAATCATGACTTTTTCAAAAATAGCACTTATCATCAGCCTGTCGCGAAGTCCAAACTGCAACGACAGAGAAGTAGTTGTCATATTGAAAAGAGGAATCCCTTCATACCTGTTATAGCGGCCCATATCGAGAACAAGATCGCCCATAACAGAATCAGCATCTTTGAATATATAACTGTTAAGGAATGCACTTAAAGGCATGTCTTTAGCGCTCCCGCTGTTCCAGCTGAGAGCTGCACCTGCAGTATATCCTGCATAGCTTACAGGAAGATATTGCCAATGACCCATATCTCCCCAATCAGTGATAAGCATGCCTTTGGCGCCATACTTAACTCCGTTTTTCGTGGCAACTTCAATTGTAGCAAGCATATTATCAGTTCTTCCTGTGATGCTGGTCCAGCTGTTGGTCCCGGGACAAACCATATAAGCCAGCCCGGAGGCCTGAAGTGTTTTGCAATGACGCTCATAAGGATAGCTCGATTCGTAGCCCCAGTCGAGCAGTGTAATGTCTTTGGGAATCCGGGGGATCAATTCGGGATGTTTCATTACAATATCACCCCACATTAACATTTTTTTATTCCTCGACGCAGCAATATCGTGCATACGAAGTGCATAATCGAGGTATACCTGTCCTTCTCCTTTTTTCCTGCAGAGCTCTTTACTCTTACCTTTCCCGAGTTCAAAAGGCTCATCAAGATTTACATTGAAGTTAGGTGAAGTAAAGTTGGGCAGTAAATCATCTGTCATTTCAGTTACAAGCTTTAAGCTTCCCGGGTCAGTCGGATCAAGTGTGCTTTTCACATTCATAAGGCCCATAAGCTTATATCCTTTTGGACATTCCGCAAGATCCTTAAACTTATCCGTTGCAAGCCACGACATCATGTGTCCGAGTGAATTCTGATTCGGCACAAAATCAATAAAATGATTCCGGCAAAATGAATCGAGTTCCTGAATCTCAGCACCGGTCACGGGAGTCTCTTTACCCTCCCATAGCTCTTTAAATGACGGATAAGCAAAAGAGAAACCTTCAATATAAAGTTCAAAATGATTGTACTTCAAATCGGTAATCATCTGGAGAATTCCAATAAGCGTTTCTTCTGTCGGCACTTTATCCCTGCTGATATCAAGCATAAGTCCGCGCACAGCAAGATCGGGCGAATCTTCCAAAGCCACACAGGGTATCGTACCGGAATAATTCTGTTTTAACACTTTTAATGATACCAATGAATAATATAATCCCTGTTTACTGCTGTATTCTATTGTAATTCTTTCCGGCTTTATATCCATATTATATCCCTGTTCATGAAGGGTCTTATTAAATTTGAACAGAATATTACATCCCGAGTCAGAATTTTTGATTTTTGTACCGGGAATTATTTTCAAAAGTTCACCCACAGTCATTTTTAGAGAGTCTGCAACCGAATAAACCATCAATTGAGGGAATTCAAAATGTCCTCCTGTAAATTGTACTTTCTGCGGAACAGGTATGAGGTTCAGTATTTCACCATTCGATTTATTCATTTCTGAAGCCGGGTTGCCTGATGCGATCCTCGCTCTGTTTTCCAGATCTTTATCGAGATTATGCTGCTTTTTATCGAGTGCTGCATAAAACAAATAGAGAAAAACTATTATACCGAGCAGCAGTCCCATTAAACTGCAAAAGAACCAGAGTATCATTTTAAATGTTTTTTTCATATGGAACAGATTGCGAATGGAATTAACTGAAAATTATTCTGAAAAAGTTCCTATAAAAATAATTAATTATGACAGTAAGATTCCCTGAACCGGATATATTTTCCAACCCATTATAAACTTGGCAGATTTATAGCAGGTAAAATTGCTCCATTTGGCTGCAGATAAGTGGAACTGAACCAAAACATTCTCAGAAAAATCTTAAAAATGTCAACACTTTGGTAGATCCGTTGTTTAACCAATATTCGACGGATAGTCCATGATTAGATCCTGAAAAGTAATTTAAAAAATATGCGCTATGGCTGGAATAGACAGATTATCTAAAAATATTGACACACCACTTGGAAAGTTCAGGTACTATTCATTGCCTGAACTGGCAAAAGATGGTCATAAAATTGAAGAACTTCCCTTTTCGATAAGAATCCTGCTTGAAAATATAATCCGGAATTTTGACGGATTCAATTTTAATGAAACTCACCTGGATAATATCTTAAACTGGAATCTTAAGCTGGCATTTAAGGAAATCCCATATTTACCAGCGAGGGTGCTGATGCAGGATTTTACCGGGGTCCCGTCAATTGTCGATATTGCCTCAATACGATCTGAGGTAGCACGTAAAAACAAAAACGCCGCTTTAATCAATCCCCGTGTACCGGTTGACCTTATAATTGATCATTCTGTACAAGTGGATTTCTATAGCACCAATTATGCATATCAGAGAAATGTAGATCTTGAATATGAACGCAATTCAGAGAGGTATTCCTTATTAAAGTGGGCCCAGTCGTCATTTGAAAATTTTAATGTTCTTCCTCCCGGGTTAGGCATATGCCACCAGGTAAATCTTGAATATCTGGCCAGTGTTGTTACACTGAGAAACGGGATCCTGTTTCCTGATACTCTTGTTGGCACGGATTCTCATACTCCTATGGTAAATGGCATTGGTGTTATTGGCTGGGGTGTTGGAGGCATAGAGGCGGAAGCTGTAATGCTTGGGCAACCGAACTATATTATGCTTCCTGAAGTACTCGGGCTTAAGCTGACGGGTAATTTAAAGGAAGGCACAACATCCACGGATTTAGTATTGACAGTGGCTGAGCTTTTAAGAAAAAAAGGAGTCGTCAACAAGTTTGTGGAAGTATTCGGTGACGGACTAAATAATCTGACAGTGCCTGACAGGGCAACTATCTCAAATATGTCGCCTGAATTCGGATGCACTGTAACCTATTTCCCTCCTGATTCAAAAACCCTCGACTATCTCAGAATAACCGGAAGAGATAAAAAACATATTGAAACCGTTGAAAAATATCTTAAGACAAACCTTCTTTGGCGTGAAAATGAGGACAGAATAAAATTCAGTGAAGTTATATCGCTGAATTTAAATGATATCGAGCCTTCAGTTGCGGGTCCGAAACGGCCACAGGACAAAATAATTCTATCACAGGTAAAAAACAGCTTTATTGAAATTCTTAAAAAGAACTATGAGAGAGAGTATGTTGCCCCTGAATCAAGGTCGGGGGGTCTCTGGTCAAATGAAGGAGGACATCTTGAAGAGCCTCCTGTACGATCAGAATCAGAATCGCACAAGCTTGAGGAAGCAGGCATTCAGATTGAGACACGTCCCGAAATTAAATATGGCTTGAAAAGTGTTTCAATAAAAACAGATAATTCTGAATACCTTATAAGCGACGGGTCAGTAGTGATCGCTGCAATTACCAGCTGCACAAATACCTCTAATCCAAGTGTAATGATAGCCGCGGGACTACTCGCCAGGAAAGCTGTTGAGAGAGGCCTGATGACAAAGCCCTGGGTCAAAACAAGTCTTGCTCCGGGCTCCAAAGTTGTGACTACCTATCTTGAAAAGGCCAACCTGCTACCATACCTCGAAGCCCTGAGATTTCATACTGTAGGCTATGGATGTACGACTTGCATCGGGAACAGTGGTCCATTGCCTCCTCATATTAATAAAGCAGTGATCGATAATAAGCTGGTTGTTGCTTCAGTTCTTTCGGGGAACAGAAATTTTGAAGCAAGAATACACCCTCTGATAAAGATGAATTTTCTGGCCTCCCCTCCTCTTGTAGTTGCCTATGCTCTGCCGGGAAGGATTGACATAGATTTCGGGAAGGAACCTCTGGGATATGACCCGAATCTCGAACCAGTTTATCTCCGTGATATATGGCCATCAGCCGGCGAAGTACAATCAGTCATGAACGATGTGCTTGATTCAAAAGACTTTATAAAGAATTATGAAAATATTTTTAAGGGTGACAGCAAATGGGAAATTCTGAAAACTCCTAAAAGTGAAATATATCAATGGGACGAAGGATCTTCTTATATTAAAGAAGCTCCATTTTTTAAGGACATTAAATCAGAGGCAGAAAAGACTCCTGATATAAGGTCGGCAAGAGTCCTTCTGAAACTTGGAGACTCAGTTACCACTGATCATATTTCACCTGCAGGATCAATAGCGGAAGATTCGCCGGCGGGAAAATATCTTAAAAACCATGGGGTTGAGAAAAAGGATTTCAATTCTTATGGCTCACGGAGAGGAAATCATGAGATAATGATGAGAGGGACATTTGCAAATGTCAGGTTAAGGAATGAGCTGATCGGTAAGGAAGGAGGATATACTCTTTACTTTCCCGAGAACCGTGAAATGTCAGTTTTTGATGCCGCAGAAAAGTATAAATCAGATCAGACTCCGCTTATAATAATTGCCGGAAAGGAATATGGAAGCGGTTCTTCGCGTGACTGGGCAGCGAAAGGAGTATCTCTCTTAGGGGTCAGGGCAATTATTGCCGAAAGTTTTGAGCGGATTCACAGGAGCAACCTGGTTGGAATGGGTGTGCTGCCCCTACAGTTTATGGAAGGAGAAAATGCCTCAACCTTCAATTTAAAAGGCAATGAAACATATGACATATTGAATCTTGGTGAACTGGAACCAAATAAGCAGATCAGTGTTTTAGCAACCAGGGCTGACGGTACAATTCTGGAATTTAAATCAGTTATAAGGCTTGATTCATTAATGGAAGTCGCCTATTTCAAAAACAACGGAATACTTCAATATGTACTCAGAAACTTTCTCAAGGCTGATACATCCGGCCAGCAGAAAATATTAAAACAAAATTGAAGTAATGAAATACCGGATAGAAAGAGACACCATGGGGGAGATCGAAGTACCCTCTGAAAAATATTGGGGAGCCCAGACCCAGCGATCAATAAACTATTTCACTATCGGCCGGCCGGCATCAATGCCGATCGAGATCATTCATTCATTTGGTTATTTGAAAAAGGCTGCTGCCATAATAAATAATAAATCAGGGCTGCTTACTGATGACAAAATGAAAATCATTTCACAGGTATGTGATGAAATTATTGAGGGGAAGCTTGATGATCAGTTTCCGCTGGTTATCTGGCAAACCGGATCAGGGACTCACACAAATATGAACTGCAATGAGGTAATCGCGAACCGGGGGCATGTCCTGCTGGGCAACAGGCTCGGAGAAGGAATAAGGCTTATACATCCGAATGATGACGTTAATATGTCGCAATCATCAAATGACACATTCCCGACCGCTATGCACATAGCCGCATACAAAAAAATATCAGAATCCACTATCCCTGCAATTGAGCGGCTAATAAAGACATTTTCTGATAAGTCACTCGAAATGACAGGAATAATCAAAATAGGCCGCACTCATTTAATGGATGCAACTCCCCTGTCGCTCGGCCAGGAATTTTCAGGCTATGTCTCACAGCTGAAACATGGGCTGATAGCATTGCAAAACACCTTACGGCATCTTTCGGAGCTTGCTTTGGGAGGAACTGCTGTAGGGACTGGCCTGAATACCCCTGAAGGTTTTGACGTTATGGTAGCGGATGAAATTGCGAGGCTGACTGACTTGCCATTTATTTCTGCTGAAAACAAATTTGAAGCCCTGGCCTCCAATGATGCCATCGTTGAAACACACGGGGCCATAAAGCAGCTTGCAGTAAGTCTGATGAAAATTGCAAACGACATCAGAATGATGGCTTCAGGACCACGGTCGGGATTAGGAGAGATAACAATTCCGGCCAATGAGCCAGGCTCATCAATTATGCCCGGGAAAGTAAATCCGACCCAGACAGAGGCAATGACCATGGTTTGTGCACAGATCATGGGTAATGATACGACCATTTCTGTTGCAGGATCCGGTGGACATTTTGAACTCAATGTCTTTAAGCCCGTTATGATAAACGCTTTATTGGAAAGTGCTGTTCTTATGGCTGATGCATGCAATACATTCGGCAGTTATTGTGTGGCAGGGATACAACCCAACCTTGAAAGAATTGAGAAGAATCTGAATAGTTCATTGATGCTGGTGACTGCTCTTAATAAACATATAGGGTATGAGAATGCTGCCAGAATCGCAAAAAAAGCTTATGATGAAAATTCAACCTTAAAAAAAGCGGCTATCGAACTTGGCTTATTGACAGAACAGCAATTCGATGAATGGATTGTTCCGGCGAAGATGATCGGTCCTGATAAGTGATATATATTGTCGGGAGAGTGCAATGAGAATAATTATCTGTTACACAGAGGGTCACAGAGGAGACATAAGGCAACACAGAGAAAATATACCGCTATTTTTTACTTTTGAACCCCAGAGATTGCCTGCGGCGATCCCCGGGGGGGAACCTTGCAAAATCAATTTATTCCCCTGCTCGCTTCACTCGCAGGGGCTTTTTATTTCCACTTTGCCTCTCTCAGGCAAGCCTGGTTCGGCATAGTGGAAATAAAAATCCCTCAGCTGCGCTGAGGGAGTAAATTGATTTTGCGGGAGAGGGGGGGATTCGAACCCCCGGTACAGTTTCCCATACGGCAGTTTAGCAAACTGCTGGTTTAAGCCACTCACCCACCTCTCCAATATAATTAAGAACTCATTGTGTTATGGCAGTTTAGTCCCGAATCCTCGGGACTGGTTTAAGCCACTCACCCACCTCTCCATAAAGATCATTCCGACGCCTTTTTACGGCCTGTTGTTTCGGTCTGTCAGGCTTATCTGTTGCTCCAAAATCATGTGGCCTGATTTGCGGAGCGCGACAAAAGTAGGAAAACAAGTATAAAGTGCAAAATAATTCAGAATTTTATTTAAGACCTCCGAGAAGATCCGTTATAAGCTTAAAATTTTCAAGCGTCTCCTCATCAAAATCAGTGGCTTTTATTTTACCTTCTTTGACATTTGCAAGGAATCTGCTAAGGATAAAGTTGCGGGGCAATTCCTTGTCCTTTATATAAACTGAATTCGGAACAGTTATTCCTTCCCTTGATTCCAGAAGAAAGTTCTTAAAATCAAGAGTCGATAATAGATCCTCGGAATTCAGAAATGTTCCAGGCATACGAATAATAAGTTCGCGGGCACCGGTATCAGTTTTGAAAACGGAATTTTTTAAATGTTCCGCCATCTGAGTCTCGTCGTCATTGTCAAACAACAATACGGCAAAATCCATACCCCAACCCATCATGATATTGCACAGCAAGGGAATGGAAGAGACATTTGTAGAAGGTATAACGCAGGTCTTGCCTTTGAATTCCATTAAAAGAATAACTGCATTCAACATATAGAATGAGCCGGTATCGTTAACTATCAGATTAAACAGCTTGGAGGAGAATCCTTCTCCTATCATAGGATTGCCAAGAATGCTCTGTAAAGGGGTGAGTGTGTCGGGTGAAGCAGATGATAACTGCAGGGGATCAAGAATGCGCGAATTGCTTTTCATGCTGTCGAGATCATCACGCTGAACCGCAAGAACCCTGTGAAGCTTATTTATCTCAACAAGATGCGGGGAATGAGTTGTATAAATAATCTGTATCTTGTCTTTAATATCTTCAAATACTTTCAGAACATCTTCCTGAGCCCTCGCATGAAGACTTACTCCGGGTTCATCCACAAGAAGAACCATTGTCTTATCCTTAATATTAGCCGAAGCTTTCAGCTCCATATAGAACGAAAGAAACCATCTTACACCCCGGCTTCTCTGTTTGGGATACAATCTTTCACCTTCATCCTTGATCCAGAATTCAAGATATGGTTTTCCGGCTTTACCCTCATATGAAGAGTTGTAATGGTCAAGCTCAAACTGAATGTGGATTTTGTTATTTCTTCCGATTGACTGCTGCCAGAAATCGTGGAAATTACGTGTTAGGGTATTGTTCAGGTTTTCAATTTTCTGCTTCAGTATTCGGCTGGATGGCTGTTGAAAAAATGAATAGTCGACCTGGGCCAGCGACAGAAAATTACGTGCAGCTTTATATCCCTCCACGTTTTCATTCCCGCTTATAATGTCTTCCATATCTATCCTGTTGGGAAGAAGGCTGCCAAAGTCTTCGAACAATTCAAAGACAGGGCAGAACTCGAAGTATTTCTTCCCCAGGAAAGCATTGTTAAATTGTGATTTATATGATTGGATCACTTCATTCACCTTACTCTCCGATTCTTCTTCAGTATAGCCTTCAATTATATATCCGCTAAAGGCTATATGCTTGTCGAGTTCCGACATCCTGACCTCTTTTTCTGACCTGGTTTTACGGTAATCCCTGAGTACATCTTTCCATTCAGAATCTGCATCATCTTCAATTGGCCGCATAAGCAGGGTCAGCTGCTGATGCCGCTCCTCCAGCTTGAGGGAGAGCTCCTTCATATGGTCGTCAGTCTGACTGCATATTTCCTGAAGTTTCCGTAGCTTCTCGCCCGCTTTTTTAATTAGTTCTTTCTTCCCAAGAAGATCATTGATCTCTTCCTTCTGAGTCTTTAATTCATTCAGCTTGTTTTTCAAACCCGGGAACCGGCTGTTCTTCTGATTTTCAGCCTCGGCCGGCTTTTTTCCGAATAGTCTGAAGGAGAAACCTTTAGTTTCGTCGGGCTGCACCTTTGACCTTATTTCTGATTCTTCTACAATAAGTGCCGATAATGCATTTCCCAGGCTGTGAATGGATGCCATTTCTTCCTCAAGTTTAAGAATAACATCATTCAGGTAGATCCTCCATGCATCTTCAAGCGAATCGAGGTATTGGCTTATTTCGCCACTGACCTTCATTACGGAGGAAAGATCTGCTATCCAGCTCCTGGTGAGCTCAACGTGTGAGAGGCCCGAGAGCAGCTCTTTTAGCTCAGTGCCCGGATTTTCGGTTATTTTAATTAGCCAGCCTTTAGGAATAGTGAAGCGGCAGCTTACCTCTGGCAGCGATAAATCGCTTCTAAGGACATCCTCAGATATTATTCCGGAATAAAAAACCTTCAATCCCTCAAGAACCGATGTCTTGCCTGACTCATTCTGACCGATAAGACAAGTGATATTATCGGGAGAAATATTCTGCCAGCCAGTATCCACTATAGATCTGAAATTCCTTATCCGGAAAGCTTCGAGCTTCATCATTATACCAAAAATTATAATTGAAAACCAATGACCAGGACATCATCAACCTGCTGCCCTTTACCTTTCCATTCATTAAATGCACTTTCGAGACGCTGCTTCTGCTGCGCCATAGGAAGCTCTTCAAATGAATGAACGATCCTTTTGAAATGCTTGTATTTAAACTTCTTATCTGTCAATTCTCCAAATTGATCGGAGAAGCCATCTGAAAACAGGTAAAATGAATCGCCTGGTTTTGTATCAATGCAGTTATTGGTGAATGAAGCCTCTTTTATCGGGGCAACACCTAATGTCATCTTGTCGGGCTTAAATTCGGTCAGTTCTCCGTTTCTGATCATAATAAGCGGTCTGTTCGCACCTGAAAATTGCAGTTTGCCGGTATTACAATCCACCATACACAAGCCTATATCAATACTATCCTGTGCATCACGGCAATTACCTGTCTGATGCAGAGCCTGCATAACTTTCTCACGCATCAGATTAAGTATCCTGTTGGCATTCAGATTCATATCCGTCTGCATAATCTCATTCAGAAAGCTTATGCCGAGAATACTCATGAGAGCCCCCGGAACACCATGACCGGTGCAATCGCCGGCAGCAATGCACATCTTCTGCTTATTGTAGTAGGCATAATAAAAATCGCCGCTTACAAAGTCACGGGGGAGAAAAAGAATAAACAGGTCCTTGATCCTTCCTTTGAGTATTGCCGGATTAGGCATTAATGCACGCTGGATCATCTGTGCGTACCTCAGACTTGCAACATGATCATTCGTACCCTGCTTCGGAATCATCGAGAGCAGGTCTGGATTATCTTGCATTTCGATGCTCATAGGCAGACCAAATAATTAGGAACAATAAATATACAGTATTTTTAATAAGGTTCTGCACAGTTCCCTGCAATTTAGTGATCGCTCCGTTTGAGAAGCACAACGTTTTCGACATGATGCGTATGAGGAAACATATCGACGGGTTGTACACCTGCGAGATAATAATTATTGGAAAGAAGCTGTATATCACGTGATTGTGTAGAGGGGTTACAGCTTATATAGACGATCTTTGCGGCTCCGGCACTGTCAATGAGTTTTATAACATCCTCATGCATCCCTGCTCTTGGCGGATCAGTGATTATCACATCGGGTTTTCCGTTTGAAGCAAAAAATGAGGCGGACAATACATCCTTCATGTCGCCGGCAAAGAACCTGGTGTTTTTTATCCCGTTTAATTCCGAATTAAGCACCGCATCCCTCACTGCTTCTTCAACGTATTCAATGCCAATCACTCTGTCAGCCGATCCGGCAACATAATTTGCTATAGTTCCTGTTCCGGAATAAAGATCATACACTATTTCATTCCCCGACAGCCCTGCAAATTCTTTTGCCACACGATAAAGCTTCAGAGCCTGCCTGGTATTTGTCTGATAGAACGATTTGGGACCTATCCTGAACTTCAACCCATCCATCTCTTCAACTAAGTGATCCTCACCCGCATACAGCACAGGGTTCTGATCATTAAGGGAGTCATTCCTCTTGGAATTAACAACATACATGAGAGAAGTTATCTGTGAAAATTCCGAAACAAGAAAATCGAGTAACCCATTCCTTTTCTCTTCATCATCATAAAAGAACACAACAATAACCATTACTTTACCTTCAAGTGAGTTACGAATCACTATGTTCCTGAGAAATCCCTTTTGTTCCCTCAGATCAAAAAATTCCAGATTATTCCTGTGAGCATATTCCTTTACAGCATTTCTTATTGCATTTGAAGGTTCCGGCTGAAGATGGCACTCAGTGATATCTAGCACTTTATCAAACAGACCCGGGATATGAAATCCGAGAGCATCCTCCCTTTCGAACTTATCGCCTGAACTAACCTCTTCTTTTGTGAGCCATCTCTTATCGGAGAATGTGAATTCAAGTTTGTTCCTGTAAAGGTAAATATCTTTTGATCCAATAATAGGCTGAATTTCAGGCACATCCACTTTGCCAATCCTCGTGAGATTATCCCTTACCTGTTTTTCCTTGAACTCAAGCTGCAGATTATAAGGCAGGTGCTGCCACTTGCAACCGCCGCATACTCCGAAATGTATGCAAACAGGTTTGATCCTGTCGGGAGAATATTCATGAAATCTGACGACTCTTCCTTCCATGTATTTCTTCCTTTTTCTTATTACCCTGATGTCAACAACATCTCCGGGCACAAGCATAGGCACAAATACAACCATTTTATCGACCCTTGCCAGCGCATTCCCCTCAGCCCCAATATCAGTTATCCTGACTTTCTCAAGCAAAGGCAGTTCTTTTCTTCTTCCCACTTATTTTAACTTTCAGATTTATGATTCAGATTTATTTTGAATTATTCAGGTTATTCAGGAACAAGATTCCCTGGATCATGCAGGGCACTACACCAGCAGTATGATCATAACCGGGAACAATAATCTCTTTAATTATATCGGCAGATGTTCCATCCTGGATCATTGCATTATACATATTTTCCGTTGAGGCTGGATTTACCTGGGTATCATTGCCTCCGTGAGTGAGCAATAAAGGCTTGGCAGTCTGCCATGCAGTGACACTGTTATTTGTAAGAGCATCTCTTACGCCGGAATATGTTGGTGAAGTGGCAAAACCTGAAATGAATTCAGGCGTAACCAAATCAGGTATTGATGTGGTAAGCTGGCTATCGATTTGATCGAGCGTCAGCAATCCGTCAAACAGAGTGCTTACTCTTGATGCATACGGCTCATTAAAGAAGTCGCTGACAGGATTGGTAAACTGATTGTAAGCTTTGTAAGCATTTACAATATAGGCGAGATAAGCAGGCACAGGGTAAGTTGATTGAGTTATGATACCCGAGAGAAGCGCCGGAATATCATACGGACCAGCTCCGCAGGCGCTTCCGGCGAGGTTAAAATCACTGCTGTAGTTCTGCTCAAGCGCTTTATCCAGGGCAAGTGTAGCCCATCCTCCCTGTGAATACCCCAGCAGATAATATTCATTTTTAATCGTGATACCTGGAAACTCTGTTCCTGAAATCTCCCTGGTAGTATAAAGCAAATCCACAAGGGATCTTACAGTTGGTTCGGCGATCAGATAGGGATGAGGAATCTGCGAAGATTCACCGAAACCCGGATAATCCGCTATTACCACAACATACCCCATAGAAGCAATAATCTCCACTAACTGATAATTGAAGTTCAGGGGAAACTCGCTTGGTGCATCAGCATAAACAGTGTTTGTTCCATTCTGGAACGAAAGAACCGGATAAGAGCCCGGAGTCGCTGGAACACAAATTAAGCCCGATGCCTTAATAGCATTCCCGTTAATTTTTGTGTTGTAAATTATTTTGTATACACTGATATCACTTTTTACAAGCTGTTTAATACTCGAAATTTCCGGCACCGTAACAGAAACCGCGTCAAGCAGAGTATTAATATTCGACTCTTTTAACTGATTGGTCAGTTCTTTTGAAACAAAATATGAATAGTTGTTACTGTTATCTGATTTTTTACACGACGACACCAGAACTGAAAACAATAACGTCACAGAAAGTGCCAAAATAATTCTGTTGATCTTCATCTTCATATAGTTTTATGATTATTCTTAAATGTATTCTCAAATATCCGATTCCTTGGCAAATATAACTCTTCCCGATAGTATTTTGTTCATAATTAATCAGTATGGTAATCAAGCATTGCGATTTCAATGGAATATTGATTTCAACAGCTGCCAAACAATAAGTCTTATCCGCCTCAGGCAGTAAATGGAAATGGATCATTTCTTCACTGCCATACTTTTCATATATTTGCAGACATTTAATATTTTATATGGTTTCGGTTCAGGATATCTCAGTTTCATTCGGAAGTTTTGATTTATTAACAGGCATATCATTCCTGATAAATGATCAGGACAGGATTGGTCTTGCCGGGAAGAATGGCGCTGGAAAATCTACGTTGTTAAAGATTATTTCAGGTCACCAGAGCCCGACATCGGGACAGATCGATATGTCGAAAGATGTTACAATCGGCTATCTTCCTCAGCAGATGAAGGTTGATGATACCACAACCGTTATGAATGAGACCATTACGGCATTCTCTGAACTGTTAAGCCTTTCGGAGGAGATTGAGCATTGCAGTTTTGAGATAGCCCGAAGAGAAGATTATGAATCGGCAGATTATCTGAAGCTATGTGATCACCTGACTGTAGTTGAGGAGAGGTACAGGATGATGGGTGGGACAAACTATATGGCTGAGGCTGAAGTCACTCTGCTTGGATTAGGTTTTGAACGCAAGGACTTTGACAGGCCAACAAGGGAATTAAGCGGCGGATGGAGAATGCGAATTGAACTTGCTAAGATCCTTTTGAGGAAGCCTTCGCTATTTCTGCTTGATGAACCTACCAATCACCTTGATATTGAATCAATACAGTGGCTTGAAACTTTTCTTGCAGGCTATCCGGGTGCAGTCGTCCTGGTATCTCACGACCGTGCATTTCTTGATAATGTAACAAAAAGGACAATTGAGATCTCACTCGGTAAAATCTATGATTATAAAGCATCATGGTCAAAATATCTGATACTGAGGGAAGAAAGAAGGGAACAACAGATTGCTTCATTCAGGAATCAGCAGAAGATGATTGAAGACACTGAGAAATTCATTGAACGCTTCAGGTATAAAGCCACAAAAGCAGTACAGGTTCAGTCAAAGATCAAGCAACTTGATAAAGTTGAGCGTCTCGAAGTTGACGAAGAGGATAAAAGCTCGATTAACCTCAGATTTCCTCCTGCGCCGCGTTCAGGGACAGTAGTTATTGAGGCTGAGAATCTTACAAAAAAATATGACCTGGTTACAGTTCTTAACAGGATTGATTTCAAAATCTCAAGAGGAGAAAAAGTTGCATATGTCGGCCGCAACGGCGAAGGCAAAACAACATTGTCAAAGATTATCATTGGTGAAACTGACTATACCGGAAATCTTAAAATAGGTCATAATGTCAAAATAGGATACTTTGCCCAGAATCAGGATGTGCTTCTTGATGAGAGCAAAACAGTTCTTCAGACAATTGATGATATAGCCAAGGGTGATATCAGAAACAAGATCAGGGATCTCCTTGGTGCGTTTCTGTTCAGGGGAGACGATGTTGAAAAAAAGGTAAAGGTGCTTTCGGGTGGCGAACGCGCAAGACTGGCGCTTGTTAAGCTTCTACTGGAGCCTGCAAACCTCCTTGTTCTTGATGAGCCTACAAATCACCTCGATATGCGTTCAAAAGATATTCTGAAACAGGCTCTGATCAAATATGATGGCACGCTAATTGTTGTATCGCATGACAGAGATTTCCTTGACGGCATTGTCAGCAAAGTTTATGAATTCAGGAATAACAAGATTAAGGAAAACATCGGGGGCATTTATGATTTTCTCAGGAAGAAGAAGATTGAAAACCTCAAGGATATTGAGCGAAAAGAGAAGACTGCCAATACTTTAATAAAGGAAAATGTATCTTCAAATAAACAAAAATATCTTGATAAGAAGGAGTATGACCGCAATCTGAGAAAATTGAGGAAAAGACTTGAAGAATCGGAAATAATTATAGAGAAGATTGAAGCTGAGATAGTTGCTGTTGACAAATCTTTCATGGAACCGGGAAATTCTTCTGATGCCCACGAACTCGACTATAAAAAATACCAGGACCTGAAGGAGCAGCTGAATGAGGAGATGAATAAGTGGGCCGGATATAGCCAGGAAGTTGAAGAGTTTTTACAAAATAATTAAAAATGGATCTGCTGCAGTTTGAAAAAGAGTACAGGGTACATGTTTATGAAACAGGTCCTGATGGAATACTTAACCTGTATTCTCTGTTCAATTACATGCAGGATATTGCCTCCGACCATGCCATAAGACTGGGCTTCGGAAGAGATGATCTGATGAAAGACAACCGGTTCTGGGTACTCTCAAGAATTTATGCGGTAATAAGTGAGTGGCCGAAATGGGAAGATTCAATCATTCTGACTACATGGCCAAACGGCACTGATAAATTATTTGCCCTGAGAAATTATGAGGTAAGATATCCTGATGGGAGACATATTGCCTCAGGCACATCCTCATGGTTAATCCTCGACCTTACTACAAAAAAAGTGCAGAGACCCGATTCGGTGCTTTCTACATACAACTTTGACCTGCATAGTGAAAGGTCGCCTATAAGATATGCCACCAAAATTGATCCGGCAGCGGAGAATGGCCGAGAATCGCAGACATTCAGGATCAATGTCAGCGATCTCGATGTTAACCTGCATACAAACAATGTCAGATACCTGAAATGGGTCAGCGACAGCTACGATCTTGACTTCGTTATGAAAAACTGTCCTCAATCTGCTGAAATTAACTATCTTGCAGAATCAAAGTTCGGCGAAGAGATATTGATAAAAACTTCTGTCGAAAATGAAAATGATTCTTTCTATAACCATTCAATTTTCCGGACTAATGACAATAAGGAACTTTGCAGAATAAGAATTGAATGGAAAAAAGATAACAATAAATAAAATATTAATTTTGGGCATGAAGAAGAGTATTTCCATGAGGACCGTTTGCATACTGATATCCGGCATTCTGTTTGCAGCAATATTCAATTCCTGTGCACCCATGCAGCAGACAACGGATTACAAGGATCTTTCCTATCTGTATAATCCAACCAAAAGTCCGATAAATCCACGATTTAATATCGTCAATATGACTGATGAATCGTCGGAGATATCTATCAGATTTCCTGCCAGTGATCTTTTTTTCTCTGAAGCAAATCCTACAGGCGTTCCGACCGCCCAGTTACTTGTGACGTTTAAACTTTTTAATATGACCCAGGGAAAAGGTATTGCCGATACAGCCGCATTAAACCTGAGTATAGTCAAAGAAGAAGGAAAACCGGAATATATTTATAAAGCTCCTCTTGAGGTTGAGAAAGGTATGGAATACCTTGTGGAAATAAAAGTTCTTGACAGGCTGAGGCTTCTCATATCACAATCCTTTGTTGAGTTCAATACTCTTTCCTACTTTAACAGGTATAATTTCATTCTGCAGGGACATTTCGATAAAAATGAACTTTTTAGTCCGATACTAAGGCTGGATGAATATGTAAATCTATTATATACCCGCGGGCATATTGACAGTTTGTATATCTCATATTACAAACCTTTCAAAGAAGTTCCGGATCCGCCATCGATGCTTCTGCCTGAAAAAACTCTTGATTATGATCCTCAGAAAGTTGTGGCTTTGCCATATTCCGACACGTTACCGATGATGTTTCCTAAAGAAGGCATATACCTGTGCTCAGTAGACAGGAACATAACAGATGGGATTACATTATTAAATTTTGGTTCAGCTTACCCCAGGCTAACAAATCCGGAGGTGATGATAGAACCATTGGCTTACCTGGCTACCCAGGACGAAATGACTGAACTGAGAACCGCGGTCAGACCCAAAGTTGCGCTTGACGAATTCTGGATCAAATGCGGCGGGAATATAGATAAGGCTCGCGAATTGATAAGGATCTACTATACCAGGGCACAATATTCAAATTATTACTTCTCGTCATATAAAGAAGGCTGGCGAAGTGAAAGAGGCATGATCTATATTATATACGGACCGCCTGATAAGGTTTATAAGACAGCCGATGGGGAGAGCTGGGGTTATAAAAAGCCAAATGTAAGATCAAAATGGGGAGGCAGATTTTCAACATCCGAGTCATATCTCTATTTCACGTTTAAGAAAAGAGCAAATGTCTTTTCTGATAATGACTACTACCTTAGCCGCAGCGAAAGCCTTATAACCTATTGGGACAGGGCAATAGCCAACTGGAGAAAAGGGATCGTATTCCGCCTCGACAATCCGAAAGATATCTAGGAAGTTCTGAATAAATTCAAAACCATTTGAGATTCTTTGCATTACATTGTGGATAAACAATAACCACAAACAGATTCCAAAATAGTCCTGAAGAGGAACGAAATAATTTGGAGTACAGTTTTACCATTAATCAATCGAAATATAGTTTTATATGCAGAAAGAATCAGAATGCATCTTTGGGTTACACGCTGTAATAGAGGCCATTAAAGCCGGAAAACAGATTGACCGTCTTCTTGTAAGGCAGGGCCTTCAGGGCGCTCTCTATCATGAACTTATGACTGAGGTAAAAGCTCATAATATCGTTTTTCAAATTGTTCCGCTGGAGAGAATAGAACTGGTTACCAGGAAGAATCATCAGGGAGTACTTGCGTGGCTTTCAGTAATTGAATATCAATATATTGCAAATCTGCTTCCAATGATATTCGAAAAGGGTGAAGATCCTTTGATAATTGCCCTTGACGGTGTCTCAGATGTCCGGAATTTTGGAGCTATTGTCCGCACAGCAGAATGTTTGGGAGCACATGCGATCATTATCCCTGAAAAAGGATCAGCAAGGATAACAGCCGATGCAGTAAAGACATCAGCCGGGGCTTTGCATTCATTTCCGGTATGCAGGGAAAAGAGTATAGTACGATCAATTGAATATCTGAAAGAATCAGGTCTCAGGGTGTTTTGCGCCGGTGAAAAATCTGCACGGGCAGCTTCTGAGATTGATCTTAAAGGCCCTTCGGTTCTGATTCTGGGTTCTGAGGACAAGGGCATCAGCCGTGAACTCATAGCTTTAGCTGATGATCAGGTGAAGATACCAATGACCGGCAGCATTGGATCATTGAATGTATCGGTAGCAGCCGGTATTCTGTTATACGAGATAATAAGACAGCGGTCGGCGTGAGTTATTCTATGATGTTTCTGATCCTCTGGTCGAGGCTTTCCTGATCGGCTGTAAATGATGCCAGACCAGCAAGCGTCAATAAGGTATCGGGAGCAATTTTGCCTTCACTGATCTTCTTATCCCAATGTGCGTAAACAGGAATTTTTCCGTCGTTTGCAACAAAACCCTTTTCCTCCTTAGTGAGCGACGGAAACATATCCTCGCATCCCTCTTCATGAGCTATATGAATCAATTCCTGGCCTGAGGAAGGTATCTTTCCTGCCAATCTTTCTGAAAGCTTAAGTACCTTATTATCGACATCCCAGAACTTCTCGATATGAGCGTCTTTTGCATTATCGAATATACTGACTTCATAATTTTCATGAGTCCTTGAGGTAAACTTTCCCGATAATTCTTTATGTCCGGCAGCGGCAACCTTTGGCGGCATTGTAAAAACATCCACTCCGGCAAGAAGTTCAAGCTGATTGTAGTTCCTCAGACTGGCAGCAATCTGTTTGGTCTGCCATGGGTTCTCGGCGGTCAGGCCAGTTACCCAGTTCTGGGATGAAATAACTGCTTTCTCTCCCACCCCTGAGCCGTCACCAAGGTTGTTATTGATCATAAAAGCACCTATTCTCCCGAGGAAAACATTTACATAATCCGGCCGGGCCACCCTGGTCACCAGCACATTTTCCCGTGCACTGAACCCCAGCGTAAAATTAACCTTAACGCCCGAATCCTTCAGCAGCCTGGCCCCTATCAAGCCTTCCGCCGTATAGGGAACCTTTACAATAAACTGTTCCGGACAAATATCATGAAATCTTCTGCCATAATTTTGAATTGCCTTAATATCATGGGCGGTATCAGTGTGTAGTTCTACGCTTACGTAACCACCGAATTTGGAAGCCAGCCGTAGCGCATGTCGTGCATTTATAATAAATGCTATCTCTTTTACCCGTTCTTCCTGTGGCAGATCTCTGACTACACTTTTTGCTTCGGTTATAAAAATGTCGTATATTCCTTTTTGTATTTCATGGTTAAGTAACGAATTATTTGTCGTTAACGCACACATTTCCGACGACCAGTTTGCCTCTGCTTCTTCAACATCACCCGTATCGAGCCAGAGCTCTGTACCTGCATTTGTAAGTGATTCCCAGAAGGGGTCGCTTTTGCCTGCAACATGTTTTTCATTGAGGTTCTTCCAAACAAAATCACTGATTCTGGTATTAATGTCAGCCATGGTTTCAAGTATTGATGTGAAATTCAACTAATTCATTTTTTCAATTATGCCTCCCCTGTATGCTGTCGGAAAACTTTTCAGGCCAAACTCCAAAGAGTGCAACTTAATCCGGCTGCACAAATAATTCAATAAGCCATATTGCCTGATCGTTTATAAAGGGCATTTTTCTTTACATAAATATTTAGTGGCAAAAATAGATAATTTATCAATCCGTCTCATTGAATATTTTTAGCTTTACAACATACCAACAAAAATAAATTCGCAATGAGAACAATCATTATATTCATTTTGTTTAGCCTCTCCATTACGGCGTCGGCTCAAGAGAGTTTTAATAAGTTTTTTACAGACAAAGTGTTAAGGTTTGATTTCATGCTTGCAGGCAACAATCATTCTACATCTGTTTATCCTGTAGGAATGAAAGAGGAACCTTTCTGGGCAGGATCGAATACAAATCTCATCAATACCTTTAACAGGGGTAATTTCAAGTATGAACTTTTCGATCTGACCAGCAACAAGCTTATCTACTCAAGAGCTTTCTGCACGCTTTTCCAGGAATGGCAGACAACCGCTGAAGCAAAAACCACTGAAAAAAGCTTTTATGAGGTAGCAACGATGCCATATCCCAGGGATAAAGTCAGATTCATTCTAAGCAAAAGAGGACGCAGCGGTATATTTTCTGAATTATATTCAACCATAATAGATCCGGCAAATTACTTCATCAGGAAAGAAAAACCGGTAAACGTGGCAACCACAAAAATATATGGCAGCGGTGATCCACATAAATCGGTCGATCTTGCATTTCTTGCAGAGGGTTACAAGGCCGATGAAATGGGAAAATTCAGGGCAGATGTAAAAATGATGGCTGACTATCTGTTTGCAGAGCCACCCTTCAGCGATTACAAAGATAAATTTAATATCTGGGCAGTCGAATCAGTATCGCAGGATTCAGGAACGGATATCCCCGGCGAGCATGTATATGTTAATACAGCTTTAAATTCAAGCTTCTCTACCTTTGACGTTGACAGGTATCTGACCACCCAGGATATCAAGTCAGTAAACGATTTTGCAGCAGCAGTTCCGCATGATTATATTATTATCCTTATAAATAGCAAAAAGTATGGAGGAGGAGGTGTTTACAACTATTATGTGGGGACAACTACCGGGCACCCTTTATCGCCAAAAGTTTTTATTCATGAATTCGGGCATGGGTTTGCAGGTTTGGGCGACGAATATTATTCATCTACTGTAGCCTATGATGAGTTTTATCCATTGGATGTGGAACCATGGGAACCAAACCTCACTACCATGGTGAATTTTGAGTCGAAATGGAAAAACCTGATAGCAAAAAATACACCCCTGCCAACGCCGCCGGAAGAGAAATACAGTAATGTAACAGGGTTATTTGAAGGAGGAGGGTATTCTGCAAAAGGGATATTCAGGCCAGAGATGGATTGCCGCATGAAAAGCAATGATTCGAAGGGGTACTGCACCGTCTGCAGGAATGCAATAAAGGAAACAATCGAGTTTTTTATAAAATAAGAAGTCAGGGATGCCTTCTCCGGCATCCCTGACTCCCTGATTCCCTGGTTCTTATTTACTCTTCCTGTCGATCAGGTAGAACAGAACAAGACTCAAACCACCGAAAAGGAATATCATTGATGTATAATCGGCTCCGTTTTCCATAACCTGCATAGAATCGAGGATTGCTCCGGTAATGATTCCTACTGCGACACCCATGAATAACATGCCTATTTTCAGTGTCATCTTGTTCCAGTTGAACAATGGTTGATTACCTTCTTTTCCTGTATTGAAAAGACTGGCGTCAGCTCCCTTGTCAATGAGTGCCATTCTCTCTTTATTGCGGGTAGTGACCGATACATAATAGATTCCAAATACTGTGGCAAAAAATGCGATAAATGCTACTAAAACTCCCATGACTGTAATTTTTATTGTTTAAGAACTCTTTTTGTACCTTTAGACTATATGAGTCGTGGCCCGGTTACAAAAAAAGAATAATAAATAAATTAATTTTCTACGTAACCAATTAATAACTTTGCTCGTCAAACATGCAGAATGGATTATAAGGGTGACAGATATTATATAGAAAAGATCCTTGACGGAAACAGTAATGCGTTCGGCTTCATTGTTGACAGGCATAAGAATAAGGCTTATAATCTGGCTTTCAGAATATGCGGAAATCATGAAGAAGCTGAGGAGCTTGCACAGGATTCATTTCTTAAGGCTTACAGGTCGCTGAGGAGCTTTAAGATGAAAAGCAGTTTTGCCACATGGCTTTACAGGATTGTATATAATACCAGTATTTCACATGTAAGAATAAAGAAAAAAGGTGTTCTTTCGCTCGAGGATTTTCCTGCAG
The DNA here is from genome assembly GCA_963715785.1 of uncultured Bacteroidales bacterium. Classification (GTDB taxonomy): domain Bacteria; phylum Bacteroidota; class Bacteroidia; order Bacteroidales; family VadinHA17; genus LD21. The sequence continues at coordinate 108,195 of OY970276.1, forward strand.
ATGCAACGGATTTCATAGGCAGCAACACTTCAGAAGAAGAAGCTGAGCTGGAATACAGAAGCTCCCTGGTTAACTTTGCCCTTCAGAAGATTAACGAAGAGGAGAGGGCGCTTGTCAGCTTATACTACTATGAAGAAATGCCGACGGATGAGATATCGGAAGTAACCGGAATCAGCAAATCAAACATAAAGGTAAAACTATTCAGAGCCCGCCAGAAAATGCTGGAAATAATTGAAAAAGTCGAAAAGAAAAAATTTACATATCATGAATAACCAGGAAAAATACAATGATGACCTTTTAAGGCAGTATCTTGCTCCTGAAAGGCTCGAACAGGCACCTGAAGGATTCACTTCAAAGGTTATGTCACGTGTGAATCTGGAGACAACGCGACCATCAGCGGAAAGGTTTATAAAAAAGAGCCGTGTTCCTCTTATATATGCAGGTGTTATTGGTCTGCTGATTGCGCTGGCGTTCATGATTCCGGGAGAACAGTCTGATATGCTGGCTGCCCCATTCTTAAAAATTCTTTTAAAAACAGGATTTTCTATTCCCAAAATAAATCTATCCTCAATACTTAGCTTCTCGCTTCCATCAGTAACAATTTATGTCACTATAGGAATTCTGTTTCTGACCATATTCGACAGAGCATTATACGGGATTTTCCACAAATCAAAATAGTCTGATGAAACAGGAGCTGAAATGATTCTTACATGGGCTCGACCTTCGAATTGAGCCCTTTCAAATTAAGTGAACGGCTCATGGCATTGAGGATCTCAACAACACCCAATTTGACTTCACAGCTTCCTTTAAAATGGACTATAAGAGCACATTGCTCAGCCTGCACTGAGTCGTGGCCGCAGATTTCGACTAATGATTTGATGACATGCTCGAATGTATTTACGTCATCGTTGTAGAGGATCAGAGAACCTGATTCTCTCCCCCCTCTCAGCTTGTCATCCTTATGAAGTGTTTTTTCTTTCATTTCAGCTTTTCTAGTATTTGTTTCGCTGTTGCAACCGGTATCTCCTTATTACCAAGCCACGCAACAACCTGAGATTCACTGTACCCATTTCTTTTCAGCAGATCGGCATAAGTAGCCGCGGTTTCAAATGTAATAAATTTCCCAATTAAATAATCAATTTTGCCGTCATCAAGAAGTTTAATATCTAGACCCTTGTCGCCTGCTATTTTTCTTATCACATCCACCACTTCTTCAGTAAGAGGCTTTAATGTTCTTACCACTTCAACCCTGAAGATGAGAGTAGGAGTGATTGTATCTCCCTTTATTACCTGGCTTTCTTTTTCAATTGAATAAAAAGGCTTTTGTCCCCACTCCTTCTCAAGCACAGCTGCACGCTCAGATGAGACCCGCTTATTTGCCATAAGCGGCGCGACAAACGCATCCTTAAATCCCTTGCTTTTCACCTCTCTCAGAGCTTTTACAGCATCTGAATATTTACGAAACATCCCAGCATAGTAAATTGTTTTGTCGGTCCCATCAATGCGGAAACCATAAATAGGGATTATACCTTTAAAAAAGTCGGGTGTCACAGGATTACGAAAGACCGCAAGCTGAATACGGTAAATAAGTCCTGTCGGCACCTCGGGATTAAGGATTATCTTTTGTGTGGGATCATTTGAAGATATTCCTGAAATATCAAAAAATGAAAAGACCTGAACCTGAGTTTTAATAGGAGAAGCGACAATCTTTGATGTATCGGGTTTCTTTTCTACGCCCACCGGCTTGATTACAGTATTTTTAGAAGAGTCTATAGTTCTGTCATTGATTGTTTTGATAGTGTTTTCATTCTTCACATTTGAAGATTCCTGTTTATGGCTCATCATAAGCTGTGCTTCATGGTATTTCTGACTGGCACTATTCTGAAGGGCAGAAGCCGTCTTCTCATTATCAAGAAGCCGGGCATAAAGAGCAGACTTCGCCGAGCCTGAAAGCTTCTCCATTTCTTTTCTCTGATTTGTTACAATAGCCGTTACAGAATCAGCTTTAAACTGATATTCGATTGCATCGCTAAGTACACGGTCATAATTGTCAGGGAGAGTGGCTTTTTTATCCTGTGATTTTTCGACAGGCTGCTGAATTTGCGGGATCACTGAAGGCTTAACTTCACTTTTGATGGAGTCGGGTTTATTTGCCTGTTTGACCTCAACAGGCTTAGCTGAATTTTCTGCTACCTGTCCTTTTTTCAGGGCACACTGATCAAGGAATTCCTGCACCCCCAATTCTTTTGATGCTTTTTTACCAACCCGGTCGATGTAAAGATTATAGGATTGAATTGCATCGGTGAATTTTCCTGCCATTTGTTGCGCCCTGCCAAGATAAAACAGCCCGTCCGAAGGCAGTGTCTTAACATTCCCTCCGCTCTGAAGCGCAAGCTGCAGGAGCTTTATAGCCTCATCAGGTTCCCTGTTCAATTTCACAAGACAGACACCGGAATAATATTGATATAAGGGATCTTTGGAATAAGTCAGCAGTAATTCCCTGAATTCGGCATAAGCTTTTTCATAATTACCCTGTGAATATGCCTCAAAAGAGGATTGACGGGTGGGTTTTGTCTGAACGGCTTGTGAAAAAAGATCATTAAAAGGTACCGCAAAAGCGATAATAATATAAAGCAAGATAATGTGTTTCTTAATTTTCATATCAGGGAATTAATTAAGCAAATAATTATTTTTCAGCATTTTAATTAATAAAATTAATCGTTTGCCAGCTCTTTTGTGTTAATAACAATTGATTGATTTATTGCAAATAACAATTCAAACTTCGTAAATTTACCCATAATAACAAAATAAATAAGCATGTTGCAATTAAAAGAGGGAATGAAGGCTCCAGGTTTTGAAGGTATCGATCAGAACGGCAGCCAGATTAAGCTAAAAGATTTCGCAGGGAAAAAAGTTGTTCTGTACTTTTATCCCAAGGATGACACACCTGGCTGCACCGCAGAAGCCTGCAATCTCCGTGATAATTATGATCAGTTTTTAAAAAGTGGCTACGCAGTAATTGGCGTCAGTGCCGACACTGAAAAGTCCCATAAGCTTTTCGCTGCTAAATTTGATCTTCCGTTTCCCCTTATAGCTGACACTTCAAAGAAAATTCTTAACGATTACGGGGTCTGGGGAGACAAAAAAATGTTCGGAAAAAGCTATTATGGCATTCTCCGTACAACCTTTATAATAAACGAAAAGGGGATCATCGAGAAGATTATCTCCAAAGTGGATACAGCAAAGCACACTGAACAGATTTTTAAAATGCACAATTAATAATTCATATTATATGGACAAAGTTCGAAAGGAAATAAATAAAGAAAAGCTTAAAGCGCTTGAGGTAACTCTTGGTAAAATTGAGAAGGATTTTGGTAAGGGAACTATTATGAAATTGGGCGATCATGCAATTGACAATATCCAGTTCATTTCAACAGGGTCGATTGGACTTGATGCTGCGCTGGGTATTGGTGGTCTGCCGCGGGGAAGGGTTATTGAGATCTATGGCCCGGAAGCTTCCGGAAAAACAACTCTGGCTATACATGCAATTGCCGAAGCACAGAAAAACGGAGGGATAGCTGCAATAATAGATGCTGAACACACATTCGACCGTAATTATGCCGAAAAGCTCGGCGTCGATGTTGAAAATCTTCTCATATCTCAACCAGATAACGGAGAACAAGCTCTTGAAATAACTGATAATCTTATCCGCTCAGGTGCGCTGGATATAGTTGTGATTGACTCAGTTGCAGCCCTTACACCTAAGGCTGAAATTGAGGGCGAGATGGGCGATTCCAAAATGGGCCTTCAGGCAAGACTAATGTCGCAGGCATTGAGGAAGCTTACAGCAAATATCAATAAAACAAATACATCGTGCGTATTTATCAACCAGCTAAGAGACAAAATCGGTGTTATGTTCGGCAACCCCGAAACAACAACCGGGGGTAATGCCCTGAAATTTTACGCCTCAGTAAGATTAGATATCCGAAGAACAAGCCAGCTCAAAGATGGAGAAGAAATTATAGGGAGCAGGACCAGGGTCAAAATTGTTAAAAACAAGCTTGCACCACCATTCAAAAAAGCTGATTTTGACATCCTCTATGGCGAAGGCATCTCTCAGCTTGGCGAGATTGTCGATCTGGGTGTCGATTTCGAAATTATCAAGAAAAGCGGATCGTGGTTCAGCTACGGTGATACCAAACTCGGACAGGGACGTGATGCGGTAAAACAGATATTAAAGGATAATCCTGAATTATATGATGAACTGAAGAACAAGGTTTCGGAAGCTCTTAAAAAATAATCAGTAACTCAATATCTGATTTGCAGGTAGCATCCTGAATACTTTTCATTAACAAAGGCGGTTCAACTGTTTTTGTTTTTATATGTATCCGAAGGACAGCAAGAAGAGGTCAGATATTGAGAATATGAAAAAGCGAAAGATTAAATAAAATAATTTACACCGATATGAAAAGATATATTCTGCCTGTAATTGGTTTAGCAACGCTTATAGCTGTATCCTGTAAACAGGTCCCTCCGGCAACAAAAGAGGCTGCCCCTCAATTCACTAATCAATTGACTTCCAAAGAGGACAGTGGCGGAGTCATGACTCCTGAGATAATGTGGAAATTCGGAAGACTTGGATCTTTCGCTCTTTCACCTGACGGTTCATCCGTATTGTATACAGTCACGGACATTGATCTTCAGACCGAGGCAAGAAGAACAAATATTTTCAAAACAGATCCTGCCGGAAATGCTCCGGTGCAGCTTACTACAGATGATGGCAACTCTCCTCAATGGATAAATAACGGGAAAGCAATAGCCTATGTCAATAACGGCAAACTTTTTACAATGAATGCCAATGGCACCGACAAGAAGGAGATAAAGGGAATAGGTGATTTTGAGTATTACAGCATTTCCCCTGATGGAAACAGTATTTACTTTACCAGGAGAGTGAAATTAGATCAAACTGCTAATGAAAAATATAATCTTCCAAAAGCAAAAGTCCGTATCATAAACGATCTTATGTACAGGCACTGGAACTATTGGAGCGATTATTCCTACAGCCATATTTTTGTGGCATCCTTTGACGGGAATAGCGTTACCGGAGGCAAAGATATAATGGAAGGACAAAGATTCGAATCACCTATGGCTCCATACTTCGACGAAACAGAAATTTCCTGGAGCCCCGATAGCAAATATATCGCTTATACCTCAAAAAGACTTTTCGGGAAGGCTGACGCCTTAAGCACTAATTCAGATGTTTACCTGCATAATATCGAAACAGGCAAGGAAATCAATATTTCCGAAGGCAATAAAGGATATGACAGGTATCCTGTTTTTTCACCTGACGGCTCGATGATTGCATATCAAAGTATGGAAAGAGATGGTTATGAATCTGATCTCGACAGGCTATTTGTCTATAAGATAAAGGAAGGGACAAGAGAATGGATTACCAAAAGCTGGGATTTTGACGTTTCAAATCTTGCATGGGATAATAACGAGACTATTTATTTTGCCTGCTCCCATCTTGGAACTTCACAGATATTCAAAACTGACCTTCAGGGGAAAGAAGTTTCAAAGGTGACTGAAGGAGTACATAATATGGGTCCTTTCATCCTTAAGTCAGGTGTTATGTTATCTGAATTGACTTCCATGTCGTTGGCACCTGAACTTTCGGTGGTAAATGTAAAAACGGGAGCAATTAGTCAGATCACATCAATTAATAAGTTCATTTACGATAAGACAAAGATGGGTCCGGTTAGGGAAAAATACATCAAAACAAAAGATAATAAGGATCTTCAGATGTGGGTGATCTATCCTCCCGACTTTGACTCCACAAAAACGTATCCTGCTCTGCTTTTCTGTGAAGGAGGACCTCAATCACCGCTCGATCAGTTCTGGTCGTACAGGTGGAATATGCAGATGATGGCAGCAAAAGGCTATATAGTTTTTGCACCCAACCGCAGGGGTGTTTCCGGCTTTGGTCAGCAATGGAAGGAAGAGATCTCGGGCGATTACGGAGGGAAGAACATTCAGGATTATCTCGATGCAACTGATGCCATGGCAAAAGAAACTTATGTTAATCCAAAGAAAATGGGTGCTGTAGGGGCCAGCTACGGCGGTTTTTCAATATTCTACCTCGAAGGGGTACACGAGGGCCGTTTTAAAACATTCATTGCCCATTGCGGAGTATTTGATTTTGTAAGCGAATATGGAGCAACTGATGAGTTATGGTTTCCAAACAAGGATTATGGGGGCCCATACTGGGAAAACATTGCAAGTTATAAATACTCACCGCACCTGATGGTAAATAAATGGAATACGCCAATTCTCATAATAACCGGAGCCAATGACTTCAGGATTCCATATACTCAGGCCATGGAGGCATTCCAGGCTGCCCAGTTGCATGGAGTTCCGAGCAGACTTCTGTTTTTCGAGGATGAATGCCACTGGGTCACCAAGCCGCAGAATTCTGTGATATGGCAGAATGAGTACTTTGAATGGCTGGATAAATATCTTAAGTAGGAAGAACTTCGAGACTGCAGAGGCTGCAGAGGGTTTTCAGCCTCTGCAGCCTTTATTATTCCAAAAGATTCTATTGCCCAAGTAAAGCCATTATCTTCTCAACTTTTTCACTCATCGGCAATTCCCCGTCAATCCAGTTAATCTTTATTCCTCTCCGCTCCATTCCCCTGAACCAGGTCATCTGGCGTTTTGCAAACTGGTGAATTGCTATTTCAAGATCCCTGACCATATCGTGGTAAGACATTTTCCCGGTCAGAAACAGCGTAATGAACTTATATTCAAGACCATAGTAAATCAACGTTTCAGTATCTATCCCATTATCAATCAATAATTTCACTTCATCCACCATACCTGAATTCAATCGCTGTTTAAGTCTTTCCGAGATCCTTTTTCTCCTTATATCACGGTCGAACATAATACCCACAATAAGTGCCCTGATCTTCGGAAACTCGCTGGGCTTACCCTTGTTCCTGTTTGAATGCTCTATTTCAATCGCTCTGATTACCCTCTTTTTTGTATCCAGATCTGTTGTATTATGAAGGCTTTTCAGTGTTGAGAGAATCTCTCTCAGTTCTTCCAGGGATTTTTTTTCCAGTTCAATCCTCAATCCACTGTCAGGTGGGACCTCAAACATTTTATACCCTGTGATAATGCTGTCGGCATACATCCCGGACCCTCCGCAGACGACCGGAAAAACATTCCTCTTCTTGAGATCATAATAAATTTTTATGAAGTCGCGCTGATATTCAAACACATTATACTTATATCCGGGATCTGCAATATCGATAAGATGAAAAGGAATCTGAACGCCATTGACAAGGTAATCGTGATAGTCTTTACCGGTTCCCAGGTTCATATCTCTGTATACCTGGCGAGAGTCAGCACTTATTATTTCACCACCTACCTGTTCTGCAACAGCTGCAGCCATGGAAGTTTTGCCTGATGCTGTCGGCCCTGTCACAACTAATAAATCATAGATAGAATTCAATGCAGGTTTCACATTATTAATCATTTCCATTGGTAAAGCAATATAAACATAAATTTCTTTAATTTTGCGGGCATCCAAATTTGATTTTCATGATTAATAAAATCTTTTCATAACTCAACAGCATGAAAGGCGGTAAAGGCGAAATAGTAATAAAAAACAAAAAGGCTTCTCACGACTATGAGTTTTTAGATAAGTTCATTGCAGGGATAGTACTTACCGGAACCGAAATAAAATCTGTGCGGCTGGGAAAAGCAACTCTTGCCGACTCATATTGCTTTTTCAGTGACAGGGAGCTATTTATAAAAGGGATGCATATTGCTGAATACTGGTGGGGAAATCTGAATAATCACGATCCTCTCAGAGAGAGAAAGCTCCTTCTGACAACCAGGGAGCTGAGGAAGATTGAACGGAAAATTAAAGAGAGCGGGCTGACCATCATTGTCATTAAAGTCTTCATTAATAACAAGGGTCTGGCAAAAGCAGAGATCGCAATTGCCAGGGGCAAGAAAGAATATGACAAACGCGAAACGCTCAAGCGTAAAGATGCTGCCAGGGAGATGGATCGTATGAGAAAAGTATGATCAGAAGTTCGGGCTCAGCAAGTATCTCGAATAGAATTTGACAATATAATCCACAGCTTCATCTGATGTATCAACGAGCGTAAATATATCGAGGTTTTCCGGCAGGATGTTATGTTCTTCAGCAAGCATCTGCTCTTTTATCCATACTATAAGTCCGCTCCAGTACTTCTTGCCAACCAGGATAATTGGAAATCTTCCGATCTTCCTTGTCTGGATCAGGGTAATTGCTTCGAAGAGCTCATCGAATGTCCCGAATCCGCCGGGCAGAACAATGAAACCCTGGGCATACTTCATGAACATAACTTTTCTCACAAAGAAATGGTCGAATGTTATGAGTTTATCCGAATCTATATAGGGGTTTGGATGCTGTTCAAAAGGCAGGTCAATATTTATTCCGACTGATTTGCCCTTTCCCCTGGCAGCCCCTTTATTTGCCGCTTCCATTATACCAGGGCCGCCACCGGTGATAACTCCATATCCATTCTGGGTTAGCTTAAATGCTATATCTTCAGCCAGCAGGTAGTATTTATTGTTCACGGATGTTCGTGCTGAACCAAATATTGAAACACATGGACCAATCCGGGCAAGTTTTTCAAAACCCTCCACCAATTCAGAAATTATTTTAAACACTCTCCATGAATCGGTCGTATGAATTTCTTGCCATGTTTTTTGTTCAAAGGCATCCTTTATAAGATCAGCAGGTTTCTCCATCTTGGTTTCACTAATAATTAATCGATTCAAATATAACTAAATTCTTATGCCTGAAGTTCCGGTTTAAGGTATTTTCCGGTATAACTTTCCGAACATTCGGTAAGCTTTTCAGGAGATCCGCTGAATATCACATTACCTCCTGCTTTCCCTCCTTCTTTTCCCAGATCCACAATATAATCGGCCATCTTAACCACGTCGAGATTATGTTCAATAACTATAATTGTATTTCCCCTTTCAACAAGCTTGTTAAGAACATCCAGCAGAACTCTTACGTCTTCAAAATGCAGGCCGGTTGTTGGCTCATCAAGAATGTAAAGCGTTTTCCCGGTATCGCGCCTTGCAAGTTCTGTGGCCAGTTTTACCCGCTGGGCTTCCCCGCCTGAAAGCGTGGTTGACTGTTGCCCAAGCTTGATATATCCAAGCCCTACATCCTGAAGTGTTTTAATCTTATGATAAATTGAGGGTACATTGGCAAAAAAATCAACTGCATTATCAATAGTCATATCCAATACATCACTTATGGACTTGCCCTTGTATTTAACTTCAAGAGTTTCGCGGTTGTATCGTTTGCCGTTACATTCAGAACAATGCACATATACATCAGGGAGAAAATTCATCTCTATTGTTTTCACTCCTGCACCTTCGCAGCCTTCGCATCTTCCGCCTTTGACATTGAAAGAAAACCTTCCGGCGCCGAATCCGCGTATTTTAGCTTCAGTGGTCTGTTCAAAGAGCTTACGTATATCGGTAAATACGCCGGTATAGGTAGCCGGGTTCGATCGTGGTGTTTTGCCAATGGGTGATTGGCTCACTTCAATAACCTTATCGAGGTATTCAAGCCCGGTAATCTCCCTGTACGCTAATGGGGCCTTCCCTGAATTATGAAATTTTTTTGCCAGAGCGGGATGCAGAGTCTGATTGATGAGAGAGGATTTGCCGCTTCCCGAAACGCCTGTTACACAAATAAGCGTTCCAAGGGGCAATGTAACATTAACATTATTAAGGTTATGCCCTGTAGCACCTATGAGATGCAGAAATTTGCCATTCCCTTTTCTTCTATGTTCAGGTATAATGAATGTCTTTTTATTGTTTAGGTACGATGAAGTAAGAGTTGCCTTCTTCATCAGTTCTTTTGGATTTCCATAGGCGACGACCAGTCCGCCAAAACGGCCCGCTCCTGGTCCCATATCAATAACATAGTCGGCCGACATGATCATTTCCCTGTCGTGCTCCACAACAATCACGGAGTTGCCTGCGTCCCTCAGTTGCTTAAGAGCCGCTATCAACCGCCTGTTGTCTCTCTGGTGAAGGCCTATGCTGGGTTCATCGAGGATATAAAGCACATTTACAAGACGGGAACCAATCTGGGTCGCCAGCCTTATACGCTGGCTCTCTCCTCCTGAAAGAGTCCTTGCGCCTCTGCTCAGTGAGAGATATTCAAGTCCTACCTCAAGAAGAAATCCAAGCCTTGCCCGTATTTCTTTAAGGATCTCTGCTGCGATTAATTTTTGTTTCCCGCTCATTTTCCCTTCAATATCTGAAAGGAAATGCGATAATTCCTTTATATCCATAGCCGATAATTCACCGATATTCTTATCAGCTATCCGGAAGTACAGCGATTCCTTTTTCAGACGGGTACCCTGACATTCCGGACATGCAGTATACTGAACATACTGGTCTTTTATTCTTGTTCCGTTTTTCTTGCCGTTTACAGCTTCAATATTCCCGACAAAATTCACTACACCCTCAAAGGTCAGAAAATAGTTAGATGTCATTCCAAGCGGAGTATTTGATAACTTCAGAACTTCATCCGAACCGTACAATATTTTATTAAGGGCATCTTCGGGGATCTCGCCGATAGGTGTATCGAGAGTGAAGCCGTTTTTTTCAGCTATTGCCTCAATCTGCCAGAAAATCCAGGTATTCTTATATTTCCCCAGAGGTTCAATTCCGCCTTTCCTGATGCTGAGCTCCTTATCGGGGATTAACTTCGCTTCATCGATGCTGGAAATCTCTCCCAAACCGTTACAATGCGGGCAAGCTCCCTGAGGCGAATTGAAGGAAAACGTATGAGGCGCCGGTTCATTGTACGACATTCCGGTAGTAGGACACATCAGATGCCTGCTGAAATACCTCGGCTCTTTGCTTTCACTGTCGAGAACCATCATAACACCATCACCCTGATCGAGTGACATAAGAATTGAATCATTCAGCCTTTTGTCTGAAGTCTCCCCTATTTTGAACTTATCAACAACCAGTTCAATATAATGAGTCTTGTACCTGTCGAGTTTCATTCCATGAGTAAGCTCTCTTATCTCACCGTTGATCCTTACATTGAGAAAACCTTTGCGCCGGAGTTGTTCGAAAAGCTCTTTATAGTGTCCTTTCCTGCCTTTGACAATAGGTGCGAGAAAATAGACTTTCTTTCCTGAAAAACGATTCTTCACCAGCTCGAGAATCTGATCGTCAGAGTATTTGACCATCTTTTCTCCGGTTACATACGAATATGCCTCGGAAGCTCTTGCATACAATAGCCTGAGGAAGTCGTAAATCTCCGTGATGGTTCCTACCGTTGACCTGGGATTTTTGTTTGTGGTTTTCTGTTCAATGGATATTACCGGACTCAGGCCTGTTATCTTATCAACATCAGGGCGTTCCATTCCGCCGAGAAACTGACGGGCATACGCTGAAAGAGTCTCCATATAGCGTCGCTGGCCTTCAGCATAAATGGTATCGAACGCAAGTGATGATTTCCCGCTTCCGCTTAAACCCGTAATTACAACAAGTTTATTTCGTGGAATGGTAACATCAATATTTTGTAAATTATGGACCCTTGCGCCAAGGACCCTAATCTCATCACTCATCTTCACATCTCCTAATCAAAAGACCAGTTCACCATTTTCAGAATTAATGATGCTTCGCATCCCTTCCGAAGGAATTTTTATAAGATAGTCCTTATTCGGTTTCGGTGTCAGGTATGGTTTCCTGAGCCAGGGATTCAAATATTTTAACATCTTGTAGTTAGTCCCGAACTTTTCTGCAAATTCAGAAAAATCTGTTATTGCAGTATCAATTTTTACCTCTTTGAATTTCAATTCCGGATATAAATCTGTTTTTGAGATTTTGAATCCGTAATTCTCCGGGTCACTTATGATAAGCTTATATGCCACCGCTCTGAAAATATACCTGGCTGTTTCATCGCTAAGTAGAAGATCATAGTAGTTATGCTGATGCTGTATATCTATCTGATCATTGATTGCTGCCCTGCCTCCATCATAAGATGCAGCAGCAAGAGTCCAGTTACCAAACTTTTCATACGATTTCATAAAGTAATCACAAGCGAATTGAGTTGACTTCTCAATATTATACCTTTCATCAACGACAGTGTTAATCTCCATTCCTTCTTCCCTTCCGGTCTCAGGCATAATTTGCCAAAAGCCGGTAGCTCCTGCAGGAGAAACCATATTACTGAACTCACTCTCAGCAGCTGCCAGATACTTGAAGTCATCCGGTATATTGTTTTTTTTCAGGATTTGTTCAATTATGGGCAAGTACCTGTTAGCCCTCTTTATAATCAATATGGTTGAGGAATGTCGGTAAGCACTTGTAAGGATTTCGCGCTCGAGGCTTTCCCGGGTATCAAAATTTTCCAGTGGCATTCTCTCGCCAGCAAAACTAACCTCATCAGGCAATCTGAATGCTTTTATGTTATAAGCTGTATCCGGAGCCTGATGATTTTCAGGCTTAACTGTACTAAATCCCTTGAAACCCTGTGCAATTGAAAGAAATATAATAACTGTTCCTGTAAGAACAAAAGCTGTAAGTATGGTTCTCTTTTTCGTATTTATCATAATAAATATTGCCATGAGAAATAATGTGCAAAGGTAACAATTTTGCACCTGAAAAATAATTTCACCCTGAGTAAATTAAATTGCACCCCAGCATCACATAGCCAGACTGTGAATTCTTAAGCAGACCCCTGATAAAACCAGGGTGACTCGTATTTTATTGAAGAGTGAAGAGGAAAGGCTCAGAATTTATATGAGACTCCTGAGAAAATGCCAAAGGAATAAGGATGCGTAAACAGACCTGTGGTTACACTGAACGGATTCAGGTAATATCTGAACGTTGGTTCGAGATTAAGAGACAGCTTATCAGAAAAATTATACTCCATACCCATTCCCAGGGAACTGCTGAGAGTAAGAGGATTGAGTCCCCTGGTATCTCCGATGGAATATCTGCTGCCATTAAGCGTGGTGTATACTGAATTATGTACCAGCATGTTATATGACAGTCCGCCAATCAGATTTATGCCAAATGTTTTATCAATCAGTTTGTAACGCAATACAACCGGGAACTCAAGATAGCTGAAATTCTGGCTAAGCGAATTACTGACTGGCTGCAGGCTCGCCTTTTTAGGATCAAAAATATCGCCCGAGTAAGGGGAAATTATCCTTCCTGATGCTTCAGAAGACAAGTATATATCAGGATTGTTTGCATAAACAACGCCGGTGGAAGTAAGTACTTCAAAATTATGATCCCCTTTGGCATTGTCATATGGCCTGAATCCGCTGTAGGAATTGATGCCATCCAATTTCTGGCCTAAGGAGGAATAGTAAAGGCCTGACTGCAGTGTGAACTTTTTGCTTATTTTATATGAAAATGACACTCCGCCTGAGTAGGAAATAAGCGATTGCTCTGATGAGGCAAGCTGTTTTGAAAGCTCATCGCTATTGGAAGTAAAACTTGAATAGTAAGTTGGAGAGGCCATAGCAGCTATGGACCATTTTTTCACAGGTTTTGCTGAAACCAGAACTGGAAAATACTGTAATTCGGGATATTTAATTTTTGCGATAGCGGTCTGTTCTGAATTTAGATGTGCCAGGTAACTGCTACCTTCAATTTTCTTATTACCTAATGACAGGCTTTTTGATTCCCTGAAGTTTACTATTTGTTCAGGTGAAACTGAAACAAATTCCTCAGTCGCTTCAGCCGTCACATTACTGATGCCTTCGGATGAACCTGAGGGACTGACCTGGCGCACAGATTTCTTTACATGTCCTTTTATATGTTTATCGGCAGGCACCATAATAGCAGGTAAAGAAGATGGAACATTAAAAGAAACAACAGGTCTTAAATCTCTGACTGACAATTGCCTGCTCCATACATATGTTAAGATGCCCAAAGTTATGAGTATCGTGATTGCAGCTGCCGCTTTATAAAATAAATACTGACGTGATTTTGTCTTAACAGCAGAATGAACGCTCTCCCAGACATTGGCAGGCGGCAGAACTTCGAAGTCTTTCAGTCCGTTCCTGAAAAGAAGATCTATATTTGCCCCTTTTTCATTCATTAGCTACTTTCTTCTTAATCCCGGTATATGATCCTACTCTTCTCTGAAGAATTAATCTTGCGCGGGAGAGATTTGATTTTGAAGTGCCTTCCGAAATATTCACCATTTTACCGATCTCCTTATGTGAATAGCCTTCAATTGCATACAGATTAAAAACCATTCTGTATTTCGTTGGCAGTTCTCTTATAATTTCCATCAGGTCATTAGCTTCAAGTCCTGCATAATCCTGGTTATCAGGCTCTGCATCAGGTTCCTTTATCGAATCTATGTCATCGACGCGATAAAGATTATGCCTGCTGCGGAATTTTTCCAATGCAGTGTTGACTGTTATCCTGCGCATCCAACCTTCAAAAGAACCCTCGAATTTATAATGATGAAGATTTTCAAAAATCTTAATAAATCCTTCCTGAAGGATATCCCTGGCCTCCTCATCATTACCCGAATACTGCAGACATACAGCATATAATTTAGATGCATGTCTCCTGTACAGAAGTTCCTGATCCCTTCTATTACCTGCAAGACAACCTTTTATTATTTTTTTTATCTCTGACAAGGTTAGGGTTACCTGATTGAGAACATAAAAATATAAAATAATTATCTTAAATGCCAGTAATTCTGCAAAAGATTGATGGAAAATATTGGTAAAAGGTTGCGTTGTGGGAATTGTGAAGTCAGAAGTCAGATGTTACTTCGTTGGTTGAAATTTTTAAAAGAGCTGACCATTTATTTAAAGTCTTTTTCTTTTTTACTGCCTGCTTTCTCCAGCAGCTTATCTATATAATCAGGTGTAAAGTCGAAGTATATGACAGGAGCACTGGTCGAATCATTCAATCTTTTTGCCGGATTATCAGGGCCGGCCGGACTAATGGGATATCCAAAATCAAAAAATATTATATAGTTGCCTCTCTTCCAATAATATATTTTATCCAGCATCAGCCTTCCTTTTGGACCTGGCAAATAGAGATTGGATATTCTTTTTGACAGCCAGTTATATTCATCTCCCGCGGTAAGCAACTTTGGCTTACCATATTTTTCTCTGTATGATTCAAATAATTTTTTAATGTCATTCAGGCTGCAGTTTAATGAAATTCCATGGTCTCCCGAAAGTGATCTGGTGCAGAGAGTCAGTTCAATACTGGTCAGCCTCTCATCAATTATATAACTCCCTCTGAGATTAACCTTCGCATAAAGGGAAGAACTTATTTCCGGAAAATCGGAGTACAGGTCTTTTTGCTTATTTCCTACCACATCTGCTGTTTCAAAATAATGTAAATCCCCGGTTTTCAGCAGAGAATCCATAACGTTTTTTACTTTCAGATAGTCCTCATCAAGATAAAAACCGCTAAACCCAATTTGCTCTCCCTTATGTTTTGAGTATGAATTTGTATCACAGGAAGTCAAAGCACATATCAGCATTACAATCAAAACAAGAGAAATAAGGCCTGGCTTGTAACGCATTATTTTCATAATGAGAAGTTTATATTGTGAGTCGAATATCATGGCTGCAGGCGATGGTCTTCAGTCGTAAAGCTGATGGCCGCTGCCTGTTGCCGGTTAAAAGTTGCACATTATCTTTACCTTCTGCATGATGCCCGAAATTGATGTCTGCTTAAATATGAATCGCTTCTCCGTAAGCCGCAGCTGCAGCCTCCATTATTGCCTCCGACATAGTAGGATGCGGGTGCACCGATTTAATGATTTCATGAGCTGTAGTTTCAAGCTTTCTGGCTACAACAATTTCTGCAATCATCTCAGTAACATTTGCTCCTATCATATGTGCCCCAAGCAATTCGCCATAGGCAGCATCGAATATAAGCTTTACAAAACCATCCTTTGCTCCTGCCGTGGCTGCTTTCCCTGATGCCGTAAAAGGGAACTTTCCGACTTTTATATCATATCCTGCCTCTTTGGCAGCAGCTTCGGTGAGTCCGCATGAAGCAATTTCCGGACTGGTATATGTACAGCCGGGAATATTATTATAATCGAGAGGTTCAACTTCCACTCCTGCAATCTTTTCAACACATATAATCCCCTCCGCCGATGCCACATGGGCAAGAGCCGGTCCGTGAACTATATCGCCTATGGCAAAGATTCCGGGTACCGAGGTACGATAGAAATCATCCACAATGACCTTCCCATTTTCAGTTTTAACACCTGCATTCTCAAGACCGATATTTTCAATGTTTGTGGTGATACCAACTGCTGACAGTACTATGTCTGCCTCAACAACTTCTTGTCCTTTTGGTGTTTTAATGCTCACTATGCATTTATCTTTTGAGGAGTCAACCGACTCTACCGAAGAATTGGTCATAACCTTCATGTTGATTTTTTTGAATGACCGTTCGAGTTGTTTTGATACCTCTTCATCTTCCACCGGAACCAACCTGGGAAGGAACTCGACCAGCGTTACCTTTGTTCCCAGAGCCTGGTAAAAATATGCAAATTCGCTGCCAATAGCTCCTGATCCCACTACGACCATCGAAGCCGGAAGCTTTTCCAGTGACATGGCTTCACGATAACCGACAATTTTCTTTCCGTCCTGCTTCAAATTCGGCAGTTCCCTTGATCTGGCGCCGGTGGCTAATATTATGTTTGGTGCGCTGTAGCTTTTCTTATTGCCCTCCGGATCTTCGACCTCCACGCTGTTTTTACCTGCCAGACGGCCAAATCCCAGTATATGCTCGATATTATTTTTTCTGAAAAGAAACTGAACACCCTTGCTCATTCCATTTGCTACATTTCTGCTCCTGGAGACAATAGCGGAGAAATCGGGCTTCGCCTCGCCAGCGATACTGATTCCATAATCAGATGCATGATTCAGATATTCAAACACCTGTGCACTCTTCAGCAGGGATTTAGTTGGTATGCAACCCCAGTTAAGGCAGATCCCTCCAAGTTCAGCCCTCTCGACTACTGCCACTTTCATTTTCAGTTGTGACGCCCTTATGGCGGCAACATATCCGCCGGGTCCGCTTCCGATTATTATCAGATCGTAATCCATCTTATTTTTGCTTTAAAAACATTAAGAATCTTATATAATTAAACTTTAAATTCCGGAAATGATCATCCGGCAGGCTGATCATTTCCTCTGTGTTATTTTGAGTGTTCTGTCACAAAGTTATTCAACAACTGGAGTCATTTGTCCCTTTTCGCCTGATAGCTTCATTATTAACTGAGTCACACCTTTTACCAGCACCCATAATATTACCAGAGTAAAAATTATCGCTGCTCCTGTAGGAATTCCTGCATAATAGGATATAATATACCCGGCTGCCGTCCCAAAAAATCCTGCAATGACCGACCATAATACAATTTTAAAATAGATCCTGGTGAACAGCATCGCAATGTTTGGAGGTATGGTAAGAAGCGAAATAACCAGGATAACTCCTGCCATCCTTATATTAAGAACGATTGTAAGGGCGATCAGAGATGTTGTAATATATTTAAATACATCTACATATGCGGAGTATGTCCTGGCAAATACTTCATCGAACGAAATATAAAGGATTGTTCGATAGAAGATGCCAAAGTAGATGATAAGCACAGCTGACATCAGCCCCAGTGCAATGATGTCGGCATTCGATACAGTTAGAATACTGCCGAAAAGGTAGCTCATCAGATTGGGTGAATAGCCGGGAGTAAGGTAAATAAATATTATCCCTATTGCCATTCCAAAAGCCCACAGTATCCCAATCGCTGAATCCTCTCTTATTTTCTGCCTCACAGAAAGATATTCAACACCAAGCGCTGACAATATTCCAAATACTGCAGCACCCACAACAGGATTTATACCCAGGAAATAACCGATGCCTATGCCGCCGAAAGAAGCATGCGTTATCCCGCCGCTTAAGAAAACCATTCTCTTTGACACGATATAGGTGCCTGCCAATCCGGCAGTTATGCTGGCAAAAATTGCTCCCAGGAGTCCTTTAACTATAAATCCGTACTGAAATATACCGGTTTCCACTATTTATGTGATTTTAATACTGTATGAGGAACATCGCCATGGGTCACAAGCTGGATAGGGCAACCGTAAGCCAGGAGATCATCATTTGTCAGTTCACTGTTGGGATGGTAATGAAGGCTTTTGTTTACACAAGCAAATGATTTTATATGTGCTGATATAGTTCCAACATCATGCGAAACCATAAGTATTGCCATTCTCTTATTGAGTTCCCTGAGTTTTTCGTAAAAATCATTTTCAAAAGCCATATCAACAAAATTTCCAGGCTCGTCAAGCAGCAACAATTTAGGGTCGCCGATTATTGCTCTTCCAAGAAATACCCTTTGCATCTGTCCGCCAGATAATTCGTTCAGGGTTGATTTAGCCAGATCGCGCAGGCCTAACTGATCTATCACGGTATCTGCCTTTATTTTATCAGCGGATGACATTCTGGAAATAAAACCCTTTCGTATCATCAAGCCGGAAAGAATGATGTCTGTAACACTCACCGGGTAGTTAATATCGCCTGTTGACATCTGAGGAAGATAACCGATGCTGTTGCCGTTCAATATTTCTTTATTGAATACCAATTTCCCCTTCAACGGCTTCACTAGTCCAAGCACTACCTTAAGCAGTGTCGTTTTCCCTCCGCCATTCGGACCTATAACCCCGATAAAATCATTCTCATCTACCCGGAAATCTACATCCTGAAGAACAATATTTGTTCCATAGGAAGCTGACAAAGAGTACATTTCAAATAATGATGCCATACAGATTATAATTTTGAACTTTCAGTAAAACTTTTATGCAGAGCCTCAATTATGTCGGTTGTTGATTTTTGCCAGTCTTCCGACAATGGATCTATTATAACAATCCGGGCGCCAATTTCTCCGGAGATAACTTGCGCATTTTTAGTATCATATCCAACTTGTACAAAAATTGTCTTCAGGTTATCTTGCCTTGCGCGATCAATAAGTTCCTTCATCCTCGAGGGGGTTGGTTCTTTTCCTTCGAATTCTACAGGGATTTCTTCGAGACCATAGTCGCGTGCGAGATAAGCCAGATTCGGATGATATATCATAAAGCTTTTATTGCCCGGTCCCGAAAAAAGTTCTTTGGCTTTCATATCAACCTGGTTTATTACTGAAATGAGCGCCTGGTAATTTGACTCATATTTCTCCTTTTGGGAAGGATTCAGCTCACATAAAAGCTCCTTCACTGCCTTTGAAATTGCAAGAGCACAGACCGGCGAAACCCAATAATGAGGATCTGCGCTCTCAAGATGACCTGATTCATGCTTATGCAAAGAGTTCAGGGGAGTAATCACAGTGCTTAAATTCAGCCTTTTCATCACAGGGTTAGTCTCATAAAATCGATCAAGCCAGTTCATTTCAAAACCAAGATAGCCATTGCTGATATAGGCAGCACTCTTGCGCAGTTTATTGATTTGTCCGGGGAAAGGTTCGTAGGTATGAGGGTCTGCTCCTACAGGTACCATGACATTTATTGTAAAATCATTACCTGCAATCTGTTCCACAAAATACTTAAATGGTGCAATGCTGACTGTGATAATTTTGCTGCCTGAATCAGTTCCATTCCTGCCGCAGGCTGAGCTAATTAAAAGCATAAGAAAGAAGAATATTTTTCTCATTCCCGGAAAAGTGATCGATCGCTACAAATTTAACATATAACAGAACAAATGGTTTAAGTGCAGTGAATAAATTAATTCCCCTCAGATGTATTTGTATAAACAAGGTGGTGGTTCTTGGAATCGACAAGCTCTTTATGCTCCCTAGACGTGTGCTTTCTGCAGGAATGACAAGTTGAATGAGGAGGATAGGATAAATCTGATTATTGAAATAAAAAAGGGAGCCAGAACCCTCTGCCAGCTCCCTTCTTAACAGGAATGAAGATTAAAATGCCTGAAGTGAAATTTTAAAATAACCTGTAGCTTTGGTGGATGAGATCTGAAATTTCCAGTCGCCTGTTTTATCCTGATTCTCCGTTTCGGAAATATTGAACGACTTTCTCCAGTTAAGGTTGCCTGATTCGTCAATCACTATATCAGAATAGTTTTTCCCATTTGGCATAACGATTTTGACACGGATTTCACCTGACTTACAGTCTCCCATTACAGTCATCACAACCGATCTCGACGTTTTATCCACATCAAAACTGTAATTATTCGAAAAGGTATTGTCTTTTACTGTCTTTGAAAATTCCCAGGATGTTCTCTCTGCATCACCGCCCATCGAATGTCCGAAAAAATTCTGAAAATCACCGTCGGGAGATATAAACGGTTCATCAAAAACAAATCTGTCCCTTCTGGAGTTGCCCATTAAGACCTTTGTCCTGACCCTATCGAGGTTTTCGAGGTCAATTTTTTCATCCATTGGACTGTTTAATGTGTCCATTCTCATCTTCATGGTCTGGACTGCTTCTTCATTTGCTTTCTTCTGGTCATTGATAGCTTTCTTCTGCTCATCAATTGACTTCTGGATCTTTAAATCTTTATCCTGCTCATCTTTTGTCTTTTCCTGGGCGGTTACCTGCTGAAAAGAAGAAGCCGCTGTGATGAGTAAGATTAATAATAAAAATAAACTGAACTTTTTCATGACTGCCTTGGTTTTAGTTTGACTCTGTAAAGATACATGCGTCAAAATTCTCATTCTGTTAACATTGGGTTAACGTCCGGTTAATGTTTGCCGGTCTCTCGTGGTGTATCAATAATTTGAATAAATTTGAAATTGCAAAATCTAAAGTATGAAAAACAGAAATACCGTATTGATTCTGGGTGTAGCGTCGATTCTAATCCTGATATCAATTCAGGTGTTTATTATCAGAGGTGTATGGAAACAGCGCGAGGAAATGTTCGCAATCACATATACAATACACTCTCAGGAGGCATTGAACGCCATCTGGAGAGGGATGTCGACTGACGGATTCGACACTGTGAGACTTCTTCTCGATCAATATTCCGGTCAGGAAGTGAAAAAATTGCGCACAGCCAAAGAACCGGGTGAATTGGCTAATCTGAAGAAAGATGTGCTAGATTATTTTACTAAGGTAGTCAATCAGGAACAAGACCTTTCGGGTCTGCTCTCAGACTATTTCGAAAGCCGTAAATTCGATAAAAATTTCAGGTACAAAATAATGATAAAGGATATTGAGCTGATCGATATTGATACAACTATAATATACAGAAGACCCGGCCTTACAAATTTCAATCAGTATGAACAGTCAAAACGTACCTTGCCGGCAGAAATTTCAAGCTCAAGTATCCTGATCAGGAGCCCTCACTTTGAAGGCACCTATTACAGATTTTCATTTGATTATTATATCGATTTTGCGGATAAGAAGCTCATAATATGGGAAGAAACCTCTCTTTCCCTGGCCATGGCAATTCTGACAATTCTTCTTGTTGTAATTATGTTTATTATAACTTACAGGAACCTGATGGAAGAAAGAAGGCTCTCGAATCTCAAGACCGATTTTATAAATAATATGACTCATGAATTAAAAACACCTCTCTCTACAATTACGGTTGCAGGTAAAACCCTTGAGATGAAGCAGATCAGGGAGAATGACGCCAAAATCCTTGAGACCGCAAAACTCATAGGGAAACAGAGTATTCACCTGAATCAGCTTATTAACATGATACTAGAGATAAGCATGTGGGAAAGAACACAATTTCAGCTCGATAAAAAAGTAGTCAGGATTGAGGAAATCATGAATGATATCGTTGAGAGCTTTAAATCAGGAGGAGGAAACAATGCCCTGATAAAACAGAAATATAATTTCAAAGGAACAGAGACCGATCTCGATGTGATTTATTTTACAACGCTCATGAATAATCTGCTATCAAATGCAGTAAAGTACTCTGATAAAGAGCCGGTAATTGACATCGAGGGATTTACAATGGATAATAATCTGTATATCAAGGTGGCTGATAATGGAATTGGCATAAGCAAGCTCGACCAGAAACATATATTCGATAAATTTTACAGAGCTTCAACTGGTAACATTCACAAATTCAAGGGGCTGGGGCTGGGTTTATATTATGTCAAGAAAATCGCTGAAGCACATGGCGGAGATGTAATGGTGCACAGCAGACTGGGGAAAGGGAGCACCTTTACAGTAATAATTCCATGCATAAAATAAACTTACTTTTTGCGCATTGAAGCCATAAGCGGAAATGGCAGATCCATGTTATTGGATAAAGATAAGACTGAGTAAACCAGAGAGCTTTATGCCTGACAATTATATTGTTATATAAGAGGAAAGATCCTACCAGATAAGTATCAGTACTCGTGGAACCATCAAAAGTTGTATATTTACTGTATCAACACTTAAATTAAAATACCAGGAAGATGAAAGTTCTAGTTGCAGAAGATGACAGGGATTTCGGAAATATACTGACCCAGTACATTTCAATAAGCGGTTTTGATGTTAAGCTTGGCCGTGATGGGAAAGAGGCATGGGAATTGTTCAGCCAGGAAAAGCCTGATATTTGTGTTTTTGATGTTATGATGCCCGAAATGGATGGATTCACTCTTGCAGAAAAGGTGAAATCAGCACAGCCCGATATGCCAATCATTTTCCTCACGGCAAAAAGTTTAAAGGAAGATATTGTAAGAGGCCTGAAGATCGGCGCAGATGATTATATAACCAAACCCTTCGATCCTGAAGTTCTGATCCTCAGGATTAATAACATTCTAAAAAGAGCCTATTCGTCAACAAATGATGAGTATAAGGTTTCGCAGATAGTACTGAAATACAACACTCTTGAACTTGTATGCGGAAATACGAAGGAAAAACTTACGCTTAAAGAAGCTCAGCTGCTGAAATATTTCATCATTAATAAGAATAAAATTCTGGCAAGGGAAGATATTCTAACAGAAATCTGGGGCGAAGATGATTATTTCCTGGGAAGAAGCATGGATGTATTTATCAGCCGTTTAAGAAAATATGTATCAGAGGATAAAAATATAGATATCCGGACTGTCAGAGGGACGGGTTTTATACTTGAGGAATTGAGTAAGGAACAAGCCTGATGTGAGTGGTCAGGTATGAGAAGTGCAGTGTGAGAGGTTTTGTATCAGCTGATATAAAAAGAAAATTCCTCATTCAGATTGAAAATGAGGAATCTTCATGATTATAAGATTATTTAAAGCGGGCAATAAAATTATTTTTTAGCCCCAAGAATTTCATTTACCTTATTATATAATGCTTCACCTCTGAGGTTCTTGGCGATTATTGTTCCGGTCTGATCGAGAAGAAAATTAGCAGGAATTGAATTCACTGCGTATAACTTAGCGGCAGCGCAATTCCAGTATTGCAAATCTGAAACCTCAGTCCAGGTAAGTTTATCATCGGCAATTGCCTTAACCCATGTTTCTTTTTTCTGATCAAGAGAAACCCCGAAGACATCAAATCCCTTTTTGTGAAACTCATTATAAACTTTTACCACATTGGGATTCTCCATGCGGCAAGGATTGCACCAGCCTGCCCAGAAATCTATCAATAGCAATTTGGATCCTATTTTTGAATAAAGAGATACAGGATTGCCATTAACATCATTAAGTGTGAAATCCGGAGCTTTCTGACCAACCGACACAGCTTTCATAACATCGACTCTTTCCTTCAGAGTCTTTATCGGAGGCAGATTTGCGATAGTTGTATCCAGACCGCTGATCAATGATTCGATCTCGTTTGCTTCCATCTCATAACTAAGGCTAACGAGAATTGAAGGTGTTACATATGATTTTGGGTTGTCTTTTACAAATTTTTTCTGAAGGTCCTTCATAGCTGACTCAAGGGAATCAAGCTTTTTTTCAATAATTGACTGACTAGCCGTATCGCCTGACTGACTGGCAGCCTGATATTTTATAACGAGAGCTGAATACTGATCACTTAGCGGTTTATTGGAATCTACGAAGGTTTTATATTCATCTTCTGTTTTCGAACCCGTCACATCTGCTTTAAACAGCGAGTCGAGAGTACCAGTCACAGTGATGTTGGAGTTTTCAAGATAAAAAGCGGTCCTTTTTCTTGTGTTACCAGCAACCAGCTGAATCATCTGTGGGTAATCGACCTTGCCTCCCTTCATTGTAAATGAGCCTTTCCTGGAAACTGCAGAATCAATTGAAACTGTTCTGCCTGCTTCTCTTTTCTGAAGATAGAAAGTTATACTATCTGAACCGGCAATTTTCCCATTGATCACATAATGAGGCTGAGAAGAGCAGGAAAATGCTATTAAACCAATAAATAACAGATAAATGACCTTTTTCATACACATCGGTTTTGAATTTATGACTGATAAACTTTTATTTGAGTTCGCAAAGATATGAATAATTATTCAGAGTGCCTTTTGAAATATTTGTCAAGCAGCATTAATGCTCCCTTGTAGGATGTTATACTGCCCTCATGAAGCTTTTTTTCCAAATCGGGAATTAACGCCTTTATTTCCGGCTTATTATAGAACGAATGAGTCAGATACTCACAAATAGTATTATGCATCCTGGTAACAGCCTGCTCTTTTCTGAATGTTTCAAAATAACCGGTGTTTTTGACAAAGGCAAAGTACTCTTTTGTTGAATCCCAGATTTCTTTAATACCTGAATCTTCAAGAGCAGAGCATGTCTGAACCCTGGGAACCCAGCCGGATGATTTTTTCGGAAAGAGACTAAGAGCGCTCCTGTATGAAACGGAGGCATTCTCAGCTTCTTGTTTATTTGTTCCGTCAGCTTTGGTAATTGCTATCAGATCAGCAATCTCCATTATTCCTCTTTTAATACCCTGAAGCTCGTCGCCGGCGCCCGCCAGCATAAGAAGAAGAAAGAAATCGACCATAGAACAGACAGATGTTTCAGATTGTCCAACACCGACTGTCTCCACCAGTATGGTATCAAATCCCGCCGCTTCACATAGAATGATGGTCTCCCTTGTTTTTCGGGCAACCCCTCCCAGCGTACCTGCCGTGGGTGATGGCCTGATAAAGGCTCCGGGGTGGACACTAAGCCTTTCCATTCTGGTCTTATCACCAAGGATGCTACCCTTTGTCAGCTTGCTGCTTGGATCTATAGTCAGCACTGCAAGCTTTTTGCCTTCACTGGTAATATGCAAGCCTAATGTCTCTATAAAAGTACTCTTCCCTGCACCAGGGACACCTGTAATGCCAATCCTTACAGATCTTTTACTATAGGGCAGACATTTTTCAATTATTGCCTGAGCAGTTTCGTAGTGAACCGGAAGTGAACTCTCAACCAGTGTGATAGCCTGACTAAGTATAGTTCTGTTCCCAGTTAGTATGCCGTCTACAAATTCATCAACTGAATATTTCTTCCTTTTCTTCCTTCCCGGCCGGGTAAAAACATCAGGATTTACACTGGGAGGTATCGGGACTCCCTCATGAACAGTCAATGCGCTCTTGAATTCATTTTTTTTATCCATCACCTGTGCAAGTTATAACAAAAATAACAAAAGGGTGTCAGATTCCCGCCTGACACCCCTCCTCAATAAATGTTTTTACTGAATATCTGATATTCAAACTATTTAGGGGGCAGAGGTTGCTCGACATCAGCTGTGAGCATCAGAACAACCTCAGAGTTCTTAGGATCATTTGTATATACATATATTGCTTTTGTAACTTTGCCATTATAAGAACCTGAATTAAACACTGCTTTAATGCTGCTTGATTCACCAGGCTTAATACCGATTCCCTGATTGCCCTGCTGGACTGCAGTACAACCACAGGTAGATCTTATAAACCTGATCAACAGGTCGCTTTTACCTTCGTTTTTAAACTTGAATTCAACCTCGTTTTGTGTCGATCCCTTTATTTTTCCAAGGTCAACAGTCGTTTCAGCTACTTTAAATACCGGAGCATTTTCAAGTTGTTCCTTTGAGAGTGAAGAAAAATCTTCAACAAGATTCGCCGATACATAATAATATACATTCTCCTGGACTACTCCATTTAATTTTATTTTTATCATGTCGCTCACATTTCCCCATCCTGCATTCTTGGTAGCATCGTAAGTTCCTTCGATCATTCCTTTTTGTCCGGGCTTGATGGTTTCCGGATTTGAAACCAGGGTCAGATGTGCCGGTACGCCTTCGAATTCAACCTTAACAGGCTGGGCAGAAGTATTGATCAGTTGCATCACCCTCATCTTCTTTTCAGTTTTCTTTACATTTGTAAATGCGAGATGGTTGCTTTCAAACCTTACAGGGCCCACTGCGAACGTAAATAACTCTTCAACTGTTTTTTCATGAGGAATTACTTCGCCTTTTATTACCAGGACCGACACTTCAGGCTTGGTATTGGTATAAACTGAAAGTGTTTTATTAAAAGGGCCCGGTCTGTCTTTAGGATCGTAAATTGCAGTAACTTTACCCTTTGCTCCTGCCGGGATCGGTTGTCTTGTCCATTCTGGTGTGGTACATCCACACGATGCAACAACATTCTGAATTACTAACGGTTCAGTGCCAGTATTTGTAATAATAAAATCGAATGTTTGTCTTCCTGCTTCTTCTTTAAAAGTTCCGAAATCATGCTGTGTATCTGATAGCTGCATTTTTGTAGCAGCGATCTGTGATTTTACTGTAAATCCGAAAATCAAAAGTGAAAAAATAAAGAATAATCGTTTCATATCAATCTGGAATTTTAATATTGAAGAATTATAATTAAGTTTTGCAAATATACAAAATGAATATCTATATTTCTTATACGACAATTTTCCGGAAAGTTTGGTTGCATTGCGTTTCACAAAAACCTGGCCGGAAAAATCG
The DNA here is from genome assembly GCA_963715785.1 of uncultured Bacteroidales bacterium. GTDB lineage: Bacteria > Bacteroidota > Bacteroidia > Bacteroidales > VadinHA17 > LD21. The sequence continues at coordinate 135,086 of OY970276.1, forward strand.
CAAATCGTGCCGTAAAAATAATAAAGTTTAAGAATTTTAGATTTTTTAAAACAGATTATCATTAGTTTTGTTGTTCAGAGTGGATTCCTGGAACAAAATTTGTTACTTTAGAGTCCGGTAACCTAATGAAAACCTTTGAAAAAAAAAATATCAGAAAACTGATCATCATCCTTCTTGGGTGCATTTTTTATTCGAGTGCAAGCGGTCAGTTTTACAACGGGCTCCAGATGTCCTTTGGTAAAAACCGGGTTCAATACACTGACTTCTACTGGCAATTTTACCGGTTTAACGATTTTGACTGCTATTTTAATGAGTATGGAAGGGACCTTGCCCAGTTCACTGCAGATTATGCCACTAAAAAACTGGCCGAGATAGAGGATTTTTTCGACTATACTCTTGAAAAACGGATCATCTTCATCATCTATAATAGGAATTCAGAGTATAAGCAGACAAATATCGGGCTTCAGACTTACGATGAAAACAATTATAACACAGGCGGTTATAACAGAATCATCAAAAATAAAGTTATGCTTTATTATGACGGCGATCATGAGGCTTTTAAACGTCAGATCGCAGCTTCAATAACTGAAGTAATCATAAATGAACTATTGTATAACGCTGATGTAAAAGACAGAATATCAAGCTCTTCGCTTATTTATATGCCTGACTGGTACATCAAGGGGCTTATTGGTTACGTCGGAGGCAACTGGGATTACGACGCTGAAAACAGGGTTAAGGATGGATTTAAATCAGGCAAATTCAAAAAGATAAGTCATCTCGAATACGACGATGCCATTGATGCCGGGGAATCCTTCTGGAGATTTATTGGCAAAAAGTATGGCGATGCACTGATTCCGAACATTGTTTACCTGACTAAAATATATAAAAATGTTGATGACGGGCTTCAGTTCGTTATCGGAGAAAAGCTCAAAACCCTTTTGAAGGACTGGAATGCTTACTATAAAAATGAATTTTCTGGTGATAAGGGCTTACCTGGCATTGATGGAAATACAATAAGAAAATCAAAAAAGGATCAGATCTTTCAGCAGGTAAAGGTTAGCCCGGGTGGAAATTATATTGCATATGTAACGAACGATTGGGGTAGAAAACGGATATGGCTGTATAACCAGGCAACAGGCAAAAGGAAAATTATTTTCAGGAAAGAACCTCGCTTTGAACAGACTGTGGATAAGACCTATCCTGTAATTGCATGGCACCCGAGCGGAAAGATCCTGACATACATCAATGATGAAAGGGCAGATCTTCAAATGTATTTTTATCGGGTTGATGAAAAAAAGACACAAAAAAGAATTCTTCTCTATTTCGATAAGGTCCTCGATTTTTCATATTCGCCTGAAGGGTCGCGTCTTGTCTTTTCCGCTGTAAAAGATGGAATAACCGATATATATATACATACAATTGCATCGGGAACTAATGAACAGATAACCAGAGATGTAGCTGATGACCTCAATCCATCATTCATGAGATCTGCCACCGACCAGATCATCTTTTCATCAAACAGATTATCTGATACTCTCAATAATACAGGAAGCGCGTTTGAAAAAGTGGCAGAGACCTACGATCTTTTCACCTATGATCTGACTAAAAGAAACAATGTTCTGGTCAGACTTTCTGAAGGAAAATATATTGACAGGCTTCAGGCATCTGAGTATGACAAAAATAAGTTCGCATACCTGGGTGACCAGAACGGCATTTTTAACAGGTATATTGCTAAGTTCGATAGTTCAATCAGCCTGATCGATACCATTGCCCATTACAGGTATTACATAAATTCACAGCCAATAACCAATTACGACAGAAATATCATAAATCAGTCTGTCATAAATGACCCGTTCGGAGAAGTTCTTTTCACAAACAGAAAATATATTCTAAGGAAAGGCGCATTGAGCCAATCAGCCCCAATACCTGCAGGGGAAATGGTAAACACCGAATTGCGCAACGAAAAAAATCAGTATTTTCATAAAGCAGACAGTATTGAGCAGCTCAGACAGTGGCTGATAGCGGAGGATAAAAGGAGAAGAGACACTCTTACCAAACCTCTTTATGAGTATTATTTAAAAAATGAACCTATTGATATAAATCATTACATATTTGAAAAAGAAAAGCAAAACTACTATGACCAGTTATGGCGCAAGAAGTATATGGATATTGACCTTGACACAGGTCAGCTTAATCTTCCCCTTATAAGGATCTATGAGACATCATTCTATAATAATTACCTTGCCGCCCAGATAGATTTTAGTTTTCTGAATAATTCATACCAGGTTTATAGCGGAGGAGCACCTTATTTCAATCCCGGCATAAATCTCCTTACAAAAATTGGTACCGTCGACTTGTTTGAGGACTACAGGATCACGGGCGGATTCAGATTTGCAGGCAATTTCGACAGCAATGAATATTTACTTAGCGTAGAGGACCTTAAGGGGGTATTTGATAAGCAATTAATATACCACAGGCAGACATTCCTGAGTTCAGATTCCGGTGCTTTCAAAATTTATTCCCAGGATGTGCATTTTTCCCTTTCTAAGCCAATAACTCCGGTATTGGCATTGAGGGGCACTCTCTCATACCGCTACGACAAACACGTCTTCCTGTCGACCGATAATGCCACGCTTAATTATCCGAACATTACCCAGCAGTGGGCCAGTCTCAAAGGAGAAATTATTTTTGACAACACCCGGATGCCACTCGTCAATATCTATTTTGGGACCCGCTTCAAAATCTTTGGTGAATATTATAAAGAGCTGACACTAAAAAAGTCCGACATGATTGTTCTCGGCATTGATTTCAGAAAATATATACGTATACACAGAGAGCTTATCTGGGCTAACAGATTTGCTGCGAGTACATCTTTCGGACCTACAAAATTACTCTACTACCTTGGCGGTGTGGATAACTGGATGGGTTATCTGTTTAACAGAGTGCCGATGTTCGATAATACAATACCGGTCACACCCGGAGTCAACTATGGTTTTCAGACGCTTGCAACCAATATGCGTGGTTTTTCCCAAAATGTAAGGAACGGCAATAGTTTTGCCCTCATAAACAGCGAAATCAGATGGCCGTTCATAAGATATCTGGCCGGGCATCCCCTGCGATCCAATTTCCTGAATAGCCTTCAGGCAGTAGGATTTGGCGACATCGGAACCGCGTGGTCGGGAAAATCACCATGGTCGGGCAAAAATGGCTATGACACACAAACATTGTCAAACGGGCCGGTTACGGTAACTCTCGATTCGAATAAAGATCCTATAGTTGAGGGTGTCGGTGCAGGATTAAGAGCACAGCTCTTTGGTTATTTTATAAGAGCCGACTGGGCCTGGGGTATCGAGAATAACTATATTCTCCCGAGAATCTTTTACCTATCGTTAAGTCTCGATTTTTAATCCATCTAACTATTTTCTTACAATGACGGGAATCAAAGATCAAATCCTGGCAAAATCTGAAGGTCTGAAAGAGGAGGTAATAGAGCATCGTCGTCATTTTCACAGGCATCCGGAACTTTCGTACCAGGAAACAGAAACTTCACTTTATATCTCAGAATGGCTTCAGAAGAACACGATAGATTTCAGGAAAGGAATTGCCGGGACCGGAATAATTGCCAGAATAGACGGAAAAGAAAAAGGGAATAGGGTTATTGCTTTGAGAGCTGAGATGGATGCGTTGCCAATAAACGAGAGAAATAAAACTGAATATTCCAGCCTCTATCCCGGCAGGATGCATGCTTGCGGTCATGATGCACACATGGCTATGTTAATGGGCACTGCTAAAGTGCTTGACAGTATGCGTGACCAATTTGCAGGAAGTGTGCTGCTGATCTTTCAACCCGGGGAGGAAAAATCACCTGGCGGGGCAAGACTGGTAATAGAGTCGGGTGAGCTTGGGAATCCAAAACCCGATATAGTGATTGCACAGCATATTCTGCCTGAGCTTGAGACCGGCAAGGTGGGTTATAAAGCAGGCCGGTATATGGCATCATGCGACGAGCTATATATCACTGTTAGTGGTAAGGGAGGACACGCCGCGCTTCCCGGATTGACAACCGATCAGATATATATTGCTTCTAATCTTGTTATAAGGCTGAAGAACAGGATGTCGGAGCTTCAGTCAGTAAAAAATATCCCGACGGTTCTTGGGATAGGAAGGATTTCAGGCGAAGGAGCAACAAATATTATTCCTGAAAACGTCTATATATCAGGTACCTTCAGGACATTTGACGAAAAATGGAGAGCTGAGGGTCTGGCGCTGGTGAGGACAGTCTGTGGTGAGACCGCAGAAGAGTTTGGTGTTACGGTCGATGTTAATATTGCAGAAGGATACCCGGTGCTTTGTAACGACGAAAAGCTTACTTCAATGGCAATTGAATTCAGCGAAGAGCTGCTGGGAAAAGCTAAGATTGAAACATATGATATCAGGATGAGTTCAGATGATTTTTCCTTCTATTCAGCATTGGCTCCTTCACTTTATTACAGAGTGGGCATCAGAAAAAAAGATACGGAAATGCTAAAATTACATACGCCCGATTTTGATATTGATGAGAATGGTCTTGAGACAGGTGTTGCAAATCTTAGTTGGCTGGTCTACAATTTTTTACTCGATAGATAATTTCTGTAAGCCTAATATTTTCGTTATATATTTATCATGTTTCTTTTTCAATTAAAAAAATTAAGGTAGTTTTGTGAACTTATTGTAATTAATTAATCAAAAAATAATCGAAATGGCTTACAAAATTAATGATGATTGTACTGCTTGCGGAACATGTATCGATGAATGTCCTGTTGAAGCAATATCAGAAGGCGACATCTATAAGATAGATCCGGATGTTTGCACTGACTGTGGTGCCTGTGCTGATGTTTGCCCTGTTGAGGCTATTCATCCGGCATAGTGTTTCACATTTCAAGCAAAAAATTACAACTCAGACAGGGACATGCTACGGTGTGTCTCTTTCTGTTTTCTACTGGGGACTGTATTTAGCCTTTTCAAGAATTCCCTGAACATCAGTATTTCTCATCATCTCTTCCATCTTAATTTCAGGATGTTTCATCATATAGGATTCCACAATCCTGAATCCAATCCATACTGCAGCCCTTCCCGGAGATTCTTTCGTAAAATAAGCTGTAAACGGAGCTTCACCGGTTAATTTGCGGATAGTAAACTGCTCAGTGTTGAAGAGAAGATTTTTCTCAACAAGGTATTGCCACATCTGACTTTCATTATTCCTGCAGAACTTCATCTGATCGGGGGTAAAACCAAAGATAATATCATCGCTGGTCTCTGGAAGCATGCACTTTTCGAAGTATTTTAGCTTGCCGTCATGGATTATTTCGGCAAGCACATTGTCATCCGGGTATTTAAGCGCTGAAAAGTCCCATTCTGAAGAACCCCATCCATACATGCAATCAGGAACAATATATTCGGGAGTCATCCTGGCAGCAATGTATTTGTAGATATTCAACCTTGGATAGTATTCACAATCAGCCCCAAGATACCTGTCAAGACCTATGCCAAGCAAAGAGTCTCCTGCAATAATGCTGTTATTAAATCCAGTGATGCATGTAAATACTCCCGGAACTGTTTTATTCGGGAAGTAATAGAGATAATGGCGGAAAGCCTCATCAAGACCCGTTTCAACGGTTCTCATGTCGGGAAATTTCTTCATTGTGAGCGCAAAAACATCATTGTTCTGCTTATCTGAACAAAACCTTAATAAAAGATCCCCGAAGGAAGGCTCATCAATATCACCGGTGTTGATTACAAGACTGAACAGCCTGAGGAACCCGTCATATTTCTTTTTGAGAGCAGGAATCATTGGGATAACCTGGTCGGGATTCAGGGTAAAAAGATCTTTTTCGAGCCGTTTGATTTCAATTTTTACATTTATACCTGAAGTATTGACTTTATAATGATTTTTCTTGCATGAGATGCTTATTAAGATTATCATCATCAAAAATATAACTGTAAGCCGCCTTATTTTCATACTGCTATTTTAAATCTGTGCAAATTACGTACTTTTTCTTTTAAGTGAGTACAATCCCAAACGTTCCGGAAAGTTCACTTATTATTTATTATTTTTACAAAAGAATAGATAATACAGACCGGAGTGATATTTTTTATGCCAAAAAAATGCAAATACACAGAGTTTTATTGGAAATCACACTCTGCTTATTTTTCAGACAGGCTAATCTGTGACTGATCTGAAATATTAAAAACACGTAAACAATGAGGCTCATGAATAAGGTAAGACATTTTAAAAATTTTAAGCCAGGAGTAAAAAAAACTGCTCTTCTTCTGCTATTGGTTTTCAGTCCACTGTTACTAAACGGACAACAGAAATTAAGCCTGGGGATACACGCTGATCCGCTTCTGAGCTGGTTTACATCTGATAACAGTCAGATCATAAATAATGGCAGCAGGGCCGGTTTCAGCTTCGGACTCACAGTCAACAAGTATTTCACTCCCAACTATTCCTTTTCGACGGGGATAACACTGATGAGGGCTGGTGGAAGCCTCCGCAGCAACGACACTACTGTTCTGGAACTTTCGAAATCGAAATATACCGTATTGCCAGGGAATCCTGTTGTATATAAAATTCAGTACCTGGTGTTTCCGGTAGGGTTGAAACTTCAGACAAACCAGATAGGGTACCTGACTTTTTTCACCGATCTCGGCCTTGATCCCAAAATTGTCATCGGCAGAAAAGCTGATATACCATCGCTGAATGTAACAGGTGAAAAGGCAGCAAATGAATTGCGTCTTTTCAACCTCTCTTATCATGTAACTGCAGGTATTGAATATTCCCTGGGCGGATCAACGGCTCTGGTTGCCGGACTGAATTTTGACAATAATTTTCTGGATATAACTAAAGACACTGGAAAAGCTGACAAAGTGTCTAATAAGATATTGTCCTTCAGGTTAGGTATTAACTTTTAACAGGATCCCGATGAAATTCACAATAGCCCAGCTCAATTATCATGTAGGCAATTTTTCAGGCAATAAGGATCTTATCTGCAAAGCAATAGCTAAAGCAAAGGAAGAAAGGTCTGATCTTGTGATTTTTTCAGAGCTCTGCATACCCGGGTACCCGCCTCTTGACCTGCTGGACCATCATGATTTTATTGAAAAATGTGAGCAGACTATCCTTGAAATTGCCAGGGAGTGCACAGGTATAGCAGCTATAGTTGGCTCCCCTACTCTGAATACAAAACCTGAAGGGAAAAAATTATTTAATTCTGCTTTGATGCTTTCTGAGGGGAAGATCATTTATTCAGTAAATAAAGCGCTGCTGCCCACGTATGATATATTTGATGAATACAGGTATTTTGAGCCGGCGAAACAGTTCTCTGTTTTTCCTTTCAAAGGCCTGAAGCTGGCTCTCACAATTTGTGAAGATCTTTGGGATGAACAGCCATTTGACAATGAATTTGAAAAAACCAGGCTTTACACCGTCTCTCCTATTGAGGAACTGATGAAACAGAAGCCTGATCTAATAATAAATATTGCTGCCTCCCCTTTCTCCTATACCAAAATCGAGGCAAAGGAAAGCATCTTCATATCAAAAGCCGTAAAATATAGAATTCCCGTAATTTCTGTCAATCAGACTGGCGCAAATACGGAACTGATATTCGACGGAGCTTCAATAATTGTCAATGGGAATGGTGATAAAATCGGACAACTGCCTTTTTTTGAAGAAGCAGTTGAAACATTTTCTTTTGAAGATATCAGATCCGGAAAAAATTACATAAAAGAACCAAGACCTGAGACTATACCCTTAATTTACAAGGCTCTCGTGATCGGATTGCGTGATTATTTTACAAAAAGCGGACTGAAAACAGGCATTTTAGGGTTATCGGGAGGTATCGACTCTGCATTGTGTCTTTGTCTGGCAGTAGAAGCTCTTGGACATGAAAATGTAAGGGCATTGCTTATGCCATCGCGCTATTCCTCCGATCACTCGGTGAAAGACGCTGTTGCTCTGGCAGACAATCTGAAGGTACATTACGATATTGTGAATATAGAGAAGCCATTCAGCGCTTTTGAAGAAGACCTCATTCCTGTTTTCAAAGGAACTAGCCCTGATATCACAGAGGAAAACATACAGGCCCGTATACGCGCAATCCTGCTGATGGCAGTATCTAATAAATACGGATGCATCGTTCTCAATACCTCAAACAAGAGTGAAGCAGCAGTTGGTTATGGCACCCTCTACGGTGACATGGCCGGAGGCTTGTCAATTATCGGCGATGTTTACAAGACAGATGTCTACCGGCTGGCACGATTTATAAACAGGGAACGTGAAATAATACCTGAAAATATTAACAGAAAACCGCCTTCAGCCGAATTAAGACCCGGACAGTTAGATACAGATTCACTGCCAGACTATTCTGTTCTAGATCCGATACTTTACCAGTATATTGAGCTGCAAAAGCCGGCCGTCAGGATTATCAGCGATGGAGCCGATAAGGAAACTGTTCTAAAAGTTATCCGGCTGATCAATTTTAATGAGTATAAAAGATACCAGGCCCCACCGGTACTGAGGATCTCTTCAAAAGCCTTCGGAGCGGGAAGAAGGATGCCTCTTGCTGCAAGGTATTAATTGATGGTAATTGCAAAAAACTGTCAATGTGACTTTTACAACTACTTGTGTTTGAATATGTTAAAAAATGTTAATTTAAGAATCATCCATTTCTTTTATTACCTTTGATATGTTTTTAAACATGATCATTTCATGCAATATATTAATCCGTACATTGAGTTGTGTCTTGAAGGATCTTCCTCAATTTTTAAGGGATTAAATCCGAAAGAAAAGGAAACGCTTGCCCATCAGCATACCCTTACAGTTTTGAAGAAAGGTCAGTTTTTATTCAGGGAAGGTGATAAACCGAGAGGACTGATTTGTGTTGCCTCGGGGAAGGTAAAGTTATATAAGAACGGAGTAGGCGGAAGAAGCCAGATAATCAGAATGTTGCGTCACCAGGGTCTTATAGGCTACAAAGCATTGTTCTCTGATGTGCCCTGGTCCTTTTCAGCAATGACAATTGAAGATTCTGCAATCTGCACATTCGAAAAAAATTCTTTTGTCAGAATATTGAAAAAAAACCCCGATCTCTCAATCAAGCTGATAAAAGTGATAGCTGATGAACTGGGCTTTTCGAACAGCAGGGTTGTTTCCCTTACTCAGAAACATATCAGGGGACGACTTGCCGAATCGCTGCTTATCTTACGCGACACATATGGTTATGAAGCAGATGGCAGAACAATACGTGTCTCTATGTCAAGGGAGGATATCGCAGGTCTGTCAAACATGACTACCTCCAATGCGATTCGTACTCTTTCTAACCTGGCGGCAGAAGGGATCATTGAAATTACGGGGAGAAGGATTGGAATTACCGATGCGGTCATTCTTGAACGTATAAGTGAACTGGGCTGATCCGCATCCTGATTCAAATCATTAACTATTCCCTGAAAAATACTCTTTTTACCCGTCGTGGAATCGAAGTAAGTATTTCATATGGTATGGTTTCGCATTTCAAGGCGATTTCATCTATCGGAATCTTCTCTCCAAAAACTTCGGCTTCATCACCCGTTTCAGGGTTCATTCCCGTTACATCAGCCATGCACATATCCATGCAGATGTTTCCGACAATAGGCACTCTTGAACCCCTGATATAAAGTTCTCCTTTCCTGTTCCCTAACTTCCTGTTCAATCCGTCTGCATAGCCAACGGGCAGAATGGCTATCTCCCTATCCATATCCGAGACATCTGCACAGCCATAGCCAATTGGTTCACCCGCCCTGATTCGCTTAATCTGTGAGATCCTCGTCTTAAAGCTTCCCGCAACCTTAAGACTGATACCGTCGAAGTGTCCGACACCATACATACCGATACCCGTACGCACCATTTCAAACTGATACTCCGGAAAACGCGCAATGCCTGAAGAGTTTAACAGATGACGAAGAAACCGATATCCTACTGTTTCATGGATCTGTCGGGCTGCCTCCAGAAAGACCTCTGCCTGATGATGTGTAAAATGATCAAGCGAAGGGTCTTCACTCGCGGCCAGATGTGAAAATACTGATACAACCCTGATGCTTTCCTGTTCTCCGAGACGCTTTGCCAATGTCTTAATATCTTCAGGCATAAACCCAAGACGATGCATCCCGGAATCAATCTTAATATGGATCGGATACCCGATTAATCCATGACGTGATGCTACAGCAAGAAACCGTTCCAGCGACAGCAGGCTGTAGATTTCAGGCTCAAGTGAATATTTTATCATTACTTCTGATCCGGAAGGATCAGGATTCATCACCATAACAGGCAGCGTTACCCCCGAGTTTCTTAATTCAACTCCCTCATCAATATACGCAACGGCAAGATAGCTTACTCTCTGATATTCAAGCAATGCTGATATCTCTGCAGGTCCTGCTCCATATGCAAAAGCCTTCACCATTGCCATGATCCTTGTGCCAGGATTAAGCTGTCTGCGAAATTCATTCAGATTGTATGATATTGCGTCGAGATTCACCTCGAGAACAGTCTGATGGATTTGTTTCTCGAGCAATTTTCCAATTTTCTCAAGCTCAAAGATCCTTGCCCCCTTCAGAAGTATTATCTCGTCACTGAATTCCCCGATATTAATATTACTGGTAAATTCATCAGTCGTATTAAAAAACCTTGATCTTTCGCTGAAAAATCCCGAATTTCTGGAGAGTGCGGTCCCTATCCCAATAAATTTTCTGATGCCTGTCTTTCTCACCAGGTTCGCAACTTCGCTGTACAACTCTTTTTCATCCCTCCCGCTTTGAACAAAATCGGAAAGAATCAATGCAGTGTTCCTGCCATCCTGAGATTTCAGGTAATCCAGCGCCATCCCAAGTGATCCCGGATCAGAATTATAGTAGTCCTCAATGAGCTGGCAACCATTTATCCCGCTTTTTAGTTCCATACGCATTGCAACTGAAACAAGACCTGCAAGTCCTTTTGAAATTATTCCGGCGGGAGTTTCAAGAGCCAGGCAGAGAGCTGCAACGGTTATTGCATTTTCAACGGAAGCCTTGTCGGAGAAGGGGATTTCAAAGTCGTAGGAGTTACTATTATAAACCATGCTGATGCCGGTCCACCCCTTATTGACGGGTATCTTCTTTACAAAAATCTTAGCTTCAGGATCTTCGCCTGACCAATCGACCAGTTTCTTTGAAAACAGAGCTTCATTGGTTATGATCGATTTATGGATCAGTTCATAATCTCTGCAATAAACTATTAAAGAGGAATTTACAAAAAGCTTCAATTTCTCTTCCACCTTCAACTTATTATCAGCGAAGTTTTCGCTGTGAGCATCACCGATATTGGTTATCACGCTAATATCAGGTTCAATGATATGTCTGAGCTTTTCCATCTCACCAGGCATTGAAATACCTGCCTCAAATATTCCAAGCTTATATTTTTCATCGAGCTTAAGTATTGACAGCGGAACTCCGATCTGTGAATTATAGCTTTTCGGACTTCTTATCACTGAAGTTGTCAGTCCGAGAATTTCAGCCAGCCATTCCTTTACAACCGTTTTCCCTGCACTTCCTGTAACTGCTATAACCGGCGATCGGAAAGATTTTCTGTAAAAAGCTGCTAATGATTGCAATGCATCAATGGTATTAACAGTGACGATGAACGCTGCTCCGCTAAAATTTTCGATTTTTTCAGGATATCTTTCTACCACAAAGATCCTTACCCCTTTGCGATAGAGGCCCTCAATAAATGTATGTCCGTCATGATTTTTGCCTTTCAGTGCAAAAAACAGGATGCCATCGGTTATACTTAACTGACGCGTATCAGTAACAACATCGGTTGCTACCAGATCGGGCGGACCTGTCAGTTTCCCGTTTACTATCGCTGCAATATCGGCTGTGCTGAGTTTCAACTATACTTTTTTTAAAGCTTCATTATAGCAATTCCTGCAAAGAGGCTCATAGAGATTTTTTTCACCAAGAAGCACCACCTGCTCATCTTCAGATTTTCTGAAAGAATATTGGGCCAGGTTTCCGCACCGCATGCAAATTGCATGAACCTTTGTAACAAATTCCGCAATGGCGAGAAGACCCGGCATCGGACCAAACGGTTTTCCCATGAAATCCATATCGAGACCGGCGATCACCAGGCGCACGCCACTATCGGCAAGAGAATTGGCAACTTCAATTATTGAGTTATCAAAAAACTGCGCTTCATCAATCCCAACAACATCAACGTCACCGGCAAGAAGTAAAATTGCCGAAGCATTGTCAACTGGTGTTGAAACAATAGATTTATCGTCGTGGGAAACAACCCTGGTCTCAGAGTATCTTTTATCGAGAGAAGGTTTGAAAATCTCAACATTCAATCCTGCAAACTGTGCTCTTCTCAACCTCCTGATCAGTTCTTCAGTCTTGCCCGAAAACATTGATCCGGTAATGACCTCGATAGAGCCCCTTTTTGCTGTTCCCCTTAATGAATTCTCAAGAAAGTCCATTTGCTATGAATGTCGGATATCAAAACTTTATTTGTAATTTTATTCAACTCTGACTTGCTGAATAATCGTTACTTTTGCAAAATAAAGAAAATGGTTTGTTATATTAACATCTAATTGTATGGATTTCAAGTCGACCATTGATTTAATTATTAGAGATCTCAATGAAGCTTCTGAAATAATTGATGATCTTAAGAAATATCCCGGAGTTCCGCTATTGCAGGTCGAACTCGCAAAATCGAAATGCAGAAGTGCCGGTGAAGTTATTGCCCTTCTTAAAACACTCAGCCTTACAGATCCTTCCGCCGGTGAGCAGGCGGGCAAACAACCAGCTAATCTGAAGGATGAGCCGGTATTACCGCAGCAGCCCGTAAAAAGCAGCCTTACTCAGGAGGAAAAGAAAGGACCTGCTGCAAAAATTCCTCCGATTGAGAAAAAAACTGAAATGAAAAGTCAGGAGAACAAAGCTGCTGAAACACACATAATTGCCGATAAGTTTACGCCCACTGCCGATCTGTATGAGGAGCAATTAAGCAGTCTGAAAGCTGAAAGAGATATCTCTGACAGGCTTAAGGCAAAAACCTTAGTTACTTTGTCAGATGCAATAGGTATCAGTGATAAATTCCTTTTTATAGGTGAAATTTTTGACGGCGACAAAGGAGCATACGCTCAGGCTATTTCAAGGCTCGATAAAACGGAGAGTCTCGATGATGCAAAGGCTATCATTATGAGCTATGCCAGTGAGAAGACTGACAAAGAAGCTATCAGGCAGCTGCTCGACCTGGTAATGCTCAAACTTTCCTCAAATGAGTAAACTTTTTCTTGTACCTACTCCAATAGGCAACCTTAAGGATATTACCTTCAGGGCAGTTGAAATCCTTGGAAGTGCCGATCTTATATTGGCTGAAGATACCCGGCAGACAAAGAAATTACTTAATCATTACGGGATAAAAACCCCACTGCAGTCGCATCATATGTTCAATGAGCATAGAAATGTCGAAACGGTCTGTTCAAAAATTCTTGAAGGTCAAACGATTGCACTCGTTTCCGATGCAGGCACGCCCGGGATTTCTGATCCGGGCTTCTTACTGGTAAGAACCTGTCTGGAAAAAGAGATACCGGTGGAAACCCTTCCAGGGCCGACTGCACTCATCCCCGCACTGGTAAACTCGGGATTGCCCTGCGACAGGTTCTGTTTCGAAGGATTCCTTCCCCCAAAAAAAGGCAGGAATAAAAGGATTTCTGCGTTAACTGATGAGACCAGGACAATGGTCTTTTATGAATCACCATTCCGGCTGGTAAAAACACTTAATGAATTTGCCACTTATTTCGGTTCGGACCGGAGAGCTTCAGTCTCCCGGGAATTAAGCAAAGTATTTGAAGAAAATATCAGAGGTACATTATCATTCCTTTCAGAACACTATTCAGATACACCCCCCAGGGGAGAAATAGTAATCGTAGTGTCAGGAAAGAAGGACTAAATCCTGTTCATATGAAAAGAGCTATCCCTCTCCTCCTGGCCCTGATTTATTCCTTCTCTTTAACAAATGCACAGATCCTTAAGGGTAAAATAACTGACCAGTCGGGTAAACCAGTGGGTTATGCGACGGTCTATATCAGCGAACTCAGGCAGGGAACAACATCAAATGCAAAAGGAGATTATGAAATAAGGTTGAATCCCGGCAAGTATACCGTTGGATATCAGAGTCTTGGATATCAACCTGTATATGTCAGCATAACATTGAATTCTGAGACGATATCGAAAGATGTGGTTCTGCCCATGCAATACTATGAAATACCGGAAGTCAGGATTTCTGCTTCGGGTGAAGATCCTGCGTACGGCATAATGCGGAAGGCCATAGGAGTTGCGCCTTATTATCTGAATAATGTAAGCAGCTATAAAGCCGAGGTATACCTGAAAGGCGACCTGGTGATAAATAAGATCCCCAGGCTGCTGCAGAGATCCATGAAAATGGAAGCCTCAGGGAATGAAACAACGGTAGCAGCAGGATCCAAATCAAAAGGTGATCAGAAGGTGTTAAAAGCAGGCGACTCATTTTTTATGGAATCGGTAAATGACATAGAATTTACCGCACCCGATAAGTATCTTCAAAAAATGATATCATATAACAGCACTTTTCCTGCACAGGGTAATGAGATATCCCCCATGACATTTATCCAGGCGAGCTTCTACCAGCCAGTTCTCGCTGATATGGCTATTTCACCCCTTGCCCCTAACGCATTTTCATATTACAAATTTAAATATCTCGGTGCCTCAACGCAGGGGAATTTCACAATCAATAAGATCCAGGTTATTCCGAAAAGAAAAAGCCAGCAGGTATTCGAGGGAACTATTTACATTATTGAGGATCTCTGGTGCCTTCAGAGCGTTGATCTTGTAAATGAGAATTTTTTCGGCAAGATCCGCGTAGAGCAATTATATGTTCCCGTGCAGGATGATATCTGGATGCCGGTTAGCCATAAATTTCAGATTAATATAGACATAATAGGTTTCAAAGCAGATATTGGCTATGGGAGCTCAGTAAAATACACTGAGGTTAAACCTAATCTGTCTCTGCAGAGGCCAGCCGCTTTATCAGCCGGCACACTCGCACGGGCATCTGAAGCTGTACCTGACACGAGCATTTCAGGTTCCGGCAAAAAGATCAACCAGATACTGCAGAAAGATCGGCTGTCGAACCGTGATATGGCAAAGCTGGCCCGGCTGATGGAGAAGGAATCTGAAAGGAACAAAAACGACAGTACTAAAAAAAGCCTTGAAATATATGATAATACAACACAAATAGTTGAGAAGGGTGCTAACAGGCGCGACAGCGCTTACTGGAATAAAATCAGACCCATACCTTTGTCTGATATTGAAATGAAAAGCTTAAGGATGAGCGACAGTATCAAAGCATTGACAGCAGTTAGGCAGGCTGGTTCAGACAGCATTCCCGGCACAGAAAAGAAAACAAACAAGAAGTTTGCTCAGACAATGCGCATTGCGGCATTTGGACATACATGGTCTGATACCACAGAGTTCAGGTTTTCCACAGGTGGGCTGATTAATCCTAAAAATCTCGGTTTTAATACAGTCGACGGATTTAGTTACGGCCTTGGCTTTTCACTTTCCAAGTCGTGGAAAAACAAAGGATCATTTAGCTTTAACCCCGACATCCGCTGGGCGTTCAGCAGGGAAAAGGTAATGTGGGGAATTAACACGAGTTACAGTTTTGATAAAATTAAACACAGGCAGATCTTTATCAGGGCGGGAATGAGAAGCAAAGACATTAACAAAGGCGGCGGCATAAATCCCTTTATAAATTCTTTGACCTCTCTCTTGCTAAAGGAAAACTATCTGAAGCTCTACCAATCGGGATATCTTAACCTTGGTTATTCAGGAGAAATTGTAAATGGCTTAACCCTGGATATAAGCGGCAATTTTGATGATCGGAAAGTGCTTCAGAATACGACCAGCTATTCATTGATTAAATACTCAACTCCCTATTCTGATAATGTCCCTGACAACAAATACCTCTCTGCAGGATCGAATGAAATAAATGCCTTACGGGATATGAAGCATTTTGATTTTCAAACCAGATTAAAGTATACCCCATTTCAGAAATACAAAATTAATAAAGGTGTTAAGGTTCCCGCCGGTTCTGACTGGCCTACTTTTGAGCTGAGATGGCGGCACGGAATAAATGTTTTCAGTGATGTATCACCAAAAATAAGAGAGCTCGACATGTTCAGCTTTGAAGTCTACAGGAGCAGCAGCATGGGAGCTTTCAGCGATTTAAAATGGAGAGTGAGGACAGCAGGATATCTTGATAACAGAAGCGCGACATTTTATGACTTCTTTCATATTAATTCCCAGCCATTCCCATTGCTTGTAAATAACTATGAAGATGCCTTCATGTTACCTTCTTTTTATTCTCTCAGCACCCCTGAATTTTTCGTTGAGGCACATATAAAATATACAACTCCTTATCTGCTTCTGAAACTGCTCCCTGTAATGAGTAATACTCTGATGCGTGAAAATCTCAGCCTGTCATATCTTGGTTCGCGCTTTCAGCCGGGTTATACTGAAATAGGTTACAGCCTCAGTGAAATATTCTTGGCAGGTGAATTAGGAGTTTATGCAGGTTTTGATAATTTCAATTTCAAAGGTGCAGGTCTGAGGGCAGTTCTCAGTTTTCATTAATTTGCTGCGAACAAAAGCTATCCTTAGTTGAAAAAGCCCGGAAGAATCAAATGGATTTCCGGGCAGCTGTCTCAATGTTCAGGCAAACGGAGGTTCATCGTGGATATCTGGTTCACTATCGAAACCACCGCCAAGTTTTCTGAGGTTATCATGATTCATCTTTGATCCCAGTGTTATACTCTGAGAAGAGCCCAGTTCAAGATTTCCATCCATATCAAAGTCATCAATGTCTACAAATTGAGCCTTTTCCTCTCTGAATCTGAGTTTGACATCATCCACAGGGCCATTCCTGTTTTTTGCAAGAATGATTTCAGCTATTCCTTTGGTTGAAGAGCCATCTTCAAATGTTGGAATTCCAAATTTGTCCTGTCTGTGTATAAAGACTACCATATCAGCATCCTGTTCAATGGCACCTGATTCGCGAAGGTCAGACAGTAGCGGTCGCTTGGTGCCTCCCCTCATTTCGACCGAGCGGTTCAGCTGGGAGAGAGCAAGAATGGGAACATTTAGCTCCTTGGCAATACTCTTCAGTGAACGGGATATGGTACTCACCTCCTGTTCACGGCTGCCGGAATTTTCCGGACCCGACATAAGCTGAAGGTAATCGACTATTACAATGTCGAGTTTATGCTGAGCCATCAGACGACGGCATTTAGCCCGTAATTCAAAAATAGAAATTGCAGGAGTATCATCAATAAATATCGGAGCCTGGACCAGCTTTTTAATCCTTGTATCGAGCTGTTTCCATTCTTCTTCAGAGAGACGGCCATTTTTTATCTTATCTCCGGGAATATCAGTTTCAGCAATTATCAATCTGTTAACCAATTGTATAGATGACATCTCACATGAGAATATTGCTACATTTTTACCATGATCGATTGCCATATTTCTCGCCATAGAAAGTGCAAATGCAGTCTTTCCCATAGAGGGACGTGCCGCAATTATGACAAGTTCAGATTTCTGCCATCCCGATGTGAGCCTGTCGAGCTTGGTAAATCCTGAAGGGGTGCCTACAAGTGCGTCTTCCCGTTTACCTGCTTCCTCTATTTCCCTGATAGCTTCCTTTATCACCACATTTATCGGTGCAACCTCTCTTTTTATATTGCCTTCAGCGATTTGAAAAAGTGCATTTTCAGAATAATCGAGAAGCTCAGTGACATCGTAGGTGTCATCAAATGACCTGGTCTGGATTTCAGTAGAGACTCTGATAAGCTCTCTCTGGATATATTTTTGAGCCACAATCCTTGCATGATAATCGACGTTTGCGGCCGATACAACTTTGGATGTCAGCTGAGTGAGATAAACAGGCCCGCCCACACTATCAAGTTCCTGATGAGAGCGAAGCTCTTCAGTTACAGTGTACAGATCAACCGGAAATTCGCGTGCCGAGAGATCGGAAATTGCCTTAAATATTTTCTGGTGAGCTTCCCTGTAAAAGCTCTCGGGCTTAAGGATATCGAGAATTGTAATAACAGCCTCTTTTTCGAGCATAACTGCACCAAGAACAGCCTCCTCCATATCATTTGCCTGTGGTGGCACCTTACCAAAATCAGGCGATGCCGTTACAGCCGGCCTGGGGCTATTTCTTTGTTTTGCCATTAAGATTATATTTCTGATTTATAATTACTTATAGAGAATAAACACTATCTGCGCATCTGATTTCAAAGGTAGGAATAACCATACTCACCAATCTATACTATGTGGTTATTGTTACAAACAAAGCGATGTTAAAAACTTGTTGAAAAGCTAAAGATCATTTGCCGTAAATTCAAAACCATATGGTATTTTTACATAAAATAGTTGCAGATGATAGTATTCCCTAATGCTAAAATAAATATCGGCCTGAGGATAATTGACAAGCGGTCAGATGGCTATCATAACATAGAAACGATCTTTTATCCTGTTAAGCTTTGCGATGCACTGGAATTTATTGATTCGGATGAACAGGCTAAAAGTGACTATTTGACAGTTACAGGAATTGACACCATCGGAGAATCCAGTGACAATCTTGTTATAAAAATGCTTTTGAAGATCCGCGGCAGATATTCCTTCCCTTCTTTGAAAATCCATTTACACAAAGCAATTCCGGCAGGTGCCGGGTTAGGAGGAGGTTCCTCAGATGCAGCGTGCATGGGAAGGGTTGTAAACAGGCATTTTGGTCTCAATATCGACAATTCTGAGCTTAAGGCATTCGCCTTAGAGGTAGGGAGCGATTGTCCCTTTTTTGTGGATGGAGTTCCATCGCTTGCTACCGGCAGAGGAGAAAAATTAGCACCTGTAAGAAATGTATTATCAGGCTATTATCTGGTAATAGCCAATCCGGGGGTTGGAATAAGTACCAGTGAGGCCTATGGAAATTGTAATTCCGGAGTTCATGACACTCCTCTTTCAGAACTCATAGAGCGGCCAGTTGCTGAATGGAAAGGGCTGATAACAAACGATTTTGAAGAGTTTGCTTTTGGAAAATATCCGATTATAGGCCAGATAAAACAAAAATTCTATGAATCAAATGCGGTATTCAGCCTTATGTCGGGCAGCGGATCGAGTGTTTACGGGATATTTAAAGAGAAGCCTCAACTCCCGAAAAATCTGAGGATGTATATTGTGTGGGAAGGAATGATGTAATTCCGTTCCGGGAGACAGATAATTGTCCGGCGCCAGCTGACAAGTCTGAAAAAACACCCGGTGCGCGGGTAACAGTTTTTATTCCAGCACTAAAAGCACAGTTCCTTTTGATACTTTATCTCCTTTTTTTACTTCAATTGATTTTACCGTGCCATCCATATTGCATTTCAATTTATTTTTCATTTTCATGGCATCGAGTATCATAAGATCCTCTCCTTTAGTCACATTCTGACCTGGTGCGACCAGGATATCCAGAACGGTCCCCGGAATGAAGCTAAGAATAATTCTTGGGTCGGCAGGCTTATAAGGCTTTCTGTTGAGAAACTTTTTACTTATCCTTGTCTGGTAAAGGCTGGTATCTATGTTGAGGAATCCCGGCTTGTCAATTTTATTCATGGTATTCTTTTCTGTTAATTACCTGATATTATTAAAATGGCGGATTACCATGTTTTTTGTGAGGCATAGAGACGTCTTTGTTTTCAGACACTTCAATAGAATGCATCAAAAACTTCCTGGTCTCAGAAGGTTCGATGACAGCATCGACATATCCACGTGAGGCAGCCACATAAGGATTAGCAAACTTAGTCTTGTATTCTTCAACTTTCTGCTTTCTCATGCCGTCGGGATCGGAGGCACTCATTATCTCTTTCCTGAATATTATGTTTGCAGCGCCCTCAGGGCCCATAACAGCTATTTCAGCTGATGGCCACGCAAATACAAAATCTGCACGCAGATGCCTTGAGCTCATTGCAATATAACCGCCGCCATAGGCTTTTCTCAGGATAACCGTCAGTTTCGGAACTGTTGCCTCGCTGTAAGCATATAAAACTTTTGCTCCGTGCCTGATCACTCCGGCATGTTCCTGGTCAACACCGGGAAGATAGCCTGGCAGATCAACCAGTGTTATAATGGGAATATTAAATGCATCGCAATACCTTATGAAGCGGGCTGCCTTGTCAGAGGAATCAACATCGAGTACACCGGCCATTTCCAGAGGCTGATTGGCAACAAACCCTGTAGTGCGCCCACCCATTCTGCCGAAACCTATAACGATATTCTTTGCATAAAGCTCCATAATCTCAAAGAAGTCGGAATTATCTACTATAGCCCTGATCACATCCTTAACATCATAAGGAAGAGTCGGATCCTCTGGTACGATCTTATTTATATTAAATTCAGGTTTTGGCTCAGCGGCTTCAAACATCCGCGCTTTCTGACTATTATTCCACGGAATGAAGGTGATGAGCTTCTTAATCTGATCAAAGCATTCCTCCTCGCTTAAAGCGAAGAAGTGAGCGTTACCTGTTACTTCGCTATGTACCCTGGCACCGCCGAGATCCTCCATTGATATTTCTTCGCCCAGAACAGTTTTTATCACTTCGGGCCCAGTAATAAACATTTTAGAGATGTTATCCACAACAAAAACGAAATCTGTCAGAGCCGGCGAATAAACCGCACCGCCAGCGCATGGACCAAGGATAACTGAGATCTGTGGGATAACACCGCTGGATATCGTGTTACGGAAGAAAATCTCCCCGTAGCCGGCCAGTGAATTAACACCTTCCTGAATACGGGCGCCACCAGAATCGTTGATTCCTATCAGAGGCATTCTCATCTTAAGGGCATGATCCATAATTTTGGTAATCTTCCTCGAATGCATTAGACCAAGGGACCCTCCGGCAACAGTAAAGTCCTGGGCAAAAATTGCTACTGGAGCGCCGTAAATAGTACCTGATCCTATGATAACACCATCGCTGGGCAGTGACTTCTTGTCCATATCAAAGTCACGGGCATCGTGCTCAACAAACAGGTCATATTCGTTAAAAGAATCTTCATCAAGCAAAGACATGATCCTCTCACGGGCGGTCCGTTTACCCATAGCTTTCTGCTTCTCGATTGCCTGCTCTCCTCCGCCCAGAAGAACTTTCTCACGTTTTTCCTGCAGTTCCCTTATTTTTTTATTGATTGCCATAAAATCAGGTATTATTATTCTTTGAAAATCTTTTCTGCTAATGTCCTCAAAATTGCAGGGTACAATTTTAAGGAAATTCGTTGTACAATCAAAGTAATTTCTCAATTTGAATCGGTATACATGACCTGTGAGATCCCCAGCGCGATCGCAAAAAAATATTAATTGTGTCCTAAGCCCCCCAAATGAGGGGTTGGGGGGTTGATTTAAAAATGGGTTGGGGGGTTGATTTAAAAAGGTCTTGGGGGGTTGATTTAGAAATGGTCTGGGGGTCGATTAATAAGGGATTTTGCAAAGGAAATTATTCGGCTTAATTCCTATTTCGGCGCCAGTTTATAAAGAACAAGACCGATCACCGAGTAAATAATGTTAGGTATCCACATCGCCAGCATTGGAGAAAGGTTCCCTTTAAGACAGAATTGAGAGGCAAACTGTAAAAAGAGAATATATGAAAAACTTAATCCCAGACCTATACCTATATTCATACCAATACCTCCTCTTATCTTTCTCGATGACAAAGAAACACCAATCAGCGACAGGATAAAGACAGCAAAAGGGTTTGCAAAACGCCTGTATTTTTCAATGAGGAAGAGCTTAAGTTCATCCGAGCCCTGCAATCTGAGCAGCTTTATGTAATCATTTAGCTCACGTGAGGTCATGGTCCCGACGAAATTCGGATCGCGTGAAAAGTCGCCGGGCTTTATGGTAAGCGTGGTGTCGATCTGTTTCCCCTTGGTTATAGTCTCCACGTTCCCTTTTATTACACGCAGGTAATAATTCATTGCCTGCCATTTATGCTTTGTGGTATCGTAAAGAACTGATGTGGCAGAGAGCTTTGATTCCAGTCTTCCACTGTCACTGAACTTTTCAATAGTGAAGTTCTGTCCGCGCATATTCATGGGATTGAAGGTGCCCATATAAACATAAATATTTTTAAATACCTGACGGTGCACACTCTCAACCAGCACTCTCCTGTTCGAGGAATGGTAATATTTATCCTCAAAATCCATCCTTACAAGGTTCGCCTTGGGGATAACAAAATTGGTTAATATGAATGTGAATGCTGCAATAATAAATGCTGAGAGAAAGTAAGGCCACATCAATCTGCGGAAACTCATTCCGCTGTTTAGTATTGCAATTATCTCAGTGTTTACGGCAAGTTTTGAGGTAAAGAAAATCACAGCAATAAAGACGAACAACGGAGCAAAGAGCATTGCAAAGTATGGAATGAAATTGAGGTAATAGTCAAAGATGATAGCTTTTATGGGAGCCTGCTTCTCCATGAAGTTATCAATTTTTTCAGCGAAATCAAAGACAACGGCAATGGTGAGTATCAATACAATACAAAAGAAGAAAGTACCAAGAAACTTTCTGATAATGTAAGTATCAATCAGTTTTGGTTTCAGAGAATCTATAATCTCTCTGAAAGTTTTTTTACCATTGAGTTTTTCCATATCTTAAAATTACCCTCTTCAATTTTTTCGCGGGCTTCTTTAACCAGCTTAAGATAAAACGCAAGATTATGTATACTTGCAATCTGAGCTCCCAGGTTTTCACCCGATATCACCAGATGCCGGAGATAAGCTTTCGAATAAGTCCGGCTCACTGCTGATGGCCCTTCAGGATCAATAGGACTGTAATCGTCACTCCATTTTTTATTTCTCATATTGACTGTACCTTCTGAGGTAAACAGCATTCCGTTTCTCCCGTTGCGGGTTGGCATAACACAATCGAACATGTCGATCCCCCGCTCTATAGCTTCCAGGATATTGACAGGAGTGCCAACACCCATCAGGTACCTGGGCTTCTCGTCAGGAAGTATCTCATTTACAAGCTCAATAGTTCTGTACATCTCTTCAGCCGGCTCTCCAACCGAAAGCCCTCCGATCGCATTTCCTTCCATCCCGGCCGAAGCGGTTTTTTCCGCTGACTCCTTTCTCAGATCATCAAATGTTCCTCCCTGAACGATTGGAAAGAGCATCTGCTCATTGCCCCAGAGAGGTTCAGTTTCCTTAAACCTTATCACAGCCCTGTCGAGCCATTGATGTGTTAAAGCTACTGATTTTTTCACATAGTTATAGTCGCACGGCCAGGGAGCACATTCGTCGAATGCCATCATTATGTCTGCTCCAATAACACGCTGAATATCAATTACATTCTCAGGAGTGAATATATGTCGCGATCCGTCAATATGCGATTTAAAGATAGCCCCCTCTTCTGTCAGCTTCCGGTTGCCTGTCAATGAAAAGACCTGATAACCTCCGCTATCGGTAAGCAGGGGACGATCCCACGACATGAATTTATGAAGGCCCCCGGCTCCCTTCAAAATCTCTGTGCCCGGACGCAGATAAAGATGATAGGTGTTCCCAAGAATTATTTTTGCATTTATATCGTCTGTCAGATCACGCTGAAGTATACCCTTAACAGTTCCCGCAGTCCCTACAGGCATGAAAATCGGAGTAGGAATATCTCCATGGGGTGTTCTCAGAATGCCTGCACGTGCCTTTGTTTCTTTATCCCTGCTCTCAATTATGAACATTTATCTAAATCTGTTTTTTCGAAGCACAAAGGTAATTTTTCCATACGTGTTATAAAATTCTGAGGAATTAATTTTAATTATCAATGGCTATTATGCTTTTCATAACCCAATTGCAAATCAGATCAGCATAATAAATTTTCACCTTATCTGATTTTCCCATATATACCGGTAAGAATTGAAGAAAATGCTTACAGACAAAGAGTTCGTGAAGAAAAAGGAAAATCAGGATTCAGAGATAGAATCGCATTTGTTATTAAACTTGTAATATATTTTTTGCCTTTCCGTTAATCTTAATTAATATTGCTGACATAATTGGAAGTCTGATGGCCGACCTGAAGAATATTTTATTATTAGTTGTTTTCTGTATTATGCTGTTTGCTTCAGCAATCCAGTTATTTTATTTTATCTTCTTTTATCTCTCTGTTCATCTCAAAAAACCTGACGGAGGTAATAAATCACACATGCCTGTTTCCGTTATAATCTGTGCAAGAAATGAAGCAGAAAATCTTCAGAACTTTTTACCTTCGGTACTGCAACAGGATTATCCCGATTTTGAAGTGATTGTCGTTAACGACTGTTCTGAAGACAACTCTTATGAGATACTTGGAGAATATCTGAAGCAATATCCTCATCTGAAAATATCTACAATCAACAGGGACCCAAAATTCACCCATAATAAAAAATTCGCTCAGTTCATTGGCATAAAAGCGGCTAAAAATGAAATTCTTCTCTTCACTGATGCAGATTGTAAACCCGAATCAGATAAATGGATCGAGAAAATGGTTTCACATTTTGATGAGAAGACGGATTTTGTCCTTGGGTATGGCGGATATTTTAAAGAACAGGGATTATTGAACAAATATATCAGAAGCGAATGTCTGACTATTGCAATGCAGTATCTGGGTTTTGCAATTCGCGGGATCCCTTATATGGGAGTCGGACGTAACCTTGCTTACAGAAAGTCAGTTTTCTTCGGTAATAAAGGCTTTGGCTCACATAACCACGTAGTTTCAGGCGATGATGATCTGCTGATAAATTCTCTTGCAAACGGGAAAAACACCCGCGTTGAGTACAGTGACGAAGCCAAAACTTTGTCCGTTCCCTGCGCAAGCATCAATGACTGGATAATACAAAAGAAAAGACATTTCACAACAGCTCCTTATTATAAATTCAGAGATAAATTCCTGCTTATAACGGAACCGCTTACCAGGATACTTTTCTATTCATCCTTTATTGTACTGTTATCTTTCAGATACCTCTGGCCCTGGGTACTTGCTGTCTTTATGGTCAGACTGATTACGCAGATAATCACCCTGTCAAATGTTCAGAAGAAGCTAAATGAAACAGGATTAGTAGGGTTTCTCCTGGTATTCGATGTTTTTTCTCCTGTGATAAACAGCATAATATACTTAAGCAATACACGAAGCAGATCCGTAAAAAGCGCATGGAAATAGTTCATGAATTGTCAGACAAAGCCAAGGGAGATCTCTTGCTTGTAGAAGAGGCAAAGAAGGGAAATGAAAAAGCCTTCGGCAGTCTGATGAACCGTTACAGAGATTCCATATATTACATGCTTCTGAAAATGGTAAATAATCCATCGGATGCTGAGGATCTGACAATTGAAGCATTTGGAAAAGCCTTCAGGAACCTTGATTCCTATACTCCGAAATTTGCTTTTAGTACCTGGCTTTTTAAAATTGCCACTAATAATTGTGTGGATTTTATAAGAAAAAAGCAGCTTTCACCTACTCCTTTTGACCATCTGCAGGATAACCTGGAAACCGTAACCGTAAACATACAATCCGATCTGCCCGATCCCGAAGAAACTTTAATAAACCGGCAAAAGGTCGACGCGCTGAAAGATATTGTTAATCAACTGAAGCCCAGGTACAAATCTCTGATCGAGCTGCGGTATTATAAAGAATATTCCTACGAAGAGATTTCCTCTGAGCTAAATCTGCCAATTGGCACAGTAAAAGCCCAATTATTCAGAGCTAAAACATTGTTATATAATATCTTAATCAAAACCGGCAACAGGTAGTGTCAGAAAGTATCTTTGGGTATTTCCCCTTAACGGATATTCAGAAAGAAAAGCTGTCGCAGTTAAAGGCAATATACGACAGATGGAACAGCATGATCAATGTGATATCACGAAAGGATATGGATAATTTTTTTGTCCGTCACGTACTTCATTCCCTCTCAATAGCCAGGGTAATCAACTTCCTTCCCGGCACCACAATCCTTGATGTCGGGACGGGTGGAGGTTTCCCGGGAATTCCGCTCGCCATACTGTTCCCCGATTCTGAATTTACCCTTCTCGATTCAATTGAAAAGAAAATCAAGGTCGTTAAGGCTGTTTCACACGAACTTGGATTGAATAATGTCGTTGCACTGCGCCGAAGGATCGAAGAGGAGGATGGCAGGTTTAATTTCATAGTAAGCAGGGCTGTAACACAGTTCCCGGAATTCGTCAGTCTTACCTCAAAAAATGTCAGCAGGGAATCAAAAAACAGTCTCGCCAACGGGATATTCTATCTTAAAGGCGGCGATCTGAGCTCTGAGCTTGCATCATTTAAGAACAGGGTCAGAGTGTGGGAGATAAAGAATTTTTTTGATGAACCGTTTTTTGAAACTAAAGTAATTGTTTATCTGCCTGTTTGATTTTTTTTAAAAAAAACATCTTACCGGTTTTTATATTTCAAAAAAGTACTACATTTGCAGACTCAAATCAGAAGTTAGTTGTCAAATATTTGAAAAGATGAAAAGAACTTACCAGCCATCAAGAAGGAAGAGAGTAAACAAGCACGGTTTCAGGGAAAGGATGTCAACCCCTAACGGAAGAAGAGTTCTTGCTGCACGCAGAGCAAAGGGAAGAAAAAAATTGTCTGTTTCACCTGAGCTTAAATTGAAAGGATAATTTTTCATTTTACGATATTTTATAAAAGGTGTCTTCGAAAGGACACCTTTTCTTTTGGTTTTCTATCCAATGAACTCATGATTTATAGCATTCCGCGGTATGCCTGCTATTCTGATTCATTCCCTATTATTATTACCTTTACTGACCTTTAAGAAATCAAATATGTCAAATCTTCTGGCACTGATAAATGAAAAAGAGCTTCGCGCAATAGCCGAAAAAGTTGCCGGCAGCGTCCGGATATCACCGGAAGAAGGCTTATACCTTTTTAAGAATGCCGATCTTCCCACTCTGGGCTTACTTGCTGGGATCGTCAGGAGAAGGCTGAATGGCAATTTTGCCTATTTCAACCGTAATTTTCACATTGAACCTACAAATAAGTGCATCTATAATTGCAGATTCTGTTCTTATCATAAGCCGGAAGGGGATCCTGAAAGCTGGGAATACAGCCACGAAGAGATGCTTAGCATCGTGAAACGCTTTGACAATAAAGCTGTCACTGAAGTTCATATTGTAGGTGGTGTGCATCCTTCATATGACCTGCATTACTGGGGAAAGCTGATCAGAAAGATAAAAGAACACAGGTCGGGTCTTCATGTAAAGGCCTTTTCAGCAATTGAGCTTGATCATATGATTTCGCTCGCAGGATGCTCTATTGAGGAAGGATTAGCAATTCTGAAAGATTATGGTCTTGATTCAATACCGGGAGGCGGGGCTGAGATATTTGACGAAAAACTCAGGAAGATGATATGCGATGAAAAGTCATCTTCCGGATTATGGCTTGAAATACATGAAACGGCACATAACCTTGGAATACCATCTAACGCAACCATGCTCTATGGACATATTGAAACTTATGATCACCGCATCGATCACATGGAACGACTCCGCATGCTGCAGGACAGGACTCATGGATTTAATGCATTCATCCCGTTAAAATACAAGAAGGCGAACAACAGTATGGCATACCTTGGAGAAGTCAATACCATTGAAGATCTCAGAAATTATGCGGTGGCCAGGATCTATCTGGATAACTTCCCGCATATAAAAGCGTACTGGCCTATGACAGGAAAGGAATGCGCCGCAATGTCACTGTCTTTCGGTACCGATGACATGGATGGGACAATTGATGATACGACCAGAATCTATTCGATGGCCGGTTCCGAAGAAGGAAACCCTGCAATGAGTACCGATGAGATCTGTGAGCTTATAAGTCGTTCAGGGTTTGTTCCTGTGGAAAGAGATTCACTGTATAATCCTATTATCAATGTCGGGAACCACCCGGTTTAAAATCCATTCTTTTTTCTTATAATTTTATCAGTACCTTTGCGTTATTACTAATGTTCAATATGATTTTATGAGCCTGAAAAACTTTATCCTGAGCAAACTTTTTCTCAAGAATCTTGGTATTGCAATTTTGATAATCATCGGAGGTACCTTTGTGCTACTCATCTGGATGAATTTTTATACCCGTCATGGTCAGGCGCGGCCAGTTCCCAATTTTATCGGCCTTACCATGGATCAAACTACCCAGCTTGCCAGAAAGAACAAACTCAGATATCAGGTAATTGATTCAATCTATACCACTGCTGTCCCCCGGGGATGTATTGCTGAACAGAATCCCAAAGCCGGTTTCAAGGTTAAGAAATGGAGAAATATCATTCTCACTATCAATGCATTCCATCCCGAAATGGTGGCAATGCCAAATCTTGTCGATCTTCCCAAAAGACAGGCTCTCCTGAATATTGAAAGCTCCGGTCTTGAGGTCGGACTTCTGAAATACCGTCCCGATTTGTCAGTGGATGTAGTTATAAATCAGCAATATAAAGGCAGAGATATCAATCCGGGCGACTCCCTCCAAAAAGGATCAGTAATTGACCTGGTATTGGGAAAAGGATTAAGCAACCAGCGTACCCCGGTACCCGATCTACTTGGCATGAAACTTGATCCCGCGAAAGACAGGATCCTGGTTTCATCGTTAAACCTCGGAACATTTGTTTATGACAATACAATTAAGAAAAGCGCAGATACACTTAACGCCTTTGTGTATAAACAGAATCCTGAATATAATTCTGATGCGACCCTTCAGCTGGGATCTGCTATATACCTCTGGCTGACAGTTGATTCGGCAAAGCTTGACCATAATTATGATACAACCCGGGTTGTTCAGGATACTATACCCTCAGCAGCTGTATCAGAGAATAAGTCTAACTAATTCAGATGTTCAAACGGATAATTCTATATCTGATTCTTCTCAATATATGTCTGGAAAACGCTCCTGCTCAGGAAGTTATCACAGGTCTAAGATCTAATCCCAAGATAATCAAAAGAACTGAAAACCGCAGGACCTCCAGGGCTTTGAATGTCAATGACACTCTTTCTCTTCCGTTCTTTGATGACTTCTCAGGGCATTCGGTATTCCCTGACAGCACCAGCTGGACCGATGATTTTGTTTTTGTTAATAACACCTACTCTGATTCGCAGATCACTGCCGGTATAGCCACCTTTGATGCGCTGGACAATACCGGCAAGCTCTATACTGACGCTTCGGTTTCAGGGTTTGAAGCTGATCATCTGACTTCTCAGCCAATTAATCTGAATTACACAGCCGCAGATAATATCTTTCTTAGCTTCTTTTATCAGGCCGGCGGCCTTTCCGATGCTCCTGAAGCCCAGGACAGCCTGACACTCCAATTTTATGCATCTGGCGAACAGAAATGGTACTCAGTCTGGAGCGTTCCCGGAAGTCTCGATCAAAGATTCAAACCTGCGATCATCAGGATAGATGATGATCGTTTCCTGCAAAAGGGTTTCCAGTTCAGGTTTATAAATTATGCCAGCCTGAGCCCAAACGTAAGTGATCCGTCAATGGTGGGAAACTGTGATATTTGGAACGTTGATTATGTTCTTCTCAACAAAAACAGGAACCAGGCTGATACGGTATTTGCCGATGTGGCCCTCACGTTGCCGCTGCGTTCATTGTTGAAGGCTCATGAGGCAATGCCTTGGAAACAGTTCAAATATGTATCCCTGCAGGAAATGGGCTCGGCAATTCCCGTTCATTACAGGAATAATGACACTATTACACGAAATATAACCAGAAATTTTGAAATCCGTGATGTTTACAATAACTCACAAGCCTATTCATTCTCAGCCGGAGCAACCGATATTGCGCCATTAACCAGTATCGATTACAATGCAAATCTGGTGTATACTTACAATTCCCCTAATAATGATTCAGCTCTCTTCCGTATTACAGCCTCGCTGAAGACTGATAATTTCGATCCGAAGCAAAACGATACCTTAATCTACTATCAGCATTTTCAAAACTACTTTGCATTTGATGACGGGACCGCTGAAGGAGGATATGGAATAAATGGTCTTGGCTCAAGAAATGCTATGGTAGGCTACAGGTTCGAATCATACTATCCCGACACTCTCAGGGCTATTCGCTTATGCTTCAATGACAGCTATATGGAGTCCAACTTTAGATCATTTGACCTCATGGTATGGGACGATAATAACGGCATACCCGGGAATATTCTTTATACATTTCCGGATGTGACGGTTCAGCAGGGCAGTATGATAAACGGATTTTATGAATACACACTGCCTGAAGGAGTAGTTGTAAATGGAACTTTTTATGTTGGCTGGAGGCAGATATCCGAGACATTCCTGAATGTCGGCTACGATGTGAACACACCAAATGCCGGCCGGCAGTTCTATTGGTTAAATGGCGACTGGAGCCAGTCACAGGTCGCAGGCACTATTATGATCAGGCCCGTTGTGGGTACTGTCGTTAAAGTTACATCAGTACATGAGACGCCCTCAGGCAAAAAGAACCTGATGAATCTCTGGCCCAATCCTGCCACCGATAATATTAATATTAACCCCGGTGACCTCGAATTGCATGGCAATTCATATATATCAATTACTGACCTGAATGGCCGTGAATTGATGAATCTTCCATTCAGTGAACAGGTTGATATATCATCACTCCATGATGGTATGTATATTTTAGTCATAAGGCTTAAAGGAATCCCGGTCGGCTATAACCGGTTCATTAAATTGAGGTAACCAGAGAAATGATAGAAGAAGAAATTGCTGATCTGCAGGAGCTATTTGAACATTACCGGTTTGTGGCTGATCCCGGGCAGTCTCAGCTGAGGATCGATAAATTTCTCTCTGACCGCGTGGAGAATGCTTCGAGAACACGCATACAGAATGCTGCTAATGCAGGAAATATCCTGGTAAATGGCAATACTGTTAAACCAAGCTACAAGATAAAACCAGGCGATATTGTCCAGGTTGTTTTGCCGACACCTCCCCGGGAAGTTGAATTGGCTCCCGAAAACATTCCCCTGAACATTGTTTACGAAGATGATGACGTACTGGTAGTTAACAAGGAGCCGGGAATGGTTGTACATCCGGCTTACGGCAATTATACAGGTACGCTGGTCAATGCCCTGATGTGGCATTTCAAGGATCTGCCCCTGTTCAATACCGGAGAGAGCAGGCCCGGGTTAGTTCACAGGCTGGATAAGAACACCTCCGGAATTCTTGTTATTGCAAAGAATGAATATGCGCTCAACAGGCTATCGAAACAGTTTTATGACAGGACTACTGACAGGAGATATAATGCCCTTGTCTGGGGAACTCCTGAGCCCGCGGAGGGAACCATAACGGGTAATATAGGAAGAAGCATAAAGGACCGCAAGATAATGCAGGTTTTTAAAGACGGCACTGAAGGCAAGACTGCAATTACCAATTATAAAGTCCTTGAGGATCTTGGTTATATCTCACTCATTGAATGCAAGCTGGAAACAGGAAGGACCCATCAGATCAGGGTACATTTCAGTTATATAAAACATCCGTTGTTTAACGATGCGGAATATGGCGGCAACCAAATTCTTAAGGGCACTACATTCACGAAATATCAGCAATTCATTAAAAACTGTTTCAAAATACTGCCGAGGCAGGCTTTGCATGCAAAATCGCTTGCCTTCAATCACCCCGTAACAGGCAAAAGACTTACTTTTGATTCGGATCTTCCTGACGATATGGTGCAGGTTATCGAAAAATGGAGAACATATATTTCCGGCAGAGACTCTGAAAAATAGGTAATAAAATTTTGAACAATTGAATAATGAACATTCGAAGTATGAATTCAATAATAAACCGGGTTCTTACCTCACTGTTCGTATGTTCATTATTCTTAGTTTGGTTCAGATAAATAACATGCTACCAGCTGCCACCGGCGCCTCCGCCTCCGAAGCTTCCGCCGCCAAAGCCGCCGAAGCCGCCTCCTCCTCCGCCTCCGCCTGAGAATCCGCCCCAGCTTCCGCTTGAGCCTCTCCCTGAACCCATCATCCCCATAAGCAGCCAGAAAGGCAAGCCTCCGGTACTGATATGCTTATTATTCGAACTGCCAGAATTCCTCGAGACTATGGAGATGATTATAAAGACGATAACCAGTATAAGTCCCAGGGGCACTCCTTTTCCCGTACTTTTCTTTGCCTTATGTCCATAGTCAGCGGCGGTGAATTCATTTCTGGCGAGCCCCATAAGAATAGTTGTGGCCTTGTCGAGGCCGGCATAGTAATCGCCGTTCTTGAAGGCAGGCAGTATTTCACGGTCAATTATTTCCGCACAGGTAATATCAGGGATAACCGGCTCAAGTCCGTAGCCCGGAGCGATCTGGATCTGACCGTCAGAATCAGCTGTTTTTGGCTTAATCAATATCAGTACGCCGTTATTCAAACCTTTCTGACCGATACCCCACTTTTCTGCAAGCTGCTGGGCATAATCTGATTTATCATATCCTCCAAGCGAAGGAACAATGACGATGGCAATCTGCGTCGAGGTTGAATCGTTGAAAGCAACCAGTTTTTGTTCAAGCATATTTACCTCTTCAGGTTTGAGCATTCCCGCGAAGTCGTTCACAAGCCTCGGTGGATTTGGACGTTCAGGAATATTCTGAGAAAAGGCCCTGTCAGCTGATATGAAGTAAAATAAGACTGAAAAGGTCAGCAAATACAAACTTTTCTTTATCATTATCATTAATTCCCTTTAAGATTATTTATCAAATGAAATTTCATCCGGCAGCTCATTAACGTCGTCGGGCTGGTGAGGAAAATGAGTTTTAAGCTGATTTCCCGCCATGATTATTCCCTCCGAAAGTCCCTCAGTAAACCTGCCTTCCCTGAAGTTTTTTGTGAGAAGCTCGCTTACATCATCCCAGAAACCGGGCGGCACTTTTGCGTGTATCCCCGCGTCGCCTATGATCGCGAACTTTTTTTCATTCAGGGCAAGATAAAACAGGACACCATTGCGTTCCGCTGTTTTATGCATCCCCAGCTTTTTGAAGAGCCATGCTGCCCTGTCGAGCACATCACCTTTGAGTTTTGATTCAATGTGTACTCTGATTTCGCCTGAAGTCTCATTCTCAGCCTCCCTGACAGATGCAAGAATCTGAGCCTGTTGTTCTTTCGAAAAGAACGATGAAGCTTTCATTTATTGGTAGGAATATAATTTAAAATTTAACTTCCGGAGCATTCTCCGCGCCCTTCTGGGCTTCAAAATATGGTTTCATCTGGAATGAAAACATTCCAGCCAGAACGTTTTGCGGAAATCTCCGTATATAAGTATTATACGACAAAGCGATATCATTGAACTTCTTTCTTTCCACAGAGATCCTGTTTTCAGTACCTTCCAGCTCGACCTGAAGATCCCTGAAATTCTGAGTCGCCTTAAGTTCGGGATATCTTTCAACAACAACCATTAATCTTGAGAGTGCAGAGGATAACTGACCCTGAGCTTCCTGGAACTGCTGCATATTGGCGGCTGTCATTTTCGTAGGGTCAATAGTGACTGATGTTGCTTTTGACCTGGCTTCAATTACCTGCGTCAGAGTTGATTGCTCAAAGTTGGCCGCACCTTTAACCGTATTTACAAAATTAGGTATAAGATCCGACCTGCGCTGATAAGACGTTTCAACATTTCCCCATTGACTGGTAACTGCCTCCTGCATAGTAACCATGCCGTTGTAAGCTTTTGTAGCCCATAGAATCACAGCTAAAACAACCAATGCCAGAAAAGCAGCAACAATAATTGAAATAAGACAACCCTTTTTCATCTTTATTAATTTTTAAATTTTTAACAAAGTTAACATATCATGTTAACAATTCAATGGTTCAGGCTAAACATAAATGTTTTTCGCTTCTGATTGCTGAATCCCTGAAGCATATTCATTGCTATATTCTGTGGCCCTAAGGTTTATTTCACTCCATTAAGATTTTATCGCCTTTAATTTTTAAATTTGACAAGAAAAATCTGGCAGAACATGAAGACGATTGCAATAGCCGCAGGAGGTGACTCATCAGAGTTTGAAATCTCCGTGAAAAGCGCGGAAGAAGTAGGTAAAATATTATCCTCCGGATATATAGTTTACATAATTGTCATTAAGGGGAAAAACTGGTACTGGGAGGATCCGAAAGGTCGTTATCATAATATCGATAAAAATGATTTTAGTCTGAACCATAATGATCAGAGAATAAAATTCGATGGCGTTTTCATTGCTATCCATGGCACTCCGGGGGAGAATGGACTTCTTCAGGGCTATTTCGATATTATGGGAATTCCATACACCAGCTGCGGCGCATTTTGCTCTGCGCTCACTTTCAATAAACAGGCATGCAAGCTTTTCCTGAAAGAATATGGAATAACCATGGCTGAGGCAGTTCTGATAAGGAATGGCGATAATCCGGATCCGGACACTCTGCTGAATCAAATCGGCTTGCCATGTTTTGTAAAGCCAAACGACAGCGGTTCCAGTTTTGGAGTAACCAAAGTGAAACGAAAAGAGGAATTTCTGCCTGCTGTTGATACAGCATTCAAAGAGAGCAACGAAGTGCTTATTGAAGCGTTCATGAATGG
This sequence comes from uncultured Bacteroidales bacterium, assembly GCA_963715785.1. Lineage (GTDB taxonomy): Bacteria > Bacteroidota > Bacteroidia > Bacteroidales > VadinHA17 > LD21. Next base: position 169,790 of record OY970276.1, read on the forward strand.
ACGCGAGGTTGCCTGCGGAGTTATCAGGACAAAAGACAATACTTTCGTCCTTCCTGTAACTGAGGTCATCAGTAAAAATGAATTTTTTGATTATCAGGCAAAATATACGCCGGGATTTTCCGATGAGATTACCCCGGCTGACATGTCTGCCGGGATCACCTCTGAAATCCAGCGGATAAGTAAGCTCATTTATGAAGTCCTTGGATGCAAGGGAATTGTAAGAGTGGATTTTATAGTGATAGGCACGACCCCTTATTTCATTGAAATAAACACAGTTCCCGGAATGACAAAAGAAAGCATTGTCCCTAAACAGGCTGCAGCAGCGGGTATTTCTCTCGAAGAACTATATTCAATGGCTGTAGAAAACATGTTTGGATAGAGGAAATAGCCATTTCACCTTGCTGTCTCTTTCTCTGCAAGTTTAAGAGCAGCCGTTGTAGTATAATACTTGGTTATCATTCCCTGAACCTCCCAATCCGGGAGACTTCCCGCCTTCAGATATTCGAGGAATTTAGCTGTAACCTGTGCAAAATGCTCTTCATGACTAACCCGGTACTTTGCCGGAATTATAATTTTAAATAATTCACTGTTAACGGGCTCGATCCTTAAAGAGTCGTACGGTAATCTGGCAAGAACGTTCTTTAACTGAGATATGAAATCTTTCACCGATCCTCCTTTGATATTCTCAACATACAAAGTCGGGACATAATTTTCCCCTGCACCCTGCTTTATTGTGAGGTCGCACTTTGTTCCGCGCATTACCGAATAATGTGTGTCGCCGCCTCCGGGAGGAGCCTGGTATTTCCACTCCACAGAAACTTTAACAAAAACTCCCTTTATCTTATAGATCATCTCACCATTAGAGAATACGCTGAGCACGCTATCCTTTACATCCTTCTGAAGGTAATCGGGGAAGTCATTCAATCCTGTAATTCCCTTAAATTCATTTTTAGAGATAGAGGTTGGCCATCGTTTTGCCATTAACATTGAAATATCCGATGTATCGAGAATCTGTTCGGGAAAGCACTCCCACTGTACAAGGTCGACAAGATGTGTTGTCACGTCAACAATCCCCTCCCCCTGCTGGGTGACATCGAAATACCATGCAGACCTGAGCAGGGGACTTCCTGAAACCACCTTGGAAAAATGATGAACGCTGATCTTTGTTACGGCAGGCTCTTCTTTTGTTCCAGTCGTTAATCTGCCAAAAATGAGTGAATTCTGCGAAAGTAATTTTTGAAGAATAGTTGTCACTTCATATCTCTCTGTCATAATATCGTATAAGAGTACACCCTTCTCATCTGCCTCTCCGAACGCAGCTACAAGTGATGGGAAATCCTCAGGCCTGATGATCATTGGCTTATCAGCCAGAACATTCAGTCCTGCATTTATGGATTTTGTAATATACTCAGCCTTTTTTCTGTTATTCCCAGCTATAACCACAACATTTCCAGCGTTTTCCGAGAGCATCTTTTCAAGATAATCGGGACCTGTATATACAATTTCATTCCAGGAGGTGGCATTCAAAGGTCTGGAGTTATAGGAATTAATCCTTTCAAGATGCTGCAAATAGTCCGGTCCTTCCGGAGCATAGACATGCACATCAGGAGAAACCTGATCGTACATTGTCTTTTGCACCAGCGCTGCATGAAAATGACCCGGATCGAGTGTAATCAGTCTTACCGGATACACTTTCCCCTGAACTGCCTGCTTTGCTTGTTTTTGTCCTGAATTGCCTGTTCCACAGGATATTATAACCATTACTGAAATAAGAAATAAAATAACTATTCTCATTGGTAATAATTTACTTCTTCAGCACCTTCTGCCTGTAAAGATCGATCGGATCACAGGTACAAACCAGATTGCGATCACCAAAACCATCATCAATACGCCCCACGGAGGGCCAGAATTTATTCTCAATAATCCACTCAAGCGGGAATGCAGCTTTCTGCCGGTCATAAGAATGATTCCATTCATTTCCAGTGACTACACGAACAGTATGAGGCGCATTATGCAAGACATTATCTGTCTTATCGACCTGACCATTCTTTATCTCTTCTATTTCGTTCCAGATAGACTTCATAGCGGCAATAAATTTGTCGAGCTCCTGAAGCGATTCAGATTCCGTAGGCTCGACCATTAGTGTGCCATGTACAGGAAATGATAAAGTAGGCGCATGGAACCCATAATCCATCAGCCTTTTTGCTATATCAGCCTCAGCGATGCCCGCTTCAGTTTTAAAGTTCCTGCAATCAAGAATCATTTCATGTGCCACAAAACCTTCTGTACCGGAGTATAATGTTTTATAGTAACCTTTTAATGCTGCTGCTATATAATTAGCATTCAGAATTGCAAATTTAGTAGCCTGAGTCAGTCCGAAAGACCCGAGCATCATGACATAAGCATGCGAAATGGTAAGTATATGTCCGCTCCCGAAGGGAGCACCCGCTACCGCTGAGGTACCATGAGATCCTCCTGTTTTCACAAAATGGTGGGAAGGAAGGAACTCGGCAAGTTTATCATTTGTGAGTATGGGACCCATCCCCGGTCCACCTCCGCCATGAGGTATTGCAAAGGTTTTGTGAAGGTTAAGATGGCATACATCTGCGCCAATGTGCCCCGGATTTGTAAGTCCAACCTGTGCATTCATATTCGCCCCATCCATGTAAACCAGGCCGCCATTTTTATGAATAATCCGTGACATCTCCTTTACATCAGCTTCAAAAACCCCATGAGTCGATGGGTAAGTGATCATAAAAGCCGCCAGAACATCCCGGTTATCTTCAGCCTTTTTCTTAAGATCGGATAAATTAATGTTACCTCTCTCATCACATTCCACAACAATTATCTGCATTCCTGCCATCGCTGCGCTGGCCGGGTTTGTTCCGTGCGCGGATGATGGAATTAAAACAAGATTTCTATGGGCTTCTCCCCTTGTAATATGATATTCACGGATAACCATTAATCCGGTATATTCTCCTGCAGCGCCTGAGTTTGGCTGAAATGATACTGCAGAGAAACCTGTTATTTCCTTTAAAGCTTCTCCAAGCTCATCCATTATTTGATAATATCCCAATGCCTGGTCTTTTGGGACAAAAGGATGAATATTCCCAAATTCGGGCCAGCTCATGGCAAATAATGAGCTTGCCGGGTTTAATTTCATAGTGCAGGAACCCAGCGAGATCATACTGTGAGTAAGAGAAAAGTCTTTCCTCTCCAGCATCTTGATATACCTCATCATCTCGGTTTCGCTATGATACCTGTTAAAAGTACCGCCACTGAGAAATGCAGACTTGCGGATGAATTTCTCTTCAAGAATTTCACAATGGCAGTAGGAGTTGATCTTCACCTCTTTTTTCCCGGCAGCTTTCAAAAAGATGTTTACTATTGTGCCGACTTCTCTAATAGTTGTTATCTCATCGGTGCTGATGATAACAGTATTATCTCCGGGATAATAGAAATTCATTTCCGCTTCAAGAGCTAGTTTCTTAACTTCTTCTGCTGAAGCATCATGGCTAAGGCTTACTCTTACAGTATCGAAAAATGAGGAATTAAGCTGCCTGAAGCCCGATTCTTTCAGATAGAAATTTATGGTGCATGCTGCATTATGTATATTCTGTGCAATGTTTAACAATCCTTCAGGTCCATGATATTGTGCATACATGCCCGACATTATTGCCAGGAGTGCCTGCGCTGTGCAAATATTCGAAGTGGCTCTCTCTCTTTTTATATGCTGTTCCCTTGTCTGCAAAGCCATTCTCAAAGCACTGTTTCCCTGAGCATCGACCGATACGCCAATAATTCTGCCAGGCATACTGCGTTTTAACTCATCCTTCGTAGCAAAATATCCCGCATGCGGGCCCCCGAAACTCATAGGAAGGCCCATCCTTTGACTGGAGCCCACCACTATATCAGCACCCCATTCACCGGGAGGAGTCAGCAGAGCAAGGCTCATCAGATCGGCGGCTACTCCTACCAGAACACCCGACGCATGTGCCAGAGTGGCAAAAGCCTTGTAATCGCGCAGCTGACCTGATGCAGCAGGATATTGCACCAGAGAACCGAAAAATGATTCATTGAATACAGCGGCAGTGTACTTCCCAATAACCAGTTCTATTCCAAGAGGTTTTGAACGTGTTTTTATTACGTCAAGCGTCTGCGGGAATATATCATCATCGACAAAGAATTTATTTGCTCCAGCCTTGACCGACGCCCTCGACCTTGCATTAAACATCATTATCATTGCCTCTGCAGCAGCAGTTGATTCATCGAGTAAGGATGCGTTGGCTATCTCCATCCCAGTCATCTCAATGACCATTGTCTGAAAATTAAGAAGGGCTTCCAGCCTGCCCTGGGATATTTCAGCCTGGTATGGAGTGTAAGATGTGTACCATGACGGGTTTTCAAGAACGTTCCTGGTAACGACGGAAAGAAGAGCAACTCCGTAATAGCCCTGCCCGATGAACGACCGGAACATTTTGTTCTTTTTCCCGATAGATCTCACATAATTAAGATATTCAAATTCCGACATTGCTTCCGGAAGTCTCAATGGTTTTTCCAGCATAATTGACCGGGGAACTGTCTTTTCAATCAGCTCGTCAAGCGAATTAACACCAATGGTCTTCAGCATCTGCGGCAATTCATGTTCACGTGGACCATTATGGCGATTTACAAACATATCTGATGGCATATCATAAGGTTTAAAAAATCAATACTATGTTTTTGTAACTTATTAAATTATAATTGTTTAAAATTTCTCTGACACTAATGAATTGATAATATTAAGAATTAGTATAATATCTAAACAGGATTTAAATCATCAAAAGTAGGGATTTGAGTTAATTTCCCTTTCAATGGTGGTCTCACTTCCATGCCCGGGATAAACTATTGTCGGCGGAGGAAGAACAAATAATTTACGTTTTATGCTATCGATGAGAGTTTCATGGCTCCCTCCGGGAAGGTCTGTGCGTCCGATACTTCCCGCAAACAGAGCATCTCCGGTAAAGACACAACCATTTTTTTCGCTGTAAAATGCAAGGCTTCCCGATGTATGTCCCGGAACATGCAATGCCACTAGTTCTATATTTCCAAACTTCACAATCTGATTATCCGAGATAAACCCGGCAGGTTCCGGCGGATCCTCCATAATAAGTCCGAAGAGCATAGCATGCTGGCTGGCACTTTTCCTGTTCATCTCATCAAGTTCAGATGAGTATGTTCTTAATCCGTATTTTTCAAGAACATACTTATTACCAAATACATGATCGAGATGACAATGCGTATTTAAGAGCAGTACAGGTTTTAATTTATTTTCATCGAGAAAGCTCACGAGATCAGCAAACTCCTGTCTGTCATAACATCCGCAATCAATTATCGCACAATCGCCATTCTCGTCGGCCAGTATATAGGTATTAACTTCTATCGGCGAAAAAACCTTTTTAAAAATTCTCATATTATTCATAATATCTTATTCCCCGTTTACTGTTCCTTTAAGCATTGGCACAAAAATGAAATTTCCATGTTCTGAACGCTCAAAGCTTTCAGGTCCGGTTCGTTCAACAACAGTCATAACCTGAGATTCAGAACTGCCAAGAGGAACAACCAGCCGGCCTCCGGTTTTAAGCTGATGAAGAAGAGCATCGGGAATCTCAGGTGCGGCTGCGGTGATAATAATCCCGTCAAAAGGCCCGTATTGTTGTTTACCTGCATAACCGTCACCAAAAAAGAATTCTGCAGAATATCCCAGGGACGCTAAAATATGCTGGGCCTTAAGAAAAAGCTCTCTGAAACGCTCAATAGTGTAAACCTTTGCTCCCATCTCGGCGAGAACAGCTGCCTGATAGCCCGAACCGGTTCCTATTTCAAGGATCTTATCCCTCTTTTTTACCCTCAGCAATGACGATTGCACAGCTACTGTATAAGGTTGTGATATTGTCTGTCCGGCTGTAATAGGAAAAGCCTTATCCACGTAAGCGTGATTGAGAAATGCAGGGTCCATAAAAAGATGCCGTGGCACAGTATCAATAGCTCTTAGCACCTCGTCATCTGTGATCCCTTTCTTTCTGAGTTCAGCCACCAATTTTTTCCGTTTTCCTTTTGCTTCAAAAGTGTCATTCATACAATAAACCGGATCAATAATTAATTTCCGACAAAAGTATAAAAAATGAAGACAGCAATCACCGGGTGTGACACTCATTTCTTTTTGTATATTTAGCACATGAACAGAGGTAAAAGGAAGTCATACGATACATTTAAATCCATATCAGATTTTTTGATTGCGTCGCTGTGTCTCGCACTGCTGTTGCCTGTTATTGCCATTCTGGCGCTGACAATCAAGCTGACAGGAAAAGGACCGGTAATTTATTCGCAAAAACGTATTGGAAAGTACGGACGACCTTTTATGATTTATAAGTTCAGGTCGATGAAATCGGAAAAGGACCACGAAATGTCGCTTATTTCGGGGAGGGAAGATAAAAGGATTACCTCACTTGGCCGATTTATGAGGAAGCATAAATTTGATGAGATCCCTAACCTGGTGAACGTTTTGAAAGGCGAAATGTCTGTAGTCGGGCCTCGTCCGGAACAACCATATTACATTGATCAGATTTTGGAAAGAGAACCACAATACAAACAGCTTCAGCTTATTAAACCTGGCATTACCTCCTGGGGGCAGGTAAAATACGGGTATGCGACTAATGTGGATGAGATGGTCGAGCGACTGAAATTTGATATCTATTACCTGAATAACAGGTCGTTGCGGTTTGATATAAAGATTGCCTTTTATACTCTGGCTATCATATTCAGAGGATTGGGCATCTGAGGCGGAAATAAGTTTGTCGTGAGAGATATTCCAGCTTCACTTTTCAAGGTTGAATTCAGCCAGTGGTTTATAAACCGGTCCCGACTGCATTAGAATGCTTTCAAACAGTATAACTTCATTTACCGGGATCCGCTGTATTTCAACATTTTGAAATTGCTCCAGGACAGTCCTGAGCTTATCGCTGTCATTCAGATGTTTTATTCTTCCAAGTGTCAGATGAGGATTATATGCACGATCTTCGAGCCTAATATTCAACTCCTTCAATCCATTCACAATAGATTGATTAAGTTGATTTAATTTATCTGAAGGTTCAACGCCGGTCCAGATAATCCTGGGATCTTTCAGATTCCTGAAAACTCCTGACCCTTTGAGTATCAGTTCAAACCTGCCGGATCCTGAACATTTCTCCTTTAACATGGAAATGATCGGCTCAATCAGATTTTCGTCAGTATCTCCCAGAAATGCAAGCGTAATATGGATATTGCCTGGGATTGTCCATTTGATCAGATCCTTATAAAGACTGGTCTTAAATATTGAGATCATTCCTGAGAGTGTTTCTCCGGATTCAATTTTCAATGCAATAAAAATACGTTTCATCCCGATAATTCATCGTTATTTTCAAAGCCTGCCGGCATCAATCTCCTCAATAATTGATTCGATAATGGCATCTTCTCCATACCGGTCATATTCTTCTTTCAGGTTTGTTCCGAACAGGCGGGCAATTCCCTGCCAGAAGGCTGCTGCAAACTTGCCACGGTAATCTTTTATAAGAACATAAGAGGTATTCTGGGTCTCTCTGTCAATTAGCTTAATCAGCAGGCGACCTTGCGAAATCGTCATATCTCTGACGGCTCCTTCATATTCGGCAAATACCTCCTTTTCCACCTTTTTCAAATATTCCTTCCGCTCTCTTTCATTTTTGTAATTTCCCAGTTCCTGGTCAACCGCGAGCAACTTATTGCGCACAATCAAGGCATATGGGTAGACTATCTTAAGATTATAAACCAGACGCTCATATTTACGAAAGTCTCTTTTTTTAGCAAACTGCGGATGGGCATATACAGTCACTGCCTTAATCTCAACTTCAGGTAAAGTGACACCATCCCTTGTAACCTCCTGCAAAATATAGGTCCGTCCGTGAAGAGAATCACCCGCTTGCTTAAGTGAATCATTCTGACCTGATAAGACAGTGGTAATAAGACAAAAAAACACTATTCCAGAAATTAATTTCACTAACAGATTTTCTGCAAATGTATCAAATTCCGGGCCATATACTGTTAAAACCATATCAGCTTTTATCGGTCAGAAAATTTAGGAAAAGCCCGTTTCCTATTGTAATACATCATTTAAAAGGTAATTTTGTTAAAAGTACTTTTATGGCGTTAATAGTGGAAGATCTGGAGGACCAGAACAGGTTCAGATTAATTCTGACAATTCCGTATAAAAACCTTGTCGATTTCGTATTTGAGTATTTAAAGAAAAGATCTTCCTTAACAGTCTTCTACTGGTTCGTGTGTTCACTATTCCTTTGCTATTCAATTATTATCAGGGTAAGAATTGCAGGCTACTACCCTGCAGCCCACATCGTTCTTCATACCATAATTGGCTGCATTGTCTTACCGCTGATCTGCATTCCCATTCATGAGTTTTTACACATTATTCCTTTTTTCCTGTCAGGGGCAAAAAATATAAGAATCGGCATGGATCTGAAACAATACCTATTTTATGTCACCGCTCACAGGCATGTGGCCTCCCCGCTTCAGTTCCGGATCGTAGCCTGGACGCCTTTCGTGATAATAAGCATTGTCTTGATCATCCTTATACTGATCCTCCCGGGCATTTGGAAATGGAGCCTCTCACTTTTCCTTTTCGCGCATTCCACAATGTGTGCTGGTGATTTTGCACTGTTGAACCTCTATTTTGTTAACAGAAATAAAAAGATCTATACCTGGGATGATGTGGATAATAAAGAGGCGTATTTTTATGAAAAATTATAAGAGCTAAAATGAAGAAAATGTGATTCCCATCCTGAAGAATAATCAATCCTGATTAACAGGAACAGAAATAATTAAAAATCCAAATCATGAAAAGAATCTTTACCTCCGTTTCAATATTCATCCTGATCTCTGTATCGCTTTATTCGCAAGTCTCTGAACAGGATCTTGCGAAAATAGACGAAGTAGTAAAAAAAGCATTTGAGGTTTACAAACCAACCGGTCTGGCCGTGGCTGTTATGAAAGACTCTGCAATAATATATCATAATGCCCTCGGTTACGCTGATGCAGAAGCCGGAAAACCTGTCAGTACCACATCCCTGTTTAATATTGCATCCTGCACAAAAGCATTTACTGCACTTTCAATAGGGATTCTTGTCGATGAAGGCAAAATAAAATGGACCGATAAAGTCACTGATTATATTCCTGAATTCAGGCTTGCAGATGATTACATTACACGAGAGATGACAGTGGAGGACCTCCTGTGCCATCGCTCGGGTCTTGGCACTTTTTATGGTGATCTCCTATGGTACAATACAGACTATTCCGATGAGGAGGTTATGAAGAGAATGCGCTATGAACCAATTACCAGAAGATTCGGAATTGAATTTGGGTACCAGAATGTAATGTTCATGATAGCTGGTGATATTGTTCAGAAAGTATCGGGAATGACATGGTCAAAGTTCGTAGAGTCGAGGATATTTACTCCGCTCGGCATGCTTCAGACGCGTCCTTCCAGCGATGAGCTCTCGAAAGATCAGAACATAGCCTATGGCCATCTGAATAACAAAGTACTTGACATTTATCATTTTAATGCTGTAAAACCTGCTGCAGCTATATATTCCAGCGTGGATGAACTGGCTGTCTGGACTATGCTCCTTCTGAACGGGGGAGAATATAAAGGACAAAGAATCATTTCAAAGTCATCCTTAACCAGGATCATGGAACCACATACCATTCTGGGAGCCAGTATCATGCAGAAACAGCACGGAATTAATTTCTACACCTATGGCCTTGGTTGGTTCATTTTTGACTATAACGGGAAAAAGATAGCAGAGCATGATGGAGGAATGCCTGGCTATATCAGCAAAGTAACCCTTGTCCCCGATCAGAATATCTCTGTTATTGTATTGAACAACGGAAATGACGGCTTTGTCGACAATGCTATCAGAGGTGATATTCTTGATATCCTGGTAAAAGGCAGGGAATTTGACTGGATAGGCGAGTATTCCGCTATTAAGGCGCGCATTGAGGCTTTTGAACAAGCTACAAGTAAACAGCGGCTTGAAAGCAGGATACCTGATACAAAGCCATCCCTGGCTCCAGAGGGCTACACCGGCATTTTTCGTGACAAAAATTACGGGGACGCCGAAGTTGCATTGGTTTCAGGAAAACTCCGGCTGACATTTCTGCCTGCGAAAACAGTATTCACGGGTGAACTTGAACACTGGCATTACGATACATTTAAAGTCGTCTTCAGAGATAAATTCCTGACTTTCGGTCTCATTACCTTCAGCTTTAACTCAGCTGGCAAAGTGACCGGATTCAAAATCGATCTGCCTAGCAATGATTTCCATTTCTGGAACCTGGATTTTAAAAAGCTTTAGTTGCTGAATGATATAGTATTTAAAATCTCTCTTTAGCCAGTTTAAGTATATCATCCTCTTTGACAACGGGCCGGAACCTGAATGAATACTCGTATTTTTTATCAAGGAGCCTGTATTTGGGATGAATCAATGCGCCCCAGGAATTATCGCCTCCGACACCCATCTGTCCAAGATCCACATTCAGATTCACAAAGTCACGTGGTCTGACGTCGATAGTATGTGTATTGGCAGTCTTGGCATCTTTTCGGTATTGTGATAATTTTCCGGGTGATTCAAAATCATCATGAACATTATTAAGAGCAGCGAAGCAGATCAGCGGATCGCCGCTTACAAGGATCCCATTGCCATCGTCATCAGTGAGAGTGACCCACCTGGTATCTGTTTTATAGCCATTTTCCTGTGGTCGTATATAAGGTGTATACTGATCTGTAACAGTGCTCTCATAGAGACCAACATCGGCAGCTGTTTTCCTGTCGGCATAATTTTCCTGCGGTCCGCGTCCCAGCCATTTTATATTGGTAAAGTCTTCAGGAAGTTGCATCTGCATGCCCATCCTTGGGATCTCGGGTATTTTATCTGATAATTTGGAGAACTGGTTTTTAACTACCAAATCAGCTGATCCATATACAGTATAAATAGTAGCGTAACCCGCTATCTTCTGCCCTGACATATCAGGAATATCATAATTAAAAGTTATTACTACCTTCCCTAATTCCGGCTGGCTGATATTTGCTTTTGTAACGGCTAATCTTTCACCTGCTTTCTTCCAAACACCAAGTAATTTATCCATATCATAACCGTAATCATTATCGGTCGGAGGACGCCAGAAATCAGCTTCCGGGCCCTTCTTCAGAAGTTCTCTCCCTTTATAGTTGTAGGTTTCAAGCCGGCCGGTAGCGAGATTAAAGGATAGTTTCATATCAACACCGCTTACTTCCAGTATTTTACCTGTTGTCTTTGTCTGGAGAACAACAAGATTATCGATTTTCGGTTTAACCAGGCTCCCTTCTTCCGGAAGTTTAAACTGGGCAGTCGCATAAACATGATCTTCCGGTACATAATTCCATGCATCGCTTCTTGAAGCCCTGATATTAAGAAAATATTCGGCACCCGGGGCAGTATCTATCTTCTTGAGATGAATATCAACCAAAGATCCGGATTTTGGCTTAAGATCAGGGAAGTTGAATTTACCTGACTGTACGACTGACCCGTCAGATACTACCTCCCATTCAAAATTGAATTCGGAGAGATTAGTAAAATCATACTTATTCTTCACTCTTATCTTTCCACTTACAAGGTCAACAGGTTCAAATCCAATATATTGATAAACCTTGTTCACTTCTGCAAGACCCGGATGAGGTGCCCTGTCGGGCCATACCAGACCATTAATATTGAAGTTGCCATCGCTTGGCATGCCTTCTTCTCCATAGTCGCCTCCATAAGCCCAATATTTTTCTCCGTTTTCATTTGTTTTGAGAAGACCCTGGTCAACCCAGTCCCAGATGAATCCTCCCTGCAGTTTTGGATATCTTTCAATAACATCCCAGTAATCCTGCAGGTTTCCTGTGGAATTACCCATCGCATGGGCGTATTCGACCATAATCATGGGTCTGTCGGTTTTGGGATCTTTGGCATATGCCTCTAATTCTTCAATGCTGGCATACATATTGCCCCAGATGTCGGTATGTCTTTCGGGTGTATTTGTCTCCTTTTCAGCACGTTCGTACTGCACGGGACGTGTGTTATCGCGCTCTTTGATCCATTTATATCCATCCAAAAAATTATGTCCGTCACCGGCTTCATTCCCCATTGACCAGATAATAACCGATGGATGATTCTTGTCTCTCTCTACCATACGTCTCATTCTGTCAAGATGAGCGGCTTTCCATTGAGGCTTATCTGCAAGCGTTACATCTTTCGCGTAGCCTATACCATGAGACTCTATGTCTGCTTCATCAATAAGATAAAGTCCATATTTATCGCACATCTCATACCAGAGCTCCTGCTGGGGATAGTGACTTGTTCTGACAGCATTGATGTTATTGCTCTTCATCGTCCTGATATCCTTTAAAACAGTAGCTTCATCAATCACATGTCCTGTGATATCATTGTGCTCATGCAGGTTAACTCCTTTTATCGTGATTGGCACTCCGTTCACAAGAAGCTGGGAATGGAGAATTTCCACCTTTCTGAATCCTATTTTAGAACTCACGCACTCGGCAGTCATACCATTTTTGTCTTTAAGGGCTATCACAAGCGAATAGAGATTTGGCTTTTCAGCCGACCATTTTTTTACATCCTGAATATTCCTATCAAAACTTAAGGAAGCTTTGTCGTCGGAGAGCTTCACCTTTTTGGTCTCAGTAAAAAGCTTCCCCGATCCATCAAAGAGTGAAGCATCGACTGTATATTCGTCCTCATCGGGTACAGTTCCTTTCAGGGAGACTTCCAGTTTGAGCAAACCCTCCTTGTAATCATTTGTAAGGCTGCCAATCGCAAAAAAATCACCAATATATGTTTTTGGACGTGCCTGCAGATAAACCGATCTCTGAATTCCGCTTAATCTCCAGAAATCCTGATCCTCAAGATAGCTGCCATCGCTCCACCTGTATACTTCCACGGCTACAGAGTTTTTGCCTCCTTTAAGATATTTAGTAATATTGAATTCGGCCGGCATTTTGCTATCCTCACTGTAGCCAACAAGCTTTTCATTCACCCATACATAAAATGCGGAACTGACTGCTCCGAAATGAAGAAAAACTTCTTTCCCCTTCCATTCCGAAGGTACTTTAAACGTCCTTTTATAGGATCCCACAGGATTCCAGTCGTGGGGTATTGCAGGCGGAATTTTTTTGTAACCGCCATTCGGGTTGAAAACGTCTTCATATAACCAGAAAGGGTATACAATATTCATATATACAGGCACATCATAACCCTTCATCTGCCAGTTAGAAGGTACATCAATCTCCTTCCAGTCGCGGGTATCATAATCATCTTTGAAGAACCAGAAGGGTCGCTGCGCGGGTGTTTTAGACCAATTGAATTTCCACATGCCATCAAGAGACCGATAGTTTTGGGAATTATCTTTTGCAGCATTCAGAGCGCTCTGTTCATCCTGGAAACTTATAAGTGACGCATGAGGTTCCTCCCTGTTTATATTGAACAGCTCAGGATTTTCCCAGTCGCGCGGTTCCTTTTCCGTGAAGGCAACACCTTCATATTTACTTAGTTTTTTACAAGCTGAGAGTGATACGGCTGCAACAAGGATGTACAAGTATATTCTCTTCATGGGGTCAGATTTATGGATATAAAGTTAATAAAAAATGCTTCTTCACAATCAGTCTTATAATTATGAAGAAAGAAAGTTAAAGAGATTTATACGCTGGCAGTATTACCTGTTATGGGGAAAAGCGATATTGAATTTGATAATCATTCAGGCCTGGCAAGAAATTTTTCCACCTTTATGACATCTGAGATTGTATTTATGTTTGTGAATGCACTTTTGTATTTTATTGAATCTTCTAACTGAAGATAACATACATTCAGCATTTTTAGGAAATTCCTGATGGCCCGGTCATTGTCTCTCTCCAGGTAATCTTCAAGAGCGGGAAGAAGCGCTTTACTGTAAATTCCATGAAGCGGTTCTATATAATTATTGATTTTTGGAATCAAAGCATCACATTTATTATTAAGGTAATAATCTGCCTGATTGATAATTATGTTCCTGTCAAGCAAGGGCATGTCCCCGGCTACTACAAAAAGTGCCCCTTTTTCAGATATTTTCATTGCAGAATGGATCCCGCCAAGAGGCCCTTTATTCAGGAACAGGTCGCCTATTATTCTGCAATTGCCATAATCATAAAATTCCTTAGGGGAATTTGTAACAATTATCATCTCTTCAAAAATGCCGTTAAAAGCTTCAAGTATCCGTGAGATAATTGTCTTTCCTTCAATGACAATTTTTGATTTTATTATGCCATTAAATCTCTTTCCCGCTCCTCCTGCCAGTATTACACCTGCCATATTTCTTGTAGTCAGAGCAATATCTAAATCTTTTCCCATCACTTTAGTCCTGAAATTTTATGCTCTTATACAACTTTTTTTGTACATGTACAGTTTTTTCTGTATATTGAAAGCTTAACAGTAATTGTTGTCCCTAACAAAAGTAAAAAAATAATTCAGGGGCTCAGCTAATTCAGCTAACTAACACATAAAACCTGACGATTATGGACAAAAAAATCACCTCTCTTTATGCGGATTACAAGCAAGGCAGAACAAATCGAAGGGATTTTGTCAGAAAACTTGCTATAGTCGCCGGCGGCTCCGCGGCCGCAGCTTCAATGATTCCCCTGCTGGAGCAGGACAGCCTGGGTGCCTCTGCATCCGGACCGCAGGATGACGGACTTAAGACCGAGTTCATTACTTTTCCGGGAGAGACTGGTGAAGTTAAAGGCTTTCTTGCCTGGCCAAAAGCCGGTAAAAAGTTTCCGGCTGTTCTGGTAATTCATGAAAACAGGGGATTGCAGCCACATATCCTCGATGTGACCCGCCGGATGGCCAAAGAAGGATTCCTTACCCTGGCTCCCGATGCTCTTTCTCCCCTTGGAGGAACACCTGAGAATGATCAGGCCAAAGCTGTAACAATGATCGGACAGCTTGACACAGCTAAAACAATCAAAAACTTTGTAGCAGCTGTAAAATATCTTAAGACATCTCCGCTGTCGACAGGTAAAGTGGGCTGTACAGGCTTCTGCTGGGGAGGTGGTATGACCAATCAGGTAGCTGTAAATTCACCTGATCTCGATGCAGCCGTACCTTATTACGGAAAGCAGCCGACTGCTGATGATGTGGCAAAGATTAAAGCTCCGATAATGGCACATTATGCCGGCGATGATCCATTTATAAACCCGGGAATCCCTGCTTTTGAGGAGGCACTGAAAAAGGATAAAAAGGAATATCAGATATTTATTTACGATGGAGCCAAACATGCCTTCAACAACGATTCAAATCCTGAGAGATACAATGAAAAGGCAGCTAAACTGGCATGGTCAAGGACGATAGCATTCTTTAAGGAAAAACTGAAATAAAGAATCCATTAACCGCAAAGCACGAGAAGACTTTGCAAAGTACTCAAAGTTAAATCACCTTCGACATTTCTTTGCGGGCTTTGGATTTCGGTTTTTGGGAACTTTGCGGTTAAATGGATATCGAGTCAAAGCTTAAGTATCGGTCATCCTAAGCCTGTTGCTTCTTCCAGGCCTCTGAGATTGCTTCAATAAATGGCTTGATGTGGTTGAAAAAATATTTATATCCGCTGCAGAGGTAGTTTAACCCGGGTTCTCCATCAGGTGTTAATATAAACCGGTTTTTTGGACATTCTCCATTGCACATTGGTCTTACTTCACATCCGGTACAATAATTAGGCAGTGTGAGTGATTTTACTTTGCCGAAAGCTTTTTGCCTTTCGCTATCAAGAAAATATGTAATTGAATGATCCATAATATTTCCCAGGAGGTGATCCCTGTTTACGTAATGGTCGCAGGAATAAAAATCCCCGTTGTGTTCAACAACAGGAACGCCACCGCAGTCTTTTTTGAAAATGCATAAGGTATGGTCCTGATCAAACGCGGTCCGTGCTGCTTCTTCGAATATCTGAATTTTTATTTCCCCAATATCATTCTCAACCCACTCATCAAAAATTGTACTCAGGAAATGTCCGAATTTATCGGGCCCGACTGAATCTTCGCTAGCCCCGGAAGCTGAGCTTGCATCACGCACGACAAGAGGGAGAAATGTAATATACTTTGCTCCCATCTGTCTGAACAGATCGTAGATAATCATCGGATGAGCACCATTTTTAGCATTTATTACGCAGAGTATCTCAGGTATAACGCCTTGTTTTTTTAAAAGCCTGAATCCCCTGTCAACTTCCATCCATGTTGCTTTATTACCTTTGTTGCGCCTGTAATTATCATGAAGCCATGCAGGCCCGTCAACACTTATTCCGATTACAAAATTCTCTCTCTTAAAAAACCGGGCCCATTCATCATTAATAAGAGTACCGTTTGTCTGAACACCATTCACAATTTTCTTGCCTGCAGGATTATTAGCAGCTTGCAATCTTAAAATTTTCCTGAAGAAGTCAATACCGGCAAGTAGGGGTTCACCTCCATGCCATGAAAAATTTACAGTATTGTCAGTAGTTGCCTGAATATGCTGTCTGATGTACAATTCCAGAATATCGTCGGCCATGAGAAAACTTCCCTTATCGCGATAGGGGTTATTCTTCCCCGGATAATAACAATAACTGCAACTGAGATTACATTCAGACCCCACGGGCTTGGCAAATATCTGAAACTCCAATGATCTCTTCTCCATATTCACTCTTAGAGATTCTTCGTGTACCCTTAGTGTCCCACTTTGAGCTCCTCGTGGTTATTTTTTTTACCACGAAGAAACTCTAAGGATGCTCAAAGGAGCACAAAAATTATTAAAGTGTATTTTTCTATGCCCAATTAATTATGTTCTCTGTCCCGGGTTCTGGGAGGTTCATCCTTATACGCCATTCAACAGGAAAATAGTTATTCACCCTGTTTCCGATATTTTTCACGAATCCGAGATTTCTCCCCTTGTAAGTTACAATATTCCATCCTTTTGGTGCGTCAGCGAGCATAAAATTATCACGACGCATATACCGGAGGACCTCTGTCAGACCAATCTCATTTAAGGGGAAAGCATCCGGTTTTAATGCCGGAGAAAGAGCAAGCTCATGTGAGGGAAGAAAGTTTTCATTTTTCACGGTAAAAACGCACGTACCTGCCTTAACGATTTTAAGGCAGGCATAGATGTGGTTGAACTCATCAGTCCCGCATGGAGCAGCATAAAGTTCATCACCCCATTTTAACAACCTGTTTTCACGAAAATCTGTCCATTTAGCGGAAACAGCAAGATCATTCTTATCCGGCTTGAATTCTGATTTCCTCCTGTTACTGATTTTCGTCAATTCCTGAGAATCATTCTTCCTGACTGCTGAAAAAAATAATCCTTCTCCCACTGCTTCCCCTGGATAAAAGCCATATCCAAATACGCCACGAAAGTCTATTTCGCGTATACCATTGAATCCTGAAATATCCAATTTAATACTTTCAGCCTCTTTTTTCGAGCTGAGCCACTTTATATTTTCCTCATTTTCAGTGGGGTTAAATGTGCAGGTGCTATATACCAGGATCCCGTTCTCCTTCAGGGCCGGCCAGACATCCATGAGTATTCTCTTTTGTCTCTCCGAGCAGTGGGCTGTGTTGGAAACTGACCATTCATTCCTGGCTACCTCGCTTCTGAACATTCCTTCACCTGAGCATGGGGCATCGACCAGAATAATATCAAAATATCCTGCCAGTCTTCCGAACGCCGCAGGATCATTTTGTGTCACCAGTGTATTTTGCGAACCCCATTTTGAAATGGTCTCGGAAAGTATAGCAGCTCTTGACCTGATAGCATCATTTGCAATTAACAGACTTTCATTGCCGATTAAGTCAGAAAGATGAATGCTCTTCCCTCCGGGTGCTGCGCACAGATCGAGAACCCTTAATTTGTCAGATGCAGAAGCTGTCTGCCTGATTATTTGTTCCAGGAACATACCTGAAGCTTCCTGGGGATAATAGCAGCCGGCATGAAAAAGAGGATCAAGAGTGTAAGATGGTCTGTTTTTCAGATAGAAACCATCTTTACACCATGGTACTGGTTTGGAAGTCACAGGGTTTTGGTTCCATTTAGACCTGTTTATTCTGATGCTGACTGGAGACGGATCTTCCAATGCCTTCAGCAGATTCTCAGCATCAATGTATTTTTGAGTATTGATTCTTTTTATAAATTCCTCCGGAATCATAAGTATTCTTTTATTATCTGGTCACCGAAACCTTTAAAGATCTGCCATTCCTTATTTTGAATCTACCTTATTGAACTTTCTCCAGAGGAAGAAAACTGGAATGCCAAGCAGCACAATAGCCAGACCCCTGGTGGTATAATCCGGTTTATAGATCAGCAGGATCACCATAATAGTAATGGTGGTCAGGATATAAAGCGAGGGTATAACCGGATAACCAAATGCTTTGTATGGCCGGGGAATATCAGGCCGTTTTACTCTCAGGATAAATATTGAAAATATAGTAAGGGTAAAAAATATCAGAACTGAGAATATCACATAATCAAGTAAATTGCCATATGTTCCTGATAAACAGAGAAGTATAGACCATATTCCCTGCAGCACAATCGCAAATCCTGGAACTCCGTTTTTATTTATCCGGGCCACTTTCCTGAAAAAGAGGCCGTCTTTTGCCATGGCATAATACACTCTCGGTCCTGCCAGTATAAGACCATGATTGCAGCCAAATGTGCTTATCATAATAAATACAGCCATAATAATTGCTGCGGAATTCCCGAATATCACACTCATGGCAGAGGTGGCTACCCGGTCATCTGTAGCGTATTGGATGCCTCGGCTCAATGCATCTGCGCCGTTCGGTGAGCCTGCAAGGGGAAGTACCCTTATGTATACATAGTTCGTAAGAATGTAAATTACAGATACAATCAGCGTTCCAAAGAAAAGGCTGAGGGGAACATTTCTTTTCGGGTTTATAACTTCACCGGAAATATAGGTTACGTTATACCATGCATCAGCTGAAAATAATGAACCGACCAGGGAAGATCCTATAGCTGTGATAAGTGCAAAACCAACAAGCGGGATAATGTGGTTTCCTGGTCCAATCCTGGCCGCCTGCCAGAATACTTCTTTATTGATATTGAGTGAATTAATATTTTTAGTCGCGAGAAAACCTATTAATATGAAGCCAAGAAGAGCAATAACTTTTGTTGATGAAAAAATATTCTGTACAGTTTTACCTGTTACGATACCCCTGGTGTTTAGCCAGGTAAGAAACGCAATCATGGTAATTGCTATTAGCATGGTACTATTGACCTTAAGCGGACCAATGCTAATAAGGATATTCTTTTCTGATATCCATGGGAAAAGGACGCCGCTGAACTTGGCAAAAGCTACAGCGACAGCTGCGATTGTACCGCACTGAATTACAAGAAAAGTTGTCCAGCCAAACAGAAATCCGATAAGCGGGTGATAGGCCTCCCTGAGATAGATATACTGACCTCCGGCATGAGGCATCATAGAAGCAAGTTCCCCATAGCTTACTGCACCTATCAGTGTCATGATCCCCGTAATAACCCAGACTACCAGCAGCCAGCCCGGCGACCCTACGTTCCTTGCAATATCGGCACTTACAATAAAAATACCCGACCCAATCATTGCTCCTGCAACAATTGAGATCCCGTCGAAGAGATTGACGCGTTTTTGAAGCAGATGGGTTCCGTCTTGCATTCTGGCAGTTTATACCAACAAATTTAATTATTCAAATGATAATGAAGAAAATCAATAGCGATATTAATCCTGGTAAACATCGACAGGAAAATCAAATCATTTATTTTGAGAAGGTGAAAGAAGTAAATACATTTGATATTCTTAAATTTCAATTTAACTCTACTATGACATTTATTAAAAACATCGAAAAATCAACCTGATTTACCCCTGTGCCTGAAGGGCGCATGTTGATTTTCTGCTTTCACCTCTTAAGGAACGGGGCAACCAGGAAGAAAAATCAAATCAAAAGTTAATCTGTCAAATTAGAAATAATAACCAGAAATATAAATACACTATCTATGAAAAGAGTTATTTTTTTTGCTGCAATCGCCTTTGCATGCTTAGGTGTCAATGCACAGAAATTTGAAAAGATTGCCAGAACACCTCCTATGGGATGGAACAGCTGGAACAAGTTTGGATGCAATGTAAGTGAATCTCTTATAATGGGAGTAGCCGATGCTATCAGCAGTAATGGTATGAAGGAAGCGGGGTATGAATATGTAGTTATAGATGACTGCTGGCAGGTAGCGCGTGATGAGAACGGAGAAATAGTTGTTGATAAAGACAGGTTCCCTCACGGAATGAAATTTCTTGCTGATTATGTTCATTCGAAAGGTCTGAAATTCGGAATTTATTCCTGTGCCGGAACCCGTACCTGCGAAGGACGCCCGGGAGGCAGAGGTCATGAATTCCAGGATGCGCTTACATATGCCCGCTGGGGTGTTGATTACTTGAAATACGACTGGTGCAATACTGGCAGCCAGGATGCTAAGGCTTCATACAGTACAATGCGTGATGGCCTTTATGCAGCAAAAAGACCCATTGTATTCTCCATCTGTGAATGGGGTTCGAACAAACCATGGGAATGGGCCGGCGAGGTCGGTAATCTTTGGAGGACAACAGGTGATATCTCCGATTCATGGAATAGTATGATCAATATATTTTCGCTGCAGAAAGACCTGTCCAGATACGCAGGACCAGGTCACTGGAATGATCCCGACATGCTGGAAGTCGGCAATGGCGGGATGAGCACTGAAGAATATAAAACTCATTTTTCACTGTGGTGCATGCTTGCAGCGCCTTTATTGGCCGGAAATGATGTTCAGAACATGTCTCCCGAAACAAAATCAATTCTGCTTAACAAAGAAGTAATTGCGTTGGATCAGGATACACTTGGAAGACAAGCCAGGTGCTGGAGAGATGACGGCAATTATCAGATATGGGTTAAGCCGCTTGCCAACAACGAAAAAGCCGTATGCCTCCTCAACAGAAGTGACGAGAAAAAGAGCGTGCTTGTGGATTTTGCACAGCTCGCAAAAATAAGGCAAGAAAGAGGAGATAACGCCCAGCCAATGGGGCTTGACGGTTATAGAGTAAGAGATTTATGGGAACATAAAGATCTGATTCTCAAGGAACCATCAATGTATGTTGATCTCCTTCCGCATTCAGTAAAGGTTTTCCGGTTTATAATAAAATAAATTCATTCCGTTTGATACACCCAATCGGTAGAGCCGCCCAAATTGGGCGTCTCTCATTAAATATCGTTTAAATTATTACGGGAGCTGTTGAAAAAGTCCTTTTTAACCGCAAAGCACGCCAAGTAGGCGCAGAGTTCACAAAGTCAATGCATTATAGATCAACTCTTTGCGTTTTTTGTGTGTCCCGAGTACTCGGGATTGCGACATTTACGGTTAATGGACTTCGACTTTTTCAACAGCCCCGTGATTTGCACATTGAAATTAATTTGCAAAAGGAACCTCTTTGCCGGTTAAATTTATTCTTCCGGTAAGCACCTGTGTAAACTGAGGATCGAGATAACCTTTGAAACCCGGTTGTTTGCCACCGACGAAGATTGTAAAATATCCGGGTTCTATAACACGTTTCGACTTATTGTTAATCATCGAGAATTGGCGCGGATCAAGTTTGAACTCAATTGTTTTTGTTTCACCTGGCTTGAATGAGACCCTCTGATATCCTTCAAGCTGCCGTATTGGCCTGGGCGTAGACGCCTTCTCATCGGTCAGATATAGTTCCACAACCTCTTCCCCTGCAAGTTTTCCAGCATTTGTCACGTTTACCTTAACGGTTATATTTTCGCCGGCAACTGCTTTTTCCGGCAGAATTAAATCACTGTATCTGAAGGTGGTATAGCTGAGTCCATAGCCAAAAGGATACAACGGCTCCTGTTTAAAGAATCTGTAGGTTTTTCCAGTCATGTCATAATCTTCAAAGGGAGGAATCTGATCAATTGATTTATAATAAGTTACAGGCAGTCTCCCAGCCGGATTGTAATCTCCGAACAATACGTCAGCAAGAGCATTGCCTCCCTGCTGACCACCATAACCCGCGAGAAGTATCGCAGCAGCTTTTTCCTGGGCTTTGTTTATTGATAATGCGCCACCACTGGCTAACACAACAATAACAGGCTTTCCTGTGGCAGTTACAGCATCAAGAAGACGTTCCTGCGCCGCAGGAAGATTTAGATTAGTGCGATCACCGCCGCTGAATCCATCTATTTTTATAGGCATTTCTTCACCTTCGAGCCTCTGCGACAGTCCCAGAACAAGTACTACGGCATCAGCCTCTTTGGCCGCTTTTACAGCTTTTGTTATAAGGTCGGGTCTGGGAGGCGCCCATTCTAATTCTATTCCTGCATCGCCGGAATAGTCTTTATACAGGACCTCAATTTTATATTTCTCTCCTGCCTTAAGTTCTGCCGGGGCTTCATTATGGAGAGCCTCGTGCTCATTTCTTGAAGATATAAGTAATTTCCCGTTAAGCAAGATATCATAACCCGATGAACCAAATCCACCAATTGCATAGGTTCCGGTAACAGGGGGCACAAGATAGGTAGTCCATTTAATTCCAAAATTATCATCAGGCATGTCAAATCGGGGTGAGAAATGCTCCCAATAAAAATTTATATTATCATCTACTCTCGTGAATACTGGTTCACCTGTCATTTCGGCATTGTTAAAATACTCTCCGAAAGCTCCCTGTACACCCGAATGAGTTTCCAGATAGCGTGAAGGGATTGGAACCATGTTGTGGATGCCATCCGCCAGATCACTGCCTTCCTCATATATAATGCGGGTAGCAGGAGTAAGTTTATTATTGATTCCCTTGAGAATTGTCACCGGATCTTTAGGAATACCGTTATAATTTCCAATCAGCGCTTCAAAATTATCGGCATTCGGACCGATAACTGCAATTGATTTAATTTCTTTTGAAAGAGGAAGTATGTTATTATCGTTTTTCAGAAGGACAATCGATTTTCGTGCTGCCTGACGTGCGAGAGAATTATTATAATCTGAACAGTTCACGAAAAAAGGAATCTGTGCGTATGGAACAATGTCATCAGGGTCAAACATTCCAAGCTTGAATCTGGCAGTAAAGACCCGCTTTACAGCTACATTAATATCCTCCTCGGTCAGAAGCCCCCTGTTTACTGCTTCAACGAGATTTTTATAGTCTCCTCCGCATTCGAGATCCGTGCCAGCTTTAACAGCCTGGGCAGCTGCCTCAGCAGGATCCTTAGCGAAGTGAGAAAAATTATAAAAATCGGAAATCGCCCCGCAATCAGAAACCACATAACCTTTAAAACCCCATTCATTGCGAAGTATTCCGAACAAAATGGGATTTGCACAACATGGAATATCGCGGAACATATTATAAGCTCCCATCACCGAATAGACTCCTGCATCCACAACAAGAGTGCGGAAAGCAGGCAGGTATGTCTCCCTGAGATCAATTTCACTCACCTTTGCATTAAATTTATGTCTCATAGATTCCGGGCCCGAATGGACGGCATAATGCTTGGCTGTTGCGACGGTCTTTAAGTATTTTGGATCATCGCCCTGCATACCCTTTACAAATTCATAACCCATTCTGCCTGTGAGAAAGGGATCTTCGCCATATGTTTCGTGGCCTCTTCCCCATCGGGGATCGCGAAAGATATTTATGTTTGGCGACCAGAAGGTAAGTCCCTCATAAATGCCTCTCTTTCCCCTTCTCTGAAATTCATGATATTTTGCGCGGGCTTCATCAGATATAGCATTTGCAACCTCGAACATAAGAGCTTCATCCCATGAATCTGCAATGGTGATTGATTGAGGAAAAACGGTAGCGTAGCCTGAACGAGCCACTCCGTGCAAGGCTTCATTCCACCAGTTATAAGCAGGAATACCAAGCCGGGGGATAGCCGGAGCTGTGTATAACAGCTGGTCTGCCTTTTCCTGGAGAGTCATGCTTGACACCAGGTCATTTACTCTCTCATCAGTTGGCAATGAGGGGTTCCTGAACGGGTAAAGATAAGGGTTCTGCTGTGCTCCGGCTATTTGCGATACGGCAGACAATAACAAACAAAAAAATGTGAATGTCAGAACTTTTTTCATGACCTGATTAAATTTATTTTGACTTTAGCATTCTCAGAGCAATATCATCACAAAATTCCGGAGTTGTAATTTTGACTATCCCTCCATTATGATCTTTGATCTCATCATTTGATTCTTCTCCGTTTTTTGTATCTGTCCATATCAGTAAGTATGACCCGGCTGGCAGATCTGTTTCAAATTCAGAACTTTTTGTCAGAGTATCATGTCTCTGAATATATAATGCAAGTACATCATTTCCTTTTGAGAGTCCTCTGATCTGAACTTCTCCGGGGACAACTGGCATCAGCCTTCCTGTTTTAACGGGTTTCATATCTATAAAATCGAGGGTTTTCATAAAATCTGCCAGTATTTTAAGCTGGTCCCTCAGTGTCCTGCCTCCGCCACCCGGCTGACCATTAATAACCTTTAAACTGCCATCTTCATGTCCGACTGAGAATGAATAATCAAGATTGTCGAAAAGGCCTCCTCCTTCCAGAATAAAGTTCCAGGCTTCCTCGCGATATTTTGCATCATTAATTCCATCAAAACCCGTTTCATTATCGCCTATAACCTTGTTGAGCGAATAGTTAAGATCCACAGCCAGAGGTGGACGGGCATAGTGAAAATTATAAATGGAAACTCCGGGCCGCGGATTTTCAACTTTTAAATAATTATTTGCAACATTGTTGGAAATAAGATGTTTATAACGAAAATTATTTTCGGCGTCAATGACGACTCCCGTAAAGTGCTTTTCCCATTCCCTCAACGCAAGGGTATCTCCAAAATATGGCTCATTGCAGATCTCATAATACAGATTATCAAAATCGCGAAGCTCATTAACAATTTTTCTGACCATCTTCTCCTGGATTTTAACAATCTCAGGGTGCTTAAGCGAGAGTATTTCTTTTTGATCCTTAATATTACCTATTCCGTTGATGTTATTGTTTATATACAGCGGGGAGAGTTTCCATTGAACAGTGTCATAAAAATTGGAAAACAGGTCAAGCTCAACAATGATCTTTCTTTTTCCGGCTTCTGTTATGAAATCCTTCAGCCTCGAAAAGTAATCTTTATCCCATTTGGAAAGGTCGAATTTATTGCCACCTGTTGCAAACCCGGGCTGGGAACTTCTTGCCCAGGGACAAATATATCTTTCGGGTGCAGGCGCGAGGGTATTCTCAGCTATTCCGAAAGCTCCGGCTGGCTCGAGATAAACGCCAGAAAATGTACGTGTTATATTCATACCTGAAGATGAGAGCTCATCAAGGTATTTTGTATAGTTAAAATCAAGGTTAAGAACTGCCCCATAATGTTCAGTAGAGCCAATAAGTAATTCAGGATTCCCCCTGAACAGAAAATAATGAGCATTTACAGGGTTTAGGCTCAGTGGTGATTGTGCCGGATGATCACTTCCGCATGACAGAATTGCTGGTACCAATAAAAACCAGAAGAAATTGCGTGAAAATTTCATTATCCTGATTATGAGATATGGACTATAAAAACATGCTTAAATATGGAAAAGAAATGCCGGATCTAAAAATTATTATTCTTTTAAATCCGGCAATTATCATTTGCATCTGAGATAACAGGGTATGCTGATTTTTATTTCTACCGGAATGAGTTTAAAATTTCATTTCAGTCTGGGATAGTAATCAATTATACCTTAGGTAATATCCAGGGCTCTCTGTAATTTGGTATCAGGTAGCTGTTGGCATCCGCATCATTCGTGAACTTACTCCCATCCCATGTAAGTTTTTTACCTGTGCGGTATGCAATATTTCCTATCGCTGAGAATTTTGCAATGTGAGCACCTATCTCAACACTGGCGTTTGTATTAGGGTTACGGGAAGCGACACAATCCAGGAAATTGGTAACATGATAATTAAGTCCTTTCCCTTTGCCCTCAGCCAGAGGCACAGCTTCCATCCTTTTCTTACCGTTAACATCTTCAGGAATTACTTCCCATCCGTTACGATCGACAACCAGGGTTCCATTTTCACCGACAAAACCTAATCCATGATTCCGTCCATATGCTCCATCATTAATTCCGATTGCATGATCCCACAAAACATTAAAGCCATCGAATTCGTACAGTGTCTGAAGACTATCGGGTGTCTCGCATGCGTCATCGGGATAACCGTATTTGCCTCCCATGGCCATTACGGATTTTGGAGTTGTGACATTCATGCCATAAAGGGCATAATCAAGAAGATGAACTCCCCAGTCTGTCATCAGTCCTCCTGCATAATCCCAGAACCATCTGAAAGTAAAATGGAAGCGGTTTCTGTTAAAAGGCCGGTTAGGAGCCGGTCCCAGCCACATATTATAATCGACGCCAGCAGGTACCGGTTCATCGGGCCGTACAGGAATAGACGGGCACCAGCCCTGGTATGAAAATACTCTGACAAGTCTTATTTTCCCCAGTTTGCCTGATTGAATAAATTTGACAGCATCCTGCCAGTGCGGGTCGCTTCTCTGCCACTGACCAACCTGAACAACCGTTTTGTTTCGCCTGGCAGCACTTACCATCACATTACACTCATCAATAGTTCTTCCGAGGGGTTTCTCACAATAAACATCTTTCCCGGCATCGCAGGCAGCAACCATCTGCAGACAGTGCCAATGATCGGGGGTTCCTACAATCACCACGTTAATATCTTTATTATCGATAACTTTACGCCAGTCTTTATAAAGGTTTGCCGGCTTCTTTCCTCTCATCTTCTCTACATCAGCGGCTCTTCTGTTAAGTACATTGTCGTCAATGTCGCATAAGGCAAGACATTCTACATTTTTATGATCAAGAAAAGGAACCAGGTCGGCAAATCCCTGACCATTACATCCGATAACACCTACATTTATCCGGTCGGATGGTGCGCAACCTGTCAGCGATCCCGATAAAGTCGGAACAAGGCCAAGGGCTGCGGTTGTTAATGCTGTGTTTTTAATAAAAACTCTTCGTGTAGTCATTTTAAAATTATTTATATATTATCTATTTAACTGAAAATCTGTAGATAGTCGTTGATTTGAAGGTTTCACCCGGGTTAAGGACAGTGCTGGGAAAATCAGGATGATTTGGACTATCGGGAAAGTGATCAGATTCAAGACACAGCCCTGATCTGAAATTGTACGGCTTTCCACCATGACCTTTTTGTTTTCCGTCGAGGAAATTACCGCTATAAAGCTGCATTCCGGGCTGATCTGTAATTACCTCAAGCATACGCCCGCTTTCCGGATCATAAACCGTAGCGTCCACATCTTCCTTGTTATCCAGGATGTAATTATGATCATATCCACGGCCGAGGATCAGCTGATCATAGTTCTCACCTATCCTTTCTCCAATCGTATGCGGAGTATTGAAATCAAATGGCGTTCCTGCAACCTGACGAGTCTCACCGGTTGGAATCATGACTGAATCAACAGGCGAGAATGTTGATGCCTTTAGCGTAAGCACATGATCAAGAATATTTCCGTTACCAGCCCCATGGAGGTTGAAATATGCATGATTTGTAATATTTATAACAGTTTTTTTGTCTGTCGTACAGACATAATCCATAATAATCTCATTATTGTCTGTCCAGGTATAGGTAACGGAGGCATTAACTGTTCCAGGAAATCCTGCTTCCATGTCTGGGCTTAAATAAGTAAATTTTACAGCCGGAAATTTATTGTCTTTAAGTACCTCTGTATTCCATACGACGCTATGCCATCCCAACGGACCTCCATGCAGAGTGTTTGGCCCATTGTTTACAGGTGTATTATAAGTTACACCATCGAGTGTAAATTTCCCGTTTGCTATCCGGTTGGCAAATCTGCCGACCACCGATCCGAAAGACATATCACCCTTGAGTGTTTCATCAAAAGTGTCATAGCCAAATGTTACATTATCCTTCTTACCATTTCTGTCGGGTACTTCAATCCAGTTAATCTTGGCTCCGAAATTTGTGAGCCTTATCACATTCCCTGCTTTATTAGTAAGAGTCAGAAGATAAACTTCCTTACCATTGTGTGTGCCAAAAACATCTTTTCTTACCATTTCATTTTTTTTTGTTGAAAGGCTGCATGAGAACAATATCACTGCAACCAGAATTAATGACAATATGAGAATTTTTTTCATAATTTATCAGGATTTATTTTTGCTAAAGTAATAAACTTTCCGAACCGCTATGCGGGTAAATTAAAATAATAAGGACAATTCAGGTCCGATAGTCCTGCCTGTCCTGACTGACAATAATTCTGCCCTATTTCGTTCTGAACTGCCATGCAGGAAGGCCTTCCTTATTGAACAGTGATGCTTCTGCGCCATTTCGCCAGCAGTACCTTACAGAAACAGGTACCTTTACGCTATGTGAAGAAACAAATACTTCATTATTTGAAATTTTAGCGTCAGCTTTAACATATCTTCCATCCCTGCCTGCAATTTCAAACTCCCTAAGCTTGCCATCTTTAGCTACAAGTCCGGCTCCGACATTCTCAAATTCCAGCTTTGCCACTCCTCCTGCTACTGACATTGATTTATAAACGGGACCCATGTCAGGATATTTCATCCCGTAATCATTATCAAGTGCAAGAAGGGCCAATCTTTCGCCAACCTCTTTTTTATAAGGAGGATGAATATTCTTCACTGTGGCGATATCGAGTGTAACGGCCATTCCTGTTGCAGGCAGAGCCAGTGCTTTCATTTGGGCTTCGCGAAGAAATCCGGATTCGGTTGAATCGACTCCCGAATATTCAAAAGGTGCGATCTGTACGAAATAAAAGGGAAAGTCTTTAATACCCCATTCAGCTCTCCAGTCCTCTATCATCGCAGGAAATATTTTTGCATACTGCTCTGCCCTGCCGACATTAGCTTCACCCTGGTACCATATCGCGCCTTTTATCTTGTATGGCAAAACGGGGCTTACCATGCCATTAAAAAGGACAGAAGGAGTTCCGGGCCCCAGATTTACTGGTCTTTTATGGGTCTGAAATTCATTTTTTGAAAAATCATAAACATAAAATTTGCCATCCAGCAATTCAGCAACTGGCTGGTACGTCCAATCTCCTTTAAGAGAAACTGAAACGGAAGTGTCATTTTTTGGATATATTTTCATCTTTCCCGGTGCTCCGTAAATTCCTCCGCCTCCCTGTGTGTCAATAACCCGGACTGAAATTACATTCCCCTCCTTTTTAACAAGTTTTGCAGGTACCGGATAGATCCTGTCGAGCTGCCAGAAACCTGAAATTTCCGTTGAGCCGATCAGTTTGCCATTGAAGTAGGTGCGATCCATATCATCAATAGGACCGAGAGAAAGTATCAGGTCTTTACCTTGCATATTTTCAGGAATATCTATCTTTTTCCTGAACCAGACAGCGCCGTCAAAATCACCTATCACAGTTTCAAATTGAACAGGCAGTGTCATCACCGGCCAGTTACTGTCATTATAATCCTGAGCGGGAATGCTATCATCATCAAACACCAGTGACTTCCATTGATTTGCTCCTACAGCACCTGACTCAACCTGCTTGTGCTCTTTCAGCCATTTATGATATTCTTTCTGTAGCGGAGCAGATTCTTTTATTGCATTCAACTCAGATTTAAACTCATTCGTTTTTTTGAGTGATCCGGCGGATGTCCATGATTCAGAAGGAGTTCCTCCCCATGCAGATTCAATAAGGCCAATCGGAACGTGAAGTTCATTAAACAATTTCCTTCCAAAAAAACAGGCAGTTGCCGAGAACTGCTGAACAGTTGCAGGACTGCTGACTTCCCATCTGCCAGTACATTCGTCTGAAGGCTCACCTGATATCTGTTTCCCGACATTAAAAAGACGAATCTCCGGAATTGCCGCAGATGCTATCATTTCGGATGAGTGCATAACAGTATCAACTGGGGGCCAGCCTGCAAGAGGCATTTCCATATTTGACTGGCCTGAGCAAAACCATACCTCACCTATAAGAACATTTTTCACTGTAATTGTAGTGTCATTAGCAGCTATTGTAATGGTATATGGGCCCCCTGCGACTGGAGTGGCAAGGTCGACTGACCATTTTCCATCTTCGCCCGAAATAGCTTTTCCAACGGTATTCCAGCTTGTTGCAACACTGATTTTCTGTCCCGGGTTTGCCTTTCCCCATATCTTTGCGGTCGTTTTTTGCTGTAAAAGCATATTATCACTGATCAGTGACGGAAGTTTTAAATTTGAATGGCTCTGACAACCGACAAATCCCAGAAACAAGACAAATAATATAATTCTTACTCTCATTATATTGAATCTTAAATTAAGCTGATTAAACATTGTGAAAACATTTGATTTAACTTATAAAAAACCCTTTGAACCCTATGACTATCAGTGGAGAAAAAATCTATCCCCGAAGGTACATTAACGAATTCAAAAGTGATAAGAAAACATTTGAATTCAATTTATTTGTTATACAATGCCTCTAATGCTCCTGCCAGGTAAGCAGCGGGCGCATTCCAGTTAATTGCTATTTCATTGGAGGCATAGGAACAAACAGCATCGGTGTATGACTCATCTGCGATCCTGGAAGGATAGGTTTTGCATCCATCCTGCTGGCCGGGATTGGGGCCACCGACAATAAGGCCTGGGACTGGATCAGCAACACCATCAGCTTCCGACAGGCGGTGATGGGGAAACATTGGCGTTTTATAGCCGTAACCTGTAACAAATGAATAACCTGTGGCATTACGGCCAAGAACATAATCAAGATTAGTAAGGGCCCAATCGAGGTATTTCTTTTCTTGCGTAAGCTTATATGCCTGTATCAGCAAGATCCCCTGATTAGCTGCCACTGAATTACTGCCCCAGATAAAATCTTCAGCAGATTTTCCCATAACTGTCTGATAAGGACGTTTATAAATACCATCTGCAAGGAAATCAGCTTCTTTAATAATCCTTTTCTTAAGCATTAAAAAGTCCTTCTTTGCCAGACCCGACAGTGTTTTTTCGAACCTGGCAAGAGTGTAATATCCAAGAAGTCTGACGTGATCCCATGTCGGTAAAGGCATGAGCGTATCAGGGAACATCGGGGAAGCTTCGTAATAAGCTTTATTTCCGGTGCTGATGTACATCTCTGCTGCTGCCCATATGAATTCATCGCTGAAATCAGAATCGCCATAGGCACCGGTATTAATTACGGGTTTAAACTCCCTGTTCATACTATTCTGGTCATAAGCTGTCTTTGGATTGCTTACTGCCCACTTCCATGCTTTTACTGCAGCACTCATACAGGAATCTGATAATCCCGGGAATATTTTTTTGAGTTTTCCGTATACCCTGGCCGATTGCGCCATTACAGCTGCAAAATCGAGTGTTGCTGCAGTCCCTTTTGGCACAACATAACGCGGAGTCACAGTAACTGAAGGCATAACAAATCCGTCAAAATTGGAATTTGTAACTTTATTGTAAACTCCTCCGTCTGAAGGATCCTGCATAGTCAGCATCCATCTCAGGTTCCAGGCAATTTCATTAAGCAGATCAGGTGCTCCATTACCTGTTTCAGGGATCCTTACAACAAGGGTGTCAAAATATGCCGGGAAATCTTCATATAATGATAGCAGAGTTCCCATTGTAATGCCGCTGTTCACAACATATTTGTTATAGTCACCCGCATCGTACCATCCTTTTGGGCAGGAGATTATCGTTCCTGCAGGCCGGTCAGCCGAGGCAGCTGCCGGATGAACAAGTACCTTATTATCGGGATGACCGGCAGCACGGCTCCATTTTCCTGCAAATTCCGGGGTCATAGTCATTGACATTCTCTGAAAATAAAAAGCTTTGATAAGCGCTTTTGTAACGCCAGTGAACACTTCCGGCTTAATTTCAAAAGCATAGGAGTCGCCTTTCCCAGGAAGACTCAGTACATACTTTCCCGGTTTTGTGACACCCGAAAAGTCAGCAATCCTGGTGATTTTGGGAGAAAACTCCGATTTGTGAGGCACACTCAGATTTGCCTTTAAAACAACTTCTCCTGAAGCTGCCGATTTTATTGTAAAACTGGCAGCACTGGTATCCGTTATGACTGCGATTTTCGGAGCGCCTGGATAAAATCCGATCTGATTAAGACGAATTTCAGATGCAGCATCCTGGGCTGACAGAACCATCGAAATGGAGATGCAGATCAAAAATGATAATAATAATTTTCTCATGGTTTTAGAATTACTTTCCCTGAATGGTTATTATAATAAAGATGATTTTGTTACATTTTGTCTTTCAATGATTTCCAGACACATCCTTGAATCGTGATAAGGGCATTTCCAGAATCCGGCTTTATCCTCTTTAAGATTCGGCTTAAGACTATTGTCAACACTCCAGTACCATTCCCCGTTTTGCCTGTCGACCAGATGATCCCTGATAAATATCCATGAAGCCATACTAATATCCAGATACTCTTCCTTTTGTGATATTTCGTATGCATTCAGGAAACCCAACACACTCTCAGCCTGAACCCACCAGTGTCTGTCAGAATCAGTATGTTTGTTACTGAAAAAGATTTCATAGATCATTCCACCGTCAGCCATTATTCCCTTCTTTGATGCTTCAGCTATCCTGAGAGAGATATCTTTCACCTTTCTGATCAGTTGCTCTTCTCCCAGCACAAGGGCCGCTTCATAGATCAACCATGATGATTCAATGTTATGGCCAAATGACACAAGGTCAGTTTTATCATTCCATTCTTCATCAAAGAACATTTTCAGGTTGAAGGTTTCGCTATTAACGATCTTCCCGATAAATATATCAATAAGCCCTCGGAGCTGCTTCTTCAGATATTCGTCCTTCCATATCCTGTAAAGATTCGTATATGCCTCCAGAATATGTAAGTGCGTATTCATTGTTTTCTTTTCATTCGCATCCTTCGCGCTCAGTCGCAAATCGCCAAGTTCACCCCAATCGCGGCTAAAAGCTTCAAAATAACCATTAAGGTTAATGTCAAAACTGTATTTCTCGATCAGACGGAACAATTCCACAGCTTTATCCAGGCAGGCCTGATCATTTGTGGCCCTGTAATATTCTGTCAGACCATAAATTGCAAAAGCCTGTGCATAAATTTGCTTCTTCCCGTCTTTCATCTCTCCTTTATTATCGAGGAGCCAGTATACTCCGCCATAGCTGGAGTCAAAAAAATGATCAAGCAAGTAATTTTTTGCTCTTTCAGCTGTTTCAAGATAATTCCGGTTTTTCAGAACCCTGAAGGCAGATGAAAAGGTCCAGAGTATCCTTGCATTCAGTACACAACCCTTGTCGGCATCATTATATACCTTGCCTGAACCATCTATCCTTCCATAAAATCCTCCATTGGCTGAATCGATCATTTTTGTCATCCAAAAAGGCAGGATATTGGTTACCAGTTCGTTATGAACCTGTGACTTAAGTATTTCCAATTTGCTTTGATCCATTCCCATTACTTAATGAAAATTATAATTGTACAATATTTTAAGCGCGAGAAA
Organism: uncultured Bacteroidales bacterium; assembly: GCA_963715785.1. Classification (GTDB taxonomy): domain Bacteria; phylum Bacteroidota; class Bacteroidia; order Bacteroidales; family VadinHA17; genus LD21. Next base: position 203,456 of record OY970276.1, read on the forward strand.
GTCAAATGAACTAATTCATCTATGAAACCACAGGCAAGGATACAAAGAAAGAACCAGGATTTCTAACTTTTGCGACCTGGCGAAATAAGGATTTATTCTTCCTTCTTTGCCGTTTCTCTTCGCACTGCCAGCTCAGCACTTATCGTCATCATCTTTTTTTCGCTAAGAGGATAAATAAACATAAAGAATGCCCCGACAAGAGTTCCTATGGCCGGGAAAAAGCTGAGCATCATCTTTATTCCTGTCTGCGCTTCGGCGGTCTGAACCACATTGGCTTTAAAACCATAATATCCGAGCAGCCAGCCTGCCAGCGCTCCGCCAATTGTCCAGCCAAATTTCTGCGACATTGATGAAGCCGAGAAGATCAGCCCTGTTGCGCGTCGGCCTGTTTTCCATTCCGAATAGTCAGCAGCATCTGCATACATTGACCATACAAGCGGAAAGATAATCCCTGCAGACATGCTTATTAAAAACTGAAAAACAAATATCAGATTGATGCTGTTTCTGTCGAGCCAGTAGAAACCTATGCTGAATGCAGCTGCAAAGAGCATGGCATACAGGAAAGTATATTTTTTGCCAATTCTGTCAGAAACCGGTTTGGCAAGTATCACTCCAACGATATTTGCGGCTTGTCCCAGGACAAAATAAAGACTGCTGAGAGTGATTGTGAGTTTGAATGCTTTTATAGTAAAGGCGCTTTGCCCCTGAATATAATATTTGAAATAATAGATTGCAGCGCCATCGCGGATGGAATTGAAGAATATAGCAGCAATCCCGGCACCAAGCAGGATAAACCAGGGAAAATTATGTCCCAGGTCCCTGATGTCTTTTTTAAGCGAAGTTTTTGCAGTTACCGGTTTAATGCGCTCGCGTGTCCACGAAAAGGTGAACATGAAAAACGTAATGGCTATTACCGCAAATACCACAGCAGCCAGTTGCCAGCCAAGCTGAAGGTTCACTCCTCCTTTTCCGAGTTTACTGAATATATCTACCAGCGGTTCTGCCAAAGCAAGTACAAGCAGACTGCCTCCAAAAGCAAAAATAAATCTGAATGTTGCAAGGCTGGTCCTCTCTTTTCCGTCGGCTGTCATAACTCCCATGAGAGAAGCATATGGCACATTTATCATAGAATAAACCATCATCATAAGTGAATAGGTGATATATGCGTAGATCACCTTCCCTGATTGCGTAAATGAGGGTGTTGTGAATGTCAGGACACCTATTATTCCAAATGGCAGGGCTACCCACAGCAGGTAGGGCCTGAATTTTCCCCAACGGGTCTCAGTACGGTCGCCAAGAATTCCTACAAAAGGGTCGAAAGCAGCATCCCAGATCCTTGTTACCAGGAACATGGTACCCACTAGTGTTGCAGAAATCCCAAAAATATCTGTATAAAAGAACATCAAATACATTGAGAAAAGCTTCCAGAACATTGAACTGGCTGCATCGCCAAATCCATATCCGATCTTTTCTTTCAGTTTCAGCTTAGGTGAGATCATAGAGGTAACTATAAAATATTATTATAAAGACAATTAATATTTACGACCGTTTCTGATATTCTTGTCAATCAACTTCTTAAGTGTTTCAACTGAAGCGGCTGACCGTAATCCGTCCGGAGGTGTGTTGATGCAATAACCGACAAGCTTATCAACGGTTGATACTGCAACGTGCATCCTGGTATCGGATGAAGCATAATAAATGAATACAGTACCATCGTCATCCTGGATCCATCCGTTAGTGAATAGTACATTTGATACGTCTCCTATTCTTTCCTCACCTTCAGGTGCCATAAAAAATCCAGCAGGCTCGGCAATGAGCTCAGAGGGATTTTTTAAGCTTGTCATATAGAGATAAAGAACATATCTCAGACCCGCAGCACAACCTCTTACCCCATGTGCCAGATGCAGCCACCCCTGAGGAGTTTTCAAAGGATGCGGGCCTTCGCCATTTTTCTGCTCCTTTATAGTATGATAATAACGAAAATTTATGATCTTCTCCTCCTTTATTTCTGCATGGGTAATATCATCAATGAGTGCCCAACCGATACCTCCTCCCGATCCGGCATCAATGAATCCGTCCTGGGGACGGGTATACAGCGCATATTTACCGTTTACAAATTCGGGATGCAATACAACATTTCTCTGCTGGCTTCTTGTTTTGAGATCAGGGAGTCTCTCCCAGGTTTTAAGGTCAGGTGTCCTGGCAATTCCTGCAGCAGCGACTGCTGACGACAGATCACCAGCCGGGGCTGCAGGATCTTTTCTCTCGGAACAAAAGATGCCGTAAATCCAGCCATCCTCATGCCTCGTTAATCGCATATCGTAGACATTAGTATCGGGGTCAGCGGTTTCCGGCATTGTAACAGGATAATCCCAGAACCTGAAATTATCAATCCCGTTCGGGCTTTCAGCGATAGCAAAGAAAGATTTCCGGTCATTGCCCTCTGTGCGCACCGCAAGAATATATTTCCCGTCAAATTTCATAGCACCTGCATTAAAGGCGGCATGAATGCCAAAACGTTCCATCAGGTGAGGATTCGTTTCAGGATCGAGATCATATTTCCAGAACAATGGTGCATGATCGCCGGTCAGCACCGGATATTTATATCTGTGGAAGATCCCATTGCCCGGTTCTACTCTTTCGTTTTTTCTGGAAAGTAATTTCTGGTTTTCCTCTATTAGAATTTTCAATCTTGATTGGAATTCGGTTTTCATGACTTTGCTAATTTCTGTTAACAGTAATAGCCTTTCCCGTATACCGAACAATTTTATCCGGAGAGGAATGCGTATCAAAAGGAGCGGGTTTATCTTCAGTTATAAATATAAGGTTAAATGTACGTGTTTTCAGCATACCTGAAAAATCGCCTTTCCGTCCGCTTATTTTAAGCTCTTTCTTTGTTTCATTGTAATTGAAACTGATAGTGCTGTAAAGACCTTTTTCATAATTGTAGTTAGTCCCTTCATCTTCATAAAGTGTGAAGCCACAATCTTTTCCGGTATAAATAAAAATTGTAAGCGGATCAGCCGGTTTTTCGTTTGTATATTCAATTTCCGGTCCGGCCGGCAGGATAGATCCTTCCCTGACATATAATGGCATTCTTTCATAGGGGGCATCGACGCTAAGCTTCTGTCCTCCATTCAGGTATTTCCCGGAATAGAAATCATACCATCCGCACTCTTTTGGAAAATATATTTCTCTGGTTCTGGCTTTGTACTTATAAACAGGCGCCACCATAATGGACGGCCCGAACATATACTGGTCACTGATATTATTAATCGCAATATCGCCATTAAAATCCATTATCAGTGGTCGCATTATGGTATAGTCATTAAAATGCGTCATTCCTGCCAGAGAATAAATATATGGCATCAGCCTGTAGCGCAATTTATCGTAATATACCATGCTTTTGTAGGCAGGATGCGTTTCAGGCGACAGATTATAAATCTCACGCAAAGGGAACTGTCCATGGCTGCGGAAGAGCGGACAGAATGATCCGAACTGGAACCAGCGTGTATTTAATTCCCTCCATTCTTCCATATCTTCCGAACCTTCTTTTGCTCTTGCATACCTGTTTTCCACACAAAATCCTCCGATATCCATAGTCCAGTAGGGTATTCCTGAAATTGCATAATTGAGGCCAGCCGGTATCTGAGCCTTCATATCTTCCCATCGTGTTCCGATATCACCACTCCAGGTAGCAGTTGAATACCTCTGCAATCCGGCAAATCCGGAACGTGTGAGGAGGAATACCCGTTTATCAGGATCAACACTGCGCTGGCCATTATAGATTGCCATCGCATTCATTAAGGCATATGTATTGAAGTATTCCGTTGAAGGTCCCATTGCAGTTGGTGTCGATAACAGTTTACGGTATTCAATACTCGCATTTGACTCAATATCAGGTTCTGATGCATCCATCCACCACGCGTCAAACCCTTTAGTATAAAGATGTTCCCTTATCTGTTTCCAGAACAGATCGCGGGCACCCTGGCTGTAAGGGTCATAAAATGATCCTATATAGCCCTTGCCGATCCAGTCACGGATACTGTCTTTTACTGCCTGTTTATACATCCATCCGTGCTTATCAAAATCGCGGTAATTTTGAGTGGTAATATAGAATTTGGGCCAAACGGAGATCATTATCTTTGCATTAAGCTTATGGACCTCGCTGACCATTCCTTCAGGATCGGGGAAATACCTGTGATCAAACTCATGCGATCCCCACGACTGTACCGGCCAGTACGACCAGTCCAAAACAATATTGTCAAGAGGGATCTTACGTTTTCGGTACTCCTTCACAACATCAATGAGCTCTTCCTGTGATTTATACCTTTCCCTGCTCTGCCAATATCCCATTGCCCATTTTGGCATTATCTGTGCTTTTCCGGTGATGTCGCGATATCCGCTTATAACCTGGTCAAGGTCATTCCCATGAATAAAATAATAATCTATCTGGTCACCCATCTCCGATGTCAGTGTGAGATTTCCCTGTTTCACAGGCTCAACCGGACTTAATACTTTAAGCCCCAGATACGAGGTTCCCCCGTCAGGTTTCCATTCCAGCCTGATAGAATACCGCTGTCCTTTCTCCAGATTCCTGCTGAATTTGAAAGTGTTTGGATTCCATGCTGTTCTCCATCGTTCAGGCACTACGAGTTCATCGTTGATAAATAATTTTACGTATCCGGCATAGTATAATTTGAAGTGATACAATCCGGTTTCTCCCGGTTCAAATTTCCCCTTCCATGTCACATGTGATTTTCCAAGAGGAACAGCTTCGGGGAATTTCTTTATCGTTGTAAGATTTTCATAATCGATAGCTGATTCTTTTCGCTGCAGAAAGATCTTGCCTGAATCTGATTCATCAGAATAGGTTGCAGTGAGTCCTCCTTCCTCTCCGTCATTGCCAAAAAGTTTGAAAAGACTGAGATCGGAATAATCACGCGGGTCACCGAACCTGGTGAGAGAGTAATTGTCCCAGAGGATCCCATAGTTTCTGTTTGAGACAATAAAGGGAACTGAGACCTTTGTGTTATACTGGTATAGAATCTCATTCAAGCCTTTGTAATTAAATTCATCTGACTGATGCTGACCAAGGCCATAGAAGGCTTCATTATCAGGTGATTCAAAAATCTGTTGAAGCGTATAACCTTTTGTTCCCTCAACGGTTATCGGGGAGAATGAATTTCCTCCATCTGCCGGTTCTTTGACAATTATATTATTATTTAAATCGCTGAAGATTATCTGACCAGTAGAGAGGGAGATATTTGCCTTGATCTTTGAGGTTGAAAGGACCAGATTTCCGGCCCCTTCTGTGAGAGAATAGGAAGGAATTGATGCAGGTCTTTCAATTGCGATCAGACTTTTTTTATTTGAGACTTTCTCTTCAGGTGAAGCAATAACATGAATAATCTGATCATTTATTACCTCAAGCCTGATAAGCTGCGCTTTTTTACCGCCTGCGCCATTAAGCTTTACCAGAACCCCGTTGCCTGTTTTTTCCCAGTTCTTGACAGATGATGAGGTGAGCAGCAGAAAAGCAGCTGCCAGGAATAATAATCTTTTCATTTTCATATTTATTAAAATATATTACTGTCCGATTAATGTAACGGGGGAAGCGAAGAATCTCCTTCCAATTTCACAAGTTATCCATTCAAAGTTTATAAAAAAAATATGTTACTTTTTCATATGATGGCTGCACTTGTACAATGTAAGGTTACTTGTGGGCAGCTGGTTTTAGCCATCAATTAACAATTAGTTTTTTAACGATGCTCTTCCCTTTTCCTTTTAACTGAAGAATATATACCCCGGAAGCCAGATTGCTTCGTGATATTTTCGACTGAAAGCTGTCTCCGGTTATTTCGCCATGATAAATAACTTCGCCTGATATGCTTATTATTTCAATGGCATTAATTCCTGAAGGTATATTGAATACCGTGAATTGATCGTTTGTCGGGTTAGGTGAAATTCTGATTTTATCTTTTTCCCATACATCATTAAGCCCCACAATACTATCGTTTACAGGTAGTTCCTTATTTCCTGGCTGAATCAGTACGAAGGTTACGGAAAGTGGAGGAGCGTATATCCTGATCTCATCGGATATCAGCGAAGAGTTAGCAAATATTCGCTCATAGTTTTCGGGGCCGCCGGCATCAAGATTATTTCCCACCCCGTTTATAAATACCTTACGTGAAAAATCCGTATTTGGTGTACCTGTAAGCGTATAAGTAAAATACCGGTCGCCGTATCTGAAGTTTTTCAAATTTAAGCGTGTTATCTGCTGTGTTCTCCCCGTATTGACAATAACAGTTCCGACCTGCCCCGAAGAAAACGCGGTAGGAATTACGACAATTTTTGAATCTCCATTTACAAGAGAATTCAGCAATACATCACCGGTGTACTTCTGAAAATAATATAAATCAAAAAATACGGGTCTGGGAGAATACTGCACAATGCCGGGTTCATCTCCCGATGAAAACATCCCATGGTCGTCACCATTGTTCCAGCCGTTTGCAAGATCCCATCTGAGAGCTGCCCCAAATCCATTTTTCACAGCCTCATTTATTACCAGGATGGCATGCATCCCATTTACGTGTGAAACAGCCTGTTTCGATCCTACAGCAAAAATATTATATTCAGTCAATGCTACCGGAAGGTGAGGTTTACCTGCTTTATCAAGTTCACCCCAGACATATGTTTTATAAGATGCTGTTTTTGCAGGCGAGCTTAAAATTGTTTCAACATCCGAGTTTTGATTATATGGAGTAAAATAGCTGTGCACTACATAAAAATCAGCTTTTTCGCCTGCCTGAGCTGCCACATCCTTATTCCATGATGCATTCGCTGATGAATATTCTTCGCACATCACCAGCCCTATTTTAATGTCAGCTCCGGTTTCTTTTGCAGCTGCCTTCATAGAATCAATAAAAATCAGGCTTTGTTTCCCATAGAGTGTTCCGTTTATATATTCCGGTTGTCCATCTTTATTCAGTGCCGGATCTATCCTGTAACCTGCCTCCCAGCTTCCCGAGACTTCGTTGCCAATTTCCCAGAATTTTGTCCGTCCATTATCGTATCTGACCCATTCGGCTGCCATATGCGCGGCATTTGCAACAGGAGTTATACCGGTTCCATACCTGGCATAACCGTAATTGACTGTCAGCATGCCAGTGGCATTTACCTTGCCAAGGACACTATAAAAGGAATCGACAGCCATTGTCCAGTTTTCCCATGAATATGGTCTGTCGCCATACCACAGATCTTTTAACATAGACGGCGGCACATCATCAGGTTGCTCATTAATGTTCCGGTTCCAGAAAAAGACATCTGAAATACTGCCTGAAGGGCCACGGAGCAACCCAATGCCGAGATTGGCTATATTCTTCATAAGATCCTTATTATCCGACATACAGCCTGTATAGACATTTGCATTGCTGCCAAAAACGTATCTGGAAATTTTGGTGATAGTATCATTGAAATCTATAGTGACAGAAACAGTCACCGGACCTGATACCTGAGGCACATCTGTGTATGCCGGGTCAGAAATAAATCGGGGTTGCCAGCTGTCGAGATAGAATCCCTGGGGAGTCTGACCTTCAGCAGGTATGTTTAATATGATAAACATAATTTCCAAAGCCAGTAAACGTGCGTTCATTTTTATAGTTGGCAGATGTCCAATCATACCTGTGCTTTTCTTAAAATTACATATAAAGTTCACGGAAAATGATGCTGGCTTTTTATTTGTAATACCCCAGTTTTCTGATAATAATGTCGTCTATCTCACCATTAATATATTCCTTTCGGGAAATCCAATTTTTATGCTTATCATACTCATACTCAAAAAGATGTTTTTCTGTTTTATTATCAGTCGCATAATAAATAAGCTTACTAATCGTATTTAATTGTTTATCATACTTGTAGGCAGTGTTGGAAATAAGTTCATTTTTACCATTGTAAATTTTTGCTTCGTCAACCTGCTGATTTGACAGATAGGTGTATGTTGATTTTTTTATAAGGCTGTCATTCAACGATAAATACAAAATTTCTATTTTTAATCGCTTCCGGTTATACTTATTTTTTAGTTTCCAATACTGACGAAGCACAGAGTCAATATGCAGCTCTTCAATTACATTTTTTTTACCGTCATACCTTAATAAGATCCGTTCCTGTATTTTAGCCTTTTCATTTAAAAATCGTCTTTCAATCTCATTCTGGTTCGCATCATATTCATATTCGGTATCAGAAATCAATTTTCCCTGAGGATTCATCAGTTTTTCTCCGACTATTTTATCATCTGAGTTGTATAAATAATGCAAAATACCTGATAAGCTATCGTTCAGAACATAACAAGCCCTGGTCAGTTTTTGATTTCGGGGATTGTATTCATATTCCCATCTCCGGATCAACGAACCATCGGGATTAAATGCTGATTGTTCCTGAATAGAACCATTTGGTTTAAACAGGAGAATGGTAGAATATTTTCCGGTGTTTGAGTAGTCAGTTTCAGAGACTGTTTTGACGGATCCTTGTAATCTCCACTCTTTTAATTCATTATTAACAACATTATTCCCTTTGTTACATGAAGCTACGATCTGTGTCATTAAAATGAATCCGCAAATATAAGCTTTGTTCATAGAGTATTTTGTTTTGCAAATGATGCTTTTAAGGACAATAATAATATTCCCATTTTTGAATTTTAAAATTAATATTTAAAAATAAACCGTCTCCAAAAACAGAGACGGTTTTAAAAACGACTAAAAGCCAAAAGGCTGGCAACACAGAACGCTTTGTTTAATAACTGAAACCTTTGCGTTTAAACATACCGATATTAAATTGTCCATACTCATGAAGAGACAACTCATCAGGAGTCAATTTAGTTATATGGTATTTACCATCGCTGGGTGTTGGCCAGGGAAAAGTCCCACCATTCAGGATTTGTATTCCGCTGTAATTAACTCCACCATTCACATACGGAGCAATTACAGTGAAGAACCCACTGGTAACGCTTCCATCAGCTTTCTTATGTGAAAAGTGAGCACCTCCAACGAGATCAAGCGTAACTTCATCATAAAAATTTATCCATGAGTTACCAGCAGAAGCATCCATGGTCCACCATGCAGGCGCTGTACAATTTTCAGGTCCGTTGCCGGCAATAATTCCGCCAGGTATGTCTAGGGCCCATACCCAGGTTTGACCGGAGCCACCATTTGTCAAACCTTTCCATGCCGGATCTTTGTCGAAGAAAGCGTCATCATTTGCAGCAATTGTGAAAGTTGTTGAATCGGTAACTGTACCACCAGCGCAAAAAGCAGTGTATTTTAATGTGAATGTGCCGGCAAATGGTATATAGATAGTATCTATTGCTCTATGTGAGGTACCGGTTCCCCAGTCCCAATAAATAATAGCGCCTTTTGTATCGTTCTGAAGAATTACGGTGTTTGAACCTGTAGTTGGTTGAACGACTTGAATCGACAATTGGTCCTTTGTAAGAACGGGCCCCAGTTCATCTCTGTTCTCGATGGTTTCGCATGATGTCATTATCAATGCTAAACCCATCAAAGTATAAAAACCTTTATTCATAACATTTCGTATTAGAGATTAAACATTAATAAATTATATCAGCAGAGTTTGTCCATCCAGGATTCTGCACCAGTACTCCGACCGACAATTTGATCTGGTCATCAGGTATCATAAGAAATCCGCCAGTATCCCTGACTCTCTGATCTATATTTGCAAAAACTCCATTATCAGAAACATTAATTGAGGTCTGTGCGGCCATATTGTAAATTGTTGCGCCCGTCTCATTTTGTTTAATAATAACACCAGCTTCGGGACCATACCAACGCAATAAATCGAAATAACGGAGTCCTTCAAAAGCGAGTTCCCAGCGACGTTCATTTTTAATGTTATCAAGTGTAGCCGGTACTGAGGATAAATTTGATCTGGCTCTTACCTGATCCATATAAGACTGGGCTCTGCTACCTCCCAGCTCGGCACCCATAAGCATGACATCAGCTAAGCGAAGAAGAACAATATTCTGGGTATTATCAAGCTGAATATCGTTTACTGATCCATATAAACTTACAGCATAATTAACAATACCGTTAGGCGTTGAAATGTTAATAGGGATATATTTCTTCTCCGAGTATTTTGTCTCATGCCATTGCATATCAGCTCCAAATACATATGAGGAGGTATAATCCTTTTCGGCATCCTGATCCCAAATTGAACCTGTCTTTCTGACGGTATCAGCATCGGGCCATGAATGAACAAAATTAGGGTTAACCGGTCCAAATCCCCAACCATGGCCAAAAGGAAGTTTTGCTTCAGCGTCTCTGTGGCCACAGAACAAATTAACCGTGTTATTGTAGTAATTTTTTGATCCCCAATCACTCATGGTCAGTCCGCAAAAAGGTATTTCGAATATACTTTCTGTATTGCCTAAGTCGGTTACCCAGCTAAGGTGATATTTACTAACATAACCATAATTGGTTGCTGCGTCGATTGAGTAAGGCCACATATTCCTAAACTCGGGAATCAGAGTGGTGCCGCTGTTATCAACCACATCATCTATCCAGGCAATTACCTGATCTTTAGTAATTGAACCGCCATCGGCAGTTGGCAGGCTGGTTTGTTGATAATACCCGGTATAGAACAGGAATACCCTTGCCATATAACCTTCGGCAGCATACTTGGTAACCCTGCCCATATTGGAAATTCTCCATGACTCCGTGATAGGAGCAGCCTGTAAAGAATCTATTGCATTTTTCAGATCGGTGGCAATTTGGCCGTAAAGCTCTTCCGGTGTAGCTTTTGGAAGATTTGCAGGTTCCGGAGTTATTACTAAAGGAACTTGTCCGAACAAACGAGCCAGATCAAAATAATAATATGCCCTGAGAAAACTTACTTCTCCAAAAATTCTTTGCCTTTCTGCATTTCCCTTCCATACAACTTTCCCAATTGAATTTAAAAGTGAATTTGCACGGAAGATACCTTTGTAATTCTGAGCCCACGGCACTGAATATTCATTCGGGATTTTTACGCGGAAATATTCCATGGCTTGTGGGTCACGGTCATTTTGTCCTCCACCTCCCAAACAGTCATCGGACATAATATTGGAAATAAGCAGAATATTATTAATTCCGCCCATACTGGGTAATATATTATACACTCCGGTTAATGCCTCATTGGCTTCTACGGGTGTGCTGGGATAATTATCACTATTTTTCTTTGTGAGGTCCTGTGTATCCAAAAACTTTTCAGTACAGCCAGCAACCAGCAGCAGTGTAGCTAGAAATAAATATATCTTTTTCATAATCTAACATGTATTTAAAATTTTATACTAGCACCAAGCATTACTGTCCGGGGAGACGGGTAAAAACCCAGGTCAACTCCTTTACCCCAGCCATAAGAAGTATCATCAGTACTGGTACCAATTTCAGGATCCATTCCTGAATATTTGGTGAATGTGTAAAGGTTCTGAACGGTAAAGAATAAGCGTAATTGCTGCAGTGGCAATGACTTGAAAAGCATTTTAAAGTCATATCCTACAGTCATATTGCTGACTCTTAAATAATCACCATTTTCAATCTGAAGATCTGAAGTATACTGAAAATTAATGCTTGATCCGGCAGTTACACGTGGAATTTTATTTGAAGTTCCTTCGCCATGCCATCTGTTCAGTATTTCGGTTGTATAATTATTATCCCCTTGTCCTGCATCGTGCCAGCAGCGTGCTATCTGGTTCCCTGCCACACCATAAAATGTAACCAGGAAGTCGAAGCCTTTAAATTTGGCATTTAAGTTCAGTGAATAAACAAAATCGGGATTCGGGTCACCTATCATTACCTTGTCGGCATCTTCAATCACGCCATTGCCGTCAGTATCTACAAATTTCACATCACCTGGCAAGGCATTAGGCATAATAATTTTCCCTTCTGCATTTTTATAGTTTGCAACTTCAGCTTCGTTTTGGAAAATCCCTGCGGTTTTGTAGCCCCAGAAATATCCGACAGGAAAACCGACCTGGGCCCGCGCAACATAAGGACCATTACCCCACAATTTTACATTGTCGGCATTTATTATTTTTTGACTGTTCTTTATTTCTGTAACCTCATTGGTATTATAGCTCATATTCCCACTGATGCCATACGACAGATCACCAGCCTGGTCATTCCAGCCTAAAGCAATTTCAATACCCTTGTTCTTAATTTCACCACCATTAATATATGGTGCTTTATCGACTCCCCAGCTGGCTAAAATTGGAGCAGCAACCAACCAGTCCTTTGTAGTCTTAATGTAGTAATCAAAAGCCAGATTCATTTTTGAACCAAGAGTGCGGGCATCCAATCCAAGATCTAATTGCTCTGACGTTTCCCATTTCAAATCGAATGTGGGAATGTTTAAAGGATATGCACCTAACGTCGGAGTGAGTTTATCTGCATTAAAATAATAGTTTGCGCGCGTATCAGGATCAGTATTATAGGCAATTTGCGATACATATTGGAACCCGGGTATACTCTGGTTACCATTTTGTCCCCAACTGCCTCTTAATTTCAGAAAATTCAAAACCGATTTGGCTGATTCCATAAATTGTTCGTTAGTAACAACCCAGCCTGCCGATGCAGAGGGGAAGGTACCCCAGCGGTGTCCTTTTGCAAAATTTGATGAAGCATCAGCGCGCAGGACCAGGGTTAGCAAATAGGTTTCCTTATAGTCGTAATTAATACGTCCGAAATACGAAAGAATGCCACCTTTACCCCATGGACTAGCGCCTATGCTAGCGGTTCCAGGGACATTTGCGTTATCAATATAAGCATGTTCAAAATCGTTGAAAACACTATTTGAATTCGTTATTGAAATATTATCACCAAGACCCCAACGCTCAGCGCTCATACCTGCTAAAATGTTAAAATTATGAACAGCTCTCAGTGAGAATTGATAGTTCAGAGTGTTTTCAAACAGCCATCCGCCAAGGCCTCCGCTGGCACTTTGTGAAACACCATTTAATAACGACTGGTTAGTCGGGCCTAAATAATAAATCGGGCTCCAGCTTCTGTACGTAGACTGACTTGGGTTAAGCGAAAAAGTGGTTTTATACTTAAGCCCCTTAATCGGCTGAATTTCCAGGTACACATTAGCATTTAGATTAGTGCTTTTATTAATATTTGAACCACCATAAATCATGCTGGCTTGGGGGTTCGCATCATTAGTATTCCAGGGGAGTACGTTATGATACGGAAAAGCAGGATCGGTATTATTGTTAGCATACATGGGAAGTATAGGGAGCGCCTGAGCAGCATTGAGAATGTTATTCCACCACATATTCCCGGTACGGATACCATGACTCTGAGTGTAGGTAAATGATAAATTCTCGCCTATCTTTATAACGTCGAAATCTTTTTTAAGGATTACATGATCTGAATTAATGCGAAATGTATAGCGGTCGTATTTCGATTGAACAGGGTATCCGAAAATACCATCCTGAGAAGTATATGAAGCTCCTAGTGAAAATATGGATACCGCGTTACCACCGGTGACATTGATAGCATGACTTTGAATTGGAGCATTTTTTGTTTGCATTTCCTTGAGCCAGTTAGTCCCGCTCCATGTGCCATCAACAATTTTTTTATAATAAACCGGATCAAGCAGGGTATTATAATCTGCCGGACCATATGGAGCAAGATTTGAATTCATGCGTGCTTCATTCATTATCATCAGGTATTCCTGTGCGTTGAGCAAAGGCAATAACTTGAATACATTTTGAACTCCGGCATAACCATCATAAGTTACACTCAGGGAATTTGCTTCACCCCTTTTAGTAGTAACCATGATAACACCATTAGAAGCTCTTGCGCCATAAATAGCTGCCGATGCAGCATCTTTTAAAACATCAATTGATTGAATGTCGCTTGGGTTTAGATAATTTATATCTCCCCGGGGTACTCCATCAACAATGTATAATGGTTGAGAGTTCCCAATCGTGCCTACCCCGCGGATATTAACTTTAAATCCAGCTCCAGGCTCACCTGAGACTTTTGTAATGTTTATACCAGGAGTCAGGGTCTGTAATGCCGTCATTGGCGATACTGTGTTCTGTTTTGTAATTTCGTCACCTTTTACTTCAATTGTTGAACCGGTAACGAGCTTTTTCTTTTGAACACCATAACCAACTACCACTACCTCATCAAGTCCGGTCAGACCTGACTCAAGAGAAACATCAATGGCAGATTTACCATTAATTTCTATCTCCTGGGATGTAAATCCGACAAAAGAAAACAGCAGTGTAGTGCTTCCTTTGGGAGCAACAAGAGCGTATCTCCCATTGGAATCTGACAAAATTCCGACTGTGGTACCCTTGACAACGACAGTTACGCCGGCCATGGGTTTTCCATCCTGGTCTTTTATGACCCCAGTAATTGTCGTCTGGGCCATCAGACTCAGGTTAGCCAGTAGCAATAAAAATAATAAAGCACCTCGTTTAATCATAGTTTTGAGTTTTAGGTATGTAAATACTTAACTGGTTAGTTCACGATCAGGTAAAAACTATACAACAGGTTAAGGTCTCTCCAAATGTAAAGCTATCTTTTGTTCAGGAAGAGTATGAAATGTTCAGGTTTGAGGGGTCAGTTGGTTATAGTTGGTGTTTTTTACCTGAGCTTCTCAACATATTTTGATGGAAGTACGCCAAACTCATTTTTAAAATGTTTCCTGAAATATTTAGGATCATTGAATCCGACCTGATAAGCAATCTCGGACACATTGAGCTGGCTTTTTTGAAGAAGCTGGGCAGCCCTCTTCAACCTTAATGTGCGGATGAATTCCAGAGGCGGTTTCCCTGTCAGGGTTAAAATCTTTTTGTAAAGCAGCGTTCTGCTTATTCCTAAATCACGGCTTAACTCCTCAACGGTATAATCAGTCCTTGATATATTTTTTTCAATCTGGTCGAGTGTTTTATGAATAAATTGCTCATCCATTGAGGTAATGTCAATCTCATTTGGCTCTATAACCAGCCTATTGCTGAAAACATGCTTTAAATTTCTTCTGACAGAGATAAGATTACTGATTTTGGCTTCCAGTATCTGAAAATTGAACGGTTTCAGGATACAATCATCGGCACCCGTTTCAAGACTTACAGATTGTTCTTCTTCCGTTGACAGTGCAGTGAGCAGGATAATAGGAATATGATATAACGCTTTATCCGCTTTTATCCTTTTGCATAACTCTATCCCATCAATTCCCGGCATGACTATATCACTGATAATCAGATCCGGGACAATCTTTTGTATTATTGCGAGTGCCTCTTCCCCATTCGAAGCTTCATAAACATTATAGTTTTTCTGAAGGTTATCCTTGATATAAAACCGCAGATCATCATTATCTTCCGCTATCAGCAAAGTCGGTCTTTCAATGGGTACTGCCCTGGTACCAGTATCCTCGGCCAATACCGGAGGCCTGTAGCTTAATTCGTTCAGATCGGTTTTTTGCAAAATTTTCTCCGATACGGCATGTCCGTTACATGCAACAGGAAGAGTGACAGTAAAGCAACTGCCCTTCCCCGGTTCACTTTTTACAGTTATCTCACCGTCATGCAATTTTACAAATTCCTTCACCAGTGCCAGGCCTATCCCTGATCCTGCTCCTGACATTTCTGATTCAACCTGATAAAAGCTGACGAACAGATTATCAATTTTATCCTTCGGAATTCCTATGCCGGTGTCTTCGACCTCAATGGTGATATGGGAAGGTTTTGTAACCTTTCCTTTGTAATCAGACTGGCTGCCCGGGTATCTGGCAAGAATGGTAACTGAAATTTCTCCGTCAACTGGTGTGAATTTGAAGGCGTTGGACAGAAGATTGAACATTATCTTTTCCAGCTTATCCTTGTCAAACAATGTATCAAGCTCTTTTATATCGGAATGAAACACCAGACGGGTATGCTTGTGCTCAGAAAGATCATTAAAGGAAAAGACTGCCTCTTCAATGAATGATATTATATTTCCTGCTGACGGATTATAGCCGAAACCCTGAACCTCCATTTTCCTCAGGTCAAGGAGCTGATTCACCATAAACAAAAGTCTTTTGGCATTCTGAAATATGAGGCTCAGATATTTCTCCTCTGGTTTGTTTTTTAATTGAGACATTAATTTTTCTACCGGAGAAAAAATAAGGGTAAGCGGGGTCCTGAACTCGTGCGAGATATTCGTAAAAAATTTTATCTTCATTGAATCAATCGCATGAATATGCTGTGATTCAATATATTCATGCTCCATCTGAGTCTTCATTCTCTCTCGGGCAAGTATGAGGTAACGAAGAAAAAGCAATAATGAGGAAATCACAATAAAATAGATTACATAAGAATACCAGCTGGCCCAGAATGGCGGGAGTATTCTGACCTTAAGTGTCTTAGGTGATTCATTCCAGATTCCGTCAGAATTTGTGCCTTTCACCTTAAACGTATATGTTCCGCTCTTCAGATTGGCGAAAGTTGCATAATTTTCCATCCCGTCGGTAGTGATCCATTTATCATTAAAACCTTCAAGAGTGTATGCATACTTATTCTTCCGGGGGAAAAAATAATTCAGGGCAGCAAAGTCAATTGTAAAGGAATTTTCAATAAACTTTAAGACTATCTTATCGGTATTGAAAATTGATTTTTCGAGAAGCACCCTGCCGTTGATGACTTCACCATTATTAATAATATTATTATCAATCCTGAGATTAGTGATTACCAGCTTTGAAGATGAGCTGTCCTCTTTTATTTCAACCGGATAAAATGCGTTTAACCCATCCGGTCCTCCAAACCAAAGCTGACCATCTCTTGTTTTAAAAGCTGATGTCGGATTAAATTCCTTTCCCTGCAGACCATCACTCATTCCATAGTTCAGAAATTGAAAGGAAAGAGAGTCATTGCCGGTGCCATGACCTATTATCAGCTTTGAGAGCCCGTTTTTAGTGCTTAGCCAAAGATCCGAATTACTGTCTTCCTCAATCCTGAATACGCTTTTAGACGGCAAACCGTCCTCTTCATTGAAAACGCGAAAATTATCGTTTGCCTGATCCATAAGGTTGAGCCCATTATTCGTGCATATCCAGAACAAGCCCCTGCTATCCTTGAATGTGGAAATAATGTGATTATCACTTATTGAAGTCGGAATTGAGGGATCATTGAAATAACATCGTGATCTGTTCTGATCAGGATCATAATAAATGAGTCCGTTAGCAGAACTTATCCAGAGATTATCTGAATCATCGATTGATAAGGAATTTATATAATCGAAACAAATGGAACTGTTCTGAGAATTAATGCGTTTAAACTTCCCGGTTTTCCGGTCGAACAGGTTTAAACCGCTGGTAAGAGTGGCAATCCAAAGGTTTTTATGGCTGTCCTCACATATACTCCAGATCCGGTCATCTGAAAGAGTGCTTGCGTCGGTATCACTGTGATGATAAACCGTTATTCTCCCATTTTCAGGATCGAAGCAGTTCAATCCTCCAAAATAGGTTCCGATCCAGAGTTTCCTTTCAGAATCCTCAAAAATTGAAACAATGACATCGCTGCTCAGACTACCGGATTGATTTTTATCGGTACCATAATGATAAAATCTGTTTGTAAGCCTGTTATATAAGTTTAACCCCCCTCCATTTGTTCCAATCCATATGTTGCCGTTGCTATCTTCCGTAATGCAGTCGACATCGTTATTGCTAAGGCTGTTAGGTTCAGATGGATAGTTTCTGAATAATCTGAATTTCCTGACATTATACTTATAGAAATCAACCCCCCTTTTTGATGAACCGATCCATACAATTCCCGAATTATCACAATATAAAGTGGACAAACCGTTTGTTGAAAGGGAACCTTCGGCGTAAGGCAGATTTTTAAGATTTACAGGGCCGTTTTCTTCATCATTTATTATAAATACGCCGTTTCCGTCAGTCGCAATCCAGATGAGGTTGTCTCTGTCTTCATAAATACCCGAAATTTGCAGATTTCTGAAAATTTCTCCATAGTTTTTCTGAAAATTAAGATCCCATGAATTCTTATTTATATTAAAAACATGGAGACCGTTCAGCTCACCTACCCAAAGGTTGTTTTCATTATCAACAAATAATCTCGAAATACTCCCGGTATGGTCTTTATTTTCCCTGTATGACTCAAATTTTTCAATTGAATTTGAATTTTGATTATACTTAATAATATAACCGTTTGCGGTGCCTATCCAGAAAGAATGTGCTCTGTCAGGGGCTATAGCAGTAATATTATTTAGCCGCGATGAGCACGATTGTTCATCAACCAGGATATGCCTGAAGGAGTTATTTTGCTGGTTGAATAAAAATAATCCGTTATGAGTCCCGACCATTATGTTACCTTCAGAATCAGTTGACATTGTGGTTATATAGCCAATGTCAGGGCATAAGAAGGGAGCTGAAGAAACAAGATTCAACCTTCTGAATTTAAAAGTCTCGCAATTCAGAACATTTATGCCATTTCCTGTTCCGACCCACAGATTCCCGTTTTTATCACTTGTTATCGCATTAATATCATTATCGGAGACAGAGAGTGAATCGGAATTTTTATGCTGAAAGACCTCAAATTTGTAACCATCAAATCTATTGAGGCCATTATTCGTGCCAAACCAGACGAACCCTTTCAGATCTTTGTAAATACATTTTACAGAATTATCTGACAACCCGTTATTTATATCGACATGAGAAAATACAAATCGCCCGCTCTGGGAATTTACCAGGGACAGATTAAAGAACGTGAAAAGAGTAAATAATATCAGGACTTTCAATAATCTAATATTGAAAATGTCAATTTTTTTATGACTGAACTGGCAATGTACAGAACACAGTTTCATTAACAAAAACAATAATGCAGATATCCCCAACGATCGATTTCGACCCGATTAAGATACGAAATAAATCGAACTATTCAGATTATCCGGGTATAAACTTTGTATGTGTTGCCTTAGAAATCAGGATAATGATAAATATGGCAGCCAGAAAAACAAATTGGTATCTAACTATTAACAAACAATGCTTACGTGCCAGGCTTTTAGGCCTTACATTTATTCTCAGATAGAATTTCAAATGAGGCAGGTATTGATTAATTCAAAATGTATGAAGAGCCGGACATTCAGGAATATGGAAATTTTGGTTTATATCATTATTATTACGGCAGTTCTATACCTGATTTCCAGATTATAGCAACACGAATATGACCTGCCAGTACAGCCACAGATCATATTAAAATTCAGGATTTTATCGGCCTGCCCGGAGGAATAGCCGTTGTTGGAAATTGCAACAGGCAATCTAATTTTCAATTAAGAATTCTGCCTCTATTTCTACGAGTAGGTCATCGCGGCAAATATCGGATTCTATAAAAATTGCAGGGACACCGGGGAGTCGTTCCTGACAAATCGATTTTACCTTTTTAAAATCATCCTGTTTCTTTATATAAACCCGCAGCAATATAAATTTCCCCCATTCCATATCATCGCTGGTGATCATCCTTCCCAATCTCTTATTGTCTGCAAGTTTATTCAGGTTGTCGAGAGTTACAAAAGTTTGTTTTTCAACGTCATCGATTCCTATCGTTTCCTGGCCTATAATAGAGGCAGTTCCGGAAATAAAAAGTGTCGACTGTATCTGCCCTGCCATAAGGAGTGCACGTTCAAACTGTGGCGGATGTTTTACCGTTTTCCCACTGTCAGAAGTTCCTTTGAGCACTTCCTGTCCGTATTCATAAGCATTCACCTGGTTTGGATTTTCAATTGGCTTTATCGATATCTGCCCTTTTGGCATAACGGCACAAAAATCAATAATCACACCACCTAATTTCATTCCTATCCCTGTAGCAGCAGGATAACCATGAACTGTCCGGTAGCTCTGATAAAATTCACTTCTTACCTCATTAAAAACCTGGTAGTTCTGAAAACTATTATTCATTTCGAGGATATTCCCGATAAAATTCCATTGACGCACCACGTTATTAAATGACATTCCTTCCGCATCGAGAATTGCCTTCATCTGATCAAACGCTGCAGACGCTGCTCCACGCGTATCAGATTGAAATTGTCCGGAACCAAGGCCGCCTGCCCATAGCTCTGTCCCTGCATCAGAGGTACAAACAACATAAGGTACTGAGTTATAATATTTTGTGATAATATCTGAAGAATCAGAATCCCTGTATCCTGCCTCAACACTTACCTTCCATGGCACTTCAGGAGGATGAGCAGTTACATTAAAAGCGGGGCCCTGGTTTCCAAAAGCATCACGAATAGTCTTGCTGATTTCCCTGCTTATTTTTATAAAATTATTAAAGTCGGGTACATCTGCAAAAACATTCAGTTTTATAAGTCTCTGACCCGTCTCCCGTTTATAAATAATCTGCTTCAGGCATTGACGCCATTCCTCACCCAGGTTTCCCCTGGCCCCCGGCGTGAATATCATATATTTCCCAATCATATAATATGAATCTTTAGGTCAAATATATTAATGTTTTATTCAAATAAAGTAACCCCGGTAATGCAGCCTATCAAAGCAGGATTATTTCATTTCATAAATACCGGGCTCGCAGGCATTTCCCGCGGGGACTGAATTTCCGTAAAAATCATGAAGCGGCCTGTCAATCCCAAAAACGGACCTTAGATCAAGGCCTTTATCCTTAAGTGGAGAACCAGGTTTTAATGTGTAACCCGAAAGTTTTTTCAGACTATTAGGATCGGTGATACCGGTAATGAGCGGACCTGTGAATTCAGGATCAAGCTGCATACCCATAAATTGGCCATTCCTCATCTCCTGCCCGGTTTTTCCAGCCCACCGGGACAGATCAGCATATCCAAGAAACCTGCGATCGCCTCCGGTATTCCACCAGTCATTGCCCAGAAAACTGCTTCCCGAATAATTGCCTGCAAGGGCATTTCCTGATCCGATAAAGATATTGTTGCAAAATATAAAATTTTTATGCGCTGAAGCGCTTTCATAACTTATCAATGGAGCGGTTGTATTATATATTACATTATTATATATACTGCATTTATTCAGCTGAAGGGTGTCATTTGAGCCATTCCAGATAAATATTCCTCCAGCTCCTTCTGTTGTTTTTGCATCATTAATGCTGACACAATACCTTATGGTATTATCTGACCAGTTTGAAGCACCGGCATACTGAAATAATCCGTAACCAGCTCCCTGATTTTCATAAGATAAGCAATACTGAATCAGCGAGTTGGTCACTCCTCCATCGAGATCAAATCCCCCACCGTCCTTAGCATTTTTTGAAGTTTTGTTCCGGTAGCTTATACAATACTGGATTGTAATATGATCACTTTCCCATGCCCATATTCCAACAGGGCCATTACCCTGCCTCGGCATATCCCATCCATTGTTCGTAGCGGAACAGTGATCAATCGTGACACTGTCGGAAACTCCCACAAGAATGCCATTGCCGCTATGATTTTCGAGATTTGAAGGGTCTCCCGGGTTATTTTCAGCTTTACAGTCCCTGATTAAAATATTCCTTGAAAGATTCCTTACTGACCCCATAACGTTAATACCGCTAAAACCGTTATCCGTTGCAATGATTCCATTTACTTCAGAGTAAGTGCAATCATAAAGATCGATACCTGATTTCTGAAATCCGGAAGCGTTTATGTTTTCAATTTTGCATCTGTCAGAGTGTGCAATTGATAAACCATTTGTTTTATTACCACTATTTCTGCCACTTCCCTTTAAATACAGATTTACTATGAGGATATTCCGGCTGTTTTTAATAACTATCGCCTCATTGGTTTCGCTGTTAATTGTTGCCCTGCCTTCACCATATGAAGTTATTACCAGAGGATCATTATCGGTCCTGATTATTCCGCTTAGATATAAAGTCCCATCAAAAGCCTGCCCGCTTGCAAAGCAGGCATCTCCTGGATTTATCTGAATCCTGGCATTAAGTTCTTTTATTGATCTTATTGGTTTTTTTTCAGTTCCCGGATTCTTATCGTCCCCTGCAAAATTATCGATATAATAAGTCCTTCGCGACAGAGCGCTGATGTCTGATTTATCGGCTGATTTTAAAGTCTTGCAACAATTCACCAATGCCAGTGCTGATACCAGAATAAAAATTGCTGCCTTTTTCATTTCCGATAATGGGATTATCTACGGAATAATTTCTAAAATACTTATAAGGATTGTTACCAGGTGCTTATTGAAGCAATGCAGGAAACCAGACCCTCATTTTAGCAGCACCCCGGTTATTCCAGAGTGCATAGGGGATCAATTTTACCTGCTTTTCTTCAAGCTTCCCAAGTTTAATATCAGAAGTCTTATTCAGGAAAATGCCGGTAGTTTTAATTACCTGGGTACCTCCCAGCAGAGAAGGTTCAAACTCCGATGAAACAGCTGCATCCCTCCTTATAACCAAATCGAGTACATTTCCCTTTAGGTTATCAGGTTCTTCTGCACAATATATGACCGGTCCTCTCTGAAAAGCAATTTTGTTGCTATCCTCTCTAACCCTTTCATCAGCAAAAACTTTCCGAACCGGCATAGGAAATTCTATATTGATCTTGTCCCCTGTTTCCCATTTGCCCGGAATTATTGCGTAGCCGTCAGTTACTTTATAATCATAATTACCGCCATTAATGGTTAGAGTCACTTTTTCATCATCTGTATCTGTAAATTTATACAACCCTCCTGGGATCGCTTCATTTTGAGCCCAGCCGGGGATCCTGATCTTCATTACAAATAATCCGGCAGTATTTGAATTAACAGTTATTTCAACCTTGCCATCCCATGGGAAGTTTGCTTTTTGAGAGATGCCTATTTCCCCTTTTCCAAGCTTAATGCTGGCATCATTCGATATAAAGAGATTGATATAAAGGGCTTTATCCGTAACGGCATAGATGTAGCCGGGAATAGCAGGCACAAACCTTGCTACATTCGACGGGCAGCATGCGCATCCGAACCATGCCTGACGCTGTTGTTTTCCATTTGATTCAAGCGGATTGGGATAGAAGAACCTGTCAGCTGAAAGTGATACTCCCGAGAGCATTGAATTATAGAGTGTTTTTTCAAGAATATCAATGTACTTTGACTGGCCATGTAAGAGAAATAGCCTGTGATTAAAGAAAATATCGCCGATGGAAGCACAGGTTT
Organism: uncultured Bacteroidales bacterium; assembly: GCA_963715785.1. Taxonomy (GTDB): domain Bacteria; phylum Bacteroidota; class Bacteroidia; order Bacteroidales; family VadinHA17; genus LD21. The sequence goes on from OY970276.1 coordinate 226,610, forward strand.
CGCAATAAGCTGTTTTATTTGGCAGCACAAAAGGACCGGCGAATCCCTCATTTCCGCCGCTGGCTCCAATTCCTCCTGTCAGGTACATTTTGCTGTAAACCAGATCGTCCCATATTTTTGTAATTGCATTAAGGTAAGCGGGATCATTTCCTATTGCTGCAATATCAGCCATGCCCGAATACATATATGCAGCTCTTACTGCATGCCCGACAGCTTCAGTCTGATCGACAGGTTTCAGCATTGCCTGATTGTACTCCTGACCTTTTGGGCCACGGATCTCAAGGAAAAATCTGGCCAGATCGAGATACTTCTTTTCACCTGTGACTCTATAAAGTTTTACGAGACCCATTTCGATCACCTGGTGACCAGGATAAACCCTTACTTTGTCATATCCGAAATCTTTGTTTACCAGATCAGCCGATTTCAATGCGATGTCAAGCAGTGTTCTTTTACCGGTAGCCTGATAATGAGCCACAGCAGCCTCATACAGATGTCCGAGGTTATACAGTTCGTGGCTAAGGACAGAATCCATTTCCCATCTGTTTTTACCTGCCCACTCATGAAGGCCTTTACCTCCGTGTTTTTCCGCAATTGTCCGGTTGGTATACAGATAGCCATCGGGTTCCTGAGCCAACCCAATTTTGTATATCAGGGTATCAAGATAAGCCTCAAGTTTAGGATCAGGTTTTGTTTGGAGAGAATAACTGGCACCTTCTATTATTTTATAAACATCAGAATCGTCAAAAGGATAAATGGTCTGAAAATTGCCGGTATCCAACCCTGCGGCAATTTCAAAATTTTTTACTCGCCCTGTAGATTCACAATAGCCGAATGCTATCGGGATTGTAACTGATGCATTCTTTATTATTCGCGGCTCCCAGAAATTATCTGTCAGCTTAACTGCCGTAAATGGTACCGGCTGGATCGGATAATCCTGAACAACACCGGATTTTCCTGTGCATCCGATTAATAATATTATTCCTGTAACAGCAAAAGTGGCTTTAATCAGATTTTTCATATTAAAACTTTATTTTTCTGTTAATCATGTAGTGTTATCTATATGACTTACTATCCCCTGGTTATCGTGTCAGCTCTAAGACAACCACCGATTTTGATGGCATAGTTACGCTTAAAGTTCCATCTTTCAAAGCAAATCCATTGAATGTAGCAGGCTTGACTTTTTCAGGATTTTCAAAGCTATTATACGAATTCATCTGGTCAGAAGTCAGTACTTCCCCGGTTACTTTTTTAAAAGTACTGCCAATCAACTGACATGTCAGAGTTACCGGCTTGTCAGGATTCAGGTTGGCCAGCGAGATATGCATTTTGCCATCATTGTCTACTGAGGCGGAAGCTGAAATTGACGGAATTTTCTTATCGCCATAAGTATAATCCTCACATCTGAGGTCAAGATTAATAAGATCTGCGTTCTGGTGGACCCTGAACATTCTGAAGACCCAGTATGTCGGAGTCAGAACCATCTTATCGCCCTTAGTAAGGATTACCGATTGAAGAACGTTAACCATCTGAGCCAGGTTCGCTCCTTTCACTCTGTCGGCATGTTTATTAAAAATATTCAGGTTAATTGCTGCGGTGATCGCATCACGCATGCTATTTTGCTGGAATAGGAACCCTGGATTGGTCCCTGGTTCAACATTGAACCAGTTGCCCCATTCATCTACAATTATACCTTTGGTTTTCTCGGGATCGTATCTGTCCATAATTGCAGCATGCCCACTGATAATCTCATCCATTTTAAGATTCAGCCGCAATGTCTCAAACCATTCCCGTTCGGTGAAATTGGTTGCTGATCCCTTAAAATCCCATCCGTCAACAACAGAATAGTAGTGTATCGATATTCCCTGAAACATTGCACGTGTCGCAGCGTCTTTCATAAGGGTTTCGGTCCATGAAAAATTATAATCAGATGGGCCACAGGCAACTCTGTAAAGCTGATTGCCCGAATAGTTGCCAAGGAATGTGGAATATTGCTTCATTGTGCTGGCATAGAAGTCAGCCGTCATATTTCCGCCGCAACCCCAGTTCTCATTTCCAATAGCAAAATATTTTACTTTCCAGGGATCTTCACGGCCGTTTTCCTTTCTGAGTTTTGTCATCGGGCTGACAGCACCGGAGGTAAGATATTCAATCCATTCTGCCATTTCCCTTACCGATCCTGAACCTACGTTTCCATTTATATAGGCGTCACAGCCAAGCAGTTCAGTCAGTTTCATGAACTCGTGGGTTCCGAAGGAGTTATCTTCAGTCACTCCGCCCCAGTTGGTATTAATAATTGAAGGTCTTTTTTCTTTCGGACCTATACCATCTTTCCAGTGGTATGTATCAGCAAAACATCCACCGGGCCAACGCAGATTGGGGATCTTTATCTCACGCAATGCGAACAGCACGTCATTTCTTATTCCGTAAGTATTCGGAATTTTCGAATCGGTACCCACCCAAAGGCCACCATAAATACAATTTCCAAGGTGTTCTGAAAAGTGCCCGTAAATATCCTTGCTGATAACCGGTCCGGGATGATTTGCAATTATTACTAACTGATTAACAGGTTCCTGTTCTGTTTTCTGGGCATTTGTCAGTTGATAAACCGACAGCAGCAAACTGATTAAAGAAAGGATGGATTTTTTCATTTGTACTTCAATATTACGTTTTTTCAGATTTTTCCTTTGCGTGGACCTAGAATTAATAAAGTTGTCTTTTTTCAATAATTGAACCAAGCTCTTTGTACTTTTTAAACAGTGCCTCATATTTTTTCGCTCTTTCAGGATCGGGAAGATACTCCTTTTCGAATCCCCCGCCCATAGCCTTCTGGGCAGAAGGTATATCTTTATAAATGCCGGAAACAACCGATGCGCTCATCGCTGATCCAAGTGCACAGGTCTGGTCACTAGCAGCAACTTTTATAGGCATATTCAGCACATCTGCGACTGTCTGCATTACAAATGGATTTTTCCTTGCCACGCCTCCGATAGCTATAACTCCATCAATACGAATACCTTCGGAAGTAAAACGGTCATTAATCATTTTTGACCCGAATGCCGTTGCTTCTACCAGTGCCTTAAAGATTCTTGGTGCGTCGGATCCCAGCGAGAGCCCGGTGATCGCACCTTTGAGAGCCTGATTTGCATCTGGTGTACGCCTGCCATTCATCCAGTCGAGCGCCAGTACCGATGATTCTTCAACAGGGATGGCTTCAGCCAGTTTGCTTAATTGCTCAATTAACTTATCAGAAGCTTCCTGTGTTAATCTTCTTATTGATTCTTCTTCCAGCCATTTCATCTCTGAAATGATATTCGTTATGGGCCACATAAGCAATTTGCCAAACCAGGCGTAGATATCGCCGAAAGCTGATTGTCCTGCTTCAAGCCCCAGCATCCCCGGGATAATTGACCCGTCGACCTGTCCGCAGATGCCGGCAACAAGCTTATCTCCCACCTCAGCCATTGGTGCCACTATCATGTCGCATGTGGATGTTCCCATCACTTTAACAAGATAATAAGGCTTTATCTCTCCTCCAACAGCACCTGTATGAGCATCAAATGTCCCCACACCGATCTTCACCCCGGCAGGCAGACCCAGTCTGCCAGCCCATTCTGAGGAAATAATTCCTGCTTCAGTCTCACTGGTATAAGTTTTGGTAAACAGCCTGTCACGCAGACCTGACAGCAAAGGGTCGAGCTTTGTAAGGAATCTGTCATCGGGCAAACCATCAAAATCAGTGTGCCACATTGCTTTATGTCCTGCAGCACAACGGCTCCTTTTCAGCTGATCCGGATTAGTCTTCCCGGTTAATAAACCGGGGATCCAGTCGCAATGCTCCACCCATGACCATGCGCTCTTCCTTATTGCTTCGCTGTGACGAAGGACATGCAGTATTTTTGCCCAGAACCATTCTGAGGAATAAATCCCGCCTTCGTATTTTGTAAAATCGATGCCTCCCCATTCTCTGGCCAGTTTATTTATCTCATCAGCCTCTTTAACCGATGTATGATCTTTCCACAGCACGAACATGGCATCCGGATTATTTTCAAATTCCTTTTTCAGCGAGAGCGGAGTCCCTTCCCGGTCGACTGCAACAGGTGTTGAACCTGTTGTGTCCACTGTTATCCCGGCAATATTATCCACTATATCCCCGGGCAATCCAGCTATGGCACCTTTTACAGATTGTTCCAGGCCTTCAATAAAATCGAGCGGATGCTGACGAAACTGGTTTATTGAAGGGTCGCAAAACAGTCCTTTCTTCCATCTCGGATACTCAAATACCGAAGTTCCGATGATTTTTCCATTGGTTGTATCAACGACTACAGAACGAACTGAGTCAGTTCCGTAGTCAATCCCAATTACAAATTTCTTTACCATATTTTAATTGAATTGAACTTTTTATCTTCTGTGTGAGACCCTTCCGGAAGTCACAGTGTCACATTGATTAAAAAAAATTGAATTTACAAATTGTTCGGGCCCTGTCCATAATAGGAATCATTCCCATGTTTCCTTTTAAAATGTTTATCAAGAAGGAACTGGCTTATTGGTTCTGTTTTACCAAGCAATACAGTATAAAATGCCATTTTTGCGATTTCCTCCAGAGCTATGGCATTATAAACTGCGATCTCTGCGCTGGTTCCCCAGCAAAACGGTCCATGACCATTTACAAGAACCGAGGGCACATCAAGCGGATCGGTAGTACCTAGCTTTTCGATAATTACTTTCCCTGTGTTAAGTTCATATCCGGTCTGAGTTTCCTTTTGTGTAAGTTGCCTGGTGCATGGGACTTCACCATAAAAGTGATCGGCATGAGTTGTACCAAACGGCAGTATCGGCCTGCCTGCCTGTGCCCATGAGGTTGCAAACGCGGAATGGGTATGCACAATACCGCCGAGTGAATTAAATGTTTTGTATAGCATTAAATGAGTGGGAGCATCAGTTGAGGGTTTGAGCCTCCCTTCTGCAGTTTTTCCGTCTTTATCAATCACGACCATATCTTCAGGCTTCATGCTTTCATAGCTTATTCCCGATGGTTTAATCACGATGAGGCCGCTTTCTTTATCCCGTCCGCTTACATTTCCCCAGGTGTGGATAACCAATCCATTTTCAACGAGGGCTAGATTAGCTTTGAATACTTTGTTTTTTAATTCTTCCAGCATATTCCTGAATTTTTAAGAACCACAAAAACCAAATAAAACATCATCTGGAGATGAAGTAACTTCAGCTTACGTCGAGATTGAAATAGAATCCATTTTGTATTAAATTCCGATATGTTCCTTCATTAAACTTGTAATAATATGCCCCTTTTTTTGAAGTTTCCCTTTCCTTCTCAACCAGTTTTTCCAGAATACCCATTGACAGGATCTTCTTTCTGAAATTTCTTTTATCAACTGTTCTCATGTAAATTGCCTCATAGAGATCCTGGAGCTGGACAAGCGTAAATTTTTCGGGCAGCAGCTCAAACCCTACAGGCTTGATCTTGATCTGATTTTGCAGATCTTTGAGTGCCCGTCTGACCATTAGGGGATGATCAAAGATCAGCTCGGGCAATTTAGTAAGTGATAACCAGCTGACCCCGTTTGCCTCGGCAAGTCTCTTATTGATATCCCGTATTGCTATGAGTGCATAATATGCAACTGAGATAACTCTTGCACCAGGATCTCTTAACGGGTCACCATAAGCGAATGATTGTTTCAGATAGACTGATTCCAGCCCTGTGATATTGCGCAGGATCCTGCTTGCAGCATCATCAAGACTCTCTTTTGAATCGACAAAGCCTCCGGCAAGCGACCATTTTCCTTTCGACGGTTGGATCAGTCTTTTAAATAGAAGCAATTTTATCTCCTTCTCGATAATGTCGTAACCAAATATAATGCAGTCAACTGCAACCAGAAGCTTTGTCTTGTCTGAATATCTGTTCAATTTTTTAGACTAAGAATTAATACCCGATCAAACTGAACCTAGGATATTCCCTTGCTGATATGAAAATATACCTCATTCCACCTTAATTCATTTTTGAGTGAAGTCAGATCGCACTTTTCATCGATAAGAACGTATTCTAGATCCATCATTCCTGCAAAATCCTCAAGGTATTCGGAATTAATTGAAGTACTAAACCCGGTATGATGAGCTCCGCCGGCAAGTATCCAAGCAGCCGCGCCCCTTTTAAGGTCAGGCAGCGGCTTCCATAACACGCTTGCCACAGGAAGGTTAGGCATATCAGGACATTTGACTACTTCAACATTATTAACAATCATACGGAATCTGTTACCGAGATCAATAACTGACACATTAATGGCATTGCCTGTAGCAGTCTTGAACACCAGTCTGGCAGGATCTTCTTTTCCGCCTATTGACAGCGGATGGATCTCAACTGAAGGCTTCCCGAGAGCGATAGTAGGACAAACTTCAAGCATATGAGCACCAAGGACTCTCATACCTTCAGGATTAAAATGATATGTATAATCTTCCATGAATGAAGTTCCTCCTTTTAATCCATTGGCCATGACTTTCATCGATCGAACCAGGGCAGCTGTTTTCCAGTCGCCTTCAGCTCCGAAGCCATAGCCTTTTGCCATTAATCGTTGCACTGCAAGTCCGGGTAACTGTTTTAACCCGTGAAGATCCTCAAATGTAGTGGTAAATGCCGTGAAATTCCCGGCCTTAAGGAAAGCTTCCATTCCAAGTTCTATCCTGGCGGCATCTTTTAGAGTCTCTGACGCTGCAACAGCTTTGGTAAGGTTATATTCTGATCCATATTCATCTATAACTTTCCTTACATCAGCCGCTGATATTTCATTAACTGTTTTTACAAGGTCGCCGATTCCGAAGCCATAAACCGAATAGCCCATTTTCATTTGTGCGCTTACCTTGTTACCTTCAGTGACTGCAACATCGCGCATGTTATCGCCAAACCTGGCAACCTTCATGTTAAGAGCATCGCCGTATGCCGATGCGGCTCTAATCCATACAGCAATACGCTCAACAGCTTCAGGATCCTGATAATGACCAACGACTATTTTCCTGTTCAGTCTCATCCTGGCAGCTATAAACCCAAATTCCCGGTCACCATGAGCCGACTGATTCAGGTTCATAAAGTTCATATCAATTGTTTCCCATGGTATATCCCTGTTAAGCTGGGTATGAAAGTGGAGAAAAGGTTTATTAAGTATTGAAAGTCCCCTGATCCACATCTTTGCCGGCGAAAATGTATGCATCCAGGTTATTAGACCTATGCAGTTCTTAGAATTGTTTGCTTCGGTGCACAATTCCGTAATTGAATCGGGTGTAGTAAGAACCGGTTTAAAAACTATTTTTTGAGATATTACCGGTGACTTATCAAGGGATGAGGCTATCTTAGCCGAGTCTGAAGCTACCTGTTTAAGCGTCTCAGGACCATATAGATGCTGGCTGCCAGTCACAAACCAGATTTCCGCTGTCTTTTTATTATCCGTCATTTAATTTCATATTTAAGGTTAAGATGCTAAAAGATACTAATGACTACCAGAAATAGGCATAAAAGGCTATAATGACAATAATTATCAATCCTGAGAACAAAAGGTCCCAGTTATTCCAGCTTGCTCTTGTAATAGCTTTCTGTTCAGCGGTAGCTGATCCGAAATACAATCCTTTAATGGCCATCTGGTCGGGTTTTTTCGTAGTCATTGTCGTTACGATCATTATAATTATTACAAGAAAGAAGAGCGCAATTTCATAATGCAGCCAGTTTGGGGCAAGGAAAATCTTGTATATCAAATTTCCATGATCCATTCCCGGAGTAAATATCTTAAGAGCCAGGCGTGTCATTCCAAGTACGAAACCTGAGATAAGGCCCGTGAGTCCGGCTGCTGAAGTCGTCTTTTTAGAGGCAACTCCCAGAAGGAATACTGCTGCAATACCTGGAGCAAGAAGTGACTGCACATCCTGTAGATAGGCGTAGAGTACCTTTCCAAGACCTTTCATGACCGGGATCCACAAAATCCCGAGAACAACTACAACAACAGTGGCAATACGCCCAACCCGCACCAGTTCTTTTTCGGGCGCCTGGGGTTTGTATTTCTGATAAAAGTCAACCGTGAAAAGAGTAGCTGAAGAGTTGAATAATGAGGCTAGCGAGCTCATTAATGCGGCAAGGATTCCGCCGACTACCAATCCTTTAAAACCCAATGGAAGAAGTTCCTTTACTAATATTGAAAATGCTGCATCGGAACTGGTAAGATGGATCATTCCTCTTGCATTAAGTGAATAAGCGATCATCCCCGGTATAAGGAAGATGAAAACCGGTGTTAGCTTAAATGCAGCACCAAGAATTGCGCCTCGTCGCGATTCCTTCTGATTACGGCCTGAAAGAACCCTCTGTACTATAAACTGGTCGGTACACCAGTACCAGAAACCTATTATAGCTGATCCCAGAATTACACCTGTCCATGGATATTCCGGGTCGCTTGCTGATCGCATCAACTGGGTCATGTTATTGCCGGCAGCATTGACCGGAACAGCACGGCAGATAGTCATCATTTCATGCCAACCTCCCAGTTTTATCAATCCAATTACAAGTACTGCAAGAGAACCGATAAGGAGTATAGGCGTCTGTAAAACGGAAGTCCATAAAACGGCTTTCATTCCTCCAAGAGTAGTGTAGATTCCTGTAAGCACCACAAGTCCTATTGCGCTTATCCAGAAGAAATCGATTCCGAATATTGATTCAATGCCAAAAACCTGTTTGAAAACTATTCCTCCGGCATAGACCGTAACGGCTACTTTTGTAAAAACGTAGCTTACAAGTGAGATTATTGACAGTACGCTTCTTGATCCTTTATTATAACGTTTTTCCAGAAATTCGGGCATGGTGAAAACACCGCTTCTGGCGTAAAATGGAACAAAAAACCAGCCAAGTATCAGTATGAGCCAGCCATGCATTTCCCAGTGAGCCATTGCCATCCCGCTAGATGCTCCTGCCCCGGCGAGGCCAACCAGATGTTCCGATCCGATGTTTGAAGCAAAGATTGATGAGCCTATGGCCAGCCAGGTTGCATCCCTTCCGGCAAGAAAATAGTCAGTCGAGGTCTCATCTTTTTGTTTGATTACCCAGATTATAATGCCTACCAATCCCAGGCAAAATATACCCAGTACGATCCAGTCCAGTGTTCCCATAATAATTGTTTTTTAGAAGAATTATTAATAACGATATCGTGAAGGTCAATAATAAAGTCGTGAAAATAGAAAGGTCAAATACTGATGGAATTTTTACAGGTCAAGCTTTAACTTGAACAAATCTATAAAAAATAATTTAAATGTAAGGATTACACTTAAGATATAATAAGAAAAATTTATAGTACAGGGAAGGATAATAAAAATCTATTTCCACTCTTTGAGAGAAGCCTGGATAAAATCAATTATCTTTTGATTTTCTTCTTTGCCATTGCCGGTAATATGCATTGGTTCGCCGAATCTGATGTGAATATGTTTCTTATGGTCGAGTGGGCCTATTTCCTTAATAAGCTTTCCATTGCCCCAGAAATCAGTTTTTAAAGCTATTGGCACAACTGCAGAACCTGCTTTTTTTGCGAGCTTTACTCCGAGTGAATTGAATTCCTCTGGCTTAAATTCAACGCTTCTTGTGCTCTGGGGGAAAATAACAATTGAGATTCCTCTTTGCAGCCTGTCTAATCCCCCCTGCATAACTGCTTCAAAATCTTTTCTTGGATCTGTCCTGCCAACCACAATCGGATCTCGTGATCTCATCACATCCCCAAAAAGCGGATGCTTCACAAGGCTCTCCTTCACCACGAATGTGAGTTCTTTATGAGGTTGAATAATTGAAGGAAGCACCATAGTTTCAAGGGTGCTCATGTGATTGCTGATGAAAAGAAGTGATCCTTGTAATCTTGAGATGTTTTCCATTCCTGTTATGTTGAACACCCCGCCCGTTTTTTCAATAAATCTGAGAATTTCAAAAGAAGAATCAGCCCATGCTTTTGAATCATAGACTTTTCTGATAGCTTCCTTTCTGGTCCTCATCACAATTGAGGCATACTTATATGTAAAGTATATTCTGCTGTCGAGGCGCATTCTCTCTAAAAATGATCGAGTTTCTTTCTCAGGAGAATGATAATTAAATGAATCAAAGTATCCCTTATGCATAGAAAATAAAAATATTCAATTCGTCATATTCGCTTGTTCTGACATGGGAAGATTACCAAGGCGGACACAATTGTCGAACATGTCATTAACAGAAAATCTAATGTGCAAATCTAATGTTTTAATTTGTACATTTTATTTCACGGGTAGACAGAATCAGCACAAATAATTACGAGAAGAGCAGCAACGGTAGTCATTTTGACTTCACTAGATTGTAAAGCAGATAATCGCCCAATGGAACAGGGTCATGCGTTTTTGCCCACTGTCTGGTAAGCACATATTGTTCTCTCAGATTGTCGAAATTAAACATCAGAAAATCATTTTTAAAATCAGGCACCCACACGTAGCTCAGGAAAATCAGATCCGGAGCCTCCTCTGAAAAATCCTTCAGCCTTTTTAACATCCCTTTCCTTAGTATATTGTCGAGTGATATTCCCAGTTTATCAAACCGTCCCTTGTCGTCAATGCCCAATCCTTTAAGTTCTTCGCTTACTTCAGGGATACTGTCGCTTTTACGGCTTATAATATAGACTTTTGCGACACCTTTTCCCCTGAACTTTTCAAATTCAAGAAGTGCATGATAAGGGACATGATCATCACCGACTCCACCATCGATATACTCAACATCGGGAATGGTGGTAACATTTCTTATTCTTACAGGAGGAAATGCAATCGGAAACGATGAAGATGCCATCATGATATCGACCAGGCTCAATGTCGTATCCGTTTCTTCGTTAATTTTACGGCTGCACATCCTGTAAACCTCTTTTTTAAGGTCAAGGTCTTTAAGATGGGTGAAGGAGATTGATGTCATGATCGGCAGATCACCTATCTGATGATAACCAAGTCTGTCTTCAACTATTTTTGTGAATAAGGTTCTTGCAGGTTGTGTATTAACCGGAAGTTTTTTATTTCCCTCCTGAATGAATATATCATTGTTTTTAAGTCCAAACAGTATTTTCTCATATTCACTCCATGTAATCTTACCTGATAAAATCCCGTTTAGCATGACAGCATTAAGAGCGCCGGAACTGACGCCTGAAATAAAAACCACATCTTTCAGAAGTCCCCTGTCATAGAGTTCCTCTAGCAGGCCGGCCTCCTGTGGTATCCTGGCTGCAGCTCCGGTCATAATTATTGCAGTACCTGATCGTGCCTGGACAAATGCTTCAGATTTCATGTCTTTCCTCTTCCCTGAGAATAATAGAAGAGAAACAATGACGGTCAGAAAAATTACCGCAAAAGTCTTTAGCTTTTTCATTTCACAGGTTATGAGTTATCATTTAGTAATGACAGAAGAGAAACAACTTAGCTAATTATTTGTTAAATAATGGAAGCACAAGAAGTGTTACTGACAATCCTATTAAAACTACCACAGCCGCCCATCCAATTATATTAGTAATGGGTTTGTTTATATGTTCACCCATTATCTTTTTATTATTAACAAGAATAATCATACAAAGTAGTACTACCGGAAGAAGAATGCCATTCAGAACCTGGCTCCACAATGAAATCTGTATTAATGGTGCCTTAGGTAAGAGTATAATAAACGCGGCTATGATGAGGATACTTGTGTACAAAGTATAAAACTCTTTCGCATCATCCCATTTTTTATCAATTCCAGCTTCAAAACCGAAAGCTTCACATACATAGAATGCGGTTGCAAGTGGCAATATTGTCGCAGAAAATATTGAAGCAATAAATAGTCCGAAAGCGAAAACTTCAGACGCAAGATGACCGGCAAGTGGTTTGAGAGCAAGTGCCGCATCCTTTGCTTCCTCAATAGGGATACCTGAAACATGAAGCGTTGAAGCACATGCTACTATTATAAAAAAGGCAACAACAACTGTGGCAATACATCCTACAACGATATCGATCAATGTATATCTGTAGTTTTTCATTTTAAGTCCTTTCTCAATAACAGAACTCTGCATGTAAAATTGCATCCAGGGAGCGATAGTAGTGCCAACAAGACCGATAACCATTGCCAGGCTTTTGCTATTGAAATCAAATGCCGGATGTATAATTGATGACCCGATTTCTCGCCAATGAGGCTTACCCATCATGGCTGACACGACATAAGTAAGCAGCGAAACACTGAATATCAGGAAAATACGTTCAGCTATCTTGTAATTCCCTTTTACCACAAGTATCCAAACCATAAAAGCGGCAATTGGCACTGAAATGTATTTTGTAATACCAAATACTTCCATACTTCCGGCGACGCCTGCAAATTCCGTTGTGGTATTTCCGATGTCGGCAAGGAGCAGACCGATAAAGATAAAAAAGGTCACTTTAACTCCGGCATTTTCACGGATCAGATCGGCTAGCCCCTTACCTGTAACAATACCCATCCTTGCATTCATCTCCTGAATAATAAGGAGAACCACAAAAGAAGGTATTAAGGTCCAGATCAGACTATACCCGTATAAAGCACCGGCAACTGAATAAGTAGTAATCCCTCCTGCATCATTATCAACACTGCCGGTAATTATCCCCGGACCCAGAATTGCGGCAAATAGAGCAAGTCTTTTGAGAATTTTTTTCATCTTATGGTTCTTGAATTCCTCAGACACTTATCTTTTATTGGTCCTCCGTTTCCTTGTAAGGTCTTCTATCACGTCATCAACTATGACCATGCCTTGCAGCTGGTTCGACTGGTCAACAACCGGAACGGCCAATAAGTTGTATTTTGAAACCAGTTCTGCAATTGCACCCACTTTTTGTTCATCAAGAAGATGAACCGGTTCTGACTTCATAATATTAGTGACACTCACATTAGGTTCAGAGACAACAAGGTCGCGAAGATTAAAAGATCCTATGAGCTCATCATTCGCTTCAGTGACAAACATACTATATAATTCAGCCGACTCCGGCTTCTTTGATCTTAATTCCACGAGAACTTCCGCTACGGTTGTGGTTGCACTGAAAGATAGAAAGTCAGTGGTCATTATGCTGCCAACCAGGTCATCATCGTATTCAAGAAGTTCCCTGACTTCCTGAGAAGATTCCATGTCCATCTCCTTTAATAACATCTCGGCTTTCTCATCTTCCAGTTCATCGAGAATATCAGCGACCTCATCAGCAGGCATTTTTTCAAGAACGTCCGCTGCCTTATTCACAGGAAGGTTTTCAAGAATATGTATCTGCGCATTTGTTTCCAGTTCCTCGAGAACATCTGCAGCTTTTTCATCATCGAGAGAAGAGAATACCGACATGCTCGATTTTTTTCCCAGATCTTCAAGAATGTCTGCAATATCGGAAGGGTGAAGTGTCTGAAGTTTAGAGTAAGATTTTGAGAGTCTGATGTTAAGGTTTGAATGATCAATAGCCTGGACATCATCCCAAAGGATAAATTTTGCAGGTATATTGACTTTAAAAACGGAAAGTATTCTCTTTATGGGCTGGCCTATTCCTATTCTCCGAAGCAGCCCTTCAATTCCGATATCAACAGCAACTGCGAATGTTCCTGCAGGGAGTGTTGCGAGTCTTACGTCATTTACCCTTACAAGCTTACGGCCATTCATGTCCACTATCTGCTTATCGAGAATTGTCTCAACAAGCATTAGTCCGTTATTTACCTCGTCCTGTCCGAGTTCAATAAGATCGGTGCATGTTACATTAAGCAACTCTCTTGCTTTTGTGACCCTGAAACTACTGAAAGAATATATACCGGTTTGCTTTTTTATTCTGAGTTTAATGCCGGTAACAAGTTGATGATTAGGGTCAACGTTACCCGATGGCATTGCATTTACCAGTAAGTCCTTTATTATTCCAATTGAGTCTCCATCGGCGCCAAATGCTTCTTTACCGATTATTCCGCTTAAATAAAACGTAGTGAGTGATGTCATTGTCACCTCCTTGCTTTTACTGATAAGGAAGGAAGTGGTAAATGTTACCGGCTATCCTTCAGTCTCAGGGTTAAGATTAAAATATTCGCCGGGCCGTCGTCCATTAAGGTTGTAAAATTGATTTCGCGGACAAAAGTAAATTTCATATCCAAACTTTCCAAATAATAAAGTACTAATTTCTCAACCGAAGTACATAATGTTTTAAGAGGCTGCTGCTGATTGCCTGAGGTGTTCAAGTGTTGGAATTGTGTATAAATAAATACATTTTGGCCTTAAAATAAATTTCTATGTTTCTATTGCTTATGAAGCTTGAACCAAATATCAGATTATAATAAATATCTGTCTAATTTATATATATCTTAGCCTAAAAGAACAATATTTCTTCCTTTTTATACTTTTTTTACTACATTTGGACTCGATTCTAACATCATTTAAACTATATAGTGGGAATTTTAAAAGAGAAACTTTCAGGCTATGATGCTCCGCAGAAAGCTATGCAGGCAGGCATCTATCCCTATTTCAGGGCAATAGAATCCGAACAGGATACAGTAGTAATCATAAACGGCAAAAAGGTACTTATGTTCGGTTCGAACAGCTACCTTGGGCTTACAAACCATCCAAAAGTTAAGGCAGCTGCAATAGCCGCAATTAATAAGTACGGAACAGGCTGTGCTGGCTCCAGATTTCTTAACGGCACTCTTGATATCCACATTGAGCTGGAAACCAAGTTAGCGCAGCTGGTAAATAAGGATGCTGCTTTATGCTACAGTACAGGTTTCCAGGTGAATCTTGGAGTCGTATCATTGCTGGCCGGCCGTCATGATTATCTTCTCCTTGATGAACTCGACCACGCATCAATTATAGAAGGAAGCAGGCTTTCATTTTCGAAGGTGCTCAAGTTCGCTCATAATGATATGGACGCGTTGAGGAATAAATTAAAGCTCTGTCATAAGGACCGCATCAAGCTTATTGTTGTTGACGGCATTTTTTCAATGGAGGGTGATCTGATCAACCTGCCTGAGGTAGTTAAGCTTGCCGAACATTACGGCGCTTCGATTATGGTTGATGATGCACATGCACTTGGTGTGATAGGAAAAAACGGATCGGGAACAGCTTCACATTTTGGTCTGACAGATAAGGTTGACCTCATCATGGGAACCTTCTCAAAATCATTTGCGTCTCTGGGCGGATTTATAGCTGCAGATAAGGAGGTAATAAACTATATCAAGCATAACTCAAGATCTCTGATCTTCAGCGCCAGCATGACCCCTGCATCAGCTGCAGCAGTCCTTGCATCAATTGAGATTATGGAGAATGAACCTGAGAGAATCAAACATCTGTGGGATATGACTGCATTAGCCCTCGAGGGATTCAAGGCTGCGGGTTTCGACACGGGAAAATCTGAAACTCCCATTATTCCACTTTTTATTAGAGATGATATCAAATCCTTGAAATTAACTCAGAATCTGCTGGAGGATGGAGTTTTTGTGAATCCTGTTGTATCACCTGCGGTGCCTAAAGAGGATTGCCTGATCAGATACTCACTTATGGCCACTCATACAAAGGAACAGGTTGAGATATCTGTCGAAAAGATCACCAAAGCGGCAAAAGCCCTCCATATATTATAGCACTCCATATCAGGGATATTATCTTTGTTGAAAACATATAAATACGCTCCTCCTGCATTCGGAATGGTTAATTTGCTTCACTAATGAGTGATAACCAGGACTTGCTCCGGAGCAGAAACAGATATGAAAAAAGTCATTCTCATTACAGGGATCTCCTCAGGTTTTGGAAAAAAGACAGCAGAACTTCTTGCAGCTAACGGAAATACAGTTTACGGTACAGTAAGAAGAGAAGTGGAAATAAATCCATCTGTAAATGGATTAATGCTTGATCTCACAGACATTGAATCTATCAGGCATACTGTTAATACCATCGTTCAGAAAGAAGGGAGAATAGACGTCCTGATAAATAATGCAGGAATGCATACGGGAGGACCCATCGAAACCTCACCCATTGAAAATATTAAGCTGCAGATGGATACCAATTTTATGGGTATGGTAAACCTTACAAGGGAAGTTTTACCTGTAATGCGGAACCAGGGAGGCGGTACAATAATCAGTTTCAGCTCTATTGGTGGTCTTATGGGGCTGCCTTTCCAGGCATTCTACTCTGCCGGGAAATTTGCAATTGAAGGATTCAGCGAAGCCCTCAGAATGGAAGTCAGACAATTCAATATCAAAGTTGTGCTGATCAATCCCGGTGATTTTCACACCAGTAACTCAGCGAACCGGAGAAATTTTCTGGCCCCCACTGATAATACTGATCCTTACCATGAACAATATATGAAAACACTGGCAATAATTGAGAAAGATGAAGCAAATGGTTGGGATCCGGGAGTCCTGGCCGGAAAACTTGTGAAAATAGTCGAATGCAAAAATCCCCGCAACCATTATATTATATCATCATTCGAACAGAAGCTGGCTGTCGCGCTTAAGCACCTCTTACCCGGTAAACTGTTTGGAATGATCTTGGAAGATCACTATAAGATCAAATAATTCCGAAAAACTTTACATTTAAATTACCCATTATTTTTTTGCCGGAGAACTTGCAGGTTATCTCAGATTATTTGTAACTGATCAGCAGGCATCAGTTTTATCGGAGGGATAAATATTCTTATAACATAAAGCTGACGTGTTTAATACGATTTGTAATCAGCTTTCATAACATTAAGAGTTTTAGGGATCCAGACTCTGTACCTCGAATCTTCTCCCCATGTATTTCCGGCTGAACCAAAATCACAGAAATTAACTTGTTTTGCATTCCGGAAATCACCTTCCAGATCAGTGCCGAGCACTAGTGGTACGGAAAATGCCATCCACACATGTGAAGGCTTGTTAAGAGAAGGGCTTAGATGAACCTTACCGTTTTCGTCTTTCACAACTGCCGACTCGTATACGAATCCGTCTCCAAACCGTGCATCCCTCGCCAGTACCACAGGACCCCGTATAATTGCCTGGTAGCCATTTAATGTCACAAGCCTCCCTGTCAGATCCAATAGCAGAACTACCCTGTCAGATTTTTTCCAGGTACGCGAAATCAACTTATATGTTCCTGTTACTAAGCCTGTTACAACCGAGTCGTTGATGGACATAAAATTCTTTTTGCTCCAGCCCGGAATGCGAAAAGCAATGGCAAATCTTTCGGGTTTGTCAGGGCTAATTTTTATCTCGATGCTGTCTGACACCGGGTACTCTGAGATCTGATCAATTGCTACGCTGTTTGACGGGTTCACCGGAATTACTGATTCAGATTTACCATATAGATTGATATAAACAGTATTTCTTGCCCCCATTGCCGCAAAACGGGGAAGCATCATAAATGCCCTTGGCCCATTTGCGTTACAGCAATTTATATTCATCCCGCACTGTTCCTCGCCGGCATGTCTTATTCCATTCAGCGGACTGTACTTTGCAATTTGAGTGCCATCGTCTTTCAGTGAGGCCAGGAGAGCATTATACATCGATTTTTCAATCTGATCGGCATATGACGGATTACCTGTCAGCCTAAGGAGATCAAAGCATAATTTCATCCAGGTCATAGTTACACAGGTCTCCATCGTATGATAAGTTGGCTCGGTCTGATATCTGGAGCCGTTATAAAAACATTCGAAAGCGGTTCCCGAACCGGCAATATTTATTTCACTTTCAATAATGTTCTTCACAGTGGAGTCAACAGCATTCAGTAATGACGGCTCTCCAGTAATCCTGTATAATTCAAGAAGTCCGTCATAACATGACATCATCTCATAAGCTTTCTGTCCGTTTTCATATGACCACCATTCCGTCGGATGGGGAAATCTTTCAGAAACCGGAATACCGGCCAGGGCTTTGCTTATAAGCCTGGGACCAGCTGAAGTTTCCCACTGTGTTACAATATACTTTGCGAAATCAAGATATTTCTTATCGCCCGTCCTCCTATATAACATGACTATTGGTTCCAGAATTGAGCTGCTGGGCATGCCGCGATAATTTCCTGTTTTCACAATATTCATTTTGCCTGGCCCAACCCGGCTAAGGAGTTCATCAGTTACTGCCTCTGTGGATTTAAGAACTGTTTTATCACCTGTAAGATCGTAATATGCAATTAAGCCGAGGAGTGTATATTTGCTCCCCCAGATATCCCATTGCTGCAACCTGGCGCTGTCGGAATAATTACCGATATAACCAGAAGGCAACTGTGTAGAAAGTAAGTCCTTTACAGTCTTCTTAATGATTTTAAGCATCTGAGGATCGCGGTTATAATCATAAGATGCAATAGCTGCCTGAATCCATTTCCCCCAGAATTCCGACTGCCATAAATGAGTTTCATTTTTATAACGGAAAGGCTCAACAAGATAATCAGCATCCTGGGCTTTTATCCTTTGCGCTATCACCAGGTTTATTTTATCTCCAAGGTAGCCATCAATTTTTACAGAATTAGCCGGGTATGAAGATATTTTATCAGGAACAAGACTAATAATCTTTAAATCTGAAGCTTCCTGTCCATACAAATAAACCGCAGAACAGAGAAAGAAAGAAGCAAGAAATATATTTTTCATCACGTCAGTAATAAATTTTTGTCCCCGGGAAATGGTATCATTCTCTGAGGTGGGTTATTGTGAAACTCTCCTTGATATCAAAGATCGCAAAGTTTTGTCCAAGGCCATAAATATCAGCCAAATGTTCGTTCCTTTGCATAGCCATTGATTTTATTGAGTTCTTTGTGTTTAATGAACTTTGCAATTTATAAACAAAAATTTGATAATTTTGAGCGATCAAAGCTTTCCAAAAACTGTCATATATAATATTAACAATTTGATAAACCAAATTTGCCATGGGACAAAAAGGAAGAGAGATTGTCAAAATGAATGTTGATGAATTAATCAACCTCTTAAACAGAGCTTTATCTGATGAATGGCTTGCTTACTACCAGTACTGGATAGGATCCAAAGTAGTTAAAGGGCCAATGAAAGATGCCGTAATTGCCGAGCTTACATTGCACGCAACCGAGGAATTAGCTCACGCAGAATTACTTTCCGCACGGATAATTCAACTCGGTGGTATACCTGTATTATCCCCTGATGAATGGCTCAAGAAATCCAATTGTGGATATGAAAAGCCGGAAGATCCCTATGTGGAAGAGGTATTAAATCAAAATATAAAGGGAGAACAATGCGCAATTCGCGTGTATAGTGAGATGCTTGATTTAACAAGAACAGGAGACCCTATTACATATAATATTATTTTACAGATCCTATCTCAGGAAGTCGAACATGAGGAAGACCTTACAGCTTTGAAGGAAGATCTGGTATTGATGTTTGAAAGGAGAAGGTAACGAAATGAACGAATTTGATATTAAGGCAGCTGAATGGGATAATAATCCCATGCATTGGGACCGGTCTGCAGCTATTGCTAAAGAGATCATAAAAATCATTCCGCTGAAAAAAAATATGACGGCGCTGGAATATGGTGCCGGCACAGGAATTACAAGCTTCCTGCTAAGGGATTATCTTAAGGAGATTACCCTTATGGATAACTCAACAGAAATGATCAGGGTCATTAATGAAAAGATCAGGTCTTCGAAAGTAAAGAATTTCAAAACATTAAATTTCAATCTCGAAGATGGGGAGTACAAGGATGGGAAATTTGATCTTATATTCACCCAAATGGTATTGCATCATGTTAATGACATTGATAATATTATAAAGATGTTTCACCGGCTTCTGAATGCCGGAGGGTATCTTGCTATTGCTGATCTTTATGAGGAAGACGGATCGTTTCATGGTGATGGCTTTACTGGTCATAAAGGATTTAATATGGATAACCTGTCAGGAATCCTTAAGAAAAATGGCTTTAGCGGCGTTTCCCACAGAAAATGTTTTGTCATTGAAAGAAAAATATCTGAAAGTGAAACGAAGCTCTATGAGGTATTCCTGATGACTGCAAAGCGAGCCTGAAACAAATATCATAATCAATTGTTAATGACATACATTACAAAACATAACTAGTTTTTTATCATGGAAATTACATTCGAAGGAGGCAAAATTGTTACAGCTAACTCACATGGTCATCTGATAAAAACTGATCAGTCGGTAAGCAGCGGAGGCCAGAATTCTGCCCCTTCACCGTTTGAACTTTACCTGGCATCAATTGGCACCTGCGCCGGAATTTATGTAAAATCTTTCTGTGATAACAGGAAAATCCCGACCGAAAAGATAAAGATCATTCAGACAACTGAATATAATAAAGAAACAGGTCTGCCTATCAATATAAGACTCGACATTCAGCTACCATCAGACTTTCCTGAAAAGTATAAAGAGGCGGTTATCTCCGTAGCTGAGCTTTGTAAAGTAAAGAAAAGTATAACCACTCCACCTGTTTTCGAAGTAATAGCCACAACTCACTAGAGTTGTTGTTTAACGTTCCCCGGAATCAGTGCAGCCAGGATTTTTTTGTTTCACAGTGCGCCGCAAAGTGATCCTCAGGCCAGATACATATTGATGAGCTGTTCGTAAAGTTCCTGTTTCCCGCTTTTGGTCTCAGGCTCTCCGATTTCTTCAGCAATGTCTTTTAAATCCGACAGGGTTAGTTTGCCTTTCTCAAAGTCTTTTCCTTTTCCCTTGTCAAAGGATTCATATCTTTTCTTTCTCATCTTAAGATAATCGCTGTTCTTCAGGATCTTATCAGCTATGATAAGGGCCCGGGCAAAAGTATCCATCCCGCTCACATGGGCTATGAACAGATCTTCTGCATCAGTAGAATTGCGTCTTACTTTGGCGTCGAAATTAATTCCACCGGAAGTAAATCCTCCTGCCTGAAGGATTACCATCATTGCCTCTGTGATCTCATAAATATTTGTGGGGAATTCATCGGTATCCCAGCCGTTCTGATAATCGCCCTTATTGGCATCTATGCTTCCGAGAAGTCCGGCATCAGCTGCCACCTGCAACTCATGCTGAAAAGTGTGACCGGCAAGTGTGGCATGATTAACCTCAATATTTAGTTTAAAATCTTTGTCCAGGTCATGCTTGCGCAAAAATCCTATTATAGTGGCCACATCAAAATCATACTGATGTTTCGAGGGTTCCATTGGTTTTGGCTCAACAAGGAAAGTCCCGGTAAATCCTATCTTCCTTCCAAAATCGCGTGCCATGGTAAGCATCATGGCCATATGTTCGAGTTCTCTTTTCATGTCGGTATTATGAAGGCTCATATAACCTTCCCTTCCACCCCAGAAAACATAGTTCTCTCCTCCGAGAGCTACTGTTGCTGCGATCGCATTTTTCAGCTGAACTCCGGCATTCGCCACAACGGCAAAGTCGGGATTAGTTGCGGCCCCGTTCATGTATCTGGGGTTTGAAAAAAGATTCGCGGTTCCCCAGAGAAGCTTTACACCGGTCTGCTCCTGCATTTTTTTCATTACAGGTACAATCTTTTCCAGGCGTTTTTCGATTTCGAAAACGGTACCATCCCCAACAATATCAGCATCATGAAAGCAATAATACTCCGCTCCTATTTTTGTTATAAATTCAAAGGCAGCATCGAGCCGTTGCTTTATTTTATCGTCGGTGGCGGCATCCTTCCATGGATAGATCTTTGTTGGTTCGCCAAAAGGATCTTTCCCGTCTCCGCAGAATGAGTGCCAGTAAGCAATTGCGAAACGAAGATGATCTTTCATCTTTTTACCTCCCACTTTCTCTTCCGGGTTGTACCATCTGAATGCAAGCGGGTTTTTTGATTTTTTACCCTCGTATTCAATCTTCCCAATACCAGGATATGCTTCTTTTTTGCCTTTGTAAATCATGATAAATAATTTTTAGTATTCTTTAATTATTCTGATAAGATCAATATATGCAAGCTGTTATTTTAAGCAAGGATCAGATTTTTCCATTTTGAATAAGCATTTTCATATCTCTCAGAAAGCGACTTGTCAGGCTCTGTAATCCCAACACTTTGAAGTCCGTTAAATGCCTCTTTTTCAGATTTATAATATCCGCATCCAATACCTGCGCCTCGGGCTGCTCCGATCGAGCCGTCGGTATTATATAGTTGAATCACTGTACCTGTGATACACGAAAGGACATCCCTGAAAACTTTACTGAGAAACATGTTGGCCTCACCGGCACGAATGACCTTAGGGTTGATTCCGACCTCCTTCATTATATCAAGGCCATACCTGAAGGAAAATGCAATTCCCTCCTGGGCTGCCCGGAACAAATGGGCATTTGTATGAATGTTAAAGTTTAATCCTTCGATCTTTGCCCCGGTTTCAATGTTTCCCAGCATTCTTTCAGCGCCATTCCCGAATGGTAGTACATTCAGTCCGTCGGACCCCGGGGGAACTCCTGCTGCCATCATATTCATGTCATCGTACGGAATTTTATTTCCACAGTTTCTCCTCAGCCAGGAATTGAGTATGCCGGTCCCGTTAATGCAAAGCAGAACTCCAAGTCTTGTCTGCACCTGACTATGATTTACATGCAAAAAAGTATTAACCCTTGAGAATGGATCATATTTTTTCTGATCAGTAACACCGTAAATAACACCAGAAGTGCCGGCCGTAGCAGCAACTTCCCCGGGATTAAGAACATTAAGAGAAAGAGCATTATTAGGCTGGTCTCCTGCTCTGTATGAGACAGGTATTCCTTCAGGCAATCCTAAGTCCGAAGCTACTGATCCGAGAAGCTGGCCGGTTACAGCGAAAGATGATGTGGCTTTAGGCATCAATTGTGCATTAAAACCATAAAATTTCATCAATTCTTCCGAAACGCTATTCGTGGAGTAATCCCAGAAGATACCTTCTGAAAGTCCTGTAAATGTAGTACTGAGTTCACCAGTAAGCCTCAATGCAATATAGTCGCCGGGAAGCATTATTTTATGTATCTCTGAGAATAATCCGGGTTCATTTTCTTTTACCCAGGCGAGCTTCGATGCTGTAAAATTACCCGGAGAATTCAGAAGATGAGAAAGACAAAAGTCCTTACCCAATGAATTAAATGCCTTATCGCCATATCCGACTGCACGGCTATCGCACCATATAATTGGGTGACGCAAAACCTTATTCTGAGCATTTACAGCGACCAGTCCATGCATCTGATATGATATACCGACAGCCCCGATATCGGCCCTGCGTGATCCAATTTTCGTAGTGCATTCATACACTGCAGCTTTCAGGTTTTTCCACCAGACTTCGCTATCCTGTTCAGCCCACCCTGGTTTTAATGCAATGATCTGCATCTCGTCAGAAGGGGAAAAGGCAGTTGCCAGGCATTTGCCTGATTCACCATCGATAACCGATGCTTTAACCGAAGAGCTGCCCAGATCAATTCCAAGTAATAACATATCAGAAAAATAAATCAGTTTTGTTTGCCTTCTATTTGTGTCTCAATTCTTTTTACTAAAGCTCTGTTGCAGGTCTTAATATTTCCTTCCAGCACTCACAAAGAGTTCATATTGCAACTCAAAGTATAAATATAATAAATATTAGCAAAAGAACAATGAGGAGATCTTTGCATTATGACTTTATTTTTTCTCTTGAATTCCGATATATGCAATCATTCTGGGTGCACGAGTTGCAGGTATATTGATGGTATCTGACATTTTCTCCTATGCCAATAATACCGCTAATGGATTTCACAGGATCCATCAGAGCAGAAGGCGTCAATTTTATGCCGCAGAAGTTTTCGGGGATAAGCTGAAATATTTTATGTTGTTCCGCTACATCCCAGCCGCAGTATCCCGGACTGTAACGGTTGGTAATTTTCATTCCTGAATCAAGCATCGATTTATTAAGGCTTGCCTGCATAAGGTCAGCTGCAGCTTCTGCAATCTCACTTCCGACCATATCATAAATATAACCCTTTAAATAATCACGTTCCTGCATAGCTTTCCGGCTGCGGATCCCAATCTCTTCCCCTGCCGTGCAGAGGAAAACCGCAATCGAATCAGATTTCCTCAACTGGCCGAAAACAATGTTCTTTATTCCAAAATTGATATTATTGATCTCAACAGATTTAGTCTCACTATCAAAGAGAATCTTATCAAATATTGTAAACTGAGCTTTAATATTGCTTATCTCATGTGATTCAGTCAATATCTCCCCGATCAGATCAGTCACCAGCTCGCGGCCTTCCATTTCATCATACCCTAAAATAGTTTCTATCTGGGAAACAGTTAATTTAAGATCCTTAAAATCGAAACTGAATGTCGAATTAATCATAGTTATATATCTTGCCTCTGCACTTATTGAAAAATCTACGGCTTGCCGGAATTTATCGCAAGTCCTGATTCCGTCACCATCCTCTCAACCATAGATTCCCAGCCTAATGTCATGATATGCACGCCGTTAATTCCCTTCTTATGCTTTACGGAGTCAATCACTTCAAGGGCTATCTGAACTCCTTCTTCAGAAGCTGAGTCACCTGCATTCTCCATTCTCTTCATTATTTTTTCGGGTATGGTAACACCGGGAACATTTGACTGAAGGTACTGAGCGATCTTTAAGCTTTTAAGAGGTGCGACACCAATCAGTATAAATACCTTCTCCAGAGCATTTCTTTTATCCAGTTCTTCAAGCCATAGATCGAGTCTGTCGGGCTCAAAGATGAGATTTGTCTGAAAGAACTGAGCCCCGGCATTTATTTTTTTTTGATCTTTAATGGCTTGTAATTCAGGATCCAGAGAAAAAGGTGAAGTAGCCGCTCCGAGAAATATTTTTGGAGGGTTCTTAAAGGATCTTCCGTCGAGATATACATTCTCATCTCTCATTTTTCGCAGGATCCAAAGCATCTGTACAGAATCAACATCAAGGATATTCATATTGCTTCTGGGAGAAGGTCCTACAACTGAATTATCCCCTGTAATACAAAGAATATTCTTAATTCCCAGAGCATTTGCGCCCATTACGGCCGACTGGAGCCCAGTCCTTGTTGTGTCGCGGGCAGCAATCTGAAATACAGGTTCAGATCCCTGATCAATAGCCACTTTACAACATGCCATTCCTGACATTTTGGGTCGCGCAGAAGAAGAATCTGTAAAATTTATGGCTGTCACAAACCGTTTTACCGACTCAATATCCCTGATAAGTTTGTCTTTCCCTGCTCCGAGGGGCGGTGTAATTTCGGTGGCCACCACAAATTCCCCGGCACGCAATCTTCTTTCAAGATCCGATACAGCTTCTGAATGAGCTGAGGGGTGATATTGACTATCGCCATTCCACCAGTCAGGTTGTCTGATTGTCTTGAAAACGCTGTCCCATGTATCTGATTTTTGAACTTTATCTCCAGAGATTATTCCCATAAAGAATTTCCCGGCACCGATCTTTCTGACCTGGCTTACCACATCGCCCCAGGTTTCGGTGCCTGCTTTATTCCAGTCAAGAGGCGGAAGTACTTCGAGAAGAGCATCCTGCCGTCCGGTTTTGACTGCTCTTTTATAAATTGCGTTCCAGATGCACGGCCTTGAATTATCGATATAACATTTTTTATCAGGGGTTATTCCCCCGCATGGACCATTTCTCATTCCTTTCGGACATTCCATTGGACAGATAAGAGCAGTCTCCTGGAGCATGCAGTTACCGCACATCCGGCAACCAAAAAGCGGTCCCTTTACAGAAATCTCTATTTTTCTCAGAAGCCGTTTGCCAAATGATTCATTTTTAAACGGAAAGAAAGCTGGTTGCCATCGCCTGGCAGGCTTTATAGCAGTCATACTCAGAGTTTAAACACCTGCAGAAAACTATTGTCGAATCACATTCTGCCCTGAAAATAGCCTACAAATCTTACTGCAAAATCATCCCTTCCCAAAACCAGGTCAGAAGCACGTACTGAGGCAGTGATCTTTTCAGGATTTGCAATCGGACATGTCAGACCATTAAAAATTGCCATGGAGATAAATGCAGAATTAAGATCTTCCCTTCCGGGCAGGCCGAAGGAAATATTACTCGCACCAATTGTTATGTTGAGTCCGAGCTTCTGATGAACGAGTCTTATTGTTTCAAGAGTTGTCATACATGCTTGTGAATCAGCACTTACGGCCATTGCGAGCGGATCAATTATTATATCTTCCTCCCTGATGCCGGATTTCACCGCCCTGTTGAGGATCTTTTCAGCTATGGCCAATCTCTTTTCCGGGTCATTAGTTATGCCATTATCGTCCATAGTCAAACCAATAAGTGAAGCGCCATACTCCTTTGCAATTGGCAGCAGGGTATTCAAGGATTTCTCTTCACCGTTTACGGAATTGATAAGACATTTCCCTCCTGCTACTTTCAGCGCTGCTTCAATAGCTTTCGGGTTTGGAGAATCGAGACACAGCGGAATATCAAAAACAGCCCGGATAGCCAGTACTGTTTCAGGAAGCAGCTTCTCATCATCAACACCAGGAAAACCAACATTTACATCAAGAATGTCCGCTCCTGCTTTGATCTGACTCCCGGCCAGCTCAAGCACAAAGTCGAAACACCCATTCTGTAAAGTTGAGACAAGTTTTTTTCTTCTTGTGGGATTTATGGATTCTCCAATTATAATAACAGGTCCGCTTGTATCAATGGTAACTTCATTATTAATTCCGCGGAGTATAGTTTGCATATTGTTGAGTATTTACAATTTTATCAGAGCAATCCGTCTGATTCATTCATTTCCCGGACTGAAAAAAATTTATCAGCCGATAAAATCAGCTGGCAAGCTGCTTCAGGTAATTCACAGCTCCCTGCGGATCGGGCGAATAATAATCCGCTCCAATTTTCTCACAGTATTCCCTGGTTACCGGAGCACCACCGATGAGGATCCTGGCCGTTGGATACTTTTCTTTAATAGCTGATACAATTTTTTTCATATTTTCCATAGTCGTCGTAAGCAGCGCTGACAATCCCACCACTGCATCCGGATTATCATCCAAAGCTTTAAGGAATTTCTCTGCACCAACATCCACACCGAGATCGATAACCTCCCATCCTCCTCCTTCAATCATCATCGCAACCAGATTTTTACCTATATCGTGCAGGTCGCCCGATACCGTCCCTATTATAAACTTCCCTTTTCTTTTTGTCTCACCTGAAAGGAAGAATGGCTTAAGATGCAGCATTGCGCTATTCATTGCCTTTGCTGCCATGAGCATTTGAGGAACATATATCTCTTTCTTACTGAACCTGTTGCCCACATTTGCCATGGCTGGAATAAGAGCATTCTCAAGAATTTCATCTGGCTTTATACCCTCTTCAAGAGCTCTCTTTGCCAATTCATCGGCACCATCCTGATTTTTCATGTCAGGAGGATATGGAGAGGCTTTATTAATCTTGCCAAATTCAACGCAAACTGCCAGTTTATTGAGGATTTCGTTCATATTAGTGCTTTTATTATCCGGAATCAGATCTTGGTGAATACTGAAAGCAAAAATTCTGCTAACTGAGTTCCAAAATACTTCATTTTTTTCGTTTGACGCCAAAATTATATAATAATTTAAGTCACGCAGGTGATTGAGACAATTAATTATTCGCGGCAGCGACCACTTAAAAAACGGGGCGTGACCAAAAGTTGGCGGCAATTCACGTCAGATTTGCTGATGCCTTCCATTTTAATAAATTAATTGTGTCCGTTTTGTCTCTGCTTATCTATAACCGGACAAAGAAATTAGTAAATTTATGGCTTGGAAAAACTTTAACTTAAAACCAACCCTGTAAATGAAATCACTATTTATTATTATGTTCTGCAGTCTATTAGGTATCGCCTCAGCTCAGAATTCAGCTGTGGGCATATTCAAAGGTAATTCCGATATCGGAAAACCAGAAAAAGCAGGTTCAGCCGTATATAATAAAGCTGACCAGAGTTACACACTGAAAGGTGCCGGATATAATATCTGGTTCGAAAGAGATGAATTTCACTATTTATTCAATAAAATAAAGGGTGATTTTATACTTACAGCAAATTTCGAGTTTGTTGGAAAAGGCGCCAATGCTCACAGGAAATCAGGATGGATGGTCAGAGAGACTACTGATGCCGAATCATCCCACATTTCCGCAACAATACATGGCAGCGGGCTGACAGTACTTCAATGGCGGGGATCAAAAGGAGCACCAATGAGAGATCCCCAGGATGAAATATTCGCCAAAGACTCATCATTTAATGTAGTCCAGATAGAAAGAGCAGGAAAGAATATAATTATGAGGGCGGCTCATACCGGGAAACCTCTTGAGACAATTGGTTCACATGAAATGGAGAATCTGCCGGATGAAGTTCTTGTCGGACCATTCATCTGTTCACACGATTCCAACATTGTTGAGACAGTCAAAGTATGGAACGTAAGAATAGATCAGCCTGTTGCAGATAATTATGACCCGTATAAAAACGGGGCTCTGGGATGCAGGATGGAAACAATGACTGTGGCTGACGGATTAAGAAAAGTGATCTTTGAAAAACCTGACAGGTTTGAAGCTCCAAACTGGATGCCCGATGGGAAAAAGCTTCTTTTCAATATGGATGGCCTTTTATTTAAGATCCCTGTTGGAGGAGGTGTCCCGGAAAAGCTTAACACTGATTTTGCAAACAAGATCAATAATGATCATGGCATCTCCTTCAACGGGAAGCTACTAGCAATCAGCAATTCACGTCCGGGAATGCCAGGCGGAGGTTCAACTGTCTATGTACTTCCGCTTGAGGGCGGTGTTCCGAAACTGGTTACCGAGAATACTCCTTCGTATTTCCATGGCTGGGCACCAAATAATAAAGAGCTGGTTTATGTAGCTATTCGCAACGGCAAAACCGTCTTTAATATTTACAGAAACTCCATCGATGGAGGAAAAGAAGTGGCACTTACCGACATTCAACCAGGACAACATGTTGACGGCTGCGAATATACACCCGACGGAAAATACATCTATTATAACGGGCATTATTCCGGGACCATGCAGATCTGGAGAATAAAACCCGACGGGTCAGGCAGGGAACAATTGACTTTTGACAACTATAATAACTGGTTCCCGCATATCTCTCCTGATGGGAAATGGATGGTAATAATCTCGTTTCCTGCTGATATTGACCCCAATAGCCACCCTTCATATAAACGCTGTATGCTGAGGATCCTGCCGGTTAATGGCGGAGAACCTCGCGTAGTGGCTTATCTGTATGGCGGTCAGGGGACTATTAATGTAGCTTCATGGTCACCCGATAGCAAGCAGATTGCGTTTGTAACCAATTCAGGGAAATAAATGTAAATAGATGTAAGAGGCTGTCTCAAAAGTCCTCTGTGTTACTCTGTGGAAACTCTGTGATCTCTGTGTAAGTTCTTAATTATTTGTTACACAGAGAGCCACAGAGAAGACACAGAGCTACACAGAGAAAGAATTACATCAATTTTTGACTTTTGAGACAGCCTCTTACATCATAACAAATTTCTTAACTGTGATTTCTCCATAAGCGGTATTCAGAAAGGGTTTGCCGTCTTTTAATCCGACATTTCCGAATCCGGTCTCGGTGGATACAAAACATGTAAAGTCGGCCATTCCTGACCTTATGAACATCTCCTGGGAAACGGCATCATACCTCACGCCTGTTAATCCCTGAAGCATCCCGTAACTCGACATTGCCCTGGCATACCAGTGACCACATTCATATTCATCGAAAGGATTTCTTATTCTGCCATCATACCTGTCGCGACAGGCTCTGACTATTTCAAGGCCTTTTTCAGTCTCACCCATCATCATCAGGTGTGAGGCGACCTGATATTCAATGCCTGTCCAGACTTCGTTACTGTAAACAAAAGGCAATGAAAGCATTTCTCCTTTGGGCCAGGTACATAATAACAGGCCTCCCTCTTTGCCAAGGGCATATGCAGGCCGTTGCGGATTAGAATGTTCTGAAAGGTCGGATCTGAAATTATATTTGAAAACCGATTTTAAATGACTGGCAACTTTTGAAGGATCAGCAATATTATTCATGCCGCAAACTTCAGCGATCCATAAACCAAGCGCTCCGTCAGACAGACAGCCTTTCCCATACTGGTATTTTGGTCCTTCCTTCTGAAGCAAATCGCGAGCCTCCTCAGAATAGTCACTGTTCCATGCTCCTTTGGATAATGCCACAGGATCGGCTGCATTAAGGCCCTGCCATTTAATCTTTTGTATGAAATACTCACCGTCATACAGATCAGTCTCAAGAGCCCTTTTACTTTTTTCGTGCAGTACCTGGTATTTGTGAACATCCTCACCCAGAAATTTTCCCATTTCAGAGATGGCATGAAGGGCTCCGAGATAAAAACCGGTACACATGCCATCGGGACCCCAGAATTCTATATCGTAGGTATTATGATGAGGTTCCTCAAGTGTTCCGGTTGACCTGGGATCCCAGATTTTTATGCAATAATCCATGCTCTCAACAACCTTAGGATACATCTTTTTCAGCCACTCACTGTTGCCACTGATCCTCCAGTCGCGGTACATTTTCATTATACCTCCCAATTGTCCATCAGATGCCGCATAAAAAGTCGTTGCCACAGGGCGGATAGGCAAAGCTGACCGGAATGTCTGATGGCCATCGTTGTCCTGACTAGGAAAGAACTCAGTTTCGCGAAGAGTACGTTCCAGCTTCGGGAAGAGATGCGGAATTGCCTGCGCATAGTTCCAGACATGAGTGCAGGAACCCGCACAGCAACCTGAATTATCACCGCATCCTTCCCAGTTCCAGAGCTTTCCATCGGGCTGTCTCAGCATTGTGGGAGATTTCAAAATTGACAGATTAGAAGCTATAGCCTCGGTGACTTCGTCAGGCAAATTGGAAGTATAAAAAGCATTTTTAAATAATTCCGATTTGCTCCGCAAGTCATTGTAATTTGTCTTCCAATAATTTATAAGCTCATCTATAGAACTAAATTTTGAGGTATACCAGGGTTTATAATATGGATCTTTGCATGAGCATTTTTCGTCATTGCATTTTTCAATGCTCTCCCGATCCTGTCCATATCTGAGATCCGAATCAGGAACATACCATGCCATCATCAGATTTATGATCTTTGTTTCTCCCGGATTCAATATTACTGGAACATATACAGAGGCCCCCGGAGCATCCTTCTGAACAGGATCCTTCTGCCTGGCTTCTCCTTTAAGTATTGTTTCCCAGGATATTGTAAGAGGATCCCACCATCCGCCTCTGAACCAGCAATGATCCACCACTGCCCCCGGCTCATTTGTAAATATGGCAAATTCTCCCTTTGTTTCCGGCTTATCCTTCAGTCCATCTTCACAAAGTATGAATCCATTCTGAGCAGGTTTTATCCTGTTTACTCCATTGGGACGGCCCATAAAGTTCCTGGAATTATAAGAGAACCAGGCATCAATCTTCGCGGTTCCGCTATTTTTGAATGAATATTCCAGGGCGCCAAGAGGCAGACTCGAGTTATCTTCATCAGTAGGAATAAAAGGGCTCCATCCTGTCAACCGTATTTCAAGCGGTATATTTTCGTCATTCATGTCAACTACGGCAAATGGAAATCTTGCCATAAATTTCGAATTCTTAAAACGCGGAAGTCCAAAACTTGTTCCGCCTGATCCATTAGCTGAATCGGGTTGTCCGAATTTCTTCCAGTCAGGTACAGGACCCTCCAGTACTTTTGCGCCGTTCTTTATGCCCTTCAGGCTTATAGCTGCAAACATACAAGGCTCATTATATACATCAGGATGATTATGAACCGACATATGAGATATTCCTCCGGTACCGTCAAGGCAAAACATTCCCGCGCCGATCCCTCCAACCGGAAATGCGATCCGGTCAAGAAATCTACCTGAATAATACCCATTGTAATCATGATCATTAATCCTGTCTTTCCCAGGCACTCGAGTGTTTTTGCCGGTGCAGGAGGTCAAGAGGTTAGCAGTGCCCGCAGCACCGAAGCCCATGCCTGCAAGGGTTGTATTAGTTATAAACCTTCGACGGGTGAGTTTCATTTTGTCTGCCATTAGTGAGATCTATAAATTTGAGAATTTGATGATCTAAAACTGAATCATATAAAATTAGGAAAAAGAGTTTATATCGCGACTGGTTGTTTTTAAATAAAAAAAATAGCTACATTAAGCCGGGAAATATTATTATTTACGATGCGGTCACGATTTTACGCCGTTATTTCAATTCTCCTGTTTGGCATTCTATATCTCTATACAGCGATCGGAGTAATTATTATCCTTATATTCACCATGTTACATTTGAAAGGGCCTGTACGACTTCTTACATTGCTATGGGCAAAATCGGTCTTCCTGATACTTGGCAAAAGCTTCAGGGTGTATGGCAAGGAAAATATTGAAAAGGACAAGAAGTATATTCTGGTTGCCAATCATGGCAGTCTTTTTGACATAGTTGCTATAATGTCATTCTATTCGGGAATTTCCTGGTTTGGTCACGAACGTCTTCTGAAAGTTCCTCTGTTCGGAAAGATTCTGCAGATGACTGATTATATTCCCTTTAAGGAGCCAACTTATACAAACACAAGGCAGATGATTGAACAGTTAGTCCAAAATTCAAAAAATCAGACTGTTGCAATCTTTCCGGAAGGTACCAGAACTCTGAATGGAAATATCAATCAATTCTACAGGGGATTTATTTACCTTTTCAGAACAAGGGATATTGAAATATTACCCGTCACCCTGAATGGATTTTATAAATTGAAGCCAAAGAACAGGTTCTATATCAACTTTGATTCAAAGCTTGAGGTAGTCATTCATAAACCGATAAGAAGGGAAGAATTAATAAACAGGAATGATTGCGAAATAATTGACGCTGTGAAAACAGTCATTGAATCGGCATATCATGAATATTGACTGATATGTTTCCGAATTATATACCCAGATAATTATAGATGATTAATGATAATTTCTTAAATGGATAACAGGAAGAAGGAATGGGTTTTTATAGTAAACCCGATAGCCGGTAACGGGTTTGCGAAAACACTTATCCCAAAGCTCAGTGAAATGATAAACAAACATGGAATTGATGCTGAAATTGTTTTAACCGAGAGAAGCGGGCATGCAACTGAATTATCCGAACACTATCTTAAAAAAGGATTCAGTTATATAATTGCCGTAGGTGGTGATGGCACTTTCAATGAAATGTCAAGGCCTCTTATAAATAATAAAAATGTGACTGCAGGAATAATTCCGGCCGGTACCGGTAACGATTTCGTCCAGATACTGGGCTTCCCGAACAGGTTTAATGACGAGGACTGGGACATCTTTTTCAAAAGAAATGTTATCGCAATGGATGCAGGATCGTGCAACGGGATGATCTTTCTGAACGGTATGGGTCTGGGATTCGACGCCCAGGTAGCCTCAGAAAATTATGTAGAACCAGGCAAAGTAAAAAGGGGAAGCAAGTATAAATATATCTGGCATATCGTTAAGACATTGCTTTTCTTCAGAGAAAAGAGGATGACGGTTATAACTGAAACCGGAAGGCATGAAACCGACTGTTTTATAAATACCATTGCAAATGGCCGAAGATTTGCAGGAGGTTTTTATCTTACTCCAAAAGCTATTGCAAACGATGGATTATTAGATGTTTGCATGATAAAGAAGCTTTCTCTTCTGGAAAGGTTCTCCGTACTTCTTATGGTGCCGAAAGGAAAACATATATCTGACAGGAGAGTTAATTATTATCAAACCAGGAGCATTAACCTCGAATTTCCGGAGGTAGTTCCATTCCATGTTGACGGGGAACTGAATTTCTCTGATAAGTTAAATGTGACTATCCTGCCTGAGGCATTAGAAATAATCTTTAACCCCTATGGAAACCATTTTTTCAGAAGGTAAAAATATTCCGGAAAGCTATATTGCCTTCTTCGATCTTGACCTGACAATAACAGGTTCCATCAGCGGGAGAGAACTTGCTAAAGCTGCTTTCGGAAAAGGCCTCCTGAAATGGCAGGCGCTGGTAAAAGCTATAATTCTATCGCTTATGTTCCGTATGAAGCTGTTGGACCAATTGAAAATAATTGATGAGATGATAAGCTGGGTTAAGGGTATCAGTGAAGATTCAATTTCTGATCTCTGCCTTGAAGTATCCCGGAATACAATTCTCCCGTCAGTGCATAAAGATGCTATAGCAGAAATAGAATTCCACAAATCTAAAAATGCCAGAGTTGTTATTCTCTCTTCCGCCTTATATCCAATATGCAGGGAAGTTGCCGGACACCTCAGAATAGATGATTTCATCTGCTCTGAACTTGAAGTTAAGGACGGTCATATGACTGGCCGGCCTTCTGGTCGTCTTTGTTTTGGTGAGGAAAAAGCCAGACGCCTGAAAGAGTATTGCCTCAGTAACAATGCCTCACTTACTGATTCCTGGTACTATGGTGACTCTGAATCTGACATCCCTCCTTTAAGCGCCACGGGTCATCCGGTTTGCATAAATCCCGACAAAATCCTCAGAAAGACAGCCCTGGAAAGAGGCTGGGAAATTCGCAACTGGGATAATTAGTTCACTTCAAGCTTCTGCCAATCAGGAAGTTTTGGGAATTTGGCGTGAGGTTCAGCCTGATACCAGAAACAGGTAGAGGCTATATCTGACTGTTGTTTAAGATACCGTCCGCCCTTATGCCAGCCAAGATCCTGAATTGTAATCTTAAGATCCGAATCAAAACGAACCGGATCCATAATATGCCATCTGTAGAGACCAAAACGCTGCATTACATTATAATGTCCGTCTCCCCTGATGACCTGAGCTAGTCCTGAATAAGGAGTGCAGAATTCAGTATAAGCTGACACATCAACTCCGGCATCATTCTTTTTAGTAGTTCCGAAATCATATGAGCCACAGAAATAATCTTCGGTTCCTGTTCCGCAAATTGTAGGGAATTTAGTATCGCCATCAAGATAGAATTTAATCTCACCCTCTCCCCACCAGCTGTTATTATAAACTCCCCATGCGAGATAAACACCCACATACTGACCCTTGCCTTTAATCCCATCAATTATAGTATGTACAGAAGATTCGTCGGGATTTGATCTGCGGAACTGGGCATGAAAATAAGCCGCATCATTCGGAATGTCTGTCAGGGTATAATCGATCTGGTAAAAGAGAGTCATAGGATCAGAATCATTAATATTCTCCATTGTAATCCTGCATTTTTTTCGAAAAGGCATTGGCCAGTATGAATTAAATGCGCTGCCAGGATTAACGCAAATGGCCAGGGAAGCCAGTGGTGCATATTCATTCCATCCCATACCAAAAAAATCTCCGACAGGACATTCAACTGAAGGTTCAGTTTCATCGTCCCAGTAAATACGGAGAATTGAAAAACGCCATTTCCCTGTAGGTGTCATCCATATATGCTGTATTGCTCCCGGGCCGCTGATTTCTGCAAGAGTAAGCGTTTCACCCGATTTTATCTTTACATAGGGATTGATTTTCCAGCCCTGACCCAGATCACGGGCAGCGTAAGAAGCATTTGCAACATTAGGCTTATCCTTGTCAGCTGGGTCTGCCATTCCCGCTTTCCCCTTTTCACCTGAAAAATTTTCCGGACTTATTGAACGGGTTTTTGCATCAGATAATCTGTAAACATTTCCGATATTCATGTCCAACCCATTAAACTTATCCTGGGCAGATAACAAAAACGGAAGAAAAAAGATGACCAAAAGGGAGGCTGCTAATCTTTTCATCATGATTAATTTTAGGTTCAATATTCAATCGAACTTAAAATTATTAATTCTCAGCCAATATTGACCCAGTATACAAAGAATAAGTTTATAAAATATTAAACAATCAGGAGTTTTGACAATATTAGTGTCTTTGTGATTGAGCGCAGAAAATTTCAAACAACTCTATATCCGCGACCTTTTAATACGTTCAGATCTCAACAGATAGCAATTCTTTCAGTATTTTTTTCACCGGCAGTATATAACTCTGCATTACATTTCGTTAACTTCTGATTTTTTAATTACATTTGAATAGTGAGTCTGATGAACAATCCATCTCTGCAAATGTATTTATACTGATCAATCATGAAAAAACAAATCCTGACAATTATTGCAATGACGCTTCTAATCTCATGCAACGGACCTTCTGATAACAAAATTAACTACCCTGTAACAAAAAAGGGCAATGTGGTTGATACTTATTTTGGGACAAAGGTACCCGATCCCTACAGATGGCTCGAGGATGACAGATCCGAGGAAACCGCTGCCTGGGTAAAAGAACAGAACAATGTAACATTCGGATATCTGGGAACAATCCCTTTCAGGGAACAAATCAAGTCGGACCTTGAAAAGATGTGGAATTTTGAGAAGTATACTGCACCCCAAAAAGAAGGCAGATACATGTATTTTTCAAAGAATGACGGGCTTCAGAACCAGTTTGTCATTTACAGGCAGAAGGACAATGAAAATCCTGAAGTTTTTCTTGATCCTAACGGATTTTCTGCCGATGGAACAACGTCGCTGGGCGAGATGGCGTTTACAAAAGACGGCAGCAAGGTTGCCTATTCCATTTCAGAAGGAGGATCTGATTGGAGAAAGGTGATTACGATGGATGCTGAAACAAAAGAGATAATTGGTGATACCCTGAAAGACATAAAATTCAGCGGACTATCATGGCAGGACGATGAAGGATTCTACTACTCGAGTTACGACAAACCGCTTGGAAGCGAATTATCTGCAAAAACAGATCACCATAAGCTTTATTTTCACAGGCTTGGAACTAAACAGTCTGATGATAAAGTTGTTTTCGGATCAGATATTGTGAGAAGGTATGTAGGAGGAACCGTGACTGAAGACGGACGATATCTGGTAGTAACAGCTTCTGTTTCCACCACAGGCAACGAATTATATATCAAGGATCTGAAAAAACCCGGCAGCAAATTCATTACCATTTCCGGCAACTTCAATAATGATCATTATGTGCTTGATAATGACGGATCCAAACTTTTCATTGTAACAAATCTTAATGCTCCGAATAAAAAGGTTGTTACTGTCGATGCCGAAAAACCTGGTATTGAAAACTGGACCGACCTTATACCGGAAACAGAAAACGTTCTTGAAGCATCGGCAGGAGCAGGATTTATCTTCGCAAATTATCTTACAGATGCCGTTTCAAGGGTAAAGCAATATGATCGCAATGGAAAACAGCTTAGGGAGATTACGCTTCCGGGCATTGGAACAGCTTCGGGTTTCTATGCGAAGAAAACCGATAAGGATGTTTATTTCTCCTTTACGAACTATATAACACCGTCTGCAATTTACCGTTTGGATCCTCAAACAGGCGCTTCTGAAATTTTTAAAAAACCTGCTGTCGATTTCAATAGTGATGAATATACCTCTGATCAGATCTTTTATAATTCAAAGGATGGAACACGGATCCCAATGATCATTACGCACAGGAAAGGAATGATTTTAAATGGGAAGAATCCTACCCTGCTTTACGGATATGGCGGATTCGATATCAGTATTACCCCTTCTTTCTCAATTGCGGCAGCACTATGGATTAAAATGGGTGGTGTGTACGCAGTGCCTAATATCAGGGGAGGCGGAGAATATGGTGAGAAATGGCATCTGGCGGGAACCAGAATGAATAAACAGAATGTTTTCGACGACTTTATTGCAGCAGGAGAATACCTGATTAGCCAGAAATATACTTCATCTGATTACCTCGCTCTCATGGGAGGTTCAAACGGAGGGCTGCTGATAGGTGCAGTCATGACACAGCGGCCTGACCTTATGAAGGTTGCCATACCCGAGGTAGGTGTTATGGATATGCTCCGCTATCACAAATTCACAGCGGGCGCCGGTTGGGCATATGATTACGGAACTTCTGAAGAAAGCAAAGAGATGTTTGAATATATTTATAAATATTCACCTGTACAGAATGTTAAGGAAAACGTAAAATATCCTGCTACGCTTATAACTACGGGAGACCATGATGACAGAGTCGTTCCGGCTCATTCATTCAAATTCGCTGCAGGGCTTCAGGCAAAACAGGCTGGAAATAATCCGGTTTTAATCAGGATTGAAACCAGGGCCGGACACGGAGCCGGAACTCCAGTAAGCAAATCCATTGAACTCTATACCGATATCTTCAGTTTTACACTTTACAATATGGGAATTAAGCAATTAAAATAAGCCATGTTTAATATTCATGAGATTTACCTTTGTGCAACCCTTAGTGATAACCTTAGTGTTCATTAGTGGTTAAATATTTTACCGCAAAGGATCACCAAGGCGCTCAAAGAATTGTCGGAAAGCCAAAGTAAATTCATCAGACCGAAACTAAATTATAAAACTAAAGTCTGAATTGAATGCGGCAGAATTTTTACTTCGGCGGCATTATGGCCTATACACAGATTATAAGTAATTTTCAGATTGCTCTGATTCATCACAACAACTGCTACTGTACCGTCTTCATTTTTAAACGCTGTGGTAAGCAACTGGCTGCGGCTTGCAGAACTCGTAATCCGTTTTGCTCCGGGACGTATAAATTTGGAGAAGTGTCCTATATAATAATATGAATTTGTGTAGATCAGCTGACCTGTTCTGGTGTCGCCATGAACAGGAGCAAAACAGAAATTCTGAACGTGATTGGGGCCTCCCGTTTCATCAAGCAAAATATTCCAGTCTGTCCAGCCTACAGTGCCATTATTAAAATCATTTATCATCGAACGGCCATAAGCTTCACCAAGTCCCCAGTAATTATACATCGAAGGATTAAAGCTCTCGGGACATCCTTCAGTGAACATCAGGTTTTTATCGGGATACGCTTCATGAACAAGTTTGACATTATCGAACATCTTATCTCCGCCACTCCAGCTTTCATACCAATGAAATCCCATACCCCATGCATATTTTGAAGCTTCAGGATCATCAAATATAACATTGGCTCTCTGTACCATAAGATCCCTGTTATGATCCCAAACCATGATTTTTTTGTCACCCAGTCCTTCTCTATGAATAGTCGGACCAAGAAAGTTTTTAAGGAAATCACGCTCATCATCAGCAGTATAGATACATGATTCCCATTTTTGTGTAGCCATCGGTTCATTTTGAATAGTCATTCCCCATACCGGGATCCCCGCTTTCTCATAGGCTTTAATAAACTTTACATAATAATTGGCCCATGTCTGGAAATATTCAGGTTTAAGCTTCCCGCCGTGAAGCATATCATTATTATCCTTCATGTATCCGGGAGGACTCCAGGGACTGACAAACAGAGTCAGTTTTCCTCCGGCAGCAGCAATAGCTTTTCTGATGAACGGAATACGGAACTTCATATCGTGATCAATGCTGAAAGAATTCAGATCCTTGTCGCCATCAGTCACATATGTATAACTCCCGCTTGAAAAATCACAGCTGTTTATATTGGTTCTGGCCAGAGTATAGCCAATGCCCGACCGTGTGTCGTAATAAGCTTTCAGCAGTTCTTTCTGCTTATCCTCCGGCAATTTTGAAAACGTCTCGGCAGAAGCATCGGTTAAGGCACCTCCTATTCCAATGAATGTCTGAAAGGTCTTATCAGGGTCTGTAAAAACACAAACCTGGGTTTCCACTGGCTGAATGAGCTCTTTAAATTTCAGAGTGTCAGTGGCAGTTAATCTTAAGTTCGTGCTGTCAGCTGTTGTATAGACTATTACTGACTTCCCTTCAGTTTTGTACTTCGCAGACGCAGGAGATTCTGAAGTTGCTGTCGGCTGTTGTTGGGTACACGAGATGACAAGACATAAGATTGTCGTTAATACAAAATATTTCTTCATTTTAAAGAGTATTTGATTGGCAATATATTTCGATTTTATGACTCGAAATATACTAAGAATCAGTCAAACCGATTGGAATCATAACGAAGATATTTCAGGAAAGAATTACATTTCTGTATTTATTTTCCCTAATGTCGAATAAAAGTATGAGATTCTTTTCCTGGCTCACATTTTATCCGTTTAATATTGATTTATTTTCCTTTGTGTAAGTTTTTGTTGAACTTTGCGTGACCCTGAAGATTTGTGAAAACTAACCGGTCAATCAATAAACAATCCTGAAAAATGAAAAACTCAATTATCACTGCAATCTATTTTCTTACAGGGCTGATTTGCATTATACTTCAGTATCAGTCTGTGTTCCTGCCTGGGTTGATTGCCAAAGCACTGATCATTCCTGCTCTGATAATTCTGTTATTTTTTAATAGGAGCAATTTACCTAAACGTCTGAACCTGTTGATGTTTGCCGGGTTGTTCTTTTCATGGTCAGGAGACGTGATTCTGGAATTCTCAGAGAGAAACGGGAATTTGTTTGTCGCGGGACTTGTATGTTTCCTTATGGCTCACGTAATGTATTTAGCAGTATTCATTACAACCCCTGGTAAAAATTCGATACTTAATACGAGGATTTATCTCATTCTGCCAGTGATCATTTATGGAGCCGGGTTAATTTTCTTTCTTAACAAGGACCTGGGACAGATGAGAATTCCTGTAATAATATATGCAGTTGTTATTCTCACTATGCTCACCGCGGCAATTAACAGGAAAGAAAAAGTGCAAAAACAGAGCTATTACCTTGTCCTCTTAGGCGCAATATGTTTTGTGCTCTCCGATTCTTTAATAGCGGTAAATAAATTCAGCGTTCACTTTGCGTTTTCAGGAATTGTCATAATGGTGACTTATATAGTCGCACAATATCTGATAGTTACAGGATATCTGTCACAACCTGGCATTGTTAAAAACACATGATGGCTTTAGAATTTAAAAATGCGGGGAAAATACTTAGGCACCTCATTTTTATAAGCAGCATACCCGGGATATTTTTCAGAACTTATATGTTCTGTAAGAGATGTGCTTCCAAGAAACAGCAGTACAAGCAATACCGGCCCGGCAAGTGTTGGATTGATCCATTGGCCCGTAGCAGCTACGCCGAATAAGTAGAAACTTATCCATATTGCTTGTTCTGATACAAAATTAGGGTGCCTGACAAATCGCCATAGTCCCTCGCATAAAAATCCCTTTTTTAATGATTTTTCGAGGAATTCTCCGGATCTGATGGTTTTCCGTTTTAACCTCTGAAAACGGTATTGCTGGTTATCGGCTATACTTTCTATGACGATGAATGCGAGCATAAGTAACGATGCTATCAGATCAATAAGAGTCAGAGGCGAGTTCTGGTATCTTGCAGCCAGTAGAAAAGGAGCAGAAAATAAGAATATCAGCAGATTCTGATATAACGAAATGAAAAAGAAGTTAAACAGCGTGAATCGTATACTACTTTTTAATTGAGGATGTTGCCTGATGTATTTCCACCGGTAATCCTCATCTCCTTTCCAGGGAATGATATTATACCCTCCTTTCCGGTAAAAATTGAAACTAAGCCGGAAACCCCATGTTCCAACAAAACAGCACATAATTAATAACCGTAAAGACGGGTATGCTGCCAGCGAAAGAAGGCCATAAACCAATGGCATTAAACTCCAGAGTTTGTCTACCTGGCTATAATTGCGGGTAATCTCAGACACAGTAAAACAAACAAGAGCTGCACATAGCATTATAGTTAAACATGTACCAGTAAGATGTTTAAAATGAATGTCTAAGTCAGAAAATTCAATGATGTTGTATTTCAGTAGCAAAAGTCTTATCATCAGATCTTAATGTTAATAAGAGGCGGTCTCAAAAGTAAAATTTTTCTGTTCCATATTTTTCTGAACCCATCCCAATCCCCTTCCCTTAACAGTACTAAACAGCAAGGGATGGGGTGGGTATTGACTTTAATATCAATGTTTTATATCTTCTCCTCATTCGTTTAATAGGAGGGCAAGGGAGAGGTTCAATAAACAACAAAATGACCTTTTGAGACAGCTTCATCAAATATATTATGTCAGTAAAATCAGACCAGGATTTTAGATGTAAGGTTACCAATACTTGTTCTGATATCGGTAAATGAACAGTCCTGTTCCACCACTAGATGTTTCATGCCTGCAATGTCGCTGGCAGCCAGAATCGCTTTAAAATCAGTTATCCCTGCTCCGACCGGAGCCATATCCACGCTTTTTGGAACAAAGAATGGAGCTTCATTTGTGTATGCATCTTTCAAATGAAAGATCTGGAACCGGCCCGGATATTTATTGAAGATATCAACCGGATTGTGGCCGGCTT
This sequence comes from uncultured Bacteroidales bacterium, assembly GCA_963715785.1. Classification (GTDB taxonomy): domain Bacteria; phylum Bacteroidota; class Bacteroidia; order Bacteroidales; family VadinHA17; genus LD21. The sequence goes on from OY970276.1 coordinate 268,740, forward strand.
TAATTGTCCAGAAAAGATCTATTTCCATGGTAATAAGATCTTTGTCCATCTCTTTCATGTAAACATCGAAATAAGGTATTTTACCGTCGATAGTAGCGAACTCGAAGTTATGGTTATGATAACCAAACTGAATTCCGTGTTCTTTCATGATTTTGCCTACTTTGTTCCAGTCGGCAACCATTTTCTGGAAACTGGCAATAGTTTTACGGGCTTCTTCCACAACCCACGGCTGTACGCAATATTTCACACCCAGAATGGCATGATCTTCAGCCATTTTTTTTGCATTATCAAGAGTAATGCCCTGTGCTTCTACCTGCGTGTGGCTGCTAAAAATATCCAGCCCCAGATCAGTGGCAATTTTTTTAAACTCCTCAGGTGACAGACCATAAAATTTTCCATCGGCATAACTGGCCAGTTCAATTTTTGTGTAACCTATTTTAGAAACTTGGGTTAAAGCAAGTTGCGGGTCTTTTTCCATTGCATCACGTATTGTATACAGTTGCAATGCCAGGTTAAAGGATCTGGGATCAGTTGCAGGAGCTGCTGCCGCAGCTGCAGATGGAGTTACAGGTGCTGTTGAGTTCTTACATCCAAGCTGAGTCATGGCTAAGGCTCCTAAACCGCCGACAGCGGAAATTTTGAGAAAATCTCTTCTTGATTTTTTTGTTTTCATTGTTACTTATTCTAATTGTTAAACTTCCGAACAGGTAGTGCATACTTTTTAAAAGGTCACCAGATAAATATAATATTAATCTTTCAGATTCTGAATCAGTGATGGGAATTTTCAAAAGTGCATTCATTATCAGAAAAAAAAGAGGCGTGTGAATGTAATCATCAGGTCTCTTTGGGGCGGTGCCACCAGGAAAAGACTGAGAAACTATCGAATAAGGAATTGCGGGATATGATTATTTTATTTGAAAATTATACCAGGGACTTAAACTCATCCATTGAAAAATTAAAAAAACAAGACGCTTACAGATTAATAAGTGACAAGGATAATTCTAGATAAATCAGAAAAGATCATCCAATCAATCATCAAAAGTTTATTGAACTTTTACAATACATTAATTATTAGCGCATTATCTAAACGTGTCCAGGTGCTAACGGATCTATGTCATTGAACATTATAAGAGAATAACTCATTTGTAGATTTCTTCTAAAAAAAATTCTCTTCATCATAGATTTAAATCTCTCTCGTACATAAAATTAAACGCTTCATACAATTACTATGATGTAACGACAAATCAATTTCAAATTGATTTATTTTTAGTACACTCTGGAAAAGAGGTTTTTTCAATGTATGAAATAGTCAAAGGCAACGCAAATTTAAGAAAGATTGATTGCTTTAAGAGATATCCCAATTTTATATCAAATTAATAGAATTCAAGATGCAACAAGTTAACCTTCAAGTTCAAGAATACTTTCAAAAGAAAGTATTTGAAATGTATGGGAAGACCGAGATCAAAAAAATTTCTATAGAACCCAAAATTGAATGGGAAAATGTTGAGGTTCCTTATATAGAGCATGAAAATTATACTATTACTATTGACGATGGAATTCAGATATGGGTTTATTTTATAGTTGCAGTTCTCGCATTAATATCAGTTATTAGTTTTAATTGGGTCGGCCTATTTATAGGTTTATTGTCATTATTTTTTTGTGTATTTTCCTTGTTTGTGGGAAGTAAGTATTTTAGAAAAACAAAAGATGAGGTTAAAAAGAAAGAGGTTAAAAAGACAAGAGTTGAGAGAAAAGAAAGAGAAATTCCTCAATTCCGAGATGAAATTGTCCCTGGTGAATGGGCTATAAGAAAAATTGGTTCAGGATCTTTAAATTTTGGAGTTGCTAGCATAAACCAGGTCAATTTATTGACCGGAACAGGATTTTCAAAATCCCAGTGTGATTTTAATTTTCCAATGATTGTTGATGAAAAAAGTTTTATAAAAGAGTTTCATAATCTTGAAGTTCAATTAGGAATCATCCCCTTTATTCTAAGTGGTGAAAAATCTAGTTTCAATATGACCGATGAGGAAAATGAAAACTTTAAAGTCTCATTATGTGGTATTGAGAAGGATATAATGAATCACTTTATCGAAACACAATTTAAATTTGGAAATGCCAAGAAAAAGAGTATCTCCTCATATCTAGTTAAAGAAAATTACTTAAAAAATTATCTTATAAAAACTTCAGATTCATTTAAATCATATGAAAATGAATTATTAGCTGCCATTTTAGAAGGTCAAGAACTTGAATCTATTTGTTCAGATTGGTTAAATAAATGGCCCAAGTGGATAAAAATTATGGAAGATAGTCGGTTCGATTCGGTAAATAGGCAGGTAGTTCCTGAATTTATACAATTTAGTCACCAAACACAGTATAGCAGCTTTAATTTTTATTGTCCTGATTGCAACAAAGAAATTGCTAATGAATTGATTGGACGAGATTATAGTGTTCACAACAATGAGGATCTTTCGCCTCAACGTTTTTCAAAAAATACAAGATGTCACTATCTTTTAGAAACGAATTCTTGGCAATGTCCTATGTGCGATAAAATTTCTATTTCGCCGATACCAATTCATAAATCTCTGGATGAAATTCTAATGCCTGTTTATGACAATCTAATGCAAGAAAACAAGATAATTAGGGAACAAGATTATTCAGATGTCAGGAGAAAGGAAATTGAATATAAGAATGAAATGAAGAAGGAGATGGAAAGGATGTATTTTGAAAACCTTAATGGAATACTTTCACTAAAAGACGATATGGAAAAAATGTGGGCTGAAGTTGACGGGGAATCTGAAGCTATAAGCTTTATAAATGATTCATTTACTCGTTTTAAAAATCTGCAATCAAATATAATTTACTCTATTGAAGAATCTAACAAAGTAATTAAGGGAGAGATACAAAAACTCGCAGAAAAAGTTCTCAGGAATGTTGATAATGTCAAAAATCGTGAAATGGAATTATTGAATCAGGAACTTACTCAATTATCAAGAGCCAAACGTATCGATGATGAGCGAAGAGATTCAGTTCAGCGTAATATTCTAGAGGCTAATATGGTTCAAAACCAGATATTGAACACTAAATTTACAGAATTAATCAGCACTAATAAACAAGGCTTTTCTAATGTAACAAGTGGCGTAAAAAGCCTTGAAGAAACTAACAGACAGGGATTTCAAAATGTGTCTTCAGGCATTGAAAAACTTGATAATACCACTCGAAAGGGATTTGAAGATAGTGTTAAGTCCTCAAAAGATATACACAGTGCTATTAGACTTAATAATGCGATGCAAGCTGCATGCAATGAGTCCATGGGAATTAGTCCCTATGATGATTCCTCAATTCTACGTCCGGGCAGAATGCTTAAACGTGGGGCAAATAGACTTACAGGTTCATTAACAGGTAGATCATCTACTGAAATTCATATGGATAATCTTGAAACATTAATAAAATAAAGTTATGGCTCAGGAAAATACTACTTTAAAGGTTCAGTTTCCGGACAAAATGAATGTCACTTCACCTGAAATTGACTCAATCAAAAAGACAAGTGAACATATAAGTAACTGGTTACATAATGATCTAAAAACCATTATTGAACCATTAGTAGTGTTACAGTATGTCCCAGACTTGATAAAAATGGTAAATGAAACTGTTGTGGTCCAATTCACTAATCTAGTTCAGGGACAGGTTGAATCTGATGTTATCAATAGACAAGCAAATATTAAAGTTTTAAATAGGAAAATAATTTCATCTGAGAAACATATTGAACAAAAGGAAGAAAATCTTGACAAAACTGTTGATAGAATAAACACTCGTTATGCAGATCTTGCTGATCAGGTGAATAAAGAACATGAAGTATATCTCAGGAAACTTGACAGTCATGCCTATGATATTATTGATAAAATATACCCTCAACAAGTTCAAGAGAGATTTTCATATGACTCCCTACCTGGAACAAATTTCTTAGCTGACCATGCATTCATTACTGTGATTGATAGAAATATATGCCTTAATAAAGGGATGTTGAATGCACAAAATGAAGTATCGAATTTTAAAGAGACGAGAGAACTTTTCCATGATGAACTTGAACGGTTCCATTGTACTGAACTAAAAGAAGGCACCTATGAATTGCCTTTTTGTTTTATTGAACTTGAAAACAGGCATACTGGAGAGATAAAGTTGGAATGTTGGTTTGAGTGTGAGCTAGAAACAGGTACAAGAAATAAAGATTTGGACGAACTTAGGGAAGAGATGGAGATTAAAGCAGCAAATTTGGAGTTCTCAAAGGAGTTGTATTCGCAGACCATAAAAGCGATGGATACCTTCTTAACCGAGATTTTACCTGAGTCAGAGAAGCAACGTTTTTTACAAGACCTATATTAAAATTTGATTTAAAATATAATATAGATGATAAATTAAATGCAGTATGATCTGAATATATGAATATACTGTTTTAAAAGTTGTATAATATATAAAAGCAATAGACATATACATTAACTAATAAATCACAAAAATGGCTTCAGATAGTATTCACGATAGTACCAGATATCTGGTAAATGAACTCCATTATGGTAATATTATGCCAGGAAATAGAGCTGAAATGTTAAGGGATGTTTACTTGCAGCGAGGCGCAATAATAAAGGGGGGAGTCTTTGCTAATGAATTGACTATTAATGGCTCAGGTATTTCAATCGATGGTGCAGTTTATTGTCAGAATAATATTAAAATGGAATATTCAAATATCATAGATGGAGAAGATGTAACATTCGGATCTTCAGTAGTTTGTCCAGGGACCCTGCTCGTTCCAGGGAATAAAATAAAAACACGTTTTCTTTCAGATTTATATTTAGGAAAATGTAACCTAAAAAATTGTATAGTATATGGAAATGTCTATTCATCATCTGCGACTATTGAAGATTCAATAATTCTGGGAGGAATATACTGTAAGGGTCAACTAAAACTTAAAAATTCAATTATTTTTACTTTTAGAGCTGTGCAAATTGAATTTGACGAACATGTTTCAATTCTTTCTCCCTTCGGATATGCAGAGAAAATAGTACTTAATTCAACAGTTAATGTATTAACTTTTAAGAATTTATTTAATAGTAGCTTTGAGAAGTTTAACGATGGTAACATAAAGCTAGATGAAACGGATATTTATGAAGTTGAGCTCGAAAAAAAAGAAGATGCCATTGAACAAGAGCCAAAGAAAATACAAGTACTTTCAGTTGCTGAACGATTATTAAATACAACTGAAATAATTGAGTATTTTAAACAGAACCGCAACTTCATCGAATTTCTTTCCTTAAACTCACATCTATCCGAAGAAGATAGGGTAATTTTTTTAAAAAATAACAAAGAAGAGCTTGAATTGAAAATGTGGAAAATTATTGATGAAAAATCAAATTTCAACGATTTAGAAGGACATAAAAGTATTGAAGAAATGTTTGAAATTTTTAACCAAAAACATTCGAGCGATTAGAAGCTATCAATACAAATTTTACAACTATATTCAAAAAAAACCATTTCGCGTTTGCATTATCACCAATTATTATATTTAAACCTACCTTAAACTCAATTTAGTTTTTCGATGCTGGTCCATATAGCATTGAAAATCTTCATCACTAATACACTCCCATGTTAGCTCTTAAGATCCCTCACCCTTTCTTTTAACTTCCCACAATATAAATTCTTTTCTGAGATACAGGTAAGTAATACATTTAAAAAAATGATCATCATATCTTGAAAGTTCTTTCCCACTAGGGATAGAAATTGATTAATGATTAATCGCATTGTTCCAGTCTCACCATAAAACTCAAAACCCCGCAGATCCTTGATCTTGCGGGGTTTGTGGTTTAAGGTGGCGGTGCCACCAGGAATCGTCCCGATAGCTAGCTATCGGGACTGGGACATATGTATTTTCGACACAAAAAAGAGGCCTGAGATTTAGTTTATCAGGCCTCTCTGGGTGGTGCCACCAGGAATCGAACCGGGGACACATGGATTTTCAGTCCATTGCTCTACCGACTGAGCTATGGCACCTCCTTTTCGGACTGCAAATATATATCTCAAATCCGAGTAACCAAATAGTTTGGCAAAAAAAATCCATCTTTATTTGACTGTTTATCAAGTTTTCCAGTTATAATTACTGTATGTACTTATAATAGAATATTTTATGAGACTAAACACAAAACTCTTTCAGAATCTTGTCTATCATTGCCGGATACTTCTTTGGCGAAACAAATTCTATTTGGAATCATTTTATTGATATGGTACCTTTGCATCCTCACTAAAACTGCAAGATGGATCTTCTTCTCAACACTCTCGACAATGGCATCAGGCTGGTGCATCACCGAATACCCGGATTGGTTGGTCATTGCGGCCTGATCATAAATATAGGTTCGCGAAATGAAACTGCATCTGAACATGGAGTTGCTCATTTCATAGAACATATGTTATTTAAGGGAACAGAAAAAAGAAGAGCCTATCATATTCTAAGCCGGCTCGAAGATGTTGGTGGAGAGCTTAATGCCTATACTACTAAAGAAGAAACTGCTATTCATGCTTCATTTCTGAAAGAAGATTACGAAAGAGCAATCGAATTGATAAGCGACATTGCCTTTAATTCAGTTTTTCCTGAAAAAGAGATCGAAAAAGAAAAAGATGTCGTAATTGATGAGATAAATTCTTATCTCGATAATCCCTCAGAACTGATTTTTGACGACTTTGAAGAACTTATCTTCTCTGATCAACCAATAGGCAGGAATATCCTGGGCACGCCGGAATCCGTAAAATCCATTTCCAGGGAGATGCTGAATGATTTTATCTCACACAATTATGATACCCGCCAAATGGTATTCTGTTCAGTAGGGAATATCAGCGATGAAAATATTTTAAGATTATTCAAAACCTATTTTGCCGGAATTGAAACTGAAAAAAAAGTTCAAAAAAATAATGAGTCATGGATTTATAAGCCAGTTTCTGTGACAAAGAAGATGGATACTTACCAGAATCACTGCATCATGGGAAACCTTGCATATAATCTCAAAGATAAACGGCGCATGGGGATGTTCCTCCTGAACAACATCCTTGGCGGACAAGGACTCAACTCAAGACTCAACCTTTCTTTGCGAGAAAAGAACGGTCTTGCATACAATGTTGAATCGAGCTATAATCCTTATTATGATACTGGTGTATTCTCTATATACTTCGGCACTGACAGTCAGTATTTGAACAAGAGCATTTCCTTAGCTATGGAAGAACTGAAAAGACTTCGAACTACAAAACTTGGTACAATACAATTAAGCAAAGCAAAAAACCAGATAAAAGGTTACCTGGCAAGAGGATATGAAAATCATGAAAGCTTGATGTTAAGTCTGGGCAAAAGCCTTGTTATCTTTGATAAGATTGACAGCATTGAAGATCTGTGCAAACAAATCGACCGGGTAACCGCTTCCGAATTGCTTGAAACCGCGAATGATATTTTTGAACCAAATAAAATGTCAACACTTATTTATAAATGACCCCCTGCCGCTGCGCGGCTGTCCCCCTAGAAGGGGAGGGAAAAACAATAACCATCTTCTTATGAACAAAAAACTTGAACAATATATTGAGGATTATTCAACTCCGGAGGATCCGGTCCTCGCAGATCTTTACAGACAAACACATATAAGATTCCTGAATCCAAATATGGTTTCGGGTCATCTCCAGGGAAAATTCCTGGAATTTATTTCGTTTATGTTACGACCCATGAATATACTTGAAATAGGTACATTCACAGGATATTCTGCAATATGCCTTTCAAAAGGTTTAAGGTCAGACGGGAAACTTATCACAATCGAGATTAATGATGAATTGACTAATTTTGCTCATTCGTACTTTGTAAAGGCTGGTGTAGATTCAAAAATTACTCAATTGACGGGGAAAGCGCAGGAGATCATTCCCGGGTTGGATCTGAAGTTTGATCTTGTTTTCATGGATGCTGATAAAAGAGAGTACATCGAGTATTATAATCTTATCATAGGCAAACTCAACCCTGGTGGCTTCATTATTGTCGATAATGTCCTCTGGGGCGGACAGGTGGTTGAAAAAGAAACCAGGGATCCGCAAGCCCTTGGCATCATCAATTTTAATGAAATGATACGCCGCGAAACAATTGTCGAAAACATAATAATCCCAATTCGCGACGGCTTGATGCTGATCCGCAAAAAGTAAGAATAAGTGGTACAGTTTTTGTGTTAACCGAATAAACAATAATATGAAAAAGATTTTCATCCTGACCCTAATCACATTAAGTGCATTACAAATTAGTGCTCATTCGAAAAAAGTTGATTCGCAACCGAGTCTGGAACTAAATACTCCTGGATATCAGGATAATACGTCAACAGCAACTCTTAAGGCCTCAAGCCGCCTTTTCGAATCAAGAGATGACATTGCATCGGTAATCATGATCATCCCTGTCGATTCAGTTGTAACTGTTCTTGGGTCCGACAGCACCTATTTTCATGTGGAATATGATGGAGCTGAAGGATATATATTCAAACGTGATGCATTAATAAATAAAGTCTCTCCTGTTACGCAGCAAACGGATCAGTCTCAACAGGAGCCCAGAGAGGCACAAACGATTCAGAACAGCCAGCAAGACAGATATTCATATCTTGAAAATAAATATGGTTCCGACATGGCTGCAAAATTGTATGCCGGAAAGATCTGGAAAGGAATGTCGTCCGATATGGTAAATGACAGCTGGGGCACTGCCTCAAAGATCAACAGGACAATAAATGGTAATGTGGTTACTGAAAATTGGATATATAAAAACACATGGCTCTATTTCGAAAACGATGTACTGAAGGACTGGGGTCCTGTCAAAAAATAATTCACATAAAAAAAGGAAGCCATCTACTTCCTTTGTGATTTTTGAGCGGGAGACGGGACTCGAACCCGCGACCCCGACCTTGGCAAGGTCGTGCTCTACCAACTGAGCTACTCCCGCAAATGCACGGGCAAAAATAAGAATTTTTTTTTATCTGCAAACAGTACTGAACAAAAAAACAAGGCAGGAGTTTCCTTTCTCTGTGTAACTCTGTCCTGTTCAGTGTCTCTCTGTGTCAGTTCTTAATTTTTAATCTCTCAATTTAGGACATACTGACAAAGGGGAGTATATGAAACAAACATGAGGCTATCAATGGAAAGAGCCCTCGCCGTGGTCAATGCGCTCGTATCAAAATATTCGGTTAATGCAGCTCGTCTGACAGCTTGTGGTACCAAATTAGTTCCCCTTCACGGGACAGCCACGCAGCGGCAGGAGGTGTGTGTACTTTGTGGTTAAAAAGGATTTTTTCGACAGCCATGCAATTCATTTAACTTTTTTTAACCATGAAAATGATGTGTTCTGGATTATCAATTCAAATTTTCACTACTTTTCGTTTAACTTAACCTTGTTTCCTGTCGTACCTAAATCTATTTTCAAATGAAAAAAGTCAATTGTCTTTACCTGTTTTTAATTCTTTTTGCATTCTCATGCACCACCGAAAAGAAAGAAGCGCCTCTCTCAATTCCATGGGAAAAATATACACTGCCAAATGGTTTGACTGTAGTCCTCAATGAAGATAAATCCGATCCCATTGCGATCCAGGCCGTTTTTTACCATGTCGGCTCAAGTCGCGAAGTACCCGGAAAGACGGGCTTTGCGCATCTTTTTGAACATATGATGTTCCAAAAATCGGAAAATGTAAAGGAAGACCAATTCTTCAGAAACATTCAGGGTGCCGGAGGAACCTTAAATGGCAGTACAGGTCAGGACCGTACAAATTATTTTGAAGTAATCCCGAATAACTCTCTTGAAATGGCAATATGGATGGAATCCGACAGAATGGGTTACCTCGAGAACACTGTTACGCGATCAGCTCTTACCAACCAGCAGAATGTTGTGCAGAATGAGAAACGTGAAAGTGTGGATAATGCAGCTTACGGATTTGAAGATTATCTTATACTTAAAAACCTTTACCCGGTTGGCCATCCCTATAGCTGGGATGTCATTGGTGACATGACTGACCTTACAAATGCCACTGTTGAGGATGTTAAAGCATTCCATAAAAAATTCTATTCTCCTAATAATGCTACTCTCGTAATTTCCGGCAATTTCAATAAAGAGGAGGTAAAAGCCTGGATCGAGAAATATTATGGTGAAATCCCGCAGGGACAACCGGTAGAAAAAAGATCAGCAATGCCTGTTACTTTAGCTTCAACTGTAAAGCTTTATCATGAGGATAATTTTGCAAAAACTCCTCAGCTCACAATGGTATTTCCAACCGCTGAGCGCTATTCAAAAGATTCTTATGCTTTAAATTTCCTCGGTCAGATACTTTCCGGAACAAAGAAATCTCCTTTATATACTGTTCTTGTTAAAGATAAAAAACTTACCTCGCGAGTTATGGCACGTAACTTCTCGCAGGAGCTTGCAGGAAGTTTCACAATTACGGTAAACGCAAATCCGGGTGCAAATCTGACTGATGTTGAAAAAGCAATTTTTGAAGGGTTCGCAAAATTTGAAAAAGATGGCTTCACAAATGAAGATCTCACAATAATTAAGGCCGGATATGAGAGCCGGTTTTATAATTCTTTTGCAAGCATCCAGGGGAAGGCATTTCAGCTTGCAGATTACACCATGTATACCGGTGATCCTGATTATTATAAGAAAGATCTTGCTTCTATTCAGTCTGTAACTATGGAAGATGTTAAAGCTGCTTATGATAATTATATAAAAGGAAAGAACTTTGTTGAGACAAGCTTCGTTCCTAAAGGAATGGTAAATCTCATAGCTGAAGGTGCAGTAAACGCTGGTATTGTTGAAGAAGATGTGACAAAAGCAGCTGAAGTTAAGGAAACATCATCGACTGAAGAACCTGTTATCAAGACTGTGACAAAAATTGACCGTTCTGTTATGCCTGCTGTTACTGCTGATCCTGCTGTTACAATCCCTGCAATCTGGAAAGGATCACTTTCAAACGGAATGAGAATATGGAGTATCAGCCAGAATGAATTACCTCTTATCCAGTATTCAATTGTCATTAGTGGTGGTCATATGCTCGACAATGTTCCTAAAGCCGGAGTTGCTAACCTGATGGCATCAATGATGAATGAGGGGACAAAAAATAAAACCCCTGAGCAGCTTGAAGAAGCTATCGGCTTGCTTGGGGCTTCTATTAGAGTAAATTCAGGAAATGAAGATATTTCGATCAGTGTAAGCACAATGGCAAAGAATTTTGAAAGGAGCCTTACACTTGTAGAAGAAATCCTTCTTGAACCAAGATGGGATACAGTGCAATTTCCATTAGCAAAAAGCCGCATCATAAACGGATTGAAAAGAGATGCAGCCAGTCCTGATTACCTTGCATCAAAAACACTGAATAAGCTTATGTTCGGCGATAATATCCTGGCCATTAATGCCACCGGAACAGAGGAATCTGTCAGTTCAATTACAATTGACGACCTGAAAGAGTATTATAGCAAATACATATCGCCCTCAATCAGCCGTTTCATAATTGCCGGTGATGCAGATTCAACAAGGATCAAAGCCGCTCTTGCAAACCTTAATATGAAATGGCAGGCAAAAGAGGTGGCCCTTCCTGAAATTCAGGTTCCGGCTGCTCCTGAAAAATCACAGATATATTTTGTCGATATTCCCGGTGCAAAGCAGTCTGTTATTGCAATCGGGACGCCGTCATTATCCAGGCCAGATCCTGATTATTATGCTGCTACCGTTGCAAACTATAAGCTTGGCGGATCATTTAATGGTATTTTCAACCTGATACTGAGGGAAGAAAAAGGATTTACCTACGGTGCAAGATCTAATTTCAGCGGAGCAAAAAACTATGGAACATTTGTTGCAACTTCAAGGGTAAGGACCAACTCAACTGTAGAATCGGTTACGATCTTCAAAACAGAAATGGAGAAATATAATAAAGCTATTCCACAGGAATATGTCGATTTCACAAAATCATCCCTTATCAAAGGAAATGCTCTGCGATTTGAGACACTTGGCAGTCTGCTAAATATGCTGAATACTATGTCGGCTTACAACCTGCCGGTCGATTATATCAAAAAGGAAGAGGCAATTGTAAACGGACTCACAATTGAGAAGGATCTTGAACTGGCAAATAAGTATATTAATCCCGCAAGGATGTACTATGTTGTTGTGGGTGATGCCATAACGCAGATTAAAGATCTCGAAAAGGTTGGTTTAGGGAAACCCCTCCTGGTGAATTAATATTTTTCTCTCTGTGCAACTCTGTGCTCCTCCGTGTTCTCTGTGTAAGTTCTTAATACTTTTTTAGTTACACAGAGTAACACAGAGAAGACACAGAGGGTCACAGAGTTTTATTTTATCTCGATCTCATTTGCTGTTTTTATTAAAGATTATTTATTCTAAATTTGCAGCACTTCCGCCAGCCTTCGCTACAACCTACGCTAAAGCTTCGTTGGTTAAAGAAAGCGTCGGCTGACAAAGCCCGGATGGTGGAATTCCCGTCCGCCAGCTGGCGGACGGGACAGGGTCCGACACGCAGGGACTAGGTTGATTGATATAGAAGATAATTCCGCCCGGATGGTGGAATTCCCGATAGATCGGGACAGGGTCCGACACACAGGACCATGTTGATTGATATAGAAGATAATTCCGCCCGGATGGTGGAATGGTAGACACGCAGGACTTAAAATCCTGTGACCATTGCGGTTGTGCGGGTTCAAGTCCCGCTCCGGGTACTAAAAAAGAGTGAGAGTGTGAGCGAGAGCGAGCACACTCACTCTTTTTCTCAATACTCACTCCCACTCTCACACTTATTTAGTAATCAGAGCGAGAGGCTGCATTTTCCTTTTACCTATTTATAGATTGTTTTCCTGTCTGGAATTGAGCTCAATATATCACTCAGAGGCTGACTTCTTTTGCTTTGGTAAATATTGTTATGGAAATAATCGAGTTTTTTAAGTAAATATGAAAGTGTGTTGATCTCTTCAACACTTAGATTTCCAACAACTATTTCCGTCACTTTGGTCATCAGTGGAAGTATCCTAAGTATTTCTTCTCTTCCCGATTCAGTTATAGAAACTCTTATGCTTCTTTTATCATTCTGATCGGCAGTTTCAGATATCATTCCTTTCCTGACAAGCCGGTTGATTATTTCTGTCCCGGAAGTCTTTTCCATTATCTGCCTGGTAATAAGTTCACTCTTGTGCAAACTGTCGTAAGTCATAAGCGAGATAAGAAATGAAAACTCATCAGGAGTCTGCAGAAGGCTATCCTTGAGTACCTTTTTAATATACCATTTCGCATAGCGATTCATCAAAACAATCAAAATTGAAATTTCCCTGGTGGCACTCGTATGTTCATATTTGATTGACTCTTTGTTTTCTCCGGATAATTTTCTGATTTTCAGCTCTTGTACTTCTGATTTTGCATTCAGATAACCAATAAATTCATCAAATGAATACTCTTCCTGGTTGCCCTTTTCAGAATCAAAAGAAAAGAACTGGTTTATCAGGCTTGTAAGAATTTCATTCTTTTTCATAACGATTATCCTTTATATACAAAAACAAAATTATATAAATTTAGTTCATTTACGTATTATTTATTGTATTTTATGAACTTTATTGTTCTTTTATTGTTAATGTCAAACAAGTCCTGACTGGTCAGTAAGCAGACTGAGCTGATAAACAACTCAGGGCAGTTTCGTTATTCATAAAACAGTTGCGATAAAATGAACACTAAATCAAATAACCATGAAAATGCTTTTGGCAGTAGTTATTCAAAATCGTTATTAATGAAAATTGCATTTATTTTTCTTCTCCTGATAAGCTTATTATCAAATTTATTCAGCCAGGCAAACAATGGAACAATAAAAGGTACGGTAATCAATTCAAAAACCAACCAGGGAGTCCCGTTTGCAAGTATTGCTGTATGGGAAACCACAACAGGTGTCATAACCGACGAGGACGGGAATTTCACATTTTCAGGACTCAAGCCCGGATTTGTAGTACTACGCGTCTCAAGTATCGGCTTCAAACCCTATATTTCAGAAGGGATAATGGTTACCAACAGCAAAACGGTAAATATTGATATACTTCTTGAAGAAGTACAGCTTCAGATAGGTGAGGTTGTTATTAAGGCTTCACCTTTCAGGAAGACTGCTGAAAGTCCTGTTTCTGCACGTATCATAGGAATCGATGAAATTGAACGGAACCCCGGCGGGAACAGGGATATTTCTAAAGTAATAGAGTCATTCCCCGGAGTTGCGTCAACACCCGCCTTTAGAAATGATGTCATTGTAAGAGGTGGAGGTCCAAACGAAAACAGGTTCTATCTCGATAACGTTGAGATACCCTATCTTAATCATTTCTCAACCCAGGGTTCTTCTGGCGGACCAGTTGGTATAATAAATATTGACTTTGTCCGCTCCGTTGACTTTATTTCAGGTGCTTTCCCGGCATCACGCGGAAATGCACTCAGTTCAGTGCTTAGCTTCAACCTTACAGATGGGAACAAGGAAAAAATGAAATATCGGGCAACTCTGGGAGCATCTGACCTCGGATTAACACTTGATGGTCCTACCGGGAAAAACAGCACTATTATAATGTCGGTAAGGAGATCTTATCTTCAGTTCCTGTTCAGTGCTCTTAAACTTCCATTTTTGCCAACTTATACCGATTTCCAGTTCAAATATAAATGGAGAATTAGTGACAAAATTGAACTTACTTTATTGGGAATAGGTGCGAAAGATGACTTCAAGCTTAATCTTAAGGCAGATCAGACAGAATTTCAGAAATATATTCTCGACTATATTCCGGTTCAGACTCAGTACAGCTATGTTTTCGGAGCAGTACTGAAACACTTTACAGAAAAAGGCTATGATACATGGGTACTTAGCAGGAATTATCTTAACAATTCCCAGTACAAATACATGAACAATGTCGAAGTTGAGTCCAATAAAGTGCTTAACTATCTTTCAGGGGAGGGTGATATAAAAGCAAGGTATGAGAAAACCATCATAGGTGATAATGGATTCAGATTAAATTTCGGCGCAGGGTTAGAGTACGCGCATTATAGGAATTCAACATATAATAAGATATTTGCAAGCACAGGAACTGAGATCATTGATTACACCACAAATCTTAAATTTGGCAAATACGGGATATTCGGACAGATTAGCAAATCACTCTTCAATGAAAAACTAACGTTTTCGTTCGGCGTAAGAACAGATGCTAACAATTATTCATCCTCAATGGCCAACCCTGTAAGCCAGATATCGCCGAGATTCTCAGCTTCATACGCAATTACAGGCAAACTGAATATTAACATGAATCTGGGAAGATATTACGAGCTTCCTCCATATACCGCCCTCGGTTATGCCGATAATTCAGGTCTGCTGGTCAATAAGTCAAACAATCTTAAGTATATCAGGGCTGATCATCTCGTTGCAGGTATTGAATACATTCCTATTGAAAATATTCAGATTTCAATTGAAGGATTTCATAAACACTACACTGATTATCCATTTTCAGTCAGGGACTCCGTACCGATATCCAGCAAAGGCGCCGATTACGGGATCTTCGGCAATGAAGAGCTCAAATCATTTTCTCAGGGACAGGCGTATGGAGTTGAGTTCCTTGGAAGAGTGAAAGATTTTATGGGACTCAACCTTGTTTTTGCTTATACATTTGTAAGAAGTGAATTCAAGAACTATTATGGAATATATATCCCAACTGCCTGGGATAATAGGCATCTTTTTAGTCTCACCGGCACCAGGAAGTTCAATAAGAACTGGGATGTAGGATTGAAGTTCAGGTATGTGGGAGGAGCTCCTTATACTCCTTATGACGTTGAAAAATCTTCGCTTAAAGAAGCATGGGATCTGCAGGGACAGGGATATCTAGACTATACAAAGTTTAATAGTCTGAGGTTGAAAGGTTTTAATCAGCTTGATATCAGAGTCGATAAAAGATATTTTTACAAGAACTGGTCCTTAATGCTTTATGTTGATATTCAGAATGTTCTAAATTCCAAAGCTGCTCAACCGCCAATTCTGATAAGGGAGATCGACAGCAATGGTGTTCCCATAACAAATCCATCCGATCCCTCCAGGTATATCCTGAAATATATTAGTGGAACGTCTGGAACTGTTCTCCCAACTGTTGGTGTAATAGTGGAATTTTAAGCGTTAAGGATTTATAACAGATTTTGAATTATAAACTAGTTTAATTAATAATCAATATGAATATAAAAAGTACAATTATCAGTTACCTCCTTACTTTCATCGTTTTTTTGATTATTGATATGCTTTGGCTCGGCATTATCGCTAAAAACATGTATCAAAAGTACCTGGGTGGTTTATTGACTGACAAAGTTAACTGGACCGCTGCCTTGATCTTCTACCTCATTTACATTGTGGGGATTTCAATTTTTGCTATTTATCCGGCAGTAAGCAAAGGTTCTGCCTTTAATGCAATTTTAATGGGTGCCTTATTTGGTATTTTTACTTACGCCACCTACGATTTAACAAATTTAGCCACTCTGAAAGGATGGCCATTGGAAATAGTTTTTATTGACATATTGTGGGGTGCATTTCTTTCTGCAATAGTTAGTTTTTCTGGTTTTCACATAGTTAAATGGTTAAATTTATAGTAAAATGTTCAAAAGCGAGGTTCCCTTTATCAACGGAAAATTTCTTTACTATGCCTTTATCGCTGGTGGAAATCAAATTTTAAAGAATCAGGCTGAAATAAACAGAATAAATATTTTCCCGGTGAATGATAAAGACACAGGAACAAATCTGGCTTCTACAATTCGATCGGTAATCGACAATATCAAACCTCATAAGTCTTACAAGACAACTATAAATAATATTGCAGATGCAGCATTAATGGGAGCCCGAGGAAATTCAGGTGTAATTTTCGCTCAGTTTTTACATGGATTAAATCGTGAGACGTTAAGCAAACCAAATGTTACCATTTCTGAATTTGCAGACAGTTTAAAAAAATCGATCCCTTATATGTACGAAGCTGTTGCCAACCCTGTTGAAGGGACAATGTTAACGGTTATTAAAGAATGGGCCGACTTTATTTATAGTAAAAAAGAAGCCATTCGCGATTTTGATAAAGTAATAATTGATTCTTTTATAGTTTTGGAAAAATCGCTGGCAGAGACTACTTTAAAGTTGAAAGTATTAAACAAATCAGGTTTTGTAGATGCCGGAGCAAAAGGATTTGTTCTGTTTATTAAAGGAATCCTTGATTTTATAAAAACCAGGAATATCCGCAATCTGGATGTTCACTCGCAGGAAAGCATTTCGCTGATTCATTCGGAGGAATCAATAAACGAAGAAATTATTCATCGTTATTGCACGGAAGCGATAATAAAAAACGCGATCATCAGCAGTACAGAACTTAAGGTAATCTTAAACCAAAGTGGAAATTCGGTCATTGTTGCCGGGTCGGAGCGCATCAGTCGTATACATGTTCATACTAATAATCCGGCCAAACTTTTTCATCAGATTAAAGATTTTGGAACCATCACTTTTCAAAAAGTGGATGATATGATCAGGCAGCAGGAAACTGTGCTTAAAAGAAAATGGAATATTGCTCTTGTTACTGATTCAACATGTGATTTATCGCAGGAATTGATTGATTTTTATCAAATTAATGTTGTCCCCATTAATTTAAATTTTGGTGATAACCACTATCTGGATAAAGTGACCATTCAGCCTGATCAGTTTTATGATATGCTTAGAATAAATCCTGAATTCCCAAAAACATCTCAAATAAACGAACAGACTTTTACCAACTTGTATTCACAGCTGGCTTCGCATTATAACGCTATAATTTCAGTTCATCTCACCAGTCAGTTCAGCGGGACTTTTGCTAATAGCGTAAAAGCAGGCGAACGCATTTCAAAAGAGTTTAACAAACCTGTTTATGTAATTGACTCAAAAAATTTATCTGGCGCACTGGGTTTACTTGTGCTAAAAGCGGCTCAAGACATTGAAGCCAGTAAGCCAGTTGAATCAATTGTCAGATCTCTTGAAAATGATATTATTCAAACAAAAATATTTGTCAGTGTCAAAGATTTAAAATATATGATTAAAGGCGGACGAGTTTCGAGGCGAAAAGGTTTTCTCGCTCGTGCTACTGGTTTAAATCCTGTTATTTCAATGGATGAAAATGGAAGATCAATCCTTTTTGGTAAAACCTTCAGTCAGGAAGCAAGTATGAACAAAATATACACTTATATTTTAAAAATCTGTCGTAAAAAGACAGTTTGGAACTATATTGTACTTCATGCACATAACCCTGAGGGTGCTCAGAAAGCGGAAGAGAAAATGAGGCAGATAACAGGGAAAAAATCTGTTTCAGTTGTTGATATTTCTCCTGTAATTGGCATGCATGCCGGTAATGGTGCCATTGCCATTTCCTTGTTATTTTGCTAACTAATCCTATATACTATGCTTGAGATATTTTTGCAGGCTTCACTTATCATCCTGATACTCTTAACCCTGTTATGGTTATGGAGCGTAATTATTAGAAATGTCAGTATTGTTGACCTCTTTTGGGGATTTGGTTTTGTGGTTGTTAATGCGTTCTACATATTTGCATCCGGAGAACTGAATGCCAGAAAAATACTATTATCAGTATTGATTACTATTTGGGGCCTAAGGCTATCTATATATCTTGCCTGGAGGAACATTGGCAAAGGAGAGGATTTCAGATATAAGGAATTCAGAAGGAAATATGGCCCTGAACACTATTGGTGGTTTAGTTTTTTTCAAACTTTCTTATTGCAAGGCTCATTGATTATGATCGTTTCGTTGCCCCTATTAGGAGTAAATTTAAGCACCCATTCAAATGCCCTGAATATTCTGGATTACCTGGGAATTTTAGGCTGGATGATAGGATTTACTTTTGAGACGGGTGGCGATTTTCAGTTGTCGCGTTTTAAACAAAATCCCAATAACAAAGGAAAAGTTCTTAATACAGGGTTCTGGAAATACACCCGTCACCCAAATTATTTTGGTGATTCAGCTATATGGTGGGCTTACGCCCTTTTTAGTTTAGCCGCCGGAAGTTACTGGCAAATTATCGGTTCTGTAATAATGACTCTGCTGATCATCATAGTCTCGGGTGTTGCCTTGCTGGAAAAATCCTTAAACAATACCAAACCTCAATATCGGGAATACATTCAAAAAACCAGTTCTTTTTTACCATGGTTCCCAAAAAAATAAGCGAGCACAGATTTTATTTACTACCGGGCTGACGAAAGGGCTGGTTGCAAAAAAGAGTGAGAGTGCGAGCGAGAGCGAGCACATTCACTCTTTTTTCTCAATACTCACTCTCACACTCACACTTATTTTGTAATCAGCGCGGGCACACTCACTCTGATTTAGTAACTTAGCTCTGTTTCTCGCTTTTCCTTTATTAATATGACTTTATCAGAATTTGAATGCAGGCTCCATCATTTCCTGTTCTTTTTTTAATATCCCAATTGCATTTGCATGAATTCGCCATTTCGCTACAACAGAAATAATTTGTGCTAGAATTTCTTCCATTTGGTTTGTGTTTAACATAAAATATTCTCCGACACTTTTTGCCAGATCAAAATCCAGGGCATTATTATCCATATCAATATTAAGGGCAAGTCCAGCTTTATCAATAGAAGGATTGATATCATAAGCTGGTGATAATCGCCAGCCCTTACTTGATAAGAGAAATCCATGATTTCTTAAGTGATCATCGGTATTCGAGATTGAAATATTAAAAACTATCCTACGCCATAATTGATGCAAATCTTCCATATTTTCTGCACCTGAATACTTAATAAATTCAGCTATCTCAAGATAACTGGCGTTTTTGTTTCTTAATGCCTCTTCATCATTACCAGTCATTGTCATGGCAGATGCAAAATGTATTCTTTCATTCAGAATCCGGTCAAACCTTTTAGTAAGAAATGTATTATATGCTCCTGAAAGTTTAGTTATACGCGATTCTGACATTCCTATACCAGCCTTAAGCGCTAACCTGTTTGCCAATAACTCCCATGCTGCTTTATCAATTTTATCATTCTTAGAGGGAAATTTTGCAATCCATAAATTTTTCGAACTGTCAGTAAAATTTGCTTTGGGCCGTGCCCCGCCTAATGATGACCCAGGTGCAATTAGCATCAATATCCATTTTCTTATATGTTCATCGTCTTTATCTGATTCAATTATTCTTACCGCCTCCTGAAGTTCGCCCAGGGTAGTCCAGGGAGGTATTGTCGTACTTGATACCGTTTCTAAAAACGGACCATTTGGATCTAACTTAAATCTCAAGGCTCCCATTCTGCTGTCATCATAAACTCCAAGAAGGAAATCAATTTCATGCAATTTTCCTGGCACTCTTCCTTCTTCTCTTGCTCTTATTGGCTCTCGCCTTTGCATTAGGGTCTGGCCCCATGAATCAGGCATTGAATCAAGGAATATACCGAAATTGTCCTTATTGTTGGGATACTGCGGTCCGGAATACCATGCAAGATCGGGATCGAGTAGCATTTGTTCATGTGAGGAGATCCAGTCCTTGTCATATTCAAAACTGAAAGTTTTTCTCCCTTTTCCAAAATGGGCTGAAAGGATACCTATACATTTTGGATCCTTCATCCCTACCCAATGAGCATAAACCCATATGTCAGTTTTCGGTTTATCCATATCACTTTTCACTCAAAAGTTTAAGATCCTGAAGCTTTCTCCCAAACTCATCATCAATAGCTATCTTCAAAAAATCGTCTTGTAATCCAAGTACCCGCAGTACATTAAAGTATGCGCCCAATGAAACCCTGCTGTCTCCTTTTTCAATTCTGACAAGTGTTGAACGGTCAATTGAAGCTCTTTCAGAAACCTGAATAGTAGTTAAGCTCCTTCTCTTTCTTGCCAGCTTAATATTCTCTCCTACTTTTTCAAGGATTTTCTGATGCTTCGGGAATAGTACTTGTTTTTTTGATTTCATAACAAATGTTGCATATTATCCACAAATATAAGCTTTATGTGGATAATATGCAACAATACCATAATTGTTTCTGTATTTCGTTCGGGAACCCCGATGCACAAGAGGTCAAAATCGAGCTCTTGTTTCTTTCAGGACCTACCCAAATCATATTTAGTCTTTTTTTTCTCGCTTAACTGATTTTCTCCAAAGGAATTCTTCTTCGATATATATTCTTCCCTGTCCGCTTTTTGATTTTTTCTCAATCTCGTTAATTAGCAGGTTAACAGCTTCCATTCCCATTTTCCTGGGATCCTGGTTAATCACTGTCAATTGGGGGTTAAAAAAGTCTGTTATTTCACTGAAACCATATCCAAATATACCAATATCCTTTGGGATTCTGAGCCCGGCTTCCTTTATGGCTTTATAAGCTCCCAGAGCCACCCGGTCGTTAACTGTAAAAATGACTTCAGGAAGTTTGCCAGAGTCATTAAGTTTTTTAAAAGATTCATAGCCATTTATTAATTCAAAGCCACTTTCCAGTATCCATTCTTCTCTAATTGGGATCTTATTTTTCGTGAGAGCTTCTATGTATCCTTCTGTCCGTTCCTTTCCGATATTTGTATTTGAATACCCGGCAAAAAATGCTATTTTATTATACCCTTCCTTTATGATATGGTTCAGGGAATTTTTACCTCCATATTTATCTTTAAATACAACTCTTGAAAACTTCATATTCTCAAAAGTCCTGTCAAAAAAGACTAAAGGGATCTTCATTTTCTCAACCGTTTTGAAAACTTGCCTGTCCGTTGTTTCCTGAGACAGACAGACAAGCAGCCCGTCAACCCTCATCCCTATCAGATTCTCGATATTCTTTTTTTCGATGTCAGATTTCTCCCGGGAAACAGTCAGAATAACGTAATAGCCATGTTCGGTTGCAAAATCAATTATGCTGTCTGCGATATATGAAAAAAAACTGTTTTCGAGGTCAGGAATGACAACTCCTATCGTAAAAGTCCGGCGTGAATTCAGCTGACGTGCAATCTGGTTAGGGACGTATCCCATTTTTTTTGCCAGTGCAGAAATTTTTTTCTTCATTGCTGAAGAAATGTCGGGATGATCACGCAATGCTTTTGATACTGTTACCCGGGAAATATCGAGTTTCTTCGCAATATCTGATTGTCTTGTGTTAGCCATTTAGTTCATTTCTTGCCCTTCATCGTTCATAATGACAAGAAGGGTTTCATAGATTATTTTACTCTGCTTTCTGCGAGATTTTTCGGATTTGAAGATTCAAACTCAATTCTGAATCCGATTACCGGCCATTTTGGTAGTTTAGATGGTTTTTTAATCACCATGGCATCAGCTTCCTGTAACCATTTAACTTTAATATCACTGCCTACCATCTTAACAGATTTTATTGCGTCAGTTTTATATCTGGAATTTTTGCCCAACGACATAATCTTAATATCCCTTGCAGGTGTACCGAGGCAAAAAGCATACAGGAAACCATCCTTTGTAGTAAAACGAATATCTTTTGAATTAAATTTATAGTTTTCATCAAATCTGCCTGGCTTTACCGCTCTGGCTTCAGGTGATTTTTCGCCGTATATCTTCCATGGACGGGATCCATAAATGCCTTCCCCGTTGGCTGTGGTCCATACAGTTAGCGAATCAAGTATATTTAGCATATCATTTTCAAGGTCTCCTTCAGGAGTCTGAACAATATTTATAAGAAGGTTTCCATTTTTAGATACAATATCTACCAGCATCTGAATAATTGATTCGGCTGTCTTGTATTTCTGCCCGGTACTGTAATACCAATCACCGATTGAGGTATCGGTTTGCCACGGGAATTCGCTGATAGTATCCAGTACACCGCGTTCAACATCCTGAACCCATTTCCCTTGCGAAGCCTCTTTACAAGTATACACAGCATCTGGTTTGCCGTTGTTTTTTAAAATATTCTGATTATAGAAGTGTGCAATCATGCTGCGTCCTATATCTCCAAAAGGCATTTGACTGTCAGAGTAAAGAAGATCCGGTGAATAAAGGTCGATCAACTCCTTAATGCTTTTAAACCATTCTATCTGGGATAAAAGGTTGTTTGTTAACCAGCCGCTGTCGCTGGGAAGTGTTTTTTCATGATAAAGGCTCGCATATTTTGGATCTGCTCCATCATAAGGTACTCCTGCATAAGGACCGGTTTTATCAGAACCATGAGAGGCCTGAAACCAGGTATAACTTGCTCCAAGATGTTCAGAAACACCAAATTTCATTCCCTGTTTCTTTGCAGCTTCCTGCCAGATCTTTACAACATCCTTATGGGGACCCATTTTCACTGAATTCCATTCATGAATCTTTGAATCCCATAGAAAAAAATTATCATGATGAGTTCCCATGCTGACAAAATATTTTGCACCGGCTTTTTTATAGAGTTCCATCAGTTTATCAGCATCCCATTTCTCTGCTTTCCAAAGCGGAATAATGTCTTTATAACCAAAAACTGATGGATGACCATAAGTCTTAACATGGTAATCATATGCCTTGCTGTACCATTCAGAAATGCCAGGAGAATACATTCGTCTTGCGTACCAATCACCCTGACGAGGAACAGCCTGAGGCCCCCAATGTGCCCAGAAACCTAATTTTGCATCACGGAACCACTCAGGATATTGATACTGTTTTAATGATTCATCTGTTGGTTTATAAGGCCCCGCTGCAATCGGGAGTTGCCCAATTTGTGCATAAGCTGAGATGACAAAAATCAGAGAAAGAAAACTCGTGGAAATTAATTGTTTTAGGAGGTTGGTTTTCATGATTACTCAGATTAGTTATTAATTGTATTTATTATAACGATTTAATAATTATTAACTTACAAGAATTAAAGCTTAATATCGAATCTTTATTTTCATTGATCCTTCAACTTCCTTTTCGGAAACTACAATCACGTAACCTCCACCGCAACCTGAAGTAATTGCCCCGGGATAGTTTGAAAAATAATTTGTCTCCATCTCCTTGAAGATATCATCCGGAACAGTGAGTGGTAATATTTTCTTCCACATTATTAATGTTTCAGTCATTGCTTTTCCCAGTCCCCTGATATCTTTCTTCAATATGCTGTCATAGCAGCTATCTCCTGCTTCACCCAGTGATTTAATAAAGTGTTTTTCGAGATGCATCTCCTTCAGAGGATCGTATCCATCGGGGCGTGGTTTTAAAGGTACCAGATGGATAACATCGGAAAGCCAGTCACATATGTCCCTTTCAACAGAAGATTGTATTTTCTCTGGCCAGTAAGCTCCATTGTAGTATAATCCGTTCACACCGGGAAGAAGTAATCCGAGCTGGTCCTGTGAACCCGCAATATATTTTGTGCCGGGAGGGTTCTCTGCGCCAAATAAAATTTTTGCATTTTGAATAGAATCGCCATCAGGATACCTGTCACCCCAAATTTTTATCCCAATATCACGGGAACTTGTAGCCAGTCCTGATCTGTTATTAAAATCCATCGATGGCCAGATTTGTGCAACTACAGCCGATCCGGGATAAACTTCAGATACCCAGGGCTGATCCATCCAACCTCCGGCAAGACAAAGTCTGTAAGGAAATCTTAGTTCCTTTTTAGTCCCTGAACTGGAACGTACCGGTAGTCCTTCATCAGGAATCCTTGGAAGAACAACATATTCCACTCCGGATTCTGTACATAAACTTTTCTTCTCAGGAGTATGACCTTCTTCATTAACAATAAGAATATCGGGCTTAATCCTTTGAAGATCAGGCTTGAAATCCAACATTCCCGAACCTGATGCCAGAAAAGCTTCACTGACATATTTAATGGATTTTACAATATAGAGCCGTTCTTCTTCTGAAAAGAAAGGTGTTTTACCCTTTAGCAAAAGCAAGTTATTATCTCTACCGACGCTCACATGAAGATCTCCATACATTGCGGCAGTCTTGAAAAATGCAACATGACCCCCATGAAGCAGATCAAAACAGCCGCTTACCAAAACCTTCTTAGATTTCATTATCCGGCCAGGATTACTTATTATATTTATTTGCCTCTTTTTTAATTGTCGAATCCTGCGACATCTGATCTTTTATCCAGTCATAGGTCTTCTTCATCCCTTCCTTCAAAGGAATTGATGGTTCCCAATTCAGGTATTTCATGATCAGGGTATTTTCACTGTTACGTCCACGGACACCCTTTGGTGCATCAAGGTCATAATTCCTGCTTAGTTTAAAACCTGCAATTTCTTCAACAATATCAACAAGCTGGTTTATAGATACCATTTCACTACTTCCTAAATTAAGCGGTTCGATAATGTCGCTATACATAATTGCCAAAATTCCCTTAATGCAATCGTCAATATACATAAAACTACGAGTCTGGTGACCATCGCCCCATATGGTGATATCTTTCCTGCCAGTTAACGATGCTTCAATAACTTTGCGGCTTATAGCTGCAGGAGCCTTTTCCCTGCCACCGTCAAAAGTCCCATGAGGGCCGTAAACATTATGAAATCTTGCAACTCTGGTTGTCAGTCCAAAATCTTCTCTGAAATGACGGCACATACGCTCACTGAACAGTTTTTCCCAACCATATCCATCTTCTGCAAGTGCTGGATAAGCATCAGCTTCTTTCAGTCCCGGATTATTTGGATCTGTTTGTTTATCTCCATTGTAAACACATGCTGATGATGCATAAAAAAATCTGTCAATTCCACAGTCACACGCTGCAATCAATAGATGCGTATTAATAAGAACACTTATCATACAAGCTGCCTTATTATTTTCGATAAAGCCCATTCCTCCCATATCCGCAGCCAGGTTAAATACCTCATTAAAACCATTAAGAGCTGTATAGCAGTTCTCTCTCAGACGCAAATCCAAAACAAGATTATCCACTCCATCTGTAATCTGATACCATTCATTCAAAGGTTTTATATCTACGGCTCTTACTGAGTTTCCTTTTTTAACTAACTCCTTGACAAGATGTCCACCAATAAAACCTCCGGCGCCTGCAACCAAAATCTTTTTCATAGTGCAAAAATTTAATATTTACTTACACGATAACTTTCACGTGTATTTAGATACAAAAATACTAAACTATTTTATTCTGCAATTGATGCAGGCTGACTATTTAATTGAGATTGGCGATGATATTGAACGGTACGGGGTTAAACAGGATTAAAAAGTAAATTGAAGATCCTCAGGATATCGGAAGAAAAGAAAGTAAATATGGTAGCAGGACAGCTTTAAATCTCGCTTAAACTTAATAAATTCAACGCTTAATAAAATATTATTATCTAAATTTATATAAACAATGAATCATGCTGGCAAGATAGCTGTCAATCACGATGCGTATGGTATGGGAACAGTTCGGATTCCGGGGACCTGAAAATGAACATTACTTGATGAACTGATTGTTGAACTTAGGATTAAAAAAGGACCGGAAGTGCCGGAAGGTGCTATGTCACGCCAAATAGATAAAAACCATATCTTGTACCTTAATGTAAGTGGTGAACCAAAAGAAGTTCAGATGAAAGAACATTCACGAAGCATACTTTTTGATAAAAACTACAGCGGTAATTTTACGATCGCACCGTTTGAACCTGAGTTTATTGAGCTTAATATAAAATAAAATATGACATATAAAAGAACCAAAACTCCAACACTTCAAAAATTGCCTGAAACAAATACTCTGTGCTTATGAAAACTTGCGTTATTTCATTATTATTACTTATATCAGCTTTCCTCACATCAAATATTTTCGCACAAACACAAACCGATAGCCGCATTGTTCTCCGCGACAACTGGGCAATCCAGTCCTCCGCAAATCTTACAGATGGAGGCGCAGTTATATCCCAACCAGGTTATACCACAAAGGACTGGTACCCCACATCAGTTCCATCGACCGTGCTTGCTGCTCTCGTAGCAAATAAGGTGTACCCCGATCCATATTACGGCAATAACTATATGGAACTGCCTGGTGTACGCAGGTGGGACAAGCCCGAGGGTAATCCCTTCGAATCATCCTGGTGGTACCGTACAGAGTTCGATATTCCCACAGGTTACGCAGGCAAGCACATGTGGCTGAAGTTCCATGGTGTGAATTACCGTGCAAACCTATGGGTCAATGGGATGAAGGTTGCCGATTCCAGCCAGATGGAAGGCGCATACAGGCTGTATTCTTTCGATATAGCACAATACACGAAAGCCGGACAGAAGAATTGCCTTGCGCTTGAGATTTATCCCCCTAAGACTTTTGACCTTACCATCTCCTGGGTTGACTGGAACCCCACCCCTCCCGATAAGAGTATGGGCATCTGGTATGATGTAACCTTATCCGCCAGTGGCCCCGTAGCCATTGAACATCCCTTCGTAAAAACCAAATTAAACCTGCCTTCAACCACCAAGGCGAAACTTAGTGTAACCGCAGAAGTGAAAAATGCGGAAAGCACGCCTGTTAAGGGCTTGTTGAAAGGAAGGATAGAGAATATAACTTTTTCTAAGGAAGTAAACCTTAGCGCGAACGAGACTAAGGAAGTAACATTCTTACCCGAAGAGTTCCAGCAACTTGTTGTTGCAAATCCCCGCCTATGGTGGCCGCATACAATAGGCCCGCAAAACCTCTACGACCTGAACCTGAGTTTCGAGATAGACGGAAAGGTATCCGACTCGCGTAAAACGCGTTTCGGCATCAGGGAGATTAGCTCCTGGATGAACGAGTTTGACACGCTGCGTACCAAAGTGTTCCAGGTGAATGGCAGGAACATCGTTATCCGTGGCGGGGGCTACGTTGAAGATCTCATGCTGCGTCCATCCAACGAGCGGGTGGATGCCGATCTCCATTACCTGAAATTCATGAACATGAACACGCTGAGAATGGAAGATCCCCGTGGCTCTGACTATCTTTTCGAGCGTTGTGACGAAGAAGGTATCCTGATAATGGTTGGCTGGTGCTGTGGCCTCCCCTTCGAAAGCTGGAAGCACTGGACCTCACATACGGCCGATATTGCTGAAAAAAGCTGGCGTGACCAGGTTGTCAATCTCCGTGCGCACCCATCTGTTTTCACATGGTTGTACGGGAGCGATAATTTTCCACCGGAGGACATAGAACGGCGCTACATCAACGTGCTCGAGAAATATGATGGGACAAGGCCCTATTCCTCCTCCGCCACGCAAGCGCCCAGCAAGATTGAAGGTTACACGGGTTTATTTATGGGCCCGTGGCCACAGGTATACGGTTACCTCCCCCCTAGTTACTGGTACACAAAATTCGAGTTCAATACCGAGTGTGGCCCGAATGGCGAACAGCTTCCTCCCATCGAAACCATCAAGAGGGTGATGCCCGAAAAGGACCTCTGGCCTGTTAGTCCCGGTTGGGACTTGCGCTTACGTAAAGACTTTTATCCTTTTTCCCGTAAGGCGCTTGAATCAAGATACGGAAAGCCAGCTAGTCTTGAGGAATATTGCAACAAGTCGCAGGTTTTACAGTTGGAGGCCGTTAAGGCCATGTTCGAAGCTTTCGCGGGAAATAAGTACAAGTCGAGCGGTGTCATATACTGGATGTTTAACAGTGCCTGGCCCAAGTTTTACTGGCAGTTGTACGATTATTTCTTCATGCCAAACGGCGCTTTTTATGGTGCTAAGAAGGCTTGCGAGCCCCTGCACGTACAATACAACTACAAAGAGAATTCAGTGCAACTCGTAAATTGTTTTTATCACGATTTCACAGGATTGAAAGTTACCGCTAAAGCTTTCGATTTCGATGCAAAACAGATATTCTCAAAAGAAGTAATGACTACAATGAAGGCAGATGAAAGCAAGATTCTCTTTATGCTGGATCTGCCGAAAGATCTTACCGATATTTACTTCCTGAAGCTTATCCTTCAAGATAAAGCAGGAAAGGAGATTTCATCGAATTTTTATTGGTTGTCGAACAAAGGAGACGAGAATGCCGATTTCACCAGCCTGGCTAAGCTGCCACCGGTTGACGTTACAACAAAATTAAGTCCTCTATCGAGGGAAAACGGTATGCTTAAACTCTCTGTTGAACTAACGAATACTTCAACTTCAATAGCTTTCGCTATGAATCCCAAGTTACTTTCAGCCTCAACACGAGAGCCTATCCTACCAATTTTCTGGCAGGATAATTATTTCTCGCTGTTACCGGGTGAAAAGCGTACCATAGAAATGCAATTGGATGCCTCGTTAGTAGCGGAAGGCAAATTGCTTTTCAAACTGGATGGATGGAACCTGCGGAAAACACAGGAACAAACGTTGTCGGTGCCTTAGACGATGCTGGGAAGATTGAAAGTATGAGACACCTCATAGTTTTAATTTATACCGCAACCGGGTTGAAGGTGAAGTTGAAGTAAAATTAAGCTGAAGTAGGGTAAAGATTGGGATTAATACCAGGGACGACGACCCCATGTACGCTTAACAGGAAAACGACGATGCCAGATACCAGCCTGTACAGCTATACCAACAACAACCAATCCAAGGAAAACCAGCCAATAAACGGAACCGGAGATATGCAGGAACGGCATAAGTATTTCAGCCCCCAGCAACGTTGATAGTATGATAATTGCCCAGTCGAAAAATACAGCCACCAACAGAAGTCCTATAATGCCTCCAATGATGTAAATTACGGAAGGTCCGGCTGAGACAGATAAGTGAAAGGAAACGACTGACGCGGTTAATAAATAACCGCCAGCAAGGAAACCGGCGATCAGTATGGCCAACCCTTCCAGCATAATGGCAAGGAAGGCACCAATAATTCCAGCGATTATGGCTATTAATAGAATGGTCAGTTCTGACTGGCCGCTTATTAGTTGCGGAGCAAGGGTTAGTCCTGCAATAAAGCCAGCCACGCCCACAAAAAGCCAGAAAAGCCTTCTTCCAAAGAACAACAAAAATATCCCCAGAATCATTGAGAAAAATGCTGTAATAGTCATCTAATCATTTTTTAGTAATCAAACCTTAGAATTTAAATCTGATATTTTTTGCCGATGGGCACTGAATAATATCAAATTACATAATAAACAGAAATAGAATAAAATAGTTCTATCATGAATAATTCCATAAAAATGTTTAAGACGTTGACGAATAATAAAGAGTGAGAGTGCGAGCGAGAGCGAGCACACTCACTCACTCTTTTTTCTCAATAATCACTCTCACACGAATTTCTTGGGATAAATTAAACTCTTCACCGGTAAAAACCGGCTTTCTGCCCGTTCCATTCTTTTTCAAATAGCGGGAATAATACTTTTACAGAATAAACTGGCATTTAAAATATGCTTTTAAAACTCAATACAACTTGTTTATGTTTAAAAATTATTTTAAAACCGCATTCGGAAGTTTGCTCCGAAACAAGATTTATACTTTTATCAACATCTCCGGCCTGGCTGTTGGTATTGCCGTTTGCATGATGATCTTTTTCATAATACAATTTCAGACTAGCTTCGACAATTTTCACTCTAACAAAGATCGCATTTACCGTGTATTGACAGAATACCACAGTGCAGATGCTGCAAATCATGCTTCAGGGAAAGATGTTCCTTTTCCTATGCCAACAGGATTGAAAACGACATTTTCTCAAATAGAACAAGTGGCTCCGATATTTGCAAGCCACGATGATAAAGTGCTCGTACCTGACCCTGACGGAACAAACGTAAAGGCATTTAAAGAAGATAAAGGTGTATTTTTCACTGAGCCTTCATTTTTTAAAATATTTGATTACCCTTTGCTAACAGGTTCGTATGAGTCATTAAAAGATCCGAATAACGTGTTGCTGACAAAAGAAATTGCAGAAAAATATTTTGGCAACTGGAGAACAGCTCAAGGTAAAACCATTAAACTGGAAGTTGGCGGTTATATCTTCGAACATGGCACAGAAATATTGAAGGTGTCAGGCATTCTTGCGACCATTCCTTCAAATACAGACTTTCAGCTAAAACTTGTTGTGGCTTATGGAACAGGTTTTACCGGAAGTCTTATGGCAAAATCCACCGATTGGGAGGATAGAACAAATTCAGGTTTTGGTTGCTATATATTAATGCCGCCGAATAGTTCAGTTGAAAATTTTAATCAGCAGCTAAGAGCATATTCAAAACAAGTTCAATCGTCTGAAAATAATGATAATCATATCATTCAGCCGTTGAGTGCTGTTCATTACGATACTCAAACCGGTGATTACAGCAACAAAACAATTAACCGCCAACTGCTAAATGTTTTATGGCTTATCGCAGCATTCATCCTGTTAATTGCCTGCGTCAACTTTATCAACCTATCCACTGCACAAGCTGTTAATCGCGCAAAAGAAGTTGGGGTAAAAAAAGTATTGGGAAGCAATAATTCTCAATTGCAAATCCAGTTCATAATCGAAACATTTTTGATAGTTATAAGTGCTGTAATATTTGCAGGTGTTATTTCAGGTCTTTCAATGCCATATATAAATCATCTTTTAGAACTTTCGCTTTCATTCAATATTCTCAGCAATCCTGCAATTATTTTATTTCTTTTGACTATAACAATTGCAGTAACCGTACTCGCGTGTTTTTACCCTTCTGTTGTTTTATCACATTTCAATCCCGTAGATGTTTTAAAGAGTAAACAAACAGCTAATACTGCAAAGGGAATTTCTTTGAGAAGAGGATTGGTGGTGTTTCAATTCATTATTGCACAGGCACTTATCATTGGAACACTCATAATTGTAAAGCAAATGAATTATTTTATGGATCAACCCCTGGGATTCGATAAAGATGCAATTATAAATGTTCCTTTCCGGACAGATACTGTCTGGTTCAGAAAGGGGGAATATTTAAGGCAGCAGTTAATGTCAGTAAGTGGTGTGAAGGCTGTAAGTTTCAGTTCCAACACGCCGGTGGAAGATGGCGATGATACGTGGAGCACATTAAAGTTTAACCATTCAGGAAAAGAAGCAGATTTTAAAGCTATTACCAAATTCGCCGACAATGAATATGTATCGACATATAAATTACAACTGATAGCCGGAAGAAATTTGAATCCTTCAAAAATGACGAGGGAATTTTTAGTGAATGAGTCGCTTATGAAAAGTCTGGGAATAAAAAACCCTGATGAAATATTGAATAAAGAAATAAGCATATGGGGTGATCGGATAAAATGTCCGGTTGTTGGCGTATTGAAAGATTTCAACGACAGGTCTTTTCGCAATGAGCTTGCACCAATGCTTATTACCACGAACAACACAATGTATAGTGAGGCAGGCATAAAACTTAATACGAAAAACATTTTTTCCACCCTGAAATCTGTTAAAACAATATGGGAGCAGACACTGCCCAACTTTGTTTATCAATACAGGTTTCTTGATGACAAAATTGCAGGTTTTTACAAACAGGAAAGCCAGTTATCACAGTTGTATGAAATTTTTGCAGCCATCGCCATATTCCTTAGCTGTCTTGGGCTATACGGTTTGGCCTTATTCATGGCAGTGCAGCGAACAAAAGAAGTTGGAATTCGAAAAGTATACGGTGCCAGCGCAGGCAATATTGTTTATTTGTTTTCTAAAGAATTTATCATGCTCATTGCGATTGCCTTTGCAATTGCTACCCCCCTTGCCTGGTATTTCATGCAAAACTGGCTGCAGAATTATGTATATCGTATCAACATCAGTTGGTGGTTATTTGCTGCAGGTGGATTTGCTGCTATAATTATTGCCCTTGTAACGATAAGTTTCCAGGCAATTAAAGCTGCTTTTGCAAACCCGGTGAAAAGCCTTCGCTCTCAATGAGCTTCGGCTTTCAAAGACAGACTTAGCTCTCAATGAGTATTGAATCAAGGATCATTTTAAACAGTGGATAGCACCGTAAAATAAAATTTATTTCTACTTTGACATATTAGCTCTTAACTTGATTTTTCTGTTTTTTTAACCCGTTCCCAAAAGGGTGAAAACAGAAAAATCAACCTGCACCCTTCAGGGACAGGGGTAAATCAGGTTGATTTATCGATGTTTTTATAATCTGTAATAATAGAATTATGCGGAAATTTGTTTGTTAAAGAAACTATGAGGAAATGACAAAGGAAAAAGCCACCAGGATTATACTCCACATCCTGATTTGGGCTGTTATTATGGGTTTACCGATTTACGCCGCGGGAAGGTTCCATATGGGAAGTCATTTCCTGTTAACCTATTACACCATCACGGCAATAAGCGCCTTAATTTTTTACACAAATTACCTGATCCTTGTACCGGTACTTTTCTGGAAGAAAAAGAGGTACGTATATTATATTTCCGTACTGGCTCTTCTTTTCTTCTTTTATTTCATATCTGATTTTGCCAGCGAACAGATTTTCAGCATAATATCTAAAAACGGCAACTCAGATCAGATTATCACCCAACCCGGTGAAGAACGACATCTGAGACAGCCACCGATTCAAATGAGAAGACCAACGTTTATTATAGCTATGCCTAATGCCCAGATCATTGGGTACACGTCATCTTCACTTTTAATGGTATTCCTTTCATTGGGTCTCAGAGTGCTTGAACGTCAGTCAAAAATTGAAAAAATTCAGGAAGAGATGGAAAAGGCAAAGCTTAATACTGAGCTTGCACTCCTGAAAAGTCAGATCAGCCCGCATTTCTTTTTCAACACCCTGAATAATATCTATTCTTTGATAGGCAGAAATAATGAAGACTCTAAGGATGCGGTAATAAAGCTTTCGAAAATGATGAGATATGTCCTCAATGAATCCGGAAACAACAACCAGCTGCTAAGTGATGAGATTGAATTCATGAACAATTATATTGACTTAATGAAGCTCAGGATAGGCGCTAAAACCAGACTTAACGTTAATTTCCCGACTGAATATAAGAACCTGATGATCCCACATTTGCTTTTTATTTCATTAATTGAAAATGCGTTCAAATATGGGATTAGTGTACAGGATGAGTCTTATGTAAATATTAGTCTTGAGTGTGGAGAAAATAGCATATTATTTAAATGTGAAAACGGTTTGCCTGAAAGTAATTATGGGCCCATATTTGCATCTACCGGAATCGGCCTTGAGAATTTAAAAAAACGCCTGAGTTTACTCTATCCCGGCAGACATGAACTGGAAATCAATAAAGTCAAAAATAAATTTGAGGTAAAATTAATTATTCAGTTATAAAATGATAACTGTTATTGCAATAGATGATGAACCACTGGCCCTTCAGCTGATTGTAGATTATATTCAGAAAACGCCAGAGCTGATGCTGGTGGGACAATTCGAAAATCCTCTGGAAGCAGCACAATTTATAAGTAAAAACCCTATCGATATTGTTTTTACTGACATCCAGATGCCTGGTTTGAATGGAATTGAATTCACCAGGTCAATGATTAATGGCCCTGTCGTGATTTTTACAACAGCTTTTGCTAAATACGCGATAGAAGGCTTTAAACTTGATATTGCAGATTATCTGCTTAAACCTTTCACATATGAGGAATTCTTAACCTCGGTTCACAAAGCTGAAAGGATGATAAGGTCAATTACCAGACCAGCAGATGATGTTCTCTCGAACAATGAATTCCTGTTTCTGAAATCTAATTACAAAATCAAAAGAATAAAATTCAATGACATTCAGTACATAGAAGGATTTAACGACTATGTAAGGATCTATGCAACTTCTTCCTTTGAACCCATTCAGTCCCAGATCACTCTCAAGATACTTGAAGCCAAACTGCCTGCCGGAAAATTCATGAGAGTTCACCGCTCGTTCATAGTGAATCTTCAGATGGTTGATACCATTGACAGGGGCAGAATTGTATTCGGCAAGGTATATATTCCCATTAGCGATCAGTATAAGGAGAAATTTGAAGACTATCTAAGGAAGAACTTTTTATAGCTCCCTGCGCTCGCTCCGGTACCAGAAAATGTTATTGAGATATTTTCAATGTCCCTTTAGTGATGCCTGATTCATTAAATGCATCGATACTGAAATAATACTTAATGCCTTTATTCAATCCGGTCAGTCTTACTGAATCTGCACCATAGACCATTACTGATGTATAGAGTTTATTAATTTCAGTGCCATAGTTTACAACACAGCCTGTTACAGTACTGTTTTCCGGCCATTTAACGGTGGCCCTCCTGGTATCTGAGGCGTCCCGTTCAACGGTGAATTCTTTAACTTCGGCAGGAGTATTACCTATTCTTCTGCCAAAGATCCTCAGGTCGTAGATTGAAAATTTGCCATCGGGAACTCTAACGTTTTCCACTTTAATATATTTAGCTTTCAATGGCTTATCCAGTTCAAGATATTCGTGGCATGCGTCTCTTGTGTTGTTGCTTTTATCAACAATGATCTTCCACGATTTCTTATCATCGGAAGCCAGGATCTTATAACAATACTGAAGATTTTTACTGTCAGGCTTAAGATTCGCATCATTATCAGCAAAATTCACCTGAATTGCATTTATAGTTACATTATTGTCTAATTCCATGCTAAGCCATTCCCCCGGGTTGCCGGTATTAGCTGACCACCAGGTTCTGATGTTTTCATCCGATGCATTACTGACCGGATAATTTTGCATTGATGACGATGCAGTAGTTTTCTTATTATACGACAGCAGCATCCAGCCCCTGAAAAGATCCTCTTTTTCAAAGTCAATTTTCCTGTCAGGCATCACGGTCGGGTAATCTCCAAAAGCAGTGAAAGTCCTCAGCACTCCGTCTTTATCAAAGCAGGCAGGAAATAAGCCAAGCCGCCGCTCAAACATATGACGTATACTGATACTCATGCTGGAAACATGCCAGAAATTTCCATATTTATCCTGAAAAGTTCCGCTATGACCGGCGCCTGATATGAAACCACCCGGTTTATATGAAAAGGGGCTCGAGAGTTCATAGCTAAAGGGCCCGGTAGGTGAGTCAGATTTATATACGCCGTCAGCATAGGTTTTAAACTCCGTACCTGGTGAGGCATACTGCAGGTAATATTTGTTATTAAACTTAGTCATCCAGGAACCCTCATTGTAACCATTCTTAGCTCTTTCGTTCAACTCGCCTGGATTTTCCCAGCCGTGTTCTGAAGGGTTATGAGTAATAACTATTACGGGTTCAGTAACCGGCTGCATATTCCTGTTGAGTTCTACAACCTTGATTGGGACAACATCCGAGCAACCCCAGTATAAGTAGACCTTCCCGTCATCATCCCTGAAAAAATGAGGATCCCATACCGGAAACGGCAATGTCTTTTCCATTGGTCTCCAATTGTCCTCAAAAGGATCCAGGGTATAATAAATATTCTTCTTCACCACTGAGGAAGCCATGTAATAAGTTGTGTCGTTGATTGTGATGACATCAGGAGCATAATCCTCAATCGGCAGGCTCTTTATAGGAATAAATTCCCAATCGAGCATATCATTTGAGTACCAGGATCCCCCGCTGTGAGAGGCATAAAGAAAATATTTCCCCTTGTAAATGGTTATTAGCGGATCAGCGGCTTCCCTGTATGACAGACGACTGGATGGCTGGAACCGGTAATTAAGATCCATGGGATTACAGTAAGTCTTTTCTTTATCCTGGGCGAATGAATAGTTCAATAAACCAAGAAAGCTGAATAAGATTAGAATTTTTTTCATAAGCTGAAATTGTCTTTTCACTTAAGTATGATTTCCTTCTTTAATCTGATATCTCCGGAAGATGTTCCAACAAGCAGTTCCAGCCTGCAAATGTCATCGTCCCAGGAATGCTTGCTTTCGTTCCAGTACATAAGATTCTTCACCGGAATTTCAAGTCTTACTGTTTTAAGTTCAGCCGGATTAAGAGGAATTCTTGAAAATGCCTTGAGTTCCTTTTCCGGCCATTCAACATTTGGGTTAATGCGGTGCACATAAACCTGCACTACTTCATCGGCTGCCATTTTGCCGGTGTTTTTCAAGTCAACTGAAACTTTGA
Source organism: uncultured Bacteroidales bacterium (assembly GCA_963715785.1). GTDB lineage: Bacteria > Bacteroidota > Bacteroidia > Bacteroidales > VadinHA17 > LD21. Next base: position 305,667 of record OY970276.1, read on the forward strand.
TTATATCATTTTTGCCATACTTTTCTTTGTTGGCTTTCAGGTTGCTGTACTCAAAAGTGGTATAAGTGAGTCCATACCCAAAAGGATACATTACGGGGATGTTTTTTGTGTCGTACCAGCGATATCCTACGAGCGATTCCTCTGAATAAAATGCTGTATTCGGGTCAGCCTTTTGAGTTTTATCGGGTTCCTGCACGCCTTTTCCTGCTGCGTCAGTTTTTGAGACAAGATTGGCAAAGACATCAGCGTTTTTATCTCCCTGCGGATAATTATGCAGAGCATAAGCAGGTGAATCTTCCAGCTTAACAGGCAATGTGAATGGCAATCGGCCGCTTGGAGAGATAATACCTAGAAGCACATCAGCAAGGGCATTACCACCCTCAGAGCCATTGAACCACGAAATAAGCAAAGCTTTTGAAAGTGGCTCCACAACATTAAGATCATTAGGAGCGCCGCTTGTCAGTACTGTTATAATATTTTTGTTCACTTCCGAAATACTGGTAATTAATTTATCCTGACCAGAGGGTAAAAATATGTTTTCCCTGTCGCTACCCTCAGTTTCAATTGCCCTGTTATCGCCACCGACAAAAATGACAATATCGGCTTTAGATGCTACCTCCACAGCTTCTTTTGTAAGCTTCAGGGAGGCTAATTCCTTTACATGGGCCGCTCTTTGTAATTCCTCCGGTGTCTTCTTCCTAAACCTGTCACCAAAACTGAACTGCACCGGCTCATATCCCTGGGCATAAATGATCTGAGCTTTATCTCCGATTCGATTCTTCAATCCCTCCAACGGTGTTATTTCGTATAATGTCTTCACTCCTGCGCCTAATCCGCCTGAAGCCATTTTCTGAGTAGCATTTGCGCCAATAACAGCGATTATTGGTTTATTCCCCAGCTGCAAAGGGAGCACACCATCATTTTTAAGCAAAACTATCGACTTGCTCGCAACATTATAAGCTATTTTCTGCTGGGCAGGCTGGGAAGTCACTTCCTTATTTGCTTCATTTTCAGGAACAGGCTTTATAGCCAATCTGACACGTAAAATTTCCCGAACTCTCTGGTTAATAATATCTTCAGAAACCAAACCTGCGTTTACTGAATCAATCAGGGCTTTCCCAAAATACCTTTTATCAGGCATCTCCACATTAAGGCCGTTTTTTACAGCGTTCACAGTGCTATGTGTTCCTCCCCAGTCAGATATAACCATTCCTGCAAATCCCCATTCTTTACGTAGTATCTTATTTAGCAGCATGTCATTTTCCGCGCACCACCAACCATTAACTTTATTATAGGCAGCCATGACCCCATAGGCATCAGCTTCTTCAACTGAGGCCCTGAAAGCTGGAAGATAAATCTCACGCATCGCGCGTTCCCCAATAATTACATTAACACTTCCACGGTTGTTTTCCTGGTTATTCAAAGCAAAATGCTTAATGCAGACTGCCACACCATTGTCCTGAGCGCCTTTGGTGTATCCTACAGCCATTACTGAATTCAGGAAAGGGTCTTCACTCAGATATTCATAAGTTCTTCCTCCGGTTGGAATCCGTTGTATATTTATAGCCGGCCCAAGTATCATGTCTTTTCCCCGCAAGCGTGCTTCACGAGCGATTCCGGTACCATAAGCATAAGCCCATTCCGGGGACCATGTTGCAGCCAGGGCTGACCCCGTGGGGAAAAAAGTTGCTTTATCATTCTGAAGACCTAGCGGATTCCAGTTGTCAGGCTGCATTTCCTCGCGGATTCCAAAAGGTCCGTCAGTATATTTCATATCAGCTATTCCCTGACTCGCCACTCCTGCAGAAACAAACATATGTTTGGCATGCAGCATGTCTGTTTTTTCCCCGATTGTCATTTTACTGATTATCTCATCGATCCTTTTATCATACTGGAGAAGAGCAGATCTATGAACTTTTGAGGTTGTTGTACTGACCAGAAGAACTACGATAGCGGCTAAAGCAAAGATTCTTGTTATTCTCATATCTACATGTTTGATTCGAAACTTACTGTTGAATTATTGTGATTTGTAAATATAATGCACTTAAACAAAATATTTTACAATGATTAACAAATATTGCTCGCTCTCTGAAGTCGGGTCTGACGGAATATTATGATTGGATTGTATAAAAAACTGAGCAAGCATAAGAGTGTGAAAAAGAGCAGAATGATTAAGTTCCGCAAAACAGTAGCGTGCCAGCCTGAATAAGTCTTAACTCTGTTTGTAATAAAATATTATTTTTTATCTTTATAAAAAACAATGAGTTATGGGTAAAAACAAATAGCTGAATTAAAAATCAAATACACTTATCCTGAAGGGCATACCTGGCCGGTGTGGAGGAATAATCTGTATAATTTTGCACAGCCGTTGTTCAAATAGACAAAACAATACGAATAATTACCATACTGATTAATATAAAAAGTAGTAACAATGAAAAGCAAAATTGAAAACAGTTATGCTTCTGCCGGAGTCCCGGGGCAAAAGAATAAAGTTAACGCCAGGATAATCAAACAGTTTTCTATAATAATTATTACGGGTGTCTTACTTATTATATTTTCAAATAAATCCTTCAGCCAGAAACTCCAGTTGAATGATTTAGGATATTTTGAGACGCCGGGAGTGAACATATTTGTTTATAGCAATCAGTACACCGGTATGTTCAATGATGAGAAAAATGCAGGGATTGAAATTATTCATCATGGAGTAAGAACATCTACAGGTGGCGCTGTAAGGTTGCAGAACACTCCTGAGCAATGGGATCTGGTGCCCACAGTTGTTAACAGGAAAATTGATAAGGCGACTAACACTATTAGTCTTGGATTGAGATACAACGATTATGATTTTGATTCAAGGATAAGTGTTACTCCTAAAGAAAACGGAGTACTTATAACTGTATTTCTTGATAAACCTCTTCCTGAAAAACTTGAAGGTCGTGCAGGTTTCAACCTCGAATTTATACCTTCTTCATATTTCAGGAAAACCTACCTCATCGATGGGAAACCGGGTGAGTTCCCCTTATACCCGTCGAGTCCCACCACAATGGAACCATTGAGCAATAAAATAATGCAATATGCGGGGCATACAACATTTGATGACAGAGGAAGAAAAGAATTTATTGTTCCCGGACCCCTTGCTACAGGGAAAACACTTTTAATGGCACCTGAAGATCCTGAACAATTCGTAAAGATTCAGTCGTTGGATGCAGACCTGATGCTCTTCGACGGCCGCGACCTGGCTCAAAACGGCTGGTTCATCGTGCGCAGCATTCTTCCTTCAAAAAAAACAGGAACTGTTCTGCAATGGTATCTTGAGCCAAATGCGATTCCTGATTGGAAGAGAGTACCTGTAATTCAGTTTTCACAGGTCGGTTATCATCCAGGACAGGAAAAAACAGCAGTCATTGAACTTGATAAAAACGACACCCCACTGCAAAAAGCGTCACTTTTCCAGGTTACCCCGGAAGGCAAGTTCGTAGAAAAACTGACCGCGGAGATTATACAATGGGGAAAATTTACCAGATATAATTATCTGAAATTTGACTTTACTTCAGTTAAAGATCAGGGAATCTATTTTATCAGGTATGGTAATCAGTCTACGAATACATTCCTTATCAGCAAAGATGTTTATCGTAATATATGGTATCCCACACTTGATGTCTGGTTCCCTGTTCAGATGGATCACATGATGGTCAATGAAGCCTACCGGACCTGGCATGGCGCTCCCTTTCTGGATGACGCTCTTCAGGCACCAGTTAATCATCAGCATTTTGACGGTTATAAAATGGGACCGACAACAGATACTAAATATAAAGATTTTGAACGCATTCCTGGATTAAATGTCGGTGGCTGGTTTGATGCCGGGGACTTTGATATTCAGACACTTTCGCATGTAGTTGTTTTACTGAACTTCGTTGATACCTGGGAAAAATTCAAAATCAGCCGCGATGAAACATTTATAGATCAGGCATCGCGTTATGTAGATATACATCGTCCTGACGGTAAACCAGATATCTTGCAGCAGATTGAGCATGGAGCTCTGAACGTGGTAGCACAGGTTGAAAATATCGGACATCCGGTCAGAGGTATAATTGTTCCAAATCTCTATCAGTATCATCATCTGGGCGACGCTGTCGATGAAACAGATAACCTGCCCTATAATCCAAACCTTAAACCCTACGAAACAGATGGTAAGTCAAGCGGTACAATGGATGACAGATGGGCGTTTACAAACAGGACGTCATCACTCGATTTCTTTACCGCCGGTGCCTTGGCTGCTGCTTACCGGGCTCTGAAAGAATTTAATAAACCGCTGGCAGACAGATGCCTCGCTGCTGCCAGAAAAATGTGGGATGAAAACATAAATAAACCTAAGACAGATAATTCTCCAGAAGGACAGTTTGTTGTTGGCGCTGAGTTAAATGCAGCACTTCAATTATATATAACCACAAAAGATGATATATACTCAAAACGGTTTATCGAATTATTATGGCCATCTCTCGACCAGTCAGTTGCCGGCAAGGGTTTGATATCTTTAGCATTACAATCTTTGCCATATATGGATAATGACTTTAAAACAAAACTCAGGGATTATGTCATAAAATACAAAGAAATGATAGACGGCTACAGCAAAGAGAATCCATATGGAGTTCCTATTACATCACGAGGCTGGGGTGGAAATAGCAGTGTTATAGACTTTGCAATCACCAATTATTATGCTAATAAAGCTTTCCCTGATATTATCAATCCCGAGTATGTATATAAAGGCTTGAATTACATATTCGGCTGCCACCCATATTCAAATTTATCCTTTGTATCTGCTGTGGGAACTCATTCAAAGGAAATAGCTTATGGAAGCAACAGAGCTGATTTTACATTTATTGCCGGGGGAGTTGTTCCCGGCTTGCTTCTATTTAAACCCGACTTCCTTGAAAACAAAGAAGACTGGCCTTTCTTCTGGGGTGAAAATGAATATGTTATAAACATATGCTCGGAATATATATTTCTCTCCAACGCAGTAGATGAATTGGTAAATGAATAGGGCTGTTTCACAAAATCCCATGCGCGGCAGCAGGATGGAGTGCAATAAACATCAATGCTCAGAAAGGAAATATTGTATACGGATTCTGATATCTTTACCTTCATGATCTGAATAATCTTTTCACATTTGAAATCAGATCATTTTAACAGATGAGATTCAGCAACTTTATTGAAAAATATTTCTGGTTATTCCTAATTGCGGGAATTTTTATAGGATTATGGAACCCATTACAGTTCAGAACAGCTCCAGCTTTCTTACCAAAATTATTGCTTGGGATGATGCTGTTTTTGGTTTTCCTGAAAATTGATTCAATAAAGATTATAGAAAATATAAGGAATTATAAACTTATGATCTATATATCCTTTGTCTATATGATCATAATCCCTGTTTTTTTCTTTTTTTCAATTAGAATTTTTAATCCCGACCTTGCTATCGGCATACTTCTTCTTACAGCCATGCCAGCAGGGGTATCAACACCTGCTCTTACCGACATCGCAAAAGGGAATGTGCCTCTTTCCATGAGTCTGACGATCGTCAGTCAGATGATTTCTCCTTTTACGGTTCCATTGCTTTTCTGGCTGATTGATCTCCATGGTCATTCAGTAGATAAATTATTGATGCTAAAAGATATGGCAATTATTGTTTTCCTGCCGATGATACTCTCACAGGTGATAAAAAAATATTTTCCCCTTACAATAAAAAAAACGCAACATCTCTTTACGTCGTTAAATGTGCTTCTACTCTTTGCATTTGTCATTCTGGCAATTTCCTCCCAACGGAATTATATTCTTGAAAATCCTGTGGGAATGGTTTGGAAGATTGCAGTATTATATCTGGTTTTCATATTACTTCATATAATTGGATATCTGATTTGTTTTAAACAAAATAAGGAAAACAGAATTGCTGTAGCCATCGGTGCTGCTTACATGAATAATGGGCTGGCAATAGTTCTGGCAGCATCATATTTTAAACCTGAGGTACTTGTACTGATGGTGCTCTCTGAACTTCCATGGAATACACTTCTTGCCCCATTCAAAAGAGTTACAGATCAGCTGCCCGTATAACCCAGAGACTCCCACAACTCACGTTCAGATTTATTACGATCGTATATCACTTCGCATTCTGTATCTATCCTGTATGTTGGTCGTTTGACGAGATCATAAGCCGGCCACTCTGGCTGATCATTTACCTGTGGTTTCCCCGACCGTGCAAAAGCGGTCCATAAACCAGCAAAATTTAACGAGGCTTTAAATCGCTCAGATCTCTCACCTGCCAGATACTGTCCGGGCATTTCAGCTCTTACATTATTGAATTTAAATCCAATATCCATGGCATGTGCTGTTCCCATCGGAAAATCTGTGCCAGGCACTTTCAGACCCGATTTGTAGCCAAAATTATATAGATAAACCGGCGCTCCTTTTTGTCTTGCCTTCTTTTCAGCTATCTCGATTGAGCCCAGGCCCATCAGTGTCACTGACATAACCTCAATGAATATTGCTGAAGGTGATGCTTCTGGCCTTGATGTTCGGTATGTTTCAATGATTTTCATCGAATTCTCTCCAAACTGCTGTTCCAGTTTTTTTTGTAAAGCGTCAAAATCCTTTAGCTGGCAGCCACTTACATCTCCGGAAGTACTGACAAAGAATGTAAATTCATCTTCATTCCATCCGACAATAAGGGGTTTATTTATGGATATTAAAGGAGCCGTGGGACTGAAGGGATCACCAGTCAGAACTATCCCATCCACTACAGGAGAAAAGCCTCCGGGTCCTGAGGCACCTATACCTCTTGTTACAACTGAATTGCTCTTCACTGAAGCGGCAGCTGCTCTCATCAGCTGAGGTTGTATTGCAAAGAGTTGGTCAGCTGGCAGTTCCAAAAGCTTTCGCCAGTCTTTTGGTGAGATATTCAGTTCCTTAAATAGAAGTTTTGTAGTTTCAATAGCCGTTTCGACAGGAGTCATCATTACACCGGGTCCGCTTTCAATCGAAGCTTTATTAAAGTATTCTGCAGCAGAAGGCATCGCATACAAACATGAAGTCTTTGCTCCACCACCCGACTCGCCCCATATCATAACATTGTCAGGATTGCCTCCAAACTCTGCGATGTTCTGTTTCACCCATTTCAGCCCATCCACTATATCAAGCATTCCATTATTGCCTGAAGTTTTGTAGTCCTCTCCTGCCACATCGCCAAGATAGAGATATCCGAAAATATTCAGCCTGTGATTTGTCTCCACAACCACAACATCAAAATATCTTGCAAGGTTGGCGCCATCCTGACCAGCGCTTCCACCTGAGCCCGTGCTGAATCCTCCGCCATGATTATAAAACATCACCGGACGTTTTTTATTATCATTAGCTGGTGTCCATACATTCAGGAACAGGCAGTCTTCACCCGGTTGCGGTTCATCAATGCCATAAACAGTTGTCGGGCTCTGCATAGCAGGAGTGCCAAGCCTGATTGCGTCTCTTATTCCTTTCCATGGCTCAAGCGGAGCCGGACGGCGGAAACGCCTGTCTCCGGAAATCCTTCCGGCATAAGGAATACCCTTAAATATGTTTACACCTCCGGTTCTGATCCCACGGATTTTTCCGTGACTTATTTCAATTGTCACATATTCATCTGCTTTAGGAAAATAGAGGGATTTTGGCAGCAAAACTGTACCTGCTGACGCGAGTGACATTCTGGTCACAAATTGTCTTCGGTTTATCATGATCTGGTTTTAATAAAAATAATTTAAATATAAAGGACTGAAAAAAGAGTGTTTGTATGAGTGAGAGTGAAAGACAATATTCACCATGGTCAAGATCCTTTTTCCTGTCAAAGAGCTGATATGCTTTCAGGAAGGCTTCTGCGCTCCATTGAATTGAAAGAGTATTGTGAGGATAAAGCCAGGTGAGAGAATCAAAACTGTTCAGAGAATTTGGCGCACAGGAGAAAAAAACTTCAAAATCCTGAAATTTCATTGTCGGAAGGATCTCTTTTTCAAGAAATATTAAAGACTTTTTCACTGCGCTGATTGCTTTTTCTTCTGTTTCAGGGGGTAGTTTTTTTCTAAGGATCATCTCTTCCAGAAACCAGGTTGCCATTGAGCCTGAAGTACTATTTATCATCACGGAATCGGGCTTAAGATCAGACACACGGATCCTCGCCGGAAAACTTCCATTTGATTGTTGTGTTTCAATCAGACCATACGTGAATTCAAGCAGGAACTTGTTGGCACCCTTGAGCTCTTTTAACGCATCATTGAAACGCAATAGCCATATTGCGGTCCACGCATTATCAGGAATATGATAAAGATCGGGACCTCCACCCTGGCCCGAGGCCACCCAATCATTTTTCTCCGGAACCCATATAGTTTTAAAGAAGCCGTTATTACGCGGACTGATTAGCAACAGGTTCATTGTGGATAGAGCCTTGTCCATCCAATCCTTATTTTTAGCTTCTTCTCCCCAAAGGTAAAGACCATATGCAGTTCGGGCACTATTATTCGTTTGCTTCACGATACCAATGGGGGAAGAATCATCAGAACTTATTAAATAAAGTCCGAGTGTTATTTTATCCGGAAGAATGAATGAAGAGTCAGAATGTTCATAATAAACATGTTGTTTGGTCCTATAGTTAGAAAGGCCATACGAAATGGTAATACCGTCACTCCCGAAATTCAGATCGAGGTAATAGGGTGTTTCCGGATATGTTCTCATTTCTTCCAGGTCAGGTATGACTGAAAGAACCGACTGTTTGTGAGTAAGAATTATTGCAGGAGACCTAAAAACATGTTGCGAAAAAATATCCCCTGGATCCTTTTTTAAATTAGGTACCCAGTGAAAAGAATTTTTTACTTCTTCCCATATAACAGCACTATCTGGCATAAATTGCAGGGGAATTTCTAAGTTTAGAATACTCACCGGTTCAACGGCTGAGATAGTGAACTTCAGATGATAGATACCTTTTCCTATAGTGTCTATTTTAATACTTTCTTTTATCCCATCAGATTTAAGATCTGCTTTTTTACCTGATCGATCTGTTATTAAAATCTTTTCAGGATCAAATCTTACATGGTCAATTTTTAAAAAGTCTCCTGATTTTGGAGAACACGAGGATAATAGATTGAGTATCGCTGAAAAAATAAAGAAGTTGATAATTTTTCCTGCACTCATCTGAAATGATTTTAATTCAACTTATGAATTTATAAAACATTTCCTGAGTAAGGATCTTTGCCAGATTTTATTTTCACACTGATCTCAAACCAGTCTCACCATTTTTAAACTCATTCCTACACTCACACTGATTTCATCCTACAAATATGGTGAGTGTTTAGTAAGAAACAGAGTGATTTTAAGTTTTTCCATCATCCCCAAGTCTTAGGTTGACGGTTATGTCCTATACCACTGTCACTATTTTACAATGATCTTGCCTTTCATTACCACATGAAGTGAGCAGTAATAATCGCACGACCCTGTTATAGCCTTCTTCCAGGATTTCCCCGGATCAAGAATTGATGATGTCCATTTTTTGGATGGATATTCCGTAACACAGTGGTCAACAATATCCTTATTTTCCCATGTTACTGTATCCCCTTTTTGTATCTGTATCACTTCAGGGTGAAACTTCATTCCTGAAATGACCACGATATGCTGTCGCGGTTTTATCAACTTTTCCTGAATCACCGGTCCGGAACCTGCAGTGTGAGCGAACATTCCCGTTCCAATGGCTATCGCAGCGAAAAAGAGAACTCTTATCCTCAAGGGTGATTTCATTATTTTGCAAATGACTTCTGTATCATTTCAGCGTGCTCAAGATGTGTCTTTACTACAGGAAGTATCTTCTGCAAAAAATCCTTCAGTTCAGCATTTTTTGCTTGTGGTATCAGCTGATCCTGAATTTCATCCCTTACCTCCTTGTGGTAAATTACTTCATGGTCAATGAAAGCTTTGTCAAAATCGGTGCCGCTTTTAGCGCGAAGAGTCTTCATTGTGGCTTCTGCATCGGAGTTTAGCTTTTTACTGACAGGATTATCCAGCGGAGTAATTCCAAGTTTTTTAACCAGCGCATTGGCCTGATCAATAGCTGACTGATGATCACGCATCATGGTCTCAGCAAAATTAATAACATCTTTATTTTTGGAAACTTCCTTTGCATATTTGGAAGAATTTACTGCTATCTGGTTAGAGACAATTGTTATTGAAGCAATCTCAGGATCGGTAAGCTTGGGATTCTGAGCGAACAACATGCCTGAATAAAATGCTGCGAACAGCACTGCAGAACTAGACTTAATTAAACTTTTCATAGCGATAATATTTAAATTTATAGAATTGTCTTTCTGAAACAAAATATAATTTCTATTGTTCAGAACCCAGATATGAATTTCTGCCCGGGTTTCTATACTTTTGCAGCAGAAAGCACTTGTCCCAAAGCATAAACAACACTTTCACAAAACAGACGGGATAAAATTTATGAATGGATTAAGATTCTAACCACAGTTATAGATGTATGTACAGCACATTGAGACATTTATTATTGGAATAATTGTCGGATTCCTTGGCGGCTTGTTCGGCAAAGGAGGTAGCGCTATCGCAACACCGATGCTAAATCTGATCGGGATACCAGGATTTGTTGCTATAGCTGCTCCATTGCCGGCAACAGTTCCGGGCACTTTTATAGCTTCGGTTCAATATTGGAAGTCAAAGCTCCTCGATTGGGAGATTATTATCTGGAGCATTATTGTTGGGGTACCGGCTTCAATAGCCGGGTCATATCTGACTGAATTTACCGGAGATAAGCCATTATTAATTATCACAGGATTATTGGTGCTCATATTCGGGTTAAGCTTCCTGTTCTCTCCTAAAGAAAAGAAAACTGTACCTGAAGATTTTGTGCCTTCTACTGAGGTTCGTCCTTTCCATTGGTATCTACGGTTGGTTTTGGTAGCAGCATTTACGGGCTTAATTTCCGGATTGTTAGCAAATTCCGGAGGATTTCTCCTGGCACCGAGTTATATGAGGATCTTGAATCAGCCCATCAAAAAGGCTTTTGCATGCTCGCTGGCAGTGTCAATGATCCTTGCAATACCTGGAACTATTGTGCATGCACAACTCGGACATATTGACTGGTCGGTTACGGCTGTTCTGGCGCTTGGATCAGTGCCGTTTTCTTACCTTGGCGCAAAAGTTGCTATTAAAACAAAGGCAAACAAGCTTGAACGCTGGTATGGCCTGATACTGACCGGGCTGGGAGCATTTTTCCTTTCGAAATTGTAGACTCCGGCTCTTCTGATTTCAGAAATTCAGATTGCGGTGAATCACACTGCATAATAATCAAATATCATTTTTTATTTGGAGAAACTAAGGAGTTCTTCAAAACAGGATCTCCCCATCTCTTGTGTTGGCGCCGTACAGAGCCGGTTACTGGCCGAATTGAAAATTAGCTGTGCAAAAAATTGGCATGCAAAACTTACAGGATTCTGATTTGTTATATTGCTGACTATCATTTCTCAGACTTTTTGGTTAAAACCGCAATCTATCATGAAATTCACAACAGCAGTCTATGCCCTCCTTATTCTGTTCCTTCCTTTTAGATGCATCGCTCAGGATAATCTGATAAGCCATCAGATAAGCGCAGTAAATGAGGTTCGTCAAATTGATCATGTAGTTCATATTACAACTGCTAACAAAGAGGATGTTCAAATAAGTGTCCTTGCTCCCGCAATAGTAAGAGTAAGGATTGCAATGACCGATGTAAAGTCAGGTGAATCCTATGCAGTTGTTCAGAATGGCTTGCTTGATTTCAACAAAATGATTAATGGAGAAAAGGAAATAACACTCATCACGGATTCGCTGAAAATAGTCGTGCATAAAGATCCGCTGCGGATTGATTTTTTTAATTCCAGAGGAGAGTGGCTGGATGGTGATGCTCCTTCGCTTGGTGTATCAAGACAAGGAGAGGAGATAACCAGCTACCGTAAACTGACAGATGATGAGAGATTTATTGGCCTGGGAGAAAAGACAGGGCCTCTGAACCGCCGGGAACTTTCGTATTTGAACTGGAATACGGATGACGCTGGTTATGGTCTTAGGGCTGATCCGCTTTATTCCACCCTGCCATATTTTATTGGTATCCATTCAAACAGAGTATTCGGTATTTTTTTTGATAACAGTTATAAATCATTTTTCAATTTCGGAGGTTCAACTGACGGGACTATGTATTTTTTCGGCGCTGAGGGAGGGGCTATGAATTACTACTTTTTCGGAGCTTCGTCGGTTACAGGACAGATCAGGGATTATACCTGGCTTACGGGAAGAATGGAAATGCCACCTTTATGGAGCCTCGGCTATCAGCAATGCCGTTACAGCTATATGAGCCAGAAGCAATTATTAAGTGTAGCCAGTAGAATGAGGCAGGACAGCATACCCTGTGATGTTATCTATTGCGATATTGATTACATGAACGGATACAGGGTATTTACCTGGAACCCTGGTACCTATCCTAATCCTAAGGCTCTGACCGATTCGCTCAGGGAGATTGGAATGCATCTTGTTACGATAATTGACCCTGGGATTAAGATTGATACCAATGGATACCAGCCTTATATCACCGGTCTGAAAAACCACTATTTTGTTCACTATCCTGGAGGAACACCTTATACTGGCAGTGTATGGGCAGGAAGAAGTCATTTTCCCGACTTTACAAGAGATAACGTAAGAAAATGGTGGGGCAGTAATTTCAGTGTACTGACTGATAACGGAGTAACAGGCTTTTGGAATGACATGAATGAACCAGCTGTATGGGGGCAGGATATTCCTCCTTTGGTAGAATTTGGTGAAGGTAAAAATTCAGTTACGCTAAAAGAAGCACGTAATATATATGGCATGCAAATGGCACGAGCAACATTTGAAGGTACAAGATCCTTATTAAATGGTTACCGTCCATTTGTGCTGACCCGGGCTGCATATTCAGGTATTCAGAGATATTCAGCCATGTGGACCGGAGATAATAACTCTTCTGATGATCATATGCTGCTTGCATACCGGATGATTAACAGCATGGGCCTTACAGGAGTTGCTTTTGACGGTGTTGATATAGGAGGTTTCACGGGGAATCCAACACCCGAACTGATGGTTCGCTGGATGTCACTGGGTGTTTACACTCCTTTGTTCCGCAGCCATACTGCAAAAGGAAATACCTCGCACGAACCCTGGACATGGGGTGAGGGTAACGAAAAACTTATACGACGCTCAATCCAGACACGCTACCGTTTGCTGCCATATCTGTATTCCTCATTTCATGAAGTCGCCACGACCGGTGTTCCGATCAACCGGAGCTTAGCTATAGAATATACATATGATAATAAAGTGTATGATACCAGATTTGAAAACGAATTTTTGTTTGGACCCTATATGCTGGTAGCTCCTGCTGTCAGCACCGATAAGGCAGAACTGGTCTACCTGCCGTCTGGTACATGGTACCGTTTCGGTAACGATGAAAAATTTGATGGAAACAAAGTCATGTGGGCAGGATCGCCTTTAAACGACTTGCCAGTATTCATAAAAGCCGGTGCAATAATTCCAATGCAAAATGTAGTTCAGAGCACAGCAGACAAAGGAGATGGAGTTATGTATCTTAATATCTGGTATAGCGACATTCCCGGCAGTTTCACCTATTACGAAGACGATGGCATAACATACCAGTATACGCAGGGCAAATATTATGAGAGGGTTATCAGCTTTAACCCTCACAATCATGAAATTACAATGGATAATACGAAGGGAGATTATGGTACCAGATTTCATTCTGTTGAATTGATCTTACATGGATTTCCGGCAGGTTTGAAATATACAATAAACAGTCAGCCTGAAAAAACCTTTGAAAAAGGGTCACTTCAAATACTCTCCTTCCAAAATGAGAATGGAAATATATCAGTCAGATGGTGATTTTAAAAGTTAAATTTTGACTGTAATAATCACAAGGTACAACTAAAATAATCCAATAAACATTTGGTTAAACTTAAAGATCTTCATCCAACTACAAAACGGTTGATTCTTGCACGGGCCTTCAGAAGTATTGGCCAGGGAGCACTTGTTGTCGATTTGACTTTATATCTGCATTCGTTGGGATGGGATGCATTCCATATTGGATTCGTCCTTAGCTTGGCCGGACTTTTCGGTGCATTAATAAGTCTGGTGGTAGGCATTGCCAGTGACCACATTCGCAGAAGGCCCTTTTTGATAGTTTATGAGATAATTGTATTTGTGTGCAGTGTAACGGCTTTTTTATCAGCCCAAAGTCTGGTATTGTCAATGGCAATAATTGCAGCGGGTTTCGGACGGGGAGCAAATGGAGCTGCAGGGCCATTTTCACCGGTGGAGCAGGCCTGGTTAGCCGAAGAAGTTCCTGCAGCCAGAAGAGGTAATGTATATAGTCTGAATACTGCCTTTGGCTTTTTTGGCATGAGCTTAGGCGCTCTGCTTGGGCTATTGCCGGATTTTTTGACTACCTGGTATGATGAAGGTAAAACTCTGTCGGCTATTCATTCATATTCATACCAGCCTCTTTTTATAATTGTGGCAGTTGCATCAATTGTTAATATTTTCCTTATTCTTAAAGCTAAAGAACAATACAATGCCGACAGGCGAAAGAGAGTTTCAAAAAAGGACAAAAAAGAAAACCTGATCAAAAAACAGGAAAACAAGATGCTCACAGGCTTGGTAATTCTTAATTCATTTAACGGTCTTGCAGTTGGGTTCACCGGTCCGCTTATTTCTTACTGGTTTGCATTAAAATTTGGTGTTGGACCTGCGTCAATTGCGCCTATTATGTCAGCGGCATTTTTCATTACAGGAATTTCATCTGTTTTAACTGGAAATTTCAGTGACAGAATAGGTATTGTAAAGTCGGTTGTATGGGCAAGATTCTTTGGGTTATTGCTATTAATTGTGCTTCCGGTGATTCCAATCTTCTGGTTAGCATCAGTGATATATATATTACGATCTGCCCTTAACAGGGGATCGGTTGGAGCCCGTCAGGCATTAACAGTGGGATTAGTGCGCGATAAACGGCGCGGGTTGGCGACAAGCCTTAACGCGGTATCAATGCAGTTACCGCAGTCCATCGGGCCCAGTATCTCAGGTCTGCTTTTCAAAGCAGGCCAGCTGGTACTTCCATTTTATGCTGGGGCTTTGTGCCAGGGAATTTATCTTGTAATGTATGGCCTGTTTTTTCGAAAACAGAATAAACCCGAAATTATTGATGAATTATAAGTTTTCCTGGGAGTAATTCAAAATCAATCAACCCTTGAATATGGTTACATCATTGATCCTGATAACTCAGATTGTTTTTCATCTTACGCTTATTCTGTTTTCGCAAAGCAATATTGCAACTAAACATTGAATCAACTATTTTTAAACAAAATTTGATTAAAGTGAAACATAGAATCCTTAGAAAACAACACTCTTCAAAGATGTGCTTTGTATGTGGTGAAAAAAATGATTTCGGACTGCACGCAAAATTTTACGAAACCGAGACCAAGGAGCTGGTCGCTTTGATCAATCCGTCAGAGCAGCATCAAGGCTATCCGGGACGAATGCATGGAGGCATAGCAGCAACCATTCTTGATGAAACAATGGCAAGGTGTATCTGCAATGGCAGGGACGAGCAAATCTGGGGAGTGACAATTGAACTGCATACAAGGTTCAGGAAACCCGTTCCGCTCGGACAGGAAATAAAAGTTGTGGCTCGTGTCATCAGCGAAGGAACCCGTACTTTTGAAGGTACGGGAGAAATTATTCTCCCCGATGGAAATATAGCCGTTTCCGCCCAGGGAAAATATATGAAGATGAGTACCGAAAAAATCGTTAATGATCAATTTGTTAACGATGAATGGTTTCTTGCCAAGAGTCCTGATGACCCTTCAGAAATTGAAATCCCATGAATCTATCACTCAGATCATTAAGTTCAACGATGGAAACTAGTCTTGTAAAGGAGTAATTCTATACTCTCAGAATACAAGTCCTGTCAGCCAACCCCATACTACGTAGCGTAGAAATTTTCCAGCCAACATTGCGATAGCAGTAATCCAGATATTGGAACGCAAGAGTCCAAGACCAACAGCAAAAATATCTCCTACTCCGGGTACCCAGCAAAGAAATGCAAAAATTGCGCCTCGTTTATATAGACGGTTATGCCACTTTTCTATGTTTTCACGTTTTATTCTGAGGTATTTTTCAATCCACTCCCATTTACCCAGGTAACCAATGGCATAACTGCTCATTCCGCCAAGCCAGTTTCCGGCAGTAGCCACGAGCACGGCAGTGTAGGCATCAGTCCCGCTTACGATAAGGTAAGAAAGCAATGCCTCAGAGCTGAAAGGTACGACGGTAGCTGCCAGGAAACTGGCAAAGAATAATCCCCAGAGGCTGTAATTAAAAAGTCCGTCTATCAATTTTAATAAATAAAGAGTGCTAACATAAATAATTAATAATGGACTTTCTGCAATTACTTAAGAAATCTGTCAAGCTTTAATAGTAAATCATAAAGACATGTAACCTTTCATATTAAATTCTATTTATAATGTCTTACGCTACCCATCACCAAGTACCCATCAACAAGGTTTTTGACACAAAACCTAGCACCCAGAAACCATAAACAAGTTTTACCCAGCACCTAGCACCCAGCACCCAGCAACAAGTTTTAACCAGTACCGAGCACCCAGCAACCAGCAACAAGTTTTAACCAGTACCGAGCACCCAGCAACCAGCAGATTAAACCTGTCACGAAATAATTTTTGCTTCATATCTATCTCTTTACTAATTTTATATAAAATCCCTGACCATGGCGAGCCTGCTTCCTGGTTACGAATATGATATTTTCATCTCTTACCGCCAGAAAGCTAACAAGCACGACGGTTGGGTTACCGAGTTTGTCAATAACCTGAAAGGAGAGCTTGAATCAACCTTCAAGGAAGTTTCTTCAACCTTATTTTTATCTTAGACCTTAGTAAAAAATTGATATCTAACTGATTATAACCTTATTACCTTATTTATGAATCAAATGAAAGTTGAATATAATAATCTATATACCCATTTTATTTTTACGACTTTCCTGAGGGAGCCAATAATTCTAAATACATTTAGGGAGCGAATTGAAAAGTACATAACGGGGATAATAAATAACAATGGCTGTCAATTATACGCCATTTATGCAAATCCGGAACATGTGCATTTTCTCATTTCTCGGTCTCCTGGTATCGACGAAGAGAGTTTAGCAGGCATTGTAGCAAATAGTTCGGCAAATTTTATTAATAAAAACAAACTTTGTCAAGGATATTTTCAATGGCAAATGTCATGTTCTGCATTTTCTGTTTCAAAAAAGGAAGTCGATCATGTATGCAAATACATTTTAAATCAACCAGAGCATCATATGAAACATACATTTAAAGATGAATATGATTCATTTATTAAATTCTACCAGAAAACATTAAACCCTAAATCAAAAAATAAAAACTAATAATGTAATAAGGTCAGAGGAGTTTTGGTTTTTCTCTGCTACTAAGGTTAAAAAGATAAAATAAGGTTTTTTATGGCAAGCATAATTGAAGGATACAACTACGACATCTTCATCAGCTACCGTCAGAAAGATAACAAACATGATGGCTGGTTAACCGAGTTTGTCAATAACCTGAAAGTAGAACTGGAATCTACCTTCAAGGGAGTTTTTCAACCTTATTTTTATCTTTAGACCTTAGTAGAAAATTAATATCTAACTAATTACGACCTTATTACCTTATTTATGAATCAAATGAAAGTTGAATATATGAACCTTTTATGCAAATACATTTTGAACTAACCCGAACATAATAAGAAACATACATATAAATATGAATATGATTCATTTATAAAATTTTACAAGAAAACATTAAACCCTAAAACAAATAATAATAACCGCTAATAAGGTAATAAGGTCAAAAGAAATGTGGCTTATCTCTGCTACTAAGGTTAAGATAGAAAATAAGGTTTTTTTATGGCAAGCATTATTGTAGGATACAACTACGACATCTTCATCAGCTGCCGTCAGAAAGATAACAAACACGATGGCTAGGTAACAGAGTTTGTCAGTAATCTGAAGGGTGAGCTTGAATCAACATTCAAGGGAGTTTTTCAACCTTATTTTTATCTTTAGACCTTAGTAGAAAATTGATATCTAACTAATTACGACCTTATTACCTTATTTATGAATCAAATGAAAGTTGAATATATGAACCTTTTATGCAAATACATTTTGAACTAACCCGAACATAATAAGAAACATACATATAAATATGAATATGATTCATTTATAAAATTTTACAAGAAAACATTAAACCCTAAAACAAATAATAATAACCGCTAATAAGGTAATAAGGTCAAAAGAAATGTGGCTTATCTCTGCTACTAAGGTTAAAAAGATAAAATAAGGTTTTTTATGGCAAGCATAATTGAAGGATACAACTACGACATCTTCATCAGCTACCGTCAGAAAGATAACAAACATGATGGCTGGTTAACCGAGTTTGTCAATAACCTGAAAGTAGAACTGGAATCTACCTTCAAGGGAGTTTTTCAACCTTATTTTTATCTTTAGACCTTAGTAGAAAATTAATATCTAACTAATTACGACCTTATTACCTTATTTATGAATCAAATGAAAGTTGAATATATGAACCTTTTATGCAAATACATTTTGAACTAACCCGAACATAATAAGAAACATACATATAAATATGAATATGATTCATTTATAAAATTTTACAAGAAAACATTAAACCCTAAAACAAATAATAATAACCGCTAATAAGGTAATAAGGTCAAAAGAAATGTGGCTTATCTCTGCTACTAAGGTTAACAAGATAAAATAAGGTTTTTTATGGCAAGCATAATTGAAGGATACAACTACGACATCTTCATCAGCTACCGTCAGAAAGATAACAAACATGATGGCTGGTTAACCGAGTTTGTCAATAACCTGAAAGTAGAACTGGAATCTACCTTCAAGGGAGTTTTTCAACCTTATTTTTATCTTTAGACCTTAGTAGAAAATTGATATCTAACTAATTACGACCTTATTACCTTATTTATGAATCAAATGAAAGTTGAATATAATAAAGAAATAATGTAATGAAAGGTTTATATAAAAGAAGCTGAAATGAAAGAAATAGTTGCTGATAAGAACCTGGTATCATTCTGCGGGCTTTATTGTGGCGCCTGTAATCTTATTTATAAGGTAAATGATGCAAGTGGGCTTCACACTTTTTAAGCCTAATGAAAACTCATCAGGGAAACCTGACAATTAAAATCTTATTTTTAACCCAATTCCAGTTATAGCTGCAGAACTAACTGAATTAAATTTCAGTATTTCAATTTCAATATTTTTCCCCATTCTTGATCCACTAATCCATTTAGGAATTCCTATTAGATCTGTGATTGCACCGCCAATCAACAAAAGGCCACCTACGATTTCTTCATTTGAAGGTAAATCCAGAGTAAACGTTGTTTTAACTCGTCCATTACCATCATATAGTGATTTAGTTTGTTCTTTGTCCTGAATCATCATTACACCCCCGAGGATCAGAAGACCTGACCCAATACCAGTCATAATTTTGCCTGTTTTAATTGTTTTTAATGATCGTGCCAAAGAAAGGTTTAAATTGTCTTTGTCTAATTTTTCTAATTTTGATTTGGCATTCATTTGTCCGTTCACTATCGCCGGAAGGATAGCCATTATAAATATAATACTAAGCTTTTTCATTTCACTGTTTTTTATTAATTAAGAAACTTTAAATATATAAAGCAATAAATCAATTACCAGACCAATTTAGATATATACAAGATAATGTGACATATATGATAATATTAGGTTTGTAACTTTAATAATACTGTAGTGTTTTGCTACATACTGTTGTTTCAGAATGCTTCAATGTCGAATAATTTATTCTTCGACAGCACCTGAAAGATTATCAACACTAAGTTTTATGTAAATTATGGAGCTATTCGCCGCTATTAATGCTTGCAGATAATATTGAATTTGCGGAAATTAATTAATGTATTTTCCGCAAATTATGCGGCGATAATAAATTTCCTGCTTGTTAACTTCTTCTTTACTGATTTTATAAAAAGATCTGACCATGGCAAGTCTCATTCCTGGTTACGAATATGATATTTTCATCTCTTACCGCCAGAAAGCTAACAAGCACGACGGTTGGGTTACCGAGTTTGTTAATAACCTGAAAGGAGAGCTTGAATCAACCTTCAAGGAAGTTTCTTCAACCTTATTTTTATCTTAGACCTTAGTAGAAAATTAATATCTAACTAATTACAACCTTATTAGCTTATTTATGAATCAAATGAAAGTTGAAAAAACGAATATCATAAGAAACATACATTTAAAGATGAATATGATTCATTTATTAAATTTTACAAGAAAACATTAAACCCTAAAACAAATAATAATAACCGCTAATAAGGTCAGAGGAGTTTTGGTTTTTCTCTGCTACTAAGGTTAAGATAGAAAATAAGGTTTATTTATGTCCAGTATCATTGAAAAAGCTACGACATCTTCATCTCCTACCGCCAGAAAGACAACAAGCACGATGGCCGGGTTACTGAGTTTGTCGATAACCTGAAAGGCGAGCTTGAATCAACATTCAAACAGGAGATAAACGTTTAAATCTTTGCCTCCCATTTAGTGTGAAACCCTCAATGCCTGAAAAATACCATAATAAATATCGTGGCTATAAAATAGGTGTAACAAAATTTACAATCCCGGATTTGCCTGGCAACCACGTTATCATGACCACATTATTCACGATACAAAATCATTTGAACGCATACAGGAATACATAATCAACAACCCCCGTAATTGGAATGGCAACTGAACGATATCAAAATTTGGTTAATTAGTCAAAATTTCAGTCGTTCTGGAAGACGTACCCAGCACCTAGCACCCAGCAACAAGCAACCGTTAACTTTAAAGCGGTATCAGCAATTCCGTATTGGCCTCCTCCTCCACCGTGTCGGGTTTGGCATCCTGCAAGGCTTTAATGCGGGAGACCAGAAGTGAAATGCCTGTGCCAAATATACCAATAACGGCAAATGAATACCTTAGACCTGCAATCTGTGCTATATGCCCTATGAGAGGTGGTCCCATCAAAAAACCCAGAAAACTTACGCTGGAAACAGTTGCCAGGGCTATTCCCGGCGGAACCTTTGTGTGTCTCCCGGCTGCACTGTAAACTGTGGGTACAATACTTGAAACACCCAGTCCGACAAGCATAAAAGAAATGGTGCAACTTACCAGGTAAGGAAACAGGACCGCAGTGAATAGTCCTGTAGATATCATTATGCCGCATATCTGAAGAAGCCGTTTCCGTCCGATTTTAGTTATTACATAATCTGCAAGAAATCTTCCCGATGCCATCATTATCATGAATGAAGTATAACCGAGTATGACTAGCGATGAGGGAGCTTTGACCACATCCTTAAAATAAACTCCACTCCAGTCAAACATAGCGCCTTCACTGGCCATGCTGCAAAAACCGATGATTCCCAGCTGCAGAAGAATACTATCGGGCTTGCCAAAAAACTTGCGTTTCATTTCACCCTGATTTGCCTCTGATGTTCCTCTAACCAGGAAAGGGTAATTGATAAAGATAATAATCCATACTATCAAAATAACTGTTATAAAATGCCAGTATGGTGCAACTTTAAGATTGATCATAAGCAAACCGATGAGAGCCCCGGTAAAACCTGCAAGACTCCATCCTCCATGAAACGAAGCCATTATCGGGCGCTGGTATAATCTTTCAGCGCTGACACCCTGGGTGTTAATCGAGATATTGCACAGATTCCCTGCCAACCCGAATAGAAATAAAGCAATTGCCAGTTGCCAGCCTTGCTTTACCAAACCAATATTACTCAGACAAATAGTGTATAGCGGCAGTGCAAAAAGTATGACTTTATGACTTCCGAAACGAGTGACAAGTTTTCCTGAAAAAGGCATCATAAGAAATTGACCGACAGGTAATGCAAACAGGATACTCCCCAGCATACCGTCATTTAGATGAAGTGATGTCTTGATATCCGGAATCCTGCTTGCCCATGAGGCAAAACAAAGACCCATTGAAAAATAAAACAGCGCTACTGCTATCCTGATACGTTTCTTAGATGGAGCATTTTCGTATTGGCTGACTGTAAATTGTCCTGTAACTGACATCATTATTCTATGAGCTGAAAACCGTCGCAAAAGTATAAAAAACTAAAATAAATTTCAGATTAAAATGAGGGTAGTTTAGCTTAGTTGGCGCCTTTTAAACTTATTAATGTATTAAGATTGAAGGGAAGAGAAGCTAATAAAAAAGATACTCAAAGATTATTTTGAATCAGGGATGATTATATTTGACAATCAATTTGATTTATTTTTTTAAAGAACGGCTGTTTAAACAAAAGAAAGAAATAAAATATACTGATTCGTAATAAAATAGAAAATGATGAAAAAGTTATCACTTCCGGCATTTGGCATACTACTGTTATTTTTGGCAGCATGCAATTCAAATTCAGAACAAAAGAAATCTATGGAAAGCACTAAAGACCTGGCATCAAATCCATTTATGCATGTCAGCACACTGCCATTTCAGGCACCCGACTTTACAAAAATCGGTGACAGTGATTTTGCACCGGCTTTTAAAGAAGGTTTCAAAGAAGATTCAGCAGAAATTGAAACAATAGCAAATAATCAGGAAGCACCTACATTTGATAACACGCTGGTGGCACTGGAAAAGAGCGGCCAACTTCTGCGAAGGGTCAACGGCGTTTTCAACATGCTTTCCGGAGCCAATACTGATTCGGTTTTGCAGAAGTCTGAGTGAGGATATTGCCCCAAAGCTCGCGGCTCAGCAAGATGCAATTTATCTCAACACAAAACTTTACGACAGAATTAAAACTATCTATGATAAGAAAGATGAGCTCAACCTGGACAAGGAATCGGCAAGGTTGCTTGAATACTATCATAATCAATTTATTCGTGCAGGAGCAAACCTGTCAGCTGATGACAAAACCAAATTAAAAAAACTGAATGAAGAAGAAGCAGGGCTCAGCGCCAAATTTACCAATCAATTATTGGCTGCTGCTAAAGCCGGTGCTTTCGTTACTGACAACAAAGAAGCTCTTAAAGGTCTTTCAGAAGGAGCATTAAATTCCGCTGCAAAAGACGCTGAAACTTCCGGGGAAAAAGGAAAATGGCAGCTGCCGTTGCAAAATACTACCCAGCAACCTGCACTGCAATCACTGGAGAATCGCAACACCCGTCAAGGGTTATTCGAAGCATCATGGAACAGGGCTGAAAAAGGCGACAAAAACGATACCCGCGAAACAATAAAACGATTAGCCGAAATTCGGGCCGAAAAAGCCGGAATCCTTGGATTTCCCAATTATGCAGCATGGAACCTGCAGGATCAAATGGCCAAAACACCCGAGGCTGTCCAGACCTTTCTGAAGAAGCTGGTACCGGCAGCTACGGCTAAAGCACGCAAAGAAGCTGCGGACCTTCAGACTGTAATTGATAAAGAGAAAGGCGGATTCGAGCTGCAACCCTGGGACTGGAATTATTATGCTGAAAAAGTTCGCAAAGAGCGGTATGACCTTGATGAGAATCAGGTAAAACCATACTTTGAACTATTCAATGTGCTGGAAAACGGCGTGTTCTATGCCGCTAACCAGTTATATGGGTTGACATTCAAACGCAGGACAGATATTCCGGTTTACCAGAACGACATGCGCGTCTATACAGTATATGACAAAGACAGCAGTGAACTCGGCTTATTTTATTGTGACTATTTCAAGCGCGACAATAAATCAGGCGGTGCCTGGATGAGCAATGTGGTTGATCAATCAAAATTACTGGGTACGAAACCAGTGATTTATAATGTTTGCAACTTTACCAAACCTGCACCCGGTGAACCAGCATTAATCAGTTATGAGGATGTGACGACTATGTTCCATGAATTCGGGCATGCACTGCATGGTTTCTTTGCCGACCAGAACTACCCCAGTTTGTCGGGGACCAGCGTGGCCCGCGACTTTGTAGAACTGCCTTCGCAGTTCAATGAGCATTGGGCCATTGAGCCGAAAGTATTCCATCACTATGCCGTTAACTACAAAACCGGGGAACCAATGCCCCAGGTGCTGATTGATAAGATCAAAAAATCACAGAATTTTAATCAGGGTTATTCCCTTACGGAAATACTGGCAGCAGCCGACCTTGATATGGAATGGCATATCATTCCAGCAGGTGATTCGATAAAATCTGTCGATGATTTTGAATTGGCCGCATTGAAACGCACTAATCTTGATCTTCCGCAGGTGCCTCCGCGCTATCGTTCCAGCTACTTCCTGCATATTTGGGCAAATGGTTATGCCGCAGGTTACTATGCCTACTTGTGGACAGAAATGCTTGATGACGATGCCTACAACTGGTTTAAAGAAAATGGAGGCATGACACTGGCAAACGGACAGCGCTTCCGCGACATGATCCTGTCGCGCGGAAATACCGAAGACTATAATAAAATGTTTTACGACTTCCGCGGACATAACCCTGACATACAACCGATGTTGGAAGATCGTGGATTAACAGAGAAATAAATATTCACAAATTCCTTTCAAACAAAATACACTGTGATCTGAAAAGTTGTAAGATCAATTACATAAAAATGAAGAAATCCCTTATTTTTCTCATCATCCTGATTTGTTTTTCTGTTGTTGCCACAGCTGAAATTACCCCTGTAAAGTTAAGATGTGAATATCTTGAGAATCCCCTGGTAATAGATGTCCGCAATCCGCGTCTGTCCTGGGTGAATATAGCACCTGAAAGTGAGCGTGGTCAGATTCAGACTGCATGGGAGATAAGGATTGCGGGAACAAAAGAAAAACTGATTAATGGCCAGACAAGTTTATGGAATAGTGGTAAAGTAGCAGGTGAATCTACAAGTGTATGTTACGGCGGTAAAACCTTATTATCACGGATGGATTGCTGGTGGCAGGTAAGAACATGGGATAAAAATGGTATTGTTTCAGGCTGGAGCGAACCCGCCTTCTGGAGCATGGGACTGCTTAATCAGGATGAATGGAAGGCATTATGGATAGGTGCACCCTGGCAGGGAGAAGAACCATTGCCCAAACCGGTAAGTACCGGAGCCGCCGGAAATGGAGAATTACCACCACCGGCGCCCCTGTTAAGAAAAACGTTTACAATTAATAAAGAAATTGCTTCAGCTCGGGCATTCGTTACCGGACTTGGATATTTCGAACTTTATCTTAATGGCATGAAAGTAAGTGATGATGTTTTGGTGCCTAATCTGACAGCATATGGGAAACGTCCCGGGCTGGAGAAGAATTATATTTCAGTACCCGATAATTTCAGGGAATACAGGGTTATGTATTTATCCTATGATATCAAGGATTTTTTGAAAAAGGGTGAAAATGCAATAGGAGCCATACTCGGCAATGGATTTTATAATGCACCTATAAACTGGACACAATCATATGGATCACCAAGGTTTCTTGGCCAGGTATACATAACCTATACCGATGGAACTCAAGACATTATTATAAGCGATCAGAGCTGGAAAGCATCAAAAAGCCCTATAACAATGGATTTGGTGTATGGTGGAGAACATTATGATGCCAGGCTGGAGCAGCCGGGTTGGTGCAGCGCCGGCTTTGATGATTCAAAATGGGAGAATGTGGCTGTAAGAAAAGCGCCGGAAGGCAAAATGAAAGCACAGATGTCGCCCTCTGACAGGGTTATGGAAAAGCTGTCTCCGGTGAAAATAGACTCGTTGGGAGATGGGAAATTCAGGGTTGATTTCGGACAGGAAATTTCAGGTTGGCTTCATCTGATAGATATAGAAGGAGAAGCAGGACAGAAAATTAATATTAAGTATATCTGTGAATCACCTGTGGGCGACAACTCCGTAATATTAAAGGGAGGCGGTCCGGAATCCTATGCAGCACGCTTTACGTGGTTTGTCTTCAGACAGGTGGAGATTTCCAACTGGCCGGGCGAGCTTAAACCCGAAAACCTGGTAGCTGAAGCAGTGTACTCTGATGTGGAAACAACCGGAAAATTCGAAACTTCAAACCAGTTATTCAATAAGATAAATCAGATCTGGAGGAGAAGCCAGACAGATAACATGCATGGGGGAATCGCCAGCGATTGTCCTCATCGTGAACGCTCTCCATATACAGGTGACGGACAGGTGACATGCGTAACTGTAATGCATAATTTTGACGTGCGGGCTTTCTATACAAAATGGATACAGGACATACTGGGTGCTCAAAACCCAGAAACAGGATATGTGCCTAATGGAGCTCCATGGCAACCCGGATGTGGCGGAGGAGTGGCATGGGGTGCCGCAATAAATATCATGCCGTGGGAATTCTATCAGCATTTTGGAGATACCGTTATACTTAAGAACAATTATGAAGGCATGAAAGGATACGTTCGTTATATGCTTACATGGACAAACAAAGACGGGATTATGTTCTCACAAGCTCCTGACGCCTCAAAACACAACATGTGGATGAACCTGGGTGACTGGGCTCCTGCATTTAAATTACCGCCTGATGACCTGGTTCATACCTTTTATCTATGGAGATGTGCAGATTTTACATCAAAAACTGCCCGTGTACTCGGTCATAAGGCTGAAGCAAAAAAATATGCTTCACTTGCGGAAAAGACAAAAAAAGCCTTCCAGAGTAAATTCTATGATAAAGAGAAAGGCACGTTCGGAGCTTACGGCGGAAATATCTTTGCATTGAAAATGGGTGTTCCGGCGGCTATTAAGCCAAAAGTCATTGCTGCCCTGAAATCGGATATTGAAGCTAATGGAGGCCATCTTGATACCGGAATCTTTGGCACCCGGTTCTTTTTTGAGGTTCTTTCAGAAAACGGAATGCAGAATTTAGCTTTTGAAGCTATGAACAAGAAAACAAAGCCCTCCTTCGGATGGTGGATCGAACAGGGTGCCACAACAACCTGGGAACAATGGGATGGAAGCGGCTCACGTAATCACCCGATGTTCGGCGGAGGAATCGTATGGTTCTACCGTGATCTTGCCGGCATGAATACAGACCCGTTAAAACCAGGCTACCGTAATATTATCATAAAGCCTCAACCGGCAGGTGATGTGACCTTTGCCTCCTATTCAAATGAAACAACATATGGCACTGCAGCTGTTAACTGGGAAAAAAATGCTAAATATTTTAAACTCAATGTTACAGTACCCGTAGGCAGCACAGCAACGGTTTATGTACCGGCTTCAGGCCACAGGAATGTGACTGAAAGCGGAAGTGTAATAAAAGCTAAAGATGGCGTACGGTATAAGGATATGGAAAACGGATATGCTGTTTTTACCATAGGGTCTGGCAAGTATTCTTTTGAATCCCGGCTTTGATCTTCAGGAAAGCTGTTTCAGCTGCCCTCCTCGCCTCTATCAAAAATTTAAGGAATATTGAGCCCTCGCCCATCCTCTGAGAGGAACTGTGTTGTTTCGCTCCTTGTACCATGGCGTGAGTTTCTTATTTGAAATTTGTAATTTTGCAGTATGAATCCCATTGAAACACTCGAAGAATTTTACAGCAGGAATCAAAAATCCTTTTTAAACACAGCAATTGGAATATATCTGAAATCGCATGGAGACAACAATTCAAAAACGCAAATTAGGAAGTAGCAAGCGAGCATTGTCAGGTTAATTAGGAATATTTGATGGTTACGAAAAACATTTTTATGCATTCATTGTCTTTATATTAAAAGAAAATGAACAGCAAAATTGTTACTCTCGTTGGTGCCACAGGCTATCTGGGAGAAAAGATTGCAAAAGAGCTTATTTTGATGGGCGCTCATGTAAGGGCTATGGTAAGAAGTTCAAGCAACAGGTCCAAGCTCGAAAAAATTGGTGTCACAGACTTTATTACCGGAGATATGCTGAGTCCGTCATCTTTGGAATCAGCCCTCGGACAAATGCCAAAAGCAGATGCTGTAGTAGCCAGCGCAGCCGGATATTCCAGGCATACAAAAGGCGACAGTCCAGAAACTGACACTGAAGGCTATAAAAACCTGGCGAATGCAGTTAAAGAAGCGAACATTCCGCGGTTCGTGCTGATATCTATCCTTGAATGCGATAAGGCACCTGATGTCCCTCATTTTTACCATAAATATCTAGTGGAAGAATATCTTGGAGAAATAGGTCAACCCTATATCGCTCTTCGTGCAGGAGCTTTTCTTGACCAGTCGAGAGATTATATTTTACCGAAAATTCAGAAAGGGATATTCCCCGTTTTCTTTGCAGGAGCTTCATTGGGAATGATTTATACCGGGGATCTTGCAAGATATGCTGCCATGGCAGCCATAAGTGTTCCTGAAAGTGAGTTGAATGCTACCGTGGATGTAGGCTGGGATAAGCCTGTTACGGGAGATGACCTGGCAGAAGCATTTTCAAAGGTTCTGGGGAAAAAAGTAGTCCAGCAACCTGCTCTTCCGGCTTTTGCAGTCAATTTTGTAATGCCTGTTATCGGCTTGTTTAATCCTTCTGTAAAAGATATGAATTCAATGGTAAAATGGATAAAAACCGGGGTTTATAAAAGCAAAAATACTCAAAAGCAGAAAAAGCTATTTTCAGATCTCCCCACAGTTGAAGAAGCTGTAAAAAGATACTGCAGGGATAATAAGCTGATTTAAAGTATTTCTGATATCCATATCCTGTCTCTTCAATGACATTTCGAGTTTCATAAAAACAGGTTCCATTCTTCCATGCTTATGACTTTTTGTCTACCCTGGCTGTATAAAGCCACATTCACCTGAGATCCAATTGTTTCATTTATCCGTTTCCGGATCAGAGGTAAATCTTGTGACCTTACCAATCCATGCGATAAAATCTTCGGCATCCTCATCTGCGCCATGTCCGGCATCCCAGTAAAGAAGGGTATTAACATCCTTGTTCCGGTTCTCGAGGCTTGTGGCCAGGTTGGCAATGACAGTAATTGAGGTATGGTTATCAGCTGTGCCCTGCCTCAGCCACCAGTATCTTGAACATCCATTGTTATTCTGGCCAATAAAATACATAGCATTCATCATATTCACCACTGTCCGAAGGTCACTATCAAGGTTTGCGCCTGCATTTCCGCCGGCTTTTCGCTGACTGAAGCTGGTAAAGTGCCTGGATGTTTTGGTTTTATTGCCGAAAAGACCCGGTTCCGGCTGTTTCAGCTCAAAATCATCAAAAGCCGGAAGACCTTTCATCCTGCCCACGTGTTTCACATAGTCTCCAAAAGTAAAAGTAGCTCCCATAGATCTCCATACGATCCAGTTATTCTTAGCCAGGTATGCTTTACGCTTCTCTGCAGTCAACCCTGTAAGATATCTGTTGGCTGAAGGGATCAGATAATGCAGCAGAAGATATTTATCGTAATTATCTGCGGTGAGGGTTCCAAAGCCACTCTTGCCTTCAAGCTTAAGGCTGGTCTGATAATCTGAATAAATGACTTTCAGCTTTTTGGAAAGTTCCTGATCAACAAGACCGGACTTTGCCGGGGTTGTGCCATACATCCACTCATAGGCCCCATCAGCATGTTCAAGATCCGTGATAGGGCAATAACATGCACTGGCGTAGATGTTATCTTGTGTTTCTGCTGCCCCTATTTCCCTGAGATAGGGTTCAAACATCTGGTTGTTGCCTGAGGCCCCCAGAAGAGCTGAGAGTGCTCCTCCTGCGCTGACACCAGTAGAGAAGATCCAATCAACATTACCCGGTATAACCCCTTTGTTATGCCTGATGTAACGAACGGCTGCCTTTATATCCACAATAGCAGCAGGAGCCTTGCCATAATAAGTGCCGTCAGAGGCCTTATTATCTCTCCCGCGACACCCTGGTGATACCACAACATATCCTGCAGCTAAAGCAAGACCAGTTTTGTCGTTTACTCTGGAATTTCCATCGTGTCCGCTGCCTGTGATTCCCGCGGAAGACATGCCTGAACTACCAAGGTCATTTACCGACAGATAGCCTCCGACTCCGATATTCAACAGAACAGGTGCGTTTGCTGCGTCGACAGGAATGCCATTAACTTCAATTGGTACATTGACAGTCAGGCTTTGATATTCTATATCGACAGGTTTTGTAACGTAGGGAATGTGACTATAAGACCTGAATGTGACTTTCTTTTCACCCGTACGGGTTTTAAATGTTTTGGTCTCCAATACATAATCATCCTTTGGGAACAGTAAAGGATCTTTGACCTGGGGAAACGGCAAGACCATTTCCCTGGCATCCCAGAATACTTCCGGTAGTCCGCCATATTTAGATTGCCGGGATGCATCATCTGAAGTTCCAATTATATTCTTTGAATACATTCCTGTTAGCAGGAATGCCAGAATGAATAGTATTCTTTCCATTTTATTTCCTTCGCTATAGGTTACCTATATTGGACAGCTTTGAAAAAAGTACTGTAAATTTAACATTTTCATTAGATTAGAAGATTTAATTTTTAAATAATTTGAAGATTTTTTTATCTAAAGATTTAGATCCAACCTATATTTAACGGTGATTAATCCTGCCTGGCTGTTCATCAAAACGATTGTGCAGTGAAACAAATAGTAAAGAATAAGAAATGGTGAGGATGACATTCCCGGTATTGGGGTATCCGAAATTGTTGTTGAACCTTACTTAAGAATGCCACATAAAAAAACCACCCGGAAATCAATGATTTACCGGATGGCTCTTCGCTGAGGACCTTCTCAGAGGCCCTGTTTAAACTGCCAGCAACCCTGTTGCTTTATTTTACGAAGTCAGATTTTAATAGAAAATCTGCACTTTCCTTAATTCCCTCAAGTGAAGTTTTAAGCTTTTCAGCAACTACTTTCGGATCCTGGGGTGCACCAAATGCTGGTTGAGGAGCACCTTTATCTCCTTTGGGCTGATTCTTTGACATCTCAGCCATAAGGTCTTGCATGCTGCCACCCTTTGCCTGAATGTTTTTCATGGCTTCCATCATTTTCATTGATTGCTCCCTCTGCTCGGGTGTCATTTTGTCCTCCAGCTCCACAAACCAATCATTATAGCCGTTCTTATAGAACTGATTGAAAATGGCCTTATAATCAATTTTCCCGGTAGCACCGATCACATACTCGTCTTTAATATGAAGAGCTTTATAACGGTCTGGATATTTCTGCAGATAAACAACAGGATCCTGACCCCCTACTGTTATCCAATAAACATCCATTTCAAAAAATACCTTGTCAGGATCGGTATTTGCAATAAGCAAGTCCTCATATGTCTGGTCAGTACCAGCCATGGTTGCGAACTCAAGATTATGATTATGATAACCGAATTTGATTCCTCTTTTATTAGCCTCATCACCTATTTTGTTCATCAGAGCGCACTCTGCTTTAAATCCTTCCATATTTCCCGACCACATATTCATTGGTAACACAACATATTTGCAGCCCATAATTTTATGGTCATCAAACAATTTACCCCAAGCTGCAAGAGTTCCTGCCTCATCTTTGACATCAAATTTTGCCCTTGCATGACTCGAAATTACTTTCATGCCATATTTCTTCACCAATGCAGCAAACTCGGCAGGTTTATAACCGGCAACCAGGCCTGTGGCATCATTATAATTGGCAATCTCCAACACGGCATAACCGTCGTCAGCAAGAGCTTTGAGTGATCCTGTAACATCAGATTCAAAACCTTTTACGGAATAAACCTGGATACCCATGTGCTTCTTTGGAGCAGTAGCTCCCGAGAGAACCGGAGATGTAACCAAAAGCGTCATAACCGCCACAACGCATAGACTTAAATACTTTTTCATAAAAATTATGGTTTTAAAGAACATTTATAAAATATATCTACAAATTATTTCAGATTGACAATACCATTCCATTTTCCAATGCTTCATCGTATCTTGTTTTATTGAACATGTAAAGGAATGGTGAACGATGCGGACCAATATATCTTCTTTCATCTAATTTCATAATCAGCCGTGTAGCCAGAAGCTTCTTTGAAAAATTTCTCGCATCAAGGGTCTTTCCTAATATGGTTTCATAAAGCGAAGTTATTTCGGGAAGCGTGAATTTTTCAGGCAGCAGCTTATACCCTATTGGATAATGATAAATATCGAGCCGTAATGATTTAAACGCTTCCTCAATAATCAACCGGTGATCAAAAACCAGGTCAGGAAGCTTCACAATATCAAACCATTTACATTCTTCAGTATTAAATTCACCCGTCGGGTTTACAAGATCGAATTCAGTAAGTGTATAAAATCCAAGTGTTACAAAATAATCAAGCATCCAGTTATCTCTTTCAATTTTAACATCCCCATATGCTCCGGAAAATCTTATAGGGATTCCTGTATCAGCTGTCCTGCCGGGACTTCCGAACGCTTTAAACTGTTTAAGGTATAAAGCGGCCAGCCCGGTTCTCTCCGTGGCAATTCTGATAGCAGCTTCCTCAATAGTCTCTGTTCTTCTGATATATCCGCCGCTTACTGTCCATTTGTTTAAACCTTGCGGCCGCTGCAGTAAAACCTTTAATTCCTTTTTATGATAACCAAATATCACATTATCTATTGAGACATTCTTCAGGAAATAATTATGTCCGTTTAAAATTTCGTCCCGAAATATCTCCAGATCCTTCATTTTGCAAATAAACGATAATATTACGTATTTTTTACGGAATACAAAATAAATATTATCTTTGGAAAGCTCTATCTTATTTTGCAGGTTAATATTTATGATACCCGATCATAATTTAAATCAATTTTAAAACGCAACTCTATTACTATGAAAAAGCCAATTATTATTTTTTCAGGATGTATTATAGCATCAATTTTGATATTGTCATCCTGCGGAAAGTCAGCCGAAAATAAATTACCGGATAGCGTTACAACAGAATCAGGGCTAATTAAAACAGCCGGCCATTATACTTTCAGGGATTTGAATAAGAATAACAAGCTTGATATTTATGAAGATAGCCGGCAGCCTGTTGAGCTTAGAATTAAGGACCTGCTTGGGCAAATGACAATTGAAGAAAAAGCGGGAATGATGTTCTATTCGCCCGTTCGTGTAAATAAAGACGGTACCATTGAAGAACAGCCAGCTAAAGATTTCCTGTCAAGTCTGTCGCCAGTTGGGATTAACGAAATCGACAAACATCACATTACACATTTTAATCTTTTTTCAGTGCCTGCGCCTGATACATTAGCTATTTGGTATAACCGGATGCAACAGTATGAAGAAAAAACGCGTCTGGGTATTCCACTTACCATTGCGTCTGATCCTCGTAACCAGGGTGCAGGAGGCTTTTTCTCACAGTCGGCAAAAACATTCTCCATATGGCCTGACCCGCTGGGATTAGCTGCTATTGGTGATGAAAAGATCGTAGGACAATTTGCTGATATATCGCGCCAGGAGTATCTGGCAGTTGGCATTCGTCAGGCCTTGCATCCACAGGTCGACTTAGCTACCGAACCACGTTGGCCACGCATTTCCGGTACCTTCGGGGAGGATGCGTCATTGTCAGCCCGCATGGCTACAGCTTATATTAAAGGCTACCAGGGCGAAAATATCGGGTTAAGCAGTGTTGCCACGATGACCAAGCATTTCCCGGGTGGAGGCCCGCAAAAGGAGGGACTTGATCCACACTTTGATTTTCAGAAAGGTCAGGTTTACCCCGGTAACAATTTCAACTACCATCTTATCCCGTTTGAAGCCGCTATAAAAGCAGGTACGGCTGCTATAATGCCTTATTATGGCGTTCCAATGGGGCAATCGAATGTTGAGGAAGTAGGCTTTTCCTACAACAAGGCTATCATTACCGGACTTTTGCGTAAAAAATACAATTACGATGGTGTGGTCTGTACAGATTGGGGATTAGTGTCAGATTCAAAAATCGGCACTTTAAATTTTCCTGCAAGAGCCTGGGGTGTTGAGAAACTTAACCAGGAGGAACGGGTACAAAAACTCATTGATGCAGGTATTGACCAGCTTGGAGGCGAAAACCTTCCGGAGGTTATTGTTAACCTGGTGAAAGAAGGAAAACTAAGCGAAAACCGCATCGATACTTCTATAATAAGATTGCTGCGTTTAAAGTTTCAGTTAGGTTTATTTGACAATCCATTTGTGGATGAAAAGAAAGCCGGTGAAATTGTTGGGAACGCTGACTTTAAAAAAGCCGGGGAGGACGCACAACGGAGATCACTTACATTATTAAAGAATGATAACCACACTTTGCCGCTGGCACCAAACAAACTTAAAATTTATATCAAAAATATCGATCCCAAAGTAGCGGCTGCATATGGTACGATCGTTGATGATCCGAAAAAGGCCGATTTCGCAATAATAAGACTAAAAACACCAAGCTACGTCATCCCTGAAGCTAAAGGCAACCTCATCGCCGGAATGTTCCATTTTGGTGACCTCGATTTTAAAGGCAAAGAATTAGAAGATATTCTTTTACTGGAAAAAACAGTACCTACTATAGTTGATATATATTTGGACCGGGCTGCCGTTATACCGGAAATAAACCATTACGCCAAAGCGCTTATTGCCAACTACGGGTCAAGCGATGCTGCTTTACTGGATGTTGTTTTTGGCAAATACAAACCCGGAGGTCATTTACCAATCGAATTACCTTCCTCTATGGATGCTGTCCGTAACCAAAAGGAAGATATGCCTTACGATTCTAAAAACCCATTATACAAATTTGGATTCGGGTTAAGTTATTGATATAATGAAACTTATAATTAATTCCTGTTTAAAGTCAATTATTAAATCAGAAGCAAAATTATGAAATCAACATGGATAGTTTTGTTGCTTTGTGGTTGTTTATTACAGCAGTCTGAAGCTCAAAATAAGAACAGCAAAAAACTAATTTTCCCGAAAGGGTTTCTCTGGGGTGCAGCTTCAGCAGCATATCAGGTTGAAGGCGGTACCAAAGCCGACGGAAGAGGTCCGAATATCTGGGATAAGTACCTGAATCCGCCTTATAACCTTGCCAAAATGGCGACCGGACAGGATGTTAACGGCGATATCGCCATAAACGAATACGACAGAAGTCAATTTCTTAAAGATGTCAGATTAATAAAAGACCTTGGCATCAACAGCTACCGGCTTTCCATATCCTGGTCGCGCATCCTGCCCAAAGGAACCGGAAAAGTAAATGAAGCAGGTGTCGATTACTATAATTTTGTGATTAACACCCTGATAAAAGAGGGCATCAAGCCTTTGGTTACCCTTTATCACTTTGATATGCCCCTGGCGCTGGCAGAGAAAGGTGGCTGGGAAAACAGGGAATCTGTCAAATGGTTTACTGATTATGCAAACCTCTGTTTTGACAGGTTCGGAGACCGGGTAAAAATCTTCCTTACTTTCAATGAACCTTCCATTGAAATGTTTTTTCTGCAGTCGCTGTTTGATGCGATTGACAACCGGCAGATGCCTTCAATTCCTGCTTCCGAAAAATATATTTCAGAGCACTTTGCACATATTCACCATTTAATGCTGGCTCATGCCCAGGCTGTAAACCTCTATCATAGTAAAAAATTAGGCGGGAAAATAGGAATTACTTATAATTTTATGCTCTGTGATCTTGACAGCGCTGCTTCAGAAACAGGAGAAGCTTCACTGAAGCTTGTAAGAAGGGTCTGGAATAATTTGTTTATGGATCCAGTCTTCAAAGGATCATACCCACAGGATCTTTTTAACCGGTTAAAAGCATCACAGTACGGAGATATTCAACCCGGTGATATGGAAATCATAAAATCAGCAAAAACCGACTTCCTTGGGATAAATTATTATGGTGTAAACATGTACCACGAAAAACCCGGTGCAGGTTTCTTCGGACTTGTTAACGGTAAAAACCCGGATAAGCCTGAGATGTTCAATGGATTTGTAAATCCGGCTGCATTTGTTAGAGGGCCTTGTCAGCTTAAAAGACCAGTATAAAAATCCAGAAATAATTATTACAGAAAATGGAGCCGGTTATGGTGAAACGGATGAAAAACTGGAAAATGGCAAAGTTAATGATGCCTTACGCACTGCATACATCCAGAAACATATAAAAGCCGTTAACGATGCAATTCAAAAAGGCGTGAATATAAAGGGTTATTACGTATGGAGTATGTTTGATAACCTGGAATGGATCGAGGGTTTTTCCAGACGATTCGGTATTACTTATGTTGATTTCAAAACTCAGCAGCGCTTTCCAAAACAAAGCTATTATTGGTATCAATCATTCCTGAAGACGCAGAAAAAGTAAAATCTTTAATAATTATTATCATATTTTACTACTCTAAGACTACTAATTACTAATCAATTCAAAATGGCTAAAGAAAAATCAATCAAAAGTGGTTCCGGAAGTAAAAACCTGACACGCAGGAACTTTTTGAGAACTACCGCAGCAGCATCTGCGGCATTAACGATTATCCCAAGTGTTGCAATGGGGAAAAGGCTCGGATACCAGGCACCGAGTGATACTTTAAATGTGGCACTTGTGGGTTCCGGTAATCAGGGTTCGGGTGATATCAGCAGTATCTGCAAACCTGAAGTAGCAAATGCGCCACAGGGTATGTTTGCAATGACCTCGAAGCCCGGAACGGAAAGGCTGGTTGCAGTATGTGATGTAGACTGGGGATACAATCCCGTGCTTTCGACATTTGGAAAATACCCGAGTGCAAAAAAGTACAAGGACTGGAGGGTCATGTTCGACGAAATGGGCAAATCGATTGACGCTGTGGTTATTGCAACTGCAGACCATAACCATGCCAATCCAACAGCTACTGCCATGACACTTGGGAAGCATGTCTATACCGAGAAGCCATTGACCCACACCATTTACGAATCGCGTCTGTTAACAAAGCTTGCCGGCAAGTATGATTTAGCTACCCAGATGGGGAACCAGGGTTCTTCCACGGATGGAGTACGCCAGGCATGTGCCTGGGCATGGGCCGGTGAAATAGGAGAAGTCCGCAAAGTTGACGTTTGGTCCAGCAGACCAATATGGCCTCAAGGACTGGATACTCCTACCGATGTTGAAAAAGTTCCTTCAACACTCGACTGGAACCTGTGGTTAGGACACATGCCTCACCGTCCATATAATAAGGCTTATACCCCATGGAATTTCCGTGGCTGGTGGGACTTTGGGACCGGTGCATTCGGCGATATGGCATGTCATAACATGCATCCGGTATTTAAAGTATTAAAACTGGGATATCCAACTTCAGCCCAGGGGCAATCCACAACACTTAAAAAAGACGCCTGTCCTCATGCACAGATAGTGAAAATGATATTCCCCGCACGTCCAAACCTTCCAAATATGGCAATGCCGGAAGTGGAAGTTACCTGGTATGATGGAGGATTTCATGCCATGATTCCCGATGTTCTTCCTGAAGGGAAAACCTGGCAGGGTGAAGGTTGTGCTATCTATGGATCAAAAGACACCCTTGTCCTTGGCAGCCATGGCAGCGCTCCATACCTGCTTTCCGGAAGAACACCAAAATCTCCGGAGGTATTAAGGGTCGTTCCTGATAACAATCACTACCTTGACTGGGTAGCTGCATGCAAAGAGCCAGACCTTCGCAAGAAAACTGCATCTCATTTTGGGGAAGCAGGACCATTTAATGAAATAGTATTGATGGGTGTTCTGGCAGTGCGTCTGCAGAAGCTGGGCAGGATCCTTCAATGGGATGGCCCGAGTATGCAATTCACCAATATCTCCGACACGGACAAGGTATCGACCTGGTCGGAAATGTTTGATATCGGTAAAATGATGGCAGCTGCCAATGCTTCCGCCAAATCAGGCGCCGGAGTCAAACCTCCTGCCGGTATGCCCGGTATGCCCGGATACAATGATCCTAGCGAAAGAAATGCAAAAGAATTCTTTTCATCAATCGTGAAACATGAATATCTGAATGGTTTCAAACTGCCTGATATGCCGGCATAAAATCATCGGGCTATAATTAATTCAGAGGGCAGCTGGAATAATAAACCGGTTGCCCTCTTTGCATTTCAGATATTTTGAGTCTGTTGCATCCGATTTTCTTAAAAAGAAGCGAATCAGTGCTTGTAAATTAAAGTCTATACTTCAATATTCATAACATTGCACAAATCCTGTTCTAATAACCTATCGTAAACCTCTCCAGGTGGTGAGCCGGCTTTTCAACCTCATCAATCATAGCGACTGCATAATCCTGCACAGAAATTTTACTCTCTCCCTTTTCATTAACAATAAGGTCTTCTTTTCCAAGGCGAAAAACTCCGGTCCGTTTTCCCTGGTGCAGATCTCCAGCGGGCGAAAAAAATACCCAGTCAATGACTTTTTCTGCTTTCAGATCAACCATGCAAACGTCTGCCAGTGCTCTTACAGCGGGAAGGATTGCTTCCGGCATTACTCCTGAATCCATCAGTCTTTTTCCAGGTGAAACAAAAAGAGACCCTGCCCCTCCGACAACCAGCAACCGTTTCACTCCCGACTGCCTGACACCTTCAATTATAGTCCTGTAGACTCTTGTTGTTTCCACTGCAATATCCGGATTCTTCCAGCCTGGATTATAAGCGCTTATCACAACATCAGAACCTTTACAAACTCCTGATACAGTATCGATAAATGAAACATCGCCCTGTTTTATAATAAGATTTTTATGCACCAAGGATATCTTTTCAGGGTGCCGGACTACAGCTGTAACTTTATGCCCCCTCTCAAGAGCTTCTTTAAGAATTGCAGAGCCAACAAAACCACTGGCTCCGATAAGTACTATTTTCTTCATCTGATATTTGACTTTAATAATTACAAATTAACAATCAGGTGACGATTAGGTTTGGAATAAATATTTTTTGGCCAATTCAGTTCCTGGCACTGTCAAAATAGTTCTTCATAAAGAGAAGCTGATATTTTACAGCATTGGTCCAATAAGGCCAGGTGTGGCCTCCCGGACGGGCAATATAATCGTGAGGTATATTGCGGTACAACAACTGCTGATGCAAGTTCTCATTCACCCTGTAAAAGAAATCCTCCGTCCCGCAATCAATAATAATTGCAAGTGAATTTGGTGTCAGCAGATTCAGCATGTTAATAACGGTATTCTTCTCCCAGCGCTCAGGCTGGCTGGCATAAGTACCGAGCAGCTTTGCTATATCCCAATTGTTTGGAAATGGCCTGATATCAACTCCTCCGCTCATGCTTCCGGCAGCTCCAAATACATCCTGATGTTTAAAAGCCAGATACAAGGCTCCGTGCCCTCCCATGCTCAGACCCGTGATTGCCCGTCCTGTGCGGTTTTTAATTGTTTTATACTTAGCATCGATCGCCTTAACCAGTTCATCCGAAATAAATGTTTCATATTGCGATTTTGGATCTACAGGGCTGTTCCAGTACCAACTTGCATAGCCGCCATCGGGACAAACGATAATCATGTTATATTGATCGGCAGCTTTCTCAAAACCCCTGGCTTTATTGATCCAGTCAAGGTGATTTCCACTGTATCCGTGCAATAAATACACAACCGGCAGTTCTTTTGCCGATGCATACATATCGGGAGTCACTATTACAGCTCTGATGTTTTTCTGCATAGACTGGCTGTAAACATTAATAGTATCTACAACTGCGGCGTGGATTGCAACGCATGCCAGAGATGTAAACAGGAAAGCAATGGATCTTTTCATTTCGCTCTTTTTAATTAATTTCACTTTTAGTGTAAAATATCTAATGTTAAAATTCCAAATTACCTATGAAATTACAAACAATAAAAGACATCACTGATTTTTTTCATTTTAATCTCATGGCACCTTACAGATATAGCATAAATGTGACCTTTATAAGAGTCCTGATTCCGGAACAATATAATAGCCACAACTATCCCGGCGAAATATCCTTTCAAAAATCTCAATTTTAAACATTTGGTCAGAATTCTTGTTTACTAATGACAAATTCCGGAGGGGTAAAAACCCCTCTATTAAAAGGCTATAAAATATTGACGAAATGAATGCCAATAAAACGAACAAAACGACAATCTTTATAATATTGCTGCAGTTGATTGCAGTTTTTTTGGTAATGCCAGCTGCAAGCAGTAAAACAATTAATAAAAAAATTCAAATGGAAAATAATAGTAAATTGATCCCAACAGTTGCTGAAACGGATAATTCGGGCAGTTCATCTTCAATTGATACGATTACTCTGGGGGGAGGGTGCTTTTGGTGTGTGGATGCGATTTATGAAAGACTGGAAGGAGTGACAAAGGTGGTGTCGGGTTTTTCAGGAGGGACAGTTAAGAATCCTTCTTACGAGGAAGTATGTACCGGGAGAACAGGTCATGCAGAGGTAGTACAGATTGCCTTCGACAGCTCAAAAACCTCCCTTGATGAAATTCTGAAAGTTTTTTTCTCCGTGCACGACCCTACTACTCTTAACAGACAGGGCGATGATGTGGGAACCCAGTACAGGTCAGTTATCTTTTACAGGAATGATCATCAGTATAAAATAGCTAAAGACATTATCGATGACTTAAATAATGAACATGTCTATTCAAAGCCAATAGTCACGACGCTGGTTCCGTTCAAAGCTTTTTATAAAGCGGAAGATTATCATCAGGATTATTATGATAATAACAAAAACGCTCCATATTGCAGGCTGGTTATTCAACCCAAATTGGAAAAATTTGAAAAAGTCTTTAAAGACCGTTTGAAAAAATAAATCTTTGCTTTAAAGTTAAATCCAGTATCAAAGATTTGAATATGAAATCGTCACGATATATTTCTGCCAGGCTCTTAATGATATTATTATTTATCACAACGCTTATATTCAGCGCATGCGGACAAAGCAGAAACGTTAATAAATCAGATTTAACCATGAATACCAATAGTAAACCGGCAAATCCTTATTATTCTCATACGGATACAACAAAACTGAATCTGAGCGATGCAGAGTGGAAAAAAATACTTTCTCCTGAACTATATGAAGTATCCAGGCATGCTGCAACTGAAAGGGCGTTTACAGGCAAATACTGGAATTATGAGGGGAAAGGCACTTATTACTGTGCAGCCTGCGGCAGGCTTCTTTTTCGGTCGGATGCAAAATTTGCAAGCACCTGCGGCTGGCCAAGCTTTTTTGAACAAGCTGATAAAAGCAGCACTGTGCTCAGACAAGACACCTCACTTGGAATGGTACGGACAGAAGTTCTCTGTGGCAGATGCGGAGGGCATCTTGGACACATTTTTGACGATGGTCCGCCTCCCACAGGAAAGAGATATTGCATGAATTCTATTGCATTGGATT
Organism: uncultured Bacteroidales bacterium; assembly: GCA_963715785.1. GTDB lineage: Bacteria > Bacteroidota > Bacteroidia > Bacteroidales > VadinHA17 > LD21. The sequence continues at coordinate 347,060 of OY970276.1, forward strand.
TCGTTCCTGATAAAAAATAGAAAAGTGTTTTTCCCGATTTTCTGAACAGTGTAAGTTATCTGGATACCAGATATCGCTACACGTGCACGATTAATCCCGAACAGTCTTAAAAATATGGAATCATTAATTCTGTGATTTTAAACAAATCCATGGTTTTACTGTTACTCTTAACACTAAACTTGTAGTAATCTCAAAATCTGAATATATAATTTTAAATTAATTCAAATGAAAAAATCAATTTTCCCTGCTATAACTTTGGTCGTACTCATCGCATCCGCATTCACATTTTTCGAGTCAATTGATTGGAAAATAGGTGATAGCTACTCCGTAAAATTCGATGGTGGTGATCCCGCCGGGGAGTTCACCGGTCTTAAAGGCACAATTAAATTTGATGCAAACAACCTGGCTGATTCCAGGTTTGACTGCACTGTTGACGTTGCATCCATAAACACCGGCAACGGAATGAAAAACACTCATGCCAAAAGCGACAAATGGCTTGATGCAACAAAATATCCAGTTATCCGCTTTACCTCAAAATCAATAAATAAGACTGATTCGGGGTATGAAGCCCTGGGTACTCTTGATTTTCATGGAGTACAGAAAGACATAGCTCTGCCGTTTACTTTTATGAATAATGTGTTTGCTGGAACTATCGAGGTTAACCGACTTGACTATAATATTAATACAGCTGAACCAAATCACGGCGCAAAAATTTTAAAAGTCTCTATTAATGTGCCGGTTACAAAATAAATTAAATGTTTAAACAACATTTCTATCATGGACTGATATCCGGAATAATGGCTGTATGCGCAGCCATTGTTTATAGCAGGATCCATTTCTTTGCCACTGAAGCGGATTTTTCTGGCATAATCAATCCCGGAACATTAATAGGCTTCAATCTTTTTACATGTTTATTAATAAGTACAGCTTATTATTTTTTTGTCAGCTTCACAAAGAAGAAAAGGATCATTTTCTTCCATCTATTGGTATCGATTCTTTCCTTCGCTGCTGTAATTGTTCCTATTTCTATTTCCCTCCCGTTATCTGTCAGAAATCCAGAATTATTTCCGGGGCTCGCCGTCCCATTGATATTTTTCCCTGCCCTGGCGTGGTTTACCTTCAAACCTATGTTTCTGTTTAATGAAAATTAATTCAGATGACAGGCGATCATATTGCTATTTATACACGAAAGCCTCCTGCTCAGGAGGCTTTCGTTAAAATGTAAATCTGTTAACCGGCAATCCGGCTTTTTCCTAGTGCCGATGAAAATGAAACGATTCATGCCTATGAAAACGATCATGATCCCGGTATCTGTCAAAATGCCTATCATGGAAATCGTGATCATTATCAAACTCAACTTTAAGAATCTGACCTGTAGGAGGCCCAAATCCCGTATCAGAAATATACAATGCCTCATCGGGTCCGAAAGTCATCGCTGTGGGGAAGTTTAGACTGTCCACTATCACATCCCTGGAATTATCTTTATTAATACGTACCACTCTTCCGGTATTTGGTTTTGGCCCGCCCCCGCCTGATGTCTCCAGGACATATAGCCGGTGTTCATCGTCAAATGCGACTCCTAAAACACCGGTAAAGCCTGTTTCCCATACCTCAACATTACCATCGGGAGAAACTTTATAAATATCTGAGCTGCCTTCAACAAGTGGAAAGGTTCTCAAGTTACCAACATAGAAATTATCATCGAATGTCATGGCAGTTGGAACTATATGTCCGAAGTGTGCTGAGAAATCAAGCACTCTTGAAATGTCACCATTCGTTGTAATCTTAAGTAATTCACCATGATTAGGTTCTATTGCATAAAGATCTCCTCTTACGTTAATAAGGCTATAAGGATCACCATCAGGCTCAAAATCCTCTGAATCGGGCGCAGCAACAGGATTATTCTGCACATAACTGCTTAAGTCGGCTACAACAGACCAGGTACCATCGGGATTTACCTTTATTAACGAGCTGGGATAATCGGAATTACCATGTGAACACCCGGCAACAAGCAGCGCATATAATGTATTGTCAACAAATGCTACATCTGCAGCACCAGTTGTAAAACCCATAGCATTTTTGCTGGAAGGTAAATTTTGCACAACCGTTGAAACAGTTCCCTCTGTACTGATTTTAATGATTTTTGAGGTATTTCCACCGTGGTATGGCCCAACCGGTGGCAATACCTGGGTGCAAACGCCTATTGTTGAATCAGGTCCGCCAAAACCTGCAGTTGCAACATAAAGGTACCCGTCAGGCCCGAACTTAAGCCCTCTCGGAAACGCAATATTGGACGCAAACACAGTGACCGAAACGCCCAGACTATCGTTCACGCTTAGAGAACGGCTATCCAGAGCAGGTTGATTGGTCTTAGCAGATTGATTTTCCTGAACAGGCGGATTGTTTAATTCTTTGTTTTTGCTGCACGCTACCATTAGTGGTATGGTAAGCAGCATAAACACACCTTTCTTATTCCAAATTTTATTCATTTCGACCTCCTTTTTAGTAAGTTTAGTAAGTTAAATATGTAAAAACACGTTAAAACAAATTAAGTTCGTCATGGGGCATAATAATTTTTGAAAAATGCAAGGTCCACAAACTGCTGACAATCAATAAACTTGCTTTCTCACTAAAGAATACCTTCCTGTGGCCATCACGTGAATCAACTCACCTGATTGGCCTTGTCAAGCAGTTCTGAATGTTTCGACTAGTTATTTCTTCATAAATCAAATACCCCATTCTGACTTTGGGAACCTGCAGATTGAAATAGTTTTTGTCTAACGCTTTTAAAACAAGAGTGAATCTATCTTAGTCTGGTTAAGTCAGATAATATTTTCTAATTTTATACCCTGAATTTTCTGGCTATTTTTTTACTTGATTAACAAAATTTGAAACTAATGGGGAAAATATTTATTCCGTTTGAGATCCTGGAAGAATTCATGGTGAATGTTATGGTTAAAGCCGGCATTCCATTGAAAGACGCGAAAATTATAGGAGATGTACTTATTCAAGCTGATAAGCTTGGCTTCGACTCCCATGGTGTAAATCGTCTTAAGAGCGTCTACCTGGACCGTATAAAAGAAGGTATTGTAAATCCTGTGACTAATTTTAAAATTGTAAAAGAAGGACCTACAACTGCTGTTATTGATGGTCAGAATGGAATGGGCCATGTTATATCCTACAATGCCATGACAATGGCGATTGAGAAAGCTAAAAAATATGGTATGGGTATGGTAACTGTCCGTAATTCAAGCCATTATGGCTTCGCTGGTTATTACCCACTTATGGCTGTCCGTGAAAACATGATCGGCATTACAGGAACGAATGCACGACCGTCTATTGCACCTACTTTTGGAGTTGAAAACATGCTTGGCACCAATCCTATGACCTACGGTATTCCGAGCGATGAGTCATTCCCGTTCCTGCTTGACTGCGCGACTTCAATTACCCAGAGAGGCAAAGTCGAATTATATGCGCGCGAGGGAAAGGACCTGCCAATAGGATGGGTAATAGATGAGAATGGTGAAAGCAAAACCAATTCCTCTGAAGTCCTGAAGGATCTTATTGCAGGAAAAGCTGCGCTGACCCCGCTTGGCGGAGCAGGGGAACAGACAGGAGGTTATAAAGGTTATGGATATGCCACAGTGGTTGAAATTCTTTCTTCAGCCCTGCAGCAGGGCTCTTTCATGAAGATGCTTAACGGTTTCAGCAATGGCAGGAAAATTCCCTACTCAGTGGGCCATTTTTTTATAGTTATTGATATCAGTGCTTTCGTTGATCCATCTGAATTTAAAAAGACGACAGGTGATATCCTGCGCGAACTCAGAGCCTCCAGGAAGATGCCTGGTCAAAAACGGATATATACTGCTGGCGAAAAGGAACACGAGGTTTGGCTTGAAAGACAAAATAAGGGAGTACCGTTTAATGATGAACTCCTTGAAGAATTCAGGAGCCTGTGTACTGGTTATGACCTTAAGGAATATCTGTCCTATTTTAAGGGATGATATAACAATTTTAGTACTTCTTAAAATTAATCTTCCATGTCAAAACTGTTTTCAACTCTGAAGATAAAGAACCTGTCACTAAAAAACAGAATAGTAATGTCGCCGATGTGCCAGTATTCGTCGATTGACGGTTTTTCAAATGACTGGCATATGGTGCATCTTGGAACCAGGGCTGCCGGAGGTACAGGGCTCATCTTTACTGAAGCAACAGCTGTCTCAGCTGAAGGACGGATTTCTCCGGGTGATCTTGGCCTTTGGAAGGATGAACATATCGCTGGCTTAAAAAGCATTGTGGACTTTATGCACAGTCATGGAGCAAAAGCAGGAATTCAGCTCGCTCATGCGGGAAGAAAGGCCTCCTGTAATGTCCCCCGTGATGGTGGAAGACAGCTTGATGAAGCGCACGGCGGATGGCAAACAGTGGGACCGGGCAACATTCCCTTTCTTCCCGGGGAGAAGGCGCCAAAGCCATTGACCAAAAAAGGTATCCTTAAGGTCGTTTCCGATTTTAAAAAAGCTGCACTGCGTGCCAGGACTGCTGGTTTCGACGTGATTGAAATTCATAGTGCCCACGGATATCTTCTGCATGAATTTTTATCGCCGCTCAGTAATAACAGGGTTGATGAGTATGGCGGGTCATTTGAGAATCGCTGCAGGCTATTAACAGAGGTTATCGAAGGCGTAAAAACTGTGTGGCCTGCTGAAAACCCGCTATTTGTGCGCATCTCTGCCACTGACTGGACAAAAGGCGGGTGGACTTTGGAAGATAGTGTAAAACTTGCTTACCTGCTTAAAGATAAAGATGTCGATCTTATTGATTGTTCTTCAGGAGGCAACGTATATAATGCAAAGGTACCAGCTGGCCCTGGATACCAGGTACCATTTTCTGAAGCTCTGCGAAAAACCGGGATAATGACCAGCGCTGTCGGGTTAATAACCACAGCAAAACAGGCTGAATCCATTCTTCAGGAAGAAAAGGCTGATCTTGTGCTGTTTGCACGAGAGTTACTGCGAAATCCGTATTTCGCCCTGAACGCAGCACGTGAGGAAGGATTTGATATCCAATGGCCTGTACAATACCTAAGGGCTAAATGAGATAGATTATATTTATTGATTTGCTGAATTCATTTCAGGGCATAAATCAGGTTATTCCTGATTTCAGTTATCTTTAAATCAAAAATGGCGTTGACAAAATACAGAACCTGTTTCAATCTAAGCTCGCTTATCACCTTGTTGATTATTTCTATAATTACCTGTTGTTCCTGCGGCAAAGGTTCTGAAAATAAACTAAGACCTGATTCTCGTGACAAATCTGATTCAAATAAAGAGATTGATACTTTTGAGAGTTACAATTCAGTTAACGCCTTACTCGTATTGCCAAAGAACCCTGCTCCCGGACAATCCTTCCGTATCCTCGCGACCGGAGGGCAGAATATAAGGAAAGCCAGAATATCTGTCAAAGGACCCGGGGGAATTTTAGAATCACCTAAAAGTAAAATCTCTGATGACTTTCCCTATTGGCGGATCGATGATTTTAATGGGAGTTCTTCGGGAAATTATTCAGCAACTTTAATTATTGATAACAGGGAAGTAAGCAACCTCTCTTTCACAATATCTCCGGGAGCAGCGGTTGTTCCTGCAGGTGTTGTCTGGAAGACTAAACGCGGCTGGGACAGCAGAATGGAGACAATTTATTCTGACTGGATAAACGCATTATTTTATGGTTGCAGTGAGCAGGCTTCCTGGGCAGCGCTACACGATATAACAAGAAACAAGGATCAGAATTTTCTCTATAACTATCTCTCTCTTGGAGAAGATGATCCACTTGGGAAAAATTCAGTGATCATGCAGCCGGATTGTGCTGATAATCCATTTTATCTGAGGGCCTACTTTGCATGGAAGCTCGGTCTGCCATTCGGTTATCATGTTTGCGACAGGGGCAGCCTTGTACGTAGTCCCAGGCCAGGCCAATGGATCACAAATGAAACGCCCAGTTCAAAATCCAACCCGGTATTGGCAATAAATGGCTTCCTGAGAACGGTAATGAATGGAGTCCATTCAGGGACAGCCCGGACTGCCCTGGCTGATCAAAACTCAGATTATTACCCTGTTCCGCTAGAAAAAGGTGCTCTGCGGCCCGGTATTGTTTATGCAGATCCATATGGCCATACACTTATACTCACTGGAGCTGTACCGCAAACAAGCGGGCATCCCGGATTGCTTCTGGCAGTCGATGCCCAACCCGACGGCACAGTAGGAATAAAGCGATTCTGGAAAGGGAATTTCCTTTTTAACACATCGGGAGTAGTCGGGGAACCCGGGTTTAAAGCATTTCGGCCAATTATTGAAAATAATGGAGCACTTCACATGATGCAAAATAATGACCTGACAGCTCAGGCTGGTTTTGTGCCCTTTTCGCTCCAGCAAAGGAAGATGAAAACCGAGGTTTTCTATCATACCATGGATCGCCTTATCAATCCCAGACCGCTTGATCCGGAGACTGCGCTACTCGATCTTATCCAGGCACTGCATGAGCAGCTGCTGGTGCGGGTCACTTCCGTAGCTAACGGGGAAGCTTATTTTAAAGCTCATCCCGGGGCAGTTATCCCAATGCCTACGAGTGCGGCAGGCATTTTTCTGGCCGGCGGACAGTGGGAAGATTTTTCAACTCCCAACCGCGACCTGAGGCTGCTTATTGCTATGGATGCGGTGCTGGACTTCCCCGACAGGGTCTCAAAGTCACCAGAAGATTTTAAGATCTCAGGATCACAATCTTCTGAAGAAATAATGAAAAAACTCCAATCGCTGCTTGAAAAGAAGGTTTCTGAACTCACTATCAGTTATACCCGTACAAATGGAACGATTCAGCAACTTACTCTTGCTGAACTGCTTAAAAGAAGAGCTGCATTTGAGATGGCTTATAATCCGAACGATGGGATAGAAGTACGTTGGGGTGCACCGGAAAACAGCGATGAAATTGCAACATGCCGCCGCCGTGTACCATCTTACCAGCTGGAAAGAATGCGATCGGTACGCATGTGGTTCAGTAAGAGGCTGCATCCTCCAACCTAACCGACCACTCTTAAAAGCGCGCTAAGACCACCTTCGCTGAAGCTTCGGCAGTTAAAAGGCAGAAAGCGAGTAATGATGGTAAATACCTGCATATAAGCAGAATCAGAGTTGAGGAACGAATATATGGGGATTGGGCGAATTAAGAGGTTCTATTAAATCTTTTCAGTATAAAATAAACCGGGATGCCCAAAAAAATCAGTGCCAGGCCAATAGCTGCTTCCCGGGGCCTGGTTATTATGGTATTGAAAAAGAGACCTATACAAAACAGAATAAAAATTGCAGGTACAACAGGATATCCCCATACTTTGTAGGGCCTGTATGCATCAGGCATCCTTCGTCGTAAAATAAATACACCCAGGGAGTTTGCTCCATAAAAAATAAATACAGCAAAAATTATCATATCGGTCAGCTGATCGAAGGTACCGGAAAGAACAAGAATTGATGCCCATATACCCTGCCATAAAAGTGAATTTGATGGTACGTTTGCTTTGTTGATTTTAGCTATACTCCTGAAAAACAAACCATCACGAGCCATTGCATAGTAAGGCCTGGCTCCGGTAAGTATGCTGGCGTTTGTGCATCCGAGGGTCGTAATTAAAATTAACAGAGAAATAAAAATCACCCCTCCCTTTCCCCAGAAGGCTCTGACAGCCTCAACTGCAGCAATCTGATTGCCTGATTCATTAATATGCGAAAGCTGAGGAATGGATAAAAGGGTCAGGTATGTTAAATTTACAATCAGATAAATGAAGATTACGATAAACACACCTGCAACAATTCCTTTTGGGATATTTTTTTTGGCATCTTTTACTTCGCCTCCGATGAATCCGACAGAAGCCCAACCCTGATAGGCCCAGAAGGCAGCCAGCATCGCCGTATAAAATGCAGATATTGTTACAGTTCCGCCAGTAAGTTCCTTCAATCTCAAAATATTTGCCGGTCTGGAAGCAGAGTTGCACAGACCAAAGATCACAATAGTAAGCAGGCCCGCGAATACCATGAACATGATTGCCCTGCTCACGCCAGCTCCGCTTTTCAACCCTGATATATTCAGCCCGGTTAAAATCAGTATCAGCAAAATTGCCGCAAGCTTGACTCCGAAATCCTGAAATGGAAAGAATACTCCTCCGACTGAAAAATGCTGAAGAGAACTGAAAACTGAAGGAATTGGGATTATACTGTTCAGTGATTGAGCAAAAACATAAGCAAGTGATGATATAGTGGCAGTCTGAATAACTGCGAAGATTGACCACCCGTACATAAAAGCAAAAAAACGGTTGTAGATCTTTTTGAAATAAACAAAATCCCCTCCCGTATCGGCAAGTAATCCTGCAACTTCAGCATTACTCAAAGCGCCAAATAAGGTAATGATACCTCCAACGACCCATGCCAGAAGTATAAATATAGAGGAGTGAAGCTCAGCAGCCATTGGAGCAATTTTTTTATATACTCCTGAGCCAATTATATTTGCCACCACAAAAATGACGACATAACCAATTCCAAGGGTCCTGACGAGATTTCTTTGATTAGCCATACAGAATCTTTTAAATACCGACGGTTACAATGTAATAATTAATTCAGAAACTTGTCTGGTAACAGGTACCTGCAATTAATTATCAGATCATACCTTAATTAATCATATAAATGATCTGACGGAGGATAACAAATATGTTTCCGGAATAGCCTTTACCACTTCAGGCTGGTAAATTTTTATCTCAGCCTTCTGAGATGCTGCAATACTAAGATAAAAGCCTGAGATTTTCTTTGAATAGATGAAATAATCTCCTAATAAAGAATCGTCCAGTATTTTATCAAACAGGTGTTTATCAAGGATATTGCGTCGCCTGCATACTTCAACGCGCGAGATATCAGATATAATGCCGGTCCCAAGTGCTTTTAAAACCGCTTCCTTTCTTGTCCAGAAAAGAAAAAAATTGTCTCTTGATTCACTTGCAGATGACAAAACAATTTTACTTTCCTGTTCGCAGAAAAATCTTTTTGTAATCGATATAAAATCAATATTCCTGTCAACCTTCTCAATATCAATTCCCACTCTCAGGTTTTCAGATACTACAAATGCGAATGCCTCCCGGCTGTGTGAAATATTGAAGAATAATGGGTTCCCCTCCAGACCTGGCTTATTATTTTTATCATATACAAACGGGATATCATGGGGATCAATATTGAGTTTTGCCGAAAGCACCAGGCGAAGAAGCGTATGGCATGCCAAATATGTATCTCTGTCCTGTTCAAAATGCAAGCCTTCCGCTTTTTTCCTGTCTTCAATATTTATAAAGTCCCATAATACTGAACAACCTGAACTGAAATCTTTGGTTTTAGCAAAATAAACTTCTGCGACAGGAAAATCTTCTTGCGGATCAGGCAGCTTATTATCCGTGAATGAGCAACATATCAGAGAATCGGGAAGCTGGACAGACATTACAGAGTTATCAATTTTAGTTCTTCTTTATTGATCAAACGTTTACTGATTTCTTCCCCCATTATATCGATATGTTTATTACCTCTAACAATCGTAAGGTGGTCGCATACAAGATTAACAGAAGTTACTTTATTTACTAGTTCCTGCCAACCATAATCTTCTTTATTGTAACGCTCGTTCATTTCCGCCTTGAAAAGCAGCAGATCTCCTTTAAATTTCTCAGGCCTCCACTTATATATCAGTAATAAATAATTAGTTACAATATATGTGCGTCTTAAGAACTCAGGGAATGAATTTACTAAAAGAAATAAAAAATTAAAAACGGGCATTTTTATAAACTGCCACATTTTCTTGAGAAAGGGCCTGATCATGTGCCCGTAAACACAATATTTGTCGTGGTCTAAATCAAATGACCTTGTGGAAAAAGGCGTCCTGCTGTCCAGCAGAAATAACAGAGGTACATCATTCGCGCCATTTTGTAATTTGACAGCCATTTCATAGGCAATATTCCCGCCAATTGAGTGACCGCCTAATAAATATGGGCCTCCCGGTAACACTTTTTTCAATTGAGCAATATAATCGTCTGCAATTTCTCCCACACTTTTATGGACATTCTTCCTTCCATTAAGCCATCCCTTGTCATAAAATCCATATATCGGCTGATCAGGTCCAAAATAATCACTAAGGAAGTACATTATGCTATTGCAATAGACCAAAATAATTGGAGTTTTTGTACCGCCGGGATATATTGATACCATATCATTGCATCCGTTAGGCCAATAATATTTAATCAAATCCCCTTTAAATTCTTTAAGTCTGCTGATCAAATCCGGAGTAATATTCTCCTTTGGGCCGCTGTATCTTATTTTTCCTTCAGAAAAGGTTACTTCGATACCCTTTTGTCTGAGCTCCTCTAAAAATTTATAGAACATGTTTCGCGATTTTTAATGTTGAAACCATTTTTACTTTATTATCTCCTTTATATATCATTCAGCCTGCTTATCCCAAATACATTTTATTAATGCTCTTTGGTAGTCTTCAGGCTCATATATTATCGTAAAAAGCTAAAAATCTCTTCAACAATCATTTTAATATCTGACAGTTATGTCTACTTCAAATATCTTACTCAGTCGGTTAAAATCCTAAATATTTTGAGGACCATATTAAAGGTTGAATATAATATATTAATACTATACCGTCAAAATATCTTTTCACCAACAAGTGGATTAATGGAACTGGATTATTTTATGGAATCGATGCAAAAGTGATGAAAACAAACAGGATAAAACCGCTTGTAAACAAAAAATGGCTGTTAGTCAAATATACCGGGAATTTTATAGAATTTTCTGCCATTGTTCGGGGCCAAATACAATTAAGCAATTACAAGCTCAAGAATATCAACACTATCCATTTATTTTTACTGGTTATATTAAATACGACAAGGTTTTGACGAACTATATCTTAAAATTGATGAATATCTTCTGATTGCCGGCTTTAATCGCTCCGGTTCGGGACAAGGTTTCTGTTTTAATTAATCAATTTTTTATCTTTACAAACACTCATGAACTATTCAAGTATTCAATTTAAAAAATCAGTATGGCGGAACTAAATCATTTGACTGACCTTTCGAATCTGAATCTTTCATCGAATCAGAGAAGATTGTGGATTATATCACAGCAGGCCAAATTGAATCCTGCGTATAATATTCAGATTGTTTACCATTTTGAAGAACGGATAAATATTGAAATCTTAAGGCAGAGTACCCAGATTATCTTTGACAGACAACACACAATGTTCTCAGTTTTTAAACACGTTGAAGGAATCCCTCATATTGAAATTTGTTTCAGGCAGGTTGATGTACAATCTAAAGATTTCTCGGGAGTTCTGCCACAATCACGCATGACGGAAATACTTTCATTTGCAAGAGAAGACTCACGCATACCTTTTGATCTGGAAAAAGGTCCGTTATACAGGCTTTTTCTGTTAAAAGAGGATGATAAAAGTTACTATTTCTATGCAACGTTCCACCATCTTGTTTTTGATGGTTTTACCCGCAGATTGTTTATGCAGGAACTTGGTAAAGTTTATAGCAGCATTCTTTCGGGCACCTATGTTAAAAATGAGCCTCTAAGATATCATAGCTATGATTTTGCTTTGTATGAGAAATCACTCTTATCTGCTGAAAAGGAAAAGGAGCTGATTGAATTCTGGAAGGCAAATATGCAAGATTGTCCGCCCGAGACTAAATTCCCTTATGATTATCCAAGGAAAAGAGAGTCTACCGGTTTTGGATCCAAAGAATCTTTCAGTATAGCTGAAGAGTATACCGGAAAGCTAAGAAAACTAAGTCTTGGCGCAGATTCTTCGCTCTTCAATACATTGCTTTCAGTGATCGGATTGCTTTTCCAGAAATACACCGGGGAAAATGACATCTGTATTGGGGTACCTGTTTCAAACAGGCGCTCATCTGATTCATTTAAAGCATTCGGAATGCTTATAAATACTATGGCAGTAAGACTTAAAATCGAAGAGGAGAACAGCTTCATAAACCACATTAATTACACTGCCGGGGTTATAAAAAAATCGTTAGCATATTCTGACCTCCCCTTTGAGAAAATTGTGGAGGCTCTTAATCCTCCGAGAATGACGGGTATAAACCCATTTTTCCAGATTCTCTTTTCATGGATTAACAATTTAAACGGGCCGGTAAATCTGGGAGGTGTTACAGGAAGAAGGATAAGTTTCAATGAAGGGGTATCGTCATCCGATATAACTTTTTACATGTGGGAGGAACATGGGCATTTGGAAGGAGAAATTGAATACAATACGGATATTCTTACCCGCGATACGGTAATCAGGCTAAAAGACAATTTCATATCACTAATAAAAGAACTGGCAGAAAATCCCGAACAGTTTCTAAGCGATATTTCATTATTTTCAGATGATGACAGAAGAATGCTGTCAGAATTCAATAATACTGCCCGGCCTGTACCATCCTGCCTGGTGCAGCAGCTTTTTGAACAGCAGGTTTTAATAACTCCTTCAAAAACTGCAGTAATCTCAGGAGAATCATCTATCAGCTATGCTGACCTTGACTTACGCTCCAACCAGCTTGCACAACACCTGAAAACACTTGGAGTATCAGGGGGCGATGTAGTAGGTATATGTGTAAAACGGTCTATAGAGATGGTCGTTTCTGTACTGGCTGTCCATAAGGCTGGTTGCTGCTACCTTCCTATGGATCCGGCCTTCCCTGATGACAGGATTAAATTTATGTATGAAGATTCCGGAGCAAAAGTGCTTATCACGCAGTCTAACCTGAAAGATAAATTTCAGAATTTCTCAAACACCCGAATCGTCTTAACTGACCATGATAAAGACACCATCAGCAAATGCAGCGCCGTTAAGCCACAGCTCGAAATAACGCCTGACTTTCTTGCTTATATTATCTATACCTCAGGGTCCACGGGAAAACCAAAAGGCGTAAAGGTACATCATCAGGCTGTAGTAAATTTCGTTAACTCTATGGCCAGGAAGCCTGGCTTTTCAAAGGATAACCGGCTATTGGCTGTAACCACGCTCTCATTCGACATATCAGTGTTGGAATTATTCGTTCCAATATCTTTCGGGGCCCAGCTGATAATTGCTGATGCCGGGGACATATCAGATGGAAAAAGATTGTCAGATTTACTTGTTCGCCATGATATAGATGCAATGCAGGCTACTCCCGCTACCTGGAACATATTGCTTGCAAGCGGATGGAAAGGTAAAAAAGATCTGAAAGCATTATGTGGAGGTGAACCAATTTTGCCGTCTCTGATAAATGATCTGCTTCCCAAAGTCAAAGCCCTATGGAATATGTATGGTCCTACGGAAACGACAGTATGGTCTACCTGCAGGCAACTTACTGATTCTTCACTTCCTGTTCTTGTTGGCTCTCCTATTGATAATACCTCTGTTTTTATCCTTGACAAAAAGAACAGACAGCTTCCCGTCAGGATTACCGGTGAGGTATGTATAGGAGGAATGGGTGTATCATCGGGTTATCATAATCGTCCGGAACTGACAGCGGAGAAATTCATCCTTTTTGAAAATGGAGAGAGAATCTATAAAACCGGCGACCTCGGGAGATTTCTTGCCAACGGGAATATTGAGCTTTTCGGAAGAATAGATAACCAGATCAAGCTTAGAGGATTCAGAATAGAACCCGGAGAAATTGAAAGCCGCCTTTCCGGATTACCCGGTGTTAAAGAAGCCGTTGTAAAAGTTCATAAATTTGGAGAAAATGATGAACGCTTAGTGGCATTTCTGAATACTGATCATGAATTTAAACTTACCAAAGGAGAAATAACAGCGGCAATGTCACAGTATCTGCCTGCTTATATGATACCATCCTTTATCCAGATGTCAGAAGAATTCCCGAGACTGCCTAACGGAAAGACCGACAAGAAAGCAATTATTCTGAAAACAGAGGATCTGGAAAGTAAACAGGATCAGAATTTTGATTCTTTCACGCTCACTGAAAAGAAATTAGTGGAAATCTGGCAGAATGTTCTGAAAATAAAGAAAATAAATATCACTGATAATTTTTTTAATATTGGAGGAAACTCATTGCTGGCTATAAATATATCTTCAAAAATCATGACTGAATTTCAGATAGATCTCGACCTCAGAGTCTTTTTTGACAGCCCCTGCATTAAAGATCTGGCTAATTCAATTGATAACTCATTAAAACTGCAAACAGGGAAAAATTTTATTAAATCAGAGGTAAACGACGCTGACCTTATTTCCGGTGAAATCTGACATTAAATAAATTATTAAATGGATAAACAATATATACTATTCCTAAAATTCACTTATCTAACACAACTACTATGAATAATTTGGAAAAATATGACGAAGTCTTCATTTCGAATTTCCTGGTTACCCCTGATCAATTGCCGGGCTTGAAATATCAATCCGTTTCAGTGTGGGACTCGGTGGGTCATATGGGACTTATTGCGGCTATAGAAGAGTCGTTTAGTATCATGCTTGATACTGAAGATATCATAGATTTTTCTTCTTATGAAGAAGGGAAAAAAATATTAGGTAAATATAATATCGAAGTCTAGCCATATTTTAAAATAATTGGCGAAAAAAATGCGACTTTAGAAGTAATTATCAATTTGAATTATGAAAAGCGGAAGACTTTTGGAAAACAAAGTTTGTCTTATCACGGGGACAAGTCGCGGAATAGGCCGAGCCGTCGCTGAAAGATTTGCTGAAGAAGGTGCGATAGTTTATGCAAATGCGAGAAGCGCGGGATCGATAGATGAATGGTCGGCAGAATGTTCCGTTAAAAACAATACTCCGGTTATTCCTGTCTATTTTGATGTAACGGACTATGTTGCTATGAAACAGGCTGTCCTGCAGATCGTAAAGGAACAGCAACGTATTGATATTGTTGTAAATAATGCTGGTGTAGTTACCTATGAGTTTATTGGAATGATCCAGCTGGAAAGCCTGCGCAAGATGTTAGAGGTAAATGTTGTCGCAGTTATCCAGCTTATTCAGCTGGTCTCCAGGATCATGTCAAGGCAAAAGAGCGGTTCAATAATTAATATCTCCAGTATTGTCGGTGACAAAGGGGTGAAAGGTCAGTTAGCGTACTCTGCATCAAAAGGAGCGGTTATTTCTCTGACAAAATCTGCTGCAAAGGAATTAGCGCCCCAAAATATCAGAGTCAACACAATTGCTCCCGGTATGGTTGATACTGAAAGATTAAGGGCAGTCATGGAAAAAAGCTTCAGTGAACGTCTTTCCAATATTGGGATGGGGCGGTTAGGCAAACCATCAGATATTGCCAATGCGTGTGTCTTCCTTGGATCGGATCTTTCTGAATATATATCCGGTCAGATATTGGGAGTGGATGGTTGTACTGTCTTGTAATAAATTAAAGAAGATGTTTCTTGATCTTGATAAGAAAGATAAATCCTCAACCGCAGTTATTGATATTGCAGGTGCGAATATCTCATATGGAGAATTAATCAGTTTTTCTGAAGAATTTTTCCTGGCAATAGGAAGAAGAACATTAATCTTCATTTTGTCGGAAAACAGCATTGGCTCACTGGCCGGATATGTAGCATCATTATCAGTAAAAATATTGCCCCTGCTGTTAAGCTGCAATATCGACAAGGAAATGCTTGATAATCTGACCGCGAGGTATCAGCCTGCTTATTTCTGGGTTCCTGAAAAATTGACCTGCGAATTCAATTACAACATAATATTCAGAAAATTTGGATATGCTCTGATGGCAACTGGTCTGACTCCGTTTAAATTAAATGATGATCTTTCGCTTCTTCTGACAACATCAGGCTCAACCGGCAGTCCTAAATTAGTCCGTCACAGTTATTTGAATGTTGAAGAGAATGCACGCAATGTGGCTGCAATATTCAATGCAGTGCCCGGTGACAGACCTGTCGCAATTCTACCCATGCACTATACAATGGGGCTTTCTGTGATAACGAGTCACCTTTTTGCAGGCTCAACTATACTCCTGGTTAACAGCACATTAACTGACAAAGCATTCTGGAAATTTATCAGGGATCAGCGGGCAACAAGCTTAACTGGGGTACCGTATAGCTTTGAGGTATTATACAAGTTACGCTTCTTTAACATGGAATTACCCGATTTAAAAATTTTGTCGCAGGGTGGTGGCAAACTCAATAATCAATTGTTCAGGGAGTTTGCAGAATATGCACAAAAAAACGGGAAAAAGTTTATTGCGACCTATGGTCAGACTGAAGGAACGGCAAGAATGGCCTATCTCCCCGCAGAAATGGCTGTATCCAAAACCGGCAGCATTGGCAAAGCAATCCCGAAAGGACAACTGTCTCTGATAGATGACAATGGAACGGAGATTTCTGAAGCAGAAGCTGTCGGACAATTAGTCTATCGTGGACCAAACGTTACATTAGGATATGCTTTGACAGGCGGAGACCTGGTAAAAGGCGATGAAAATAATGGTGTACTGTATACGGGTGATGTTGCCAGAAGAGATAGTGAGGGATACTATTATATTGTAGGGCGAAACAGCAGATTCCTGAAGCTTTTTGGATCAAGGATAAGTCTCGACGAATCGGAACATATAATTAAATCGGCATTTAATATCGAGTGTATCTGTACGGGCAACGATAAGCTGATGAAAATATTTATTACCGATAAATATAAGCAGGAACTTGTTAAAAAACTGATTATTGATAAAACCAGGGTAAATCATAATGCCATCGAAGTTATTGTAGTCGATGAAATTCCAAAGAATGAGACCGGAAAACCCAGTTATGACCTTAATTAAAAATTATTAACGCCTGCAATTAAAAAAGTCCCCTGCATATTTACTATGCGAGGGGACTTCGGTTTAAGGACACATTGCAGAATATATGGATCAGGTTAATCCGGAATTAAATAATGAAAAATCACTTATGTTCTAGTGATATGTTAATTATGAATTGACGGATAGAGTCTCCTTAATTTTACTCTTGCATCCTTTGTTGTAAACTGCCAGTTTATTTTGCTGTTTTTGTTATTGCGATGAATCTTCCACGCATCAACCTGTTCTTTAATCTCTCCCATAGTGGATATATGTCGTTTTAGGCATTGTTTGTTTAATACTTGTAATTCGATCTCAGCCATATTAAGCCAGCTCCCATGTTTCGGTGTATAAACAAATTCAAATCTGTCCCAGAGTTTTTTAGCCTCTTTGGGGTTAAACATTTCGTAGAAAGATGAAGCATTATGAGTATTATAGTTATCCATTACTAACGTTATCCGTTTTGCTTTGGCGTACTTTTCATCGGCGATTCTTTTTATAAACAGGGCCCAGTCTCGCTTGGTCTTAAACTCAGTAACATCAACAAAACGTTTTCCCTTAAGCGGTTCATTTGCCATGAAAATATTTACAACTCCATTTCTGATATATTCACAGTCTTCTCTTGCTTCATGTCCTGACTTCATAGGTATTGTCTGCCTGGCTTCCTCTATTAACTGTTTTGGAGACTCATCCATGCAAACTACCGGATAATCTTTATCATATGGCCTTTTATATACATCCAGTACCCGTTCCATGTTTGATACAAATTCACTGCTTTGTTCAGGAGGTATAACCCATCCTTTTATTTTCCAAGGCTTAAGTTCGTTTTTTTTAGAACACTTCTCACTGTTACATGTGAAATGCTCTCAACATAATTTAATTCCACCATCTTATCCGCAAGCAGCCGTAATGACCATTTGGCATATCCCTTCGGAGGCTCGCTACAACAAAGAGTTATTAATTTTGCTTCCACATCCCCATCTGTTTTTGATTCATAGACCCGGGAAGTGGGACGCCGTTCAAGACATGCCTCAAGTCCTTCTTCAATGAACTTCTTTTTTACCCTGTCAATAGTCCTCATTCCAACTTTGAGAACTTTGCTTACCTGTTCATTACTAACTTTTTGTGAGTACTCACCCTCATCACAGTTTAAAAGAACATAAGCTGTCCGGAATGTCAGTGAAGTATGTGAACCCTTATTAATAATGTCCATTAATTCCTCTACTTCGTTTTTGGCTAGATTAATTCTGTACCGTATCATTTGTATAGTTTTTACAAATATACAAATTATACTTTGAAATACGTCATATTATATTTAACTTAACACTAGTTTTTAATAAACTTCTTTGTTACGAGTATTTGCTTGTCTCTTACCATCATAACATAGATACCCGAACTGGCCCCGGAAAGATCAAACTCCTTTGACATTTCCTCCTTCTTTATGGGTCCACTATAAATTTGCTTTCCAGCCAGATCAGTAATTACAATTTCACTTTTATCGCTCTGGAGCGGGCTGAGAATATCGATCGAAAAATGGCCATCATTAGGATTCGGATAGAGATTAATTATATCAGAATTGGCATCATACTTAACACTGATCCCCACTACAAATTCAACAGGAGAAGAAATAGTTGTATCATCCTGGTTATCTGTAGCAACCGCGGTTATTGTATATGTCCCCGCAGGAACATCTTTCCACGTAAATATATAAGGAGCTGACGTCATTTCAATGAGACTGGTGTCTCCATTAAAGAACTCTAATTTTGATATTGTTCCATCATCGTCAGAAGCTGTAGCATCAATTTCTATTGATGAGAGATTTTCATAAGTATTTCCTTTCCTTGGATTCAAAATCCTGACAAAAGGATGTTTATTAGGTACATGAATATTGCTGAGTACTGAGATCGTTACAGCCGATGAAGTTGTTTTTGAATTTTTGTCATCAGTAGCTATGGCCGTTAACGTATAGTTACCGGCTTGCACATTCGGCCAGTCAACTGAATATGGAGCAAATGAACTTGAACCTATTTTGGTACTCCCGTTGTAGAACTCCACAGAATTTATGGCTCCGTCAATATCAGCAGCATTTGCAGCAATTGTAATATCCGACGAGGCTGAAAAAGTACTGTTAACAGAAGGTGAAGTTATTACAGAGGTCGGTGCAATATTAAGACAATTATTTGATACAGGCTGACTACTGAATGAGGCAACAGCTGCACCGCTTCCCGATTGAATAGGATTGGATAATGGCTTGCTGTATGACACTGTTACTGCGTCACCGGAAAAGATCCGGCTTTCAAGGGTAATCTGCACACTTGTTCCAGAAATGACTACTGAATTCACTATTCTTGCTGTGGAATTAACCATTACCTTAAAAGCTGAAGCAGCAGGAACAACATTTGCAAGGGCCATATTATATGTCATTTCCAGCTCAGACGGAGTTGCATTAGCAACAGCAGAACTGACATATAACGGATTGACGGCATTTACATTGTTAGTGACTGCCTTTGCTCCGATTGTTGCTGCCTTACCACCCGTTGAGGCCTGCAAAGGATTGGATGAAGGCTGGGTGTAAGCCGCTGTGACTATATCACCGTATACAACAGGAGTTGCAAGTGTCAATTGCACCTTAGTTCCCGAGATAGCTATGGAATTAACTGTTCTGGCCGAGGAATTAACCATTACCTTAAAAGCTGAAGCAGCAGGAACAACATTTGCAAGGGTCATATTATATGTCATTTCCAGTACAGACGGAGTTGCGTTAGCAACAACAGAACTGGCATATACCGGAATGACGGCATTTACATTGTTAGTGACTGCCTGTGCTCCGATTGATGCAGCCTGTCCGCCACCTGAAGCCTGTAAAGGATTGGATGAAGGCTGGGTGTAAGACGCTGTAACTATATCACCGTATACGACTGTAGTTGCAAGTGTAAGCTGCACCTTAGTTCCCGAGATAGCTACGGAATTAACTGTTCTGGCCGAGGAATTAACCATTACCTTAAAAGCTGAAGCGGCAGGAACAACATTTGCAAGGGTCATATTATATGTCATTTCCAGCACAGTCGGAGTTGCATTAGCAACAACAGAACTGGCATATACCGGATTGACGGCATTTACATTGTTAGTGACTGCCTGTGCTCCGATTGTTGCTGCCTTGCCTCCCGTTGGTGCCTGCAAAGGATTGGATGAAGGCTGGGTGTAAGCCGCTGTGACTATATCTCCGTATACAACCGGTGCCACAAGTGTCAATTGCACCTTAGTTCCCGAGATAGCTACGGAATTAACTGTTCTGGCCGAGGAATTAACCATTACCTTAAAAGCTGAAGCAGCAGGAACAACATTTGCAAGGGTCATATTATATGTCATTTCCAGCACAGTCGGAGTTGCGTTAGCAACAACAGAACTGGCATATACCGGATTGACGGCATTTACATTGTTTGTGACTGCCTGTGCTCCGATTGATGCAGCCTGTCCGCCACCTGAAGCCTGTAAAGGATTGGATGAAGGCTGGGTGTAAGACGCTGTAACTATATCACCGTATACGACTGTAGTTGCAAGTGTAAGCTGCACCTTAGTTCCCGAGATGGCTACGGAATTAACTGTTCTGGCCGAGGAATTGACCATTACCTTAAAAGCTGAAGCGGCAGGAACCACATTTGCAAGGGTCATATTATATGTCATTTCCAGTACAGTCGGAGTTGCGTTAGCAACAACAGAACTGGCATATACCGGATTGACAGCATTTACATTGTTAGTTACTGCCTGTGCTCCGATTGATGCAGCCTGTCCGCCACCTGAAGCCTGCAAAGGATTGGAAGAAGGCTGTGTGTAAGATACTGTTACCACATCACCGGTTACGACCGCAGTTGCAAGTGTAAGCTGAACCTTAGTTCCAGAGATAGCTACGGAATTAACTGTTCTGGCTGTGGAATTTACCATTACCTTAAATGCTGAAGCAGCAGGAATCACATTTGCCAGGGTCATGTTATAGGTCATCTCAAGAATCGAAGGTGTTGTACCTGAAACTGCAGAAGATGTATATGACGGAACAACAACAGCAGAGCCTGTTCCTGCTTCAAATGCTCCGAGATCCGGGGCATTCCCGTTATATGGAAGACCCACATTTGTACCGGCGTCAATTAATTTTGACGTTGATGCCAGATGAAGGAAGTTTATATCTGGGAGGCTTCCATCGGCTTTTCTCGGAGCCGTTGCCTCTGCAGTATTTGTGCCCAGGAAATCAGCCGTTGTTGCCGACATTCCATTTTGCCAGCTGTTATGATCAATTGTACTGCTCTTGCCAATATCGCCCAGAGGCTCATTGTAACTGACACAGTTTCTAATAATTGCTTTGTTGTCATAATAAAATGCAAAAGTTCCGCTCTCGTTGTTTGCTGAGGTACAATTGTACAATCCAATCTGTACTATTGTTCCGCTTGAACCTGAATTTTGATCATATCCGGGCCCGAGGTTGCCGAATGCCAGGCAGTTCTTCAGGGTTCTTTGCATTCCTGATTCAACCGGACCATTTATTATCCCCATTTTAAATCCGCTTCCGTCTCCAACAGTATTCAGATACCATCCATTGTCGAAAGACCAGCAATTTGTGATTTCAATATAACCTCCGTATGAATTAAAGGTGTCCCATCCGTCATCTGTATTATTCCATGCTCTGCAGCCGGTATAATATATATGGTTGCCTGTTCCGGGTGTGGCATAGAATCCATTTGCCAGACCGCCCGGTTTTCCTCCCTGATCAGTGGGATCGATATACCTGTCTGCATTTTCATATGAATCGCAGTTGGTATAATGGATATCATCGTGTGATCCTTTTAATACAAAACCGTCACCGCAGTGGTAATCCGTGCACTGGGTATGTGTAATATGTATCACATCACTTTCATACCATCCGGTTGCCTCATACACATTATCCGATGCCTGTTTAAAATTCGTACAGTTTATCCCGGTGAAATCCCAGTAGCTGCAGCTATAAAGAGCCAGACCTATATTAGACCCGGTTGTAAGGGTTAAGCTGGAACCATCCAGAATTGGTACTTCCCCCGGGTAAGCCGATACTGTTATATGACTTGATGATGACCCGTTGATGCTCTGCACCCTCACACCAAAAGCGTTGCTGCCTGAAGTGCCAAGCAATTTGGTGTAGGTACCGCCTCTTACATATAATATATCTCCGGCTTTAAGCTTGTTAAATGCGTATTGCCATGTTGCCCAGGGCTGACTGATAGTACCCGGATTGCTATCACTTCCTGTGGTTGCAACATAGTACTCGGTAGCAAAAACTGAAATTGGCAAAAATAGGTATAGCAGTAGCAGTATAAGCAGATTTCTCATATCTTTTAGGATTTGACGAACGATCAGTTTTTATTGACCAACACAATATTTTAAACGATAAACTGCCGTTTTTGTTACACCAAAAGATTTTATTTTTTAAGCCGGATTTGGCTGTCAGACGTATTCGTTTTATAAACTATTGAATGTTAATACACTAATAATTTTTACCGGGGGGATCAATAAATTCTAATTTATGCCATTCGCATCTCCTGATCTTTAAAAAAAAGAGAGCCGGGGTTTTCCAGACCCATAAAAAAGCATTAATTTATAATGCCAGAAATAAATACAGGCACGACCTTGATTTTAGATTTTCCCGGGGTTTCTTATGATTGAGGCACATTATTGTTGCTCAGACAATGCAATTCTTTTGCTGGGTTCCGAAATCTCAACAAAAGCACTGATTTTTTTGTTATATCGGGAGTATTTGAGCAAAAATGAGAAACAATGAATGATTTTTTATGTCCGAAATGCAAGGGATACCTAAGGGTAGCTGATAATCTCATTTTTAAAGTAAAGAATAATAAAAAACAGTCGGCTCTTTTTTTGTTAAGTCCTCATATAGGGAATTACGCCAGTCATAAACACCGCTCTTTCGAAATCAATGCCGGTGAGCCGCTTGAATTTTATTGTCCTCTATGTAATACATCACTTATTTCGGATATCCATAATAATCTTGCCCACGTTATTATGCTGGATTCCGAGGGAATGAGCCATGATGTCTATTTTTCACAGATTGTCGGAGAGCATAGCACATTTCAAACGGCTGGCGATTCAGTGCATGTTGCCGGAGAAGATGCTGGCAGGTATACTTATTTTAAAATAGGCGAAAAATTCAGAAAATATTTCTGAACATTAAATATCTACTGGTTTTTCCTAAATTTACATATAATCACAAGGGCAAACTATAGCCCTATAATCTTAACTACCTAATTATGAAAACAAAATCAATCTTTTCGATCTGTATTCTTCTTTTTCTTTTACCGGCATTGAAAACAGCCGCCCAGAAAGACGATTTCTCTGGTGAATGGAAATTAAACAAAGAAAAGAGTGCGCCGGCAGACAACCAGTTATTTCTTTCGAGAATTACTCTTCAGCTAAAGGCAGACAGTCTTTTAACCACGCGTGTCTATGAAAACGGAAGCGGTGAAGTTTATCCATTTGATGAAAATCTTTCTCTGGATGGGAAAGAGTGTAAAATTACTATCTACGATATGCCAAGGACTTCAACTGCAACACGGTCGGCCTCTGACGGATCTATTTCAATTTTTTCAACTACCACCTTTAATGGAGATAGCGGACAGGAGGATTTGACCGCAAAAGAAAACTGGAAAATTGAGGATGGAGGCCAGTTCCTTACATTGGAATTTACAAATAAGATGTCGGGGAATGAGACCACTGCCAAATACTATTACGAAAAAGAAAAATAGCTGCAAAATCCCAGAAAAGAATAGGTTACCCTGTGAGCCCTCTTTGGAAGTTCTTATCTGAAACTTTCAAAGAGGTCACAGACCACCTCGATTTACAAGGCTGGCTTTATTTTAAATTCAGCATCATTTCATCCACATTCCAGCCTGAGATTTTTATTTCAGGCTTTTTAAATCCAGTTTCAGAAACCGGACAGCTCACGGTTACCGTAATGGATTCGGATGGTGCTAGCGTGAAATATCCTGAGGTCCAATAGCTTGGAAGGATCTCTTCAGCACCGGCCATTAACTGGGGACGGATAAAAAATGCCAGCCTGTCAGATGAATTAGTGATTTTAATTGTCCAGCTGTTCTCCCTTTTACCTTTTACGCTATTTATCACTTTAGCTTCCACTTTTGTTCTCTGCATTTCACTGAGGGCTTTAAAGTCTGCCTGATTCGAAAGCCAGTATGTATTATGTGAAATGATCTTACCATCAATGTTTTTCAAATTAAGCACAACGAAAACCACACCTTTTGCTTGAGCTAAAACAGAAGATAATGAATAGGCTTCCTTCACATCGGTTTCTGAAAGACTTATGTTTTTTTCTTCATGATACAATGATTTTGAGTCCATTCCGAAAATATCAGCTGTTGCAATAAGTCCCGAAACGGCATGATATGACCTGTTCACCGCAAGCACTTTAAAATTGGTTGGATTGAGCTGGATATGAATAGGTTCTATAGCATTCTGCATGAAATAATACCCGGCATTTGGCATAAGGAACCAATCATATACCTGCCAAACAACGCTCGGAAATGCTGAATTTATTTTCCAAAGCATGACGCCTCCTATATCATTTAATCTATGTCCTGCTGCTTCAAAGATCCCCTGATAGCCCACTGCATTCATCAGTTGCATTTTATTGCAAAAGTCCTCCATCCTTGCCGGCTCGCCATATCTTTTAACCATTTCTTTATAATAGAGATCGTACCTGCCGTTCCCGGTGGCAGCATCATGGTATCCCCATGTATTATTGAGAGGAAAGGGTAACTTTTTGTCCCATACAAGGTCAGGAATTATTTTAGGCATTATGTTATATGGAGGTTGTGACGGGATACCTGTTTCATCCTTAAAAACCCAGTCTTTCCCGGCAACAGCTTTTGCGTAATACACTTTCGGATCCTGCCATGTATATGGACCGCCGCTATAAACACCTGATGGAAGATTATCGGGCCATGCACCTTCCCATCCGGCAGGCAGTTTTGCAAAACCCGATGAGCTGGGAATATAAGGTCTGGTTCCATCGAGGTTTATAATACTTTCTCTCATAGCGTCATAAAGTTCTTTCCTGGCGTGTCCTTCATTTCCCCCAGTCCATACCAGCAGACTGGGATGATTGCGGATCCTGAGAATTGTACTCTTTACGTTCTTAATGAACACGCTGCTTTCAACCGGCCAATTAGGAGATCCTTTAAATTCCCCCTGGGTGTCGCCTGTAACCCAGAAATCTGACCATACTAATAATCCATATCGGTCAGCGGCTTCAAAAAACGCGTCAGATGGGGTTACTCCTCCTCCCCATATTCTCACAAGGTTAATATTTGAATTTCTGCACAGATGCAATTCGTAGTCGTATCTGACAGAATCACGGTTTAACATCATATCGGGTACCCAGGCTCCTCCGGTCAGATGAACCCGTTTTTCATTAACAAAGAAATCGCGGCGATACGACCCATTTACATCAACAGCTTTTGAGCTGACAGTCCTGATACCAAAGACGAAGGAAGTGTCGTCAGAAACTCCTGAGCCGGCTGAATAACGCAGTCTTATTCTGTAAAGATTTGGCTTCCCATAGCCATTTGGCCACCATAGAGCCGGACCAGAAATATTAAGTTCTGCCGTATTATCCCCATTCAGATCAATAATGGCCGGGGCATTTCCGCCGACAGATACATTTTTAGTGAATTGCAGAGGCTTTCCAACAAAATTTTCAGGAGTTATTGTAACGGTCAGTTTGCCCTTCTCACCGGTTTGATTATGATTCAGCAACTTCAGATTCAGAGATATTTTTGCGACGGAAGTGTCAGGAAGGTTTGGCAACAGAGTGACAATTTTCGGATCACTTATTGTTACACTACCCGAAGTCCTCAGATAAACAGGAAGCCAGATACCCATATTGCGGTCTCTTACAGGAGGGATCCAGTCCCAGCCAACGGAACAGAGCATCGTAACATTTTTCCCGATGTCGCCGGTCGGACCGCCATTCTCAAAAAAATCACCAAGAGCCTTCAGCTGTTCTGTAGCTGGCAACCCGGGGAAATCAAGAGGATAGATCTTTACAGCAAGAGCATTTTCAGATCCTGCAATTACATATTTGCTGATGTCGAAACAGTATTCGGCGAACATTCCAGCCATCTCAGTTGAATCGGCAATTTGTTTTCCATTGACCCATACGGCAGCCCTATAATTTATGCCTTTGAATATCAGCTGAAAACACCTCCCCTTATCACCTGAAGGCACATCAAATGCTGTCCGGTACCAGTATGGCTTTTTCCATGGATTAGGGTTATCGGGAAGATGGCTGTATTGCTCAAGGTTATATTTTTTATTGAATTCATCGGATGCGTCCGGAATCAGCATATTATTCAGGCCCGAATAAGGATCGGGATAAACCCTATTGGCTACCAGTCCGGTCAGCACAGTGGAGGGCACATTAACCGGAAACCAGTAGACTTTAGACTTATACCCGGGGGAAGATATTTCCTGACCTGTAGAAGATATCAGGGCTGACGACTGCAGTTCAAACCTCGTAAGCTTTTCCTGTTTTACAGGCTTTTCCTGACCATTGGCAGGAAAATTAACTGTCAATTGAATTACTGAAAATAAGGTTATTAGATATACAAGTTTTTTCATGATCAGATTATTAAGAATAAATGATGGCCAGAAACAAAGCAGGGCTATTTTAATTACGGACTATAATTGTCCATTCTCTTCGTATATCACGGTTCTCTGCATATACGGTGCAAATGACGGGCTTGCTGAAGTTATTCCAGATACCTCTGCTTATCTGCATCCTTCCTTCAATTTTCGCGTAGGCCCCTGGAGAAAGCGAGAAAACCGATAACAGCGATCCCAGGTTTGTCCCGGCTGGCATTTGAACCGTGACAACAGATTTTGTTGTATCTATTGAACATGATTTCTGACCGGGAATGCTGAATGATTCTATCTTAGCCAGCTGAGATCCTTTATGCCAGTGTATGGGATGGAGAAGGATAATAATCCTGTCTCCCGGATGCAACTGGTTCAGATCCAGCATCCCTATATTCCAGCGGATACCGCTCGTCACAGTAGCATCAGAAAACGCTTTGTTGTTATTTAGAAAATATGCTTCATACTCGAGTCCGAAGTCGCTGAGCTTTCCTTTTTTTAAAACAATATCCTTTCCACCAACAGGAACTGTAATATTATTTTCAAAATTGGGCACAACAGGGTAGGTACATTCCTCAAAAAAATAATAATTAAGATAATGGTAGACCTTACAGTAATTTGATCCGTGGGAAGCTGTACCGACAATATGAAGTCCATTTGATCTCAGCCAGTTAAGTTCACTATGAAGAAATTTAACAGGATCAATATTATAAACAACCTGAAGAGTAACCAGATCGTTATGCCAGCCGATCTCAAAATGTCTTACATTCTGCATAGTTTTCAGAATCGGAATTATCTTATCCGAATGTACTTCCATATTATTCGGATTTGCAAGATAATAGGGAGCCGTATGTAAAACGAAATATGTGGATCTGAATCCGAGATTATATTCGATATCAGAGAATTTATATGCAACATTCAGATCAACATCTATATCATGGCGCAAGCCAATAACAATTTTATTACTGTTGAAAGTCTTTCGGAATTCATTTAACGGCAACACTATGTACTTACTGGTATCGGAAATCTTATTGAGGAAGGCTGCATATTTCTCCCATGTAAAATTAGTGTCGGGTTCTACCCTTTCAAAACCACCCAGTCTGTTCTGGGGGACTGTATCCTGTGTGTTGCTGAAACCGGAATGGAATGCGGATAAGCCTTTGGTCTTTATTTTTTGTCCTGAGATAATATTAATAAAAAACAGAAAGGCTATTATTGCAGTAAAAAGTATATCTAATATCCAGCTTTTTCGGGGAATCATAATTTTTGAAGAATAAAAAGTTATTGCTAAAAAATATTTTGCAAAAATATGTTTTTGCTGCCTATTTAAGCAATTTTTTTATGTTATAAAGTTTATTAAGGGCTTCAACCGGTGTAAGATTATCAATATCAATTCCGAGGATTTCATCGCGGATCTGCTTTAAAACAGGATCGTCGAGCTGAAAGATACTGAGCTGCATACCTTCACGGTGACCGGTTATGTCGGCAATTGGTTTAGCTAATTCATTTTTATTATGACTGAGCTCAAGTTCCTTAAGTATATCATCTGCCCTGTTTACCACACTTCTGGGCATGCCTGCCATTCTGGCGACATGGATACCAAAACTATGCTCACTGCCGCCTCTTTTAAGCTTACGGAGAAAGATGACTTTATTATTGAGTTCCTTTATGGAGACACTATAGTTTTTTACTCTTGAAAATGAGTCCTCCATCTCGTTAAGTTCGTGATAATGAGTTGCGAACAGAGTTTTTGCCCGTAACTTGCTTTCATGCAGGTATTCAACCATTGCCCATGCTATCGAGATGCCATCGTATGTGCTTGTTCCCCTCCCGATCTCATCAAGAAGTACCAGGCTCCGGTCAGAAAGGTTATTAAGGATACTTGCAGTCTCGTTCATCTCCACCATAAAAGTAGATTCACCCAGGCTGATATTATCCGAAGCTCCGACTCTGGTAAAAATCTTATCCACCATTCCTATTACAGCTGTCTTTGCCGGAACAAAACAGCCTGTTTGAGCCATCAGTACAATCAGGGCCGTTTGTCGTAAAAGCGCTGATTTTCCCGACATGTTCGGTCCGGTGAGAATAATTATCTGCTGATCTTCCGTATCGAGATTCAGATCATTGGGCACATAGGATTCACCCACAGGCAATTGCTTTTCAATCACCGGATGACGTCCTTCTGTTATTGAGAGAGCCCGTGAATCATTCAGCTGCGGCCTGATATAATTGTTTTCGGAGGAAATAACTGCAAACGACTGAAGGCAATCCAGTCTGGCTACAAGTGTTGAATTCAGCTGGACAGGAGGGATATATTCCATTATTGCCAGTACAAGATCTGTAAAAAGTTTAGTCTCAAGGCTGATTATTTTTTCCTCAGCACCGAATATCTTGCTTTCATATTCCTTAAGTTCCTCAGTGATATAACGTTCTGCGCTCACGAGTGTTTGTTTCCTTATCCATTCAGGCGGGACTTTGTCTTTATGAGTATTCCGCACTTCTATGTAGTATCCGAAAACATTATTGAAGCTTACCTTAAGCGAAGAGATTCCCGTGCGTGCACTCTCCCTTGTCTGAAGGTCTGCCAGATAGTCTTTCCCAAAATATAGAATTTTACGCAATTCATCGAGTTCACCTGATATCCCGCTGGCAATCACATTACCTTTATTCAGCTGTACGGGCGGATCATTATTGATCTCTTTTTCTATTTTGTCGGCTAAGAATTTACAGGGATTCAGCTGCTCGGCAATTTGCGTAAGCGGAAGGCAGCCACTGTTATTGCAGAGTTCTTTTAGTGGCTCAATGGCTTTCAATGCTCTCTTCAGCTGTACGACTTCCCTGGGGTTTATTCTGTTAACTGCAACTTTGGAACTTAGTCTTTCCAGATCGCCTATCTGACGGATAAAATCAGCGACTTCATCTTTTACCGCACCGTTTTCAACAAAGTACTGTACAACGTCAAGCCGCTCATTGACCGGTTGAATATCTTTCAGCGGAAGTGACAGCCATCTCTTCATCAATCTGCCGCCCATCGGAGAAATGCTTCGGTCCATCACATCAATCAGAGTCTTGGCGCCCTCATACGGGGAGTGAAACAGTTCCAGATTTTTGATCGTAAATTTATCGAGCCAGACATACCTGTTTTCCTCTATCCTCGAGAGGCTGGTAATATGACCAAGCTGTTCGTGTTGTGTAAGATCGAGATAATACAGAATGGCTCCGGCTGCTATAATTCCAAAATTCAGATTATGAACTCCGAAACCTTTTAAAGAACTGGTTTCAAATTGTTTAAGCAACCTGTCATTTGCTGCTTCAAGTGTAAATATCCAATCGTCAAGCTTAAAAGTATAGAATTTCGGACCAAAATATTCAAGGAATAGCTCCTTCTTTCCTTTTTCAAACAAGACTTCCTTAGGCTGGAAGTTATTAAGCATCTGATCTATATAATCAATGGTTCCTTCTGATGTAAGAAACTCGCCGGTGGAAATATCAAGGAATGCCACTCCGGCAATTTTTTTATCTATGTGTACTGCAGCCAGAAAATTATTTTCTTTATGATTCAACACATTTTCATTCAGCAGAACCCCGGGTGTTACCATCTCTATAATACCCCGCTTTACAATTTTCTTGGTGAGCTTTGGATCTTCAAGCTGCTCGCATATAGCCACCCTCTGACCCGCTCTTACAAGACGCGGAAGATACGTATCGAGTGCATGATATGGGAACCCTGCAAGTTCTACAAACGAAGCCGACCCATTGGCACGTCGTGTAAGTGTTATTCCAAGTATTTCGGATGCCCTGATCGCATCTTCTCCAAAAGTTTCATAAAAATCTCCCACTCTGAAAAGTAGTATCGCATCAGGATGTTTGGTCTTGATGCTGTTATACTGCTTCATCAGCGGTGTTTCTACATACTTCTGAAATTCAGACATCTGAAATGTAGCGAATTAAAAATATCCTTTCGGCCTCCAACAAAGATACACTGACGGTAATATTAATAAAATAGTTTTTGAATTAATTATTTGCCATAATGATTTCAGATTAATTATTTTCTCTGTGAACCTCTGTGTATCCTCTGTGTTCCGATACTATCGGAACTCTGTGAAACAAAAAATTAAGAGCTTTCACAGAGTGACACAGAAGTTTTTATACCTTGCTAAGGCAAAATGAATGATCTATGATACTTTAAAATATGAAAAAAGTTTTAATACTCGGAGCAGGGCTTGTAGTCAAACCAATGGTCGAATACCTTCTTAGTCACAATTTAGGTTTGATGGTTGCATCTCCTATGAAGGAAAGAGCAGACGAAATGATAAATGGCAATCCGCTCGGATCATCACTTGACTGGTCAATGGACGATCCTGCCATGCTTGAAAAGCTCGTAGAAGATCATGATGTTACAGTAAGCCTTCTTCCTTACAAATATCATTCAGATGTTGCAAGGGTATGTCTTCGTCATGGAAGATCTCTGGTAACAACTTCCTATATCCAACCTGGAATATTGGAACTTAATGAACCTGCCAGAGAAGCGGGCCTGCTCTTTCTGAATGAGATTGGTCTTGACCCCGGAATTGATCATATGACTGCGATGAGAATTATCGATCATATCCATGGTAAAGGAGGAAAGGTGAAGGGGTTTTATTCCCTTTGCGGCGCGCTTCCGGCTCCGGAATCCGCCGATAATCCTCTTAAGTATAAATTTTCATGGAGCCCTAAGGGAGTTATCCTCGCCAGCAGGAACAGTGCACTTTATCTGAAAAATGGCAGAAGAATATATATTGAACCTTCAGATCTCTTCAAGGACCGTTTCAGTTATAATTTCCCGGGAATAGGAAATCTTGAAGTATATCCAAACAGGGATTCTGTCAGCTATATTGATATCTATGGCATTCCGGAGGCTGATACCATGTATCGCGGCACTTTCAGATACGAGGGATGGTGCGAAACTCTGGATGCCATGAAAGGGCTTAATATGCTTGATGATTCGGTAAGAGATTATCAGGGGATGACTATGGCCGGGTTTCTTGCGGAAAGATGCGGCCTGGGAATAATGGATCTCAGAGAAAATCTTATCAGGAAACTTGGATCCTCTGCAGATTCAGTATTTCTTTCGTCACTCGATTATCTTGGTTTTTTCGGAAACGAAAAACTTAAATATCACGAGACAACACCCTTTGATATTACCTCCGATGCTATGATAAAAAAAATGATGCTGTCTGCCAATGAGAGGGATATGGTAGTCTTGCAACATATTTTTCTGGCATCATATCCCGATGGCAAATGTGAGGTTATTAAATCATCAATGCTTGATTACGGATCTCCCTCTTCAAATACTTCCATTTCCAGAACTGTGGCTCTTCCGGCTGCTATTGCGGTGAGAATGATTCTTGAAAATAAAATCGACTTGAAGGGAGTACACAGACCGGTTGTGCCTCAGATCTATAATCCGGTCCTTGATGAATTAAAGACGCTGGGTGTTGAAATGAAAGAGGAATACGGCTTGCCTGAGAGTGAAATGATAAAATAAGCTTGCCGCCCACAACTGGCGCGGATTTGACCCACGCCAGCATAATGAATTTGGCACGAATTACAAATCCGCACCAGAAGATCAGAATTTCAGATAAAAATCCTTAGTCAGATTCATATAATCTTCAGTGAACTGATGCCTTCCGTGTTCGATTGTCAGGAACCTTTCAACAGGTTTCTTACGGATTCTGCTGAAGGTCATTATCAATCTCCTTATCTCCGAATTAGGCAGTGATTTAATTTTCAGTATATTATTACAATATAAACCATACTTATTAGCCTCTGCAATAAAGATACTTCCTTCGGCATATGGCATTATCAACTGAAAACGGCCATCGTCATTCAGTAATTTCACAACATTCCCGAGCAGTTCCACTGAAGTTAACGAATCGTTGTGACGGGCAGCAGATTTCCGGGGATCAGGACTTTTAAGCGAACCAGAAAAATAAGGCGGATTGGTAACGATAAGATCAAAATTCCCAAATGCCGGACTAAATTTCTGAAGGTCAGTATGCTCAACTTTTATTCTGTCATTCCACCTGCAGCGACTGACATTTCCTGTGGTTTGAATATAGGATTCAGGGTCGGGCTCAATGGCAGTTATTGCAGCGTCACTCCTCTGTGCGAGCATAATTGAGATCAGACCTGTGCCTGAGCCTATATCTAAGATATTCCGGACACCGGTAATATCAGCAACGGCCCCAAGCAGCACACCGTCAGTACCAACTTTAAATGCCGATTTATCCTGGAAAATTGTAAACTGTTTAAAACTGAAATAATTATTAGCCATTATAAGAACTTATCTTTAACACCAAGCCCGTAAAAGTGCATTGTTATATTTTACCGGACCAGGTTGGTCAAAATTTTCCATTTACCAAATATAATCGAAACCTGTACCTTTGGATCAAATATATGGAAACAGGCAGCCCAATATAATTAAGGCAACAAAAAGTCTGACCCGGTTTCCTTAATTTTGTGAGGCTAAAATTATGGATATGAAATTAAATAAGGAAGAGCTGAAAGAGTTTTTAGATGAAAAGGTCGAAAAGTATAATCGCCCTGACTTTATTGAGCACGATCCTATTAGCATCCCACATCTTTATTCGAAAAAAGAAGATATAGAAATTTCAGGTTTTCTTTCAGCTACCATCGCCTGGGGTAATCGAAAAATGATCCTCAGAAACGCTAATCGCATGATGGCTTATCTTGATGATTCGCCCTATGATTTTATTATGCATCATAGTCCGGGTGATCTGGAAAAAATATCATCAGTCATCCATAGAACATTTAATTCTGCTGATTTTATCTATTTCATCAAAGCATTAAAACATATTTATTCAACCGGGAATGGCTTAGAAGGGATATTTAACAAATACCAGACTGATGATTCTTTACAGCCGGCAATTCATAAATTCAGAAGCATGTTCTTTGAGTTACCCCATAACAATAGAACGAGCAAACATATTTCAGATCCGTTAAAAGGATCTGCGGCAAAAAAAATCAATATGTATTTACGGTGGATGGTCAGAAAAGATAAAAATGGGGTGGATTTTGGAATATGGAATTCTATTTCTCCTTCTCTTTTGTCTTGTCCGCTTGATGTTCACTCCGGAAATGTAGCACGAAAACTGGGATTGATAACCCGAAAACAGAATGATTCCAAAGCCGTATTCGAATTAGATGAGAATTTAAGAAAAATGGATAAAGAAGATCCTGTGAAATATGATTTTGCACTTTTTGGATTAGGCGTTTTTGAAGGGTTCTAATTTAAGTTATTTATTGATTATTAACCAATTAAAAAGTCATTTATAATGCTGAACGAAAAACTACTGGAAGTCCTGTCACATCCCGCCGACGGAGAAGTGGCTATCGTAACTCAGGGTATTGATGGCCCTCATGTGGTAAATACATGGAACAGCTATGTATGCATCACTTCTGATGGGAAATTGTTAATTCCCGCCGGAAGGATGAACAAAACAGAAAAAAATGTAGAAGGAAACAATTTTGTAAAACTTACACTTGGAAGCCGGGAAGTTCAGGGATTAAGTTATAAAGGGGCCGGTTTCCTGATTACCGGTACAGCAAAATTTGTAAAGGATGGTCCCGGGTTTAATACGATCAGAGAGAAATTCACATGGGCAAGGGCAGCCCTGGAAATAACAATCGTGACTGCGGTGCAGACACTCTGAAAAAGATTGCCGGACTGAAGATGTTTCTATGTGTTTTTAAGCCGGAGGGCCGAATAGTTCTTTGAGAACAAGCGCTTCATTATGCTCTTCGTCTTTTGCACCATAAACCAATGTTACCGTTCCTTTCTTCAACTGCTCCTTCAAAAGCGACACCTGCTCTTCGTTCTTTTTGAGTTCGCCACTATAGCGTTTGCCAAACTCTTTCCATTTTTCAGGGTTGTGCCCAAACCATTTCCGAAGTTCAGTACTGGGAGCTATTTCCTTCAACCATAAATCAATGCTGGCTTTTTCTTTTGTTAAACCCCTTGGCCAAAGCCTGTCTACAAGAATACGTTTACCGTCTTCCCTATCGGGCTTATTGTATACTCTTTTGATCTTGATTTCCATTTTGTGCCTTCCGGTATTACTGCAGGTATTACCTTACTCTGAGTATTTTATAACCTCAACCGGACAACTTTCTGCTGCTTCCTTTATTTTAGCTTCATGATCAGCAAAGTTTACACCTTCAATAACCGTAGCAATGTCTTTCAGCACAAATACTTCCGGACAAATTTCCTCACACAAGCCGCATGCTGTGCAATCTTCCTCTACCCAAACTTTTTTTATTGCCATGATGATATATTTTAATTTAACGAATGAACCTTATAAAAGCCTTATCTGCAAACAAGTTTACTGCACCGTTTGTTCGTCATTTAATCGGAAGGCGGATAAACAAATGGCGGGTACCTCACTTTTTCTCTAATGACTTTTTGGTTAAGGTCTCCATAAGCTTGTCGAAGGCTTTAATAAATTTTTCAACTCCATCGGCTTCAAGTTTTTTGGTTATACTATCTATATCGATGCGAAGTTCTGTCAATTCAGACATAACCCAGCAGGCGCGTTTTATATGATCTTCCAGACTCAGAGACGGTTTCCCATGCAAGCGGTAAGCATTCAGGGTTTCCGGAGGTACCGTATTGATTGTATTTTTACCGATAAGGGCTTCAATATATTTGATATCGCTGTAATCGTGATTTTTGGTGCCGGTGCTGGCCCAAAGCAACCTCTGTGGCCTGGCACCCTGATGAGCTAATTTAGCAAATTCTTGACTTTCAAAAATTTCTTCATAAATGGTATATGCAATCTTAGCACTTGAGATTGCTACCTGTCCCTTTATATTGGCTGCAAAATGTGCCTGTTCACCAACAGAAGCAGCATAGTTCGCTTCTATCGGATCAATCACAGTATCAATGCGGCTTAAAAAGAAACTTGCAACAGATGCTACAT
Organism: uncultured Bacteroidales bacterium; assembly: GCA_963715785.1. Classification (GTDB taxonomy): domain Bacteria; phylum Bacteroidota; class Bacteroidia; order Bacteroidales; family VadinHA17; genus LD21. Next base: position 382,595 of record OY970276.1, read on the forward strand.
TTTTAACCGGTTTCCCCTGATCAATCCGGGTTTTGATACCGGAAATATATGCTTCAGCAACCTCCCTGTACCGGGGGAGTCCGAACAATAAAGTAACATTCACGCTAATGCCTTCACTGATAAGCTTCTGAATGGCCGGCAAGCCTTCTTTTGTGGCAGGTACTTTTATGAAAATATTAGGCCGGTCAACAATGTTCCAGAGTCGATGAGCTTCCTCAATAGTTCCCGGGGTATTATAAGCAAGATGCGGATTGACCTCCAAGCTTACAAATCCATCTCTGCCTTCCGTCTTTTCATAAACAGACCTGAAGTCGTCAGCAGCATTCCTGACATCCTTAATGCTGAGAGTTTCATAAATTTCTTTGATATCAGTTTTCTTTTGAACTAAGTCGTGAATGTCACTGTCGTAAAGATTACTCTCTGCTATCGCCTTCTCAAAGATAGAAGGATTAGAGGTAATCCCATGAATACCATCCATGTCGATCAATCGCCTGAGTTCACCGCTTGCAAACATATCCTTCCTGATATAGTCCAGCCAGACTGACTGACCAAGTGCTTCCAGCTCTTTTAAAGGATTGTCATTCATGATCTTAGTATCTGGAATCAAAAAATAAAGTTTTCAAATTAAAAATACCTGTTTTCATTTTATCCTGATTTTTAATTGATAATTTAATTGAAGTAACAAGTTTGGAAGTTGAATGTTGTTCATAATTAACTTAATTCAACTAAAAATGGAAACTTTAACCCCTGGAAGTATCCCGCATGGGTGGACCAATCAAGTAAAGTCTGGAAAGCTTCTGATGTCAGCTACACATTCAATCTGAAAAGATTGTAGCATTCCGATAAATTCCTCAATTGAATGGGTAGAATGACCAATGGTTCAAATGACTCTTTTATGATTGTATTCATTCATTTTTTATCAGAAAGCGCTTTTATTGCAGTACTTACAATGTTTTTAACAGTAATGCCATAATGCTCATATATCTTTTTATAAGGAGCACTGGAACCGAATTTTGATATCCCGATTACTCTGCCCTGATCACCTACCCATTCACCCCATCCCTGAGGTGATGCTGCCTCCACTGCAAGCCTGGCTTTTATGCCTGCAGGCAATACTTTATCGCGATACTCCTGTTTCTGCATTCTGAACAATTCCCAGCTTGGCATACTTACCACACGGGCATCAATAGATTTACCCGTGAGTTCATGCTGGGCCTCCAGAACAAGTTGTACTTCCGAACCGGTGGCAATCAATATGATATCTGGTTTACTGCCTTGTTCCTTTGAAATAACATACGCACCTTTTATCACTCCATCAGCAGGCGCTAGAATGTTTCGATCAAAAACCGGTAATTTTTGCCTCGATAAAACCAGCATTGTCGGACCTTTTGTATTTTGAATAGCCGCGCGCCACGCGTATGCAGCTTCATTAGCATCGGCAGGGCGAATAACACACATATTGGGCATAGCTCTGAATGAAGCGAGTTGTTCCACAGGCTGATGAGTGGTCCCATCTTCTCCTAACCCAATGGAATCATGAGTCATAACATAAATTACAGGCAGCTGCATAATGCATGCAAGCCGTATTGCTGGCCGTGCATAATCGGTGAAAATGAAAAAAGTTGCGGCATAGGGACGTATGCCTCCATGGACGCTCATTCCGGAACTGGCGGCACACATCACATGCTCTCTAATCCCCCAGTCCATATTCCGGTTTCCATACTTTCCTTTTTCGAAATAACCCGATGATTTGATCAGCGTTTTAGTGGAGGGTTCCAGATCAGCGCTTCCTCCCATTAGCCAGGGCAAATGTGCTGCAACACCATTGATGACGCCTGCTGACACTTCTCTCGTTGCTTTTGGCCCGTCGGAGGGTTTATAGACTGGTATTTCTTTGTCCCAGCCATCCGGCAATTTCTGTTCAAGGTATTCATTCAATTGCTGTGCCAGATCAGGATGTGACTTCTTATAATCTTCGAATTTCTTATTCCATTTTCCCTCCAGGGCTTTACCTTTCTCAATTGCTACATCCATATGTGATTTTACCTCATCAGGAACCAAAAAAAATTTATCATCCGGCCATCCGTAGAATTTTTTTGTCAGCTTTACCTCCTCAGCGCCTAAAGGTGAACCATGAGCTTCTGATGTATCCTGTTTATTTGGTGATCCGTAACCTATATGTGTCCTTAAAATGATCAGAGATGGCTTATCAGTAACAGCCTTTGCTTTAGAAAAAGCTTCCGATATTGCCTTTACATCATTCCCTTTGTCACCCAGATCCTGAATATGCCAGTGGTAAGCTTCAAAACGTTTGGACACTTCATCTGAATATGTAAGGGATGTGTTTCCTTCAATTGTGATGTGGTTATTATCATACAATACTACAAGCTTTCCCAATCCAAAATGTCCGGCTATGGAGGCAGCTTCATTGGAAGCACCTTCCATAAAGTCTCCGTCGCTGCAGAACACGTATGTATTATGATCAATTATTGTATGTTCTTTAGTGTTAAATATGGCTGCCAGATGTGCCTCAGCAATCGCCATACCCACTGCATTCATGAATCCTTGTCCCAGCGGCCCGGTTGTAGTTTCTATTCCAGGTGTGAGCCCGTATTCGGGATGTCCCGGGGTATTACTGCCCCATTGCCTGAAATTTTTGATATCATCAAGAGATATTTTGTATCCAACTAAATGCAGAATAGCATATTGTAACATAGATGCATGTCCATTCGAAAGCACAAAACGGTCGCGGTTGAACCAGTTCGGGTTAGCAGGATTGTAATGCATATGCTGCATCCATAAAGCATATGCTGCAGGAGCCAATGCCATTGGCGTACCCGGGTGGCCTGAATTTGCTTTCTCCACTGCATCAATTGCAAGGCAGCGGATTGTATTAATACATTTTTCCTCGATTTTCATTAGCATCTGAATTTTAATCTTTATCTATATAACTGCAGACCAGAGCGATCCTGCATTAAGCGCATACGTCCGGAACACTGTCTGGTAAAACTTCTGATAATATTAACATTCCATTGAGTTTTTAGTTGTTAGCGGTAAAATATCAGGCAAATCAAGACGCGCAACGCCAATTCTGTTGTCAGCCATACCATAATAAACATCGAAGCGGTCAGGTAAACCAAGATCGTCACGCCGGTCGATACCTGTCGGGAACACTACATTTGCAACAGCTCCCAGACGTTCTTGTTTTAGTTCTGGTTTCAATACCGGTTCAACTGAACGATAGTATATCACTTGAGGATGCTCTTTTGATAACACCATTATACCGGCTGAATAGCATAAATGCTTCCCATTTTTGCCCTGATCAGGTATTTCACTGACTCCGTGATAAAGGATAAGCCAACCATGCCTGGTAAGGACTGGCGGAGTTCCTCCTCCAATTTTAAGCCTTTCCCATGGTGACACAGGTGTCGCAAGCCGGTGATGTGAATTAAAAAGGCTTATATGGGATGGCTCGAGACCCTCAAAGGTCATAGGACAATAAGAGATCCAAATGCTTTCCCGATCGATGTCCACCACTCGTGACTTTGACTGGAGAACAGTTTCTTCCGGTCGGGTACCTTGAAAAAGAGGTCGGTGAAGAAGGGCTAATTGCATTTTCCCTGCGTGATTAGGGATAGCGACAGGGAAGATACTTGCATCCTTATCGTCAACATGAACGAAATCAATTCCGTCATAAGGTTCAAAGATAGCAAGACCAATGCGTTTCCAGTGAAACAAATCCTCCGATACAGCCAGGGCGATCCGCGGCCCATTAGGTGAAAGTGCCGTATAAGTCATCACAAAGTGATGAAGTGGTTCAACATATGTGATGCGAGGATCTTCGCAGCCACCGCTGCCGTCAGATTGCAACTCATAATCTGCCTCAGGCTCAAGAGCAATGCCCATCCGCTCGACTCCTGAAGGATCACCGTCTTTATTAAAAAGAACCTTTGCTATACCAATGCGCGAATAATTTCCCTTTGCGACTAACCGTGGAAACAGGTAAAGGTTACCATCAGGGCCACGGGCAGCAGCCGGATTAAGGACACCTTCCACTTCCATCGGATTGCCGGGTTCCGGCTCCATCATCTGCCCGAGACGTTTCAGCTTAATGCCACTCATTACTTTTTCTCCTTGATAAGATTTATGCTATTATCGTTTCCCAGACAAGCTATAATCGTTTCAATCACCCGTTTTGTCTCAGTTGGATTTTTGACTCTGATAGATATAACTCCTGCTTCTTCAGCAGGATAATCGTTACCTCCGGGGAACAATGCGTCACCGACAAAAATCATCTCAGGAATTGAAATGCCGAGAGTGTCCCTGAGCTTTTTAATGCCGTAAGCTTTGTCGATACCTGGCTTGGTGATATCAATTGATGTTTCACCACCTAACCTGACAGAAAATCCGGAAATTTGCTTGTCAAGAATTGCTTTCATCTTCTTCCGCTTGGCAAAATCAGGATCCCATTTTTCTTTTTCTTCATTTGGAGCTTGCTGGCCTAAAGCGGAAAAAGTTATCTGGCTCCCACGGTCTTCGATCTGCTCTCCCCATAGCTTTTTAATCCTGAAGCCTGCCGATTCGATGGACTTCTTTAAAGAACTGATAATTTTCTTCTTCTCATCTGCGGTGAAATCTTCGGAATAGATTTTTTTCCAATCCTTGCCATACCGGTAAAACTTAGTACCACAGGTAGGAAGGATTGACAGGTTCTCCAGTCGTTTATCATGAGGAAGACCGGAAAGCACTTGTTTTTCAAACTGTAACCAGTCGCCTCCTGAAATCACCGCAACTTTTACCACGCTGAGCAGGTCGTGAATCAGTGCAGACATCTCAGCATCAAGAGATGATTTACTTTCGGCAAGAGTACCGTCCAGATCAAAAACAATTAATTTTTTTAACATAATAAAATATCTATTAAACTATTCCGGTAGTGCAATCTCCAATAATGAAACTGCGCTTCGCGGTTTAAAGGTGCACACTCCCACTACCGCAGGTAAAAGGAATACATCTCCTTTTCCAATAATATAAATTGTGCCGTCATATACTATCTGCCCCTCACCAATAGTGCATACCAGCACTCGTGGCATACACATTTCACCGACAATAAATGGTGATTGACCCTGAAACCGCCACACGTCGAAATGTTCACAATGAAAAAGCATCTCATTCCTGACAGTTGCTTCTGTTTCAACTACCGGCACCACTGGTTTTATAGCTCCTTGCTTAAAATCAATGCATGCAAGCGCCTGATCTACCTGGAGTGACCTTGGTTTACCTGTCTTTTTATCAATATGGTCCCAGTCGTACAATCGAAATGTCACGTCGCTGTTCTGTTGAACCTCAAACACAACAACATCTCCGCCAAGGGAGTGAACCGTTCCTGCCGGTATAAAAACACCGTCCCCTGGTTTTGGTGTGAAGTATGATAAATGATCAGTAATTGTCCCCTTTGTGAGAGACTGTTTTAAATTGTAAGCTGTGGTACCTGGTTTAAGTCCTGCGTAGATGCGACTATCAGGTCCTGCCTCCAGCACCACCCATGCTTCGGTTTTGCCATGTTCACCAACCGGCAGGTAGTCTTTTTTAAGATCAGAAGGGTGCACCTGCACTGAAAGCATTTCATGCACATCGAGGAACTTAAGCAAAAGAGGAAATCGTTTGAAATGTCCTGCCAGTTTTCCGAGCAACCGCTCCGGCTCATTCTCCATCAATTGATTGATGGTCTGTCCTTTGAGTGGTCCATTAGCAACAAGGCTCTGATGGTCCTCCCGGTCGCTGAGAATCCATGCTTCACCAAAAGGACCATTACCTGGAAGAGGTGCAGTGAGAAAATCAGCCAGCTGTCTGCCTCCCCAGAGCCGGTACTGATAGATCGGTTCAAAGCGCATAGGATAGAGAAGTACTTGATTTATTGATTTTCTCCTGGTTTTCATGATAATGATCTATTCATTTTATTTTAAATAGTACAGGTTTTAACGTTTACCAGATATTTTTTTATTTCTGACATAGCGTTTTATAAGATTTGTTGTGGAGCTATCATGATTAAGTGTGGAATTTGCTCCATCCTCAAGTTCAGGGATGATGCGCGCAGCAAGCGCTTTTCCCAGCTCAACTCCCCATTGGTCAAATGAATCAATGTTCCAAATGGCGCCTTGAGTGAAGACACTGTGTTCATACAGAGCAACAAGCTTTCCCAGTGTCTCTGGAGTCAAACGGTCGAGCAGTATCGTACTGGATGGACGATTGCCTTCGAATGTACGGTGTGGCACCAGCCAATCAGGGGTACCCTCAGCCTTTACTTCCTGAGGTGTTTTGCCAAAAGCGAGTGCCTCTGCCTGGGCAAACACGTTAGCCATAAGCAAATCGTGATGATGTCCAAGCGGGTTGAGCGGATGAACAAATCCTATTAAGTCACACGGGATGATCCTGGTCCCCTGATGCATCATTTGGTAGAAAGAATGCTGACCATTAGTGCCTGGCTCGCCCCAGTAGATTGGTCCGGTTTGGATAACCATCTCAGTCCCGTCCAGAGTGACGTGCTTTCCATTGCTCTCCATCGTCAATTGCTGAAGATAGGCCGGGAAGCGTTTAAGATATTGTTCATATGGAAGGACTGCCACAGTCTGTGAGCCTAAGAAGTTATTGTTCCATATGCCCAGGAGACCCATAAGTACCGGAAGGTTGCTCTTGAAAGGAGCTGTGCGAAAATGCTCATCCATCTGGTGGAAACCATCGAGCATGGATCGGAAATTTTCAGGACCGATGGCGATCATTGTGGAGAGACCAATGGCAGAATCCATTGAGTAGCGTCCCCCGACCCAATCCCAAAACTCGAACATATTTACCGGGTCGATACCGAACTTCGAAACTTCCTCAACGTTGGTAGAGACTGCAACAAAATGGTTAGCAACGGCAATTGGATTCTTCAAAGACTTGAGGACCCACTCACGGGCAGTGTGTGCATTGATCATCGTTTCGAGGGTTGTAAAAGTTTTCGACGAAATGATAAAAAGTGTCTCTTCAGGGTCAAGGTCGTATGTTGCTTCGGCGAAGTCTGTACCGTCAATGTTGGAGACAAAGCGGAAAATCAGGTCTCGCTGGCTATAATACCGTAATGCCTCATAAGCCATTACAGGACCCAGATCGGACCCGCCGATTCCGATATTAATGATATTACGGATTGGTCTACCGGTATGGCCTTTCCATTCTCTACTGCGCACCCGGTTGGAAAATGCTGCCATCTTGTCAAGCACAACATGGACCTGAGGAACTACGTCCTTTCCATCGACTTCTATAGATTGTCCTCTGGGTGCACGTAAGGCAACATGCAGGACAGCCCGTTTTTCAGTGACATTGATCTTCTCTCCACCGAACATGGCATTGATACGATCTTTCAGGCCCGACTCCTCAGTCAATTTCAAAAGGAGATTAAGCGTCTCATCAGTTATGAGGTGCTTCGAATAATCAAAATAGATTCCGACATCATCGATTGTCATACGCTCACCACGTGTAATATCGTCTTTAAAGAGTTTCCTGAGATGAAGTTTCCGGACCTTTGAAGAATGTTCTTCCAGGGACTTCCACGCCGGGAGTGCAGTTACTGAAGTGTTTCTTTTTGTCATCTTTATATCCTTTCCATTTTATCAATATATTCTCCGCGGCGAGCAAACAGGTTGCAATTTGCACGATGATACAGAGCCTGTTGGGCAGCTGACACATTGGCTTCCTCTCCATGCCAGATCTCCAGAGCCGGTTGCTGTATGGCGCGGGCAAACGAAAACGCAAGCGCCCATGGTAATCGCGATTTAAATCTGACATTCATTGCATTCAAACGGGCCGATGCTAATTTACCTGATTGACCACCAGACAAAAAGGCAATCCCCGGAACCGCAGCAGGGACAGCTCGCAAAAGACACTCTACCGTTAAATCGGCTACTGCATCCTCTGATTCCTGTTTAGGACAGGTTAATCCCGGAAGCACCATATTGGGTTTCAGGATCATAGCTTCGAGGGTCACGCGTTGTAAATAAAGTTGTCTGAAAACAGTCCGCAAGACTTCCTCTGTAACTTCAAAACATTGCTCCAGGGTATGCTCCCCTTTCATGATTACTTCCGGCTCAACTATAGGTACCATTCCTGCTTCCTGGCACAATGCGGCATAACGGGCCAAAGCATGTGCATTAGCATCTACGCAACCATAGCTGGGAATACCCTTTCCGATGGCAATCACTGCCCTCCACTTGGCAAAACGGGCGCCCATTTGAAAATATTCCCGGAGGCGGTCGCGTAATCCATCCAGACCCTCGGTAATTTTCTCTCCCGGGTGACCGGCCATATCTTTTGCGCCAGTATCTACTTTTATTCCAGGAACAATTCCCATATCGGTGATGGCTTTAATAAATAAGGTCCCATCTTTTTTCTTCTGCCTGATTGTTTCGTCGTAAAGGATAAGGCCACTGATACATTCACCCAAACCAGGTGTCGTTATTATCATTTCCCGATAAGAACGACGGAACTCCCCGGTTTGAGGAATACCTGCAGCAGCAAATCTTTTATTGCAGGTTGGATTACTTTCATCCATTGCCAGCAGGCCCTTGTCATTAGCTACCAATGTTTTTGCAGTTTTAATAATCTCTTTTAAATTCATCATAGATCTCTCCCATTTTTGTGTTCATTACTGGTTTCTTTATTATTAGCAGGTTCTCCTAAAATGCAGGCAGATAAAATTCTGGCCGGTTGTTTTCTCTTTCATTTCATTTTAATACTTAAAACCTGGCTGACTGTTTTAGCAATCATCCATTCCTCATTGGTATGAATAACACGTACAACAACGCTTTCCTTCACTTTTGAAATAATATCGGCATTTTTTCTGTTTTGTTTCTCATCAAGTCCGATACCAAGAAATCCCAGACCCTCACAAATCCTTGTGCGGACTACCGGGCAATTTTCTCCAATACCGCCTGCAAAAACAAGTGTATCGAGACCTCCAATTGCAGCAGCGAAAGAACCTATCCATTTTTTTGCCTGGTAGCAAAATAGCGCAACGGCTTCTGCGGCCCGGATATCATCGGATTCCTTAGCAAGCAAATCGCGCATATCGGAACTGGTTTCAGAAATACCGAGGAGACCTGATTCATGATTGATCAGATTATTAAACTGCTTTGGAGTAAGATTCCCTGATTTCATCATGTACCAGGCAACACCCGGATCTAAATCACCAGGCCGGGTGCCCATAATCATTCCCCCGGCAGGTGTAAATCCCATACTTGTATCAATGCTTTTGCCTTTGAATACAGCAGCAATGCTGGCCCCATTACCAAGGTGAGCCAAAATCACGCGACCTTTGGCAACACTCTTCCCAGCTACTCGTTTGAGTTCTTCGATGAGATAGGCATATGACAAACCATGGAACCCGTATCGTTGAATTCCAATCTTGTCGAACTTACGGGGAATCGGAAGCAATTTAGCCACTCGTGGCATTTTAGAATGAAATGCTGTATCAAAACAAGCCACCTGCTTCAGTTTTGGATAACGCTGGCGAAATACCTCAATCAACTCAATCTCAGCAGGCAGATGATCTGAATCGTAAGGAATGATCAGACGCAGTTTATTTATTAATTTATGAGTAATAAGCTCAGGATCTGTATGTTTCATGCCAAATACGACCCGATGTCCTACTCCGCTGATTGAGGAAAAAACAATCTGCTTTTCGAGCCAGTCAATCAGGAAATCAGCCACCGATTTGTAATCTGAAATTTCAATAGTGATATTGCCTTTCTTATTATTTATCAGGTTGATGAAATCCAGACTGGTACCTGTCAATCCTATCCGATCAACTTTCCCATACAGCAATCGCTCTAAAGGGTTTGCTTTTCTGTATAGTGCGAATTTTATACTTGACGAACCGCTGTTAATCGTCAGAATGCTCATGTCAGCCGGTTTTATGAACAATTAATCTTTCATTGACACATTTCAATTCCTTCATGGAAAGGCTGATGCAATTAGTTATCGCTGAGTTTTATCTAATCATGGCTAAAATTGAAAAATCAGCAGGCATACAGTCAGATAAATTTTATTTCTTTAAAGCTTTCATTAATGATTTTACCGTGCCTTCACTTTCAAGCGTTACTTTGCTGTTCCTTATCATATCATTATCTGATTCTATTCTGAATTTGAGATGGAGCTTGTAACGCACTTTATTACCTTTTGTAAGCAAATCCCAAAGTGTTTTACTCACTTCTTTAAAAGAAATTGTTATCGGGATTGTCAGGTTTGCAATACTTTTTGTCTTAACATCTATATTACCAGGAATAAATCCTTTTATCCATTGATTATCTTCGATGGAAACCTCATAAGCTATGCTGTCAGCTTTGAACGAAAATGCATTTTTATTATTTATTGAAACGAGCAACTGAACAACTGCTCTTGAGAAATTAAGTGAATCTATTTCGAAATGCTCAGCATTTACTTCCGGAATATAGATCCTCGGAATTAATCTTTTAATATCAACATTAAATTTCTTTTTAAAGAAAATATCTGTAAAGAAAGATCCGTGAAAATGAAATTCAACGGAATCGGCATTTTCCCGCTCATTTGCTTTCATAACCAAAGAAAGTGAATCATTGAAAAAGGTAATTGGAAGCGAAATCTGGCTGCTTGCATTTCTTTTCAGTGAAATTGATTTTTTGAAATGATCTTTCAAAATCTCAGTATCATTGATAAAAATCCTGTAATGCAAACTGTCTACAGTGAACGACAGTGGCAGTTGGTTTTTGATATCCATATTAACCATCATTTCTGTTTTCTTAGAAGTAAGAGAGGTTATATTTATATCTGACAACTCCAGTCGTGGCAGTAAAAATGTCTTGTTCGGGTCCTTATCGCGTAGATAGTTCCAGTATCGCCAGATAAAAAACGATGCAATTATGGCTATGAACAAAAATATAAGTGATAGAACAATTTTCTTTAGCATACATTATGAATTTTTCTTGCTGTCGGATCTGTCATTAAGTGATTCTCAAATCCAGGATTAAAACAGTTCAAAATGTTTGGATTTGTGGCATGAGTAGTGCCAAAAACCCTTTTTAACTTCGATGTTCTCTTCCTCTTTCGAAAATGGACCAACTTTCATCAATTTTAACCCTGGTGTTCATCAGTGTCCACTATAAATTTCATATTCGACTGAATATCTGTTTAAAGCAGGTCAGTTGATAAAACAACCTGATCACCCGGAAATTGAACAGCCGGGTCATTTTCAGCCGTTATAAATATTTTAGTCGGATTAGATGAGGATACTGTTTTTAGAGAAGCCTTTAATTTTTTCGACAGGAAGCTTTTTGAACTATTTAACTGACCTATATTTTTTGTCACACCTTCGCTTGTAACCATCCATACAACATAGGTTTGTTTCTGCGGTTGGAGACGTCCGACCTCAGCTAAATTATTTATAGATATTTTAATAACGTAATTCTTGTTATTGTCTCTGGTTACTTTTACGGAACCTTGTGCTGCCGGAACAACTGATGATGTAGAAAAAGTCATTTTTCTGGCACATGATATAGAAGAAGCTACCATCAATGTTATTAAAACACCTGATGAAATACTTCTGATTGTGGAATTGATCTTTGTTGTTTTCATAATGAATTTAATTTAACTGACTACAACTGGTGCTTTACCCGTCATACCATAAGCATGTGACCGGCCCCAAAGTTAAGAACAGACAACCAATTGAGTATTACACAACTTCTGATAAATGTTGCAATATTCACACATCCCCGAATGCTTCTGTTCTGTTTAAATCAACACATTCGTATGTGTGAACTACAAAATAATAGTTTGGCATCCTGATAAGACTTCGCTCCATAATCTGGATTCCCCTGCACTATCAATGTTAAGTTCCGAGTTGTTCCCTTGCTGATTCCAGCTCCTTTCGTTGTTCATCAGTTATTTCAGGATATTCCAGTTTAAGCTCATTAAGTGTATCAAGGAAAATCTGTGAAACAATAAGCCGTGCATTTTCCTTATCATCGGCAGGAACTATGTACCATGGAGCAAGCTGAGTAGTTGTCTCATTGAGACAAGCCTCATAAGCTTTCATATAATCATCCCAGTATTTCCTCTCATGGGTATCGGAAATGCTGAATTTCCAGTTTTTATCCCGATCATCAATCCTTTCAAGGAAACGATTTCTCTGCTCTTCTTTAGACAGGTGGAGGAAGACTTTGATGATTCTTGTCCCATTTCGATACAGATGCTCCTCCAGCTCCGTGATGGAACGATACCGATCCTTCCAGAAGGTTTTCCTGTTGAGGAATTCATCTGGAAGTCCCTGAGCACTGAGAATCTCAGGATGCACACGAACTATAAGCACTTCCTCATAGTATGAACGGTTGAAGATGCCTATCTTTCCCCGTTCCGGTAACCGGTAAGTGGTACGCCAAAGGAAATCGTGCTCCAGTTCCTCCGCACTCGGTTGCTTGAAACTGAATACCTGGCAGCCTTGCGGATTGATTCCTGATGTGACATGACGTATTATGCCATCCTTGCCGGCAGCATCCATCCCCTGAAGAATCAAAAGTAAGGCATAACGGTTTGAAGCATAAAGAAGGCGCTGTAAAGAGTCCAACTTCTCAACATGCCTTTCCAGCAGTTTTTTATAGTTCTTCCCGGACTTAAAAAAAGGATTTATAATAGTAGGCCAATCACTGATTTTGACCTTTTCGCCGGTACATACCCTGAAATCTTTTGATTTTATTTTCATTTTCATTTAATTAATGATAGGTATAGTCCTACAAGTGTTTTTTAAAATTATCCGGTTTAGTTTTCCGGATCTTTTTCTCCGCTTCAAGCCAATTCTGAACTGCGTGGCCCTCATTATGGCCTTGTTGTTCATATAGTTCATAGGCTTGCCGGGCGATCTCCGATTTCAAATCCGATGATTTATTGGTTTTGACCGGATCGAAAATCCGATAAGCAAGCAATTTCACACGGTCATTTAAGAGAAACCACAGAAGGGCATATCCCCATACGAATAGTGCCCAGCCCCAACCCAGCGGCGTCATAAATAACCCATAGACAGCTATCAAAGTCGCAATTATTTGTGTACCAAGAACAGCCACCCATAAAATTTTGGCCGGTCGTATAGACCAGAATGGACCACGGGTGCGGGTTAGAAAAATAGTTAAATGCCCGGCAACAGATAATTTCAGATACATTAATGTTTGGATATGAGCCCGATCAAGATGAAAGACGCGTTCTCCCAGATAAAACAGGCCGAATGCAGAGACAACACCAATAATTCCCAATACTGTAGCTATACCCAGTACCATCCGCATATTCCAGGCTTCCGGCTGATCCTTGTAGTGCACGTTATCATAGGCAATTGAAAGGATGGCACCATCGTTAAGTAACGCCAGCATAACGATCATAACAGCAGTTAATGGATAAAAGTTAAAGATCAGGATCGCAAGTGTCATAAAGAACAGGACACGCAAAGTCTCTGCAATACGATAGATTGCATAACTGTTCATTCGCTGGAAAATACGACGGCTCTCTTTTATAGCATCAATAATAACTGACAAGCCAGGAGTTAGTAGTACGATGGCAGCAGCGGCGCGAGCTGCATCGGTAGCATCCGAAACTGCAATACCACAATCAGCTTTTTTTAGCGCAGGTGCATCATTCACTCCATCACCTGTCATACCTACGATGTGGCCAAGCTTCTGCAAAACATCCACGATGTGAAACTTATGTTCGGGGAATACCTGGGCGAAACCATCAGCATCTTCAATCGATTTGGTAACCGATTTTGATTCCTGTTGCTTTGAGTCGCCCAGGCTGCCGGCATCAAGTATGTTCGTTCCCATGTCTAACTTTTTGGCAGTTTCCTGGGCAATGGCCAGGGCATCGCCGGTAACCATCTTAATCTTTACTCCCATAGCCAATGCCGTTGCTATGGTTTGCTTAGCGTCCTCACGAGGCGGATCGAACAATGGCAGGACGCCGATGAATTGCCATTTGCCATCTCCATCATCGCGGGCAACACCCAATGAACGAAAACCGCGTGAAGCAAATTCATTTACCGCTTTATCAACCCTGGATTTAACGTCTCCGGCGTTTACCGCTAATTTCAATATCACCTGCGGTGCACCTTTTGTCACTTTAAATGTTTTCTCATCTTTTCCCTTTACAGTAGCTTCAGTGCGTTTATGTATCGGGTCGAATGGCTGGAAATGAACCACGTTGTAACCTTTCATTGCATCCTTATCTCTCAGGGCACCCAGAACAGCCAGATCAATAGTGTCATTATTTTCTGCACGCGAAGCCAGCGAACCATAGAGGATTACCTGGTCAGCAGAGATATTATTTACACAAAACGGATCCCCCAGCGACAGCTTGTTCTGTGTCAAAGTACCAGTTTTGTCAGCGCATAACACGTCAACGCCTGCCAACTCTTCAATGGCTACCAACCGACTAACAATAGCCTCCTTTTTGGCGAGAAGACGTGCGCCTACAGCCATTGTCACCGACAACACAGTTGGCATAGCGACAGGGATGGCGGCTACTGTTAAAACAAGTGCGAATTGCAGGGTCGTAAGAATTTTATCTCCCCGCAGGAGAGCTACAGTAATAATAACTGCCACAAGTACTATCGCCAGGAGAATCAGATAATTACCGATCCTTAAAACTGCTTTTTGAAAATGACTGACAGTATGCGCTTCCTGAACAAGTTGTGCTGTCTTGCCAAAATAAGTGTTAGCACCTGTTCCATAGACCATAGCCCCGATTTCACCTTGACGTATAATAGAACCTGAAAACACTGCCTCGCCCGATTTGCGGGAAGCAGGTAGCGATTCACCAGTAAGAGCCGATTGATCTACTTCGACAGGGTCACCATCAAGTAATCGGGCATCTGCTGGTACGATATCACCCAGACGAAGGCGTATAACATCACCAGGAACCAATTCGCGTGCTGCCGGAGTGACCCACTTCCCATCACGTTTCACCCTGGCCTTGACTGCCAGTTTAGCCTTCAGAGCTTCGATGGCACTACCTGCTTCCCGTTCCTCCCAAAACCCGACCAATCCATTAGCCATAAGCAGAACCAGGATGATTCCAAAATCGGGCCAATGTCGTGCGACAGCAGAAAGAATCACCGCAACTTCAATCATCCATGGAATAGGGCCCCAGAAATATGACAGAAATTTCAGAAACTGATTAGTCTTTTTTTCTTCGATCTCGTTAGGTCCGTATGTGGTGAGGCGCTTTTTTGCTTCCTCCTGGGTGAGGCCTTCTGGTGAAGATTCCAATTTCTTCTGGAGTTCTGCCATTGAAATGGTCTTCAGATCATCTTTTGCATTTACCCTCGAACCCCTATTCAGTTTGGGATCCTTAGAATTATCAGAATTTGAATTCATGATTGATTATATCATTATTCAGAGATCCATTTTTTTGCTTCTTCCAACTCAGCATTCTTATATATACGAAGTTCGCATGACAGCATATGGCCAAAGAATTTTGCAAAAGTATTTATCATTTCATGGTCAGATACCAAAGCAATTCTGTCCCAGGCAGATAAGTGTTTCATCCCCATTTTTGCATCGTCAAGCATTGCACTAAGATCAAATCCGGTAAAACTACTGCCAAGATCATAGACCATCCTGATTCTTTTGTTTTCTTTCAGCATTGTATCCAAAGCAGGAATTAAAACAGTTTCGTAATCAGTTCCTGTTATTTTTCCTTCTGCCGAAACGCCAAGTACATTTTCTGGCAATCCTTGCATTAATTTTAACATTTTATTTAGTTTTTAGGTATTTGAAATTTTTCTAATTTGTCAGTATTATTTTTAGCGCTTTTTCTTTTGAAGCATGTTCAAAAGTATCATATGCCTGAATAATCTGTTCAAGTTTAAATCGGTGTGTAATAAGTTTTTTTGGTTCAAGTTTACCGGACTGAACATTTTTAAAAAGCATCGGCGTTGAAAAAGTATCGACTAAACCTGTAGTGATAGTTATATTTTTTGACCATAATATTTCAAGGTGCAGAATCGAGCTTATTCCATGAACTCCAACATTAGCTATATGTCCGCCGGTATTTACTATTTCCTGGCATAGTTCAAAAGTTGCCGGGATACCGACTGCCTCAATAACCACATCGACACCTTTGTCATTAGTCAGATCCATCACTTTTTTAACTGCATTTTCATTTCCGTTGTTAATAATATAAGATGCACCAAAAGATTTAGCAACCTTAAGGCGATTGTCATCCAGATCAATCACAATAATTTCAGAAGGGGAATAGAATTGAGCCGTCAATAACGCGGCCATTCCTATAGGGCCTGCTCCAACAATAGCTAAGGTATCTCCTGGTTTTACTTTCCCATTTAACACTCCACATTCAAAGCCTGTAGGAAGAATATCACTTAACATCACTAAGGCTTCTTCATCAGCATTTGACGGAATTGGATACAGACTGTTTTCGGCATAAGGAATTCTTACATATTCGGCTTGTGTACCATCAATTACATTTCCTAATATCCATCCTCCGTTTACACAGTGAGAATACATTGCTCTTCTGCAATATTCACATTTGCCGCATGACGTAATACATGATATAAGAACATGGTCTCCTTTCTTAAACCGGGTTACAGAATTGCCTGCTTCTTCAATAATACCGACTCCTTCATGTCCCAGTATTCTTCCATCTGTTACAGCAGGGACATCCCCCTTCATAATATGCAAATCCGTCCCGCAGATTGTAGTTTTCAGAACTTTTAACACGACATCTGATGGTTCAAGTATTACAGGTTTTGGTTTCTCTTCCCAGGATTTTTTCCCAGGACTATGATAAACTAATGCTTTCATTATCTATCAATTTGAAAATGTGAATGTCTTCGCTTCTTATCAGCTTGATCTAAAGTTCTTCAGAATCAAATTCAGATTCAACCTCTTTTGGATCGGGATAGTCTCCAGGCAATTTTTTAAATAAACCTTTTCGGTCTTTATGGTTCTTTATAATCAGAAATATTATCAATGCAATAAAGGTTATGCCAAATAAGACCAGTATAAACAAATGCTTTCCCATAGTTTCATTTTTGCATAAACCTGTTAATTCCAATGTTAAATACTACTCTGGATCTGCTTCTTTTCCATGATCAGGAGAACCTGTAACAAAAATTTCAATGGTTCCGGCAACTCCTCATCGTGTAAATGCAACATTACCAGCCTTATCACTTTCTTTGCCTGGCAACCAGGTAGCCAATCAGGAACCCTATTGCCAGACCGATCAAAATCTCTACCCAATTCCAGCTTCCCATATTTGAGAAGCTTCCACCACCGCCATGCATCATTCCCTGTTGACCATCACAGGCTGTTAACATACCCGCAAACACTATAAAAGAAATTACCGTTTTGATTGATGTTGTAACTTTTCGTGATTTCATAATTTTCTGATTTTATAATTAATGAAAGGAATATTTCGGGGATCAATTCAGCTGAATTTCAGTCTATAGGACATAAGAATGAACTTGTTCAGGAAAATTATACCATGACTTTCTACTTAACAAAATGAAAGCGCTTTTGTTAAAACAAATTTTACCGCTTAAATATGGCTTACATAGACACTGAAGCCTCAACAGGAGCAGTTTCACTTATCTGGCCCGGGCAAAATAACTTAATGTTGCCAGCTGATCAGAGAAGCTTCAAGAGGCACTGAAAAGTCAGGGATGCCTGTTATCAGCCTTGCAGTATAATCAGAGGCAGGACGCACTGAATTAACTGAAGCATTATAATAATACCGGCCGGTCTGTGCGGGTGGTTTTGTTTCCCGCTTCATCTTAAATATTACCGGCGGTTCACCGTTAATTCCATCGGCAAAAAGTTCAACCTGCAATAAATCGGGGTCGAGATCACTTATGAATATCTCAACATTGAACTGTTGCTGATTTTTCACGGTTGATATTTTTATTTCACCAAAACGCACTGAATCCCATTTTTGCTTCAGAATATCGATCTTTTCTGTCATTTGCTTTCCCTTGTCACCTTTATTGGCAGAACGGTCAAGATATGCTGACGCTGCAGGTATATAATGTTTCTCAGTATATTCCCGCACTGTTCTGTCAGCTGAAAACCTGGGCGTCAGTTGCGACATACTTTCCCTCATTCTTGATATCCAGCGGGTTGGGACTCCTTTCTCATTCCGGTTATAAAATTCAGGTACAACCTGTTGTTCAAGTATATTATATAATTGCTCAGCTTCGATGGCGTCGATGGCCGGATCATCACCATGTTCCTTTCCGTCGCCTAGTGCCCAGCCGACTTCAGGAGTGTAAGCTTCCGCCCACCAGCCGTCAAGCTCCGAAAGATTAATTCCCCCGTTTACAAGCACTTTCATACCACTGGTCCCACTGGCCTCCCATGGACGACGGGGTGTATTGATCCAGACATCAACTCCCTGGACGAGGTTCTCTGATATATGCATGTCATAATCACTTAGGAATATCACTGGAGGATGGATATTTTTTTGCCGTATAAATTGAATCCATTCTTTTATCAATTCCTGACCGTCGTGGTCTGCGGGATGAGCTTTTCCGGCTATGATCAGCTGAACCGGGAAATCAGGATTTGTCAACAGCCGTGACAGGCGCTGTGGATCGTGCAGAAGCAGATTCGGCCTTTTATAGGTTGCAAACCGCCTGGCAAAGCCAAGAGTTAAAATATCAGGATCAAATAAATATTTTGCCCTTTCAGCAGTATCGGGAGATAAGCCTGATCCCAGCAATTGTTTCGGAAAGTGCTCACGGGCAAATTGTATCAGTGCCTTGTTTGCATGGGTACGCATTTCCCAGAGCTTTTCATCGGCGACATTGTGTATATTTTTGTTAATGGTATTGCACATTCCAAGCCACCGGTCCTTGCCACAGGCTTCTGTCCAGATAGCGTCCGCCTCTTTGGAATCCCATGTCGGCATGTGCACACCGTTAGTTATATATCCGACTGGCACTTCATTGATTGGCCATTTTGGGAATAGTTGTCCGAACAGCTGACGGCTTACTTCGCCGTGCAGACGGCTTACACCATTTGCTGATCCGCTTCCCCTGATTGCCAGATAAGCCATGTTGAAATTCTCCGATTCATTCCCAGGATCCCTGCGACCCAGTTCCAGTAACCTGTGACAGGAAATGCCTAGTTTCTGCTCTGCATAGGCACCCAGATACTGATCGATAAGAGAGGGTGAAAAACTATCAAATCCGGCTGCCACTGCTGTGTGCGTTGTGAAGAGATTGCCCGCCCTGGTAGCGGTAAGCGCAACATCGAAGGACTGCCCGGTATCCTGCATGAAAGTGAAAGCACGCTCCAGTATCGCAAACGCAGCATGCCCCTCATTGAGATGGCAAACTTCGGGATGGATGCCAAGGGCATTCAGCAGACGCCATCCTCCGATTCCCAATACCAGTTCCTGTTTAAGGCGAAGCTCAGGTCCTCCTCCGTACAATTCACTCGTTATCCCGCGATGGGCAGGTAAATTTGCCGCATCATTACTGTCTAAAAGAAAAAGTTTTATCCTTCCAATCTGAACCTGCCAGGCGCGCAACCATACAGAATAACCGGGCAACTCAATTTCAAGCCTCAACCATTCTCCATTCGATGCGCGCAGAGGAATAACAGGTAATTGCCCAGGATCGTTAAACGGGTAAAGGGCCTGTTGATCTCCATTATTATCAATTGCCTGCCGAAAGTATCCCTGTTGATAAAGCAGTCCGATCCCTACGACCGGCACTCCCAGATCGCTGGCAGACTTGAGCTGATCGCCTGCTACATTGCCCAACCCTCCCGAATAAATTGGCAATGATTCACTTAACATAAACTCCATGCTAAAATAAGCCACTGTAGTCAGAGGTGACCCGGGGTAATTCTTCTGAAACCATGCCGGCCCTTTTATAGCATCCTCCTTGGATTGCGTAAGATCCTCAACTTTTTTACGAAAGACGGGATCGGACGCAATTTTCTTAAACTTGTCCTTCGAGACTGTCTGAAGGACCACCCATGCATTGTGTGTTAAATTCCATAAGTCAGGTTCAAGCTGTAACCAGATTTCATCAGCCTCATGATTCCATGAACAACGCATATCGAGGGCATAGTCAGAAAGTGAATCAAATTCATCAATACCCGATGATGCGATTCTGTAATCTGGTTTAAATAACTTTATTTTTTTCTTCATCAGCTCAAAATCAGAACGCACTGGATATGAATTTTCAGGTCACAGTTCTGGTGACATTTCTTTAATTATTTTATGCAAATGATCTGTTCCCTGAAAGCTCCCGGCATAGATCTAATAAATATTTCCCGTTACCGAAAGATGCACAGCAAATCAAATCTTGAATTAGTTTATTTACTTTTCTTAGTTGGAACAATGAAAAGAGGTATGGTTGTATGATGCAGAACTTCTTCCGTAACACTTCCCATTACAATATTTTCGAGCCATTTCCGGCTATGAGATCCAACAACAATAATATCTGCATTTTCTTCTTTAGCAGTCTCTAAGATAGAATCAGCAAAATCACCTTCTTTCACGAGAGTCTGAATTGTCTTATCACCAAGATGTTGTTTTGATTTATCAAGATACTGCAGAGATGCTTTCTTCAATCCATCAACACTATTCAAATGTTCAGGACCTACGTCGATATAACCATTGAAGCCCATTATTGGCGAATATCCAGCCGAGGCGTAGAATACAGGGTCTGTTATTACATGCAACAATATTACTTCGGCATCCATGGATTTTGCCATTGAAAAACCTACCTCTGCCACTTTTTGTGCAGTCGGGTTATAGTCGAGCGCTATTAATACTTTTTTCATTTTATTTGTCTTCATACTATTATATTTTTAAAGAATTTTCTTATCACAGAAATTTTCCACAGGCACCCATCCGATCAGGTTTGAAAAGACTCTCAGGCATTAAATGCTCCCAGGCTCCAGATATCTTCTGCTGTTATGCGTAAATGATAATTTGGAAATGATAATACCGGAACATTGGCCTTGTTTATCATTTGATGCGCAAAGTTACCTAACAACAGGTTAGAGGCGCTCTTCTCCTGCTCGGTCATCATCGAAATCAGGTCAGCATTGATTGATTGAGAATAATCAAGAGTTAAATCGGTAAGGTTTTTACCCTGAAGATGTTCAACAGTGTATGGAATTTTATGTGCGTCAAAGTAAGAAGCCACTTGTTGGGCATATTGATGAAGTTTTTTCTCAATGCTCTTTAAATTTGACAGCCGTATAGTCAGAAGATGAATTTTTGAATTAAAAACTTTTGCAAGCTCAGCAGTATATGGAACCTTTTCCCGTGTCTGAAAAGTAATATCCAGGGGTAGTACAATATTATCGATATTTGAAGGTATCTTGCTTCTTCTGACAGTTATCACAGGGTTCCTCGAATGAGAGGTGATTTTGTACGCATTGCCTCCAATGAATAATTCTTCAAAACCAGAAGCACCGTGCGTAGAAAGCACAGTCAGCGGGTCTTCGTACTTATCTGCCATGTCTGCTATTTCCTTAAATATCTGACCTTCCTTAATATTGTAATTCATTTTGCAATTTATATTGCCTTTATCTCTGCATATTTTAAGGACATTCTCAAATTTCGTTTTTGCAAGCTGGCTCTCCTTCTCAATCAGTTCAGCACTATTACCGGTATTCTTTCCAATAACATGAATCAATTGGATATTTGCTCCGGTTTTTTTTGCAAGCATCAATGATAAATCCAAACCGGTTAATGACTCATCTGAGAAATCCAGGGGAACGATAATTGTTTTCATGATTCAGTAATATTATTTTAAATGGCGAAAGAATTCCAAAGTCGCTTCGGAAGGAGTATAAGTGGCAAAGTCATTGAGGAAGTAATTTTAAATATCAATAATTGATATCAATTCCATAGCTATAACAGATATTTTGATGGTTTTGTTTAAAGTGGTTTTTACATTCCGGATATATAAAACTGCGCCAGCTACTGCGGCCCGGCAAAGCCAAATCCGCGCCAGCAGGTCAAACTGATTTTTACATTCCGGATATAAGGATACAGTTGCGCGTTAGCTTAAGGCTCATTAACGATAAGCCCGTCTTTTATCTGTAATACTCTGTCAGACATGGATGCAAGCTGACGGTCGTGAGTTACAATAATGATTGTCTGTCCGAAGGCATCCCTGAGCTTGAAGAACAGTTTATGAAGCTCATTCTTATTTTCGGTATCGAGATTGCCTGACGGTTCATCGGCAAGGATTACCGATGGATTATTCACAAGTGCCCTTGCAACTGCAACTCTTTGTTGTTCGCCACCACTCAGTTCCGAAGGTTTATGATCGAGGCGCTCCATCAGATTAAGAAATCCCAGAAGTTCAGTTGCCCTGGCTTCAGCTTCTGATTTGGATTTCCCTGCAATATAGGCAGGAATGCATACATTTTCGAGCGCTGTAAATTCAGGCAGAAGCTGATGAAACTGAAATACGAATCCGATATGGTTGTTACGAAAGGAAGCAAGAGTTCTGCCTTTGAGCCTGCTTATGTCTGTATCATTGTAAAAAATAGTACCATTATCGGGGCGATCGAGAGTCCCGATAATTTGGAGAAGAGTCGTTTTGCCGGCGCCGCTTGCTCCAACAATCGATACAACCTCGCTATCCATAATCCGGATATCGATCCCCTTCAGAACCTTAAGGTTTCCATATGCTTTTGTAATTCCGGCGGTACTGATCATAATGTTATCTGGAAGAGGCCAATGCAGGGTTAGTCCTTAACCTCTTTGTAATATTTATCAGAACTATCATTGGTTTCTCTGGTAACATTATCCGCGGGCTCATTCACCTCTTTATGAATGTTGTCTTTTATCTCATTCACATCACTGTTCACACCAGCAGCCATATCATTCATACTCTGACGTGTATCTGAAGTAACATCATTCATGTCATTTCTGATCGATTGAGAAACATCGTTCATATCATTGGTGATTTTCTGGGTATATGATGTTACGTCCGTTTTTATAGAATCCGTTACGTCAGTCAAATCTTTCCGAAAATCACTGGTGCTTGTCTCAATCTCCCTCCTTATATCATCAGTTGCTTTCTTAAAATCGCGCATCCCTTTCCCAATAGTTTTTGCAATATCCGGTAATTTTTCAGCGCCAAAAAGAAGCAATGCAACGATGATGATCACAAATATTTCCGGTCCACTCATAACAATTAATAATAAATGTCTCTCCCATTTGAAAAGACAAAGTTAGAAAAGATTAATGATATTCCCATTGAATAAAATTTAATACAAATTAATAAGGGACATGCGATGGCATGTCCCCTGTATTCACTAATTACTGGTTAAATCTTATCTGACTCTAAGCTTTGATCTTCCCTTTAGGTTCCTCATCCATATGTGTTCTAGGAGTGGTGTCGTACATAAGAGCGGTAGCGACAAAGACTGATGAATATACACCGGTCCCGATCCCAACCAACAATGCAAACATGAATCCGCGGATGACAGCGCCTCCGAAGATGAACATAGCAAGAATTGTGAGTATGACTGTCAGTGTGGTATTAATAGTTCTGCTAAGGGTTGAGTTAATAGCCATATTGAGAACCTCTTTAAGCGGTCGTTTCCGATAAAGGGGTATATACTCACGCAGCCTGTCGAAAACGATGACTGTATCGTTAACAGAGAACCCTATAACTGTAAGGATTGCCGCTATAAAAGCCTGGTCAATTTCCATTGAGAACGGCATTATCCCCCAGAAGATAGAATAAACTCCGATAACCAGCAACGTATCATGTGCAAGAGACATAACAGCTCCAAAGCCATATTGCCAGTAACGGAAGCGCAGGAAAATATAGAAGAATATGAGCACGAGCGCTATTCCGACTGCATAGAAGGCATTGATCTTTATGTCGGCAGCCACAACCGGACCAACAGTTTCGGAACTGATTCTGTATTTACTCATGAATTCGTCCTTCGTGGGCGATCCAGGCACCATATCTTTCAATGCATCATACAGTTTGGTATCAACTTCATCATCTGCACCCGATTCATTGATCTTATATTTTGTTGTGATCTTAACTTTATTGGCACTTCCATATGTCACAACCTGCGGAAGTTCTCCGAAGGCAACATTCAGTTTGGCTGCAACCGATTCAGTTGTAACAGGTTTATCAAACTGAATAACAAATGTGCGTCCGCCGGTGAAATCGATACCCGGATTAAGACCTCTGACAAACAGCGAAATAACACCGGCAAGCAGGATAACGCCTGATAAAACATAGAAATACTTCCTCATACCTATGAAGTCAATATGAGTATGCTTAAACAGATTGGCAGTGAATTTGATTGAGAAGGTAGGAGTTTTATCTCTTTTCAAAAGAGCCTCATAAATAATCCTTGTAACAAAAATGGCAGTGAATAATGAAGTAAGAATACCAATAACGAGGGTCGTGGCAAATCCTTTTATAGGACCGGTTCCAAATATATACAAAACTATACCGGTTAAAATTGTCGTAACGTTAGAGTCGATGATGGCCGAGTAGGCATGCTTGTAGCCGTCGGCTATTGCAAGCTTGATTCCTTTGCCCGCTCTTAATTCCTCCCTGATCCTCTCAAATATTAGAACGTTTGCGTCGACTGCCATACCCATGGTCAGCACTATACCCGCAATTCCAGGCAAAGTGAGTACCGCGTTCAGAGAAGCCAGAACTCCAAAAAGAAGAAATACGTTGGCAACAAGAGCGATGTTCGCTATTGTTCCTGCGCTCCTGCTGTAGTAGAAAACCATAAAAACAAGCACCAGCGCGAATGCTATAACAAAAGAGACAAATCCTGAATTGATTGATTCCTTACCAAGAGTCGGACCTACTATCGTATCTGAAATTATATGAGTTGGTGCCGGTAGTTTTCCTGATTTTAATATATTGGCAAGGTCATCAGCTTCTTCAATCGTGAAATCACCTGTTATTTCGGTGCTCCCTCCGGTTATTTCGTTCTGAACCCTCGGGTATGAACGCACATAACCATCCAGAACTACCGCCAGGCAACGTCCGATATTTTCCCGTGTCATCCTTGCCCAGATTTTTGAACCTTCCGAATTCATTGTCATATCGACCTTAACATCCCCGGTTACACCGGTTGAAGTCCTGGCGGAAGTAATTACGTCTCCTGAAAGAGGGGGACGTCCGTCACGGGTGGTTACTTTTATGGCAATAAGTTCGTACATTGATTTTGTAGGATCCTGTTTATAAGGATTCTGGCTCCACAAAAATTTAAGATCACGCGGGAATAATGCCTTTATCTGTTTCATATTCAGGTAAGCATCGACCTTAGCAGTGTCATTTGAGCTTGAGAGACCAACAAGGCACGATGGCAAAGGCTGACCCTGGGCTGTAACCCTTGGGATGAGTATTCCGAACAATGGATTCTGAAGTGTAAAGCCTTCGCGCGTAGTGGCTTCCTCAGTTTTCGTAGTATCTTTATTTATAAGCTCAAGCAGTGACTGGTCTTTCTTTGAGGTATCAGCGACCGCGCCCTTTTTAGCAGGTTCCGTAGCTTTGTTATTTGTTTTTTCGGCATTAGCCTGAATTTCTCGTAGAAGGTTGTTTGCCTGCGACAGGTAGCCTATTACTTCACTGTTTTCATATGTCTCCCAGAATTCAAGGTTTGCAGTTCCCTGCAGAAGCTCACGCACACGTTTTGGATTATTCTGTCCCGGCAGCTCAATAAGAATTCTGCCTTTTGTAGCAAGCTGAGTAATATTAGGTTGTACAACACCGAAACGGTCGATCCTTGTACGAAGGATATTGAATGCATTTGTAATTGCACCGCTCACTTCACCGTCGAGTACCTTCAGAACCTGATCATTTGAAGAATTAAAATTAATTTTATCCTTAAGCTCCACAGTTCCGAATATTGACGCAAGCTTGGCATTCGGATCAAGTTCCTGGAAAGCTTTGCCAAAGAGAGTAAGATAATCCGACTGGCTTGATTTCTGCATCTCTTTCGCACGTGCGAGAGCCGCATTAAAAGTTTTATCGGGGTTATAGTTTGAAAGAGCCTTTAAGATATCTTCAACGGATACTTCGAGGATTACGTTCATCCCTCCCTTAAGGTCGAGACCGAGGTTAAGCTCTTTCTTCTGACACTCTTTGAAAGTATTCCCCAGAAAACTCCATTTCTCTTTTGGCAATGTGGAAATTGAATCGAGGTATTGTGTTTCCTTTACCAGGCTTCCCTTTGCATATGCTTTGGCTTCCTTCTTTACTTTATAGGTTGCTGCTGTAAATGATAGCTGATAAACTGAAACCAACCCTAATGCAATTGCCAGAACGATGATTGCTGCTTTATTCTGCATTTCTCTATTCTTTTGGAATTAAGTACGATTTTATTCTTCTTCGATTGAGGCGCAAAGATATTAAAAATTTAGAAAAACAATCAATTATTAATCGGTTGAAGGCTATTTCTTTCTCCCCCGATAAAATGATTTTTGCAACCAGACTTATAGTAGCCTTTCATACTTACGCGCCTCTTTATTCATAAAAGTCTATTGCAGCAGGTTATCATAGTCGGTTTCCAGTGGCTTTCTATTGATAAAATCGAAAAGCGTGAGGCTGCGCATATTGTAGAAAAAACTCCAGTAATCCTGCAGAGCCTGTACATAAGCCCGCTTGTTCTGGTCCTTTCTGCTGTCAGCATCATTCAGATCCAGGACAGCTATCTTTCCGATAAGAAAACGCTGTTTCGTTACCTCATATCTTTTCATTGCGACGGTGTCGGATTTTGCAGCAATTACTACCTGATTTTTCTGAAGATTAAATTGCTCAACATCCAGAAACAGATTTTGCTCGAAATCGGTAAGAGCTTGTTTAGACTGGGTCTGAGTAAGCTCAAGACTCGACTGAGCCATTTTATAATTACCTCTGCCCCGCCCCCAGTCTAGAATAGGTATCATAATACTTACATTTACAGTCTGGCTCTGGTTTGGATTTTGCAACGTGGATACAAAATCAGCTCCGGTCTGTGACATTCCCAGCGATGCATTCAATTTTGCATTCAGGCCCATCGAAGCCCTTGCCTGTGCCACGTTACTCTGCGCATTCAGGACATTAATCTGCTGGTTAAGTATATCCGGATTATTACTCATAGCCAGATCAAGTACCTCATTCATTTCAACTTGCAGATCGGGTATTTCTGTCGGAAGCACAAGTTCTATTCTGACATTTTCATTATACCCGAGGAATGACCTTAATCTTATTTCCTTGTCCCTCAGGTTCATATCTGCCTGTTTTCGTGAAGTTTCCGCATTAAGCCATGATAATTCCATCTGCAATAGCTCATCCTCGGCAATGGTTCCCAGCTGATATCTTCCTTTTGCGATCCGATAAAGGGTATCTGCATTGGAATAGTTCATTTCCGAAATTTGCTTATTTATCTGTGCCAGCGCAAGAGAGAAGAAATTCATCACAGCGCTGAGATGAACGCCTTCAATGTTAGCCAGGTAAGTTTTTTTTGCAGCATTGTATTTAACGGGTTCAATTTTTTTCTGCCATTTGAGCGTATTGAATTGTCTGATCGGCTGTGTTATATTCAGACTCACCGGTGTCAGATTATACTGACGCGGAAAAGGGACTGTCGGGTCAAAATCATAGAGATGATTCAAGGTTGACTGTAGAGAGATTGTTGTCCCCGTCAAGCCAATCGCTTCTGAAAGAGATAAAGTACCGGTACTGCTGATATTATTTATTGGATTATATGTATACTGCTTTGTATTGAAATCATAATTCATTCCAAATCCGTTGGTATAGTTTGGAACAACTCCGCTCAGGCTAAGGCTTGGCAGGAACTGTGCCTGATAGGATCTGTACTGCCAGTAACTCGAACGATACCTGTGTTTGGCAATCAATGCATTGGGCGATTGTTCTTCAGCAAGCTTAATAACCTCATCTAATGTCAGTTTCTTAACGTCCTGCGCAATTACCGTCCCTGTTGAAATCAGTAGGAAGCCTATAACTGAAAATAGTAGTAAATTTTTCATTTTAAAAGTGTTATTCGTGTCTGAGTGATTCGATCGGATCTTTTTCTGATGCTCTTTTGGCGGGGGAATATCCGAAGATTACTCCAACTGCAGCCGACACACCGAAAGCAATAAATACCGAGAAAAATGAGACAATGGTCATTATACCTGCTATCTGCTCAATTACCTTGGCCATTATAACTCCGAAAAATACTCCTATGAAGCCTCCTGTTACACTAATGAGGACTGCCTCTGAAAGAAACTGGACTACAATATCCATTTTTTTGGCGCCGATTGCCATCCTTGTTCCTATCTCCTTGATCCGTTCCATTACTGAAGCGAACATGATATTCATTATTCCGATACCTCCTACAATCAGTGAGATGCTTGCTATAGCTCCCAAAACAATATTAAAAATGTCTTTTGTTCTCTGTTGCTGCTTCAACAGTAGTTCAGGAACAGTTATCTCAAAGTCCTTCACCCCCGAATGCCTCCTGGCAAGCATACGGCTGAGAATTTCGGTAGAAGGCTGAAGCTGCTCTGTTTCGATTACCTGAACGACTATCCGGTCGAGTTGATTATAGTTTGTTTCAGTGTCGCTTGATGCGTCGGAACTGCTTACGACCACTCTCGCCATACCACCATGACCACCGCCGAAAAATTGCATGGAAGTCGCTTCCGATACAAGCTTTGTATTGAGAAGAGCCCTGTTCTGGTATCTCAAAAGCATGGTCTGTATAGGAATATAAATATTATCATTGTAAACATTTACGCCTTTTTCTTCAAAACCGGTAAGGCTTACATTGGTTTTCTGAAGAACTCCAATCACTTTGAGCCAGATCCCGTCAAACTTTATATATTGACCAAGGGGATCTATCTTGCTGAAGAATTTAGACCTGATATTTGCGCCAATTATACAAACCTGTATGCCATTTTCTTCCTGGAATGAGTTGAAAAAAGCACCGCCTACCAGGGGCAGATTATAGAGATAGAAATAATCATTTGATACACCGACCAGCTTAGCGGTATATTTAGCTCCGTTAAGCATCGCAGTTGAGTTAAAAGAAATTTCAGGACTGATTCTTTTTACGGAAGGAAGAGTTTGCTTAATGGCTTCAACATCCAGCAGATTTAATCCCCTTGAAAATTTTTTCTGCTGTTTCTCACCTTCAGCAGTCGCAGATGACTTATCGGGTATGACAGGATTGATAATTATATTATTCACTCCCACCATCTTCATCTGTTCCATGATCTCCTGCTTGGCTCCTTTTCCAATGGCCAGCATAGCTATAACTGCTGCTACACCAAAGATTATTCCCAAAGCTGTAAGCATCGATTTCAGCTTATTGGAAACGATCGATTCAATAGCAATTTCAATGTCGTGGAAATATCGCAAAATGAATCTGAACATGTTATTTTCCTTTTATGGGATTAATTTTTAATTGCTGTCTGTGCTGGTGCAGATCCATTCTGACGTGCGGCTTCAGGGCCCGTCCGTCTTATTATTCTTTGTTTTGCTGAGGTATCTCTCACTCCTGCTCCGCCCTGGTTACCTCTGCGGAAACGCTGTACCATCTCAGGAGAAGGGTTTTGCATTCCGCCATTGTCCATCATCATGTCAGATGCCTCCTTTGCCTTAACAGCTTCCTCTCTTAAACGTATCTCTTCGGCTTTCTTTGCCTTTTCGCGTTCCCTGATGACTGAGATCAGTTCCTGTCCCTCAAGTTTAAATTTCTCAGGCTTTTCAGGTGTGTTAAGATAGATCTCTGATCCGGGCTGCAAGCCTTTCTCAACTATAACATTATTTTCATTTGACTCACCAAGAACGACAACCTGCTTAGTCCCGTTTTTCAGATATACAAACGGTATGCTGTCGGGCCCTGCCTGCACACTTTCCAACGGAATAAATATTACGTTGCCGATAGTTTTTGTAATTATCTTGTTGCCGGTAGTCATTGAGGGCCTTAAAATCGGATCGGAACCATCAACTTCGATAAGTACTTCAAAAACTTTTGCGTCAGCATTTGGCAGCTGTTCGCCTATATTCGCCACGCTGGTCACTGTTCCCGTATAAGACTTTTCAGGAAAGGCATCCACCATAATTTCCACATGCTGCCCGCTTTTTACCTTACTGACATCAATTTCATTGACATAGGTCTTTGATATCATGGATGACATGTTGGGAAGGGTTGCAACAACATTGTCCCAGGGACTTATTGATGAACCTACCTTCCTTTTGGATCCCATCCTGTCGCGTTTATAAATGATCATTCCGGAAGATGGTGCGGTTACAATGAATTTTGATAATACTGTCTGAAGGTCATTTACTCTCTTATGCTGTTCAGAAAGAGTTGTCTGTGTGGTATGCATATCAGATTTAGCTTGTTCTACCCTCAGCGAATATCCTCTTATCGACTGGTCGAGAGAGCGGTTAGCTTTATCGAGTGCAATTTCTGCCTGACGGATTGTTGTCGGCGGCTCATATTTTGATTGCTGCAGTGCAATTGCTGCCTCTTCAACCGAGAATCTAAGGTTTTTAATATTATCCCTCAAATCACTCAGGGTAACAGCAGTGTCAAGAACTTTCATTTCCAGATTCGTCTGGTAGGTTGTAAGCTTTTCAAGTTCATCTTTCAGACTATTGTCAAAAGCTGTTCTGTCAAGAGTCGCAACATACTCCCCGGTTCTGACTTCGGTTCCTTCAGGTACCATATCTGTAATCTTAATGTCCATTGCCCTGATATTCCTGCTCATGGTAAACTCAGGACCAATTATATCAGTGGATTGTTTGGCCTGCAGCTCGCCTGTGGTAGTCACAACAATATCAAACTGTCCTTTTGCTGACTGTACAAAGAGATTTGATATATCCTTACGCGAAGACAACTTGCTGATACCAATCAGAACTATGATCGCAGCGGCTACAACTATGCCTGTGATAATAAGGGTTCTTTTCATAATAAATTATTAAATTTTAGCGGTAAGATGCAGCTTGTCCCTGCATTACAGGACCCGGTTCTTTTGTTAGTATTTTGAATAAGTAATAAGGTATAAATGTATTAAAAAGGCCAATTCCTTTCCAGTCATTAACTTTATTTAACAACTTTACAGGCAGTACTTATCAGCAGAGTACTATATTTTATTGCTGGGGGAGTTCCCTCAGGGCTGTAATATGTTGAATTACTATGAGTTCTGAACAATGCTTATTACACTGTCGGCCAGCATTTCTGCCTCCCGGCTGTCTCTTCCTTCGGCATATATACGCATTATCGGTTCTGTATTCGATTTGCGGATCTGGACCCAGCCCGTTTCAATTCCAATCCAGAGACCATCCCTCTCATCGGTTAGATGGTCCTTAAAGTGATTCTTGACTTCTGCTATGATCCGGCTGAATTCCATTGAGGGTTCAAGTTTAAGTTTTTTCTTGGCTATTACGTATTGAGGATATAACTTGCGCAGGGCAGAGCATTTTATTCCGCTTTTTGCCAGATGCGTCAAAAAAAGCGCAATTCCGGCCAGGGCATCTCTTCCATAATGAAGTTCAGGATAAATAACTCCACCATTACCTTCACCCCCGATCACCGCATCTCTTTTTTTCATCTCTTC
The DNA here is from genome assembly GCA_963715785.1 of uncultured Bacteroidales bacterium. Lineage (GTDB taxonomy): Bacteria > Bacteroidota > Bacteroidia > Bacteroidales > VadinHA17 > LD21. Next base: position 414,236 of record OY970276.1, read on the forward strand.
AACAACATTTACTTCACCCACGGATGCTGAGAAATGGGTGCATCCATATCCGGAAGTAATATCCCTGAGAGCTTTTGAAGATGACAGATTAGATACTGTGCTGCCTGGCGTATTTTTCAGGATATAATCAGCTATCGAAACAAGGGTATATTCCTCACCAAACATTGTTCCGTCTTCACATACGATAGCAAGACGGTCAACGTCAGGGTCGACAACAAACCCCAGATCGGCGCCTCCTTTAACAACGAATTCTGAGATGTCTTTCAGGTTTTCCGGAAGAGGTTCAGGATTATGAGCAAAATTTCCGTCGGGAACAGTATTAAGCTCTATCACTTTCGCTGCACCAAGGGATTTGAGAAGCTGAGGAAGGATGATTCCTCCGACTGAATTTACGCAATCGATAGCGACTGTGAGCCGTGCATTTTTTATTGCATTTATATCAACGAGCTTTAAAGCAAGAACCAGATCTATGTGTTTTTTACCCCATGAGCCATCCTCTTCAAGCGATCCGGTTTTCTCAGTCGGAACGAAGGTAAAGTCTTCCCGCGAAGCAATATCAAGTACGTTTAATCCGTCCTCAGCAGAGAGGAATTCGCCTTTCTCATTGAGCAGTTTCAGCGCGTTCCATTCAGCCGGATTATGGCTTGCCGTTATAATTATCCCTCCGGCAGCCTGAGTGCCGGTGACAGCAAGTTCCACTGTAGGAGTTGTTGCCATACCGAGATCGGTCACTTTAAATCCAAGACTGCGCAAAGTTGTAATTATCAGGTTGTTTACCATGGGGCCTGATTTACGTGCATCACGACCAACAACGAGCTTTAAATCGCTTTTCGTATTATGTGTCTGAACCCATGTTCCGAACGCTGCCGCAAATTTTACTATATCGATCGGGGAAAGGCTTTCTCCTGGTTTTCCACCAATCGTTCCGCGTATACCTGATATTGATTTAATTAGTGCCATATAAGATAGGTTTTCAGATTAACAAAGGTGCAAAAAAATCGCCAAACCATTATATCACCAAATAATAGTACCTTTGCACCCTGATAATTAACTGATATGGAGAATCAAAAAGCTTCAGGAAAGCCTGTGAAAAGATACAAGAAGCCTGAAGCAAATAAATCGTGGAGACCCAATGTGGCAGGCAAACCCGGGGTAAAAAATGAAAAACCAGGCTCAAAAGCCTTAAATAAAGAGATTACCATTCTCAGACTGAACAGATTTATTGCCAATAGTGGTTTATGTTCCAGAAGAGATGCTGACGAATATATTAAAAATGGCCTGATATCCGTAAATGGGAAAATAATTACTGAGTTAGGGACCAAAGTCAGCTATGATGACGATGTAAGATTCAAAAACAAAAGGCTTACCTCTGAGAAGAAGGTGTACATCCTTATGAATAAGCCAAAGGATTATGTTACCACTGTAGAGGATCCGCATGCTGAACACACAGTGCTTGAGCTGATAGGTGACAGCTGTCCCGAAAGAGTATATCCCGTTGGCAGGCTCGATAAGGCAACTACAGGCGTATTGCTTTTGACAAACGATGGCGACCTGGCTGGAAAGCTCACTCATCCAAAATATAAAAGAAGAAAAATTTATCATGTCTTCCTTGATACGCCTGTAACAAAAAACGACCTCTTTAAGCTAACTGAGGGTATTGAACTTGATGGAATCACCATTGTGGCTGACGCTGTATCATATGCAGATCCGGAAGACAAAAGCCAGATCGGAATCGAACTGCACTCAGGCCAGAACAGGGTGATCCGCAGGATGTTTGAGACGATGGGTTATAAAGTTAAAAAACTCGATCGGGTTTATTTTGCAGGCCTCACAAAGAAGAATGTGCAAAGGGGCAAATGGAGATACCTTAACGATAAGGAAATAAGCATGTTGAAACGCGGGATCTTTTAATCATTGAACATGAGTCACAAATCAGGTTTTGTAAATATCCTGGGAAATCCCAATGTAGGCAAGTCTACTATCATGAATGCCCTTGTTGGTGAAAAGCTTTCGATAATCACGCCGAAAGCCCAGACCACACGGCACCGTATAATGGGAATAGTCAACGGCGAGGATTTTCAGATAGTATATTCAGATACCCCCGGTATCCTGAGACCCCAGTATAAGCTTCAGGAGACGATGATGAACTTTGTCAATTCCGCCATCTCTGATGCCGATATGATCCTCTATATTACCGATGTATTGGAACGCACTGCAGAAGAGGGAGAATATATTGATAAAATAAAGAGCTCAGGTATTCCGGTCATAATTGCAATAAATAAAGTTGATCTCACTAACCAGGCTGACCTTGAAAAAGTTGTTGAAAGGTGGCATGTTGCTTTTCCCCAATCACCTGTTATTCCTGTCTCCGGACTTAAAAACTTTAATCTTGATTCGCTTCTCAATGCTATCCTTGCCCGGCTTCCCGAAAGCCCGCCGTATTTTCCGAAAGATCAGCTTACTGATAAATATGAACGGTTTTTTGCCTCTGAGATAATTCGTGAGAAGATCCTTAATAATTATAAAAAAGAGATTCCTTACTCTGTTGAGATCGAGATCGAGGAATTTAAGGATGAGAAGGATATTATCAGGATAAGAGCTCTGATACATGTTACCCGTGACAGTCAGAAAGGCATAATAATAGGGCATAAAGGTTCCATGCTGAAAAGAGTCGGCACAGAAGCCAGGCACGATATGGAGGATTTTTTCAGAAAAAAGGTCTTCCTTGAGCTTTATGTAAAAGTAACAAAAGACTGGAGGGATAAACCACTGGTCCTTAAAAGATTCGGATATCAATAAAATATATTTACAAAAATTGTATGAGCAGGATAGTTGCAATAGTAGGAAGACCAAATGTAGGGAAATCGACCCTTTTCAACCGGCTTACCGATTCAAGGGAGGCAATAGTTGATGAAGTAAGCGGCGTGACCCGTGACCGCAACTATGGAGTATCTAACTGGAACGGTGTGGATTTTTCGGTTATCGATACCGGAGGATATGTTCAGAATTCTGAAGACATATTCGAAGAAGAGATAAACAAGCAGGTTTTACTTGCAATTGAGGAGTCGGATCTGATAATGTTTATGGTAGATGTCACATGCGGTATTCATGAACTTGATAGCTCAGTGGCTTCACTTCTGAGAAGAGTTGACAAAAAAGTTCTTCTGGTGGTAAATAAGGTTGATAACGGTGAAAGGCTGCTGGATGCGAATGAGTTCTACAAACTAGGTCTGGGTGAATATTTCCCCCTTAGTTCAATTAATGGTAGCGGTACAGGTGAGCTGCTCGATGAAGTTGTAAAATATCTGCCGAAGGAAGATCCGGAACCGATGCCTGATCTGCCGAGGATTGCAATAGTGGGAAGGCCGAATGTCGGAAAATCGTCGCTGGTAAATTCTCTCATGGGAGAAGAAAGAAACATTGTTACTCCTGTAGCCGGCACCACTCGTGATTCAATATATACAAGATACAATAAATTTCAGCACGATTTCCTTCTGGTCGATACAGCCGGACTCAGGAAAAAAGGAAAGGTAAGTGAGGATATTGAGTTCTATTCGGTAATGAGGGCTGTCAGGACCATAGAAAATGCAGACATATGCCTTCTTCTGATAGATGCCACAAGGGGAATAGAATCACAGGATCTCAATATCATGTCGCTGATACAGAAGAACAACAAAGGCATGATAGTACTTGTCAATAAGTGGGACCTCATTGAAAAGGACAATAAAACGACTACCCGCTTTGAGACTGACATCAAGGGAAAAACAGCTCCATTTACAGATTACCCTATTTTGTTCATTTCTGCAATAAATAAACAACGCATACACAAGGTTCTCGAGCTGGTTGAGCAGGTAAACCAGAACAGGAACCGGAAGATTAGCACATCGGAACTTAATGAGGTGATGTTGCAGGTCGTCAAAAATAATCCTCCGCCGGCTTTGAAAGGGAAATATGTCAAGATCAAGTATGTTACGCAGCTTCCTGTCTATACACCAGCATTTGCATTCTTCTGTAACCTTCCGCAGTATGTAAAGGATCCGTATAAAAGATATCTTGAAAACAGGATGAGAGAAAAATTTGACTTTAATGGTGTCCCGATTAGGATATTTTTTAGAAAAAAATGATCAAATTTGGTGTGGTTTTTGTTCTTGATATACTAATGACTTAAAACCCATGAGTAAAAATAGATATCTGTTTTTGGTTGCAATCAGTCTTTTCATTCTGGGTTCATGCAGGAAAGTCGAACAATTGTCGTCGGTTCCTCAGATTTCTTTTACAAGCTTTACCATTTTTGACACGACAGACATCCTCGGAAATACTTCCAAAGGAGGAAGGCTTAAATTCCGCTTTCAGGATGGCGACGGTGATCTTGGCCTTGATGCTCCTGTGAGTGGAGCTACTGATTCGACAAATTTGTTTCTCACTCTTTACAGGCAGGCAGGGGGTGTTATGGTTCAGGCTCCATCGAATGATCCGTTAACTCCTTCACCATACAGGATCCCTTACATGGAACGATTAGGACAGAATAAAATCCTGAAGGGCACAATATCTGTTACCTTTATTTATCTTTTCTACCAGCCAACGGATACTATAAGCTACGATTTTTATATAAAGGACAGGGCTCAGAATGTGAGCAATGTAGCTTCCACAAACCCGATTATTGTTTCCGAAAATGGTATTTACTGATTATATTGTCAGACTTTAACACCCATCATCAGGACATCGTCAACCTGGTCATATGAACCTTTCCAGTCGAAGTAGAATTTTGCCATTGCCTTTTTCTGATCTTCCATAGGTAATTTTGAGATCTGCTCAATCATGCGCTTTAGCCTTGCTATCTTCATCTTCTTGCCATCGGGTCCTCCAAACTGGTCAGGCATCCCGTCAGAGAAAAGGTAGATGGTATCTCCCTCTTTCAGGTAATACTCCTGATCATCGAAGAACTTCTCAATAACCGATTCTCCTCCCACTGATGACCTGTTGCCTTTTATGTAGAAAGGTTCGCCATCGAGGACAAGGATGACAGGTCTCATGGCTGAAGCAAACCTTATATGCCTGGTGGAGATGCTGAACTCACAGACAACCATATCCATTCCATCATTGGAAACACCGAGTTCCACATTCTGGTTGAGGGTAGAGAATATTTGTTTATCGAGTAAACTAAGGATCTCCGATGGTTTCGATATCCTTTTTCTTGTTACAATATCCTGGAGAAGCGTCGAGCCAATCATCGACATAAACGCACCAGGTACACCATGCCCGGTTGAATCAGCACAAACCAGGATGAATTTATCTTCTTCCAGTTTATCGAACCAGTAGAAATCGCCGCTCACAATATCCCTCGGGTGAAAAAGTATGAATGCATCTTTAAAGGTCTCTCTTAGTTTGTTTATATCGGGCAATATACTTGTCTGTATCCTCTTAGCGTAGTTTATACTGTCTGTTATTTCAATATTCTGAAGTTCAATTTCGCCTTTCTGCTTCATTACGACACTGGTCCTTGCTTCAAGCTCTTTTTCCAGGTACTCCTGAATCTTTTTCTGGGATTTATCCCTCTCCCTTATAATGAGAACCACTATGCCGGCAAGTATTGCTATTTCCGCTATTATGGCCCACCAGGTCCTGTAAAATGGCTTTTTAATAATAATGGTGAATGACGCAGGCGTGCTTTGCGACAATCCATCTTCATTAACAGATATAACACTGAATTTGTACTTTCCGTCGATGAGACTATACTCTGCCTCCCTGGAGGTATTCATTTTACTCCATTCAAGATCAAAATTTTCGAGATAGGTGCTGTAATACACTTTCTCAGGTGCACTTAGGTTAATTCCGGTATAATATACTTTGATCTTATATTTATTATATGGCAACACAAATGATGGCTGATATGGATATCGCACATCGTTTATCTCAATGGAAGTTATATTATTGAATGGCCCCAGAGTGCTGTTATTCTCCTTTAACAGATCAAATATTACCAGCCCATCAGTAGTGCCAATGAAAATTTTTTCACCTGCAGATTCGTATATAGCATCCGGATTGCATACTCCTGCTTTAGAAAAATCATTTCCAAAAATGTTAACTATTCCGGTAGAAATATTATATCTCGAAAATCCTTTATTATGACCAACCCAGATATTGTTTTCATCGTCAGCATAGATACTGTAGCAGTAATTCGACATCAGATTATCTGCTCTTGTAACCGATGTAACAGAATCATTGAGAAACCTGAAAATGCCATTCCCATAAGTTGCAGCCCATATTGCTCCGTCTTTTGACTGTGAAAATGAGAGTATACGGTTTCTTGTACTTCCCGACATGACTTCATTTTCAGAAGTAACTTCAAAATTGCGGTTTATTTTATAAAGCTTATCACTTTCAGTGGCTATACAAGCCTCTCCTGAACTGGTAAGCAGGATTTTATCAATGCTGTTATGAGGAAGTCCGTTATTAATATCGAATTTCTTCTTTGCATTACCTTTCTTATCCAGAACAATAACCCCATTTGTAGTTGCAAGCCAGATGTTCGTATCATCCATTTCAATATCCCTGATATCGTCTGACCCGGAATCGCCTGACTTGTAAAACTGCTTCACTGATCCCTTAACGTTTCTGACAAACAGACCGTTTCCTGCTGTTCCTATCCATAAATTCAGGTCATTGTCAAGGTAGAAGGCTTTTATTTCCGAATGGCCTATGCTGCCAGACAGATCTGTATAAGAGAGTGACTTGCCGACAACCGGATCAAAAATATGAAATCCCGACGGGGTACCGAGAATAATATGATCTCCAAAATCTTTAATATAAAGAATATTGTTTTCCTGAGAATTCTTTCCCGGCAGATAATAGCTAAGTGATTCTGAAGCCAGCATTGAGATTCCTTCGCCATAAAGTCCGAACCATATATTCCCTTCGATATCCTGAAATACTGTTTTTACATTATTCCCTGTCAGACCTGAATTAATATCATAGTTTTTAACCGATTTCACTTTCTCAAAATCACCCGCCAGTTCCAGCTGGATAACGCCCGATCCGGAAGTGGAGATCCAGAGCATTCCTGATGAGTCCTGTGTTATTGATTGGACTTTCAGGGAGTTTAATTCCGGATGGTCAGGAATACGTGTGAGGACATCATTTTTATCTGAAATCTTCAGCTCGTACAAGCCATTATCATCAGTTCCTATAATAAACCGTGAGCCGTCACCGATCTTGTGTATTGCTGTAACACCAAATGAATCAGACCCTTCAACTGTCCTTATAATTGAAACTTTACCCTCCTCAAGTTTGCATATCAAAAGATTTTCCTGGGTTCCGATAAGCAGATCCCCAGTATTCGTAAAGGCTGCCGAGTACAATGCCGGATCAACAGATATTGAGTATTGACGGATCTCGGACGGCTTTGAAGGATTAATTGAAAAGATGGTTTTTCCCTGTGGAATAATATAAATCAGTCCATCAGGCCCTTCAATAAGCTCACTTATGCTTTTAGTGTTTGGTATAGGAACCTGTATAAGCTTATTATTTTTTGCATAGAGGACGGCTCCATCACTAAAACCAAACCAAAGAGTTCCCTTCTTATCCTTGAGACTCTTTGCCGGATAACCTCCGGAAGCAGAGTCGGGATACTGTACCGGGTAAAAAAGATTACCGTCAAAACGAGTCAGTCCATTTGCAGTCCCAATCCACAGGAACCCATCATTTGCCTGTACAATGGAATAAACGAAGCCATTCCCAATGTTCTTTTCAGTTCCGTAATTTATGAAACTATAACTCTGTCCGCTTGATAATAATGAAAATACCCAAAAGAACCCGATCGAGCTGATTAATACTTTGAAACTGAAATTAAATCTCATTACAGGCTAAACTTATTTTTTGGGCTTCGCTTTTTCAACGCGCAACTTTGGCTGATAAATCGGAACACCTCCGATTGGAGAGCTAAAGAACTTCACAGCGTCACCCCGCTGGTTCTCAAGTGTAATTACCACGTTATTATTTTTAACCAGCTCATCCTGCCTTTTATGGAACTGGAAATCAAGTGAGGATCCAACCTCCGGCGGTTCAATAGGGATATTGGATAAAACCCAGTCATCCTCATTCGATATAGGTACGGGAATTCCCTGTTTATATCTTGAAACAACCATTATATTTCCATCATTATCCCAGTCAAAATTGTGCTGTTTTATATACACAACACCGGTATCGATATACGGATATATGTGTGAAACGCTTTTGAAATCGTTCCACATCCGGAAATGGTAGGCATAGGTAAATGCATTGGCTCCTTCAATGGGAATATTATTATCAGGATCACTGCTAAGGAAGTACCTGTACAGATTCCCGTCATCGCCGCTTATTCCCTCACAAACAATTTTGAACATGAAGCTGTTCCATTTTGTATTAAAGTCTCCTTCAGCAGGATTGAACGGCCCGAATGTATAATATTTGTTATCGTATTTAGCGTCATTGCCAAATACCTTTGAAGCGATTAAGTTCCCCGATTTATAATTCAAGCCTTTCAGCAGTCCGCGCGATTCTTCATTTTTTTCAGGATCCACACCTTTCCCACCATAAACCGAAAATTTTGTTTTGGTATTGAAATCACCCTGAATTTCATCCCATTCCCCTCCGCAATCCGGATCAAATACCCTTATATAGAAGGGCTGAGTATAATCCTTCAGAATGCTGAAGAAAAAGATCTGGTAAAAATCATCATCACCCCACGATGTTTTACCCTCCTTGCCAAAAGTCACCAGGAAGGGAATATTTTCATCTTTCCCCGGCACAGGCTGACCCGACAGGTCGGGGAAGCAGGAGAAAACAATCAAAACGAGAAGAGGCAGTATTTTATATATTGATTTTTTCAATTTCATTAAAGTTAAAATTAGTTATTTTCAGTATCAGCGTTTAGGGATTACAATAATATTTTTAGAAATACAAGCCTCCCTTGCACTCGATCCCGCAACCGGCTGAGCAGTAATAATAAGCTGAATGTTGTATGTCCCCGGTTTATTGTAACTTTTATCAACATTTTTACCTACAGCAATAGTTTCGTCGCCAAAATTCCAATAGTACTGCGATATATTCCAGCCTGGCAGATTAGTGCTGTCTGCACTCAGTGTAATCTTTTCATTCGTGCTTATCCTGTCGGGTGCTGAGATATAGGGCTGCTCAATTTCAGTCACTTCAACAGTCTCCGATTTTTCATTGTAAGTTACCTGTTTAGTAACCAAATTGACTACATCCAGCTGAACCGTATATGTTCCCGGACCTTTAAAGCAATGAATAACATCGCGGCCCGTTCCTTTTGTTCCATCGCCGAATTTCCAATCATAACGGAAAGGCAGCGTGTCATACTTTATGGCGTTCTCTTCATAGAACCGGTAACAGTAATTATTTTCTTCCAGCGTATCGCATGAGGCTTTCCTGATAATTGTCGAAACGAACTGGTAGATATCGTCTTCTCTTCGCCTGTTGGAGCTGAAATAGCCTGATTGGAGGTCCGGCTCGGCAACAAACGCAAAATCATCCGACGTCGAATTGATTGGTTCCGGAAGAAGCACGGGATCGTCCCATGAACCATTAGTCAATGATGTGGAATAGACATCCAGCTTGCCTATTCCGCCGGGCCTGTCGGAAGTAAAATATAGTGTTCCGGAGGGATGCATAAAAGGATAGTTTTCTGAACTGGGAGAGTTCACTTTTGATCCAAGGTTGACGGGAGAAGACCAGTCGCCATTAAGCAGTTCACAGTAATAAAGATCAGATCCGCCACTGCCGCCGGGCATATCAGAGGCAAAAAACAAGTATTTACCGTCTTTGCTTATTGACGGTTGTCCAATATCATAATTCGGATTATTGTATTTGAAGGGCCGGAGTGACACAAGGTCAGTGCCCGAAAGTTCTGCTATGAAAATACCGCTATGATTCCTGAAATTTTTATTATCAGCCATTTTCCCCGTTTCAACTTCACTCGTAAAATAAACTGTCTTGCCATCGGGCGCTAAACATAACGGTCCATTGTTGAATTTATTACTTCGTTCACTGGTCAGGGGCTTTGGTCTCCGGAAATCGGATGTGTCCTTTTTCTCAGCCAGGTAGAGATTATAGATACGGCTGCCATCGAAACCGGTACGGTCTTTTATGGTGCTGAACCGTCTGTTGGAACAGAAAATGATCCCGTCTTTTACTATTACCGGAGATATGTTACTGAAGCCGTTAATATTAAATGGCATCCTTTTAACCGCATAAGGAGAGATCTGCTGCGCATTAATCTGAAAAGAAATCAGAAATGCCATCAGGAATATTGTTGTGATATATAAAAACCTCTTAGTCATTAATTAAAAATACCTTGGATTGGCTGTGCTTACTTTATACCCGAATTCGTACCTCAGAATAAATTCCGTCGATCCTTTTGAATAAGTGTTCATTCTTCCGACAGGATAATCATATGAGCAGCCGAACATAAACTGCGGATTCAGCTGAACCTGAACAATACCCACTGCGACCTGTTCTGAAGTTCGCCACGAACCCCCGATCCAGATCATATCACCGATAATGAAGTTCCCGTTAATATCCAGCTGCCGGAGTTTCTTTGCCTTATCGAGAGAGTAATCTATCAGAACCGAGGGTTTAAATTTGAAGCCATCGGAGAAGCTCACAAGCCCCCCGCCTGAAAAGATAATATCATAGTCATTAATGCTGTGATGAGCTTCGACTGAGCCTGTGGTAATATTTTTTTTATAACTGAGGAATGCCGGTATTGAAACCCCTGCAAACAGCTTTTCGCAATAATAATATATCCCTGCACCAACGTTTGGAAGAAAATAGGGTTTATCATTTGTCATGAATACCTTATCACCGCTTGTAGTTGTCAGTATACCGGTATAATCGGTGTTAGATCTGTCGAACCCGGCCTTAAGACCGAACGCAAGTTTCCCTTTTTCAAGTGCAATCCGGTAAGCGTAGCTAGCGTATATGCTCTGCGATTTTGTAAATCCGAATTGCATGAATTGTGCCGTAAAGCCCAGACCTACTTTGTCATTCTTCATTGGGGCATTAAGTGAGAATGTCTGAAAAACAGGAGCACCCGGAATACCCATCCATTGCATCCTGTACGACATGAAGGCGCTCAGGGAACCGCGTGAACCGGCGTAGGCAGGATTGATAAGCAATCCATTCTGGAGGTACTGGCTGTATACCGGATATCCAAGGCTGATTCCTGTTGAATCGGGGATCGCCTGTCCAGGTACACATCTGAATAGTGATAAAAATAGGATTGAGAATACCAGTTTTATCTTACCTGTCCGAAGCAGATCAATATAAATCCGTGTCAACAAATTCACCATTAATATCTTTTAAGAATAATAAATCCACTTTTCCTGGTAACAAAACCTTTGCTGGTAGTCACTTTCAGTATATAGTAATAAGTGCCTTCCGGGAGCTCTATACCAGCGGAGTTTTTTCCATCCCAGTCTTTCCATTTTGAGGTATCTCCGCTGACAGAAGAAGTTGAAAAGACCTCTGTTCCTGCACCGTTAACCACGCTGAGCTGAACAGTTTCGTCCTTTTTATACAATCCATCAATCTTAAATACATCATTTACCTGGTCGTAATTTGGAGAAAAGCCCTGTGGAATAGCTTTATTATCATCGCTCAGAGTGATAACCAATGTAGAATCAAGAGAACAGGTACCTTTTGTCACAGTCCACAAAAATGTTGTTGTGCCATTTAATTCCCGTACATAGGTATTGTATGAATTATCATCTGTTTTACCATCACCGCTCACTGTTGTCCATGCACCAGTCTCTCCGGCCAGTGGCGGAGCGGCCTTCATCTGGTAAATCCTGCCCAGTGAAAAAATTGTTGTATCAGGACCGGGGTTAGGAGCAGCAGGAATTGGTAGGATAGTGATGCTTACGATATTTGATGTATCCTGGCAGCAATCCATCGGACCTGAATAGATGTATCTCTTATAATCAGTAGGATCGCTTATTGAAGATTTTGAGTAGCTGGCAGCCGCGCCATTGGAAGCTACATCTGTCCATCCTGCATTTGCCACATTCTGTGCCCATTTATACCTGTAGGTGCCGTCACCTCCGGTAGGTCCCGGCGCAATGCTGTTAAGAGCGGGAAGCGGCTGATTCTTGCAGATCGACTGGTCGCCTTCAATATTAAATCCCGCTATTTTTGGAAGTACATTAACAGAGGCAATATTGCTCTCCGACAAGCATGTGCCTGATGTTACCTTCAACTTATAAAATCTTGAAGACATGAGTCCTACTTCCGTAAAGGTAAAGCTGTTTGCACCTGATATGTCAGCAAATGTTCCGACCGGAGATGTTGATGCTTCCCATTGGGCTGAAAAAGTGCCGTTTCCTCCTGTTAACGGAGAACCATTTCTTACCAGTTGATTCGGAATTTGTCCGTTGCAGATGGTAGTATCGGGACTGGAGCCTTGTATAGTTATGTTATTATTTAAAATTGCAGGCTGAACAGTAATTGCAACCGGCGGACTTGTGTTGGTACAAACCGGATTATTTTTAAATAACCCGGAGTTGACGGTTCTTCTGTACCAGGTTGGTAAAGTTAAAGATGGAACCGGGGAGGAATAAGTATTTCCAGTGATATTACCAGTCGCATTTGTCCAAAGTGTGGTGCCGTTCGGACTCTGTTCCCACAAATAAGAATATGTCCCTGCTCCTCCTGCCGGTAATGCAGTTGTCCCCGACAGAGGCAGAAAAGCAGTATTCGCGCAGATAGTCTGGTCGGACTGGATCAGATTATTGGTGATGACAGGCAGAACCTTTCGTGAGGCAACAGCGCCGGAATCCTGACAGGCATTCAGCTCGCCGGAAAAAACTTTTCGTCTGTAGTAATGGTCTCCGGCCGGAAGTGAAACTGAGGCATCAGGGTCAAACGAAGCCGCGGTCTGAGAAGGTATTATTGGCGACCATGGCCCGGTAAGACCTGTGGAGTTTGATTCCCATAAATATCTGAAGGTTCCGTCTCCTCCAGTCGGCCCTGCAGAGGTATTAAGGTTGGTATTTCCTCCGAAGCAGATTGTATCATACAGCTGGGAAAATGCATTATTATTTATTTTATCAAGAACTCTGATTTTTGTCAATGAGCTCTTATCAACGCATCTGCCCGATATAACGGTTCGTCTGTACCAGGTATCTTTGGTCAAACCTCCGGGCGGAACATATTCCTTGACATTATCTCCAGGCAATTCTGTGCCCCATGAAATCCCAAGGGTGCTGTCCTGCCAGATATATTTCAGAAAACTTGTTGAAGGTACTATAAGGTCAGGCGTTCCCTGTTTAATTAACAGGGGATCCATGCCATTACAAATTGTATCGGGGTTTGCGACTATGAAATTGTTCTGAATAGCCTGCTGAACAATGATTTGAACCGTATTGCCATAATCAATTATAGGAGTGGGAAGTGAATGATCTGTTACTGTTCTCCTATAGTAAACCGTTGAAGTTTCCGGCGGACCGGCCGGCGTATAATTGATATCGGCAGGGTCAGTACTATTTGTTACCAGTGGTATCCAGACAGACAGGTTATAACTTTTTTCCCAGGTGATCAAATAACCGGTGCCAGGTGTTCCACCGACCGGAGTTGTTCCAATTATCTTTGGAGGAATTACATTTGAGCATACTGAATCCGTCTGATCTCCCGTGACAGAAGAATGTATCGAGTTAAATAAGAATCCATTAAGCTGAGCTTTAAAATTATACTTTGCTAAGCCCTGTGAACCAGAAGAAGCTGATGAAGTGCCCTGGATAGTATCAATTCCGTGGGAACCGCCGTCCAGGTTATTGATGACAGTTGGAGGACCTGATAGCTGACTAATCCATGTTAACCCGCCGCCGCCGCCGCCACCTTCACCAAATCCGTCAAGATGATTTCCCCCATTACCTCCTTTAACTGAAAGTTCTACAGCTGATAAGGAATTTGAAGAAATAATAACGGAACCTCCACCGCCGCCCCCACCTGCACCGGCATTTAGTTTCGATGTGGAAACACTTTTACCGTCTGCAATTATTTTGTTTCCGTTACCAATTAGCTCATCTGTAACTATAATTACGATTCCTCCGCCATTTCCACCGGCAGTTGAAACAGAACCGGCCCATCTGGTAGAGGAACCTCCACCACCACCCATAAAAATACCACCTGTTGCAGTATCAATCTCGGTTCCTGTCACTGACACGCCATAATATCCTCCCAGATTTATCTGTGGAGGGCACGAATAATATTCCTGTCCTCCCTGTCCGCCTATACCTCTGTTTGAACCTCCGCCTCCGCCTGAGAATTTTCCGTTTCCACCTCCGCCACCAGTAAACAAAACGCCTTGTCCTTTAAGATATTCAGGCAATACTTGTGGTAAACAGGTTGGACAAGGACTCAGATTAGAGGCGAGTCCTTCACCCTTATAGCCGGCATTCTGAAAAGACCGTGGAAATGAATAGGTTTCAAGAATCCCGGAAGTGCTTGAACAGTCTCCCAGTCCTATAGTGTCCTTGCCTCCTGTAAACCCTTTGCCCGAAACATCAATATTCTGATTAAGAGTGAGAGTTTTACCAACAATAATGGCCAGAACTCCACCTGTTTTATTTATTCTGTCCCATTTTTTACACGTTAATACTTTTGCCTGATCTAAAGTATTAAAGTAAGGAACTTTTAAAATCTGCACATAGCCCAGGGGGTCATATTTATTTATATTTGTGCCGAAAGTAAGTGTATTGCCGGTTTTATTTTGAATAATTAAAAATTCATATCTGCCAGGTATTCCGACTCGTTGTTCAACTGTTGTTCCATAACCAAGAGCATCTGTAGTATTGATTGCCACACCCTGCATCTGAATAATCAAAACTGTGTCCCCTGTGTTAAAGGATGAAGCGTCATTTAGTATTACCTGATTATTGCTCCTCGATGTAACTCTTGCGTAACTATTTACTATAACACTGTCGGGTTGTGCAAATAACGCGGTATTGCTAAAACAAAGTAGCAGCAAATAAAGTACAAATTTCTTTTTATGACGGAAAATATCGCCGGTCATCATTCAGGTATCAGAACCGCTAATATAACTATTATCTTGAATATTATTGCTCACATTCAGTTAAACTAAGTTATCGTTGCTAAAAATCCTGATACAAGGCTCAGTTACCCGGCCTCTCAACGGTATACATAACAGGCAGCTCAAAATAAAAAACAGATCCTTTATTTACTTCTGACTCGAACCAGATCCTGCCATTGGTACTTTCAATGTATTTTTTTGCAATGGATAAACCCAATCCCATCCCGGAGGATTTCGTAGTAAAATTAGGAGTAAAAAGACTCTTCCTCAATTCCTCGGGTATACCTGAACCATTATCCGACACAGAAACAATTAATTTATCGCTTTTAACTTCAAGTCCAAGTGTTATCAATCCTTCCCGTCCCACCGGTATTGATTGTATACTGTTCTTGATCAGGTTTGCAAAAACTCCGTTAAGCTGCTCTTTATCAGCATAAACCACAATTTTGCTTTCATGGGGCCAGTGCACCCTGAAAGTCACATTAACAGTATTCTTAAAGAGCTCGAGGGTAATCCTGATCTGGTCCAAAATATTTACTTCAACAGGATTGGATACCGGCATCTTTGCAAATTTTGAAAAAGCCGAAGCAATTGAAGACAGATCATCAATATACTCTATCTGATTCCTGGTAAATCGTTCAAGCAGTTTATCAAATCCCGGGACCTTATCATTCCACGATTTTAACAGCTGCTGCACATTTAGTTTCATTGGAGTGAGAGGGTTTTTTATCTCATGGGCAATCTGTTTTGCCATCTCGCGCCATGCGTATTCCCTTTCGGAGTTGGCAAGCTTGTGGGTACTTTCCTCAATCTCATCGACCATCACGTTATACTGTTTTACCAGTTCACCGATCTCATCGTTCCCGGCATAAGTGAGATGTTCACTTTTCCTGCCGACTCCTACCGTGGCGATCCCTTTACTCAGCATTGACAGCGGCGCAGTCAGCCTCCCGCTTATGATCACTGCAAGACTCATGGTAATCAAAATAAGGAGAAGCGTGAAATTAATAACGGCCACTATAAGGTTGGAAATTTCCCTTGCAAGCACACTCTGCATCCTGAAGTACGGCAGATTCAGATAGGCCAGGACTTTATTGTCGGCGTTGTAAAACGGGACATATGCTGACAGATATTGAAGCTTCCCGATCTTCTCCGTCTGGTAATACTCGCTTTTTGCCAGGTGTCTGAGGTTTATGAAAGCCAGATTATTAATTCGCTCGCTCGTAAGATCGCGGTCGAAGATCTCTTCTCTTGAGGTTGCAATGAGGAATCCGTTTATGTTATACAGATTTATATCTGTATTAAAAACATTAGACAACTTTATAAGCAAATCATTTAGCGACGAATAACCATTACCCTTCCAATCAGGCGACAGATACTTTTCCATTGAAAGCTTACTGTCGAGTTCCATATATACCGAATTTAGCTTCTCCTTTATGTTTTCATAATGCTTGGCTTTATACTGGCTGATGGTAATATATGCCACAACTATGCCAATCAGAATAAAGGAGAATAAGAGTATGCCGATATAAGATACCTGGAGCTTCTGCCTGAAATTAAAAAGATTCACGCCTCTGACCACCGGCCTTCTTATAAGCAGTATGATCAGATTCGAAAAGAAAAGCAGGAACGCAAAGAGATAGGCAAAAGAAATTATTATATCTCCGGCATTCAGGACCGGACGAGAAATCATTACTGTAGTATTTCCGTTTTTATAAAGCACATGCCTGTAACCGTCTTCTCTGAAAATCCTGTAATCTGAAAATTTATCAAGATAGTCTGCGTCAGTTTTATCATACGGAAAGTCTCCTGTGCGTAAAACTATCTCTCCGTTAATATATTTGGCAAAGGAATAGTCCTTAAGACCTGCATAACCATGATATCTCTTGTCGAGAAGCAATTCGGAATATCCCGGCTGAAAAACATTCGGATCACTGTACAGTTCGATGAATAATCCATTTGTTCTGTTTTTTTCAGACCTGTAAAAATATCTGCCCAGATAATAAGCTCTTCCTCCCTGGTTATCAAGAAAATAAAATTCAGTCCCGGTAAGCCTGTGGCCTTCTCTCCTGATGCGTTCGTCAAAAAAGCTAAAGCAGTTTTGCATCTTATTGGTGCCGGTGCCAATTTGCAAAGGCTGATCGCTGTGGCACAGATAGAGGCTGAAATGATAATTTTTCCAGAAGCCCGTAAAATAATTATCCTGTATATAGTCAGATATCTTATCAACATTATCCTTGTTGAAATATTCAGCCCTCATCATATCCGACAGCACGGTATCCTTTTTTATCGCGGGATATAAATCAAGCAAGAGTTGTTCGGCTTCAGGGTCATTTTCTAATGAGAATGATACGGCCTGGATTTTAAGATTTTCAGTAGTCTTCTTTTCAGACAGGGTAGTGATCTGATACAGGAAATAGACTCCGGCAAAAAGTGAAATGATTACCGTAATATTAAACAGTGCAAAAGATCTCTTTGTAGCAATACGGCTTATTATAACCAGACCAATATAAAACAATGAAAGGGGTATCAATGTCTTTGGCTGGTCAAAAAAGAAGACTGACGGAATAATTAAAGATATGATAAAGGGCACAATGGCTTTGGCGGTATCAAAGAGCTTTACACTCTGGAATATTTTAAAAAGGTAGAGAACGGGAACCATAAGGAACAGGCACAGGGATACAAAACCCGCAAGACTGTACATATTCAATTCCAGCACCTTGTAAGTCTCAAAGTTGATTGTCGAGGTTGAGATGAGCTCCCGGAAGAGCCACTGGTACTGGCAGAGTATCAGAGCACCTGCCATCAGTATCAGGGAAAGGTAGAGATAATCCCTTATTCCGTTATTTCCCTTCCTTTCTTTTAATGTGATGTGACGGAAAAGAATAGTTGTAAATGATGCTGAAAGGATCGCGAGTACAAGAAGGTGACCAAGTGAAGGAATTACCTTATTCAATGAGAATTCGTAGGGAGAAAAAAGCTCAGTCTGGAAGACTGATAGCGGTCTCCCCGTATACAGAATTATAAGATAAATAAGAGGAAGAGTCAGAAGAGAGAAAATTAATCCGAGAGTAGTTTTCCCCTTCCTGGCAGCAAATTTGACCACTTCAAAGGTGAGTAGAATGATCAGGAAAAAGGCGGCGGCCCATAAACTTACCGGAAGAAGGATAAAGCCAGTATTTTCCCTGACAGCCGGAAAGATAAGAGAGAAGAGGAAGTCACCCTCCTTATCACGAATATGGTATCCGGAAGCTCTGCTGTCGGTGCTCAATCCGACATCTTCGGGTATTTTGAATTCTTTTTCGAACCCGCTTTTAATTATGTCATTCTCAAAACCATAGTCGGTATGCAACCTGAGAAGCGCAACTATTTTTTCATTTCTCGACTGGATTGTTTTCGTCATGAACCATCCATTCTGAAGGAAAACCAGCGGTTTGCTATATATTGAATCGGCATATACCAGGGGAACATCGAACTCGTTGTCAGACCAGTAAACCAGCTTATTATCAATATATTCAAGAATAGTTATCTTGTTCTGATCGGCAAGAGAGAAAATGTTGTTTTCCGAAACGGATCCGTGATGTCTTACATTAGCCAGAATGGGTTTCATGTCAGTCAGACAATCATCCATAATAGTTTCTTTCTCAGCAAGGGTTTTGTTGAACATCTTCGTCCTGTAGCGATACTCAAAATCGCTGAAGTAAACTGATTCGGCAGCAACTGCAAGTAGCAGTACAACAACTGTCAGGATAGGAAGAAATATAGGATAACGTGATGTTCTCATAAATATAAAATCATGTCTTATTCATGATGATACGGCTCTCCTTTGATAATTGTAAATATCCTGTAAAGCTGTTCAAGAAACAATAATCGTACCAGCTGATGCGGAAAAGTCATTTTTGACAGTGACATTTTCAGATCAGCCCTTTTGTAAACCGTATCTGAAAAGCCCCATGGACCTCCGATAACAAAGACAATCCGCTTTTTCGGAAGAAAAAACAACTTTTCCATAATACCCGAAAATTCCATGGTTTTCAACTCTTTCCCCCTCTCATCAAGCAATATAATATAATCATCTTCAGTGAAAGACTGTATGATTCTGGCTGCTTCTTTTATCTTTTGTTCCTCAACAGGCATGTTTTTTGTATTCTTCACATCAGAAAGGGTAATAATCTCAAAAGCTGAATATCTTTTTATTCTTCCGGAATACAATTCAACCAGTTCAGCAATATTTTTATCAGTTGTTTTCCCTGTCAGCAATAGGATGATCTTCATAAAAAGCTTTCATTTCTGTTTCACCGGTACTCAAGATAACTCATACAAAAATAGTATTTTATAATACACAGAAACATTAATCCTGATACAGGTGAAAAGTTGACTTAAACTGTCAGAACTCTCATTTGTGTTTCTTTGAGTAATACTTTGTGTTTCCTTGTGGTTCAATGTTTTATATTTATACCCCGGAGATATGCGAGGGTTCTCATGAAGGCACACAAAGGAATTGATGATATAAGAAGCTTTCATAATCAAATAAGTATTAAATTTGTGGTGCATTGACTTGTTTGTCCGCAATAATAAAACTGAACAGATATGAAATCCGTAAATCTTATTCCGGTAGTGCTTATAACCTTAAGCAGCCTGGCTGCCAGGGCTCAGGATCAGGCAAAGATTCCCGATGGGATTGCAATAGCTTTCAAAGCCGGCAATGCATCTGAATTATCAAAGTACATGAATTCCACTATTGAACTGCTGCTGCTTGATAAAGAAGATTTCTACAAAAAAAATGTGGCGGAAACCATTCTTAAAGATTTTTTTGCAGAATATCAGACCAGAGATTTTACTATCCGTCATCAGGGAGCAAAGAATGATGCTCAATACGCAATAGGTAATTTAAAGACCGACAAGGGTGATTTTCGTGTCTATTTTCTTCTCAAGAAAGTTGGTCAGGAGCTCCTGATACATCAGATACGTATTGAATCTGACAATGGAAAATAGGATTCTAAGGGAATTCATTACAAATAGCCTTGCAGAGGATCTGGGTGACGGTGATCATACCTCGCTTGCATGTATACCTGAAGATGCCAGGGGAAAGGCTAAGCTTCTTATTAAAGAGCATGGAGTACTTGCCGGGATAAGAGTCGCAACCGAAGTATTTTCAGTTATAGATAAAAACCTGAGAACGGACCTGTTACTCAACGATGGCGCTAAGGTTTTTCCCGGAGATATTGCATTTTACCTTGAAGGCAATCAGCAGTCAATATTAAAATCAGAACGTCTTGTACTGAATATCATGCAGAGAATGAGCGGAATCGCCACAAGCACGCGTGAATATGCAGATCAGCTTTCAGGACTGAACACAAAGATTCTCGATACACGCAAAACCACTCCTCTTTTCAGGTTTCTTGAGAAAGAAGCCGTAAGGATAGGCGGCGGAGTAAATCACAGGATGGGTTTGTTTGACATGATCCTTTTAAAAGACAATCATATTGATTATGCAGGGGGAATTGAAAAAGCAGTTCTCAAAACCAGGGAATATCTGAAAAGGAACAATCTGGATCTAAAAGTGGAAATAGAAGCACGATCACTTGATGACGTTAAAAGGATAATATCGGTCGGCGGTGTTGACAGAATAATGCTTGACAATTTCAGTGTTGGTGATACACTCACAGCCGTTAAGGAAATTGCAGGAAGGTACGAAACAGAATCTTCAGGGGGAATTGATCTCTCAACAATAAGATCCTATGCCGAATGTGGTGTTGATTTTATCTCAGTAGGTGCGCTTACCCATCATATTAAGAGTTTGGATATGAGTCTTAAAGCCATATAGTTAATGAATCTCAGGGAAGAGTCAGCATTGAGACGCAAAGATAAAATCAGGAAACTGGTTCTTCCCGGTTTTGACGGAGTGTCTATAAGCCAGGTATTTTCATTCGTTATCAGAGGCTTCAGGAAAGGTGTTCTTGTAACACGGGCATCATCAATTGCATTCAATCTACTTATGGCTCTGCTGCCTGCATCAATATTTCTCTTCACACTTATTCCATTTATTCCGATCCCGAATTTCCAGCAGGAACTGATCAGGCTTTTTGAGAATTTCCTGCCATCCAATGCATTTAATTTTCTTGAAACAACTATCATTGATATAGTTACTCATAAAAGCAAGGGGCTCCTTCTGATAATGTTCTTTGCCACAGTTATCTTTTCCACGAATGGGATACATGCCGTTATACATGCCTTTGTTGTTTCCGCCCATACTTTTAAAACAAGGTCATGGATTAACCAGAGAAAAATATCTGTGATATTACTTCTTATCATTATTTTCATGATCTCTGTTGCAGGTTTTCTCGTAATATTCGGTAAAATGGGAGTCAACAGACTGGTTGTCCTTCACATTGTTAAAAGACGTTTTGTAATCTTATTTCTTACATTTCTCAGGTGGATAGTGATTGCCCTGCTGCTATTCCTTGCCATATCGTTCCTTTACTATTTTGCACCTGCAAAAAGGACCGGATTCAGATTTATTTCACCGGGCTCCACAATAGCTACATTACTTTTCATCCTTACTTCTCTGGGATTTTCAGCTTACGTAAACAATTTCGGCCAGTATAATAAGCTATATGGTTCGATTGGAACATTAATGGTTATACTTATCTGGCTGTATCTCAATTCGATAGCCATACTCATCGGGTTTGAGCTGAATGTCAGCATCATGGATGCAAGGAGTGAGGATGCGGAGCGACTGAAAACGATCAGCTGCAATGAAGAAACTTCCTGACAAGATCGCTTATCTCGTCATTCCTGTTATACAGCTTTTCACTCAGCCCCTTATCATCAAAAGATTTTAGTCGCGATACCACACTATCAATTACAGCGGCAGGGAATATGCCGTCTTTTTCAAAAGTTTCTCTCTGAGCAAGGAGACATTCAGCTGATTCCCAGCATGAAGCAGGAAGCGACTCAAGGCTTTTCCTCTTTTTCCCATCCTGATTTTGAAATATATTATAGTCTACATAGAGATTTTCTGCCCTTGCGAGTGAGTCATCCATTCCGAGCCCATGCTCTGTTGCGATCACAAGTCCGGCAAAAAGTTTATAAATGTCGGCTGATCCATCGGGTGATCTGATCTCAACGGTTTGTTTTGAAGGCATATCTATAAACTCTGTGTTATCGGCAGGATTCGCATCTTTAATCATATTGGTACAACCATTCCAGCCAAGAGGTACACGGATAAGCACAGATCGGTTTCTGTCGCCCCAGCAAATATTTGTGGGTGCTTCCTGATGAGGCACCAGTCTGAGATAAGAAGTAGGAATGGTATTACCAAAAGCTGTAAGCGCTTTTGAGAGATCAAGAATACCTGCCATCATCTTTTTCGCATTATTGCTCAGCCTTCCGTTCTCAACCATCATATTCACACCATCCTTTTCAAGCATCATATGAATATGCATTCCTGAACCGGCCTTACCCACGGTAATTTTTGGAGCAAAGCTTACTTCGGCACCATATTCTGATCCAAGAATCCTGATTATCCATTTGGCAATAAGCAACTGATCAACAGCTTCATCTATTTCAACCGGCATAAATTCAATCTCATGCTGTTCAAAATCCTCACCATCCTTTGTAAAGCTGCCAACTTCGGAATGCCCGTATTTGATCCTGCATCCGGCTTTTGCACATAGCTCCAGAGCCTCAACCCTGAGATCTTCAAATTTGGCAAAGGGTTTTGACTGATGATAGCCTTTCTGGTCAACCAGAGGATAGAGATCATCATGAAGCGATTTAATATAATATTCAAGCTCACCGAACGCTTTAAACTTAAACCCGGTATTTTTGGTAAACCGTGTATATGCTTTCCTGAGAATATACTCAGGAGCGCCTTCAAGCGGCAGCCCCACACTATTATAGAATGAACAGAGAATTTCCAGGGTGGGGATCTCCGTAAAAGGATTCACGAAGGCCGTTCTGTAACGTGGAATTATATATAAATCGCTGGATCCTGATCCTATAAAAGAGAAAAGGCTGGAACCGTCAACTCGCTCACCTGCAGTGAGGATCGATTCAAGATGATCCCTGCTGAATGGCACAAAATTCAATGATTTGAGTTTGCCGTCGTCAGCCACATACCTGAAATTAAGCATGGCAATTCCCTTGGCTTCCATGAATCGTATAATGTCGTCGCGCGTAAAGTCCTTTGCTGGTTTTTTCAGAAACTGAACCAGTTCATTCTGGTTCATCAGAATATCATTATTCTTTCCCATTGGTAAAAAATTAAATAACGGGCAAAAATATAGAAATTATGCTACCCGATCTATGATAAATGTTGTTTTGACAGTAAGAGGCAGATTCACAGGCGTTGAAACACCCTCAAATACTATTGTGACTTCTAAATACAGTTGTGTCTGCCAATCAAGGGGCTGTTGAAAAAGCCGGATTCCCATAGCCACATGGTAATGCGGCTTCAGATCAGGTGCAGGCAGTATAAAAAAAGCTGCCTCAATTGAGACAGCCCCTTCTGACTAACCTGACGAAAAAATCACAAAGTAATACCAATCACAAAATGAATGCTTTCAGCCTGTGGATTTACATATAGAGTACCCTTAAGAGGCAGTTGAAAATCCTGTGATATTTTAATATTTTTTGAAGATGTCAGACCCAGGTTACACACTGCAAAACCTTTTATTTTCCCATAACCGGCACCATAGTATCCATTGGCAGGTGTGGCGCCAACGAAAACTCCCGAATGTCCAAAACTGTATAAAAGCTCAATATATGTTGAGTAATTCTGTTTTGCCGAAAACTGTCCCGACTCAAAATCCCATTTTTTATCTGCACCGTAAATCATGGTATTGATCGTAACGCTCAGAGGAAGCTTCTCTGTTCCCGTAAAGCCAAGCGTCGCTTCTATAATATGATCGGTTGTGGAATTATCATAATCAAAATAAGAGTGATTGGCAAAGGTCCAGTTGTAATCAGTGATGCCTATTTTAAATGTTCTGAATGTATATATCAGGTAAGGATCTAATTCCTTATAGGAAGCATGGTAATCGGTTGAACCCCAGACACCAGCTTCAAATCCTCCTGTAACTATTGCCAGTGTTGGTTGTATATTGGGGTTTGAGCTTGCAACGGTACCACGCCATATATAAGAGCTTACAATGTCGGTAGTCACTTTGAAATCTGTTTTGGGTTTATCCGCAGTGTCAGTTATTGTTCCGGTCTGACTAAATCCCGGATTACAAAATATTGACAAAATCGCTGCACAGGTGAATATTTTTATTTTCATAGGGCTTTATATTTATCTTATTTATCTTATTTATTTTTCTTCATGATTCAGCAAAAAGGATGGAGAGGAAATCCGGGTATTGATTTGCCCTCCGATCCACGGGCTAGTAATTATTATCTTGACAGAGGTGTTTCGGAATTCTTATCCATCTTCATTCCCGAATAGCCTTCAACACCCATCTCAGGTATGTCGAGGCCTAAAAGTTCATCTTCCGGCTTAACCCTGTTTCCAACCACTTTATCTATGAGTTTAAACATAACCCAGCCGAAGCCTCCTACATAGATAATATTGGTTGTTACGCCGATAATCTGGGCCAATAACTGGCTAAAGCCACCGCCATAAAATAAACCTGTCACTGTTCCGGCAACTCCATTCCAGCCATCTCCATAGGTGCCATCAGCAAAGAGACCCAAAGCCAGGCAGCCCCAGGCTCCATTTACGCCGTGTACCGCAATTGCACCGACAGGATCGTCGATCCGAAGCTTCTTATCTATATAGATTGCTGCTTCTACGACCAGTACACCCGATATCAATCCAATAATTGCCGCACCGCCGACGCTTACAAAGGCACATGGAGCAGTGATAGCTACCAGCCCGGCAAGCATCCCGTTAAGCATCATGGTAGGATCGGGTTTTTTGGTTTTGTAAAGCCACATCCAGAGAACTGAGGCTAAGGCACCTGTCCCCGATGCAATCATGGTATTTACGGCAACCACCGATATGCGGAGATCCCCTCCAGCAAGTGTTGAGCCCGGATTAAATCCAAACCATCCGAAGGCAAGTATAAATGTCCCGATAACAGCCATGGGAATATTATGCCCGGGGATTGCATTAGCAGAGCCGTCCTTATTGTATTTCCCGAGTCTGGGACCCAAAATAGCTGCGCCAACAAGAGCAAGTACACCTCCTGTCATATGCACCACTGAAGATCCTGCAAAATCAACATGCCCGTGACCTATGCCGAATTCCTTGCCAAGGGTAGAGAGCCATCCACCGCCCCAGACCCAGTTTCCGAAAACAGGATAGATGATTGTTCCGACGAAAATTCCGTATATAAAAAACGATGAAAATTTCCATCTCTCAGCCATAGAACCCGTTGGGATTGTTGCTGTTGTATCCATAAACACCATCTGAAACAGGAACATTGCCAGAACTCCTACATCATACACACTGAAATTAAGAAAGAAGCCTTTCATACCGAAGAGCCCGAATGAATGACCTGCCAGGCTCAGACTGAATTCACTGTTCAGTCCATCATACCCTCCCAGGGTGCCAAGAGCTCCCACTCCTCCGAACATAAGTGCAAAGCCTGTCATATAAAATCCAAGCATCCCGAGAGGGTATATCATGAAATTCATTGCTATGGTATGAGCAACGTTCTTGGCACGTGTAAGACCGGTCTCCACCATTGCAAATCCTGCCTGCATGAACATAACGAGAAAACCCGTAACCAGTACCCACATCATATTGATAGCAACTTTATTGTGACCGACAGCATTCGATATTTCAGCCGCTACAGGTTCTCCCGGCTTAGCTGCAGAGATATCCGATATATTTCCGGTGTTTACACCGCTTGGGTCAGGTTTACGGGGCCCGTCTGCATAGCAAACAGATCCAATAGTCAGAATTAATGCGGCAACGAACAGTATAAGTTTTTTAGTCATCGTTTTAAGTTTTAAGTAATCATTACTTGGTTAATAATTCATCCCCCGGTCCTGCTGTTGATGCTTCACCCCTGGCTCCGTTGCTTATCCTTATTGATTCTTCGATATTATAGCTGAATATCATCCCATCGCCGATCTCGCCTGTGAAGGCTGCAGTCTCTATGCACTCGATAGTTTTTTGAACATTTAAATCCCTCAGGACTATTGAAATGAATATTCTCGGTATGTACTGGGTATCATAGACTGTTCCACGATAGCTGTGATGTCCGCGCATGTGTTCATTTCCTACTCCCGATGCGTCCCAGTATGAGAAGAAGTCGATACCCATCTCTTTAAGTTGGGCTTTGACATCTTCAAATTTTGATGTCCTGATGATTGCTTCAATTTTTTTCATAATTATGATTATTGGTTATTACTCTCTTTCGTCGTATATCAAAGTGCTAAAAAGGTACGCTGATGTATTCTTTGGTTTATTGCAGACCATAAGGCCAAATACATGCCATTTTTTGAATCAATATCTGGGATGGATTGATTTAAATCATGTAATCATCTATTATACTGTTATTTGAGGTACTTAATGAAAACAGTGAGCTCATTACCGGAGAGATAAAAAGACTACATACCCGTAGGAATCAATAAAAAATCCTACCATTATGTAGGATTTATATCAACATCAAAATATTGTTATAGGGAATGACTGATTTATAGATACTTATGGCAAGTCAGTAATTAAATGCCTTTAAATTTCTTGAATATTGCAGGATCGATTTGATATTTCTTAATTCTCAGCCCCATCATCCGTTCGGTAAGCTTAAGCTGATCAGCTGCTTTTGTTATATTCCCTTTGGACAGGTTCAGAGCGTCAATCAGTATTTGCTTTTCGACGTTTTCGAGAATTGCTTCCAGACTGCCTTCAACGCGGGAATGGGTCGAAGCAGCACTCTGAAGAGTTGGCGGCAGGTTAGGAGATCTTATCACCCTGTCAGTACTAAGGATGGCAGCACGCTCAATACAATTCTCGAGCTCCCTGATGTTACCGGGCCAGTGATAAGTCATCAGAAGATCGATAGCTGTTGAGCTGATACGCTTTATCTCCAGCCCGTGAATTCTGTTATATTTTTCGATAAAATGATTAACAAGCAGTGGAATATCACCGCGGCGCTCTCTCAGGGGAGGAATAAAGATGGGAAAGACATTCAGCCTGTAGAAGAGATCTTCGCGGAAATTATTTTTCTGAATCATCTCTTCAAGATTCCGGTTGGTAGCGGCAATGATCCTGACATCAGCTTTAATTGTCTCGCTTCCTCCCAGTCTCTGGAATTCTTTTTCCTGTAAAACTCTCAACAGCTTTACCTGAAGGTTTGGTGAAAGATCGCCTATCTCATCAAGGAAGATTGTACTTTTTTCTGCTAATTCAAAGCGGCCCTTGTGCAATTTATCAGCTCCCGTAAATGCGCCTTTTTCATAGCCGAACAATTCACTTTCGATGAGCATTTCAGGAATTGCAGCACAGTTTATCTTTATCATTTCCTGTTTGCTCCGGGGGCTCTGATCGTGGATAGCTTTCGCAACTAGTTCCTTACCAACCCCGCTCTCCCCCCGTATAAGAATTGTTGCATTTGTCATTGCTACCTTTGAAATCAAATCATAAACTTCCTGCATTGTTCCTGACTCGCCCACCAGTGAAGTAACACGGTCATTATAGCTATAAAGGCCCTGCTCCCTGAGTTTTCTGTAATGAAGCTTTTCAAGTTCCTCGATCCTGTCCTGCCTCGACCTTACCAACCGGGCAAACATGGACGCTATGATGGTTAGAAACTGTAATTCATTCTGAAAGGAGCGGTTTGAATAATATTTTAGTTTGACGCTCAGAGTGCCGATTATTTCATTTTTTGCTCTTATCGGAACACATATAAAGGAATCTTCATCTTCGATTTTGGTGGTTGACTTTGTTTTATTCAGGTAACGCGGTTCATCCGATATGTGCGGAATAATAACCGGTTGACCTGTCTTTACAACTTGCCCTATAATGCCTTCACCTATCTTATATTCTCCTCTTTCCTTTTGTTCCTGCGTCAAACCATATGCTACTTCAATATAAATTTTAGAAGAGTTTCTGTTAAGTACGGTCAGAAAAGCCTGCAGTATGCCAAATTTTTTTGCCATTTCTTCCATAACCTGAAGTATAGCTTCCTCAAGATCAGAGCTTTTCGCAACAACTTCGCTAACCTGAAAAAGAAGATTTAGATTATCTGTGTGATCGGACATCAGGATTCAGTTAAATTATGCCGGAATATTTTACTAATTTCATTCTATCGGCAATATAGCCATAATAATTAATATTATTAATTCATATATTATGTTTTGTAATTTTAATATACCAAATATATATATTAGCTATACAATCATAATTTGTGCCTTCCACAAAGTTATTAATAAATATCAATCTTCATCCATATCCATGTGTTTGACTATCTCTGATTTTTTTTCATTACTTTCGAAGCCACAAATCTGGCATAATGACTAAATGGATATTTTTTGCAGCAGTTATTCTGTTAATCAGTTGTAAGGAAGAAAAGAATGATTCTTTCTTTACCCCTGAAAAAGCATCAAAATACTTTGGGGAGATAGAAGCCATTTGCAACCGCGACAGTGGAAAATTATGGGGTAAAAACCTTTATGGCCCGATAATGTTCGTTGAAAGGGTATCGCGCAGGGTTGTCGCTAATCGCCCTGACAAAGAGGGTAATTTAAAGTCAAAAGATGGAGTCTGGGTTGGGCTCTATCCAAAAGAACTTGTTCTCAGCAATTCTCCGGTCATATATGGCGGCACTCAATTTGCAATGGTGCCTTTACCTAATGAAGAAGAAGATTACAGAATAACAACCAGGGCAATTCACAGCCTTTTTCACCGGTTTCAGGAAAATGAAGGAATGAAAGCTTCAAATTTCAATGCACCTAATATGGATGATAAGGAAGCCCGATTATGGATGAAACTGGAATGGAAAGCGTTGCGAAAAGCCATTAACAGTCAGGGAGACGAACAACGGCTTGCCATTCGTGATGCCCTGGTGTTCAGAGGCTCAAATCGTGAACTTTATCAAAGAAATGCCGATGAGGAAAATAAGTTTGAGACATATGAAGGACTGGCAACTTTTACCTATACGCTTCTCTGCACTAATTCACCAGGGGAATTTAAAACACGGTTGTTTGAAAATCTTAACCGCATTTATGCCATGCAATCTTATGCCAGGTCTTACGGATTTATTCATGGAGCATTATATGCAACACTCCTATATGAAAAAGGTTACGATCTTAAAAAGATTAATGTAGTCAATTTTGACCTGGGCAACGCTGTCAAAGACCTGTATAATATAGAGTTGCCGGCCATCTGCAGGGACGTAGCAGGCAGTCTCGCAGTAAGTTATGATATTGAAGCCATCACCAGGGAGGAAAACCAGCGCGATGAAGATATACGAACTAATATTAATAGTCAGATTAGCCGGTTCACAGAAAAACCAGTGGTATTTCTCGAGCTTGAGAGCCCTTATTTTGATTTTGAGCCTGAAGATATTCACTCTCTCGACTCGCTGGGGACACTTTATAATTCCATGAGAGTATCTGATAACTGGGGTAAGCTCACAGTAGATAAAGGGGGCTGCCTCGTCTCGAATAATATGAAATTCGTCAGGATCACTGCTAAATCCTTCAAAGCCGACAAAAGCCACTTTTCGGGCGAAGGATGGCATCTTATACTGAATAATGGCTGGGAGCTTACTGCAGTTGATCAGAATTACTTTGTCAGGAAAGTCATGCCCTGATTTCAGGGTTTTATTTGCCTCAGCTCCTCAATCCTTTTTTCCAGTGAATTGATCTTTGATTCTGCATCGGTTTTCTTCTTCCTTTCCAGTTCGAGCACCTTTTCGGGAGCATTAGCGACAAACCTTTCATTGTCAAGCTTCTTCATAACAGCTTTGAGGAATCCGCGGTTATATTCCAGGTCCAGCTGCATCTTTGCAATTTCACTTTCAACATCGAGTTTGCCCTCCAGCGGGATAAAATATTCAGTCGTACCCACCAGGAAGGATGCTGATCCCTGCTGTTTCTCAGAAACGAACCGAACATCTGTCAAATTACAAAGCTTAATTATAACAGGAAGAAATTCAGTATCATACACAGATTTATCACCAAGAACAAGAAGCTCAATTTTTTCCCTGTTTGGTATTTCCTTTTCTTTTCTGACAGTACGTATGGCGCTTACCGTATCCTTGACCGAATCGAAACCGGTGATCAGTTCCTTATTGAATTTTCTGGCCTCCGGCATACTCGAAACCATAATGCTCTCACCATCCTTGCGATCGAGCAAAAGCTGCCATATCTCCTCGGTAATAAAAGGCATAAAAGGATGCATTATTTTAAGAAGCTTTTCGAAGATACTTACAGTGGCATTGAATGTTAACCTGTCTATTGGCTTTTGATATTCCGGTTTGACAATTTCAAGGAACCATCCTGAAAATTCATCCCAGAAAAGCTTGTATGTGATCATCAGAGCTTCAGAGATCCTGAACTTTTTAAAGGTTACATCTATCTCGGCAATCGATTTTTTCAAAGCTTCATTCATCCATTTAACTGCAACTTCAGATGATTCAGGCTGTTTAATGCTTTCATCTGTCTCCCAGCTCTTAACAAGTCTGAACGCATTCCAGATCTTGTTCGAAAAGTTACGCCCCTGTTCCGGCAGACTGTCTTCATAAAGGAGGTCATTCCCTGCTGGAGAGCAGAGAAGCATTCCGACTCTTACTCCATCAGCCCCATACCTTTCAATCAGTTCAATAGGATCGGGAGAGTTTCCCAGGGATTTTGACATTTTCCTCCTTTGCTGGTCACGCACCAATCCTGTGAGATAGACATTATCAAAAGGCTTTTGTCCTTTATATTCATAACCTGCTATGATCATTCTTGCTACCCAGAAAAACAAGATCTCAGGAGCTGTAATAAGGTCATTAGTGGGATAATAGTAATTGATATCGGGATTATCCGGGTTATTGATACCGTCAAAAGAAGTAATAGGCCAGAGCCACGAAGAGAACCAGGTATCCAGCACATCATCTTCTTCATGAAGGTCTGCCTGGCTCAGAGAGGAATTACCGCTTTTTTCCCGGGCCAGCTCCAGGGCTTCGCTGATATTTAATGCAACAACAAACTCAGTATTATTATAGTACCACGCAGGAATTCTGTGGCCCCACCAAAGCTGCCGGCTGATACACCAGTCGCGGACATTCTCCATCCAGTGCCTGTAAAGATTCTTGAACTTAGCCGGATGAATATGAACGTCGCCGTTCAGAACAGCCTCCAGTGCAGGCTTTGACAACTCTTCCATTTTCAGAAACCACTGCAGCGAGAGCCTGGGCTCAATTACTGAGTTAGTTCTCTCCGACCGTCCTATCTTGTTGTCGTATTTTTCAACCTTAACAAGATCTCCGGTTCTCTGCAGCTCCTTTTCGGCAAGATCCCTTGCCTTGAACCTGTCAACACCAATAAATAATCCCGCCTTTTCACTCATTGTGCCATTGTCATTGAAAACATCGATGGAAGGCAAATTATGACGGAGCCCGATCTCGTAGTCATTAATATCATGAGCAGGTGTTATTTTAAGGCATCCGGTTCCAAATTCCGGATCAACATAGCTGTCAAAAATGAAGGGTACCTCACGGTTAGCCATCGGAACAATGAGTTTTTTCCCTTTGAGGTGCTTGTACCTCTCATCTCCGGGATTAGCACAAACAGCAGTATCACCCAGTATTGTCTCAGGACGGGTTGTAGCAACTGTGACATACCCGTCTTCACCGGCAATCCTGTAACGCACATAATAAAGCTTGGATTTCTCTTCGGTATATATCACCTCTTCATCGGAAACAGCAGTCATAGCTTGCGGATCCCAGTTTACCATCCTTACGCCTCTGTATATCAGACCTTTATTGTATAGATCAACAAATACTTTGATAACAGATTCGTACCGCTTCTCATCCATTGTGAATAATGTACGGTCCCAGTCGCAGGAAGCTCCAAGACGTTTAAGCTGCTCAAGAATTATACCGCCGTGTTTATGCGTCCATTCCCAGGCATGTTCAATAAATTCCTCACGGGTTAAGTCACTCTTCTCAATTCCTTCAGCCTTAAGCTTCGCAACGACCTTTGCTTCTGTAGCGATTGAAGCATGATCGGTACCCGGAACCCAGCAGGCATTTTTTCCCTGCATTCTGGCCCTGCGCACCAGGACATCCTGTATGGTATTATTCAGCATATGTCCCATATGCAAAACTCCTGTAACGTTTGGAGGCGGAATCACAATAGTGTAAGGTTCCCGCTCATCGGGGATGCTTTTGAAAAACCCGTTGTCCATCCAGTATTTGTACCACCGGCTCTCGGCTTTCCCGGGCTCATATTTTGAAGGAATGTCCATTGTTGAATTATAAAAGGTTTGAAAATAATTGAAATGCAAAATTATGAAAATTCGCCAAACTATTTAGAGTTGAAAGGCTGAAGGGATTGAAAAGTTGAAAACGTTAAAAAAACCATTAAACTTTTAAACTATTAAACCATTAAACAAAATTTAAATATCAAGTCATATAATAGATTTGGCATTCTATTTTATTTAATTTTGTCAATCAGTATTACATGAGTTTTTAATCAAAATATTATGCCATCCATATCAGAAAAAGGCAAATTGATGCCTGCATCACCAATTCGAAAACTAGTCCCATATTCTGAAGAAGCAAAACGCAAAGGGCGAAAAGTATATCATCTCAATATCGGGCAACCCGACATTCCAACTCCCGATGTAGCTCTTGACGCGATCCGCAATATTAATCTGAAAGTAATTGAATACAGTCATTCCGCCGGCAATGAGTCCTATCGCCGCAAGCTGGCAGTATATTATCAGAAAATCGGAATAAATATTGACCACACAGAAATACTGATCACAACCGGTGGCTCTGAAGCTATTCTATTCGCTCTCCTGACGTGCGTGAACCCCGGGGAAGAAGTTATCACTCCTGAGCCATTTTACGCAAATTATAATGGATTTGCCACAACAGCCGGTATCAAGATAGTACCTGTCACCTCTCATATAAAAGATGATTTCGCTTTGCCACCCATAAGTGAAATCGAAAAGAAGATCACATCAAATACCAAAGGAATAATTATTTGCAATCCCAATAACCCTACAGGATATCTCTATTCAAAGGAAGAAATTCTGCATCTGAGAGAGATAGTGATGAAACATGATCTGTTCCTTTTCTCTGATGAGGCTTACCGGGAATTCTGCTATGACGGCGCAGAGCATTTTTCAGCTATGAACCTCAAAGATGTCGGGAATAATGTTATTCTTCTCGATTCGGTATCAAAAAGGTACAGTGAGTGCGGTGTAAGGATCGGTGCCTTGATCAGCAGAAATAAAGAAGTCATTCGCACTGCTCTTAAATTTGCTCAGGCCCGGCTTTCTCCTCCGGGGCTTGGACAGATTGTAGGCGAGGCTTCAATTGATACACCATCAGACTATTTCAAAGAGGTTAACAGGGAGTATACTGCACGACGGAATTATATGGTTGAAGCCCTGAACAAAATCCCCGGTGTTTATTGCCCAAAGCCAAAAGGTGCGTTTTACACTGTGGTAAAATTGCCTGTCGATGATTCTGACAAGTTTGCACAATGGCTCCTGGAGGAATTTGAGTATAAGAATCAGACTGTTATGGTAGCTCCTGCTACGGGTTTCTATTCAACCTGCGGCCTGGGCAAAAATGAGGTCCGGATTGCATATGTCTTAAAAATTGAGGATCTTAAAAATGCAATGATGATCCTTGAAGAGGCTCTGAAGGTTTATCCCGGAAGAGTAGCAGTTTGATCATTCCCTTTGACCACCTCCCGCTTCTGGCGGAGGGATTCTGGGGGTCTAATAGCGAATTAACTATTTCATAGACTTCGACGTTCCGACCCCCCAAATGGGGGGTTGCGGGGTCGATTAGAAAGGGGTTGAATAAAAAGGGATTCATAAGATTATTAGAAATATCTACGTATACAACAGGTACTTCTCCCTTATCTTCCCGAATTTTTCAAGTCCCTCTTTCCATGTTTCATGGATCTGTTTTGACGTCATCCCCTTTTGAATCTGTTCCCGCAACCGGGGTCCTCCTGCCAGTACATCAAAATATGAATTGAAAAATTTATCCTTATGCGGATAATCATTATATGCTCCTATCAGCCAGTCGAGATTGAGTTCAGGTTTTGGAACAAGTTTCATTTTCACGGCTTCCCTAAGATCAGTTCCAAAGCATTTAATTCCCAGGAGGAGCGGGTTTTTTGCACCCGCGACACTCTCAGGTGTAAAACTAAAGCCCCGGTCAGGCAGATCCGGGCTGCCAAACACCTGAAAAGGGAAAGATGTTCCTCTTCCCAATGATATTGCTGTGCCCTCAAAAAAGCATAATGAAGGATACAGATAAACTGAAGTCTGGTTTGGCAGATTTGGCGATGGTTTTACCGGGAGCTGGTAAAATGTATGATGCGTATAATTCCTGCATTTTATAACAACCAGGTCGCACTTTGCACCATTTTTAAGATATCCTTCGCCATTTAACATCCCGGCATACTCTCCAACGGTCATTCCGTGCACCACAGGAACCGGATCCATTCCAACAAATGATCTGTATGCTGTATCCAGAACATTCCCGTCAAAATAGAAACCATTCGGATTTGGCCTGTCAAGCACCAGACATTTTACATGGTTTTCAGCGCATGATTCCAATACATAATGCAATGTGGAAATATAGGTGTAGAATCGGGTGCCAACATCCTGAATATCAAAGATCATGACATCAATACCTGCCAGCTCGTCTGAAGTTGGTTTGAGGTTTTTGCCATAGAGGCTTATGACAGGAATGCCTGTTTGAATATCTTTTCCGTTTTCTATTGTCTCGCCGGCATCTGCTAAATCTCTGAATCCGTGTTCAGGAGCAAAGATTTCTTTAATATTTATTCCAAGTGACACGAGTGTGTCAACAAGATAAGTATTCCCGATCATTGAGGTTTGATTTGCAACGATTGCAACAGACTTGCCTTCTATGAGATGTCTGTACAATTCAATCTGATTTGCACCTGGCACAGGAGATTGCTGGGCTGTACAAGCGGGAGACAGACCAATTAACATGAAAAACGAAAAACTAAAAAGTACACTTCTCATTTTAATTATGTTTTGCGAATGTAAATCTATGACATTTTTTCGATCTCTGAGGTACTCTGTGCTTCTCCGTGATATCCGTGTAACAAAAAAAGAACCTTCACAGAGGTATCCGGAGGTTTCACAGAGTAACACAGAGTAGTTAACCTATAATTTCTTAAATTTGAAAACTTTTGTGGATAATGAATTTACCATATTTCATAGCAAACAGGCTTATAAAAGGTCGTCGTGAAGGGACTTCCTTTTCTCGCCCTATAAATGTAATTGCAATAGTTGGGATTGCAATGGGTCTGGCTGTTATGATCCTTGCTGTGGCAATCTTAACAGGCTTCAAACAGCAGATCAGGGAAAAGGTTGTAGGCTTCGGATCGCATATACAGATCATGAACTTCGATTCAAATATTTCATTCGAAACCACACCAATAAGCGATACACAAAAGTTCATCCCGGAAATTAAAAAGATCCCGGGCATCGAGCATCTGGAGGTATTTGCTACAAAAGCAGGTATAATCAGAACCGAAGAAGATATCCAGGGGGTTGTGCTTAAAGGTGTCGGAAGTGATTTTGACTGGAGTTACTTTAAAAGCAATATGGTCGACGGTTCAGTTTTTACGGTAACTGATACAGGGCTCACAAATAAGGTAATTATATCGAAGAAGATCTCCGATATGCTGAGACTTAAAACCGGTGATTCATTTACAATGCTGTTTATCCAGGATCCGCCAAGGATGAGAAAATTTACGATCAGCGGAATTTATGAGACAAGTCTTGAAGAATTTGACAAAATGTATGTCTTTTGCGATATCGGACATATTCAGCGGCTTAATGGCTGGAGGAAAGACCAGGTGAGCGGATTTGAAATATTCATAAAAGATTTCAATAAGCTTGATGAAATGACAACTGCAGTTCGAGACGCGGTTGGCTATAAAATTTCCGAAGCAGATACCAAGTTCAAGGTTATTAACATCAGGAGCAGGTACCCGCAAATTTTCGACTGGCTCAATTTTCAGGATGTCAATGTAATAATCATTATTTTACTGATGCTTATAGTGGCAGGATTCAATATGATTTCCGGATTGCTTATCCTTATTCTTGAGAAGACAAATATGATTGGAGTGCTAAAATCTCTTGGTGCTGAAGATGTTACAATACGAAGGGTATTTCTCTATCAGGCTTCATATCTTATCGGCAAAGGGCTTTTCTGGGGTAATCTTATAGGCATCGGGCTAGCTTATCTTCAGCTTAAAACCGGTCTGATTACTCTCGATGCCAGTTCATATTATATAAAAACCGTGCCGGTCAATCTTGAATTAATCCATATAGTTTTGCTGAATGCAGGTACAATGGCAGCCATAATTATTATGCTTCTGGTTCCTTCACAGCTGATAAGCAGGATCTCACCTGTAAAGGCAATTCGTTATGATTAGAAGCTAAGGCAGAAGACTGTCTCTTTTCCGGGTATGGATTTGACTTTAAGGTTCCCTCCGTGTACTCTCATTATCTGTCTTGAAAGACTCAGACCAATTCCTGAACCATTTTCCCGAGTGGTAAAAAACGGCACAAATATCTCGTCGATATTTTCTTTGGAAATTCCGGGACCGTTATCAATTACACAAATTTCGTGATGATGGTTTATTCCTTCTGATGCTGCAATCCTGATCTTGCTGTCATCATTATTCTCATTTGCTTCCAGAGCATTTTTAAGGAGATTTAGCAAGACCTGAGAGATAAGGTTCTGGTCGGCATAGAATTCAAGATCATCGTTTTGAATCGAAACTGAAAAATCTGCGTTTTCGCTCTTTTCAAGTGAATTGTATAGGATCTTAACCCGGGTCATCAGATCCGACGCTTTAAAAAATTTCTTTTCAGGCTCAGGAACCCGGGTCAGCTTTCTATAAGACTCAACAAATGACATCAGGCCTTTCCCCTGTTCCTTGATAACATTCAAACCTTGAAGTGTGGTCGCGATTGTCTTTATATTTACCTGTTCGGGCTGAACAGGTTTTCCGCCACTTGTATAGATATTTGAAAGACTTTCCGAGAGAGAAGTAATAGGTGTGATTGAGTTCATGATCTCATGCATAAGGACCCTGATCAATTTCATCCACGATTCAACCTCTTTTTCGTCGAGTTCGTTCTTAATATCCTGTATGGACAGTATTACGAGCTCATTCTCCTTGGTTTTAAATGATGTGGCTTTCAATGAGAGCTGAATTGGTCCGTTTTCAGCTGACATGGCAATCAATTTTCGTTCAAAAGGCTTTATACTGCTGATAGCATCATAGAGCTTCTTATCTCTTCCTTCAATCTGCTGAAGATGTGTAAGAACATCTATTGAAAGCAGCTTTTTTGCTGAAGAATTGGCATGCAATATGAATCCCTTGTCATTAAAAGTTATAATTCCCGCAGCCAGATGTTCAAGAAGCGTTCTGAAGTATTGTTCCTGCTGTTTATTTTCAATTTTTAACTGCTGGATCTGACGATTCACCCTGTTCATACTCTGATATAAATCGCTGAGAGCCGGATTTCTGGTTTCAAAGGGAAAAACCAGGTTGGAGTCATCATTCCTGACAGAATCGAAGAAGAACTTTATTTTCCTGTTGGTACTATTAAGATAAGAAATGAGATTGATTATAAGAATCAACATGAACAAGATACAGAGGATCGAAAATCTTGGTGATTTATCGATAACTATAAAATAACCTAATAGTCCTGAGAGCAGAACAATAAGTAAAACCCTTAACAATATATTAATATACAGACTTCTACTGAACATAACCCGTTTTTTTGAATCTGTTATATAGTGTCTGCCTGGTTATTCCCAATTGTTCTGCTGCTGCAGTGAGGTTTCCGTTATTCTTTTCGAGTGCTTGCCTTATCATCTGCTTTTCCATATCTTCAAGTGTGGCACAGGAATTGCCTGTTAATACAGAATTTGATTGACGCAAATAGAGATCATCAGGCATTATAACGCTTGTTTCGCTTAAAATTACAGCTTTTTCAATTGTATGCTGCAGTTCCCGGATGTTGCCCGGCCACGAGTATTTTAAGAGTTTCTCATGCGCCTGTGCATTAATTTTCAGGTCTGGCTTGAAATATTTACGGGCAAATTTTTTAAGAAAGAACTCGGCGAGAATAAAAATATCATTTCCACGATCTCTTAAAGGAGGAAGCTCAATCTGAATTGTATTGATCCTGTAGAGAAGATCTTCACGGAATAACCCGTCATTGACCATGCTCTCGAGGTTCCTGTTAGTGGCACAAATGAGACGAATATCGGTAGGAATAAGCTGGTTTGAGCCTATTTTCGAGAATTGCCTGTTTTCGATAACAGCGAGTAGCTTTGCCTGAAGATGGAATGAGAGGTTTCCTATTTCATCGAGAAACAAAGTTCCTTTATCAGCAACTTCAAATTTGCCCTGCCTGTTTTCGCGTGCATCTGTGTATGCACCTTTCACATGACCGAACAATTCACTCTCAAAAAGCGTCTCACTCAGCGCTCCCATATCCACACTTACCAATACCTCTTTAGCCCTGCCTGACAAACGGTGTATCTCCTGGGCAATCAATTCCTTACCGGTGCCGTTTTCTCCCGTTATCAATACATTCGCTTCAGTATTCGCCACTTTCCCTACCATATTCAACACACCAGTTATCTGGGGAGATGAGCCGATAATGGATCGCTGGTCGCGGTTTATTTCTTTCTTAAGCCCTGTTTCACGTTCCTTTAACTGACGCACCTCCTTTTTTGAAAGATTAAGCTGGATAGCCAGTTTCAGCGTAGCAAGCATTTTTTCATTATCCCAGGGTTTAAGAACAAAATCGGACGCCCCCGATTTTAAAGCTTTCACTGCGGTGTCAATGTCACCATAGGCAGTAATCATAACTACCGATATCTCAGGACGGGTCTCTTTGATCCGTTCAAGCCAGTAAATCCCTTCGTTTCCTGTATTGACTCCAGCCTTAAAGTTCATGTCGAGGATAACCAGATTATACTCTTTTCTCGATAATTCCGTGAGGATCTGGTTCGGATTTGAAAGCAGCGTAACCTCATGAAATTCAGGCATTAACAATATCTCAAGCGCACTGAGAATACTTTTGTTATCATCAATAATAAGGATATTGCCTTTATGGTTTTGCATATGTTTGTAAGGTGCTTAGGGAAGATCGCTGTCAATAACTAACCAAATGTATTCCATTCCTGAACCAAAGTCAACATTCTGTAAATTAATTTTACAGTTTATCGTAAAATATTTTTACGAAACACCTGACGGAAAAGAATTATATTGCTGAATATTAACAACATATATTAATGGCACAATTATAGTATTACCTATGATAACAGATCTTAAGCCAGCAATGGGAAAAGCCTGTAAAAGTTTGATCCCGACCTAATAATAATTGAAAAGCTATGAAAGACTTCCTATTGATATTCAGAAAATTAAGAAAGAATAAAACAGCTACATCGCTTGGTATTGCCGGACTGGTTGTTGGAATTATGTGCGTGGTATACATATTCCTTCTTGTAACGGATGAAATAAGCTTTGATCGTTTTCACTCCAAAATCGATCGTATTTTTGTTGTTCATGCATACCTTGAGGGAGGTGCCGAAAAAGTTGATTTTAATGGGTGTCCTCCAGCGGTAAGTACGGCTCTGAAAGCCGAATATCCTGAGGTAGAAACTTCCTGCCGTTATATTCCCCCTTATTTCCAATACCTTTTAGCCTCAGGAGAAAAAAAGTACACAGAACGGACTGCCATGGCTGACTTTTCACTATTTGATATTTTTTCATTCCCTTTTATCTATGGAGGGAAAGGTGAAGCAAATATTCCAAACCGCATAATACTTACAGAATCAGCTGCTCAAAGATATTTCGGCAAGACAAATCCGGTAGGTAACATTATCAGGATGGATAACAGGGTCGACATGACAATAGCCGGTGTTATTAAAGATATTCCGGCGAACTCCTCAATTTCCTTTGATGCCCTGATCCCGATTGAGAGCGTAGGCGTCTATTATTCAAGAACCGACTTTTTAACAACATGGTATAATAATGCATTCATAACTTATGGCTTGCTTACCAGACCGGAAGGATTTGCAAAAGTAGCTTCAACTATCACACGTCGTATTCAGAAAGAGCTGCCTGAATCGACTAATTACCTCAGAGCATATAAATTTAAGGACGGGTACTTGTATGAACAAAAACATATAAATAATGTCCGCATTTTTGTCCTGATAGCTTTACTTGTTTTAGTAGCAGCAACACTGAATTTTGTTAACCTGAATACGGCGCGTTCCTCAAAACAGGCGAAAGAAACGGGATTGAGAAAAACATTCGGGGCCTCAAGGCTGAATATTGTACGTTTGATATATTCTGATGTGGCGATTATTTGCCTGCTCGCATTTGGCCTGGCTATTTTACTGGTTTACACAGGATTGCCATTGATAAACAAAGCAGTTGGGAAAGAAATCAGCTTTCATTCTATGTTTGCTTTTATCCCGATGGCTGTTTTTATTGGAATCTATCTCGTGACTGTCCTTTTGGCAGGCAGTTATCCTGCATTCTTTCTCTCGTCCTTTACGCCGGGTCAGATCCTGAGCTCCAATTTTCAGACTATAAGGAGCCGGGGTATTTTCAGAAATACCCTCGTGGTTGTAATGTTTATAGTTTCTATGATATTACTCACATCGACAATTGTGGTATCGAAACAAACCTTGTTCCTGCAAAAAATGGATCTAGGTTTCGAAAAAGACCAGCTGATGTATGTAAGCCTTAAAGGGAAGCTCCAGCAGCAGGTCCAGGGTCTTAAGCAGGAACTCGGACATTCATCAGACATTATTTCAACTACCGCAGTTTCCTTCCTGCCCGTTATGATAGGCAATAATGGTGAAATATGGAATTGGGAAGGAAAAGACCCGAACTTCAGACCTTTGGTTACTGAATGGGAAACCGACGAGGATCTGTTGAGGACTCTCGGAGCAAAAATGGCTGAAGGTGATTTTCTAAACAAGAATCAACAGGGAATAGTAATCAATAAAACATTTGCCAACATGATAGGATGGAGCAGCTTTGCTGGTAAAATATTAAAAAACGGTAGTACACAATATAAAGTGCTTGGTGTGATTAACGATATTCATTTCAATTCGCTGAACACTGAAACAAAACCGATGGCAATTGAGATGATAGGTGAATCATCTGACTATTACCTGATTATAAAGGTAAATACGGCAAATATTGCGAATACAATCAGTTATATTACAAAATCATGCGAGGCTATCGAACCAGCATACCCGGTGGATTATGCCTTTCTAAATGACAAATACAATCAGCTTCTCGCTTCAGAAATAAATCTGAAAAAGCTGGTTGGCATCTTTTCAGCCTTTGCAATTCTTGTACTCTGCCTGGGATTATTAGGTATGGTTATGTTCCTTATCGAGCAAAAAACCAAACAGATAGGTGTAAGAAAATGCCTGGGAGAAAATGTATTATCAATAGCAGAGAAGTTAATAAAGCCATTTCTTGTTTCAGGAATAATTGCCGGGTTCGTAGCAATTCCAATAACCTGGTATGTTATGAAACATTGGCTTCAGAATTATGCTTACCATATTCAACTGAATATCTGGATGTTTATAATGGCAGGAATTATAACCCTGGCTATAGCCTTACTGACTGTCCTCTGGCAGGGATGGAGAGCTGCGACATGCAATCCTGTGGAAGCTCTCAGGTACGAATAACCGACCCTGATTTTGTAAATTAGAATCTTAAAACCCAAAGGGAGAAATGACTTAATCAAACAAATCCGAAAAGATGAAATATCTAGTAAAAACAATCATCCGGAATTTCACCCGCAGACCAGTGACTAATCTGATAAATCTCCTCGGATTATCGATCAGTCTGGCATTGGTGATCATCCTTTCCGTTTATTGCTACAGTGAGCTTACCACTGATAACTTTCACAGAAATGGAGAACGAGTCTATCTATACGGGCTGGACGAGCATGTTTATACCCCGGGTATTCTTAAAGAATTTATAGATGCAAAAGTGCCGGGTGTGGAATCTACAGTGCGAATAAGCGGAACATGGGAAGCTCCTGTATTCCAGGCTGAGAATAAAGAACCAATAACATCGGACCTTATTTTTGCAGATGAAGATTTCTTCAAGCTGTTTACATATAGATTTATTGAAGGAAACCCTGAGACTGCCCTTAAGGAACCAATGTCAGTAGCAATTACGAAATCATTAGCTCACAAGCTTTTTGGAAATGAGACCGCCCTGGGAAGAGCCATAAAACTGAATAACGACAAAAACCTCACTGTTAGTGCTGTCATAGAGGAGCCTGATGCAAATTCCTGTCTTAGCTTTAGCGCAGTTACAAATATGACCACAAGAAAAACCGTTCAGGAGAATGAAGGCGAATATACTGAGTGGGGATGGTGTGATTTTCAAACATTTCTTCTTTTAAAAAAGAGTGCCGATCCCGGCAATACGGGAAAGACCATTCTTTCTCTATTCCC
The DNA here is from genome assembly GCA_963715785.1 of uncultured Bacteroidales bacterium. GTDB lineage: Bacteria > Bacteroidota > Bacteroidia > Bacteroidales > VadinHA17 > LD21. The sequence goes on from OY970276.1 coordinate 457,019, forward strand.
GGAAGAAAATCAAAAAGACTATGTAAATGCAAAGCTGACTCCGGTAAAGAAAATCTACTTTTCAAAATTTTCGCTTTTCGGCAGCACTTATCTGATAAATGGCGATAAAAAGAAAATCCAGATCCTGCTTCTTGTTGCTACACTTGTTCTGCTGATCGCGCTGATCAATTTTATTAATATCTCTTCATCACAGTGGCAGGAAAAAATCAAGCAGACAGGAGTTATGAAGATAATGGGCGCTATGAAATTTTCAATTCTTCGGAACACATTAGCAGAGTCATTCCTCTTTTTCCTGGCAGCTCTCATAATTGCAATCGAACTTGTCAACGCTGTCAGCCCTTTTGTTAAAAATTATACAGGAATCCATTACAGTCAGAAATTAACAAATTCAGCAGGCTTTATTATCGCCGCTGTCGGAATCATAATTGTTGTAAGTACTGCTTTCAGTATTCTTCCTGCATTGAGGATCTCTTCCTCAAAAGTGGTTGATAATCTGAAGAAAACGATAAGTTCAAATAAAACCAGCTTTTCTCTCAGAGGTTCTCTTGTTACACTTCAGTTTACTATTGCTATAGTGCTTATTTCCTTTACGGTTCTTGTCCAGAAACAGGTCAGATTCGGAAGCAGTAATCTTGGGTATAACCAGAAAAATATCATTAGCATCAAGCTGACTGACCAGCTTAACAAGAAAAGAGACGTCCTAAAAAACATACTCAGGGATAATTCTGCAGTAAAGAAAATTTCATTTTCTGCATTTTATCCCGGCAATACGAACCAGTCGAGGGACACGCAGGTAGCTCTGAACGGAGAGAAAAAGCCAATCAGTTTTGACCTGTTCAGCGCTGATGCTGAATTCTTTGAAATGTTAGGCATTCAATTGGTTTCGGGTCGTTTATATACCGATGATCTTTCAACTGATAAAAACAAAATTGTAGTGAATGAAACATTCCTGCGGGAAAATAAAATACCTGATCCGATCGGAGGAACGCTTGTGATGGGGGCCACTTATGAGATAATCGGAGTTGTAAAGGACTTCCACTTCAAACCTGTCAATCAGTCTATTGCGGCACTGGCAATAAGAAATGAGTCGAGTCCTTCGTATTGTCTCTTAACACTTCAAACAAATGATTTTAAATCGTTATATTCAGCGGTAAGCAATATAAAAAAGGAAGTCGCTGATCTGTCGCCTTCCTTCCCCGTGGAAGTCACTTTTTTTGATCAGGCAATACAAAATATGTATCAGTCGGAGCTCAGGTTCCGCCGTACATTCTCATTATTTGCAATCTCAGCAATAGTGATCTGTTGCCTTGGCATCCTGGCCATGTCAATTTTTGCCTCGCAGCGTCGAATAAAGGAAATAGGGATCCGTAAGGTGAACGGGGCAAAAATCTTTGAAATATTACTGATGTTAAATAAAGATTTTGTGAAATGGGTCGGAATAGCCTTTATAATTGCATGCCCTGTTGCCTGGTTTGCAATGCATAAATGGCTGAGTAATTTTGCGTATAAAACCGAAATGAGTTGGTGGATTTTTGCGCTTGCCGGTATAATTGCTTTGGTAATTGCCCTGGTAACCGTGAGCTGGCAGAGCTGGCGTGCGGCAACAAGGAATCCGGTTGAGGCTCTTAGGTATGAGTAGTGAGTTATGAGGAGTAAGGAGTGAGGTGTGAGGTGTGAGGTGTGAGGTGTGAGGTGTGAGGCATGAGGCGCTAAAGCTTTGGAGAAACAATAAACGAGAAATAATAAACGATAAAATATGAACGGACAGTATCTTAAGGTGGCAGTGCGGAGGATTTTCAGGAATTACAGATCGACACTGATAATATTTTCAGGACTGGTTATAGGATTGACAAGTTGCCTGGTTATATACACAAAAATTAAATACGAATTAAGTTTCGATAGTTCTCATTCAAGGAGCAAAAATATATACAGAGTTGTGAGGGTGACCTCGGGACTTGAATATACGAACGGGGGACTTGAATACAGGACCGGTGTGCATTTCCCTTTCCCGGGGGAAATAAAAAAAGGCATCCCTGAATTGCAGGAAGTTGTTCCCATGTTCTACCTGAGAGGTCAGAAGATAGAGATTGCCGGTGAGGATTCGACAAACAGAAAAACTTTTGATTTTGATGACGGATTAGTATTCACCGATCCTTCCTTTTTTAAAGTATTTGATTATGGTAAAAATGGGATCAAATGGTTGAACGGACAGGGAGCTCAGGTTCTCGATAAACCATTTACAGCGGTCATTACACGTGAAACTGCCCGACGATTTTTTTCTGATCAGGATCCGATAGGCAGGGACATATTCATGTTTGGTAAAAAGTTCACTGTTGAAGGCGTCATTGAAAATTTTCCTGTCAATACTGATTTCCCTTTTAAAGTAATTGCATCAATACGAACGTTCAGTGAAGTAATCTATCCCGGTTTTCTTACTGATTGGGGTTCACTGTCTGATACTTACCAATGTTATATAGTGCTAAATAATAAAAGTGATGTAAAATCCATTGAAAGAAAATTCAAAGAAATCTACAAACCATTTGCAGATGGCGACATGGCTGAAAAAAGATCATTTAAGCTGCAACCGCTATCGCAAGTTCATAAAGAAAGTGAATATGGAAATTATAACAATCGAACGGTTAGCATCGGTTTGCTTCTTGCAATAACGCTTGTTGGAACTTTTATATACCTTATCGCTTGCTTTAACTATAGTAACTTTTTCCTGGCAGAAACATTAAAACAGAGAAAACAAATCGCATTAAAACTGATTCTAGGCAGTAAACCAAGCATGATTTTCATTCAGTTTTTTACTGAGGCGATATTGGTAAATTTCTGTGCACTGCTTTTCAGTATACAATTAGCTGGACCAATCATTAAAAACTTCTATTCTTTTATTGATATTCCAAAAGGATATTTTCGGGAAATTGGCTTATCCCTGCTTTTGTTTGTTATCATTTTGCTTCTTCTTGGAGGATTTCTTTCGATAATATTCTCTATCTTCAGTTTGAATCTGAAATCTTTATCATTACTATTAAAGAAAAGTGATTCAGGAGATTCCAGTAAAGAAAATGTATTCGGAAAAACAAGCGTAATTCTCCAGTTTGTTGTTGCCCAGGCAGTGATAATCGGTACCCTTGTACTAATGAAACAAATCTACTTCATAAATCACAAGGATCTGGGATACAATTCTGAAAATGTTGTACTTGCCCAACTTCCTGAAAATGTAAAATCTTATGTCTCTCTAGCTGGTGAATTGATGTCAGTTCCCGGCGTGAAGGCAATCTCATTCAGCTCGGCCGCCCCTGCAGAGCCACGACAATGGAGTGACTTCAGTTTATACAAAAATAACGAAAAAAAGCAGGTAGTTGCTGAACTTAAGTCAATTGACTCGTCCTACTTAAAGTTATATTCTTTCTCTCTTGTGGCAGGTCAAAATTTCTCATTCCGAGATACCTCCTCTTCAGTGATTTTAAATAGGGAATTCCTGACTGAAGTCGGTTTTACTGATCCCAATGAGGTAATTGGGTTAAAGATGCCCGGGATAGGAAGAAACGGGGCATTTGTAAAAGGTGTAGTGGAAAATTTTCATTCAGGCTCAATTCATGGTAAAATCAGACCATGTGTGTTTATTAATTATCCCGGAGACTACCGGATTGTTAATATCAAGCTTGAACCTTCTTCATCCAATTCAAATAGTGCACTACCCTCGGAAATAGCCGCTTTGGATAAAAACTGGAAAAAAATATTTCCGGGAAAAGAATTTAAATATCAGTTTTTAAATGACATGATTGCGGGTTATTACATGGCAGAACATAAAGCCCTGAATCTCTTTCTGTTGTTTGCCTCTATCACAATATTCCTGTGCATTCTTGGAATTCTTGGGTTATCCCTTAGCATGAATGAAAGAAGGACTAAAGAAGTAGGACTCAGGAAAGTGAGCGGAGCTACTGTACCAGAAGTTATCATCCTTTTAAATAAAAATTTTGTGATATGGGTTGGCATCGCTTTCATTATTGCTGGTCCTGTTGCTTTTTTTGTAATGAACAGATGGCTTCAGAATTTTGCATATAAAACTTCGTTAAGCTGGTGGATTTTTGCTCTGGCCGGTACAATAGCTCTTCTTATAGCGCTGTTAACTGTCAGCTTGCAGAGCTGGAGGGCAGCAACAAGGAACCCGGTGGAGGCGCTCCGGTATGAGTAGTGAGGTGAGAGGGGAAGACTTAGAGACTTAGAGACACAGGGACTTAGAGACTTAGAGACTCGTTAAACGCTAAATAACATAATAATGATCCTTAACAGCGTAAGGTTAGCTTTCAGAAATATCCTTCATGATAAAGGATTAAACAGCATCAATATTGCCGGCCTAGCCATTGGTATGATGGCTGTATTGTTGATTTTTCAATACATAGGATTTGAAAAGAGCTATGACAGGCATTTCAAAGATGCCGACCGTATTCAACGACTGGTCTTTTACAGGTATTATCAAACCGGTCTGGACAAGAGTGTAGGAAATAATTATTTCATAGGACAGATTGCTCATGAGAAGATCCCTGAAATTGAGAATTTCTGCCGCTGTAAAAGGGAAACCCAATTCATACAGGTGGATAACCAGATTTATAAGGAAGAAAGAACATTATTCGCCGACAGCTCATATTTTGACATGTTTTCCCATTCTGTCCTGTCAGGAGATAAGACCCGTTTTTTAAGGAGTCCTGATGTTGTTGTTATAACCGAATCGACTGCAAAAAAATACTTTGGGAATGAAAATCCGATTGGCAAAACGATCTACGGGATAAATCCGGGCAAGAAACCACTGATAGTACAGGGAGTGATCAGAGATGTGCCGAAAAATTCGCATCTGAAATTCGACCTTGTTATTCCTTTGTCAGCAACAACAAATAAATCCTATTGTTATGCATGTAACAATACCAATACCTATTTCCTACTCAGAAAGGGAAGTGATCAGGTCAAAATTGAGGCTGAAATAACAGTTCTGGCAAAAGAAAATTTCAGGTCAAGAGATGTAACTATTGATTTCCCGATAGAATATCATCTGCAACCAATCACTGAAATTCATTTGCATTCAAACAGTCGGTTCGAATACGAAGCCAATGGGAACAATAAATATCTGATTACCCTGCTTGTAATTGCTTTCTTAATCCTGATAAGCGCCGGTTTAAACTATTTTAGCCTTTATGCCTCCATTACAGGACGGAGAATTAATGGAATAGGTATCAGGATTATAAACGGGGCTTCGCGGAAAAATGTACTTATTGAGTTTACAACAGAGGCCTTACTGACAGGTTTCATAAGTATTGCAACAGGATTTATTCTATTAATACTGTTCTTCCCCGTTTTTAAAAATTTTCTTAACCTCGATTTCTCTTTAGGATCGGTATTCAAAGTGAAAACCTGGGCATTGCCACTCTTCACCATGATTATGTTAAGCCTGCTTACAGGCTGGCTCCTTGGAATCAAAATATTCAATGTGGCTCCCATCTCTTTTATTAAAAAGGAAATACAGGTAACCGGCGGGAGAAATAAATATCTTTTTGCCGGTCAATTCGTTATCGCAATTGTTTTGATCGGATGTACCATAGGTGCATTGCAACAGATCAGCTATATGCAACAGGAAGCCTTTACAATGAATATTGATCAGACGCTTGTTGTTAAAAGACCCGTTTCAAAGGAATTCAACCAGTCTCAGAAATCATTTCAGGAGAGTCTGCTTAAGTATCCGGGGATAAGCGCAATTACTTTCTCAACAATTTCCCCGGGAGAAAAGAACGGTTGGGTAAAAGGGGGAATTTCACTTAAAGGCAAAGAAAAACTAGGATACCAGTTATTTCAGGCTGATGTCGCGCCAGGATTCTTTCAATTTTTTAATGTTAAGCTGCTCGCCGGCAGACAGTTTTTCGATGATGAGAATAATTGGCTGGGAGGACCCAGGCATCTGATTTTAAATAAAGAAGCTGCCCAGGCGCTGGGAGAAGACAATTATAAAAATGTTATCGGACAGACACTTTACGATTCTGATACTAAAGAAGACATTGGCGAAGTAGTAGGCATAATTGACGGATATTTTCAGAATTCACTCGACCAGGAAATAAAACCAACTATATTCAATTGTGATCAGGTAGGATATTATATCTTCATAAAAATAGGGAATGCGAATATTAAAGATGTTGTCGGCAAGGTGACTTCAGAATTCCGGACTTATTTTAAAGATCAGTATTTTGAATACTATTTCCTCGATGACTTTTTCAATTCTCAATATAAGACTCACGTTCAGCTTTTCAGGTGCCTGATCCTTTTTAGCATCATGGCAGTTATTATTGGATGTCTCTCTCTCTTTGGACTAATTTTAATTGCAACCATCAATCGTACAAAAGAAATCGGAATCCGAAAACTTAATGGCGCCAAAATTTCTGAGATACTGTATATGCTGAATAAAGAATTTATTTTTCTGGGAGCCTTATCTTTTATAATTGCATCGGTCCTGATAGGGATTGCATTGCATAAATGGCTTCAGAATTTCGCATATAAAACTTCATTAAGCTGGTGGATATTTGCCCTTACAGGTATTATTGCACTTGGAATAGTCTTATTGACAGTAAGCTGGCAAAGCTGGAGGGCAGCGACAAGGAACCCGGTGGAGGCGCTTAGGTATGAATAGAATCGGAGAATGGGGGAATGGGAGAATGGGGGAATGGGAAAATGGGAGAAAAGGAAACGGGAGAAAAGGAAACGGGAAAATTTGATAAACGATTAAGGATAAACTATAAAACCAATTATATGATCTTCAACATCAGGCTCATTAGCCGAACTCTTCTTAAGGGGAAAACTTACACCGCTTTGAACATTCTGGGTCTGGCTATTGGACTTGCCTGCACTCTGGGAATTGCCGGCTGGATCAGGAATGAGCTGAGCTTCGACAGACATCTGCCGGAGGCCGACAGGATTTACCGTCTGACGTTTGAGACAAATATATCGGGCAACAGATTGCATTTTGCGCGTTGTAATGAAAGCTGGATATCGCAGATGCCTGCCGCCTTCCCTCAGATTGAGCAGCTTGTGAGATTGGCACCTCATCGGCATACTGCAATTAAATCCGGCGAAAATAAATTTTACTCCGACAGGATTTTTGCCACTGACACGAACTTTTTCAAGGTGTTCAATATCACCCTTCTGTCAGGAAATGCTGAAGATGTTTTAAAGGAACCTTATTCAGCTGTTATATCATCATCTATTGCATCTAAATGCTTTGGAAATACTGATCCTGTAGGTCTTACAATCAATATTTCCGGTGAATATGATGAAAAAATGACACTATATACAATAAAAGGAGTAATGAAGGATTCTCCTGTAAATTCCCATATTCATTTTGATATTCTGACTTCATTTACAAATCCAAATGAAGATCCAGGATGGGCCTATATTTACATCCTCCTGAAGAAAGGGACAAAGCCTGAACTACTCATTGCAGGATTACCTGAATTCATAAAAGCTAATGAAAACATTTCTGATCAAAAAACTTATACTCCATATCTTCAAAAAATTACAGATATACACTTGTATTCTAATAAGGATCGCGAAGTTGAGCCTAACGGGAATATTACTGTTATCTATCTCTTTGTGATTATCGCAATAGTTCTGCTTGTAGTCTCATTTGTCAACTTTTACAATCTCAATAAAGCAAAAATACTGTCTCTTCAGAAGTCGATATATCTTCAAAAAATCTTCGGGTCGGATAGTAAAGGTCTTATTTTCAACTCCCTTATTGATTCATCGGTAACTGTTCTCCTAGCATTTTGTTTAGCTGTTATTTTTCTCGATCTCCTGCATATACTTGCAAGTTCATTCCCCGGACTTAATCTTCAATCAAATGGCATCAGAGAATTAGTCAGAATCTGGCCTGTAGCGTTATTAATAATCCTTGCAGCATTGACTACAGGAAGTCTTCCTCTCGTTGTTCATATTTTTAAGGGGAAATTAAGAGCAGTTACAATAAATTCCATTCCTGTTCAGGGTCGCGGCAAGGTATCGTCATATTCAATTCTTATGACAATTCAATTTTGTCTGTCAGTGATACTTATGTTTGCAACCATCACTATTGCACAGCAAAAAAAACTCATGTTTTCCCGCAGCCTTGGGAAAATGAACCCGAACATTATCGTTTTTAAAAGACAAAACTGGGAAATACGAAACAAATACCAGGCAATCCGCGACAAGGCTCTCGAAAATCCACTTATAAAGAATTTTACTGCTTCTATGGAAGAACCCGGGGGAGAAACTTTAGATGCTCTCCCTGTTGAATCCCCGGCACTTGATGAAAGTCACAGGGATATATCTTTATTCGTATTATCGGTTGAAGATAACTTTCTGAATTTTTTTGATATTAAGCTTATTGCCGGAAGAAATTTTTCCAGGTATAACCCTCAACGAAAAGGTGAAGATTATGTGTTAAATGAAACCGCCGTAAAAGATTTAGGATGGACTCCCCAGGAAGCAATAGGAAGACCTTTTAATATCAGGTTTGACTCACCGGGAATATTTTTTGGGGGCACCGTAGTGGGTGTGGTAAAGGATTTCAACATAACATCGATTAAACAGAAAGTGAAACCGTATGTTCTGTTTCAGAAGCCAATATTTTACCTGTGTTATCTGGTGGAGGTAGATTCAGCCCGTCGACAGGAGGCCATATTAAGTCTTAAAAATATCTGGGAACAGGAATTACCGGATTATCCGTTTCAATATGAATCAATAGGTGATTTATATAATTCTGTTTATCAGAAAGAACTCGTTCAGGCGCGTTTAACTCTCTATCTTTCAATTCTTACTATTGTTATAATATGTTTGGGTATTTTCTCAATAACCTCAGTATTAGTAGAAAGAAGAACCAGGGAGATTGGCATACGTAAAGTAAATGGTGCGAGAGTGGTTGATCTGCTTTCCATGTTAAATTCAGATTTCGTCAGATGGTTTATTATTGCATTTATAATTGCCTGTCCGGTTGCATGGTACGCAATGCATAAATGGCTTCAGAATTTCATGTATAAAACAGAATTGAAGTGGTGGGTATTTTTGATATCAGGAATTATAATACTGGCAATCTCACTTCTTACAGTAACTATTCAGAGTTGGCGGGTTACAACAAAGAATCCTGTTGAGGCACTCCGGTATGAGTAGAGAATGAAATCCTTGTACCCCAAGGTCGGCCCCCTGGGGCTGTTGAAAAAGTCGAAATCCATTAACCACAAAGGTCACAAAGGTTTTTCACAAAGGTCACAAAGGTCTATATTATAAGGTTTTAGCTTTGTGCCCTCACCCTGAGCTTGTCGAAGGATGAGCCTTCTTTGTGTTCTTTGTGGTTAAAAAGGACTTTTTCAACAGCCCCTAATTCTCAGTCATTCAATAAATTCATGAAGGACACTGAATTAGCCCCCCTTTAGGTGGGTTGGGGGGCCAAAGCGGTTAGGGAGACAGAAACCATATCGATGCAGCTTTCCTCAAAACTCCCCGTCTTTATTTTATATCCTGAACCTGAAGTTAAAAAGAAGAACTTCCCTATATTTATATTATTAAACTTATCCCGTTTTTATGAAAACCAGAATTATCATTTTATCCCTGTTGTTCTGTATTTCTTTCAAAGTCTCATCACAAGATGGATATACAGTAATAAAGGACTCCATTCAATCGGATATTTTAAAACAAAACCGTAAAATCAGCATCTTCCTGCCTGAGGGCTACGATGCAAAAGACACCAAATTCCCGGTATTGTATGTTCTCGATGCTGACGGTCGTGACCAGCACACAGTCCCTACTGCCAGATTCCTTTTTGTTAACGGCAAGATGCCAAAGGCTATTATAGTCGGAGTATTCAATATCGACAGAAATCATGATTTCCTTCCTGACTCAAGTCAGTCAGCTGTTACCGGTGGCGGAGCAGATAATTTTTTACAATTCTTTAAGACCGAGCTTATCCCGTACATTAATAAAAACTTCAAGGCTGAGCCTTTCAATGTGCTCATTGGCCATTCCTTCGGAGGTGTCTTTGTAATGCACGCCCTGCTGAATGATCCCGACCTCTTCGATGCCTATATAGCTATTGATCCTAGTTTCTGGTATAAGAATGAAATGCAGGTTAAGCGCGCCCAAAAGGAATTCATGAAAGCAAAAAACTGGAATAAGCCAATTTTTATATCAGGACGTGACGGCAGCGGCATGAAAGGTATGGGTATTACATCTATGGAAAAGGTACTTAAGAGCTCTGCTCCTGCTGGTTTGAAATGGAAAATAGTGGCTTACCAGAATGAAGATCACGGATCAGTACCCTTTAAAAGCGTGTATGATGGGCTTCGCTATATATTCGATGCCGGAGGTAATTTTGCCGTCTTCCCTGTGGCTGGAATATTGCCAAAGGGAACTTCTACCTTCGCAATAATTCAGAACATAAATCCCAATGTGAGGTATACACTCGATGGCACCGAACCAACCATCAATTCTCCAGTATGCAAAGAGCAGATTGAAATAAAAAAACCATGCACCTTAAAGGTAAAGAGCGTCTCATCCAACTATAAGAATGTTCCAACTGTAACCCGGGTTTTCTCCGAAGGTGAGTACATGAATGGACAAGCCTCAGTTGAAAACCTTAAGCAGGGACTTAAATACGCATACTATGAAGGAGTGTGGGATTCGGTTCCTGATTTTTCAAAGCTTACTCCGAAAAAAATGGGTACTACTGAGACACTTGATCTGAATTTTGCTTTGAAAAAGGATAGTTTTGGTGTGCGGTTCGAAGGATATTTGCATATAACAAAAAAGGATCTTTACGATCTTTGGGTAGTCTCCGATGATGGTTCCAAAGTATATTTCAACAATGAATTATTGTTCGATAACGACGGTTTGCATTCTGCTGATAACCCTGTCGTTAAAGAAATACCTCTTAACCCCGGTTATTATCCGTTGCGAATTGATTATTTTGAAAGAACCGGAGGTGAAACTATTACACTGGGAACAGCAACTGTCGGTAAAAAACTGCAGGCGTTGCCATTACCGAAAGAGATGCTGTTCTATAAAGAATAAGCACCCGACCCACCCTGAGCATCTTCCCCCAATACACCTGTTTGGGAGGTTAAATTAGTTAAAGGGGCTGTTGAAAAAATTGAAGTCCATTAACCGCATCCTTCGGCAAACTCAGGATGAGGTCACAATCCCGAGTACTCAGGATATGCAAAAATAGCAAATAGCTGATTTATAATGTATTGACTTTGCGTCCCGATTGCTATCGGGATCTGCGCCTACTTAGCGTCCTTGCGGTTGAAAAGCCGATTCCCGGTGTATCAACCCCCCAACCCCCCACATGGGGGGCCTAAGATTGTTATAGTTTTTGTTTTTTTCATAAGATTATTATAATTTTAATCTTGAAATCAAAAAACATCATGAAAGGATTAAGTGTAGAATATCCAATGTATTATGGTGCTAAACCTTCAATATTTAAGTTGGCAAAGAAATTAAGGAAGACTCAAACAGAGGCAGAAAAAATCCTTTGGTTAAAACTAAATAAAAATCAGATTTCTGGTCTTCATTTTGCGGAGACAACATCCAATCAACAAATTTATCGTTGATTTTTATTGCCCTAAAATTAAGCTGGCTATTGAAATTGATGGAAGTATACATGATATTCCCGAATTTCATAATCATGATCTTGGTCGAAGCGATATCCTGAATGACTTCGGAATTATAATTATCAGATTCACGAATGAACAAATAATAAATGAAACAGATTATACAGTAAATCAAATTGAAGAGATTTCAAAAAAACTATTAACTGAGTCCTAAGCCCCCCAAATGTGGGCTTGATTATAAAGAAGTTGGGGGGTTGATTAAAAAGGGTTAGGGGGTTATATCATGAATGCTTTTGCTTCAAGCTTAAAGGATGAAATCCTTAAAGGTTTGCCAGGAACGGAGGTTCAGTGGGAAATGTCTTCAAGGGATCGCATTCTCATGAATTTTCCGCTCTTCCCGGGAGATGATGCCAGGGTAGCTGCCGTACTGATATTATTGTATCCCGATAATGGTTCAATCCATACTGTCTTCATGCAACGACCCGAATATGAGGGCATTCACGGAGGACAGATCAGCTTTCCGGGAGGAAAAAAAGAACCTGAAGATGAGAGTGTCATACAGACCGCCCTAAGGGAAACATGGGAAGAAACGGGAGCCGATCCTAAAGAAATAAGTGTACTAGGCACACTTACACCTTTGTTTATACCTGTAAGTAATATGCTGGTTACGCCAGTCGTAGGATGGCATAATCAAAAGCCACTATTTAATCACAGGATTGAGGAAGTTTCATTTCTTATCAATGCTGAGATCAAAAGGTTCCTCGACAATTCAATTGTAAAATCAAAACCACTTGAAATAAGAGGTCAGCGGGTTACAATTAAATATTTTGACTACGACGGAAACACCATTTGGGGAGCAACTGCCATGATCTTTAATGAGCTTCTTTATTTAATCAGAAGGGGAAACTGCTTGCTTCCGGGATAATATTCTTGTAATGTTCAAACCTGTCAAGAATTTCACTGACAAAATTCACCGATTCCGTTCCCTTGAAATACCCATTTTTTACAACAGCATCGTTGTAATATTTTGGCTGCGATTTCTTTAAAAGCCATATTGCAACATTACCATCCCATTTCTGAGGGTCCATGCCATTTTTCTCCGCAAGCTTCATGGCATCAAGAACATGTCCGGGACCGGCATTATATGCAGCCAGGATAAAATTGATCCTCTCCTTTTCATCAGGAATCTTCGGGTCGAAAATCGAATGAAGAAGAGTGATATACCGAATGCCTGCCCTCAGATTGTTTTCGGGTGAGGACGTAATGTCGATTCCAAAATCTTTACCTGTCTCGGGCATGATTTGCATAAGCCCGAATGCGCCGGTATAAGATTCCACATTTGGATTAAAATGTGATTCCTGGTATATCAGAGAAGCCAGAAGTCTCCAGTCCCAGTTTATGACAGCACTGAATTTTCGGATCAGATCGTCGTATCTCGAGACTTTCCCGGTATTCAAAGCATAAAAAGCGCTATTCACTATTAAGATGGAACGCGAATTTTTAAAATACTTTGCATAAAGAAGAGCATAAGAGGCGGTCTTTTTATATGTAGTGAGCCAGTGGTTGAGTTCTGACACCAGGGCCTCTGAGTGATATTTTCTAACGCCCCATGCAAAATTCTGTGGATTGCTGACTGGCGTTGTTACATCAATATCTGAATAATAACCTGCATTGACCTGGGCAACATTTTCATCACAGACCGTTAATTCAATTTCCCCGCTGGCAACATGTTTTATAAGCTTTTCACAATCAAATGGCACTTCAACAATGTTAATCGAATCTCCAATCTCTTTTTCAAGTGACCTGAGCTGCTCAGCGTGTGATGAGCCCTTCTCAACATATATCGTTTTCCTTGCAAGTCCAAGCTGGTTTCTTATAAGCTTTTTATCAAGCTCATCTGATTTCAGAGCCCTCCAGTCAGGTGGCTTCCTCTGTACCAGCACCTGCCTCGTTTCCCCTAAAGGAACAGTGAACTGTACATTTTCGGAAGAATCAATTTTAAGGTTGAAAGCAAGCAGATCAGCTTTTCCGGAATTCAACATTGTAATGGCTTTGTCGGTACGGTTTTCGGTTATGAGCTCCAGATCAATACCCAGATTATCAGAGAAAGCTTTCAGAAGTTCATAGTTAAACCCCATCGGCTCACCCTTATAGAGAAAATAATCAGTTGAATTAAAATCAGTTACAGCAGTTATTTTTCCTCTTTTCCTTATCGAATCCAGGTCACATGAAATAATATTCTTTCCGGCGGTATTAAATGAGCGATGAACCCTTAATGAGACTACAATTACCACTATCAGGGCAATAAGCAATATGATTTTTTTTAACAAAGATGCTGTTTTAGTTAAACACTTTACCTTCAAAAACGGGTGCAAAGTTACAACAATATTCTTAATCGTAAAATGTCCAGGCAATCCCATATCTTAACATCCTGACAGTCATAGGATAATAAGGCACCATCTCATAGTTGTAGCCCATAAGCCTGGAATTTACATGGTCAAACATTACAAAAATCCTTGTCCTCTTAATTTTAAGATTTAAAAAGACATTGATGAAGGGATAATTGCCCGCTGTCAGAATTTCCTGGCGGTAAAATCTGCCGGTTGCGGGCATATAGGAATAGGGGTGATAGATTGTATTATATGTAACATCAGCTCCAAGTTGTGTATTAAGCCTTCCGCCCGTTTTCATAAACCTGAAGAGGTGCTCAAAATAGAATGCTGACCGGACAGTTGCAAGAGGCAGGTCAAGAATATTTGAGTTAGTGCTCTTTTGTATAATTACATCAGAAGCCAGGTGAAATTTCCAGGCTCTCAGCTCATTTTTTACAGTCACAGCGGCTACTGAAAGGCCTCCTGAATATTGTGAAGGAAGAGCGGTTGAATCAAAATCAAGGTAATTTTTTATAATGGCATAATTGAATTTCAGTTCGATCTTCCTAGCCGGGTACTTAAATGATGTCCCAACATCTGCCCTGAATTCTTTCTTAAAGCCGTTATCCCATTTAAAATTGTTACTTCCCCAGTGATCATACCACACTGATGGCTGCGTGTTCTTCACTGAACCGGTAATCAGCCACTCAGCTAATCCTTTTTTAAAGATGAAGGTTTTCAGTATTTCTCCTTCCAAATCAAAATCTCCAACCCTGTAGCCGGTAGCATATAGCTCTCCTGTTGCCGTCCAGCCAAACTTATTACCAATATTGTTATATAATCTGCCAATCAGCACATTGCTGTTCTCATGCAAAATAGAATTTATTCCGGGTTTTGTCAAAAGAGCCGGATTTATATAAAAATATCTTGAAATCTCATTGCGTATTCCCACACCTCCCCCAAGGGTAAACTTTCTTGACTGATCGGTAGTAAAATCAAACCTGAGGGTATTTTTTACAATCCTGGAATAGATTGAATCATATGTAAAATTTCTATCTACCAGTATGGTATCATAAAACCCCGAATTTGGCTTCTTGTCCTGGTATCTTCTGACATTGGTTTCATATTCAAATATATGGGAAAATGTACCGCTCAATCCAAAAAAACCCGACCGTTTATGCGGTACAGTGTCATTTTTTACCCTGGGTTCAGCGCTGAAGGTATATTTCTGAACGAGCAGTATATTGCGGTTTTTTACCTTACTGTTTGCTAAATTCAGATCCCCCAGGTTGGTTTGAAGATCCAGCGTATTAGGTGTGGCGAGATCTGAGTTTTTCAATATCCCCCCATTTTCATATGACAGAAGGTTATTTATGCCTGTGGAAAAATAGAGTTTGTATTTATCTCCTGTATATGAAGTGTAAAAAGTAAAAGTTTTATCGGATGATCTCTGATTATTATATTGACCCAGGCTAAATACAATATCATATATAAGTCCGAAATTCCAAAACCTGTTTATATTCTGGGAATGCCTTACCCGGAATGTTTGCTCAGATGTTTCTTTCGGTCCGGCAAAACTCCAGTCAAGCTCCGTAAAAGGCACCTGGGTATTCGTGAATATCGTATTGGAGGGGAGATGCATGAAAGGATAATAGTATGCATAAAGGAATTTTTCCGGATCTGTAACCCTGTCAAAAAAACTAAGCTGATAAGTTGGCAAGCCGTAATTGCCAAGACTTGCGTTTACAGGGGAATATTTGTCAGCTATCTTAAACCGGTTGGACAATGAAAACACAGTATCAATAGGAATATCTACCTCTTCAGAATAGTCTTTTGAGAGAGTCCATTCCCTCAATATTCTGGGCTTTTTCTCGGGTTCCTTCTTTCTCGTTTTTGGTTTTGAAGGCAGTTTAACTGAATCCTGTATTGCTGCATCCGTTCTGACAGGTTTAACGGGTTTTTCCTGGGCATAAATGCCCGAACTAACCACAAGAAGCAATATTATCGAAATCTGTCTGATCATCAGGTGCAAATATAGAAAATATGAAAAGGGCTTTGTCCTGAAATTAGAATAAATTTAAACACTGTGCATGAGAGGGTCCAATGCCCGGGTACAATCGGCTTATTTTAAGGATCATACGCGCATATCCACTGCTATCCTTCCCTCAAAGCAATTGAAAGGCCAGGCGGGCTAATATGAATGCCGGTCAGGGCTAATCAACATTATCATTCAGATAGGCATTATTCTCTCTCAAAACTGGTTCATCGTTATCACCTGATGTGAGCGTGAACTTTGAAAGCTTGCTTTCCGATCCGCTTTCAGGCACTCCAAGCGAGAGGTTTCGTCTTACATATGCCGGCACGTCTTCAAATGTATCAATATTCTCCTTCATTGTCTTATTAGAGAGGCCTTCTCTTTTCAGGATATTCTGCATATGTTTAACTTTCCTGAGTGTAGCCTCAGGTTTTTCCTTACTATCCTCATTCTCAGAGGTTCTCCTGCTTCTGATCTCATCCATCTCCTGGCTATGTTCCAGGGCGAAATCAATAACCCCCTGTGATTCCTCTTCAAAATCGGTAATAATTGGTTTTCTCCCTTTCTCATGTACTGAGAATACATCATCACCAATTTCCGGAATTATCCTTACAGGGATAGCATTACTATTTGTAAGCAGCTCGATCTTCTTTGTCTTATTGGGTTTATAGGGCTGGAAGATACTATTCGATTCAAAGCCAGTTGCAATGACTGTCACGCTTATCTCTTCATTGAGGTTCTCATCTTTCGATAATCCCCTGATGATCAATGCATCATCGGAAGCTGCTTCGTACATAAAATCAGTTATTTCGCCAAGCTCATCCATAGTTATTTCATGGTCGCCAATTCCTGAAGATATATTTATAAGGATACTTTTTGCGCCGGTGATATCATTTGAATTGAGTAGCGGGGAAGCGAGTGCATTCTCGATAGCTTTTATTGCCCTGTCTTCACCGGAGGCCTTGCCCATTCCCATAATTGAAACCCCTGAATTTTTCATCACTGTTTCCACATCTGCAAAATCAACATTTATGTATCCGGTGACGGTGATTATCTCGGCAATGCCCTTCACAGCAGTGGTCAGGATATCATCAGCTTTTGCAAATGCTGTGGATACAGGCTGATTGCCGTATATCTCCCTCAGCTTTTCATTATTTATTACGAGCAACGAATCGACATAGTCCTTGAGCTCTGTCACTCCGTCAATTGCATGCCTGATTCGCACTTTACCTTCCGACTTGAAAGGAATTGTGACAACAGCAATGGTCAGCAATCCGGCTTCTTTGCAAGCTTTGGCTATAACAGGTGTGGCTCCTGTACCTGTGCCACCACCCATGCCTGTAGTGATAAAAACCATTTTAGTATTTCCCGACAAGGCCGCCATCACATCATTGATATTCTCAATAGCCGCCTGTCTGCCGATTTCCGGTTTACTTCCGGCTCCTCTTCCTTCGGTAAGCGATTCCCCGATCTGAACCTTTACCGGCACCTGGCTTGTTATAAGTGCCTGATGGTCTGTATTGCAAATAACGAAATTCACATCTTTGATACCCTTCTCAAACATATGATTGACAGCATTATTACCACCACCTCCAATTCCGAGAACTTTTATAATCGACGACCTCTCAACAGGCAGATCAAAATTCATTATATCGTCTGACATAGCGTAATTATTTAATTGATTATGAACAGCATATATTTAGAACCATATTTATTATTTGATAGGCTGATCTTCTACCTCAAACATTTTCGTAAGCATGCTTTTTATCTTATCAGTTATTGAAATTTTTTCCTCTTCCGGGACTGGAGGAACAAAAGTTTCGGCTTCTGTTTTTTCCTCCGCATGATGCTCAATAACAACTGCCTCAGGTTTTTCGAATTCCCCGGTAACGCCGGCATTGAATGTCTTCTTATACGTTTCAAGATATTCGAACCCCCTCATTATCAAACCAACGCTTGTGGCATACATTGGTTGATTGATCTCATTTTTAGCTGTACCTGCCAGATGTTCATTCGGGACGCCAATTCTCACATCCATGGCAGTTTTGAATTTCATGAGTTGTGGAAGGTGTTTTAGCATCGCTCCGCCACCAGTGATTACAACTCCGGCAGCGAGCTTGTCAGCATAGCCCGAATTCTGTATCTCGAAGTTTACCGCATCTATGATCTCCTCCATTCTTGACTGGATTATATATGCAAGGCTTTTAAAGGAGATCTCTTTCGGTTCGCGGCCGCTGATTCCAGGAATTGATACTACCTTATCTTCGGGAGCAATATCACCCAATGCTGAACCGTACTGGATCTTAAGCTGTTCAGCATGCCTCTGCAAGATAGCGCAACCTTCCTTTATATCTTTTGTAACTACGTTACCGCCAAAGGGGATAACAGCAGTATGCCGGATAATATTATCATAATAGACAGCAACATCGGTAGTTCCTCCGCCTATATCCACAAGCACTACTCCTGCTTCTTTCTCGTCATCGGTAAGCACAGCGTCAGAAGAAGCAAGTGGTTCGAGAATCATATCTTTAACCGTCAGATTTGCCTTTCTGATACATTTTTCAATATTTTTTGCAGCTGCCACCTGCCCGATAACTATATGGAAATTAGCCTCGAGACGCCTGCCGCACATACCTATCGGGCTCTTTACTCCGGTCTCATTATCGACAATAAAATTCTGTGGTATTACATGAATTATCTCCTCCCCGATATCAATATGAATTTTATGCATATCTTCTATCAGCTTGAATACCTCCTCTTTTTGAATCTCATCATCATAGGCTTCACGCATTATATAGCCGCGGTTTTTCATGCTCTTAATATGCTGCCCGGCTATGCCGACGAAAACCTCGGAGAACAGAATTCCCGATCTGTTCTGAACATCCTGAACGGTCGTCTGAATGGCATTGACAGTCTCCTCAATATTAAGAACAACGCCTCTCTTCACACCTTTTGAAAGAGCTTTACTTAATCCGAGAATTTCAATTTTGCCATTCTCGTTTTTCTTACCGACAATTGCCACTATTTTGGTGGTTCCTATGTCGATTGCTGCTACATACTGTTCCTTTTTATTCATAGCTTAAATATGGTTATTTCTGATTATCTCTTCTTTTACAAACTATCTGATCTTTAAATTCAAGGTTTATCAATGAATATTTGTTCCATCCTACCTGAGGCAAGACCTTGTCATAAAAAGCTTCAAGGTTCCTGAGCTTGCCTTCATAATTCTCTGTTGTTCCAAGGTGTATAAGCTGGCTTCCGGCTCGCGGAATCAGGTCAATTTCATCATTGTTGTCAATATATATCTGGTCAATCTGCGCTGACCAGAATTTGTCATCATTAATATAATTTACAAGCGGATAAATGTCTTTCAGAACTGAATGCTTTATACTTGTATCGAGAATACTTATGCCATTTAGCATTGCCGAACTGATATTCACATTCCCTTCTACGATGTGCAGCCGCGGGTTATAAAGATTTCTTCTTCTCATTACAACTCCGTCTTCATCAACAAAATAGTCGCCTCCGGCTTCCGGCATCACCCTCATCACCGGATTACGCTGTTCAACATATATATGCACAACGCCGTCGATTGTAACGTACACTTCAGCTTTCTTAAGTTCCCTCAACACACTAATTCTGTTTTCAATTGCAGAAACTGAAACATCCTTAATTGGTTTCCCAGCGATCCTTAATGAATTGCCATATGCCAGATTCAATAATTGCCTTTTTGTGACAAAATGATAATCAGAAGAGTCGCTGATGTCAATTACTATACCGCCACAGGGCTTTGAATTAAGGGACTTAGCAATGAAAACAGGTATTACTATAAGATATAGTACAGGAATAATAAGCAGTATTTTCAGAATCCTTCTCATTTCATTCTCTCGTTCCTGAGTTTTTCCTCAATAGGTGCAACCAATGAATCTATATCACCTGCTCCGATTGTCAATAAAACATCCAGATTACCGGTATCAAGCTTTTCAGGGATATCCTCTTTAGCAATCAGCTTTTTGTTATCCGATCTCATCTTATTAAAAATCAATTCGGAGGTGACTCCTTCTATTGGTTTTTCCCGCGCAGGGTAGATTGGCAATAGTATTGTTTCATCCAGCTTATCAAGAATTTCAGCAAATCCACTGGCATGATCACGCGTACGGGAAAAGAGATGCGGTTGAAAGATCCCGGTGACTTTCCGTCCCTTAAAATACTCCTTCACACTTGTAATACATGCTCTGATTTCTTCCGGATGATGTGCATAATCGTCAACAAATGCGAGACCTGGCAAATTTATTCTTATGTCGAACCTTCGTTTTACCCCCTGGAATAGAAGCACAGCTTTCCGGATTTCCTGTTCAGTTACGCCACACAAAACAGCAACAGAAATCGCTGCAGTAAAATTCTCTATATTGATAATCCCGGGGAAGGCCATATGAAGATCACTGATGATACCTGAAGGGGTAATGATATTAAATCTGTAATAATCCTTACAATGCTCAATATCAGTTGCCCGGAAATCAGAGCTGTTATCATTTCCATATGTAAAACAAGATACTCCCGCCGGAACAATTATTTCATTGCGTATTCTGCCGTTTACTATAAGATTTCCTCCCTGTCTGATTTTACTGCAGAACTCATTATATGCCTTTACCATTGTAGCCCGATCCCCATATATATCCAGATGGTCAGCATCAAGAGAAGTTACAACTGCCATTAAAGGGCTGAGGCGGTGAAATGAACGGTCAAACTCATCTGCCTCCATCACCGTATATCTGCTTTCACCGAGAAGCAGATTGGAATTATAGTTCTTTGAAACTCCGCCCAGGAAAGCTGAACAATCAATATGCGATTGTTTCAACAGGTGTGCAGTCATGGTAGATACAGTGGTCTTTCCATGTGTGCCGGCAACAGCAAGAGTATCTGTATTCAGCGATATTTCACCAAGAATTTCTGATCTTTTATAAATGCGATATCCGTTTTCCCGGAAATACGAAAGAATAGTGTTTTCTGCGGGTATGGCAGGGGTGTAGACAATTATCACCCTGTTTTTGGCTTGTATGTTTCTGAATATTTCAGGTAAAGCATTTAAGTTATCTTTATAGGTAATAATACATCCATTTTCTATCAGTGAAAGAGTTATTGCGCTTTCCGACCTGTCATATCCTCCGATATTATAACCTCCTTTAGCAAAATACAACGCAAGGGCGCTCATTCCAATGCCGCCAATGCCAACAAAATAAATCCCGTCTGTATTTTTGAAATCAATCATTTCACTGTAAGCTTAAGTATTTCTTCAGCTATTCTTAGATCAGCATCACGATCAGCCATCTTAATAATATTCTCAGAAAACCTGTTTCTTCTGTCTCTGTCTGAAATAAGTTTGATAGCTTCCTCAACAAGTGTCCTGGCTGCCTGATTATCCTTTATTAACATTGCTGCGTCGCGTGTCGACAGGGCTTCTGCGTTCTTTGTCTGGTGATCCTCCGCAACATTAGGTGAAGGGATCAGAATTGCAGGTTTTCCTACAAGGCATAATTCCGAAATGGTACCCGCTCCCGCCCTGGATACAATTATATCGGCTGCAGCATATGCATAATCCATCCTGTTGATAAAATCATGGACCGAAATATTTGTACTTACTTTTGAAGAAACCTGGGTTCTTATTTTCTCATAGTAATATTTCCCGGTCTGCCATAGCCATTGACAATCAGAATCCCTGAGAATATTTATATTGTCAGAAAGGCTGTTATTAATGGTGCCAGCACCCAGGGAACCTCCCAGGATGAGTATGACAGGGAACGCATCATTCAGCTTAAAAAAAGAAAGCGCTTCTTTTCTCAGGCTCTTCAGATCATCAAAATTCTGACGTACGGGATTGCCCGTCTTTAATAACTTTTCAGCCGGAAAGTATTTTTCCATCCCATCATAAGCAACACAGATCGTGGACGCTCTTTTGGCAAGAAGCTTATTGGTGACTCCGGCATAGCTGTTTTGTTCCTGAATGAGGGTCGGAATACCCATCCTCCCAGCCTGCCTCAAAACCGGTCCGCTGGCATAGCCGCCCACCCCTACAACAACATCAGGGCTGAATTCCTTAATTACCTTTTTTGCCTTTTTAAGGCTTTTTACCAGTTTTATCAAAACTGAGAAATTCTTTAGAGACAAGCTTCTTTGTAACCCTGCAACCGGTAATCCTATGATCCTGTAACCTGCTGCCGGAATCTTCTCCATCTCCATTCTTCCTTCTGCGCCGACAAAAAGTATCTCAATCCCGGGATCAATTTTCCTGAGAGCATTGGCGATTGATATTGCCGGAAAGATATGTCCGCCAGTGCCACCACCGCTGATGATTACCTTTTTATGCTTTTGCAGATCCATATATTTTTTCTCCTTCATCGGAAATTTCTTCTTCAGGAAGTTCTTCCTTTTTTATTCTTGCATTTACCACCCTGCTTACGCTGAGTATTGCACCAATTGAAAAGCTCATTACCAGAACTGATGTTCTTCCCCAGCTGACCATTGGAAGCGTCTGTCCTGTGACAGGAAACATGCCCACTGCTACCAGCATATTAAGCATCGCCTGGATAACGATCATGACTATCAGGCCCAGGACAAGGAAGGCAGGAAAGGCAGTCTCACATTTTTTAGCAATCGTTATGCCTCTGAACAGCAGTATCATATACGCCAGGATGAGAGGGATTGCTCCGAATAAAAGTCCGTATTCTTCGATAATGATTGCAAAAATGAAGTCAGAATTAGATTGTGGAAGCATATTCCTCTGGGTGCTTTTCCCGGGGGCTTTTCCGAATAAGCCGCCGGTTGAGATGGCAATCTTGGCCTGGTTTGACTGATAATCACCATCATCATTGCCCTTACCGGTAAAAAATTGCTCAATCCGGTTTTTCCAGACCTGCACCCTGTTGTCCTTTTTCACTACCGTAAGTACCATGGCGAAAAGGAGAACTGCCACCACTCCTATTCCGATATACGCAATTATGAATTTCAGAGGAACCCTGCCGATAAACAATATTATCATACTCATTCCGAAGACCAGAAGCGCTGTTGAAAGATTTTCAGGCATGATCAGGCCGCACACTATGCCTACAGGGACAATAAAGTATTTTGTGACCAGCATGAAATTATTGAGTTCCTTCTGGTATTTGGCCAGCGACCTGGCCAGGTACAATACCAGTGCCACCTTTGCAACATCCGAGGTCTGAAGCCTGAAACCCAGCCCGGGAATCGGGATAGAGCGCATGGCTTCATTAACTCTCGATCCCACAACAAAAGTCAATACCAATAATCCAACAGATCCCAGCAGGATTAACCCGGCCAGGGAAAAATATATTCTGTATGGCAGATAATGAACAACTATGATTATGCCCAGACTAAACACCAGGGTAATAAGCTGGCTTTTAAGAAAGTATGTTGTATTTCCTCCATATTTCATAAAAGCAACGCCTACGGAGGAACTATATACAGCCAGAAGCGAATAGAACATAAAAAGAGCCACAAGACCCCATATAGCCCTGTCTCCCTTAAATGTCCGTGTAACCCAGCCCTGTTGCATCAATCCGGTTTTTACAGGTTTCTGACAGCATCCTTAAACTGACGGCCTCTGTCTTCATAATTCTTAAAAAGGTCAAAACTTGCGCAGGCAGGTGATAATAATACTGTCTGACCTTTTTTTGCAAGGTAATACGATGATCTCACTGCCTCTTCCATGGAAGTTGTTTCAACTATGGTTGGAACCATATCTTTAAAGGACTCCATTATCTTCCTGTTATCTTTACCAAGACATACTATAGCCTTTACTTTCTTTTTCACCACCGAAAAGAGCTCTGAATAATCATTCCCTTTATCAACTCCGCCCACGATCCAGATAATGTCATTTTCCATGCACTCAATAGCGTACCAGGTAGAGTTTACATTGGTTGCTTTTGAATCATTTATAAAATTGATACCGCACACGGTAATAACAGGTTCGAGACGATGTTCAACACCCTGAAAATCAGCCAGACTTTCCCTGATTACCTCCTTGCGGATATTTAGAATCTTCCCTGCAATGGCAGCAGCCATTGAGTTGTAGGTGTTGTGACGCCCTTTCAGGGCAAAATCATGAATAGTCATAAGGTTGATTTTATTTTGGTAATCGATTATCAATTCGTTGTTTTCTATATATGCAGCCATACCCTCCTTCGTTTCATCCGAAAAAGGCAGCAGTGTCATTTCATATTTTTTTCGGGATAATTCAGTTTTAATTATGGGATCTCCTGCCCAGTATATCAGGAAATCATTCTTTGTCTGATTCCTGACTACCCTGAATTTGGAATCTATATAGTTCTGAAGCTTATGCTCGTACCTGTCGAGGTGATCAGGTGTTATATTCAGCAGTACAGCGATATCAGCTTTGAAATCGTACATGCCGTCAAGCTGGAAGCTGCTAAGTTCAATTACATAATAATCGTATGAGCCATCAGCAACTGCCATTGCAAAACTATTACCAACATTGCCCGTCATTGCGGCATTCTTTCCGGCTTTTTCAAGAATGTGATAAATCAGATTGGTAACCGTTGTTTTGCCATTGCTCCCGGTAATACAGATCTTTAATCCTTTGCAGTACCTGCCGGCGAATTCTATTTCCGATATAATGTGGATCCCTTTTTCACGGATCTTATTTATGATTGGAGCATTTTCAGGGATCCCGGGACTCTTGATTATTTCATCCGCAGAAAGAATAATCGATTCGGTGTGATTTCCTTCTTCCCATTTAATGTTGCTTTTTTCGAGGATTTCTCTGTATTTGTCCCTGATCTGACCTTTATCGGAAACAAAAACTTCGAATCCCTGCTTTTGTGCCAGGATTGCTGATCCTGCTCCACTCTCACCTGCCCCCAGTATTACAATCTTCTTATTCATTTTACTATCTTATCTTAAGCGTCACAATACTTATTACAGCCAGGATTATGGCTACAATCCAGAACCGCGTGACAATTTTAGGTTCGGGATATCCTTTTTTCTGATAATGATGATGCAGAGGTGCCATCAGGAAAATCCTCCTTCCGGTGCCATATTTTCTTTTCGTCCTTTTGAACCATCCTACCTGGATCACAACCGACAGGTTTTCGACAAGGAATATTCCACAAAGCAGAGGTATCAGAAGTTCTTTTCTGATAATGATGGCAAATACGGCAATGATCCCTCCCAATGCGAGGCTGCCTGTATCGCCCATGAATACCTGCGCCGGATATGAGTTGTACCAGAGGAACCCGATGGTGGCCCCGATGAATGCACTGGCGAAAACAACAAGCTCCTCTGTTCCGGGGATATACAAAATCTTAAGATACTCCGCATAGATAATGTTACTCGAGACATAAGCAAGAACAGCAAGGGCAGTACCAATAATAGCTGATGTCCCCGTCGCCAGTCCATCAAGCCCGTCGGTCAGGTTTGCACCATTTGATACTGATGTGACTATGAATATTACTATCAGGACAAAAACGATCCAGGTAAACGGGCGCCTGTACTTTTCATTGATGAATGAAACCAGCCATGCATAGTCGAACTCGTTATTTTTAACAAACGGGATAGTGGTTTTCGTTGACTTCCTCTCCATTGAAATCACTCCCTGTGCCGGTATTGGTACAAATGGATTTGTGAACTCACGTTTCTCCCTCAGGGTAAGATTGGCTACATTCACTTTTTCTACAATTTTGACCTCTCTGCCAAAAAACAAGGTCAACCCTACAATAATCGCCAGGCCGATCTGACCGGCAATCTTGAATCTTCCTGCAAGCCCTTCCTTGTTCTTTTTAAAGATCTTTATATAATCATCAAGAAACCCTATTAATCCCAGCCAGATTGTTGTTACGAGCATAAGAACGATATAGACATTCCCAAGTTTCGCGAACAACAGCGTAGGAATGATTATGGAGGCAAGGATTATGATTCCTCCCATTGATGGAGTTCCTTCCTTTTTGTATTGTCCTTCCAGGCCGAGATTCCGTACAACTTCCCCTACCTGCTTTTTCTGGAGAAACTGTATTATCCGTTTGCCGATGAGAAGAGAGATTATAAGTGAGGTGATTACCGCGGCAGCTGACCGGAATGAGATGAAGGTAAATAACCTGGCTCCGGGAAAACTCAGTGAATCGAGATAATCAAATAAATAGTAAAGCATCTTTCTCAGTTTTATTTTAGTAAAAATGCGCTCTTAAGTTCTTCCCTGTCATCAAAATGATGTTTCACACACTTGATCTCCTGGTAAGTCTCATGACCTTTCCCTGCTATCAGTATCACATCTCCGCTATTAGCAAGCATTACTGCAGTTTTTATCGCCTCACGCCTGTCTGCGATCCTGAGGGTCTTTCTTTTCAGATCAACTGTTATTCCGCTCTCCATTTCGTCAATTATTTTTTCAGGATCTTCAGACCTGGGATTATCAGAAGTCAGAATAACTTTAGAGCTCCCCTGAGCAGCTATTGATGCCATCTTTGGGCGTTTAGTCCTGTCGCGGTCACCCCCGGCACCAACTACGGTAATCAGGCTTACACTGCCTTCCCTGATCTTATTAATCGTTTCTATCACATTTAACAATGCATCGGGTGTATGAGCATAATCTACAATGCCGGTAATGCCATGCCCGGATTTGATTATCTCAAGCCGCCCTGAGACAGAGTGCAGATCACTCAGAATGGTTAAGATCTCTTTTTTTGCAGCGCCAAGAAGTTCGGATGCAGCATAAACTGCCAGAAGATTCGACGCATTAAAATCCCCGATAAACCTTGTCCATATTTCTTCACCCTGAATTTTTAGCATCATTCCCCCGAATCCCTGCTCAATAATATTGCAGCGATAATCAGCCATTCCCCGTACTGAGAATGTGTAATGCCTTGCCTTGCAATTTTGCAGCATTACCCTGCCGTTACGGTCATCAATATTTACAAGTGCGAATGAATCGGAAGGAAGTGAGTCAAAAAATCTCTTTTTCGCAGTCAGATAGTTTTCAAAAGTTTTGTGATAATCAAGATGATCGTGTGTAAGGTTTGTGAATATGCCTCCGGCAAATTGTAATCCTGCTATCCGCTTCTGATCAGCAGCATGGGAACTTACTTCCAAGAAGGCAAAATCACAACCCTTTTCAACCATTCGCGACAGAAGAGAGTTGAGCTGTACAGGATCCGGCGTAGTGTGTGTAGCTTCGAGTTCGGTATCATTAATATAGTTGCATACAGTTGAGAACAATCCGCATTTGTATCCAAGACGCTGGAACATTCTGTAAAGAAGAGTGGCAATGGTTGTTTTCCCGTTTGTTCCTGTTACTCCCACCAGCTTTAGTGATGATGAGGGGTTTCCGTAGAAGTTGGAAGCCGCCAGGCCGAGAGCGAGTGCAGAATCCCTGGTTTTTATCCAGCAGATTGTGCTATCGGTTTTTTCCGGAAATACCTCGCAGATAATGGCAGAAGCTCCAGAGGCTATTGCAGAACTTATAAAATCGTGCCCATCGCTTTTATACCCCTTAACAGCGACAAACAAAAAATCCTTTTTCACTTTTCGTGAATCGAATTCAATACCGGAAACAGTTTTATTTTCTGCTCCCGTAATGGAATCAACTTCAATTCCTTTTAACAGATCTTCAATCTTCATCATATCACATATTCATTTCCAGAGAAACAACTGTTCCTTCATTATATCTTGCACCATGCTCAGGGGATTGTCTCAGAACTCTTCCTTTTCCGCTTACTTTAGCTCTCAACCCGCAATTCTCCAGAAGATACAGAGCATCGCGCAGACTCATTCCCCTGACATCGGGCACAAGGCCCGGCTGAATTTTAACACCTGCCAGCCTGATGGTATCGCCGCTTTCACGCGTAGCGACCCAGTCATCATCAGCAGTTCTTCTGTACTTTACATCGAGGTTTTTCAGAACTTCATTTATGTCGGCTCTGTAACCATTGCCTGCATCAGGAGCCGATGGCTTTATTTCGTCTTTATTTTCAGGCTTGTAGTCTCTGAAAAACCTTGTTGCATAAACCTTATCTGAAATCTCCTTGAATACTGTTCCTGCAACAATATTCCCATAATAAACTCCATTGGATGGCGAATTAACTACAACAATGCAGGAGTACAGAGGGTTCTCTGCAGGAAAATAACCAACAAATGAAGCTGAATACGACATTGAAGTACCTGTCCGGTAGCCGTATTTATTGCGGGCTATCTGTGCAGTTCCTGTTTTCCCGGCAATATGGTAATTCGGGTTTTTAAGATTAGTTGCCGTGCCGTTTTCAACCACACCTTCCATCATTTTTTTTGCTTTGCGAATTGTCGAGCGTGATGCTATTGAATTTATTATTACCTCTGGTTCATAGCTTCTTACGACGCGTCCGTTCCTCATAATTGCAGAAACGAACAGTGGCCGCATCATTTTGCCATTATTTGCCACGGCATTGTAAAATGTGAGTATCTGCAGCGGGGTAAGAAGTACCTCATAGCCATGCGACATCATAGGTAATGAAAGTCCCGACCAGAGTTTATCACCCGGGTAACGGATCAGAGGTTCTCCTTCGCCTTTAATCTGAAGATCAAGAGGTTTATTAAGCCTCATGGCATAGAGGCGGTTCACGAAATCCTTGGGATTATTTTTATAATGTTCATAGATAAGCTTGGCAGTTCCGACATTCGATGATTGTTCAAAAACCTGTTTAACAGTCAATTTCCCATGTTCTTTTGTATCCCTGATAATCTTGTCGTAATATTTTACCGTTCCTGTCCCTGTATCGACAATATCGCCTGTATCGATAACACCATCTTCAAGGGCAGCCATGAGTGATGCCAGCTTGAACGTGGAACCTGGCTCGGTGCTTTCTCCCACAGCATAATTATAAGTCTCATGATAATCCCCATCATTCTGAAGGCCAAGATTAGCAATGGCTTTAATATCACCGGTTGAAACCTCCATCAGAACTGCACATCCATGATCTGCGTTATTTTTCCTGAGCTGATTCAACAATGCGGTGGTGGCAACATCCTGGAGATCGAGATCCAGTGTTGTTACAACATCATTTCCATCTCGCGATTCAACGCTGTTTGGATCATCAACCGTAATCCAGTCGCCTCCGGTAAGCCTTTGTCTGACTGCCACCCCGTTCTTGCCGGCAAGATCTTTATCGAATGCCCCTTCCACACCAACCTCATTTCCTTCGCTCCCAAGATTCAGGTACCCAATCGTGCGTGCTGCAAGATCGCTTCCGGGAAGTATCCTTCTGTTTTCAGCCTGTGCTACCATTCCTCCCTTATATTGACCTTCCCTGAAAATAGGAAGCTCTTTAAGCCTTTTAAGCGTTTCATAGTTCACCTTTCGCTGAATCAGAAAATAACGATCGCCTTTTCTTCTTGCCTCAGAAATGGCTGACTTCCATCCTGTGGCAGACCTGTCTCCTAAGATCCTGGCAAGGCCTGCGCATAGCCCGTTAATACCATTCGACCATGTCGCCGATGACATTCCGCTGCTCCTGGTATCCATATAGATCGTATAAAAAGGGACGGAGCTTGCCAGCAGTCGCCCGTCACTTGTCAGTATATCACCTCTGTTAGCGGGCATCTCGGCAGTCTTGTATACAAATTTTTCACTCATGTCCGCCCATTTCCCCCGCTGAACATACTGCAGGATTAGAATGCGTACAAGCAGGGCAACCGCCAGTAAACCGATTGCTATATATACCACGCCTCCCCTCCATACAATTTCATCCCTGGCTGCCATTTCCTTTACTTCTTATCAACCAACAGTTTAAACGGTGGTGTCTTCATTTCTTCCAGGTTCAGTCCCTTTTCCCTTATCATATTATACACTTCTGACTGTTTGCTTATATACATCAGATCGGCAGAGGTTGAGAGCGATTCTGCCCTCAGATCCTTTACTTCCCTCTGAAGTCTGGTCGATTCCCTGGTTATCTTCTCAGCGTGAAACCGGTTTCCGATATAAACTGCAGTCAGAAAGGTTAATAATGCAATATATCCCAGGTTCTTAAGAATGATCTTTTCAGAGACCATACTCCCGCTCAGAAGCTCCTTAATTATGCTTGCGGGTTTTATCTGCTTGCCTGAGGATGCATTGACTCTGTCTGTAGTATTTTCATTTGTCCCTTCCATATTTCAGATCTTTTCAGCAATCCTGAGCCTCGCGCTTCTTGCCCTGTTATTTATTTCAATCTCTCTGTCATCAGGTGTCGTTCCTTTCCTGTTGATAATCCGGAAAGGAGTTTCCTGATTCCCATAAAAATCCTTTTTCTCCTCTCCTTCAAAATTGCCGGTCTTCATAAAATTCTTGACCAGTCTGTCTTCTAAAGAATGGTAACTGATGATAACAAGCCTTCCTCCGGAATTTAGCATTGTCAGAGCCTGTTCAAGCATCTCCTTCAGATAGTCGATTTCGTGATTTACAGCTATACGCAATGACTGAAAGAGCTTAGCATAGAATTTATGTTCCTGCCGGAAGGGCGCCAGTTTTCCAATGGCATCTATCAGGTCGTTGACAGTAGTTATTGGTCTGACAGCTCTGGCTGAAATTATTTCCTTTGCTATCCTCCTTGAATTTGTCAGTTCTCCGTAATTATAAAAAATATCTGCCAGCATGCTCTCTTCCATAGTGTTCAGAAGCTGGGCAGCTGTAACAGTTCCCGACTTATTCATTCTCATATCCAGCGGTGCATCCTGTCTGAAGGTAAAACCTCTGCCGGGCTCATCAAACTGATGAAAAGAGACTCCCAGATCAGCTATGAGCCCATCAATTGAATCGATATTATTGTACTGAAGATTGTTTTTCAGAAATCGAAAATTCTGATTAAGAAAAAGGAATCTCTTATCGAATGGTATATTGGCTGCCGCATCCTCATCCTGATCAAAAGCAATTAGTTTCCCGGTTTTTAGATGTTTAAGAATTTCCATTGAATGCCCCCCTCCTCCGAATGTTACATCGACATATATCCCTTCAGGCTGAATATTCAGTCCGTCAATGCTCTCTTTGAGCAGTGCGGGGATATGGTAAACCATAATTCTTAAGGCTCATTTATACTTCCCAACAATTTCATTGCCTGATCGGAGTACACTTCAGCTGGCATGGCAGCATTACGGTATCCTTCTGCCGGCCAAATCTCTATCTTTCCAACCTGTCCGGCTAAAACGACATCCCTGTCGGCACCGATAAGATCCATAAGCCTTTTCGGAACCAAAATGCGGTTATTATTATCAAGCTGCAGATCCGCAGTGCCCATAAAATAATTCCTGAGCAAAGCATTATGCTCACGGTTAAAGGGATTCAGCTTTTTCCTGAGTTGCTCCAGCTGGCTGTTCCAATCATCCATCGCATACAATACCAGGCAGTTTTCATAGATGTCCTTCTTTACCACAAAATGATCCGGTGCATCTGCAGGCATCTGCTTTTTAAATGCCACCGGAATTATTATCCTGCCTTTGGCATCAACTTTGCACGTGCAATCACCTATAAATGTGGCCATACTTACTTTTTCCAATTAAAGGGCTAAAATAAGGAAAATTTATCCACTTTGCTCCACATAGCCCCACTATTTTCAATTTTTGTTAATAACTTTTTAGGGGGCAATATGAATGAAGATTGGTGGCATATTAAATTATTTACCCGGGCATCGCTAGAAAATCAATTTATTTACCCCATCCCCAAGGGGAGTAAATTGATTTTCTTCGCTCCCCCAGGGGTTGGTGTAAACGAAGAAAATCAACTCCGTCAATTGTGCGAAGCCATAAAACCCGGGATAAAGAATCACTCTGAGGATGCTGAGATTAATATAGCCTTTACATTTTTTTGATAAATTTGTCATCTCATCCTGAATAAATCATAAACGTATAATGGAAGCTCAAGATGGAAATAACGAAAATCAGAGAATTGACGTCGAAAAAGTCCTTTTCGCAAAAAATCCGGGGCTTGCAAAAGCTATACCTGGTTTTGTAATAAATTACCTGAAAAAGATTGTTCACCAGGATGAATTAAATGTATTTCTTGAGAAATATGGTAACCGGAAGGATTCTGAATTGATAGCTGCCGGATTAAGCCATTTTGAAATAAAATTCAGGGTTAACGGCATTGAGAATATCCCAAAAACCGGAAGATATATTTTTGTGTCAAATCACCCGCTCGGAGGACTCGACGGACTGGTGTTCATTTATGAATTATCGAAATATTATCCCAGCCTTAAATTCCCGGTAAACGATATACTTACGAATATCAAAAACCTGTCAGGCATATTTCTTCCTGTAAATAAACATGGATTGCAGGCGAGGGATGCAGCCTTAATGATCGAGGAAGCATATGCCTCGGATTCGCAGATCCTTTACTTTCCGGCAGGTTTATGTTCAAGGAAGAAAAGAGGAGTCATCAGAGATCTTAAATGGCAAAAAAGCTTCATATCAAAATCAATTCACTATAAAAGAGATATTGTACCCGCATTTTTTTCAGGCAGGAATTCCAATTTTTTTTATAACCTGGCTAATTTCAGGAAGATGCTGGGAGTGAAAGCAAATATTGAAATGCTCTATCTTGCCGATGAAATGTTCAAACAAAAGGACAAGGAGATCCAGCTCGTATTTGGCAAGCCGATACCATGGGAGACTTTTGACAATAAAAAATCTGCCCCTGAATGGGCTGAGTGGGTAAAGACCCGGTCTTATGCCCTCGAATCACTTTTATCTGTATGAGGATAAACAAAAAATGGTTAAATTGCGCGGCATTTTGTTCAGATAATGTTCAGATAAATTACTCCATTCTAAGGATACATGAAACCAATTGTTGACCAATTACCTAAGGATCAGATAATTGCAGAACTTACAAGTGATAAGCTTCTTCGCAAAACCAACAATGGGAACAATGAGGTTTATGTCTTTGATAATAACAATTCTCCTGCCCTCATGCATGAAGTGGGAAGGGTAAGAGAGCTTACTTTCAGGCATGCCGGAGGAGGAACCGGAAAAGAGATTGACATCGACGAATTTGACACTGCGGCGATCGATCCTCAAAAACAGCTTATTGTGTGGGATCCTGAGAATAAGGAAATGATAGGCGGCTATCGTTTTTATTTCCCTGAAAAAGGATGTACCGATTGTGATATCACCAAGCTTGCATCTTCGGCTTATTTCCATTTTTCTGACAAGTTTATGTCAAAATATTACCCTCACCTGATGGAACTCGGAAGATCCTTCGTTCATCCCGATTATCAGTCGAGGGCTATGGGTAGAAAAAGCATGTTCGCCCTTGACAATCTATGGGATGGTTTGGGTGCAATAATAATCGATAATCACCATCTGAAATATCTGTTCGGGAAAGTGACAATGTATCCTCACTTCAACCCTAAAGCCAGGAATATGATCCTCTACTTTTTAAGGAGGCATTTCAGAGATTCCGATAATCTGGTAACACCTGTCGATCCTGCAAATATTGATCTCCATAAGGATGAGATGAAAAAGATCTTCAGGGGATGGCGGTATAAGGAAAACTATAAGATCCTGTCAAGAGAAGTAAGAAACCTCAATGAAAACATACCTCCTCTTATAAATGCATATATGAATCTCTCACCAACGATGAAGACCTTCGGTACATTTATCAATCATAAATTCGGTGATGTGGAGGAAACAGGTATAATGATCACACTGAGGGATATATATGTTGAAAAGATCAACAGGCATCTTTCCTCATACAAGAAGGATTTCGAAATTACCTGGTTTTCACATGAAAATCAGTAAGCTCTGATATTCTTGCCTTCAACATAATTTATAAAGGACTGATTCACCACTTTATTGCCGCCAGGAGTCGGATAATTACCAGTGAAATACCAGTCGCCCAGATGTCCGGGACAAGCCTCATGCAAACCTTCAATTGACTGGAATACTATCGTGACCTCAGATTTTATATCCTCGGATTTGAGCATTGATGAAATTTTCGTGGATATCTCTTCCGTAGTGAAAGGCTTATAGATTTCCCTTACAAGATTTCTCATCTCAACTATGGGTTTCTGAAGTTCCAGCAGGGCCTCATTATAGACTGATGTTATGACAGACTCCCTTCCTGTATCTTTCAGAAGAGAGATGGCAGCCTTAAATGCAATGAAATCGCCCAGCTTAGCCATATCAATTCCATAACAATCGGGGTATCTGAGCTGTGGTGAGGAAGATACTACAACAATCTTTTTCGGATCAAGCTTGTCAAGGATCCTGATTATGCTTTTTTTCAGGGTAGTGCCTCTTACAACTGAGTCGTCTATCACAACCAGGTTATCCACGCCCCTTCTGATTACACCGTACGTGACATCATAGATATGTCCGACGAGATCATCCCTGCTCGTATCTTCAGTGATGAAGGTGCGGAGTTTTGCATCCTTAACGGCTATTTTTTCAACTCTTGGGCGCTGATTGATGATTTTTTCAAGCTCTTCCTTCCCAAGGTAATTTCCCCTGCTGAGTATATGGTCGATTTTTACCTGATTCAGATAATCCTCCACTCCCTTTATCAGGCCATAAAAAGCGCTCTCTGCAGTATTAGGGATATAAGAAAACACTGTATGGTCGAGATCATGATCAACAGCGCTAAGGACCCGGCCGGCAAGCAGCTCTCCAAGCTTTTTTCTTTCACGGTATATGGCTTTATCGGTTCCCCTTGAAAAATAGATTCTCTCAAATGAACATTTTCTTGGTTCGGTTTCCTCTCTGATCTTTTCAATTGTCGTCTCTCCCGAAGCTTTAATTATAATTGCGCTGGCAGCAGGAAGTTCTATAACATTATCTGTTCTGACATTAAAAATTGTCTGAATGACGGGCCTTTCAGAGGCTACTACCACCACTTCATCATCAACGTAATAATATGCAGGCCTGATACCTGCAGGATCTCTCATTACAAAAGCATCTCCATGCCCAACCATTCCGGCCATTGCATACCCGCCATCCCAGTTACGGCTTGCTTTTCTCAGTATAGAAGCAACATCAAGATTTTTTTCTATCATTGGGGAGATCTCTTTCTTTGAGAATCCCTCATCCTTAAATTTCCTGAATAGTCTCTCATTTTCTTCATCCAGACGGTGACCGATATTTTCCAGAATGGTTACAGTATCAGAAAAATCAACAGGATTCTGGCCCAGTTCAATAAGGCTGCTAAATACCTCTCCTACATTTGTAAGATTGAAATTGCCGGCCATAACAAGGTTTTTTGATTTCCAGTTGTTTTCACGGCTTACCGGGTGAACATAGTCAATATTATAGTTCCCATATGTGCCGTAACGCAGATGGCCCAGGTAAAGCTCACAGGCAAATGGAACGTTTTCCTTCACAAAGGCAGGATCTTTGAATCCTTCAGGATGTAATAAAGTCAGTGAATCTATATCTTTATAAATACGGCCAAAGATTTCTTTAATAGGATTTGCCTGATTAGATCTCTGCCTGAATATATATCTGTTGCCGGGGGGAATATCGAGTTTGATTCCTGCAATCCCTGCTCCGTCCTGTCCTCTGTTATGCTGCTTTTCCATCATCAGGTACATCTTCTGCAGGCCATAATTCCATGTACCATATTTTTCAATATAGAATTCCATGGGCTTGCGTAATCTTAACATCGCAATGCCGCATTCGTGTTTGATGTTATCGCTCATAATTATTTAGTGTTCGGGTCCGGGAAATTAATTATATCAGGAACGATATACGCGTCGGGAAAGACCTTGCTTATCAGCATGAACAACCTTATTGCCTCTGTTTTGGTTCTAAAATCACCCACTCTTATTTTGTAATAGCCCGGTTCAGCAAATAACGGGTAAGAAACTATATCAGGGAATTTACTCATAAATTCTGCCCTGGCCTTTCCCGATTCCTCACGTGCGTTCCTGTTTGAACTGCTGTAAATCTGTATCCTGAAGCCTTCCATTCCCGGATAGCCATTTTTTTCTTCCAGGTTTTTATAACTTAGTATGTATCTGTCGATCAGTGTATCCAATGCCGGATCCTGAATAATATTCAGCTGGCCTGAGTTCGGAATTACACTATTTCTTTTGAAAAGCTCTGATGAACTCTCAAAGGATTGCGATCTGACAATCGTGTTAGAAACGCCCAGAACAAATAATATAAATAGTAGTTTTCGAATCATGTTGCAAAAGTAGCAAAAAATCTATCCCAGCTCTGCAGCTAATTCGTCAGTCATCTCAAGATTATGATAAACAAATTGAATATCATCATCATCCTCAAGCGCATCGACAAGCCTGAGCACTTTTCTTGCAGACTCCAGATCGAGCTTTTTGGTGTCATTCGGAATTCTTTTCAGACCTGCTTCTTCTGGCTCAATGCCAAGCTCATTAATCTTCCTGTTCACATTACCGAAATCTTCCTTAGCACATGTAACAGTAAGCATATCACCATCCACTTCAAAATCTTCTGCTCCTGAATCTATCATCTCAAGCTCGATATCCTCCAGATTAAGGCCCTCATTCCTGATGGTAAAAATTCCTTTTCTATCAAAAAGAAATGTAAGAGAACCATTAGTTCCCAGATTACCGCCATGCTTGTTAAAAGCAGACCTGACGGAGGCCACTGTTCTGTTATTATTATCTGTCAGACACTCAACAAAAACGGCTATGCCACAGGGGCCATACCCCTCAAATGAGGTTTCTATAAAACTTTCAGCATCGGCACCGGTAGCCTTTTTTATTGCCCTGTCAATATTATCCTTAGGCATATTGGCACCTTTCGCATTTTGAACTGCCAGCCTTAGCCTGGCATTAGATTCGATATCTCCACCTCCTTCTTTCGCTGCAATTATTATCTCTTTGATGATTTTAGTGAATTTTTTTCCTCTTTTTGCGTCAATAGCTCCTTTTTTACGCTTAATGGTTGACCACTTGCTGTGTCCTGACATATCCTGGTTATTTATTATACAGACTGCAAAATTAAATAATTCTTTCAAACCTCAGTCATAGTTTATAGATTTGTGCAATCAAATAAAGGCTACAGGAGTCGGGCGTCAGGCGTCAGGTTTTCCTTAGGGGTGCCTGAAGCCCGATGCCCGATGCCTTTTAATAAACTTAGATGAATTTTCAATGTTAAAAAAAGTATATATTGAGACTTATGGATGCCAGATGAATGTCGCAGATAGCGAGGTTGTTATGTCGATACTTGCAAAAGCAGGATATGAATCAACTGAAGACATTAAAGAAGCCCGATTAATCCTTATAAATACATGCTCAATACGTGATAACGCAGAACAAAGGATATGGGGCCGGCTTAAAGCTATCAGTCATCT
This sequence comes from uncultured Bacteroidales bacterium, assembly GCA_963715785.1. Lineage (GTDB taxonomy): Bacteria > Bacteroidota > Bacteroidia > Bacteroidales > VadinHA17 > LD21. The sequence goes on from OY970276.1 coordinate 494,351, forward strand.
TAAAAAAAAGAAGAATGGTCTGAAAATAGGCCTTATCGGCTGCATGGCGGAGAGGCTCAAAGAGAAGCTTATTGAAACCGACCAGCTTGTGGATATTGTTGTAGGTCCTGATGCCTACAGGGAGTTGCCCTCACTTATAGCTGAAGCTGAAACAGGCCATAAAGCGGTAAATGTGTTGCTCTCAAGGGAGGAGACATATGCTGATATCTCACCTATAAGAATGGACAAAAACGGCATCACTTCGTTTGTGTCAATCATGAGGGGATGTAATAATATGTGTGCGTATTGTGTGGTGCCCTACGTACGCGGGGCTGAAAGGAGCAGAAATCCCGAATCAATTCTGAATGAGGTTAAAACATTATTTGAAAGAGGTTACAGGGAGGTGACGCTGCTGGGACAAAATGTTGACTCGTACAATTGGAGCGATACTGCAAAGGTTGGGTTTCCTGAACTTCTTGAAAGAGTCGCAAAGATTGATCCGCTGCTGCGTGTAAGATTTTCAACTTCACATCCTAAGGACCTGTCAGATGAACTGCTGCATACAATGGCGGAAAATAACAATATCTGCAGACATATACATCTTCCTGCACAAAGCGGAAGCAACCGCATTCTTAAGCTTATGAACCGCGAATATACAAGAGAGTGGTATCTGGATCGCATTAATGCCATTCACACTATTCTTCCTGACTGTTCACTGTCAACTGATATGATTGCTGGCTTTTGCTCTGAAACAGAAGAAGATCATAGAGATTCTCTTTCGCTTATGGAATGGGTTGGTTATGATTTCGCCTATATGTTTAAATATAGTGAAAGACCTGGAACCAAAGCTGCGCGGAGACTTAAAGATGATGTTAGCGAAACGGTGAAATCGGCGAGACTCAGTGAAATGATATCCCTTCAAAACCGTCTCTCAGTTAAATCAAAAAAAAGAGACGTTGGCATGGTCTTTGATGTTTTAATAGAAGGACTCTCAAAAAGATCTTCCGATTACATGTCCGGCCGTAATTCGCAAAATAAAGTCGTTGTATTTCCGGGTATTAATTGCAGAAAAGGAGAATATGTCAGAGTCTTAATTGAAAGATGTACCTCTGCAACCCTGATTGGCAAGTGTATTTAAACATAAAATAATTTGTACTTCTCTTAACAACTATATAAATTGCCTGTTAAACCAAACTATTAATAAAATGAGGTGGAATATAATTCTGGTGCTAGCATTTGTGATCAGCCTTTCTCAGATTGTAACCGGACAAAAGGCCGGAAAAGATTCAGGCAAACTTGTAACAATTACCGGCAAAGTACTGACCCGCGACAATGATCCTGTCGCCGGAGCCATTCTTTATGTTGATAACGTTATGACAAATTGCACAACAAAACCAAATGGCTCCTACAAAATAAAAGTCAGCTCATCTGCATCCCGGCTTGAAGTAAGGTCCGAAGGCTTCACAACATCAGATGTTGAGATAGGTGGTAAAGATAAGATTGATATTATTCTTGAAAGTGATGGAAACCAGACATTAAATACTGGAGAAAAAGCATATAATCAAGATGTTGCAGACAGCATTAAAAGATCTTCAAGGCCAAAAGCAAAAAAGATGAATACTTATAGCGATATTTACCAGATGATCCGGGGGGAAGTGAGCGGAGTAATCGTTACTGGCAGAAGTATTCAGATCCAGCAGGGCCATTCATTCTTTGGAAGCAGCACTCCTCTCTTTTTAGTGAATGGGGTTAAAGTGATGAGTATAGATAATATTAATCCAAGGGAAGTAAAATCAATTTCCGTGCTCAAAGGAAGCGCTGCTTCAATTTACGGAAATGACGGATCAAATGGTGTAATAAGTATTACTCTGAAAAACGGAACAGAAATAGAGAAATGAATTAATTTTTTTACAGCAATTAATATTTTATAATAATGAAAATTAAATTAACAGTTCTTATAATCCTCTTATCATCATTATGCGTCAGCAGTCTTACCGCTCAGAAAAATAATAAAAAGATCGTTCTGTCGGGCACAGTGCTTGACGCATCAAAAGCACCTATTGTTAATGCAATAGTTATGATCGATAATGAGAAGACAAATTCTGTTACTGATGCCAATGGGAAGTACAGGGTTAAGGTAAAGCCTACAGCAGAAAAGATTGGAATCTTCACCTTTGGCCATGGAGTATCTGAACAGCCTATTAATGGAAGAGATCAAATTGATTTTAATTTTGGGGCATCAGACAAGGAACACCCTGCAGGACAAAATATTGCTGAGGGAGATCAGGCAGTAAACACTGGATACGGATTGGTCAAAAAGAAAAATCTTACAACCGATATAAATAAAATTGACGGAACAAATAAAAAATATGCCTCTTATCATTCAATTGGCGACATGATAGTAAGAGAAGTATCAGGTGTCAGGCTAAAAGGTGCAAATGTAATTATTCAGGATTCCAAAGACCTCTTTGGCAGTGTCTATGCACTCATCGTCGTGGACGGTGTTTCAATGAACGAGTTACCGGATATTCCTCCGTACACAGTCAAATCCATCGAAGTACTGAAGGGAACATCAGCAGCAATGTACGGAAGTCGCGGCTATGGAGGCGTTATCATCATTAAAACAAAACTACAGAACGATTAATCGTCTTGTACCTGCTATCATTACCCTGAAGTCAGAGAGTTAAAATATCAGATAAAATCTGATTGCCACAACTATCTGCCTGGCAATAACGATATTATTATTTCCGATCAAGGTCTTTATAACCTGGAGGCTGAATTTTTTTGGTCTGCTGAATTTGCTTTCCCAAAAATTCAGCCAGGATTGTTTTTCATCCCTGTCATCAGAGCATCCGGCAATAAAATCTTTCCTGATAGAATATTCTGTTAATTGTCAGAATTGAACATTTCAGCATTGTTATTGTTAGAATCACATTGTGGAAGATTCATAGAAGTCTGAAGAACTAATGCCTGGAAGAAATTCCTGGTGTTTGGATAATTCTATTCATCGTAGTTTGATTATAAATACTTTAAATTCATTACTATGTGGAAAAAGATATTCTTCCTGATTTTTTCTGTTTTATCCATAAACAGTTTATCAGCACAGAGGCCAGGCAGGAAGTTGGAAATTACAGGCAAAGTGCTTGATGTTTATCACGCGCCTATAGCAAATGCTATAATCATGATTGATGGCAAAAAGACAAATGCCACAACTGACTCCAAAGGAAACTATAAAATCAGGGTAAAGCCCGGGTCCTCTAAAATCGGGATATTTACTTTCGGTAACGGGATCTATGAAGATAATATAGGTGGTCGAAACCAGGTTAATTTTAACTTTAAGACTATGGCGGCTCAGCAATCCAATGCTGCCCTCAGAGATGGTGAGAGAGGAATAAATACCGGTTATGGTCTGATAAAGAAGAAAAACCTGACTACCGATGTAAGCTCAATTGACGGAATGGATAAGAAATATTCGACTTACTCATCAATATCAGATATGATCCAGAGGCAGGTTTCGGGTGTTCAGATTTATGGAAACAAGGTAATAATTCAGGATGCCCAGAATTTTCAGGGTCGCATTTATCCTCTGATAGTAGTCGACGGAGTATATATGGATCAGCTTCCTGATATTTCACCTTCAACGGTTGGTTCAATTGAGGTGCTAAAATCGACAGCAGCATCAATTTATGGCCTGCGCGCAAATGGCGGCGCCATTATAATCAGAACGAAGCTGTCGAGCTATTAAAGTAATTTATTTTTTACTTACGGTAGTTATCTGCAATTCCGCTAACTGCTTGTCAGATATTTGGGAAGGGGTGTCCAGCATGACATCCCTTCCCGAATTATTTTTTGGGAATGCAATGAAATCACGTATGGAATCCTGACCACCGAACATAGCCACCCATCTGTCAAATCCGAATGCAACTCCTCCGTGAGGCGGAGCCCCGAACCTGAACGCATTCAACAGGAAACCAAATTGTTCATTCGCCTCATCATCACTGAATCCAAGTACTTTAAACATTAGTTTCTGAACAGCAGAGTCATGGATCCTTATTGAACCGCCACCTATCTCAACACCATTGATGACCAGGTCGTATGCATTTGCCCTAACTTTCCCCGGGTCTTTTTCCATAAGCGGGAGATCTTCCGGAACGGGTGATGTAAAGGGGTGATGCATTGCATAGTATCTCTGTGATTCCTCGTCCCACTCGAGAAGCGGAAAATCCACAACCCATAGCGGGTAAAATGTATCTTTTTTTCTTAATCCGAGCATGTTGCCCATCTCAAGCCTTAGCTCCGAAAGTGCCATTAATGTCTTCTTCTTCTCACCCGCAAGAACCAGCATCAGATCACCTGGTTTGGCATTCATAATGCCGGCCCATTTACTCAGGTCATCGGGAGAATAAAACTTGTCAACCGACGATTTCAGAGTGCCGTCAGTATTATATTTAACATAGATGAGACCCTTTGCCCCTATCTGCGGCTTTTTTACAAATTCCGTAAGGTCATCCAGCTGTTTCCTGGTAAACCCCGAACAACCTTCAGCGCAGATACCTCCGATATATTCTGCAGTATCAAACACAGCAAAATTCCGGCCTTTCAGTGAACCGGTCAGATCTGTAAACCGCATGCCAAAACGGAGATCAGGCTTATCCGAACCATAAAATTCCATGGCCTTACTATATGGAAGCCGCAGGAATGGTTCACTGAATTCGATATTTCTTATCTGCCTGAAAAGGAATTTTGCAAGGCCTTCAAAGGTGTCGAGTATGTCATTTCTTTCAACAAAAGACATTTCGCAGTCGATCTGTGAAAACTCAGGCTGTCTGTCAGCCCTCAGATCCTCATCCCTGAAACACTTTACGATCTGAAAATATTTATCGAACCCGGCTACCATCAGCAGTTGTTTTAAGGTCTGGGGCGATTGAGGCAGCGCATAAAAAGAGCCGGGCTGCATTCTTGAGGGTACAACAAAGTCACGTGCTCCTTCAGGAGTGGATTTTATAAGGACGGGCGTCTCAACTTCAACAAAACCGATGGAGTCCATATACTTACGGACTTCCTGTGATACCCGGTGGCGCAGCAGTATATTGTTTTTAACAGTGTTTCGTCTCAGATCAAGGTACCTGTATTTCATTCGCAGTTCTTCTCCGCCATCAGTTTCTTCCTCAATGGTAAAGGGAGGTATCTCGCTCCGGTTAAGGATATTAAGCTCAATAGCGTCTATTTCAATTTCACCCGTAAAGATCTTCAGGTTTTTGTTGCTTCTTTCCATCACCTGTCCCTTTACCTGGATCACAAATTCACGTCCGAGCTTCCTGGCTTTTTCACAAAGTTCCCGGTTGGTCTCCATATTAAAAACAAGCTGGGTTATCCCATATCTGTCGCGAAGATCAACGAATGTCATTCCGCCGAGATCTCTTGATTTTTGTACCCAGCCGCACAGGATGACATCCTGTCCTGCATTTTTGATGCTCAGCTCGCCGCACGTGTTTGTCCTGTACATCTGTTTTTTGTTAAGTTTCAGCAAAAGTAAGAAAATTATCAGATTGAAGAGGTAAAGATAAATACCGATAATCTTTATACTTTTAAAGATTAATATAATAATGCATGCCTGAAGACAACAAAGAGCATTTTATGAGAGCTGCACTTGCAGAGGCCTATAAAGCGCTTGACAAACAGGAAGTTCCGATTGGAGCTGTAGTTGTTTGCAACAATATGATAATTGCGAGGGGGCATAATCTCACTGAAACGCTGAGAGATCCGACTGCTCATGCCGAAATGCAGGCCATAACGGCCGCAACATCCTGGCTTGGAGGCAAATATCTGACAGATTGTACAATCTATGTCACTCTCGAGCCATGTGCAATGTGTGCTGGTGCCATAGGCTGGAGTCAGGCAGCAGCCCTTGTCTATGGTGCAGCTGATGAGAAAAAGGGATATACGATCATATCAGATTCATTATTGCACCCGAATACAACCGTAGAATCGGGAATTCTTGCCAAAGAGTGCAGGGATCTATTGCTGAAATTTTTTAAAGGGAAAAGATAGATCATGGTATTAAGGCTATTTCATTCCTTTCCGGTTTTTGCCCACCACTCGGATCTGTTGAAAAAGTCCTTTTTAACCGCAAAGCACGCTAAGTAGGCGCAATCAAATTCTTAATTTGACGCGTATGCCTAAAGGAACAGAGGGCCATAAAAAAGGATAATAGTAATATCGGGTGTGACCTCAATAAAAAATACTAATTTTATCTGAAATATTTTATATGACATTCGATAACAGTAAAACGATCATCGGTATGAGAATAAAACTCTTCGGAGCAACTGTTCTGTTACTGGCTTACCTTGCTATGGCGTTTGTTATCAGGATGATAAAATTCCCGCTGCTTGGAATAGGAGAAACCGCATTGACACTCGTACTTATTTCGATTTGGCTCGTGCTGGCGTTTATTCCAATGATTCTCAACTATCAGTTTATCAGTTTTTCTGATGAAGGCGATTTGATAATATTCAGATATTTTACTGCGGGCATTACCGGAGGCAGGAAGAATTCAGTTGAAATAAATAAAAGCTCATTTTCAGGTTATAAGATTGAAACGAAATTTTTCGGATTAATTGACAGTATTGTGCTAATGCAAAAGCTCCAGGGAGGAATTGCCAAGTATCCGCCAATCTACATAAGCGCTCTCAGCCGGCAGGAAAAGGCAAAAATAATTAATTCGCTGAATCTGATAAGCTCTGCGGCGTGAAGGTTATCATCTGATAACATGAGATTTATCATTTTTAATAACTTTAAACAATCTCACATTTGACACACTTATTCTGGATTATATTATAACTAAAAATTAAAATAATGAATGTAGATAAAATCATGAATAACCTCGAAAAGAAGCATCCGGGCGAGGTTGAGTATTTACAGGCAGTAAAAGAAGTATTGGAGTCAATTGAAGAGGTTTATAACGAAAATCCTCAATTTGAATCTGCTAATATTATCGAGCGGCTCATTGAGCCTGACCGGGCTATAACTTTTAAAGTTCCATGGGTTGATGATGAAGGGAATGTAAAAGTAAATCTTGGTTACCGTATACAGTTCAATAATGCCATCGGTCCTTACAAAGGAGGTCTTAGATTTCACCCGAGTGTTAACCTTTCGATTCTGAAGTTCCTGGGATTTGAGCAGATATTTAAAAATGCTCTTACAACACTTCCTATGGGTGGAGCTAAGGGTGGTTCCGACTTTGATCCTAAAGGAAAATCAAATGCAGAGGTTATGCGTTTCTGCCAGTCATTTATGCTGGAATTATGGAAATACATCGGACCCGAAACAGATGTTCCTGCAGGTGATATTGGAGTTGGCGGCCGTGAAATTGGTTTTCTGTACGGAATGTACAAAAGACTTGCAGGAGAACATACGGGTGTTCTGACCGGAAAGGGAATTAACTGGGGAGGCTCACTTGTACGTCCTGAAGCTACCGGTTTCGGATGTGTTTACTTTGCCAAGGAGATGTTGGCCACAAGGGGAGAATCATTTAAAGGAAAAAGAGTGGCAATAAGCGGATTTGGCAATGTGGCATGGGGCGCAGCTCTGAAAGCTACTGAGCTTGGCGGAAAAGTTGTTACGATTTCCGGACCCGATGGTTATGTCTATGATCCTGAAGGCATATCAGGTAAGAAAATTGACTATATGCTTGAGCTTCGTGCCTCGAATGAAGATATAGTGAAGCCTTATTCATATGTTTTTGAAGGTGTTGAATTTCATGAAGGAAAACATCCCTGGGAAGTAAAAGTTGATATTGCCCTTCCGTGTGCCACCCAAAATGAACTTACCGCTGAAGATGCACAGAAACTGATTGATAACGGTTGTATATGTATTTGTGAAGGAGCTAATATGCCAAGTACCCCTGAAGCAGTTGAAATCATCCAGAAGAACGGATTGCTTTTTGCTCCCGGGAAGGCATCAAATGCAGGTGGTGTAGGAACTTCAGGTCTGGAAATGACTCAGAATTCAATGAAGCTTCGCTGGAACAGAAAAGAGGTTGATGACCGTCTTCATGAGATCATGTCAAATATACACGGACAGTGTGTCAGCCATGGCAAAAGAGAGGACGGATACGTTGATTATGTGAAGGGCGCCAATATTGCCGGCTTCCTGAAAGTGGCAAATTCGATGCTTGATATGGGGGTGATCTAAAAACTGGTGCCGGCCTCCTACGCCTGCAACACGCAACATTTAAATATTTTTTAGGTTTTTTTTAAATAAGAAGAGCTGGTTTTCCGGCTCTTTTTTTTATCTTTAAGTGTCTCAATTTCCTGTGCTATGTCAGAAGTGCCGCTTAAGCATAAAATTGCTTTGGGACTTATTCCACGTATCGGGGATATTAACGCCCGGAAACTCGTTTCTCATTTTGGCAGCGTTGAAGCAATTTTTCATGAACCCTACCGGAGTTTTCTTAACATTCCGGGGATTGGGTCGGGCATTGCAAAATATATCAGCGACCATGCATATCTTGAAACAGCAGAGAAAGAAGCGGAGTATGTGACAAAAAACAATATTAAAACCTATTTTTATCTTGATAGCGATTATCCATACAGGCTAAGGCAATGCGATGATTCTCCCGTAGTATTTTTCTTCAGGGGAAACTGCGACCTCGATGCTTCAAAGATCCTGAGCATAGTCGGTACCCGCAACGCAACGACAAGGGGAAGAGAGCTGTGCGAGAAAATAATTGAAGGGCTGGCAACCGGGCATCCCGATCTGATAATTGTAAGCGGCTTAGCATATGGCATTGACATCGCTGCGCATAAAGCGGCTCTTGCCAATAACCTGCAGACAATTGGCGTACTGGCACATGGGTTCAAAACTACCTACCCCGCAATTCACGCTTCAACTGCTCGCGCCATGGTAAACAAAGGCGGACTTGTGACTGACTTTCTTTCGGATGCATTGCCGGAACGGAATAATTTTCTGAAAAGAAACCGCATAATTGCGGGGCTGGCAGATGCTACACTGGTGATAGAATCGGGGTTAAAGGGAGGAGCGTTGATAACTGCCGATATTGCAAATTCGTATAACCGTGATGTCTTTGCTGTCCCCGGCAGGCCCGATGATCAATGGTCAGCGGGCTGTAACAGTCTTATAAGAAATAATAAAGCATCGCTTGCGGAATGTTCCGATGATATTGAATACTTTCTAAACTGGAAGCCGGAAAAATCGCAGCCTGTTGTCCAGCGGACCCTGTTTTCCGACCTTGATGATAATGAAAAGATGATATATGAAATGCTTTCCAGGGAAGGGGAACAGACCATCGATATAATTTGCCGCTCACTCGGCATCCCGGTTTATAAATTGTCTTCCCTCCTCCTCCAGATGGAGTTCAAAGGCTTACTCAAATGCTCCCCGGGGAATCTTTACCGGACAGTCTGAGTAAAGTCTGAAAGAAAAATGTTTCGAGTCCATCGTTTCGCGTTTGACGTTATTACGTCGAAATTCATTGAATATATTGTATTGTTTTTTATACTTTTATCCCTCCAATTAACCTTTAATTAAAACTTTTTATTATGGATCCAAGAGTACAACAGTTCATGGCCATGATCAAAGCCAGAAATCCTGGTGAGAACGAGTTCCACCAGGCCGTACAGGAGGTTGCAGAATCCCTGATACCTTTTATAGAGGAAAATCCTAAGTATAAACATGCAAAAATCCTGGAAAGAATAGCAGAGCCAGAGAGGACGATCATATTCAGGGTTCCCTGGTTAGATGACAAAGGGGAAGTTCAGATCAACAGGGGTTTCAGGATTGAGATGAACAGTGCCATTGGTCCCTATAAGGGAGGCCTGAGGCTTCATCCGACTGTAAACCTGGGAATTCTCAAATTCCTTGCTTTTGAACAGGTCTTCAAAAACAGCCTGACCACCCTTCCGATGGGAGGAGGGAAAGGCGGCTCGGACTTTGATCCTAAAGGCAAATCTGACAACGAAGTAATGAGGTTCTGCCAGAGTTTTATGTCGGAGCTGTTCCGTCATATTGGTGCTGATACTGATGTCCCTGCCGGTGATATCGGAGTTGGAGGACGTGAGATAGGCTTTTTATTCGGCCAGTATAAAAGACTGAAGAATGAATTCACAGGCGTTCTTACGGGTAAGGGTATTGAATGGGGCGGCTCTCTCATACGTCCTGAAGCGACCGGCTATGGTGCCACCTACTTCGCTAATGAGATGCTCTCCACCCGTGGAGAAAATTTAAATGGCAAGGTGGTATGTATTTCAGGTTCAGGAAATGTGGCTCAGTATGCAACTGAAAAAGTGGTTCAGATGGGAGGTAAAGTAGTTACATCCTCTGATTCAAATGGCTTTATATACGATCCGAATGGAATAGACTGTGATAAGCTCAATTTTATTATGGAGCTTAAGAATGTCCGGAGGGGAAGGATAAAAGAGTATGCTGAAAATTATGGCGTTGAATACTTTGAAGGGAAAAGGCCCTGGATGATAAAATGTGATATCGCCATGCCTTGTGCCACACAAAATGAAATAAATGAGGAAGAGGCAAAATTGCTTGTCAAAAATGGCTGCAAATGCGTCTCAGAAGGCTCAAATATGCCTTCAACGCTGGAAGCAGTGACAGTGTTCCTTAATGCAGAAATCCTCTATGGTCCTGGTAAGGCTGCCAATGCCGGCGGAGTTGCAGTATCAGGACTTGAGATGACCCAGAATTCCATGAGGTTGCCATGGTCGCGCGAGGAAGTTGACGAAAAACTTCAAACGATCATGAAAAATATTCATAAAACATGTGTAAAATATGGCAAAAAGGAAAACGGATTCATAAACTATGTTGACGGAGCCAACATAGGTGGTTTCGTGAAAGTTGCCAATGCCATGGTTGCACAGGGAGTTGTTTAATGCAGTTAATAGATACTCATACACATCTGTATCTTCCTGAATTCGATGCCGACAGGGATGAGGTGATTGCTAGAGCTGTAGACAACGGAATTACAAAATTGTTGTTGCCAAACATTGATATGCAATCTGTTGACCGGATGTTTTCTGTGGTTGACAGATACCATGGTATTTGTTATCCGATGACTGGTCTTCATCCCACGTCGGTCAGGGAAGATTATCTCTCACAGATTGAACAGCTTGAAAACCTGGTTTCAGATCATGCTATCATAGCAATAGGTGAAATCGGCATCGATCTGTACTGGGATAAGACCTTTCTTAAAGAACAACTGATCTCGTTCAGGAAACAGGTAGCATTTGCTTCCGATCATAGTCTCCCGGTTGTTGTCCATTCGAGGGAGGCATTTCGCGAAGTATTTTCCGTTCTCGATGAATTTAAAAGCAGGACTGTAAAAGGAGTTTTTCATGCCTTTTCAGGTAGCATTGAAGATGCACTAAGAGCAATAGGACTGGGCTTTAAACTCGGGATAGGCGGCATTGTGACTTTCAAAAACTCAGGTCTGGATAAGGTTGTAAAGCAGGCCGGGCCCGAAAATCTAATCCTTGAAACAGATTCTCCTTATCTTACTCCGGCGCCTTTTCGGGGGAAAAGGAATGAGAGTTACTATATTTGTATAATTAATAAAAAACTGGCAGATATTTTTGGAATAAAAGAAGAAGAAATGGCGTCTATTACCTATGCAAATTCAGTCAGTCTATTCAAGTTGTAAATGAAAAAATGAAAAATAAAGAGGAAATTTCCATTCTCATCATTTATACCGGTGGAACAATAGGCATGGTGCACGATCCTCAATCGGGATCACTCATTCCCATTGATTTCCGGCACATCACCGATCATGTTCCTGAACTCAGAAAGTTTGGATTTCAACTCCATGCAATCTCATTCGATCCGGTAAATGATTCATCAAATATTGATCCGTCGGCATGGGTAATGATATCAGATATTATTGAAAAAGGATACGACGACTTTGATGGTTTCGTCATCCTTCATGGAACAGATACTATGGCATACACTGCTTCCGCCCTCAGCTTTATGCTTGAGAACCTTGGGAAGCCGGTTATTCTCACAGGATCACAATTGCCGATCGGGCTCTTAAGGACCGATGGCCGTGAGAACCTGCTAACTGCAATTGAGATAGCTGCTACAATGGAAAATGGGTTACCGGCTGTTCCGGAGGTTTGTATCTTTTTCGATAATAAGCTGACAAGAGGGAATCGCACGACCAAGATGAGCGCAGAGCATTTCGATGCATTCTATTCTCCTAATTATCATCCTCTTGCCGAAGTCGGATTACATTTAAAGTATTATAATAATCTAATCACCTATCCATCTGACGGAAAACAACTGACGGTTCATAAAGGATTCGATACCAATGTTGCCATTCTTAAATTATTTCCCGGTATCAACAGGAAGCTGGTGGAAGCTGTTACCGGGACAGAAGGGTTACGGGGACTTATCATTGAAACATTCGGATCAGGTAATGCGCCTACATATCAATGGTTCCTTCAGGCTCTCAAAAAGTATATCGATAATGGAGGTATAATACTAAATGTCACGCAATGCCATGGCGGAAGCGTCGAGATGGGACTTTACGAAACGAGCCGGCTGATGCTTGAAGCCGGAGTAATAAGCGGGAAGGACATTACTTCTGAGGCATCAGTTACAAAGCTGATGCATTTGTTGGGAAGATATGCATCGAAAGAGCAGGTTATACAAGCTTTGAATAGGCCATTGGCAGGAGAAATCTCCTGACAGGTCGTATTATAAAATTATTTTCGTATTTTGCGCCCCTGTTTTCAAACCATCGCACATAGAAAATCCTCTTACGCTGAAGCTACGGAGGACAAAGGGAGAGATGCAAGAGCGGTTTAATTGGCACGCCTGGAAAGCGTGTGTACCTCAAAAGGGTACCGGGGGTTCGAATCCCCCTCTCTCCGCAACACTTAAATGAATCCCACACAAGTGGGATGACGAATGACCGAAGAAAACCCCTTTTCTGAAGGAAAAATCCCACGCAAGTGGGATGACGAATGACCGAAGAAAACCCCTCACTCCACCAGCCAGCTGCCAATTAAAATTGTATTAATATCCTGTTTATCACTAATTTTGTGATTCTAAAGATATTTATGATGGAACAGATAAAACTTTGGAAAATTAATTCGGATGATATCATAGAAATCAGTAAAGAACCTCTTGATCATGAACAACGACTTGAAAAATGGCTGACCGATGATATCTCAATACTGTCTCAAAATCTGGCTGTAATTGGCCATCATGTAGTTTCACCATATGGCAAAAAGATAGCTATTTTAGCTATTAACTCACATGGAGAATTAGTAATTATTGAATTTAAACATGATAAACCCGATCATGAGATTATTGCCAATGTCCTCGATTCTGCTACCTGGATAAAAGAATTGTGCAACGATGATCTGACTGATATTTTAAATGCGTATGGGAAATCTGATCATAAAAATATTGAAGAATTTTATGCCTCAACTTTTAACAAATATGGCGAAGAGACAGAATTAAATTCTGACCATAAGATGATTATTGTCGGTTCAAAAATTGAAGAATCAACAATAAGGATAATCAATTATTTAGCTAAGGAACCATATTACCTGAACATTAATGCTGTAAATTTCAATTTTTACAGGGATTCCGAAGAGCATGAATTTTTAGTGCAATCTTCAGTTCTGAATGATTATAGTTTTGCAGGAGGTGATGCCACTAAAAGAAAACGGCAAAAATCAATAATCATGACTTTATTCGGATCAGGGAAACTAAGAGTTGGCCAGAAAGTATATCTGAAACCAGGCATCGATAAGGGTTATTCAAAGGACATGGTCAGTGCAACAATTGTAAATACAAACCTCAAATGTCTTCAACGAACGGGTGATGATAATTTATATACATTCAATGGCCTCAGATTTATTCTGACGGAAGAATTAGGATTAAAAAACGTACAAAAGTATTGGGAATTTGGCATCAGGTATGATTGGGTTGGCGAGAACATGAAAAATCTTTCAGAATTACTGGAGGAGTAAAGCGAATAAAAACCGGCGAACCTGCCTTTTTGCTCATTCTCACACTTGTTTCAGCGGCTTTAACAGTTGTTGGAATCGGTTTGTTTGATGTGAAACCGTAATTATTTCGCCTTTTGAGCGTGATAAACAAATTTTTACAAATACTTTAATCGGCCTGTAACACTTTTAAGGAATCTTTTTGAAAGATCAGGTGTCTACTGAACATATACAAAATAATATTAAGCAAAACAGATTGTATTTTGTTGTATAACAGTCTGCGGCTTTATGAGTCTTCGGACAGGCAATCTCCTGAATATAAGCGACCAACAGGTTAGTATATGTAAAAGTCAGAGAGAAACGTCACTTGTCACGATAAAAAAGCTGCTTATAAATAAATTTATATGAAAAGACCCAAAAAATTTAGCCTGCCAATTATCTGTCTGATATTCTCCTTCTTTCTCCTGACGGTTGACGTCTATTCCCAGGGGCAAATTAAATTCACAATAAGTGGCAATGTGAAAGATCATAATACGGGTGAAGCCTTAATCGGGGCAACAATTACGATCAAAGAACTGCCTGGTACTGGTGTTATGAGTAACGCTTACGGATTTTATTCAATTACACTTCCAAAAGGTACTTACAACTCTACTTGCCAGTATATCGGCTATGAGCCTGAAAATGAAAAAGTAACATTAGATAAAAGCCTGAAGATTGATTTTAGTCTTACGGGCCAGACTAAACAGCTTCAGGAAGTAGTTGTGACCGGTACTCGTAAGAATGAGAACGTAACAAGCGTCCAGATGGGAGTTCAGAACCTGAATATTAAGGAGATAAATAAAATCCCTGTGCTTTTCGGAGAAAAGGATGTCTTAAAATCGATGCAGCTGCTGCCAGGCATTCAGCCGGTAGGCGAAGGGAACAGCGGTTTTTATGTGCGTGGCGGAGCTTCTGACCAAAATCTCATCCTTCTTGATGAGGCAACAGTTTATAATGCTTCACATTTACTTGGGTTTTTCTCCGTTTTTAACTCTGATGCAATTAAAGATGTTACGATCTATAAGGGAAACGAGCCAGCCGAATATGGCGGAAGGTTATCTTCCGTACTGGACATAAAAATGGATGATGGCAATGATAAGAAGTTTGCTGTAAGCGGAGGAATCGGGCTTATCGATTCCAGGTTAAATGTTGAGGGTCCTATAGTAAAAGACAAAAGTTCATTTTCCGTTTCAGCAAGACGAACCTATGCTGACCTTTTTCTTGGCCTCTCAAAGGACACATTGACAAAAACAGTTAAGCTTTATTTTTATGATCTGAATGCCAAGGCCAATTACCAGCTTAATGACAATAACAGGATATTCCTTTCAGCATATTTTGGGAAAGATGTACTGGGTATCAGCACCTTCGGCCTCAACTGGGCAAACATTGCAGCCACGCTCAGGTGGAACCACATTTTTAATCCGAAGCTTTTCTCCAACACCTCACTGATATTCAGTAATTATAATGATAATGTAGCGATAGACCGGAACAATGGTCTTAATATAGTATCCAGAATACGGGATTTTAACCTTAAACAGGATTTTCAGTATTATTCCAGTCCGGATAACAAACTAAAATTTGGCTTCAATACCATCTTATATCAGGTTATCCCAGGAGCAATAACCTTGAGTGACAGTTCATATAACCTCACGAATAAATATAGTTGGGAAAACAGCATCTACGTTTCAGATGAGCTAAAGCTTACCGATAAGCTTAAAAGTGAACTCGGAATTCGTTTCACCACATTCAGCATATTAGGGCCCGGTACATTCTTCACATATGATCAGGACGGCAACCAGTTATCGAGCACCAATTATTCGTCGGGAAAATTCATTAAAACCTATTTTAATCCTGAGCCACGTTTTGAATTTACTTACCTGTTATCGGAAAACAGCTCTCTTAAAGCTTCGTATGACAGAAACATACAAAACCTGCACCTTATTTCAAATTCAACATCAAGCAACCCAACCAGCCTGTGGTTACCGAGCAGCAATAATGTAAAGCCCGAAATTTCAGATCAGGTTTCAATCGGCTATTACAGGAATTTAAAGGAAAATAAGTTCGAATTTTCGGCGGAAACATATTATAAAAATCTTCAGAATCAGATAGATTACAAAAACGGCGCTCAGCTCAACTTTAATAATAATGTGGAGTCGCAACTGCTCTATGGAAAGGGAAGAGCGTATGGAATTGAACTGTATGCGAAGAAAAATTATGGAAAATTTACAGGCTGGCTCAGCTATACATTATCGCGTACTGAACAAAAATTTGACCAGATCAACAATGGCAATTATCACCCGGCCACACAGGATCGCACACATAATGTATCTATTGTGGGAATTTACACTCCCTCAGCTAAATGGAACTTCTCAGCAACCTGGGTATATTACACCGGCAACGCAGTGACCTTCCCCAGCGGAAAATACGGGCTCGATGGTACCGTTCTCAATTACTACACGGAAAGAAACGGCTACAGGATGCCGCCTTACCATCGACTGGATCTCTCCGCAACCTTTATAAAAAAGAAAACTGCTTCAGGCGAATCAAGCTGGACATTCTCAGTCTACAATGCTTATAACCGTTCGAACGCTTACAGTATAACATTCCAGCCTGATCCGGACAATCCTGCACATACTCAGGCTGTACAAACCACATTATTCAAAATTGTGCCGTCCATTACTTACAATTTTAATTTCTGATTGTATGAATGCCATTAATAAAAATTACATTGAAAGACACAAGTTTCTTGTACTGGCTTTAATTGTCATATCAGTATCGTGCCAGAAAGTTATAAATGTGGATCTTAATACTGCTTCCCCAAAACTGGTCATCGATGCCAGTATTTCTGATCAGCCCGGACCTTATACAATACTGCTTTATCAGTCAGTGGGCTTTAATCAGGACAATGTCTTTCCCCCGGTTCAGGGAGCGCTGGTGTCTATTGATGATAATGCAGGTAATACAGATTCGCTGAAAGAGGTCCTTCCTGGTACCTATCAGACTTCTGTATTGCAGGGGATCCCCGGGAGAACATATAAGCTTACGGTAAACAGCGATGGAAATGTTTATACGGCAACTTCCACCATGCCTCTCCCTGTAAATATTGATACGATATTTGTTGAGAACAGCCTGCGGTCAAAAAACAAGGATCTTCTGATCAGATTTTCAGACCCGGCCGATTCTTCCAATTATTACCGGATCGTTGAGAAAGTGACAAATTCACAACCGGTCAATGGTAAAATAGTATTGCCAACCCTGGGAAGTGTAACCTCCGACCGGCTGGCAAACGGTTCAGAAATAAATTTCACTCCGGATGGCAACCAGCCTCAACTGGTGCCTGGCGATACTGTATTGGTATCACTGCAATGCATTGATAAGAATGTCTATGATTATTTCCGGACTGCCCGGCAAAACGGAAGTGCTTCAACAACACTGTCGAACCCTGTTACAAATATCACTGCCGGAGCCTTAGGATATTTCAGCGCGTATTCTGTCAGAACCAAAATAATCGTTGTAAAATAATTACAGTATTGCTCGTAGCTTCCGGAAAATATTAAACATTATAACATTACCTGATGTTTATTCTAAGCCTTCCGAATTAATAATAATCATAAGAATGGCAGCAGAACACTTAATAATAAACTTTTGATATATACTGTGAACGTATGCAAAAGCTAAAAAAAATCGATGCAGAAACCAGTATCTTGACCTGGTTTGAAATCCCAATTTCAGATACAAAAAGAGCTAAAAAGTTTTATGAAACTATTTTGGATATCAAAATGGTTATCAGAGCAGATGGCGACGATGAAGCCGTATTTTTCCCTTATGATCCGGGTGTTATTCAGGCAACTTCAGGAAGGGTAACAGGCGTATTATCCAAAACTAATAGAAATACTCCTTCGCTTACCGGCACATTGGTATATATAAATGCAAGTCCCGAAATTCAAAAAGTACTCAACAAAGTTGAACAAGCCGGTGGTAAAATTATTGTTCCCAAGACGAAAATGAATGCAGGGTTTATAGCCGTTATAACAGATTCAGAAGGGAATAGAGTGGGACTTCATGCTGAACAATAAACTTACTCTTCGCTTTCCTGCAACTTTTGCATAATGCATCCCACCCGGTTAATGTGGTTAAACAGCGATTATACTGGTACTATCTGTTCTGTATTTTGGAAAATATTATTGGTATCTTCGATGACGCGCCAGGCGCTACTAATTCCAAAATATTTAATTTACAATGCTATTAAAACCATGGATAATAGCAGCCAGGCTTCGCACTTTGCCACTGGCTGTTTCAAATATTTTACTGGGAAGCTTCCTTGCTTATAACAAGGGAAAGTTTAATGTTGCAGTTTTATTATTAGGGTTGGCAACCGCAGTACTTTTGCAGGTATTATCAAACTATGCAAACGATTATGGAGACTTTGTAAGCGGAGCAGATGAAAAACGCATCAGTAAATATGAGAGAGTCTTGCAAAGCGGTAAAATAAGCCGCAGACAGATGCAGTGGATGCTTTCAATTCTTGCTCTTCTGACGTTTGTTACAGGAATCTCGCTGATTGCTTCAGCTTCACTGGGGACAACTGCGCTCGTGTTTTTCGTTGGCACAGGGGTGTTATGTATAGTTGCTGCAATCACCTATACCATTGGTAAAAAGCCTTATGGTTATCTCGGACTGGGAGATATTGCCGTTTTTATCTTTTTTGGGATTGTAGGAGTTTGTGGTATATATGTTTTGCAGACCCGGCAATGGGACTGGGATGTGCTATTACCCGCAACTTCCTTTGGCCTTTTAAGCATGGGAGTGCTGAACATAAATAATATCCGCGATTTTGAATCGGACAGAATATCTGGGAAAAAAACGTTGATAGTAAGAATTGGACTTGAAAAAGCTAAAAATTATCATACATGGCTGATCCTGATTGCTTTAGCTGTGGCAATTATATCAACACTTATCAATTTCCACAGTGCTTTTCAATTACTTTATCTATTGACTGTACCCTTTTTAATTATGAATGTATACAGGGTTCGTTCTTCAAAATATACTGCTAAGCTTGATGATGAATTAAGAAACCTTTCTCTTACAGCATTCTTTTTTTCTGTCACATTTGGCTTAGGTCTCATCTTATAGCCAAATTATTTGTGCCTACAACTTATTTCAATGAGGCTCTCTCTTCCATTTTATGTCCGCTTTTTATATCATTTTGCGACATTATTCATTTCCTCCTTCCTGAGTTAACAATGTGATGCCGGTTAAATCTGCTTTCCCGCTTTTCAGGAATTCGTAAGTCATCCGATCTGCTTTGCAATCAATAAATCGGATCCCTTTTAAGCTCTTGTTTTTAATTTTAAAGAAATTATTAATAAGCGTCGCATTCTGGAATGTTACCTTTTTAAAGGCGCAGCTTTCAAAAGAACAGTCCTCCACGATACCATTGAAAACTATATCGATAATCCACAGAGCATAAAAGGAGGTCCGATTCCAGACTGCATTATCAAGCAGGCTTTTCTGCAAGCCTCCGGATTTAAATGTTGCTGCGGTAAAATCGGCGCCGGAGAAATCACAGCCCGTTATATGGCTCTCTGAAAATTCAGTTCCTGTGAAATTAGCGCCGGAGAAATCGCAGCCATCGATATTGCTTCCTGAAAATTCAGTTTCTTTTAAAGAACAGTCCATAAATATATTTTTGCCTAAGTTGGAACTCTTAAAGTGGCTGCTGCTGATATCAGAACCAGAAAAGTCACAGCTGTCAACATTGTTGCTTTTTAGAAGAAGCCCCGACAAGTCTGATCCGATAAACTTGCAGCGTTGCATGTTTGATGAACTGAATTTCTCATGGAGATTTTTCAATCCGGAAAAGTCAGCATCAATCCAGTTCCCGCGTGACATATCCCAACTAAGCTTTTTCTTCCCCTTCCCGGATGGCAATTGATCCGGTTGCTTTTCCAAAGACTCAACGGGTGCCATCCGATTATCACTATGGCTATCGGAATCGGTATCAGTGGCCCCAGATTGGAGACTTTCTGAAAAATAGTTAAGATCAACACTCAGAATTTCCGCCAGACGGTTAAAAGTAATAATATCCGGCATTGATTCTCCGCGCTCCCACTTTCCCACTGCCTGAGAACTGATGAATAGACGCTGAGCAAGCTGAGCTTGAGAAATATTTACTTTCTTTCGTGCTTCTGCAATTTTATTGCCAATCATTTTAGTATTTAACATAGCTACTATCTTTTAAAATTAATTTTTCGACACAACAAAGATATTCGGCTTCATTTCCAGAATCAAAAAAATTCAAAAACTTATAGTTGTTATTACGCTACTTATTGTTGTTATTCAACAACTGACAGTAGTTTTACGCCTCAAATTAAGGTGAATACATTTTTGCGCAGTGTCGGGGGACTGCGAACCCGGTTAAACCGAGGCATTTTGCTTGCTGTTTACTACATTTGTCCTTTGTCTTCATCGGTTATGGAATATACAATCATTGATTCTGTTCATTTCCACCCCATTCTTTGGTCGGGTGGAACTACCACCGAACTTTTTATTTTTCCAACTGCAGCAGATTATCAGCAACGAAATTTCCAGTTCAGATTAAGTACCGCTAAAGTTGAAACTGAACGGTCTGATTTTACATTGTTAACCGGAATTTCAAGAAAATTAATGGTTTTATCTGGTCAGATCACTCTAAGTCATGAAGATCATTTTTCCCGGCGGCTTAATAAGTTTGATGCTGATGAGTTTAAGGGAGAATGGAAAACATCATCAATTGGAAAATGTACTGACTTCAATCTGATGACAACCGGCAAAACCTCCGGAGAACTAACTGCTATTGCAATTAATAAAGGACAGAATGTAAAACGTGAAATCAAATCAAAGTGTGATTGGTTTTTTATTTACATATACACAGGGAATGCCAGTATCGGCGCAGACAACAAAATAATCTCAATCAACAAGGGTGATTTGCTGGTCATAAATAATCTGACAACAAGAAATTTTGAAATTACAGGCATTGAAAACAGTGAATTGGTCTTCACTGAAATAACTTTGTAAATTCCGGTAAAGCTTCACAGTGTATATGATAATATATTTATTCATTTACAATTAATTTTGAATTTGAATACACTTCGCGACCTTTGCACCTGCTTTGCGTGCTTTGCGGTTAAAGAATTTATTCATGAAAAAACGATTATTCTTGATCATTTCAATATTATTGCTAATATCCCTTGGTGCCTCTGCCCAGGAAAACTGGAAACTTGTGAAAGAGGAAGACGGGATTAAAGTATACACAAAAACCGAATCAGGTTCTGATTATAAAGCTTTTAAAGCTGAAATGCAGGTAAGCTGCAAAATTGAAGATATTGTTGATGTTTTAAAAAACAGCGAAACCATCAACAACTGGATTGTTAATTGCAAAGACGTAAAATTGCTTAAAACTGACAATAATGATCAGTACTATTATATCGAAACGTCTTTACCCTTTCCCTTTAAAAACCGGGATATGGTATATCACTTTCAATATATTGAAATTAACAGCGGACAGGAAAAAGTAACTGTGACCGGTAAGCCTGAGTATATTCCGCCTAAAGAAGGAATCGTCAGACTGGCAAAAGCAGACGGCTACTGGCTTTTACATTCGATCGATACCTCCACAACTGCTGTAACATATCAAATGCATGTGGAACCCGGAGGATTAATCCCAGCGTGGCTGGCAAATCCCTTTATTGTAAATGTGCCATTCTCGACCTTTAAGGAACTGAGAAAGATAATTCAGAAATGAACCAGCTAAGAGCTCAGAGCAAAATCTTCACTTTGCGAACTTTGCGCCTATTTCAACCACCGAAGCTTTAGCGAAGGTGGTCTTTGCGTACTTTGCGGTTAACGGATTTTTGATTTTTTTTATCCTGTTCACTATATTCCTGTTTCGAACAATACTTACAGATCATCTGTTGGTTTTCTTTTCAAGTAATTATTCAAATAAATCATACTGAGGAGGAATTCTTATGGTAAAAAATTTGATACTTGCTTTTGCAATGTTCGTAGTGGTTTCAAGTTTAGCCGCTCAAACGGATAACAATGCAACACGTGAGGAGATTACAAAACTTGAATTAGCTCATGCCAATGCAATCTTTCATGGAGACAAAGTAGCTTTAGATAGCCTGATGGATGACAATATTACCATTAACCATCCGACAAACAGGATTGTGAAAGGGAAAAAAGAATTACTCAGCCTCATCAAGGAAGGTGTCGTCCGATACACATCCTTTGAGCGTCATCCTGAAACTTTCCTGTTCTTTAAAGACATGGTCGTGGTAATGGGCGATGAGACTGTTGTCCCTTCGAAGGGGGCACCTAATGCAGGAACTGCACTGCATCGCCGGTATACGGATGTGTGGATGAAGCGGGATGGTAAATGGCGTCTGACAGTTCGGCATGCAAATAATGTTTGTGCAGGATAAGCAACCCTAAAGTAATTAACGGGAAAGACCAGGTCTTAGAAAAAGTACTGGAAGAAAATTGAACCAGGTTAAGGTTAAAGTCTGGAGTTCTCTGTGCTCCTGACAGTGCGGCAAGCAAATAATGTTTTGTGAGGATAAGCTATAGCCGATAAACCTTTTTTGCTTTTTATTAAACAAAATGTAACTTTGATAATAATCTTAGTATCAGGAACTATTTGTTTATATGGTCTCACTGTCTCAGGATTACACTCTCTTTCAAATAAATTATTAACCAGAAAAAAAAACTAAATGAAAAAACTGATTTTTTTTGGATTATTTCTGTCAGCCAGTCTCTCTTTTGTAATTGCTCAGAATCCAAATGATGCCGAAGGATGTAAAGACCATCCATTTTTTAGCAGAATGCCCAATTTCTATATCGAATCGTGCAGTCAGAGTTTTGATAAACTCGAATATTACATTTCGGATGAAGCAACAGATAGCAAAGAAGGGGATTTAACCACAATTGTTTATAATTTCCCGGATGATGCTTCAATTAAAGTCCCAAGTCAGTTACAAATTATAAGAAATTACGAAAATGCGATTACCAAACTGGGAGGCAAAAAATTATTTGTAGGTGATCAGTATTTAAGTTATTCAATTAAAAAGAATTCAAAAGAATATATTGTCTCTGTGGAGATGGCTAATGGCAATATCGGGCATACTCTTTCAGTTTTGGAAGTTGGTCTGATGGTACAGGAAATTACAGCAAATGACATCCTGGATGCACTGAATAAAGACGGTTATATTGCTTTGAACATACTTTTCGATACAGGCAAATCAACCATTCAGAATGAATCAATGACAATTGTGGATCAGATTCTCGATCTCATGAAAAATAATACAACTCTTAATATCAGTATCGAAGGGCATACCGATAATGTGGGTGATGCCGCAAGTAACAAAAAACTCTCAAATGACCGTGCAAAAGCTGTCATGGACGCCCTTATTGCCAAAGGAGTTGATAAAACAAGAATGTCGTTTGTTGGCTGGGGGAGCGAAAGACCTGTTGCCGATAACAGAACAGAAGAAGGAAGAACCCAGAACAGGCGTGTGGAAATAGTGAAAAAGCCGTAAGGCACAGGGCAAAGAGCTCAGGGTTATTATTACTGTATACCGTTACTAAGATAGTATTGCATGAGAATCTGGTCACTACATCCAAAGTACCTTGATGCAAAAGGACTTGTTGCGTTGTGGCGGGAGTCACTCCTGGCAAAAAGTGTTCTGGAGGGGAAAACATCAGGTTACAGGAATCATCCTCAGCTAATCAGGTTCAAACAATCGATGAGTCCGGTTGACGCAATTGATCAATACCTTTCTGAAATTTACTTTGAATCAGTTAAGAGGAATTACAATTTCGACAAACAAAAAGTTAACTGGCATTTTAAAACAAGTACGATAACTGTTACAACCGGACAATTAAATTATGAAGTAAAGCATCTGTTGATTAAACTTAATACCAGAGATAAAAATAAATATGAAGAACTTATTTTAAATCAGGTTTTTGACATTCATCCTCTTTTTATACTGGTCGATGGAGATATTGAAAAATGGGAAATTGTCAGCGGTGAAAAATAGAGGTTAAGGTTAAGGTTAAGGTTAAGGTTAAGATCTGCAGGCTCTGTGCCCTCTGTGACTTCTCTGTGCAACTCGTATGTTTGTTGTTCTTTGAAATATGTATATAAAATTAGAAACATTTTGTTTTACTTCATTGGCAATAATGGTCTGTGCTGTAGGTCTATTGAACCTGTCACAGAGTTTATTATGTCAACCAGGTAAAAAATCGGGAAATAACATGCGTTTTCGAAACCGTATTTACGAGAAAGATGTTGCCTGAAAAGTAAAAACAAAACTTTTATCTATGAAACTTTTCTTAGGAGGAGATGTAAGTAAGGGATATGCCGACTGGGTTATCCTTTCAGAAAAGAAACAAGCTGTTTTGGAAAACTTCCAGCTTGACGACACTTATGATGGTCATTGTAAACTTTATTCTATGCTTGAAGTTTACTCTGACAAACATCCGGGGTGTGAGATCTATGCAGCAGTTGAAAGCACTGGAGGGTATGAAAACAATTGGTTTAATACCCTTAAAGGCTTTCAGAAATTTATTAATCTTAAGGTGTCGCGAATCAATCCTGCAGGGGTTAACTATAACCGAAAAGCGGGATTGAAACGAAATGTAACAGACGCCATAAGTGCAGTAAGTATAGCGGAATACATAATCAATCATCCAGAGAATGTTGTGTATGATCAGGATGATAAATGGAAATCTCTTTGTCGGCATTGGAATTTTGTTGAAATGCAAAAACGGCAAAGAGTACAGACCATTAATCAATTGGAAACAATCCTTTACAACGCAAATCCTACTTTGATGGCCTACAAGAAGGGTGACTTCCCAAATTGGCTTCTTGAGCTAATAATCATCTGCCCAACATCGGATATATTAGCTAAGTCCAGGCCTGAAAAACTTGCTAAAATACCATATCTGACCTTAGCAAGAGCAAAGACGCTGATAGCAGAAGCGAAGCAAAATATCGCTTCTGCGACAGATCGGAACGCCGAGATATTGGTTAGTCAAATTGCCCTTCAAATCAAGATGTTTGATCAAAACATAAAAAGTCAAATGCAACTGATTGAACGGGATCTAACTTGTCCTGAGATTGAACTTTTAAGGACATTTATTGGCATTGATACTGTATCAGCAGTTGGGCTGTTACTTGAGATAGAAACAGTTGAACGTTTTCCCAGAACCAAAGGCATTAGCTGCTATTTTGGTTTACATCCTAAGTTTAAGCAAAGCGGAGATAAAATAATAGGTGTCCGCATGAGCAAACAAGGCAGTAAAAACATGAGGAAGATACTCTTTAACATAGCTAAAACTGCTATCGTTAGAAATCCTTTAATAAAAGAGATCTATGAGAAAAAAGTATCGCATGGAATGAATAAAATGGCTGCCATTGGCGTCTGCATGCATAAGATACTACGGATAATCTATGGGATGCTTAAAAACAAACAAGCTTTCAATCCAGTGATTGACAAACAAAATGTCGAACACTCTAAAGCTAAGCATGAGGAAAAACTACAGAATGAAAACACAAATATCAACAAAAGCCGGCGTTATCAGGAATTTGATGAAAAAGCACCTATCTCGAGGAAACAGACAAAAAAAAGGAAGGAACACGATTTGTCCCAATGTGAAGTAACTTCACAAAGTACGGGATCAACATGCTCCTTCGATACAAAATTATTAAAAATCCCATAATTATGTATTAAGAAATATATTAAATACTCCCGATTACAAAATGTCAAAGAACTTTATATATTTTTTTCAAAAAAAGTTAAACTTTCAACGAAATAACTCTGTGTAAGTTCTTAGTACTAAGACAGGATTGAAATTCTCAAATAAAAGGGATTGAATGATCAGTAACTGCTTCAGCCTCAGCCTCAACCCGCCTCCATGCCTTTACCCCCCAACCCCCCACATGGGGGGCTATTAAGGATCTCACTCCTCACACCTCACACCTCACTCCTCACTCCACACTCCTCACTCCTCACTCCACACTCCTTTTTCCGGATATTGCTTATCTTTACGTTCATGAGCAGGGGATTTGTCAAAGAAGACGATCAGGAAGAAATTCCGATAGTTCCGCAGAGGGCATATCTGCCGGAAGGTGTAACAAACTTTGTTACTCAGGCTGGCATGGATCAGCTATTGGCTGAAAAACAGACGCTGATCAATGAAAAAGACAATCTGACTGCTGTAAACGAGAATGAGAAACGAATAGCGTTGAACTATATTAATGCAAAATTACAGCTGCTGAACAACAGGATTGCTGAAGCAAGGATAGTTAATCTGAAAGAACAAC
The DNA here is from genome assembly GCA_963715785.1 of uncultured Bacteroidales bacterium. Lineage (GTDB taxonomy): Bacteria > Bacteroidota > Bacteroidia > Bacteroidales > VadinHA17 > LD21. The sequence goes on from OY970276.1 coordinate 520,715, forward strand.
CAAAAAATGAAATAAGGTTCGGAGCATCAGTGACTTTGAAAACAGAAGCAACAGGTAACCTCCAAACTTTTCAGATAACTGGTGTTGATGAAGCAGGAATATCCAAAGGAAAGATCTCCTTCCTGTCACCAATGGCCAAGGCATTAATAAATAAAAAAGTTGGCGATAAAGTTATTCTGAAACGACCCACGGAAGATATTGTTTTTGAAATCATTAATATAACTTATTGAGGCTAAGGTTAAGGTAGAGGTGGAGGTAGAGGCTAAGGAAGAGGTAGAGGTTGAGGTTGAGGTAGAGGTTGAGGTTGAGGTTGAGATTCTTTATTTGCGACTTTACTTCTTGACTGCAAGACTGCAAGACCTCAAGACAAATTTGCCTTTAAGACTTTACGCCTCTATGCCTTAAGTATCATGAGTAAAATATTAGTTATCACCGTACCAATTGACGGTCATTTTAATCCTTTTATCCCGATCATTGCCAAACTTGTTAAAAACGGCAATGATGTGACATGTTTAGCCGGCAGGAAGTTTCAGAATAGGGTTGAAAATACCGGGGCGGCCTTTCTGCCTCCTCCTCTGAAATGGGATACAAGCATCAAAGAAACATATGACGTCTTTCCGGAACTAAGGAACAAAAGTGGTCTTGCGCAGCTGAAATTATATATTAAGCTTGTCATGTTTGATCCGATACCTGATCTGATAGACGAACTGAAAGTCGTGATTGATAATTTCCAGCCTGATGTGATCATAAGTGACACCTTCCTCATTGTAGGTTCCTGGGTTACAGAATTTTATAATATCCCTGGCGTCAGGATATCTGTACTGCCATTGAGCATACCTGGGAAAAATATCCCTCCGTTCGGCTTAGGTTTATTACCCGGGAAATCCCTTTTTTCGAAATTGAGAATTAAATTTTTACAGTTGCTTTTAAATAAGTTACTGTTTAATAATATACAGAAATATGGTGATGAGATACGATTTAAGATTGGATTGCCGCCTTTAGGTAAAAGTTTTGTTAAAAAGGAATTTGAAAATGCTGATCTTTTTTTACATACTTCAATACCGGATTTTGAATATCCGCGTGAAGAATTTCCGGAGGGATTCCGGTTTATTGGCCCAATTATAACACCCCCGGATATCAATTATAAAAAACCGGATTGGTGGCCGGAAATTGAGAAAGATGTTCCGGTTGTCCTTATTAATCAGGGAACCGTCTCAAAAAATTATGATGATCTGATCCTTCCGGCAATTGAAGCATTGAAAAATGAGAATATCATAGTAATAGCTGTACCGGTAAAGGAGGGCGAAATAATGAATCTGCCGGGGAATGTGCATACTGAACACTATATTCCATTTGGAAATCTTTTACCTGACATTGATCTTTTAATTACCAATGGTGGATTTGGTGGTACTCAGAATGCTTTGGCGTACGGAATACCAATAATAATAGCTGGTGCTACCGAAGATAAGATGGAAGTGGCAGCCAGACTTGAATACTCAGGGGCCGGAATAAACTTAAGGAAGCAGAAGCCTGCTTCAAAAGACATTCTGAAAGCATACAGGAAGATCATGTCAGATCCTTCATAAAAGCAAAAGGCAGAAGTGCTGAAAGATAAATATGCAAAATTCAATGCACCTGATCTTGCAATCGGTATGATTGAAGAATTAATCAGGAACAAAGGAAACAAGGTTAAGGTTTAGGTTAAGGTTGAGGTTGAGGTTAAGGTTTAGATTCTTTTTCTGGCTCCTCACTAAAATAGCTCACTGGGCTATTTCTTAACGCTCGGCCCCCTTTGTGGTTAATGATTTTCAACTTTTTCAATAGCCCCCATTGTCGAATGTTTTTGTAAAATAAAAAGAATGTATATATTTGCATACCAAACGGTCGGTTTATGAACAACACGAAAGAACATATCCTTAAAACATCGTTACTGCTTTTTTTACAAAAAAGCTACAGGGACGTAACAATGAAAGACATTGTAGAAAAAACAGGTCTCTCAAAAGGTGCATTCTATCATTATTTCACCAGCAAGGAAGAGCTTTTTAAAGAAATAACTGATTACTTTCTTTCAATGGGAAAGATTGATTACAGCTTATTCAGTAAGGAATCTTTTAATGAATTTTATCACCAGTACGCATCTTTATTAGGACAGTCCTTCAAGAAAATGATTGAGTTTGTAAATGTCAGTTCAAATGAAAGCACAGCTTTTAATTTCTTTTTTATCATGTTTGAAGCAGCAAGCCGGCTTCCTGATCTTTTAACAATCGAATTAGAACTTCATAAAAAAGATGTAGCAGCCTGGAAAAAAATTATCAGTGCTGCACGTAAAAAGGGTGAAATAGAATCTGACGCTTCTGATGAACAGATTGCTGAAATGTTTTTGTGCTGCGCTGATGGCGTGTCATTGAGAATGGTCAATAACAATCGTCTGAAATATTACAGGAAAGATATAATCAAAATGTTTGATTGCCTTTATGATGGATTAAAAGCATGATTCTATTTTTTATTAAAATGTGACCTCAGAAAATATTTTGTTATGGATGATATTATAAAAACAGAAAATATATCAAAGCATTACGGTGATGTGCATGCAGTCTCAGCTCTCTCTCTGAATGTCAGAAAAAGCGAAATATATGGCTTTCTGGGACTTAATGGCGCAGGGAAAACAACAACAATCAGGATGCTCCTTGGTATGATACGTCCCACTTCCGGGACAGCTTTCATTTATGGAAAAAAGGTCTACGCCGACAACCACGAGTTATGGAAAAATATAGGCTCGCTTGTTGAGATACCTTACTCCTATCCCAATCTTACTGTTCGCGAAAACCTCGATATAATCCGTCGTCTGCGTTTCATTCCGGATAAAAGTTCTATTGATAAAGTCATTGATAAACTTCAGTTAGGCCCATATATAAACAGAAAAGCCAGGAATTTATCACTAGGAAACGCTCAACGCCTTGGACTTGCAAAAGCATTGATACATAATCCTGAAATACTGATTCTGGATGAACCAACAAATGGGTTGGATCCTGCTGGAATTTATGAGATCAGGGAAATGTTAAGTGATCTGGCTACAAACCATGGCGTTACCATATTTATTTCAAGTCATATTCTTGGAGAAATATCAAGGTTCTCAACACGGATAGGCATTATTCATGAAGGGAAATTAATACAGGAAGTTGATACGCAACAACTGGACAAACTTTGCAGGAAACGTCTGTTAGTAAATGCCAGGAACATACAATCAGCCCGTTCATTACTTATTCAAAGAGGTTATTCTTTATCAGAAATGAAAGATGGTATTCTGGAGATATCAGATGAAGATGCTGTAAAAAAGCCTGAAATAATTGCCACACTTATGGTAAATGAAGGTTGTCCTCCAACTTTGCTGCAGGTTGAAGAAGAAGATTTGGAATCGTATTTTCTAAGAACAATCGGAATAAACGGAGGTGTGAAATGAAAGATATAAAAGTAACTCTGATAACTGAATTCATTAAACTTCGCAGGTCAAGAATCTTCTGGATAACCATAATTATTTTCATCATCATTCCGCTTATGATGGGTTTAATGATGTTTGTGGCAAAAAATCCTGAAATGTCTGCAAAGATGGGTATGGTGGGAACCAAAGCGACATTATTCGGCCGGAACGACTGGTCGGGCTTTTTGGGATTGTTGATTCAATCGCTGGCATCTATAGGATATATTGGCTTTGGCTTTGTTACCAGCTGGATTTTTGGTCGTGAGTTTTCTGACCGCACTTTAAAGGATATACTTGCATTACCGGTCTCACGTTCTTCAATTGTCAGTTCCAAATTTATCATCATATTCTTCTGGTGTGCTTTACTAACCTTGATACTATACTCTGTTGGTCTTTTAATCGGGTGGGCTATTGGTATTCCGGGTTGGTCGACACAGGTCTTTTCCCAATTCACAGAAAAATTCTTCATAACTGCTTTTCTTACATTTCTGCTTTGCACTCCAGTTGCTTTCTTTGCCAGTTATGGAAGGGGGATAATAGCTCCCATAGGCTTTCTGATTCTTACATTGGTAATGGCCCAGTTTATAGGCCTGGTTGGTCTGGGACCCTATTTCCCATGGGCAATCCCCGGCGTTTATACTGCACCTCCCGGAACCGAAGGAATGCAACTAGTCTTTGGCAGTTACATTATCCTCGCGTTAACATGTGTTTGTGGATTTTTTGGAACTATAGCCTGGTGGCGTTATGCAGATCATCATTAAAAACTCGTATCTTAACTCTTGATTTATCTATTTCAAAACTAAAATTCAAACCAATGTTTGAAACAAAAAGGAAGATAAAGCAAAGACTCATTAAATCTTTCGGGGAAATAAAGGATGACCCGTTCTATTTTGATTCCATTGAAAAATACTTCAGAAACAAGGACAATACAGGAGCTTTTCAAATTTTGTCTGATAAAACCTGTAATGATTTAGATTTTAATGAATTATTCAAGCTCCTCGACAGAACTACCTCAAAAATAGGACAACAATTCCTATACAACACATTAAGAACTATTCCTTCAAACAGTGACAAATTCCCTGAACGGGAGAAACTCATTCAATTGATAACAAATGATTCAGATCTGAGATTATATATCCAGCTTCAGTTAGACAAATTAACAAGAGAAAGCTCTTATTTCATAACAACATTATTTCAGGATGAATATGTTAAGAAGCCTAAATGGTTTTTTATAATTCCGGTTTTATCATTTTCAAGTCTGATGTCGATACTGCTAATACCATCTACTCCGCAATTCTTCGTTGTCTTATTGGGAATAATGATTATTAATCTGGGTATTCATTACTGGAATAAACAAAACCTTCATGAATATCTTGGGACAATTCCTCATCTTCTGATATTAACACAGGTAGCCAAAAAGTTGTTAAAATGTAAAATACTGAAAGGAATAAATGAGGATGTCCCCCGATCAATAAGCAGTATTGAAAAGATCAGGAGTTACATGTCTTTTTTTAAGCTCGAGGTACAGGTTCAAACTGATATAGGGACTGCCTTTTTGACTTTTCTCGAATTATTTAAGGCATTATTTCTATTGGAACCTCTTCTTTTATTTGGAGTTTTGAAGCAACTCGATACCAAAAGAAGAGAAATTGAAAATATTTTTTCTTTTGTCGGATATGTAGACTCTCTTGTCTCTATATCATCCTTAAGGCATGGACTTAAGTCTTTCTGCTTACCTCAGATAGAGAATAATCAAAAAGTTCTTGATGCAACAGAAATATATCATCCGCTGATTATTGACTGTGTATCAAACTCAATCCGGGTTGATGGCAATTCAATTCTTTTAACCGGTTCTAATATGTCGGGGAAGACATCCTTTATCCGGACAATCGGGCTTAATATAATAACCGGTCTAACGATAAACACATGCTTTGCCAGGCAGTTTTGTTTTTCCAGGTTGAAAATATTTTCAGCGATCAGATTAAGTGATAATTTAATGAATGATAAAAGCTACTATTTTGAGGAAGTGCTTACCATTAAAGAAATGATTGAAAATAGTCAGACCAAAGAATCTAATCTGTTTTTACTTGATGAGATCTTCAAAGGGACGAATACTATTGAGCGTATATCGGCCGGAAGGGCAGTCTTATCATATCTGAATAATAAAAGCAATATTGTTTTTGTATCAACGCATGACATTGAATTAGCTGAACTGCTAAAGGACAACTATAACCTGTATCATTTCAGCGAGCAGGTGGAGAATAATACTGTAGATTTTGACTTCAAGCTTAAGGCGGGAAAATTAAAAAACAGAAATGCAATCAAGATCCTTGAGATTAATGATTATCCCGAGCAGATAATAACTGAAGCAATAGAATTATCGAAAGAACTGGACAAGATCTATGTTGTAAGTTGAGGTAAAGGCTAAGGTTAAGGTTAAGGTTAAGGTTACGCTTTAACGCCTTTGCACCTTTTCGCCGTTGCCCCGTTGCACCGTTGAACCTTTTTTCAAGTAACAAATCCCCCTACATTCCTATTAATCATATTATTTGATCATCGAAACCTATTCAGGTCGAAAATATACAAAACTGTATTACTGCATCTTGCAGCCTTGTTAGCCTATTTCCCCCATGTGACTGACCCAGCGAAAGCATAAAAAAACTGAAAGGTACTGTGCTGAAGTAAAGATGTTCTCAATCTCAACCTTAACCTCAGCCTTAACCTCAACTTTATTAAGGTAAGAATGACCACAAGACCGCACGACTTCAAGACCGCAGAAATATCCTAAATCGCGTGAAAAAGCTTCTCTGTTTACTTCTTATGAACCTGTTTACCGGTTGCACCTATTTCAGCATGCTGGTTCATCAATCGCCAAATGCAGATGATATGAAGATCTTCTCCAATCGATCAATATCACATGGCAGCCACCCTTACCATTTCAATTACTCGAATAAGTATTTGCCTTACCTCGATACAGTTAAGCTATATAATCCTTACACAAAACAGGAATCAACATTAGATACGCTTCTATCTCAGGATAAGACCAGTGCCTTCATTATTTACATTAACAACCAGATTGTCTGTGAGAAATATTTCAGAGACAGAACAGAATCGGAAGTTTCATGTGTGTTTTCTGTTTCAAAATCAGTTTTATCAGCGCTGACCGGTATAGCTATTTCTAGTGGCTATATTCACTCTATCGATCAAAGGATAACAGATTTTATACCTGAATTGAAAGGGAACCCAAACTTTAACCGGATAACAATAAAGCAATTATTGCAAATGTCTTCTGGCCTTAACTGGAGAAAAAATAAAACATTCGACGACGATGGAAAATTTTATTACACTCGCAACATACGAAGGCTCATAGTCCGCCACAAACTGAACAAGGCTCCCGGTTCCAATTGGGAATATAAAAATATCGATGCTGAGTTATTGGCCTGGGTTATTGAAAATGCTACCAGGTCCACTATTTCTGACTTAGTCCAAAAGTATCTCTGGGAGCCAATGGGTGCAGAATATGATGCATCCTGGAGCCTTGACAAAAAGGATGGCGTTGAGAAGGCAAGCAGTTCCCTGAATGCCTGTGCCCGGGATCTGCTGAAGTTTGGTTGTATTTATCTGAATAACGGCAAATTTAACAACAGTCAGATAGTGCCGCAAAGCTGGATAGCCAATATCTTTGATATTCCGTTATCTCCAAATCAGCAAACCTCTTTAAAGCATAATTTCTTATGGTGGCTTCCGAATGCTGGCGCTGACAGAGAAATTGTGGCCGATGGTTATTTAGGTCAGAGAATTACTATTAACCCCAGGTACAATATCGTAATTGTAAAACTATCGGAAGCTAATTCGATTGCTAATCTTGATAAAGTTCTTTTGTATATTGCAAATAGCGAAGCCCGGGGATACGATAAGCGATAAATGAGGTTGAGGTAAAGGTTGAGGTAAAGGCAGAGGTAAAGGCTGAGGCTGAAGTTAAGATGTTCTCAACCTCAACCGTGTTAAAGATGTAATTAAAAAAAGGCTTAAAAATAACGGTTACTGAGGTGCGCGGCATGCGGTTTGTGGCCCACGGCAGGTTGGTTGTGTGCTCTGTGATCTCTGTGCTTCTCTGGCTTTCCTCCGTGTAAGTTCTTTTCACTTTTAACTTTTTACTTTTTACTTTTCACTTTTTTATTGCTTTCTTCTCACACCTCTTCTTGAATTAATAAATCTCTTAAATAGAAATAGCAGATCGATTATATTAACACTTATTTAACTTACATTTGGTGTTAATTAAAATAATTTAATTATCTTTGCGGTGGAATTAACATTTGGAAGTAACAAACTAGAAAAACTGGCTAACGATTACAGGAAGTGTCAAAAAGAATTGGGTCAAATCAGGGCTAAACTATACAACAAACGCTTACTTGACTTACATAATGCCGAAACACTTGAAGATGTTAGAAACCTGCCGGGACGTTATCATGAACTCACCGGTGATCGTAAAGGTCAATGGGCATGTGATCTTGACCAACCTCACCGACTCGTTTTTGAACCTCATGAAAATCCTATCCCTACAGATAGTTCAGGTAAATACATCTGGCTTGAAATAAAAGGAGTAGAAATACTCGAAATTACAGACTATCACTAAAGTAAATTACAAGACAATGGCAAAGCAAAATCAATATTTTCCTCAAATAGCTTTTCACCCAGGTGATACCCTCACCGAAAAACTTGATGAACTGGAGATGGGTCCAAAAGAGTTCGCTCTTCGTACTGGCAAACCAGAAAAGACAATAATTGCCATAATGAAAGAGAAAAGTTCAATCACACCTGAAATGGCAGTTCAGTTTGAGAATGTGCTTAAGATACCTGCGCATTTTTGGTTAAATATTCAAAGGAATTATGATGAATATATTGCCCGGGAAGAAAGAAAAGAGTTACTGTCACTATCAACCAGTTGGGCAAAAAAGTTTCCTCTACCAGAAATGATAAAGAAAGGTTGGCTAATGCAAAATTCAACCTTAGAAGAGAAAACAGCCGATTTATTAGCATTTTTTAGTATCAGTAGTCATACTGCCTGGGAAGATTATTATTTAAAACAGCAACTTAAGGTTGCATTTAGAATTTCTCTGGCTCATACTAAAGAGCCATATGCAATTTCTGCCTGGTTACGTAAAGGCGACCTTCAAGCTACAGAATTATCTTCCAAAGATTACAGTGATAAAAACTTTAAAGAGGTATTACCTGAAATCAAAACAATTATGTCAAAACATCCTACCGGTTTTTTCAAAAAATTACAGTCACATTGTTTGGAGGCCGGTGTTAAAGTTGTTTATACTCCATGCCTGCCAAAAGCCCCTATCGTTGGTTCAACAAGATGGTTAAACGATACACCTCTAATCCAGTTATCAGGTAGATATAATCGCAATGATAGTTTTTGGTTTACCTTTTTTCATGAAGCAGGGCATATTTTATTACACGGGAAAAAAGACATTTTCTTAGAGAAAATTGATTATTCAGATTTTGATAAAAATAAGGAAAAAGAGGCTGATAATTTTGCCATCAAATGGACACTTACAAAAGAAGAAGAGCAAGAAATTATTGATTCTGCGCCTTTGACGGAATACAATATAAAATCTTTTGCCAGGAAATTTAATACAAATCCTGCAATAATCATTGGTCGATTACAACATGATAAACTAATTTCTTATGGCTTAGGAAGAAAATTCTTCAAACCTGTAGAATTTAATTAAAATCCATGCCTGAAATTGAAATCATTGAAATTGGTATAAGCACATTAGCAATTCGCTCAAATCCTACCTGCCACATGCAACCTTAGAGCCGTTAGGCCCTTACGCCGTTAAAAGGAACTGTCATTGACGACAAATTTGGATGTCTTATCCGTGTACTCCGTGCCCTCCGTGTTTAAAAAAAACTGATTACAAATTACCGATTACCGTTTCTTTCCTCACCCCTCACTCCTGACACCTCACCCCTTACATGAAAAGCTGGTTAACATCAAGCGGGCAAAAGATTACCCAGGTCCTCCACGGCCGCAGCAACGTCTTCCTCCTGACCAACGGCCAGTCCAATATCCTTATCGACACCAGTCCGGGATTTATGTGGGAAACCCTGCAGAAGAGACTGGACAGGCTCGGGATTGATCATATTGATTTGCTGATCCTCACACACTCTCATTTCGATCATGCAGCCAATGCAGCCAGGATAAAAGAAAAATATAAAGCCCGGATTATTATTCACCGGTCAGAAGCACAGTGCCTGGCCATAGGTGATAATATCCTCCCCACCGGGACAAATCCCTTCTCAAAACTTCTAGTCAGGGTTTTTGCAAAACAATTTGAATCATTTGCCCGGTATCAACCCTGCAGCTGTGACCTTACAGTTGATGAGATCTTTGATCTCTCAGGCTATGGATTCAATGCTTACCTGATCCATACTCCGGGACATACTCAAGGCTCGATCAGTTTAATAATTGATGATGAGAAAGCCCTTGTTGGAGATACTATGTTTGGTGTATTCCCATGGACCGTCTTCCCTCCTTTTGCTAATGATGAAAGTCTGATGGTGAATAGCTGGGAAAAACTGCTTAAAACAAAATGCAAAGTATTTATTCCCTCGCATGGATCGGCAAATAACAGATGGCTTGTAGAAAAAGATTTTAAGAAGAGAAGTAAGACAAATTAATTTATTCAATAATCAAAATCTCTGAAGCATATGAGATATAATTGCTTTTTATAATGCTATAGAAGAGTTATGGTTAATTCCCACTAACTGAGATAGTTCCGTAGACTTCTAAAGATAACGGCATATATGCACCGAGACAATTATCTGATCTTTCATAATACACTGTTTATAATCTGATTAACTATTTGAAGATTTGCCGTTATACAGAATTCTCTGACCCTGTGCACATTAGATAATTCATTAAAGAACTAACCATAACAAAATAAGCAAGTTCGTCTTACCAAGACAATACCAACCCATCTACCGAGATTGGTTAAATTGATAAAATCTTTTTGTCAAGACCCCCACTACTCATCTAACTATGCTAGCAAAAAACACATAAATAATTGGTACGAATTTTGTTAACTATCTTTACACCTAATACATATGAATATGAAAAAAACAGCTCTATTAATATTTTCAGCTTTGATTATTTTGATTATAATATCATGCAAAAAACACGATGATGACAACAAGTTTGATATTGGAAAAGGATTTGAGTTTTACCTGACTGTAACGCCATATTCTCATAATTTGTACAAGGATTACAGTACAGTGGATTTTGATACAATATTATTGTCCGATAAACCAATCCTTCGATATAATGATTTAATAAAATATGATACCATTACACATAAACTGACTCTTGGGATTTCTCATGATTCCTTAAAGATTGGTGATGCTGGAGTGTATGGTAGGATGTTTGTTGTTACTATTGATAAAAAACCAATCTATTGTGGATTTAAGTGGCCTATTATTTCTTCGATACCTTGCAATTGGGTTTATGTTGAGGACCCTTATCAAGCTTTAGACAATTTAAGTGATAATGAGATAATTATCAGTTTTGTGTCAGAACACTATATTGACCCCAGACTTGATAAGAGAATAGTTGACAGATTAAAAATTGACGGAAAGATAGAATAATGCACATTCACTAACACGATCTAAAAAAGAACTAACCATAACACGGACGGTTTAATTAATTGCCTTTTGCAACCCGGACTATTTTATCATCGCATTCAAAGGTCTATGGGAGAAGAATTTAATCTGCTTATTAAACCTTGTGCTACCCGGACTAATCCTGCTACCGAGACAAAGTCAATAGGGTTGCAAGCCGACGCACAGGTGTCATGGTTTTTGCTGTAACCTGACAATTTTATCGTGACACCGAACTTTCGTCCGTCAATCGGGACTGTACAAAAACTCATGCCACCGCGACACAGACGGCAACTAATTAAACCGCCGGGCCGTTAGGTTTAAGGTATTGCACGACAACAGGTCCAAGACGGCTACACCAGTGACTGAACATAAACGTGTAAGCCATGTTTCTATGGAGTCATTCGATAGCTTGATCACATAATAAAATTATGGAATTTAAAACATCCTTATACAAGAATGCATATCGTTTAAGTCTATTCACAATATTCTATAACATAGCTGAAGGACTGGTATCAATGGTATTGGGCTATAAAGACGAAACACTTACCTTGTTTGGATTTGGTGTGGATAGTTTTATTGAAGTTATGTCAGGTATCGGAATCGCTGTCATGATATTGCGCATCCAAAAAAATCCGGAAAGTTCAAAGAATGAATTTGAAATCAAAGCATTAAAAGTTACTGGCACTGCATTTTACTTGTTATCAGCTGGACTATTTGTTGGAATTATAATCAATATAATTAACCATCATAAGCCTGAGACAACACTTTGGGGTATAATTATTTCAATAATTTCAATTTTGGTAATGGTGTGGCTTATGTCAGCTAAAAAGGTTGTAGGCAAAAAACTACATTCAGAACCAATTATTTCAGATAGTAATTGTACAAAAGTTTGTGTATATATGTCCATCGTATTACTTGCATCTAGTCTAATATATGAATTAACTGGGTTTGCTTATGCAGATGTAATTGGTGCAGCAGGCTTAATATATTTTTCTATATCTGAAGGTAAAGAAGCATTTGAGAAGGCCAAGGGAAAAAATTGCAATTGTGATAGTAGCGAGACTGGGGAACTGAAATGACTTACTATCGAGACAACTTCACCCCTATCAAGACATTAAAACCCTAAACCTAACACGGATGGTATAGGTAATTGCCTTCAGCAGCCCGGACTGCTTAGTAATCAGCTCCATAAGTCTATGCGATCAAAATCATTTCCACTTATCAAAATTTCGGTACCGTGACTATTCCTGCTACCGAGACAAAGTCAATTGGGCTGCTGGCCGACTCCGCCAGCTGGCGGATGGTGTCATGGTTTTTGCAGCGCCACTTAGACACGTGACATGACGATTCCTGCCCACTTATGGGGACTTGGTACCGTCAAGACAAATTACCGTGACACAAAACTTATCGCCACTTACCGTAGCTGGCAAAAAACAAGTCACCGCGACATCCCTCCTTCATCGGGGCCAACTCAATTAAACCGCCCGGCTGTTAGCAAACACTTGTATCCGGTATAGAGACAGACTTATAACTCAAACATTCTATTTGATTTAGACGATTAACAACCCGACCGAACATCTATTTCCTTATTTTTTGAAGCCCTGACAATATCATCTTCACTTTCAAAATGAAATAATTAACTAACTTTACTATAACCTTAAAATAGCAGTTATGAAACTCGAGAAGATTTTAGGTCAATTAAATTCCTTTGAAAAAAATCAGTTTCTTAAAGTAATCACTTGCATTATAGAAACCCCACCTAAAAAAACTGATGAGATAGAAAAAATTCTGATTGACAGTGACAAGGATTTAAAGAAAGTCGACAATCTAAACATTGTCAATGTCTTTCATTTAATTGAAGACGAATTTGCTGAGGAAATTAAATACAAATTTAGTGAGATTGATTCTCAACTTGATATTCTAATTGATATTCTAATCAGAGATGGAAACTGTATTATGTCAAGAGAATGGTTTAATAAACTTTACGAAGAAGAAATTAAAACCCTCAAAATAAAAATTCTTAAGTTTCAAACCGAAATAGAATCAGAAAAATCCACGATTGATTTAAATAGAAAAAGGGATTATAAAATTTATAGAAACTGTGTCAAAACTGCTTATACAAATGATCAAGAAAGAAATCAAGATGCTAAAATAACTTGGGAAGAGCAAACAATACTATTTACTTTAGCTGAAACACTTGAACTTTCCCAAGAAGAAATTAAACTAATTAACTACTCAGTTTTAAATATTGAAAAACTAGATATAGAACAGATTATTAATGAATTAAAAAATCAAGGAATTCTGTTCTACTCAAAGAATTCGTTAAAGGTATTTATAGCTGATGAAATTGTTAGAGTCCTTCGTAGAATTAGAGGGAAAGAGGTTGCAAATAAATTTTTCCGACGAGTTCTTAACCAATTAAAAGAACCACAAATTAACCTTGTATGTCGGAAACACAATATTGACTGGAAAAAGCCGATCGATGAAAAAATACATTTAATTATAAAAGCAGGAATTAATTTCCAGTCCATTCTCATTGAAGGAATTTTTAAGGAGAATACAAAGCTTTCCGAGAAAAAAGCTTTTATTAACGAATTGATTGAAAAAGACCTATGTATTTCCCAATTAAAGGGAAATACTCTCGATGAGAAAGTTCAAAACCTTGTAAACTATTTTGAACAAGTTGATAAGGACGATAAAATTAGCATTTCAATTGATGGGTATGATAAACTTTTAGTTGACCTTGATGCATTCATACCTGAAACAAAATTGTATATAAAACAAGAATTCGATCTTCAAGACGAAGAAATTCTAAATAGCTCATATTTGCTTGATTATAATATTAAACCCAAAGACATTCTTGATCTGATACCTGATCAAAAAATCAAAGAGTTTTGTGAGAAAATGTCAATCAAAACTAGGGGAAACATTGAGATAAATATTCTGGAAAAATACAAAGATGCAGAGAATCTCTATATTGAGAATTATAGTCTCATAGCTTATAGAGATATTAATGGGTTGAAATCAAACGGTCTAATAATAAAAGAAGCTGATCTAGGAATTAAATTTGAGGATATTACAAAATCTATATTTTCGAAACTAGGGTTACCCATTGACGATAAGTTAAGAAAATCCATTAATAATGCTAAAAACAAGATAGATATCGTTATTAATCTGGGCAATAATGAGTTAATTCTTGTAGAATGTAAAACCATCAAAGATTCAGGTTATAATAAATTTTCTTCAGTCTCAAGGCAAATTAAAGCATATATTGAGCTCGCTCATGCTAAAGGATTTCGTGTTATAAAAAGCTTATTGATTGCGCCGGAATTTAGTGAAGATTTTGAAAAAGATTGTCGAGAGGAATTTGAATTAAACCTCTCCCTGATAACTGCTGAAACTTTAGTAAATATTCTTAATGGGTTTAAAAACACCAGGTATAAGCAATTTCCTTATCAGTTACTAATGAAGGACGTTCTAATAAGCGAGGATTGGGTTATTAAAGCAATAAGTAAATAATAAACGATTTGATCGGTAATCATTTTGAAATTCCCTAAAAATGGGAGAAAACATTGATGATTTGATCAAAGAGAATTGAAAAAAAGCGTTTGCCAACTCGGACTGTTTAATTAATTGCCTTCATCAGCCCGGACAGCTTCATAATCAGCTTCCAAAGTCTATGCGAGAAAACCTATCCAAACCTATAAAAATTTGTGGCACCCGGACTGATCCTGCTGCCAAGACAAAGTCAATAGGGCTTCCGGCCGACTCCGCCAGCTGGCGGATGGTGTCACGGTTTTTGCTATTTCATCTAGACTATTTCATCGTGACCCGAAACTCACAATCCTTACCCGGACTTGGTATTACCTGGACTACTTCATCGTGCACCCGGACTCATCAGTCATCTGCCAGGACTTTGCAAAAACGCATGCCAACCCTGACACAGACGGCACCTAATTAAACCGCCGGGCCGTTAGCATTCAGGCCTGGCTGTACCGACACGGTTGACAATTAACACATAGTGTGACAACAATTTCGTAACGAAAAAAGAAGGCCCTAAATGCTAACAGCAAAAGCATCAAAACTCACTGGTTTAAGCAGGCGGACTAAATATATTAGGTAGAGTTATGGAAGGAGACTTTAAATCATATTTGCCTTATATAAAATGGATTCCTCTTATCATATTTCTCTGCCTATGTTTCTATGCTATTTTTAGAAAAATATACGACAAAAAACTATTAGAAATCGTCACAAAATCAAATAGAGGCACAAGAACAGAAAGAGATTTAGTATTAAAACTTTTAAAACATGGAATACCAGCACAGGCTATTTTTCATGACTTGTATTTAAAAAAACCTGATGGCGAATTTTTACAGATTGATTTAGTAGTAGCTGCAAAAACGGGGATAATTGTATTTGAAGTAAAAGATTACAGCGGTTGGATCTTTGGAAATGGGAAATATAGAGAATGGACCCAAGTATTAGCCCATGGACATGAAAAATATCGTTTCTATAATCCAATCATGCAAAACAATAGGCATACAGACGAAATAAGAAAAAAACTTAAGCAATTTGAAAATGTCCCATTCTATTCAGTCGTGGTGTTCTACGGAGATTGTGTATTGAAGGATATCAATTTCGTACCAGATGGTACATTTATTGTAAAATCAGCAAGAGTTTTAGAAGTTCTGGACATCATCATGAACAAAAATAAATTAGCCCCATATACTGATAAATTTGAAGTAGTCAAAGTGCTGAAAGAAGCTGTGTATAATGGCAATAGTAAAACAATACAAACTCAGCATATAGAGAATGTTAAGGACATGCTAGGTAAACACCGAATATTTAATTAAAGGGGTGTAAAATCTGACTCAAACACAGAAATATTTGGTCACCAATGACAAGATTTAAAACTTGGCCCTAAATGCTAACACGGACAGCTATGGGTAAGTTGTTCGTCACGGTTTTTGCTTTTGCTCCTGCACTCAAGACAAATTTGTAGTGATTGTTGCACCTGGGCACGCGCATCTGCATGCAATTTAAATCCTCCACCGTGATAAATTTCTGGCACCGAAATAGTTTGTACCGCGACACTGCGCCAGAGCCCGCCACCAACTTTGTAACCGGTGATAAATTAGTGGTTCCGATCAAACTTGTACCGCGACAGCGCCTGCACGCTATAATGTACCATGACGGCAAAAAGTGCGCCATACCCTCCCCATATTGCCGGGCCGTTAGGTGCCAGCCATCGACACCAACAAGCTTGACTTTAATACCAGGAAAGAATATCTTTACTATATCCGAGAGTTTACAGATATCTGTCGTCAGATCAATGATTCTGGGTCTGACTCCACTGTTTACTTAACCTTCTCATAAAATCCAATATCAGGCCGAGCGCCTAACTCGGACAGTTGGCGTAATAAACTTGTCACAATTTTTGTGTGCCACTTTGCAACTTTATATTGACAAATAACTTTTCACTCATCACCAAATCCGTGACTTCGGCTCTGGGCAAATCCTGCAACCGGGACAACTTTATCTTTCGCCAGGTTTTGCAAAAATTGCGCCAAGGTGGCTTGTCCTCCGGGGCAGTTTTTTGAGGTAACGCCAACACCCACAAAGGGTTGATAAATCGATAATTTTACCACCACACTTGTGATGATATTTAAACAAGGGTGTTAAAAAGCTAAACGGTAGCGTCAAAATATTTAACACTTTATGAAAAGTGAGCTACAAGTAAAATTAATTAAAGCACAGATATTCAGCATTATAAAAAAAATAGCACAAATATTGCTTGTTTCATGATGATAGAACATTCAAGAATTTAAAATCATGATTTTACATTATTTAAAAACAGGATTTAGGAGTTTACAAAGAAACAAGCTTTACTCTGTGCTGACAATTGGAGGATTTGCAATAGGTTTTGCTGTGTGTATTATAATTGGGCTTTATGCCTACTGTGAATTTACTGTTGATACGGGTTTTAAAGACCATGAACGTATTTACAGGTTGGTAGACGTTGATTCAAAATTTTTTGATGGAAAAACTACTGATTTTGATTACAATCTTGGAAATATATTAAAGAACAATTACAGCGAAATTGAACTTGTGGCTCCATACAAAATTTACAGTAGCGATAACTCCTTATTGCTGACTGAAAACAAAAGTTTTAAGTATGATTACAGTATGAACACGACAGACGAAATGTTCGATTTGCTATCGCTCAAAGTAGTTGAAAGGTCGAAAAATAACAATTTGCTTGATAATAACTCTGTTGTCCTCACACAATCAATGGCTGATAAAATGTTTGAGGGGGGAAATGCTATTGGTAAAAGAATTGTATTAGATGATATGCAAAGGACTGAATTGTTTGTATCTGCCATAGTTGAAGATTTGCCCCAAAATACAAGTTTTCCCAACATATCTTTTTTTCTGAATATCGAGAGAAATTTTCAGTGGAGTCAAATGGAAAGAAATGGATACAGCGTAAAACCCGTAAATTATTATGTGAAACTAACAGATAATATAAATCCGCTTGATTTGACAAATAAATTGAACAGTAGCCTGAAAATTTATCAAAAAATACACGATCAAATTGAGCTACAACCCATATCCAACATTTATTTGCATTCAGATGATATCCAAGACGCAGAATACACAAAAAAAGGAAATACAAAACTGATATTGCTATTAGCTACAATAGCAATACTGATATTGGTACTATCTATATTTAATTATATAAACTATTCTATAGCTCAGCATCAATCACAAATAAAATGTATTGGAATAAGAAAAACTTACGGTGCTGCTTTTTCGAATATTTTTAAATATTTTCTGTCCGAATCAATTATCGGGGTATTTATAGCAATAGCAATAGCATTAATATTATTACCATATTTCTTACCCTTTGCTAACCAATTATTGCAAAACACAATTAGCATAGGATTATTATTTCAGTCAACGCCATTGCTGTTTTTCATTCTGACAATTAGCTCTATCATACTCATAAATACAATTATACCACAATGGAGCTTGATAAAGTTCAACTTACTAAAATACCTGAAAGGCAGATATGTTAAACGTGGAGGAAGTTTTGCAATCAATGTACTTTCCGTTTCACAATTTACAGTTGCTATAGGCTTACTTATCTGTCTGTTCTTTATCAACAAGCAGCTTCATTTTGCAAAACACGCCGACCTCGGTTTTCAGAAAGAAAACATCATCTACCTAAAACTAAATGGGAATTTGAAATTGGCAAATGCCTTAAAAAGCGAAATGGGAAAATTACCATTTGTGCAAAGTTCATCTATTAGCCAAGGTATTCCGGGGATAATAAATGCTCAAACCGAAGATGGATATTTGATATATGCAGACAATGACTTTATAAATACTTATGGTATAAAGATGCTTGAAAACTGGGCAATTGGAGAGGGGAAAACTGACAAAATCTGTATTGTAAATGAAACGGGAATTAGAAAGAATCAATGGAAAGAACGTGAGAATCCAAAATTCGGGGACTATTATACTATCGTAGGCGTAATGAAAGATTTTAAATTTATGTCGTTCAGAGAAGCCATAACTCCTGTAGTTGTTGCCATAGACCACATGTACATTAACAATTTTCAAAATTATTCCATCCGGTTATCCAGAGGAAATATATCCTACCAACTATCAGAACTGAAAAAAATATGGAAATCAGTTATGCCTGAAGAATACCCGATGGAATTTGAATTTATTGATGACAGGCTTAATGTGATGTATGCAAAGGACGAACAACTTGGAAAAGCCATATCCGCCTTTTCAATTATTGCATTTATTTTAGTGATGCTCGGCATACTCGGTCAGGTATTCCAAATCTGCATCAACAAATCTAAAGAAATAGGTATAAGAAAAGTGAACGGGGCAAAACTGCTGGATATTTTCAAAATCATTAATTACCGCTTTGTGTTTTGGGTATTGGCGGCATTTATGATAGCATCACCAATTGCATATAAACTCATGCAAAAGTGGTTAGAAAATTTTGCCTATAAAACGTCTTTGGATTGGTGGGTATTTATCCTGGCAGGAGTAGGAACTTTTGCGTTTGTCGTAACTATTGTTACACTGCAAAGCTGGAATACAGCAAGAAGAAATCCGATTGAAACACTTCGGTACGAATAAGCTATCGTCAATTTGAAAGGACAATTCAATGACAGAAAAGGAATATACCGCTAACTCGGACGTATTAGTTAATTGGCTTCTGCAGCCCAGACTGCTTCCGAGTCAGCCCTTAAAATCTATGAGAGAAAAATATAACCCTCTTATAAAATTTTGATTCAACCGGACTATTCCTGATGCCGAGACAAAATCAGTAGGGCTGCCGGCCACCGCGCTAGTGCCTTGTTTTTTGCTCGCAGTCTGGACTGTTTCATCGTGACCCAAGACTTATCGTCCACCTACCGGTCCCGATAGCTTATCGGGATGGCAAAAACCACACCGCCGCGACAAAGACAGTACCTCACCAAACCGTCGGGCCGTTATGGGCAATGCGCTGACCAACTGCACAATAGATAAATATTGATAAACTAACATCAATATAATGACAAAAATTTGTTAATTTGTAAGAATGAATAGAGTGGAGTTAAATATTAATCCTCAAATCCTTCGCTGGGCGAGAGAAGAAGCAGGTTTTGATCAAGTTGAAATTGCCGAAAAGATTGATATTGGAATCGAAAGGTATAAACTTTGGGAAAAAGAAGGGAAGAATATTCCTCTAGGCAAACTTAAAGTAATTGCCAATTCATATAAGAGACAATTGGCCGTATTTCTTTTGCCTAATGTACCAAAGACTGTTACAAAACCCAAGGATTATAGGAATTTAAGCCCAACAGACAGCAAATTATCAAAAAAAGTTCTGGACGCAATAAGAGATGTGTCATACTTTACAGATACAGCTCTTGAACTTCAGGGGGAAGCCTATTGGAAAAGTAGATATGAATGGATCTACAATTTAAAGGATTCTTCACTAATTGATCTTAATGCTAATTTAAGAGAATTGTTAGACATTACTATTGATGATCAATTAAGTTGGCATACAGAGTCCGAAGCTTATAAAAAATGGAGAACTGCTGTTGAAAATAGACTCGGAATCTTAGTTTTTCAGTTTTCGATGCCTATGGAGGAAGTTCACGGATTCTCCATCACCGAACAATATCCCTATGCAATTGTGACAAATTCTAATCACAGCTATACAGGCAGAATTTTTACTATATTCCATGAGCTTGCTCATATTATTCGCCATCAATCTGGCATTTGTTTGTACGAGAAAGCTACTGAGAAGCAAAAAGAGGAATGGGAATGTAATCAGCTTGCTGGCAAATTCTTAGCCCCTGATAATCTAATTGAACAGATGAGTGATTTAAAAGAAATAACCACGTTTGCAACAAAACTTAAAGTTAGCAGAGAGGTCTACCTAAGAAGATTGAAAGAAGAGAAAAAGATTACAGATCTTAACTTCTATACTCTTCTTGATAAAATAAAATCAACATATAAAAAAGACAAAAAGAAAACTGGTTTTGTAAAGCCAATTGTAAAAAGTAAAGCATCAAGAGGCGAAACATTTTTCAATATGGTTGTCGAAGCACTTTACAATAATCAGATCTCCTATTCAAAAGCTTCAAGTGCACTAGATTTAAATGTCTCTTCATTATTAAATGAGGTCTGAAGATAATATATACTTCATAGACAGTAGTGCCCTTATAACTGTTAACAGGTTTTATCCTAAAAAAGTCTTTCCTGACCTATGGTTATATTTAGAGGAATTATTTCAACAAAAAAGAATATTTTCCCACGAAATGGTTTATGATGAGATCGTTCCATCTTCAGGGCCCAAAGACGACATAGGAAAATTGATAGCTAAATTTAAAAGTTCCTTCTTTTCAATAACAAATAAACAAGGACAACTAGCTCTTCAAATCCTTTCAAATTTCCCAAGATTAATAGATGCCAGAGCAAAAAAGGATGAAGCAGATCCTTGGATCATCTCTCTAGTTATAGAAAAAATGGAATCTGTAAATATTTTTGGCAATGCATCAGATTTTGTGTTAGTAAGCGCAGAAAGTGAGAAAAGCGACACCAAGATACCTGCAGTTTGCAAACACTATAAGGTTAGACACATGAACCTATTTCAGTTTTTCGATGACAACGGATGGGAATTCTTGATGAACAAAAAATCATAAACTCCCAGGACTTTAAAATAGCACAGCACATAATTCGGATGGTTTAATTAAGTGCCTTCGGCAGCCCGGACAGCTTCGTCTTCAGCCCCCAAAGTCTATGAGAGTAAACATCTATCCACTTATTAAATCTTGTGGCACCTTGACTGATCCTGCTGCCAAGACAAAGTCAATAGGGCTTCCGGCCGACTCCGCCAGCTGGCGGATGGTGTCATGGTTTTTGCTATTTCATCTAGACTATTTCATCGTGACCCGAAACTCACAATCCTTACCCGGACTTGGTATTACCTGGACTACTTCATCGTGCACCCGGACTCATCAGTCATCTGCCAGGATTTTGCAAAAACTCATGCCACCGCGACACCCCTCCTTCGTCGGGGGCAACAAATTTAACCGCCGGGCCGTTAGGTACTATTGATCGCGTGAGTACCATATTTAAATTTCTGAGATAGTTTTGCCTGAATTTTGTAACTTTGTGATCAAATGAAAACTAGAGACCAAATATTCGAATTTCTGGCTGAGAACAAAAAGCTATTCCGAGATAGATTTCATATTGTCCGCCTGGGGCTATTTGGATCCTATGCACGAGGTGATCAGAACAGTCACAGCGATATAGACTTATTGGTTGAATTTGAGGAAAATACGCAAGATTTGTACGACTTAAAATTGCAGCTCAAAGATTTCTTTAACGACAAACTCGGAATTGAAATCGACATCTGTCGTGAAAAATATATCAAGCCCAGAATCAAAAAGTCAATTTTAAAAGAGACTGTCTATGTTGATTAAAGATCATCATTGTATTGAAACTATAATTGAGGCAATTGACAGGATTATTGAATATACCTCCGGATTCAATTCTGCAGATGATTTTAATAATGATTATCGAAATTTTGATGCCACAATGATGAATTTTGTTGTCATAGGGGAAATGGTAGATAAAATATCGGATGAATTTAAAAGAGCTCATCCAAAGATTGAATGGATTAAAATTAAAGGCTTTAGAAACATTGTTGCACATGATTATTTTGGGATTGATGCTGAAGAAGTTTGGCAAATAATAAAAAACAAAATTCCAAGTCTCAAAATCGAGATAGCAGCATTCCTGACCTAATTTTAAAATTTCAACAGTACCTAAAACTTTCATCCACTTATCTGGACTGTAAAAAAACAAGTCACTGCGACACCCCTCCTTCGTCGGGGGCACCTAATTAAACTGCCGGGCCGTTAGCTGCCAGTTTTCTGCCTTCGAACTTGTTTAATACGTACATAACTCTTATCTTTGTACGGACAAATAGTAATTAACAATGGATACAAAACTCACAATAAAACTTGACAATGATGTAATATCTCGGGCAAAGAAATATGCTCTGCATCGTAAGACCAGTCTTTCAAAAATGATTGAATCTTATCTTGACTCTGTAACAAAACCAGATTCTGATGATATTGAGATTACTCCTTTGGTTAAAAGTCTAAGTGGAGTAATCTCACTACCTGAAGACTATGATTATAAAAAGGATCGTACGGATTACTTGATAAGAAAGTACTCATGAAAAATCTATTTCTTGATACTAACATCATTCTTGATCTATTGGCTCATAGAATGCCATTTTATACAGAAGCTGCAAAACTTTTTTCCCTGGCTGATAAGAAAATGTTAAAGCTCTCTGTCTCATCTCTATGCATAACCGATGCTCACTACATTTTATCAAAACAGAATCCCGAGATGAAAGTTCGGAGTATACTTAGAAAATTCAAAGTGCTTGTTAACGTTCTTTCTCTTGACGACAAAATAACAGATTTAGCACTCAATTCAGAGTTTCGTGACTTTGAAGATGGTATCCAATATTATACCGCAATTGAAAACGATCAAGACTTAATTATAACCCGAAATCAGCAAGATTTTAAAGAAAGTAAAATACCCGTCCTGACCGCTGGAGAATTCATCAAGACGATAAAAAAATAAGTCAGCACGCGCCTCTGCACGTCATTAAATCCCTACACCGGGACTATTTTCTGGCTTCGGGACAGTTATCGTCGCCGACATCGGGACAGTTTTCCGGCTAAAGTACCAGGCCCGGTGGACGGTGCGGCGTTTGATATTTTGAATTTCAGAATAAAGTACGTATATTTGTACTTGATTAAATACTTAAATAAACTCTAATGATTGCAGCAAATTATACAGAATTCAGGACCAGACTTAAAAACTATCTTGATGACGTCGAAAATAACAATGAGACTTTAATTATCAAGAGAGGATCTGGAAAGGGAACAGTCATGATATCCCTTGATGAATATAATTCTATCATGGAGACCTTGCATTTATTAAGTTCTAAGAATAATGCAAAAAGACTCTTTAAATCTATTGAGCAAATGAAAACCGGTAAGAAGGTTAAACATAGCTTGATTGAGGAATGATGAAAATTACTTTTTCAAAAAATGCATGGGAAGATTATGTCTACTGGCAAACTGAGGACAAAAAGATTCTCAAGAAGATAAACGCATTAATCAAGGACATTCAGAGAACTCCATATGAGGGTATCGGAAAACCGGAGCCATTAAAATTTGACTTGGCCGGATACTGGTCCAGACGAATAGACTTGGAACATAGATTAGTTTATCAGGTTGAGAATTCCGATATCTTGATTTATGCATGTCGGTTTCATTATGACAAAAAATAAGAGTGCAACTTACCAGAACCAGCCAACGCACGACTGACAGTTGCCCCTCCCGCTGTATGAACCAGTCAGAGATTAAAAATATAATCTTGAGCCATTTAAAAGAGTACAATCCTCTTAATATTGGAATTTTTGGATTTTTTGCAAGAGGAGACAATAAAAAAGGAAGTGATATTGATATTCTTGTAGAGTTTAAGGAATCTCCCTCTTTACTCACTCTGATTAAGCTAGAAAATGATCTGTCCGATATTCTTGGGATTAAAGTTGATCTAATAACCACTGGAGCTCTAAAAAATAAGAGAATCAAAAAAAGCATTAAGAAAGATCTCATTAAAATACTGTAATGGTTAAGGACGATCTGGTATACATAGACCATATTCTAGATTGTATTAGAAAAATTAATGAGTTTAGTAAAGGACTGTCTTTGAGAGAATTTAAGACAAACGAGTTAGTTCAAGATGCTATAATCAGAAATATAGAGATAGTTGGCGAAGCTTCAATAAAAATCTCAAAAGACACAAAACAAACCTATTATAAGATTCCCTGGAAAGAAATTGCGGGGATGCGTGACAAACTCATCGATGACTATCTGGGTGTCGATGTTAATGTAGTTTGGAAAACTATCCATCAAGATATCCTGATGCTTGAAAAACTCATCAACGAGATAGAAAAATAACAATACATGTTAATCTGGTTTCTCCTGATAATTGTCAAAGGGTGATTTAGAAGCTCGGATTACCGGCATTCCTTGCAAATCCGTTAACTGACAGGGCGTTCAGGAGCCATTTAGGGGTTTAGAGTTATGTGGCTGCGCCCTGTGCCTTTTCGAATAAAGAATTAAGAACTGAGAATTACGAATTAAGAATCCTATGAAGAACCAGACCATTCCCCCGGAATCAAATGACATCCTGACCTTCAGAAGACTGAGAAAGATAATCGGATTGCTGGCCCTGGGCCTTCCGCTTACATTAGTGATACTTTCGCTGATACCATTATTCAAAACCTCTATCCAGAGTTCCATAAGCTATTACTATTACTCAAACCTGAGAGAAATACTTACAGGGGTATTATGTGCGGTAAGTCTGTTTCTGATCCGTTACAGGGGATTTGATAATCCTGTCTTCTGGAAAAATGACAATATCATGACGAATGCTGCCGGATTTATGGCTCTCGGAGTAGCCATGTTTCCCACCAATCCTCATACCTGCACAGAAAAGATCTATACTCTTATTCCATACTGTGCAAATTTTATCGGAGTGCTGCATTATCTTTTTGCGGCGGCATTTTTCCTCATTCTTGCCGTTATCTCTCTGGCAATCTTTACCATCGGACAAAATGAAAACAACGATATTCCTGTGAGTTTCATAAATGAGAACAACATTTATAAAGTCTGTGGAATTTCGATCATTGTTTTTACAATTCTGATCCCCATCTCCGACTTTCTTCATCTGTTTCCCAGTTCTACCCTAATTCTTGAGGCTCTCGCTCTCGCAGCTTTTGGAACTTCCTGGCTTATAAAAGGAAGAATCCTGGGCGACAAGGGGAATACAGGCCGGAAACTCTATAGGGAGAATAACTAATGAGACTCAGGGCGTGGGGCATGGGGCATGGGGCTTGGGGCAACCCAGGTTGAGGTTAAGGTTAAGGTTAAGGTTAAGGTTAAGAAAGACCGCAAGACCTCAGGACTGCAGGACCGCAAGACAATTATACCTTTAGAGGGAAATTATTTCCTAACTTTAAACCATGGAAAAAAGAAATGAAAAACAAATATTGAACAGCGACATTGTCTCGGTTAATGGGGTAACAAAGAAGCTGATTATTGGGCCATCTGTAAATTCAAATGAAATAGTTTTGCGCATCATGATTCTTGAACCGGGATGTTCAAACCTTTTTCATTCACATCCTTTCCCTCATATCTGGAAAATTGAGAAAGGACAAGGAACTTTTATTGACAAAGACAAAAATGAAATAAAAGTAATTCCGGGCGAGTTCATCTTTATTGATTCCGGAGAACCTCACAGTTTAAAAAATGAAACTGAGGAATCATTAGAATGGCTTTGCTTTGGAACCATAGAAAGCGAGAATACGAAACCATCATTTCGATGACGTAAGCATTAAACAGTCAGCTAAAGCTCCACGCTCAAGCTTCTGACTTACTTACACATGAGGGTCAAACTGGTGGCATAAAAATTATTGCGGTAACATAATCGAAATCCTACTTACATTTTGAAATATGAAATCAAGACTAATTCTGCTGGCATTTCTGGTCTGCAATCAAATAAATTCACAGGTTGCGGATACAGACATGGTACTTATCCCGTCGGGGAAATTCACAATGGGCAAGAATTCTTCCGGAGTAACGGATTGGCAACCTGAGCATAATGTTTCTGTTGACTCTTTCTATATGGATAAATTTGAGGTTACCAACAATCAGTATTTCGAATTCTGTACAAAGACAGGCAATTCCCTCCCGGAATTTTGGGGATCTCAACAGTTTAAATGTAGTCCTGAATATCCTGACCATCCGGTGATCGGTGTCAGCTATATTGATGCAATGAAATATGCACAATGGTCTGGAAAAAGATTACCAACTGAGGCAGAATGGGAATATGCCTCAAGAGGCGGATTATCAAACTATAATTACCCCTGGGGAAACCAGATAGACTCTACTTTAGTAAACTATGGCAAAAAATATAAGACAACCTTAAAAGTGGGATCTTTTAAACCAAATGGATACGGATTATTTGATATGGGCGGCAATGTCTGGGAATGGACCATGGATAATTATGGGCCCGACTATTATTCAAATTCCCCTGGTCAAAATCCCACAGGACCTAAGTCAGGCAGGTTCAAAGTAATTCGTGGTGGAAGCTGGCATTCCGGAGCAATGTGCATTCAAAATTACTATCGCAACGGACTGCCAGTATCGTGGGTTGACTTTGCCGTTGGATTTAGATGTGCAAAAAATGTAAAATAAATAAGACCTGATTCACACAATACCAATACGCACTAAAAACAGATCCCGGCTGCTCTGCCGCAAGACCTATGACGTAGTCAAAATCATACGGGTCCCTTTGCATGCATCTGATATTGTTTGTAGCAGGAAGCAAAATTAATCTGGTGCTAATCTCATCTTAATGCTATTTTAACAATCAATAGCCGGCCATGCCATAATTTAGGCTTTTGTATCTGCTTATATAAAAACTTATTGATTATGGACCGCAAGGAAATCAAATCCCTCCTTAATTATCTGGAAAACAACCGGCAACATCTGAATTCATTGCATCACGAATTCATAGGATCATTGAAGGACCATTACAATGCCACAGGAGTCCTCACAAATCGCCAGGTTGAATGTCTCTATGATTTAAAAGAATATATCCCAGCCATTGTCCCGGACAAAACTGTTTATCAATCTGAATCCGACAGCTACCGGGCCCAGTACTCATCTTTCGATCATCTGACGCCCTTTAACAGGTGAGAACTTACAAACCGCATTGACCTGATTAATCCCATTTCTTGTCTTTCATTTGTATTGGTTCGCATCTTTAACGGTACCAATCCGATCAGATTGACGTACGGTTAATAGTTTAAAAGACAGTTTGCCTTTCACTGTTGAATGTTCATTCAACTTATTTCCATTCATTTCAATATAATTCTATTCTCTTTATTATTTTTACATAGGGTTTTATGAAATATTGTTGCCCATCAATCTCAGATGAAGCCTGAAATAAGAAAATATCCAGTTCAACATCCATTACTTAAGAATTACATCAAATTCTTCTGGGAGATTCATATTGAGCAAATGCAACTTAATCACAAGTTAATTCCGCAGAGAAATATTAATCTGAGGTTCAATCTGAGTGAAACTCCTCAATATGTATCACTGAACAATAAGGACCAATTACTTGAAGATGTATTCTTCTGGGGCTTGCATGATCATTTCAGGAATGCCCATCTGAAATTAAATGGCAAAGTTGATATGCTTGGGGTTTGTTTTTTACCTGATGGGTTTTTCCCTTTTTTAAAAATACCCGTCTCAGAATTTAAAAATCAATTGCTGGGAGCCCGTGAAGTCGGATTTAAGCTCGCAAGTACAATCAGCGAAAGATTAAAGGAGGCTCCGGATGTCGTGTCAAGGTTAGATATTCTTGAAAACGAGCTGGTCTTGCTGTTTAATCATGGCAATCATACTCCTGAAAGCTTCCGCCAGATTTTTAATGCACTGAAACAAAGCGAGAACTCACTGCAGATATCTGAATTTTGCCAGCGGAACAATATTGGCATACGTAAATTAGAACGCATGTATAATAAATATGTTGGCGTATCAGCAAATACATTTGGTACGATAAATCGCTTTCAAAACAGTCTGAATCAGCTTCTTCACAGCGATTATTCCAAATTATCCAACCTGGCATATGACAATGGTTATTTCGATCAGATGCATTTCATTAAGGATTTCAAGCGCTTTGCAGGAAATACACCAAAAAGCTTTGTTCTTCAAAACAATTCCATATTTAATATCGGAAAATTAACCTAGCTGTCGTTTTTATACTATTTCTTCCGATTTTCACCACCTAATTTTACCTTCATAAATTTTAAATCAAATGAATTATGAAGACAATTATTACAGAACTCGTAAGTTTTAAGGTACTGGAGGCAACAACTGATGAACAGCTGATAACAAAAGCCGATATCTTAAATGATTTCCAGAAAAAGCAGGATGGTTTCATTGATGGTGAACTGGTGAAAGATGTAAAGGAAAATGCGTGGTTTTTTATTTACCACTATGAAAGTATGGAAAAGGTAAAAACAATTGGTGAAAAAATGCGCAACAGCAAAGTGTTTGATGAGTTTACTCCTCTCACTGTACCGGGCAGCTTAAGTGTTACTTTCTATCAGCAATTGAGGACGTGGTAGTTAACTTGCTTCACCACTCATAAAAGGATTATTTACCTGATCTTATTTAAGAACAAAAAACATCAAAGGAGGATATCCAATGAAAATAAAATCACTTAAACTGGTTTGTTTTTCACCCACAGGTACAACCAGAGCAATAGTTCAGGGCATTGCCCGTGGGATAAATCAGGGCACTGGGGAACTGACAGACATTACCACACCCGATGCCCGGAAAACACAAATACAAGCATCAGAAGAAGAATTACTCATCATAGGCGTGCCTGTATATATGGGCAGGGTGCCTGCACTGATAACAGAATGGCTCCATACGATTAAGGCCCGGAATACTCCTGCGGTATGCGTTGTTGTCTATGGAAATCGTGCTTATGACGATGCCCTCCTCGAGCTTAAGGATATCCTGACAAAATGCGGATGTGTACCTGTAGCCGGAGCAGCATATATTGGAGAACACTCCTTTTCCAGCTCTGAAATACCCACAGCTGAAGGACGTCCCGATAAAAGCGATTTACGCCAGGCAGAGTCATTTGGACAAAAAATACAGGAAAAACTCAATGCTATTACATCTGTCAGCCAGGACACTGATTTAAGCTTTCCCGGCTTCCATCCTTACCGATGGGATGGTAAGCTCTGGGATGTTGATTTTATTGCGGTAGGTGATGGGTGTATCCAGTGTGGAATATGTGCAGAGGGTTGCCCTGCCGGTGCCATTGATTCAGAAAATAGCAGGATGATTGATAAAGAAAAATGCATCACATGCTGTGCATGCATCAAAAACTGCCCTCAGAAAGCCAGAACGATGAAACCAGGTCTGGTCAAAGACGCTGCGATACGACTGAATAACCTCTATAAAGAGAGAAAGGAGCCTGTGTTCTTTTTCTAGGCAGCAGTGAATAACTTGATGGCTTTAATCCAAAAAACGCAAATCAACGCCAGTTGACTTTGCGTTTTTTTATTATTTATTTAAAACCGGTCTTACATTTTTTGCTAATTTGTGGGAGTTATTTTTTGACCGCTCCTGACAAAAATCTGTAACAATAATACCGTAGCTGTAAAATGCGAAAATACTTAATTGCAGCCCATGGATCGCTGGCATCCGGAATGCAATCATCGCTTGATATGATCATGGGTAAAATGGAAAATGTCTTTTTTATACAGGCATACACAGGTGAAAATAAATCAATTGAAAAGGATATTGATACCGTTCTGGAAAAACTGGGACCGAAGGATGAACTGATAGTTTTTACCGATCTTATGGGAGGCAGTGTGACTAACCAGATGCTGCAGTATGCTCTTAAAGAAAATGTTTTTATTGTTGCCGGATTCAACCTTCCGCTTTTACTGGATATCTTGCTTGCCGATCCTGAAACTCCTGTTATTCAGCTTATTGAAAATGGGATAAATAATGCAAGAAACCAGATTGTATTTGTGAACAAACTGATTAATTCAAATAAAGAGAAATAATATGATCAAGCTGGCCCGGATCGACGATAGGTTAGTGCACGGACAGGTGGCATTTACCTGGGTTGCATCGTTAAGTATTGATTGTCTGGTTGTTGCCAACGACAAGGTAGCGAAGGATGATTTTCAGAAAATGGCTATGGGACTGGCTAAGCCTCCGTCTGCGAGACTTCTGATTCTTTCTGTCGCTGACGCAATTGCCTATCTGAATGACAACAAAAGCAAAAATGCAAAGATACTCCTGCTGGTTAATTGTATTTCTGACGCTTACAGATTGTCAGAGGGAGTTTCAGAAATAAAATCAATAAACTTTGGAGGAATAAGGACAAAAGAGGGAGCCAGGCTCATTTCGAAGGCAGTTGCTGTCTCTGATGATGATATTAAAATTATTAATCTTATGCTGGACAAGGGACTTGAGCTTGAGGTAAGACAAGTGCCTACAGATAAGAAACAGCTTGTACAGAATTTAATTTAATAAGGAGGATACTATTGTGCTGGAATCATATTTACTAATCACGCTGATTGTAATGTTTGGCCATATGGAAGATTTTCTGGGTGCGTCATTACTCAGCAGGCCATTGGTATTAGCACCGCTTGTCGGACTCGTTCTTGGAGATCTGAAGCAGGGAGTGATCATCGGGGCAACACTCGAATTAATTTTTATGGGAAACATAAAGGTTGGCGCAGCAATTCCGCCGGACGTCATTTCAGGGGGAGTTCTGGGCACAGCTTTCGCAATCATCTCGGGAAAGGGCGCTGCCATTGCGCTTGCAATAGCAATCCCGGTTTCAATACTGGCGGAGATGGTCATAAGCGGGCTTTTTGTTATGCGATCTATGTTTAATGCAAAGTTTAACAAGTATGCCGCCGATGCTGATTATAAAAAAATCGAACGGCTGCATATCGCATCAGGATTGCTTAAGCCCCTGCTCATGGGTCTCATCTGCTTCCTAGCATTGCAGTTGGGAGCAGAAGCAATGAAGTCTTTCCTTGGCAAGATCCCTTTATGGGTGCAGTCGGGTCTTCAGGTCGCTGGCAATATGCTGCCAGCTGTAGGTTTTGCATTATTAATGAATCTTATGTTCAACCGGAAAGTTGCGGCATACTTTTTTCTCGGCTTCATTCTTGCAAGCTATCTGAAGCTTCCAATGATCGCTATCGGCGGCCTTGGGGTAATTATAGCCCTCATTATCACTTCGATAACCCATAATGATGATAAAATTGAAGAGAGCAGCAGTGAAATTCCTGAAGAAGAGCCGGAAAACAAACCCAAATCCCTGGTCTCAAAAAGAGTTCTTCGTAATGTATTTTTCCGCTCACTGGCACTTGAAGCAAACTTCAATTTCGAAACCTGGCAGAATACCGGTTTTGCATTTTCAATAATTCCCGCACTGAAAAAACTATGTACAAGCAGGGAATCGATGGCCAGCGCGCTTAACAGACATCTGCAGTTTTTTAATACCACTGCTCACGGATCAACGCTGATATTAGGCATTACTGCCGCGATGGAAGAACAAAACAGCAGACAGGCTGATTTTGATGAAGAATCGATAAATGCCGTAAAGCTCGGATTAATGGGACCTCTGGCAGGTGTTTTCGATTCATTTTTCTGGGGTACCTTAAAGGTCATTGCAGCAGGTGTTGGCATTTCTCTGGCGCTGAATGGCAATATATTGGGACCTATCCTTTTTTTGCTGATTTTTAATATTCCTCACATCCTTCTCAGGTATAATCTCACTTTCATAGGGTTTAATGCCGGGAACAAATTTCTTCAGAACCTGGCCAGGAGCAATATTATGGATAAACTCACCAACGGTGCGTCGATACTTGGATTGATGGTAATCGGTGCCATGCCGGCAATGCTGATGTCAATCAAGACCCCCCTGAATATAGGAACTTCAGATTCTCAGGTCTCTGTTCAGAGTATCCTTGACCAGTTGGTACCTGATATGCTTCCCCTGGCCCTTACACTTCTGGTTTTCTACCTGGTGAGAAAAAACTTTAAGACCACCTGGCTCCTGCTTGGTATCCTGTTGCTGGGTTTTATCGGCAGCATTGTCCACGTTTTTATTTAAAAGATCAATAAAGTCTCTATGAAAGGAGTTGGCGTTTCACCTGGTATTTCAATCGGCAGGGCTTATAGGATCGATCGTTCCGAAGCATTTATCACAGGTATAACCCTTCAGAATGATGATGAGAGGAATCAGGAAATTGTTAAGTTTGAAAATGCTGTTCAGAATGCCGTTAAGGAAATTGAAGCAATACGGCAAAAGAATGGCCTTACACTTACAGCTGGAGAGATTGAGCTACTCGACAGCCAGATTGAATTTCTCACTGACCCTCAGATTAAAAGCGATGTTCTTAAAAAGATCACCTCAGAAAATAAAACTTCCAATGATGCCGTGATTGAGGTTATTTATGATGCTGTTCAGCTGTTCATCAATATGGATGATGAATATTTCCGGGCACGTGCCTCTGATATCCGCGATACAGGCAGCAGCATTCTTAAGTACCTGAATAATTCCAATCAAAAGTCACCCGGCAATTATTCAGATAATACAATAATAATTGCCGAAGATATTTCACCTTCAGACACAATCTCTCTCGATACCTCAAAGATCGCCGGGTTTGCTACTCAGCTGGGCGGCATAAATTCACATACTGCAATCATTGCCAGAGCAAAAGGAATACCTGCAGTTGTGGGATGCGGAAAAGAGCTGCTGAATATTGAAAATAACGATATCATAATACTCGATGGCTCGGAGGGCGAAATAATTATCAGGCCGGAATCAGGATTAATTGAAGAATACAAAATCAGGCAGCAGAAAATTGTCCGGGAACAGTCGCTGCTTAAATCCCTGAAAAATCTGCCGGCTAAGACTACTGACGGTCATACAGTTAAGCTGTATGGCAATATTTCAGACGACAGCGATCTGGAAAAGGTGTCTGAAGCGGGAGGTGAAGGAGTCGGACTTTTCCGTACCGAGCTTATGTTTCTCGGAAGGAATTCCTTTCCTACGGAGGAAGAACAATTTCAGTTCTACAGACGTGTTGCAATTAAGTCGAAAAATAAACCCGTCATAGTAAGGACACTCGATATCGGAGGCGATAAGCAGGCGGCATATTTTGGTATACCTCATGAAAACAATCCTGCTCTGGGTTATCGTGCAATCCGCATCAGCCTTGCCAGAAAGGAAATGTTCTTTACGCAGCTCAGGGCTATCATGAGGGCAGGCAAATATGGTAATCTGAAGATAATGTTCCCCATGATCTCCTCAATGGATGAAGTCAGGCGCGCCAAAGAATGCGTGGACAAGGTAAAGCATGATATGTCTTCAACAGGTATTGAATTCGACAATGATATTGAGACGGGCATCATGATCGAAATACCCAGCGCGGCTCTGATGGCTGATACTCTGGCAAAGGAAGTCGATTTTTTCAGCATCGGCACAAACGACTTATGCCAGTATACGCTGGCTGTTGACCGTATGAACAACATGGTGTCCGACCTGTACAATTATTTCAATCCGGGTCTCCTGCGCCTTATTCAGAACGTAATTGTGCAAGCTCATAAACAGAATAAACCCGTAGGAATGTGCGGAGAAATGGCTTCAGATCCACTGGCAGCTCTATTATTATTAGGCATGGGTCTTGACGAGTTTTCAATGGGTTCCGCTTCAATCCCCAATATTAAAAATATTATAATCCGGAACAGCATGCAGAAGGCAAGAGAAATTTGCAGAGAGGTTATGGAAATGGACAATGAGGTTAGTATTAAAAATTATTTACAGGAGGTAACGATATGATCACTAAGGACTACATAATTCTTGACCCGCTAGGCATGCATGCCCGCCCGGCTTCTGCCTTGATTAAGCTTGCCCGGAAATACAAATCGTCATTTAGTCTCCGGAAAGATGATATGCTGGTGCAAATGGGAAGCATGCTCAATATACTGTCAATTTCCGCTAAATGCGGTGATACAATTTCCGTTGTTGCTGACGGGGAAGATGAATCAGAAGCAGTTGCAGCACTTGACTGTTTTTTTTATGAAGAGATGAAAAAATTTTAAAATGAAAATCACCATAACCAGGGACGAACAGGAATTTGACACTATAGCTGCCTGGCGCATTATAGCCATGATGCTTGAAAAACCCGATGCAGTAATTGGTCTGTCAACCGGTCAGACAACTCTTAACATGCACAATATCGTATCAAAGATTTTTGCGCAATTCCCCTTTGATGTATCAGGAATCACGATTTTTAATGTTGATGAGCTGACCAATCTTCCACGCGAATATTCAGGAAGTTGTTACACGATGATCCTGAATCAGCTGGTAAGGCCCCTGGGCATCAGGGAAGAGAATTTTATTATGCCTCCTACATTGTCGGACGATTTTGAATCTGAGTGCAAAATATTTGAAGAAAAGCTAACTGAACGCGGTGGTGCAGATCTTCAGATACTTGGAATAGGTGCAAATGGCCACATCGGCATTAACCAGCCCGGAACTCCTTTTGAGAGCGAAACATGGGTGTCGCCGATGGATCCCGACTTTGAAGCCAGAGTACGCCGTGAAACTAATGTTCCACCTGAAACCATTCTTGGAGGATTAACACGGGGTATAAGAAATATTATGCAGACCCGCAAAATAATTCTCGTAGCAAAAGGAACACAGAAAGCCGGAATTATCAAAAAGGCAATCCTTGGACCTGTAACAACTGAGATACCAGCATCTGTTATTCAACTCCATCCAAATTGTGAAGTTCTTCTGGATGCTGCTGCTGCCTCAGAAATAACCGGCAGGACAGACAGATAATTTAATCTGATAAGCTGAGTTTATGTATTTGAAATTATTAATATTAACAATATGAAAACAAAACAACTTCTGCTTGCATTAATTCCGATATTCCTTAATGGATATTTCGCAAGCGCCCAGGTAAACCATCCGGAACCCAGGACTCTTGAGATAGGATCCAAAGCACCTGATTTCAAGCTTACCGGAGTGGATGACAAGACATATACTCTTGCAGATTTTGCAAAATCAAAAGTCCTGGTTATCGTTTTCAGCTGCAACCACTGCCCTACTGCACAGGCATATCAGGAAAGGCTAAACGACATATATAATAAATACACTCCAAAAGGTGTCGCATTGGTGGTAATCTCCTCAAATAGTTCCAAATCGCTTAATTTATGGGAGCAAGGCTGGTCCGATCTGGGGGATACTTTCGCGGAAATGAAGATACGAGCCAAAGACAAAAATTTCAGGTTCCCGTATCTTTATGACGGAGATGATCAGAAGACAGCCATTGCATACGGACCTATGGCAACACCTCATGCATATGTATTTGATAATTCACGTAATCTCCGTTATGTGGGATCTATTGATGAATCAATGGAAAACGGGAAAGGCGAGCTTTTGCATAATGCTATAGATGCAGTTCTGGAAGGAAGAAAAATTGACAAACCCGTAACAAAGGTCTTTGGCTGTTCTACAAAGTGGGCATGGAAAATGGAAGGAACTAATAAACTTTACAAAGAATGGTCGGAGCTGCCTGTTACAATTGAGAACATAGATACCACGGGCATAAAGGAGCTGGTAAGAAACAAGTCAGGCAAATTAAGGCTTATAAATGTCTGGGCTTCATGGTGCGGTCCATGTGTCCAGGAATTTCCCGATTTCGTGATCCTCGACAGAATATATCGCAGCCGTGAGTTTGAATTCATTTCAATTAATGCTGACAATTTAAACAGGAAAGAAAATGTTTTGAAGCTTTTACAGAAGAATGAGGCATCGAACAAAAACTATATCTTCAGCAGCGATAATAACACGGCACTGGTTGAAGCGGTGGATCCTGAATGGTCTGGCGCACTGCCTTACACGCTGCTGGTTGAACAGGGAGGAAAGGTCATTTACCGGAATCAGGGGCCGATCAATATGATCGAAATGAGAAAGCTGATTGCAAATAACAGATATATTGACGGCATAAAATAAAAAACAGCCTCTTTGCCTCTCAGCTTACTGTGTATGTTCTTCTTTACTCCGGAACGTATGATCATTTCTTTGCAGCCCAGAGAATTGCATTGCCAACCATCATTTTAAATTCAACAGAATTCAGGAGTGCCGGACTGTGTCCCATCAGGAAATAAACATTCCTCGCTTTCATCTTTTCATTTGTCCAGATAACAGGATGATCACCCATCTTAATGTCTGAATCGGGCTTATATGATGATTCGTCAACTGTTGCAAGTACATGAACACTCGGCCGCGGGTCTTTATCAAACGTATACCACTCGTCACCGGGAATTACAAAGCTGTGAGGTACTCCTTTCATTACAGGATGATCCTTGTCCTCAATATTCACTGTTCCTGCAGCTGTCGCAGCTATGTAGTCTTTAAACCTGATCCCTCCCATGAATTTTGAAAACCAGTCCCACATCGGGAAGCCATCGAATTCACCAAGCAATGTGGCATGATGAAATCCGACCCAACCGCCGCGTCCCTGTTCGATGTATTTTACGAAAGCTGCCATAGCAGTGTCACCCCAGTTATAAGGCGCGTAATTCAACTGTATTATTACCTGATATTTTGATAACAGCGAATCGTTAATCTGATTGGCATGATTAATGACAGTGAATTCAAAGTTCTTTTCTTTAGAATATTTATTCAGCCAGCCGAGGGCAGCTGCAACAAAATCCTCATGCTGCCCGCCACGCTCTGCAAGAACTAGTGCTCTAAACTCAGGTGAACCTGCATAACTGTTTGTAGAACATATTAGAACAATAGCGATCAAAACTGATATTATGAGTGATCTCCTGCCTGAATTTTTCATGTTAAAATATTGATTGTCTCTGAAAAGATTTAACCTATTTCACTGTCTGCCTGTCTGACGACATAGCAGCCACAGCCTGAAGGAACCAGCCTGTATGAGGGATCCATTGCTCACTCCAGCGCCATTCATTTCCGTTATCTTCCATTTTGAAATCTATGCCTGATCCGTCTCCGTTTCCCGCTTTTCCGGTAATTCCGTTTGAAATGCCCCCTCTTCCGGATCCATGGCCAAACATGGACGCCATATAAGGCACATTGTTTTGTCCATAGCCATACATCATACAGATATTATATGGATTACAGCCCAATACCCAGGAAACCAGGTGGCTCGCATAATCAGCCAGGGGCTGGCTCACTCCAAATGCTGTCTTTCCCGGATATACAAGGCGACCACCGACTATAGCAGCTGCCGCCAGAGAACCCAGCCTTGCATCCTCGCCCTGCCACCACCAGCCGCTTTCATTTTCATGCGGAATAAAAAATCCGTTCTGCACTTTTCCTTTATAAAGAAAGCTTTGTCTGGGATAGCCAAAAGGGTTTGGCACCTCTCCGGTAATCCTTAGATTATAATCAAGGGCTTTCTTTATTGTTTCCAGCGCTGAATCACGATGTTTAGGATCTGTCTCTTTATCAAGGTAGCGTGCAAGGGCAATTATTGGTAATCCCGCATCGGCAGCATGCCAGAAAGGACGATCGGCGTCATTCGCGAGAAAGTAGCCATTTTTTGTCATGCGAAGGGAGAGATTATTCGCACGTTTTCTTGCCTCGTCGCAATAAAGCTGTTTCCCTGTGGCAATCCATAGCTCGGAGGAGGCCATCAAAGCGCAATAATCATCGATAACATTATCTTTTCCGTCATCCGCATATTTTGTGCTGTTTACAAGAAGGTGATCAAAGGCACGCTCCGCTGCAGCCAGATATTGAGCTGAAGTAAAATCACCATCCTTTTTCCACATTGATATTCGGGCCAGTGAAGCAATTGCCATCCCTCCTCCTTCGCGCCATGCACACTGGTAATCTGAAGTGGTCTTACTGTCAGCCAGCAATCCTACCACCCTCCTGGCCTTCGGGTCCTTATTGAAATACGTAAAGACTGTCATATAAAAATAGCCTTCAGGTGACAGCGACCGCATAATATAGTCAGCTCCGTATAATGCTTCTTTTGTGAGCGCTTCTGTGGCATTGGTCTCCTTAAGAACTTTTGAAGCTGTTTCGACGGTATTTATCATCGACCAGTCCACCATCGGGGTTTGCTGGGGCGACATGAAATTTGTATAAGCGAGATGTGAAAAATATTTGCTTATGTCGCCTGATGCATCGCACCATCCCCCATGCAAATCAACTGTTTTATCACTGCCATAAAGTATTATGCTCTTGTCAGCGTCGAGTTCCTGAGGTGAATTTGCACGTTGATGAAAAAAGAAATTAATAATTGCAGGTATTGCAGTTATGGCAATTGCCTGATCGCCGATCTTAAAATCATATGAAGAATATTCCTTATTATCCGCTTTCACAACCAGATTGTAATATCCTGGTTTTTGAAAAGAAGAAAAATCAGCCTTTGAGTAAAACAGATCCGGCGACCATTCCTGTACTTTTATTCCCGGTGATAATTTTCCTGTGTAGACGTTCTCCAAAGTAAGGGCATCTCTGAGCTCAAACACAGAAGATACCGGCAGTAATTCATCGCTTTTTACCATTGCCATTTTCGGGCCATTCAGATTATATGCCACCTGGTTTACCAGGATTGTAATTTTCTTCTGCAGAGACCTGTCAAGATCGGACTGTTCTTTGTTCTTAACAGGAGAAGCCGCCCATAGGATTGCATCCCGGATAAGAATTTTAAAATTAGGATCGGTACAGGCTGTCGAATCGTGCCCTATGCCTATATAGATCACCCTGTCGTAATCAGGATTTGTCCATATAATTGGATGATCACCCATCGGCTTATCTGTTTTATATGAACTCTCATCTGCAGTAGCCAGCACATGGACATTCTGGCGCGGACTTCTGTCAAACTCGTACCATTCATCATAAAAAGTGAATTTATCAGGCAGATTCTTCATAACCGGATGTCCATGATCTTCCACTACTATTGTTCCTGATTGTAAGGCAGGATGTGATGAATAGGTTACATCACCAATCATCCGCTGGTACCACTCCCAGTACGGTGTTTCCTTATTAGTAAACTGTCTGCCTGTCAAGCCAGCAGCATGAATACCAACCCAGCCTTTTCCTCTTGAGATAAAATGCTGCATGGCAGTTTGTTCCGGCTGAGTCATCTCAAATGGAGCCAGGTGAAGCTGGACAACAACCTGGTACCCGGTAAGATTTTCATCATTAATCAGCGAAGCATCGCGCGTAAAATCAACAGCAAAACCATTATCTGAACCGATTTTCTCAAGAAGTGCTTTCGAAGCTGTAATCATTGAGCCATGATCAGGATCGGGTGAGGCGACAACCAGTACTTTGAACGGGGTTTGAGCCTTCAACGGGAACCCTGAAATAATTAAAAAAACAGTCAGCAGGAGAGCCTTAAAAGCCACCCTTAAAATGTCTTTCATATACATTAAAATAGATTACTAATTAAAACACCTCACACCTCACTCCTCACACCTCACTCCTACTTCACTTCCTTCTCCTGTGGTGCCACATTCCATCCTTCAACTTTAAGCAGAGGCTTGTCTCCGTTAAGATCCTTCGCATCAAATTCCACCTGGAGTACCCTCTTTTCCTGAGGCAGCAAAGAAATATAATTATCTTCCCAGAATACGGGGAGAACAGGATCTTTTGACTTTAACATTAAAATCTTCGGGTTTACTGCGAATGCAAGAGTCGTGCCCGTGTTTTCAATTGTGACAGACAACCGGTATTTATTGCCTGTCTTCTGAAGTGCCGATGATGTTACCGTTACCGTTGAAGCCGGAAGTTTACTCAGATCAGTAAAATCTGCCTTCTCATCTCCATTGGAGCTCAGCCAATAAAAATTGGAAGAGACTAATTTTCCTGATGCGTCATTTAATGACAGTTTGAGGAAATAAACTTTTGTGATATTATCCGGAACTTCAAGCTTGAATATCTTCTGACTTGCATCCTCTGCTACGTTAACATCCATCTTTGAGGAATTGATCAGTTTCATATTAAAATCGTAGACATTTACAGTAGCTTTTAAACCTTTAAATTCCTTATAAAAGCAGTTGACTACCTGAATTGAACTGTCACCATAGTTATACTGTATATGAAGAGGTTCGCAGGCAGTTTTTGCGCCATAAAAAGCTCCGTTAGGCATAAAATAATAGTCATAGAGCTGCCAGTACATTTTGGGCCATGCCGAGTTATACATCCAGTAAATTATTCCGCTTGACTTGTACTTATTACCGGCGAAAGCTTCGAACATAGCTTTTACAGCTTCGTTCTGGAAAACCTGGGCCTTCATGCAATACTCTTCGATACCTGTTGGTTTGCCATAACGCGAATCAAAAGCGGCTCTGGCAATAGGATAAAATGCCTTATGAAGACGAAGATCCCACGACGCGCTCATTGGCCAGAGGTCTTTTTCAGGCATCATCCATCTCATAGTTTCTATCGGGGGTATTTGTTCACCGGCGGGACCAGCTTCCGTATTGAATTCAAGCTTTGTATACCAGTAGTTTGGTGTCTCATAAGCATATACATTCGGATAAGGACCCATATGAACTCCGGTTATCCCCTGTATTTTGCTCAGAGCCTGTGTTGCGGATGATTCATAAGGCCGTGTCGGATCATATTCAGCCAGCACCTTTAAATATCTTTTTTCAACTTCTTCGGGAGGAAAATTATCGCTTCCATATAACCAGTTAAATACTGACGGATGATTGCGCAAATGAAGGATCTGGTCTTTCCAGCTTGCTTCAGCAACATCCCCGGTATGAGGTGTCCAGGTCTTCCATTGTTCCCAGGCGCTGCAGCAACACCAACCTACCATAAGAAGTATTCCTTCTTCATCGCATCTTTCGAACAGGTAATCTGATCCGCGGGGAGCTTCCATTCTCAGTGCATTCAGGTTCATATGTTTTGCATACGCAAGATCAGCATCAACTCTTTCATTTGAAGGACGAAGCATAAGATCCTGGACGTATCCTCCGCCTCTTATGACGATGTTCTTCCCGTTTACCTGAAATACTTTTACATGTTGTTTTCCAAAATCATTCATCCAGTATGAAATTTCCCTTATTCCAAACCGCACCTTCTTTGTATCGGTTATTTTACCGGCTTCATTAAAACTAAGCTTAAGATCATAAAGATTCTGAGGGCCAACTGTATGAGGCCACCATAGCCGTGGATTGGCAATTACGAGCTGAGGAAATGCTTCAGGCAGAAAACTTATAACCTTAGTTTCTCCGGGCTCGAGAGTCACATTCTGTGTGAAAGTTAAATTTTCAATTGTACCTTTAAGAACACCGCTCACCTTTTTGCTTCCGGCATTCCTGAGGTCGGCAGATACAGTTAATTTTGCCTGATCAGTTGAAGGAAGGTTCAGTTTTGTTATAACCTGAGGGTTCTCTACTGCGACATCTCCGGTTGCATGAATTGTCACATCATACCATATACCCATTCCCCTGTCGGGAGGGGTTGGATTCCAATCCACCCAGGTAATGGTAAGATCCTGTCCTTTCGGAGGAAAAATCTGCAGAGCAAGACAATTATTTGCGCCTGGTATAGCAGCCTTTGAAATATCAAGACTAAAAAGGCGATATGCGCCTTCAATTGAAGTGGTATCAGCTATTAATTTGCCATTCAGCCATACATTGGCTTTATAATTAATACTATGAAACTGCAGCCAGGTATGCATGTTTTTATAATCGGCCGGAATTTTAAATTCTGTACGATACCACCATGCTACATTAAAAGGACTGTCATCAGGCATCTGCCTTTTAGGATAAGGTATTATTCCGGGAAGATCATTGAAATTTGTTCCGTAATACGGGTCGGGATAAACCTTATTTGCAACCAGGGCAGCAAGCACTGTTGTTGGCACAGTTGTCGGATACCACCCTGTAGTTTTGAAACCTGTGGTTGAAATGGCTTTTGCATCCGATTTAATCTCTTTTGAAGATTGAATAGCCCAGTTTTCTTTGAGCACTTGTTTTTGGTCCGCTGGTTTTTGGGCCAGGCAGTTTGCCGTAATGGCTACCAATGCTGTGAAAATAAAGACGATACGTGATTTCATATGTTGGTTCTTTTAGTTTCGAACAATTCATTTATTGAAGACTAAAGTTAAATAAATAAATTGACAGCGATCATAACATAATATTTTACTGTAATTTCTTTTTAGAATTTTTATTTCATTCCCTTATTTGAATTAGTTTTATAATTATTAGGTTTATGGTCATTAAAAATATCAGAAATTAATATGAGCAGTACCCAATCTTCATCCCCTTCAGGTCCGGGTTTAAAACGCGTTCTTGGACTATCCTCTCTGGTCTTATATGGGATCATCCTTATTCAGCCAACCGCACCAATGCCCTTATTTGGCGCGGCAGCTACCCTGGCACGCGGTCATGTAGTCACAACAATCCTGATCGGGATGGTTGCAATGCTATTCACGGCTATAAGCTATGGCAGGATGGCGAATGCCTATCCAAGTGCAGGTTCGGCATATACATATGTAAGCAGGGAGATACATCCTTCACTCGGATACTTTGTTGGCTGGGGCATGATTTTCGATTATATAATGAATCCTATTATTTGTGTTATCTGGATCAGCAAAGCTGCCATAAACCTCATTCCCGAAATTCCTTTCCCGGTTTATGCAATTGCATTTACCTGTCTCTTTACGGCGATGAATCTTCGCGGGATTGAATCAAGTTCAAGGACAAATTCGATAATAGCGACGGGTCTTGGTGTTGTAATAATTCTGTTCCTGGCTGCTGCTGTGCGTTATCTTTTTCTGCATCCGCCACTTAGTGCGGGAGACTGGACAAGGCCGTTTTATGATCCCAAAACATTCTCATTCTCCTCTGTTTCAGCAGGCGCGTCCCTGGCAGTTCTCACATATATAGGTTTTGATGGCATATCAACTCTCTCTGAGGAGGTTCACAATCCCCGGAGAAATATCCTCCTCGCCACAGTTCTTGTTTGTGTAATCACAGGAATACTTGCTTCCGTACAGGTATATTTCGCCCAGATGGTATGGCCCGGAACATCCTTTCCCGATCAGGATACTGCATTTTGCTATATCGCCGGTAAAGCCGGAGGCCAATGGCTTTTCACAACAGTAAATATTGCCCTGCTCGTAGCCACGATAGGGTCAGGAGCCGGAGCTCATCTTGGAGCAGGACGATTGCTTTACGGAATGGGAAGAGACAATGCGATACCGGGAAAATTCTTTGCGAAAATAAATCCGAAAACACGAATTCCTTCAAATAATATAATTCTGATCGGAGTATTAATACTTGGAGGTGTTTTTGTTCTAAGCTATCCCTTAGGCGCCCAGCTTCTGAATTTCGGAGCCCTGGTAGCATTTATGGGTGTCAATGTCTCTTCTTTCATGCGCTATTTTGTACGCAGTGAACATAAGAGATTCACCCATTTTATCGTACCTCTTCTTGGATTTTCGATCTGTCTGTACCTCTGGCTCAGTCTTGGGATTAAAGCCAAAATAGTTGGTATAAGCTGGCTTACATTAGGTCTCATCTATGGAGCATATCGTACAAACTTCTTTAAAAAACCCCTTCAGTTTGCAAGGCTTGAGAGTACAGATGAGCCCGAAGAAAAGTAACGGTTAGGTGGTTTTTGCGTGCATTGAGGTTATTTGATTTTCCCGAAGTCGATATTCATCCCCACAAAAAGCCTTCTTCCCGGAGAGATAAAATCATAATTCTGAGGGATCACGATTCCGAATATATTATCGAGACCGACGGATATGCGTAACCATTTATATTCCTGGGAAATTGTAAAACGCCAGTTACTGAAAGGCCTGTCGTATCCTGCCGATCCGTCAATATTCTGATATATTCTTTCACCCATCAGCTGACAGTATACCTGTGCATTGAAGGAATAATTCTTTTTTCTTAAATTATAGTCAGCCGAAATATTACCAGAATGTTTTGTGGTATTGTACAGTTGAAGACCTGTTTCCTTATCAATACCATGGACATAACTATATCCTGCGCTCAGCCATACTCCGTTAAACAGTTTCTGTTTCGATATCAAATCGATGCCATAAACCGAGGCGCTTGCAACATTCTCATACTGATATACAGTTTCAGCAGCGTCGGGTAATGTTATTACCCGCTCGGTAATCATATCCGACAATACGTTTCTGTAGATAGTTACGGAGCTGTTATTCCAT
The DNA here is from genome assembly GCA_963715785.1 of uncultured Bacteroidales bacterium. GTDB lineage: Bacteria > Bacteroidota > Bacteroidia > Bacteroidales > VadinHA17 > LD21. The sequence goes on from OY970276.1 coordinate 565,291, forward strand.
GGTTTTGAAAACTCTATTGACCCTGAGATATATTTTGATGATTCGGGTTTTAACTGAGGGTTGCCAATTACATAAAATTCGCCGAAGTGATCAAAGTAAAAGTATAATTCTTTCAGATCCGGAGATCTGAATCCTGTTCCAACTGAAGCCCTGAAATTCAAGGGTCCCTGTTTGAACATAGCTGAGACTTTTGGAGCAGCATTTAATCCGTAAATGCTATGCGAGCTTGCACGAACTCCTGCTATCAGGTCCCATTTTTCACCGAAGCGAATATCTTCCTGAACATAAAATACACCCTCCCCGGCCCTTTTCAATCCTCCTTCCACCCTTGCTGACAAGAGATGATCTGAATTATATTCTATACCTGCGGTCAGGGTATTCTTATCCGACAGATTAAAATTCCCCTGAGTCCTCAGAGTTTGAATAAAATCATAGGAGGCTGTATCTCTTTTGTTATTCAGCTGTTCGAGAATATCGTAAGAGTTGTAGTGATCGCGGTAATATGAAAAATTTATTGAATTCTTACCAAAATAATACTGTCCCCTCAGTCCTCCGCTCAGATCAGTATAAAGATTGTGAACAGGACGGGCACTCACATTCCCATTTTCAAACTGATACCACGTAAAGTAAGGCACCAATGAAAGCCTGGAGGATGGAGTAATTTCAAATTTCTGACTTATGAGGTAAGAATGGAATGGGTTTTGAGTCCAGTCATGCGGGCTGTCGGTAGTTACATCATATCCATCCGTACGGCTGTAATTAATGCTGGTCCTTGAACCGATAATTCCTTTTTTCAGGCCGATGGTTCCACCTGAATAAAGCTCATTGTATTTTGAATAGCGCGAGTAGAATTTTGCATCGAAAGGATCATTAATCTTTTTTGTGATTATATTAATAACTCCACCTATGGCATTGGATCCGTAAAGTGATGAAGAAGCACCTTTTATTATTTCGATATGGTCGATATTTTCCAGATTCAGCATGGAATAATCAATGTTACCGTCAACCTCACCCGCAATTCTTTCTCCATCCATAAGAAACAGCACATACTTTGCGTCCATTCCCTGAAGCGAGACTTTAACTAATGTTCCCTGATAACTGACATTCATGCCCGTCACCATGGTCTGCAACGCTTCTGTAACGTTTGTTATGCCCAGCTGAAGCATTTTCTGGGCATTGATGACCTGGGTAAGAACCGGAACATTTTTAAGTGTCTTTTCTGATTTTGTTCCGGTTACTACCACCTCATTAAGATCAATATTTGATTCTGTCATAGAAAAATTCAGCCTGCTGTCATTATTAAGAATGGCAACTGACTTTTCCTGTGTTTCAAATCCCACAAATGATGCCCTCAGAGTGTATGTGCCCGGTTTGATTTTGCTTATTTTATAGTAGCCATTTTTGTCAGTTACTGTCCCTAAAGTCGTTCCCTTTACAGTAATAGTTGCTCCGTAAACAGCAGCACTATCTGATCCCGTGACATATCCCGTCAGGACGGCTGACTGAGAGAAGAGAACTGAGGGCAGAAACAAAAAAGAAGCTATCAGCTTTAAAGCTCTCGGCATTTATTGCAGATTTTTTGATCCGTCGGGTTGATATTTATATTGAAAAGTTACATAGCCGGAAAGATTGGCTGCACTATAATAGCTTTTGAACCAGACTTTTGCATATTTGCCCGTGGCGGTTTTAATTATATAAATGTAATCGCTTGGCACTATCTGAGTACCCTGAGTGGCAAACTCCAGTGAAAACCAGGTATATAATACCGGGTTGACAACATAATAGGCATAGCCCTCCTGAATGGCTATGCTGATAGAATCATCGGCAACGAACGTTGCTGTGTCTGAGATTAGCTTCAAATCATCAAATCCCGTCTGTCCTTTAAGATAAGAATTTGCCGCACTGCCTGAGCCGCTTCCTGATTTCCCTCCGTTGGTTTTGATCCGGTAACGCTGAAAAGCAATGTCCCATGCCATTGAAGTGGCAGGATCAGCTACAGCTACCGTATCATTGGCAGTAAAACTGAAATATTTCCAGCCTGTTGAGTTTGTGGAATTAACTTCGAAAGTTTGTGCCTGAACCACAGCCGGACTATCACTTTTTTTGCAGCCAAAAAGTGATGTAATAATGAGAAGTAACAGAAAACCATATTTTTTCATAATCCTGATAATTTTAGTCTTGGCAAAAATAAAATTGTCAGATTTTTGAAAATGGTAAAATTCAGGAATTTTGCGGTATATATTTTCGATGAAGATCGCGAAACCGCTTAGGCGTAAGACCCGTTTTATTTTTAAAAACCTTATTGAAATAAGAATTATCCTCAAAATTTAATTTATAGGCAATCTCAGATACTGATAGCTCGGAGGATAAAAGGAGCTTCCTGGCTTCCTGCATCAATCTGTTCTGTAATATTTTCTTCAGCCCGCAATTAAAATGCCTGTGGCAGATATTATTTAACTGGCTTTCGGAAATATTGAATGCCGACGTATAGAAACCTAAGTGCTGTTCCTGAATAAAATATGAATCAATAAGGTGGGATAATGAATGTATGAGAATGCTGTCGTTATTATTCAACTTACCCGATCTGGCTGAGAATAATTCAGAAAGTTTTAACAACATAATATTCAAATGCGAACGAATGATGATAGCAGAATTGCCTGATGATGAACACAATTCATATTCCGCCTGGATAGATCTTAATATCCTGCTGATTGGCTCAAACTCAGAATCCGACAGGCTGATACATGAATTATGCTCATTTGTTTCGGTCTGGGAGGTATAAGAATACAGATTTAATAACCGGATAATACTGAACTCCTCAACGTAAAAATCCTGACAAAAGAAAAAGATAATCCCCTCAACATTCCCCAGACTCTCAAAAGAATGCATCTGGTTCGGAGCAACAATGCAAACTGTTTGAGGTTGTACAGTATATGTTTCATTATTAATCTCTATTCTGCCTGTCCCCTCAGTAAATAATATGATTGAATAGAAATCGTGAGCATGTTCCTTCCTGATAAAACAGTAGAGATTTAAAAAATTTACCAGACTATTAAAATAGATACCATGCACTTTTATGTCCCTGAGGAAGCTAAAGTGGTAAATTGATTTTTCAGCATTTTGATATGGATGCAACTCTGGTTTCATCTATGGGTCAAAAATACCAAAATAAAACCAAAGGTCTCACTACAATCATAATTATCATATTTTTAAAAATCAATAATTTAGAAATCTCCCCCAACCCGGTTCAACCCTCAACAGCCTGGTTTCTAAAATATCAGCGTAAATGTCGAGCCTTTCATGAGGCCCGAGCTCACCTCAATCCTGCCATTATGCAGCATCATTATTTGTTGTGACAGGCTTAATCCAATACCCGAATTATTTGGCTTTGTAGAAAAGAAAGGAAGAAATATTCGTTCCAGAGTCTCATCGCTGATTCCTCTGCCATTATCTGAAACAGAAATCAGGACATGGCCCGATTCATTCCTCCACACATTTATCACGAGTCGGGGCTCTGACGTATCAACCATAGCCTCCATCGCGTTCTGAATCAGGTTTATAATGACCTGTTCTATCAGCTCCATATCAGCTTCTATGAACAACCCGGGGGGAACAATTTCCGTTTCAAACTTAATCCCCGTTTCCTTAAACTTAGCTTTAAAGAGAGTGATGATCCTGTCAAACAGATCAAAAATTAAAATTTTCCGGAGATTTGGCCTGGGAATATTTGTAAGGCTCTTTGTGGTCTTAACAAAATTGATAAGGCCCTGCGTTCTTGATTCAATTATCCTTAAGCTGTGATGAATATCTTCAGTGACTTCAACGTCTATTTTTTCAGGATTCTGTACTTTTCCCGACTCATCTTCAAGCATCTGTGCTGTCATACCTGCCAGATTGGTGATGGGTATGGCTGAATTTACAATTTCATGCGAGATAATATTGACAAGTTTTTGCCAGGTGCTTATCTCTTTTCTTACAAGTTCATCTCTCTGCCTTTCAATCTCTTCCTTCTGCTGCTTCAATTCTGAATTCTGAAAATCAAGTTCCTGATTTTTTCCCTTTAATTCATCTTCGTACCGGATATTAAGCATCCGGAGATAATAAATTCCCGCATTAATAAAAAGGAAAAGCGTTATATGTGCGATTTTATAAAATCCATAGAAAGTATTTATCCTTTCAACTATCGGGAAACTTGTGGATGCAAAGTACACCATTATCTTGTCGATGAATACCACAAGGACAAAATAATAAGCCATTGAGAACCAGAACATAAATTTTTCTTCACGTGGATGGAATAACAGCTGAGGAACTATTGAAACACAAATGAGTGCGAAGGGATAATAGGTAAATCCTTCCTCTTCAACATATCCAATCACGGTAGGACCCAGAAGAAATACAATTGGCGACAGATAGACAAGAGAAAACCGGCTTATTCTTGTATAGCCGAATCGCGAGAATACCAGGTTCAGAAAGCTGACAACCAGTGTTATTACAATCCTGAGTGTTCCATAAGATATTATTCCGTCTGTCAGCATCGCTGTGATCACAACGGCTACCAGCAGGAACAGCATGGTATAGAGCATTAAAAAGTTAATCCTGTTGGTAATGACAATGGTACGGCGGTCAAGGGTAGAATCCGCATCGATGCCAAGGGAAGAAACATAATTCCAGAGTCTTTGCATAGTTGCTGTTTCTTAAAATATATTGTGTTGTTTATCGGGCTTCAACAAAGCCGCGATATACCCATACAGTTTTCAGACGTCAATTCCGAATCGTGCTATTTTTCTGTAAAGAGTGCTCCTTGCTATTCCAATCTCCTCTGCCGCTTTCGATAAATTCCCATTATATTTTGTCATTGCACTGCTTATTGCTTTCTTCTCATATTCTTCCACACGTATTATAGGATCTTCGGTAAGCATTGCAGAAGCAGATTTCGCTCTGAACATAAAATCATCGGGAGTTATAATACCTTTCTTGCATAATATAACAGCTCTTTCAATAGTGTGCGCCAGTTCTCTTATGTTTCCGGGCCAATGATATTCCCTGAGTTTGCGTATGGCATCTTCCCTTAGTTTAGTTCCCTGCCTTCCATACTGCACAGAAAACATATCAAGATAATAATTGGCAAGCAGAACTATATCTTCCTGTCTTTCCCTCAGGGGGGGAAGAACTATTTCCACAGTGTTTATCCGGTAAAGAAGGTCCTGTCTGAATTCGAACGAATCTGCCATCTGATATAGCGGCATATTTGTTGCGGAAATAAGTCTGACATTTACCGGAACAGGATGATTGCTTCCAATCCTTATCACTTCCCTTTTCTGGATGGCAGTAAGTATTTTTGCCTGTAATGGAAGGCTCAGGTTCCCAATCTCATCAAGGAATAATGTCCCTCCCGATGCAGTTTCAAACCTTCCGGCACGGTCTTCCCTGGCATCAGTGAATGCGCCACGGGTATGACCGAATAATTCGGCTTCAAAAAGTGTTTCTGGTATAGAACCCAAATCGACGTGAACGAATGGGCATTCCTTTCGCAACGATTCACAGTGCAATGCCCATGCTGCCAGTTCCTTGCCGGTGCCGTTCTCACCTAATATCAAAACATTGGCATCAGTTGGCGCGATAGTTTTTATAGTTTCCATGATCTGCGCCATTCCGGGTGATTTGCCAATAACCCGGGGATAATCCTGACTCACCAGCTGTCCCGAACCTGCACCACTACCCTTTTTTTTGCTATCGCCCATAGATGAATTGCCGGGTCCGATAACATTTTTGACTGCTGTTACAAGCTGCTGCTTATTCCACGGCTTAGTAATAAAATCGAGTGCGCCTTTTTTCATTGCCTGCACTGCTAGGTTAATCTCACCATAAGCAGTAGTGGTCAGCACACGGGCACCCGGATCAATTTTCAGTATTTTTTCAAGCCAGTACAAGCCTTCCGCGCCCGATGTTGTACCTCTTGAATAATTCATGTCAAGAAGTATTGCATCATACCTGTTTTTTTTCAGGTACTCAGGCAACAGGTCAGGTCTGTCAACAGTATCAACTTTCTCGAACATTCCACGCAGGACGAGTCGGGCGGTAAATAAAACATCATTATCATCGTCGACAACCAGGATGCTTGTGGATTTGTCAGATTTCATACAAGTTAGCTGAATGATTTTCTGCTATTATACACAAATCATAGTAAAGATATGAATTGTAGCAATCTGAATCAATTAAATGTAGCGATTCGCTACATTTTAATTGCCACCAATAATTCAAGCTATTGTATGTATCTGATTATATGTCCATTAATTAGTCTGGCCTGATAATTGAAATTTGGAATCATTGAATAGATTATTATACATGAAAACCAAATATGCTGAAATAGTGATAAATCCTGCGGCCGGAAACGGAAGAGGAAAAAGAATAGCACAATCTATATTGCAAAGGATCAAAGCTTCAGGTGATTTTGAGCTAAACATAAGTTTTACGAAAGAAAAGGATGAAGCCACTTCAATTGCAAGAAAAGCAATTTCTGACGGCGCTTCAATAATAATTGCAGCCGGAGGCGACGGAACTATCAATGAAGTTGTAAATGGGTTTTATTTTCAGGGAAAATCTATTAACCCATTGTGTGAGCTTGGCATAATAAACTGCGGAACAGGAGGAGGATTTTCAAAATCACTTCACAGCCCCGCTCAGATCGATGGCCAGATTGAACAAATCCTTAATCCCGGCATTAGCGTCCTGGATCTTGGGAAGATTACCTGCCGTAATATATCAGGCGGAATAATCAGCAGGCTGTTTATAAACGAATGTCAGATTGGTATCGGAAGTAAGGTAGCCGAACGTGTTGGAAAGAAATCAAAGATTTTCGGAGGCACTCTGGCATTTGGCTTCACTGCCACAATTTTAGCCTTATTAATTAAGCCTTTAAAACTGTCTGTCGGATTCGACGATGAAGCATTTAAGGAATTGAAACTGATCGGACTCGTTGCAGGAAACGGAACAGAATGTGCCGGAGGAATGAAGCTTACTCCAGATGCCAGGCTGAATGACGGTCTGCTTGATGTATTGTCAATAAATGAGATGAATATTTATGAGAGGATCAGGAATTTTTCAAGAGTATATTCCGGAACGCATATCCTGTCACCTAAATGTACCATAAAAAGATGCAAAAGGCTTCAGGTCCGATCAGAAATTGCAGTATCTCTTGAGAGCGACGGAGAAATACTGGGAATATCTCCATTTGATATAGAAATAATACCCTCTGCAATAAGGTTAAAAACAGGCACGAATAATCCAGGAATATGAAAGCTTTTTTTGTTCGGATAAGGAAGATGTGGTTCGAAATGAGAATATTTATTTCACTGTCAATAGTTATAATCATTTCGCTCCTTTCGTTCCTTTCATTTAAAAATTCATCTTCAATAATTGAAATTGCGGGAGGCTGGACAGGCATGTCACCAGCAACATCCATACATGTCGGTTACATAGCCGTAGCCATTGCAGTTTTTATCGCATCGCTCATCCGTATGTGGGCGGGAAGTGTCCTGAGTTCAAAAACAGTTATGGCTTTCAGGATCCGGAATTCCGAATTTAAGATTTCATCTCCTTATAATTTAGTCAGGAATCCTATTTATTCCGCTGATTTGATTGCCTTCACCTCCTTATCCTTATGTCTGAAGCCGATAGGTCTGTTGATCCCGGCATTGATCCTGATTCATTATTATCAGCTTATCAGGTATGAGGAGGACAAGCTAAGCAGCAAATTTGGGCAGCCATATATGGAATACCTGCAATCCGTTCCGTGTCTTTTACCCGGTATCGGACAAATCAGATATCTTTTTAAAAATATTACAGATTTTAATATAAATTTTGACGGCTTCCGGCACAACGCTCAATATACACTGTTTATTCCCGGCTTGATAATTGCCTCTTTCACCGGCAATTTCTTATATGCCATTCTTATAGGTCTTCCGGCTGTGATTGACTGGGCTGTCGTACATACAATTATAGGAATTTCTCCTGCTGAAAAAGAAAAACCCTTCACACTGAACCATAAATTCCAAACCTCAAAAGTGTTCAGGGATATACTTTATGCACAGTGCTGGGAAGATCCGGAGATGGACAGGATTGCCTTTAAAATAAATAATGACGATACGGTGTTCTCCATAACCTCGGGAGGCTGTAACGCACTTGCATTTCTTCTTGATAATCCCGCAAAGGTTATCTGTCTCGATATGAACCGCTTTCAGAATTATCTTTTAAAGCTGAAAGTAAATGCCTTTAAGGTTCTTACCTATAATGAGCTTCTCGAATTCTTAGGTGTAGCGCCTTCCAATCGCCGTCTCGAATACTACAACAAAATAAGGCCAGGTCTTTCGGATAAGGAACAGTCATACTGGGATTCAAAAAAAGGCGATATAAACCGTGGTATTATCCATTGCGGAAAATATGAGAGATATATGCATCTTCTGAAAAGAGTGTTCGGAATTCTGATAGGTAAAAAAGTTATTAATGAATTGTTCAATTCATCATCTGTTGAATATCAAAGGATCCTGTTTCAGACAAAATGGGACAATTTCAGATGGATCCTGTTTTGCCGGGTTTTTTTAAGCCGTGCCTTTGCCAGTCTTCTTTTTGACAAGGCATTCTATAAATACCTTGAACCTTCCTTCTCTTTTGAAAAATACTACCGTTCAGCGGTCAGAAGAGCCATTACAGAGCTGCCAGCCAGGGAAAACTATTTCCTTGCCTATATTCTTTCAGGAAATTATTTTTCAGAATTTCTGCCTCCTTATCTGGCCAGGGAAAATTATGAAATCATAAGGGATAGAGCCGACAGGATTGTGTCAGTTACTTCAGGCTGCCAGGAATACTTCAGTTCTCTGCCGGCCAATTCAATATCAAAATTCAATTTCACCAACATATTCGAATGGATGTCCACGACGGAGTTTACCCTTCTTCTGCTGGAAACACTCAGGGTTGCCAAAGATGGGGCAATAATCACTTACCGTAATCATCTGGTCAAAAGAAGCCGCCCAGGGATATTTGCGGATCAGATAATTCCCGACGAGACATTATCAGCAAAGCTTCTGAAAAGCGATCGCTCATTTATTTATAAAGCTTATGTGGTAGAACACATAAAAAAGAACCTATGTCATTCTTAGTCAGAGAAATATCGGAGCAAAAAGGATTGGAGGATTTTCTTTCCGTAGCACAAGAGGTTTACAGCAATGACCCAAACTGGATACCGCCTCAGCATTCTGAAATACAGAGAGTTCTGAACACCTCCGGAAACCCTTATTTTCAAAATGCCACATTAAAGATCTATGTATGCTACAATATGAATAAGCCTGTTTGCAGATCAATAGTCGTAATAAATTATATTTACTGGACAAGATGGAACAAAAAAAGTGCATTTTTTGGCTTTTTCGAATCAGTCAATGACAGGGATGCGGTTAGTCATTTATTTCACAGAATAGAATCAGACTGCAGGCAGTCAGGAGCAGAATTTCTTGAAGGCCCATTTAATCCAAACCATTATTCAGAGCTGGGAATATTAGTTGACAACTTCAATGTCCCTCCTGTATTCTTTGACACTTATAATCCCTCCTACTATCCTTCACTGCTTGAACAAGCCGGCTTTTCAGCTTCTGAACTGTTTCATACCAGGATAAACAGTGACATAACATCTACCTTATCAGATAAATACAAAAAAAAATATAAAAAAGATACAGTAAGTGACATTACAGTCAGGAAGTTCAATGTCGGGAGGTTTAACAGAGACCTTGCAATTTTGCGCGATATTAATAATGATGCTTTTGAGAGCAATAAATTCTTCCTTCCGCTCTCCTGGCAGGAGTATCTGTTCTCCGCAAAATATCTCTTTTTGGTAACCTGGCCCGGGTTAATCCTTATTGCAGAAAATAAGGGCAGACCAGTTGGTGCAGTTCAGCTTGTTATCAACTTTAACACCGTTCTAAAAAGCTATAATGGAAAATTGAAGCCATGGAATCTTCCTGCTGTTTTGCTAAAGCGGCGAAAGTTGAAGGAACTGATAATATTTTCAGCAGGAATAAAAAAAGAATTCAGAAATAAAAGAGTCTTTGCCGCGCTTCTGAGATCAGCAATAGAAGTGTTCAGGCATTACTCATCAATTTCAACAACCTGGATTTCAGATGAAGGTCTTGGCGAAAGCCTGGCAGCGCTGCTTGAGATGAAAACCAGTAAGCATTTTGCGATTTTTTCAAAAAAATTATAATCTGTAAAATGAATACAAAAAGATTGACAATGAGTGAATTGAAAAGGGATTGGAATCTTGGTATTTCAGATAACGGAGAGCTGCTTACCGGAGGATGCAATACAATTAATCTTGCCTCTGTATATGGAACACCGCTGCATGTCGTAAACGAAACCCGGCTTAGGATAACTGCTGAAAAATTTCTGGAAACAATACAATTAAAATATCCTGGAAAATGCTCTGTCCATTACGCATTTAAATGCAATCCGGTGCCGGGTGTAATTAAAGTCATTAAGTCTTCAGGCATTAAAGCAGAAGTGATGAGCGAGTTTGAGCTTAAGCTCGCACTTAAACTGGGCTATTCCGGAAATGAGATTATTGTCAACGGGCCGTATAAAACTGATCAGCTTATCACTGCATGCATATTGAATAATATAAGGTTCATAAATGTGGATTCTCTTTTTGAGCTTGAAAAGATTGGTCAGATTTCGGCCGGGCTGAACAGGAACGTTGAGATACTCATCAGGATCAATCCTGATTTTGTTCCGTCGGGCATGAACAATGGAAGCAAGGCTGCCAGCCGGGCCGGCTCTCATTTCGGTATGGATATAAAAGGTGGTGAAGTAAGGGTAGCATTTGAAAAGCTAAGGTTAATGAAAACAGTAAGATTCAGAGGGTTTCATTTCCACATTGGTTCAGGGATCCAGAATACCAATGAATATAAAAAAGCACTTATCAGCATCAGGCAAGTACTGAAAGATGCTGAAAACCTGGGATTTGAAACAGATGTACTTGATGTCGGAGGAGGTTTGGGTGTCCCAAATTCGAGAGAGATGACAACAGTTGAATTATTAGTGTATCAGGCTTTTGGACATCTTCATACCGGGACCATATCAAACAACAAAATATCATTCTCAGATTTTGCCGGATCTTTGACTGATGGTATACTCTCACTTTTCCCATACAGGAAAATCCCGGAACTGATCATTGAACCCGGGAGATGTATCACAGGTCCCAACCAGCTTCTTCTGCTGAGGATCCACCAGGTCAAAAAACGAAAAGGATTGAAAAAATGGCTGGTAGCAGACGCTGGTATCGGAACACTCACTATGCCTACATACTATGAACATCATGAAGTTCTTCTATGCAATGATGTCAACAGGAAGCCATCGGAAAAAGTAACGATTACTGGTCCGGGCTGCTTCTCGGCTGACATAGTGTACAAGAATAAAATAATGCCGGAGATAGCACCTGGAGAGATGATAGCTATTCTCGACAGCGGGGCTTACTTTACTTCATGGGAATCATCATTTGGCTTCCCCCGGCCGGCAATTATTTCGGTAATGAATGGCCGGCATAAATTAATCAGAACAAGAGAATCTTTTGACAACATGACCTCTCTTGATTTGCTATAGAATTAAACAAAAACTAAATTCATATCAATATGAAATTTAAAATAAACAGAGTTTCGGATTGCGAGGATCTGTTATCACTGTGCACGATTCTCAGGAAGGTTATTGAATTGAAAGGAAATGAGGAAGTGGCCCCCGAACAGAATTCCAACTTTGTTCTGAATATCACTGATATTGAAGCGCCCAAAGCTTACAGGAGAAAGAGCCAGGAAGAAATGGTGGTATCAATTGTACTGCTGAAAGAGTCAAAACCTGATATTAAAGCCGCATGTTACGTTGCCCTAGTAAAAAGCATTTCAAATATTCTCTTTTGCATCTCCAACAGCGAAGGAAAGGACCGGTTAAAGGCTTACAGCATTACACCTGAAGTCGGGTTTGTTGAATTCAATTATACTCCTGAAGAGATGTATGATCGTATGTACCCTGTTGTAAGCTCTCATTTTGTATTAAGAAACAGACTCTATGAGGATCTGCGTCTCGATGAAAATGCAATGGTCCCTCAGGTTGAAGAATTAAAAGTCTTCGGAAAGCAACTTCAAAAACTAGGTGTTCTACCGGCTCCGTTCCCTTTGACCGAATATCTTGACAAAGACCTTATTGATCAGCTGTACAGGCTATATCAGATTAAAGGCCTGAGCTATGGTAATCTTAGTATTAGAAATCCAAATACGGATTTTAAAGGCACAACCTATTGGATGACTGCCAGGGGAGTCGACAAATCAAACCTGAAAGGCCAGGGTAAAGACATTCTTCTGGTGAATGGCTATGACAGGGAAACAAGTGAAATGATGGTTTCATTGCCCCCGCATTATGATCCAAGGATCAGAGTCTCGGTAGATGCCATTGAGCATTATCTTATATACACTAAATTACCAAAAGTCGGAGCAATAGTGCATCTGCATGCCTGGATTGACGGTGTTATTTGTACTGATCAGAGCTATCCATGCGGTACAGTTGAACTGGCGGAAAATGTCGTCAGGCTTTTGGAGCAGACGTCTTCTCCTGAAAGGACAGAGGTCGGCTTAAAAAATCATGGTCTTACAATAACAGGACCCGATATCAGGGATATCTTCCGGAGAATCACTGACAGACTGAAAACTAATGTGCCGATGATGAACTGATACAGTCTCGGGTTTGGCACGAGTCAACACTCCTCATCTGACTGAAACTAATCGTCTCGCCCTTATTTGGATTAAAATCAAATTTGCATTGGGCATTTAATGTAGCATTCTGAATCAATAACCTGTAGCATAACGCTACAAAATTAACTCCTTTAAAATGAATTCCAGCAGCTATATGTCTGTATATCTTACACATATACAATATGGCTTGATTATTGGATTCATCTGCTGACCTAAAAGTTAAACAAAATCATAAAATCATGAAAAGGCAGCTCAGATTCATTATCAGTTTCAACGCTCTCATTGCATTCTTTTCTTTATTAAGCTCTTCCGGACTGATGGCATACCCGGGTTCGAAAAGCTCCGGAGATTCGGGACAGAATTATATTTCACATGATTCTGATTATAATACCGTTACATTGAGCAGTTATAATTTTGCGCTTTATAAACAGGATACAAAATCTCTTAATAAAATTAAGAAAACCCAACTTATATATATAGATATCGGATTAGGTGGCTACTATAAAAGTAGCTCTGGCAATACGGTCCAGGGTTTGAGCGGAGTTGCATTAAGCATAAGTGCTAACTATTTGAAAAACAGGAACAACTGGAAGCTTAAATTCATGAATGAATGCGAGTTGAATTTTTTTGGACCTACGCCGAGTGAGAATATATATTCGGTTGGATTACTCTATGGAAGGGTCACAAACACAAAGATAATCCGCTTTTCGATTTCAGTTGGTCTGGGAATAACCGGTGGTGTAACCAGAGGAGAATACCTTCAGAGTTATAACGGTTCAAACGGATGGTTTAGCCATGGTAATTATGAAAAGAAAAAGATTCTGTCTCCTTCAATACCGCTTGAAATAGATCTGAGTTTCATCCCTTCAAAATTTTTAGGAATTGGTCTGGCAGGATATGCTGACATTAATTACCAAATGAGCAGTGCGGGATTTACTGTCAAACTTGAATTAGGCAGAATAAGATAAAATGGTCAAAAGGATACATGTACCTAAAGAGTGACATAGTATGCTGACCTACATGGAGATACCTGAAAATCCATTAAAGAGTAAGGAGTGTATGCAGAAAAACTCAAGAGTAAGCAAAATTCAATTATTCTGACAATGAAAAAAGCAACAATGCTAATTGCGGTTTTATGTGTCCTTGTATTTTCGGATATGCAGGCACAGGTAAACAAAGGCAGATCACTGATTGGAGTTTCGACCTCTTTCAGTTATTTCAATCTCGGATCTGACATTCTGAATTTTGGTGTTACGAGTTCCAGGGACAAAGGGAATTCATCTGTTAATTCGGACTTAGGCAGCGACAGAATTATTACCTTAAATCTTATGCCCAGGTACGGATATTTTATTGCTGATAATTTTGCACTGGGGATTAATTTATGTCTTGCTTCTTCGTCAGAGAAACCTGATAAAGAAACCAGGTATAATATGACCTCTTTCGGAGCCGGGCCATTTTTGAGGTACTATTTTCCGGGAAGCAAAATTTTGCCATTTATTGAAGCATCCAGTTTGTTTGGATCCGTTTCCAATAAGTATACCGCTGCCAGTTATGAAAACTCATCTTCAAGCAGCACCCGATCATTGGGCGGTGGAATCGGCATGGCAGTAAAAATTGGCGAGAAGGTGACATTCGACATGATGGCAGGCTATAATTCAACGTCTGTAAAAGCAAAAGAAAATAATCCTGATAATATCAGAACCGTACAGGGTACCTTCGGTTTAAGGTTCGGATTTGTGGTCCTCTTTGGCTCATAAGTCCGGATAATCAAACAGAAAAAATTTATGAATCTAAATTATAATAACATTAAAAAACTCTATCATGAAAAAGTTAAATTTATTTACCAGTCTCTTAATGTTGCTGATTCTGGCCGCCTGTAATAAAGACTATCTGGAAAACCGCCTGCAACCCTCTTTCCCTGCCGATAACGACAAATTCTCAGTCTGTTCCAGTCCGCTAAAGATTGCCGTCCTCTCCGATCTTCACTACATGGACCCCTCGCTTCTTAAATCAGATGGCAGCGCATTTCAGCTGTACCTAATGCAGGATCCCAAGCTGCTTGCTGAAAGCGGAGCTATTCTTCAACAGATAATTCATAATTTGTTAGCTGAAAGACCCGATCTGGTATTAATTTCAGGTGATCTGACAAAGGATGGTGAGCTACGGAGCCACAGGTCAGTTCTGAGACAATTACAGGTCCTCCGCTCAAATCACATTAAAGTATTGGTTGTCCCTGGTAATCACGATATTAACAATCCCGATGCCAGGTTATTTGACGGTGATAATACTGTACCGGTCTCCACAATTACACCGGATGAATTTAAATACCTCTATAGTGATTATGGATATAAAACAGCTATCGCCAGGGATCCAAACTCACTGAGTTATGTATCAGAACCTTACAAAGATCTAAGGATACTCGCTCTCGACGCAAATGAGTATTATAACAATACTCCCATGTATTGTGTTGTGGCTGGCACTATTAAGCCTGAAACAATGGAGTGGGCAAAGAATCAGCTGGCAGATGCAAAAGCTAAAAGGAAAAAAGTTATCGGGATGATGCATCACGGGCTTGTCGAGCATTTCATGGGTGAATCGGTCATATTTCCCGATTACCTTGTCGATAATTGGAGTGATAAAGCAGATGAGCTTATTCAGGCTGGATTAAAAGTCATTTTTACCGGGCATTTTCATGCCAATGATGCTACCCAGCGCACCTTTGGCAATTCTTCACTGACTGATATTGAAACAGGGTCGCCGGTGATATATCATTCTCCTTACAGAATAATAAGGTTTACCAATAATAAACTTTATATAAAGACAAACAATATTGACCACATTTTCTACCCGGGACTGAAGGGCAATTCTTTCAGTGAATATGAAAAAGCATTTTCTCTCAGCGGTTTTGAAATTCAGGCAAGATACATGCTCATGAGTCCGCCTTACAATATCCCTGAGGATGTTGCAACTCAGATTTCACCGGTTTTTGCAGGGGCCATGCTGGCTCATTTTGGCGGAGATGAAACTATTTCAGATGAAGCATATGCCGCCATTCAGTCTATATCTGAAACTTCAACTGATCTGGCTAATATATTGCTGGGCCTTTATACAGATCTGCCTCCGGCTGATAATGATCTGGTAGTTGACCTGAACTGATTTAAGGTATAAGTAAAGTCGGCAAAAAAGTCCGTAAGCACAAAATATTGTGGCTTACGGACTTAATATTCAGTAGATATCTGTTTCGGGTTATTTACTATCCACAATCATCGGAAGGTTCTTTCCGTTAGTCATAAATATCACATTTGCATTTGGTGATGCAGAAATGGCTTTAATCATTTCATACTGCAGCAATTTATCGCTGAGACCCGTGCTCAGTATTTTCTGGTAATCGGCAATACCCTGTGCTTCCACTCTTTTCCTTTGGGCTTCCTGTGTTTCTTTCTGCAGCACAAAAGTCAGGATTCGTCTGATCTGATTAATATCGTTACAATGTAAATGTGTAAGTGTACTTCAACAAAACCGACCTGTTATTGAACAGGGGCAGATGTGGATCTTCTATGTTCCTGTATGTGCTTCTTCCTTCATTGAATACAATATAGAAGTCATTCCCTTCTCTCGGATTATACCTGAATCTGAAATTAGTCATTAATGAATTTTCAGCAGTGTTATATTGGATAAAAGTACTGACTGACATTTTTGTATTGAACATAACCAGTGCCTTAATCCCTGTGATACCTCCGCTGAATGACTGGCTGCGATCCTTGAATTTCAGAAAGTTATGTTCATACTTCAAGCCAAGCTGAAGACTGGATCCGATATTCCAGGAAGGCTCTGTTCCGACAGTGTAACGTGTTCCGTCGTAAAATGTTCCGGCAAATGCATCGACTCCGACAACGAACTTATTTGTATTGGGGGAATTCAAATGCGTTTCAAGCTGATTGAAGGAGTATTTTCCCGCAGGAACATTAGCATTCCCTGAAAAACTGAATGTGTCTGCAACATTTTCAAAGACATGACTAACCGAGAGCATACCGCTATAGCCTGACTTAAAATTGAAGTCATACATTATTCCCGATTGTACAGATTGAGCGGAATTATTAACATTATCAAAATAGCTGATCACATTTATCCCGATCTGATGGCTCTGAAGTGCGGAAGCTTCACCCGGAATCCATCCATACCCTACCCCTCCGTAGTAATGAGTATAATTATGACGTGCAAAGAACCCTATGCCGGGATTAAAATCTTTGCCGCTTCTTGCGTATGTAAAATTATAATTCAATCCCTTCTGATTAAACCGGCTCCAGGTTAAAAACAGTTCTGTAGGATCCAGCGAGAGAACTTTGTTTCGCGAAGATTTATCAAGTACCTGAGCCAGTTTTACATCAATATAATCGTTTTCAGAAATTTTGAAGGTTCCATCCATTCCATATGCAGTGTTATAGGTGCCATCAGTCCCTACACGGGATGTAACAATCCCGCCTACATAACTGTTTTCGTTAATTACCTGTCTCCTCAACCTGAATATTCCAAAATTTTCGGAGGCAAGCGGGTCGGTAGACGATTCACCCTGGTTTATAGCCTGGGTCTGCATATCCAGGAAACCCATATCCCATTTCCCAATCATCCCAGTAATTCGTGCACCGCCATAAATAGGGACCTGTTCTCCGTTGTGAAGACCGATTTGCCTGCTGTAAAAAAGACTTCCTCCGGGTTCAAAATCGAATGTAAATACGCTTGACCTCTCCTGAAAGAAGGTCCGCTTTTCAGGGAAGAACAGTGAGAACCTTGTCAGATTTATCTGTTCATCGTCAGCTTCCACCTGTGCAAAGTCAGTATTGACTGTAAGGTCCATGGTAAGGTTGTTGGTAAGGCCGTATTTTACATCGAGCCCCCCATTGAATGAGGGCTTCCTTCCTAATTTATAGTCTGTGCCCTGATCATTCAGGCTATAATCCTGCTGGTAACCTCCGATAATGTATGGTGCTATATAAAATGGCTTTTTTGATTTGAGTCCCTCAAACGTAATTTCCTGAGCTTTAGATGGTCTGAAGGCACTGGTCTGTCCCCAGTTAGGAGGAATCGCAGGAAAAATATCAACCTCATTTTTATGGGCTATATCCCTTATACATATTAATCCCATAATGATTTTCCCATCCCGCTCCTTAAACCTAATGCTTGAAAAGGGGATTCTGATTTCTGCAAACCAGCCCTCATTGTTCTTTGTTGTTTTTATATCCCAGAATGTGTTCCAGCTCATATTAAAAGGGCCCTGGCTTGGATCTGTCATTCCCATAGCATCCTTGGAAATGGTAAAATCGCTTCTCAGTCCGGTAGGGGTTGTTGCGAAGCCCAGACCATTCTCCTTATCATTAAAAGAGTCAAAAATCAGCATCAGCTGCTCGCTCGCAACAGCTGACTCATCACGCTTTCTGGAGGAAATGAGCATGCTGGCAGGTTTAGCATCATATAACCTTGCGCCAACATAGAGATATGTGTTGTCGTAACAAATCATTATTTCGCTCCTTTCAGTCGGCTGATTGCCAAACGTAGGAGTATGCATTACCATTGGAAGTGGTTTGACGTTTTGCCAGCAGGCATCATCTATATTACCATCAAAAGATATTTCTCCATTAATCCTGGGAATGGAAATTTGTTCCTGAGGGGACGCTATAAGTGCATTTGCAAAAAAACAAATTGAAACCAAAAATATGCTTAACGACCTGTTCATATATTACATAAAGTTTTTGTCTTTTTTGCGAATATAGAAAAGTTATTTACGTTGCCGCGGCAATAAAGACGAGCGGGAATAAAATGACGACGGAAAGCATTTAAATACCGATAAAAATCCACTGGTCTCTTTTTAGAAATCCGAGACTAAAGGTCAGCAATATCGTCCTGATTGTCAGACTCTCATTTCGTCACGCTCAGAATAACATATAATTGTATGAACTTTATAAATACTTGTCATTCTGTGCGAAGCGAAAAATCCTATACCTCTTGCCAGACGAATATTATTGCATACATTGAATTGACTTGAGCATGATTTTTGTTTCACCTGGTTTAAACCTTTTTATTTTTTTTTGTTAATATATTAATAGCCTGTATACTGTTAAAAAAAGTTAAACTTTGAACTTTTTAAGTTATGCAGGAATAAAAAAACCTTTATGACTGTCTTTCAGGTTAGATTCATAATACGACAATAAATCACACAATCACATCTAAGAAATCACACTAATACAGAACTTCGTAACTACATAAATAAGCAAACGGATCAAAACAATAAGAAATGAAACTTAAACTATCATCCCTTCTATTTTCTATTCTAATAATACTATCAGCTGAAGCATCTTTAAATGCCCAGGATAAAGTCTGGAGTGTTGACGACTGTATTCAGTATGCTCTTGAGAAGAATATTCAGGTACAAAAGGCCCTGGTGAGCAATAACATAAATCAGGAAAATCTGAATCTTGCCAGGTCAGAGTGGTATCCGTCGCTAAGCGGTTCAGTCAGGCAAAACTATACCTGGAACAATGTTAATACAGCCGGTTCCATTGCTTTCAAGGGAACAAATGGCGTAAATCTTTCTGCCAGCTCAGGAATGACAATTTATAATGGCTCGCGGATACATAATAATGTAAAGCAGTCAGAAACCAATCTTGAAGCAGACAAATATAATACAGAGGTAGTTAAGGAGACCGTGAGTCTGAATGTACTTAATGCGTACCTTCAGGTTCTTTATGCCGAGGAACAGGTAAAAAATGCACAGGACCAGATCTCTTCTATTCAGGACCAGCTCACCCTTGCTGCCGAAAGACTCAAATTAGGCGCCATAGCGAATTCGGACTATCTTCAGGTAAAATCGCAACTGGCCACTGAAAAACAGACTCTTGCCAGTGCCCAGAGCCAGCTTGCTATAAACCGCATAACCCTGATGCAGATTATGGAGTTCCCGATTTCTGACAAATTTCAGATTGAACACCCAAATCTCGATAGTCTTATTAATCAGAAACGCACTCCCGACCCTGTACAAATTTATCAGATTGCACTTGGAATAAAACCTGAAGTAAAAAATTCTGAACTTGAAAAGCAAAGCTCACTGATCGGTATTGATCTTGCAAAAGCAGGCCATTACCCGAATATATCCCTGAATGCAGGAGTAAGCACCGCATATTCAGGATATCAGACGAGTTTCTCTACAAGTTATCAGGCAGGTTCTTCTTTCGGAAGTCAGCTTTCCAATAACATCAGTCCTTCTATCGGGGTATCAGCATCAATTCCCATATATCTTAACAGGCAGGTGAGGACAAATGTAGAGGTTGCAAAGCTTAATGCAAATAATGCTGATCTGAATGACCAAAACACAAAGGACATTCTCAGGAAGGCTATTGAACAGTCATCCCAGGATGTAATTTCATCACAGATAGAGTATGAGGCAAGCGCTGAAGCTTACCAGGCTGTTAAGGAATCTTTTGATGTTGCTTCTGAAAAATACAAACAGGGACTTATGAGTTCTGTTGATTTCCTTATTCAGAAAACAACCTTTATTTCAACAGAAAGCACTTTTCTTCAGGCAAAATACAAATTGATATTCAGCTATAAGGTGCTTGATTTTTATTCAGGACAACCTCTTTCATTCAAGTAATAATCAAAAGTAAATCAAATAATAATGAAAAGCAGAAGAAAGATCAACGGGACAGTTATTTTAATAATTACTCTTTTTTTGGTAAGTTCCTGTCATAAAGGCGGTAAAGCTTATACCTATGAAACTGCAGTTGTAAAAAAAGGATCTATAAAAAATACAATTACTGCAACCGGTACTGTCGAAGCTGATACGACCGTTTTAATCGGGACTCAGGTTTCAGGAGTTATAAAAAAGATTTTTGTGGATTTCAATTCACATGTAAAAAAAGGTCAATTACTGGCTGAATTGGACAAAACACCACTTGAAACCCAGGTGCAGCAAGCTCAGGCATCTCTTGAGGATTCAAAAAGCCAGGTGACATTTCAGTCTGCAACTTATGAAAGATATAAGGCTCTGATCGATAAAAAACTGGTAGCTCAGGCTGACTATGACCAGGTAAAATATAATTATGATAACGCACTTGCAAACCTGAAAACTGCTCAGGCAGGATATGACAAAGCAATGGTTAATCTCAGCTATGCAACTATTTATTCTCCCATAGACGGCGTCATTCTTAACAGGGCAGTTGACCAGGGTCAGACTGTGGCTGCAAGTTTCAACACACCTAACCTTTTTACAATTGGTAACGACCTGACACAGATGCAGGTGCAGGCAAATGTTGATGAGGCAGACATCGGCCAGGTAAAAAATAAACAGCCTGTTGAATTTAGTGTGGATGCTTATCCCAATGAGACATTTAAAGGAACTGTACGACAGATAAGACTGCAGCCTGTGGTAACCTCAAACGTCGTTACTTACACTGTTATTGTTGATGCGCCTAATCCTCAGTTGAAACTAATGCCGGGGATGACAGCAAATATTACTGTGCTTGTTCAGCAGATCGACAGTGTACTTATTGTACCGGGGCAGGCCCTGAGGTTTACACCTGATGCAGCGTTTCTGGCTGAATATATGAAAAACAATCCCATGGGACAAAGGCCACGTACCGGTGGTATGGGTGCGTCTGGCCGAATGGGTGGACAGGCCGAACAAGCCGGCGGGCAAGCCGGGCAAGCCGGACAGGGAGGACAGGGCGGACAGGGCGGAGGTTTTCCGGCTGGCGGAGGTTTTCCGGCTGGCGGAAAGAAACCTGTTGTTGTATGGGCCATCAGTAACGATACTATTCACCGTGTAAGGGTCACAACTGGCGCAGCAGATGCAACAAATACTGAAATTAAATCGGGGCTTAAGGAAGGCGAAGAAGTAGTCTTGTCAATGACACCTGCAACCAAGGAGACAGCATCCTCCCAAACAAGAAGTCCTTTTATGCCTCAGCGCAGGGCTCAGCCAGCTCCAGTCAGAAGATAAAAATACAATTCTAATGAAGAAACTTATTGAAATAATATCACTGAAAAAAGATTATTATGTAGGGGAAGTTACCGTTCATGCACTCAGAGGAGTTAACATGACAGTAAATGAAGGTGAGTTCGTGGCTATAATGGGTGCAAGCGGATCAGGAAAATCAACAATGCTGAATATTATAGGATGTCTTGATAAACCAACCGAAGGAGAATACATTCTGGACGGAACCGGCATTTCCTCACTTAGTAAAAATGAACTTTCGAATCTCAGGAACCGAAAACTCGGTTTTGTATTTCAGACATATAATCTTCTGCCCAGGACGAGCGCTTTGGATAATGTTGAATTACCTCTTCTATACAATAAATTAGTTAAATCAAAGGAGAGAGTTGAGAGAGCCAAAGCGGCTCTTGAGTCAGTAGGACTTGCCGACAGGATGCATCATAAACCAAACCAGCTTTCCGGAGGCCAGCAGCAGAGAGTAGCTATTGCCCGGTCGCTTGTTAATGACCCGGTAGTCATTCTTGCCGATGAAGCAACAGGAAATCTGGATACCCGTACATCATATGAAATTATGGCTCTTTTTCAGGAGCTTAACAATAAAGGTAAAACAATAGTCTTTGTCACACATGAACCGGATATAGCCAAATGTGCGACCAGGAATATTATTTTTAAGGATGGAATCATTCTGAGAGAGAGCCCTGTAAAGGATAGGATTATTGCACTCGAAATGCTTGCCAGTATTCCACTTGAAGTAGATTAGTAAATACGAGAACAATGAGCATTAAAAATCTTTTGAAAATAGCAATGAACGCACTGCTGAGAAATAAGCTCAGAGCTTTTCTAACTATGCTTGGTATAATTATAGGTGTTGCCTCAGTTATCGCAATGCTTGGAATCGGCCAGGGATCAAAACAGAGTATTCAGCAGCAGATAGCCGGAATGGGATTAAACCTTGTTACAGTCATCCCTGGGTCACAGGAGAGAGGCGGCGTACAGTTCGGAGCTTCAACAATGCAAAGCCTTACTGACGCTGATGTCACTTCAATACTCGCAGATTGTCCGGCAGTACTTGCTGCAACACCTGAAGTCCGCGGCGGCGGACAGGCTGTATTTGGCGCACTGAACTGGCCAACAACCTTATTTGGTGAAAATGAGAGCTATCTGCAGATAAGGGAGCGCTCGGTGGTAAGCGGACGTATGTTCACCGGACAGGAAATTGCGAGCGCAGCAAAAGTTTGTCTTCTGGGAAAAACAGTTGTAACTAATTTATTCGGTGCCGGCGCTGATCCTGTAGGTCAAATAATAAGATTTAAAAAAATACCTTTTCTTGTAATTGGAGTGCTTGATTCAAAAGGATTGAATACTTTCGGACAGGACCAGGATGATTTAATACTGGCGCCATATACCACTGTTCAGAAAAGGGTGCTTGCAATTCCGTATATCCAGGCTATCTACACCTCAGCAGTGGATTCCAAATCGACCGACCTGGCTCAAAGCCAGATAGAAGAAACTCTTCGCAGAACACATAAAATTAAAGCATCTGCCGATGATGACTTCAGGATCAGAAATCAGGCTGAACTATTGACCACTTTCAGTTCGGTTAGTAATATCCTCACAATATTACTTGGCGCAATTGCGGGAATTTCTCTTCTTGTTGGAGGTATAGGCATCATGAATATCATGTATGTATCAGTTACCGAGAGAACCAGGGAAATTGGTCTTCGTATGGCTATCGGTGGAAAAGGATTCGATATCTTATTGCAATTCCTTACCGAATCAATATTACTGAGTATAACCGGAGGTCTTATCGGGATTCTTCTCGGGATTGCGGCTTCCAAAATAATCGGATCAGCAATGTCGTGGCCAATTGTAGTGCTGCCAAGTTCTGAAATATTATCCTTTGTAGTCTGTTCTGTTATCGGTATATTCTTTGGCTGGTATCCGGCCAGAAAAGCAGCCAGTCTCGATCCGATCGATGCCCTGAGGTATGAATAATATGAATATTCGCATTCAGGGGTAGTGAACAATCTAAAAGAGAATGCCTTAACGCAGTTTGTGTTAAGGCATTCTCTTTTTGTTGTCAGTACAAACAATTTTATCGAAAATTATCAGGAATTAAATGCACCTAATGTCCATATATCTTCTGCCACTGTGCTCAGCTTATATGCCGGGTATGATAAAACCGGTATATGTGCTTTGTTTATCATCTGGTGTGCATATGTGCCAAGAAGGAGGTTGGAAACACTCTTCTCCTGTTCTGTCATGATCGAGATAAGATCAGCATCAACGGATTTTGAGTAATCCAGAATCAGATCGGTGAGGTTATTCCCCTGAAGATGTTGCACTTTATACGGCACATCATGAGTCCAGAAATATGAACACACCTGCTCGGTATATTTGTAGAGCTTGTTCTCGATACTTTTCAGGTGTGAGCCTCTAACCGTTATGAGGTGAATTTCAGAATTGAATGATTTTGCCAGTTTCACTGTATAAGCAACCTTTTCCCGAGTCTGAAGTGTAATATCAAGAGGCAATACAATTCTGTCGATGTTTGATGAAAAATTGCCTTTCCTTACAGTAATAACGGGGTTCCTGGAATGCGAAGTAATTTTATACGCATTCCCGCCAATAAATAGTTCTTCAAAGCCCGATTGCCCATGTGTGGAAAGCACTAAAAGAGGATCTTCATACCTGTCAGCAAGCTTTGTTATTTCACTGAATATCCTGCCTTCCTTAATGGTATAATTCAGGGCACAATTAATGTCTCCTTCTTCCAGGCATTTTTCCTTTATTTCTTTGAATTTGCTTTCAGCTATCTGGCTTTCCTTTTCCAGGAGTTCATTATTATCTACATTCTTACCAATAACATGCACCATCTGAATATTGGATCCGGTTTTCCTGGCAAGCATTAATGCCATATTCAGTCCGTTTAGTGACTCATCTGAAAAATCCAGAGGAACAATAATATTTTTCATGATTTACTGATTTAGTTGTTTATGTTGGGCTCCATCCACACTGTTAATCAGTGTAAAAGCCCGGCTCCGGTAATTCTGTTGTTTTCTGTCAGATTATGAAAAGTGTTCATAATTTTTGATAAAGGTTTATTCTGTTTAATTACCATCTCCAAACCATACCGATTCAATACTCCAACCACTTTTCTCAGGCTTCTGAAAGACAAGTCCTCCTGAAAATCTATTTCACTTTTTTCAAACGTCCGGTACTTAATACCAAGCTCTTCCATGTCCCTGACAACGAAGAATTTTGTTTTTGGACAAACCATATTCATAATATAAATTTTCATGATTAATTACCCTCCCTGATGCGTTTATATGTAAAACCATTTCCCTTGCCGGATTGAGATCCGGGCATCGTCTTCGAATGCATATATTAGACATCTGTTTAATTTAAACTATTCTGACCTGACTTCCTTTTAACAAAGAATTAACATAGCCAGAATTAAGAAGTGATCATGAAAATTCATGATGTCTATTTCGCCTCAATAACAGCACCTTACCGGCTCTTTGATTCCTGGCGGAAATTTTGAAATTATCTGCCGCTACTGAATGTTGTTAATTTTTTGTTAAATTCCAAATTAGCAGAATAGCCTGAGATTTTCGGGTGTCTAACTCTATAAAACAGAAAAACAAACTCTATCATCAGTGGCATAGTTTTTGACCGGGATATTTTGATAAGAGGCTTTAAAGGAAAGACTTAAAACAGTCTTTATTTTTTTTATATCATTTTTTAATATAATAACAGGAAATTTTTAAAACCATTTTTATATAACCATTTTAATAAATTTAAATTATGAAAAAGTTAGCAATATTACTAGTGACTTCATTGTTCGCTTTTTCTGTGGCAAATGCACAAAAACAATCGCCACTAGCAGAAAAAACGGAAAATGATAATGCAATGAAATCTGAAAATCTCCCCCACTTCAAGAATATTTCAGCGTCAGCGGTCAGCGAGATAATCAGAAACAAGATGGCCATTGATTTCCCTAACGCAACGAATGTTTCATGGGAAAGAACCAGCCGATTCGATCAGGCAAATTTTATAGAGAACGGCCAGGACAAAATAGCTTATTATGATCCGGAAGGTTCCCTTGTTGGGACAACAACGGCAGTAGCATTTACTGATTTACCACAAAGAGCTCAGAACGAAATCAAACACAGGTACAGGAAGTACACTATCGGTCCTGTAATCTACTTCAAGGATAATGCTTCGAACGATGAAGATATGGTTTTGTGGGCTACCCAGTTTGATGATGCAGATATGTATTTTGCGGAGCTGGACAGGGGATCAGATAAAATGATCTTAAAGGTTTCACCTTCTGGAGGTGTAACATTCTTTAAGGAACTGTAGTAACATACTTCTTTAAAATGGAAAGAAGAGGGTCTTCAAAGGGTTACCCTCTTTTTTTTAGTTATTTCAGACGCATACAGGAATTAATCCTAATTCGTTGTGAGCTCATTGATTTTATTAATCCCGACTTCCACCCGGGGTTTAAACGATTCACTATTCATATACTTAAGTATGGATATCAGCAATTGTTTTGAGACCCTCCTCTCTTCTTTAAGGTCCTTCAGATCGATACTGCAGACCAGGAGTCTGCCGCCGTTGGTTTTTGATTCAAAAGCAAGAGCCAGCCTCCGGTTTTCAAACCAGGTATCAATAGGCTGAATCAGAGGCTTAAGTTCAGAAGGAAAATCATCGAGTAACATTGCCTGCGAATGAGATACCGGGTCCCACCATTGCCAGTTGCTGTGAAATTCAGTCGGAAAATCACTGAAAACCGGATGTTTTGGATCACAGATAATTCCAAGGGTGTGCGGAGCTTGATTATTGGTCCAGGCTGTGTTCCAGAATACTGTCGAAAAACCAATAGCAACCTGTGCTCCCATCTCTTTCCCAATATTCCCATAATTAAGAAGAAGTACTGAACCGCCATGCTTTAATACTGATGCTTCCTTATCACCAAGTTTATCCGTTATCATCACAGCACCCGTTTTTATTTCCTCATTTTCAGGATAGACCCAGAAATCCCAGCGATTTTTATATGGAGTATTCACAAGATTAACTTCCAGAGATAATTTCTGTGCTTTCCCCAGATCTGAAAGCCCCATTTGAAATAAACCAATTTCAGAACAGTTGCCGATTTCTATCTTCTCTTTCGTGAAGATCTCTTTTTTGATAGCTTCTCCTTTTTCATTGATGACCTGGCAGATAATTTCGGCATTTTCAATTGGCTTCTCACCGAAATGAGATATTTCTATATAGGCTTTAAATACCTCATTATTACCATAAACCATCTTTGGCATTCTTGCCAGAGGCACTGTCTGATTGCAAAACATCCTGAATTCTTCGGAAGTTATGTATCCCTTGGATTCAAAAAATGAATTTAATACGCCTACCAGTGCCGTTCCCTGGCCCGGAAAATCATGTAGCTGAAGCAACTGGAATCCGGCAAATCCCGGAGTGCGGAGTGCAGCCTCAATATCAGCCTTGTAACACAATGACTGGAGCTTTCCCGAAGCCATCAGGAATGCTTCCGACTGATCACCCATATTATTCTCCTCTAAAGACTCTTTGAAGATTTCAAAATTGGTTGGCTTTAACACACCAGTATATCTTGTGATTTCCTTAAAATCAGGATATGCACACCACTGTCCTATTTCATGGCTTACAGTCGGTATCTGGTATTTGTTAATAATGTCGCGATAGTCAAACATTGTCTGCGGGGCTTCCCTGTTTATGATGCTTTTCAATCCTTCGTCCCAGTGCTGGATCCTCGGATCGGCAATAAGATTATAGTCGTTTTCAGGGATCACAGGCCAGCCTGCTCCCGACGTGTAGACCCTGCGGCTATCCTTTGCTTTCCAGTAGGTTAGCAGCTTCCCGAGAAATTCATTCTGATTTTTACCGGCAGGCTCATTTCCATATGCCAGCATGCAGAAAGAAGGGTGATTTCCATATGTACTGAGTATTTTATCTCCTTCATTGTAAATAAATTCATCCGGGGCTCCTCCATCTCCTATCGTTGTTCCGGAATTGGCCCACGATGAACACTCAATCTGAAAATACATACCCAATCGGTCTGCGGCACTGAAGGCAGCTTCAGGCGGGCACCATGAATGAAATCTGACTGTATTCAATCCATATTCCCTGAAGGTACCCAAAACTTTCAGCCACGACTGCAAATCTGTCGGCGGATAGCCTGTCAAAGGAAAGATACAGCATTCAAGTGTCCCTCTTAAGAATATCCTTTGTCCGTTTACCTCAAAGTGTGTTCCCTTAGCTTTAAAATCACGCATTCCAAATTCCTGCGACAGATTGTCAAGTTCCGTTCCGGCTGAATTTTTCAGCTTCAATGACAATTTATACAAAGCCGGCCTGTATTCGCTCCACAGCTGGATATTATCCCCCATTGGATAATCAAAAATAAGCTTCATATCCTTTGAGCCCGGGGAAACAGTTACAGTAATTCTTTTTAATTTTTGACGGACAGAAGAGTTAAAACTCTCTGCTTCTGCAACCAGCTTCCCGTTAAAAGGAGCGCCTGACATATTCTTTAACCCAACAATTACCTTTGCCTTTTTTCCTGCAATGTCGGGATATATTTTAACCTCATCTATGCTCACTCGCGAAGCGGCTATGATGCGTATATCTCCGGCTATTCCGTTCCAGTTTGTCTGAGTATGGTCTGTTATGCTATGCGAGTTGATGCCGATAGGTATTTTTATCCTGTTGTCGATACGTATACTTATGAGGTTTCTTCCCGGTCTGAGGAGATCAGTGATAAGATAACTGTGAGGAACTGCCAGGCTATTTCCGGTACCGGCTTTTTTGCCGTTTATAAACACAGTTGATTCCCAATGAGGGCGTTCGAGAGACAATGTTATATTTTCCCCATTCCACTCAGGTGGAAGATCAATCTCCTTTTGATACCAGGCCACCCCTTTATAATATTTAACCGGTTTAAGCCAGAATGGTATTTTAATATTCCCCGGCTGACGATATTTTTCATATTTCTTTGACGTGAAATAAGATCTGTCAACAATTTCACCTGTCCAGTCAGTATTAATATCAACATCATACCCTTTCCCATTTTCCGCCATTGATCCCGGGAGTCTTACTGAGTCGTCTGCAAGAGTATTATACCATTTATTGGCAATACCCTCATCGAGAGAATCAATCCGGAATTTCCATTCACCTGCAAGAGAAATGCTTTTTCTTAACTCTGTATTCTGTCTGGCACATCCGGCGATAACTAGCAAAAGGATAAATAGTTTTTTCATTTCTCATTTGTTTAACAAATCACTTTCCCGGCTAAATATTGAAATACTTTACGGCAAAGGTCGGATCCAGGTACCCGTGATTCGCAAATAGGACATACGATAAGAATATGTTTTAATGCTTTACCAGTTCATGTTCAATTTCTTCGAGTGATTTGCCTTTTGTTTCAGGCAGCCTTTTGAGAATAAAAATGAAACCGAGTATGCATATTAATCCATAAAGCCAGAATGTGCCTGAGGCATTTAACAGTTTATTCAGCAACGGGAATGTGTAAGTAAGAATAAAACAGGCTGCCCATAAAGAAAATGTTGCTATTGACATTGCTATACCCCGCATCCTGTTAGGAAATATTTCGGATAGTACAACCCAGGTGACGGGAGCAAGCGACATAGCATAGCAGCCTATTGCGGTAACGACCATGATAAGCAGGGGAAGACCTTGCAAATGAAAGAAATACATTGTTCCCAGCACCGCATATATACCAGCCAGTCCGCCAGCGCCTGTGAGCATGAGAGCTTTGCGGCCTAGTTTATCCACAGTAAACATACCTATAAAAGTAAATACCAGGTTTACGCATCCGGTAATCACTATGTTGAACAGAATGTCCGAAACACTGTATCCGGCTTTTGTGAAGATCTCCTGAGCATAGTTAAAAATCACATTTATTCCGCACCATTGCTGGAATACTGCAAGCACAATCCCAAGGATAAGCAATTTTGAAATCCCCGGCTGTCGCAATAAGCCGCGACTAGTGTTTATCCTGGTCTCCACTAGCGATTTTTCAATCGATTCAAATTCTTTAAGTGCATAATCATCTCCTCCAATTTTTGAGAGGATCCTGCGTGCCTTTGTATGGAAAGCAGCCTTTTGTGCAAGCCATCTTGGACTCTCGGGAACGAACCACATCAGCAGGAAAAATAGTCCCGAAGGAACAGTGCAGGCATAAAACATCCATCTCCAGCCTGTCTGTCCATTCCACGAAGCAAGAATATCGGCAGTTGTTGAGCCGGGAGGAACAGGCCTGGCGATCCTCCAGTTAATAAGCTGGGCAGCAAGAATTCCCACAACAATGGTCAACTGGTTAATTGACACAAAACGACCCCTTACAGTGCCGGGTGTTATCTCCGCAATATACATGGGCGAAAGGTTCGAAGCAAGACCGATCCCAACGCCTCCAATTATCCTGAATACAACAAATACATTGAAAGAGTCGGCAGCTCCTGTGCCGAGAGAAGCTGCCACAAAAAGTCCTGCAGAGAATATTAACAGCTTTTTGCGGCCCAGCTTGTCGCTTAGCCAGCCTGAAATAACTGCTCCGAAAAGGCATCCTATAAGTGCACAACTCATTGCCCATCCCTGCAGGAAAGCGTGATTCGTAATTCCGAAGAAGGGTTCATAAAAAGGCTTTGCACCGCCTATTACCACCCAGTCATAACCAAAAAGTAATCCGCCCATTGCGGAAACAAGGCAGATACCGATCAGGTAGCTCCAGTTAATTTTATAACCATTCATCCTAAAAAATCAATTAATCGCAGAGCATTCAGAACTAAAACCAAAGCAGCAGTTCTTCGGCGAGGAGGAACCGCGTCGCTTCCAATGTGGCCAGGGCATTATAGTTCATGTAACGCCTTCAGCATGGCAACAACATTTTCAAATGGAACATTGGCCTGTATGTTATGAACCGTGTTAAATACAAAACCCCCGTTATTATTCAGTATATCGCATTGTTTTTTAACCTGTTCTTTTACCTGTTCTGGTGTTCCAAAGGCAAATGCTCCCTGAGTATCGACACCTCCTCCCCAGAAAACCAGCTTATCACCATATTTTTTCTTTAAAAGAACAGGATCCATACCGGAGGCATTTATCTGAACCGGGTTTATAATATCAAACCCCGATTCAATAAAATGGCTCATCAAAGGCTCAACTGCCCCGCATGAGTGCTTGAACGTCTTCCAGCCTGTATTCCGATGTATCCAGTCGTTTACTTTTTTATAATATGGCATCCATATCCTGTCATAGGTGTCAGTCGAGCAAAAAGTTGAATTCTGCGTGCCAAAATCTGTACCGCATGTAAAAACAACATCAATTTTACTGCCTATGACATTATGTAATAACCTGAGATTTTCTATAGCTATATCAGTCTGTCTGTCATATATTTCTTTAATAAAATCTTCTCTTATAAGGGTGGAGATATACCACTCTTCAACGCCGCGTATCCCTTTAGGGTCCCTCAGATTAATTGCCGGAACGAGTGCTATGTCACCCAAAGCGGTTCCACCCAGAGAAGCCACAACTGCTTTGTTATTACTCTGCAGTTTAAGCATCTGGTTTTTCCAATATTCCAATTCAGGCTCAGTGATACGGCCAAATTCTTCGAGGTTATCTTCAACTTTAAGCGTTGCTTCATCAATCGGCTTCTGCCTGTTTATAGCATCAAAAAAATAACCTGTTTTCGGCATCATGCCGCTGGGAGGAACAGACGTGTCTCCTTCGGGATACATCAGTATATCACCGTTATTGTTATAAGTGTAATTAAAACCTTCCGGGAAAAGGACTTCCTGTCCCCACAAAGTTTTGTGGACCTTCCAGTTTTCCATCAATACGCCGAACATATTTTTAGCAGTGAATAACCCTATGACATCAATATCCATTGCATCAATCAATTCTTCATCGATCTCGCCCAGCATCTGGTAAGGCTCAATGACCCTGACGGGTCTTTTTGCCAGCCCAAAATGGGACCTCAGCTTTTCAACAACCAGCACATGAATGCCAGTTACGCCTGTCGAGCCAAAATCCACTACCACTTTATCAGGCTGTTCATGATTTATTGTTTTCAGAAAATTTTGTCTTGAAGAAATCATAATTAAAATTTTAGACTGATTTTACAGAATGTCAATAAAAAAATTCCCTTAATGTTTCCTGGTCCATAGATGTTCTATTTCCTCCAATGATTTCCCCTTCGTTTCCGGCACATATAAATAGGTAAATAACCATTGCAATAATGCCATTACGGCAAGAAACAGAAATGTTTTTGCGCCACCTACGGACGCCAGAAAGTGAGGGAAGAGCAATACAACAAGAAAATTAAATATCCATTGGGTAAAAGATGCAAAAGCAAGCGCCTTGCCCCTGATCCTGTTGGGAAAAATTTCCGCAACCAATGTCCAGAATACCGGACCGATGCATGATGCGAAGAAGGCTATGAACATAAGAATGCAGATCAGGGTGAAGATGCCTTCCATTTTCAGATAAAATGACACTGCAAGCAAAACCAATGTTACGACCATTCCCATCGAACCGATGAGATAAAGCGATCTTCTTCCTGCTTTATCAATAAACAATATGGCCACAAATGTGAAGATAAAGTTTATCAGACCCACCATCGAGGTTTGAAGCAGGGCATTATTTATCTCGACACCTGCGGCAAGGAGTATCTTAGGAGCATAGTCGACTATGGTATTTATTCCGCTGATCTGAACCAATACTGCCAGTACAAAACCAATCAGCATCACTTTTCGTGATGAAGGTTTAAATAGTTCTCCGGCGGATACCGATGCAGAAGTTCCTTTGAGCGATTCTGCAATCTCCTGAATTTCTGCTCTGGCAAGCGTCTCGCCTCCAATTCTTGTAAGAACTTTCATGGATTGTTCTTTACGTCCGGCTTTATATAGCCATCGGGGACTTTCAGGTATAAAAAAGAGCCCTGCAAAAAACAGGACTGACGGGATAATTCCCGTAGCAAACATCCAGCGCCAGTTATTTTCAATATTGTGCAATCCGTAATTTATTGTATATGAACACAATATCCCAAGTACTATTGCCAATTGATATACTGATACGAGCATTCCTCTTTTTTTGGCGGAGCGACTTCGGCCACATACATCGGTGAGAGAACCGAGGCTGCCCCCACTGCCAGGCCGCCAAATAAACGTGCTGAAATAAAAATAGCTGTAGATGAAGCAAGAGCCGTGACAGTACATGAAACTGCAAAGAACAGGGAAACCGCAATGAGCACATTTTTACGGCCATACATATCTGAAAGTATACCTGAACCGAATGCTCCTATTATTGCTCCCACGAGTAATGAGCTTACTCCCCAGCCAAGCTGCAATTCGTTCCAGCCGAAATATGGCTGAATAAAAGGAACTGCTCCTGATATTATTGCCACATCAAATCCAAACATCAGGCCACCCATAGTTGCGATCAGGCAAATGAAATAAAGGTACAGCAGGTTCTTGTTCATATTCTGCAGATAATATCAGGTTCAGGAAAATGATTATGACATTTTATAATCTCAATACCAGGTGGAATAATTGACTTATATATCCATTGTTTTTCTCATGAATTCCCTGCTCATTTTAAGACTCTCTTTCAGAGGCCTGGTACGCACGAATCCATTTTCATGAGCTAATTCAACAATAACGTCGCCCTCAAAATTTATCTCTGTCATTATATCCGCGAGCTGTCTGAAATTGAAATTTCCTTCTCCCAATGATTCAGGCCATTTCCCGTTCAGAAGCTGATCTCTCAGATGCATGAAAACAATTTGTTTCCTGAATTCACGCAGGAAGTCTGCAGGGTTTAAATGCGCCCTTATAAGCCAGTTTATGTCGGGACCAAGTTTAATATCAGGTATTCTTTTTAGTGTTCCCCTGAGATCGTACATATTATTTTCAACCTCGGCTGTATGATTGTGCAAATTAACAACGATGCCTGATTTGAGTCCGAGAGGAATGATCCTTTCAAGAAGTTCTGCCTGATTATCAAATTCTTTTTCTGTTTTCTCCCTTCCGACAGGTTCCCCGACTGACACTCCGAAGGTTCTGCCACCTACCGATGCCATGTTGGTGAAAATACGGTCGACATCTTCATAGATCTCGTTCTGTTTTGTCTTATTCCACATATCAGCGCCATAGGAACTCCCAATCAGCTTTATTTTATACTGTTCTATCAGTTCCTTAATCTGCTTTGTATAGAGGAGGCTTCTCAACGGATGTTCCATCGTTTCGACACCATCAAATCCTGCATATGCCACATCGGAGAATATCTGGCCCAGAATTGGCGAAACATCATACCCCGGCATGGTGTTCGCATAAACCCAGACATGGGCTCCGACAGTTATTTTTTTCGGGATCCTTCCTTTACTGAAAGAAGTGGCGCCGGCTTGTCTGTATAAAGATAAAGCAAGTGCAGACAGCGCTGTATTACGAATAAATTTTCTCCGGTTCATCATAATATGTTTATATTGTTAAAGAGGCATATCCGGAAGCTTCCAACCTTCCCTGTAGTTGTGCTTTATATATGAATTTGCACTTTCGAGGGCATTGAAAGTATCGTACTTTTTATCAAATGTCGGGTGCCCGTTCTCAACCTTAAAATCATCACTCTTCACAATTTTCAACTCCTCTGAAGGAGAAATATTTGTGAATCTCATATTTTCTCCGTCCCAGGCCAGTGCTTTGTTCATCCCCTGCAGCCTTATTGCCAGAACACCAAGCAATACCATTTCATTGAACGGACCGGAATAAGCAAAATTTGAGGTGCCCTGCACTCTGTTTTCAGTCGATTCTTTACAAGCCCTGATCCAGTCTTGTTCATGCGGTCCGTCGGGATAGACAGCCGCTCCTCCCGGGATCCTTCTCAGGTATGGCTTAACATCCGGTATGCGGCCTGAGAGCAAGCGGGCATTGTACCCACCGGAACCGCACATCAATGTATCCTTTGAGCCTATAAAAAGACATCCTCCCAATCCATCAGCCATCAGATTCTCACCTTCAGGCAACAAATCAGACAGATTTGGTAGCAAGCCTCCGTCATACCAGTGAACTTTAACCGGCGGCAAAGCTAGCTTTGGCAGATTATCCCTGGCTGGGAAAGAAAATTCCACAGTCTCAGCCTGCGGAGCAGAATCAGTATTGATACTTGTAGAACTTCCCCGCACTTTATCGGGATAACCCAGTTTAAGCGACCTGTAAACAGGATCCATGACATGACAAGCCATATCCCCAAAAGCACCGGTCCCAAAGTCCCACCAACCCCGCCAGTTCCATGGCGTATAGATATCATTGTAAGGTCGCATCGGAGCAGATCCGATGAAAAGATCCCAATTAAGTGTATTGGGCACGGGCATAACTTTTGCCGGCCTGGCAATACCCTGTGGCCAGATTGGCCTGTCTGTCCAGGCATGAACCTCTCTTATTTCACCTATCTCATTATTCCATATCCATTCGCAGAGCTGACGAACTCCGTCACCGGAGTTTCCCTGGTTTCCCATCTGGGTCGAAACCTTGTACTCTGAAGCCAGCTTTGTAAGCAGTCTCGACTCATAAACTGAGTGAGTAAGTGGTTTCTGACAATAAACATGTTTCCCCAATGTTAAAGCATGAGCAGCTATGAGAGCATGACTATGATCAGCAGTTGCAACCATAACCGCATCAATAGATCCGCTCATTTCGTCGTACATCCTGCGCCAGTCCCAGTACTTCTTTGCCAGGGGAAATTCCTTGAAACACGGATCAGCATATTTCCAGTCTACATCGCAGAGTGCAACTATATTTTCAGTTGCCATGCCATGAAGGTTGGTGTGTCCCTTTCCGCCAATTCCAATTCCGGCAATATTAAGCTTATCGCTCGGGGCCTTATGCCCCAAACCACTCATAACCTTGCTGGGGATTATAGTCATACCGGCAGATATAAGTCCGGCTTTCTTTAGAAATCCTCTTCGTGATTTATCAGAATCCGACATGTCTATATGTATTTAAAGGTGGATTTAGATCTTTTTCAATTTAATATTTCTGTACCATACCTTTGTACCATGGTTCTGAAGCGAAATAAATCCTTCATCAAACTTACCCCAATCGGGATAGTCGGCCCATTTGCCGCTATTTCGCAGTTTTGTCCATTCATCAGAATACTTCACATATTTAACGACCACAACACCGTTAAGGATCTGGGTCACGTTATTCCCTTTCACATAAAGGAATAATTGATTCCATTCGCCGACCGGCTTATAGGGCTTTGCCATCGGAGGATACATAGCGTAGTTTGCACCGTTGGTCTGCCAGTCTTCCAGCTTGCCATTCCAGTTCTCATGATCTATGACCTGAAATTCGGGACCGGTCTCATATGGAAATTTATATTTGGGATCTTCCGCTATCTGAAAAATCACGCCGCTGTTTGCTGCTTTTGTCAGTTTATACTCAAGACTGAGAGCAAAATCTTTGTATTTACTGTTGGTAATGATATCCTGATCTTCCTGGCTTCCCGTGCTGTTCATTGTGAGAGTTCCATCATCAACCTTCCAGCAGTCGGGAAAAACCTTCAGATTATATCCATGCCAGCCTGTGGCAGTCTTCCCGTCAAAGAGCAATTGCCAGCCATGTTTCTTTTCCTTCGCAGTCAATGTATTAGGAGGTGCATTCCTGTCAATTTCAGCATAAATGGACAATGGACTCCGGGTGCTTGATTTAGCGCTGCAAAGAATAACAAATGTTATTATTCCCAATAAAATTTTAAGAGAAAATGTTTTCATTGAAATACTATTTAATGGTTAATGTAACTAATTATTGAACAGTCAATCAGGGAACCCAGTGATGTCTTTCTTTCTCCGATTAATAAGAAATAAGGTTTCTGGTCGGGCCGGCTTCAACAAGTATAAGATTTTTCCCGAATTAAAGATAATCAATTATGAATACGAATATATCGGGTAAAAATCATTCTTATTCATTTCTGCATTGTTTGATTTATCTTTGTACAGGAAACCATGGATACCGATTATCGAATACCGGAACCTTTCTTATTCAATCCGCTGAAACATCATCTGGGATTCATAAAGGAATTCATAAACGCCAATGTGGATAATCCCTGCTATGATGCTGAGTCTCTTTCAAAAGAACTCAGGCACATCGGAACATCCGTTATGGATATTTACAGAGGTTCTTTATCATTATCTGATATCTGTTTCAATACCGGGCAATTCTTACGGCAAAAGAATATTTCGGACAGGAAGGCTTACTCGGGCTGGACAGGTGTCAAAACTGATTGCTTCAGGATAATAACTTTGCCTGACTGCTCACAATGGACATTAAAATATCATGATAATCAGGAAAGATTTGTCCATATTTTTCCGGCAAGAAACAGCCCGCATACCTTCAGAGTAAAGTCTAATACGTTAAAATCAGCTTTGATTTATATAATCATAATCGGTAAATATCTCGTTACTGGAGATGATCTAAATAAGGTAAGACCATTTTTAGGGCTCTCTCCAGTAAAAAATGCAATTGATACAGAAGCAATCCTTGAGATGATAGATATTCTCAGGGACTAAACCTCCCGGCAGACGCCTGAATCCGAAGGGCAGTCGATCAGGATTATAAAATTTTCTTGAGGTTGTTATAGCTCAGAATAACATCATCCATTCCTTTTGCTGAATCCTCTTCATAGAAGTAATATTTCATACCTGCGAGGTCAGCGTTCGCAAAGGTTTTTTTGAAGTCGATATCGCCCGTCCCGACAGGCACAATTTTTTTAGTGGCCAGATTAAAATCCTTGATATGCCAGAGAGGAAATCTTCCCGGATGCCCCTTAAATAACTCCACCGGATCTTTTTTGGCCGTTGCCACCCAGCCCAGGTCGAGTTCCATTTTTACCAGGTTTTTGTCTGTTTGTGAAAGTATAACATCATAGGCTGTTGTACCATCGATCACATCCCATTCGGTTGCATGATTATGGTATGCAAACTGAAGCCCGGCCTTTTTACAGGCTTCTCCTGCCTTGCTGAAAACATCTACTGCTGATTTTATCTGATCCATTGTCTTTATGGCAGTGCCGGCACAGACAAGGTATTTCAGACCTCCTTCTGCAGCATCATCAACGAGTTGCGGGGTATTATCTGTGAGATTCATCAGATCAGGAGAGATCATTTTCTTTATCTGTTCCAGTTGTTTTTGTTGTTCAGGAGTGGGGTTTGGCGTTGACGGCATCATTTTACTGAATGGCAGACCCATTACATGGCAGCTTATGAATTTCATTCCATACCCTTCAATAATAGCCTTAAGCTCGGCTGGTTTAAACCCATAGAACGAACCGTTAGAATAGGAAGCAATTTCAATGTTTTTAAATCCTATCTCAGCCAGTTTTTTTAATGTTCCCCTTGGATCGGAATTCATTAAAGAATTAAGGGTAAATGTCTGAATTCCAATTGCAGGCAATGATCTCTCACTAATGATAGATGCACTTTTCATTACACCGGGCAAAATGAAGCTGCCAATGGCAAACGCTCCTGATTTTTTTAAAAAACTTCTTCTGTCTGTCATATCTCTTAATTTTATAAAACTCAGTCAAATGTCTTCAGAACAATAAAAATATTACTCTCTGAATAACACATCAGAGAGTATGATGTTGAATTTAAATTTAAATTTACGAATCTTAAAGAACAGATTAAATCAAAAATATGATAAAGATGAACCGAAGGACACTTTTGAAATATGCAGGAACCGGCATGGCAGCAAGCATGCTTTCCGGATCGTTCGGAAAGGCTGTTGCTTCATCACTTCCGGGAGATGAAAATCCATCAATTGGCAAGGGCTTCACCGGTAAAATACCCTTTTCTTTAATCATCGATGACGGAGCCCCGGTGGATCCGCTATTCTATGAGCTGCCAGGTTATGAAACACCATTCCTGGTCCCGGCAGCATTCACACGGAAAGTTGCTGATACGTTTGACAGGTTCGATCTTCATGGCAAGTTCACGGTTATACCGATGCCAAGTTGTCTTGGCCGTATCGATCAGTCACTCAAGCGGGTACCACAGGCTCACCTGCAGGAATTCATAAGACTGATACGTGAACGTGTTGCTCCCCGGTTTGATATTACTCCTGAATTCCTTACACATCTGAGTTCATATGATCTTAAGACCGGTAATTTTAAACGTCATTTGTATGAGGATAACTGGATCACCCAGGCGCCGAAGGAAGAGGTTGTAGAATATTTTACGCTGGCTTTCCAGATCCTCAGGAATGTAGGTATCGAATCGACAGGGATCACCTCACCATGGGTATCAGGCATTGATGTTGAGGATAAATATGCCCAGTCACTGGCAGACGCCCAATGGAACTTATTTAAGCGTAAGCTGACGTGGTATTTTCTTTATGCAGCATCCGATACCGAAAAGCCTTACCAGTTGAATGTGAAGTACAAAAACCCTGAAAGAGGTCAGGTTGTTGTGAGCGTACCCGCAAACGCCGGAGATATATTCTGGTCGATGGATGTTCCCGACATAAAGGACAGGCCAAAATTCATTAAAGATGGTATCGATCGCCTCGTTTCTCCTGATGGCAAAACGGGCAGGATCCGCCAGCTGATTGATACAGGCTTTCCTGTTGTGATCGTTACTCACTGGCAATCGCTATATACTCAGGGCACGGAGCTGGGCCTTGAAGGATTGGTAACGTTGGCGGAACGTATACAAAAGACATTCGGATCAGGCATTGAATGGGTCCCCTGCTCAGAGATGGCCCGAAGGTACGCTGAGGCTTAGTCATAAAACATCGAAGGGACTGCCAGGCACAGTCCCTTTATATTTTATTATATTGCTGTCAGTCTTTCTTTTATTTCAGTTGGATCTGCTCTTCCCATGCTATAATGAAAGTCAAGAGAACTTAGCCGTACAACACATCTTTCATTGTTATGGCTCTGAAAGAGCCAAATATGAATAACCCCCGGCGCCAGCCGGGGGCATGTTGCCATAATGCCTCGCAGCTCTGAAGGAGCTGAATATCAATAATTAAGACGAATACGTGACGGGTTTCTATATAAAACCCGGTTGTGGAGCATTGTCTTTGACTTACCTATAACAAACGAAGCAAATAAGATACAACTGCAGGAATTATTACAATTAATATTATCATCCACAATTTGTAACGTTTCCCGTTTCCCAGCTTCCCCGGGTTTCTTCCAGTCTGAATTTCAATTCCCGGAAAAAGTCTGTTTAGCAGCTGAAAAATATATAGTGAAGGAGTTGCCGCAATAATACATAAGATGATCACAACAAAAATCAGGTCATTAGTCAGCATGTTGCCAACAATTCTTGGAAATATTACCCTGTTCCTTATGAAAAGTTCAACTATATTGAGAAGGAAAAACATGAGTATCAAATCAGTGATTGCAATAATTGGGATCCTGAATTTTTTAACGAAAGCAGGTTGATCTTTGCATGTTGACAAAAATTCCTCAATCTGTTCCATCATTTTAACAGCCAGATCTGAATCGTGTCCTTCTAAGATTACATAACCCGATCCTGAATTCGTATCTGATTCACGAATTTTAATTACGAATCTGGTATCCGATAAATTCTCACTATAAAACAAACTGACTTCAACAATTTTATTCTTCTCAAGTATTTCCCTTACCTGTGAGAATTCTGCAAATTTCAGCGTATGGATTGAATGATCTGAAAAAGTGAATTCCAGATGGGAATGAGTGGTATTATTATAATTTTTACTGAAATCATCTTCAGATATGCTTTCCTCATCAGGGCTTGAAAAACTTATAAATAGCTTAATGAGCGATAGTATATCACTTGTGGTAAATATCTTATTTTCAATCACAAGTTCTCTTTTCGCGATTATTCCGTTCATCTTTTCTTTTTTGCTCTGCTATCTATGCATTAAGTCCAAAGGTAAACAAAATTTAAGCCTCTTAAATAGAGAACCGGAGGTTAAAAGCCGGGCCAATTTATTCGAAAAGGAATAATAATAAGGGAGCGCTGCAGAATCTGAGAGAAGAAAAAACAGAAATGAAGAGTTTGCAATAATAAATAAACAGGTTAATGAGTTAATTACACAGGCTCAGGGTCAGGAACTAAAGATTATCTTTGCCGGACAAAAATTTATTACCTGATTATTTTATGAATGCATCCTCAATGATAAAGAAAGTATGGCCAGTCACATCCTTTTTACGTGCTTCCAATTGGGATCATACGGGTTATCATGCCGGCGCAGAAGATGAGCGGAACAGAATAAAAGTAAATCTTTTTAAGGCATGAAAACAAGGTTCTGTCTTTTAATTATACTAATTCAGGTTTTTACACAACTCGACGGTCAGGATTATTTCTTCAGGCAGTACGGACCAACAGACGGGCTGGGAAATTCATTCATATATTCATTAAATCAAAGCGATGACGGCTATCTCTGGATAGGGACAGCAGAAGGTCTCTACAGGTTTAATGGATTTAAATTTCAACATTATACCGACAAGGATAGCCTGACTGAAAATTTCATTACCTCTATTTATAAAGATATTTCCGGCGGACTATGGATGGGCCATATGAATGGCGGAATAACATATTTCAGTGATAACCGATTTAAAAAGTTTCCTCTGGTCAGCTCTTCAATTACTTCTATCACTGAAGCCGACACAGGGACAACCTGGTTTTCAACTCAGAACGGAGGTCTTCTCGTCTCTCAGGGCAACAAGAAATTAGTCAGCATCAGGACTTCTCTGAATCATGAATTTATCTTTAATATACGTCATCTTTCTGCAAATTTTTACCTTTTAGGAACCCGGGAGAACCTTTATATCATGGAATATCTTAAGGATTCCAGCCTGATGAAAGAAAAGATAAAAATCAGTGACTACCCCTCATCAAAAGTTGTTGATATCATAAAATTTAAAGAAGGAGAATATTTTGTTTTATCGGGTGACAAAGGCATATTCAGACTTACAATTAACCTGGCAAATCTATCATATGATCTGACAGAATGCAGTTCGGACCGGAATGGAGATCTCGACAATATCCAGGGCGGAACGATAGTAAGGAGGAATGAACTCTGGGTTAATACAATGGGCAAAGGCATATTAAAATATCAGATTAACACGCTGACAGGAAATTTACTATTCACTGGATACATAAATAAGGAGAACGGCTTAAAATCAAATGAGGTGAAGTGTCTATTTGAAGATACTGAAGGTAATATCTGGGTAGGAATGTATGGGGCAGGGCTGTTCAGACTCGTTGATGATAACATTAAATTTCTGTCATTTTCCGCAAAAATCGGTTCCCGCCATATTTATGCTTTATCAAAAGACAGCAGCAGCATATGGCTTGCCAGTGATAACCTTATTGCAATGGTTACAGCTGAACGCGGACAAATATCTAAATCTTATCCCTTCCCACAGGCTTTGACCGGCGACCGTGTTAATTCAATTTACTGCTCCCAGTCGGGCATGATATACCTGGGCTTTGAAAAAAACGGGCTATTCGCATTCAATCCCGCAACTGAAATTTTTGGTAAGATCTATTTATCAAATGATGCACTTGAAAATTCAATAAATCACATTACCGGAAAAGAAAATATCTTATGGATAAGTACAAAGAAAGGAGCCTGCAAGTTGAATACCCTTACCGGCGCCAGGAAATGGTTCAATACAAGCAATGGCTTGCCAAACAATGACATAAGGCAGCTTTACTTAGATTCGAGCGGCAGGGTATTGGTCGCAACAACATGCAGTTCCATATTTTATATTGGTCCCGATGACAGTGTAAATACTCTTAGTGTCTCGGGCAATTTTGGACTGAATACTGTAATTTCTTTTGCAGAAGATAATTCAGGATCTCTTTGGGCAGCTACCTACGGAAAAGGCATATTCAGGTTCAAACCTGAAAACATCCTGAATTATACCTATTCCTCCGGATTAGTTTCTGATTACTGCTATAGTCTGATTTTCGACGGGAGCCATAAAATACTGGTTGGCCACAAGGGTGGCTTTTCGCAAATCGACACTGAAACAGGTAAGATAAGAAATTACATATCCAATGAAGGAATTAAAAATACATCTGATTTCTACCCCAACTCGGTAATTTCTGACAATCAGAACAATGTCTGGTTTGGAACATCCGAAGGCCTCATTAAGCTTCTGTCGAAGGTAACTGCAGGCGAAGGGCCGCCTCCAAAGCTGCATATTGATGCCATTTATATAAATAAGATCAGAGTAAGACACGATGATAACATCAGTCTCAAACCAGGAAATTATGAGATCAGAGTAGACTACACCGGCATTAATTTAAGTAATCCGGAGATTGTAAATTACCAGACATTCCTTGAAGGATACAGTGCGGCATGGTCGGATCTGACAACACGCAGGAGCGTTGTCTATGAAAAAGTTGGCTATGGTAAATATGTCTTTAAACTAAGAGCATTCAATGAGGATAATATTACGACGCAGGAACCAGTGACTTTTAAAGTCAGGATAAGAAAACCGGTTTACCTTTCAATATGGTTCTATCTGGGCATAATTGCTTTAACAGGTTTCTCCCTGTATAAATACATTGGAATAAGGGAGAAGAACATGAAGACCTTACAGGAACGGCTTTTAAAAAATATTGATGAAAAGACAAAAGAGATAATAGTAAAAGAGGAAATCATCAAGGAGAGAAAAAAAATTGAAAAGGAATTAATTGCAGCCCGCGACAGAGCTGAGTTGTCGGATAAGCTTAAAAGTTCATTCCTAACAAATATGTCGCATGAGATCAGGACTCCCATGAATGCAATTGTGGGATTATCTGAGTTACTCAGGGACAGCGCTTATTCTGAGGATGAGAAAGCCGATTTT
The DNA here is from genome assembly GCA_963715785.1 of uncultured Bacteroidales bacterium. Classification (GTDB taxonomy): domain Bacteria; phylum Bacteroidota; class Bacteroidia; order Bacteroidales; family VadinHA17; genus LD21. The sequence goes on from OY970276.1 coordinate 608,965, forward strand.
GTGAACATTATTGTATCAAACTCCCACAGCCTTCTGGGACTAATTGATGATATACTTGATATCTCAAAAATTGAATCCGGACAGTTGAATATCAACATCAGGAATTGCGATGTCTGTAAGGCTTTAAATGAACTGTTTCAAAGATTTACTGAAGAAATAAGGTCGAGAGATAAATCTCAGGTTGATTTTCAGCTTTCAATAGACAATAAGGTTAAGGATCTGACCTTTGAAACCGATATTTACCGTCTTAAACAGGCTCTTGGCAAGCTGCTTGATAATGCGGTTAAGTTTACTGATTCAGGGCATATTACCCTGGGATGCAAACTTGTGGACCATAGAATATTATTTTATGTTGAAGATACGGGCATAGGTTTGTCTGAAGACAAAAAAGAGATAATATTCGAATTATTCAGGAAAGTGGAAAATAATAAATTGCGGCTCTACAGGGGAACAGGGCTGGGACTGTCGCTTTCTCAAAATCTTATAAAAATTCTGGGCGGCGAGATAAAAGTTGATTCGGAACTAAATAAAGGATCAAGGTTCTATTTCACTCTTCCTCTTAAAAAGAGATCTGTCTCGGTTGTATCACAATCAGATAATGATCAGGAAGCGGTTCATAAGTGAGGACATTCCCTTATGCTCTTACAGGCCATGCAAACACTCTGCTCAGGAGCTCGTCGCTGTGTCCTTGGTTGCGAACGCTCCAACCCTTCGTTCTCGTCGCCTCTTTCTCACGAGTTACTTTTAACTTTATACTTTATAGTTATTATAAGTGAAAAGGCGCCAAAAAGCGCCTTTTTTGTGATCCCGGGGCGACTCGAACGCCCAACCAACAGAACCGGAATCTGCCATTCTATCCATTGAACTACGGGACCAATATTTTCAAAACCCGTACAATGGAATCTGCCATTCCCCCGCTTTAAGGCGGGGCAGGTTATCCATTGAACTACGGGACCGGATCAATACCGCAAAAGTATAACCAAATGCCGGGTTTTACAACTTATTGGGTAAAGTTGTTACTCCTTTTGTAATTCTTAAACTTTCCGTATAGGTGTCTGAAGTGTCCTTTTTAACCGCAAAGTACGCTAAGCAGGCGCAAAGTACGCAAAGTCAAAATATTAAAATTCAGTTCTTTGCGATCTTTGCGTGCTAAATTTGCGACCTCTGCGGTTAATGGATTTCCTCTTCTTCAACACCGCCGAAGGAGAAGGGTTCATTACACAAGACATTTGCCGGCAATGATTTCTCCCAAAGTTTTTCTATTTTTGCCATCTTAAAAACCTCATTATAAATTATAAGTAAAGACCAAGATGGACTACAATTTCCACGAGATCGAAAAGAAGTGGCAGAAGTACTGGGAAGATAATAAAACATTCAAAACTTCCGAAGATCTTACAAATCCCAGGAAGTGCTATATCCTCGATATGTTCCCCTACCCTTCCGGAGCTGGATTGCATGTGGGACACCCTGAGGGATATACTGCCACCGACATCTTCAGCAGATACAAAAGGATGAAGGGATTCAATGTCCTTCACCCCATGGGCTGGGATGCATTCGGCCTGCCTGCAGAACAGTATGCCATCCAGACAGGCACTCATCCGTCAATAACCACAAAAAAGAACTGTGATACTTTCAGAAGACAGATAAAAGAACTCGGGCTTAGCTACGACTGGGAAAAGGAAATAAATACCACCGATCCGAAATACTTTAAGTGGACACAATGGATATTTATCCGTTTGTACAACACCTGGTTTGATGAAACATTACAGAAAGGCCTCCCGGTGTCTGAACTGCCAGTTCCTGAAAATGTTTCCAAAGCAGGCCATGATGAAGTAATAAAATATATTAATTCAAAACGGCTGGCGTATTACGACAATGCAAGTGTATGGTGGTGCCCCCATTGCTGCACTGTATGCGCCAATGAAGAGGTGCTGAACGACGGATCACACGAGAAATGCGGAAACAGGGTTGAAAAAAGAAATCTGAAACAGTGGATGCTGAGGATCCCGCTTTATGCCGAAAGGCTTCTGAAGGGAATTGACAAGCTCGACTGGCCTGAAGGTATAAAGGATATGCAACGCAACTGGATAGGACGTTCCACCGGAGCTGAGGTTGATTTCAAGGTCGAAGGATTGAATGCAAATCTCAGGGTATTTACTACCAGGCCCGATACCCTGTTCGGAGCAACTTATATGGTAATCGCACCGGAACACCCTCTGGTTGAAAGAATTACCAAAGAAGATCACAAAAACAATGTTAATAATTATATACGAGCTACTGCACTGAAATCCGACCTCGACAGGACTGACCTGGCCAAGGAAAAAACAGGGGTTTTTACAGGCAGATATGCGATCAACCCGGTAAACAATAAGCTTATCCCGATCTGGGTTGCTGATTATGTTCTCACTGGTTATGGAACCGGCGCCATAATGGCCGTTCCTGCTCACGATGAACGGGATTTCGAATTTGCCCTGAAGTTTAATCTGCCTGTAGTTTGCATCCAGGATCCCGATGTTACCGATCCCGGGCAGAAGAGAAGAATTCTTGCCGGAAGCGAATGCTGGACTGAAGATGGAAAATACATTAACTCGTCGGATAAAAATACAGGCATTGATCTTAATGGTCTGAGTAAAAGCGAAGGAATTGCAAAGATCACCGACTGGCTTGAATCTGAAAAACTGGGTGTTGCCAAGGTTAATTATAAGCTCCGCGACTGGCTTTTCAGCAGACAGAGATACTGGGGTGAGCCATTTCCTGTTATCCACTGGGAAGACGGAGAAGTTACAGTAATGAACGATGATGAGCTGCCTCTTGAACTTCCGGATCTTGAAAATTATCTCCCCGGGGAATCAGGCGAGTCGCCGCTCTCCAATTCGGAGGAATGGCTGAATATCACTGATAAAAACGGCAGAAAGGGCAGGCGCGAAACCAACACCATGCCTCAGTGGGCAGGGTCATGTTGGTACTATCTGCGATATATTGATCCAAAAAATGACAGTCTTATTTTCGACCGGGAAAAAGAAAAATACTGGATGCCGGTCGATCTGTATATCGGTGGCGCTGAACATGCAGTGCTGCACCTCTTATACAGCAGGTTCTGGCATAAAGTTCTTTTCGATCTTGGAATTGCTTCAACAGACGAGCCTTATCAGAGACTATTCAATCAGGGCATGATACTTGCCTTTGCATACGAGACAGAATCCGGTGCAAGGGTTGCAGGAGACCTTGTTGAAGAGCGTGAAGGAAAATATTTTCATAAGGAGACGGGGGCTGAACTCAGCCAGATCGTTGCCAAGATGTCTAAATCCCTCAAGAATGTTGTGAATCCTGATGATGTGACATCAAAATACGGCGCTGATTCACTGAGATTATATGAGATGTTCATGGGCCCTCTCGATGTCACCAAACCCTGGGACGAAAAAGGTGTAAAAGGAGTCTTCGGATTTCTTGGAAGAACCTGCCGGTTTCTGTCAAACCCTGAAAACATAATTCAGGGCAAAGAGGATCCTGAAATACTGAAAGGGATACACCAGACCATCAAAAAGGTTGAAGGAGATATAGAAAATCTCAGATTCAACACGGGTGTCTCTGCAATGATGATCTTTCTTAATCTTGCAATAAAGAAAACCAGAATCACAACCGAAACGGCGTCCGCTTTTATCAGGATCCTGGCCCCGTTTGCTCCACACCTTTCTGAGGAATTATGGCAATGCCTGGGTAATAAAAACACCCTGGCTTACGAGCCATGGCCCGAATATAATGAGGAATTCCTGAAAGAGGACAAGTTTAATTATCCGGTCTCATTTAATGGCAAAACGCGTTTTAATATTGAACTTCCGCTTAGTCTGACAAAGGAAGAAGTGATCAGGATTGTTTTAGCTGATGAAAGATCTCAGAAGTGGATTGGCAGTTCAACTCCTTCCAATATAATATTTGTTCCTAACAGGATCATAAATATCGTGATTAAGGATAAATGAGGCCAGTTGACCCTTTGAGTTCCTTCGTGTTATCCTTCGTGTACCTTTGTGGTAGATGGATCTTTTTTACCACTAAGGGACACTAAGGACCTCACAAAGGTTCACAAAGAAAAATAACCGAAAAAGTCGCACCAACAAGAATTTAAAGTTTGAACAATATAAACTTCATCTGATACCATAAAATGATGATAATCCGTCTGAGAACTTCAATATATATTTTATTTGCTCTTTTTTTCGTGTCATGTAATCATCCGGGTAAACCGGCTTCTGAATCTGAACCGGTCACAGCAGATACAATTCCTGCTAAACAGGTCAGCAATCCTGTTTTCATGTACGGCATTCCATCAGATTCATTCGATCTTATAAATGGTCATATTAAGCGTAACGGATTCCTTTCCGAAATCCTGCTTAAACACGGAGTAACCATGCAGGAAATTGACCAGGCATTAAAAAACTCAAAATCTGTATTTGATGTAAGGACGATAAGATCGGGTAATAATTATATCCTTTTCTGTGACAGAGACAGTGCTGCAAGGGCACGTTATCTTGTTTACCAGCACGACCCTACCATGTGCTATGTATTCAGTTTTAATGACTCCCTTAATATAACTCCTTTCAGAAAGGAAATTAAAAAAGAAATTAAATACTCATCAGGCACAATAGAAACTTCTCTGTGGGATGCGATGATCAATGGAGGGCTGCACCCATCACTGGCTGTGGACCTGTCGGAAATTTTTGCCTGGACGGTAGATTTTTTCGGGTTACAGAAGGGTGATAATTTCAAAGTCGTGTATGAAGAGTTCTTCATTGATGGAAAATCTCTTGGCACCGGCAGGATATATGCCGCTCAGTTTAACAGATCAGGCTCTTCAATAACTGCCATTCCATTTATTCAGGATGGCCGTGAATCATTTTTTGATGCTGAGGGTAATAGTCTGAGGAAAGCATTTCTCAAAGCTCCGCTCAAATTTTCAAGGATCAGCTCACACTTCTCTTCGGCCAGGATGCATCCTATCCTCAGGATCATTCGTCCGCATTACGGAGTCGATTATGCTGCACCTATAGGAACTCCTGTTCATGCCATAGGTGACGGAAGAATCACTGCCGCAACTAATGAAGGTGGTGCAGGCAGGATGGTTCGGATCCAGCACAACAGCGTATATGCTACAGGTTATATGCATCTCAGCAGATTTGGAGAGGGCGTTGCGCCCGGAAAATTCGTAAAGCAGGGCGATATAATTGGTTATGTTGGTACCAGCGGGCTTTCCACCGGTCCTCATCTCGATTTCAGATTCTATAAAAACGGATCACCGGTGGATCCGTTAAAAGTCGATGCCCCGCCAGTGGAACCGGTATCGGAAGGCAACAAGGCAAAGTTCGAAGAAATAAAATCAGTCGTGCTAAGCCTCCTCGGGACTTTTAACTAGAAAATCAGGAAGTTTTACAACTAGCTGCTCAATCACTTTCGGATAATGCAGATATTCCAGAGCATGTACTCTTTCAGCAAGAGTGCCGGGAGTATCAGAAGGATCCACCTTGCAACGGGTCTGAAATATTATATCTCCTTTGTCATATAACTTATTGACATAATGAATTGTAATGCCTGATTCTTTATCTCCGTTTGCCAGTACCGCCTTATGAACAGCATCGCCATACATACCTTTTCCTCCGTAAGCCGGCAAAAGAGCTGGATGAATATTAATTATTCTGCCGGCGTAAGGCCCGATGATATTTTCAGGCACAAGCCATAAAAAGCCAGCCAGAACGATGAAGTCAATCTTATATAACTGGAGGTACCGAAGTACCTTCCCTGTAACATAAAATTCCTTATGTTCGAAAAAAACTGTTCGTATATTATACGCTTCAGCCCTTTTTAGAACTGGAGCCTGACGCTTATTTGACAAAACCAGACTTACTTTGGCTGTATTTTTATTCGAAAAGTATTTAATTATGTTTTCAGCATTGGTGCCGGTACCTGAGGCTAAAATTGCTATATTCCTCATATTTTGATAATTAGCATATTTGTCAGTATTTAATAATAATCCATTAAAGTAAGATTATTTTTCTAATTATCAACACATTAAACTGTAGCATAAATAAAAAAACATCAAAACTCTTGAAAAATATGGTACAAATATATTTCTTTGCATGTTCAAAAATTAATATTAATTAAAATTTATTATTATGTCGGACATTGCCGCAAGAGTAAAGGAAATTATAGTTGATAAACTAGGAGTAGACGAATCTGAGGTAACTCCTGAAGCCAGTTTCACCAACGATTTAGGTGCGGACTCCCTTGATACTGTTGAGTTAATCATGGAGTTCGAAAAGGAATTCAATATCGGAATTCCTGATGATCAGGCGGAAACCATCGGAACAGTTGGTGATGCTATCAAATACATTGAAGAGAATGCAAAATAATTTGCATTTTTAAAAAGCCATTTATGAGACGAGTTGTAGTTACAGGTCTAGGAGCATTAACTCCTTTAGGTAATAATTTGCATGAATATTGGGAAGGTTTAAAAAACGGCGTAAGCGGATCGGTACTGATTACCCGCTTCAATACTGAAAAGTTCAAAACAAAATTTGCATGCGAATTAAAGAATTACGACTCCGCAAAGTATTTTGACAGAAAAGAAGCTAACAAACTGGACTTATATTCTCAGTATGCACTGGTGGCAACCGATGAAGCAATGATTGATTCAGGGTTGAATCTTGATACTGTTGACAAGGACAGAGTTGGCGTAATATGGGCTTCAGGTATCGGGGGAATCGAAACTTTTTTTCAGGCTATTAAGAGTTATGTCCTTGGTGACGGGACACCCCGATTCAGTCCGTTCTTCATCCCAAAAATGATTGGTGATATTGCTGCCGGTGCAATTTCAATAAAATACGGATTCAGAGGACCTAACTTTGCTACAGTATCAGCCTGTGCCTCTTCAACAAATTCCATCATCGATGCGTTCAATTATATCCGTTGGGGAAAGGCAGATGTTTTTGTTACGGGAGGTTCCGAGGCCAGTATCAATGAACCAGGCATTGGGGGCTTTAATGCCCTTCAGGCTCTATCCACAAATAACGCTGAGTATCAATCCGCTTCAAGGCCATTTGATAAAACCCGTGATGGGTTTGTTCTGGGAGAAGGCGCCGGAGCATTAATTATTGAAGAGTACGAACACGCCAGGGCAAGAGGCGCTAAAATCTATGCTGAACTCGTTGGCACAGGACTGACAGCTGATGCTTATCATCTTACTGCTCCTCATCCCGAAGGGCTCGGAGCACGAAATGTCATGAAGCTTGCCGTAAGCGATGCCAACCTGAAGGTTGAGGATATTGATTATATCAATGTGCATGGAACCGCAACTCCGCTTGGCGATGTTTCTGAAACAAAAGCAATTGTCAGTGTTTTCGGCGAACATGCTTACAAAATCAATATCAGTTCAACAAAGTCGATGACCGGTCATCTTCTTGGCGCTGCCGGCGCTATAGAGGCTATTGCCTGTATCATGGCTGTTGTTCACGATATCATTCCGCCAACAATCAATTTCAATTTTCCTGATCCGGATATCGATCAGAACCTGAATTTAACACTCAACAAAGCGCAGAACAGGAAAGTTAACATAGCCATCAGCAATACATTTGGATTCGGTGGCCATAACGCTTCTGTTGTTATAAAAAAAGCTGAAGTTTAGTGTCTCTATTCCGCAGAAAAATAAATGGTACCTATTTGCTTGACAAGCGGGAATTTAGTTCCCGCTTAAAAAAAATTTTAGGCTTCAAACCCGGGAATCTTGAACTGTATGAAATAGCCTTTATTCATCGCTCAGCTACCTTTACTCTGCCAAATGGTAAAAAGGTGAACAATGAAAGGCTTGAATATCTGGGAGATGCGGTACTTGATGCAATTCTCTCTGATTATCTCTTCGAGAAATTTCCTGATGCCAACGAGGGATTCCTTACAAAAATACGTTCCCGTATTGTAAACCGCGATGTGCTCAATCATCTCGCAGTATCAATGGGAATTAATAAAATCCTTATCAGCAGAGTCAATTCATCGCATCTTACAAAAAACCTGTATGGTGATGCATTAGAGGCGCTCATAGGATCAGTTTTTCTGGACAAAGGATTCAGGAAGACAAAAAAACTTTTCATAAATAATGTGCTCAACAAATATCTTGATCTGAATCTGATAGTTAAGACTGATACTGATTATAAGAGCCTGGTGTTTGAATGGGTGCAAAAACATAAATCAAACCTGATCTTCACTTATAATGAAGAATATGACTTTAATCTGAAAAAGTCAGTGTTTTCAACCATTCTTTCAATTGATAAACAGGAGTTCGGCGTCGGTCATGGCTCCTCAAAAAAGGAAGCTGAACAGGAAGCAGCCAGTCAGGCCTGGAAAAGCCTTAAAGATAAATCAGGCAATTAGGGATTTGGAACTCTTTTTTTTCTAACTTTATCATTTCCAGTAATGAAAGATGAAGAATATTCAAAAAGTTACCAGGGTCAAACTGAATGTAGAAAAGAACAATGACTTTATATTGCTGGGAATGGTATCTGCAGAACCTGACTACAAACTTTCACTGGCATTAAATAAAAAATTCAGGATTTCTCTCAAAAACAAATCTGAGGTGAAAATCACTGGGGATAATAATTCTGAATTGACTTTCAGCAGGTTCTCAAATTATGATGATCCCTCTGATTTTGCCTGTACCCTGATATCAAACCGCTCGGGTAAAAATTTTCTCCTGAATAAGCTCAGAAATGTTGACTATCTTTTCCAGATACAGAACCCGGAAAAAGAAATTAATGTCAGCAATATCACTTCAGCCCTTCGGGAAATTAGCTCGGTGACAGCAGTTTTTAATATAGATGTCGATACAATTAAGGATAAGAATTTACATTACCTAACCCAATAGAGTATGGAAAGCTTGCATTATAATCTATCAGAAGAAGACTTTTCAGGAGGCAGGAAAGTTTTCTTATGGGGTTTTGCCGGATTCTTCTTTCTCGCAGGAGGCTATATACTTGTAGTAAGCCTTGTTCTCGGCCATAAAAGCATCCCGGCTATCCTGTCTGTGGTCCCTTTCGGGATAAGCCTTGTAGTAGGCCTGCTGGCAGCCGTCGCTACTTTTAAAGGAACTGATCTCTACTTTTCAATCGATAAAGAGAAGATAGAATACAAATTTGGGATTATAAAACCTCAGATCCACCTGTTCGAGTGGGACAAGATTAAGGAGCTTGTGATGCCTTCCAAACAGAAAAAGGTAAAACTGATCTTTAAAGACGGATCTTCATTTATCATAAACCTCAACTGGATTCAGAGAACAAAATCAGGCCACATAAGGAGGCATATTTATCATTTTGCCAGAGAGAAAGACCTTAACGTAAGAAAGGTTGTTACACTCTGAGGAAGGGTATAAAAAGAAGTGGGCCGCCATGATAGCGACCCACAGTTTTGATAACCCTAAAACTAACCTAACCTATGAAAAAAACCTATATCTTTCGTAATTCAAATATCGTGCCAAAACCTTTACAAATATATTACGCATTCCGGTAATAAAAAAATGATTTTACCTAAATAGCTGAAAATTAACAGAACTTTAATCAAATGTTAAAATTAAAAAAAGTTCCTGAAGTGATCGGAACGCCATGAGAGCCTCAAGGTAAGCTACTCTGACTCATTTAGTATTTCTTAAAATTCCAGGCATTTCAGATACAGGGTTTACCTATCTTCTTACAAGTTTAGGCACTCCTAACATGGCAGCTACAGGCTTCTTACTGTTAAAGAAAGTTAAACCACCTCATTAATAAATTTATACAAGTACTTTTGTGTTTGTATGAAGCGAATAACTATAGTACTTCTGGCAGTCTTTTTTTTCCTCGCTATCTCAGGCCTGGTCCTAATTCAGCTATACTGGATCAGGGGAGCCATCGCAATTACCGATCAGCAATTCCGATACCTTGCAAACAAGGCTCTTGAATCAGTTGTTCTTGATTTAGAGGAAAAGGAGCTTATAAAAAACATAGTCGATAATATCGGTCCCGCTTCCTCAGATTCAGTTACTGCCATAGTTCCGCCAAATTCTCCGCTTGCCAGAAAACTGAAAGGGTATCAGCCCAACTCCGATCTGCTTGAAATGTACGGACTGGATAACCCGGGCGAGCCTATTGCTATTACAAGTTCAGGTCATAAAATCTTCATATCATCTGAAAATACGTCTCCATTCCCCGGTGATGAAACAACGGAACCTTCATCTCAAATCACATCCTCGGAAATTAAAGGCAGGGTCACAAATAAAATTGTGTTTCTCGAAAAAATTATGGAGAAGATTCTTCACAACACTCCTGATATAAGAGAACGGATTGACCCTGAGAAACTTAAAGGTGAACTTCGGACGGCTCTGAACAATGTAGGCATAAACCTGAATTTTGAGTTTTCAATCCGGTCGGGACGCTATGGCAGCATCTGGAAAACCCCGGGGTTTACAGACAAGCCAGGAACAAATAAATTCATAATTCAGCTTTTCCCCAACGACCCTGTGCCGAGTCAGAACCAGATCGTTCTGTATTGTCTTCAGGAACAACAGTATAAATTTGAGAAAATCGGAAATCTTGCGCTGATTACGCTGCTTTTTACCTTGCTCCTGCTTGTTCTCTCCACAGGAACATTTATAGTGATCTTCCGTCAGAAGAAGGTTTCAGAGATCAGAAATGATTTCATAAACAATATGACACATGAACTTAAAACTCCTATTTCGACTATTTCCCTGGCCTCACAGATGATGGCAGATAAGTCAATAGCAGATAAGGATAAGAATATTGAAAGCCTCGCCAAGGTCATATCAGATGAGAGCATGAGACTGAAATTTCAGGTTGAAAAGGTCCTTCAGACAGCAATCTTCGAAAGAATGAAGATGAAGCTTAAAATGACAGCGACAGATGTCCATGGAATCATTGAAAAGGCAATTGACAACTTTGACCTGCAGATTAAGAGCAGGAATGGAGTGATCCGCTCAGATTTTCATGCAGAGAGATCTGTGGTATATATAGATGAAATTCATTTTCTAAATGCAATTTCAAACCTGATTGATAATGCGATAAAATATTCTAACGAAAATCCGGAGATAACTATCACTACCCGAAATTACAAGAAGGGCATCCTGATCATCTTAGAAGACAACGGTATCGGAATAAGCAAAGATAATCTGAAGAGAATATTCGACAAGTTTTACCGGGTTCATTCCGGTAATGTACACAACATAAAAGGGTTTGGTTTGGGCTTGAGTTATGTCAAGAAAATCATGGAAGAGCATAATGGGTGGGTGAAAGCCGAAAGCCAGATAAACAAAGGCACTAAATTCATGTTATTCCTTCCACAAAACAAAGTAAAATGACAAGTATCCGAATTCTTCTGGCAGAAGATGATAACAACCTCGGCATCCTTCTGCGGAGTTATCTGAACGCCAAAAACTATGATACCGCCCTGTTTACTAACGGGCGCCTCGCACTTGAAGCTTTTCCTTCGGGAAAGTTTGGCCTTTGTATCCTCGATATTATGATGCCGGAGCTTGATGGTCTCACTCTTGCAAAGGAAATCCGTCTTACAAATCCCGACATACCTATAATTTTCCTGACTGCAAAAAACCAGCCGGAAGATATTATAGACGGTTTTAAATCAGGAGCTGATGATTATATTACAAAACCATTTTCAATGGAAGAGCTGCTCTATCGCATTGAGGCTATCCTGCGCAGAACAACAGGTCCTTCTGTGAAGAAAAAGGAGGAATTCTATATTATAGGATCTTATACTTTTGATCCGTTGAAACAAATGCTGGTAATCAGGGATCAGACTATAAAACTTACTACCAAGGAATCGGAGCTTCTGGAACTCCTGTGCAGGCATGGGAATGAAATACTCGAGAGAAACTACGCATTAAAAACCATCTGGATAGACGATAACTATTTCAATGCCAGGAGCATGGATGTATATATTACACGGCTAAGAAAATATCTCAGAAAAGATCCTTCGGTAAAAATCCTGAATGTTCACGGGAGAGGTTATAAGCTTCTTAGCTAAGTTTTTGCCCCCTGCCGTCCTATAGAAGGGGGTTAATTCTCAATATTTCAGGTAATTATGAAAACATCTACAGTGTTAGTGGAGCTGTTGAAATAGTCCTTTTTAACCGCAAAGCACGCTAAGTAGGCGCAGATCCCGATAGCAATCGGGACGCAAAGTCAATACAGTATAGATCAACTCTTTGCGTTTTTTGCGTATCCCGAAGCAGCCTGGGGGGCCTTCTTATTTAGTCGAGCTTCAGAACTGCCAGAAATGCCTGCTGGGGCACTTCCACATTCCCTACCTGCCTCATGCGTTTCTTTCCTTTCTTCTGTTTCTCCAGAAGTTTCCTTTTTCTGGTTATATCGCCGCCATAGCATTTTGCAGTTACATCCTTCCTGACAGCCTTCACGGTTTCACGCGAAATGATTTTAGCGCCGATTGCTGCCTGAATGGCAATATCGAATTGCTGACGGGGAATAAGCTCCTTCAATTTAACGCACATCTTTCGTCCAAATTCATAGGCATGCCCACGGAAAATCAATGTCGAAAGCGCGTCTACCATTTCGCCGTTTAAAAGAATATCCAGACGAACAAGATCAGCCTTCTGATAACTTGTATAATAATAGTCAAACGATGCATATCCTTTGGAGATGCTCTTAAGCTTATCATAAAAATCGAAAACGATTTCCGCAAGAGGCATCTCAAATGTCAGCTCAACTCTGTCACGGGTGAGATAAACCTGATTCTTCAGCACTCCCCTTTTATCGATGCAAAGCTTCATAATTGAACCAACGTACTCTGACAACGTGATCACCTGTGCGATAATATACGGTTCTTCAATCCGTTCAAGATGGTTTACAGGAGGCAATCCGGAAGGATTGTGAACATCAATTTCCTCTCCTTTGGTGGTATAAGCTTTAAATGAAACGTTAGGAACAGTTGTGATCACGTCCATATCAAATTCCCTGTCAAGCCTCTCCTGTATGATCTCCATATGAAGCAAACCCAAAAATCCGCATCTGAAACCGAAACCCAGGGCTGCTGATGATTCGGGTATAAAGGACAGCGAGGCGTCGTTGAGCTGTAATTTATCAATTGAGATTCTCAGATCCTCATAATCATCTGCATCAACGGGATAAATCCCTGCAAACACCATCGGCTTAACATCCTCAAATCCGGAAATTGCTTTATCGGACGGATTTTTAACATGTGTAATAGTATCTCCAACCTTTACTTCTGCCGAGGCTTTGACGCCTGTTATAATGTAACCAACATCACCGGTACCCATGATCTCGCGCGGATCCTGCCGTAGTTTTAAAACGCCGATCTCTTCTGCATTATATTCATGACCGGTATTCATAAATTTCACCTTGTCACCTTTGTTGATAGTCCCATTCACTATTTTAACATATGCTATTATCCCTCTGAAGGAATTAAAGATCGAATCAAAAATCAGCGCCTGAAGAGGTGCTTCAGGATCTCCGGCAGGCGGCGGAATGCGAAGCACTATTTCACGAAGTATCTCCTCAACTCCCATTCCCGTCTTACCGCTGGCTTCAATAATATCCTCCCGTCTGCATCCCACCAGGTCAACGATCTGATCCTTCACCTCTTCAGGCATTGCGCTGGCCATATCCATTTTATTCAGAACCGGAATGATCTCCAGGTTGTGGTCGATGGCCATATAAAGATTTGAAATTGTCTGAGCCTGAATTCCCTGAGTGGCATCAATTACAAGCAATGCACCTTCACATGACGCAATTGAGCGCGATACTTCATAGGAAAAGTCCACATGTCCGGGCGTGTCGATCAGATTCAGAAAATACTTCTTGCTGTCGTGATAATATTCCATCTGAATAGCATGGCTTTTGATCGTGATGCCCCGCTCCCTCTCAAGATCCATGTCATCGAGAACCTGTGCCTGGTATTCCCTTTCTGTGATTGTATTCGTCTTCTCAAGCAAGCGGTCAGCAAGGGTACTCTTACCATGATCGATATGAGCTATAATACAAAAATTCCGGATAGTATTCATCAAAAGGGATTACTTTAAATCAGGTGCAAATATATAAAAAATCCTACCATGTCTCAGGCGTAAAGTTATCGGTGTATCTCGAACTCCAATATTAAATAAAATCAACCGCTTATCCCCCTTTCCAAGAATTGGAGATGTCGCGCAACATTTTGTATATGTGTACATTCCACCTATTTATTCCATAGAGAGGGTATTAGGGGATGAGTACAAAAAAGCAGAGACAGGTCAAAGACCTGTCTCTGCAAAATATCAATATAACATAGAATATTACATCATGCCTGGCATACCGCCGCCCATTCCCTGAGGAGGACCGGCAGGAGCATCTTCTTTCAGTTCCACAACCACGGCTTCGGTAGTAAGGAACATTCCAGCTACTGATGCAGCATTCTCGAGAGCAACACGTGCAACTTTAGCCGGGTCAATAACGCCTGATGTGTAGAGTTTTTCATATTTATCAGTCTGAGCGTTGTAGCCATAATCAGCTTTTCCTGATTTCACATTCTGAGCAACAACTGCGCCTTCCTTACCTGCATTAACAGCGATCTGGCGGAGAGGTTCCTCGATAGCACGCTTAATAATCTCTATACCTGTTGTCTGATCTTCATTATCACCTTTTAAGCCTTCAAGAGCAGCTATGGCACGAATATATGCAACACCTCCTCCAGGTACTATGCCTTCTTCAATAGCGGCACGTGTGGCGTGTAATGAATCATCGACACGGTCTTTCTTCTCTTTCATTTCAACTTCTGAAGCAGCACCTATATATAGAACAGCAACACCGCCTGCCAGTTTAGCAAGACGTTCCTGAAGCTTTTCCTTATCATAGTCTGAAGTAGTGGTTGTCATCTGCTGTCTGATCTGGGCAACACGTGCCTTAATCATATCTTTTTCACCGGCACCGTTCACTATTGTGGTATTTTCTTTGTTAACGGTTACCTTCTCGGCAGTTCCAAGCATTTCGAGAGTGGTATTTTCAAGTTTCAAGCCTTTCTCTTCTGAGATAACTGTACCTCCGGTAAGAATTGCTATGTCTTCAAGCATTTCTTTTCTCCTGTCGCCAAATCCAGGAGCCTTAACTGCACATACTCTGAGAGATCCACGCAAACGGTTTACCACCAGGGTTGCTAGAGCTTCACTTTCAACATCTTCTGAAATAATCAGGAGAGGGCGTCCGGTTTGAGCGGTAGATTCAAGAACGGGTAACATATCCTTCATTGTGGAGATCTTCTTGTCATATATAAGGATATAGGGGTTCTCCATCTCAGCTTCCATTTTCTCAGCATTTGTAACAAAATAAGCAGAGATATATCCGCGATCGAATTGCATACCTTCAACAACTTCAACAGAGGTGGTTGTTCCTTTTGATTCTTCAACAGTAATAACACCTTCTTTATGAACTTTACCCATAGCTTCAGCAATCAGACGTCCTATTTCTTCATCATCATTTGCTGAAATCCTTGCTACCTGTTCAATTTTTTTCAGGTCATCGCCGATTACTTTGGCCTGTGATGCCAGATGCTTGACAACTTTTTCAACTGCCTTGTCAATTCCTCTTTTGATGTCCATAGGATTTGCACCGGCTGTGATATTCTTAAGGCCTACATTGATAATTGACTGAGCAAGCACAGTGGCAGTTGTAGTTCCGTCACCGGCGATATCGCCTGTTTTTGAAGCAACTTCCTTAACCATCTGGGCGCCCATGTTTTTATACGGGTCGGATAGTTCTATGTCTTTAGCTACTGTCACACCGTCCTTTGTGATCTGAGGAGCTCCGTATTTCTTTTCAAGAACTACATGACGGCCTTTTGGCCCAAGGGTTACTTTTACTGCATCAGCAAGCTGATCAACGCCTTCTTTGAGAAGTGCACGTGCATCGATATTGAATTTAATCTCTTTTGCCATATCTTTTGGTTTTTATAAGTTTGCCAATATTAAGCTATAAAAAGGATATCTGTTTGTGAAACAAGAAGATAATCTTCCCCATCAATAGTCAGTTCCTGTCCGGCATATTTTCCATAAAGAACAACATCACCTTTCTTTACTTCCATCTCTTCATCTTTCTTTGCAGCTCCAACAAGGATTACCTTGCCCTGACGTGGTTTTTCCTTTGCGGAATCAGGTATAATTATTCCACTTGCAGTTTTTTCTTCAGCCTCATTAGGTTTCACAAGAACCTTTCCTGCTAAAATTTTTCCTTTTAATTGTGCCATTTTATCTAGTTTTAAAGTTAAACATCGTTTTCCGACTTCCTAGTCGATCATATTCCATGCCAAATCTCAAAAAATGTCATTTTTGGTTTACACGCGCAGATATGATTCTCCGTGACTGCCATTAAAATAAATCAAAATGCGACAAAACAATGTAAAATTCAATATGTCAGCATGTTAATTAAGAATAAAAAAAAGTGTCAGTATGTGACAAACTGACACTAGGATAATATATTTTGTTCAGGCAATCTATTTTCCGGGTTTTGGCTCTGTCGCCGGTGTGGTAGAAGATGCCGGTGGTACAGCTGTAGGAAGTGTAGGAATTGCATTGGGATCGACAGTATTCTTGATCTGTTCTTCAAGCCTCGACTTTTCAACTGCGGCAGCTCTTGGTATTGTAGCTGTGGCAACAACGCAGAGGATGAGTATTGCAGCTGCGAGTGTCCAGGTTGATTTTTCAAGGAAATCAGCTGTTTTCCGTACGCCCATCGATTGCCCTGTTGAAGTAAAATTAGCAGCCAGACCGCCACCCTTCGAATTCTGAACAAGTACAATCATTATCTGAAGTATGCACGCAATAATTATCAATACTGAAACTAAAATATAAATTCCCATTTGTTCACTTTTTTATATATCCTTTAACTTTTTCAATTTGAGACGCAAAGTAACTGCTTTTTTCCGGAAATTTCAAACTTAATTTTTCATAAATATCCAACGCCTTAGAGTAATACCCCTGACTCACATAAATTTTAGCAAGGGTTTCGGTAACCAGACCTCCCTCTACCTCCACAAAAGGTTTTGAAAGATCATCGTTCTGGACGTATGTCTTATCCTTCCTGGGTTCAATTCTGGGATTAGTAATTATAAATTTATCAATCAGATCAGACTGCTGTTGCTTGCCCCGGCTCCATTCATTGTTACCGTTGTATGCTTCTTCATCGGCTGAGCCGGCTGACTGATCATCATTCATATCAAGTTCAAGCAGCTCTGAATGCTCCGGCATTGAAAATCCAGGATCCATGAAGAATATTTTATCCTCAGCAGGGGG
This sequence comes from uncultured Bacteroidales bacterium, assembly GCA_963715785.1. GTDB lineage: Bacteria > Bacteroidota > Bacteroidia > Bacteroidales > VadinHA17 > LD21. The sequence continues at coordinate 626,294 of OY970276.1, forward strand.
ATTATCCTCTTCCTGCAGGGATATGACCACTGAGGGTTCTGAAGCATCGGGCTCAGCTGCAATCAGAACAGAATGGCCGGAAGACTGACCTTCAACTTTCTGGTTACCGCTAATCTTTTCTTCTTCCGAATCTTTCTCAATCTCACTTATCATCAATTCGCTATTCTTTGCAGATTCAATAACAGTCTGCTGGGTGTCGGTAATTATTTCCGGCTCAGAAGCTGTTACATTCTCAGTTACATTCAGAGCATCTGCTTTCGCAGGTGTGGTAAACGATCCTGAATTCAGAAGCCAGTATAGCTTCTCCCTGCTGGCAACGTGAATAGCAGAATTTTTAAGCTGGTTTTCGAATTTTACATCCTCGCTTATATACAATCCTTTTAGAAGCAGAAGGTGCGCACTCTGGAAATATGGAAATATATTTATCAGATCATAGACCTCGCCTATCATCTGGCGGTTTACCGGGAGAGTATTCCCGATCATATTTAAAAAGTCGTTTCGGTTCATCCTTATTACCAGTTGACAAATGCCTGGTTAAAAATATCCTCAACCAGCATATCTACAATTTTGTTGGATAGATCCTGTTCAACGGAGCTCAGATCAAGATTGCTGCTGTAGTCTTCATATCTTGAAAAAGTCTGTTCAAAGCTAAGGGTCGGATCAATCGCGTTGGTAAATTTAACCTTTACGCTGATAGTAAAACGGTTAGTAGCTGCCTGCGCATCAGCCGCGACCGTAAGAGGTTTTGTATTATAATCGGTAATATCTCCCTCAAAATTCATATCACCTGCAGAAGTATTGTATTTCAGGCTTGTCTGTGCTTTACATTTATCTATAAGTGCGTCAGTCAGTGTCTGGCTGAGGCCCGGCTGTACAATAGGAGCCCTGTTCTGAAAATACTGAACACTGAAAGTTTTTGCCAGTGGCGATATACTTGCCCCTGAGAATGAATATGTTACCTTGCATCCGGTTAATAGTGTCAATAATAAGGCAACGAAAAAAACTGAGAGCCTCCTGACTATATGTATAATTCTGGTATTATGATTCAATTCCATATTCTTTTATCTTTCTGTAAAGAGTCCGTTCAGAGATCCCGAGCTCGCCGGCTGCCATTTTTCTTTTGCCATTGTACTTTTCCAGAGCTTTCTTTATCATTTCCACCTCTTTATCTGCAAGTGAAAGCGATTCCTCGATAATCTCTTCGGTATCCTGTATATTAGTATTGGCTTTATGAGCGGGGAAATCGTCGATATGCGTATCTGTTTCTTCGTGTTCCGTGCTTTTTTCCTTTGCTTCACGGAAGAGATTCTTAATGGCCCTGGAGTTTGATTCCTGAAAAGTAACATCAACTTCTCCCCTTCTGATAAGATCAAAAACGAGTTTTTTGAGGTCATTCATGTCACTTTTCATCTCGAAAAGGATTTTATACAAAATTTCTCTCTCGGAAGAAAAAGATTTGTCATCGTCTTTCCTGATCAAAGCAGGAAGCTTAACACCTCCATAATCGGGAAGATAAGTCCGAAGATTAGCAGCAGTAATCTCCCTTTCATTTTCAATAATTGAGATCTGCTCGGTAATGTTCTTAAGCTGCCTGACATTCCCCGGCCACGAATAGTTTAGCAGTACATTCTTGGCTTCTGAATCGAGTCTGATGGCAGGCATCCTGTATTTTTCAGCAAAATCCACTGCAAACTTTCTGAAAAGCAGGAATATATCTTCGCTTCTGTCTCTCAATGCAGGAACCTTGATTGGAACTGTATTTAATCTGTAGAACAGGTCCTCCCTGAATTTGCCGCTGTCAATTGCTCTCGGGACTTCGACATTGCTTGCAGCGATTACCCGTACATTAGTCTTCTGTACCTTTGAGGAACCGACACGGATAAATTCACCTGTTTCGAGCACTCTCAGGAGACGAACCTGTGTTGATAAGGGAAGCTCGGCAACCTCATCAAGGAATATAGTCCCTCCGTCAGCAACCTCAAAATAGCCTTTTCGGCTGTCAGATGCCCCGGTAAACGAACCTTTTTCATGACCAAACAGTTCCGAATCGATGGTGCCTTCGGGAATTGCACCGCAGTTCACTGCAATATACTGTCCGTGTTTCCTGCTGCTATAATTATGAATTACCTGCGGGAATATCTCTTTTCCGGTTCCGCTCTCCCCTGTTATCAATACTGACAGATCAGTAGGAGCCACCTGAACAGCTATGTCAATTGCCCTGTTAAGGCCATCATAGTTGCCGATTATCCCGAACCTTTGCTTAATATTTTGCAGATCTTTCATTTCACGTTTTACGATGGTGCGAATTTAACGTTTTTTTAAAACATTGGGAAATGCATTATTCGTAAATTCGCAATATGAAAAAAGATCCGCCACTTCAATTTGCCGGAATAATCCCTGCCCGGTATGCATCCTCAAGGTTCCCGGGAAAGCCGCTCGTAAAAATAGGAACAAAGCCTATGATTCAAAGAGTCTATGAACAGGCCAGTAAGGCACTTGAAATGGTTTGGGTGGCTACCGATGACCAAAGAATCTATGATGCTGTGCTTGAATTCGGAGGGAAAGCGGTAATGACCTCTCCTGATCACTTAAGCGGAACTGACCGTTGCGCAGAAGGTGCAGCTACGATAAACAATGAAACTGCAGGGAAGATTGATATTGTTGTCAACATACAGGGAGATGAACCATTTATCAGGCCGGAACAGATCAGGCTTCTCATGAAGTGCTTTGATGATGAATCAGTTGAGCTGGCCACGCTTGTAAGAAAGGTTGAACCCGGGGAGGACATTTTTAATACAAATCAGCCAAAGGTCATAATCAATCTGAAGGGAGATGCTATTTATTTCAGCAGAACCGCAATACCGTATATTCGCGATGCTGATAAGAGCGAATGGTCGCGGAAACACGTTTTCTATAAGCATCCCGGCCTTTATGCCTATAGAATGGATACCCTGAAAAAAATTACTGCCCTGAAACGCAGTCCTCTTGAAATCTCGGAATCACTTGAGCAAAACAGGTGGATAGAAAACGGTTATTTAATAAGGACAGCAGTCACTGAATGGGAGAGCATCGGAATAGATACGCCGGAGGATCTTGAGAAAGCAAAATTGCTTCTTGAACATTATTTTTAAAAAAATATTACCTTTAGCACAATATTTGATAAGAATAATCAAAATATAATTTATGAAGAGAAGTTTACCCTTTATCTTCTTATTAATTTTCACCCTAAACCTGCATGGTCAGAATTCTATTGATGTAAACAAGTCTCTGGCTCAGCAGGGTTATCCCACAGAAGCGAACAGCGTAAATGTAAGTATCTATCCTGTCCCTGTCAGGGACAACAGCTTTACAATCAAAACCGATAAGGATATTTCCTCTGTAAAGATCACCAATATCATTGGTCAGGATGTCTACAGGCTCCAGTATAATGATCCCCAGCAGATAATAAAAGTTTTTCTGGAGAATCCCAAGAGAGGAATGTACCTTGTTACCATCGTCTTCAGCGACGGACTGAGGGTTGTGAAAAAAATAATGGTAGAACAATCTGAATAATACTAAATTCACTACTTTCGTCTTTTGTTGGGAATTTTCTTGAAAAAATTCAGCAGAATGCCGGTTTCTTATTAAGAAATGGATAAACAATCCTTAGTAATAATTGTTTAATGCAGTATGACATTGAGCGATTATCTAATTTATTATACGACATGCATATGGAAGAAGGAGGTAACGCATTTTCAATAAAAGATCTTGAAAATTTCTCGGGAATCAAAGCGCATACAATAAGGATCTGGGAGAAGAGGTACAAGATACTTGAACCAGACAGGACCGACTCAAATATAAGAACTTACAGCGAGACCGAACTTAAAAAGATTCTTAATGTAGCATACCTTAACCGAAACGGCCTGAAAATATCCAAGATAGCCAGACTTGATGAGGATGAACTCACACAGCAGGTAATGACGGTAAGCGGAAAACATGATGATCTGGATCAGAATTTCCAACCTGGGAAAATTCTTATGTCCGCCATCAGATTTAATGAAACATTGTTCAAAGATGCTCTTTCTCCGTTTATTAAGCATCAGGGCATTGAAAATGCTTACTCCAATTATCTCTACCCTCTCCTGGAAAAGGCCAGGATCCTATGGCAGACGGGCAGTCTGTCAAGAGCTCAGGAACAGTTTGTCAGAAATACCATTAAACAGATCATTATCATTGAAGACAATTTACTCAAACCGGTGACAGGCAAATCAAAACCGGCAGTTGCCATGATAAATACTTCTGATAATCTGACAGATAACAATTTCCTGTTTTATAAGTATGCTCTTAAAAAACGTGGATTTGATGTAATCTTCACCGGGGGAATCCTGCCTGCCTCTGAAGTAATTGAAATACATAAAATCAAACCGTTTGATTACCTGATAGTTAATTCAAGTGCCTTCGATTTTGCAGAAAAGAAAATCGGATATTTCAACAGTATAGGTAAATCGTTGATAATTAAAAAGATTATACTAACCGATTCTCCGGAAGAATTTGCCACCAAAAAATCCTATGAAAAACTATTAATCACGAGGGATCCGGCCAGTTTTATAAAGGCAATAGAGTCACTCTGACAATTTTTTTATCATTTCTGGAAAAAAAATGAGAATATCGAAGTAATATCCTCATAATTTGTCTATTGTGGCTTTCTCATTTTGAGAAAATACTCTTCTTCACTGGAAAAATCAGCAGCAGGAAGCTTTATTTTGATCTCAGAGATCTGTTTAAGTACCCGTTCAGCAAAGGAAATTCTCTTACTTACCGAATCAGTATTAAAGCGGTGATTGAAGGCTTTTGTTATTTTGACTGCCTCTTTCCATGTTCTTACAGTGCTTTCTTCAAAGTAACACGATGTAAATGCTTCCCAGATGTAGTTTATTGCAGAAACTGAAGGATGCAACATATCTTCGCCATAAAACCTGTAATCGCGCAGATCATCCATCAGCAATTCATATGCAGGGAAATATTTGGGGGCTGTGCGGTGTTTTAGCAACTCCTCCACTGCAACAAAAAGTACCGATTTACTCACCTGATTGCCATGAGCTCCATCCTTCCAATGTCTCACAGGGCTAATGGTAAAAACCACCTTCAGCGCCGGGAAAAGCTTTTGCAGCCTGTCAAGAAGATCAGCCCATAAAGCTTTTATATCATCTACAGTCAGGATCGCGGATTCAAACTGTTCAGATGGTATTTTATGGCAATTTGAAACGATTAGTCCTGACTTTTTCAATCTATATACCCTGGAAGTACCGAAAGTAATAAACAAGAACCTGGCGCTTTTTAAAAAAGCCAGGGCATCCTTCGATTTTCTGTTTATCTTTTCCAACACAACCGAGGGATCATCAGCTGAAAAATCAGTATAATGATAAAAACTTAACCAGCTGCCATCATAAAAGTGAAGGTCTTCGAGCAGGAACTCTTTCTCTTTTGCGATAAGATCGAGAGTATTGTATACTGAAACAGGATTAAAAACAGCTCCTGAGGGGTTAATCATTACCGGCATATGACCCAGCTCCATCTGAGAACCCGTTGCAGAAGCAAAGCATGAGCCAATGAACATTACAAGATCGTTATAAGAGATCTTGTCATCTGAAGGTTCAATTTTAAACGTAGTTCTCAGGTCCATTATCTTAAAATTTTATCAATCAGTTTCTCTGCCTGTTTATCCAATTCATGATGTAAGCAAATACCTCATCCCTGAAAGGCTCGTTATGTAATTCATGATATCCACCTTCCCATATCTTCAGTTCCACCATTTCAGTTTTTTCTGCAAATTCCCGGCTTGCTTCGGGAGATGTGATCATATCTTCACTCCCGTGCATTAGGAGCGTAGGAATTTTAAGCTCTGAAGCATGAGCAAGCGAATACTTTGCAGCGCTCATTGCGGCAGCAAATAAACTCACTGAGATTTTTCCATGCACAAGCGGATCCTTCCCGTATTTTTGCACAACAGACTCATTATGTGAAATATGATTAATATTAAGTCCCGACGGCTGTGTGAGTCCGGGCATAATGTATTTCATAATGTTAGCAAGCACTACTTTGCCCGTGGGAGGCTCAAAAGAAAGCCGGAGCCATGGAGATGTTACTATGGCGCCCTTTAGCTCTGGTTTGTTTTTCAGAAGATATTCAAGTACGATACCGCCACCAAGACTATGCCCATAAAGGTAAACCGGACAACCCGGAAAGGTCCGATGGGAGCTCTCCAGTAGAATATCTATCATCTCAGCCAGTTGGTAATAACTACTTATATTGCCCCTTCGTCCCTGGGAACGGCCATGACCCGGGAGATCGACACCGAGGAATCCAATACCCTGTTCCTTGAATAATTCTGCCCAGTCAGGATAACGCTGGATGTGCTCTCCAAGTCCATGCACCAGAATTATTACTGCCCGTGTGTTTTCGCCGGGACTTATTATTATCCCCTTTAATATCTGACCGTTACTCAGCTTTATATTGAATTCCATGCTCAATTTTTCTTAAAAATACAAAAGTTGAACCAATAATCGGCAGTGAAGTGTTCGCGATTTTTAATTCAGCCTTAATCAAACCTTAATCCTATATTAATCCAGTCTCTGAAGGTATAGCTTAAATTTGTATCAGACTGGTTTTAGAAAGTAATCTTCGGGCAAAAAGGAGCCTGAAAATGAAAATGAAAAAAACCTAAAAATGCAAATTTATTATTTATAGCATATTTGGAATACTTTAAAACCGGGTACCATATTCTACTCAATATCATAACAATACTAATGAACTCAATTTATAAATCAGACAGAAAATAAAGATTTTAAGATATTAAGATTTGCATATCTTTATTTATCTGTGTAAATTTGTTTCAACAATAAAAACCAAGAGCTATGACACAGTATGAATTCAACAATAGCCTGATAGAAATGAAGACAAATCTTCAGAGATTTGCAATGAGCCTCACGTCTGATCGTGACAGCGCTCTTGATCTGGTTCAGGACACCTACCTGAAAGCTATCACTTATAAAGATAAGTTTGTTGATTACACCAACCTCAAAGCCTGGGTATTTACAATTATGAAAAACACGTTCATCAATAATTATAGACGAAATGTAAAAGAAAATACAATTATTGACGGAACACAGGACTTATATTATATAAATATGCCTCACGACAAGGGGTTCATTTCTCCGGAATCGAAATATGCCGAAGATGAAATTGAAAATGCAATCGATTCCCTGAGCGATGAGTTCAGGATTCCTTTCAGGATGCATATTGAAGGCTATAAATATAAAGAGATAGCTGATGATCTGGGGTTGAAGATAGGAACGGTAAAAAGCAGGATCTTCTTTACACGCCAGAAATTAATGCTGATGTTAAAGGATTACACACGGTAGCTGTAATTTATTTAAGTGAACAAGTTAGATAGTTTGACAATTAGTTAGTTAAGGTAGATTAGGGTTAAAAAGGGTGTCTCAAAAGAGCACCTTTTTTTATGTTCATTTGACTACGTCGAGCTCGCGAAATTGAATTTGCTACAACCCCAAATCTTAAGTTGACGGCCTCCCTCTTCCAGGAACCTCAGGTTATGTAAATCAAATAAAAAACCGCCTTAATTTATGTTTTGATACGGCCTCTTTTTGTTAATCTCATTACTACGCCGGAAAGTACAAAAACTACGAATAATCCTGATATAATCCATGCCCAGACGTTGGTTATCTTTGATTCAGCCCACATTTCATAGGGTTCAGATAAAAAATAATCTGCCTTAACAGGCCAGAACAGCACACGGCTGCTGTCAATAAATCCATTGGTCCCGATAACTTTTCCGGGCATTATTGTTCTGATGGAATACTCACTGAAGTTTGACAGGAACTTATTTGAAACCAGGGAAAGGGCAGAATCGGCTTCGGACCTGTATTTTAATTCATTTGACCTTCCTACCATTTCTCTGAGGATAATCCCGTTTTTCCAGAGACTGTCGAGACCCTTATCATTTTTCTCTATTAACACAGAAAGTCCGATTTCATGCGACTTTAAAGCCTGAAATGACATGCCACTATCTGTTTTACCTCCTGTAAGCCTGGTAAATTCGCCTATCCATTCGGAAACTAAATTTCTAGCAGTCCAGATATCAGTCTTGTTCTGTACAGAGTCGCCCAGAGCTTTGAATTTAATACTGTCGGGACCCGTCTCATCCTTATGTTTAAGACTTTCCGGCGAATAAAAGTAACGTAATTCCTCCTTATTCATGAAGTCTTTAACCGGATAGCCAAATGATAAGTTCTTGTCAATTTTTTCCGCAAAGCGGAATTCTGTGTTGAACCATTTGAAAGATTTCTTAAATATGGCATGCCGTGAGAAAGCTTTGTCAGCGCCTGAATCAGATTTATAAGTCAAACTTATCTCCTCAGCACTTTTAAATAGCTTTTCGGCCCTTCTTACCCAGGTCGTGTCGCCTTTATTACCTATTTCAATGGAGTCGCGAACTTTCCAGGTCGAATCAAACGGCACCTGCAAATCCGACAATTTAAACCTGTTTTCAACCTTATTCTGAGTGCTTCTCATCACAATCATCCTGGTTACTGAACCATCGGGATGAACATAATTGGTTACAGTAGTTTGAGGTCCGTTACAGGAGACCAGAGACATAATACCGGATAGAATAATCAATCTGAACAATTTTCTTTTCATGGGTTCATAGATTAAATTTTGACTGCCTGTTTTCGATCAATTTCCTTTCAATCATTTTTTTCAATTCCGGATCGCTCTCGATCAGCTTTTCAAGGTCTTTATATTTACCTTGCAGCTCGTTTACCGATTCAATAATTTCATTCATCTGCTGCTCTGATATTGTGACTGACCCCGAATGAAAACTGTGTCCGGAACTCCTGTAAATCATTAACAGTTTCTCTATTCTATTCCCGGGTGAGTAAGTCTCATCTTTCCGTGTAATGACAATCTGCCTGTCAATCCTGTCGATTCTCCTGATAATAATGCTCTGTTGCCATCCAAAAATCAGTACCAGGAAGATTGATGCTGCAATAAGGCTTCTTCTCACCCATCCGATGTAGACCCAACCAAAAAGGAAATCAAGAATATCTGAGAGTCGCGTGCGGGAACGATCAATGGCTGTAATTCTTCTGATCACCTCTCTTTCAATGTCATCTGATGATTCCAGAAGTGGCTTTGACTTTCTGAGAAGGTCAATAACTTTACTCAAATCTTCATCATTGGTTTTCATAGCTACACGTATTTCTTCATCCTTTCAGAAATGTTCTTTCTTGCATAGTATAGATTTGCTTTGACAGCTGATTTGCTTATTCCGGTAATGTCTGATACTTCTTCATTGGATAATCCTTCAAGTTCTGATAAAACAAAAACTGCTTTCTGCTTTGAACTCAGTTTTTCGGTCAGCAGAGTAATGATCATCGCTGTCTCAGTATTCTCAAGCGCCGCCGATGGTTCTTCCATGATCTTGTTGGTCAGAAACTGCCAGATTGCATCATCAGCCACAAATTCAGGGTTTCTTTTCCTTTTTCTCATCTGATCATAACATTTATTCACTACAATTCTGTAAACCCAGGTCTTGTAAACTTCTGCAGATCTTATCTTTTGAAGTTTTTGCCAGATACTTACCATCGTTTCCTGAACGACATCCTTAGCCTGGAACTCATTACCAAGCATTCTGAATGCCACCGAATATGCAAATGGAGAGGTTAGTTCAACAAGTTTCCGGAAATTATTGAAATTTCCTCCCCTGCACTCTTCTATCAATCGTTTATCTATCAAAATTCCTGGTTGAATTATAATGTAAAGACGTCAATTTTACAGCAAGGTAAAAAAGTTGTGGTAATTTTATGGTGGACAATGATTAAAGGGATCTCAATAACCTGTAGAGACTAAACATTTTTTAATCAAAACAGTTAATCAATTATGCAAAAAATAATTACAATAAGCACCGATAGACAGAACGGCCTTTATGATATTACCGGGGAGGTTCGGTCATTGATCGGCCTCAGCAAGGTTAAGACAGGAATCGCTTCAGTATATGCGAGAGGATCAACTGCAGCGATAATGATACAGGAAAACTGGGATCAGTCGGTTCAGAATGATGTGATCAGCCTCCTCCGAAAACTAATTCCCTCCGGAGTATGGGAACATGATCACCAGGACAATAACGGTGATGCTCATCTGAAAGCTGGAATTGTAGGAGCATCCCAGACAATCCCCATTATGGATTATAATGCTGGTTTATCTTCCTGGCAGAATATTTTCTTTTGTGAATTTGACGGGCCGCGTGAAAAGAGGGAGATTGTAGTAACAATAATCGCGGATCGTGAAGGTTGAATCAGATTCCTTCTGCTGTAGCAACCTGTATGTTGTCCATTAACCTGCAGTAAGATCTTCGTCCGATAACTGAATCTTTAAATAGTCTTTTATAATCCTTCCTCGTCAGGGCTTTCCAGTCCTCAGCAGTCATTTTTTTTACCTCCTCAGGAATTTCAAATTCAGGAGTACTATGCGGTTTGGAGTTTTTATTCCAAGGGCATACTTCCTGACATCTGTCGCAACCGAATATTCTGCCCTCCAGCTTATTTGACAGATCATCCGGAATAGAAGTCTTTGACTCGAGTGTCAGAAATGCAATACACTTCCTCGAATCGATGGTCCTGTCACTATTTATGGCGCCAGTCGGGCATGCCCCGACACATAAGTTACAGCTGCCGCAATAGTCCTTTGTGGCAGGCTTATCATACTCGAGGTCAATATTCATAACGATTATGCCCAGAAAGAAAAATGATCCAAGCTCTTTGTTTATCAGAACGGAATGCCTGCCAGGGAAACCTAAGCCTGCCTCTTTGCCCCAGGCTTTCTCAAGAAGAGGTGCAGTATCTACAAATGCCTTTCCTGAAGCTTCAGGATGAATATCTTTAATAAATGAAATAATCCTGTTAAGCTTTGATTTTATAACATAGTGATAATTAGCCCCATATGCATATCTTGAAATTACGGGCACTCCATTGCCTCCCTGCTTTTTCTCTGTATAATAATTTAAACCTGTGACAATGATTGATCTGGCACCCGGAACCAGTATCCTCGGGTCAATTCTTTTTCCAATGTTCTGACCAAGGTAGGCCATATCGCCATTCATTCCGGCAAGAGTCCAGTTTGCGATTATATTCCGATGCTCCTCCAGGGATCTTGCCTGAGCGAAACCGCAGAGGTCGAAACCTACTTCGGCTGCATACTTTTTTATCAGGAAAGATAGAGATTTATCTGCCGGCGTTTTCATATCCTATTTTAGAGAAATCCCAGTTCAAGTTTAGCCTCATCACTCAGCATACTCTTATCCCAGGGCGGATTAAAAGTAAGCTTAAGATCACAATCCTTTACTCCTTTTGTTCCTGCTACCTTATATTTCACTTCCTCAAGCAGATCCTCTGCCATAGGACAATTTGGAGCTGTGAGTGTCATCACTATATGTGCGATATGTTCTTCATCAACATTAATCTCATATACAAGGCCCAGGTCGTAAATGTTAACCGGAATTTCCGGATCATATACGCTCCTCAGAACTTCCCCTATCCTGGTTTCAATTTCCAATTGTTCAGTCGGATCCATAAAAAAACCTTATTTATTTTTTACATTCAGAGCCATTGCGTACAGCTTCATCTGACGTACCATAGATAACAATCCATTTGACCGGGTCGGCGAGAGATTTTGTCTTAGGCCGATCTTATCAATAAAGTAAAGATCGGAAGTTATTATCTCATCGGGTGACCTGTTTGACAGAACTTTTATCAGAAGAGCTACAATTCCTCTTGTAATTATTGCATCGCTGTCGGCTGTGAAAGTGATCAGACCCTGATTGTAATCGGGATGAAGCCAGACTTTTGACTGACATCCCTCAATCAGAAAATCCTTCACTTTATACTTAGGATCAATTACCGGCAGTTCTTTCCCCAGATCGATGAGCAGATTGTATTTATCCATCCAGTCGTCGAACAGAGAAAATTCATCAATAATACTATCCTGTATTTCTTTTATTGTCATATCGTTACCTCAGGCAAACATTCTTTTTACTTTTTCTATCCCTGCTGCAAGAGTATCAATCTCCTCTTTTGTGTTATAAAAGCAGAGAGAAGCGCGAACTGTGCCATCAATGCCATAACGGTCCATCACAGGCTGGGCGCAGTGAGTCCCGGTTCTGACTGCTATACCCATCTTATCAAGAATCATACCGGTATCGTACTGATGTATGTTGTTTATATGAAATGAAATAGTGGAAATCTTTTTTTCAGATGTTCCGAATATTTTCAGATTCTCTATAGCCGACAATCGTTGAGTGGCATATGACAGAAGTTCCTGTTCCCTCGCTTCAATATTTTCTCTCCCGATGCCAGTAACATAGTCCAATGCTGTGGCCAGACCGATTGCAGCCGGATAGTTCATTGTGCCTGCTTCAAACTTAAAGGGAAGTTCGTTATATGTTGTTTTTTCAAAAGTAACTTTATCCACCATATCTCCGCCTCCCTGAAATGGATCCAGTTCTGAAAGCCATTTTTCTTTCCCATATAGTACACCAATTCCAGCAGGCCCGTATATCTTATGGCCTGAAAATGCATAGAAATCACAGTCGAGGGCTTTCACATCGACAATTCCATGCTGAATTCCCTGGGCTCCGTCTATCATTACGGGAACGCCGGCTTTATGTGCTGCATCAATTATCTCATTTAACGGGAGGATTGTTCCAAGGGCATTTGATGCCTGAGTGACAGACACAAGCTTTGTCCGGGGGGATAGCAGCTTGTAATATTCTTCGAGGATCAGCTCTCCTTTATCATTTATTGGGATAACCCGTAAAACAGCTCCCTTCCTTTGGCTCATCATCTGCCATGGAACAATGTTGGCATGATGTTCAAGCCGGCTGAGGATGATCTCATCACCCGGTTTTATATATCTCTCACCAAATGAGAAAGCAATCCCGTTTATTGAACCGGTTGTGCCCGACGTAAAAATTATCTCTTCTCTTTTCCCGGCATTTATGAATTCTCTGACTGTTTCTCTTGCCTTTTCATATGCCTCGGATGACATATCACTCAGGAAGTGAACTCCCCTGTGAATATTGCCATTATACGAACAATAGACCTCATCTACGGCATCAATTACGCATTGCGGCTTTTGTGTAGTGGCTCCATTGTCAAAATAGACCAGCGGTTTGTCATAAACTTTCCTGCTGAGAATCGGAAAATCAGCCCTTATGTCGGAAATATCTTTCATTGACTTTTATTTACCCGCATTTTACCATACAACTTGCGCATCTTGAAAGTTCGCCTTTCAGCCGTTGCATTACAAGATTATCCATTCTCTCCCTGAGCGGGTCGACCTTTATATTCTGAATGACCTCATGTGCAAAACCGAACATCAGCATTAGCCGGGCTTCACGCTTATCAATTCCCCGTGACTGAAGATAAAACAGAGCATCATCGTCAAGCTGACCGATAGCTGCACCGTGACTGCATTTTACATCGTCAGCAAATATCTCGAGCTGTGGTTTTGAATCCATCTTGTTATCATCGGTAAGAAGAATATTGTTATTCCTCTGATAGGCAAGGGTACCCTGTGCATGGGGCCTGACCAGGATCCGCCCGTTAAATGCTCCTGATGACATATCATCAAGCACTCCTTTAAATAGCTGGTTGCTTGTGCAATGGGGAAAAGCATGGTCGACATTTACGAAGTTGTCGACATGCTGAAATTTATCAGCAAGGAATAAACCATACGAATAGCTCTCTGCCCCTTCACCGCCAAGATAATGATATGTACTGTTTCGTATCAGACCCCCGTGAAGAGTAATATTATTTGAGGAAGTAACACTGTTTTTCTCCTGGTGAATAAACGTATTGGTTATTTTACAGGCATTATTATGCTCATTCTGCACTCTGATTATGTCAAAATGAGCATTTTCGCCGACAAATATCTCAGTAACGGCGTTTGTCAGGAACTTCTGCGGAGAAAGAGTATGGTCGCATATTATTATAGAGAATGTCGAATTTTTTTCTGCAATGATAAGATTCCTGTGCTGATTAAAAGTATCATCATCTGACTGAACCAGGTTAACGACCTGAACAGGCCTGTTCAGGGTGACACCTTCAGGAACATAGACAAATACTCCGTCGGAAGCCATAGCAGTATTAAGATGAATAAGCCCGTCAGTTTCACTTTTTGCATATTTGCCAAAATGTTTTTCGAATATATCTGAGAACTTAATAGCGGCTTCATTGAGGCTGCCAATCCAGATTCCACCGGGAAGTTCCTGCAGCTTATGATTTATTGTAGGATAAAAACCATTCAGCAATACTATCCCATAAGCATCGAGGTCAGTAACCTCACATCGAAATTCTTCAGCCTTGACAAAGTCAGAGGGAACCGGCATAAAATAGCTCTCATAGTCGTGGTCAAAAAACACATTGAGATTAGTATATTTATATGCCTCATTCTTTTTTGAAGGTATTCCAAGCTCGGAAAATTTGCTTAAGGCTCCAGCCCTGAATGAATTGAAGAATGGTGAGGATATTCCGGAAATCTTATCAATATTATCTTTATAAAGTCCAAGATATTTTTCTGTTATTTCAGATATTTCGTTCATGCTACAGTATTTTCAATCTCTTTTTTGATCCAGTCATAGCCTTTTTCCTCCAGTTCAAAGGCAAGTTCCTTTCCGGCAGTCTTTACAATTCTTCCGTCGTAGAGAACATGGACTACATCGGGTATTATATAATCGAGAAGTCTCTGGTAATGCGTTATAATGATGAATGAATTATCTGAGTGCTTTAACCTGTTAACTCCGTTAGCAACAATACGCAGGGCATCTATATCCAGACCAGAGTCAGTTTCATCAAGAATAGCAAGTTTCGGATCGAGCATAGCCATCTGAAATATCTCATTCTTCTTCTTTTCTCCTCCGGAGAAGCCTTCATTTACCGATCTGTTAGCCAGTTTGGAATCTATTTCAACAAGTTCTTTTTTGTCGCGCATCATTTTAAGAAAGTCGGATGCTGTAAGAGGGTCAAGACCTTTATGCTTACGATGCTCATTAACAGCCGTTTTCATAAAGTTCACCATGCTCACTCCGGGAATTTCTATCGGATACTGAAATCCCAGGAATATTCCTTCTTTTGAACGGTCCTCGGGTGACATTTCAAGAAGGTTTTTCCCAAAATAGGTTATTGAACCTTCCGTGACCTCCACAAATTCACGTCCAACAAGAACTGCTGCAAGTGTGCTTTTCCCTGAGCCATTAGGACCCATGATTGCATGAATCTCTCCGGGTTTAACTTCCAGGCTTACACCTTTTAAAATATTTTTACCTCCGATTGAGGCCCTTAAATCCTTAATAACCAACATGATATTATATAATTGTTAATTTGTATTCTAGCCTACGCTGCCCTCGAGGCTTATCTGGAGAAGTTTCTGGGCTTCAACTGCAAATTCCATTGGCAGTTTATTAATGACCTCGCGTGCATAACCGTTAACGATTAAACCTATTGCATCTTCAGTTGAAATGCCTCTCTGGTTGCAATAGAAGATCTGATCTTCACCAATCTTGGAGGTTGTTGCTTCGTGCTCCACCCTTGCGCTTTGATTGTCAACCTCAAGGTATGGGAAAGTATGTGCACCGCATTTATCACCCATCAGCAAAGAATCGCATTGAGAATAATTCCTTGCATTGGAGGCATTTTTCAAAACCTTGACAAGTCCTCGGTAGCTATTCTGACCATGTCCGGCAGAAATTCCCTTTGATACAACAGTACTTTTAGTATTCTTGCCAATATGAGTCATTTTCGTTCCGGTATCAGCCTGCTGGTAATTGTTTGTAACAGCAACCGAATAAAATTCACCTGTGGAATTATCACCCCGCAATATACATGAAGGGTATTTCCAGGTAATTGCTGAGCCTGTTTCTATCTGTGTCCACGAGATCTTTGAGTTTTCGCCTTTGCACATTCCTCTTTTTGTCACAAAGTTGTAAACTCCGCCTTTGCCGTCCTTATCGCCCGGGTACCAGTTCTGAACAGTAGAATATTTTACTTCTGCATTTTTTTCAGCAACTATTTCTACTATAGCCGCATGAAGCTGGTTTTCATCTCTCATCGGCGCTGTACAACCTTCCAGGTAACTTACATAGCTCTCTTCATCAGCTATAAGCAGCGTCCTTTCGAACTGACCTGTGTTGGCAGAATTTATCCTGAAATAGGTTGAAAGTTCCATAGGACATCTCACCCCTTTTGGGATATAGCAGAATGAACCATCGCTGAAAACGGCTGAATTAAGAGTCGCAAAAAAATTATCGGTATAGGGAACCACCGACCCCATATATCTTTTAACCAGATCGGGATACTCATGCACTGCGTCGCTGAAGGAGCAAAATATGATCCCCATTTCTGCAAGTGTTTCCTTAAATGTGGTCTTTACTGAAACGCTGTCTATCACAGCATCCACTGCGACTCCTGCCAGATGCTTCTGTTCTGCAAGCGGAATGCCAAGTTTATCAAATGTCCTCTTTAATTCCGGATCAATATCATCTATGCTGCCAGTGTTCTTTCGCTCAACCGGAGCCGCATAGTAAATAATATCCTGATAATTAATCGGCGCAATCTTAAGATTCGGCCATGTTGGCATCTTCATTGTAAGCCAGTGACGGTATGATTTCAGACGAAAATCGAGCAGCCAGTCAGGTTCCTTCTTTTTTGCCGAAATAAGTCTTACTACCTCCTCGCTAAGACCTTTTGGAATCTTGTCCATCTTAATATCGGAATAGAATCCATACTTGTATTCACCGGTAGTAACATCACTTAATATTTTATCCTGATCTTTTTCCATTTCTTTTTTTATTGAGCCTCGTGCATAAACAAAAACAATTTTCTGTATTTGCCCTGTTGATTTTCGAACGACTAAACCATCTTCCCTGTTACCACTTAAAGTACAATAATAATGCCTTACTTATATTTAATCTAAATAAACATACAAAAATATAAAAAAATAGGATTGTAAAAAGCATTTCGCGTGAAAAACTGATTCGGGATAGAAGTATTGGAAGAACTGTCACAGAGTTGCAGAATAATCACAACTAATCAGGATTTACTGCAAGAGTATAACGCAGAAAACCATAAACGGTTCCCTTAACACGAGACTTGGGCAAGATTGTGAGTGGAGCAGTGTTAAGATAAGGCGCAAAATTTATTTGCTTTCCTTATACTCCTGGATAAGTGATTGAAATATTTCTTTGACTGAAGATATTTTGGTCGCTCTGAAGGCGTTTGATCCACAGAATGCGTAGCCATTTTCAAAATTGCCTTTCAGAGCATTTATGAGGGCAACAATTATACAATATGGGCTCTTGGATATATCGCAGGTCTTGATGCATTTAAACGGACATTTTTTAGGCTGCTTCTTGCCTTCCCTAACCTTGGTGATAAAATTGCTGAGTATTGCCCTGCCTGGCATGCCAACCGGACTCTTAATAATTTCAATATCAGAGCTTTCGGCGTCAATATACGCCTGCTTGAAAGCAAAGGAAGCATCGCATTCGTCAGAAGTGACAAACCGTGTGCCCATCTGAACACCTGATGCGCCCAGACTCAATATCTTGCGTATGTCTTCACCGGTATAGATCCCACCGGCAGCAATAAGCGGTATTTTTTGTCCGTATTTTTCTTCAAATACTTTCAATTCACTGACGATTTCAGGGACAAGCTTCTCAAGACAATAGTCATTATCAAAAATCTGGTCCTCTTTAAAACCAAGATGTCCACCTGCCTTTGGTCCTTCCACAATTACTGCATCAGGAAGATAATCGTAATTTGATTTCCACTTTTCACAAATGATCCTTGCGGCTCTGGCGGAAGATACAATAGGTATCAGCTTTGTAGTGCTGTCTTTCTTAAGGAAAGATGGAAGATCCAGCGGAAGTCCTGCTCCGGCTGTAATAAGATCCACCCGTTCTGATATGGCTGTTTTAATCATATCCGTAAAATTGGTCATGGCAACCATCACATTCACACCTATGACGCCGAGAGTCTTTTCACGGGCCTTGCGTATCTCTTCTTTAAGTCCATATATACTGGCTTCAAGAAAATCAGATGAAAAATCTTTGTATAAAAGTCCGAGTCCGGCGCTTGAGATAACTCCTGCTCCGCCTTCATTAGCAACTGCGGAGGCAAGACCGGAAAGAGATATGCCTACACCCATTCCCCCTTGAATAATTGGTACTGCTATCCTGAGGTTCCCAATTTTTAGTCCCTTCATTTTGAAAATTTTATGTTGGTCAAAGGTAGACTAATTAAGCAATCTGAGGCATGAAAAGAAATATTTAACATATATTAATAGTCAGAGGGAGAATGCTAAAACGATGGAAAGACGCAATGGCAAACGATCTGTTGTTCTAAGATTTATTAATTAACCAATCCTCATACCACTTCAGGTTTTTGAAGAAAACTGATATTTGATCTGAGTTTCAATGTGTAATCTTTAAGAACTATCTTTCCTATTTCAAAAAAAACTTAACTTTAGAGTGGTAATTAAAAGCTAACTATGAAAAGATCAATAACCCTCGCAATAGCTCTGATCCTCGGATTTTTCAGTCTTAATGCCCAAACTGAAAAGGAAATAAAAGCTGAAATAAAGCATGTTACGGTTTACCCCGATAGAGCACAGATCGAACATGAAACTTCAATTTCCCTTCTTCCGGGCAAAAGCATTCTCAAACTTTCAGGACTTTCTCCTTACATCGATCCTCAAAGTATCCAGGTTAAAGGATATGGTGAATTCACGATCCTTTCCGTAAATCATCAGAATAATTACCTCCAGAACCTTGAAGACTCTCCGGAGGTCAAAAGCATCAGAAGTCAGATAGAAGTCCTCCAGACAAAAGTTGAGGATGAAAATGCAGCGCTTAGCTCTTTGCAGGATAAAGAGGATTTTCTTATAGCCAACAGGGCAATCCTTGTAAAGGAAACCTCATTTACGCTTGAACAGCTAAAAAATGTAATGGATCTGTACACTAATAATATGGAACAGGTAGTTCTTACACGTTTAAAAAAGCAAAGGATTATAAAAGATTACAATAAACAGATCTCTGCTCTTCAGAAACAAATAGCCGATAAACTGGGCAAACAACAGCTTCCTTCAGGCGAGATCCTGGTTACCGTTTCATCAGATAAGCAGGAAGCAGGTAAGCTGACATTCAGTTATGTGGCAGCAAATGCGGGCTGGTATCCATCTTACGACATAAGAGTGGACAATATAAAAAATCCTGTTGCTATATTTTATAAGGCAAATGTTTTCCAGAATTCAGGCGTTGACTGGAAAGATGTAAAGCTGAGTTTTTCAAATGCAACGCCATGGGTTGCAGGAGATGTTCCCATGTTGAGTCCCTGGTTTGTCGACTTCTATATTCCGGTCACTTTATATAAAAATATAGCACCCAGTGCAAAAAGAAGTCTGGCTCCGGTGATGAAAGAAGATATTATGCCAGAGACTTCCATTGAGAACAATAAGGAAATGGAATCTTCGCCTGTAAATGTGAATACTCAGGTAGGAGAGACAACTGTAACTTTCGATATCTCAGTGCCTTACACTATTCAATCTGACGGAAAAGTCCAGACTGTGGAAATCCAAAGGATTACAGCCCCGGCTGATTATAAATACGTTACCACGCCCAAGCTATCGCCGTTGGCCTATCTCACAGCAAATATCACCGACTGGGCAAAATTAAGTCTCCAGACAGGAGAAGCTACCCTTTATTTTGAAAATTCATTTGTCGGAAAATCGACTCTTAATGTTAATCAGTTAAAAGATACGCTTACTATATCACTAGGCACTGATAACAGCATTCTCGTAAAAAGAGAGAAAAGGAAAGATTATACCAGCAGGAAGGTAATAGGCGCAAATCGGACAGACACTTATTCATTTCTGCTTACAATAAGAAATAATAAAACCAACCCGGTTAAAATAACACTGAACGATCAGATCCCTGTCTCCTCTAATAGTAGCATAAATGTCGATCCGGTCGAACTGTCAGGTGGCAGGCTTAACCAGCAGACCGGTGAGATAAGCTGGGACCTTGAGATAAAACCTCAGGAAACCAAGCAGATAGTGCTTACATACTCTGTTAAGTATCCTAAAGACAAAACTGTAGTCCTGGAATAAACCAATAAATGTAAGACATGAATATTTTAGGAAATCTTATCTGGTTAATATTTGGTGGATTAGTAATTGCGATAGAGTATTTAATAGGCAGCATTTTGCTTATGATCACCATAGTAGGGATTCCATTCGGGCTCCAGACGCTCAAAATGGCTTCATTATCGCTGTGGCCTTTCGGCCGCGACACAGTGGTTCAACCAAGGGCCTCAGGTTGCCTTCATATACTGATGAACATTATCTGGC
The DNA here is from genome assembly GCA_963715785.1 of uncultured Bacteroidales bacterium. Taxonomy (GTDB): domain Bacteria; phylum Bacteroidota; class Bacteroidia; order Bacteroidales; family VadinHA17; genus LD21. The sequence goes on from OY970276.1 coordinate 646,751, forward strand.
TTCTTTGCGGTGGAATATGGATTGCAATTACTCATGCAATATTCGGGCTGATTTTATGTATAACTATTATCGGAATCCCCTTTGGTCTGCAGCATTTTAAGCTTACCGCAATAGCATTGTCTCCTTTTGGAAGGGATATTATCAGTAAGTGAGAAATCTGTAAAAAAAGTTAACCGCAGAGATCGAAATCCCAGGGAATCCGTGATTCGCAGAGGTCTCAAATAAGAAATTTTGTATTTTCTTTGCGTACTTTGCGGTTAAAAAAGAAGCTAATTATAATGAGCGAATCAGGAAATAAAAAAAGATCAATAAATGATTTTGGGAAATTTGGTCTCGTTAATCATCTGACCCGGGATGTTAAGATCATAAACAACTCAACTGTGAGCGGTATCGGGGATGATTCTGCCGTTATTAATGCAGGAAATAATCTGACCCTTGTATCAACCGATCTCTTGTTGGAAGGCATTCACTTTAACCTTATATATAATCCTCTGAAGCACCTTGGATACAAAGCTGTTATAAGAGCGATCTCAGATATTTATGCCATGAATGGAAATCCGGAACAGGTATTGATAGCCCTGGGGATCAGCTCAAAATTTAATCTTGAGCAGGTTGAGGATCTTTATGAAGGGATCGGGCTGGCATGCAAGAAATATGGTGTTGATCTGGCCGGAGGGGATATTACCAGTTCTATTACAGGCATGACAATAGGAGTAACTGCTGTGGGTACTGTGAATGAAAAAAATCTGATAAGGAGGAACAGCGCCAGACCAAACGATCTGATATGCGTAACCGGAGATTTTGGTTCAGCATTTATGGGCCTTCAGATTCTTGAAAGAGAGCGCAAGCTTTTTGAAAAGGAGAAGGTAATGCAACCCGATCTCTCAGGTTATGAATATATTATTGGCAAACAGCTTAAACCCGAAATTCCTGTTACCGTCTTATCAGAGCTCAGCAGGGAAAATATCAGACCTACTTCCATGATTGATGTAACTGACGGGCTCGCTTCCGATCTTCTTCATATATGCAGATTATCAGGAACATGCTGCAGGATCTTTTACAGCAAGATCCCTATTGATTACGAGACCACCAGGCTCGCCGAAGAATTTAATATTGATCCTATCACACCTGCTCTCAATGGAGGTGAGGATTATGAACTGCTGTTCACTGTTGGTCTTGAACAGGTTGAAAAGATCAGGACAATACAATCTGTAAAAATAATCGGTCATATGACATCGGCAGGTACTGGAAATTTTATAGTCGGCGACGATGGTTCTGAGGTTGGGTTAACAGCCCAGGGCTGGAAGGAGTAGAAATAATTTATCGGGCTCTTATAATTCCTCTCTCAGATTTCTTAATGAATGCAAGAATATAATCTCTTTCAGGAGAAGATTTAAACTCTTTTTCCACAAAGTCCAATGCCTGTGAAAAATTCAAACCTTTCTGATAAATAGCCCTGTATATTTCATGAATTTCATCAATACGTTCCTTTTCGAATCCTCGCCGTGTCAGTCCGACAGTGTTTAGTCCCATATATGATAAGGGATCGCGGTCAGCTTTTATGAACGGTGGCACGTCAATACGAACCTTGCCTCCTCCGCCAATCATTACATGTGCTCCTATATGTGCAAACTGGTGAACCATAGTTCCGGCGCTGAGAATTGCCCAGTCGTCAACATCAACCTCTCCTGCCAGTGCTGTGGAGTTTCCGATAATTACATTGTCACCTATCAGGCAATCGTGTCCGATGTGAGAATAAGCCATTAACAGGCAATTTGCTCCCACAACTGTTTTTCCAACTGCTGCTGTGCCCCTGTTAACAGTTGCACATTCCCTTAAAGTGGTATTATCGCCTATTTCAGCAGTAGAGTCCTCACCCCTGAATTTAAGATCCTGGGGGATTGCTGAAACAACGGCTGAAGGAAATATCCTGCAGCTCTTTCCGATTCTGGCACCGTCCATGATCGTAACATTAGGACCTATCCAGGTCCCACTGCCAATGCTTACATTACCGGCAATATATGCAAATGGTTCAACTATAACATCCTCGCCAATTTTTGCGTCAGAATGTATAAAAGCTAAATTTGAGATCATTAAGTTTTCTATTTGTTTTTTACTACTTGTGCAGTCATTTCTCCTTCCAGAACCAGCTTATTACCAACAAACGCCTGACCAAACATCGTTACTATACCACGTCGCATGACGTCTGCCAATTCCATTTTAAGGATTACGGTATCTCCGGGTACTACTTTTTGCTTGAATTTGAGCTTGTCTATTTTAAGAAAGTAAGTGGAATACTTTTCAGGTTCTTCAACTGAACTTAAAACGAGCAGACCTCCTGTTTGCGCGAGTGCTTCGACAAGCAATACTCCCGGCATTACAGGCTCATCAGGGAAATGACCCTGGAAAAAGGACTCATTAAATGTAACATTCTTGATCCCAACTATTGAAGATTCATCAAGAGCAATGATCTTATCTACCAGCAGAAATGGGTACCTGTGAGGCAGTTTTTTTCTTATATCTTCAACACTGAAGATGGGAGGAATTGAAGCATCATAAACAGGAATATCAAGCTTTGAAAGAGCTTTTTTCATCTCCTGTCTAATTATCTTTGCGAGTCGTGTGTTTGCATAATGGCCAGGACGGGTTGCAACAATTTTTCCTCTTATCGGATGCCCCACCAGTGCGATATCACCCATGATATCAAGAAGCTTATGTCGTGCCGGTTCATTGGGGTATCTCAGTTCAGTATTATTAAGAATGCCTGCAGTATGGGTGTTTATTCCCGGTCGGTTAAAAAGTTTCGCGATCCTGTCAATCTCAGACTGCTCAACCTCTTTTTCAAGAATTACAATTGCATTGTCAAGGTCACCTCCTTTTATAAGGCCCATATTGAAAAGAGGCTCAAGTTCATGAAAAAAGACAAATGTGCGGCTTCTTGAAATCTTCTCTTCAAAATCGTCAATTGAATCAAGGATGGAATACTGGTTCCCAAGGATCTTAGAGTTATAATCGATAAGAACATTAACGCTGAAATGATCGTCGGGATAAACTATCAGGTCCACCCCGTGTTCTTCGTCAGAAAAGGTGATCTTTTGCTTTACAACGAAGTAATTCCTGTCTTCTTTCTGATCGACTATGCCAGCTTCCTTTATTGCTTCAACAAATTTCCAGGCAGAGCCGCCCATTATAGGAGCTTCCGGACCATTTAATTCAATGAGAGCGTTATCAACACGCAGTCCGTGAAATGCAGCCATTACATGTTCTATTGTAGATACGGAGGCATTATTCTGAACAAGAGTCGTTCCCCTTGAAGTATCAGTAACGTGTTCAGCAAGAGCTTCAATTAAAGGCTTACCAGGCAGATCGACCCTGCAGAATTTATACCCATGATTTACGGGGGCCGGTTTAAAGGTGATTGTTACATTGTTTCCTGTATGCAGTCCCTTGCCGGTCAGGCTGATCTCTTTGGCCAGGGTTCTCTGTTTTTCACTCATCAGTGCAAATTATTAATTTAAAATCGGGTACAAAAAAAATAAAAAAAAATCGAACAATCCAGAAAATTGTTTCTTAACTGCATTTATAGCAGTACCTTTATTTTCGAATCAGCGACAAAACTACTTCTTTTTCAGCGACTCAACATCTTTTTCGAGCGAATCAATTTTTATCTTCATCTCAGGCAATTTTTTAAAAATCACTGATGATCTGAGAAACTGCTTCAGCTCGATGGCAGGGGATCCAATGATCACGCTGTTTTCCTCCTTCACGTCGCCGAGAATGCCTCCCTGAGCTCCAATTTTTGTTCCATTCGCAATTTTCAGATGCCCGGCAAGCCCAACCTGACCTCCAAACATGCAGTTTTTGCCAACCTTTGTGGATCCCGAAATGCCTGTCTGAGCTGCCATAACAGTATTTTCCCCTATTTCGACATTATGGCCTATCTGGATAAGGTTATCAAGTTTAACACCTTTCCTGATAAATGTAGATCCCATCGTAGCACGATCAATTGTAACATTAGCTCCTATCTCTACATGATCTTCCAGCACGACATTGCCCAGCTGCGGAATCTTCATAAATTCATTATCGCTCTGCGGAGCGAATCCGAAGCCATCACTCCCAATAACTGACCCTGCATGAATAATACAGCCTTCCCCAATAATACAATCATGATAGATCTTCACCCCCGGGTTAATTGTACAGTTATTACCCAGTTTTGTATTGTCTCCGATATAAACCTGCGGATACACGGAGCATCCGTCACCAATCGTACAATTCTCACCAATATATGAGTAAGGCCCGATGAAAACATCTGAACCAATTTTTGAAGTGGGCTCAATAATTGCCGTCGGATGAATCCCTTTTTTCCGGGGCCTGGCCTGATCGACAAGCCGGAGCAGCGATGCGAATGCTTCATAGGCATTTTCTACTTTGATAAGAGTAGCCTCAACCTTTTGAGACGGAAGAAAACTTTTGTTTACGAGTACTACCGAAGATTTTGTACTGTATAAATAATGTTCATATTTCGGATTTGCCAGAAAAGACAATGCCCCTGCCTGACCCTCCTCAATCTTTGCAACAGTATTTACCTTAATCCCGGGGTTGCCGATTATCTCACCCTTTAAAAATCCGGCGATTGTTTCAGCAGTAAATTCCATAATATTCTGATTTAAATTATCGACATTCTTTTGGGTAACACAGGAAATATTTGGTTATTCTTTCGGAAAGAAACCTGTGATCAAACATATCCGAAACAGCTGAAATATCAGCCGTTCTGCCAGTTTTTAGAAGTATTTTAACTACCGGGGCATCAGGAGTATAGGCCAGGTTTGAAATGCTGTTTGTAAAGACATAGTAGTCCTCAGATCCTTTCTCAAAATTAAACAGGCTTTTTGCGCGTTTACCAAGCTCAGTCACCCTTTCAGCCGGGAACGGCATATTCTGCAGCTCAATCGCGAAAAGATCCCTGCGCAACAGCCGTCCTGAAAGTTCTGATAGTACCTTATCATCATGATCAGCCCAGTATTTTGAAGAGACAAGAATATCAGAATCATCGAGCTTTGTAAAATTTGAAGCGATCATTCCCGGAGTAAAAGTACCTTCATCAGAAAGATCTGAATGACCGATATGGTTATTCAGGAAAAATCTTAACGCTGGCGTAGTATAGAGTTCTTGTCCTTCATCAGCAATTTCCTTAGCCCTCTTAAGAATATTCACAAGCAGGCTTTCAGAAGAAAGTACGGTCTTGTGCATATATACCTGCCAGTACATGAGCCGGCGCGCAATCAGAAATTTTTCGAGAGAGTAAATTCCTTTCTCATCCACAACCAGGCTGTCATCCACAACATTGAGCATCCTGATTATCCTGTCGGACCCTACGGATCCTTCAATTACCCCGGTAAAGAAACTATCTCGTCGAAGGTAATCAAGTCTGTCCATATCCATCTGCCCTGAAATAAGTTCATGCAAAAACTTCCTTGAATAAGTGCCTGTGAAAATTTCAATTGCCAGGCTGAGCCGGCCATGGTATTCTTCATTCAGCTTTCTCATCAGCAGAAGAGAAATATCCTCGTGAGTGATGCCATGTATCAATGAATTTTCCAGAGCATGTGAAAATGGTCCGTGCCCTGAATCGTGGAGCAATATTGCAATCAGAGTAGCTTCTTCCTCTTCAGCTGTAATAATTACACCTTTGCTTCTGAGTGTGGCGATAGCCGAATTCATCAGGTGCAATGCCCCGAGGCAGTGCTGAAATCTGCTGTGCGTGGCACCGGGATATACAAAGCTTGTGAGTCCCAGCTGTTTAATATTCCGTAACCTCTGAAACCAGGGATGCTCAATAAGGTCAAAAACAAAATCGCCCGGGATGCTTATAAATCCATATACAGGATCATTAATTATTTTTCGCTTATTAGTCAGATAGACCACCTGGAAATTTTTATCTACAAAATTAGGAATTAAGAGCATTTAACCGCAAAGGTCGCAAAGATTTTACGCGAAGGTCGCAAAGAATTGAATTAAATGGTTTTAACTTAGCATGCCCGGCGCCTGCTTTGCGCTCTCTGCAGCTAATAAGTTTTTTATGCTGAACAACATACTTTTTTATTGTCACATTCGTAATATTTCACGTCTTTATAGCGTCAAAGATTATTCAGGATCTGATTGCATCGAATTTAAACAGGGTTTTTATGAAAATTGAGATTCAGGGACTAAACCAGATTTATCCGAATGGGAATCAGGCTCTAAAGGACATAAATATTGAGTTTGGTACCGGGATGTTCGGGCTTCTCGGGCCCAATGGTGCAGGCAAATCAAGCCTTATGAGAATAATGGTTACCCTTATGAAACCCACCTCAGGAATGATTCTGGTCGATGGCATGGATATTCAGAAACACCGTAAGGAACTACGAAAGATACTTGGCTACCTGCCACAGGATTTCAGATTTTTTACCTCATTAAAAACCTGGGAATTTCTCGATTACTCAGGATCACTGGCTGGATTAAGGAACAAAAAAGAGAGGATCACTGAGGTCGACCGTCTTCTCGACCAGGTTGGTCTGCTTGAAGTACGTGACAGACAGGCAAACAGATTATCAGGGGGCATGAAACGACGTCTGGGAATCGCTCAGGCTCTTATCGGAAACCCTAAAATAATAGTCGTTGATGAGCCCACCACCGGCCTTGACCCCGATGAGAGAATAAGATTCAGAAACATCCTTTCGCAGCTCAGCCAGAATGACGTAACAATTATACTTTCTACCCATATAGTAGGCGATATCTCTTCTACCTGCCAGGGAATGGCGCTTCTTAATAAAGGGGAACTGGTTTTTTCGGGATCTCCGGAAAGCCTTGTTAAAATTGCAGAAGGTCATGTTTTCAAACTGGTACTGAATCCTTATGATTATGAGAGAGTAAAGGAGCATTATAATATCATTTCCACAATTCCGGTTGAAACAGGATGGGAAGTTCAGGTTGTCTCAGACACTGTTCCTGATTTTAGTCCGGCAGTTATAATTCCCAATATAGAACATGCATATGTCTATTTCATGGAGCACAAGCTACATACCGAGATCTCTGACTAATTGATAATACAAGTATGCCATTCCTTCATAATATAAGAACTGTTGCAAAATATGAGGCAAGAACACTGAGAAGAAGCTGGTTTTTCAGACTCTTTTCAATTTTTGCTCTTTTCATTTTCACAATTTTAAACCTCGGTTTTTTTTCGCCTATTGGTGATGAGAACTGGGAACTGGTATCAATTTCTTCTTCAGTACCACTAATAAACCTCTACCTGCTTAATATCGGTCAGGCAATAGTTGTTATTTTCCTCGCTGCTGACTTTCTGAAAAGAGATAAAAAACTTGACACTAATGAAGTTTTGTACACAAGATCAATGTCAAATCTCGAATATGTTGCCGGCAAAACATGGGGAATCCTGAAATTATTCCTTGGTCTTGACATAGTGATTCTCTCAATTGGAATGCTGATGAATATTATTTCCAAAACCATGTCAATTGACTTCATGTCATATATCGCTTACCTCCTGATAATATGCGTACCAACAATAGTATTCAGTCTGGGACTCGCCTTCCTACTAATGTCCTTAATCAGAAATCAGCCTGTTACCTTCCTGCTGCTTCTGGGTATCGCCGCTCTTGACATCTTCTATTTATGGTTCAGAATGGGAACTCTTTTTGATTATATGGCTTTCGGAATTCCGGTCTTTAAGTCGGGAGTGGTAGGATTCGGTAACCTGAGCTTTATAGTCAGCCAAAGACTTCTCTATTTCTTCCTTGGCATGGTACTGGTTCTGCTAACAGTCCTGTTATTCAAGCGATTGCCTCAATCTAAATTTCATCGTATCCTTACCTTGGTATTAATAGCCGCTTTCCTGACAGGTGCAGGGATCTGTGCATTCAATACATATTCGGTTTATAATAATGGAAAAATCTTTAAAAAGCTGGTCATCGACACAAACCGAAAGTATGAAAATAAGAATTTCGCGTCAGTAACCGATGAGGATATAAATTTTATTCATAAAGGTAAATATCTGGAAGCTACTGCAAACCTGAGAATAATCAATGACAGTAAAGAACCGCTTGACCGGTACTTCTTCTCCCTCAATCCATCACTGAACGTTTCGAACATCACAGCAAGCGGCATGGGTCTTAAGTTCACGAGAACAAATCAGATAATTGAAATAGATCCGGGAAAAATACTTGATCCGGGAAAAACAGACAGCCTGGTAATTTCTTACTCAGGGACTATCAATGAATCATTCTGCTATCCCAATTACAGTGATAATATCAGGGAGGCTCCTTACAGGATCATGATGGTGAATGTTCATAAGCGGCAGGCATTCCTCGATGAAAAGTATGTATTACTTACCCCTGAGACACACTGGTATCCTGTTGCCGGCCTAAACTATTATCCGGAAGACCCGGCAAGAATCAAGATTGATTTTACAAAATATACTCTCAGGGTTAAAAATGAAGACGGACTCACTTCAGTATCACAGGGAAGAAAGATAGCAGGCAATGGTTATACCCTCTTTAAACCAGACAGTCCGCTGACCGGCTTGACGCTTGCAATTGGCAATTATAAGTCTGACTCTGTAAAGGTCGATTCCGTTGAATATATAACCTATTACTTTCAGGGACATGATTATTATAAAAAAGATCTGAATCTGATCAGGGATACACTCCCAAATCTGATATCAGGCATAATGCGCGATCTCGAAACAAGTTTCTCAACCGAATATCCTTTTACGACTCTCAGTCTTGTTGAGGTGCCGGTTCAGTTTTATTCGTATCCAAAGAAAAATACCCAGACCAGGGCGGAAGTTCAGCCATCGATGGTTCTTCTTCCTGAGAAATTATCGACCATTGAGAATGCCGGTTTCGGCAAGCGATTCAGCCGGCAGAAAAAGAGAATGGCACGGAACAATGAGGTTATTACCGATAAAGAGTTACAGGTACGATTATTTAATGATTTTATAAAAAATGCGTTTATCAGCGGGGAGAACTTCAGGTTCGTAAATGGTACACCATCAAATGAACCATTACGGTACCGGCTTGGTCCCAGTTTCTATTTCTTCAAAAACAACTTTTATTCGTCAGATTATCCTGTTATAAATGCAGTTTTTGAGTCTCATCTGCAACATATAGCGGATCAGGAGGATGGGAATTGGTTAATGTCGGGTTTGGGAATACTGTCAGATAATGACAGAGCCAATCTTATCCTGAAAAACTTGAGTTTCAGAGAGCTGCTTGCAAAAAACCCTTCAGGGGATACCTTGCGCACAGTTCTGACAGTGAAAGGAGACTGGTTTTTTAATTTTTTAAGATCAAAAGCAGGCTTAAGGGAATTTAAACCATGGTTCGCGGAATATATTGACAAGCATCGCTTTAAAAAAATTGATCTTCAGGCGTTCAATGATGACTTCAAAACAAAATTCGGATTTGATTTTTATCCTTCCCTTGATACCTGGTTTAACAGCAAACAGCAACCGGGGTTTCTTTTTACCAGCTTAAAAGCAACTGAAATAATTGTCGGTGACAGATCGAGATACCAGGTTACTTTTATTGCATCAAATCCTGAGCCTGTAGCCGGATTATTTAATGTTGCCTTTAGTACCGGAGGATCGAAACGAGGATTACTTGAGCTGAAATTAAAGCAGGAGCAGGCGCAGGTCAGGGGTGGCAGCGGTAGTAAAATTGCGATGGAGCTACGTGGCCGTGGCATGGATGCAGACGACATTTCTAAAATAGTATTCCTGGGTCCGCATGAGGCAAAAAAAATAGGGATTGTTTTAGATGATGAACCACGTGTAATGATGATAAACACACTGTTTGCCAGAAACTTACCAGGTGAAATAACCTTGCCTTTTGATAATGTAAATAAATCCAGAGGGGATGTAAAAGAATTCTCAGGTGAGGAAGTACTCGGTTCGATTCCTCCCTACTCCGATCCATCTGAGATTATAGTGGATAATGAAGATCAGGGATTTATATATGCCAAAAAGATTAATTCAAGTCCGTTAAAAAAGCTTCTTCGGGTAAAAAACAGGAATGCAAATACATATATGAAGATAAGCGACTGGAATACACCTGATTACTGGCAACAAGTAATTCTTACGGATTATTATGGAAAGTATGTCCGTTCTGCTCTGTATACAAAGTCAGGTACAGGGGACAATGTTATAAGCTGGCATACAAATATCAGGGAACCTGGTTACTATAACGTCTATTGCTATGTGGATAAAACTGCCAGGCGCTCAAAAATAAGTTCAGGCGACGGATCAGAAGACGGGAATGGCGGTGAATCGGGTAATGACAATAAGTACAAGGATATGCATTATAAGGTATATCATGATGAAGGGGTTGATGACATAAGTATTGATTATCAGCAGGCAGAAGGCGGATGGAATGACCTGGGCCGGTTTTATTTCTCACATGATTCAGCTAAAGTGGTTTTAACAAATAAATCTTCCGGAAGAATTGTGATTGGAGATGCTGTTAAATGGGTACTACAGCATTAGAAAATAAAAAACAACATAAACAAAGATCTGCTCTAATCTGCGGGAAAATAAAAAGAAGAACTTACACAGAGAACACTGAGGAGCACAGAGTTACACAGACCTAATGGCCCCCCATTTGGGGGGTTGGGGGGTAAAAACCAAGAGGAAAAGAGTTACACAAAGAAATACAAACTCCATATGACAGAACATTCAAACAAAAAAATAAAGATCAATTTGCTGATATTGATATTAATTGTCAGCTCATCAATTTCCTTCTCGCAGCAGGGAATGACACTTGAACAGAGTCTTAGAATTGCTGAAGTGAATAGTCCGGCGATGAAAAAAACAAGGCTCAGCCTTGTCAGGAGCCAGGAAAATCTGAATGCACAAAACGCGTCTCTTAAGTCGCAATTCTCACTGTCGCTCAACCCTATCAGCTATGATCAGGGAAAAGTGTTCAATGAACTGATTTCCAATTATAACACTCAACGAAATATCGGATCGTCCGGTACATTTTCAATTGTTCAACCGATTATATTTACCGACGCAACTATCTCACTGACAAACGAATTCAGCTATCTTGACAGTTACAGTCAGTTTGCAAACCTAAAACAAAAAGTTTTCAGCAACAACCTTGGAATTACTTTAAATCAGCCTCTATTCACTTACAACCGGACAAAGCTTACGCTGAAACAACTTCAACTGGCCCTTGAAAATTCGCAGTTATCGTATGCCATTCAATTACTTGCTCTTGAAAAAGAGGTAACACAATCGTTCTACTATGTTTACCAGCAGCAAAAGAGTCTTGAGATAGCCAATCAGGCTTATCAGAACATGCAGAAGAACCATGAAGTCTCTAAAAATAAAGTTGATGCAGGAATTTCACCGAGAGAAGAGATGTTCCAGGCTGAACTCAACCTGGCCACCGCAAAATCTGATTATGAAAACAGCCTGGTATCACTCGAGAATGCTAAAGATGATTTTAAACAACTTATTGGCATGAGTCTTTACGACGATGTTATTGTTCTCCCTAATATCGCTGTTGATACTGTTCCGGTAAATATCTCCTTTGCAATTGACCAGGGTCTAAAGAACCGGATGGAACTTCGCCAGAGGAATATTGATATTGAAAATTCGCAGTTCGACCTTATCCAGACCAAGGCTGTTAACGAATTTAAAGGGAATTTATCCTTATCAGTAGGACTTTCGGGCTACAATGAAAAATTCAAAAAGACTTATGCAGACCCTAACAGAACTGATAATGAGGGTGTATCATTGACCTTTGCGGTTCCATTATGGGACTGGGGCCGGAGAAAGTCGATGATTAAAGCTTCGGAGGCAGGCATCGCCAGTTCACAGATTGATCTGGAAGTGGAACAGAATAACATAATTCTGGATATAAGAAAAGTATACCGCAATCTGCTTAATCTCGGGAATCAAATAGTAATTGCGAAGCAAAACGTCATAAATGCTCAATTAACATATGATCTTAATAACGAACGATATAAGAATGGCGATCTGACCGGTATGGATCTCAATTTATTCCAGAATCAGTTGTCGCAGAAGCAGCTTACTTATACAAATTCTCTTATCTCATACAAACTGGAGCTTCTGAATCTTAAGATTCAAACGCTTTACGATTTTGAGAAAAAAACAGCAGTTACACCAGTTATGTCATTAGACAAAGCAATATTAAATCAATAAAAAGATGAAAAAAAGTATCTTCCTAATTGCAGTATCAATCGTAATACTAACGGGCTGCAGAAATCAGGACCAGAATCTTAAGGCTGATATTGAAATCCCTGTCTCGGCTGAAAACCTGAAACTGAAATCTATTGAAGAATTCATAAACACTACTGGTACTGCCATTCCAAAAGGAGAAATCACAGTGAAGTCGAAGATAACTGCCTCGTATTATCTTGAAAAAAATCCTGAGAATGGCCGGTTATGGCAGCTGGGAGATAGAATAAAAGCCGGAGCTCTTATCGCTCGTCTTGAAGATAAAGAGTATGTAAATTCTATAAAGCTTGAAACAAACCAGCTTAATCTTGAACTGACTGAAAGTGAGCTGAAAAAGGAAGAATCACTTTATGAAAAGGGGGGCGTCACACTGAAAGAGCTTAAGACTGCAGGGATAAATTATGAAAATGCCAAAACCACTGTTGAAAGTTCGAAGCTGCAGCTTGATAAAACTAAAATTATTGCACCCATAGATGGAGTTATTGTTGATTTGCCATATTATACCCAGAGTACCCAGGTTGAGACTGGAGCTACTATTGCTAAAATAATGGATTACCAGGTAATGTTTATGGATGTCCAGCTTCCTGAAAAGTATATTTTTGTAATTAAACCCGGGCAAATTGTCAAACTGACTAATTACACCATACCTGACGATACCATAATTGGAAACATAACTCAGTTATCTCCGGCAATTAACCCCGATACAAGAACTTTTAAAGGCAATATTTTAATTAATAATCCAAAATATCTTCTCCGTCCGGGAATGTTTGTGAAGGCAGATATAATTACGAATCATAAGGACTCAGTAATTGTGATCCCTAAAAGTATTGTCCTTTCACGCCAGCGTGGAAAAACTGTATTCATTGTGGATCGCGGAATAGCTGCTGAGAGAATTATTGAGACTGGACTTGAAAATGTTAATGAAGTAGAAGTTACAAAGGGACTCCTGAAAAATGATCGGGTTGTTATCAGCGGTTTTGAGACTCTTGGCGATAAATCTAAGGTAAAAATCATTAAATAATAAACATGAACAGGATCGCACAATTTGCTGTAAAATACCCGGTTACTGTCTCGATGTTTGTGCTGGGGATAGTCCTTCTCGGATTTATATCTTTTGGTAAACTCGGAACGGACCTATTCCCTGACCTTAATAATCCAAAGATCTTTATCGAACTTAAAGCCGGACAGAAGCCTCCGGAAGAGATTGAGAAAAATTATGTTGAACAGATAGAATCTCTTTCCTCACGTCAGAGCGACGTATTACAGGTATCATCTGTATGTCAGGTCGGATCAGCAACAATTACAGTGGACTACGACTGGAATAAAGATATGGATGAAGCATTTCTCGATCTTCAGAAAGAGCTTAACACCTTCAGGCAGAATTCTGATCTCGAGAGCTTTACAATCTCACAATATGATCCGAATGCATCACCCGTAATGATAGTTGGTCTGAAAAATGCCAACATAACCAACATGGATGAACTGAGGAAGGTGGGTCAGAATTACATCAGGAATGAGCTGGTACGTATTGAAGGAGTTGCAGATGTAAAACTTACCGGAACAGAAGAAAGCGAAGTTATTGTAGAGACGAATAAATACATACTTGAGTCATTCGGTCTCACCGCTGATGCCATTGCTGCCCAGATTGCAAACTATAACCGGAACGTTTCAGGAGGTACTATTGAAGATATGGGTCTGAAATATGTTGTAAAGGGTGTGAGTGTATTAAAAGACCTCAACGATCTTGAAAATATTGTGGTTGGGTTTAAACAATCAGCCGCAACACCGGCTGCACCGATCACTGACCAGGCAGCAACTGCAGACGTACAGCCATCCAATTCAGTCAGAGTGCCCGTTTATCTGAGAGATGTTGCTACAGTAAGATATGGAAATAAAGACCCTGAGAATATTGTCACAATCAACGGAGAGCGGTGTGTCGGATTATCTATTTATAAAGAACCCAAATTTAACACTGTCGATGTCGTTAAGAGTTTGCAGAAGGCTATAACAACTCTTGAAAAGGCTTTGCCCGGATACGAGTTCATAAGAGTGCAGGATCAGGGTGCATACATTCATAATGCAATAGGAGAAGTGAAAAATACTCTCATTATTGGAATTCTTCTTGCAGTATTTATCCTGTATGTCTTTCTCAGAAGAATCGGGACCACCCTGGTCATAAGTGTTGCAATCCCTGTATCCATCATTGCTACCTTTAACCTGATGTATTTTAATCACCTTACGCTCAACATCATGACTCTTGGTGGCCTGGCACTCGGAGCGGGAATGCTGGTCGATAATGCTATTGTTGTTCTTGAGAATATAACCCGGCTTCGTGAAGAAGGTGTTCCCCTAAAAGATGCAGTCATCAGGGGAACCGGCGAAGTCGGAGCCGCAATCACTTCATCGACAGTGACCACTATTGTTGTATTTCTTCCAATTGTATACCTGCATGGTGCTTCGGGTGAAATGTTCAAGGATCAGGCATGGACTGTGGCTTTCTCGCTCTTATCTTCACTTGTTGTGGCCATGCTGGTTATCCCAATGCTCGTTTCAACTCTTTTCACTGATAAAAAGAGGAAAGCGGATATGTCAACTCCTTTCCGTTTCACCTGGTATAAAAAATTTCTGGAAAAGATAGTTGAGAAAAGAAATTTCGTAATTATTCTATCAATTGTTCTTCTTGGAATAACTGTTCTTATCATACCACATCTGGGAAGTGAATTCATGCCAAAATCTGAATCTGCCGAATTCACTTTAAATCTTAAGCTTCCTGAAGGGACGAGTCTGACAAGAACAGAAAACACCATTTCAAAAACTGAAGGCATTATCAAAGGACTGCTGGGAGAAAAGATCAAAACACTTTATTCCCAGGCGGGTACCGATAACACTTCTTCTTTGAACACAGAGGTAACAAAAGGTGAAAATACAGGATCGATTAAAATCGTGCTTGCACCCACCTATGCATCTGAAACTGAAAGTGCAATATCTCTTATTGGCAATTACATGAAAACCATTCCTGAGATTGAATCAGGTTTTACCCGGGAAGAGACAGCACTCCAGACTTCTCTTGGTACGAATGAAGCACCGTTTTCGCTCGAGATATCAGGTGATGATTACGCTGAACTTGAGAGAATCGTAAATGAATCAAAAGCAATCCTGATGAAGAATACGGGTCTTTATAATATTACGACATCAATAGATCAGGGCACTCCCGAGGTTGAAGTGGCAATAGATAAATTTAAAACCAGTTATTATAATGTAACAGCAGAAATTATAATAAATCAGATTAAAAGCTTTTTATCAGGGTCTCCGGCCGGAAGTTTCGAAAAGGACGGGGAAATGAAAAACATAACAATTAAACTGGGTGATCTCTCTTTGCGTCAGCTTCAGGATCTTATGATCACTGCCGGTAATATTAAAGTTCCTCTAAGTGAACTGGCTGCTGTGAAAACTATTGTCAGTCCACGCGACGTAAGAAGAAGGAATCAGCAGAGGACTTGCTTTATTAATGCGATGATAAGCAAGAATTCAGCATTCGATAAGGTAATAAAAAATGCAGAAACGTCTCTTAAAGAAGTAGCATTGCCGATTGATTACAAGATGGAATTTACGGGTGATGAACTTAAACGAAAAGAGTCAATGTCAAATCTGACATTCGCACTCATATTGTCACTGATTCTGGTCTTCATGGTACTTGCAGCCCAGTTCGAATCCGTCATTCAGCCGTTTGTTATTATGCTTACGATTCCGATGGCAGGAATCGGAACTGTATTTACATTCTTCATCCTGGGAAAGACTCTTAATATGATGGCCTATATCGGGATAATTATGCTGGGAGGGATAGCCGTTAACAACGCAATTCTACTGATAGACAGGATAAATCAGCTGAGGGAAAGCGGTGTAAGAAAAAAGGAAGCAATTGTACTGGCAGGGACACAAAGGATCAGACCTATTCTTATGACAAGTCTGACCACCATACTTGCACTGTTGCCTCTGACAATCGGAATCGGCGAGAGTGCTTCTCTCAGAGCCCCAATGGCACTTGCAGTTATCGGCGGACTTGTCTCGTCCACCATTCTGACTCTTGTTGTAATTCCATGTTTTTACTGGGTCTTTGATAGTTTCAGCAGCTGGCTCACAGGTTCGAACAAAGAGATTGTAAATCCTTGACAATTTGCTTATAAGACAAAAATGAATTTTATTCTAAAAAGAAGGATTTTTATCAGCATGCTCTTTATAGGGCTTACAATGCTCGGGTATGTTTCTTACAGGAAATTATCCGTTGAATTATTCCCAAATGCACAGCTTCCATTCCTGATAGTTCAGGTTGCCACACCAATAGAAATGGATCCTTCATATATTGAAACACAGGCAATAATACCTATTGAAGGGGCAATCGGGACTCTTGAAGGCATCGAAAAAATAGAATCAAATATCACGTCAAATACCGGCAATATCTTTATTTACTATAATCAGAATGCAAATCTGAAATATGCTAACCTGAAGCTCCAGGAAAAAATCGATATTGTTAAAAACACTATTCCCTCAGAGTTTTTTATCAATGTCATCAAGATTGATCTTAAAGAGCTTACCAACAGGTTCATGGAGCTTCAGGTGCGTGGTGAAGGCGGAATAGACAGGATAAGAAACATTGCTGACCGGGAGATAAAACCTCACTTTGAAAATATTGATGGAATTGCAGGCGTTCAGGTATTTGGAGGGAAGGAAAATTCAATCGAAATACGGTTAAACGAAAGGGCATGCAAGGCCAATGGCATATCTATTGGTCAGATCAGGTCACTTCTGAACAATAATGGCGCTAAAAAAGCTTTTGTCGGAAAAGTTTATGACGGAAGCAATAAACTTTTTGTGAATGTCTCCTCAGAATATACCGATGTTAAGGATATCGGAAGCCTGATAGTAAAACCGACCGGCCCAGTGCTCTTAAAGGATGTTGCAGAAATCATTTTCGGAGTAAAAGAACAGAGTTCATACAGCAGGGTGAACGGGCTTGATGCAGTGACTATATCACTGGCAAATGACAACCAGGCAAATCTTATTGATCTGTCGCACTCAGCAATAAAGGAAGTAAATGAATTGAATAAATCCCTTGCCTCTGCAGGAGTTGAGATAGTTATCCAGAATAATAGTTCTGAGATAATGGAGAAAAACATAAATCAAATAATAAACCTTGCAATAACCGGAGGTTTACTTGCAATACTGATCCTCTGGTTCTTTTTGAGAAATATGCGCCTTGTGGCAATCATTGCAGTCTCAATACCTGTTTCCGTTTATTCTGCATTTAATTTTTTCTATGCCTCCAATATTTCCATCAACAGTCTTACACTCGTTGGTATGGCTCTTGCAATCGGAATGCTCGTAGATAATTCCGTCGTAGTTCTTGAAAATATTTACAGGCTTGCCGGCCAGGGGAAAGACCCGGAAACAGCTGTGAAACAAGGGACAATCGAAGTGTGGAGATCAGTGTTCGCCTCAACGCTTACAACCGTGATCGTTTTCATGCCTTTTATTTTTGCGAACAGTTTCATGGTAAAAATAATTGGCAAAAACATTGGTGTCTCAATTGTCTCAACCTTGCTAATGTCGTTATTCATTGCATTGCTTTTCATTCCAATGGCAACATATTTCCTTCTTACAAGAAGTTCGAGGGGCAATTCGGAGATCTTTAAAAAACTTTCAATTCATAACAGGCTTATCCAGGGGTATCATCTTGTATTAAAAGCAAGTATGAGGAAACCAGCATCCACAATAATTGGAACGCTGATCATTTTTTTCGCCGCTTTACTTATAAGTCTTGGATTAAGCATCAGTACAACGGAACAGGTCCAGACACCAGATTTCAGATTATCGGTGACAATGCCGGGAGGATCATCTCTCCAGAAAACCGATGCAATAGTCGCTGAAATTGAGTCACGGCTTGCCACTCTTCCTGAGAAACAGGATATAGTGAGCCGCATTGAAGCTGAACGCGCGTCTGTTACCGTGAATCTTCCGAAAGGATGGGATAAAAAGAGCAAGCGCACACTCCCCGAGATTAAGAATGATATCTCTGAGAGAGTAAAGCACATTTCTTCCGCCGAAATAAGCATGGACGATCAGTCCGGAGGAGGAAGCCTTACAGGCGACGGCGGCGGCGGTGATACTGATAATCCCGGTTCAGATTTC
This sequence comes from uncultured Bacteroidales bacterium, assembly GCA_963715785.1. Taxonomy (GTDB): domain Bacteria; phylum Bacteroidota; class Bacteroidia; order Bacteroidales; family VadinHA17; genus LD21. Next base: position 665,196 of record OY970276.1, read on the forward strand.
ATGAATCTGCTGGGAATCGGATCAAAAAGGGAAAGCTTCATAATCAAAGGGCAGAATTTCGTTCAGATGAAAAATCTGGCAAACGACATCAGGTCGAATGTCTCAAATCTCTCATCTATAAGCGGCTCGAACATAAATATTCAGGAGAACAAACCCGAGGTGCATCTGATTTTCGATATGGATTATGTCGGAAGGAATAATCTCACAACAATGAACCTGGCATCAGCACTTTCAACATTCGGCCCTGAATATTCATCTGGCACCACATTCAGGCAGGGAACCGATAATTACGACATAATGATAAAGTACGCGGATGAACCGGGTACAGTAAAAACATATAAGGAAAAATCGATTGATGATCTTAAGCACCTGGAAGTCATTGGCAACAATGGTTCCGTTATGGAAATGGAAGAACTTTCAAAGATTGTTTTTTCATCAGGAATGGGAAGTATTCACCGCGAGAACCAGGAGAAAAGAATTACCGTAACGTATGATTTCAATGAGGAGATAAAAAATTCTAAAGATCTTCTTGAAGGTGCAAGGACTGAGATTGAATCATTAGTATCGGGACTCAATATTCCGCCCGGAATTGCTGTTGAAGTGGTCCATGAAGAGAATCAGTGGAAGGACCTTTATTATATTATAGGAATTGCTTTCCTTCTTATTTACATGATTCTGGCTTCTGTATTTGAATCACTTGCCACGCCTGTAGTCCTGATGTTCAGCATTCCGCTTGCAGCTCTTGGATCACTAATTGCGCTGATACTAACGGGAAATTCGCTTTTAAACCTTAATACTTTAACCGGCTTTTTGATTCTTTTAGGAGTAGTTGTTAATAATGGAATAATATTAATTGATTATACGAACATTCTGCGAAAAAGAGGGAACAATGTTCACAGAGCCCTGATGACAGCCGGTGTTTCAAGGCTGAGGCCGATTCTCATAACCGCTTCCACTACCGTAATTGCTATGATCCCGCTGGCTATGGGAAAAGCAGAATTTGTATCAGTGATTGGTGCTTCATTTGCCATTACAGTAATTGGTGGACTGACTCTCAGCACATTGCTTACCCTCGTTTTTATTCCTACGTTCTATACAGGACTGGAGAATGCTTTAAACTGGTTTTACTCGCTTAACTGGAAAAACAAGCTTATCCAATTCGTCCTGTTTACCTTGATGATACTACTGATTTACATTTATATAGATAAATTTCTCTGGAAAATTATTACTACAATCCTGGCAATAATATTGGTACCGGCAAGTACCTGGTTTGTTATGAATAGTCTGCGGAAAGCAAAAGAAACAGTCATTTCCCCGGATGATAATATTAAAATCAGGATTCAAAGTCTTGTGAAAATATATGAAAGGGAAAACCGCTGGTCGAGGGAATGGAAAGCCGGGGCCAGGATCAGGAAAAGGAAAGGCCTGGAAAAACAATTTAAGTCAATCAGGGACCTGAGTCAGGTTGCATGGCAGGCTCCACTGCTCGGCTACATAATCTACTTCACCTATTTTTATCTGCACAAGGGATTCTGGATATTCATTTTCAGTATCGGCACATGGTTCTTTCTTTCAGGAATATGGACTTCATTCAGAGAGCTTATTGCAAATACTGCGGCTGATGGTAAAAAGAAGTGGATGGTCAGACTATCATCATTCCTTGATTTTGCTGTCTTCTGGATCATCCCGCTTGTTAACCTGATCTGGTTTTATCATAAATGGGAAAACATTGTTGTCGTACTAATTCTTGGAGTCCTCTGGTTTACCGGGTTGTTCATTTATAAAACCGGGCAAAAGCTTACCAGGGAGAACATCGACATTTACAGGCTTGAAGGACGATTCAGAGGTCTGAGAAAGAATATTTACAAGATTGTGGCAGCTGTTCCTCTTATAGGGAAAAAGAAAAAACCTTTCAAAGCTCTCAGTTCTGTTTCACTTGAAATTGAAAATGGGATGTTTGGATTACTTGGTCCTAACGGAGCAGGAAAAACGACTCTGATGAGAATAATATGCGGGATCCTTGAACAGAGCTATGGTAAGGTGTGGATAAACGGACTGGATACCCAGAAGATGAGAGAGGAATTACAGGGTCTCATTGGTTACCTGCCGCAGGAATTCGGCAGTTATGAAAATATGACAGCTCATGAGTATCTTCACTACCAGGCCATGCTGAAAAACATAATTAATGTGAAGACGAGAGAAGAGAGGGTAACTTTTGTTCTGAAGGCTGTTCATATGGAAGAAAGAAGATATGACAAAATTGGATCTTATTCAGGAGGAATGAAGCAGAGAATGGGAATTGCACAGATCCTTCTTCACCTTCCCCGGATACTGGTAGTCGATGAACCGACAGCAGGGCTTGATCCCCGGGAACGAATCAGGTTCAGAAATCTATTGGTGGAACTCAGCCGTGAGAGAGTAGTAATATTCTCGACCCATATAATAGAAGATATTTCCAGTTCATGCAATCAGGTCGCGGTGCTCAATAAAGGGAAACTGAGTTATTTTGGCAAGCCGGCCGATATGACAAAAGAAGCAGAAGGCCATGTGTGGCAGTTTAAAATTCCAGTCAGCCTTTTTGGCGCATTTATTGAGAATCATCTTGTTGTGCATCACATGTCGGAAGAAGACAATGTAAGAGTCAGGGTTATATCTGAGTTTTCGCCATACGAAGGTGCATTAAATGCCACTCCAAATCTTGAGGATGCATATTTATGGCTGCTGAGGAGAAAAGAATATGAGGGTTCAGTAATAAACTAAACTGCAGACAAATGAAAACTAATAGTTTATATAACTACCTGAATCTAATTCAAAAAATGATCACTTACAATCTGAGGATAATTTTTGCAAACAGATTCATATGGTTTCTTGCCGGATCCGTGATATTCTATCTCGGATTGTCAGTAATTTACGTATTTGACAAGGATGTTTCAGATATGAGGGATCTTTATGGCGTGTTCTTATTCTCAGGTATTCTCCTGGTATTTTACCCATCGGCATTTGGCATCCAGAATGATCAGGATGCCCGTACCATTGAGATCCTGTTCGGCATTCCAAATTACAGGTATAAAGTCTGGCTGGTAAGAATCACGCTTATTTTTGCTGTTGCATTCCTGATAATGATTGTATTTACATGGCTTTCAACCATTTTGATAGTGAAATTCAGCTTTATTGCCATGACTGCTCAGGTTATGTTTCCTGTAGTTTTTTTGGGAATCATGGCCTTTATGTTATCCACTGTCATAAGAAACGGAAATGGCACTGCTGTTATAATGATAATCTTTGGGCTTTTCTTTCTCATACTGGGTGATTCAGCACTGGGAAGGAGCCAGTGGAACGTTTTTCTTAACCCGTATGAAGTTCCTTATGATGTTAATGAGACAACCTGGGCTATTATTGCATTCAAAAACCGTATAATCCTTTCAATCGGATCGGTTATCTTCCTGCTGATTGCACTTCTCAATCTGCAGAAAAGAGAGAAGTTCATGTAACCGGGCCCCCTGTCGCTGCGCGGCTGTCCCCCTGAAGGGGGACGAATTCGGAGTTCTTACTGGATTATTTAACATCCAGAGAATTTACCCCCCTTTAGGGCATAGCCATCAAGCTAATGGATATTAAAGCTTTAATTACTAGCTAGTTAATAAATAGGAAAAACTGTGTATAATATAGAGGGGTATGCGAACCTTCTATTGAGAGTTTAATAAAAAAGTTTAAAGCTATTTATGACTTCTTTTTACCCCGACTTCTTTTTAATCAACACCCCCTGTAAGTAGCAACTTTGAAGTACCACTTTTTCGCAATCAAAAAGTGCCAGTTTAGAAAAAGAAAAAAAGCTTTCATATTAGAGGTGACTAAACCTGTGCAATATGAAAGCTCAAAAAAGTAAACACCTTAAAAAGGCATTTATGTGGTACAAAGTAAAGGAATTAAGTGAAAAGGGACTCAATAAAACCCAGATTTCTTTAGAAGTTGGAATCCATAGAAAAACGGTCAGAAAATACCTGGCTATGAGTGAAGATGAATTTTTCAAATGGATCGAACAGCCAAAAAATTTACCCAGAAAGCTTAATGATTATTATGAATATGTAAGGATTTTGCTGGATCGTCATCCCTATCTGTCAGCAGCGCAGGTCGAGGATCGGTTAAAAGAAGAGTTCTCGCAACTACCTGATGTTCATAGTAAAACTGTATACAATTTTGTACAGATTATAAGGAATAAATACGGGATAAAGAAACAGGCAGGCCATCAGCCCCGTCAATATCAAAAGTTACCGGAGTTAGATTATGGGCTTCAGGCACAGGCAGATATGGGAGAGTATAATATGCAAACAAATGGAGCAAGCCGGAAAAAGGTATATTTTATGGTATTGATCCTGTGTCGGTCCCGTCAGAAATATGTCTACTTCAGGAATGCTCCATTCACATCACATGATGCTATTACAGCTCATGAAAATGCCTTCGCATTTTATGAAGGTCAACCTAGGGAAATAATTTATGATCAGGACAGAATATTAATAACGGATGAGAATCTTGGAGACGTACTTCTGACACGTGAATTTAAGATCTATTGCAGCCAGATGGATTTTAAACCTATATTTTGCCGGAAATCTGATCCGGAGAGTAAAGGGAAAGTTGAAAATGCAGTAAAATATGTGAAATACAACTTTCTTCGCGGACGTATTTATGAAGGTGAAGAGAATCTTAATCAATCAGCACTGGCATGGTTGTCACGGACCGCAAATGCAAAGGAACACAGCAGTACAAAAAAGGTTCCAGTCAGGGAATGGGAGATAGAGCGCAGTTATTTATTGCCGGTAAAGACTAATCCAATAAAAATCGCTTCAGAACCTCTTTTAAGGTATAAAGTCCGCAAGGATAACACGATAAATTACAGGAGTAATTTTTATACACTTCCAACAGGAACATATCAAGGGCCGGAAACAGTAGTCCAACTAAAAAACTACAATGAAGAAATACGATTATATACCCCGGATAATGATCTCCTGGCCATTCATCCTTTATGTCTTGGAAGAGGGATGACAATACGCAATACCGATCACATAAGAGATAAGAGCCAAACTATACTAAAGCTTAAAGAAGAGATAATAGGCATGCTGCCCAATAAAGAAAAAAGCGTTCAATATGTAGAGATGATATCAAGGGAAAAACCTCGTTATTTTCGGGATAATCTGCTGCTGATGAAAAAGCACATACGCGGTCTTGAAATGGACTTTTTAGTCCAGTCACTTGACTTTTGCCTTGAAAACAATCTCTATAATGCCAATACTTTTATTGAGGTAGCAAGGCATTACCAGGTTGAATCAAAAACATCAAAGGTAACTATGATAATACCTGAAATAAGTATAAAGAACAGGTTGGATACATTGGACATGATGCCAGAGACAAGCAATATATCTACTTACGAGACTATCTTATAACAATGGAACAGATACAAAAAATAAAGCAGTATGCGGATCACTTGCGTCTTACGCTGATGCGTAACCATGCGGAGAAATTTATTCACCAGGCACAAATAGATAAACCAACTTACCTGGCCTATACTTGTGATCTTCTGGAAAAGGAAGTCCAGCAGAGACAAAGAAGCGATATGGAACGCAGAATAAAACTAGCCCGGCTTCCAAAAAACCATGATCTGGATCAATATGATTACAACTTCTCAGCTGGCATAACAAAAAATCAAATGCAGGAGATCCGCGAGCTGATGTGGTTGGAGCAGGCATATAACGTTGTTTTAATGGGGCCAAGCGGAACCGGCAAAACATTTATTGCCGCGGGGCTGGTGCATGAGGCTGTTTTAAAAGGCTATAGGGCTTATTTTACAAGCATGGAAGATCTCATAAATGTTCTGAAGATGAAGGAGATGACTTCTTCTGCATTGAATGCGTACAACAGATTTATGCGGGCCCACTTGATTGCAATAGACGATATCATGCTCTTCCCGGTAAAGAAGCACGAGGCAGTAGCGTTCTTTAACCTGGTGAATCACTTGCATGAACAGGCATCATTAATAATAACAACCAATAAATCACCAAAGCAATGGGCGGAAGCTCTAGAGGACGAGGTATTAGCCACAGCTTTGCTTGACAGAGTCCTCTATCATTGTGAAGTCATAAAACTTGAAGGGAACAGCTACCGAATGGAAAATCGTAAAGATATCCTAAAGAAGTAAGCAGATCTTTGTGATCACTCAGTCGTACCTCCTTCGTGATCACAAAGATCTTTAACATGGTAAGTGGTACTTTACTATTGCGAAAAAATGATACTTTTTTATTTGCTAATTACACCCCCCGACTTCTTGGAATAATTAATGGGGTATAACAAAACTTAAGTCGAGTTTGGAACAGTTAGATTAAGCCCCCCATGTGGGGGGTTGGGGGGTTGATACACCGGGAGTGACAGGTTTTATATTAAAAATACTAAAAATTAACCAATCTTAGATCTTTTACGTAATCTTAAGCCCCCATGTGGGGGGGTTGGGGGGTTGCTCCCATAGCCGTCAACCTAAGACTTTGTAAAATTTTGTATTCAATTGACACATAATGACATGACTCTTTTTATCCCCATTCCTTTGGAGAACGAGGTTGATTTTATTAATTTTACTCATATTAAAGAACTTTTTAAGTTTTAACGGGACATTACTTATAGGGGGTGTCCCGTTTTCTTTATTAAATATAAGCATAGTTATTTGATTTACAAATTTTTAGGTCAATAATTTCCTTAAGACTTTTTGTTTTTTTCTTTTTCTCCAACCAATGATTTTTATTAAAGATTTTACCTGCCCATACAAGCAGTCTTCTTATTTCACCGGATCCATGTTTGAGTGCCTTCCTCAATCGGTAGGTATTATCGAATAAGGTTTTAAAGCATTTATTCAGGCTCAATAGTTCTCCATTACATTTATGCATGTGGTTACGACTAGACATTATTATATTCCAATATACTAACATGATTAATAACTTGACATATAGCAGACATAACCATCGTTCAAACTTCATGAGTGACTTATGATTTATTCCAAAGACAGATTTCCATACTTTAAATATCAGTTCAATCTGCCAGCGTATTCTGTAGAGAGTTGATAAAATTTTGGTCGGAAGTTCTTCATTGGGAATGTTTGTGATAAATAAATTGAACCTTATTTTAAACTTGTACTCGTCTTTTGTTTTACGACCTTTTTTCTTATTGTTTTTCTCGGCATTCTTTACACGTTTCTCCCATATATCATCTGGCATAATTTCAATTCCAAGATTAACAGGGATCTTATCTTCTCCGATAAATACCTCACTACAATCCCATACCTTCTTACTCTTGGTCATTTTAAAATAGAGGTCTTTGAAATCTACTTTATTGTAACATTCATTTTTTAGAATATAGACATCTATTTTGGGGTGCAGTCTTGATATAAAAAATGCTTTTCTCTTGATAATATTCGAGAATGAATCAAATAGGTGATAACCAAGATCTCTTATTACCAGATCGCCTTCTTCAACATCATCTAGAACTTCTGAAGCTTCTTTGTTATCAGGCCTATTGGCTGGCGTAATATCAATCTGAATAATACTTCCCTTCTTCAGATCAAATTCAAACTGGATACAGGCCCCAGCCTTAGAAGCACAGCCACCAGATCCTGGTAAAATATCCTTGTAATCATCCTGAAGATCAAATCGAGTTCCATCTTTTATTATTACCCTTTTAAACTTACTGAACCATTCTGTGTCAATCTGATGACTTATTTCAGTTGATAATTGCCTTTCAATTAGCCGTTTTAAAAAAGCTACAGTACGATCATTAAACTTCTTATCAAGCCCCTGTTTTGAAACAATAATACCATGTGCTGATTCGGCTTCAATTGTCATCTGGCTCAAGCTTCTTGACTTACCCGAGCTTACATCGTACATCAATAAATCAAAGAACCTTGAAGGATCTATTTTCGATTTCCTTCTTAAAAATCCAGTCTCTTTGGCAATTGATTCCAGTTCCTTTTTACTGAAACAACTTTCCAATGATTCTTTTAAAGAAATAGTGTTAGTTAACCCACTTTATCTATCGTATTTCCTAAAATAAATTCCTTAGGTTGACGGCTATGGGGTTGCTCCCCGGGGGGGTTGGGGTCAAGCAAACCTGTTTTCAAAAGAAATGGGATTAAAAATAGTCATCCCCATTGAATATCAGATAGTTAAAAAATTAGCTTGATGGCTATGGGGCAGGGGGGTCAAAAATGCAGAGAGCACGAGAAGCACAGAGTTACACAGAGACTCATTATTCAAACGGGTTCTCTTTCCCGAAATCAGGCTTGTAATTGGTATTGCTGTCCATTTCCTGAACCCAGCCATTCCTGAAGCCCAGTCTTTCCATTTCCATCACAACAGCCTCATATTCTTCTCTATACAGAGCACGGTTCAGAAATGGATGATGTCTCACCTCCGGTATCGGATGATACTGCGACATAAGCGAAAGGTGGACCCCTGGAGAGAGCTCCTCAGCAATTGACTGAAGCACTTTCTTACTCTCTTCAGCATGGCCCGGCAGTACCAGATGTCTGATAAGCAGACCGTTTTCGGCAATGCCATTTTCATTTAAAGAAAGAGTTGATCCTTTCTGATAATACATCTCTTTAACAGCTTTCAGCGCAACACCGGGATAATTCCCGGCATCTGAATATTCTCTGGCAATCTCTGCGGTCACATATTTATAATCGGGAAGGTACACGTCTATCATGCCGTCAAGGCTTTTTATAGTTTCAATCTTGTCGTATCCATTTGTATTGTAAACTGTTATTGGTTTGCAGTTGCGCTTATGCAGCCCTTCAATGATCGCTCTTACCTGTGGCACCACATGTGACGGTGAAACAAATCCGACTGAAGGGATGCCTTCCGAAAGAATTTTCTGTATCTGATCCAGCACAGCTTCAATGTTCGATTCACTGCGGACTCTCCAATCAGCGCGGCTTATTTCATGATTCTGACAAAAAAGACAATGCAGATTGCATCCTCTGAAAAAAATATTACAAATGCCCTCCTTTCCGCTAATTACCGGCTCTTCACCCTTATGGATACATATAGCTGCAATATTAAGGCCGGAGTCGGTGTTGCAGTAACCTGTTCCGCCATCGAATCTGTTTACTCTGCACTCTCTGGGGCATAAGGTACAGTCTTCAAGAATTGACCTGTCATTTCCATTGTATATATCTGACTCTTTCACAGTGTTTACTCCCCTAAATTAATCTGCTGCCTGTTAGTTTTTACCCGGATGCAAATATCGAAATCTTTAGTGATTTCCGGGCTACATATTTGAGCCACAAGCATAATACTTCAATATTAATCTTTATTATTTTGTTGATTTAATTTAAATATATACCTTTGTCAGCGAATTGAGGGGGTATTTGACCTAGGGGACCAGAGTCCCCTATTTTGTTATCGGTTTTTTAAATGATAGAAAAACAGAAGATAGAAGGATTGGTGGAGGAGTGTATCAGAGGTACCGGGCTCTTTCTTGTATCTGTCAAAGTGAGCAGTGGGAACAGGATTGTTATTCTGGCAGATAAGAATGAAGGGATAACGATCGATGAATGTGCATCAATTCACAGGTACATTGAAAACGGACTCGACCGTGATGTTGAAGATTTTGAACTTCAGGTATCATCACCCGGACTTGATTTACCCTTCGGAGTTCTGGCACAGTACTTCAAAAATGAAGGTAAGAAAGTCGAGGTTCTTGATCAGGAGGGAATAAAATGGGTTGGAAAGCTAAAGAATGTCACAGAGGGTGGCTTTGAGCTTGAAACCGAGAAAAAAACCAAGGGAACAGGAATGGAGTTGAAGGATATTTCTTTCAATTTCGATCAAATAAAATCGACCAGAGTAATTTTGACAATTAAATAAAATTAAGAGGTTTACACCAGATGGAAAATGTTAATTTAATCGACACTTTTTCGGAATTCAAGGAGCTGAAAAACATAGACAGGCCGACAATGATGAGCGTTCTGGAAGATGTGTTCAGAAGCATGCTGGCAAAAAAATATGGTTCAGCTGATAATTTCGACATTATTGTCAATATTGATAAGGGTGACTTTGAAATATGGAGAAACAGGGTTGTAGTTGAAGACAAAGAGCTTACCGATCCTGTCATTCAGATTCCACTTTCAAAGGCAAAGGAGATCGACGGAGATTATGAAGTAGGTGAAGAAGTTTCCGATGAGGTAAAATTTCTTGACTTTGGAAGAAGAGCCATCTTATCGCTAAGACAGAACCTTACGGCTCGGATCCTTGATCTCGAAAAAAACAATATTTATATTAAATATAAAGACAGAATTGGCGAAATAGTTACAGGAGAAGTTTACCAGGTATGGAAAAGAGAAATACTTGTTCTCGATGATGATGGTAATGAACTTATTTTGCCAAAAAGCGAACAGATTCCGTCTGACCATTTCCGTAAAGGTGATTCAATAAGGGCTGTTGTGATAAAAGTTGAAATGAGGAATAATACGCCATTCATAATACTCAGCCGTACTTCACCCGTATTCCTTGAAAGATTATTTGAACTTGAGGTTCCTGAAATATTTGATGGTCTGATAACCATCAAAAACATTGTAAGGGTTCCCGGGGAGCGTGCTAAAGTGGCAGTTGAGTCGTATGATGAAAGAATTGATCCTGTAGGCGCATGCGTCGGGATGAAAGGTTCCAGGATACATGGGATAGTAAGGGAATTGCGAAATGAAAATATCGATGTCATTAACTATACTTCAAATAATCAGCTTTTCATTCAGAGAGCCCTGAGCCCGGCTAAGATCACCTCTATCAAACTCAACGACGATACCAAAAGGGCAGAGATCTATCTGAAGCCTAATGAAGTATCACTGGCTATTGGAAAAGGAGGCCTGAACATAAAACTTGCAAGCCAGCTCACCGGCTATGAGATTGATGTTTACAGAGAACCGGGAGGAGAAGACGAAGAAGACGTTAACCTCGAGGAGTTTGAAGATGAAATTGAAGACTGGATAATCGAAGAGCTCAAGGCAATTGGCTGTGATACGGCAAGAAGCGTACTGAATCTTTCGATCAGTGACCTCGTGAAGAGAACTGATCTTGAAGAAGAAACTGTAAAAGAGGTTGTTAACATACTCAGGGCAGAATTTGAATAAATATTAAATAATCACTATTCACAATCAGGCGATTGTTGAAGTTTTAAAATGCAAGGTATATTTATGACAGAGGATATTAAGGTTACAAGATTAAGCAAAGCAGCCCGCGAATTTAATGTGGGAATATCCACTATTGTGGAATTCCTGCATAAAAAAGGGTTTGATCTTGATCCCAACCCAAATACTAAACTTCCGCATGAAGCTTATATTTTACTAGTAAAAGAATACAGTACAGATATCAGTGTTAAAAAGGAATCTGAAAAACTCATACTCAAGGATCTGCATAGAAAAAAAGAAACTGTTTCCATCAACGACTTCTCAGAGAAAAGTGAATCTGAAGAACCAGATCGCGACGACGATGTTCTTGTCAAGGATTCGTCGGGCGTAAAAACAACTGTCGATATTAAGACTGAAATAAAAAAACCCGAAGTAAAGCTGGTTGGCAAGATTGATCTTGAAAAAACACTTAAACCAAAGATTGAAAAACCTGCAGCGCCCGTAGAAGAGCCTGCTCATAAGCCTGTGACCCCTGCAGTTGAAACTGAAAAAACTGAAAAAACTGAAAAGAAAAAACCAGCTGCAGAGAAAGAGACAGTCGAAACTCCGGAAACTGCCGAAGAGAAAAAAGCAAAATCAAATATTGATCTTCATATAGTAGGAAAGATTGATCTCGATACAGTAGCAAAGGAACCCAAGCCTGCAAAAAAGGAAGAGCAGAAAGAGAAACATAAATCTGCTTCAAAAGAAAACATCGCTATGACAGCTGTTCCGGAAACAACAGAGGCCGAAACATCTGACATTATGCAGCCTGAAGTCGCAGAAGAACCGGTTCCTGAAGATGTTGTTGATGAAATAAAGGTGAATGATATTGTAGAAGATCAGGTTGCAATCAGTGAGCCCGAAGAGGACATCGTAGCTCTTTACAAAACTGATTTCAAGAAACTTGTCGGACCAAGGGTTGTTGGCAGGATTGATCTTCCTGTAGAGGAAAAAAAGAAGACAACGCCTTTTCAACCTGTAAGAGTGGGTGCTGATTCCGACTTCAGAAGAAAGAAGAGAAGGAAAAGAATTCTTAAAGAGAAGGAAGGAGTCCCCGTAGTTAAGCCCGTTACCACCGACAAGAAAGATAAACCTGCCGGCAAAAAGGTTGTGAAAAAAAGACCGGTACGGGCTGAGGTGAATGAAGAAGAGGTTCAGAAGCAGATAAAAGAGACACTGGCCCGGCTCACCACAAAAGGAAAATCAAAAGGATCACGCTACCGCAGGGAAAAAAGGGAAGCGATCAGCCAGAAACATCAGGAAGTCGTTGATCAACAGGAGCTCGATAAGAATATTCTCAAGGTTACTGAATTTGTATCAGTCAATGAGTTAGCCTCGATGATGAGCATTCCTGTAACTGATATCATTTCAACGTGTATGAATCTTGGGCTGTTTGTATCAATTAATCAGCGGCTCGATGCTGAAACTATGGCGCTTCTTGCCGATGAATTTGGTTTCAAAGTTGAATTTGTAAGTGCTGAATTGCAGGAAGCAGTACGTGAAGAAGATGATGAGGAGGAAGATCTGAAACCGCGGCCGCCGATAGTCACTGTAATGGGACATGTCGATCATGGGAAAACCAAACTGCTCGACTATATAAGGAACACAAACGTTATCGCCGGAGAAGCAGGTGGTATAACACAGCATATTGGAGCTTATGGTGTTATCCTTGAAGACGGACGCCAGATAACGTTCCTCGATACCCCTGGTCATGAAGCTTTTACCGCCATGCGTGCCCGTGGTGCTCAAATTACTGATATAGCAATTATTGTGGTTGCAGCCGACGATGGAGTCATGCCTCAGACCAGAGAAGCTATAAATCACGCTTCAGCTGCAGGTGTACCTATAATATTCGCAATCAATAAAATTGATAAGCCGACTGCAAATCCTGATAAGATCAAGGAAGCGCTTGCAGCAATGAATTACCTGGTGGAAGACTGGGGAGGAAAGTATCAGTCACAGGAAATCTCTGCGAAAAGCGGGCTCAATATTGATTTGCTTCTCGATAAGATACTTCTTGAGGCAGAAATGCTGGAACTTAAGGCGAATCCTGATAAACCGGCCCTCGGAACTGTCATCGAATCATCTCTCGATAAGGGACGGGGATTTACAGCTACTGTCCTGGTAAAAGCAGGTACCCTGAAAATTGGGGATGTCATGCTGGCTGGCGCTTGTTTCGGACATATTAAAGCCATGTATAATGAACGGGGAAACAAGGTAGATGAAGTCGGGCCTGCCACTCCCACCCTTATACTTGGGCTGAACGGCGCACCTCAGGCGGGTGACAAATTCAATGTGATGGAGAGCGACCGGGAAGCTAAGGACATTGCAACCAAACGCGCACAGCTTCAGAGGGAACAGGGTCTGCGTACGCAAAAGCACATCACTCTTGATGAGATAGGACGAAGAATCGCTATTGGCAATTTCCAGGAGCTCAATATTATAGTGAAAGGTGATGTGGACGGATCAGTGGAAGCTCTGAGTGATTCACTTATCAAGCTTTCAACTCCCGAAATCCAGCTGAATATCATTCATAAAGCCGTTGGACAGATATCTGAATCAGATGTTCTGCTGGCTGCTGCCTCAAACGCGATTATTGTAGGATTCCAGGTAAGACCATCCTTAAGTGCCAGAAGGCTGGCTGAAAAGGAGGAAATAGATGTACGGCTCTACTCAATCATCTACAATGCAATCGAAGAGATAAGATCTGCTATGGAAGGCATGCTTATGCCTGAAGTGAGGGAAGAGATTGTAGCCACGCTCGAAATCCGTGAGATCTTTAAAGTCACAAAAGTAGGCACTGTTGCCGGGTGTTATGTCAAGGAAGGCAAGATCACGAGAAATACCCGCGTCAGGATTATTCGCGATGGCATTGTAATTTATACCGGGGAACTTGGATCGCTCAAACGGTTCAAGGATGATGTAAAAGAAGTTGTAGGCGGATATGAGTGCGGACTCAACATACACAACTTTAATGACATAAAGGAAGGTGATGTGATTGAGGGCTATCAGGAATTCGAAGTCAAAAAGACTCTTTAAATAATTTAACCGCAAAGGTCGCTAAGGTTTAGCAAAGGTCGCTAAGAAAAACCGTAAGGTAATTTACTTTGCGTTCTTTGCTTCTGCTTTGTGCTCTTTGCGGTTAAAAAGTCTTTGTAAAAAAATCCGGGTTCCTATTATAAAATTGCTTTGTATTGCTCTGCTGTCAGCAGTTTGGCAGTTTCTGATGGATTGGTTATTTTAATCTTTACCATCCATCCTTTTCCATAAGGATCCTTATTAACAACGTCAGGAGTTTCTTCCAGGGCAGGATTCAATTCAAGTATCTCCCCGCCTACCGGCATAAACATGTCAGAGACAGTTTTAACGGCTTCGATGGTCCCAAAAACATCCTCTTTTGACAGAGTTTCGCCAACCGTTTCGATCTCAATGAAAACCACATCACCCAGTTCGCCCTGAGCAAAATCAGTTACACCTACATAACCGAAGCTTCCTTCAACCCTAAGCCATTCGTGATCTTTTGTGTAAAGTAAATTTTCTGGAACATTCATATCTTGTATAGTTTTAGATTATATAGCGCACATAATTATATACTGTCAGGCGAGTCAAAAATAAGGCTTTTTTTTTTATCCAAACAGATAAATATCATTTTTATGAAAAGGGGATTACCTGATTGTCGAAAGAAATTATACTTATTTTGTTGATCATTCAATGAACACTTATTATTAAAATGATTATCGCCTGATTTTCTGACAAAATCTTTATAGATTTGCACAGTCATTCCTGTATTCCTATATAAGTGTTTTATCATTGACCGCCTGTCAGTCAAAAAAATTTCATTTTATAAAAAATCTTGAAAAACGACGGCCAATCATAGAAAAAAAACAATCACTGATTAAACAAAATGTAAATTATCAGCCTAAAATATGAGTTGGAATTTACATTTCAAACGTTTGCGGAACTATTAGTTAATTAATTGGAAATTAATGCATTCAATTGTTTATGAAGTGATACATTTGTATTAGTTGAAGAGCATCACGATTTACCGAAAATAAAACTGAACGAAACTAATTAACATTTAAACCCAACAATCCATGAAAAAACAATTCTTGACTATGCTGTCTATGCTTTTTCTTGGAATCTTTCTTACCGGGGCAATTACCGCCCAGGGGATTAAGATTTCAGGTAAGGTAACAGATGCAGCGAATGGTTCTTCTTTGATTGGTGTCACCATTCAGGAAAAGGGAACTACCAATGGGACAATAACAGATGGAAATGGAAATTTCAGTCTGACTGTTGCCCCGACCGGAACACTTATAGTTTCATACGTAGGCTACACCTCGCAGGAAATTCCGGTAAATGGCAAAACAACAATCAATGTGGCAATGGCTATAGGTGATCAGAGGCTGCAGGAGGTTGTTGTAATCGGTTACGGTTCTGTAAAAAAATCAGACGCAACAGGTTCAATTATAGCCGTAAGCTCGAAAGATTTTAACAAAGGGGCAATTACTTCTCCCCAGGAACTCCTTGTTGGAAAAACATCTGGAGTTGTGATTACCACAGCCGGAGGAGCACCGGGAAGCGGTGCAACGATACGTATCCGCGGAGGCTCGTCACTAAATGCTTCCAATGATCCGCTGGTCATTGTTGACGGAGTTCCGCTTGACAACCATGACGTTTCAGGAAGTTCAAATTTTCTTTCATTCATTAATCCCAACGACATTGAAACCTTCACTGTCCTCAAAGATGCATCTGCAACTGCAATTTATGGATCAAGAGCTTCCAACGGTGTAATACTTATCACTACCAAGCATGCAAAAGCAGGTAGCAAACTGAGTATAACATACGACGGGAATACATCAGTTTCCAGTCCTATCAAACTGATGGATGTCTACTCCGGTGATCAAATGAGGCAGATTGCTCTCGATCATATAGGTTTATACGGTGCAGAAAGCCTGAGCAAGCTGGGAACTTCAAACACTAACTGGCAAAAAGAAATTTTCAGAAATGCTGTTTCCCAGGATCATAACTTAAGCATAACAGGATCATATAAAATTCTTCCTTACAGGGTATCAATTGGATACACTGACCAGAATGGTATCCTGAAGAACACAGATATGAAAAGGGTCACAGGGGCGATAAATCTTAATCCCTCCTTTTTTAATAATAACCTGAAAGTTACCCTTAATGCGAAAGGCATGACCACTGACAACAATTTTGGTGACAGCGGAGCCCTGGGATCTGCAATCAATATGGATCCCACACAACCAGTTAAGGACGGAAATTCTGCATCTGACGGATATTTTCAGTGGAGTAATTACGGAGCCAATCTGGGAACTCCCAATCCTGTGGAACAGCTTATGGCTGTCGACAATAAGGCAGTTGTAAACAGGCTTATCGGTAATGCTCAGTTTAACCTTGCAATACCTTTTATTAATGGCCTTAATGCAAATCTTAACCTGGCAACAGATTATACAGACAGTAAAGGACATAATAACCTTCCTACAAGTGCTCCATCGGTGCTCACCAGTCCTCTTTACGGAAGATTAACCGATTATAATGGCAAAAATTATAATAACCTCCTCGATTTTTATTTGTCTTATTCCAAGAAACTTGATAAGATCAATAGTAATATTGATGCAACTGCCGGTTATTCATGGCAGCATTTCAAACGCGACGGAAACAATTATACCCGTGGAATAGTAGATGAGACTCATCCGTACCAGAAATCAGACAGCTCCTCATTTATTACGGAGAACTACTTAATTTCCTTCTTTGGCCGTGTTAATTACTCACTCATGGACAAGTACCTGCTTACGGTTACTCTTCGTGATGATGGTTCTTCACGTTTTGCAAAAGGCAATCAGTGGGGCTTATTTCCTTCAGTGGCTCTTGCCTGGAAAATAAAAGATGAATCCTTCTTAAAAAACATTGATGCCCTGTCGCAATTGAAGCTGAGACTAGGCTGGGGTATAACTGGACAACAGGATATTACTAATAACGATTATCCTGCTCAGGCGAGATATATGATCGCCTCCCCCGGCAGTTATTATATGATCGGTGGTGAATTTTTACCAACATTGCGCCCCAGTGCCTATGATCCGACTATTAAATGGGAACAAACAGCCACTCAGAATTTAGGTATCGATTTTGGATTCGCTAAA
Source organism: uncultured Bacteroidales bacterium (assembly GCA_963715785.1). Lineage (GTDB taxonomy): Bacteria > Bacteroidota > Bacteroidia > Bacteroidales > VadinHA17 > LD21. The sequence continues at coordinate 682,560 of OY970276.1, forward strand.
GACCGCATTACCGGTTCAATCGACCTGTATAAAAGAGTTACTACCAATCTGCTGAATACTGTTACAATCCCAAGCGGAAGCAATTTTTCAAATAACTTGCTGACAAACGTGGGGAGCCTGGATAACAAGGGGCTTGAAATCTCACTTAACATTGTACCCCTCTCCCGAAATGATATGACACTGAACCTGGGATTTAATTTAACTTACAACGTGAATAAGATTACCAAGCTTCTTATTACGGATGATCCCACGTATATCGGCATACTCTATGGTAATGGAATGAGCGGACAGATACAGGTTACAAGAGTTGGTTATCCTGGATACTCTTTCTTTGTCAACAAACAGATTTATGATGCAAGCGGCATGCCAATTGAAGGACTATACGCTGATCTTTCCGGAAATGGCGGTACTATTAGCGCTAATAACTCTGACCAGTATATTTATCATAATCCCGCTCCTGATATTGTGCTTGGTTTTTCCGCACGTTTTAGTTACAAGAACTTTGATATTTCGGCCTCAGCAAGAGGCAGCATAGGAAACTATGTTTATAATCAGGTGGCAGCAGGCGCTTCTTATGATCAGCTGTACCAGATCGGATACTTTAAGAATTTCCCCACCCAGTTAAGCGATACAAAATTTGTTAAGCGTCAATTTACCAGTGACTATTTTGTAAGTAATGCTTCATTCTTTAAGCTGGATAATCTTAGCGCAGGCTATAAATTTGACAATTTAATCAATAAAGTCAGTGCCAGAGTAAGCCTTACAGTTCAGAATCTGATGACCGTTACAAAATATAAGGGTCTGGATCCTGAAGTTCAGGGAGGAATTGATAATAATTTCTATCCAAGACCTCGTACCGTGATGCTTGGTATAAGCTTAACCTATTAATATTCAAATAATACTTATATGAATAAAAAGATCTTAATATTAGGAACCATTCTTTCCGCAATTTTAGTAACATCATGCGTGAAAGATCTGAACGTTAAACCCATCGATCCAAATTCGATTCTTGCAGGAAACCTGAGTGATAATCCGATTTATATGAAAGAAGCACTTGGAAAAATCTATGCCAGTTTCATAATTAATGGACAGGGAGCTAATGGTGGACCAGATATCACTGCTCCGGACAATGACTTTTTTACTACCACACGTGCACTCTGGAATTGCCAGGAAATAACTACCGATGAGGCTATCTGCGCTTGGGGTGATGTTGGTATTGCCGATCTGAACACTCAGACATGGAATCCGAACAATCCATTTTTAACCGCACTTTACCAGCGCCTCAGCTTGTCGGTAACCTACGCTAATGACTTTATAAGGTTCACAAACGGAAACACCGACCCTACAATAGTACAATACAACGCCGAAGCTCGTTTCCTCAGGGCCCTGGCATATTCATGGGATATGGACCTTTTTGCAAACCCTCCTTTCACAACAGACGCTGACGGAGTTGGAAAATTCTTTCCAAAACAAATTGAAAGAGCAAATCTGTTTAACTATGTTGTATCTGAATTGCATGGTATAGAGAACAAGCTCGGGGCACCGAAGTTTTCTTATCCCCAGGCCGATCAGGCAGCATGCTGGATGCTTCTGGCCAGGTTATATCTGAATGCAGAAGTTTATACAGGCACCGCAAAATGGGATAGCTGCAAGATCTATTGCGACAAGGTAATCAATAGTGGAGCGTATTCTCTTGCCACTAATTACAGGCAGAATTTCAGCGCTGATAATGACGGTGACCACAATCCTGAAATGATTTTCGCATGGGAACAGGACGGGGTCAATACCCAGGGCTACGTTGGTTCAACATTTATTATCGAATCATGCTCCGATGCAACTTATGTCAGGGCTGAGAGATTTCACGGTCTTACTTCCAATACCAACTGGAACGGGAACAGAACTAAAATACAGTTTATGAATGTACTTGTTGACACGCTTGCCACTTATGGAAATGTTCCAATCCCGACAAGTGATTCAACTTTTGCACAGTGTAAAGACAAACGGGTTTATCTGAAAACGAAAAAGAGTATGAGCATACCCAGTGCTTCTTCGAGCGGTGATTATGGAATTGGAGTTTATAAATTCACGGCAAGAAATGCAGACGGAAGCCAGGCTGCTGATTATAACCCGGCTTATGCAAGCACAGATTTCCCTGTTTTCCGTTATGCAGATGCACTTTTGATGAGAGCTGAGGCACTTCACAGATTAGGCGATAACGCTTCAGCTGTGGTTGACGTTAATGCAGTCAGAACCCGTGCTTACGGAAATACATCAGGGAACATTACAGCTGGTCAGCTCACCGATCAGTTCCTTCTTGCTGAACGTGGCCGTGAATTCTACTATGAAGCTCAGAGACGCACTGATCTTATCCGTTTTGGGAAATTTACCGACGGTAATTACAACTGGGCCTGGAAAGGCGGCACAATAAACGGAACTAATACTGACAGCCATCTTAATGTTTTCCCAATTCCGGGAGCCGAAGTATCTGCAAACCCGAACATTAAACAGAACGCTGGTTATTAATCATTCAAACTTATAACAATGAAAAAGAATTTAATTATATACTTGACATTCATTGGTTTGATCATGCTTTTATCAAACTGTAAAAAGGATGAGACAAGAGTTGTGATTAAGACCAATCCGAACGCACCCACCATCGAGGTGTTACCCGATCTTACGCTTCAAAGGACAAACGGCATGGATACACTTGTATTTGTCGGAACTCCTGTTGATCCGGGCTTTACCGCCTCCGCACTTTATTATCTGGAAGCATGTGCAACCGGAACTAATTTTGCGGATCCGGTTATCATCTATTCAGGTAAACAGGACATTGCAATAAAAATTACTGTTAGTGACCTCAATGGGATATTACTCAAAAAATTCCCTGCAGACCAGGTCTCAGCGCTTGATTTCAGAATAAGAGCGGTTCTTGTTGTTGACGCTGGCACAGGTGCTGTAGGCACCAGCGCAATGCCACTGCAGTACTCCTCAGCTTTTGAATCTGCAAGTGTATCCATATATGGATTGCCCCGTTTGGATCTTATTAACTCCGGAATAAACCAGAAAATTGAGTCTGCATTGGGAGATGGGAAATACACAGGGTTTGTAAAACTCGATGTATCAATGCCATTTACATTGAAAGATCCTGATGCTAATATTGTTTATGGTGCCAGCGGTGCTGCTCTTGCAGTTGATGGAGCAGCAATCACCCCCGGAAACGGTAACGGCTGGTATCAGCTAACGGCGGATACAAGGGCACTCACCTACACAATAGATCCCTACATGATTGGCCTTATCGGTGATGCGACTCCGAATCAGTGGAATTCTCCCGATCAGAAAATGAATTATAACAGCCAGACCGGACTTTGGTCTATTACTCTTGACCTGACAGTCGGCTCGGTAAAAGTCAGGGCTAATGATACATGGGGTGCTATAAATCTGGGCCTCGGTGATGCAACTCATCCGGAATATACATTAACCAATCTCTGGAATAACAGCAGCAGCCAGAATATTCCAATTGCAACTGCAGGTAACTATACCATTTCAGTATCGATTGGAAGTACAGCGTCTTCAATGACAATAACCAAAAATAACTGATCAGAAAGGAAGTTCATTGATGAAAACTTTTAATAAATTATCTATGAAAAAAATATCATTATTTAAATTTATGGCTGTCCTTATCACTGCGACAATCTTTTTTGCCGCTTGTACTAAGGAACAATCGGATGTTAAATTAAATCCGAAACTTGCAGCCACACAGGTATTAAATCTGAAATCTGATTCAGCAAAAGTTGTAGTATTTGTGGTCGCATCTGGTGATGGATTCAGTGAGCGCGGAGTATGTTACAGTACATCAGCAAGTCCGACAACTGATAATTCCAAAGTTATATGTACCGATCCGTCTACTGCTTCTGCAACTTTCAGTGTAGTACTTAGTGGTCTTACCTATGCCACTACCTATTATGCACGCGGATATGGTATAAATGCTGACGGCACAGTATATGGAAAAGCAATCACATTTACTACTTTGCCTATCCTTGCTACTGTTACTACAGCAGAGTTCACCGGGATTACAGGTACTACAGCTACCGGAGGTGGTGAAATTACAAATACCGGTGGTGCCGCAATCACAGCACGTGGTATCGTCTACGGCGCAAATCCGAATCCCACTCTTGCCGATAGCAAAACAACGAATGGTACCGGCAACGGCGCTTTTGTAAGCGCTCTCACCGGGTTAAAAGGCCTGACAACTTATCATGTAAGGGCTTATGCAACAAACAGCGTTGGTACATCCTATGGCAACGATGTTCAGTTTACCACCCTGGTTTCTACCCGTCTGTGGAATGTTCCGGGCGATTATGTAGCAGCCAGTTATCCTGGTTCAACATTTGCAGACTGGTCACCTGATAAGTCGCCGCAGATCAGAAGTATTGAAACTGCTCCCGATAATCTTGAAGGTTACGTAAACATGGCAAATACTGCTAATGCATGGAAATTTGCAACCAAACCTAGCTGGGACGGACCAAATTATGGTGACGGAGGTGCTGGCAAACTCGATGCCAATGGCGGCAATTTCAGCTCCCCTGCAGGTTATTATAAAATCAATGTCAACGCCGGTACCGATCCAATGACTTATACTGCATTGGCCACAACATGGGGAATAATAGGGAATGCCACACCGGGTGGCTGGGGAACTGATACATATATGACATATGACGCAGTCAAACAGATCTGGAAACTTGGCGCAACCTTAACCCAGGAAGCTCCCCCGAATGATGGAATGAAATTCAGGGCAAACGGAACCTGGGATCTGAACTACGGCGACACCGGAGCAGATGGCACACTAGAGCCAGGCGGAACAAATATTGGTATTTCACTTACAGCTGATTATGCAATTACCTTAGATCTGAGCCATCCTCTTGCTTATACATTCTCGGCAAACAGATGGGGTTTGATCGGCGATGCCACAGGAAGCTGGGATACGGATCAAAACTTGACCTGGGATGCTACAAATCACGTATTTACAATAACACTTAATTTAGTAGCCGGTTCCATAAAGTTCAGGGCAAACGACGCATGGGACCTTAACTATGGCGGTGCTGATCTTAATGCTCTGACTTCAGGCGGTGATAATATTGCTGTAACTACAGCTGGAAATTATACAATTACTTTTGATCCATGGGCTCTTAAAGCTACCATAACACTAAATTAAGGGTAAGCTCAGGATTTAATCTTATTTTAAAAATGGAGGCTGTCAAGTTCAAGACAGCCTCCATAATATTTTATGGAAATTGTCAACCTTCTTAAATAAACGGATTGAAATTGATTCCGGGAGAGCTTAAAAAATTCTCTGCATTATCTTAAGCCATCTGTTATTGTCTTTAAACATTAAAGCAGGATTCGTGAAGAAATTAATCTTTATTGCCGCATGTATAGCCGCCTTTAGCGGTTCCTTAACTGGTCAGATGATTACTACTGATCCTGTTATCCCTACTGCTGGCCAGCTGATCAAAATCTATTACAACAGCTCCAAAGATGCAGGTGATTTGCATAATTATACCGGTGATCTTTATGTACATACCGGCGTTACTCTGCTGGGAATAGACTGGCAAAAAACAATCGGCACATGGGGCGATAATTCTACCCAGCCAAAATTAAAGTACGACGGAAATTATATCTATGAACTCGATATTGATCCTGATATCAAAACTTTTTATTCTCTGGCATCCACTGATATTGTAACGAAAATCTGCATGGTTATACGAAATGCCGGAGCAAATCTTCAGACCAGACCGGATATTTTTCTGGATGTATACCAGGCTGTCCTGAATGTTGCCTTTACACTTCCTCAGAGAGCCTCTTTCGTGACAGAACCCAATAAGCAAATAATTATAAATGCCTCTGCAATACTTGCTGATTCTGTCTCATTATATATTAATAATGATTTTATTAAATCGGGTATTACCAGTGATTTCGTTTCTGATACCATCATACCCGCTCAATATGGAGAATTCTGGGTAAAGGCAATTGCCTGGAAAAAACCTGCATTTGCTGCAGATTCCTTCTTTTATTATGTAAGAAAACCTGTTGTATCAGAAGCCCTTCCCACAGGACTTTCAGATGGAATTAATTACATGGACAGTTCATCCGTGACTCTGGTATTGCGCGCACCTTATAAAAATTATGTTTTTGTCACTGGAGACTTTACCAGCTGGCTCGCACGCGAAAAAGGATATATGAAAAGAACCCCCGACGGCGAACGCTACTGGATCAAAATCAACGGTCTTATTCCCGGCAAGGAATACAGATTTCAGTATCTTGTTGATACAGCACTTTATATTGCTGATCCATATGCGGAAAAGGTTCTTGATCCGGATAATGATCAATTTATCACTCCTGCCACATATCCTGATCTGATCCCTTATCCGAAAGACTCTGCTTCGGGAATAGTTTCAGTGCTACAGACAGCGAAGAAACCCTATACGTGGAAAACAGCCAATTTCACCTCTCCCCCAAAATCTAACCTGGTTATATATGAATTGCTTGTTCGCGATTTTACTGCTAATCACGATTATAAAACTCTGACTGATACTTTAGGTTATCTTGCCCGCTTGGGAATAAATGCAATCGAGCTGATGCCAATAAATGAATTTGAGGGCAATCTCAGCTGGGGATACAATCCATCTTTTTATTTTGCACCTGATAAATATTATGGTCCTGAAAATGACCTTAAGGCATTTATTGACAGCTGTCACACCAGGGGAATCGCTGTGATAATGGATATGGTTTTGAATCACTGCTTCGAGCAATCGCCATTCGTTCAGCTTTACCTTGATCATATAGGCTCAGATCAGATCTATATGAAAATGCCAAACCCCTGGTTCAATGCCCAGTCTCCTAATCCAGTTTATAAATGGGGTGCTGACTTTAATCATGCGAGTATTTCCACACAACAGCTTGTTGACAGGATAAACGCATTCTGGCTGACAGAATATAAGGTTGATGGATTCAGGTTTGATTTCACGAAAGGATTTACAAATACGCCCGGCGATGGCAGCGCTTATGATGCGTCGCGCATAGCAATTCTCAAAAGGATGGCAGACCAGATCTGGAAGGTCAAATCGAATGCATATGTTATCCTTGAACATTTTACTGCCGACAATGAAGAGCAGGAACTGGCGGGTGATGGAATGATGCTATGGGGCAATGATAACTATAATTATGCGGAAGCCGCTATGGGCTATCCATCTGATCTTACCAGTGTGAGCTCACTGGGACGAGGATGGACAGTGCCGAATCTGGTAAGCTATATGGAGAGCCATGATGAAGAAAGGATAATGTATAAAACCATTACCTATGGAAATGCAACAGCCGATTATAACACCCAGAACCTGAAGGTTGCACTTAAAAGGATGGAACTAAATGCGCTTTTCTTCCTTACTGTGCCCGGACCAAAAATGATATGGCAGTTCGGGGAACTTGGATATGACGTTTCAATTGATGCCGGGGGAAGGACCAGCGAGAAACCTATCAGATGGGATTATTATAATGATCCCGACCGGCACAGGCTATTTGTGATCTACAAGCTTCTGAATATGCTTCGCAAAACGCAACCAGTATTCTCAACTTCCAATTATACATATTCGCTTACCGCAACGGTCAAGAGAATCGGGTTGATTGATCCTTCCATGAGTGTAAACATTCTTGGTAATTTTGGGATCACTGCATCACCTGTCAATCCCGAATTTTCACAGACAGGCAAATGGTATGAATACTTTACCGGTGATTCTCTGAATGTTGTAAATGTAAGCGATCAGATAAACCTCCTTCCTGGAGAATACAGGCTCTATTCAACAAAAAAGCTTGAATCGCCAAAACTAATTCTCGGCGTGGAAGATCATAAAGTGGCGGGAGAAGCAGACTTTGTATCCGTTTACCCTAATCCGTCAGCAGGAGAATTTACACTTAAAATTCAACCAATAAACCCATCACCTGTCAATATTTATATTTTCGATATGACGGGAAGGATGATACGGCAATTTAAAACGTTCACAGCATTATCCGGAGTGGAATTGGTTCAATGGGACGGGAAATCTGAAAATGGAACAGATGCTCCCGCCGGTATTTATTTAATTGACGTACGCACAACCTTCGGTAATGAAGCCATAAAGGTCATTAAGCAATAAACCGTTATTCTTTTTTCAGCACAACTGCCGTAAGTGGCTCAAGAGTGATCTCTATTGAGCCGCCAGAGCTGGAGTATATTTTCCTGCCTGAAGACAACAGGAGTTTATATTTCCCGACATTTTTTACAGGTACTTTCACAGTTTGCCGCTTATCTGACCTGTTAAAAGCTGCAACTATCTCATCTTTGCCTGATGACCGGTTATATGCCAATACCATTTTCTTGTCATCAGCTACCGAGAAGTTAAGATCGCCATATACAAGAACCGGATTTTCCTTTCTCATCGCAATTAACTTACTGTAGAATGATCTCAGGGCTGTATCCGGTCTCACGACATCGACCGGTCTTTTACCCGATGGACTGAAGGCTGCCCGTTCGTCCTCGTATGAAAGGTCACCCCAAACCATCGGTTTCCTGCAATCAGGGTCATCAGCACCCCACATTCCCACTTCTTCCCCGTAATAGATCTGTGGAGCTCCGATAAATGTGTACTGATGGATAAGAAGAAGAATCTGTTCCTTTCTGGTTCGCTTATCCGGTTTATTTATTTTATAATCAGGGTTATCAGAAGGTTTTGCTTTATATTTATCCATTGTCTTATTATACAATGAAGTTGAGAGCCTTGGAGTATCATGGGTAGATACAACATTCATCATAGCCTGCTGGTTTTCAATGCCGATTCCATTATCGATGCGGTTAATTTCCTTCACAAATCCGGTGGCATTCAATATTGGCTCAGCCTGTCCAAAAAATCCTCTTGCAATCCTGAACCATCTGTAATTCATAATTGCATCAAACTGATCTCCTTCCAGATATACCTTCGGATTAAACAGTTTATCAGGCCATTCAAGCCACCAGATCTCTCCCACCAGGTATGCTTCGGGATTAACCGATCTTACAACCTTACGGTATTCCCTCCAGAAGCCCATCGGAATTTCGCCTGCAACATCAAGCCTGTATCCATCTACGCCGTCAGACGGGTTGCCATCTCCATTAGGATCAAGCCATCTCCTGGTCACATTGAATATGTGTTGTTTAAGTGACTCTGAATGAAAATTACCTTCGAAAGGCATCACCTTTCGGTCTGGAGGAATAATATCCTTTCTCAGAACAGGCATATACGGATTATTCCCTCCCCATCCTTCATAGCGGAATTCATCTTCCTTAGTTGCCGGGTCATCGAACTGCTTAATGTTGTACCAGCCGGCATATTTTGAATTAATCCCATTCTTCCTGACATCATTCAGCGCCCAGAATGTTTTGCCGGTATGGTTCCAGGAATAATCCATTATCACTTTTATTCCTCTTTTATGAAATTCATCTACTATTTTAAGAAACAGCTTATCTGCCGAGGTCCATTTCCAGGTTGAAGGATCATCGGGGATTTCCGAATCCATTATTGCTGCATCACCTTTTGGATCGGGACCGAAATTTCTGTCAATATGTCGCCAGTTCCTTGCATCATATTTATGCAATGAAGGTGAATCATTAAGAGGATTAAAATATATTGCGTTCACGCCGAGCGACTGAATATAACCAATTTCATCAAGGACGCCCTGCAAATCTCCGCCATACCGGCGGGCCTGGACCTTTGAATTGAAACCTTTTACTTTAAGACTGTCGAGCCATGGTTCATGTGAATACCAGTCGTGACCCCAGGGTGTTATTTTCCAGTTTGAAGGCAGCTTATCAGGATAAGCGCCTGCCATATCAGCTGGAGTAGGATCATTACCAGGATCTCCGTTACGGAATCTTTCAACAAATATCTGGTACCACACTGCCTCTTTTGTCCAGGCAGGGACAGAGGCGAGAGATTTATCAACCTGTAAATTATTCTTTTTTTGCATAGGTCCTGCTCCCATCAGCAGGAAGCCTGCTATTGATAATATAAATACCCTGATCGTGAATGAATGCATGATTTTTCCCACTTTTTTTACTTTTTAAATCTTAACTCTGTTTCCACCAGGCCTGGGTTTTTCTGAATTGAAAAAAACAATACCTTACGGCTGTCCGGGAAATCCTACCAGCACTTTGCCACCCCATGGTTCAAACCTGAGAGAATCAGCCAGAGGCAGAGCAACTCTCATACCCCCGAAGTAATCCATATATTCTCCTTTAAGATTTTCAGGAAGAGACTTCAGGGCAACAGGCTTTTTACTTAGGTTCAGAAGAACCACAACGCGGTTTCCGTCTTTCTCTCTGTAAAAAGCGAATATTGAGTTATCCTTACTTGTTTTTATTCTGACCATAGGGCCTCCAAAATCACCATTCCAAAGCGCTTTATTATCCTTTTTCAAAGAGATCAGCTTCTTATAAAAACTCGTTAGATAACAGGTGTCCCATTTGATAGGATCTCTGACAAAGAATTTTAAACGCTTGTCGAGGCAGGCTTCCTGACCGCTATAAAGCATCGGCACTCCGGGTGCGGTAAATATTAAGGTTGCAAATGCCCTCTGCGCATCGCCCATCAAAGAGTCGATTGTTCCTGCCCAGGTATTCTCATCATGATTTGTAAGGAACTCGAGCCTGTATACATTGCTGGGATAAGTCTGAAATTCTTTTTTATAATACCTATCAAGTTTTGCCACACTGTCTTTCCCCTGTGCTATGCTGTTCATAAGATGATGCATCTCCCATGCATAATTCATATCAAAGCCTTTCTCAAGAAAGTATGTAGGCTGCTCGATTTCACCGATCAGCATAACAGGCTTTATGGCTGTAAGTTCTTTTCTGGCTCTCTCCCAGAACTCCTTAGGCGTTTCATTTGGGTGGTCTATGCGGAAACCATCAACTCCCATGTTAACCCAGAATTTCAATGCATCCATCATATAATCCTGTAGACCCTTTTTTGACCAGTCGAGCTGAATTACATCAGTCCAGTCAAAACCCCTGGGAGGTCCAAAGTGCCCGGCAGAATCCCTTACATACCAGTCGGGATGTTCAACCGTAAGATTGTTATCCCAGGAAGTATGATTAGGCACCCAGTCAAGCATGACTTTCATTCCCAGGTCATGAGCTTTTTTTAACATCGCTTTAAAATCGTCAAGAGTTCCGAATTCAGGATTCACATTCAGGTAATCCTTTACAGAATAGTAGCTCCCAAGTCCTCCTTTTCTGTTCACAACGCCGATAGGGAATGTCGGCATAAACCATAATACATCCACACCAAGAGCTTTCAAACGGGGCAGATGTTCCGCAAAAGCATTAAAAGTCCCTTCTTCGGTATACTGTCTGACGTTTACTTCATACAGAACAGAATTTTTCGACCATTCAGGATGTACGACCTCGGAAACAAAAGGTTTTATTTCTTTTTTCTTTCCGAAAATTGAACAACCGGCAATCGTAATTACAAGAATCATTATTAGTGTCAGTATACTAACAGGCAGCTTTTCCATGATCTGAAGAATTTAGTTTCAATATTATGATTAATATTTTGAATCACAGTCGTTAAGAGAAAAAATCAACTTTTGGATTAAGAATAAGTTTATCCGATCCCTGGATCTGATATTTTTTCCCTGACAATACCACGTCCAAATACTTGTTTGACAGGTTATTAATTGTGACGCAATCTTTAGTTACTTTAACTTCAAACAATATACCCCGGAAACGTGCATGAAATGAATATGAATTCCATTTTTCAGGGATAAGCGGATTGAGAAATAATTTGTCATCCTGGATTCTCATTCCTCCGAAACCTTCTACGATTGCCAGCCAGGTTCCTGCCATACTGGTTATGTGAAGTCCGCCTGAAACTTCATTATTATAATCGTCAAGATCCAGTCTGGCCGTTCTCAGATAAAGCTCATAAGCCTTTTCGATCTTTCCTATCCTGGAAGCAACAATTGAATGTATGCATGCAGATAATGAAGATTCATGAACTGTCATGGGTTCATAAAAATCATAATTACGCTGAATTGTCTCAGTGTCAAACTCATCTTCAAACAGGTACAATCCCTGCAGGACATCAGCCTGTTTGATGAAACACGATCTCAGTATCCTGTCCCACGACCAATGCTGATTTATTGGTCTTTCCTCCTCCGGAATGGAGCTTGCCGGCCTGAGCTCTTTATCCAGAAATCCATCCTGCTGAATAAAAATATTGCGCGACTTATCAAAGGGGAAGTGCATGCCGTTTATCAATTCCTGCCATCTGTCAGTTTCCGTTTTGAAATTGAAATTTGTCTTTGCAAATATAGCCTCCAGTTTTGCCGGGTTTTCATTTTTCACGATCGCCATGCTTTTCAGGGTATAGGATAATGTCCACACCGCTAATGAGTTGGTATACCAGTTATTATTAACATTGTTCTCATATTCATTGGGACCGGTAACCCCTAATATCACAAATTTCTTCAGGTTTTCCGAAAAGGTAGTGCGTTGACTCCAGAATCTTGAAATTCCGATCAACACTTCCAGTCCGTATTCTGACATATATTCATTGTCGCCGGTATGCCTTATATAATTGCTTATCGCGAATGCTATTGCTCCGTTCCTGTGTATCTCTTCAAAAGTTATCTCCCACTCGTTATGACATTCCTCTCCATTCATCGTCACCATCGGGTATAGAGCTGCACCATTGTTAAAACCGAGTTTTTCGGCGTTCAGAATACTTTTTTCAAGATGCTTGTAGCGGTACAGCAACAGGTTTTTCCCTACTTTCTGATCTGCAGTTTTTAAGAAGAACGGTAATCCGAAGGCTTCAGTATCCCAGTATGTGCTCCCTCCATATTTTTCTCCCGTAAATCCCTTTGGCCCTATGTTAAGCCGTTCGTCTTTCCCCGTATAAGTCTGATTCAGCTGGAAAATATTAAAACGGATTGCCTGCTGAGCTGAAATATCACCTTCAATAATTACATCTGAAGTTGACCAGATCCTCTCCCATTCATGTTTATGCGCAAGGAAAAGCCTTGCATAGCCTTTGGTTATTGCGTCCTGCAGCCGGGTCGCATTGTCGCAGGATAAAAATTCCTTTGAGTTGTTCAAAGAAGACAGAACCGATACATATTTATAAAGAACGATTTCCTCCCCTTTGATTAAGTCAACTGAAAAGGCGCTCTGAATATATTTTTCACCTGATGAAGTTTCCGTATCTATAGTAATCTTTTTGTTATCCTTCTGAAGTTCAAAGATCATTCCGGTAGCAACATGAAAATCTGTTTTCAATGTCCGTGTGATAAGTACTCCCGTGCATCCTTCCACCTCTTTTCTTACCTCTTTCCAGAATTTTTCACCATAGTTTGTATCCTCATTTTTTACATCCCCGTCAATATAAACTATGAAATCAAGTTTCCCTTCAAAATCTATTGATCTGACCGAGTATCTTATTACCCCCAGATCTGGTTCTGCCATGCTGACAAAGCGTCTGCTGTTGATCTCAATAACTTTATTTTCAGATACATTTACTTTAAAGGATCTTTCAAGATAACCTTCCTTCATATTAAGTATCCTGTAAAAGTCAGAGATTTCTGAAGTCGCCAGGTCAATGGGAGTGCCATTCACAGAGGGTTCAATTCCAAGCCAGTTAGGTGCATTCAGAACTTTTGCAAAGTATTCGGGATATCCGTTCTTCCACCATCCGACCCTCGTTTTGTCGGGATAGTACACACCTGCAATATAGCTGCCCTGGAGGCTGTCACCTGAATAATGCTCCTCAAAGTTGGCCCTTTGCCCCATGTATCCATTCCCGATCGAAAAGATACTCTCCGACTCCCTGTTAAGCTCAGGATGGAATCCTTCTTCGATAATTTGCCAGGCATCCTTTCTATTAAAACTTATCATAACAGGATATCCTTTCTATAGTTAAAAGTTTTGTAAGGTTCATCTCATCCAATCCTGAAACAACAAAATCAGCTTTTGTAAGGATTGAAGGCGATCCGACCCCGACACACATCATACCGGCACTAATAGCAGCCTGAACACCTGCCACCGCATCTTCAAACACAACGCAGCTGACGGGGTTTGCTCTTAACATCTCTGCCGCTTTCAGAAAGACTTCAGGATCGGGTTTTGCCTTGTTAATAATATTACCGTCAGCCACCGCATCAAAAAGTTGCCTGATGCCAACCCTTTCAAGGATCATTGGAGTGTTTTTGCTGGCAGACCCAATAGCAGTAAGGATCTTTGCCTTTCTAAGCTCACGGAGGAATGTAACACAACCGGGCAATATCTCTTCCGGCGTCATTTTGCTTATATAATCATTGTACCAGCTGTTTTTAAGAGTGGCATATTCAAGTTTTTTGCTTTCATCCGGCTTGATATTGCCAATCTCCAGGATTATTTCAAGAGATGCCATCCGGCTCACCCCTTTCAGTCGTTCATTATCACCTTCGGTAAAATGAATTCCGAGCTGATCTGTGAGCTTTTTCCACGCCAGAAAATGATACTTTGCCGTATCCACGATTACTCCGTCGAGATCAAAAATACAAGCTGCCGGTTGCATCATGCTTTTATGGTTTTCGTTTCATCAGTATCCTTCACAAAAAGAATCAGTACCGCTGCTATAAACATCGAAATTCCGCCTGTTACAAGTGCATAGATACTCTCGCCGCCAAAAATGTCACGTACAAAAAATCCAAGAATGCTTGCCGCAAGTATTTGTGGAATAACAATAAAAAAGTTAAATATTCCCATATAGGTACCCATCTTTTCTGCAGGAAGGGAACCGGTGAGTATTGCATAAGGCATTGCAAGAATACTTGCCCATGCAAGTCCAATACCAAGCATAGAGAGTATGAGCATGTGGGGAGTATGAATCAGGATAATGGAAATCAGCCCCAGTCCTCCGGCAATCAGGCTGATGGAGTGGGTTATGCGTCTGTTGGTTAGTCTGGCAAGCACAGGAAGAAGGAATGCTACCAATGCCGCAAATCCATTATACACGGCAAAAAGAATACCAACCCAGTTTGCACCCTGATTATAGAGTTCGCTTGTCGGATCTTTAGTACCATAAATGTGACTGGTAACTGCAGAAGTGGTATAGATCCACATGGAGAAAAGGGCAAACCATGAAAAAAATTGCACAATTGCCAGTTGTCCCATAGTCTTCGGCATGGCGTAGAGGTCGCTCAACACAACCACAAGTCCGCTTCGCGTATTGCCTGCCGATACAAACAGGCCTGATATAAGCTGTATCAAACCGAATGCCCCGATCCCAACCGAAAGAATATACAGTTCCTTTTCCAGTGAATAGTAATATATAACCAGACTTATAACGAGTCCTGCAAAGATCCAATAGATCCCTCTTTTAAAAAAGACACTGGCATCGAAGGATGTATCAGCATCGGGATTATAGTCCCTTTTCACATTCTCTTCAGACGAAAATTCCTTTAGTTCATCAGGCGAGTATTCTTTCGTTCGTATTATAGTCCAGATTACTGCAGAAATAAAAACCGCTCCACCTATATAAAATGAAAATTTAACGGATAAAGGTATTTGGCCAGCAGGAGCAGTATTTTGAATATGGAACCAATTGGTGAGAACATACGGAAGCACAGATGCGATTACTGCACCTGTGCCTATAAAGAAGCTCTGTGTGGCGAATCCTACTGTACGCTGATCGGAAGGAAGCATATCACCTACAAATGCTCTGAAAGGCTCCATTGATATATTTATTGAAGCATCCATGATCCAGAGTGTCCCGGCTGCAATCCATAATACAGGTGAATTTGGCATGAATATAAGTGCGAGTGATGCGAGAATCGCACCAGTAAGAAAATACGGACGTCGGCGACCCAGCCTGTTCCACGTGTTATCGCTCATATGCCCGATTATAGGTTGAATTATCAGGCCAGTGACAGGAGCAGCAATCCATAATATAGGTATGTTGTCCACTTTGGCGCCAAGTGTTTCGAATATTCTGCTGACATTGGCATTCTGCAGAGCAAATCCGAACTGAATTCCCAGAAATCCAAAACTCATGTTCCAGATCTGCCAGAAGTTTAAAGTGGGTTTTGTCCTTTTCATCTTAAACGGCTAAATAGTAGAGGTCAGGTTATAATTACACTCAAAAATAGAAAAACGGATCGACAAATGATACTGTCAATTCAGATATTTTTCTCGCATAATAGCTGATTTTCAGGCAGGAAGAGATGCTAACGGATGTTTCAATCGATTGCTAAGAGAATGAAAAAAAACAGATTTTTTTCTGCTCTGGTTATTGAACAAGGGTAAATTTAAGACTAAAGCCAAAATTGGTATTTGAAGTTGGAAATGTATTGGCGACAAAAGGATTATTCATCGTTCTGTCGGCAAATATCTGAAGATTAAACCTGTCACTTAGAACATAATCGGCGGTAGCGCCTACTGTGAAGACCTTCTCCCCGATAACAGGCTGATCAACATCTTCGATCAGCTTCCTGGCAAGTGTCTTGTTGTCGCGGATCGAAAGATCCAGTCTTACATTCAAATCGCTTTTAAGGGCTTTCTGACCCTGTCCGGTCTTAAGAATTATCTGCACATTATCAAACCTGTAGCCGGCGCCGAACACCAACTCATTGATCCTGGAATCAGATACCTGGTTACTTGTCAGGTTAAGGGATACTGTCCGGGATTTTTTCCACTCAAAGCGTGTTGTGAGGCTGTTTTTCCAGTTCATATCCACATTGATCAGCGGACTGAACTGTTCGCTGATGGTCACAACATCTATCTCATATTGCTGAACGAAGTTATTCTGAAGGTCTCTTATACGGCTGATCCCGTCTTCTCCCGGATCATATGTAAGATTTGTAGTATATGAACCAATCTGGTAGGTACTCCGGTATTGATGCATTAAATTTATAGATCTGAATACACTTTGGACGAATGGAAATTTAGACAGCCCGTCAAAGTTGATCCTCCAGTTTGGCATCATCTGCAGTGCTGAAGGGAATATTCCCAGGCCTACCTTGTTCGGGTCGGTCTTTGTGTATGCAGCAAGGAAGGCGGGTATCAGAACGTCACTCGATGTCTGTCCATATCCGCTTTTGAACGGGCCTGTAAGCTGTTCACCTGTTACAGGATCAGTATTGGGGTCATAGCCCGGATCAACTTTTTGTCTTTCTGCAGCCCTCCTTGAAGATATAATAACCGTATTTTTCTTGAATGCTTCGAAGGTAGGTGAGGCATAATCGTTGCTTTTTGAGATCTTTTCGAAAGCAGTCCCCCAGGAAATGATAGATATTGAGAAGTTTCCATTAATTATCCGGTTACGTGTACTGTCGGGAAAGTTGCCATTATTATCTGCAATATAATAAGAGCTTTCAGACTCTATAAATCTCCTGTCGGCATTTACATCTATCCGTAATCCCGGGAAAGGTTCTATAAGACTTCTTAACGAAAGGTCACGCTTTTTGTCGTAGACTGCAGGAGTATTCAGGAGGGTATCCCTTGAAAGCCAACCGTTTGTAACAGCCTGATCAAAAAAGCTTCTGCTACTGTACCCCATGATAAAAGGCAAGCCCGGAGCAAGCCTGCCATTATTCTGCGACATACCAAGGAAATTAGTTTCCGGCGTATAACCCGGAAGAAATTGTCCCTGATCAGTAGTATAGGTAAGACTCACCGATCTTATTCCCATAAGTGCCCTGAGAAGATATTCGCCAGTGACAATTATCGGATTACGGATTTTTTTAACCTGCCCCTCGATGACTACTTTTGCACTGTCAACCTGTTTGGCAGCGGTAAAGTTTATCTTGTTTTCAGTCAAAATGTCAATCTTTCCTCTTACCTCCACTCCATTTTTTCCGACAATTTTAACCTTTATGTCTTTTGTATTCAGGTTATGAAATATAGCCTTAGCCACATTAGCCTTGAAGCTCATGTTATTTTTTGAAAAAGTGACTGTCCGCATATCCGCTTTCGATTTTTGCGGACCGCCTGGCTGGGTGCTGTTTTCAATTCTCTTCAGGAATTTTAGCTTGGTGTATAATGTAGCAAGGTTGCCCATTGCAGTAAAAGTCATCTCACTATGGTTCTTGATCGAATTTCCCAGATTTATATTCAGGCTGTCGGGGAAAAGCGGACCTGCAAGCCATGTATAGTCGGCAGTATAGCGGGCATTGGCATTTACCCATGAAAGCAATGGAAGTTTGTTAACAGGAAGCGTATAGGTGATATTGAAAAAATGATTATAATCCGTGGTCCTTCCTCCCCTTCGCAAGTTCACCCAAACAGAATCTTTCCATTCATCATAAAGGTTACTGTATCTGCTCTTATCCACTCCACCGGAAGGCTCATCGATCCGTGCGAGGTCAGTTGCCGTGAAATCAAATTTCAGGTTACGCGTAATATCGTATTTAAAATCATATATCCTGCTCCATTCAAAATCCTTCTTGAACGAGGGAGTAATTTTCAGATACGGATCGTCTATATTCCTTGTTATTAATTCATTATAAGTACGGCTGAGATCAGTTCTGAATGAAAGGCTTTTTGGAAAAACATAAAAGTTAAAGTCTTTGATAATTTTAAACGCAGGAGAACTAAGGAATCTTACATTCCTGAAAGGCATTACATTAGCAGGCTGGGCCTGATAATCATAATTTAGTCCGCCCCGGTAGTCTTTTTCGAGGTCAATCTGAGTATTAATGTTGCTATTGAATATTTCATTGTACGTATAATTAACACTAAGGTTTGCAAGGTCCCAGGGATGAGGCTTAGTACCTCGTTTAGTTATTCCTGCATTACTGATTGTTATAGTCTTTCTTCGAGAATAATCTTCTGAAATAGAAAGAATTGAGTCTCTTTCTGCATTATTTTTCGCAGCCTTTAAAGCGTCAGAGAGAAGGATATCAGGATCGAGTGGATCATATTGTGGTCTTATCCTTGTTTCTGAATATCCCAGATACACTGGAAGTCTTACACCAAGCTTTTCCGGGAAAAACTTACCGAGTTCAATGCTTGAGGAAAGATCATACTTCATGGTCTCTTCTTTGCTTCTCTCATTAACTTTTTGTTCCAGACTTCCCCAACCCGGAGTGCTTGCCTGCCCCACCACATCAACAGTTCCAAGGTCGGCGAGACGGGCCTGCAGATGTCCGTTGGCTGCCCACCCGCCGTCTTCAACAAAATCGCTTAATCGCAGCTCATTTACCCATACTTCTGCAGATTTCCGGGTTCCGTCATCAGTCGACCTGCTCCTGGTTTTAATTGGATTTCTTACTCCCAGCATTATTACCTTAATATTGCTCAGATTAGGATTACCCGAAATGGATACCCTGGCTGTTCCATTCTGATAAACGAAGACATCTGACACGCTTAAAGACGAACCAGGCAGACTCATTTGCCTGTTTCGCTCCTGTTTAGCTGCCTGTAACACTGACAGATCAATTTCAAAATTATTTTCAACAGGCCATACGATAGTTCTCTGATCATCTGAATTATTATCATAATGACCTGGTGGTGTAAGCTTTAACGGAATTTCGTACTCATAGAAATTCCCTTTATAGTCCGATCCCATCCGGATGAAAGCAGTCAGGTCTCCGTCCTGTAAAGGTTGCCCCGGTATTGCTTCCGCATGCACTTCCATAAGCAGCTTGCGGTACTCCCGCATATCCAGGCTCACATTTCTATAAGCTGCACGTGCATCTCCGTCCTCAAGATCCTGAACTTTGAGTACCATGGATTGTTCGTTCAGCTGTTGCAGCTGCGGATTTTGAGGGTCAGTCTGTCTGGTAAAGCCCGGAGGCAAGACATAATTTACAGGCGTTTTTCCTGAATTCTCTTCTATACTAACTGAACTCAGCTCAAATGAACCGTCACTGGATTCAGGCACTGTGATCCTTTCTCCGCCTTCCATGAAGGAGATGTTGTATCTTCTCCACTCCGCGCGAACAAGATCCAGCTTGGCAAATCGCATGATAACAGGCTGATCGAAACCTTTGAGAAACATTCTCATAAAACGGATCGATTTAAAATCCTTGATGCTGCCGACTACTTTCTGATAATCGGTAATAGGAACTTTAAACTGATACCATTTTACTTTTGATTTGTTACCATTTGCAAATGTGGCTTCATATTCAATCTCATCAGTAACATAGTTGGAGCCTACTTTAATATCACCCGGACGCATACTGATTTTGTACTGATAGTAGCTTTCCGTCTCACTCAAAGTATTATCACGGTTGATGTCTTCCTCATCCGGCAGAGTAGATCCGGATGTCGGATACGATTCCTTCGACATACTTGATGTCGGGGAATTTCCTTCTGTGCCATTATAGTTCTTGTAGCGGTCGAGAATACCCAGCTGCTCTGCATCATAGTCGGATCCCCTGAAGTAATGGTAATCATCGCCCGAAGGATCTTTTTGTAACTGCTGATATGCATCAGGAGTTGCAATAAGAGCTGTCTTATTCAGATAATCAGAGAAAAATGTCTGTTCATCCTGGTCCATAAGGCCATCAAATCCGACATCCTGATAGAACCTTGATTCAGGTGCATTGTCGAATGCATGAACGACAGCCTGAACTGTCGGAACTCTTCCCCAGGCAGTTGTATCAACATTTTTCACAACAGGCGAACCCGGAAGGCCATTTTCAAAGCTTTTCCTCGAATCTTTTAATACATCCTCTGAGATATCTCCAAGATTAAGATAAAGATCCCCGCCTGCTTCATTTGGGTTATCCACAAACGGATCCATGACCCAGAATTCAACGTACTGAATGTTAGCGGTTTCAAAATCACTGGTAAGCACTTCTCTCATTATGCCACCCCATCTTGATTTTGGATCGTTAAGCTTGCCATCCGAACTTAAACCTGCAGAATATGGTCCCCGGTTCGTATCATAATTATACGGACCCCTTTCATTCGGGTAAAATGCGAGGTTTAATACTGTTAAAGCCGTAGGGATTCCTGTCGGGCTTTCCTTGTATGGGAATATCTCGTTTTCATAGATCTCTCTCACGAAATGGCTGGATTGCTCATCAGGATGCTGCCTGATATTGTCAGGAGTGGATGATCCGTTTCTTAAAAACAAGGGATCGATTACATACCATGCAAGCTTTGCCCTGTTAAATCCGCTTGTCAGATCGTTATTGAGCTTTGCTTCGGGGAAAAGCTGGTCCTGACCCTGCGGCACACTGGAGATTGTCCACGCATTGAAAGCTTTCAGATCAAGCGGGATCTCGCTTGCCTCAAAGTCATCAATGTACGCGTTGCCGGCACTTGTTATTGCCTTTGAATGCCCGGGAATCAGGTTGGCAAACTCGCCAAAAAATGAGAAAGAGGATGGTGTTTTGGTATTAAGCAGCGGAATTTTATCAATAAGCTTTGTGAGCAGGCGCGATTCTGCTTTATATGAAGTATTTAATCCCCAGATTGTGTTTGAAACTGGCTCTTCTCCATAGTTAACTTTCTGGGTATATGGCCGTTCAGTAAGATGGAGAACAGTTGCACCTATATCAAAATTATCTGATGCTTTATAATCGAGATGTGTGCCAAGGAGAGTTTTTGTCTGAAAGCCAAAGAACTGGTTATTCTCCAGCGATACCTGGATAGGTGTCTGAGAGTCGATAAGAGCGCTGTTTATAATTGTAACCGTTCCCATATTATAATCGACAGTATAATCAGTGTTTTCAGTGAGCGGCACGCCTCCGGCTGTAACCTTAACGGATCCCTGCGGTATGCTGGTAGCGTTAAGCCTGATTACTGACCCCGATTCGGCAGAATATTGTCCTTTGATTTTGAATTTATTTTTTTCAGCTATCTGACGAGCAGCGGTCTGAGTTGAATCATACAGCTCCTGGAAAACATATTTGGCTGCCACTCGGGGATCGGTAATTATCTTTTTCAGATGGCTTCCGAAAGGTTCTACTTCGGGAAAGATAATTTTCCCCCTGTCGACCATAACTGTCACACCATCGATAAAATCAAAAAATCCATCAGGTTGACGGTCAAGCTGGGAATTAAGGTTATCGAGTCCCATTAACTGAAGGAGAATTTTATCTGTAAAGTTCGGTTCCGGTATATAGTTTATTGAATTGCCGGTCTTGTCATCTTCGTACAATACGTTGAGCACAAAGTCCTTCTTATCAAGCTTCCCCGAACCCAGCGAATAGATGTTTTTCATCATAAGATTCCATGTTGGCAATTTCGGGCTAAGCGTGGTGCCTTTAAGCAATTTAAGGATAAGTGTCTGCGGGGCGGTGATTCCGTCGGTGGAGAATTCACCTACCTTAAAGACTTGCCCTCCAAGAGTATATTCGTAGGCAACTGCCAGCACTTCATCATTATTGAGGGCAGTATTCAGAGAGATGTAGCCAAGCTGCCTGTTGAAATAATACTCCCTGTCATCGAGTTTTCTGGCATTCTCAATCTTCTCAAAATCGCGACCGATCTGAAACCCCGGATTTAAAGGGCTGAACGCATTTGTCACCTGATTCACATTTCTGATAATGCCATAGGCTGTGGTGAGTTGCTCATACATCTTATTGGCATTATTGTCGGGATAAACAAGGGTGCCACGGGTAGCCTGGAAGGCGGGCACCTTATTGAATATATGACTTGAATTTTCACCAAGGTCCATAAATGCTACGATATTCCTGTTGCTCGCGTCGACAAAGCTTGAAGATTTATTGGTTACCCATACTTCTATCCTTTCAATGTTAACGCCTGAACTTACCACAGGAATATTTTTCAGAGCGTCATCATAAATATCCCTGAAATATTGCGACAGGAAGAAATGCCTGTTGGCTTCATAATCATCGGCATATACTTCATAAGGAGTCACCTGAGCTCCGCCTTTTGCCTCGATGACTGAAGATTGTCCCTTTTGCTGGGAGAGAACAGTGGTTACGGTAAGTTTTCCGAATTGCATCTCTGTCTTGAGCCCAAACAAACTATAACTTCCGGTTATAAGTGTTCCCGTAAGCGGCAGAGTAACATCTCCTGCTTCAACTTTTTTAAGGATCTCATCCTCTTTTCCGGCATACTGAAGTTTTGTTCTGTTTTCAAATTCAAACATTGCATCGGTGTTATAATTCACACCCAGCGTCATTTTGTCACCAATTGTACCGGTGACGTTCATTTGAATTTTTTCCTTGAAATCGAAGGTAGGTATTGTCTGAAGCTTTACCGGCAGGGTTGGGTTTTCAGTCTTGGAGATATTAATTCCGAATATAAGTTCTGCAGATCCCTGAGGTACAATGTTAATGGTATTGCTCCCGAATATTTTATCGAATGCAGCTCCTCCCACTTCGATCTGAGGTATCAGACTCGATTTGAAGCCTGCTTCAGATCCTGAGATCCTTGAATCCCAGTATTCCCGCATGGATTTAGCGTATTGATATTTCCTGTACTCTTCGGGGCTCATGTGAACAGGTGGCCTGTAATCGAGGGCTCCTATTTTTTCGTACAGAATGTATTCATTCTTTACGGGGTCATAAATTGCCGTAGATTTGAAATTTGACGGTTTATCAAGAAACAGCGGGGCTTTTTGCTGTTCTTCCCAGGGGATTCCGTTGTCATCCTTTAGCTTAAGAATTGATTTTCGGGTTGTATCCGCCGTGGCATCTTTTTGCACAGCAGTCTGACTACTTGCTTCTGAGGACTTTAAGAGAAAAGAAGCGAACAGCAGTAGATACGAACATATCAGAATATTTTTATATGATATTCCTGATCCCAATCCGGCTTTTATTCAGAATTACAAGTTTTTAAGCGCTTTCTTTATCATATCCTCCACAGTCAGGTTTTTTTCATCTCTGACAATCTTGTCAAGGACTTTGGAGACTGCACTTTTGGCAAATCCTAACATTACTAAAGCAGATAACGCCTCTTCGCGCCTTGTATTGTCTGCGAAAGCAAATATTTCACCGCTTCCGGCCTGTTTGCCAAGCTTGTCTTTCAGGTCAACAATGATCCTTTGAGCCGTTTTTAAACCGATTCCTTTTACACTTTTCAGAAGGTTGACGTCGGAACCTAAGATAGCCTTCTCTATCTCTGCCGGATTTAGAGAAGATAGCATCATTCTTGCGGTATTGGCGCCTACACCTGTGACTGAAATCAAAAGCCGGAATATATCCCTCTCCTCAGCGTCGGCAAATCCGAAAAGCTGGTGAGTGTCTTCGCGAATGACTTCATGAATAAGAATCTTATACTCCTTTTTATTCTCCAGTTTGGAAAAAGTTGAAAGGGATATATGAATTGAATAGCCGATACCCCCTGTTTCTGTGATCAGGAATGTTGGGGTGATCTGGGTGATATCACCTTTTATGTAATCTATCATATTTACGATTCAGGATTAAAAATATCAGGAGGAAGCTCATCCGAGCGGTCGTTGTGGATTTCAATATCCTGATGCTTGAGGGGATTTTTTGATATTTCGTTATACATCTGACGGTTTCTGAATATATCGCAAGCCAGATAAATTGCCTGCCTGAACGAATTTTCCGAAGCCTCTCCCTTGCCTGCTATTGAAAATGCAGTGCCATGTACGGGAGATGTTCTTATAAATGGCAGACCGGCAGTGAAATTAACACCTGAGTCAAAAGACAAAGCTTTGAATGGTGTTAGTCCCTGATCGTGGTACATGGCCAGTATTCCATCGAATTTGGAAAATGATCCTGCACCAAAAAATCCATCTGCGGGGAATGGTCCGAAGGTCATTATTCCTTCTTTCTGTGCCTGTATAATTGCCGGCGTTATTATCTCAGCCTCTTCTGTTCCCAGCAATGAATTATCACCTGCATGAGGGTTAAGCCCCAGCACTGCAATTCGCGGCTTTCGAATTCCAAAATCAAATATCAGCGACTGATTCATCAGCCTGATCTTATGTATCAGAGTTTCGATTGTTATCAGCGATGAAACCTTGGTAAGGGGCACATGGTCTGTTGCAATTCCGATCTTCATGCTTTCACCTATCATAAACATGAGAGACTCCTCACAACCGGCAACGAATGTAAGATAATCGGTATGACCATTAAAATGAAACTTGTCCGATTGGATATTTTGCTTGTCAATAGGAGCAGTTATAAGTACATCAATTTTCCCGGCTTTCAGATCTTCAACCGCATTCTCGAGTGAAATCAGAGCAGCCTCGCCTCCCTGTGGTGTTGACTTCCCGAGTTCAACCCTGATGTTGTCATCAAGACAATTGATCATATTGGCTTTCCTTGCATGCGCCTCATCAGGAGTTCGGATATTATTGAAACTGAAGTTATTTACATTCAATGCCTTACGATGATAAGCCGCAACTTTTGGTGAACCATAGACGATCGGTGTGCACAATTCGCTTATTGACGGATCCGAAAGTGCCTTTATTATCACTTCATATCCGATGCCATTGATGTCTCCCTGAGAGATTCCTGCTATAATTGTTTTCTTTTCCATATTTCGTTATTTCTTGCCCGGATATTCCGCAGCGATCCTCCTCAGAAATTCGGAGAGAAGCCTTAGTCCTGTAGCAGGTCCGTTCTTTAGTTTGTAAAAATTATCTTTCTTAAGCATTTCTGTCCCGGCAATATCAAGATGTATCAGGGGAAATTCAGCAAACTTTTCAAGGAATTTTCCGGCAATGATAGCACCAGCTTCACGTCCTCCTACATTTCTTATGTCAGCGACCTCTGATTTCAGCAGTTCCCCATACTCGTCCCAGAGGGGCAGTTCGGCAATCCTCTCGTAAACATCGTGGCCGCATTCTTCCAGCAAGTTGAAGTATTTTCTGTCGGCATTTGACATTACAGCTATTGCCTGGCTACCGAATGTCATTGCTGCTGAGCCTGTCAGGGTTGCAATATCTATTATCAGTTCAGGTGAATATTTCGATGCGTAGCTGATTGCATCAGCCATAATAAGCCGGCCTTCTGCATCTGTATTTCCAATCTCAACGCTCATCCCGTTAAACATTGTAATAATATCGCCTTGTGTATAGGCGTTTCCACCCGGACGATTATCAGTTGAGGGTACCAGTCCGATAACGTGAAGAGGGATATCTGATTTTGCAATTGTGTGCAAAACTCCGGTAACTATGGCTGCGCCCGCCATATCACCATTCATTCCTGCCATAAACTCACCGGTTTTGATATTCAGCCCGCCTGTGTCATAAACAACCCCCTTACCAACGAGAACAACAGGATGAGAGTTAACGCATCCTGAGGGATGCCATTCCAGGATACAAAAAACCGGAGGATCAACGCTGCCTTTGTTTACTGCAAGAAGTCCGCCCATCTTAAGGGCTTCGATCTTACCTTTTGTGAGTATTTCAACTTTGAAGCCAGCTGAATCACCTATCTTTTTTATCTCACATGCCAGCGCAGCAGCATTTAACTGATTAACAGGCTCTTTTATAAGATCTCTTGCAAAATAGACAGCATCGGTCTGATCAGTAAGCCATTTCAGTTCAGAGTCGTCTGCATCGGTCTGCAGCAACAGAATTCCGGGATAGCTTTTGTTCTCACCCTTATCAGCCTCCGTTTTGTACTTATCAAATGAATATGCACTAAGCAACAAGGCCCCGGCAAAATCCTCAACAGCCCCTTTATAAGCCATTGCGGAAGTAACAGCCAATTCTGAATGGTTATTATCTCTGATGGTTTTTCTCAGGTTATAAGCAGCTCTTCTTAGCTCTTCCTTTACTTTATACCGGATATCTTCCTTTAACCTGATCAGATAAGTACATCTGTCGTAAGAATTTATGAGAACACATTCATCCTTTGCCTTTAACCCTTTCAGGGCGTAATCAGTCTCCTTCCTGGTGAGTTTTAATGCCGAAGGAATCTCATCACTTCCCAGAATGCATACAACAGATTGTCCAGATGATATTTGCGATATTCTTTGGATTACGGGTTTCATAGTATTTACGGGTCGTTGTTGGAGATGTAAAGTTAACTAAAATATTGAATGTTTCGATTCCAAAGAGCTACCTTTGACCCGATTAATTAAGTCTGGAAATTATATAATTTATTGAAGTAATTTTTTTTATTCTGATGATCCTGGATGAACTTTACGATAAGGCACTCCGTCTTATACCTCTAGAAACAGCGGAAGGAGTTGCTCTGTATGAGACCGCTTCTCTGGAAGAACTGATGTTTGTGGCGAATAAGCTGCGACAGCTGCATAACCCGGGAAATATTGTGGGCTGGATGATTGACAGGAATGTCAACATTACAAATATCTGTTTCTCCCAGTGTTCCTTCTGCAATTTCTGCCGGAAAAAGGGATCTGAAACCGGATACATAACATCCATTGAAGACTATAAATCCAAGATAGATGAATTATATGATCTGGGAGGAGATCAGCTTCTTCTTCAGGGAGGTATGAACCCCGATCTTGGCCTTGGTTTTTATATTGATCTTTTCAGCAATCTCAAGAATTTATATCCCTCATTAAAACTGCATGCCCTGGGCCCGCCAGAGATTGTATATCTTGCCAGGAAGGAAAAATTATCATTTACCGGGGTTCTCACTCGACTGAAAGACTCAGGACTTGACAGTCTTCCGGGAGCAGGTGCCGAAATACTATCTGACAGGGTAAGGAAAATTATTTCTCCTGCGAAGGCCACCACAGAAGAATGGCTTGATGTGATACGGCAGGCACATAAGATGAATCTGCCCACTTCAGCAACAATGATGTTCGGACATATTGAAAATACCAGGGAAAGAATTGAGCATCTTGTCCGGCTGAGGGACCTTCAGGCTGAGAAGCCTGAAGATCATTACGGATTCATCACATTCATACCGTGGGCTTTTCAGGATGCCGGGACTGTTCTGCTTACCAGGCATGGGGTTAAAAGCAGCTATAACGGCCCTGACTATATCAGAATGATCGCAGTGAGCAGGATCATGTTAAATAATATCAGAAATATCCAGGCGTCCATTCTCACAGTGGGCAGGGAGATAGGGATGTTGTCGCTGCATGCCGGGGCAAACGATCTTGGTTCAATAATGATCGAGGAGAATGTCGTAAGTGCAGCAGGAGCTAATAACAGATTCAATGCCAACGAGATGCAATCTATCATAAAGGAAGCAGGATTTATTCCCGGGAGAAGGAATCAGAAATACGAGGTTTTGTAATGTAGTAGAGACGTTGAATGCAACGTCTCTACTACCCTAAAATAAAAAAACCCGCATCCTATTCAAATGCAGGTTCTTTTGAAATATTGTGATATCAGAGTTAATCTTTATGAGCTACTTCTCTGTCTTCATCAGCAGGATCGAATTTTGAGGCTTTTTTAAATTCTTTCATGCCCTGTCCAATTCCTTTCATAAGCTCAGGAATCTTACGACCACCGAAAAGCAGTACAACCACAACCAGTATCAGTAATATTTCTGTCATTCCTATCTTACCCATCGCGTTTAATTTTAGAATTTAAACAAAGTTAAACAATCTTTATCTAATAACAAGCCGGTAAAAAACATTTAATTCTATTTCCGTATCAGCCTCAGAATATCATTCCCATTTGCATAAAGCAGAAGTGCGAAAAGCAATACCATACCTACAATCTGTGCGTATTCAAGAAATTTGTCACTTGGCTTTTTGCCGGTTACCACCTCAAATAATAAAAACAGGACATGACCTCCGTCAAGGGCAGGTATTGGCAGGATATTCATGACTGCAAGTATAATAGACAGGAAGCCTGTCAGGCTCCAGAATCTTTGCCAGTCCCATACACCCGGGAAGATGTTGCCGATAGTAATAAATCCTCCCAGCGACTGGTAAGCTTTTGTATGTTTTGAAAAGATGAGTCTGAATTGCTTGAGGTAATCTGAGATGGTCTTGAATCCTTTATGGATCCCGGCAGGTATCGACTGAAGGAATCCGTATTTAATCGTTTTCAGATCGAATATCTGATCGAGAGAAACGGATCTTCCGATACCTATCATACCAAGCGAGTCGGGGGTAACCGCTATATTAAGGCTATCGTTCTTTCTAAGAATGTTAAGAGTTACAGGATGATCCTTATTATCGGCGAGGTACTTCTGAAATTGATCATAAAAATTAAACTTTTTACCATCGATGCCAATCAGCTGGTCCTTAAGGCGGACACCCGCTGCATGGGCGGCAGATTTCTTTCCAAAGCTCTCAACTATATATGGTCCAAAAGGGATCCTTGTATCAATCATCCCTTTGCCTTTCAGTAATTTAGGTACGTAAGAGGAGGGTATATTTATATTCAGGGTTTCACCGTTACGTTCAACCTGAATTGTTTTGCGGTTATTAAGTGCAATATCAGATGTTATCTCAAGAAAATTTTCCACATGATGATTGTCGACCGACAATATCTTATCCCCATCACGCAGACCTATACCATAGCCTACTGAGTCAGTAACTATTCCGTATTTCACATTGGAAGTAGGCAGGTATGTCTCTCCCCAGGCAAACAGTACCATTATAAAAATCAACATTGCCAGGAGAAAATTGAATATAACCCCGCCTGTCATTATCAGAAGCCTCTGCAATGACGATTTTGACCTGAACTCCCATGGCTGCGGAGGCAGCTTCATCTGCTCCTTATCCATTGATTCATCTATCATGCCGGATATTTTTACATAGCCTCCGAGGGGCAGCCATCCTATTCCATACTCGGTTTCGCCCTTCCTGAATTTAAAAAGTGCAAACCAGGGATCAAAGAAGAGATAAAATTTCTCGACTCTTGCTTTAAATAATTTAGCAAGGGTAAAATGTCCTAATTCATGTATAATTACAAGAATCGAAAGGCTCATTACAAACTGCAGGATCTTAATAAGTATTATCATCTTTCTTTTTGAAGTTTACTTATGAAACTAAGTGCTGTTTCCCTCGCACTTTTATCGCTTAATTCAAGGAGTTCAAGATCAGGTGTGGAGGAATACGAACTATTTTCCATAGTATATTCCACAATTTCAGGCATTTGTGTGAATCCCACTTTTTCGTCAAGGAATGCCTGGACGGCCATTTCATTGGCAGCATTTAAGATGCATGGCATATTACCACCCTGTTTCAGGGCATCATAGGCCAAAGAGAGATTTCTGAACCTTTTATTGTCGGGCTCCGTAAATGTCAATGATTTACATTCGGCAAGTTTCAGACGGGGCAGATCTGACGGTAACCGGTCAGGATAGCTCAATGCGTAAAGTATTGGAACCCTCATATCAGGAACCCCCAGCTGAGCTTTCACTGAACCGTCAGCGAAATGCACCAGTGAATGAATAATCGATTGCGGGTGAACGATAACTGAAATCTGTTCCGGCGTAAGATCAAAAAGCCATTTTGCTTCAATCACTTCGAGCCCCTTGTTCATTAATGAAGCTGAGTCTATGGTTACTTTACAGCCCATATTCCAGTTGGGATGTTTAAGCGCATCACAAGGCCTGACCTTTTTCAGCTGCTCTTCCGATAAATGAAGAAAGGGGCCTCCTGAAGCGGTCAGAGTTATTTTTTCAACAGGATTGCCGGATTCTCCGACAAGACACTGGAAAATTGCAGAGTGTTCCGAGTCAACCGGGATGATTCTGCTCCCCGATTGCCGGACGATCTTACCAATAATCTCACCGGCCACAACAAGCGATTCTTTATTTGCCAGGGCTACTTTTTTCCCGGCTTTTATAGCAGCAATGGTCGATCTCACTCCTGAATATCCTACGATAGAAGCAATTACAACATCAACAGTTGACGATACTGCAACTTGTTCAACAGCTTCATTGCCTGCGTACACTTTGATATCTGTCCCAAATAGCCCATCTTTCAACTGATGGTAATATTCCTTATTCGCGATAACAACTGAATCGGGTTGAAACCTGTGAGCCTGCTGTATGAGAAGATCAATATTATTCCCGGCAACCAATACCTCAACAATGAATTTCTCAGGATACTTGGAAATTATATCGAGGGCTTGAGTACCTATTGACCCGGTCGATCCCAATACTGCAATTCTTTCTGGCATACCGAATCTCGTGGTTTTTAGAATAGTATATGCTTCTCGGGATCCAAAGGGCTCCCTTTATACCAAATTTCAAAATGAAGATGAGGACCGGAAGTATATAATTCACCGGAGTCACCCACTATTGAGATGGCATCACCAGCTCTGACAAGATCTCCTGTCTCCTTAAGAAGGCTTGCATTATGTTTATATACTGAAACAAGATTATCCGGATGCTGAACCTCAATCACAAAACCGGTTTCCCTGGTCCATCCTGTAAAGATAACAGTCCCGTCAAGCACAGCTGATACCACGGCTTTGGGCTTAGTTACTATGTCTGTGCCAAAATGCTTGGTACTCAGATCATACTTCCCCGAAACTATTCCTTTTACAGGGGCAAAGAAATGTAGGCTGGCCAGACCTGAAGCAGATTCAGGAGTAGCAGCACTGAGGGTAAGATTATACCGTTCCTCATTTTCGACCCGTGCCCTCAAGGCAGAATCATTGGCTGAATTGCTGAATTTTATTGCTTTATAATTCCGGGTTGAATCGGGGCTCATTAACAGTTCTGCAGGATGTCCGCCGGAAATTATTGAATTAAGATTGTCAAAATATTTGTCTCTGAGTCTCAGTTCACGATCGAGAGAATCAAGACGGATGGCACTTACAAGGATATTACGTCGCATTGTAACATCGGGATAACCGGGAATAAACTCTCTAAGGTTAGTGAATGAGATCAGCGTGCTGGTTCCCCAGATAATAAAAAGGAGAACAAAGACAACCAGAAGAAATGCATTATACCTGGTTAATATTATTCGCCAAACCTCCTCCAGTGTATGGTCATTAATAATAGAAAACCGGTATTTGTCGCGCCAGTTGCTTTTTTTCTTTTCGTCTTTAGCCATTTCCTTTATTTTATTTGGCGTGCAAAGATAATAATCCTGCCTCATCAAATGAGTTAACAGAGTCAAAAAAGGGATTTAAAACCTGTCAGATGACTTTTACAGGTTTATCTTCGCTCTGCCATAGCCCATGTTTTGTGCACACCGACATAGCCGAAAGGTTCATCGATACTTCCGGTGCCACTATATAAAAATCAACCTCGAAGTGGGATGGAACATTACCATACACCCCGGCTGTATAACGTGCCTCAGCGAGGAGGGTTTCCCTGTTCCATAGCTGGATAACGCTTATAAAATGATCATGTTCATCAGGATGCGGGTATTCCTCACCCAGCTTCACTTTTACTTCAAATTTCTCACCCCTTTTTACTGTATCAGCACAGAATACATGAGGCATATGTCTGTCGAGATAATCGCGTTTTATCTCCTTGTCTTCCTTTTCTATTTCTGTTGCTTTAAATACCCTTGGCATTTTTATTAGTTTCAGTTGATACAATGGATCCCGGGAATAAAATTTACACAATTAATCCAATGACAAACTTAGTAATTATATTAAAGTCCCTGCCAGATTGCTAACCACTAATTTTGATTATTCCACAGGATCATAATATTTCCCAGTAACCGGATCGGTTGGCATATCCTTTTTCCTGATCGGATTGCACCTTGTCAGCCGGTCAATCGCGTTAAAATAACCGGAAATAATCCCCTTCTTCTTTATGCTCTCAAGCGCATAAACAGAACAGGAAGGAGTAAAGACACATGCATCTATATCCTGGGATGAAAGAACTTCTTTATAAATAATAAAGACAGTTGAAAAAATAAAAGTGACTTCATTTTTATTATTCTTAAACTGATCTCCCCAATTATGCCTGTGACTATTTTCCGCAAACAGGTTACCCAGTTTTTTGAGATCATCCTGGTTCTGGGCCAGACAGTTAACCGATAAGAAAACCAATAGAATAATTACTGCTGCTTTCATAAATTCATTTCTGGTTTATTGAGAGACTGTTAAGGCTCCCAGCTGTGACATGAAGTGGTTTTTTTGTACCGCATTTATATTTTTAGCCAATTCTATCTCGTCGATTAATTTTTTCTGAAAGAGCTGAGCCTCATCCTGCTTTTTCATTTTCAACAGAAGTTTATATTGTTCCATTCTGTAAACAAAATTACCCGGATGAAGCCTGGTTAATATCTCAGCGCTAATATAAGCTTTCGCAAAGTCTTTTTCGATATATGAATAAATCTTTAGCAAAAAATAATTCGATTCTGTTCTGATCATTTCATCACGGGATGCGGTACAGGTTTCAAGGTACCCAAGTCCTTTTTTCTTATCCCCCTTCGGAAATGAAATAAACATGGCACGTGTCATAAAATATTCATTTTCAATATAATCAATAAAGTAATAGTATAATCCGATTACCAGATCAAGCTTTTCGTCCTTCTCCGGCCGGCCAATACATTTTTCTATGTAAGTAATTGATTTATAAAAATAAATTAACGATCTGAGTGTATTTCCCCTGTAATTTTCGAGACGTGCTTTTAAGGAAAAAGAATATATAACATTAAGCTGCGTGTTGATATCTTGCTTTTTATCTCTTAATGCTGATCGTAAGGATTCATTTATACTCGAGTCGCAGATTTCTAAATTCGATTCTATATTTTCTCCGCTTAATAATTTCCACCATGCCATATTTGCATTAATATTGGATTTGGTAACCCGATCCATATCTGAGCAGTTTATGGCTTGTAAAACCGAATCTGCTGAATTAAATGAAAAATCATACAGATTCTTAAAAAAGCAATTTATCATTGCCGATTCTTCAGGTTGTTTTATTCCTCCGGCTAAACCCTGATTAAGCGGAAAAAGAGTAAAAACTATTAATAATGATATTCCTATTCGCCGGGGAGAATCCATTTTATTCTATCAGATAAAAACTATCAGTGATATTCTTCGATCAGTTTCAATACTTTAGTATACACCCTATTTCTGTTAGCCTGCCTTCGTCTTGCCGCAATTTCTTCAGCTTTCCCATAACCGCCGGTATAATATCTCTGATACCAGGGTAATATTGAAAAAAGAGCTTCATATGGAGTATATCTGAGGCTGATATCAATACCGAGAGCAATTAGTCCTGACGTCAGAATCAATGAGTTAAGTCCTGATTTCAGGTCACCTGAATAAGTTTGTCCCAAGCCCGGAAGAACCATGCTCATTATTTTGGCTTTTTTAGGTGAAGGTGAAGATAATTTCTTTGTAGAAAACAAATCCGATATTTGCTTTCTGTGATCGGGATCTACACAACTTTCAAAATAGGCCTGAGCCTTGCCAAAATCTTCCAGCCCAAAATAACAGGTAGCAAGATAGAAGTTCAGACGGGCTTGAATAAGCTTTGATGTATCATTAACCGAGAAAAGGTCCACTAAGGCAAACTGAAAGTTCTTGTTGAGCAGCTGACAGGACGCCTTCTCAAACAGCAACTCGGTTTTCAGGCTGTCATTATCCGATTGATTATAAGCTAATCCGAAATATTTCTGTGCCGTTTCAAAGTCATTCTTCAAATATGAAATTTCAGCGATTTGTCGGAATATATACAGATTTCTTCTTCCCTCGCTGAAGAACAAAGCCCGCTGATATGTATTTAACGAAGTGGTTAATTCACCTGTTTTGAATTGGTCATCAGCGAAGCTTAAGGTTTCCTCGAAATTCTGTGCGGGCAATTTCAGAAATATAAGCAGGCTAAAACCTGTCAGAACGGACAATCGCAAATACCTGATTATCAATCTCATTTTTCCTGTTTAAATTATACCTCCTTGCAGCTTTTGCTGATCCGAATATATTTCCGATATAGAAACTTGCAGAAAGGCTTGCAAAAGCCCATCCGTAGCCGCTCTTTATCCCATGCTCATTGAATCCTCTGTAGGCTTGAAATGCATTACCGGCTACAAATAATAGTGATACAATG
The DNA here is from genome assembly GCA_963715785.1 of uncultured Bacteroidales bacterium. Lineage (GTDB taxonomy): Bacteria > Bacteroidota > Bacteroidia > Bacteroidales > VadinHA17 > LD21. Next base: position 717,408 of record OY970276.1, read on the forward strand.
CCATCGCTCCAGTTCCTTGTATAGAATTTGCCGGTGCCAGGGATAATTGCCGAAAAGCCAGCTGCCAGAACCGGGTTTTTTAATTTCAGGTTTGCCGACCTGCCTGCTAATTTTACTAGGTCTTCCGGAAATGCCGGATTGTTTTCAGAAGTCTTTTTTACGAAGAGGCTGGCCTGACTGTACTCACCTGCAAGAAGCATATTACAGCTCTGAAAGATTGCGATCTTTGCCGGCGATAATGTGGTGTTTCCATTTAAAAAATTCTTTACCAAATGTAATGAATCGGATAAAAGCTGCATCTTTAAATACTCTTCGGAGAACAATCGTGGCATTGTATCAGGTGAATGACCGTAAAACGAATAAATACGCCTGATTCCTGAGCTTAAGTTACCCGACAGTCTGTACGATTTTATAAGGTTTAATTTAAATCCGGTATTCCTTGTGTCATAAAATATGAGTCGCTCATATTCCTGTGCTGCAAGTTCATGTTGCTGACTGGAGAACAGATACTCGGCATATTGCTGGCTATGCTCAGGATCATAGAGATCTTGTGAGTAACATCTGATTGCCTGTGAGACTGAGATCACAAGAAAAATGAGTAACCGGAGGGTATTTTTAGTTTGATGGGATTTTAAAATCATATTTATTTTCGCCAGATATATCATTTATTAGGATGTTCGAAAACGTGGTTAATTCATAAACTTTCTGACCGTTAGTATAAATTTCTTTTACTATTTCCTGGGGAAACAACAATCCTTTAACGGTTGTATAATTCCTGAAGAATTGCCTGGCAATAACTTCACCGGCACTATTCTTGAATACAATTCCGTTAAGTTGCTGGTTTATGTCTGATAGAAGTATGTCTCCAAAATTTTTTTTCCATTCTGCCGGAGGTTCCCATGTTGAAATCACATTCCCATCGCTTTTTTCAACTTTTGTAATCCTGAATTTTGTTGTTTTCAAACCGTAGTCAGACAGGTCTCCGTTCAGAATCAGATTGTAGATCGAGAATTCAATCCCGGCAGGAATCCTTTGTTTACTAACTACTTTCGAATTTACAATTTTATACAGGACTGTGTCTTTTTGGATCCAGGTCTCTTTTTCGGGGAAAGTTATTTCATAAACGATCTGTTTTATATTTTTATCATAATACAGTTTCCCGACTGTCAGTTGCTGTTCGCCTGTTGAGGATTTTGCTTTGATTATAAAATCAGTCTTAATCCTGAAGAAGAACCTGGAATTTACCTGTGGCAACAAAAGCGGAAAGAATAATAAGAAGAAATATTTTATCACTTTAGGTTTATTAGGATTATGTTTCCAACAGTGTTAAAGAAAACAAAAAAAGAGATTAAATTTTAATTTTACACAAATAAAAAAGAGTATACCTGAATTTTATTTCAGATATACTCTTTGCCTTATAATTAAAAGTTAGATTCCGCTTGAAGTTCTCCAGAATGCTCCCCACCATACAAGATCAACAACAACCCAGACAACTGTTGAAGTTATACAGCCCCATAAAGCTTTCTTTGTTTCATCCATATTCTGTTCGCTTACCAGATATACTACCACCATTCCAGCCACATTAAATACGCAGCCCCACAGGAATGAAGGAATACCAAGGACAGGATTTTTTGTGTCATCGGGAAGCAAGCTTTCCGGCACAAGCCTCATCGATGTGACAAGATTTCCGTTAGTTGCCAGAAGTGAACTGTAAGTCAGGTCGGAGTTTGCTGTAACCATTGTAGCAAGCTGATTTAATTCAGTAAACTCAGACTGAACAGTTTTATAGTCCAGCTTGAATAAATCCGCATCATTTGCAAGTATTGTAAAACTTGCAGTTAACACTAGAAAAACAGAGATGAGTAGCTTTTTCATAGGCTTTAATAATAAATTGTTAAGATATTTTATTTGCAGTTAAAAATATTTCAATACATCAATCTGCCTCAATAACAAATAATTATAATTCAATCGATCACTAAAAAGCCAACAAACTTCCATTCATATAAACTTACCAATTTGTTTTTAAAAAACCTAATTTTCGAATGCATTTTTAAATATTCAACAATTAAGGTATCAGATATTTGGAGAATGACTCACTTTTCTAATAGTTTTAATTTTTTAAAATCCTGAATTTTTTTGGTAATTGTCCTTTAAATGTTAAATTTGCACCGCAAATAAACTGCGGGGTGGAGCAGTGGTAGCTCGTTGGGCTCATAACCCAAAGGTCGGAGGTTCGAATCCTCCCTCCGCTACAAGTTAAAATCCCTGGCGCTAAAGCGCCGGGGATTTTTGTTTTTATACCGAGCCGAGCTTGCTCAGGTGAGGTATAAAAACAAAAAGACCCGACAGACGCCGAAGGCGGATGAGGGATTTTAACTTGGGCTGTTACCAACTGAGGATCAAGCCGAACGAAGTGAGGCTTAATCCTTGGTGAGGTATAAAAACAAAAAGACCCGACAGACGCCGAAGGCGGATGAGGGATTTTAACTTGGGCTGTTACCAACTGAGGATCAAGCCGAACGAAGTGAGGCTTAATCCTTGGTGAGGTATAAAAACAAAAAGACCCGACAAACGCCGAAGGCGGATGAGGGATGGAATGAAAGATTACTTCTACCTGCGTTTCACCTGAGCATCAACCCCCCAACCCCCCATATGGGGGGCTTAATATTACGTAAAGACCTCAGTATCAACCCCCCAACCCCCACATGGGGGGGGGGCTTGCTGCCAATTTTTAAGGGATTAAGTGTGTAATATCCAATGTATTACGGTGCGAAACCCTCTGTTTTTAAGTTGGCTAAGCCCACCAAAGGGGGGCTTAAATCCGTTATACTAATTGAATCTTTTCCATGAAATAAACCTATTAGCCGAATTAGGCTGCAGGGATTTTAAATTGGGCTATTATTCCAAGTGCATTTGTTGTTGTATGCCATGCAAAATGGTATAAGGCAACAATCTTCCCTTCCATACTACCAAAAGAGGATCAAACCTCTCAGCCTACTGCTGAAGAGGCTTAATCCTCCATGTGGTTATACAGATGGAGATCTTTCCACACTATCAGGAAGGATCTATGAGCTCTCACAAACGGCCACCAGTGCAGGCGATTATACAAAGGGTGAAAGGCCACATAAGCAGTATAACGAGCTCTCGATTCAATGATAGCTGTATTAAAATCTAATTTCCTAAACTTTCTGCATTCGTACAAATTAATTTGATAATTATGCCCTGTTAGATGCCGAACCATTAAGTAGAGGCGTTGCATACAACGCCTCTACAAATTCGGAATGGATGAAAATAATAAAGCCCGTAGCCATGCTCTGTGTGGCAATGCTTTTTCTTTTTAAACCCCATGAAGAGGAACGCTATCCGCCGTCTGGAATATACTAATCCACTTAGTTATAAAGAACCTCCGATAGACAAAATAGCTATCAGGTTGGATTATGTTTGGCTTAAGATTAATCAGATTAATATTGATTAGAACCGCTATCTGTTAAAGCGTTCAAAATAGGGACAACCCATTTACCTTTATCAATGTCATAAACGATAAAATCGCTGTCGAACTGCCAGTATGCCCAGCTAAACCCCAGCTTTTCAGCTGTTCGGGCCACATAAGCAGTATAACGAGCTCTCGATTCCATGTCTGCCTTATCGTAAGATCCGAATTCTCCTAAAAAGATCGGGCGGTCATGTGCCTTTGACCAATCAGCTGCAACCTTTAATTTTGTTTCAACTTCCGCTTTTTCTTCTTTAGTTCCGGTCCAGGTTATGCCGCTTAGGCTTGCATTCTCTGCAGACCATGGAGCTCCCTGATGTGTAAATTTCATGGGGTGATAAAAATGAACTGTTACAATGATATTTTTGTCATCCTCAGGTAAAACCAGGGTCGGCAAAGACTCTATACCATTCCAGTTACCAGGACCAATAATCAGAGTGCGGGTTGGATTGGTAGTGCGGATTATTTTCATAGCCTCTGTAAGAAATGTGTTCCAAAGCTCGGGTGTGAGCTTCCGGTTTGGTTCGTTCAATATTTCAAAAATCACATTATCGGATTGGTCTTTGTATCTGGGTGCCAATTGCTTCCAGACAGAAAGGAACATATCTTTTTTTGCAACCGGATCATCCGCCATGGCATTATATTCATGCAAATCAAGTATAACCATCAGATTGGCTTCAAGAGCATTCCTTACTGCCCAATCTAAAGTTTCCATCCATTTGGGATTGATCCTGTATTCGCTATTCATATTTGAAAAAGGTTGCAGGTTAATACGAACGTTTGAAAATCCTGCCTCTTTGATCATTTTAAAATACTCTTTTCTGAAACGGCCTTTTGTATAATCTTTCCACAACTCCTTGTCATAGCCGATAATATTTACTCCTCTGCCAAGTCTTTTGTTTTGATCATTTGCTACAATATCTTGTCCGTACGATTTACTGTATGAAGAAAATAAGATCATCAGCACTAAACCTAAAATGGTCGATTTTTTCATAATTAGTTTTTAAAACTGAAGTTAATATTGTTTGTTCACTTTTTGAAAATTTATGAAATCGTAATTCATCTGTCCAATTTCAACTGTATGAATGGTAAATGTTTGCAATCCTTCTTTTAAAAGAATATTTGCAATATTATCTATATAGTTCCAATGATGCCATTGTCTCCAGGCAATAGAATCAGCCGGCACAAAAGTTGAAGGAACTGAGATAGGTCCTGTAATATCTATATCATTTATCGAGAATGATATTTCCCCGTTCTGGTTAGAGGTGTACATCAACCCGAGCTTATAATTGCCAGCTTCTTTAACTTTGATTGTGTATTTTGTCCATTCGCCAGGGCTGGTCCAACCCACATAAAACTGATCTTTTTCAGGTTCAACGAAATTAAAAGAATTGTTGTCAATTGCAGGTTCCCGAAACTTTGTATAAGAAATATCAACTGCTTCACTTATGCGAAATTCATTCAGATAAGAGCCATCAGAAGGGTTCAGGTGGCCGCTTCCTGAATTGATAGAATCATTATCATGGTATGCTACTCCTTCACCACCCAGATCATAATACTCGCATTGAAGTCGCCCTGGAATAATCTGAGCGCCATTTTTATAAGCAGAATCTGCATAGGGCGTCCCGCCGTAATACCCAATGCTGCTTTTGGGATTGCATCTATGAAATAATATTGTGCTCAAAAAGATTATTCCAAAGATTAAGGAGATTCTTTTAAATTTTATTTTCAATGCTCAGATTTATATAATTTAATTAGTTCCTTTTCAAATGTAATGCTTATAATTAATAAGTGTAGTACCATACTTTGAAAAATCATCAACTTGCCTTATGATTCGGGCCATGTCTGCAAATAAGATATGGTTAGATATTTCAAACCTATTGTCTACAAGTTAAAATCCCTGGCGCTAAAGCGCCGGGGATTTTTGTTTTTATACCGAGCCGAGCTTGCTCAGGTGAGGTATAAAAATAAAAAGACCCGACAGACGCCGAAGGCGGATGAGGGATGGAATGAAAGATTACTTCTACCTGCGTTTCACCTGAGCATCAACCCCCCAACCCCCCATATGGGGGGCTTAATATTACGTAAAGACCTCAGTATCAACCCACTAACCCCCACATGGGGGGGGGCTTGCTGCCAATTTTGAAGGGATTAAGTGTGTAATATCCAATGTATTACGGTGCGAAACCCTCTGTTTTTAAGTTGGCTAAGCCCCCCGCATGGGGGGTTGGGGGGTTGATGCACCCGGGAATCGGAAACGCGGCTAAAAGGAATAATTAATGGAATATAACAAAACTTATGTCGAGTTTGGAACAAAAGCCAATTGTATTAAACAATCTTATTGATTAGAAGAATCCTAAGCCCCCCAAATGGGGGGTTGGGGGGTTGATTAAAAAAGAATTGGGAGATTGATTAATAAAGAATTGTGGAGTTAATTGTAAAGTTGTAATTATCATGAAATAATTTTTCCCGACTCTTGCTTAAATTATAGATATCTAAAATTATTTAAGCGTTCCCTGATTTTTTACTGAATTTATCGACTGATTGATAGCTTCCTGGTCGCCGAGATAGTTCTTTGTCTTCACATTAAGGTTGTCGTCAAGATCATAAACCAGGGGAATTCCTGTTGGGATGTTTATTTCCAGAATTTCTTCATCTGATAAATGATCCAAATATTTAACCAAAGCCCTTAAACTGTTTCCATGTGCTACTATTAAAACTTTTTGCTGATTTAGAATTGCAGGTTTAATAGTTTTGTCCCAATAAGGTAAAAAACGGTCAATAGTATCTTTCAAACTTTCAGTGGCCGGCAATAGTGATTTGTCTATTGTACTGTATTTCAGTTCATTAACAGGATGTCTTTTGTCAGCAATATCCAATTCCGGTGGACGTACATTGAAGCTACGACGCCAAAGCAATACCTGATCTTCACCATATTTTTTTGCGGTTTCGGCTTTATTCAGGCCCTGCAATGCGCCATAACTTTTTTCGTTCAGCCTCCATGAACGATCCACCTGAATCCAGGCAAGATCCATTTCATCCATCACATACCAAAGAGAATGAATGGCTCTTTTCAGCACCGATGTGTAAGCTATATTGAAAGTGAAACCCTCTTCTTTAAGAAGCTTCCCTGCACTTTTTGCTTCTTCTGTTCCTTTTATTGTTAAGTCAATATCAGTCCAGCCTGTAAAACGGTTTTCCTTGTTCCACTGACTTTCTCCATGTCGTAATAAAACTAATTTCATTGCAGGTGTATTAAATTAATATTAAGTAAAATTGAACCGGTTTCATCTATAACAAAGTAAAACTTATTTTGATTGTTTTTTTAATAACCTTTGGTTGATCCCACGCGAAATGGTGCTGCTTCGAAAGGAGCTGTAATCGAGCTTAGATTGAAAACAAAGAATTAAGAAAGGGCAACAAACGACCAGAGGATCCAGAACAGACAAAAAAATGGAAATAATAAATTAAAAAGATAAATTTGTTTGACCATCTTATAATGTAATAAAGCTCTTTATAGTATTTATACATTTGAAAAATGAATGATACAATCATCCTGAAAGCTAAGGAACAAAAATCACGATTATTGTCATTAGATACTCTGCGCGGATTTGATATGTTCTGGATCATCGGCGGAGGCGCATTAATCGAAGGACTTGCGAAGTGCTTTCCAGTTCCATGGCTTCAGGCATTTGCAGAACAAATGGAACATGCTACCTGGGCAGGTTTTCATTTTGAAGATCTGATATTTCCCTTATTCATGTTCATTTCCGGCGTCACCATTCCTATTGCGATACTTTCTAAACTTGAAAAGGGTATTTCCAAAAAGAAAGTGATATTGAAAAATACCAAAAGAATGCTCATTTTGATCTTACTAGGAATTATTTTTAACGGGATTTTACAGAATGGCTTTTCAAACGCAAGGTATGCAAGTGTTCTGGGGCAGATTGGGATTTCCTATTTTATTGCTTCACTCATTGTTATTTACGCCAGGTCGGTGAAAACTCAATTGTTCTGGCTTGGGGGACTGCTTGTTGGCTACGCCATAGTGCAATTGCTGATACCTGTACCCGGAATCGGATCTGGAATTCTGACTCCTTCAGGTTGCATTAATGGTTATATTGACAAATTGTTTTTGCCTGGCAGACTTGCTTATGGGGCCGACGCGGAAATGATAAGCGGCAATGGAGTTTTCGATGCGCTGGGGATACTTTGTATTATTTCAGCTACCAGTATTACCCTGATGGGCTATTTTGCCGGGAGAATTTTGCTTCATGATGGCACAACACCTAATAAAAAACTACGTATTTTGGTTGCAGCCGGAATAGGACTTATTGTTCTCTCGCTTTGTATAAGCCCATTTTATCCTATTATAAAAAAGTGTTGGACAACAACTTACAATTTGTTTTCGGGAGGCATTAGTTTTCTTTTGATGGGTTTGTTTTATTTAATCATCGATGTCTGGGGTTATAAAAAGTGGACACTATTTTTCAGGGTTATAGGCATAAATTCCATTTTCATCTACCTGGTAGTAGTCGGCAATTTGCTGAATGTCAGCTCCACAACTACATCATTGATTGGCTGGATTATAAATCCGATGAGTGTAAATGCCGGTCAATTATTTTTGATTATTGGCAATTTAACACTCGCCTGGCTTTTGCTTTATTTTATGTATAGAAAAAATATTCTCATAAAGGTTTGATATAATGAAGGCAACACTAAAATCAATATTAGCACTAGTTTTAATGCTTCTCATCAGTTTCAGTGCAAAATCAATAAATCGTCCTGAAGGCAAATCGTTCCGCGGGTTTATGATTGATGCTCCCAGAGGTGTCGAGACTATTGAATATTATTTCAGGCTTATTGACTTTTGCCGGGAAGAAGGTCTTAATTCAATTATTTTCCGTCTGACAGATGATCAGGGATCAGCATATCTTTTCACTTCTCATCCCGAACTGAAGATGTGCGAAGGCGCTTTTTCGGCAAAAGAATTAAAGACTATAATTGATTACGCGCAAAATCATGGTATTGAAATGATTCCGGAGATAGAATCCTTCGGCCATGCCAGGTACATAATCCAGACCAAAAGATATAAGTCACTGAATGACGGACCTGCCGGCGAAGACTTCAATGCCCTTTGTCCTGTGAACGATTCAACACTAAACCTGATGAAAGATCTTTATAATGAGGTCGCTTCCGTTTTCCCTGGACAGTATTTCCATATCGGTTGCGATGAAGTAATGTGGGGAGCCGGCAAGTTGTCAAAAAAAGCTTTGGAAACAAAAAGCAAACCTCAGATCTGGGCAGAATATGTAAATAAACTGAATGGGTTCATAAAAGCTTCCGGTAAAAAAACAATTATCTGGGGCGATGTTCCTTTGTACAACGAGACAGATGTGCTTGATTTGCTTGATAAGGACATTGTAATTATGGACTGGAATTATTGGGAAACCAACAAAGCGAAAATTCAAAGTTTAGCTCAAATGGTTCTAAGCAAAGGTTTTAAGTTGATGGGCTGTCCAGCTGTCAATTGGTGCGCCTGGGGACCCCGGGTAGGTGAAAAACAGTTTCAGAATATTAATGCCTATGCGGAAGTATATGAAAACATTGCCGACTCTGATAACCTTGGCATATTTCTTTCCAACTGGGTTCCCAAACGTTACCTCCAGGGAAGCCAGTGGGACACTTACACTATCGCTGCAGAAATTCTTAAGAACAAAGGCAATTATCATTACATGGATGCAATCCCGCAGTTTGTTAAAAACCATTTCGGTGCGAAATACGACAAAAACTGGGAAAGGATATTCACAACAATTTACAGGGAAACTCCGGAATGGGGCTGCGGACAGGAAGACAGCCTAAAATTTTTCTGCTGGCATTCTGAAAAGGAGATCAGGGATATTGTTTCAGAAAACAGGCATCTGACCAGTAAGTTCAGCGAAATATCCGGGCTCATGACAAGCTGCAAAAAAGGAGTTAAGAAGAACTTGCATGATTTTGATGATCTTCTTTTGACAATAGATTTTATTGAATACAACTACAACCGGCAGAAAGATTTGCTCAGCTTTGTTCATTCAAAAGAAACTGATATTAAAGCAGTTGAGGCTTACCTGAAAAAAGTCGCCGGTGAGGATCAGCAGATGCTGTCAAGAATCAATGTTGCATGGAGTAAAGGCAGGCGAAGCAAACCAAGTGCCACTGACAGAGATTTCATGTGGTCGTTTAATCTGGCTTCAGCTTATTCAAAACATTTAAGTGAAACGCCCGGTGAGTTTATGAAAATATTGCAGGCAATCAATAAATGAATACCGGGGAATTTTACGCTGGAAAACAGATAAATAACAAATAAAACTATCTGCTTTCAGGCTGGTTTTTTATACAGCGAACAGAGTTGCCTTCATAAACACCTGTGGTGCCGCGGAATATTTGGGAAGAATTATAATCGAGCTGCCGCATCCAGCCATAATCACCTCTAATAGAAGAGGACCAGAACTTGGTGGATGTTTCGATATTCACATAATTTCCGGCGCCATCTCGCCAACCTGCAGGCAGCGCCCCGAAAGCACTTTCATCCGTTGCTCCCGTATTGGGGCTTTTCCACAACCGCATTCCTACACTTTTCATCTTGCCGCCTTCGTCTGCGCCTCTCCATTTCTCTGCATTAGCTTCATCCTGACTCATCCCAAGGAACATCTCAAGCTGTTTCCATTCATCATCACCTGGCAAATGCCAGCCGTCAGGACAAACACCCTGTACGATTCCCGTTGTGATCTCACTGGCTGAACTAATCTTCATTGCAGCAGGCCATGTGTACAGATTACCATATTTCTCGGCAATAGTGCTAAAGTTATCATACCAGCAATATGCACTGTTATACCATGGCATATAAAACCAAACCAGAGGATCTTCAATCCTGGTAATCATTGAACCATCGGCATAGTGGGTCACCTTCAGATTAGTACTCATCCATGTCTGGTCCCCGATTTTTACAGAATAGTATATATTGTGGTCAGCATCAATTATCGGAAGTCTCATATTGTCAGGCGTTATGAAAGATTTTTCATCACCAAGACAAGGAATCGAACCGATCATGGCAAAGGCTTTGAAATGGTAAGTTTTACCAGGCAAAACACCATAAATGGTACTGCTGAAACTTCCAGCCGTAGTTACAGCGCCTAACTGAATCAATGTTCCGTTTATTTCAGGATTTACTGATTCAGACCAATAGAATCCATGCTGATTGATTTTATCATTCCCGATACTTACAATAGTACCTTTGAGTGTATAGATACCTTCTGCAAAGATTTCTATATCATCTGTTTTAATAGCCAGAATTTTTTCAGGTTCTATTTTTTTGCATCCGCTTATCCAGAAGATAATGAGAACAAGACCTATTCCGGTTTTTTCATTGAAAGGTTTCATCTTTTCTTTTATTCTAAGACCAGTTTACCGACTTTAAACCCTATCAAAGAATTAAGAATAAGGGACAAACGAATACTGAAGTAATAAAAAGTTCTGCATTCCAGCTCAGCCATTATCAGAGGCATTTAATATCGGGAATTATGCACTCAGGAAATAAGAATAGTCAAATGGCAAATATTGGCTTATGAAGTCTTTTATTAATTAACGGATTTTATAATGAAAACTATAGAAGGCAGGGAATTATGGCTTTCCTGTCTTTGCTGTATTCAGGAAATTCATCAAGGTACCATTTATGGTGATCCAGAGCTCTTGTTGTGAGATTTACCAGGGTCCAGATTAAAAAAGTCAAAGCAGGAAGATTAAATGCTATAAGAGCAAATCCTGACCACAAAGTAATTTCACCAAGAAAATTTGGGCATGAAACGTATTTAAAAAGACCGCCATAAGGGATCTTGTAACCATCACCGGTAGCGGGACGGAGTTTTATCAGCAGAAAGTCGTGATATTTGTTAATCACAGAACCACCCAAAAATAAAATCACACCTGCTATCAGGCGTATATCAATAAATAAACCAGGGGTATAATCAGTTGCAAAATGCACAAACCAGTAGCCGTTCAAAAAAGCATTTATCACATTAAACATGAAGGCGAGAATTACGATGAGAACCGGTATTTTCTTTCTGCCTGTCCTTAGCTGAAGAGGGAAGATAAGTACCCTGTGAATATAATGCAGACCCCATAATAATGCAGGCAACAGGATAAGCATATTTAACAAATTTGCCCGGAAGACCAGGAAATATCCAAAGATAACGAGCGCAGGCAGCTCCATTAGAAACCAGCCAAGCTTATTGTTAATCATTGGACCCCATTTGCTTTTAGAATGTCTGCCGTAGGGCTGAGTGACTTTTAATAATATCGGGAAAATGCTAACTGCCACTGCTATCCAAATCCAGCAAATCAGGTTCAATGTTTCGTGTGATATCATATCAGTTTATAAAATTATTATCTCTGTACCAGTCAAATGTGTCTCTGAGCGTCTCTTCAATGGAGCGGGGATTATAGCTTAATTCCCTCATTGCTTTTGCATTCGATATGTTAGCGGGTGAATTGACCAGAATGTCAAGAGACTGATATGTATATAATGGTTCCTTTCCTGTAAACAATGAATAAATCTTAAAAAACGGACATGCCAGGCGTGCAATGGTGACCGGCACTATGACGGGAATTCTGCATCCCGATATTTTACTTATCAATACTGACAGATCCCTAAGGCTGCAGAATTTTCCGGAAAGGATATAATTCTCACCATTGCGTCCCGTTTCCACTGCCTGTAATGCTGCTGCCACCACATCACGGACATCAACCCAGTTGTATCCGCCTGAGACCAAAAAAGGCAATTTATTCTGATGAATTTTAATAAGTGCCTGTCCCAGTAAGGAGCCTCTCAGATCAAATGGACCAATTACAGCGGTAGGATTTAAGATTACGGCATTTAGTCCTTCCCTGACTGCTTTCATAACCTCCCTTTCACCTTCAGCTTTGGTAAACTCATATACTGTTTTATTTGTTTGGACCAACGACCTGGTTTCGTCCAGAATCATACTTGAAGAGTCAGCCTGAAAGGCATGTATGCTGCTAAAGTGCATGAATTTTTTGACCCCGGCGTTTCTGGCTGCCTTCAGAATATTCCTTGTACCGGTAACGTTAGTCTCGTAAACTTTTGCGTATGAACTGTTTTCAATAGCAATCTGAGCTGCAAGATGAAATACGACATCTGTTCCTTCGCATAGGTTGACCAGCGATTCAGGTTCAAGCAAATTTCCCTGTACCAGCTCAACATCCATTTTCTCTAAATCGCTTTTGAAAGTGTGGACCAGTACTTTTACTCCGGTTCCCTTCTTTTTCAGCTCCCGGACAAGGCAATTTCCAATATGACCACTGGCCCCGGTGACAGCAGCTTTCATAACTAATTATTTGAATCTTAGGATAAAGCTAATCTTTTCAGAGAAATAAGCAATGAAGCTTCCTGACATTTATACCCCTTAAGCTGATACTTATAAGTTCGCGACCCGTCAATCAGAATGTGCTGCCTCACTATTTTGGGTTACAAAATCCTGAAAGCCCGGGACTTTGGGAAATGACGTGCACTATTTCACAGCCTTAAATACAGTAAGATTACATGGTAACTATCTGAAGTTTCTTGCCTTCGGTCTGCTCATAAAGCTGTTTTGCTATTTCGGCCTTGTCGTGGCTGAAAGAAGGATCCATGCCGTAAGCTGTCATATATGATTCGTAGGCTTTATCATACTTTTTCAGGTACATATAGAAATCTCCTTTTGAATCGTATACATTTGGATTCTTTGGCTCAAGCTCAATATATTTATCGAATGCTTTTTCCGCTTTATCGCTCTGCTTCAGCGTCAGATATGCATATCCCAGCTGGTTGTAAAACGATGCGTGGTTCGGCGCGATTTTTATTGCCTTATTTAATGTTTCAACTATGCCGGTAGAATCACTGGCGAGTGATTGAAAAGAAACAAGGTTATTATATGAATTGAGGTCATTTGGATACATTTCCACTATCCTGTTCCCTAAGTCGGTTACATTGGTATGTCCATCTTTCAGCCTGGACAGAGCTTCTTTTAAAAGTCCCTCAGCTGCGTTGAGTTTAGCTTTGCAATCAATAGCTGCTTCAGCATATTTGTTAAAACTATCTTCAGCCCTGTTCAGAAGAGAATAAATTGCCAGCTGGTAATCAGCCATGAAAAAATCCGGATCCTGAGTAAGGGCTTTTTTAAAAGTATCAAGCGCTTTATTCAGATTAACTTCATCAAAATACTTCATGGCCTGGTTGTAAAGTGACAACGCTGAAGTGGAAGTTGTAGTTACAGGCATTTGCTTTCCATTAGCTGGCTGCGTAAATGCAAGCATCCCGGGTGAAAGCAAAATAAAAAACAGTACTAATTTTTTCATTTTTAGAGATTTTATTGATGAACTTCACTATTTACAGATTTACATTTAAACAAAAAGTAATTCCACTCGAAATATTAACATATAACAAATAATAACTGAGGCGGTTCTCTCCAAGCCAAAATACCAGGCATTAATCAGTCTCAAATCGCTCTTACTCCTTTTAATTTTATTCCTGCTTCGTCATTCTTTCTATAGTTCAAAAGATTTGTCATATGCTCAGACCGATACTGCCGGCAAACTAATCTTACATCACATCTTTTTAACCGTATAGATCCCTCACTCATCCGCCAGTCGGCGGATCAATTTTCGACTGAATCGCCGCTGCTTCCTTCCCTCTTTCAACCAAAAGAACATTGGTTCTGACATAATGACATTAGTCAATATTATATATCAATTAATCTGATAATTTTACTGAAACAAAAAGGCTGCCCTGATATGCGTTTGTTTTTCAACAATCTTTTGTATATTTAAATGTCTGTTTGATAATATCATTTTAAACCAGTCCGATGAAAAATTCTACCCTGTTGCTATTTGTCATAGTTCTTTGCAGCTCCTGTAAAAAAGAGCCTGTTGCAAGTTTTGAAATATCGGGTCCTGCATCTGTAGGCGGAACGGTGATTTTCGAGAATCATTCTTCACATGCCTCAAGCTATTTTTGGGATTTTGGTGACCTTACGACTTCCACACTAAGTACTCCGACACACGTATTTAAAAAACCCGGCAGCTATGTGGTTATGCTTAATGTAAAAGGGTCAGGAGGATCTTCCTCAACAGATAAGACTCTTAACATAACAGGGACAACTTATTCATTCAGTAACAATTCAAGCTTTGATATGCCACAATTTTGCACCTATTATTGGGATGGAACCAATATTCAGGATTTCGTTGAGCACGGGATACTTTTAATCGGACACGAAACCAATATCGTGATTACCCACAGACCTGAAATAGAAGCTGGCTTTATAGATAATGATATAGTATATATTGTGGCCGAAACATTTCAAATAACCAACGGTCAGCATAACAGCCTGGTTATAACCGATGAAACACCTCTTTACAGCGGGAAAGGAATTGTTAACAGCAACCTCGCTGAACAGATCAGGATGCGTCTGAAAAAACAATAAGGATAAGTTGCAGGAACTGAAACCCGGAAATATCAGAAAGACAACTGAAAAACATAAACCCCTTTAACGGAATAATGTTTCAGTTGTCTTCAGTACTGAACCAATAGTACAGCTCACTCTTTTTTAAATTAATATCTAAAAACAGATCTTCAGAACAAAAAAGAGACAGCAAGACTTCTATTTAAATTAAGAAGTTCATTGCGGCCTCTCAGTCAGCAGATCCTGATTATTTAACGGATCTTTTGATTATCAGACTATCAGCGCTTATCGGCCCTGCCACCATGGAAACCTCCATGAAATTCACCATGTTCACCCATTTCATTATGACCTCTGATGATAACAGTTGGTCCCCATCCATAGCCATAACCGCCGCCATAATAAGGCCAGCCATAGCCAAATCCGCCGTAATAGTCCATTCCGGGCCATCCATAGCCATAATAGGAATCCGCCATGCTCTGATCACGTCGTACAGCATCAAGATGAGTCTTTTCCATGTAATTTATGACCGAATCCTGAACACCTTCGTTCCGGAGTTTGGCAAGCTCATTAGCCTTAAGTGTGTAATAAGTATGTGAATGCCTGATTTCCTTAATAATGTCTTTCGATGATCTTCCCTCTTTTGTCATCTGCACAATATCCGGTACTGTTACCTGTTGTTCACTATATGGATTGTAAGCAACACAGCTTTGGAAAATTGCTGCGCCGGCAACAAAAAAAAGAAAATATAAAATCCGTTTAAAATTTATCAGTTTTTTCATTTTAATTCCCTCCCGAATCTTTCTTTTATAACCTTAGTCATTTTTAACTAATGTCAGGTGAATACAAATTTTATGCCTGACTGTTGAAAAAGTGTGGAAATGTTGTTAATAAAGTGTTAATATGAAGTTAATTGAAATGCAGATACAGCCTTGAGTTGCAATGAATCGGCCTGATTTATTTGGATGACAGGGGCTTAAAAAATTCCTCAAAAAATATGATAAGTCATATCTCATAAACACTTTCATTCAACCGCTAACGGAAATACATAGAACATTTTCAGCGAATATCCGTTATATATTAAACCTGATGAATGAATTACAATATACTTATACTTACAATGGTCATGGTCTTTGGTTCAGCAAAAGCTCAGAAGATACCTGCGGTCGTGTCAACAGTCGACCTCAACCGGTATAAAGGAGTATGGTACGAAATTGCCCGGCTTCCGAATTTTTTTGAAAGAAAGTTAAAGTGCACATCAGCCACTTATATACTTCGAGATGATGGACGAATAACTGTAATCAATAAAGGAAACTATTTAACAGATCCTTCAAAATCAACTTCTGCAAAGGGTATTGCATGGATACCTGACAAGAATAGCCCTGCAAAACTTAAAGTTCAATTCTTCTGGCCATTTACCGGTGATTACTGGATTATGGATCTTGACAAGGAATACAGGTATGTTCTTGTTGGTGATCCTGCAACAAAATACCTGTGGATCCTGGCAAGAGAGAAGAAGATGGATGAATCAACTTACAATATGCTACTGCAGAAAGCTGTTGACAATGGATACGATGTAAAAACCATAATAAGAGTGGAACAGAACTGTGATTAAGGATGAAGAAATCTCCCTCCCGTCAAACAGCGGAAAATCTAATTTCCTTTAAGTGGCACATAAACCAATTCAATTCCATACTTCTTACCAAGGTTACGGCTATATTTTTTATCAGTCGCATTGTTCCAGTGTTCCATGACTCCGAGGCTTTTCAACCGGGTACCGTCACGCTCGGGATCATAGATTGTTTTTGAAGGTGGATTATCTGCGAGAGCGGCTTCCACAAGGTATTTCTCAGTGTAGGCGATATCCGGCAGATCAGGCCACTCTGCCCTCAGAAAATCTATACCTACAGCATCCAGGGCAACACCATCCTGCGATGCAAACAGGCTTGAGCACCACCTGTTATTAAAAGGAGCCATTCTCCATTTATCTTTTAACAGTGGTGGACCATCCTGCGAACGTGCACCATAGAATCCGTCGATCATGAATAAGATTGTTTTTCCGCCGAGATCTTTATGGCCCAGGAAATCTGTAAAGGTCATGTATTTATCTTTCCCCTGAGGATCCTGATTAAAATTGTTATGGGCATTATTTCTCCAGTTCCGGTCGATACTTGTAGCTCCATAAAAATTCTTTGCGCAGAGTGTGACTCCCTGCCCAATATGCCCTTTTAGCAGGGCAATATCGATAATATAATCGGCCTCAACAGCGCAGGTTGCCAACCCTGTTGCAAGTTTCCCGTTATCGGCAGAATATGGAATTGCGTTATCGACGTAAGTAGACTTGATACGTCCTTCACCTCCTTCATTATCGACAAAAACGACCTCTGGAAAGTCCTTATGGCATTTATTGAAAATATTATCGCAAATAAAACGGCTGGCATCAAATATGGTAATATTTTTCTGCTGGACACCTGCTTCCCGGGCAAGGCTTGATATCAAGGCATACACCAGTTGAGGCGTAGCATTCAGTCCTGTCGTATCGGCGTGTCTTTTTGTATTATTCTGATTTATCTTTACTGCAATTTTCTGATTATCGGAGTATCCGGCAACAATATTCTTTTTTTCTTTATTGAAATTCCTGAACAGAGCATCCCATGATTTTGATTCCGAATTTTTGCCGGTAAGCGATTTTATAACGTTTCCAAGCATAATGCTTGCTTCTGTCTGAGAAGTGCTTTTTTCATCCCACCAGTACTTGTTCGTCCCATCCCAGGTAGCAACAGCAGGATCAAAAACCCAAACTACCCGTCCCGGGAATATACCATGTTCGATTCCGACTGGTGAATTTGACATTATACCAACCGGGTCGCCGGTGCCGGCATTAAGCACTTCACTCTTGTTTATTATGAATAGAAAGGAGCAAACTATTGCAATGCCAAAAAAAGATGCAGCATAAATATATCTTGCTTTCCGTAGATGATTCCCGGCTTTTTTAAAAGCAAAAATGGATCCCGACAACGAAAGCAGCCAGATCACAAATGAAGACATAATAGGTGCTGCAGCCTGCATACATGGATAGGTTGCTCTCTGAGGCTTAGGGATTACTCTCACAAGGAACCAGATAGTTGAAGAAATACCCAGCGAAATAAAAACCAGTTTGGGGATCTTCTTTCCAAAAAACTCTTTTAGCTTCAGAAGAAATGAACCGAACCTTGCTTTCATAATGATTTTTTGATAAAGATAATTTTGTTTTTGGAAAACAAAGAAAAGGAGTCAGGAAAAGACAACCTTGTCAGGATTCCTTATGCAAAGCTCAAATAAAAAAGCCGTCTCATTTATTGTTATGAGACGGCCTCTTTATAATACAAAGCAAAAATTTACTTAGAATTTATAGCTTATACCCAGTGTAAGATAACCAAGGCCATAACCTAATTCGCCAAAAACAGCCAGGTTATCTGAGACATAATAGCGGCCACCCAGATAAAGGGCAAATAATCCATGGGTGAAATTTGCTTTTGCTTTTACAACATCACCAGCAAGGTTATAAGTATAGTACGACTCATTTTCAATTCTTACCCCCAAAGCAATCCCTCCATAAGTATCAAGTTTACTTACTTTAAAAAGATCGTAATGAAGGGCACCACGGGCAGCGATAATAATATCGTTCCATGACCAATCGTAACTGGATGCCCAATTATAGGAAGCATGTTTGAATCCAATGATTCCGCCTATGGACAACGGACCAACATTTTCAATGTCTTTAATTCCTTTTTCAAGGCTTAGGCTAAAAGCTGGTAATGAAGTAGTTCCATAACCATACCCATACCAACCAAATCCAACACCCAGGTTTCCTACCATATCACCATTTTTAAAAGCCTGCGCTTTTATTGTGGTATTCGAATCCAGAATAGCGACCGCTAAAATCAAAACAGACAGCTTGATAAGTTTCTTCATAGTTTTAAAATTTTACTTGTTTTTAATATTAACAATCTTTATAATTATTTGTTTATCCAGGCTTAACTAACTCCGAAACAATTTGAATCAGTTTAGTCCTGACATTTATGACTATTTGTAATTGTTAATAATGATTTGCATTTTACAGAAAAGAATTTAAATTGATCCACTAGTTGTCGTTTCAGAAAAACACAAAGCTAATTTACCAAATCTATTTCAATATTTTTACAGAATTTCTAAAATTCTGTAAAAGAAATCACCTGAACGGATAAACAAGCTGTATTCTTAAGATACAGATCAAATTTTGCTTAGGATCAAAAAGATTCCTGCAGCAAGAGAAGCTCCAAGAAGAGGTCCAAGAATGGGCACCCAGGAATACTTCCAGTCGCTAGTGCCTTTGCCGTTTATAGGGAGAAGGAAGTGTATAATGCGAGGTCCCAGGTCACGGGCCGGATTAATGGCATACCCTGTAGGACCTCCAAGTGATGCACCCAGACCCAGTACAACAAGAGCAACCGGAAGGGCATTCAAAGCGCCCAGCCCGACTTCGGGTTTAGCCATATAAAGCACTGCAAAAGCCAGAACAAAAGTTCCTATTGCTTCAGTGAGAACATTATGCCAATAGCTCCTTATATTCGGACCAGTAACAAAAACTGAAAGGATGGCATTAGAATCATTTGTTTCATCGAAATGCTTTTTATAAGCCAGCCACACCAGGAAACCGCCAAACATTGCACCCAGCAGCTGGGCACAAATATACATAGGCAAGAGAGAAACAGAGAATTTGTTTGCAAGAACAAGAGCAAGAGTTACAGCCGGATTCAGATGCGCCCCGCTGAAGGGTGCAGCAATCAGGACCCCCGTAAATACTCCGACTGCCCATCCGAAGACAATTACAATCCAGCCACTGTTATGTCCCTTGGTTTTATCCAGGACCACGTTTGCTACAACGCCTCCGCCAAAAACAAGTATTATTGCGGTTCCAAAAAATTCAGCCCAGAATGCGCTCATATTAGTCAGGTATTATATAATCATTTAAAAATTAATTTCTGAATTAATATTATTTTATTTCGAATCATCAGCCCAGGTCACTGCCGCCCTGACAGCTCTGTTCCATCCCTTAATCAATGAATGTGTTTCCTCTTCAGCTATCTGGGGAGTAAAAATCCTGTCGGCTTCCCATTGTTTCCTTATCTCATCGATGCCGCTCCAGTACTTCACTGCGAGTCCGGCCAGGTAAGCAGCTCCAAGAGCTGTAGTTTCTGTGATTTTTGGCCTTACCACCTTTGTCTGAAGCAGATCAGACTGGAATTGCATCAGATGATTATTAACTGTTGCGCCTCCATCAACGCGCAATTCCTTGATCTCAATTCCGGAATCCTTTTCCATGGCAAGCAAAACTTCCATTGTCTGGAAAGCAATACTGTCGAGTGCAGCCCGGGCAATATGTGCTGATGTGGTTCCCCTTGTAATGCCGACCATTGTTCCACGCGCATACTGGTTCCAGTGCGGTGCACCAAGTCCGGCAAATGCAGGCACAAAATAGACCCCCTCGCTGTCTTTTACTTTGGAAGCGAGCTTCTCAATATCAGCTGAACCTTTGATAATCCCCAAACCATCGCGAAGCCATTGTACAACTGCTCCTCCGATGAATATACTTCCTTCGAGAGCATATTGAGTTTCATTTCCTATTTTCCATGCAATTGTTGTCAGAAGACGACTCTTTGATTCTATTGGCTTGTTGCCGATGTTCATCACCATAAAACACCCTGTGCCATAAGTGTTTTTAACTAATCCGGGCTCAATACACATCTGCCCGAAAAGAGCTGACTGCTGATCACCTGCTATACCGGCAACTGGTACAGGAGTGGCAAACAGGCCATTTGTAACTCCAAAAACTTCGCTTGAAGATCTGACCTCAGGCAGCATGGCGGCAGGAATGTCAAATATTCTTAATAATTCGTCATCCCATTTAAGTGTGTTGATATTAAACAGCATAGTCCTTGAGGCATTTGAGACATCTGTCACATGAAGTCGTCCCATGGTCAGATTCCAGATCAGCCAGGTATCGACAGTTCCGAAGGCCAGTTGCCCCTCCTCCGCAAGCTTTCTGGCATCCTTAACGTTATCAAGTATCCACCTGATTTTTGTTGCGGAAAAGTATGCATCGATTATCAGACCTGTCTTTTCCAGGATGCTTCTGCTGTATCCTTCATTCTTTAGCTTGTCGCAATAATCAGCAGTCCTTCTGTCTTGCCAAACGATCGCATTATGGACAGGTTTGCCTGTTTTCCTGTTCCATACCACAGTAGTCTCCCTCTGATTTGTTATTCCAATTCCGGCTATATCAGTACTATCCAGTCCGGCTTTAGCAAGTGCTTCAGCGGCTACGCCTGCCTCAGTTGCCCATATTTCCTCGGGATCGTGCTCAACCCAGCCTGGTTTCGGAAAGAACTGTGTAAATTCCTTTTGTGCAGTTACAAGGGGAAGCCCATTATGGTTAAATATAATTGCCCGTGAACTTGTGGTACCCTGATCAAGTGCTAAAATGTACTCTTTCATATTTCACTTATTATTAGATATTTGTCAAATCTTTTTCTTGCTTTCTTTTATGACTTTTTGTTTAATAGATAATAAACGTTTAGGTTTGGCAAAAAAGTTTTTCCTCACTAAGTCAGACTAATGTCTTATCCGCAGTCCACAAAAGACCATTAAAACGAGAAGAATAATCAACTTACATAATTTTTAACTAATTGATTGTATGATTCTACCTGCTCTATAATCCAATTGCTATCATAACCCAGTTCCTTCGCCATTATTTCAGCAACTTCGGGTGCTATTTCTGCACTCACTCGCGCATTCAGAAACAGGGAACGGGTTCTTCTGGCAAGGATATCCTCAATACCTACAGGCATTTCATTCCTGCAGATCCAGATAATCTCTGCTCTGGTATAGGGCAGCCTTTGATCAATAGCTATGCCCAGTTCAGGCTTTGCCGTTATTATTTTTCCGATTTCATTGCTGTCATCTCCATACATGTGATACTTTCCTGTCAGCTCAGCTGAAGTAAGTGATGTCAGCTTCAGGGTTGATGTGATGCATTTCGCTTTGGGTATCAGACCTGTTTTAATGGCGGTATCCAGAGTCTCTTCAGCCATACGGCGATATGTGGTCCATTTACCTCCTATAATGGTAATAAGCCCCGAAGGTGAGAGTGTGATCTTATGTCTTCGCGAGACTTCCTTTGTTGATCCCGGATTGTCAGGATTCGCGGCTAGCGGGCGCAATCCGGCAAAAACACAGAGGATGTCCTCATGTCGCGGAGGCTTCACAAGATATTTTTCTGCTGTCTTTAATATAAAATCGATTTCCTGTTCGAGAGCAACAGGCTCAATAGAAATTTTATCAAGAGGTGTATCGGTGGTACCGATAACAACCTCATCGTACCATGGGATAGCAAAGAGAACCCTTCCATCATCGGTTTTTGGAATCATAATTGCCGAATCGCTATTCAAAAAGGATTTGTCGAGGACTATATGTACACCCTGACTGGGCCTGATAGTCGGTTTTGATTCCGGATTATCCATTCTTGCGATCTCATCTGCAAATACGCCTGTAGCATTAATTACCACTCTTGACCTGATTTTAAATTCCTCCCCGGTAACCTGGTTCAGGCATGAAACACCAGTTACCTTACCCTCTTCATCCTTCAGAAGACCGGACACTTTGAAATAGTTCAATACCAGGCCACCCATGCCTGCGGTGGATTGTGCCAGTGCAAAAGCCATTCTTGAATCATCGAACTGGCCATCGTGATAAACAATTCCACCTTTTAATCCTTTTGATTTCAACACAGGAAGACGTGCGAGGGTCTTTTCCTTATTGATAAAATACGATTTCCCCATGCTTAAGCGTCCTGCCAGAAGATCATAAAATTTAAGGCCAACTGTATAAACAAAAGCATCAATGGAGGTATATACCGGAATAATAAATTCCTGATTACGGGTCAGATGTGGTGCATTTTTCAGCATAAGACCCCGTTCATGTAATGCTTCCATCACAAGCAGGAGGTCACCCTGGGCCATATATCGCACGCCCCCGTGAACAAGTTTTGTACTTCGTGAGGAAGTAGCCCCGGCAAAATCAGATTGTTCAAGCAATATTGTACTATAACCTCGCGAAACACTGTCATGGGCAATGCCGAGGCCTGTAGCCCCACCGCCAATAACGATTACATCCCAAACCTTATCTGTTTGTTTTCTTAGTTCTTCGACTTGAAGGAGGCGATTCATTACAGGTCCGATTTTGATAATAATTATACGGAGAAATTTCCGGATTACAAACAAAATCAATACTACTAATTTGTTCTTAATTACTTTAAGGGAAATAATAAGAACTTACACAGAGAACACAGAGAAGCACAGAGTTATACAGAGAAGAACAGAGAGCCACAGTGAAAAAACACACGAATAAAACAGATTTATCTGAGCATCCCTTTTATATGTTTTGGATCTCCATCATTCTTAGCTGGCGTGATTTTAAGAATCGTGCAGATGAGGTCATAGATATCAACATTATTTAAGTCCCTGAACCTGTAATTTTTTTTAAATGAGGGACCTGCTGCATAGAAAATCGAAAACATATCGGAATTCGAATTATCATAACCATGGGCTCCTCCTCTGAGAGCAGAGCCATTGGGCTTCGTGCCAATACTCCATGAACTGTCAGCCACAACCACAATATCCGGAATACGAGGATTTGTTCCATAATGCCATTTTGCTGGAAGGTCTGCTTTATTCCACGCTTTCAGTCCTTTTGTTTTGTTGAGCAGCAAAAGAACACTGTCCTTTTTCCCTGCAGCGGGATTAATAAGATATACTGGATTTCCTCCGGAGATAGAAGCTATCATCCTGTTGGGGACTATCGATTTAATATTCACATACCTGTCGGCGGAAATAGCTTCCATCCCATGATCTGATACTATTATCAGGTTAATCTTTTTTGCAACAGGCAATGCGGAAAGCTTTGTCCTAAGGACTCCCATAAGACTATCAAGCCTTTCAACGGTCCTGCGGGTTTGAGGCGATACCGGGCCAAACTTGTGGCCTGTTTCGTCGGGTTCGTTGAAATATAAAGTAATAAGGCCAGGGCGCTTCTCAGCAGGATAGCCAAGCCATTTCACTACGGTATCGATCCTTGCCTCAAAAGTTACTGATTCATCATATTTTTTCCAGTAGGTAGGATGCATACCGCAAACCGGTGCTTCAGAACCAACCCAAAAGAACGAAGCTGACATTATTCCCTGTTTTTCAGCTGTTACCCAAATTGGTTCACCTCCATAAAAGGCGGGATTCTCAACTGCACTCCTGTCTCCCATCCTGTAAAAAAGTCCGAGATCGGGAGCTGGAAAGCTATTGTCAATCAAGCCATGGTGATCGGGGTACAGACCTGTAGCAATTGAATAATGATTAGGGAAGGTTACTGTTGGAAATGAGGAATACATTCTTTCAGCATTGACTCCGTCTTTCGCCAGCTTGTTAAGGTTTGGCGTATTGTACATTTTTGAATAATCCCATCTGAAGGCATCCAGAGAAACAAGGAGCACGTAATTTTTGTATGGTTTGCGGCCATCTTTCGTGAATGAGGTCAGAATCGTGAGGCATGTCAGCAAAATAATTGCAAAGGCAGAGCCGCCTGTCAACCTCTTATAATGCGTATCAGATTGTAATTCAGAGTGAAGCTTATCGGTCATTTAAGATTAATTTTGTGAGGCTAATATACAGTAATTAATTCTACTCTTAAATACATAGCCCTGTCCCTGTTGAATTTTCTGTTTTCAGCTTTAAGGGGATATTACTCACCTGCTCACCGGGAACCGGGGATTACTGCAAATATTGCAGTATCATATTGGGATTACCGTGAATATATTTATTTCTGTCAAAACTTCAGGCATGATGGAGTGTCAAGCTTGTATTGCTTTGAAGTTTCAACAGGCATTCCTGTTTTTTCATCAATTTTGAATAGAGTAATATCCCCTGATTTCTGATTCCCGACCAGCAGAAATTTTCCTGAAGGATCTATTACGAAATTCCTTGGCCAGTCCCCACCACAGGGGGTCCGTCCTGAAGGAGTGAGCTTACCGTCAGCTCCGACTTTAAAGATTGCAATAGTATTTTCTCCCCTGTTTGATCCGTAGAAGTAATGTTCGTCTCTTCCAAGATGAATATCGGCGCTGGCGCTCTCTCCCTCAAAATCCTTTGCAAGGGTTGTAAGAGTCTGGATAGCCTTTAATCCTCCTTTAGGATCAACATCAAACACCATAATAGTTGAATTAAGTTCAAATATTACGTACATTTTTGTTCCCCTGGCATTGAATACAAAATGCCGCGGGCCTGATCCGTCAGGGGTGTTGACAATACCATTTTCAGTCTGTTTCAGATGACCCGCTGATTCATCAAAGTCATAAATGATTATATGGTCAAGACCCAGGTCAGTCAGATAAACCTTCTTACCAGCAGGGTCAAATGAGATCATGTGGGGATGAGAGACTTTGCCGTTACTAACAGGAAATGAAATGGTATCGGTTACCATTTCCGGCAGTCCGTTTTCATCGAGCTTTACCACTGCTATGGAACTGCTGGAATAGCTTGCCATTAATAGATAATCTTCCCGGGGAGACAGGGAAATAAAACAGGGTCCTCCATCAGGTACAACGAGGTCCTTAACCTTTTCAAGCCCCCCGGTCTCAGGAGTATATTTTAAGGCAGTCACTCCGCCTCCTTTTGCTCCATTGAATTCCATAACTTCATTCGCAGCATAGACTAGATTTTTCTTTTTTGAAATACAAAAATACGAAGGATCCGGTCCGCCATCGGTTGCTGTTAATAGTTTGAATGTACCTGCAGTGCGGTTGAGATCAAAGACATACATTCCTTTTTCACCGTTTTCGGTATAGGTTCCGGCAAATAGCCGGATTGTCTGGCTGTAAGATGATCCTGTCAACATCATAAACAGTGTGATAATGAAAATTATATTAATTGCTTTTTTCATATTAAGGTAATTTACGAGAGCAAAGATCGTAAAGATTTATGCAATAGCTTCTGCTGTATTTAAAAAAGATTGCTGAATTTGTCCGGCAGATGATCTTAATATTTTAATCTTCAAAACTGTCGCATTCGCGATATGCCTGAATAACATGATCCTCGCCTTCCTTTCCCTTCATACTCATTCCATGTTCCATGCAAAGGACTCCATCATACTTGCGGCTATGAATATATCTGAAAACATTTTTAAAGTTTATCTCCCCGGTGGTTGGTTCATTGCGACCCGGGTTATCTCCCAGATGAAAAGCAGCAATTTCGCTCCAGGCGGTCTCAATATTCGGGATGAGATTGCCTTCTGTTATCTGCTGATGGTAAATATCATCAACGATCTTGCAGGAGGGCCTGTTAACTGCACGGCAGATTGAGTAGGCCTGGGGAATTCCGTTCAAAAACAGACCCGGATGGTCATGAATAGTGTTCAATGGTTCCAGAACAATTGTTAATCCTGCAGGTTCCATAATATCGCAGCAGTATCTGAGATTGTCGATTACATTTGCTGTCTGAAAATCTCTGTGAAGTCTTTCATCGTATCTGCCCGGAACAACAAGTGCCCATTTTACTCCGGTACGTTTACCGACTTCAACCCCTTCTTTCATTTTGTTAATAAGCATGTCTTTAATTTCAGGCTTATTAAGGACAAGAGAGGTCACAGCAAAATCGGCATAGAGCACAAAGGGACCAAGCTCCATACCCAAACGCTGCATTTCATTTGCGATTTTCACCTGGTCTTCAGGAGGTCTTGACATAAGTCCATTATCAAACATGGCTCTGAACCCCATATCGTGGCAGAACTTAATGTTGTCGACGATATCATTGCCGGCGTGCTCATGAAACATCTCCATGCCTGGTGCATATTTCAGCCTGAACGGAGCAACGGCATCGGTCACTTTTTGCTTTTTCAGGATTGTAATATTCCCAAAAACTGCGGGAGCAGCTAAGATAGCGGCTCCCGTAGCAGTAGTTTTTTTAATAAAGTTCCTTCTTGATTGATCCATAATTTCAGTTTTGGGAAATTCTATAATTTTTCGCCAGGTTCAGGAACATAGGCTTCTCCGGCAAATGGCACGGATTTATCGACGTCGACGGGGCCTAATACAAATACTTTTGGGCCCAGCTTGAGGTCGGAATTCATCATCTCCTCGTAAGAGGTCTCCTTGCCGGTGTATGCAGAAATACGCCCCATAATGGCAGCCATAGTGGATACAGCAGTATTTTCAGCCTCATTTATAGGTTTGCCCGTCCTGATAGCGGTCACAAGGTCAATATGTTCCTGCACATACGGGTCGACGCTTACCTGTGTTGTCGGCTTGCCATCTTTATCTTTTGGATACTCATAATTCCATACCGGGTTTCCCGCAAGATCAACGATTGCATTCTGACAGTTACTTGATCCCCTGGTTCCCTGGACTCTCTCAGAAACATTATTTATACAGCCATTTATCTGGCGGCACATACTATGAAAATGCATGCCGTTTTCGAAAGTAAAATCAACGCCGAAATTATCATACTGGTTTCCTGTTACACGGCGCAACCTTGATCCGAATCCCACTGCTTTTACCGGATGAGATCCGGTGAACCAGTTCATGACATCAAGGTTATGAACATGCTGTTCAACTATATGATCACCTGAAAGCCAGGTCCAGTTGACCCAGTTACGGATCATATATTCCATTTCACTCCATGTCGCATTAGGATCACGATGCCATAATTTGCCTCCGTTCCAGTATACATTGCCTCCGGTGATATCGCCGATTGAGCCTTCCGACACTTTCTGCCATGTTGCGACATAATCGCGCTGGTGACGGCGCTGTGTACCGGTAACAATGCACAACTCCATTCCTTTGGCTTTCTGCGCGGTAGCCATCACCGATCTTGCTCCCACCGGATCGACAGCTACAGGTTTTTCTGCGAAGACATGCTTTTTAGCCTGTATGGCAGCTGCAAGATGATCGGGACGGAAAGAAGGAGGTGTGGCAAGGATTACCAGGTCAACCCCTGCATCAAGGACTTTCTGATAAGCATCAAAGCCTGTGAAACATTTTTCGACAGGGATGTCCTGCCCTTTTTGTTTCAAAATCTCTGCCCGGCAGGAATCGATACGATCCTGAAAAATGTCTCCGAGAGCCACGATCTGAAGATTCGGACCTGCGCTCAGGAAATTAATTGCCGCTCCGGTGCCTCTGCCACCGCATCCTATTAAACCGGCTTTCAGAACTGGCCCGTCAGGAGCCTGGTCGAGCATGGTTGGGATAGGAACAGTCTTTTTTGATTCACGTGAACAGCTGGTTATGAGTGTCGGGACTATAACCCCTGCAACTCCGACAGTTGCTGCTTTGCCAAGAAAAGTACGTCTTGAAATGCTTGATTTTTTCATGTCAGATTAGATTTATAGGGACTTCTGGAAATAGATTATGTAAGTAAGTTCGGTATGTAATCAAATGTAAATATTGGCATTTAAAAAAGCAAATTAATAATGTCTTTTAATCTATTTTAACAATCATGGCAGCCTTTTGTACTTTTTATTCATTTATGCTGCTAAGTCAGGAAGATGTGGATCATCGATCCCTTTTTTTTGTAAATTACAGGGGTGTTAAATGGCTGAAAATACATAAGGCTTATAGTCAATGAAATACGTTTTTGGTTTTTCAGTTTTCAGAATTCTCAGGTTTATGATTATACTCTCGTATCTTTTGTACGGGTGTGGTAAAAAACCATCCGGGAATGTCAGTATATGCGAAGAGATGCCACGGATTAACCCCGATTATACGGATATCACAATACCACCGAATATTGCGCCGCTGAATTTTATGATAAAGGAGTTGGGAGAAGCGTATTATATTAAAATCTATAATGGAACCGGTACGGTTCTCGAACTCAGCTCAAGATCAAATAAAATCAGTATCCCTCAAAATAAATGGAGAAAACTGCTGGAGAGCAGCACAGGCATGTTAATTTATATCGACATTTATTCAAAAGATGTCAGGGGTAATTGGTCAAAGTATAAAACTATTTCTGATAAAGTGGCAGGAGAGCCTATTGATCCTTATCTGTATTACCGGCTGATCTACCCTGGCTATGAAAGCTGGACTGATATGAGCATCGTTTTTCGCAGTATGGAAAACTTTAAAACAGAATCTCTTATCGAAAACAGCATCGTTGACCAGAATTGCATAAACTGTCACTCATTTAATAACGGGAAATCAGATGATTTTCTACTTCATGTCAGGGGCTCAATGGGCGGGACTTACTTCTATTCGAAGGAAACATTCAAAAAGATAAATCTGAAAACCAGGGAGATGAAAAATGGGGCCGTCTACACCAGGTGGCATCCCTCAGGAAAATTTGTGGCATTTTCTTCAAACAAAGTCATCCAGCGCTTTCATGCTGCAGATAATAAAAAGGTCGAAGTAAGCGACCTTGAATCGTCTCTTTTGCTCTATGATACAGAGAAGAATGAAATAATGAACATTGAAACAGAAGGTAAGGGAAAATATATGGATACCTATCCGGAATGGTCACCTGATGGAAAATACCTGTATTTCTGCAGAGCTGCACAGATTGGAGAGAAGTATAATTTTAAAGAGATAAAGTATAATTTATACCGGGTACCCTTTGATATCGAAAGGAAAAAATTCGGAGAAGCAGAACTGGTATTTGATGCGTCAGAAATAAATAAAAGTGCCGCTTTTCCCAGGATCTCTCCTGATGGTAAGTTTCTGATAGTTACTATGAGCGATTATGGGTGTTTCCCTATCTGGCACAAGGAGGCTGATCTTTATTCCATTAATCTTGAAAATCTTAAGGCTGATCATATGTCGCTTAACAGTGATCAGAGCGACAGCTATCACTCGTGGTCTTCGAATGGACGATGGCTGATATTCAGCAGTAAAAGAGGAGATGGATTGACAGCCAGACCATATATTGCATATGTTGATGAAAATGGTTTTTCGGGAAAACCATTCATTCTTCCCCAAAAAGACCCTGAGTACTATCAAAATCTTTTAAAGAGCTTCAATATACCGGAATTCTCTACTTTTAAAATTGAGCTGCACCCGGGCGAGATCCGGGAACTGGCCAAAAAAACGGCCACCGCGGCAGAATGGATCAATATGACTATCGGTTATGATTAATAATTTTTTGATAATTTGTAGTAACACAGGCGATTAATAATCTGTCAAATACTTGATCCCCAAAATTTCTTCGATTCACTTTGTAACAGAACTCATCCAGGTAATCTTGAGCGTATTTCGAAGATATCATGTGATGAACCCCTAGTAATGTACGTTTAGCATTACTTATCATCGTATGAACCCAAGGCAGTACCTTTCCGGAATCTTTTGGTTTTATAATCTGCGGTATATGACACCAAACCTGTTCTTTTATCTTTGAGTAACTTCTATAATTATCAGTTTTTACAACAGTATCATATTGAATGTTTTCCGAGACTTTTTCTCCAACGGTTTTTCCTTTAAGATTATCAACCACAAGCATCTTTACATATCTGAACTTTGTTGGTTTATTGTATTTCTTCAAATTCCCAAAATCGTGAACAGTTGAAGCCATTACCATAACTGTGGATTGTTTCTGGCTACCCCGTCCTCGCTTCTTTGGCGAAGCCTTTTCATCTTCATCTTTTTCTGTATCAACGCTTTCAAAATAACCTTCATCTAACTCGACAATTTTATCCAACTGGTATTTACTGTCCCTGGCTCCCATCGTTTTCCTGAGCTTCTGCATCATATACCATACTGGTTCGTAAAATTTATGCCCAATTTGTCTTTGCATTTCCAATGCAGAAAAGGTCTTTTTAGTACTTGTTAATAGATGAATAGCTATAAACCAATGTCTGAATGGGAGGTTACTTGCTTGCATTACTGTTCCGCTTCTAAGTGTAGTCCTTGTTTTACATTTCTTACATTGGTACTGCTCCAGCGTCTGCAACCAATAATGATCGTTGCTTCCACATTTCCTACAAATGACACCCTGTATATCTCTAAATTCCTTAAATTTGATCCTGCATGAGGTTTCATCTGGGAATGACTCAATAAATTTGATTAGATTCATGGCAAATATTTTCTTATAATATAATCATTTATTTATCATTCCCGACACTCATATGGATCAATAATGACAAATAGCGAGAAGGAATCTCAACTCCGGGAGAGAGAAAAATTATGAATAAAAGTAAAATTGATAGTAATGTCTTTTTCACCCTGATTCCTTTTATGGTATTCTTTGCAGTATCTTACTTTTACTTTGGATTTTTTTTAAACTATATATTTTTTTACCAGGAAAAAGCTTCTCTTTTTATTTTGTCATCTGACTTTCTTATTGAGAATCTTCATCAACCGGGGGGATTTCTTATCTGGCTGGGAAAGTTATTATCAGCATTTTATTATTACCCTTTTGCAGGTGCTTTTATTATATCAGGAATAATAACGCTGATCGTAGTTGCTATTTCGAAAATTATTAAAATCGTTATAGGCCGCGATGGAATAGCTTTGCCTTTGCTTGTCGGCATTTTGCTTTTCTATCTGCAAACAGATTATCGCTTTTTGCTTTTCAATAATCTTGGTCTGCTGCTCCAGCTTGCACTTTTCTATATTGTTATAAGAAATGTTGCCTTTTTAAAAGGATGGTTTCCTGTTCTCCTTGCTCCCCTGTGGTATTATGCTACTGGTAGCTATGCATTCGTCTTCTATGTGCTTTTTACATGTTATCTGGCTATTGAGCAGGGGAAGCAAGGATGGCTCAGAATACTGGCACTCTGGTGCCTTAACCTGATTGTTTTCTTTGTGTCAAAAGAATATTTGTTTTACCAGCCAGGAACAACTCTGCTGATGTTTCCTTTCTCAGTAATAAATGCAGGATCGCAGTTGGCTATCGTAATATTGGTTGTGTCATTGATTTCATTTATTCCTTTAATCTGCCTGATAAAACCCGGGCATTTAAAGTCAGGAATTCGCCGGTTTCCAGTCATTTTAATTTCCGTCATTTTTTTAATAATTGCCCTCTCCCTCATTGGAATTAAAAGAATTGACAGGAAAACAAAACAATACTTTCTTGTGGAAAAGCTCTTTTATCAGAATAAATTTAAGGAAATAATTGCTTTCAACTTATCGAATCCGACTACCAATTCATTAACAATATATTTAAATAATATTGCTCTGTGTGAAGAAGATCAGCTTGATGATCTGTTATTTCATTTCCCTCAGGACAGAGAAGGGAAAACACTCTTCCTTAATTGGAAGATGACAGGCGAGATACTGAATCGCGGAGGTTATTTTTATTATACCATCGGTATGATAAATGAAGCAAACCGGTGGGCATTTGAAAATATGGTTATGAAAGGATATTCTCCTGAAGGGCTGAAAATGCTTATAAGGACAGAGTTGATAAATGCGAACTACAGAACAGCTTCCAAGTACGTAACCTTATTAAAAAAATCACTCTTTTATAAGAAAGATGCAGCAGCTTTTGAGAAGATGCTTTTTAATGATGCAGCCGTGAATGCTGACAGGGAACTTGGGCAAAAGAGGCAGACAATGGTAAAAAATGATTTTTTCACCCTCACTGACAATCCTTCATTAAATCTTGAAACGATCCTCTTAACTGATCCATTGAACAAAAAAGCATTTGAATACAGGACGGCATTTTTGTTACTTACAAAAAATTTCACGGCAATTATCCATGATCTTCCCCGGTTTGAAAAGCTCGGGTTTAGCAAACTGCCAGTTCATGTTGAAGAAGCAGCGCTGGCCATTTCCGTCTCAAATAAAGGTCTGTTGCCCGATATTGGCAATCTCGGCATCAGAAATAGTACCGGTACACAATGGAATCAATATCTCACAGTGCTTCACGAATATGGAAATAATGTGAAATCAGCAGAACCAGCATTGAGAAGGCTGTTCGGTAATTCCTACTGGTATTATGTTTTTTATAAATAGTCAGTCTTATTTATGTAAATAGACCCACGAGTTAATTGCCGGCGGTATTTATAAAAGTTTAACGAACTGATTTTTCATTCAGAAGTTTCTGAATTGTTGACATCATATCAAGTTCTTTTTTGTCAAGTTTTCTCTTGCTGCGTTGTTCATTTAATAAGCTCAAACAAGTTTTGAGGTCACTCTTGAAACCAATCCTGTCACCCATCTGATATCGTATCCTGGACCTGTGAAAAAAATAGGTGTATTTTGCGGGATCCAGACGAATGGCATTATTTATGTCATCAAATGCTTTGGCCGGGTTTCCCGATTGCTGAAGAGTAAGGCTCCTGTTATAATACATTGTTGCGCTTTCAGGAAAATCCTCAATAATAGTTGAATATGCATTAATCGCCTCCTGCCATTTCCTCGACAAACTTAAATAAAGTGCTTCCTTTGACATGACAGTATAACTAAGTGGCCATCCTTTAAGATAGTTATTATACTCATTGACTGCTTCCTGGACTTTACCAATCTGCTCCATTATTTCTGCACGATGTACAACTAAAGGGGCATCCTGGGGGTTTTTTCTTATTTCGTCGCCCATTAACAAAATTGCTTTGTCAAAATCACTCTTTCCACGGTCGGCAGCTGAAGTATTTTTTAAGAATAACCCTCTTTCCTGATAGGCCTTATAATTATTGGGATCTACAGAAATTGCTTTATCGTAATCAGCTTTCGCTGCGGGATTATCCCCTTTAAAGATAAATAAGCTAGCCCGTGCAATATAATATTCCGCTGCATTTGGATACCTGTCAATTAATTTATTCAGCAATTTAAGAGCAGGTTCGAATCGCATGATATTCTGATATGATAAAGCTATATTGCAGGTTACCTGGGGGTTATCAGGCTGTAATTCTGACATCTTCATGAAATAAGGTAAAGTCTTATTCCATTGACCCATTTTTTGATAAGTAGCTGTCAGTAAGTCGTATCCGCTATAGCTATCTGCATTAACTTTTATCACATATAAACCATCCTGAATTGCTCCCGCAAAATCATCCATCAGCAGACGGAGTTCACCGCGTTTGACAATAAGTGACTTGTCATCGGGATTATTCTTAATTTGTTTTTCAATTAATCTTTTGGCAACTCTCTTGTCATCAAGGTCATCTCTTGATCCCGACCGGCCTAATATTATATTCAGGATTAACTTGTTCTCAAAGGCGTCAAAAAAAGTGCTGTCCGTTTTAATTGCCCTTTCAATATTCTCCATGGCATTTTTGTACTCTTTAGCCTTAATATTTAATGACGCTGATCGATTATAATACATTGCATTATGCGAAAATTCATCAGTTATTTTCCTGAGGTAATTATCCTTATGACCGAAAAACTCCGGAATATTTGAGGCTTTATTATCAAAACCCAGATTTTCAAGAAAGACAGGAGGGGAATCATTGCCATTCTCATCTATGTGTGTCAGATATAGCTGAGTGTAAGGTCCTCTGTTTTTAGATGAAAATACAAGCCATTTGCTATTTGGTGACCACGAGTGCCAGGAATTCATATTTTTTGTATTGCAGTTCATTAAACGTGGTGTCCCTCCTCCGGCCGGCATAATGTATAGTTTGCTGTCGGGCTGCAATAACATGAAATTTTCAGATTCACAAAATACGACCCATTTCCCATCGGGTGAATACCTGGCAAAGAAATTACTTTTCCCATTATTTGATGCTCCTTGCACAGGTATTGCCTCTCCGCCCCTGCCTTCATTAAATGGAATACGATATAAATCAAATTTAAAGTCTTTTTTCTTTGAGATGAATTCCTCAGCGTCTTCCAGTTTCAATAAAACACTTTCTGAATTATCAATCTTAGACGAGATATACCGATTGGCCCTGGTAAACAATATTTCACGGTTATCAGGCGACCAGTTTGGATTACTTTGAACATATTTCTTATCGGAAGCTCCATTAAGTTCATAAAACTTTTTTGTTTGCCTGTCATAAACGGCTATTATCCCTTTAATCGGAAAAAATAATTGAGAATATTCGAGATTATCTACAGCCACAAAAACCGAACGGTCTTTCACAGTGGAAAGCACATACCGTCCATCTGGTGAAATCTGGGAAAGTAAGCCATATGTATATACTCCGTCTTCCTTTTTGTAATCTGTCCATGTGATTATTTTATCAAAAGTCAGATGAACAGTGTCTTTTACAGGAGCTATGACGTATGATCCTTTGTCATTTGCATAATCTACATCCATTGCCAGAAATCCATTACCTGAAAATGAATGGCAATTTGCGCAAACAGGAATATTTCCCAGAATCTTATGTGGTTTCTTACCGTTTATATCACCTAAATACCATTCTATCTCACGAACATTCTTCACAGCATAGCTAAATGGCAGTGGTACGGCCCGATAAAAAATTGAAGCATTAACTGAATCGTGTGAAAAGGAAAAAGAAACCCTGCCGGATGAATATCCGGTACTAAGAATAGCTTTGGGTTCACCAACAATTGTAATATAGACAGGATCTGTTTTTGAATCAGACTTTATATTTACCCAGACTATCGAATCAGGTCTCCACTCTGCTGATTGTACAATTTTGCGATATAACTCTTTCCCGCTTTGTGTTGAAATACGGATATGCCAGTGTGCAGAAAAATTCAGGGAATCCTTCCATAAAAACTCAGGTGACGGAAATTCCGGAGGGAAAATTGTTCCTTCAGCCGGATAAACAAATGAAATCCCGGATGGGGACAGTCGTTTTTTTTCAATATTCTGAAACTGATCATTAACATGCACTTTACTGCAGGAGCTGATAAAAAAAATCAGCAAAAAAATGACTAATGGCTTCTGAATAAGATGTTTATCCAGGTTTTTAAGTCTTCTGAAATATTTTGACATGGTTCCTGATATTTTTGCTATCTGAAAGTAATCAATTCTTTGTGTAAGATCGTTCAAAATATTGTATTCAACTGCTGCAAGTTTATTCGAAGTTAAATAAAGACAAGTTTATTGACGTTTCAAAATCATTAATAGTCCGGACTTACTTTATTTACATGTATGTCAGTTGGCAGGTCGCATATTTGAATAAAAAAAATGGCAGGCTAAGCCCCAAAGCTCTGCCTGCCATTTAAAAATCAACTGATGCTAATAACCTGGATTCTGAATAAGTTTTGTGTTTTTGTTCAACTCATCCCTGTAGATCGGCATGAAATAGCACTTGTCAAGCCATGCTCTGGTTTCTTCAACCAATAACTGGTTGGAATAAATCGGGGCACCCCAGGTTGAACCGTCTGGTTGTCGGTAATTGGTTGCAGCCGGAGTTACATATTTGACATCAACACGATGTACAGGATGATATGCCTCGGGGCCAATTACCCAGCGGCGGACATCCCAGAAACGATGATCTTCAAATGCCAGTTCAACACGGCGTTCATGTCGGACAGCAGTTCGTAAATCAGCCTGTGAGAGACCCTGTGCTATATTTGGCTGGCCTGCTCTGGTACGAATCATATTGATATAAGTTGTTGCATCATTGAGGTCACTCCCTATGTTTTCTTCAATAGCTGCTTCAGCATAATTCAAAAGTACTTCAGCATAACGAATATGACGGAACGGGATATCCTGCTTTACATATTGCGGGTCGAGTGTTGGATCAATAAATTTCCTCAGATAGTAGCCACTCCTTCCTCCGTTCCAGTTTTCAATAGGCCCCTGACGGGTATCGACACCCGGTATAAGCTGATTGGTGCCGGCTGCGTCTGAATAGACATGGCCCACCTGTATTTTGTCCCATGGATCGATGCCCTGGACGTCGACAGGACGTTTTCTCCATGGACAGCCTTCATAAAGAATGGAAGCATAAAAACGGGCATCTCGTTTAGCATAAGGATCGGCAATTTCGGCAGGATTAGACCAGTCGAAAGCGGTACCATCCTTCATTTCATATTCGTCAACCATATCTCCAAGAGGAGTATTGTTACCCCAGTTGTGATAGCCATTCGGTCCGCTATATTCTGCAGGATTATAATCCGACCAGCTTTGACCTGTTTTGAGTGTGAAATACTGAAGAAGGATATCCTCGCTCTCATACCCATAAGATAGAAAGTAATCTACAAAAGTCTGGGCAATTGAGTCACCTGGTGCAGGAATTGCCTTATACAGGCTAAATTGATTCAGATCGATTACTGCTTTTGCAGCAGCTTTTGCAGCTGTCCATCTGGAAGCCTGTGATCCGGCGGTATAGCCTAAAAGTTCAGGATTTGAATATCCCGGAGCATAAGATGTGCTATTATGCAAATCACTTGCAGCATAGAGAAGTGTCCTTGCTTTAAGAGCCAGTGCGGCTCCTTTGGTTGCATGGCCCCTCTGATCCCCGGAAAAGGCATCCGGAAGATCTATGGCTGCAGTGTCAAGCTGACCAACTATGTAGTTAATACATTCTTCATAAGTATTACGTGCAATACTGTATTCCTGTCCCAAACCGTATGGCTTTGTGATGAGAGGTACCCCTCCATACATAGCTACCAGGTAATGGTAAGTATAAGCTCTGAGGAAATATACTTCTCCAATTGTACGCGTCTTTGTTTCTTCATCAGGGAATACGACAGTACCCACTTTTGTGAAGAACAGATTGCATGCTCTTACGTTAGAATATAACTGATTCCAGAGATAATGGTATGTATCCTGTGAAGATCCACTAGATTCCCAACCTGTAATATTGTCTTCAGTAATAACACCTTTGTCGAAGTCGAAAACGCCCCAGTTTGGAGTGAAGGATGTTTCATCAACATAATCGGAAAGCCTTGTAATACAGAAAGGATATCCTAAAGCATCTTCATAGCACTGATTGACAAAAGCCGCGGCAAGATTCGGGTCTACCCAAACGGATGCATCTGAATAAGCTCCCAATGGAGTTGTGTTAAGAAATTCTTTCTTGCATGAGGTAGCTATTCCTATTAAAGAAATAACACCTATTATATATAATAATTTTCTCATAGTACTTTAATTTTTAGAAGGTTAAAGTTGCTCCAAAATTCACGACTCTTTGTAGTGGATAAGAAGTACCCTGATCTTCCTCGGGATCTATTTCTTTAAGTTTGCTCAGAGTCAACAGGTTCTGTCCGCTGAAATATACCCGGATCTTTTCAACCCTGATTTTCTTAAGCAGAGCTGTAGGCAATGTATATCCAATCTCCATGCTTTTCAAACGAATATAATCTGTAGGGAATTCCCAGAATGTATTCCTTGCATAGCCTGGTGACCAGTACTCATTGCTGCGGTTAAATACGCGTGGCCAGCTTGCGTTTGTATTTTCCGGAGTCCATCGGTCTTTTACCCAACTTTCATAGTAGTTGCCTATATCCCCTGATTCAGGATTAAGATATGCAATGGCGCCGGTTGCTCCTTGTAATAAAACACTTAAATCGAATTGTTTGTATGTGAATACAGCGTTAAAACCTCCAATAAATGTTGGCATGGCAGTCTTTTTGTCCATCACCATGTCCTGTTTATCGATCTGGTTATCTTTGTTCACATCTTCAAAGATAAGGTCGCCCGGCTGGGCACCTGTCCAGTGAGGATAAGTATCCAATGAGGCTTGATCTTTGAAAACACCGATAACCTGATACGCTAACTGAGCATTCATAGGCATGCCTTCCGTCTTCTGGTAATCGGGTATTCCCGGAGTATCATAGTTGAAAACTACCTTGTTCTTTGCGAAACTGCCATTCACAGAAAGATTATAACCGAAGTCTCCCTTATTACCATGATAAGTTATAACAGCTTCAAATCCTTTGTTTGAAACTTTTCCGATGTTCTCAGGAGGAAGAATCATTCCCGTACTTCCGGGAATAATCATAGATGCCTGCCAGAGTATACCTGTACGAAGGTTATAAAAAGCATCCGCATTAATAGTCAGTCTTTTATTCATCAGGTTGGCATCGAAACCAATGTTCGACTGGTTTGCCACTTCCCAGGTTACAGCAGGATTTGGAACCACGTTTTCAGACAGCATTTTATTGTTTGCGCCCTGACCGTAGACGTAATTTTCGTTATTGAAGCTATAGGTTGAAAGATATTGATACTCCTGCAGAGTATTGTTGTAATAAATCCTGTCATTACCGGTCTGTCCCCACGAAGCACGAAGTTTAAAATCGTTTATGAACGCTATATTGTTTTTCCAGAAGTCCTCGTCAGAAAGACGCCATCCGGCTGATATTCCGGGAAATATTCCAAATTGTTTGCCTGGTTTGAACATGTAGGAACCATCATACCTCATTAAAAACTCAATAAGGTATTTTTGGCTGAAGTCATAATTTATACGGCCAAAAAAGCTTTCTCGTGCATTCTGATCAGCATAGCCTCCGTTTGACATGTTTATATCGGCGGCACCTGCAAACATCTGAGGGATAGCTGATGTAACAAAATTTTTCCTGAATTCTGAGCCATAATTATTCTGGCCATACTGACTTTCAGTACCAACCATAACTTTAAGATGGTTATTTGCAGCTATTGTAGTTTCATAAGTTGCAAAGGCATTAACAGTTTTCTTACCACCTTCCTGCCAATCCTCTGTTAGCTGTGGAGCATTGAATCCTCTCTGGTTTTTTACAAGTACTGGTAACCCATCTGAACCTTTGGTAATTCCATCCCAGGAATAAAGGTACCATGGAGTATCAAATACCTTGTGGTAGTCGAAAACTTTATCGTACGATCCATTTATCTGTAAAGATAATCCTTTTACCCATGGGATAGTAAAATTAAGTCGTACGTTACTTTCCAGATTGTAGAGGCGGTCCTGGTCAAATCCGGTTGCATCAGTAACTGTTACAGCAGAGTTATAACCATATTCGATATCGGGCCCGGGATCTCCGTTAGGCCACCAGGCCTGCATCGTGGGTTTCCCTCTCATTAGCATACGGAATATGTCTCCCTGACTTACCGTAGGAAAATTTCTGTCCTCCTGGCGACCGGAAACATCGAATGCAATACTTATATTATCAGATATCTTGCCGTCTATATTACTTCGGAAATCATATTGTGTAAAGTTGGTTGCACTGTGTCTGTAATACGCATCTTCATATTTACTTCCGAATGAGAGATAATATCTCATTTTTTCAGTACCACCCGAAACAGATATATTTTCGTAATTCTGTGCAGACCATGGTTTAAATACTGCTTTAAACCAATCGGTATTTGGATGTCCCCATGGATCGGAGCCATCTTTAAATTGTTGAATGTCGGCATCCGAATATACCTGGTTCCGTCCGTTGCTGGGAGCAGCATAATATGCAATCTCATTCTGAATTGTGGCAAAAGTAGCTGCATCGGCCATTTTTGGAATAACATCTGGTTGGTTAAAGCCTGAGTTCCAGTTAATTGTAATTGTGGGTTTCCCAATTGCTCCTCTTTTGGTTGTAACCAGGATAACCCCGTTAGCAGCCTGAGTACCATAGATAGCAGCGGATGCATCTTTCAGGACAGTAAAACTTTCAATGTCGCTTGGATCAAGTCTTTCAAGTGAACGATGAGGAATTCCGTCAACGACTACAAGGGGAGAATTATCACCCAGGGTATTGGCACCGCGAATAGTTATAGTTGTTCCGTCTTCACCTGGTTCTCCACTCTTCTGAATGGCTGTAAGTCCAGGGATATGTCCAACCAGACTATTAGTAAGGTTTGTTGTTGGAGATTGTTTAAGAGTTCCGCCATCAATAGAACTGACTGCACCGGTCAATGTTGTTTTTTTTGCCGTACCATAACCTATTACAACGACTTCGCTTAATTCAGAGACGTCATTTGTCATAGCAATGTTTAAAACAGTCTGTCCGCCCAACGGAACCTCCTGGGTTACATAACCGATAAATGAAAATACGATCGTTGCATTAGGATCATAAGCAGTCAGAGTGAACTTGCCATTCATGTCGGAAATGGCTCCGATACTTGTTCCTTTAACTGAAACATTGACACCAATCATAGG
Source organism: uncultured Bacteroidales bacterium (assembly GCA_963715785.1). Classification (GTDB taxonomy): domain Bacteria; phylum Bacteroidota; class Bacteroidia; order Bacteroidales; family VadinHA17; genus LD21. The sequence goes on from OY970276.1 coordinate 758,367, forward strand.
TTGATGGCTATCTGCGTCAGTAATGGTACCTGACACCTTAATAGCTTGTTGTTCAACCTTGGCTGAAAGGGTGTCACCAGCAAGGTTCTTTGAAGGAAGTGAAAAAGCCGGAAGTGCTAATCCACAAAACAGAAGAGCTGTGATAATTTTCGCTGTTAGCGGTAACTTGCGAAAAAACACACATGACCGTAAAGGCCAAAAGCAGTTACGAGTTTTTTTCATACTGTTACACTGTTAGTTAGTTAATAATAGGTTTAATATTCGAGTTAGTATATTTGTTTATCATGTCAATTACAACCCAAAATAATGAGTGTAATAAATACACTCATTATTTTAAAAATATCTGAACCTTTACTCAACCCAGAAAGATCAACATACTATTATTATATACAATCAGGCTTTAGAACATCTAATATAAGATATCCAAAAATATAAAACAAATTTTTAATTGTTTATTTCAGGTTAAACAATTCTTCCTATTGATTGTCTTTATTTCCAGGATTACCGGTTTTTGCATCATACTCGCATACCACCCTGAAACCGACATAAAAACAATCGGAATACCACCAGATACTTTTCGGCATCTGCGGATCGGTCTTTAGCCAGGCAGCAGTCCTGGTATAGTCCCGGGCTGCACTTCTCACCAAACCTGCAGTGCTAAGGAAAGATCCTCCCCGGATAACATGTTCACTGCCATCCTGCGGACCGTTGGGGTTGTTGACAATTCCCGGCGGATATTTTGAATAAGTATCAGACGAATACCAGTCGGAACAGAATTCAGCTACGTTTCCCGACATATTCTTCAAACCGAAGGGATTTGGCTTTACCCTGTCAGGAAGTTGTGTTTTTGCCGGGCTGTTAGCCTGATAAGTGACGTATGTATTTATGATGGCTGTGTCGTTTTTGGATAATCTGGCTCTCAGCCCAGTCTTCTCAAATTTCCCCGGGTCGCCAGGGAAGAAATAAGGAGTTATTGACCCGCCTCTGTCTGCATATTCCCATTCTGCTTCAGTAGGGAGACGGTAATTCTTGCCGGTGACTTTGCTCAGCCATTTGCAATATGTTTCTGCTGCATGAAACGAAAACGAAATTGCGGGTCTTTCCCCGAGTCCCCAGCCCTGATCGGGTTGCCCGTAAGGAGGGGTTGCTCCCGAAATTGCATCGGTGCTTGACTCCTTCTTTGTTCTTATCCCTTCAGTATCTGTGGATCGCCCTTCAGCAGCAGTCTGAATATAGAAAGCCAGGTATTCATCCCATGATGTTTCTATTTCAGCCATGAAGAAGGGTTTAAGCTCCACTTCTCTCACCGGTCCTTCATCATCCTTGCGGAACGGTTCGCCTGCAGGGCTGCCCATTTTGAACCTGCCTCCGGGTATTGCCACCATATTGAACGACACTGAGGAACGGGGAATAAGCTCAGTGAAATTCTCAAATTGCGTAACTTTTACAGGCTCTTTATAAATTTCTTTCGCTGCCGATGAAGTATTGCCAAATGTGGAATTGCTCCCATGCGTATAGCCTTCAATAAAATGACCGGCATTTAAGTGACAGTTAATACAGTTTAATTCATCTGTCTTCTTTGTCTGTGTATAGTACAGATGCGCATCCTCACCGGCTTTCGAAAGTTTAGCGGGGAAAAGATTTTCATGACATTTAATGCAGCTGCTTTCATAGACATATCCCCTTGCTGCCTCAAGATGTCCTTTGTCAGCCCAGTTAAATGAAGCCGGATCCTTTGTCCATTTGCTCCAGAGATCCCGCAGACCGGTTTTCCCTTTCGACCAAAGATATCCTTTCCCCTTTGGAGGGAGATGACATTCAACACATCCGATCCGGTATCCCGAGCGTGTGTCGAAGTGAACTGATTTTTTCCACGATGCATCGGCAAGAGGATGGACATGACAGGAAATACAATAATCATTCGTTGATGTCCTGTTCAGAAATTTTCCTCCCCCAAGGATCAGCAATATACCGATAATAAGTCCGGGAAAAAACCATAAAATAAACTTCTTCATAGATCAGAATTTGCGGGGATTAAGTTAAAAAAATATCTGATATCGAAGACATGTGACAATAAAGACGTATATCGGTTTTCTGTGTGGACCCCGTATTGCCTGGAATATTGCAAAATACAGCTCACTTCATCTGAGCTGTATAGTGCTTAAAATTGCTGTCTCTCACTTATTATATTCATCAAAGAAATCATTCCCCTTATCATCGGTTAAGATGAAAGCAGGCATATTTTCCACCTTTATCTTACGCACTGCTTCCATTCCGAGATCCTCAAAATCCACTATCTCAACTGACTTAATATTCTCAGCAGCCAGAATAGCGGCAGGGCCGCCAATGGATCCGAGGTAAAAGCCTCCGTATTTTTTGCAGGCTTCAATCACCTGCCTGCTCCGGTTTCCTTTGGCCAGCATAATCAGTGAGGCTCCAAGGCTCTGGAACAGATCAACATATGAATCCATCCTTCCGGCCGTTGTAGGACCAAAGCTGCCTGAAGGCATACCTTTTGGTGTTTTTGCAGGTCCTGCGTAGTAAATAGGATGGTTTTTAAAATACTCGGGCATGGGTCTGCCTTCATTAATTATTTTTTTGATCTCAGCATGAGCAATATCTCTTGCAACAATCAGTGTCCCGGTGAGGCTAAGTCTTGTCTTTACAGGATATTTTGTGAGCTCTGCAAGCACTTCTTTCATAGGCCGGTCAAGATTTATCTCAATGGGCCGCTCAAGTTCAGGTGCTTTGGCCGGCAAAAACCGGGCAGGATTCTTTTCAAGTTCTTCAAGGAAGATGCCTTCTTCACTGATATAGGCTTTAATATTCCTGTCGGCGCTGCAGCTTACTCCGAGTCCGACAGGACAGGAGGCGGCATGGCGCGGCAGCCGGATGACCCTTACATCATGAACAAAATACTTCCCGCCAAACTGAGCTCCGACTCCATACTCATGACAGATATTTTCGATCTTCTTTTCCCATGCAACATCACGAAAGGCCCGTCCTGTTGAATCTCCTGTCTGGGGCAGCTCATCAAGATAACCTGCTGAAGCCTCTTTTACCGTCTTTAGCGTAGCCTCAGCTGATGTACCGCCAATAACCAGCGCAAGATGATAAGGAGGACAGGCAGAAGTACCAAGATCCTTAATCTTCTCCTTTACGAATTTTATCAAAGATTCTTCGTTAAGCAATGACTTGGTTTGCTGATAAAGAAATGATTTATTGGCAGAACCTCCGCCTTTTGTTATGAACAGAAATTGAAATGATCTTCCTTCAGTTGAATAGATATCAATCTGAGCTGGAAGATTTGAACCCGAATTTTTCTCTTCAAACATCGATAACGGAACAACCTGGGAATAACGCAGGTTTTTTTCCTGAAAAGTCTCAAAGATCCCTTTCGACAGGTGTTCTGCGTCATGGCCGCCGGTTCTGACATCCTCTCCCTTTTTCCCTATCACTATTGCGGTCCCTGTATCCTGGCATCCTGGCAGATCCTCATCTGCTGAGATGACTGCATTCCTCAAAAGGACGTATGCCACAAAACGGTCATTATCTGTTGCTTCCGGATCGTCGAGGATTGCAGCAACTTTTTCCAGATGAGTTGTTCTGAGATAAAATGAAAGATCAGATACTGCCTGTTTCGCAAGTATCTCCAGACCTTTGGGATCCACTTCAAGTATCTTTCTTCCCCCTTCTTCCACAACTTTAACATATTCTTTTGACAAAAGCCTGTAAGTGGTCGTGTCGCGCTGAATCTGAAAAGGTTTCCCATAAATAAATTCTGCCATATGCCTGTATGTTAATTTATTAACAATGAATTATTTAAAAAGATAATTCGGGAATTTGATATTCATACATCAAATATAAGAACTAATTAACATCTGAAATCGGGTTGGGTGAATTAAAGATCAGAACGCATCTTTGAAATCAAATTTTTCCTTGGCCCTGATACCCTTAGGTGTTCTTTCCAGGTTACAGCATTCTGTATGTTCATCATGCTGAAAAACCAATGTGTAACCTCCTGCAAGCGAATCATTAAGCAAGCGCTGTTTTTCATCGATTGTCTTAAGCGACTCTATATCGTAACTCATATTCCAGATAAGAGGGATATGCGCAATAGTTGGAATAAGATCTCCGGTATAAACAAGTGTTCTGCCGGCATCTCTGATTATGGGGATCATCAATCCGGGAGTATGTCCGTAACAGAGCATGACTGAAAAACCGGGGAACAGCTCTCCCTCCTTCTCCACCAGGTTGAGATGTCCGCTCAAGCCTATCGGTGCTATGTTCTCTTCAAGAAACGAATCGGCCTCGCGCAGATTGTTTTTCACTGCCCATTCCCACTGGCTCCGGCTTACATGATAAACGGCGTCAGGGAAAGTCAGCTCATAATTATCACCACCCGCCTGCCTTCTTACCCCGCCTCCGCAATGATCGGCATGGAGATGTGTAAGAAAAACATCCGTTATGTCATCCGGTTTGTATCCCCGGTTGTGAAGTCCTTCAACCAGGCCCTCTCCTCCATGCAGGCTGGCATGTCTGAAGAATTTATCATCCTGTTTGTCGCCCCAGCCGGTATCGATAAGGATCACATGTCCAGCTGTTTCCACCACCAATGACCTGAGAGCAAGTGTGATCAGGTTATTCTGATCAGAATTATAAACACGCGACCATAATGCCTTTGGAACCACACCGAACATTGCACCGCCGTCGACCTTGAAGTTGCAAATATTAAATATCTGAAGTTTCATACCAGAATTTTATTTTAAAACATACAAATGTAAATATTGTTGAGCTGGTTCTGACACACAGTTTTCTCCTTTCAGGCTCTATAAGCTTTTTCTTAATCATACTGCGGCGGGCTATCGGATGGAATGATAAGGAATATTTCATACCTTGCATTCAATATTTTTACCCTGAAAAAAAACATGACCATGAAAAAACTCCTTTCACTCTTTTTTATTCTCGCTATGACGTCAATTCTGATGGCACAGACGGGAAAAGTTATGGATGATCTCACTGTTCCAAGTAAAATACTGAAAATGGACAGGAAATATGCAGTGTATCTTCCACCTGATTACGGAACTTCACAAAGAAGTTACCCGGTCCTTTATCTTCTGCACGGAGCTGGTGATGATCAGACCGGATGGGTTCAGTTCGGTGAAATTCTGACAATTGCCGATGCTGCGATAAAATCGGGAAGTGCAACAGCCATGATCATCGTTATGCCTGATGCCAATACCGGTAAACGAGGATATGTGAATGATGTAAAAGGGGAATGGCGGTATGAGGATTTTTTCTTCCAGGAATTTATGCCATTTATCGAGAAGGAGTACCGGATCAAGGCTGACAAACGTTACAGGGCAATAGCCGGACTGTCAATGGGTGGCGAAGGAACGTTCATCTATGCTCTGCATCATCCGGAATTGTTTTCCGCAGCATGTCCCTTAAGTGCAGCAACGGGACCGAAAAATATTGAAGAATTGAAGAATTACAGACTCTGGCAGGGAGTTGAAGGCATTACTGATGCTCAGAAAGAAGCATATTTCAAGCAGTACAGTGTGCTTAACCTGATTCAGAATATGCCTGATGATCAGAAAAAAGCTGTGAGATGGTATATCGATTGCGGCGACGACGATTTTCTTTACGAGGGCAATTGCCTGGTACATATTGCTATGCGTCAGAAAGAAATCCCTCATGAATTCAGGATCCGCGATGGTGCTCATAACTGGACATACTGGAGAGCCTCATTGCCGAATGTACTGGAATTTGTTTCCATGGGATTCCACCAGTTTTAACAGAGACGCCCAACACGGGCGCCTCTATTATATTAATTACGGGTAATTCGGTTTTGATCTTTTTGCTGCAAGGGCAAACATAAGTCTCATCATGAACCTGATCATCTGATATGAGAACCAGTCGGTAAGCTGAAACAGCCATGTTTTGCGCCTGATATACTCCGCAAAGGTTACCTGCCTGCAATCTTTCTCAATTATCTGCCGGAGGAGATTTTCGAACATTTCTGCAAAAGGCTCATCCAGTATATCGGCATTCATCTCAACACTCCCGTAATCACTCAGGTGATTCATATTATAACTTCCTATAGTGCTCCATTTGCCATCGACAGTGGCCACCTTGGCATGCAGGTTTGATGGCAGATATTCATAAATAGTAATATTATTGCGAAGGATAAAGTCGTATAGAAAATTTGTTGCTCTTTTAAAAACAGGGGCGTCCGATTCTGCCGAGAGAACTATTACTATATCGACGCCTCTCCGGCTGGCATTGCGCAGAAGCCTGCGTTCATTTCTGCCGGGCAGAAAATAACTTGCAAAAATAATCATCCTCTCCTGGGCATGTTTCAGTGCAGAACGGTAGCTCTTTAAGATCTCAATCTTGTTTCTGTACCAGTTATTCTGAAGGACCTTTACTCTTATATTCTCCTGATAGCGAGCGGGAAAATGCACGGTTTCCGCAGATCTTTCCTTTTTCGGGATAAATGCCCTGTTCCAGAGCTTCTTCACGATGAAAAGAACATGAGCGCATTCCGGTCCCCTGATAAGAATGGCAAAATCGAGCCATTCCCTGAAATTCTTTTTACCATGATAACGGTCGGCAATATTCATCCCCCCGATCAGTGCAGTATCGCCATCGGCGAGCAGTACCTTATGATGAAGCCGCAGACTGAGCTGGAAGCCATTTGTAATAATTGGGGAGAAAATAACCGGAATAGGATCCCGGCATCCTCAACCATTTTGATCAGCTCCTTTGAGAAACTGTTTCCGCCGTAGGCATCGAGAAGAAAATAGACTCTGACACCTCTTTCTGACGCCCTTATAAGAGCATTAACAATACCGTCTTCCAGTTTCATCATCATCAACAATATAGGTCTGAAAATGAATATAATATTTCGCATTATCAATAACCTTCTCACAGGTATCAAAAAAGTTATTGCCGCTGCGGAGCAGCTCGATGGAATGACCGCTTCTGTAATCGTGTCGTGAGGGAATTTGCATGTTAACAGCCGGAGTACTTATATCTGACACAAATATAGAACATTATGAGTAGGAAAGCTAAACCCTTTTTCTGCAGCATGGAACATTTTTATTAAGGGTTATCTGAATAAACACTCTGTCTTAAAATTTAAAACTATCAGTTACAGTCAGCTATGAACAGACACAAAAAAAAAGATATTCACCTAATTTATTATTAATTTTAGACCCGTTATTCAATGTTTACAAACTATGAACAGACGAAAAATGTTAGGACAATTAGCAGGTGCGGCAGTTATAACTACAGCCAGCCCTTTAAACAGTGCCTTCGCTGCGACCGGCGATGCAGGTCCCGGCTCTTAAAGGAAATATCCATCATTCTGTAAGCCAGTGGTGCTATAGTGATATTCCGCTTGACGACTTTGCAAAAGCATGTAAGGAGATGGGTATGGAATCAATCGAACTTCTGGGAGAAAAGGATTGGGCTACGGTTAAAAATGCCGGACTGAAATGCGCTGTCGGCTATGCCACTGACTGGGGTATTCCCAAAGGATTTAACCGGATTGAAAACCATGAAAAGCTGATTGCCGATTATGAGAAGATGATACCAAAAGCAGCTGAAGCAGGTGTCCCTAACCTTATATGTTTTTCCGGCAATCGTGAAGGACAGGATGATAACGAAGGCTTGATCACATGCGCCAAAGGTCTGAGACAAGCTGATGCCAGCAGCCGGGAAATACGGGGTTACAATAATCATGGAGCTGCTCAACAGCTACGGTCATAAGGATTATCAGTGCGACAGGACATCGTGGGGATCAGCACTTTGCGAAATGGTTGGTTCAGAAAGATTTAAGCTGCTTTACGACATTTACCATATGCAGATAATGGAAGGAAACATTATCGACACAATTACCAGATACAGCCCTTATATAGGGCATATTCATACAGGTGGTGTGCCGGGAAGAAATGAAATTGATGAAACACAGGAGCTGAATTATCCGGCCATTATGCGAGCCCTTCTAAAGACAGGATATAAAGGATTTGTAGGGCAGGAATTTGTCCCTTCCCAAAAGGATAAGCTCCAATCACTGCGCAAGTGCATTCAGATTTGTGACGTATAGTATGAGAGTACATTTCATTGCCATTGGCGGTGCAGTAATGCATAATCTGGCTATTGCTCTTCATAATAAAGGGTATATCGTATCAGGTTCGGATGATGAGATCTTTGAACCTTCCGCAGGCAGGCTGCAGAAATATGGCTTGCTGCCCGAAAGCCCGGGTTGGAATCCCGGAAGGATTACCAAAGAGATCGATACTGTTATCCTGGGCATGCATGCCAAAGCGGACAATCCGGAGCTTCTTAAAGCGCGTGAGATGAAATTAAAGATAATGTCCTTTCCGGAATATCTTTATGACCAGACAAAAAATAAGAGACGGATAGTCATTGCAGGCAGCCATGGCAAGACGACGACCACTGCAATGATAATGCATGTTCTGAGGAGCGCTGGCATAAAATTCGATTACATGGTTGGCTCTCAGATCGATGGCTTTGAGACAATGGTAGGATTATCTGATGAAGCCGGTATAGCAGTCTTTGAAGGAGATGAATACCTTACCTCTGCTCTCGACAAAAGACCAAAATTTCATCTGTATATGCCTGATATTGCTGTTCTTAATGGAATAGCATGGGATCATATGAATGTATTTCCAACTTTTGAAAATTATCTTGAACAGTTCAGGATCTTTACCGGGAAGATCACCCGCGGCGGTTCACTGATCTATTTTGAGGGTGATGAAGAGGTAAAAAAAATTGCCCTTGCCTCGCCTGATAATATAAGGAAGATCCCTTATAACATCCATGGATATTTTCAAAACAAAACAGGATTCTACGCGGCAACACATAACCGGACCGTACCTTTAAAGTTTTTCGGCGAACATAATATGCAAAATCTTTCTGCAGCACGGGAGGCGTGCCTTGCCGCGGGGGTTGGAGAAGATAAATTCTATGAAGCTATTTCCGCCTTTGAAGGCACTTCAAGGAGGCTGCAGAAACTGAAAGAAAATGCAAAAGGCCTTATTTATATCGATTTTGCGCATTCTCCCTCAAAGGTAAAAGCAACCGTAGACGCAATTGCTGCGAGATATCCGGGCAGAGAAATCATTGCCTGTCTTGAGCTTCATACATATTCAAGCCTCAGCAGTGAATTCCTTCCGCTATATAATGGAACGCTGGCAAATGCCAGCCAGGCTTTTATTTATTTTAATCCGCATGCCATAGAGCTAAAGAAACTGAAGCATCTGTCATTGGATGACGTTCAAAAAGCTTTTGGCGGAGAGAATATACGGGTATATAATAACTCAGGTGATATGTTCAGGCATATAAAATCGATGGACACCAGATGCCCTGTTTACCTGTTAATGAGCTCAGGAGATTTTGACGGATTTGAAATAAACAGTCTCACGGAATAAAGGAGCCGGTTCAATCAGATATTTTTAGGCCGAAATATTTTGCAGATCAAAAAAAACATCCTTTCTTTGCATCCGCATTTTAAAGTTCTTTACAGGGTCCATTCGTCTAGTGGCTAGGACGTCAGGTTTTCATCCTGGTAACAGGGGTTCGATTCCCCTATGGACTACTTGAAACTAATAAACAAGGGTGTATATCAATAGATTACACCCTTTTTTTATGTAGTAGTAGAAAATGTAGTAGAATTTATTAGAAATCTATGACTCCAATATGAATTCATGTTAATTATGATATCTGATTGGACATAAATTGAATAATATAAGTTCAGTTTAATATTCAATCTATATCATACCCTCCCCTCCCCTGAGGTTTCCCAGGGGACTCCTCAGGGACTTCGTCCGGGTTCCCCGTCTTATAGTACTGATTATCAATGTGTTATATTATGGGTACAATAATTTGATTGAAAATTTTCCAGATTTTTGAAGATTTTTGGACATAGTCAAAAGTGATTGAAAATTTTTTGGCAATTTTCTGAAATATAGGAGAACTGTGTATTTCAGAAATATCTCTTAATATCGTACCCCACATATCTTAATTTGGTTCCATACTCCTCATTGATTTTCTGTACGACCCTGTAAGTTGTTAAACTACCACAGAAAGGATCACATACGATAGGACTATAATTTGGACTATCTTCGAATGGGAAAACACATGTTGGTAACAAATTTAAGTAAACCACCATTTCAGGGAATTGAGCAGGGTGTTCGACAATATTTTTAACCTTCTGATTTGATACAGCCGTTTGAATAATATCAAAATCAAAATAATCTTGTAGAATTTTTCCCTTGTCACTTGGTATATATGGAGAAATGGATTTTATTTCAACATCCTTGGATGATCTATGTCTCGGAGGGTGAGATGGTTTTGTTTTATCAGATAGTTTTGTGTACACAGGTACATAATGATAATCCAAACTCTTAACCAAATGAAAAATCATTTCATAACTTGTAGATAATCTGTTCTTTACCGAAGACGGGAGAGGATTAACTTTTTTCCACACTATTGCATTTCGAAGGATAAATCCGTACTTTTCTTGAAGTTTGATGCAAACCCTATGAGGAATATTTTGAAGACTCCCATTTACATAAGTGTCTCCTAAATTCAAATAAAATGAACCTGTTCTTTTGAGTACTCTATGTGTGTCTCCAAGGTGTTTTACCAAATTATCAATGTACTGTTCAGAAGACTCTTCTTGACCCATAATATCATCATTTGAGTACCTTCTAAGAGAGTAATAGCTCGGACTTGTGAATATACAGTCAATTGAATCATCTGAAACTTCAGACATGTTATCACTTGATTTTTGGTAAAATCTAAATTCATCTCCATTTATTACTTCATTACTCTCGTCGGACTTATGATTTCTTGATTGTTCTTCCTTTTGAGACCGTTGTACCATTAAATAAGACTGATTGACAGACAAAACTCCCTTGTCAATGAGTTCAATCATTTCTGGTTTGTGCTTCCTTACAAATAATATCCTTGCTAGGTTTCCATCACTGACTTGGATATCATTTCCAACTTTTTCCCGGATTCCTTTAACATCTCCTTTTGATCCTTTGTTCTCCTGATAATATCTTCTGAGATGGTCATATTCACTTAGAATTTCTTTTACTGATTTGACTCTCTGTTTGTTGAAGTGAATCAACAATAATATATCATCTCCATTTTTGACTGTAATTCTATTCACCTCAACCTTTTTCCAACCCAATCGTTTGATTGCTTCGAATCTCCTATTCCCTGAAACCACCTGATTGTGTTGGTCGACAGTCAACGGTTGTAATAACCCGACTCTTTTGATACTCTCAATCAATTCATCAATCGATGAAAGATTATAGATCTCCCGGTTTATTGGATGATGTTTAAGAGTATCGACCGAAACTTTCATTGAACGTTATTTCGGTTTAAAAATAGCAGAAAAGTTCGACTAAAGCAAATCCAAATGTTTTAATTGAATTTGAGTTTAAAATTATTTATAATTGGATGATTAATTAAAGTAAGGACTAGTCTCCACTTAACTGTATTTGAACTCTTTCCCCTTATTATCAATAAAGAATATTTCTTTATTCAACTTAACCTCTATAACACCCATGTTCAAATAATGACAAACAAACCAATCATATTTCACTGAAATAACTTCATTTCCTTCTTTACTGAATATGCCCCACTTGTCTTTTAACATGACTTTTATAAAGTCATGATCGAAGAACAATTTATCATAAAATGGTTTGATAACAAATTTCCCTGTTTTGTTAATGACTCCAATTTTTTTATCTAATACAATAGTTGCCAATTCTCCATTGATTCCACCATAGAAACAAATACGATCGTCATATTTTGGAGGTACAACTTCCTTCCACTCACTGTCAACTAATCCCCATTTGTTATTTAATTTAATCGAATACAATCCCATTTCTTTATTGTTGTTGGCAATCTCTTCGTATTTAGGTTGAATAACAAATTTACCCTCATTGTCAATTAATCCAGTCTTATCATTTATTCTGACTTCAATTAATCCAAAAGATTCATTTTCTTTTATCTCATCATATTTAGGAGAAATTAACTCTTTGCCAGTTCTGTCAATGAGTCCCCATAAATTACCTATTCTAACTCTCAATAGTTCATAACTAAGTGTTTCTATCTCATCGTACTTTAATGGAATAATTAGTTTTCCTCTTTCTCTTATGAATCCCCATTTGTTATTGGATGTAACCGGAATTAGTTCACCAAATTCCTCCCCTATATCGTCATATATTGGAGGTGTAACTAATCTTCCCTTCTCATCAAGAAATCCCCATTTTCCATTTAATTTAACCGAAGAATAGTCACTAAATATGTACAATTCATCATATACTATTGGAATTTTCGCTATCCCTTCCATATCTATCTTCCCAAATTTTCCATCAAGTTCCACCTTTAAATTATATCCTATTGAATCATAGATTATTGGTACAATCACCTTCCCATTTAAGTCAAGAAATCCCCATTTGTAATTAGAAGAGACCTTAATTTCTTTATTTCCAATCTCTAATTCAGGATATTCTATTGGAATCACTTCTTTACCGTTTTTATCAATAACACCCCAACAGTCAGAATGATAAGAATATCCAACTTTTGCTAATCCTTGATGAAAATCTTCGAACATGTCAAAATTTGGTGAAATTATCTCGTTACCATCTCTATCAAGATATCCCCATTCTCTTTCCCCATTGTCATTACAACGTTTAAATCCGAGTAATCCTTCAGAAAATCTTTCACCTAAATCATCAAAATTAAAAGGAATTATAACCTTCCCTTTCAAGTCAATTATTCCCCATTTACCAAGATATTTAACTTTCAAAAATCCCTCATTTGAATTAAAATAAGAGAATTGGTCATATATTGGAGGAGTAATCTCTTTAAATGTCTCATCAATACTTCCACATTTACCATTTAAATATACAGGGACAGTTCCATTGTAGATTTCACCTATAAAATCGTAAATAGGAGGAAGGATTGTAGCTCCATTTTTATAAAGTATTCCAAAAAAACTGTCGACTTTAACTTTTAAAAATTCAATGTTGTTTAATTTGTAATAATTATAATCTATTTCATCAAATTGGGGTTGAACTACAATTCTACCTCCTTTACTAATGAATCCCCACTTTCCATTTAAATTAATTCTTATTGTTCCTTTATCACGGAACTCAATTTTATCGTATATGGGTGGAAACACAAATATCCCATCGAAATCAATAAATCCCCACTTCCCATTTAATTTGACCGCATATTATTCTTCTTGAAAATCATAAATTTCTTCATATATCGGTTGAATAACAAATCCCCCCGAACTATCGACAATACCTTTTTTTCTACTAGATAATACAATTGTTCTTTCTTTAGATGTATACCATATTCTATCATATATAGGAGAAAACACCTCATTACCAGATAAATCGACTATTCCTTCCTTTTGGTTTAAGTATACCTTATAACTAATAGATTTATTCTCAGAACTCCTGGGGAAACGTAATTCTCCCATCTGCTCTTTTACGTAATCACTTTCAGTTACTGAATCATATTCTTTCTCTTGATTCAGGGGTTTTAAAGTAAAAGAGTCCACAAAAACATACTTACCATTCCTTTTTAAAAATGGAACACCCCTAACCTGTCTTTTTTCAGTATCTACCATCGTGCTAATTTATATTGATTTCACAATTGGAATGTAAATATACCGAATCTAAACCCAGAATGGGAATGTGAGAATATATTTCTATCAACCATTCACTTTTTCGAAATTTAACTGTATTTATTGATAACAAACCCTGAGTAGAAAACAATCCCTTCCGTTCGTAAGTGTGTCGGGAGGGATTGACTCAGGTTTATAAATACACATTTACGAAAACACACTTATAACAATGAAAAACAAAACAACATTTAACAGAACACCAAAGGACAAAGAAAACGCCAAGAAAAATCCATTTGAAAGAATATCAAAAGAGTTAATATTTGATGAAAGATTATCAGTTATTGAAATTGGAATAATGTCTAAAATATTTTCCCTTTCTAAAGATTGGATATTCAATAAAGAATCATTCCAAAAAAAATCTGGCATTGGCGAATTTCTTTTTAATAAACTCTTTGATAACCTAAAAGAATATGGATATATCGAGGAAATAAAAAGAAAGGATGAACATAATATAATATATTGGGATTATGTTTTTAATGAAAACCCCATGCCCAGAAATCAAGGTGTGGAGAATAAGATATCCAAAACACCAAAAAATCCCGATATTGATATAGAAAACCCCACACCCAGAAATCAAGGTGTAGAGATATCTATACAGAAAACCCCACAACTAGATTTTCCACCCATGGAGGAACCATCCCTTACAATAACAATTGATGAAAAGAACTCCGCCCACCGAAACAGAGTGGAGGAGGAGTTCTCCAATACTGGACAAGAAAAAGAAATCTCAACGAGCAAACAGGATGAAAACAATCAAGATGCTAGTTCTGGTCCAGTTGAAAATAAATTAGATTCAACACTCACTCTCCACTCCGTTTCGAGTCCGTTCGTGTTGAATAATGGTATTAATGAGGATCCATCAATCGGGATGAAAGATAATGAACCATTACCATCCCCTTATGAAGGAGATATAGAAACATTAGAATTAACACTGGATGATTTATATTCTAAAAAAACTCCAAACTGGAAAACATTGTTGAAAAAAATGGGCCATCGTGAATTTATTGAAAAGACCTTAAAAGAATATTATCTCAATGAGTTTTTTATGGATGTTATCGTAGCTTATGATAAAAAAATTAATACATATCAAAATGAAAACAACGAATGAACAGATTTATGAAATTCTCTCCAGAGTGAGAATGGATGTGGACATTAAAAGACTGAAAGAATATATCAGGAAGCATCCCGAATATCAGAAGAACCCCGAAGGGGAGATAATCAATAACAATAAAAATAGTAATTAAGAACTATGAAAAACGAACAGAGTCTTAAAATAGTGGTATCGAATAGACCATCAAAGTATAAACGAGATCCAAAGAGAGAAATTAAGAATATCCAGTTAGAAATGGTCTTTACAAAAGACCAAATGAATAAACTAATCACTCTGTCAGAAAAAAGAGGATGTACTCGACAGGAAGTTATAAGACGATTAATAGAAGAAGAACACCTTAAATACAGAAGCAATTGAGACAATAGGAATATCTTAGACAACCTCAAATGAGAGACTCCAGAGAGGGTAATTTCAAATAATTTCTTGAAGTCGGGTAAATTCTAATAAAATTGACAAACATCTTCAGATCAATCGGGAAGGGTACTGGATTAATACTCATAAAAAGTAAAAATAAATTCAATAGATATTTTTTTGGAATTCCAAGGGATGTCCAAGAACAAATAACCTCTTACTTGACAATAAGTTATAGTCAATTGGGGGTTCCTGATTGTACAACAGACCAAAGCTACACATCTTCAAGATCTTCCCCATAATATTTTTACCAACAAATACTCCAATATTATTAATCTTATAAGACTCAATCATTTGATTATATGTGAGTTCCTTTTTAAATCTAAATGTCTTGAGATTTTTGACTTCATCTATCACATTCTTTCGTGCCCTCAATAATTCTATGTTCTTAGCACCCCAAAATGTTGAAGTCTTCCCTGTCTGTTTACTTGTATTTTCGACAATGTGAGCGTCTATCGGAATACATTTCAACAATCTCGAAAAATCCTCGTTGTGGAGAGACTTATTCCAAACCACCATTAACATATACTGGATATTAAACGAATAGAAGTCATCTCTGATGAAAACTTTATACTCGGAACTCTTCCGATAGGTAGCTTTACACTTATAACCGTTTCTTTCTGATATAATCTTACCTTGAATTTCAATACATTTTTCATTATTCTCTGAGTAGGCACCGACGATATAAGCTCCTTCAGAATTACTGTACTCTACCCCATTCAAAACAAACGGGAACCCTTTTACCATGTTACTGAACCGAATATTTATTCCGTCCCGAACATCATCACCTTTTGCATAATCCCAAATATTCAGTCGTGAACAATCATAATTCTCGATTTTTTCTAAGTCGATTGTTTCAACCAGTTTCTTGAACTCATCACTTTTTTCCTGAGAGTTAATTTTACTAATGTCACTGATTTTTACACCCTTAAATTCTTTCATAAATGTTTAAAATATTGTCCTTTATTATTCCTTTTTAAAAATATAATGAAAAAAACCGAGAAAAAGAAATCAGTGTATTACATTTTTCTATTATCGATGATATTTATAGGTATGGAAAAGAAAAATATGACAATATCAATACGACTTAGTGAAAATCAAATGAGGAGTCTTTGTGAAAGTCTTCTCTTTGAAAAAAAGAATAAATCCACTGTAATCAGGGAAATAATAGATGATTATACTCAAAAGATTTGCCATAAGCAAGATCTCATGGAAAAAATTGAAAATCGACAAGACAATGTGGATTCGTCATATTCTACCCGTAATAAACTTAAAAATAAGAACATCGAATAAATGTCAAGGGATTATCCCTTTCATGAATTAACAAGAGGAATATGAAAAAAACAGATAGAGAGAGATTTTATAACTATATCAGACAAACCATGATCTTTGATTGGGATGGTGATTATCAAAGGAAAATCGATTTTGTAAAAAACTTTTTAAAAAAAGAATTTAATGTTGTTGATATCGATGATACATATATAAATCTTGAAAGAATGGGAAGCAAAACACTAATTTACTTTTTTGTTTCATTACTTATTGAATATGAAAACGATCATAAAAATTCGTGTGATTACGACACCCACAAGGTGGAATTTAAAGAGGAAAAGTTTAAGAAAGTTGACAAAGATACCTGGTACTTGGAAGTAGAAGATGATATCTTCCCGAAACAAGACATGACGATGGAGGAAAAAATAATCATAAAGAGTTGTCTAGATAGGGTTCATGTTGACATTGAATCTGAAGATGAAGATATCATCATCAGTACAAAACAACTTGTAAACCTAGTAACGGGAATAATCCGAGAACATCAAATGATAACCGGATCTCTACCCAAATAGATAAGAGATGAATAAACAAAGACCAGTAGATGACCTGTTCTGTATAGATATATCAAAATCAATAACTGAGAGACAGAATATCGAGGAAGACAAGATGAAATTTATTAAGTCTTACTTATTGTCCAGATTCAGATTTGATGTGGAGACCAAAGAAAACATCCATATATATTTTATTGCCATGGATATCAAAGAATTATGTTCTTTTATAGAGGATGTAGTACTTGAATATGAAAAATGTGATAAAAATCAATAGATAAGTTGATTAATCTAAAAATGGAAAAAGACTAAAATCCGGACTTTATATTAGAAAGAATTTTGAGGTGGTAGGTGGGAAAATGTACTTGAATAAGAATCTGTTATAGTATTTAAGTCCAGGAAAATCCATCAGTCTTAATATGATTATTTTCAAGAAATTTTCCTATCTCACTATAACAAGTATTGGTATTGAATTTTTCGGATAATACCTTTAATAACTCTGATTTATCCCCTTCCTTGACTTGAATCAAAGCATATAATTTTGTCACCTCATCTTCCAGTATAGTTGTTACATATTCATAATCACTATCTCCCCATACTTCCTCGACCTTTTTCCCGATATCATATCCTTTGATAACAAGGTTTTCACCATCAAAATACGCCTGAATATCGATACTAATTTCTGGATTAAAAACCTGATACAAAGTGACCCTTAACATAGTTCATAATTAAATTAAAACTTTAGATTGAATTATCTTATTCCTATTGTTTATTTATGGAATTGATAAACCAAGGGAAGTTCTCTTGAGTTATTCTACCCCATTCTTCATAACTGAATCCATAACTACCACTTGGATGATTAATAAAAAAAATCTTAAATTCATGACCATCACTTGAAATATTCATTAATCTTGGATTTGTATAATATTCTTTATCCTCATATTTCCAGTTAGGATTTTTATTAGTTAACAGATGTCCAATCATTCCATCACCAGATTTTCCACACTTCAAAATATACTCAGGTTTTAATAAATTGACAACTTCAAAAAAAACATTCCATCCTTTGTCAAAATCATTTTCATCTGGCCTTTCATTTCTGGTTGGAAGAAGTCTTTGCACTAAATTAAAAAAAACAACAGAAGACCATAAATTTTCTCTTTCTTCATAGGAGACCTGGGGTTTATTGTAAACTATTTTTTCAATAGGTCGCAAAATTGCACAATTCTCATATTCAGGATTTTTTGACATTACTCCATAATGATTGATCATGGCACGAGTTGCATTTACACACTCGAGCCAATCATCCCCATCGTCATAATGGCTTTCGGCTACAATTAGTAACTTTTTCTGAGAATACTTAGAACCAACCCATGGTAGCCATTTAAGTCCAGGTATATTTTCTAATTTTTCATCATAGGTTTTATCTAAAAACCCACTTTCAACATGGTATTGAGGATTTGGTTTCATTTTTTTTTGACTTTAAGTACAGTTAATTTATCCAATATCAAATCATCTGTGAAGTAGATATCTTGAATGTTAATTTCTTAACCCCCATGATAGATTCATAATTTGAAAAACAAATTAGGTCTGATTAAATTTGGGAACTTTATCAATAAGTCGAAAAAAATATCACTAAAAACGATTATCGATACTTCAAAAAGGTAAATTTGAAAAAATGTGTCCAATGGACAGAGATTTACTGGAGTTTGACTTTATTCAGTTATGACTGAAGATATCTTTTATCCTTCTCAAATTTTAAGTGTCTGGCACCTTCTTCAGTAAGTCCAATGAACTCATCTTCTTTAAAATCAATTTCATCGGGATAAAACTCAAAGAGTGTTTTTTGTTCATCGGTATCAAACTGAACTCTCACCGCTGGCATTTTATCAAACATTCCTTCAGGCATCGGTCTCGGATAAGTTCCTATGGTACATTTTATAATGACAGGTTCTACTTTTTTCATATGTTAAATCTATTGAGAGACATAAAATTACAAAATCAAAGGATGATTCCAAATTATTGGTATTCTTAATGATTACTCCTTTGTCAATGTTACTC
Source organism: uncultured Bacteroidales bacterium (assembly GCA_963715785.1). GTDB lineage: Bacteria > Bacteroidota > Bacteroidia > Bacteroidales > VadinHA17 > LD21. The sequence goes on from OY970276.1 coordinate 777,511, forward strand.
GAAAAAAGTCGTGATGTTGGACAAGAGATCCTTCACCGGGAAGTATTCACCAACAAATCAAGTGGCGTTCAATATATCTTTAAAGTCAAACAGATTCAAATGGGGACTTCCAAATAACCCAGGGTGTCAACTGGAAAAAACAGAATTCACCCGGGGTCGTATGCACCTAGAACTCAAGTGGCATTCCATGGATCTTCATAGTTTTTATGGATCCCAATTAAGACTTCTTCAGATCCCAACGGGTTCAAATGTCCAGTGGTATAGATAGTTATCGTCCCAAGACATCAATATTCTCGAAGTATTAGCTATTAATGATGATGAAAAATTGGGACTGATTAATGCCACTTGACTTGATCAAAATCTCTGGCCCCCGGATAACACAGAGAGAATTGTAATTTTATAGTCCACTAGTTTTGCATTTAAATGATACTCATTGTAGGTTTTATATGATACTCATTGTAGTCATCTTTACAATATGAAGGCCGAATTACTAATTTGTTTTGGAGATCATCTTCGTTCATTACGACTAGGAAAGAACCTTTCCCAAGTAGAATTAGCCTATAAAGGTGGATTTGATAGAAATTATATAGGAATGCTTGAGAGAGGTGAAAGAAATCCCTCACTTCTTAATTTAATCCGATTAGCAAAGGCGTTGGATATTCAATTGAAAGAATTACTCGATTTTAAAATATTATCATGATAAAAACAAACGACATCATAGAGATTGATAGTGAGAAAAGTTGGTTCAACTCTGGATTAGAATATGCATTAATCTCTTGGACTTCAACATTTAATAGGATGGGGAAGCTCGAATCCATATATTCGTTTACAAAAGATTATTTTGGGTATAGTTGCTGAAAATGCTATGGAGAAATATCTAATTGACAATAAGATCAATTTTGATATTAAAGGAAAAACGAAATGGTACGAAGAAGACAGATATGATATAGGAATAAACGGATATGCTATTGATGTGAAAGGCAAACTTTTTAGACTTGGATTCGACCTATATTCAGAATAAATTGAAAAACTTCGGTCAAAGAAAATTCGATTGGTTTACTAAATGTCATGCACTAGTACCGATGGATCAGTTTAATCCAGGACAGAAAGAAAGAAGAGCTCACAAGAGAGATAAAGTCTATCTATTCCCATTTATTGAAGGATACTTTAATGAAGAACATGGTAATGATTGCCTAGTTCATGCATTTTGGGACTACAAATGGTTGAAACGTGCTGAGTCAAAAGATTTACCAAACCTAGGGAAATTAAAAATAGTCTATCAAGGTAATTTAAAAAAGGCAAAATTGAGAATATTTGGGACAACAAGTAAAAATATGATTTGTGTTGAAACCATTGATATTAATTCAAAGGAAATTAAAACCAATAATGATTTTTTCCAAGTATTTTCACTTGAATGGATAGGAGATATCCCGAATGGTGAATTGACCATAAAATCGATAAGTTTAGGACTAACTGAAACAATAAAACCTTTGCTTTCATTCTCACTACGAGCCACGGAAACTGGTTACTGGCCAGTTGAAAACAACTGGCAAAATATAGGTCTGCAAAAAGGGAAAGTATTTCTACTTGGATGGATATATGAGGAAGACTTCAGAATCATAGGCAAAGAGTACAAAAGATTCACAAAAACCATTGAGCAATATCAAGAAACAAAAGTTGATAACTGGGGATGTGTTATAGAAAACTTGGAACCAATAAGAACCTTAAAAGAAATCTAAAATGTCAGAATCGGAACTTATTATTGTAGACGGAATTCCAGCAGTGGAATATGATCAATTAATTAACGAATGTGTGAGATATTCTATTATTTCACTTCCTTTCACAGTTGATAGGATGAGTATTCCAAATGAGAAACAGAGAGCTTTGAATATTGCGAAAGGTAAAGTTGCTGAATCTCTTTTTAAGTTTTTCTGTAACAACAATAATTTGAATCCAGATTTTGAGACGTGTACAACTCCTTTTTGGACTGTGGATAAAAGAGATTTTATTCTTGATTGTTGTGAATGGGATATTAAGAATAATTTCATCTATTGTCAAGGGGATATATTAGTTAACCAAAACTACTCTGACTTACCATCCCTTGTTCCAAACCGTTTTTCTGGAGACCAGTGGTCAAAAAGAGATCAAATTCAAATACACGGAAGTTCTGACATTTGTTTTCTTTTCACTTATCTAAAAAATGCCGACTTAATTAATGGAACTAGGGGTTCAGAATTTTTGGAGATAGTATTGTCGGATAAGGAACAGGAATTTATTAGAAATTTATATAATAAGTATAGAGGTCAACCTCAGAGCACTCAACCCTTTACAGAACAATGGTTTTGGGATCAAATGAAAGTAATGGGTTCAATGTCATTTTATCGATTAAATTTCAGACCATATCTAATTATTACTTGCTATGCCAACTCTTCCATTGGAATCTTTTCAAAGATACTGGGCCCTTTGATCGAAATAATAATTTTCAAACCTATCTTTCACCACGTTGGTATCAGAAGTTTGGAACAGGGTCAATTAATTTCATGAATGGAACTTTATGGACAAAAATTACAAATTCAACAACTCCAGTAAGTCTATTACCATCATTCCTATCCAAACATCCATTATTAAGGAGTCAAATTAGGTATGGCAGATTAAAACAGTAAAAAAGTTGTTAATGGAGGATGAAATATTTTTACGATTTGAAAAACCATCTCTGATTTTAGCTGGTCCTGGTACTGGAAAAACTACAACTTTAATAAGAAAAATTGTAAATTTAATAGAATCCAGGAATTCTGAAATTGTGGGTATAGTTATTTGTACTTTTACTCGTAAAGCTACCGAAGAATTAAAGCTAAAGCTATATTCAAAGGTTCCAATCTCAAAATTCAGTAAAATCAATTTTTTAATTGGAACAATTCATTCCATCTGCTATGAGCTATTCAGCTCGATATTCTGAGATTGATTACGGAGATTATCAGATTTTAGCTGAAGATGCCCAAGTAAACTTCATCTATTCCAAGCTTAGTAATCTTGGATTCTCCTCTGATGTTTTAAAAAAGAGCGGATGGGCTGTAGTGGAAGATCTAGTAGACGTTTTTAATAAGATTACAGATGAGCAGATAAATATTAATAGTATAGATTTCAAGAATGAAGAAAAACTTGAAGATTACTGTAAAGTATATCCTACCTACAAACGGCTATTAAAAAAAAATAGGTTATTTGATTTTGCTACAATCCAGGAGACTTTGTTGAATGAATTTTTATCTAATCCCAAATTCGCGGATTCAATTACAAATAGTTATAACTATTATTTTGTAGATGAATATCAGGACGTCAATAATATACAGGACTTGATCTTTAAAACAATCTCAGGTCCTCAATATAATCTTACTGTTGTCGGTGATGATGATCAAAGTATATATGGTTTTCGGGGTTCAAATATAACTAATATTTATTCTTTTCAGGATTGGTTTAAGCAAAGGGGAGTAGAGTGTAAGAAGTATATCTTATCCAAAAACTATCGATCTACTAGTCATATTGTTGATTCTACAAATTTTTGTATTTCACTTGGAAAAACAAGAAGGGAGTCTAAAAACATAACATCTGATCGAGATACTGTCAGCCATGAAACAGTAGTACTAACTTTTGAAAGTAATACTGATGAAGGGGATTATATCTGTCAAACAATTCTTGACCTTAAAAAAAGAAAGATGATCAGTTCTTTATCTGATGTCAGCATCCTTTTCCGCAGCATCAAGGGCCATTCATCTGAAGTTATAGCATCATTAGACAAGTATAAAATTGCTTATAAAATTACAGGAGCAGGATCCCTATTTGAAAGTGTTTTAGGGAAAGAGTTTATAGCATTAGTTGACTATTACCTAGCCAAAGATATTGATAAAGGGCAGATATTTTCGGATAGAATTGCTGAAATAGATGTTACACATGGAATTGATCTTACAACTGTTTATACTGAAAATAGGTATATTGATAGATTAGAAGTGTTATTCACTAATAAAAAATTCTATTCATGTATTGACTTGACTTATGAAATTTTTAAGACAGTAGATATATTTAGGAGGTACAAAAATATAGGTGAAAACATAGGACTAATTACTTCAATTGTTTTGTCATTTGATGACTTTTCGAGTAATTATAATCCATATGGTTTATATAGTTACATAATATATTTACAATCATCTCAGAAAGTTGATTTTATTGATAATAATGAGGATGATGCAATAAGTCTTATGACTATTCATCAGGCAAAGGGTTTGGAATTCAAGATTGTATTTATGCCATCTCAGAACGAAAGGGGTTCAAAGAATGGTCTTAACGAGAAGTTGAATAATCTTTTTAAAATCAATTCTAATACTGAAGAAGAACGACGAGTGTTTTACGTTGGATGCACAAGGGCAGAAGAACTATTAATTATTTCATATTCTAAGACCTTGAGTCATACAAAGAAAATCTACAAACCAAATGTATTTTTATCGGAGTTACTAAACTACAAGAATTCTGTTACTAGGTTTGATATTAATAAACTTGATAAACAAATCTTCAGAAATAATCCAATTCAAAAAAGAAGGGAAACTGTCTTGAGCTATAATAAACTTAGACTATATACCTTATGTCCTTTAGCGTACAAATATGCTCATGAATGGAATTTAGAAACTGTTAGAATTGGGGGAATGGAATATGGTAGAAATATTCATAAAATAACTGAATATATTCTTAAAAAAGTTAAAGATGGTACTAATTTGAATACTATTAATATAATAGATTTAATAGATTCAAATTGGCAGAATACTAATTTTAGAACTGAGGAAGAAAATCAAAAATTCAAAAAATCAGCAACTCAGCAAATAGAATATTTTATTAATACTCAAAAATCATTACTTGAAAAAAATAGAATTTTCTCGATTGAGGATCAATTTAATATCTTAATCAAAAATGATTTAATAACTGGGAGATTTGATGCAGTATTTAGTATAGATGGTGTTCCATTAATCGTTGATTTTAAGACCGGTGATCCAAAGGATTATAGCAGCCAATTATCCTTTTATTCAGTGTGCTTTAAAGAAAAATATCATGTTGATAAAGTGAATTTAGCAGTATACTATTTCAAAAACGGTACAATGAATTCTATTATCTCTAATCCGGAAGATGAAGAAATTTCAATAATTGAAACAGTATCACAGAACATAAAAAACAAGAAATTCAATCCAATCCCAGGGAAACAGTGTAAAGATTGCGCCTATAATGCGATTTGTGAATTTGTGATAAAAAAATAGGCTATAAGGGTTTCTGAAAAGTTAAACAATACTGGTGAAAGGTGTTACTTACCCATGTATTACCATAACCATATGGAGCAATTGAAATGTCATCTTGACACCAGAAGAATTCAGGTAGAAGAATTAGGTTATCTTGAAGTCTATTGGCAAGATCCCAAGCAAAGGGATAGTTTTTGCCCTGTTTCTTTATATTCTTAACCACAATTGTCATATATCCACCAGGCTTAAGAATCTGGATTAAACTTATATAAATCTCACTTAATGCATTGATAAAGTCATTGTAATCATTTATGTTGCCTAAATCCTTATCACTGTTTGAATAGTTAGTTTGTAATCCTTTTTCTAGACGTTTAGCTTGATTCTCTGCTCCCTTCATATTTAGCATATCCCAATATGGTGGTGAAGTCAATATATAATCAATTTCAGGAAAATCATCTTTTGACACATTCCTTGCGTCTTTACATAATATTTTGAAATCTTGTTCTTTCTTGTCACTAAACATGGCAAGCTGAGATGGTTCAAGATACTCTTTGCATCTACCAATAGCGATTCCAGCAAAAATCGCTTAATTCAGTACCGTATCCATTCCTTTTATTTCTAAGAGCACCCAGTTGAGTACTTCCTGTACCTGACATTGGGTCAAATACATTATCATTTTCTTTAGTAAATTGTTGGACACACATATCAACAAGATCTTCAGGATACTTTGCTGGATGTAAAATCTCATCCTTTTTTCTTGGTTTAGGCTTTAAAATGAACCACTTTGGGAATGTTTTTTGAAATAATATTTTAGACGGTAATTGTTGGGTGTTTTTAAAAAATGAGGTGTAGGATGTCTTTTTAAGAATCGTTACATTTTCATCTTTTCTGAAGTACAAGCAGTAGAACGTACTCTTGTTGGTTTCTAAGTATTTTTTATCAAGTTTCGGTTCAATCTGGCTTTCGACTGCACCCTATTTTTTCATCTTTGAGTGAATAAATGGTTGAAATTTCTTTTGCTATATCCCAAGCAAATGGGAAATAACATCCAACTCTTTCAATATTAGGTACAATAAGGGTAATAAACCTTCTTTCAGATAAGAGACTGTAAATCTTACGAACTTCTATCAAGACTTCGTTCTTAACTTTTTCATATTCTTTAATTGACGATTCAGTTGTAATCCTATCCATTAGGTCAATCAAAGCGTACTGAATAACGCAATTTGCTCTTACAATATCAGTTAAGGCATTTAAACTATTTTCATTGACAATCTTTCCAAATAGACTACTATCTGGCCCAGAGTAATATACAACTTCAGTATCTTTTTCTTTTTTGGTAAAAAATCGAATATTTTCATTATAAAGCTTGCTCCAATCTTCAAACTTAAACCATGATTTCTGAAAAGGGAGCCATTCTTTTGATGTAAGATTATTAAATCTGTTTTCCATTATTTTAATATTTTTGAGAAAACACAAATGTATAATAATAATACATAACCTACAATAAGTATCATGGGAGAATAAATCGATTTTTAGGAAATCGAGATTCAGTGCACTAATATTGTAAAAATGTTATATGAAACATTTTGATTATTATCTAAAAACTAAGAACAAATTTATAAAATGCCATTGTTACATAAATATCAACAATATGATTTTCGCAATGGATTTCAAACACATAATTCCATACTCGATACTGTACCTTATGATCCAGAAGTAATATTTATTGGAACATTTAATCACGGATGGTCTTGGAACAATTCCGACTTTTTTTATGGTCGGGGAATGTATATGTGGACTGTTTTGGGTAATTTATTTCTATATAACCAAAATCGTTTGGTTTCATCAAGGACTTTTAAAAACTTAGAACCTTCATTATATCAACTTTTTGACATATGTCAAAAAGGTAAAATTGTGTTTGCTGACATTGTACAAGGATTGAAGGACCAAATTCAAACTGTCGAAAATATTCAAGAAAGATATGTATTAGTTAACAACGAATTCAAATGGGGTTCAGGAGTAATTAATGGTAGAAGAGTTGGGGAATATGCAGACAATCTCATAGATTATACAGCAAAATTTGGATGGCTTGATGACAATGTTGATGCAATAATAAAATTTGTAAATGAAACACCTACTATTAAACACATATATTTTACTTTCAAATCAGGTTCGTGGTTGGTTGACAAAATGAAAACTATTTGTGTCGGGGTAAGACAAGATGTTTCTTATTGTTCCATCTTCACTCCGACAGCCAAGGGTTTTGGATTTCTTTTAGAACCACCATTTAATAAGAGAGCTTGGGGACTAACCCATTGTTGGATCTGGAATGGATTAGACCACCCATATCCAATTAATAGACCCGGGTATGGACATTTAGACCATGATTGGATAATTGATAAAGGGGTTGACCCTAATAATTTTTAAATAGATATTTTCTTGACAATTCAATCCCAATCTCCTGTAAACCTAGTATCAGATTCTCTAAATTCTCTTTCTCTATCATACATTTCCTGATGATGTGCTTCTTCTTGAGCCATGTCGTAAAAATAAGTCGATTTCTTCTTGAGATGTAATAGTGTTGACTTGGAAAGTGTATAATTCTTATTGATGTTCAACAAATTGTCTAATTCAGTTTCCTTAATCATAAAGAAATCTACTTTCAGTATGCAGAATTCAATATAACTTGGATCTGATGAAAATATTTCTTTAATACTTTTCCCTTTATATTTTCCAAAATTTATTATTGAATCTACCTTAAAATAATGTGGGTTTTCTCCGAACTGATATATATAATTCCACCCATCATATTTATCTAATTCTAAATCATTTAAATAAGTTGAAACAAATTCTTCAGTTATTTTATCTTTAAACATTTTTCCCCAAACTTCCTTAGAATTCACTATGTTATACCAAGGTAAATCATATTCAAATTCATCAAGTATTTCAAGTGTCCATGGAAAATTGGGGATATCGCAAATATCTCTTGGTGATTGACTAAAAACATATGTACAAATCTCATTATTCCATGGTATAGATTTGTTACTACATATTAAACTCCAATTCCAAAATTTTTCATATTTCTTTAACAAATCTAATGTCCAAGGAATATTTTCATTTCTGCTGAAAGAGTCAAAAAGATCGGGTTTTATATCCATAAATGAAAGACCTTCACCCCCATTATTATAATTTTTATGAATTGATTCATCTGTCCACTGGAAGTTTGGATTGTTTCCAATCCCAATCCAAATTTTTTTCTTAACAGATTTAGATACAGACAATTTATCAATATATTCCTGAGTCCATGGGAAATTTTTGTTATATGCAACACCTATCCAAATTTTTTCCTTCACAGATTCTGAAACTAGTAAGTTATCAATCAATTCTTTAGTCCATTTAATATATGATTTTGACCCAATGGATTCCCAACTAATCATCATAGAATTAGGTTTCCGTAATGCCATTTTAATCAGACTTATTGACCATGGAAAATCTGGATTTAAAGAAGCTTGATCCCAATGAATCTTTTCAGAAAACTTTATAATCATTTCTTCAGTCCATGAAACATTAGGATTACTACTTAATTCCCACCATCTCCATTTGTTAATATATAGTTCAATCAAATCAGATGACCATGGTAATGATGGATTTTTACTTAGCTCTCTCCAATCCCAGTTATCAACATAAACACTTATTAATTTTTCCGTCCAAAAACAACCAGTGTTCCCAGAAATATCTGACCAGAATGAACCTGTTTTATATTTGCACTTTTCAATAGATGTTATTGACCATGGGAATGATGGATTACCAGATAAATCATATTCATCAAATAAATTAATTGTTTCATTATCCCACTTAATCGAAGTATTATGAGATAATAAACACAAATTCATCTTTTCTTTAAATTCATTTATAAATGCACTGGTCCAGCCTTCTCCTTCTTTTCGACATATGGTATCCCAATTCAATTTGTCTTTAAATCGTATCAAAAACTCTCGGTTAAAATCAAGAAATGGATTTTGACATAATAACTCAAAAGTTGAATAAGTAAGTTTATCAGCAAATTTTTCAATGTCTCCCATTTTAAAAGGGTACCAACGAAGAACAAAGTCAACAAATACCTTAGGATGTTTTTGAAAAAAATGTTCAATAGGAGAATTCATTATGTGTATAGAAATAAAATATATTTGCTAACTAGTAGATACCTTTACAATCCATTCAATATTAACATCCTGGGTAGAAGGATAAGGAAGACCAGTATTAATCCCATCAGGATCTGCTAATAAAACATAATAGAATTCATCATTCCCCTCTTCATATTCGGGAAGAAATCTGACAATTTCTCTTTCTTTAAAGTATTCAATCGAACCATAATTATATATCAATAAGTTAATAAGGTTCTGTCGTTTTATTGGTGCATTAAGGTATAACATTTTATTGACTTATATTATGTGGTACTCAAATTCATAACTAAAAATAACACAGAAAATTCTCATTTTTTCCGTCAAAAGTGTTGTTTTTCATCAAAAAAGTATTACTTTTATTGTGTGTTTTAATATACTACATAAATGAGAGTAAAATATAACCGAGTTTCGACAATCCAACAGACAGGAGATAGATTCTTAGATGACAAGGAAACATATGATTTGATTCTTCTTGATAAGGTATCAGGGACAATCGGATTTAAGGACAGACCAAAAGGGATAGTACTGACAAAACTCATTGAAGATGGTAAAGTTTCCGATCTGGTTGTTGAAGAATTGTCAAGATTGGGGAGGAATACAGGTGATGTAATCAGAACTCTTGAATGGTTGGAAGAACTGAAAGTAAATGTCATAGTCAGGAACATTGGTCTCCAATCTCGACCTAATGGAAAGAAGAATCCAATATGGGATATGGTCAGTTCGGTGATGTCGAGTATGTACTTTATGGAATTAGAGAATATAAAAGAACGAACTCTCTCTGGGAGAAGGATTTATGTTCAAAAAGGGGGTATTCTTGGACGACCTGTTGGTTCAAATGAGTCTGAAATGGAATTCTTGAAGAAGGAGATGAGTGTCAATGTCTTGAAATCTCTCAAAAAAGGGCTAACCATTCGGGAGACTAGTAAAGTTCTCGGTATTTCAACGAGGTCTGTTATGAAAGTGAAAAAGATATCAACCAAAGAAAATTATCGAAAGATTATTTAAATCCATCAATAACCCATAATACTATTCTGATCAAAACCCAATAGACACAGAAAAGAATAAGAGCACCAAACCATAATTCATATGGTTTCGTATCGGTATAACTAGTTTGGGTCGATGAATTATAATATTGTTTACCAAAACTTAAATATTCATCCGCATCACAACCGACTAATGAAGGTGCCAGACTAAGAGAGGCAACTATTCCAATTATTAGTAGTAACCTTTTAACTCCAACATTTAATGATTTAATTCTACCTAATAGACCAGTGTTACTCATAACTAGTTAATTATAAAGACTTCAAATTTTAATGTTACCTATTCTTAGACTAACAAGATACGATTTCTTAGTTTAATTTGAAAATGGTCGACAGTTTTCCAAAATTATAATAATTTAAATTCTTAATCCCTACAATCCAAAACATTAATAATCTTTCATTTACATCTGTTTTCAATCGAAGAACATAATCATCATAAACCCATTCCCTCAGAGGGAAATCTTGGGTGTTCCCTTTAATCTTTTCTAAGTCCTTTTGATTTGTTGTTCCCCTGAATACCTTATCAAATCCAAAATAGGAATAAAACAAGTCAACTATTTCTCTGATTTGATTCTCATTAACATCATATTTCAATAGACACACCATTTTAGTTCCATCCTTGAACTCCTGGACAATTACATTACTGAAAATCTCATTTACATCGGTGAAATCTCCATAGTAAGATTTTACAAGTCCTGAATTGATTTCATCCTCAGTCAACTTAATAGGACTTAAAGATTCAGTCTTGATTTCTTCAAAATTAAAACCAAGTCGGTGCAATTTATCTAAAATAAGATTCTGTGGTTGGTCAAACACTTCCATAGTATATCTCTGATTATATATGAGTTATAAAATAAAGAATTCCCATTTGTCCAAACATTTTATTACTATGTCACCTGAAGGGGGAACCAATATTTTAATCGGTCATTCCTAATAATTAGTCAAGGATTTTAAAGTTTCTCCTATATTCTGTAACATTAATACAAGTATCATTGGAGATGATTTTTCTTGAAGTTATCTCATTTTTTCGAGCATACCATTGGTCTCCAGAACGAGAAATATATAGTTTCCGTTTTTCCCCTTTCTTAGTATGAGAAACAATTGACTGACTAAGAATATTTGAAAAAACTTTCATCGGAAAAACAAAAATATCTCCTAAATATCCCTCTTCTTTAGATAGTACATATATCAAATAAAGGTTCTCATTATCTTCGTATCCTTTGAATTCATCCTTTTTGAAAAACTTCCACGATGTGATATCAAACAAATCTTTTTCCCATTTAACTCCACACATAAAAAGTTTACCATATTTTACTTGAATTTCTCGATATTGAACCTCCTTACCATTTTTCCTCTTACGGAGAATTAAATCAATCTTATCGATATCGAGGTAACGACTATATGGGTTCCATCCTTGTTCAAAGAGTTCAAATTTAGAAATGGTCTCACCTTGAATTTCATAATGACCAGCTTTGAGTTTGTCACTTTTTTCCATATGTATTCTGTTTTAACTTATGATTTGTTTTATGAATTAGGGAGTCCCTCAATTGAATATCATTACTTCCTTCATACTATCGATAATGTGGTCATGAGAAGACTTAAAATATCTTTTCATAATATCATAACTCTCCTGTCCTACCATTTTTAAGAGTGATGGAATATCAATCCCAGAATGAATACAGAATGTTATAAATGTATCCCTGGCGTCGTGTGTAGTATATGTGTCACTAAAGATTTTAGGGTACACTTTAATAAGTTCCTCAAACATACTTTCAAGACCATCATTATATTTTTGATTTGAAATGGTTAGAGACCTTGTGTCATTCTTTAGTTCCTTCAAAATCCTTGATGATATTTTATTTAAAGGAACTTCAACTTTATTATTGACCTTATTGCGTGTTTTAGTAGGATAATAAACCAGACATCCATTAATTATCTTATCAGGAGTTATATTGAACAGGTCTGAATATCTACAACCCAATGAACACTGAAGTAAAAATCTCTTTTGATTTTTTCTCATCTCTTCTTTTTGAAAAGTATGATTTAAGAGGGTTTCAAATTCCAAATTACTCAAAGCGTGTGGTTCGTTTTCTGATTTTCTCCCCCGTCGAAATCTCTTTCCTTTGAATTTGTCAGTAATTTTCAGATTTAATTCTTCTCTTCTCTCATAAAAATAATTGAGGATAGTTATTAATCTCGTATAGGTTTTATGAATTGTCCCTATAGCATACTTTTCACTCAACAGATATGAATAAAAGGAATCTGAAAATGAAAGATTCACATCTTCAAAATTTAATTCAGTCTTGGAATGTTTCTCATACTTTTCTATGAGGTTTTTTAAAGTGGTATAATTTTTAAGCGTGTTATACGGAGTGTTTATACTCTTTTTGTATTTTAAATAATCATCAATATAGTCCGAGAGTGTTTTTGTTGCTATTGGAAACATATCTTCAATTGATATGAGGGTTTTAGGGTCAAATTCAGGTACCCAGGTACCTTTCTCTCTTTTATATAATTGATCGGCATACTTAAAGAAGATTGAATCTATACTTTCATTTTTAGATATATAATCTGAATCTTTGTTGGTAACAGATCCATCAAACTTTTTACTATTCCAATTTTGAGGTTTAACCATTATATCAGTCGGTATCCTCCTTGTTTTCTTTTTCCCATCCTGTAAAAATCTCACTATTTCTATATAGACTCTACATTCTCCTTCCTTATTAACATTCCTTCCTTTTTGAATCATCTTTCGAATGATGATTTTGTCTTCCTGAAATTTAAATTTACTCGGAATCATATGGTTCTTTGTTTGGTAATTAAAAAAATACTATTACTTTTGTCCCACCAATTTAAACAAAGGTTCTTTAGAATATTTGGTAGTAGATTTTACAGTTGTTTTCGATTAATGACACGAATATACTGAAAATTAACAGAATATCGTTAACAAAGTAGTTGAATTATTATTGGAGACACAAAAGTAGTAGAATTACGAGAATTGACAATCAGGTAGTTAGAGTGGAAATATAGTTCCCTATGGACTACAATATTTTTGAAAGCAGATAATTCATATATACATGGCAAATCATAAGTCGTCAGAAAAAAGGATCAGGCAGATCGATGTCAGGAAAGAGAATAACAAGTATTATGCAAAAACAACGCGTAATGCGCTTAAGACAATCCGGGCAACTACCACAAAGGAAGAGGCCTCTGTGCTGCTTCCAAAATTATCATCCATGCTTGATAAGCTCGCAAAGAAAAATATAATTCATAAGAAAAAGGCTTCTAACCTTAAGTCATCAATTGTTAAGCACGTAAGCAGCTTAAAATAACCCTAAATAATATATTCTGGGAGACTGTATCATTCCGGTACGGTCTTTTTTATTTAATGACACAAGATGCACGGCTCACGGTTTTACCCTATTCGTTCATCATGAAATGTGTGTTATTTTTCAATTTGCATTTTTGGAGCGATTTGATTATCTTGCATATGCATTTCAAAACTTGTGCTGGATGTCACTTAAAATTACTGACTGGGCTGTGGAAGACAGACCCAGGGAAAAATTAATTCAGAAGGGAACTTCGAGTCTGAGTGATGCCGAATTGCTGGCAATCCTTATCAGTTCGGGAACTAAAGACAAATCAGCCGTTGATCTTGGCCGTGAATTACTGGTTACAGTCAACAATAACCTGAACAGTCTTGGAAAACTAACCATTTCTGATCTCAAAAAGATCAGGGGAATAGGAACGGCCAGAGCTGTTACTATAGCCGCTTCACTTGAGCTGGGTCGACGGCGAAAGCTATCCGAAGTTCAGTATATTCCTCAGATACGATCCTCAAAAGATGTAGCCGATATTTTTCAACCACTTCTCTCTGATCTTTCCCATGAAGAGTTCTGGATTTTATTCCTAAACCGCTCAAATAAGGTAATAAACAGGATGAAGCTGAGCCAGGGGGGCATCAGCGGCACAGTTACTGATGTGCGACTGGTGATGAAAGAGGCGATAGAATGCCTGGCTTCGGGGATAATTGTCTGCCATAATCATCCATCGGGAAATCTTAATCCGAGTGAATCGGATTCAAAAATAACCCAGAAAATAAAGGAGGCGGGAAGCCTTTTGGATATTCAGCTTCTCGATCACCTGATAATATCAGATATGGATTATTATAGTTTTGCAGATAATGGGATGTTGTGAAAAAACTGCACATATATTAAGCCCATTCAGGGCTTGATACCAGGGAGTTGTCTCAACCCCCGGTTGCACCGGCGGTTATTCATATTTAGCTCTTTCAGAGCTTTTAAAATTTGTAATTTGATCTAGTGAACAAAAGAATTAGTTTAGGGTGCAGGGGGGCCAACATATTTTTTCACCTCGCTCCTGTCCTCACAATTTTCAAGCAGCTCAGCAAAAGATTTTTTCAACACCGGATGGATCTTCTCAGCTGCAATTTCGCATAAGGGAACAAGGACAAATCTTCTCTTGTGAAGCAATGGATGCGGAATTTTCAGTGTCTCTTCATCAATAATCAGATCATCATAGAGCAGAATGTCTATATCGATAAGCCTCGAAGAATATCGTTCCTCTCCTCTTACTCTGCCCATGTCAGATTCTATCATCAGAATCCTTTTCAGCAGCGCTAAAGGCGCAAGAGAAGTTTCAGCTTTTAACACCATATTCAGAAATTCATCACTTGCTTCGAATCCCCAGGGTTCAGTTTCATAAACAGATGAGAAGCCTGTTACAGTTCCTGCAAATTCCCCGATCTGTTTAACAGCCTCTGCCAGATTACTTTCCCTGTTCCCCAGATTTGTACCGATGCCAAGAAATACTATGTTCATAATCAACTCAATCTGTTATCAAAAGTATTAAATATGTATACCTTTACAAATTCATATTTATCTTATAATTAAAAATTGTTACACCAATAAGTCAAGAGATGAAAAGTTTCCTTAAATACACCCTTGCAACAATTACAGGTATAATAATTGCATCCCTGCTTTTCTTCGTTGTAGTTCTAAGCAGTGTCAGCGCTATTGTTTCGGCAGGCAACAAACCTGTCTCGATAAACAGCAATTCAATCCTGGTGCTTAAAGCCGGAGTGCCAATTCCCGACAGGGGAAATGACAATCCGCTTTCCGGCATTGATTTGCTTAATTTTTCTATAGCACCGGTACCGGGACTGAATGAGATCCTGCATAACATAGAAAAAGCTGCAGGCGACAACAAGATCAAGGGTATTCTTATTGAAAACGGACTCCTCTCCTCAGGTTGGGCCACAACAGAAGAGATCAGAAATGCTCTTCTGAAATTCAGGGAGAGCGGGAAGTTTGTGATCTCCTATTCCGATTACATTCTGACCCAGGAATGTTACTATCTGTCAACTGCAGCCGACAGAATTTTCATTAACCCCGGATCAATGGTGGATTTTAAGGGTTTGAGCAGTGAGGTAATGTTTTATACAAAAGCCCTCCAAAAGATCGGAGTTGAAGTGCAGGTAACCAGGCATGGCAAATTTAAAGGTGCTGTTGAGCCGTTTATTCTTGATAAGCTGAGTGATGCAAACAGGGAACAGATAAAGGTTTACGCCGGATCATTATGGAATCAGGTCATTGAAGATATTTCAAAGTCGAGAAACATTCCGGCCGATAAGCTTAACGCTATTGCGGATAATCTTGATGGCAATCTTGCTTCAAAAGCAGTTGAAATACGACTGGTTGATGGACTGAGATACCGCGATGAGCTGATTGACACACTCAAATCACTCAGCGGGATAAACAAGGAGAAGGACCTGAACCTCGTGTCGATGAGCAAATACAGTAAGGTTCCTGACACAAAAATGAACTATTCGTCTAAAAACAGGATAGCAGTCATCTATGCATCAGGAACAATTGTAACAGGCAGAGGCACTGATGATAATATCGGGGGAAATTATTATGCCGATGTAATAAGAAAAGCCCGTCAGGATACTTCTGTCAGGGCAATTGTTCTGAGAGTCGATTCTCCAGGGGGCAGCGCAATAGCTTCTGATATTATGTGGCGTGAACTGGAACTTGCTACCAGGGTTAAACCGGTGGTAGTATCAATGGGAAATTATGCTGCCTCAGGAGGATACTTTATTTCTGCTGCGGGAACTAAAATATATGCTGATCCGATGACTATTTCGGGCTCAATAGGTGTTTTTGGGCTCATCCCCGATATCAGCAAACTGATGGATGACAAACTGGGAGTGACAACCGATGTTGTCAAGACTAATAAATATTCAGATTTCCCTTCAATATTAAGGCCGATGAATCCTTATGAAAAAGAGTTAATGCAGCTGAGCATTGAAAAAACATACAGTGATTTTGTTGACAAAGTTGCCGCAGGACGCAAGATGAGCAATGCTGCAGTGGACAGCATTGGACAGGGCAGAGTATGGAGCGGATCGGGTGCTGAGAAGATTGGTCTGGTTGACGAAATGGGAGGACTGAAGGACGCAATAAAAGGTGCTGCTGATCTGGCAGGGCTTACATCTTATTCCGTCAGGGAATTACCAGTCTTTGAAGATCCCTATACCAGGCTCATTACGCGGCTTGGAGGAGAAATGAAGATGAAAGTTTTAAAAAATGAACTTGGCGAAACTGTAAAATTCTATAATATTGTCAGGGAAATAAAAGAGATGTCAGGCATCCAGGCACGACTCCCTTATTTCATCGACATACATTGATTACTGGAAAGTTTTAGTGAGCTGAAATTTAAAGTGCTTAACCTTTATAAATGTTGACTCTGATGGAATAATTCCAGATCCTCAGAGCAAGTCTCGTTCATAAAGGAACCCGGGCACTTTAATATCTTCAGCACTTTAAGCACTTAATATATGCGTACGAAAAATATACTTCTTTATCCTATATCTCTTTTATACGGTTTGATAACCGGCTTCAGAAACTTTTTATACGATTCGGGAATTCTTTCATCAGTCGAATTTCACTTTCCTGTGATCTGCATAGGTAATATCACTGTGGGTGGCACAGGTAAAACACCACACACAGAGTATATTGCTGGTCTGTTGCGGGAGAATTACAAAGTCGCGACACTGAGCAGGGGCTACAAAAGAAAAAGCCGTAATTTCAGAATAGCCACCACCTCTTCACTCGTAAGAGATATAGGTGATGAACCTCTGCAGATAGTTCGTAATTTCAGTGATGTGCTGGTAACTGTCGACAGGAACCGGGTTCATGGTGTAAAAAGTATCATGGAGGCTGATCCGGAAATTGAAGTGATAATACTGGATGATGCTTTTCAGCACAGGAGAATAACTGCAGGATTCTCTGTCCTTCTGTCAGATTATGAAAGGCTCTTTGTGAGGGATCATATGCTGCCTTATGGAAATCTGAGGGAAAACAAGGGAAATATGAGAAGAGCTGACATTATTCTGATTACCAAATGTCCGGAAGACCTTTCCGCAATCCAGAGAAGGCTGATAGTAATGGAAATCAATAAGTCGCCTTATCAGAATCTTTATTTTACATCGTATAGATATAATCGACCTGTACCGGTATTTGAATCACCTGAGAACAGCACTCAGCCGGATCTGTCAGCCGGCCCCGGCAGCGGGATCATCCTGGTCACTGGAATAGCCAATCCCCGGCCTTTGAAGGAACATCTTCAGAAAAGCTACACTGAGATCGTGCATCTTTCGTTTCCTGATCACCATAATTTCAGTGAAAGCGATATGTCAAAAATATCTGAAGCTTATAATAGTCTGACTTCAAAAACAAGGTATCTGTTTACCACAGAAAAAGATGCAGTAAGATTGCGGGAAATTACTAATATTGCAGAACCGATCAGATCGGCATTTTATTTTATCCCTGTTGGAATATATTTTTTGAATGAGGACAAAGATGAGTTTGATAATCTGATAATTGACTATGTTAGAAAAAATCATCGAAACTACAGAGTTTCTGAAAGCGAGGGGAATAACTGATCCTGATGCCGGAATAATCCTTGGAACAGGATTGGGAGAGCTTACGGCTAAAATTGAGAACACGATTGAAATTGAGTATAAGGATATTCCCAATTTCCCGCTTTCAACTGTTGAAGGTCATGCGGGAAAACTTATCTACGGCGATTTCGGGAAAAAGAAAATTGTCGCTATGAAAGGCCGGTTTCACTACTATGAAGGATATGGAAGGGAGCAGGTGGCATTGCCGGTGCGGGTTATGAAATATCTTGGAATAAGATGCCTGTTCCTATCCAATGCTGCTGGCGGTGTAAATCCATCTTTCCGTATAGGTGACATAATGGTAATTACCGACCATATAAATCTTTTGCCAAATCCGTTGATCGGACCCAATGATGACCGGATTGGAGCCAGGTTTCCGGATATGGGAGAAGCTTATGATAAAAATCTGGTGAATAAGGCATTGCATATTGCTGAAGAAAATAATATCAGGATACATAAAGGAGTGTACCTGGCTACCAGTGGTCCCACTTTTGAGACGCCATCGGAATACAAATACTTCAGAATAATAGGCGCAGATGCAGTGGGAATGTCCACAACGCCTGAAGTAATAATTGCCCGTCACATGAATCTTCCGTGTTTTGCGGTTAGCGTAATTACCGATCTGGGAGTAGAAGGCAAAATCGAGTATACAACTCACCAGTCTGTACAGAATGAAGCTGCCAAAATCGAATCACGAATGACAACCATCATTACGGAACTTATTTCGTCATTATAATCTATTTATTTACCACTAAGGACCACTATTGAGGCTGAGGCTGAGGTAAAGGCTGAGGTTAAGGCTGAGGTTGAGGTTGAGGCTGAGGTTGAGGTTAATCCATTGACTTAATCAGTTTATTTAATTCAAAAATCAGTTCATCATATTCTTTGAAAAGACACTCTGTGGTTTGAGTTTCAAAGTATCCTACCTTATTTCCGTATAAAAGATGATTCTGCGTTACAAACGATGAGCCTCTAGCAATTATGTAAAAATTAGACTTGTCTTTTTTAGTTCTCCTTCCAAATCCTTCAGAGAAACAACCTGCTACTCCATTCGAGGAATTACGAATCTGTGATTTTAATCCATAATCTTCTGACCTGGGCAGAGGGATAGTCAGTTTAAATACTTTGATAGCAAGCCAATGTGCTTTCTGCCATACTGGCATCTCTCTAAAACTATTGTATGTCATAGATATTAGAACTATTCATTTTCTTAACCTAAGCTTAATTCTTAATCACTTCCTCAGCCTTTACCTTTACCTTTACCTTTACCTTTACCTGTTCCTTTACCTTTACCTTTTCCTTTACCTTTACCTTTTCCTTTACCTTTACCTTTTCCTTTACCTCTTCCTTTACCTTTTCCTTTACCTCAGCCTTTACCTTTTCCTTTTCCTTTACCTCTTCCTTTACCTTTACCTTTACCTTTTCCTTTTCCTTTACCTCTTCCTTTACCTCTTCCTTTACCTCAGCCTTTACCTCAATACGCTGCATACTTTCTTCCATTGCTTTGTTTTTCCGGTATCGTCATAGAGAGTAATGAAGATGATATAGATCCCGGTTCTGACAATTGAACCATCATCAGCAGTACCGTCCCATGAGATTGATGCCTGATTCCCCGCAAGTAAGTTGGAAACAAGTTTCCTGATATAATTTCCAGCCTCATCAAAAACTGTTACGGAAACAACATTCCCATTTCCTTTAAGATTCATCCTGACCATAAGGATATCTTCATATCCATCACAGTCAGGAGAGATTTTTGTGGAAGAAAGAGTCAGCTCATCATCGGTTGGAGGCATTTCCGAATAAACTGAATTAGTAGCGCCGGGAGTGCCCCATCCTGAGCTCCCGGAAGCAGAATGCCAGTTAGCGGCTTCAGAACTATTTGCAGGATCTGTCTTTTCAAGAGAAACGCCCTCAGCGGAGGAAAGAAGAGTGAATTGCATGCTATCATCGTATGAAAACTCATCAATCATGTCGAGCTCCCGGTTATAAAGTAACAGATGCCCCTTATCGTCAGGCATCGATGGCATCGAAGCTGTCACGAAAACATGCTCAGGATCTCCTGATGTATATCTTTCCGCCACTTTCCCCGGATCGGTTGTGAAGGCATAATATTCCCCGGGCAAAATACATCGCTCTTCATCAGAAACATACGAGGCCTGTGATTTGCTTCCAGTCGCATCATTCATGGAAAAAATCATCAGGCGTGAGGCATCGATCACTTTCCCCGATCCATTATAAAGCTCCAGGTAATCGGGATCACCAGGCAGGGGATTGAAGAGGATCTCATTGAACATGATATCACCCCTATCCGCCATTTCAGCCAGACCGAATCTGAATTCACATTTCTGCATCGGATTCCCTGCAAAATCTAAGATGTCACCGGAAATATAAAGATCGTAAAGCTCATTCCTTTTAACAGGTTCATCAAGTCTGACAGTATACTTTCGGCAAAGAGGATCATCCGGCAATAGTGAGCTTATCTGTTTTTCTCCGATTTTGATGTTTTTGATTTTCCCGGAAAGATTAAAAACCGGTTCTGAGAACCGGATATGGATATTTGCACTATCAGCTGCAAAAACATTCAGGATCCCATAAAATGATCTGTCAGGATTTGTTTGAGAGGACGAATTGGCATATCCCGGAGTGCCGCCTTTTTTCGATCCGGAGGCTTTCCAGTTCTCTGCATCATAAAACGGGAAATGAGTATCAATCATTTCAAGAGACCATCCGCCATCAGATTTTAAATCATCTTTATACCATGATGAAGAATATTCAACTCCATGGATCAGATAACCGGTACTGTCGGATATATATAACAATCTGCCATTATCTGTAAGCGAAGGAAACTGGTTCAGTCCAATCACATTTCCGTAGCATTTAAAAAGCGCAGTGTCCTGTGATGAGCAAAGAATCACGATTCCGGAAGGGGGAATGAATGATTCAGGGAATACTGTATTCTGACTTTCGGTTGAGAGCGACCAGCCTTTAAGATTGAAAGAGAAAGAGGAGGTATTCGTCAGTTCAATATATTCTTTACCCGGCAGCGCCACTGCAGGTAACGGATGAGGCATAATCTCTGAAATCACAACGTCACCCCTTTCTGCCCACACCGGAGTAAAAACCATGCTGATGTTTTGAGAACAGTTTCCTGATTTGTCACATAGTTTCTTAAAGATCAGTCTGTTTTCTGATCTGTTAAGGAATGGCTTTGGAAACTCAATATTATACACCAGGTTTCCCCTTCTCAATATTGAAGAAGGGCTGTCAGCTTCGCTGTCTAATGATATATTTTCAGCGGCCATAATCTCATCTGTGGGTTCTTCATTGAGAGTGATATCAACAGAGTTTCTGCCAGTGAGAGTATATCCTGTTATAACCGGAGCTTCCGTGTCTTCATGGAATACTCCTTCTATCTTTATATCATCGAGCCACAGGAGCTGATCCTTTGTTGAAGAGTACCTGTAATAAATCCCGAACCACTCCTGTCCGAATAATTCATTATCCGTACCCCCGGCTGCTCCTTTCAGCTCTCCGGAGATACTGTATACCGAGACATTCCAGATTCCCTCCCGTGATCGTTCTATCGCAATGTTCACTGCCTGGCTCATTCCAATATCTGTCTGCCAGTTAACCGGACAGGTAACCACTGTTGTCACCTGCCTGTCATTTATTTTCCACAAACGCAGGGTATCATCCGATCCGGTCAGGTTCACACCAACGGCAAATCCTCTTGTACCGCCGTCGGAAGACATATTCTCAGGTCCGGTATCAGATATCAGGAAGACCGACCAGTTGTTTAAAGATGACGGATCATAGCCATACTTAACAAGAAATGACCATCGGGTTACGCCTTCTGAAGGATGAAGGGTATTAATGGGAAGTCCAATCCGGTCAATGCCTGCGTCAGGATTATCAAATGCATGATGCAATGAATATCTTCCTGAAAGGCTTTCCGCAGTGTCAGCTTTCCATCGGGCTTCAGGGCTCTGAAACCAGCTGAGCGTTGTTCCGGATTCAAAATTTTCCACGATCTGGCCAAATGCCGGCACAGGCATTAACAAAGCCAGCAAAATAACTTTTTTCATGCAGCGGGACAGTTTGGAAAAAAAAGTTAATTTTGACAGTTTTAATATCAAAGTAAATTTAAACAATAACTTAACTTATTCCAAACAAAAGAAATGAAAACAGCTGTTGTAGGAGCCACCGGGATGGTTGGCAGGACAATGATGAAAGTACTTGAGGAGAGAAATTTTCCCATAACGCAATTGCTCCCTGCTGCGTCTGAAAAATCTGTAGGCAAAGAGATTATTTTCAGGGGAAAGCCGGTTAAGGTTATGAGTGTAATGGAAGCGGTGGAAGCAAAACCTGAATTCGCCATTTTCTCCGCAGGTGCCTCAACATCAAGTGACTGGGCTCCTATATTTGCAAAAAACGGCACTGTTGTTATTGATAATTCTTCATATTGGCGAATGGACAAGAATATTCCCCTTGTTGTACCGGAAATAAACAGTCATGTTATAAAAAAGGGCGACAGGATAATTGCCAATCCCAACTGTTCTACCATTCAGATGGTAATGGCTCTGGCTCCCCTTCACAGGAAATACAAGATCAGGCGTCTTGTTGTCGCAACATATCAGTCTGTGACAGGCACCGGCGTAAAAGCTGTTGCCCAGATGGAGAATGAGAGAGCAGGTATAACCGGAGATATGGCGTATGCTTACCAGATCGATAAGAACTGTTTCCCTCACGGCGGCACTTTCCAGGCAGACGGCTATACGACGGAAGAACAGAAACTTATTGATGAAACCCGCAAAATACTTGAAGATCAGACTATCCAGGTAACGGCAACAGTGGTAAGGATCCCGGTTGTCGGAGGACATTCAGAAGCTGTAAATATTGAGTTTGAAAATGATTTCAGAATTGAAGACGTGGTAAAGCTGGTCGGCGAATTTCCAGGAGTGGTGGTTTATGACAATCCTGCTGAGAACAAATACCCGATGCCGATTCTTGCACATAACAAGGATGAGGTATTTGTCGGAAGGATAAGAAGGGATCTGTCGAAAGAGAAATGTCTCAACCTCTGGATCGTTTCCGATAATATCCGTAAAGGTGCTGCAACAAATGCAGTCCAGATTGCTGAATATATGGCAGCAAATAAATTATACTAGTCTTTACCTACGCAGAGTTCGCAAAGTCTCAGGCGCTCCCGGTGTATCAACCCCCCAACCCCCCACATGGGGGGCTTAATCTAACTGTTCCAAACTCGACTTAAGTTTTGTTATACCCCATTAAAATTGAAGAGATTTCAAAAAAAGCTAGTAACTGAGTCCTAAGCCCCCCAAATGGGGGGTTGGGGGGTTGATTAAAAATTTCGCATACCCCTCTATATTATACACAGTTTTTCCTATTTATTAACTAGCTGGTAATTAAAGCTTTAATATCCATTAGCTTGATGGCTATGGGGTTATTGGAGGTGAGTTTGCAAGAATAAAATGAAAAGATGTGATGTAAGATTAGTTTTAGGGGGCAGAGGGCAAATGACAAAGCTATTTCCCGCTATGCTTCATACAGAAAATCATTAAACGGATACCTTTTCACGTGTATCTTCTTAACCTCTTCATATAGAAGCTTACGCAGCTCTTCGAGGTTATCTTTGGTCTTTGCAGAAATAAATACTGTCAGGTGATGCTTATCGGAAGACATCCACGTCTTTTTAAGATCAGCCAGGGAATGGTTCTCCTTCATTTCAGGAGTAAGATCAAACTCGTCCTTTTCATTAAAACTGAAAGCGTCAATTTTATTAAATACTATTATAAGAGGCTTTTCCGATACTCCGAGATCTTTCAGGGTACTATTAACGACCTTTATCTGTTCCTCAAAGGCCGGATGCGAAATATCGACAATATGCACCAGCAGATCGGCTTCACGCACTTCATCAAGGGTCGATTTGAATGACTCTATAAGATCGGTTGGAAGCTTACGGATAAATCCAACAGTATCCGAAAGCAGGAATGGAAGATTCCCGATTACGACTTTTCTTACTGTGGTATCAAGTGTGGCAAAAAGCTTGTCTTCAGCGAACACTTCTGATTTACTCAGAAGATTCATTATAGTGGATTTCCCAACATTTGTGTAACCGACAAGTGCAGCCCTGATCATTTTTCCACGGTTTTTTCTCTGGGTAGCCATCTGCATGTCAATTTTCTTCAACTGCTCCTTAAGCAAAAGAATGCGGTCCCTTATGACCCTTCTGTCAGTTTCGATTTCGGTTTCTCCCGGACCTCTGAGCCCAATACCTCCACGCTGTCTTTCGAGGTGTGTCCACATGCCTGTCAGGCGTGGAAGAAGATACTGATACTGAGCAAGTTCAACCTGTGTCCGTGCATGTGAGGTCCGCGCACGTTTAGCAAATATATCAAGTATCAGGTTCGTTCTGTCGAGGATACGGCAGCCCAGGATATCTTCAATATTTCTGAATTGACTTGGAGTAAGCTCATCATCGAAGATTGCAATATTGATTTTATTGTCGGCTATGAAAGCGGCAATCTCCTGAATTTTTCCTGATCCTATGAATGTGCGCGGGTTAGGGAGGTCAAGTTTCTGTGTGAATCTTTTTACCGTTTCCGCGCCCGCAGTTTCAGTCAGAAATGCGAGTTCCTGGAGAAATTCATCAGCTTCGCTTTCATCCTGCCCCTGGTATACAATTCCTATAAGCACCGCCCTTTCTATGGGTGTATTTGTATCAATCATCAGCTGGATGAGATATAATTTTTTAAAAGCAGAGACGGGCACAAATTGCCCGTCTCTTACTATCTACAATCGTCAAAAACTTTTGTTCAAAATATCTAATAAATGAAACGTCTGTCATTTTGAATTGCGCCTCTGATTGCCCCTTTCAGGGATTCGGAACAGCGGACTATCATTTCGATATCGTTAGGAAAGGGCACTATAGAAGTTTTCGTTCTCTCGAGCTGACTTTGATTAAGTGCCTGAATATCGCCAAGGGCCCGCGATGAAATATTCTCAAAATGCGACTGGGCACCGATGGGATCCTGCTTGAGGGCCTTATTCGGATTAGCCTGAAGTACATCTATCTGACCGTCAATTCTGCAGGCTTTCGACTGCACGGTCTCAACGAGAGCACACTGGACTGTCTTGTACTTTTTCTGTTTTATGTCATTGCCTAGCGAATCACGCATAACATTTCCTTTTTTATCAAGTACATAGAAAAAGCCGTCTTCAATATCCCTTTTTATTACCGAATCGCGCTGGATGGAATTATCAGGGCTCACTGCCACATTTTTAATAGTAACATTAATAAAATAATCAAATTGTGTATTATCATTCAGATTCTGTGTATAATACTCAACCCAATCGGAGTTAAGATGTGGCAGGTCGAGCATCAGAAGCCCGTCCTCAAATTCCTTTGGAAAATTAATTCTTGAATTATTTTGAATCGAAACAAGCACTCTGCTCATACCCAGATCCTTGGCGTCCTGGATCTTCCCGTCAATTCCTTCATAATCGCCTACATATTGTTTGGCTCTGAGGTATTCTGCAAAAGCCTGTCTGTAGGATTCTTTAATGCCGCTTTTCATCAGTTCATTGCCATGGGCAAAATAGTAATCTGCAGCCTTCTGCTTTGCATTCACCATATCAGGCATATAATCGACATACTCAAAGTCGACTGATTTCCCGTTGGCATTCAGAGGTGTTACTGTTTTGACCAGCGACTGTCTGTCACCCAGAGATTTATAAAGAAGGTATATTTCATCCCAGTTATTTGGTTTCCCTTCCATTGTAAGAAACCGGACCCTTTCCTTATCCTGGTCATTTGACACTTTATACGCCTGCACAAGTATATCAATCTGTTTTACATCCTTTGGATCTTTCCTCAAATTTTTAACAGACTTCTGGATAGCTGCGTCATAGTTTCCTTTTTCGAGCTGTTTCTTCGATGATCCGCAACCTGCAAGCAAAATAGTTAAGATAAAAATAATCGGTGCTATTTTTTTCATATGATTAAGGTTTTAATATAGGAACGGATAAAGATAAGAAAAACATTGAAAATGCAAATTTTCCTTAAGTTATCTGAAATCGTGAATTAAAAACTTAAAACATGAAATTCAAAGGGATTGAATATCTTACTCTTACAGGTTCACCGCGCTGAAGTCCCGGGGCCCATTTTGGTGATTCGGATATGGCTTTCACAGCCTCATTGTCGAGGAGCGGATCAACCCCTTTAACCACTGTAACATTGCTCACTGAGCCATCTTTTTCGACAATAAAGGTAAGAAATACTGTTCCGCGTATCTTTTTGTCGTATGCAGCCTGGGGATAACTGGTTCGCTTCATAACCCATTCGCGGAATTTATCCAGTCCTCCGCCTTTAAATGAGGGCATCACTTCGACCAGGAAAAATGGCTCATCAGTCTCGCTTCCATCCTGCCCCGACATCAGGTTATCACCTGTTCCGGTTCCGGTCACCGTGGTTTTTTCACGAGTTGTCTGATTAAGGTATTCGTCGGTAGAAAGCTGTGATTTTTCAATTGGAATGATACTGTCGACAACCATTGGTGGCACATATTTTATAATCTCATCCACATGTAACGACTGAGGAGGCGGCGGAGGCGGCGGCACATAGATCTCTTCCCTGGGAGGCTCGAGGTTCTCCATCCTGATCTGTGCATAATGTCTGCTGCCATTCAATACATTATCGCCATGACGAATAAACAGGAATGGAATAATTACGGCAAGGCTCACCGCCAGGGAAGCTGCTATTATTCCTGCAATAACTACGGAATTATATTTTTTTCTGAGTTGATAAGCGCCATATTCCCTGTTCCGCGAGCGAAAAAGCAGATCATCAATATCAAGCCATCTTCTTAGATTATCGTACATCGTTAACTCTAAAACAGTCTGTTGACAAGATCCCCTGCTTAAAATGACTCAAGGCGATAAATTGCAGACAGAATTCAAATATAATGACATTTAATGCCATCGGGAATGTTAATTAAAAGTAACCCGCTGATTAAATGTCCGGCAAAATTACAAAATAGTGCGTTGCTTCAATAACTAATATGTTAAGAATTTCATAATATTTAGGTGAGTGCCCGATCCCTCGCGCCTCATGCCGCATGCCTCAAACCAAAATTCAACTTTTCAATTCCTGGCAGAGACAGGTGTTTTTATATTTTTAATTT
Organism: uncultured Bacteroidales bacterium; assembly: GCA_963715785.1. Lineage (GTDB taxonomy): Bacteria > Bacteroidota > Bacteroidia > Bacteroidales > VadinHA17 > LD21. The sequence goes on from OY970276.1 coordinate 805,195, forward strand.
TTTCTTACATTTACCAACTCTTGGGGTTTAGCTCATCCCGATAGCTATCGGGAGGCCGGAGTGTGTGATTTAAATTTGTTCTTTTAATTATCGGGGGTTTAGCTCATCCCGATAGCTATCGGGAGGCCGGAGTGTGTGATTTAAATTTGTTCTTTTAATTATCGGGGGTTTAGCTCATCCCGATGGATATCGGGAGGCTGGAGTGTGTGATTTAAATTTGTTCTTTTAATTATCGGGGGTTTAGCTCATCCCGATAGCTATCGGGAGGCCGGAGTGTGTGATTTAAATTTGTTCTTTTAATTATCGGGGGTTTAGCTCATCCCGATGGCTATCGGGAGGCCGGAGTGTGTGATTTAAATTTGTTCTTTTAATTATCGGGGGTTTAGCTCATCCCGATGGCTATCGGGAGGCCGGAGTGTGTGATTTAAATTTGTTCTTTTAATTATCGGGGGTTTAGCTCATCCCGATGGCTATCGGGAGGCCGGAGTGTGTGATTTAAATTTGTTCTTTTAATTATCGGGGGTTTAGCTCATCCCGATAGCTATCGGGAGGCCGGAGTGTGTGATTTAAATTTGTTCTTTTAATTATCGGGGGTTTAGCTCATCCCGATGGCTATCGGGAGGCTGGAGTGTGTGATTTAAATTTGTTCTTTTAATTATCGGGGGTTTAGCTCATCCCGATAGCTATCGGGAGGCTGGAGTGTGTGATTTAAATTTGTTCTTTTAATTATCGGGGGTTTAGCTCATCCCGATAGCTATCGGGAGGCCGGAGTGTGTGATTTAAATTTGTTCTTTTAATTATCGGGGGTTTAGCTCATCCCGATAGCTATCGGGAGGCTGGAGTGTGTGATTTAAATTTGTTCTTTTAATTATCGGGGGTTTAGCTCATCCCGATGGCTATCGGGAGGCCGGAGTGTGTGATTTAAATTTGTTCTTTTAATTATCGGGGGTTTAGCTCATCCCGATAGCTATCGGGAGGCTGGAGTGTGTGATTTAAATTTGTTCTTTTAATTATCGGGGGTTTAGCTCATCCCGATGGCTATCGGGAGGCTGGAGTGTGTGATTTAAATTTGTTCTTTTAATTATCGGGGGTTTAGCTCATCCCGATAGCTATCGGGAGGCCGGAGTGTGTGATTTAAATTTGTTCTTTTAATTATCGGGGGTTTAGCTCATCCCGATGGCTATTGGGAGGCTGGAGTGTGTGATTTAAATTTGTTCTTTTAATTATCGGGGGTTTAGCTCATCCCGATGGCTATCGGGAGGCTGGAGTGTGTGATTTAAATTTGTTCTTTTAATTATCGGGGGTTTAGCTCATCCCGATGGCTATCGGGAGGCTGGAGTGTGTGATTTAAATTTGTTCTTTTAATTATCGGGGGTTTAGCTCATCCCGATGGCTATCGGGAGGCTGGAGTGTGTGATTTAAATTTGTTCTTTTAATTATCGGGGGTTTAGCTCAGTTGGCTAGAGCGTGTGACTGGCAGTCACAAGGTCAGGGGTTCGATTCCCCTAATCTCCACGTTAATAATCAGACAGTTATAATAGGCAATTATGACTGTCTTTTTTATTTGCCTCGTCGAGGTTTTTAATTTTCCAATAAATTCCTGAGAGTTTGAAACATCAGCTGCCAGTTCTTTTGAGAATGATCTCTTGAATCCTCATCCGGATTATTATCCTGGGTAAAATGAAGCGTTGTACCTTTACCTTTAGTAGTAAGAGTATAAACCAACCTGTGATAATTTTCTTCCTTATCGGGCACTCCGGCCAACGGACTGAAATGCGAAAGTTCAAGTGTTTTGAACGGCACTAACCTAATGATTACGCCTTTATCCTGATAAGTTTTGCCCTCCCATACTCCTTTCCACAGTATAGGACTCCCTTCTTTCCAATCAGAGATGACTTCAGTATCAAACATATATTTCTTAATCAGACCGGGATCTGATAACGCTTCCCAGACTTTCCCGACAGGAGCATTTATTTCTATACAAACTGAAGCAACAAAACCTGTACTCATTTTCGCAGAATAATATTTTCAGATCAGAACATCGGGCATTTGACTTTGTTCGTGATTTGTGCTTTTTCTGCAATAAAAATCGTAAAATTGTGAAACCTAATTGAATAGAATATGGTCATAATCATTCAATGCAGTGACCGCGTGGGTCTGATCGCAGCTATCACATCAGTAATAGCAAATACTGACTTAAACATTATTTCCATGCGGGAACATGTAGATTTGGAAGAGAATAAGTTTTTTGCCAGGTTCGTAGTTGACGGCATTAAATATCCTGAAGATATTGAGTCAGCAATAACAAAAGTATTACCGCCCGGCGCTGTCGTTAATGTAAATCCTTTGCCTGAGAAAAAAATAGTTGTTTTGGTTACAAAAGAACATCATTGCCTGAGCGACATCCTTACACGAAATCATTTCAAGACACTTGGAGCCACGGTGCAGTGTGTTATTGGCAATCATCCCGATTTGCAGGATATCACCGAACAATTTGGTGTTCCTTTCCATTTAGTTTCGCATGAGAATAAAAGTAAAGAAGTCTTTGAAGCTGAATTGACAAACATAATTATTCCGAATAAACCCGACTATCTGATATTAGCCAAGTTTATGCGTACACTTTCGCCCGGATTTATAACATCTTTCAGTTTAAAAATAATAAATATCCATCATTCATTTTTACCCGCTTTTACAGGCGCTTCCCCTTACAGACAGGCATTGAAACGTGGTGTGAAGATAATTGGTGCGACTGCTCATTTCGTAACTAACGATCTGGATGAAGGGCCAATTATTTCACAAAAAACCATACAGGTAAACCACTCTTTCACTCTCACCGATCTGATAAAAGCAGGCAGAGAAAATGAGACTGCGACACTTGCCAAAGCAATGCAGCTGGTCTTCGACGACAGGGTATTTGTTTATAACAACAGAACAGTAGTGTTTGAATAAGTTTTGAATGGGGTAGTCCTTTTTAACCGCAAAGCACGCTAAGTAGGCGCAGATCCCGATAGCAATCGGGACGCAAAGTCAACACATTATAGGTCAGCTCTTGGGGCTGCGTATCCCGAGTACTCGGGATTGCGAGTAAAAAAAATCCTGTAATCCGAAGCTTACAGGATTTTTAATTCAAGATATAGTCCCAAAAAATCTCAGCTCAAAAGATCAATTTGATACTGCTTTCAGACTTATCAACAGGTTACTGGACAGGAAGTGTTTTTATGATGCTTTTTGAACTTTCCTTTTTCTTAGGCGTGAATATTTTCACTCCAAGGGTAACCTGATGACTGTTAAAAGCATTAAGGGCCACGTTTGTGCTCATGTTAAAAGAATAATTCAGCATTATCCCTTTATAGACTTCACCTCCCACTCCTGCTCCGTAGATTCCACCGGTCCTGAGAAGGACATTTCCCCAGAATCGCTTATTCCATGTCACAGTCGGAGCAATTTCAAAGAGGGAAGGGACATGCTGGCCGCCTCTTAAGATAAAGGTCGGCTTTACATCCCATCTGTTGTCAATCACCAGGAGATAAGAAGCATGCAAAAGGAAGTTTTTCAACGGTTTGTATGTCATATCATTGTTGGCATACTTAACCGTTCCGAACATTACGTTTGAAAAGAGAACACCCGCCTCCAACTGCCTGTACCTGTACAACGCGCTGATATCTGTGGCAAACTTGATCCGCGACTGCTCCTGGCCGTTAAAAAGAGCCGCATCCTGCACAAAAGTAGGGTCGTTGTAATACTTTGAGAGGTCAATTGAGTTTCTGAAAAATCCAACGGACAAAGCAAAGTTTATGATATGCTCATTCGTGATATTCACTTCATAGCTGTACGTTCCAAGCAAAAGGGTTTGCTTAAAGATATCTGTCTTGTCGTAGATAAATCGTCCGCCGAAGCCTACCCTTCCAATCTTATCGCTGTAACTCAGCTGATAGGTTTTTGGCCCCCCGTCGATCCCGGTCCAGTCGGACCTGTAATCAAGAAACAGGGTTTTACTGTTATGGACGCCCGCATATGCTGGCGAGAGAATGAAGGGATCCATACTGTAACCTTCCATAAAAGGGAACTGCTGTCCATAAGCTATTGCCGGCATTAACACAAGCAATAAGATTACAATCTTTTTCATATCTATAGTATTTAATTTTTCAATATTAATTATCTGACAATGTTGACTACACCTTTAAGAATGCCCTTCTCGGAAGATTTGATTATGTAATAGTAGGTGGCAGAAGGAAGAGGATTGCCATTCCAGGTCCCATCCCAGTCGTTGCTGTAATTGTCTGACCTGTAAACAGCTTGTCCATACCTGTTATACACTGTCACCTGAAGTTTCCCGTACTGTTCCAGATCAGGAATATACCAGTAATCATTCACACCATCATTGTTAGGAGTAAACAGAGAAGTGATATTAGCAAAAGTCGGAAGTGAGTTTATCGACTGAACTACCGGTTGAGCCGGATTCCAGTTCTGGTCGCCCTCCTGTGTTGCAGTTATAGTAAAGTTACCATCCTGATTAATTATCAGCTTATTACCATTCAGACTTGCTATGTTCGGATCGGAAATTACAAAGGTTACGGGCAGCCCGCTTGAAGATGTAGCTTCAAGCATGTAATCCTGTGTCATCCTTAATCCTGAAGGTATCTCCGTGAAAGTGATGACCTGGTCAGCCTTAGTGATTGTAAGTTCTCCCTCCACATATGTGATATGGTAATTATTATCAGCTCCTCCGATAACAAGTATTGAATATGATCCTACATCGGCCAGTGCCGGAGCACCCGTACTGCTGAGCGTGACACCTGAAAGGACTTCACCTGCCACCAGACCTGCAACTCTGATTTCTGTTCCTTCAAAAACAAGAGCAGTTCCATAAGTCTTGGTCTGATCATTGGCAGTGATCGTCAGCTCTTTAGGAAGAATATCAGCAATCAGTGCCGGCTGTGTGAATGTATAGTTATCAATATCTGCACCTGTAACTACAAAACCCGATGTTGAAACAGGCTTTGAAGTACCTGCATTCTTATCAGAGAAGGAACCTGTTGCCCCGGAAGTAACCAGGTTAACATCATCGCTTCCAAATATTCCGGTAAGACTGGCAGATCCTGAATTCAATACTGCATCCGTTGTACCGTCATAGGTTTTATTATCAACTGTCACACCTGAGACTGTAAGACCTGCAAGAGTAATATCTGCCGATAATGAAGGCTGTGTCAGTGTATAATTTACAGCATCGATTCCTCCTAATGTAAAGGACGAAGTTGAGACTGGCTTCCCTGTGCCTACATTCTTATCGGCAAATGTGCCGGTAGCGCCTGACGTGACCAGTACAACTGCATCACCGTCAAGAACGCCGACAAGTACGGCATTCGCGGTATTTAATGTTGCTGTTGTTGTTCCGTCATAGACCTTATTATCTGCTAAGGCTTCGGAGATAGTTAAACCGATTGAATAGATGTCGGCCGTGGTTGTCGGCTGGATCACTGCATATTTGTAAGCATCGGCTCCGGTGAGTGCAAAACCGTCTGTCGTGACAAGTTTACCTGTACCTGCATTTTTATTCTCAAATGTACCGGTAGCACCTGTGGTTACAAGATTTACCACATCAGTTCCCAAAGCGCCGATCAGTGTTGCTCCTGCTGTGTTCAAAACAGCAGTTGTATTTCCATCATAAGCCTTATTGTCGGCAGTCACACCTGTGACAGTAAGTCCGAACTCAGCAATGCTGGCAGTGGTAGTTGGTGCTCCAGTCATAGACAAAATGTAATTTGGAGCATCAGTTCCGGCAAGAGTTGAACCTGTAAGACTTACAGGCTTATCCTGTCCTACATTCTGATTGTCGAATACAGCAACTGCGTCAAGGGTGACATCGTCACTTCCGGCTATTGTCAGAAGTGTAAGGTTATTAAGCGCAATTATTGCCGAAGTTGTCCCGTTGTAAACTTTATTATTTGCAGTAAATGTACCTCCTATTGTAAGCACTCTGGCGGTAATGTTAGCTGTAGTTCCGGGCGCTCCTGTCAGAGACAGTGTATAGTTGCCTGCATCGGCACCTGTGATTGTTGAGCCATAGAGACTAACAGTTTTGGTATTGCCAACCAGCTTATCGGAAAATACCGCATTAGCAACCAGGGTAACATTATCGGCACCTGCCACTGTGAGAAGTGTCAGACCATTATTCATGATGGTTGCATTTGTGAGAGCATCGTATACCTTATTTGCTACGGTAAATGAGCCTCCGATAGTCAGTGAACGTGCAGTAATACTGGCCGTAGCTGTTGGAGCTCCGGTAAACGACAACAGGTAATTGACTGCGTCGGCACCTGCCAGAGTTGAACCAGCCAGGTTAACGATTTTGCCTGTACCAATCATCCTGTCACTAAATGCCGCCACAGCAACAAGCGATACGTTATCGCCTGTAACAGGAGTAACAAGTGTCAGATTGTTATTCGCAATAGTAGCAGCCACGGTACCGTCATATACTTTGTTATTGGCAGTAAAGGTGCCGCCTATGGTAAGCGTTCTGGCTGTAATGCTGGCTGTCGCAGTTGGCAATCCTGCCAGGGACAAAGAATAGTTTCCGGCATCAGCACCAGTAATTGACAGCCCGGTGAGAGAGACTGTTTTTCCTGTGCCAACCATTTTATCTGCGAAGATTGCGGAAGCATTCAGGATAACATTATCAGTTCCTACAAGCGTAAGCAGAGTAAGGTTATTGGATGCGATGATTGCCGAAACCGTTCCGTCATACACCTTATTATTTGCAGTAAATGTACCGCCTACGGCGAGTATGCGCTGGTTAACAGTTAATAAACCATTTACATAGCTGATGGTATAGTTGCTGAGTCCGGTACCAATTGCAGAAGATGCCACAATCGGATATGGGCTGCCTGCCACTGTTGCACCAACAGCTGCTCCGGTACTGGTGAGGGAAACGCTGGTAATAACATCTCCGTTAATCAGTGCTCCGGCAGGTGTTGTGAATTCTGTACCTGCAAATGTTACAGTGCTGCCATAGGTTTTTGTACGGTTATTTGCCGTAACAGTAATTGCTTTTGTATTAACGGTCAATGAGCCGTTCACATAAATTATGGTATAGTTGCCCAGACCTGTTCCAACTGCTGCAGACGGAACAACAGGGTATGAGCCGGTAGTAGCGTTAGCGGCGGCACCTGTACTGGTAAGCGTAACGCTAGTTATTGTGTTCCCGTTAATCAGACCAGTGGATGTGAATTCCGTGCCTGTGAATGTAAATGTCTGTCCATAAGTTTTGCTCTGGTTACTGGCAGTTATTGTAAGAGCAATCGGGTTGACAGTCAGAATACCGTTTACATAGCCGATTGTATAGTTGCTTAATCCGGTTCCTGAAGCGCCCGATATTACTATCGGATAATTTCCGGTCGTGGCAGCAACAGGCGATCCCGTGCTTGAAAGCGATACGGTGTTGACAACGTCACCATTTACTAATCCATTGGATGTAAATTCAGTTCCTGCAAAGGTAAACAGATTACCATAAGCTTTGCTCTGATCGGATGCTGTAATTGTCAGAGCCTTTGGATTAATAGTTAAGATCCCGTTGACATAAATTATTGTATAGTTTCCAAGGCCAGTTCCAACTGCAGCGGATGGTACTATTGAGTATGGGCCGCCGGCTATTGTTGCTGTTGCCGCAGCACCGGTACTTGTGAGAGTAACACTCGTCACTCCGTCGCTGTTTAGTAAGCCGGATGCTGTGAATTCCGTCCCTGTAAAGGTCACAGCATCACCATAGATCTTGGTTCTGTTTGATGCAGTTATAGTCAGGGCTATAGGATCAACAGTCAATGTACCGTTGGAGTAACCAATGATATAGTTACCAAGACCTGTACCGACTGCTGAAGATGGTATTATCGGGTATGGATTTCCAGCAACTGTTGCAGTTGCTGCAGCTCCCGTACTGGTGAGAGTAACGCTGGTGACTATATCGCCATTTAACAGACCTGGAGCAGTAAATTCTGTTCCGTCAAAAATTACAGTCTGTCCATAGTTTTTGGTTCTGTTGGTAGCTGTTACAGTAAGAGCTATTGGATCGACAGTAAGAGTACCATTAACAAAACCGATGGTATAGTTTCCGAGACCACTTCCGAGTGGTGCGGATGGTACAATTGCATATGGACCACCGGTAACTGTTGCTGTTACAGCAGCTCCCGCGCTGGTGAGGGTAACACTTGTCACCTGGTCGGCATTGATCAAGCCTGTGGTTGTGAACTCTGTTCCGGCAAAGGTTACAGTCTCACCATAGTTTTTCGTTCTGTCGCTGGCAGTAATCGTAAGTGCTTTAGCAGTGATATTAAAATCAGCGGTATTGTAAGTAATTGTGTAGTTGTTCAATAAAGCTGATGGACTAAGCACAGCACTGATTATATACGGACTGCCTGCGACGGTTTCACCTGAAGTTCTTGAATAAACTGCAGTTATATTGTCACCAGCGAGGAATCCTGTTAAGGTACCAGTGAATGCAGGATCTGAATCTCCATAAATTTTACCTGAAGGATCCGGTGTCACTGATGCAGCTTTTGGTGTAATACTGAAGTTTGCCGATACAAAGCTGATTGTATAATTAGTGTTAACAAGAGATCCCTGGCCTATTGGATAGTTGCCTACAGTTTCTCCTGCCGTACGGTCAAGTACTCCAGTGAAGGAAACAATATCACCATTCGGAAGTGAAGATGCCACTGCCGGTACTGAAGTATATGTAAAAGGAAGCGGGTCATCCGAGCCGTAAATCTTCATCTGACCGGCATCAGCTGTGACTGTGATTGGCATTGGAGTGATAGTGAAGTTATCCTCTGCATAAGTGATAGTGTAGTTGTCATTGGCAAGATCACCCTGTCCTATAACGTAGCTTCCCACATTTTCACCGATTTCACGGCTAAGTGCTCCTGTGAAGGATACATTTGCACCGTTCGGAAGTAATCCCGTCGGTAATGATGTGTATGTGAATGGAAGAGGATCAACTGCTCCATATACCTTTGTCTGACCGGCATCGGCTGTGACTGTGATTGGCATCGGAGTGATCGTAAAGTTATCCTGTACATAAGTGATAGTGTAGTTTGCATTTCCAAGATCACCCTGGCCTATTATATAGCTTCCCACATTTTCTCCGTTTTCACGGCTAAGCGCTCCTGTGAAGGATACAGCCTCACCATTTGCCAATACAGATCCGTTTGCCGGAACTGAGGTAAAGGAGAATGGAAGAGGATCAACTGCTCCATAAACCTTCGTCTGACCGGCGTCGGCTGTGACTGTGATCGGCATTCCGGTAATTACGAAGTTAGCCGGTACATAGTTGATAGTGTAGTTCGCATTGGCAAGATCACCCTGTCCTATTACATAGCTTCCTGCACTTTCTCCGGCTTCACGGCTAAGCGCTCCTGTGAAGGATACACTTGCTCCGTTTGGAAGTAATCCTGTCGGTATTGATGTATATGTGAATGGAAGAGGATCAACTTCGCCATAAATCTTTGTCTGGCCGGCATCGGCTGTGACTGTAATTGGCATCGGTGTGATCGTGAAATTATCGGCTTCATAAGTGATGGTATAGTTGCCATTGGCAAGATCACCCTGTCCTATCGGGTAGCTTCCAACAATTTCACCTGCCGTACGGCTAAGTGCTCCTGTAAAGGTTACAGCGTCGCCATTCGGAAGTGTGCCTGTTGGTAATGATGTAAATGTAAATTGAAGAGGATCAACTGCTCCATAAACCTTCGTCTGACCGGCGTCGGCTGTGACTGTGATTGGCATTGGAGTGATAGTGAAGTTGTCCTCTGCATAAGTGATAGCGTAGTTGTCATTGGCAAGATCACCCTGTCCTATAACGTAGCTTCCCACATTTTCACCGATTTCACGGCTAAGTGCTCCAGTGAAGGATACATTTGCACCGTTCGGAAGTAATCCCGTCGGTAATGATGTGTATGTGAATGGAAGAGGATCAACTGCTCCATATACCTTTGTCTGGCCGGCATCGGCTGTGACTGTGATTGGCATCGGAGTGATTGTAAAGTTATCCTGTACATAAGTGATAGTGTAGTTCGCATTTCCAAGATCACCCTGTCCTATTACATAGCTTCCCACATTTTCTCCGTTTTCACGGCTAAGTGCTCCTGTGAAGGATATAGTCTCACCATTTGCCAATACAGATCCGTTTGCCGGAACTGAGGTAAAGGTGAATGGAAGTGGATCAACTGCTCCATAAACCTTCGTTTGACCGGCATCGGCTGTTACTGTGATCGGCATTCCGGTAATTACGAAGTTAGCCGGTACATAGTTGATAGTGTAGTTCGCATTGGCAAGATCACCCTGTCCTATTACATAGCTTCCTGCACTTTCTCCGGCTTCACGGCTAAGCGCTCCTGTGAAGGATACACTTGCTCCGTTTGGAAGTAATCCTGTCGGTATTGATGTATATGTGAATGGAAGAGGATCAACTTCGCCATAAATCTTTGTCTGGCCGGCATCGGCTGTGACTGTGATTGGCATCGGTGTGATCGTGAAATTATCGGCTTCATAAGTGATGGTATAGTTGCCATTGGCAAGATCACCCTGTCCTATCGGGTAGCTTCCAACAATTTCACCTGCCGTACGGCTAAGTGCTCCTGTAAAGGTTACAGCGTCGCCATTCGGAAGTGTGCCTGTTGGTAATGATGTAAATGTAAATTGAAGAGGATCAACTGCTCCGTAAACCTTCGTCTGACCGGCGTCGGCTGTGACTGTGATTGGCATTGGAGTGATAGTGAAGTTATCCTCTGCATAAGTGATAGTGTAGTTGTCATTGGCAAGATCACCCTGTCCTATAACGTAGCTTCCCACATTTTCACCGATTTCACGGCTAAGTGCTCCTGTGAAGGATACATTTGCACCGTTCGGAAGTAATCCCGTCGGTAATGATGTGTATGTGAATGGAAGAGGATCAACTGCTCCATATACCTTTGTCTGGCCGGCATCGGCTGTGACTGTGATTGGCATCGGAGTGATTGTAAAGTTATCCTGGACATAAGTGATAGTGTAGTTCGCATTTCCAAGATCACCCTGACCTATTACATAGCTTCCCACATTTTCTCCGTTTTCACGGCTAAGCGCTCCTGTGAAGGATACAGTCTCACCATTTGCCAATACAGATCCGTTTGCCGGAACTGAGGTAAAGGTGAAAGGAAGAGGATCAACTGCTCCATAAACCTTCGTCTGACCTGCATCAGCTGTTACTGTAATCGGCATTCCGGTAATTACGAAGTTAGCCGGTACATAGTTGATAGTGTAGTTGCCATTGGCAAGATCACCCTGTCCTATTACATAGCTTCCTGCACTTTCTCCGGCTTCACGGCTAAGCGCTCCTGTGAAAGATACACTTGCTCCGTTTGGAAGTAATCCTGTCGGTATTGATGTATATGTGAATGGAAGAGGATCAACTTCGCCATGAATCTTTGTCTGGCCGGCATCGGCTGTGACTGTGATTGGCATCGGTGTGATCGTGAAATTATCAGCTACATAAGTGACTGCATAACTTGATTCCTTGCCAGCTACTATCAATGAACCTATATTTATGGCATAAGTCCCGACTCCCTCTCCTGCCAGTCTCTGCAGACCGCCGGAGAATGAATCGCCAGCTGCAAGACCGTCGCCGGTAACAGTATAGCTGAATGAAAGAGGATCAGCATCGCCGTAAACCTTTGTCTGACCCGGATCAGCTGTGATAGTGATTGGTCGTTGAGCAATGGTCAATGTTACGAGAGTACGCGTCGGGTTAATACAACCGGTTGTTAAATCTCTTGCCTGGGCATAAGCGGAATAGTCACCGGCAATAGTTCCAGACGGAACCGATGCTGTGGTAGCTCCTGTGGCATCAGCGAACCAGTCGATAGTCATACCATCATCAACACTTGCTACTGCAGTTTTCAGAGTTCCGTCATAGGTATAGCTATTGTTTCCTGCAACCGGAGCTGTAGGTAATGCGTTGATCACAAAGTTAGTAGCTGTGCGACATGTGTTAAGAGTCGAAGTAGAACAAACTGCATAATAGGTATATGTCCCGGAGACATCGGTATTTGTCAGTCCTCCTGGTTTTCCAACCGGATCAAATGGAGAACCTGAACCCATAAATGTACCGCTTGCAGTATACCAATCAGTAGATCCAGGCAAAGAATACCCAACAGTCACCTGGATGTAATCGACATCCGCGGTTCTGTTATTTCCGATATTTATCGAAAGTGCAACACCAAAATTAGTATCATTTATGTCTGATGGATTCCATATCCCTCCTGCCCAGGAGTTTGAAGTGAGGTTACCGTATGTCGTTGCTGCTTCAGATGTAGGCCAATCTGTTCCTGTAACAGCTAGGTTATTGCCTGTTACAACACCTGCCTTAACCAGACTTACAACATTATCCCGTGCGTCCGTTCCTCCACCAGATCCATTTACAAAACGTCCTATTGTAACCATAATGCCGTTAATAGTAGCGTTTGCGGGAATTGCAAAACCATAGTTTGTTGCACGAAGGTAATGGGTTGTTCCATTTTGATTAGCAGTTACATAACTGTTATCATTAGCAATTACTCTTCCAGGATTGTTCCAAGCTATTGAACCAATGCCGGTAACATCAGCACCTGCAGTGGCAAATGTAGCGGATGTTTGAATAGGATTCGCCAAAGAACAAGCTGAAGAGGAAGTTAATACCCCACTTGATCCAGCACAGATCGTGTCTCCTGTTGTTACGGGTGGTGTATTAATAACCACTGTCTGACTTCCTTCCGGTCCCCAGCAACCATCAGCTGATTGTGCCCTGAAATAATAAGTTCCTGGCTCTGTGATCAGTTGTGAAGCTGAAGGTATTGCAACAGATGTTCCGCCGGAAGTTGTTCCCTGGAAATACATAGTTCCATCACTGCCATTATCCGCTGTCAGAGTCGTATTTATACATACAGTTCCTCCGCCTGTAACAACTACTGCTGCAGGCATTGGATTGACTATAACAGAAGTAGATGTCCGGCAATCAGGTGCAACTGAACATGCGGCATAGAAAGTATAGGTTCCGGGAGTATTGGTATTCGGCAATACTGAAGTGCCTACCGGATTAAATGGAGATCCTGAACCCAGTAATGATCCTCCTGATGGAGCATCGTACCAGGATATTCCAGAAACTGTATATGTAACAGTGATCTGCATATAATCTACATAGGCTATTCGAGTAGAGCCACTTGAGGTTTTTGCTGAAAGGACAATTCCAAAACCTGAATTATTAATATCTGAAGGTGTCCATGTTGTTCCCCAAAGGTTACTGGCTCCTCCATAAGCTGCTGTTCCAATAGCATTAGGCCAGTTATTTGAAGAGGCAAGATTATTACCAGTAATTGTTCCGGCTTTTACCAACTGGACCACATTATCAACACCGCTTGATGTGGACTCAATATAACGGTTAATTACAACTGAAATCCCGTTAATAGTTGCATTAGATGGTATTGTAAATCCATAATTAGTTCCTCTGAGATATCGGGATGTCCCATTCGAAGGAATACTAACCTGCGCATATGGTGAACCTGGTGATGTAATGTTGCCAGGATTAGTCCAGTCAACTGACCCGACCCCTGTTACACTTGCTCCCGTTCCAGCATTCTTTGGCCCTATTGATGTCGGAACGCCTGAACTACAGACAGTAGATGATGATATCGTCCCGCTTCCTCCCTGGCATATGACTGCGCCGGTTGTAACAGGAGGAGTATTGATAATCACTGTAGCTGATCCTTCCGGACCCCAGCAACCTTCGGCCGACTGAGCCCTGAAATAATAAGTTCCCGGATCAGTTATCAGCTGAGAAGTTGAAGGTGTGGCTGTTGATGTTCCTCCAGAGGTTGTTCCCTGGAAATACATTGTCCCGTCATTTCCATTGGAAGCATTAAGTGTGGTACTGATACATGCTGATCCGCCTCCTGTGACTGTTACAGTTGCAGGTAATGGATTGACAGTTATCTGAATTGCTGCAGATGTGTCTGAACATCCTCCTGATACCACTGTTCTGCGATACCAGGTCGTTTGCGTTAAAACACCCGGAGTGTAACCTGGAAGAACGTGGTTGCCGCTTGCATTGGAGAAACCGGCTGTTGTGCTTGTTGTGCTGTTTTCCCAGTTAAAGGTGTAGCTGCCTATACCTCCACCATCTTCAGGTTGTGTACCTGTTAAGGCGACCGGTGTGGTATTGTAGCATATTGCCTGAGCGTCGCTGACAACGTTATTTGTAATTAAAGGAGTTACAGTAATTGGTCCTGAGAAACTACTTGCAATTGCACAACTGTTTGCATTTGTAATAACGCAATAGTAATACAGAGTGCCTGCAGTTGTAGTAAGTGGCGTATAGATGTTTGATGTAGCATCAGTAATTAAGTTTGCTCCGGTTGTTGACGGAGATGTATTGCTGTACCACTGATAACCTGTTGCGCCTGTTGCTATAACGGATAATGAACTTGCTGTACTATTAAGACAGTAAGAAACAATAGCTGGCGAAGGTGGCAGCGTAATTACCGGATTAGTATTGACAGTTACATTATACTGCGCATCGGTTGCTGCTGCACATCCGTGTGCATCAGTGTAATTTAACTTAACTGATTGTGCACCTGCCGTATTCCATGTTATGTTGATTGTATTATCAATAGAAGTTCCACCAGTATAAGTATTACCCGGGGAGACAGTCCACACATAATTTGTCATACCTGCTTCAGTAGTATAGATATTACCTGGAACAGTGGCACATACAATATTATTTCCAAGAATTGTTGGTACAGGTCTTGGATTAATTGCGACAGTTGTGTACCAGGAGAATGGATCAGGACTGCAAGTATTGTAAATCAGCACATAGTAATCACCTGCAGCCGAGGCTGGTACATTAGTAAATACAGGATTTGGATCTGTGGATACCAATTCGGAACCTTCCTTTAACCACTGATAGCTTAATCCACCAGATGGGGAGAATAGGTGCAAAGTAGATCCTTCGCAAAGAGGTGCGCTTGCTGGTGAGTCGCTATAAACATTACTGTCATCAAGATTCAGGGAAGGTTGAACGTCAACGATCGTTTGTGCGATTGATGAGCAGCCTAAAGCGTCTACTACAGTGACAAAATATGTTCCAGATGCAACGGTTGTTGCATTGGCTATGGATGGATTCTGCTCAGCAGTTGCGAACGAATTTGGTCCAGTCCAACTGTATGAAGTTTCACCATCGGGTCTGGATGTCAAAAGCAAAGTTGCACCAGAACATATTGGTTGATTACTTCCTATAGTCAATACAGGTAATGAATTCATTGTCAAATCACTTCCATTATCTGTTCCAGTAACTGCTGGTGTACTGCTGACAACACGAATTCTATAGGCTGTACCGGCAGCTGTATTAATTGGAATGGTACCAGAAATTGTTCCGGATGTCGTTTGAGTTAATGTTCCAATTGTTACAGGTGACGTGAAACTGCCACTTGCGTCAGAAAGCTGGGCAGTGAAGACATTGCCGGCCAGGAATGTACCTGTAATTGTAAATGGAACAGAAACAGGTGATCCTACGCAGAATGCTGAACCGGAAAGTGTACCGGTGGAAATGCCCTTATGAGTTTCGCCAAATGTAAAGAATCTGCTTGTTCCAATGTTGTCGGAACCAGTAACTCCATTTGACCCGGTTGTCCCAGTAAGAGTAGTATAAGCACCGGTCAAAGCACTGCTTCCTGCGATTACATTCAATGGCAAAATAGCTGATGGTCTTGATAATGAAACAGAACCGTTGGTAAAGTTACCTGTGGTGGCAAATTCCCAATGCTCAGTTGCACTTAACTGATCAAGAGTTCCGTCAAATGTTCCACCAGTACCTGCCGTAAATGCCTCAACCTGTGCAGTTATTGGAGCACTCCCGGTCAAAGGATCAACAAGGGAGAATGGAAGATATGTCGTTCCCTTTCCAACAGGGAAATTGTAGGTTGTACCCGCAATAAGATCCGATGGTAATGACCATACAACAGATCCATTTATAAATGATGTTGAAGTACCACCTGTTATGGCTGTGGATGAATTATTATTAACAGTAAGTGGATTGGCCGTGGTCAGAATTCCGGCAGTCAGAGCCAAAGTCCCATTAATTGTTTCACTGCTTCCAAATGTTACTCCGGCTATATTACTAATTGTAACATTATAGAATGAGGTATTTGTTGACCCACTAATTGTCTGCAAAGCCGTTCCATTAAATGCTACGCTTCCGTTGTTTGCGGTTAATGTACCGTTATTAGTAAAGTTACCACCCAATGTCAATCCGTAACTGCTGGCAGCATCAGTATTTAATGATGCACCCAGGTTTATGGTAAGAGGACGTATAGCATTCAACACTTTTGCACCGTTCAGTGTAATTTCACCCGTGTTGGCAATTATTACCCCTCCTGTTCCTGTAAATGGAGTTACCCATTCAGGTCCGGATGTGAATGCTGACGGCTTGTTATACTGTAATGTAGCTGAACCACCGTACGTTGGAGCTGCTGATGCAATCGCAGTTCCTTCCATCGAAAGTATTCCATTAACAGTTGCCGTAACGATAGTTTTTGTACCAGTTCCAGACAGAATAAGATTTGTATATGTTCCGTTTTTAACGGGTTGATCTGAACCACTGTAATTAACTGTGGCACCTGTTCCATTCAAATTGGTAGCAAAAGTACCCTGGTTACTTGTTGCTCCGAAAGGTATTGCATTACTAAGAACCAATGTCGGACTGTTTATTCCGAGCGTAAGAGTTGCAGTACAGCTCGAACTCGAAGTAGTCACAGGTGTCACTGTCCCGCCAACAGACACTATGCCACTATTTATCGTGAAGGTAGCATTGTTATTATTGCTATTGGCTCTTATACTGAAAATTGTAATATTTCCAGAAATATTAAAATTGGAAATATTTGATGTAAGAACTGTTGTACGATCCCTTGAAGGGGATGATGTTGTTCCAACAATCAGTGATGCGCAATTTAAAGTTCCTGACCCTCCGATTGAATTTGTATAGCTTGAGTTTGCACTATTCATCGTTATTGCCCCGCTGACAGTCAGAGTAGTTGCTAAATTGATATTAACAGCTGATCCGGTATTCGTGAATGTGATTGAAGAACAGGAGACATTTGCCTGAACAGTGATCGCATGCCCGGCTGCAATATTAACTATATCACCAGCATCTGGGAAAATGCCACCCGGAACAGCTGCTCCTCCCGATGTGTACGACCAGGTTGTATTGCTGTTCCAGTTACCTGTTGCAATGGAATAGAAAGTAGTCCCGGTTACAGTTATGGTAATATCAAATGTTGTAGAAGTAACTCCATCAGATGCTGTTACAGTATAAACACCTGTAGCTGTTGCTATGGTGGGTGTTCCGCTGATTACTCCGGTTCCGGCATCTATATCAAGACCGGCTGGTAATCCAGGATTGACAGAATAGTTTGTTACTGTTCCAGCTACTGTCGGACTCAATGAAGTTATCAATATGCCCTTGCTGAATATATTAGGCGAGGAATAACTTAAATTGCTGGGACCTGTGGCTGGTATTGGAACAATTTCACCTGTTGATAAAATACTGGCCGGGAAGTAGGAAGTATTATCAAAGAATCTGATCTGAGCCAGTTGTGTTGATGAGAGACCTGTTGCATCAGCCCCTATAAATATTTTACCACCTGTTGCTCCTCCTGTTCCATCCCAACTGCCAGCCCATCCGTTAATTGTCAGGGCTGTGCTGCCTGTCCATGTAGCGGTACTGCTGTTGGCAAATGTAAGTGTATGAGAAGCAGCTCCTAATGTGATTACTGAATTTGATGAGAGTATCAGAGCACCTGCAGCAGTTATATTATTGCTGTTTGTATTCAGAGTGCTACCACTTCCATTCAGAGTGAATGAACCTGTGTTCAATACACCAGTCAGTGATACAGTGCCTGATGGTTTGGCAATGTTGACGTTGCCTGTTGTACTAAATCCACCAATGTTCTGAGATGCCATCGCACCTGAAATAGTAATAACTGAGGCATTTGCATTAAGGGTTCCATTATTTACCAGGTTACCTCCAAGAGTCAGGCCAAAGTTATTGAGAGCATCTGTATTAAGTACTGCTCCGCTATTTATTGTAAGGGGAACTGAAACGTTGAAAACTTTTGCTTCATTAAGCGTTATTGTGCCTATATTTGCTATAATCACACCACCTGTTGCTGTAAATGGTGTAATCCAGGCAGGTCCGGCAACTCCTGGTGTTATGGTATTATATTGAAGAGCTGCTGCTGAACCGTAAATTGGGGCTGCTGATGTTGTCGCAGTCCCTTCAATGGAAAGCAGGTTATTAACGGTTACTCCTGAGATGGTTTTCACACCACTTCCTGAGAGAGTTAGATTATTGTACGTAAAATTACCTACCGTCTGGGCTGCTCCGTTATAATTGACTGTACAACCTGATGCAAGGGCCAGTGTTCCGGTTGAAGAAGTCAGGAATGATCCCCCAAGGTTTAATGTACCGGCTCCAGAGAAAATGATTGAGGCACTGCCTGTGCTACCCGATTGGGTTACATCACCAGTAACATTAACTGTACCGGTTGAGATAGTAATCTGATGCCTGACTGACCCTCCACCGTTTGTAAAGGCAATACTTCCGGCGTTCAAGATTCCGGGGCCTACATTTAAATTGTTGGTGCCATTATTCCCTGTTCTGGGTATGGTAATGTTTGACGAGACATCAAGTGTAACCCCGGCGTTTAGTGTAAGTGAAGTGGCAGTTGCAGTTGTGAAATTTAACATTGCACATGCAGCATTGGCTGTCGCAGTTACATTAAAACCACCTACAATGTTTACTACATCTCCTGCACCCGGGAATACACCGGCGGGCACAGCTACGCCTCCTGGTGTATATGACCAGACGTTATTATCATTCCAGTTGCCTGTTATACGGGAGTAGTAAGCAGTCCCCAGAACAGTGATCGTAATATCAAATGATGTTGATCCCAAGCCGTTTGTTGCTGTAACCGTATATACTTGTTCCGGTGTAAAGGTTGTTGGTGTTCCGCTGATTATACCTGTTACAGGGTCAATATTTAGTCCGTCTGGTAATGGATGTAATTGATCAACCGAATAATTATCAACAGTGCCTGCAACCGAAGGAACTAACGGAGTTATTAAAGTATTCTTTGAGAACACATTAGGTGACTGATAACTCAGAGCGCTTGGAGCTGTGGCAATCGTAGGAACTATTTCACCATCTACCAGTATTGTGGCAGGCGCATACGTGCTGGAAGATGAGTTGAAGAATCTTATTTTTGCAAGCTGACCCGACGTCAGTGCGCTTACACTTTCTCCCGCATAGATCCTTCCTCCCGAACCTGTGGAGCCGTCAAAAGCACCTGTCCATCCGGTTATAGTTAATGCAGAACCTGATGTCCAGCTTGCTGACTGACTGTCTGTAAATCTTACAACTGAGGTCGTTCCAAGGTTCAGCGTTGATAATCCTGATAATGAAAGAACCGCAGATGCAGGAGCAGGATACGAATTAATATTAAATCCGCCTGTGCTCAGGATTCCGCCATTCCCATTCAGTATAACCGGACCAGTAGAGATGTTTGCGGTTAAAGTAGCAGTTCCTGTGGATTTAGCCATAGTTACAGTTCCGGTTGTGGCAAAACCTGATATGCTTTGCGCATCCATCCCACCTGAAAGAGTTATGTGTGAAGCATTTGCTGTGAAGGTTCCTAAAGCATTTGCAAAATTACCGCCTAATATCAGTCCATAGCTATTGGTTGCATCTGTGTTCAGTGATGCTCCAGTATTTATTGTGAGTGGAATTGATACAGCAAACGCTTTTGGTTCATTTAAAGTAATTTCACCCGAACCGGATATAACTACTCCTGCAGCTGCCTCAAATGTAGCGGGCCATTCAGGACCTGCTGTTCGTGAAGAAGTGACGTTATAGACCAGACCTGCTGCAGTACCGTAAACCGGAGCTGCCGAGGCGGTTGCATCTCCCTCTATTGTAAGAAGTGCATTGACGCCAGCATTAATACCATCAATTGTTTTAGACCCACTTCCAGAAAGTGTCAGGTTGCTATATATCGTTGTAAGAACTGTTTGATCTGCCCCGTTGTAATTGACAGTAGCCCCGGTGCCATTTAAGGTAGTAGTAAACACACCATTGTTATTTGTTGTTCCAAATGGCGATGAATTTTCGAGCATTAATGTCGGACTTGAGTTACCAAGAGTAAGAGTGGCAATCGAACTATTATTTGAATATGTGGTCGGAGTAATAATACCTGCCACTGAAATTATTCCACTATTTATAACAAATACTCCGTTTCTGTATCGGGTAGTTCCACCCCCGGTCCTCGTGCTGACAATAGACACATTACCTGTTACACTTATAGAAGCTAAAGTGGAAGTCAATGTATGGGTAGCAGTGGTTGGCGACCCTGTAGGAGCAGTATTATTACCAACTGAAACAGATCCGCAGGATAATGATCCTCCACCCGAGATGGTAGCAGCTACCGCGGCTGTTGCAGAGTTATTTAAGGTCACAGCATTGGCTACTGACAAGGCAATACCGGTGTTAACTACCAGATTACCAGAGACCCCTGTAAATGTAACTGATGAAGCGGATACATTTGCAGCAACTGTTACTGTGTGGCCATTCTCAATGCTTACAATGTCACCGGCATCAGGGTATATACCCGATCCAACTGCGGCTCCTCCGGAAGTAAATGACCAAATGGCATTACTATTCCAGTTGCCTGTTCCGATTGAATAGAATCTGGTTCCCTGAACGGTGATTATAATATCAAAAGTTGTGCTCCCATTAACATTAGCAGCAGTAATGGTACAGGTATCGGTTGCTGCAGACACTGTTGGTGCACCGCTGATAACACCTGTTGATGGATCAATATTAAGACCGGCTGGCAAAAACGGACTAACAGTATAAAGTGTTACAGCTCCTGTTACTGATGGAATCAAAGGGGTTATATCAGTAAAACGTGTGAATGTGACCGGTGATGTATAACTTAAATTGGAAGGAGCAACGGTTCCGTTTGGAACTACTTCCCCGCTTCCCAGAATAATAGCAGGGAAATAATTTGTACCATCGTAGAACCTTATCTGTGCCAGCTGATCCGCTGTCAGTCCGCTCCCGTCAGTTCCAAAAAATATTTGTCCGCCTGTTCCTGAAGTGCCATCCCATAATCCTGCCCATCCGTTAACGGTTATAGTTGTACCTCCCGTCCATGTAGCCAGTTGGCTGTCACCAAATGTAAGTGTATGTGGAGAAGCTCCAAGAGTTAAAATTGAATTAGCTGATAATGTGAGTGCTCCCGTAACAGTAATATTATTGCTGCCCGTATTGAGTATGCCTCCGTTTCCACCGAGATTGCATGATCCAGCATTCAATGCCCCGGTTAGTGTTGCAATCCCTGAAGGTTTAGCAAATATAAACGAACCTGTAGTTGTCAGACCAGCAATGTTTTGTGACAGTGCATTCCCGTTAATTGTAATCGGAGAAGCATTGGCTGTAAGCGTTCCATTATTGACGAAATTGCCGCCGATCGTTAATCCGAAATCGCTGTTTACATCTGTATTTAGGACGGCGCCACTATTAATTGTAAGAGGAACAGAAGCATTGAAAACTTTTGCCGCATTCAATGTTATCACTCCGGTATTTGCTATTACTACGCCTCCGGTTGCTGTGAATGGTGTTATCCATGCAGTTCCGACGACACGTGAAGTTGCCGTGTTATATTGAAGAGTAGCAGCTCCTACATAAGCCGGAGTTCCGGATGTTATTGCAGTTCCTTCAATTGACAGGATGCCATTAATTATTGCGTTTGTAGTTGTTTTTGTCCCGGAACCTGAGAGTATAACATTATTGAATGTATATGCAAACGGTGCTATTATCTGTGTGCCGGAAGCATTAAAATTAACAGTACTTGTAGAGGCTGTAAATGTTGCCGCTGTGCCGCTCAGGAATGTGCCGCCTACATTTAGTATGCCTGCACCAGCGAAAATAATCTGCGATGAAGTTCCGGCAGAGGTGATATTCCCGGAGACATTAACAGTTCCTGTTGATATAGTGAGAACACTGTTCCGTGAAGTAGTCGATTGCAAATCAAGAGATGCACATGACAGAGTTCCTGCATTTACTGCCAGAGTATTTGTTGATCCGCCGGATCCCTGACGCTGTATTGTTACGTTACCTGAAACTGTTAATGAATTAGTGAGACTTATTGTAACTAAGGCTGCACCTGAAGTTCCTGTAGTGAAATTCAAAGTTGCACACGCTGCATTTAAATCTACTGTAACAGTATTATTTGACTGGATTATTACAAAATCTCCAGCCTGAGGATAAATTCCATTAAGAATGGTACCGTTCGAAGTATAAGCCCATATATCCCCATCCCAGTTACCATTTGCACGTGAATAGAAAGTTGATCCCTGGACAGTGATTGTAAGATTAAAAGAAGTAGATCCAAAAGAACCATTGGTAGCCGTAATGACATAAACAGATAAGGGAGTAGCTACTGACGGTGTTCCGTCTATTATACCTGTTAACGGATCAAGATTAAGCCCTGCAGGCAAAGTAGGATTAACAGAATAGTTCGTTACTGTACCTGTAACCGTAGGATTCATTGGGGCAATCGATACAGTTCTGGTAAAAATAACAGGGTTGGGGATATATGTTAAGTTGCTTGGAGCGCTGTTTGGTGTCGGTACAACTTCACCTGTTGAGAGGATACCGGCGGGTACAAATTTTGTTCCGTCAAAGAAACGTATCTGCAAAAG
The DNA here is from genome assembly GCA_963715785.1 of uncultured Bacteroidales bacterium. Taxonomy (GTDB): domain Bacteria; phylum Bacteroidota; class Bacteroidia; order Bacteroidales; family VadinHA17; genus LD21. Next base: position 828,010 of record OY970276.1, read on the forward strand.
CTGTGAAGTTGATAATCCGGATGCATCTGATCCTACAAAGATTCTTCCCGCGGTACCTGCAGTGCCATCAAATCCACCTGTCCATCCGTTGATAGTAAGTACCTGACCGGCAGTCCATGCTGCTGAATGACTGTCAGCGAATGTTACTAAATGACCACTTGGTCCAAGTGTTATAGATGCATTTGCCAGCAGGGAGAATGTACCTGTTGAAGGCGCACCAGTTATATTGAAACTTCCGTCATCAAGAAGGATACCATTGCCATTCATTACAAACGGACCTGTATGGATAACACCGGTTAAGGTTGCTGTTCCCGAGCTTTTTGTAAATGAAACGGTACCCGTAGTTGAAAAACTTCCTATGGTTTGCGATGGCATGGTTCCGGTAATTGTAATCGGCGAAGCATTGGCTATAAAAGAACCACCATTTACAAAGTTTCCTCCGAATGTTATTCCATAATTACTGGAACTTGTATTAAGAATGCCGCTTGAATTGATTGTCAGAGGCACATTGGTATTGAATACTTTATCTGAGTTCAGAGTTATTTGGCCCGATCCGGCTATAACAACTCCACCTGTTGCGGCAAACGGACTTATCCATGCCGGACCTGCAGTTCTTGGAAAGATCGTGTTATATCTCAAAGTTGCTGCGGTTCCGTAACCAGGAGCTACTGAAGCTGTTGACGTTCCGTCAAATGAGAATATACCATTTACCGTTACACCTGTTGTAGTTTTGACACCTGCACCTGAAAGTGTAATATTGCCCAGGTAAGTAGCAGGTTTTACTGTCTGATCAGCTGCTCCGTTATATTCAACTGTGCTTCCGGCAAATGTTGTTAAGGTGCCGCCAACAGTTCCTGATGACATAAACTGTCCGCCAACCTTCAGGGTTCCTGCAGCTGAGAAAGATACTATTGCACTGGAACCGGTATTATCAGTGGTGATATCTCCGGCAACAGTTACTGTTCCGGTTGAGATCGTCAATCTGTGTCCTGAAGAAGTTGTGGCGTTAGCTAATGTAAACGCAATACTTCCGGCATTTAAGGTACCCGGACCAACAATTACCTGGTTGTAATTAGGTGATGTTCTGGGTATAGTTAGGGCTCCGGATACATCAAGAATGGTTCCTGAAATGATTGTCAGAGAAGTTGCTGCAGCAGTTGTGAATGTTACTGAGGCACAAGCTGAATTTGTTGTTGTCGTAACATTATTTCCACTGACAATGTTTACAATGTCACCTGAGAGAGGATAAATACCGGTCGCTACTGCTGATCCGTCCGGAGTTGTATATGACCAGGTATTATTATCATTCCAGTTGCCAGTTACTCTTGAATAAAAAGTAGCAGGAATAACTGTAATTTCAAGATCAAAGAATGCGCTTCCGTAGGTATTGCTTGCCGTAATCCGGTAAGTTTGAATAGCTGTAATATTAGTTGGAGCTCCGCTTATAACACCAGTTCCGTTATCAAGAGCAAGACCTGCCGGTAAATCCGGACTAATGGAATAGTTCGTAACAATTCCGGTTACAGTTGGATTTAAAGGGGAAACAGCTACGGTTCTTGTGAAAACATTTGAAAAGTTATAACTAAGACCGCTTGGAGCAACAGCTCCGGCTGGTACAACTTCCCCTGTATTCAATATGGTCGCAGGAACATAATTTGTGCCATCGAAGAATTGAATATGTGTAAGCTGTCCCGCAGTTAGCCCATTTTCATCCAAACCGGTAAATATTTGTCCAGCTGTACCCGATCCACCAATATAATCGCCTGCCCATCCGTTTATTGTCAACATTGTTCCACCTGCCCATGGTGACAGATGACTATCAGTAAAAAGAAGCGTTTGAGTGCCTGATCCAAGTGTAATCTCAGCATTCGCAAATAATGTAAGCTGTCCTGACGCTGTTATATTTCTGTTATTAGTGCTGAGAATTCCACCATTCCCGTTCAATATTAACTGCCCGGTATTCCAGTCTCCAGTTAATGTTGCAGTACCTGAGGATTTTGTAAAAGACACATTTCCGGTAGTTGTAAATGAACCAATATTCTGTGCGGTGGTACCTGCAATATTTACTCCACCTGATCCACTTATAATTCCGTTGTTTATAAGATCGCTGTTCAGAGTCAGTGAATACGCTGACAATGAAAGAGAAGCGCCACTATTAACTGTCAATGGACTCCCATTGTTAAAGACTTTTGGTTCATTAAGTGTAATTCCTCCAATATTAGATATGATAACACCACCTGCGGCTGAGAAAGGAGTTATCCATTCCAGGCCTGCAGCGCGTGAAGTTGCCGTGTTATAAAACAAACTAGCCGTCGGACCAAAAGTCGGTGGTGTTGATACAGTTGCAGTTCCTTCAATAGTTAAAATACTGGTTATTGTCACACCAGTAATATCCTTACTTCCGTTTCCGGAAAGAATCAGATTACTGTATGTCTGAGCAAAAACTGACTGATTGCCGTCAGCATCATAATTAACTGTACTTCCGGGGTTCAATGAATAGGACGAAAATCCTGACGGATAATTACTTACGCCTCCGATCAGGAGTGTTCCGGTACCTGAAAGGCTGAAAATTCCAGTCCCCGACACTGCAAATGTACCGGCATCTAATGAACTATTTATTGTAAGATTTCTGACTATTGCTGTATTTGCATCAATTATTACCGGGAATCCTGATGCGACAATGACATTGGCTCCAGCTGTAGGAACCTCATTCTGATCCCAGGTTGCAGGATCATTCCAGTTCCCGGCAGAGACGGAGGTAAAGGTAGTTATATGCTGACCAAATGCTAAGAACCTGTTCGTTCCAATAAGATCTGATCCTGAAACATCGTTCGTTCCTGCTGCTCCTCCAAGGGATGAATAGATACCTGTCAATGTATTGCTTCCACCTATTACATCAAAAGGAGCAATTGCTGTCTGACGGGCTAATGATATAGAAGTACTTGTGATATTTGAAGGTATATATGACCAGTATTCCGATGAACTGATTGATGACAGGGTTAATCCGTCTATTGAGCCACCTGCATTGGTATTAAATGCTTCAGCCTGCGCATTAACAGTTCCTGTTCCGGTTGTCGGATTGACCAGAGAGAAAGGAAGATAAATTCCCCCCTTACCTACTGGGAATAAATAAGTTGATCCTGAAGCCAGGTTAACAGGCAGCGTCCACCTGAGGGGACCATTTATGTAATTCGTCACGGATGCTCCTGTTATTGCAGAGGTAGTTGTATTTGTAAGAGAAAGAATATTTGTACCTGTGGTAGTCAGAATTCCGTTTGTAAGATTAAGTAAGCCTGAAACGGTTACAAGATTGGACAATGTGACTCCTGCACTGTTGTTAATTGTCAGATTCAGGGCGCCTGTAAGACCGTTTCCAGTTACCTGCGCTGATGTTCCGTTATAGGTATAGCTAGCGCCAGCATTGTAAGTTTTTAAGCCCGTTACCTGTATGCTTCCGGTACCTGCTGTAGTTGATAGACCGGCAGTATTGGCAGTAATTATTCCGGCACCGCTATTTAAGTTGAAAGTACCTGTACTTCCGTTTATTATAGAGGTACCAAGGTCCAAGAGTGCACTGCCTATAACTGAAAAGTTTAAGGCACCTGCAATTGTCCCTGCCGTTTTTGAATAAGTCTGCAATCCGTTTTTTGAAAAGTTAATTGCTGAATTGGATCCCCCATTTGATAAAGTCCCTCCAATCATTGTGAAATCACCAAAAAGATTGATTATTGATCCACCATCCCCGTTATCAGCATTCAAAGTACCAGCGGAAATAGTTAAATTCCCGATTATTCCGATTGTTGCATTACCGTTCCCGCGCGTAAATCTCATTTCTCCACCGGCCTGACTATAATTACCTGCTATTGAAACGGGTAAAGCGGAACCATCAGCACAATAAATATAGCTTGTTCCTGTACTTACAACACTATAGGTTCCCGTCACTGCCATTGAAGTCGCCCATGCGATACACCTGCTTGTCTGTGAAGGACAATTCCAGGTAAAATTATAGAATGATTGACCCAGGCCGCCGGGTGTTGTTCCGCTTCCTGGACTTGTATAGCCAATTATCTCACATGAAGATCCATTGTACCATGAAGCCGATGGAATAGTACCAGCAGAGGTAGTAAAAGCATGTTGATATATGGCTCCGGAATTAAATGCCAATGCCCCTGTTGTAATAACAGTTCCTGCATTATTCAGAATACCGTTTACATTGAAATCCACAAGATCTGCAGCATTAGCAATTGTAAGAGTAATGCCTGATGAAATGTTAACCTGACCACCTGCATCTACTGTAACCTGATCAGCAGTAATACTTGCTGAAATTGTCACTACATTACCACTTTGGATAGTTATGACGTCATTAGAAGCTGTAGGAGTTGAGGTGGCAGATATCCATGATGATCCGTTATACAGTTCCCATGTTGCCGGATTATTCCAATTCCCTGAAATTACTGACCTGAACTGGAATGTTGCAGGGTCAAAAGTTGCCTGGTTGCCAGTTGCAGGATTAACAGTGAGGTAATTCTGGCTGCCGGTACCATCATTGAAATCATAAACAGCCACAAAATAGGTCACACTTTGAGTGAGTCCGGTTATTGTGACTGAGTTTCCTGCTCCGCTATAAACGACATAATTACCTGTTCCCACCTGTGAGCCGCTTCCAAAAACAGTATTGGCTGTATAGGCTGTGCCATCAACAGGATCACTGTTGACCCCACTGCCTGATCTTATTACAACAATATGCTCTGCACCGTCACCCGCTGTCCAGCCTATGGTCATAGAATTATTGCTTATGGCACTGAAGACTACATTTGAAGCCTGCAAGAGTGGTTCATGTGAAAGCGTAAGAGCTGTTATCACTCCTGAAGCCGGGCTGTTACCGGCAGTATTGTATGAATAAACCCTGTAATAATAAGTTGTTCTTTCACTCAGTCCTGTGATTGCGAGTGTTGTTACATTATTGATATCTAAATTATTATAAATACCTAAGAAGCTTGAGAAATCGGGTGCAGTTGAAACATCGATCCTATAGCCATCCGCACCAGTAACTGCATTCCAGTTTGCAGTGAAGCCTGATTCAAAACGGTTTGTTGCGGCCGTAGCTACCGGGGCAGCAGGAGCTGTTATCTGATTTCCGGTTGCAGGACTTGTGGTAAGGTAATTCTGAGATCCGCCTGAACCATTAAATTCATAGACGGCAACGTAATATATTGTACCGGGAGTAAGTCCGGTTATTGATACACTGTTGCCGGTACCATTATACAAAACAAAATTTCCGGATCCGAGCTGTGATCCGGTACCAAATGCAGTATTTGCTGTATACCCTGTTCCGTCAAGAGGGTCGTTGTCCACAGCGCTACCCGATTTGACAAGGACTATGCGATTACTGCCATCACCTGATGTCCAGGAGATTGTCATCCCTGTTGATGTAACAGAACTGAAGGCTACATTTGAAGCCTGTGAGACTGGTTCGCCTATCGAAGTTGCAGCGGTAATGGTATTTGAATTTCCACCCGTTCCTGTTACATTATATGCTCTGACTCTGTAGTAATAAGGAGTACCGGCAGTTAAACCGGTTATCGGATACGTCAATACATTGGTTACATCTATGTCAGAAAATCCCGGGAGTAAACTAGGGATCGTGAACGTATTGTCAGTAGCTACATCGAGACGGTAGCCATTGGCACCGGTGACGGTATTCCAATTTGCATCAAAGCTACTCCCAGTAATGTTTGCAGCGGCGGTAGCAACAGGGTTAGCCGGCGCGGTTAACTGGTTTCCTGTTGCAGGACCGGTTGTAAGATAGTTTGGAACAAGCGTGGGGACACCCTGGGCATTGAATTCATAAACAGCAACGTAATAGGTTGTTCCTGCTGTAAGCCCAGTAATAGGAACACTGGATCCTGAACCATTATATACGACATAATTACCCGTTGAGCCGATTTGTGAAGCACCACTACCAAAAACAGTATTGGCAGTATAAGAAGTTCCATCAACAGGATCACTGTCAACCGCACTTCCGGCTTTAACAAGAACTATTCGATTTGTTCCATCGCCTGAGGTCCAGTTGATTGTCATTCCGGTAGCTGTAACAGCGCTAAAGGCAACATTTGTTGCCTGAATTGTTGGTTCCGGTGTGGACCATGAAACAATTAACCGTCCATTTGCTCCATTACCACCATTACGTGTTGAGTAACTTGTTCTATATGCCCCTCCTCCTCCTCCTCCTGGCACATTACCTGAAGAACCATCTCCCTGACTTCCGCTTCTTCCATTCCCTCCATTACCACCACCTGATGGTGCAATTCCTCCAATGTAGGTAGACCCTGTATTACCATCTGATTCTGTTCCTGCAGAAGAACCGCCACCTCCACCATAATTTGAGGCTCCGTTTACGCCATTCCCACCACTGTGGGTCGTTGTACCAATACCTGATGATGCCTGACCTCCTGTCGCACCCGTGGTTGTGTTATCCAGAACACTATTTCCTCCTTTAGCCAGAACGGATGAAGCGTTAATAAACCATGAATCTCCACCTGCGGCAGTGGTAGTACTGCCTGTTCCAACTGTAACTGTGTATGTGTTACCAGGAACAACAGTTAAGGAACTTGAAGAGTAGGCACCACCTCCACCTCCACCACCGTTTCCATTGGAAGATCTGGTACTTCCTTTCCCTCCGCCGCCCCAGGCTTGAACAGTTACAGATGTTACACCAGCTGGCACTGTAAAAGTACCACTTGAATTGAATGTCTGTGACTGGCTGAAACTCCTCTGAGCCATACCGAATATCAGCGACACTACTACACTCACTGATAAAAATGATTGTCTGAATTTTGTCATCGCATGATGAATTGATCTTACAACGACGGATTTAAAATGAATGGTGTATTTTGGTGGAAGTACACTAATGTCTCCGGTTGTAGCAATAGGTGCAATGAAGGTTTTCATATTGTTGAATTTTTAATTTCTCTTGTAGGAAAGGTGTTATTTATATTTATGATCAGGTTTTTCTTGTATATAAAACTCAAAAATCCGGTGACAATAAGCATCACAGGAGTGGAAACGTTTTCCGAAATCTTTAACCGCATTCTTAAGGGGAGTAGAAGTCTCTCCATACTCTTTAAGTTTGGTTTAGGATATACAAACAAATTTTTCTTCAACACAATCAGGCCATAATGCCGCTTTCATTATGAAAGCTATCTCATCAATCTTGTATTCAATGTTTTATCAACGTAGTACCTATGTGAAAATGGTTTTCGGTTATTTATAATCACACCGATTTTACAACTTATTTTTTATTCAATGATCATATAATTAGGTGTTTTTGATCATATTCTAAATATCGGTGATGAATGAATTAATTTTAATGACGAATCTTATTTCCTTTGTAAAGTGCTGATTATGTGCATTTTGTATAATCTGGCTTTTTTCTAAAACCAGATCAATGATCTTAATCCCGGTTTTTTCTAAATAAACTGCAAATATTTAAATCCGGCATATACTTATTTAATATATGTGTAAGAAAATATGGAACAGGATAAACATTCTGAGGTGTGAGATGTGAGATGTGAGGTAATTCGAACGTCCCTGATCTCTGATCCCTGATCCCTGATCTCTGAGTTGAAGAGTTGAAAGGTTGAATTTTGGTTTGAGGCATGAGGCGTGAGGTGTGAGGCTGAAAATTTATTTGTCCATTATGAAATGTTTCGTAAATTTGCTTCCGAAATATATCGCAACGAATAAATTCGCAATAAGATGAAAACAAATCCTTTTAAATTCGGGTCAATAGTTGACGGACCATACTTTACCGACAGGGAGGATGAAATGGAGAGAATAGCCTCATACTTAAAAGGAGAAAACCACCTCATTCTGATCAGTCCCAGAAGATATGGAAAAACAAGTCTTATCAGGAAAATTGTCAATGAATCGAAACGAAATTATGTCTTTCTTGACATTCAGATTGTGCTTTCTGTTGAAGATTTTGCATCACAGCTTCTGAAAAGGGTTTACCGTATCTTTCCGGTGCAAAAGCTTAAGAGTTATATAAAATCATTCAGGCTTATACCCGTTGTAAATATTAACCCTGTAACAGGTGAGCCGTCAATATCTTTTAAACCGGGCTCCAGGGAACTGACTCCTCTGGAAGATGTATTGAATCTCATAGAAAAACTGGGAACCGATAATAAAAAGATTATAGTGGTGCTGGATGAGTTTCAGGATATTTTCAGGATTGATAAAACAATTGACAGGTTTCTCAGGTCTGTGATGCAGAATCAGAAACATATTAATTATATTTTTATGGGCAGCAGTGAGTCAATGATCAGGGAGATATTTGAAAAGAAAAGTTCTTCGTTTTACCGTTTTGGTACCTTAATGACCCTGGGCAAAATTAGTAAAGACAAGTTCACAGTATTTCTAAAAGAGAAGTTTGCTGATATTACTGATAAGAGTAAAGAATTATCACAAGAGATTCTTGATATTACAGATTCTCATCCATATTATACTCAGCAGCTTGCGTCCACGGTATGGGAACTGTTAGTACGATCCGGGTTTTCATCCGGCATTGCAGAAACTGCAGCAAATGAAATTGTAAAGAGTCATGACAACGATTATGAGCGCTTGTGGCACAATTTTAACCGTACCGATATGATGGTACTGAATGGAATGTCGTCAGGCAACATTTCTCCGCTATCCGATGAGTTTTCGAGGCTGTTTGGAACAGGAGCATCCAGCACTGTATTCAGCACACTTCAACGTTTGACACACAAGGGAATAATATTAAAGGAGGGGTCGATTTACAGTATTGATGATCCGTTCTTTAAGAGATGGGTTGTTTTACGAAGAAATGAATAGCTTGAAGAGTTTAAGGGTTGAATTTTGGCGTGAGGCGTGAGGTGTGAGGCGTGCGGCATGAGGCGTGAGGCGTGAGGCGTGAGGTTTGAGGCGTGAGGCGTGAGGTGTGAGGCGTGAGGCGTGAGCGTGAGGTGTGAGGAGTGAGGTGTGAGGTCTCGTTGAAGGGTTGAAAAGAGATTAACTCTCTCCCGGTCCATATTCCTTATTAATTTCTCCGCGTATAAAAGACTGTATATCCTGAGAGCTTACATTATACCTGGGTTCGAGAAGAGAAAATTTTTCTTCTTTTCTGAAAAGTGATCCATTTGAGATAATTCCGAGTATATTTTTTGTTTTCATACGATAATGAGAATATCGAGTGCTCTTAGATACTATTTCTTTTAAAGAAATTCCTTCTTTTAAAATGGAATAAATATCATAATAATCCCGGAATAGATTTCTCCGCGACATAACTTCAAGTTTCATTGCTCCAATGGAATTTACTGAAGCCAGATTTATGTAATCAAATGTGCATCCGGTTTGTATTTCGCTGAAAGTCGTTATTGCGTTGGAATAAAAAGTAATTTTAATGTCATCAAGGAAAAAATTAACCTGATAAAGATCTATAATATCCGTTCTGACATTTCCGATGGTTTTCAGGAATTTTTCCAATTCCGGCCAATTCACTTCTTTATTCAGAGTCTCCGGATTATCCTGCCATTTACAAAAATCAAGATCTTCACTGAGTCTGTTATTGATTTGTATTGAAAGAGTTGTTCCTCCTATCAGCATATATTCCTGAAGCAGATCTGATTTTTTTATCGCCTCAAACACTTTCAGACTTTGTCCGGTAAGTCCCTTGGGATTCATTGCAATGATAATATGTGTTTGTGACTGATTTTTTGAATATACTTCTCCGGACTTTTAATATGAAAATAAAGAAATGCCAGCAGAAGGTTCAGGGAATGATAAAATGGATCCTGTATTAAAATTTCTTTTATCCAGATTTCTCTGATAGTTCTATACGGATAAATAAGAAAGAGAGAATTTATGTCTTCGATATCGAGGTATATTAATACCTTTTCAATAAGTATTTCATCAGAAATATCATCTGCTTTTATATCAGCATAGGACCAGAATACCCTATTAATGATAAGCTTATCCACTAATTGACCTTTTAATATATTCTTTTTACGTTCCATTGTTTTGACGTATCATACAAAAATACAGCATTCTGCAGAGATACATTCATCTTTTTAAAATTTTCTGAAGATCTTCATTAATGCTGCTTGGTGTGAGGTGTGAGGCGTGAGGCGTGAGGCGTGAGGCGACAGGAGTAAGGTGTGAGGTGCTTTTGTCTTTTATATTTAAACCCTTAAAACCTTAAACCTTTAAACCATCTTTGAAGGTGAATTAATTTTCAGAAAGAAAGTTCAAAAGTTATTTTATTCGTATTCCACTTATTGTGATGATTCCCACCCCCCTGATTCCTGATCCCTGATCTCTGATCCCTGATCTCTGATCTCTGATCCCTGATCTCTGATCTCTGATCTCTGATCCCTGATCTCTGATCTCTGATTTCTGATCCCTGATCCCGTGTTAAAAGGCCTGAACTTCTTCAACCCCTTAAACCTCTTCAACCTCTTAAACTATTAGTAGCTTCAATCCCAGGAATTGTTGAAAGAGTTGAATGGGTTGAAAGGGTTGAAAGAGTTGAACCCGAATCTGGTTGAATGAATTACTTATTCGCAGACTTTGCAAGGTTATTTATCATAAGTGAAATAGTATGAATATCGTTTCTTAATACAACCAGTGATCCGCCAGTAAGATAATTCAGGTCATTACTTATTATAATCTGGTTCAAAACTTCCATCAGACTCGAGAAAGCCATATTATAAAAGTGGGACTGATCTTTTCCCGATTTGCGTGAGGAACCCTCTGCAATATTTGAACACACTGAAATTATTGCTCTCCTCATTTGTGAAGACATGCCAAATTTTTCAGAATCAGGAAATTGAGAGGTAAACTCATAAATCTTTTTGGTAAGTAGCCTGCATTTATTCCATACCTCCAACTTTTCAAAACTAAATGTGTACATGGATTTAATTATTAAGTTAATACAGCGATGACAGCTCTAATTTACATAAAAAAGTTGAATGGGTTGATAGGGTTAAACTTCTTCAACTTCTTCAACCTCTTAAACTATTAGTAGCTTCAATCCCAGGAATTGTTCAAAGAGTTGAAAGGGTTGAAAGGGTTGAAAGAGTTGAACCCGAATCTGGTTGAATGAATTACTTATTCGCAGACTTTGCAAGGTTATTTATCATAAGTGAAATAGTATGAATATCGTTTCTTAATACAACCAGTGATCCGCCAGTAAGATAATTCAGGTCATTACTTATTATAATCTGGTTCAAAACTTCCATCAGACTCGAGAAAGCCATATTATAAAAGTGGGACTGATCTTTTCCCGATTTGCGTGAGGAACCCTCTGCAATATTTGAACACACTGAAATTATTGCTCTCCTCATTTGTGAAGACATGCCAAATTTTTCAGAATCAGGAAATTGAGAGGTAAACTCATAAATCTTTTTGGTAAGTAGCCTGCATTTATTCCATACCTCCAACTTTTCAAAACTAAATGTGTACATGGATTTAATTATTAAGTTAATACAGCGATGACAGCTCTAATTTACATAAAAAAGTTGAATGGGTTGATAGGGTTCAACTCCTTCAACTTCTTCAACTTCTTCAACTTCTTCAACTTCTTCAACTTCTTCAACCCCTTAAACCCCTTCAACCTCTTAAACTAATAGTAGCTTCAATCCCAGGAATTGTTGAAAGGGTTGAAAGAGTTGAATGGGTTGAAAGGGTCGAACATCTTCAACTTCTTCAACCCCTTAAACCTCTTCAACCTCTTAAACCCCTTAAACTATTGGTAGCTTCACGCCAAGAAGTTGAAAGTGTTGAATGGGTTGAAAGAGTTGAAAGAGTTGAATTTTGGTTTGAGGCATGAGGAGTGAAGTGTGAGGCGTGAGGTGTGAGGTGATTCCCAACCCCCTGATCCCTGATCTCTGATCCCTGATCCCTGATCCTTCAACTTTTTATAATCACCTTGTCAAACCCATCCATGTTCCAAAAACCCTGATTGGCGTAATTATTAAATGCGTTTATCAAAATCGACCCTGAGATTTAGATTTAGTAGATAAAAGGGGTTTAACTTTAGCTACGTTATTACAGATAAAGGATGCGCTTGGAAAGATCGTTGAGTTCGCTGTTAATCAGATAGATATCATCAGTTCTGTAATAAAGAATTATAAGATTTCAGTAATTAATCGGATCGGGTTTTAAAGGAATACGACAAAACCTGGTGTGATTATTACTCACTAAACCGCAGGCGTATTTTGAAAACAACACAAGGAAATATTAAGGGTTATTTAAACTCAACTTTTCATACCATGAAGAGCCGAATTAATTTAGGTAAGCTGTTACTTGTTACAGGTTTCTGGCTGCTGATTGCAGGTAAAGCTATAGGGCAAAGTTGTCCTACAACACCTGTTATCTCTTTTAGTGCAGAGCAAAATATTTCTAGCACAACGGTTGAGGTTTGCACAACAATCCAAGGTGGGACAGACGCTGATCATACTGATATTGACACGAGGTCAGGTGGAACTGGTGGTGCAGGGATAGCGTACCATTGGCAATATTCATTCAATAATATCGATTGGACAACAGATCCGAATTACGCTCTAAACAGTAATTATAGAATATTGTCCTTTTTCACCACACCCGGGACTTATTATTTCCGGCTTTGGGTCACAAACACTGCCTGTCCCCTGGGTGTTTATAGTTCTGTTATAGTCCTGCATGTCAACGGTACCCTTCCAGCTTCACCAACTGCTTCAGCAAATCCCAGTTCAAGCTGTACTGCTGAAGGAACTCCTGTTTCTGTCACTTTTACAGCAGCAAATTGCACTGGAAATAATCCAACTATCCAGTGGTGGAATATTCAGTTTGGCGGAGGAGATAACCCAATTCATTCAGGTTCACCCTGGACCACCCCAATTAATACAACAACAACTTACTGGGTATCTTGCAGAACAGGTACCAGTCTAAATAATTATTGCGAGAGCCCCAGAACACCTGTCACTGTAACCGTAGGTCAGATGGGTAATATTGGATCCATAACAGGTTTGACAACTGTTTGTCCTGGACAAAGCAATGTGACCTATTCAATTGCCCCGATAGTAGGAGCAAACTATGCATGGAATTATTTAGGAACAGGCGCAAGCGGCTATTCTGTAAATTCTAACATAGTCAATGTAAATTTTACTAGCGGTGCAACAGGGGGTCTTTTATCAGTTACTGTCACTGGATGCGGATCACAATCAACAAATCTGTCTATTAGTGTAAATCCTTTACCTGCCCCGACAGTTGGAACTATAACTCAGCCAAATTGTGAAACTGCAACCGGGTCTGTGTATTTAAGCGGGTTACCCGCAACAGGTACGTGGACACTAACACCCTTCCCCGCGGATATTGCACCAATTACCCAGACAGGATCTTTCTGGACAGTTACCGGATTAACCCAGGCCACCACTTATCGATTTACAGTACAGACCGGAACAGACTGTATTTCGAACCAATCTTCAGATATTATAATTAATGCCCGGCCAACTCCGGCGACTCCTCCTATTGCCGGGAATATTACTACCCCAACATGTCACACACCTGGTAGTGTAGATTTAAATGGTTTACCTTCGGGAAACTGGACATTAACTCGAACTCCGGGAGGAGATACTCCTGGTTCAGGCGTAACAACCACTGTTTCCAATCTTGCTCCGGGAACCTATACATTTACTGTGACCTCTGAATCAGGATGTACCTCAGGTCCTACAAATGTCATTATTCCCACAAATACTGATGTGCCCACAGCGCCTGTTGTCGAAGTGCCTGTACAGCCGACATGTAGTTCTGATGGAAGTGTAATGGTGAGTGGATTACCAACATCAGGTGCATGGCGACTAACGCTTCTGCCAGAAGGAACTTTTAAAGATGGTAGTGGATTTAGTATTAATTGGACCGGGCTTGCCCAGGGAACCCACCATTTTACAGTTACTAACCAAGCTACATGTGAGTCTGGTTTATCTGCGGATGTAATAATTTATGCCCGGCCAGCACCTCCTACTCCACCTTCTATTGGTACTATAACACAACCGACCTGCGGTGAACCGACAGGGAGTATCGCATTAAGTGGATTACCCGCAGGAAGCTGGACCTTGACGAGTTATCCCGGAGGGGATATCATATGGTCCGGAACAGACATCACTTTATCAGGTCTGGCAGCGAACCAGTCATATTATTTTACCGTCACAACTTCTCCGGGATGTACATCCGATAACTCTGCTACCGCAAATATCGGCGCTGTACAGGCAAGTCCGCCTGCCCCGACAGTAGTTGTTACAGCGCAGCCCACATGCGCTTTAAATACAGGCACAATAGACGTATCGTCACCTTTAGGCGCCTACGAATATAACCTTGATGGAGGTGCCTGGCAGACTTCAACAACATTTTCAGGAGTAACACCTGGCAGCCATACAATTCGTGCCCGGAGTTCAATAGATATTGGATGTATATCAGGTACAACTCCAATTAGTGTAAATGCTCAACCATTAGTTCCAACAGCCTTCGCTGTAACCGGTGGAGGAGCATATTGTGCGGGTGGAACTGGTATGGCAGTTGGACTCGCCAATTCGCAATCAGGCGTCAGCTACCAATTACAGCTCGGTGGGTTAGATACCGGCTCGCCTGTTGTGGGAACAGGCTCGGCAATCTCCTTTGGTTTGCAGACTGCTGCCGGAACTTACACTGTTATTGCAACCAGCACAAGTGCCGGGAACTGCCAGTCTATGATGACAGGAAACCAAATGATCACAATTACACCTATACCTCCCAAGCCTACTGTGACCATAACTACCCAACCGACTTGTACGACGCCAAATGCGACTGTACAAGTCTCCGGATGGACAGGAACAGCCCAAGTCAAACGATGGCCAGGCGGAAGTGTAGTAGCTTTAGGGACTTCTCCAAGAACTATTACTTTACAACCATTAGGATTATCTTATCACTATACCTATCAAGCTATTGTCGTAGGCTCCTGTCAATCAGCTGATTCAGATCCTATAGATATTTTGTTACCCTTGTTAACAGCAAATGCAGGTACTGATCAGACTATCTGTTCGTCAGCCTCAGCCACTCTTGCTGGAGGTATTGGGGGAGGAGCGGTATCAGGTACTTGGTCAGGAGGAACCGGAACTTACTTACCGAATAACACTACACTAAATGCTACTTATACACCTAGTGCAGCTGAAATTGCTTCTGGGACAGCAGCTCTGACTCTTACAGCTAATGCTGTTGGTTCGTGCCCGGCTGTAAATGACCAGGTAATTATTACTATTAACCCTGTTGCAACTGTTAATGCAGGTATTGATCAAACTGTATGTACTATATCTCCAATTCCATTAGGAGGATCTATTGGTGGTTCTGCAACGTCCGCAACTTGGTCAGGCGGGTCGGGGACTTTTACACCCAATAATACTACACTTAATGCTACATATACACCAAGTGCTGGCGAGATTTCAGCAGGGACAGTAACTTTGACACTTACAACAAATGATCCTGCCGGTCCTTGTGCGGCTGCATCAGATCAATTGATTCTAACTTTTTACCCACTTCTAGTACCGGGAGCTCATAACACTTCACCACTTGAGGAATGCCAGGGATATAATCCCGATTCGCTTTTTTTTAATTCTCCGGCTATTTCTGGAGGAAGAAAACCTTATACTTACCAGTGGAGATTAAACGGAACAAATATCGCTGGAGCTACCCAGGGTAATTATGATCCGCCTGTTTTAACTATTCCTGGTCCTTTTAGCTACAATTGCATTGTTCTAGATGCATGCGGATCAACTTTTACAACTTCCCCGAAGGTTATAACTATTGTTCCGGAGCCATCAGTTAATATTTCAGGCCCCACTAGTATTTGTCAGAATGAAGTTGTTTCATTATCTGCTGATGTAATTGATGGGACTGGCACTTACTTATACGAATGGAGATCAGGTCCTACAGCAGTTGGACCATGGACTGCTATTTCTGGAGCAATTAACCAATTATATAGTCCTCTTACAAGTATTGCTGGCACATATTATTTTCAGGTACATATATATCCTGCACATCCGGAGTGTAATGAGGCAACTTCTTCTACTCTTACATTTACTGTTAATCCCAGTCTCCCGGCCAGCGTCAACATTGCTGCCAATCCTGCTGGAGCTATCTGTGCAGGCACATCTGTAATATTTACTGCAACCCCCACAAACGGAGGAACAACACCAACATACCAGTGGAAGAAGGGTGGCGTAAACATACCCGGTGAAACTGGAGCTACATATACAACAACAACTCTTGCCAACGGTGATGTGATTACTGTCACCATGACCTCCAATGCACTATGTGTCAGCGGATCACCGGCTACCTCCCCAGGTATCACTATGACTGTTAATCCCAGTCTCCCGGCCAGCGTCAACATTGCTGCCAATCCTGCTGGAGCTATCTGTGCAGGCACATCTGTAATATTTACTGCAACCCCCACAAACGGAGGAACAACACCAACATACCAGTGGAAGAAGGGTGGCGTAAACATACCCGGTGAAACTGGAGCTACATACACAACAACAACTCTTGCCAACGGTGATGTGATTACCGTCACCATGACCTCCAATGCACTATGTGTCAGCGGATCGCCGGCTACCTCCCCAGGTATCACTATGACTGTTAATCCCAGTCTCCCGGCCAGCGTCAACATTGCTGCCAATCCTGCAGGAGCTATCTGTGCAGGCACATCTGTAATATTTACTGCAACCCCCACAAACGGAGGAACAACACCAACATACCAGTGGAAGAAGGGTGGCGTAAACATACCCGGTGAAACTGGAGCTACATATACAACAACAACTCTTGCCAACGGTGATGTGATTACTGTCACCATGACCTCCAATGCACTATGTGTCAGCGGATCACCGGCTACCTCCCCAGGTATCAATATGACTGTTAATCCCAGTCTCCCGGCCAGCGTCAACATTGCTGCCAATCCTGCAGGAGCTATCTGTGCAGGCACATCTGTAATATTTACTGCAACCCCCACAAACGGAGGAACAACACCAACATACCAGTGGAAGAAGGGTGGCGTAAACATACCCGGTGAAACTGGAGCTACATATACAACAACAACTCTTGCCAACGGTGATGTGATCACTGTCACCATGACCTCCAATGCACTATGTGTCAGCGGATCACCGGCTACCTCCCCAGGTATCAATATGACTGTTAATCCCAGTCTCCCGGCCAGCGTCAACATTGCTGCCAATCCTGCAGGAGCTATCTGTGCAGGCACATCTGTAATATTTACTGCAACCCCCACAAACGGAGGAACAACACCAACATACCAGTGGAAGAAGGGTGGCGTAAACATACCCGGTGAAACTGGAGCTACATACACAACAACAACTCTTGCCAACGGTGATGTGATCACTGTCACCATGACCTCCAATGCACTATGTGTCAGCGGATCACCGGCTACCTCCCCAGGTATCAATATGACTGTTAATCCCAGTCTCCCGGCCAGCGTCAACATTGCTGCCAATCCTGCAGGAGCTATCTGTGCAGGCACATCTGTAATATTTACTGCAACCCCCACAAACGGAGGAACAACACCAACATACCAGTGGAAGAAGGGTGGCGTAAACATACCCGGTGAAACTGGAGCTACATATACAACAACAACTCTTGCCAACGGTGATGTGATCACTGTCACCATGACCTCCAATGCACTATGTGTCAGCGGATCACCGGCTACCTCCCCAGGTATCAATATGACTGTTAATCCCAGTCTCCCGGCCAGCGTCAACATTGCTGCCAATCCTGCTGGAGCTATCTGTGCAGGCACATCTGTAATATTTACTGCAACCCCCACAAACGGAGGAACAACACCAACATACCAGTGGAAGAAGGGTGGCGTAAACATACCCGGTGAAACTGGAGCTACATATACAACAACAACTCTTGCCAACGGTGATGTGATTACTGTCACCATGACCTCCAATGCACTATGTGTCAGCGGATCACCGGCTACCTCCCCAGGTATCAATATGACTGTTAATCCCAGTCTCCCGGCCAGCGTCAACATTGCTGCCAATCCTGCTGGAGCTATCTGTGCAGGCACATCTGTAATATTTACTGCAACCCCCACAAACGGAGGAACAACACCAACATACCAGTGGAAGAAGGGTGGCGTAAACATACCCGGTGAAACTGGAGCTACATATACAACAACAACTCTTGCCAACGGTGATGTGATTACTGTCACCATGACCTCCAATGCACTATGTGTCAGCGGATCACCGGCTACCTCCCCAGGTATCACTATGACTGTTAATCCCAGTCTCCCGGCCAGCGTCAACATTGCTGCCAATCCTGCAGGAGCTATCTGTGCAGGCACATCTGTAATATTTACTGCAACCCCCACAAACGGAGGAACAACACCAACATACCAGTGGAAGAAGGGTGGCGTAAACATACCCGGTGAAACTGGAGCTACATATACAACAACAACTCTTGCCAACGGTGATGTGATTACTGTCACCATGACCTCCAATGCACTATGTGTCAGCGGATCACCGGCTACCTCCCCAGGTATCACTATGACTGTTAATCCCAGTCTCCCGGCCAGCGTCAACATTGCTGCCAATCCTGCAGGAGCTATCTGTGCAGGCACATCTGTAATATTTACTGCAACCCCCACAAACGGAGGAACAACACCAACATACCAGTGGAAGAAGGGTGGCGTAAACATACCCGGTGAAACTGGAGCTACATATACAACAACAACTCTTGCCAACGGTGATGTGATTACTGTCACCATGACCTCCAATGCACTATGTGTCAGCGGATCACCGGCTACCTCCCCAGGTATCACTATGACTGTTAATCCCAGTCTCCCGGCCAGCGTCAACATTGCTGCCAATCCTGCAGGAGCTATCTGTGCAGGCACATCTGTAATATTTACTGCAACCCCCACAAACGGAGGAACAACACCAACATACCAGTGGAAGAAGGGTGGCGTAAACATACCCGGTGAAACTGGAGCTACATATACAACAACAACTCTTGCCAACGGTGATGTGATCACTGTCACCATGACCTCCAATGCACTATGTGTCAGCGGATCACCGGCTACCTCCCCAGGTATCAATATGACTGTTAATCCCAGTCTCCCGGCCAGCGTCAACATTGCTGCCAATCCTGCAGGAGCTATCTGTGCAGGCACATCTGTAATATTTACTGCAACCCCCACAAACGGAGGAACAACACCAACATACCAGTGGAAGAAGGGTGGCGTAAACATACCCGGTGAAACTGGAGCTACATACACAACAACAACTCTTGCCAACGGTGATGTGATCACTGTCACCATGACCTCCAATGCACTATGTGTCAGCGGACCACCGGCTACCTCCCCAGGTATCAATATGACTGTTAATCCCAGTCTCCCGGCCAGCGTCAACATTGCTGCCAATCCTGCTGGAGCTATCTGTGCAGGCACATCTGTAATATTTACTGCAACCCCCACAAACGGAGGAACAACACCAACATACCAGTGGAAGAAGGGTGGCGTAAACATACCCGGTGAAACTGGAGCTACATATACAACAACAACTCTTGCCAACGGTGATGTGATTACTGTCACCATGACCTCCAATGCACTATGTGTCAGCGGATCACCGGCTACCTCCCCAGGTATCACTATGACTGTTAATCCCAGTCTCCCGGCCAGCGTCAACATTGCTGCCAATCCTGCAGGAGCTATCTGTGCAGGCACATCTGTAATATTTACTGCAACCCCCACAAACGGAGGAACAACACCAACATACCAGTGGAAGAAGGGTGGCGTAAACATACCCGGTGAAACTGGAGCTACATACACAACAACAACTCTTGCCA
The DNA here is from genome assembly GCA_963715785.1 of uncultured Bacteroidales bacterium. Lineage (GTDB taxonomy): Bacteria > Bacteroidota > Bacteroidia > Bacteroidales > VadinHA17 > LD21. The sequence goes on from OY970276.1 coordinate 847,900, forward strand.
ACGGTGATGTGATCACTGTCACCATGACCTCCAATGCACTATGTGTCAGCGGATCACCGGCTACCTCCCCAGGTATCAATATGACTGTTAATCCCAGTCTCCCGGCCAGCGTCAACATTGCTGCCAATCCTGCTGGAGCTATCTGTGCAGGCACATCTGTAATATTTACTGCAACCCCCACAAACGGAGGAACAACACCAACATACCAGTGGAAGAAGGGTGGCGTAAACATACCCGGTGAAACTGGAGCTACATATACAACAACAACTCTTGCCAACGGTGATGTGATTACTGTCACCATGACCTCCAATGCACTATGTGTCAGCGGATCACCGGCTACCTCCCCAGGTATCACTATGACTGTTAATCCCAGTCTCCCGGCCAGCGTCAACATTGCTGCCAATCCTGCAGGAGCTATCTGTGCAGGCACATCTGTAATATTTACTGCAACCCCCACAAACGGAGGAACAACACCAACATACCAGTGGAAGAAGGGTGGCGTAAACATACCCGGTGAAACTGGAGCTACATATACAACAACAACTCTTGCCAACGGTGATGTGATTACTGTCACCATGACCTCCAATGCACTATGTGTCAGCGGATCACCGGCTACCTCCCCAGGTATCAATATGACTGTTAATCCCAGTGTTACCCCTGGTATAACAATTGCTGCTAACCCAACAGGAGCAATATGTGCGGGTACATCTGTGACATTCTCTGCTACTCCTGTCAATGGAGGAGCAACACCTGCATACCAATGGAGAATTAATGGCGCAAATGCCGGAACAGACAGCCCGACATTTACTTCAACCACCTTTAATAATGGAGATGTTGTCTCAGTAGTGATGACCTCCAATGCAAATTGTACTACTACACCGACTGCAACCAGTGCTCCGGTTACGATGACTGTCAATGCCAGTGTTACCCCTGGCGTATCCATTGCCGCCAATCCAACAGGGGCTATATGTTCAGGTACTTCTGTAGCATTTACTGCAACTCCTGTTAATGGAGGGGCTTCACCAGCATATCAGTGGAAGATTAATGGCATTAATGCCGGGACTAACAGTCCAACCTTCACTTCAACCACATTTGCAAACGGAGATGTTGTCACAGTTGTGATGACCTCAAATGCTGCATGTACCACCGCTCCGACTGCAACCAGTGCTCCGGTAACAATGACTGTAAATGCAAATGTTACACCAGCAGTATCAGTAGTTGCCAGCCAAACCTCTATCTGCTCCGGAGCAAATGTAACCTTTACAGCCACTCCAACAAATGGTGGAGCAGCACCAGCATACCAGTGGAGAGTCAACGCGGTAAATGCCGGGACAGACAGTCCGACATTCACTTCAACAACTCTTGCAAACGGAGATGTTATCACTGTTGTGATGACTTCAAATGCAACCTGTACCACCTCTCCGACTGCAACCAGTGCTCCGGTAACAATGACTGTCAATGCCAGTGTTACTCCTGCTGTAACTATTGTTGCAAATCCAACAGGAGCTATATGTGCAGGTGCATCTGTAACATTTACTGCAACTCCTGTCAATGGAGGTGCAACACCTACATACCAGTGGAGGATCAATGGCTCAAATGCCGGTACAGACAGCCCGACATTCACTTCTACAACATTTAATAACGGAGATGTCGTCACCGTGGTGATGACTTCCAATGCTAATTGTACCACCACCCCAACTGCAACAAGTGCTTCGGTTACAATGACTGTCAACGCAAGTGTTACCCCTGGCGTATCTATTGCCGCCAATCCAACAGGGGCTGTATGTTCAGGTACTTCTGTAGCATTTACAGCAACTCCTGTTAACGGAGGAGCTGCACCTTCTTATCAGTGGCAGGTCAACGGAGTGAATGCCGGAACTAACAGTCCAACCTTCACTTCAACTACATTTGCAAACGGAGATGTTGTCACTGTTGTGATGACATCAAATGCTGCATGTACCACCACTCCGACTGCTACCAGTGCTCCGGTTACAGTGGCTGTTAATGCCAGTGTTACTCCTGCAGTATCGGTGGTTGCCAGCCAGACTTCGATATGTGTTGGAGCTAGCGTAACCTTTACAGCCACACCAACCAATGGAGGAGCAGCACCATCATACCAGTGGAGAGTCAATGGTGTAAATGCCGGGACAAACAGTCCGGCTTTCACTTCAACCTCTATTGCAAACGGCGATGTTGTCACTGTTGTGATGACTTCAAATGCAACCTGTACAACCTCTCCGACTGCAACCAGTACTCCTGTAACAATGACTGTCAATGCCAGTGTTACCCCTGACGTAACAATTGCAGCTTCTCCATCAGGATCTGTATGTACGGGAACTTCAGTAACATTTACCGCAACACCAATAAATGGCGGGGCAGCCCCAACTTATTTATGGCAGGTCAATGGGATCACGGTACCTGGCGAGACTGCAGTGTCATTTACCACTACTACCCTGGCAAATAATGACCAGGTAAGGGTGACCATGACCAGCAATGCTGCCTGTACCACCTCCCCGACTGCAACCAGTGCTCCGGTAACAATGACTGTCAACAGTATTACTCCATCAGTATCTATTGTTGCCAGCCAGACCTCAATCTGCCTTGGAGCAAGTGTAACATTTACAGCTACACCAACCAATGGCGGAGCAGCACCAACTTATGTATGGCAGGTTAACGGGATCACAGTGCCCGGACAAACTGCAGCAACATTTACCACTACCACCCTGGCAGACAATGACCTGGTAACGGCGATAATGACAAGCAATGCAGCTTGTACTACCACTCCTACGGCCACAAGCAATACTATCACTATGTCTGCTTCAAGTATTACTCCGGCTGTATCTGTTGCTGCCAGCCAGACCTCGATCTGTGTTGGAGCAAGTGTAACATTTACTGCAACACCAACAAACGGCGGAGCAGCACCAACTTATGTATGGCATGTTAATGGGATCACGGTACCCGGACAGACTGCAGCAACATTTACCACTACCACTCTGGCAGACAATGACCAGGTAGCGGTGATAATGACTAGCAATGCTTCATGTACAACCACTCCTACAGCCACAAGCAATACTATCACTATGTCTGCTGCCAGTATTACTCCTGCTGTATCTGTTGCTGCCAGCCAGACCTCGATCTGCGTTGGAGCAAGCGTAACATTTACAGCAACACCAACAAACGGCGGACCAGCTCCAACTTATGAATGGCAGGTTAACGGGATCACGGTAACCGGACAGACTGCAGCAACATTTACCACCTCTACTCTTGCGAACAATGACCAGGTAGCGGTGATAATGACAAGCAATGCTTCCTGTACAACCACTCCTACAGCCACAAGCAATACTATCACCATAACTGCTGCCAGTACTACTCCATCAGTATCTGTCGCTGCAAGCCAGACCTCGATCTGCGCCGGAGCAAGCGTAACATTTACAGCCACTCCAACAAACGGCGGAGCAGCACCAACTTATGAATGGCAGGTCAACGGGATAACTGTATCTGGTCAGACTGCTGTTACATTTACCACAACAACCCTGGCAAACAATGACCAGGTAAGAGTGACTATGACCAGTAATGCAGCTTGTACAACCTCACCGACTGCAACCAGTACTCCGGTCATAATGACTGTCAACACTGTTACTACATCAGTATCTGTAGTTGCCAGCCAGACTTCGATCTGTGTTGGAGCAAGCGTTACATTTACAGCCACGCCAACCAACGGCGGAGCTGCACCAACTTATGAATGGCAGGTTAACGGGATCACGGTATCCGGGCAGACTGCTGCAACATTTACCACGACTACCCTGGCAGACAATGACCAGGTAATTGTGATAATGACAAGCAATGCCTCTTGTACCACGACTCCAACAGCCACAAGCAATACTATCACCATGACTGCTGCCAGTATTACTCCGGCAGTATCGGTGGGTGCCAGCCAGACTACGATCTGCTCGGGAGCAAGCGTAACATTCACAGCCACTCCTGTCAATGGTGGAGCAGCACCATCATATCAGTGGAGAGTCAACGCGGTAAATGGCGGGACAGACAGTCCGACATTCACTTCAACAACTCTTGCAAACGGAGATGTTATCACTGTTGTGATGACTTCAAATGCAACCTGTACCACCTCTCCGACTGCAACCAGTGCTCCGGTAACAATGACTGTCAATGCCAGTGTTACTCCTGCTGTAACTATTGTTGCAAATCCAACAGGAGCTATATGTGCAGGTGCATCTGTAACATTTACAGCTACTCCTGTCAACGGAGGAGCTGCACCATCATACCAGTGGAGGATTAATGGCTCAAATGCCGGTACAGACAGCCCAACATTCAATTCAACAACATTTAATAACGGAGATGTCGTCACCGTGGTGATGACTTCCAATGCAAATTGTACCACCACCCCAACCGCAACCAGTGTTCCCGTTACAATGACTGTCAATGCCAGTGTTACACCGGGCGTTTCTATTGCCGCCAATCCAACAGCGGCTATATGTGCAGGTGCTTCTGTAGCATTTACTGCAACTCCTGTTAACGGAGGTGCTGGCCCTTCATACCAATGGCAGGTCAATGGAGCAAATGCCGGGACTAACAGTCCAACCTTCACTTCAACCACACTTGCAAACGGAGATATTGTCACTGTTGTGATGACCTCCAATGCAACATGTACCACCTCCCCAACTGCAACCAGTGCTCCTGTAACAATGACTGTAAATGCCAGTGTTACTCCGGCAGTATCAGTTGTTGCCAGCCAGACCTCTATCTGTGTTGGAGCAAGCGTAACATTTAATGCTACACCAACAAACGGCGGTGCAGCTCCATCATACCAGTGGAGGGTCAACGGTGTAAATGCCGGGACAGACAGTCCGGCTTTCACTTCAACAACACTTTCAAACGGAGATGTTGTCACTGTTGTGATGACCTCCAATGCAACATGTATCACCTCTCCGACTGCTACCAGTGCTCCGGTAACGATGACCGTCAATGCAAGTGTCACCCCTGACGTTTCCATTGCAGCATCTCCATCAGGAGCTATTTGTGCAGGTACCTCTGTAACATTGACGGCAACACCAACAAATGGCGGGCCAGCTCCAGCTTATTTATGGCAGGTCAATGGAATAACTATATCCGGAGAGACTGCAGCCTCATTTACAACCACTACCCTGGCAAATAATGACCAGGTGAGGGTGACCATGACCAGCAATGCTGCCTGTACAACCTCCCCGACTGCCACCAGTACTCCGTTGACAATGACTGTCAACAGTGTTACTCCGTCAGTATCAATCGTTGCCAGCCAGACTTCGATCTGCGTTGGAGCAAGCGTAACATTTACAGCCACTCCGACAAACGGCGGAGCAGCACCATCTTATGTATGGCAGGTTAACGGGATCACGGTACCCGGACAGACTGCAGAAACATTTACCACTACTACACTGGCAGACAATGACCAGGTAACTGTGATAATGACAAGCAATGCTTCCTGTACCACTTCTCCGAATGCCACAAGCAATATTATCACTATGTCTGCTGCCAGTGTTACTCCATCTGTATCTGTTGCTGCCAGCCAGACCTCGATATGTGTTGGGGCAAGCGTAACATTTACAGCAACACCAACAAACGGCGGAGCAGCACCAACTTATGTATGGCAGGTCAATGGGATCATTGTACCCGGGCAAACTGCTGAAACATTTACCACTACTACTCTGGCAGACAATGACCAGGTAAGAGTGATAATGACAAGCAATGCTTCCTGTACAACTACCCCGAATGCCACAAGCAATATTATAACAATGTCTGCTGCCAGTATTACTCCTGCTGTAACTATTGTTGCCAGCCAGACTTCGATCTGCGTTGGAGCAAGCGTAACATTTACTGCCACTCCAACAAATGGCGGAGCAGCTCCAACCTATGAATGGCAGATTAATGGCATAACGGTACCCGGGCAATCTGCAGCATCATTTACAACTACTGCTCTTGCAAACAATGACCAGGTAAGAGTGATAATGACCAGCAATGCTTCCTGTACAACCACTCCTACAGCCACAAGCAATACTATAACCATTTCTGCTGCCAGCGTTACTCCGGCCGTATCTGTTGCCGCCAGCCAGACCTCGATATGTGTTGGAACAAGCGTGACATTTACTGCAACTCCTGTTAACGGGGGAGCAGCACCATCTTATGAATGGCAGGTTAATGGGATCACGGTACCCGGTCAGACTGCTGTAACATTTACCACTACAACTCTGGCAAACAATGACCAGGTAAGGGTGACTATGACCAGCAATGCTGCTTGTACAACCTCCCCGACTGCAACCAGTACGCCAATAACGATTACCGTCAACACTGTTACTCCATCAGTATCTATTGTTGCCAGCCAGACTTCGATCTGCGTTGGAGCAAGTGTAACATTTACTGCCACTCCAACAAATGGCGGAGCAGCACCAACTTATGAATGGCAGGTCAACGGGATTACTGTACCCGGGCAAACTGCAGCAACATTTACCACTACTTCTCTGGCAGACAATGACCAGATAATTGCGATAATGACCTCAAATGCTGCTTGTGTCACTTCTCCGACAGCTACCAGCAATACGATCACTATGACTGCTGCCAGTATCACTCCGTCAGTATCAGTTGTTGCCAGCCAGACTACAATCTGCTCGGGAGCAAGCGTAACCTTTACAGCCACTCCAGTTAACGGAGGAGCAGTGCCATCATACCAGTGGAGGGTCAATGGAATAAATGCCGGGACAGACAGTCCGACCTTCACTTCAACCACTCTTGCAAATGGAGATGCTGTCACTGTTGTGATGACTTCAAATGCAACATGTACAACCACTCCCAATGCTACCAGTGCTCCGGTAACTATGACTGTTAATGCAGCACCAATTGTTACTGATCAAACAGGATCTGTCTTATCTGGTGCATCATTTTTAATATCTCCTACCGGAGTCCCAACAGGAACCACTTATACATGGTCAGCTCCCGTAATTACCGGCGGAGTAACCGGTGGCAGTGCACAGGCTACGCCTCAGATAAGCATTACCGGAACTTTAACTATTCCATCCGGAACAGGTACCGCAACTTATTCAGTAATTCCAGCTTCAGGTACTTGCATAGGAGCAGCTTTTACAGTAACAATAACTGTTACATCAGGATGTGTTCCAGTTACAATTGGAACTCTACCAACTGATAATAATATGTGCCCTACATCCGGAAGTGCATCATTTTCTGTTATTGCAAACGGAACAGCTCCATTTACTTATCAGTGGGAATATAATAATGGTGGTACATGGGCAGCCGTTGTAAATGGTACTCCTGTTGGAGCATCATATACAAATGCAACTGCCTCAGCAATGGATGTATCCGGGATCACCTCTGCCGGAAGCTATCAGTATCGCAGTGTTATTACTAACTGTAGTGGCGGCAACAGCATAACATCAGCTGCCGCTACGCTTATTGTTAATACTTCTCCATCAGCTCCGGCTGTCAATGTCACTCAACCGACATGTACCGATGCTACAGGAACAATTGTAGTCACTTCCACCACCACTGGACTGACCTTCAGTCTTGACGCTGCTCCCTATGTAGCTTACCCGGCTGGTGGATTTAATGCCTTAGCTTCAGGTCCTCATACACTTACTGCTCAGAATGCAGGCGGTTGTATATCTTCCATAACTAACATAACTATCGATCCTCAACCCGAAACTCCAATTATCGCTGATCAGACAGCATCAATTCTTACAGGTACGGCATTTAACGTAACACCTGCTACCGCTCCACCGGGAACAACATATACCTGGTCAGCTCCGGCTTATACCGGCGGAGTAACCGGTGGGGGTGCACAAGCTGTGGCCCAAACAAATATCAGCGGCACTCTTACTGTTCCTTCAGGAACCGGTACCGCAGCCTATATAGTGACTCCCGCTCTGGGAGCCTGCATAGGAAATCCCTTTACGGTAACGGTTACTGTTTCCGCATCATGCATTCCTGTTACGATAGGAATTCAGCCAACAGATAATGTCATGTGTTCAACGTCTGGGATCGCATCCTTCACTGTTGCTGCAAACGGAACATCTCCATTTATTTATCAATGGGAATATAATAATGGCGGAACATGGGAAGCCGTCGCAGATGGAACACCCGCAGGAGCTGCCTATACCAACGCAACCACTGCAACTCTAGATATCGCAGGAATCACAATACCGGCGGACTATCAGTACAGAGCCATTATTACGAATTGCGGAGGAGGCAACAATGCGATATCAGGCATTGTTACGCTGACGGTAAATGCGACACCATCACTCAGTGCTCTTGGCAATAATCCTGTAACCTGCGGGGCAAACGGTAGCATTGACTTTACATTTACTAACGTTCCTGATGGATCCTACACTATCACTTATGCCACAGGAAGCTTCACAAATGTCAATGTAATTGCAGGTACTGCAAGTGTGACAGCTGCTGCCGGTGTTTATAATAATCTTGAGATCACTGCCGGAAGCTGTACTTCCGCTGCCGGAGTAAATATTTCAATCCCCGATTCCGGACCAGCATCACCTGTGGTCGGCATAATTACCCAACCTTCATCTTGTGCAACTCCGACCGGTTCTGTACCATTAAGCGGACTGCCCGGCACAGGCACCTGGACAATCAATCCGGGATCAATTGCCGGAACCGGCACAACTACAACTGTCACAGGTCTTATACCAGGCACTTATAATTTTACAGTAACTTCTGGCGGTTGCACATCACCTGCAACAGAAAATGTGGTCATAGATCCTGCTCCTGCTGCTCCTCCGGCACCATTTGTGGACGCCGTAACGCAGCCTTCTTCCTGTGCACTTCCAACAGGAAGTGTAACCCTTAGCGGTCTGCCCGGAACAGGAACATGGGTCATTAATCCTGGATCAATAGCTGGTACAGGCACAACAACAACCATCTCATACCTGATACCTGGTAGCTATAACTTCTATGTCACCAGTGAAGCCGGATGTATCTCTCCTGCTTCTGCCACGGTAGTCATTGATGCCGCAACGGTAGCTCCTCCGGCTCCAATAATCGGAACCATCACCCAGCCTGCCTCCTGTGCAGCGCCTACAGGAAGCGTTGTTCTGAATGGTCTGCCCGCAACAGGGACCTGGACAATTAACCCGGGTTCGATCGCCGGAACGGGAACAACAACAACTATCAATCTGAGTCCTGGCACTTACACCTTTAACGTAACTGCTGAAGCGGGTTGCATATCAGTTGAATCAGCAAGTGTGGTTATAAATCCTGCACCGGTCGCTCCGACAGCACCGATAATTGGAACAATTACACAGCCTTCTTCATGTATTGCCACAACAGGAAGTGTTGTATTAAACGGTCTTCCTGCTACTGGAATATGGACTATTAATCCGGGTTCAATATCCGGTACGGGTACGAGCGCAACAATCTCAAATCTTGCACCGGGTACCTATAATTTTGATGTAACCAGTGATGCAGGATGTATATCAAGTCCATCAGCAGCTGTGATAATACAAGTTGCTCCACCGGCTCCGACAGAACCGATAGTAGGTGCAATCACACAGCCTTCTTCATGTATTGCAACGACAGGAAGTGTTGTATTAACCGGTCTTCCTTCAACAGGGGACTGGGTTATTAATCCGGGTGGAATAACCGGAAACGGTATAAGCACGACGATCACAAACCTGGCTCCTGGTACTTATAACTTTACAGTTTACAGTGATCCGGGTTGTATTTCACATGCATCAGCAGATGTTGTAATCAATCCTGCACCAGTAGCTCCGACAGCGCCTGTTGTAGGTACAATCACCCAGCCTTCTTCTTGCTCGGCAACAACCGGAAGCGTTATACTAAACGGTCTTCCATCAACAGGAACATGGATAATAAATCCCGGAGCAATAACAGGAACAGGCATAAGTACAACTATTTCAAACCTGGTTCCGGGGACTTATAACTTCAGTGTGACTGCTGAGGCCGGCTGTATTTCCAATGCATCAGCTGATGTGGTTATCAGTTCGCCGCCTGTTGCTCCGACAGCGCCGATAGCAGAAACAATTACACAGCCTTCATCTTGTGCATCCTCGTTCGGAACTGTAGTTTTAAGCGGTCTGCCTGCCACAGGAACATGGACAATTAATCCGGGTTCAATAGCCGGAACGGGTACAACCACAACTCTCAGCCTTAGTCCGGGCACTTACAGCTTTAGCGTTACGAGTGAAGCAGGATGTATTTCCCTGCCTTCAGCCGAAGTATTTATAAATGACATACCGGCAGGTCCTCTGGCACCGATGGTTGGAGCAATCACTCAGCCATCATCATGTGCATCGCCTACAGGTAGTGTCATTCTTAGCGGACTGCCAGCAACTGGTACCTGGGTTATCAATCCTGGTTCAATTGCCGGAACAGGTTCAACAACAACAATCACAAACCTTATCCCCGGAAGCTATAACTTCTATGTCACCAGTGAAGCCGGATGTATATCACTGGCATCTGCCACGGTGGTTATTAATGCCGCACCTGTGGCTCCTCCGGCTCCAATAATCGGAACGATCACCCAGCCTGCCTCCTGCGCAGCGCCTACAGGAAGCGTTGTTCTGAATGGTCTGCCCGCAACAGGTACGTGGACAATCAACCCGGGATCAATAGCCGGAACAGGTTCATCCACAACTCTTAACCTCAGTCCCGGAACTTACAGCTTTAACGTAACCGCTCAGGAAGGTTGTATATCTGTTGAATCTGCCAGTGTGATTATAAATCCTGCACCGGCAGCTCCGACTGCACCAATAATCGGTACTGTCACTCAGCCTTCGTCGTGTACTTCGCCGACTGGGAGCGTGGTATTAAATGGCCTGCCAGCTACAGGAACATGGATCATAAATCCGGGATCAATTGCCGGAACAGGGACCAGTACTACAATTTTAAACCTTGCGCCGGGCACCTATAATTTTGATGTTACCAGCGATGCGGGATGTATATCAAGGGCATCCGGAGATGTTATTATACAGGCAGCTCCTTCGGCTCCTTCAGCACCGGTAGTTGGCACAATCACCCAGCCTTCTTCATGTTCTGCACCGACCGGAAGCGTTGTATTAACCGGTCTTCCTGTATCCGGAACATGGACATTGAATCCTGGAGGGATTACCGGAAACGGGGTAAGCACAACCATAACAAACCTTGCTCCGGGTACTTATAACTTTACTGTTTACAGTGATCCGGGATGTATATCACATGCATCAGCAGATATTGTTATAAATCCTGCACCGGTACCTCCGACAGCACCAATAGTAGGATCAATCACACAGCCTTCTTCATGTTCTGCAACAACGGGAAGCGTAGTATTAAACGGGCTTCCTTCAGGCACCTGGACTATTAATCCCGGAGCAATAACCGGAACAGGGCCAAGCACTACTATCCCGAATCTTATTCCGGGGACTTATAACTTCAGCATTACCTCTGAAGCCGGATGTATATCAAATCCATCCGCCGATGTGGTTATTAATCCTCCGCCTCCTGCTCCAACAGCACCGGTAGCAGGATTAATTACACAGCCTTCCTCATGCGGATCTCCAACAGGAAGTGTGGTATTGAATGGCTTGCCGGCAACCGGCACATGGACTATAAATCCGGGAGGAATTACAGGAAACAGTACAAGCACTACTCTCAACCTTAGTCCTGGCACTTATAGATTTAATGTCACCAGTGATGCCGGATGTATATCCCTGCCTTCAACTGATATTATAATTATTTCACCTCCGGGTACTCCGGCTACCCCGGTTATCGGGGCAGTTACGCAGCCATCATCCTGCACATTACCAACAGGAAGTGTAGTTCTGAATGGTCTTCCTGCAACCGGAGTCTGGACTATTAATCCCGGATCCATTACCGGAACGGGTACAACCACAACAGTGCCAGATCTTGACCCGGGTACATATAATTTCACTGTCTCGGTCGCAACCGGATGCAGCTCACTTGCATCATCGGCTGTTGTTATCAATACGCCTTCAGGAGTTCTGACAGCACCGGTACCGGGCACAATAACTCAGCCTACATGCGAGGTTGCCACAGGAAGTGTCATATTAACAGGTTTGCCCACGGGCACCTGGACAATTAATCCCGGAGCAATATCCGGTTCGGGTACAAGTACAACCATTTCAGAATTACCAATTGGTACATATAACTTTACGGTTACCAGTGATGCGGGATGTATTTCCCCGGCATCAGAGGATGTTGTTATAACTGCCTTCACGGGTGGGCCTGCTGCTCCGGTAATAGGGTCGGTGGCTCAGCCAACATGCACTGACATTACCGGAGGCATAATATTGACCGGCCTGCCAACGGGCACATGGACTGTGAATCCAGGATCGATCACAGGTTCCGGCGCAAGTACAACTATCCCGGATCTTGAAGCCGGTACATATAACTATACAGTTACAAATGATGCAGGATGTACATCTCCGGTTTCAGAAGATGTGATTATTTCTGCATTCCCCGGCTCACCCTTAACCCCGCTAGTCGGCGTAATAATTCAGCCTTCATGTGCCTCAGCAACAGGCAGCGTGATATTAAACGGTTTGCCGGCAGGTGCCTGGGCTATCAATCCGGGAGCCATAACAGGAACAGGCTCAAGCACTACAATCACCGGACTTGCGGCAGGTACCTTTAACTTTACTGTCACCAATGGCGGAGGATGTATCTCTCCGGCGACCGCCGATGTGGTAATTGTCGCATATGCCGGATCACCTGCCGCACCTTCAATTGGTGAAATAACTCAGCCTACATGCCAGGTTGGTACCGGAAGTGTGGCACTGAATGGTTTGCCTGCAGGCGGCTGGACCATTAATCCGGGAGCAATAACAGGAACCGGATCAGACACAGTTGTCACAGGACTTAATTTAGGAACCCATACGTTTATGGTTACAAATGAATCGGGTTGTGTTTCAGCAGCATCAGCACCGGTAACAATTACTGCATTCCCCGATGCTCCTGCCACACCTGTCATAGGTACAGTCATTCAACCTGTTTGTACTGTAGCAACCGGCAGTGTAACGCTGGACGGTTTGCCGGCAGGAAACTGGACAATTGAACCGGGTGCAGTGACAGGAACGGGTACAAGCTTAACACTGACGGGTCTGAAGACGGGTCCATATAACTTCAGCGTAATAAATGAAGCAGGGTGTATCTCAGCTCCGTCGGCTACTGTTGTCTTCACCCCTTATCCCGGCGCTCCGGAAACTCCGGTCGTTGAAGTTACACAGCCAACCTGTTCAGTTCCCACCGGAAGCGTTTTGCTGACAGGGTTGCCTTCAGGCAGCTGGACTATCAATCCGGGGAGCGTCACAGGCACAGGGCCAAGTGCCTCTATCTCAGGGCTGTCAATCGGATCACATAACTTTACTGTAACAAACCAGGCAGGATGTATTTCAGAGGCTTCATCCGATATCCTTATCCTGGCATATCCGGGAGCACCAACTAATCCACCTTCAGAATTGTCTGATTATAATGGAAATAATATAAGCTGCTATGGGAAATCGGACGGATACATAAAGATAAATCCTGCCGGAGATATTTCTCAGTATACCTTCAGCTGGAGTGGCCCGGATGGCTTTGTATCCACCGATAAAGATATTTCAGGATTGAAAGCGGGTCAGTACGTACTGACAATAACTGATAATTACAGTTGTTCGGCTATTACGGATTTTGTACTGACCGAGCCACAGCAGATTGGCATGACCGTTGTCCTTTCAGTAAGTTCTGATGGCGCCTTTAATATTAATTGTGCCGGTGCGAGTACAGGATCGGCTTCCATAACGGCAGTCAATTCTACAGGATCAGTGAATTACCTGTGGAGTGACGGCTATACCGGTAACAACAGATCAGACATGCCGGCAGGCACATACGGACTGATAATAACGGATTCAAATAATTGCAATGCTGATTCAACGATAACGCTGACAGCACCTGATTCGCTGAAGCTCAAGTTCGATGTTGCACAGCCTTTCTGTCCCGATAATTCTGACGGATCAATAAGCCTTACCGTTACCGGAGGAATATCGCTTTCCGATTACATCTACAAATGGTCGGATAATTCCACAGGCAAAAGTCTGCAGAACATTTCTCAGGGATTATATAAAGTGAGTATTGAAGATCTGAATGGATGTATTGTAAGGGATTCCGTACAGGTAGATCCGAAGAATGAAACCTGTCTGATAATTCCGAATGCAATATCGCCCAATGGTGACCTCATAAATGATGTTTGGAATATTACACATATCGAACAGTACCCGCTGGCTGTTATAAAAATTTTCAACAACTGGGGTGTTACTGTCTGGAGATCTGAACCCGGCTATCCTCATCCCTGGGATGGCAGAAGCAACGGAATAGCGCTGCCAATTGACTCATACTTTTATATAATTGATCTGCACAACGGATCAAAGCCAATTGCAGGAAACGTAACAATAATCAAATAGAAAAATATTGTATCAGTCATGAAAAAGCTTATTTACATTTTATTTTTTACGATTATTGGACAGTTATCATTTGCACAACAGCTGCCTTTATACAGTCAGTATCTTTACAATAAGTTCCTGATTAATCCTGCAGTTGCAGGCAGTGATGGTTATACAAGCCTCAATCTTACGGCGCGAAAGCAATGGATTGGACTTGCGGGCTCTCCCCAGACCTTCTCTTTCAGTGTTCAGACCCGATTTCTGAAACGAGGTCATATTCTGAAAGTAAAAAATAATAAGACTACTTTCAGACCGCAGAACGATGCAAAAGTCGGACTCGGGGCCTCGGTTTTCAGTAACCAGAGCGGTCTGATTCAGAGAACAGGATTTCAGTTAGCCTATTCTTATCACATCTGGCTGCGGGGAATGACGCAGCTTTCGCTCGGACTCTCTTTTAATGGCACTTATTTCAGGATTAATACAAAAGAATTAGCCCTGGAAGATCAGAATGATCCTCTGCTCAATGATAATCTGCGGCGTGGAATATTCATTCCCGATGCGTCATTTGGGGCATACCTTCTTAACCACCAGTACAATCTTGGCTTTTCGGTCAATCAATTATTAGGGGCATCTGTAAAAATAGGAAATGAGGCTTACTCAAATTACACACTCTACAGACATTACTATATATTTGGCTCCTATAGCTTTGAAAGGGGGAAAATGGTTGAAATCAAGCCTTCCGTCCTGATAATGATGTCTGAGCAGCAAAACCCTGTTGTCAGTCCGCTGGTGGAATTCGGGATAAATTATGTTTATAACCAGTCATTCTGGACCGGTTTGTCATATAGAACGAGCGGAGCGGTAATAGCAAATGTCGGGGTTAAATACTCAAATATATTTATAGGCTATGCGTTCGATTTTACTCTCCAGGAGATCCAGAGAATTACTTACGGAACCCATGAGCTGAATATAGCCTGGAAATTTGGAGACAGCGCCAGGAGATACAGGTGGATAGACCGTTATTAAGATCTCGTCCGGTAAAAAGTCTATATCCGGGAGATTGATTATTCAGATCATCTTCACTTCTGCTTGCTTGGCGCATCTTTTACCACAGAAGCTCCGGCGATTGTGTGCCCTTCCGTTAAGCTTCAGATGTTATGATCATTAATCGCTGCCTTGATGCATTGAATATTGACAAAAAAAAAATGAAGCTTGAAATTGAAGCTTCATCAATAAGGTTTCCCGTTCAGATTATCAGGTCAGCGCGCAATAGGAGTTAAAATAACCGACATAATCCTGGTATCATCAGGTAATGATGAAGTACGGGAATCGGCTTTTGAACCGGTTACTTTCTCGCTTATCAGCTGGACATTATATTCTCCGGGTTCGGTAACCGATACAGATCCCATATAGGAGTCAGCCCTGTAGTAAGGAAAATGGACTTCACTGGAATTCCGGATAATCTTGTCACAAGCCGGAGTCACTTCCAGTTGATCGTCGAGTAAGCTTAGTCTCACCGAATTAGCATACTTCAAAACAGAAGTGTCTTTTGTAGCGCTGGAGAGCCACACTTTGAAATTGCCAGGTTTGGAGATGACAATATTCCAGTCGGCTGTATTGTTGGAGGGATTGCCTGCATCACTATAGCAGACTGCCTTTTCGAGTATCAGTGAAATACTCCCGTCATTTTGCTGCAAAATCCTGTTTTCTGCGTTTCCTAAATCTTTGTTATTTCCCTTATGGCTGCACGACCAGAACGGGATTATGATCAGGCCAATAACACATGGTAAAATTCTCGCTTTCATAGTAATATCTCAGTTTTAATTTTTTTCGATTAAGATTAAATTTAAAACAAATTATTTTATCCGGCGAACCGTTTTTGACCAAGAGCAGGAAACATTTGACAAAATGCCCGATTCACAATTTCAGAAAAAAATATCTCCTGGAAAAATGCTGCAAATGCAGATATTCAGGCTTTTAATAGCAGAGGAAAAAGTCCTTTTAACCGCTAAGGGAACGCTAAGCAGGATCAGAGGCTGAGGCTGAGGTTAAGGTTGAGACTGAGGGAGCTGTTGAAAAAGTCCTTTTGCCTTTGGCGTCACGCTCCCAAAAAAGGCTGAAGTTCGCGCCATTTCCGGGCTTACCACCGCACGTTATTCTCCGCGAATTCAGATCAGATAGTATGATTCGCATTCTATCAAGCAGGATATTTTATAAAAATATCAGAATATAAAGTTCTAGCCAATTTCAATAAGCACGCAGGCAGTCCCAAAAATGTGCGAACCGGATGGCTTTTGGGCCCCATGTGGCGATGGCCAGTGCGACAACAAAGCCATCAGGTTGGATTTTTGGGCGGCTTTTCTTTCGTACTTTCTTTTTCCGCAAAAAGAAAGTACAGAAACTTAAAAGAGTGTTCTGAAAAAGATATTTGTTGAAGATGTGTATAAAGGGTAGATTGTTTAAGGGAAGGGTTGGGAAGGGTTAAGTCAAAAGGATGATGTTGAGGATAGCTTTGCCTTTGCCTTTGCCTCTGCCTTAACCTTAGCCTATTTGTTACACAGGACACAAAGGAGACACAACTTGTCCCGCAAGGCGGGATAGCGGCAAATTTTATTTATCTATCCATCTTTTGAAATCGGAAACCTTTTCACGGCTTACCACAAAAAGGTCGCTTTTTTCTATCTCTTTCAGGGTAAGCTGAAGCCTGCTTGACGAATAGCTGTACATTAACGAAATGGATTCAATATTTACTATACATTCTCGGTTGATCCTGAAGAACTTGCGCGGATCAAGCATTGTCTGCAGCTGATCAAGCGAATAGTCAACACCAAAATCCTTGCCATGACTATCACATAGAAAGACATTCCGCTCGCAAATATGAAAATGGCTGACCTCTGATGCCGGGATTGACCGGTATTTTTCACCAATCCTGATGAGAAACCTTGATTTATACTGATTTCTGAATTCAAACATCAGCTGTTTGAAGTCTTTTTTGAACGGATCATTGTCGGCATAAAGTTTTTTGAATTTGGCTATAGCCGATTTAAGCAACTCCTCTTCAACAGGTTTCAGCAGGTAGTCAATACTATTTACCTTAAAAGCTTTAAGCATATACTCATCAAAAGCTGTTGTAAAAACAATCGGTATATTGACTTCTGTTGTTTCGAAAATTTCAAAACAGAGACCGTCATCAAGTTGAATATCCATGAAGATCAGATCAGGCTGCGGTTTCTCTCTGAGTCTGTTTATCGTTTCTTCAACAGTTTCAATGACACCCAGGATAGTCACTGACATGTCGGTTTTCATTAAAAGTCTGATCAGCCTGTCGGCTGCAGGTTTTTCATTCTCAACGATTAAGATATTCATCAGAGTAATGGTATTTTAACAATAAATTCCGAACTTGTCTCTTCTGCAATAAGCTGTTTCCCCGATACAAGATTAACCCGCTGTGCAAGATTCTTCAGCCCGATCTGAGTGGAATTTAAATGTGTTGCCATCTTTTGCAGGTTATTTTTAACTATAACATACTTATTTTCAACGTATATTACAATCTTCAAGGGATTTTCACGGGTTGCCTTATTATGCTTTATGGAATTTTCAACAAGGATCTGAAGTGACACCGGAAGTATTTCATAGTTCTCAGGGGCATCGACCCTGATTTCCATCAGGATCTTACCGTCATCTCTTATCTGATGTAAATAAAAATAATCCTTTATGAATGATAATTCAACGCTAAGCGGGACCCTGTCATGTGAGCTGTTCTCGAGTATATACCTGTAAATTGATGACAATCGCTGAATAAACTCCTCTGCTATTTCCTGACGTGTACTTATCAGTGAGGATAACGTATTCAGGCTATTGAAGAGAAAATGCGGATTTATCTGATTCTTCAGGGTTTCATTCTGAAATATAAGCTTTTCTTCTCTAAGCTTCTGCTCTCTCTTCAGGGATGCCTGCCAGAGCAGAATAACAAAAATTACAGCTCCCACTGACAATCCTGCCACTGTCGATTTAAACCATTTATGTATATCTGTATGGATAAAATCATAATATGCTTTAGAAAGATGCTCCCCCCTGATCCACATTCCTGAATACTGCAACAGAATAAAGAGAGTAATAGAAGCAAGCATGCAACCCGCCAGGAATATCAGAAATCTGAAAGAAACAATACGTGTTATTTCGCCCGGAT
The DNA here is from genome assembly GCA_963715785.1 of uncultured Bacteroidales bacterium. GTDB lineage: Bacteria > Bacteroidota > Bacteroidia > Bacteroidales > VadinHA17 > LD21. The sequence goes on from OY970276.1 coordinate 866,539, forward strand.
TTTTATCAAAATTCACATTCGCGAATAACCTGGTTCCCAGATATATAAAAATTTCCAGCTGAACAAATAGCATGATAAAAACACCGAATGGAAACGCTGACCCTGCATTATTTTTCCCAAACATCGTAAGAATAGTCACTACCACTGAAAAAATCAGAAATGTTAAATGAGAGACTGGTTTTCGCAAATTCAGAAAATCATATGGCTGAGGAGTTTTCATCGTGTTCATATTAGCAAAAATATAGTTCTTTATTGAATTTTCTCTACTGTGATCGCTCTGATTGTTTTAACAAGGAATTTTTTATCAATACCCTTTACCGAGATCTCCTGAAATGTGCCGGAATAAGTATCGGCGTATTCTATAATTCCGGTTCTGAGTGATATCCAGGTTGTTCCCCAGTACTGCTCAGTGCCCTTTCCTTTTATCTGATCCATGTTTATTTCAAGCAGATTATCGATGGCTCTGTAATCAATTACCGCGCATAATTCATTATTCATCTCCGAGATGCCAGTCCAGCGGATCTGTATGTTGTCGTGTGAATAGTTTCCTATCCCCCCCATATCAAAGCCTTTTTCAGGTCTTATAATGAAATATCTGTTCAGCTTCAATGAATCATCATATTTCCAGGCAAACTCCTCGATAACTCCCATGTCCCAGACTAGATTCTTTGCAAAGACGCTCTCCGTATTAGCCGGAAAGTTTTTGAAACTGTCCTTCCCAAGCATCCTCTCAGATGGAAAATATTTCATTTTCTCCATATAATCCTGCCTTGTTCCAACAGGGAAAGGCTGTGAAAAACTGTTCGAAGCGGAGATATAGACATTTTCCCACATTGCGCTGTCTCCGGGCAATCCGGAGGTATAATCACCCGTAATTTTCGTCTTACCTGTAAAGTTACCATAAAGATCACGGTTAGTGTAAATGGCTGTCATCCTGTATTTTTGAGGTGTTTTGCTCTTTGCCAATTCCGGCAGCTCCCGGAGGTACTTCTTCTCAACCGCCGAAGCGCTCTGAGCTTTTACAGCCGATGGCAATATTATCAGCAAGCCTATAAAGAGCCATGCGTAACCTGATTTAAATTTTGTTTTCATGAGTTAAATTTTATTGTTTTTTGAATAATATGAACAAATTAACGACGGAACCGAGCTGAATAAAAATATATTACTCAGAATGGATAAAATTGATTGTTGAATTGTGGATTTTGGGGTTTTAACCGGAATTGTACTAAGGGAGCAAGTCTATAAGGTTATAAATCTTTGTGATTCTTTGTGAAGCCTTAGCGCCCCTAACCTGAGCTTGCCGAAAGGTGTGGTTAATGGATTTCTAACCGGGGAGCGCCTGAGATTATAAGAAAACTTGTAAAAAATGAAATAAGAAAATCTTCAAAAGAAAAGCTCCTGAGTCTGAATAAAAAATCAACCACCCCGGCCGGTAAGAGCATTAGTATCATAACCAGAAAGCGGTCCGGCCACCCCTCCTTCAAACTACCCTTTATACACATCTTCAACAAATATCTCTTTCAGAACACTCTTTTAAGTTTCTGTACTTTCTTTTTGCGGAAAAAGAAAGTACGAAAGAAAAGCCGCCCAAAAATCCAATCCGGCGTCTTTTTTATTTGCTTCTTTCTTTTTGGACGAGCAAAAAGAAAGAAGGAAATAATATCAATAAACTAACTAAAGTAGGCATTAGTAGCGTTAATGGGGGCTCTCGTTTTAAACTGATATCATGCATCACATCAAAGATGTGTATAAAGATTAGTCCTTCAAAAGGAGGGGAAACAACACGGTTTCTGCCGTTCGATTGGGTTTCAAACAAGTGAATTGGTCTATCGTATGTTAAAACGGACTGTTCTTTTTGTATTTGATTAAAATATTTTCATCTTTATCATTGAACTTCCTGACCCTGAACAGGGCTTCGTTAATCTATTTTGCCGAATGATTTATTATAGTTACGTTTACACATTTGGCGATGTTGAAATCCGCATTTGATATATGAGTGAGGAGATTCTGAAAGCATTAATGGAACTGTTTGCCCTGATTGTAAAACAGGACATGGGGATACTCAACGATGAACGTGAGTATGTCTCCCGTTTTCTGAACAAGCAGCTTACCAGGCAAGCCGTCCAGGAATATCTTGCCCTTTTTGATGAGCATGCCGGACCGGTAATGGAAAGGTCGCAGCTCAAAGAACCATCCTCTCCCTCAGTAAAAGACTCGGTTAAAATACTCGGTATTTGCAAAAAGATAAACCGCACCCTTAATCAGGAACAGAAAGTGGTTGTACTGATGCGGCTTTATGAACTGGTAAATACCGACCGCCAGTTCACCATTCACAGGATGAATATAATAAATACCGTAGCCGAGGTATTCAGAATATCATCTGTCGAATTTGCCGCAATAGAACAATTTGTAAAAAACAATGATCCCGCCGGGCTGGTGAATCCTGCAATTCTCGTCCTGGAACCAGGCCTTGAGAAGTGCAGCCTGTGCAGCAAGATGGCTACAGGTTATCAGAACACGAGGATCATCATTCTCCGTGTACCGAGTGTTGACCTGTATTTTATAAAATACGTATCGAACGACCAGTTATATCTGAATGGGCTGCCTGTCGCATCCGGACATGTTTATACCTTTGCGAAGGGGGGCTCAATTAAGTCTCAGCAGGGCCATTCTATCTATTATAGCGATATCAGCTCCAGCTTTCTCTCCGATATCATTATTCACAAGATTTCATTTACTGCTGAGAATCTCTCGTACGAGTTCAGGGAAGGTCATGCTGCAGTGAATAATGTGAGCTTCTCAGTGGAGGAAGGTAAGCTGATAGGAATAATGGGAGCAAGCGGTTCAGGCAAGACAACGCTGATGAATCTCATGAGCGGCATTCAAAAACCTAATTCGGGCAGCGTAAAGATCAATGGCCTTGATATTGCAAGAGATAATATCGAGCTTGAAGGCGTTTTCGGATATGTACCACAGGATGATCTTCTTGTAGAAGATCTCACTGTTTTTGAAAATCTTTATTATGCTGCCTGCCAATGCTTCCGAAATAAAACGAAAGGAGGAACTCACGGAACTTGTGGATCATACTCTTTCAAATCTTGGACTTCTGGAAAAGAGAGCATTAAAAGTAGGATCTCCCTTTAATAAGGTGATAAGCGGCGGACAGAGAAAAAGGCTGAATATTGCTCTTGAACTGATCAGGGAACCGCTTGGTCCTGTTTCTTGATGAGCCAACCTCCGGATTATCTTCAAGGGATTCCGAAAACCTGATGGATCTTCTCCGTGATCTTACTCTTAAGGGAAAGCTTGTATTTACTGTTATTCATCAGCCGTCATCGGAAATTTTCAAGATGTTTGATAAGGTAATCATCCTTGATCAGGGTGGCTGTATGGCATATTTCGGGAACCCTGTCGATTCGGTTATTTACTTTAAAACGCTGGATGCCCAGATCAATTCCAACCAGGGAGAATGCCCTTCCTGCGGAAATGTGAATCCCGAAACCATCTTCAATATAATTGAAACCCAGGTTGTTGATGAGTTCGGCAAATACACTGAAAAACGAAAGGTCAAACCCGATGAATGGGCAAATACCTTCAACCTGAGACATCCTTTTGTAAAAGTTCCCGAGATAAAGGAACCTCCGCATAAAAATCTTCGAGCGACCGGGTCTTTTAAAACAATTCCGGATATATTTTTCAAGAGATCTGAAAAGCAAAATTTCAAACAGGCAATATGTTCTGCTTACTTTGCTTGAGGCTCCAATCCTTGGATTTGTCCTGTCATACATAATAAGATACATTCCCGATCCTGACTCAAATGTTTACATTTTTTCTGAAAACGAAAATATTCCTATTTATATTTTTATGAGCCTGATAGTTGCACTTTTTCTGGGTTTGACTATCAGTGCAGAGGAGATCTTCCGCGACAGGAAGATCCTGAAACGCGAGCGTTTCCTTAATCTGAGCCGAAACAGCTATCTCCTTTCCAAGGTTGCAATTCTTATTTTTATCTCGGCCCTACAGACCGTTCTGTTCGTTCTTATTGCAAACCCCATACTTGGCATAAAAGGAATGTATTTCCATTACTGGCTTGCTCTTTTCACTACAGCTTTCTGTGCAAATATGATCGGACTTAACATCTCTGCTTCCTTTAATTCCGCAATTACCATCTATATCGTTATTCCTCTTTTGATCATCCCGATGATGGTGCTTAGCGGAGCAATGTTTTCCTTCGACAAGCTTAACAGGAAGATCGGAAATGTCGATAAAGTCCCGGTAATTGCTGAACTGATGCCAACCAGATGGACCTATGAAGCGCTGATAGTATCGCAGTTCAAGGATAATAAGTACAGCCAGACTCCCTTTACAAAGGATGGTGAAACATACTATGAGCTTGAAAAGGAAATCAGTGAGGCTGATTTTAATAAAGTCTACAAAATTAAGGCTTTACGTGAGGCACTTGAGACCACTCTGTTCGAATTCAGAAGTAATCCAAAGAATATCGGGAATAATGAAGATCTTATTGTGAAGAAAACGACGCGGAACTTCAGTAAACTCCTTCTCCTTAAGAATGAACTTGAAAAGATGGCGGTGATAGCTATCATGTTCCGCCATTCAACTATATTTCCGATCTGACACCATATGAGTTCAATCCGGGTGTTGCGGATTCACTCACAAAATACCTCAACCGGCTCGACAAGACATTCAGCAGGATCTCTAATCTGGCGAGCGACAGGAGTGATATATTCTACAATATGAATGATCTGAAGCTGAAAAAGCTTGAGGATGATTATTATAACTATAAACTTCTCGAAATTGTAACCAAACCATATGAACGGAAGAAGATCCTTGTTTACAAGAATTCTCTTGTCCAGAATACTGATCCCATCTATCTCGACCCTTATAAGAGAGGATTTCTTGATTTCAGGACACATTTTTATGCTCCTTCCAAATATATTTTTGGATTAAAGGTCGATACTTTTACTTTTAATATCACGTTAGTATTGCTTAGCTCGATCTTGTTCTATCTTACTTTATATTTCGAAGTGCTGGGAAGAACGGTAAGGTTTTTCGAAAACCTAAAATTCCGAAAATAAACATTTAATGGACTGTAAGTAAGTTTTTTTTGTATTTTTGTTTTAACTTAGCCATCATTCTTAATGAAAGGAAGAGTAGTATTATTGCTGATTTTAGTGCTTTTTGGTTTCTCATGCAGGAACTCAAAAAGCAAAACATCGGAATTTGTATTCCCACAATCCGATTCTATTCCTGTATCGGAAGTTGTGAAACTTAAGTCCTGAAGCAATTGCTGATATCTCAAAGAATATATCATCTCCCGTTGAGATTGCGAATCTTCTGCAGACGCTGGAGATTCCCTTCTCGCAGAGTTACCTTGCAGAATCAATTGACGCCTAACAGGCAGAGCACAAATTTTGATAAAGCGCTCAAACTGGGCATTCTCGGAGCCGATCTTGGTTATCTGAATATGTATGAGAAAACAGGTTCATCACTCGATGTTCTTTCCTCAATAAGAAAAATCGCAGAGGATATTAAGGTTGGTCAGTTTTTTGATTTTGAATCAATAAAAGACTCTCCAAGAACAAATCAAACCTCGACTCCCTCCTTTTCATTTCGATTGATTCGTATAATAAAATTGATACCTATCTGCGCAGTAATGACAGGGGACAGCTCTCAGCCCTTATGATCATCGGTGTATGGATCGAAGGGCAATATCTCGCAACGCAGGTTGTGAAGCGTTTATCCCAATAAAATGCTCAGCGACAGGATCGGAGAACAAAAAATAATTTTAAATGATCTCCTGTCTGCTGATAAGTCCATACTGCAATCGCGATGCGGAATTTACAAGCCTTTGCAAGGATATGCAGGATATCAAGGATAAATATCGTGACATCAGAATTACCTATACACAGGGAGACCCTGTAAGTGTGGAAAAAGACGGGGGTCTGACTATAAAACAGACCGAAACAAGCGTTGTTACGATGTCAAAAGCACAACTGGACGGTGTTATAGAAATTACCAAAAAAATCAGGGACAGGCTAATTTTAAATAATTAGAATGAAAAGAACCATTATATCTCTTGCAATATTATTAACCTTTGGATACCTGTCGTTCGGACAGGCCACGGATCCGCTCATAACCAGCTGTGTAACAAACGCCGGGGCCAATGCAAAATACCTGAAGGATTTCAGAATTCAGCTTGGGAAAGCCACAAATCCGACTGACTTAAGATATAAGGCAAATATGTCGCTCTGGAAAAACACAAAATACCGCTTTACGATGTGCAATGCACAGAATTCCAAAGGCAAGCTCATCCTGGCCATTAAAGACGACTCAAATAAACTTATTCTCTCATCATTCGACAAAAAATCGGGAAAGACTTATCCGTATGTTGATTTTGAATGCCATAAAAGCGGAATCTATCAGATCAGCTATGACTTTACCGACGGGGAACCCGGATCGGGAGTCGGTGTGGTATCCATGATTAAATAATCTGCTTATTTCAGATGCCAGATCTGGATCAGAACTACAAAGACCAATAACAGGAAGAACAAAATTTCCGGCACTACCTTCTTTTTTACAAATATAAAATAATGTGACAGTAAGTAACTTACCGGGATACTGGCTATCCATATTATCTCGACTGACACTGAAGGCACCGCAAAGTAAATCACAATTGCGATAATTAATATCCATATCATCAGGGAAAAAGTTTTTCGTGATTTTATCTTTTTACTGCTCATATGATTTAATACCTGGAAAAGGCTTATTATAATCAAGGCAGTGATAAAAATCAAGGCAGCTAAAGTAATTCCCGGAAAAGGGTAATAAGTTGCACGGGTAAAAAGGTTATCGCCAAAGACCTTCCATAAAGCACTGATATCTTTCCCGAGGCTATAATAGATTCCGAAAGTAAGGAAGTAGGGTGTCAGCAAACCAAAAACTGAAATCAGAATTTCCCTGAGATTACCGGTCCTCATTAATGCTATACCTATTATAAGCAACAGGCCAAACCATACCAGATTAGCATAAAACAAACTGCCTGTTGCTATAAGCAGGCCTGCATCAAAATAATTGTAAGCTGTGCCTGTCTTATGGTAACCATCCATAATTCTCATTATCGCAAACATAAGAAATACGGAGGCAGGAAGAACAGGATTCAGGAGCTGATGGTCAGGAAAGAATCCGCCAAGCAATACATAAAAGAAGCCGGGAAGAAATGTCCTTTCATTAATAAAAAATACTTTAGTGTTAAAATTTACAATAAGAAAGGTCATGAGAGATACCATCAGAAAAGAAATAATTACTCCAAGGGTATGACTATTACTGATAACTGACTTTATGAATCCATAGAGAGGCATCGGATCAGTTTCGTATATAAAGCGAGGATGCAGGCGCTGATTCAGTATTGCACTTATCCATACGGTAATAAGAGTGATAATTATAAGGAGTATTACTCCAGGACCCGTTCTTTTAAAGAGACGTAGAAGCATCAGCTTTTTAAATCAAATCCAATATCTGTTCTGAAATATCTGCCCTCAAAATCAACCAAAACCGCATTCCGGTAAGAGGTATCCAGAGCTTCCTTCAAAGTGGATCCCCATGAACTTATTGCAAGAACGCGTCCGCCTGAAGTCACAATTATATTTTCTTTGCGTTGTGTGCCTGCATGAAACAGGACGCTCCCTCTGATATCGGTCAGCCCGCTTACAGTTTTCCCTTTTGCATAATTCCCCGGATAACCACCGGAAACCAGCATGACGGTGGTTACAAATCTTTCATCAATCTCGATATCCCTGCGAGCAAGATCCCCCTTTGCCACTCCTTCAATCAGTTCGAAGAAATCTGTCTTAATTCTTGGAATTATTACTTCTGATTCCGGATCACCCAGGCGTGCATTATATTCAATAACAAACGGGTCGCCGTCAACATTTATTAGTCCAAAGAAAATAAATCCCTTATATAAGATCCCGTCTTCTGAAAGACCTTTCATTGTCGGATCAATTATCCTTTGGATTACCTTTTCCATGAATGCTTTGTCGGCAAACGGCACCGGTGAAACTGCTCCCATACCTCCTGTATTAAGACCGGTGTCCCCGGTCCCGATTCTTTTGTAGTCTTTTGCCTCCGGCAATAACTTATATGAAGTACCATCTGTGATAATAAATACTGATAGTTCTATCCCCTTAAGAAACTGTTCGATAACGACCTTTTGTACCGGCTGCCCCAAACTTGCCGTTAAGCATCAATTCTATCTCATGTTCTGCTTCCCCGATAGTCATCAACTATGACAACGCCTTTCCCGGCTGCAAGACCATCGGCTTTAACAACATAAGGCGGAGTAAGAGTCCTCAGAAATGCTCGTGCGTCCTTAATATTTGAACTGTCAAAACTTTTATAGGGAGCTGTAGGAATATTATGCCTCATAAGAAAAGCTTTGGCAAATTCCTTGCTCCCTTCAAGCTGTGCAGCGGCTTTGCCGGGACCGATAACCGGTATATTTTTAAGAAGAATGATCGTTCAGGAAAAAATCATGAATGCCTGATGTAAGAGGAGCTTCAGGACCTACAATTACCATATCAATGCCGTTTTCTAAAACCGCAGCTTTAACGTCATCAAAGTTTTCAGGATCAATTTTCAGATTTGTGCCATAGTCATGCGTACCGGCATTTCCAGGGCCTATAAAAATCCTGGTGACTTTCTTACTTTGGGCAAGTTTCCATGTGAGTGCATGTTCCCTGCCACCCGATCCCAGAATGAGAATATTCATCTTTCACTAAATATTTTATCATTTCAAAAGTAACATTTCATTCTGATAAACAATATTACCGGCGTGAAAACGCTCAATCGGGATCACCCGACTGGTAATACTTTGAAAATGTATGCATTACAGCACTAACATAGGTTTTTGAGACAGGAATATCCATTACTGAGGGATTATCGAACTCGAGTTTTAAACCATCTTTCTCCTTCCTGATAACTTTAACTTTTTCAAAGTTAACCATATATGATCTGTGACACCTTACAATATCGCTTCCTGAAAAATTCTCTTCAATTTTTTTGAGTGTGTCCCGCAGAAGGTATTTAGATACTTTATCCTTATTCAGATAGCAGATACTCACATAATTTTCAGCCGACTCAAGGTAGAGCAGATTCTCTTTCTTTACCGAGAACTTTAGCATGCCCTTATCATCATAAAACGGAATCATATTTCTTGTTTTGTCTTTATTTGACGGCAGCTCCTCAAGTCTCTCCATCTGTTCCTTTTTGTCCCTCCATGAAAAATAAAGCCATAATATTGAATATGGCAATAAGAGAACCAGGGCGGTGTTCTTTAATGAGTTTTTTATCAGTTCAGGTAAAAATCTTGAATCTTTAAGAAATAATTTTTCGAATAGAGCATATGTAAGTGCCATTGAAAATATTTCTGCAAAAATCCACAACAGGTATTGCCAGAGATAAATTGGAAGTTTCCGGCTGACATGATACATAATGATCCGGCTTACCACTACTACCAGCACGCCAATGAGTATGGTAAGGCTGGAATATGTGAAAAATTCAAGACTTGTAAGATTAAACCATCTGTCGGCGCCAAAGGGAGAATAGGCATTTATAAATACAAGTGCAAAAAGAGCAGTGAAAAGTATCAGGCGTATGATATTCTGCTTCTCGTTTAAATATGCAGGTATAGGTTTTTGAAAGTCGAACATGTCTGGTCAGATAGCTAGATGCAAAATTAAGTATTTTCTTACTTTAATTCCAGATAAAAAGATCCTGGCGGTAATCAGGTCAATGAATTCCGTCACATATAGACTGATTATATCCCAAAATCGCCCATTTCATCACATTGTATAATCGCCAGACACAAAAATTTGCCTGTTATTGATCAGTAGAGTTTCCTTTGTATAAAAATATCAGACTCAAAAGAAAATGGAGTATACAAAAATGCATCATGAGCTTAAAACTCTTTTCTCATTTGAGGATAAGAAAATATCAATCCCCGGTTCGGAAATTAAAATTCATAACACTCTTTTCAGGTCGGATATGCTGTCGGATGAATTTTCCAATAGAAACGATGTTTCGATAGAAGAGAATTGTAGTTTTCCATACCCGGTATTTTCTCCGGCTGACAATGAAAGCAGAAAAGTTATTCTGCTGCTTCACGGACTTAATGAGAGAAGCTGGATAAAATACCTGGTATGGGCTTATTACCTTGCTCAGGAGACCGGCAGCTACGTCATTCTTTTCCCAATATCATTTCATATGAACAGATCTCCTTCTTCATGGAAAGATCCAAGGGCAATGATGCCATTCCTGAAGGTCCGGAATGCTTCATTTGGAGAAATTAAAATGTCGAGTTTTGCAAATATAGCTCTCAGCAACCGGCTCACTGAGGATCCGACAAGATTCTTTAAATCGGGGTATCAGACATTATCCGATATTGTAGAAGCTGCTCTTATCGGTCAGAAATGGTGAACATCCCGTTATACCCCCGACTGCAAGTTTTAATATTTTCGCATATTCTATCGGAGCATTCCTTGCTGAGATCATAATGATGGGAAATCCTGCAAATCTTTTTTCGGATTCAAAGCTTTTCATTTTCTGTGGCGGATCGGTATTCAGCAATATGAAAGGGTCATCGAGACTGATAATGGACAGCCTTGCTTTCGACAAAGTCTATACATATTACCTTAATGATTTTGAAAATACTCTTAACAGGAAGAGTCCAGCTTACAGATTTTCTTCGTAACAGTCAGATCGGGATTGCATTCAGGTCTATGATAGATACTGAAAGATTGAAAACATTCAGGGAAAATATCCTGAATAAGCTTCACGATCAGATTCATTCCGTATCTCTGCTTCGTGATTCGGTAATTCCAGGGGCCGGAGTTATTTCAACTCTTTGCAATTCAGGAAGGAAAGGTCTGGTCGATTTATGGGATTTCCCATTTCCCTACACACATGAAAACCCGTTCCCTGTATTAGATTTTCCGCTTTCAGAGAAAGTTGATTACTGGTTTAAGAAAGTATTTTCGCAAGCCTCCCTATTCCTGGCATAATCTTGTTTAAAAATCCGGCAGATTAAAACTGTAGCCTCTTTTAAGAGCATAAATTATAAAATCTTCCAGGATGACATCAGCACATGATGCTGTATTATCGTGTAGCACAATTATTGAGCCCGGCCTTATTTTGTCCTTTAGAATATTAAGGGTTCTTTCGCTGCCAAAGGCGGCATCAAAATCATATGGCATTATATCCCAGAGGATGATCTTAAATGATTTTAGCAACATCCTGTACTGATTCTTTGAGAGTCGGCCGAAAGGCGGGCGGAAGACTTTACCAGATGTGAGATCTGAAGCGTTGTCTGCATCTTTTAAATAAACTGATGTTTTGGTCTTCCAGCCATCAGGATGGCTGTAACTGTGATTACCTGTTAGGTGACCCTCTCCCCTGATTCGATCCATTATACCGGGATATTTTTCTGCATTCCGGCCCAGTGCAGAAAAACAGGGCTTTTATATTATATTTAATTAATATATCAAGCAGCCGCGGCGTGGCAACACCATCGGGCCCATCGTCAAAGGTCAGATATAATATTTTTCCCGGTTGTCTTTATCCTGAATATTGCTTCAGGATAAAGCCATCTTAAGGGAATACCGGGCCTGAAAAGCCTCATGAGATCCTATTTTGCAGAATACAGCTTTCCGTAATAGTTATTTATGACTGGTTCGAGAGGTGTTGAAATATTTGTAAGCTTCAGTTTCACTGCCATATTATAAATATCAAGCAGGCCCTGCATATTTATTCCTGTGGGATAATCAAGACCATATCTGTCCTCAGGTCTGAGACTGATAGCATAATTAAGATATTCTTTCGAGTAATCTATAATATCATTGAGCAGCTTTTCACCCTCATCAGTCTTACCCGCTCTGATCAGAACTTCAGCTATTCCAATAGTGAAAAAGTCGTATGGCAGTTTTTTTGCGGGGACAATTTCCAGACCCCGGTGTGCTGCCTCAACTGCTTTTACGGTATCCCCCGTGATAAGAAGCTCTTTACCGAGAGTGCCGAAGATCCTTCTGAAATTACTGAACATCCTCTTATTGTTTTCATCAAGATAGACTGAAGGATCAGCTGCATTGCCCCATGTGAACTTGTTCATCATATTATCATACATGACTATGGGATCAATCATTCCGAATTCTCCCTGTTCGGGTTTGTCTGTTTTTATGGGTGCGATCCTGTAGGTAAGACCTTCCTGAATAAAAAATTTCTCAAGTCCTTTGTATTGAGTTGAAGGAACGGTAGTTGAAAAATAAATAGGTCTCTCCCATTTGTTTGTCGAAAGAAGATCCATTATTACCAGATCGCCTTTAAAAGCATCCGCATCGGTATATTCCCAAATCATCGGGGAAATAAGCCTGTTCTTAAAATATGGTTTTACCGTTCCGTTTGCAAAGACTCTGGCAGAATCAACATCAATAATAAATTTGTTAGCAGGAATATAATTCACATAATCACCTCTCCCGCTGATATCAATTTTGTATTTCTGATCATCGAAACCAGCAAATTGAACAATATCTTTCAGATCTACGGGTTTATCCACCCTGTTATCCACCGGAAGCTGTTCCCTGCTGCCCTCGATATATTTTTCAGGGCCAAGGGTCAGGGGCATGGGATCGGAATTATAAGCCTTCTGCCTCATCATTTCAATATACCATCCTGCCTGAATATAGCTAAGGTTTGCAACACGCACATCTGTTCTCACACCTTCAACATCCTGATTATACCACACCGGGAATGAATCATTATCGCCGTATGTAAAGAGTATGCTGTTAGGGGCACACGATTTAAGATAGTTTGCGCCGATATCCCTTGCAGTATACCTGCCGGAGCGGTCGTGGTCATCCCAGTTCTGGGCACCCATCAGCACCGGAACTCCGGCTATAAGTGCAATAAAGGTCACCGCCAGTGATAAATTATTCCCGATCAGCTTCTGAAGTTTTTCATGAATGAACATGAACCCGAATCCAATCCAGATGGCAAATGCATAGAATGAACCTACGTATGCATAATCACGTTCACGCGGTTGATTCGGATACTGGTTAAGGTAGAAAATGATTGCCAGGCCTGTCATTATGAAGAAGGTCATGACAAGCCAGAATCCGTTTTTATCTCTCTTGTATTGCCAGAACATTCCTAATAGTCCGGCAATAAGCGGAAGGAGATAATATTTGTTGTTACCCGGATTTGATTTCAGGTCTGCCGGAATTTTATCGAGTTTGCCCAGACGCAGCTCGTCAAGGAATTTAATGCCGCTGATCCAGTTTCCATCGATCGGATTTCCATTTCCCTGGATATCGTTTTGCCGCCCTGCAAAATTCCACATAAAGTATCTCAGATACATAAATCCGATCTGGTACCGGAAAAAGTAACGAAGATTCTCGCCGAAGGTGGGAATAACAAGTGCTTCCTTGCCAGAGCCTGTACTGTATTTTTTGCCTACTACCTTTCCCCAGTATTTGTACGCACTTTCATGATCGGGATCAGCACTGTACATACGCGGGAAGATAGTTTCAAATTCTTTGTTGTATTTATATTCCGGATGATAATAAGGTTTATACTTTCCGTTTACCTTATTATACCCTGCAATAACTTTTTTGACATCAACAGCAGGGGCATCATAGTAGTTCCCGTAAAATTTAGGGGCACTCCCGTACTGCTTCATGTTTATATAGTACGATAATGAAAACACATCCGACGGATTATTCTGGTTCATAGGCGGCCTTGCTGAGGACCTTATCATTATCATCGCATATGAAGAATAACCGATCATTATCACAACAAGAGAGGTCATAACATAATTGAGTATGACCCTTTTCGTCTTCAATGACCAGTAAATTCCAAAAGCCATACCACCGAATAATATCACCAGGAAAAATAAGAGCCCGCTGTTATAAGGCAGGCCTAAAACATTTACTAACAGCAGTTCAAACCATCCTGCTACCTCCGGAACACCTGGCATAATAACGAAAACCATCAGCCAGAGAAGAACCAAAGCAAGGAGAGTTGCCTTTATCAATCCATTTCTTGTGACTTCATATTTTTTGAAATAGTAGACGAAAACAAGGACAGGGATAATTAAAAGGTTGAGACGATGTACGCCCAGACCAAGTCCCATTATATATGCTATCAGTATTATCCATCTTCCTGAGTATTTTTCATCGGCTTCATCTTCCCATTTAAGCATACCCCAAAAAACGACAGCAATGATTAGCGAAGAGAGTGCATACAATTCACCTTCAACAGCTGAAAACCAGAAAGTATCGGAAAATGTATAGGCCAGTGCTCCCACTATCCCGCTGCCTATGATAGCAGGAATATGTTTTGCTTCCAGCTCATTGCCCTTAATAAAAACTTTTCGTGCAAGATGGGTAATGGTCCAGAACAGGAACATTATTGCAAACCCGCTGCACAATGCGGAAAAGGTATTTATTGTGATGGCAACTTTTGAAGTGTCGCTTCCCGCAAAAAGTGAGGCAACCCTGCCCATCATAAGAAACAAGGGGGCTCCCGGAGGATGGCCCACCTGCAGCTTAAATGCCGCAAGAATGAATTCACCGCAATCCCAGAAGCTTACCGTCGGTTCCCGGGTCAGCAGATATACGATAGAGGAAAAGACAAATATAGACCATCCGGTAAGGTTATTCCACCTGCGGTAGTTACCCCATATTGAATTCATAAACGTGGTTGTTTTGTTTAATTAAAAGAACAAAGAACGTAAAAAATTATCAGATGCGTTCAATTACATTTCTAATTAACATCATTTTAACATGATAGTTATTTTAAGTAGTGTCCAAAAAAACGGAATCCATTAACCTCAACATGCACAAAGGTTTAAAAGCTTGCCGAAGCGTTCATTAAAATGGATTTTTCAGCCAAACACTACAGAAAATATCTCCAGGGCTTTGTTTTCCAGTATTCACCTGCATAGTCAATGCCAATTCTGCGACCACTTTTAACAGCCTGCACCAGTCCGGGATCTTCAAACCAAATCCTTTGCGAGCTTACAAGGTCTTCACCGTAAAACGATTTGTCAATTCCCAGTGACTTTGTCAATATGCCTGGTCCCGGAAATCCATCGACACCCCTGATAAGTACAGCCTGCGGGTTATCATTACCCCCTGTAACAATATTAAGCATCCAGTACATCCCATAAATAAGATAGATGTAAAGTCTTCCCCCTTCATGGAACATTATTTCAGTTCGTGGGGTCCTTCCTTTAAAGGCATGGCAGGCTCTGTCGTCAAGACCACGATAGGCTTCAACCTCTGTTACCATAAACTTCCCGATAGATCCGTCGGGTAATTTTATGACCAGGTTTTTACCAGGCATCTCCGGCGCAACCTCAAGCACATCGCGGATATAAAATTCTCCTGACAGCCTGCTGCCGGGATATGTTGTATCAATAGTTGATTTTGTTTTCAAATTCATTCCACTTTTTGAATACTTCTTTGCCTCCCGCATCTGTCATCCTGATGAATGTGATTTTTCTTTTTGAAGGATCGAGCATTATCTCGTTGTATATCAATTTATCGCTGAATCCGGCTGCTTCAGCATCAGTACGGTCGCTCGAATAGAATACCTTTCTTATTCCCGACCAGTATATTGCTCCCAGGCACATGGGACAGGGCTCGCAGGAAGTGTAAAGTGTGCAATCCTCCAGATTATGTGTACTCAGTACAGCAGAAGCTTGCCTGATTGCCAGGATTTCTGCATGAGCCGTCGGATCATTATTTAATACAACCCTGTTATAAGCTTCAGCAATATTTTTGTCATCCTTTACTATTATGGCACCAAAAGGCCCGCCACCGTTTTCAATTCCTTCTTTTGCTTTTTCAAATGCCTTGCGGAGATATAATTTATCGTTTCCCATTACTTATAAAATCAATTTTTATTAATGTTGGTTTGTAAAAATATTTAAAAAATAGAAGTCAAAATCCATTAACCGCAAAGTACGCAAAGATTTTGCGCAAAGATCGCAAAGAGGACCGAGCGTAAAGAAATAGCCCGGTGGGCTATTTTAGCAAAGGTGCCAGACTGCAGCGATAGCAATTTAACTTTGTGCCCTTTGCGTTCTTTCCCGTCGAAGCATAAGCGAAGACGGGCTTTGCGCACTCTGCGGTTAAAATGGTTATTCACCCGGTAGCTTAGAATTTTTAACGTAAAAGCGACATAAAATTAACCTAGTTTTGCATAACAATAATAAAATCTATTGAGAATTCTTTTTTTTTAGGAAATATGTTGTATTTTTGCAGACCTCAAAATAATGGGGTAATTACATTAATTATAAGTGTATCAATTAAAAATTAAGAACTAGTGAACACCTTAAGCTATAAAACAGTTTCAGCAAATAAAGCTACTGTAAACAAGGAGTGGGTAATTATTGATGCTGAAGGCAAGATTCTTGGAAGACTTGCATCAGTTGTGGCCTCAATGCTTAGAGGAAAGCACAAAACCAACTTTACTCCTCATGTTGATTGTGGTGACAATGTAGTTGTTATCAATGCTGAAAAAATCGATCTTACAGGTGAAAAATGGTCTGATAAGATATATGTCCGTCATACAGGCTATCCCGGAGGTCAGAGATTTACCACTGCTGAAGCGCTTTTGAAAAAGAATCCTATCGGATTGGTTGAGAAAGCTGTGAAGGGTATGTTGCCAAAGAACAGGCTGGGAAGTGAGCTTTTCAGAAATCTGCATGTTTATGCCGGAAGCGAACATCCTCATGAAGCACAGAAACCTAAAAAAATTGAACTTTAAAAATATTAAGCAACAGATATGGAACCAATCAATGCTCTTGGAAGAAGGAAGGCAGCTGTAGCCCGGGTATATTTAAGCGATGGCAAAGGTAAAATTACTGTTAACGGCAGGGATTATAAAGAATATTTTGGTGCTGAAACACTTCAGTATGTTGTTACACAACCGCTCGTTCTTATGAATGTTGTTGACAAGTATGATATCAATGTCAATCTTGATGGTGGCGGCGTAAAAGGTCAGGCTGAAGCACTCCGTCTCGGAATAACAAGAGCTCTCATCATGATTGATGCTGAATGCAAGTCCAAGCTTAAGGCTGAAGGATTTGTTACACGCGATCCGCGCGAAGTTGAAAGGAAGAAACCGGGTCAGCCAAAAGCCCGCAGGAGATTCCAGTTCAGTAAACGTTAGAATTAAGAAGTCAGTCGTTATAGATGCAAGTTTAGTATCTAAATTGTGAAGACTCCCGCTCGACTACGCTCGCGGGACTACTCTGCAATTGATTGAAAAGAATGTAAACTTAAAAAATCAAAAAATGCCAAGAACAAATTTTAAAGAATTACTTGATGCAGGTGTGCATTTCGGACACCTTAAAAGAAAGTGGAACCCGGCTATGGCTCCTTATATATTTATGGAGCGCAATGGAATTCACATTATTGATCTGGAGAAAACAGTAGTAAAAATTGATGAGGCAGCTTCAGCAATGAAACATATTGCCAAATCAGGAAAGAAAGTACTGTTTGTAGCCACGAAAAAACAGGCAAAAGAGATTGTTGCTGAAAAGGTCAAAGCTGTTAATATGCCATATGTGACAGAACGCTGGCCAGGTGGTATGCTTACCAACTTCCCGACAATCCGTAAGGCAGTAAAAAAAATGTCATCAATAGATAAAATGGCTACCGACGGAACCTTTTTAAATCTTTCAAAACGTGAGAGATTACAGGTTACACGTCAGAGAGCCAAACTTGAAAAAACACTTGGAAGTATTATCGATCTTACCAGACTTCCATCTGCACTTTTTATTGTTGATGTCACCAAAGAACATATTGCCGTAAGTGAAGCAAAAAGACTTGGAATTCCTGTATTTGCAATGGTTGATACCAATTCCGATCCATCCGATATCGAATTCCCGATACCTGCAAATGATGATGCTTCAAAATCGATTTCATTGATCATCGGAATCCTTTGCCAGGCAATTGAAGAAGGTCTGAACGAAAGAAAACTTGAAAAAGACAAAGAGCCTCAGCAGAAAGATAAAAAAGTAATGCGCAGAGAGCTTGAAACCAAAGATATTCCTGCCGCAATAATTGAGGCAATCGTTGAAGAAGAGGAAGAAGTTGAAGTTGATGATGATCTTGTTGAAGATTCAGATGATGATGAGGATATCGTAAAGGTGGTTGACGAGACTGAAGAAGAAGTATAATAATTAAAATTCATAACTTATAAAGATATTATTATGGCTGCATATAAATGCTGCTGATGTTGCTAAATTAAGAAGAGTCACTCTGGCCGGAATGATGGATTGTAAAAAGGCTCTCGAAGAATCTGAAGGCAACTTTGACAAAGCAATTGAAATAATTCGTAAAAAAGGACAGGCTGTTGCCAATAAACGTGCTGACAGGGAAGCCTCTGAAGGTGTTGTTCTCTCAAAAGTGTCTGCTGACGGAAAGACCGGTGCAATGATAGTGCTTAACAGCGAGACTGACTTTGTGGCTAAGAACTGCTGATTTCATGGCACTTGCTAATAAAATACTTGATATTGCAGTTTCGATGAAACCTGCCGATCTTGAAGCACTCAAATCACTTCCGATGGATGGCGGAAAAATTGGTGATAAAGTTGTTGAATACGTTGGAATTATCGGTGAGAAGCTTGATCTTTCATATTATGAAAAAATCGACTGCTGCCCATGTTCAGGCATATATTCATCCGGGTAACAGACTCGCTACACTGGTTGGTTTTACAAAATCAGGAGTCTCGATATCCAGGTTTATAAGGATGTTGCAATGCAGATTGCTGCAATGAATCCTGTTGCAATTGATAAGGATTTTGTCATACCTGAAACTGTTATTGCACAGGAAATTGAAATCGGCAAAGAACAGGCAAGACGTGACGGAAAACCTGAAGAGATGCTTGAGAAAATCGCTCAGGGCAAACTCTCCAAATTCTTCAAGGAAAGCACTCTGCTTAACCAGGATTTCGTTAAAGACAACAAAATGACTATCAGACAGTATCTTCAGTCGGTAAATAAAGAGCTTACTGTAACAGAATTCAAACGTTATACGCTTAATTTGTAATACGTAGGTTCATAATTCAATATCTGGTGGCGCTGTGAAGCGCCACTTTTTTTTGCACCCCTCATCCCAAAGGCCGTCAACTTAAGGTGACCCCCACCCCCCCGGGAGCAACCCCCCAACCCCCCACATGGGGGGCTTCATCTAACTGTTCCAAACTCGACTTAAGTTTTGTTATACCCCATTAAAATTGAAGAGATTTAAAAAAAAAGCTAGTAACTGAGTCCTAAGCCCCCCAAATGGGGGGTTGGGGGGGTTGATTAAAAAGAAGTCGGGGGTTGATTAAAAAGAAGTCGGGGGTTGATTAAAAAGAAGTCATAAATAGCTTTAAACTTTTTTATTAAACTCTCTATAGAAGGTTCGCATACCCCTCTATATTATACACAGTTTTTCCTATTTATTAACTAGCTGGTAATTAAAGCTTTAATATCTATTAGCTTGATGGCTATGGGGTTATGGTGTTGTATTTGCAAGAATAAAATGAAAAGATGTGATGTAAGATTAGCTCAAAAGGAGAGCCTGCCCCGCTTCGAAATGGCGAGAGGCAGAGGTAGTAATCAGGCTTTAACAAATTTATTATTTCATTAGTTTAATTCAATTAGTTTAATAAATTTGTTATTGCAATTTATAAAGTAAACTACTTATCCATAACGAAAAAAAACCTACTAAATGAAAGAACAATCAAATAGCAATTTACGGATGGGAATGACCCTGATGTTAATGATCTTTTTTATTTTCGGATTCATTACCAATTTCAACATTGCTTTAAAAGACCAGGTTCAGGCAACCTTTCACTTGAGCAACTTCATGGCAAATCTTGTCAATGGAGTATTCTTTTTCGCATATTTTGTATTTTCATTTCTTTGCGGAAAAATCATTAAGAAAACAGGCTATAAGATGGGGCTTATAATCGGGTTACTCCTTATAAGTGTCGGGAGCTTTCTATTCTATCCGGCTGTAGCTGTATCTTCGTATGCACTTTTCCTGTGTGCAGTTTTTGTAATGGCAACCGGAGTAGTTTTTCTTCAGACTGCTGCAAATCCATATGTAGCTGCACTTGGGTTCTCAGGAAACCGCTTCATCAAGACTTAACCTGGCACAGGCATTAAACGGATTTGCCACTACAGTCGCTCCTTTTGTTGTTGGAATTTTAGTTCTGACACCTGCTGCAATCGCAATGGGACCTACTGCTGTACAGACTCCATTCCTTATAATCGGAGGAATTGTATTACTGATCGCATTAGCTATTTACTTTATGAAACTTCCTGAAATAATTGAAGGGGAAGAAGTAGTTGGCAGAAAGAGTATCTGGAAACATCCTCATGTATTATTAGGAGCACTTGCAATATTCTTTTATGTCGGCGCAGAAGTTGGTATTTCGACAGCAGTAGTTCCATATTTAAGGGAGAGCAATGAGCTATTGGTGAAGCTGCCAAGTTAGCTGCTATGTATTGGGGTGGTGCTATGGTTGGCCGTTTCCTTGGTTCAATTAACCTCAGCGCCATGGAGCAAAAAAAGAAATTCATATACTCAGGCGCTGTAATTATATTGGCATTTTTTGTAGGATGGTTAGTAACCAGCAGCCAGATCATAGAAGGTGTTTTTGTTTTTAATTCCCAGCCGTTGAACGGTCTGATATTCTTAGGTATTGCAATTGTTAACTTCCTGGCAATGAACATCTCAAAAGGGAAAACAAATGTTATGCTCGGTGTATTTGCTATTATTGCTGCAATCCTGGTATTTTCCGCAACAGTTCTTGGTGCCAATGTTGGTATCTGGGCTCTTCTTTCAATAGGTTTCTTTAACTCTATCATGTTCCCGAATATATTTGCTCTGGGAGTAAAAGATCTTGACAATTTTGAAATGCCAATGGCTTCAGGAATTATCAATACTATGATCGTTGGTGGATCAGTTATTCCTTTGGTAATGGGATATTTCACCGACAGCATAAGCGTTCGCGCTGCTTTGCTGGTGCCTCTTGATATCTTATCTCTACATTGTCTTCTTTTCATTTAAGGGAAGCAAGATCAGATAGATTTGAAATTTATAATTGATTGAAAAACAGCCATAAACAGTAATTATTAACTATATCCTGTTTATGGCTGAATATTCCGGATAACACGTTATTAATATTAAAAATTTATAAAGATGAAAAGGGTATCGATTGGAATTGATATTGGTGGAACAAATACCGCAATCGGAGTTGTTGACAGTGAAGGTAATGTGCTGTATGAAAGAAAACCACAGATGCCAACTCCGCAGAAAATGGAAAACCCCGGTATGACTCAGACTGTTTCTGATACAATAGTAGCCAAATATGTCAGCGATCTGACTAAAGAAATCAAAAATGCCATTGAAATGGTAAAACAGATCAATCCCCAGATAGAAGTTATTGGGTATTGGAATTGGCGCACCAAATGCAAACTATTACACCGGAACCATTGAATATGCTCCGAATCTCCCATTTGTAGGTGTTGTAAATTTTGCTTCACTGATACATAATAATTTTCCTGAATTTAAATTTGTAAAATTGACTAATGATGCCAATGCAGCCGCCCTTGGAGAAATGATCTACGGTGGTGCAAAAGGGATGAAAAATTTTGCAATGATGACTATTGGTACCGGACTGGGAAGCGGACTGATTGTAAATGGCGATCTGGTTTACGGCGCAGATGGTTTTGCAGGAGAATGCGGACATGTGACTGTGGTACCTGAAGGACGTCTATGCGGTTGTGGAGGTCATGGCCATCTTGAAGCCTATTGCTCTGCTACAGGCATCAAACGAACTGTTTATGAACTGCTGGCAAAATATAATCCTTCCGATTGCCCTCTTTCAAATGTCCCTATGAACGAAATGACATCAAAAATTGTTTTTGATGCAGCTGAAAAAGGAGATCATATTGCAAAAGAGGTCTTTGAGATAACGGGAGAAATTCTTGGACGTGCTTTAGCCGATACTGTTCACTATCTGAGCCCTGAAGCAATATTTCTTTTCGGAGGTGCAGCAGCAGCAGGTGATTATATTTTTAAACCTACAAAAGCCAGTATGGAACGCCACCTTATGCCGGTATTCCGTAATAAGGTTAAAATCCTTCCTTCAGAGTTGAAAGAGAGTTCTGCCGCCATTCTTGGAGCAAGTGCTCTCGTCTGGAAGGAAATCGAGAAAAACAAATAAGATCAATTCTCATTGCAGAAAAGATTAATTTGAAAAAGATATCCCCGGTCAATTGGTTTGACTGGGGATTTTATTTTTGACCTCAGTGCCACTCTGTGTAACAAATAGGCTAAGGTAGAGGCAGAGGCTAAGGTTAAGGCTAAGGCTAAGGCTAAGGCTAAGGTTAAGGCTAAGGTTAAGGCTAAGGTTAAGGCTAAGGTCATATTCTAATCCTCAATCTCAACCTCATACTGTTGAAAAAGTCCATTTTAACCGCAAAGCACGCTAAGTAGGCGCAAAGTACGCAAAGTCAAAACATTACTATTCAGCTCTTTGCGTTTTTTGCGTATCCCGAGTACTCGGGATTGCGACCTCCCCCTGAGTTGGCCGAAGGTTGTGGTTAGTGAATTTCTACTTTCCGTTACCGTTACAATTAATTACCCATTATAATTCCTGTAGATTTATTAATTTCGTTGCACTAACTTAGAAATACCTCATTACGATGCAATATTCCAGAATTCTTTTAAAACTCAGTGGCGAATCATTGTCCGGAAACGGAAACCAGGGAATCAGCGATTCCGTCCTTGAAGAGTATGCAAAACAGATCGTGGAAGTTGTTAATAAAGGTTGCGAAGTAGCTATTGTGATTGGTGGCGGAAATATTTTCCGGGGTCTGAGCGGCACAGGGATCAGGGTTTGACAGGTTAAAAGGTGATCAGATGGGCATGCTTGCAACGGTTATAAACAGCCTTGCACTCGAAAGTGCCATAATACGTCAGGGTGGCAGGGCAAAGGTATTTACCGCTATCAGGATGGAACCCGTGGGAGAATTCTATAACAGGGACAGCGTGGTGGCGTCAATGAAAAGCCGGACCGTCTGCATACTCTCAGGTGGCACAGGTAATCCATTTTTTACCACTGACACAGCCGCAGCTCTGAGGGCAGTTGAAACAGGAGCAGATGTTCTTCTCAAAGGGACAAGGGTTGACGGAGTATACACTGCCGACCCCGAAAAGGTTCCGGATGCTGAAAAATTTGATGCCATATCATTCGAAGAGGTGATTGCCCGAAGGCTTAAAGTGATGGATTCCACCGCATTCACCATGTGCCGGGAAAACAATATGCCTATTGTGGTATTCGATATGAATAAGCCCGGAAATCTTGGCAGAGTAATTGAAGGCTTAAAGATAGGGACTCTTATCAGCAATTGACCGGCGTATTGATATTCCGCCTATTTTACTATTTTTGTTGTACAACACTCTAACCTGAACAAAATGAACGAAGAAATTGAACTGATAACCGAAGAGACCAGGGAAAGAATGGAAAAAGCCCTTGAACATCTCGAACATGAACTTGCGCGTCTTCGTGCCGGAAGATCCAATCCAGCTCTTCTCGATGGCATTACAGTTGACTATTACGGAGTTAATTCGCCATTGACAGGAGGTTTCAAATATCAATACTCCTGATCCAAAGACAATTCTTATTCAGCCCTGGGAAAAAAACATGCTGGGAATAATTGAAAAAGCAATTATGGCCGCCAATATCGGACTCACCCCGGTAAATAATGGCGAAGTTATACGTATAAGTATCCCTCCGCTTACTGAAGAAAGAAGACATCAGCTCGTAAAACAGGTCAGGACCGAGGGCGAAACTGCCAGGATCAGTATCCGCACTGCAAGAAAATGGGCAAATGATGAGTTGAAGCAATTACTGAAAGATGGCTTGCCTGAAGATCTGGAGAAAGAGGCTGCCGATATCATACAGGAAATGACGCATTCCTATAATACAAAGATTGATAAGGTAATGGCAACGAAGGAAAAGGATGTTATGACTGTATAATCTTTTACTAGACAATTAAATTTTTACTCCTTTCAGTCCTGAGGTGCAGTTCCTGCACATATCAATCATGTACCTTCCCGTCAGAATACTTTTTCTGTACATTCTGTATTTTGGACCATTCCATATATCCCGGAAGGAGTCATTATTGAGATCCCCCATCACGTATTCTGCATCTTTGTCAAAGCAGCAGGGAACAACTTTGCCGTCCCATGTGATCACAGGATTAAACCAGAGCCTGGCACATCTGTCAGGAAAATCACTTTTTATCACGAATCCATCACAGCTCGCCCGGTATCTTCCGAATCTCTTACCGGTTGGAAGCCATGAAGGAATATCGCTATCGTTTATTAATTGCATAGACTTCAGATTCAGGGAGGCACCGACCTCTCCGGCTAATTTCTTTACAAGGGGGATCTGATGTTCATTAAACTTATTCACAAGAAACTGGATTTCAATGATCAATGGTGATTTGTGATTCCGCCTTGCATTTGTAACATTCCACAATCCGTCGGTGACAGTTTTTAAGCTGCCGTTTACCCTGTACGCAGAATAAGTCTCCTGATCCATCCCATCAACAGAGATTATCAGTTTCTTAAGTCCCGACTGAACAATCCTCTCCGAATTCTCTGCATTCAAAAAATGCCCGTTAGTGGATACAACAGCCGGTACTCCTACACTACTTTCAATAAAAGAAAAAAAATGGGGATGCAACATAGGCTCTCCCTGGAAATAGAGGTTAATGTTATAAAGAAAAGTGTGCAGTTCAAGCATAATCTTTCTGAACAGCTCAATGTCCATGAATCCACGGCTTCTCGACATTAATCCCGATCCTGATGAACAGTGAGGACAGTTAAGATTGCAGTAATTTGTAAGCTCCGTATTTATTGAAACCGGCATGCTATTGATATCAGGGTTACCAGTATAGATACTCTTAAGATATGAGTATCCGGCTGCCAGGAGGTTTACAGGCTTAACAAAGCTTTCAATCATAGATTTTGAAATAGCTGGAAGTAAGATATAAAAAATATCCAAACTTTTAAAGTCAACTGTAAAAGACTATTTTGGCCACTGAAAATCAATTTTTTAAACGGAATGCAGCCTGACATGCATTATATTTTAGTAATGACTATAGGGTAGAATGGTACCTTAATGGTCTTAGTGGTGAAATGGAAAGAATACAGTATTCAACAAACAAACTCAAATCTTAAACTTAAATAATTAATTGCCATGAAAACTTTTAAAAACATTCCCTCAATTGCCGTAATCATTCTGCTTGCCACTATGGCTCAGACTGCTTCTGCCGGCAATCTGGCGGGTAACAGGAAAACGACCCAGCAGAACCTGGTGACTATCAAAGGTAAGGTTATTGATGCAGAAAGCCGGGCACCGCTTGTATTTGCCACAGTTTCCGTAAAAGAAACCAATGTTGCAATTGTAACTAATATCGACGGAGAATTCACGCTTAAAGTTGGTGATCTCTCAACTTCAAAAACTATTGAAGTATCATATGTGGGATATAAAAATAAGGATATTCCAATAAGCGAACTTAAAGATAACGGGTCAAAAAATATTATCGCTCTTCAATCTGCGCCTATACCAATAAAAGAGGTTGTTGTGAAGCCACTTGACCCTGTCAGCATAGTAACCAAAGCAATTGAGAACATTCCAAAAAATTACGAGTCGGTTCCAAATCTTATGACCGCGTTCTACAGGGAAACCATCAAAAAGAATCACACTTATGTGTCGATCGGAGAAGCAGTGGTGGAGATATTCAAGGCTCCCTATGACAATGCTCTGCGTTTCGACGGGGCAAAAATATATAAAGGAAGGAAGGGCACTGATGTACAGAAGATGGATACAGTCTTGTTTAAGCTGCAGGGCGGACCAATAAGTGTTCTTGATCTCGACCTTGCTAAAAACAATGAGTCTGTCCTTACCAAAGAATCCATGTTGAATTACGATTACAGGCTCAGCGGAGTTGTTGAAATAGATAACAAGCCTCATTATGTAATTGATTTCGTTCAGAAGCCATCGGTAGAAACACCATTATTCATGGGAAGCCTTTACATTGAGATGGACTCATATGCTATAACTGAAGCCGAATTTGGATTCAATCTTTCAAACAAAGAAGCAGCACAGTCAATCTTCATCAAGAAAAAACCTCTGGGAATGAAAGTTACACCTGAAATTGCAACTTACAGGACTAAATATCGTGAACAGGGAGGAAAATGGCACTTTGAATATTCCAGAGCTGAAGTTAAGTTCAAAGTTGACTGGAATAAAAAACTCTTCAATACTTACTATACAACGATGTCAGAAATCGCTGTAACTGATCGAACTGACAAAGATGTTATTAAATTTGCAGGAAAAGATAAGATAAAGTACAGTGATGTATTTTCTGACAAGGTTACGGCATTCACTGATAAAGCATTCTGGGGAGACTATAATGTGATTGAACCCGACCAGAGCATTGAATCAGCGATACGGAGACTAAGCAGAAAGGTTAAATTCACCGACATAAAAGACGAATAAGAATAAGCAAATGATCAGGGACACTGATATAATCGGGAGGATCAGAAACGGCGATGCAGGACAGTTTGAGTCGCTTTTCCGATCCTCCTATGTTTCCCTGGTACGTTATGCCAAAACTCTTATAAAAGATCATGATACTGCTGAAGAGATAGTTCAGGATCTGTTTTTCAGAATCTGGCAGGACAGGGAAAAATTAAATATTGAAAGTTCTTTAAATGGTTATCTCTTCCGGTCTGTTCACAACAGATGCCTGCATTCTATTGAGCACAGCAGGGTTGTGGAGCGGCATGTGGAAGAGATGTCATACCGGCAGACCGAAAGCCAGGAGAATCCTTCTGACATTCTTAATTATAAAGAGCTGCAGGAAAAAGTAGCCAGGATACTGGAAAAACTTCCTGAGAGATGCGGGAAGATATTCACAATGAGCAGGTTTGAAGGACTTAAATATTCCGAAATAGCGGAAAAGCTTTCCGTTTCGATAAAGACAGTGGAAGCAAATATGGGCAGGGCATTAAAGGAATTCAGAAAGGAATTAACACAATAAAGATAGAGATGAAAAAGAAAGATATATTCACTGATAAGGAATGGGAAGAACTTGCCTCCGTTCTTTCAGATGAAAAAGCTGACAGGACAAATCTTCTCGATCGGTTTATTGAAGGAGATTCAGGTAATTCAGGTAAAAAGTGGAAAGAATTAAAAAATATGAATAGTCAGGAGAAAATAGATGTTGATAAAGCCTGGAATAACGTACATTCAAGGATGATGGAATATGCTGTTAAAACGAGTCAGAGCCCTGTCAGGATCAGATTTATCAGAACTGCAGTTTTTAAAATTGCGGCTGTTGCGCTGGTTCTGATAGCTCTCGGTGGAGCTGCAGTTTACATGAATAGCTCAGGATATCTGAGCAAGCGGATAACAGTCACAGCAGGAGATAATCAAAAGAATTTACTTGTCGCCCTTTCCGACGGAAGCAAGATCTACCTTAACAGGAACTCCGAGTTCAGTTACCGTAAGAATTTCGGCAAATATGCAAGGAATGTGAAACTAAAAGGAGAAGCGTTCTTCGAAATATCCCCCGATACCAAAAAACCGTTTATCATTGACGCCGGAAAAGCGAGTATCAGGGTCGTCGGAACATCTTTCAATGTAATTACCAGTAACAGGGAATCTGAAGTTGAAGTTTTTGTAAAAACCGGGAAGGTGCTCCTGTCTGATAATTCAGGATCACAATCCATTCAGCTCAATCCCGGTTATGTGGGCACTATAAATTCCAAAATTGCTTCAAAAGTACTTAACACTAATCCCAACTACCTTTCCTGGAATACCGGATACCTCGATTATAGCGGCCAGAAGCTAAGCGTGGTGTTTAAGGATCTCAAGAGGGTATATAATATGGATATAGTGGCAGATGATCCATCCATTCTTGATAATCCATGGCATTCCCCAATTGATAATCTGTCACAGGAAACAATAATACGGCTAATTTGTACTAGCTTTAACCTGAGTTATACAAAAGATGGTAATGTTTACCACCTTTCAAAAAGATAGCTCACCGATGAAAAATGTCATCTCTCAATGGCAATATATATACAAAGTTTGCGGCCATTGCATTATTCCTTATACTGATCCTCAAGGGTACAGCGGAGGGTCAGGTAAGCATTCTTGACTCAACCTTCACCTTTAATGCCGGGACCGTTAGAACCGGAAACGCACTTGATATAATTACTCAGACAACAGGATACAATTTCAGCTATGACAACCGGCTGATCGATCAGGATAGAAAAACAGATTTTAATTTCAATAAAACAAAACTCAGTATTATCCTCGATAGCATACTGAAAAATGATTCCCTTATTTACTCTGTTATCGACAGGTATATTATAATCTCACATGCCGAACAACATTCGCTTATGGCTTCGGATACCATATCCCCGGCAAATATAAAATATATAACAGGCAAAATAATTGATGGGGAGACTTCAGATCCTCTGCCATTTGCTGCTGTCGCCTTAAAGCACAAAGGGAAAGGGACCGTTACTAATAAAAACGGTGATTTTGGCATGAAAATCACCTCTGAATACATTGATGATACCCTTTCTGTATCATATCTTGGCTATACCGGCATAGAGATGCCTGTAAGAAAGGCTTTGGGCAACAACCTTATCCTTAAGATGAAAAGGGAATACATTTCCATTCCTGAAATAATAATAAAGAATCAGAACCCACAGGAGATAATAAATAAGGCTCTAAAGGCAATTCCCAGGAATTATGGGACTACACCAGTGCTAATGACAGGGTTTTACAGAGAAGGTGTATTGAAAAAATCCGAGCTTCAAACCTACTCCGAAGCTATTTTGCAGATCTACAAGAGCGCTTATTCACCGACAATTTTCGGTGATCAGATAAAAGTTTATAAAAGCAGGAAAATTGATAATGTCGAGAGAACCGACACTCTTGCTATACGACTGAAAGCAGGTCTCAGCACATGTCTCGATCTTGACGGCGCTAAAAACACATTCGATTTTCTTTCACCCGAGTCAATGCCGGATTATACATACAGGATGACCGATATTGTAACATACGACGACGAGTCTGCTTATGCTATCGACTTTGAACAGCGTGAAAACGTCGACATCCCTCTCTTCAAGGGTACCATCTATATCAATACAACAGATTACGGGATATTTAATGCGGAATTTGAAGTCAATCCCAGGTATATCCATAAAATGAAGGACACTTATATCACAACATCATCACGGGGGTTCAACACCTGGCCCACTTCTGTGAAATATTCCGTGAGTTACCGCAAGATGAATAACCGTTACTTCTTAAATCATGTAAGAGGTGACCTGACATTTTCTTCAAGTCAGAAGAAGAAGCTCTTTAATACGCAGTTTAAGGTATTCTTTGAATTAGCGATTACAGAAGTGGAATTAAATAATGTTACCCGGTTTGACAGGGAGGAACTGGCGCCCATTCATTCCGTTTTCTCCAGGACTATCAACAGCTACGATGCCAAATTCTGGGGTAATCAGGATTTTCTAAGACCTGAAGATAACCTGCTCAGGGCTCTTAAAAATATGAATGTAAACCTTCAGGAATTCACAAAATAACTCTTTCAAAATGATTAACTGCAGGTATTTTTTGTAAGCCCTGGCAGCGGCATGGCAGACCTGGCATGCTATTAATCAGTCTTAGTATTTATTGATCAGATTGTAAAGCTCAGTAAGATCAGGTGTTAAAATAATCTCTGTCCTTCTGTTCTTCTGACGGGCATCATTGGTATTCCGGTCATCCACAGGCGAGTATTGACTTCTTCCTGCGGCAGTTAATCGTCTTGCATCAATATTGGTTCCATCGAGCAGTACCCTGATAACAGTGGTGGCCCTCTTTACACTGAGATCCCAGTTATCTTTCAGCTGGCTGTTGCCTGGATTATATGGAACGTTATCGGTATGTCCTTCAATCGTAACCTGAATATCGGGATTTTTTTCAAGAACGCCGGCAAGCTTTCTCAGTGCATTTCTGCCGTTGACATCAATATCCCAGCTTGCTGTTTTAAAAAGCAGCTTCTCATCAAGGGAAACATATACCTTTCCGTTTTTCATTGTTACTGTCAGTCCGTTGTTTTCAAAACCAAGAAGAGCTTCCGAAACTTTGCTCTTGAGATCCTGAACGATTTTTTTCTGAGCGTCAAGGATATTTTCAAGTTCAGCCAGCCTGGCATTACGCTTGTCGAGTTCGAAAGTCAGTTCATCAAGTGAAGCTTTTTTTGTATCGAGATTCTGTTCAAGCTGCCGGAGAAGATCCTCTTTTTTCTGAAGATTGTCCTGCGCCACCTGAAGTTCTGAGAGAAGCTTCTGAGTCTCCTTCACATTCCCTTTTATAAGATCTTCCTGTGCATTCTGCAGTTCGGTGTATTTTGAATTGATCCTGTTATATTCATCAACAGCCTTATCCCGTTCATTCTGGGCAGCGGAAATATCCTGCTGAACAGTTGCAGCGTCTTTTTCCAGCGCTGCAAGCCTGGCTTTTAGTTCCTTATTTTCCATTTCGAGTCCGATATTATCGGTCTTGAAACCATCCCTTTCATTCATGAATTGCTTGCTCGTATCCTGCAAGCTGCTGTACTTCCTGCCGGATACACATGAAGCCAAAAATAAGATTAACACAAAAATCCCCGGGATGTAAAACTTTGATCTGTTCATATTCTCATTGTGATTTTAATTATAACACCTTGCCTGCATAAAAATTGTCTCTCGCACTTTTATTCTCAAACAAAAATAAGAAAATCCCGGTGATGCTTCTGCAATCGCGCAGGAATAATAATTGCTATATTTGCTGGTTACTATTTTTAACCATCTCTTAATGGAAAGGGAAGAGAATCTACTCTCTAAAATAAATTCTCCTGAAGACCTCAGGAAACTTAAACCAAACGACCTTCCTCAGGTAAGCTCGGAACTCCGGCAGTTCATAATTGATGTTGTGTGCAATAACCCCGGGCATTTCGGAGCCAGCCTGGGCGTTGTTGAATTAACTGTGGCGCTTCATTACGTATTCAACACACCATACGACAAAATTATCTGGGATGTGGGCCATCAGGCATACGGGCATAAGATTCTTACCGGGCGTCGTGATATTTTCTCAACAAACAGAAAATACAAGGGAATCAGCGGATTCCCAAAAATGGCTGAGAGTGAGTATGATGCCTTCGGAACGGGCCACTCCTCCACATCTATTTCTGCGGCTTTGGGCATGGCAATTGCAGCAAGAGCCAAAGGGGAGACCAGACATGTTGTAGCTGTAATCGGCGATGGTGCAATGACAGCCGGGGAGGCATTTGAAGGCCTTAATAATGCAGGTATTGGCAAATCGGATATACTGGTCATTCTTAACGATAATAACATGGCCATCGATGCCAATGTCGGTGCCTTGAAGGAATACCTGCTTGATATTACCACGAGTAAAACATACAACAAATTTAAGGACAGGATATGGAAAGTCCTCGGGATCTTCGGAAAACTTGGTCCAAATGCCCGTACACTTGCAGCCCAGCTTGAAGCCGGTGCAAAAAGCACCATACTCGACAGGAGTAACCTCTTTGAAGGACTGAATTTCAGATATTTTGGACCCATTGATGGCCATGATATATTGCATCTGACCAGGGTTCTCGAGGATCTTAAAAGAATCCCCGGGCCAAAATTGCTTCACTGTCTTACAGTCAAAGGAAAGGGCTTTAAACAGGCTGAAGAAGACCAGACTGCTTTCCATGCCCCCGGAAAATTTGACAAGACTACCGGCGAAATTATTAAGACTTCGGCTGCAGATTCTCCTCCGACCTATCAGGAAGTGTTCGGCAGAACAATTCTGGAACTCGCTGAACAAAATAAAAAAATTGCCGGTATAACTCCAGCGATGCCGACCGGCAGCTCCCTGAATATCATGATGAAAGAGATGCCTGAGAGAACATTTGATGTTGGTATCGCTGAACAGCATGCGGTTACCTTCTCTGCCGGGCTTGCCAGCCAGGGAATGGTACCTTATTGTAATATCTATTCTTCTTTTATTCAGAGAGCTTACGACCAGATAATTCATGATGTTGCACTTCAGAATCTTCATGTGGTATTTTGTATCGACAGAGGGGGCCTGGTAGGTGCCGATGGGGCAACTCATCATGGGTTTTTCGACATTTGCTTTATGCGCTCTATTCCAAATATGGTCGTCACTGCTCCTATGGATGAGATAGAACTCAGAAATCTGATGTACACTGCACAGCTTGAGAAAAACAAGTTCCCATTTTCAATCAGGTACCCGAGAGGCAAAGGAATACACACCAATTGGAAAAAACCTTTCCTTGAACTGGAAATAGGCAAGGCACGCCGGATAAGTGACGGCGACGACCTTGCAATATTATCAATAGGACATCCGGGTAACACTGTTGCTGCAGTTGTCAGCAAATTAAAAGCTGAAGACATCTCGATAGCACATTATGACATGAGGTTTGTCGCACCACTCGACTCTGACGTTCTTCACAGTGTGTTCAAAAAATTCAAACATATTATTACAGTTGAGGATGGAGTGCTTAAAGGAGGATTCGGCAGTGCCGTTATTGAATTCATGTCCGACAATGATTATAACTCTGAAGTGAGACGGCTTGGCATACCCGACTATTTTGTTGAACAGGGCACCCAGGAAGAACTGTACAATGAGTGTGGGTATGATGCTGAAGGGATTGAATTGGCTATAAGGGAAATTCTTGTGAAGAAGGGGAGAAACGGAGAAAAGAAGGAGAAGTGATTTCCTTTGCGATCTTTGCGTTTCTTAAACTTTGCGTCCTTTGCGGTTAATTGGATTTCTTTTAGATAAAGTTTAAAAATTTTTCTATTTTCGCAGTCCTGTCAATAATTAGCCCGGATGGCAGGGGCGAGCGTTAATAAAACACCCTGTGGGTGTTTTTAGCGAGCAGCCAGACTGCAGGGGTGGTCAATTCCGCCATTTTGCAGACTTAAATAGTTCTTTATAATAGATTGAAATTAAATATTTTATCCAATTTACATCTATGCCCGGATGGCGGAATTGGTAGACGCGCTGGTCTCAAACACCAGTGGCAGCAATGCTGTGCCGGTTCGATCCCGGCTCCGGGTACTAAAACAGAGCGAGAGTGAGAGCGGGAGCGAGATCTCTCGTTCTGTTTTCCCACTCTCCCACTCACACTCACTCTGACTCAATCTCAAAATCATACTTAATTAATGCCACAGAGCGAGAGTGAGAGCGGGAGCGAGATCTCTCGTTCTGTTTTCCCACTCTCCCACTCTCCCACTCACACTCACTCTGACTCAATCTCAAAATCATACTTAATTAATGCCACAGAGCGAGAATGAGAGCGGGAGCGAGATCTCTCGTTCTGTTTTCCCACTCTCCCACTCACACTCACTCTGACTCAATCTCAAAATCATACTCAATTAATGCCACAGAGCGAGAGTGAGAGCGGGAGCGAGATCTCTCGTTCTGTTTTCTCACTCTCCCACTCACTCTCACTCAAGGCCGGACTTTAGCTCAGAAAATTAAATGAAAAAGACTAGAAAGTAAATACAACCCGGAGTCCCGGGCAGGATATACGGGTTAATTTACATGTTATTAATGCAGGTGAAATATTCAGCGATCCGTATATCGGATAATCCTTCCTTAAGACTGATTTTATCCTTCCGGTTCGCCCCAGATCCACAAGACTTTTAATAAATCCATATGCTGCAATTCCTATCCCTGAGGCCATTCCAATTGAATTCATACCGTCATCCCCCATGAACTGTTCAAAAGTAGAAGGATCATCCCCCATTCCCGGTTTAAGATATTTAAATACCAGATATACCCCTCCTCCCACAACAAAGATACATGACGAAATAAGCAGATCTTTTTTTGAATTGTCAAGCGATTCTTCCAATTGTCTCTTTGAAAGAGCATGGATATCATTCACCTGATATTTTTTTTGATACCACTGCCCTGTGGAACACAAAAAAGGAATCAGAAAAAGAAAAACTGAAATAACAAGTATTTTCATATGCTTCAGTTTAGTAAAATGGTGAAACTGACAACATTAATAAAATTACGAAAGATTAGAATACCAGAAGTAGATTTCCGGTTAAATTACCTAAAAACCTAAAAATAAATCATGAATGCTGAAATTACCCTGATGAGTGAACCGGTTTGACAATGACTGATTAATAAGAAAAATGAACTAAAGTCCCTCATGTTATGTTTTATTCTCCAAAATAATCACAGCCATGAAAAATCATATTAAAATCAATAGCAGAATAATGACAGGCGTTGTCCTGCTCTTTGCAATATTCATGTTGTCAAATAGTTGCAGCAAATCATCCAATAATATGTCAGGGATGGGCAGTACCGGAAGCACTGGTGGTACCGGCGGTCCGGGAGCCAACGAGGTCTTTATCCAGGGCATGTCATTTAACCCTTCCTCCCTTACAGTTACGGCAGGAACAACGGTCACATGGACTAATAAAGACGGAGTGGCCCACACAGTAACCAGTACTACCGGCCTCTTCGACAGCGGTTCTATAAGCACAAACGGAACATTCAGTCATACCTTTACGGCAGCTGGTACTTTTTCCTACTACTGTAAGATACATACATATATGACAGGCTCCGTAACCGCCAATTAATAAGCGTTTTAGAACAGGCCTTCACATAGGAATGACAGGCATTGACTTGAAATTTTTCAATCAAATTCCGATTTGAAGTATTTTTGTATTGACCTGCTCTCAAAATGACTGACGGGTTAATTCGGTCGGATTATGGAATGGAAACATTTCTAACAGCCGGATATGGCAGGTAATGATTATTTCACAACAAAAGTAGCAGTTGCATATCCTGTTTTTCCGTCAGGGGTTATGCCTTCCACAATTATTTTATATTCAGTTGATTCGTCAGATGTAAAGAACTCAACCTCTGTATTTCCCTGCCTGGTCGAATGTGCTTCGGGCTCCCAGAAGAGTGTATTTCGAAAATCAGGCAA
Source organism: uncultured Bacteroidales bacterium (assembly GCA_963715785.1). Classification (GTDB taxonomy): domain Bacteria; phylum Bacteroidota; class Bacteroidia; order Bacteroidales; family VadinHA17; genus LD21. Next base: position 901,725 of record OY970276.1, read on the forward strand.
ATGGCTCTCTTTCATTGCAAGAGTACTATAGTCGGGCCATTTAAAGTTGCTGACTGAACTGCAGCCTTCATAAACCTGGCGGAATATTGAGTTATCAAAATCCATTGCGCTCAGGTTGCCTTTTTTAGTAACGAAGCTCACAATGCCGTCAAAGACATTATCCGAGAAAAAGTACCTGGTATTAATCACATCAGCTCTTTCGATATCCTTTGAGCTGATATTAAGAACCTTTTCAAAATCATATACCGGCACTCCGTCAACCAGAACCAGAGGCTTGTTCTCAAAGGGCTGACCCCTGAATTTATTTATAAGCTTAAAATCATATTTGCCGTTTTGCTTAAGGGTATAAACATTAGGGATAATCTCCTTAACAACCTCCCTGATAGATGTCAGTTCAATATAATCCGACATCTTAATTGAATTCTCCGGTTTCCCATAGAAATCAGGCATTGGTTGCACTTTTTCATTTTCAGGGCTTTGTCTGAAAGGACTATATATATTTGTTACCTGCATTCCGACAACTGCCTTGTTTATATCGTTTATCAGGCTGCTGTCAATATAAAAGTCTGCGGGCTTAATATCACTGAATGAGTTGCTGAAATGCTGATTAATTTCAATATAATATCCTGTGATCTCCGGGGATAAAGGCTGAATTACTATCTCATTCAATCCGGGCTGCTTAACCAAAAAATTAAATTCGCCGTTGGCGTCTGTCTTGGCAAATTGGCAAAGTGCAGTTTTTCCCACAAATGACAATGAAATATCAATGTTTTTTATTGGCTCGTCTGTAGCCTTTAATCGTATATGTCCGCTTAGAAGATGTCCTTCAAGTTCAGCCAGATAATCTCTCTGAGTTGCTCTTGCGTAAGTGTCATTCTTCCCGCTGAGATTATGGAAGCTGTTATTAAGCGTCGGATTGATAAGAGCTGCTCTTGTAACAGACACCGACAGATCAGATTGAACAGGCTTGCCATTTGCGTCAGTAGCTGTGACTGAGAGTCTCACCCTGCTTCTGACGGGGTATTGTTTTTGATCAAGAGAAATTGAATACGTTATCTTCCCGCTTACCGGACCGGCAACTGAATTATTATTTTCACTAATTAAGGCCGGGTTCAGGTCATTGGAATTGATCCCGGGAGAATCAGCGTTCTTGCTTTTTGAAGGCAGTTTAAGGTGGTCAATACTTTCAAAAGGATTTATTACGGAAATGGCAGTATAAAAAAACTGGTCAACGGGAAAATTCTGCATCCAGTTCGTATATGCACGGATTATGTAGTTACCTGAGCTGATATTATCGGGAACAGTAAAAACTGAAGCTCCTGAACTATTATCAGCTTTGATTTTCAACTGCCTGAGAGGAAAGTTGTTTTTATCAAGCATTTCAACATAAACAACTTTGCTTAAATTAACCGGAGAATGTGTAAGTCCGCCAAGTTTATATACTTTCAGCAATACCTGCTCACCGGTAATGTAAATATCGCGATCCGTTCTTAAAAACAATTCCTCTTTAAAATTCCTTTTATCGTATTTCCCTGATGTGTCGCCCGGTTGCTGAGAATACAGCATCTGACCGGAATACATTGCAATCACAATCAAACTACTTGTCAGACGAATAGTTTTAAGTGACTTTAGCAATCGGTTTTTTAATGATTTGTTCTTCATTTCAGTTCATATCAACCCAGAAATCTGGCTTCGTCCGGGTACCTGTTAACTCACAATCAGCACATTCCGGCTTCGCAAATACAAGCTTTAAAAGCTTATCCGTTCCCGGAATATATAGTGGCTCAATAAAGTAATAATCAGAGCCGGATTTGAACATCGCATAAATCTGGTTCCAGGTAAATTTAGGGCCCCGTGGATTTGGATAATCATTCGGGTCAGTTTGAATAATTTCACATGGATAATGATAGAAAGGCAGATTAAGTCCGACTATTTCACTGAAAGGTATGAATTTTCTTTTTTCTCTCAAAGCAGAAACCTGAAAATATCCCAGGACACGCTCCTTGCTGTTATTAACGTTATGGATATTGCTGGTGATGGTGAACGGCAGTTTGGCAAAAATGTCCGCACCGCTCTCATTTATCTGGCTCAGATCATTCCAGAAATCATACTCATCTTTAGAAATAGAATATTGCTTAACAAGAATACTGTACTCAACCAATAGCCTGTCGGATTGATCAGCTGCGATAAAAAGCAGAGGTTGTTTTCGGATGATATTTGTCATTCCCGATGCATTTGAATGAATTAAAATACCATCAGATTCCCTGATTTTCCAACAAAACTCCTTAATGTCGCTTACAGGGATAATAGTGGTATCATTAATATAATTATACCTTTTTGGATCGGGAACCTTGTATTTCCATACCTCCTCGAAGGCCCACCGGCAGTACTTATTATCCGCTCCCTCCTTTGCATCGAGAAATATCCTTATTCCATCCTGTGTTTCAGTTCCGTTATTTACGATTTCCTGATCCTTTGCAAAATAAACGCTGTCAACATCATTGACGGGCTGCATCTGGCATGGGTTTGATTCATAAACGTTCCCTGCCTTATCATCAACGTGAAGTACATATGTCCTCCCGATTACTCCTCTGAATTCAAGACTGTCAGTCTTATAACTGCCATTCCCTTTATTAATGAGATAGCTGGTGTTGCCTGCATCGTCGGTTATAAATACTGTGGCATCAGTAACAGAAGTTGGGACACCATCCAGTTCCTGAAATGTTTTAGACAATCTGACTGTATACGAGGCGTATGCATCGGAGATAAGACCATCAATTACCAGTAAAGGCTGATATCCTTTCAGATTTGGAACGTATGGATCAATACAGGTGCAAAGTGTGAAAACAGCAACCAGCGCAACTATTGATTTTGGCCTCATTTTTAACATGAAGCCTGAAATATTTTTATAATCATGTCAATTAAACTCTGAATATCGGGAAGTAAAAATAATATTAATTATATACCACATGCTTCTTAATTAAAAAGATTTTTCAAGAATAACGGTACTTAACTATTCATGGTATATTCTGGTCAGAACATATCTATCCAGAAGTCAGGTTTTGTCACAGTGCCTGTCGGCCCGCAAGTAGTGCACTCAGGCCTGGCAAATTCAAGCCCTGTAAGATTGAATGTTTCAGGATCATACAGGGGCTCAATAAACTCATAATCCGAGGTAATGCAATACATCGTATACAGATCATCAAGTGTCATGCCAGCTTCAGGAAAAGCTTCCACTTTCTGACACTGATCATTATGATAATATGGCAGATGAAGTTTTACTATCTTATTAAACGGAATAAATATCCTTTTTTCCTTAACGGCCGATACCTGAAAATAACCCAATACCCTTTCATCTGAATTGTTGATATTATGAATATTGCTGCTTACGAAAAATGGCTGCGAAGCAAAAATATCACCTCCTGCATCATTTACTTTTTTGATATTATCCCAGAAATTGTATTCATTCCTTGAAATAGAATATTGCCTTATAAGCATGCTATACTCCAGCATCAGTCTGTCGGTTTCAGCGGTGGCAATGAAAAAAATAGGTTTCCTGGTAATTCGCAATGATTGACCTGGTGAAACCGAACCTATTATCACTCCATCTGACTTATGTTTTTTCCAGCAAACGTCCTGAACCTTAGCTACACGGGGTATATTATCACTACTAATATAATCGAATCTTTTCGGCAGGGGTATGTTATATTCCCAGGTCTCATCAAAATCCCAGCGATAATATGAATCAGGAGCTCCTTCTTTTGAGTCGAGATATATGCTTATTCCGTCCTGACTCATCGTTCCGTTATTTGCCAGCTGCTGATCTTTTCCAAAATATATGCTGTCAATATCGGCAACCGGCCTCATCAGGCAAGGCTCAGATTCATAAACCCCGCCTTCCGGGGTGTAAATATGTAACACATAAGACCGCCCCGTCATTCCTCGGAATCCGAGACTGTCAGTCTTATAGACTCCGTCACCAATGCCATAAAGGGAAATGCTGTTCCCGTCATCGTCAGTAATAATGACTGCAGCGCCTGATACTGAAGAGGGACCGGTATTCTGATCCTGAAATGTTCTCGACAGCTTAACAGTATTTGCGGTATTTGCATCTGTTACCCTGGCATCTACAACAAGAAGAGTACCAAATCCACGGAGGTTTGGAACATAAGGATCAATACAGGTACTGAGCAACAAAATAGTAACTACTGCGATTATTGATTTATGCCTCATCGTTAACATGAAACCAGAATTTTATTTACATTCATTTCAGTCTGCACTTGCTCAAAGAAACCAAAAATACTATTAGTTACGCATTACTCTATTAGATTCCACACCGATTTCAGAAATATATAAGGTGCAGTACTTGTATGTACAAGTTCAGCATTCAATAACCATGCTAAACTTGCTCCAAATATTGTCATTGCTTTCAATTATTACGGAATTTTATTAAGTTTATAACTTATCTTTAAGGCATCTGGTCCTGAATTAAAATTTACAAGGGTTTATTTTATACCTTTCATAACTCAAAAAACTTCTGTAAATAAAAATAAACCGGTCAAAAAGCTTTTCAGGTTATAAAAATTTGTTATTTCGGGTCATGAAATTACATCATTTTGCCATTAAGTTGAATTATCTGTCACTACTTTTATTATTGCCCTTTACCTTCCCTTGCCTGGGACAGAGTGGCAATTCTCTAAATACTAATTCATTAAATAATCCCCGCAAAACGGATCCCGCTTCGCTGATTAACAATCAGATTGATTATATCCGAAACTCGTATTCGGAAAAGATCGTAGCGCCAAAGGAACTTATAAACGGAAAGGAATATGAATCTTACTATAACCGCAGCACCTCAAAACCTCTTCTTTTCCCAAAGAAAAAACGTACCGCTGTCCTTCTGACCACATCGAGAAAGTATACCAATCTGACCCTGGAATATGATTCATTCCTCGATGAAGTCATCTATACGGATACCAGCAGGACATTCAACTACACTTTTCCTAAAATTGCGCTGAATAATAATATTATTGACGGGTTCACCCTGTATTTTGAGGATGACAGTATGAACTTTAAATATCTGAGGACACTTCAGGGCCCTGAAGCAAAACCTTAAGGAGGGATTTTATGAAATTGCGTACGAGGGAAAAAGCAGATATATCATTAAACATACATCCTCATTTTATGTAAAGGACGGGTTGAATGAATACAAATATTCTCCTGAAAATTACGTTAGTACAGGCGGAGCATTCTCTGAGGTATCAGGAAAAGGAAGCCTTTTGAAATTATTCGGTGATAAATCTTCTGAGGTAAAGAAATTTATTCATACTTCAAGGATAAGAATCAGACAGGCCGGCAAAAATGAATTTATCAGCATTCTGAAGTACTATGATTCTCTCACTAATGCTCAATGAAAATCGGGATGAAAAAATTACTTTATATAATACTCCTCCTCGCACTGGCAATCAAAGCAGAATCTCAGGATAACCGCCTCTCTCTTCAGTTTCAAAGAATTCTGTTCAAAGATCTTGCTGACACAATCGAAAAAACAATTCCCGTAAAAATCTATTACTCAAACAAATGGGTGGATAGCCTGTATCTGAATGTCAGGTCTGTTAATGAATCATTAAACGCTTTGTTTGATAAGTCAATATCCAAAGACGGTCTGTCATTTATCATAACAGATGATAATAAGATCATACTCTCGAAAGGATATACGATAAAAACCAATTTTAAAAAGGAATATCTTGAATATCTTGAAAAAAACCTGACCAAAAACGATACAACACATTATACCAGCTCTGCTCCGAAAAAAGCCGGAAGATGCATTAATAAATGATGAGTACAAGATCTTCAAGATAGGCAACCCTTCAGGTCAGAGTACTGACGGAAAGGCTATGCTTTCAGGGACCATCACCAATCCGTCAACCGGGGAAGCACTTGCCGGCGTGGTCGTATATGTCGAGAAACTTAAGGTTGGCGCTGTAACAAATAGTGTCGGATACTATTCTATCGAGTTGCCAAAAGGGCAGTACCAGGTTGAATACAGAATGGTAGGCATGCGTCAGACAATCAGAAATATTATCATATATTCCGACGGAAATCTGAATGTCAGCCTGTACGAAAATACAAATCAGCTGAATGAGGTTATTGTATCCGCCAACAGGGAAAACCAGGTCAGGAATGCAAGAATGGGCATAGAAAAAATAAATATTAAAATGCTGAAGCAAATACCGATGGGAATGGGTGAAGTTGATCTTATTCAAAAGTTCGCTTCTGCTGCCCGGAGTACAATCGGTCAGCGAAGCTTCCAGCGGTTATAATATCCGCGGAGGAAGTGCAGATCAGAACCTTATACTCCTGAACAGCGCTCCAATTATTAATCCTTCGCATTTCTTCGGTTTCTTCTCTGCATTTAATTCTGATATGATTGATGATGTTACTCTGTATAAAAGCGGAATTCCCGCCAAGTATGGTGGAAGAGTGTCATCGGTTATGGATATTGATCTTAAGGAAGGAAGTAAAGAAAAATTTAATGTAAGCGGAGGAATCAGTCCTCTTGACCGGCAGACTGATGATCGAAGGGCCTATCATAAAAAAGAAAGCATCATTTATTATCAGCTCGAGGACAACCTATTCCGATTGGATACTCAAACAACTTAAAGAACATACAGTTACAAAAAAGCAGCGCAAGCTTCTATGATGTACTGGGTCTCCTGACCTTTGATCCCAACGACAAAAACTCATTTTCACTTTCAGGCTATTTAAGCAATGATAATTTTGATCTCTATAAAGAAAGCATCATCAACTATAAAAATAGCGCGGCTACTTTAAAATGGCGGCATGTTTACAACCCGAGGCTCAGTTCCCAGTTTTCTGCAATAATCAGTAATTATGAGTACCAGGATAATTCGACACAGGATTCAACATCTTACTATTCATTATTTTACAAATTAGAGCAACAGATTTTCAGGGCTGATTTCACGTACAGAGCGGCAGATAAACATAAGATTGACTTTGGTCTTGATGCAACAAATTATTTCCTTTACCCCGGGACACAAAAGCCTGTTGGAATTTACTCAGATATAATTCCGAGTGAGCTGGAAACTGAGAAAGCCCTTGAACCATCCCTTTATTTAAGCGATGAATATGATGTCACTCCAAGGATCCTTCTTTCAGGCGGGCTGAGGTTCACCATGTTCACGACTTTCGGACCGAAAACTCAGTATAATTATAATCCCGACTCACCCCGGAACATCGATAATATTGTTGACACTGTACATTTTGCAGCAGGAAAGATCATTCAGAAGTATCCGGGTCTTGAATTCAGATTCTCATCAAGGTTTGTCATAAATCCTGACCTGTCTGTAAAGGCAGGATACCAGAGAAATTACCAGTACCTTAACATGATCTCCAATACTACTTCCATGACGCCTACTGATATCTGGAAGCTTAGTGACAAATATATAAAGCCTCAGAGGGGTGATCAGTTTTCTGTTGGGATTTATAAGAATATAAACAGTAATGCTCTTGAAATATCGATGGAAGCTTACTATAAGATATTGAATAATATTCTGGATTATAAGGGAGGCGCAGAACTGCTGATGAACGATCATCTGGAAACTGATATTCTAAATGGCAACGGGAAAGCTTATGGAGCAGAATTCATGATAAAAAAACAACTTGGTATGTTTACAGGCTGGATAAGTTATACATACTCAAGGGTTTTATTAAAGGTCAATGGAAAGTTTGAGGAAGAGAAGGTGAACGGAGGAAATTATTTCCCGGCTAATTATGATAAACCAAACGACCTGAAAATCGTTGCTAATGCGAAATTTTTCAGGAGACTGAATTTTACATCTAACCTTGTCTATAATACCGGAAGGCCAATAACCTATCCTGTTGCTTATTATGACTTCCTGAATGTTAACAGGGTATTCTATTCTGACAGAAACGAGTTCCGCATTCCCGATTATCTTAGACTCGATCTGGCAGCTACAATAAATGGCAACCTAAAGGCGAAAAAGCTGAACCACTCTTCTATGACTTTTACTGTTTATAATGTTTTGGGAAGAAAAAATCCTTATTCGATCTTCTTTAAAACAGAGAATGGAGCCGTACAAGGCTATCAGATGTCAATCTTCGGTCAACCGATTTTTATGCTGACATACAATTTCAGAATACTGGGAAATGCATCAACTGATTTTTAGATTCTACAGATCCTTAAGCATCCAGATATTACAGCCGAAATGACCCGAATTACCCAGCGGCCCCTGGATAAATTTAAAATCAGCCTTCTCATATAAGCTTATAGCCCTGCTTAATTCCGGAAGCGATTCAAGGTATAACTGCCTGTACCCCATCGCCCTTGCCGAATCAAAAGTTTTTTCCATCAGCATCCGGCCTACCCCCTTCCCTCTTTGTGAAGCTGACAGATATAACTTTACCAGTTCGGCGCAGCCGTCAGGCAAACCAGGAGTAGGATAAACACCACAACCTCCGATAATAACATTATCTTCTTCGGCAATCCAGTATTCCGAACCGGCAGTTTTGAAGAGTTCATATAGATGATCGGTGGTGGGGTCAAAATAAACTGTACCGGGCCGATGAATCTTAAATTCCCTGAAGACAGCCCGTATGAGCTCTGCAATCTCCTTATTGTCTTTTTCTTCTAATGGTCTGAAAGTTATTATCATATTCTCCTTCATGATTAGCACAAATGCTTCAACTTTGCGTGCTTTTCGGTTAAAAAAAAATCAGAGTGAAAACCAGTAATTCAGTTTAATCAGAAATATATTATTCGGGAATATACTTTTCAGCTGCTTATATGATTGAGTCAATGAAGCATGTGAATCAGTTGTGTTACCCGACCTTTCTGAAGACCATACCAGGTATATGAATGATCCAAGCCTGTATTCCCATTTTGCAACCAGATTGGACCGGAATTCATGAAAATTAAAATCAGGATTGGTACTCAACTGATCAGTAAAATCATCAAACCTGTTTTCGAAAAGCTTTGCCTTCGGATCGGTAATATACTTTAACTGCGAATAGCTCCCCCTTGATATGAACGGGCTTCCATAATACTGGATAGAAAACTCAGGTGTAAGATTCAGGTCTACTCTGAAAGTAAGTCCAAGTGTAGTCTGATTTATTGTTCCAAGAATATATCTGTTCAGAGGCGAAACATCGAGCGTTGTAACATATTGTAAATTGTCATGGTTATTTATATAATTTACTGTTACACCAAATTTCAGGTTATTAATCGGACGATATGTTATGCCCGGTTCGAGCTGATAAATTACAGCCGAATTATACCCCCGGTATTCATAACTATATCCTATATTACCTGTAAATTTCTTTGAAGGATCGGTATTCACACTGCCGAAAGTCGTAATAGCATATGGCATTAACATGTCATATCCTCCCCTCAATATTTTAGTATCAAGTGCACTGGAATGATAGATAAGATTTGTTGAAAAGCCCCATTGATTTCTGAAGCTCGACAAGAAAGCAAGATGAGCGCCTGATCCAAGGTATTGGCCATTAAAGTTCCATGTGTTGAATTGTTCCAGGTTAATACTGTATGTCAGGAATATTTTTGCAGGTTGTGTTATCTGGTAGGATACTTCGTTTTCCTGGTTGATCTCATCAGCAGTGTTCATGTAACCAAGGTCATTTAATTCCAGCCCGGGAGAAAGCCAGGTAACTCCTGTTGAATATTTCCATAATCCTTTTGCCCCTTTTCCTATCATAAGCTTTCCGCCCCAGCCATTCAGGTGAGTGGCTGTTGTATCGTACTTCAGATATGTAGCACCGGGCCGCTGGTAATAACGGGCTGAGGATTGTTCCAGGAGAGCAATTGCCTGTTTACTGCCATTAATATAGCTTCCGATAAGCCTTGCATCAACATAATACTCTTTATCCTTCCAGTGATGTAATAAGTCGAGTCCTCCCGTATATGCATCTGTACTCAAAGTTGAAAGGTTATTGTCTTCGATTACCCGGTTTGTTGAGGTTACCATACCACCTACAACTGTATTCCCGGCATTGTACCCTTTCTGAACACGGGCGACAGTGTAGCTTGTAAGCGGTTCAATTTTTACACTTGATCTGTTGCCATCTTTATCACTAAGGCTTGCAAATTCATTTGCTGTCACACTCTGTATCAACCCTACGGAAAGACCTTTTGAGGTCGTACCACTGAATTTGACAGCACTCAGAATTGAGGTTTTATCAGGAGAACTTACAAAAAGATTGTCGTTCGGAGAGACCGGACGTGAGGGAGCGTGTCCAATCCGCCTTGAATAAAACAGACTCTGGTCGCCAAATTTATAATCGAAAATAGTTAATCCTTCAAGAAAAAATGGCCTCTTCTCCTCATAAAATGTCTCAAATGCCGTAAGGTTCATTACCGAAGGATCAGACTCTACCTGTCCGAAATCAGGATTTACAGTAAGGTCGATAGTGAAGTTGCTCGAAATACCAATTTTGGCATCAAGCCCGGCATTCCCTCCCCAAACTCTTCCTTTATCGGCAAAGGGATTACCCGGCTCTTTTTTCATTGTTTTCAGATCCCCGAGTGTATATGGCATTATTTCAAGCCTTCGTGATTTCTTCAGCCCTGTGATTCCGTGTATTTCTCCGAAATTATAAAGCATTCCGGGACCGGTCTTGCTTTGTATCTCCCAGTCGCTTTCTTCCTGAAGCCTTGAGATCCAGCGCCAGACATGCATTCCCCAGACCTGTTCATTTTTACCACTATAACGCAATTGACTGAGAGGGATCTCCTCCTCGGCCACCCAGGCTGAATCTTCAATTCCTGCTTTTTCCTTCCAGACAGGGTTCCAGTTTAAATCCCAGTTATCGGGGTTAAATAAGACCAGATCGATCTTTTGTCCCCATGCTGTCAGTGTGAACTCAAACCCGGTCCTGTAGTCATGATAGCTATCAAAATTCACTCCAACCATTTCTCCGGCAAACTCATCACGGACCCCAGCCTGTCTGAGGATTTTATGAGGCTCACCATCATAGCAACGAAATGCGACATAAATATTCTTGTCATCATACTGAATATTAAACTCAGTCGGATATGTAGGTTTTGCTCCTTCCTTAGGGATCCACTGCCTGAAATTGCCAGCCCAGGTACCTTTTGTCCAGCACTCGTCATCAAGCTTTCCATCTATAACCGGCTTTGGCGTAACAAGTCTTGAAGTTGTATACACAGGCTGTTTTGGTGAGGCTGACGGTACAGTGTCATTCAGATCCATGCTTCTGAAATCAGCAGCAGAAACATAATCTTCGTTTATTAAAAAACAAACTAAAATAGAAATAAAAAAGAAGCATAGGTCAGGTTTTTTCCTTCTCATTTGAGATTGACTAATTAATTAGGTTAGTATAATTCCCAAAAATAAAAGAATAAGTAATAAATAGTTATGTTTTAAAAACTATTGGCTCAAAATATTTACAAATAGCCCTCAGGTGAAAAACGAGGTACAAGGTAATTTATTCTGAATTTAGTTTTTTAACACAAATCAATCTATATATTTTCTAATATTGGAAAACTTTTTATTTAAACTCTTAAAGCTCTTATGCTATGAAGAAGTTGCTCTTATTTTTCGTTTTACTTTTTTCGGTTTTTTTTGCTTCTTACGGACAAGACCAGGCCGGGAGAGTGTCGTCTCAGCCATTGTTATCCACTGATGTCATAATACCTGTAAGCACGAAAAACACCGATCTTATCTACAAAGTAAATAAAAAAGACGGAAGGCTGTACCAGGCTTATTTCGGCATGAAGCTCGGGAATATTGCGGATCTGAAACAAATGCAGGAGCCTGACCACCTTGCATACGCAACTTTTGGCACAGACAATCTTTTCGAACCTGCTGTCAGAATGACTCATAGTGATGGAAATCCATCCCTTGAGTTAGAATATGTCAGTCATAACATTGAAAAAACAAGTGCCAATGTAACAACTACCAGTATCCTGCTGAAGGATCCTCAATATCCCGTTGAAGTTACGCTCCATATTAAATCATATACGGCAGAAGATGTGATTGAGCAGTGGGTCGAGATTGTACAAAATGAGGCTAAGCCTGTGACAATTTTTAACTATGCCTCATCAATGCTGAATTTTGATGCAAATAAATACTGGCTTACCCAATTTCATGGCGACTGGGCCGAGGAGATGAAAATGCAGGAAAATGAGCTTACAAGCGGAATAAAGATCCTGGACAGCAAATTAGGCACACGGGCACATATGTACCAGACACCTGTTTTCTTTCTTTCCTTAAATGAGAAATCCGATGAAAACACCGGGGAACTGATAGCCGGTACCCTTGGCTGGTCTGGTAATTTTCAGTTTGTTTTTGAAGTTGACGAGAAAGGTTCACTGCGCATAATATCTGGCATCAACCCATTCGCATCCGAATATTCACTTAAGCCGGGTGAAAATATTTAAGACTCCTTCATTCATTTTTACCTATTCTGATCACGGCAAGGGACTGGCCAGCCGGAATCTGCACCACTGGGCTGCCAATTACGGGATCCTCGATGGAACCAAACCCAGTCTTACACTTCTGAACAACTGGGAAACAACTTATTTTAATTTCAATGAGCCCAAACTTGTCAGTTTACTCGATGATACAAAAAAAATGGGCCTTGATCTGTTCCTTCTTGATGATGGCTGGTTTGGCAATAAATATCCCAGGAATGACGATCAGTGCAGGACTTGGTGACTGGCAGGAAAATAAGGCTAAGCTTCCTCGATGGATTAGGATATCTTGTAAAGGAGGCTGATACCAAAGGAGTAAAATTTGGCATATGGATAGAACCTGAAATGGTTAATCCGAAGAGTGAACTCTATGAGACATCATCCCGACTGGGTTCTGAAATTGCCCAACCGTCCGGAGAATTATTACCGGAATCAGCTGGTTCTTGACCTTACAAACCCCGAAGTTCAGGAATTTGTATACAATACAGTCGACGGAATGCTTACGAAAAATCCGGGAATCGGATTTATCAAATGGGATTGTAACAGGATGATGACCAACGCATACTCAGTTTATCTCAAGGATAATCAATCACATCTCTATATTGATTATGTAAAAGCCTGTACAGTGTCCTTGAAAGACTCCGGAAGAAATACCCGCATCTGCCTGTAATGCTTGTGTTCCGGGGGAGGCGGCAGAGTTGATTATGGTGCACTCAGGTATTTTACCGAATTCTGGGCAAGCGATGATACAGATCCGCTGGAAAGAGTATATATTCAGTGGGGCTATTCTTATTTCTTTCCCTCCTTTGCAGTCTGCAATCATATTACCTCATGGGGGAAACAATCTCTTAAATTCAAAACTGATGTTGCAATGATGGGCAAGATGGGTTATGATATCCAGGTAAACGGTCTTACAGATAAGGAATTGAAATTCAGTCAGAATGCTATTGCCAATTATAAAAGGCTCAGTGATGTAATCTGGCATGGGGATCTCTTCCGGCTCATATCCCCATATGAAGAAAACAGAGCGGTACTGATGTATGTAAACAGTGCCAGAAACAAGGCAGTGCTGTTTGCATACACTCTCAATTCGAGATATAATCAGACATTTAACCGTGTCAGGCTTCAGGGACTTGACCCGGGAAAAACTTATAAGATCCGGGAAATCAATGTTGAAAATGAGAGTGACAATTCACCTCAATCGGAAAAGGTAAAAAGTTATTCGGGCGACTACCTCATGAAAATTGGCTTGAATATTGGAACTGGTCTGCCTGTTTCAAGCAATGTGTACGAGATTACCGAATAAGCCTTTTTTGCCAATTCAGTATAGAGAGGAATTATTAAGGGATGTCTATACTATAGCACTGCCCCCGCAGAAGGTTCTGAAGCTCGGAGGCCTACGGCTACCTCAGGGATCACCCCCATTTTGACATAAATCGGACGTACAAGAGATTTCAATTCCGGCAGCTTCTTCAGAAATACGATGGCACCGATTATTGTTACGGTTCCACCCGCAAGTAGCGTCCCCGGAGTTCCGATCGTCTTTGCCAGAGCCCCTGCGATCAGACTTCCAAAAGGCGCAGTCCCCATTACTGCCATGGTATAAAAGCTCATCACCCTTCCTCTCTTGTCATCCTCCGTTATTGTCTGCAACACTGTGTTGCTGGCTGCAGTCTGGAGCATCATTCCAAGACCTATAAATACCATCAGAACAATTGACAGGGATAATAACTTCGAAAAGGAAAGTATTATAAGTCCGGTCCCGAACAGGATTGCTGACCAGGGTACAATCCTGCCGAGCTTAAGCACTTTTTCCCTTGAGGCCAGGAATAATGCTCCTAAAAGTGCTCCAAACCCTGCGGCACCCATCATAAAGCCGTATGCATGTGATCCGCCATGCAGTACTTCATTTACAAAGACAGGCATTAATACGGAATAGGACATACCTGTAAGGCTAACAAGTGCCAGAAGAAAAAGAAGATGCCTTATCGGAGGAAATCCAAAGGAATAAGTCCATCCCTCCTTTAGCTCTCTCATTATTTCATGCTGCTTCACAATAACCTTTCTAATATGCAGCTTCATCATCAACAGCGATGCGATCACGAAGAGGTAACTAATGGCATTAAGAAGAAAACAGATGCCTTCGCTTGTTGAAGCCAGCATTATTCCGGCTACTGAAGGTCCTATCAGTCTGGCCCCGTTAAACATAAGGGAGTTGAGAGCAATTGCATTGCCCAGATCCTCCTTTCTCTCAACCATCTCTATAACAAAAGATTGCCTGGCAGGTACATCAAATGCATTTACACAACCAAGAATAATACTTAACACTACAATCTCCCAGACCTGTATTATTCCGGCAAGGCATAGAAAAGCCAGAATAGCAGCCTGAACCATCGAGATAATCTGCGTTGCCAGAAGAACCCGGTATCTGCTCCAGCGGTCTGTGAGAACACCGGCAACCGGAGAAAGCAGGAAAGTAGGGATCTGGCCGGCAAAACCAACAACTCCCAAAAGGAGAGCCGAGCCTGTCATATGATAAACAAGCCATGGCATTGCTATTCGCTGCATCCATGTACCTATAAGGGAAATACTTTGTCCGCTGAAGAAAAGCTTGTAATTTCTGTATTTGAGTGACCGGAATACGATTTTGAATCGGTCTGTTCTATTTTTGTTATTATTCACAATATGATCTTAACTTAAAGCCGATCCGCAAATTTAATTGCTTTTAAGTTGAAGTTAAGCTGGCAGGCTAAAAACTTTAAAAACTATATAATCTGCGAAAAAAATTTAATCACTGGTTTTTCCGTGTAAATCCGTGTAATCCGTGGTGAAAAAAAAATAAGAACAGATAACAAGGTAAGAACCGTAATCAGTTTTATCCATGGAAGAAAAAGAATTAACCACGGGTTTCACCGAGAGCACCGGAAAAGACACGGAGAAAGCACGGAAAAATGTATTTGCTAGGCTCAGATGATACCAGTCAACTTTAGTATTAAAATTGTAACAATGGTTACAGATGAAATACCTACCGGTAACCATACGGGAGCTATCCATGGTTTTGGAATAAGAAAAAGTACATCAATCGTTGATAATGATGGCGGCCACTTTATAAGAATGTAGAGTGAAAGGTAGTAAAACAGATCCCAGAAAGCGAAGGTCCAAAGAAAGAGCACTCCTCTTTCAATCCACGAGTATCCTGTAAGATATGCTATTATAACAAGCATGATAATTGTTGCCGCTTCCCTGGTCATCTCAATCTTTAAATACTTTTCAGGAAATTTATTAACAGAAACTTTATTTGATTCTGAATCGGAGATCCCCAGGGCTTTCCTCAGGTAAACCACCACAACCCCTTCAAGATGTGCCATCGCAATTCCGAAAATTGCCAGAAGTACCAGTTTTGCAGTCATAGCCTTACCTCCTAATAATTATTTTATACCGAAATAATTTTCCCGCCTATCTGTTTGCTTGTATAAATGCATCGACTTCATCACAAAAAAACTTTTCATCCTGTAATATCATATTATGCCCGCTATAGGGTGAGATAACCATGCTTTTGACTTTTGAATTTACCCGGTTATAAAAATCTTCACCTAAAGCAAGCGGGCATGTGAAATCATACTTGCCCCACAATACCAGTACCGGAATTGTCACCACATGCAGACTTGACGAAAATTGCGTAACCGCAAGCTCCTTATTAAATCCTGAATCTTCCGAATAAAGCAGATTGCTAAGTATTGCTGTTAGAGGATATTTATCGGCCAAGGAATACTTTAGTACCTGTGAAGCAATATTAATATGCTTTATGCTGTCAATATAGTTTTCTGCGACAGTTGCGTACGTTTCAAGCTGCTGGGATTCCTCAAGACTGAAATTCCCGGGATGACTGTTGCAGTAATCAATTATGGGCTGCCATTTATCTGCATTTTTTCCCAGGGATGTCTGGTAATGTGCCTCCGTCAGCAGCGCGTGCCTGGTAAGAGTATCATTCATGGGATAGTTATGGCTCCCATCGACATTTATGAGGCCCTTGATCAAATCCTGATATCCGGGTCTGGTAATAAAATCAGCTGCTATCAGACCGCCGAAGCTATGTCCAAGCAGAAACAAACTTATTCCTTCTCCATACCGGTATTTAATCACCTCAATAACTTTTTTAAGATCTTCAACCATCTGATCAAGATGGAGATACTTCCCATTGTTTGTCCCCTGGGAGGCCCCTGCATTTCTCTGGTCCCAGTATACCATAGCAAATTTATTGCCTATATTCTGACTGATATATTTTGTATCGTAGAAATATGAGCTGGCACCGGGTCCTCCGTGTATGACAAGAATGTATATATTGCTTGCGGTATTTCCTTTGACCAGCACACGCATGGAGGCACCGGCATTCTCGACATAGAATACCTCAGAAGCATTTTCAGAAATAGTAATTTTCTCCTTCTGGCATCCGTAGAATAACAATAACAGTCCGCAGATAAAAAGTTTCCTCATTACTATTTTGATATTTTTACTGCCGGGCCACTAACTTTATTTTTCCCCGGGCAGCTTGTACCTGACTCCAAATTCCAGAACCGGTCTTACATATATTGTGCTGTTATAAGGGAACATTGAGATAACATTCATCGTTGCAACTGCTGAAAACGGCAAATGTTTTACAACTGAAAAATCATATCCGAATCCTCCGCCAATTGTTATGAGAGCATAATTGTAGCCTGCAGCTCTGACAACTGTGATGTTTCCTGTATTGTCAACCTTGTATGTTGTTCCGCCCAGGAAAGTTCTGCTATAGCCGGGGCCAACGGAACATTCTGAAACGAAGCCCGTGCTTTTTGTTCTTCGCATCACCCACTCAGCTGTCAGATAAAGATTATCATGGAAAAAGGGGTGATGATACCAGTTCAGATTTCCTGTGAGCAATCTCTCTTTGTTGTAGCTTTTTTTTAGTTGCCCTCCTTTAAAGACTTGCATACTTTCATTCTTAAGAGGAAATTCCATGCCCAAACTCATGCCGGGATATATGATGGTGCTGTTATATGACATCCTGAGATTGAAGTGCATGCGGGTTGAATCGCCGGCTTCGCCGCATTCAGCCCTGCAAAGGGCAAAAAATAACATAACTGCTATGAAGATGCCTCTTTTCAGCATAAGGATTTTTAATTCAATGTTGTGTCAGCAATAGTTATTATTCATTGATCTGTGATCGGAACGATTAATATCTTTTTGTTACTTTGCGTTAAAGTTAAGGCATTTCACGTTGATATGATAAAAACATTATTACTTATCGGCACGGGAGGATTTCTTGGAAGTATTTCAAGATTCCTGGCATCGCGTTTGATACAAAACAATTTTCCGACAGCTTTTCCCTATGGAACTTTCTTTGTAAATATAACCGGTTGTTTTCTCATCGGTTTGATTTATGGTTTTTCAGAGAGAAGCTCGCTGTTGACACCGGGATGGAAGATGTTTCTGGCTATTGGCTTTTGCGGAGGCTTCACCACCTTTTCAACTTTTGCAAATGAAAATCTTGCGCTGTTGAGAGAGGGTGATTTCTTCAGGTTTATGATCTACGCAGGATTGAGTGTTTTTCTTGGGATATTTGCAACCTTTTCAGGAGTAATTTTAACTAAAACATTATAACAATATGAAACCTGATGACAAAGCCAGCCGGTTAAGGATCTATATAAGTTCAACCGACAAGTTTGAGCATTCCCCGCTTTATGAAGTAATCGTTTATGCTGCGAGATCGTACGGGCTAACAGGGGCGACAGTTCTAAAGGGGATAATGGGCTATGGCGCCAGCAGTGAAGTTTACAGCAATAAACTTTGGGAAATATCGGAAAAAGTCCCGCTGGTAATTGAAATCATTGATGAATCACACAAAATGGACCCCTTCCTTGATCATATCAAACCATATTTTGAAAAGGCCGGTAAAGGATATGTTATCACGCTTGATGAAACCACAGTCCTGGAACACAGAACCGGAAGCATGAAATAATTTGATAATGTAATTTCAGCTTGTCAATTTTTCATGTTGATAAACATTCTGACAGCCTGATATCCAAAATAAGATCCTATAATACAGAGAAATACTCCCAGACTTTTAATAAAGCCCAGAATTATCTTAATATTAATTCGTTTACGGTATCTTACTATAAGATAAGTGAGAAGATAAAACCAGGTTATACTTCCTATTGCAATAAAAAACGCATAGCAAAGGCTGATGGCCAGATGAAATGATGGAGAAAACATTGTCTGATCTATCTGCCGGTCCTTATGTTTGAGTATCGGAATATTATCGAGCTTCTTGATTACCGAATCATGATGACTTTCAATTTTTCTACCTTCAATGCTGCCAATTTCTTTAGCATTCTGATCGATCTTAATTGCCAATCCTCCGGTATGGAAACCAAGCGCTGCAATAAAAGAGATTACCAATAAAGAAGAGGTTAGCCATCCGATAAATAATGTAGGATTAAGAAAATTTATCATGAACCCGGTATAGAAAGCCCCTCTTTCCTTCTTTTTGATTTTTTCAGAAATATGTACCTGGTCTTCAAGATGTTCGATATCTATTTTAGTCCTGAATATCTTATATCCCAAAAATAAAAGCAAAAAAGCGCCAAAAACAAAAATGTAGGGTATGACCGGCTTATAGAATGTATATAATTTAGTAAGTCCGAATACTGCAATAAACACATAAATAAAATCACCAAAGGAAGCGCCGAGATTGAAAAGATTGCAGTACCGGAGTCTTCCCTTCAAAGCATTGGAGGTAATCATAATGCTTATGGGACCTGCAATGGGCATTGAGAACAAAAATCCGGTCAGGAAACCGGCGATTGACATTGTCAAAATACTCTCTAACATGAAATATCAGAATTTTGATTTAAATGGTTAAGGACAAGCTCTTCAGCTGCAATCAGATCTTCTTTTGTGTCAATCTCCATGCAATAATACTGAGTTGTATCAACTATATAAATTCCATTCTCTGAAAGTTCCTGAAAGGCTGCTTCATAAAAACCACCAACCCTGCCTTCAATTACTACCTTTCTTTCCAGTATTTTGTAAAGCTCTGTTAAAGCTTCGTCCCTAAAAAGTTCTATTCCTATCGATTCACCTGCAGTTTCGGAAAGCCTGACCTCCTTTCCAATCTCTGTTACACGTCCATTTGGATCTGCTTTAACCTTTATCTCCTCTTCCTGCACTTCATGCTTTTTAAGTGCAAGACAGCTTTTGAATCCCGAATTCAGGAGTTTCGTAATAATTCGCTTATCAAACACAATATCACTGTCCATCATCAGCATATCATCACCGCGAACGGCATCCCTTGCAAGCCAAAGCGAATAAATATTGTTGGTTTCGGCGTATAAATTATTGTGGATGAAACGAATATCTGACTGAGGGAATTTATTTGCAATAAAATCCCTGATTTTATTCTCAAGGTAGCCGGTTACTATTATTATTCCAGAATCATTTGTTGCCTGAATGTTTTCAATTGCCATTTCCAGAACAGATTTCTCACCTATTCTCAAAAGGCATTTGGGGGAATTGTCGGTGAGTGGCTTTAACCTTGAACCAATTCCTGCTGCAAGAATAACGGTCTTCATTTTTTGATCACCTCGAATGATTTATCAATCCCGAATTGAATTATCCACAATATTAATGCAAGAAAATTAAACCCCACTATTACTATCCACAAAAAGATATCAAAACGACAGAAAATAGAACAAAGAATCAGTGCTGTAATCTTGGCAGAAGGGCCCATAAATACCCAGAACCTGATAATTAACCTGTTTCTTTTGTAATACTCTTCAGGGGCTGCCATAATAAATCTCATTCTTTTTCTTCTTGCAGTAAGATTTTTCTGTAATTGCGAATAGACCAGGTATATATATATTAAACTTTTATGGAACAATTTCCCCTTTTGATTCCTGATTATCCGGTACTCCTGGCTGTATTGTTCAAGCTCCTCATTAAAAGTATCTTTACGGTCCAATACTTTATCGAGAAAACGTGTCCTGAAATAATCTACCAATGATTCCTGTACAATGATGCTGATTCCTGCAAGCGCAAAGAGATAAACAAAATAATGAATCTGCTCAGGCTTGTTTGAATAACCTATGACTATTCCGGTATAAATTGCAACTGCGGCTATGTAATCAGCTATCCCGTCGAGAAGCCTGCCGATAGGCGTTCCATTTTTCTTAATGCGCGCCAGCTGACCATCGCTGCAATCGAGGATATTAAATAATAAGTAGAATCCCGCTCCGATAATGCAGGAGCCGCGTGAGCCAAATGCATAAAAACAACCACCTGCAACGCCCATCAGCATGGCCGCCAAGGTCAGATGATCGGGTTTTATCCTGGTTCGGTAAACTAATATTACAAGAAGAAATGCAAGAGGTCTGTAGAGAAAAAGATCAATGAATTCCTCAACTTCCGCCATTTTAAGAGAGTTTTTATACTCTCTCAACCAATTCATGCTTTATTTCTTTACACATAAAGGTCTTTACCAGATTTAAAAGCATGCAATTCTGCGGATGGGTTCCTATCGTTATCCTGATATGGCTGTTGAGTGCCTCTTCATCCATGAATTTAACGATCATATTTCTTTCAGTGAGATAATTTTTGAGAGGGCTTTTAATTTCAGGCGGTATCTTTACAAGGATAAAGTTGGCAAATGATCTGTAAGCTGTGAAGCCAGGCCATCGGCTCAGCTCCTCAAACATCATTTTCATATCAGCCTCCATTTTACTTCCGATTGAATTATAATACTCAGGTGAATCCAGGGCAGCCAGAGCAATTTTTTCCGAAAGCCGGTTAAACCCCAGGTACCTGGTACTTAATAATGATATCTTTTCCAGATTATCACCAAGAAAAGCAAACCCGGTTCTTATCCCGGCCAATGCATAATATTTAGAAAAAGTTCTTATAATTATAAGGTTTGGGAAACGCTTAACAAGCTCTGCAGGATCAGTTCTGAATGTTGGATCAAATAACAGATATGCCTCATCAAGAACAATAACACAATCATTCAATTTTTCAAGGACAAAAAATAATTGGCCTATCTCAAGACGGTTCCCAGTGGGATTATTAGGTGAACTGATCAGTACCATTTTTGGCTTCTGTTCATTATAGATCCTGATCAATCCATCAATATCATAGTAGTAACTATCAGAGCCTTCAACAATAGGATATTCTATGCTGATTGCCTCAACATCATCCGCGATTTTCTTATAATACCACCACGAATATGAAGGGATCAATATCTTTTCACCCTTGCTGATATAGCATTGGACAGTCTGCTTCAGTATATCTTCACTGCCAAAGCCCAGTATGATATTTTTCTCCGCAATACCGAAGTCATTAGCCAGCCTTTCGGACAGAACACTTTTTATCCCTCTTGTGAAATCGCGTGAATAAATGTTCAGGGAATTATCGCTCTGCTCGTTCAGCGCTTTGAAACATTCGGGTGACGGACCGTACTGATTCTCATTCCTGTCAAGGAAGGTAATTGAGTCTTTATTAATGGCAACCATATTTCAGAATTTATTGATCCCATTTATCCTCTACAACAAATATGGAAAAAGTCGGGTATAATAAAAAATATTTTAGCCTTATTTTTACAATTCTGATGATTTTAAGCGACAAACAGGTCAAAAATGGTCCACATTAAGCTTAAATGCTATAAAATGAATAAGGAATTTAATATGAAAAGGAATGGGTTAAGGAAATTTCGAGTCAACAAATTTTGCAATTATATCATCACTCATGCCGGTAAAAAATATCTTTTCAGACTTACTGCGGCATTTACCAGAAGAATCATTACAGGAACCTCAACCAAAGGACCTATCACTGCAGAAAAAGCCTCACCGGAATTGATTCCGAAGATACTTATGGCAACAGCAATTGCAAGTTCAAAATTATTGCTTGCTGCTGTAAATGAAAGAGTAACTGATTGTTCATAGGTGGCGCCTGCTTTTCTTCCCATATAGAAAGAGAAAAGGAACATTATCAGAAAATAGATTATCAGAGGAATGGCAATCAAGACTACATCAAGAGGAAGCTTAACAATATACTCGCCTTTCAATGAAAACATTACAATAATGGTAAACAATAAAGCTATTAGGGTCACAGGGCTTATTTTCGGAATAAACTTTTTATGATACCACTCTTTGCTTTTAACCCTGATCAAAATAAATCTGGTAAGAAATCCGGAGATAAAAGGTATTCCCAGGTAAATAAAAACAGTCTGAGCTATTTGCGCTATGGTAATTCTGTTTACCAATGAATTTGCAGGTACACCGAACCATGCAGGAAGGATTGCTATAAAAAACCATGCATAAACCGAAAAGAACAATACCTGAAAAATGGAATTGAAAGCAACAAGTCCGGCACAATATTCAGTATCTCCGCCCGCCAGATCATTCCATACAATTACCATAGCAATACACCTGGCCAGGCCAATCATTATAATTCCATACATATAGGGAAGATTTGAATTGTCTTTCCCCGGAAAGAGCTTAAAGAAAATTATTGCCAGTGCAAACATAAGAATTGGTCCTATTACCCAGTTCTGAACAAGTGATAGTCCCAGTACGCGCAGGTTTTTGAAAACACTTCCTAATTCTTCATATTTCACCTTTGCAAGCGGAGGATACATCATAAGGATCAAACCTATAGCAATTGGAATATTTGTGGTGCTTCCCGGTGAGGATTTCATCGAATCCCAGAAGGAAGCCATTGCCGGAAAAAAATATCCGGAAAAGACGCCTATGAACATAGCCAGAAAAATCCATAATGTCAGATAACGATCGAAGAATCTCAATTTAGGTTTCATCTGATTAATTTGAAATTTTTAAAAATCTGAAAAATCACTTTTAACAGCACGCTGATTCTGAACCTGAACATCCGCATGTTGGCTCCGAGTTAGTAAGGAGTCCGTTAATAATGCCTGCAGCACATCCGACTCCTGACTTAACGGATATTGCTCCCGCAATGCAATTTAAGGCACATGCGCCACACTCCATACAATAATCCTTTCTTACTATGTGCGCTTTTGCCCCAGAAAGTTCAAAAACGTCATGAGGACAAACTTTGACGCACATTCCACAACCGTTGCATGTTGATTCGCAAAGTTCAAGAGTAACAACATCAGGCAGATATACAAGATCTTTCATAGCTTAATTATCAAATAAATTTCATAACAACCTGCAGGATGATTCCTGTAATGGCAAATCCAATCTGAAACGGGATTGATATCTTCATCTCCTTTTTTACTCCCGACAATGAGGTGAAGGTTGTGGAACCTGTAAAATTCATTGCCAGAAACGAGGATATTGCCGTAATGATAAAAAACCAGGAAAGTATTTCGAATACATTACCTCCTGCTGATTTAAATGCAATAAGAGTCATGAAAACCAATGTCCCGGCAAAAAACCCTTTCAGTGAAAACATTCGTCCCGGAAGATATGGCAGAAAAAATGGAGTTATAACAATTCCGGCAAGATAAGCCAGGAAAACCCTGAAAACAGCGGGTCCACCACTATTCATCAGCTGCGCGGAGGAAAAGCCTTTGCTATTGACTCCCGACAATACGAAAAGAAATGCAGCAGCCGCCAGAAAATAGAATTTGCCATAGATAAAATCATTGGGAATCAGCTTTAACCGATCTTTAAAACCAAAATTGACTTTCCTCATTTCTCTGTCAGCCCTGTATCCGCCGGAAGTAAATCGTTTGATATCAGCTGCGCGAACCGGACCATAATGAACATTAAATCCACTCTCTTCCCTGACCTTATGAGCTGCAACACCCGTGGCTCCAAGCTGCGGGAGGATCAGCCGTCTATGACTTACAACTTTCTCCAATGAAACCAGTTTTATCCTGTTTACCAGTTCTTTAGTGCCAAATGTCCCCTTACCGGCAGCGCACCATACATTGACTCCCCTGGTATCCAAAACCAGTATCCAGCTATTTTCACCGGATATGCCTCTTCGCAAAGCATCAAAGGATAGCTTGTAATTTGCAGTGACAAATACATCAGACCCCTTACCGGGTGAACCAATTGCATATAGTCCGGGAGCAACTGTGTAATGACTGCGGTTAATCCCCCAGCGAACCATTACAGAACCAAAAAAATCCCTGATAGTTATCTTTGAGGAAGCAACCGGTAATGTCATTCCCGACACTGTTATATCGCCTGATAAAAATGAGCTTCTCATATCAAATCAGAGTCTTTATATAAAAATCATTAAAAACAGCTTTAATTTTATCTCTTATTTTTCTGAATTGAGCCAAAGTCTCAGTTTCCGTTCCTATGAAAAGAGATGGATCTTCAAAGCCAAAATGGAGCCGGTGCTTCACACTGCCCTGAAAGACAGGACATGCTTCATTTGCATCATCACATACGGTAATAACATAGTCCCACTCGTCGTGAAGATATTTATTAACATTTTTCGGTCTGTTGCTGCTTATATCAATACCTGCTTCCGACATCACCCTTACAGCATTTGAATTTATTTTTGAAGCCGGCATGGTTCCTGCGGAATGAATCTCTGCCTTATTGCCAAACGATTCTAAGAAGCCTTGTGCCATCTGGCTGCGGCAACTATTACCTGTACATAGAATCAGTATTTTCATCGCTTATCTTTTAAATAATTTATATTAGTCAGCATTTGTTTACTTCCTGAACATTTATATCGCTGATCAATTGCCCAACAAGCTTTTTTAACTCGCAAATTTTCTCAGGGTTAAGGCAATAGCAGGTTTTTGCTCCTTCCGTTGCACCCTGAATCAGCCCGGCATCTTTCAATTCTTTCAGATGCTGGTTGACAGTGGTTCTTCCAAGCGGTATTTCTTCCGCAATGTCGCCGGTGATACAGGTTTTCGTTTCAGCCAGGTATTTTAATATTGCGAGCCTTGCCGGATGAGCCAGGGCTTTGAATAATGTCGAACAATCCTGAAGCTCCTGACTGAATAATTCATTTTTTGTATATGCCATTTATCTGTGTATATTTTGACGTAAATATACGTTATATTTAAATATGACGTATATATACGTTAGTTTTTTTATATAATATCTTATTTCCGGGAGTCTGAAAGATCCGCCAATAATATTCAAACCATGGACCAAATTACCATATGGTATTCTTTATTAACACCGATTTAAGTGAATGATGACACTACGTATTAAGGAGACAATCAGGATAGAACATCCTGGGGACTAACGCTTATTCTCCTTTTCGCAGGGGCAGGGAATTGGCTTATACTTTTTATATTTATGTTGTGTTGCACAGCCTGCAATCAGCATGAACACCACTGAAATAATGACAATTAAGTTAGCCTTCTTCGCAATTTCTTTTCTCATTTAGTCTTGTTTAACCATCATTTAAAGATTCGCAGTATTATCGCGACCGGTAAAAATAATGAATAAATCGCATTTCCTGACAAATTATAAAACGCGGTTGTTCATTGGATGTTGCATGAAGCCTGTATCCCGGGCTCTGGCGGGAAATGTACCTTTCCTAACTCTTCAATATACTGGTTGATATAAAATTGTTTCTGCTTAGACTTATATTGCATAATATAGCGGGGATGTTCCAATGAAACTATCTGGCCGAAAAGTTTCAGCCTATTATTTAATTCCTTCAGAAAGGTAAAGTTCTTCCCTGTTCCAAGACAAAAGCAATAATCCTTTTCAATACCGAAATCAAGCTGTTTATATAAACTGCCGACTATCAGTTCCATAACCGCTTCAGTGAGCATTTTGCTGTCATAATAATTGTAATTGATGCTTTTCCCCTTGCTGCCGGTAGTTGTAAAACCAAGAGGGCAGACCGCACTTATAAAAAACTTGTTATAAAATTTCTCGACTCCGCCAAAAGCGTCGATCATCTCATAAATATAAGCAGAGGAAGTCTCAAATGTCTCAATGCCGGGCATGGATAGTCCGCATTTTTCGAGTAGTCTCCGGGTATCGGTAAAGGGAATTCCTGTTACACCTGCTCCGAACCTTCCGGGGTTGATTCCCAGAATCAGATACCGCTGATTATTATCGCTGTAGTATTTATTATAGAATTGCGTGATTACGGGAATAATTCCGGGATTGTCACGATATGGATTCATAATAGAAATCCCTTCCGGCAAGGTCCCATTGAATTCGAGCTGTTTCAGGAAATTAATAATCTTTTCGGAAAATACTAATTTTTCAGGCAACGAACAGAGTATTTATTAGACTTTTCAGAACCCTGTATATCGGCAATATCTTCTTTTCTTGAAATATCGATAACGGGTTTATCATCAATGAGCAGATAACTGAAATATTCGGCATTCTCCCTGCCGTATTCGGTGGATGTCCAGTAGTATCCGCTTTCATCCAGCTCTGAAAATGTTCCTTCGTAATCCTGCATGCCTCCGAGCTGAATTGCAAAAGTAGAAAGTTCTTTCTGATCCAAATAATTTATAAGCACCTGAAATTCAGAGCCAGTGGGCAGATGCCAGCCAGCGGGGCATGATTTTTTTGCGGTTTCCCAGTCATACAAAACGCCATAGCCATGAATGTTATTAAGATCGTTATCGAAAAAATAAGCGCCGCTTTTTGCTTTGTATTTCAGGTTTTCAGCCATCCATGTAGAGCCTCCGATAATGATGGTCCTGTAAGCATTGCCATCGCGCTTATCCTCCATTTTGGACTGACCTGATAAAACCGGGAAAATCATTATTAACAGAAAAACCGGCAACAGCTTTTTCATATTTTTATGCATTCAATTTACAAATTCATGTATTTACTCTGCTGATCAGGGACAGGTGAGCTTTTTTGTGCTACAGTCTGTAAAATTAATTCTGAATTTGATATAAACCGCCTGATAATTCAAAATGTTATCAACCGGCTTAATGGAAATGAAGATATTCTTCGTGAACAAAAATTCCGGAAAGGTGATCTGAAAGTAAGATCTGGGATAGGGGTAGATCAGGAAAAGAAGAAATAATCACGGGACCCTACATGTGTCCCGTGATTAACTCGCTTTTTCAAACTTCAATAAATTTTCCTTTTGGAGTCATGCAGAAGTCACATTTGGCTGTTACTGTTGCCTCACTATAAGTATTGCCGCAAACTGGGCAGACAAACCATTTTGCAGGAAGCCCCTTCTCTCCTCCCGTGGAAACAGCTGCTAAGGCTGTCTTATAAAATGCCTGATGCTTCTTTTCTGTGTCCAATGCCCAAGTAAATGATTTTACGGCACCTTTACTTTTCTCTGTCTGAGCAGCCAGGATAAATTCCGGATACATGGTTTCAAGCTCGTATGTTTCACCTTTTATTGCATCGGCCAGGTTTTCCTGAGTTGACAGCACAGTGAAAGTTCCAATCTGAGGCGTAATATTTTTTTCTCCCAGCTTTTCAAGCACCTTCAAATGATTAGCTGCATGAATTGCTTCAGCTTTAGAAGTTGCGAGGAACATAATCGCAATTGTGTCAAGACCTTCGGCTTTAGCTTTCTCTGCGAATGCTGCATACTTTGCACTGGCCGTTGATTCACCATTGTAAGCTGTCTTCAGGTTTTCAATCGTCTTAACCGCTTTGGGAGCGCATCCGAAGATAATCACCATCGGAACGAGTACTAATAATCCAATAATTTTTTTCATAGCACATGTTTTTAGATGAAGCTTTAAAAAGAAAAATATAATTTTATATCTGCTGTTTTATCCCAGGCCTATCATAAAATCATATACCATGGATCCTCCTTTAAATCCGGTATATACAACGGCACAAAATGCAAATAGATATAAGCCGAAGGCTATCCACTTCAAAGGAGATTCCTCTTTGTTTTTAATCCTCAGCCAAATTCTGAATAAAGTTCCTGCCACTATTACCAGCATGGTAATAAGAGCTCCGTTTTTGTGGTTGAGATATACTTTCAAAATAGCACCTTCGGTAGGCGCTTCAGTGAATAAATGCCCTGAAGACCAGGCAGCAACTGCGGCAAGCGCCGCCAGGATCATCAGATAAAATCCGGTGTCGGACAGACATTTTACTCGTTTAAAAAAAAGAGCAGCAACTTCAAACAAAAAGCCAACTATTATCAGTGCCACAGGAAAATGCACTATTATCGGATGCAAATGATCAGTATTGAACATGACTGGAGATATTTTGTTACACAAAAGAGTTTCTGTTTTTGGTTTTGCCAGCGCCTGCACTCCAAATTTAAGTTATTCATCTGTAATTTAATACAACTATAGCAAAATAATTTAATCAGCGAACCATTTTTAATAGTGCCTGCCTGCTGATTAATCCCTGCAGGTGTTGTATCAGATTAGTAAAACAATTTTAATTTAATTAACTTTGAACGCTTTAAAATTTTATAGAAACCCCGGTTACTATGACAGTGAAGACGGATCTGAATCCTTACGGGGAAAAACAGATTGCTTTTGACAAGCGCTATCTTGAAATGGCACTTATATGGGCTCAGAATTCGTACTGTGTAAGAAGGCAGGTTGGAGCGCTTATTGTAAAGGAAAAGATGATTATTTCTGATGGCTATAACGGTACGCCTTCCGGATTTGAAAATATTTGTGAAGATGAAAATAATGTTACAAAACCATATGTTCTGCATGCTGAAGCCAACGCAATAACAAAAGTCGCAAAATCAAATAATTCCAGCCAGGATTCGACACTTTATGTGACTACCTCCCCCTGTATGGAGTGTTCAAAACTCATTATTCAGGCGGGTATAAAAAGAGTTGTTTACTGTAACAGGTATCATAAGACTGATGGGCTTGACCTATCTAAAACGTGCAGGAATAGAATTGGTTTTTATTGATCCAGAAAAAGAAATTTATGAAATACAATAATTCAAGAAAGATAGTTTTTCTCCCCGTTTTACTGGGAATCGCACTGGCGCTTGGAGTGGTTATCGGCAGATTCATTCCTTCAGATAAGGATTACCAGCAGCATTCAAGTATACAGTTCAAGAAATGATAAGCTCAACAGTATCCTCAATATTAATAGAATCAAATTATGTCGATTCAGTCAACCGGAAAGATCTGGAGGATGCTGCCATACCAGCTATACTTAAGAAGCTCGATCCCCACTCAGTCTATATCCCGGCGAAAGATCTTGCACGTGCCAATGAACCGTTACAGGGAAATTTTGAAGGGATTGGAATATCATTCAGCCTGTTAACCGATACAATACTTGTAATAAGCACCATACCTGGAGGGCCTTCTGAAAAACTGGGATTACTCCCGGGCGATAAGATCCTGTATGTCAATGACTCACTAGTAGCCGGGAAACATATCAGCGACGACAAGGTGATGGGGATGCTTAAAGGTCCAAGGGGTACTGTCGTGAAAATAAAGATCCTGCGCAGTGGTCAGAAAGAGCTTCTGCCATTCGAGATAACCCGCGAAAAGATTCCGATTTACAGTGTTGATGTCGATTATATGGTAACTGACAATATCGGTTATATAAAGATCAACACTTTTGCCATGACCACATACGATGAGTTCATGAAAGGGCTCAAGGATCTAAAGGATCATGGGATGACAAAGCTTATACTCGATCTGCGGGGAAACTCGGGCGGCATTATGGAAGCTGCCATTCAGATAGCTGACCAGTTCCTGAGCGAGGGAAAGCTTATTGTTTATACGAAGGGACGCGCTTCTCCGCGAAGTGAAGCCAGGGCCACCGGAAAAGGAGAATTTGAAACCGGCGACCTTGCAGTTCTGATCGATGAATGGAGCAGCTTCTGCCAGTGAAATTCTTGCTGGTGCTCTCCAGGATAATGACCGGGGAACAATTATTGGCCGGAGGTCATTCGGCAAAGGCCTGGTCCAGGAACCCATCCCCTTCTCCGATGGTTCAGGAATGAGACTTACTATTGCCAGATATTATACACCTACCGGCAGATCAATTCAGAAGCCTTATAAAGACGGTTTTGAGAAATATTTCGACGACCTGAATGAGAGATACACACATGGTGAATTCCAGGATCCCGATAGCATACACTTCTCTGACTCTTTGAAATTTACAACTCCCGGTGGACGTATAGTCTACGGAGGAGGCGGGATCATGCCCGACAAATTTGTGGCTGTCGATACTTCAGGTGTCTCACCTTATTTCATTAAAGTAAGATCTCTTATTTACAGGTTTGCTCTTAAATATACAGAGGATCACCGCGATGCTCTGAAGGAGAATACCACAGCTTCAGATATGGAAAAATATCTTGACAAACAGGACCTGCTTAATAAGTTTGTACTTTTTGCCTCTTCAAATGGCATTAAGAAAGATCCGGCAGGCATAAAAATCTCAGCCAATATTATCCATACTCAACTGGAAGCATATATCGCACGTAATATCCTTGACAACAAAGGATTTTATCCTATTTGGGAAAAGATTGACACAACTTTGAAATATGCAATTGATTTCCTGAAAAAACAACCCTGAACTACAAGATCAGGCACATATTTCAGGTAAGACTATTCACGAATTCAATGAATTCTCTAACTGCATGTTCCTGTTCTTCAATGAATCCCATATGACCCGATTTGCTAAGGATAATCTTCCTTGCATTAGATGGCAGGTTCACTTGTGATTGAATTTCCTCACAGGGAATATAATTATCCATTTTCCCCAGGATCCAAAGACACGGAACCATACTCTGTTCCATAAACGATAAACGCGAGGGACGCATCATCATTCCATTGAGAACGGCAATTATCCCATCGCCCGGAATTCGTGACGCAATTTCTTTTGATCTCCCGACTTCATCGGCAAACTTCTCCAGATTTGAAGGGGCGAACATCCTGACAACATTCTCGGGATACATAAGATTTTTCTTCCCCGATTTAACTATTTCAATTTCACGTTTCCTTTTGTCTAGCGCAGCGGCTGAATCGGGGAAAGGCTGTGAATGAAACAGGCAATATCCCGATAGTTTTTCCGGGTATAGTTCAAGGAAAGCAAGAGCAACATATCCTCCCAGTGAATGTCCGGCAAGAACAACCCTGTCAATTCCCAGTGAATTGATAAGTCCGTAAATCGCTGTCGCCATAAATTCCATTGTATGAACCTCACCGTACACATCAGACTTACCGCATCCAGGCAGATCAACATTGATAACCCTGAAATCAGAGGTAAGCTTATCCGCAAATCCATTCCAAACCTCAGATGATTCGAGGTAACCATGAAGAAGAATTATCGTCCTGCCATTTCCGGAGTCGGAATAGTTTATTTTGTGATCTTTGAAAATGAAGAACATATGAACAATTTTATTTAATTTTGTAAAGTTAGCCAAATATCAATAAGAGGAAAATCATCAGAATGGCCAGTATCAATTTGTGATATTAAGCATGTTTGGCATAATGTTATTCTGAATTAATACTTTTAACTTTGAATTCATTTCCTCCCTCAGGCAAAAGATAAACTCTAAACACTTATCAAACAATGAGTAAAATTTTGTTTTCCTCAATTACAAAAAAATTAGTAATGGCACTTGCAGGATTATTCCTGCTCACTTTTTTACCCATTCATCTGTCAATCAACCTTATGCTGCTTAGAAGTGATTCAGAACCCTTCAATAAGGCTGCGCATTTTATGGCTACCTTCCCTCTTATCAGAATAATGGAAGTTGTTCTTTTCGCAGCAATCCTGGTGCATATTTCCTGGGGAATACTGCTTCAGGTTCAGAACTGGATTGCCCGCCCGGTTGGCTATGTCAGAATCAACAAGGCGGAAGTTTCATTTTTCTCGAGGTTTATGATCTGGACGGGAGGCAATAATTCTCACCTTTCTTATTCTTCACTGGTTCAATTTCTATTTTATCAAGCTTGGGATTGTCAAGGGGAATGCCGAAGATTTCTATTCGGTTGCTCATAATCTGTTCAAGATCCCGGCATATGATGTCATTTATCTTACGTGTTTTGCACTACTGGGCTTTCACCTTTATCATGCTTTCTACTCAGCTTTCCAGACGCTCGGCCTTAATCACAGGCTATGGAATCCGATTGTAAGGCCAATTGCACTTATCTATGCAATTATTATCCCTGCCGGCTTTGCAGTTATTCCAATCTCATTATGGCTTTTCAGATAATTCCAATAGGAAATAATTATAATCATGGAAAAATTAATTTCAAAGATACCTGAGGGTCCGCTGGCAATGAAATGGACGAGCTATAAAGACTCTGTTAAACTCGTCAGCCCTGCAAATAAGAAAAAGCTTGAAATAATTGTTATTGGCACAGGATTGTCAGGAGCCGGCGCATCATCAGCGCTGGGGGAACTGGGTTATAAAGTAAAGACTTTCTGTTATCAGGATTCACCGAGAAGGGCACACTCCGTAGCTGCCCAGGGTGGAATAAATGCCGCTAAAAACTATCAGAGCGACGGTGACAGCGTTTACCGGCTTTTTTATGATATGATCAAGGGTGGTGACTTCAGGGCACGTGAAGCAAATGTCTATCGCGCCGCTGAAGTCAGTAACCAGGTCATTGATCATTTTACAGCCCTCGGAGTGCCATTCGCTCGCGATTATGGCGGAACCCTCGACACTCGTTCATTCGGCGGAGTACAGGTTTCGAGAACCTTGTATTCAAAAGGTCAGACAGGGCAGCAATGTCTGCTGGGAGTATATTCATCCCTTAACCGTCAAATAAAAAAAGGAACAGTCACGATGTATCCGAGAAGAGAAATGCTTGACCTCGTACTGATTGATGGCAAGGCTCGCGGAATTATTGCGCGCAATCTTCTCACGGGAGAAATTGAAAGACATTCGGCACATGCAGTTGTGCTGGCCACCGGCGGTTACGGGACCATTTATTTCCTCTCCACACTTGCCGTGAATTCCAATGCATCTGCCGTATGGAAAGCATATAAGAAGGGAGCATTTTTTGCAAATCCCAGCTTTGTTCAGATCCATCCCACATCTGTTCCTCAGCTCAATGAATTCCAGTCAAAGCTTACTCTGATGTCGGAATCGCTCAGAAATGACGGTAGGATCTGGGTGCCAAAAATGAAAGGCGACAAACGTCCCGGTAACGATATACCTGAGGAGGAAAGAGATTATTACCTTGAACGCCGGTATCCGGCTTTCGGAAATCTTGTGCCCAGGGATGTCGCATCAAGGGCAGCCAAGGAACGCTGCGATGCCGGATATGGCATTGGTGAAACAGGTCTCGCAGTTAATCTCGATTTCAGGGATGCAATAAAGAAACAAGGAAAGAAAGCAATCGAGGATAAGTACGGTAATCTCTTTGATATGTATAAGACGATTACTGGTATTGATTCATATACTGAACCAATGCGGATCTATCCGGCCGGCCATTACACAATGGGAGGCTTGTGGGTTGATTATGAACTGATGACAACAATCCCGGGACTCTACGCTATTGGTGAGGCAAACTTTTCAGATCACGGGGCCAACAGGCTTGGTGCAAGTTCACTGATGCAGACTTCCGGTGACGGGTACTTTATTCTTCCCAATACAATAAATAATTACCTGGCAGACGAGATAAGGGTTCCAAAAATCTCAACCGACAGACCCGAATTTGCAGAAACTGAAAAAGCAGTAACAGAAAGACTTAACAGGTTCATTGCAATAAAGGGGAAACAGACCGCCTCATCCTTCCATAAAAGGCTCGGCAAGATAATGTGGGATTATTGCGGAATGGTGCGGAATGAAGAAGGTCTGAAAAAAGCTCTTACCCTGATCAAAGAGCTGAGCAAGGAATTCTGGAGCGACCTTAACGTCACCGGATTGCCAAATGAGCTCAATATTGAACTTGAAAAAGCAGGCAGAGTGGCTGATTTTTTTGAGCTCGGCGAGCTACTTGTCACAGATGCTCTTAACAGGAACGAATCGTGCGGTGCTCATTTCAGGGAGGAATATCAGACTCCCGACGGTGAGGCTCTTAGAAATGATGAGAAATACGCTTTCGTGGCCGCATGGGAATATGCAGGTGAAAATAAACCTCATATCCTACACAAGGAAGAACTTAAATTTGAGAATGTGGAGATGAAGGTAAGGAGCTATAAATAATAATTCATGAAACAGGGTGCGGAGTAAAAGATCATCCCTGAATAACCAAATTATTGCAGATTAAACAAAATAACCTCACTAAGATGAAGCTCACATTAAAGATATGGCGGCAGAAAAATGCAGCAACGAAAGGTAAATTTGAGACCTATCAAATGGACAATGTTTCTACTGAAATGGCTTTTCTCGAGATGCTCGATGCACTCAATAAGAGGCTCGTTGAGGAGAATAAGGATCCGGTAGCTTTCGACCACGACTGCCGTGAGGGTATATGCGGATCATGTGGGATGTATATAAACGGACATGCTCACGGACCGGTGCCTGCTATTACAACCTGTCATCTTTCAATGCGCTATTTCAGTGAAGGAGAAACCGTATGGATAGAACCCTGGAGGGCTAAGCCCTTTCCCGTGATCAAAGATCTTATTGTTGACAGAACTGCATTTGACAAGATCCAGGTCGCGGGTGGATTCATATCAATAAATGCAGGAGCTGCTCCGGAAGCTAATTCTATACTTATCCAGAAGAAAAGAGCTGACGAGGCATTTGATTCAGCAATCTGCATAGGATGCGGTGCATGTGTTGCCGCCTGTAAAAATGCTTCTGCAATGCTATTCGTTTCTGCCAAAATCTCTCAGTTTGCACTCTTGCCTCAGGGACGTGTTGAGGCTGTCGAACGCGTACGGGCGATGGTTGAAAAAATGGACGAGCTCGGATTTGGCAATTGTTCAAATACCGGCGCATGTGAAGCTGAATGCCCAAAAGAGATCAAGCTGTCAAATATCGCCAGACTTAACAGGGAATTCTATAAAGCTTTCTGAAATACCAGGTGATAAATTACTGATCGGGGATAGAATGCAAAGTCATACTATTTACTTCAAGCGCTGAAAGCATTCCATATCCCAGCTCCTTCTGATAAACACAACCAGTGTCTATAGGGATTATCTTAGATTTCTCAGCAATCAGTTTATTAACATACGCAATAGTTTTCGGCCTGTGGCCATGAATTATTGTCTTTCCGGAAAGCAGCCGATTATGATATGAATTGCGAGTCTCCCATATCATGCTCCGGGTGTCGGAAAAAGGATCAGCTGCAAAATCATCAAAACCGGCATGCACAAAAATTACATTGCCGATTATCTTATAATATTCCAGACTGTTAAAAAAATTCATGTAACCGGGATCTATATCCATGATGTTGCTGATGCCAAAGCTTTCAAGGGTAGTGAAACCGCTATTCATCATCCATAAGGACAGCTGATCGCTGTCATTGAATGAATCGATAAGCATAACTTCATGATTCCCCGCCAGGACAGTAGTATTGAACCCTTCCTTTTTGAGATCAATAATGAAGTCAACTACTTCTTTTATTTGTTTTCCACGATCGATATAATCACCAAGAAGAATCAGCTGATCGGATTTTTGCAGCTTAATAGTGTTGACTACCAGCTCATAAAATGTCTTAAAGCATCCATGAATATCACTTATGGCAAAAATACGATTCATGATAAACTTCCATTCTTCAGTATCACCCCTTCCGGAGCAATCCAGAATCAATATCACAAGCAGACAGTCTCTATTTCTTTCACCGTTTTGGGTATAGGCTTACCCAGTACCTTATGTCCTTTATCGGTTATGAGGACATTATCCTCAATGCGGATGCCGCCTGTTGACATATACGACTCAATTTTATTATAATTAAGAAATTCCTTAAATTTTTCTTCGGATTTCCATTTTTCTATCAGCTCAGGAATGAAATAGCATCCGGGCTCGACAGTAAAAACATGGCCAGGCTTATAAGGCAAAGCAAACCTTAGAAAAGCTGTGCCAAACTGGTCACTCCTCTTTACCTCATCATTGTATCCAACAAAATTCTCTCCGAGAGCTTCCATATCATGAACATCTAGGCCCATCATATGGCCAAGGCCATGAGGCATAAAAAGAGCATGTGCTCCGGCAGCAACCGCTTCGTCAACATCGCCCTTCATCAGACCGAGGTCTTTCATCTCTGACACTATTATCCTGCATGCCATGAAATGAAGATCGCGATTTGACATACCGGGTTTGGTTGCCTTTATTGCTTCTACATTAGCCTTCAGTACAATTTCATAAATATCTTTCTGCTTTTCATTGAATTTTCCGCCTACCGGAGTTGAACGGGTGATATCGGATGCATAATGAAGGTTTGTTTCAGCGCCGGCATCGGTTACCATCATTTTGCCTTTAGTGAGGATGTTCCCATGTGAATGGTTGTGAAGCGTCTGCCCGTTAATACTCAGAATTACAGGGAATGATGGGCCTCCTCCTTTTGACAGGGCTATACCCTCAATCATACCGAAGATATCCTGCTCCTTAACACCCGGACGGCACATCTTCATTGCTGTTACATGCATTTCGTAAGCGATCTCAACGGCTTTCTCTATCTCATCAATTTCCACCTTTTCTTTTATTGACCGCATTGAAATGACTGCTTTTATAAGATCAACAGATGCCTTCGTTTTCATCTGGCAGGGGTTTTCCTTCAGAAGCCTGCCCAGGGTCATTTTTGTCTCGCCGCGATAAGGCGGAAGAAAATGTATTTTTCTTTTCTTTGCCAGTGCGTCTTTAACGGTCTCTTCAAGTTTCAACATTGATGCCGTATCGGAAATCACGCATTTCTGGGCCAGGTCCCTTATTGTAGGCTGCGGTCCCATCCAGATAATGTCATCCATATCGTAGTCATTTCCAAAAATCCTGTCTTTGCCAGAATCAAAATCCATGAGTCCTGCAATTCCGGGAAGATCAAGTCCGAAGTAGTATAAGAAATCGCTGTCCTGACGGAAATGGTAAGTATTATCAGGATAATTCATTGGAGCTTCGGCATTGCCAATAAAAAGAGCAATCCCTGATTTTACTTTTTTATGGAGTTCCTCTCTCCTTCTGGCATACACTTCACTTTTAAACATATCTGGCTGCTTTAGAAATTAAAACTACTAAGTTAACTAGCTCAACAGTACAAACCAAAGAAAGTTTGATGCACTTTAAAGTGAGCCAGTGTGATCTGTTTACTGCAAAGGCAGGAAAGATTAAATGTCAAACGGTGCCTGAAGTGATTTTTAGTTATATATCGCTGGTTTACAATATCTTATAATATGAAGCAAGGCTATTGATACGGTTTAAATAATCCTCCGGATGGCTCCCAGCCGGACGGTCGTGCTCCAAAGTTTCAAATTTCCCGAGCAGGATTTTTTGCTCATCGGCTGAAAGTGCCCGGTCTGCCATACGGAAAAGAATATTATTCTCTTTCGTAATATGATTGACAAGCAGGTCAGCATATCCTCTCATATTCTGATAAATTCTCTCAATTGCTGTGCTATCTCCCTTTTTATACAATTCAAGGTTTTCAGAGATCTCCCTTACAAAATTTCTTCCCTGGATATGTTCGTGAAGCATTACCGCTACAGGTCCTTGCTGTGAAGAAAAGCCTTTAGTTTCCAGCATCGGAAAAAAGAGATTTTCTTCTTTTGCATGATGCAGTCCGTCTGCAAAATTTCTAATCAAATCAATAATATCTGCAATATGAACAACATCAGGATTTTCATAACCGGTGACAGCTCTCATCACATCTATAATCTTCAGAATATGGATGTGATCGTCTTCTAAATTTCTTGTTTCACTATTCATGATCAATAATTTTAAAAGGTTGATGCCATTGCTTTCGGAAAAAGTATATTATTCTCTATATGAACATGGGTATGCAGATCATCTTCAAATTCACCCAGCAGTTTAAGAGCAACTTTATAGGTATTGCACCCGTCTTCCGGCACTTTGTAATTGCCAGTGAGAACATTTATTTTGTCCATCGTGTTTCCTGCAAATTCATGTTCTCCTGATAACCGGGAGATTTCAGAGGTGATAGTCTTCTTTGCTTCTGCTGATCCTGAAATAATAACCTCTTTGATAGCAGGAAAGAGAACATCTTCTTCATTTTTCATATGTTGAGTAAGTTCCCGGTTAATTTGGAAAAAGAGGTCTGCCACCAATAAAAGTTCAGGGTGCCTTTCTCCATGGACCGAGGCAATTTTCCCGGTATAGTTTAAAAGTTCGGGCATAGTTTTCAAAACGTACTTATGATGCGTGTTTACAATATAATCACACAAAAATCCCGGATCCCATTCAACATAATTGTAAATGTTTGCAGCAGGAGATGATTTTATGGCTGCAAGTTTCTTCATAAGATTATCCCTGTCAATCCCCTTTTCAATGCAGGCTTCGACTATTTCCTTTTTCCCTCCGCAGCAGAAATCAATTCCAGCTTCCTTAAAAACGGATGCAGTTCTGTAATCCAGCGCCACTATTTCCCCGATTGTCATTTCCTTTTTCATCATTTAATATTTTAATCTAGCACAAAGCTAAACATATTTTATTAAAAGACAAAAAGGTCTTTTGGTAATTTTTAAAATATTTTTACTATTTTTGCGTAAGTATTGAATTAATCATTGAGAATTATGTTTAATAAAGAGACGGAATATGCGCTCAGAGGCCTGGTTTATATTAATTTACAAAACATGAAAGGAAAGAGGCCCGGAACCGCTGAAGTGGCAAAAGAAATCGATGCGCCGCCATTTTTTATTGCAAAAATTTTACAGAGACTCGTGAGATCGGGTTTTCTCAGGTCGGTCAAAGGAAAAGGAGGAGGATTCTATTTTGATCCCGAAAAACATGCACTGCCTATCATCACTCTCATCTCCGCCATTGAAGGCGATAGATCATTCTCCGGTTGCAGCTTCGGACTAAAGCAGTGTGACTCGTCGAATCCATGTCCTCTTCACGAAAAATACGTTCCGATAAAGGAAGCCTTAAATAAATTAATCAGCGAGGAAACTGTTCAAAGCCTGGCCGCTAAGGTCTACAATAATGAATCGATCTTAAAATAAATTTGTAGTGATGTATAAACGATATAAACTCGCCTTTACAGTATTCATTCTCACTTTCATACTTCTTGCATTTGTACAGATAAAAGTCGAAAAACCAATGATTCTTGCCGAGCGTTTTTTTAAAGGCAGCGGGTGGGTGGAAATATTTCTGATTTCATGCTACGGAGCCTTCATCGTAAACAAGATGAAAAATCCAGCGAATGTTCCCGCATGGAGAAAAATAGCATGGACAATCTTCTCATTGGTTTTCTTTTCCCAGCTGGTTATAGGCATTACTCTGTCTGAGAAGTTCCTGATGACAGGCAAGCTTCATTTGCCGATTCCGATGATGATACTGGCAGGACCAATCTACAGGGGACAGTTATCAGTAATGACAATACTTTTCCTGAGTACAGTTATTTTAACCGGACCGGCATGGTGCAGCCAGCTTTGCTACTTTGGCGCTTTTGATAATCTGGCTTCGGGCGGAAAAACATCAAGAGAAATTCTAAAACATAAAGGGGCAATCAAATCAACCATTCTGATACTTGTTATCGCAGCAGCAATTATACTGAGGTGGATGAAAGTAGGCATGCTTGCTTCAACGCTGATTGCCGTCGCATTTGGAATTGCAGGAATTCTGATCATGGTCTTCTTTTCACTCAAAAGAAAGAAAATGATCCATTGTGTTATGTATTGTCCTATCGGTACAATAGTCAACATACTCAAACATTTAAATCCCTTCAGGATGTATATAGATCAGAGTTGCACATTATGCATGAATTGCACAAAATTCTGCAAATATGATGCATTAAATCCTATAGATATTAAAAACTCCAGGCCATCTCTGACGTGTACCCTGTGTGGTGACTGCCTGGCCGGATGCCATCATAGCTCCATAAAGTATAAGTTCCTGAAAATGAGACCTGATCAGGCCCGGAATTTGTACCTTATTTTGACGATTTCACTGCATGCTGCCTGTCTGGCGCTGGCACGAATCTGATCTTATTCCAGCCTGATTCTTATTTTCCGGCTCTAATCTGTAACCAAAATCTTAATATTAACGTTTAAGTAGATAGAAAACCTGAAGTTGGAGAGTTGATATTTGTAGTAATCAGATTAATAAAATTGCGAATAGCTGTTATAAATATTAAAAGATCGTTATATTCGCTTCTCTTAAAGAAATTTTATTAACAATCCCATCCTGATATGCCATACAGAAGATTACCAAACACGGATACGGCAAGGATAAAGGCTATGAAAACCGCTCTGGAAAAGGGAAAAGAGCTTCCTCCAAGCAAACTGGCCTATTCATCCAGATCAATTGTCCGTCTTCAAAGATTCCTTCCGCTATTCAGCCATAACTTCCAGTTATA
Organism: uncultured Bacteroidales bacterium; assembly: GCA_963715785.1. GTDB lineage: Bacteria > Bacteroidota > Bacteroidia > Bacteroidales > VadinHA17 > LD21. The sequence goes on from OY970276.1 coordinate 942,521, forward strand.
CCGGCAGGCTCTGGCTTCACAAAACATAAAAAGCAAAGACTATAACGAAACCTTAAGAAAAGCCAGGGTCTATCTGACTCATTTTATCAGGGTAATGAATATGGCAATTTTCCGCGGTGACCTGCCGGCAGAAACCAGAGCGTTTTACGGACTTGCCACTGATGAGTCAACTGTTCCTTCACTTACTACCGAGAATGAACTCATGAGCTGGGGCAGAAGGATTATCGAAGGGGAAGAGTTCAGGATAAAGAAAGGGGGGAGCCCAATAACTAATCCCACAATTGCCGTGGTCAAAGTACGATTTGAGAATTTCCTCGAAGCCTGGAATTATCATAATACCATAGCCAAAAGAACCCTGGAATACACTGACAAGAACATTCTGCTAAGGAAAGAAGCTGATGAAATTATTCTTCAGCTTTGGAATGAGATTGAAAATTCGCATCTGGCCCTTTCTGAAGAGATGCGAAAAAAAGAAAGTGAGGAATACGGACTGGTATATTTCTTCAGAAAAGGCGAACTTGATAAGAACCAGGCCAATGAAGTTCCGGCTCAGGTCCAGGAGCAGTCTTAAAACTCTGGTCCCCTGTTTTCCGAGAGTGCCCGTTTATATTTTACTCTATTAAAAGAGTATAGCGAAGGAGAACGATGCGGGCCAATATTGCGACGCTGATCGAGACGTCTGAGAATTCCCTGGCTAAGTATCTTTTTCTGAAAATTCCTGCGATCGATCCTTCTGTTTAAGATTGTTTCATAAAGCTTCTGCAATTCAGGTAAAGTAAACTTATCAGGAAGAAGGTTTAAGCCAATCGGCTGATATTTAAGCTGTATCCTTATTGTCTCCAAAGCCTTTTCAATCATGCTTTCGTGGTCGAAAAGCAGCACCGGAAGGTCTTGAATATCCCACCACGCACAATCTTTTGAAAATTCATCGGCCTTTGGTACAGCCCTGGAGAATTCTATAAGCGCATAATATCCTATCGAGACTGTACGGGCGTCAAGCCACGATCCCCTGGCCTCCTTATATAGCCATGACGACTTTAACAGCGCATCATTTTTAACACTTTTCAACCGGCCGGAATCGCCAAAGGTATAATACTGCTGCAAAAACACCCCTTTTAACCCGGTTCTTTCATTTAAAATGCGATTGGCAGCATCATCAATGGATTCCGAGTGCCCGACATGACCTCCCGGCAAACACCAGCCATCAACAGCTTTCCAGCTTCTTAACATCACCTTAAGCTGATTATCGTGATAACCAAAGATGGCACAATCTATAGACAGATGGGGAATGAATTGCTTATACCCAGCTGATATAAATTCCGCCATATCCATTTTTGCATTCATAACTGCAAAAGTAAAAAAATCATTGTGTATTTTTTACACATTAAAAAAATTGATTAATATTGTTTGCTTTTACACATATATTCAAAAGTAACCCTTAAAACATCTTAAGATGATAACCAGAAAACTCCTTGCCTCGATTGTGTTTTCATTTATTTCATTCGCTCAGATAGCAGCACAGGCATCTCCGACACTTCAGGATATAAAAGACGGATGGACATTTCATAAAGTTGGAACAAATGAATGGCATCCTGCCACGGTTCCGGGTTGTGTTCATACCGATCTGATCGCAAGCAAAATAATTCCTGATCCCTTTTACAGGGACAATGAATCAAAGGTTCAATGGGTAGATAAATATTCCTGGGAATACCAGACTACTTTTACAGTTGATAAAACAACCATCAGCAGACAAAACATTGAGTTGTGCTTTAAGGGTCTCGATACTTATGCAGAAGTCTTTCTGAATGATCAGCACATACTGGCAACCGACAACATGTTCCGTGAATGGAATGCGGATGTCAAAAAACTATTAGTGGAAGGCAGCAACACACTCAGAATCCTGTTTCATTCACCTGTTGCCATGGGTTTATTAAGCAGGGACAAATTTGATATCGATGCCCCTGTTGGGTACAACCTGGAATTTGTAGCTACCTCCGACTGGCCTGCTGTCGGGCCTTATGTTCGCAAGGCGGCTTACATGTTTGGATGGGACTGGGGTCCGAAGCTTACTACAAGCGGGATATGGAGACCTGTTTTTCTTAAAGCCTGGGATAATATAAGGATTAACGGAATACAAATAATTCAGGGCACCGTTTCAGCCAAAAAAGCCGGGCTCTCTGCTGTGGTAACTATCGAGGCGTCTTCTTCTTTTACCGGGATGTTGAATCTTTCATACGGGCTCAATGGCAAAAGCACAGAAATTAATTCACATCAGGTCAGTTTAATGAAGGGCCTGAATGATATCAATATAGATTTCGAAATCAACAATCCGGCTCTTTGGTGGCCAAACGGGCTTGGCGACCATCCCGTATACGAATTCACCGGATCACTTACTATGGGAACAAATGAGATTGATAAGTTCACAACTCATTCAGGGATAAGGACAATAAAACTAATCCGTGAGCCAGAGAAAGAAGGCGGAAATTCCTTCTACTTTGAAGTCAATGGAGTCCCAGTATTTGCTAAAGGGGCTAATTATATCCCATCCGACATCTTTCCTTCAAGAGTAACTGACAAGCACTATGAAGAACTCATAAAATATGCGGCTGATGCTAATATGAACATGTTCAGGGTGTGGGGCGGTGGAATTTATGAAAACGATATCTTTTATGATTTATGCGATAAGAACGGGATTATGATCTGGCAGGATTTTGCTTTTGCAGCTCATAGTCCTGACTATCCCGAGTACAAGGAGACAATGGCTATGGAATTTAAGGACAATATTCTGCGGCTTCATAATCACCCCTGCATTGCTCTCTGGTGCGGCAACAATGAAATGGATCTGGTATGGAATTTATTAATGAAGAAATACTTTGGCATTCCGCTTTCAAAAGAGGCAAATTTACTTTCAGGCATTCTTCCATTCCTCCCACCTGCAGGCAAAGTTGATCCGAAAGTGACTGAAAGGGTTATGAAGGCATATGATGACATTTTTTATAAAATGATACCTGAGGCTATAGAAAAATATGATCATAATTCGCATGATTACTGGCCTTCATCACCTATGGGAGGCTATAGGGAACCAATGACAATGAATAAGCCGCAATCGGGCGATATGCATTATTATGTGGCATATGTCAATAAGCCCTTCAGCAATATACTGGAAACACAGTCACATTTTTTCAGTGAGCATGGCTTTCAGTCGTGGCCCGACAAAAAAGTAGTATACCAGTTTACCTCTGCGGAAGACAGGGATAAAAATTCAGCGGTCATGCGCGCTCATAATAAAGCCATGATAGGGAATAGTGTTCTTGATAAATACATAAAGATGTATTACAGACAACCAAAGGATTTTGACTCTTATATTTATCTCACCCAGCTTCTTCAGAACAGTTGTATGAAGCTTTCTCTGGAAACTCACAGACGGTGGATGCCATATACTATGGGTAGCCTCTACTGGCAGCTTAATGATGTATGGCCGGTGGCCTCGTGGGCCAGCATCGATTACCAGAATAATCCAAAAGGCCTATATTATATTGCAAAAAAAGCTTTTGATCAGATCATAGTTGTCCCTTCAAATTTTAAAAATGATTTTGCGGTAAACATTGTGTCAGATAAAAGGGAGTCCTTTAAAGCGAAAATGGAGATGAGAATATTTGATTTCAATGGGAAAGAACTTTGGAGCAAGACACTGCAGATCAATGCACCTGCAAATACCAGCACTGAATTTTTTAAAACATCAACTAAGGATCTTATCGGGAAATTCGATTCGACACAGATTGTATTCAGTGTGAAATTGCTTCAGGGAAGCAGGCTCCTCGCTTCAAATCTGTGCTACTTTTCATCACCGAAGGATCTGAAGCTGCAAAGGCCTGTAATTACAAAAACAATATCAGCATCAGATGAAGGATTCTCAATTACTCTTACCACGGATAAGCTTGTAAAGGATCTGTATCTTGATACTGATGAAAAAGGATTGTTCAGCGATAATTATTTTGACCTGCTTCCGGGAGAAAAAACTATTGTAACTTTTAAGACTGAGGAAAAGATAAATAATTTCGCGGATAAGCTGAATTTATTTTCACTTACCGATTCCTATCAGGAATAACAGCAGTGATTTTTAAGCAGGGACACTTCACTCTGAACGTGACCCTTTTTGAAGGTTTATGCAGATAATTACAATTAGAACTGCCTGAATCAGACTGATTGCCGGGGAATATTTTTATTCCTCAGATAATAGAATATCGCCACGATTATCAATATCGGAAGAGGAAGGTAGAGTGCCTGTTTCCACATTGGCATCTCCGGCGGTGTGCTTAAAATCTGTGAGCCGCTGAAGAATGAAAGCATAACAGGAAAAGCATTATTGACAAAGTGTGCTATTATTGGTAACCACAGGTTGCCACTCCACAGGAGAAGATATCCAAAAACCAGACCGAGAATGAATCGCGGTACGAATCCGAAGAACTGAAAATGGATAGCACTAAAGATAAAAGCAGTCACCCAGACAGCTATGTGGCCTGATCGGAAAAGACCAGTAAATATCTTCTGAAAAACGCCTCTGAAAATCAACTCCTCAGCAATCGCAGGAATTAAAGCTATTGTAAGTACATTCACCATCATATCAGAGAATGTGTTCTTAATCATCAGTCCCGAGATGAGATTATCAGCCTTATCCTCTTTTTCAACCATCCATTGCTGAACACCAGAAAGCCAGTCGGGAAGATGCATAGCCGAGTTAATCTGACCAGTTAAATCTGTCACAGGAAACATGCAAAATGCCAGTATCATAACCAGTCCGGCATCTTTCCACTGAGGCATTCTCAATTCCGCCAGCGGCTTGTTTTTGTCAGGTTTCAGAAGAGTTAATAAAATGAATGAAGGAATGATCAGAAGGGAAATGTCCTGAACAATTAACAGGTATCTCAGAAACGCAATGTCCTGCCCGCTGAAGGTGCTCGCTGTTTTATCAAGTGAGTTCATATCGGCATGAAAGATGAGCGTGCCGGCCAGAACAAGCACGAGCATAAGCGAAAGCCCGACCACGATTATAACCACAATTGATGCAAGGAGCTGATAAACAGGCGATTCATCATGCAGTCGGAAAAGTCCCTTCTTGTCCTTCATTTTATTAATTTTGCAGCAGTTAAAGATAAACATATTTATTCAGGTGCTCCCGACCTTGTCAGACAATACCCTAAAGGCGATAAGGAACAATAATTAAAAAATTTAAATTCGTTTTATAACTAAATAAATTATACTTGAAAATAGGCAATATAGATTTGGGTGATACTCCCCTGTTTCTGGCTCCGATGGAGGACATTACTGATCCATCGTTCAGAATGATCTGCAAAATGTATGGAGCTGATTTCATGTATACTGAATTTGTATCTTCTGACGGATTGATCAGGGAAGGTCAGAAGAGTGTCAGAAAGCTTGATATCTACGAATTTGAAAGACCAATCGGAATACAGCTATATGGTCACCTGACGGATTCAATGGTCGAGGCAGCACTTATAGCGGAAGAAGCAAAACCTGAGCTTATAGACATAAATTTCGGATGTCCGGTAAAAAAGATAGCCAACAGGGGAGCTGGTGCAGGAATGCTGCGCAATATCCCCCTGATGATCGAAATGACTGCGGCAATTGTGAAAGCGGTAAAACTTCCGGTTACTGTAAAGACACGACTCGGCTGGGATGATGACAGTAAAAACATTGTTGAGATTGCTGAGCAACTGCAGGATGTTGGCATACAGGCTCTGACTATTCACGGAAGGACGAGGGCACAGTTTTATAAGGGAAGTGCAGATTGGACGCTTATAGGTGCTGTAAAAAATAATCCAAGAATGAAGATCCCTATTATTGGAAACGGGGATATAGACGGACCAGAATGTGCAAAAGATATGTTTGACAGGCACGGGGTCGATGGTATCATGATCGGCCGGGCAACTGTCGGTCGTCCATGGATATTCAAGGAAATAAGACATTACCTTAATACTGGTGAACTCCTGCCGGAACCTTCAGTAAGCGAAAAAGCCGATCTGGCACTGCTTCATATTGAGAAATCCCTTGAATTTAAGGAAGGCAACCGTGCAATATTTGAAATGCGCAGGCATCTTTCAAATTACTTTAAAGGACTGCCTCATTTCAAAGAGATGCGTCTCATGCTGCTTACCTCTTCTGAGATTAACGAAATAAAAGGTTATATTGAGAAGATCCGTGAAAAATGGGGTGACTTCAGGACCGATGACAAAACTTCAATTTATAATATCTGAAATGTCCTGGTATAGAATATTGATACAATCGGGGGAAGGTCCGAGAATAACTGGTAGCGTGAAAAATCCTTTGTAAACCTTTGTGAAAACCTTAGTGACCCTTTGTGGTAATATTTTTTTACCACGAAATAACTTAAAGTCTGATATAAACCAGAGGTCAGGACTAAAGTTACTTAGTTACCTTTATCTTTTCAAACAGAAGTGACATTTTCTCCCATTTGAAAATAATTTTCAGAATAAAAATGAATATAATTCCGCTTAAGAGAAGGACAGCCAGCTCGGGCCAGGGATTTGAAGTATATTCCAGATACAGCGCCGGTGTCTGCAATGTGGATGAAGGGCTTGTCACCATTATGCACAGAAAAGCATTGTTAGCAGTATGAGCTCCCATGGCTGCTTCTATTCCGTCATCATTTATTGTAATAATGCCAAAAATCAATCCAAATACGATGTACTGAGGCATCATTGTTAAGAAGCCAAAAGCCTTTACCTCCGGATTGAATGCATGCAGAAGGCCGAACAGAACAGACGTCATCACAAGCGGAAACCATCTGTTCCTGATCAGAGCCGCAAACCCCTGCATGAGATATCCTCTGAAAAGCACCTCCTCAAATGCTGCCTGAAACGGTATTAATAATATTGTAACAAGTGAGAGGATAATAAGCGAAGAAGTTTTATTATTTATAGAAAAGTTTGCCGGATCGGCTTTAAGATATGAGAAGAAATAGAGTCCGGATAATGCTAACCAGACTGCTCCGGAAATAAAAAACCTGTTCCACCTGAATTTTACGCCCCCGTTAATCGTCATTCCAATTGTGCGGTCGTTCAAAGGCCTGACAAGAAGGACAAAAGCTATTAATCCCGCAACGAATGGGAATACCATTATGATGAATCCAAGGATGGTACTTGATCGCAAAAAGCCCAAATTATCAGGATTTGCAGCATACTTTGAAAATGCTGAAGGGTTTATTCCCGATTTTAAGGCAATCGACAATATAAATGGTATTGCCCCAAGAGTGTTGGCCATTATCAGAATTACAGCAAACATTAAAATATACCTCCAGAAGCTGTTTTTGCCTTTAAATGAAGATTCAAGATGATTCATAGCGTATTTTTAGCTTTTTCAGAATTCCGAACTTGACCGTTTCGGATAATCGATAGAGTAATGGAGACCGACACTTTCATGCCTGTTTTTCGCCATCTTAATTATTATATAGCCTACATTTATAAGATTCCTGAGTTCACATATCTTCTTTGAAATAAGTGATTTTTTATACAGTCTCTCCGTTTCTTCGTAAAGAATGTCAAGTCTTACCATCGCTCTTTCAAGTCGTATGTCAGATCTCACAATTCCGACATAATTACTCATTATCATTTGTACCTCCTTTGTACTCTGGGTAATCAGAACCATTTCCTCAAGATGGGTCGTGCCTTTGTAGTCCCATACTGGAATATGCTCTTCAAATGTGAGAGTCTTAAGTCTTTCCCCTGAGTGAAGCGCTGCCCGATGGGCAAAAACAGCTGCTTCAATAAGAGAGTTTGACGCCAGCCTGTTCGCTCCGTGAAGACCAGTGGAAGCCACTTCACCTAAAGCGTAGAGCCTGTCTATATTGCTTTGCCCGTCGGTATCAACTTTAATTCCTCCGCATGAATAATGGGCACATGGGATAACAGGTATCATATCGAGTGAAATATCTATTCCACGCTCCAGGCAATGTTCATAAACATTTGGAAAATGATCCTTTAGCCCATCCTTGTTCAGATGGGTACAATCGAGCCATACATGATCATCTCCCCAGATCTTCATTTCATTATCGATAGCCCTGGCAACAATATCGCGTGGTGCAAGCGAACCTCTGCTGTCGTATCTGTTCATGAATTTTTCTCCGGAGATATTCTTGAGTACTGCACCGTAACCACGAAGTGCCTCAGTTATCAGAAAGGATGGCCTTTTTTCAGGATCGTATAATGAGGTGGGATGAAACTGGATAAACTCCATGTTTTCAATTGTTCCTTTTGCCCTGTAAACCATGGCAACACCATCGCCTGTGGCTATTTCAGGATTCGTTGTCGTAAGATAAACATTGCCTATTCCTCCTGTAGCAATAACCGTGACCTTCGACAGCACTGTAATCACTTGCTGGTTAACCAGATCGGCAACGTAAGCGCCATAGCACCTGATATCCGGATAATTTCTTTTTATTACCTCTCCGAGGTGGTGCTGGGTAAGCAGTTCTATTGCAAAATGATGCTCAAGTATCTCTATATTGGCCTCACTCCTGACTCTGTCCATCAGTGTGTACTGGATACTCTCACCTGTTTTATCCTTATGATGAAGGATCCTGTGTTCGGTATGCCCGCCTTCCTTAGCCAGATCGTAAGTACCATCTTCCTTCTTATCAAATGAAATACCCAGGTTAATCAGATCCTTGATCCGTTCGGGTGCTTCCTGAACTACCATTCTTACAACTTCCTCATTGCACAAACCGCCTCCTGCTATAAGGGTATCATTTATGTGCTTCTCAAAATTGTCAGGTTCACTGAAAACCGCAGCTATTCCTCCCTGAGCATACCTGGTATTCGTATCTTCAAGTTTTGCCTTGGTTACGATAGTGACTTTCCCCGATTTTGCTGCCTTAAGCGCGAAAGTAAGTCCTGCAATACCTGAACCAATAACAAGAAAATCAGTTCGCTTTTTCATGATTTCAAAATTCAAAAGAAGTGGGTAAAGATACAAATAGATTTTAGCTATTATTTGTCAGTCAGAATTTCTTAACCCTTAAGTTTGCCTGAGGGTGAAGTTAAAAAGGCTTTCCCGGCAACCCCATGGCGGGTGGGTTTTCAGGGTAACAAGAGAAACCAACTGGTATGAACAAAAGGAATGATGTGTGTCGGGAGCTTTGTATTCCCCAACTTTTTGAATTACTTTTGTCTTCCGCTAAAGTAAAATAAACTATTTATGGCTCAGGAAGATAATTTTAAAAAACTGGTTGCTCACTGCAAGGAATATGGTTATGTTTTCCCTTCGAGTGAGATCTACGACGGGTTAAGTGCAGTATATGATTATGGTCAGTATGGAGTTGAACTTAAAAACAATATCAAGAAATACTGGTGGGACAGTATGGTTCTTCTTCATGATAATATTGTAGGCCTTGATTCAGCAATTTTTATGCATCCAACGATCTGGAAAGCTTCCGGCCACGTCGATGCATTCAATGATCCTCTTATTGACAATAAGGATTCAAAGAAGAGATACAGGGCAGATGTGCTTATTGAAGACCATCTTGCAAAGATCGAAGATAAGATAACAAAAGAGGTGGATAAAGCCAGGGAAAGATTTGGCAATGCCTTTGATGAAAAGAAATTCAGGGAGACAAATCCCCGTGTTTTGGCCAACCAGCAAAAAATTGATGAGCTTAATGCCCGCTTCTCAAAAGCACTTAATGAGACCAATCTTGCAGAACTAAAACAGATAATCATTGACAATGAAATTGTCTGTCCCATATCCGGTACCCGCAACTGGACTGATGTGAGGCAATTTAACCTGATGTTTGCCACTGAGATGGGCTCTACATCTGAAGGTGCAAACAAAATTTATCTGCGTCCTGAAACAGCACAGGGAATCTTTGTCAACTTTCTTAACGTCCAGAAGACAGGAAGAATGAAGATCCCTTTTGGAATAGCACAGATCGGTAAAGCATTCCGTAATGAAATAGTTGCAAGGCAGTTTATCTTTCGTATGAGGGAATTTGAACAGATGGAGATGCAGTTCTTTGTACAGCCAGGGAGCGAACTTGACTGGTTTAAGAAATGGAAGGAGACACGGATGAAATGGCATCAGGCACTTGGTTTCGGAAGCGAGAATTACCGTTTCCACGATCATGTCAAGCTTGCGCACTATGCAAATGCCGCAACAGATATTGAATTTAAATTTCCGTTCGGATTCAAGGAGGTGGAAGGCATACATTCGAGAACTGATTATGACCTGAAACAGCACCAGGAATACAGTGGTAAAAAAATGCAGTATTTCGATCCTGAAAAAGGTGAATCATATATCCCGTATGTGATTGAAACATCTATCGGTGTCGACAGAATGTTTCTGCAGGTAATATCCGCTGCTTACATTGAAGAGGAATTGAAAAAGGAAGATGGCACAACTGATACCCGTGTTGTACTCGGCTGCCGTCATTTCTTGCACCTGTCAAACTTGCCGTTATGCCGCTTGTGAAAAAAGACGGACTTCCCGATATTGCCGAAAAAATTGTACATGACCTGAAATTTGATTTTAACTGCCAGTATGATGATAAGGATTCTATCGGCAGAAGATACAGGCGACAGGATGCAATAGGTACTCCATATTGTATAACCATCGATCACCAGACTCTGGAAGACCAGAGTGTTACGATAAGGTATCGCGACTCAATGGCGCAGGAAAGGGTTAGTATTGAACAACTTAAGGATATAATCAAGGAAAAGGTATCTATTCAGAGCTTGTTAAAAAAGCTTTAATATGAATAAGGTTCTTATAGTCACCTACTACTGGCCCCCAAGCGGAGGGGCCGGAGTACAGAGGTGGCTCAAATTTTCAAAATATCTCCCTGATCTTGGATGGGATCCAATCATAATAACTGTAGATCCTGATTATGCAGCTTATCCTGTTACTGATCATTCTTTAAATGAGGATCTGCCCGCCTCACTTAAAGTCTATTCAACACGTGCCACTGACTATTTCAGTTTCTACAGGAAGGATAGATCGAAAATCCCCTCCGCGGGTTTTGCCAACAGTGTGGATAATACACTTAAAGGGAAAATCATGCGGTTTGTGCAGAGGCAACTTTTTCCTTCCTGATCCGAGAAGAGGCTGGAATAAATTTGCATTTAAAAAAGCCTGCGAGCTGATAGACGAGGAAGGGATCAGAAATATTATAACCACAAGCCCGCCTCACTCCTCACAGCTTATCGGTTTAAAAATCAAGAGAAAATATCCTTCCATAAACTGGATTGCGGATTTACGCGATCCATGGACAGATATCTACTACTACAAGCAGTTTTATCCATATTTGCCCGGCTAAATGGATCGATAAGCGCTATGAAAAAACTGTGCTCAAAGAATGCGACAGTATAATTACTGTCGGTGCATCGCTTAAAAAAATGTTTTCAGCAAAAGTGAAAGGAGTTGAATCCAAGACAACAGTTATAACAAATGGCTACGACGAAGAGGACTTCGCGGGGATCACAGCATTATCTCCTTCGCTGTTCACAATAACTTATGTTGGTACACTTTCCGATCTCTATCCGATTGAAGGCTTCCTCGATGCTCTTCAGGTTTTAAAAGAAAAAGGGCACGAGTATCTTCTCAGATTTATAGGAACGGTTTCCAAGAATCAGAAAGAGCTTATTCAATCCGTGGCAGGAGATTCAAAAGTGCAATTCATACCCTATGTTGAACATTCAGAAGCAATAATGTATATGATGAGAACCAGTGTGTCATTGCTTATTATACCTGACCACTCCAGTAATAATAGCATTATTACAGGGAAATTATTTGAATACCTTGCTGCAGGCAAACCCATAATCTGTCTTGGTCCAATTGAGGGGGATGCTGCAGGAATTATCTCAGGGAGCAGACACGGTAACACCTTTGCTTATAAGGATTCCAATGCTATTGCAGAATATCTGGATAAAATTATCTCGATGAATAATTCTATTCCGGGGATGACATCAACTGAATCCTACAGCAGAAAGGGATTAGCAGGAAAGATCATCCCCTTGCTTAATGAAGGGAAGTCATGAAGATCGGTATTGTCGTTGATAATGAATTGAACAGTGATATTCGTGTTCTCAGGGAAATCGGAATTCTGAAAGAACAGGGTTTTGAGATATTTGTACTATGTTATGGCTTCTCCGGAAACATTGCTGACCCGACAAGTCAGATAAATATTACAAGGATCAGTATACCCCGAAAATTGCGGGATATCTTGTTTTTTATCGTTAATACAATACCCGTTTATGAATGGTTCTGGGCATTCCATATTAAGAAGTTTATTATTAAAAATAATATTGAATTTCTTCATGTCCACGATCTCTATATGTCCAGAGCCGGACATTCCGGTATAAATAAGGCCCATAGAAATATTCCTCTGATACTCGATCTTCACGAAAATTATCCCTTTGCTGTCACAACCTATAACTGGACGAAAGGCTTTTTCAGGAGCCTCATATCCCGTCCGGAGGCCTGGGCGGCAAAAGAACATGAATATCTCGGATATGCTGACAATATCGTAGTATTAAGTAAGGATTTCAGAGATGCCCTGATAAAGAAGTATCCTGAAATAAGAGTTGATAGATTCACTATTCTGCCTAATGTGCCTGATCTTTCACAACCTGAGTATAATAAAAAGAATATCGTGCGGAGCCCGTTTAAACAGGACTCACCTGTAATTTTTTATTATGGAGTGATTGCAGAAAGAAGAGGGATTTTCGATGCGCTGCAGATTTTTACAAAGCTCATTAAAGAAGGTTATAATGTTAATTTTTTACTTATAGGTCCGGTAGACAAAAAAGATCAGACACACTTTTTTGACCTCATAGGCCTGGATATTCTGGCTGATCATATTCATTATATCCCATGGATTGATTCTAAAGAATTCCCCGGATATCTCTCAATATGTGATATTTGCATTGCCCCATTTCATAAAAATCCCCAGCATGAATCAGGCGTAGCCAACAAAATATATGATTATTTGCTTGGTGGAAAACCAATAATTGCCTCGGATTGCAAACCGCAACAGGAACTCATAGAAAAGCATAATTGCGGATTGGTTTTTCAAAGCCTTGAAGAGTTCCATGATGACATTATCACTATGCTGAATGACAAACAACTAAGAGAAAAAATGGGAGAAAACGGATTAAACGCTGTAAAGACTGCCTATAACACAGAAATTATCAGAGATAATCTTGTTAAATTGTACAGGATCAGCAATCTTTAAAATACACCTTAGTGAAAATATTTAAATTTTGTTATTAATCAGGCTCTCTGAATCCGGAATGTTTAGTCACTTCAAGGTAAATTATTAGCTTTAATTGTATTAAATTCGTAATGGCTTAGAGCTGAAAGTTTATGAAGACTCTTGTTCTTATAACTTCTCAATTCCCATTTGGAACAGGTGAATCATTTATCGAATCAGAATTACCTGTTCTTTCTGAGAACTTTGAAAAAACTATAATAATAGCCCAAAACAGCTCTGCCATGAAAACAAGGGCTATTCCCGATAATATTGCTGTATACAGATACAATCCGGCTACTTCTTTAATGGGGTTCCTTTACTTACCGGTTCTTTTGTTACTTAATTGGAGAACCATTTCGCAACTTGTAAATGAAGAAGTGTTTTTCCGAAGAACAATATCTTATTCCCTGACATTTAGTAATTTACTCTCTCTTCTGAAAAAAATTATCAAGTCACTTCAGTTGCGGGATTTTATCAAAAAAATACTAAAAAAAGAAGATGCCGGTATTGTATTTTATTCTTACTGGCTTAAAACCGGCGCCCACGCTATTGCCATGCTTGATCTGAAGAACAGTATAAAAATCTCACGTGCACATGGAAGCGATATTTATGAAGAAAAAACAATGTCGGGATATCTTCCGTTATTAAAATTTTCAGCCCTTAGACTTGATGCAATTTTCTTTGTCTCCCTTAACGGGAAAGAGTATTTCGCAAAAAAGACCAGCACTGACAACAAAAATTTCCTGGTTTCATATCTTGGTGTGAAGAGGTTACATACAGAACCAGTGGAAAAGATTACCCGCGACAAGTTTGTAATTGTTTCATGCTCAAATATTGTAGCATTGAAAAGAATTGACCTGATAATTTATGCTCTCGAGAATATCAGATCCATGAAAGAGATTGAATGGCTTCATTTTGGTGACGGAATACTTAGGAACGAAATAGAGATACTTGCTGAAACAAGGCTTCATCCTTTTAAAGGAATTAATTTTAAATTTATGGGGCAATATCCCAATGAGGAACTGCTAAAGTACTACAGCAGAAATCAGATTAATCTGTTTATTAATGTCAGTTCAACAGAAGGAGTACCTGTGAGCATAATGGAAGCTCAGAGTTTCGGTATTCCGGTTATCGCTACTGATACAGGCGGAGTAAAGGAGCTGGTAAGGGATGGTACGGGCACACTGCTGCCAATAGATTTTGATTCAAAAGATCTTGCAAGCCTTATTGAGTATTACATAAATTTATCGGATCAGGATACCGACACAATCAGGAAAAAGGCAATCCAAAACATTGACACGAATTTCAACGCCACGGCAAATTATAACGATTTTATAAAGAAGGTTAATAGTATCTTTGCCGCTGCAAAATAACAGATCAGTCACTTCTTATGAAAATTGAACCAGCGATCTTAAAATACCTTAAGGGGGAAGCATTCCAGAACAACCTGAACGTTGAAATTGGAAAGGAAAAACACAAAATAATCTCACGTGAAGCAAAAATAATAGATATTGTCAGGGATAAAGACGTCATTCATATAGGCTGCTCGGACCATATTCAAATCATAAACAGTAAAATCAAAAATAATATCTGGCTGCACAAGCTTATAACCGAGAATGCCAAAAGATGCATTGGAATTGATATTGACAGGGAGAGCATTGACTTTATTAAGAAAGAGCTGGGATACAATAATGTCTTTCACGGGAATATTCTTACCGATGAATTCAGGGAACTGACGGAAAGTAAATGGGATTATGCGGTTTTTGGCGAGATCATTGAACATCTGGATGATCCTGTGAACTTTCTTAAAGTCTTTAAAGCAAAATACGGAGAAAATGTGAGCAGGTTTATCATAACTGTTCCAAATATCTATAACAAGCGGCAGTTTATTAACATGATGGATTACAGGGAAGTAATAAATTCAGACCATAGATTCTGGTTTACGCCTTATACCATCTCCAAAGTTCTTGTTTCTGCAGGCTACCACCCTGAAAAACTCGATTATTCAAACCTCCAGAGTCTGAGTATCTCAGATCTTGTTAAAAGAAAGATTAAAACCCTTGCAGGCATTAAGCCGTCTTACCCGTTTTACTATTTTAACACTATAATCATATCCGGTACAATAAACTGATATCACATCAGCTCTGAAATGTTAAAGTCAATTAAAATATCCTTAAAAGACACAATCATCTATGGCCTCGGGAATATTGCGGTTAAGATAGTTGGTCTATTACTGATACCTGTTTATACAAATCAGAAGTTTTTTTCGACTGATGAGTTTGGAGTTCTGGGAATCCTTGAGATCTCTGCTCTGGTATTAACATCCATGCTGGCATCGGGCCTGCCTCAGAGCCTTACAAGATGGTTCTGGGATAAAGACCATAGAGACAATCAGAAAGGAATTTTTTTTATGGCCCTCTCGACCCAGGTCAGTATCACAGCAATATTTTGCCTGGTGCTGATCCCTCTTTCAGGCTCTCTATCAGTTCTGATTTTCTCAAAGACCGACTGGGCTAATGTGATAACCCTCGTAATTCTTGCATCCGGTATTCAGTCGGTAAATAATATCATCAATACACTGATGCGGCTGCAATCACGCTCGGTGCTCTATTCAATTACGAACCTGCTTAAACTGGTAATTGTGCTGTCACTCACCCTGTATTTTATCCTTTCAAAAAAGATGGGACTTGAAGGGATTTATCTGGCGCAGGTAATCGGCAATTCTATTACTGTACTTGTTCTTATTGGCTACACTTTAAAAAATTCCAGGATATTTTTTAATATAGGAATTTTCAGATCAATGAGTGTATATGGATTTCCTTTGCTGCTCGCTAATATATCAGCAGCCCTCCTTGCCGTCATAGACCGGTTTTCGCTTAATTCCCTTACAGTACTTAAATCAGTGGCGCTGTACACCCTTGCTTTTAAGATCACAAGTGTTCTGAAACTGGTTTTCGTTGATTCGATAAAACTGGCTCTCGGACCGATGATGATAAAGCGCATAGATTCCCCCGACAACAAAAGATTCTATTCAAAAGTCCTCCTCTATTCGTCATATATTGTAATGATTGGGATAGTTGGGATTTCGCTGTTCTCATTTGAAATTATTAAAGTCGTCGCAACTTCAAAGGCATATTGGGATGCAGTTATTATCGTCCCTATACTATCTCTTTCAATATTCTTTGCCAACATGAAGGAAGTTACTGTATATGGGTTGCATATAGCAAAAAAAACGAGGATCATTGGGGTGATAGTTGTTTTCTCAACAATCCTTAGTCTTGCACTTAATTTTCTGTTGATACCGGTATGGGACATAACAGGTGCTGCAATTGCTACCCTGTTGTCGCAGTTCATCTATTGGTATGCATGCTACTTTTATTCTCAGAAGGTCTTTTATGTGCCTTATGAGATTGGCAAAATTGTAATAATGCTTGTAACGGGCTCAGTGTTGTCTTTTTCCAGTTTGTTCATAAATGGTCTTGATGTTATGCCCAGGCTGATAATTAAGACAGCCTGCTTTGTAAGCTTCCCTTTTATCCTTTACCTGTTTAATTTTTATGAGCCGGTTGAGTTAAAATCAATAGGGGGATTTTTAAATAAATGGTCGAAAATTAAAAACCTGAAGAGCAACCTGAATTCAATAAAAGGGATTTCTGATAATGAATAACAGGCTTAAAATAGAAGAAGAATCCGGCTATAAGGCTATGTCTGAGTTCATAATTATAATGAATAGATATTGTTAGTATAATTAATTCAGGTAAATACATAATTTTGTAATTCCCCGGTCAGTAACATTAATTACTTTGAAATGCAAATAAATAGTAAAATCAAACCCCTGCTTCCTCACCTGGTTGCCGTAATAATATTTGTGGTTGTCTCATTCGTTTATTTTTATCCTGTGCTTGAGGGCAAAGTACTGAAAGCAAATGACTCAACTGTTTCAAAAATCAACTCGAGGGAGATCCAGGACTACCGTGAAAAAACAGGCCGGGAGGCTTTATGGACCAACTCGATATTTGGTGGAATGCCCGCTTATCTGATATCTACCAGATATCCTGGCAATCTGATTAAATATGTTGACGCATTTCTGAGAATATTTAAAATGCCTGTCTCAGTGCTTTTTATTTCTATCCTTGGATTTTATATCATGCTTCTTATTTTCGGAGTAAGTCCATGGCTGGCTATCGGAGGAGCGCTGGCTTATGGCTTCTCGTCTTTCTTCTTCCAGATCCTGGTGGCCGGACATAATACCCAGGCTATAGCCCTGGCATATATGGCGCCGATGATCGGAGGAATTTATTACGCGTACAGGCATGATGCACTTAAAGGAGCCTTGTTTACGGCCTTTTTTGTGACTCTTGAGATACAGGCGAACCATCCGCAGATCACTTACTATGCCCTTATTTGCCTGCTTGTATTTGGAATTGTTGAATTCGTATATGCTCTGAAGAACAATTCTGTAGTAAAATTTTTAAAGACATCTGCACTGCTGGTGATCCCTTTTGTCATTGCTATCGGAATAAATTTCGGAAGCCTTTATACAACTTATGAGTATGGGAAATACTCTATCAGGGGCAAATCTGATCTTGCCACTGCAAACGAGAATGTGACATCGGGACTTAACAAGGACTATATCACAACCTGGAGCTATGGAATTGATGAAACGTTTAATCTCCTGATTCCGAATTACAAAGGTGGATCGAGCCGTCCCTTTGACCGCAATTCAGAAACCTTTAAGGCATTAACCCAGAACAACAATCAGGCTGCTGCAAACCAGCTTGAGAAATATTGGGGCACACAACCCGGCACTGACGGACCTCATTATGTCGGAGCCATCGTTCTTTTCCTTTTTATACTCGGGCTTGTCCTGATTAAAGGCCCCGAAAAATGGTGGCTCCTTACAGCTACAATATTGTCAATTGTTCTTTCCTGGGGCAAGAACTTTATGCCATTGACCAACATTTTTATCGATTATTTTCCTGGTTATAATAAGTTCCGGGCAGTCACAATGACTCTTGTAATCGCAGAATTTTGCATTCCGCTGCTTGGTTTTCTGGCTTTGAGAGATATCTTCAATGGAAGTTCTACAAAAAAAGAAATAATAAGGGGTTTGAAAATCGCAGCAGGGATAACCGGCGGGTTTATACTTCTGCTGATTATATTCCCTGGTATTGCCGGCTCATTCCTCTCGCAAAATGAGGGTGACCTTCCCGATTGGCTAAAAAGTGCCATGATAGATGACAGGAAGCTTCTTCTCAGAAGCGATGCTTTCAGATCTTTGGTATTTATATTGCTCGCAGCTGGTGTCATTGTCGGTTATATCTTTGAAAAGCTGAGAAAGGAGTACGCCTTTGCACTCATTGCAGTGCTCGTTCTCCTCGATCTCTGGACCGTCGATAAGAGGTATCTTAATGCCGACCAGTTTGTCAGACCAGCTGTAATGCAAAAAACATTTTCACCTACTCCCGCTGATTTGTTTATTCTCAAGGATACTTCCCAGTACAGAGTGTTGAATCTTGCAACTTCTACCTTTAATGATAATTCGCCTACGTCTTATTTTCATAAATCCATGGGCGGCTATCATGGTGCAAAAATAGAGAGGTACCAGGAACTTATAGACACAAGCTTCTATCCAGGCATCAGCAGGTTTGCAACGGAAGCCGGCAAAGCAAAATCGGTTGAAGAGCTCCAGCAAATTTTTGATGATACGCCATTTCCGGCGCTGAACATGCTAAATGCAAAATACATCATCTATAATCCTGCAGCCCCTCCTCTGATAAATCCTCATGCCCTTGGAAATGCATGGTTTGTGGAGGAACCGGTATTTGTTGAAAATGCAAACAAAGAGATCTCAATGATTAACACTTTCGATCCTTCTAAGGAGGCGATTATTTCCACTAAATTTAAGAATGAGATCACCAAATCCTCCTACCCGGTTCAGGAAAATGAAAAGATCAGGCTCGTCTCATATGAACCTAATGAGCTTCATTATAAATACTCAGCTCTCGGGGAAAAGCTTGTTATTTTTTCTGAAATATATTACCCGGCAGGATGGAAGTGCTATATTGACGGGAAAGAGAGCAGATATTTCCGGGCCGATTGGCTGCTTCGTGCTATGATTGTCCCTGCAGGAGATCATGAAATAACCTTTATCTTTAAACCAGCTTCCTATTTTGTTGGGAATAAAGTGTCTCTTGCAAGCTCTGTATTGCTCATTCTGCTGTTTATTGGTTTTTATGCAGCAAAATTCAGGATGAAATCTAAGTCTGAAAAATATGGTTCATCATGATGTCTGCCCTGATTGCTTGTCTGACAAGATCAGCTTGCTATTGTCCTGCAATGATCATTTTGCGAGCGGAATGAATTTCTCAGTCCTCAGCTGCTCAGATTGCGGATTCACCTTTACACAGGACTATCCTGAAGAGTCTGAGATGGGCCGGTTTTATCAATCTGAGAATTATATATCTCACACCGACACCGCAATAGGATTTACAAATAAGTTGTACCGGGTGGTCAGAAGCTTTATGCTTGACCGGAAGAAAAACCTTATTAAGAAGATCACTGGCCTTAAAACCGGTAAATTGCTGGATATAGGCAGCGGTACAGGATATTTTGCAGCTAAGATGAAAAAAAACGGATGGCAGGTAAATGGTATTGAGATAAATGATATGGCTCGAGACTTCTCAATATCGAATTTTGGGCTTGATGTTTCTACACCCGACAATATAGCAGCGCTCCGTTCAGAGACATATGATTGCATTACGCTCTGGCATGTCCTTGAACATTTCCACTACCCTTTTAAATACATTTCTGAGATCTCCCGTCTGCTTAAGCCAGGAGGGTTGTGCTTAATTGCTCTCCCTAATTCAGCATCATATGATGCAATTCATTATAAGCAATACTGGGCTGCCTGGGATGTTCCAAGGCATTTGTGGCATTTTAATCCGGATACATTCAGGAGTTTTATTGAGAAGCGGGGATTCATTCTCGAAAGTCTACATACTCTTCCTCTTGATGTTTTTTATATTTCCCAGTTGAGTGAAAAATATAAAGGCTCAAAGTTCCACTTCCTGAAGGGCATTTTGGAAGCCTCAGGATTTGCCTTGCTTACGGTTTTTAACAAAAAAAGAAGCAGCTCAATTATTTATATCCTGAGAAAACCCTTAGTTTAATAACGGTCAAGCCAGCGATATCTTCGTGAATTATCGCCGAATTTAAGCGCAATAGTGATTTCATGCGTGCCGTAAGTTATGCTTTGGATTTCCTGAAGAGTATAATCATAAGCATAACCAAAAAAGATATTCTGATATTTCACACCAATATTGGCAATGATAGCGCCGCTGGTGCGATAGGCAAGCCCGGCCCAAAAATCCTGATTATATATATATGTAGCCCCGATATCGGCTTGCGGTTTAAACTGCTCTGACATCTTCAAAAGGAACGATGGTTGTATAATTGTCGAACTGCCCTGGCTGAAATCATATGATGCGAAAAGATAATACTGCCTGCTCATGGTATAGTTTTTGTAAGCAGCGCTTCCGATTTTTGCAGAAGCCTCAGACAACTGATCGGCAGAAAAACCTATGCTGTATTTAGCATTTAAAAGATAGGCGCCAAAGGTCATATCAGGTACAAAAATACCACGACGGAGATTATTATTCAGCCATGGTTCATTCGGATCTTCAAAATTAATTTGTCTTTCATCAATTTTGTAATAATACCCGGTGAAGGCAAGTCCCAAAGAAAGCTGCGTGCTCTTTTGCAGCCACATATGATATGAGTAAGCGATCTGAAAACCTGTTCTCTGCACCAATCCGTTCCTGTCGCTGAAAACATAACCACCCACACCAACTTTCCCGTCGGATTTTGGTCTGAAAACCTGCCGCTTTACCCTGGTTTGTTTGAGTATAAAGCTTTTCTTAAGCATTCTGGTCTGCCAGCTGAAAGAAAATGTCCGTGGAGCTCCGGAATATCCGACCCATTGTTCCCTGGCTGTAAGACTGACGCTTGTGTATCCGTCGCTTCCCGCTACAGCAGGATTAATAAGAAATTTATTATAGAGATACTGGCTGTACAGAGGCAATTGCTGGCTGAATGCTGCAGCTGTATTTAAGATTAAGAACGATATGATGGCCAGTTTTCTCAAAATATCTAAAAATCTATTTTTTATCTTACTATGGTTACATTACCCACAATAGGCTTCGATCCGTTATGCAAGTCAATAATATAATGATAAGAATCAATAGGCAGAGACTCTCCGTTGCTTGTCCCGTCCCATGGCCGCGGATATCCTTTCTCCGATCTCCAGAGTGTTTCACCCCATCTGTTAAATATCACTACCTCCATTGAAGGATATAACTCTTTATACCCAATATTCCACACATCATTTATAAGGTCGCCATTTGGTGAAATTGCATTTGGAATTGAAAGACAAGATTCGTTTTGAGCTATAACCCTTATAGAATCTTTTACAGAGCACCCATTAAGATCGGTAACCAAAACCTTATAAAATCCTTCAGGAATGTTTGCAAGGTAACTGTTTGATGAGTTATCTGACCATCTGTAGTAATAATCATTTACTTTATAGCCGCCAGTAACATTTGCATCAATCCTGCCATCGGGTTTATCAGGGCATAAAGGCTGGACTATGCCGAAGGTCAGCTTCATAGAATCAGGCTGGGTTATTGTTATAGCTGCACTGGCATGACAATTATTTGCATCGGTAATTATTACATTATAAGTTCCGGCTGGCAGGTTAGTCCTGGTTTGTCCAAAAATACCATCTGCCCATAAATAATCGACCGTTTTTACCTGATTTGCAATAGTGATTTCAATAGAACCCGTACTCTCTCCTGCACAATTAATATTAAATCCTCCGGCTGTGCTGGACGATAAGGTATAATTTAATTCCAATGGTCCCGGTTCGGTCATGTTAAATGTTTCTGAAGCTTTGCATTTGCTGTCATCTACAATAAGCAATTGGTATTCACCTGCTTTAAGATTTGAGATATTTTTTGTTGAAGCCGTAAATCCTTCTGGTCCTGTCCATGTGTAAATGAAAGGAGCCGAACCGGTTGTAGGATCCACATTTATGAAACCATTTGAAAGTCCGTTACAGCTAATGTTATAGCCATTATAATCCGAAATACTCTTTGTATAATTCAGAGCCGGCGGCAGATTGACTCTTGCAGAATCTATCCTGACACAACCGTTGGAATCTGTTATAGTTACTATGTAGGTCCCTGCTGTTAATCCGGTTATATCTTTTGTAACAGCATTATTTGACCAGAGGTATGTATACGGAGCAATGCCGCCGGAAACAGTCATACTAATCGAACCATTGCTAAAATCAGATGATTCACAAGTAATGTCAGTGGATGTAAGCTGGGTAACAATGGCAGGCGCCTGTGTAAGAGTAATATCCCTGGTTGTGACACAATTATTCAGATCTGTCACTACCAGATGATAAGTGCCTGCAGTCAGAGAATTCTGATCTTTTTGTCCATTTACTATACCTGATCCGTCAGAAGTGCTCCAGTTGTATACGTAATTTCCAGTGCTTCCGCCTGATATTGTTATGCTTATCCAACCTGAATTAGCTCCGTTGCAGTTGATATTATAGGCTCCGTCAGTTGATTGGGATGTATTAACTGAGGCTACGGTAAGAGGTGTTGGCTCTGTGAGATGGAAAGCGGGAGCAGGAGCCAGCAGACAGCCATTCACATCGGTCACAGTACAGTTGTAATCTCCTGCTTTGAGACCGGAAATATCCTTTGTAGTGGCAGTAAACGATGAAGGACCTGTCCAGTAAAATACATAATTACCTGAACCCCCGATAATATTTAGCGATATAGACCCGTCATTCCCTCCGTTGCAAGAAATATTATAATTTCCATCGGGTGATTTGGAAACCACGGAACCCGATAATTGCATTCCGTCAGGCTCAGTAATTACAGTGCTAAAGGTCTGCGAACAACCCAATACATCTTTTATCTCAACGTAATAGGTCCCGGCGATCAGACTGTCAATCTGACTGTTAATAACCGGGCCGGGAATTATCCCATCCAGCGTATACCATCTGTAGGTGTATCCTCCCCTGCCTCCGGTTGGTGGCAAAACAACCCAGGCTGATCCGTCATTGTAGCCTTTGCAGGAAATATTATATCCTCCGGTTTTTAATGAATTCTGAATCCTGGCTGAAATCGGAAGCGGAACCCTGAAAACTATCCTGTTTACATTTTCACAGGAATTTACATCTCTTATAATTAAAGTATAACTTCCGGCGCCCAGGTTATTATAATATTCATATGTTGAAGGATCTGACAGATTCAGATTATTTGTAAATACGCCGCTATACAGAGTATCATGGTCATTCTTTAATAGCCAAAAGTTATAGGGAGGAGTAATTCCTCCTGTAACTGACACAAGTATTCTTCCGTCGGTCGAACCAATACAACTAATGTTGTAATTGCCCGGGGGTATAACATCAGCAGAGATATAAGCTCTTGCTGTAACTGGTACAATGCTGATGGAGTCTTTACGGTTGCAGCCGAGATTATCAGTTACCCTGGCTACATATTTCCCGCTCGATAGATTTTTAATTGTCAGGGAATCAACCTTGTGGTAACCAACAGGTCCATCCCATATAATATGGTAGGGATTTGCTCCTTTTGATATGATCGCCGTCAATTCTGCCAGTCCGGCACCTCCGGAACAGGTCAGAGGTTTAGTAACCAGAATGCTCTGAAGAGGACGTGCATGCACCTTTATTTCACTGGTAACTCTCCTTCCGGGGACACAAATTGCATTGTCTACCCTTGGAGTGATATAATAATATACAGACTGAATTGTATCCGAGCTATTCTGATAAGGGAACCCAATAATATAATTCGGAATTCTGTTTATTTCGGGGGTTGTGCTTCCTGTTAATGACCCGCCACCTGTTACGCTAACATTATAATCGAATCTTATGGAACCTGAAGTCATTACTGTTGGTGTTGTCAGCTGAAGAGCAGTCGTTCCTCCTGAGCAGATTGACGAATCAGCTTTAAGATTACTGATATTCAAAGGGATCACTCTGGGTGTAGGATTTACTGTAACTGTAACATTTCGTACCGGTCCATCACTGCAACCCGTCGGACTTACAGGCACAAAACTGTAAGTAACTGTCTGGAAATGATCTGTCCTGTTAATAAGTTTGTCAGCAATTGTCTGATTATTGGGCAGCCCGTTTATTGGTGTGCTGTACCCGGTAACAGAACCAGTACTGGTTACAGTGTACTTAAAGCTTATCAGTCCAGTGGTGAATGTACTTGGGCTATGTAACAGAATATTGGTTGTTAAGCTGTCACATTGAGTAGTATTATCCGGTATCGGGAAAATCCTTGGCGTAGGATTGACTGTGATGGTAACAATTTTGAACGGACCTGGGGAACAACCAGTCGGGCTTATCGGAACTATTGTATAGGTTACAGTCTGTGGTGCATCAGATGGATTATGCAGGATATCTGCTATTATATGATTCTTTGGTAAGCCGGTTACGGGAGTAATAAAGCCGGTTACACCACCGGTGGCAGTGACAGTATAATTAAATGTGATGAAACCGCTTGAGAAAGTGCTTGGACTTCCCAAAGTTACACTGGTGGTATCATCATTACAAATTGTCTGGGTAAGCTTATCAGGAACAACTTGTGGAGTGGGATTGACTGTGATTACGACAATCTTGGCAGGACCTGCAGAACACCCGTTAGGACTTATCGGAATTATAGTATAAGTCACGGTTTGGGGAGCATCGGTTGGATTATGAAGAACATCTGAAATAACATGATTCTTTGGCAATCCAGTCACTGGCGTGGTATACCCTGTAACTCCTCCTGTTGAGGTCACTGTATAATCAAAGCTGATAACTCCGCTTGTAAAGGTGCTGGGACTCCCCAGAGTAATATTCGTTGTGCCGTCATTACAGATAATTGGGACTGGTACCACCGGTACTACCTGTGGAGTAGGATTGACAGTTATAATTACTACTTTGACCGGTCCTGAAGGGCAACCTGTCGGACTTACCGGAACAATAGTATATGTGACTGTCTGAGGTGCATCAGTCGGATTATGAAGTATATCAGCAATAACATAATTATTTGGTAAACCAACGACAGGAGTTGTAAATCCTGTCACTCCTCCTGCGGCAGTTACAGTATAATTAAATGTTATAACTCCGCTTGTAAATGTACTCGGGCTTACCAGTTTTACACTGGTTGTACCATCATTACAAATTGTCTGGGTAAATTTATCGGGAACAACCTGAGGTGTGGGATTTACTGTAATAATGACTGTTTTGGCAGGACCATCCGGACAGCCTGCCGGACTGACTGGTACTATTGTATAGGTCACAGTCTGAGGTGCATCAGTCGGATTATGCAGAACATCATCAATCACATAATTATTTGGTAACCCTGTCACTGGAGTTGTAAAACCGGTGACGCCTCCCGTGGCGACTACAGTATAATTGAAAGTGATAAGGCCGGTATTAAATGTACTTGGACTCTCAAGAACCACGTTAGTGGCCGCATCATTGCAAATTGTCTGAGTAAGTTTATCAGGTATAACTTGTGGTGTGGGATCAACAGTTATAACTACCACTTTAGCGGGACCTGAAGGGCAACCGGTCGGACTTACCGGAACAATTGTATATGTAACAGTCTGAGGTGCATCAGTGGGATTATGAAGAATATCAGAAATGACATAATTATTTGGCAAACCAATGACAGGAGTTGTAAATCCTGTCACACCTCCAGTAGCAGTTACCGTATAATTAAATGTTATCACTCCGCTTGTAAAAGTGCTCGGGCTTACCAGCTTTACATTAGTGGTACCATCGTTACAAATTGTCTGGGTAAAATTATCGGGAACAACCTGCGGTGTGGGATTGACAGTAATGACAACTGTTTTGGCAGGACCATCCGGGCAGCCTGCCGGACTGACAGGCACAATTGTATAGGTTACTGTCTGAGGTGCGTCAGTGGGGTTATGAAGAACATCAGCAATAACATAATTATTTGGTAAACCTGTGACAGGAGTTGTAAATCCGGTGACACCTCCTGTAGCGACTACAGTATAATTGAAAGTGATAAGGCCGGTTTTGAAGGTACTTGGACTTTCAAGAATCACGTTAGTGGCGGCATCATTGCAAATCGTCTGAGTAAGCTTATCAGGTATAACCTGTGGCGTCGGATCGACAGTTATAACTACCTCTTTGGCCGGCCCGTCGGGACAACCTGTAGGACTCACCGGAATAATAGTATATGTTACTGTTTGAGGTGCATCAGTTGGATTATGAAGAATATCAGAAATAACAAAATCTTTTGGTAAACCAGTAACCGGTGTAGCAAATCCTGTGACGCCTCCGGTTGCCACTACTGTATAATTAAATGTTATAAAACCTGATGTAAATGTGCTCGGGCTCCCTAATGTAACAGCAACTGAAGCGTCATTGCAAATGGTTTTTGAGAGCGTATCAGGTACTACCTTTGGTGTCGGATTAACAGTTACAGTTATTATCTTAATAGGATCGTTGGCGCTACACTCGGGGCTTATTGGCACAACTGTATATATTACTGTCTGTGGCTGATCGGTAGGATTATGAAGAATATCAGCTATCACGTAATTGTTAGGCAACCCTGTAACAGGAGTCGTGAATCCGGTAACACCGCCTGTGGCAACCACAGTATAGTTGAATGTAATTACACCGTTGGTAAATATACTCGGACTGGATAGCACGATATCGGTAGCTGCATCATTACAGATGGTTTGTGCAAGCGTGCTCGGCACTACCTGGGGTGTTGGCTCAACCGTGACAACAACATCGACTGATGGTCCGGCAGGACAACCTCTGGGGCTTATGGGTACTATCGTGTAAGTGACAGTCTGTGGAGCATCCGTGGGATTATTGAGCACATCAGAGATTACAAAATTATTATTCAGACCTGTTACGGGTGTAACAAATCCTGTAACGCCGCCTGTAGCTACAACAGTATAATTAAAGGTGATTGCCCCACTGGCGAATGTACTGGGGCTGGTCAAAACGATACTTGTGGTGCCGTTATTACAGATATTCTGTGTCAGAGCACTTGGAACGACCTGTGGTGTGGGATCCACGGTAATTGTAACAATCTTGGCAGGTCCGTCAGGACAGCCAGTCGGACTGACAGGAATAATGGTATATGTTACTGTTTGAGGCGCATCAGTAGGATTATGAAGAACATCAGATATTATATAATTATTTGGTAATCCTGTCAAGGGGGTTGTAAAACCAGTAACACCTCCGGTTGCAACAACAGTGTAATTAAATGTGATCGCTCCGCTCGAGAACGTACTCGGGCTGGTTAATGTAACATTCACTGCTTCGTCATTGCATATCAGTTTAGTAAGGTCATCAGGAACTACCTGTGGTGTAGGTTCGACTATTACGACTACAGTTTTCGAAGGACCATCAGCACAACCTCCAGGACTGACTGGAATAATCGTATAAGTTACAGTCTGTGGAGCATCCGTGGGATTATGAAGCACATCTGATATCACAAAATTATTTGGTAAGCCTTCAACAGGTGTTGTAAAGCCAGTAACTCCTCCTGTTGCGACTACTGTATATTTAAAGGTGATCACCCCGCTTGAGAATGTACTCGGACTTGTTAACAAAATACTGGTCGGAAAATCATTGCATATAGATTGACTAAGTGTGCCGGGTACTACCTGAGGTGTTGGTTCTACTGTGACTATTACATCGATGGCAGGTCCGGATGAGCAGCCTGTTGGACTTATTGGTACTATTGTGTAGGTGACTGTCTGTGGTGAATCAGTTGGATTATGCAGTACATCAGATATGACAAAATCTTTCGGCAGACCATTAACAGGCGAGGTATAGCCAGTGACTCCTCCTGTAGCAGTAACTGTATAATCGAAAGTTATCACCCCACTTGTAAAAGTGCTCGGACTACCTAACGTAATACTTGTAGTACCGTCATTACAGATCGTTTGATTTAGTTTATCTGGTATTACCTCTGGCGTCGGGTTGACAGTTATGGTGAAGGTCTTTGTCGGGCCATCGCACATCTTTCCGCCGCCACTGAAGTGCGGGGTGACAACGATCGTGGCTACCACTGGGGCTGTGCCTGTATTGATTGCCGTGAAGGAGGCGATATCTCCCGTGCCTGAGGCTGCAAGCCCTATGCTGGTATTGTCATTGGTCCAGGTATAGGTGGTGACTCCTCCTGTATTGATAGTTGTGAAGTTAACTGCCGTTGTGTTATCCCCATTGCATACTACCTCGCTGGCCGGCTGCTCAACTTCTCCTGTCGGATTGACGGTGATAGTGAAGGTCTTTGTCGGACCATCGCACATCTTGCCGCCGCCACTGAAGTGCGGGGTGACAACGATCGTGGCTACCACTGGGGCTGTGCCTGTATTGATTGCCGTGAAGGAGGCTATATCTCCCGTGCCTGAGGCTGCAAGCCCTATGCTGGTATTGTCATTGGTCCAGGTATAGGTGGTGACTCCTCCTGTATTGATAGTTGTGAAGTTAACTGCCGTTGTGTTATCCCCATTGCATACTACCTCGCTGGCCGGCTGCTCAACCTCTCCTGTAGGATTGACTGTGATTGTGAAGGTCTTTGTCGGACCATCGCACATCTTGCCGCCGCCACTGAAGTGCGGGGTGACTACTATTGTAGCTACTTCCGGTGCTGTGCCTGTATTGATTGCCGTGAAGGAGGCTATATCTCCCGTGCCTGAGGCTGCAAGCCCTATGCTGGTATTGTCATTGGTCCAGGTGTAGGTGGTGACTCCGCCTGTATTGATAGTTGAGAAGTTAACTGCCGTTGTGTTATCCCCGTTGCATACTACCTCGCTGGCCGGCTGTTCAACCTCTCCTGTCGGATTGACTGTGATTGTGAAGGTCTTTGTCGGACCATCACACATCTTTCCGCCGCCACTGAAGTGCGGGGTGACAACGATCGTGGCTACCACTGGGGCTGTGCCTGTATTGATTGCCGTGAAGGAGGCTATATCTCCCGTGCCTGAGGCTGCAAGCCCTATGCTGGTATTGTCATTGGTCCAGGTATAGGTTGTGACTCCTCCTGTATTAACAGTTGTGAAGTTAACTGCCGTTGTGTTATCCCCATTGCATACTACCTCGCTGGCCGGCTGTTCAACCTCTCCTGTCGGATTGACTGTGATTGTGAAGGTCTTTGTCGGACCATCGCACATCTTGCCGCCGCCACTGAAATGCGGGGTGACAACGATCGTGGCTACCACTGGTGATGTGCCTGTATTGATTGCCGTGAAGGAGGCTATATCTCCCGTGCCTGAGGCTGCAAGCCCTATGCTGGTATTGTCATTGGTCCAGGTGTAGGTGGTGACTCCTCCTGTATTGATAGTTGTGAAGTTAACTGCCGTTGTGTTATCCCCATTGCATACTACCTCGCTGGCCGGCTGCTCAACCTCTCCTGTAGGATTGACTGTGATAGTGAAGGTCTTTGTCGGACCATCGCACATCTTGCCGCCGCCACTGAAATGCGGAGTGACAACGATCGTGGCTACCACTGGGGCTGTGCCTGTATTGATTGCCGTGAAGGAGGCTATATCTCCCGTGCCTGAGGCTGCAAGCCCTATGCTGGTATTGTCATTGGTCCAGGTATAGGTGGTGACTCCTCCTGTATTGATAGTTGTGAAGTTAACTGCCGTTGTGTTATCCCCATTGCATACTACCTCGCTGGCCGGCTGTTCAACTTCTCCTGTCGGATTGACGGTGATAGTGAAGGTCTTTGTCGGACCATCGCACATCTTGCCGCCGCCACTGAAGTGCGGGGTGACAACGATCGTGGCTACCACTGGGGCTGTGCCTGTATTGATTGCCGTGAAGGAGGCTATATCTCCCGTGCCTGAGGCTGCAAGCCCTATGCTGGTATTGTCATTGGTCCAGGTATAGGTCGTGACTCCTCCTGTATTAACAGTTGTGAAGTTAACTGCCGTTGTGTTGTCCCCGTTGCATACTACTTCGCTGGCCGGCTGTTCAACCTCTCCTGTAGGATTGACTGTGATAGTGAAGGTCTTTGTCGGACCATCGCACATCTTGCCGCCGCCACTGAAGTGCGGGGTGACAACGATCGTGGCTAACACTGGGGCTGTGCCTGTATTGATTGCCGTGAAGGAGGCTATATCTCCCGTGCCTGAGACTGCAAGCCCTATGCTGGTATTGTCATTGGTCCAGGTATAGGTCGTGACTCCTCCTGTATTGATAGTTGTGAAGTTAACTGCCGTTGTGTTGTCCCCGTTGCATACTACCTCGCTGGCCGGCTGCTCAACCTCTCCTGTAGGATTGACTGTGATAGTGAAGGTCTTTGTCGGACCATCGCACATCTTGCCGCCGCCACTGAAGTGCGGGGTGACTACTATTGTAGCTACTTCCGGTGCTGTGCCTGTATTGATTGCCGTGAAGGAGGCTATATCTCCCGTGCCTGAGGCTGCAAGCCCTATGCTGGTATTGTCATTGGTCCAGGTATAGGTGGTGACTCCTCCTGTATTGATAGTTGTGAAGTTAACTGCCGTTGTGTTATCCCCATTGCATACTACCTCGCTGGCCGGCTGTTCAACCTCTCCTGTAGGATTGACTGTGATAGTGAAGGTCTTTGTCGGACCATCGCACATCTTGCCGCCGCCACTGAAATGCGGAGTGACAACGATCGTGGCTACCACTGGGGCTGTGCCTGTATTGATTGCCGTGAAGGAGGCTATATCTCCCGTGCCTGAGGCTGCAAGCCCTATGCTGGTATTGTCATTGGTCCAGGTATAGGTGGTGACTCCTCCTGTATTGATAGTTGTGAAGTTAACTGCCGTTGTGTTATCCCCATTGCATACTACCTCGCTGGCCGGCTGCTCAACCTCTCCTGTAGGATTGACTGTGATTGTGAAGGTCTTTGTCGGACCATCGCACATCTTGCCGCCGCCACTGAAGTGCGGGGTGACAACGATCGTGGCTACCACTGGTGATGTGCCTGTATTGATTGCCGTGAAGGAGGCTATATCTCCCGTGCCTGAGGCTGCAAGCCCTATGCTGGTATTGTCATTGGTCCAGGTGTAGGTGGTGACTCCTCCTGTATTGATAGTTGTGAAGTTAACTGCCGTTGTGTTATCTCCGTTGCATACTACCTCGCTGGCCGGCTGCTCAACTTCTCCTGTAGGATTGACTGTGATTGTGAAGGTCTTTGTCGGACCATCGCACATCTTGCCGCCGCCACTGAAGTGCGGGGTGACAACGATCGTGGCTACCACTGGTGATGTGCCATTGTTTATTGCCGTGAAGGAGGCTATATCTCCCGTGCCTGAGGCTGCAAGCCCTATGCTGGTATTGTCATTGGTCCAGGTATAGGTGGTGACTCCTCCTGTATTGATAGTTGTGAAGTTAACTGCCGTTGTGTTATCCCCGTTGCATACTACCTCGCTGGCCGGCTGTTCAACCTCTCCTGTAGGATTGACTGTGATTGTGAAGATCTTTGTCGGACCATCGCACATCTTGCCGCCGCCACTGAAGTGCGGAGTGACAACGATCGTGGCTACCACTGGGGCTGTGCCTGCATTGATTGCCGTGAAGGAGGCTATATCTCCCGTGCCTGAGGCTGCAAGCCCTATGCTGGTATTGTCATTGGTCCAGGTATAGGTCGTGACTCCTCCTGTATTGATAGTTGTGAAGTTAACTGCCGTTGTGTTATCCCCATTGCATACTACCTCGCTGGCCGGCTGCTCAACCTCTCCTGTCGGATTGACTGTGATTGTGAAGGTCTTTGTC
The DNA here is from genome assembly GCA_963715785.1 of uncultured Bacteroidales bacterium. Lineage (GTDB taxonomy): Bacteria > Bacteroidota > Bacteroidia > Bacteroidales > VadinHA17 > LD21. The sequence continues at coordinate 974,641 of OY970276.1, forward strand.
GGACCATCGCACATCTTGCCGCCGCCACTGAAGTGCGGGGTGACAACGATCGTGGCTAACACTGGGGCTGTGCCTGTATTGATTGCCGTGAAGGAGGCTATATCTCCCGTGCCTGAGGCTGCAAGCCCTATGCTGGTATTGTCATTGGTCCAGGTGTAGGTGGTGACTCCGCCTGTATTGATAGTTGAGAAGTTAACTGCCGTTGTGTTATCCCCGTTGCATACTACCTCGCTGGCCGGCTGTTCAACCTCTCCTGTCGGATTGACTGTGATTGTGAAGGTCTTTGTCGGACCATCACACATCTTTCCGCCGCCACTGAAGTGCGGGGTGACAACGATCGTGGCTACCACTGGGGCTGTGCCTGTATTGATTGCCGTGAAGGAGGCTATATCTCCCGTGCCTGAGGCTGCAAGCCCTATGCTGGTATTGTCATTGGTCCAGGTATAGGTGGTGACTCCTCCTGTATTGATAGTTGTGAAGTTAACTGCCGTTGTGTTGTCTCCGTTGCATACTACCTCGCTGGCCGGCTGTTCAACCTCTCCTGTAGGATTGACTGTGATAGTGAAGGTCTTTGTCGGACCATCGCACATCTTGCCGCCGCCACTGAAGTGCGGAGTGACAACGATCGTGGCTACCACTGGGGCTGTGCCTGTATTGATTGCCGTGAAGGAGGCTATATCTCCCGTGCCTGAGGCTGCAAGCCCTATGCTGGTATTGTCATTGGTCCAGGTATAGGTGGTGACTCCTCCTGTATTGATAGTTGTGAAGTTAACTGCCGTTGTGTTATCCCCATTGCATACTACCTCGCTGGCCGGCTGTTCAACCTCTCCTGTAGGACTGACTGTGATTGTGAAGGTCTTTGTCGGACCATCGCACATCTTGCCGCCGCCACTGAAATGCGGGGTGACAACGATCGTGGCTACCACTGGTGATGTGCCTGCATTGATTGCCGTGAAGGAGGCTATATCTCCCGTGCCTGAGGCTGCAAGCCCTATGCTGGTATTGTCATTGGTCCAGGTATAGGTCGTGACTCCTCCTGTATTAACAGTTGTGAAGTTAACTGCCGTTGTGTTATCCCCATTGCATACTACCTCGCTGGCCGGCTGTTCAACTTCTCCTGTCGGATTGACGGTGATAGTGAGATTAAATGGAGTTCCAATGCATCCGTTAACATTCGGGGTTATTATATATACAACATCAATTGGATTTGTGGTCGTATTTATGAGTGTCTCAGTGATAACTGCAGTACTGCCTGATCCTGCAAGGTTGCTTATGCCTGTCACAACTGCTCTTGTCCATGCGAAGGTTGCCGTACTGCTCGAGCTTGTCGCAGTATAGGTATTTGATACATTGTTGCACCAGCTGGCCGTTGCCGCGCTTGTGATGACTGCCGTCGGGTTGACCGTGACTGCCACATCAAAGGTCGTGCCTGCACAGCCATTGACACTCGGAGTAATGAGATAATGTACAACTACCGGTTCAGTTGTGATATTGATAAGTGTCTCGGTGATAACTGCAGTACTGCCTGATCCTGCAAGGTTGCTTATGCCTGCAACAATGGCCCTTGTCCATGCGAAGGTCGCCGTACTGCTCGAGCTGGTTGCTGTATAGGTGTTCGATACATTATTGCACCAGCTGGCCGTAGCCGGGCTTGTGATAACTGCTGTCGGGCTGACCGTGACTGCCACATCAAAGGTCGTGCCTGCACAGCCATTGACACTTGGAGTGATTAGATAATGTACAACTACCGGTTCAGTTGTGGTATTAACGAGTGTCTCTGTGATAACTGCAGTACTGCCTGATCCTGCAAGGTTGCTTATGCCTGTCACAACTGCTCTTGTCCATGCGAAGGTTGCCGTACTGCTCGAGCTTGTCGCAGTATAGGTATTTGATACATTGTTGCACCAGCTGGCCGTTGCCGCGCTTGTGATGACTGCCGTCGGGTTGACCGTGACTGCCACATCAAAGGTCGTGCCTGCACAGCCATTGACACTCGGAGTAATGAGATAATGTACAACTACCGGTTCAGTTGTGATATTGATAAGTGTCTCGGTGATAACTGCAGTACTGCCTGATCCTGCAAGGTTGCTTATGCCTGCAACAATGGCCCTTGTCCATGCGAAGGTCGCCGTGCTGCTCGAGCTGGTTGCTGTATAGGTGTTCGATACATTATTGCACCAGCTGGCCGTAGCCGGGCTTGTGATAACTGCTGTCGGGCTGACCGTCACTGCCACATCAAAGGTCGTGCCTGCACAGCCATTGACACTTGGAGTAATGAGATAATGTACAACTACCGGTTCAGTTGTGGTATTAACGAGTGTCTCTGTGATAACTGCAGTATTTCCCGATCCTGCAAGGTTGCTTATGCCTGCAACAATGGCCCTTGTCCATGCGAAGGTCGCCGTGCTGCTCGAGCTGGTTGCTGTATAGGTGTTCGATACATTATTGCACCAGCTGGCCGTAGCCGGGCTTGTGATAACTGCTGTCGGGCTGACCGTCACTGCCACATCAAAGGTCGTGCCTGCACAGCCATTGACACTCGGAGTGATGAGATAATGTACAACTACCGGTTCAGTTGTGGTATTAACGAGTGTCTCTGTGATAACTGCAGTATTTCCCGATCCTGCAAGGTTGCTTATGCCTGTCACCACGGCTCTTGTCCATGCAAAGGTCGCTGTGCTGCTCGAGCTGGTCGCAGTATAGGTATTTGATACATTGTTGCACCAGCTGGCCGTAGCCGGGCTTGTGATAACTGCCGTCGGGCTGACCGTCACTGCCACATCAAAGGTCGTGCCTGCACAGCCATTGACACTCGGAGTAATGAGATAATGTACAACTACCGGTTCAGTTGTGGTATTGATAAGTGTCTCGGTGATAACTGCAGTACTGCCTGATCCTGCAAGGTTGCTTATGCCTGTCACAACTGCTCTTGTCCATGCGAAGGTTGCCGTGCTGCTCGAGCTGGTAGCAGTATAGGTATTTGATACATTGTTGCACCAACTGGCCGTAGCCGCGCTTGTGATGACTGCCGTCGGGTTGACCGTGACTGCCACATCAAAGGTCGTGCCTGCACAGCCATTGACACTCGGAGTAATGAGATAATGTACAACTACCGGTTCAGTTGTGGTATTAACGAGTGTCTCTGTGATAACTGCAGTACTGCCTGATCCTGCAAGGTTGCTTATGCCTCCTACAATGGCCCTTGTCCATGCGAAGGTCGCCGTGCTGCTCGAGCTGGTTGCTGTATAGGTGTTCGATACATTATTGCACCAGCTGGCCGTAGCCGGGCTGGTGATGACTGCCGTCGGGTTGACCGTCACTGCCACATCAAAGGTCGTGCCTGCACAGCCATTGACACTCGGAGTAATGAGATAATGTACAACTACCGGTTCAGTTGTGGTATTAACGAGTGTCTCTGTGATAACTGCAGTATTTCCCGATCCTGCAAGGTTGCTTATGCCTGCAACTACTGCTCTTGTCCATGCGAAGGTCGCCGTGCTGCTCGAGCTGGTAGCGGTATAGGTATTTGATACATTGTTGCACCAGCTGGCTGTTGCCGCACTGGTGATGACTGCCGTCGGGTTGACCGTCACTGCCACATCAAAGGTCGTGCCTGCACAGCCATTGACACTCGGAGTAATGAGATAATGTACAACTACCGGTTCAGTTGTGGTATTAACGAGTGTCTCTGTGATAACTGCAGTATTTCCCGATCCTGCAAGGTTGCTTATGCCTGTCACCACGGCTCTTGTCCATGCGAAGGTTGCCGTACTGCTCGAGCTTGTAGCGGTATAGGTATTTGATACATTATTGCACCAGCTGGCCGTAGCCGGGCTGGTGATGACTGCTGTCGGGCTGACCGTGACTGCCACATCAAAGGTCGTGCCTGCACATCCATTGACACTCAGAGTAATGAGATAATGTACAACTACCGGTTCAGTTGTGATATTGATAAGTGTCTCGGTGATAACTGCTGTGCTTCCAGATCCTGCAGCATTGCTTATTCCTCCTACAACGGCTCTTGTCCATGCGAAGGTTGCCGTGCTGCTCGAGCTTGTCGCAGTATAGGTATTTGATACATTGTTGCACCAGCTGGCCGTAGCCGGGCTTGTGATGACTGCTGTCGGGCTGACCGTGACTGCCACATCAAAGGTCGTGCCTGCACAGCCATTGACACTCGGAGTGATGAGATAATGTACAACTACCGGTTCAGTTGTGGTATTAACAAGTGTCTCGGTGATAACTGCAGTACTGCCTGATCCTGCAAGGTTGCTTATGCCTGTCACCACGGCTCTTGTCCATGCGAAGGTTGCCGTGCTGCTCGAGCTGGTAGCAGTATAGGTATTTGATACATTGTTGCACCAACTGGCCGTAGCCGGGCTGGTGATGACTGCCGTCGGGTTGACCGTCACTGCCACATCAAAGGTCGTGCCTGCACAGCCATTGACACTCGGAGTAATGAGATAATGTACAACTACCGGTTCAGTTGTGGTATTAACGAGTGTCTCTGTGATAACTGCAGTATTTCCCGATCCTGCAAGGTTGCTTATGCCTGCAACTACTGCTCTTGTCCATGCGAAGGTCGCCGTGCTGCTCGAGCTGGTAGCGGTATAGGTATTTGATACATTGTTGCACCAGCTGGCTGTTGCCGCACTGGTGATGACTGCCGTCGGGCTGACCGTGACTGCCACATCAAAGGTCGTGCCTGCACATCCATTGACACTCGGAGTAATGAGATAATGTACAACTACCGGTTCAGTTGTGGTATTAACGAGTGTCTCTGTGATAACTGCAGTATTTCCCGATCCTGCAAGGTTGCTTATGCCTGTCACCACGGCTCTTGTCCATGCGAAGGTTGCCGTGCTGCTCGAGCTTGTCGCAGTATAGGTATTTGATACATTGTTGCACCAGCTGGCCGTTGCCGCGCTTGTGATGACTGCCGTCGGGTTGACCGTGACTGCCACATCAAAGGTCGTGCCTGCACAGCCATTGACACTCGGAGTAATGAGATAATGTACAACTACCGGTTCAGTTGTGATATTAACGAGTGTCTCTGTGATAACTGCAGTACTGCCTGATCCTGCAAGGTTGCTTATGCCTGTCACAACTGCTCTTGTCCATGCGAAGGTTGCCGTACTGCTCGAGCTTGTCGCAGTATAGGTATTTGATACATTGTTGCACCAGCTGGCCGTAGCCGGGCTGGTTATTACTGCCGTCGGGTTGACCGTGACTGCCACATCAAAGGTCGTGCCTGCACAGCCATTGACACTCGGAGTAATGAGATAATGTACAACTACCGGTTCAGTTGTGATATTGATAAGTGTCTCGGTGATAACTGCAGTACTGCCTGATCCTGCAAGGTTGCTTATGCCTGCAACAATGGCCCTTGTCCATGCGAAGGTCGCCGTGCTGCTCGAGCTGGTTGCTGTATAGGTGTTCGATACATTATTGCACCAGCTGGCCGTAGCCGGGCTTGTGATAACTGCTGTCGGGCTGACCGTGACTGCCACATCAAAGGTCGTGCCTGCACAGCCATTGACACTCGGAGTAATGAGATAATGTACAACTACCGGTTCAGTTGTGATATTGATAAGTGTCTCGGTGATAACTGCAGTACTGCCTGATCCTGCAAGGTTGCTTATGCCTGCAACAATGGCCCTTGTCCATGCGAAGGTCGCCGTGCTGCTCGAGCTGGTTGCTGTATAGGTGTTCGATACATTATTGCACCAGCTGGCCGTAGCCGGGCTTGTGATAACTGCTGTCGGGCTGACCGTGACTGCCACATCAAAGGTCGTGCCTGCACAGCCATTGACACTTGGAGTGATTAGATAATGTACAACTACCGGTTCAGTTGTGGTATTAACGAGTGTCTCTGTGATAACTGCAGTATTTCCCGATCCTGCAAGGTTGCTTATGCCTGTCACCACGGCTCTTGTCCATGCAAAGGTCGCTGTGCTGCTCGAGCTGGTCGCAGTATAGGTATTTGATACATTATTGCACCAGCTGGCCGTAGCCGGGCTGGTGATGACTGCCGTCGGGTTGACCGTCACTGCCACATCAAAGGTCGTGCCTGCACAGCCATTGACACTCGGAGTAATGAGATAATGTACAACTACCGGTTCAGTTGTGGTATTAACGAGTGTCTCTGTGATAACTGCAGTATTTCCCGATCCTGCAAGGTTGCTTATGCCTGCAACTACTGCTCTTGTCCATGCGAAGGTCGCCGTGCTGCTCGAGCTGGTAGCGGTATAGGTATTTGATACATTGTTGCACCAGCTGGCTGTTGCCGCACTGGTGATGACTGCCGTCGGGTTGACCGTGACTGCCACATCAAAGGTCGTGCCTGCACAGCCATTGACACTCGGAGTAATGAGATAATGTACAACTACCGGCTCTGTCGTGGTATTGATAAGTGTCTCGGTGATAACTGCAGTACTGCCTGATCCTGCAAGGTTGCTTATGCCTGTCACAACTGCTCTTGTCCATGCGAAGGTTGCCGTGCTGCTCGAGCTGGTAGCAGTATAGGTATTTGATACATTGGTGCACCAACTGGCCGTAGCCGGGCTGGTTATTACTGCCGTCGGGTTGACCGTCACTGCCACATCAAAGGTCGTGCCTGGACAGCCATTGACACTCGGAGTGATGAGATAATGTACAACTACCGGTTCAGTTGTGGTATTAACAAGTGTCTCTGTGATAACTGCTGTGCTTCCAGATCCTGCAAGGTTGCTTATGCCTGTCACAACTGCTCTTGTCCATGCGAAGGTTGCCGTACTGCTCGAGCTTGTTGCAGTATAGGTATTTGATACATTGTTGCACCAGCTGGCTGTTGCCACACTGGTGATGACTGCCGTCGGGTTGACCGTCACTGCCACATCAAAGGTCGTGCCTGCACAGCCATTGACACTCGGAGTAATGAGATAATGTACAACTACCGGTTCTGTCGTGGTATTGATAAGTGTCTCGGTGATAACTGCAGTACTGCCTGATCCTGCAAGGTTGCTTATGCCTGCAACTACTGCTCTTGTCCATGCGAAGGTCGCCGTACTGCTCGAGCTGGTAGCGGTATAGGTATTTGATACATTGTTGCACCAGCTGGCCGTAGCCGGGCTTGTGATGACTGCTGTCGGGTTGACCGTGACTGCCACATCAAAGGTGGTGCCTGCACAGCCATTGACACTCGGAGTAATGAGATAATGTACAACTACCGGCTCTGTCGTGGTATTGATAAGTGTCTCGGTGATAACTGCAGTACTGCCTGATCCTGCAGCATTGCTTATTCCTCCTACAACGGCTCTTGTCCATGCGAAGGTTGCCGTACTGCTCGAGCTGGTAGCTGTATAGGTGTTCGATACATTGTTGCACCAGCTGGCCGTTGCCGCGCTGGTGATGACTGCTGTCGGGCTGACCGTGACTGCCACATCAAAGGTCGTGCCTGCACATCCATTGACACTCGGAGTAATGAGATAATGTACAACTACCGGTTCAGTTGTGATATTGATAAGTGTCTCGGTGATAACTGCTGTGCTTCCAGATCCTGCAGCATTGCTTATTCCTCCTACAACGGCTCTTGTCCATGCGAAGGTTGCCGTGCTGCTCGAGCTTGTCGCAGTATAGGTATTTGATACATTGTTGCACCAGCTGGCCGTAGCCGGGCTTGTGATGACTGCTGTCGGGCTGACCGTGACTGCCACATCAAAGGTCGTGCCTGCACAGCCATTGACACTCGGAGTGATGAGATAATGTACAACTACCGGTTCAGTTGTGGTATTAACGAGTGTCTCGGTGATAACTGCAGTACTGCCTGATCCTGCAAGGTTGCTTATGCCTGTCACAACTGCTCTTGTCCAGGCGAAGGTCGCTGTGCTGCTCGAGCTGGTAGCTGTATAGGTGTTCGATACATTGTTGCACCAGCTGGCCGTAGCCACGCTGGTGATGACTGCTGTCGGGTTGACCGTGACTGCCACATCAAAGGTCGTGCCTGCACATCCATTAACACTTGGAGTGATTAGATAATGTACAACTACCGGTTCAGTTGTGGTATTAACGAGTGTTTCTGTGATAACTGCAGTACTGCCTGATCCTGCAAGGTTGCTTATGCCTGTAACAACTGCTCTTGTCCAGGCGAAGGTCGCCGTGCTGCTCGAGCTGGTCGCAGTATAGGTATTTGATACATTGTTGCACCAGCTGGCTGTTGCCGCGCTTGTGATGACTGCTGTCGGGCTGACAATTACATCCACATTATAAGTCGTGGGATTAGTACAACTGTTTGCAGATAATGTATAGATATATCGGACAGAAATCGGATCGACTGTTGTATTTGTAAGAGTTTCGTCAGGGCTATCTGTCCCTGAAGTCGGGCCAGCAGGACTAATACCCGCCACTGAGGCACGTGTCCAGGAAAAGGATGTTCCACCCTGATCACTTATCGGCGTATAGCTGAACACTGAACCACTACAAATTGAAGGCGGTGTCGGTGAGCTTGTCAATACCGGAAAAACGTGAACGATTACCTGTGTCTCTGTTCCATCTGACAGATCACATCCGCCATAGCCCGGAATATATTGGGGACGGTAATAGTATGTTCCAGCAACAGGGGAATCCGGACTTGTGACTATTGTCCCGGGGCCCATTGAAGTTGCCGAACGGATCCATTGAACCGTACCTGTTCCAGGATTATTCAATGTAGCCGAGAAAGTTACACTTCCACCTAAACAGATACTTGTCGCAGGAGGTGTTATAACATTCCAGGTTGGGTCAGGGTGAACAGTGACTGCCGTCTCTGTTCCATCTATAAGATTGCAGCCTCCGTTTCCTGGTAAATATTGCGGTCGATAAAAGTATGTACCAGCTGCAGGAGAATCCGGACTTGTTACAATTGTTCCTGCGCCCATTGATATAGCCGAACGAACCCACTGAACTGATCCTCCCCCGGCATTATTGAGAGTCGCTGAAAATGTTACACTCCCTCCGACGCATATATTTGTCAAAGGTGCGGTTATAACATTCCATGAAGGATCAATGTTTACTGTTACGGCTGTTTCTGTGCCATCTGCAAGATTACATCCGCCGTAGCCAGGTAAATATTGAGGACGGTAATAATAAGTGCCCAGTCCAGGTGAGTCAGGGCTGGTCACTATAGTCCCCACACCCATAGAAGTAGCTGCACGGACCCATTGAACAGTACCTGTACCAGAATTATTTAGAGTAGCTGAGAACGTTACGCTTCCACCAATGCATATATTGGTCTGGGGCGAATTAATCACATTCCATCCAGGATCAACCTGGACTATTACAGTTGTCTCAGTTCCATCTGCAAGGTTACAACCGCCGTAACCTGGCAAATACTGTGGTCGGTAATAATATGTACCTGCTGCCGGAGAATCCGGACTTGTTACAATCGTCCCGGGGCCCATTGAGGTTGCCGAACGAATCCACTGAACAGTTCCACCCGCGGCATCATTGAGAGTCGCTGCAAATGTAACACTTCCCCCGACGCATATATTTGTCACAGTGAAGGTTATAATATTCCATGAAGGATCAACGTGCACTGTTACAGCTGTTTCGGTGCCATCAGCCAGAGTACATCCTCCGTAGCCCGGCAAATATTGAGGTCTGTAATAATAAGTACCTAATCCTGGTGAGTCAGGGCTTGTCACTATAGTCCCGACACCCATAGAAGTAGCTGCACGGACCCATTGAACAGTACCTGTACCAGCATTATTCAATGTAGCTGAAAAAGTCACTGTTCCTCCTGTACATATATTAGCCGTAGGCGAACTAATCACATTCCATGTGGGATCAGCCTGAACTGTTACAATTGTTTCGGTCCCGTCAGATAAACTGCAGCCTTGCCCGTTAGCCACATAATGAGGACGATAGTAGTAAGTCCCAATAGGTGGAGTATCAGGACTGGATACAGTTATGCCTGCACCACCCGAACTAACGGATCTGATCCAGGTAAGCGTTCCTCCTAATCCATCTTTTACTGTTGCGGAGAAGTTAACCTGTCCCCCTGTACAGAGATTGGTTACGGGGAATGAATAAGTATCCCATGATGGTTTTGCCACTGTGTTCCATGTAACAATGTTATAGGAACTTGCATTACAACCGGTTCCGGTAGAGGTCCGGTGTGTCCTTATTTGTATCCTGTTCAGGCCTGCAATTGCACTATTTATCAATGAACCAGGTACATATGATTGCCAGGTGGATGCGCCATCAACACTGGATTCGAATACATCAACCGGACTTATGCCACCGCTGCCTCCGCTAAATGTGGCAGAAACTGTACCTGTCACACAGACGTCTGTTACATTCGGAAGTTTTGTTATATCCTTTGCTACCGGCTGAGCGGTAACAACGACACTATATGGAATAGAAACTCCGGTACATGTAGCGTCAGATTCCGATAACTGAATTGAATATGGTCCCGAAGTGTTCCAGGTAACAGTAATGCTGTTCCCATTATTGGATGAGGGTGTTCCTCCTGTCACAGTCCATAGATATGTATGTCCGGCAGTATTAGGGACGCTGTAAGTTATGGCTGATCCTGAACATAGTCCGGAAAATGAAAATACGGAACAGGAGTTTTCAGCTCCAACAGCATAAAAACTACCCGGGTTACCCTGATTATTATATTCAGTTGAAATCCATCCAGGGGTTAATGCTTCTGATAATATACGGACCTCATCGAGGGTTCCTGTGAAATAATCATCTACCCGCCCAATATTTTGAATCGGAGCATTATACGGAATTCTGCCGGCCCATTCATTATCATCAAAAACCTGTGCTCCGTTTATATAAAGCTTATAATCAGTTCCATCAAAAGTAGTTACCAGATGATTCCAGGTACTGTTGTCGTTTGTTAAAACGGGTCCCGGAGTTTGCCAGGCACACCACGAGATATTATCTCCAAACCCTGCATGAATCCTGTTATTGCTTAATACCCAGATTCCGGGAGCTCTCTGAATATCACCTCCCGGCGGTTCATATCCTAAAAATCCGTGATAACCCACATCAGATTGATTTCCAACTTTTATCCAGCACTCTTCAGAAAACCGGGGTGCCGGTGATATACCTGTTCCAACATTGAAATAATCATTTATCCCGTCAAAAAAGATCGCATTTCCAATTCTTCCGGCAACCAGATCTCCTGTTATCATGCCTCCCGATTGAGTTCCATCATTTGTTTGAGCTGCATCTTTAAGTTGGGGAGCTGCTCCGCCAGGATCGTCACCCATGTGCCACACACTCTGATAACTTGGCTTCCAGACCGTTTTTACAGATGGATTGGCGACAACCTGAGGATTACCATATAGCATCAGGATAGGGGTATTCACTGAAGCTGATAAAACCGGGACCCTGACCCAAGCTATCAGATCGCCATTTGATGCTGAATAACTTTCGACCTGCTGATCGAGCCTGTTGTAATTTGCATCTGTGAAAATGATGTCATAACCATTTGCATTTTCTACATGACCACCATTTGTGACTGTCTTTAAATCATTTGAGCCTGAAAAATTTATAAGAACAGGGAAATTTAAAAGATTGGAACCACCCGACACTTTGTTATGATCAATTGAGATCGTCTTCTGGTATTTATATCCCAGGGCAGCGGCAGGTAGGGAATTGACTGTAACAACCACATTATCTGTTTTTACACACCCGCCATTAGAAACTGTCAGTGTATATGTAGTTGTTACTGAAGGGCTTGCCACAGGGTTTGATATGCCAGGATTACTCAATCCATATGCCGGGCTCCAAGAATATGTCCCTCCTCCTGAACCGTTCAGGGTTGTTGATGAACCTTTGCAAATTGTGACATCGGATCCTGCATTAGCAGTAATATTACAACCTTCCGCAAAGCAGTAATCAAAAGATGTAGTATTCAGGTTGGTAATACCCGTGCGTGTAATAGTAGCAGCAGGAATAAAGGTCCCATGTGAACCAAATGCCTGCCATGTGGGGCTTAAAGCATTTCTTCCTGAGATTCTTGAATTTGAGTCTATTCCGTAGCTGGAAAATCCCTCCCCGTCGAGTGAAAGAGAATAAATATTGGCCGTCAATGCACTGCTGCTAAAATTCCAGTAACCTTCGGTATAGGCATGATCTAATTGCACCGGGCCATCGGAATAAGGTCCTAATGAACCCGGCGATATCTCAGAGAATTGACCTGTAATATTTATTGATAATCCGAGAGTTGAAAAATTAAAAACTGCGGGCCGGTAATAAGAAGAAGTGCCAACAGGGAAGAGGTAATCTGCCCCGGTGGTCCCTATACCTCTTTTGAGTTTACCAATTATTGTTCCTGATATATGGCTTAATGACCCGGGAGTTGTGGCTGTTACAGTAAGGAGATTCAAACCGGTAACAATATTCCCTGATGTCATTGTAAGTAAATTACTTACATTAAGAAACTGTGAAAGTGTAATACCGGAGGGATTGTTAATTGTAAGATTTCTCGCCGCTGATGGACCATTTCCTGTTAGTTGTGCCGCTACTCCGTCATAGGTATAATCAGCTCCGGCATCAAATGTTTTTACTCCTGTAACCTGTATACTGCCTGTTCCTGCAGTTGTTGAAAGCCCCTGCGGATGGGCGGTAATAATCCCTGCGCCTGCAATTAATGTGAAAGTACCGCTGCTTCCATCAATAATACTTGTCCCCACATCCAATATGGCGCCATTATTAACAGTAAAGTTTATATTATTTGAGATAAATCCCCCCGTTTTCAGATAGGTCTGTGGAGAGGAGCCGGCAAATACAATGGAACCCGTTCCCAGCGGAATATCCAACAGAGTTATTGTGCCTCCCGACATAGTAAAGTTTCCGTCAACTGTAAGGATTCCGGTAGTTGCATTGGGATCTTCCTTCATGTTCAGGGTGCCACCCGAAATATTAAAATTTCCTGCAACATTGACAGTGGAATTTACAGTTCCTGTGACAATTGTGAAATTCCCACTGTTTATTGATAAATTTCCTCCGATATTCAGTAAGCATGAGCCACCGGCATTGTTCATTTTGAATGTGGCACTGTTGTCAACAAGAAAATTCCCTCCTACTCCAATCGTGTAACCGGTCCCGGAGTTTGACATCCGGAGAGAGTGACTGGGCTGATCGTAGGTTCCTGTTCCTATAACAAAAAAGTTACCCGCAACGGTAAAGTTTGATTCCAGGAAGAAATTTGAAGTCTGACCTGAACAGTTCCATGTGAAATTGCCAAAAGTCTGACCAAAACCAGTCATCCCGGTGCTCGCCACTACTCCGGTTATATTACAGTTCGACGTTGCATTCCATGTGGCGGAAGGAATAATGCCACCATCGAGCAAATGGTTATATGCCGAAGAAGCATTAAAACTGATTGTCCCTCCCTGACTAATAGTCCCGGAATTATTCACCGTCCCGTTAACGTTTAGATCCGTACCTGACCCATTATTTAATGTAAGCGTCTGACCGGAATTAATTGTAAGGGTAGCCCCGGTTGCCACAGCCAGCTGATCCAGTGTTACCGAAGCAGTTAGAGTTGCAGTATTTCCGCTACGTATAGTTATTACGCCATCTGTATATGTAGGAGGAGCTCCCGCAGGACCCCATACTCCATTATATCTCTGCCAGTTTGTTGAGGACACAAAATTTACATCCCCATTAGTCCTATAGTCACCATTTGACTGGCTGAAAGATAGAGAAGCCAGCAGCAACCATATTCCAGATATCAGCAATATCTTTCTGATGCCCTTACATTTCAATTTATGAAAAGTAGTGCTTTTTTGAGAAGCGATATTTACAAATTCAGAAATCAATCTCTCAGGTTAGGTAAAATACAAATAAAACTATTGTCCGACCCTAAACTCATTTTTTTTTAAGATCAGCCAATATTTAAAATTATATTCTGTTCCGTTCCAACAAATATAAACGGAGTCAACTATTCACTTATTTCAAGACTAAAAATTATTCAGCAAGGTTGCACTGCTCTAACCAATTAATAATTAGTTAAAGATAAAAAATATTTAAAACCCGGGCCTATAATTTTGACCAATGAAATTATTTACTTTGACAGTAAATATTTTGATTACTCATGATCTATCATTTTCTTCAAAAGAAAAAGTAAAGCAAATAGCTTACTAAAAGCCTGGTGCTCAAGCTTTAGCAATGTAATATTGAAATAATTAAACGGAAGAAATGTCAGATAATCAGCATGGCATCTCCGTAGGTACCAAAACGGTATTTCTCCTTTACCGCCACTTTATATGCATCAAAAAGCAGATCATAACCTGCAAATGCTGATACCATCATCAAAAGCGTGGAATAAGGAAGATGAAAATTACTTATCATCATATCGGGTACCTTAAAGTCATACGGAGGAAAAATAAACTTATTTGTCCAACCATCAAATGGCTTGAGGTAGCCGTCTGTTGATACAGAGCTTTCAAGGGTTCTTACAACGGTTGTCCCAACAGCACATATCCTGTATTTATTATCTTTTGCTTTGTTTACTATATTGGCTGACTCTTCGGTAATCAGGATCCTTTCTGAATCAACCTTATGCTTGGTAAGGTCTTCCACATCAACACTCCTGAAGTTGCCCAGGCCGACATGAAGTGTAATTTCTGCAAAATCGACACCAATAATTTCCAGCTTCTTGAGAAGTTCCCTGCTGAAGTGCAATCCTGCAGTAGGTGCTGCAACAGCACCTTCATATTTTGCAAATATTGTCTGATATCTCTCACTATCTTCAGGCTCAACCTTTCTGTTGATAAATTTCGGCAGCGGTGTTTCACCCAGACTGTAGAGGGTTTTCTTAAATTCTTCATATGAACCATCAAAAAGGAATCTGAGAGTTCTTCCCCTTGACGTTGTATTATCGATGACCTCTGCAACCAGAAGATCATCCTCACCAAAATACAGCTTATTGCCTATTCTGATTTTCCTGGCTGGATCTACCAGCACATCCCATAATCTTTGTTCCCTGTTTAATTCCCGTAAAAGGAATACTTCAATTTCAGCACCGGTTTTCTCCTTATTGCCATATAATCTTGCGGGGAAAACTTTTGTATTATTGAAAACGAGAACATCATTCTCACGAAAATATTCTGTAATGTCTTTAAAAATCTTGTGTTGAAGCTCTCCGCTTTTTCTGTTAACAACCAATAATCTCGATTCATCCCTGTTTGGAGTAGGATAAAGCGCAATGAGCTCCTGTGGCAAATTATACCTGAATTGTGATAGTTTCATAATAAATAAATAATCATTTTAAATTAAAGAAGTCCTTTATACGTATTAATATCTAATTTGTTTCATCCGGGAGTATAATTTTTTAAAAAAACTTAAAGGACCAAATATCTCGGTGACTGTCATGAATTAGTATTCGTCTCAGAACACCTTTTTATGTTCATTTGTTCGATATGATCCTTAAATTTATCAAGATTAAAGGCATTCTTCACCTTATAATCGCCAATAGCTGTTCTCTCGAGTGCAGATAAATAACTTCCGCTTTTTAAAGCCACGCCCAGATCTCTTGCAAACGACCGGATATAAGTCCCTTTACTGCATACAATTCTGATTCTTATTTCAGGCATCTCAAAAGAGAGAAGTTCGATCTCCCGGAAATTAACTGTCACCGGCTCAAGCTTTTTCTCTATCCCTTTCCTGGCAAATTCATATGCTCTTTTGCCTGAAATAAATTTGGCTGAGTACATTGGCGGCTGTTGAGCCTGCTCGCCAATAAAACCCTGAAGAGTCTGCTTCACCAGCTCTTCAGTAATATGCTCCGTAGGATATTGTCCGTCCGTCGCAGTTTCAAGATCGAAGGAAGGAGTCGTCTCTCCCAGGTGAAAGGCAGCAACATATTCTTTATCAAGATCACGGAATTCATCGATCTTCTTTGTGGCCTTTCCCGTACAGATTATCATCAGCCCGCTTGCGAGAGGGTCAAGCGTTCCGGCATGACCTACTTTTATTTTCTTCAGGCCAAAGGTACTTCTGATCATTATCCTTACCTTGTTTACCAGATCGAATGAGGTCCAATAAACAGGCTTATCAAACAATAATATTTGCCCTTCTTCAAAAACTGTTACTTTGTCAGATGACATTAAGATCAGATAAAATTATGAAAATTCTGATTATAACAGAGAATTTGTCCGAAACCCTGAATGATCTGTATTGCAGACTGGTAAAAATTACAAAGATTTCCGGTCCGGTATGGAAATCATTTCTTCAGATTTAATATTTCTTTACTGAAGAATTTATTCCTTATCCGTCTCACGGGGCTTTTTCATAATCGCCCATATTTCGAATATAAAACCTGCCAGCACAACTATCGGTGCCAGCGTTATACGGCGGAAGCTGAAAATATTATCACTGAATTTTTCAGGACTTGGCGATTTGCCTCCAAGCATTAAAAGAAAGCCAATTACAATAATGGCAAACCCAATTGCCAGTAATTTGTAATTTTCGCGGCCAAGCGCAAAATTCAGTTTTTCTTTATTTTCGTTTTTTGTGCTCATAATAAATCAATAATAAAGTTTGTCTTCAGAAATATTAAGATACCTGTTAACGGAAAAAAATGTTGAAACAATATTAATTAGGACCCCGGTCACTATTATAAATCCCCCGAGAAGGAGCAAAAGGTATGTACTTTCAAAACTGAACATCAGAAAAAACTCTTTTTCAATGAGATATAGCATTCCCATCAGCAAACTCATGGCAACCAGTGCCGCCAGCAGTCCGTGAAACGCACTCTGAATGAGGAAGGGCCTGCGTATAAAGGCTCGGGTGGCACCGACGAGCTGCATAGTCCTGATTAAAAACCTTCTTGAATAGATTGATATTCTAATTGTATTGTTTATGATGGTCAGAGCGATCAGGAATAAAAATGAACTTATCACCAGCAGAAATAAACTGATTTTTCTGACATTTTCATTAATCAGAAACAGCAGGGATTCCTGGTAATAAACCTCCTTCACAAACGGATATTCCCTCACATATTTTTCAATTTTTGCCACGCTGTCGGGACTGGTAAAACCTGCATAAAGGTAAACATCAATGGTTGGTGGCAAAGGATTATCTCCCAGAAAGTTAATAAAATCTTCACCGAGATCTTTTTCCATTTTCACTGCAGCTGCATCCTTCGAAACATATTCTGTCGATTTCACATAGGGTTTAGCATCAAGATCCTTTTGGAGCATTCTGATGTCGGGTTCCTTTGCATCATCATCAAGTATAACTGAGAATGAAAGGCTTTCACGAAGATAATCAGAAAGTTCGCGTGCATTTATGAGAACAAGTCCCAGAATGCCAAGCAGAAACAAGACAAGCGATACACTTATAACTAGTGTAAAATAAGAACTTCTTAATCTTATTTTTGAATATCCTGCTTCTTTGTTTTTCACCTGTATTAATACTTTTTTATCATAGTGCTCAGGCAGCAATTCTTCGATTTATTGATTAGATCGATTCTTTCGCACTCATTCCCTGCTTCGGCTTCACTCAACTATTGTTATCCACCCGAATGTATCAGGCTCATCTCCGGTCTGAATGGCGGTGAGTTTTTTGTAAAGCTTCATAGTTTGGATACCCGGTTCTCCATTTTTCCCGAATTCATAGATCATATTCTTTTCAGGATCAAATATCTTAGCGATTGGGCTAATAACAGCAGCCGTTCCGCATGCTCCCGCTTCTGCGAAAGTAGAGAGCTCCTCAACCGGAACCTGGCGCCGCTCGGTCTTCATTCCAATGCTTTTGGCAATTTCAATCAGACTCATATTTGTGATTGAATTCAATATTGATTCTGATTTAGGAGTTATGTACGTATTATCCTTAATTCCAAAGAAGTTTGCCGGCCCGCATTCGTCTATATACTTTTTTTCTCTTGCATCGAGAAATATTGTATTGGAGTAACCGCCATTACGTGCTGCAATGATTGCTCTCAGGCTCGCGGCATAATTTCCGCCTACTTTGTAAATTCCTGTACCCATTGGGGCCGCCCTGTCCACATCCCGGCAGATCAACATATTAACAGGCTTTACACCTTCCTTGAAATATGGTCCCACCGGCGTAACAAACACGAGGAATGTATACTCAGAAGCAGGCTTGACTCCAACCTCAGCTCCGCTTCCATACAAAAGCGGCCTTATGTACAAGGTTGCACCTGATCCGTAAGGAGGAACAAAATTCTTGTTTAAGGTTATCACTTTAAACAAGGCTTCACGGAACATATCCACCGGAAATGCCGCCATTTTTATTCCATCAGCAGATGTAATCAGTCTTTTTGCATTATCTTCCCATCTGAATAATCTGATCCTGCCATCTTTCCCCATGTATGCCTTTAATCCCTCAAATGCTTCCTGCCCATAATGCAGACCTGTTGCGGCAATATGAATATCAATAAACTCTGAGGATGATACTTCCAGACTTCCCCACTTCCCATTTTTGTAAAAACAACGGATATTATAATCTGTTTTTATATAACCGAATGGCAGACATCCCCAATCGAATTTTTCCATAGATAACGGTGATTAAATTTTGGCGTAAAAGTACATTTTAAAAACTTATTTAAATCACTTTCCGCGTGGAAAATGGTTTATTCTATATTCACCCCGAGGGCTGCAATCTGATCATCTGCTGCAATATTTCTGAGAAGCCTGGCAGAATTGGTTATAAACTGGTGATCTGTCAACTGCTTTTTCTGGAACTCAATCCATGTTTTCGCATCAGAATGTTTGCCATATTCTGTACGTTCTCTCAATAACTTTTCAGTGAGTTTCAAATAGTCTACCCTGCCCAGATAATCATACCTTGCATCATGAAGTATTTGATCGCATAATGTTTTCTTATGATCTGTAAAAGAGTTTCTTATAATATTTCTGACAGCTTCAACATTATCCTGACCAAAACCATAACCGGGCAATATCTCTTCTACCAGACGTATAGATGCTTCCATCGGTTTTTCATAATCTGAGATAAATCCTGTAAGAAGAAATACCGAAGCAAGTTTCAGATTTATATAGTCTTCATCAGGCAGATTTTCAGCTCTTGACAGCAACTCCGCCTGGTTACATATATTTTTCACCATAGCTGAGTTATGAAAATAGAGATTAGGGGAGGCCTCTTCATCAAACATCTTAATGATCATTTCTTCAATATCCTGAAGCTTGATCATCTGCATCTTGATTATAAACTTCCTGTTTGGCTTTCCTTCTTCATCACGAAGCTCAGGCACTATCCCATTCACAAAATACATTTCAAGTTCCCCTTTATACTTCACCGGCATTTTACCGCGATATTCGCATGAGAAAAACTCCCTGACAAATTCATACGTTGTACCTGATATATTTATTTTACCGGCTTCACCGGAAGATTCCATCCTGCTTGCAGTATTTACAGTGTCGCCCCATATATCGTATGAGAGCTTCTTCTGTCCGACAACTCCTGCCACAACCGTACCTGTATGAATCCCTATCCTTATGTCCCAGTATTTCATACCTTCAAGTTCAGATGTTTCCTTGAGACGGTTCATATAACCCTTCATTTCCAGAGCCGCCAGTATCACCTCAACCGGATTGGTTCTGTTCTTTTCCGGAATACCACCGGCACACATATATGCATCACCTATTGTTTTGATTTTTTCAATCCCGAATTTATCAACAACCGAATCAAAATAGAAAAAGAATTTATCAAGCTCGTCGATTAGTACTTCAGGATTCGTCTCTTCGGCAATCTTTGTAAAGCCCTGGATATCGGAGAAAAGAACAGTTACAAAATTATATTTGATCTTAGTAGCCTTCCCTTTTTCCATTATCTCGCTAGCCGTATTTTTTGGAAGAACATTAGCCAGTAATGCCTCTGTCTTTTCCTTTTCAATCACCAGGTCCTCCGTCCTTTTGTTTATTATCTGTTCCAGAGTATAAAGATTACGGGCAAAACGAAGGTTAAAAAAATCATAGACAGCCCAAATAATAATGAGTGCAGCTATAAGATAAAAAACTATTGCGAGCCTTGAGAA
Source organism: uncultured Bacteroidales bacterium (assembly GCA_963715785.1). Classification (GTDB taxonomy): domain Bacteria; phylum Bacteroidota; class Bacteroidia; order Bacteroidales; family VadinHA17; genus LD21. Next base: position 994,640 of record OY970276.1, read on the forward strand.
ATACCACAGAGGAAGAACTCTTAGACTGGCAAGAGCGAGCTGGCCTGCATTATTGCCTGAAATTATATATCTGATTTTAAACTGGTATTTTCCGGCCGGAAGGTTTGTATATTCCTTAAAACTGACATTTTTCCATCTGGTCCAATCTTTGTCAAACCCCTCCAGATAGAACTGGTATTGCGCACTATCCGAGGGTTGTAACTCGAATATGACATCATTATTCCGATAATTCAAAAGAATATCCGGCTTCAGATTATTCTTAAGAACATCAATGCTGTCTGAAACATAAAGTACAGAGTCACCGTTTATAAGAATACGCTTTAGTGAAGGTGTTGGCTCTGAATCAAAATTAACCTGAACAGCAGAAGCTTTTAGAAGAACTGAAAACAATAATATCCCGAAAAGAAGATTTAACCTTACGAAATAAGACATAAACAATTATCTTGCTTTTTATTATTCCAAATGTAGCACTTAAATGAATCAGGTCAAAAGGAAAGCCCAATTTTGAGTACTTTTGCGCCTTAAACTAAAATGAGCTCATGACGTTGGTTTTTGCTTCTAATAATGAACATAAAATAAAAGAAATAAATAGCCTTCTCGGCAGCAGTTTCAAATTATTAGACCTTCACGATGTCAATATCACAGAAGATATCCCTGAAGAAGAACCTCTCATTGAGGGCAATGCCCTTTCCAAAGCAAGATACGTTTTCAAGGCCACAGGCATGGACGTATTTGCCGATGATACCGGTTTGGAAATTGAAGCGCTGAATGGATTGCCGGGCGTTCATTCAGCAAGGTTTGCCGGGGAGAATAAAGATTCATCAGCTAACATTGAAAAAGTTCTTTCAATGCTTGGCAACAGTCAGAACAGGTCTGCCAGATTCAGAACAGTCATCGCTCTTATCCTTGATAAAAAAGAGTATCTGTTCGAAGGGGTTGTAACGGGGACAATTATCGGGGAGAAAAGGGGTGATGAAGGATTTGGATATGACCCTATTTTTATGCCCGACGGGAAGAACCGCACATTTGCCGAAATGGGATTGACAGAAAAAAACACTGTTTCACACAGGGCAAGAGCATTTGAAAAACTAAAGACTTTTCTGGTTAATTTCTGATGAAAAAGCTCCTTGCCATACTGTTCACTATTCCCCTTACAATTATGGTATCCGGACAGACTCCTGTCGGATCGTGGTCCGATCACCAGGTTTATAATACAGCCGATCATATAGCAGTTGGTTCGAACGAGGTCTATGCCTCAACAGGATCATCTCTTATTATCTACAACAAGATGTACGCTGAGCTTAAAAAGATGTCACGCATTGACGGATTGACTGAAACAGGGATCAGCACAATTTCATGGTCGGAAGAAAATAAAACACTCATCATTGCCTATTCTTCAGCTAATATCGACCTCCTTAAGAACAACACAATCTATAACATTCCGGATATCAGCAGAAAATTTATATCGGGAAATAAGTCGATAAATAAAATAAGAACATCCGGCAGGTATGCCTACCTGGCTTGCAGTTTTGGAATTGTAGTTGCTGATCTTATAAAGAAAGAGATTTACGATACATGGCAGCCTGGAAATGGCTCTGAGACTAATGAGGTATGGGATATTGCTTTCTCAAACAGTAAAATTTATGCAGCAACAGCTTCCGGATTATACTCTGCTGATCTGTCAAACACGGGGTTATCCTACTTTGGCAACTGGGACCTCGTTAATAGTCTGCCAGTTCCCGGGGGGAACTATACTTGTCTGATATATTCAGGCAATAAACTTTATGCGAACCTGACAGATCCGCTTTCTTCAGGTGATAAAATTTACTCTCTCGACGGTACCGGAACATTATTCTCATTCACCAGCGGGATCTTTAACAAATCCTTTGACAGCTCTGCGTCAGGATTTTCAGTTTCCTCCGGAAGTTCCGTAAAATGCTATGACATGAACGGAGCCCTGACCAGAATTATCTCCTCCTACGGGTGGGGAACGCCGGATATTTCGCAGGCCATAATTGACGGGAGTGACATTTGGATTGCAGATAAAAACTCGGGTTTAGTAAGGGGGGTAAATATGACGGATTTTTCCGCCTTAACGCTTCCGGGGCCCATTTCCAATAACGCATTCTATATAAGCTCAAATGACGGAAAAACGGTAATATGCGGAGGCGCCACCGATGTTTCATGGAATAACCAGAACAGGCCATTTCAAGTTTCAATAGATGAAAATAACCTGTGGTCTTCAATCCAATCGGCGACAATCACTGATCCAATAAGAGCCCTTACCGAACCAGGTAACAGCTCTCACCTGTTCGTTGCTTCATGGGGCGGTGGTTTGCTTGAATATCAGAATAACAGTCTGGTAAAACAATATAACGATGCAAACTCTCCATTGCAGACAATTATCCCGGGACGGCCCTATGTCAGAATCTGTGGTCTTGCCATGGATAAATCTAAGAATCTGTGGATTACCCAGACCCAGGTGCAGGGAAGCATCAAGGTTCTTAAACCAGACGGAACGTGGATTGTGAACCCATTGACAATTGATGCTCCCACCATCGGAGATATAATTATTACTTCAAAAGGTCAAAAATGGATAATCCTGCCCAGGGGATCCGGCCTTTTTATTCTGGATGATAATAATACACCTGATGTTTTCAGTGATGACCGGTATAAGAAGCTACTGGTCCAGGATACAGAAAATCAGGTGATATCGTACGTATATTCCATTGCAGAGGATCTCGATGGGAATATCTGGGTCGGGACCGATCAGGGACCAGTTATCTATTTCAATCCTGAAAATGTATTCGATAGTGATCTTAAGGCGAGCCGGATAAAAATCCCCAGGAACGACGGCACAAACCTGGCCGACTATATGCTTAAAACTGAGACAATTACATGCATGGCAATTGACGGGGCAAACAGGAAATGGCTTGGGACAGCCTCTTCCGGCGTTTATCTTCTGTCAGCCGACGGAACAACACAGATAAAAAGCTTTAATGAGCAAAACAGCCCGCTTCTTTCAAATTCAATAGTAACCATTGCCGTTGATAATAAAACCGGTGATGTCTGGTTCGGAACGTCAAAAGGCGTTCAGTCTTACAGAGGAGATGCTACGGCAGGGGGAGAAAGATTTGGCAGAGTCTATACATTTCCAAATCCTGTAAGAGAGGATTATACGGGAAATGTAACTATTACCGGTCTTATAAAAGATTCTCAGATCAGGATAACCGATATAAGCGGAAACCTGGTTTTTGAGACAGTCTCTGACGGCGGACAGGCAACCTGGGATCTGAAGACCTATAATGGCAAGCGGATTGCCACGGGAGTTTACCTGGTATTTTGTGCAAGCAGGGACGGCTCACAGTCGTATGTCACAAAAATGCTTGTGATAAAGTAATTATCACTCAGTTATCAGGCTTTGTATTCTCTCGATCTGAAGCTGTTTGTTCACTTCCCTCAGGCTCCTGGCAGTTTTGGTAAAATACTGGTGACCTGAAATGAATTTGACCTGAATCTTATTCCAGTCATTAAGCGAGCCCATTTTATTCTGAGCCTTAAGTTCCTCATACAGAGTATTTGAAACCGGGATGAAATCGCTTCTGCCCAGGTAATCAAGATCTGAATCGCACATTATGCTTTCAAGAAGATTCGTTGGATTCGGCGGCAGCTTTGTCGACATTATCAGATCGCATATCCGCTCAATCTGGTCTTGCGAATAATTATAGGCAGGAAGCATTTCCCTGGCTATCTGCGTACTATAAAATTCATGATTGTCATATGCTGTTATATGACCTGCATCGTGAAACAGTGCGGCAGTTTTCAAAAGCAAAATTTCTTCATCGGAACACCCTTCAGCCCATCCGATAAGCTCTACCTCAGTTACCACATCAACGGTATGTTTTACGTTGTGATAAAAAAGGTAACCAGGTAGTTCCATCTCGAGCCTGTCGAGAATAAGCTCCTGAATGTCAGTAAATTGTATTAGTCCGAATTTAATCCTGAACGACTCATTCGGAATTATTCCTCCCTCATTAATTGAAAACTCCGAGTTCAGACCCTTTACCCTGAACATCTGTAGGTCACCCTTATATTTGACCGGAAGCTTTCCGAAATATTCACAATCAAAAAACTCCTTCACAAGCTCATAAGTCATAACTGAAATCAGAATAACACCGCTGTCAGAAACAGCTTCAATGCGGCTTGCAGTATTGACAGTATCGCCTTTAATATCATAATTGATCTTTCGTCTGCCGGAAATTGCAGCAATTACTGGTCCGGAATGTACTCCGATCTTGAGCTCCCAAATACGGGTATTAACTCCTCTTCTATGTAATTCGTACTGCTCAAGAAAATTTCTCATCTCAATTGCAGCCATAACCACATCGACGGGGTTAGTTATATTCTTAACCGGAATACCTCCGGCGCACATATAGGTATCACCAATAGTCTTGATCTTTTCAATTTTATATCTGCCGGCAATAGTCTCAAATTCAACAATTATCTCATCAAGTTCATCCATAACCGATGAGGAATTCATTCCTTCCAGCATCTTTGAAAATCCGTGAATATCAGCGAATAAAACTGTCGCCATATTGAATTTGAGCGACCTCTCTTTCTTTTCATATTCGCCTGATATTTTAAGTCCATCCGGCGAGATCTTCTCATAGAGAACCTTAATCTTCTGATTGTCTCTTATAAGCTTGGCATTAAGAAGCTCCAGCTCCTTGATCCTTTCCTCAAGTTCCTGGCTCTGCCTTACAAGCTTTGCAATCCTTTTTACCAGCTCTGCATTTTTAATTACAGACATAATCGCGTTGAATGAACAGTAAATATAATTATTTTGAAATGAATTTGAAGTATGAAGGCTGCAGTAGCCAAAGTAAATCAGAATTTAGGAGTGAACTAATGTTTTGAGCGACCGGGGCTAAAAGAAGATTTGAGCCATTTAAGGTTCTTTAGGCACTTTGCGCGCTTCAGGCACTTTTTTAATATTAACTTTGCCGGGAGAACCCAGCTTAATACTATGCTTGAAAAAACCAGGGCAATAATTCTTCATCAGGTAAAATACAGTGACTCAGGTATTGTCCTCCAGATCTACACGAGGGAATTCGGCAGACTGTCCTTTATAATCAAGGGTATGCGCAAGCCAAAAACAGGAAAACACAATATCCTGTTCCAGCCATTATTTATCCTTGATCTGGTAATGTATTACAAAGCCAGCAGGGAGGTACAGACCCTCAAGGAATTTTCAGTTTATTTCTCTCCCTATAATATATATTCAGATATTAGAAAAAGCAGCGTCGCTATCTTTCTCGGGGAGGTTCTTACCTCAGTTCTAAAAGAGGAAAGTCCGCATGAAGAATTATTCGATTATATTGAAAAGTCAATAGAATACTTTGACAACTGCAAAGATGGCTATGCAAATTTTCACCTTGCTTTTCTTGCCGGGCTATGCAGTTTTCTTGGTTTTGAGCCAGGGAAAAGGAAGGAAAAGGAAGATAATTATTTTGATATGCTTAACGGTATTTTTGTTCCTGTGCCGCCTGTTCACGGAAATTATTCTAATGAACAGATTTCAGCTATCCTGGCACAGATATTCTCCGGGTCATTTGATACAGCAGGCAATATCGCCCTTAACGGAAAAACCAGGAATGAAGTTCTTGAAACACTTGTCAGATACTATGCTCTTCATCTTCCGGGTCTTAAAAAAATATTGTCACTTGATATTCTGAAAGAGGTATTCAGCTGAATATTTAATAATCACCCTGTTGATTTTTATTTATCTTTAAACATCAAACTGATTGTACAATGGCGATTATTCCATCAATAATTAACTGGCTGAATATTAAGCGTATAAATCAGATTGAAATATTTAAGAAGTACCCGTTTGAAACCCAGCAGGAGATCCTCTACAGGCTCCTGGCAAAAGCCGCTAAAACAGAATGGGGCAGGAAGTACAGATATCAGTCAATCATATCCATAAAAGACTATCAGTCAAGGTTTCCGGTTCAGACCTATGAAGATATTATGCCATACGTCGACAGGCTCAGAAAAGGAGAAGCGAACCTGTTATGGCCCGGAGAAATAAAATGGTTTGCAAAATCTTCTGGAACCACCGCTTCCAAAAGCAAATTTATACCAATGAGCCGTGAAGCTCTTGAGGATTGTCATTACAGGGCAGCAAAGGATATTCTTGTTTTATACACAATGCAAAGACCGGAAACAAGAATATTTTCAGGAAAGAGTCTTACTCTCGGGGGAAGCCACAGGATGAATCAGTTCAGCAATGATTCTCTCTATGGAGATCTGTCAGCCATCCTTATAGAAAATGCGCCATTCTGGGTAGATATTATAAGGACACCTAAACAGAAAATAGCTCTGCTGGAGGATTTTGAAGAGAAGCTTAATCTGATCACCCAGTCAACGGTTAACGAGAATGTAACGAGCATCTCAGGCGTTCCGTCGTGGTACATGGTCTTGATAAAACAGATACTTGCTTTCACAGGCAAAAATAATCTGCTGGATGTATGGCCTAACCTTGAGATCTTTTTCCATGGGGGAATAAGCTTTACCCCATATCGCGAACAATATAAAAAGCTTATTGCGGGTGACCAGATGAACTATATGGAGACATATAATGCATCTGAGGGATTTTTCGGAATTCAGGATGATCCTCTGAGAAGCGATATGCTTCTGATGCTCGATTACGGTATCTTTTATGAGTTTATCCCTTCAGATAAGATCCAAATGGATAATCCTCCGGCTTGTACAATTGCCGAGGTAAAGACAGGTATCAATTACGCGATTATCATTTCAACCAATGGTGGACTCTGGCGATATATGATTGGCGATACAATTGTATTTACATGTCTTGATCCATACCGCTTCAGGATTTCGGGACGCACGAAACATTTTATTAATGTTTTCGGTGAAGAGGTGATAATAGATAATGCTGATAAAGCGCTGGAATCAGCATGTAAAGTCACCAATGCGGTAGTTGCAGAGTATACCGCCGGTCCGGTTTTTATGAATACCATATCAAAAGGGTCTCATGAATGGATCATAGAATTTGAAAAAGGTCCTTCCGACCTGACACTTTTCATCAACACTCTTGACACCACGCTAAAAATGGTAAATTCGGATTATGAAGCAAAACGATATAAGGACCTGAATCTTATCATGCCGGTTGTGAAATCTGTGCCACTGGGCACATTTAATAAGTGGTTAAAAACAAAAAATAAGCTTGGCGGTCAGAATAAAGTACCGCGTCTTTCCAATTCGCGTGAATATATTGAGGACCTGTATCTCATTGCTGGGATTGAAACCGGTCAAAATCAGGAGTGAATGTAGTCTTAACAGACTCCTGGCACATTATTCACTTTAATCACTTATTTAACTGAAACCATCTGACCTTATTCAATTTTTACTAATTTTATAAACTATAAACTGTAATACAAAATTGTCTGACGTATGCATATAGCAATTGCTGGAAATATCGGATCGGGCAAGACAACTCTTGCCGGGCTGCTTGCAAAACAGTATGGATGGGTTGCTCATTATGAAGATGTGGATGATAATCCTTATCTGAATGACTTCTATGAGGATATGCAACGCTGGTCATTTAATCTCCAGATTTATTTTCTTAATTCGCGCTTCAGTCAGATCCTTGAAATCAGAAAATCGGACAAGACCATCATACAGGACCGGACTATCTATGAAGATGCCTATATCTTCGCTCCTAACCTTCATTCGATGGGCCTTATGTCGACACGCGACTTTGATAATTATTCCACTCTCTTTAAGATGATGAGTTCACTCGTAAAACCGCCTGATCTTCTCCTGTATCTCAGAGCCTCCGTTCCAACCCTCGTTAATCAGATCCAGAAACGCGGGAGAGAATATGAAAGCTCAATTCGGATCGATTACCTGAAGAGGCTGAATGAAAGATATGAAGCCTGGATGGAGACATATAATCTTGGCAAAGTTCTCATTATTGAAGCGGATCATTATAATTTCCCGAATAACAGCGCTCATTTGAGTGAAGTAATTGATAAGATCAACGCTGAGCTTCACGGCCTTTTTTAAAAAGTTTTTGACAATTTATCCTTTATTGATTAGCTTTACATTTCATCTAACTGCAATTCTGATGAAAGTGCTGGTTTCTCTATATTTCTAATATTTTTAATTCTTTAACATGAAAACAAATAAGCCGCTACTCCTTCTTGTAGCATTATTGTTGGTCCCGTTTAACATCTGGGCCCAGGTTGATCTGAACAAATATGCCCCGATGGATTCTGCTATCAGGACCGGAAAACTCTCAAACGGACTGACATACTTTATCAGGAATAATAAAGAGCCCGACAAGAGAGCCAGTTTTTATATTATCCAGAATGTTGGTGCAATACTTGAAAATGATGATCAGAACGGGCTTGCCCATTTTCTTGAACATATGGCATTTAACGGGACAGAACATTTCCCCGGAAAAGATATAATCAGCAGCCTGGAAAAACATGGTGTCGGATTTGGCTCCAACATCAATGCCTATACCGGCTTCGATGAGACAGTATATAATATGAGTGACGTTCCTGTAGAAGCTCCGGGACTTGTAGATTCCTGTCTGCTTATCCTGAAAGACTGGTCGCATTATATCACTCTTTCCGATAAAGAGATAGATCTCGAACGCGGTGTCATTAGTGAGGAATGGCGGACGAGCAAGAACGCTAACCGGAGAATGATCTTTGAAGTTATTCCCGTTATTCTGAAAGGTTCTAAATATGCAGAACGCGATATCATTGGAAATATTGATGTAATAAAGCATTTCTCTTATAATAATTTAAGGGACTATTACCACAAATGGTATCGTACCGATCTTCAGGCCATTGCAGTAGTTGGCGATATTAATGTGGATGAAGTGGAAGCTAAAATCAAGGAACTGTTCTCTGCGATACCTGCTGCTTTCAATCCCGCAGCCAGAAACCCGGTGGAAGTACCATATCATAAAGAGACGAACTTTGTCCTTGCCGAGGATAAGGAAGCTCCCCAGACTTCAGTCTCGGTGGTAGTGCTTCATAAGGCAGTGCCTGCGACAGAAAGAAACATGAATTACATCCGCGACAGTCACATAATTTCTTTAATGAATTCAATGATCAACACCCGTATAAATGATCTGCTTCAGAAAGCGAATCCTCCTTTTGTCAGTGGTTATGTATCGTATGACTCCTATTATGCCCGTGATTATAACGCATTCACAATAACTGCCACTGCCCGTAAAAATGAAGAGGCGAAAGCGCTGGAAGCAATTTATACCGAGGCAGAAAGGGCCCGAAGGTACGGCTTCACAAAAGGTGAACTTACCAGAGCAAAAGCTAAAATGCTTTCAGATTATGAAAACAGATATAAGCAAAAAGATAAAATAGATAATGACACCTATGCCGGCGGCATACAAAGCTACTTTCTTACAGGAGAACCGCTTACCTCCATGGACTTCGATTTTGATTTTCTGAAGCAGGTGATCGATGGGATGACTCCCGAAGAAATATCCCGGAGATTTAAGGATCTCATGATTGATGAAAACAGAACAATCGTAGTACAGGGTCTTGAAGGCAGCGATATAAAACACCTTACGGAACAGGAGTCCATGGATATCCTTACAAAGGTAAAAAACTCCCAGCTGGCACCTTATGAAGAGAAAGTGTTAAGCTCGTCATTAATAAAAGAAGATCTTAAAGGATCCAAAATAATCAAAACAGTTCCCCTGCCTCAGTTTGATGCCGTGGAATGGACCCTCGCTAATCATGCAAAGGTAATTTATAAAAGAGCTGACTATGAAAAGGATAATGTATTATTGAACGCATTCAGCTTTGGCGGTATTTCAAAACTGGATAAGGATCTTGTCCTGCCGGCAAATCTGATTTCCGTTATCATTCCGATGTACGGTGCCGGCGAATATGATAATGTCACATTGCAAAAAATGCTTGCCGGTAAAAAAGCAAATGTAACTTTCGGATTAAACGAAACTTCGGAAACTATCAACGGAACTTCAACTCCGAAGGATTTTGAAACAATGATGCAGTTATTATACCTTCGAATGGCTCATCCAAGGTTTGACAAGGTAGCTCATCAGGCTATTATAGGACGATTTGCCGGAATGCTTGCAAATATGGAAAAGGATCCAAATAAAATAAAGAGCGACAGTATCTCATTAATCACTACCGGCTATAATCCCAGAACGCCTTTGCTTACAAAGGAAACAATCAATAAAATAACTATTGACGATATTCAGAAAATATTCACCGACCGTTTTGACGGGGCTGATGAATTTACTTTTTTCATAGTAGGGAATATAAGCAGGGACACACTGATGCCGCTTGTTGAAAAATATATAGGGTCGCTGCCGGTCTCAGGACGAAAAGAGACATGGGTCGACAGGAAGGTCGAACAGCCAAGGGGAAAGATCACAAGGGAGATCAGCCTGCCACTGGCTATCCCGAAATCGACGGTCTTCATCTCTTTTGCCGAAGGAATGAAATATAATCCATATAACTACCTCGGACTTGAAGTGATTAAAGGAATTCTCGACCTGGTTTATACTGAAAAGGTGAGAGAAGATAAAGGAGGAACATATGGAGTCGGGGTTTCATTAATGGAAGAGAAAAGACCAAAAGAACTGGGTGAGGGAATGATAACATTTGATTGCGATCCGTCGAGGGCTAATGAACTTAAAGCAATAATCTATAATCAACTTGATACTCTGATGATCATTGGTCCTTCACAGGTAAATCTTGACAAAGCTGTGAATAACATGCTTAAAAACAGGGAAGAGGATAAAATGCATAACTCCTACTGGAGCGGAATCTTGAGCAGGTATTATAGTTATGGAATTAATTCCAACGATCCTGCAAACTATGAGACCATCCTAAAATCCTACAAGATCAAGGATATCAAAAAGATAGCCAATGAAATGTTCAAAAAGGCCGATGTTGTTGATCTGATCTTCAAACCCGCGAATTAAGGCTGAGGCTGAGGCTGAGGTAAAGGCTGAGGCTGAGGCTGAGGCTGAGGTAAAGGCTAAGGCTGAGGTTGCTAACTTTCCGCAATCCAACCTCAACCTTTACCTCAACCTTTACCTCAATTTTTACCTTAACCTTTACCTCAATCTTACCGTTGACGATTTTGAATTAAAATATTACCTTGCCAATATAAATTCATCGAAAAATGAGCTCTACAAGAAGAGATTTTATTAAAACAGCATCTGTCCTGGCTACTGGAAGTGTGATGCCTTATAACACTCTTTCCAAAACAAATACGACGATTTCACCTGGCGATAAAATTAAGGTAGGTCTCATCGGTGCAAACGGACAAGGCTTTACCGATCTGCTGTCCTTTCTGAAAAATCCGGAAATCGAATGTGCCGCATTGTGCGACATCGATCGTAATGTTCTCACGAACCGGACCGATGCTCTCATCAAACGAGGCTTTGCAAAACCAAAATTATATGTTGATTACCGCAAAATGCTTGAGAATAAGGATATTGATGTGATCATAAATGGCACACCTGACCACTGGCACTGTCTGATCCTGTGCGATGCGCTTGAAGCAGGGAAACATGCCTACACCGAAAAACCGGTTGGTAATTCAATTGCAGAAATCAACATTATGCAAAATGCAGTAAGGAAGCATAATAAGATAGTTCAGGTTGGACAATGGCAGAGAAGCCAGCCTCATTTTGTTGATGCAATAAATTATCTGAAATCAGGGAAACTTGGTCGCATACGCACATGTAAAGCCTGGTCATATGTCGATTGGAAAGGCGCTGTTCCTAAGGTTCCTGACTCTCCTGTACCGGAAGGTGTCGACTATGATATGTGGCTCGGTCCTGCTCCAAAACGTCCTTTTAATAAGAACCGTTTCCACTTCACCTTCAGGTGGTATTGGGATTATGCGGGTGGTCTGATGACTGACTGGGGTGTTCATCTTATTGACTATATTTTGTACGGAATGGGGAAAAGTGTCCCTGTTTCGGTCATGGCGATTGGAGGCAAATATGCCTTCCCTGACGATGCAATGGAAACTCCCGACACAATGACTGCAGTCTATGACTTTAAGGATTTTACGATGATCTGGGAGCATACAATCGGCATCGGGCTTGGAAACTGGAGAAGGCCCCATGGAATGTCATATATTGGAGAAAACGGCACGCTGGTGCTCGACCGGAATGGCTGGGAAGTAGTTCCTGAAAAACAAAGGATCGAAGCCCTTCCTGTTCAGAAAAATGTAGGTGACGGTCTGGATCTGCATGTAAAGAATTTCCTTGAATGCCTCAAAAACAATACCCCTCAGAATCTTCATGCAGGCATAAATATAGGAAGAGATGTTGCCCTGGTCGCCCAGATGGGCAATATTGCATTCCGTACAGGAGAAAAAGTCAACTGGGATGAATCTAAGCAAGCCTTTCAAACCTCTACCGCAAATAAGTTAATAGTCCCTGAATATCACAACGGCTGGACATTGCCAAAATACTAAATCAGAATTTCTGACCATATAGTATTAAAGTGAATAGCAATCCGGAACTATTATCTTCGTGGATATCATTTCTTTATAATTGCCGTTTTCAGCTTGCTGCTGAAAGTGTCGTACAAAATTCCGGTCTTTGAACAGATTGCAAGTACATATTTGCCCTCTGGCAAGCCTTCAATCGTGAATTTGCAGTCAGCCTGAATTGAATCTCCGGGTTTCATCCCTGATATATTATCCGGGAGATCAAGATCTTTATCTAATACTATCGTACCGTTTTTAAGAAATGCTATCTGAAACTGCACTGGCAGTTCCGGATTTCTAAAATCTATTGAGTATGGATAAGGATTGAAAATTGTCAGATGAATTGAGTCTATACCGGTATTGCTGAAAGTATAAACTTCGTCTTTCAATAATATGCATTCCTTCTGAAGCGACTGAAAGTCTGTAAAATCCTTTACAAATGCAGAGTCTTTGTCAGGAAAGACTATTTTGGTCAGATACTGAAGATATGAATCGTTATATACATGCGGTACATATAATACTTCCCTGCCATGTAATTTTTCCTCAAAGTCCCAGATATCAAATTGCGTTTTACGATAATTCAGGTTATCGAGAGTGGTGGCAAATTTCCCGGTATAAAATGTATATACCGAAGGCTGCTGATAGGAGTTGGTGAAAACGACAGGCCGTTCGCCTGCCAGTGAGCTTATATCTCTGGCCCACTGTTTCTTTTGATGAAACTCATGTTTTATTAATGTCACCGGCAGAAAGTCGATCATACATGCAAGCCTGGCAAACAGGAAGAGTGGAAAAAGTATAAGTGCGACCCATTTAAAATAACCTCGTATCCACGATTTGAAATCAACGTTGTTTATTAGTATAATTATGAGAGGTATGCTTACGACTGCAGTCCACTGGGGCTCGACACGGTACCGGAAGCTGGATATAAAAAAGAATATCATAAATCCTGCCAGGATAAAGTAAAGTGCCCTGTCGAAAAGATCTCTGGCCCTTACTTTTATAATTATGGTTATTAACACCACCAGTACGAACGGGTTCTGGAAAAAAAACTGACTTGCCAGGAATTCAGGGACATGAGCCGGATTAAAACCTGAGATTCGCTCAACCAGATGATACTTTAATGAAGGAAATCCGTTTGAATATTGCCACATCAAATGAGGGAAGAACAGGATCAAAGCAAGAATGCCGGCCAGGTAGAATCTGTAGCTTTTAAGTAATCGGGGATTTGAAAGGATAATAAGAATTATCAATATGCCACCGTGATATTTACTATACATCAGTGCAGCAGAAGTAAGGCCGAGTAATAAAGTGTTCAGCCATGATTCATCATCCAAAAACCTTTTATATATCAGAAGAAAAATCGCCGAAAACAGTAAAAGCGGCGAATCGGGAGTGGCCATGAAACCATAAATATTCAAAACAGGAAGGATAGCAGTCAGCATAAAGAAAAGCCATATACTCTCTTTTTTAGTCCGCTGATCTTTATCCACAAGCATCCAGACAGCCCATAAAGCTGCCAGCTGGCTCAAAACAACCACCACTCTTACGCCCAGCTCATTGTGAAAAAACAAATAACCCAAACGGATCATCAGTGCGATCATGGGAGGATGGTCAAAATAGCCCCAGGCGAGGTGATTTGAGTACATCCAGTAATATGCCTCATCATTATTTAACGGTGTAAACCTGGCCTGAACAAGGTTCAGGATGCCCCACACCGCCAGCAATAGTGTAAAAGGATTTAAGAAAAATTCTTTTAACCTGATATTCATTTTTCTTTCAGAATAAGCTCAATGCTATTCAGCTCCTCCCCACTGAATTTAAGGTTATTAAGTGTTTTCAGATTATCTTCAAGCTGTTCCACTTTGCTTACGCCAATAAGGACAGATGTCACTCTCGGATCCTTCAGAAGCCATGCAACTGCCATCTGGGCAAGCGACTGGCTGCGATTTGCAGCAATTGCATTAAGCCGCCGGGCTTTTGAAATTTTTTGTTCTGTTACCTCTTCAATTTTGAGAAATCCATTAGGGTTATGTGCCCTTGAATCAAGTGGAATCCCAGTGAGATATTTATCTGTAAGCATTCCCTGATCGAGTGGAGAGAAAGGTATGCAACCTATCCCCTTTTCTTCAAGGACATCGAGCAAACCCTCTTCGACCCACCGGTTGAACATAGAATATTTGGGCTGATGAATAAGACAGGGGACACCCATTTTTTTCAATATTTCAGCTGCCCTTGCTGTAAGGTCAGCCGGGTAACTTGATATACCTGCATATAATGCCTTTCCCTGATGGACTGCAGTTGCAAGGGCTCCCATTGTCTCTTCGAGAGGCGTTTCAGGATCAGAACGATGTGAATAGAAAATATCTACATATTCAAGATTCATTCTTTTCAGACTCTGGTCAAGACTTGCAAGCAGGTATTTCCTCGAACCGAAATCGCCGTAAGGACCAGGCCACATACCCCAGCCTGCTTTCGTGGATATTATCATTTCATCACGCAGATTAGGAAAATCCTTCTTCAGGATCATTCCGAAGTTTTCTTCCGCAGAGCCTGGCACGGGACCATAATTATTTGCAAGGTCAAAATGAGTAATTCCAGCATCAAAAGCCCTCCAAAGTATTTTCCTGAAGTTCTCAAATATATCGACAGAGCCAAAATTATGCCAGAGCCCGAGAGAGATTTCTGGCAATTTAATGCCGCTTTTTCCGCAGCGCCTGTAATTCATATTATCATAGCGCTCATTTGAAGGTAAATAGGCCATTATTCTTTCCCTGATTAAGATTAAAATTCAAATTCAAATTCAAAAATACAGTTTCTTTCACGTAATTCTTTAAATCCAAAGACCTTACATGTTATAAAAGTTATCCAAAATTAAACAAATTTCTGCCAGTCAAATACAGGCATAAAATATTTCAACTCTTAAAAAAGCAGCACTTTTTCAGAAACCTGTTAAGATTATTTTATAAGTAAGAGAAAAATTATCCCGATAAGAATTCTATAGTAGCCGAAATATTTAAATCCATAATTCTGGACAATCCTGACAAAAACCTTCACCGCAAACCAGGCAGTTATAAAGGCAACTATGAGTCCTATAACCAAAAGAAAAATTTCATGGCTGGTAAATTCCGCGTTCGTCTTGATTAAATCGTAACCGGTTGCTGCAAACATTGTCGGGACAGCAAGAAGGAAAGAAAACTCAATAGCCTGCTTTTTATTCAGCCCGTTAAATATGCCACCCACTATTGTTGCGGCTGCCCTCGAAACACCTGGTATCATTGAAATGCTTTGGACCAGACCTATAAAAAATGCATTTTTATATTTCAGATTATCAATTACATCCGTGTCGTCCTGCTTCTGAGTTACTTTTTTGTCCAACAGTATCAAAACGACCCCACCAATGAGCAATGAAGTTGCCACAACAACAGAATTGAATAAATATGCTTTAATATACGGATAGGCTATAAATCCGAGAATACCGGTTGGAAGAAAAGCTATCGCAAGTTTGATATAAATTGAAATTCCCTGCAAAAATCGTTTGGCATACTGAATTACAATAGCCATAATTGCTCCTATCTGAATACAAATCTCGAATGTTTTTACAAAAGCGTCTTCCTGAATGTGCATGACACTCGAAGCCAATATCATGTGACCGGTGGATGAAATCGGAAGGAATTCTGTTAAACCTTCAATAATGGATAGAATGATGGACTGGATTAAATTCATAGTTGAAAAATATGTGTCTCGGTGTAGATTATAAATTTTGATGACAAGATATTTATTTTTGACTTCTTCATCATGAAGTATCGATAAAATTATCTGCAATTAACGATCAGCTGACTCTTGAGGATTGATTTCCTTAATTGTCCTCATTCGGGAAACAAAAGAATATCAACCAGCATACAATATTTTTACTTTCCCAAACATTGCCCGAATTGAATTGTTGTTCTTTTAACGGAAAGATATACAAAATAAAAGCAGAGGTACCTGTTGGTTATACTCCCCCGACGGTATCTCTAAGAGAAAAAGGAACGTATCTTTTTAAACTAACATGGCAATGGAGACTATATTGACTTCTGATGAAAAACCTCTTCAAAACGACTATGTCTATGAGACAATTTTAAATATTGAAAGAAAATATCAAAAGTCCGATTTTAACGAGGTTAACTTTGGACTTTCGGCAGAAGAGGGAAATGTTTTCTTTCAATATTTGAAGAAATTCAATCTGACCAAGGACCCCCGCTTATTAATTCTGCCTCCGCATAACCACTACTATTTTGATAAAAGCGAATTGCGAAGAGTCAGGACAATTATTAATCTTAAAAATCTTAATCTCGTAAAAGATCTGGACAGCTTTTTATTAAACCTTTCACAACTAATGGCCCCTGATGCGAATTTCGTCGGTTACTTTTCATTTAACAAGATGTCGCTTAAATGGGATGGTCTGGTTGCAGGTTTATCATCGAGATTGAACAATCTGCTTGATCTGAGGACGGATCACAATATGGATAAGAAAGAACTGTCTCTCAGGATGCAAAAGAACGGTTTTAAGATTGTTAACATGACTGACCTGAACGGATATACATATTTCTATTCGCAAAGGATATGCAATTATACCAGGGCAAGGAGCTGAACTGAAATTTCAGGTTACCGTTCAATATGGCATATTGGATTCACTCAGCAGGCTTAATATTTTGCTCCATTTTGGGTGGTCCATTCTTGCTCCTACTATTTCAATAACATGACCTGCCAGCACCGATCCGAAAAGGCCGCATTTCTCAAGCGGCAGGCCCATGGCATAACCGTACAGAAAACCTGATGCATACAGATCTCCTGCACCTGTTGTATCGATGCTTTTAACCGGAATAGCCGAAATATTCAGGGTCTCGTTTGCATTCTTTATCATTGAACCTTCTTTTCCGGCTTTTATGATAGCAATGTCGCATAGCAATGCAATGCTGTTTAGTGCATCTGAAGGTGAAAAACCTGTAAATGATTTTGCCTCATCTTCATTGGCGAAAACAATATCCACATATTTTTCAATTATCTCCCTAAAATCGCTGAGCCTGGCTTCCACAACATTATAGCTTGCCAGATCAAGAGCTATTTTCATTCCCCTTTTTTTTGCAATTGAGCATGCCCGTTCAACCAGTGGCCTATTTATTATCAGATAGCCTTCGAGATATAAAATATCAAAATCTTTGAAATCGTCTTCTCTGAGATCGCTGGCTGCCAGTTCGACTGCTGCTCCGAGATGGGTGGCAAATGTTCTTTCTGAATCGGGAGAGATTAGTGCTACTGCTGTGCCAGTTACAGAATTCCTTCTTGTAAGTATGGTTTTTACGCCGGCTGATTTCATATCATTTTCAAAAAAATCGCCGGTTTCATCCTTGCCAACAGAACCAATAAACCCGGTTTTAACACCCAGCATCGCCAGACCATGTATTGTGTTGGCTGCCGATCCGCCTGATGTCATATTTCGTTTAAAACTAATAGTTTCAGATTTGATGAGTGCTGATTTCTGATCATCGACAAGCTGCATGCTCCCTTTTGGCAATGAGAATTTTTTCAGTGTATCATCGCTGTCAATCAAGGTCATAACGTCAACCAGAGCATTTCCAATTCCGAGTATCTGCTTCATTTGAAAAATTTTCTGCAAAGATATTGCTTAATTCACCAAAACGCCTTATTTTTGCGACTCTAAATAATAAAACCATATTTAGAAATTATTCCTCAAAACCTGAACTGGCCACTACCGGATCGGAAAAAGAGGCAAAAATATATTCCTCAGTAGCTCAGTTGGTTAGAGCAACGGACTGTTAATCCGTGGGTCGTAAGTTCGAGTCTTACCTGGGGAGCCCAAACATAGAGATAATGAAAATTGTCTCTATTTTTTTGCTGCCATGTTTTACATCTATATTCTATTTAGCAACTCTTCAGACAGATATTATATTGGTCAGACTTCTGATATACAAAAACGTCTGACTGAGCACAATAATCCTTCAAGACAAGACAAATATACTGCCAAACACAGGCCCTGGATTTTAGTCCTGTCTTTCCAGGTGTCTCCTGACAGAGGCCAGGCAATTATTGTTGAAAGATTTATAAAGAGACAAAAGAGCAGAATATTTCTTGAAAAACTTATTGCTGAAAAGGATAATCCGGAGTTTTTCGATGCTCTTGTCAATAATATCCTCACGTAACAGTTGGTTAGAGCAATCCCGAGGACTCGGGATTAATCCGTGGGTCGTAAGTTCTCCCGAGGACTCGGGATTACCTGGGGAGCCCAAACATAGAGATAATGAAAATTGTCTCTATTTTTTTGCTGCCATGTTTTACATCTATATTCTATTTAGCAACTCTTCAGACAGATATTATATTGGTCAGACTTCTGATATACAAAAACGTCTGACTGAGCACAATAATCCTTCAAGACAAGACAAATATACTGCCAAACACAGGCCCTGGATTTTAGTTCTGTCCTTCCAGGTGTCTCCTGACAGAGGCCAGGCAATTATTGTTGAAAGATTTATAAAGAGACAAAAGAGCAGAATATTTCTTGAAAAACTTATTGCTGAAAAGGATAATCCGGAGTTTTTCGATGCTCTTGTCAATAATATCCTCACGTAACAGTTGGTTAGAGCAATCCCGAGGACTCGGGATTAATCCGTGGGTCGTAAGTTCTCCCGAGGACTCGGGATTACCTGGGGAGCCCAAACATAGAGATAATGAAAATTGTCTCTATTTTTTTGCTGCCATGTTTTACATCTATATTCTATTTAGCAACTCTTCAGACAGATATTATATTGGTCAGACTTCTGATATACAAAAACGTCTGACTGAGCACAATAATCCTTCAAGACAAGACAAATATACTGCCAAACACAGGCCCTGGATTTTAGTCCTGTCTTTCCAGGTGTCTCCTGACAGAGGCCAGGCAATTATTGTTGAAAGATTTATAAAGAGACAAAAGAGCAGAATATTTCTTGAAAAACTTATTGCTGAAAAGGATAATCCGGAGTTTTTCGATGCTCTTGTCAATAATATCCTCACGTAACAGTTGGTTAGAGCAATCCCGAGGACTCGGGATTAATCCGTGGGTCGTAAGTTCTCCCGAGGACTCGGGATTACCTGGGGAGCCCAAACATAGAGATAATGAAAATTGTCTCTATTTTTTTGCTGCTATGTTTTACATCTATATTCTATTTAGCAACTCTTCAGACAGATATTATATTGGTCAGACTTCTGATATACAAAAACGTCTGACTGAGCACAATAATCCTTCAAGACAAGACAAATATACTGCCAAACACAGGCCCTGGATTTTAGTCCTGTCTTTCCAGGTGTCTCCTGACAGAGGCCAGGCAATTATTGTTGAAAGATTTATAAAGAGACAAAAGAGCAGAATATTTCTTGAAAAACTTATTGCTGAAAAGGATAATCCGGAGTTTTTCGATGCTCTTGTCAATAATATCCTCACGTAACAGTTGGTTAGAGCAATCCCGAGGACTCGGGATTAATCCGTGGGTCGTAAGTTCTCCCGAGGACTCGGGATTACCTGGGGAGCCCAAACATAGAGATAATGAAAATTGTCTCTATTTTTTTGCTGCCATGTTTTACATCTATATTCTATTTAGCAACTCTTCAGACAGATATTATATTGGTCAGACTTCTGATATACAAAAACGTCTGACTGAGCACAATAATCCTTCAAGACAAGACAAATATACTGCCAAACACAGGCCCTGGATTTTAGTTCTGTCCTTCCAGGTGTCTCCTGACAGAGGCCAGGCAATTATTGTTGAAAGATTTATAAAGAGACAAAAGAGCAGAATATTTCTTGAAAAACTTATTGCTGAAAAGGATAATCCGGAGTTTTTCGATGCTCTTGTCAATAATATCCTCACGTAACAGTTGGTTAGAGCAATCCCGAGGACTCGGGATTAATCCGTGGGTCGTAAGTTCTCCCGAGGACTCGGGATTACCTGGGGAGCCCAAACATAGAGATAATGAAAATTGTCTCTATTTTTTTGCTGCCATGTTTTACATCTATATTCTATTTAGCAACTCTTCAGACAGATATTATATTGGTCAGACTTCTGATATACAAAAACGTCTGACTGAGCACAATAATCCTTCAAGACAAGACAAATATACTGCCAAACACAGGCCCTGGATTTTAGTCCTGTCTTTCCAGGTGTCTCCTGACAGAGGCCAGGCAATTATTGTTGAAAGATTTATAAAGAGACAAAAGAGCAGAATATTTCTTGAAAAACTTATTGCTGAAAAGGATAATCCGGAGTTTTTCGATGCTCTTGTCAATAATATCCTCACGTAACAGTTGGTTAGAGCAATCCCGAGGACTCGGGATTAATCCGTGGGTCGTAAGTTCTCCCGAGGACTCGGGATTACCTGGGGAGCCCAAACATAGAGATAATGAAAATTGTCTCTATTTTTTTGCTGCCATGTTTTACATCTATATTCTATTTAGCAACTCTTCAGACAGATATTATATTGGTCAGACTTCTGATATACAAAAACGTCTGACTGAGCACAATAATCCTTCAAGACAAGACAAATATACTGCCAAACACAGGCCCTGGATTTTAGTCCTGTCTTTCCAGGTGTCTCCTGACAGAGGCCAGGCAATTATTGTTGAAAGATTTATAAAGAGACAAAAGAGCAGAATATTTCTTGAAAAACTTATTGCTGAAAAGGATAATCCGGAGTTTTTCGATGCTCTTGTCAATAATATCCTCACGTAACAGTTGGTTAGAGCAATCCCGAGGACTCGGGATTAATCCGTGGGTCGTAAGTTCTCCCGAGGACTCGGGATTACCTGGGGAGCCCAAACCAATACAAAAAAAGCCTTGATACTCAGCAATATCAAGGCTTTTTTGTTTATAGCTCCTATAACTATACTGAAACAATTACAAGTTATAGAATGAACTTAGACCTATAGTTTGATTGGGATAAGCTCAATTGGGAGTTCTATCCCTTCTTTTCTTTTCTAGGTCAAGATATTTGTGAGGCGTAAATTTGAGAGGGAAATAGAAAAGTTTCTTTTCATAAATAGCATAAACGTCAAAACGGATATTGCCATCTTCGTCGAAGTTCTTTATTATTTTCCCATAATCTACTTCTTTTAGGATAGGAAATATCTCAGGATCGTCAATTCCAATGAATATTTCGAAAGGTTTGCTCATCAGATAACCGACAAATGCTATCCAGTCTTCTCCATGAAATCTCGTAGCTTTTTTAAATCTATTAATCCAGATTTTAGCTTTATTCTGGCTTTTTGAAAGTGTCGAAAGTAAAAATAAAGAACGAGCCAATTATATAGATCGTTAGAAATGCAGCCCATTTCAGTGGAATCATCTGAATAGCATTTTGTAAAGAAAGGAGGGCTACCAGAAGACTACCAAAAGCTAAAGCGACAACAACTCTTCTCGTGAAATTGAAAGTGAGTTTTTTATTACAATTCTTACAATTCCATTCTGAAAAGACTAACTTTAAGAGAACTTGTTTTCTATATTCACTTATTGAATATTTATAATTACAATGCGGAAAGGTTCTTGATTTCATATTTGTTATTTTGGTTATAAGTCCGGAAAGAAATAGAAAAATATTGGGTCATGATAAATTCTCTAATGTAGATTCTATAGGGTTTTGCACGGGCTATGACACATAACGGTTGGTAGTATGAAATCGTTGGGGATTGCGAGCTACTTTCCTATCCAGTTACGCCGAACTTGATGCGTGGCAGAATGTTTGAGTAACCACTTAAGCCCCAATGTTTTATAACACGTGTTAACGGCAGTTTTATTGTCGTCTTTTATCAGTTGCAGCAATAGCAAAGGCAATTCCACTATATGCAAGCGCTATAAAAGCACTGGTAACTTCACTTCCAATATAAGTCACTGGAGATGTAATCACTCTGGGGATGTGAAGAATAATAAACCAGGTAAAAATCATTGTACCTAAAAGAGTGGCAGCTAATCCAGCCTTTATTTTCAAAATAATCGCAAGGCCAGAACCAATTAGTGCTGTGCCAGTAAAATACATCCAGAACAGATGGTAGGGGATCCATGATGGAACATAGTCTGCTGCCTCTTTGGCAAATAGAAAATGATCAATTCCAAAACTGATTATCGTTATCGAAAATAAAATAGATCCAAATGGGATTAGTTTCCTGATAATAGTATTTTTATTCTTCTCTGAAGAACAGCCGGCAATTACAAATGCACCGCTAGATAATGCTAATTCTTTCGCTGCATTTTCCCAGTCTCCAAAATGCAAATAATTCGAGCTTACCATAAATTGATATGGAATAAAGTAAAAGCAAAATATCAATAAAAGTACACTTCCTAACATGATCGAAATTAGCATGTTTTTCTTTTCAAAAACAATACAAGCCCCAGCCAAAATAAGTAGAGATCCAGAAATATAAGCGAGCATTACAAGATTGGGAATCCAGAGATGCTCTGGAGGTATTAGCATATAAGGATAATCACGATAATAAATGGTAAGCAACCCTATGACGACTATAGAGATACCATAAAAGATGCGACCAATATTAGATAGATTTCTCATTTCTTTAGAACATATTGATTAAAAATTGCCGCTAACGGGAGTTTGTCTAATAACTATTTAGTATTTTCAATTTAAGCCAGTTTCAGAGAGCTCTTTTCCACAAGTTTTCTAAAATTGATCCCTAAAAGGTCAAAAAACATTAAAACAAGCATCCTTAGATACTCTTTCAGCCTATCTCTGGTCAAAATATTACCAATTCGCCTCAGATTATATGCGATAAACATAAACCCTACATCAGAGCTTGCCCTTTTCATTCCTTTCTTTGTGAGAATATAAGTCCGGGATTTTATAAATAGAATAGAGTTTTTGAGCATAGATTTTGGGGCTGGTTACAAAGCTGTCTTGAGTTGGCGGAAGGCACTTAATTAAACCGACCGAGCTAGCGACAGCATTTTTGTCAAGGTAAAAATCGGTATTTATCTAATAGACTGGATAGTTATAAAAAGTAGCATTAAGCCATAGGCATTTATTAAAAAGGTCCTGATCCAATGTGTCCTTAAGATTTTGTCTAGGTAAGGACTCGCACCTCCCAATTCATCTTTTGAAAGTTTTGCTTGCCATTGTCCCCAAAAAATTGCTGTAAGAATATGTGAAATCAATTGAATTAAGAAAACAGTCCAAATTTCCCATATTGGGATATTGTCTGGGTGATGCCAAAAAAGAAATATTGAACCAACAAAAGCAAGAATTACTGGAAAAAAAATCCAATAAGGTAGTTTTTTCCAATGAATTGTCTGCACTAATTTAAAGGTCTTTGGATCAAGGTGCCTCCAAGATCTGAAAATATCTACTTCCATTGCCCAGATAGTTCCAATGTTATAAAATGCCAGAACCAAATTCAGAAGAAGAAAAACTTGTTTTGTCATATGATTAAAATTAGAAATTATCGATTTAAGTGAACGCAATCATCAGGTATCGAGATTGTTGCTGAGTATTCTGGAGTAAGGTTGTCCGTGTTAGCGGTTCGTTGTTCTTTTCTGATTCCCAAGGTCTGTATGGTCAGCTTAAAAGTTGTTCAAGCGCCTTGTCAATCCTTTTCATTTTTGTTTGTTCTGTCTTAGCTCACACTCACACTATTCTACTTTACGTTTACTCCGGCGAGCACACTTGTTCTGTTTTTCTCACTCCACCTATTACCATGAGATTAATCAACCAGTATTTATTTCACTATTGTAATCAATTGGGCTGCTCCAAACTCCCATTTTAAAACTTTATTATACCACAATTTCCTTAAAATCTCATTGCCATTAGATTTATCAATGACACATACTATGCTATCAGTAATACTTTGATTTAACTGAAGCAATGTTGTGTCAGTTTCAATAAAGACTCTAAGAAAAAATTCACTTGAGGAATCATTTTTGTAAATGAAAAAATTATGAGGATAAGTAAAGTTTGGATAATCAACCTCTTTCTTTAGTCCATTGACTACATTATAGACATGAATATCATTAACTAAAAAATGACCATAAACAGAAGTGTCTAGTAAATCTTCACCTTTGCTATTCCTATAATTTATATCCATTTCTGCGGAGACAATAACGTCTTTAGACTTATCTCTACAATTGCTTAATATAAAAGAGCTTATTAGCAAGATTAGTATTATAATATTTTTAATAATTTGATGAATTATCATGGATGAATGTTATAAATCATATCAGGAAAATAATGAAAATTTCCATTAGGATTTGACCAATTATTAAAATCATACCAACCATTATAGCGTCCGCTCCAACCCCAATTCATAGAAAATCGAAGCTACTGGGAAAGATTCTGAAATTAAACAAAAAACCTTGATACTCAAACATATCAAGGCTTTTTTGTTAAACAGGTTTGTGCAAATCCTGTTTTTTAAGTATACATTACCAGATTACCGGCCTTTGTTCTGGTGTCCTGTAAAGTTTATCTCCAGGTTTAACGTCCGGAAAGGCTGCATAGAATTCGGGCATATTATAGACAACCCCATTTATCCTGACTTTTGAAGGGGAATGCTCGTCAGTTTTAACTCTTCGCCTTAGTTCCTCATCCCTCATATTGGTCCTCCAGATCTGGGCATATGAAAGGAAGAATCTCTGGAAGTTGGTAAAACCGTCTATTGGCTTAGGAGTCTCTTTCCCTTTCAGCGATAGTAAGTATGCATTATAAGCGACAGTAGCGCCTCCAAGATCAGCAATATTTTCGCCAAGAGTAAGTTTCCCGTTTACAAATGTAGAATCCAGTACCTCATAATGATTATACTGATCTATTAACATTGCAGCATGAGCCTCGAATTTGTTGGCGTCCTCTTTCGTCCACCAGTCGCGCAAATTTCCGTCCTTATCGAATTGTCTGCCCATATTATCAAATCCGTGAGTCATTTCATGTCCGATTACAACACCAATGGCACCGTAGTTCACAGCATCATCGGCATCGAGATTAAAGAAGGGCGGCTGAAGTATTCCGGCAGGAAATACAATTTCATTTTTATTAGGACTATAGTAAGCGTTTACTGTCTGTGGCGTCATTCCCCACTCGTTCGGATCAACAGGCTTTCCTACTTTATCCATTGAAAAACGGAAATCAAATGCCTGCGAATTCAGAACATTTCTTACATACGACTGAGGTGTAATTATTAGGCCGGTATAATCTCTCCACTTTTCAGGATAGCCGACTTTCACTCCCATCTTATCAAGCTTGGCCAGCGCTTCCTCTTTGGTCTTCTGTCCCATCCATGACAGATTTTCAATCCTTTCCTTAAGCGATGCCTTTAGATTCATTACAAGATCGGTCATCTTCTGTTTGGCTACAGGCGGAAAATATTTCTTAACGTACAATTGACCTATGATTTCTCCAAGTGAACCGCTGGTCACATCCAGCACAAGCTTCCATCTGGGTTCCATCTGTTCCTGTCCTGATAAGGTTCTGAAATAGAAGTCAAAATTCTGATCGACAAAGTCTTTGCCAAGATAGCTTGCTGTAGCATTTATCAGTTCCCATCGCAGAAATGTCTTCCAATCATCTACCGGCACAGTTTTCATCATATTGCTCAGTTCCTTCATGAAACCAGGCTGATAAATATTTACTTCTGTAAGTCCGGGATATCCCACCCTTGTGAAGTATGACTTCCAGTTAATACCCGGAGCCAGAGCACCAAGTTCTTCGATATTGAATTTATTATAAGTCTTCTGAGGATCCTGATTTTCAACATTGGTGAAAGAAGCTCCGGCTAGTTGTGTTTCCATCCTCATAATGGTCTTTGCATTTTTTTCTGCCATGGCAGGTTCGTCCTTCAGCAACTGAAACATCTTTGAGAGATGAATCATATATTTTTCCCTGATCTTTTTTGTCGACTCATCCGTGTTAAAATAATAGTCCCTGTCGGGCAACCCGATACCAGCCTGGTAGCACTGCGCAATGACACTGGTGCTGTTCTTTGAGTCCTGCCTGGAAAACAGGTAGAAATAGGGGCTGATCTGGTATGTCTGGAAAAAAGCCCCGATTGATTGTACATCGGCTATTGTCTGTATCGAATCAATTTTATCAAAGAACATTTTTAACGGGCTGGTACCCTGAGCCTCAATTGAAACGGTATCCATTCCGGAATTATAAAAAGCTCCGATTTTTTCAGTGCTGCTTCCCGGCTGAACGTCTTTGGTTGCAGCAGCCTCCATGATAATTTCCCTGATATCGTGTCTGTTTTTCTCTATAAGTTCATCAAAAGAGGAGCGGGAATTCTTATCTGCAGGAATAGGATTGTTTTTCAACCACATACCATTCACATAGGTGAAGAAATCATCACCCGGTTTTACAGTAGTGTCCATATTCCCGGTATCGAAAGCCGGATACTTTTTCACAACCTCAGCGGCGTTTTTGACTTTGCTTGTACAACCCAGCATAACAACAGCAGTTAAAATTCCAAAAATAATTTTTTTCATAGATTAGTTTAGTTTAAAGATTTATATAACGGCCAGGCTATTTGATTTGTTCAGCCAATGCATGGTCGCATCATTTTTATCCGAGAACAACTTTTACTTTATGTTCTTTACCATCCCCGAAAACCGGTATCAGGTTTGAACCATTCGGTTGATCATCCACTGTCACCTCAGCTACACCTTTTGATTTGCCTTTTGGATTCACAACTTCAATCAGATAGGTTGCTCCCCTGAATTTCCTGGTAGCTTTAAATCCCTTCCAGTCTGACGGAATACAGGGATCAATCAACAGACCGTGGTAGTCAGGACGTATACCCAGCATATACTGCGTTACAGCATAAAAGTTCCAAGATGCAGTTCCTGTCAGCCATGAGTTTTTGGCTTCTCCGGGTCTGGATGCATCCTTCCCGGCAACCATCTGTGCGTATACATAAGGCTCAGTCTTATGAAGATCACTTATTTCTTCCAGGTACGAAGGGCAAATCTTTTTATAATATTCCCAGGCCCTGTTACCATTTCCAACCACCGTTTCACCGATCATGATCCAGGGATTGTTGTGGCAGAACACCCCGGCATTTTCTTTATACCCCGCAGGATAAGATGAAATTTCACCATATTCTATATAATATCTGGTGAAAGCCGGGTTATTAAGCACAATCCCGTATTTGCTGTCAAGACGCTCCTTTACCGAATTCAATGCCCGGGTGCAAAGCCCTTCATCCTTTCCGATCCCTGCCATTGTACACCAGCCCTGAGATTCAATAAATATTTTGCCCTCCTCATTCTCATTGCTTCCTACTTTACGGCCATAGTAATCATATGCCCTGACAAACCATTCACCATCCCATCCGTATTTTTTTATAACATCTACCATAGTATCGACATGCTTTAGGGCCCGGAGAGCTTCTGATTCTTTACCCAGATTCCTGCAAAGATCCACATAATCGCGACCATAGACCACTAACAGGCCGGCGATCATAACGGATTCAGCCTTCGAGCCTTCTGTTTTGTTTTCTGTGGTCTGAAATGATTCATTGGGATCATTTGAGAAGCAGTTGAGGTTGAGACAATCGTTCCAGTCGGCACGGCCTATCAATGGAAGACCATGAGGGCCGAGGTTATTAACTACATGATCAAATGAAACTGTCAGATGGTCGAACAAGCTCCTAGCAACTGAAATATCATTGTCGAAAGGCACCATCTCATCGAGGATCCCAAAATCACCTGTCTCTTTAATATAGCTTATAGTACCGAGTATCAGCCACAGGGGGTCATCATTGAATCCTCCTCCAATATCATTATTCCCCCGCTTGTTAAGAGGCTGGTACTGATGATAGCACCCTCCGTCGGGAAACTGGGTGGAAGCTATATCGATAATACGTTCGCGAGCCCGTTCCGGTATCTGATGAACGAATCCGGTAAGATCCTGATTGGAATCGCGGAAGCCCATACCTCTGCCGATTCCAGATTCAAAAAATGACGCCGAACGTGAAAAACAAAAGGTTACCATGCATTGGTACTGGTTCCAGATGTTTACCATCCTGTCAATCTTATCGTCACCTGAGTCTACGGTATATATACTCAGCAGATTATCCCAATATTCACGGAGATCGCCAAGGGCAGCATTAACTTTTTCAGCAGTATTGAACTTAGCTATTGTCTCTTTTGCTTTTTTCTTGTTTATGATATTTTTGGATTCCCATTTTTCATCTTCTTTATTTTCTACATACCCCAGAACGAATATCAGATCTTTTGATTCGCCTGGCTTCAGTTCCACTTCAATATAGTGTGAAGCTATCGGGGACCAGCCATGAGCCTCACTGTTTCGCGATTTTCCTTCAGCAACAACCTGTGGTTCTTCAAATCCGTTATATAATCCGATAAATGATTCACGATCAGTATCGTATCCCTGAACCGGGACATTCACCGAATAATAAGCATAATGGTCGCGTCTCTCCTTATACTCGGTTTTATGATAAATCACCGATCCTTCTATTTCAACCTCCCCTGTAGAAAAGTTTCTCTGGAAGTTTTCCATATCTGCAGCAGCATTCCATAAGCACCATTCGGTAAATGAAAATATTTTAAGCTTTTTTATTTTGTCGGTATTATTTGAAAGAGTTAGCTTTTGAACTTCCGCCCATGTTTTAAGAGGAACAAAGTAAAGGACGTTTGCGGTAATACCATTTTTTTCACCCTTTATATTGGTATAGTTCATGCCATGGCGGCATTCATATTTGTCAAGCTCCGTTTTACAGGGTTTCCAGCCTGGGGACCATATATTTCCATCATCATTAATATAGAAATATTTCCCGCCGCTGTCCATCGGCACATTATTATACCTGTAGCGTGTCAGACGACGAAATTTGGCATCTTTGTAAAAAGTGTACCCACCGGCTGAATTTGAGATTAAAGAAAAAAAATCTTCGTTTCCCAGGTAGTTGATCCATGGCCAGGGTGTACGCGGATTGTTTATCACATATTCCCTGTTTTTGTCATCAAAGTAACCGTATTTCATATTTAATCTATTTATAGTTTGTTCTTATCAGATCTGGGTTAGCTGAGATTTAGCTCTCCGGTTATTTAATTCAATTGTAATTTCATCCATTTTCTTTTGATTCAAAGGATAGACAGTCATAATTGCAGCCGTAATAAGAGTAATAACCGTAGGGATCCAGCTCATTAACATTATGATCCCGGGAATTGCTCCCTGAATGGAAACTTCATCCTGTCCGTTATAATGGAATGAAGCAAGCACAAATCCAATGATTGCTCCGGCAATTCCCCCTCCAAACTTGGTTGCAAACGAACCTGCTGAGTAGACAAGACCTGTAGCTCTTCTTCCGTTCTTAAATTCCGAATAATCGGCAGCATCACCAAGCATCGCAAAGAATAATGTAGGGAATATGGCTGCTCCGAATTCTGAAATAATGCCTATAGCGAATATGGGAGTAATATTTCCGGGACCACAAAAAACGAGCAATGCATTTACGCCACCTGAGAAAATCAGGGCAGAAATAAACAGATTTCGTTTCCCATAGCGTTTGCCCAGAGGAGAAGTTATCATAGCGCCTAAGATAGAAGCCAGCATTAATCCGATCATATAAGAAGCAGCCAGCAGCTGGTTCTGCAGATAATGGGAAAAATATATCACAACAATACCCTGTTTTATCGAATTGTAAACGTTAAATAACATTCCAATAATCAGCAGCACGATCCAGGGCCTGTTTCTGATCAGATCTTTCAGGTCCCTGCCCAGGTTTGTCTGCTGTTCTTTGGGGGGCTGCACACGTTCCTTTGTAGTGGCAAAAGTCAGAATCATTAAAAGTGAGAGGAAGACAGATAAAAGATAGATGGCATTGCTGTAACCCTTCTTCTGATCGATAATTGTAATTTTTTTTGTGGTAAGATTATCTTCACCGGATACAACAAACGAATAATCTTTTTTCGCTTCCATCGAAAAACTTTTGCCCTGAGCAGGTACATTAAGACTGTCTGCCATCTCAGCATTTGCCCACGAAAACAAGGCAATTCCGGCTTTGGTCTTGATATATACATTTTTAACATCTTTATCCGTCGATACGGTCACTTCATATTTTTTTGCGTCAAGCTTTTCGAGACTAACAGCTGGATTAATATTTCCAAAGTGAGCCACCAAAAACAATAAAGCCCCTTGAACAAGCATGCCTCCGGTAAATGCGCCTACCATGCGATACGAACCAAGACTCGTGCGTTCTTTGTCGTCGCCAGTCATCACAGCCATTAATGCTCCGTAAGGGATATTATTCGCTGTGTATAAAAAGAAAAATATCAGATAAGTGGCATAAGCATAAATTATTTTACCTGTAGGACCCAGGTTCGGTGTGGTAAACAGCATTGATAAGGTTATGCCCAAAGGAATGGCTGTCCATAAAATCCAGGGACGGAATTTGCCATATTTGGAATTTGTTCTGTCGCAGATAACCCCCATCGCCACATCTATTATCCCGTCGCTAAAGCGGGCAATCAGCATTAATAATCCGACAGCAGCAGGATTTATTCCAAAAACATCGGTATAAAAAATGAACAGGAAAGTTGCAACTCCACGCCAGGCAATATTGGCAGCACCATCTCCGAGTGCATATCCGATTTTTTCTTTTAGAGCTAGTTTTTCCACGGTTTCCGGTTAATTGGTGTAATAAAATAAAGTTCAACTTAAAAGTATAGCAATGTAACTATACTTCCGTTTAATCAAGGTTATATCAAATTTAATAAAAGTCAGCAAACATGGCTTGAAAAACCCAATTGAATTTCTGCATAATGGTGACCAACAATACATGCCTGATTTTATTAGGCCCACAAGATATAATTTTATGGCTAATGAACTGGAGCGAGTACCTTCCTCTTATATCCTTTCAGACCAAAGAAGACTATATAAACGAAACAGACCAGAGGAACAATAAATCCAAGTGCCATACTTGAAATATCAGCAATCCAGCCCATAAACATTGGCAGAATTGCACCTCCCACAATTGCCATTACAAGTATTGATGATCCCTTTTTAGTTAACGGGCCAAGACCGTCTATTCCTAGAGCGAAGATAGTCGGGAACATTACCGACATAAAGAAATAAGTTGAAAAGAGCGCAACAACTGATATCCATCCCAGACCGGCAACTACCAGAGCCATTGTCAGAACATTCATGAATGCATAAAAAGCAAGAAGCCTGTTTGGTTTCACAACTCTCATTAATACCGTACTTCCAGTAAACCTGCCAAGCCAGAATAAACCCATTCCGCCAAAACCCAGGATCTGTGCGGCGTGCTGATTTGTCATTGAAGGAATCTCTTCTGTGACATAGTTTATAAAGAAACTGTTAACACCGGTCTGGGCTGCTACATATAATAATTGTGCAATTACTGCCAGCACGAAATGCGGATGTTTAAGGAGATCTTTAAGTTTGCCCTCCGACTCTTGTTTTGCGAAGTGAGATTCTTCTTTAATCTCGGGAAATGTAACTCTCCAGAAAAGGAAAGCAACAACAAGTACCAGAGAACCTATAAGCAGGTAAGGAAGTGCTATTGACGCAAATTTATTACTGTTGTCACTAACAGAAAATATAAGCATCCCTCCAACAAGTGGCCCCGCAATCCAGCCAAGACCGTTAAACGACTGCGAGAAATTAATCCTTCGCGCACCGCTCTCAGCAGGACCCAACACAGTCGTATATGGATTTGCAGCTGTCTCAAGACAGGTTAGACCACAGGCGATGATAAAAAGACAAAACAGAAAGCTTCCGAATGTTTGTATAAGAGTGGCAGGCAACATCAAAAAAGCACCCCCGGCAAACAATAATAATCCGAAAAGGATCCCTTTTTTATATCCAAATCTCTGCATCAGTATGCCTGCAGGAATCGCCATTAAAAAATATCCACCGTAAAATACAAACTGGACAAAAGCTGATTTTGCTTTTGACATGTGGAGCAGCTCCTGAAAATGCTTATTAAGAACATCAAGGCATCCATGGGCGAATCCCCATAAAAAGAAAAGACTTGTTACAAGGATGAAAGGGATAAGGAATCCCCGGAATACAAACCTTTTTTGGTCATCGTTGATAGTTATGACGTCTGCCATCGCATTTATTGTTTTAAGAATACAATATTGCTATGATTTACGACTTTACCAAGATTATCTGTTCTTTTATTTGGTGTTAAAAGCGACTCTGACAGGCAGTAATATAAAAATCATTGAAAATTATTCGCTGACGCTCACAAGAACAGGCGGTATTTTAAAAATGAGATATAGTTAATTGAAATACTCGGGCCTTCTACTGCCTCAATTAATTCAGAGTTTGTGGATATTGAGGCCTCCGCTTATTTCAAAAACCATTCCTGTCGAAAAATTCCAGTCACCCCGGGCTATTGAGGCCACAGCTCTGCCTATATCCTCAGGCAATCCCCATCGTTTTTGCGGCACCAGCCCTTCGTTTATGAGTTTGTCGTATTTTTCCTTGATTTTTGTTGTCATATCGGTTTGAATGACACCGGGACGAACTTCGAACACAAGAATTCCTTCACCTGATAATCTGTCGGCGAATACAGTCGAAGCCATACTCAGACCAGATTTAGAAATACAATATTCAGCTCTGTTTGTAGAGGATCTTGCAGCAGACACCGAGGTTACAAAAACAATTACTGGCTTATATTCAGCAATCTTCTGTTTTAGCCAAATCATTTCACGTGCTATTTTCTGGGCAAAGAATACCGGTCCCTTTAGGTTGATATTCATAACCCGTTCGTAACTTTCCTCGGTCATTTCCAGAACGTCATCTCTCTGTAATGGTGCCACCCCGGCATTATTAACAAGCACATCAATTCTCCCGTATCGCTCCAGGATATTACTAACAACCTCTTTCTGGCATGGTGTGCATGAGATATCAAGACCAATCGGAAAGAACTGCGCACCGACTTTCTCAACCTCATGACCCAGATTTTCCATTCCCTCGCTGTCAACAGATCGGCCTATTGCCGCTATGTCGTAGCCTTCGGAAGCCAGCGCAATGGCAACTGATCGTCCAATGCCTCTGCTGGCCCCTGTAATGACAGCTACAGGTTTGTTATTCATACGTAAAGATTTATAATCAGGTTTCACAGTAAATTCGGTTTAAAGGTAGTGATTTGCCTGACTTTGTCAACAATGGGAGTAAATATCTTCATTTAATCTTTAATACCTCTCACAGGCAGAGATAATGCGGGCATGCGTGGAATACTTGCAGGCCTGAAATATTAAAATAAAGGACTTTTCTATTTTGGACCATCAATTTTATCTGAAATTTCGCGGTATAATTTCAGATACTGTCTTATGGATTTTTGCCAGCTAAAACTTTCAGCATGTTCCTTAATTCTGTCCGAAAAATAAATTTTATTATCGTTGTATGATTTTAATCCCGATTCAATAAATGAGGACATATAACCTTCGTCGAAACTGTCAAAGTAAAAAGCATATTCCCCTCCTATTTCAGGTAAACTTGTGAATTTGCTCAGGAACACCGGTTTGCCAAACCGCATTGCTTCTATTACTGGCATGCCGAATCCTTCAGCAAGGGAAGGAAACAAAAAACCATCGCAATTGGAATAAAGCCAGAGTCGTTCTCCATATGAAACATTGCCTGGCAGGATTACCCTGTCTTCCAGGTTCATTGCTCTTATTTGCTGCTTAATTTTTGAGCCATAAATGGTTTCATTATTTCCGGCTATTATCAAATTGTAATCCTTAAAATATTTCATTATAGAGAGAAGTACATGGAAATTCTTCTTCTCATTAAAAATACCAATTGAAAAGAAAAATTTTCTGCCTGATATATAGGCTGGCTTAGAACTTATTCCTTCAGAATCGATGTTAATCCCGTTATAGATTGTCAGTACGCTTTTCCCTCTGAGATTTATATTATCCTCGAGATTTTTTCTTGTATAATTTGAAATTGCAGTAATATAGTCAGCCTTATCCACATTTTTCTGAAGCCTTCTAAGATACTTTAGCCTCTTCAGCCCGCTTTTTTCGTACAAAAAATTTAAATCATGAACCGTAAGTATGAACTTTGAGTTCTTTTTAGGGAAGTGTGAAGGAAATTGCTGAAGACCATGCCAGATTTCATAAGGTTGATTAAGTGCAGGAAGATATCTTTTTTGAAAGTTAGCTTTAACAGACTCAAACCTTTGAATATTCTCAAATTCAAAATTAGCCGGTGTAAGGAAAACGATACTGAATTCATCTTGCGACTGACGGATCAGCTCATTTGCGAAATTAAGTGAAAACTGACCCAATCCGGAATATATCCGCTTTACTTTATATAAGTCAACTAATACTCTTTTCATCGCTTCCTGTCACTTTTAAGAGCACGAATGCAGGGATTACCAATATTCCAATCAGGCAATGCGCCGTCTCCTCTGAACATAGTAATGCTTAATTATCAAACTCAATTTGTGATGACATTTTATTAAACTCAAATGGAACAGCCCTTTATTGCACACCTTACACTGCTGTTGCCCTTTAAACAAAACCAACATCATGCAAACTAATCATTTTTTTTGTAAAGCAATGATTTTACTCAGGATATAAATATTTTACAGCTTTTATCCCGAATTTCTTTGAGGAAGGTCTGCTTTATAAATGCGAAGATTTTAATTACTGTTTGCCTGAAATCTTTTTCAGGCCATTAAGACAGTAAGCCTGGTGAAGCTTCTTTTTTTCCTCAAACAGCGCATTATTTATGGATACAGAATGAATATTATAGTTTTCAGAATGGTGCATATGAAAGACTATGGCTTTGTGTTTAAGCGATTGGAACTTTACCCCGTTAAGGCGAAGTCGCCATTCAATATCATTATCCTCCCCTACGGATGCATGTACATAGTCTTCATCAAAACCATTAACATCAGTAATATCCAGCTTATTTACTCCCCAGTTACAACCGAGTAATCCACGATACCCGTTTTTCATTTTTCTGAACCATGGAAGATAAAGTCCTTCTTCAATCCTTTTTGAATCGGAAAATATCAATCTCATGAGTGTTAAAGACTGGAGTTCCCTGGTGTTCAGCAGATTTGATGTGTAGACTTTCCCAAGCATTACACGCCGCCCAAAGAATGCAGTTCCCCGTGTAATATTTTCTTTGTACTGACTTATTAAATTTTTGTGAGGAATGCAATCTCCATCCAGAAACAAAACCGTATCAAAGGATGCAACATTCAACGCCTTGTTTAGTATCATATTCTTGCGAAAACCGATGTCTTCCTGCGATACATGTTTTATCTTAAATGCATGAGATGTACGGGCCTTATTTATATATTCAACAGTGAGAAGATCATTGTTGTCCTCAGCAATAATTACCTCAAAGTCTTTATATAACTGCTTATCAAGTGCATTCAAAATAAGATCAAGGAAGTCTAAACGTTTATAAAATGATATAATTAATGAGACCATGTGTGTATTTAGAGATATTTGCCTGAAATAAAACCACGAATGTAATCTAAAATTGCATACGCCGCTTTCATTTTCCCTGTAACAAAATGACGCAATAAATTATTAACTCAGGATCTGCTATCAGAAGCAAGGAAAATTATAATGCTGTTTAATCGGATTTTGAATATATTAATATTGTAAGAAGGCAGCTGCATCTTAAGGAAGAATTCTGTAATTTTTATATTCGAACAATCTGTAACCGAACTTTTTCTCAAACCAGGCGAGAAGTGAATCTTTAAGACTGATCTTTATCTTCTTTGCATCGAACTCAACATGCCAGTCAAGTCTCTTCACAAGCTCATCCATCACTTTTGGATGGGTATTTCTGAATATGCTTACTTCTTCAATTGCCGAATAGTCAAAATTGGTTAGCTTATCTAACTTCTCTTCAAGTTTGTTGCCGGTAAAATAAAGAGTGTTAAAATTTCTCATTTTTGATTTAATTGTCTCAGGAGGCCTTACCCAGCCATAATGATAAATGCAGGCATCAATATGCTTAACCATAAGCCTTTGATTATTAATCCGGAAGCCCTGGGCATCTCGGTACGACCTGATCATCCTGTTATTTCGGATTACTCTTATTTCACGACGATACCACGATCTGCCCACTCCAACATAATCATATGTGCCCCAGAAATGCAGATAGTTAAAAAGCAGCCCTTCCACTTCCGGATGATCGAGGTTCCGCTCCATCTCCTTCTGAATAACATCATAGTATTTTTCATGAACTACTTCATCGGCCTGAATATAGAAGCACCAGTCGAAATCTGCTGCGATTGAGTCCATCGCCTTATCTGTCTCCCTGGCCAGAACCTGGCCTCCCTTTCTTAAGGTATCGTCCCACACTGTTTCAATAATGACTATTTTTTCACTCTCAATACTTTTAATCAGGTTCAGGGTATCATCATCAGAATATCCGACTGCTACTACCATCTGATCGCACAGAGGAAGGACAGATTTAATAGATTCGAGGACAGGATAACCATATTTAATTGCATTCCTGATTATAGTAAAACCGCAGACTTTCATTATCAGTTAGTTAGTTTTTACAGAATTGTTATAATAGTGAGTGATAAAGTTTCATATAGGAACGGGCAATCATCTCGTCCTTGAAATTGCCTGCATAATCTGTTCCGCTACTAACCATTTTATCTCTGAGACTCTTGTTGCTGATTACATCGAGGATTGCCTCCCCAATAGTCAAAGGATTATGAGGATCTACATAAATGCTTCCGGGCCCTGCCGCCTCAGCAAAACATCCTCCCCTGCTTGTAATAACGGGAGTTCCTGATACCAGGGCTTCCAGAAGAGGGATTCCAAATCCTTCGAAAAACGATGGATAAATGAAACATTCTGCATCCTGGTATATTACGGGCAATTCATTAGTTAATATATGCTCCGGGAACAAAATATTTTTAAGCTTGCGTGAAGCAACATAGTCAGTCACTTTTTTATAATATGAATCAGATTTACGGCCAACAACAACCAGTGGTATCTTTATGTCAGCAACATCAATCGCCTTAATAAGGCCCAGCAAATTCTTGCGTTCCTCCACGGTACCCACGTATAAAAGATATCTGTCCGGCAGGTGATGCCGGGCTTTTATATCATCATGCGATTCTTTACTATACTTTTTCTGGAAAACAGAACTGCATCCCTGATAAATCACGGATATTTTATCAGGAGAAACATTCAGCAACCTGACCAGATCGTCTTTTGTTTGCTGACTAACTGCAACAATAAGGTCTGAAACCCTGCAGGCATGCATAAGCTTCTGGTAATAAATTTTGGAATCAATCCAATTGTAGAACTTTGGAAATCTCATGAATATAAGATCATGAACCGTTACCACTGATTTTGCTCCTGTCTTTTCGACACCAAAAGGTAATTCCTGGCTCAGGCCATGAAATATATCCAGCTTATGGTGTTTGATCTCGGCACTCATAAATTTTAAACGCCACAAGGAGCCCAGGAGCTTAAAGATCTTTAGTTCCGGTTCGATAAGGGTAAACAGTTCGTCAGACTCAATGTTAATTCTGTTCTTAATTTTAGGTGAAAAAAGATAATAGGCATTTTCGGGATGCTCCTTTAAGAGAGAAGCCAATAAGCTGCGGCTGTAATTCCCCAATCCGCTTCTGTTGAAGAAAGCCCGTTTGGCATCAAAGCCTATAGAGATAGGAACGGAATTTTCCCCATCCGGAGATGAAAATGATTCAGAATTTAGAGCCATAGTGAACTTTATTATCACCCAAAGATATTTATTTTGTTGTTACCCCGAAATCAGCGATAGAGGCGGCCATCACGTCAAAAGCAGATTCACAGCCGTGAAATTAAATATCTTCACTATGGCTTTCTGTCTCACTAAGCTCTTCACCGGGCGATTCTTCTTCCTCCATCCAGTCATAAACCGGCCGCTGTGGGCCTTGCTTCCTGTACCTCACAGCAAGGACAACACCTGAAAAGAAGCCAAGCATATGCGACTCCCATGAAACATTTTTGTATACCCCGGGAAAAAGTCCCCATATCATTGATCCATAAAGGAACACTATCAGCAGGGATAAGGCGATGAGCCTGTAATACCTGCGTATTATCCCACTGAAAAACAAAAATGAAGCAAGACCATAAACAATACCGCTTGCACCTATATGCCAGGCCTCTCTGCCTCCAAACCAGACCAGAAGACCCGTCAGGAAATAGGTCCATGCAAATACTTTTAATGCAACTTCAGAATAAAAATAGAAAAGGGCGAGTGAGAGGAAGAAAAGGGGAAAGGTATTACTGAATAAATGTGAAAAACTGGCATGGATAAAGGGGGAAAATAAAATACCCTGTAATCCTCTGACACTTAGCGGATAAATTCCGAATCGTGAAAGATCTAAATCAAAGAGCACTTCAACAATCTTTACAATCCACATAAGAAAAACAAATATTCCCGGAATAATTGAACTGAGAAGAAGCTTTCTTTTATAAAAGGCGCCTTCCTTCTGTATCTCTGAGATCTGTATTGACATAATTCAAACCATTGGGGAATAGTTGCCGGCAGTTTCTGATCAATCCCTTCCCGGAAAAATAATCCCTGCAGCTGACCTGATTCTGTCGAGAGTGGTCATAAGGTCGAGACTAAAAGAATGAGGAACTATATCGCTCTGCAGTTTTCCTTCATCAAGGCATTTCATCACTTCTGTTGCTTCGTACTGATATCCCATCCCATCGGGCAGAAGTGAATATAACATCTCTTCCTGTCCGTTCAGGGCAACATTAAGCTTTTGCGACATGTCACGAGTCCTGGAAAAGAAAAGATTGCCGTTTTCACAAAGGAGGTCGCAGCCAATCCCTCCTGCAGTCCTGAATGAACTGTACAATGTTGCCATCCGTCCTTCGGAATAACTGAATATTATACTTATTGAGTTTTCAGAACCAGTCTCTGAAAATGATGCTTTAGCCTTGATTTCCGAAGGGACTCCCATAAAATAAAGTGCATCAATTACGGGATATATACCAATATCAAGCAGGGATCCTCCTCCGAGCTCCAGGTTGAATTTTCTGTCGAGCGGCTCGAAAGGAGGCTGAAATGAAAACCGGCCATTAAGATGAATAATATTTCCCGGTGCGCCGGCTTCAAGCAACTCTTTTGTTTTCCTGTATATCGGCTGGAAGGGTGGCCATAATGCTTCCATCAGAAAAACATTTTGCTTTTTAGCTTCACTTATCATCTCCGACACCTCAGCGCTGTTCAGAGCGAATGCTTTCTCGCAGATAACCGCTTTATTATGCCGAAGGCATAAAAGTGTGTGTTCATAATGAAAGGAATGCGGAGATGCTATATATACTATATCAAGGTCAGGATCAGAAACCAGTTCCTCATAGCTGCCATAATATTTCTTAAATCCGAATTCTTCAGCAAACTTTTTTGCCCGCTGAGCATCCCGCGACCCGACAGCAAATAGATCTGCATTCTCCAGAAGTTGCAGACCCCTGGTGAATTTTGCCGACATTTTACCGGGAGCCAGTATGCCCCATTTATATTTCTTTTTCATTATAGAATATTTCGATAAATATATGAATAAGTGGCTGGACTCAGGTTCACTTCTCTGATAATCCCATGTCAGTCACTCTTTTTTAGAGGCTATAAACCTGATTTTTTTTGCATTTACCGGAATGAGTCAATGATAATTTCAGAAAAAGCCAAAATTTTATATATGCATATCTCTCATTATCAATTGTTTAAAAATTCAATAAAAATAATTGAATATTTTTAGTACTATGTATTGCATAGTATATATTTTTATATATATCTTTGTAATGTCATGTTACATGTATTAAACAGTAGTAAATATTTTAAAGCACCATGAAAATCACAGTAAGCATAAATGTTGGCGGATATTCTTTCAACATTGATGAAGATGCCTATGCAGAGTTGAAAAGGTATCTTAAAAATCTTGAACTGCATTTTGCCGGAGAAGAGAGTTCGTCAGAGATCCTCTCCGACATTGAAACACGGATGGCAGAACTTTTCCGTGGGAAATTGACGGGTTACAAGCAGGTAATCACCATTGAGGATGTTCACCAGGCTATTACCGTAATGGGGACTCCGGAAGACATCTCCGATTCCGACGGTCCGACAGCCAGGGAAAAATTTTCTTCTCCGGGCTATCACAGAATGTATCGTGATACCGAGCACAGGGTTATAGGAGGCGTTTGTGCGGGGATGGCAGCCTACTGGGATATAGAATTATGGCTTATGAGACTGATCTTCTTAGTGCTTGCCATGATGGGAATAGGAATCGTGATCTACCTCATTCTTTATATCGTGCTTCCAGAAGCAAAGACTACTGCTGAGAAAATCGAAATGAAAGGGAATCCTGTCAATATCCATAATATAAAGGATTCAGTAAAGCGAGAATTTGATACAGTTAGAAAAAGCATGACCTACAAAAAGTAATTGATCAGAAAGAATTGAACTGTAAACACTTAAAAACATATATCATGGATCTAGAAAACAATAAAGCTCAGATGCGTAAAGGGATCCTGGAGTATTGCATCCTGTCTGTACTGTCCAGGAATTCCTGCTACGCAAGTGATATTATAAAGGAACTCAAGGAAGCCCAGGTTATCGTGGTTGAAGGCACGCTTTACCCCCTTCTTACCAGGCAAAAAAATGCCGGATTGCTCAGTTATCGCTGGGAGGAGTCTCAGCAGGGGCCGCCACGCAAGTATTATGAACTCACTGAAGAAGGAAGGAAGTATCTGGCCGATCTCGATAACTCATGGATGGAGCTGGTTGAATCGGTAAACATGATAAGAACCAGATAATCAATAATAATCTATAAAAACCGAAACTAATGGACAAGACTATTAATATAAATCTCGGCGGTACTCTTTTTCAGACTGATGAAGAGGCGTTCCGGATACTGCGCGATTATCTTCAGGCAATCAACAACCGTTTTGGGAAGATGCCTGGCGGTCATGAGACTATTGAGGACATCGAAGCACGCATCGCAGAAATTTTTCTTTCACAAAAAGGCATCGCAGGTGTAATTACCAGGGAAAATGTTGATTCTATGATTTCCATTATAGGAAAACCTGAGGACTTTGATCCTGTTGAACCAGAAAGAGCAGAGGCTGTACATCTTTCAGGCAGAAAAAAAATGTATCGCAACACTGATGACACAGTTATAGGCGGTGTTTGCAGCGGAATTGCTGTCTATCTCGATACTGAACCGGTACTTTTCCGGATATTGTTTGTACTTTTTGTGGCATTCTTTGGTGTTGGATTTCTTGTATATCTTGCTCTCTGGATAGCGCTCCCCGCAGCCCGCACAGATTCCCAGAAAAGAGACATGTATGGCAGTGCCTATAACAAATATAATATTGGGGATAAAACTCCGGGAGCCCCTTTAACAAGCCCGGCTTACAATAGTTCCTCCAGGATTGGGAACGCCATCAATGAAGTATTCAGAGCAATCGGGAGAGTGTTTTTTATATTCGCTCGAGTCATTCTGATAATTGTCGGAGTTTCGTTTGTGCTTATCGGGTTCCTCACTATCCTCAGTTTTGTAATGATCTTCATTTTTAAGTTCCCGGGATTCTTTTCAATCGATTCCTCAGGAGTGAATCTGATAAATTTCCCGCATTTCCTCTATTACATGGTTAATCCGTCGGCTGTCCCATGGATTATCATTTTATCATGCGTTGTCGTAATTTTACCAATGCTTTTCCTGATCTACTGGGGTGTCAAATTGATCTTCTGGTTCAGGGCAAGGGATGGCGTTGTGGCTCTGACTGGTCTTGTAGTCTGGGTTATGGCTATTGCCATCCTTGCAATAATATCCTTCAATGAAGGAGTCA
Source organism: uncultured Bacteroidales bacterium (assembly GCA_963715785.1). GTDB lineage: Bacteria > Bacteroidota > Bacteroidia > Bacteroidales > VadinHA17 > LD21. The sequence continues at coordinate 1,037,029 of OY970276.1, forward strand.
GCTTTGCCCAAACCGCAAAAACAACCCAAACGTTATCCCTCCCAAATTCTCCTGATACTCTCTTTGTAAAAAGCGTCAGCAGGATTGCAAATCTCACCTATGATGAGGAGCTTTCAATCCCTCATGATGAGTATTCGATTTACATAAACGATGAAAAGAAAGAATTGTACATACGCCCCTATTTAGTTGTTGACAGATCGGATGATAATACCGCCAGGGTTGAAGTCAGACGCCGTTCGGCAGGAAAAAATGAAACGGATGCTATGAAAAAAGCAGAAGGACTGATCTACAACTTCAATGTCAATGGTGATACTCTTCATTTTGATGAATATTTCATGTTGCCTGAAGGAAGGAAATGGGCGGCCGATGACATCAGAATAAATCTTTATATTCCAAAAGGTACAATTTTAAAATTTGAAAAAGATCCGAAGATCCTGATTCACTCTTCCTTCAGAAATGAATCTGACGAATATCTCGAATCAAGATGGGAATCAGATAACTCGATATGGGTAATGACAGCTGATGGGCTTGAAGCTCTTACGGACAACCCTGTCAGACATAAATAATTCCTTGTTTTTTTCATTCCTGAATTTTCAATGACATCCGGTATCACTTTGGTACCGGATTTTTCATACCAGATATTCTCAATTACCAGGGGATTTTTTTTAAGAAAGTCTTGTCAAAAAGTCTTAATACTTTTTCTTCATTGCTCTTAATATGTTATATTTATATCCGATAATAACAATAAAGCTTAAATTATGAAAAAGCCGGTTTTATTTCTAGTGCTTATCTGTGTTTTTTATGGTGCACCGTTAACTGCCCAGACAGGTAAATTTCTGAATAAGATTTCAAAATCTGTCACCAGGAGCATAACCGGAACTCCCGGATCAGATAATAAGGATTCAAAAGAAGAACCTGAACCCAAATGTGCATGCGAACAACCTGAATTAGTCCTTGATCTGGGCGGAAATTTAAAGCTCATGTATTCGGAAATATCGCTTACTGTCAGAGAAGATGGGGCCATTCTTATTAAAGACAGAATGTCAGACGATTTCTACATTGCAAAAGATGGTACAGCGCAGGGTCCGATCAAAGCAGGAGATAAGAAACTGGCCGGATTTGAAGGTCTTAGCTCAGCCGATGCGCCTGAAGCAACTACCGCCTGGCTTAATAATGATTACATCAGCAGTTCCGGTGACAAGTTCCTTATAAAATTCAATGGAAAAACCTACGGTCCATATGGCCAGATCAGGGAGTTTAAGGTTGCACGATCGAAAGATAAATTCGCGGCAATCGTGATAGAAAATGTTGTAGTGAATGAAGCTGACGGCAAGAAAATGGACGAAGCAATTAAAAATGCAAAAACTGAGCAGGAGAAAAGAGATCTTGCCATGCAATATACCCAGCAAATGATGAATAAAGTGCAGCAAGGCGGTGGACCAATGAGCACGATGCCAAAGCTTATCACAAATATTCCCGGAGTTACTTTTGATCCGGTAAGATCTGTTGGAGGCACACTAAACAGCAATATAAAGTTTGACGATATCCTTTTCAAAACCAGCGATAAGGTAATTGATTTATCGAACAGAGTTCTCCTGACCCTTAAACCCGAGGCTCAGAATTCTGAAAGTCTGTTTGTAAATACCGACAATACAAAATATGCATATTATAAATACGGGACACTCACCTTCAGCGATGAAAAAGTTATATCAGAACTTTTCAATCCTCATCTCATAAAAGATGATGGAAAGATATTCCTTGCTTATATGTACTATTCTCCAAAGAAGAATTCAATAATGCAGTGTAAGATCCCATTCTAGACAAATCTTATTTTGTGAGAATATTGGTTACAGTTCAGCTTCTGTTCATGGCGACAGGGTTCACCATTTCACAATCAATTGACTACCAGCATCTGTTCGGGGACGATTGGAATAAAGCCTCAGTCTTCGAAAAGGAAAACAGAGCCTGGATCGAACCCATGCTTTCTAAAAATCATATATCCTATGCAGTGGCTTTGTCGGTCGTTTTCCCAGAACTGGTGCGGTATTCGGCTCTCAGGGATAAGATGGAGACGAGCTTGCTAAAAACACTTTATGTAAATCTCGGAGATGAATATGCTGATTTTTCGATAGGAGAATTTCAAATGAAACCTTCCTTTGCCGAACTGGTCCGCGAAAAAGCGCCGATGGCTTTGAGTGCCGGATCCGGAATAATATTCAAAAACATAGCTGATTTTGATAACATAAAGGATTTCAGAAGATCCATAATTACTGATATGGAAGATCCGGAAATCCAGGTCAATTACCTGATCGCATTCATTAAGATCTGCGAGAAAGAATTTAAAACTGTGAGAAAAGACGAGCATTCCCAGGTAAAATTTCTTGCAACAGCTTATAATTATGGTATTAACAGGACAACTGCCCAGATAGAGAATATGACTGACAAGAAATATTTCAGCATAAGTCTGATAAAATCACAGAATTATTCATATGCTGATGTTTCTTTATACTGGTATGAACGATTCATCAACGGCAGGTAGTCCTACTCAATATCTGAACATGTTTCGCACTGAAAAACCTTATTGTGGTTATCACGGCAGAAGTTAATACTCAGGGAGATTACCAGATGTCTTTTTCTGTTAATTTTGAGTTTGTAAACCGTATTTTAAAACTTTGCAATTAAAATCATGATGAAAGCAATATCGACATCCCTGGCCCCATGGCTTACTGTCCGTGACAGCAAGAGGGCCGTTGCATTCTACAAATCGGCTTTCAATGCTGTTGAATTGTACCGGCTTGAAAGTCCTGACGGCGACCTCGTCGCAAAGCTCTCAATTGGCGGCGCCGAATTCTGGGTGAGCAATGAAGCTTCAGACAGTTCAAATCCCGAATTGCTGGGAGGCGGTACAGTGCGAATGATATTAACAGTCGAGGATCCTGACACTGTTTTTGACAAGGCTTTGAAAGCCGGGTCAACCCTTATTTTTCCTGTCGGGGAAGATCATGGATGGAGAATCGGGAGACTGGCTGATCCATTCGGTCTTAACTGGGAAATTGGCAAACCTGTTCCGGAACATCACAATTAATACAGTCCTGTTTGATTTTGACGTGTGGTGATAGATTGTGATTGAAGATTCTCCTAATGGCATCATATCAGCCAAAAGAGCAGGCTGTTTTGTTTATGGATTAACCGGTTCCTTTCAAAGCCAAATTCTTTCAGAAGCCGGTGCAGATGTGACTGTTGAAGGCTATGCTGATCTGATGAATAAAATAGGATTTTAGGAAACAAATCAGGGCCTTTTCAGGTTTTGCTAAAAACCAAATGATATGACTGACTCGGAAACATCAAACAAATACAAAGTCCTGAAGCAATTTCAGACAATTCCTGGAATAGGCAAAGCCTGTTCAATTGATTTGTGGAATATAGGGCTTCGCAGCATAAATGACCTGAAAGGACAGAATCCGGCAATTCTGTATGACAGGTTGAATAAAATAACCGGCATGACTCATGATATATGCATGCTATATACATTCCGCTGTGCGGTGTATTATGCCACCGAGAGCGAGTACGACAGAGAAAAGCTGCAGTGGTGGTATTGGAAAGATAAACAATATAACGAATGATATGATCCTCTAAACAAAAAAGTAATATTCTCTGTTTGTTTTGTGGAGGTGAAGTCATACTTAACCGGCGTAACCGAAAAGCCATACGAGTAGGATCATTTATAAACTTATGTAATGATTAACCAGATATATCCATGCTTATGGTTTGAAAACCAGGCAAAAGCAGCTGCAGATTTTTATTGCTCGATCTTTAAAAACTCAAAAATTACTTCCGAAAATTCAATGGTAGTAAACTTTGAACTGAATGGAAGTAAATTTATGGCTCTTAATGCAGGTCCCGAATTCAAATTCAACGAAGCAGTTTCATTCGTTGTGGATTGTGAAACTCAGGACGATATTGATTATTACTGGAAAAAGCTTACGGCTGGAGGAAGTGAGGGTCAGTGTGGCTGGCTCAAAGACAGATACGGTGTCTCATGGCAAATTGTCCCTACAGTCCTGGCTAAGCTGATGAGCACGCCTGAAAAATCTCAAAAAGTGTTTCAGGCAATTATGCAGATGAAAAAACTGGAGATTGAAAAGCTGGTAACAGCATAAAAATGTTAACCCGGGCAGGAGTGAAATCTCTGCACATTGTAAAAAAACATAATTAACTTTGTTAAACAGAATTTACTGGGAGGCTATTCTTGCAGTTGTACCTGCACTGCAAATAATATCTCAAAATGGAATAATTATTGAGGCATAGCTCTCATGGAGTACAACCATACAAATAAAAATAATGTTCAGCTCACCAATTCTTTTAAAACAGGGATTACAATAAATTTATTGTTTGTTGTGGTGGAAGCCATGGCTGGTTATCTTTCAAACTCAATGGCATTAATAGCCGACGCAGGTCACAACCTTAGTGATGTTCTGTCTCTGGCTTTTTCGTGGATTGCTATTATTCTGGCCCAGCGTCAGCCTACCCTGAAATTTACATACGGATTCCGGCGCTCCACTATACTTGTTGCATTATTAAACACCATCCTTCTGCTCTTTGCAGTCGCCTTCATAAGTTATAAGACCCTACAGAGACTTCACTCACCCCTTTCGATCAATACCAGTGAAATGATGATTGTAGCAGCACTTGGTATTGTGGTAAACGCATTTACAGCATGGCTTTTTATGAAAGGAAGGGAAAAAGATCTCAATATCAGAAGTGCTTTTACCCACTTTGTGGCTGATGCCCTGGTATCTTTTGGGGTCGTTGTGGCAGGGTTACTTATGGCTCTGACCAGTATCCAATGGATCGATCCGGTGGTATCTTTTGGCATCATCCTGGTTATCCTCTATGGTACTTATACTCTTCTTATTGATTCAGTAAATCTTGCTCTCGATGCGGTGCCCGATAATATAAAGATCGAGCACGTACGTGAATACCTGGCAAATCTCCCGGAAGTGACCGGGGTTCATGATCTGCATATCTGGTCCCTGGGAACTACGGATACAGCCCTGACGGCGCATCTTACTACAGCTGTTCAAACCAGTGCAGGATTTATAAGCTCTATTCAGCATCATCTTCAGGAACAGTTTAATATAGAACATTCTACAATCCAGGTGGAGTTCGGAGAAATGGAAGATTGTGGCAATAAATTCTAATTACAAACAAAATTAAACCCATTCAATATGAAAGACGAACCTCTCGAAATCAAAGCAGCACTTCAGATTTCAAAGTCTGCAAATGAAGTGTTTGATGCCATAATAAACCCCGATCAGATGTCCAATTATTTCATTTCGAAGGGCAGTGCAAGAATGGCGGAAGGCAAGGTGATCACCTGGCAATTTCCTGAATTTGACATGACCTTTCCCATAAAGGTCGATAGAATCGACAAAGACAAATATATATCCTATCATTGGGAGATTGACGGGGCAGATCTGTTTGTAGAGATTAATCTCACTCCAAAAGGAGGCAATTCCACCCTCGTAACTGTTACTGAAAAAGGCAGGAAAAATGATGAGGCAGGGATAAGATGGCTGAAAAGCAACACAGAAGGCTGGGCCAACTTTCTTGCGTGCCTCAAAGCCTGGCTTGAATATGGGATCCATTTGAGAAAAGGGGCATTTGATTTCATGTCAGAAAAAGCCTGACTTCCTGAAAATAATTTTCATACTGAAACTGCTCATAATCCTTCAAAAATGAAAATAATTGCTGAAGGCATCACAACTGCCGTAATCCCTCTCACCGGAACCGTAGAAAATGAAGTGAAATAATACTGAATTAATCGTAACTTACTGGATCTTTAATTATAACGGTTCAAGCAAAAACTAAATCCTGATTCATGAAAACAATTAAAAGTATTCTGATCACTTCTTTTGTCCTTATTCTTATATCTGGTTTTGCTCCTTCTGACATCCAGATAAACGGATGGCATAAGACCGGAAACAAACCCGACAGCTATAATACCGGTTTAGACCTTAATGTATCAAAAACCGGCCAAAAAAGTGCCTTCATTGAATCTATTGATAATAAAGTAGATGGATTTGCGACAATCGCTCAGGCATGCAACGCTAAAAGCTTTCTGGGAACAACCATAAAAATGACAGGCTACATAAAATCTGAAAATGTTGCAGAATGGGCAGGCATGTGGCTCCGTATAGATTCAAAGACTTTAACTGAAACGCTTGGTTTTGACAATATGCAGGACAGGCCGGTAACGGGGACTTCTGAATGGACAAAATGTGAAATCGTTATGGATGTGCCCCCGGAAAGCGGATCGCTAAAATACGGTGTACTGTTGAGTTGTGTTGGTAAAATCTGGTTCGATAATGTCTCTTTTGAAATTTTGGATAATGCCAATAGAGTTATTTCGGCAGACTCAACAGCTTCAGGATTTCCTGAAAAACCGGCCAACCTTGATTTTGAAGAACAAAATTGATTTGCATTTTTATTCTGTGAGCCGGGAATATAACTTCTGGATTTATAATAATATAGTAAGATGATATTATGAAGAGGAGAATTTTTTATTTGCTTTTTTTGCTGCTGACACCTGGATGCACCTATCAACCTCCAACAAAATGGGATTTCAAATCCTTTTATAAACCATCAGAAAATCCGGTTTTGAAAGCCGATTCCACCTTCATATTTACCGATCCCATAAGCGACAAAACTGTAAAATGGCAAAAGGCAGATGTATTCAATCCGGCTGCAATTGTGAAGGATAATAAAGTTTATTTACTATATAGGAGCGAAGATAACCCGGCTGCAATACTGGGGGGGAGAACATCAAGAATTGGCTTGGCGTTTAGTGATGATGGGCTGCACTTTACAAAGTATCCATCTCCTGTTCTTTATCCCGACAGCGGTAAATATATGAAGTACGATTATCCTGGAGGCGACGAAGATCCAAGGATAATTCAGACTGAGGACGGCATGTATGTTCTGGCTTATACTTCGTGGAATTATAAGATTGCCCGTTTGAGCATAGCAATATCGAAAGACCTTATACATTGGGAAAAGAAAGGTCCTGCATTTGCTAAGGCATATGAGGGTAAATTCCTTGACAACTGGACCAAATCGGGCTCCATCATTACCAGGAAGGAAGGAAACCGCATTGTTGCAGCAAAGATAAACGGGAAATACGGAATGTACTGGGGCGAGAATTTTGTCAATCTCGCATGGTCAGATAATCTTACAGACTGGTATCCTGTGCTGGATGAAGCCGGAGGACTTAAGCAGGTGATAAGCCCCAGAAAAGGCAAATTCGACAGCCAGCTTACCGAGTGTGGTCCGCCGGCTTTGATGAACAAGGAAGGTATTGTGCTGTTTTATAACGGAAAGAATTCAGAGGGAGAAGATGCGGCTGTTACGGTGCCAAAAGGAACTTATTCTGTAGGGAAAGCAGTATTCGATGTAAATGATCCTGAAAAGGTCATTTCCCGATCAGATACCTGCTTGTTGAGACCAACCTTGCCCCATGAGATTTCCGGCCAATACAAAGCAGGAACCACATTTTCTGAGGGACTTGTCTATTTCCATGATAAATGGTTTTTATATTACGGAACAGCAGATTCATTTGTCGGAGTGGCAATTTCAAAATAGAATTTCCTATTCATGCAGAACGAATAACTTATCTACGGCCCGGCTGTGAAATTTTGAAGCAGCTTAATCCAAAAACTTATAATCAGATTATCATCCTCTCTACTGTTCAGGGACTTAAAAGTCTGCATCTGGTTGAAAGGTGAAGCTTTAAAATCAACATTTCTCTGACATTTTTGTTATATACTGCGATGCTTTAAACCTTGTGCAGCTGAAGTTATATAAACATTATCAGGAACTTCAGAGGTTTTGGATTAAGCTCACGGACGATGAGAGTGGTATGTTTTAATAAATTGTCAGAAACATGGAAAGCGATAAAAGCCCAACAGTTTCAAATGGCAAAATATGCTATCTTGAGATTCCAGCCAATGATGTTTTAATTTCCGCTTCATTCTATAAGAAAATTTTCGGCTGGCATATCAGGGAACGCAGTGATGGGCATATTGCATTTGATGATACTGTAAATGAAGTAAGCGGAACCTGGATTATCGGACGGATCCCATCCTCCGAAGCCGGAGTTTTAGTCTATATCATGGTTGACAATGTGTCATCAATTGTCAAAGCCATTGTGGCACATGGTGGCAAAATTGTCCAGCCTGTCGGTGAAGATTACCCGGAAATCACTGCAAGATTCACTGATCCGGCAGGTAACATTTTCGGCCTTTACCAGGAGCCTGTTAAAGATTGATAAAATGAACAAACTGTCGAATAAGAAGATAGTCATTACGGGAGCATCGCAGGGTTTGGGAAAAGAGCTGGCTCTTGCCTTTGCAAGGGAAAATGCTGAAGCTATATCTATAACGGCCAGGAATAAGGAAAGGCTGAATAAGGTTGCCTCTCAGATCAATAAGATATGTCCTCTGGCTTCCGATGAATCAGCATCCATCAGCGGCCAGCGCTTCCAGGCACAGGAGAACTGGAAGGAAACAATTAAGACCAAACGACATGCATAATACCGGAACAAAAACGAAACCCGTGTTCTCCTTTTCCCTGCCTGAGGAGCTTAACGCGAAAACAGCTCCTGAACTAAGGGGAGTCAACCGCGACCGGGTAAAATTACTTGTTGCACACAGGGAAGACGGCCAAACTTTTCATTCAACTTTTAATCATCTTCCGGATTTTTTAAGAAAGGGCGATCTTCTGGTTTTCAATTCCAGCAGAACTTTGCCTGCATCATTAAAAACTCTGAAAAATAAGAAGCATCATATTGCAGAGGTCAGGTTAGCTGAACATCTGCCTGATGATAACTGGCTGATCCTCATTCTGAATGAAAAGATAAGCGGCTCTGTTACAACTATCAAACCAGGTTTAAAAATCGAATTCGATACCGGATTAACTGCAATTATTGTAAAAAGAGATTCTTACAATCCAAGGCTCTGGAGAGTAAAATTTTCTGAAACCGGCGTGGATCTGATAAACAAATTTTACCAGATCGGTGAGCCTATCCGGTATGGCTATGTATCGGCCCCGTTGCCCCTGGAATATTATCTCACGATATTTGCAAAAGATCCGGGTTCTTCAGAGATGCCTAGCGCCGGCAGGGCGTTTACCTGGAAAATGCTCTTTGAACTTAAAAAGAGCGGTATTGAAACTGCATTCCTTACACTCCACACTGGTTTAAGTTCCTATATGGATGATAATCTGACACGTACTCCCAGGGTAGGTGAAGAGGAGTACTTTATTCCGGCTGGCACGGTAACAAAAATTGAAACAACAAAAATAAATGGCGGAAGAATAATTGCTGTGGGAACAACAGTGGTCAGAGCGTTGGAGTCTGCAGCAAGCTGTTCCGGGAAAATTATTCCAGGGCATGCCTACACAACCCTCAGGATCACCGAAGGTCATATCCTTAAGGTTGCAAATGGCCTCATCACCGGTTTCCATGAACCGGAAGCGAGCCACCTCGATCTTATAAGCGCATTTCTCAGCCCTGAACTAATAAGAAAAATCTACTCAGAGGCTATCGAAAGAAAATATCTGTGGCACGAATTCGGTGATCTGTCATTAATCCTGTAAATCCTGATTGTCTTATAACAATCACGCGATGAGATCTTTGGGCAACAATGTTTAGAGCCTGCAAAAAGCCCTCGATTAACTCTTATTCTAAAGAATGTCTGGTTTCCCGGGTCATTATTATTGACTTTCAGTCAGGAATAATGTAACTTTGAATATGAAGGTGAAATATAAACAGCAATTTCATCTTAGCTGAATTCTGTTTATGAATCTTTGTATCATCAAACTTCACGGATATCAAAATCAATTAAATCAACTTAAAATGGAACGTCGGACTTTTATTAAGAATGCCGGATTGGCAGGCTCCATGATGCTCATGTCGCCACATCTTAAAAATGTTAATGCCTCAGAAGAATATGACTTCCCGCTGGTAGATCTTCATGTTCACCTTACAAATGAATTCACCATTGACAGGGTGATGCAGATAGCCAGGGAAAGAAAGGTAAAATTCGGTATTGTCGATCATCCTGCTGTATGGGCCATAAAGGACGACGCTGACCTGAAAAAGTATATTGATAAGTTAAGAAACTACCCGGTTTATGTCGGGTTACAACCTATCGATATGGGATGGTCTAAACGTTTTTCTCCGGAACTTCTATCAAAAGTTGATTATATCCTGATGGATCCGCAAAGAGTAACCATGGCAAATGGAGAAATGCTGCAGATATGGGAATTTAATACCTATGTTGAAAATACCGATGAATTCATGGAACGATATATGGCCCATTCTCTCGACATACTCAACAACGAACCCATAAATATTTTCGGATGGCCACTCTTTCTGCCGGTTTGTATAGCCCGCGATTATTACACCTTATGGACAAAAGAACGTATGCAGCAAATACTCACTGCAGCAAAAAAAAGAAATATTGCTATTGAGATAAACGACATGGCCCATACGCCACATGATAAATTTATTCTCATGGCAAAAGATCAGGGGTTGAAATTCACTTTCGGCTCAGATTCACGAAATCAGAATGCCGGAAGACTTGCATATTCAAAGGCTGTGGCAAAAAAATGCAATCTCCGGAAGGAAGATTTCTATCTGCCTGTTATCAAAAGCTGACTTACTCTGAGGGGAGCGGAGTAATGGTTTGCCGGCCACAGAATAATTCCCGCTTTTATTTATCTTTGCCTGCATGACTGCAATCAAACGCCTGGCAAGTCAGACCGCTATTTATGGAATCCCGAGTGTTCTGGGCCGGATACTGAGCTATCTGCTGGTGCCTCTCTATACCCGTGTATTCCAGCCCGGTGAATACGGAACGGTGAATGTCTTCTATGCCTATGCCTCTTTTCTGATGGTAATCCTGACTTATGGAATGGAGACAACTTTCTTCAGATTCAATGAGCATGAGAAAGACCGCGAGAAGGTGTTTAGCACAGGGATGATCTCCCTCATTATTACCTCAGTGATCTTCCTGGTTGTCGTTTCAATTTTCTCCGGCGACATCGCACGATGGATTGAATATCCCAGGCATTCTCAATATGTAGTCTGGTTCGCCTGGATACTTGCTCTTGATGCTCTGGCTGCCATACCATTTGCACATCTTCGGGCTCAGAACAGGCCGGCCCGGTTTGCATGGATCAAAATGACAAATATATCAGTCAATATCGTTCTAAACCTTTTCTTCCTGTTGCTTTGTCCTTTCCTTGTAAAGCATGATCCTATGGGAGTTGCGGGGCGTCTTATCACATCGTTCTACAGACCGCACTGGGGAATAGAATATATTTTTATTTCAAATCTTGTGGCAAGTCTGATTACTCTGTTTATGCTGCTGCCCCAGATATCCGGGATCCGATGGAAGATAAATCCGGACCTTTGGAAGAGAATGCTGTTTTATGCTTTCCCTCTCCTTTTTGCGGGCATGGCAGGAATAGTAAATGAGACATTTGACAGGCTTTTGCTCAGGTACCTCCTGCCGAAGGATATTGCATCCTATCAGGTTGGTATCTATACTGCCTGTTATAAGATCTCTATTTTAATGACTATTTTCATTCAGGCATACAAATATGCGGCCGAGCCATTCTTTTTTGCCCATGCAAAGGAAAAAGATGCCAGGGAGGTCTATGCAAAGATCATGGATTACTTCATCATAGTTGTTTCATTGATATTCCTTGTTACGATGCTTTACCTCGATGATTTTATAATGCCCATACTGGTGGGAGGAAAAGCTTATTGGGCAGGAAAAGGTGTTATCCCGGTTTTAATGATGGCAAACCTTTTTCTAGGAGTCTATTACAATCTTTCGATCTGGTATAAGCTCACGGCAAAGACCTCATGGGGTGCCTGGCTCTCTCTAATCGGTGCCGTTATCACACTCATACTGAACTTTATCTGGATACCGCTGAGTTCTGAGCATCTTATCTACGGATATTATGGATCTGCCTGGGCAACATTTATCTGTTACGGTTCAATGATGATCCTTTCCTACATTATTGGACAAAAATATTTCCCGGTAAAATATAACCTGGGAAAATTTATGGGATACCTGGGACTTTCAGTTCTTCTGTATGTGGTCAGTTCAGTCGTCAGGATGGATTTTTCAATTCTCAGGATTGCTTTTCATACCATCCTCCTGCTTGTATTCCTGGGGACTGTTTATCTTATTGAAAAACCAAGACTTTTAGCGGTCAGATAAATAAAAATTTATAACTTTTGCAGTCCGTATTAATTCAGCTAATATTGGATTATCAATATTAAATATTAAGAAATATAGAATCAAATGGACGCTCATGAAACCATTCACAAGGAAGAACATCTTGGCAGCTCGGAATTTATCACCGATATTGTAATAGGAATGTCCGATGGACTGACAGTCCCTTTTGCACTTGCAGCTGGTCTGAGCGGAGCCGTTCAGCATAATGCAATAGTAATCACGGCGGGGATCGCGGAGATTGTGGCTGGCAGCATAGCGATGGGATTAGGCGGTTACCTGGCTGGGAAAACTGAACAGGAGCATTATCAGGCTGAACTAAAAAGAGAATTCGACGAAATTGAAGAGATCCCCGAAGCTGAAAAGAATGAAGTCAGGCTTGTATTTGCAGAGTACGGCCTGAATGAGACGACCCAGAATATCATAGCGGATGAAATGGCAAAGGACAAGAACAAGTGGGTCGATTTTATGATGAAGTATGAACTTGGCCTGGAAAAGCCAAATGTTAACAGGGCAAGGAACTCTGCCGCCACTATTGGCATTTCGTACATTATTGGAGGGCTTATACCTTTGTCGGGGTACTTTTTCACCAGGACGCCCTATCAGGGCCTGGTTATCTCAGCAATACTTACTGTAATTTGTCTGTTCCTGTTTGGCTATTTTAAAAGCAAAGTAACCGGGCAGCCTCTGATCAAAGGTGCTATAAAGGTTACACTCATTGGGATCACAGCTGCAGCTGCAGCATTCCTTGTCGCAAAAACATTCAATAACCTTTTCTAACCTGCCAGTTCCCCAATTAAAACGAGCTCAATGATTAGCAATTTATCCAAAAAGGAAATAAAAGCCGGAGAAGAAATAAAAGCCCATTATCTTCGTGAAGGCTTATTTAATCTTATTAAATCAGAATACCCCGATTTTAATGAAGATAGTTACATTTCACTGGATGAACTAAACGAGTACAGAAGACACTATCTTTCGTCTTTAATTTCAAAGGAAGCCGGGGAAGTGGATACCCTTGACAAAGAGGTCATGGATGCCATCAAAAATAATTCAGTTCTCTCTGAGAATATTGAAGAATCAATAAGTGACAAACAAACAATTGGACAAAAACTGGCCGATAAGATTGCTTCATTTGGTGGAAGCTGGACCTTCATCATTATCTTCTTTGTATTTATTCTCGCCTGGATGGGAACCAATATCTGGATCCTCGCAACAAAATCCTTTGATCCGTTCCCATTCATACTGTTAAATCTGATCCTTTCTTGTCTGGCTGCCATTCAGGCTCCTATAATAATGATGAGCCAGAACAGGAAAGACCTGAAAGACAGGTTCAGGAGTGAAAATGATTATAAAATCAATCTTAAAGCAGAACTCGAAATCAAGCTGCTGAGCGAAAAAATTGATCATATGATCGTTCATCAGAATAAAAGACTGCTTGAGATACAACAGGTTCAGGCTGATTACCTGGAAGATTTAATGTCTGAAATAAAAAAGAAATGAAATTTGAACATCGCAAACAAAAGGTAATGCCTTTTCCTCAGTTCCTCATCAGGATGTCAAGATACCTGATGTTTGCGGGAATTCTTATATTCTTTTCCGTAATGATTGGAACACTAGGTTATCACTTTATTTCACATTTAAGATGGCTTGACAGTTTTCATATGTCATGCATGATCCTGACCGGAATGGGACCGGTCGAAGAAATGAAAACTGACGGAGCGAAGATATTCTCAGCATTTTTTGCATTGTACAGCGGAATTGCTTTTCTGAGTATAACCGCAGTCTTCTTTGCTCCGATTATTCACAGACTAATGCACATACTTCAGGTAGATGTAAATGATGACGAACCTGAAAAATGAAGTCTGGTGGATTGTCACCTGTTAACCCAATGTTAATCAAATTGTATATATCGTGTTTAAAACTAACCTGATCAATAAGTTTTCATATTTTGTATTGTTGTTCCTGGGGACAGGAGGATTAATATCCGGACAAAACGTGCTTACAGATTCAACACGGATGATTAAGCTGGCAGCAGTTATTGTATCAGCCAACAGGCTGCCTGTACTGCTGAAAAATGACCCGGGATCAGTCTCTCTGGTAACTCCTGAAATTTTGTCATTAATGCCTAAAGGCGCAGGTGCAGAAGAGGCACTCAGGCTTACCCCCGGAGTACGCATCGATAACCAGCACGATGGGGAACGCGTTCATATTTCGATTCGCGGACAGGGGATACTGACTGAAAGGGGCCTGAGAGGAATAGGTGTTCTTATAGATGGAATTCCAGTGAATGACCCTTCAGGCTTTGCTCCCGATCTTTATGACGCAGACTGGAGCACTGTCAATAAAATAGAAGTTTTAAGAGGTCCACTGGCCAGCCTGTATGGTGGCGGAGGTGCTGCCGGAATATTAAATATAACTACAAACGATGGAGGTTCAAAACCTTTTGGAGGAGAGCTGAATCAGACAATTGGATCAAACGGTTATAGAAAATCCCTCATTCAGGTTGACGGGTCAGAGAATACTATAAATTACCGCGTAAGTTATTCACGCACTGATGGAGCCGGATATCGCGATCATCAGGCATTCTGGGGCAATAACTTATATGAAAAAATCATTTCCCGGCCAACAAATAAGCTGTCGGTTACCCAGATAATATCTCATACCGATTATTTTCAGCAAAACCCCGAAGGATTAAATACCGGGCAATTTGATAATCTGAGGCAGGCAAATCCCGATGCCAACCCTTTCAACGAATACCAGAAGACTAATCGTACAACTGTGGGTTTTCACGGAAAATATTATTTCAGTGCATTGCACGATTTAGAAGCAACTGCCTACATTCATTCCTGGAATTACAAGGAAACCAGCAACAAGAATGCCGAGTACAGGAGCATCACAAATCCCGGAGCAAGCATTCAGTATAATCTTCATTTAAATTTGGGAAATCTGAATAATAATATAAGCTTCGGTACCGATCTCAAATGGCAGAATATTGGTCTGTACAAGTTGCAGAGCGCAGCAAACCCCCTGAGGAAGGAAAGCATAGATGAGACAAACATTGAAACCGATTCACTGCTTGCCAATCAGGTAATTTCCCAAAGCAGTGTGGGCGCCTTCATATTATATATGCTGGAAACAGGAAAATTTACACTCACCGGCAGTTTACGCTACGACAGGATGTATAATGCATTGACAAACAAAATGGCAGCACTTGATTCTGCTATTACTGAAAAAAACTTCAAAAATGTATCAGCCCGTATCGGTGCAAGTTATTCAATCGTAAATGCTGCCACTATATTCATTGACTGGAGCCAGGGCTTTATGCCTCCCTCAACTGAAGAATTAGGCAGCAATCCGGTTGGTTACAGCGGCTTTAATACTCATTTGATCGCCGCTACCTCCAATTGCAGTGAAATTGGGATCCGTGGATTTTTTGGTGAAAAGCTCTCTTATGAGTTTACAGGGTTCATTATGAATACAAAAAATGATTTCTTTCGTTTTAAACAAACCGGAAGAGGAAACCAGGAAGTGTTCTACGGTAATGCAGGAAACAGTAAAAGATATGGTATTGAAACATTTTTTTCTTACCAGATAATCAAAAGCCTGACGTTAAGAGTTGCTTATACCTATGCAAACTATAAATATGTATCAGCATCGATCGACCCGGTATATACCGACCCGGTTTATGTGCTTACCTATCCGCCTTCAGCCGGCCAATGGCTGCCAAACTCGCCGAGAAACCAGCTCTATTCTGAAGTCATATACACAATAAGCAAGCGATTAAAACTAACCTTTGCAACTGAGTATCAGTCAAAATGGGCCGTTTATACTGATCCAAGAGCCTATTATGGACAGCTCGATCCGATATATCAGAACTGGCAGTCGGGATTCAATCTGTATCATGCCGGGTTATCATATAACATGAACATTTCCAAAATGAAAGGGGAATGCAGCCTCTTTGTGCGCAATCTTACAGCTGCCAGATATATGGCTTTCACTGAACCTGATCCCGATGGAAATGCATATCATCCCGGACCTTCCAGAGAATTCTTCGTCAATATCAGGCTCTTCTTCTAAATAGCACTTACACATAATAACCATGCAAAAAATCATCTCTGTATCCAATGAATTAATATCATTGATAAATGATTGGGAACCAGTCCTGAAAGGTCTTTCTGAAGATGTGATCACACTCCGGAAAAATTCTCAAAACCGAAACATTAAGCAGATTACCGGGCACATAATCGATTCGGCTTCAAATAATACCCACCGGATTGTTCACCTCCAGTATCAAGCCTCACCATTGATATTCCCCAACTATGCCTCTCTGGGAAATAATGACAGATGGATAACCATCCAGGATTATCAGAATGAAGACTGGTCAGTACTGGTTCAGCTCTGGAAGTACTCTCTGCTTCATATCAGCCATGTTATGAAAAATGTAAATCCTGATAAACTGAAAAATGAATGGATATCGGGGCCGGGAAAGAAAATCACATTGGAGGAAATGATTGTTGATTTCCTGAGCCACCTGAAATTGCATCTGTCAGAAATTAATGAGCTGATCCATAAAGACTGAGGTGAATTCATGATTCAACAGCATCCTTCTTCCTTAAAAAACCCGATTGACAATCTGATAGGATGCTCAAAATAGTCAATCAGTTTTCTCTGCTATATGGTTTGTAAAACAGTGTATTAAGCTGAAGAGTTTTGCTAACTTTGTGTCCGGATTAATGCCAATAATTTGAATATTATGGATACAACACGTATTGACAGGTATTTTCTGGCAGTTTTTATTGCATTTACAACATTTGTCTCCGGTATGGCCCAGGGGACATCGGTCATATATGATCTGGGGTCACTTTCAGAAAATAATAAGCTCGAAGTTTTTAACAGAAAGGTAACCACCTTTTCTGAAAACGATAAGAACTGCATAAGGTTTTCAAAAAAGGCGAATGATGGCGTAGCGTGGCTAAAGCATGTCATATTTTCAAACGGTATAATTGAAGCTGACATAAGAGGCAAGGATGAATTTCAGCAGAGTTTTCCAGGCATAGCCTTCCATGGCTCAGACAGCACAACCATGGATGTCGTTTATTTCCGTCCCTTCAATTTTCAAACCACCGACTCTGCCCGGAAGATCCATGCAGTTCAGTATGTTTCCTTGCCTGAATTCTCCTGGGAAGTTTTAAGAGACAAGTTTAATGGCAAATATGAAAAGGCAGTCATTCCTGCACCTGAGCCGAACGGATGGTTTCACGTAAAGATAATTGTGAAATATCCGCATATAACGGTTTTTGTGAACGGGAACCATGAACCCTGTCTTGAAATAGAAGCCCTGGATACCAGAACGTCAGGTAAAATAGGACTATGGGTTGGAAATAATTCGGATGGGGATTTTGCCAGTTTACAGATTACATCACTGGAATAACTGAATCAGAATTTATGATAACCCGGGTAAAGATTTGTTGCATAAACAGCGAGAGCGAAGCAATGACTGCAATTGAATATGGGGCATCTGCCATTGGACTTGTAGCCAGAATGCCCAGTGGCCCGGGCCCAATTGCTGATGAGCTGATAAAACGGATTGCTTCAAAGATCCCTCCTCCCATTGCTACATTTCTGCTCACATGCGAAACAACAGTAAAAGCCATTATTGAGCATCATTCCAGAACAAATACCAATACTATTCAGATAGTTGATTCATTATCATCGGGAACATATAATCAGCTTAAAGAAGTCTTGCCCGGAATTAAAATTGTACAGGTTATCCATGTAATCGATGAGAGATCAGTCGATGAAGCAATAGAAATTTCAGGAAAAGTCGATGCATTGCTCCTTGACAGCGGGAACCCGAAGCTTAAGATCAAAGAGCTCGGCGGAACAGGAAGAGTTCATAACTGGAAACTGAGCAGACAAATTTGTGAGAGATCAAAATGTCCTGTGTTTCTGGCCGGAGGATTAAAACCAGAAAATGTGAGACAGGCTATTGAAGAGGTACAGCCATTTGCAGTTGATGTATGCAGCGGTATCCGTACCGATAGCCGGCTCGACAACAGGAAACTTGAAGATTTCTTCACTCAGGTAATGCGGATATAAGGGCTTTGATAGCAGGAGATTTATCGTCCTCGTAAAAGAAGTATCTCTCGAATGAGGTCAATGGCTCGCAGAAAAATCTGTCTCTCTGATACCAGGAAAGTGAGCAAAGAAACTCTAAAAACATTCATAAAATTAAACTATAGTGCCATGATCAAAAAAAACATCCATTATCTTTTTGTGATATCGCTCCTGATTGTCACAGTAACAACAGCATTTTCACAGAATAATAAAGACAAAAATTCCGTAAATATGAAAAATCATCTGGTTCAGCCCGCCAGTTTCAAACATTGTGATGTGGGAAATCCTGCAATTGCGGGGACTGTAAAGATCTTAAAGAATGGCATTGACATAATAGCAGGTGGTGCAGACATCTGGGGCGTTAAAGACGAATTCACATTTGCATATCTGGAAAAGACCGGGGATTTTGACTTCGCAACACGTGTGGAAAGTCTGAGTGCTGCTAACCTGTATACCAAAGCAGGAATAATGGCACGTGAAGATCTTACCGCAGGCTGCCGGCATATTTATTTCCAGGTTTTTCCCGGTAATGAGGCTCGAAATCATAATAATGGCGGGTATGAGTTTCAGTACCGCCAGGCAAAAGATGGCGAAATGAAAGCAATCTATCCAAAAAATGCCGAAGGCACGCCGGAGTATCCAGCCTCATATCCTGATACATGGATCAGGCTGCAGCGTATTAAAAATAACTTCACCGGATACTCCAGTACCGATGGGAAATCCTGGAAAGTATTTGCCGCTTATACACTTGACCTTTCCTCAAAGATTTATCTTGGACTTGCAGTTACTTCACACAATACAGCTCAGACAGCCGAAGCGAAATTCAGAGATATTTCAGAAATTAACCAATAAAAGCGAGTCGGACAAATCATGAATATTGATCATGTTGCCATATGGACCACACAACTGGAAAGGCTGAAGGACTACTATGTGAAATACTTCAACGGGAGAGTTAATAAGAAGTATATTAACAGCGAAAGGCATTTTGAAAGCTATTTTGTGTCATTTGAATCGGGTTCCAGACTTGAACTGATGCAGATGAAAGGAATTCCGGGGAATATGAATGATACTATTGAGAAGCAGCATCTTGGGATAATCCACCTGGCTTTTGGTGTGGAAACGATGAATATGGTTGATCAGAAATTGATTGAATTAGAAAATGACGGATATAAAATGCTGAAAGGACCCAGAAAAACCGGTGATGGTTATTATGAATTTGAGACTCTTGATCCCGACAATAACAGGATTGAAGTTTCAGCTGTTTATGTTGAATCGGATTTTATCGATGATGAAGGAAATAGCAGCCATCATATTTGAAAATGACAAGGGTGAGTTCCTGCTTTACCTGCGCGATAACAAACCTGGCATCCCTTTCCCCGGGTACTGGGATCTTATCGGAGGTCATGTTGAAGCGGGAGAGTCACCCGAGGAAGCCCTCATCAGGGAAGTCAAAGAGGAACTTGATATAGACCTTAAAGAATATACTTTTTATAAAAGATACGAATGCCTGACCGGCGATGCGTATGAAAATATTAAATACATATATTCCGGAAAAATAAATTTACCTATCGAAGAAGTTACACTTCTTGAAGGAGCCAGGCCTCAATACTTTTCAAGAGAGGAAATTCCTGATGTCAGATTTGCAAATATCCTCAGGTCAATTGTGATGGAATATATATCTGATCACTACAAATAGCTATTCACTGAATAATTGTTTTTCGAAGACACGCGTCAGTACATCTAAATGATTGATTTACAGGTTCTTTACTGTATAGCAGCCAGGACTGGAGAAGGTTACCTTATCTCTCTTAATTAAAAGTTAAAGTCTGAAAAGCTCCGAACTTTTTCATTCTGGCATTGTTTTTAGTTCCTATAAAAAAAATTTATTCTATTCATTAAAACATAATCTTATGGGAACGAAAGTTTTTGTTAATTTACCGGTTAAGGACCTTAACAAAACTGTTGGGTTCTTTACAAAGCTTGGTTATAAATTTGATGAGAAATACTCAGATGAGAACTCTAAATGTATGGTTATAACCGATGATATTTCTGTGATGCTTCTGGTAGAGCCTTTTTTTAAAACTTTTACATCCAAGGAAATATGTGATACCAGGAAGAGTACCGAATCTATTCTGGCTTTATCGGCAGATAGCCGGTTACAGGTAGATCAGATCATTAAAAAATCCATTGATGCCGGAGCAATTGAGGCAAATAAGCCCCAGGATATGGGATGGGCTTATGAACGCAGTTTCCAGGATCCTGATGGACATCTGTGGGAAGTAATCTATATGGATCCATCCAAACGATCAAGTCAGAGCCGGCTGCACATTTCATGAGTTTCAATAGCAGCAATTAAAATTTAATCTAAAAGGTAGTGATTTTAAACGTCCTGATGTTTTACTGACATCAGGACGTATTTTTTCTGTATCTGAATAATCTATTTGTATTTCTCGTCCTTTGGCTTTAATGTTAAAAACCCATCAGGCATAGGTGATTCAATGAATATCACTTTCCCTGTCACCGGATGCGGAAATGATATAGAACACGCATGCAGTCTGACCCGTCTTGAAAATTCAGCAGCTGCACCATATTTGCGGTCACCTACAATTGGCCACCCCATATCCGAGAGATGAACCCTGATCTGATTTTTCCGTCCAGTCTCCGTACTGATATCTAGAAGTGTATATTTATCTACGAGTCTGACGGTTTTATAATGCGTTATGGCTAATTTTGCATCTGGCCTCTCAGCTACTGAACGCATTCTCATTGCATTATCTTCAATAAGCCAGCTTTTTATTGTGCCTTCCTCATTTTCAGGAATTCCTTCGACAAGAGCAAGATAATGCTTTTCAGTTTCGTCCCATTTTTCCTTCAGAGCATCCATGTCAGCTTCCGATTTAGCCAGGATCAAAACACCTGAGACCTCTTTATCAAGACGATGCACAACATATGTTCTGACTGTCCCTTTGCTAGCATGCTTCAAAAATTCAGATATGATAAACTGAACATTCGAGCTTCCGTCAATACTCGATGTAGCAATCCCCGCCGGCTTATCAATCACAATTAGATGCTGATCTTCGTATAATACCGGAAAAGGCAGTCCGGCCTTAGTTGCAATGCCGGGCTTTTGACCCGTATCAACGGAATCGCCGGGATTCAAAGCATAAGAATTAAGTGTTACTGGCTTATTGTTCACCCTGACAGCACCACTCTGCAGCAACTTTTTTATCCTGGTCCTGGGAGAATCGGGGTACTGTTCGATAAGAAATTCAAGCAGTGTCTGGGATTTATTTATAGTTGTTTTCAAGCACTTACAAGTTATATATTCACCGGACGAATATATAAAAAATTGAAGTCAGGTTTTAGCAATTTTTTACTGACCTCCTAAAAATCCCCGTTATGTCCGTTTCCAATCCTTTGTGTAACTTTGTATTATTAGCAGATTGATACTGGTTTCAACTACCAAAGTAAAAGCATCACTACAAAATGAAAATTAGTGTAATCATTACAGGTTCAACAGGAATGGTAGGGGAAGGTGTTCTCATGGAATCCCTGCTTCATCCTGATGTGGAGAAAGTTCTGGTGATAAACAGGCACACATGCGGTGTAGTTCATCCTAAATTAACAGAAATTCTGCATAAAGATTTTTTTGATCTCTCCTCTGTTGCTGATCAGCTCAAAGGGTATAATGCCTGTTTCTTCTGTCTCGGAGTTTCGTCTGTTGGAATGAAAGACGACAGGTACTATTCTCTTACCTATATTCTCACTATGAATTTTGCAGGACTGCTTTCACAACAAAACCCCGGAATGACATTCTGTTATGTATCAGGAGCTGGTACCGACAGCACAGAAAGTGGCAGACTGAACTGGGCCCGTGTAAAAGGTAAAACGGAAAATGATCTTATGAAACTTCCATTCAAGGCTGTTTATGCATTCCGTCCCGGATTTATGCAGGCTGCAAAAGGAGCAAAAAATGTACCCGGCTATTTTTTTATATTCAGAATCCTCTATCCCCTGTTAAGGATCCTTTTCCCCCGATTTGTTACAACTCTGAAGGAAGTAGCACTGGCTATGATAAACTCATCGATCTTTGGCTACGAAAAGTCTGTATTGGAGGTAAAAGATATTCTCGTGCTTTCATACCGCCACGCGTAATTATTAGCATTTGAAAAACAATCCGCCATGAATCAGCCCTCATCCACTCCTAAACCGACAATGATGACACGCTTTGTGAAAGGAGTAAAAAGAATTCTCAAATGGATCCTCTTCCTTATTATCCTCTTTGGCGTGTTCTTTACTTACTGGAAATATTTTTATACTTACAGTGAAGGTTACCGCGCAGGGTTATTGCAAAAGTTTTCTCACAAGGGAGCTATTTTCAAGACCTTCGAAGGGGAAATGATATTAAGCAGTGTCTCGAGTAACAGGGATGTGGCACTTGCTTCCGAAAAATTCCTTTTTACTGTTACCAACAAGGCTTTAGTCAGGGAATTTGATACTATTCAGGGACAGCAGATAATAGTGCATTACAGACAGAAAAATGCTGCGCTTTTCTGGCGCGGAGATTCACCTTATCTGGTGGATAGCGTAAAAGTAAAGCGATAAGTTTTATTTCATTACTTTTTTGAGAATACCAAACACCCCTCTTATGAAGGTGGCGCTTGTAAGAACTTTTACTATCTCATCCTGAGGCGTCTTCTCATTTCTTCCATAATTCGTCCGGGCAGATTTGTAAGCCGGCCGGGCCTCACTTTCTTGTCTTCCCCATGTTTCTGAATCCTGATTGGCATTAGTTTTTCCGGCTTCTGTCACTTTTCCGCTGAGGATCTCATATGCACTTTCGCGGTCAACTACACGATTGTATTTCCCGACTAGTGCAGATGCACTGTTTATTGAAGCTATTTCTGCGGCGTTAAGAATGTCCATTCTGCTGACAGGAGCTCTGAGCATTGTTGCTGCAAGAGGCGTAGGCACGCCCTTCTCATTAAGAGCAGTTACCAGTGCTTCGCCGATTCCCAGGCTGGTTATTGCCTCATCCGTTTTATAAAAATCAGATAAAGGATAGTTTTCAGCTGAAAGCTTTATTGCCTTCCTGTCAGTGGCCGTAAAAGCCCTTAGAGCATGCTGAACCTTCAGCCCGAGCTGAGCGAGCACCCCATCAGGGACATCCATCGGGTTTTGAGTTACAAAGAAGATCCCGATACCTTTTGAACGTATGAGTTTTACAATATTTTCAATCTGATCAAGCAATGCCCTGCTTGCTTCGTTAAAGATGAGATGAGCCTCATCAATGAAAATTACCAGCTCGGGCTTATCGACATCCCCTTTTTCAGGCATCTGGCTATATACCTCAGCGAGCAGAGATAGCATAAATGTTGAAAAAAGCTTTGGTTTATCCTGTATATCTGTGAGTCGTATAATGGAGATATAGCCGTTTCCGTTCTGGTCGGTCCTGAGCAGATCCCTGATATCAAAAGAGATTTCTCCAAAGAACAGGTCGGCTCCCTGCTGTTCGAGTTCAAGTACTTTGCGCATTATTATGCCAGTAGTGGCTGTCGAAATCTTACCATAATCCTTTTCAATCGCTGCTTTCCCTTCAGCAGTAACGTACTGGACAACTTTTTTGAGATCTTTCAGGTCGAGAAGTGCCAGTTGGTTATCGTCACAATATTTAAATATTACTGAAACAACTCCTTCCTGAGTGTCATTCAGACCGAGTATACGCGAAAGAAGTACAGGTCCGAATTCAGAAACAGTTGCCCTGAGCCTGACTCCGTCCTGTTGCGATATTGACATTAATTCAACCGGATAACCTTTGGCAGAAAAGGGGAGATTTATTTTCTTTTGCCTTTCTGTTATAAATGGTTTCACCTCTCCTGGTTTTGCAATCCCGCTCAAATCACCTTTTACATCCATTAACAGCACAGGAATGCCCTTTTCAGAAAGTTGTTCAGAAATCAGTTGCAGGGTCTTTGTCTTTCCGGTTCCCGTGGCACCGGCTATAAGGCCGTGCCTGTTCATAGTTCTCAATGGAATTCTGACCTGAGCTTCCGGAACAGGTTGTCCGTCGAGCATCGCAGCGCCAAGGATAATACTGTCACCATTACAGGTATAACCTTTACCTATCAGATCTGTAAAAGAATTTTTCCGGTCCATAGTTTTCAATTTTTAATCAATTGAACAAGGCTGCAATTTACATGTTTAACCAATATTCACCAAGCACAACGAACCTGTAAATCTATTGAACCACGATATTAAAATTCTCAGAAATGTTTAACTTTGATTTAAGCAAAACTGAACCAACCCGAAATATCTCAATTTTTATCATCCTAATTTTTATGATATGAAAAAAAATCTAAAAATTATTGCTGCAATTCTTATACTGGCAGGATCTTATACAATGATCTCCGCTCAGGTAACAGATGTGGAAAAGGGATTACGGACTCAGCCCTCTGATTCTACCGAGGGATGGAAAGCCGGAGGGGTTATTTCTTTAAATATTGCCCAAACATCCCTGACCAACTGGACTGCAGGAGGTGAGAACTCCTTCGCTTTAAACGGTCTTCTGAGCACATTTGCGAGCTTCAAAAGAAATAAATCGGTGTGGGTAAATTCCCTGGATATCGGATATGGCACCATCAAGCAGGGAAAATCAGGCTATATGAAGACTGACGACAAATTTGATTTTCTTTCCAAATACGGCTATGAAGCGTTCAAAAACGTATACTATGCTGTTCTTATGGACTTTAAAACACAAATGGCTCCGGGTTATAAATATCCTGATGTTACCAATAAGATCTCTGATATTTTTGCGCCTGCATACCTGGTTGTGGCTCTCGGCCTCGACTATAAACCCAGTGATCATCTTAGTGCCTTCATTGCTCCGGCAACCATGAGAATTACTTTTGTAAACGATAAGAGCCTGTCTGATGCAGGTGCCTATGGAGTAACACCCGGGAAAAAATCTCTAAGTCAGTTCGGAGGATATCTGAGAGCTATCTATACTAAAAATGACTTCAAAAATGAGCTTCTCAAAAATGTGACTTTTACTTCAAAGGCTGACCTTTTCTCCGACTATGCCCACAAGCCGCAAAATATAGTTATAAACTGGGAAACACTTATAGCCTTCAAGGTAAATAAATTTCTTTCGGCCAGTATTAATACTCAGTTGATTTATGATGATAAAATCAAAGTTCCGGCTGACAGGAATGGTGACGGAATAATTGGGCCAGACGAAGGCATACGATCGCTGATCCAGTTCAAGGAAATACTCGGAGTAGGAATCTCATATAATTTTTTATAATGAATTAAACCTGAAATTATGAAACTAGTCGATGAATTTAAGAACTTCGCAATTAAAGGCAGTGTTGTTGATCTGGCAATCGGTATCATTATCGGAGCAGCATTCGGCAAAATTGTTTCTTCAATGGTAAGTGACATCATCATGCCTCCTCTTGGGGTGATCATAGGCGGTGTTAGTTTTACCGATCTTAAAGTTATTTTGAAAGCTGCTACTGAAGGCCATCCGGCAGTAACATGGAACTACGGCAGCTTTTTACAGGCTTGTTTTGATTTCCTGGTAGTGGGATTTTCTGTATTCCTTGTTATAAAAGCTGTTATGATCGCCAGACGGAAAGAACCAGCTCCTCCGGCAGCTCCCCCAGCTCCAACAAAAGAGGAAGTCCTTCTTACTGAGATCCGTGATCTGCTGAAAAAATAATAAAGCATTATCATAAGAGTTAAATATTATCGGATAATTTTACCTGGTAATATTTAAACTCTTCTATTAATGAAACCAAGGTTCCTCCTTCTTCTGGTATTCACATGCCGGTTTCTGCCATTGAATTGCCAGCAATCAGACATCCGGCCAATCCCAACTGATATGACCATCTGGTTCAATCGCCCTGCTGACAGCTGGAATGAGGCCCTGCCTGTTGGGAATGGCAGATTGGGGGCAATGATCTTCGGTGGTATTGAAAAAGAACGCATAGAACTTAATGAATCGTCAGTCTGGACCGGGAAACCAAGATGGGATGCAAACCCTGCTGCGCTGAAATCCCTGCCTGTGGTTCGCAGGCTCCTTTTCCAGGGAAAATACAAAGAGGCAGAAGAGCTCGCGCAGAAAAATATCCTTGGCCAGAAACCACAAAATCCGGTAGCTACATATCAGGCTCTTGGCGATATATATTTCGAGTTCCGAAATTTGGGGCACTTGTCTGGCTATCGCCGGGAACTCAATATTGAAGATGCTGTCGCGACTGTTTCTTTTAACTGTGATGGGACTAACTATCTAAGGGAAATTTTTGCGAGCGCTCCTGGTCAGGCAATTGTTATGCGGCTTACAGCTGACAAACCCGCTGCTATAACTTTCACGCTTCACCTTTCGCGCCAGGGAAACAAAGCTGCAGTTTCTGCAAATGGAAATGAGCTTTATCTGAGCGAACACGTCGGTGACGGGACAGGCGTTAAAATATTTACCAGGCTTAAACTGATTGCTGAAAAAGGCAATACTGTGTCAGGCGGAGATAGCATTTGCGTTACCGGCGCAAATTCTGTCATCGTTCTGCTGACGGCGGCGACGGATTATTTCGGGGCAGCTCCTGACATGTTATCCAGGGTGCAACTTGAAGCTGTTAAAGACAGGCAGTATTCCGATTTAAAAAATGAACATATAAAAGACTATCAATCATTCTTTAAAAGAGTAGATATTAATCTTGGATCAGGCAATGGCAGATATTTTACGACTGATGCAAGGATCACTGCGCTGCAGAACGGTAATTCCGATCCCGACCTGATCGAATTGTACTATCAGTTTGGCAGGTATCTGCTTATCAGCAGCTCACGTCAGGGCGGACTTCCGGCTAACCTGCAGGGCATCTGGGCCGATGGTATGAATCCGCCCTGGAGTGCTGATTATCATATAAATATTAACATACAGATGAATTACTGGCCTTCCGAAACAACTGATCTGGGTGAACTTCAGGAGCCTTTCATCGATTTTATTGATGCTCTCCGACCTGATGCACGACGTACCGCCCGCGAAGTATATGGAATGAATGGAATAGTGGCACATTACACTACCGATCCATGGCATTTTACCGAACCAACCGGCGCAATAGTATATGGAATGTGGCCGATGGGAATTGCCTGGAGCTGTCAGAATATTTGGGATCATTACTTATTTGGGGGTGATAAGGATTATCTCAGAACAAAGTCATATCCTATAATGAAGGAAGCGGCAGAATTCTGTCTTGACTGGCTGGTTAAAGACCCTAAAACAGGATACCTTGTATCGGGGCCCTCAATTTCACCTGAGAACAGCTTCAAAATACCGGGTGGCGGAGGTAATGCCAGCATGGTTATGGGTCCTGCAATGGACCATATGATAATCCGCGATCTTTTACAGAATACGATCCAGGCAAGCATCATCCTTGATATTGATAAGCCTTTCAGAAATAAAATGCGTAAGACACTTGAAAAGCTGGCGCCGGTCAGGATCGGAAAAGATGGGCGTATTTTAGAATGGTCGCAAGAATTTGAGGAAACTGAACCGGGGCACAGACATATATCTCATCTTTACGGGCTCTATCCCGGAAACCAGATCACCCTTCAGCACAATCCTGAACTCCTCGAAGCCGCCAGGAAAACCATTGACCACCGGCTGGCTGCCGGAGGAGGTCATACCGGATGGAGCAGGGCCTGGATAATCAATTTTTTTGCCAGGCTGAAAGACGGAGACAAAGCTTATGAGAACCTCCTTGCTCTGCTTAAAAAATCCACACTTAATAATCTGCTTGATAATCATCCCCCATTTCAGATCGATGGCAACTTTGGCGGCACTGCCGGCATAACAGAAATGCTGCTCCAGAGTCATGCAGGCGAAGTTGAGCTTTTACCTGCGTTGCCCTCTTCCTGGACAACCGGATATATTCATGGATTGAAAGCCCGTGGCGGATTCCAGGTCGATATTGACTGGGAAAACGGAATATTGAAAAAGGCTAAGATTATTTCGAAGCTGGGCAATCCCCTGAAACTGAGCTATGCCGGAAAATTTATAGAAATTCCTGTCACAGAAAAGGGAACTGTATATCTCTTCGGGCAAAATATGACCAGGCTGAATTGAAATTTTTCTTTCATTGACCCTGTAATATTGATGGCTCTGACTGAAAGGTCAGACTCAAAATAATCACCCCGGCATAAAAATAATCTAATAAGCAGGAATTAGAATTATCCTGCTGTCTTCATTAATTTCAAAAAGCCATTTTTCAAACGGGGGCGGACCAAATTTCGCTATTACATTATTCGAAAATCCGTAACCTTCTGTCGGCTTTCCAACAATGTTTTTTTCCATCTTCCCATTCATGTTTTCATCGTGGAAATATCTCACTGCATATTTCCCTTGTTTGAGATCGGGGATTAAAAATGTGCACTTATTTTCCTGTACCGGGCTAATCAACTGTTCAATTACTTTTTCATCCTTATCAAATAACTGAAGCATGATATTTCCTTTATCATTCCTGATTTTAACAACCTCAATATTAAGCTTATATTGCGAAATACATGTATTTGAAATTAAAATAAGCCAGATGAAAATTATTACTGATTTTCCCATTTTAATTTTATTTATGAAAATAAGCTATGAAAATAAATTTTCCAAATGTACCACAGTGATTGTGCTGAAATAATATGTCATCAGCATTTTAGCCGAAAACCCGGATCCCGGCTCAAAAAAAGCTGAAAAAGTATTAATTTGCATCCGAATATGGGACAAAGCAAATTATTATAAGTCTTTAGTTCGAATTTCCTGATCATAACAAGAAGCATACGAAATGACCGAAAAAAAATCGGCTGTGATAATCGGCGCCGGCATAGGAGGACTAGCTACCTCCGTCTACCTTGCAAAAAATGGATATCGCGTTTCAGTTTTTGAAAAGAATGCAACTCCTGGAGGAAGATGCGGCCAGCTTATCCGCAACGGACACCGTTTTGATCTTGGGGCTACGATGCTGATGATGCCTGCAACATACCGTGAGATTTTCAAGTCACTGGGTATTCCATTATTTGAAAAGAATAAAATCAGGCAGCTTGATAATCTGTACAAAATATATTTCGATAATAATGAAGAGCTGGCATTTTCAACTGATGAAAAAAAGATGAAGCGTCAGCTGGAAAATATAGAACCGGGGAGTTTTGCAAAATCACAAAAGTATGTATCAGCTGGTTATGAGATTTTTCAGATCGGAATGAAGAAGCTTATAGGACGAAATTTCAATAATATTTTCCAGTTCGCAAATTTCAGGAATATAGGTATGCTGATCAAACTGAAAACTTATATTTCAAACTGGAGATACGTCAAAAAGTTTTTCCGGAATGATCATTTAAGGATGGCATTTACCTTTCAGAACATCTATGTGGGTCAGAGTCCTTTCAATTCCCCTGCCCTCTTTTCCATGGTTCCGGCTGCGGAACTCACTGAAGGCTCTTTTTTCCCTGAGGGTGGAATGTATAAAATAGTGGAAAACCTCCTTTCTGAAGCCCAGGCTTACGGAGTGGATTTTCATTATAACAAGCCGGCAGAAAGAATCAATATTAAGAACAAAAGAGCGGAGAGTGTAATTTTTGCAGACGGTTCTGAAATTAAAGCGGATGTTATAATTGCGAATGCGGATCTTCCTTATATCTATCGCAAATTACTGCCCGACAGCATTAAATCGCGGAGGCTTGACAGGATGAAATATTCATGTTCTGCAATCTGTTATCACTGGGCGCTTGATAAGGTCTATCCTCAGCTTGGTCATCACAGCGTTTTCCTTTCCGACGGATTCCGCGAAGGCCTCGACCGGATTTTCAGGGATAAATCGGTTGGTGATAAACCAAGCTTCTATATCCATGCTCCGGTAAGAACCGATTCCTCTGCCGCTCCTGAAAATTGTGATACTCTCTCTTTTGTAGTGGGAGCCGGACATCTCGACAGGAATAAGAAACAGGACTGGGATGAGCTGAAGAAAAATACCAGGATTGCTGTAATTAAGAGACTTAATCAACTGGGTATAACAGATATTGAAGAGCATATTAAGTTTGAAATCTGTTATACTCCTGAAAACTGGGAAAGTGCCTGTAATATATCAAGAGGCTCTGTATTCGGAAGCCTGGCTCATAACCTTCTGCAGATGGGTTATTTCCGTCCTCATAATCAGCATAGCCGTTATAAAAATCTTTATTTTGTCGGTGGCAGCACACATCCGGGCAATGGGATACCAAATGTATTGCTGTCTGCCAGGCTAACGTCAGAAAGAATTCTCGGCAACTCATTACTTTGACAAATCATAAAAGGATCGATGAATGCACAAAAGGACAAAATTTTAGAAAGTTTCAGCTCTATTGATTTCCGGAAGATAATAGATCATCCGAACATTCTTATTGCTGCCAACTTCTGGGATGAAGAAAGATTCTGCGCTGCAAAAATATGTTATAAATTTATGCGTGCCATCGATGATCTCATTGATAACCATAAGGCAAAAAACAGGCTTATTGAGCCGGGGGAAAGGAAGGAATTTGTTGCAAATGTTGAAGAATGGCTCAAGATGATTATTGTCTCAAAAGAGTGCAATGCCATGCAGGCAGAGCTCAGAGAGACAATCGAAAAATTCAGAATCCCTGTCTGGCCGTTGGAGGTATTCGCAAAATCAATGATATATGATATTAACAATGACGGATTCCCTACTCTAGGCACATTTCTGGAATACGCAGGCGGTGCCTCAGTGGCTCCTGCTTCAATATTCGTCCATCTGAATGGCCTGCGGGTAACTAACGGACGATATGAAAGTCCTGAGTTCGATGTTAAATGGGCTGCCACTCCCTGTGCCATTTTCAGCTATCTCGTTCATATTATCAGGGATTTTCAGAAAGACCAGCTGAACAATCTCAGCTATTTTGCCGATGACCTGATTATAAAACATGGTCTCGACCGGATCTCGCTTCGTGAGTTTGCTGACGGAAGGCCAGTAAATGCTAACTTCAGAAAGCTCATCGGGCACTATTACCAGCTGGCTGATGAGTACAGGGAAAAAACATATGCAATAATTAAAAAAATCCGGCCTCTTCTCGAACCTCGTTACCAGTTGAGCCTCGATATTATCTTTGATCTGTATCTGATGGTCTTTGAAAGAATCGATCTCAGGAATGGTAAGTTTACCACCGATGAGCTTAACCCCACTGCTGATGAAACAAGGGAAAGAGTGCATAACTTAATTATGAATTTCAAATATTAGTCTGATTCCTTTTAAGACACTAATTAAGCACCTCAAAGTCGGAGACCGGTTTTTGAAAGTAGCGGGCCTGAGATATGAAACAAGGAGACTCCGATTAAATTTTGAAGTGATTCTTATGGGTAAACAGATACAATTCGTATCTTTAATAATATAAAACTAATCCTGCCTTGAATGAGCAGAATTCTTGCCCTTGTCTTTGGATCCCTGGTTTTTATATCCTCGGGTTGCGTATCGCTCGGGAAGCTTGCGCGTCATGACTTTAACTCTGGCTTTTATAAGTTAAAAGGAATAGATAATAAGCCATCGCGCGTTTATGCTGAGGTAATTGAAGATTCTATTATTGTATATCCGCTAATACCCGGTTCGAAGAAAGGGTTCCCCGATTTCTCTGAATCGATATCTGCCAGGATAAGCAGAATTAAACCCGACAACTATTTGTATAAAAGCACTTTTTCAAGCAGTTCGGTTGATATTGACCTTACGACAATTATATTTAAATCAAGATATTCAATGGACGATGTTCCCAACCAGTTCAGTGCAGATCTGGATATTGCATTATATGTAGGACTGAGAAAAGATTTTTACAGTATAGTATCGCCCTCTCATCCGCTTCATGAAGAAAAATCTTTTGTCCGGCAGATTGGCTTTGATTTAGGTTTATTTGCAGGCATCGGATCAACACCGGTAAACCCTACCGTAACAAATAATAAAATCAGCCAGGAATATGACGCGATGATCTTTCAGAAAGGAATTGCAGCTTTCATCTCAGTTAACAAGATGTCGGTCGGTCTGGCAGTTGGCTTCGACAACCTTCTGGATAAAAGTAAATCTGCATGGATTTACAATCAAAAACCTTATCTGGGTCTCATTATCAGTGTTTCAGCTTTTTGATATAAAACAGTTTAAGTCAGAACAAACATTTTAATTATTAACTTTGCGTTTCAATTATAATCGACAAGTCTATGACACTGGAGACTCCGATACCGCTTAATGAGATGGATGGCCGACGGCTTTACTACACGTTTATTGCAGGAGCCAGGAAAGTGATAGAACACCAGGTTGAACTTAATAAAATCAATGTTTTTCCGGTAAACGATGGGGATACGGGCACCAATCTCGCATCCACTATCAGAGGAGTGGTTGATTCACTGCGGCCTCACCGGTCATACAAGATCACGGCTGATATGATTGCGGAAGCAACTCTTATGAATGCCCGCGGGAATTCAGGAATTATTTTTGCCCAGTTCCTGCACGGAATGAGCAGTGAAACCGGCAATTTCAAGACTATAACCATAAAGCAGTTCGCAGAGAGCATTAAAAGTTCCGTGCGCTATATCTATGAAGCGGTTGCAAATCCGGTAGAAGGCACGATGCTCACAGTAATACGGGAATGGGCTAATTATATCTACGAGAACAGGAACCGGATAACAGATTTTAATCAGCTTTTTCTTGGTTCCGCAGAGGTACTGAACAAGTCACTGATGGCCACCAAAACAAAGCTGGCAGTACTGGCTAAAGCAAATGTTGTAGATGCAGGTGCCCGCGGATTCGTATTTTTCGTTGAAGGAATCACTGACTTTATAACAAACCGGAATCTGAAAGAGCTTATCCAGGTCAAAGCTGAAACTGCACTTTTTGAAAAGCTTGAAGAATCAATTCCGGAAAAAGCCGATTTCAGATACTGCACTGAAGCCCTGATAAAAAAGAGTTCGATAAGCAAGAAAATATTGCTGCCAATACTTGAAAGGTACGGGAATTCGATAGTTGTTGCAGGCTCTGATAAAATGCGGAGATTACACATACATACGAATAATCCTGCCGGACTTTTCAGCGAGCTCAGGAATACCGGCACTCTCGCTTTTCAGAAAGCCGACGACATGATACGGCAGAGTGAGGTTGTTTACAACAGGAAATGGAAAATAGCCCTGGTAACGGATTCAACCTGTGATCTTTCCCAGGAAACTATTGATCACTATCAGATAAATATGCTGCCTATAAATGTAACTTTCGGCGACGATCATTATCTCGACAGGATCACTATTCAGCCTGAACAGTTCTACAACCTCTTAAAGGAAAATAAGAACTACCCAAAATCTTCACAGGTAAATGAAAAGAGTTTTATTAACCTCTACTCCCATCTGGCTTCTCATTATGATTCTATAATTGCTATTCACTTAAGCGATAAGCTGAGCGGAACCTTCAACAGCAGTCAGAAAGCAGCCAGTGCCATCAGTAAAGAATTTAACAAACCTATTTCGGTGATTGACTCAAAGAGTATCTCAGGGGCAATGGGACTGGTGATTTTAAGAACCGCACAGGCGATTGAAGCAGGTTATTCTCATGATCAGGTAGTAAATATGGCAAAAAACTGGTCAAAAAATACCAGGTTATTCATATCGGTCAGAGCTATAAAGTATCTTATCCGGAGCGGACGGGTCTCACGGTTCAAAGGATTGATCGCCCGTATATTCAATATTAATCCCATCGTTTTCATTGATGAATCAGGCAAAGCAATAGTCTTTGATAAATCTCTCAACCAGCGGGCCACCATGGTAAAAGTGATGAAATATATCACAAAAATAAACCGCGAAAAAACAATATGGAACTACATTGTCCTCCATGCAAACAACCTTAATGCCGCCCGGTGGTACACATCAAAAATGGAATCACTCACAAATAGGAAACCTCAATCTATAGTAAATATTTCTCCTATTCTGGGAGGCCATGCCGGAGTAGGCGCTGCTGCAGTTGCCCTTCTTTTTGACTGATTTCCAACCGGCAAAAAAACTTAAACAAATCACCCGGAAAATCAATAAAATTAAAAATATTTATCTGCGAAGGAGGCGATCACATCATGTTTTAACAGATCACTTCGCACTATAAAAGAGTAGAGGCTGAAAGTCAGAATCGTGCAGCTCGTCGATATTTAGAGCTTTTAGAGATTATATCCGTAATGGAAGCAGTGCCAGCGTATGAAACAGAGTTCATTAATTAATATGAAATCGCGATGAGGTACTCATCGATCCAACAATTACAGTCTCAGAATTGTTTTAAGCCAAAAGTTTTTACCAAATAATTCCAAAGTCATGAAAAGGATTGCCATACAATTATTTCTTCCCTTTTTCATTTTTTCAATGCCCGTTACTGCACAAAACAGATCCGATTATTCAAGGATTGATATGATGCTGATCAGGGGTGATTACCAAAGAGTTGTAGAT
The DNA here is from genome assembly GCA_963715785.1 of uncultured Bacteroidales bacterium. Lineage (GTDB taxonomy): Bacteria > Bacteroidota > Bacteroidia > Bacteroidales > VadinHA17 > LD21. The sequence continues at coordinate 1,071,943 of OY970276.1, forward strand.
ACATGCCGCCAGATTCTTTCAGCTGATTCGCTGAATTCTGAAATATATTTCAAAATGGGCATTGCATATCAGAACCTTCTTTATGAAGATAAATCTCTTGAAAGTTTTTTAAAAGCCGCTTCGATTTCCCCTTCAGTCAACAAATACACATTTACTGTAGCAAAAGCATATTTTGGTGAAGGGAAATACAACAAGGCTCTTCCCCTGCTGAAGAATTTATATGCCGCTGACTCCCTTAACTGGCCTTATGCTTATTATCTGACAGGGATCTACATGCAGGAAGGAAAATATGATGAATCTCTGAAAATATATACCCGTTTTCATGAAGCAGATCCTTCAAATAGTTTCTATCCTGACAAGATTGGCTTTGCATATCTTCAGAAGGACGAATTGCATAAAGCGACCGACATGTTCAGCCTGTCATTAAAGCTCAATCCGACGGATCTTGTGGCTCTGAAGAATCTGGCATACCTCTATGCAGGAAGCATAAGTGCAGATACCGCAGTAAGATTACTGACCAAAGGAATGTCAATTGATCCTGATGACATGGATCTCTTTGCCAGACGCGCCTCAATATATTACGCAACTTTTAATTATAAAAAGGCTTTAAAGGATTACCTGACACTTTTAGGTTCAGGCGATTCGTCTGTGCTTTACTTAAAGAGATCCGGAATAGCATTCGCTAATAATAATCAGCCTGAAGAGGCTATAATGTACCTTTTAAAAGCATATAAGAAAGATTCAACCGATTATGAAGTTGTAAGCTATCTGGCCCAGAATTATATGCTTCTTAAGGAATATAACAGGAGCGCCTATTATTACTGGTATCAGATAAAAGCACTTACACCCCAGGTGTCGAGATTAGGCCTGAATTATTTTCTCCTTGCTGAAGTATTGAAATCTGACAAAAAGTACTCCGAAGCAATTAGTGAATATCTAAAAAGCCAGGAATATAGAAATGACAACAGCGTTTACGGAATCATTGCAAATCTCTATGATGAAAAGCTGAAAGACAAACCTCAGGCTATCCGTTATTATGAATTGTACCTCAGGAAGCTGACGGCTTCAAAAGAAAAGTTTGATCCCGACTATGTTGCTTCAATCAGGAAGCGTATAGAATCCCTTAAAAATAAAAAATAAGACAGTTAAGAACCAATAGTCAATCAAGGAAATGAACAGCCATCTGTTTTCCGCCTTATGCGTATAAATCATAAGCGCTGGATTTAATTTGCTTTATAATCCTAACTTTCCTAATTTTATTTATGTTTTTGCTGAGAAAATGAAAAAAACTGCAAAATGGATTGCCGGAATTATCCTGGTGGTATCAGTGCTTTACCTTGCGGGACCAAAACCTTCCAAACCCGATTTTGCAATTCCCGAAATTAATCTGCCCTCCAACCTAAATGACCTTGAGACTAAGATTAATCAGGAAGAGAAGTCTGTAAAGGGTCTTAAGCCTGATAATCAGGCAAGAATTGTGTGGGCCGACTCTACCATTAAGCAGAAAACAAAAATTGCCTTTCTCTATCTGCACGGTTTCTCTGCCAGCCAGGCGGAGGGCGAGCCTGTGCATGAAGATCTTGCAAAGGAATTCAACGCAAATCTTTATCTTTCAAGGCTGGCTGAACATGGGATAAACGATGGCGACAGCAGCATGATCGATCTCACTGCCTCAGAGCTTGAGGCTTCTGCCGAAATGGCCCTGGCAATAACCGAAAAACTAGGTGAAGAAGTCGTCGTTATTGGAACATCAGCCGGTGGTACCCTGGCACTTTTTCTTGCTTCCCGGCATCCTGAAATCAAAGCATTGGTGCTTTATTCTCCCTGTGTGAAACTGTATGACCGGACAGCATTTATTCTTGATAAACACTGGGGCCTGCAGATTGCAAGGCTCTTTTCAGGCGGACCTGTTATGAAATTTAAAGCTGAAAGCAGGGCACATGCAAACTACTGGCAGCTTGATTACAGGATTGAATCGCTGGTAGCTCTCGAGAGTCTCATTTCTAATACCATGAAAACGAAAGTCTTCTCTGAAATCAAGTGTCCGGTATTTCTTGGATATTATTACAAGAATGAACAGCAACAAGATAAGACGGTTTCTGTACCAGCAATGCTTAAAATGTATGACGAGCTTGGGACTCCCGCAGAATTAAAAATCAAGCAGGCCTTCCCCAAAGCCGGGGTACATGTAATTGCTTCAGCTATCAGATCAGGAGATTGGCAGGATGTTGAAAAAGATACCGGTAAATTTCTTTCGGACATAGTTAAGCTGAAACCTCAATAAAATGGAAAAAAGAGGGCTGATTTTTACACTTTTACTGATTTTGTGTCTTTCTTTTTCATGCGACAAGAATGATGAAAAACCCTCTGTTCCCGTGAAAGATATTGAAGGAAATTCTTATAAAACTGTAAAAATCGGCAACCAGTTATGGATGGCAGAAAACCTTAAAACCACCAGGCTAAATGATGGCACCGAAATTACCCTTACTGAAGATACTTTTGCATGGTCAAACCTGACCCTGCCAGGTTATTGCTGGTATAATAATGATCCCGCAACCTATATGGACCCATATGGAGCCTTGTATAATGGATTCACTGTAGCTACCGGGAAGCTTTGTCCTGCCGGATGGCATGTTCCTGAAAAAGTCGAATGGCTGCAATTAAGGGACTTCCTTGGCGATTCGCTTACTGCAGGAGGTAAAATAAAAGAAGCCGGCACAGTTCATTGGCAGTCTCCGAATAAAGGCGCAGATAACAGTAGCGGTTTTACCGGATTGGGAGCCGGATTTCGATATTTTGAAGGGACATTTTCTTCGATTCTTTCATTTACTTCGCTATGGTCAGCTAGCATGGAATCAACAGATGACGAATGGTATACCGGACTTTATTACGGCGATGCCTCCTTCATTATTGCCCATAGGAACCAGAAACACGGATTTAGTGTCAGATGCCTGAAGGACTAAGCTGTTTCGAACGCATGAAATCAAAAAAATTCATATTTAAATCCAGATTACAGAGCTTCAGATTTGCAATTAACGGATTAAAGCTTCTTCTGCAGTATGAACACAACTCAAGAATTCATCTTGCAGCATCATTTGCAGCAATCTGCCTGGGCTTTATTGTCAAACTCGACCGTTATGAATGGTCACTCCTTATTTTAGTGATATCTATAGTATTTCTCACAGAACTGATTAATTCCGCTATCGAGTCACTCGCTGATCACATCGACAAGGAATGGAATGAGCTGATCATGAAAGCAAAGGATTACAGCGCTGCAGCAGTTTTTGTTTCTGCAATTGCTGCTTTCATAGTTGGTTGCCTGATCTTTATACCAAAGCTTCTGGCTTTAACCTGAATTTAAGAAATCTTAAATTAAATTTAATATAAATATAAGAGACTGAGCGGGAATGAGCACTCAGTATGGCATATTTTTTGTATTTGCTTTTAGTAATTTTTAATTCTGAATATTATGAAAACTTCGACGAATAATATAAAAAGTTTTATCCTGACGGCCGGATTGTTATTTATCGCAATTATTGCCAATTCGCAGGATATAAAACTGTCAAAAGCGGACCAGAAGATAGCAAAAGAAGATAAACGGCAATACAATTTTAATGTCTTGGATACTATACTTCAAAGCAAAAATTTTGTTTTGGAAGCGAATTTTCTTGAAAATCAGTTTGGTTTCAGGAGACCGGTAACATCGAATCTGAATTTTATCAAAGTGGATTCTACAAAAGCCGTACTGCAAACCGGAAACAATTTCGGGGTCGGCTACAATGGTGTAGGGGGCATTACAGCAGAAGGCAGCATAAGAGGCCTCAAAATCACGAAGAATGTTAAAAATCTGAGTTTCTTCATACAATTCACAGTAATAAGCGATATCGGAATATATGATGTGTCAATGACAATAAACTCTGCTACAAATGCCAGGGCAACAATCACCGGACTATCCGCAGGTGAACTGATATATGACGGAACGATCGAACCGACTTATAATTCGAGTGTATTCAAGGGAAGAAATTCGATATAGCGTTCTCTTTTAAAATTTTCTGTCAGGCATTGCAGGTATTGAGTGGCAACTTCACTTGATAATACTATATTTGCTTCACCTGACAGAATTGATTTGAAAACACACAGAGATATCGTCAAGTATATATTGCTTGCAATTTTCAGCTGGTCGATCTTCACCGGATCAACTGATTTTCATCAATATGAGTTAACCTCCGGGAATTTTAACAGTCTTTTTAGTTCCTCATTACGTGACAGTTCAAAATATCTTTATATAGGCATGGAAAAATGTGCCTCAGTTTGTCATAATACAAAAGATATGGGTTACCAGTATGATATTATCAGAAAAAGTCCCCATGCCAATGCTTATAGAGTTCTCTTATCTGAAAAGGCAGCCCGTTATGCAGAAAAAGCTGATATAAAAGGAGATCCCAGTCAAAATCAGGTATGTCTGAGTTGTCATATGACTGGTTCCGGGCTCGACTCTTCATTCTTTGCAGTGACCTACAAAAAAGAAGATGGAGTGACTTGTGAAGCGTGTCACAAGGGACCATTTATTACAAAAACATTCATTCCGAAAGAAGCCGATTGCCTTAAATGTCATGAGAATTCCCTGCACAAAACCCGCAAATTCGATTATAAAGTGAATTGTGCAAAAATTGCACATAATCGGCCAACTCCTGAATCAGCACAAAACTGAGAGACTTATAATCCTTCATTAAAATCTGTGAGGATCCTCCTGATATCCATTTAAAATTATTAAAGTGCCTGACGGATAAGCCTTTCATTTCCGGCTTCTGATCTGTATCCGGTGCTTTAATTGGCAGCCATCACCGAACAAAACCTGATCAAATTCGTTTTTCTTCCTGTTTAACTGTTATGATTATTTAACATTCCAAATAATTTTTCTTCATTTTCTTTTTATTCTTTTGCATCGTCAATTTCTAAATACACCGTGACAGGAAAAGTATTAAACCAATTATTGTAACCAATGAATTCTATTTATAGCAGACTTTTTATTCTAATCCTTATATTCCAGGTTTCTTTTTATTCTTCTTTAAAAGGTCAGAACAAACCTCAGTCTAAGCCTACAGCAGTAATTTCAGGAAAAGTGTATGATCAGTCTACCAACGCACCCCTTGAATATGCAACAATAACCTTGATCAGCAAGAAATCAGGCAAGGTAGTAACCGGAACAGTAGCAGACGGGAAGGGATCATTTGTACTGGCCAATGTTCCATATGACACCTACACTGTAAACATTGAATTCATTGGTTACGAAAAGAGTACACGTGACGATATCACTCTCAGCAGCAATAACCGTTCAGCCTCACTCGGGACAATTTCCCTCTCACCTTCAACACATAGTCTGGGAAGTGTTACAATAGTAGGCGACAAACCTGTTGTTGAAAACAAAATTGATAAGATAGTTTATAATGTATCAAATGACATTACCTCGCAGGGCGGGGCAGCAATTGATGTACTTAAAAAGGTTCCCCAGGTGACCGTTGATGTAGACGGGAACGTTGAACTGCAGGGGAATTCCAATATCCGTTTCCTGATAAACGGCAAACCTTCAAGTGTATTTGGAAACAGCCTTGCTGATGCACTTGCATCCATACCTGCCAGCCAGATCAAAAGCGTTGAGGCCATTACAAATCCCGGCGCAAAATATGATTCACAGGGTACAGGCGGTATTATCAACATCATCCTCTACGACAACAAGATGGAAGGTGTGAATGGTAATTTCAATTTAACCGGTGGATCAAGACTGGAGAATGGCTCGATGAATCTGAACATCCGACACAAAAATTTTGGCGTCAATGCATTTTTCAGCGGAAATGGTGCCTTGAAATCCCAGATGCCGTATTCTCAGAATCGTTTTTCAACGGATACTGCGGCCAAAACTATTACCAATATGAAGCAGACCAGCAATACAGATTTTATAAGAAACGGGTTCCGCTCCGGTTTTGGTTTTGACTGGAATATTACCAAGAATGACATTATTACAGGATCTGTAGGATACAATCAGTTTAGGAACAGCAATACCGGACTCACGAATCAGGAAACATTTGTCACTGACTATTCAAATAATCCGCTGTCGGATCTCAATACTTTGCGCAATACTGACAGCCATTTCAAGATAAGTTCTGTTGATTATAGCCTCGACTATAAAAGGAAATTTAAGAAGGAAGGCCAGGAACTTGATATAAATTATGATGCAAGCAATGGAAGACCTAACAGCAATTATGTTCAGTCGCAATCTTACACAGGCGAGATGATCCCATTCTCCGGTTCATTAAGCAATAATCCGGGAACAGATAATGAAATCAACCTGTCGCTCGATTATACTCAGCCGGTTTCAAGCAACTTTATCATTGAGAGCGGTGCAAAACTGGTAAAACAGGATATCAAAAGCATAGCAGATGTGAGTGTTTTCGATCCGAATTCAAATCAGTATGTCAGCGACGTATTTCAGTCATACACAATGAATTATAAAATGAATGTGTATGCCGGGTATCTTTCCACCACCTTTAAATTGTTTAATTGGCTAAATGTTAAGGCGGGTACACGGTATGAATATACAAATGTCAGAATAGATTCGCCTGATAAAACAATTCCCGATTATGGCACATTGGTTCCCTCAGTTGTGATATCGCACGATATCGACAAGACACAGTCGCTTAAGTTTGCATACGGAAGAAGAATAGAGCGGCCGGATTACAGGGAATTGAATCCGTTTATTAATCTGAGTGACCCATACAATATTTCAACAGGCAATACTGCGCTGAAACCCGAGATTGGTAATAATTTTGAATTAGGGTATAGCAGGACGTTTAAAAAGGGCGGTAATATCTATTTATCACTGATCGAACGCTTTAATACTCACGACGTTAAATCGGTGACGACATTTTATCCCTCTTACTCAATCGGCGATTCAATTTATAACAACGTATCAGTTACCAACAGACAAAACATTGGGGAAGAATATAATACAGGCATAAGCATATCGGGTTCCTACCCTGTTTCATCCAAATTAAATCTTCGTGGAAATCTTATGGTCAGCCACCGCTATACTGTCAGCAATATTGGTATAGGAGACCAGTCATCGGGTATCAGAACCAGATTTAATATGAACGCCACTTACCAGTTAAATAAAGATCTGGTTTTTGAATTGTTTGGATTCTATAGTTCACCTGTACAGAATATTCAGGGCAAAACACCGCAATTCTTCATCTACAATTTTGCATTGAGAAAATTGTTCTGGAATAAAAAAGCAAGCATTGGATTTACAGCTACCAATCCTTTCAGCAAATATGTAAGACAGTTATCGACCATTTCTGCAGACAGCTATACTTCAACCACTTTAAGACAAATTCCCATCCGTTCATTTGGAATCAGTTTTATGTATAAATTCGGAAAACTGGAATTCAGTAAGAATAAGGAAGATGAAAACAATAACAATTTTATGAACGAGGGCGCCGCAAATTAAGTTATTAAGTTTAGTGTCGGGGCAAGAATAATTAGTATCTGCTCCCCGCAAACCTCCATACAGTTTTGATGTTGAACAACTCTCAATATGCAGTCGCTTTTCCTTTTTAGGCATATTCAGGATTGCCTCTCAAAAGGAAAATGGCCTTGGCTTATTTTATCTATTTATCCATTTTAAGAACCTGTGTAGCTAACTCCGATTATTTGTCCCATTGCAGGATCAGGAATATTTTCTAATTTTATTCTGCAAAAAGGTTAAATACAGGTTGTGCCTGATATGTAATTTTTCTACACTAATATGACACTTTCAGATCTCGGCTTTACTGCCGAATTGAATGCCTGCATTATAAATAACAGCCTATCCGGCTTAGCTGTAGGACGTGTGACTCAAGAGCACAGGGAGAGATATATAGTTTCAACCGGTGATAATGAATATGATGCAGAAATAACAGGAAATCTAAGGTTTACTGCTAGTTCAAGAGCCGACTTCCCTTCTGTCGGCGACTGGGTTACAATGGCTATTTATGATTCGGATCTCGCGATCATTCATAAAATATTGCCACGTAAATCGGTACTTGAACGTCAAAGCGTTGGAAAATTTGGAGAGAAACAGATTATCTCCACAAATATTGATATTGCATTTATAATACAATCGATTGACAACAACTTTAATATCAATAGACTTGAAAGGTACCTGACAATCTGTTATTCGGCTAATATTGAACCAATTCTGGTAATCAGCAAAATAGACTTATCTACTGAAGATGAAATTAAGAAGGCCTGCACGAAGCTTGAAATGAGGGATAAAAAATTAAAATACATTCTGCTCAGCAACCTGACACGACAAGGACTTGACCAGATCCTTGAGGTAATACAGAAAGGAAAGACCTATTGTGCAGTCGGATCATCCGGTGTTGGAAAATCGACCCTGATCAATAACTTATTGAAAAAGGATATTTTAAAAACCCAACAGATCAGTCAGAGCACAAATAAAGGAAGACATACTACCAACCACCGGGAACTTTTTGTTTTGGAAAATGGAGGAATAATTATTGATACTCCCGGTATGAAAGAACTGGGTATAACCGAAGATCCGGAAGGGATTAAAACAACATTCCAGGAGATCTTTGACCTGTCACTTAAATGCAAATTTCCTGACTGCAAACACATTGACGAGATTGGATGTGCTGTGCTTGAAGCGCTTAACAATGGCATAATTGATAAAGACTCTCTTGGCAATTTCATTAGAATTCAAGGCGAGCAACAGAGATTCCAGACTACTATTGCAGAAAAACATAAAAAAGACAAAGTATTCGGTAAGATGGTAAAAAACTATAAAAAAGACATTAAGAAAAATAATTAAGTTTTAATCCCACAATTTGGCTGAATTACTTAAATTGTTGGAAATCAAAAAACAGCATGACAACTCTTAATCGATTTCTTTCTGTACTTCTGGTTCTTCTATTCTTTTCCTGTAATAAATTTAAAGAGTACAACCAGAAGCCAGAATTGGAATCATTGCAACAAGGTCTCAAAACTTCCGCTGCAATAGCATATTGTACATCTGTTGTGATGTCGGTAGTTGAAGGACACGATTTGCCGGCAAACGTTATTTATGAAAAGAACACCGGATTAATCTATATCAGAATTGATGATAACTATCCTTTGCCTTTTAATAAAAATATTGGTGATATAGTTATAGCGTTTAACTGGTCAGGAACAGCAGGTCTTATGTCTGTACTGTTTGCAAACATAGATTTACTTGGCGGGAATGTTAAACTCTATGGTTTACATCTGGTGCCATTTATGAAGCAAAGTGAAGAGGAAGGCATTTGGGCCATGCTTGAAAAACAGGATATTATAATCGGAAATGGTTCCGATACTCTGCTGGATATGAGTAACATTACTGATGTTGTCTTTAATACTAAAGTAAGCCAGCTTAATGCTGAAAAACCAAACGATGCTTTTGTTGCAGTAAAGCAAAATATCTGGTTCATAAATATCGGCCAAAACGAAACATATGCAAATGTTTATGACGATAATATTACAATAAGTGGTGGTGGCCAGATTGCTGAAGTTAAGGGAACTTCCGGCGGAATTATTTATCATGCAATGATTGAGACAAAAATTAATTATTCCATTTGCAATATGAATCCAATTGATGGTTTTGCCTTTTTACAAAATTTTAAGGCCGGGGGGGAACCCTATATAGATTTAGGCAATTCATTATTAAGCTTTCATAATACCTGTGATGGCAAAGCCCATGTTGATATCAGCACCGGGAAATATATGACCTATAATAACAAATATATTTCGTTAAATCTCAATTAAGGATTGATCTTGATATCCTGAACTTAACAGGAATGATAAACGTTTTATCAGGAATGATAATCATTACCAGAAGTTTTTATTATAGATTGGAATAGTTTTTGTATCACTAAGTCAACAAATTAAACTATCTCGTTATGGCAGAAATCTTAAAACACACGGGAAAAAATATCAGACCAGCTTTACTGGTAATTGATGTACAGAATAGATACATGGTGACGATTCCTCCCAGGCACAAGGAACTGGCTATATACTTTATAAACCTGCTAATTGATCTTTTCCGTAAACATGACTTTCCGATCATAAGGATTTATCACACTAATAAAGAAACCGGACCAATCCCTAATACAGAAGAGTTTGAATATCCTGCATCTATATCAGTCAAACCGGAAGACACTCCGGTAATTAAAACATATTCAGATAGTTTTAATAAAACTAATCTCCTGGAGATTCTCAACAAGAAAGGAAGCAATACATTGTTTTTATGTGGCTTAAGTGCGGTTGGTTGTGTTTTGGCAACCTGGATCGGGGCTCAAAATAATGATTTCAAAACTTTTATTGTAAAAGATGCAATCATGAGTCATAATTCTGAGTACACAAAAAACGTAGAGGTTATGTTCGACGCCGTGAGTTATGATGTGATAAAACTTATTCTTGAAAACTCCTGAGCCGCTTCTTCTTATGTTCTCCAGCCTCAGTTGCAACTTTGTAAATACGGGTTAATGAACTGGTACAATTTTTGTTAACTCTCAGTATACCTACAACCTGATATTATGAAAAAGATCTTTTGGGTGCTTTCACTTTGCTCTGTTTTTATTTCCTGTGAAAAAGCACATGACCTGAAAAACGTTAAAATAGATCAACTTTCAGTCAGTGGCTGCAAGACTGCCAATGGATTATTCGCTGATAGCATCAAATACAAAACCATAGACAATTATTACCTATATATCACTAATATAAATAGCTATTTTAATTGTGACCCGGGGCAATTATCTGCAACCGTTGAAACCCGGAACAACACAATAATTATAAATGAAACTGAAGATCAGGATTTAGCTAATTGTATTTGTCCTTATGACTTTAACTTCAGAGTAGGTCCGCTGGATTACGGAACCTATAATATTACCCTGACCAAAGATGGATCTTATTATGTGGAATTTTTAATTGACTTTACCTCAAACTCCAGCAGGGAGTTTATGATCCCGCATTTAGATAAATAACTTGCACAGATTAACACGGGCCTGGCTTCTTAAGTCAATCGTCTTTATTGAACCTGTGCTCAGATTTATGGTGACAATAAGAATTAACCCTTCTGCTTATATGAAAACAAAATTTGTCCTTTTTATCTTAACTCTTTCCTTGCTCACCAATACAATATGGGGACAGGAAGAACAAAAACATAAGTTTGTTTTTCTTGAATCAGGAATCGATGGCATTGCTTGCTATTCTCCTGAAAAAGACTATATCAGAGCTGTTAATGATCCATCTCTCGTTGCATATAGCACGGATAAAATAAAAGCATTGATGGTACTTAAATACATAGGAATAAAATTTGAATACAGGATTATCAAGAATTCGATAGGCTTGTCAGGCGGATTACGATATACCAGAATGAACACTTCCATAGGCAGAACATCATATTTAACAAATTCACCTGATTTCTTTTATGTAAGCTTCAATCATGACGGCCTTAATACTGAATTCGCTAAGGTCCGTGAGCTCAGTCAAAAAGTAAATTATCTTGGTGTTCCGCTTGAGCTTACCTATTATCCGGTGAATCCGAAAGTAATTGCTTTCTATTATAGAGCCGGAGTATCATTTAATGTAAAGCTCAGTTCTGAATCTGATGTGCTTTTTTTCAATGATCTTATGAAAACTTATCGTAATGAGGTTATCAGAGTAGTTGAAAAAGCCTGTCCGTACTATACAACTTTTAATCTTGGATTAGGTCTGAAGGTGGGAAAATCCGAGAAACCCGGTTTTTTTATTGAGGCATATGCCCCGATTGGAGTCATTTACCCTGATAACTCCTATTTCGTGAAGCCGTTAGCCGGCGGAGGTTTTCGAATAATGGCAAGAGTACCAATTAATTAATTCAAATGATGAAAAATCAAATATTCATATCAGGTATTATCTTAATCCTGTCTGCTGCCTCCTGCAGCAAAGATTATGAACTCGACAAATCAGTTTTGATTCCTGACAAAGACTATCCTGATCTTCCGGCTTATACTGAATGGGGATATAATACATTTGGTGCATTGTACGACAGGGAACCCTTCCTCTATAATCCCGGCGTCCCTGTAAAGGTCATAAACTCCGGAGGGAAAACATCGTTTACACTGAAGGGACACAAAGGTACATCCGGGTACTATTATTCCAATGATAACTCGTTGTCATTGACGTTCGACCTTATTGGCTTTTTGCCACTATCTTATTCTGACCTTATTTCGTTAAATGACACCATAATTGATCTGACGAATCCGCTATGCAAAGTGTCCCTTCTGTCCGATACGGTAAAATGGGATGTAAAAATCTTAAACGGAAGCCTCAATTTTAAAAGAGCACAAAACTTAATTATTGATAAACAGCAGGCTGAAGTGATACTTTCAGGCACTTTCGAATTCCAGGCTTTGATAAACAATGAACCTACCAGTGTAACAGCCGGCAGATTTGATGATGGCATCAGCTTTGATAATTTTTTTAAATATTGATAATTGATCTTATGAGGTTTCGTTTTTCAAATCGTAAACATATGAAAGCTAATTTAGTATTTGCATTATTTCTGGCATCCTTAATATCGTGCACAGGAAATAAAGAAGGTAAAATCTCAAACACTGGCCGAATTCCGCTGGAGGGAACCTGGCAGCTCCTTACAGGAACCCTTATAGAAAAGGGAGACACTGCAGTGACTGATTACACTAAAAACATGTCATTCATAAAAATAATAAATAACGACCATTTCGCATTTCTGCAACATGATCTGAATAAAGGAGTTGATTCCGGTGCTGTTTTTGTTGCAGGCGGCGGCCGTTATTCGCTTAGAGACAGCACGTATACTGAACATTTAGAGTACTGCAGTGCAAGGAACTGGGAGGGAAATGATTTCTTGTTTACTATTGCCATCAAAGCTGACACTTTGGTTATCAGAGGCGTTGAGAAGGTTGAAGGTGCAGGAGTTGACAGGCTGAATATTGAAAGGTATATCAGATTGAAGTTTCAACCCCTTTCAGCGAAATAAATAATTAGCCTGCCTGACAACAGTATCACTGAACTAAATTACAGGTCTTCTTAAAAAGGGTCATGAAATTACTGTCTGTGCTAAAGTAAAAGTCTATCTTCCTGATGATCAGGCGTTCCCAACAGATGTCACTGACAGAAATGTTCTATACCGATGCAGTAAAAACAAATGATCAAAACACAAACCTGATCTCTTCGGGTTGTACCTGGCTGAATATTTTTATGAAACCCTTAACAGGGCTTTCATGAAGTAATATTTATCTTGCGTTATAATCAATAATATTAAAATTGAAAAGAATACTTTTACTCTAAAGCCATTATGAATAAAGGAGTTCATAAGAAATGAGCTGACCATAATAAAGGCAGCATAATCCATGACATCAGAAAACTTACTTTTGAAATTATTCTGCTCCGATTTTAACCCAGGAATATGAATATAAAAATAAGAAAAGCCACAACAGAAGATTTTCCGGAAATAATTTTGCTGATCAAAGAGCTGGCTGCCTTCGAAAAATCAGCTGATAAAGTATCGAACAGTGTTGAATTGATGAAGCAGGAAATGGAATTCTTTCACTGCTTTGTGGCTGAAACTGAAACCAGAGAGATAGCCGGCATGGTCATCTATTTCTTTGCTTATTATACCTGGGTAGGTAAATCATTGTATCTGGAGGATATTTATATTAAAGAGCCATTCAGAAGACATAAAATAGGGACAGCCTTGCTTTGTAAGATATTTGAGGTTGCCAGGAATGAGAATTGCAAAAGAGTCAGATGGCAGGTACTAAACTGGAATAGCACCGCAATTCAAATGTATAGAAAAAACGGTGCTGAAATTGACGATGAATGGTTAAACTGCAATTTTGACTCAGAAGCAATAAAAAATTTCCCAATTGGCTTCTAACGCCATTTATCCCCTGCTTGCTCTCTATTCAGAACTAAGGCCTCGTTAATGTCCGATCATGTTTTCAGATCAGATTAAAGTGTCATATTTAATAAAAAAGTATTTCTCCGAATGGAATATTATTACTGAAACGGACATAAATTTGAACCATGATATTACAAAATAGTGCTTGGTATGTTATACTCATAAAATTAAAAGTTAAATATTATCAGAATAATGCAAAGTACTAAATTCACTTTCCCTCAAATATTCGCAAGGAAAGCTTTTCTTCTATATCTGCTGCTGTTGATTACAGGTATAAGTCTTGCAGGATGGCTGTCAGGAATAAAAACTTTATCCTCATTCTCTTCAGCATTTATTCCTATTGCTCCTTCAACCTCGGTGACATTTATAATTCTGAGCATTCACTTCCTTCTCTTTATCAGATATGAGAAGACGCGTAATTATGAATCAGGACTTACTTCGCTTGTAGTAATTGTCGGATTGTTCTGTCTGTTGCTTTTTTTCGACTATCTGTTCAATTTCAGATGGGATATTGAAAATATTTTTATAAAAAATCCCTTTATGTTTGGGAGAGTAACTGCAGGTCGTATGTCACCAATAACTGCCTTGCTTTTTATTTTGATTTGCATAAGTCTTCTATCAGTACGAAAAAATAACCCCGATTGGATAAAATATATTGGTGGCAGCTTCTCATTGCTGGTTTTTCTCATGTCCTCGGTCTTGTTAATCGGATACATGTACAAAGTACCCATTTTATATGGAAGCAATATTATCCCGGTTTCACTGCCAACCTCGATTTGCTTCTTCTTGTTCAGTACAACTCTGATCAGATTTAATGAATCAAGGTTTTGGACATTCAATCTGATTACAGATAATAATATCACGCGGCAATTATTAAGATCCTTTTTACCGGTAGTTGTAGTAATTGTTATTTTCCAGGATTATCTAATTGCGAACCTTTCCTTCCACCTGAAAAATCCTACACTTTCAATTGCGGTTATTCTGTTAGTGAGTATTCCTGTTACAATCTTTTTATTAACCAGAGTCTCTGCAAACATAGGAACCCAGTTACTCAGAGCTGAGCAGCAATTAAAGGAAAGTGAAGAAAAATTTCGTTCCACGATGGAAAACTCAGCAGATGCAATATTTATAACCAATCAGAAGGGCCAGTACGTATATACCAATAAGGCAGTAACTGAAATGCTTGGGTATACATATGAAGAAATGATGAAAAAAACAATCACCGATCTCTGCCCTGCAGATGAAATTGATGATTATCTGAATATGTTCGGGCAGATACTGACAGAAGGGAAGGTCTTTACCGAAATTGAACTTTTAAAGAAAGAAGGCAATTACATTTCAACCGATTTAAATGCCGTTTTGCTGCCGGATGGAATGGTTTATGGTAGTTGCAGGGATATAAGCGACCGCAAGAAGGCAGAGAAAGATCTGGCAGAATCGCTTCAGTTTAATGCCCAGATTATCAATAGCATTCAGGAAGGAATAATAGTATATGATTCGACACTCCATTATAAAGTATGGAATCCGTTTATGGAAAAGCTGTCAGGAATTCCTGCCTCCCGGGTACTGGGAAAATATCCCACCGAGCTGTTCCCTTTTTTAGAAGCTGCAGGAGTGATTGAAAATCTTAAAAGAACACTGAATGGAGAAATAATCGGCGCTGTTGATTTCCCATTCAAGGTACCTGATTCTGACAAATCAGGCTGGACTTCTGACAGGAATATACCATTCCGGGATGTCAACGGGGAAATAATCGGCATTATTGGCACTGTTTATGATATCACTGATCGTAAAAGAGCAGAGCAAATAATTAAAGAAAATGAAGTTAAAATGATCCGGCTGAACGCAGATAAGGATCGCTTCATATCAATTCTTGGACATGATTTGAAGAGCCCTTTCAACAGTATTCTCGGGCTGTCAGAATTATTAGCCAGGGATATTGAAAAGTTCTCTGCTGAAGAAATCGAAGATCTCGCAAATAATCTCTACAATTCAGCAAAAAATACGAATAGATTGCTTGATGATATTCTGATTTGGGCCCGGACTCAACAGGGCGAGATCACCTTCAAACCCAAAATTTTGAATTTTTCAGAATTATGCGGAAGCATAATTGAAATACTTAATCCCGGAGCACAGGCAAAAAGCATAACCATCAATTATTACGGTGATGCAGGAATTGAAGTTTATGCAGATATTGATATGCTGAAAACCATAGTTCTTAACCTGGTCTCCAATGCAATAAAATTTACAAATACGGGAGGCACAATAAACATCAAAGCTGAGAAATTTCCTGAGAATGTTACGATATCTGTCTCAGATAACGGAGTAGGCATCAGCAGGAAGGACCTGGTAAAATTGTTTGATATTTCACAGGTCATCTCAACTCCTGGTACAGCAAAAGAAACTGGGACAGGTCTGGGGCTGTTGTTATGCAAAGAATTTGTCGAGAAGCATGGAGGAAAGATCTGGGTTGAAAGTGAAGAAGGAAAAGGAAGTGATTTTAAATTCAGCTTACCTGCACTGTTCTAATTCAGAACCAGTCCGGTTCTGAACTGAAATCAATGCCTCAGCTTTAATTAAGACCCGGGAAGAAAGAGGTTTAAATGTACCTTTGGGAAGATGGGATTGCCTTTCAGGGCAATTATTTATTTTCGTCCCGATTTACCGAGGCGTTTTTTTCACAGAGATTAACTATCTTGGCTGATGAGTTGCAAGTGTGTATTTGGACTGACAAATTAACTGCAGACTCTGTTACTTTCCATATATATATGAACCTATAATCATATAAATAAGGCCGGATGAAAAGCGGAATTCAAAAATGGTTAAATAGTCCCTACCCTCAAAATTATATAATAAGAAGTCCTTTTAATGGAGCCTTAATAATTGCAATATTCTGTTTCGGCTTTGCTGCTCTTTACAGGCCCCTGAATACGCATGCGGCCAGATCATTGAGCTTTGATGCGACTATGGCCGCCTATTGCTTTTTATCCGGCGTCTTTGTATTTCTCTCAATTAAGGTTCTGAAGAGAGTCGGATACTTTTCCAGTATTAAAGACTGGACCATCCTCCGGGAATTGCTGTCGGTTTTTATTGTGCTGTTCTTTTTAGGTATTGCCATATACATACTTGGCTTTTTCATTGAAGTGGCACCACCAGGATCAAGACTGAATATTGCAACCCTGCTTAACTCCTTTAAGGGAGCTTTTTTAACAGGTATATTCCCGCTTATCTTTTTTGCCTCTATAAATTATCGCTATCTCTTCGTGCAAACCATTAAGTATAATGAAGAAAACAGTACAGAGGCAGGATTGAATAACCAACCTGTTGAAAATTTATTAAAAATAAGCTCTCAGCTGAAAAAAGAAGAATTAAGCTTTTATCCAAGTCAGTTTCTCTATGCCGAATCGGATGGCAATTATGTGGTCTTTTATTTAAACCGCAATAATGTCATTAAAAAAGAGATAATCCGTAATTCGATAAACAGCATTGAAGAGCAATTATCAGGAATTCCTTATGTATTAAGAACACACAGGGCATTCATAGTAAATTTAAAAAAAGTAAGAAGCAAACAGGGAAACACTCTCGGCTATCTCGTAAAACTGTCGGATACTGAAAATAAAATCCCTGTTTCACGTAATAACACCAGGGTTTTTAATGAACTGTTGACACAATATCATTCTTAGTGTTTTGCCGTTCGTAACAAAATATTGCTTCCCGTCCCAGACAGAATTCATTATACTGCCTCATAATTACAACTGAGAACAAATCTTTACCATCTATCCCAATTAGTTGGAGCGAGCCGTCTTATTGCCTCAATTTGCACAAGTAAATCAATTGCAAATTTTAATTAATAAGCGGAATTATGAAATCATCAGGTGTACAAAAAGTAGTAAAAAAATTTATCCTGCTCATGTTTGTTATAATGACTGGTTTGTCAGGGTTACAGGGGCAGGAACAGCAAAAACCATCGATCAAAGGACAGCTGAAAGATCAGCATCAGCAGGCAGTAGCTTTTGCTACCGTTGCATTACGCAGATTGTCCGATTCAACATTGATTACAGGAACAGCCAGTAATATGGATGGTGAATTCAGTCTCGAATCTCTTACCCGCGGGAAGTATTGTCTTATTGTAAGTGCAATTGGTTATAACCGGGTGTCAGTAAACATAGATTTGACAGATAACTTTAATGCGGGCATTATTCTATTGCAGGAAAAAGCTGTAGCTCTTGATGAAATTGTAGTTGTAGGGGAACGCATTAAGGCGAAAACAGAAGCAAACAAGACCACCTTCTTTGTAAACAAAAAGATGTATGATGTTTCTGATAATGGGGTCGATTTGCTGAGCTATATCCCCGGGGTGCAGGTTGATTTACTGAAAAACATTTCATTAGAAGGCAGCCAGCATATTATTATTCAGGTAGATGGGAAAGAGCGTGACAGAAATTATTTAAGTCAGTTAAACTCTGATCTTATTGATAAAGTGGAAGTCATCAGCACCCCTGATTCCAGATATGATGCAGATGTAACAGGGGTCATAAACATCATTCTCAAAAAGGATAAAAAATCAGGAATAAATGGTCATATTCATGCTGAAGTTCCGACTTCTGAATCTGTTTATATCTTCCCTGATTACAGTTTCAATTATAATTTCAAAAAGCTGAATTTATACACTTCCTACGATGGCAGCTTAAGCTATCTTGATATCGTCGAAAACAGCAACCGCACCCTTAGGACTCCTGACGGAGAAACCGAACTGGTGTCCGATCAGAAATTAAGACAAAAAGACTGGTCGCATAGATTCCATTACGGATTTGACTATTTCTTAAATGAAAAGAATCAGATTAACTTTTATGCATTTTATAACCCCTATTCAAACGAGCTTAGCGGAAATGTCGATCTGAATGTTTCAGGAGATAACACCGGCGATCAATATTGGTCAGCACAAAAAAAGGATTACGATATTAATCGCTCGGCATTCTATTCTCTCTATTTCAAACATTTATTCAGCAAGCCTCAAAGAGAAATCAATGTCGATTTAAGCTATTACAATTTTAAGGCAGAAAACACCACGACTTACCTCTCTGATCAAAGTACATCCGGGAATTTTTTACAGGACCAGGTAAATACCGTTAAGCCTGAACAAAACTCAGTAATTCTAAGGATTGATTACACTTCACCGGTTAGCGATAAGCTCAAATTCGATTCCGGAGTTAAGGTCAGATCACAATTGCTTAAGGACATACAATCGCCTGAATTTAAATATGATGAAACTGTTTTTGCTTTATACGGAACACTCACATATACTTCTTCAAAATACACTTTTAATGCCGGATTGCGTGCCGAAGAATCAACCTCAGGCTTAGCTACCAGCTTTAACAATAAAGTTTTTGCCCTAATGCCGAATGTAACTTTGAGCTATAAGCCTGCTCCAAAACAAAACATAAAGCTGGCATACAGCCGTTCAGTTTATCGTCCGAATATCTATGAATTAAATCCTTACACATCATTAGATGATCCTTATACCATCCAGAGCGGAAACCCGGAACTGAAGCCGGAATTCCGTCAAAACCTGTCGCTCGAATACTCGAAGAACATTGAAAACAGCTTTGTTTCATTTCAATTATTCTATAAAAAGAGAGCTAATGCTATAAATCATTATATGTTTATCAATGAATCTGACATGTTCGAAACGCTTATCGGCAATCTGGGTGACATAAACAGGTACGGCATTCAGATAAGCGGCACAGTAAAGCTTCATAAAGCAATAACTGTAAATCCATTTTTCAGCTTCTTCAACGTATCCACAAGAGGCAACAGCCTTTCAACACTGTACAATATTGAAAACAGGAATAAAATCGCATTCGAATCTGGTCTTTCAGCCATAGTAACATTCAGGCACGACATTTCCGCTTCGTTACAATTTCAGTATAACAGTCCCCAGACAGATATTCAGAGCTTATCATTCAGTGATGCTCTCTATTTCGTTTCCATAGAAAAAAACTTCAGTCAAAAATTCAAAGTAGGCATAATGAGTGCACTTCCGTTTTCAAAATCGTTTACTTATCAGGGATCTGAAGTCAGAGGCGAGAATTTCTATAGCCATTCCGAAGGAAATGTAAAACTGTCCGTCGTACCCGTCTGGCTTAAATTCACCTATCAGTTTAATTCAGGTAAAAAATCAGAAAAGATAAACCGTGAAAAAGAAGAGGTTGATAATATGCCCAAGAAAGGATTTTAGCCTCGATAAGAGATTTAATTTGAGATCAGAGTATTATCAGCACCCCCGGCTGCCACCGGGGGTTTTCATATTTAACGGTATGCCGAAAATCCATCTTCCCGCTTTATTTTAATTAAACAATTTATTTCTCTAGAAACTATTTCCTAATTTAGACGTGTAACAATAAAGAGGCAATTGGATATTTAATAATTAATCCTGGTGAATGCCAGCTAAAAATTAAGTCAATCTTATTAATAAGGGTATTTGAATTATGTACCGGAATAAATTCTTACAATTTAACGTGAAATACAGTAACTTTGAATATCGTCTAATTTAAAAAAATCAAATTATGGAAGTTTTAAAATTGCATGCTCTTGAGATTCTTGATTCAAGAGGCAATCCGACAGTAGAGGCAACTATTACACTTGAAGATGGCACAAGTGCCCGCGCTATGGTCCCAAGCGGAGCATCAACTGGGGAACGCGAAGCTTGTGAGCTTCGTGATGGTGATAAGAAACGCTATGGAGGAAAAGGGGTTCTTAAAGCAGTGGAAAATGTAAATAAAGTCATTGCAAAGGAGTTGGTAGGAAAGTATTTCGCCAGCCAGCGTGAACTTGATTATTTAATGATCGATCTTGATGGAACTCCAAATAAATCAAAACTTGGCGCAAACGCGATCCTTTCTGTTTCTATGGCATTTGCACGTGCAGAAGCCGAAAGTGCAGGCATCCCGCTATATCAATATCTTGGCGGAACAAATGCCCATCTCCTGCCTGTTCCTTGCATGAATATCATAAATGGAGGTAAACATGCCGATAACAATGTCGATTTTCAGGAATTCATGATTGCACCTCATTCCCCGGCTACGTTTACTGAAGCTATCCGTATGGGTGTCGAAGTATTCCATACGCTCAAATCAGTCCTGAAAGCAAAAGGATACAGTACCGGAGTAGGAGACGAAGGTGGTTTTGCTCCAAACCTGAAATCCAATGATGAGGCCGTTGAGGTAATACTGGAAGCTATTAATAAAGCAGGTTTTAAACCTGGCAAAGATGTGAGCATATGTCTTGACCCGGCTGCAAGCGAGATGTGGGAAGACGGCAAATACAAGCTGTTTAAAAGCACAGGTAAATTAATCTCAAGCGACGACATGATAAAACTCTGGGAAAATTGGGTAAGACAATATCCAATCGTTCTGCTTGAAGACGGCCTGGCTGAAAATGACTGGACGGGATGGAAAAACCTTACTGACACGCTGGGTGCAAAAATTGAAATTGTCGGCGATGATCTTTTCTGCACCAACAAAGCCATCCTTGCTGAAGGTATCGCAAAAGGAGTGGCTAATTCTGTTCTGATAAAGCTTAATCAGATCGGAACTGTTTCAGAAACTCTTGAAACGATTGAATTAGCATATAAAAACAAATACAACGCGTTTGTATCGCATCGCAGCGGAGAAACACCTGATAGCTTCATCTCAGACCTTACAGTGGGTGTAAATGCAGGGCATCTTAAAACCGGTAGCGGCTGCCGGGGAGAAAGGGTGGAAAAATTCAACCAGCTGATGAGGATAGAATATGAATTGGGAAAATATTCCAAATTCGCGGGAAAACAGGCATTTAAGAATGCAAAGTGAAAAGTTTTTTAACCTTTTAAACTTTTATTGGTCATTGATCTGGGGCTGTTGAAAAAGTCCTTATTAACCTCATCCGGGCTTGCCGAAAGACGAGGTTAATGGATTCCGACTTTTTAAACAACCCCAGCTGCCAATGATAAAGACAAATGAAGTTCTAAGGGAGACCCGTCATTTAATAACTGTTTCTGTCGGATCTCCGGAGCCTGGATGACTTATGACGCTTGGTGTTATAATTTAAGACTCTCAAAAGATGATTATAGAACAAACTATTAATCTGCTTAAAACTAAATATAATCATCAATTTGAAAACCTGACAGTAGCAGATGTCAGGATAGGAGTTCATCTTACTGCAGTCCTTCTGTCAGACGGGAGTTGTGGTGTTGCAAGCACAATTCCCGATCAGGTATCACATTGCGGCAAAAATAACCGTGATTATGGTGACTTCTCTCCACTCAAAATTCAGAGACAGAGTGTGTCTAAATTGTTAGACACGGAAAAGAAATCAAATCTTACCGATACACTTAAGGTTGCAGTCTTAAATGCAATCTCATCCAAATTAATTGCAGAATCCCAGTACAGAATAATTGAAAACTCCGATCCGATTGACCTTATTGATCTGAGTTCTGCCAAAACCATTACTTTGGTTGGCGGGTTTCAAACATATATTCAAAAAATATCTGAGACCCGAAATAGGCTGCATGTCCTGGAATTGGATGAGAAGGCGCTTTCTGAGGCACAGAAGAAATACTATATCCCGGCCGCAGAATATGCAAGTGTCATCCCGTTATCAGAGATAGTCATAATAACCGGACTTACACTGGTAAACAACACAATTGAAGGATTGCTTGCGTCTATCTCACCAGGAACCCGGGTTATTGTTACCGGACCTTCAAGCAGTATAATTCCCGATGTTTTATTTGAGAATAAAGTAAATATCATTGGTGCAACCCGGATTACAGATCCTGGAATTCTCTTCTCAATAGCGGGAGAAGCAGGTGCCGGTTTCCATTTATTTAAGTACTGTGCCCGGAAAATCAGCATCCTAAATGATCAGAACTGAAATTAGTGATAATTGGATAAAAGCTTCCATCCTGGGTACATTGTGGGCAGCATCGGAGATTGTTCTTGGAAGTTTTTTACACAATCTGAAAATACCTTTCAGCGGTAACCTGCTGACATCAATCGGAATCATTATCTTAATTTCAGTAAGTTACATCTGGAATGACAAAGGCCTTTTCTGGCGCTCCGGATTGATTTGCGCTATCATGAAAACAATGTCACCGAGTGCGGTAATATTCGGACCGATGATAGCAATATTCAGTGAAGCTTTATTACTTGAAATTTCAGTGAGGCTTCTTGGAAAAACTATAGCAGGCTATATGCTGGGAGCCATGCTCGCGATGTCGTGGAACCTGTTCCAGAAAATTGCAAATTTTATTATTTTTTATGGTTTCAATATTGTAGGGCTATATACAAATCTGATAAAATTCGCCCAGAAACAATTGAACATCCGCTTCGATATTGTGTGGTTGCCTCCTGTAGTATTACTGGTACTGTACTGTATACTAGGATTAATTGCAGCATATATTGGCATAAGGATCGGCCGCAAAATGCGACGACAACCATCTGAAGTCCTGAACGCAGATACCGCGAATAGCATAAAAAAAGAACAAAACAATATAAAGGAGCCATTTAATTATTCAATGATCTGGCTTCTTATAGATTTTATTTTGATCATAGGCTCGCTGCTGCTATTAAATTTTAAATCCCTGATCTACTGGAGTATTTCAATAATAGCCATTGTTGCAATCTGGACATTTCGCTATAAAAGAGCACTCCGGCAGCTCTCAAAACCCAAATTCTGGATATTTTTTGTGTTGATCACCATGCTGACTGCATTTGTTTTTACGAGAGTAACTTCAGATGCAGGCAGTCTGAAACAAGGACTGCTTTTGGGTCTCCAGATGAATTTCAGGGCAGTAATTATTATTGTTGGATTTTCTGTATTGGGTACGGAGTTGTATAATCCGCGAATCCGTGAATTTTTTCTTAAGACCTCTTTTAAACAACTCCCGCTGGCGCTGGAACTTTCATTTGAAAGTTTACCCTCAATGATATCAAATATTCCTGAACTGAAGACCATAATCCGGAATCCGGTTTCGGTTTTTTACCAGCTTATCTCGCAGGTAAATAACAGATTAGCCGAGCTGAAGAATAAAATAAATCTCAATAAAAAAATATTTATCCTCACCGGAGCATCAGGCCAGGGCAAAACCACAATGATCCGGGAAATACTCACAGTCCTTAAAGAAAATAAAATTCCGGCGGGAGGCATTTATTCACCCAAAGTGATTGAAAATAATAAAATAGCCGGCTATGACTTGGTTGATATTATGACCAGTGAAAGAGAAATATTTCTGAGAGAGACAGATGACTTAAACTCTCGCGAAATTGGCAGGTTCGCTATCTCTCCCCTGGGGCTGAAGAAAGGTAATAATGCTCTTGAGCTTTCAGTTAACGCCGGCAATGAAATAGTAATAATAGACGAGGTTGGAAATTTGGAACTGAATGGGCAGGGATGGGCAAAAAGTCTCAATGAACTAATAGCTGCTTCAAAAAATCATATTCTACTGGTCGTACGGGATATATTTGTAATGAAGATAATTCAAAAATGGAGCTTAAAAGACGTCATAATATTAAATGTTGCCGGGCTGGATCATCTGAATGCCAGCAAGCTGATTATGAAGGATATAAGATAAATATTCCCGGCAATAATTATTGTCCCCAAAGGCTGAAATTATTTTGATTTGCTTGTTAAGTGCCAAAAACCGCAGATAAGGCATTTGTAAGCCCTGATTTCCGGCACCCTTCTGTTTTCATTAAGATACCTGATCATATCCTGGGCATCTTCCAGCGAATTATACATTGCTTTTTTACATCCCGGTTCCAGAGGATCGATCTTTTTTATTTTTGAAGTATTATAGACCATCTTACATTTTCACTTCAGAACTTTTCATATTAACCAACTAAAAATTATCTGACCTGCAAAATTAATAAATCCCAGCCAAAACGTAATTATCGCTTATTCTGGACTTATTATTAAAAACCAGCTTATGATAAATCTTTTTGCAGCATTTCATAGACTAATTTGTTAAGGTCATCTGCCGGATAAGCTTGTTGGTATAACAAATTTGACGATGTATTTATCATTTCTTCATTTTGCATAAAGAAAAATTAATCGCCATGTATAAAAGTTTCATTAAGATTGGTATGCGCTACCTGTGGCGCAAGAGGACATACAGTGTCCTTAATTATGCGTGTCTTACTTTTGGCCTTATCTGTGCCATTATAACCGCTCTCTATATCCGGAATATTTTCAGCTACGACAAGTTCCATAAAAACTACAACAGGTTGTATTCGGTCGATGCCTATGTGACTTATTTTAATGGAGCCAGATTTCCCAAAGAATATCTTTCAGCATCCCTGACTGATGTCTTGAAGGAGAAAGCACCTGAAATAGAAGATCTGACACGAGTAGCCGAAAGAGATCTCACATTCATCAATGGCGAGAAAACCTTCGCCGGCAAGGGGTATTATGCTGATAGCAACTTTTTTACTGTCTTTACTTTCCCGCTCCTGCTGACGGGGGGACAGAGAGCTTCTGATGATCCGAATTCTGTTGTAATTTCTGAAAGGATGGCAATTAAGTTCTTTGGCAGCACTGATTGTATTGGGAAATCGCTTATTCTGAAGGAGGATGGCAACCATGGGTCATATATGGTGGCCGGAGTATTCCAGGAAATACCCAGCCAATCGAAGATGCAGTTTGATTACGTGATTCCCTTTTCAAAATTTCTTGATGAAAATGAGTGGGCACGTGAAACCGGGGCAACAGCCTGCCAAACCTGGGCTCTGTTAAAGAATAGCACCAATAGCAAATTCGTTGAGAGCAAAATTAAAAACCTGATTAAGGATCAGGAATCAACTTTAAACCAGGAGCTGTTTCTTTTTCCGCTTAAAGAACAGGTTTTGTATTCCTATGCCGGCGGTAAAAGAGTATGGAAAGAAATGCAAACTGTTGTAATTATTGGTGTGATAGGTTTTGCCATCCTGCTCATAGCCTGTTTCAATTTTATTAATCTGGCAATTGCATTGAATTTCAGGAGATACAAAGAAGCGGGAATCAGAAAGGTTTCAGGATCGGGCAAACCTCTGATTGTGATCCAGTTCCTTGGCGAAACACTTATTATAACCCTGGTTAGCCTGATAAGCGCACTTGTATTGGTCCGATTGCTGCTTTCGGGTTTCAATATTATGTTCAACTATAGTATTCATTTACGGTTGCTTGATCTCAATATGATTTTCTTTTTTATCGGCATAACACTATTTACCGGGTTTATTTCCGGCATATTTCCTGCTTTGTTTCTGGCTTCGTCAAGCCCGGTTAATGCCCTGAAGGGGAAACTTGTCGCAAACCATAGCTTCAGTTACTTCAGACAAAGCCTTATCGTATTTCAGTTTGTAATTCCGGTTGTCCTGATCATTTGCATGATAATCATCAGGACTCAGGATTCCTATATTCGAAATTTTGACGCCGGTGTTGACAAGGATAAACTCATAATTCTGGAAAACTCTGTGAACACAAGGGGTCATGCGGAAAGTCTGAAAGCTGAATTACTCGCCATCCCGGGCATTGATGCTGTAAGCTTTACCAATTGTATCCCTACCCGCGGCACAAGGGTATCAAGTGAAGTGACCTGGGAGGGCAAAGACGCTATGGAAAAACTTCATTTCTGGTGTATAAATTCTGATTATGACTATGATAAGGCAGTTCAGGTCAGGATGGTAAAAGGCAGATATTTTAGCTCTCTGTTTTCAACTGATTCAGCAGCTTATGTTATAAATGATATAGCTGCAGAAGTAATGAAAAAGAAAGATCCTGTTGGTTCCATAATTACACTTGACGGACAAAAAGGAACAATAATCGGTGTTTTTAAAGACTTCCATGCTCTGGATCTTGCAGGGCCATTTGTGCCTGTCATCGTACAAATAAAGTCTGATGACCGCCCCATTATGCTGGTTAAATATTCCACCGGTTCATATCCCGATATGATTAATAAGATCAGGTCAGTATATCAGCATTATGAAAATGAAGCACCGTTTCACGCAACTTTATTCCGTGACCTCGTACCTTATACAAATCTGAGCCTGCCCTCCAACCTGGTAGGTCTGTCATTTATAATTGCACTTTTGCTCGCCTGTATGGGATTATTCGGACTTGCTTCCTTCACATCTGAGAACCGCACCAAAGAAATTGGAATAAGGAAAGCTAATGGTGCAACAACAGCCTCGGTAGTGTCGCTACTGCTAACAAGTTATACAAGGTGGCTATTCATTGCTTTTGTAATTGCCTTACCCGTTGCCACTATATTAGGAAAACTCTTTTTGGGAAGGTTTAATTTCCATGCTCCTATGCCACTGTGGGCTTTTTTCGCAGGACCTTTAATTGTCTCTGCTGTTGCGATATTAACAGTAAGTTCACAGACCTGGCATGCGGCAAGCCAGAACCCTGTTAAAGCACTCAGATACGAATAGATACCTGAGGTGAAAGAAAGTACATGTGAATGAATTTATTAACTTTATACCTGGAAGCTTTTGATCAGTATTAAGTTAAAAACAGGAAGTATGGATACCGGTAAGAACACTCCCAACCCAGATCACGCCAGACCCATTAGACTTTGGCCGGGGATAGTCATAGTAATATTCCAATGGCTGATACGATATGTAGTTCCCGCTCTATGGCCCGACACTATCGCTATTGGAGTGTTTGGCGGAGTAATATCAGGCCTGTTCCTGATAGTCTGGTGGCTCTTTTTCAGCAAAGCACAGCGTTTTGAACGCTGGACAGCCGTGCCTCTGATGATAGCTGCACTTGCTCTTACCTCACTAATGCTTCACAAGTCGCTTGCTACAGCAATGATGGGAATGATGTTCCCGGTATATTCCATACCAGCTCTTTGCCTTGCCTTTATCCTATGGGCTGTGGCAAGCCGGTACTTTACGGATAAGCAAAGACGCGCAACAATGATTGCAACTATTCTTCTGGGCTCCGGATTCTGGCTTTTTCTATGGCCGCATTTACGCGTTAGGAGCCACAGGGATCCTCAATGTTCTTAATGCAAGTGATGGCTCTGTTATCTGGACACGACAAGCGGCAATGGATACTGAGGTAAAGATTCCGGGCTGGGGTTATGCAAGCTCACCACTGGTTGTCGACAGTGTTGTTCTGGTTGCAATTGCCGGAGAACTTCTGGCATATGACACCACAACCGGCAATAAAATCTGGGCAGGCCCTGATGGAGGCGAGAGCTATAGTTCGCCTCATCTTACTGTTACCGGGGGAGTCAGTCAGATCCTGTTTATGAATAAGGCCGGAATTACAAGTTTTGTACCGGCAAATGGCAGAATTCTCTGGAAGATCCCGCTTAGGGGAGTACCAATCCTGCAGCCGGCGCTTTTTACTGGGAATGATGTGGTGATCAGCCTGGTAAACGAAAGTGGCTCGACAGGCATGGAACGATTTGAGGTAAAGAACATGTCAGATAAATGGACCGCTAAAGAAAACTGGACATCAAATAAATTAAGGCCATATTTTAACGACTTTGTAATTCATAAAGATCATATCTATGGTTTCGAGGGTCCAAGCTTAGTATGTATTGATGTCGAAAAGGGCACTCGCCAATGGCGGGGCGGACGCTATGGAGGAGAGCTTCTATTGCTGACCGATCAGGACTTGCTTATGATACTCACAGAAAAAGGAGACCTTGCTCTTGTGGATGCAAAGCCTGATCAGTTCAGAGAAATTGCACATATCCAGGCTATAAAAGGCAAGACCTGGAACCACCCTGCATTATCAGGTAACATCGTGGTAGTTAGGAACAGCCAGGAAATGGCCGCTTTCAGGCTTACTCTTCAAGATTAATTTACTGAGGGATAACCCGGATTGTGCCGCCTTTAAACCATCACAGCTTCCAGTCTGATAGTTGTCCCTGTCAGTGCTTTAGATACTGGGCAGCCTTTCTTGGTAGCCGCGGCTATTTCCTGGAATTTCCTGTTCTCAACATTTTTGACTTTCGCGGAGGTTTTAAGCAATATCTCTGTAATGCCAAATCCATCTCCTGTCTTGGAAAGTGTAACCTCAGCTGAAGTCTCAATTTTTTCCGCTGTATTGCCAGCCTGATCGAGGGCATGAGCAAGGGCCATAGAGTAGCAGCTTGCAAGAGCTGCTCCAATGAGTTCCTCAGGACTTGAAGCTGTCTTGTCATCTTCAAAGCGGGATGAAAAGTTTAATTTACCCTCATAACCGCTTGTTTTAAGTGTGTACTTCCCTTTTCCCTGGACAAGGTTTCCTTCCCAGTTCGCGTTTGCAAAATGTTTACTCATAGCAATTACCTTTTTAATTTTTAATTGATTAGTATGGAATAATGACTACTCCTTGTGTAATAGCAATAAAACAATCGCAAAGAGGAAAAGGTTCTGTCACTCTAAAACTTCCTGTTTAGTATTACTGCAACAAATAAGTAGCGGTCAGCCGCAACAGGTCTCTATCCATATTTCTGAAGTTATAACCTCAGCCTGCCGGGGAAATACCTTTGTCATCAGCACATTATGAACTTCTTCATCCATATCCTCACAACAATCTGACAAAACAGTTATTAAATAATCCTTGTCAGCCGCTTCCCTCAAAGTGGAGAGAACCACACCACTGGTTGCGATACCTGAAAGTACCAGCTGCTTTATATCGAGCGACCTTAATACCACTTCAAGATCACTGCCTGTAAATGCGCTAACTCTCCTTTTTGTTACTACAATATCTTCAGGCTGAGGGGCAACGGAGAAATGAACTCTGGATGACTCTTCATTATCAAAGTTCATTGCTCTGGTCTTAATCGATGAAAAACTTTTATTGTATGGACTGGCCTCAGGATAACCCTTTCTGAATCCTATAACAACATAAATTATCTGATACTTATTTTTGCGTGCAGCCTGTATTACTGAGGTTAGAGAATTAAAGAAGCGGTTACTGTCCTTCAGTCTGGCTACAGTCTGCCCCTGTACATCCATTATCAGAAGAGCAGTATTATTGTTTTCGGTTGCCTGATTCATTTTTTGTTGTATTTAAAATATTTACTGATTCGAATTAAATGCCGGGTCTTCAAGTTCTGCTAGCTCTACTTTAATATCTCTTCCTTTTAACTTTCCCTTCTGCAAAAAAGGAAGAAATATAAATCCAATTAAAACGGCAGCAATACCCTGCGCAAGGATAGTATTTGGTGCTCCTATATTTTGTGACAATGTGCCAATTAAAAGTCCGCCAATAGGCTGCATTCCAAAAAATGCCATTGCAAAAAAGCTTATTACTCTTCCTCTCATTTCGGTCGAGGCACTGGTTTGTATAATTGTGTTGCTTATAGTAGTCTGTGCCATGGTAGCAAAACCAGCCAGCATAGCAAAAACTAAAGCAAAGTGAAAATTGTTCGCACGGGAAAATAATGCCAGTGCCATCCCAAAAATCATAAGGTTAAAAAATAAAAACTTCTTAAAGTTGGCATTTGACTTTAAGGATGCAAGAACAATTGCACCTATCAGGGCTCCCAGTCCTATAAAACTGTTTAAATAGCCAAAGGTCGCAGCATTCCCCTTAAAAATAACTTTAGCAAAAACAGGAAGAAGCGTGTTATATGGAAGAACCAACAGGCTGACAATTGCAAGCAGAAGGATTACAATACCGATTGTCGGTGTATCCTTTAAATAAATAAAACCTTCCCTGATTTCTTTTACTGCCCTTTTCGATGAAGGTTTCGGGATGAATGGTGCAAAATTCATAAATAACAGAGAAGCCAGAACAGCCACAAAACTAAGAGCGTTTATCAGGAAACAGGTTCCTGCACCATATTTTTCCAGGATAATTCCTGAAATAGCTGGTCCGATAAGCCATGCAAGTTTTCCCATCGAAGAATTAAGAGCAATCGCATTGGGCAAATCATCCCTGTTCTCAACAATCTCATTTATCATGGATTGTCGGGCCGGAACATCAAAAGCATTTATTATCCCCAGTACTACGCTGAGTGCCAATATTTCCCAGACAGTATATTTAGTGAATATTATAAGGAAGGCAAGCAGGAATGCCTGGATCATCGACAATATTTGTGTAGTAATTGTAACCTTATAACGATTATACCTGTCTGAAACAACTCCTCCCAGAGGTGAAAAAATAAAAGAAGGAAACTGAGTGGCAAATACGGCTAAACCAAGCATAAAAGTCGAATGCGTTTTTAAAAATATGAGCCAGTAAACAGCAGTGCGCTGCATCCATGTGCCTATCAGTGATACAGATTGCCCTGAAAAATAGAGCCTGTAATTGCGGCTGCGAAATGCTTTAAAAGTATTGATATTCATTTATTATCAACAAGTTTTGCTAAAACAGGAATTGCTCTTTTTAAGATTTCCTTTTCTTCATCCGAAACTTTTTCTGAAATTGCTTTTGCGAGCCATTCCTGACTTTTATTTCTTTTCAGTTCTATAAACTCCTTACCCTTTTCAGTGATTGCAATTATAACTTTCCTTTTGTCTTCCTGTGATTGAGTTCTCCGGATATAAGAAAGGCTATTAAGCTTTTTAATTATTTGTGACATAGACTGACCGGTCACCTTCTCTATCGCCGCCAATTCCGATGGCAACATGCATGAATTCTGATATAGCATCGATAAGGTGGAACGTTCTGTCAGTGACAAATGTTCAGCATTCCTCACCTCACTTCTTAAGACCTTAACAAGTCTCGATACTGACACTCTCAATCCTGAAGCAAGTTCATTATTATTCATTCCTTTCATAAAAATATTACTAAAGTTACTTAATAAGTTTACTTTGCAAATTTACTTTACTATTTTCAGGTAAACAAGCATCAGGCAATTATTTTTTTTTATAATACCGGACCAAAAAGATATCTTGCATCACTTAAAAATTAACCTCTAAAAAAACCATCATGAAAAGAACCCTGTTCCTTCTGGTTATAATTATTTCATGTTACGGATGCAAAAAGGACGATAGCTATAAATATTCCTCGAGCCTGACTGGAACATGGACATGGCTTCAGACTTGTGGGGGCATAATAGGATGTGTCGGTCCGGAAGAAGAGCATATTACGTCCAGTATAGTCTTAAAACCAGATTCTACCTATGAGGATTACCTGAATGACACATTAAGTATGTCAGGAAGATATTACACTTCACGGTTGATTTCCGTCGACAGGAAGGATACCTCTGACATTATAATATTCGAATCAGGAAGTCAGTATCGTTATTTGATCATACATGATACCCTTGCATTAAGCAACGCATTTCTCGGGAGCCTTTATAAAAGGACCAGGTAAATCAGTACCCTGAATTCCTGCCCTGAGCTGCGGCTTATAATTGGCGATAAAATAGATTCGGAAACCTATCTTCTTAACCGGTTCCTTATCGAATTATAAACGAACGGAATAGAGGTGATCACAATAAGAAATATTACAATATAACCAAGGTAATCCTTGGTTCCCGGGACATATTTCCCCAGGAAATAGCCTGTAAAGACCAGGGTGCATACCCAAAAGAAAGCTCCTATAAGACTATAAATAAAGAAATTATAATAGTTTAATTTTACTATGCCTGCCACAATAGGTGCGAAAGTCCTCACGATTGGAAGAAATCTGCTCAGGATTATCGTTTTTTTCCCATGTTTTAAATAGAATTCATGTGCAGCAACAAGATGCTTTTGCCGGAAAAAGAAACTGGATCTTCTGTTAAATAGTAGCGGGCCCACCTTCTTACCAAATGCATAACCTATCATATTTCCAGCGACAGCTGCTAAGATGATTAAGAAAACAAGCAATATGGGGTGCAATGCCAGAATCCCTGTAGAACAAAAAAGTCCGGCCGTAAAAAGAAGTGAATCGCCCGGAAGAAAAAACCCAACAAAAAGGCCTGTCTCAGCAAAGACAAGGAAAAGAAGAAGGTAAATTCCCCCGTAGAGAATTATGCTTTCGGGGTTTACAAGTTGCTTCAGGAAATTAAAAATCCCATCCATCTTCAATAATTAAGAAGAATAAGTCCTTAAATATAGGTGATTTAATCATTATCAGTATCTATTAGCTTAGTGTTTAATTGTGAAGGATCAAATCATGGAAAACATTGCAGGTCGTTTTTAAGAGTTTAAAACTTCTTGTTCCGATTTCTCTGACCTTTCCACAGCATACTTCCAATGACGCTGAACCCGTATCGACAGATGATAAAACTATAGAAGTAGGTGAACATATAAAGGGAGAGGGTGTTTTAATAAAAAAACTTAAAATATGACTGAGACTAAAGGTTATGCAGCCCAGGATGCAAAGTCACCTGTTGCTCCCTGGAACTTTAAAAGAAGAGAGGTTGAAGCTCATGATGTTCAAATAGATATAATATATTGCGGAGTATGCCACTCTGATCTGCATCAGATCCGCGACGAATGGGGCGGGTCGGTATTCCCAATGGTGCCGGGACATGAGATAATAGGCAAAGTAAGTAAAGTTGGCAGTCATGTCAAAAAATTTAAAGCCGGTGACCTGGCAGGTGTTGGCTGCATGGTAGATTCCTGCCGTGAATGTGATAACTGCCGGCATGGACTCGAGCAGTATTGTACCGTGGGTATCTCATTCACATATAACGGTTTTGAACAGGATAAGAAGACTCCGACCTATGGGGGATATTCTAAAATGATTGTTGTGCATGAAGATTTCGTACTTCACATAACTGATAAACTGCCATTAATGGGAGTGGCTCCCCTGCTGTGTGCCGGAATTACAACCTATTCTCCCCTGAGACACTGGAAAGTTGGAAAAGGCCACAAGATAGGAGTACTTGGATTAGGCGGGCTAGGACATATGGCTGTTAAATTTGCGGCTTCTTTTGGCGCTGAAGTAACGATGCTCAGTTCATCACCATCGAAAGAAGCTGATGCAAGAAGACTTGGTGCCAGCAAATTTGTCCTGACTTCAAGTGCAGATAGTCTTAAAAAGGTTAAAGGATATTTCGATTTTATAATCGACACTGTTTCAGCTCCTCACGATTATAATCTCTTCCTGTCTCTGTTGAAAACCGACGGTATTCATATTTGTGTAGGGGTACCCCCCACTCCGGCTGAAATATTAGGATTCAGCTTGCTGGCAGGCAGGAAAAGCCTCGCGGGATCCTCGATCGGTGGTCTGCCTGAAACGCAGGAAATGCTCGATTACTGCGCTCAGCACAATATTACTTCCGATGTGGAAGTGATTGACATTAAGGACATAAACAACGCATATGTCAGAATGCTGAAAGGCGATGTACATTATCGTTTTGTCATTGATATGGCAACATTGTAGATTGCTCAGATTCTGAGCATAATGGGTTGCCTATGCTTACTGCGGATTCTTCTCCGCATAAAATTTCGGACAATTTTAAAAGTTTTGGTATGAAAATTTCAATTATCGGAGCCGGTAATATCGGTGGCAACCTGGCACGGTTACTTGTAAAAAGTGGAAACGATGTTGCCCTCGCAAATTCAAGAGGCCCTGCTTCTTTACAAAATTTTGTCGATGAACTCGGACCACGGTTACATTCCGAGACACTGGATAAAGTCATAACATACAGCGATCTGATAATACTTTCCATTCACTGGAGATTAATCGATACTCTGCCTGTATTTGAAGCATCGGGGAAAATTATAGTTGATACCACCAACCCTTATAAGGACGACGGTACAATATTTGATTTAGGCGATGACATTTCCAGTTCCAAAGTTATAAAGCACTTCCCCGGTGGAAAGGTGGTAAAAGCTTTCAATACAATCTGGTTCAAGCATCTTGCCGAAAATGGGAATACAAAACTTCCGCCGGAAGACCGAAGGGTAATACCAATAGCAGGTGATGATGCGGATGCTAAAATGAGAGTAAGCAAGCTTATCGAAGAAATCGGATTTGGCCCACTGGATACGGGAAGCCTGAGAGAAGGAAGCCATCTTCAGGGAGTAACGGGCGTTTTGTATAACAGGGAACTTACAGTAAAGGAGGCTTCAATAATAATTAAAACTGTTAAGTAACTATTTTTTCAGGGCTATTCATTTCAAGAGAATTTACCGGGTTGTTCTTCTGAAAATCCTGTTATGCCAGGCCGAATAAAATCAGGAGTGCTCATTGGCTTCCGGCATGCAATAGGTAAAATTTCACATTATACATCTGCCCATAATCCACAGCTTTTTGTTTAACTTTAACAAACAGTTTTATTTAATGACTGTCTGACTGGGCTTGCCAGCCTGAACATTATTTTTTCTGATATAATATGTATTATCCTGAAAGGCAATGAAAAACCAAGTTGTTTCTGACTTTGTGGATGCTATAAACGAGGCAGATCCCGAAAAAATAGTAAGCCTTTTGACAGAGGATCACATATTTATTGATTCACAGGACAATAAAGTGACAGGAAAGGACAATTTAAGACTGGCATGGACAGGGTACTTCGGATTAATTAAAGATTACAGAATCGAAATAAATGAAACAATAGAAAATAAATCTGTTGTATACATGACGGGGTATGCCTGCGGTGACTGCAAAAAACCTGAAAATGAAGGACCATTCGTCCATTGGAAAATTCCAGCAGCATGGAAAGCAGTGATCAGCGATAATAAGATTAAGAGCTGGCAAGTTTACGCGGACAATTCAGTTGTGATTGAAATCCTAAACAGAAATAATAAATGAAAACCATTTTTACTTTTACTTTTTTGTGTTTATGCCTTACCCTTCAAAGTCAGGAACGCTATGTGAATATTAGTGGCGAGAAGTTCCGTATAAAAGAATATGGTTCGGGAAATCTGACTGTAATCTTCGAAAGCGGCATGTCTGACAGCCTGGAAGCCTGGGGAACGCTCCCTGATAGCATATCTCTCCATCAGCATGTCTTCCTGTATGACAGGGCAGATATTGGAAAATCCGATTCCTCACGCCAAAAAAGAACCATCCCGAATATGGTCAGTGAGCTCAAAAGCATATTGGTCCATGAAAATATAAATCCACCCTACATATTAGTCGGGCATTCGCTCGGCGGTTATATCACAAGATACTTTTCTAGTCAGTACCCAAACGACGTGAAAGGCCTGTTGCTGCTCGATCCTGCCCCCGAAGCATATTGGGAAAGCATGTCCGACAGTGAGCTTAAAGATTATATTAAAGGTGGTACAGAATGGTACCGGACCAAACATGCACCGAAATATGCAAAAGAGTGGGTGCAGTTCATACCAAACATGGTTTATATGAAGAATCTGAATATTTCAAAAGATCTGCCCGTTATTTTAATCTCCGCCACACAGACTAACTGGTTTAAATACCATGAAAAAATTTTAGCCGGACTTAAAAATGCGAGGCATATTGAGCTTGAAGGAAGTCATTATATCCAAAGAGATCATCCCGGATTAATAATCGGATATATAAAGGACCTTGTATCAGGTAGCTAAAGCCATTCATAGAGCCATGAAGTGTGCAGGATGATTTTTCTGCTTTCACCCTTTAAGGGAACGGGGCAAAAAAGCAGAAAAAGTTATTGCTCTTTTCCTTCCATTCAGATTAGTGATCATGAAGTAACAAAACACCAGGAACTTTGTTTTTATAATATCCGGAGTTAAAAACAGCGACTGAAAAAAGCTGTAAAAATGGAAAAACCTGTTAACAGATTAAAAGGGAAGTGTTTGGATTTTTACTGAAATAATTGTAACCAGTTTATTCTGACCGATTTAAGATATTGCATAACTTTGATCATCTGATTCTTCAACTAAATAAGTTAACCAATATGAAACGTCGTGATTTTA
This sequence comes from uncultured Bacteroidales bacterium, assembly GCA_963715785.1. Taxonomy (GTDB): domain Bacteria; phylum Bacteroidota; class Bacteroidia; order Bacteroidales; family VadinHA17; genus LD21. Next base: position 1,108,693 of record OY970276.1, read on the forward strand.
TTAAAACAACAGCTGTTGTAGCACCCGTTGTAAGTCTGTTTCCCCCCGATCTGTCTTCAATAATAAGGGAATCAGCTCCCGGGATGCTCGAAAAGAGATCACTCGGAAAAACCGGCGAAATGTTGTCGGTGATCGGATTCGGAGGAATTGTTGTAATGAATGTATCCCCCGAAGAAGCCTCCAATTCTGTCAAAACGGCAATTGATGCAGGAGTTAATTATTTCGATGTGTCACCATCGTATGGTGATGCGGAGATTAAACTCGGAAATGCTCTTAAGCCATACCGGAAAAATGTATTTCTTTCCTGTAAAACAGATGGACGGAATAAGGCAGATTCGCGCAAAGAACTTGAGGCATCGCTAAAGAGGGTACAGACTGATCATTTCGATCTGTATCAACTGCATGCCGTCACGACGCTTGATGATGTAAGTAAAATTCTTGGCAAAGGAGGTGCAATTGAAACATGTGTGGAAGCAAGGAAAGAGGGGAAGATACGCTTTATAGGATTCTCTGCCCATTCCGTCGAGGCAGCAACCGCACTAATTAATGGATTTGATTTCGACACCATTATGTTTCCCTTCAATATGTTCACATGGTATGCCGGAAACTTCGGACCGCAGGTATTGGCCCTTGCACACGAAAAAAAAATGGGGATCATAGCCCTAAAATCAATGGCTCGGGAACCGTGGCCACATGGCGCCGATCGCTCAAAGTACGAAAAATGCTGGTATCAACCCTTAACAAATGATGAAGACATTCTCACTGGTTTGCGTTTCACGTTATCACACCCAATTGCAAGTGCAATACCTCCTGGCGAACCTGAACTTTTCAGGATTGCCCTGAGCTTAAGAGACAGGATTAAGCCACTTAAAACCGAAGAGGTGGAAACAATTAAAGCAAAAGCTCTCGCCGGTAATCCATTATTCAGGTTCCCGTCTCCAACTCCTGTTTGAATCGCCTGGTATTTCCAATTTTTCGCCGCAGGCGATCCGGTATTGTAGAAAACGGGGTAATATCTTTTATCATTCTTTATTCGCCGTAGGTGATACGGTTTTGCTATATCGTAAGGCCCACAATACCCGATCCGGAATTGAAATATATTTTGTTTAAAAATTGAATTCTTCGCCGCAGGCGATTCGGTATTGTAGAAAGGCGATACGGTTTTGCTATATCGTAAGGCCCACAATACCCGATCCGGAATTGAAATGTATATTGTTTAGAAATTGAATTTTTCGCCGCAGGCGATTCGGTATTGTATACGGTGTTTATTGATCGGATTGTTGGAATTTTGTATATCTGTTTAGCTGCATTATTAATAAATCCTAAATTGCTATGAAACCTGTTATCTCCTTATAACCGATTTTACCATCGTGGGAAATAGACTCAACAACCCCTTCCATATTTCCAGGGACATCCGCATTATAAAAGGTTGCTGAAGTCTTACCCAGGCTATCGGTTCCAGTGGAAAGAATTAAAGCAATGGCGCTTAAGGGGAATCCAATATTTAAATACCCCTCACTTTCGCCGGGTTAGTATACCTTTTTTCAGATTGCGAACTTGTTGAAGATTCCGATTCTTGTCGGACAGCTGCACTTATAGGAAGACAACCCTAAAAATCTTTTGTAAATACAGAATTTACTACCCAGACATTTAATAAAGATAATCAGGGCATTATCATTCCATTTTTCAATTTTGCAACAGCAATTCATAACATTGTGTAAACATTTAAATTTACAATCGCAATGGGTTGTTTCTGTGATCGTTTTTTCGTCTATTTCTATTTCCATACCCAATAAATTAAAAATTTCATTGAAATTTCCTAGCTAATACACCCGCTGATAAAGGGAACAGATTTGTGAAATTTGCCGCATCAGGATGATGAGAAGATAAGGTTGATAAATAGGTAATCTGAATATAAAATTCAAATTAATAAACAACCTGTGTTTTTCTATAATTCAGTAAGGTAAGCAATTAAATCAACAAATCAAAATTATTTTATTGAATCTCAATGAATTAAGTTGAGAGCTGTCTTTGACCCTCATGATATCATGCTTAGGTGATTGCCCGGATATTGCAGGATCTTTTAGAATTATTTTAAATAGCATTCCAAAGCAAATTCGCTTTTGTTATTGTGTCAGGGATTAGTTAATGCTATCCATCTGAGGTTATTCCCGGGTGGATGGATTTTTATTTTTAACCGGCGCCTGCAAATTATATAACATATTTATTCGTTTGTGTAATACAAAAAGTGATAACGGATCTAACTTTGAAGGCTAATGTATTCTTCAAAAATCACCTTCTTCATTTGCATTATGAGAAGTGGTTTACTCTGATCAATCCGGATTTGATCAATCCCCTCGCGGATAAAAAGGCATATTCATTTTGAAGACCTCTAAAAACATTTGGAAAATGAAAATTATAAAAAATGAAAATAAATAAATTAAAATTCATCATTACCTCATACATTCTAGTCAGCATAATGATAATATTTGGATGTTCAAAGAGTCCATCAACTACTCTTTCCCCAGCTCGTGAAATAATAGGTACATGGAAATCGCTGGTACCTGTTACGGTTTATGAAGTAACAAATCTTACCAGCTGTACAAATGTATCATCGAATTATACCTACGCAACTTTCCAATGCAAATTTACATTCGTCTTCAGCCAAACTCCAGGCGATACCCTACTGATTGTTCATGTATATGGTGATACAATAAGCGGGAAATATCCTGTCTGTGGTGTTCGTCCGCCCATTGAGGACGGTTACCCTCTTGAGTTCAATGGAAAAGTGTCTAGTTCAGCTTTAACATTACTAGACGTTCTTTATACATATAATAGTTCAAATACTCTTTCATCCGGACTTCATGATGTCGGTGATTTTACTTTTACCAGCAGTTTGTTAACCGGAAAAATCTCCTGGATAGATTATTCTCAGGTTGGAGGAAGTTCCATTGGCTGGAAAACAGACCAGATAAGTCTGACAAAACAATGAGATGGACTACGGTCTGGCTGAGGCTGATCAAATCTTGATTAGCCGGGAACGATTCCCTGGTTGTAAAGTCTTAACCAGGGCATCTTTAAAGCTATAGTTGACGAATGGATTTTCTAAACTAAAAAAGAATAAATTGATTATGATCTGAAATAGATTTAAATTTGTTAAATAGGCCTACCTCATTAAAACACACCCGATTTCGTTCCTGGCAGGTTTTTAAAGCAGCAATAAAGTCTAAGCTGAAAGAAAATGAAACAAGCAATAAAAGTTCTAAGTACGTTATGTTTGTGCATTTTTTCTACGGTCGTAGGTGCAGCACAATCGGCTATATCTGCAACTGGTGGAACTACATCGGGAACCGGAGGCTCTGTAAGCTATACAGTTGGCCAGATAGTGTATAGTACCTTGACAGGGGCTGATCGGATATTAACTCAGGGGGTACAACAAACTTATGAAATCACAATTGTTTCCTCAATCGAATCTCCAGGTATTAGCGAATTTGAATGCAAAATTTACCCAAACCCAACCAGTGGAAAAGTTAAACTTACTTGCTCGAAATTTGATAATCCTAAAATGAGTTACTCTCTTTACGATATTCATGGATCTTTATTACAGCAGAAAACCATATTAAGCAAGGAATCCGATATTTATCTGGGATGTTATGCCAAGGCCCTCTACTTCTTAAAATTAAACATTAACGACAAGGAAGTTAAAGTATTTAAAATTGTTAAAAAATAAGAATTCATGAAAAAACCATTATTTACTCTGATTTCTATTTTATTTACCTTCTATCTCTCAGCGCAATCGCCAGATAAAATGAGTTACCAATGTGTAGTCAGAAATTCTAATGGGACTTTGGTTACAAATCAAAGTGTGGGCCTTAGAATCAGCATTTTACAATATTCAGCCGTCGGAGCTGTTGTTTATCAGGAAACTTTTAGCCCTAATCCACAGACAGATGCAAACGGACTTCTTAGCGTCGACATTGGAAGCGGAATAATTGTGTCAGGAATATTTTCAAATATAAATTGGGCAAATGGACCATATTTTCTCAAAACAGAAACTGATCCTGCCGGAGGATCTGATTATACAATTTCAGGTGTCAGTCAACTGCTCAGTGTGCCATATGCGTTGTTTGCTAAAAACGCAGAACCCGTAAATGATATCATGGATCAATTATACGATCAGGGTTATTTAAAACCAAAAGATGGAGAAGGCAACAGCTATGAATTAATTAAAATTGGAAATCAACGCTGGTTGAAAGAGAACCTGAAAACAACAAAATATAATGATGGTACGGATATTCCTTTAGTAACCGATAATGTTTCCTGGGGTGACAATACTTTGGGCGCATATTGTGATTATGACAATAATCCACTAAATTCTGAAACATATGGAAAGTTATATAATTGGTTTGTTGCTTCATGGAAAAACAGGTTAAATGTTTGCCCTGTTGGCTGGCATGTTCCAACCTTATCAGATTGGGGAATATTAAATCAATATCTGTCAGGTGGTATTTGTTATGATAATATAACCAGTCAAAATTTAATTGGAAAATCACTTGCTTCATTAACATATTGGAATTCATCGACGCTAATCGGATCTCCTGGCAATAATGATTACCCTGAATTTCAGAATATAACTGGTTTTACGGCGCTGCCAGCCGGCATTCGAGGAAATGATGGAGTTTTTGATGAGCTTGGTAAAACTACTTATTGGTGGAGCCCGTCCGAATACATCATTCCGAATCAAGTAAGTTTAAATGGAAAAGGCGAGTCAATAGGCTATGATCGAATCGGATTAAATTATTTTGAAGCTTATAAGAAGACCTGTGGCGCTTCTATTCGTTGTATCAGAGATTGATATTGAATTCAGCAGAAGCCGGACTTTCCAGCGCAGCTCTGGCATTAAGAGATCAGATCAGGCCTCTCAAAAATGAAGAATTGGAAATTATTAAGGCAAAAGCTCTCGCCGGTAATTCAATATTCAGGTTCCCGTCTCTCTCTCCTGTTTGAATTAGTTGGTATTTTCAATTTTTCGCCGTAGGCGATTCGGTATTGTAGAAAACGGGGTAATATCTTTTATCATTCTTCATTCGCCGTAGGTGATATGGTATTGTATACGGTGTTTATTGATCGAATTGTTGGAATTTTGTATATTTGTTTAGCTGCATTATTAATAAATCCTAAATTGCTATGAAACCAGGAACATTTACTCAAATCTATGTCCAGCTCGTTTTCGCTGTACGAAACAGACATGCTGTATTAACAAAGCCTATTCGCTCACGTGTTTTTGAATACATGAGCGGAATCATTACGAGCATGGGTCATAAATCCATTATTGTAAACGGAACCTCAAACCATGTACATATCCTCCTGGGATTAAATCCCAATATCTCCGTATCAAAAACGGTTTATGAAATTAAAAGAGGTTCTTCGTTATTTATCAATAAAGAAAAACTTCTGACTGGTCGGTTTTCCTGGCAGGAAGGATATGGTGGTTTTTCATATAGCCGTTCACAAATTGCTGGTATCTATAATTATATTAATAATCAGGAATTACATCATCAGCAAAAAACATTCAAGCAAGAATACATCAATTATCTAAATGATAATGAAATGGAATTTGATAAGGAATTTTTATTTGATTTTTTGGAAGATATTTAATCTTGTTAATACCTTCAGCTTCAATACCGTAAGCCCTACGGGCTATATGGTTAAATGCCATGTTCCGGCTACAAGACCATAAGCCCTGCGGGCTATATGGTTATGTGCCATGTTCCGGCTACAAGGCCATAAGCCCTACGGGCTATATGGTTATGTGCCATGTTCCGGCTATAATACCGTAAGCCCTACGGGCTAATTACAAGCCCCATAATTCCATTTCGGATATCAATTGTGTGAGATCCCCAATTATTCTTCATTCGCCGCAGGCGATCCGGTACTATCTTTTCTTCACACCGTATGTTATCTCCTGATAACCGATTTTACCATCGTGCGAAATAGCCTCAACAACCACTTCCATATTTCCAGGGACATCCGCATTATAAAAGGTTGCTGAAGTCTTACCCAGGCTATCGGTAACCAGTTTTGGTTTCCAGGAAATCAGAGCCCGTAAGTCGGGCTTAAACCAATCGCCGGGTTGAAGATTTTCGTACTTTGGGGCATAGAATTCTCGAGGGGTTGAAAATACCGGCACAACCGCCTTAAAGATGCCTTTGGCCTTATGTATTCCATATATTCCATTCCCCCCATAGGTATAAATGGCAATTACATCGATGGTTGGTGGCGTACTTGCCGGAGAACATTCAGGGCAAAATTCAAACCAGATTGTATATCTGTTACTGACATCCTTAATGATTTCAAAGCTGCTTACTTCGCTTGGTGGAATATAAGCAACTGAACCGTAGTCATCATGATTAACGCCCTTGCCGTCAACAACCACCAGTGTTGGGACTGATTTCCTTACTTCGGCAAGGAGTTCCCCATCGTATCTGAATATTCTGATCTGGTTGGGGAATTTGGACTGAAGAACGCTATAAAGTCCAAAGGACCATTTTTCCTCTTCCTTCTTAATGATTTCACCACTGATAACCTCATTTGGTTTTCCATATTCCTGCATCACCTTTCTCCTGACAGGCGTCATTCTGTAAGCTTCAACTTTAACTTCGCCTAAAAGAATCCCATTCGACAACTTATACGTATCATCAACCTTTTTCCGCTCAATATTGGTTTCAACGAGTTGTTTTATAACGCTGTCAACTTTACCTACTAAAGGGATATGATCAAATGAAATCCCTGGTGATTCCTTTTTATCAAGAACAATCGTATAATCTTTATTTTTACCCGAATGACTGGCACTTTGTATCAATATGTTAAGATTCTCGCCATACTCATCATTTAAATTGAAGTAAAATCTTCCCAGGCTGTCAGTTGTCAGAGTCTGAACAGTTTTTCGGCGACCGAAGGTCATCATTGTCAACTCCGCCTCTTTCCTTTTTTTCCCGAAAAGTATTCCACTCACGAAACCCGAAAGATTTAGCCTCGATTCGGGCTGATAGATGACTGTATCCACAGATTTATTATAGAGATACTTACTCCATCCCTGTGTAAGCATAAGTGCGTCCAGATCCTCATAGCCTTTTTTATTTGAGAAGTAAAATCCAGGGTCTTCAATTTCACCCCTCAGATCTGAACTCATCAGAAAATATGATAATATATTCTGACGGGAATTCTGGATCTGCCTCATTTGTTCCTTATTCACCACAAGCAATGACATATTTGCGGCAACCGGTTCATTAAGATTATTTGTGGTCCTAATGTCTAATTTGGTCGACTCGCGTTGCAGGTAATTATCCTTGTCGGTGGAGATATCAATATTTAGCCGGCTTTCAGGTCTCTCATTAAAATAGAGTCGTTCCGCAACGGGACGGAGGTTGCTGTCCAACATGGTAAAGGATATGATACCATCGGGAAGTTTATCTGCGGGCAGTGAAAATGCAAGTGCTCCATCCTTTAATTTTCCTTTTATTTCATAAAAGAGCACCCCTCTGCATTTAACTTTTATGCAAATGCTATCATTATTTAAATAACTAGAACGAGCGGCCAGGAATATTTCACCCGGCTTTCTCCTGACTGACAGCACATTTCCTTGTAGAGCTACCCTGGGTAAAGGATAAATATTTGACATATTACTGTCTGATTGTAATTTTAACCTGGCAAAATAGGCAGAGTGTTTATCCGGATTGTTCAATAAAAAACTGCCCATTCCTAATTTATTGCTTTCAAACCTGGAAATTATTTCTCCCCTGGCATTTATGATATCTCCCAACACACCTTTACCCCTGCCCGAATATTCTAAAGCCTTGAAGCCAACCCGGCTCCCTATTCCATCAACCAGTTCCCCGCTTTCGGGGAAAAACTGAAGATCGAGATGATCCTTATCCAGGACTATTGTTTTTGAAAAGCCGGATAATTTTTTCGTTAGCATTTTCAAGGTAACAAACTGACAGCTGTCGGGGATGTCATATTCAACTTTGAATTTATCATCCTTGTCTTTTCTGATCGTTAACGAGTCAACATTCTTATCGATGGTTATTATAACCGTCAGTTCTTTTTTGTTAAGACTGTCAATTGCCGCAGGATCAAAACAGGCGGTAAGCCGACGCTTGTTATCCTTTTTTTCAAGAAGTGTGACATTATAAATTGGTTCTTTTTTCACCTTTTCTGAAGAAGAAAAGACCTGAATATATTCATTAAAGAAAAAGTCGGTCCCAAAGTTTCTATCCCATTCCGTATATGCCCTGATCTGATAGGTGCCATCAGGATAGTCTTTATTCAGATCAAAAAATCCATTGCCGATACCATTCTCCAGTTTTATCAGCTTTCTCTCAATTAATTTTTCGTCAGGACCAATTAGCTCTGCATATAATACACCGCTCAAATTGGTGAGGTGGTGGTCGCTGGCATTTGTAACGATGGATTTAAACCAAATGGTTTTGTCTGTTGTATAAACTTTCCCATCCAATTGTAAATAGATTTTTTCAGGTTCCGGGCCAATGGAATAGATGTGAGGGGCCTGTGAGCGCGCAGGAACCTTTAAGATTACGAACAACGATAATGCCAAGACCGAAATTCTAAATGTCTTCCTGAAAGCTGAATCTCCACAGGAATAATCAGGTTGAATCATACTATCAAGAATTAATCAGGTCAACTTTAAGCTATGGCTTTCGTCGAACATTTGCCAATTGACAATCAACGCAATAATCACCAAATTTTATGCCAGGTTCTACCAAATTCAGTCACAGGGAAAATTACCTTAGGATTTAACCTGGATTGCTCTTATCTGACTTTACAAAACTGAAAATAAAGTTACATTAAATATTGAACTTATATAAAATTCGTCTCATATAATGAGGTTTTTAAATATCGTATAATACCCGATCCGGAATGAAAATACGATGCAGAAAACCCACCTGGGCTCGAACCGGGCCGAGCGTTAAAAAATAGCCCGGGGGGCTATTTTAGCGAAGGAGACAGGCTGTCGCGGTGGCTCGGGCCCAGGCATATAGATAATGTATTTTTTGAATATTGCAAAAGCCTGCTAAATAAGCAGGCTTTCATGTTGACCCACCTGGGCTCGAACCGGACCAAGCGTTAAAAAATAGCCCGGGGGGCTATTTTAGCGAAGGAGACAGGCTGTCGCGGTGGCTCGGGCCCAGGCATATAGATAATGTATTTTTTGAATATTGCAAAAGCCTGCTAAATAAGCAGGCTTTCATGTTGACCCACCTGGGCTCGAACCAGGACTCTGCGGAACCAAAATCCGACGTGTTGCCAATTACACCATGGGTCAGTATTCTGCAAAATGAGATGCAAAATTAGAAAATATTTTGAAATGAGATCATCCGGTTGCGAATTTGATAATCTTACTGACTAATGAGGTCAGATCTCCTTCGATAGTATCTTCTCATATCTGGCCTTATTCATCTCATCTACCTCAACTACAACGAAGGGACATTCCACAAGCGACCTTAGAATAAAACCAAGCTCACACATGTCTTCATCGCCCCGCTCATAGTACCAGGTTACACTGGCATTCTTTAAAATCTCCTTCATTTCCGAAAGTTCTCTGAGAATGGTAAAGATCCATTTAATGGAAGTCGTATTAATGTATTCAAAGCCGAGCTCAATTTTGGATTTCTCAGAATAATCATGAGCATAGTTAGATATCCATTCCTGAACCGGCTTGTAGAAATCATTTGGATTTTCCGGAATTGACCTTCCCATAATAAATATCCTCCCTGGTTCCAGAATTATCCAGGGGGTTCTCTTTGTTGGGCTATTTTTAAAATTTTCCGGATACATTTTTAAACTCGTCAGGTGATAAACACCTGTTCTTCATACAAATATACACTGTAATGACAAATATACCGTCATTTCCGCCAACCAATTTAAAAACGGAATTTGTAAAATTAGAAAAAGACGAGTATTATCCAAATGTTATACTGTGACATTCTGATTAAAAAGCGTCTGATCGTTCTCTTCCCACAGTGTCGGATGTTCCTCTTCAAATCTTTTCAGAATGGCCTTCATGATTGTCTCCCTCAGAAATTCTGATTTATTTTTTACCCGGTATCTGTTACAATAGATCCCCAATGCTCTCATTTCCCTGTTATTGAGCATCAGTGATAGCCGGTTAGTGCGTTTTAAGCGGTCTTCCTTGAATACCGAATGTCTCATCCCCATGAAGTTGAATCTGACAGCTAAATTAAAAAAACCTGTTTTCACATGTCCAAAGAGAAGAAATAGTTTTTAACATTAAAAAATCAGCTGGTTTATATACGACTGATTGACTGCTAATTAGAATATTGACAACTTTTTGGCTCTGCCGTCAGTATTTACATCAGAGGTGCTCAAACCTGACAGCTCTGATGTTAACTTATCAATTTAAAGCCGGTTTATTGCATTAAGGTCAGTAAAAGCTTCTCTCAGTCTGGAAATAAAAGCCTCCTCTCCCTTCCTCAGCCATACCCGCGGATCATAATACTTTTTATTGGGTTTATCCTCCCCTTCGGGATTTCCGATCTGAGACTGAAGATAACCCTGTTTTTCCTTTGAGTATTTATTTATCCCGTCCCAGAAGGCCCACTGCATATCCGTATCGAGGTTCATTTTTACAACCCCGTAACCCAGAGCTTCTTTTATTAGATGTTTCTCCGATCCGGAACCGCCATGAAACACAAAATTTACAGGCTTTGGTCCTGTTTTAAATTTACTGGCTATATAATCCTGGCTATTCTTAAGAATCACAGGCTTCAGCTCAACATTCCCCGGTTTATATACACCATGAACATTACCAAATGAAGCGGCAATAGTAAACATATCGCTTACTTTCATAAGCTCTTCATAGGCATATGCAACATCCTATGGCTGAGTATATAATCGAGAGCTGTCAACGCCCGACTGGTCTACGCCATCCTCCTCCCCTCCTGTAACTCCCAGTTCAATCTCGAGGGTCATTCCGATTTTGCTCATTCTCCCGAGATACTTTTTACAGGTCGCTATATTCTCCTTCAAAGGCTCTTCGGAAAGATCAAGCATATGTGAGCTGAAAAGAGGTTTTTCATTTGTCTCAAAGAACTCCTCTCCTGCATCAAGCAAGGCATCAATCCATGGAAGAAGCTTACGGGCGGCATGATCGGTGTGAAGAACTACAGGTATGCCATAATAATCTGCAACATTATGCACATGAAGTGCACCGGAAATGCTTCCGGCAATTGCTCCGACCTGGTTTTCTTTAGGTAAGCCCTGTCCGGCAAAAAAATGCGCCCCTCCGTTAGAAAATTGGACAATTACAGGAGAATTAACCTCCCTGGCAGTCTCCAGAACTGCATTAACCGAATTGGTTCCAATTACATTCACAGCAGGGATGGCAAAGCCATTTCTGTTTGCATAATCAAAAAGCGATTTCACATCTTCGCCGAATATCACTCCTGACTCCAATCTTAAATCGTTATTACTCATATAATTAAGTATTAGTAGATAATTTAGTTCTCCATAGCTTAAACAAAGATACTTAAATTTAAACCCTTCATGATGTTATTGAAAAATATGAACATTATGACCCTTAATTCATACTTTTGAAAAAAAAATTTATTCTCTCTAAGATATTATTTATCTTCGTAAACTTATTTTTAAGAGATCTATGGCCTGATAATTGTCAAATGCAGTTGAAAATTTAAATCAATAATAATCTCAGACTGACCTTGTTCAATGATAGGTCGTACTCAAAACTAAATAAAAAATGAAAAAAAATTTAATATTAATATTTGCCTTCCTTCTTACTTCACAGGGATTAATCTTCTCACAGCAAAAAGTATGGTCGCTGGAAGAATGTGTCAGATATGCCATTGATAATAATATTCAGATCAAGCAGCAGGTTGTTCAGACTGAATTGCAGAAGAACTCTGTTGATCTCGCAAAGTTGAATTTATTACCTACTCTTAATGGCTCTGCTTCTCATAATTATTCTTTTGGAAGGGCACTTGATCAGACTACTTATCAGTATACAAACCATCAGAATAGTCAGTCTAATAATATTTATTTCAGTGGAAGTCTGAGTCTTTTCAATGGGCTACAGAATTACAACTCGATTAAAAAGACACAGTTTGACTTGCTGGCCGGGCAACAGGACCTTCAGTATATCAAGGACAATATAGCATTAACTGTTGCGCTTGATTATCTGCAGATTTTGCTGAATAAAGAACTTGTTTTAGCTACCGACAACCAGCTTCAGATTACAAAGCAGCAGATTGAAAAGACGCAAAAGCTTGTCGATGCCGGAAGTGTTGCCCGCGGAAATCTTCTTCAAATTGAATCTCAGGCAGCGCAGGAAGAGGTTCAGCTTATAAATCTGCAAAACCAGCTGGAACTTTCTTACCTGAATATAACACAGTTGCTTGAACTTCAGACTCCTGCAGGCTTTGAAGTTGTTGTTCCCCAAATGAGCGTGGATACTAACTCAATCATATCAGGAAATATTGATGAAATATACTCAGTTGCTATGGGCAACAGGCCTGAGATAAAAAGTTCCGAACTACGGTTGACTTCAAGTGAGTACAGCCTGAAAATTGCAAGGGGAGAGAGAAGCCCTCAGCTTACTATGAGTAATACTTTCAGCACAGGGTCATCGAATACGCGTCAGAAAATTCTGGGCTATGATTCTACCTCATTTCCTCCTGTAGCTATTCTTGGTAAATACCCGACTTCTCAACAGCTTAACGATAATGTAAGCTGGGGCGTTGGATTCACTCTTAACATACCAATTCTTAATGGATGGAAAGTCAATAAGAATATTGCAAATTCAAAACTCAATATTGAAAACAGCCAGTACGCACTTGAAGCATCTAAGAAACAACTTTATAAAACCATCCAGCAGGCTTATACGGATGCAGTGGCGGCTCTTAAAAAGTATAACGCGAGTATCAAAGCAGTAGCTTCATCAGAAGAATCCTTCAGATATACTGAACAGAAATTCAATGTTGGTATGGTTACTTCTGTTGACTATAATGTCGCAAAAACAACCCTTCTGAATGCCCAATCAGATCTGACACAGGCAAAATACGATTACATATTTAAAACCAAAGTGCTTGATTTTTATAAAGGACTGCCAATAAACCTGAATAAATAATTGTAAAACAAAATAATTTTAAGAAACAATAACATGAAAAACAATAAAATACTTAAAATATTGCTTCCGGTGGTAGTTGTCCTTATCCTCTTTGCGGTAATCGGAAAGAAAGCCGGCTGGTTTGGCAAAGCTTTAGCTGTGAAGGTCGCAGTTGAGAATGCTGAAAAACGAACTATTGTTGAAACAATAACTGCAAACGGTAAAATTCAGCCTGAAAAAGAAGTTAAAATCAGTCCGGATGTGTCAGGAGAAATTGTTGAACTAACAGTTAAAGAAGGGGATCCCGTGGAAAAAGGCCAGTTGCTTCTGAGGATAAAACCCGATAATTACATCTCGCAGAGAGACAGATCGCTTGCAGAGATAAGCGCAGCACAGGCTCGTCGTGCCCAGGCAGATGCACAATTCACTCAGGCGGAACTCTCTTTTAAAAGAAACCAGCAGCTATATAAAGAACAGACTATTTCAAAATCAGATTTTGAACAGGCAGAAGCCACTTATAATGTGGCAAAAGCAGAACTTGATGCCGCAAAATTCGCTATAATCAGTGCCGAAGCCTCTCTTAAGGATGCAAATGAAAACCTTACAAAAACGTCGATTTATGCTCCAATGACAGGAACTGTTTCTATGCTCCTGGTAGAACTTGGCGAAAGGGTTGCAGGCACAAACCTGATGGCAGGTACCGAATTATTGCGCGTTGCTGACCTGTCGCGCATGGAAGCCCAGGTGCAGGTAAATGAAAATGATATACCAAAAGTTAAACTTGGTGATACTGCCCTTATTGAGGTTGATGCCTATCTCGACCAGAAATTCAAAGGTGTCGTAACTGAAATTGCAAATTCAGCAAAGACAACAGGTGTATCAGCTGACCAGGTAACTAATTTTGATGTTAAAATTCTTCTCCTTCAGCAATCTTACCAGAAACTTATTGATGCCGGCGATAAGAATCCTTTCAGGCCGGGAATGTCTGCAACTGTTGATATCCGTACCCAATCAAAACCTGATGTAATAGCTGTTCCGATACAATCGGTAACTACCCGTACTGATACCTCTAAAATAGCAGGCACCCCCTCTCAAAAGGATATCCGCACTCTTGTTTTTGTTACTGACGGCAAATACGCTCTTGCTAAAGATGTAAAAACAGGAATTCAGGATAATTCTTATATTGAAATTCTTTCCGGCGTTTCATTAAATGATAAGGTAGTATCTGCTCCTTTCAGTGCAATCAGTAAAAAGCTATCCGACAGCACCCTTGTTGAGGTTGTTAAAAAGGAAGAACTCTTTAAGGTGAAATAGAAGCTCGTATCCCTTTCAAAACATGATAATATGTCTTGAAACTGCGACAAACCTGTGTTCGGTGGCACTTTGCGACAGCACCGGAGTTATCTCTTTAAAAGAGAGCAATGAAGCCAAATCCCATGCTGCTCTTCTTACTGTATTTATTGAAGAAATTCTGAAAGATAATGGAATCAGGGCTCGCGATCTTGATGCTGTTGCAGTAAGTAAGGGACCAGGTTCCTATACCGGTCTGCGAATCGGAGTATCAGTTGCTAAAGGAATCGCGTACGGAGCCTCAATTCCTCTTATCGGTGTTGAAACCACCCTGTCAATGTTTTGGGGAATAAACGGAATGAAAGATGAAAATTTAGGGTCTGATGCAAATACACTTTACTGTCCGATGTTAGATGCAAAAAGAATGGAAGTTTATTATGCCATCTATAACTCATCCGGAAATAAAATTAAGGAAATCGCTGCTGAAATAATTGATGGAGATACATTTGCTAAAATACCTGAATCACAGAAGATTATTTTTTTTGGAGATGGAGCATTAAAATGCAAACAAGTTATAAATCGTAAAAATGCTACTTTCGCAGAAGATTTTATGTTATCAGCCGCTTATATGTACAAGCCTGTATTTCAGGCATTTAACAAAAAACAGTTTGAGGATGTAGCTTACTTTGAACCACTCTATCTAAAAGATTTTTTAACTTCAAAACCGAGAAAGAATATACTTGGAAAATAACCGTTACGTTTGTCGGTTATCAGAAGTGAAGATAATGAAAAGGATTTTTATTTTTATAAGCATCTTTCTTATGGCAGCCTACGCTGAGGGCCAGGACTCTGCTTATAAAACAGGTGAGAAAGTAACCTATTCGATTCAGTATGGTTTTATAAATGCAGGAAACGGGACGCTTGAATTATCCACTGACACTATTAACGGGAAAAAAGTGCTTCACTCTAAACTGGCGGCCAGGACCACTGGTATGGCAGAAGCCCTGTTTAAGGTGCTGGATATATATGAAAGCTACATAGATCCGGTGACAGAACTCCCGGTGAAATCGATAAGGAATATTCATGAGGGGAGGTACAGAAAATACAATGTTGTAATGTTTGATCATAAAACAAGAGCCGATTCAAGTATCCTGCATAGTGATCTGACAGGAACACATATTGCACCTCCACATATTCAGGACATACTCTCATGTTTCTATTACTTTCGGAATCACATTCTTCCCGTTGACAGCAATCTGAAACCAGGAAAAATAACTACGATACTTACCTGGTTCTGTGATGAACTATACCCTATAAGGTTAAAATATATTGGCACGGATGATGTTAAAACAAAAGTCGGAAAAATAAGGTGTTATAAATTTAATCCTGTTACCGAAGCCGGCAGGCTTTTCAAATCCGAAGAGGATGTTTCTTTCTGGTTCTCGGCAGATAAGAATTTTTTACCGGTTAAGATACGATTTGATATATTTGTAGGCGCGTTTTCATGTGAGATAATGAATTATGAAGGGCTGGTTTACCCCCTGGAAACTATAAAAAAATAGATTAATTAATTTATTGAGTAAAGGAAATATTTATGGCAAGTACTGCAGATTTCAGAAATGGATTAGTCATTGAATTCAACAATGACCTTTATACAATCGTACAATTTCAGCATGTTAAGCCGGGGAAAGGGCCCGCATTTGTACGAACTAAACTTAAAAACCTTAAGAGCGGAAGAGTTATTGATAATACCTTTTCGTCGGGTACAAAAGTTACTCTCGCCAGAGTTGAACGTCGTCCTTATCAATATCTCTATAAAGATGATGTAGGCTTTTATTTTATGCATCTTGAAACATTTGAGCAGATCCATGTTCCTGAAACGTTGATTGAAAATCATGAATTCCTTCTTGAGGGTGCGAGCGTAGAGATAGTAGTTCATGCTGATACCGAAACAGTATTATCGGTTGATATCCCACAGATGGTCGTTATGGAGGTTACCTATTCAGAGCCCGGCTTAAGAGGCGATACAGCCAACAATGCATTGAAACAGGCAAAGGTTCAGAACGGCGCAATAATAATGGTTCCATTATTTGTAAATACAGGCGACAAGATCAGAATAGATACCCGTGACAAATCATATGTTGAAAGAGTTAAGGGATAATCATTATCATGGAAGATAAAAAGGGCTCGTCCGGCAGATTACAAATTTCAAAATTTAAATTAGATTCATTACTCGACATCACGCTGTCGATAAATGCTAATCTGCCAACTGAAGTCCTGTTGTCGAAATATGAATTCATTCTGAGGAATAACCTGGGAATTGGCAAGATCCTCATATTTAAGCATTCGGGTGCATGGGAATGCCTTCTCAACGGAGGTTTTCCCAAACATTTTGAGGCTATCGATGTAGAATCAAAGCTTTTGGGCATCTCCGAGATTTTTTTTGGCGCTCCCGAGCTGGGCTTTGAAGGGGTTGACATTATTGTTCCTGTCTACAACAATAACGTTCATATCGCTTTCGTATTTATCGGGGATATCGAAGAAGAAGGCGAGGGAATGAGTCCTGTGCTGAAACATCTGAATTTCATTCAGACTCTTTCAAGTATTATTATTGTTGCAATTGAAAATATCAGGCTTTTCAAAGAAAGTCTTCAGCAGGAAGCTATAAAAAAGGAGCTCGAGCTTGCAGCTAAGATGCAACGGATGCTTATCCCTGATAACAGCCAGATGCCGAAGAATCCCAAAATAATAGTAAATGGGTTTTACTACCCACATTATGAGGTTGGCGGCGACTATTACGATTGCATCAGGCTCTCTGAGACAAAAACAGGTTTCTGCATTGCGGATGTCTCCGGGAAAGGGATCTCCGCTGCAATATTGATGTCGAATTTCCAGGCTAGCTTAAGAGCCCTGTTCACATTTGATATTGAACTTGAAGCTCTTGTCAATAAACTCAATTCAATTGTGGTGGCAAATGCTGCGGGTGAGAAATTCATTACATTCTTTGTTGCAAGATATGATCATAAAAGCAGGGTCCTGGAATATATAAATGCAGCACACAATCCTCCTGTTCTATATAATACCGCTACCGGAGAAACGCTTCACCTTAAGACCTCCTGCGTAGGGATAGGAATGCTCGATGAAATACCATCAGTTCATAAGTCGGAGTTAACCATCAGGAATTATTCAAAGATTGTCTGTTATACCGACGGGTTCTCAGAGTTAAAGAATGCCGAGGGAAAGGATATCGGAACCATGGAGATCATCCGTCATATCTCCAATACCCGGCCTGTCGAATCCAATATCAGGGAAATGATCAGGGATTTGGGTCTGCCATATAATAATCCTTCAACATTTGACGATGTATCGATCATCGCCGCCGATCTTGTGAAATAGATTTTCGATAAAAATGCCGGGTCAGCTTACACGGATCAGATAATAGTTCTTCTTCCCCTTCTGAATAAGAAGATATTTGTTGTTAAGAAGCGAATCCTCTTTCATTATTGACTCAGGGTTATCGATCCTCATTTTATTAATGCTGAAACCACCTCCCTGTACAAGCCTCCTGAGCTCTCCCTTTGATGAAAACACCTGCGAGTGTTCGGTACAAAGATCGGCAATGGTTATCCCTTTCTGCAGAATATCCATTCTGACATCAAAAACCGGCACACCTTCAAAGACGGAGAGAAAAGTATTTTCATTCATTTTTTTAAGTGATTCGGTTGTCCCCTTTCCGAATAAAATCTGCGATGCCTCAACGGCGCCTGCATATTCCTCCCGTGAATGAACCATAACCGTAACTTCCTCCGCCAGTCTTTTCTGGAGAAGCCTTTCATGAGGAGCCGCACTATGACTGGCTATGATCTCTTCAATCTCCCTGTGCGGAAGTACAGTAAATATCTTTATATATCTGGCAGCATCCTCATCAGAGACATTCAGCCAGAACTGGTAAAACTGGTAGGGTGTTGTTTTGTCAGGATCGAGCCATACATTGCCTGATTCAGTTTTGCCAAATTTTGTCCCATCAGATTTTGTTATCAGCGGACATGTCAGAGCGAAAGCCTCACCTCCAACCTTCCTTCGGATAAGTTCGGTGCCTGTAACAATATTCCCCCACTGGTCCGAGCCGCCCATCTGGAGCTTACAATTATAAAAATTGAAAAGATGAAGGAAATCCGTACCCTGGACAAGCTGGTATGAAAATTCCGTGAATGACATCCCGTCTTTCGACTCTGATCCGATTCTCTTCTTGACAGAATCTTTTGACATCATGTAATTAACAGTGATGTGTTTCCCTATATCCCGTATAAATCCAAGGAAAGAATACTCTTTCATCCAGTCGTAATTATTTACCATAATTGCGCAGTTATCAGCATCCGATTTAAAATCGAGAAATTTGGAAAGCTGTTTCTTTATTGCGTCCTGGTTTTTTCTCAGAGAATCTTCATCGAGCAGGTTCCTCTCTTCAGATTTTCCGGAAGGGTCCCCGATCATACCGGTGGCACCGCCTACAAGAGCGATCGGAGTATGGCCGCTTCGCTGGAAATGCACAAGCAGCATCACCTGCACCATGTGACCAATATGCAAAGAGTCGGCTGTAGGATCGAATCCAATATATCCGCTGGTTTTTTCCTTTTTTAATAATTCCTCTGTTCCGGGCATAATATCATGTATCATGCCCCTCCATTTCAATTCATCAACAAAATTCATAAATGACTTATTTGGGAAATGCAAATATAGCAAAGAGGGTTATATAACCGGCTCCTCAGGTTTCTTTTTAAACCTTTCGAAACTGCGGTAAAAGCCACCTTCACCGATTATAGGAAAAATCGCAGGTGCAATATCTGAGATCGGGCCATAGAACTTAGATTCTTCAATAGTTTTCTTAGGCAGGAATGGTCGCCTGGCATCAATTGCACTGAGAATAACAAAGAATACGCTCATAATCAGCACAGCCTTAAGCAATCCGAAAACTATCCCCAGGATCCTGTTTATGAATCCAAGTGCGGCTGCATTAACGATCTTATCAGCGAGTATACCTACAAAATGGATTAAGACAACGATTATCCCGAAGGTGATCAGAAATGCTATTACGCCAACGTACCTTCCTGTCATATCAAAATAATCGTAAAGCTTTGCTGCCGTAAATGAAGAAAATCTTATAGCGCCCCATATTCCGATTATCAATGCAGCCAGGGAAGCGACCTCTTTCACAAATCCGTTAATAAATCCGGTTACCAATGACAGAATAAGCACAACGACTATAAGAGCATCCAACCAGTTCATGTTAATTTATTTTAAGTATAACAAATATAGTTTATTTTTCAGAAGGAATGAACGGGCTGTTGATGCACAGATCATCATGAAGCTATCCTTGTTTCCCGGAGATCTCATAATTTAATCCCAATCCCGTATGATGCAATTAAACGCCTGAATCAATTGTTTAAACCAATCTTGTTTAATTTTGTTTAAATAAAATCTCATTTGAAATTATTCTCAGGAGGGCCAACCCTTCCCGGCAAATTCGCAAGATTATTCATTCCCGGCCAGCTACCAGACTTTCAAAACTTATACGACACAGAGGCTTCCTTATATCTAAAATGCCTTATATCTCTTTAAAACGGGCAAAAACACCAGGAAAAGCAACAGATATAAAGGATAGTCTTTTCCAAGGGTCATTTGCCATCAACATGTTCTTCTCTCTCTTCACCTACACTCACCTCAACCTGAGCTTCCTGAATAATAAGGTCATTATAATTTACCTGTGGCTTAATAATTCTTGTTATTATCTGTTCGCCCCGTTTCATGGTATCATCCGGTTTAAATTTTGCAGATACCTTCATCCCCTGATCATAAGGTTTATTGAGAAGCTCAACAATCTCATAGCCATTTTCCCTGAAATTATCCTGAATGCGGTCAATTGCAAATTCAAGTTGTTTCAATCCTTTAGTTTCCGGGTTCATCATACTCAGATTCTTCTGAATCCGAATAATTTCATCTGCCACTCTCAGGATAAGTGAATGATCAATATTCTCTGATCCGTTTTGTTCTTCACCGCTAAGTTTTTTATTAAAATCGAGTGACCAGAAAACCTGATTGTCGAGTTTTATAATCTCCTCACGAATGGCTTCGGATGAATTTTTTATCTGGTCCGATAATTCTGTCTTTACAGCTGTTAACCTGCTTCTTAACCGGTTGTATAGAATTGAAGCAATTAGAACCATCATCACAATTCCAATAATCCAATACAGATTATTATTGCTCATTCTTTTGGCTAAAGTCAAAATATCGGAATCGGATTTATCGCGTAACTGGCGGATCTGCAATTCAAATTCAGTCGCCATTGCCTGTACGTTATTGTTGGTAAGTTCCAATTCTTTCTTCAAGACTGCCACGCTATCAACAGTAGACAAGAGTCTGCCTTCAATCTTTTTTATGTTTGAATTGGCAGCATTAACCTGTGTTGACAATCGGGAATTAAGGCTTTCCAGATTCACAATCCGGTGCTGAAGTTTTTGTATGGTGTCATTACCGGTTTGTGCAAGTGAAACAGAACTGAAAATTGCAATTAGTCCTGCAATTAATAATGTCTTTCTCATTTTATCAGACTTATAGGTTGTTACCAAATGATTTTCTTATAAAAGGCTAATTTTAGCTCGTTTATCGAAAGCTGATTTAAATATGTCTTATTTCGATCATGTAAGAGGCTATTTCAAAATTAATCTATTTGAAGGGAATAAGAAGCAACCCTGATAGGAAAATTGTACCATTAGCTATCCTCTTAAGGTTAAGATTGTTTAGCATCTATGGCGCCTTTTAACGGCAAAACTACTAATTCTAAGTCTACTGATGGTTACCGGCTTAAATAGCAGATTCATATAAGAATAAGTCGCAGGGGAATGACAGGAATACCGTTAACGTGGTTAATCAAGAAGACCTTGTTGTGCGAGTATTTTAATAAATTCTTCCTTACTTAGTGGGCATTTTGCCAAATCGATGAAATCATTTTTGTCCAAATGGCACTGTACAGACATTTGCTTAATCAAATAATTATCAAGGTCATTACTATTATGACTGATTTTAGTAGACAATACAAATTTGTCATTATAAAAAAATTAAATACGTTTATGGTCAATACTTTTAGTCGTTGAGTCGACAAAACCCTTCTTCTTCAGGTTTTGATATGTTTTCTTTGGATTTAAGACGCTCATTATTCAGACTTTTCAATATAATGTGTGAGAATATTTTTGACTACCTGATTATGGTTTGTTAATGAATCGGTATTTAATGATTGCAGCCGTTTATATAAATAATCGAATTCTTCAGCAAACGAGGTCTCCGCATCATTATCTGTACGACCTGTACCTATTATCCCAAGCATTTCAGACTGAATAATGTAATAGTTATCCTCTTTTTCGAAAAGGCAACGAAGCGGGTATTTTAAAAAATACTTAGTGCTTTCTGCGACTATAACCAAAGGTGCATATTCTAATGAAAATTTTTTTACTGAATAGGTGTCAATAATTATACGAGTGGTCCTCCCCCCTTTTTTGGTAATTTTTATTTTACCTACTGCATCGCTGCTTTCTTTTTCACCTTCCTTGACTTCAACATATTCACTCAGAAGTTCTTTTTTTGCTTCAGACTTAAAACGATTTATTTTGTATAACGGGGTAATTTTATCATTTACTTCGTCATAATCTACAAAACTAACTGGTGCAGTACCACAACTATTTACAAACGAATAAAGATTTTCAACGATTGGATTTCGCTTTATTGGTTCAGGATATAATTCAATAATCTTACTATAATCCCCAGCATTTGATACCTCAACAAGTTTTTCGAATTTTTCATTGACAGTATTTCTGTGAATCTGCCAATGGTGTCCTGACTTATTTTCTGTACGGGGTGAATAAGCAAACTTTGGTACAGCACTTCCCTTGGAAAAGCCAACCAGTTCTATTATAAAATTATTTAGGTCAATTGATTCGGAAGTCGGTAAATCATATTTTGCCAGTGTGTATACAAGTTCCTGAAAATCCTGAGCAAGTTTTATCAGGACATCAATTGGCAAAGAGTTATATTTTCCCAATTCCCCACCAATTTCGATAAATGCACCGCTGTTTAAATCGATTTTCACAAATCAAATATAATCAATCAACAAACAAAAGTAAAATGTTATTGTTTTAAATTTCTCAAGTAAAAAAGGAGTACAATTCAGGGGTACAATAAAAAGCAAACCCCTCATGTACAATAACATAAGGGGTCATTAATGTAGCCCCACCAGGAATCGAACCTGAATCTAAGGTTTAGGAAACCTCCATTCTATCCATTGAACTATGGGGCCTTGTCCGGGAAACCTCCACTCAATCCGGCTTCAGTCGCAAAAGTATTGCTTTTTTTCAGTTAATCAAACGCTAAAATCAATATTGATCTTCACCAGGCCACAAAGCAGTGGTGTTAAATCCTTAACCAGATCAAAATTCCCGGTCTTTCCAATCGCCAGTCGGATTGACCTGAGAATTAATTGGTAACTCTGACAAAATATCACTAATTTTAAGAAGTAATTTCGAAACAGCAATATCTCAGGTTCAAAGACAACACATCTGAATATCATAGATCCCTGAATATTAAATTGTAACCAAGAAAGATAATATGGACTTAAAACTGCCGATGAAGTCATTTAGTAATTTCCCTGCTTCCATCTGGTCTCATAAGATATTGAATACAGTTTTAAAAGGTGTTGCAATATATATAGCATTAACCATTACCTTCGGTATGCTTTATTATTGGTTTGATGCCCTGGACTTTAAAATATTGACCACATCTAAAACCATACATTTTCTCGACTACTTTTATTTCAGTGCTGTTACATTCACCACCATCGGATCCGGTGAGATTGTTGCAAGAGATGGAGCCGGACAGGTTCTGGTTTTTTTTGAATCTTGTTTTGAGTTGGCTTATATTCCGGTTTTCGGGGGTTTACTGGCGTACAAATTTTTACAACGGCCAAATGATATACTTCTAACCGATAATTTTTTTGTGCGGTACAGAAATCAGCATATATTTCTTTCTACAAGAGTCGGCAACAAAGGGAAAAACCTTGTTGATTGCACCGCTACGGTTGAATTGATCCAGATAGCCAACAATGTTAAACGCACTTTGTATAAACGGGAAATCAATACTCCCCTGGTGGAATTAACCTGGTTCCTGGAAATCCGGCTCGATGGTGATGAAAACACCATTGCACTTCAGCAATTCAAGATACAGATGCAAAACCCGGAAACCTCTCTGATCCGGGTCACTGTTGTCGGATTTGATTCTAAAACAGGCAATCTGGTCCATCTGTTCAAGTATTACACTATGGACAAATTGAAATTTGGGGGAAAATTTTTAGATGTTTACACCTGGGAAGGCCTGAAACGAACTAATCCTGACTGGGAAAATTTTAATAAGGTCGAGAAGCTATCGGCCGGTGACCAGCAAATCATTGATTTCCTGTTGCAGACAAACGTCCCATTTTCTCAATCTTAACTTCAGGAACTTCAGATCTTTATTTCAGCTCTTTTAAGAAACATACGCTGTTTTCTACTCCCGAATATTGTCCATAATTTGGTATCCGTGTATAACCGCATTTTTTATAAAGGCCAATTGCTTCCGGCTGTCTTTTGCCGGTCTCAAGGATACATTTTCTATATGTAAGCTCTTTTGTCCAGCTTTCAAGTTCTGATAGGACTTTGGAAGCAATTCCTCTTTTTCTGCTTCCGGGCACAACGTACATGCGCTTTACTTCCATTGTTTCAGGCTCATATTCCTTAATCGCTCCACAGCCGGCAGCTATTTCATTCTCGTATGCCAGAACAACATGCCTGATTTTATCGATTTTGTTGAATTGTGAATAAAACGTATGGTCTTTCCCGTCAACGATTGCTAATTCTTTATCAAGAAGCGCTACAAGTTTCCTGAAATCGGGATTGTCTGAATCTGTTCTGATAGTTTTTATCATTCCTGGTAATGAAATATTGTGATAGATAAAATAATACCCCGGACTGATGCCTCACAGCCACCGGTGTACTTTTAAACAATAATTTTCATATTCGTTGCCAAAATCTGCTTTTAATACCTCTTCTTCCAAAGGTATCACAATCCAATTAACATAATAGAAGATAAGGGGAAGAAAAATAACCGGCCAAACCTGTACAAGTAGCCCGGCTTCACCGAGATAAGCAAAGATGAGGCCCACATACATTGGATTTCGGGAGACACGGTACGGTCCCGACATAACAAGTTTTTTGGAAGTCTCGCCTGGCGTGGTGGTTGTCCTTGCCCTGTGAAAAATAAGCAGGCCCCAGCCGGCATAAAAAGCCCCAATTACGAATAGTACTACACCTGAAATTTTTATAATCGTCATTGCCTTATTGGAATGTATAGCAATAGGCCAGAAATACTGGGGGACCAGACTGGCCAGATATGTCAGAACGTATACCCATGGTACGGGAATATATAAAAGGAATCTGAAGGGATTTAATTTCTCTTTACCCTGGTTTTTTATTTTAGTCATTTCTTATCATATAAATTATCGCACTAATATCATTAAAGAATGAACAATTGACTAATTTAATAGTATATCAGGCTAACGATGAGTGGAAAATAAGCTAACACCAAAGCTCAAAAATTGTTGTTTCCTTAAACTAAAGGTAAAAGGCTATTCATATTTTAATGACTTCGCCGGATTGGTATGCGCGATAACCATAACGTTGTAGCTGATTGTAAGGGCTGAAATAACAAATATTATCATAGCTGATAATAGAAAGAGCCACCAGCTGAACCCAATCCTGAAAGGAAACTTTTCCAGCCAATTGACCGAAAAAATGTAAGCTGCTGGAGCAGCAATGATCATACCATAGAGAACGAGCCTGAAGAATTCACGTGAGATAAGGATCAGGATGCTGCCAACGGATGCGCCGTTTACTTTCCGGATTCCTATCTCCTTTGTTCGCTGTATTATGATGAACCACGACAGGCCGAATAACCCCAGACAAGCTATTACAATTGCCAGTACTGCAAACCATCCGAATATTGTTCTGAATTGTTTTTCAGCGTGATACTGGTTGTCATAATAATTGGAAAGGAAGAAATAATCGAAAGGATTTCCAGGGAAAAATTGCTCCCAGTTATGTTTTATCCTCTCAATTGTATTCTGAGTCATTTTAAAACTGTCATCTCCCGCTTTTCCGGGGTAACTCAGCTTAATTGAAAAATAGTCACGGGCTCCCGGAATTAACCTTAATATAAGTGCATCGTAGTTTTGCTTCAGAGATTCCTGGTGAAAGTCCTTAACTATACCCACGATCTTATAATTATCGCCCCAGAAATATATTACCTCACCTATTGCACTCTCAGGAGTGCTAAAGCCCATGAGCTTAACAGCCGCTTCATTAAATAAAACGCTCCCTCCGTCTGAACTGAATTCTTTGGAGAAATTCCTCCCGGTCAATATCGACAATCCATATGCAGGTACAAAATCATAATCAATACCTATCACTCTGTATTGGTTTGATTTTGTATTGTCATCATTTACCCTTCTTATACCACCTGCGTTCCAGTACACCTTGGTGCCCGGGATACTTGTAGAGGCCGATATCGACTTAATAACCGGAAATTTCAGCAATTCAGCTTTAAAGGCTGTAAGCTTACCGGTGTAAGTAGAATCTGCAACTCCCGGTCCCTGGATTATTAGGGTCTGGTCGATATTAACACCCAGATCCTGGTTCCTCATATAAATAATCTGTCTGTATACAGTCAGAGTGCCTGCGATAAGCGCTATGGAAACTGCAAACTGAAAAACAACCAGAATCTTTCTTATAAGGGCACCTCCCGCTCCCTTGCCTATATTCCCACGGAATATGCTCATCGGTTTAAAAGAAGAAATGACAAGAGCAGGATATATACCTGATAACACAGGCCCGATTACAGCCAATGCAATGAACACCAGCCATACTTCGGAAGAATTTAGTCTCAATGCCCTTCCGGTAAGCGACCTGAAATAAGGCAAGGTCAATACAATCAGTATTATGGCCAAAAAGGTTGCAATCATATTTATGGCAAAGGATTCGGTCAGAAATTGCCTTACCAGTACAGCTCTGGATGCCCCCGAAATTTTCCGTACAGCCACCTCCCTTGAACGAAAGATTGCCTTAACAGTTGAGAGGTTAATATAGTTTACCCAGGCAATTATCAGGATAATAAAAGCAACAACCATCAGAAAATAAACTGTCTTTGCATCGCCATTTGGTTCAGCTTCCCACATCAGGTTCGAATAAAGATGTATACTTCTGAGCGGTTGCAGCATGAATTTAACGCCGGAATTACTTTGGCCAGACTGGTCCTTAGTTTGTTTTTCAGTAAAAACATTCATCTTTTTTTCAAATGCTGCCGCATCAGTCCCTTTATGCAGCTTTATATAGGTATAAAATCCGTCCCAGTTCCAGGCATTCTCAATCTCTTTGCCTCTCCAGTTTACGTATGTTGGCCAGGAAATGAGGATATTGAATTTTAAATGTGTATTATCCGGAATATCTTTAAAGATCCCTGAAATTTTAAAGTTTACATTATTGTTGAGTTTGAATATCTGACCTACCGCGCTTTCACCTCCATAATATTTCCTGGCAATCGATTCGGATATAACAGCAGTAAATGGCTCATCAAGAGCAACCGAATCGACTCCGGCAGCCGGCACCCCAGGTGGTACTGAGCTTACCATTTTCATACCGGTCCTGACGAACACGGTATATCTGATCCGCATTTTTGTAAAAACTCTCGTAGCTCAGTTCATAAAGGGCATATTGGAGAATCATCACAAATGCCCCGATGCCCAGGGTCAGACCAATTATATGAATGGCAGAGAAAGTCCGGTTCTTAAATATCTCTCTGAAGGCGGTAATCAAGAAGTTTCTTATCATGTAGTTATCTTATTTATAAAATGTCCGCAGTGAAAATTAGTCTTCCCGCCCTCACCGACAGTCAGAACCATGTTATTAATAACATAATATTAATAATAAAACTTTTAACCCGCTTAATGGTTACATAAATAAGTACCTGAAAAATGGTAAAAGGTTACAATATCCCTATGAATTATAAAAAAGTAATATTCAATTTTCAAAAATTAAAAAATATATAAGCTTACGATATTATATGTTTTATATTATATTTGTACACTTTTTTATAATTCGTAAGGACCATGGAAAAAAGATCGGAAAAACTGCAGGCAATAGTTAACTCGGCAAAATCGCTTTTCTGGAAACATGGGATAAGAAGAGTGACCATTGAGGAAATATGCGAGACAGCAGGAGTCAGCAAGATGACTTTTTATAAATACTTCAGTAACAAAACCGCAATTGCCAGGTATGTACTTGAAGATCTAACCGATTCAGGTATTAGGAAGTATAAAGAGATCCTTGACAGCGGGATATCTTATGACCAGAAAGTCAAAAAGATGATCCAGGAGAAGCTCAATAACTCTCATGATATAAGTCAGGAGCTTTTTCTTGATCTTTATAAATATAAGGACCAGGAAATAAGCAAGTTCATTGAAGAAGTAAAGAACCGGATGTTTGATATATATCTCGATGATTTCAAAAAAGCGCAGTTAAATGGAGATATACGCAGCGATATCAAACCGGAATTCATACTGTTCTTTCTTAATAAGATTACCGAATTTATGACCGACTCGGATCTGATTTCAATGTATCCCGACACGGAGCATCTGATAGCTGAAGTGACAAATATTTTTTTCTATGGGATCTTATCAGTAAAAAGAGAACCTTCAGAATGAAAAAAATAAAATTCATTATAGTTCTGTTAATTTCATTAATCCCGGCACTGCTCAGTGCACAGGATAGTACTTTTACTTTCCAGGGCCAGATAGATGGATATGGCGGAGTTAATTTTTCCAATCCTGTACAGTATCTGGCAGGAGCCAGATTCCTGCCCGATCTTTCATTGGGAAAAACCCTGAAGAATCACCTGAAATTCGATTCCGAATTATCATTTAACAGTTACCTCGATTACCATTTCACAGGCTCAGTTAATGATGGATCAGATGCAGTGATCAAACCTTACAGGCTTTGGCTGAGAATGAGCACTGAACGATTTGAGCTCAGGGCGGGCCTGCAGAAGATCAATTTTGGGTCAGCAAGTACGCTTCGCCCCCTTATGTGGTTCGATCATATAGATCCGCGTGATCCCCTTCAGCTTACTGATGGAGTATATGGGCTGCTTGGCAGATATTATTTTCAGAATAATACAAATGTCTGGCTGTGGGTTCTTTTGGGGAACAGCAAGGTCAAGGGCTGGGAAACGGTTCCAACAATAAAGAGTAACCCTGAATTCGGTGGCAGAGTGCAGGTCCCTGTACCGAAAGGGGAACTGGCTGTATCATACGATCACCGTACCGCCAATCTGGCCGGAGTTTTAAATCCGACCGAGATCCACGGTTCCGCTGTCTATCATGAGGACAAACTGGGACTTGACGGAAAGTGGGATATCGGACCGGGAGTATGGTTTGAGTATTCGCTCAACCACGGGAGACCCGATTCGGCATATTTCCCTTCATGGACCAAGCTCTTTACGCTTGGCATTGATTACACTTTCGGAATCGGTAATGGGCTGTATGCTTCTTCAGAATTTTTCAGATACAGTTCTGCCAATGAAATTTTCAATCCGGGGATAAATCAGACCTTCTCATCGCTTACCCTTAATTATCCCTTCGGTATTAACAAGATCGGAAGCATTATCTATTACAACTGGACCGACAAGTCATGGTACCGGTTTATAAATCTGCAGCGTCAAACTGATAACTGGACATATTATCTTTTCCTGTTCTGGAATCCCGAGAAATTTGCGATCTACAATAACATATCGGGGAATAATATGTTTTCCGGAACAGGATTACAGGTTATGGCTGTCTATAATTTTTAAATATTTATCATGGAAAATTCAACACTCATTTCAATCGAAGCCCTCAAAAAATATTTTCCCACATCAGGAGGCAAGTTTACGGCACTGAACGGGATTAATCTCACTATAGGAAAAGCAGAGTTTACAGGCGTTGTAGGGCCAAGTGGCAGCGGAAAAACAACTCTGCTGAATATAATAGGCTCTCTCGATTCTCCCTCTGAAGGAAGGGCGGTGGTCCTTGGTCAGTCGATAAGCGATCTAACTGTTAAACAGGCAGCACTGCTGAGGCGATCCAAGCTTGGATTTATTTTTCAAAGTTATAATCTCCTTCCAGTATATACGGTATTTGAAAATGTCGAATTCCCATTGCTGCTTTTAAAGCTTGATGAAGGGCAGCGCAGGAAAATGGTATTAGATTCCCTTGAATGGCTGGGGCTCACCGATAAGATAAAATCAAAACCAGCCCAACTCTCGGGAGGAGAATGTCAGAGAGTTGCCATAGCCAGAGCAATGGTCAAGATGCCTGAAATAGTGCTGGCAGATGAACCTACCGCAAATCTTGATGCAGCAAATTCTCATAACATTCTGAAAGCTATGGTTTCGCTGAATAACGAATTTAAAACCACGTTTATTTTCGCAACACACGACGATAAGGTGATCTCGTATCTGAAAAGGAAGATCTCGCTTGTAGATGGAATGATCATGAAGGATGAAATTATCAAAAATTAATAAGCCGGAATCATGAAACTATTATTAAGACTAGCTGCAAAAAATCTGTACGGGGCAGGAAGAAGGACCTGGCTCAATGTGATTGTGCTTTCGTTCTCATTCCTGGTAATAATCTGGCATAAAGGATTGCTTAACGGATGGGACAGGCAGTCAAGAAATGATATGGTTAACTGGGAAATCGGTGCAGGACAATACTGGCAGTCATCATATGATCCTTATGACCCTTTCTCCCTTACCGACGCTCATGCAAAGATCCCAAACACCTTTGATACATTGTTATCCAAAGGAGATGTTGCCCCGGTACTGATAACGGAAGGTACAATTTATCCGAGGGGAAGGATCCAGAGTATCCTGATTAAGGGTATCGGTTCAGATCAGAAGGTTCTGAAGCTGCCTACGTTAATGTTCCTCAACAGTAAAGATGACCTGCCTGCATTAATTGGCAGTAAAATGGCCAGCGATAATGGTTTGAAACCGGGTGATGAAGTTGCTATTCGCTGGCGCGACACAAATGGGACATTCGACGCTAACGAGCTGAAAGTGATTGGAATCTTCAATACGAATGTACCCTCTGTGGACGCCGGACAGGTATGGATTCCTCTTGACAAGCTCCAAAAAATGACGGGTCTGCCCGACGAAGCGACAATACTTGTTTGCGGAAGTCCTGCTGCCGCGAACCTGAAGCCCGAGGGCTGGAAATTCAAAACCAGTGATGAATTGCTTAAATCTGTCACTGACATTATTAAAATGAAATCTGTGGGCGGTATTGTTCTTTATATAATTCTTATGAGTCTTGCCATGCTTGCAATCTTCGATACCCAGGTTCTTTCAATCTTCCGGAGGCAGAAAGAGATCGGTACCTATATCGCACTTGGAATGACCCGTTCGCAGGTAGTTGGCCTCTTCACAATGGAGGGCTCACTCAATTCGGTACTTGCAGCATTGCTTGCAGCTGTTTATGGCATTCCTCTTTTGGCGTGGCAGGCAAGTCACGGCTTATCATTTGCCGGAGCAAGCAAGGATTACGGTCTTGTGTTAGCAGATAAAATATTCCCGGCGTACACCCTTGGCCTGATTGCCACCACAATTATCATTATAATGATTACAACAACTATTGTCAGCTATCTGCCCTCGCGGAAAATAGCTAAAATGAATCCAACAGAAGCGTTAAGGGGGAAACTTCAATGATAAGATTTTTATTTAAAGGAATATTCAGGGACAGGCAGAGAAGTCTTTTGCCTGTAATAGTCGCTACAATTGGTGTGATGCTTACGGTTACCCTTTTTTGCTGGTTAAATGGGTTCCTTAATGACAGCATTGAATTAAATGCAAGGTTCTCCACCGGACATGTCAAAATCATGACTGAACCATACGCCAAAAATATCGATCAGGATCCGAATGATCTTGCATTAACCGGAGTAGACACTCTGATGGCTAAGCTTAAAGATGATTTCCCTGATATGCAATGGGAAGAACGCATACATTTTGCAGGATTGATAGATGCCCCGGATAAGAATGGGGAAACACGTGCACAAGGTCCGGCGATTGGCTTTGGTATAGATATGCTTTCCGGCGATAAATCAGAAACAGAACGATTTAATCTCGTAAAATCCCTGCGAAGGGGCAGGCTCCCGGAGCATCCCGGAGAGATATTGATCAGCGAGCTATTCTCACAAAAACTGAAGGTTAATCCCGGAGATACGGTAACATTTATTGGTTCAACAATGAACGGAGCAATGGCCATGGCAAATTTTAAAATAGCAGGCACAATTGTATTCGGCACTATTGGAATGGACCGGGGCTCTGTTATAATTGACCTGAAGGATATCCGCTCGGTTCTTGATATGTACAATGCGGCAGGGGAGATTGTGGGCTATCTTCCGGGCAATTACTACGATGATGCGATGGCCCAAAAGGTTGCTCAGCGCTTTAACAGGCTTTTCCCTCCTTCAAAGGATATATATGCTCCAACTATTGTGACCCTTAGCCAGCAGAATAATCTGGGCCAGATGATGGCACAGATCAAACAGGTCGGAGGATTCGTAGTATTTGTTTTCGTTCTTTCAATGTCGCTTGTATTCTGGAATGCGGGACTGCTTGGCGGACTGAGAAGATACATTGAATTCGGCACACGGCTCGCCATAGGTGAAGACTATTCACATATTTATAAAACAATGATTTACGAATCAATTCTGATTGGTATCGCAGGGTCAGTGACCGGAACTGCAGTAGGTCTGGCTCTCTCCCTTTATTTGCAGAATCATGGGCTGGATATTGGGTCATTGATGAAAAACGCTTCGATTATGATGCCAGCTGTTTTCCACGCAAGGATTACACCCCTGGCATTTATTATAGGATTTATTCCCGGGCTCTTGTCGACTGTTGCCGGAACAGCCCTGTCGGGGATAGGAATTTACAAACGAAAAACAGCACAACTATTTAAAGAATTAGAGGCATGAAAAATATTGCATTACCTATGTTGTTAATATGTGTTTCAATTAACGCACAGATTCCCTCTGCAAAGGAAATAATTGAAAAGGTTGATAAGAATATGTCAGCAGAAACGCGGATATTCACTTCAAAAATGATAATTCATAATCCCAGAAATACCAGAACAATAGAATCCAAAACCTGGAATGAGGGAGAAAATAAATCGTATACTGAATATATTTCGCCAGTTCGGGAGCAGGGAACAAAGATGCTTAAGCTCGATAATCTCCTTTGGATCTATTCGCCTGAAACCGACAGGATAATACAGATATCAGGCCATATGCTGCGTCAGTCAGTGATGGGTTCTGATCTGTCATATGAGGACATGATGGAAGATCCTCATCTTCTCAACCATTATACCGGCAAAATAGAAGGACAGGAGAAAATCGGAGACCGCGACTGCTGGGTGATTAATCTTACCGCGATCACCCCGGATGTTGCTTATGAGACCCAAAAACTGTGGGTTGATAAAGACAGGTTCATTCCTTTGAAAAAAGAGCTTTACGCAAAAAGCGGGGTTCTGCTGAAAAGGATAGACCTGTCAGACGTGACCCAGGTTCAGGGCAGGTGGTATCCCAAAAAGATTCTGTTCAAAGATGTACTAAAAGAAGGAGAAGGAACTGAGTTTGACATGATGGATATTGAATTCAATGCTAAGATTCCTGATTATATATTTTCAAAGGCAAGCCTGAAGAAATAGGTTAAAAGGGTGGGCTGCTTTTTGGAAGGAATTAACTATTTAACGGAATTTATCAAAGAATCCGTAATAATGATCGTTTTGTATGAAACAGCACAAGCCCCGAAGTAGCCCAAAGCTCCATTGCTGATATTATTGTTGGGATTTGCAGGTGTTGAACCGAAGAAAGGATTTGTATAAAGCAGGTCTGCAAGCGTACGATAATATTCATACGTTTTGGAATCAAGGGATAAAAGCTCCACTCTGAAAGTATCTCCTGCAGTGGCATTTGCTACCCTCAGTTCAGTTTCTTCCCCGTTTGTGTACTGATCATCGAATAGCCTGTAACTGCCGGTATTGATCGAATCGTTTTTAAAAACCCTGATCCTGTAGAAGTTTTTCTCAAACGGGTCCCTGAAATAACAATGAATTTCCAGATGCAGGTTATTTCCGTTCTCTCCTATATCGAACCCCTGAAACTGGTCTTTTACCAGGTTCAGGGAATCTATATTAACATGGCTGTACATTGTGGTTGTTGCAGTATATTCAATGCCATCAGAGATAACATCCAGAGTGTAAGACTTCCCAGGTATACCTCTTGTCAGTGAAGTAACATAAAGTCCGGGCTTAGCTTTCAATAGCGTATCAACTATCCCATTATTGTCAGAGATTATTACCCTGGCATCCGAAACGGTTGCCAGGACGGGCTGATTAAAATAGCTGCCCGATCTGCTTATGCTGACAGTATAGGGTCCCCTGTGATCGTAGATCAATCCTTCTATAACGATACGTGGCGCTGCCTCGTTCAGATCAACATTAACAATCTTCTGACATCCAGGGAATATTATCAGCTCAGATAATGATATGAGAATCAGTAGAATATATTTAGCATTTTGTTTCTTGTCAGATTTCATTTCTATAACTTTTAAAACTTGAAATTATAGGTAACTGCAGGAACAAACCGGAACAGCGATAACTGTACCGCCTGCATTTTAGAAGGGTCATTGGGATCCTGCTGAAAGTTTATTGCATAGGCATTTGCACGCCCATAAGCATTGTAAATGGAAAAGTTCCAGCTGCTCTCAAATCTGAGCGTCTTTTTCCTCTGCCATGTCAGACCCAGATCGAGCCTGTGATAGTTTGGCATCCTGTATCCGTTTCTTTCTGTGTAATAGGGAACTATATTGCCATCGATAAGGTAACGGCCACTGGGGAAGGTTACCACGTTCCCGCTTATGTAAATCCAGGTTGCCGAAAAGGTCAGGTTCTTATTTAATTCATACATGCCAACAATGGCAAGGTTATTCGGTCTGTCCTGCTTGGCCAGAAATATATTTCCGTCGTTGATATCGGGGAACTGACGTTTTGTTTTTGAAAGGGTATAGCTGATCCAGCCAGTAAGCTTTCCGTATTTCTTCCTGATCAGAAATTCTGCGCCATATCCCCAGCCTTTGCCGAATACAAGCTGAGATTCCACCTTGTTATTCAGAATAAGATTCGCTCCGTTCCTGTAATCGATCTGATTTTTCAGGCTTTTGTAATAAACTTCAACAGAGGTCTCATACATATTACCTGAAAAGTTCCGGAAATATCCAAGAGTGTATTCATCGGCGATCTCCGGCAGAATATTGATATTGCTTGGCACCCAGAGATCAAATGGAGTGGTTGATGTTGTATTTGACAACAAATGTAAATACTGCCGGGTACGGGCATAAGATGCCTTTACTGAGCTTGAATCATTGATAATATAATTCACAAGGATCCTTGGTTCAAAACCGCCATACGTATTGAATATTTTTCCTCTCGGGTATGTCGCCGAATCCACAACATCAGCAACCTGATTGTAAGTGTATACGGTACCGGGTCCTATTGAACTGAAGAGGGAATACCGCAATCCATAAGTAGCCTTGAGGTGTGAGGAGATTGTCTGCTCATTTGAAATATAAAACGCATTTTCCAGTGCATATCTGTTATCCATTGATCTCACCCTTAAAAAGGCACTGCTGTCGACTTTGCTTGGAACAAAAGTGTGATAAATCGAATTGAAGCCTATCTTAATTGTATTATTTGAATTCAGGTAATAATTAAGATCCTCTTTAAGATTCCAGTCCTTTATTTCAGAGATGACCCTCATTGTCAGACTGCCCACATCAACCTGAAATCTATAGCTGTATCGGTTGAATATTAAGGATGTGTTTGAGAATAATTTATCGTTTATAATATGGTTCCACCTGGTGGTAGCGGTAAGATTCCCCCAATCGAGGCCCAATGCGCCTCCCAGGTTGAAATTATCTCTGCCAGCATAACATGAAAAAAACAATCTGTCCTTTCCTGAGAACTGGTAATTTGCTTTAAAGTTAAGATCATAGAAGTATAATGTTGATTTGCTCGCCGTCGAATCTGCTCCGTGCCTTGAAAGAAGTTTTAGAAAAAGATCTGCATAGGTTCTGCGGGCAGCTATCATGAAAGAGCCCTTGTGTTTAAGAATAGGGCCTTCCACAGCCAGCCGTGAAGCAATAATTCCGATCCCTCCCGAAACACGATATTCCTTATTGTTGCCTTCATTCATTTTTATATCAACCACTGATGACAACCGTCCTCCGTATTCGGCAGGAAAACCGCCCTTGTATAAGGTTATATCTTTTATTGCATCGGAGTTAAACGTAGAAAAAAAACCCAGCAGGTGAGAGGGATTATAAACCGGAGCCTCATCAAGCAGGATAAGGTTTTGATCAACTCCGCCCCCGCGTACATAAAACCCTGCATTCCCTTCTCCTGCAGGTGTAACACCCGGCAACAGCTGAATTGTCTTCAGAATATCTTTTTCCCCAAGAATTACCGGGATATTCTGGATTTCCTTTACATTGATTTTTGAGATTAGTTCGCTCTGTACGACATTGATGTTATTCTTTTCGCCTGAAACAGTAATTTCCCTGAGAGCGATAGATTCTTCTTCCATGTCGAGAGCCAGCTTTACATTTTCCTTAAGATCAACGGGAACCGACTTAGTTTTATAACCCAGGAACTGAACTATTAACGTATATTTACCTGAAGGAAGAGTTAGGGAAAAATATCCATACGAATTCGAAGTTATCCCGACTGAGGGTTTTTCCAGCGGATAAATAACTGCTCCGGTCAGAGTTTCTCCTGTCGCGGCATCTCTCACGAAACCGCTTACCGTTGCCGATTTCTGCACGACAGTCTCAGATAGTCCTGCAGGCAAAATCAACAAAGAAAAGATGCCTGCCAATAAACAGATTTTTGATGCCATTCAATATATTTTAGAGGCAGCTAAGAGGATCTAAGTATGTAATTCCCCTTTAAACGGAGTTATTCAAAAAAAACCATGTTTCTGATTTTAAACCAGATCAGCTTCCATTAGCTATTCTATAAACAGAAATTTCTCCAGTTTGTTTCTAATAATGCGTACAGAAAAGCAAGTGTTATTGCTTAATAATTTTTTGTATAAAGTTTCCGCCCCGGGTTATAAGCTGAACAAGGTACATTCCATGGGAACACGAGCTCATGTCAAGTTTGCAGCTTGTGCTGTTAACATCTTTGTTCTGCAGTAATCTTCCCTGAAAATCGTACAATTTCACAGTCTTAATTGTCACTGCCGATTCTATAGTTAGAATATCGCGGACAGGCGATGGATAAAACCTGAGGTTCACATTATTTTCATTCTCTTTGACAGACACGATTGTATTTGTTGAGGCAGTCCAGTTAGAGGCCAGGCTGTTGTCAGAAAGAGGATCTGTCAATTCCAGGTAAGAGCCATTGCCATCAGCATTTGGCCATGGAGACTTATTGGTATAACTGACGCTATCAATAACATTTCCAAACCCATCAGCCAAAACAAGTGTTTCCCCCTTGCTCGACAGATTCCGTGTAAACTCACCGGATGGCGGAATCCCGTATTTTTCAGTAAAAACTGCTGAATTACTTGCGAGTATTTTCCGAGAACCAGGAAAGATCTCAGAATATGCAGGGAATTGGTATACAAATCCTGTTCCTGTGAAATAATCTCCGGTCAGATCAACAGTGGTATTTCCCGTATTCTGTATTTCAATAAATTCCTGATCATTGCTAATCGGGAATTCCGCGGAGACCGTCGGATTGTACATTATTTTAGTGATCACAAGAGGCGGAGTCGGCACACTATTGCAATTTGAATATGGTCCGACAGTAGTTGTAATCCAGGCGATCCTCATGCTCAGCCAGGCTTTTATACCATTTATCTCTCCTGAAAGATTTGGCACTGTACCCCATTTATTGTTTTCTCTGACAGCAGCTTCGCTGATCGTAGCAAGAGTTGAATCGATCAGGTTATCAATGGTCTGAATGTTCAACGGGTGACCAGGCTGTGTGAGCTCATTCCATCTTTTAGACAAGTAACATCTGAAAGTAGGATCGGCATAGAGATCTGTCCAGAATTTAGGACCTTCGTTATCTCCATTGGCAAATTGCCATGTATTTGTTTTACTCCTGTCAAAACTCCAGATGGAAAGATCGTTGCCAAAGGTGAGATTATTATCCCAGACAGGCCCTGCCCTTAGTTTCCCATTCCTGTCTTTATGAAAATAGGTGCTGTACTGATAGGCATCGGCATTAGCTGACAATTCACTTATGATCATAAAATCGACAAATGAGGGGATATCAATTACTGATGGATATCCATTTACAAACGAAGTGTTTCCCGAAAAAGCAGTTGTGCCCAGCATGGAAAATACAGAATGAATGTAGGTGTTCTGCTGCGGTGTTACGTCTGCCGGCTTTGGAAGTTCATGGATGAATGTCACATCACCGCCTGCTAAATAACTGGGCATTGTCCAGGCGACCGGATCATCAACATTCGATTTATCGGCTTTTGTTATATAGCCGCCACTCAGGTTCGGCAGACTGACATCTGAAGTTCCGATTTTCATTACATTTACCCGGTCTGAACCCTGTTTGATTTTTTCCTGGAGCACATAAAGACCATTATAGGAACCATTTAGAACAACCTCACAATATACTGTTCTGCTTGCATATTCACCCATCATGCGTGACAGATTAAAACACAAATAATCGCGCATGAGCGAGGGTTCGTAACCAAGTCCGTTAAGAATCCAGTCATTGTCAGAGGGAAGGCCCAACAGGCTTACATTAACTTTTGTGACATTATCTGCCTTGAATGTCGTGAGACCGAATTGTTTCTTAGGAAGTGTCTGAGAACTGGAACCCCTTACCTCTATATCAATCCGTCCATTATAGTTTAAATATGCCGGAGAATCCTGGTCAGTAAGGAAATTACGCAAACCTGCACCCCTGTAAATTATTTTCATAGTGGCAAATATTCTCGGAGCATCAGGAATAGCGGCTCCCCCGTCAGTATTTATGATAACTATCGGAAGATTGCTATCTGTAAAGATCTGGGAAAAAGAAGATGCACAGATACAAGTCAGCAGGCAAAACAGACCAAAAAAACGCTTCATCTTAATGTGATTAACAATCAATACAAATGTGTCAATTATTTTCGATTCTATCACATCAGGACTGAAAATGATATTCAGGGCTTGATTACCTTGGCCAGCACGCCCGGAACCTGAATTAGGTCATAATCATTACTGTATATAAGGAATTTGTCGTGCCATTGAGGATTGAATTTTTCTTTATAATCGCGCTGACCTTTATAATGAGAAAATGAACGGATTTTTTCATAGGCAAACTTCATGGATTTTTCCGGAAAGTTGTGAGGATCGTCGAGCCCCGACATGGGCGCAAATCCCAGGTTGACATATTTAACTCCGCAGTTTTTGAAATACTTGAAAAGCTCCACAAGGATATAGTCCATAATCCCGTTTGGGGCATCAGCAGTCTTTCTCAGCATATCGTAAGTCCCTTCATTTTTCACATAATCGGGAATAATATTTAAAAAAGCGATAATCTTTTCTTCACTGTTTTCTATAGTTATAACCGTTTGCTCCTTTATCTCTTTCTCAACAAACATACCTTGTGAAAAAATAATTTCCTCACGGTCGGTCAGTTTAAGCCATTCATCGCTCACAGACTTTAGCTTCTGTATCAGTCCGTCGCGCAGGGGAGGAGTGTTTACATGGGTGGTATAACCTTGTTCCTTAATCTTATTCAGCGCATTTCTTATTGACTTCTTTTCGCCTCCCTCCAGTGTGAAAGTATCGAGGTCAACTACCCCTTCCTGTCCCAGGAACAGGCTTTTCCTTGATAATTCAAAATAAAGTGGAAGACTTTCTTTTGGTACACGGTAATAGATGTCTTTAAGGCCGTTGTCATAAGAATATTCATTGAAAGCTAAGAGGCATTTTTTCAACTCGGCCATGTTTTCAGCAACAGGATTCTCAAGAACAACAGCAAAATTCCTGCTTACACGGTATGAAATGAATGCATTTATCCCATCGGGCGCGAAAACAAATTTATCTGAATAGGTTTTGAAAAAATCCAGGGCAGAATTACCATATTGAGAAGTGAGATACTTTCCTCTCGCGATCTCTTCATCAGTAGGAGTGATCCGGAACACATATGGTCTCACAAGGGAATAAACGAGAAAAGATATGGAGGCAAAGCCGCTGATCTTGATAAGATAAATAAAATCGCGGGCGAAACCATCTCTTGGAATAAGGTCGCTGCTGCCTATAAGAAAGAAATTCTGAATTGTATACCAGAAGGACTGAAATATATTGAAATCAATTTGAAAATGTTTTTTATCGAGGAAGTAGAAGCCAACAACACCGTACAAAATAACTGCTCCCATGCTCAGTACAGCTGTCTGCAGGCCTACAGTGCCGAGCCGGGGATTTGTCTTTATGTGATATTCTTTTCTTGTCGCGATAAGAGAACCAAGTGTGAGAAGGGCTATTGTAGCTTCTTCATAGTCAATGCCCTTGGTGATATTTCCAAAGACCGAAATAATGCTTAATCCGATGGCGAACCACCAGGCTGTGCGTAATCCCCGCAACATGAAGGCAGCAGTAACCAGCAGAAATAATCCCGCAATAAAAACAAAACTGTTTGAGAAGCTTACAAAGTCAACAAGCAGATAATCTTTCAATAGTCTGAGCCTGTCGGGGAGTGCAGGAGTCAGCACTGAAATGATATTTACCATACCCAGTGCAAAAATAAGGACAGCAGGAAAAATCCTCATTATAAGCTTATCGACCTTCAGGAGAAAGCTCACGATACCCATTAAAAGAGGTAGCCAGAATTCGAAAAATCTGAAAAGGAGCGTTATTGCAATGGCATCAACGTTACTGAAGCCCGATTGGATAAGGACGAAGGTCATTGAAACTTCAATAGCTCCAAGCCCTCTGAGAAAAGGTGAAATAATAAGGAAAATGACAACAACAATATAAGCGATGATGGCTGTTGCAACCGAAGGCTGAAAATTAAGGGCCACCATTGAAATATAGACATGAGCAATACCTACGAATTCTATCAGGATGGAAATTAATATTGTATAAATAAATTGCTTTCTGTTTATCTTGTTATTCTTAATGTCTTCAAAGAAGAGGTCGGCTTTTGGAAAAATTTTCAACAACAGGTTATAAAGCTTCCATTTTCTTAAAAGGGAATAATAGACATAGATAAACAGCATCAGAATTATTATCACTGCACCCAGGGCATACCACCTTCCCACCTCCATTCCTCCGCCTGCGACAGCAAACAGAAAGGCGGGTATAGCCACTATAACCACTGACAGAATTCCTACAAAAGCATATATTGACGAGGCAAAATATATCTGTGTTTTTGTGACTCCTTTTTTTTCAATTTCTTTTGTGAAGAATGCCAGGGAAGAGACTGCTCCTGCAGGCAGGAACACACTGATAAAATTACGCTTCAAAAACAGGATAATTGCATCCCACAGTCTCAGACGGGTGTTAATTGAAGCAAATGAGGTCACATACATTACCCCCTGGATAAAAATATAAAAAACTACAAGCGCCAGACCTGCCAGTACCCAATACCTGTTAGCATCAGCAAGGATGTTCTTTACGGCAAAAAGTTCGCGTTTCTGGTGAAATGTAAACCATGCTGCCAGTACAATAAAGAGTGCGGTAAATAGAAACTGAGTAATAAGTTTTGCATTTTCATTCAGGAAGATAAAGACTTTATCTTTAAAAAAGTTTCTCACAGAAACTGGCGAATTTTCTTTAATCATAGGTTCAGCTAATCGATTGTTATGATTAATCAGAAAGCTTTATTCTCTCTCATAGTCTGCATGATCAGAGGCAAATTGAATTTATAGTGATGATCGCCCGGAATTTTCCTTACCACAACAGATGGATTTTTAAGTAATTCCGGGATTTCTGTTTTCTCACCTTCCCCAAAAATGATTAGAGTTCTTACACCCTGCATTTTATTGATCTCATTGAGTGCATTGTAAGTATTCTGGCGGTTCCCCATGCCAAGCATATTTGAAAAGTGAATCTCAAAATCGGTAGTAATGTCGGGAGATAAGAGAACGGAAGATTCTACTTTGGATTTTATCTCAGCTGGCAGCCTGTTCGCAATGAAGGGCACAATCTCTGCGCCAAGTGAATAACCTATCAGAACGATTTTTTCCCTGCCCCATTCCTTACTGTAGTAATCCAGTGCCTTTGCTATGTCAGCCGCAGTCTCTTCAGGGGTCCGGCGATTCCAGAAAAATTTTTTTGAATCAAGTCCAACTGTCGGGATCCCTCTTACAGCAAGATTATCCGCTATCTGCTGCTCAAATCCATACCAGCCTCCGTCTCCCGAAATCAGCAGTGCCATGGGAGCCTGTTTATCGGGGGTTTTGGAATTAGTTATTATTAATGGAAGGCCCTTTACTTCACTTATATCAGCCTCCTGCGGCTTAGTGCTTTCATACTTTGCAATCAGACGTGTGAATGCATCTTTCCACTGGGGCATAAAATCGCTCCATTTTGCAAATCCATGCCCGACCTTTGGGAGTGTAATCAACTCGGCACCTTTTGTGCGGGAGATGAAGTCAACCACTGCCGGATAATTGCAGATTCTATCGAGCTTGCCATTAAGAATAATCCAGGGATTTCCCAGCTCTTTATCAGCCTGAAGTATATACCGCTTACCGGGAACATCAGTGGTTACCTTAAGCCCGTTTATCTCACAGAGTGGTTTTGGAAGCTCAATATCGGGACAAAAACCAAGAGATATCCCGCCAATAAATGTCCCCGTTCTTGCCTGCGACAGGATCCCATACACAAGTGTTGCCCCGCTTGAATATCCCATTATAACCGGTGGTCTATAGACGGGGAAATCATATTTCTTTTCTACCTCAGTAGCCAGCTCAACAAAATCAGCTGCCACATTATAGCAATCCTCAGTCCTCAGCCTCAGATCCTTAAAATATCTAAGAATATCAACGCCGATTACCAGTGAGTTCATTTCCGAAAAGG
The DNA here is from genome assembly GCA_963715785.1 of uncultured Bacteroidales bacterium. Lineage (GTDB taxonomy): Bacteria > Bacteroidota > Bacteroidia > Bacteroidales > VadinHA17 > LD21. The sequence goes on from OY970276.1 coordinate 1,151,411, forward strand.
ATCTGGAGAAACCAATAACGCCGGACCTCCAACCAGCGTCCCCTGAGATCATAATTATCACATTTTCGGGAGTGATTGTCTGGTTATAAATATAAACCAGGCCGAATGTAGGAACTTTCAGAGAATCAACAGGTCCTGCAACAATTGCTGAAGAACGGATTGACGAAAATAGCAGGAACAGGACAGAAATAAAGAAGGAAAGAACTTTAGTCTTCATAAAGGTAGCTTTTTGTTATGGCAATTTATAGCTGGTCATTGAATTGTCGTTCCCGAAGGTTTCATTTTACCAATCTCCTTAATCAGGCATTATGAATTCGGGTTAATCTGAGAAATTTTTTGATTTTAAATCAGCTTCTTATATTTTATTCTTGCAGGTGTTGTATCAGCGACTCTTTTCTTGTAATTCTCTTCGTAGTCGCTGTAGTTACCTTCAAACCACACAACCTTTGAATTTCCCTCGAATGCCAGCATATGTGTTGTTACCCTGTCGAGGAACCATCTGTCGTGAGAAATTATTACAGCACATCCTGCAAAATTCTCGAGTCCTTCCTCCAGTGCTCTCAGAGTATTAACATCGATATCGTTTGTTGGTTCATCAAGAAGCAGAACATTTGCCCCTGATTTAAGGGTAAGAGCCAGATGCAGCCTGTTTCGCTCCCCTCCCGACAGTACTCCACACTTCTTCTCCTGATCGGCTCCCGTGAAATTAAAACGGGCTACATATGCCCTGGCATTAACCAGACGGTTACCTACCATAACATCGTTCTGACCTCCGGAAATAACTTCAAAAACTGTTTTAGCCGGGTCGATAGCTGCATGAGCCTGATCAACATATCCGAGCGTGACAGTATCACCTGTAGTAAATGTTCCTCTGGTAGCTGTCTCCTGACCCATGATCATTCTGAAAAGAGTCGTCTTGCCGGCTCCATTCGGACCGATAACCCCAACAATTCCGTTAGGAGGAAGATTAAATTCAAGATCTTCGAAAAGAAGCTTATCGCCGAAAGATTTGGAAACAGACCTGGCTTCAATTACTTTATCCCCGAGCCTTGGTCCGTTTGGAATAAAAATTTCAAGCTTGTCCTCTTTTTGTTTTACATCCTGATTAAGGAGATTCTCATAAGCCCCAAGCCTCGCTTTTGATTTGGCATGACGTGCTTTTGGCGACATTCTTACCCATTCAAGTTCTCTCTCAAGGATCTTTCTTCTTTTAATATTGCCCTTTTCTTCCGATTCCAGTCTTTTAGTTTTCTGTTCCAGCCATGAGGAGTAATTTCCTTTCCATGGAATACCTTCACCCCTGTCAAGTTCAAGAATCCATCCTGCAACATTATCAAGAAAATAGCGGTCGTGAGTAATGCAAATTACTGTTCCATTATATTGTTTAAGAGTTGTTTCCAGCCATTGTACTGATTCCGCATCGAGGTGGTTGGTTGGCTCATCAAGCAATAAAATATCGGGTTGCTGTAAAAGCAGCCGGCATAGCGCCACCCTCCTGCGTTCACCGCCCGACAAAACATTCACCCTCTCGTCACCGTCGGGGCACCTGAGGGCGTCCATTGCACGCTCAAGCTTATGTTCGATATTCCAGCCATCCGAATAGTCTATTTTCTCCTGAAGCACCGCCTGACGATCCATTAGCTGCTGCATCTTTTCAGGGTTCTCATATACTTCCGGTTCGCCAAAGCTGTTATTTATCTGTTCAAATTCCTTGATAATTCCCATTATATCCTTAACTCCCTCCTCAACAATTTCTCTTACACTCCTGTTCTCATTAAGGAGAGGATCCTGTGACAGATGTCCCACGGAATAGCCCGGAAGAAATATAACATCGCCCTGGTATTCCTTCTCCATGCCGGCGATAATTTTCAGAAGAGTCGATTTCCCCGAGCCGTTCAGTCCGATAATCCCGATCTTGGCCCCAAGAAAGAATGAGAGAGAAATGTCCTTCAGTACCTGTCTGTGAGGGGGGAATGATTTCCCCACTCTGAACATCGAAAATATGATCTTATTGTCATCAGCCATACAATTGTCTTAATTATCCTGCAAAAATAAGTAGAGACGTCCAAATTGGGCGTCTCTACATCAATATATTTTTCAGAAATCTATTTTGCCTCGAATAATTTAACTGTCTCATCCTGGAGTAATACCCATAGAGTATAAACACCTTTCAGGGTTCCGATCGGGATATTCAGGCATCCGAGAGCCGCGACAACCATTACAAGATATCTTGCCCATGGTTTATAAGCCAGAAGTCCGATCCCGCCTACAAGCCCCAGAGTGGCCAGAAATCCGAACAGAATCGGGAGACTCACTGATAAGAACCCCAGAACAAGCCTGCCGGTGTTATCATCTCCCACTTGCGATCTTGCGAAACTCATAACAAAGAATATGACTACGGCAAGAATCAAACCGAGAATTGCAAATCCAATCTGGATCGCTCCAACTACGGCTACATGCTTTTTCATTTTTGAATCTTCCATGACGATTAATTTTTTTGCAATTTATAAATATTTTCATTCCTGCTCTAATGACTGGTATAATAGTTAATTGATGCATCATATACAAATTTATTTTACAGATGAAACCATTTTAATTTATTTCCGTTGAAGGATAAGAGAGTTTTAATATATTTGTTTTTAAAAGAACCTTTATGAAAAGAAAATTAATATATGCTGCTACCTTCATTCTCATTTCATTAACCTTTCCTGAATGCCAGAAGGATTGCAAGGTTTGCCAGCAAAACCAGTATGACTCAGGCGGTAATCTTCTGGTGACCGGAACTGAAAGCGAATATTGCGGTATAGAATTAATCGGCATAGAAAACACTAAGAACAATACAACAGGAGGTATAACAACAAAATGGGTTTGCAGGTAATCATTCCCTTTATTCCTGCGTTTATATCATTTCACTCTAAATATATTTTATTGAAACCCTTCTGCCTGCTTCGTCTTTTTCCGCTGTTGATAAAATGTTAATAATTGTGCAATTATGCATAGCAAAGATCCTTTTCTTATTGTAATTTTATACAAGTTTAATTGAATCACTAAATGACATTGAACATCAGCAACTTAGAACTTACAGGCAAAAATATAGTTATTGTTGAGGATGACCTGCCATCGATCAGGTACTACGAAACATTACTGAAAAGCTCAGGTGCTGATCTTATGATTTTTCATACCGGGAAAGAGTTTATTGATTATCTGGCAGTGGAAAACAATCGCATTGATCTGGTTTTCATGGATTTTCTTATCCCTCTGATCAACGGTATTGAATGCATAAGATTGTTAAGGAAAGAAAGGAAGAGCACACCGGTCATTATGATAACTGCATATTCCTCGGAACAGGCAAAAACCGAGGCTTATATTGCCGGCTGCAATGAATACATTTTAAAGCCTATATATCCTGAAAAAATATTCTTCCTTCTAGAAAAATACCTGAAATCAAATATATCTGTTTCCCATCCCCTATGATGCTGATGCATCATTCTTATCAGGCCTTATAACCTATCACATTCGCCCAGACAACTGCTGGCAGCCTCTCTCTGCCAGCGATTAACATTACTTTTCTTCAGGATGGATCTCCTTCACATAATCAGAATAGTAGCTTTCAAGCTTTTTGGATATCTCAGCGCCCATTTCAGGCTTTCCATTTGCCGAACATGCATTTGCAACCCGCGAGGCATACTGCAATGCCGTTTGAATCTCAAATTCCGCTGAGCTTAGGATATACGGCTTTTGCTTAAGAAAATACCCGAGTCTCTTATAATAGTAATCGCAAAGTGCATTGCTCATTTCAACAGCTTTATCGGTAGCACCGGCTGCAAAGTAGCCTTCAATTATATCGGGCATATAGGGATCGTAGGGTATTTTGTCAAGAGGGAGGGCATTCATGCAAAAATTCAACACTTCCAGAGCTTTCTCATTTTTTCCTTCTGCAGAAAGGGCTTTAGCGAGCCTGGCATAGTTCAATCTGGCTTTAACTACTGTAATAGTCCTCTGGTGGTTATAGTCAATATCTACTCCTTTCTTATTGGCGCCTCCCCAGGCAAACTTCTTTATCATATTCTCATACAAAATATCCGTGTCGATCCTTCCGTAATCGAGCCAGCTTTTATTTTGAGATTTTATAGGCACAAGGCGATATGTAAGTCCCTCCAGCTGAAAATATTCCTCGAGGCCCATTGCGTCGTTATGATAACCTGTGACAAAGTAAACAGGCCGTTCCCAGTTGTTATGCGCAAGAATATCGAGGACAATAAGCTGGCTCTTGAGTATGGAATTCCCTTTTAGCCTTATGTCGATGTACGGTACGATCTTATCAGCGTCTTCAGGTTTCACTGTACCAGATGCAAGTACTTTTGCCTTGTCCACCGGGATCCTGATGGTTCGAGATGGTATGATATCAAGAATCTCAGTAGGCGATATCTGCACCTTCGTTGCCTTATTATCGCTTTTTACAAAATCAATGATAGTCGAAATGTCTACAGGTTCTTTTGTTTTCTCGACAATAAAAAGCTGATTGTTTATGCCATCGTAATATTTTTGCACAGGCAATGTAACAGGCAGGGGAGCAGACTCATAAGTCCTGTGTTTCATCTGATTTATGTACCAGTCAGTATTAAGAAGCATCAGGTTACAAACCCTGACATCGGTTCTGGCACCTTCCACCTCCTGGGCGTACCATAAAGGAAATGTATCATTATCGCCATTGGTGAATAATATTGCATCAGGTGCGCAGGAATTCAGATAATCTTCGGCGACATCGCGGGTAAGGTAACGCCCGGAACGGTCATGATCGTCCCAGTTTTGTGCACCCATTATCACAGGTACTGCGAGGAAACAGAGTAACCCGGCTGCAGGGGCAGCTATTTTCTCACTGGTTAATTTTGACAGCCCTTCAAAAAGGGCCAGCACACCCAATCCTATCCATACCGAAAAGAAGTAGAACGATCCGGCAAAGGCATAGTCTCTCTCCCTGGGCTGATTAGGATACTGGTTCAGATAGATGACTATCGCTATTCCGGTCATGATAAACAGAAGCAGAATGATCCCCCAGTTCTTATTATCCCTGTTCAGCTGGTAAAACATTCCCACAAGGCCCAGAATAAATGGCAACAGATAGTACTTATTCTTTGAGGGGTCGGTTTTCATGTCGCCGGGCAGATCGGAGGTTCCTACTCTTGGCTCATCGATAAACTTCAACCCGGTGATCCAGTTACCGTTCACCGCTCCTCCTGAGCCCTGAGTATCATTTTGTTTGCCTGCAAAGTTCCACATGAAGTACCTGAAATACATGTAGCCGAACTGGTATGAAAACATAAACCTGAGGTTTTCGCTGAACTTTGGTTTTCTTATGACCTTTGCTTTCCCCGCCTGATCTGTAACCTGTACCGGTGTTCCTTTCACCCTTCCCCACTGCTGATAGATCTCCTCATGATCTTTCTGATCACTCCACATTCTTGGAAATAATGTTTCAAATCTCGGATCATATATGCGTTCTAGATTATGGCCCGTAATAATATACTTTCCGTTCTCAAGTGCGTATTTGGCCTTTCCGTCTTTATAGTCGGTGACCGGAGCATTATAATAAGGTCCTTTAAATAACGGCCGTTCACCATATTGTTCCCTGTTAAGGAAATAAAGAAGATTAAAAGGATTGGAAGGATTGTTTTCATTCAGCGGAGTACCGGCAGAGGATCTGATCACTATTATGGCATTTGCAGAATATCCGATCAGAATTACCATCACAGCTGTGAGCAAGGTATTCAGTGCAGCCCGGTTTTTTCCCGCCATGTACCAAATAATTCCTGAAATTACGATAAGAGCAAGGAAATTCACTACTGATGAACCCGAGATGAGCCAGATCCCCGTAAAGAAAAGTGCAGCTATTGCAAAAATTCCATTCTTTACCCTGTCTCCCGATGAAAATGAGAATTTTACTGCCAGACTGAAGAGCACCGCAATAAGAATTACATGAAAAACCATTCCGGTGTTCGCAGGCAGGCCAAGACTATTCACGAAAAACCAGTCAAATTTTGAAGAAATGGTCACAACCCCGGGCATAATTCCGTACATCAGCAGGGAAAGAAGCACAACTGAGGTAAACAGCGAGATTATAAATCCTTTCCACGAGAATTCAAATTTCTTAAAATAATAAACCAGCACAATTCCTGGCAGCGTGAGGAGATTAAGCAGATGTACACCTATAGAAAGCCCCATCAGAAATGCAATCAGAATTATCCATCTGTCGGCATGTTTCTCCTCTGCCGCATCCTCCCATTTGAGGATTAACCAGAAAACAAGTGCGGTAAAAAAAGCAGAAGATGCATAAACCTCTCCTTCCACTGCTGAAAACCAGAATGAGTCGGAAAATGAATAAGCTATAGCACCTACAGCACCTGCAGCAATTACAGCAATGATTCGTCCGGCATTATATTGATTTTCATTTTTTATGAGAATTTTTCTTGCAAGATGTGTTATAGTCCAGAATAGAAAAAGAATTGTAAAGGCACTGGCCAGAGCCGACATGGAATTAACCATTGATGCAACTTTAGAGACATTTCCCCCTGCAAAGAGAGTGAAGAACCTTCCCATGATCATAAAAACCGGGTTTCCAGGAGGATGGCCGACTTCAAGCTTAAAACATGAAGCAATGAATTCACCACAGTCCCAGAGACTTGCAGTTGGCTCAATTGTTGCCAGGTAGGTATAAGCTGCAACAATGAATACTGCCCATCCCGAAATATTATTTATCAATCTGTATTTCTTCATCCTTTATCCACTTTATATAAAGAAAATCTCCCTTTAATTCCGGTGACGAAAGTACTTATTTTTTTCATATCACACTCGGCAGACCACTACTCACTAATTTTGCTATTTTTGAGCAGGAATGTTTAGTATTTTAAACTCTTAACTCTTTGAATGAAAAGTAAGGAAATTTTTCTTTTTATAGTTTTCCTATTCCTGTTAAAAAATGTTTCAGCACAATATTATGAGACTGGTCAGGATCCTGCATCGCTGAAATGGATGCAGATAAAAACTGACAGGTTTACGGTAATATACCCGAAGAATTGCGGTACTGAAGGGTTGAAATATGCAAAATCACTTGAAGAGTCGTACTCCAGGCTTATGCTGTTATTTCCGGAGATCAGGTTCAGGATCCCTGTAGTATTGCACAATTTTACTATCCAGTCAAACGGATATGTTTCCTGGGCTCCAAAAAGAATTGAATTGTATCCCACTCCCGATCAAAACGGACTGCCTCTGGCTGCAGAAACGCAGCTTACAGTTCATGAGCTTACCCATGTTATGCAGATGGAATCGCTGAACACCGGCTTTTCAAGGGGAATGTTTTTTTTACTTGGAGAACAGTTCACCGGATTAGAAGCAGCCATGCTCCCTTCATGGTTTCTGGAAGGTGATGCCGTTTTTGCCGAATCCTTTCTGACTGAATCAGGAAGAGGACGTATACCCTCTTTTTCAGAAACAGTTAAAAGCATTGATAGTTGATAAAAACAATCCATATAAGTATGATAAGATTCTAAATGGCTCCTTTAAAGATTTTGTCCCTGATTATTATGAATCTGGATATCAGATGGTAACCTTTGCCCTTGCCAGATATGGCCATAGTATTTGGAATAATGTACTTAATTTTACCGGCAGGCAGCCATTTACCCTTAACCCGGTTAATATCAGCCTGTCGTCACAATACGGGCTTAAAAAGAAAAAGCTCTGGATAGAGACTTCAGATACTCTGAAGAAAATCTGGACAAAGGATATCATAAAAAACAATCCTGTTGAATACATCAGCGCAAACCCTGATAAAAAAGGATCTTATATCAATTACTATTCTCCTGTTTTTGCCGGGGCCGATAGTATTTTTGCGATAAAGACGTCTTTATCTTTCCCTGCCTCATTCGTGCTTATCAATCCGGCAAAAAGGACGGAGAAAAGAATTCTTGTTCCAGGCTCTATCTATCCTATGGTTATCTCCTATGCCGGAGGGAAACTGGTTTGGGTTGAAATTAAAGGTGATCCCAGATGGCAAAACCGTGAGTATTCTGTTATTAGACTCATGAATCTAAAAACCAGCCTCGTCAAAAAACCTCACAGCTAAATCAAGATATCTTGCGGCTTCGCTCTCCCCCGACGCTACCCGAATTGTTGCTGTAGAAAACACTGTCAAAAACACTAATAATCTTGTACTTATTAATACATCGACGGGAATGGTAACCGGGTCTTTTCCTGCACCGGGCAATATATATCTCCAGCATCCGCGGTGGGATGAACAAGGAAAGATAACGGCTGTTTTTCTTAATGATGCAGGTGAAGGTATCATTTCGTTCGGAGCGGAAACTCATGAATGGGAAATACTAATACAAGCCTCAAGAAATGATTTACAGTCTTCCTTTCTCAGGAATGATTCTTTGTTCTTTGTAAGCTCTGCTTCAGGAACGGATAATATCTATCTCCAGGCACCAGGAAAAAAAACCCGGCTCCTGACTGATTCAAGATTTGGAGTGATCGATGCGAGTCCCTACGGAGATAACCTCATTTTCAGCGATTATTCATCATTGGGTAATAATATTTGTTCAACATCTGTTCCCGTCATGATGCCACAAGAACCTGTCAGCACTGATAGTGCTGCTTTTCTTATTAACAGATTTAAAAAGCCATTGCCGGTTTCTGATACGGGAAGCGTGGTTTATTCATCAAAGCCATACAGGAAATGGGAGCATCTTTTCAGATTTCATAGCTGGATGCCATTTTATGCGGATGTTGTGTCGCTTCAGACAAATCCACAAACAATAAGGCCGGGCGTTACATTACTGACACAGAATACCCTGAGCACGCTTACCTCAACAATAGGATATGAATATTCTGCTGATAACCGCAATGTGATTCATTCGAGGATAAAATGGGAGGGATGGTATCCTGTTATTGAATCACAGCTTGATTATGGCACTCTTCCAAAAATATACAAGATGAACACGGATGTGGCTGACCCAACAAATATTCATCCCGGTTTCGATTTTCTAACTACTGTTTCGCTGCCTCTGAGGATAGATGGTGGCAATTTTTCACAATTCCTGCAGCCTTCTGTGACTTTTGATTATCAGAATGAGTATATCTATCTCAAAGTGCCGGCCGCTTATGATTACGGACAAACGATTATTACTTCAAGATTCTATTTTACCAATTATTCGCGTTCAGCACTCCGCGACATTTATCCAAGATGGGCCCAGGTTATAGACTTTAATTATTGCTTTGCCCCTGAAGATAGAAATATATACGGATCGTCTGTCTCATTGAAAACTGCCTTTTATTTCCCGGGGCTGTTCCGCAACAATGGCGTAAGATTAAGATTTGAAACTGAAAAACAGGATCCGAAGCAGTATTTTTACGCAAATTTTACCTCCCTTCCGCGAGGCTACCAAAACATAATCTCAAAGGATATCCACTTTGTTTCAGCGGATTATGTAATGCCTCTCATCTACCCCGATGTCAATCTGTCAAGTCTTCTTTATCTGAAGCGGATACGGGGAGGGTTGTTTTATGATTATGCCTTCGGACCAGGCAATTCAATGTATCATATCTCAGGGACAAGCCTGGTACCGTTCTACAACACCTCTGAACAGGCGTCATTCAAATCATTTGGGGGTCAGTTGCTGGCTGATTTTCATATCTTGAGGATCCCTTTTATGATTTCAGCCGGCATACAGTCATCATGGAAAAAATTATACAGCGTACCCTCTATAGAGTTTCTGTTCAACATAGATCTGTTTGGGTTTACGTTCGGCAGGAGGCAAATTTAGCTATCTCATTCTGAAAGACGTCTGGCTGTATTCCTGATTGTCTCCCAGGCTTTTTCGACATGTTCTTTTGTCACATTTGTTTGCGCCGTAACCATTCTGAGAGTGTACATCCCGTTTAAGACAGTATGACTCAGATATAATTTGCCGGAATCATTAAGCTGATGATTCAGACGCTCATTGAGCCTGTTTATCTGATCTTCATCATAACCTGCAGGGTGATATCTGAAACAGACCACACATATGGTTAGAGGTGCGAGTATTTCAAAGTCAGTTTCCGAGGATATCGCTTTAGAAAGCTCTGCCGCAATATTTATATGGCTTCTTATTTTTTCGCGCAGACCTTCAACGCCAAATGTCCGGATAACGCTCCACAGTTTCAGGGCCCTGAACCTTCTGCCCAGGGGAACACCCCAGTCGCGATAGTCATTTACTTTTCCCCTGGTCCGGGTTTTAAGATATTCCGGAAGTATTTCGAATGTTCTGATCAAAGACCCTGCGTCTTTCACAAAATAGGCTGTGCAATCAAAATTTGTAAAAATCCATTTGTGCGGATTAAATACAAAACTGTCGATATATTCCCTTCCGTCGAGCATCCATTGAAATTCTGGCAGAATGAGTGCACTTCCTGCCATTGCGGCATCTACATGCAGCCATACATTAAATTCATTGCAAATCTCCCCTATCGTTCTTAACGGATCTATAGCTGTGGTTCCTGTTGTACCAAGCGTTGCAACCACGCAGCATGGCACTGATCCTTCATTCTTATCCCTGATTATTGCTTCCCTGAGTTTTTCGGGATCCATGGAAAAATCTGACCTGACCGGAATCTTAACAAGATTTTTCCTGCCTATCCCGCTAATTTTTACTGCCTTCTCTACAGAAGAATGGGTTTGGTCTGAACAATAAATTTTAAGGGTTTTGCCCTGTTCAAGACCTTCGTTGTTAGAAGAAAATCCTGTGGCTCTCTCCCGTGCAGTCAGTATTGCCGAAAGCGTGGCAGTAGATGCAGAGTCCTGAATAACCCCTTCAAAACCAGATGGCAGGGCAATAAGATCCCTAAGCCATATCATCATTTTTTCTTCCAGTTCAGCTGCTGCGGGAGAGGTTTCCCAAATCATACACTGAGCGCCTAGTGTGGCGATAAGCATTTCAGCCAGAATGGAGGCAGGGCTGTTATTTGCGGGGAAATATGCAAAAAAATTAGGATTCTGCCAGTGGGTTATTCCCGGCATAATAATTTCATTGAAATCCTTCATCAATGATTCAAACGGCTCGGCTTCCTGCGGGGGATTGTCGGGGATTCTTGAAAATATCTCTCCGGGCTTAACTGCTGATTTTACAGGCAGTTTCTCAACATTTTCCATATAGCCGGCCATCCATTCAACCAGCTCATGGGCGTGTTTTCGAAATTGCTCAGGAGTCATCAGATCCTTTTTAACTTACTGTATCTGCAAGAAGAATAATTTTGTTTGCTTTCACCTCAATTACTCCACCGCTTATATTGTACAATACCTCATTGTCGTTCTGATCCACTATTCTGACCTGTCCTTTTTCGAGGGTGGAGATAATTGGCGCATGGTCTTTCAATACCTGGAATGAGCCTTTTTTCCCCGGAACTCTTACCGATCTGATCTCCCCTTCAAAAATTCTTTTGTCGGGTGTGATAATCTCTATTTTCATTACAGCTTGTTAATATACAGATATCTTCAGCCCAATCAGCTATTTTGACTGTGCGAGTATTTTTTCACCTTTTTCAATAGCGTCCTCAATAGTTCCTACCAGCATAAATGCTGATTCAGGATACTGGTCAACCTTGCCATCAATTATCATATTGAATCCTTTGATAGTATCTTCGATTGAAACGAGTGCGCCTTTGATACCGGTGAAAGATTCAGCCACAGTGAAAGGCTGTGAAAGGAATCTTTGAACACGCCGGGCTCTGTGAACCACCAGCTTATCTTCTTCTGAAAGTTCGTCCATCCCAAGAATTGCAATTATATCCTGCAATTCATTGTATCTCTGCAGCAGTTCTTTCACTCTCTGGGCACAGTTGTAGTGTGCTTCACCAACGATATCAGCTGTCAGAATTCTTGAAGTTGAATCAAGCGGATCCACTGCAGGATATATACCAAGCTCTGAAATCTTCCTGCTGAGAACGGTAACCGCATCAAGGTGGGCAAATGTTGTAGCCGGAGCGGGGTCGGTCAGGTCATCTGCAGGCACATAAACAGCCTGGACCGAAGTAATTGACCCATTTTTTGTTGAGGTAATTCTCTCCTGCATTATACCCATTTCAGTAGCAAGTGTCGGCTGATAGCCGACGGCTGACGGCATTCTACCCAACAGGGCCGATACCTCAGATCCTGCCTGTGTAAAACGGAAGACATTATCCATAAAAAACAGTATATCCCTGCCGCCGCTTTTCCCATCGCCATCCCTGAAATGTTCAGCAACAGACAGACCCGACAGTGCAACTCTTGCTCTTGCTCCGGGAGGTTCGTTCATCTGACCAAACACCAGGGCCAGTTTTGATTCTTTAATGGCGTCCATATCGACTGTAGAAAGATCCCAGCCGCCAGATTTCATATTCTCAAGAAATTTTTTGCCATAAGTTATTACTCCTGCATCAAGCATATCCCGCAACAGGTCATTTCCTTCCCTGGTTCTCTCTCCTACGCCTGCAAATACTGACAGACCGGAATATGCTTTTGCAATATTATTGATCAGCTCAAGTATAACTACCGTTTTGCCAACGCCCGCACCGCCAAAGAGTCCGATTTTTCCTCCTTTTGAATATGGTTCAATGAGGTCGATAACCTTAATCCCTGTGTAAAGCACTTCTTTTTCTGTGGACAGCTCCTCATATTTTGGAGGTTTTCTGTGAATGGGATATCCTCCTGTTTTGTCAAGAAATCCTATGCCATCGATAGCTTCTCCTGTGACATTCATCAGCCTTCCCTTTATCTGTTCTCCAATTGGCATCGTAATTGGCAATCCGGTTGCGACAACTTCCATGCCCCGGCGCAAACCGTCAGTGGAATCCATCGCTATTGTGCGCACAGTTCTTTCCCCTATATGCTGCTGACATTCGACAACCAGAATGGTACCATCATCCCTTTTAATCTCGAGTGCATCATAAATATCAGGCATTTCAACACCCTGTTTTTCAAAAGTAACATCAACCACGGGTCCTATGATCTGGCTGATTTTCCCGGTATTCTGTGACATATATTTTAGTTATTTATTTAAGTTTTTGAGGAGTGACAAATTTAATAATTTTTGCGGTTGAACCTAAATCAATTATCCCTTCCGATAAGGGAGTTTCCAATATTTACCAGTTCTGTCTTTCTTTCGTTAGTGGCACTCACTTTCCCCAACAGGCTGAATGCTGCATTAATATATTCATTAGCAAGATTTTCTGAGATGCTTTTAATATTCAGCTGATCATAAATTTCTATTACTTTCTGAACCTTCGTTACAGGATCAAATTCTTTCAGTCCGAATTGCTCATGCAGTTGTTTTGATTGCTCTGTTGAAGCCAGTTCCAGCGCTTTGACAAGCATAAAAGTCTTTTTATTGGAAATGATATCTCCCCCCGGAATTTTACCGAACACTTTAATGTCGCCATAGATATCCAGAAGGTCATCCTGTATCTGGAATGCGAGTCCGAGGTTCTTGCCAAATTCATAAAGGATGTCTGCATCCCTGTCATCAGATCCTCCGATGACAGCTCCGATTTTGGCTGAAGCAGCAATCAGCGATGCAGTCTTCAATTCAATCATTCGCAAATATTCTTCATGCAAAACTATTGCCGCCTTTTCAAAGTCTATATCGAGCTGCTGGCCGACACAGACTTCAATTGCTGCCTTATTAAAGACTCTGAATACTTTTAAAAGGTGACGCGGAGGGGTTTGAAGAAAACATTCGTTTGCAATGAATGCCATCACATCTCCCGACAAGACTGCCTGATTAAGATTCCATTTATTATGAACCGTTGGAAGGTTTCGTCTGAATGGAGCATGGTCCATTATGTCGTCATGAACCAGCGTGAAGTTATGAAATACCTCAAGACCGGTTGCAGGGATAACTGCATCATCGATAGTGTCGCTAAAAAGGTTACAGGCCACAAGAGCTAAAACCGGTCTAAGTCTTTTCCCTCCTATTGAAAGAATATACTTTACCGGATCATTAAGCTTTTCTGCTTCCTCGTTATATGAAAGATTCAGAATCGCTTTATTGACTAATTTTTTCAGCTCAGACTGCGTATACATTTTGGTTCTTTTAAACCAGAGAACAATTTAATACTAACCTTTAAGGGCCTCTGCACCGCTTACGACTTCCAGAATCTGATTTGTAATCGCTGCCTGCCGTGCCTTGTTATATTGAAGGGTCATATCACGGATCAGGCTTGTTGCGTTGTCAGTTGCCTTGTGCATAGCAGTCATACGTGCACCGTGTTCTGCAACAAAGGAATCGAGCACTGCTTTATAGAACTGTACCTTTAAGGATTTTGGAATTAATTCCTGAATTATCTCCTCCTTATCCGGTTCATAAATATAGTCAGTAGGAGAGTACTTTTTCTTACCATCCTTAACTGCTTCAACGGGAAGGAAGATTTCTTCCGTAATATTTTGCACTGCAGCATTCTTGAACTGATTATAGATCAGTTCCACCCTGTCAAATTCAAGTGATGCAAACTTCTTCATAATCTGTTCTGCAAGCACATTTGCAGTATCAAAAGAAAGATCATTATACAGGCTGTTCTGCTCGGGAAGCATAGGTATTTTACGTTTCCTGAAATAGTCATAACCTTTTTTCCCTATTGTAAGAAGATTGAGAGTGCCACTTTGCAGCTGATCGGCATATTTTTCCGAAATAACCCTTCTGGTTTCATTTATGACATTAGTGTTAAAAGCTCCGCAGAGTCCGCGGTTAGATGTAATGACAATTATCAGAACTTTTTCAGGGGGAGTTATCCTTCCATAGATGTTCTCTACTTCGGAGTCAGAAAGGCTATCGGAAAGATTAACAAGCAGATCATGCAATTTGTTGGCATAAGGTCTCAATCTCACTATCTTATCCTGTGCTTTGCGCAATTTGGCGGCAGACACCATCTTCATGGCAGATGTGATCTGCCTTGTTGACTTATATGAGGTAATCTTAATCCTTATTGCCTTTAAATTTGCCATCTAAAATTCATTTTTCCAGGTTATCCTGATTATTGCTGACGGTATTTTAATGCTACTTCGCCTGCCACGCTCTCAAGAACTTTTGTAATATCATCATTTAAAATACCATCCCTTAGATTATCGAGGGTGTCGTGATGCTTAAGCTCCAGCAATTCTATAAATTCAACTTCAAATTCCTTTACCTTGTTTATTGGAACGTCTTTTAAGAGTCCCATGGTGCCGCAAAAAATTATCGCTATCTGTTTTTCGATCGGTATTGGTGCAAACTGAGCCTGTTTTAAGATTTCAACGTTTTTGGCCCCTTTATTTAAAATTGCCAGTGTTGAGGCATCAAGGTCGGAACCAAATTTGGAGAATGCTTCCAGCTCACGGTATTGTGCCTGATCAACTTTAAGTGTCCCGGCTATTTTTTTCATTGCCTTAATCTGCGCATTTCCTCCAACCCTTGATACTGAGATCCCTACGTTTATAGCAGGACGGACGCCAGAGTTAAACAGACTCGATTCAAGGAATATCTGACCATCTGTAATAGAGATCACATTTGTTGGTATATAGGCTGAAACATCACCTGCCTGGGTCTCAATAATAGGCAGCGCCGTCAGTGATCCTCCTCCTTTGACCATATGCCGGATTACTTCAGGAAGGTCATTCATCTTGCGTGCAACTTCATCTGATTCAATGATCTTCGCTGCTCTTTCCAGGAGTCTTGAGTGCAGATAAAATACATCACCCGGATAAGCCTCACGTCCTGGCGGGCGGCGCAGCAGCAGGGAAACTTCCCTGTATGATACGGCTTGTTTGGAGAGATCGTCGTAAATGATTAATGCATCACGGCCCGTATCGCGGAAAAACTCCCCGATAGCGGCTCCGGCAAATGGTGCATAAAATTGCAATGCTGCAGGATCAGATGCGGTTGCCAGTACAATCACTGTATATTTAAGCGCTCCGTGTTCTTCAAGCGTTGCTGCGATATTGGCCACGGTTGAGCCTTTTTGCCCGATTGCCACATAAATACAATAAACAGGGTTCCCTTTTTCAAAGTTGCTCCGCTGATTAATGATAGTGTCGATAGCAATGGCTGTTTTTCCGGTCTGTCTGTCGCCGATTATCAATTCTCTCTGCCCCCGGCCAATAGGTATCATTGCATCTATTGCCTTTATCCCTGTCTGGAGTGGCTGCCTTACCGGCTGACGGAAGATAACTCCGGGTGCTTTTCTTTCGAATGGCAGGGTATACAGTTCACCTTTTATGGGGCCTTTGCCGTCGAGTGGCTGCCCTGTCGGAGAAATTACTCTGCCGAGAAGGCCTTCGCCTACTCCAAGAGAAGCGATCCTTCCGGTCCTCTTAACAATATCACCCTCGTTAATCTCTTCGGTAGGTCCGAGTAGCACCGCACCGATATTATCTTCCTCGAGGTTCAGGACAATACCCTCCATACCATTTTCAAATTCGATCAATTCATTTGATTCTGCGTTTGAAAGTCCGTATATACGTGCTATTCCATCACCAACCTGAAGCACTGTTCCGACCTCTTCCAGTTCAACTCCTGTCTGTATTCCTTCGAGTTGCTGTTTGAGAATTTTTGAAACTTCTGCCGGTTTAATATTTGCCATGTTATATATTCTTAATCTTTAATTAGTTTAATTTTTTAATCAGGAAGCAATAGCGCTTCCTCTCAGTTCTTTCCTTATTTTTCGCAGTTTATTCCTTATGCTGGCGTCGATATAGTTGTCCTCAATCTGAAGGATAAACCCTCCGACTATTTCAGGATCAATATTCTCTTTAAGCTCAACTTTTGTTTTGAATACCTCAGAGATAAGCGCGGTTATCTGCTTTTTAACTTTTTCATTCACGCTGACAGCTGTTGTAAGTACTGAGTCAGTAATGCCTTTGTGTTTCTTTGTTTCGTGGATAAAATTTCTCGCGATGGCAGGGATAAAGCTCTCACGGCCGTTTTGAACAATAAGGTCTATCAATGAAAGTGTCAGCTTTTCAACATTACCGCCCAGCATCTTGTGGAATATTGCCTGCTTTTTTGAAGGGGCAATAATCGGACTTTTAAGAAATTCACTTGTTTCAGGTATTTTACATACCTCTGAAATGAAGATCATATCTTCATTCACTTTATCAAGTATTTTCTTTTCAAGAGCTGATTGAAATAATGCTCTTGCGTACCTTACAGATATTTTGCTATCGTTCATACTGTTTCAGGATCCTAATTCTTACTGAAATCAATCTCTTTAAGGTAATTGTCGATCAGTTTTTCCTGTTCTCCCGACTTCTTCAGCTGTTCGCCTAGCAATTTTGAGGCAATTTCTACAGAGAGGGTGGCTACCTGGTCATGAATTTCAGCAAGCGCTTTTTGTTTCTCATTCTCAATTCCCAGACGTGCTTTTTCAAGGAGCTTCTCAGCTTCTTCGGTTGCTTTTCCCTTGGCTTCGGAAATAAGTTTGTCACGAACATCCCGTGCCTCTTTCAGAATATTTTCACGTTCTTCCCTCGCTTTCCGAAGAATAGCTTCATTATCGCTCTGGAGCCTTAACATATCTTCTCTTGCCTTTTCAGCAGATTCCAGGGATCCCTTGATCATTTCATCTCTGTTTTTGACTGCAGTGAGAATTGGTTTCCAGCCAAACTTTGCCAGGATCAGGAAGAAAAGAATAAAAATCAGAGCTGACCAGAAGAGAGTTCCGACTGCAGGAGTGACCAGACTATTTGCTAATAATATCATATAGATTAAATTAACTGTTGCAATAAAATGAAGCACTGCAACCAACCGTTGCAGGCTTCATAGCTTTGAATTACTTCAATAAAGAAACTACAATTGCAAAAAATGCAACTCCCTCAATAAGAGCGGCTGAGATTATCATTGCAAGTTGTATCTTGGAATATGCTTCCGGCTGCCTGGCTATTGCGTCCATTGCCGAACCTCCGATTCTGCCGATCCCAAGTCCTGCACCTATAACTGCGAGACCCGCTCCAATTGCTGCAAATGTTCCTGTCATAATTAAAATATTAAATTAAACATAAATTACTAATGATTTTCCTGCACTGCCATACCAATGAACAAAGCGGAAAGAAGTGTAAAAATATATGCCTGAAGGAATGCCACCAGAAGTTCGAGACAATCCATAAAGATCACAAACAACACCGATACCGGTGCAAGCACCAGCGATCCGAAAATGAATATAAGCGATATCAGGCTGAGCGCTACAAAGTGCCCGGCCAGCATATTCGCAAATAACCTTATCATCAGAGCAAAGGGCTTTGTAAACAGTCCGATTATTTCGACCGGTATCATTATAGGCAGCAGCCAGAATGGAACACCAGGAGTGGCAAAAACATGCCTCCAGTAAAGCTTGTTCCCGCTAAACTGTATAACTATAAATGTACATGCGGCGAGGACAAAGGTAATTGCAATATTCCCTGTAACATTTGCCCCAAAAGGAGGAGGTGTTGGAATAAGTCCCATCAAATTGTTTATCAGTATAAAGAAAAATACTGTAAGCAGATATGGCATGTACTTTTCATATTTATGGCCAAGGTTTGGAATGGCAATATCATCGCGGACAAAGAGGATGACGGGTTCAATAAAACTCTGCAGCCCCCTTGGATAGCTGACACCTGTTTTCTTATATGACCGCGCGAGTGAAAGGAATAATAAAATCCCAATAACAGACGCCGCCAGCATACCTATAACGGTCTTCGTCATTGAAAGATCGAGCGGTAGATTTTTCTCATCAGCCTTACCCTCCGCGTCTAAGGTTACAATTGACCCTTTAAGGTCGCCTTCCTCTTCAATTTTAAAGCCTTTATATTCCTTGCCTTCTGCAAGTCTCCTCGAGGAAAAGACATTGAGCCCCTTGCTTTTGGTGTATACAATTACTGGAAGATAGACTGCTACACTTTCTCCATTGGGTTTTGTCAGAATATGCCACTCATGGGAGTCAGCTATATGATCGAGAATGAACGCACTTGCGTCAAATTTTTCTTTTGTTTCATCTGTTCCTTTAACTTCCTGCCCAAAAAGGGAAATTGTTGTTCCGATTAAAAGAAAGAAGAAAAAAGCAAATAAAATTCTTGTTTTCAACTCAGTAACGGTTTTATAAAGCTTTGTTTTTCAATGTTTTCACTATAACATATATGGTAAACAAAGTGAGTGCTAAATATAAAACAAAAAATATTAAAACAGATTGCAAAGTTATTTTTTTAGCAACAATAAACCAGATGAGCGCTAAGATGATATCAAGCAGGAACTTAAAGCTGATGGCGACTAGTGTGAAAATAACCTGGGTTCCCGGTTCTTTGGTCTGTCCTTTTAGAAAAACAATTAATGTAATTATGGAAATTACTGAAAATGAAGACGATAAAATAGGAATGTCATGGAAATGTGAAATAGTGTTAAATATTACCGCCAGTAAATATCCAGTCAGAACCAACAGTATATTCAATAACAGAAGAATTAAAAAGTATTTTTGAAGATGTTTCAAGAAAGGAAATTACTTTGTAAAACCTTTTATTGCAGTGTAGATGGCTGTAGTAACTCCAAGCAGGGAGAGGACAATTGTAAAAACAGGAGTGCGCCAACCTGTAAGCTTATCAAGTTTCACGCCACCCCAAACAGTAACCAGTATAATAACCGCCATCTGGACGGCTATGCCCGAGTACCTGCCGTATTCTTGCAGACCCTTATTTGGCTGGTTTTTCGGGTTCTTTTTCTTTAACGATCCCTGATCCTCCATTGCTTTCGCTATCACTCATTTTACAATTTCCGGAAAATACTGCACCCGGCTCGATAGAAAGTTTGGCTGTAGCTATTTCTCCATTTATCTTCGAGGAGGCTTTAAGGTTAAGTAACTGACCCACCATTATCTTGCCCTCAAGATATCCGGCTATCTCCGAATTCTTGCAGATTACCTCACCTTTAACCTTACCTGTTGGCCCGATAACAACTTTCCCTTTAGTATTAAGATTTCCCGTAAGAGATCCGTCAATACGTATATCGCCGCTTGATTTAATATCGCCGGTTATATCTGTGCCTGTGCTAATGAGATTGATGGTAGTGTTATCAGGTTCATTGAACTTTGCCATAGCTTTAAGTAGTTTAGAGAAACAATTTTAATAACTCACAAATATAAAAAGTATTGCAGATAATATTAAAAATAAGGGATAGAGAATTAGATAACTTTATTTTTGATCACCAGAACACGGAGTAAAATATTCCGTGCTAATCCGTGAAATCTGTGGTAAAAAAAAATAAAAAATTAACCACGGAGAACACGGGGAACACGGAGAAAAACACGGAGTAAAATCATCCTTGCTAATTCGTGCAATCCGTGGTAAAAAAAAATAAATATTCACCACAGGCTACTGAGAAGACTCAGAGTTACACAATGAAAGATTTAGATCAGCTTTTGACTATTAAGACAGCCTGGCACGGCGGCTATTTTAGCGAAGAAGCCGGATTTCAGTTTTGGCAGAGAAGCGGGTGTGAGCACAAAAAAAAATCTTTATACCGGATCGTAGGCCCATTTCAGGTAAATAGCGCCCCATGTAAATCCTCCTCCAAAAGCGGCAAGGATAAGGATATCTCCTTTCTTCAGCTTTTTTTCATACTCCCAGATACATAACGGAATGGTAGCATTGGTTGTATTTCCATAGTTTTCTATGTTGATCATAACCTTTTCAGAGGGCAATCCCATTCTTCTTCCGGTAGCGTCAATAATCCGCAAATTTGCCTGATGAGGAACGAGCCAGGCTATGTCATCAGCTTTTAAATTGTTCCGTTCCATAATCTCTACAGCGACGTCGGCCATTTTTGAAACTGCAAATTTAAAGACGCTTTGGCCTTCCTGGTAAATAAAGTGCTCTTTTGCATCGACAGTCTCATGAGATGCCGGCTTGACTGATCCTCCGGCTTTAAGATGCAGGTATTTGCGTCCTGATCCATCGGTATGAAATATATAGTCTATTATCCCTGTGTCTTCAGTTGTTGGTTCCAGCATTACTGCCCCGGATGCATCACCAAAAAGAGGACAGGTAGTCCGGTCGGTATAATCAGTAATTGATGACATTTTATCGGCACCAACAATAATAACTTTTTTATATCTGCCGCTTTCAACGTATGCTGCACCGGTTTGTAAAGCAAAAAGAAATCCCGAGCATGCTGCGGCAAGGTCAAAGCTGAACGCATTTTTTATACCGCATTTGTCGGAGATAATGTTTGCAGTGGCGGGGAAAAGCATATCAGGAGTGGCACTTGCACAAATCAGCAGGTCAATTTCATCGGGGTCAGTATTTGTTTTCTTCAGCAGACCCTTAACTGCCTGTTCTCCAAGATCTGAACTTCCAAGGCCTTCGCCTTTGAGTATCCGCCTTTCCTTTATACCGACACGTTGCATGATCCACTCATCGGAGGTATCAACCATCTTAGAAAGTTCCTGATTTGTCAATCTGTATTCCGGCGCCCAGGCAAAAATTCCTGTAATGGCAGCCCGTATTTTTTCCATAATTATATTGCTTCTTTAATCTTTTGTGCAAGATTAGCATGAACTACTTCCCTGGTCTGGAGAACCATATTCATTATGGCTTTCCTTTTTGAAATACCATGCCCGATTACAACATTGGCATTGATTCCTACTATGGGAGTTCCTCCAAAATTTTCCCAGTCAAGACTATCAAAATAAGCATCCTTAAGATTCTTGATTTTATATATATGGTGAAATGCTTCACCCATCTTAAGAATTATATTTCCAACAAAGCCATCACATACTACGACATCCGTCATAGTTTCACGAAAAAGCGCATTCCCCTCAACATTTCCTGCGAAATTTATTTCGGGATGTTCCTTCATTAGTTCAAATGCAGCTTTTACTGTAGGAGTTCCTTTCGTTTCCTCTTCACCTATATTGAGCAGTCCAACAGTAGGATTCTCTTTCCCCAGGACATATTTTGCATAAATACTTCCGAGCAATCCATATTGTAAAAGGACGTCTGGCTTACAGTCAGGGTTTAATCCAACGTCAAGTAAAACAAAATTGCGATTATCAATACATGGCAGAACAGTAGCCAGTGCTGGTCGTAATACACCGGGGATCACATTTACCGTATAGCTTGCTCCTACGAGCATTGCACCGGTGTTTCCTGCACTGCAAAACCCGTCGAGACCCCCTTCTTTCAGCATCCTGTATCCCACAGCGATACTTGAATCCTTTTTTTGTGAGAATGTTTTTGCAGGATGATCTCCCATCTCAATTACCTGAGAGGTGTGAACAATTTCAAACACAGAAGGATCGATCTGCATATCATTCAGTTTCCTTAAAATGGAGGATTCATCTCCAATAAGGATAATCTTCTCATTTACTGATAAAAGCTGAAGTGAATCAACAGCGCCTTCAATGATTGACTCAGGTGCAAAATCACCACCCATGACATCAAGGCCAATTCTCATACTACACTTTTTAAGTTATACGAGATCAGGCAGTTGCCTTCTTCTCAATCGCAAGCTTGCCTCTGTAAAAGCCACACTCAGGACATACCCTGTGATACAGAACTGAAGATCCGCAATTCGAACAACTTGCCACCGTTGGCGCAGTTGCCTTATAATGCGTTCTGCGCTTATCTCTTCTGGTCTTGGAATGTTTGTGTTTAGGATGTGCCATTTTAAATTAATTTAATTATCGTTCATTAGTTTTTTCAATTCATCCCATCGCGGGTCGTTCTCTTTTTCTTCATCAATAACAAGCTCGTCAAGCTTTTTTAACATAACAGGATCGCAGGTGCTTTTCCCGTTTTTATCAGCAGGATGCACTCTTTTTATCGGAAGGGCCAGCATTATGAACTCATAAATCTGCTGCTTCAGGTCCAATTCGTATTCATCAAACGAAACCGAAAGGATATCCGGATCTGTGTCTTCAATAGTTTTCCCAAACTTAACAAGTAACCTGTTCTCACTATTAACCGGCTGGGAAAACATTTCAAGGCATCTGTCACAACTCACTCTTACGCTTCCTGAAACCTTTATTTGCATATCCAGATGTGTTGATCTCTTGTCCATTGCGATATTAGCAATAAGGCTTCCTTCCTTCACTTCCGATTCCTCAAACTGTTCAAAAAACTTATTATCAATCTCAAAATCAACCGTGTGGTGCCCTTCCTTTAAGCCGCTCAACAATATTGTGTATGATGAGGACATCTCTTTAAATTTTGGTTTGCAAAAATATGAATCCTTCTTCAATTAAAAAAATTATCAACAAAAAAGTAACACTTATTGGCATAAAAGACTGTATACCGACAGAAAAACGCCATTTACCGAATTTCTCTTAGTGGCTATAAACCAAAGAAGTACATTTGATTCAGATTAAATACTTTAAAACTATGAGACACGCAACTTATCATCACCACAGAGATTTTGCCCAACTCAGGGGCCGGGAACATCATCCACGCGTCAGCATAGGAATATTTTTTATTGTTCTCGGCATAGCTCTTCTGGTTGCAACAAACGATCTTCTGGGACTAGGCAACATCAGCAACTACTTTACCTGGGAAACAGCGATGATCTTCATCGGAGTGTTGCTGCTGCTGAATCTTCATTTTACTGGAGGATTATTGCTGATAGCTGGCGGAGTTTGGTTTCTAAAGGATCATATATTCATTGTTTCTCCGGAAATCTTCAAGACATTTTACTGGCCGGTTGTAATTGGAATCATTGGTCTGGCTTTTATCTTATCTTCACTTTTTAAAGGGAAAAATAAAATTGATAATTAGGAAACATATAAATTTACTGTTATGGAAACAAATGAAAACTACAGAGACGAGCGACGTCAGGCCAGGTTTGAACGTAACCAGCTTAGACATGAACATCGTCATCTTACAAGCAACCGGGCATTAATTGGCGTTATACTTGTTCTTGTAGGTTTATTTCTTGTCATGAGAAACACTGGCATCTTCCCCGAATTTATCGACCATGTTGTATTCAGCTGGCCAATGCTTCTGGTTGCTATCGGACTTGTCATGACTCTGGGAGCAAACGAAAAGACTTCGGGGGTCATTGTAATGGCTGTGGGAGGATTTTTCCTGATACCAATGATATTCCGCGAGACCTTTCACGCATATAACCTGTTCTGGCCTTCAATATTTATTATTATAGGCGTTACCTTTATGGTTTCAAAACGACGGGGATTCAATTCCGTGTCAACTACAGGAATATCAGGAGATGACTACATCGATTATGTTAACGTATTCAGCGGCGGTGAGCGTCAGATAGTCTCTGATAACTTTAAGGGCGGAAGGATTTCAGCCGTTTTCGGAGGAATGGAACTTGATCTTACTAAAGCTAAAATGGCTCCGGGAAGAAATGAGCTTGAGATAGCCTGTGTTTTCGGAGGCGCAACATTAATTGTCCCTGATGACTGGAACATTTCAATTGAGGTGACACCAATCCTTGGCGGATTCAGCGATTCACGCAGGTTGATACCGGGAAGGACAGTTGATACTACAAAACAGCTCGTTATTAAAGGCGCAGTAGTTTTCGGAGGTGGTGAAATAAAAAGTTATTAACCCGTTAAGGGATGAAACATCCTATACTTTCAAACAGAGTTCGGCTTATAGTATGGTGGCTGGTCTGGCTTTTTCTTGCGCTGGGCCAGTCACTGCTTTTCTATTTCGCCTACGGAAGCTTTATAAATATAAGTATACTTGACAGCATCGTATCTCTTCTTATCTATTCAGGGATTGCCCTTGCATTATGGTTTCCATTCAGATATTTCAATTCAGGCGTAACGCGCATTACTGCTCTGATCTCCAACCTTGTCGCAAGCGGGGCTCTTTCCGTGACATTGTGGGTTTTGATTTCTAAGCTTATTATGACATCCGTCCTGCCTGATCAAAATAGCTATCAGGCATACTGGGACGCCACGCTTCCCTACAGGGTTGGAACCGGGGTATTTATTTACGGACTTATAATACTTACTTATTATCTTTTTGAAAGCCTCAGGAATCTTTCGGAGAAGAACGCCAAAGAGGCCAGGCTGGAGAGCCTGGTAAAAGAGACAGAGCTCAGGATGCTGCGTTCTCAGATAAATCCTCACTTCCTTTTTAACAGTCTTAACTCAATAAGTTCCCTTACAATTACTGATCCGGAAAAAGCCAGGGAGATGGTTGTTAAATTATCCGAATTCATGCGGTATGCTCTCTCAAGAAAAGACGAACAGCCTGTCACATTGCGGCATGAGCTTGAAAACCTCCGTTTATATCTCGATATAGAAAAGGTAAGATTTGGAGATAAGCTGACGATGGAAGAGAATATTAATCCTGATTGTCTCGAACTTAAAATACCTGTCATGCTCCTTCAGCCGCTCTATGAAAACGCTGTAAAGCATGGCGTATATGAAAGTACGGAAAGAGTTAGGATCATTACACGCGTGCAGATAACTGACGGCTACCTTGATATTTCTATTTGCAATAATTATGAGACTGTACCATCATCAAGAATAGGAACCGGGACAGGTCTGCTAAATGTCTCAAGGCGTCTTGAATTATTTTATGGAAAAAAGGCTTCGATACGAACAGTGAAGGAAAATGGTGTTTATACTGTGACCCTGTATATTCCAACTGATCAATTGTAACTATAATTTGAAAATTAATTCCTATTTTTATATCTTTAAATAAGGAACTTATTAGCCGTCCGGGGGCTTATTATAACAATGGAAAAGATCAGAATTGTAATTATTGATGATGAAGCTCCAGCAAGGGAAATAATTAAACATTATTTAAATGAGGTTGACTCTGTAGAAGTTATTGCAGAATGCGCCGATGGCTTCTCAGCCCTTAAAACCATTTCATCAATGAAGCCCGATCTGGTCTTTCTCGATATACAGATGCCAAGGCTTACCGGTATTGAGCTTGTTGAGGTCCTTACCGAAAAACCTGAGATTATCTTCACTACTGCCTACGATCAGTTTGCTATAAGGGCGTTTGAATTGAATGCTGTCGATTATCTCATGAAGCCTTTCCCGAAAAGACGGTTTCTGGAAGCTGTTAAAAAAGCAATTGACAAGATCAGATCAGAAACGGCGAATAAAGAACCGGCAAGTCATCTCCTGTCAAAAATGCCGGAACCTGCAGCTCCAGTAAACAGGATTGTCGTAAGGAAAGGAAATGCAATTAATCTTATTCCTGTTGACGAGGTCAGATATGTGGAAGCACAGGATGATTACGTAATGATCTTCCATTCAAACGGGAAGGCACTCAAGCAGCAGACGATGAAATTCTATGAAGACAATCTTCCAAAATCCGATTTTGTAAGGATCCACCGGTCATATATTGTTAAGGTAGAGGAGATAAAACGGATCGAACCTTACGGAAAGGACAATCATGTAGCTGTACTCCAGTCGGGCGATAAGCTGCCTGTAAGCCGCGCCGGGTACAAACATCTGAAGGAAGAGCTGAAATTCTGATTCTCTTCCCGAATTGCCTTTGGTTGTAATACACTCCAATTAATCTTACCTCTTTAACCTGTTTCCCTTCTCCCACCCGGCAAAGAAGGACGATAAAGGCTTGTAATGGCGGAACCGGAAAAGTGGCACAGGGTCATAGCCATGCGTTCCTCCGGGTCTGCACCGTAGAATGCGCCCGATGCCTAATACCAGACCGGTAAAAGGTCCATGAATCTTTAAAGCATCGAGCATAAACTGGGAACAGGTTGGCACATGACGGCAGGAAGGTCTTAGTAATGGAGAAATGGTATACCTGTAAAGAATTACCGGAATTGACAGCAGAAATGATAAAACCGCATTGATCCATCTAATCATCCTGCAAATATAATAACTGTTGGTGCAAGGTGCAAGGCATGGGTGCTGGCTGGTGGATGAGCCGGAATCAGACTACTTTTCTGACAAAATGGCCAAATCGTAAAAACTTATTAAGTTTGGCAAAAATTTTGCAGGGTAAATAAAATTTAAATTATGGAGGAAATGGAATTATGAATATCTGGATAATTATGATAGGATTTATGCTTGTGAGCTGGATTGTAAGCATAACATTAAAATCAAAGTTCACAAAATATTCGAAGATACCTCTCGACAACGGCATGTCAGGCCGTGAGGTTGCTGAGAAAATGCTTAGTGACAACGGTATCACAGGAGTCAGAGTTGAAAGTGTTGAGGGTCAGCTGACAGATCATTATAACCCGGCTGACAAAACGGTCAATCTAAGCCGCGAGGTTTATAATGGACGCAGCATTTCGTCAGCCGCTGTTGCAGCACACGAATGCGGACATGCTGTTCAGCATGCCAGGGCATATGCATGGTTGGGATTCAGATCAATGATGGTCCCGGCAGTAAGCTTCTCATCGAAATGGGTGACATGGATATTACTGGCAGGGATTCTTCTCATCCGTACTTTCCCGGCTCTGCTGCTGGCAGGTATCGTCTTATTTGCGCTTACAACGCTTTTCAGCTTTATCACTCTGCCTGTTGAAATAGATGCGAGCCGCCGTGCCCTTGCATGGTTGTCAAACGCAGGAATAACTTCCTACCAGAATCACGAAAAAGCACAGGATGCCTTAAAATGGGCTGCATACACATATGTGATAGCTGCTTTGGGATCGCTGGCCACATTATTATATTATATAATGATATTTACAGGATCGAGAAGATAAACCTTTCGCTGGAACGTAGGAACATGCAGGAACCAATTCAAAGTTACCTCCCTTCGACCTCCAACCAATGTGTGTGTTTTTCTATTGTCCTGAGCGCCAGCCATATAACGCCGGCTCCAACGAACAGCCATATCCACATGCCGGTAAGGTATATCCTCTCCGACAGAAAATAATTTCTGAAAAGATCGAGGATTATAAAAATGACAAAAATATTTATGAAGCTGTTATATTCCCTTTTAAGTACATTCCTTAAAGAGAAGGGAAGCTTAGCTGGTATGAATTTAAAGGACCAGGGTATAAAAGATCTTACATTTTCTGACCATTTGTCGTATATCTCGCCAAATTTTTTCCGGAGGTACTGTTCTTCTGCAAACATAATGCGCTCATAATATAGCCAGTATACCAGAACGAATACGATATCCGCTTCAATAGACCTCAAGAACAATACCGGTCCGAACCACATAAAGAAATTTCCTAGATAAAGGGGATGACGTAATACTGAGTAGATGCCC
Source organism: uncultured Bacteroidales bacterium (assembly GCA_963715785.1). Lineage (GTDB taxonomy): Bacteria > Bacteroidota > Bacteroidia > Bacteroidales > VadinHA17 > LD21. The sequence goes on from OY970276.1 coordinate 1,179,588, forward strand.
GTCACGTTCAATTCATCGGCAATCTGACCGTTTATGGTATTGCGTCCGGAGGTATTTTTCGGTGTGAACCCAACAGTTAAGATCCTTATCAGCTGCCCAAAAAGACTCACTCCCAGGAATATAAGCTCATCCCTCATGTCGAATATTATTGCCTGCCGATTGCCAAGGAACATCGCTGCAATACCTGCAACTATTAAAAATACAGGAAGCCAGCTTCTTCTTTTAAACAACCAGTTTCCACTTTTCTCAAATTCATGAACCAGGGCCATTTTTCGGATTTTAGTGCAGGGCAAAAGTATAAAAAATCTAGAAACTGATCTTAACACGGAGAAATACCAGGTTAATTCGCATCCGGTCTGAAACGTTCCGGTATCCGAAATGCTGCCAGAACATTGAAAAATCGATATTTTCAGCAAGGGAATAATCCATTGATGGCCCTGCGAAGTAACCATTAAGATCGGGGAACCACATTCCGGATACGCTGAGATTCAGAAGTGGTGTTACGGGGTATGAGAACTGACCGAAAGCTGAAAATCTTGAAAATGCCAGGCTTCTGGCAGATAAGTTTCCCGAATAGATCGTATTAAAATCTGTCAGTTTTACCGGATTATTTGAATACATGATCTGGGCCTGTGCAGCAGAATTGTTTTTAAATGTTTTATCGAAACCAATAGTAATTATACCGGTGCCGGTCGAATCTGAAAAGTTCCTTGCAGATTGGAACCACGATGCTTCTCCTCTGAATGAGACAGAACCGATTGCCCCCGACCATCCTGTTCCGGCTACAATGTCTGTGCTGTTGAAGAGGCCGCCGAGGAATTGGATATCATATCCCCATTTATTGAAACGGTACAACGAAGCTGCCGTTACCTGGTCGTTGTAGTTTGCCTTTACTGCAACCTCCACATCAGATGATGAACCCGGATAGTACTGGATCCTGACAGCATCACTTCCCGGCCGTTCAATATAATCAATGTCAAAAAATGAATAGGCGTTGAAAATATCATTTGGATTCCAGACCAGTGTTTGGCCCCAGTTTATTCTCTGGCGGCCTACTCTTGCTTCCACTTTTCCGGAGTTATAATCAATCCATATTCTGTCAATTGTTGTATTCAGAAAGAAGGACTGTTCATTAATCAGATTCCATGACAGGTTCATGAATCCCTCGTCATTGCTTATTAATTTGGAATAAGCTCTTCCGGCATTCACCATATCCCCGGTGAAAAGCCTGTTTCTGAATTCTGCCGCGAAGGTGATTTTCTCATTCACATAACCCTTGAAATTTAGCCTGTTATGGATGAAATTATCATTTAAAAACCCGCCGGAAAGGGAATCGAACTGAACTGTCTGCACTGTCGACACATACCCGTTAAGAGTAAGGAATTTCTGCTTATCCTGTGAGTATGCGCCTTCTTCTGCAAGCAACATACAGGTCAGTATTAATAAAAAGCTTCTGAACATTTCAGGAATCATTTTAATCTATGAGATCTTCTCATCTGAGACCACCCTGCCGTCTTCAAGAGTAACAACCCTGTGAGCCATTTTAACAACCCTGGCATCGTGTGTGGAAAAGATGAATGTAATTTTTTCCTCATAATTAAGCTTCTCCATTATTTCAAGAAGTGTCGCAGCCGATTTTGAATCGAGGTTCGCAGTGGGTTCATCAGCCAGGACAAACTTAGGTCGTGAAGCCAATGCTCTTGCTACGGCAATCCGTTGCTGCTGACCACCAGAAAGTTTCCCGGGCCTGCTCGATGCACGTTCAGATAATCCGACTGCTTTTAATAACTCGAATGTCCTTTTGTCCCGCTCCTGCTTCGACCATTTCTGAAGCGACATTATAAACTCCACATTTTCTTTTGCTGTAAGTACGGGTATAAGATTATAGGCCTGAAAGACAAAGCCTATGTTCCTCAATCTGAAATCTATAAGATCTGAAGACTTCAATTTTGAAAGATTCGTGCCATCAATGATTATTTCACCTGAAGTAGGGTTATCGAGCCCCCCTATAAGGTTCAGAAGTGTGGTTTTGCCTGAACCCGATGGCCCCACAATTGCCGCAAACTCTGCCTCCTGAAAATCAAGGGTCACTCCGTCTACAGCCTTTACCTGGACTTCAGACTCATTATATATTTTCCGGACATCTTTTATCTCAAGGATTTTCATGGTCAACAGGTTTAAAGATTAAATTATTCCGTCCTGATAGCTTCCACAGGATTTAGTTTCAAAGCTTTAAGAGCCGGGTAAATTGAAGAAATTATACCGGTAATTATTATAAGAACCGTGACAATGCAGAAAAATCCGGCACTTATGCGCGGATGAATAAGGGCTGAATATCCCAGTGCACCAAATCCTTCAGCATACTGTGACAGATCAATGCCCGTATGAGATGTAAGCCTTACTATCAGGTAGCTGATTATCATTCCGGCCACTCCTCCAACAAGGGATAGAAAAACAGATTCAAGCATTATCATTGAAAATACCTTTCTCTTATTCATGCCGATTGCTGTAAGCATCCCGAGCTCCCTCGTCCTTTCCAATACTACCATCAGCATAGTATTTATGATACCAAAAGCCAGGGCAGCCAGAATAATTAAACCAAAAATCAGGTAGAACTGCTGAACCATGTCAGTCATCATTGCAAGTTCAGGCTGAATTTTTTTCCAGCTCATTACTTCAAGATCAGGGAGTTTTTCAGCAAGCGATTCAGTTATAGCGTCTGTCTGTGAGAGATCACTGATCCTTACTATTATCTGATGGTAGGAGCTGTCGGGGATTCCGGTAAGATTCTTAAGGTCAGCGTCTTTCACAAATACTGTTGTCTTTGCAAAGATGGTGTTGGGTATTCTGTACAAACCGGTAATCCTGAAAACTGCTCCAACCTGATCATTATTCTTGTCAAGGAATGTCAGCGTCAATCTTGCACCTTCCCTGAATGACCACGCTTCATCTGTTATTAATTGTCCGTATTTTTTAGCTTCTGCCGGTGTGAAGATCCTGTTCATCACCTTAATAAACTGCTTCTCATTATCAAATCTCTTTCCTGTAAGCTGATCAAGCTTCCCGGTCACTTCAGCGGGAAGCCCTTTTGACCTCAGCTTTTCAATTACGGCGGAATCGATGGCAAACCTTACGATTCCGAGATCCTTGGCCAGATCCTCTCCTATAAGGGCTTGCATGAGATTTGATTTTTTGTCAAAATAATCGCCGGTCCCGGGAATAATATTCTTATATATATTAAATACCTTTTTTTCTTTATCAGGATCTATTCCTATGATCTGAACACCAGTGCTTTTATATGCGGTATTCGCCATGCCGGTTATTAGAGTCCGCTCAGAAGTTGCTTCGACTCCGGGTACCGAATTTATAATGGCAAGAACTTCCGAAGAGTTGTTTATAGTAAGCTGAGGATCATTATTTATTCTGAAATCCCTTCGGTTTATCTGTATATCAGATATTTCCTGATTAAGGGCATCCGAAACCCGCTGAGCTATCAATCCGTTCATCAGGGCAATAGAAAATACCCCTGCAAAGATCCCGATTGAGACAGACGAGATGACAACAAGGCTTCGCACCCTGTTCCTCCATACATTTTTCCATGCCGTTGTCCAGATCATACGCTGGTTTTTTATGCTTTTAATGATTCTACGAGTCTCATTTTGTAAATTTTTCTTATAGGATAGAGAATTGCAACTCCTACTATAAGGGCGATAATAACCGATTGCCACAAGAAGTAATAATCAACATGCAAAAAAGGCATAACAGGCTCCATTCCGTAACTTTCATAGATTTTAGCATATTGCCCTGAGATCCTTATAGGATTATGCTCTCCTATTAATATTGCGGGCAGCGCCGCTGTTATACCGCTTAATATCCCCATTATACCGATATAGATCATTTCGAATGAAACAATTGCTGCGAGCCTTGATTTTTGCATCCCGATCGCTACAAGGACACCAAATTCCCGTCTTCGCTCTGTGGTCATCATTAATACTGTTCCAAATATTCCGAAAGCAATTACCAGGTACAGTATTCCAATCATAACTGCGCCTCCTTTATTGTCGGCGTCCATCTGATTTATGAGCAATTCATTCATCTCCCGCCATCCGAGCACTCTCAGAGGCGAAGGGAGCTTCTTCCCGAGAGAGGCAATCATCCTGTTAATCGTCCTGTCGCTTTTATCTTTAATACACAGGGCCAGGGAAGTAAGCATTCCCGGGGCATTATACAGATCCTGGCACTCACCAAGAGGCAGATAGACAATTTTATTATCAATATCCGGCGTTGGCATCCTGACAATTCCGGCAATCCTGAACTTTCCGGCAGCCGTGGTTCCATGATATCCTTGTCCAATGAGAACAAGAGTATCGCCGATATTCAGCTTAAGATATTCGGACAATCGGTTACCGATCAGTGCTTCCTGTTTACCAGCCGATATGTATCCGTTACTGAATGAGGCAAAGCGCCTGATAACAGGCATCACCGAAGCAGTGTCCCTGACTGTTATCCCAAGATCCAGTCGCAGCAAAGCTTCAGAAGTATATCCTTCTTCTTTAAAAAGATCAAGTTTTGATAGTATTCCGGCCGGCAGATTTGTCATTTTAAGTGAATCTATAACGCTGTCCGTGAGCTTGTACTTAACCAGCCTGTTTTTTACATTCGAGAGAAGCCTCTCCTTTTCAGGATCAATTCCCAGGACAAGAACTCCTTTGGTAAGAGGTCCTGAGGATGCCAGCGCAAAAGATTCAAAACGGGGAACAATATCCGTAACATTACTGTTTCCCGAGAGCGTGTTCAATAATTGAGAGGTAACCTTAAAAGAATTGTCCACTATGGAGTTATCTTTGAAATCTTCATTCTGAACCTGAAGATATCCGGTATACGATTCAATAACATTACTAAACATATGGTGGTACGAGCCCAGTTGAAGGGATCGCATCAGGAGAGCAAAGAATACTGCGAAGAAGACTGAGGCGACGGTAATCAGTGTACGCCTCTTGTTTCTCCAAAGATTTCTCCATGCCAGTGAATAGTTTTTCATCACCTGTTTACAAAGTAGAGTTTTGTGTTCGGCTCATCTGAGGTTCTTCATATTTTGCTGGGAGAAAAAACTCTCTGAAACCGGGACATTGAATTTAATATCCTTTATTTCAACAACAGTCTTGTTCCCTTTCTCGTTAACGGGCATTACTTCGATTCGTGCAGTTACGGATCTTCCATCCATTATTTTAATATCCGAACCCGTTTCTGTCCTTACCAGAGTTCCGTCCTCATCATAAAGCTCTGTCCGCAGGATCAGAAAATCCTTCTTGTCAATCCATCTGATCTGTTTTCCCCAAACCACAGCAGCGTTTTCTTTTGCTGTCATATTTATCTTGTAGCAAAGCCGGCCCTCCATCATCTCTTCACCCGCTATCTCATGGCTATAGTCATTCACAACGGATGACTCCCTGAGGATATCATCGTTGGTATAATCCGACCCCATCCAGCCCTGCGACATCATTGAAGGTGGAAATTTAATCAGCCTGGCTATTGTCGGATTCCAGCTCCACATTTCATTCCCCCGCTTAAGGTAGGTTTCACCCCTGTCTTTTGCCGGACCTGTAATTAGTGTAAGAGAATATTCATGGCCAAGCGACCAGCTCTTAAAATCAACCTCCCGCTGCCATGTTGGACGTATAATTGTCATAGACATAACACTAATGCTGGATTTTTCACCATTGAATTTTTCATCAGCTTTCTTCACTATTTCTGTCGCCGTCAAGGCTTGTCCGGAGAGATGCAGGGTACCAAACAGCAATAATGATGTGATGAATGGCAGCTTATAATTTCTTTTCATTATTTATCTATTTATAAATTTCTATGATCCTGTTTATCGTCTTGTCATAGTAATCATCTACTTCATCGAGGTATGCATTTACCATGGTGAAGCCTTCGAGAGTATATATGAACATGTTAAGATCGAGAATCGGGTCATATCCTTCGGGTTTTTTCTCTTTTTTCCTTACAAAGTAATCCTTCATCATTTTGGTAAATATTTTCACTGTGGTGTTACCGGGGATTGTATAGAGTTTTTGTATGGTATTTGCACCAGCGGTATTTGATTTCAGGAACTGGTCTCTCACATCCTTTTGCAACACTAACTGGTAAAAGAGGCGCCAGAATGAAAGATTTTCTCTTACATGCGAAAAAAGTATCCTAAGGAAGGATTCAAAATCATCTTCCGATAAAAAGCCATTGTGGTCAGGATCAAAATGAGTAAATATATCCTCCATCGACCGGCTGATTATCGAGTTAAGCAACTCCTCCTTGCTCTTGAAGTAGTTGTATAGCAATCCTTTGGATATCCCGGCTTTTTTTGCAATATGACTGATTGTCGTATTATGATAACCCTCATTGGCAAACTCTTTCAGAGCAGTGTCCATTATGAGGGCTCTTTTTTCCTCACGTATTTCTTTATATTGTACTGGCGTTCTGGGCGACATAATTTCAATCTGTTTTATCTTTGATTGAACGGTCGGTCAAAGTTAAATCATGTTTCCTATAATTCCAACGCTTTCCAGGCGTTTTTTTTCAGGCTCTGTATTAGCATATAATGCGCTAATGCGCAAAAAGCAATTATTTGGAGCGCCGAAATCAATTATTATGGAAAGATTTTTTATCTTTATCAGTTGTACCTAAATCAATTTTACAATGGCAAGTCTCAGGCTTAAACTTGGAATGATCCCATCTACATCTAAAATCGAGCGCGCTGAAAAAGCTTTGATTACGGAATTTGAAAAGCTGAAAGTATTTTCAGATTCTGACGTGCTTGAGAGATATAACTTACTGGACGGCCTGGTAAATTCTTCTGATTTTATGGAAAAGTGCAAAGAGCTTAAATCTCTTCGCTATAAAGATTCCGAAGAATACCTGAATGAGAAAGAATTTAAATCCCTTCAAAAATCAAGGGATATTATCATGTATTTCAAAACTGCAGCAGGCGGGATGCTGAAGCGGTTCAAGGAGCTCGACGGCTCGAAGAAGATACTTGATTTTGAGGCACTTGAGGACCTGATAGAATCACCTGCCTTCAAGGAAAAGCAGAAGATGAAACCATTCACTTTCAGGGATACTGATGAATACCGCAAATATGATGAGTACAAAACCCTGAAAAAAGACCCTGAAATAAAAGCATTCTTAAAACCGCCAAGGAAAAAGAAATTGTTCGGAAAAAAGCAGGCCATTCAACCTGAAAAAATCAAAACAAAATCAGTATTAAGGTTTGAAGAGCTAGACAAATTTGTAAAATCAGCCGAATTCCTTGCAAAGAAGAGGATGAAGGCTATAACTTTCAAAGACTCTGAAGAATACAAAAAGCTTCTTGAATACAAAAGATTAAAGAAGACTCTTGAAATAAAAGAGTTCTATAAATTCAAATCGTCTAAAGAATATTCAAATTATCTGGATACTGATGGGTCAGCCAGGCTTAGCAGATATCATGAGCTCAAGGAATATGTTGCAACCCCTGAATTTAAAAAGAGGAAGGAATATCTTCTCGACAATAAAAGGTTCGAAAAATCTGATATGTTCAAGCAGATTCAGGAGTTTAAAAAACTTAAAAAAAACAGTGATGTCATATGGTATTTCAAGGTGAAAGACTCGGATAAGTTTGATCTTCTGAGACAACGGGAACTGACTTTCTATGATGAGTTTGACAGCGAAAAGCTTGATACTGAAAAATGGCTTACAAACTACTATTGGGGCGAAAAACTATTAAAAGACAGATATTCCGTAGAATCAGATCTTCAGGCATATACCGAAAAAGGAAACTTTGAGATCCGCAACAGTATCCTGAAAATAAACACAAAACCGCAGAAAATATCAGGAAAAGTCTGGACTGCTACCAAAGGTTTTTCAATAAGGGAGTTCAATTACACTTCCGGCCTGATCAACTCAGGAAATAGCTTCAGGCAGAAATACGGGACATTCAGTGCAAAAATCAAGCTCGGAAATGCTTCGGCAAAAAGTGCTTTCTGGATGCTTGCCGATACGATAACACCCCATTTGGATATCTGCCGGACATCAAAAGGGAAGGTCCAGTTTGATTATTTTCCATCAGACGGAAAGGTTTCAAAAGCTTCTCTCAGCTCAAAATATTCCAATGATTATTATATTTATACCCTTGAATGGACCCCTGATAAACTTGTCTGGAAAATAAACGGGGCTGAAGTATTTACTCAAACCACTGATGTGCCTTCGGAACCGATGTACCTGCTTTTTGCGGGTGGATTGGAAAAGCCTGTTAATACAATGTCATCAATGGAAATTGACTGGGTAAGGGTCTACAAACCTAAAAAATAAAGAAATTTTTATAATCATGCTGTATACAGACGTCCGGCCCGGGCGTCTGTATCTGTTTAAGGCTATTTGATAAGCGAGGTCAGATAAGCCCCAAGTCTTTTTATTATCAATATCAATACAACTATTGTAATCGTTATCATCGTTGTCTCGATTTGAGTTTACCCTTTGTAAAATTGCAACCAAGCAATATACCCAATTTAATTTGTGTACAATATTATCGGTTAGTAATTCCCTTTTTAATTAGAAACAAACAAATTCAAAATTTGTTTGAAAAGCGGTATCCCCCAGCCCGCCTCAGCATTAAAGCATCGGAAAGATGAATGCAGGTTTTACTGTTTAAGTTATTCTTTCAGAAAGAATTATTTCCAACGAGATAGCAGCAGAAATATCGGCTGTAAATTTTTTTAATTGGTGTAACTTTTCACTATTTCAATCGTCTTTGCATTGTAATTGAGGTCATGACAGTAAAAGAATACAACAGGTCAGTGGAAGAATTTGCCGATTCTGTTTATCGTTTCATCAGAGGCAACCTTAAGGATGATGAACGGTCAAGCGATATCGTTCAGGATAGCTACGAGAGGCTTTGGAGAAATATTACAGAAATAGAATATCCTGTGGTGAAATCCTGGCTTTTCTCAACAGCATACCATCTCATGATCGATATTATCAGGAAGGAAAAGAGGATGACCGCTCTTGAAGCAATACATGAAAACGATCTCTCTTACGAATCTCATTATACTGATCTGAATGAGATCCTTCACCGGGCTTTGGAGAATTTGCCTGAACAGCAAAAAACCTCTGTAATGCTGCGTGACTATGAAGGATACAGTTATAAAGAAATTGGTGAAATTACCGGATTGAGCGAGGCCCAGGTGAAAACAAATATTTACCGCGGACGGGTTACTTTGAAAAACTATATTGGTAAAATTGAAACAATTCTTTAGCCATGAATATCGACAGATCAAATTATGAAATATGGCTTATCGATTGGCTCGACGGAAATCTGAATAAGATCAGGACTGAACAGCTTCTGAATTTTCTCAATGAAAATCCCGATCTTAAGGATGAATCTGATGAATTGTCTGCCTTCAGTCTAAATCCCGCAACAGACTCTTTCCCTGGTAAAAACCGACTGAAAAAAACAGCTGTTGAGATGCACTCATCGCATTTCGAATTTCTTTCCGTCGGTTATCTCGAGAATGACCTTACCACGGAACAGATTTCAGAACTGAAGGAAGTGATTGATCTTGATCCGGAGAAAAAAAAGACCTTCGATATAATACAGAAAATGAAGTTGTCGCCGGCTCTGCTTCATTATAGAAAGAAAAACCGCCTCTTCAAAAGAAGCTTTGCTCAAAATGCAGTTCGCTTCTCTTTTATAGGTCTGTCAGCAGCAGCAGTGGTTGCCTTCGTCTTAATAAGCTATTTTTCAAAACCCGGATTGCCGGTGATCAGATCTGTAAAATCTGCACAGGTCATACCTGCCGACAGCATTGTTACCAGGCCAATGGCAAATAACACACGCACAGTCACTAACAAGAAAAGGACAGTCGCATCTCAGGGCAAACATTATTATAAAGCAGAGTCGGCCGGGAAACCTGTTCTTGCCGCACTTACAGCCGAGGATCAGAAGATTCCTGTCGATTCATCGATAAGATCCTATCCCATGTCAGACGCAATTCCCGTAAGGATTACCGTTCCATCAGACCTAAAGCTGATAGAAGAGCTTCCCGGAAAAAATCTTGTTTCTCTTAATTTTGCAGCACCTCTTAATGATTACGATGAAGACAGGCCGAAAATGAGCAAATTCATTGCAAAATTCCTTCGTGAAAAAATCCTGAAAGAAAAACCAACAAAAGACAGGCCTCTTAATATTTATGAGATTGCCGAAGCCGGAGTTACAGAACTAAATAAACTATTTGGCTGGGAGATGGCACTGGATGAAAGAAAAGACAATAATGGGGAACTTAAGTCGATCTATTTCAGCTCAAGGATCATAAAATTTAATGCTCCGGTTAAAAAATCTGAGCAGGGTCAGTAACTTTTCAGAACCTGTCTTCGTCACAGCATTGAATTAGAAATACATTTAACCACTAATCTCATGAAAAGGGGATGTTTCAAAATCATTAACAACTCAGGCATAATGAAGAAAAATGTGACCCGGATCATGTCATTAAAATTTAACTTAAAATGATGAAAAAGTTTGGATTGACAGTATTACTTGCAGCAATACTTATGAACGGATTCTGTATGAAAGTATCAGCTGTGGACCAGGCTGCGGTGAAGGAGGGTAAAGATTCCCTCAGCAGCGAGACGACAAAAGTTACCATTGGCAATGATCTGGTAAGTGTTGAACATAAGGATTCAGCCATAAATCTGAAATCAGGGGACAGAGGTCTTACAATTCTCGAATCGTTGGAAGTGCCCGGATTCAGAATTAAAAAATACAATGGGAACGACAATTGGAACGAAAATGACTGGGATCAGGAACACTCCGGAAGAAGAAGAAACAGATTTCATGGACACTGGTCAGGTGTTGAGCTTGGCCTGAATAATTGGGTAGCATCAAGAAGCAGCCTTGCTTTACCTGATAATATCGATTATATGACGCTTCATTCGAGCAAATCAACAAATTTCAATATCAATTTTGCCCAGCTTAGTCTTGGGCTGTCAAGACATATCGGATTTGTAACCGGTCTCGGACTGAATTGGAATAACTACAGATTCGACGGGAATAATAATATTGTTAAAGGCGATAATGGTGTCATTGAAAGACTCGATCCCGGTGATAATCTTCAAAAATCAAAACTTGCAACTCTATTTCTTACAGTTCCCTTTCTGCTGGAAATGCAGCTGCCTGTCAATCATAATCATCTTAGTATTGCCGCAGGCCCTATTGGAGCTGTAAAATTGGGCTCTCATACTAAAATGGTATATGAGAACGGACATACAGTAAAATCGTATGGTGATTTTAGTCTGAATATGATGCGCTGTGGCGCTACCGCACGTGTGGGCTATGGAAATTTTCAGATCTATGGGACCTATTATCTTACCCCGGAGTTTGAAACAGGCAAGGGCCCTGCTGAAACAGATCTCTATCCATTTGAAATAGGGGTGGCACTCACCTTTAACAATTAAATTCCGAATCATTTCTGAATCATTCCTGAAATCCTGGAGGCCGTCTCATACCATAATTGAGACGGCTTTTTAATTCCATTTCTTTTGAAAACAGGTTTGCTTGACCCCAACCCCCCCGGATGGGCAACCCCCCAACCCCCCACATAGGGGGCTTAAGATACCTGCGTTTCCGACTCCCGGTGTATCAACCCCCCAACCCCCCACATAGGGGGCTTAAGATTAGGTAAAAGATTTTAATTTTTAGTATTTTTAATATAAAACCTGTCAATTATGAAGGGATTAAGTGTAGAATATCCAATGTATTATGGTGCTAAACCTTCAATATTTAAGTTGGCAAAGGAATTAAGGAAGACTCAAACAGAGGCAGAAAAAATCCTTTGGTTAAAACTAAATAAAAATCAGATTTCTGGTCTTCATTTTCGGAGACAACACAGATTATACAGTAAATCAAATTGAAGAGATTTCAAAAAAACTATTAACTGAGTCCTAAGCCCCCCAGATGGGGGGTTGGGGGGTTGAATTAAGAATGGGTTGGGGGGTTGATTAAAAAGAAGTCGTAGCTTTAAACTTTTTTATTAAACTCTCAATAGAAGGTTCGCATACCCCTCTATATTATACACAGTTTTTCCTATTTATTAACTAGCTGGTAATTAAAGCTTTAATATCCATTAGCTTGACGATAATGGGATGCCTCCCCCCTCCAAAAGCCTCAGGTTATGTAACCTGATGTATGCAAAAAATAGATAGAACAAAGGTAGTCTTGCCTTTTTTATTTTTGCATCTTCTATAGCTGAACAGTATATTTGTACAACCTTGAAAATCGATTATGAAAGGCAATATATTATCTCCCAGAGAAATAAGAAGGTACCACAAACAGATTATGATCCCGGAGATTGGCATCGAAGGTCAGGAAAAGCTGAAACTTGCAAAAGTCCTGGTTATAGGGGCAGGAGGAATCGGATGCCCTGTCCTTCAATACCTCACTGCAGCGGGAATAGGCAAAATTGGAATTGTTGAATTTGACATGGTTGATGAAACCAATCTTCAGAGACAGATACTCTATGGCTCCGCTGATGTGGGAAAGCTTAAATCAGTTATCGTAAAAGAACGTCTCTCGCATTTAAACTCACTTGTCGAATCAGAGATATTCAATCTCAGATATAGCGTCGCAAATTCTCTTAAACTCTTCGGCAATTACGATATTCTGGTTGATGCGACTGATAACCTTGAAACCAGGTATATAATCAACGATGCGTGTGTCATCCTTGGGAAACCTATGGTGCATGGAGCAATCTATAAATATGAAGGGGTAGTTTCTGTTTTTAATTATAATGGCAGCGCTACTTACCGGTGTTATAATCCTGCTGCAGAGAAGCAGGATTATAAAAACCCTCAACCATCAGATATAGGATTGTTTGGAGTCCTTCCGGGGATTATCGGAACTTTTATAGCCAATGAAGTAATTAAGGTAATCACCGGCACAGGAGACATTTTATTTAATAAGGTCCTGTTGATTAATATTTTAACTAATTCTTTCAGGACATTCACTATAAAAAATATTCCTGAGAATCATAATATCAGCAGGCCGGAGTGAACCAGGCATTCCTGTCTCTCTGCTTGAAAATAATAATTCATTATCCATGAGACTTTTACTGATAAGCAATTCAACTAATCCCGGAGAACCTTATCTTGATTATCCAAAGCATGCAATAAAGGATTTTCTTGGTGATAAACCTGTGAAGGCATTGTTTATTCCGTATGCTGCAGTTACCTATTCTTTCGATGAATATGAAGAAAAAGTATCTGAAAGATTCTCGGAGATTGGCCATGAGATTGTATCGATCCATCGCTATGACGACAAGGTTGCAGCGGTTAAGGATTCAGCGGCAATTGTAATTGGCGGAGGAAATACCTGGATGCTGTTAAAAAGATTACAGGATAATAATCTTCCTGATGTTCTCAGAGAGAAGATTATCACAGGAACACCTTATATAGGCTGGAGCGCCGGCTCAAATGTCGCCTGTCCGACAATTATGACTACCAATGATATGCCAGTCGTCGGTGTGCATTCATTTAAAGCCTTGAATCTGATACCTTTTCAGATCAATCCGCATTACACTGATGACAGACCCGCCGGGCATGCAGGTGAAACAAGGGAACAGAGAATAGAGGAATTCATTGAAATCAACCGCGACATTTATGTTGCCGGCCTGAGGGAAGGAACTATGTTAATCCGTGACGGAGAAAAGATTACCCTTGCAGGTAACCGCACAATCAGGATATTCAAATATAATTCAGCAGCTTCCGAACTCGGAACAAATGATGACTTAACTTTCCTTCTGAGATAAAAGAAGTATTTCAATCCAAATAAATTAACTTTGCCAATCGTTTACTAATTAGCAAGATATTTTTTATTTAGATGAATCTATTCCTGAAAATTGGAAAGCTGCTGGCAATCCTGATACTTACAGTTTTTGTAATTCTACTTTCAGCCTCATTTCTTTTAAAGGATAAGGTTGGCTTCATAATACTGAAATCACTCAACAGGAATCTCTCAACCAAACTGGATGTACGCAGTTACAGACTATCCTTTCTCAGGAAATTCCCTAAAGCATCACTTGATCTTAAGGATGTTGTCGTACATTCTTCTGCCGGCTTTGATGCAGACTCTTTTAAGGGAATCAATACAGATACTCTTCTATATGCACATTTTGTTTCAGTACAATTCCGGCTATCAGATATCTTTAAGGGTGTTTACGATATAGAAAGGATCGGTGCCCGCAACGGAAGGGCAAATTTCTTCATCGACGCATCAGGACATGTGAATTATAATATAACATTTAAAAGCAATAATAAGGAGAGTGGTGAGACGAATATCAGCCTGGAAAGGATTAATCTGGAAGATATAAAGGCTTATTATAATAGCCTGTCAACACATTTGATAATAAACTGGTTAATAAAATCGGGTCGCCTCAAAAGCAGAATAACTGGAAACAATATTGATTTCACAGGAAGCAGTGAACTGCAAATAAGAAACTTACAGCTTTACAATTTCCTGATTGACAAACCCATTGATACAAAGCTCGATGTGAATCTGCTTAGTTCGAAAAGCGGAATATTATTAAGGAAAACCATCCTGCATATTGATAACTATGAACTGGCTGTTGATGGATTTGTCTCAACTGATAATATTCTTGATCTGAATCTGGAGGAACGCAACTTAAACATTGCAAAGATCAGGAATTATCTGCCGGAGAAGTACCTGAGACTGGTTGCAGATTATAATCCCTCAGGGATAATGGATGTCAAAAGCACTATTAAAGGACCCTTAAACCATACCGCAAGTCCTCATATTGAGATCAACTGGAAGCTGAATAATGGCCGGATCATATACAAAAAATCAAGTCTCATTCTAAAAGATCTTACATTTTCAGGTCACCTCGGCAACGGATCAGAAAACGGCAGGAAAACAAGCTCTGTCACCATTTCAGATTTTAAGGCCAGACTCGGATCATCAGATTACACAGGGACAGCAACTATGAACTCATTTATTGATCCTGTCATAGATCTGTCATTGAAAGGCAGGGTATTTCCTGCTGAAGTGAAGGAGTTCTTTAATCTGAAAGAAATTTCAGCAGCAGAAGGTTCCGTTGACATGGAGCTGAGACTGAACAAAAGCAGGTGGACAAACAAGAGCTTTACGCTTAATGATTTTATCGATCTGAAACCTGAAGGAGCGATGACATTCAATTCACTGACCATTGGTTTTCAGAACAATAAATTTCTTTGCAGCGAAGTCAAGGGGATTATGGTTATTAAGAATTCAATCATGGCGCATAACCTTCAGTTTAATTATAAAGGACAAAACATTAAAATTGACGGTGAGTTCAGGAATCTACCCGAATGGCTTACAGGAAGACCAGTTAAAATGATTGCAAAGGCTAATGTATCTTTCGACAGGCTTATTCCGCAAGCTTTCTTCAGCGAACCAAATAATTCAAAAAAATCAGTCCCGGGCCGCAGAGCTGTCAGCCTGCCCGGAGACCTGCTGCTCGACATTAATTTCAGGATTGACAGCCTGGCATATAAAACATTTTCATCCTCAAAAATCGAGGGCACACTTAATTACCAGCCAAAAATCCTGACCTTTAAAACTCTGCAAATGCATTCGTTGAATGGCATCATTTCAGGCAACAGTTTCTTTGCCCAGAACAGCAATAAGTCAATAATGGCAAAAGGAAGCTTTATTGTCACCGGCATTGATGTTAACAGGGCTTTCACGACTTTTCATAATTTCGGACAAAGCTTCCTGAAAGCAGAAAATATCAAGGGAACTCTCTCGGGTTCTCTCACCCTGCTTCTTCCTCTCGATTCACTGTTAAATTATAAAATGAATACCCTTACAGCAGAAGGGAAATATCATCTTGTAAACGGAGCGCTTATTAATTTTGATCCCGTAAAGCAACTTTCCTCATTCATTGAGCTCTCTGAACTGCAAAATATCAGCTTTGAACAGCTTGACAATGATTTTTTCATCAGAAGCAATTACCTGTATGTGCCCCAGATGGAAGTGAACTCTTCAGCAGCTGATCTCTCAGTAAACGGGAAGCACAGCTTTGATAACGAATATGAATATCATGTTAAAATACTCCTCTCGCAGATCCTGTCGAAGAAAAGACACAAGAATAAAAGCAATATCAACGAATTCGGTGTTGTCGAAGATGATGGTCTTGGACGTACTTCTCTGTTGCTGAAAATTCTGGGGAAAGGAGAAAATGCCAAAGTAAGTTATGATATGAAGGCTGCAGGCAGTGAAGTAAAAAATGATATCAAAAAGGAGAAACAGAGTCTTAAAACCATTCTGAATCAGGAATATGGCTGGTACAAAAAAGATACGACCCTGAATAAGAGTCGACCCGAGAAAAAACCAAAATTCAAAATTAAATGGGATGATGGAGACTCCTCTTCCGGTGAATCTGATCCTCCCTCAGTAAGGAGCCCTCTCAATTAGAATTAATTAAACACCCCGCGATCTGTCTGAAATGAACTATAAGAATCTTTTGGATATCCTTTGCGTAACTTTGCAGCAAAAGCTGGTTATTTAATATCTTAATAAAAACAGTGAAAATCTATCGACATAAATCATTCTGGAAGCTTTTTTTGCTGCTATTTGCTGTAATTATTGGCATGGGCTCTCTTATTTATACTCAATTCCTGGTTTCAAAGCTTAAGGCTGAAGAAAGAAAAAACATCAAATTATGGGCAGAGGCAACCAGGTTAATATCGCTTCCCGATACCAGCCAGAATGTTGAGTTTCTTTCGACGATAATAGAGAATAACAACACTGTTCCCGTGATTCTTACTGACGAATCTGACAGTATCCTATCCTCAAGAAACTTTGAAATGCATAAGTCAGATAACTACGGATACATCAGGAGCCAGCTGGAAAAGATCAAGCTGGAAAATAAGCCAATAATTAATAATCTGGAAAATGGTCATTTTAATCTTATCTATTACAAAGACAGCACCATACTGACAATGCTTATATACTACCCTTATATACAGCTGGCTATGATACTTCTGTTCATTATAGTTTCGTATCTGGCATTCAGTTCTTCAAGGAAAGCCGAACAGAATCAGGTATGGGTAGGTATGTCAAAAGAGACCGCTCATCAGCTGGGTACGCCTACCTCTTCTCTTGCCGGCTGGATTGAAATCCTTCAAAACAAGTATCCCGAGATATCAATAACAAGTGAGCTGGCCCGCGATGTGGAAAGACTTGAAAAGGTAACTGAAAGGTTTTCCCGAATCGGTTCAAAACCTTCTTTGGCAAATGAAAATATTATCGCCATAATTTCGCGGACAATAGATTATCTCAGATCCAGAACTTCATCCAAGGTTAAATTTAATTACGACCACAGATTAATGGATGAGATTAATATTCCCGTGAATGCGGCATTATTTGAATGGGTAATAGAAAATGTATCGAAGAATGCCATTGATGCCATGGAAGGGATCGGGGAATTAACGATTCGCATCTCTGAAACGGAAAAACATGCAATAATTGATATCTCAGATACGGGCAAGGGAATTCCAAAGTCGGCATTCAAGAAGATATTCCATCCCGGATTCACGACAAAACAGAGAGGATGGGGTCTGGGGCTGTCGCTCGCAAGAAGGATTATTGAAGAATACCATAATGGAAAGATTTTTGTCAGGCATTCGGAGGTTGGTAAGGGGTCGGTCATCAGAATTATGATGAACAGGGATAAAATCTAATTGCTATATTTGCAGCCCGTTATGAAAAGAAATGATATAGAGATCATGGCCCCTGCAGGGTCTTACGAATCGCTTGTCGCAGCGATCCAGGGAGGTGCCGACTCTGTTTATTTCGGAGTTGAACAACTCAATATGAGAGCTGCCTCATCGAATAATTTCACCCTTGATGATCTCAGGAAAATAGTTTCAATATGTAAACAGAACAATCTTAAAAGTTATCTCACGGTAAACGTGGTGGTATATGATTCTGAAATAGCGCAGATGCAACGGATAATTGATGCAGCTGTTGAAAACGGGATAACTGCAATAATTGCATCGGATCTCTCGGTAATAAACTATGCCTTTAAATCAGGTATTGAGGTCCATCTTTCCACTCAGCTGAATATAACAAATGTTGAGGCGCTTAAATTCTATGCTCAATGGGCCGATGTAGTGGTTCTGGCCCGGGAACTAAATCTTGACCAGGTAGCACATATATTCAGATGTATCAGGGATCAGAATATCAGAGGCCCAAAGGGAAACCTTATAAAAATCGAGATGTTCGTGCATGGTGCGCTCTGTATGGCAATATCCGGTAAATGTTATCTCAGTCTTCATGAAAACAACAAGTCGGCAAACAGGGGGGAGTGTTATCAGACCTGTCGGAAATCATATCTTGCCAGCAATATGGAGACCGGCTATGAACTGGAAATTGATAATGAATATATCATGTCTCCCAAGGACCTTTGCACAATTGGCTTCCTGGATAAACTGCTGGATGCCGGTGTCGAGGTTTTAAAGATAGAAGGCCGGGCACGGTCGGCTGAGTATGTGAAGGAAGTCTCATCCTGTTATAATGAAGCTGTAAATTCTGTGGCAGATGGCTCATTCACACGGGAAAAAACCGAAGCCTGGCGCAAAAGGCTTTCAACAGTGTTTAACCGCGGTTTCTGGGATGGCTATTATCTGGGCCAGACTATGGGAGAATGGAATACGAATTACGGTTCCAGCGCAACAAAAAGGAAGCTCTATATCGGAAAGATCACAAATTATTTCACAAAGCTTCAGGTAGCTGAAATTAAGCTGGAAAACGGAAATCTTGCAAAAGGGGACACGATACTTATTACTGGTCCTACGACAGGAGTGGTCGAATATCTGGTTGATGAGATACGCGTTGACCTGAATATCACTGAAAATGCTTTAAAAGGTGAGCTCTGCTCAATTAAAGCACCTGATTTTTTAAGAAGATCCGATAAGGTCTACAAATGGGTCGATTCCAAAGAAATTAATTCCGCGGTCTCTTCGAATTCTTCATCATAGGAAAACGCTTTCGTTCCAGCTTATTTTACCTGCAGCATCAAGAACTTTCATAGAATTGGATTCAATATCATCCGTATCAGTATGCACATAGATGATATTTGCACTGTCTTTTTTCCTCAGTCCGAACAGGTATGCTTTGTCGTAGTAAGAAAGGACAGTTTCAATTGCCTTTGAGTAATCTCCGGCGTCAATAGCGTTTATAGCATCCCCGGTTTTGTCACCCCCCAGCCTTTTGCTGATCTTTACCACTGAGGCCTTAAGCGAATCAGGAGAATAAGCCGAATATTCTTTGATGAGATGTGGCAGCCTGCAATGCAGGTCCATAACAAGAACAATTATCTTTGTTTCCTGCATGCCTGAATAGAAAGTATCGGGCATAAAGACTGAACCAATATTGCGGCTTTCATCTTCAATCCATACAGGAAGGTCTCTGTTAAGCAGACCAAGCTCATTAAAAAGCAGGTTTGCAAATTGTTCTGTTGTCGGTTGTGGCGGTTGTCCAAGAGCGCCAAAGGCTGAACCTTTATGGTTTGCCAGAAGCTCAAGGTCAATTACCTGGCTGCCATAAGCTTTAAGGAATCGGAGGATATGAGTTTTACTGCTTCCAGTCATACCTCCCAGGACAATCATTTTTCTTTTTTCTGCCAGGCTTTCCAATACATGTCTGCGATATGATCTGTAGCCTCCTTCGAGTATATGAACCTCCAAATCAACCATTGAAAACAGCCATGCCATTGCTTCCGATCGCATCCCTCCGCGCCAGCAATGAACCAGTATCCTGCCGTTCCTGGCAACACTGAGGCCTTGTTCCATTTTATTCAAAAGCAAAGGCCCGGAATGCTTAAGGCCCTCGAGGATGGCCGGGATCCGGCCATCTTTTTTATATTTTGTACCCACAGAGGCCCTTTCCTCATCATCAAAAAGGGGAATATTTACTGCACCCGGAATATGACCGGAATTATATTCAGCGGGTGACCGTACATCAGCAACCGGTACAGTTTCTGATAGTTCCAGAAACTTTATAATATCTGTTTTTCGGATTGTCATGAAATTTAATTCAGAAGGATATCTTTCCTTTTGTCAGGAACTCTCTGGTCGCCGGAAACTAAATGCTCCTCTCACATCATAATGGTTATAAAAATCGCTGACTATTAAATTTATTTTTTAAAATGCCTTGCGAAAAGTCTTTTGAGCTCATCGATCCTTACAGGTTTGGAAATAAAATCCTTAATACCCGATAATTCAGCTTTTCTTCTCGTTTCGGGCATATTATCTGCTGTAAATGCAACTATCAGAACCGACTTATCAATTTTCACGATTCTCTGTGCAGATTCAAAACCGTCCATCTCTGGCATAATGAGATCCATGAATATCAGATCGAAATTTTTAGCCTTTGCCATCAGATATCCGGCCCAGCCGTCATCGGCCAGCTCATAGGTGTAACCAAGGCTTTTAAGCATTGTACCGATCACATTCTGGTTCATTTTGTTATCTTCAATTATCAGAATGTTTAAATCGGTCCTGACATTTCCGATCTCAACAGCGGCAATATCATTTACCAGGTAAGGAAAACTATTCTTTATTATGCTCAGTAGCTCGCTTACGTCAAATGGTTTAATGAGATAATGATCTATCCCAAGAGTGATACAATTCAGATAATTGCCTTTCTTATCATTTGAGCTTATCATAAGCATGATGAAATTTACAGAGAGTCTGTTTTCCCATATGCCTTTTGCAGCTTCAAAACCATCAAATTCTTCATCATCGAATATTACCACCAGGCTGTACTTATCGGCCGGATAGCTTAAATTTGTCCTTATCTGGCTCACTGTCGATCTCTGATAGGTAGTTATCGACACCGTAAGCCCAAGGCGATGCAGCGCACCCAAAATCTCTTCGTCGCGATTCTGATTCCCGGTAATTACCAGAGTTCTTATTTTGTCGAATGAGGTTATTTTTTCAAAGGCCAGCTCCTTTACCTGACGGTCGTTCGAATAAGTAAGTATTGTAAACTCTATTTTAGTTCCAAGATCTCCGGATATCCCCGATGGACTAACTGCCGTCAGCTCTCCTCCCATCAGCTCTATAAGCTGTTTAGACAGGATCGTTCCAAACTCCGAATCATCATTCGATCTGATTTTTTTCGACTCGACATTTACAAAGTCACCGAATATTTTTTTAAGACTTGTCTTGTCATAGCTTCTGCCCGTATCGAGGAGCTCAAAGCCCAGTGTTATTATACCGTTCCTGTTATTCTTCAGCAGACATCTAAGACGTATTTCACCTTTTTCCGTGCCCAGCACCGAATGATGGATAAGGTTTGTGAGGATTTGTCTAAGTCTGAACGGATCGCCAATTATGCTTATTGGAACGTTGTCATCGACCTTAAAATTTAACTCAACGTTGTTTGTGGTAAGCTTTGTTCTTGACAGATCGGCACAATATGAGATTTCCTCTCTCAGATTAAAAGGAACTTCATCGAGGATCATTTTACCTGACTCTATTCTTGAGAAATCAAGAATATCATTTATAATGCTTAGAAGCACTTCTGTGGATCGTTGCAGAAGAGCCACTATTTCTTTTACTTCAGGTGGCAGCTGATGTTTTTTCAGGACATCGGTTATTCCTATTATACCATTCAGCGGGGTTCTTATTTCATAGCTCATTCGTGCAAGAAACTCAGATTTTGCCTCATTGGCCATTGCCTCCTGTTTTCTTGCAGACTCGAGTAAAGTGACATCAATAAGAATCTCCATTGTAGCCTCTTCACCCAGAAAAATAACCGGGATGCTGTTTCTGTAGAGAACAATCTCTCCTATCTCTTTCTTAATAATTACAAACTGATCGGGTTTGAACGAGCCTCCAAGGTTCTTCGAGTAATATTCGCTTTCCCCCGGCAGCGAAGATTCAGGAAACAGCTTTCCCTTCATCTCAGTTTCGCTGGCGTAAGAGTATTGACCTGCCGCTACTTTATTTGCCTTTAGTATTTCCCTGTTCTTATTATGAACAATTACTCCAACCGGCATCTCCTCAATCAGTTTGAAAAGCATTTTTTCGGAGGTCTTTAAGATCTCTGTCTCTTTTTCGCGGATTTTTATATATCTCCAGAATACCAGAATTATTAACTGAATAAGAAGCAGAGTACCTATAACGATAAGAAGGGAATTCCTTATTATATATTTCTGAAAGTTACTTGTAGGAGCAGAAAAAACTAAACCGATGTCTCTTTTCTGCAGCAACTGTGTTGAATAATATGAAGATATCAATTCTTCCTCTTTACCATTAATTGTTGCCAGATGAATGATGTTCTCAACCGAGCCGGCAGCGAGCCCCCTGATGATCTTATCAAGCTGTGTGTATACGACCTTACCGGCATTATTGTCAAAGATGATCTCTCCGGAATCACTTACCACCCATTGCCATTGATAGTCTTTGAGGTTAAATTCTGAAAATATTGCTTTAAAGTACTTCTGATAATCTACAGTAACAACGATGTTTCCCATCGTTTCATTGCTTGTTTTATTCAGCACGGGAAGGTAATAATTGTACTTGTGGTTTTCCTGAACTAATTTTTCAACCTTTTCTATAGGTGTCTGAATATGAAGGATGAATGGCTGTTCCAGCCATTCATCGCTCTCATTATCGCGCTTAAGGGTGAACTCATTTTTATTATTGTCATATAATCTTATTCCCACTATGAATTCATTGTACTTGGAAAAAAAGGATTTCATTCTGTCTTTTATTTTCTCCTGGCTTTCCGTGTTGGTAAAAAACTGACTCAGATCCTCTGAGAAATTGATTTTATTAAAATCGCTTATAAATCCGTTATTGGTGCTGTCAACCGTAAGACCGACTATCTGAACCTGGCGGTCAAGCAATTCAACAATGTAACTTATCTGCTTATTATACATGCTTTTATAGAATATATAATTAGCAATCATTATAATAACAAATGCCGAATAAACAAGAATTAGTATCCTCCTCATCTGGACAAAAAAATTAATCTGTAAGATTATAAAGATAAATCAATAATGCAACATATTCATTTTACCGGTACTTGCCATTATCGCCCTCCATGATATTCAGATAGCTTCTGTAACGCAAAAAGGCAATCTCCCCATTTTCCACTGCCTTTCTTACGGCACATCCTGGTTCATCAAGATGCAGACAATTGGTAAATCTGCACTCCTTCGATTTGAAAAAGATTTCACGAAAAAAATGGTAAATTTCATTCTTTTGCATGTCTACCATACCAAAACCTCTTATACCAGGTGTATCTATCACATATCCTCCGAAAGGCATCGGGTGCATTTCCGGAAAGGTGGTTATATGCTTGCCCTGCTTATGATAATCCGAAATCGGGGATGTCTTCAGCTTCAGCGTTGGATTTAAGGAATTCAGCAGAGTTGTCTTTCCAACACCCGAATTGCCTGAGATCAGGCTGGTCTTTCCCTTCATCAGATCCTTCAGGTTCCCTAGGTTTATTGGTTCAGTCAGCGACAGCCTAATAATATCGTAACCGATATTTCTGTAAATTGATTCTATATAGTCCATCCTGGCTAATTCATCCTCTCCGTAAAGATCTGTTTTGTTGATGATTATTTTTGCCGGAACACGATAAGCTTCTGCTGTGATCAGAAATCTGTCTATAAATTCTACTGGTGTCTCAGGGAGAATTATGGTTATCATAAGGAATACCTGATCGATATTAGCTGCCAGAATCTGCGACTGTTTTGAGAGATTTGAAGCCTTCCTCAGGATCCAGTTTTTGCGATCAAGAACCCCGGTAATAATTCCAGTGTCGTTCTTCAGGTCGATTTCAAACAGGATATTGTCTCCTACTGCAACCGGATTAGTGGTCCGGAATTCCTGGGTCCTAAGTTTCCCTTTAATTGAACACTCAATTATTTTCCCGTCTCCGTAAAGAACCCGGTAATGGCTTCCTGTAGATTTTAATATAACCCCCTTCTCCAATAGATAATTATTTGAGACGAAAATAAGGAATTTAATTGAAAGGAGCTGTTGAAATAGTCCTTTTTAACCGCAAAGCACGCCAAGTAGGCGCAGAGCTAGCAAAGTCAATGCATTATAGATCAACTCTTTGCGTTTTTTGTGTATCCCGCCCAATGATTTAAAAGCAGAAACGCCCGAATCGGGCGTCTCTGCAACAATATATTATCAAAAATAATTTATTGATTAATTATCAGATGCCATGAGCAGGAATGGCTTCATCTCAAAGCTGTGATAGTAAGGTCTGAGCCTTTCAACATTATAGTAATCCGAAACTTTTACCACCTTTTTGGATGAGGTAACCACATCGATCGGAAGATTGTCATATCTGCCGTTTTTAAGCACAACGATCCTGCCGTGTACACCTTTCAGGATAAGATCGAGCGCCAGGTTTCCATATGCCATCGGAACAATGGAATCGAGTGCATCGGGATCTCCTCCGCGGACCATATAGCCAAGCTTCTGATTAATTACGTTGATTGTCTTCCCTTTATTGTACTTTGCTGAGATGTCCTTAAGCTTTGCAGAGACCATATCACCGATTCCGCCAAGTTTTGCATGCCCGTAAGCATCTTTTTCGCTATCGGAAAAAATCATTTCCCCTCCCTTGAACATTGCTCCCTCTGATACCAGGACAACAGAATACCTGCTTGGATTGTGGTTTCTGTCTTCGACAAGAAGCCTGGTAAGCAGATCAATATCAAACTCATATTCAGGAATCACGCATCTGTTTGCAGCTCCTGCCATGGTAGGCAACATTGCTGTAAACCCTGCATATCTTCCGAAAACTTCAAGAACAAGCAGCCTCTCATGTGACCCGGCCGAAGTACGCAGACTATTGGTCATCTGAATGGTACGGGTAACACATGTACTGAATCCAATGCAATAATCTGTACCAGGAACATCATTATCCATGGTTTTTGGAATGGCAACAACATTTACTCCTTTTTTGTAAAGGTGAACACCATAGCTTAAGGTATCATCGCCTCCGATCGGAATTAGATAATCAACTCCAAGCCATTCGAGGTTTTTTATTATTTCCGGTGTAAGATCATTCACTTCCGCATTATAGGTGCTCTGAAGATGTTCAGGAACACTCGCTTTTGACATATGGCTGGGACGGGTTCTGGACGTATGCAAAAAAGTTCCTCCGGTACGGCCAGCCTTATTTACGATATCATCCGTAAGAATCTGAAAATTGTTGGTATTATCTGCCTTCGGATCCCTGATTAATTCGGTAATTCCAGCCCATCCTCTCCGCAGTCCAATTACTTTATAGCCTTCCCTGTTTGCGCGTATCGTGACGGCACGTATGGCCGGATTAAGTCCCGGTACATCGCCACCTCCGGTAAGAATAGCTATTATTCCTTTTGTTGATTTTTGAGTTGCCATGGTCTTTTGCTTTTTATTTGATTCCATTATTGATAAATTTACGACCTCTAAAGTAAAGCTTTTTAATATTATTCCAAAAACAGTTATTATGCCGGAAAATCAATCCAGTTCAAACGCAGAAAGGAACCTTTCGGTTTTGATTACCGGAGGAAGCGGCTTAATTGGAAAACGATTGACAGCATTACTCGTGCGGGAAGGCTACAGGGTATCTCATCTCTCCAGAAGCAGAAGGTCTCAGGGTGATGTAAGAGTCTTTATGTGGGACCCAGAAAAAAGCATTATCGATAATGAGGCTCTTGATGGAATTGATTTCATTATTCATCTGGCAGGAGCAAATATCGGTGAAAAAAGATGGACAGCTAAAAGGAAACATGAAATATTGGAAAGCCGGATAGAGTCTTCCAGATTTCTTTATAATACTGTCATGGAAAGAAGACCTGGTCTGAATGGCTTTATATCTTCCTCGGCAACCGGGATCTATGGTGCAGAAACCCTGCCCGGGATATTCAATGAAGAGGATGTTCCGGGGCCAGATTTTCTTGCCTCTGTCTGCAAAAAATGGGAGGAAGCTGCGGATCTCTTCAGCGGGTCAGGGATACGTACGGTAAAAATAAGATCAGCATTTGTCCTCGATAAAGGCGACAGTGCTCTGGCGGGGCTTTTGAAAACCGCAAAATTAGGGTTCCTCGTCAGGATGGGAAGCGGGAAGCAGTATATGCCCTGGATACATATTGATGACCTGTGTAACATCTACCTGAAAGGAATACAGGATCAGAATATGAAAGGTGCTTATAATGCTGCAGCTCCTGATTACATTACTCATGCCCAGTTTATTCGCGTCCTGGCTAAAGTCACGAAAAGACCACTTCAACTGCCGGTGCCAGGCTTCATAATCAGGATCATACTCGGAGAAATGTCTGCAGTGATACTAAAAGGCAGCCGGGTGTCATCTGAAAAAATAATAGACGCGGGCTACCGTTTTCGCTTCAGCAATGCAGAAGATGCTCTTGAGAATGTAATTCGGGGATAAACATGTCAGGCAATCAGCCGTGCTTGGAAATTACTTCAAGTTTCCCTATATCAACTACTTCAATGGTTTTTCCAAAAACTCTGATTATTCCCTCCCTTTTGAAATCCGACAATGTTCTGATTACGTTTGCCGTGCTCATACCAATATAGTCTGCAATCTCTTTTCTTGAGACAGGAAGATCAAATACCCTTGACTTATATATTTCATTTGCAAAATAGAGCAGGACAAAAGCCACCCTTCCAATAAGGTTTTTCTGTCTTATATCAAGTGTCTGAGATATGATTTTATCGCTTATTCTGGAAATCTTCGAGAGCAGGCTCAAAGCAAACCCTCCGTTTTTTACAAACAACTCTTTGATATAATCAAGCTCCACAGTACACACTACTGAATCTTCCAGAGCAGAGACTGAATATTGATATCGCTCTTCTGAGAAGATGCTCATATTACTCACAAATTCAAAAGGTCTCGTAATTGTGATGACCTGTTCATCTCCGGCGGGTGTCCGCCGGTAAAGCTTCACCAGTCCGCTTTTCAGATATTTAAAGTTGCTGATTTTTTCACCTTCATGATTTATAACCTCCCCCTTGCGATAAAATTGTTCCTCCTTATGGTCACATAATTCTTCAATCGCCGTATCCTCGAGATAGGTAAATACAACGGACCGGAAGTCGCAATTAACGCATGAGCACGGTTTCTTCTTTTCGTTCACTCTTTTAAGTTTTTACAAAATTATCAATTTCCGGTTCACATTATCACCAGTCGATTTGTTTTATTGGCAAATTTAGGCCTAATTTGAATGTCTAAATGCACCCTGTATCCATCATTTGAAAAATGATTTACAAAACTGATTACCATATGCATTCCACCTACAGCGATGGAAGATCAGCTCCGGAAGACTATATCGGACCTGCAATTACAGCCGGTTTGAAAGAGATTGGTTTTTCAGAGCATCTTACTTTGTTTAAGGATCGCGAGGACTGGAATATGAATCCTGTCGACATATCTCCCTATATCAATAACCTCCTGGAACTTCGGGAAAATACAAAGAGAATTAAAATTAAAATTGGTCTTGAAGTTGATTTTTTTGAAGGAAGGAGTGCAGAGATAAATTCTTATCTTAGTCAACTGCCCCTCGATTACGTGATCGGTTCTGTTCATTATCTCGGCGAAAAAACAGTGGATATGGGACCTGAGTTTTACGAAGGGAAAAGCATAATCAAGTTGTTTGAATCATATTTTGAATCAGTTATCTCAGCTGCAGCTTCAGGGCTTTTTGATATAATCGGGCACTGTGATCTGATCAGAATATTTGGCTATCGACCATCGGATGATCTCGGCCCTCTCTACAGGAGACTGGCTAAAGCAATGCATAAACATAATGTCGCTTTTGAGGTCAATACTAACGGAAGGAACAAGCCACTCGCTGATTTTTATCCTGACCGTAGATTTCTTCATGTATTTCTTGAAGAAAATGTTGCAGTTTGCGTAAATTCGGATGCTCATATGCCTTCAAGAGTCGCACAATATTTTGATGAAGCTTATGAGCTGTTAAGATATGTCGGGTTCACCGAGATGGCAGTTTTTGACAGGAGAGTGAGAAGAATGATACCCTTTTGACTATTATCGGGCTTATTATGCGGGCGAATATGCAGGAAGACGTGCTGATGCGCACAGAGTTAAGCTCAACGAAACAAGTACATCAGAAGAACAGAATAATAGAGTTCTGAAATATAAATTGAACTAATCTGCTGCTATCATGAAAAAATCCGGAAGTCTGTTTTTGCTTTTCCTCTTTCTGATCTTCTGTATTTCAGGCTGTTCGCAAAAAAGAACAGGGTTTATCAGATCTTCCGGACCCGAAGTTGTAACATTCAGAGCATTGCCGTTCAATCTTAGTGAAGTACAGTTGCTTGGCGGCCCATTCCTTCATGCCACGGAACTTGATGAAAAGATACTTTTAGGCTATGAACCCGACCGGCTACTTTCAAAGTTCTATTCTGAGGCAGGACTGAAGCCTAAGGCTGAACATTATATGGGCTGGGAAAATGAAACACTGGCCGGTCACAGTCTGGGACATTATCTGAGCGCCTGCTCAATGATGTATCAGACAACAGGTGATAAGCGGTTCCTTGAACGGGTAAATTATATCGCAAGGGAGCTGAAGTATCTACAGGATGCCGGTGGAAATGGTTATATCGGCGCTTTTCCGAACGGCAGGAGAATCTTTGAGGAAGAGATTGCAAAAGGGAACATCCGTTCCAAAGCATTCGATCTGAACGGAATATGGGCTCCCTTTTATACTCAGCATAAAATTATGGCGGGCTTAAGAGATGCCTATCATCTATGCAGAGACACAACAGCCCTTGAGGTTGAAAAACATTTTGCCGGCTGGCTCAATACAGTTCTTGCTCCTCTTAACATAGATCAGGTACAAAATATGCTCAGATGCGAACATGGAGGAATAAGTGAAACCCTTGCTGACCTATATGCCGATACAAAAGACGAACAATATTTCGGGTTATCGAAAATATTCTATGAGAAGGCAATTCTCGATTCTCTGAAGGCCGGGAAGGATGTTCTTCCGGGGAAGCACTGCAATACAAATATTCCCAAGTTGATCGCGTTATCCAGAATCTATGAGCTGACGGGAGACAGCTCAGACCGTCAAGCAGCAGAGTTCTTCTGGAACACTGTTGTCAATCACCACACTTATGTAACCGGAGGTAACGGCTTTGAAGAATATTTCGGGCCTGAGGATAAACTAAGGAACCGGTTGGGTGAAGGTACTACCGAGAGCTGCAATGTATATAACATGCTTAAGCTTTCGGAACATCTTTTTGAATGGGAAGGGTCAGCACGGATCGCAGATTTTTATGAAAGAGCTCTTTTTAATCATATACTTTCTTCCCAGAATCCGGAAACAGGAAATGTAACCTATAATCTTTCCCTGGCTATGGGCGGATTCAAAGATTTTCAGGATCCCTTTTCACTTACATGTTGCGTGGGCACCGGAATGGAAAATCATGCCAAATACGGTAAGAACATCTTCTATCATAATGATGATGAACTTTTTGTATTCCAGTACATTGCTTCCCGGCTGACATGGAAGGAACGGGGTATTGTCCTTACTCAGAACACGGCATACCCGGAGGAACAATCTGTCCGCTTAGAATTTGAATGCGAAAAGCCTGTTAAGCTTACTCTTCAGGTTCGTTACCCCTCATGGGCGGCTAAGGGTATGGCGATCAATATAAATGGGACCCGGTTAGAGGTGACCGGAAGGCCCGGAAGCTTCATCCCTGTAGAAAGAATTTGGAAATCAGGTGATAAAGTTGAAGTGACCATACCTTTTTCTCTGAGGCTCGAATCAATGCCTGATGATAGTAACAGGGTCGCCATAATGTACGGTCCGCTGGTTATGGCCGGAGATCTGGGACCGCTAGCCGGCACGATGTCAAAAGATTCTGTAAATGTGCCGGTGCTGAAAACTGAAAACAGGGATCCTTCAACATGGATGAAGCCTGTGGAAGGAAAGCCCAACACCTTTATTTCGGTTAACACAGGAAGGCCCCGTGATGTAGAATTTAAGCCATTTTATGCCACTTATAACAGGAGATATTCAGTTTATTGGGACCTGGTCGGGATCTAGGATGCGAGTATGTGTTCGAGGAAGATCTTTAATCCAATGGCTATCAGAAGAAGGCCTCCGATTATCTCCACTTTGTTCCCCAGTCTCCCCCCCGCCGATTTTCCGATCCTGATTGCAGTCATAGAAGCCAGAAATGTTACAGCGGCAATGACAATTCCTGCTGACCATATTCTTACCTCGAGCAGAGCAAAGCTTATCCCCACGGCAAAGGCGTCAATACTCGTTCCCAGGGCCATTGTTAAGAGAACCGGGAACCTGCTGTAGTCTTTGGCTGCCTCATCCTTTGTCCTTCTTGAGCCCTCAATTATCATTTTAATTCCCAGGAAGGAAAGCAAACCAAGCGCGATCCAATGATCTGTCGTTCTCAGAACATCAGAAATCATTGAACCCAGGAAATAGCCTGCTATGGTAAGACCTCCCTGGAATACAGCAAGAACTATTGCAATCCATGATGCCTGCCTGAAACCGATATGGCTTTTTACAACACCATACGTCAGCGAAACGGCAAAAGTGTCGAATGATAAGCCAAGGGCAATGATCATAATTGTCAAAAAATCCATGGTAAATGTGTAAGTTGGCAAATATAATATAAATCATCACTCAAAGAAGATTGAATTTGATTGTATATATTTGATAGCTTTAACTGTATATTCCATGAGAGCTGTAATTCAGCGTGTTACAAGGGCATCGGTAAAGATCAGCAATAACGTAAAAGCTTCTGTCGGCACAGGGCTCCTTGTGCTGCTGGGAATAGAAGAAACTGACAGTGAAGCCGATACCGAATGGCTTTGCAGAAAAATAGTTAATCTGCGGATCTTTGATGATGACAATCATTTGATGAATCTGTCGGTTCTTGACAATGGTGGAAATATCCTGGTAATAAGCCAGTTCACCCTTTTTGCAAAAACGAAAAAGGGGAACAGGCCATCATACATCCGCGCCGCCCGCCCCGATATTGCAATCCCTCTGTATAACAGGTTTGTAGAATTGCTTTCAGAGCTTCTGGGAAAGGAAGTTTATACAGGGGAATTCGGAGCAATGATGCAGGTGGAATTAGTTAATGATGGCCCTGTAACAATTATAATTGACACCAGGGAAAAGGACTGACTGACCCCGGAGGATAATTGTGAAATGAAGAAAGATTAAAAGGTAAAATAAATAATCTGTACCTATGAATTCTGTCAGTATTGAGGATAAAACATTCAAGAATTCCGTTCTGCTTGTTACAACCTTCGCCGCCTTCCTCGTACCTTTTCTGAGTTCCGCAATCAATCTTGCACTGCCGCCATCGGCAGTGAGCTTCATGCAAGTGCAATAAGCCTAAGCTGGGTGATCAGCAGTTTTCTGCTGTCCTCGGCAATCTTTCTGATGCCTTTCGGAAAGCTTGGGGATATCATTGGCAGAAAAAAGATCTTTTCCCTTGGATTATTACTGTTTACCATTTCGACATTTCTGATACTTTTTTCCCATTCCATAGTCTCTCTCATCATCCTGAGGATCTTCCAGGGGTTATCAAGCGCGATGATATTCGGAACCAGCATGGCAATCATCACTTCCGTTTTTCAGCCCGGTGAGAGGGGAAAGGCAATGGGCATAAATTTAACTGCCACATATCTTGGACTTTCCTGTGCTCCCCCGGTCGGGGGTCTGCTCACTCAATATCTGGGGTGGCGAAGCATTTTCGCATTTCTGATTCCGTTTGGAATTGTTTCACTCTTTTTGATTAAAAAAAGGATAAAGGCCGAATGGGCTGAGGCAGTCGGAGAAAAGTTCGACTGGCGGGGATCCTTAATTTATGGAATTGCACTTGCGTCATTTATGTGGGGGTTTTCAAAACTCCCTTCCCCTGTGGGATGGATAAGCTTATTGACAGGTATTCTGATGGCAGCAGCTTTCCTGGCTTTCGAGAAGAAATTAAATAATCCGGTCTTTGATATCAGGCTTATCCTTGGCAATAAGGTGTTTGCATTTTCAGGCATAGCCGCTCTTATAAATTATTCTGCTACCAGTGCAATTGGTTTTTTCATCAGCCTGTATCTTCAGTACCTTAAAGGTCTCGATGCCCGCACAGCCGGACTTATCATGATATCACAACCTGTGGCTATGATGCTTTTGTCACCTGTCGCAGGCAAACTATCTGATAAAAAGAACCCGGGAGTCATTGCCTCTGCAGGAATGGGAATTACGGCTGCCGGACTGATATTATTATGCTTTGTCAAGGGAACAACTCCAAATTTTATTATTGTTTTATTATTGCTGCTAATGGGTATAGGGTTTGGCATCTTTTCCTCGCCAAACTCAAATGCCATAATGAGCTCTGTTGAGAAGCGTCATCTGGGAATAGCATCCGGGGTGGTTGGGACCATGAGGATCGTGGGCCAGATGATGAGCATGGGTATCGCGATGATGCTGATTTCTCTATATATTTGCAGGCAGACGATTAATCTATCGACTTATCCCGAATTTATTTCCGCAATGAGAACCGGATTTGTAATATTTTCAATTCTCTCTGTAATTGGAATTTTTGCTTCTCTGGCCAGGCATAAATCCTGAGCACGCTCAGTTGATTACAGGATGCTGAATTTTTAAAATCCAGGGATGTAATTATTCCGAGGTCGCTGTGAGTCCCTGCATACCGGCATCAAGAACAAATTTCCAGGTCCCATCTGGCTGCTTTTGCCATATAGTAACATAGGTGCCTTTTGTGATTTCGCCTGTTAGCTTATTAGTATTTGTTCGAATTCCATATGTATATCCCAGGTCTCCGCTGCCGGCTATTTTCTCATATAAAGGTTCGCGTGTCAATACAAATGTAGAATCGTTCTTTCCGGTAAATCTGTCTCTAAAGGACTTTTTTTCAGTATCGGGATATGAATTATTCCGGAGAATGACTCTCTCGTCAGCCATATAGTGCAGGAACGCTTTGTTCATTCCCTCTTTCGCTGACATGGCAGAAAAATCCCTGTCTGTCTGCAACAATAATCCGGAAGCCTGATTTTTAGAATTTCTCGAACAACTTAATATTCCAATAAAAATCATTATGAATGCAAAAAGCATTATATTAACCCCGTTCTTTATTTTCATACTGATGTAATTTATTAAAGGTAAAATTTAATTACATGACAAAACTATATCAAAAACTGATCAACTCATGTCCTTCGGAGTCTGAAATTAAGAAAGGGCTTAAAAAAATATCTCTGGCTCCGACTGATGCCACTGACAAGCATCTTCTCATGAGTCTTTTGAATATGATTGACCTTACCAGCCTGAATACCGATGATAATAAAAGTCATATCATACATTTTACGGGTAAGGTTAACAGCTTCTCGGGCCGTTTTACTAATATTCCAAATGTTGCCGCAATATGCGTATTCCCGAATTTTGCTGCAGTTGTCAAAGAGAAACTGACCGCCAGAAACGTCAGAATAGCAGCTGTTGCCGGCGGGTTTCCGACCTCGCAGACTTTCAGAAGCGTAAAGGTCATGGAATGCAAGATGGCTGTTGAAGCAGGAGCTGATGAAATTGATATAGTTATACCCGTAGGTTCATTTTTGGGAAATGATTTTGCAGCTGTTGCAGATGAAATCAGAGAAATAAAAGGAGCAATAGGGAACAGGCAGCTAAAGGTAATTGTGGAGTCGGGTCTTTTAGGTGATACTGAACATGTATTCAGAGCATCTATGATCGCAATGGATGCCGGAGCTGACTTTATAAAGACATCAACTGGCAAGACGCCGGTTTCCGCTACACCTGAAGCAGCATATGTTATGTGCAGAGCCATTCAGGATTTTTACTCAGAGACAGGAATAAGAGTAGGATTTAAGGCTGCCGGGGGAATAGCAACGGTTGCTGATGCTATCACCTATTATGAAATTGTCAGGCATTGTCTTGGTGAGGAGTGGCTGAATAATAACCTGTTCAGAATTGGTGCCAGCAGGCTTGCCAATAGCATTCTTTCGGGAATATCGGGGTGCCCCAGCACTCATTTTTAAGAGTCTGCCATTCTAATATTTTTAATTATCTCTCGGAATTATCATTACTTTTGCTTTTTGAATCGGCTATTGTAATGATAATCTCCTGTCTGGATATAATGCAAGATAGTATTCCGCGCAAAATCAGTATTAATCATGATTCCACGCGTGTAGTCCATGATACTGTGTCCGCAGCAATTTCCATCCAGCGCAGAGATTCCGAAAAGCACAAAACAGCAGCAGCACACATCACGCTTCCGGTTGAGGCTCCCGATACTACATCTGTTTGTGTCAGGAATGCCATATCTGATGTAACTTATTACGATCCGGGTAATATAGCATTCAGGGTTAATTCAAGATCTTACAAGAATTTCCCTTTCAATTTCATTGATAATGTAAGGCAGCGCGAATCAAAGGAAAAAGCTGTGCTTATGCAACATCTTAAGCCGGGAGATCCCAGGCAGGCAAACCCGCTTCATCCTGACTGGATGATTCTTATAATCCTGGTAGCGGCTTTATTATATTCCCTGGTAAAATCTTCAACAAGCCGCATGTCAGCCGGGTTTGGGAAGTTCTTTTTGCTCCGTGGAATTAATGATCACAGTTCCCGCGACCTGGGGGGACTTTTTCACTGGCAATCAACAATCCTGAATCTTATTTCCTTCCTCATCCTAGCGCTCTTTGGTTACTCTGCTGTTTCATATTTCGGGATTATCCCTGCTGGGTCAAAGGGAATAATAGTATGGTTAATTACTCTGGGTATTGTTAGCTTTTCTCTTACGATAAGGCATATTGTATGCATCCTCACAGGAGAAGCGAGTGGCAGGCAGGAAGTTTTTCGCGATTATCTGCTTGGGGTTTACCAGTCTTACAGATTCGGGGCATTTTTCCTCTCTATCGTTATTGTCCTCATTTCATATACCCGAATACTCTCGGTAAAAGGGTTAATAATAACAGGCATTATTATTGTGGGATTACTGTACCTGCTCAGGGTTATAAGGCTTCTGATAATTTTTCTAAACAGGAATATTTCAATATTCTATTTGATTTTATACCTTTGTGCGCTGGAAATTCTGCCTGTTTTGATAGTAGTGAAATATTTTACAGGTCTTGTTTAGATTGGCTTGGTTACATTGAAAGTTGAACTAAAACCGTAAAGAGTTGAAAATAAAGAAGATTTTAGTATCGCAGCCAGAACCCCTGAATCCGAAATCTCCATATTTCGAACTGGCCAGAAAATATAATCTAAAAGTTGATTTTAAGCCATTTAATCAGGTTGAAGGCATTTCCTCGAAAGATTTCCGTCAGCAAAAAATCAATATTCTTGACTTTACCGCAGTTATCTTTACGAGTAAAACCGGCATTGATCATTTTTTCAGGATCTGTAATGAACTGCGTGCAGTTGTGCCTGATACAATGAAGTATTTCTGTATTACGGAGAATGTGGCATTTTATCTTCAAAAATATATAGTTTACCGGAAACGCAAGATATTTCATGGTAAGGCTAAGTTCCAGGATCTTATAGACGTAATAATAAAACACAGGGAAGATAATTTTTTTGTCCCGCTTTCGGAACCTCACAATGCTGAAATTCCCGAATCACTCGAAAAGAATGGTATCAAGTATACGATCGGAACGCTTTATAAGACAATCAGCACTGATTTTTCAAATCTGACAGATTTCGATTATGACATCCTGGTTTTTTACAGTCCGTCGGGAATAAAATCATTAAAGGAAAATTTTCCGGGGTTTGTACAGGGTGATATAAAGATTGCAGCTTTCGGGCCCACCACGGCCTGTGCCGTTGAAAATGAGGGCTCTGAGGCTCGACATAAATGCTCCCAATCCCAAAGCACCTTCCATGACCATGGCTCTTGATGATTTTCTTAAAGAATATAATAAGAACCTGAAGTAGCTTCGTCGCAGTGACTCACCAGAATAATTAGTAAGGACGTTGCCGGCAACGTCCTTTTATGTAAAAATGAATATAATCAGAGAGACCTTTGATAAGTCCGAAAGACTATGCAGCAGAAAAATCATCGAGACGCTGTTTGACGAAGGAAGAATATTTCATAATTCTCTCTTAAAGGTAGTCTGGAATAAAGGTCAGTTTCCTTTTCCCGGTCCTGCCCAGGTTGCATTCAGCGTTTCAAAAAGAGGTTTCAGACTGGCTGTTGTCAGAAATCTGATTAAAAGAAGACTCAGAGAAGCTTACAGGAAAAATAAAAATGACCTTTATAACCAGCTTACAGCCCAAAACATTCAGATAGTTTTTATTGTTATCCTGAAAGGGAATATTGTTCCTGACTATTCAACTATTGAAAAGTCAATCAAAGAGATGATTAATAAACTGATCATGCTTACGGCAAAGAATGAAAAATAATGTTAAAGTTCTCTTAATTGTTTCTTTATCAAAACTCTTCCCGATTTTTCTTTTTAATTTTGCCTTTCTTAATTTATGGAATAATCGTTATGAAAAAAAGAAATTCTGTTAAGATAATAGTTGTTTTTGTTCTCCTGGTGATCGTGGGAACCAGTACCGGGTTTCTGCTTAATCACGAGACCAGGGATTTCAGGATCGCTAAAAACCTGGATATTTTTTACTCTTTGTTCAGGGAACTCAATACATTCTATGTTGATACGATTGATCCTGATAAGCTCATAAAAACGGGGATCGACGATATGCTAAAAACCCTTGATCCTTACACTGTTTACTTCCCGTCAGCTGAAGCTGATGAATTTGCAATAATGACTACCGGAAAATACGGAGGAATCGGATCACTTGTAAGACCAGAAGAAGACTATGTTGTAATAAGTGAAGTGTACAAAGGCTTCCCGGCAGACAAAGCCGGGCTCAAACCCGGTGATATTTTAAAGAAAGTTGACGGTGTATCTCTGAAAGGGCTGCCTACCGAAAAAGTAAGTGAACGGCTTAAGGGAGATCCCGGCACAGATATCAATATAACCATTGAGAGGAACGGGAAGGACAGTGATTTTCTTTTAAAACGTGAAAAGATAGTCATGCCTCCGGTACCATACTGGGGTATGCTGGATTCAAAAACAGGCTATATCCGTTTTACCAATTTCACCCAAAACTGCATCGACGATGTGAGAGCTGCATTGATAGCATTAAAGAACGAGAATGCACAGCAGATTGTACTTGATCTCAGGGGAAACCCGGGCGGATTGCTGACAGAAGCTGTTGAAATAGTTAATCTGTTCGTTCCTGAAGGCACGGAAGTTGTCTCCACCAAGGGTAAGGTTAAGCAATTTGATGAAGAATTCAAAACAACAAAACAACCGGTCGATGATAAAATACCGCTCGCAGTAATTATCAACAGAAGCTCTGCATCAGCATCTGAAATCGTTACGGGAGCAATTCAGGATCTTGACAGAGGTGTGATAGTCGGACAGAGATCATACGGTAAAGGACTGGTTCAGATTACGCGGCCCCTCAGCTATAATACACAGCTCAAGGTAACCACTGCAAAATATTACATTCCAAGCGGGAGATGCATTCAGGCACGCGACTTCTCCCATCCTAATCCGGATGGAAGTGTGGGAATTATTCCTGATTCGCTGATTTCCGAATTTAAAACCAAACACGGCAGGATTGTCAAAGATGGCGGCGGTATAACCCCCGATATTGAAGTTGCCCCTGCACCTCTGAGCCAGATAGCTTCAGAGCTGTACCTGAGGAATTTCATTTTTGACTTTGCAACCAGATACTACTGGTCTCATCCTGAAATAAAATCTCCGGAACAATTCACCTTCTCCGATAAGGATTACGATGATTTCAGAGCTTTCCTTATTGATAAAAAATTCAATTACAAAACCGATACAGAAGAATCCCTTAATGAGCTCATAACAAATGCCAAAAAAGAAAAATATTATGATCTTCATAAGGATCTGTTCATTGATCTCCAGAGAGATGTAGCACACAATCTGGATCAGGACCTTAAACTGTTCAGGACTGAAATAACAGATCTGATAAAAGACGAAATAATAAGCCGTTATTTTTATGAAAGCGGCGCCATAAAATACACGTTAGGTACCGACGATCAGGTTCAGAAAGCACTGGATATACTGAATAATAAAGCAGAATATGATTCAATTCTTAACGGGACTGAAGGTGCGATTCTGATAACCCGCAAAAATGAGCCGGTACCCGCCAGCCACGCGCCTCATCAGAGAATAAAAAGCATGTCTTATTAGAACTCTTTATTTCCACTGATGTGTATCATCTTCGAAGATCTCTTTTTTCCATATTGGAAGACTCTCTTTAATGAGTTCCACCGTTTTACTGCAGGCTTGTATAGCCTGATGCCTGTGACCCGCTGAAACGAGTACAAAAAGTGATATCTCCCCGGCGCTGACAATGCCGGTCGAATGAATAATTTCAATAGCTCTTACGTCTGGGAATCCGGCATAAATATTTGCTTTGATCTTCTCAGCCTCAATGCTAACAAGCTCTACATAAGCTGAGTATTCAATTGCCCTGACTTTCTTATTCCCTATTTCATCGGATCTTACCTGTCCCAGAAAAATCG
This sequence comes from uncultured Bacteroidales bacterium, assembly GCA_963715785.1. Classification (GTDB taxonomy): domain Bacteria; phylum Bacteroidota; class Bacteroidia; order Bacteroidales; family VadinHA17; genus LD21. Next base: position 1,218,249 of record OY970276.1, read on the forward strand.
TATGCCCGCCTGAATCGGTGCTCTTTCCCATTTTCTCAATGGATTGCAAAATCAGGTTTTGTGAAACAGGGCCGTCAGTAAGATAATTTGCCTGCATATTTATTCTGGTATAACAAGTGCAGTATTTCAGCCTCCTGCAAAAGGAGGCATTAAAGCTATTTCATCTCCCGATTTCAGCAACAGATTTTCGTCAGTAATCACGCTGTTAACCGACAAGCGGAAATTATAATGGACAATTTGCGGAAAATCATCCTGAATCATCAATTTAAGCTCGTTGACAGATTTTACATTGTGATAATGCTTAAAAGGTATTCCTGATACTTCCGCAAGAACTCCGAAAAATATTACGCTTACTTCCATTTCTTTACCCAATAACCGATTTTTTGTACCTGTCACTTTTAATTTCAATGCGCTTCAAACCAGTTGTTTCCGGTGCCGCCTTCAACAAGCAGCGGGATATCCAGCTTAACGGCATTAGACATCTCGTACAACACCATTTCCTTTAGCTTTTCCAATTCAGTGATCTTAACCTCAAAAATAAGTTCGTCATGCACCTGGAGTATCATTTTTGATGAATACTTCTCTGATTTCATCCTGTTATCTATCCTTACCATTGCAATTTTGATTATATCGGCTGCACTTCCCTGCAGAGGAGCATTTATTGCGTTTCTTTCGGCATTTCCTCTCACAACCTGGTTGTGGGAATGAATATCCCTTAAATATCTTTTACGTCCAAACATTGTAGTGACAAAGCCCATTTCCCTGGCCTTCCTTATACTTTCATCCATATAAATTTTAACCCCAGGATAAGACTTAAAATATCCATCAATAAGTTCCTTTGCTTCCTTTCTTCCAATATTCAGCCGTTCAGAAAGTCCAAATGAGGAAATCCCATATATGATTCCAAAGTTGGCAGTTTTTGCCCGGCTTCTCATCTCCCTGGTAACATCCTTTATATCAACTCCGAATATCTTGGATGCTGTAGCTGCATGTATATCATTTCCTGAAAGAAAGTCACCTATCATACCTTTATCTTTACTCAGGTGAGCAATAAGCCTCAGCTCAATCTGCGAATAATCGGCAGAGAAGAATATGTGTCCTTTTGCAGGGACGAAGGCTTTACGTATCTCTCTCCCCCTTTCGTCTCTTACCGGAATATTCTGCAGGTTAGGATTATTTGAGCTTAGTCTGCCCGTAGCAGCCACAGCCTGGTTGAACGAGGTATGAATTCTACCTGTTTTCTTATCAACAAGAAGCGGAAGCGCTTCAACATAAGTCGATAAGAGCTTCCTGAGCCCCCTGTATTCCAACACTTTTTCGACAATCGGATGTTTGCTGGTAAGCCGCTGAAGTATCTCCTCGTTTGTAATGAACTGCTTGGTTTTGGAAACCCTGGCTTTATCATCAAGCTTTAGTCTGATAAATAGTATATCCCCTAACTGCTTGGGAGAGGAAATATTAAATTCTGTTCCTGCGAGCTCATAGATCTCCTTTTCAAGCGAAAGAATATCCTCCCGAAGGTTTAGCGTTATTGTCTTCAGATCGTCAAGATTCAGTATAACACCATTTCTTTCAATTGTTGCCAGGACACTTATCAATGGCATTTCGATATCGCGCGACAGAGGCTCAAGACCTTCGGATTTGATCCTTGGCTCGAATACATTCTTAAGCTGATAAGTTACATCAGCATCTTCCACCGCATATTCCATCAGCTTTTCAACCGGCACCGACCGCATGTTTTTCTGGTTGTTCCCCTTTTCACCTATCAGTGATTCAATATGCACCGGAGTGTAGCTCAGATATGCTTCGGATAATAAATTCATGTTATGACGCATATCCGGTTCCAGAAGATAATGGGCTATCATAGTATCAAAGAGTGGGCCTTTCACCTCAATACCATAGCTGGCAAGGACCTGAATATCATATTTCATATTCTGCCCTATTTTCAATATTCCGGGATCTTCAAAAACCGGCCTCACCAGTTCAAGGATCTCCCTGACCTCCTTTTGTGATTCAGGGAAATGGATAAGATAACCTTTCCCTTTTTCCCAGGAAAATGTCAGAGCTACAAGTTCGGCTTCGAGCGGATTTATGCTGGTGGTTTCACTATCAAAACAAAACTCCTTAAGGCTTTTAACCTTTTTAACAAATTCCCTGATGTCTGAACTGTCTTTGAGCAGGATATATGTATGTTCAACAGTCTCTATTGATGATTTTTCACCGCCGCCGGCAGTTGGTTCTTCTTCAAAAAGCCTGCCCTGTGCGGATTCAGGCTGGGGAGTAAAAAGTTGCTGGGATTCCCTTGGTTTAAGGGATTTATCTATCTCCGAGAGTATCCTGGCTGCAACTGTCTTGAATTCAAGTTCATCAAACAGGGCTTTCAGCTTAACCGGATCAGGAACTTCCAGCTCCAGGGCAGTTTCATTCAGCTCAACGGGTACATTTTGTTCAATTGTTGCAAGCTTCTTCGACATTTCGATCAGGCCTCTGTTATTCTCTATAATTTCTTTAAGCTTCCCTTTGAGATCATCAGTATGTTTAAAGAGTTCTTCAATGCTGCCATATTCCGAAATAAGCTTCATTGCAGTTTTTGGGCCTACCCCGGGAGCACCAGGAATATTATCTGCAGTATCTCCCATAAGCGCGAGGATATCTATCACCTGTTCCGGACGCTCAACGCTGAATTCCTTCTGAACATCCTCAACTCCCCACAATATCGATTCATTACCGCTTCTTGAAGGCTTCAGCATAAATATGTTAGGGGAAACAAGCTGGGCATAATCTTTATCGGGAGTAAACATGAAGGTCGTATAGCCCTGTCCTGAAGCCTTTCGGGCCAGTGTTCCAATAATATCATCGGCCTCAAATCCCGGATAGTCTATAACCGGGATTTTATATGCTTCAATCAGCTTCTTTATATAAGGAACTGCTTTTCTAATATCCTCAGGAGTTTCGTCGCGATGAGCCTTGTACTCCTTATACATCTCATGCCTGAAAGTCGGAGACGGATGATCGAAAACGACGGCAATATGGGTGGGCCTGCGGTTTCGAAGAACTTCCTCCAGAGCCAGCAGGAACCCGAATATGGCGGAAGTATTCAGTCCCCTGGAAGTTATCCTTGGATTCTTGATAAATGCATAATATGCTCTGAAGATCAGTGCATAAGCATCAAGCAGGAAGAGTTTTTTAGTAGTATTATCTGTCATTATAAATCTTTATTTAACCTTCATTATCACCCGCATACCACTCTGCAAAAGAGGTTGCGGTTTCATAAAGCTTAAGACTATGCAGCTTCACTTCTGCAGGCAGGGAGGGTGTAATGCGTTTCGCAAAATCCGCCACAAGGTTTTCACATGTAGGCTGATATCCAACCAGGACAATATTCCCGAACATCTTGCTGAATATATCTGTTTTTTCTTTATCGATATTGCTGCTCAGTACTACCGAATGATCAAAAACATCGACGATCTCTTTCCTGACAATCTTTTTCAGATCAGTAAAATCAATAACCATTCCATTTTTGGGGTTATCATTATTCTGTGCCGGATAGCCCGACAGGGTTACGAAAAGACGGTAAGAATGACCATGAACATTTTTGCAGGGGCCATCGTAGTTCCATAACACGTGCGCCATTTCAAATGAGAATTCTTTTGTTACTCTTATCAGAGGACTCATGTTGTTAAGGTTGAAAATAAATTACAATATTAACCATTCTGACCGACAAAGGTTTAAAGAATTGCCATGGTTTTGTGGATTTAAGCCAATTTTCCGTCCTCTGTAAGCCGTTGAATTCAATAAATTTGTAACTTGCGGGTTTAAATCGGCTCTAGCTTTGGGGATGATGGACAAATATGAATTCAGGCTGACTTTCCCTGGAATGTTCAGCGATACATTAAGAAAGTTTGGAAACCACAATGCGTACGCATTTGCCGGGGAAAAGCCAAAAACCTACGATCAGATAAACAAGGAGATCGGGGCTCTGATTGCTTTTCAGGAAAGACTCGGTGTACGACCCGGCGATAAAGTTGCTATTCTTAGTCTGAATATGCCAAACTGGGCTGTTGTCTATTTCTCAACAACATTTATGGGAGCCGTGGCTGTACCAATCCTTCCTGATTTTTCGGGTAAAGAAGTTGCTAATGTTCTTGAACATTCCGGGTCCAGCATTATATTCATCTCAGGTTCATTGCTTTCAAGGATAGAAGGATTTAAATCCGATGTCCTGAAAACAGCAATTCTGATAGATGATTTTTCATTTCTTTATACCGACAGCAGCGGTATTAAATATGACCCATCTGCTACTCCTGCTCAGAATTATAATGTTGAAGAAGAAGATCTTGCATCAATTATCTATACCTCCGGTACAACAGGGCGGTCAAAAGGCGTCATGCTGACTCACAAAAACATCTCAATTAATGCACTGAAAGGAAGAACCATCCAGTCAATCGACGAAAACGACCGTTTTTTATCGGTTTTGCCGCTGTCTCACACTTATGAGAATACACTGGGACTGGTTTTACCCATGCTCTGCGGCTCTTGCGTTTATTACCTGAGAAAGCCTCCTACTCCTTCTGTGCTGATCCCCGCGATGGAAGAGGTTCGACCCACTATGATGCTTACTGTTCCACTCATAATTGAAAAGATTTACTTCAATAAAATATTGCCTGCATTCAGGGAGAATCTGATACTAAAGCTGCTTTACAGGATCCCGCTTCTAAGGAAGAGACTTAATGTCACAGCAGGTAAAAAGCTTCAGAAGACGTTTGGCGGGAAGCTAAAATTCTATGGTATCGGAGGAGCCAAACTCAACAGGGCTGTTGAAAGGTTTCTGATAGAAGCAAAATTCCCCTATGCTGTTGGTTATGGTCTGACAGAAACGGCACCTCTTCTTGCCGGAGCAAATCCTCAAAAATCAATTTTTGAGTCAACAGGGCCTGCTATCGAAGGCACAGAGCTGATCATCAATAATCCCGACAGTAAGACAGGGGAAGGCGAGATCTGGGCAAGAGGTCCAAACGTTATGAAAGGATATTACAAAGAGCCTGAGATGACTAAAGAGGTGCTCACACCTGACGGCTGGTTCAAAACCGGAGATCTCGGGACTTTTGACAAAAATAATAACCTCTTCATAAAGGGAAGATTGAAAAACATGATCGTTGGTGCAAGCGGAGAAAATATTTATCCTGAGGAAATTGAATCGATCATAAATAATTTCAGGTTTGTCGTTGAATCGCTTGTTGTAGAACAAAAAGGGAAACTGGTAGCTTTGGTGCATATCAACATGGAAGAACTCGAAAAGAAATACCAGGTCCTTAAACAGGACATGACACGACAGGTTGAGGATAAAGTCAGTGAAGTCCTCAATGAATTGCAGCTGTATGTAAATTCGCAGGTGAATAAATTCAGCCAGATCCAGAAAGTTGTTCTGCAACCGGTACCCTTCCAAAAGACAGCCACAATGAAAATAAAGAGGTTTCTGTACACCTGACCATTTTATCCAATGTGCGTCATTATTGCATAATTAGTCATCCCTTAACTGCCCGATCGTATCTTTTGTTTACTTCATCCCAGTTGACCACATTCCAGAAAGCATCTATATACTCCGGCCTTCTGTTCTGATATTTAAGATAATAGGCGTGTTCCCATACATCAAGGCCAAGGATCGGCGTTCCTTTAATGGGTGAAATATCCATAAAAGTATTGTCCTGATTCGGAGAACTTGTGATAGCCAGCGTTTTGTTTGCTCCCAGGTAAAGCCATGCCCAGCCGCTTCCAAATCTTGTTTTGGCAGCAGTGTTGAATGCTTCTTTGAATTTATCGACCGATCCGAAGGTTTTTGTTATTGCGGAAGTCAATTCAGTTGAGGGTCCTGCAGTTCCTTTGCGCAGATTCTGCCAGAAGAACAGATGGTTATAGTAGCCACCGCCATTATTTCTTACTGCATCAGACTGTTTCGACATGCTGCTGAATATCTCACTCATTGGCTTGCCTTCAAGAGCAGTTCCCTTTATCGCAGCCATAAAATTGGTATAATAAGCTCTGTGGTGCTTATCATAGTGGATTTCCATAGTTTTTGCATCAATATATGGCTCCAGGGCATCATAGGCATACGGCAAAGGAGGAAATTCTGCTGCCGGAACACCTTCGATTGAAATGGTTTTAGCCTGAACCTGCCCATTTCCAAATTCTCTCGGTCCAATGTAGGCAGCAGCGGTTACCAACCCCACCGCCTTAAAAAATTTTCTTCTTTCCATAATAAGTTTTTATCCAATAACATCAGTATTTCATGTTTGTTCATCCCAAAAACAAAACGGCAACACTTCAGGATTTTTACTCCATTTGAACTCTGTATAAAAAAAAATAATATATTTATAGAAGTTTTACTAAGTAACTGCCTAATTCTATATTTATTAATGGCATACAACATTGGGCTCTTGAATCGGTCAGACCAGCTATGATCCGGATGTTATTTGTTAGGGAAAGCTGTAATTTTTCTTAATCCGCTAAAAGAACTATTATGAAAAGGCTTACAACAATTGGAAGAATTCTGTTTGCGATTCCATTCGGACTGTTTGGGATCAATCATTTCCTGATGGTGAATTATTACCTGGGAATGCTTACTGATTTTGTACCGCTTGGGGCTTATACAATAATTCTGACCGGAATAATGCTCATTGCTGCCAGCATCAGCATAATAACAAAAATACTCGTGAAATTTTCAACACGTCTGCTTGCATTGCTGCTATTCATTTTCATAGTCACTATTCACATTCCTCATCTATTTACCGATTCCGATAAAACAATTACCATTATTGAATTGTTAAAAGATATATCCTTAATGGGAGGTTCATTAATGATTTCGGGCATGTATGCGGAAGAAGAAAAACCTGAAAAATAAATCATATCTGAACACAAAGGAGAAGTAGTATTATAACCTGAAAGAAAATTATTATATCTTTATAAATCTATTGAAGTTTAGCTCTCCTATGAATCATTTTAAACTGGTCATTGCAATTTTTATTGGTCTGTTTAGCATTGAATCGTTTGGACAAACGGCTTTGTTTGATAAGCAGATGCAAGTAAGCTTCGAAGAAAAGCAGGGTCAGTATGTGGCTCTCGACACCAAACTGGTAAATGAGAATGGGGATACGGTTCTTTTGAAAGATGTCCTTGGTAAACCTGCTATCCTGAATCTTGTTTATTATCAGTGTGCCGGTACCTGCAGCCCGCTGATGTTCGGAATCTCCAAATTCATTGACGCAATTGATCTTAAACCGGGTGCCGACTATGAAGTTCTCACGATCAGCTTTGATCCCTCCGAAAGGATCGATCTGGGTATTAAAAAGAAAGCGGCATACGTCTCTATGATGAAGAATAAAGAAGCTGCCAAATACTGGCGTTTTTTTGTTTCTGACAGCGCGGATATTGCTAAACTGACCAAATCAGTCGGTTTTAATTACGAGAAAATAAATAATCAGTACATTCATCCCACAGGACTGATAGCATTGGGTCCGGATGGCAAGATCATCCGTTACCTCAGGGGTATCGATTTTCTGCCATTTGATATTAAGATCACCCTTATTGAGGCTGCAAAAGGCAAAATTGGTCCAAGCATAAATCGTTTGCTTGCAGTATGCTATTCTTATGATGCCAAGGGCAACCAGTTTGTCTTTAATGTTACAAGAGTCTCGGCAGTAGTTATTATCTTTTTTGTTGCATTACTATTTTTATTTCTTTCTCTATCGCGCTTAAAAACTAAAACAAGGCTTAACAAATGAGTGCTCCCACAGATTTTGAGGAACCCAGTTATCTTGATTATAAGGGAAAACATAAAGGTATATTTGCCTGGATACTTTCGACCGACCACAAAAGGATCGCAATTCTCTACCTTTTTTCTCTGATGACGCTTTTCTCTGTTGGAGCCACGCTGGGGTTGCTAATGAAGCTGGAACTGATTGCCCCGGGGAAAACTATAATGTCGGCTCAGACCTATAATGCATTTTTCACCCTGCACGGCATCATTATGATATTTGCCATTGTGATTCCGGGCCTTCCTGCAGTCTTTGGAAACTTTTTCCTGCCAATACTTATCGGAGCAAAAGATGTTGCTTTCCCAAAACTGAATCTGTTATCCTGGTATTTTTATGTTACCGGTGTTTCATTGGTGCTCATCTCACAGTTCACGGGTAACGGCCCACCTGATACCGGCTGGACATTTTATGCGCCATACAGCTTCCGGACAGCCGGAAATATGCTCCCTGCAGTCTTTGGTGCATTTGTCCTGGGTTTCTCTTCCATACTCACCGGACTTAATTTTCTGGTAACTATACACCGGCTACGCGCGCCAGGCATGACATGGATGAAGATGCCATTATTTCCATGGACGCTTTATGCTACAGGATGGGTACAGTTACTCGCTACACCAATTATAGGTATTACCCTGTTGATGATAGCAGCTGAAAGGATTTTTCATATCGGGTTTTTTGATCCTACCCTGGGCGGTGATCCGCTTCTGTACCAGCATTTATTTTGGACATACAGTCACCCGGCGGTTTATATTATGATACTGCCGGCCATGGGAGCTATTTCTGAGATCATACCTACCTTCAGCCACAAAACTGTTTTTGGCTATAAATTCATCGTAGGTTCCAGCATAGCAATCGCTTTTGTGGGTTATTTTATCTGGGGGCACCATATGTTCACTTCAGGTTTGAGCGGAACTGCTCTCTATGTTTTCTCTCTGCTTACCTTCATTGTAGCAATTCCCAGCGCTGTAAAAGTGTTCAACTGGATATCAACCATGTACAAGGGTTCTATTGACCTGCAAACACCATTTTACTGGGCTGTGGGATTTATTTTTGTATTCATGATCGGTGGATTTTCAGGACTTATTCTTGGATCGCTCGCCACTAATATTCACCTGCATAACACTCATTTTGTAGTAGCTCACTTTCATTTTATTGTTTTCGGGGGTACTGGATATGCATTTTTTGGAGCCATGCATTACTGGTATCCAAAAATTACAGGAAAATTGTATGATGCCCGGTGGGCTAATATAGGATTAGCAGTGTTTTTCGTCGGGTTTATGACTCTTTATGGAGAGATGTTTTTTCTTGGAATGAAAGGAATGCCAAGAAGGTATTATGACTATGACGAAATTTTTCATACCGGGAACATCTTTTCTTCACTGGGAGCGATTGTCATGTATTTCGGACTGGCAGTAATTATAACTAACCTTCTTACTTCTCTGAGAAACGGCACAAAAGCACCGGCCGATCCGTACGGAGGGAAAACTCTTGAGTGGACAATCCCTTCTCCTCCTCCTACTGAAAATTTTGCTGAAATTCCAGTTATAACAAAAGGACCTTACAACTATAAATGAGCACAGAAGAACCTACACTCCAAGACGATCAGACATCTAAGACCGGGATGTGGTTATTCCTGTTCACTGAAATGCTTTTGTTCGGGGGCCTCTTTATTGTTTACTCAGTATACCGCTTCAGAAATCCAATAGCCTTTCATCAGGCTGCACAGGAGCTCAGTGTACCGATTGGAACAATCAATACTATCATTCTTCTGATCAGCAGTACCACTCTTGCCATGTCAATAACCGCTCTCAGACTGAAAAATAAAAGATTTGCCCTATTCCTAATTGGTGCGACAATACTGCTAGGAATAGCATTTTTAGTGAATAAATATTTTGAATGGGGCTCTCATTTTAAGGAACATATCTATCCGGGATCTGCAGTTTTGGAATCCCGGGGTCACGGAGATGTGCTATTTTACGGTCTTTACTTTTTTATGACAGGGCTTCATGCACTTCACATTATTGTTGGATTGATTTTTATCATGGTAGTCTCTGCATCAATTATCAGAAACCGGACTAACTCAAAACATTATGTTTTGCTTGAAAACAGCGGATTATACTGGCATCTTGTCGACATGATATGGATCTTTCTTTTTCCATTGTTTTATCTTATCACTTAGCACTGATGAAAACAGAAGCAACTGAAAATAATCATATAGTCCCATACAGGACATTTCTGCTTGTGCTTGCGGGATTAATTTTACTGACTCTTACTTCGGTGACCCTGACTCAAATTTATCTTGGAGCTTTTACAGTTGTGATGGCCCTCATAATCGCTGCGGTAAAATCCTCGTTTGTACTGCGTATATTCATGCATCTTAAATTTGAAAGCAGAATGTTCACATTCGCTGTCATTGGTGTTGTTTCTCTGATTTGTGCGGTAATTATCATAACTCTTCTTGACTACCTTTATAGATAACGACTATGTATTCAAGTACAGGAATTGAGGCTTCGAATTATGTTGCAACTTATAACAGGGCATTCTATTTTATAGCCGGTGTATCTTTGCTGCTCCTGGTGGGCCTTACACTTACAATGCTTTATTTTGTCTTCCGTTATAACAGGAAGAAGAATGCAGTTCCCACTCAGATTGAAGGAAGCACTCTGCTGGAAGTAACCTGGACGATTGTTCCGCTTTTACTTGCTCTCGTAATGTTTTTCCTGGGCTGGTCGGGATGGGAACCAACGACAAAAGTTCCGAAAAACGCTATGAATGTCACAGTAGTGGCCAGGATGTGGAATTTTATGTTCTTATATGATAATGGGAAGCAGAGCCCTGATCTGGTAGTACCTCTTAATACGCCTGTAAAGGTAAACCTCGTTTCAATTGACGTTATCCACAGTCTGTTCATTCCCGACTTCAGGATAAAAAGCGATATTATACCCGGAAGACAAAAAGTTATGTGGTTTTTGCCTGAGTCGGAAGGTAAATATAATATCTTCTGTGCTGAATACTGCGGATTGCAACATTCCTATATGCACTCGACTGTAAATGTGATGACCCCCGATAAATTTAAGGCATGGTATGCTGAATCAGCAAGACCAGTTGCGGCGGCAGGAAGCACACCGGGTGCAGCAGGGGAATCGATCATGAGGTCGACCGGCTGCTTTGCTTGTCATACTACTGATGGATCCAAGTTAATTGGCCCTACTTACCTGAATCTGTGGGGATCCCAGGTAACAGTGACCACAAATGGAAAGGAACAGACACTTACTGTTGATGCAGATTATATAAAAAAATGCATTTTTGAACCCAACACTGATGTTATCAAGGGATATCCCACAAATCTGATGCAGAGTTACCGCAATACCCTGAGCGATGACGATGTCGAGAAAATAATAGAATTCCTGAAAACCCTGAATGACAAATAGACCTGAAAACAAACTTAAAGATTGGCTGGAACTATCAAAGCTTAAAATAATGATTCCGGTAAGTCTTACAGGATTCACAGGCTATTTTGTTTATGATCCTCATCTCTCCGGCAGACTCTTCCTCACCAGCTTCGGGATACTGTTCATGGCAATCTCAGCTTCAGTTCTTAACCAGATTCAGGAAGCGGACACTGACAGAAAAATGAACAGGACATGCAGGCGTCCTATCCCGGCCCACAGGATCAGTATTAAACATGCAGTTGTCTTCTTCATTTTAACCCTTCTCACCGGGATGTCGCTAATAACCTGGGCCGGAAATATTAAGGCATTAATCATTGGCTGCATAACAATTATATGGTACAACGTCATCTATACTTACTCAAAGAGATTCACTGCTTTTGCTGTTGTGCCGGGCGCTCTTACGGGGGCGTTGCCTCCTCTTATCGGATGGGTTGCCGCAGGCGGAGGATTATGGGCAAAACCCATTATTTTCATAGAATTCCTGATCTTCATCGGACAAATTCCTCACTTCTGGCTGCTGATCCTCAAATATGGAAAAGAATATGAGCTCGCGGGTTTTCCCAGCCTTTCGGGCATTTTTAGCCAATTACAGATCAGAAGACTGACCTTCAGCTGGGTCGCAGCCTCAGTTGTAGCAGCACTGTTTTTGTGTTATTTTGAGATCATTCACACCACAATCATAAATGCTATACTGATAGCCGTATCCATCTTAATGATGTGGCTGTTTACCGGGCTGTTGACCAGTCAGTCTGAGAAAAACAACTATAGAAAATATTCTGTAGTTCTTGATTCCTATTTTTTACTTGTACTGCTTTTGCTTATTTCCGACAGGATAATAATATAATCTCTATTCTGTCTTTGCTGCAGGAATTGTGTCTGAAGCCATCTGCACTTTCTTTTGCAGCTCTCTCACGTACAAAACGAGCTTCCACCTGTCGTCGGGTCTTACCTGCGCTCCATGGGCTCCCATTGAGCCAAATCCTAAGGTTATTGTATGATATATCTGTCCATCCTTCAGTTTTGCGGTCGGTGCGGCAGAAATGTCTCTTGGTTTCAATGGATACAAACCGCTGCTATAAAGCTGGCCGTCACCTTTGCCCTGTGCTCCATGACAGCCAATACAGAACGTTGTGAATATAAACTTTCCCCTGGCGAGATTATCAGCGGTTGGCAAATAGGGATTAATGAGCTCTTTCCCAGCTTTCAGCCGCGAAACGGAATCGAGAGTATATCTGAAAGGCAAATAACCAATAGGGACTGTTTCTTTTACAGGGACCCTCATTGTCATACTGTCCTTAAAATTGGGATTGTCAGAATAGGTATCATAGGCCCGTGAATATACCATATCAGGTATAAAGTCATATCCTCTCATATTCTTCTGCCTGTCGCATGACAAGAGACTGATCCCGGTCAATAACAGAAGTAAGATTTTAAATGATATTTGTCGTGCAATATGCATTTTCACAGAATATTAGCGGTCATGATTCATAGTTCAGGCTTTCTTCAAGGTAAGGATCATTCTTAACCACCAGTGGGCCCGTTGCGAGAGATCTGAATACAATAAATACAAATATGCCAGCATAGACTAAGGTCATACTGATCTCAAGTATTCCTATTCCTGCTTTTTCTCCTGCCGCTGCCGGCATAATCATGAGCCAGTAATCGAGCCAGTGACCAGCCAGCAGGACCGCTGCAATTATAGTCACCCAGCCCAGCCTTCGTTTTGAATTGAATGTAATAAGACCTAAAAAAGGAACTACAAAATTAATCCCGAGATTTATGAAGAAAATGATCTTAAAATGATGAAGTCTTGTAATAAAGTATGATGTTTCCTCCGGGAGGTGACCATACCAGATCAACTCATACTGAGAAAACCACTGATAAGTCCAGAATATGCTGAAACAAAACATATAGATCGCCATATCGTGCACATGATCGGCTCTGATATATTTCAGATATCCCTGACCTTTAAGAAACCAGATCAGAACAGTAATAAATGCAAGTGAGGTAACGAACATGCCGATCAGAACGTACCAGCCGAAAATAGTGCTGTACCATCGGACGTCAAGCGACATTATCCAGTCCCAGCTGCTGGCTGATACTGTTATGCCGTAAAAAACCAGGAAAAGTCCTGAGAAGAGAACTCTTCTGTTATGATATTTTAAATCGGAAGAGGAAATAAGAGCCCGGGAATTAATTCTTATCATCCGTGATAGAATGATCCAGCCTGCAAAATATACCACCACTCTTAAAAAGAAAAAGGGAACATTAAGCCAGAGCCGTTTACCCAGAATAACCTTGTCCGTCACATTATCATCTGACCAGCTGTAAATGTTGTGCATGCCAAAATAAATAAGAAGCATAAGCACAAAGGCTACCGGAAGAAAAGCGGTCATTGCATCGGGCAGTCTTTGTATCACTGTATGCCATCCTGACTGACCGATCCGGTGAACTGCGAGAAAAAAAGCAGCGCCCAGTGAGAGTCCCATGAAATACTGATTGTTCAGCAGTATATTAGCCCAAATCCTTGAAGCACCGGGCTTCGATATAAAAATTGCGGCAAGTGCAACAAGAATGCCTCCTGCAATTAAGATTATAAGGACATTACGGAATTTCTGCTTAAAATCGAATTGTTCATCCATATTGCAGTGTTCTTATTATCTGATTTCTATTGTATGAATTCCTGCCAATAGTTCTTGCACCCTCTCCACAGTTGTGCCATTACCGGAAGGATTCACCAGTATGATAAACCTGTCGTCAGTTATTCTTTTGTCAACCGGCTTGAATCTTATGTCTGGCTTCAGCCTTGATTTGATAAGAAACGCTGAAACCATCGCCAGACCTGAAAAAAGAACTGTAAGTTCAAATGTTATCGGAATAAAAGCGGGTGCTGCAAAATATGGCTTTCCTCCTATTATTAAGGGATAACTTACTGTAAAGACCCAGGTCTGAAAAATAAATGCAAGCGATGCCCCAATGGCCCCAAAGATAAACCCGACGATTGGAATCCGCGTACGTTTTATTTCCAGCGCTTCATCCATTCCGTGCACAGGGAATGGAGTCAGAACATCAGAAATGATCTCATTGCTTTCCCGAAGTTTCCTCACAGCCTGAAGCAAAGGGATCTCGTCATCAAAAGATACTGATATATATTTTTTATTTTCCATGCTCCAAATGATTCGTCTTGTCCCCGTTAGTTTTCAGAATCGATTTAACTTCAGAAATTGAAATTACAGGGAATACGCGTATAAAAAGGAGAAATGCCGTAAAGAATATCCCTAAAGTCCCGATTAACAGTCCGTATTCAACAATCGTAGGTTTATACATAGTCCAGCTTGATGTCAGGTAATCCCTATGCAGGGAAACAACGATTATGACAAACCGCTCGAACCACATTCCAATGTTAATCACGATAGACAGCAGGAAAGTGAACATCAGGCTTGTCCGAAGTTTTTTTATCCATAGCAGCTGAGGGGAAAACACATTACAGAAAATCATCAGAAAGTATGCCCAGCGATATGGCCCGGTAGCCCGGTTTAAAAACGCATACTGTTCATATTCATTTCCGGAATACCACGACATAAACATTTCCGTCATATAGGCAAGAGCAACAATTGAACCGGTTGCTATAAGGATTTTATTCATGTTTTCCACATGATTCACGGTAATGTATTGCTCAAGGCCCATTGTTTTTCTTGTAATGATCAATAGTGTCTGTACCATTGCAAATCCCGAGAAAATTGCCCCCGCAACAAAGTAGGGAGGAAAATGGTTGTGTGCCATCCGGGGAGAATTGATGAGGCAAAGTCCATACTTACGATACTGTGCACCGACAAAACAAGCGGGGTGGCAATTGCTGCAAGCATTATAGACGTTACCTCATGCCTGTGCCAGTCTCTTGCAGAGCCTTTCCAGCCAAAGCTCAGGAAATTATAGATATACTTCTTAAACCCCTTCTTTATTTTGTCACGGAGAGTGCCAATGTCGGGAATCAATCCCACATACCAGAATACCAGTGAAATAGTGAAATAGGTTGAGATTGCAAATACGTCCCAAACCAAAGGCGAATTAAAGTTTACCCAAACGCCTCTTGTGTTGGGGTAGGGAAATATAAAAAATGTAAGTAACGGACGTCCTAAATGTATTAAAGGAAAAAGGGCGGCACAGATTACCGCAAAGATCGTCATTGCCTCAGCCGACCTGTTAATGCTGTTTCTCCATTTCTGCCTGAACAGCAGAAGGATTGCAGAAATAAAGGTCCCGGCATGACCAATTCCTATCCACCACACAAATGTAGTAATCTCAAAAGCCCAGCCCACAGTTCTGTTCTCCCCCCAGGTCCCTATACCCTGCCAAACCGTCCAGAAGATCATGAATACTCCGAAAACCATAGCAAGCCCTGCTATTGTCATCCCCAGATACCAGAGCTTACCCGCTTTATTTGTCAGCGGATCGAGAATATCGCTGGTTATGCTCCGGTAAGTTTTTTGACCATCAATCAAAGGAGTTCGAAGTGGAGATAGAAGCATATCTTAAAGAATTTGTACTTACAATATCTTGTTTTTTATTTTGGTAAGATAATTTACCGATGGCATCGTATATAACTCCTCAAGTAAATTATACCGGCGCCCGCTGTTAATCAATCTGTTCAATTCACTATCCTCATCATTCATATCTCCAAATACGATCGCTTTGGCCGGACAGCTTTGTGAACAAGCTGTCTGAATTTCATTTTCATGAATTTTACGGTTCTCATATTTTGCTTTTAATTTAACAGCCTGTATACGCTGAGTGCAGAAGGAACATTTTTCGATAACTCCCTGAGCGCGGACAGTAACATCAGGGTTGAGAACCATCCTGCGAAGATCGGATGTCATCCCTTCCTTGTCCCTGAGATTACCGCGGAGTGTGCCTGCATCACTGAAATTGAACCAGTTAAACCGCCTTACTTTATACGGACAGTTATTATTGCAATAACGTGTGCCAAAGCACCGGTTGTAAATCATCTGATTTAATCCCTCTGAACTATGATTTGTCGCGGCAACCGGACATACATTCTCGCATGGGGCATTCTGACAATGCTGGCATAATACAGGCTGAAAAACAACATCAGGGTTCTCATCCTCCCCGGTATAATACCTGTCGATTCTTATCCATTGCATCTCATGTACACGGTGAACCTCAGCCTTCCCGACAACTGGTACATTGTTCTCAGCCTGACAGGCAATTACACAGGTCCCGCATCCGATGCACTTGCTGAGATCAATAGCCATTCCCCAGTGGTGATGAGGGTATTTCCTCATTTTATATAGGGTCTTATTGTGTTCAACATTATAGGCATGCATAGCGTTACCAGCTGCATTATCGTTCCTGAATTCCGCGAGGTCGGCTTCACGCACAAAATCCCTGCCTTCCATGCTGTGATGAGGCTGAACCTGGGCAAGCATATAAGATTTTTCAGTCTTTATAATGTTGTCAAAAGCCGCAGTATATACCCTATTAACTTTACCCTGCTTCATCAATTTCCATACATAAGTTCCAACATTATCACCTACTTTACCGCAGACAGACCGGCCATAACCCAGAGCCATCCCTATTGTGCCATAGGCCTGTCCGGGCTGAATATGCACAGGTATCTCCGTTTCCCCGATTTTAATTACATCATCGTCATGCAGATCGAATTCCTTTGCCTGTGCCGGGGATACAGATGCGTAATTATCCCAGCAGATCCTGGTTACCGGGTCGGGCAATTCCTGAAGCCAGGGGTTATTTGCCTGTCGTCCTTCCCCAAGTGCAACACCTTCGTAGAATATGATCTCTGTAACTTTTGCCCCGGAATTTCCGGTATTGATTATTGACGCCGGCGTGAATGGGAGCCCGGCTTTCTTACCCTTATTTTCAATATTTTCAGCCCTGACGGATGGTTCAAAAACACCTCTTTGCAATGTATTGTCAAAAAAGACGGAAGGATCAGAAAATTCTGATTGCCGCGGCATCATATTCTCAACCCAGTAAGCCTTTATGATATCATAGATGCTTTTCTCCGAACCCGACCATTTTAATAATGAGTCAGCCATCTGGCGGGTATCAAAGATGTGATTAATAGAAGGTTGCATCAGACTGAAATGATCTTTCACGGATTCAGCATCACCCCAACTCTCGAGATAATGGTGATCGGGGCAGATATACTGAACAAGGCTGTTAGTCTCATCGGGAGTACCTGTAAGCGAAATTTTCAGGTCGACCTTCTTCAGCCCTTCAGCAAATGCATCCCTGTCGCAATATGCAAATGCAGGATTTACATTCCAGATCAGCATGGCATTTACCGAACCTTTATTCATCTTCCCGACAAGCATTTCCATATCATTGTCAAGCGCCTGGTGGGTCCTGAGATAGGTATCTAATAAAATTGTATGACCGATATTTCCCAGCAGGGAGTTAATTTCATTTACCAGAAGCTGGATCTCTTTAACGTTTGAGCGGGAAATGATAATTGATTTTCCCTTCGATTCAAGAAGCTTTTTTGATATTTCATCTACATCAACCGGTGATGCGGGAACGTCAATATTGCGATTTTCGACCTCTTTGGCGATCTGCTTATAGATGTTCAGAAGTATAAGTGCTTCCTGAGAAGGCTTGATTTGAATTCTCTTATCGGCATTACTGCCCGTAAGGCTCATATTTGACTCGAGCTGAATAAGATATTTCATTTCTTTTTCCGGGACCCTTCCTGAACTGAACTGCTCTATATAGTGAACAGGCAATAGCCAGCTTCCCAGGAAGTCGGCTCCAAAGCTCACAATCAGATCTGCTTTGTCAAAACGGAAGTCGGGAATAGCCTGTTTCCCGAAACTTTCCTTGTTTGCCTCGAGAATCGCAGAATAAGAAATCGCATCGAACTGAACCCATTCCGAGCCGCTGAACTTTTTTAGAAATGCTGAAATAACCGTTTCCATTGAAGGACTGAAGATAGTTGGAGTAAGAAGGACAATGGTTCCTTTAGCATCGGAAATTTTCTGAAGCTTGTCCGCAATTTCCTTATCCAATTCATCCCAGGACAGGGAATTTCCATCTTTCACCGGACCATGGAATCTTCCGCCGTCATATAGGTCAAGCACCGATCCCTGGACCCTGGCAGTTGTACCACCAAACGTAACACCCGACCTGGTATTCCCTTCTATTTTTATTGGCCGTCCATCCCTGGTCTTGACAATAATGCTGCAATATTCATTTCCATTGACATAGCTGGAAGAATAATAAAGAGGAGCTCCCGGGGTAATCTCAGGCGGTGCAACGGCATAAGGCAAAGCATTTGTAATCTTAGATTTACATGATGCCAGGGCCGATACTGCAAAGCTGTAACCACATAATTTCAGAAAGTCTCTCCTTGAAGCAGTCATTTCGTTTCTCTTATCGGTGATAAGCCCCAGAAATGGGCTCTCCTCCGGAGTTTTTTCCTCTAAACCCTCTTGCTGCTTTCCTTTATCCGTCTCAATATTTTTCCGGTACTTTTTCATCCCTGGGGAATTATATTGATTATTATTAATAATGACATTGTCCGCAATCCCTTCCTCCTACGCCAATAACCCGTACACTGTCGATCCGTCCTGTTTTCAAGGAGTCGGCATAGCCAGGATAATAAGTCTGATAATATTCATCAGATATATTCACTTTCCGGGTTTTATGACATTCAATGCACCAACCCATAGAGAGATCAGGAACCTGGTAAATTCTGTTCATTGTTTTCACATCGCCATGACACGCATCGCATGTAATGCCTCCCGCACTGACATGCTGCTCATGGCTAAAGAATACAAAATCAGGCAGTTTGTAAATCCTTACCCAGTCAACAGGCTTTTTATCATCCAGCGCTTTTATAACCTTTGCAATCTCAGTAACTCCTGATCGTGTTCCGGTACGCACCAGCAAATGACAGTTATAACAGATGCTGCCTGTGGGGATCCCGGCATCTTTGCTTATCCTCGCTGAATAATGGCAATAGTTGCAATCAGTCTTGTTTTGTCCGGAATGAACAGCATGAGAAAATTTTATCGGTTGGGCAGGCGCGAATCCTTTAGCCCTGCCAAATGCAATTGCATTTACTGCGAGGATCCATATTATAAATATGCCGGTGACAGTAAGGATGGCCCAATTGACCTTCTGATTTTTATATATTTTTTTAATTATAAGATCAACCGACGATAAAAGGAAGAGAAGCGTTGCAATAATGAACAGGAGAAGATTAGTAATTAAAGGCTTATTCTGTTTGAGGCCTATCCCGACAAATTTATCCATATATGCCTTAATCAGAACAATATCCTGAGCAGAGAGCTGAAAGCCTTTGTGCACCTGCTTCATCTTTATACCCATCGGCTTTAGCAGAACCCTGCTCAGATCCTTTGCGCTTTTGGAAAGATATTTTTTTGATATCTCAAGGGCATCCGGATTCCAGTTCAATGTGTCGATTACATTGGTATTGTGACATGCCGCACAATCAATCGATTTATTTCCAAGATATACCAGTCCATAGAATAATCTTTCCCCTCTTAATACCTCTTCAGCAGTAAAATTTTTTCGCTGATAAACTACTGAATCGGGCAACTGCTGGTTTAAAGTATCCTTTGCCTGTAATTTTGTCGAATCCTTCCCCTGAGCTTTCGTTGTGTCATTAGCCCCAGACTTTGTAAGAAGCCTGGCTGTATCAGGTTTTTGAGACTTGGCTGTATCTGATTTGGGAAATTTAGCCGAATTTTTTGAAAAAGGAACCGCCGAGTCTTTTTTGAGGGTTTTGGAAGTATCCTTTCCCTGAACGGCAGGATTGCTGACAGCCTGCAATGGACTAGCAGGTTTAATAATTGTGAAAAGAAAAATCAGAAAGAGTAGATATTTAATTAATCCTGCCTGAAAATTCCGCATGGCAAAAAAATATAGAGTATTTAATACTTGAAAATCAGAATTAAATCAGCTCTTCCCTACAAAATCCACCAAACTCAAAAGTATAAAAATGATTGAAATATTTTAACACACAGGAAAATTTTTCTCTGCCCGGTTAAATATTTACATAAAGGTAATTAAAGTGTTTTATCTTCCTTTACAATATTACTCAATTTTTCATCTTTCTTCCCGGAAGATATCTTCATGTTATTAAAAGTGTGAATTCATCTTTGAGAACGTCAAAATCAACAGCTGCATTTACACTATTTGCTACCGGGTATTATCTCAATAGATAAATAATTCGCCATTTTACGATTTTTAGATTCCCTCTTTATATCTTTACAGGCTGAGAACAATTTGTTAAGATCCAGATCGTTTATTTAATGCTCACAAAACCTGAACTATGAAAAAGATACTTTCACTTGTATTAATTCTATTTCTTTCTTCTGCCTATTTTACAAGCTGTAAAAAAGATAAGGGGGAACCGCCAACCCTGCCGCCGGCAGAATCAATGACAATTGATTTCAGCAATTTTACATCAGCTGCCAAGTCGTTGGAAACAGCACCGGAGATAAAAGGAACGGAGAACAGTAACTGGGAATTTGCTGCAACAGTTGCAGTATTCTGGAAATCACTGATTAACATAACACTTGCCGTGCCGGTAACGGCATTTAAAGAAGCTGTTGGCGAGACGCCATCATATGTTTCTTCGAAACTCTGGCAATGGAACTACAGCTTAACAATTCTGGGAAGTACATACAATGCAAGACTAACGGGTCAGATCCGATCAAGCGATATTCAATGGAAGATGTATGTAACCGGTGAAGGCACCGGCGCCTTTCCTGAATTTCTATGGTTTGAAGGCACTTCGAAGCTTGATGGCACAGGCGGTCAATGGATTCTTTACCAGAACTATCAGTCACCTGTAGCATTTCTTCAGATCGATTGGACCAAAACCGGAACAACAGTCGGTTATATTAAGTATACTTACATAAAAAACGACTCTTACCTGAATAGTTATATCGAATATGGATTAACCTCCGCTGCCCTTAATGCATACTATACAATTCATTATTTTAATGGAGTTAAGTTTTCAGATGTAAATGTTGAATGGAATACCAATACTCATAACGGACATGTTAAATCAGTGGATTATCTGGGAGATCCCAACTGGTATTGCTGGGACTCTAATAAAATAAACGTTATCTGTCAGTAATCTGAAGAAAATATATGAAAAAGAGGCCGTCTCAAAATAATAATGAGACGGCCTTTTATTTAATATTGAGGGTGTCTCAAAAGTCCTCGGTGGAACTCTCCCGCCTTGCGGGACAAGTTGTGGAAACTCTGTGATCTCTGTGTAAGTTCTTAATTATTTGTTACACAGAGTTCCGATAGCTATCGGAACACAGAGAAGACACAGAGCAACACAGAGAAAGAATTAAAACAATTTTTGACTTTTGAGATAGCCTCTTTATTTAATATTATCCAGGTTATTGTGATTTAAGTGTTTTTCGAATGGAACATTAGCCGGATTGATACGCTAATGGCTCCGTAAAGCTAAATTTGAAAAATAATAGAACAGGTATTTTGAAATTCGAATAATTTAATTTTACTTTGTGCCTCAAAGTACTTTTAACTTAGCCAAAATGGAAACAGAAACTGATTATTCAGGGGATATAAAAACCATTAAAAGGATCATGGAGGAATCTTCAAGATTTCTGTCACTGAGTGGCCTGTCAGGGATCTTTGCCGGCTTTCTTGCATTTTTGGGAGGATTCGTTGTTCATTTTCTCCTGCTCCGGAAAAACTTTAATGACAGTTCAGCTCTGAAACGCGAAATTTTAGCGGTTGCTCTGATTGTACTGGTGCTGGCCCTAACCGGTTCATTTTATTTTTCAATTAGAAAAGCCAGGCACAAAGGGCAAAAAGTCTGGACGCCTGTTTCAAGACGGCTGCTTTTGAATTTGGTTATCCCTCTTGCCACGGGAGGATTTTTTATTGCTATTCTATACATTGAGAGCCAATATCAGCTAATTGTTCCTGCCATGTTAATTTTCTATGGACTTTCGCTGGTGAGTGCAGGGAAGTTCACCTATAGCGAGATCTTTTATCTTGGTATGGCAGAACTTTTGACCGGATTTCTGGCTGCCATATTTCAGAATTTTTTTATTCCATTCTGGATTTTCGGATTTGGTTTTCTTCATCTCGTCTATGGTTTAATAATGTACAGAAAATATCAAGGATGAAAACCGACATTTCAGGCTTAAATAAATTGTTTGAGAACAGGGTAAGACTTGGAATTATGTCGATTCTGGTTGTCAATGATTCGGCAGATTTCAATGATCTGAAGGAATCCCTTGATGTTACCGACGGTAACCTGGCAAGTCATTTGAAGGCACTTGAAGAAAGCAATGTCATAAAGGTTAATAAGCAATTTATCGGCAGAAAACCAAACACCAGCTATTCGGTTACTGAAAATGGTAACGCCTTGTTCCGCAATCATATAAATGCCCTCGAAAACCTTATAAAATCGCGTTAATATTTTTTTTGCATATTCACTTTGCACTTCAAAGTACTTTTAACTAATACTCACTGCTATGAAAATTGAAATTGATGAAAACAAAAAATGGCAGCACTCCCTTACAATAAAGATAGTGCTGCTCGCATTCCTCGGGCTCTTTTTGCTGATACCCCTGGAAATGATCAAACTGATCATTAAAGAAAGACAAAAAACTTCCGAAGATGTAAAAAAGGAAATCGCATTTCAGTGGGCGGGTCCGCAAGTCATATCAGGGCCCGTACTGAATATTCCGGTCAGAATGTATCCTGCCAAAAAGGATGCAGAACCTTATATCCGGGTTTTTCACATTATGCCGGAAACCCTTAATTTTAATGGAGAAATCCAGACCGAAAAAAGACACAGAAGCATCTACCAGGCTGTAGTTTATACTACGAACCTTAATATCTCGGGGAATTTTGTCATTCCGGAACTTCCAAAAGATGAAAACAGTGAAATCCTATGGAAAGCTGCTTATTATACTGCCGGGATAAGCGATAACAGGGGACTTAAAGGCAAGATCAGGTTAAAAACAGATTCTGCAAGTTTTGAGGCTGTCCCGGGATTAAAGGATTCTGATCTTTTCAAGTCAGGCATTAGTTTTCCCGCTAATATTTCATCGGAGTCGGGCCGGATTGATTTCTTACTGAATCTTAATGTTTCCGGTTCTGAAGGTCTTAGTTTTACGCCTGTTGGAAAGTCCACCGAAATAGTTCTTTCTTCCAAATGGAATTCGCCAGGCTTCATGGGCAGCTTCCTTCCGGTGGAAAGAAAAGTAAGTGACTCGGGGTTCCAGGCAAAATGGCTTGTCACCAACCTCAACAGAAATTTCCCGCAGGTTTGGTCAGGAAGCTTTTTTGACCCGGATAAAGATTCATTCGGCGTAAACTTCATTCTTCCGGTTGATCATTATCAGAAAGCCCTGAGAAGCGCAAAATATGGAATACTTTTTATAGCGCTGACCTTTCTTGCACTGATTTTTGCTGAAATGACAGTAAAAGAAAATATACATGTTTTCCATTATCTGCTCGTGGCTCTCGGGCTCGTTTTGTTTTTCTCGCTTCTCAATGCACTGAGTGAATATACAGGTTTTACACTGGCATATATAATTTCGGCTTCGTCAACTATTGCTCTTATCTCCTATTTTCTAAATAGTCTTTTTAAAAAGAAGCGTACTGTTTTTTTGATATCAGGTTTGCTGATTCTGCTCTATTCATTTATCTTCATTCTGTTGACATTGAATGATTATGCCTACCTGGCAGGGAACATAGGGTTATTTGTATTACTTGCAATAACGATGAGGATCTCTGTCAGACTCGATCTTTTTAATAGCCGGAAGGAAATTGGTACTGTTCATTAATAGTTTGTTGTACTCCACACATCTATCAGATCTTAAAAGCGCAGCATGAACCCTGGTTTTTACTGCGCTTCTTTTATGATATGAAATTGCTGTCTTCTTTTTTTTTACTATTTTGCGCTCCTTATTTTTAAAAACAGCATAATGTCAACAGGAAAAAAATCTGTTCTGCTTATTCTTATCATACTGTTCTGTGATCAGGCCATTAAGATCTGGGTCAAAACACACATGGTCATCGGTCAGGAGATCCACCTTTTTGGGAATTGGGGAATCCTGCATTTCATTGAAAATAACGGTATGGCTTTTGGAATGGAAATGGGCGGCAAGCCCGGTAAGCTCATATTAAGTGTTTTCCGGGTGGTTGCAATTTTCGGGATAGGATGGTTTCTTGTATCACTTATAAGGAAAAAAGCCCATTTCGGATTAATTCTTGCAGTAAGTGCCATTCTTGCCGGTGCAATAGGGAATATCCTCGACAGCGCATTCTATGGAATGATATTCAGTGAAAGCTTTAACCAGCATGCAATCCTTTTCCCTCCCGGAGGAGGTTATGCTTCATTTCTTCACGGAAGAGTGGTTGATATGTTCTACTTTCCGATTATTAACACACAATGGCCGAAATGGTCACCTATCAGTCCGGGCGAATCACTGGTTTTTTTCCGACCGGTATTTAATATTGCTGATTCTTCAATAACATGTGGTGTTATAGCTATAGTATTATTTCAGAAAAGGATGTTCAGAAATTTTTCCTGACAGATTAACTCTGAAATTAATACAGACCCCCGCTACTCGCAGCAGTTACTGACGCAATTCAAAATTGTTTTAAGATTTTCATGTTTCAGAAAATACCAGGTATTCTTTCCCTCTCTTTTTGAGGCAAGCACGCCTTTATCTTTCAGTATACCCAGGTGATGCGAAGCCGTTGATTGCTCTATGCCGAGCTGCTTGTGAATTTCTGTTACAGTTCTTTTTGCCCCATCTTCAAGGCACCCTAATATTGAAATCCTCACTGGGTGCGCCATTGCTTTCAACATCCCAGCTGCTTTTTCAAGACTTTCCGGATTAAGTTCTTTAAATTCCATCATTAATATTTTTCTCGTCGCAAATATATATAAATATGTTCATATGATAAATGTTGTATTTACCGGGATGAGAAATTTTCCCTGATATCAGAACTATTAATCAAAAGGTTATCTTGAACCTCCTATTTTATTATATTTGACCGAAATAATTTTTTATGTCCGCTCTCTCTGGAATTAAAAAACCGGTTGAATCAGAAATGGCTGAATTTGAAGTTTACTTCAGCCATACGATGCGAAGCGATATCCCTCTGCTTAACATAATTCTTAACTATATCTTACGGCGTAAGGGCAAGCAGATGAGGCCGTTGCTGGTCTTTCTGACTGCACGGCTGAATGGACAGATAGCTGAATCAACCTACATTGCTGCAACATGTATAGAACTTCTTCATACCGCTTCCCTTGTTCATGATGATGTTGTGGATGATGCCCATGAAAGAAGAGGATCACTTTCAATAAATGCTCTCTGGAATTCTAAAATAGCTGTTCTTCTGGGTGATTTTCTGCTTTCCTCAGGAATGCATATCTGTGTGGAAAAATCGCGCTACGACATGCTCGAAATTATTTCCGAAGCAGTTAAATCAATGTCAGAGGGAGAGTTGCTTCAGCTTCAGAAGGCGCGAAAATTGAATATAAAGGAAGAAGATTATTATAAGATCATAATAAGCAAGACTGCAGCATTGCTTGCCGCCTGCACTGCCTGCGGGGCTAGATCCGTATCCGACGATGCAGAAACGATCCAGCTGATGAAAGATTTCGGAGAGAACATCGGTATTGCATTTCAGATAAGGGACGATATTCTTGATTATGAAGGAACTGGCATAACAGGCAAGACAGTGGGGAATGATATAAAAGAAAAAAAGATTACCCTTCCTCTTATACATGCCCTTGATCAATCTGCCAACTCAAAAAAGAGGCATATCCTGAATATTGTAAGAAGCAGGAAGAAAACCAGGGCTGAAATAAGCGAGGTAATAAATTTCGCCATCGAATACGGAGGTCTCGAATATGCTGAAATTAAGATGAATCAATACAGGGATAAAGCCCTTGCCATCCTCGATTCCTATCCCGAATCGGAGGTTAAAGAATCTTTGAGGGGATTTGTGCAATACACAACATCAAGAAATAAATAAAATCACTGCGCCTCCAGTGTGATATGTGCAACTTTCCCCAGGTCTTTTACATAATGCCTTGAGCCTAACCAGAAAAGCAAAGCTCCGGTTAAAAGAATTGCCGGCAGAATTGACAATGATGTCTGAATATTTGTGAGATCATAGATTTTACCCATTATAACAGGTGCCGTAGAAGCGCCCAGAAGATTCTGAACAACTACCGCGATAGCGTAGGATGTGGCCCTGAGCCCCGGGTGGATAACATCCTGAGTTACTGAGGCAGCCCCCGAGATAAAACACATAATAAGAATCCCGAAAAATAAGAAAGCAATATATTGCATTGTGCCCCTGAGAAAAACCAGTGCCACAAAGAGAACTATTGATGTTAATAATGTCGAAATAGCAGGAAACAGCAACCTCGCATTTTCTTTCGTCTTTCTCCATCGGTCGGTAAGGTATCCTCCCATCGGAGCTCCTACCAGGGCAAGAACCATCACTGAGCTTGCCATTTTACCGGCAGTCTCCTGCGGAATATTTCTCATTTTCTCAAAGTAGGTCGGCAGCCAGGTTATCATGGAGGTTGTTACGAAAACCACTGCAGCTATCCCAAAATATGTAAATAGGACTGAAGGCTTTGAGAGAAATTCTCTGACAATGTCTTTCCTCTCCATTTTAATTCTCCTGCTGTTCTTATCAAGAAATGACAGATCTACAGTTTTATAATCTTTCACAAAGAGAAAAAGAATAGCGACTATCATCCCGGGGATCGCAACAATTCCAAAAGCATGCTTCCAGCCCAGCTTAATAGCAATAATTCCTCCAAGAAGAACACCAATAGCCGATCCCAATGGGATAGAGGCATTCCAGATCCCCATCATCCTTGCCCGTCTGTCGATAGGATACAAACCCGAGATCATTGCACTTCCGCCGGGAGCATAACCTGCTTCTCCAACGCCAATTAAAAGGCGAGCCATGAATAACTGAACATAATTGCCGGTGAGGGCACAAAGAGCTGTAGCAATGCTCCACATCACAGCCATCACACCAATGGTCTTTGTTCTGCTCCAGCGATCGACAAGAATAGATACCGGAAATGTCAGAATGACGATAGCCCAATAAACTGCAGACATAAGCAAACCACTTTGCATATGCGTTATGCCGTAGTCTTTTTCAATTGATGTAAACATGGATGTAACAACTGTTCTGTCGATATAATCAAACATATACAGGAGAAACAACAACATAAAAACATAATTTGAATACCTTTTTGAAAACAGGTAATCACCGGTCTCATCTGAATTTTTCATGCTGATTTCTTATTTTTGTAACCTTAATACCAAGTAAATGAAAATAAATGTCAGTTGGTTTTTTTATTGTATTTTTAAGTCTTTATACTTAGAGTATGAAGTTTGGAGTGACTAAGGTTTGGAATGACTAAAGCAAAGAAGGCTTATGAACTCCAGTCACTTAAGGCACTTTAAAATTAAATGATTATTTTCAATGTTTAATTTTATAATCATCAAATGCCATGACAACCTTAAAACAGATTAATGATTTTCTTGATTCTCAGCCCATTGCTTTGGTAGGGGTATCGCGTAATCCAAAAAAATTCGGCTATGCAGCCTTCAAAGAGCTAAAGGAAAAAGGGATGAAAATTATTCCTGTGAACCCGCAGACCGACGAAATTATGGGAGAAAAAACCTATCGCAGTGTAAAGTTACTGCCGCCTGAAGTTCAAAGCTTAATTGTATTCACAAAAAAGGACAAAACTGCTTCAGTTATACGGGAAGCAAAGGAAAGAGGCATAAAACAGGTCTGGATTCAGCAGATGGCTGATTCAAAGGAAGCCCTGGATGAACTTAAAGACTCAGGAATAAACTTTGTAACAGGAGAATGCATCCTGATGCATTACAAACCGCACAGTGTTCATAAGTTCCACCGGACTCTCAGAAAGTTCTTCGGCCGTTTTCCAAAGTGATGGAAGAAATCAATTCTCAATATAGACTTGGCTTTATGGTCAGGGATTATGAATGCGATCTTCAGGGAGTCGTAAATAATGCTAATTATCAGCATTATTTCGAGCATGCCCGGCACCAGTTTCTTATCTCCAGGGGAGTCAGTTTTGGCGGGCTTCATGATGAAGGAATAGATCTTATTGTTACAAAAGTTGAAATTGAGTATAAATTTCCGCTCAGGAGCGGTGATGAATTCTTTGTTACTGTTGACATCAGGCGTGAAGGAAATGCAAGGATTCTCTTTATTCAGGATATATACCGCCTGACCGATTCAAAACTGATAGCAAAGGCGAAAGTGACAGGTGTGGCTACCAGGAAGGGAAGACCTGTAAATCCAGGGGACCTGGTCATTAAACTTGGATTAGAATCATGATAATCAAACAACAATCTAACCGGATGAAAACAAAAACCTTATCTCGTAACCTGATCGTCTCTGTTTTACTGATGACTCTTTCATCTCTGGCGTTCTCTCAAGCCAGCAACGAATTGAAGCAAAAATATGACAAACAGGAAGTTTATATTACCATGAGGGATGGTATCAGATTGTTTACTTCAATATACACCCCGAAAGATCGTTCGGTTCCTCATCCTATTCTGATGACCCGGACCCCTTACGATATTGAGCCGGGGGGAGTAAACAGCTTCAATTATTTAATGCAGCTTTACGAGAGATACACAAGCGATGAATACATAATGGTCTATCAGGACGTGAGAGGCAGATATATGAGTGAAGGGGAATTTGTGGATATTCGTCCTGTTATACCAGTCAGAAAGAGCAACAAGGATACTGATGAATCGACAGATACCTGGGATACTGTGGACTGGCTTATTAAAAACATACAAAACAATAATGGGAATGTTGGCATTTTTGGAATTTCGTATCCCGGCTTCTATTCCACCATGGGGCTTATAAATGCTCACCCGGCTGTAAAAGCTGTATCTCCTCAGGCGCCTGTAACAGCCTGGTTCCTGGGAGACGATTTCCATCATAACGGGGCTTTTTTTGTCCTTGATTGTTTCGACTTCTTCTATAGCAACGGGCGACAGTTCAAATCCCCTACCCGCAAAGGGTTCCCTTCGTTCAGATGGCCCGTTCCTGACAGCTATGAATTCTTTCTGTCTATTAATGCCGACAAAAATATTGCACCGGCATATCTTGGCGACAGTATTAAATTCTGGAATGATGCTTTTGCACATCCCAATTACGATGAATTCTGGAGATCGAGGGATCCGCGCCAGTATCTGAAAAATATTACTCCGGCAGTTATGACTGTCGGGGGATGGTTCGATGCAGAAGATCTTTACGGGGCATTGCATATATATGAAGCTATTGAAAAACAAAATCCACCCACAGTTACGAATATTCTTGTAATGGGTCCATGGTCCCATGGCCAATGGGCATATGGAAAAGGTAACAGACTCGGTAATATCTATTGGGGGATTGATGCCAATAAGAAATTCCAGGAACAGGAAAAGAAATTCTTTGATTATTATCTGAAAGGAACTGGCAATCCTAAACTGCCAGAAGCTACAATATTTGTTACCGGTTCGAATGAGTGGCGCGATTTTGCCACATGGCCGCCAAAGAATGTGATTGAAAAGAATCTTTACCTTCAGCCGGCCGGAGCTCTTTCATTTACCCGTCCTTCTGTAAAAGACAGCTATGATGAATATGTTTCTGATCCGATGAAGCCGGTTCCCTATACCGATGGCATTCATCTGAACAGGACCGCCGAATATATGACCGATGACCAGAGATTTGCTTCACAGCGGCCCGATGTAATGGTTTATCAGACAGCTGTACTGGAAAACGATATTACATTGACCGGACCACTAACTGCAGATCTGTTTGTTTCCACAACCGGAACGGATGCTGATTATGTTGTAAAGTTAATTGATGTTCTCCCCTACGACACTATTGCAGATGTTTCTGAAGATTCAAAAGTCCCGCTGGGCGGTTATCAGATGCTTATAAGAGGAGAAGTCTTCAGGGGAAAATACAGGAACAGCTTCGAAATCCCGGAACCCTTTATTCCAGACAAAGTGACTGAGGTTAAATACATTATGCCTGATATTGCACATACCTTTAAGAAAGGTCACAGGATTATGGTTCAGATACAGAATTCATGGTTTCCTCTTGTTGACAGAAATCCTCAGAAATTTGTGGATATTTATACTTGTTCCGATAGTGATTTTCAAAAAGCCACGGAGAGGATCTGGCATGATGCTGCCAGTTCTTCCAGCATAAAAATCACTGTTTTGCAATAACAAAGCCTATCCATACTTGTAATTATTAATTGTTATTCAGTCTATTATATAATTGATGACTCGCTATGACAAAAAGAAATCTCACACGCAGACAGTTCGTAACCACAACCCTGACAGCAGGAGCAGGATCTGTATTGCTCGGGAAAACGACTCTGGGATTCCCTTCGATTCCCGGCAGGCGCATTGCAGATCCTTTTAGCATTGTCACACTCGGAAAATCGGGCATAAAAACCACTCTGCTCGGAATGGGCACCGGCTTCAGCGGATATAACAGGTCATCGAATATCACAAGAGCAGGAGTAGCTGAATCGATTATTCGCCAGGCATATGAAAAGGGAATCCGGTTTTTTGACTGTGCCGACACTTACGGAACTCATCCTTTCACTGCAGCTGCTCTCAAAGATGTCGCGAGAGAATCCTATATTCTGAGCTCAAAAATCTGGGTAGGCCAGGGAGGAATACCTGAACCGGAACGTCCTGACGCTGATGTCGTTATCGACCGCTTCAGAAGGGAGTTAAAGACTGACTATCTTGATCTCGTGCAGATCCATTGCATGACCGATGCTCATTGGACCGATAAGCAGAAAAAGCAGATGGATATTATGGAGAACCTCAAGGCGAAAAATATTATCCGTGCGCATGGTGTCTCGGTTCATTCGCTCGAAGCAATGGAAGCCTGTGTGGATAACCCATGGATTGATGTCATTCACGTACGAATTAATCCGTACGGAGAAGTTATGGATAAAAGCCGTGCTGCAGCAGTAGTGCCTGTTATCGAAAAACTTCATAAAGCAGGAAAAGGAGTCATCGGTATGAAGCTTATAGGCAACGGGAACTTTAAAAATGATTCCGAAAAAATAGATGCCTCGCTTAAATATGTTCTTGGCCTTGGCACAGTGGATATGATCATTGTCGGATTTGAAAAACCGGAACAGATCGATAACTACGTAGGAAGGATGAGGAAAGTTAACCTTGACTGACATATAGCAAATAATAAAATGAAAAAAATATTAATGTCCGTTGTTATTATATTTCTCAGTCTTGCTTTTACTCAGAATAAAACTCTTGATAAAATAGTGGACCCGGGGGCCAAAATTGAAAAACTTGCCGATGGCTTTCTTTTTACGGAAGGACCTGTAGCAGATTCAAAAGGCAATGTATATTTTACCGATCAGCCTAACGACAGGATCATGATCTGGAGCATCTCAGGAAAGCTCTCAACCTTCATGCAGCCATGCGGCCGGTCAAACGGGCTCTCATTTGACAAAAATGGCAATCTATGGGCTTGCGCCGATGAAAAAAATGAACTGTGGTGCATCTCCCCCGACAAAAAGGTAACTGTAATTCCATCAAAATATAATGGAAAACCACTTAATGGTCCAAATGATCTCTGGAATACACCTGGCGGAGGAGTTTATTTTACTGATCCTTATTATAAAAGGACATGGTGGGATCATGATACAATGCCACAAGCGTGCCAGGCAGTATATTATCTCAGGCCCGATCACAAAACAATTGTAAGAGTGATCAGCGATCTGGTCCAGCCCAACGGAATCGTAGGTACGCCCGATGGCAAAACACTTTTCATTGCAGATATTGGAGGAAATAAAACCTGGAAATATTCAATTAACAGTGATGGCAGCCTTGGCAATAAGAAGCTTTTCTGTGAAATGGGTTCTGACGGCATGACCATTGACCTTGACGGAAATATTTATCTTACGGGCAAGGGAGTAAGTGTCTTTGACCGCGATGGTAATTTTGCCGGGAATATTCAGATTCCGGAAAGCTGGACAGCCAATGTCTGTTTTTGCGGAAGCGATATGAAAACACTGTTTATCACAGCCAGTAAAGGCATTTACAGTATCAGAACACTTGTAAAAGGCGCTTATTGATCTCCGGATTTTGTATTCTGGTCAAAACATTTATCACTTTAACATTTTTGTGAAAGAATATTATTTATACTTGTGGTGATCAAAAATTGACTGAACCTGATTTGTTCAAAAATATATGTTAAAGAAATTGGAGTTTTCGGAAGGAACCCGAAGGGCTGATATTAAGCCGGGCATTGAAGTAAGGGTGGAGTTGACTGAAGATAAGCGCACCGGGCGTCTCACGAAAGGAAAAGTGAAGGAAGTACTCACTTCCTCACCAAATCATCCTCACGGGATTAAAGTCATGCTTGAGAACGGCCTTGTAGGAAGAATCAAGGAAATCGTTTGATTTTTTATCTTCGGCGATTTATTAAAAAATATCTAAATTTAACATCCCTGAAAATATTTGTTTTCAAGAGTGTTAAATTGGCAATTGCATAAATCTGAACAAGATGAAATTCGAAGACTTTCTTGTAACTTCTCTGGGAAAGAGAGGGGTTGTATCTCCGCTTAAGCATAAACGTCATGCAGATAATCCTGTCTATAAATTTGTAGATGACAGTGAAAGAATACTGTACGATGTATCTCTCGAAAATTTCAATAGATGCAGGGAGACAGGAGACATTCCGGTTTCTTTTGAAAAAGCCGGACCAAGAGAAAATATATATTTTGAGCCTGCCAAAACGAAAGTTGGGATTGTCACCTGCGGAGGCTTGTGTCCTGGGCTGAATAATGTTATAAGAAGTCTTGTCAATGAGCTTCATTACAGGTATGGCATAAGCCGTGTTCTTGGGATACAGTTCGGTTATGAAGGATTAATTTCCTCTTATAATCATCCGGTTATAGAGCTTAATTCACAAATGGTCGATTACATTCACCTCACAGGCGGCACATTTCTCGGGTCGTCGAGAGGCCTGCAGGATGTAGAAAAAATGGTCGATACCCTCGAGATCCTGAATATAAACCTTCTTTTTTGCATTGGTGGCGATGGAACCCTGCGTGGGGCGCATGCAATTCACAAGGAGATAGAAAATCGGAAACTGAAGATCGGTGTGGCAGGTATTCCTAAAACTATTGACAATGACATCGACCTCATTCAGAAATCTTTTGGCTTTGAAACAGCATTTTCTATTGCCAATGACATAATCAGGAATGCGCACAATGAAGCTTCCGGTGCATTTAACGGTATTGCTCTTGTTAAACTGATGGGCCGCGATTCAGGTTTTATTGCCGCCAATGCTGCATTATCGATACAGGAAGTGAATTTTGTGCTTATTCCGGAAATTACTTTCGATCTGTATGGCCCTCACGGGTTTCTTGCAATTCTAAGGAAAAGACTTGAGGAACGGCATCATGCAGTAATTGTAGTTGCTGAAGGGGCCGGTCAGCATTTTTTTGATTGCACCGATTCAGACAGGGATTTTTCAGGGAACATAAAATACAAAGATATCGGCATATATCTGAAAGATAAGATAACCGAAGAATTTAATAAGGATGACTTCCCCCATTCTATCAAATACATAGATCCAAGTTACATCATAAGAAGCGCCCCTGCAAATGCGAATGACAGCAAATTCTGCAATCTTCTGGCCCAGAATGCCGTTCATGCCGCTATTTCAGGAAAGACCGATTTCGTTATCGGGTACTGGAACGACCATTTCACGCTAATGCCAATAGAGATGGTGGTTGCCAAACGCAAAAAAATCGATGTTGAAGGAGAACTATGGTGGAATGTCCTTGAGGCGACCGGACAACCAATAAGCATGAAAAACACCTGATATGGTAAAAAATGCCATTTTTGACCTTGGAAATGTACTGATCAGTTTCAGACCTGCAGAATATTTTGACAAGAAGAAATACCCGGAACATCTTAAAACAACTATTCTTAAGGATGTTTTTGCAAGCACTGAATGGCAGCTGCTCGACAAAGGTCAAATCACTACTCCTGAAGCTATAGATTCCATTGCTAAAAAATCATTGCTTAATAAGAATGAAATAGTCCGTATTTTCGATTTACGCACTGATTTGATCTATCCTCTCGAACAGAACGTCAGGATCCTTCCTGAGCTTAAAAAACGCGGTTTAAAGCTATACTTTCTGTCCAACTTCCCTCTTGACATTTTTGATGAAGTAAAAAGCGGGTACTCTTTTTTTAAATATTTCGATGGCGGATTAATTTCAGCAGCTGCAAAAATTTCGAAACCCGATATCGGGATCTACAATCTTTTGTTGGATAAATATTCGTTAATTCCCGAAGAGTGTCTTTTCATCGACGATATTGAAATAAATGTAAGAGCTGCGGAATCAATTGGCATGAAAGGTATTTTTACAAATGGCTCGTTAGAAATTTCCAAAGCAATCGAAAAAGCAATTCATGCTCCCTCCGGCACAAAAATTTGAAATTACAGAATATCCTTTTCTTTCTTATCAGAGATAATTTGTCAGACTATTAATTCAGAGTCTTTGTAAAATGATTACCGGTGTTTTAAATATTTGCATTTAACTATTAAATCCCAAAAAAATAAAAACCGGAATCGGGCTTTTCGACTTTTTTCATGATAAAATAAATGGGGGTTAAGAAATAGCCGGTCGTGAATGGAAAATTCATGCCCGGCGGGCCGTTAATGCAAAAATAATTGATTCTCGCCTGGTTCAGGTCTTGCAGAATGGGCCTTAATCATCACAATATGTGTTAGATAGCAATTTATTTTTGAAAATTGTTCCACGTGGAAACCAGAGCTATTTTGTAAAGTATTCTGATAAAATCGTAGATTTTGAAGGGCCGACAAGATTTTCAAGCTCCCCGGCAGAGGCATTTTTAATTTTATCAACAGATTCAAAATGTTTGAGCAAAATCTCCTTCGTTTTTGGTCCGATGCCTTTTATCTTATCCAGGTCAGATTTTATCATATCAGCAGAACGCTTGTCGCGATGAAAATTTATTCCGAAACGGTGAGCTTCATTTCTTAGATGCTGGATAATTTTCAGGCTTATGGAATTTTTATCAAGATAGATTGGAACGGAATCTCCCGGGAAATATATTTCTTCAAGTTTTTTCGCAATACCTATTACAGTTATTTTTTCCCTCAGTCCAAGTTTGTTTATACTTTTCATTGCCGAAGAGAGCTGTCCTTTTCCCCCGTCAATAATAACCAGCTGAGGCAGTTTTTGATTTTCATCTGTCATTCTGCTGTAACGTCTGTATACTATTTCCTCCATTGAAGAGAAATCATCAGGTCCGCTAACAGTTTTTATATTAAAATGCCGGTAATCATTCTTACTTGGCCGTGCATTTCTGAAAACCACACATGCCGCAACAGGATTGGTTCCCATTATGTTGGAATTATCAAAACACTCAATATGGACAGGCAGATAAGGCATATGCAGATCATTTTTGAGTTTTTCAAGATTTTTCCCAGTCCTGACCTGTGGAGAATGTTCCATCCTTTTCTTCTTCTGTTCCAGTTTGTAATATATAGCATTGCGTTCAGCCAGTTCGAGAAGCTTGAGTTTTTCTCCCATCCTCGGAACAGTATATTTGATTTTAGCCAGAAGAATATCGGGCTCAAAGGGAACTATAATTTCAGGCGAATCGCTTGCCAGTCTTTGTCTTATTTCTGTGATAGCAAAACCGAGAATTGCTTCCTTTTCTTCCTCAGCCCTGATTTTAAGTTCGACTGTAAGTGCCTGTATTACAGCTCCTTCAATTACTTTTAGATAGTTTACATAGGCATTATCTGCTTCCTGTGTAATTGCGAATACATCTACATTCCCAATAGTATTGCTAACCACGGTCGACTTGCTCCTGAATCCCGAAAGGATATCGATCTTTTCCTTTACCGACTGCGCTTCCTCAAACCTCATCTTCTCCGAAAAATTTGCCATTGATTTTTTAAGATGATCGATGACCGTCGATATATTTCCTTTCAGAATATCTCTTATCTCATCAATGTTACCGAGGTATTCATTTTCGGGTTGGTTCCCTACGCATGGAGCTTTACAGTTGCCCAAATGATATTCCAGACAGACTTTGAACTTCCCGGCTTCAATATTAGACTGGGTGAGATTATGGGAACATGTTCTCAGCTTATATAAATGCCTGATAAGGCTTATTAAGGTCTTGACCATCAGTCCCGAGGTATATGGACCAAAATACCATGATCCGTCGCGCACAGGATTCCGGGTACTGAATACCCTTGGGAAAGGTTCGTTTTTGATGCAGATCCAGGGAAAGGTTTTGTCATCCTTCAGAAGGATATTATATCTTGGCTGGTGCTTTTTTATAAGATTATTTTCAAGCAACAGAGCATCAGACTCATTATCTACGACTATATGACGAATATCCGATGTTTTCCTCAGGAGGGCTATCGTTTTTCCGGATTGGTTTTTTGCAAAGTATGAGGTCACTCTTTTCTTCAGATTCTTGGCTTTACCCACATAAATCACTACTCCGGAAGAGTCAATAAACTCATATATACCCGGATTATCGGGGATAAGCGACAGGATCGATTTATATTTTTCTTCAATAGCCATTACTGATTCCGAATAATAATGCAAAGATAATCATTGTAATAATCGGATATTCCAGGAAGCGAATCCGGAAAGCCCTGAGGCTTACCCCTCTCCTGCACCGGCCAATCAAGGGAACTTAAAGGCATCACCCTGACGGATAATGAAATGCAGATTGGTTTATGCCTTAATAAATAATGGAACCTGTTTGAATTTCTTAACGTCGAACAGTCCGCGATCTCCGATTTTCAGATCGGGAATTACGAGCAGTGCCATAAACGACAGAGTCATGAAGGGTGCCTTCATTTTGCAGCCCATTTTACTTACCAGATGATTCAGCCTGTCGTAATCCTCAGCTATTTCCTCACACGACCTGGTTGTCATAATTCCAGCTATATTTAACTGCAGTGAAGCCATTTTACCGTCATATGATACTGCCAGCCCTCCTTCTGTTCTTATAATTTCATTGATGCAATTTACAATATCCTTATTGTTTGTCCCCACAGCAATAATATTGTGGCTGTCGTGAGCAATTGAGCTCGCAAAAGCTCCGGTCTTTAAATTAAATCCCTTAATGAAACCCATTGCCGGAGGCAAATCTTTATACCTGTCTTTAACAACTATTTTCAGAATATCGTCATTTAAATCTGACTCAACAAAATCGCCGGTCCCAGATGTGTGGTGGGTTTCGTTCGTGAGGAGTTCTCCTTCTTCCGCAATGATGATTCTAAATTCTCCCTTGCGATTATTCACAAGAATATCCTTTTCATTTACCTCACTGCAATTGAAGTTATTTATGGGTATAGCTTTTTCATAATTAAAGTGCACTTTCCCGTCAGAAAACACTTTCTCTCCGCCAATCCATGTCTCTTTTACATTCATTTTTGCAAGGCTGTCTGCTAAAATAAAATCTGCCTTGTCTCCGGGACGAAGCAAACCTGCATCGAGACCATAGTGCTCAGAAGGATTTATTGTTGAACTTCTTATAACATCAAATTTATCATATCCTTCCGCGATAAGCTTCGCAATTAATTTATTTATATGTCCCTCGCGAAGCATCTCGGGATGGAGATCATCGCTGCATAACATGACTTTATCAGGGTCGGTTTTGAACAGATCCTTAAGTGCATCAAGATTTTTTGCAGCACTTCCTTCCCTAATCAATATTTTCATCCCGAGCGAGATCTTCTCCTTTGCTTCAGCCAGTGTGCTGCACTCATGATCGGTTGTAATACCGGCGTAAATATATTTTCGCAATTCTTCTCCCGATAACCCTGGAGCATGCCCATCAATAGGTTTATTCAATTCCTTCGCCGATTTGATCTTATTGTAAACCTCTTCATTATTATTGATTACTCCCGGAAAATTCATCATTTCTGACAGATACTTAATTTCAGGCATTCGCAGAAGTTTCTCAACCTCATCGTGACCCAGATTTGCACCGTTACTCTCGAATTCAGTTGCCGGAACACAGGAAGGAGCACCAAAGAAAAATCTCAGAGGTACTTTTTTTGCATCCTCTATCATAAATTCGACTCCTTTTATTCCCAGAACATTTGCGATTTCATGAGGATCTGAAACCACCCCGCAGGTTCCATGTCTTACCGCAGTCATGGCAAAGGCACCAGGCGTCACCATAGAGCTTTCAATATGAATATGACTGTCGATGAGCCCGGGCAGAATAAAAATCTCCGGAGAAACTTCCGTTCTCTCTATCCGTTCAATCCTGTCTTTGCCAATTACCACAATTGCAGGATAGACATCCCTTTTGTGAATATCCACTAACAGGCCCGTGATTTTCATAAATATTAAAATTATTTATTAAAATTGTTCCACGTGGAACATTTCATCGACCCAGATACATCAGAAGAATATTAATGTCAGATGGAGAGACACCGCTTATTCTTCCGGCCTGACCAATATTTGCCGGTTTGATCCGGTTTAGTTTTTGTCTTCCCTCAGTGGAGATGGATACAAGTTCATCAAATTTAATATCACCTGGAATTTTAAGACTCTCGAGTCTCTTGATTTTATCAGCTATGATTTTCTCTCTTTGTATGTATCCCTCGTATTTTATTTTTATCTCAGCCGACTCCAGAACCTCCTTTATTCTATCCGGCTTTTTTGCCATAAGATCACTCCCTCCCTTTAATAACATTAAAAGTGAACCGATTTCTACTTGTGGTCTTGATGCAATTGCAATTGCTTTTACTCTCTGATTAATTCTGCTTGTTCCGAGGTTATCTAAAAAATCATTGATCTCATTTGGATTTACACTGCTCTCCGAAAGAAAATCAATTATCTCATCAATCATCTTCTCTTTTTCCTCCAGCCAGGTAATTCTTTCACTTTTTGCAGTTCCAAGTTCAAAACCTTTCCTTGTCAGTCTCTCATCTGCATTATCCTGCCTGAGCAATATTCTGTATTCAGCCCTGGAGGTAAACATCCTGTATGGCTCGTCAACCCCTTTTGTTACCAGGTCGTCAATCAACACTCCTATATAAGCTTCCTCCCTTCCTAAAACAAAAGGCTCACCGCCCCTGATCTTCAATACAGAATTAATCCCAGCCATCATGCCCTGGGCTGCTGCTTCCTCATATCCCGTAGTTCCATTTATCTGGCCTGCGAAATACAGGTTACTGATCTTTTTAGTCTCAAGAGAATGCTTCAGCTGAGTAGGCTGAAAAAAGTCATATTCTATGGCATATCCTGGTCTGAACATTTCAACCTTTTCCATCCCCTTTACTTTTCTTAGTGCCTTAAGCTGAACTTCCAGAGGAAGACTGCTTGAAAATCCATTGATATAATATTCAATCGTGTCCTCACCTTCAGGTTCAATAAATAACTGGTGAGAGGTACGGTCTTTAAAAGTTACTACTTTATCCTCTATACTTGGACAATATCTCGGTCCCCTTCCCTTTATCCTTCCTGTAAAGAGAGGGCTGAATGCGAAACCCTTCCTTATTTCATCATGTGCCTCTTCATTCGTATGTGTG
Organism: uncultured Bacteroidales bacterium; assembly: GCA_963715785.1. Taxonomy (GTDB): domain Bacteria; phylum Bacteroidota; class Bacteroidia; order Bacteroidales; family VadinHA17; genus LD21. Next base: position 1,258,207 of record OY970276.1, read on the forward strand.
ATGAAACAACTCTTTTTTTTGAGCTGATTTCTTTCCTCCCGAAGATAGGAGAAGCTTTTTTCATCATCATCACCCTTCTGTTCTGTCATTGCTGAAAAATCAATGGTCCGACCATCAATCCTGGCACTGGTTCCTGTTTTCATTCTTTCAACTGTAAATCCAAGATTTTCCAGCTGCTCACTGAATCCAACCGAACTCTGATCTCCTGATCTGCCCCCTTCAATTTTTGAAAACCCTATATGCATCAATCCATTCAGAAAAGTCCCGTTAGTAAGTATTACTGCCGATGCCATAAATTTAGTGCCAAACGCAGTTTCTACCCCAACGACCTTTTGTTCCTCCATCAACAAAGATATGGCCTGCTCCTGCCAAATAGAAAGATTATTTGTATGTTCAAGCACTCTTCTCCACTCATAAGTAAATCTTTGTCTGTCGCATTGAGCTCTCGGACTCCACATCGCAGGTCCTTTTGATTTATTAAGCATGCGAAACTGTATCATGCTTCTGTCGGTAACAATACCGCTCATTCCGCCAAGGGCATCAATTTCTCTTATTATCTGTCCCTTCGCAATTCCTCCCATCGCCGGATTGCATGACATTTGTGCAAGCTTTGTCATATCCATGGTAATAAGAAGAGTTTTTGCTCCCATCACAGCCGCTGCATGCGAAGCTTCACATCCGGCATGCCCTCCACCAACAACTATTATATCGTACTTAAAATCCATTCCCTTTCCTGTTAACCTTTCCTATCCAATAATCCTCTAACGCTCTCATTTCTTTACCGCCCTTCGCAGTTTTATCATCATATCCCACCAGATGCAAAACTCCATGAACCAGAACACGGTCTAATTCAGATTCTAAACTAACTTTATAGTTTTGAGCATTTTCCCTGACCCGGTCCAGGCTGATATAAACTTCACCGTTTATGATATTTCCTTCATTATAATTAAAGGTAATAACATCGGTGTAGTAATCATGTTCAAGAAACTCAACATTAATTTCTTTTAGGCTTTCGTCATCCGTAATAATGAATCGAAGGTCACCTGAAATTCTTTTTTCTTTCACGATGACCTCCCTGATTATCTTTTGAATTTTTCTCCAGCCTCTAAGCCTGAAGGTAATTTCATCATAATAAATTCTGATGCTCAAGACAAGATATTCTTAAAAGTCATTTTAACAGAATTCCCCTTCTTTGTGTATTCTATCTTGTCAGCGAGATGCGACATCAGATAAATTCCTCTGCCATTCAAGGCTTCTATATTTTCAGGAGTAGTTGGATCAGGCACATTTTCGGGCTTAAATCCCGGACCTTCATCTGTTACAGTGATCTGAAGTTCATTACTCTTATAGTCAATTTCAATATCAACAATTTTTTCAGGAATGGAGTGATTACCATGAAGGATTGCATTGTTAACCGCTTCCATAGCTGAGACCAGGATCTTTCCATAATTATCCTGCGAAATTCCAAGTACTGTGGTAGCCTCATCAATTGCGTTTTCAACAATCCTTAAATTGCCAACCTTCGATTCTATCCTGATCTTTTTATACATACCCTTAACTCCCGTACGTTATACTGAAATAAAGCATATTTGTTTCATTAAACATCTAGTTTTTGGAAATCCACAACTCCGGATCAAGTTTTTCCTTTTCTTCAAAAATCATAAATTTCAGGATTGACTTATTTCCATTATCAGTTTCACAAAAAACATTACCTATCACTTGTTTTGTGTCAATTTTATCACCCTGTTTAACCTTCAAATCTACAACATTTTGATAAACTGTAAGATATTTACCATGCCTAATAATTACAGTCATATTTGCTCCCGGTATAGAAAACACCCTCGCAACCTCTCCTTTAAAGACACTCCGTACCTCAGTTTTACCCAGACTGGTGATTTCAATACCGATATTATTCTCTGTTACATATTTCAATACAGGATGTTTCTGAATTCCAAACTGACTGGTTATAATCCCCTTCTCAACAGGCCAGGGTAGTCTTCCTTTATTCTCTGCAAAGCTTTCTCCGATAAGCTTTTGTTCCGGTGTATTATCAGATTTAATAACCTTCTTCCGCTCCTCTTCCATTATCCTGGCAATTTCCTTTTCAATCTTATCTGCGATCCTTTTCTTTTCCTCCAGCTCCTTTTTTAACTGTCGCTCCTGTTTGCTCAATGACCGAACCATTTCCTGTTTCCTGCCCTGTTCACTGAGGAGTAGGCTCTTTTGCTGTTCTTCTCTTGATTTTAGATCAGATAACCTGTACAAATCATTTTGCAGCCTTTCCTTTGTAGATTGTATCTGATCCTTCAATTCCATAATGATCTCAGCTTCCCTGCGCCGGAATTTTGTTACCTGCTGAAGATATTTAAGTCTTTTATATCCCTGATTGAAATCTTTTGCTGACAGAATATATACAAGTTCCGGATTTTCTTTCTGCGCTTTATAAGAATTAACAACAGCCCTTGCATAATCGTTTTTCAGACCAACGAGGTCACTTTCCATCATGTTAATTGCAAGTGTGTTAAGATCAATTCGATCAGTTAACAAATCAATTTCCTGCCTCATCCCCCTGATCACAGATTCTCTCAAATTTACCTTATTCCCTATTATCTTGACCTCATTCATGCTTTCCTCCTTCTTTTTTGAAGTGGATTTTAGCATATTGTCAACATACCTGATCTCGTTGAGGGTGGTATTTCTTTTTTCTTCAAGTTCTGCTTTTGTCTGAGCAGCTATGAAGGCATTCAAAATCATTAATCCAAGAATTGTAAGAACGAGATATTTCATACAAGCTCTATTAATTCATAATTTTTCCCAGGTATAAATTTAACTGTCCCGTTCCATGGATATTCAACTTTTAAAATCCTGATCTTTATTTTCGCATCGAATTGAGTATCTATTATTTCAATAGCTCCAGGCAATAATATGCTACCAATGCTGAAGAACTTTTCAAACTTAATATTCAGGTTCTGATCTCCGTAATTATCTGTCTGATTAACTAAAATCACTTTCCTTTTCCTGCAGTCAACATCATAATTCAAGATTACACCTGTCACATTGCAATTTATCTTCAGCTTATCTCCCGAACATTTAACCTGGTCAAGACTGAAATTACTTTCTGTTACTAAATCTCCGAAAATTAAAGGTAAGCAACTCAGTGTGAGCCCGTACTTTTTTTTCAAATAATATGGCTTTCCGAAATAGATTTTTTTGTTAATCCGGTCATTGACCAGTATGGTATCGCTTGAAATAAATATTCTAGCTCCTTCAATTCCGGTCCTCGTTTTAAGGCTTATCAGATATATATCAGGCTTTTGATACTTTACAGTTCCTATGTATTTCTCACTTCCTTCCTTTGTGGTAATTTCAAATTCCGCTTTTTGAATAAAAAAACTGCTGTCGGTAATATTCTGTTCTTTAATACTTTCCAGTACATCTCCCGATGTTGGTCTGTTTTCTGTAGCCGTTGTTTCCCTGTTTACCCTTCTGGTTACAGAACAGCTTAATGTTAATAATCCAATAGCAGATATCAGGGCTATTTTTCGCAATTTTCTATTTCTTTTAACAATTCTGTTTTTGTGCTATCAATTTTAAGCGCAATTTTCCAGTTTTCCACAGCCTCCCTGCATCTCTTCATTTTTTTTAGAATATAGCCATAATGCTCATACCAGACTGCATCGGATTTATCTCCACTGTTGATTATTGACTCCATTACCTTCGCCGCTTCCTTTAGTTTTCCCCTTTTATAAAGCACCCATCCGTAGGTGTCGAGAAATGTCGTGTTCTGTTTCTCTTTTTCAATAACTGTTTTGGCCATGGCTTCTGCTTCTTTCAACTTCATATTTTGTTCCGCCAGGTAATATGCATAGTTATTAAGCAGGGTCAGATCGTTACTATTATTTTTCAGAGCTGTATCGAAAGTCTCAAAAGCTTTTGGATAATCTTTCATTCTGTAATATACATCTGCCTTCATTGTAAGCACCTGATTTATTGAATCTTTATTATCGGCAGCCAGTATCTCAGCCTTTTTGAGCTCCTCAAGTGCAATAGAATATTTCCCTGTTTCCAAAGCGGCATTGGCATATAATAACTTTGCAGGAAATGAGGTATTAAACAGAGTAGCACATTCCTCTCCTCTTTTCATTAGTTTATCATAGTCTTTCAATTGCAGGTATATAACCAGCAGTTTTTCCCATGCATAATAATTATCCGGATTTGCCTTAATGATCTCTTCAAGCCGGGCTGATGCTTCATTCATCTTATTTTCCCTGGCAAGCAGTTCTGGTCTCAACAGCGGAACAATATTATCATTTGGATAGTTCGCTTCCATTACCATCAATGAAACAGATAGTTTTTCACTCCAACCATTTACTATATCAGGAACATTAATTAATCTGTCCATCAGCTCTATTTTGTCTCCCCTTTCAACATTTGCATTTAGAATAACCTTATTCAGAAACGAAAACAAATCTCCATATCTCTTCTGATCTATCAGAAAATCACAATAAGCCAACTGAATCTGAGGATTATCGGAATTTTGATCTAACAATTCATTATATACTTTCTCCGCTTTTTCAGGTTCTCCTTTTTCCCGGTAAATATCTGCAATAAGCCCCTTATATAATATATTATCAGGATAGTCCTTAATGAGCAGTCTGGCCTTCTCAACTGCCAAATCGTACTTTCCTTCAGCCATAAGATTTTTAACTGAGGAAAGCGTAGAGGTCTCATTTACGCCATACTTCTCATCGAGGGATTCGAATATTGAATTTGCTTTTCCGTATTCCTTATCCTCCGAATACAGGTTACCCAGCGTCAGTTGCAGATTCTCTTTTTCCGGAAAATATTTAACAGCTTTTTCATAATAAACTATTGCGCTGTCTATATCCTTTTCCTGGTAATACAAACTTGCAAGCAAAGTCAGGTACCATAAATTTTCATTATCAATTGACAGCGCTTTTTTTGCATATTTTTTTCCGTCTTTTATGTCCCCGTTTCCTATGACAATCTGTGCCATTTCATAATATGCCGCATCGCTTTCGGGATTAATTTTGATACACTGCTCAAAATATTTCAAAGCATCTCCTCCATTTCCCATAAGCTTTTGCTTGATGGCTTCCACATAAACATAATCAAAAGCAGCGGGGTCAAATTTCTTCTTATTTTTTCCATCTGTAGCAGCTGGTGCCAATGCTTTTGTGCATGATGCAATTCCCGTAACTGAGAAAATTAAAAATATTAGCCAGTATTTTCTTGATTTCATATTTACTTTTTACCTGTATGTCCAAAACCTCCGCTTCCCCTGTCGGACTCCAGAAGGGAGTCAACACACTCCCATTCCGCTGTCTCATGTTTCGCGATAATCATCTGGCAAATTCTTTCGCCATCTTCTATAACGAAATTTTCATTTGATAAGTTCACAAGAATGATACAAACTTCGCCTCTGTAATCGGCATCAATTGTACCCGGAGAATTAAGAACTGTTATACCTTTTTTTATTGCCAGTCCGCTTCTGGGCCTTATCTGAGCTTCATAGCCTGCCGGTATTTCAAGATACAGTCCGGTGGGGACTAAAATTCTTTCAAGTGGTTTAAGAACCATAGAACTTTCAAGATTTGCTCTTAGGTCCATACCTGCTGAAGCCCTCGTGGAATATGCTGGTAATTGATGTTTCGATTTATTAATAACTTTTATCTTCATCTCAAATTCCTTAAAGTTTGTTCAAAAAATAAAGGACAAATATACTGCTAATGCCCTTACCAATATATCTCTCCCTATGATTTGGCTAAAATAATACAATTTGAAAACCAATATTTTCTTGTATCATCCAAAGTTAAATATCTTTGCAGACACATTTACAGAACATTATTAATCAATTTCCGAATTTTATGAATTTGAATTTAAAAAAGTATCTATCTCTGATTTGCGTATTCTGTGCAATTTCCTGCAGTGCTCCCGGAGGTAATGAGAATACTGTAATATCATTAAAAACAACCATGGGAGAAATAAAGATAAAGTTGTATGACGGAACTCCCATTCATCGTGATAATTTTATTCGATTGGTAAATTCTGGATTTTATGATGGAGTCTCTTTCCATCGTATTATAAAAAATTTCATGATTCAGGCGGGTGATCCCCTTGCCAGGACCGGAGATTCTAAAAATTTCCCTGATTCGCTTAAAACATATACGATTCCTGCTGAATTCAATCCTCAATATTTTCATAAACGGGGTGCATTGGCTGCAGCCAGGCAGTCGAATGATGTCAATCCTCAAATGAGGTCTTCCGGAACGCAATTCTATATTGTTCAGGGTGTAAAATACAATGATGATGAACTTAACCAGGCGGAACAGCATATAAATAGTGGTGCTAAACAGGACCGGTTTACTGCTCTTTTAAAGGAAACTGCAGATAGTATACATCAGGCGGGAATAACAAAAACTGACGCCGAGATTCAGGAACTTGCATCTATCAAAATGTTCGAATTTTTAACTTCCTACAAAGACTTTAAATTTACTGAAGAACAGAGAAATACTTATAAATCTATCGGCGGGACACCACGCCTTGACGGAACATATACCGTCTTTGGAGAAGTTATTGAGGGCCTGGATATTGTTGATAAAATTGCTGCTGTCGGCACTGACAGCAATGATAAACCCTTGAATGATATTAAAATTATTAAAGCTAAAGTTGTAAGAAATTGAAATTGAATTAAATAAATCATTAGATGCTCCAAAAAATCACAGATTTACTGAGTGAAGTTTCCTCTTTTTCCGTGAAGAATCCTGAGGAACTGGAATTGTTCAGGCTAAAGTTTCTTAGCAAAAAAGGTTTACTTTCCGATCTTTTCGAAGATTTCAAGAATGTACCGGCATCTGAGAAAAAGGAAATAGGTCAGAAATTAAATCTTCTTAAACAGAATGCGTTAGACAAATTTAATACTCTTAAAACACAACTTCTTAACCAGGAGGATAAATCGGAAGGATCAGATCTTTCCCGTCCTTCATTCCCTTATTCGATAGGTTCGCGCCATCCTATTTCCATTGTAAGAAATGAGCTTATTGATATTTTTACCAGAATAGGGTTTACTGTATCGGAAGGACCTGAGATTGAGGATGATGACCATGTTTTTACCAAACTTAATTTTGCTCCTGAACATCCGGCAAGAGATATGCAGGACACCTTTTATATTTCGAGGCTTTCGCCTGAAGATTCAAGTCCCGATGATATATTATTACGAACTCATACATCTTCCGTGCAGGTAAGAGTTATGCAAAGTCAAAAGCCCCCTATCCGGACTATTTCGCCTGGCAGGGTATTTCGTAATGAAGCAATATCAGCACGGGCACATTGTATATTCCATCAGGTAGAGGGTCTCTATATTGATGAAAATGTATCATTTGCCGATTTGCGTCAGACGCTTCTTTTTTTCGCACGTGAAATGTTTGGCAAAGAAACAGAAATAAGATTAAGGCCTTCATATTTTCCTTTTACCGAGCCATCAGCTGAAATGGATGTAAGCTGTAAGATATGCGGAGGTAAAGGCTGCAATGTTTGTAAGCATACTGGCTGGCTTGAGATTCTGGGATGCGGCATGGTGCATCCAAATGTCCTGGAAGCCTGCAATATAGACAGTAAGAAATACACCGGCTTTGCTTTCGGAATGGGAATAGAAAGGGCGGCAATGCTAAAGTACGGTGTTAATGATCTGCGTCTGTACTTTGAAAATGATCTTAGATTTTTAGATCAGTTTAAAACTGCTTTTTAACGTAAAAGAAAATAAAATTTAGTGTTATTCGTTGCACTATAAAATTATATGAGATGAAATGAAACAGCAAGAAATTCACATACCGCTTTGTAACAGTTGCGCACTTGAATCAGGGTCGTTGTTTAAATACTTAAGCCCTGATGAAGTAGAGGCTCTCAACTTTGAAAAAGATTTCCGTCAGTATAAACGCGGGGATATTCTTTACCAGGAAGGTAACCGGATAAGCGGGTTCTATTGTGTTAACAGTGGAATTATTAAAGTATTTAAAACAGGCTTTGACGGCAAGGAACAAATAATCCGTTTCGCTAAAAAAGGTGAAATCATCGCATACAGAAGCGTGCTCAGCAATGAACCTGCATGTACATCTGCCAAGGTTATTGAAGACTGCAATGTATGCTTCATCCCGTCCGAAATTCTAATCTCATTTATCAAGACTAATCCCACATATGCTCTGGAGCTTCTGAAACTCGCATGCCATGAACTGGGTGAAGCAAATTCATTTATCACTGACATTGCACAGAAAACAGTGAGGGAAAGACTGGCGGAGATACTGCTCTTCCTGGTAAGTGATTTTGGGCTCGATGATGAGCAATATCTGAACATATCTCTTACAAGGGAGGAGCTGGCCAATATTGTGGGCACAGCAACGGAGTCTGTTATAAGGTTGCTGTCTGAGTTCAAGTCTGATAAGCTCGTGGAACTTAACGGAAGAAAAATCAAGATACTAAATACAAAAGGTCTGGAAAAAATTAGTAATGTCTTTAATTAAATTTAAAGCAACACGGGGGATAACACGTTCCTGAGACACTTATTCATTTGGTGTCATCAATTTTGATTCCCGTAAAAAAGTTCAGATTTTCAGAACAATGTTCCTGGTATGTTCTGCCCGAATTGTTTTCCGAGATGTCTGTAAGCATGTTCAGTAGCTTCGCGGCCACGAGGCGTTCTTTTGAGATATCCTTCCTTTATCAGAAAGGGCTCATAGACCTCTTCAATAGTTCCGCTTTCCTCGCCAACAGCTGTAGAAATAGTATTCAGCCCTACTGGTCCCCCGCTGAATTTATCTATTATTACAGACAGGATTTTATTGTCCATTTCGTCGAGACCATGCTGATCAATATTTAAAGCCTTGAGTCCGTACCGTGTTATTTCGATATCAATTTCCCCCGAACCTTTTACCTGTGCAAAATCTCTCACCCTTCTGAGTAAAGCGTTGGCGATCCTTGGTGTGCCTCTGCTCCTCATAGCAATTTCAATGGCAGCTTCCTCATCAATTCTGATATTTAGAATTCCTGCCGATCTCTTAACGATACCAGTAAGTATTTCATGATCATAATATTCCAGGTGGAATTTTATTCCAAAACGAGCTCTTAAAGGACTGGTAAGCAGCCCTGACCGTGTTGTAGCTCCTATCAGCGTGAAGCTATTAAGGGTAAGTTGTACACTTCTGGCGCTCGGCCCTTTATCAATCATAATGTCGATCTGGAAATCTTCCATCGCAGAGTAGAGATATTCCTCGACAACCGGGCTCAAACGGTGAATTTCATCAATAAAAAGTACGTCTCCTTCCTGAAGATTTGTAAGCAATCCTGCCAGATCTCCAGGCTTATCCAGAACGGGCCCCGAGGTAACTCTGAGGTTGACCTGCAGTTCATTGGCAATTATTGTAGCAAGAGTTGTTTTTCCGAGTCCGGGCGGACCGTGCAAAAGCACATGATCAAGAGATTCACCCCTTTGCTTTGCGGCTGTCACAAAAACCACAAGGTTATCTATCACCTGTCTTTGACCCTTGAAATCATTGAAATTCAGAGGTCTTAGCTGCTTTTCGAATTCCTTGTCATTCGGTGTGATAATGTCTTTCCGGATATTAATATTTTCTTCCATAAAGCAAAGTAACTATTTTATAAGTTTTGTTTCGCTTTCCGGAAGCTTGATCTTAACACCGTTAATACTTATTTCCACATCGTTTTTATATGATATTACAAGGAATAGCTGACCTTCTTCATCAAATTTTTTCCAGGCTTTTTCTTTGATTCCCATCTGATAGTATTCTTCCTCTTTTATCTTTCCATTATCCCAGTAATTTATTTGCTGGCCATCAGGATTACCCTGTACATAATTTGCTTTGAATTTTAGCTTACCATCATCAAAGTATGCTTTCCACGGACCATCCCTCAATCCCGATATATATTTTCCTTCTTCATTAATGTCGCCTATCTTAAATTTCCAGGGACCGTTTTTCTCTCCTTCAGCGTACTGACCCTGGGCGATTATCTCACCCGTATCGGAATACTCGGTTGATGAACCATCACGCTGCCCCTGGAAGTATTCCTCCTCCTTCAATAGTTTCCCATCATTATAATACCAGTTCCAAACTCCGTCGGGACGGTCATTGTTAAATGAGCCGGTTTGCTCAATTTTTGAAGAATCATTATAAAATTTCCATTGACCTGTCCGCCTGTTATCAGAAAACTGACCTTCTGCTTCCACTTTCCCGTTGGGATACAGATCTTTCCATTTTCCATTCCTGTTACCTGCTTCGTCGACGATGCCTTCTGAGAGTAAGAGTCCGTTATCGTTGTAAATAAAGCTATTGGTGACTTTCCCGTCTTTACCGAATTCCCTGTGAATTCCAACAGGGATTTTATTGCGATAAGGCCCGCTATAGATTAGCTTGCCATCCTGATCATGCTTATTCACAATCTCTATATCAGGTTCATCCTCCACTTTTGATTTCACAATTGCCCCATTTTCATAAAGCATTGTCAGTGTAAGCTTTCCACGGCTATCGTACTCCTTGTAATAACCATGCATAAGATCATCTTTGTAAGTTCTCTCTGATTTTACTGCTCCGTTAGGGTAAAACTCTTTCCAGTCGCCCTGCTTCATTCCTTTGCTGTCGGTCCGGTTGATTCTCTCCCTGCTGACAAGAAAATCATTATTATATTCCATCAGGGTAATGACATTTCCTTCTCTGTCGTACTCTTTTGACTGACCTTCCTTTTTTCCGCCACTGTAGGTAAATGTCTGCTGTATCTTACCATCAGGAAAATAGACATAGGCCGTGCCCTCTTTTTTATCGGCGGCAAAAAGCTCCTTTGACCAGATATAAACTCCTCTCGATGGTTCCTTTTTATATTTATAATACCAACCGTTCTTTTTACCGTACAGATAATTAATTTTTTCAGTGGTATCTCCTGACTGATCAAAGAACAGCCATATACTGTCGAGAAGGAAATTTGTTCTTCGTCCTTCAGATTTTATAACTCCTGTAACGTAAAAGCTTTTCCATAATCCCTCAGGTTTTCCGTTCCTGATCACTCCTTCGCTTGATACACTCCCATTTGGATATTTAAATACCTGATAACCATCCTTTAAAGACTCTTTTTCCTGTGATGAGCTTATTTTACAGATAAAAACAAAAAATAAGAAAACAACAATTTTTTTCATAGTTTAAAGACCAAGTTTTTCAGAGATCTCCATCATTCTTTTTATAGGCTTTTGTGCTCTTATAAGGGTTTTTGAATCTATATTTATTTCCGGCTTTTCGTTTTTCAGGCAATTTAGTATTTTTTCTACAGTTATAAGCTTCATAAAGCTGCATTCACTGCATCCGCATGTAGAATCCATTGGAGGAGCAGGAATATATGTCTTATCAGGATTCTCTTTCTTCATCTGATGGATTATTCCCGGTTCAGTTGCTACAATATAGCAATTCCCGTTATCCTTCTTTGTAAACTGAAGCAGTGCGGATGTTGAACCTATAAAATCAGCCACCATTCTTACAGGCATTTCACATTCAGGATGAACAATAATCTTTGCTTCAGGATTTTCTTTTTTCAGCCTCAGAATTGCCTCAAGTGAAAATTCCCGGTGAACATGACAAGTTCCGTTCCAGATAATCATATCACGACCTGTTTTATTGAGTATGTAGTTGCCAAGGTTTCGGTCGGGTGCAAAAACCAATTTTTCATCAGGAGGCAGCGATTCGACTATCTTAACCGCATTTGAAGAAGTACAGATTATATCAGACATTGCCTTTATCTCTGCAGTAGTGTTTACATATGAAATTACTGTTCGTCCCGGATTTTCCTTTAAAAATTTTCTGAATTCAGATGGTTTGCAGGAATCGGCTAGTGAACAGCCTGCGTTCAGATCAGGAAGAAGAACTTTTTTTTCAGGCGACAGAATTTTTGCTGTTTCAGCCATAAATTTAACTCCTGCAAAAAGTATTATATCTGCTGTATTTGAAGCGGCCTTTTGTGAAAGAGCCAGACTGTCGCCCACAAAATCTGCAATATCCTGGATATCTCCTGTCTGATAATAGTGTGCAAGAATGATTGCATTTTTTTCTGCTTTCAATCTTTTTATATCAATAATATTTTGTTCTTGCGATTGCATTTTCAGTTTCTTATTTGGATAGCATCAATCCGATTGTAAACTTAAACATAAATACGATAAAGAAATTCACATCTATCTTCCCTAAATTTTAATTAACAGTATATTTCTTTTATATTCTAATTTTAAATTTATTTATGATAATGATGATATCCTGTTCATAGTGTTGAAATATAATTGAGATTTTTATTGCTAATCTCGTCATTACCGGTATACCAACATCTTTTCAACAGTTCAAAAAATGTACCGTTTTTGAATATCAGTTCATTGACGATCTAATTAACAATTGTTAAGACAAGTTTGTTAATACTGAAATAAAGGCAAAATTAAAGTTTTTAAGGTTTATTTAAAGTTCATATTTTGACTTTATTTTCTAATAACTTATTTCAAACTTTACCGGGAGGCTCCGAAATGATAAAATGGTTGATAAAGTATGATATTTTAAATATTTATCGTCAGATATCTACAAGTTATTAACATCCCGAAACTCAGCATATTCATTAATGGAATCAGTCCTGAAAAAATAACAAAATTACTGCTGAATGCCAACGTGTTCCAGTATACTCTAAATACTGTAACTGTCATTTTAGCTAATAATAAACTGATTCTTTTGCTGTAAATCATTCAATTCTGCCGGAGGATGAAGATATTGGGATATTTTTTTCTTTTATTTGCACAAATGTTTTAATTTGCATTCCAATTAGAAAAAAGTTTAAAAATCAAAATATTGGAAAACAAGAAAATCGCAATAGCATCAGATCACGCCGGATTTTATCTGAAAGAGAAATTACTGGCTTATCTTATTAAGGAAAAGTATGATGTTAAGGATCTGGGAACCTCTTCAGCTGAGGCAGTCGATTATCCCGATTTTGGTCATCTCCTGGCAAATAGTGTTTCTGCCGGTGAATTTGATTTTGGAATCTCAATATGTGGTACGGGAAACGGAATAAACATGGTTGTTAACAAGCATCCTGGGATAAGATCCGCTTTATGCTGGAATGAAGAGGTAAGCCGGTTATCCAGGTTGCATAATGATGCAAATATTATTGCTCTTCCGGGCTGGTTTATTTCAGAATCGGAAGCATATCTTATTACAAAGACTTTTCTTTCCACGGTTTTTGAAGGCGGGCGCCACGCAAGAAGGGTAGAGAAGATATCATTAAAAATGTATTAATATGCTTTCTAATTCCTGCAGATATGGTATCAGGGCAGTTATTTATCTTGCGAGCCAGCCTGTATCAAAAAACAAAATAGGAATAAAAAAAATAAGCAGTGATCTTGATCTGCCGACTCCATTCCTGGCTAAGATCCTTCAGCTGTTGGCCAAGCAGAAGATTCTGAGTTCCTCAAAAGGCCCGCACGGTGGTTTTTCATTATTAAAGGACCCGCGAAAGATAACCTTACTCGATATAGTTAATACAATTGACGGGCATGATATTTTTACCAGTTGTGTGATGCACAATGGTTCTTGTCATGGACTGGAAATGCAGGGAAAGCTTTGTCCGCTTCATAAAGATTACGAGAAATCAAGAAAAGAGCTTATAAAGCTGTTCAGCAACAGAACCATTCATGAGCTGGTCATTAAATCTAAGAATCCCGAGTTAATTTCTATCTGATCTCGCTTTGCTCAATGGGTTCAGCCATAACCACAACAATATAGAGACAAGGATACCTGCGCTGTTTGCCATAGCATCGTAGACACTGGGAGTTCTGGTCGATGTAATAGTCGCCTGCAATATTTCCATAAGCGCACCATACGAAAATGGGATCAGACCTGTAAGGAATAAAACTGAGCTGTTCTTTATTGATTTCCGGTTTTCAAAAATTATTACAGACATGAACCCGAAATACATCAGGAAATGAACAACTTTATCGAAGTTTGGGATATTTATCAAGGGAACTTTATCAAATGTATGGGAACTGGTCAGACTCAGATACGTAATAATCAGAGCTGTCAGAACAGAGAATATATTTTTTCTAACCATTTTTCCGGTTTTTGCAAAATTAGTTAATATCATATAAAGGTGCAATGACCTGTTTGCATGAATTGTATAATAGTCTTAAAAATACCCGATATGATTTAATATATGCTTTATGTAACTTTGCAGTCTGTCGGTTTGGATGCAGATTAGAAATTAGTGTTGGATATTCGTAGGATGGCAGGAATTTATATACATATCCCGTTTTGTAAAAAGCTCTGTTTTTACTGCGATTTCTATCATGTTATTTCTTCAGATGACAATTCGTCCTATATTTCTGCTTTGCTTAAGGAAACAACACTAAGAAAGAATTATCTTGAAAATGAAATCGTTTCAACAATTTATGTAGGAGGTGGCACTCCTTCGGTGTTTTCAATAAAGGACCTGGGAACAATTCTGAATCATATACATAAGCTTTTTTCCATTTCTTCGGAATGTGAAATAACTGTTGAACTTAACCCTGATGATGTAGAGACGGAGTATCTTGAAGGGCTGAAAGATCTTGGTATAAACAGGATCAGTATGGGAATCCAGTCGTGGCGCGATACGGATCTGAAGATGCTCAACAGACGACACGATTCGGCGCAAGCTGCGACTGCACTTAAACGAACACTGGATGCGGGTTTCAATAATGTGACAATTGATCTGATTTACGGAATTCCGGGAATGAGCCAGGCGGAATGGGCAGCGAATCTTGAATATTCTTTCTCCTTTGATATTAAGCACCTGTCTGCTTATCATCTGACAATTGAACCCGGCACAGTTTTCGGGAAGATGCTTGAGAAAGGGATGCTCTCCGAAATTGATGAAAATGACAGTGCCGCACAATTTAATATTCTGATTGAGAGAGCCGAATCGTCAGGATTTATCCAGTATGAAATTTCAAATTTTGGTAAGTCGGGTTATTTTTCCATTCACAATTCGAATTACTGGAAACAGGTAAATTATCTGGGATTGGGCCCCTCAGCCCACTCGTTTAATGGTTATTCGCGTCAGTGGAATTTGCGTGATCTCAGGGGCTATATAAAATCGGTGAATGCGGGCAGGTCATTTTTTGAAAGCGAAGAGCTTGACACGAAGAAGAGGTTTAATGAATATATAATGACATCCCTTAGAACGATGTGGGGTATTGATCTGGAGTATGTTGAAAAGATGTTTGAAAAAGAGGGATATGATTATGTTTTGAATCTTTCCGGGAAGTTCAGGAACTATGGTCTTATGAAGCTTGAAAAAAATTCCCTGGTTCTTACAAACCAGGGAAAGCTTATATCAGATAATATTATTACTGAATTTATGATGCCGGGTGAGGACTGATTATCTCTTTGAGAGCATAAAATTTGTACGGCCTATTATATTATCATCGAGATAAAGTTCAACGCTGTAGTTTCCTATAATAAAATCTCCTTTGTTATCCATATAAATACACACGTCAATATCCTGATTCATATAATCCACCTGGCGGGTGGCAGAATAGATTATTTTATTGCCTTTATAATCGAACAGGTTATCGGGACTGCTGGTTACAACCAGGGAGTCGGGTCTGATAACTCTCATATACACATCTTTCGGACCGGGCTTGGCAAGTGGATTTTCTCGCAGGGTGAAGCAGATCCTAAGCTTATCCAGCAAATTGATCCTTGTGGTCTCCTTTCTCTTTTTATTAAGAGAAACTGCAACAATGTTCTTCGCCTGAATTATTGAGGCAATATCTACTTTGGAGCTTAATTCCTCTTTGGCTTTTGACAGCTCCGTGTTTGTATTCCTTACCTGCGATATCTGTTGTTTTATCTCGGTATTCTCCGAGGCAAGCATTTTATTTCGGGTATTCAGTGAATCGATCTGTACAATGTAGCTTTTCATTATTTCCCGCATTGTCGTGATCTCACTTTTATACCGTCTAATCAGTTGTACATTGGATGCATTGACAGACAGGAGCTTGATGATCTTCTTTTTCTGTGTCTCTAACCCGGCTTTCAATGTATCATTGTTCGTTTTCAGGGTATCATAGGCAACAACCATATGCCTTAGTTCATTGGCAAGGGAATCTTTCTCCTGGGTCAGGGCAGTTTCCATTTCAGCCATTTTGCTTCTCTTATCGAAATAAAGAAAAATAAGAGCGATGAGGGCAACGCCAAGGATAATTGAAGCAATAATCATACCCTGGGGTGTGCTTTTCTTTGTATCCTGCGGTCTTTGGGTACTACTGTTTAAATCTGCCATTTATCTAGTTGTGTTTAAAGGTTTCAGTACAAAATTAACAATATCCTGCTACTTTTTCAAATTTAAAATATAAACATAAGACATTGGTTTTTGTTATCTTGTTTAATGATTCAGGTGATAAATAGATCATCATTTAATTAGTTTTTTTCAAACCGGTAAGTACAAGAATTATGAAATATGTTGGTGCGCATGTGAGTGCTTCGGGAGGGGTGGAAAATGCTCCCGTGAATGCATATGAGATCGGGGCAAGGGCATTTGCCCTTTTTACCAAGAATCAAAGACAATGGGTAGCTAATCCGTTGTCGCTTGCAAGTATTAAATTATTCCGGCAGAATTGTGAGAAGTACGACTTCCAGCCTTTTCAGATTCTGCCACACGACAGTTACCTTATCAACCTGGGTCACCCTGATAATGAGCAACTTGAAAAATCGAGAGCTGCGTTTCTCGATGAAATGCAGCGATGTGAACAATTGGGGCTCGATCGTCTTAATTTTCACCCGGGAAGCCACCTGAAAGCAATTACTGAAGAAGAATGCCTGAGCCGGATTGCCGGTTCTATCAATTTCGTGCTTGAAAAAACAAAAGGAGTTACAGCTGTTATTGAAAACACTGCCGGACAGGGCACAAATATGGGCCACAAGTTCGAACAGATCAGGTTTATTATTGATAAGGTTGAGGATAAATCGCGTGTTGGTGTTTGCATTGATACCTGTCATGCATATACAGCAGGTTATGACATAAAAACGCCAGCAGGGTATGCTGAAACATTTAATCTTTTTGAAAAAATTATCGGCTTCGGCTTCCTTAAAGGGATGCATTTCAACGACACGAAAAAAGAATTAGCTACCAGAGTCGACAGGCATGACAGTATAGGCAAAGGCTTTCTTGGTGAGGAAAGTTTCAGGATGCTAATGAATGATAAAAGGCTGGATAACATGCCATTGATACTTGAAACTCCCGAAGAATCATTATGGGAAACCGAAATTAAGAATCTGTATTCGCTTGTCGGGAAA
The DNA here is from genome assembly GCA_963715785.1 of uncultured Bacteroidales bacterium. GTDB lineage: Bacteria > Bacteroidota > Bacteroidia > Bacteroidales > VadinHA17 > LD21. The sequence goes on from OY970276.1 coordinate 1,275,585, forward strand.
TAAATTTACTTACTGGATGCTCTGCATTAATCTGATATCAGTTTCTTTAAGTTTTGCTGTGGTTGCATTATATCCTATGTCAAACAGTTCATGCGCTTTTTCCGGATCAAGAATTTTATAATTCCGAAGCTCGAGAGGGGCAATAAACAGGTCAAACTTCTTTGATTTCTCATGAATTTCCTTTGACATGCTCAGCATAAAAGTTCTCTCGGCGATACTTATCAATCCTGAGATCTTTTTCATATAACCCACCGGGTTGACAAATGAACCTATCAGGATCCGGCATAATTGTTCTATCGGTCTCAGTGGCAGATTATCAAGAACTCCTCCGTCAACATACGAGATATCTCCGATTTTTACAGGCTGGAAAAGAACCGGAATACTTGCCGAAGCAATGACAGGATCAAAAAGATCTCCTTCGGAAAAATAAACTGCACGGCCATTATTCAGATCGGTGGCAGCCACGAACATGGGGATCTTAAGCTCATTAAATTTTTTCGACCGGAGACCTGTTTTCAAAATCTTTGTGATCCCATTAATCTGAAGCAGTCCTTCCCGTGGCAATGCCGGGCGCATAAAATCCAGCCGGCTGCCTCCATCCATCATTTTAAGGATCTCTGTGGGAGTGTGGCCATCAGCATATAATACGCCAATAATAGCCCCGGCGCTTGTTCCTGATATTACATCCGGGAATAATCCTGCATCATTTAATGCCTGTAACACTCCAAGGTGTGCAAATCCTCTTGCCCCGCCTCCGCTTAAAACCAGTCCGATATTATATTGTTTGGATGACATAAGTTGGTTTATATAAGTTTATATCTTCAGGATATCCAGAAGTAATTTTATATTTAAAAATGTAACTATTGCCGCGATAGAAGACAGCAGACCAATAAGAAAGCGGCTGTTTGCATATTTCCCCATGACTTTTCCCGAAGAGGTCAGGTATATTTGTACAGCTACAGTAAAAGGAAGCTGGATACCAAGAAAGACCTGCGACAGGATAAGGGCTTTGAACGAATCCCCAATAAAAAAGATCAGCAGCAGGGCGGCTGCAAGAGATATAATAACACCTATGCGAGAGTGGTTGTCTTTTATATTATAAGGTTCATTGTACATTCCTGAAACAATGGAACCTCCTGCCATACCCGACGTTATCGTCGAAGCTATCCCTGCAAACAGAAGTGCGACTGCAAATACCACTGAAGCATTTGTACCGAGCAATGGTTCAAGAAGCCTGTTTGCCTGCGGAAGCTCAGTGACTTTCTGACCGCTTGTGAAAAATGTAGCAGCTGCAAGGAGAATCATAGCGCTGTTGATTGCCCAGCCGACGATCATTGAAAAAAGTGTATCTGCAAATTCGAAACGGAGTTGACGTGTAATGACTTTTTCATCCTGAAGATTCCATTGCCTGCTTTGTATTATTTCAGAATGCAGAAAAAGGTTGTGAGGCATAACCACGGCACCCATGACACTCATTATAAGAAGTATAGAGCCATGAGGGAATGATGGTTTTACCCATGATATTCCTGCCTGGATCCAATCGACCTTTACCAGGAACAATTCATATAAAAATGAAATTCCGATGATCGAAACAAACCCGATGATCCATCTTTCAATTTTTTTATAGGAATTTGAAAACAGCATTATCATTACAAATAGGGTAACCAGAACAGAACCTGCTTTTATCGGAATCTTAAATAGCATATTCAGCGCAATAGCACCGCCAAGAATCTCAGCCAGTGATGTTGAGACAGAAGCCAGAACTGCGAATGACAAAACTGATTTTGAAATCCAGGGTTTAAGATAAGTAGTCGAAGCCTCCGACAGACATAACCCTGTCGCAATTCCCAGGTGAGCAACATTATGCTGCAAAACAATAAGCATAATGGTTGAGAGTGTTACAATCCACAGCAGTGTATAGCCGAATTGTGATCCTGTGGCAATATTGGCAGCCCAATTGCCCGGATCAATGAAACCGACTGTCACAAGCAATCCCGGACCAATATATTTGAAGATGTCAAGGGCTCCGAAAATAGGTTTATGATCCTTCCTTTTTAGGTCGCTGAAAAATCCGAAGATATTAAATTGATTCTTAAACCTGAACATATTCAATAAGTTACCGGTGGAAATTACAAATCAATGGTAAGTCTTGTTCTTCATGGCAAATATAGGCAATGATATCGAAAATCATTAAAAGGATAATCAAGATCATTTGAAAATCAATAGATTTACAGGCAGATTAGACATTGACATTTATAACTAATATGTAACCGATATGCAATTTATCTTGTTAGCTTATGATGCTATTGATCCTCAGGCCCTTGAGCGCAGATTAAATGTAAGGGAAGATCATCTTAGCAAGATCAGCGTACTTAAAAAGAAAGGCGAATTTATATTTGGAGGAGCTATCCTCGATGATGAGGGGAAAATGATCGGATCGATGATCATTTACGATTTCCCTGACCGCCAGTCGCTTGACGAAAAATTAAAGGATGAGCCATATTTTACAAAAGGGGTCTGGGAAAGGATAGAAATCAGGCCTTTCCGTAAAGTAAATTTTCAATAGGAATGGATATAAAAAAATTAACTCCGGCGGTTGATAAAAGGGTTCTTATTCTCCTTGCAGGTCTCATGTGGTGCGGAGTAGGGGTTATGCTGGCCCATTTTGCCGTACTTTGGCTTTCATCATGTACCGTGAAACAACAGATATTCTATTATATGACAGGATTTCTTGCTGCTATGCCAATCCATCATTTCGGATTCCTGAAAATTGCCGACAAAAACATTAACAGGCTGCTTCCGGCTACTGAAAAAAAATGCATTTTTTCCTTTATGACCTGGAAAAGCTATATAATTGTTCTTATAATGGTTTCTATGGGACTGGCACTGCGTCATTCCTCGCTTCCAAAGAGATACCTTTCAATTCTTTATAATGGAATCGGATTGGCATTGTTCCTGTCGGGAATAAGGTATTTGAGATTTTTCCTGAAGTTATCAGCCGTAGAGAAATCTCAGGAATAGATGTCACTTTCCCGGGACCTCTTCTTTCAGATATTTTAATACCTTGCCAAATACCTGGTGCCTTACAGGTCCAACATTATAATATTCACCATTGCTCAATAGACCAGTATTCTGCCTGTTTATCAGCAGAATTATTGATATTCGGTATTCAGGTATGACCGAAATGCTTGTACCTGTAAATCCGGTGTGGCCGAAAGTGCCTTCCGGGCCGTTTTTCATGAATGAGTTATCGGGATCCATCATCCAGCCAAGACCATTGTTGAATTTGTCCTTTGTTAAGAACAGCTGCACTGTTTTTTCCGAGAGAAACCGGCCGCCGGGAGTATTTCCTTTATTAATCAGCATGTCAACAAGCTTCTGCAGGTCATCAGCAGTTGAAAACAATCCCGCAGCACCTGAAATCCCCCCGTTTGCATACCAGGCATTGCCATCATTAACTTCTCCGCGGAGAGTATAAGTGCGCCAGCCGTTCCATGATGCAGGATCAATATCCCTGATCTTAAATCCCAAAGTTGAATCGTAGACCATTCTTTTTTCATAGGGATTGCCATGCGAAGTGGCCGCAAATGTTTTAAAATTCCCGGTCCGTAGCGGATTATAAACTGTATTATCCATATGGAGCGGAAGAAAAATATTTTCAGACATGAATTTATCCAGCGGCATTCCGGAAACGGTTTCAATTATCTCTCCGAGAATTACAAAGCCAAGGTCACTGTAACGCCTTTGAGCGCCAACAGGAAACATCAAAGGCAGTTCTCCGATCAATTTATAACTTTCTTCCTTGTTTGAAGCCCGGTAGTAAAGAGGATACCATTCATAAAGACCTGCCGTGTGGGTAATGAGATGATGAATGGTGATTCTTTTTTTCCCGGGAGTGTCAAAGGCTTTTATATACTTGTAAACCGGATCATCAATCTTAATCAGTCCCCTGTCGACCAGCAGCATGATTGATGTTGTGGTGCCTATCACCTTTGTAAGCGATGCAATATCGAACATATCATCGACCGTCATTTTCTCCGGTTGGCTGAGCAGTTGATTGTTATAATCATACTTTTGAGCAAAACCGTATGCTTTTTTGCAGAGAACCTCATCTCCCTTTTTTATCTCTATTACAGCTCCGGGGATCTTGTCAAGGCTTACCTGTGAGTTCAGAATGCTGTCTATACCGGCGATAAGATTTTCTTTTGACGATCTCTCCCCTGTCTTCTGGCTGCACGATACATTAACCATTGCAGACAGTATTATCACAAGAAACAATGATTGTTTGTTCATGGCAGTAAAATTTATTTTATGTTGCTCTGTTTATATCCAACTCGCGGACCAGCCGTTTTTAGCAGAAGCAGTTCAGTAAATCCGTCTTTCACAAAATTATTCAGTTCGCCGATAAGCTTGAATCCAAAATCATGGTAAAGCTTAATTGCCCCTTTATTAAACGATGAGACGCAGATAAAAACGTTTGGTGAGAACTTAAGGATCCTGTCTTCGCAAAACAGAAGGAGTTTCTTCCCCAGCCCCCTGCCTCTGAAGCCGGCATCTATGCAAATAGTCTGGATATATCCTGAAAATGTGCCGCAGGTCTGGATAATAACAAAACCGGCTTTTAAATTTTCCTCCTCAATTACATAAATTTCTTTGAATTGCCCCTCAAAAGCCAATAGGCATTGCTCATAATTCATACCCAGGGTAATCCATGGATCTGTTTTTGCCATCATCATGGCACAGTCTGCAAAATCCGCTTTGTCAGATGTAAGCCTGATTAAAACTTTTTGATCCTTCTGCATTTGATTATTATTAAAAATCAAAGTTCAACTGAAGTCTCCGCCATTTTTTTCCTGATAACGATTAAAAATATGATTGTCAGTAACGCATTTACAAAAATATTCATAAACCCGAAATCAAACTGAAATGCTCTTATAAAATATCCATTCAGAAGCCAGGTAAAAAATGCTGCCGATATGCAAGCCACAGGCACCCATCGCTCCCTGAACCTTATTTTGGAGAAGAGGCCTGTGAGATAAAGCCCTAAAATAGGTCCGTATGTATAGCCCGCAATTTTGAAAATAGTATTAATGATTGCTCCCTTGCTGTACCAGAATGACATTACAATTAGAAACATAACTATGTTAACACCCAGCAAAACAGCGTTTTTAATCTTTTTCTTTGACTCATGAGGCTGATTTTCAATGTCCATAAAATCGTAGCTGAAGGCTGTGGTCAATGCGGCGATGCATGAATCAATACTGGCGAATGTTGAAGCGATTACGCCGATCAGAAAAGCAACTGCGCCTATCTTGCCAAAATAATTCAAAGTCAGTAAAGGGTAGAGATCATCAGTATTCAGGAATTTTCCATCTTTTGTTGACAGACTGACGCCATGTCTTTTCGCATAGATATATATCAGAACTCCGAGTCCAAGGAACATTGTCTGCGCAAATGCAATAAAAAAGCTGAAGGACAGAACATTTTTCTTTGCATCCCTGGCATTTTTAACTGTGAGGGTTTTTTGCATCATGCTTTGGTCAAGACCTACCAATGCTACTGTAATAAGAAGTCCGGAAATAAACTGCTTGAAGAAATTAGAACCGGAATGAAAATTCCAGTCAAAAACTTTTGCATATGGATGATGAATAATGGTTTTTGTCATTTCAGGAAATGAAAGACCCAATGAATGCTTAATTGTGAGTATTGAGATCACAATTACGGTGATCAGGAATAGTGACTGAAGGGCATCAGTCCAGACAATTGTCTTGATACCTGATTTGTTGGTATATAGCCAGATTAAGATGAGGACGACAATTATTGTTAAAAAATAAGGAATATGAAGAGCGTCAAAGAAAGCATACTGAAGGATTTTTATAGAGAGAAGCAGTCTTAGTGCAGCTCCGAAAGATTGAGAGACCAGGAAAAACAAGGACCCGGTTTTATATGTAACATTTCCAAAGCGGACATTCAGGTAAGTATATATCGATACAAGCTTCATTCTGTAATAAATGGGAGTCAGAATAAAAGCAATAAAGAGATAACCGACAATGGTGCCAAGGATAAACTGAAAATAGTACAGATTGTTATTTCCAACATTTCCCGGTATTGAGACAAGCGAAACAGCGGAGATTCCCGATCCGATCATACCGAATGCCACCAGGAACCATGGAGAGGCTCTGTCGCCGTCAAAAAAAGTCGTGTCGTGAACATGCCTTGAAGCTATATGAGAGATCAGCATCAGGAGTGAAAAATAGGAGAGGATGATAACAAACAGAAGCAGTGGACTCATCAGTCGGTTATTAACAATAAAGTCCTCAAACGTAACAAAAAAGTCGGATAAATTATATTTCTTTATTCATACGAACCCGGATCGTTTAAATCTGGTGGCTTGCAAAATATCCCAACCATTTCGCTAGTGATGTTAATACTCAGGATAAAAAAACCGGGTGAGTTACTGATTGAAAATTCTTTAAGAGGGCGGTAGTTATAACCAGTGGTAACCGGGCCTTCCTGTTTTCTTTCGGAGAGCCCTGATCACGGGATCCGGCAAGTAAACAAATAAAAGGAAGGGGTTTGTCAATTTCCATGGCAAAAAATTTTAAACCCCTTCCGGGAAAAAGAACAACAATAATCCAAACCTTTCAGCCTATAAAATCCTGTGGTTGGTACTGTTTTGAAACCTGTAATAATGGATCCTCGGTTTTTGACTGGGAAATCCTCTGTTCTGCAGCCTGAAGGATCATCCCGAGGAGCCTTGAATAGCTGGTATTGCTTATCGCTGCCATCTTAGCAAGGTGCCCGTCCCAGCACCAGCCCGGGTTGGGATTTACTTCAAGCAGCCGCGGAATTCCCGAATTGTCGAGTCTGAAATCAAACCTGCAATAGTCGCGGCATTCCAGTCGGGTAAACAGCTTGACGCAATTTTCGATTATTTGCTTTTCAACATCTTCCGGCAGGTCAGCAGGTATCGATCGCAGAAGATTGAAATAGGGTGAATCGGGCACCCATTTTGCTTCATAGCCGCATATTTTGGGAAGATCGGGTGGCAGCAGGGAATAATCTTCTTCGATAATAGGTAACGTTGTGTATGATTCCGGCGGGTTTCCGATAATTCCTACACTTATTTCCTTGCCAGTAAGAAATTCTTCCACCAGGATTGAGCTTTCATATCCGAAATCATGCCTGATTTTAAGAATTGCATCATTTAGTTCTTCGATTGAGTTAGCCACGCTTCTCTGAGTTATTCCAAAGCTGCTGTCGGCAAAATTTGGCTTTGCGATAACCGGAAAATCGATTTGCAGGTCGAATACATTATCTTCCGATCTCACAAATATTGCTCTTGCTACCGGGACTCCTATTTCTTTCGCAACTCCCCTGATCAATGATTTATCATAACAATAAGCAAGGCTTTGAGGTCCGGAACCTGTATATGGTATGCCAAGGATCTCCAGAAGAGCCGGCACATGAAGTTCTTTCCTTGCTTCATTATTATAACCCTCATCACATAGATTAAATACATAATCGATCTTATGTTTATTCCTGAGGAGATCGCTATATAATGTTTTATGGGTGTTCAGGTAGGAGAAGCGGTTACCGCGAATAAGTGATAATGCTGCCTTTAATTTGTCAATGGTGATAAAATCATCATCATCGAAAATACTTGATGGCTTAACAATATCGGGCTTTGAGGGATCACCCATCAGTACCAGCACATTTTTTTCCTCCTGGTTTTTCATCTTCACAGGTGTCCACTCTTTTAAAACGCTGGCGCTCATTATAATTCTCCTTTCCATCATTCCAAGATCCTGGTTCCGCAAAGAATTGCTTTCAAGGACATTATGGAACAGAACATTCTGATAGCCTGCGCCGGTAAACATATCAGTCAGCCTGTCACATGTATACAATCGTTCTGCATAAAACTGATCGACAATAATTCCTTTTTCCACATGAGATATTATTTCACGTGAAATAAGTCGCTCATTATCATTTGCCAGGGAGCGTTCGCGGCAGACAAAATATTTTTTATCTATCCATTCCCAGCTTCTGGGCTGGAAATGATCCCGAAGGAATGAGCCGTCAGCAACGTCGATGAGAAATATGCCCTGAGGTTTTAATACTCTGAATACTTCTCTGAGGATCATTAAATCATCCTCGTTGCTCTCAAAGTATCCGAAACTGTTGCCCAGGATCATAACAACATCGAAAGTGTCGGGCGGAAATGGCAGCTTTCTGGCGTCTCCCTCCTTAAAAGCTATTTTTAGACCTTCCTGCTGCATTACTGTTTTGGCTTTTCGTATCAGGTAATGCGACCTGTCCAGTCCGGTGATATTGGAATACCCTCTTTTAGCCAGTTCAATGGAGTGTCTTCCCTGTCCGCATGCAAGGTCGAGAATAGCGCTTTCTTTCGGGGTATTTAGAATTGAAGTGAACAGTTCAACTTCTGTCTCTGTAATCTGTTTATCTTCAACAACATCCGCATCTGTCTTAAGGTACATGGAATTAAAAATACGTCGCCACCAGTCAGGCTTTAGATGCATCTCCAGATTATCCACAGGCCCGAGAATAGCGTGTCCGTTTTTTCCATTTTTCTTAATCGGTAATGGTTTGGTTAACTGCTTATTCATTATCATGAAAATTAAATTAATTTTAATACCTGATTGCTTAAACAATGAGGAATTTGTATTGATTTAAAGATTTATGATGAATTGTTAACAACTGGGTCCGTTTATTAACAATCAGCATGGACTAATATGGATAGTGCTTCATAATTCTTAATTTGGATGAGAGTTAAGAACAATTCATTTCCTTTCTTGTTACTGGTTGAAATTAAAATGAAAATATTATGGCTTTTACATTAGAACCCGGTCAGAAGGCTATTGATTTTAAGCTTCCGTCGACAGATGGAAAAGAGTACAGTCTTTCTGACTTTGAGAAATATCAGTATCTGGTGATCTTTTTTACCTGTAATCATTGTCCTTATGTCACCGGATCCGATGAGCTGACAAGAAAGACAGTTGAGAAGTACAGAAGCAGGGGGGTGGGGTTCGCAGGGATCAACTCAAATAGTGAGAATACTTATCCCGAAGACAGTTTTCCAAACATGGTCGAGCGGATGAGAGTCAATAAATTCCCATGGATATATCTTTATGACAAGCCTCAGGAAGTTGCAAAAGCATATGGTGCATTAAGGACTCCTCATTTTTATGTTTTTGACCAGAAAAGAAAGCTTGTCTATACCGGGCGGGGCGTTGACAATCCAAGAGACGTTTCCAGGATGACTGTCAATAATCTGGATATAGTGCTGGATGAAGTAACCAGCGGAAAACCAGTTTCAGTTGCTGTGACAAACCCGATTGGCTGCAATGTAAAATGGGAGGGGAAAGATGCACACTGGATGCCGGCTGACGCATGCGACCTTGTTTAATATAAGATATTCAGGGTGCAAGACGCTCCAGTACCCAGAGATTGTTTCTTTTAGTATATGTCAACCTGTCATGGAGCCTGAAAGGACCTTCCTGCCAGAATTCAAACCATTCCGGAATAAGCCGGAATCCGCCCCAGTGATCTGGACGGGCAACAATTTTATCAAAGAATAAATTCTTATAATTATCAAACCTTTTTTCAAGATAACGCCGGTTGGGGATTACTGTACTCTGTTCGCTTGCCCAGGCAGATAACTGGCTCTCTCTTAGCCGGGTATTAAAATATTTTGAAGAATCAGCTTCAGATGTTTTTTCTGTAAACCCCTCTATCCTGATCTGCCTGTCAGATTCCGGCCAGTAAAAAAGCAATGCTGCCCTGTTATTTGCAGAAAGCTGAAGGCCTTTCCTGCTTTTATAGTTTGTATAAAAAACAAATCCGCGATCATTATATTCTTTTAGCAGGACTGTTCTTACCGATACATGTCCATCAGCTGATGCGGTTCCGAGAGAAACCGCATCAGGAATTGCTATGCTGTACTTTAAGTGTTCCTCATACCAGGTTCTGAACTGAACAAAAGGATCAGCATTGATGGTTTCTTCAGAAAAATCATTTGTTTCAGCCATATGGTTTATTTAATACCTATGAATTCATTATCAATAGTTCGACCTTCATCGTCTGTTTAACAGGTATTTAAAAGCATTGTTTTGAAAACCGGAAATATAAATTTATTATTTATCTTAATCGCCAATAAATTAACTAACCATGATAAACCGAAAACAAAACCGCACACTAACAGCATTACTGGCCATTATATTGGTATTTAACCTGGCAGCTGCAGATGCAAAAACACTTTCTGACCTGTCTAAAGCTGATCTGATCCCAAAACCTGTATCCGTAACATCTACAGGAGGCTATTTTGTATTGAAGCCACACATGGCTATCTGTATTAACAGTGAATCAGGGGAGGTCAGGCAAATAGCACAGGATCTGGCTGATATGCTCAGAAAGCCGACTGGGTTCGCAATTGAAATTATTTCATCCGGCAAAATCGGGGGAACACGAAATATCTGTCTTTCACTTTTAGATAAAGATCCCCGCAGTGACCTTGGAGAGGAAGGATATGAACTCAGGATCACAAAGAAACATATAATTCTCTCAGCAAATAAACCAGCGGGCCTGTTTCGCGGAATGCAGACAATCAGGCAGTTATTGCCTGCCACGATAGAATCAGCATCAAAGCAGAAAGGACCATGGGAGATCGCCACAGGTACAATAACCGACTATCCCACATATGCATACAGGGGAGTAATGCTTGATGTCGCGCGACATTTTTTTGTAGTAAAGGATGTAGAGAGATTAATGGATTATCTTGCCTGCTATAAATTTAATGTACTGCACCTGCACTTATCTGATGATCAGGGATGGAGAATTGAAATAAAATCCTGGCCGGAACTTGCAATACGTGGAGGCAGTACGCAGGTTGGAGGCGGTAAGGGAGGATATTATACGCAGGAACAGTATTCTGAACTTGTTCAGTATGCAAAAGACAGATATATAACTGTTGTCCCTGAGATTGATATGCCCGGTCATACCAATGCTGCGCTGGCTTCGTATGCTGAACTTAATTGCAGCGGTAAAGCAACGGAATTATACACAGGCACGGAGGTTGGTTTCAGCTCATTGTGCACAACGAAAGATATCACTTATAAATTTATCGACGATGTTGTAAGGGAGCTGGCTGCAATTACTCCGGGGCCATACATTCATATTGGAGGAGATGAATCCCATTCCACAAAAAGAGAGGATTATATTCCGTTTATTAACAAAGTGCAGGATATAGTGATATCACATGGTAAAAATGTTGAAGGTTGGGACGATATAGCAATATCAAGCCTGAAGCCGAATGTTCTTGCGCAGCATTGGGCAAACAAAAAAAATGCAGTGATGGCTGTAAAACAGGGAGCGAAGATTCTTATGTCGCCTGCATCCAAAGCATATATGGATATGCAATATGATAAAACTACCAGTCTGGGGTTACATTGGGCCGCCTATATTGAAGTTGACAGTGCATATATCTGGGACCCGGCAACACTAATCCCAGGCGTGGGTAAAGAAAATATTTCAGGTGTTGAGGCTGCACTGTGGACCGAAACTATTACCAATTTGCATGAAATGGAATATATGATATTTCCGAGGCTCCCGGGTTATGCTGAAATAGGCTGGACTCCATCATCTGAACGAAGCTGGAACGAATATAAGATCCGGCTCGGGAAACAGGGAGAAAGGTTTAAAGTAATGGGAATAAATTTTTATCCCTCATCATTGGTTCCATGGCAGGAAGCCAGGTAGACCAATTATCCGGGGCTGCCCTGGCAGTGTTTTTAGATTAAGTTCCCGAAACAGAGCAGATTCGTAAAAAAATTAAAGCGTATCCAGATTAGAATCATCTGAATACGCTTCCTTAAGGGAAAACCGGAGGTTGTCCGGTTTTCTTATTTTGGTATGATTATTACCACCATCTTCTGAACATGCGGCCAAATCTACGGTCAAAGCTTGTGGAGGTACCTGTGGTGTTATTTTTTACAGTGACGAGTGTGAAATGTTTATGAACAGGATCTGCTTCAAAAGATATATCATATGAATCAGTGCCTGCTGTGTAGGTTACAGACCCGCTGGAAATGACGAAGCTTCCTTTGTATAAGGTAACTTTAAGCGGGTCGTTAATGGTTTTGGAATAGGCATCGCCTTTTTCATCTATACCCGTTACTGTTCCGGTATATGTGATAGTATCTGAGGAGGCAACGTATCTGTACATAAAATGGAGATGATCAAGAGGCCTGTAAATAACATTCCTGAAATGGTATTCTGCAACCCTTACCTTATTAACATTTCGTGTGAATCTGAGGGTATCGGTACTTCCGGTTGTGACCATGGCAAAATTTAGGGCAGCCGTAATCTCATCGGTAACAGACAATCTTAACGTTTGAATTCCATTATATTTAAATGAAGCAGACTCCCTGTTGACCAATCGGGTACCATTGATTATAAATGTTGTACTGTCAGTCGTTACAGCAAAATTATTGAAGGAAAAAGCTCTCGATACCAGCTTGCGTGAATAAGGATAGGCACTGTTAATGGTAACTGTGATCTGACCGTTTTTGGTTATGTTTTCAAAGGCAGAACTATCCTTGTAATTATAAAACGTAAGAGTAACAACTTTCGGAAAGAAGGTTGTATCGGGATGATCAACCGTTATTACAACAGTATCTGTCAGAGAGGCAAGTGAAGATTTTGCTGAGGCAACTGAATAATTATTGCTTTCAAGCTCATCCAGCTTATTGTCGATATCTTCTGTTGTCTTGTCAGCAATTGCATCTTCAGCGTCAGAATTCTGAACCTGGATTATCTGCGTGCTGGTTAGAGACTTGTCCGTTCCGGGTGCTGTTGAGTCTTTCTTGCATGAGTTGAGCAAAAGACCAGCTGACAGCAGAACGAGCGTTAGCCTGAAAATGATTTTTCGTGTTTCCATATTTTACTTTTTAAGTTGAAGGTTAATATTCTATTTCCTTCATTAGAGCAATGATATTGGAAAAGGTTTAATGGATTTAACGATTTTTTTTTATTTTGTTTCTATCAAAGACCTGTAATCATATAATACTCAGTAAAAATATGACCTAATTAGAAAATAATCCAAACAAATAACCCTGTCTGCTGGTTATTATGAGATACAATACGATCAGGACATAATTTTAAACTTCAAAAAGATTCTTCAAAAAGCTTAAAATGATATTTACCTGCATTTAATTCAGATTTAGTCGTTAAAACAAGTCCGAGGGGCTTTCTGAGCAGCAGATTTAAATGATGATATTACAGGAGAAATATCCTGGTTTTTGTAATTTTATGAAATATGCTAATCGTATTCACTTCATCAGTTTACGCAGTCAATTAAAGTAAACAACTAATTTGATCTATATGAAAAATGCAATTTTAATCTTCGCTTGTCTGGCCCTGGCAGGAGGACTGACGTTAACAGGTGGCTGCAAAAAAGATACAAAGGTAAGAGGCTGTACGGATAAAGACAGCCAGAATTACAATCCTCTCGCTCAGGAGGATGACGGCAGCTGCACCTACTCGGGGGCTATGGTGATCTGGATCGACTCAACGGCTTCAGCAGGGTTGATAGGCAAAGGAGCTCAGTCACTTACATACTATGTAAACGGAGTGCTCAGCGGAACAACCGGGACAAATGTATTCTGGGCCCAGGCTCCTCTTTGCGGTGATAATGGTCCGGTGACAATAACCGAGGACCTTGGCAAAAACAAAAGCCAGAACTATACTCTTAGTGTCCAGGATCAGACCGGGCTGGAATACTGGAATGCAGTTGTAACCATTGATGCGAATACCTGTCTTCAGTTTCAGCTTTTGTGGAGCCAGGCGAAAAAGTAATTTTTCCCGTCCAATCAAACATTAGTCCACTGTCTTTTTTCATTCTTTCCTGGCGGCCATTTAAATTGCCCCCGAATGTTAACCAATTTCAGGTTTCAATATGGAAATCTGAGTAATTAACCGGAGGGCAGGCATCAACCTTCACAGACTGAACAAATCCATATCCCGGACCCTTTTTACACCAGTCAACAAAAGCGTTCAAATGAATTAATGGTCCTTCAGCTTCGATATAAACGCCACCGTCAGTGAGGTTTTTTACGAATCCTTTGAGATTCAGGTTCCTGGCCTCTCTTGAAGCACTCCACCTGTAGCCAACACCCTGAACATGTCCGGAAACATGTATCTTATAGAGCACCTTATCGTCCATTGCTCCTCTCAGTCATTAATACTTATTTCAATATAGATCCGAACAACTGAGTTATAAATTTAGTTTAAATAAGTTGCACACCAAACTGATCAGAAAAATCGCTTTTGTATGCCATTAAGGCGAACAAACCACGCCCTGATAATGTTATCAATCTGATTGGAAGTCCGGCAGATGTATCAAAAAGTCAATAAATTGGCTTGAAGATCGGGGGAATCATAAGAGGAAAATTAAGTAGGCAAGGGACTTTAGGTTACTCTATATTATAAATCAAATAAATGTGAACTTTATAAATACTTGTCATTCTGAGCGAAGCGAATAATCTCTTGCTTTTAGCCATACATAAGTAATAAGATTTTTAAAACCAAAGGATTAGAAATATAAATTAGAAAACTGATACTACTATGAATAAGCTTGGAATTGTTATTTTAATAATAGTTGTATTATCTGCCTGTAAGAAAGAGCCAATCAATAATACAAATCCTGTTATCCCGCCGGCACGTAAGTGGTCGGTGTCTGTTCTGACACAACACAATGATAATACAAGGGCGGGGTTGAATGCTCATGAGAAAATACTGACAACTGCCAATGTGAATACGAATAAATTTGGCAAATTATTTACATTGCCTGTTGATGACCAGGTATATGCCCAGCCGCTTGTTTTCAGCAATTTGGTTATAGGTGCTGACACAGCCAATGTGGCATTTATTGCAACCGTTAACAATACTATATTTGCCTTTAATGCCGATAACGGGAATTTGATATGGCATAAAAATTTTACTGAAGCTGGTATGCGGCCGCAAAATGCAGGTGATATAACTAATTACATTGGAGTACAATATACGAATATCACCAACAATTTTGGGATTATCGGAACGCCGGTAATAGATTCTGTATCTAAGACAATTTATTTTGTAACCCGGAGCACAGATGGTTCCAAATACTACCAGGATCTTCATGCGGTAAATATTGTTACCGGGGATGAACGGACATCGAGTCCTGCTCTAATTAAAGCAAGTGTCACAGGATCAGGGGATGGCAGTGTTAATAATGTAGTCAGTTTTGATCCTTTTCTAAATAACCAGAGGCAGGGATTAGCGCTGGTAAAAGGGGTGATATATATTACCTATTCATCTTATGCAGATGCAGGGCCATATCATGGATGGGTGCTGGGTTATGATGCCCAGTCGATGGCTCAGTTATATGTTTACAATGATACTCCCGACGGCGGCGATGGGGGCCTCTGGGAAAGCGGGATGGGAGTGGCAGCTGATGAACAAGGCAACCTCTATTTAACTTCAGGTAACGGAACTGTCGGGACACCAGGCGCTGATCAAAACAGTCCCAGTCCCGATCCTACAAACCTTAGAAATCGAGGAGAGAGTGCCATAAAGCTAACTCCATCGGGAGCTACCCTGGCAGTAACAAGCTATTTTACTCCTTCAAATTATGTTGACCTGAATATAAATGATAATGATTATGGCGGTATGGGCACTCTTCTGATACCGAATTCAGTATATTATTTAACAGGAGGTAAAGATGGAAATTTATATTTCCTTAATAAAGATAATATGGGAGGTTATTCTTCATCCTCCAACCAGGTGCAGCAAACTTTAGTTGTAAATGGGAGTGTGCACTGTCAGCCCGCTTATTACAAAGGGAGCCATAATGAATTTGTCTATGTGTGGTCAGAGGACGACCAGCTTCGTGCCTTTCCCTTTGACCGGGGCAGCAATACCTTTGGTTCACCGGTTCTCTCCAATGCGACCGGCCCTACGAGAGAATCTGGAGCCGAATTATCTGTTTCATCAAACGGAACAATTGACAGTACAGCTGTCCTTTGGGCTACCTACGCACTTACTCCTGACGCTGCTGATGTTCCGGGGCCAGGAATATTGAAGGCATTCGATGCTAATGATGTCACAAAGGAACTCTGGAACTCTGGCAAGAATTCCAGCGATAATCCGGGGAACTTTGCTAAGTTTTCACCACCAACAATAGTAAACGGACATGTTTACCTGGCAACCTTTTCAAATCAGGTGGTTGTTTATGGATTAAAGTAAGGCACAACGATATCAAAATTGCTGTGAAAAATTCGGCTATTGGATGAAAAATACTCTATAATCGGTTAAACTTATTTTGCAATAAGAGCTTTCTTAATTGCCGATTCAACAAGCGGTTCCATGACTTTATACCCTGCAAGATTCGGATGAACACCGTCTGAGGTCAATTCCGGTTTCAGGCCATGCCGTTCATCAGCCATTGGAGTGAAATAATCAAGATAAACGCAGCCTCTTTTATCAGCTTCGCTTTTAATCCAGGTATTAAGCTGTACTACTTTTTCAGCAGGCTGCAACCCCGGCCGCCAGGGAAAATCGAAAGCCGGCAGGACAGAACAGAGTATCACGGGTATGTTATTAGCTTTTGCCAGGTCAACCATACTGGCAAGATTATCCTCAATCATTTCCAGCGTGCTGGGGCCAGTATTGCCTGCAATATCATTAATCCCTGCCAGAATTACTATTACCGAAGGTTTGAGATTAATCGCGTCGGGCCTGAACCTGATTAGCATCTGAGGAGTCGTCTGGCCACTGATTCCGCGATTCACATATGGTTTACCTGAAAAAAATTCAGGATCTATGCGGCTCCATCCTTCTGTAATGGAATTTCCCATAAAAACAACCCGGTTTTCACCTGGTGCCGGGAGTCCGATAGATATATTGTCATCATGAAATCTGGTTAAATTTGGCCAATCGTTCTGCATACGGTTTTCTTCTGCCTTTTTCCAGGCGTCCAGCTGCTCCTTAGTAGGCTTAGGCATCTTGTTCCCGGTCTGGGCCATCAGGGAAAATCCAATCGTTACCAGCAAGATGATTATCAGCGGAAGGGTTCTGAAATTTTTCATAGGTAAATTATTTAAAGAGAAAGTAAAGATATAAAATAATACCTACAAGAAATAAACCCGATCCTGCAGAAGAACCTTCTGTTACGAATGACCCAGAACCGGATGAGGCTGGTATAGCTCTTCCAGTTGATTGATTTCATGCTCAGTAAGTTTTACAGAGAGCGCCGCAACAGCATCCTCAAGATGACCGGGCTTGCTTGCTCCGATTATCGGAGCTGTAATTGCAGGTTTGCTAAGCATCCAGGCAAGCGCCACCTGGGCATTTGGCAATCCCCTGCCTGACGCTACATGGGTAAGACGTGTCACAATATCAAAATCTGCATCTGATTTGTACAACATTTTCCCAAACTCATCTGTCTGTGCGCGCTTGGTTTCGTTCCTTTCCTTTGTTCTTTTTCCGGTTAATAATCCCCTTGCCAGGGGAGACCAGGGAATTACGGCAATTTTCTGATCCTGGCATAAGGGCAACATCTCACGTTCTTCTTCACGATAGAGGAGGTTATAGTGAGGCTGCATTGAAACAAATCTGGTCCAGCCATGCAGATCAGCAATATATAATGCTTTCATAAATTGCCAGCTGTACATTGATGAGGCGCCAATATACAGTGCCTTCCCGGCCTTTACGACATCATGAAGGGCTTCAAGTGTTTCTTCCGCGGGGGTATGATAATCCCACCGGTGTATCTGGTAAAGATCAACATAATCAGTTTTCAGCCGCCTGAGACTTGCGTCTATTGAAGTCATGATATGTTTACGGGAAAGACCTCCGTCATTAGGAGCGCTGCCCATAGGGTTAAATACCTTCGTTGCTATAACTACTTCGTCACGCCTGGCAAAAGCTTTTAGCGCCGATCCGAGTATTTCTTCGCTGGCGCCCAATGAATAAATATCTGCAGTGTCAAAAAAATTAATCCCCAGATCCAGCGCTTTTTGAATAAATGGCCTGCTTTCTTCTTCATTTAATGCCCATTGCCAGCGTTCTGTCGGTTTCCCGTATGTCATTGTGCCTAAACATAATCTGGACACTTTCATTCCTGTGTTGCCGAATTTTATGTACTCCATATCTTTGATAATTTAAGGTTTATCCACTGGTCGTGTCATCCATATTAACCAATATAATTTCTGAATTGATAAAACTATTTAACACTTTAAAGTGTAAATGGTTGCATGATCTTTTTTGGTTGCTTACCGAAGCTGCCCTTAATAAAAGCATTATAAACATGGTTGTAAATACTTCTTTTTCAGCATTTAATTAAATAAATTGCAGAAGCAACTAAGCTCTAATTATATTTTACTTTAATCCGGCTAAATTCAGGATATCCTAAATGATTTTAAATACTAAAATACAGATGAAAGCAATTTTAATTGGCGCAACCGGATTGGTTGGCAATTTGATATTAAAGGACTTATTGAATGATAATGATTTTTCAGAAATAAGGATCTTTGTGCGGAGACCTGTAGGTTTGGCTGATATAAAGATAAAAGAATTTGTAAGTCCAATGAAGGACATATCTGCCTTAAGCTATGAAATTAAGGGAGATGTAATTTTTAATGCCCTGGGCACAACTATAAAACAAGCGGGAAGCAGGGAAGAGCAGCAACGTATTGACCGGGATCTGCCCATTGCATTTGCCAGAGCCGCTTCAGAAAACGGGGTGAAATATATGCTGAATATTTCCAGTGCCGGAGCGAATATAAACGGCAACTTCTACCTGAAGACCAAAGCTGAAATGGAAAATGGCACACAGCATTATTTCCCTGAAAGTGTTTTTCATTTCAGACCGGGAATTCTGGTTGGAAACCGAAAAGAATTCAGACTTTTCGAGAAAGTTGCGACAGGTGTGATGAAAGCAATAGACCCGCTTCTGACGGGATCGTCGAAAAAATACCGCAGTATGCCAGTTGACAAACTTGCCAGGGCAATGGTTAATCTGAGTAAAAATCCTTACGGAAAGCCGCGCATATTACATTTCACTGAAATTATGGAATGTACCTGACAGGTCATCTCTTTGTTAAAAACTTCTTATACGATTCATTTCCTGATACATCGCAACGATAATCCGATGGTTCGGTTAAACATAGATCATGACATTCATTTACCGGAAAAAGCTAATTTCCGGAAAGTGCATATTAAAAATATGGAACTGCCAGTACAATTTTCCCTGAAATTTTAGATTTGTTTTGTTTTTGTTTTTAATTTTATATAATCTGTATTTTGAAAGTTTTAAGGATTATGAAGGGGGAAGTCCCTAATATTCTTCCTTCCGGTTAATATTTATCAGGAAATATGCTAAAGGTTCTAATTGCTGAGGATAATAGTTCCATAAGAATGGTTCTCGGTGAAATGATGAAAAGTTTTTCCAGTGAAGTTTTATTCGCTCAAACCGGGGAAGAAGCGGTTACATCTGTCAGGGATAACCCGGATATTGACCTGATAATGATGGATACCTATATGCCAATGATGAATGGTTCAGAAGCCACAAAAAAGATAAGGCAATTCAATAAAAAGGTTCTGATAATAGTAGTATCAGCCTTTCCGCTATCCGAAATAACCGAAGAATTTGCAGGGATTGCAATTGATGATTATTTTCCAAAACCATTTAATAAAGTGACTCTAAACGAATTAATGGTTAAGCATTTTAACCTGACAAAGCTTCATTAGCATCAAATATTTGTGAGAATATACCACCAAGAGGCCCAAAATAGCCCGAGTTTTCATTCAGCTGTCAAGAGGAATATTCCAAAACATCTTTGCAAGGGCGTGAGATCGCATCAAAATTCTTTAGAATTGGTATAAATAACGTCTCCAAATGAAAATTTAGCTGATTATCGTGTCACATTAGAGCATTTACCGACATGTATTAATGCCGGACCGATCGCCAGTACTCCGACTTCAGATATTGGCTCGACTGACAGTAGTCCGGGTTTCTCATGTTAGGTTTAGGTTAATTCCATCCATCCGGGTTAAAAGCCGGGTGGATGGATTTTTTATTTGACTCATATTGAAGTCTTTCGTAATTTTAGATATTGTGAACATTAAAATAATTAATTCAGAAAAAGAAAATGAAAACACTAAAAACTCCCTTCATTTCACTCCTTGTTGTCTTAGGATTTTCATTAATTCTTTTTAATTGCTGTAAGAAATCTGATGAGGCTTCAACTTCAGCAGTTGATAAAGACGGGAATGTTTATAAAGCCATTACCATCGGCACCCAGGTCTGGCTGGCTGAAAACCTGAAAACTACAAAATATCTTAATGGTGAGGTGATCGGGACCACTGATCCTGCATCAAAGGACTTCAGCAGCGAAAGCACACCAAAATATCAATGGGCTTACATGGGTAATGAGAGCAATGTATCGGATTACGGCAGGCTGTACACATGGTATACGGTAACTGATTCCCGTGGTATTTGTCCGGCCGGATGGCATGTTCCCAGCAAGGCAGAGCTGATGACTCTTACAACTTTCCTGGGTGGTGACAGCATTGATGGTAAAAAATTAAAAGAAAGTGGGACAACACACTGGAATAGCCCCAACACCGGAGCAACGAATGAAACCGGCTTTAAAGCCCTTCCCGGCGGTTATCATGGTTATGGAGGATCTTTCGAATTTCAGGGGTATGCCGGCTACTGGTGGTCGGGTACGGAAGCTGATGTGAACAACGCCTGGTACCGGGGATTGTACTATAATGGAGGGTATGAACACAATCTTAGTAATAGTAAAAAGGTTGGTTTTTCTGTTCGTTGTTTAAAAGACTAGTCAGCTCTGCAAATTGATATCAGTTGTCGGACGTGGACTGATATGAGTTTAATGATAAAGTTTTTATATATCGTTTAGTATAATTATAAAAGGGGATTATGCAATACTTTTATCATGATGATTTTACAAGCAAAGTAGCTTTGGTAACCGGAGCTGCGCGAGGAATTGGCCGGGAATGTTCATTAGCTTTTGCCGAAGCCGGAGCAGATATCGCACTTGGTTTGCGTGATATCCATTCTGACGAAGGTCTTGTCAACGAGATTAAATCTTTAGGCAGAAGAGTATTGCCTCTTCAGATGGATGTAAGGAATATCAGTGAAATCATCGCCGGTTTTGAAAAGCTGGACAAGGAATTTGGGAAGCTGGATATCCTTGTTAACAATGCAGGCATAGGTCCCCCGAATGCTATTGAAGATGTAACGGAAGAGGATTTCAATTACACGGTTGATGTAAATTTGAGAGGAACTTTTTTTGTTAGTCAACAGGCCGGACGACTCATGATAAAACAAAAATACGGGCGGATCGTAAATTTGAGTTCGCAGGCCGGGTTCATTGCCTTGCCTACAGAGTCAGTTTATTGTATGACCAAAGCGGGGATAGCTCATCTCACAAAGTGCTTTGCGGTGGAGTGGGGGAAGTACAATATTACCGTAAATGCTGTGGCTCCTACTTTTATTATGACTCCGGGTACCGAACAATTGCTTTTGGATGAAGAGTTTAGAAATGATATACTTTCAAAAATTGTATTGGGAAGGGTAGGCATTCCAAAAGATGTTTCAAGTGCCGTTTTGTTTTTATCCTCACAGGCATCATCTCTCATCACAGGGACCACCCTAATGATAGACGGGGGCTGGACAGCCCGGTAATTTCAGTTTTGAAAAGTACATACAAACAAAGTCCTGATTCAGATGTGTTTTTTGCGGTTGCTTCTTAATTCCATTTCTGTCTGAACAATAGGATTACCACTGTGTTTTAATTGCGGGTGAAAATAGAATCTTTTTATTGTGCGTACCGAAGATAAAGAATCAATACCGGTTGTTTCAACAAATATCCACAAAATCAAGCAAATTCGATTTCTGACAGAAAGCACTTTTGTTGTGAGACTCGAACGCGGGGATATGCAGTTTAAAGCAGGGCAGCATATAATTGTTGGCTTGAAGGGTGAATTGGATCAGCGTGAATATTCGGTCTACAGCGGGGAGAAGGATGATTACATCGAAATTCTCGTAAGAGAGGTACTTAAGGGTAAAGTATCATTGGAACTGAAACAATGTAAACCTGGTCAGTTCCTTCATGTTAACGGACCCTTTGGATCTTTCGGGCTTGAAACATTTGAAATGTATTCAAAGAAACTGTTATTTGTTGCAACGGGTACCGGGATCGCACCATTTCACAGTTTTATAAGATCTTATCCGGGCATCGATTATACATTGCTTCATGGCGTAAATTATAATTTTGAGGCATACGAGAGGAATGATTATGATCCTCAAAGATATATATTATGTACTTCGAAGGAGATAACAGCCGGACATCATGGCAGAGTAACAAGGATTCTCCCCGGTTTTACTTTGGATCGCGATATGTTATGTTATCTGTGTGGCAACAATAATATGATCTATGAAGTTTATCATATTTTAAGAGACAAGGGCATCGCGGAAGAAAATATTTTCTCAGAGGTATATTTCTGATATGTATCCGATCATCTATTGTGACCTACTCTCTAATTTCTGATGAATTTATTCAGCTTTTGTCGCGCCTGGAAATGCCGGGTAAATGGTTCATAAACCGAAAGGCGTTTGTTTTATTGGCCTTTATATTCTGACAACAATTCCAACAGGACAATGATCAGAACCAGTCATTTCTTCAAGGATAAATGCATTGTCTACTGATGGCAGGATTGATTCACTTATGAGGAAATAATCGATTCTCCAGCCAATGTTCTTTGATCTTGCACCTGCTCTGTAGCTCCACCAGGAATATTTGTCTGTCACATCTGGATACAAATGACGGAATATATCTGCCAGACCCCCTGCCACGAATCTGTCCATACCGTCGATCTCTTCCTGCATGTAACCGGCTGTCTTATTGTAATTAGCTTTAGGCCGTGCAATATCAATCGGTTTATGGGCCACATTAAAGTCACCACAGACAATTACAGGCTTGCTTCTTTCAAGATCTTTCAGATAATCAAAAAATGCCTTATCCCAGTCTTGCCTGTAATTTAGTCTCTTAAGCTCGCTGCCTGAATTTGGGACATAAACATTCACCAGGAAAAAGGTGTCAAGCTCCAGGCATAATACCCGTCCTTCAACATCATGTTTCTCCATATTGATACCCTTTGCTACGTTAAGAGGCTTGATTTTTGAGATGATTGCTGTTCCAGCGTAACCAGGTTTTGCTGCAGAGTTTGAGTAGATATGATAGCCATCCAATGGCTTAAGGACTTCGGCAATCTGCTCATCCCGGGCCTTTGTTTCCTGCAGGCAAAGTATATCAGTTCCAATGAGTTCAAGATCAGAAAAAAAGGTCTTTTTTGCAATAGCACGCAGTCCGTTTACGTTCCATGATACAATTTTCATAGTCGCTGGATTGATTATTTGCAAAAATAATCAGTAAGTCGAAACTCACCTGTTTTTCCCCTGCTCAGACAATTGCTGAAGAGCCTGTTGTAATTCATTAAGAGCGTTGCCTGCGTCATTGAATTTCTTTTGCTGCATAAACTGAAGGTAGTCATTAAATGACTGGTTTGCCTTTTTTATCAATTCACCCACATTCCCGGCCGGAGAGGGTAAATTCTGTGGAGTAATGGTCGGCTGAGCTGATGCGCCAAAGAAGTTATTAATCGCTTCATCAAATGTTGTACCATATGCCATCTTATCGTCATTCATGACAACGACCAGGCGAAGTTCGGGATAGGCTGCTGTTTCTGACTGGAGATAAATAGGTTCCACATACAGGATGGTCTTATCAAGAGGAATAACCAGTACATTGCCCCGGATAACATTTGAACCTCGCTGATCCCACAATGAAAGCTGACCGGAAAGGTAGCTGTCCTGGTCGATCTTTGTCTCTACCTGCTGTGTTCCCAGTACTCTTTTTTCTTTTGGAAATACATAAGCCATCAGTTTTCCATAATCATCGCCATCACACAAACCGGCGAGCCATCCGACCAGTACCTGTTTATCTTTGGGAGTAAATGGCAGCATCAGGATAAATTCGGGTTTGCCGGAATCGGGTTTTTCCCAAATTATATAATAAGGCTCCACCGGCTGAATATTGCTGTAATATTTCTCGGTGGCCCTTACCCACAGGTCCTCCTGATTATAAAACATCTCAGGGTCAGTCATGTGATATTTGGCATAAACCAGTCCTTGCGCCAGTAACATATCAGCAGGGTACCTGACATGTTGCCTGAGCCCTATAGACATATCAGATTTCTTTTTGAAAAGCCCGGGGAATATTTTGTCGTATACCTGGATGAGAGGATCCGTATCATCGAAAATATAGAAATTGACCTCGCCTGAAAAGGCATTTACGGTAATTTTAACAGAATTGCGAAGATAAGAAGTTCCGTTGAGGTATACGGAGATAAGATTTTCAAGGTTTTGTTGTGCATTCAAACCTGAATATCCGATGCGTTCCGATGAAGAAAAGGGTTCACTGTAAGGATAATTTCTTGAAGTGGTATAAGCATCTATTATCCAGTATAACTGACCGTTATCAATAACAATGTATGGGTCATCATCGAAATACAGGAATGGGGCCAGGGTTTTTACACGCTCAATTATCTGGCGATGGAACATTATTCTTGTCTCAGGAGTGGTGTAACCTGTCAGCAGGAATTGTGTGCCACCGATTTTCCAGCCATATATCAGCTTTCTCCAGAAATTTGATAACTGAACCCCACCTTTGCCTTTATAGGAATTGTATATATTATTTTCACCGCCCGGATAATCAAATTCCTGTTCTTTTGAATTTGTGACAACATAACTATCTGTGAGTTCACCGTAATAAATTGCCGGTTGTGTGATTTTAAGCTCAGGGTATGCGCTGACAGGAGGTATGTCCTTTATCAACAGATCAGGCAGGCCGTCGGGTGTGAATTTATTTACCGGAGTAAGAACAACACCATAGCCATGAGTATATATGAAGTGAGTATTTACAAATGTCTGACTGGTCAGCGGCAGGTTGCCGGGATCCATTTCACGGGCAGAGATCATAACCTCACGGTATACATTATTAATAAGGTATCTGTCGATATCGACATCCTTGAATTTATAATACAGACGTATCTCCTGGAATTGCTTGAATACTGCATCAAGGGCTCTGTAATCCCAAAGCCTGATATTGGAAAATATCTGGGAATGCTTTTCAATATCCTCACGCTTAAAAGTCTCGGATACAGGGAATTCCTTTAATTTAACCTTGCTCAGGTCAAATCCCTGGCGTGTAAATTCTATGTTATTGGCTAAATATGGCTTTTCCAGTGAGATTTCATTGGGTTCTACTTTCAGTGCCTGAAATGCAAGTGGAGCAGCTACAAGCAGCAGAAACCAGACTGTCAAAAGAATTCCCGGCAAGAGCAGCAAGGGAGTAAGCACAGATTTGTGTTTTTGTTTAATTATCAGTCTCATTATCCGGTACCTGGCAACAGGTAAAAACATAATAATGCCTGTCACCGCGGTAATAATGGCAACTGTCATTAACATAGGTAGCCTTACGTGAACATCGGTCCACCCTGGTCCGAATACAGCTCCCTGCTTCGAGAAGAATAAACCGAAGCGGCTTAAATATTTTCCGAACCCCAAAACAATCAGTACTGTTCCTGCACTTATGAATATCGAGTTCTTCAATGATATATTTCCGTTTATTCTGAAACCTTCCGCCTGATTTTCAGCAATCTGATATAAAGGGATAAGATTTGCCCCA
Source organism: uncultured Bacteroidales bacterium (assembly GCA_963715785.1). Classification (GTDB taxonomy): domain Bacteria; phylum Bacteroidota; class Bacteroidia; order Bacteroidales; family VadinHA17; genus LD21. The sequence continues at coordinate 1,301,414 of OY970276.1, forward strand.
AGAGCTATCAGGCTGATATATAGAAAGTTATTATAGATAACTTTAAGAAAGGGATATACAAAAAGATAAAAGCCCGATGTCAGATGTAAAACAGGTTCTGTTATATTGGTTGGAACGCGGTGGGAAAATTTAAGGAAGATTTCCCAGTTCTGGGTCCATAATATACCGCTTAGTAAAGCAGCCACCAATATTGCGCTGAACCTTATATCTCTTGACTTGTTGGTCAGGCTGTATGTAAGGGGAATGACGAAAAGTCCTGCAAGGATGAAGGCTGAAAGGAACAAGCCGGCTTTAGCCAGCCAGATTGTCCAGAACCGTTGATTAAAGCCGAGCTGACGGAACCATAAAAGCTCGCCCCAGAAACCCATGAACCAAAAGAATGCGGCTGTAAAGAGTGCAAATAAAATGCCGGAAATAAGCAGGGTTTTCCTTTTTGAAGCAACCCCTCTATAAACCAAAAAACCAGCTGCCGAAAACAGAATTACCAGAAGTGCTGTATACATGATATTATTTCTGAATTGGTGGATGTATAAAAATGTGCGCTTTTGAGATGTTAGAATAAAAAGGCATTGTTTATCAAATTTATAACAATAACACAAGTGAAACAATTTTTTTAATCGATTGATTCAGCGAATAGCAGTTTTAGAGGTGTGTATTGTCTTTTCATTCAAAACCCAACTCCAAAATTCATCAATCAACACCTTATCCTGCAAATTATTCTTTTCAATCCTGCAGCGGTTCATTGGGAGGCCGGCAGCAATACCTCATTAATCTCAACAAAAATTATGTTTTGATCCAGAGGGAATCTGTGAACCAGTTTTTTTGATCTGTGAAATGCTTAACAACAGAGAGCCCATGACTGACTGCCAGATATTCAATTGTGGCAATATCAAATTTTCTAGAAAGTTCCATAAAAACAGGTTCCCATCTGTTAAAAATAAAACGCTGTCCCAATGATTTAATATTAACGGTCTGCTGTTCTTTTGAAACCAGAAAGCTTTTCAGGTAACCCGACACAGGGTTGTATGTAGTATGATGTTCGAATCGGGAGAGGTTAAAATCGGCTCCAAGTTCCCTATTCAGCCTGGCAAGATGATTCAGGTTAAACTTCCGTGTCTGGCCATAAGGATCGTCATAAGCTTTCATTATAATTCCAGGGGACTTTTTAAGATCAAATCCAATTAATATCTTGTCTCCTTTCCTGCATAATTCATAAAGCTGCGTTAAAAAGAGATCAATTTCCCGTTCAGTGAAGTTCCCTATATTTGAACCAAGAAACAGGATCACTTTTCTTTTGTTGCTGTAGGTATTCCCGGAATTTGTCAGACAAAAAAAATCTCCGGTTAGCGGACTGATTTTTAATGACGGGATATCTTTATTAAGCTCAGCTACGAGATCGCAGTTTGCTTTTGAACTGATATCGACAGGAATATATTCAAATTTTGTATTTTTTTGCAGAAGTAGTTTCAAAAGGATTTTTGTCTTTGATCCATCACCCGAGCCTAGTTCGAGAAGATCTATTGCGGGGGCATCTGAAACTAATGCATCTGTTATCTGTTCCTTTTGGGTTTCCAATATTTCCTGTTCAGATTTTGTCAGGTAATATTCCGGCATTTTTGTGATTTCCTGAAAAATGGAACTACCGGAATCGTCGTAAAAATATTTTGACAACAGATATTTTGGTTTTGATGACAAACCTTTTATTGTATCAGCTTCAAGACTTTGTATCTCAGTCATTTCAGCTATATAATATTCATTCTTGTTTTCCATCGCTTATTCTGAATTTAATCAGGGTCAGGAATCATTAAGAATAAACCATTCATTTTAAGCGAGTTGCCTGATTCCTGATTGCCGATAGTTAATTTTAAGTAGAGATATTTATTTTTTCCGGTATTCCTGTTTCATAAGGATTATCCCGATCATTGCTCCATTCGAACCATCCGCCGTCATAAACAGATATGCTTGGCCAGCCCATAAGCCAGGCATTAAACCACGCTTCTCCGCCCCTCCATCCTGTTCCACAATAAAAGGCAAGATGTTTTTCAGGTGTAATACCGCTTTTTATCCAGAAATCAGAGATCTCATTATATTCCCTTGTTGTAAGATCCAGATTCCGATAGTTTTCCATATGGTAGGCATCACTTCCGCAATCGGCAAAGATTGCGCCGGGGATACGTCCTTTAGCTTCTATGTAGTTATATCCACTGACCTCTCCGATGTACTCTGCCCAGCTTCGGACACAGACAAGTTCAGCATAGTCTGATTTGAGCATCTCTTTTGCTTCAGGAGTGTCGACAGCCAGTTCAGGATGAACAGGTATTGATGCCCCGAATTCTTTAACTGGCTTTTTCTTCTCATCTGAATATGATATTCCAAACCCGGCATCAAGCCAGGACTGGAATCCTCCGTTCAATATCCTTACGTCCTTTACTCCCGCATACATCATTATCCATGCACATCTCAGAGCTCCAATGTCTCCTGCCGCACTTCCGGGGAAAGGATCATTATTATCAGGGTGCATGTACTTACCATACAATACTACAGTTGTATCAGACGTAATCCCATGATTTTCAAGGTTTGACTTTAGCTCAGACGGAGACCTGCGGTTCCATGTTTCGGGAGCCTCCAGTGCAAGAGTGTCAATGTCGATTGCCCCGGGGATATGCCCCGAGAGGTATGCATCTCTGTTCCTGTAATGAGCATGAACCAAAGCATAACTGTCATTATTATACTCAACAGGCTTCCTGCCGCTGATGAGATCATTTACCCAATCGGGATGAACCAGGTAGCGAAACCTGGAAAGGCATTCGAGAGGAAGATCAGAATCGGAAGACCAATCTGTAAGGAAACCTGAATAAATACTGATATCAGAATATCCTGAATTCGTGAATCTTTTTGAGGCACTTTCGGCATCCTTGAGGTCATAGCCGTAGATAATAATTTTATTTCCGGGCAGGATCTCTTTTTTCCTTACTATTTCTATCCAGTCAATGTAATTAAACCATTTCAGGGGCAAGCTTCTGGCTCCCGGGATATGTCCGCCACGTATTTCTCCGGCCAGTTTCCATCCATTGTAAGCATCAACAGGACGGACATCAACAATATGCACAGAAGGATTTCCCAGTAAAGAAACTACTTCTCCGGTACTCATTTCAGAAATTGGTTCAGTCATTTGCGACGGGGCTATTCGGAGAAAAGTTCATCAACATAACAATATTCCCAGTTCTCACCAGGCTCAAAGGACTTGATAACCGGATGCCCGGTTTCATGGAAATGTTTGGTAGCATGCTTGTTTTTTGAACTATCGCAGCAACCAACATGTCCGCATTCCAGACAGAGCCTGAGATGTACCCAGGAATCGCCTGTTTTTAAGCATTCCTCACAGCCCTCAGGTGTATTCGCGCTGATATTCCTGTCAGCATTGTCAATATGATTGCAGGTATGTACCATAGCATTTTATCTTAACTGAAATTATAAAAATGTATAAATCAATCTGAATTAACCATATACCTGATGTTTAACAGGTATTTCAGCTTTTAATGATTCAACATCCCATCCGGCAGCTTTTGATCCGAAGTCATAAGTTTCGTTCAAAAATTCAAGAATTGATTCTTCCGGGTTTTTGGAATCAATCACTTCTTGATAATCAAGGATATACTCCTTCATATCTTTATTATAATAATTTTTTCTATGATTACCTGGAGTTTCCATTCCTTCAGGTGCAGGGTAGAAATATGAATAAAAAGCTGCATGAGGATAATTTTTATCACCTGGCCAGAATCCGAAGGTGAAGTTTTCCTCGTTTTCTGCGAATTTCATAATTCTGCCGGCACCTGAGGGGATTGTGCACGATTTTCCTGAAAAACGAGTCTCACATAAATCGAAAGTACCCCAGAAAAAATGCACAGGACTGCTTTTACCGCGGAAACCTGATCTGAAGCTTTCGAAAATTTTTTGTGCCTGAATAAGAATCTTCCACCATGAATTAACGAAGTCTTTATCATACGATTTTTTCATGTTATCCAATTCAAATTTTACCGGATCGGAAAATTCACAAGGCAAAGTATTGATTGAAACGTTTATTCCCATAGATTTGATGATCTTCATGAAATCGCTGTAAAATGTTGCTACAGAAGAGGGGGAAAGTGGAATAACTTTCGAATTGTCATTGCTTATCAGTACAGTCAGATTGTGATCGATGAAATTAAATTCAATTTCAAAAACACCATCCTCATAAGGGATAAGTCCTGTTGTCATTCCCTTCATATTCAGATGAAAAGCTACTTGCCACCATTGATTTAAGAAAGGATTTAATGCAAGCTTCACTTTACCTATGATCTGCATTTTCATATGAAGTGAGTCAAGAGTATCCTTCCAGCTTTCGTATTGTAATGGTGGCCAAGAATTGGTGGATTTCATGCTGTTTTTTTTTAATAACAGATTAACAAAACCATTTTGTTATTGTTCAGCACCTTTCCGGCAACAGTGGGCTGAAAAAAAAAAGACACTCTCAATTCTAAATTGAGAGTGCCCTTCGGAGCCCATTAAGGAAAAGCACTAATCAATAGCTAACACACATTGCGGCACTTTTGCAAACCCTTACGAGCCAACGATCGACCAATCGTTTGCAAAAGAGCTACAATTTTTCAACCCACCATTTCTTTGTTTTTAAAGTTTCTGCTAAATCTAAAAATTCAATTTAGTATCCCTCGCAACATATTGTTTGTTGGATTGTTGTTTGTAATTAGCACAAAACTAACTCTTGAAAAGTTAGATGTTTCAAATGATGGGTTGTAGAATCAACGTACTCGTGTAGAATACTATACAAAATTCATAAATGCTACACGAGTAATATTAAAATCGCACGTCAAGGCTGATTGGGGTTAGGTAGGTTCGTTAAACTATGCCACAGTTAAATTTTTGCACAGATAAACAAACAATATATTCCCCGACTTACTAACTGGCGCGCTTATTATCATTGATAGAGTAATAAATGAAACTTAATAATACATCGAATATGAAAAAATCGGAACCGGAGTCGTCAATGAGCGACACACAAGTCGAACAAAGGAGCTATGAGATGCCCCCAAAGGAGGGGTTCACCGTAACACACTTTCTTACCGTCGCCGACATCGGTCGATCGGCTCACTTCTATGAAACAGTTTTCGGCGCCCACATTCTGAGCACAGGCGACAGCGATGGCGCACCGGCGTACATTCAAATTGCAAATACCTGGCTTATTGTTAATGTCGGAGGCGGCCCGACCCCCGACAAGCCGACGGTAACGCTTAGCGTCCCCGACCCGACCCATATTAACAGCTTTATGAATATCCGTGTTGCAGATATTCAAGCGTGCTACGAATTGTGGAAAAGCCGGGGAGCGGAGTTCATCACGGAACCGATTCCTAAATACGGCGAAATACGTTGCTACATCCGTGATCCTGATGGTTATATTATTGAGGTTGGACAGAGTACAGATCTGGTATACGGTTAACGAAACCATGTGCGATCGGATTTAACACTTTCGGAAGTCGTGAACATGTAATACAGCGTCGCATCAAGCCGTGGATTACAGCTCCGCACCCTTCGAAGAACAGGTCAATAATCTAGACGTCGTATTCGACACGATCGGCCAGGATATCCAGTATCAGTAATAGCGGCAATCATCCCTATCGATCAGGCGCACGAAGCCTTTGAGAAACTTGATGGACAGATTGGGAGAGGGAAAATAATACTTAAGATATGAGCACCGGCTTCCAATCTTTTCTTCGATTATTGTTACCATGCAGTTAATCGCATGGATGCGTAAATAGAATACTGCATTAGAAATTAGACTACAAAGAAAGTTCGAGAAATAGCTACTAATCTCAGCTATCCCGGGCCATTGAGTCTTTTTTCCAGGTTGAAACTAATGAAAAGTCATTGTAAGTGTTTTTTCAATTCGGCAGCCGCGAGTTCAATCAAGCCCTTTACCTGCGCGGTTTCAGCTAACCCGTTCAACATTCCAAAATCATGGATCATTCCGTTATATCTGACTGATAAAACCTTCACATCGGCTTGCTCCAATTTTCTTCCGTATGCCTCGCCTTCATCTCTTAAAATATCATTTTCTGCAACCTGGATCAATGTAGGCGGCAAATCTCTCAATTCCTCCAGAGAAGCCTGCAAAGGAGAAGCATATTTTTCCATGCGTTGTTTTGGATCCATAATGTACCGATCCCATGACCATTTCATCAGTGGCAAAGTGAGAAATCTTTGCTGGCCATATTTTTCATAGGAATCCTCAGAGAAACTGGCATCAGTAGCCGGCCACATTAATATTTGCAGTTTAATTACCGGACCTCCTTTATCTTTTGCCATCATGCATAGTGCTGCAGTCATATTGCCTCCCGCACTGTTGCCTACGGCGGCCATATTTTTACCGTCTACATTTATTTCATCACCATGTTCTGAAACCCATTTTGCAGCTGCGTAAATTTCATTGATAGCCTGCGGGTAATGAGCTTCAGGGGAAAGAGTATAATTGACAAAAACAGCAGCATACTCCGATGCGACAACCAAGTCTCTCACCAAACGTTTATGTGTGGGATAATCACCTAGTATCCATCCGCCCCCATGCGTAAAAATAAAAACCGGTAATTTCTTTTTCTTCTCTTTTGGGCGTACAATTGTGAGTTTTAAAGTATAGCCATCCTGAGTAATAGTTTTTTCACTTTCATCGATACCGGATAGATCAACCGGTACCGACGCCTGAAGATTTATAAGTAAAGTACGTGCATTGTGCTCCGACAGGGATTCTACTGCAGGTCCTCCTGCATTTAATGGCCTTAAGAATCCTTTCACCGCCGGTGAAAGATGTGGATCAACTGAATAGTCCGGAACTTCCTGTGTCATAGCTGCAATTTTTATTTATGGTTTTGCAATCGTCAGTTTGATAAAACTTCGTTAGCGTAACCCGAGATAATCGGAGCTTCACAGATGAGGAAAAGCGCGCAGACCTTCTATTGGCAATAAACAATATTACCACCTGTTTTATTTGCCTGTACGGTTTACTCTATTGTATTCTTCATCCGTTACAGGTCGAAGCCATGTCACCTGTTCGTCACCTTTGTAATTGGTAATTGCTATGTCAACCATTTTACTTGTAGCAGATGCTCCGTGCCAATGTTCTGTATTTTCCTTAGCGTTTATTACATCGCCCTTTTTTATAGCTTGAGCCGGCTTACCTTTTTCCTGAAAAAAACCTTCTCCTTCAATTATGATTAACACCTGCCCTTTTGGGTGTGTATGCCAATTACTTCTTGTTCCTGGTTCATATGTCAGACTGCCTACTGAAAAATCATCGTTTTTGTCCCTTTCAACTAATTCTGTTAAGTAAGCATTACCCATAAACCAATTGTTTGGTAATTTCTCTCCCTGTTTGAACATTGCTTTTGTTTCCATTTTCTTTTTGTTTTTTAGATTAAGTTACCAACAATCCAGGGAAATTATTGTTCGGAGGTTTTGTTCTGATGTTAACAATTATCTTTTTGTACTCCGCAGCAATTCATTTATATCCAGCATGCTTATTAAGTGTATCCGGACCAGTGAGGAGGCTAATGAGAAGTCTTTCTTTACCTGAGCGATCTTTTGGGCTACAGTCAATAGCAAATAGACTTTCAGTGTGCACCAGACCTGAGTATAAATGGCATATTTGTTCTCTCCGTAAAAGTAATGCAGTTGGAAGTTCTGCCTCATTTTTTTAAACAGTATCTCAATACCCCATCTTTCCTTTTAAAGGAATGCCCCATCTTTAGCTTCAATATCAAAGCTGTTTGTCAGAAAATCATAATAACGGTTCAGCTCATCCTGATAACTGACCTTTCTCAATCTCATTTTGAGCTTGGATCGAACGAAGTGAAGATTCCGCTTTGGCGGAACTGAGGGATTTGCCCAAATCCTGGCTACCAGTGGGATACAACTCACCTGAATTTACTTTGCTGTGGTTACATTATTTTATTCTTATTGGCAGAAAATTGTCTAGGTTGTCCTTTTTCTGAGAACTAGTATAGTATTAATCGCCAAAAGTCCCATTAAGCCTGTGTAGGAAAGTTTCTCATAAACTGTCCCTCTAAAATGTTCGTGAATCCCGTTATACGTTATCCATAACATAAAAAGAATATTACCTGTCAAAGCTGCCCAAGTAAGAAGATCAATTATTAAAGATGTTTCTCTTTTCATAAGATGTAATTTTTGATACAAGAATATTGAATAGATAACAATCTGCTTACTAAGATGGTGAGTAATTTGTGTGAAGGCAATGAAACCCAAATTATTTTTATAATTATATACTCTTTGACCTACAATCCTTTCTTAAGAGATATTGTACCTTCTGCAATCCTCATCATCTGGGCTTTCAAATGCAAGCCAACAATTAAAAGGGTGTAACCAGCATTTATTAATGGCAGAGTAGTCATAGATATTTATATAATTTCTATACGGATTCTGTATGAACTTTCTTATTTCAAGTTTGTTTTCGGAATTTAGTTAAACATAATATGATAGCTAATGAAATCTTAAAAATTTATCCAGCCAAAGTTGGCATAGGATTTCGGCCAATAAAAAAACAATAACATGAAAAGGCAAACAATCATCGTTACTGGCGCATCATCAGGCATTGGTAAAGAGATAGCACGATACTTTTTAGAAAAAGGCGACAACGTGGTTATCAATTCGTATACAGCTGAAAAGCTGGAACAGGCTTACCGGGAACTGGATGGTGGGGCAAACCTCGCAACTGTAGCCGGTGACGTAAGCGACAAAAAAACCGGTGAAAACCTTTTAGCTGTCGCACTTGAAAAATTTGGCTCGGCGGACGTATTGGTTAATAATGCCGGCATCTTTGAATCAAGACCATTCCTTGAAGTGGATGAAGATTATCTCGACCGGTTTCTCGATACAAACCTGAAGGGCACGTTCTTTACAACCCAGGCAATCATTCCGCAGATGCTGAAGCAGAATGACGGTGTGGTGATTAATATCGGCACACCTAAGGCAACCCACGCGACTGGCAGCTCATATGCAACAGCAGCAGTTGCCTCTAAGGGGGCAATACAATCACTCACTATACAGTTAGCCGCCGAATTCGGCAAATGGAATATCAGGGTTAATACAATTGCGCCAGGCGTAATACGTACATCTATGCATGAGAAGGATATTGATCTAAGCGCACGATTACACCTGCTGAACCATGTTGGCGAAGTGCAGGATGTTGCACAAATGGTCTATGCAGTTGCAAAAAGCAAGTTTATTACCGGCGCTATAATCAATGTGGATGGCGGTATGGGAGCCGGTTGCAATCCGTGTTAATATGAAAATATTTTTATTGATTGCTTTTTTGTTCAGCACTTTGCTGGAATCAGAAGCACAAAATTTAACGAACATGAAAGATAATAGTCAAGATTCATTAGCCATCACACAGGCACTTGAAAACAATTACTTCAAAGGTATCTATGAAGGTAACATTGAAACCCTGGCAAACATTTTTAATCCCGGCACCTTATTATTCGGGGATGTAAAAGGGCAGCTTTATGCCAAAACGCTAAATCAGTATCTTGACGGGGTAAAGAACCGCCAAAGCCCGAAGGATTCAGGCAAACCTTTTAAAGGAACCATTATTTTGATAGATGTGATTAACTCTATAGCCATTGCCAAAGTTAACGTTAAAATGTATGAGTTTAATTATGACGAATTTCTTTCATTTCATAAAATTGATAACAGCTGGGTAATCGTTAATAAAATGATAACAGACATGCCAGAATAAAATAAGTGTAAAGGGTACAGGGATAATTCATTCACATCTGAATTTGAAGTATTAAAAACATAATGTCATGAACACTTCAAAAGTATGGTATGTAACAGGAGCCTCACAGGGTTTTGGACTGACACTCGTAAAAAAACTGCTTGATAGAGGCTACCGCGTTGCGGCAACTTCACGAAAAGCGCAAACGATGAGCCAGGCGGTTGGGTTGACAGACAGTGAGCGTTTTCTCCCAATGACTGTCGATCTGAATAACCTGGATTTTATTGATGAATCCATACAACAAACGCTGGCTACGTTCGGTCGCATTGATGTAGTCATTAATAACGCAGGCTATGGGATGGACGGGACAGTGGAAGAAATAGATGAACAGGATATCATGGATATTTTTAATGTCAACGTATTTGCAACCATCGGTGTAGTAAAAAGTGTCCTGCCAGTAATGCGCAGGCAGAAATCGGGCTATATTATAAATATGGGTTCAGTGGCGGGTTTTGTGGGCGCTCCCGGATGGTCTGTTTATTCGGCTACTAAAGCTGCTGTGGCTGCATTTTCCGAAGTGATTGCACTGGATGTTCAGGAATTTGGTATTAAGGTCACTGTAGTAGAACCATCGGGTTTCCGGACTGGTTTTTTGACTAAAAATTCACTTACACTTATCCCAACAAAAATAGAGGGTTACGAGTCAGTTAAAAATACAAAGAACCGTTACCTTTCCACAGATGGGCAGCAACCTGGCGATCCGGATCGTGCAGCTGAAATATTCATTGAATTAGCCGAAAGCTCACAGCAGCCGACCCACCTGTTTCTCGGAAGTGATGCTTATAACCGGGCTTCAAAAAAACTGGTCACCATGTCTGAAGAATTGGAACAATGGAAATCAACCACTATTGGGGCTGATTTTAAACAGTGACCATTATTCGTGAAACTGATTTTAAAAAAATAGAAAAAAACTGAATTGCTACAAAAAATATTACATGAGATGGCGGTTCGCTTTGAAGGAAAATTATTTTATACTTTGAACTTATTAAATCTATTTTCAATTGACTAAAAAATATAAGAGGTTATTGCTTTTTGGGGTGTTTCTGGTGATAAACACTTGTATACGGGCTCAGGATTTTAGTACCCACATGGGATTCGTATCATTTTTCGGAGAGAAACCTTTTGATAATGTCAGGGGCGATAGCCATGAGGTGGAAGGTACGATTAACACGAAAACAGGCGAGGCTGAATTCCATGCAATGATAAAATCTTTTCATTTCCAGAACAAAGATATTGAGAAGGCCTTCAATGAAAAGTACATGGAGTCGGATCGATATCCGGAATCCTATTTTATTGGAAAAATCGTTAATCTTGCCGATATAGATTTTAATAAGCCTGGAGAATATCAGGTTGTAGTCGAGGGCAGACTAACCATTCATAATGTGACCAGGAGTGTCTCTCATCCTGGCGTCCTAAAGGTAACCGAAAACGAACTAAGTGCGAAATCTCAATTTAAAGTGAAACCTGAGGATTTTAAAATTAAGTTGCCAAAAATGTTTGGCATAAAAATGGCAAATGAAATCAATGTCTCGGTAGATATGAGATATAGTAGACAATAATGAAATTTTAAATCAGGACTTGTCTTGCTGAGAATACAAATGAATAATAATTCAACGAATAGTGCCCAAATTATGCTGAATTTGCCAAATCGCAAAAGCACCTTGTTAGGCTTAATTTTTGCCAATAACTATCGGAACGAGGTGGAGTTGGCAGGAAGATGATTAGTGAGATTTGATGAGCTTGAAGGAGAACATGCAGGCAAGCTCTTAAGAACAAAAATAACAAAAAAATAAATTTTAAAAAGATGAAAAGGATAGCAATTAACGGAATGGGGCGAATTGGCAGAGCCGCGCTCAAAGTGATTTTAAACTCCCCAAATTTGGATTTGGTAGCAGTAAATGATATTGTTCCTGTAGAAAATATAGCGTACCTTATAAAGTATGATTCGGTCTATGGTATTTACGAAAAACAAGTTACTCATGATGCAAACGATCTTATCGTAGATGGTAAAAAAATTCAGTACAACTCGGTTCGAAATCCAGAAGAGTTGCCTTGGAAAGAGAGCAATATTGACGTAGTTATTGAATGCACCGGATTATTTACAGCAAGTGAAGATGCCAGGAAGCATATCACTGCCGGAGCCAAAACGGTAATAATCTCTGCACCAACCAAAAGTGGGGATATTCCAACAGTAGTTCATGGCGTAAATTCAGAGGATGGTAAAACAACTGTTTTTTCCTGCGCCAGTTGTACAACCAATAATATTAGTCCTGTAGTTGAAATATTAGGGCGTAGAATCGGAATTAAGAAGGCGATAATGACCACGATTCATGCATATACTGCATCACAAAGCATAGTTGACGGACCTTCAAAAAAGAACTTGCGAATGGGTCGTGCCGGAGCGGCCAATATAGTGCCAACTACAACAGGCGCAGCAATTGCCACTACCAAAGCATTGCCTGAATATGCCGGGAAATTCGATGGGGTGGCTCTTCGTGTCCCAATTCCGGTAGGGTCAATTTCTGATTTAACCTTTATCACACAACGAATTGTTACAGTGGAAGAGATTAATGCAATCTTTAAGGAAGAGGCTGAATCAACCCGTTATAAGAACATACTGGCAACTACAAATGAACCACTCGTGTCTTCCGATATTGTTAAAAGTACGTATGCTTCAACCGTTGACCTGGGCATGACCAGGGTGGTAGATGGCGATTTGCTTAAAGTAATGACCTGGTACGATAACGAATGGGGCTTTACCAATCAAATGATTCGGCAAATATTGTTTGAAGAATAAATTTTTCGGATAATAAGAGGGGCAAGCGTCAAAGTTTGGTTTTGTAAATTTTTTCAGTATTTATTCAAATCGAATGATTAATGACTATTTAATTATTACCGCGTCTGCCAAAAGACTAACAAAAGAGAGACTGCAATTTTGTGGACTGTTGAGTATTTGTGGAGGAAGATTATGAAAGAAGAGAAAATTCGGGTGGCCATTAATCGACATTGGGCTGCATCGGCTGCGGGTGATCAGGATGCCGAGCATGAAATCTATCACGATGATATAGTGTGTGAGTACCCACAGTCTGGCGAGGTCATTATTGGTCGGTATAACCTGCAAGCGCTTCGTAGCCATCACCCTGGTAAACCATCGGGGTTTACAGTCCGGCGGATCGTAGGAGAAGGCAATCTATGGGTTACAGAGTATGTGATTACGTATAAGGGTATGCAAGCCTACACCGTGAGTATCATGGAGTTCCGGGATGAAAAAGTGTCGCACGAGACGCAATATTTTGCCGATCCCTTCGATGCTCCTGCCTGGAGAAGTCAGTGGGTCAAGCTGGAGGCGTAAAAGCTGGCTGTTTATTCAACGCCTAATTCAATATTTTTCAAACCTTTAAGCATTGTAGGAATTAATTCTGATACGGTAGGATGAATCTGAACTGAATCACGGTTTACCTGATACGGGGCATCAGCATACATTAAATCAAGTATTCCCGAAATTACTTCGTCGCCTCCGACACCCAGTATGTCTGCTCCAAGTATTTTATCGGTTTCTGCATCAACAATTACCCGCATAAACCCTTTCGTCTCACCTTTTTCCCTGGCACGTGCTATATCGGTCATTTTACGGTACCCTACTTTCAGCTTTTTGCCACTTTTTCTGGCTTGGTCCAATGTCATTCCGGCACGGCCCAGCGGAGGGTCGGTGAATAGCGCATAAGCAGTAATTCTATCGGTGACTTTCCTGTTTTTGCCATCAAACATGTTCGCTGCAACGATCTCATAATCATTATAAGCTGTGTGTGTGAATGCACCTTTGCCATTACAGTCACCCATGGCGTAAATACCAGGGATATTAGTTTCCAGGTACTCATTCACCTCAATATATCCATGATGATCTGTTTTTACTCCTGCAGCTTCAAGGTTCAGAGTGTCTGTATTTGGAGTGCGGCCAACAGCAAGCAGAAGATGGCTCCCATTAATTTCATCCGGTCCCACTGCACAATCCACGGAAACCGTTATCCCACCCAAAGAGTTATTTCTGGCTGACAAGCAAGTTGCATTCAGATGGAAATCAATACCTTCCATTTTGAGAAATTGGAGGATGGATTCACTTACATCTTCGTCTTCCCTGTCAATAATTGTGTTACCCCGTTCAATAATTGTTACTTTACTTCCAAACCGCCTGAATATCTGTCCGAATTCAAGACCTACAAAGCTTCCTCCTGCAATTAAAAGATGTTCAGGTATATCTTCAAGCTGAAGAATTGATTGATTATCCAGGTATTTTATATGTTTAAATTCTTCTGGTATGAATGGTCTTGCTCCCACATTTATATAAATCTTTTCGGCTGTAATTTCTTTGTTATTGACCATTACTGTTTTATGACCAGTAAATTTTGCTTCACCTTTAAAATAGGTGACATTTTTATAGGATTGTATTCCATCCGAGATGCCATCAACTGATTTTTTAATCAAAGTATCTTTGCGATCTTTCACTTTTTTCAGATCGGTTATTGTTCCTTCTGGAATGATGATACCCAGTTCACCTCCATGCATGGCATCCCATTTACGCCTGGCGTTGGCATGGTATGCTTTTGTTGGTGTACAGCCAACATTCAAACAGGTTCCTCCAAGATGTTCCTTTTCAATAAAGGCAATTTTCATTTTTTTGTCAGCCATCCTGAACATGAGAGGTGTTCCTGCCTGACCGGATCCTATAACTATTGCATCAAATTTTTCCATGAAAGTTTGTTTATATTATATCTTATTTTGCTGTTTCAGATATACCAGTTTCAAAAAGATTATCCGGATCAGCGCTCTATTCAAGCCATGCTCCATCAGAAACTGAAATTTCTGGCTAACCCATAAGTCAGGCATTGAATTATACCTCGGATCCACGCCACTTTGGTCCGCAACAGAATGCAAGATGCTTGTCGGAAGTAATGCCATTTTTAATCCAGTTATCAGCTATATCCGGTTACTCACGGGTAGTGAGGTCAACATTGCTCACCAGGCTCAAAGGACTTGATAACCGGATGCCCGGTTTCATGGAAATGTTTGGTGGCATGCTTGTTTTTTGAACTATCGCTGCAACCAACATGTCCGCATTCCAGACAGAGCCTGAGATGTACCCAGGAATCCCCTGTTTTTAAGCATTCCTCACAGCCCTCAGGTGTATTCGCGCTGATATTCCTGTCAGCATTAAAAAAGGATTTAACGCAAGCTTCACTTTTCCTATGATCTGCATTTTCATATGAAGCGAGTCAAGAGTATCCTTCCAGCTTTCGTATTGTAATGGTGGCCAGGAATCGGTGGTATTCATGTTTTTTTATTGCTTAATAAATTCACCATCTGCTTCTATCATAACATCTGTACTTATACCGGACGGGTCAGCGGGTCCGACACCAAAATCGGCACGGTTAATCACACCTTTTAATTGCAAGCCTGATCTGATTTGCTTAGACTTGGGATCTTCCTTAGTTCCACGAAACCAAACATCCATTGTTACAGGCTTAGTAGCACCATGCATTGTGAGGTCACCGGCGATTTTAAACCTGTCTTTCATACCCGTTGTATTGCTGATAGAAGTAGATTTGAAAGTCATATCGGGATATTTTACCACATCGAAAAAATGGTTACTCCTTAAATCATCATCCCGCATCTTAACTTCGGTATTGACAGATGATACATCAACCGAAAGTGTAAACATGGCATCACTGAAATCGGGTTTTGAAGAAGTAAAAGAGGTTTCAAATTTTTGAAATAAACCGAATACTGAGGAAATGCCCTGGTGAGTTACGGTAAAAGTTAATTTGGAATGCATGGGGTCGTCTTTCCAGGTTGTTGGTTGGGCAAACAGTGTTGACGAAAAGAATATTACAGTTATAAAAACCAGTATATGTTTCATTTTATCAGCGTTTAAAATTGTTGTTTGTGCAACTGTATTTTGCAGATACTTACTTGTTATTCTTTTATAACAAGTGAATTTTTAAAAAGTTGATGCTGATAATTGTTCCTTTGAAAATCTTGTGCAATCATGGAATAACCGAAGGTGAGATTTTTGATAAATCAGCTGAATTATCTTTAAAAGCAGGAATGCCTGAACCAAAAGCGGTTATCTTAATTCATATAGATGAAATATACAGCCTTGCCCCTGGTCCAATGGCTGGGAAGAAGATAGGGTGAATTTAAAAATCAGGATGTACATGGGGGTGTTGAAAAAGTCGAAATCCATTAACCACAAAGGTCACGAAGGTATTACACAAAGGTTTGAAATATAAGGTTTTAACTTTGTACCTCACTCTGAGCTTGTCGAAGGATGTGCCTTCTTTGTGTGCTTTGTGGTTAAAAAGAACTTTTTCAACAGCCCCGAAAATCACCTGAACAATTGAGGAGCAAACTCTGAAAGGTATATCCTCCAATTGGACCATGTATGGCCTCCGGTGCTCTCACGATAAATATATTTAAAGTTGTGCTTGTCGAGAGTGTTCCTGAGCTTAATAACACTCTGATATACAAAATCATCTTTACCTACACCAATCCAGTAAAGCTTGTATCCGCTCTTTTTCAGTGCCTCGATCTTCGTATCCCTTTCCTGATCAAGCTTAGTGGCATCCTGATTCTGCTGGCCAAAATTCATAATGCCCATACTGAAAACACCTATATAACCGAACATTCCGGGATTATCGTTCGTAATTGTCTGGGTATGCATACCTCCCATTGATAATCCTGCAATAGCCCTATTGTCCTTATCTTTAAGCACATTATAATTTTTCTCGATGAAAGGAACAAGATCTTTTACGAGGTGTAATTCAAATTTCCCGGCAAGTTTCTGATATGCAGCCATAATATCGCCCTGTATTGGGGCATCAGTTACATCACTAGGGGAGCCTGATTGGTTGGCATTTCCATTAGTCATTACCACGATCATTGGCTTAGCCTTACCCTCTGCAATAAGGTTGTCCATTATCTGGGCAGCACGACCCATGTTTGTCCAGGCGTCCTCATCGCCACCTGCTCCATGAAGCAGGTAAAAAACCGGATATTTCTGATTTGCTTTCCCGTAACCTGCTGGTGTATATACATATACTCTGCGGTCCATTCCAAGAACAGGGGAATTATACCATACCTTTGACACAGTACCGTGCGGAACTCCATTCTTCTGGAAATAAAGATCAGATTCTTTGCCCGGGATAATGAAAAAACTCGAGTAACGTGCACCATCGCGGCGGACCTGAATATTATTCGGATCAATGATTGTGACACCATCTACATTGAAAGTGTATCCGTAAAGCTCCGGCTTCAGCGGACCGACAGTAAGCATAAACATACCAGTGTCACCTTTAACGAGATTTTCAGATGAATTAAAACCGGCCTGCCATTCGCCAGACACGGTGATTTTTGCGGCGTCCCTGGCATAGACCCTGAAAGTGACCTTTTTATCAGGAAGGATCTCTGGTGAAACGATTCTTG
This sequence comes from uncultured Bacteroidales bacterium, assembly GCA_963715785.1. Taxonomy (GTDB): domain Bacteria; phylum Bacteroidota; class Bacteroidia; order Bacteroidales; family VadinHA17; genus LD21. The sequence continues at coordinate 1,318,734 of OY970276.1, forward strand.
GCGGCATTCTGAACTGAGGCCTGGCAACAGGAGGCGTGGCTGGTGTTGTTGGTTGCTGACTTGCAGCAGAAACAGAGTACAATAGAATTATAATTAATGGTACTATGAACGCGAACAATTTTTTCATTATTTAATCTCCTAATATTTAATAAATTATAACGGTTAATAATAAATTATCAATGGTTATGACAAATCCCTGACTTCAAGCTCGGGCACATTCACAGCCCTTAAGATTACATACCTATAAATCTCACTTCTTCTGATAAATTACAGGTTTAAAGACAAACACTACTTATTTTAAGTGTCTGATTGAACCATAATCCTGACTTTAGTTATAAAGTACTCAGACATTGATTAGCTGATTGCCCTCTGCGTCATTGATTGCATCGGAGGAATCTGATATTCAGGGCGTTACCGAACAGCCCTGAAAATATAAAAGATATGATTAATTTATATCTAATCTGGAGCTGATCCTCTCCCAGAATCTTGGGGCATAAACAATAATATCATCTCGTGTATAAGGTATATTATCAGCTCCGGCATAAACCTGTATCAGATCCTGTGTATTTATACTTAAAATACCATTCATTACTACAGTTGCGCCTTCTGCCGGTTTATTGAAAATCATGTTAACATATTTATTACTTCTTATTGTAAGATCATGTCCGGGTGCTGCAATAGGACAATCTTCTGAAAAGCCCACATTTTCTCCGTTAGGATTCACTATATAAGTGGAGTCGGTGTTTCCAAATATTAAATAAAGATTACCGGTTGTTCCGGCATTAGGGAATAATTTATTAAGCATTTGGTTGTGATTTATCTTTAGTATATTATCAGTTACGGAACCTTGTGGAAACATGTCTAAAGTGACGTTTTGATATTCGGGAGGCAATTGCAATTCCTGATATAAATCATATGGTATAAAGTAGAAATATTTAAAATCAATTGGTGCATCCAAAAATTGCCCATCATTATCGACGTTGCCATATATCACGGGATTAAAGTTGACAACATTATTGTCAGAAAAATCGATTGAACGGGATGGATCATCGGGACTCAGCTTCTCTCCGTTCTGGTCTATATATTGCAACATATTTGAAGTATTATTCGACCTATCCAATACCTTATCAATATAACCGACAGTCCAGATACGTGCTGTAAATTTTTTTGGCGTGATGCTTGTTATATAGTCACCGAACTGTGTGTACCTGTCGGAGCTAAGGTCTTTTTTCTCTATGGCCAGCCCCTTACCGGATGATATTTCATGATCTATGAAATTGATTTTATATATAACTGTAACAGGATGTTTCTTACAAGAAAAAGAAATCAGAGAAAGCAAAATTGTCAGGAGACAAAAATATTTTTTCATTTTTATAGATTTAGTTTCACTTATAGTTAGTTGTTAAAGGGTCCCGGTAACAGTTGCATCTGTATAATTATTACTTCCTGGTACAGTTTGATTTTTCCATAGGGTACCATTGCGCCAGATTTCAACTGTAATAGTAACATGGGTTAAAACTGATTCACAGGCAGCTGTGACTGTCATTCCCGATTTATATTTACCCCATTCGCTGCCAATTGAAAAAGGAGTGGAAGAGTTTTCAGAAACAGAATTACTTCCTGATGGAGTTGTTAGGGCAAGATGAGTAACCTCTGCGTTTGTAAGACCCGAATGATCTTGCGGATTGTCATACGTAGCTTTAATTACATAGTTAATTGTATCGCCTGAACTACTATTATCTTTTGTACATGAGATAAATGATGTCACAGCAAACATTAAAAGAACAAGTAAAATTGATTTTGTTTTCATCTTTTTTGACAAATATCAATATATTAAGATCAAATACAAATGATTTTATGAAAACAATTTTCGTAAACCAGGCATAAAAAAAAGACACTCACAAATAATTGTAAGCGTCTGATTGAACCATAATCCTGACTTTAGTTATAGAGTACGGCAGGACTTAATTCCGTTTTTGGTCCGGTTGCCCCAGGCGCAGTCATAAAAATTTTGAAAGCTGTGACCCTCCTGCGCCAGTTAGCACCCCCTCCCTGACCTGGCTTTGGGACGACAGGAGCAGGCTGATTATAAGTATAGGTAACCTTGATTCTATGATAGCCTTTCATCAATGGGATTGACTCTTCGCCTTCCGGGATGTTTTCACCATCAATATACAAAGCACCATTTGTATAGGAAGAAACTGAAAATCCATAAATTCCATCTGTTGGAACATTTACATATCCTTCATAAATAATATCAAAATTAGTATATAAAGCTTTAAATGCTTCGGTTTCAATGACAGGTGATACACCAGTGGAATCGACAATAGCCGTTTCCAGCTGACCGTCATTATATGTTTTCTTAATGAGTTTGTACTTTAAGCCCTGGTTGTTTCCTGGATAACTGACTGCCGGCAGGGGAGCTATATTATACATGACTGTCCGTGTTGAAATACTTCTTCTTCCTGAAGAGGTGATCACTGTTGTTCTCAATTCCCTCTTTTCACCCAGGGGAACATAGAATGTTAATGGAGATGCATATTCCCAATCAGTATCACCAGGATTACGTCCGTTCAGAGTATAATGAATCCGTGCTCCCGGGATAAAAGTTTTAGGCTCAATGGTGAATTGAGAACCAATCATAAACGTATCAATAGCTTCTAAAGCCGGGGGAACTCTAAAGTCATATCCTTTTTTTTCTATCCTGGCGAGAGCTTTCGGCATGCGCACTTCAGAAAAATCCTTATAATTTTTGTTTTCAACTTTGCCCCAGGCTACCTCAGAAAGAGCGAACAGACGCGGGAAGATCTGGTATTGCAATTTGGCGACAGTAGGAACATATTCTGTCCAAAGGTTTCCCTGGGTACCTATAACATATTTTTTCTCGTCTTCTGTCAATTCTTTTGAGACGGGATCATAGTTATATGTTTCAGATAATGTTGCATATCTTCCAAATGAAACTGGCTCCTGAGGCGAACTGCTTTGATAATGGTCAAAGTATAAACCGGTAGTTTGAGGAGTCATGATCACATTATGATGTTGCTTTGCAGCAGCAATTCCACCCTGTTCTCCCTGCCAGCTCATTACAGTTGCATTTGCAGCAAGTCCTCCTTCAAGAATCTCATCCCAGCCTATAATACTCCGGCCTTTTGAATTAATAAATTTCTCAATACGCTGAATGAAATAACTTTGCAGCTCATTTTCATCCTTAAGCCCAAGTCTTTTAATCAGATCCTGACAATATTGTGAATCTTTCCAGGGTTGTTTCCCGGCTTCATCACCGCCAATATGAATGTATTTGCCAGGGAACAGTTCCATTACTACGGTCAGAACATTTTCAAGAAATGTAAAGGTTTCTTCTGTGGGACAATAGATGCCATTTCCTCTGCCAGTGCTGCCATCAACCCCAAGACATTTCAATTCGGGATATGCCCTCAATGCTGCATCGGAATGTGCTGGCATTTCAATTTCAGGAACCACATTGATATAACGGTCAGCAGCATATTTAACTACTTCCCTGATATCATCCTGAGTGTAAAAACCCGTATAGGGAACATTATCAAGATAATCGCGGTTGGCACCGAAGTTGGTTTGTAATCTTGTTCCGCCTACTTCTGTTAATTTAGGATATTTCCTGATTTCTATTCTCCATCCCGCTCCATCGACCAGATGCCAGTGAAAATTATTTATTTTGTATAAAGCAAGCATATCAATCACCTTTTTAACCTCCTGTACATTGAAGAAGTGGCGTGACACATCCAGCATCATTCCCCGATATCCGAAACGGGGAGAATCTTCAATTGTTACAGCATTGATTTTAACAGCATCCTGATTTTCAATGGGGAACAGTTGAATGAATGTCTGGATTCCATAAAATAAGCCTGCACCCTTACCAATAATTGTAATTTTGTCAGGAGTTACTGTCAGTTTATAACCTTCTTCAGGGATTCCATCGGAACCAATGCTTGTCAGTACCACTTTAGTACCACCTGAAGTTTTGACAGTTTTCGGATTGTATGTTAATATTTTATTTTTGAAATGATTATTTAACAGGAAATCCTTAAGATAAAGGATCGCCTTGTCAGTTGGTTTATCAGCTCTGATAGTTGTGAGTTGGGTAAAGACAAATGTACCTGTACCTTTTTTAACCGAGGCGGGTACCGGGATAATTCCCATGTTAGGATCATTATCCTGTCCTTGTCCCGGACATATTTGCGATATAAATACCAGCAAAGCGCTGATGCTGACCGACAATAGCCTTGTTTTAATATTGGGTTGCTTGTTCATATGTATTCTATTGATTGTTTTGGGAATTCTGGAATTTGTAACAAAATAAGGCATTACAAGGAAGCCGGCAAGCAATTAAGTATTTTTAACACTTGGTTGCTCTAACAGAATATCGTAATTATTCTGTCCTTAGATTTCATATGTTCAGGCTCTCATTCTGTTTTAAAATATTTAATGGTCGTTAATCTGATCGTTTTTATTGCCTGCGTTACAAAAGGATGTTTATTTTTGCCAGGTTTATTTTCAGAAATATGCAAAATAAGGACGGTCAGACTTCAGCAGCATTAGCCAGCGATATAGCAGGGAAAACAATATTTTCCATTTTATTATCCATCAGTTTCTCTCACCTTCTTAACGATACCATTCAGTCGCTTATCCCTTCAATCTATCCGGTAGTTAAGAATTCTTTTCACCTTAACTTCTCGCAAATAGGGATTATTACCCTTGTATTTCAGTTAGCAGCCTCCTTGTTTCAGCCGCTAGTCGGATTGTATACCGATCGTAAACCGCAACCTTATTCTCTTGCCGTTGGCATGGTTTTTACACTCTCGGGGTTAATCCTCCTTTCCCAGTCAAAAAATTATGCTTTACTTTTAGTCTCGGTAGCTGTTATCGGAACAGGATCGTCAGTTTTTCATCCTGAAGCATCGAAGGTTGCCTATATGGCTTCGGGTGGCCGCAGGGGCCTGGCCCAATCCATTTTCCAGGTAGGCGGCAACCTGGGAGGATCACTGGGGCCCATACTTGCAGCTCTGATCATCGTTCCCTTTGGGCAGTCGAGTATCCTTTGGTTTTCAATACTTGCGCTGCTGGCGATTATTGTGCTTTTAAATGTTGGAAGCTGGTATACTCATCATATGAGCAGGACGCGGAAAAAAGTTACTGAGATAATAAAAGAACATAGTTTATCCAAAGCGAAAGTCACGTGGTCCGTAGTGATTCTGCTGGTCCTTATTTTTTCAAAATATTTCTATCTGGCATCCGTCACCAGTTATTTTACTTTTTACCTGATACATAAGTTCAATGTATCGATACAGACTTCGCAGGTACATCTGTTCCTGTTTCTTTTTGCAGTAGCTATCGGAACACTCCTTGGCGGTCCCATTGGTGACCGGGTAGGGCGAAAGTATGTAATCTGGTTTTCTATTCTTGGTGTGGCGCCCTTTACTCTGTTATTGCCTTATGCCAACCTTTTCTGGACCACTGTACTAAGTATAATGATTGGTGTGATACTTGCCTCTGCCTTTTCAGCGATCCTGGTTTATGCACAGGAACTTATTCCGGGTAAAATAGGAATGATTTCGGGATTATTCTTTGGTTTTGCCTTTGGCATGGGAGGATTGGGATCGGCTTTGCTCGGAATGCTGGCTGATAAAACAAGTATTGATTATGTTTACCATGTCTGTTCTTTCCTGCCGCTTATCGGCGTAATCACTGTTTTCCTGCCCGATATAGGAAGAAAAATAAAATAAATTTCTGCAGCTCTGGCGAATCATAATTCAGGAGGTTCTGAGATGGTTCACTTCTACTTTAAGTAATCAAGAACCACTGAAAATCAGCAGTGCTAGCCATTCACTAGGTCCCTTGCAAAGGGGACCTTGTTGAATCGGTTAGTTTATCAGGTTCATGTAGACTGTCTAAGAAACCCAAAAGTTGTTCCAGGGATACGTTAACTATTTCAGGTAGTACTTAGGTATCACTTTGATATATTATTGTACCCCTGACACAGCTTTTAGCACCCCCTGACATAGATTTTAACTAGGGGTCAACCAGCATTAAGGTAGAATACTTGCATTACTTCATAAGAACAACTGAAATTCAACTTCATCTGATTTCAACACCCAGATTTCTCGAATTCTAAAACTGTATTTATTATATACTTAATTATTAGCACATTAAAAAATAAATTAAAAATATTCGATTTTTCTTTGTCACAAAATGGCATATAAAAAAGCTGCGTTTGCAAAATTAAATTCTAAACTCCATTTAGATTTTGAAGTGGTTAGCGGAGAAACAATCTTTCCTGGAAATATCTATCAAATTCTAGAGGAATCTGAATTATTCCTTCTTGATAAGACTCCTCCTGATTCAGTTAAAATTTTGGTTGAAATAACCCCACCATGTGACTTTGCTTCAGGACACAGAAAAAGTGCAAGACTTGTTGGTGGCTTTTTAACCCCTTTTTCTAAAGAGAAAAAGAAAAGCATGTCGAAAATTCCAAGTCTTTATACTGAATTGGGCGAGCTATTTATTAAAGGCTTTGAATCTAGTCAATTCATGGTTTTCGATTTTCATTATTTCGGAACAATTTCCGAAGATCAACTAAAAGACCAAACAAAGTACAAGCTTCTAATGAGGATTAAAAATAGTCTCCAAGCTGATATTATTCAAAGGTTTTCTTCATATTCTTCACGCTTAGGAATACCAGTAATTGATTAAGGGAATTATTTGTGAGAGTTTCAATTCTATGAAGATATAACTCTTTGATTTTGTGTGTGAACACAGATAGGCACAATACAGCGACCCTCAGGTTATCGAGTTATTGTCTCTACTTACTTTTTCATTAACAGAACCCCTCCAATTGAATAATTTTCTCCATATCTCGGATTAAACTCAGGTTAGATAGTTCAAACCTCTTGTCTACAAAGAAACTTCCTGTAATTTGAAATGAAGTGAACCACTGAAACGACACTCTTTTCTTCAAACCTGGCGTAAACCTGGCGCATTGAGAAAAGTGTGAGAGTGAGAGTGAGTTTTGAGAAAACAGGAGCGAGAGTGTTTGCAGCCTCACCGGCTCTCGCTCTCACTCTCGCTCTGTTTTTTGTGGGCCCAGCTGGGCTCGAACCAGCGACCCCCTGATTATGAGTCAGGTGCTGCTAACCAGCTGAGCTATGGGCCCAATAATACAAAAATCCATTCATACGGCCCTCCTGAATCGAATCAGGTGCTGCTAATCCCGAAAATCGCAATATTTCGCAGAAATATTGACTGATTTTCGAGGATCCACGTTCCACTTCGCGGAACGGGACCAGCTGAGCTATGGGCCCCAAATAAAACGGACTGCAATATTAGCTATTTGAATGTAATTATGCAAGAACTTGATAAAAAAGAAAAGGCTAATATTTATCTGACTGCCCCGATGACCTCCAAAATAAGCCTGAGCACATCGCTGACATTCCCGTTGAAGACCTTAATGACTGCCTCCCAGGAAACGGGTTGTTCATCCTCCTTCCAGCTGTCATAATCGGTGCTCATAGCAATGGCAGCATATGGCAGCCCGATTTCATTAGCCAGTATAACTTCAGTAGCTACCGACATATTAATGATATCAGCTCCCCACAGACGGAACATCTTCGATTCAGCTCTTGTTGAAAAACGAGGACCTTCAATAGTAACCAGAGTGCCTTTTTCATGGATCTTCAATCCAATACGATGTGCAACTGAAATAATAAGATTCCTTAGATTTTCATCAAATGGATCCGCCATAGGAGTATGGTTCATCTCCCCAGGCTTGAATTCTTCGAAAAAGGTGGAATGCCTCAATTTTGTGAAATCAATAAACTGATCGGGGATCACCAGGTCTCCCCGGCCAATGCCTTCCCTGAGACTGCCGCATGCCGTGGTCGAAATGATATGAGTGCAGCCGGCTTCATTCAGTGCGAATATATTTGCGCGGTAGTTTACATTCGTCGGAGGAATGGTATGCGTTATGCCATGACGGGAAAGAATAACAATGTCAGTTCCGTTAACCGATCCGAAAAACAACGGGGATGAAGGCTTGCCATAAGGCGTTTCAATATTCTTTTCTTCCTTATGCTGAAGGATCTCTGGATTCTCAAGTCCGGAGCCGCCAATTATACCAACCCTGATCATCCTTATTTCTTGAGATATCCCATCAATACATTTACTGCTTCATCCATGTCATGGCCGAAGGTGAGGATCCCGGCCCTGTCTCCAGCCATGATGATTATCCTTTTCTCATAAACATCCGAATCCCTAAAAAGCCGTAATATGTCTTTTGCAAGTCCGATTGTTCCGTAATCCATTGACGGATTGGTAGTGGGCACTTTATGAATGAGTTCATTCCAAAGCTCTATGCTGTGAACGTGCACCACAGCATTTGCCCCCGGATCGGCAGAATATATCGCAGCATGCGTAAGGGATTCTGATGAAGCTTTCAATGGTCCTACGCACTGAACGGCATTGTCGTCAATGTTAAATGAATTTACTTTTACATAATGGCCGGGTTCGAGTTCAGGGATCTCACCGGTAGCTGAACCAGTGATCACAAACTGATGCCCTCCCTTTATCCTCATGCTTATGTTTCCAAATCCCACCCCGTTTTCATAAGCCCCTATAAGATCCATATTGTAAAGAACTTCCCTCCAATAATTGATTATTTCATATTGCTCATCCGAAATAACCGGTCCCGACTGGTTCCAATGACAATTGAATTTTACTACCCCTTCCATATTAATTAAATTTATACGAAAACATTTCTTTAATATCTTGTTCTGTAGCTTTGCATATTCCTAACTCGGTAATAAGGCCGGTTATTAAACGGGCAGGTGTGATGTCAAACCCGTAGTTGGCCGCAACCGTGTTATCCGGACAGATACGGACAGACTGAATCTTCCCGTCTGCCATGCCACTTATATAAGTTACCTCTTCAGGATTTCGTTCTTCAATAATAATCTCTTTCCTGCCATCAGCAATGTTGAAATCTATTGAAGATGATGGCAGCGCGCAATAAAAAGGTATCTTATTATCAAACGCAGCCAGAGCCTTCAGATAGGTTCCTATTTTATTCGCAACATCACCTGTTCTGGTCGTCCGGTCACTGCCAATCAATACTATATCAACAAGTTTTTGCTGCATCAGATGGCCTCCTGCATTGTCAGCTATAAGAGTATAGCTGATACCGTTTTGCCCAAGTTCATAAGCAGTAAGTTTTGATCCCTGGTTTCTTGGACGCGTTTCATCTACCCATACATGCAGGGGAATTCCTTTTTCATGGGCAAGATAGATCGGAGCTGTAGCTGTTCCGTAATCTATACAGGCAAGCCATCCGGCATTGCAGTGTGTAAGAATATTTACCGGGGCACCCTTTTTCTTTTTGCTGATGGCTTCTATCAATTTCAGACCGTGTTTCCCGATCTGTCTGCAATTTTCCTTTTCCATTTCGCAAATCTCAATCGCTGCGTCATGGGCAGTTTTTGTGAGTGATGTTTGTGAATTATTGTAATTCAGCTTCCCCATAACATAGCCGACAGCCCAGGCCAGATTAACTGCAGTTGGTCTGCAGGAGATCAGATACCTTGCTGCATTTGAAAGATGTTCCCTGATATTTGTCTGCGAATTAATTTCAAGGGTGGCAAGATAAATTCCAAATGCGCCAGCAGCACCGATAAGAGGTGCGCCTCTGACAGTCATATCAGCAATCGCATTGTATACATCATCGACAGAGCAAAGGTCCTTTATCTCAAAAAAGAAGGGCAGCTTCTGCTGGTCAATGACCTTTATAACTGAAGGGTCATTCTCATCAATCCAGATGGTCTGGTAATGTTGATCGCCTATTTTCATTTTTTCTTATTCTCCCCCTGCGAATAAACCATCAAAAATACAAAATATTAAAGTATTTATATACAAACAGTATCGGATGAATATCAAACCAGAAAACAGAAAGCCGGGAGGAAACCTGAAGATGAGAGTTGGGAAACCGGACACCTGATTTTTTACAAAAAAACAAATTTCGAATTGTCGACCGGTTCATTCGAAGGCCATTGACACATTTTTAAAATAATATTATATTTGTATGTAAGACAGAAAGTTCAAAAATGGACGCTATATGATTAATAAAGAGGAGTATAGGAAAAAAATCATCATTTCAGCAGGACAGATTTTCAGCCATTTCGGTTTTAAGAAGACAACAATGGATGAGATCGCAAAAGCTCTGAAAATGGGTAAAAGTTCTATCTATTACTACTTTGACAGTAAAGAGGATATCTTTGAAGCTGTTGTTCTGCACGAAGCCAATATCCTTAGAAATGAACTCACTACAGCCATTAAAGCAGTCGAATCACCCATTGATAAGATGAAGGATTATGTTTTTGTCAGGATGAAATCGTTCGAAAAACTCTCAAATTATTATAACGCAATCTTTGACAAAAATCTTGATCATTTTGATTTTATTGAGACTATACGTGAAAAGTATGACAGGGAGGAACTGGCCATACTACGCCTTATCTTATATCACGGGGAAAGAAAAAAGGTCTTTAATGTAGTTAACAGCGAATACACGGCAATGGCAATTCAGACAACACTGAAAGGACTGGAGGTTCCTCTTTTCTGGAAAAAAAAGGAGGTAGATATCGGGAACAGGCTTAACGCGATCCTTGATGTGTTGTTCTATGGGATTGTAAAGAACAGGCAGAAATGATGAATGCAACGTTCCTACCTTATGATCACAGCCCTCTTTTTCCGTTTCAGGCTCCAGTATAATCCCACAATACCCAATAGGATAAAGGGTATACTAAGCCATTGTCCCATATTGAGTTTCATTGTTTCTTCAAAAGCAACCTGTGGCTCTTTCAGGAATTCTATTAAGAATCGGGCAGTAAATACCAATATACAAAATAAGCTAATCAGGGTACCCTGGATATGTTCTCCTTTTTTTCTCCAGTATAATCTGTAGAGAAGAATAAATATAGCCAGGTAAGCCAATCCTTCATATATCTGGGTCGGGTGTTTCGGTGCAACTTCGTGATTCCTGAGGAAGACGAAACCCCATGGAACAGTTGTTTCAACACCATAAATTTCTGAGTTCATCAGGTTTCCCATTCTTATCAGGAAGCCTGCAAGAGCAACAACAATAGCTATCCTGTCGAGTGCCCAGAGGTAATCCTTTTTTTCTTTTCTTGTAAAGAGCCATACAGCAGTGAGAATACCAATTGCGGCGCCATGACTTGCAAGTCCTCCATGCCATATCATCAGAATCTCCAGTGGATGACGGAAATAATAGCCGGGTTCATAGAAGAGACAGTGACCAAGCCGTGCGCCGATTATTACTCCAACAGCCATATATATTGTCATCCTGTCAAGAACAGCTTCTCCGAGATTTTCATTTTTGAAGATCCTGTTCATGATAACATACCCGATTAAAAATGATGAAGCGAACAACAGTCCGTACCATCTTACCGCAAAGGAGCCAATTCGGAAAATTTCGGGATTTACATCCCACGGAATAACAAGTAAATGCATATGGAGCTTTTTTGTTGGCTCAAAGTTAGAAAATATTATTATTGATCAAAACCAAAACTCCTTAATTACCGGAGGGTTTTAATCCGATATCGAAATGAATCTTTAAAAAATGATGTAAGTTTGTAGTTCGTAAATAACCCGGAAGATTTATGCATAATAAGATATTTGTCCGTCTGATTCTTGGCTCCTCACTCATACTTGCTTTTATTGCCTGTGCCAAGATCAGTACCCCATCAGGCGGCCCAAAAGACAGAACTCCACCGGTTGTTGTGAAAAGCGTTCCTGTGAATGGGGCGAGAAATTTCAAGGGAAACAAAATCAATATTGAATTCGACGAATATGTTGTTCTCGACAATATAAATGATAAGTTCATGGTTTCTCCTCCCATGAAAAGGAAACCACGTGTTCTCATCAGGGGGAAAAATGTTGATGTTGAGTTCGATGACAAGCTGAAGGACAGTACTACATACACTTTCTACTTCCAGGATGCGATAAAAGATCTTAATGAAGGGAATATTCTTGAAAATTATAAGTTTGTAATCTCTACCGGTCCTGTAATTGATTCTCTGTCTGTTACAGGGAATGTATATGAAGCTTCTGATCTGGAAGTCCCTGAGAAAACAGCAGTAATTATGTACAGGGAGCTTGCCGATTCAGCTGTTGAAAAGCACCTGCCCGAGTACATATCAAGGGTAGGTCAGGATGGTTATTTCAGAATTGACAATATAAGGCCGGGTACTTACAAGTTATATTCATTGAAGGATGCTGATAACAGTAAAAACTATAATCTTCCTGACGAGGAATTCGCTTTTCTGGATTCAGCTATTAATATTACGGCTGAAAAGAACTTTATTCCTCCTCCTCCTGTCGTAAAAGATACTGTTAAAATAAAAAAACCTTCGGCAAAGGTTCAGCAGCCTGAGAAAAAGGGATTTTCACGGAATGCAGCAGAGAAAAGCGATACCACAAAGGCAAAAAAGGAAGAGCCTGTTGTGTTGAAGGGAGAATACCAGCTTTATCAGTTTCTTGCTCAGAAGAAATCACATTATCTTATAAGTTCCCACCGCGATACCCGTTATCTGCTGGATTATATTCTCTCGCTGCCACCTGATACCATGAAATTGGATTTCTCTATTCCCGGAGCTGAAAGCAATGAGTACTTTATCGAGCAGAGCAAATTCAGGGATACCTTAAAGGTATGGCTGAAAGACAGTTCGCTTTATTCCAAATCGCAAATCAGCACAGTTTTAAAGTATCCATTTACTGACACGCTTGGCAAAATAGGGTATAAGCAGGATACGATCCTCATGAGATTTCTGTCTCCCAGGGTGACCAGGAATACCAGGATCAAAAAGCCTGTATTTACAATGGAGAATAATATAAGCTCGGGCTTTCTGAGACCCGGGCAAATAATTGTATTCACATCTAAAACACCTTTCATCAAGCCTGATACTTCTCGTATCAGACTCTATGAAGTGGACCAGACAACCAGGGAAAAATTGGCATATGAGCTGATAAGAGATAGCTTGAATTCATGCAGATATTTTCTAAAATCAAAGCTGCCGGCAGGAAAGAAGTTCCTGTTTGTTGCCGATTCAGCTTCATTCGGAAACATATTTAATGAATCTTGCGACTCAATAGGACTAAGATTTTCAATAAAGGAGCCCGATACCTATTGTAAGCTGACGCTGGATATTAAAAATTATGATGGCGCCATGATTATTCAGCTTCTTGATAAGTCAGAGAAATTACTGGCTGAGAATTTTATGAAAAAGTCCGGGAAAACTGTTTTCGCTTTGCTTGATAATGGAGTTTACCGTGTGCGAATAATTTATGATCTCAACGGCGATGGGAGCTGGACTACTGGCGATTTTGCGGTTCACAGGCAGCCGGAGCCGGTCTCTTACTATCCTGCTGAGCTCGATCTGAAAGCAGGTTGGGAAATAGAGCAAACATGGGATGTCGGAGTGAAAAACTTTAAGGATCCTAAACTGCTATTGAAGAAAATACAAAATAGAAACCGGTAATTATTAAGCGATTAGCAAGTTGGGTGGACTTGCACATGCTGCTATACCGGGGGCAGCTGCAATAGCATGGAATAAATTAAAGTAACAGGGATATTTAGGATTGAATAAATTTTTGTATTAAATTTGGTTCTTTAAGTTCCGAAGTAAAACTCAATAAGGTCATGAAAATTACAGAGGTGCATAGAGCAAATCTTAAATCTGATTATCCCTCGCTGGAAGAGATTTCAGCCCGGATGGATGAGCAGAAGGGAAGACTTATGATCGATACTCTAAACTGGAAAGGAGTATGATTATAAGCCAGATACCTCATTGGCAATAGCTTACAGCGAGCACGAGATTTTTCTCAAATATTACGTCACTGAGACCTATTTTAAAGCTGAAAAAACCTCTTCAAACGAGATGGTATGTGAAGATTCCTGTGTGGAATTTTTTGTCTCACCGGAGAACGATGGCATCTACTATAACCTGGAATTTAATGCTATCGGAACATGTCTGCTGGGCGAAGGGAAAGACAGGTTAACAAGCACAAGGGTTAACCCTGAGATAATTTCAAAAATTCGAAGACTGACAACTGCCGGGGGAGAGCCAATTAAGGAACGGACGGGAGAATTCACATGGTCAATTACAATTGCAATACCATTTGAAGTATTTTTCCGTCATCAGGTCAAGAGCCTTAAAGGAAAGATCTTCAGGGCAAACTTCTATAAATGCGGAGATATGCTGACAGTCCCTCATTATGTCACATGGAATCCTGTCGGCACACGGAACCCTGATTACCATCAACCTGAACATTTCGGGCTACTAAAATTTGTATAAAAATTAAATGATATGATTAAAGGCAACGCACTTATCGGGCAATCTGGAGGACCTACTTCGGTTATCAATTCCAGTCTTGCGGGGGTTATTGAAACCGCTCTAAAATCTTCCTTCATTAATGAGATCTACGGTATGCATTTTGGCATTGAAGGTTTTATGCAGGAATGGCTGTATGACCTTGGCAAACAGCCCCGTAAAATCATTGAAGGTCTCAGGCTCACTCCTTCTTCTGCATTGGGGTCATCGCGTCATAAAGTTCAGGAAAAGGATCTTCCCCTTATTCTTGATGTTCTCAGGAAATTTGACATAAGATATTTCTTTCTGATAGGCGGGAATGACACAATGGATACGATACACCGGGTTGAAGCATATTGCAGGAGTCAAAAGTATGAACTGACCGGTATAGGGATCCCCAAAACTGTGGACAATGATTTGTTTGGAACAGACCATACTCCGGGATTTGCCTCTGCTGCCCGGTCAAACATTCTGAATGTTATGCAGGCTGGCATACTTGCCCGTGATATGCAGAAGGTCGACAAATTTGTTATCTATCAGACTATTGGCAGGGATGCCGGCTGGCTTGCTGCTGCCACAGCCCTGGCAAGGAAGAATGAAGAAGATGCACCGCATCTTATATACGCCCCTGAATTTCAGTTTGACCGCGACAAATTTCTTAAGGAAACCGATTCCTGCATAAAAAAATACGGATGGGTATCCATAGTGTGCGGCGAAGGATTAAAATATGCTGACGGGACTCCTGTAAGTTCTGCCACAGTCAAGGATAAATTCAATAATACTGAATTTGGAGCAATGGGCGGGTCAAGCGTCGCATTGAGGCTTCATCAGATGATTTCCTCAGAGTTTGGATACAGAGGTGAGTTTCAAATAACAGAGTCGTTGATAATGTGCGACTTCGTGAGATCTTCACCGGTCGACCTGGATGAGGCTTATCGTTGTGGTGTAGAGGCTGTTAATCTCGCAGGTAAAGGTGAGTCGGGCTATATGGTAAGTATTATCAGGACCTCAGACAATCCGTACTCGATTGAATTCGGGAAAGTTCCTTTAAATGAAGTTGCAGTATCTGCAAAGCCAATGGCTCCGGAATTCTTTAATAAGGAAGGGAACCATGTATCTCAGAAATTCATCGACTATATGAAACCGCTTGCAGGTGAATTGCCTGAATTTATTAAGCTCGAAAAAATATTTGCAAAAAGAAAATAAATTAAAAAGCTATGACCAGGAAATTTAATAAAGTTGCACTATCATTTCATGCCCATCCCGACGATGCAGAAGCATGGAACGCCGGAGTCTTGAAGTTATTGAAAGACAAAGGCTATAAGATCGTAATAGCCACTCTCACTGCCGGCGACCTGGGCGGCTGTAATATGACTATGGAAGAAACAGCGCGGGTCAGGATTGAAGAAGCGAAAAAAGCGGCAGCTGTTTTGGATGCGGAATATTACATGCTTGGCGGGACAGATGGCTTTCTTTTTGACACAAGGGAAATGCGGCTTAAAGCTATATCCCTGATGAGGAAGGTCGGTGCCGGAATAATATTCACACATCTTCCGACTGATTATCATTCTGATCACCGTACAACAGCAAATATAGTGGAAACGGCAGCAATGGTATCTTCTCTCGACACGGTACCAGTAAAGGAAAAGCCTCTCGAAATTACCCCTCTTCTTTATCACACTTCGCCTTTGACTCTCTCTGATCCGCTGGGATCTCAGATAGTGCCGCCTCATTTTTATGTCGATATAAAGACCGCCATTGAAACAAAAAAGCAGATGCTGGGATATCATGTTTCTCAGATAGAATTAATGCAGCATATGCATAAAATGAATGATTTCTTCGGCTATGTGCTCGAAGGGAACAGGAACTACGGGAAAATGGCAGGAATTGAATATGCTGAAGTTTACTGGCAGCATCTTGGCGGAGGGTTCCAGAAAGAAGCCCAGATTCAGAATGATCTTTCAGAATTTCTCATTAATAAAATATAACGAATATGAAACTATCAGAGGAAAAGTACAACAAGTTTGCCCTAGTAAGGGAAATGATGGAGACCCCGGATATCATCAATGCATTTAAACCTGAAGCTGCTGAGCGGTTTGCAAAAGCTGTAAAGAAACATAAAGGATTATTTCTTACGGGAGAAGGCAGCAGCCGGATATTTCCTGCAAAAAGAGCTATAACAGCTTCCCACAAAAAAGGGTTAACATTGCCTGTAGTAACAGAAGGATGTACCCAGGCTGAAGAATATAATCTGAGTGATTATACCGTATTTGCAGCTTCCAATTCAGGCCAGACAAAAGAGGTTGTCAGGCTTACTACATCACTCAAAAAGAAGAACCATGACGCAGTTTTTGGCCTGACCGCAAATCCGAATACAAAACTTGAAGAGATTGCTTCAGATACGCACATTTTAATCTGTGGCAAGGAGAATGCCGTCGCAGCTACCAAATCGGTGATCGAACAGGGACTATTTTATGATTCACTTCTCAGGATTTTTGGCGGTGAAAAGATGGAAGGGCTCAAAGATTTAGCAGCTAAAACCAAAGATGCTTTGACGCTCAATATTGACCCCGCAATAACTCAGATCATAAGCAAGGCAAGCATGATATATTTTGCCGGAAGAAATAACGGTGTTGCGGAAGAGCTTGCTCTCAAGACCAATGAGATCACCAGAAAGAAATCAGCTTTCCTGGAGGGTACTTTTGCTGTTCATGGCATTGAAGAGGTTATGGACAAGAGTGAAGTAGTAATATGGATAGAGCCCTTTCCTGCTGAAATGGAAAAGTTTAACGATTGCCTGGTGAAGGGCGTGGGGCTGAATATAATAGCAGTTTCAACTAAGAAAACAATTTTCCCTACGATTATTATTCCTGATGGCGGACAATATGCTGAGTATGTTCAGCTTGCAGCAGGATGGAATATTCTGGTCGAAACTGGCATTTCTCTTGGCATTAATCTTGATAAACCAACCAGAGCACGGAAAGTAGGAAATGAATATATTCCTGAATAATTAGCTCATCAAAGTTTCAGTAATTTCTTGTAAAACCTTTGTGTAAACCTTTGTGTACCTAAGTGGTAGAAAATCCTTTAACCACAAAGGGACACGAAGGAATGACACAAAGTAACACAAAGGTTATATAAGTGGTAGAAAATCCTTTAACCACAAAAAGACACGAAGGAAAGACACAAAGTAACACAGAGGTTATCTTACTGGTAAAAAATGCTTTAACCACAAAAGGACACGAAGGAAAGACACAAAGTAACACAGAGGTTATCTTACTGGTAAAAAATGCTTTAACCACAAAAGGACACGAAGGAAAGACACAAAGTAACACAGAGGTTATCTTACTGGTAGAAAATCCTTTAACCACAAAGGGACACGAAGGAATGACACAAAGTAACACAGAGGTTATCCCAACCTGAATATTTTTTCTATTGGCATAAACGAAGAAAAACCGGGAAATATTAACCAGAATATTAGTAAATGCTATATTTACATATATAATGTAATCATTTTTAACAATGGCAAAGAAAGAGGTAGCAGTAGGCATAGATATTGGCGGTACCAACACCGTATTTGGGTTTGTGGACAGGGATGGCAATATTCTTGGGGAAGACAGTCTGAAAACTACACATTACGATGAGATCGAGGTATTTGTTGCAGCTTTATACGAGAAGATACAGGTTACCGGACAGAAAATAGGAAATGGCGCTGAAGTAATAGGATTCGGTATTGGTGCTCCAATGGGGAATATCAATAAAGGGACTATCGAGTATGCGTCAGGGCTTCCCTGGAAAGGAATCATCCCTCTCGCTGAGATATTCAACAGACATACCAAGCTGCCGGTGGTGGTGACAAACGATGCCAATGCTGCTGCTGTGGGAGAAATGGTTTACGGAGGTGCCAAAGGAATGAAGAATTTCGTAGTCATTACGCTTGGGACCGGACTTGGCAGCGGTTTTGTGATTGACGGGAAGCTTGTCTACGGACACGATGGATTTGCAGGAGAGATCGGACATACAGCAATCAGACCGGGACCTTCAAACCGAGACTGTGGCTGCGGTAGAAAAGGCTGCCTCGAAACATATGTATCTGCTACTGGCCTCAAAAGATCTCTCTTAAAAATTATGGCCGACAGTAATGAGCCAAGCGAACTCAGGAAACTCAGCTTTGAGGAACTGGATGCCGAGATTATACATGATGCAGCAAAACGCGGCGATTACCTTGCCAAAAGGGCATTTGTACATACAGGGAGGATGCTGGGATTTAAACTTGCAGATGTTGTGGCTCATACAAATCCGGAAGCTATCTTCCTTTTCGGCGGTCTTGCGCTTGCCAAGGACCTTATCTTTGAACCGGCCAAGGAATACATGGAGGAAAACCTTCTGAGCATTTACAAAGGGAAAGTAAAACTCCTTCCCTCCCAGTTAAGTACTCATAATGCAGCTGTCCTTGGTGCGAGTTCTCTTGTCTGGACTAACAGGAATCAGTGAAAAATATACTTAAACCTGCGGATATGGCCAACTTTCCTTCGGTGCTAAATCATATTCTTGGGGTTGTATTTATTATTATAGTATTTGCACTGGCTTACGCATATCTTAAGCCGCATGAACTTCATAAGAGGCGGCTTGTTTCTACATTGCTTCTTAAAATTAGCTATCTCTTTTACCTGCTTGTTCTTCTTATAGTTATTTACATGTCGGCACTTGTTAAGGGAGGGCTGGAAACAGTATTTTTCGGTATTGAGTTTTTTGCCTTTCTTATCGTTCTTTTTGTTCCGACCATTGGTATCTTTGCAAGAAAACTGGGACAGTTCAGTAAGAAAAGAGAAGGATATAATTACTTTTTCACGGTTGTAAATATTCTTTCAGTAATAGCTATTCTGTTAATGTATTTAATTTAAAGATCAATACAACTGGAATGGGGACCCGATAAGTCATCATGTAATTCTTTTAACCCCCTTCAGGTTTTAAAATTGTATCAAATACTTGATAATCAAATAATCTTCCGCCTCATAATTAAATACCCGAATCTATGATACAAGAACGTTTAATCGGATATATTGAACAAAGTATCAGGCAAAACTGGGAAATTGAAGCTTTGTCGAATTACAGGGAAAAAGGCTATTCCTACAAAGATATTGCCGGAAAAATTCTTAAGCTTCATATCCTGTTCAGGGGAGCGGGATTAAAAGAAGGCGATAAAATTGCACTTGTCGGAAGGAATTCCGCTAACTGGTGTGTCACTTATCTTGCAGCAGTAACATATGGAGCAGTGATCGTTCCTATTCTTCCCGATTTCAAAACAGAAGATCTCACCAATATCATTAACCATTCTGATTCAAAATTCCTGTTCGCTGACGAAAAGATTTATGAGACATTCGATATTGCCAAAATGCCGGAAATATCAGCAGTGATTTCTCTTGATGATTTCAGGATGATAAATTCAGGCAATGAATGTATTGAAAAGGTATTCTCCACTCTTGAGGAAAAGTATAAAGTGGAATACCCTGAGCTCAAGAAGGAACATGTTAAGTTTTCCGGTATATCAAATAATGAACTTGCTGTCATCAGCTATACTTCAGGAACCACGGGCTTTTCAAAAGGGGTAATGATAACCCATAACAGTCTGGCAGCAAATGTAAGGTATGCTCAGAATAATATGCCTCTGAAGCCAGGCGACCCGCTTGTGTCCTTTCTGCCGCTGGCTCATACTTACGGTTGCGCCTTTGAATTCCTCTTTCCTTTTTCAATAGGTTGTCATATTACAATTTTGTCAAAGACACCCTCACCACAAATAATTATTCAGGCCTTTAAAGAGATAAAGCCCCGTCTTATCCTTTCGGTTCCGCTGGTAATTGAAAAAATTTTCAAGAAGCAATTGCTGCCTGTCATAAGTAAACCGCATATGAAAGTTTTGCTTGCTGTACCGCTTGTAAACAGGATTCTGTATAAGAAGATAAGCGAGAAACTGGTTGAAACCTTTGGTGGAGAATTTAAAGAGATTGTGATCGGAGGCGCTGCCTTTAATCCTGATGCCGAAAAATTCTTTAAAAAAATAAAATTTAAATTTTCAGTCGGTTATGGGATGACGGAATGCGGGCCGCTGATAAGTTATGCATCGTGGGATACTACTAAACTCGGAGCATCAGGCAGAGCAGTTGATACATTGGAGGTCACAATAGATTCTCCTGACCCTGAGAATATTGTCGGGGAAATTATCCTTAGAGGGGAGAACGTAATGACAGGATATTACAAGAATGAAAAGGCAACCGGTGAAATGATAGATAGCATGGGATGGATGCATACCGGTGATCTTGGAATAATTGACAGTGAAGGCAATATCTTCATTAAGGGAAGAAGTAAAAGCATGATACTCGGGCCATCAGGGAAAAATATTTATCCCGAGGAAATCGAGGCAGTGATAAACAATAAGGATTATATTGTTGAGTCGGTCGTGATTGCGGTAGACAATAAACTGGTGGCGCTGGTATATCCCGACTATGAAATGATGAAGCGGGATAATATCACTGAAGAGCAGTTTAATGAATATCTCGACAGGACCAGAAAAGAGGTTAATGACAGATTGCCGGAATTCATGGCTGTAAGTAAATTCAGGATACATGGTGAAGAATTTGCAAAAACGCCTAAAAGGAGTATTAAAAGATTTCTCTATACAAAAGAATAATTTTCATTCTTTGAGGATCTCAAAAAGTTCCAGTTGAACCTTCATGTTAAAAACAGTGTTATTCTGGTCTGAGGAATTCAATTGGTAATGTCGACCCGGTTAAGGCAGAAGAATCAGTTTGCGGAAGTTTCTGACAGTAACACAAATATAATTAAGCAATTAGAGAGTTTTAAGGTGATGATTTCAGGGTATGTTTGTTTAAAGGCATTAATCAGGAATCAATGGATTTGTATGTTATTATCGTAGCAGGAGGAAGCGGTAAAAGGATGGGTGCTGAAATTGCCAAGCAATTTCTTGAATTGGCCGGCAGACCCGTTCTGATGCACACAATTGAAAGATTCAAAGCCTTCAATGAGGCAATTGAAATTATTACTGTCCTGCCTGAGAATCAGCTCCGTTTCTGGATCGATCTCCAGAAAAAACACTCTTTTCCGATTCTGCACACTCTTGTGAAAGGCGGATCCAACCGGTTTTACTCTGTAAGGAACGGACTCAGGTTTGTCAACGCTCCCGGATTAGTAGCTATTCATGATGGCGTCAGGCCATTCGTAAGCATAGATACCATAAAGAGATGCTTCGAGACAGCTGAAAAGCTGGGCAATGCAGTACCTGCAATTTCTCCTTCCGAGTCATTACGAATTGTAAATGGACAGGGAAGCCTGGCGATTAACAGGTTTAGTGTAAAGCAGATACAAACGCCTCAGGTCTTTAATGCCGCACTTATCATCAATGCGTATAAGCAGGAATATACTCCTGATTTTACCGATGATGCAACTGTACTTGAGAAGACCGGGGAAAAAATCAATCTGATTGAAGGAAACCGTGAAAATATAAAGATCACAAACCCCGAAGATCTGCTCATCTCCAAAGCCCTTTTACCCACTATCACCGGCGCCTTACCGGAAGAATAGTTCCGCTCATTTTTCCCGTTGCCCCTTATTTTATATATTGCAGAATATTTGTAGACTAAGGATGTTCGAAAAAAAGGTATTTGATTATAAAGGACTGGAAGTCAGGGTATCAGACTACGCTGATGAGGGAATCCTCGACATACTTGACCATGCTGTCCAGGGATCTGAAGGCGGGCTGAGATTTTCACTTCAGAATATAGGACCCCGGATTGCTGCATATAAAGACAAGATAAGATTTGTTTCACTTTATAAGAAAAAACAGATTATGGGTACGGTAGGATCCTGTTTCAGGGTTTCCGGGCAGGGTAAGCTATGCTATCCCAGCTCATATCTGAGATATCTTGCATTTCAGTCAACATATCAGTCCGGATCAGGTTGGAGAAAAAGAAACAAAGCTATTATTCAGCCGGAAAAAGACGACAATTTCAAGCAAAAAACCCTCGAAATATTCTCTAAGCCTCATCTGCTGGATCTTGACGACGTATTTGAAGACGACAAGCATATTATGTACGCGTTTGTTGAAAGCATGAACGAAAGGTCGAAAAATCTTGTGCACCAGGCCGGCTATGAATATATAAGGTCGTTCCTTACTGTTGCATTCAGCAGATTTTCTCCTCACAGCGACCACAGCGTTGTAAAGTTAAAGGATGATGAAAAAGGAAAGATGGAAAAGCTTCTTCGCGAATATTACCTCGAGTATTCGTTCTTCAGTACCGAGCATATATTTTTCGGTGATAATTATTATGTATTAAAAGATGGAGATGAGATAATTGCGGGAGTTAATGCAATCCCTTCATTTTATAAGGTTTACGATATTCCGGGAATATGGGGCTGGGTAATGATGAGCGTTTTGCCCAAAACGCCTTACTTCCGGCGGCTATTTCGCCCCGGAGAATTCAGATACCTGGTATTCGATGCAATTTATTGCAAGAAGGGATGCGAAAATCAATTGGGAAAACTCTTCGAATCAGCCTGTGCTGCAGAAAGATTTCATACTGGCCTGACATGGCTTGACGATCACAGCCTGCTTTACGACAAGATGCGAACCGAAGTAAAAATGGGAGCATTGAACAGGATGCTTAACGCAAAACCGGGATTGGTTTATGCGAGATTTATTAATCTCGCTGAGGAGGAGAAAGAGTTGTTTTATAATGCGCCTGCTTATATTTCGGGGTTTGATTTTTCGTAAAATGGAACTGCGAGGTTGAATTTATTTCGTCGCTTCGATCCCCGCAATGACAGCGGAAGCAATAAGGTCCTGAGAATTAAATAACAGGAGACTATGAAAAAATTAAGAATACATTATTTTCAGCATGATATGAATGAGGGACTGGGGAGTATTGAGGAATGGGCTTCATTAAATGGCCATTCCCTCACTTCAACAAAATTCTTCATGAACGGCAGTCTGCCTGACATTTCTGATCTTGACTGGCTTATTATTATGGGAGGTCCGATGAACGTAAATGATGAGGAACAATTCCCATGGCTTGCAGGGGAGAAGAGATTTATCAGGCAGGCTATTGACTCCGGGAAATATGTATTGGGAATTTGTCTGGGCTCACAGCTTGTTTCGTCAGCTCTGGGAGCCAAGGTTTACCCAAACAAGGAAAGAGAGATCGGATGGTTTGATATTGAGTTTTCTCCTTCTGCTCAGTCAGACAGTTTATTTTCAGACAACAGAAGCAGAATAAAAGTATTTCACTGGCATGGTGACACATTTGATTTACCCGAAGGCGCAATTCATCTGGCCATGTCGGAAGGATGCAGAAACCAGGCTTATGCTTATAAAAAAAATGTACTCGCTTTACAGTTTCACCTTGAACCTACGTTGGAATTATTAGTTGGAATGATTCAGAGGGGTAAGGAAGAATTAATACCCGGCAAATATATACAATCAGAGGCAGATATATTGAATAACAAACAATTGCTGGAAACCAACAAGAACATCCTGTTTGCTGTCTTAGATAAGCTGGCAGGTCAGCAAAGCTGATTATACATCGTCGACAGAGTTTGGATTAGCTTGCAATTGTTGCAGCTAAGTTTCAAACAGGCTTCCAAGAACAGACCCGGCTTCTTTCCTGCTGTTGCCGCCAAG
This sequence comes from uncultured Bacteroidales bacterium, assembly GCA_963715785.1. Classification (GTDB taxonomy): domain Bacteria; phylum Bacteroidota; class Bacteroidia; order Bacteroidales; family VadinHA17; genus LD21. The sequence continues at coordinate 1,342,833 of OY970276.1, forward strand.
AGGAGATAACGCCCTGATAAGCTTTCGTATTGGCATTGACTGCAGCCAAACCTTGCCTGTGCCTCGGATAGTTGCCAGGAATAAACCCTCCCCTCCGAAAACCATAGTTTTAAGACTGCCGGTTGTTTCGATATCGAAGTCAAGAGAAAGCTCAAAGGCAACAACACAGCCGGTGTCGATACGCAGAGTTTCATTATTCAGCTGACGTTCAATTACAGTTCCGCCTGCGTGTATAAATGCTTTTCCGTCGCCTTCAAGTTTTTCAAGAATGAAGCCTTCTCCGCCCACCAGGCCCGACCCAATCTTTTTATTCAGAGCTATCGTTAGTTTTGTTCCAAAGGCTGCACAAAGAAATCCGTCCTTCTGCACTATAAGAGTATTTCCAACCTGTTTAAGATCTACAGCTACAATTGTCCCCGGATATGGAGCGGAGAAAGCGACCCGGCTTTTGGCATGCCCCTGGTTCGTAAAATGGGTTAAAAACAGTGACTCGCCGGTAATTAATCGTGTTCCGGCTGAGAGTAATTTTCCCATGAGCCCCTGGTTTGGCGCTGAGCCATCGCCCATCTTGACCTCGAAGCTGATGTCTTGTTCCATATAGACCATTGCACCTGCTTCTGCGATCACTGTTTCATGCGGATCCAGTTCAATTTCAACGAACTGGATATCGTCCCCGAAAATCTTATAATCAATTTCGTGTGATACCATCTTTAGTTTTTAAATAATCTGTATAGCGTAATGAAAAACGAAATTAACAATCTGCTGGCACTACACAAAATGATTGAATAAAATTATTATTTTTACCTGCGATATGGGTTGTTAGCTCATCCCGATAGCTATCGGGAGGTTTAGAGCGTTACGATCAGAAGTTTTAAATTATTGAAGGGTTGTTAGCTCAGTTGGTTTAGAGCATTACCTTGACAGGGTAGGGGTCACAGGTTCGATTCCTGTACAACCCACAATATTTCGCTGCAGAGAATATATGTTTTACGTTTATTGCTTGTATTCCCAGGTATATGATAAGATATATGTGGGGTTTACATCAGATCTTGAGCGGAGGCTGTTTTTTCATAACAACCGGCCAGGGAATTCATATACCTCAAGGTTCAGGCCATGGATAATAATTTATTCAGAAGAACAGCCTGATAAAAAGTCTGCAATGCGAAGGGAAAAACAATTAAAATCGGCACGAGGACGGTTGTTCCTTAAGACATTTATTCTGAAATAGTTCTTAGACAAATTCTCTCCCTGATTACCTTGACAGGGTAGGTCCGCCAGCTGGCGGAAGGTTCGATTCCTGTACAACCCACAATATTTCGCTGCAGAGAATATATGTTTTACGTTTATTGCTTGTATTCCCAGGTATATGATAAGATATATGTGGGGTTTACATCAGATCTTGAGCAGAGGCTGTTTTTTCATAACAACCGGCCAGGGAATTCATATACCTCAAGGTTCAGGCCATGGATAATAATTTATTCAGAAGAACAGCCTGATAAAAAGTCTGCAATGCAAAGGGAAAAACAATTAAAATGGGCACGAGGACGGTTGTTCCTTAAGACATTTATTCTGAAATAGTTCTTAGACAAATTCTCTCCCTGATTACCTTGACAGGGTAGGTCCGCCAGCTGGCGGAAGGTTCGATTCCTGTACAACCCACAATATTTCGCTGCAGAGAATATATGTTTTACGTTTATTGCTTGTATTCCCAGGTATATGATAAGATATATGTGGGGTTTACATCAGATCTTGAGCGGAGGCTGTTTTTTCATAACAACCGGCCAGGGAATTCATATACCTCAAGGTTCAGGCCATGGATAATAATTTATTCAGAAGAACAGCCTGATAAAAAGTCTGCAATGCGAAGGGAAAAACAATTAAAATCGGCACGAGGACGGTTGTTCCTTAAGACATTTATTCTGAAATAGTTCTTAGACAAATTCTCTCCCTGATTACCTTGACAGGGTAGGTCCGCCAGCTGGCGGAAGGTTCGATTCCTGTACAACCCACAATATTTCGCTGCAGAGAATATATGTTTTACGTTTATTGCTTGTATTCCCAGGTATATGATAAGATATATGTGGGGTTTACATCAGATCTTGAGCAGAGGCTGTTTTTTCATAACAACCGGCCAGGGAATTCATATACCTCAAGGTTCAGGCCATGGATAATAATTTATTCAGAAGAACAGCCTGATAAAAAGTCTGCAATGCAAAGGGAAAAACAATTAAAATCGGCACGAGGACGGTTGTTCCTTAAGACATTTATTCTGAAATAGTTCTTAGACAAATTCTCTCCCTGATTACCTTGACAGGGTAGGTCCGCCAGCTGGCGGAAGGTTCGATTCCTGTACAACCCACCTTCGGGGCTGTTGAAAAAGTCGAAGTCCATTAACCGCATCCTTCGGCAAACTCAGGATGAGGTCGCAATCCCGAGTACTCGTGATACACAAAAAACGCAAAGAGTTGATCTATAATGCATTGACTTTGCGAACTCTGCGCCTATTTCAACCACCGAAGCTTTAGCGAAGGTGGTCTTTGCGTGCTTTGCGGTTAAAAAGGACTTCAAGCTGCCACAGCCTTATTTAATTTTATAAGATCGTTTTAACAGACTTTTTTGTGCTTTTTTATGAGCTTTCTGTTTAAGTTTTGATGGTTTATATGGCTTATTACGTCCATATTCTTCGGGCTTAAGTAACATAGCTCCCATTCTCTCTTTATAAGAAGCTTCTCTGGTAGTTGAACAACTAACTAAAATTAATATTGAACAGATTAATATGAAATATCTGTATATTCTTCTTTTCATATACCTCTGAAACAATATCATATCCCTTAAAGTTTTGTTCAGGTATTCAAAACCTCGCAAATCACTTCTTTCATTTTATTATAAACAAGTGAAGTATCAAATTTTGATGCGGTATTCAGGACATTCTTACACATTGTTTTATAAATATCAGGATTGGTTTTCAGGAACATAATTTTGTCAGAGATGACTGCCGGGTCGTTTTCGGTAATAAATCCATCATAATCGTTGGTTATCAGCATTGAATGTGTTTGAATTTTATTAGCTATGACAGGCTTTCCTGACGCCATATATTCTATGACTTTTTGCGGGGGTGACATTCGATAGACCGGATTGTCTTCAAGGATACTCAGTCCAACATCAGACAATGCAATAACTCCGGGAATCAGGTCGTGATTAATTTTACCCAGGCAGATTATATTTTCTTCCATTTTCCTTTCAAGAAAATATTTATTGATTTCCCCTGTCTGTTTAAGATCGCTTCCGGCAATTACAAAGAGTATCTTCTTGTCTGAGAGATGAGCAAGAAATAAACTTTCAAGCATCAGATGCAGGCCACGTTCCCTTGAAATCCATCCGGTGTAGCATACTATAAAATACCCCAGTTCTTTTTTCCTGAGAATTCCATTATGAACTTCAGAAATAGCTGGTACAGAAAATCTTTTTAAATCAACACAATGCGGAGTTAAATACAGGTTATTGCTGTTGTGGAGTTTGAGATATTGTATAATAGGCTCAGAGACAACGAAATTAGCTTTGCTTGCCCTGATACCTTTAATAATAATATATTCCATGGCTGATTGATATATTTTACCGGTAACGGACTTTTTCTCTAATCCAAGCATTTCATGAACCTGGTACACATATTGGAAACAGGTTTTATTAAGCCATAAAGCAATCGGTGCAGAATTGTGTCCTATAAAAACTGCATCTGAATTGTCGGAATTGAGGATTTTCGCGACCTTCCGGCAATAGATCAGCATCCCGATAACTGAGTTTCTCATTAATTTTATATGATTCAAAGAGATGATACTGACATTCGGAAGACAGATTCTTAAAAAATCAGCCTGGTTTGTATAAATGCTTACATTGAAGCGGCTTGCAATGAATGATAATGTATGGATAATCACCACATTTCCGATAGACTCCGGCTCGTTAAAATAGAAGAATACAGAAATAGTTTTTGGCTTGCTTCTGATCTCAGTCATCTTGTGAGAATTACCAGATATTTCATTTCTCAAAACCAATTTTCTGAAGCAGGGTTTCAAACCTGGGATCTCCATGCAATGGCCGGAAAAGAGGATCCACCTTTAGCCAGGTCATCTCTGCTTCATGAGCGTTGTATGCATTTTGCAAGGATTGAAGCGCCTTGTCTTTTTTTTCCATTGCCATATACACTGCCGCTTCAAAAAAGGAAGGACTTCCTGCCGAGGTCTTTTTGCTCTTTAAAGATAATTCCTTCAGAAAGGTGGTTGACTGGCTGATCCTGCCGGCTTTATAAAGTGCAATTCCAAGATATCCTAAAAAGCAGTCGCTTAAATCATTAATAGGTTTATTTGCAAGGTTTTTATTGAACAGTTCAATTACTTTTTCATATTTTCCAAGACTTACATATATCCTCATAGAGTTATACAAAATAAAGTTGTCACTCTGGAAAATGTTCATGTATGTATCAACAGTCTGCAATGCTTTTTCCTGCTGACCGCTGAAACAATACGCCAGGGCCATTGTGACATACTTATGCCCGGTAATGTCATACTCATTAAAAGATTTATTACTCATATTTATCGCTTTCTCAAATTTTCCGGTAATTATCAGATATTGAACAAATTCAAGATATGCATCAGACGAGGAAGGATTGAGTTGATTGACGATCTGGAATTCTTTTTCAACCGATTTGAAATCCCAATTGTACCACAGCATTACGGAGGCCAGATAAGTGTGAGCCATTATTGAATTTTTATCCAGCTCAAGGGCTTTTTTGAGAAGTGGTTCTGTTTTTTCGAGTACCTGATCGCGGCTTAATGTTCCATAAAGGTCATTTCCTTGTATTAACCAGAAAAAAGCAAGTTCGGCATAAGCATCAGCAAAACCAGGATCCAGAGCGATGGCCTTTTCCAATAATTGCTGGACATAGTCATGTTGACCAATTGCTTGTGTGGCCTGTAAGAACAGCAGGTAGGCTTCGGTATTTTCCGTTGGTCTCGCTTTAATTCTTTTTGTAACTTCAGGATCCAATACCACTTTTAAATTCTCAGCGACTTTCTGAGCTACATCACTTTGAATGTCAAGTAAATTTATTGCGGTCATAGTTCGCTTGTAATCTTCCGTCCATAAAAGCTGTTCATTTTTTCCATTGATCAGCCTCACTATTATTCTGACATCTTCACCCGAAGATCTTACATTTCCTTCCAGGATGAAGGATACACCAAGTTCTTTTGCTATTTCCCTGACAGACAGTTTGGATCCCTTAAATCTCAGACTGGATGTGGCAGATGGTATTTTCAAACCGCCGATCATGAAAAGATGGTTCAGTATTTCCTGCATCATTCCATCACTGAAGTATTCCTGCTTTGGGTCATTGCTCATGTTTTCAAGAGGCAGCACTGCTATAGATCTGTCGATAGGTTCTGTTGTGACTTTAAAATGCACAGGCCGCAGGAAGTATCCGGAAACCAGCAGCACGATTATAACAAGCAATATAAAAGCCGTTCTCAACTTAAAGCTTTTTGACTTTACAGGTCCTGGAGAGCTGGCTTGTGTGATGTTTCCGGAAGAGAGAATTTTTGTTTCAGGGTTGAAGTTTTTCGATCCTGTAATGATATCTTTCACAGCATTAGCCAGCTTGTTAACCTGATTTCTGTATTGTGACTTGTTGAGGTTTTCTTTTGGATCATCGTTAGGTCTTAAAGGGCGGTTGACTCCGGCCAATTTGTAAATAAAGTCTAAGCTCCGCATCACTCCCCCGAGCTCATTTTCCAGAACTGTCATATCTTCAGGATCAAGGTTGTGAATCTTAACAGGTAAAATTCTGCTTGCAATATTCCCGTTGGCCAGTCTGATATCTCTGCCAAGCTGATCCTCCTTTGCCATTTTATTAAAGGCAAGAAACTCATACTGCCAGGCAAAACATTTGGAATCACAATAGGTCTGTGATATGATGGGAATGAAAATGAGGCATTGAAGCTTGCCCTTTAGGCTTTTGTCGACGCTATGTGTTTCGAGAAGCCCGTCTTCCGGGTTGGTGTCGAAGTAAACTGAAACAGGTTCCTTTACGGTGGCTGCCAGCTCCTCCTGCAACGCTTTAACAAACTCCGTTACCCAGCCTGAACGATTATCGTTTTGGCGGTAACTGACGAATATATCATATTCATAACCGGAAATTATGCTTGCCATAAATTAATATTACCTCGCTGGAAACCTGTTATTAGCAACATACCGGAACCAATATTGTTCGATGTACTCTTAACATGAATCCTTCAAAGACTTGTATATAAATAAAAACCCGGGCAGATTATACCCGGGCTATATTGAATCGTGTTGGATTAAAATATTACTTCAACTCGCGGATCTTTATGTTCCGGAACCATACAGGATAGCCATGATCCTGAAGGCCGATGAATCCTTCTTTCGATATACCCTCTGTAAAGCCGGGGAAATCTTTGAATTTACTGTTGGCTACCATTTTATCCCAGGCCGGGGTCCACAGTTCATACTCAGCAACTTTTACACCATTCTGAACGTGAGTCACTTTACCGTTATTGACAGTAATAACAATGGTGTTCCACTGGCCGGCTGGATGAACAGTTTTAGGGTCGGCAGCAATCATATCATACAGCGAACCGGCAAGGTGACTTGGTATTTTATTGTCGGTTGCATCGACATTGTCGAGGATCTGAACTTCCGGTGCAGCATAATAGATAGGTTTGCCAGGCACCTCACGGACATCGTAAAAGATACCGGAATTTGCCATTTTGCTTGCCTTCCAATCTACAGAGAGCTTAAAGTTTTTGAATTTCTTTTCACCATAGACGATATCGCCATCGGAAGGCTGCCCTGCAGGCTGGCCTTCGGCGGTAAAGACCTTCATTGTTCCATTATCAATGACCCAGTTTTTTGGCATCGCAGTTCCGTTGCACTGTCTCCAGCCATTAAAATCCTTGCCGTCGAATAATAAAACCCATCCTTCCTTCTTTTGCTTATCAGTAAGTTTATTAAGCCCCTGACCAAGGGCAGGCACCATGATCAGCATAGCTGCTGCACATGACAATGATAAAATAATGTTTCTCTTCATGATATATTTTTTTTTAAAAATTGCTGATGCAATTTAAGAAAAAATTCCTTAGTGTACTTTAGTGAAAACCTTAGTGTCCCTTTGTGGCAAAATAAAAATCCATTAACCACAAAGGTCACAAAGGATAACACTAAGTAACACAAAGGGTGAAAAACAGGCAAATATAACACGGTTATAATCAATCAAATACAATAAATGACTATATAAATAGTTATTTTTATTCAAAATAATTTGCGTGACTATAAAAATAGTCATATGTTTGCAATGAAGGATTGACAAGACACTACAAAAGAGGGAGTGGAGTATATATCGGAAAATTACATCGCTTCGCTTGCAATGACTTAATATTTTTTTGGTTTGCGAATAACGAGAATCGGAATACTATAAGCGAAAAATATGCAGCTGACAAAAGCAGAAGAACAGGTAATGCAGATATTGTGGGACATGAAAGATGGCCTGGTAAAAGATATCCGCGAGAGTTTCAGTGATCCGAAACCGGCACGAAATACCGTATCAACAGTATTAAGAGTGCTGGAAAAGAAGGGATTTGTCGGGCATAAAGCATATGGCAATGTTCATCTGTATCATCCTCTTGTTTCAAAAAGCGACTATTCTAAAAGTCAGCTGTTTGGATTGATGGAAGGATATTTCAATAACTCCTTTCCAGCTATGGCTTCTTTCTTTGCGCGTGAAAAGGATCTTACTGTAAAAGAACTGGATGAGCTGCTTAACGATACCAGGAAGCGGTTGGCAAAAAGTAAAAAAGGGAAATGATGGAAGCGTATAATATGTATTTGCTTAAGTCGGCTGCCTGGCTATCAGGATTTGCCCTTGTATTCATGTTATTCCTGCGAAATGAAAGATTCTTTCTTTTAAACAGGATCTACCTGGTAGCAGGGGTTCTCGTTTCCTTTATCTTTCCATTAATTTCAATTCATTATACCGTGCTTCTTCCGGTAATCAGCAATGTATATTCTGATTCTGAAGCCATGGTTAACCACCAAATTACCGGAAACAGCCTGATGCCGGACATAAAGAAGTTCCTCTTAATATTATATTTCTCCGGAGCTGCGTCAGTGGCTGCTTTGCTAATAAGGCAAGTCAGGCCGGTATTAAAAGCCATAAAAAAATCAGAGATCATTCCTCTGTATCAGGTAAAGCTTATCAAAGCTCCTGAATATACCTCTCCGTTTTCATTTTTCTCCTATGTGTTTGTCAATCCTTCAATTACAGACGTTGAAACAAAGGAGATAATGATTCATGAACTGGTACACATCAGGCAGAAGCACTGGTTTGATCTGATGCTTGCAGAATTGCTCTGCATCTTTCAGTGGTTTAACCCGCTTGTGTGGATCTATTTACGATTCATAAGGCAGAATCACGAATATCTTGCCGATGAGGCTGCGCTGCAGCAAACAACTGATCCGGCAATTTACAGGGCAGTTTTGTTAAATCAGATTGTAGGCTTCCCGGTTTTCAGTCTCGCAAATTCTTTCAGTTATTCACTAAACAAAAAACGATTTATCATGATGAAAAATATTATCACCTCACCCTACAGGAAATTAAAAGTTCTTTTTATTCTTCCTGTATTTGCACTGTTTTTTTACTCTTTTGCCCGACCCGATTACAAGTACAGTAACTTGAATGAAGTTTCCTCCGGATTCACTTCAAATTCAACCGAACAAAAAACCGTCAGAGGTACTGTTGTGAGCCATGATGGGCAACCATTAAGAGGAGCAAATGTTATAGTGCAAGGCACAACTCTGGGCACTTCTGCTGATGAAAAAGGCAAATTTAAAATTGATAATATGCCTTCGGACAGATTATTGGCAGTCAGCTTCATGGGATTCAAGACCAGGATTCTAAAACCTGATTTCAATTCTGAAATGACAATCACGATGATCAGAGATACTGTTAAATATTCCTCAAACGATGGGCCTCCTCCGATTTATGTGGTTGATGGGAAAGAAGTTGACAGAGCTGAAGCGGATAAAATAAACCCGGAAAATATAGAATCTGTTAATGTTTTGAAAAACAAGCCAGGGATAACCACGGCTACGGATAAGTATGGGGAAAAAGGAAAAAATGGAGTGGTTGAAATTATCACCAAAAAAACAGCAGTGAAAGAAGTTAATAAAAACACGGATAAGGAGGTATGGATGGTTATGGAAGAATTACCTCAGTTTCCGGGAGGTATAGATGCAATGACAAGTTGGATTGCAGCAAACATTAAATATCCGGATGATGCTTTAAAGGGAAAAATTACAGGTAAAGTTTATGTGAGTTTTACCGTTAGCAAATCAGGCAAGGTTAAAGATGCAGTTATCACTAAATCTGCCAGTCCGGTCTTAAATAATGAAGCTATAAGGATCATCAGCTCAATGCCCGACTGGAAGCCGGGAACCCAGTCAGGTAAATCAGTTGCTGTTCAGATGGAGGTGCCGGTGGAATTTAAATTAAAATAATCAATCGTAGAGACGCCCAAATTGGGCGTCTCTACGATTATTATGGCAATAATTAATCGCCATCTGAATCTGATGCTGACTTGAAGAATGCAGCATGAACCGAAGCCGGGCATGGTGAATCCAATCCTTTCACAGCCTTCCAGATAACTTCGTTGAATGATGCATCGCTCACCATGTCTTCTTTTGTAAAATCAAACTTCTCACTTTTTTTCTGCCATATATTCTGAGCCGTATTCTTAAGGTTCAGATCTACCTGGCATGGTTTCACATTAAATAAAGGGTGATCGGGTGTGTCATTCATGCACCGCCATAATGAAATTGCAGGCGCATCGTACTGGGTCATTGGAGGCAGGCCGAGTATAAGCTCTATTGTCCGTAAAAGAGATGTGGTTGTATATGCTGTGTGATCGACAAACCCCTTTTTCACATAACCTCCGGCGATATATACGGGGCTGCGATGTGCATCAACATGATCAGGTCCATCCTGCGCATCATCTTCTACGATAATTATCAGACTATTCTTCCATACACTGCTATGGCTTAGATAATCGACAAACAACCCTACTGCCAGATCATTATCAGCAACATGGGCAAAGGGTGTGGGTCTGTTAAGACTGAGTCCTTCAGTGTGATCATTAGGGAAACGAATCGAATTAAATTGCGGAAGTGCATTAGCAGCAAGAAGAGAATCAAAGTCATGCTTCCATTGTCCGAATCTTACCGTATCGCGAACATCCAGATTCCAGGGAGTAAAACCCGGACAGAAATGACCCTTCAGGACTGGAACATTTGGATCTGTATCTCCCATAAATTCAGCGTATGTCCTGAAGCTGACGCCGTTTCGCTGACAATCATCCCAAAGAAAGCCATCTTTATTGTTTGCAATTTTCCTGGTGCCTTCGCCGGGGTAAGTGCCCCCTCTGTTGCCATAGCTGGTAGGCCATTCTTTCTCAAGAAAATCGGTGGCATATGCCCCCATTGTCCAGGAATGGCCATCAGCGCTCACCTCTCCGTTAACATAAAAATTGTCGAGCAGTACAAATTCCCGAGCCAGAGCATGCTGGTTCGGAGTAATATTTTCACCAAAAAGCACCAGACCAGGGTCGCCATTCCCCTCAGGCATATCTCCCAGGACCTGGTCGTATGTACGGTTTTCTTTTATGATATAAAAGATATATTTTATTGGCGAACTATCACCGACTCTCATTGGGATAGGGTTGCCTTTTGCTCCTTCGGAAGAAAGCTCCTTATTCTTATCATAGGGGGTATTCCTGTATACAGCCTGGGAATACGAAGCCATCTGAGCAGCATCGGGGGATTTGATAATCTCAAGGGTTCCCCTGAACAGGCCAGCGATATATTGTTCTTTCACCCTGACCTTTTTACCCGCAGCCTGATAAGCCACTGAATCGCCTTTACGGTCGGGATTCGGGCCAAATGGATTTGCTTTCGATGATAATCCCTTACCATTGCTGACGAGGATTTTATCTTTTGCAATTCTCACACATGTCGGATACCATGCTGTTGGGATAAATCCTTTGCTTGTTGCTGAGCCGGGAATGCTTACATCAAAAACAGCAAGGCAGTTGTTGTCGGCATTTGCAATATAAAGTGTCTTTTCGTCACTGCTAAGAGCCACACTGTTGGTAGAGGATCCTGGAGGTGATCCGGGAAAAAGGGCAGAATTAAGCGTCTCAATCACTTTCATGTGTGGAGCATCAATCACTGAAACGCTGTTGTCATTCGCATTTGCTACATAGAGGTATTTTCCATTCCCGGTAATGCACAGATCATTCGGATTATCTCCTACAGTCACTGATCCGGTGAACTTTTGTTTATCGGTATCAAATTTTAACACTCTATCACATCCCCAGCAGGAGATGTACAAAAACTTATGATCGGGTGACAGGATGCAGGTATAAGCTTCTCCGTCAAGCGGGTATACGGAGACCACCTTTTTTGACTTTGTATCAGCAATATACAGCGAATTGTTCTCCTTGGTTACAGCATAAATCCTGTTTTTTCTGTCATCCAGGGCAATACCTGTTATAGAGATTTTTACCGGCCAGGGATGTCCAATTATTATAGAATCTTTTATAGCGAGTCGATTGTTAAGGGTTGAATACCTGATAATCATGTTATCATTTCCGCCAGAGGCATACAGAGTATTGCCATCATCCGAAAAGGTTAATCCCAGCCAGGCTTTTCCGATTACGATTGAATCGACAACCTGTTCTTTATCAATATCGACAAGCTGAATAGTCTGATCGCTCTCCCCGTTATTTGTGATTGCTGCGAATTTTTTTGAAGGAGACACTGCAATATTAAGCGGAAGATCCCCAAGAGGCAGCATTTTTCCCACTGGAGTCAGGCTCCAGCCGTTTGGCAGCAAAACACTGTGTGATTCAATTTCTTGCAGTGTCTGAGCCTGAAGATTAATAATAAAACAAGTCAATACTGCAAAAAGCAGTATCAGCTTTTCCTTTATTGTTGATTTCGGCTTCATTTTATCTTTTCTTATGAAATAATACAAGGACGATATATTTTAAATGTAAACTGACAAACTCCGGATAAGTCCAGCAGTACAGCGAAAGCTTGCTGGAATCCTTCTGTAAAGGTGCAAGTTAGTAATTAATTCCGGCACTGTAAGCATGGATGTATTTCTTTAAATCCTGATGCTGCGGGGCTCTCTCTGCAATATCGGAAAGAATGAACCTGAATGTAACGGATGCTGAATGCGTAGATTTTTTGATGGAAATAGTACTATCTAAAAATAAAACCGGAACTATCTGAAACTGAAGTGCATTTTTCAGATAGTTCCGGTAACTTATGGCTGGCTGGTATATAGCCTTATTCCTTATCTCTTTTCTTTAAGTCTTCAGGCCTGAGGGTGATCAGGTGTCCGATTTGTTTTCCGTTCCTGTAAGTTACTACTCTTAAGGTAACAGGACCTTCAGGAATTTCAAATGGCTTGGAATATTTTGGTGAATAGGTGTTTGGCATAGCTCCGTCAACTGTGTAATAGATGTCAAGGCCGGGTGCTTCAGTTTCTATGTCAGCAGACATTTTTTCACCATCCTTCTTTATATTTATTATAGCGTCATAAATTGCAGGAGAATAGTTAACTCCTTCAATTTCAGCTCTGTTGAATTGGCTTTCAACACGGTTTACAAAGTTACCCCAGTTCTTTGAAGCATTTAGCGACCAGTAATCTTCAGCGAGTGCCCATCCGCGTGGCCAGGTCATATATTCAGCATGATGGAATGTAGCTACCTGTTCTGTCCAGAGGTTACCCTGGCCGCCAAGGATATATTTTGCGTCGACGCCTTCAGGAACGGGATCAAAACTATAGCATTTGCTTAAGCGCAATCCGGCGTACATTAGAGGCTCAACTGTTTGTTCCCCCTGCTGATAATCGAGATATGCGAAAGTTGTTGGTGACATAACCACGTCGTGCCCCATTTTTGCAGCTTCAATTCCTCCTTTGATACCTCTCCAGCTCATAACTGTAGCTTCAGGAGCAAGACCACCTTCCAGAATCTCATCCCAGCCAATAAGTTTTTTCCCTTTTGATTTCAGGATAGTCTCAACGCGTTTCATGAAATACGACTGCAGCTGCTCAGGCTGAGTCATATTCTCTTTTTTCATAAGTGCCTGGCATCCGGCATCAGCTGTCCAGAAACCTTTATAACACTCGTCGCCTCCTACATGTATATAAGGATTTGGGAAAATCTCTGCCACTTCGGTAAAAACTTTGTCGAGAAATGCATAGACTTTTTCGTCGGAAGGATTCAGTGTATTGTCAAGCCTCATTTTAAAAGTGCCATCATTAAACCATTCGGAAAATGAGGAACCCGGATTTACTTTAGTGCTTGTATCCTTGGTGCAGCTTAATTCAGGATAAGAGGCAATAGCTGCCAGACTGTGTCCCGGAATATCAATTTCCGGAAGGATAGTGATAAAGCGGTCCTGAGCATACCTGATCAGTTCTTTCATGTCAGCCTGGGTATAGAATCCGCCAACTGTAGCTTTTTCACCGGGTTTTGGTGCAGTACGATTGCCAAACTGGCCGTAACGCGGAACTCTCCATGCCCCAACTTCAGTCAGCTTCGGAAGAGATTTGATCTCAATGCGCCATCCGTTGTCATCGGTGAGATGCATATGCAGGGTATTGAATTTATATCTGGCAATTTCATCAATATATTGTTTGACCTCTTCTTTAGTGAAGAAATTACGGCTTACGTCGAGCATTATCCCTCTCCATCCGAAGCGAGGGTAATCTGTGATTTTGACGGCTGGTACAGTCCATGCGATATTAGCAGCTGATTTGCCTTCAACTTCCTTTGGCATAAGCTGCAGTAAAGTCTGCATGCCATAGAAAAGTCCGGCTGGTGCATTGGCGCTTAAAACAACTCCTTTGGAAGAAGATACAAGCGTATATCCTTCTTTACCGATCTCAGCTGCAGGAGTTTTATTGATGTTGAATTGTATTGTTGCGGCTTTTTCCTGTTGTGGTTTAATAGAAAAGCCCGTAGAGAGATTGACCTTCGCTGCGAACATCTCGGCAATCCTGCGGCTTTCCTGACTATCAAAACCTATTGAAGCCGTTTTGGTTAATAAAAATGATCCGTCCGACAGTTGTAATTCAACAGGCTGCGGGATCAGCTGAACTGTCGGTTTTTGTCCGTAAACCGCTGCAGTTGAAAAGAATAGTAAAAGAAATAACAGTTTTTTCATATCAGATATCAAAAATTAATTAATAATAGATTAAAAGTATTTATTGTCAGCAATAATTCAGACTCTCTGCATGCTTCAGTTATAATAATTTAAAACGGGAATTCAATTTATAAGGTATACCCCGATCACACATATTTTATGAATTAGCGAATTTGTATCCGCTTGTTCTCAGGACTTTCAGAACCTCCCTTTTAATCCTTATCACCACCTTTCCTGATATATCAACCGGTTCGCCATCGATATGAAACCTGGTTTCATTGGTCTCAATGATTATTTCCTTATCGGTTTTGATATGCGTAACATATTTGGATTTATTTATTCTTTTTGTAAAAAGACGGATTATAAAAAGTGATCCTAATATTTTCGGGAATGGCTTAATAAGTACTATATCAATTAAACCGTCATTAGGTTTAGCTTCGGGAGCGATGAAAGCATTATTGCCGAATTGTCGTGTGTTGGCGACGGTAAGCACAAAGAGTTTCTCGGACACAATTTCTTCTCCATCACATTTTATGCTTACATGAAAAGGACGGAGCTGTAAAAAAGTCTTGAGGGTGAGCCACACATAAGGGAGGAAACCGCGAAGTTTAAGGTTATTGAAAGAATGGGCGACAAAACTGTCAAGACCTATTCCTGCAACATTCAGGCAAAGGTTTTCGTTAATTTCTATTACGTCGATATCCATGCTGTCGGCCTTCTTAATATCAGCAAGAAGGGAACGGATATTCATTTTAAATCCAAATTCTTTTGCAAATCCATTACCGGAACCCAGCGGCAGGACCCCGAATATTTTGTCGGTACCCACCAGTTCTGATGCTACAGTATGAACGGTGCCATCTCCACCGGCAGCAATAAATACTTCATGTTTGTTGAAGTTTTGTTTTATAAGCGATCCTGTGTCTTCCTTATTCAATGTTTTACAGAAGCAAAGTTCATTTTTTCGCAGCTCAAGTTCCTTGGTAACAATGAAGTTTATAGGGGGAACCCCCGAGGTTGGATTAAGTACAAAGAGTGGTTTGTTGTTATTTTCCCGGACTCGCCTTTTCATGCTCAAATTTACGCAACATTTTTTCAATGTTAAGTATTAATTCCGGAAGTTGTTCGGGAGTAAGATATTATTTATTCTAACTCCTAAATATTATGATATGATTTTCATAAGTGGCCATCTGTGACTCCTCAGGGTAACCAAAAAGAAGAACTCACACAGAGAGGCACAGAGAATCGCAGAGAGATTTACTCCATAAACGGATATTTGAAATCGGTTGCCGGAATGAGAGTCTCCTTGATGGTCCGGGGACTCACCCAGCGAAGAAGGTTAAGATGGCTGCCAGCTTTGTCGTTGGTTCCCGATGCCCTGGATCCGCCGAAAGGCTGCTGACCTACCATTGCTCCTGTGGGCTTATCATTTATATAAAAATTGCCGGCAGCATAGCGAAGTGCACGGCATGCCTTAATCATTGCATACTTATCGTTGCTGAAGATTGAGCCGGTCAGGCCATATGGAGATGTTTCATCGCATAACGCCAATGTTTCATCGAAAAGTTCATCTTTATAGACGTATATTGACATCACTGGACCAAATATTTCTTCCTCCATTGTGAAGAAATGAGGACTTTCCGTAACGATCACTGTAGGCTCAATAAAATATCCGCTTGATTTGTCTCCCTTTCCGCCAGCTATTATCTGAGCATCGGCAGAGGATTCTGCTCTGCTGATATATGACATTATCTTTTCGTACGAAGCATCATCAATAACAGCATTCATATAATTTCTGAAATCACATACATCTCCTACCTTTATTTCAGAAATCATTCTAAGGATATGCTGCTTTGTTTCCTGCCAGATAGACTGAGGAATATATGCTCTTGAAGCTGCCGAACATTTCTGGCCCTGGTATTCAAAGGATCCTCTTACAATTGCTGTCGCAAGCTCAAGCGGGCTTGCAGAGCTATGTGAAAAAATGAAATCCTTGCCGCCGGTTTCACCGACCAGCTTTGGATAAGATTTATAGAGCTGAAGATTGTCCGATACTTGTTTCCATAGAGAATTGAATGTTGGATTTGATCCGGTGAAATGAATTCCTGCGAGTTCCTTGTGTTTTAGTACCACGCTGCTTATCAGAGCGCCAGAGCCCGGAACGAAATTGATAACCCCCGCAGGCATACCCGCTTCCTGAAATACCTTCATCAAGTAGTAATTTGAAAGCAGGGAAGTGGTTGCCGGCTTCCACACAGTGGTATTTCCCATCAGCGCCACACTAGTGTTCAGATTCGATGCAATTGCTGTGAAGTTGAACGGTGTTACTGCATAGACAAACCCCTCAAGCGGCCGGTATTCAAGACGGTTAATATTTTCCCCATCTGAGATAGGTTGTTCCTCGTATATAAGCGATGCGAAATGAATATTAAAGCGCAGATAATCTATCACTTCACATGCTGAATCAATTTCTGCCTGCAGAACATTCTTACCCTGTCCGAGCATAGTTGCAGCATTGATCTGGTAACGGTATTTTTTTGATAGAAGTTCAGCGGCTTTAGCCATTACAGCCGCCCTCTCCATCCACGACAGTGTCATCCATTCGCATTTGGCATCCAGAGCAGCATTAATTGCCATTGTGACCTCCTCTTCCCCTGCCATGTGATAGGTTGCGAGTAAATGATGATGATCTGAAGGCATAACGACATTTCCGGTTTTGCCGGTCCTTACCTCTTTTCCTCCTATTATAAGGGGAATATCAATAACCTGATTTTTCTGACGATCAAGTTCTTCCTCAAGTAATTTTCTTTCCAGGCTTCCGGATCTGTAAGATAATACTGGTTCATTTTTTGGTTCCCTGAAGTTGTATATAGCGTTATTCATACTTTATTTTTTTGCAATATTGACCAATTTGGCAGTTAATTTCAATGACATTTATCTTATTTAAATCTTATTCTGCCATTGCTTTTTAGTTACACAGAGATTCATGCAACGCTCACAGAGTCCCAATAGCTATCGCGACAAAGCCCTGTGGTTCTATGTGTCTTCTCTCTGCTCCTCTGTGTCGTGTTCTTCATTTTAGTTTAATTAGCCACTGATTAAACACCTTCATTGCTTAAAAGTTCGTTAAGAGGGGACGCTGAAAATGTTTTTTATAGTAAATTGGATTCAGCTTTAAACGCCGTACTTTTATACCGATTGAAAATCCACAGATATGTCAGAATCAAAATTTTACCATTTCAGTGCAACGGGTTCATATTATGGTGTTGACTCGTTGGATAAAGCTGTTGCAGCAACAACAGAAGGCGGGTTTGTATGGTTTAATTTTTATCAGCCTTCCAGGGAAGTTCTCTCCTCGCTTGTAAAAAGCCTCGGCATCCACCCATTATCCGTGGAGGATTGTTTTGATGCGGAACAGGTTCCGAAGATTGAGCATTTTGCAGGAAATACCTTTATTATTTTCAATTCCTTCAGCTATTCAAAAAGCGCACTTTTTATTGATGAGGTGAACTTGTTCATAGGGAAGAATTTTTTTATATCAGTCAGCGGACATAATTCGGAAGGCAGAAAACCGCTGAACAATATTGAGGAGATTATTGAGAATGGCAATACAAATGCAAAAGCCGGTCCCGATTTTTTAATGCATATAGTTCTTGACTTTCTGGTTGACGCAAAATACAAAGCGTTCGATGATATGGAAGAGGAGCTGGAGGCAGCGGAAGAATCGCTTCTAAGCGATGTTGAGAAATTTCAGCCGCTGCAGCTGATCAATATGAGAAAAAACCTGATGAGGCTTAGAAAAACATTATATCATGAGAGAGAAATTCTTGTAAAGATCTGCAGATCGGATTGTCCATTTGTCAGTGAAAAGGCTATCGTCCACTACCGTGATATTTACGATCATCTTGCCAAGTTTTTTGAGCTGACAGAGACATACCGTGAGATTGAAACCTCTCTGATGGAATTATATACTTCACTTCTTAACAACCTGATGACAAAGATGTCGAATGATACAAATACATCTGTCAGAAGGCTTACCCTGATTGCAACCATTTTTATGCCGCTTACCTTGCTCGCAAGCATAGGAGGCATGTCTGAATGGACAATGATGACCGGGCCGGACAACTGGAAGGTCACTTATCCTCTTTTCCTTCTGGGAATGGTGATTATTGGTGTTGTTAATTATTATTTTATTAAGAGGATGGAGAGGAAAGGGTAAGAATATTAGCTCTTGTTCTTCTTAAATCTCTCTGTTATAGCATTTTTGTCCGCGGCATTGATCTTTACGGCTTTCTCAAGGATCTTGATAAAAGCTGCCACCTCCTCATCACTGGCCGGGCAACCTATGTTCTGCAGGGGTTTATCGGGACCATCTCCGGCTACTCTTATTTTTGAGTCGGATACCAGCTTTTTATTTTTATCATATATGAGAAAGAAAGGAATTCCGCCTCCTTTTCCTCCCGACTGATTATAGAGTTCTTCTGCTCCCGGAGTCTCGAGACTTTTTTTGTCGCTTTTCTCGAGGATGTCGAGATATTTGATTATGAAATGTTTATCAAAAAAACCCTTGCATGATGGATCTTCAATTGAAGCTTCAAATTTTTTGCACCAGCCGCACCATGAAGCATGGAAAACTATCATAACATTTTTCCCTTCTTTCCCTGCCTGCAAACAGGCTTCATCAAGGATTCCGGTTGCTGATTCCTGCTTGTTCCGGGCTGAAATTATTCCTGTAAACAGTATAACAAAAACTGATAATAATAATTTGGTTTTCATTTTTTCAGTGGATTTGAAAATCATTAAGCTGTTGCCTTAACAGTATCGGGATTATTGCTTTTCCCCAGGTCGAACATTGAAAAATGCTTTTCCCCGAATTCCCTGATAGCATAAGAAAAGAAGAGACCTGAGAGAATATCTATGCTATAATGTCCTCTGGCAAGAAACAATGCCGTGATAACAATAACAAGGCAGATCATTATAAGCCATTTATATCCCCTGTCTTTTACAAGCAAAAACAAGAGAAAGACGTTTCCGGCATGTCCTGAAGGATAAACACCAAGTTCAAAGTTCGAGAATCCATGAAACAGGGGATCAGATCCGTTAAACATTGGCGGATTTCCAAAAGGCGTTAAGACGATGAAGATGCCTCTTATAATATAAAATATTCCGGTAAGAAGCAGGAATAGGGGGATCCGGTCATAATCCTTCTTATGCACAAAGTATAATAGTACAAGGAAGATTGGAACCAGGCAGAAAATATCATAAATCAGGGAAACATTATAAAATGGCAGGTTGTCGAGAATTAAGTCTGAGAGCATAGGAAGGGTTTTTCCCTCACTCATGTAATTATGAAGATATGTCTCAGATGCAAAGTTCAGTCCTGCACCTGCAATAACTGCAAGAATTCCAAAATAAAAGTACTTACTTTTTATCACCTGGAATATTGAATGAGAAATTCCGGATGGAAAAATATGAAGGCTGTTCTTCTTTGTATTCACATAACTCATTTAACCATTGTATAAACAAATGCATATCATACGGCACGGGCCTTCTGTATACATGTGCGGACAAAGATAAAAACTTAAGTTGATTTAAAAGTTAAATTGTCAGGAACGATTATTCCGACATATGGTTATAGGTTTTAAGGATCTCATCAGCAAATTCCTCAGGCGCTTCAATATGTCCCCAACCTGTTTGGGTCTGCCATAATCCGTTGTAGGCAGAGTCGTGATATGTTCGTATTATATGCGGAATTTGTTTCTCAGTAAGTATTTCATCAAGAAGCATTGCTTCAATTTCATTCTTAAACATCAGTATTTTAACGGGCTTACTCATAATATTCATTTTTTTGACGGTATCACCGAACAGTCTTTTAGCAGCACATCCATAAGGAAACCGGAGCATACGCCTCGCAATGTGATCAGGTCACCGGCTTTAAAATTTGTTGGATCTATATATTTTTGGAATGCACAATTCACTGCCGACATGTCATTGCCGGTTTTGAGAGAAATATTTGTATCAGCACTGTCGGCAGGTGTAACCGTTGTGATTGTTCCGGAGACCTCAATAATTTTATTTATATATTTATCTGAAGCTGCTTTCTCATTGTCTTCGAATTCTTTTTGCAGAGCTGTAGCCGTAATAGCGAAATCAGGTTTTATTTTTGATGTATCAGGCTGTTTTTTATTGTAAAGAATCAGGGCTGCAAGAATAGATCCGATAGCAATGAACAGTACAACAAACAGTGCAATTTTTACATATGGCTTCATTATAGTGAGAATGAGAATAAATTATCGTTGTGTATATTTCGTTTACTTGTTTTCAAGTGGCGTATACTTCATGGCAACGGTCACTGCCATTGATTTATCAAACTTGTCTCTTACCACACCTGGTATTGTAATCTTATAATCTTCAGGCACAACATTGAATTTCGAATTTGCATTTAAACCTCCCTTGACAACCTCAATTGTACCGTTTACCGTAACCTTGTTGGTTACATCATGGATTGTCAGATCTCCCTCAACAGTGACATTGTATGTGCCGGGCTTTGTAAAATCAACTGACGAAAGATTTGTAATCTTTCCCTTGAATACGGATTTGGGAATCTTATCTGATTCAAGATAGTTTTCGTTGAAATGTTCTTCCATCAGGGCCCTGTCAAAATGGAACGACTTTATCAGGGCCTGGAATACCATATCACCGGTAGAAGTATCAATTACACTTATGACCTGGTTATTGTCTGCTTTAATGTCTTCCATCGGAGTATGGGAGTAAAAGCCGATAAATCCATTTTTTGTCATATATTTTTGTGCGTTAAGGACAAAAACAATGTTCAAAAAGAATGCAAGAAAAAATATGCGTTTCATAAAATTTGTATTAAAAATATATCTGCTTGATGCTAACAAAGAACCGTTCTAATAGTTTGGAGATTTTGCATGTTTCTTCAACGTAAATACTCTTGAAATATTGAATCCGAAATGAATATCTCCATGTTTCCACTGGCCGGTTGTTTCCCCTATAAATTGTTTTTCAATCATTCCAAGGGAATTAGAGAAAAACAATTGAAATACATGCCCTCCAGTTTCAATATCAAATCCTATGGAAAGAGGATTATAGATCTGCTGGCTCATATACGTTTTGGGATTTACAATATAGTAATACTCGCCATTCAGACTGATCCGGCTTGAGAGTTTCATCCTGGCACCTGCACCCAGAGCATAGATATCATTGGGATCCAGTTCTGTGGCAACAAGATTTCGGTGGAGATATGAAGGAGACAGCTGGAAAGAAAACGCCTCACTGATCTTTCGCGCGACAAGGATCTGGGTAACATAGGCTAATCTTGATGAGAAATAGTTTGTCCTGGTCTGATCAGGGAATTTTACAGTCTCAAGTGCGATTGTTGTAACGACAGACATCGATACAGGCATTTCTCTGGCACCCGTTGATTGTCTTAAAATGCTGAATTTCAAAAAACCGTCAAAAGTCTTATTGATTTCTGTCCTGCCCACGCCTATCATTAGCCAGTTTGTGATTCCGTACTCAAGGCTCAGATGGATGTTTGAGACATCAAGTCCAAAAAAATTATAGCCTCCCGAGTTGAGGGTTCCAAAACGGTGAGACACTCTGAAATCAAGTTGCCCCGGGGCATTCGTTCAATAGAATGTCCATTCATCACCCTGGTGGATTTAAAGGTGGCGGTTGTGTAGTTTATTTCCTTTGGCGTGTTTTGATTAACGATATTCATCAGGTCATCCTGGGCCAGGAGCCACAATGAAATCAACGATAAAAAAGAAGCGAGTAAAAGTCTTCTCATATTTCAGGTATAAGGGGTTTCAATTGTTGGGCATCCCGTTCCTGACCCATATTTCAAACTGTGTTATTGAACAACTACCCAGTCTTCCGCTGGGAGGCATAGGAAAGGGTCCGGTTCTGTTTATTGCAGCTGTCAGCTTCTGGGAATTTGCTGTAACATCAGTTATAGACTGAAGCCTGATTCCTCCGCCAAAGGAGGAATTTGCATTTGAATGACAGGAATAACAATTATTACTGAGCATCGGGGCAATTGTTCCGCTAAAAGTGACATTTGTGGTATCGCAGGTATTGACCAATGTGGGATACAATGCTTCTTCATTATCGTAATAACAAGAAAAAAAGAAAACAGAAAATATGGCTGTTGCAGCAAGTGAAATAATAAATCGCTTCATAATAGGTGCCTGCTAATTGTTTAAAAATCCGTTATTTACCCATATCTCAAATTGTCTTATCCTGCATGGGGAGAATGAAGTTCCGACAGGCATCTGCGGAACACCTGCCCCTTTTAGCGCGTTTATCAGACTGCCATTTGAAGCGATGGTCGCAACATTACTGTATGAGGCAAGCAGGACATTTCCGGAGGGTGCTGTACCGCTGTGACATCCCAGGC
Source organism: uncultured Bacteroidales bacterium (assembly GCA_963715785.1). GTDB lineage: Bacteria > Bacteroidota > Bacteroidia > Bacteroidales > VadinHA17 > LD21. The sequence continues at coordinate 1,365,532 of OY970276.1, forward strand.
ATGAAGTTTGAATTATCGGCCATATGGTTCCTGAAAAGGTTACCGGATTGATCGTATCGCAAACCTCTCCGCAATTTTCATTTAAAGCTCCATAGCTTATCCATTTTCCTATTGAGTCAATTTCAGCCACGGTAAGTTGTGGACTGCTGGAAGGCGGCATTTTTGATTCCCCTCCCGATTGATTAATAACATTAAATAGTCTGCTACCCGATGGATTGCCTGCTGAAACAGAGCTCATAATGCCGGAGTAGGTGGTATAATTATATCCTTCCCTGTGTGTTATTGCATCGTGGCAGCCGGTAGATGCACATTTTGAAACTATTACGGGAAGTATATCACGACTGAAACATGCCCGGGCAACATATGTATTTCCGCCTCCGCCTCCGCCATTTCCTCCGGTACCAGTTGTATCTGTACAGGTTGTTAAGGTTGCTCCCTGCTCTATCCATACCCGGATAATGGTCCGGTTTTGTAATGACAGGGGTTGACCCGGAGGCATCATGTTGGTCCATTTAGCGATAATTGTCTGATACAGCTTGCTGGCATCGGGGTTCCCCGGAGTAATCTGCCGCATAATATCTGCATAGCTGTTCAGCGAAAAGTGCGATTCTCTGCCTCCTCCGTCGTGACAGCCGGGGATTGCACAGTTATTTACAAATATAGGAAGTACTTCTCCCGTAAAACATACTTCAGGAAGATTGGCAATATTTGCAACATGGGTGCATGAGGTAAACCACGAAAAAATGGTCAGTAACAACAGGAATGTCAGAAAGAGGTAGACTTTATCAGGCTTCATAAATGTACAGTAGGTTAACGACATCTTAAACACTAAAAGTACGCAATTTGTTCGTAAATATTGTTTAAGACTGAGTGATAAAAAGCACGCAAACTATTTCCAGGTCCGCCATCTACATAAACAACATCCTGAACTCATTTTCGAAATTAGGAGTAAAAATTTCTCTGCCAATATTCTGCTTTATGTCTTTAAGCTGCCAGAATCGTCCTTCGTCAATCTCATCAGGGTATATTACAGGGATGTCATTGGAAGTTGTTGAAAATGAATGAACAAGCTCACGTTCACGAGATGATTCCCATATATATCGCTTTAAAAATTCAGGGATAAAATTGGTTATTCCCAGTTCCTCTCTTGCTTCACGCATCAGAGACTCTTCCGGGGTTTCACCCGGCCTCATATGACCCCCAACGGAAGTATCCCATTTTCCAGGCTGAATATCCTTTGTGGTTGCCCGTTTCTGTAAAAACATTTCACCTGCTGTATTAAAGAGATGCAGATGAACAACTGGATGAAGAAGCATGCTGATACCATCGTGGCATACACTGCGAAGCGCTTTACCTGTTACATTGCCGTCTTCATCGACAATAGGGAACCATTCTTCGGGAGTATAATTTTTCATAACCGCAAATATAATACTGTTTGATTTATGTTTGTCAGACATATGGACAATTGAGATACGTGTATTTAAGATTTTTGAGGTTGAGAAACGTATGTCAGATCACAGTAAACCCGCACCTTATTGTATTCCCGTCTTCATCCACAACTGTAAGGATATGATTGCCTGATCCGGCCGATATTTCGACCTGGTGAATAAACCTGGTTGTAGAAATATATGTTTCATCGAGATGCCAGAAAAGCTTTTTTGAGGGATTTCTGTGAGCCACTTCCGCTATCACCTTCGTCAATTCACCGGTCTGGTCGCGGGGGATGAATATTTTAATTCCGGATGTCGGATATATAAATTCCATCACCGGAATGCTCCTGCTTTTTGTGCATCCGATGGCGACAGGTGGAAGTGTTTTATACTCAGAGTGTTTTCTCTTATAGAAATATTCCATTGCAGGTGGAAGGATAAACCATGGTTCATTTATTATTTCATTTTGTGGAACACATTCAGAATTAACCTGCAATGTTCGCGACTTATTCAGATGCACAATCTGGTGATAGGGGCAAGCCTCGCTTCTTAAGCCCTTCAGGCAAGCCGGAATTTCAATTGTTTCCTGACAATCAGGCCCAGCCCTGAACCCGCTTTTACTGCAGACCCTTATCATTGTAAGATCTTCAAGCGGCTCTCTGAACCAAACACCTGTCCCCAAAAGGTTAACAAGATCAAACAGTATTGGAGCAGCAGCTGTGATGCCTGTCAATCCGGGCCTTCCCTCGCCACTTGCATTTCCTGTCCACACGCCAACCACATACCCTGGAGTGGTTCCCACTGCCCAGCCGTCCCTGAAGCCGAAACTTGTACCGGTCTTCCAGGCAAGATCGCGGGATGAGGCAAAAAATTGCCACCCCGATTCAGTTTCAGGCCTGTTTACGTTCCTGAGTGCCTCGTATGTAAGCCAGATCGACGATGCAGATAATGGCGGATCCTTCTCCTGAGTTAAAGAAGATGTATGTGTAAGGCTTTGTAAAAGCACCAGGGGATGATAATCCTCCCTGTAATATTTTTTCTCAGTCAGGTATCTGTTTAAAACTCTTGATAAAGAGGCATAAACACCGGTCAGATCCCATAATGATGTCTCTCCTCCGCCTAATATCATAGAAAGGCCGTAATAATCAGCTGATCTGTTGAAAGTTGTAAAACCTGTTTTATGAAGAAGGTCGATGAATTTCTCAGGATTATATTTCTGAAGCATTTTAACAGCGGGAATATTGAGAGACTGTGAAAGAGCATTCGCAGCGCTTACTGCCCCGCTGTAAGTGAGATCGAAATTCTTTGGCGCAAATCCCGGAAACCTGGTCGGGATATCGGCAATAAGCGTATTCGGTAAAATATCTCCTGAATACTGCATTCCTGCGTAAAGTATTGGTTTAAGAATGCTTCCCGTGCTACGCCGGGAGTGAATAATGTCAACATTACCGCCATGCGTTCCTGCGCTTTCCAGTGTACTGTTTCCTACGTAAGCCATTACATTGCCGGTCTCTACTTCAACAATCAGGCAAGCGGAATTGAATATAAAATTACTTTCAAGATCTTTCTGATGTGAGTTCAGGATTGCTGTTGCTCTTTCCTGGATTACAGGGTCAATGGTTGTCCTGGATATTTCACCTCTCCTTGTATTAAAAAAATAATCGGTAAGATGTGGCGCTTTTGACGGCAATGGTATTGGCTCTCCCGGCAGTGGTTCATCAAGAGCGAGAATAAGGGTGAGTGAATCGAGATATTTCCTTTTATACAAACGTTTAAGGAGTTGATCACGCTTTGTTTTCAGTAATACCTGATTTTTCCCCGGATAAACCAGCGAAGGAGAATTTGGAAGAATGGCCAGTGCAGCAGCTTCAGCCCAGGTTATGTCTTTAGAGGATTTTCCTGTATAGCGCCATGCTGCCGCTTCAAGACCCACGGTATTTCCTCCGAACGGAGCGGTTGAGACATACAATTGAAGTATTTGCTTTTTTGATCTCAGCAGTTCAAGTTTCAGAGCGGAAAGCATTTCAATTATTTTCCCGCCGTAGCTCCTTTTTTTGTTAACTCTTGAGATCCTCGCGACCTGCATAGTGATAGTGCTGCCGCCACGGACAATCTCCCCGGCTTTAATATTATCTTTCAAGGCTCTGAAAATGGAGACCGGATTTATCCCGGGGTGATAATAAAACCAGCTGTCTTCAAAAGTCAGAAGTGATTTCTCAAATTTAACGGAAACCTGTTCTGATGAAGGGAACCGCCATTGTCCGTCATCTGCAATTCTGGCTCCCAGCAGGACGCCGTTGCTTGCTTCAACAACAGTGGAAAGCGGTTCTTTGAACCGGGGTAATGGAGAAAGCAAAACCGGAGCAATAATTGCCCCGGCCGCTATCAGAAATATTTTGACTTTTCTATTCAATTTTCCGGCCGGTTACCTTAACCTGATTTCCTGGAATTCTCGAATAGCAATCAGGGGAGTACATTGCTTCGCACCATACTGCCGGCTGATAAAATTCACCTTTATACGCCGCATTGAGTATTATGATAAAAGTTTTAGTCTGTCCCTGTGTTAAGCCGAAATAGGTATAGACTCTGTCATCCTTTATATCGCGGTAATCATAAGGGCTCTCCTTAATTCCATAATCTGCTTCAAACATACGGGTGTTTTGTATCTCCCAGCCGGATGGGACCATTTCGGTGAGGGCAATATTGTTTACCATGGCAAAAGTATTGTTTGTGACTTTTACCACCATTATGAAATCCGCTCCCTGCCTGAGGTTCTTCTGATCAATGGGCTTCAGGTCAGTATCCAGATAATCGATTTTCATCGACAAGCCTTTATCTTCACGTGCAAGATCAGAGATCAGCGGAACCCCTTTCCTTGTGAGAGTGAGATAGAGGGGTTTCTCAGAATTATTCTCAACGGTGAGAGAATTCTCACCACTTTTCTGAGAGAGATTCTTTGACCAGGCTTGGTTGGAAAGGATTGTCTGGTCCGATTTATTCCCGTTGAATGTCATTTTAAATTTTGAAGGGCTATTCTTGTCTCCGGCGATTAATTCTGCCCATTTCATATACGACAACAATCCCCATGCGATGGACTGAGTGCTGTACCAGGTCTCGTTATTGAACTTATCGCATATCATTTTAAGGAGAGGCAAAGCCTGTTCATCATTTTTCAGAAGAACAAGTGTGTACAGTATGATTGCTTTATCTCTTATTTCGCTGCCATAGTAATAACCATGAAGATCAGCTTCTGTCTCAGTATTTCTAACATCAAGCAGACCTGCCGCTACTTCCGGACGCCCCGTTGTGGCAAATGAAGCAGCGAGCAGCCATTTGGACAACTGCGGAAGTCCGGCTGATTCCCTCAGCCTGTTCATTGCCCCTTTATCTGGCTGGCCTGCCAGGGCAAGCGTAAAGAGTCTGTATGCCTGATCGTTAGCTGATTGTTTGTATCTGGTGTCGAAGCGCCACTCCTGAGCGTTCTTTTTCTGGTAACTCAGCCATTTCTGTTTAAACCCTGAAGGTATACTGTATCCTTTTCTTTCTGCTTCCGTCATGAAATGGCCTGCATAGGATGTCACCCAGTTGTCGGCTTGTGAGCTCCCCGGCCATAACGCTATACCACCGTCGATCATCTGACGCGATATCAGCATATTAATTGCTTCAGTGATATTCGCCGAAGCAGAGTGTGTAATATACGAATCACCTGCACTAAGTTCATTGAGCCAAAGTTGGGGAAAAGCCGCCGAAGTGATTTGTTCGGAGCAACCATAAGGGTAATCGAGAAGATAATACATCCTCTTCTCAAGATTTATTGATGGAAGCGGAGAAATTTCCAGCAGGGTTGAATTGGAGCCCTCGACGCCGAACGGAGTAAAGGATGTTTCATATTTTTCGCCTTGCCGGATCACTTTCATTTCGGCACGGATTTCGGGCGGATTCGGACTCCTGACTTCGATCTCAATATTATATCTTGCGTCTTCATCTCCTCCTGTTACAGTTACATTGATCTTTGCAACACCTGTTTTGTTTCCTGCAGTGAAAGAGAATTCCGAGTCCTTTTCGCCAGTGCCCTGAACTGATATATTTTTCACCTTCTCTTCAAAGGTTATCAGGTCGTTGCCTTCGGCTTTTATTGTTATATCTTTTATGCCTTCTTTTTGAATGAAAATGGAGACAGGAAGGGCTACTTTTTCCCCGGGACTGACAACTCGCGGAGCTGTTACGAGCAGCATCAGCGGATCTTTCACAAGCACTGATTTTTCAGCTGTTCCAAATGCCCTGTCACTTCCTGCAACAACCATTGTACGGACGGAGCCGGTATACTGAGGCAGGTTCAGTGTATGAGCATTTGTCTTTCCTGCCGCAAGAGTGAATGGTCCGAGGAATTTTACAACCGGGGCAAATCGGCGTGCTTTATTTGCCGATTTATCTGTCAGGGCTTCATCACCCCCGATAGCAAATACACGTTCCAGTGTTCCTCCGAAAGCTCCAAGTACAAAATCGTATATGTCCCAGGTCTGAACACCAAGAGCCTCACGGGCATAAAAATAGTTCCATGGGTCGGGTGTTTTGAATCCTGTAAGATCAAGCAGTCCCTCGTCCACTACCGCTATGGTATATGTCATTGATTTCCTGTTTGCTTCGCTTACTTTAATCACGAAAGGTTTTTGGGACCGGATCTCATCCGGCATGTCAATTTTGGGAGCAAGCCTTGTGCCTGGATCTTCCACCATTACCGGTAATACGCCATAAAGCCTTATAGGCATGTCATTGATTGTCTGAGCATGAGGTTGAATAACAGTTACATAGGCATACATATTCGGCGCCATTTCAGGCTTGGCTTTAAAAGTGACGACAGTGCTGCCTTTACCGGTACCAAGCTGTATCTCATCAAGAACACCTGTGGAATTTTCCAGCGTTACGATTGCCCGTGCATTTTCAGGTGCCGGGAATGAGATTTTAATTTCTTCACCGGCATTATACTTTTCTTTATCCGAGCTTACAGCCAGAAGAGTGGCGCCGGTACCGTTTCCTTTCGACCCGTATTCCCATGGCCAGTCTACAAGCAAAATTTTACCTGTTGAATGGCCAGCCGGCGTTGTAGCTCTTATCAGGTAGCGGCCCCAGTCTTTTTTATCAATTTTGAATGTAAAAGAACCTTCCCCGTCAGAGGTGGTGATTGTCTTTTTTATTACAGGTCTGTAATTATTGTTTGAAATAAATGAAGCAAGATTTTCCTCATCTGATTCCCACCACCATCTATAGGAGATTTTATAAATATTTATTTCTACTTCTGAACGGACTGGCCTGCCTTTTTCATCAACTGTTACCAGCTTCACCTCATTTTCAGCATCTGTATATAGCATTCTGTCCTTCCCTTTAAGCCCTGGCAGGTTTATGCCAACAAAAACGGGATATGGAGCATATTTAAGGGTTGTCTGTGTAATGCTTTCGTCACCGCCGGGTTCAGTTGCCTTAACTGTAAAAACAGCATTCAGCATCCCGGGAGCATTGATATCTTTTCCCGGATCGAATACAACCGATGCATTGCCATTTTCATCCACGGCATCTTTAAATATATTAACTGTTTCAGAGTGGAATTCAGTCACAGGATCATCAAAATTGTACTGACTGTATTTTGCAAATTCTGTCTTCGTATGCTTAAGGATGTAGTCTACAGACGATTGAAGTTTATTTGCAACGGCACCATTAAGCCATTTTACATTTAGTGTTCCTCTTGACACAGGGTTGGATCCTCCCAGGATCTCGCCGGGGAAGGTCAGATTCATTTTTAGCCTGTTGGGCTTGACGGTTTCGATCCTTATTCGCTTAGTAAATGTGGCGCCGCCAATGTGGAAGAGAGCCTTGTAGTTTCCGGTAACAGCATCCTGTGGCGTTTTTGTAGCGAATACCAGCAAGTTGGTTCCGGAAGGCTTTTGCACCTGATTGTCAATTTTCTGTTCCAGCGGATTAATAAGCTCAAACTGAATGGGATGATCTTCGGGCAGATCACTTTTCATGTCTTTGATAAAGATTGAGAGATATATTGAATCACCTGGTCTCCAGACATCTCTTTCTCCGTATATAAATGCCTTTATACCATTTTCGGGTTTATTGCCGGCGACATCAAATGAGCTTAATGAGAGAGAGGAACCCTCATTCACCTTAAGGTAATTGCGGTCTTTATCCTTTTTAGCGATAACAAGGAAAGGTTTTCTTTCGCAAAATATTGCAGCTGATCCTTCCTGATTTGTTGTACCGGTTGAAATAAGCTGCATCTGCAGATCGAACACATTCACTGTTACTTCATTCAGCGGCAGAGCAGTGAGAAGATCATTCACCATGATATGCAGAATATTATCTTCCCCCTTTTTGGCCATCAGTCCCAGGTTTGATGCCAGGACATTTCTCGACACCCTTTTATCAGGACTGAAATATGCATCGGTGCAGGGATTTTCGCGTTCATTCCAATCGAAGTTGAAACTATAATAGATTTCATCGTCCGGGTCTTCGTAATAATTATCCGGATCGTCCCAGAATGCCCTGTTTTGTTCTTCCGATTGCATTAAGGCTTCTTCATATTTACTGACTTCAGCAGTTGTACTGCATGTATATAGTGAATATGATCTTCTCATCCCAAGCTCAACCTTATAAAGCACCCCCGGTTCGATATCAATATAATCGGCAAGATCGATCGTATATAAATTCCACCCGGCTGTATTCATTCCTGAACCATTCACCAGGTTAACTTTCCCGGAATAAACCGGCCGGCCGAATCGCTTTACCCAATTATTCCCGTTCAGGTCATTCTCCTGAAGAAAATATGGAAGGTCATTGTCAAATATCTTTATTATCTTAAGATCCACAGCTTTGAGATTCGCAGCCTTAAAGGGGAAAATAAGGTTTTTTGAAGCGGGCAGTATAATTCCGTTACCATCAAGAAGTATTGCCGGAGGAACAGATGTGAAGTCAAGCTGCTTCATATAGGATGAAGGCAGGGCAGCCCCTTTATTATTTCTGATTGATGCTTCAACATTCAGATCAACCTTCCCCTGCAGTCTTTTGGTGGGGAATATGCTGATCATATTTGACCTTATGTTAATGGTTGATTCGGTCGATGGGGTGAAATGTATAAGACCTTCGGTCTCCTGTGAAGCATCAACGGGATCGGAAAAAAGGATATCTATTCTTTGACTTTCACCTGCGACAGGCAATACATCCAGGATACTGAATTCCCCGGCTGGTGGGATATTAACTGAGGAGGTCCCTTTTTCTTTTATTCCGTCCGATGAACCGTCCCAGCTGAGAGTAAGTTCCTGTGGCTCGCCGGTACGGTCAATGCCGTTTATTGTGAATTTGTGAATCAGATTATCTGAATGATCCCATTTCAGATCCATTTTCTTCCTGCCCAGTTTTGCAAAGAAGTAACTTTCAATTTCGGTGGGTTCGATATAATCGGAAGTTACTATCTGTCCATGAAGGATATAGCTGTTGCTTTCAGGACCGGCGCACTCGAGGGCCCCGATTATAACACGGAAATCTTTTCTGAGGGTCTGGACCCGCAAGGGAAAGACCTTAAGTCTCTGTGGTACATCTGCGAGCCTATACAGATTAAATCCGCCAGTATATGATTTGCCAGGATCGAGAAATCGGGAAGGTGTGAAGACAAGGGTCGTTTCATCTTTCCATTCAGTTTTTCCTTTAACTGACTGATCGAAGACAAATAATCCGGTTGCCGACTTATCGGCTTTGGCTGCAAATTCAGGGGTGAACCTTATTTCGATTGGTGAATTAGCCGGGATGACCCCTGAGGTATATCCGGTAATATATTCACTAAATCCCTTGTCGAGCGGAATATTTGCAGGAAAAGCTTCTGCTGTCTGATCTTTTTTAATCTTGAACTGATTATTATCCTGTGTGCCACACGCGGCTAGTATAAGAATTAGCACACATAATGAAATAGGTTTTCCGGCTTTCATCTTCTGGGAGTTAGGTATTACAGTATATTAAATTTGAGAATCTAATATACAAATAATAAGCTTAATGTGTCGCAGATAAAATGATTCAGGGTGTCACCATTTCTGTTCTTAGCTTATTGACATAATTTCGGATTCTGTCAAGTGTTTCCAGAGTAACAGTCATTTCGCTGCCTGTTGAACGGAAGACCTGTTTTGTGGTGTCAATTTCAAGATCACCTTTTTTGAAGTAAATATCGAATGAATCGAAATAGTTTTTCAGATATTTTAGTTTTTTAGAGTAGTACACAACAACAGGGTCATCATAATAATTTTTCAGGAAGCTGAGCAGGGATGTCAGAGTGTATTTCTGCTGGGCAATCCTTTGGATCACCTCAGGATCGGGATGCTTCGGGTCGTAAACAAGCTGGGTCGCTATAAACATAGCTTCCACCCATCCTCCCATTATCATGAGTCCAGCCGTACTTTCCCTTCCGCTTTCACGCAAATGAGATTCCATCTTTATATAAGCATCATTCATCAGATCCATTATTGTATCAGAATTGGAAATATCGCTCTCTACCTTCCTGATTGGTTCTGTAAGGTAGCTGTCGGGTATACCAAGCTTATTGCTCATTTCGCGGATTGTTACCATATAGTCTATCATCTGCTGGCCAATGCCAAAGACCTTAAGGTAACCGAAATCAACGCCATACACCCCGGTATTGATCGAAGCTTTTGAACTGCTCAGGTAAAGATCCCTGTTTGAGATTGGATTCAATGCTGCATTATTGTACGGAATTCCGAGTCTGTTAAAAATTGTGCAGATCTCTACGGGAGAGAGGATTCCGTAAAATATTTCATTTTTATGTGAGATATTGCTGTTCTTTGTCGAATCGGGGCTGTAGGTGGAAAAGGATGGTGTAAAAGATTCTTTTTCTTTCCCGCCATGCCTGCACGAATAGATAAAGGGAAGCAGTATTATAAGGAAACAGATAAATCGTTTCATCTTTTAAGTTGTTATGAAGTCAAAAATAACAATTAATCTTAATAAGGTTAAAAGAAGATGATAAATTCGGGTTTTTCCGGAAGCGATTAATAGCATTTGACGGGCATGGTTAACCCGGATAAAAAGCAAAAAATATTCTTAAAGCAATATCCTGTTCCCGAGCTTCCTCGAAATCATTCCAAGAATGGAACTCAGGTTAGCATATCTTTTCTGAAGCTGGAGTATTTTTTCGGTATCATTGGCTTTTACAGCCGCTTCAAGAAGTATCATTATCTCCCTTCTCATAATGTTTATCTTATCACTTTTGAATTTCAGCACAGCATCGCCAACGATCTCTTTGAGCTTCATTTCTTCGGTCTCAACATAGGTCTGCTTGTCTTTCCATATCCTGCTCAGTTCATGAGAATCGGCCAGGAGGTCGGCTGAAAGCCTTGATATTTCAGGATCTTCATTTTTCACAAACTGTTTTTCTCCTGCAATCAGACCATTCTCAACATGAAACCTGAAATCAGCAAATATCTTTGAACAGACAAGGTCATTAAACAGGAGATCGTCGGATATGATCTCTCTGACAATGTAATCAGCTACAGTTAACATCTCTTCTTTGCCATCTTCTTTATTGATAGTTCTTTCGAACTCAAAGCCACCGAATTTGAGAAGCAGCCTTATGATCTCTTTCTCAGAGTAATACGTAACTGCCTCGCGCTGAACAGGCTTAATGATAACAGGCGGAGGAACAGGAAGGTCTTCAGGACCAGGATATTTATTCCGATCCTGGAAATTCTTCTGCTGCCTGAGCTTATCTACCTCATGATAAAGGATTGGTTCACTGATTTCCAGCACAGTACTGCATTCCTTTATATATACTGTCCTGGTAATTGGCTCCGGTATGACTGCGATTGATTTCACAACGTCGCGTATAAGATCAACTTTTTTTACAGGATCATTATTAGCCTCTGATAAAAGAAGTTGTGTTTTGAACCTTATGAAATCTGTTTCGTTCTCTTTCAGGAATTTCAGAAATTCCTCGTTACTCAGTTTTTTTGAATAGGAATCGGGATCCTCGTTATCGGGAATAAGCACGATCTTGACATTCATACCTTCTTCCAGCACAAGATCTATACCTCTCAGTGATGCTTTTATTCCCGCTGCATCGCCGTCATAGAGAATGGTAATATTCTGAGTGAACCGCTTGATAAGCCGCACCTGCTCCTGCGTGAGAGATGTTCCCGAGGAAGCCACAACATTTTCAACATTTGCTTCATGGAGGGACATCACATCGGTGTATCCTTCCACAAGATAACAGCGGTCTTCCTGGCTTATTGACTTGCGTGCCTGGTATATCCCATATAGAATCTTGCTCTTATGATAGATCTCCGATTCAGGAGAATTCAGGTATTTGGCTGTTTTTGCATCAGTCTTAAGCACTCTTCCGCCAAAACCTAATACCTGACCAGAAAGAGAATGAATAGGGAACATTACCCTGCCTGCGAATCTGTCGAAAATGCGATCTTCATGCTGAATGGAAAGACCGGTTTTGACAAGAAAATCCTGTTTATACCCGTCTTCAAGAGCTTTTTTTGAAAAGGCATCTCTCTTTTCAAAGCTGTACCCTACTTCGAACTTCTTCAGGGTATCCTGGCGGAACCCTCTTTCCTTAAAATATGTAAGACCTATTGATATGCCCTCGTCACTATGGAAAAGATTTTCAGAGAATTGGCGTGAAGCATAAGATGAAACAACAAGCAGGCTCTCGCGTTCATTTTGTTTCTCGAGCTCTTCCTGGGTCAGCTCTTTCTCAACTATCTCAATGTGATATTTTTTTGCCAGATACTTAAGTGCCTCAGGATATGTAAGGTGTTCATGCTCCATTACAAAATTTACGGAATTGCCAACCTTTCCGCAACCAAAGCACTTAAAAATCTCCTTTGAGGGAGATACAGTAAATGACGGAGTTTTTTCATTATGAAAAGGGCACAGCCCCAGGTAATTCACACCACGTTTCTTCAGAGGTACGAACTCCTGCACCACATCAACTATCTGAGCAGCATCGAGTATGCGTTCTATGGTAGCGCGATCTATCATAAGCCAAAGATAGCAATTAAGGGATTACTGTGATACCTCAAAATGGGAGTTCCCCTTGGTTTCAAACCCCCCAACCCCCCAAATGGGGGGCTATAAAACATCCTGATGCGGCTTAAAGCGGGGCTGTTGAAAAAGTCGAAGTCATTAACCGCATCCTTCGGCAAACTCAGGATGAGGTCGCAATCCCGAGTACTCGGGATACACAAAAAACGCAAAGAGTTGATCTATAATGCATTGACTTTGCGTAGTCTGCGCCTATTTCAACCACCGAAGCTTTAGCGAAGGTGGTCTTTGCGTGCTTTGCGGTTAAAAAGGACTATTTCAACAGTTCCGGTTAATAATTATTCCTGATTTCTTGAAGTCCCCCGTATAAGGGATTTAGGGGGTTCCTAGTGTTTTCCTGAAATATTCCACCGTTTTTGCCAAACCTGTTTCCGCATCAATTTTCGGTGACCAGCCAAGCTCTTTTCTGGCCAGAGTAATATCGGGTTTACGCTGTTTGGGATCATCCTGTGGAAGAGGGAGATAGACTATTTTTGATTTTGACCCGGTCATTTTTATGATCATCTCAGCAAGTGTCTTGATAGTTATCTCCACCGGATTTCCAAGATTTACCGGACCCGTAAAACTATCAGGCGTATCCATTAATTTAATAAGACCATCAATAAGATCATCGACATACTGAAAACTGCGAGTGTGTGAGCCATCACCGTATATCGTAATATCTTCACCTTTCAGAGCCTGGACGATAAAGTTGGAAACAACCCGGCCGTCATGCGAATTCATTTTCGGACCGTAGGTATTGAAGATCCGTGCTATTTTAATACGTACGTTATTCTGGTTATGATAGTTCATGAACAGGGTTTCGGCGCATCTCTTCCCTTCATCGTAACATGCACGTGGACCAAGAGTATTGACGTTTCCCCAGTATGCTTCGTGCTGCGGGTGAATTTCCGGATCTCCATAGATCTCGCTGGTTGAAGCCTGGAGGATCTTTGATTTTGTCCTCTTGGCAAGACCGAGCGTGTTTATAGCTCCCATCACAGACGTCTTGATCGTTTTGATTCCGTTATATTGATAATGTATGGGAGAAGCCGGACAGGCCAGGTTATAAATCTCATCAGTCTCAATAAAAATTGGCATTGTCACATCGTGCCTTATCAGCTCAAAGTAAGGATTACTGAGAAGATGGATTATGTTCATTTTCGAACCCGTGAAATAATTGTCAACACAAATCACCTCATGCCCCATATTGAGTAATTTTTCACATAAATGCGATCCAATAAATCCTGCGCCTCCGGTTACCAATATTCGTTTCATAGTTTAATTTTATATACAAATATAGCAAAACTTAGGAAAGAGGGGGAGAAGGGGAGATAGGGAGAAGGGGAGAAAAAAGAATGAAAAGGAGAAGGGAGATTGGGAGAAATTAAATGAGAAAGAAATTTGACATTTTTGAGAAACTTTAATAAATTTGATTGTCTCGTTGCTAAAACATAATATTATGAAAATTCTAAGATCCCACAAAGAACTTGATGTCTTTCAATTAGGTTTTAAAGTTTCAATGGAAATCTTCAATATTTCAAAATCGTTTCCCAAAGAAGAAATATATTCACTTACTTCACAAATTTGGAATTCCTCCAGATCAGTATGTGCTAATCTTGCAGAAGCTTTTAGAAAAAGGCGATACGAAAAAGCTTTCGTTTCCAAACTATCAGATTCCGAAGGAGAAGCTGGAGAAACTCAAGTTTGGCTAGACTACGCTTTTAGTTGTGGTTATATGTCTGAAAATGATCATACAAGGCTTTTTAATGAATATGACAAAATAATTGGAAAACTGGTTATGATGATGGCACATCCTGAAAAATGGAGCATTTGAAATCTCCCCTTCTCCCCCTCCCCCAGTCTCCCAGTCTCCAATGCTTTAGACTTTTTTCGCTACCAAGATTTTAACAATCCACTCATCAATATCGACCTCTGTAACATCTTTTCCTGAAATGGAATCAGTCAGCTCCACTGTAGTTGCAAGTGTCTGTGAAGCAATATATGATGCATGCTTATAAACAGCCACGTGAAGAAAATCATGATCTTCAATGCGCACGGTTATCTTATCAGTGACATCATACCCGTTTTCTTTACGGATATTCTGAATACGGTTCACGAATTCACGGGCTATACCCTCATTGCGCAAATCATCTGAAACGGTAATATCGAGAGCAACAGTAAGCTTACCTTCGTTGGCAACCTGCCATCCGGGAATATCTTCCGAAATTATTTCAACATCATCAGTTGTGAGGATAACCGGCTGGCCGCCAATGATGAATGTATGCGTTCCCGCAGTCTCGAAATTGCTTATTTCTCCGGCATTCAGAGAAGAAACAAGGTTGCTTATTTCCTTCATAAGCTTACCATAACGGGGGCCAAGAGTTTTGAAATTCGGCTTTATCTTCTTTACCAGTATGGTAGCGGTATCATCAATATATTCCACTTCCTTTACATTAACTTCTGCAAGAATCAGATCCTTTACAGCTTCGAACTTCTTTCTGAAATCATTATCGGGTACAGGTACCATTATTCGGGCGAGAGGTTGACGCACTTTCAAGCTTACCTTCCTGCGTAAGCCAAGAATCATCGAGGATATTTTCTGAGCTATATCCATTCTTTCTTCCAGATCCTTGTCAATCAACGACTCATCATATTCGGGGAACAGGACAAGGTGAACCGAATTCTCCTTTTGTCTTCCAGTGACATTATTAAGATCGCTGAAAAGCCGGTCCATATAGAAAGGTGCTATTGGAGCTGCAAGATGAGCCACAGTTTCAAGACAAACATAAAGTGTCTGGTAAGCCGCAAGTTTATCCTTGTCATATTCTCCTCCCCAGTATCTTTTCCTGTTAAGGCGAACATACCAGTTGCTGAGGTTTTCGGTTACGAAATCCTGTATTTCCCGTCCGGCGCGGGTGAGGTCATAACCATTATAACAATTAGTGACTTCCTTAATGAGGGAGTTTAGAAGTGAAATTATCCAGCGGTCTATTTCAGGTCTTTCACTTACAGGGATCTCCTTCTCGGTATATCTGAAATTATCGACATTGGCATAAAGAGAAAAGAATGAATAGGTATTGTACAAAGTTCCGAAGAACTTGCGCTTTACTTCATCCACTCCTGAGATATCGAATTTCAGATTATCCCATGGCTGAGAGTTGGTGATCATATACCATCTCAGAGGATCGGAGCCATATTCATCAATTGCGGAGAAAGCATCTACCGCATTGCCCAGGCGTTTTGACATTTTATTGCCGTTCTTGTCGAGAACAAGGCCGTTTGAGATAATGTTTTTAAATGCCACCGAATCGGAGATCATTGTGGCTATGGCATGAAGAGTAAAGAACCAGCCTCTTGTCTGATCAACACCTTCTGCGACATAATCGGCGGGAAACATCTCGCTGAAGTTATCCTTGTTCTCAAAAGGATAATGTGCCTGTGCATATGGCATTGCTCCCGAATCGAACCAGCCATCTATCAAATCGGCCTCGCGGAACATTTTCTTTCCTGAATTGCTTACAAGAAAAATATCATCCACGAAAGGACGGTGAAGGTCAAAATGCTCATAGTTCTCAGGAGAATTGTCTCCTTCCTTAAATTCTGCCAGCGGATTCTTCTTCATGAATCCGGCTTTTATCGATTTCTCTATCTCATTTTTTAATTCTGTGGCCGAACCGATGCACTTCTCTTCCTTCTTGTCCTCTGAGATCCAGATCGGAAGAGGTGTTCCCCAGTATCGCGAACGTGAGAGGTTCCAGTCAACCAGGTTTTCGAGCCATTTTCCAAACCTGCCGGTACCGGTAGATTGAGGATTCCAGTTGATAGTATTGTTAAGCTCGATCATGCGGTCGCGGAAAGCAGTAGTTTTTATGAACCAGGAATCAAGGGGATAGTAAAGGACAGGTTTATCTGTTCTCCAGCAATGCGGGTAACTGTGTATCTGTTTTTCAATTCTGAAGACCTTACCCTGCTGCTTAAGCATAACAGCTATCTTAACATCGATTGTTTCTGCATCGGCTGGCAGGCTTGAATCGTATTCATTTTTAACGGGATGACCTTCAAATGCTGAATATGTTTTTATGTTTACGTTTTGTTTAACAAATGCTTCATCCAGATCAGCTAACGGAACCATGTAGCCTCTCTTATCAACCATAGGGCCAAAAGTGCCGTCTTTTCTCTTAACCATAAGTGGCGGAACGCCATTTTCCTTACCTGCCCTGTAGTCGTCCGCACCAAAAGTAGGAGCTATATGAACTATACCGGTACCATCTTCTGTTGTTACAAAATCACCTGTAATCACCCTGAAGGCACCTTCTCCGGGATTCATCCAGTCGATCAGCTGCTCATAGTTTATTCCTTCAAGTTCAGATCCGGAGAATTCACCAGAGACTTTAAATGGAATCCTTTTTTCACCTGGTTTATAATCAGAAAATTCAATTGAGGCATTTGTTTCCGGGGAAAGAGCATTTAAGAGATCTTTTGCAATAATAGCCGTAATAGGCTCTCCGGAATATGGGTTGAAGCTTCTGACTTTTATATATTTTATTTCTTTCCCGACTGCCAGCGCTGTGTTTGATGGAAGTGTCCATGGCGTGGTTGTCCATGCCATCATATGTACATCGGCAGTATCGACATTTTCATATAAAAACTCCGATTTATTATCTCTTTTCAGCTTGAACAGTGCAATACATGTTGTATCCTTTACATCACGGTAACATCCGGGAAGGTTGAGTTCGTGAGAGCTTAGTCCGGTACCTGCGGCAGGCGAATATGGCTGGATGGTATATCCCTTGTACAGATTACCATTATTATATAGTTTCTGAAGAAGCCACCAGAGTGTTTCTATATACCGGTTATCGTATGTAACGTATGGATGATCCATATTTACCCAGTATCCCATCTTACGGGTAAGATCTTCCCACAAATCGGTATATTTCATGACAGCCTTTCGGCATTCCTTGTTATAATCTTCAACAGAAATATATTTTTTAGAAGCTTTATTACCGATGTCTTCCTTTGTTATGCCCAGAGCTGTCTCGACGCCAAGTTCAACAGGCAGGCCATGTGTATCCCATCCTGCCTTACGTTTAACCTCGTATCCGCATTGAGTTTTGAAACGGCAGATTGCATCCTTGATTGTTCGCGCCATAACATGATGAATCCCGGGAATGCCGTTAGCAGAAGGCGGACCTTCATAAAAAACAAACTCGCCTTTTCCATTCAATTCACGGACACTTCTGTTAAAAGTATCATTCTCATCCCATATTTTGAGAATTTCTTTATTTACTTTTGAAAGATCAAGACCTTTATATTCAGGAAACCGTTTCCCCATTGGATCAAATAGTTATTGTTATTGGAATTATGCAAAAAAATTCCGACAAAGATAATGAAAAATGGCGTAAAGGCGTAAGGGCATAAGGGCTTAAAGGCAAACTTTTTCCTAATTACTTCTGGATTTGATGAGTTTTGATAACATTGCAGAAATGATTTTACATTCATTTACAAGGTATTCCATTACTTCAGATTCCATATAACCTATTTCATTGGCGATAATAAGAAGTGTTTGCAGCTCAGCTGCAGAACCTTTTGCAATATAGAAATGTCTCACAGATTGTTTATCAGTATCTAGTTCATCCCCTTCGGCAATGTTTGCTGGAATACTTACGGCAGCTCGTTGAATCTGATCCCTGAAGCCATAATCCTTGGAAATTGGATTTGTTTTTACCAGTTCATAAATTTTAATAGCAAGATCCTTTGACTTTTGCCAAACCACTAATTTTCTAAAATTTCCCATTGTGCAGCGATTTAAAGTTAATATTCAATTTACCATATACAATTCCACTTGTATAGTGCTGTAATCAAAGTTAATAAATATTTTTCAGTCTTTACGCCCTTACGCCCTTACGCCTTTACGCCCCTTGTTAAATTTTACCGAACTTTGTGGTAGAATTATTCATAAGAGGAGAATATGAAAAAACTAGTCGTCCTAACCGGTGCCGGTATGAGCTCCGAGAGCGGTATAAAAACCTTCAGGGATTCCGGCGGATTATGGGAAGAATATGATGTGTCGGAAGTTGCCACACCAATGGCCTGGGCAAAAAACAGGGAGCTGGTCTTGCGATTCTATAATGAAAGGAGAAGGCAGCTCGCTTCAAGCACACCAAATGAAGGCCACTATGGTCTGGCGAAGCTTGAAAAATATTTCGACGTTCAGATCATCACCCAGAATATTGATGACCTGCATGAAAGAGCAGGCAGCACGAAGATCGTGCATTTGCACGGCGAACTGACAAAATCCAGAAGCACTGCTGATGAATCGTTGATTTATGATATAGGTTACAGGGATATTAATCCGGGAGATAAGTGCGAAAAGGGAAGCCAGCTCCGTCCTCATATCGTCTGGTTCGGGGAAGCCGTTCCAATGATGGAGGAGGCGGCAAACATAACAGCTGAGGCTGACATTTTTGTTGTAATAGGTTCATCGTTGAATGTTTATCCCGCGGCAGGACTTATTGCATATGCTCCTGCCAAAGCGTCCCTGTGGCTTATTGATCCGAAGGAGGTAATCATTCCAATAAACAGGAAAGTCGAAGTCATTATGGAGAATGCATCGAAAGGGGTCCGGATACTGACTAAAAAGTTGCTCGATCTTTCTCTGTGACCTCTTCGTCATAATCTCTTTTGAATCAACCCCCCAACCCCCCAAATGGAGGGCTTTAAGGCTTCTGTTTACCAGCAATTTTACATTTCAATCAACGCCATAATCTCTTTTGAATCAACCCCCAACCCCCAAATAGGGGGCTTTAAGGCTTCTGTTTACCAGCAATTTTACATTTCAATCAATGCCATAATCTCTTTTGAATCAACCCCCCAACCCCCCAAATGGAGGGCTTTAAGGCTTCTGTTTACCAGCAATTTTACATTTCAATCAACGCCATAATCTCTTTTGAATCAACCCCCAACTTCCAAATAGGGGGCTTTAAGGCTTCTGTTTACCAGCAATTTTACATTTCAATCAATGCCATAATCTCTTTTGAATCAACCCCCAACCCCCAAATAGGGGGCTTTAAGGTCTCTGTTTATCAAAATTTTACATTTCAATCAATGCCATAATCTCTTTTGAATCAACCCCCCAACCTCCCAAATGGGGGGCTAAATATGCTTTCAGTCTGGTTTAAAGTCCCCCAAATGGGGGATTTAGGGCATAGCCGTCAACCTAAGACTTTGTAAAATTTTGTATTCAATTGACACATAATGACATGACTCTTTTTATCCCCATTCCTTTGGAGAACGAGGTTGATTTTATTAATTTTACTCATATTAAAGAACTTTTTAAGTTTTAACGGGACATTACTTATAGGGGGTGTCCCGTTTTCTTTATTAAATATAAGCATAGTTATTTGATTTACAAATTTTTAGGTCAATAATTTCCTTAAGACTTTTTGTTTTTTTCTTTTTCTCCAACCAATGATTTTTATTAAAGATTTTACCTGCCCATACAAGCAGTCTTCTTATTTCACCGGATCCATGTTTGAGTGCCTTCCTCAATCGGTAGGTATTATCGAATAAGGTTTTAAAGCATTTATTCAGGCTCAATAGTTCTCCATTACATTTATGCATGTGGTTACGACTAGACATTATTATATTCCAATATACTAACATGATTAATAACTTGACATATAGCAGACATAACCATCGTTCAAACTTCATGAGTGACTTATGATTTATTCCAAAGACAGATTTCCATACTTTAAATATCAGTTCAATCTGCCAGCGTATTCTGTAGAGAGTTGATAAAATTTTGGTCGGAAGTTCTTCATTGGGAATGTTTGTGATAAATAAATTGAACCTTATTTTAAACTTGTACTCGTCTTTTGTTTTACGACCTTTTTTCTTATTGTTTTTCTCGGCATTCTTTACACGTTTCTCCCATATATCATCTGGCATAATTTCAATTCCAAGATTAACAGGGATCTTATCTTCTCCGATAAATACCTCACTACAATCCCATACCTTCTTACTCTTGGTCATTTTAAAATAGAGGTCTTTGAAATCTACTTTATTGTAACATTCATTTTTTAGAATATAGACATCTATTTTGGGGTGCAGTCTTGATATAAAAAATGCTTTTCTCTTGATAATATTCGAGAATGAATCAAATAGGTGATAACCAAGATCTCTTATTACCAGATCGCCTTCTTCAACATCATCTAGAACTTCTGAAGCTTCTTTGTTATCAGGCCTATTGGCTGGCGTAATATCAAGCTGAATAATACTTCCCTTCTTCAGATCAAATTCAAACTGGATACAGGCCCCAGCCTTAGAAGCACAGCCACCAGATCCTGGTAAAATATCCTTGTAATCATCCTGAAGATCAAATCGAGTTCCATCTTTTATTATTACCCTTTTAAACTTACTGAACCATTCTGTGTCAATCTGATGACTTATTTCAGTTGATAATTGCCTTTCAATTAGCCGTTTTAAAAAAGCTACAGTACGATCATTAAACTTCTTATCAAGCCCCTGTTTTGAAACAATAATACCATGTGCTGATTCGGCTTCAATTGTCATCTGGCTCAAGCTTCTTGACTTACCCGAGCTTACATCGTACATCAATAAATCAAAGAACCTTGAAGGATCTATTTTCGATTTCCTTCTTAAAAATCCAGTCTCTTTGGCAATTGATTCCAGTTCCTTTTTACTGAAACAACTTTCCAATGATTCTTTTAAAGAAATAGTGTTAGTTAACCCACTTTATCTATCGTATTTCCTAAAATAAATTCCTTAGGTTGACGGCTATGGGATTTAGGGGGTTGAAGCCGGTGTAACTCCAAATGAAGGGCTAAATATGCTTCCAGTCTGGATTAAAGTCCCCCATATGGGGGATTTAGAGGGTTGAATTATTGGGCAGGAATTTAAAGATTTAAAAAATATTATCTTTGCCACATGTCAGATTCAAAAGAGCAGAAAAGTAAAATTATCCTTGCCATAACCGGGGCAAGTGGTTCTTTATATGCTTATAAGATACTCGAGAAACTGCATATATTAAATGCCCAGACAGAGATTGCAGTAATCTTTTCAGATACAGGCAAGCAGATCTGGAAATCAGAAATTGGATCGGAATTTCACGCTGAAGGGGCGGCGAAGGAGTATGACAATAATTCATATTTTGCGCCGTTCGCATCAGGATCATCGCGATATGACACAATGATTATATGCCCTGCATCGATGGGTACACTGGGAAGGATCGCAAATGGAACATCGGATGATCTGATCGCACGGTCGGCCGATGTCATGCTGAAAGAAAGAAGAAGACTGATCATAGTCCCGCGGGAAACACCTTACAATCTGATACATATTAACAATATGAAGATGCTTACCCTGGCAGGCGCTATAATCTGTCCGGCATCTCCTTCCTTTTACAGCAATCCACTAAGCGTTGACGATCTTGTGATGACCGTAGTTGACCGGATACTCGATCTGGCTGGATTTGACGGAAAAGGTTTCAGATTCATGACAAATGATTGACAGCAGAATAATCAGGTTTTTTAAACGGCATCATGTTCTCACCATTGCAACCACTGTTGGCGATGAGCCGTGGTGTGCAAACTGCTTTTATGCTTATCTGGAAGAGGAGAATTCATTCGTCTTCACAACTGATTCCGATACCCGTCACGGGAAAGAATTTCTGATAAATCCGCTTGTTGCAGGATCGGTGGTTCTTGAAACACTGATTATTGGAAAGATTCGGGGAATTCAGTTTCAGGGAATAGTTTCAGAACCTGAGGGTGAATTGTTGAATAAAGCAAAATGGGCTTATCTTAAAAAATTTCCGCTGGCTGTACTTATGGATACCCATCTCTGGGTGGTAAAGCTGACGAAGATAAAAATGACCGATAATCGGTTGGGGTTTGGGAAGAAATTGATATGGTCAAGCCCCCCTGCCCTCCTAAAGGGGGGTTAATTCTCTGTATTTTAATGAATTCAATTTAAAAACCTAATTAGGGTTATTGAAAAAGTACCTTTTAACCGCAAAGCACGCTAAGAAGGCTCAAAGCACGCAAAAGGAAAAACAAATTTCAATTCTTTGCGAACTTTGCGCAAACCTTTGCGACCTTTGTGGTTAATGGATTTCATTCTTATTTTTGTAATCACAATTAATTTAATTAAAATCTCATGTTTTCCGGAATTATCGAAGAAGCCGCTCAGGTTGTAAAGCTTGAAAAAGAAAAGGATAACCTTCATATTACAATGAAATGTTCCTTTGTAGATGAATTGAAGATCGATCAGAGTATTTCACATAATGGGGTATGTCTGACTGTCGTAAAAAAAGATAATGAGACATATACCACAACTGCAATAAGGGAGACTCTCGAAAAGACAAACCTTGGATTACTTAAACCCGGGGACAAGGTCAATCTTGAACGAAGCACGCGTCTCGACGGACGTCTCGACGGACATATGGTTCAGGGGCATGTTGACCAGACTGCCGTTTGCACTCAGGTAAGGGAAGCTGGCGGAAGCTGGTATTATACATTTGAATATGTGCCTTCCCAGGATGATTATATTACAGTAGAAAAAGGATCAATATGTGTAAACGGTGTAAGTCTTACTGTAGTCAATTCAAAATCAAGCTCATTTGAAGTCGCTATAATACCTTTCACATGGGAGGTCACAAATTTCCATCAGATCAGAAAAGGAACTGTAGTGAATCTCGAGTTCGATATTTTAGGGAAGTATATTGCAAAGATTGTGAAACAGCAATTAGGGCGATAGTGACTCAAACTAATTGAAACTCCCGCTTCGCGGGATCGCAATGACGGGGGAAGGACTCTTGAAATAAAAAAGCCGTCCGGTAAAGGGACGGCCTTTGCGTCTTTATATCCTTATGCCTTATTTCTGTTTCATCTTGGCATCCATGCTAAGCGTGGCATGAGGCACAGCTCTTAGTCTTTCCTTTGAGATTAGTTTTCCTGTTTCACGGCATATGCCGTAGGTCTTGTTTTCTATCCTTATCAGTGCAGCCTGGAGATGCTGTATAAATTTCTCCTGTCGTTGAGCAAGACGACCTGCTTCCTCTTTTGAAAAGTTGTTGCCCCCTCTTCGAGTACCTTGAAAGTTGGAGAGGTATCCATAGTATCATTGCTCTCTTCATGAGTAATACTGGATTTTAGTATTTCATAATCTTTTCTGGCCTTATCCAGCTTCATGAGGATTATTTGTCTGAATTCCTCAAGCTCATCATCAGAATATCTTGTCTTTTCAGCCATTGTGTTAAATTTTAAATTCTCCGCAAAGGTATGGAATTTTTATTAAATTAAAAATTGATAGATATTAACGATAATTAACAGCTCAACGGCTCCATGACTTAACCGCTCAACGGCTCTATGACTTAACGGCTCAATGACTTAACGGCTCAATGGCTCAACGGCTCGACGGCTCAGCCCTTTGCTTTTTCTGTTAATTACTCCTCACTTTCCTGAACAATATATTCCACCCAGGATTTCCAGAAATACCTGAAATCGGTATAGAATGGATGCTTGTCATATGCATCTAAATATTTTAGCTCCGATGCCTGTATAGCTTCAAGATCGCAGGGCATATCGACATAGAAGGGAGGGATTAGTCCGGGTTTATATTTTATCCTTCTTTCCTGTACCTCTTTCCTGTAGAGTTCAAAATAATGCTTGCTCAGAGGTCTGACCCCAACAAGCTTCATGTTTCCCTGGAAGAAGTTCATGAGCATCGGAAGTTCATCGAGCCATAGTTTTTCTGCAGACAGCTCCCCATGAGGTTATGCGGAAATCATTTTTAAACTTGCCGCCATTCTGAAGATCATGAATCTCATACACATATTTCTGTATGAATTCGGAATAGGGTGCATGGTCCGGAGCTTATATACTTTTATCATGTTTCCTCCTTTTCCAACCCTTGATAATGCAATCAGCGGTCCATAAATATTTTCACTTAATAGGCAATGGATCGCTATGCTTCCTCGCTTCAATGCAGAGAAGGTTACCGATGAATGATTCCTGTTTGATCCTGAATCCTGCCCTTGAAAGCCTGTCCCAGTGCTTCAGCACGCGAAAGCACGGCATTCTCTCCGCGGGTGAGGAAGAAATAAAGTCCCCGTGTGAACTTTAGTTTTGGAAGGATGCGCTTTACAACAAAATCACCTGTATAATAGATATAATTCAGCAGAGGAGGATATTTTTTCAGGATCCTGTGTTTACGCTGATCCTTTGTCTCGACACAGCAGAAGAAGAAAGCCTTTTCCAGCAGTTTGTTGTTAACTGCATCAAGAAAGTATATCAAGTTTTTTTATGTCGTTGATCTTATGAAGGTTGATAATATAATCATATTTCTCCTTTAGTAGGCTGGTTATATTAAAGATCGTAGTGGTTGACAGCACAGCAGTCTGATCAGTAAAATTACTGCAGGTCATCTTCAGGATTGCCAGTGCCATATCGGTGCCGCACTCTTTCTCAATTGCAATAGCAATTCCCGGATTTACTTCACTGTGATCATCCACTGCGTTGACCATTCCCGTTTACCTCATTCACAAGATCATACTCGCTGGGCTTTTTATAGCTCCTGTATTTATCGTACTCATCATAATCCTGAACAACTGCCTTTTTAAACGCCATATATACAGATCCGAAGACCAGTTCAAGGAATGTGGCAAGAATTGCAGTTCCGAGCACGATTGTTCTTGAATACTGCATTTCTCTTACGCTGTACATGGCCAGGGCCGTGATTGAGATTGCGATAATATTGCTTGTCAGCACCCTTGAGAAAAGGGTGGTAAAGTTAATGATCTTGCCCCGATGCATCTTCCCGTTTATGAGCGATACGATGATCCAGATCACTGCGAGTCCGAGGAAGAAAGGCAGTATGAGACGGCAGATAAGATTTCAGGCTTGCAGGCTTTGTCCATACAAGTGCGAGGAAAGCTATTGCCAGGATGACAATGTCAGCCAGTACAGTTATTATTCTGAACTTTTCGCTTCTCCATTGGTTAGGTAACGGTAGGTTTGAGATGGTGAAGTAAATAAAAAAATTATTATGATGTTCGAATGTGAGTAATTATCATTTGGGGGCGTGAGCTACGACCTAGAACCCGAAAGTCAGTCCCAGATTTACGGTATTCTTCTTCCCGAAAAAATACTCAGGACTCCACCTGGCGTCCCCGGATATATCGCTTGAAGTGAATGACACCCAGGTGTAAAGGTCGTTGATAACCTGGTAAGAGGTTTTCATTCCATATGATGTATTATGCCACTGGACTGAAACCAGGGGCGGATTACCAATACGGCTTACCCCGAGCTCAGTGTAATCGGGACCGCGAATAGCATCAGTGAACCAGATATTTATATCCAGAGTCCTTAGAGGATGGTAGTCAAACGCAGCGTACCATTCCCGCGAGTTGTCTTTCAGATAATATCCCATATTATAACCGGCATTCTCATAGGTCAGAGTTGGCACGTTATGCTGGTATGTAAGAGGATAGGTATAGGTGAATTCAGTTGTGAATGATAGATTTGCAACAGGAAGATCATCAAGCCGGAAACCGGCTTTATAACTGAAAAAATTCCATTGATTCTTATCAGTGAAACGGCTTGCTGAAAGCTCATCAATAAACCAGGTCGCGTAGAGATGAAGATGATTAATCTGTCTTGAGCTAATGTCAAAAAACAGCTGAGAGTTCATATTGACAACCCCATAGGTTAGTGAGTGATCCACCGATTTATAAAAAAACAGCGGGATAAGATAAGCAGGGTTAGCTTCATCATTATCATAAATTATACTGTTCCCTGCCGATACCTGTAAGTTTTTAAAAGGAGTGAAGGTGAACATATTTGCTGCAATGAACTTCTTATGATATACTGCACGATATTTGGTTCCATAACTGTTTGTATACCAGTAAGAATTTGTGCTATCGACAACCATTGAATTCAGCCAGCCGTGGAAATAGTTGAAATCAAACCATTTCACAGGAGCGATATGGAGTCTCAACTGAACAAAGGTCGGATTGTTTCCTCCGAAAATATT
Source organism: uncultured Bacteroidales bacterium (assembly GCA_963715785.1). GTDB lineage: Bacteria > Bacteroidota > Bacteroidia > Bacteroidales > VadinHA17 > LD21. The sequence continues at coordinate 1,392,111 of OY970276.1, forward strand.
CGCACCGTTGTAATTATTTCCCCATTGCAAATTATCTTTTACAAGTCCGGCACTTCCCCATTTCCAGGAATAAGTTATGCCTCCCTGCATCTCGCTCCAGTCAGTCGACCCTTTTATGAGGCCATTTGGCCTCTGGGTAAGATAATCAGGCAGGCCCAGCAGTGGTTTTTCGTGGTTATCCCTGAGTGAAGCAAAAAAGCCCCAATGATTAATATATCCTCTGGCTTCGACTCCGTTGCGAAGGAAAATTGCCTTCCCCGACGAGTTATCAAATACCTCTCCTCCGAGAATCGGGTTAATAGTAAGTGAGAAAAGTGAATCGTGATAATAAATGAGATCCCAGCGTTTGCGGGTGGCATTGGCCTCTTTGATCCCCGGACTTCCTGAGGAGGCTATTTGCACTTTTTTGCTGAAGGCCCAATCATTCTTGAGCTCTTTCCCAAAATCCCTCAGGTAAAAGTCGAGTTCTTTCTGTTGTCGCGGGTTTAAGAGTTCTTTCATTCCTTCCGCCTCTTTCAGTCGCCTGGCAATGAATAGCCTGGAGTATGGTTTTACAGCGGAATTGATTGTAATTATTTTATTGTTAGCCAGTTCATCAAGGAAATCATAGATGCCTGTATTACTTACCGGTTGCGGAACTTCCTGTGAAAAGAGATTTATGTTCAATATGACAATATTGAAAAAATAAATCAGCAGGAGTTTCTTTCTCAGTTCAGGCATTTAAGACCGTTTAACAGCAAATATAATTAAATAGTATAAGAAAGACACTTTGTTGACTTTCGGCTAGGAGACTTAATGGCTCAACGGCTCAACGGCTCAATGGCTCAACGGCTCAACGGCTCAATGGCTCAACGGCTCAACGGCTCAATGGCTCAACGGTCCAACGGCTCAACGGCTCAACGGCAAAACAATTCCATCTTTAGCCCTTACGCCCTTACGCCCTTGTGCCTTTACGCCTTTAAGCGGCTCAACGGTTCAACGGCTCAATGGCTTAACGGCTCAATGGCTTAACGGCTCAACGGCTCAACGGCTCAATGGCTCAACGGCAAAACAATTCCATCTTTAGCTCTTACGCCCGCCATTGTGCCTTTACGCCTTTAAGCGGCTCAACGGCTCAACGGCTCAACGGCTCAACGGCAAAACAATTCCATCTTTAGCTCTTACGCCCGCCATTGTGCCTTTACGCCTTTAAGCGGCTCAACGGCTCAACGGCTCAACGGCTCAATGGCTCAATGGAAAACAATATTCTTATTCCATTTTTAGCCCTTGCGCCCTTGCGCCCTTGCGCCTTTGTGCCTTTACGACCTTTGCTACAACTTTGCGTTCTTTGCGGTTTAAGTCCCGAAAATTTTTAAAATACATTATCTTTGAAACCGTTTTCAAAATACAACAATGTCTGAACAGGAAAACATATTATCCGGAGAACTGAAAACCATAAAGAGCATCTCTTCAGAAGACAAGTGGTATGCGCTCTATACGCGTCCCAGGGCAGAGAAGCTTGTTTTCAACAGGCTTGTTGAAGCAGGGATAGAAACGTTCCTTCCTCTGCAGAAGACATATCGTATTTGGAGCGACCGTAAAAAGCTTGTGGAGAAGCCTCTTCTCTCTTCATATATATTTGTGAAAACGAAAAGCCGTCATTTCCCGGAAGTATACAAAACTAACGGAGTCGTTAAATTTGTCTCTTTCGAAGGACAGCCGGTATCTATTCCTCAGAAACAGATAGATAATCTGCGCCTGCTGATCAACAGTAATGCAGAGATTGAAGTCTCTACGGAAAAATTTGTCCAGGGTGATAATGTCGAGGTCGTCAGCGGTTCGCTTATCGGACTGACGGGAGAGTTAATTAAAATTGGATCCAGGAAACGTGTTATTGTCAGAATTGACCGTCTTGATCAAAATTTAATCCTTAAGATACCAATGGCGTTTCTTAGAAAGGTATAGCCCTGCCTTTCAAATAAATCAGGATACTACCTTCTTATGCCACCCATCTGCTTTTTCGCAGTTTTGATCTTATATATGATCGAAAAAGTCAAAATATGATACACATCATTACTCAGGGAATTTGTCTGATAGCCATCCAGATTATCTGAGTAGGTAATTCTTCCGCCAAGTTCTACTCCAAAATTGATAACAGCCGAATAGATCATAGTCACGCCGATACCTACGGGAATTACTTCCGCGAAACCATTTGTTTTTGTCACAAAACGAGCCAGTACTTTATTGGGTTCAACATGGTAAGCAATACCTCCTAATCCTGCAAAAACATAGAAGTCGAGCGATTTGAATACAGATTTGATAAAGGTCTCCCTGTCGCGCAGGAATAAAAAGCTGTTTTCATGCTGGTTCTTTATAAAATAGTATTCAGCCAGCAGTGATGGTTCAAAAAAAAGAGTTTTCTCTTCAAAGGCCCGACTGATATGAGATCCGCGTGCATCTGTAGAGTGTAAAATTCCGCCCATGAGATTGAATCTTATCGAAAAATCCTCATCAATTCTGTATCTGATATTTGTATTCAAATTGAACCTGGTATTTTTGAAAGTAAAATCTCTTATTCCGAGGATATTTTTACTATTTGGATAGCCGCCGATATCTCCATAGAATTGAGTTGTTCCGATTCCACCTGAAATTTCCAGCTTTCGGAGCTCCCACAACTGGCCGCTGGTCACTGGCGAGAGAAGAAAGAATGCTGTTAGTATGACCAGCAGGTTTTTCATTGAAATGGAATAAAATAATCTTTTAGCAACTATCAATTAACAGTTGAACCAGCTATATAACGAAATTACCATGAATTTTGTTGCGACAAAAACTCAATCCATCAAACAATCAACTTTGGTAAATTGTTGGAAAGGTCGGCCAGTATATGTCATCTGGCTTCCTTTATCAGTATTATTTCCTGATGATGGCTTCTTTCCAGCACCAATAACTCACCGCTGCATTTACCGGATTATTACCTTTCCCACATATCTCATCACACCCGACTTCAAATTCACAAAATATATTCCGGGAGTTACCGGAGAATCGATTTGTATTAAATTATTCTTACGGAACATCACATTTTGTAGGCTGCTTACTGTTTCTCCTGAAAGTCCGATGATTGAGACAGAGCCCTTTTTGCCATCCCATTCCTCTCCGAGTGGCAATATATTAATATTATAAACGGTTATATAGATATTAAAGCCTGTTTTAGAAATAATCGGATCTTTAAAGCCCGTTTCAAGGCTCACGGTAAGGGGCTGTTGGGTTTCAACCGCAGCGTTATAATTGGAGTTGCCTGACTGTGAGGCTGTTATTATTGAAGTTCCTTTGCCAACTATATGGATCATACCTGATGTAATAACAGCCACAGAAGTATTACTGCTAGAATATGATACCGGAAGCCCGGAGCTTGCTATTGCGCCAGGCGCGAAATCTGCATCTTCTACAGTTTTATCGGGCAGAACATCGAAGGTAATTATTTGATCGCCTTTGTCAACAGTAAGGACTTTATCATATCTGGCAGGTGCATAGGTTGAATTTCCAGCCTGTCTTGCAGTGATGACGGAAGTTCCAATAGAATGAAATGTAAGAACACTTCCGACGGCAGTTGCAACGCCAAGGTTTGAACTCGAATAAGTTACTGGCAAATTGCTGCTGGCTGTGGCAGTAAGGGTAAATGGAGAATCACTATATTTTTTGGAGAGTGACTGTGAGAAAGCTAATGTCTGAGCTTTTAGGGTGACTGATTGATCTGTAAATGAGGGCAGCAATCCACCGGTAGAACCTGCGATATCTCCCTGAGTATATGATATCAGAACAGTTTCGGTTCCAACCAATGGTGTTGCGAGGGAAAGCACTATAGAATATGCATCCCCATCTTTAAGACTGACGGAATTAATAATAACCGGATTTCCATTTACAGTTGAGGCAAATTGAGCCTGTTTCCCGGCCGGATCAGCCATCGGTATGTCAAACCTGATCTCCACATTTGCGTTTTTTGCTGTATTGAGAACATTTGGGATCCTTACATCACAAACGTTTACGGCAATGAGGGCTTCGGGCGAATCCCCTGTAGCATCGTTTATCTTGAAATTAAAATTGCCCAATCCATTTCCTGTAGCCGGGGGGGCGGTATATATAACATTTCTGCCTATATCAGAAACGCTGGCAGGAGCTGATGATATGACACTTCCTTTTACGCCGGCATCATATTGAAAGAGTTGTCCCTGTGGAGGCAGAGATGTTATTATTGCAGTTTTAGCGCTTGCATCTCCGCCTGTATACTGAAGTTTTATGATTTTGTCCTGGTTTTGTTCCACCCACACAGTCTGAGGAACAGCGGCAATTGGCGGAGCATCGCTTGTTGTGAACTTCTTTATTTCACACCATGTTGTACCTGTAGAATTCGTGGCAAAGACTCCCCAGTAAAATGTATTGACGAGCGGCAGGCCTGTCACATTATATGATAAATCTGATCCTGCAGAATAAAAAGTTGCTCCTGCCAGATCGGAAGAAGATGAGATCAAAAGAGAATATGATGCTGCATTTCCGGCATCTGCCCATGAAAAAGTAAAATCAGAACCGATAACTCCATTTTGAGGTGGACTCAGGAGCGCAGGAATTCCGGGTTCCGGCTGTGTTGTATTGGTTGTAAGATACAATCCTTCATACATTGCATCGGGATTTAATGTATATGTTGAACCGGAAGGAGTATAAGAAATAGCTTTACCGGTGGCAACTGCCGTGGAGTCATGGAATGCATATTGAACTCCTGCCGTACCGTCTGAGTTCTCAAGACCGATAGTTGCATTTTTGCCATGTGCTATGGATGATGTATTATCAACGATAATCCGGAATTGGACCTTGATTTTGTTAGAAGACTCATTAAGAATGACATCAAAAGTTCCCATAAAAGCAGGGAAACGATGAAATCCCATATTTCTGAACTGAATAATCAGTTTTTTGTTTGGGGCAGCGCCTATCGTGGTATATAAAATAGATCCGGTACCGTCAATAACAAGGTCATCCCAGAAAGCAGCTATGAAGTTATTTGGCGTTGCAGGATCAGGAATTGCAGAAGAAGTAAAGGCACTATTTGCAGGATCAGCCGAGAATAAAACCAATCCATTGGAACTGACATAGAACTGGCTATAGGAAATTCCAAAATAGGTAAAGTTAAATCCTATGTTGAATGGACCATATGCAGCATCGTCGATAGGTCCCGGTTTGATAACAGTTCCCTGGTAAATTGTTTCTGCAGGCTGGGCATCAACTCTGAAACTGAGAATAGTGAATATGACTAGTGCTATTATCCGGTTTTTCATTGGTCATGATTAAGTTTTAAGCTGCGATTTAAAATTCGATCAGATGGAATCAGCTATAAATTTAACGAAAAAAAAAGATAAAGGTTTGAAAATAAGGCGAATTATTTCCTAAGAAGTTAAACCAGGTCAAAGATCGGGCTTCGGGTGACGGGTGACAGGCGACAGGCTTTAGGCGACGGGCAACAGGCACAAGGAGACAGGCGTCAGGCATCGGGCGTCAGGCGTCTGGATATTCTGGACTTTAATAAAGAATTATTCGTAAATTGTAAAATATTATTGCAGGTGGAATTGCAATAAAGAAATGTTTATTGACAAAAAATTGCTGCATCATGGGAAACTTTAAAGAACTTCGTGTCTGGCAACTTGCCAAGGAGCTTGCTGTAAAAATTTATAAGCTAACTCAAAAAACCACCTTTTCGAAAGACTTTGGATTAAAAGATCAGATCCAGAGAGCGGCTGTTAGTATACCTTCAAATATTGCTGAAGGAGACAATCTTGATACGGATAGACAAAGTACATAGCATTTCTATATTGCACGTGGTTCAGCTGCTGAACTTAGAACACAGCTGATAATATCACTAGAAATAGGATATATCTCTAAACAGGAATTTGAATTATTCGATTCTGATTGCGATAAAACAGGTGCAATGTTGACTACTTTAATAAAACACAGGTTGAAATAATAGAGGTGTCGGGCGTCGGACCTCGGGCGACGGGAAGTAATCGGGCATCGGAGGTAACATTAAGTTCCTGTTGCCTGACACCTCACACCAGACGCCTGTTGCCTGACACCTGTTGCCATTTCATAAACAAAAAAGAGTGCGCTCCCGCACTCTGACTTATATAAATCTCGTTCTTACCCAAAAGGCTTATCCCCGAACGGACTCTGGAATGGAGTATCGTTCTTTTTAGTTCCGCCCCTTGGATCAGGGTTGGGAGGAATAGTCATCATGACAAGCGAGATTGACTTGTCAATTACTATTATGTAAACTTCTGGTTTACTATATGGTTTTTTTGACAATATATTCTGATCTAATGTCTTCAAATGCAAACTAAAAATTTCAACAGCTGTTACAAAAATAGGGTTAAATTTAAATTTAGCAAACTTACTTAAAAGGCTTCGGGCATCGGGCGGCGGGTGTCCGGCTTTATAATTACTTAACCTGTCGCCTGTTGCCTGCTGCCAGTTGCCTATCTTATCACCACCTTCCCAACATACCTCATCGTCCCTGACTTGATTTCAACAACGTAGAGTCCTTTTGAAACCGGCGCTGCCAGCCTGGTCAATGAGTTTTTACTGAATTCATTATTATTCAGTTCTTCGATCGTTCTGCCTGTTAGATCAATTACTCTGACGGATCCTGATTTGCCATCCCATTCATCAGAGACAGTCTTAATGTTGATCATACTGCCCGCAGGGTAGATACTAAAGGTACTGTTCGAAACGACAGGATTATCAATCCCTGTAGTTATTGTGCTAATTTTTAAAACAAACCTGTCAGCTGTAGTGCCGACCACACCTGTAAAAGTAACAACAGGGGTTGTTTTAAGATCTGCGATAAATCCGGTGGTATTGTCAGTAAGGGTTACATCGTAATTATCCAGTCCCTGAAGCTGTGTTGCGGAGATAGTGTGGTTACCTGCAGTTGTAAGATTGATAACGATCGGGATCTCAACTGACGGATCCGGAAACGGCAGGCCATTGATAGCTAAATCGGTACCGTCTGATAAGGAGTATATTGAAAGAGCATCCGATGAAAGAAATGACTTTGGTGCATCAAAATCATAATCGAACCCCGATTTTGCCGTGGCATCAAAACGCACTACCGTTTCATCGGTTAAGGTGCCCTCGGCAAGTTGCAGACGGACAAGAGGGATAATTTCAAGCCCCTTATACCGGGGATGAATATTCCCCTGTACTCGAGCTGCTGCAGGAATTGTAATAGCGCCGCCGGTAGCATAAGCCTTAACAAAGAAACCCTGCATCGGCGGAATTATTCCTGTTACATCTGAAGGGATGCCCACGCCTCCGATATAAGAACACTGCTCATTATCGCGTGTAAAGTACAACGATTTGCTTGTGCTTGCAGGGAAAGGCGTATTGTTTATAATGTAATCCCAGTCGAGGCCTGATGAGAATGGGTTTCCAAGGAGATTATATCCGTTAAGCGATGCATTTCCCGGAGGAGTATTAAAGCTGAGATTCATAATGTATGTACCTGTATTCAGCTGACCCGCGAAAGTATATTTTTGATCATTGGCAGCATAGAAGTCATAGCCCATGCCAGCCACCAGGTTTGAAAATGTTGGACCACCTCCGCCGCCAGTTGAATATCGGTACCCGTCATAAGCAATCCAGCCGGTGGCAAGAGAGCCGGAAACCTGGTTGTCGTACCAGCCAACTACATTGAGTGTATAAGTTGGTGCAAAGGTGCTTACAGCCAGTGTAACGACCGGAGTTGAAATAAAATGCCACTTGTTAAGTTTGAGAGTCGGTGCACCCGGGTTTCCACCTGTAAGATATATCTCAATAGTAGCATCATTTCCTGTATAGGAATTTACTATGAAGGATGCTGAACCGGAGGCTGCGTCTGCCTGGAGTATCAATGAACCATGGTTTGTAAACGCACCCAGAGTCGCTTTTGAACCGGGACCAAGAGTCATCTTATTCCCGGCGCCTATCGTAAAATCAGGAGCCGGTGAGCTTACCGGATAATTTGCGGCTCCGGAAGGGATAACGACATCTCCTGTTCCTGATGGAACACCGCCGTCCCAGTTGGCGGCATTTGACCAGTCAGTTGTTGCAGCGGTCAATTTCCAAGAGCTGGAGATTAATATATATTCATACGCGCCGATATCATAAGGCAAAACACGGGGGTTTCCCAAAATATCTGTAGTTGGAGCCCCAACTGAAGTTCCGGCATCGCGGCAGGGAGATGCAGCGGTAATGGCGTAATTTGAATTGTTCGGATCCACAAAGTTCGGACCAGTTGGATCGGTATTAGTTGCGCTCAGATTGATACAAGAAGTATAGCCAGATATATAGCCTTGAATAGCACAAAAATTAAAATCGGTAGGTGAAGAACCAGTCTGGTAGTAGCTTATCGAATTTGCACTGCCCCATATAATTGTATTATAGAGCCGTGGACCGGTTGAGGTAGGATACTTCCATATACGGATATTATTTCCAGGACTTATTTTACTTATATTAAAGGCAATCACGCAATTATAAAATCTTACATTGTCAGGATAATCACCGATAAATGCACCACCACCTCCTCCTCCGCCATTACAAGTGTTTTTTTCTATAATACAATTTGATACGACAGAAGCTGAATGTTGATATAACGAAATTCCCCCTCCAGTTGTACCGGCAGTATTATTGGAAATAAAGGTATTGGTGATCAATGGAGATGCGTTTGCATTTACGTAAATTCCCCCACCCCAACCTGCCATATTGTTTCTTACTATAGAATTCGAAATTGTCAGGTAAGAATAAGCAGTTTGTATACCTCCGCCAGACGATTCAATATTAAAAGGGGAGAGGTTTTTTTTCCCAAATTCAACAATACAGTAATTAATTATAGATGGAGATCTAAATCCAGAAGTCATATTTTGGAATGAAATATGGCCCCAGGTAGCCTGGGTATTTTTTGTAAATGTAATATTTGAAGATACAGAACCATTTGCGGTAAGAATTCCACTATTTGTAATTATCAGGTCTGATGCAGTTGTACAAAACCTGACTGTAACTCCCGGTTGGATTGTAAGAGAGCCTCCTGTTGTAATAGTTAAGTCTTCATTACCAGTTTGCCCGACATAGATGGTGCCACTGGTCCATGTCTGTGGAGTTGTAATCGTCCCGCAATAAGCTGTTGCCGGTGTTAATCCATCTCCCACTAACTGGCCATTCACTGAAACGCCAAATAAAATGGCAATAAAAAAGAATATTGTCTTTTTCATTTTGAGTGGATTTTCGTCTTCATTTTAAGACTGTCAATTGATATCTTAGGTTGCATCAGATAATAATCTTCGGGTAACTTACAAATATACTAAATTATTTATATTTAAGGTGGTAGAAATTAAGGATAAAAGGTTAGCGGGAAGAAACTGAATTCGGGGGATGAAATCAGGGATCAGAGATCAGAAATCAGAGATCAGGGATCAGAGATCAGAAATCAGAGATCAGAAATCAGAGATCAGAAATCAGGGATCAGAGTGACCTTATTCTCAACTTCAACCTTAACCTTAACCTTAACCTCAACCTCAACCTCAACCTCAGTCTTTACCTAAAACAGCCACCTGAGTTTTCCAATTCTGAGCGAATACATTAATAATGCCTTGATCCAATTGCACCCGTATCGCTGTTTCATCCAATTCATTGAAGGGAAGGTATCTCCCAGAATAAAACGGAACCTGTGCCTGGGATTGATATTGTTGATCCTGGCTTTATACGCTGCTTTCCGGTATTCTTTTTTATGGCTCTGAATTGGATCGGATATGAATTGATCCTGAAATATTAAAGGATTGTATTTATCGAGGAGTATAATATCAGCGTACATCCGCAATTGGCTGTCCCCTGAGACAGCATGGTGTTTAAAATGGCTTATGAGATAGATCAATTGCAAATCATTTTGAAGAATAAAGGCATCGGTCTCGGCAACATTAATCTCAACGATATCTTCAAAAGGATCTTTATATCTGGAACTCTCCGAAATCGTACGGTCAAAAAGACAATTGTGTATCTCAATAGCATATCCGTTTTTGCACAGGGAAGGAAGATGCTGACCCAGGTCAAACATTATTTTTTTGAAGAGAGGAGACTTAAAATTCTCTGCTTTGAATCCGTGCTCCTGTAAAAGCTTCCAGGCTCTTATTGAATCCTCCGGTTTTATGAGAATATCAGTGTCGTTCATCTGACGCAACCCTTTCGAACCGTAGAGTGTGTGTTCGAGAGCCATTCCCTTAAGAAGAATATGTTTAATGCCCGCCTCGCAAAGGAGAGTATTAACCTCTTTCCAACGTTCCGTGAGCCAGGCGTTTCTGACAATGTTACGCATGTATCCGTTTTCAAGGACTGCCATTGCATCTGCCGGAATATCCTTCCCGAGACCTGCTTCCTTTAAATTATAAGCTGCGAGAGCTATAATTCCGTGAGCATTTATAAGTCTGACTGTTTCTTCCCAGTCCTTAACCTGCCCAATCAATCCGACTAAGGATGCCAGGTTCTTCTCTTCAAAGGGATAGCGGCAGAGTAATAGTAGAAGGTCTTTCATATGATCTCAAAGGTAGTGGAATTTTAGATTGAGAAATCAGAGATCAGAGATCAGGGATCAGAAATCAGAGAACAGAAATCAGAAATCAGAGATCTGGTAGACAATTCCTCTGATTACTGATCCCTGATCACTGATCCCTGTATACTGATCCCTGTTTTCTAATTTTGTCCCTGTGGTGTAATAATTTGCAATCACAATTATTCATATGTCCAGTTTAATCTCTTAAAACAAAGTAACATGAAAACACACAAAGATCTGAATGTCTGGAAGGAAAGCATTGTCTTCGTAACACTTATTTATGAAAAGACAAAATCGTTCCCGAAAGATGAATTGTTTTCCCTGACTTCGCAAATCAGACGTTCTGCAATTTCAATTCCGTCAAATATTGCGGAAGGTGCCGCCCGTGAATAAAATAAAGAATTTCTAAGATTTCTATTCATTGCTCAGGGATCGATCTCTGAACTGGATACCCAGCTTTTAATTGCAAATAACCTGGACTTTATAAGAAAAGAAGAATATATTTCGATCAGTGAAAAATTAGTAATGATTAGGAAAATGTTAGCTGGATTAATAAAATTCAGAAAGGGTAAGTCTACTTAAGAAGCTATGGGTCCCTGTTTCCCAAATACCAGGTTACTCATTCCTGATCTCTGATTCCTGATCTCTGATCTCTCTTTCCAACAAAATGTTCTCACAAAAATTGCGTTTGCTTTGGAGATTCCGAATTATCGAGTAAATTTGTTACTCATTAACCTGACCTTTAACTGATGATTAATACCCTGATCACTTCGGAAACAAGGATCAAACTCCTCAGGAAGTTTTTCCTTAACAGCAGCACCAGAGCTCATCTCAGAGGCTTGGAGTCTGAATTTGGTGAATCCTCCAATGCCATACGTCTGGAGTTGAACCGGTTTGAAGAAGCGGGTCTTTTACATTCCCTCCGTGATGGTAATAAGAAGATTTACCAGGCTAATCGTTCTCATCCTTTATTTGGTGATATACATAGTATCATAATGAAAGAAGCGGGGATTGACCGGGTGATAGAAAAAGTTATTCACCGCATCGGGAACCTTGACTGTGTTTACCTGACAGGCGATTTTGCGCGCGGCAAGGATAGTCCTGTTATTGAGCTCATCCTGGTTGGTGAAAACATCGATCGCGAATATCTTGCCAGGAAGGTTATGCAGGCAGAACAATTGGTCGGCAGGAAGGTGAGCTACGTTGTGCTTGATCCCGATGAAGCGGAATGTCATTTGATGAAACTGAAAAAATCCGATCTCCTTCCTTTGTGGAACAGTAAGGACAGTAAATTAATTTTAGAGAGTACCGGTCCGGACGGATTGTGAATATGAAAAAATTCGCAGTGTATTCAGAAATGCTCTGAAACTACTGCAAACATAGACCAAAAGCCCTTGTCAGACAGTTCCATCGATGTGACTGACGGGGCGGAAGCATGCTCGGGAGGGAGCACGGAGCACGGGGCACGGAGCTCAAAGTGGAGGAAAATTATTATTTTTGATTATTATTGAGGAATAAGAGAATGGAAGATTTCAGATTTGAACAACTTGATATTTGGAACGAAGCCAACAAAGTCTCGGATATTCTATTTGATTATGCGGATAATGCTGATGAAAAAAGACTATATAAATTTGCGGAGCAACTAAGAGCCGCTGCTATGAGTATTTCCAATAATATTGCAGAAGGTTCAGGCTCGTTTTCAGACAAAGATTTCGCTAATTTTCTTAATATTTCAAGAAGATCTGTTTTTGAATGTGCAAATATCCTTCATATATTTCAACGAAGGAAAATAATAACTCCTGAGCAGAGATTAAGCATTTATCCTGATATGATAACTCTTAGCAAAAAAATTACAAATTTTCGCAAATCACTTAAATGACCCTGAGCCCTGAGCCCTGAGCAATTACTTTTGCCTTTTTACTTTTGTCATTTTTCGTAATATAAGATGCTCTGAGCCTTTACTTTTACATTTTACATTTACTTCAGAAATATGAAACAAATTCCTCTTATACTATTTTATACTTTGCTATTAGGTTCAGGTTGTACCAGTCAGAAGAAACTCGCCTACCTGAATAACCTTCCCGAAACAGGTGGTGGAACGACTTTTCCGATGGATATACCTGATTACAAACTCCAGCCACGTGATATTTTATATATTAATGCGAAGGCAATGAGCGCTAATGGCACGATAACAGATTTACTTTCATCAGGTACTTCAAGCAGCAGTGGAGTACAGGGGGAATCTGCAGGATTTTATATTGGATATGATGTCAATGCAGAAGGAAATATCATAATTCCTGTAATAGGAACAATAAAAGTTGTCGGACTTTCACTGGAAGAAGCCAGAAAACTCATCCAGACTTTTGTTGATAAAGTATTTACTAATTCTACAGTTACATGCAAGTTGCTAAGCTTTAAATATACAGTTATTGGAGAAGTTCGTGCTCCGGGAACTTATGTTAACTACAATAATTTTCTGACAGTTCTCGAGGCACTAGGACATGCCGGAGGGTTAGGTGACTTTGGTGACAGGAAAAATATACTTGTTATCCGTCCAGTTGACAAAGGAACCAAAACATTCTCATTGAATCTGCAGGATAAACAAATACTATCCTCTGAAGGTTATTTTCTTCTTCCTAACGATGTTGTTATAGTTCAGCCTCTCAATCAGAAAATATTTAATCTGAACCTTCCAACCATAGCTTTTATTATTTCATCCTTTACAGGTGCAGTCAGCATGACTTTGTTGCTTATTAATTATTTAGGAAAATAGAAAAGTTCCGTTTTATGTTATAAGTTTCGCATAGTATAATGGAATGTAAAATGCGAAACATTTAGTATCAGATATTGACCTCTTAACCTCCTAACAAAATATCATTAATCAAAATGGAACCATCCAACTACCCTCCCCAGATAAATTCTGCCGATGAGGAAAGTATAGACCTGAAACGGTATCTATCTCTTTTCATCAGCAACTGGTACTGGTTTGCCGCTGCTCTGTTTATTTCAATATCAGTGGCTTATGGCATAAACAGGTATTCCCAGAAGGTATATTCTATTTCCTCTACCCTGCTGATAAAAGATGATCAGAACGGTGGAATGGGAAGTATTGCCACTAGTGTGATTCCGGGAGGAGATATTTTCAAGAGCCAGCAAAACCTGAAAAATGAGATGGAGATCCTGAGGTCATTCAGTCTTAATTACAGGGTTATGAAGAATCTCCAGGATTTTCATGTAGTCTATTTCGGAGTGGGCCGCAGAGGTATTGTTGAAACCATGATGTATAAGACTTGTCCGTTTGTTGTTGAATATGATTCTCTCGAACTGGAAAGAAAGAAGGGGTTTAAAGTCGGCATAACTATTTTAAATGAAAATCAATACAGGATCGAGCTTGACGGGAAAGCGAATATTGAAAGGGTAAAAAATTTCGGTGAACAGTTCAATGAATTCGGCTTCGATTTCAAATTAAGGAGAAGAGATTTATCTGAGCCAATTTTCTCGAAAGGAGGATCAAACAGCTATTATTTTTATTTTATTGATCCCGGCACTCTCGCAAATCAATACAGGTCAAAACTATCGGTTGTTCCTCGAGATAAAGACGCATCGCTTGTAACACTTTCAGTTTCGGGTTTTGTTCCCGAACAGGAAGCAGATTACCTGAATAAATTAATGGATGTATATATAAATTATGGCCTTGAATTTAAAAAACAGATTGCACAGCAAACTATAAAATTCATAAATGACCAGCTTGATGTAATCAAGGATTCTCTGGAGGTTGCAGCAAAGAATCTCGAAAATTTCAGAATGAATAACCACTTTATGGATCTCAAGGACGAGAGTACTATTGTACAAAATCATCTCGAAGACAGCAATAATAAAAAAGAGGAGCTTGAGCTACAACTGCGCTATTACAATTACCTGCTCAGTTATGTGAATGATAATAATTCGAGAGACACAATAATTTCACCATCAGTCCTTGGCATAACTGATCAGGCTCTTCTGGCGCTTCTTGGCGAGCTTTCCAATCTAAAACAGGAAAAGCAAGGGCTATTGTTAAATATCGATGGAAATCAACCTGCCCTCATCCATATTGATAAAGAATCTGAAATAGTCACAAAGGCTCTTTCTGAAAATATTCGTAACTGCATTGCCAATCTCAATATTTCAAAAGCTGAGATGGAGAAAAATATGTCGCTTTATGAATCAGCTATGAGCACCCTTCCCTCCACTGAAAAAAAATATGTTTCGATCCAGCGGCAGTTCGATCTGAATAATTCGATCTATACCTACCTGCTTGAGAAAAGAGCGGAATCAGGCATTGCCGAGGCATCCACCTTGCCTGATAACCGTGTGATTGATTATGCCCAGTTAAGGGGTCTTATAAAGCCGAAAACCAGGAAAAATTTAATGATCGCCCTTATCCTTGGTCTTCTGTTGCCGGCAGCGGCTCTGGCTCTTATCGATTTTATGAATAATAAAGTAATTGATAAAAAGGATGTAGTGAGAAAGACAAAAGTACCTGTTATAGGATATATCAGTCACAGCGACAGCAAAAATGCGATCCCGGTCGTTGAAAAACCTGCATCCTCGCTTTCGGAATCGTTCAGGTCGGTCCGCACCGCTTTAAAATATTATGTGAGGGAGAACAAGGTTGCAGTCATTGCCGTATCGTCAACAGTAAGCTCTGAAGGTAAAACTTTTATTTCCATTAACCTTGCCTCAATAATAGCAATGCTTGGTAAGAAAGTTCTGCTTATAGGTCTCGACCTTAGGAAGCCGCGTATAAACAAGTTCTTCGAATCTGAAGATAGTCCGGGGATGAGCACCTACCTCAGCGGTAATTGTGAATATGAAGAGATAATAAAAGAGACCCAGGTGGAAAATCTCTATTATGCTGCGTCCGGACCAGTACCTCCAAACCCTGCCGAGCTAATAGAAACTGCCCAGATGAAAAAATTCATGCAGAGGGCAAAAAAGGAATATGATTACATAGTATTTGACACCCCCCCTGTGGCAATCGTGACCGATGCCCTTTTACTCGCGGAATATGCCGATATTAACCTCTTTATTGTTAGGCAGAGATACACATCTCTTAATACTATTGACATGATCGAGCAGCTTAACCAACATGGCGAGCTCAAAAACATGGCAATAATATTGAATGATATCAGTCTTTCAGGATACTATGGATACGGAATAAGGTATGGTTATATGCGGGGCTATGGTTATTATTACGGCACTTCCTATTATGGTAGCGGCTACTACAGTAAATACAACAAGAAAGGCAATTCGAAGGAATATTACCTGGAGGAGTAACTCAGGTTTCAGGTTACAGGTTACAGGTTACAGGTTCCAGGTTACAGGTTCGAGGTTACAGGTTCGAGGTTCCAGGTTCCAGGTTACAGGTTCGAGGTTCGAGGTTCGAGGTTCGAGGTTCGAGGTTCCAGGTTCCAGGTTACAGGTTACAGGTTACAGGTTCGAGGTTACAGGTTCCAGGTTCCAGGTTCCAGGTTATAGGTTCTTTGTCGCTAGTTGCCGGTTACTTTACCTTTTACTTTTATCGTACTTAAAAAAATCATCAATCATTATCTCAGCTTTATCACAGCAATGGATTCCCCTGAAAAGATTTCAGTAATTACTCCCCGCAAGAGCATTATCGACCTTAAACTCGATGAGATCTGGCATTACCGGGATTTGTTTTTACTTTTCATAAAGCGCGACATTACAGTATCCTATAAGCAGACAGTTTTAGGTCCGTTATGGTTTTTTATTCAGCCCATGCTTACAACCCTGATGTTCCTGCTCGTTTTCGGAAGGATTGCAAAGATCCCTACCGGGGGCGTACCTCCGGTTTTATTCTACCTGGGAGGAATAACTGTCTGGAATTATTTCTCTGAGTGCCTCAGGCTTACTTCAGATACTTTTGTTAAAAACTCAAGTTTATTTGGGAAGGTCTATTTTCCCCGGATCATTTCCCCCCTGTCAATTGTAGCTTCTAACCTGGTTAAATTTTCTATTCAGTTCTCATTATTTCTCGGGGTTTTCTTCTATTACCTGTTTACCAATTCACAGATACAGCCAAACATCACTTTGTTTCTCCTGCCGGCTTATATCGTTATACTCGCAGTATTGTCTCTTGGTTTTGGGCTGATCATCTCTGCGATGACTACCAAATACCGCGATCTGACATTCCTGATACAGTTCGCCATACAGTTATGGATGTATATAACCCCGGTTATTTATCCTGTTTCTCAGATCCCTGATAAATACAGGTGGTTGGTATTGGCAAACCCGGTCAGCTCAGTCGTGGAAGCATTCAAATACGGATTCACCGGATCAGGAAGCTTCTCAGGTCCCGGCATCACTTATAGTGCGATCTTTGCAATAATTCTCTTTTTCTTTGGTGTGACAATATTTAACCGAACCGAGAAGACGTTTATGGACACCGTGTAATTTTAAATTATTAATTATTAATGGTTAATGAAGGATAATGTAGTGTTAGATAAATCATTTAAGTTTGCAGTTGAGATAATAAAACTGGTAAAATCAGTTCAGGAAAGTAAGAAGGAATTCATCCTTACTAAACAATTATTGCGTTGTGGAACAAGTATTGGAGCAAATGTCAGGGAAGGAAATAATGGAGAGAGTAGAGCTGACTTTATTCACAAACTGTCGATAGCTCAAAAGGAATGTTCTGAAACAATTTACTGGCTCGAACTCCTTAAAGAAACAGACTATCTCACCACAGCACAATTCCATGAGGCACATACTGCTGCTGTTGAATTAATCAGGTTACTTACCTCTATCCTCAAAACAGCAAAAAACCACATTACTCATTAACAATTAATCATTAACAATTAATCATTAACAATTTGTAAATGAACCCGGCAATAAAAATTGAGAATGTTTCAAAGCAGTATCGTCTCGGTCTTGTGGGAACCGGCACTTTGTCGCACGATCTCAGGCGCTGGTGGTATCTTGTGCGGGGGAAGGATGATCCATATCTGAAGATTGGGGACGTAAATGACCGCAGCACAAAAGGAACCAGTGATTATATATGGGCTCTTAAAGACATAAATTTTGAGGTGCAACAGGGGGAAGTTCTTGGTATTATAGGCAAGAACGGAGCAGGCAAGAGCACTCTTCTTAAAATTCTTAGTAAAGTCACTGCCCCTACGACAGGAATTATTAAATATAAGGGGCGTATTGCTTCTTTACTTGAAGTAGGTACCGGTTTTCATCCGGAACAAACTGGACGGGAAAATATATATCTTAACGGAGCTATATTGGGCATGCGGAAGGATGAAATAAAGAAGAGATTCGATGAAATAGTAGATTTTTCAGGTTGTGAACGGTATATAGATACACCTGTTAAACGTTACAGTAGTGGCATGACAGTAAGACTGGGTTTTGCTGTAGCGGCATTTCTTGAACCGGAAATTCTTGTTGTTGATGAGGTTCTTGCCGTTGGAGATGCTGAATTTCAGAAAAAAGCTATTGGGAAAATGAAGGATGTGAGCCGTAATGACGGAAGAACAGTTTTATTTGTGAGTCATAATATGACTGCAGTAAAAAGCCTTTGTAGATCCGGGATATCCTTGAATAATGGCTCAATTGAATTTTCAGGTGAAATTCAAAGAGTTGTTGATTTCTACCTTTCTGATTCTACATTGGAAAGTGAAAAAATCAGTATTTGGGATTTTGAATCTGCACCTGGTAGTTACAATATAAAAATAAGAGGTGCTTTCATTATCAGTGATAAGAATAAGATCACTGTTAATAACTGCTTTGATATTGTAACCGAGTTTTGGTGTTTGCATGAAACTCTTGAAATTAATGTTAGCATGGTCCTTTGGGACAGTAATCAAATTCCAGTATTTAATATCTCAACAGAAAGGAAACTGCTTAATCCAGGATTAAACAGAGCTGTCTTTCATATACCCGGAAATCTTATGAATGATGGAATATATACGGTTCAGAACTATTTTATCAAGGATAGTTCAACTCCGGTTTTTGTTCACAATAATGCGTGCAAATTTGAAATATTTGAAGATAGGGCAAGTAGCGGCTGGCATGGGAAGTGGATAGGAGCTGTCCGACCGGTCTTTATAAAATCCGAATGTTACCCAATAGTCTTTGAATCGGATGGTTCAAAATTTTAATAACCGAATTAATGCAGACTTCTGTTTAAATATAAAAATATGAATCCAAAATATCTGGTAAAAAAAGTAATCCGTAGAGGCTTAAAGATTATTAAAAAGAAAACTGATTTTTATCTTGAGAATAAGAAGAAAAAAATAAAACAGTGTTACATATGTGGGGAACAGTTTGAAAACTTTTATGAATATCATATTAATAAAGACAGTAAAAGTATAACGAATCATTTTCAACCTATAGGAAGCGATGCCGAAAATTATGGTTGCTATTACTGTAATAGTAACGACAGGGAGCGTCATTTGTTTATGTTTTTCGATAAGTTGTCTTTTTGGGGGAAACTTAAAAATGCAAGAATTTTACACTTTGCTCCTGAAAAACACCTGTCCGATAAAATTAAAAAATTTGATCCTTCGGAGTACGTCAAATGCGACTTATTTCCTAAAGAGGACTGGCTGAGAATTGATATTACTAAAATAGACTTTGATGATAAATATTTTGATATTTTGATCTGCAATCACGTACTCGAACATGTTAAGGATCATCTAATAGCACTAAAAGAAATATCGAGAGTTCTTAAAAAAGACGGTATTGCGATTTTGCAAACACCTTATTCAGAGTTATTTTACAATCATTTTGAAGACCCAAATATTAGTACAGATGAATTAAGGCTCTTGTTTTACGGTCAGGAGGACCATGTACGCTTTCTTTCAAAAAGACAATTTATAGATGAATTATCTCAATTCTTTAATTTGAATATTGTTAAAAATCAAGCCTTATTCAGTGATGAAGAATGTTTTAAATATGGTGTAAATAAGAAAGAAGATCTGATAATGGTTATCAATAACAAGAACATCCAATGATCAATCCTATTTATGTAACCAGGCCCGTTCTGCCACCACTTGAGGAATTTCTTCCTTACCTCGAAAAAATATGGGAGAGCCGGATGCTTACAAATGGAGGTCCATTTCATCAGGAGCTGGAAGATCAATTATGTAAGTATCTGGGAGTAAAATATATTTCCCTCTTTTCGAACGGAACTCTGGCACTCGTAACTGCCTTGCAGACATTACATATTACCGGGGAGGTTATCACAACTCCGTTCAGTTTTGTCGCAACTACTCACGCGTTATGGTGGAATGGCATCAAACCGGTTTTTGTCGATATTGAACCTGATACATTTACTCTTGACGCATCAAAGATAGAATCGGCTATAACCCCGCTCACAACAGCAATCCTGCCGGTTCATGTTTATGGCAATCCATGTAATGTACAAAAAATTAAAGATATAGCAGACACATACGGGTTAAAAGTTATTTATGATGCGTGTCATACTTTCGGGGTAACTTTAAATGGTGTGCCGGTACTTAATTTCGGAGACCTTTCGGTGATGAGTTTTCACGCTACAAAGGTCTATAATACTTTCGAAGGTGGAGCCATTATTTGTCACGATGAGGCAACCAAAAAACGTATTGATAATCTAAAAAATTTTGGTTTCGTAAATGAAACTACGGTTGTTACTCCTGGAATTAATGCTAAAGTCAATGAATTTCAGGCAGCAATTGGTCTCATACAGCTGAAGTATGTTGATGAGGCTATTGCGAAAAGACGTGAGATCAGCATAACATATAGAAATCAGCTGAAAAATATTGACGGATTAACTTACCTTGAAGAACTTCCGGGTGTAAAACATTGCTATTCATATTTCCCTGTTTTTATAAAAAAAGAACATTTTAATAAAACCCGTGATTCAGTTTATGAAGAATTAAAAAAGTATAATATATTCACCAGACGGTATTTTTACCCCTTGATCAGTCAGTTTCCAACCTATCGGGGACTGGCATCGGCTCAAGCTTGTAAAATGCCTGTCGCTGAAAAAGTGACCGAGCAAGTTCTCTGCCTGCCAATTTATCCCGATTTGGATATAGACATTGTTTATTGCATTGTAGAAAAGATAAAACAAATTCAAAAATGAGACTGGCAATAATGCAGCCTTACTTTTTTCCATATATTGGTTATTTTCAGCTTATTAATAGTGTTGATAAGTTTATTATTTTTGATGATGTAAATTATATTAAGAAAGGCTGGATTAACAGGAATAGAATCTTAATAAACGGGAAGGATTTTATGTTTATATTACCGCTTGAAAAAGTCTCACAAAATAAATTGATTTATGAAATAAATTTAGCACCGGATACCGGATGGAGAAATAAATTGCTCGGAACATTTGATGCAGTATTCAGAAAAGCACCGATGTACTTAAAAGTTTTCCCGATTCTGAAAGAAATTATGGAATGCAGAGAAACGAACCTATCAAAATTTATTGCCAACAGTATTGTTCAGATAAGTAAATATTTAGACATAAGTACACTCCTTGAAATTTCTTCCTTAAAATACGATACTGCACATTTAAAAGGGCAGGACAAAATCTTAAAAATTTGTCTTCTGGAAAAGGCAGATATTTATATTAATTCAATAGGCGGAAGCACTCTTTATGATAGCAAAACATTTGAAAAACACAATATAAAACTTCAGTTTCTGAAATCTAAACCGGTCACATATCCACGATTAAAGGCAGAATCTATGCCATTCCTGTCTATAATCGATGTAATGATGTTCAATGAAAAGGAGTCCGTGATTAATTTTCTTATGGCTTACGAATTATTATGAAAGCGGTATATATTAAAATTGTGGATCATTACGAGAATTGTCTCAGAAAATATGGCGACAATCACCGTGGAGTGGATTGGCCTAAACAAGACGAGGCTTTTTTACGTTATAAAATAATGCTCGAAATAGTTCCTGGAGATAAAAAATATACATTACTTGATTTTGGGTGCGGCGCGGCCCATCTATACCAGTATCTTGTTAAGAGCGGTTATATAAATACAGAATATACAGGTCTTGATATTTCATCAGAATTCATAGATCTCTGCAAAAAAAAGTATCCTGAAATACCATTTTTATGCCTCGACATTCTTAAATCACCCGACAATGTTAAAAGATTCGATTTTATAGTTTTAAACGGGGTCTTCACTGAAAAACGAGAACTTTCATTTGATGAAATGTTCGAATATTTTAAAAATATGATCAGGACAATTTTCCTGAAAGCAAATTGTGGAATAGCATTCAATGTTATGTCAAAGCATGTAGATTGGGAAAGAGAAGACCTGTTTCATCTGCCGTTTGATTTGCTTGCTTCATTTTTGAGGAAGGAGGTATCGAAGAATTTTATTATACGAAATGATTATGGTTTGTTTGAGTATACTGTATATGTATTTAAAGAATCTTCTGAATGGCACAGATAATTATTTTCGGGATCAGGGACTTAGCGGAGCTGGCATACTACTATTTAGAGACAGACAGTGATCATAAAGTTGTTGCATTTACCGTAAATAAAGAATTTGTACCCGAATCGGGGTCTTTTCATGATCTTCCTGTTGTTCCTTTTGAAAAGATAGAATCATTATATAACCCTTACGACTTCATGTTCTTTGCCCCTCTTACCCATAAGAATATGAACCGGGACAGGGAACGAATCTATAATGAAGTAAAAGCTAAACATTATAAGATGATAAATTATGTCAGCTCAAAGGCTACTACTTTTGATAATCTTAAACTGGGCGACAATTGTTTTATACTGGAAGACAACACCATTCAGCCGTATGTGGAGATTGGCAATAATGCCGTAATTTGGAGCGGCAATCATATTGGCCATCATAGTATTATAAGGGACAATGTTTTTCTGACTTCACAATTGGTAATATCAGGCAATTGTACGATTGAATCGAATTGTTTTATAGGAGTTAATTCGGCACTCAAGGAAAATCTTACTCTTGGAGAGGGAACTTTTGTTGCAATGAGCTCGAGTATCACAAAAAATACTGAACCTTTCAGTGTTTATAATGGAAATCCGGCAAAGAAATTAGATATGTCAAGTTTAAAGATCCGCTTTTAGTATGAAATGGATTAAGAAGGGATTAATATTTGTGCCTGCAAAGGAGAATCACTTTATGGTAAGTCACGCTGCAATTCCATTTGTAGAAATGATTAATGAAGATAAATATCGCATATATTTTAGTTCCAGAAATTCAAAGGGGCAATCGCTTCCGTACTATCTTGAAATTAGATATAATGATATTCTAAATATTACTCATGTAAATCCTGAGCCAATATTCGGTTTAGGTGAACTGGGTACGTTTGATGATAATGGTATCATGCCTTCTTGCATTGTTGTCCATAATAACAAGAAGTATATGTATTATATAGGATGGAATCCGCAGGTGACAGTATCTTATAGATTATCAATAGGATTAGCAATAAGTGAAGAAAGTACCGATAATTTTATTAAGTACTCTAAGGGACCTATTTGCGATAGAAGCATTTATGAACCTTATTTTAATACTGCGCCTTTTGTCCTAGTTGATAATAATTTATGGAAGATGTGGTACATATCGTGTACAGAATGGAAAATTGTAAATAAATATCCTGAACCGAGATACCATGTAAAATATGCAGAGTCAGATGATGGTATAAATTGGAGAAAAGAAGGGATTATTTGTGTTGATTATATTGATGAGAATGAGGCAATTGGCCGACCATGTGTAATCAAAGACAAGGATAAATTCAAGATGTGGTATTCTTACAGGAAAATTCTAAATTACAGAACAAATAAATTATCAGGTTATAGAATTGGATATGCCGAATCTTTTGACGGGAAAAAATGGGAGAGGAAAGACCATTTGGCTGGCATTGATACTTCCAATGGTGGTTGGGACTCGGAAATGATTGAATATTGCCACGTTGTAAATATTAAAAATCGTTTACATATGTTCTATAATGGCAACGGGTTTGGCAAAACCGGATTTGGATATGCTATACTGGAGGATTGACCTGCTATGAACTATTGCATTAAATATATAGAATATTATTTGCCGCAAAGGACAATTGACAACAATTACCTTAGTAAAGAATGTGGAATTGATGCAGCTTTTCTTGAAGAAAAGGTAGGCATTAAAATCAGGCATATTGCTGCTGAAGATGAGACGACCTCAGATATGGGATCAAGATCTGCCGAGAAATTATTGACTGTCAATTCTATTGAAAAAAAGAATGTTGATCTCCTATTATTTTGCACACAGAATCCTGACTTTACCCTCCCCACAACCGCATGCATAACCCAGCATAAACTTGGATTAAAGAACTCTTGCCTTGCCTTTGATATTAATCTTGGCTGTTCCGGATTTACATATGCCCTGCCGGTTGCAGGAAATTTTATAAAAACAGGAATGATTAAAAATGCCCTTATTATTACGGCTGACCAGTATTCAAAAGCTATCGATTATAAAGACAGGAGCACGGCATCTATTTTTGGAGATGCAGCAAGTGCAGTATATTTGACTGAATGTGACGATTCCTACGGAGTGATTGATGCTGTATTTGGCACAGACGGATCGAGAGCTGACAGACTTATTGTTAATAATAGCGGAGTTTCTAAAGATCCGGAGAAAACAAAATTTTTGTACATGGACGGCAGGGAAATCTTTAAATTTTCAATTAAAGTTGTTCCCGAATCAGTTAATGAAATACTTTTAAGGAATAACCTGACTATCTCAGGAATTAAATATTTTGTTTTTCATCAGGCAAATAAGTATATGCTTCGTGAAATACAGAAAAAATTAAATATAGAAGATTCACAAATGGTAATAGATATGGAAGACTATGGAAATACGGTATCATCAACTATCCCAATCGCCTTTAAAAACCTGTGTAGCCGGAATAAACTTAGCAATGGCGATTTGATAATTTTTTCGGGCTTTGGAGTAGGTCTTTCCTGGGGTACTATTTTATATCGTTTTATAAATTAAAAAATGGACACTGAACAGATATTCGAAAAATTGAAGCTGATTATAAAAAGCATAAAATCAGATGTTGATATTAGAGAGAACACCGGTCTTCTAAATGAATCGATTCTTGATTCGCTTGAATTTATGAACTATATAACAAAGGTGGAAGAGTCATTTTCCCTAAGTATAAGCGATTCTGAAATATCAGGTCATCAGCTTGGGATTATTAAAAATATGATCAGTTTTATCAGCTCCAGGAATAAGTGAAGAAGCCTTTAGTTGCGGTTTTCATGGTAACTTACAACCATGAAAAGTACATCGAGCAAGCAATTGAAAGTGTGTTAATGCAAAAAACAACATTTCCAATTAAGCTTTTTATTGGTGAAGATTGCTCGACGGACGGAACTTCAGAATTATGCATGAAATATAAAGAAGATTTTCCTGAATTGGTTGAGCCTATATTAAACAAACAAAATATTGGAGCATCAAAAAACGCCCGTCAGATGTTTGACATTTGTTTTTCATCGGGTGCAGAGTATATTGCAATGCTTGAAGGCGACGATTATTGGACCGACCCTTTAAAATTACAGAAGCAGGTTGATTTTTTAGAATCGAACCCTGATTTTTCTATGGCTTGTCATAACGTAGTGGTCATTGGTGACATAAATCAGGCAAAGTATGTGAATAAATATGAAGATTATTACACTGCTCTTGAATTAGCAACTGGTGATATATCAATCCCCACGCTCTCTGTCGTGTTTCGGAATTACAATTTAGAAGTTCCCAAGTTAATGTCGAAAGCAGTTATTGGAGATTTTCCATTATTCTTATTAATTGCTCAAAATGGGAAAATTAAGTATTTCCCTGAAATTATGGGTGCCCGGCGAGTACATAAAGGTGGCCTGTGGTCCTCGGCAGACAAGAGTGCGAAACTGTCAGCATTATTGATCACAATTTATTTTATGATAGGGAATTATAATGAAGAAATTAATAATGCGCTTATACAATATCACCTGAAACTCGTTGCAAACTCAATAAAGGAAGGAGTATCGACCGATCTGTATCCTAAAGAAATGAACTGGATAATTGAGATCATGTCGCGCTATAAAAGATTTAGGAAAGTGTTCAGAAATTTCGGGTTGTTTAAGCCGCTAAAAAAAATCCTCGGAAAATCAAAAAACTGACTCTATGAAAATAGGTTTTATAATCGGAGCTTTTCCAAGCTTGCCTGAAACATTTATATTATATCAAATTACAGGACTTATCGATCAGGGTCATTCGGTTTATATCTTTCCAAAATATGAAATTAAGGGTGTATCCCATAATGAAATATTAAGCTATGATCTGAACTCCCGCGTGTCATATCCTGAACCCGTGCACCATAATATATTTGTCAGGTATTTCAGAACAATCCCTCTTTTATTCAAAGTATTATTTAAACATAATAGACAGGTTATAAACAGTTTGAATGTATTTAAATTCGGCAGGCAAGCCCTTTCATTAAGAATATTATACCAATTACTCCCTTTCCTGAAAGAAGATATTGATATTATACAGGTTCATTATGCTGATTATTTAGACAGGGCAGTCCTTCTTAAAAAATCAGGTATTAAGGCGCCGGTTGTTCTGATGATGCATAGGTATGATCTTCGTAAACTAATTGAATCTAATGGCAATATATATTCAGATAGCTTTAAATATGTTGATAAAATATTAGCCATCAGCAAATATTCTTATAATATGTTGATCAGCTGTGGAGTTCCGCAAGAGAAAATCATCATTCATCCGGTTGGTGTTTACACAAAAAAGTACAATACAATTACAAGATCAGTAAAAAGCAAAGAAGAAATTGTTGTACTGAGCGTGGGTAGACTTGATCTAATAAAAGGTCATAAATTTGGACTGGAGGCGATTTCACTTATTAAAGAAGAGCTAAGCGGCATAAAGATTTCCTATAGGATAGTTGGACATGGACCTGAACAGGAGAATCTTATGGCGACAACTTCCGATCTGAATCTTCAGGGAAACGTAGTATTTACAGGTCCCAGGAATCAGGATGAGCTTCTTTTTGAATATGAAAATGCCGATATTTTCTTTCTCCCCAGCCTGGATGAAATGACACCTGTTGTTATTATGGAAGCTTTCGCATCGGGATTACCTGTTGTCGCATCAAACGTCGGAGCTGTTTCTGAATTTGTTCGTAATAATGAAAATGGATTCATTGTTGAGCCAGAAGACACAAAACAGATGGCCTATTATTTAAAAACCCTTATTGAAAATCCTGGTATGAGGTATGAAATGGGTGAACGAGGACGGGATTTTATATCGGAGAATAATGATATCGAAGTGCTGGACAGGAGACTTGAAGAGATATACCTGGCATGTCTGCAAAAATAAGCTTCGGTATAATAGTTTTTAACGGGGAACCATTTACACGTTATTGTATACGGGCATTATACTCACATGCCCATGAAATTATAATTGCCGAAGGGGCTTGCGAAGGTTCAAGAGGCACTGCAGATGGTGAGGGCCATTCAGATGACGGAACGCTTGAATTACTGAGAGAGATTAAGAAAAATGAGGACGGTGAAAATAAAATTACAATTGTAACTGCAGAGGATGAAGGTTATCCCAATGGTTTCTGGCCTGGAGAAAAA
Source organism: uncultured Bacteroidales bacterium (assembly GCA_963715785.1). Classification (GTDB taxonomy): domain Bacteria; phylum Bacteroidota; class Bacteroidia; order Bacteroidales; family VadinHA17; genus LD21. The sequence continues at coordinate 1,419,365 of OY970276.1, forward strand.
CATGAGCAAAGCAGAGCATATGCAAAAAGAGCAACTGGAAATTACTTGTGGCAGGTAGATATAGATGAGTTTTATAAAGATGAAGATATAGAATCTATAAAAAAAGTTTTAGAATGTGATCCTGAAATTACTGCAATCTCTTTTAAGCAACATCAATTCTGGGGAGGTTTTGATTATCTTGTCGACAGCTGGCTGCTAAAACGCGGAGCCGAGGAATTTCACAGGTTGTTTAAATGGGGCCCGGGATATAAATATATTTCACATCGCCCTCCAACTGTTACAAACGATCATGAGGCTGATATGAGGGGAATAAAGTGGTTACGTGCTAAACAGACAAAAAAAATGGGCATTTATTTGTACCATTATTCTTTCGTTTTTCCAAAGCAGGTAATGGAAAAGGCTGACTATTACAAGAATGCAGAATGGTCACAGCGAAAAAAGGCTGAATGGTGGGCCAATGAAGTTTTTATGAATCTCGAGGATCCGTTCAGTGTATTCAGTGTCTATTGGGACGTTTCATGGCTGAAAAAGTTTAAGGGGAAACACCCCAGCCAAATTTTATATTTGGTCAGAGACATTGAGCAAGGAATGTTACAGGTTAAGCAAAGACATACAGATGATATAGAAAAACTTCTTCAAAGTCCGGTTTACAATTTGAAAAAGGCCTTTTACATTATTCTAAATCCTTTTGAAGAGGTTTTTACAAGATATAGGAAGTCGCTTTTTAGAAAAATAAAAAAGTTAAGTAATGCACATTCTGCATCTCAGCACTCTTGATAATTCAGGAGGTGCTTCAAGAGCTGCCTTCAGACTTCACAAAGGTCTGATTAAGAAATCGGTTTCATCTTATATGTTCGTTCGTACAAAATATTCTGATGATGAGGCGGTTATAAGTTATAAATACCCGGGGTCGTTTGAAAAATTCCAATACAGGAGACGTAAAAACCGGATAAGTTCTGATTTTGCTAAATATTCTCATTCCCGTCAGACAAACCAGGAACTCTTTAGTGACGACCGGAGCGCTCTGAAATCGGGATTCATCAGTCAGCTGCCCGATGCAGATATTTACCATTTGCACTGGACATCAGGTTTCGTTGATTTGCCCGCATTCTTTAAGAGAGTGAATAAGCCAGTTGTCTGGACCCTTCACGATATGTTTCCCTTCACAGGAGGGTGTCACTATAACAGCGGATGTGAAAAATTCAAAACACACTGCAATCAATGTCCGCAACTGGGGTCTGCTTTCCATAAAGATCTTAGTTATTTCAGCTGGCAGCGAAAATTCAGGGCAATCGCCGAATTCAAAAAAAGGATAATAATAAGAGCTGACAGCAAATGGCTGGCTGGTGAAGCGGAAAGTAGCAGTTTGTTTAAAGATCTGGACATTGGCACTGTTCATTATGGTATTGAAACTGATGAATTTACACCTCTCGATAAAATTGCCTGCAGGAGGGCATTAAATATTCCTGTCGGGAGCCGGGTAATTGTTTTCGGCGCTCCCGGTATCAATAATCCGAGAAAAGGGTTTCATGAGCTCCTTGAAACTTTAATTCAACTTCGCAAAACTTATTTAAACCTGTTCTTACTCAGTTTTGGATCAGGTAAACTCCCTTCAGATATTGGTATATCATTTTTACATCTGGGAAATGTCGGTAACAACAATTTATTGTCGTTGATCTATAACTGTGCCGACGTGTTTGTAATACCCTCCCTTCAGGAGGCTTTCGGACAAACTGCGCTTGAAGCTATGTCGTGCGGAATACCCGTTGCAGGCTTTAATACCGGAGGCATTCCTGATATGGTCATAAACGGGGTTACGGGTTATTTAGCGGACACAGGCAATATAGCAGGTTTGGCAGAAGCTATTGATCAGATACTTAAACTAGATGAAAACAATTATAAGAAGATAGCAGATAATTGCCGCGAAAAAGTAATGAACGGCTTCACAATAAGCCATCAGGCTGATAAATATATTGAATTGTATAATAAATTATTGTAATTATTGCTCATGCAGAGATCATTATTAATAGCTAAATCTTTACGGAAACTAAGAATCTTGCAAGGGAATTGCCTGACTGCTTTTAATTTCACTCTGAGACACAGAATTGGCCACACAACATACAAAATCCCCATATTAAAAAATACGGGATGGAACAACATTTTTGAAAATGAACCATGGATGACCGAATTGCTTGAAGTATTAATGCCGTCAAACACAGGTATTTTTATTGACGCAGGAGTAAATACAGGTCAGACACTTCTGAAATTAAAGAGCATCGACCGTGGAAGGGAGTATTTTGGTTTTGAAGTGAACCCGTCATGTATTTCATATCTGAAAGAATTAATAAGGGTCAACGATCTGCCGGCGACACACCTGATGCCATTTGGAGTCAGCGATAAGACCGGAGTGACAACGTTGCAATTTTACTACAATAATGATGTGGATGTTACAGCATCCATTATTTCTGACTATCGTCCCGGTGACAAAGTTGTCAGGCGTGAATATGTGATTTCTTCCCGACTGGACGATCTTGTGTTTTTTGCGGGAAGAGAAATTGGAGTTATCAAAATTGATGTTGAGGGTGCAGAGTTGGAAGTCATTTCAGGAGCAAAACATACAATTTCTGTAGCAAGGCCAGTGGTGATAATAGAAATTCTTCCTGCTTATTCAGAAAAGAATATGGCGCGTGTAAACAGGCAGAGTATGATAGAGACAATTTTCAAAGATTTGAATTATAGATTTTTCAGGGTAATAAAAAATAATGAAAATCACCTTAATGCTTTGACCAGATTAGATTCATTTCAGATAGACGGAAATATTTCCCAGAGTGATTATGTATTAATCCCTGAGGAGAAAGTGCAGCAGGTATTTAAGCTGCAGATTGTCTGATGTCCTCAGGTATGAGTAAAAAACAAATTATCCTCAGGAATTTCTCCCTTGTTGCAGGTTCTGTCCTACTGACATATCTGATCATCAATAAGATCGGGCATTCATTAGAAAGCTTTGAGACCCGGATGTATCAGGAATTTGCCGGGAAAAAATCGCAGTATCTTAAAAATGATTCTACAGGGATACCTGTTGTGGTTTATGAAGGAAAGCTTGGGGAACAATATAATTGTGTAGCTGTTGCCGAGCGGGCAATAAAATGGGCCGATCAGAAAGACACCGCATCTGGCAGAAAGTTTCTCAACTGTATACACTGGCTGATGAATAATTACAGTATTCTAAATGACAGTTCATATATATTCTATGATTATTATAACTGGCCGGCTTATAAAATGACATCACCATGGAGGTCGGCAATGAACCAGGGCAGGGCGATGCAGGCATTTATCAGGGCCTTCGAAAAAACTCGCGACAGTGTATACCTCGATTACGCAAGGAGATCAATGAATGTGCTGTACACCGAAGTAAAAGATGGGGGTGTAACCTACAAGGACAGTAGCGGATACTGGTACGAAGAATACGCCGATGATAGTGTTCCCCAGACGAGAGTATTAAACGGGATGATCGTGACTCTGCAGGGCCTGTCGGATTATTACAAGCTCACAGGTGACCCGGGGGCCAGATTTCTTTTTATGCAGGGGGTGAAGGCCGTAAGAAATTCCCTTCCTTTATATGATCATAACGGACATTCAAATTATGATATTTTGGGGAAGCCGGCTAAATTATGGTATCATAGTTTTCACATCCGGCTTCTGGAATTTTTGTATTCTGAAACCCGGGATCCGTTGTTTAACGAATACAGAGTGAAATGGTCGGCATACAAAGAACCGTCGTATCTTGCCACTCTCATAATGAAACCTACCAGGATTGGAGTGTTTGTTTTGGTATCATTATTTATAACAATTTTGACCATAGTATCATGCATCACAGCTGTGATTATGAAGGTGAAGCACAAAAAATACCCTGCTTCAGAGCAAAATAAAGGAAAATTCAAAATTGACCATTAAGAGTGGTATTTTGGCGGAATTTAATAATCCTGACCAGAATCAACCTTCTAAGAAGATTCTCACCACAGGGAATTAAGGAGATGTGCCTTTAATTTTATAGTAGGAGCTTAATGATAGGCATTCAATTGCAGGGTCAGCTTGGGAATCAACTTTTTCAGCTGGCCTTTATCAGGCGATGTTCGAAAATTCTGAATGAATCTTATGCGATTTTAGAGGATAAGTCCTATGGCTGTCTCCCTGAGAAATACTTTACAATGAGATTTTGCGAAAGGAAGTATGTCAGAAAGATGATCAAGCATATATTTCTTTTATCAACAAGAAAAACGATTGAATTCAGCAACTGGCAGAAACCCGGGATAATATTAAATTCCTTGAGAAAAGGGGTCGTTTATAAAGGATTTTTTCAATCAGAGTTATTTTTCGATAATTTCAGGAAGTGTGAGCTTTTCAGGATCAAAAGAAAATTCAGGAGGATTTTTCATGAAAAATATGGGCAGCTATTTAAAAATCATAAAGTTGTAGTTATTCATCTACGGTTGAAGGATTATCTTGAGATAGGCACAGAAGAATTAGGAGGAAAAGGCCTCCAGTTACCCATGGATTATTATGCGAGAGCTCTCGATAAGCTTGATACGGATGAAAATACAAAAGTGCTTGTGATAAGTGATGATATTCAATATGTTAAACAGAACCTGAAGCTTAATGTACCTTTTAGTATTGAAGAAAATCATTTTATCACAGATTTCCAATTAATGATAAATGCCAACAGATTAATTCTTTCAAATTCCTCTTATTCATGGTGGGGAGCGTATTTAAACACCAAGAAGGATCTCAGAGTTATTGCTCCTGAATACTGGCTTGGATATAAAGTGAAAAAAACATACCCTGTTGATATAATCCGTAACTCCTGGTCAACTATGTAGGTAATTAATGATTATCATCCTGTTACGATCAGCCTTAACGTCAACCTAAGCTTCAACCTCAACCTTATGCTAATTAGCCTTCCTCCAAGTCCTCCTTCAAAATATGGCTGGCCCTGGACCGAAGAAAGCGATTCCTTTCCCCCATTTCAATCTGACGGTAACGTGTGGCCGCGGATCAGCATTGTTACCCCAAGTTACAACCAGGGTCAATTTATTGAGGAGACAATCAGATCTATCCTTCTGCAAAATTACCCCAATCTGGAATTAATTATTATTGATGGAGGGAGTACTGATAATACGATAGATATAATAAAGAAATTTGAACAATGGATCACTTTCTGGGTTAGTGAGCCCGACCATGGTCAGAGCAATGCTATAAATAAAGGTTTTAAAATTTGTACAGGTGAGCTGGTGAATTGGATCTGCAGCGATGATATGCTTTGTAAAAATGCGCTTCAAAACCTGGCTGCCCGGTTTAAATATACCCGCAATGCCTTGTTTATCGGGAAGGGACTAAGGATTGACGAGAACAGCAGAAAGCTAAATGAGATCAACCCACCGGCAATTAAGAATATTTCTGATCTGCTCGATATAAAAAACTACTGGAGGAAGTCAGATTCTATCATGCAGCAATCATGTTTTTACCCTCTCAAAACAATAATCAGTGTGGGTTATCTTAATGAAAAAAACCATTATTCAATGGATTATGAATTATGGGGCAGGATACTTATGACTGACATACAGGTTGTCCGGATCGATTCTGAAATAGGCATGTTCAGGTGGTACAAGGGACAGAAGACTTCGAATTTTAACAAGGCAACCAATAGTCTTGTTAAAACTGCCTGTTCCCTGATTTTGATTAATAGAAATTTTTCGTTTTTCAAAAAAATATGCTTTGTCTTTAAAGTTGTTATTTATTATGTATCATATTACTATCACTTTATCAGGGCAGTAATAGGAATAAAAAGAAGGCTAAATTCTTTACTCAATGTCAGTTCTGACAATTTATACAAGTAAATTTCCTTATGGTAAGGCTGAGACCTTCCTGGAATCTGAAGTACGAGTCTTATCCGTTTATTTTGAAAAAATTTACATCGTTCCTTTTCAGGCAGATAGCGTAATCAGAATTGTACCGGGAAATGTAATAGTCCTTTCTCCCGTTCAAAACAATAAATGGTCTTCTCTCAAGCTATATTTTTCAGGCTTTTTATCCTGTTGCCTGCTATTTAAAATTCCTGAACTTCAGAATGAACTTAAAAGGATTTCAATTTTAAAAGCAATTAAGTATCTTGGATTTGCAGCTTTGACAAAGAGCAAATTAGAAAAAATATTGCCATCAGAATTATGCGTTCATTATTCTTACTGGCTTAATTTCAGCGCTTTTTCACTTGCTATGTTAAAGACAGAAGGGAGAATTAAAACTCTTGTATGCAGGGCACACGGTTTCGATCTGTATGAAGAGCGGGGAGAACAAGGCTTGACATTTATCAGGGCTGCAACTCTAAAATATACAGATAAATTATATCTGATTTCCGAACATGGCAGGAATTACATATCAAAGGCAATTCCACAATATTCTCAAAAATATTTTCTTTCCCGACTTGGCACACCTGAACCCGAATGCATCAATCCTTCATCGGATGGTAATGGGCTGACGATAGTGTCGTGTTCAGCTATTAACAGTAATAAAAGAGTAGATCTGATATTAGATTCGCTTATTTTATTAATTGCCATGTTCCCCAAAATAGATGTCAAATGGTATCACTTGGGCGGAGGGAGTGATATTTCAAAATATATTGAAAAGGCGGAAAACTCATTTGCCGGTTCTCTCGTAAAATGTTTTTTCCCGGGACAGCTGGCACATCCTGAAATACTTGATTTCTATAAATCGACACATGTTGACTTGTTCGTTAATGTGAGCAGGTATGAAGGGATTCCGGTATCAGTCATGGAAGCGCTTTCATTTGGAATTCCTGTAATTGCAACTGCAGTCGGGGGAACACCTGAAATTGTTAATGACACAAATGGATTATTGCTTCCTGAAAATCCTACAGCTGATCATATTGCTGAAGTTTTGTCAGGAGTCTCAGCAGATAAAGAGCAATGGCGGGAAAAACGCAGGTTATCACGTAAAGGCTGGGAAGAAAAATTCAATGCTCAGAGAAATTATAATGAATTTGCCGGGGAACTTTTATCTTTCTCATAAATGAAAATCCTTACAGTCTGCAGCGGACTTGATTTTATTAATTATACGAGGAGAGCGACCATAGAGGCCATTCACAGGTTAAACCCCGATCTTGATATTCTGCTCTTTAATTCGATTTTAAATCTGAAGAAAAAGAAAAACTTGTCGCCAGACATTAAATTTTATTTTTATCACTTCTGGGTTTTAGAGAGGTTAAGGAAAATAAAATTCCTGACGGTGACTGAGCATTTATTTAGATCATTAAAATGGGCCTCGTTTTTTCGCCGTTATGATCTTATTTTTCTGATAGATCCAAATCAATATTACCTGCTTCCATATCTGAAAAAAGATCAAAAACTGATCTATCTTCTTCGCGATCCAAGTATTCTATTATATCCCGACAATTTGAATAAGGAATTACCAATTATAAATCGTGCTGATCTAATCCTGGGAATAAGTAAAAGCCTTTGCAGTAATTATTTTGAAAAGTATTATGGTTATATCCCGGAAAAGGTAAAATTGTGGCCAAATACAGTGGACACCGATCTGTGGAATTATAATAAATTGACACCTTTTATCAGGCCAAAAGTAAAGCCGTTGGTTGGGTTAGCCGGGAATATAGATTATGTAATTGATATCGGACTGCTGATTTTTATAGCGGTGAATCTGCCGCAATATGATTTTGAAATAGCGGGGAAATTGGATCTGACTGATGAAGAAAGGATTTTGTGGAATGAGTTATTGAATTATCCTAATGTAAAATATCTCGGGTTTATTTCCTTCAATGAATTTCCGCAGGTTGTAATTAACTGGGATATCGGTTTGGTGGCTGCTAAACCCGACCATGAATATGCTCTTTATCTCAGCAATAATAAGCAATACCAATACCTGGCTCTTGGGAAGCCCTTTGTGAGTTACAGGTTGGATTCAGAATACAATGACTTTGAGGATCTTGTTTTTATTGCCGGTGACAAAACGGATTATGTGAGGAAAATAGTAGAGGCAGTCGTAAAGTCTAAAGAAAAAGGGATAATTGAGAGGGGTATTAAGATTGCATCTGAACAATCTTCGGAGTGCAGAGCCGGGCAATTTCTGGAAATCGCCGGGAAATTATAAGAAATTATGGGTTGGAGCGCGGCTACTTCAAAAAGAATAATAGTTTTTGTATTTGGACTGTTTGGAGCCCTTTACCTGGTTTTCCCCGGAAAGCTTTATGGTATTGAATGGATAGCTGCAGCTCTTTTTATTTTTATAAGTATAATTTCAGGAATTAACTATTTTTCAAAGAAATGGTATTACCTGAATGAACCCGGATACACTACCAGACTTTTTTGGAGCGCTTTTATAATCAGACTCGTGGCAATGTTGATTCTCCTGTTAATCTCTTATAAAACCTGGAACATGTTTTATACAGTAGGAGCAAGAGACGAGATGGTCTATTATAGGATTGCTTCAGAAGCTGTTGATATCTGGAAGGAGTCTTCAGTAAGGGATGCATATCTTCACATCTTTACCAGTTATAAAAGCGACATCTCAGACACAGGTTTTTCAACATTTCTGATGCTGCCAATTTTTGTTTTCGGCCAGTCACCAATAATAATAAAGATATTGCTCTGCTTCATGGGCACCTTAATTGTTGTCAGGGGGTACAGACTGGCTAGTCTTCTTATCGAACCTCCAGCGGCACGACTGGCAGGAATTTTACTTGCTCTATATCCTATTTCCTGGTTTTATTCAGAAATAATGCTGAAAGAAAACCTGATGGTTCTGATAATGATTGAGGCATTTATTCTGATGGTTAAAATCCAAAGATCATTTAAGATCTTTTCTGTCATAAAAGTATTATTTTTTGTTCTGCTTCTCTTTTTCTTCAGGTCTGCACTCAGTATCCTTATGTTATTTGTATTAATGGTTTCCTTTGTAGTTCAGTATAGGGCAAAATATGTGATTATAAATGTTTTATTAGCAGGAATTATAGTAATATTTTATATTTATTTTCTGAAATCCACCGGCAGATTCGATGAATATTATAATCAGTACACAAATGTGGACGAATTCACCCAGGAGCGCTTAACTTATATGGAAAAGATTAATCCATTGGTTGCCCTGGTAGGATCGCCGGTATTTGCTGTATTATCTTACATTTCACCTTTCCCAAGTGTTGTTACTGTTCCGAATGCCGGAGGATTGCCGCATTCTGAATATTATTATCATATTGCCGGAAATTTATTCTGGATCGTCCTGGCATTTTTCAGTTTTTATGGTTTGTATTATTCCCTGCGCTATAAAAGGAAGGAAATGGCTGTACTGCTTGCTTTTGTTATTGGATATCAATTTGTGCTGCTTAAAGCTATGATGTTCACTTCTGTCAGGTTTTCCTATCCAGCGAAACCATTCCTTTTAATTCTGGCAGCTTATGGGATATATAAGTTGAAAAGCAAAAAGTGGTACCCTTTGTACCTTTTTGCCGCTGTAATATTAATTGTGGGGTGGAATTATGTAAGGCTTAAGGGGAGAGGTTAGAGGACTTAGGGACGAAGAGACTAAGGGACGAAGGTCTATCTCCTGGTTTCTATTTCTCTGAGGAATTTAGTCCACAAAGGAAAATAAATAAGTAAGTTTTTAATTGGAAAAATGGGATCAGTAAGGATTTCGTGTGTGGGTGATCTTCTGCCTGCTGATACGGCTTATACCAGGGGCAATGGTATTGGAAGCAGCATGGGGAGACTTATTTCGTATTATTCTGTAAATGAGAACAATCCGTTTCTTAATTCGGATATTGTATTTTGTAATCTGGAAGCACCGCTGTCCCTGAATCAGGAGAATATTAAAAAACCATTTGAAGGCAACCCTGCTGTTTTGCAGTTAATGAAGATCCTGAACTTAACGGTTGTCTCAATTGCAAATAACCATATGCTCGATCATGGCGAGGCTCCTTTTGAAAACACGAAATCTGAACTCGAAGAAAGCGGGTTTAACCATACTGGCTCCATTGATGGTAAGATTTCAAAAATTGTTTTTTCGGAGCGGCAGGGAAAGAAATTTGCCTTTGCAGCATTCAATGCCGTCAATGATCACCCCGGAACAAAACTAATAGCTCCTCTTGAAAGAGAGATCCTGTTCAACACTCTTCACGAAATAAAATCGCATGCTCCTGATTTGATTCTCTTCAGCATTCATTGGGGCAATGAGTATGTAGCGTGGCCTTCACCCGCCCAGGCCGACCTGGCCCACGAGCTGATTGATAATGGAGTAAACATAATAATCGGCCATCATCCGCATGTGGTACAGCCTGTCGAGAAGTATAATGGAGGCATCATCTTTTATAGTCTTGGGAATTTTATATTTGATATGTTCTGGGCGAAAAAGGTCAGGCAAGGCATTCTTGCCGACCTTATAATTAAAGATGACGGTTCTCTGGATTACGATATAAAACCTTACCGTATACGCCACGATTTCACCCAGGATTACTCAAATAATAACGGCGTCTTAAACGATCTTTCAAAGGCTGACAGGATTTTTAAGAATCTAAAGGCCGGGCATAGGCTAAAGTACGAGACGGAATATCTGCGAGAATGCAAACAGCAAAGACTGGCAGCGAGAATTGACATGAAACTGTATCTGTTAAAGAACTTATTCAGATTAAGCCCTCAATCGTGGAATTTTTTATGGAGTAATATTAAATTCAAATCGGATTGGCTTTGGAAAAAAAACTGATATGTTTCCTGGTAGTGGGAAGGATGGGGAAATCGCTGACACTCTCAAAAGCGGAACCATTTGCAGCTAATCCTTTAATCAGTAAATTATATATTTTCAGGGAACGTGAGGCTTTCCCTCTGCCAAATACAGTATATATAACTCTGCCCGGGTGGATAAACAGGATCAGACCACGATTTGTCAGCAGAGCCGTACGGCTTATTGCGGAGCCATTTCAGTTGATTTATCATGCAGTAAAGATCAGGCCTGATATCATTAATGGGTATCACCTCATTCCAAAAGGCATTAATAGCCTGATCGCTGCCCGTTTAACCGGGGCTAAAAGTATTATATCGCTAATCGGTGGTATTGTGGAAATTGAAACCTACAGTCGTCTGAAGTGGTTCCTGAAACGGGTAAATTTGGCAGCCTTAAGGGAAACCGACCTGATAACTACAAAAGGAAGCACTGTAAATAAATATTTATACGGACACAACATCAGCTCTTCAAAAATACTTGTTTATAATGGTGCCATAAATCTTGGCAAATTTAATTTCAGGCCAACAGTGCCTAAAGATATTGATGTTCTTTTTGTGGGAACATTCAGGAACCTTAAAGGTCCCGACAGGGTATTAAAGATGTTGTCAATTCTTAAGAAAGATTTTCCCATTCTGAAGGCGTGCTTTGTCGGAGAGGGCTATCTGTATAAATACTGTGTTGATCTGGCAAGAATGCTCGCTCTGACTGATAATGTTCTTTTTACCGGGCAGATAGATGAGACAGTGAACTATTTTCAGAGATCAAAAGTTCTGGTTATGCCTTCCCGAAGTGAAGGACTGCCTACATCAATGCTGGAGGCTATGGCATGCGGCTGCGTTCCGGTTATCTCAAATGTGGGAAACGTGAGTGATGCTGCAATCCATTCAGATAATGCCTTTGTGATAGAAGATTATACCGACACTAAATCATTCGTAAAGTACATACATATCCTGCTTTCCGACGATAATCTCCGCGAAGGTATGGCACGGCGGGCTATTAAAACAGTTAATGAAAACTATTCAGTCGCGGTGCAGGGAAAAATAGTCAGCCAGATGATCACTAAGCTTTTTTAGTTGTAATGGGGTTATATAACTGGTTGCAGGAAAACATAGTCCTCGGGGCAAGCGACCTCCTTTCCGGTCAGTCAATATCCGGGTCGCTTCATTTTCTTCTGGAAAGCCAGGTCTGGAAACCTGAAAAGCTTGCAGAGTATCAGGAAGAACGTTTGAAGCTTCTGATAAATCATGCATATGAAAATGTTCCGTTCTATCACGAACTTTTCCAGAAACATCATCTTGTTCCCTCCGATATAAAAAGCGCTGAGGATCTCCATAAGATACCGGTAATAGATAAGAATGAGATGCGTCGCCACGAGCCCGGTTATTACCTTGCGCGCAATATCCCTGTCAGGAAAAGTATTCGTCTCAATTCTAGCGGCTCGACCGGTGCGCCCTTTACCTATTTCATTAATCCGGAAGCATATAGCATGAGCTATGCCTGCGCTATCAGGGGATGGTACTGGATGGGTTACAAGCTGGGAGATACTTATGCCAAACTGAGCCAGAATCCACGGTCAGGTTATTATAAGAAACTGCAGGATATTGTTACCCGCAGTCAATATTTGTTTATAAAGGACCTTACAGCTGAGAATCTCAGGGAAGTATTAAAGAGCCTTAATCATACCCAGCCCGCCTTTATAAGATGCTATCCCGATCCTTTGCTCTTTCTTTCCATACTGATCAAAGACGGCTTCAAGCTGAAATATTCTCCCAAAGCTATAAATACTACCGGGAATATCCTTACCCCTGACGCACGTAATAAGATCGAGGAGGCGTTCGGAGCGCCGGTTTTTGATTCATATAGTTGCGAATCCAGTGCACAGTTTTTTGAAGATCCTGAAAGGAAATCATACCGGGCATCCATGGAATATGCAATTACTGAGGTACTCGATAGTGATGATGTGCCAACCATAACGGGAAGGCATATAACCACTGATCTATGGAACCTGGCTATGCCTTTTATCCGCTATGACACCCAGGACATCATTGAGAGGTCACAGGAATCACCGGATTCGGAAATTAAATTAGCATCCTTCAGGCAGATAAAAGGAAGGAACTCGGATATTCTGGTCACTCCCTCGGGTAAGTACCTTATTGTTCATACATTTACGATTTTTTTCGAATATTTTACAGAAATTGTTCAATTTCAGGTTGTCCAGACTAAGACTGATCAAGTTGAGATTCTCCTGGTTGTAAATAATAAGTATGATAATAAGACTGAAAAGGCAATTGCAGCAGGTCTTGAAGACCTGATAGGAAAGGATGTCGAAATTATTATCAAAACTGTAAGTAATATACCATTGCTTCCATCGGGAAAGAGGAAATTCATAATAAGGGATGAATCTGTAAGGCTTCCCTTTTAATTTTTTTTCACCACTGAACCGTGAAACTCCGTGGTTAATTTTTCTCTTTCAGGTTAACATGGACTTTTTTTCACCACAGAGTTATTTCGTTTAAAGTTTGATTTTTTTGAAAAAAGTTTATAAAGTTCTTTGACATATTGTAATCGGGGAAAAAGGTTGTTAAAGTTGTTAGTTTTTAAATATTTATAATATGTTTTTCATAATTTTGTTTCGGAGGAACATGTAGATCCCGTATTTTGTGAAGTTATTTCACATTGGGACAAATCGTGTTCCCTCCTTTTTTTTGTCTGTTTTCTGGAGATAGGAGCTTTTACATCAAACTCCTGGAAACGACGACTTTTTTCGATATTTGCATTTGCCTGTTGTTGTTTTTCCTGTTGTTTATCTCTAGATTTTTCACAGTTTATTTTGTCAATCAAGGGATTATATTCTTGTTTATGCTTTAGCATCCCATAGATTATTCGTAAGATCTTATGCATACAGACACCTATAGCGGCCATTTTTTTCATTCCATGGGATAATTTCTTCTCATAAACAGACATGATTAGAGGATTATAAGTAATAGCTCCTTTAGCAATGTTAAACAGTATCTTCCGCATGTTTTTGCTCCCCTGTTTACTCATGCGTACACCTATTACTTTATCTCCACTTTGCTTAAACTTGGGGTGTAATCCGAAGTAACAACTAAACCCCTTTACTGTAGGAAAACGCTCAATGGTTTCTATCTCAAGCAACAGACCAATTGCAGATATGGTGCTTATGCCTTTAAATGATTTTAAAAGTTCAATCTCAGGGCATATAAGGTCCCGTTCAATTAATTGCATCTGACTTTTAATGTTTTGATCAAATGACTTGATTTGCATGGCAATCTGACTTACCAATATTTCTGCGTTCCTGTCGGTAGCTGAAGCGATATTTTGGTCCGCTTCTGCTACCAGTTCCTTCGCTCTTGCTAGTGAGAGATAAGGGATTTTTGCAAGTTTCTCTGGCTTTGCCTTAGCTAACTTATCTGCTGTTGGACATTGGATTATTAGCTCCAATAGCCAATTTGGAAGATCGCCTTTCTTATACCGCATCAACGTAGGATTAGCGCTGTACAAAATTGTTTCCAGTTGATTAATTGTCTGAACCCTTTGCTGCTTCTGCATTTCAACAAAATTCCAGTGACGACAAAGAGATTTCCATTTATCATCCTGATCGTAAGTGATGTTCTTAGGATGATCAATCATAAACTCTGCAATACTTAAAGCACTTATGGCATCTGTAACGTTTCGCTTCATCCCAGCTTTCCGGTTGAATGTAACACCTGCAGGATTTATCCTTGCTACCTTAAGATTAAAAACCTTCTGATAGCTTTTAAGCGTATTTAACCAGTTGTTCTCATAACCCCCAGTGCTTTCCACTGCTGCATAGATTTCTGATCCTGGATGCTTCTCAATATAAGCTTCAAGCATAGAATAAAGCTTACAATGACCTGCATAGGTATCATCAAGCTGAAAGTTTTCCAAAACAGTCTGCTTCTTTTCGGAAAGGATTACCCAGTCGGCATATCCTTTACTGACATCACCTCCCAAATAAAGTTTCATAGAGCAATAGTTTTTGTTTTACATTTTCAGGTAACATCTTTCTCGTAAATGCGGTTTCGAAAACCATGTTATTTCCCGATTTTTACCTGGCTGACATAATAAACTCTGCGACAGGTTCAATAGACCTACACCACAGAACATTATTGCCAGTTAAGTAAAACAATATATCAATAACTTTATAAAATATTTCAAAGAACAAACATACGAGTTACACAGAGGTACACGGGGTTATACACTGAGTTAAATTCAAAGAGTAATATAAATTCCCGTTTTCATTAAACCGTGTTACTCTGTGCCAACTCCGTGCGACACCGTGGTTTAAATGTCTCCCTCGATTTTATAATATTACTCTCTTTATACCATCTTTCAATGACTGAACATTAAAATTTATCAGGAAACCAACTCCGCATTTTGATAGTTTCAGGTAAGTCAATAACTGAGCAAAGTGTATCGGATTAATTGCGTCAATTGATTTGATCTCAAGTATGACCAAACCCTCAACCATCAGATCAATCCTGTAACCTAAATCAAGTTTTTTCTCTTCATAAATGAGAGGCATCGGTTTTTGTTTAAGTACAACGAGACCAATTTTATCAAGCTCATAATAAAGACATTCTTCATATGCAGATTCTAATAATCCAGGCCCTAAAGCACTATGTACTTTGTAAGCACAGTTTAAAATGGAACTAGTAAGCTCCTGATGTAATAAGGCCATAATTGGATAAATTTGGCGAGACACTATAAAGATAACTCTTTTAAATTATTCCTAATAAATTTTCATCTGGTTTTTAATAATGTTACTCCGTGCCAATTCAGTGTAACACCGTGGTTAAAAAAATGTACATGGACAATCACTTCGATTTTACATTTGAAAAGTTTACTGAAATACTCGATAGTTTCCTTAATAACGGATACTCGTTTCAAAGCTTTGAAGATTTTATAAACAGACCAGCTGAAAAAGTTGTCATTTTGAGACATGATGTTGACAGAGCCCCGTTAAATTCATTACAGACTGCGAAGCTGGAGAGTTCAAAGGGGATAAGGGGAACCTACTATTTCCGCATTGTTAAGCAGAGTAATCACCCGGAGATTATTCGTGAGATAGCCGCTTTAGGACATGAAATAGGATACCATTATGAAGATTTGTCTTTATCGGATGGGATAGATGAAAAAGCAATTATATCTTTTAAATCAAATTTGGAATATTTCAGGACATTTTATCCTGTGAAGACCATTTGTATGCATGGCAGTCCGGCTTCAAAATGGGATAACCGCAATCTATGGAAGAGATATTCTTACAGAGATTTCGGGATTACCGGCGAACCATATTTCGATCTTGACTATAAAAACCTCCTTTACTTAACTGATACCGGTCGAAAATGGAATGGTGATAAATCGAGTGTGCGTGACAAGGTTTTACAGGAAAATTTTATTTCATTGAAAAGAAGACTAATAAATTCTGATGATATTTTAGCGGCTGCTTCAGCAAGTGAATTACCTGAGCAACTGATGATAACTGTCCATCCGCAGAGATGGTCTGATGATTTGTTTATCTGGACTCGTGAATATATTACACAAACGGTAAAAAACGGCATAAAGAGAGTTATTTTTGCGCGATGAAATTGCAATCTCAAAAGCCGGGAGTCATAATTATCGAAGGACATGTACAGGGATTAGCCAATACCCGGGCGCTTGGACGGGCCGGCATACCTGTGATAGTTGTTAGTGAGTATGATTGTCTGGCACATTATTCAAGATTCTGCAAGAAGTTTTTCAGATGTCCCGATTATTTATCGGTAGAATTTATTGATTTTCTTATTAACATGGCTACCAGGGAAGGAATAAAGAATTGGATCCTGATGCCTTCAAATGATCATGCGGTTTTTAATATTTCAAAGCATGCCGGAAAGTTAAAAGAATTCTACAGAATTATATCTCCTGATAGTGGAAAGCTTGAGAGGATTTATGATAAAGAATTACTTATAAGGACTTGTCTGTCAGCTGGCATTCCTGTTCCTGTTAGCTGGTTTCCGGCTGCATCGGGGGAAATTGAATATTCAGAGCTTAAGTATCCCCTGCTCATAAAAGGGAAAAATGGTCTTACGTTTTATAAAAACACCGGGAAGAAAGCATTTCTGGCTGATAGGAAAGAAAGTCTTGCCGAGGCATTGGAAAAAATAAGGAACAAAACTCCTTTTTCAAATATCTACATTCAGAATTTATTGCCTGTAGAAAACAATAAACCGGTCTCATTTACTGCCTTTTCTATTAACGGTGAGATGAAAACGTATTGGATGGGAGTTAAGGTTAGAGAGCATCCGCCTGATTTTGGGACAGCTACCTACAGCCGGAGTGTTAATAAGCCTGAATTGATTCCACTGGCTGAAAAGTTATTGAAAACCCTTGAATTTACAGGCGTCTGCGAAATTGAATTTCTTCTCGATCCCAGGGACCACGAATATAAGCTTATTGAAGTAAATGCCAGGACCTGGCTTTGGGTCAATATGGCGATTAAAAGCGGGATTAATTATCCTGTTATGGTTTACAACTATCTGAATGATATCCCTATGAATTATCCTTACAATATTGGATCAAAATGTGAATGGATGCACTATCTTACGGATATTCCCTTTAGTCTGGCTGGCATTGTCAGGGGCAAATATTCCATTAAAGAGATCCTGAGCTCGTATAGGGAATTACCCTCTCCGGCTGTTTTTGATTTTAATGATGTTCTTCCATCGTTCGCAGAAATTGCTTTGTTGCCCTTCCTGATTTTTCACAGATAGTTATTTACATTAAGTTTTAAATATGGAAATTATCACAATCATACTCGCCTCATTTCTCTACAGTACTGCTGCATTTGTATTCTGGGTCTCAAAAGGAGGATTTAATAAAAGATTTCTTTATACTGATAACATTATCTTAGGCGCTGTTTTAAGCGTTTTTCTGGTAATTTTTTATGCAGTTGCAGGTATAGAATTACCGGTTGTTTTACTCTTATTGGGGCCGGCTACCGGTTTTTGTCTTTTTGTGCTATTGTTTCTTTACAGGTTTTTCAGAAATCCCCTACGGAAAATTACAGCAAAGGAAGATGAATTTGTATCACCTGCCGATGGCCGGGTAATTTATATTAAGGAACTTGAAATAGGACAGGTGCCTGTATCCGTGAAGAAATTGCGTTTAGCCAGGATCAGCGAGATTACCAAGACGAATATTCCTGAAGAACCTTGTTACTTAATTGGAATTGCCATGACACTTTTTGATGTTCATATGAACAGGGCTCCGATAAGAGGCAAAGTAATATTAGTTAAGCATACCCCGGGCGAATATCTGGGATTAAATAAACCGGAGTCTACTATTGTAAACGAGCGCAATACAATTGTAATACAAAGAGAAGACGGGATTTTTGCGGCAGTTGTTCAGATTGCGGCACGTTATGTACGCCGTTGCATCATTTCAGTGGCGGAAGGAGAAACTGTAGATCACGGTTCTGTAATAGGCAGAATAAGGTGGGGCTCGCAGGCGGATCTCATCATACCAAGAAATTGTGACATAATGGTCAGGGAAGGAGAACAAGTGTACGCAGGGAAAACCATTATTGCACGGCTTATCAGATAACTTGTCGATCCTTTTCCAGTTAAAAACTAATGAAGATCCTTGTAGATATTGGGCATCCTGCCCATGTTCATCTCTTTAAAAATTTAGCTCATGAAATGACCGGGAATGGCCATGAGTTTTTTTTTACGGTTAGAGAAGGGGAATCTCAGGCCGTTCTGCTTGAAAAATACGGGTTTAATTATAAAGTTATTGGGAAAAAACAAAAAGGGCCGATCAGGAAAATTCTGGGAATTCCGACCTTTTCGTTTAAGATATTAAAATATGCCAGGCAATTTAAGGCTGACATTTTTTTAAGTCATGGTTCAATGTATGCAGGTTATGCGGCTCTGTTAGCGGGGAAAAAACATATAGCTCTTGAAGATACAGGTAATATGGAGCAGCTTTTTTTTAGCAAGCCAGTGAGTGATGTTATTCTCTGCCCCAGGTCTCTGAAGGTAAATCTGGGAAAAAAGCAGATCAGGTATAATGGATTTCATGAACTTGCTTATCTTCATCCGAACAGATTCAAACCTGATATCTCAGTATTGAAGGAACTGGATGTTAAAGAAGGAGAACCCTTTGTGATATTGCGTTTTGTTTCATGGAATGCAACACACGATTTCAGACAATCCGGATTGTCGTATGATCAGAAAACTGAATTAATAAATGAGATATTAAAATTCGCAAAGGTGTTTATTTCAAGTGAAAGTTCATTGCCTGAAGATTTTGAACAATATGCACTGAGAATTGCGCCTGAAAGATTGCATGATGCCCTGTCATATGCTTTTATGTATATCGGTGAAGGAGCAACCACCGCATCGGAATGTGCAATGCTAGGCACACCAGCTATTTACATAAGCACTATATCACCTGGTACTCTGGAACAGCAGGAAAGGTACGGATTGGTAACCTGCATAAGAAATTCGGGTGCATTAATTGAAAAGGTTAATGAAATCATTAATATGCCCGATCTGAAAAACGAATTCCAACACCGTCGTACCAGAATGCTGTCTGAAAATATTGACGTCACTTCAATGCTTATCTGGTTTGTTGAGAATTATCCTCAAAGCAAGATCATAATGATAAATGATCCATCATTTCAATATTCATTTCTATAATTGTATATTGATAGCAAGGCATTCTGACATTTACAATATTTGTTGGTCTAGTTAGAACTGGAATTAATAATAATCTTGAAGCTGTAGCGTAATTCTTTATCGGGAATTTACTTACAAATTGATTTAATTCTCATTCGGATTTTGTTTTTAATATGCAAAAAGTTTTAATAGTTTTTGGTACCCGCCCTGAAGCAATAAAGATGGCACCGGTTGTGAAGGCTTTTCAGAATCAGCCTGATCATTTTCAGACTGTTGTATGTGTTACGGGCCAGCACAGACAAATGCTTGATCAGGTTTTAAACTTATTTGATATCGAACCTGATTTCGATCTGAATATTATGAAGCCTGATCAGGATTTATACGATGTTTTTGCGTGTATTTTGATTAAGATGCGGGAAATATACAAAGAAGTTAAACCTGATTTTGTTTTAGTGCACGGAGATACATCCACTTCAACAGCTTCGGCTCTCGCTGCTTTTTATCAGCAAATACCTGTTGCACATGTTGAAGCCGGATTAAGGACGAACAGCATGTATAGTCCCTGGCCGGAAGAAATAAACAGGCAAATTACCGCAAGACTTGCAACCTATCATTTTGCACCTACAGAATGGGCGAAAGGAAACCTATTAAAAGAAAACATTAAAGAGGATACTATTCTTGTAACAGGGAATACGGTTATTGAGTCACTCCGAATGATTTTAGAAAGGTTTGACATATCAAAGGAATTATCGGAGTTGATTGTAAGTCAGATTCATGCAAAGGGTTATGACGTCTCCAGATTATCAGAATCTAGAAAACTGATCTTAATAACTGGTCACAGGCGTGAGAATTTTGGTTCGGGTTTTATCAATATTTGTAATGCAATAAAAATATTAGCGGAAAAATATCCCCGTTTTGATTTTTTGTATCCGGTACATTTCAATCCGAGTGTCAGGCATTCAGTAAATGAGATATTGGGAAAATCGACAAATGAAAATCTGTTTTTGATTGATCCGCTCGATTATTTGCCATTCGTTTATCTTATGAAGAGTTGCTACATTTTACTGACAGACAGTGGTGGGATACAGGAGGAAGCAACTGATCTCGGAAAACCGGTACTGGTTATGAGAGATACAACCGAACGGCCTGAAGCTGTTGAGGCAGGGACAGTAGTTCTTGTAGGTACCGACATGGAAAAAATAATTTCGTACGTCAGAAAATTAATAGTTGATGTGAAATTCTACGAAAACATGATAAATAAGCAGAATCCTTATGGCGATGGTAAAGCTGCAGAGCGAATTGTAAATTATTTTATATCGTTAAAGGATAACATTAAAGTAACATGATACCAAAAATAATTCATTATTGCTGGTTTGGTATGGGGAGTATGCCAAAACTCGCATTAAAGTGTATTGATTCGTGGCATAAATATTTGCCGGATTATGAGATAAAATTATGGAATGAGAGCAATTTTGACCTGGATTTAAATCCTTACGCAAACGAAGCCTATCATGCCCGGAAGTTTGCATTTGTGACAGATTATGCCAGATTATATATCCTTTTTAACGAAGGAGGAATATATATGGATACCGATGTGGAAGTCCTTAAAAGTTTTGATAAGTTTCTTCCTCTTCCTGCATTTTCTGGTTTTGAGGGTGATAAATATGTACCTACCGGAATTATGGCAAGCGAAAAAGCTGGCGTATGGGTTAAAGAGCAACTGGAATACTATAATGGGAGACATTTTATTTTGCCTGACGGGACATATGACATGACGACTAACACGCAAATTATCTCCGGCATAATGCAATCAAATGGATTTCAGCTGAAAAACGGTTATCAGATTTATAAGGATTGTATGCATATGTTTTCCTATGATTATTTTAGTCCCTTGCAATATGGGAAGATAATTATTACAGAAAATACTCATTGCATTCATCATTTTGCAAGCTCATGGAATCCCGGTAAACGGAAATTAAAGAAATTCATATTTAAGAAAGTCGTTGGTGGCAACATTACTTTTCATTTAGTAAAGCTGAAACGTTGGATTCTTAACCGGCCTTTTCAGATAATTATTATACTCTTTTACATTATCTGCTAAATTCAGAACGGTTGGTAATGTGACATTTCTAAAAAAACCATTAACAGATTAATGCAAAACCTAAAAAACTTCTTAATTATAACTAAGTCATTGGTGTCAGATAATGACCTCATTGCTGTGGGTGAAGAACTGGTTTCGACTTATGTCCCTGTTTTTTATAAGAGACATTTTTGTTTTTATCATGGAATATTTCATAACTCATTTGAATTAACTGAATTATCAGGATCTGTCTCCCGTTCTTTTGAAGAAGTTTTAATTGAACTATATCTTAAGGATGAGAAGATATTTCCTTCACTTCTTTCAGGGAATTTTTCCCTTGTAATAGGCAACAAAGATCAGATTTATCTTCTTAGGGACGGAAACGGTTATGAAAATATTTATTTTTCAGTTTTGGGAGCGGAACAATGTGGTATAATGGTCAGCAATTCTATAAAAGAAATTGCTAAATACGCTAAACTTGAAGTGGATGATGAAATACTACCGGGATATTTCTTAAAAACAGATGTTAATTCCGGCGCCACCTTTTTCAAAGGCATAAAAACTCTTGCATTTTTTGAGTTTGGGAAGATCGACTTAAAGACACATCTGATAGAAAAAGGATGTTTCGATAAATTTTTTATGGAAAGAGATACTGTTTGTCCCCCTGACATTGAACAGGTGGTGGATCACTTTGATAATCTATTTGGTAATCTTATCAATAAGAAGATCAGACAATTAAAGGATAACAATAAAATAATAAATGCTCTGAGCGGAGGCACCGATTCTACTTTTATTCAATACTACCTGAAAGAGAATCAGTCAGATACAGCATATACTGCGAATTTCACTAAAGCAGGATTGGACCATGAATATGCATCTGATATTGCAGAATTCCTGAAACTGAATCAAAAAACAGTTCACAGCAATACAGATGATCTTATTAAAGGCATGAAGGAAGGTATTTTTCTTTCTGAAAAGCCCTTTCTTTTTTCAGGGGAATCCTTGCTTTTCCGGATGTACAAGGAGATAGGGAAAGATTTCGGAGTTCCGGTTGTATGTTTTGATGGCACTGGAGCGGAAGGAATATTAGGTGCATCAAAAATATTGTATGAATTGCGTATTATCCGTAAATACAGATTTCTTTTCGGGCTGATTTTACCCTTGTTTAAACTTCGATCAAAAAAGCTCTATAATCGCTACCTGGAGTTTTATAAGAATGTAAACAGTAAAACGATACCGGATAATTTCATTCTTCGCTATTTTACAGATGAAAAGATCAGGGAAACAGTGAGAATTGCATTTAACCTGACAAACCTGAATAAAATAGATGAATTCGAGATCTCAATGATGCAGAAGTATAATACCAGTTTGTTTGAAGCTGTTTACCGCTATCTGTCTTTTGAGCTTGAGTATAAACGTGTCAGCAATGTGAGGACTCAAATCTCAAAAGAATTTGGTATTTCTATTGTTTTCCCATTTACCGAGACAGAGATATTTAAATTTCTGGTAAAACTCGATTCTGAACTGAAACTCAGAAATGCCAAAACCAAGTATATATTTAGAAAAGCTATGGAGAAAAAGTTTCCTAAAAAGCTTGTATACAGGAAGAAAATCATGAAAAATGTTTCGGTATTTGATGAAATACTTCAGAATCAAAGTGCCAGAGAAATAATAAAGGAGATAAAAGAGAGGCATTATTCCTATTTTAATTTTAATTATGATGAGGTATTCGGATCTCCAAAATATTCCACGCTTGCTTATAAATTAATTAATTTTCATGTATGGCATAAGTTGTTTATTGACAGGAATTCTGTGTGACTAAGAGACATAGAGACATAGAGACTAAGAGACTAAGAGACTAAGAGACATAGGGACATAGGGACATAGGGACATAGAGACTAAGTGACTTAGGGACCGGAAAAGACTGAGAGGTAATTTGATTCGGGTTACTCATAGATATTGCGAGAAGGGGATAATTGGTTCCCCTTTTTTTGTGTCTAAAAGAGGTAAATTGCATGAAGGCTACTTTTATTTGACTAAGAGACATAGTGACTTAGAGACTAAGAGACAAATAGATAATGAGAAAACTGAAAGAGATTTTACCAGGACCAATTTTCTGAATGGAGGGACATATTAACCAGCTTACCAATTATATTTTCATAACAATTTTTAAGATCTTCATGTATATCACTTGTAATGTATTGACAACATTCAGCAAAATCAATCCAGGTTTGAGTTTCTGCACTTTCTCCCTCAGAATCTGATAATTTAGAGATAAATGCTTTTGGATATCTGCGTTTGCGGAAGGCTTCAGCAAGATTGCTGCATACAGATCGCGATGATCTTCTCATCTGATCTGTCAGGGAGTAGGTTTCCTCTTTTGGGAATGATTTTGAAATCTCAAAAATTTTCATTGCAGCTTGGAATGCAAGTTTATATACATCCAATTCCATGTGAGTCCTGATTTTCATTTTGAAGAAATTAGATTAGACAATAATTTATTCCAACCTAAAGATATTCAAAAATATTAAGACTCTTCGTCCCTCAGTCTCTTCGTCCCTCAGTCTCTTCGTCCCTCAGTCTCTTCGTCCTTCAGTCTCTTCATCCCTCAGTCTCTTCATCCCTCAGTCTCTTCGTCCCTCAGTCTCTTCGTCCCTCAGTTCGTCCCTCAGTCTCTTCGTCCCTCAGTCTCTTCGTCCCTCAGTCTCTTCGTCCCTCAGTCTCTTCGTCCCTCAGTCTCTTCGTCCCTCAGTCTCTTCGTCCCTCAGTCTCTTCGTCCCTCAGTCTCTTCGTCCCTCAGTCTCTTCGTCCCTCAGTCTCTTCGTCCTTCAGTCTCTTCATCCCTCAGTCTCTTCGTCCCTCAGTCTCTTGTAATTAGCAAATAAAAAAGTATCATTTTTTCGCAATAGTAAAGTACCACTTACCATGTTAAAGATCTTTGTGATCACGAAGGAGGTACGACTGAGTGATCACAAAGATCTGCTTACTTCTTTAGGATATCTTTACGATTTTCCATTCGGTAGCTGTTCCCTTCAAGTTTTATGACTTCACAATGATAGAGGACTCTGTCAAGCAAAGCTGTGGCTAATACCTCGTCCTCTAGAGCTTCCGCCCATTGCTTTGGTGATTTATTGGTTGTTATTATTAATGATGCCTGTTCATGCAAGTGATTCACCAGGTTAAAGAACGCTACTGCCTCGTGCTTCTTTACCGGGAAGAGCATGATATCGTCTATTGCAATCAAGTGGGCCCGCATAAATCTGTTGTACGCATTCAATGCAGAAGAAGTCATCTCCTTCATCTTCAGAACATTTATGAGATCTTCCATGCTTGTAAAATAAGCCCTATAGCCTTTTAAAACAGCCTCATGCACCAGCCCCGCGGCAATAAATGTTTTGCCGGTTCCGCTTGGCCCCATTAAAACAACGTTATATGCCTGCTCCAACCACATCAGCTCGCGGATCTCCTGCATTTGATTTTTTGTTATGCCAGCTGAGAAGTTGTAATCATATTGATCCAGATCATGGTTTTTTGGAAGCCGGGCTAGTTTTATTCTGCGTTCCATATCGCTTCTTTGTCTCTGCTGGACTTCCTTTTCCAGAAGATCACAAGTATAGGCCAGGTAAGTTGGTTTATCTATTTGTGCCTGGTGAATAAATTTCTCCGCATGGTTACGCATCAGCGTAAGACGCAAGTGATCCGCATACTGCTTTATTTTTTGTATCTGTTCCATTGTTATAAGATAGTCTCGTAAGTAGATATATTGCTTGTCTCTGGCATCATGTCCAATGTATCCAACCTGTTCTTTATACTTATTTCAGGTATTATCATAGTTACCTTTGATGTTTTTGATTCAACCTGGTAATGCCTTGCTACCTCAATAAAAGTATTGGCATTATAGAGATTGTTTTCAAGGCAAAAGTCAAGTGACTGGACTAAAAAGTCCATTTCAAGACCGCGTATGTGCTTTTTCATCAGCAGCAGATTATCCCGAAAATAACGAGGTTTTTCCCTTGATATCATCTCTACATATTGAACGCTTTTTTCTTTATTGGGCAGCATGCCTATTATCTCTTCTTTAAGCTTTAGTATAGTTTGGCTCTTATCTCTTATGTGATCGGTATTGCGTATTGTCATCCCTCTTCCAAGACATAAAGGATGAATGGCCAGGAGATCATTATCCGGGGTATATAATCGTATTTCTTCATTGTAGTTTTTTAGTTGGACTACTGTTTCCGGCCCTTGATATGTTCCTGTTGGAAGTGTATAAAAATTACTCCTGTAATTTATCGTGTTATCCTTGCGGACTTTATACCTTAAAAGAGGTTCTGAAGCGATTTTTATTGGATTAGTCTTTACCGGCAATAAATAACTGCGCTCTATCTCCCATTCCCTGACTGGAACCTTTTTTGTACTGCTGTGTTCCTTTGCATTTGCGGTCCGTGACAACCATGCCAGTGCTGATTGATTAAGATTCTCTTCACCTTCATAAATACGTCCGCGAAGAAAGTTGTATTTCACATATTTTACTGCATTTTCAACTTTCCCTTTACTCTCCGGATCAGATTTCCGGCAAAATATAGGTTTAAAATCCATCTGGCTGCAATAGATCTTAAATTCACGTGTCAGAAGTACGTCTCCAAGATTCTCATCCGTTATTAATATTCTGTCCTGATCATAAATTATTTCCCTAGGTTGACCTTCATAAAATGCGAAGGCATTTTCATGAGCTGTAATAGCATCATGTGATGTGAATGGAGCATTCCTGAAGTAGACATATTTCTGACGGGACCGACACAGGATCAATACCATAAAATATACCTTTTTCCGGCTTGCTCCATTTGTTTGCATATTATACTCTCCCATATCTGCCTGTGCCTGAAGCCCATAATCTAACTCCGGTAACTTTTGATATTGACGGGGCTGATGGCCTGCCTGTTTCTTTATCCCGTATTTATTCCTTATAATCTGTACAAAATTGTATACAGTTTTACTATGAACATCAGGTAGTTGCGAGAACTCTTCTTTTAACCGATCCTCGACCTGCGCTGCTGACAGATAGGGATGACGATCCAGCAAAATCCTTACATATTCATAATAATCATTAAGCTTTCTGGGTAAATTTTTTGGCTGTTCGATCCATTTGAAAAATTCATCTTCACTCATAGCCAGGTATTTTCTGACCGTTTTTCTATGGATTCCAACTTCTAAAGAAATCTGGGTTTTATTGAGTCCCTTTTCACTTAATTCCTTTACTTTGTACCACATAAATGCCTTTTTAAGGTGTTTACTTTTTTGAGCTTTCATATTGCACAGGTTTAGTCACCTCTAATATGAAAGCTTTTTTTCTTTTTCTAAACTGGCACTTTTTGATTGCGAAAAAGTGGTACTTCAAAGTTGCTACTTACATCTCTTCGTCCCTCAGTCTCTTCGTCCCTCAGTCTCTTCGTCCCTCAGTCTCTTCGTCCCTCAGTCTCTTCGTCGTTTTTAATATACCGGGATAATGCTCTAATAACAAATAATTTAAGCTCTAAAATTTCTCTCCCATAAGATGCAACCTTTTTTCCTATCTTGTAGTCTTGATTTTAAGAAAACCTGCATCGTTTTTTTATCAACCAAAACAACCTGACATGTCAACGTCAACTTCATCTAAAATCAAAAGCCTGATCAATATGGCTGCAAAAAAAATATTTGCATTTCTTTCAATTATTTTTTTGTCGTCCTATAGTTTGTTTTCACAGTCTTTTTTGATACCAGTTAATGCACCATTAAATCAGTATCCGATAACATTTACAGATGTGGCACAACAGCAACTGGTATTAAACTTTACAAAGAATGTTACGCCGGGAGCAAATATTAGTCAGGTTGGCTGGTCAATATCGGGTACCGCAGCAACAATAACCCGTATAGATGCCGTAGGGACCCAAGTTCTAATAACGCTAAATACATCTATAGCATATTCTGAAAGACTAAATGTAAAAGTTACCTACAATGCACCAACCGGGAATTTTCTGATGCAGGATGGCACAGAACCCCTCACTCTTACAGGTATAAGTGCAGTAAATAATGCTTATCCAACGCAATCTGATTTTTCAAATGGTCTATATGGCGAAAATCCGCCGGTTGATATTTGCGCAGCAGTTTTAAACGTTGAAGTTACATCTAACCTTCTTATTTCATCCCGTTACAGGAATAGCATTTATTTCAGAACACCCAGGATGAGCACCTTATGGATGTACCCTGCAGCAGTACCCAAGACTGAGCCTGATTATGTTGAAACCGGGGGAGTTGGTACGGGAATATATAATAAAACCAATCTATATGCAGCATATCCGGATAATACAAGTAATTGTACATGGGAAATATCTATTTTTCCATATATTCCTCCCCAGGCCCCGGCACCAGGTTTGTCAGTCACAGATCGTCAGGTTTTCATTACAATTCCAAACTATAAGAAGGATAATGGCACTCCGGTACCCGGTACTGGTGATTTAGGCCTTGACCCTCCGGTAGATGACCCGAGGACTCTTTTTTGTGTAGGGGAAAGCATTAATAATTTTATTTTTACTGATGCGACTGTATTTGATTGTCAGCTGCCTGTTGAACCCAATCTACCTAATACGCGGCCCCGGAATGTTCAATATGTATATGGAACACAAACAGGAGCGGGAATCCCAAATGTTTTCATAAATGTCAATGGTACGCCTGTTCAGGTAACTGATAATAATGGTGTATCAATATCAGGAGTATGGCATGTCAATCCCGATGGAACCCCGAACGCAGGTGGTTATACAACACCGTCAGGTTTCTTTGAAGGTCCCGTTGTGCAGTATAACTGGGATTCCGGCACAAAGCTGCTGATAACTCCAATGATTCAGACCTATCCAATTTCTCATACAGGTGATTATAATAACGATTCAGACGGAGATATTTTTGATGTAACACTACGCAACTGGGGTCCATGTAACCCATATGACGGGATGGATCCTTTTACTTATCTTCAGGCAGTTACTGAGTTTTCAAGGCTACGGCTGGTATTAGCTCCTCCATTACCCACTGCTCCGGATGTTACAGTATGTTTTGGAGCATCAACAACATTAACTGCAGTGAGAAACGGAACTAACCCCGGTGTTCTTCATTGGTACAATAATTCAGATCTTCTGCCAGCTCATGAAGTTGGCACAGGGACTACTTATAATCCAGGTGCATTAGCTCCTAATGTATATAATTATTGGGTGCGTGAAATTGGTACATCGGGCCAATTATGCGAAGGGCCCTCTAAACAGGTTGTACTTACAATCAACCCTATCCCCAATAAACCAACGGTAGCTGTTACCGGTTCACTAACCTTTTGTTTTGACGGCGTTACCTCTGTTACACTAACTGCAAATCCGAACGTGCCGCCGGCAATCTCATCCTACCAGTGGTATTTGAATGGTTCCGCAGTTGGCGGGGCCACCGGTAATGCAATCACTCTTAGTACCGCAGCTCAGAGTGGAATTTATACTGTCAGAACATTCGGAGTTAACCCGACCAATTGTCCGGGTCCTCTTTCTGATCCCCTTACAGTTACAATTTATTCCATTTCAAATATTGTTGATCCGATACCTCAGACGATCTGCGAATCAGGTTCGACAACTTTGAATGTGTCGTCATCTGATGCAATTGCCGGATATTCATGGGAATACAGTACCGACGGTGGTGTTACCTGGACTAACGTTAATAATGGGTTATATTATAACGGCGCTAATACACAGACTCTTCAGATTCTCAATGCGCCATATTCATTCAATGGATATCTATACCGTGGTCAGCTTAAAACTGTTGCAGGAGGCTGCTGGTTCCATTCCAATTCAGCAATGCTCACCGTAAACCAACTTGCTACTACCACAAATCCGTCCAGTACTGCTGTCTGTCAGGGGATAAGCGCCTCATTCGGGATAACTGCAGGAGGCGGCGCTAGTACAATTCAATGGCAGAGGAGTAATAACGGGGGTACTTCCTGGACAAATATCACTGGTGCTATTGTTCCCAACGACGGTTGTACCTATTCGAATTATAACACAGCCACACTGGGCATTGCAAATACTCAGAATGCAATGAACAATTTTCAGTATCGTGCAGTACTTACTACCACTACCGGAAGTTGTGCAACAAATAGCGCTGCCGGTATACTGACAGTATACCAGCTTGCTACCACTACTAATCCGGCAAATAAATCGGTATGTCAGGGTTCCGGAACTTCGTTTGTCATAACCGCCGGAGGCGGAGCAAGAACTATTCAGTGGCAAAGGAGCAATGACGGAGGCACATCCTGGACAAATATTACCGGCGCAACCACCCCAAATGATGGTTGTACATATTCTAACTATACCACTGCAACTCTGGGAATTGCAAATTCCCAGAATTCTATGAATAATTTTCAATATCGCACAGTGCTTACTACCACTTCTGGTGGTTGTGTTACAACCAGCCTTGCAGGAATACTTACGGTTAATCAAATTGCAACGGCCACAGCGCCCTCTAACATAGGCGTTTGTCAGGGTTCGGCAGCTTCATTTTCTATAACAGCCGGCGGAGGTGCCAGCACAATCAGATGGCAAAGAAGCAATAACGGCGGAACTTCCTGGACTAACATTACAGCCGGTACAACCCCGAATGATGGTTGTACTTATTCAAATTATACAACTGCGACACTGGGAATTGCAAATACCCAGAACTCAATGAATACTTTTCAGTATCGTGCGGCTCTTACCACCACTTCCGGCGGATGCGTAACGAACAGCGCTGCCGCAGTACTCACAGTCTATCAATTGGCTACAACTACAGTACCGTCCGGCGCTTCTGTCTGCCAGGGAACGGCTGCTTCATTTGCCATAACAGCAGGAGGCGGGGCCAGCACAATTCAGTGGCAGCGCAGCAATAACGGTGGTACCACCTGGACAAATATCACAGGCGGTTCAACACCTAATGACGGATGTACGTATTCAAATTTCAATACTGCAACACTAGGTATTGCAAATACGCAGAACGCAATGAATACCTTCCAGTACCGAGCTGTACTCACTACCGTTTCGGGCAGCTGTGTCACAACAAGCGCTGCTGCCATACTTACGGTCAATCAACTGGCTACTTCAACAAATCCTGCGGATAAATCCGTATGCCAGGGCCTTGCAACATCATTTGCCATTACAGCTGGAGGTGCTGCAAGTACAATTCAGTGGCAGAGAAGCAATGATGGCGGAATTACCTGGACAAATATTACCGGGGCAGCAGTTCCAAACGATGGGTGTACATATTCAAATTTCACTACAGCAACTCTCGGTATCGCAAATGCCCAGAACCCGATGAATAACTTCCAGTACAGGGTAGCGCTTACAACTACTGTGGGAGCCTGTGTAACAACTAGCGGTGCTGCTGACCTTACGGTTAACCCTCTGCCTGTTCCGACAATAACGGGGCCTTCTTCAGTTTGTATCGGGTCAGTTGGCAACACTTACCTGACAGAAGCCGGAATGAGCAATTATGCCTGGGTCGTCTCAGCAGGTGGAACAATTACTGCTGATGGAGGACCAGGTCAGAACAGGGTAGTAGTCAGATGGAATGTAGCTGGTGTGCAGACCGTAAGTGTAAATTATACTAACGGGAATGGATGTACGGCTTTAACCCCAACAGTTTATAACGTAGCTGTAGGAACTTCTCCATCATTGGCAACTTTAACAGGAAGCGGAGATGCCTGTGTTGGGCCTTCAAGCTATCTGAATTCTGTAATAACCGGGGGAGCCCCCACTTACACTATTAATTATACCAGAAACGGCTCGGCACAGACTCCAATTTCAAGCTATAACAGCGGTACAAATTATGATCTGGGAGTACTTCCGGTTGGAACTTATAACTATCAGATAACTTCAATTACCGACTTTTGCGGGAATTCAGTACCTCCTGCAGGTCTTCCGGGAGTATATACAATTCATATTAATGCTATTCCAGGTGCAGCAGCAACCGTTAACAACGCACCTGTTATCTGTGATAATGGTTCAACAGATATTGTTCTTCATTCCACTGTCGCTAATTCAGATTTTATTTATACTGTAGCCAATGCTCCAGCCACAACATGGACACCCTTAAAAGCTCCGGCAGGTGGTACTCAGCTGAACGGAGAAGGCATTCATATTTCTCAGAATCTGGAACATAATTCTACACTACCTGTCACGGTAACATATACTATAACACCTCGCGGACCGGGCGCAACTGCCTGTCTGGGTTCAGCCATCACCAGAGATGTGATTATAAATCCTTTAGGTCAGGTTAACCAGCCCTCTGATCAGGTAGTCTGTAACGGAGCTAATACAACATTAGTAACGTTTGCAACAGTTAATACCGGAGGTGCAACAACCTACTCATGGACCAATTCAGCGCCGGGCATCGGTCTGGCAGCTTCAGGTACCGGAAATATTGCAGCTTTTTCAGCAATAAATGCCACCACGGCACCGATAGTTGCAACCATAGTCGTGACACCGACCTTCACCAATGGAGGAGTGGGATGTGCAGGACCGACAAAGACATTTACAATAACAGTTAACCCCACAGGTCAGGTCAATCTGCCTGCAAACCAGGTTCTCTGTAACGGTAGCAATACTACAGCAGTTACCTTCGGCACGGCTAATACTGTAGGAGTGACAACATATGCCTGGACCAATGACAAACCAGGCATCGGGCTTGCGGCTTCAGGCAGCGGGAACATTGCAGCATTTTCAGCAGTCAATGCCACCACGGCACCGATAGTTGCAACCATAGTAGTAACACCAACCTTCACAAACGGAGGTGTAGGCTGTGCAGGACCAACAAAGACATTCACAATAACAGTCAACCCGACAGGTCAGGTCAATCTGCCTGCCAACCAGGTTGTCTGTAATGGCAGTACTACCACAGCAGTTTCCTTTGGCACAGCTAATACTGTTGGAGTGACAACATATGCCTGGACCAATGACAAAGCAGGCATCGGGCTTGCAGCATCAGGGAATGGAGATATAGCAGCTTTTACGGCAGTCAATGCCACCACGGCACCGATAGTTGCAAGCATAGTTGTGACACCGACCTTTACCAATGGAGGTGTAGGCTGTGCAGGACCGACAAAGACATTCACAATAACAATTAACCCCACAGGTCAGGTCAACCTGCCAGGCAGCCAGGTTGTATGTAATGCAACAAACACCGCGGCAGTAACATTTGGTACAGCCAACAGCGGCGGAGTCACAACTTACGCATGGACAAATGACAATGCAGCCATCGGTCTTGCGGCTTCAGGCAGCGGGAACATTGCAGCATTTTCAGCAATAAACGGAGGAACAGCTCCGGTTATCGCTAATATAGTAGTAACTCCCACCTTCACCAACGGAGGAGTGGGATGTGCAGGACCAACTAAGACATTCACAATAACAGTCAACCCGACAGGTCAGGTCAATCTGCCTGCAAACCAGGTTCTCTGTAACGGGAGTAATACCACAGCAGTTACTTTCGGCACAGCTAATACTGTAGGAGTGACAACATATGCCTGGACCAATGACAAACCAGGGATCGGGCTTGGGGCTTCAGGCAGCGGGAATATTGCAGCATTTGCAGCAGTCAATGCCACCACGGCACCGATAGTTGCAAGCATAGTTGTGACACCGACCTTCACCAATGGAGGTGTCGGTTGTGCAGGACCGACAAAGACTTTCACAATAACAGTCAACCCGACGGGTCAGGTCAACCTGCCAGGCAGCCAGGTTGTATGTAATGCAACAAACACCGCGGCAGTAACATTTGGTACAGCCAACAGCGGCGGAGTCACAACTTACGCATGGACAAATGACAATGCAGGCATCGGTCTTGCGGCTTCAGGCAGCGGGAATATTGCAGCATTTTCAGCAATAAATGCCACCACGGCACCGATAGTTGCAACCATAGTCGTGACACCGACCTTCACCAATGGAGGAGTGGGATGTGCAGGACCGACAAAGACATTTACAATAACAGTTAACCCCACAGGTCAGGTCAATCTGCCTGCAAACCAGGTTCTCTGTAACGGTAGCAATACTACAGCAGTTACCTTCGGCACGGCTAATACTGTAGGAGTGACAACATATGCCTGGACCAATGACAAACCAGGCATCGGGCTTGCGGCTTCAGGCAGCGGGAACATTGCAGCATTTTCAGCAGTCAATGCCACCACGGCACCGATAGTTGCAACCATAGTAGTAACACCAACCTTCACAAACGGAGGTGTAGGCTGTGCAGGACCAACAAAGACATTCACAATAACAGTCAACCCGACAGGTCAGGTCAATCTGCCTGCCAACCAGGTTGTCTGTAATGGCAGTACTACCACAGCAGTTTCCTTTGGCACAGCTAATACTGTTGGAGTGACAACATATGCCTGGACCAATGACAAAGCAGGCATCGGGCTTGCAGCATCAGGGAATGGAGATATAGCAGCTTTTACGGCAGTCAATGCCACCACGGCACCGATAGTTGCAAGCATAGTTGTGACACCGACCTTTACCAATGGAGGTGTAGGCTGTGCAGGACCGACAAAGACATTCACAATAACAATTAACCCCACAGGTCAGGTCAACCTGCCAGGCAGCCAGGTTGTATGTAATGCAACAAACACCGCGGCAGTAACATTTGGTACAGCCAACAGCGGCGGAGTCACAACTTACGCATGGACAAATGACAATGCAGCCATCGGTCTTGCGGCTTCAGGCAGCGGGAACATTGCAGCATTTTCAGCAATAAACGGAGGAACAGCTCCGGTTATCGCTAATATAGTAGTAACTCCCACCTTCACCAACGGAGGAGTGGGATGTGCAGGACCAACTAAGACATTCACAATAACAGTCAACCCGACAGGTCAGGTCAATCTGCCTGCAAACCAGGTTCTCTGTAACGGGAGTAATACCACAGCAGTTACTTTCGGCACAGCTAATACTGTAGGAGTGACAACATATGCCTGGACCAATGACAAACCAGGGATCGGGCTTGGGGCTTCAGGCAGCGGGAATATTGCAGCATTTGCAGCAGTCAATGCCACCACGGCACCGATAGTTGCAAGCATAGTTGTGACACCGACCTTCACCAATGGAGGTGTCGGTTGTGCAGGACCGACAAAGACTTTCACAATAACAGTCAACCCGACGGGTCAGGTCAACCTGCCAGGCAGCCAGGTTGTATGTAATGCAACAAACACCGCGGCAGTAACATTTGGTACAGCCAACAGCGGTGGAGTCACAACTTACGCATGGACAAATGACAATGCAGGCATCGGGCTTGCGACTTCAGGCAGCGGGAATATTGCAGCATTTTCAGCAATAAACGGAGGAACAGCTCCGGTTATCGCTAATATAGTAGTAACCCCAACCTTCACCAACGGAGGAGTGGGATGTGCAGGACCGACAAAGACATTCACAATAACAGTCAACCCGACAGGTCAGGTTAATCTGCCTGCTAACCAGGTACTTTGTAATGGAGGCATTACCACCGCTGTTACATTTGGAACTGTAAATACAGTGGGAGCAACAACATATTCCTGGACCAATGACAAACCAGGCATCGGGCTTGCGGCTTCAGGCAGCGGGAACATTGCAGCATTTTCAGCAGTCAATGCCACCACGGCACCGATAGTTGCAACCATAGTAGTAACACCAACCTTCACAAACGGAGGTGTAGGCTGTGCAGGTCCGACAAAGACATTCACAATAACTGTTAACCCGACACCGACATTATCCACAACTCTTACACCTACGGATGTATGCAGCAATACTTTATTCAGTTATCCTCCTGCAAGTGCAACAGGAGGCACCACATTTAACTGGACAAGGGACGCAGTTGCAGGAATAACTCCTGCAGGACCGACAGCGGGCAGTGATAATCCAAATGAAACTTTAAGGAATATCACTTCTTCTCCTATTCTGGTAACATATCATTATACGCTTGCCGCAAACGGTTGTACCAATACGCAGGATGTGGTGGTAAGAATAAACCCGGAACCTGTTATAACTGCAGGACAGAATCCTTTCGCATGTTCAGGCAATGCGCTGAATTACAGCATCCTTATAAACAACTTTACCAATCCTGCCGATAACGTGCTGTTCACCTGGGGTGCACCGGTTCTGAATCCTGTTGATCCTTTATTCACAGGTGGTTCGGCCCGGGTTGCCGCTTCATCAGCCAATATTACAGATACTTATCTTAATACCACAGGTATACTGGGAACTGCAACTTACACCGTTACACCATATAAGAATGGTTGTGCAGGAGCTCCTGTGACCATTGTTATTACTGTAGGTTCCCAGCCTGTCCTTGATCCGGGCTTGAATGCCTTTGTATGCAGCAATACCCCTATCGGACTTCTTCTTAAGGTCGCAGCAGGAAGCGTAACGCCCACATATTACAACATAATCAGCAAAACAGTGGCTTCGGGTCTTACAGAATCAGGAAACGCTATTGTTCCTGATGCAACTGCACCAGACTCATATCTTTCAGCTGATAAATATATAAACGTAACGGGCGTAGATAAGACCGTAACGTACCGAATACAGCCAATATTGGCTCCCGATTGTATCGGGGCACCAGTTGATGTGGTGATCACTATAAGACCTCAGCCTGTCGTATTCCCTGCACAGACAAAAACAGTCTGCAGCAGTATTTCAATAGGAAAAGAGATACTTCTTTCTCCGCCAAATGTGCCTGCCGGTTCACTTTTCAACTGGCCCGCTCCGACAATTTCCGACGGATCAATACAGGGCACCGCAGGTGTAAATGTTGTGGCTGACCCTGCAGGGACAATTCATATTAACGACCAGATACATAACTATTCAGCTGCTCCGATATTCGCAACTTACTCAGTTACACCGGTAAGCCAGTTCGGTTGTACCGGTACAGCAACCCCGGTGGTGATAACCGTGAATCCGGAGCCGATACCGCAGCCAATCTCCGGACGCGACAAGATCTGTGTAACAGATAAGAATGTCGTTTATAATGTAAACGCGGTGGGAGGCTCAACATTCCACTGGACTGTTGATCCCGCTGTGGGGACAAAGACATTCGATTTCAATGCAAATGCAATTCTTATCGACGCAGCAGCTGTGGCCGGCTCGGGCAACATAACTGTTTATGAAACAAACTCCTTCACCTGCTCAGGTGCAGTTTCAACCCTGCCTGTCCAGGTATACGAACAGCCTGCAGCTGAAAATATTATTGGAAATGCAATAGTTTGTGCAAACAGTACGGATGTCTATAGCGTTACCAACCGTGCAGGTTCAATTTACAGCTGGACGGTACCGGGAGGAGCAGCAATAATCGGTGATCCTTCAGCCAGCTCAATCACAGTCATCTTCTCAAATGTAGGCGGAACAATTTCTGTCAGGGAAACAAATGCAGCCGGCTGTATAACTAATCATACTCCAAAGGCAGTAACTGTAAATCCTTTGCCGACAGCAACAATAAGCGGCGGCGGAACCATATGCGACGGAAGTTCCAGAAACCTCTCTGTCGACTTTACAGGTGTAGGACCATATGTATTTACTTATGCTATTGACGGTGTTCCACAGCCTCCTGTGGCTACAGCCTCTGACCCATACACGCTTAATGTGACACAGGCAGGAACCTATACAATTGTAAATGTATCAGATGCCAACTGTACTAATGGCGGGACCGGCACAACAACTGTTTCATTCTTCCTGAAACCAACAGGTACAATAAGCGGAACGTCTGAGATGTGCCTTGGTGGTTCTACTACGCTCACCGCCAGCTTTACAGGAACTGCTCCATTCACATTCACTTATACTGACGGGACTACTCCCGTTACAGTTGTCGGGTATCTTACTAACGTCTTTACAGTTTCAGTATCCCCGGTTGTGAATACAACTTATACACTTACCTCACTTACAGATGGTAACTTATGTACAGGTGTGGTCTCGGGATCAGCAGTAATAAGCATTAATCTCCCTCCGGCTCTGACACTCACCGGAACAAATCTGATCTGTTTCGGAGTAAATACCGGCGCAGTCAATATGGCAATCGCAGGTGGTACGGCTCCATTTGGATTTGCATGGACCGGGCCAAACGGATTCTTTGCCAATACTCAGAATATTTCCTCACTGGAAGCCGGATATTACGCAGTTGTAGTAAGTGATTCAAAAGGGTGCTCAGGAATTGCGAATATAACCATTACCCAGCCTCCTGTACTGACCGGATCTGCTGCGGGCACGAATGTCACATGCTTTGGAGCGAATGACGGAACAATAACGATTTCCGGCGCTGCAGGCGGAGCAGGCACCCACGAGTTCACCATTGACGGCGGAGGTACATGGCAAGCCTCCCCTGTTTTCTCATCACTGATCCCTGGTTTCTACAACGTTATGATGAGAGATGCCGTTAACCCGACTTGCATCCTTGTTCTTAATGGTGCATTGCAGCTGACAGAACCCGCTGT
This sequence comes from uncultured Bacteroidales bacterium, assembly GCA_963715785.1. Classification (GTDB taxonomy): domain Bacteria; phylum Bacteroidota; class Bacteroidia; order Bacteroidales; family VadinHA17; genus LD21. The sequence continues at coordinate 1,457,421 of OY970276.1, forward strand.
TCTGAATGCTGTTGTGACTAAAACGGATGTAAATTGTTTCGGGGCCAATAACGGATCGATAGTTATATCGGCACCGACAGGCGGTTATGGAACATACGGATATTCTATAAACGGTGGTGTAACCTGGCAGGGCTCAGGAAACTTCACAAACCTTGGTAATGCAACTTATGATGTAAGGATAAGGGATGCGGCACAGACAGCCTGCTTCAAGATCCTTGATCCTGCAGTTGTAATTAGCCAGCCACTGGCTCTCTCAGCCACGGTAGGCAGTACCAATGTAACATGTTTCGGTTCAACAGATGGAACAATAACAATTTCTGCTCCGGCAGGAGGACACGGAACATTCGAATACAGTATTAACGGGGGAGGTTCATGGCAGACTTCGGGAAGCTATACAGCCCTTACTCCGGGAACATATAATGTGCAGATACGCGACGCAGCCTTCACAAGCTGTTACAAGGTCCTTAATGCAGCCCTGGTAATTTCCCAGCCTGCTGTACTGCAGGCGAATGTTGCTGCCACACCTGTTACATGTAACGGCGCCAGCGATGGCATTATAAATATTACAGCTCCTTCAGGAGGGGATGGTACATATGAATATTCAATAAACGGCGGTACAGACTGGCAGGCAGCAGGACTATTCAACGCTCTTGCCCCTGGCACCTACGATGTAAGAATAAGGGACGCCGCGCATACACTTTGCTTCATAATTCTTAATGCAGGTCTGCAGATAACTGAGCCTCTGGCACTCAATGCGCTTGTAATTCATAACAATATAACCTGTTTTGGTGCAAATGACGGTGTTATACAGATCACAAACAGCACCGGAGGTTATGGCACATACCAGTATTCCATCGACGGTGGCGGAACATGGCAGAACACTGCATCTTATCCGGGTCTTACACCAGGATCATATGATGTAAGGATAAGAGACAGGGTACAGACAGGCTGCGTGAAGATCCTTGATCCGGCTGTGGCTATTACGGAACCAGATGTTCTGAATGCAGTAGTTAATCATACCAATGTCACGTGTTTCGGGACAAACGACGGGACTATTACTATTTCTGCTCCTACAGGAGGATATGGAAGTTACGGTTACAGCATAAATGGCGGTACATCATGGCAGGGATCGGGCAGCTTCATAAACCTATCTCCCGGGACTTATAACATAAGAATACGAGATGCAGTCAACACAGGGTGTATCATCGCTCTAAACCCGGCCGTGGTAATTACAGAGCCAGTGGTGCTTTCCGCAACGATTGTCAAGACAAATGTAAACTGCAACGGCGCAGCAGATGGAACAATAACCATCAATGGTGCCGCAGGCGGATACGGTACTTATGAATATACCATAAATGGAGGTACTTCATGGCAGGCTTCCAACAGCTTTACCGGCCTTATTCCGGGGTTTTATAATGTTAAGATTAGGGATGCAGTCAATACTGGTTGCATAGTAACCCTTAACGGTTCACTGAATGTTACCGAACCTCCGGCTCTCAATGCCAATGTAGCCAGGACAAATGTAACATGCAATGGCGCGAACAATGGAACAATTACAATCACCTCGCCTTCCGGCGGTTACGGCACGTATGAATATTCTATTGACGGAGGCGCAGGCTGGCAGGCATCGGGTTCATTTAATGCGCTCCCGCCGGCCTCTTACAATGTACAAATACGTGATGCTGCTCACACGGCATGCGTCATAATTCTCAACCCGGCGCTGGTAATAACCGAACCGGCTGTACTGTCCGCAACGATAACGCCGACAATGATATCATGTTTCGGCGCAAATAATGGAATAATTACTATTACAGCAGCTACAGGCGGTTATGGATCTTATGAATATTCAATAAATGGCGGGGCGACATGGAGTGGACTTGGCAACTTCACAAACCTTTCACCAAATACATACGACGTAAGGATCAGAGACGCTGTACAGAATGCCTGTGTGGTAACTCTGAATCCTGCGCTTGCGATTACGCAGCCGCCAGTACTTGCAGCAACTGTTGCAAAGTCAAACATTACATGTTTTGGTGCAAGCGACGGAAGCATAACCGTGTCTTCACCATCAGGCGGATACGGCACTTATGAATATAGCATCAATGGCGGCGGTTCATGGCAGGCATCGGGAAACTTTACGCTTCTTGGTCCGGGCAACTATAATGTTCAGATCAGGGATGCTGTCCATACCTCGTGTGTAATTGTACTGAATAATGCAGTGCAGATAACTCAGCCACCGATTCTGAATGCAGTAGTTACACCAACAAATGTTACCTGCAACGGCGCTGATGACGGAGTTATAAATATTACAGCACCATCAGGCGGCTACGGCACCTATGAATTCTCAATTGACGGAGGTACGAACTGGCAGATCTCAGGATTATTCAGTGCACTTGCACCCGCAACATACGATGTAAGAATTCGTGATGCTGCAAATACTGGTTGTGTAATAATCCTGAATAATGGTCTCACCATCACTGAGCCGTCAGTCATTACTGCTAATGTCAATTCATCAAATGTTACGTGCAAAGGCGCAAATGACGGTACAATTACAGTATCTTCTCCAACAGGCGGTTATGGCTCATATGAATATAGTAAGGATGGGGGAACTACATGGCAGGCTTCAGCTAACTTTATAAATCTTGTACCTGCATCATATAATGTACAAATAAGAGATAAAGCCCACGCAAGCTGTGTTATTGTTCTGGATGCTGCACTGGTAATTACTGAGCCTTCAGTCCTGAATGCTACGGTGAACAGTACGGCGGTTACCTGCAACGGCGCTAACAACGGCACAATCACAATCACAGGAGCTTCAGGCGGATACGGAACATATGCATACTCAGTTAACGGAGGAGCTTCCTGGCAGAGTTCGGGCAGTTTCACCAATCTTAACCCCGGAACCTACAATGTAAGGATAAGAGATGCGGGTAACATTGCCTGTGTAATAATCCTTGATCCGGCCAGGATAATAACTGAACCTGTTGTACTCTCAGCAGTTGTAAACAGTACAGCGGTCACATGTAATGGAGCCGATGATGCTACAATAACTATATCAGGTGTAGCCGGAGGGTATGGCACATATGAATATTCTGTAAACGGAGGAACATCATGGCAGGCATCCGGAAACTTCACCGGTCTGACACCAGGCTTCTATAATGTTCAGATCCGTGATGCAGCTCATACGGCTTGTGTTATTATACTTAACGGATCACTTCAGATCACTCAGCCTGCACCTCTTACAGCCAGTGTAGTGAAGACCGATGTGACATGTAACAGTGCAAATGATGGCACAATTTCTATCTCATCACCTTTAGGAGGATATGGCACCTATGAATATTCGGTGGATGGTGGTACAATATGGAAGGTTTCCGGTTCATTCACCGGACTTATCCCGGGCTCATATAATGTTCAGATAAGGGATGCAGCTCATACCGGTTGTGTTACGGTGCTTAATCCTGTGCTGATAATTACCGAGCCTCCTGCTATTACGGCAACCGTTACGCCAACAATGATCTCATGCTTTGGATCAAACGACGGCATAATTTCAGTTACAGCGGCAGCAGGCGGATACGGGACATATCAATATAGTGATAATGGCGGCACAAGCTGGCAGGGAGGCGGGATATTTACGAATCTTTCCCCGGCTTCTTATGATGTAAGGATCAGGGATGCAGCCAATACAGCATGTGTGGTAACTCTCAATCCGGCCCTTGCTATAACTCAGCCGGCAGTACTTAATGCAACAGTTGCCAAAACAAATGTATCATGCTTTGGCGGAAGCGACGGATCAATTACTATATCAGCTCCTTCAGGCGGATATGGAACATATGAGTACAGTATAAACGGGGGTGGCGCATGGCAGGCTTCTGGCAGCTTCACGCTGCTTGTGCCGGGCAATTATAATGTTCAGATCCGTGATGCAGCCCATATGGGATGCGTTAAAGTGCTGAACGCCTCTCTTCCTGTTACTCAGCCTTCAGTTTTAAATGCTCTTGTAACACCTGTAAATGTGACTTGCAGCGGAGCTAATGATGGAATAATTAATATAACAGCACCAACAGGAGGCAACGGTACATATGAATACTCTATTGACGGTGGTGCCGGATGGCAGGCTGCAGGACTTTTCAGCGGCTTAATGCCGGGAAGTTATGATGTAAGAATAAGGGATGCTGCTAACGTTGCCTGTGTTATAATCCTCAACCCATCGCTGGTAATAACTGAACCGCCTTTACTTGCTGCTGTACTCAACAGCACCGATATAACATGCCATGGCTCTGCGGATGGCACAATTTCAATTACTAGTCCTACCGGCGGCTATGGGACATTTGAATACAGCGATGATGGAGGTGCATCATGGCAGGCTTCAGGAAACTTTACCAACCTTATGCCAGGATCATATAACGTGCAGATACGCGATAAGGCACACATTGGTTGTGTGATGACGCTCAACCCTGCTCTGGCAATTACTCAGCCGACAGCTCTTTCTGCATCACTAGCATCAACCAATCCGACATGTTTCGGTGCAAATAATGGCACAATAATAATAACTAATCCGTTGGGCGGATACGGAACCTACTCCTATTCAATTAACGGAGGTGCTACATGGCAGCCCACTGGCACATTTACCGGCCTGGCTCCATCAACATACGTTGTAAAGATCAGGGATGCAGCCCATATAGCATGCGAGCTGACCCTTGATCCGGCCCTCATGATTTCCCAGCCGGTAATTCTCTCTGCATCCGTGGCGAGCACATATATTACCTGCAACGGGGCAGCCGACGGAACCATAACGATAACCGGAGCTCTTGGAGGCAGCGGCAGTTATGAATATTCTGTTAATGGAGGAACATTATGGCAGGCATCAGGAACCTTCAACGGCCTGTTGCCCGGTTTCTATAATGTTCAGATACGCGACGCAATAAACAACTCATGTATCATTATACTGAACGGTTCTCTCCAGTTAACCCAGCCAGCTGTTCTCTCGGCATTCGTGTCAAAGACCAATGTAACATGCTTCGGAAGCAGCGATGGCACGATCACTATCGTTGGAGCATCAGGAGGTTATGGAACATATGAATACAGTATAGATGGGGGAACGGTATGGCAGTCTTCAGGATCATTTAGCACGCTTCCTCCTTCAACTTATAATGTTCAGATGCGTGATGCTGCGCATATCGGCTGTATAAAAGTGCTTGATGCAGCAGTCGTAATTACTCAGCCCGCTGTATTAAGCGCCACGGTAACACCATCTATGGTAACATGTTTCGGTGCTTCTGACGGCATAATAACAATTTCAGCTGCGGCCGGAGGATACGGTTCATATCAGTATAGTATCAATGGCGGAACAACATGGCAGGGATCAGGCACATTTACAAATCTTGCTCCAGTTGTGTATAATGTTCAGATACGGGATGCCGGAAATTTAGGTTGTGTGGTCATCCTTAATCCGGCTCTCACTATTTCCCAGCCGCCAGTTCTGTCTGCTACACTTGCACGCACCAATGTTACATGCTTTGGCGGCAATGATGGAACAATTACGATTTCAGCGCCAGCGGGTGGATACGGGACTTATGAATACAGTATCAATGGTGGTGGATCATGGCAGGCTTCAGGGAACTTCTCATTGCTGTCACCAGGTTCGTACAATGTCCTTATTCGGGATGCAGCGCATACAGGTTGTATAGTGGTTCTCAATAATTCTTATATAATCAGCCAGCCTGCAATGCTTTCCGCAACTGTTACTAAGACTGATGTAACGTGTAAAGGTGCAAATGATGGAATAATTGTAATTACTGCTCCATCGGGCGGGTCAGGAACTTATCAGTACTCTGATGACGGAGGTCTTTCCTGGGCAGTCTCCGGAACTTTCTCTAACCTGATTCCGTCAACATATGATGTCCGGATCCGTGATGCAGTCAATACTTCATGTTCTGCAATACTCTATCCCAACCTGGTAATTTCTGAACCGATATTACTAGCGTTGACTTCGACCGGCGACATACTATTGCATTGCAACGATGATATCGATGGAAGCGGAACCTTCTTCGGGTCGGGCGGTACAATGCCATATACCTTCCATATAATAACAAATACGACAGGAGCAACAATGGCTGCACCTGGATTTAACTCACAGACATTCTTTAATGCAGGTGCCGGTACTATTGTAATAGCTGTCACCGACTTGAACGGGTGTTTTGCACAGGCTACGATAAACATCACCCAGCCTGCATTATTAACACCCGGTACCATTGCTGCAGATCAGGTGATTTGCTCAGGAGATAACCCTGCACAGCTTATCGAAACGGTTCCCGCAGCCGGAGGACCAGGGGCATATAGCTACCAGTGGCAGTACGGTTCAACAGCCGGAGGTCCATTCATCAATATTGCAGGAGCTACAGGTCTGACTTACACACCTGCAGCCGGCGCAATAAGCACGCTTTACTACAGACGAATGATCACTTCCGGAGTTTGCATGCCCGTCTACAGTAATGTGGTTGAAGTTCTTGTTAATCCCAAACCGGTAGCAATACTTTCCGGTGGTGAGACAATTTGTCCTTCACAGAGCTCAATATTGAAAGTTAATATGATGGTTGGTACCGGGCCGTTTGAGCTTGATATCGACAATGCCGGTACTATTACCGGATATGTGAGCGGGGCTGACATAACGGTTTCTCCTTTAGTTACAACGACATACAAACTGCTGAGAGTCAGAGATGCTAACGGATGTGAAGTTGTGAGTCCCTCAGCAAATCTTATTGGTTCAGCTACAGTCACAGTTCGTGCTCTTCCTGCGATAACCACTTCACCGTCAAACAAGATAGTATGTGAATTCGGTATGGCTGCCTTTAATGTGGCAGCAACAGGGTCAGATCTCACTTATCAATGGTATGTAAATACTGGCAGCGGATTCAATCCTGTTGCCGACGGAGGAGTATATTTCGGTGCAACAAATTCAACTTTGAGCCTGTTTGGAGCAACGCGCAATATGAATAATTATGTTTACCATGTTACGGTAACAGGATGTTTATCATCTGTGACATCTTCCGATGCAACTCTCACTGTTAATACTGCTCCGGAAATTTCAGCTCAGCCCAGAGATACCACTGCATGTATGAATGCCGGTGCGTCATATAGTATCAGCGCGACAGGCACGGGGATTACCTATCAGTGGCAGGTTAATAAAGGTTCTGGATTCATTAATGTCAACGACGATGCTAATTTCAGTGGCTCAACCCTGAGCACACTGACAATTGTCAATACTCAGGCCTCATTTAACAACTACATCTTCAGGGTAATAATAACCGGAACCTGCGGTATTCCTGTTTATTCCAACTTTGCTGTACTCAGGGTGAATATTCCTCCTGTCATAACTCTCAATCCTGTGAATAAGACAGTGTGCGATGGTACAGGCCCGGTAGTATTCAGCGCTAACGGATCAGGAATTATTGATTCATTGAGATGGCAGGTATTCAGCGGCGGAGCATGGGCGGATGTTTATGATAATGCAATTTACAGCGGATCCTCATCACAGCAGTTGACTCTCACAAGCGCTTCACTATCTCAGAGTGGAAACCTGTACAGGCTCGGACTGAAGGCAAAATGTGTTACCGTGACTACGAATGCTGCTACTCTTACAGTGAATGCCAATCCTGTTGTAGACTTTAGTGGAGTGGATCCGATACATGCCTGCGGGAATGTTCCTCTCGTCATCGACGGAAATCCAACTGGCGGCTCAGGAGTCTGGTCTTCTCACCTGTGGACAGGAGATGTTGGTCCTTTGAGCAATTACTTTATCCAGGCACCTACCTTCAGCTCACAGATAGCAGGATCATATGTGTTGAATTATAAAGTTAAAGACAGCAGAGGTTGTTCCGGAAGCGGCGATGTAACAGTAGTTGTAGATTCTCCGGATGCTCTATTCACCCAGGATAAATCTAACGGGTGTACTCCTGTGACTGTGACCTTTGCCAAAGATATGACCGGAATTGCAAAATTCTGGTGGGACTTCGGCGACGGTTCTCCTGTTGATTCGCTTAATGCCAATCCGGCTCATACATTTACAAATGCCAACGCGGCATCGATTGAGTACCATAATGTGAAGCTTACTGTGAGATCACCCGGAGGATGTCTGGATTCCTACACATCAACAGTAACAGTTTATCCTGCTGTTGATGCTACCTTTACTGCAACACCCTCAACTGTATGCAGCGGAAACAATGTAAACTTCACCACAACGTCTGGAGCTAGCAAATACTTCTGGGACTTTGGTGACGGGGTCAGCGGGTATTTCACAAACTCAACAAATCATCTTTATACAAACTTCACAACAGCTCCGGTAGTTGAAACTGTGACCCTTACAACAACTTCATTCTACAACTGCACTGATGTCAGGACTATGAATATTACAGTGATGCCTGTGCCGCTTCCGCAGTTTACAGCATTCCCTGTTTCACAGATCTATAATGCAGCCGGCAACGCGGTAATTTTCACCAATACAACAAATGCGGGCACCTGGACATGGGATTGGACATTCGGTGATGGCGATGGTTCCGCTGATCAGAGTCCAAGTCATACGTATACAGAGCTTGGCAGCTTCGATGTGGTGCTTAGGGTCAGCAATGCCAATTGTTCCGACAGCGTTAAACACACCGTAACTGTTACACCAATTCCTCCCGTTGCGAAGTTCGATACAATACCTTCGGGATGTTCACCTCTGAATATTGAACCCAATAATACATCATTAAATACCGATACTCCGGGTACAACATTTATGTGGGACTTTGGTGACGGTGGATCATCGACTTCAAAGAATCCGGCCTATACATACTTTACCCCTGGCATTTTCAGGGTTGAATTGACGGTAACAGGTCCTGGTGGAGTATCAGTCTATTCCCAGGTAGTGAATGCTTATCCATCTCCGAAGGCAAACTTCGACGTATCGCCTAAAATTGTCTTTGTTAATGATGAACAGGTAAGGTGTTTCAACCTGTCGCAGGGTGCAGATTCATATTTGTGGGAATTTGGTGATGGTGATACCTCGAAGATTAAGGAGCCGTATCATAAATATATGGCGGAAGGGACATACGATATTACCTTGTGGGCATATCTGCACAACGTGGTTAATAATCAGACGATAGTCTGCAGTGATAAGTATGTTTTATCACCTGGAGTAACGGTTGAACCGGCAGGAGTTCTGAGATTTTCTACAGTATTTACACCAAATAAAACAGGTGAGATCAACATAGACCATCTGCCGACAGGAGGACCTGAAATTGACCAGTTCTTCTTCCCGCCTATAAGGGAGAAGGTAACAGAGTACAAGCTTCAGATCTTCAACAGGCTGGGAGTGCTGATATTTGAAAGCCATGACATCAATATTCCATGGAATGGCTATTACCAGCATAAGCTTTGCCAGCAGGGCGTATATGTATGGTATGTTGAAGGGAAATACGCAAATGGAATGCCATTTAAGAAAGTTGGTGATGTAACACTGCTTCACTAGTTCACTGATAAATTTGAGAGTAAGAGAAGCCGTCTCATCTATATATGAGACGGCTTTCTTATTTGAGCTTTTCTTAAGATTTTTAATACTGTATTTATTGGGGAAGATTTTGATCGGATTCCATCCATAAACAAATATTTTCAGTATGTTACAACTTTGGAATGTGTGCAGGCAAACCGGAAAAGGTGCGAACCTCACCATTTTTGGTGGCGCCATTATGGCTTGTGTAGCGGGCGGACAACAAATACAGGCAATCTCAAAATTGGTTAAAAGTATTCTAAACCATTTTTTGTTCAAGAGCCATTTTAACCAGGGCAGCTGTATTTTTAGCGTTCAGCTTGAAAAGCAGGTTCTTGCGATAACTCTTTATAGTTTCCGATCCGAGGTAGAGCTTTTCAGAGATCTCCTGGTTAGTAAATCCTTCTGTTATCAGGCGAAGGAGCTCTGTCTCACGTCGCGTAAGATACACATGTTTATCAGTCTCCTTCTTCATCAGGATATCAACTTCATGGCAAAGGAAGATTTCACCGCTCATCACTGTTTCAACACCTTTGATGATTTCCTCGGGCATGGCATTTTTCAATACATAACCGGAAGCTCCGTTTGTCAGCATTTTATTTACACATGTAAACTCGCTGTAGCTTGTCAGGGCCAGTATTTTTGTTCCCGGGTAGTTTTTATGTATTGTTTCACAAAGATCTATACCACTGGCATCGGGAAGATTTATATCAAGGAGTATAAGGTCAAAGAGTGATGAGTCAAGCCTTTTCATGCATTCTTTCCCTGAAACTGCTATATCGGCGCTGCTGCATAATTTATATTCTGACAGCAGCGTTTTTAGTCCGTTTGCCAGGACCGGGTGATCGTCGACGATTAGTATTTTATACATAAGTATTTCAGTTAAAGAATTCTACATTAACCTCTGTTCCTTTCCCGGGAGTTGTTATCAGTTCAAATTTCCCGCCAAGAGACGTGACGCGTGAACGGACATTCTTAAGACCGTTTCCTCCATCAGCTTCAGCTTTGTCGGCATCAAACCCTTTACCGTCGTCCTCCACAATAACATTAACTCGTGCTTCATCAATTATCAGCTGAACATTTATATTCTGAGCAGCTGAATGGCGAAGGGAATTATTTACCAGTTCGTTCACAATGCGGTAGGTAGCTATCTCTGTTTTTTCATCTGGTCGCCGGTCATTTCCATAGAAATGATAATCCACCTTATCGGTGCTTCTGCAGAAGTCGGCAAGAGCCGCATTAAGTCCGTATTTCATCAGAGACTCGGGCATCAGGTTGTGGGCCACTCTTCGTAATTCTTTTATTGAGGTATCAAGCATTTCAATAGCTGAATTCAGCGAAGCCACATTTTCTTCAGGAATTGTGAGATTTCCTTTCATTGTTGCAATTTTAAGTTTTGCCACTGACAGCATGCCTCCCAGTCCATCGTGAAGATCTCTGGAGAGGCGGGCTCTTTCGGCAGTTTCCCCCTCAAGGAGCGATTGTGTAGCAGTAATTTGTTTTTCCTGTTCCAGTTCTTTAATCCTTTGAGCAGAGAGGAGCTGTCTCTGCTTCTGGTTTCTGTAAATAAAATATCCGCTTCCGGCTGCTGCAGCTAAAAGTGCCAGAAGGGACAGCAGTACAATGTTTTTAGTTTCCTTCTCAGCTTTGAGAGTTGTTATTTCAAGTTCTTTTTTCTCTGTATTATATTTTGTGTCGATTTCTGTAATTTTATCGGCCCATTCCTGATTCAGGTCTTCTTCTTTCATTCTGATCTGTTCCTGAGAATAGAATAGCGCTTCTTCGGGAATGTTAAGCCGGATGGCTGATCGTTTCAGCATGTCGTATAATAAACGCATATCCAGGCGGTTTGAGGTATCTGCAACCTGAAGCGCCTCTTTCCCGAGCTTCCTGGCATCGGCATACCGGCCCGATTCGATAAGGTAATCACCTTCCTGGTGGTAAGCCTCCATCATTCCCCTTGCATTGTTGTTGTCCTTATATATGTTTCTGGCTGTACGGGTATATTCAAGAGCTTTTTCCTTATTGCCTGTCATATAATAACAATAACCCACCCTTATCAATGCAGCTGCATAATAATTAAGGTCTATGTCTTTGAGAAGGGCGACAGCTTCCTCTCCATACGTTATCCCTTCTTTAAAATCACTGTTATTAAGTGCGAAGACAGAAAGGTTAACCAGCGAAACCGCGGCGCCATGTTTATCACTGGTTTTTCTCTGGATCGCAAGTGCCTGAAGTGTGTATTCCTTAGCTTTCTCCTGATTTCCTGCGGTATAATACAGTGAGCCGATATTTCCAAGAAGCTTTCCCTGCATTACAACATCATTTACCGATTCATAATATTTAATGAGGTTTGTGTAAACAGCCATAGCTGTATCATACTGAGCCGTAACCCTGAATATGTTGGCAATATTATTCATTATTTCAGCTTCTTTCTTTTTATCAGGAGTTGCTTTCAGGCAGTCAAGGGCCTTATTGCAGAAGTAAAGTGAACTGTCATTCTTTCCCTGATTATAATATACAAATCCCATTGAAGCTTCGGCTTCACTTTTCACATCGGACTCCCCGGTTTTGTCGGCCAGCAGGCATTGCCTTTTTGCAATTGATAAGGCAGAAGGAAGGTCGTTTACCAGGTAGATATCATAGAGCTGCCGGAGGATCTTTAGTTGTCCGGGATAATCGTCCCTGTTGAGAAGGGAAAGGGCTTTTTGAAGAGAGTCAGCTTTTGTCGGAGTTACCTGAGCTGTTAACTCAACAAAAGAAATCAGCAGAAACGATATGATCAGTAAATGTCTCATATATAAAGGTGTTACAAATTTCTTAAAACTTATTGCCTGAAAAAACCCCCTTTTGGGGGTAAAACGGGTTGTTTAGCTTAAATAATTTTGTCTTCATCAAACTTAGTACTATCAATCAAATAAACGAATTACATGAAAAAGATTTTTGTTTTTATTATGGTTTTTATCTGTTTAATGACAGGCTTGAAAGCTCAGAACACCTTTGTAAAGGGAGAAAAAGTATTAAACCTTGGAATAGGTCTGGGTAGCACCTTATATGCAGGGGGATCCTACACAAGCAGAGTTCCGCCTATCTCTGCCTCATTTGAAGTTGGTGTAAAAGATAATCTCTTTGATGAAAAGAGCTCACTCGGTTTAGGAGGATATCTGGGATTCACCGGTGCAAAATGGCAGTATGGTGACTGGGGATTCAAATATTCGAGTGTAATTGTAGGAGCAAGAGGCGTTCTTCATTATCAGCTTATTGACAAGCTTGACACTTATACCGGATTATTGTTGGGGTATAACATTGTGACAGCGAAGGAGTTTGGAACTGTTTATGACAATTACAATTATAAATCTTCTTCAAGTGGACTGGCATATTCCTGGTTTATCGGAGGAAGATATTTCTTCACCGACAAGTTTGGAGCTATGCTTGAACTGGGATATGGCATCGCTTACCTGAATCTTGGAGTATCGCTGAAATTCTGAAAAATGATAATCTGATTAAGTTAATTTTTAGGGTAGAATAGTTTTTTCGCTGGTCATATTTTCCGCCTGATGGACGGAGTTGTTTTCTGCAGTACATGATTAGTTTTAGGTTAGCAAGTAATGAAGCCCGTTTAACAGCGGGCTTTTTTAATTATGGCGTTAGTTGGTTTTTCCCATTGAAAAACTCTGTGGCTGGACCGGTTACCTTTAAATATTTCACAAATAGTTGGCTTTTAATTAAAATATCCTGTAAATTTGGATTGCTGCGTTTCTAATTCATTAATAAATGTCTCTGATAAAGTACATCGAAAGATTGCGACGTATGGATTCAATGATTTCTGTTTTGTACTCAGGAACTTATAATGGATTTCTACCAATTAAAATTCAATTATGGACCTGATACCTTTCACAATATCAGAATATAGTCTTGAGAATTACCTTATTAGCATTTCAAGCAGGAGTAACATAATTTATTGGATAATAATAGGTATTATCTTCATTAGTATCGCCATTCTACCAGTCATTTATGTTGATGTTTCTGTCCAAGCGCGAGGCTATTTTCAATCAAATATTGAGAAACAGACTGTCTTTACTCCCTTTCAAGGCAAAGTCCTCTTTTCATCGGTAATAAATGGAGAGGCTGTAAAAAAGGGGGATACGCTACTAATAATAAATACAGAAACTCAGAGAGCATTACACACTTCTTTGATTCAAAGAATAATTGAAAATGATGCTTCTATTAAGGATTTAGAAAAGCTGACCCACATCTATTCTTCAGAATGTCTTCCATTGAAGATTGACTTAATTTCAGAAAGATACAGAGCAGAGTTCTTAAATTTAAGAAATCTGGAAGTGATACAATTTCAAAGATATCAGAAGAAAAAATCCGAGCATGAAAGAAATAGACTTTTATACGAACAGCAGATTATCCCCTCTGCAGATTATGAAAATAGTCTTTATTCACTTACATCTGAGAAAGACAATCTTGAGCAGATCCTCTTATCACAAAAATCACAATGGCAGTGTGATTTAAGTACTCGAAGGAACGATTCTACTAAACTGCTTGCCGATTTGAAGCAATGTACTGAAGAATTGTCAGAGAGGTTCGTTCAAGCACCGACAAGTGGCGAGATTATTCAAAGTTCAGATATTCAGACAGGTAGTGTTATTTCAGCCGGGCAAAAAATAGCAGAGATATCGCCTGAAGGGGTACTTGTAGCTACTTGTTATGTCAAACCTGCCGATATCGGATTTATACATGAAAATCAGAGAGTCAAAATTCAGGTAGATGCGTTTAACTACAATGAATGGGGCATGTTAGAAGGTAGCATAATAGATATATCTGATGATATGATAATTGAAGATGGATCTGTTGCTTACTTCAGGATTAAATGCAAACCGGAAACTACGACCTTGAAATTAAAAAATGGATATATAGCAGAAATTAAAAAGGGAATGAGTCTGAATACTAGGATATTAATTACTCAACGTAGTTTATATAATTTATTATTTGATAAAGCTGATAAATGGCTAAACCCGTATTCTTATAAAAAGGAATAGAAGATTTATGAGGCTTAAAGTAAAACAGAGAGATATAACTGACTGTGGAGCAGCTTGTCTTGCTTCGGTTGCTGCCCATTATAGACATTCAATACCTGTTGCAAGGATTAGGCAATTTGCAGGTACAGATAAGAAAGGAACCAATGTGCTGGGACTTGTTGAAGCAGCAGGCAAAATGGGATTTTTGGCAAAAGGTGTCAGGGGTGATTGGGAGAGCATATTCAAAATCCCCAAGCCAGCCATTGCACATATTATTGTAAAAAAGGTACTTCAGCATTATGTAGTATTGATAAAGACAACAGAAAAATATATTGAAATAATGGATCCTTCTGACGGAGAGTTCCATAAGGTCGAGCATGAGGAATTCAAAACGCAATGGACAGGAGTTCTGGTACTTATTGCTCCAGGCGAGAAGTTCACAATAAAGAATGAAAAAGTTTCTATTCAGAGCCGATTCTGGAATTTGATAAAACCTAGTAAAGCTATTCTAATACAGACGCTTTCAGGTGCTTTGTTATTTTCTGTTCTTGGATTAGCTACTTCAATTTATGTGGGGAAGCTTGTGGATAACGTCTTGCCAGGCGGAAACCTTAGTCTTTTAAATATGCTTGGCATTGCTATGGTCGTAATAATTGGGTTAAGATTAATTCTTAATTATTTCCAATCGATCTTCATACTCAAGACGGGCCAAAGGATTGACGCCACTCTTATTCTCGGATATTATCAGCATTTGTTAAAGCTACCACAGACCTTTTTTGATAATATGAGAACCGGTGAAATTATATCTAGAATTGGCGATGCAGTAAAAATTCGTGTATTTGTAAATGACGTCTCCATTAATTTTCTACTAAACATCTTCATACTTATTGTTTCATTTATCTTAATGTTTACTTTCTTTTGGAAACTTGCCGTTATCATGTTGATTATAATTCCATTCTATGTTTTAATTTATTTAGTCTCCAATAATTTAAATAAGAAGGTTCAGCGAAAAGTCATGGAGCGGGCGGCAGATCTGGAAGCTCAGTTGGTCGAATCTCTAAATTCGGTCGGCACCATAAAACGTTTTGCGCTTGAGGATTTTTCGAATCTTAAAACGGAAACTAAATTTATCAATCTTTTGGGAACAATTTACAAGTCAGGATTAAATTCCATTTTTTCATCAAGTTCAACTAGCCTTATTTCACAGCTTGTAACAATAATGGTATTATGGATTGGTTCAGGATACGCTATCGGATCTCAGATTACCCCTGGCGGACTGCTTTCATTCTATTCGATTGTAGCATACTTTACAGTACCAATTACCACTTTGATTGGATTTAACCGTAATCTTCAGGACGCGAGGATAGCAGCAGATAGGCTATTTGAAATTTTTGACTTAGAGGTTGAAAATGAAGCAAACAAGATAGAACTAAAGCCTGATATGGTTGATGATGTACATTTTGAAAATGTGAAGTTTCGTTACGGTACAAGAGTTGATGTTTTTGATTCACTAAATCTTATAATCAAGAAGGGAGACATAACGGCTATTGTTGGGCAGAGTGGATCTGGAAAAACTTCTCTTGTTGCCTTGCTTCAAAATCTTTATCCTATTCAATCCGGTCATATACGTATCGGCCGTTATGATCTAGAACATCTAACTAATCAGTCATTACGTAAAATTGTATCTATTGTTCCTCAAAGAATAGATTTGTTTTCAGGTAATGTAATAGACAATATTGCTGTGGGGGAATTTAGTCCCAAGATGTCCAGAATTATTGAAATCTGTGACAAACTCGGCATGACAAGATTTATTGAGCAACTGCCACATGGATTCAACACTTATATTGGTGAGAACGGTGCAACTTTGTCAGGAGGCCAGCAGCAACGAATAGGGATTGCGAGAGCTCTTTATAGAAATCCTGAAATATTGATTCTTGATGAAGCTACATCCTCCCTTGATTCATTGGCAGAGAATTTTGTTCAGGAAGCAATAAAGTCATTGAAGGAAGAGTCTAAGACTGTTATTGTAATAGCTCACAGATTCTCAACAGTTAACATGGCTCAAAGGGTAATTATGCTTGATAAGGGAATGGTTGTTCAGGACGGATCATTTGCTGAACTATCAGAAATTAATGGTCCATTTCGTGAAATGTGGGTACACCAGTCTATTGATTTTCAGAATCATGTAAAACCATAAACTACAATATATTATGAAAGTTTTCGAATATCTTGATCGTATAAGTCTGATGCATAAACTCGTCTCAAGGCAAAAGACAGGGACCCCAGACGAATTAGCCAAACAACTTGGAGTTAGCCGAACTAGTTTGTATGAGTTAATCGATGAATTACGGCTAAGAGGAGTTCCAATTGCATATTCAAAATCTGCGAAAACTTTTTTTTACAAACAGCCGTTCGATATTGCTGTGACTTGTTCCCTTAGACCGTTAACGTATAGTGAGAAAAAAGAAAATGCAGGAGGTTTTAATATTTTTCCTCAAATCCTTTTTTTCCGTACGCTGCTCTCCGAACTTAGTATGGTAATATTACCATGCTAAAGCCTCCGGCATGAGAATGAAAGGGGGAAGCTCAATAAAAGATGAGTTGGTAGTCTTTATTGAGAATATAAAAATTAATAAACTAAAACAATGAAAGATTTAGAAAAAGATGAGTTGTTGAACCTAAATGGAGGTGTCAATGAAACCCTCTCTTACATTGGAGGTCTTGGTCCCGCAATACCCCCGTCCGGAGGTGATTTTATAGTTGGTTTTTTTAAAGGATTTATTAAAGGATTATTTTCTTAATACTCATTTATTATGGATAAAGTGAACGTATCAGAATTGTCACATAAGGATTTGATACAAATCAATGGTGGCGTAGATCAGGTAGCTTACGATGCTGGATATTCAGCTGGAGAAATGGTGGGGAAGATGGTAAAAAACTTTCTTACCATGACTGGAATATCCAGACTTCTTGGACTATTATAGTTAACTTATTGGTTTTAAGCACACATTGATTTAACTTTATAAATCAATGTGTGTTTTTAATATGTCTAACCAATGTTTGAGCCATCAGAGTTTTTCCATTTTCTTCAAAGGCCACAATATCAGTTCTTTAAAAGAAAAAAAACTCATATTCTAAGAACAAGTCTAAAAATCTATTTTATTACACTTCTTTTCGTAGGATTAGTCAACTTATTAATCCTTATAATACTTAAGGCTTTTTTGACACTTCCAATTGATAGTACTCTTGATATTCCAGACAAGCTCAGAGAACATCTTTGGAATTATTTCTTTCTAGTTGTATTTCTTGCTCCAGTCATGGAAGAGATCATTTTTCGCTTATCACTAGTTTTTAATCCAATTAACATATCACTTTCATTGGCTACTTTATTTGGTCTGATAGTCAATAAGGTTTCCGATGTAATTATAGCTATAACTGTTTTTTTTACATTATTTTTTCTTTTATATCGGTTGGCTTTTATTTATAGAACAAGCCTGATTTCTTTCTGGAATAAAAAATTTATATATATTTTCTATTGTTTGGCAATAATTTTTGGGTTAGTTCATTTAAGTAATTATAAGTTTGTTGAAGTATCTCAATATTTAATTGCTCCATTACTTATATTGCCGCAACTTGCTCTAGGATTTATATTATCTTTTACTAGATTATATTTTGAAAAAGGATTTTTAATTTGCATTTTTATTCACATTTTAATGAATATGATTTCTGTATTCATCTATCTGCCTCAATATTTTACTTAATATAAGTTAAATACTGCTATTTTAAAAAGTTCGGAATCTAGTGTACATTCTAATACTTACTTTGAATTCTATATTTCGGTGCTCTGCACCTATGATTTAATCTTTGAAATTTATTTCTACAAATATTTCGCGGCTCTGCCGCACTGTTGTATCGAAGTTTTTCAGTGTTTAATTAAAATGTTTAAATTTCATATTGCCGATTCTGTCGCTTCAAACTAAAAATAATTTTTAATGATTTATAACCCTGTTTATATAAATATTTTCACTAATCGTTATATTAAGATTTTGTATTTGCAGATTCGAAGATACATTTTGCAAACTATGTGCAGACCTGTGAGTCCGGACTAAAGAAAGAAATATAAGTAATATTTATTTTTTAGGTGCAGAGTACCGTTAATATTTGTAGAATAAATTGCTATTATATATATCAAAGGTGCATCGCACCGTAATATTAATTGTTAGAAATCGTGGCAAATACGTATACCCAATGCTATTTTCACCTTGTTTTTGCGGTAAAAAACCGGGATGCTCTTGTAAACAAAGACTGGAAAGATGAACTTGAGAAATATGTAACCGGGATTGTCCAAAACCATAAACATAAAATTCTTGCAATAGGCGCCATGCCAGACCACATTCATATATTAATCGGATATAACGTAAACCATCTGATCCCTGATCTCGTTGAGGAAATAAAAACATCCTCCAATGCATGGATAAAAGGGAAACGGTTTACAAAATTTAATTTTGCCTGGCAAAAAGGCTATGGCGCCTTTACAAATTCGCGTTCACAGATTGATTCAGAAATAAAATATGTTTATCGCAAGAAGAACATCACAAGAAAAAGCTATTCAAAGAAGAATATCTAGAAATGCTTGATAATAATGATGTTATATTTAGTAATGAATACCTCTTTGATTTTTTTGATGATATTAATACGACAGAATAAATATTCCTGTGTGTTTCATAAGGTAGAATTATTTATCCTATTACATTGATGTAAGCCTCTACTCTTGATATAATTTTTATAATTCCGTGTTAAAAATAATAATTACTCAATCAATTAAGGGGTTTTTACGAAATACCCAATTTGACATTGGTCTTATTCTTAAAATATTAATCGTAATTTCTATACTAGATATATGTATCCTGATTTATTTGTTTGGAGCAAATTTTAAGGAGATTTTGCACAATATTTTTCCTTTATATGATCCAGTCAAATATTTCAATGACAGCATATTTTACTTGATGCCAATATTTAGTCTTTTTTTATTTTTCCTTCAGAAGAGTAATTATAATCATATAAGAGGTTATCTTCATTTGCCAATAAGCCGGGGTAAGATTGTCACTTATATTCTTGCAGGAAACTTATTCAATCTAACAAATCTGTGCTTACTTCTATTTATAAGCCCATTTTTTTGGAATAATATCCTGCCAAATTTTAACCTGATTCCATCAATTTTATATTTAACAGGTATTTTATTTGTCCTGATATTCATTACTTATTTTACTAATTTACTCAGGATCCTCGCAAATAGTTTTAAGACTCTTGCATTTCTCCCAATTGTCTGGTTAATTCTTGCATTACTATTAAAGTTTTTTGGTTTAGCAGGGCCTAAGAATTACCTGGCTTCATTATTTTCAAATATTTTGGAGAAAAATTATCTGAGTTTATTGCCTATTCTTTTTTTAGCAGTAGTGGCTACTATTTTTTACATATCTCTAGTTAAACAATTCATTTACAATATATACGCTAATAATTCTGATATAGGAATTAAAACGGAAATTACTCATAAAAGGAGAATGCCTAAAATCAGAGATCCCTATATTTTATTGGAAATTAATATGATTCTAAGGAACAGGAGAATAATAAGCATGGTCACAATCCCGATCTACATTGCTATCGTTACATCTGCAGTGTTTCTATTTAAACCTTCAACCGATAACCATACTTTATTCTTATTGTACCTGTGTTTGAGTGGAGCATGGGGGTATAGTTATCTGCAATATGTATTTTCATTTGAAGGATGTTTTTTTGATTTTATATCGTCATCGGGTTTTGATTTGAAGAAATTTATAAAGGTAAAATATGTCTTAATAGTATTTTTAAGTTTCTGCCTGGTTATTATAATGTTGCCGGTTATAATTATTCGGAATCAGAGTCTTTATGTGATTGGGACAGCTTTGCTTTATAACATTGGAATTGGATTTAATATAGTTTTTCTAAGTGGTACATTTAATCATGAGAAAATAGATCTAAGCAAAAGCCTCTTTTTTAATTATCAGGGGTATAATACTATACAGGTTGTATCGATGGGTTTAGCAATATTACTACCATTTGGGTTAATGATAATTGCATCATTGTCTTTTGGAGAACTTTATGGTATGGTAATGCTAAATATTATTAGTTTGATCTCTATTCTTAGTTCAGAGAAATGGGTCAGATTGATTTACAAAATGTTACTAAAAAGAAAATATTCTAATCTGGAGGGATTTAGACAATGATTTCATTAGAGGCGCTGGTAAAGAAGTTCGGATCAACAATAGCTGTTAACATTGCTGATTTAAATATTTACAAGGGAGAAATTTTTGGACTAGTTGGAAATAATGGCGCGGGAAAAACTACACTCCTGCGCCTGATGTTAGATTTACTTAAACCAGACAAAGGCTCTGTTCTTTCAAAAGGAGAAAAGGTTTATCAATCGGAACATTGGAAAAAGTTTACGGGATCTTATATTGACAACAATTTTCTTATTGATTTCCTGAAACCGGAAGAATATTTCGATTTCGTGGGATTTTTGTATGGAGTAAATGAGGCGGATTTAAAAATCAGGCTAAAGGAATTTAATACATTTTTAAATGGGGAAGTCCTTGGTGTTAACAAATATATCAGGACTCTATCATCCGGGAACAAGCAAAAAGTTGGGATTATTGCAGCCATGATCTCTAAACCCGAAGTTTTAATTCTGGATGAACCATTTAATTTTTTAGATCCCAGTTCACAAATTAATCTTAAAAAGATCCTAAAAAGGTACCACGAAGAAAATACAAAAACAATTATCCTTTCAAGCCATAACCTAAACCATATATCAGAACTGTGTACAAGAGTAGCTCTGATGGAGAAAGGTAAGATTATTAAAGACTATGAAAACACTTCTGAATTAATGCAAGATATTGAGGCTTATTTCAATTCTCAGACAGAAATGTCTAATTATTCTTGATTGAAAGGCCTGTTTATCAGAAATTTAAGGAGTGACTTGTTCATCGTTAGCATTTTTTATACAGGATATTAGTTTTATTATGTACAACGATATGCATGATGAGCTTTTAAAAAGCGACAATTTTTACAAAAGATTCTGGGATGATTTTTATTGATTTTTTCTGGCGGGTCCAATATTATTAGACTCTTCATTTTTTATTTTGATATGCTATACATTTTTTCGAAAATGTTTAGCAGGCAGATGCCGAAAAGCCTGAACAGAGTAGGCAAAAGAAAAATTGTCTCGCTATGAAAAAAATAAGTTTGGAACAAATGGAAGAAGTCAATGGAGGAAGAATGCGTGCTCTTGAATGTGGTATTGCCTCTATTGCTTAAATAGGTGCTTTTGCCGCCTTGGTTACTGCTACAGGTGGTGCTGCACTCGCAATTGCTGCTGTTACATACTCAGTTGCTCCAGCAGGGTGGGGGCTTGCTTGTTTTGCATAAAACAACCAAATTCATTATTATAAATATGGGAGACTTAACTCCCATATTTTAAAAAACTTTATAGTATGAAACCTTTACTGCAAAGAAATTTAATCAGTGTAATGTTTGTTATAGTTTTAACCACATTAGGAATATCGATAGCGTTACTATTAATTTTTAAACCCACTGATAAAGAAAGGCTAGCTTTAATATTGATAGCAATATCAAGCTTTTTAACTTGTCTAAGTTTTTATATTGAGATATTGAAGAGGAACAAAAGTACTAAAAGTTAAATGCCATTGAACAAAATTTAATTTAGACATTCTATTCGTGACTCATCAAATCCAGTGTAAATTAAATTTATTTATTAATCTATTTCCATTTTGAAAAGGACTGATTTTATTGACTTTACTGCTTTCCTAAAAAGTCCAATCCCCAGGGAACAATTTAATATTGATTCCATTGGTTCCTTTTTAAAGCTTGTTTGAAAAATACAACCCCAAGCCCCTCGCTCAAGCTACGGCTTGAAAAGTTTTTCCCTCCCAATAAAGAAACATTTTTGTCAAGGTTATAAGGGACTCTTACATTGGAAAAGCTGAATTTTATATTGAAAATCAGCTATTTCTGTTAAATTAGAATTAGCTTTATATTTGGTTCGTTTATGTAATTCTCCTATTATTTGACAATTTAATGTGAACCGATTTATTAATTTTTAAACTATCGAATGAAATGAAAAGAATCAACGTATTGATCATAATTTTACTGATCATTTTGATAATATATCTTCTCTACAGGCTCCTCGCTTATGGTGAGTATAGCAAGATAGACTACCTGCTATTAATATTACTTATAATTGGGGGAGCTATAAATTCAATCTTAATTCTTAAACAGAGGAAGGGGATAAAGGATTAATTAAGCCCAGACATGAAAATTTCTTCGTATTTAAGGTACGAAGCACCGTCAATATTTGTAGAAAATTTGAGAAGATCTCATAATTATGATAGCATAGCACCAAGAATGTCTATATTTAAGATAAGCCTTCGCTCAAGCTACAACTTGAAAAGTTTTTCCCTCCCAGTAAAGAAACATTTTTACCTCTATCCGCTATTCTATGCTCTTTACTCTGAGCTACGTGATCAATTTACTTTGCCATAATGGCCCACCCCACGGCTCGTTAAAGCCACAGCTTTAATCACTCGCTTCTGTGAAAATAGCTTAATAAGATCTCAGAGATATTTTGGATAACCGGTGAGATTTTTCATCAGACAGCCGGAGGTTTCTCAATGACCGCGTAAAAAAAAAGTCCCCGGAAGTGAATCAGCAATCTCCCGGGGACACGACTTGGTCAGAGCGACCATCTGTTCAGCAGCACGAGAACAGATCCTTGAAAAAACGCAGCGAGAAATGACTGATAATATCGGAATGCGACAGATAACCTTCCGTACAGAAGATCCCGCAGCTTAACCGCATCCCAATGCTGATATTTACTAAATTAAAACCCATTGCAATCAAAATGACAAAGACTCTTATTATACAAGTTTAAAAAACCCCAGGGACAGAAAAATGGATTATCCATATGTTATACAACATATTATTGATATTCTTCATCTGTAACATATGACCTCCTCGAGAGACTGTACCTGATATCGGTCCCTTCCTCACGCATCTCCCTCACAATCCGCTTTACACTCCTCTCACTGATCTCAAATCTCAAAGCTAATTCAGCAGGAGCTCCCGTGCACTTAAGCATCGCAAGCTTTAGCAGCCTGACTTTTAGCGTCTCTTTCTGGAACTTGTTCATAATTGCCAGAATTTATATTGTCTAAGACATGACTTCAATTATAAAATTAAACAAAATGGAGGTAAATAACCAAATATTTTTAGAATTTTTTTACGATTTATTTGCGATTAGTTAATATTTAACCGCTTTTACTTGATTTAGTAAAGGTTATTTTACATTGTTATTGTCCTAAAAGCATTAGATTTCTAAAGAAATCCTTTAAGCTGTGACTTTAGATCAAAGTCCTGTTAATTGGCAGAGTGCCCGGGTGAATAATTACTTCATCTTTTATTTCAGCCTGTCAAACCTGCTGCTTTGTTTTGTGAACATTGTGTAATAAATCCCCTGTTTTTTCATCAGCTCATCATGCGTGCCGGTTTCGGCAATTGAACCCTTGTCAAGAACTATAATCCTGTCAGCAAGATTTACATTTGTAAAACGGTGACTTATAAGGATTGATGTACGGCCTTTTACTATCTCCCTGAAGCGGTTGAAGATATCATATTCAGTATCGGCATCGAGAGCACTTGAAGGCTCATCCAGGATCAATACCGCAGCCTCCCTGAAGAGCGCTCTTGCAAGCGCAATTTTCTGCCATTCACCCCAACTGAGCTCACGACTCTCGTCAAAAAGATTTCCAATCAGGGTCTCATAGCCACCTGGAAGATTACTGATCAATTCATGGACCCCGGTGGCAGCCGCTGATTCTTTTATCCTGAGTGCAGGGGAGTCTTGCTCAATATTCCCCATCCTTATGTTTTCCCCGGCAGAAAGATTGTAGAGCATAAAATCCTGAAAAACAACAGAAAAATGTTTTCTGTACTCTTCAGGATCCATATTTCTGATATTTGCTCCATCATATCTTATAGTTCCAGAGTCTGGATCATATAACCTGCATAACAATCTGACAAGCGTGCTTTTGCCTGCACCATTCGACCCAACCAGGGCAATAATTTCCCCCTTCTTTATTTCAAATGATACATTTCTGATCGCCTCAGTCGTGTTGCCCGGATATGTGAATGAAAGATCTTCCAAAACTATTTTTTTCTTTAATGGTGCAGGCATTTTAACCGGATCCTCAGCAATTACCTTTTCTTTAAGATTCAGAAATTCAAATGTGTCGCCTATAAAGAGACTGTCTTCATAAAGCCCTGCCATTGCCCCGAAAAGATCTTTTATATATATCATTCCCTGTCGGAATGCAAGCAGAAACATCGCTAACTGGCCCAGCGAAAGTTTTCCGATTATTGTTTGGTGTGCGATAAACAAAAGTGAAATCAAAAGGGCAACAGCTTTGAAAAGATTAGAAATTAATTCTATCAGAGTCCTTCTTTTGATGATTTTAAGTTCTTCTTCCTTCTGCTTCAGGAATGATTTTCTGAAAAGGCTGATAAAATATTTTCCAAGACCAAAAAGCCGGAGTTCCCTCGAGGGCCTGTCGCCAGTTAGAAGCCAGTTAAAGTATGCCGATTTTCTTGCTTCAGGCGTTTGTTGACGTTGAAAATTGTAAAGTATATCAGCATAATAGAGACGTAACCAGATTCCGGGAATATTTGCAACAATAAGAAGCAGTGCCAGTGTCCAGTTAAGAGTAAGTATAAGGCCGGTCATAAGCAATAATGACAGGAGTCCCCTGAACATCGAGATCACGTTATTCAGAATGTTGTTGGGACGCCAGGGAGCCTCTCTCGAAGCGCGTGTAAGACAATCGAAGTAGCCGGGCCGTTCAAAATTGATCAAATCGAGCTTAATAGCTTTAGCATGAAGGAGTCCGAACATATAGGACTCCAGCTTCAGCGCCTGTTTTTTGCGAACAAAATTGCTGAAATCAGAAGAGGCTTCATCGAGAAACCATGTTATTGCCAGCGCAACAATTGGCCATAATACATTTATGTTCAGAATTGATCGTCCTGCTGTCGTTGCTTTGGTTATATCATCAATTACCACTTTCAGCAGCCAGATAATAAGCAGAGGAAAGACACTCCTCAGGACAGACATTACAATATTCGCAAATGTCCAGCCGGGCGCACTGTTCCATACGAGCCTTAATGATTCCCTGAATAAATTTATTTTCTCTCTCATTCAAGCCAAGAACTAAATTCATTTAACCGCAGATATCCTAATGCTCCATAACAAGGAGTCACGAATGATTAATATTATATCCTTCGTGTTATATTGTTGGATACTTTGTGACACTTTATGGCTAAATCAATTATTTTCTACCACGAAGGTACGCAATCCCGAGTACTCGGGATCACGAAGGTTCACAAATGAGTGATTAGCGAACCCTGCAGACGGTAAAACTAATGGATTTTCTTCCATAAAATTATCATTATAACTCTTATCCTGTTAACCAGATAATTTGGTTTTGCATTGATCCTGATATCAGCAGGCACAGAGTTTTCGCCGGTTGATTCTGCACGGATTATCCGTCCGGCTAATTTATCGATCCTTACCGGGTTATCAGCATAAGCATTGCTGTCTCCCCTTGTCACATAATATGTTATCCTGTTTTTTGAAATTATTTTAGAAAGTCTGTGGACAATAAGCCCTCTTTCCCTTCGTATTGCAACTATTTCCCCGGGATGCGGTAGCCCTCTTATGTTCAAAGGTTCAATAAGGATCAGGGAGCCTGGTTTTATGCAAGGATACATACTGTAACCATGAGCTTTGATCCTGATGGTTTTTCCTTCCGATAGAAGTGTGAGCCCGACATCTTTTACGATTTCATGTTTATTCAGCTGTTCATTCATTTTCGATTATAAGATCAATTGCACTTCTGTCAGGTATGAAGAAAAGCTTTGAGGTTGGGATCGTTCCGCACATAATTGAAATGGATCCGAGAAGACGTGCGATAATATCTGCCCCCCAGTTATGCTGTATACAGTTTGCCATTACCTGGGTAACCGCATTGGCGCCTTTTAAGGGTATCAGTTTATTTTCAAAGCCATGTTCAATAATAAAGATTTTATTCAGGACTGATTCGCGAGGCTCATCATTTAAATAAACAGGGGTATTGAACATCCTGTAGCCTCCACCAGTATTTCTTAAGATAAGTCTGTCGTCATGTATAACCCTTGCGCCCGAGTCATCCCAGAGCTTTGCTATTGTTGATTTTCCTTTTCCGGAAACTCCGCTGAATATATAGCCATGACCTGCATGGTTGACTCCCGAAGCGTGGATCATTATATCACCGTTAATAACAGTGAGATAATAAAGAATGAGTCCGTCGAGTGGGTACTCAAAAGGATCAGTTTCCTCAAGACTTCCATATATCCAGAGATCCCATTCCAAAGAAGTAAGGGAGAATTTCAATACTGCATTCTTCTCGGCTGAAGAGAGCGGGAAAATAGTCCAGATAAATAATTCGTGACGATATTTCCAGACGCTCCAGAAGTTTGTTTCATTATTGAACTGTATCCCATTAATCTCTTCCACATATGGTGCCCGGAAGACCCTTTCAGCACCTTTCGGAAGGTTAAAGGGCTCAGAATGAACACGTATTAAAATATCCGGTGCTAAATTATGATTTATGTTTCTGAGATATCTTGGTGAAGGTTTCAGCTCAGGTCCGTTGGCTGACGCTTCAAACCCGATATTATAACCTGCAATATTTAAATTATATTCTCTCATCTGGTTAATCTTTCAAAATGTTGCTTCAGACATTTTTTCGATTCCTATGTTTCATGACCCATTTAAGTGGAGGCTTTAGAGCCCGGGGTTATTGCCATGACACAAAATTACATAATTAAATGATAATAAGATAGTTGCTCATATTCTCAACAAATGATAATACATCCTTTTCAGCCTCTGATGAATCAATATCATATTCATCAGTTAAAGCTTTAATTATCTCTTCAATGCTTCTCTTGCCGTTAATTTTTTCCCATATGAAAGCGCCGGTCTCATTCAGTGTATAAACGCTGTTCATATCAGCTATGTTGTCTGTGATAGGAACAAGCACATATTCATTTCCCGTTTTCCTTGTAACTATTGAAGATGATTGGGAAAGTATTGATTTCAAACCAGCCATTGCATTCCAATTATCGATCAAATGTATTAAAATTTATGGTTCATTTTCGTACCTTCGCAAAAACTGAAATATGAGTAAGAAGGGAAAGCCGGCGAATGACTCCGGTATTTCAAGGGAAACGCTTATTGGACAAATACTTGCAACTTTAAATAAAAACCCCGAGCAGGGGTTTAATTATAAACAGCTCGCAAAACGCCTGAATGTTACTGATTCCAGGGGAAGGCAGATGATAGCCGATATTCTGAGGGATCTCACCAAGCATGGAAGCCTCCAGGAAGCATCACATGGAAAATATAAAGTGAAGGTGACAAGGGGCTATATCACCGGCACAGTGGACATGACCAGAATGGGCTACGGATTCATCACTACCGATGATCTTGAAGACGATGTATTCGTCACAGCCAGGAACCTCAAGACAGCGCTTCATGGAGATAAGGTTAAGGTATGGCTTTATGCTAAAAGAAAAGGAGCGCGGCCTGAAGGAGAGGTGGTGGAGATACTGGAAAGGTGGAAAACTACTTTTGTAGGAACCATTGAGATCATGCCCAATTTTGCATTTCTTATTCCCGATAATAAGAATATGCCTTTTGATCTGTTTATACCGTCATCAAAATTAAATGGTGCCAAACAGGGACAGAAAGCTGTGGCGAAAGTGGTCGACTGGGATCCCAAATCAAAGAATCCTGTGGCTGAGATCATAAATGTCCTGGGCTACCCCGGTCTTCATGAAACTGAAATGCATGCAATTCTGGCTGAATTTGAGCTTCCGTATAGCTTTACTGAGGAGGTAGAAGCCGATGCTGATAAAATTCAGGGAGAGATAACGGAACAAGATATCAAAGACCGCCGCGACTTCCGGAACGTTCCCACATTTACAATCGACCCTGCAGATGCAAAGGATTTTGATGATGCTCTTTCACTTAAGCAGCTCGAAAACGGGAACTGGGAGGTAGGGGTCCATATTGCTGATGTGACTCATTATGTGCGCATAGGTTCACTGGTTGAAGAGGAAGCCAAACAGAGGGCCACGTCAGTCTATCTGGTCGACAGGGTTGTGCCAATGCTTCCCGAACGGCTTTCTAATCATATCTGTTCACTTAATCCAGGGGAGGATAAACTCACCTATTCTGCTGTGTTTGAATTAAATGATAAATCGGAAGTTATTGATGAGTGGTTTGGAAGAACAATAATTAATTCCGATAAAAGATTTTCATACAATGAAGCTCAGCAGGTTATAGATACAGGAGAGGGTGACATGAAAGAGCAGGTCCCGCTTCTGCACCGCCTGGCACAGCAGCTCAGGGCTAAAAGATTTGCCGCCGGAGCCTTTGCTTTTGAGAAGATTGAAGTAAGATTCGACCTTGATGAGGCAGGGAAGCCGCTTGGTATAAAATTCCGCGAAATGGGAACCGCAAATCAGCTTATTGAAGAATTCATGCTCCTGGCTAATAAAAGGGTTGCTGAATATGTAGGGAAAAAGCTGAAGGGGAAAACATTTGTTTACCGGATCCACGACAAACCCGATCCTGATAAGATCAGCAATTTTGGTCACTTTATAACGCGTTTCGGATATAAACTGATTGAAGACGATAAGACATCGCTGCCGAAAGCAATGAATAAATTACTGCACTCAGTTGAAGGGAAAAAAGAACAGAATATTATTGAAACTCTTGCCCTGCGGTCGATGGCGAAAGCTGTCTATTCGACTGATAATATCGGTCACTACGGACTTTCATTTAAATACTATACCCATTTTACATCCCCGATAAGACGTTATCCCGATATGATGGTTCACAGGCTAATGACTGCTTATCTTTCACAGGAGAATCCTGGCAGTCAGGATAAGTATGAAAAGCTTTGTGATCATTCCTCAAAAATGGAAAGACTGGCAGCAGAAGCTGAGAGAGCATCTGTCAAATACAAGCAGGTTGAATACATGAGTGACAAAATAGGGAAGATATTCGAGGGTGTAATCTCGGGGGTTACGGAGTGGGGAATTTATGTAGAGATCGTTGAGAATCAGTGTGAAGGGATGATCCATATACGTGAGCTTGCAGATGATTTCTATGAATATGATGAGGAGAATTATTGCATAAAAGGAAGGTCAACAGGTAAGATCTATACTCTGGGCGACAGGGTTAATATTGAGGTTGTTAAGGCTGATCTGCAGAAGAAGCAACTCGACTACAAGCTGGCAGATTAATATCTTAACTCTTTGTGCTTATTAATTGTTCCTTACAGTTATGAGGTATGAGGACTTTAAAGCTATAGATCTTTCTCTATCAGTTTCAGCAATTCATTCACGGCATCTTCCTGAGGGATGTTTTTAAGAACAGGAACTGTTCCCCTGTAAATATGAACTTTGCCATTTGCGGCTCCGACATATCCATAATCAGCTCCTGCCATTTCGCCTGGACCATTTACAACACAGCCCATCACTGCTATTTTCAGTCCTTTCAGATGGCTAGTAGCTTCCTTTACTTTCTTAACAGATTCGGCAAGATTGAATTTGGTGCGTCCGCAGGTCGGACACGACAGGTACATTGTACGGGTGATGCGGGTTTCCGTGCATTGTAATATTGAAAAAGAGAGAGCTGTAATATCAGACTGCTTAATATCTCCATGATTTGTAATACATATTCCACACACTCTTTTGTCAAGAATGTACCGGCCTGAAAGCGCCGAAGCTTTTATCTGAAGATCTTCAAGATTGTTTTCACTGAAAACCGGATTAAGCACAATGCTCAGATTAAGCTTGTTTTCTTCCAGTGCATTCAGGAAATGATCAGCAGCATAATGCTCTGAGCGTGGAACAAAAGTAAATATTATAAGTGTACTATCGGGGTCCGCAGATTTAAGCTCTGTGATTTCTGAATCTGATCCGGTGAGCAGGACATTTAGCTTCACTGATCTGAATGAGCTTTTATTGAAGGTCTCGGGTGAGAACAGGGGATATAATCTCTCATTATTTTTAAATCTATTCCAGGTATTGCATGGAAGAATAAGCGAGACGTCCTCGGCAGTTATTCCAGGGTACTTTTTTAGAATAATAAGATCAGCAGAACCGTGTGATTTTTCAAATATACCGATCCCATTTTTCTTAAAACCTGCGCTCAGAAAGATTTCTTCATCAGTCCCGGGAAATGCCGACAGATCAGAAATCACAACAGGTCCCTTAATTTGTTTCAGAATTTCAGGACGGTTTATCGGATTTGCAAAATTCAAGGGCTTGCCCGGCAGATCCGATGAGCTTCCCCTGGGATAAAGTGCTACAAGTTTTTTCGCAACGGGGATCTCATTTTCCGGATCCTCAGATAATGAAACTCTTATGGTATCGCCAATCCCTTCGGCGAGAAGAGCCCCTATTCCTGCAGCGGACCTGATCCTACCATCCTCGCCTTCCCCTGCTTCAGTTACTCCCAGATGGAGCGGATAAGATAATCCTTCCTGCTGCATTCTCTGTATCAGCATCCTGGTAGCCCTGATCATTACTGCAGTATCAGAGGACTTCATGGAAAGGACAAGATCATTGAAATTCTCTTCCCTGAAAATTTTTATAAATTCAAGAGCCGAAGTGACCATCCCTTCAGGAGTATTGCCAAAACGTGTCATGATGCGGTCGGATAGCGAACCATGATTGATACCTATGCGGATAGCAGTTTTATTTTCCCGGCAGATATTTATGAGAGGCAGGAGCTTTGCATGGATCTTCTCAAGCTCTTCTAAGTATTGTTTTTCAGTAAACTCTATTTTTTCAAATGAAGCTCTTTTATCAGCATAGTTTCCCGGGTTTATCCTTACCTTTTCAACGATACGGGCCGCTGTTTCAGCTGCAGCGGGGTTAAAATGAATGTCAGCTATCAGCGGAGTTTCAAAACCGGCTTTTCGCAGCTCTTTTTTAATAGCACTCAGGTTCTCAGCTTCGCGGACCCCCTGAGCAGTTAGTCTGACAAAATCAGCTCCTGCTTCTATGATCCTGATGCATTGTGCAACAGAAGCTGTTGTATCGAGAGTATCGGTATTGGTCATCGACTGAATACGGATAGGGTAGTCGCCGCCAAGAGGAATGGAGCCAATATGAATTACCGAGGAGTTGTACAGAGATCCCCCGGGGTTTCCTGACCCAATTACTCTCTTTCCCATTCAGCACTATCTTTGAGATCCTTCAAAACAATCCCTGCATTTTTAAGGGCAGTCCTGATTTTATCTGAAGCGGGCCAATCCTTATTATTTTTTGCAGTCTGTCTCAGATCAATAATAATCTTCATCAGATCGCTGGTTAGGATCTCATCGCTTTCTGCAGCCAGCTCATCTTTTAATCCCAATATTTCGAAAACAAAAGTGTCAAAAAGAGTTTTTAATTTTTCGAGCTCACCCGCATCGATTTTTTCAGATCCGTCTATGACGGAATTGACAATTCTCACTGCTTCAAAAAGATGAGAAAGCAGAACAGGACTATTAAGATCGTCGTTAAGAGCTTCATAACATTTATCATTGAGGCTGGTTATATCGACTGTTGATAGTTCTGAGACCTTAAGCTTTTTGAGTGACTCAATAGCCTTTAAAAGTTTCTGGAATCCTTTTTCAGCTGCCTGCAATGCCTCATTTGAGAAATCGACAGTGCTTCGATAATGAGCCTGCAGGATAAAGAACCGTATCGTCATCGGCGAATAGGCCTGCACCAGCGCCGGATGATCGCCACTGAAAAGCTGATCGAGGGTGATAAAATTGCCCAGGGAACGGGCCATTTTTTGCCCGTTGATTGTGATCATATTATTATGCATCCAATAATGAACAGTTTCCTTGCCGAGAGCAGCAGTCGACTGGGCAATCTCGCATTCATGATGCGGAAACATGAGATCCATGCCTCCGCCATGAATATCAAACTCTTCGCCTAAATATTTTATGCTCATAGCGGAGCATTCAAGATGCCATCCGGGAAAGCCATCGCTCCAGGGTGACGGCCATCTCATCAGGTGCTCAGGGCTTGCTTTTTTCCAGACTGCAAAATCAAATGAATTCCGTTTTTCATCCTTACCCTCTGTCCCACGCGTATTGCTTATGAGTTCATCCAATATCCTGCCAGACAACTTTCCATACTGATATTTCTGATTGTATTTCAATAAATCAAAATATACAGAGCCATTCGACTCATATGCATAACCGCTCTTAATCAGGGTTTTGACCAGCTCAATCTGTTCAATTATATGTCCGGTCGCTCTTGGTTCAATAGATGGAGGCAGTGTGTTCAGCTGATCCATGTTTTTATGATAGGTATTCATGTATTTCTGAACAACTTCCATGGGTTCAATGTGTTCCTGCCTGGCTTTTTTTTCAATGCGGTCCTCACCTTCTCCAAGAGTCTCGTTTTCAAGATGACCAACGTCAGTTATATTTCGTACATACCGCACTTTATATCCCAGATGAGTCAGATATCTGAAAAGCAGATCGAATGTGATTGCAGGCCTTGCATGGCCCAGATGGGCATGGCTGTAAACTGTAGGTCCGCAAACGTAAATTCCGACAAATGGCGGATGAAACGGCTTGAAAAGTTCTTTCTTCTTTGAAAGTGTGTTATAGATCGAAAGATTGTTTTGCATTATGTTATTGTTTTGTAGCACAAAAGTAAGGTAAAATATTAATTTTTTGTCTTCCTGCGCTCATGAAGCAGAGTGTTTTTAAAGTTTCTCCCTCAAAAGGAGTGGTTTATGAGGCTTTTAGTTAAAAGTATGACGATTATGCTTTCACCCCCTCCTGAACAGGGGCTAATTTATAAAAACGGATGTAATTTTTCTAAAATCACTCGTTAATCTCATCAAATCGTGGAAAGGGGGGTAATTGTGAAAGAGAGAAAAAATATTTTGCATTTTCAAAAATCCTTTTTACCTTTGACCCCACAAATCAAATATTCCTTCCTTTAAAGGGTGTTTGGTTTTTATTAAGAAGGGTGGAGAGATTAGGCTCTGTGAAACCCTGGCAACCAACACGTCAACTGACGGGGAACGGTGCCAAAACCTAATCCCGGAAAGCCGGGAGATGATAAAAATTTAACACGAAAGACATGAACTCAATTCATCTGATCCACAACAATTTTAAAATGCCGCTTATGCCTATGTGCATGTGCCGGTAGAGGCTTTGATTTGCAATCTGTCATTTTCTTAGTTAACAGCCGGAACAATTGGAGAGATAGCTATATCTGTCTGTCCGGTATTGATGAAATTTTAAATTTACCAAAATGAAAAACGGAACCATAAAATTTGAAACATTGCAGGTACATGCCGGTCATCATCCCGACACTGATACACTTTCAAGAGCAGTACCTCTCTATCAGACATCGTCTTATGTCTTTAAAAATGCAAAGCATGCTGCCGATCTGTTCGATCTGGCTGAATGGGGAAATATTTATACCCGCATAAATAATCCTACTACAGAAGTTTTTGAAAAGAGAGTTTCGGCTCTCGAAGGGGGAGTAGCGTCCCTGGCAGTATCATCGGGTCATGCTGCACAGTTCATAGCTTTAACTACAATATTAAAGCATGGTGAAAATTTTGTAACTTCTCCATTTCTTTATGGCGGAAGTCATAATCAGTTTAAGGTCACATTTGCCAATTTTGGAATTGAAGCAAGGTTTGCAAAAGATCTTAATCCTGATTCGTTCGAAAAGCTCATAAATGATAAAACAAAAGCTATTTATGTTGAAACCATAGGAAATCCGGGTTTCGAGATCCCTGATTTTGATGCCTTCTCAAAGCTTGCCATAAAACATGGATTACCTCTGGTTGTCGACAACACTTTTGGAGCGTGCGGTTATCTTTGCCGGCCTATTGAGTATGGCGCAAACATTGTTGTACAGTCAGCTACAAAATGGATCGGAGGACATGGCACGAGCATCGGCGGAATAATCACCGATGCGGGCAATTTTAACTGGAGCAATGGGAATTTTCCTGTTTTTACTGAACCCGCAGAAGGTTATCATGGGAAGATCTTCGGCGAAATTTTTTCACAGTCTTCCCCGGCAGGGAATATCGCATTCATTGTAAAAGCGCGAGTGGAAGGATTGAGAGACCTCGGTCCCGCCATCAGCCCTTTTAACTCGTTCCTTCTTCTGCAGGGACTTGAAACTCTGTCTCTAAGGATGGAGCGTCATATTCAAAATACGCTATCGCTGGCGAAATGGCTTGGGAAGCACCCTGCTGTAGAGAAAGTTAACTATCCGGGGTTGCCTGGCAATCCATACAATGAACTGGCAAAAAAATATCTTCCCAGAGGGGCCGGCGGAGTTCTAAGCTTTATCCTGAAAGCTGAGAAATCGCGAGCTGTAAAGCTGGTCGAATATTTTGAACTGGTGAGCCATCTGGCAAACGTGGGTGATGCCAAGACACTTATAATTCAGCCATCTGCTACCACGCACTCCCAGCTTTCTCCCGAAGAACAACTTGCGGTAGGTATTGATCCGGGACTTTTCAGAGTATCCGTAGGAATTGAACACATTGACGATATTATATACGATTTTGAACAGGCATTCAAACAGGTTTTATGATGGATACATTAAAATACAATCAACCTTTTAAGACGGAAACAGGTGCAATTTTGCCGGAACTGGAGATAGTATATCATACATGGGGGAGGATGAACAGCGATGCTGATAATGTTATCTGGGTTTGTCATGCGCTCACTGCCAACTCCGATGTGGAAACGTGGTGGCCCGGCATGGTTGGAAAAGGGTTGCTCTTTGATCCAGATAAGTATTTTATTGTTTGTGCCAATGTTCTGGGTTCCTGTTATGGCACAACCGGGCCTTCTTCCCTGAACCCGGAAACTGGCAGGCAGTGGTTGCGGGATTTTCCTCTGATTACCATCAGGGACCTTGTAAATGTTCATGAAATACTAAGAAAACATCTGAATATTAAACAAATACATTCTGTAATAGGAGCTTCTATCGGTGGATTTCAATCATTGGAGTACAGTATTATGTATCCCAACATTGTGAAGAGGCTTGTTTTTGTTGCTTCCAGCGCGAAGCAATCACCCTGGGCAATTGCCTTCTCTGAATCGCAGAGAATGGCTATCGAAGCAGATAACAGTTTCGTGCAGAACGATCCCGAAGGAGGTAAAAAGGGTCTTAAAGCAGCACGGTCTATTGCTCTGTTAAGCTATAGGAATCCTTCGGCTTATAACTCAACACAGTCGGAACAGGATGATGAGAAAATCGATTCTTTCAGAGCTTCATCATACCAGGCATACCAGGGAGATAAACTCGTAAAAAGGTTCAATCCTTATTCTTATTATAGCCTTGTTTGCTTGTCTGATACCCATAACACCGGGAGGGGAAGAGGCGGTTCTGCGAAGGCGCTGAAAGGAGTTAAGGCCAAAACACTTTGCATCGGGATTGCTTCAGACATACTCTTTCCCATTGAAGAGCAAAAATACGTCGCAGCCAATATACCGGGTGCACAATATGTTGAAATAGATTCCTTTTACGGGCACGACGGATTCCTTATCGAATCTGATCTGGTTACCGCGGCAGTAAGGAAATTCTGGGAGATAACATAAAGCACCTGATTTGAAGTTAACTTCTTCGTCAGTTACAATATGGATAAGCCAAATGTAAGACGAGGATGGATTTAGCATCTAAAAAGAACATTGAGTTAATACAACAAATTAATATGACACAGGAAAAATTAAGAATCGGCTTATTTGGTTACGGCTGCGTTGGTCAGGGGCTGCACGATGTGCTTAACAGCAGTAAAGGTTTCAAAGCAGATATTGTTAAGATTTGCGTAAAGGACCGGACAAAGCAGAGAAGGATACCGATGACAAATTTCACTTTCGATAAAAATGATATTCTGAATGATTCTTCTATCAATCTTGTGGTAGAACTAATCGATGACCCTGATGAAGCCTTCAATATAGTATCAACTGCACTGAAGAGCGGTAAGAATGTTGTGACTGCAAATAAGATGATGGTCGCTAAGCATTTCAAGGAACTAGTTGATATGCAGGCTAAGTACAAGGTATCGCTTCTCTATGAGGCTTCGGCAGGAGCCAGCATACCTATTATCAGAAATCTTGAGGAATATTATGACAATGAGCTTCTTTACTCTTTGCGCGGGATCCTGAACGGGACCACCAATTATATCCTTACTAAAATGCATAATGAGGGTTTGCCATACGCGGAGGCACTTAAGCAGGCACAGGAAAAAGGATTTGCAGAATCAGATCCTACTCTCGATGTTGAAGGCTGGGATGCCAAGTATAAACTGTGTATAATAACCGGTCATGCATACGGACTATTTCTTGAACCCGAGCGGGTCTTTCACTATGGGATCAGCAGGATATCAAAATTCGATATACAGTATGCAAAGGAAAAAGGATACAAGATCAAGCTCGTGCCTTATGTAGGTAAAACGAATGAAAATACTATCACAAGTTTCGTTCTTCCCCGTTTCATCTCGTCCGACAAATATCTTTATAATGTTGATAATGAATATAATGGGGTTATTACTGAGGCGGCATTTGCTGATAAACAGTTCTTCAGCGGAAAGGGAGCCGGAGGGCACGCCACCGGCAGTGCAGTTCTGTCTGATATATCTGCCAACTCGTACGGGTACAGGTATGAATATAAGAAATTCCAGCAGGGGACAGTATCAAAATACACACGTGATTTTAAACTTGAAGTTTATTTAAGATATTGTGATGAAAAGGACAGAGAATTGTTTGGATTTGAGGAGGTCTCGGAATTTTTCAGCGGCAGATCATATAAATATGCTATAGGAGTGGTAAATCTAGAACGACTTTACTCTCTGAGGGAACAACTTAGCAGTATGGATGTTTTTATAGTGAATACAGGAAGAAAAGTGGTGCAATAAATTGAATGGAAGAAAAACACCAGTCGGCATAAAGGAAAACGATGACTCAGCTTCTTTAAAGATAGAGAAAAAAGTAACTTTGTAATTCGATAAATATCAGTCTAAATTGAAAGAAAAACTTGAGAATATTATAAAGCAGAAGATCCTCATCCTCGACGGGGCAATGGGGACTATGATCCAGAAGCACAGGCTGATGGAAGATGATTTCCGGGGAGCTAAGTTCAAGGATCATCCGAAGCTTCAGAAGGGAAATAATGACCTGTTGTCAATCACCAGGCCGGAAATTATCAAAAGCATCCACAGGCAGTACCTTGAGGCAGGTGCGGATATCATTACAACCAATACATTCAATTCCAACAGGATCTCGATGTCGGATTATGGAATGGAAGATCAGGTGTATAATTTTAATTACCAGGCGGCACATCTGGCAACTGAGGCGATTTGTGAATTTGAAAATTCACCTGAGCCGGAACAGCATTTTATAGCCGGGACCCTCGGGCCTACTAACCGCACGGCATCAATGTCATCAGATGTAAATGATCCCGGGGCAAGATCCATTGTATTCGATGAGCTTGTAGATGCATATTCTGAACAGGCGAGAGGTCTTATTGATGGTGGTGTAAACATACTTATGGTTGAAACTATTTTTGATGTTCTTAACTGCAAGGCCGCTTTATTTGCTATTGATTCGGTATTTGAAGAAAAAGGGATAAAGCTGCCTGTAATGGTTTCAGGAACAATAACAGACGCAAGCGGAAGGACATTGACTGGTCAGACGCTGGAGGCTTTCATGGTATCGGTTTCTCATTTCCCACTCTTCAGTATCGGACTGAACTGTGCACTCGGCGCCGAACAATTACGTCCCTTTATAGAGGAATTGTCTCATAAAACAGAATTTTATGTCTCCGTACATCCGAATGCCGGTCTTCCTAATCAGTTTGGAGAGTATGACCAGTCAGCCGAATTCATGTCGGTGATCGCAGAAGATTTTATGAGGGAGGGCTGGGTAAATATAATCGGAGGATGCTGCGGGACTACTCCTTTGCATATCAGGAAGATTGCAGAAGCATCACAGCATTACAAGCCAAGACCTAAGCCGGAACTAAAGAAATATACGAGATTAAGCGGACTTGAAGTTCTGACTATAACACCTGAAACAAATTTTGTGAATATAGGTGAGCGTACCAACGTATCGGGATCCATAAAGTTTGCAAGGCTGATACGGGAAGAAAAATATAATGAAGCTCTTGCTGTCGCACGGAATCAGGTTGAAGGAGGCGCCCAGGTGATTGATATTTGCATGGATGAAGCAATGCTTGATTCGGAGAAAGCCATGGTAAGGTTTGTTAATCTCATAATGGCTGAACCGGATATTTCAAAACTTCCGCTGATGATCGACTCCTCCCGTTGGGATACTATCGAATCGGCTCTTAAATGCATACAGGGTAAATCGGTTGTTAATTCAATCAGTCTGAAGGAAGGTGAAGAAGTCTTTCTTGATCACGCACGCAAATTAAGAAAATACGGTGCTGCAGCGGTGGTTATGTTGTTCGACGAATCGGGACAGGCTGATACTTACTCAAGAAGGATAAGCGTAGCTGAAAGATCTTATCATCTTCTTATTGATAAGATAGGTTTTCCGCCTGAAGATATAATATTCGATCCTAATGTCCTGGCAATAGCAACAGGGATGGAAGAACATAATAACTACGCTATAGATTTTATAAAAACAACAGAATGGATCAAGCAGAATCTGCCATACGCCAAGGTAAGCGGCGGAATAAGCAATCTTTCATTTTCATTCCGGGGTACTGACAGGGTTCGTGAAGCAATACACTCCGTTTTTCTTTTCTATGCTATTAAAGCCGGGCTTGACATGGGAATTGTTAATCCGGGCATGTTGCAGGTTTACAGTGAAATAGAGCCAAACTTGCTTCATCTTATTGAAGATGTAGTTCTGAACAGGAGAAAGGATTCAACTGAACGCCTGGTGAAATTTGCTGAGGGGATAAAGAATGAGGGGAAAAAGGAGGAAAAGGAAGATGCCTGGCGGCAACTTGAAGTAATAGAGCGCATTAAGCATTCTCTTATCAGGGGGTTGGACGAATTTATTGAACAGGACGTTGAGGAGGCAAGGCCGCTTTTCAGTCGTTCAATAGAACTTATTGAGGGCCCGTTGATGGGAGGAATGAATGAAGTCGGAGATCTGTTCGGTTCAGGGAAGATGTTCCTTCCCCAGGTGGTAAAGAGCGCCCGGGTAATGAAAAAGGCAGTGTCAAAACTTGCACCCTATATTGAGATGGAGAGTGAAGGCCAGGTGAAAAAGATTGCCGGAAAAGTTCTTCTTGCCACCGTAAAGGGAGATGTGCACGATATCGGAAAGAATATAGTAGGAGTAGTGTTATCATGCAACAACTATGAGATAATTGACCTGGGTGTAATGGTTCCTGCTGAAAAGATAATCGAGACTGCCATCCAGGAAAAGGTTGACATAATCGGACTTAGCGGATTGATCACTCCCTCACTTGAAGAGATGGTTCATGTTGCTTCAGAAATGGAGCGCCGAAACATCAAGCTTCCTCTTCTGATTGGTGGCGCCACTACCTCCGAAATACATGCGGCTGTAAAGGTTGCGCCTGCATATTCCAATAGTGTTATACATGTTAAGGATGCATCAAAAGCTGCAGGCGTACTTTCATCCCTGCTTCAGAAAGACAACAGTTCCTATGTATCTTCTATAAAAGCAAAGTATAAAAAGCTGCGTGATGATCACAATGCCATTCAGAATGTAAGGAATCTTCTTTCGCTTAAAGACGCCAGAGAGAACAAATTTCAAACTGATTGGAAGAACTACAGCGTGTTTGAACCTGCCAAACCCGGTCTTCATGTATTCCATGTAGTTGATCTTGAAGAAATTAAGGGATATATCGACTGGACCTACTTTTTCTTTGCCTGGAAATTATCGGGCAAATACCCGGCAATATTCAGCGATCCTGTAAAAGGTGTTGAGGCAAAGAAACTCTTTGCTGATGCGCAATTGTATCTGAGGAAGATTATTAACAATAAGATTCTCACCGCCAAAGCCGTATTTGGATTATTCCCGGCAGTCTCTGACGGCGATGATGTTAAAGTCTTTGCTGATAAGAGTAAAAAGAAGGTTAAATCGGTCTTCAGGTTTTTAAGGAACCAGGAGCCAAAGGATAAGGGAGTTCCAAATCTGTCGCTTTCCGACTACATTGCGCCTGAAAGCTCGGGACTTACTGATTGGATCGGAGCTTTTGTGGTGGTTGCAGACATTGATAATGAGGCTTTTGGGAGATATAAGAATGATGATTACGCAACAATAATGATCAGGATTCTCAGTGACAGGATTGCAGAAGCTGTAACGGAGTGGCTTCATGAAAAGATCCGAAGGGAATACTGGGGTTATGCAAAAAATGAGAATCTTACCACCGATGAGCTGCTCAGGCTTAAGTACAAGGGGATAAGACCTGCGCCTGGTTACCCTGCATGTCCCGATCATACGGAAAAACAAGTTATCTTTGAACTTCTGGATGCTGAGAGATCAATAGGTGCAGCTCTTACTGAAAATTATGCAATGATGCCCCCGGCATCAGTAAGCGGTTATATCTTTTCTCATCCGGGGTCGACATATTTTAACCTTGGGAAAATAGACACTGACCAGTTGAAGGACTATGCAAAAAGGAAGAATTTTACAAATGATGAAGCTACAAAATGGCTCTCTCCAAATTTATGATATCACTTTGAGATGAACGTAATTGAAAAGATTAAGAACGCAAAAGGGCCATTATTCACATTTGAACTCCTTCCTCCGCTGAAAGGCCATTCCATAGAGAGAACATACGCAGCTATTGACAGGCTGATTGAATACGAACCTGCGTATATAAACTTCACATCGC
The DNA here is from genome assembly GCA_963715785.1 of uncultured Bacteroidales bacterium. Taxonomy (GTDB): domain Bacteria; phylum Bacteroidota; class Bacteroidia; order Bacteroidales; family VadinHA17; genus LD21. The sequence continues at coordinate 1,499,016 of OY970276.1, forward strand.
ATCGTAATGAAACCATTCTGAGGGAGAGGCCAGACGGCCTTCTGGAAAAGAGGGTAGTCCGACTGCGTCCCGGTACATTCGCACTGGCTGCGGCCGTTAAATATAAATACAATATACTTGTAGTGCCGCATGTCCTTTGTGGTGGTTTCTCAAAGGAAGAAACTGAAAATGTATTGATTGAGATGCGGTTTCTGGGTATTGATGATGTTTTGGCTTTAAGAGGGGATCCTCAGAAGGGCAGCCGGTCATTTATCCCGGAGAAAAATGGGCACGCCCATACTTATGAGCTGGTGCAGCAGATTGTTGATATGAATAAGGGGAAGTATCTCGAAGACAATCTCGAAAATGCAGATCCTACCAATTTTTGTATTGGAGTAGCCGGCTATCCTGAGAAACATTTTGAAGCTGCCAACAGACAGGTGGATCTGGAGAATCTAAAGCGCAAGGTTGATGCCGGAGCCAGCTATATAGTTACCCAGATGTTTTTTGACAATAACAGATTCTGCAGGTTCAGGGATGAGTGCATAAAAATAGGCATAACGGTTCCGATTATTCCCGGAATTAAGCCAATCTCAGCATTGAACGATATTAAACTGCTGCCACAGACATTCCACATTGATCTGCCTAATGACCTTTTTAATGCTGTGAAGAAATGTAAAAATGACTGTGAAGCAAGGGAAGCCGGGATAGAATGGGCTGTTGCCCAATCGAAGGAATTGATAAGGATGGGTGTTCCAGGAATTCATTATTATACCCTGGGAAGATCCGACAATATCGCGAGGATAGTTAAAGCCTCTTTTTAAGAACCGGTAAATAATAATACACGGCACACAACATAAGGACAACCATATTAATCAGCCGGTTGTCCTGAATCGTGTGCCGTGTTTCATATCAGAGCTTAAACGCTTTCTTTATCTTATCTACATAGTCAAGTTTTTCCCAGGCAAAGAATTCGACTTTTTTCTGATAAACCTTTTTCCCGTTTCCGTTAACCGATTTGGACTTGCTGCCGGGAACTTCATAATATACATCAACATTTTCCGAATAGCTGTCACGTCCGAAATGGCCGTAGGAAGCCGTTGGCAGAAATACAGGATTCTTGAGCCCAAAACGCTGAACAATGGAATATGGGCGCATATCAAACAGTTTATTGACAGTGGTTGCAATCTCTCCATCGTGCAGGATATTACCCTTTTTGTCCTTCACTTTAGCCGTGCCGTAAGTATTTATATAAAGACCAACCGGCTCGGCAACTCCGATAGCATAGGCGACCTGTATCAAAGCCTGGTCGCACACACCTGCCGCAACAAGGTTTTTGGCAATATGACGGGCGGCATAAGCAGCTGATCGGTCAACTTTAGAGGAATCTTTTCCCGAAAAAGCTCCACCCCCGTGAGCGCCATGTCCGCCATAGGTGTCGACAATTATTTTTCGGCCGGTAAGGCCTGTATCTCCATGAGGTCCGCCGATTACAAATTTACCAGTCGGATTTACCAGGAGATTATAATTTGTTTCAAACAACTTCTGAATTCTTGCAGGGAGTGTCTTTTTAACTCTTGGTATCAGGATTTTTTTGAGATCTTCGCCAATCTTGAGCTGCATCTGCTTTTTCAGCAGCCAGCTCAGCTTTGTGTGATTTGTCTGCAGGCATGATAAATTCATCATGCTGGGTGCTGATAACTATTGTATCGATACGAAGAGGCTTATTATTATCATCATATTCAACAGTTACCTGTGATTTGCTGTCGGGCCTCAGGTATTTCATCTGTTTGCCTTCATGCCTGATAGCAGCAAGTTCCTGGAGCAGTCTATGGGCCAGCTCAATTGTCAGAGGCATATAATTGTCCATTTCACGACAGGCATAACCGAACATCATTCCCTGATCGCCGGCTCCCTGTTCCTCAGGTTTTGCACGAACAACACCTTGATTTATATCACTCGATTGTTCATGAATTGTTGAGATAACACCGCATGAGTCGCAATCGAAGCGGTACTCAGCCCTTGTATATCCAATGTTGCGTATCACATTCCTGGCACTTTCCTGGTGATCAACCCAGCCTGTTGTACGTACCTCGCCGCCGCATACAACTAGTCCGGTAGTTACAAATGTCTCGCATGCAACTTTTGATTCGGGATCCCAGCGAAGGAATTCGTCAAGCAAAGAATCTGATATCTGATCGGCTACCTTATCGGGGTGTCCTTCTGAAACTGATTCGGAAGTAAATAAATATCCCATAATTAATATTATTAATTCGTTAATAATTACTACTCAGGAAAGCTTGTTTGATTGTAAATAGGGGAATTATCCGCGGTTTAGCATTTTTTTCCTGTGGTTGCAATCAGCACAAATCTTTCCACTAAAATATTACGGTACAAAGCAACAAAAAAAAATCGTATAAGCAAAATAATTTAGATCTCAGTTACGTACAGATGTCTGAAGACTTCTTCAAGATTACTTTCCTGTTTATGAAGCGAAAGAACAGTAAGATTGTTTTTTACTGCAAATTGAACAGCAGATGGACGAATATCTTCATCTACCGTCGGCTTCAATCACCCAGACATTATTCCTGATTTTTTTCACACTGACTACATTTGGCAGTTCAGCAAGAGCTGAAATGTCGGAAGATATCCTTGTCAAACTCAACCTGAATAATCTGTTTTGTCGCTTGAAGCTTTGAATAAATATTGCTCTTTTCTTCATTGGCAACAATTATTCCTTTATCAATTATTATCACCCTGTCGCAAATTGCTTCAACTTCCTGCATAATATGTGTTGAGAGCATAACTGTCTTTTCCCTGCCGGCCTCTTTTATAAGATTTCGTAATTTCTACAATCTGATTCGGATCAAGTCCGGTTGTGGCTTCATCAAGAATCAGTACTGCAGGATTGTGTATAAGTGCCTGAGCCAGGCCGACTCTCTGTCTGAAGCCTTTGGAAAGCGAACCGATTTTTTTATTCTGTTCAGGGATCAGTCCTGTCAGTTCAATTATATTATCAATCTGTTTTTTTCCTGAAATAGTCCTGATTTATAAATAGATGCCACAAAACCAAGGTATTCCCTGACATACATTTCAGGATAAAGGGGATTATTCTCAGGAAGATATCCAATCTGCTTTTTGACCTCAGTATTATCGTCCTCTACTGCCAGGTCATTTACAGTTACCTTTCCTGATGAAGGAGGAATAAATCCTGTAATGATCTTCATCATAGTAGATTTCCCGGCACCGTTTGGGCCAATAAATCCGACTATTTCGCCCGTTTTTACCTCGAACGAAATATTATCCAGCGCTTTTTGGTTCGCCATAAAATTTTGAAACTCCCCGAACTACAATGGACATATCTGGATATTAATATTTCATTATCTGGTGTAAAGATAATGAAGGGGATTCTTTTATGATCCCCAGCCACCCATAAATTGTCCGACATTTGTAAATGAAGCCAAAGGATTCACACAACAGACAGGGATTTTGGAGCTATTTGCAATGATCTGTTGTTCTGAAGCGCCAAGCATATAATCAGCAAATGTAATGTTCTTGGTAGTGACGATCAGGATAAGATCTGCATTTAACTTTTGTGCAAAATCAATGGTTTGTTCGGCTATCTTGCCTTTAGGCATATCGTGGATCTCATACTCTATATTATTTTGGATCAGATACCTGACAGCAAAATTTACATTGGTTTTTGTCTTTTTTAAGGATATACTTATCAGTGCTAACTGAGACGAGCATATGAATTTTGGATTCAAAATATTTCCCCATAAAAATTGCCATTTTGATCTTCCCTTTATTCTCACTTCTGAAGTCAACCGGGAAGACAATATTATGATATTTTTCCTGATCAGCAGGAGGATCCTGCACAACTATGAAGGGGACCTTTGATTTTACCAGTACCTTCAGTGCCCAGCTCCCGGTAAGCTTTCTGCATTCCTTTCATCCCGTGAGTACCCATAACAACCAGGCTTGGCATCTTTCTCATTTACAAAATCTGCAATAGCAGTAAATATGCTTCCCTTGGAAACACTATAAATGAGAGGGACATTATATTTTTCGCTGTTCTCGGCAACCAGTCGCTTCATGAGTGTGGTTGTTTCAGCATAAGCTTTGGCACTGATACCGGTATCAACAATATGCAGAAGGCATATATCATTATCTACCATCCGGCTTATCTTAACTGCGTGCGCTAATGCATTCTCTGCAACCTGAGAAAAATCCCATGGTACGACAATAAGTTTTTTAGTTTCTTCCATAGCTTCTGATTGTTTTACAATTTTATACTCAAAGTTATTCAGAATTTACCAATTTTTCAAACCAATATGTTAATGAGTTGCAGATGTCATTAATATTAACTGTTCCATAGGGTAATTATTATCCCTGCAGGTCGAATAATCAGAACAGGATGGCCATGCGCCGCAAAAATAATGCCATAAAGCAGCAATGTCAGCCGGCTCGGAGAGGTAAAAATTGCTCATGAGGTCTGAAATTACAAAATAATGCAGGTCTCTTCTACCTTAGCGGTTAACATTTTATTATTTTTGCACATCTGTTTTTTTGATTTTAATTGTTCATGATGAAAAGAATTAAGGTAAAAAACCTGCTCTCCAACCCGGCGTTGGGAACCGAAGTACTTGTAAAAGGATGGGTAAGAACCAAAAGGGGAAACAAGAATATTCTCTTTATTGCCCTGAATGATGGTTCGACAATAAATAACATCCAGGTGGTAGCCGAGGTTGCTGCATTTGATGAAAACCTTCTGAAGGATATTTCTACAGGAGCCTGCATAGCAGTTACGGGTAAGCTTATTGAATCACAGGGGCAGGGCCAGAATATCGAAATAAGTGCTTCAGCAATTGAACTTTACGGGAAAAGCGATCCTGAAACATACCCATTGCAGAAAAAAGGACATTCAATGGAATTCCTCAGGGAGAATGCTCATCTTCGTTTCAGGACCAACACTTTCGGGGCAGTCTTCAGAATAAGACATGCAATGGCTTTCGCTATTCACAAATATTTTAATGATAAGGGATTTTTCTATCTTCATACTCCGATTATCACAGGCAGTGATGCTGAAGGAGCCGGAGAGATGTTCCAGGTTACGACAATGGATTTCAGTAAAATGCCAAAAAATAGTGACGGTTCGGTTGATTACAGCAATGATTTTTTTGGGAAGCAGACAAATCTTACCGTTTCAGGTCAGCTTGAAGGCGAGCTTGGCGCTCTTTCCCTTGGCGATATCTATACATTCGGACCGACATTCAGAGCCGAAAACTCAAATACACCAAGGCATCTGGCCGAATTCTGGATGATTGAGCCAGAGATGGCATTCTATGATCTGACTGACAATATGGATCTGGCTGAGGAATTTGTAAAATATCTTATCAGGTATGCGCTGGAAAATTGCACTGATGATCTGGAATTTCTGAATAATATGATTGATAAAGAGCTACTCGAAAGACTTAAATTTGTTGTTGAAAATGAATTTGTAAGACTTACATATACAGAAGCAGTTTCCATTCTGGCCGCATCAGGCAAGAAATGGGAATACCAGGTAGGCTGGGGCCGTGACCTTCAGGCAGAACATGAAAGATATCTTGTTGAAGCAACATTTTAAAAGGCCTGTGATACTTACTGATTATCCCGAAAGAGATAAAGGCTTTTTATATGAAGCAGAATGACGATGGAAAGACCGTCAGGGCAATGGATGTTCTTTTCCCCGGTATAGGAGAAATTATTGGAGGATCACAGAGAGAAGAGCAATATGAAAGACTGCTTTCACGTATTAAAGAACTAAAGCTGCAGGAGAAGGATTTCTGGTGGTACCTCGACACACGGAAATTCGGATCTGCTCCTCACAGCGGTTTTGGACTTGGTTTTGAAAGGCTGATATTGTTTGTGACAGGAATGTCAAATATACGGGATGTTATACCCTTCCCCAGGACACCAAAAAATGCTGAATTTTGAAAAAAAGGATACCGGTCATTTAATTTGAAAAGAACAGGATGTTAAAGCAAAGGCTACAGCAAAAATTGCTTCAGAAACTTTCACCGCAGCAGATTCAGATGATAAAGCTGCTGGAAGTTCCTACTTTGCAGATTGAACAGCGGATAAAAAAGGAACTTGAGGAAAATCCTGCTCTCGAGGAAGGTTCTGAGGAGGAAGAAATCCCGTCTGAACAGGAAGAAGATCAGTTCGATGATAAGGACAAAGATGAGGAGGAATTCACTCTCGATGATTATATTGAGGAGGATGAAATTCCTGAATACCGGTTACAGACAAAAAACTATAGTAAGGATGAGGAGAAAAGGAGCGAGATACCATTTTCAGTAGGGTTTTCGTTTCACGAGCATCTCGAATCACAGCTTGGGCTCAGGGATCTGACGGATAAGCAGAAAATACTCGGGGAATATATTCTGGGAAATATCGACGAAGATGGATATCTGAGGCGCGAACTCGTAAACATTGTGGATGATCTCGCTTTTCTTCAAAATGTTGAAACAACTGAACAGGAACTTGAAGAAGTCCTTTACATCATTCAGGATCTTGAACCAGCGGGTGTCGGTGCACGGTCGCTCAGAGAATGTCTTTTGCTGCAGATAGAAAAGCGTGACAATACTCAGCCTCCGACAAAACTGGCTCATACAATTCTTGATCTGCATTTCGAAGAATTTACAAAGAGACATTACGATAAGATCATCTCAAGACTCGGAATCACAGAAGATGAACTTAAGGCTGCTATCGATGAGATCCTAAGACTTAATCCCAAGCCGGGAGGCGTTTACAGTGATCCTTATAATAAAAGCTCACAGCCTATCATTCCTGATTTTATTCTTGAGCTGTCAGAAGATGGCTTTGATCTTCACCTGAATTCGAAAAATCTGCCGGAGCTTAGATTGAGTTCTGCTTACAGCGAAATGCTTCATTCATACAGCAACGATAAAAGCCAGAAGAAGGAGATGAAGGATGCTGTGCTTTTCGTAAAGCAGAAAATTGATTCTGCCAGGTGGTTCATCGATGCTATAAAGCAGAGACAGAACACATTGCTGCTGACAATGAATGCTATACTCGAATACCAGCAGGATTATTTTATTGATGGCGATGAAACGAAGCTGAAGCCAATGATCCTGAAAGATGTCGCGGAAATGACCGGTCTGGACATTTCAACAATATCCAGGGTGGCAAATAGTAAATTCGTTCAGACACACTTCGGCATATTTCCTCTGAAATTTTTCTTTTCGGAAGGACTTCAGACCGACAGCGGAGAAGAGGTTTCGACACGAGAGATAAAAAGAATCCTGCAGGATTGCATTGAGAATGAACAAAAACGCCGCCCACTGACAGATGAGAGCCTCACCGATATACTTCAGGAGAAAGGTTACCAGATTGCACGCCGTACGGTAGCAAAATACCGCGAACAATTAAATATACCTGTTGCAAGGCTGAGGAGGGAAATTTAGGCGCTGTTACAGGATATTTTAAACAAAGATTGTTATTAAAGAATTGAATATTACAACCTCTCAATGGGAACTGACACGCAAAATGAATCTACGGAAATTCTGGCAAGGGCTATAACTGTGCTCTTTCATCCTTTGCTGATGCCTGTTTATGGATTGGCAATAATCTTTACAGCGCCCACGCTGCTGGGATATCTTCCATTTGACTTGAAGAAACTATTATTTCTTATTTTGCTTGTCAACAATGTTTTGTTGCCTCTTTCCTTATTACCATTATTCAAGTACAAGAACATAATCACTTCGTGGTCTCTTGATGAAAGAAAAGAAAGGAATATACCGCTCATTATAACAACAGCCCTGTACTTTGCAACTTCTTATATAATCTTCAATTTTCCTATACCGATGTTTTTGAAGTCGTTTATCTTTTCTGCGGCTGTACTGTCACTCTTGGCTACAGTAATCAATTTCTGGTGGAAGATCTCGCTTCATTCAATTGGCGCAGGAGCTCTGATTGGCCTGGTGCTAGTCCTGTCGCTTAAAATGCTGGCACCACTTGAATGGTACCTGATTCCCGTGATTATAACCGGAAGTCTTGTTCTCGCATCCAGGTTAAAGCTGAATTTTCATAATCCGCTTCAGGTATGGGTTGGATTATTTGCCGGCTTCCTGGGACTAACTCTTTTTATGATGCTTTATTAGGAGTTCATTCAGGGCTTCAGTTAAAAGGATACTGCTCTGTCTGTTCATATCACCTTGCCAGGCATTCTTGCCCGCCGGCAAAGAAATGCCCGATTTGATGGCTCCCTGTGATATAGTAGAAAACCATCCTTTTTCCGATAGGTACTCCGCGAGATATTCCTGTTCTGTCTGGCCTGGAGTTGGGATAATGAGTGCAGTGCAATTCAGGCTGACCAGCTCCATAATTGTCGTATAACCCGATCTTGTGATAATGGATTCACTTCCCTCAATCATTTCTTTCATCCTGAAGTCAGGGAGATGACTATAAAAAGTAAGATTTCCACTCCGGGTAATTTCACCGCTCTTTAGCGTATTCCCTTCAAAAAAAATGGTCCCCGGGTCTTTATCTTTCAACAGCCCGACCAGTTTCTGCCTTAGAATTCCGCGTTGCGGCTCAGGTCCGGAAAGGATAACCGTGTTATGACGGAATTTAGTGATATTTTCTGTAGCCGATTGTCCGGTTCCGTTAAAACGCGACAGGATGCCAATAAACCTGACGTTGTCAGGAAGTTTAATCCCATGAGATAACCTGCCTGATAAATTAAGATCGCCAGGCAGATCGGGAATAAAGCACAGTGAGTATTTTTTGATTATATATCTGTGTAATGCCACTCCTGTGAATTCCATGAATCTGAGTGGTTTCGGCAGAGGAATGAGAGGCATATGAGTAATATAGACCGAAGTAACTTTGTGATTCCATAACCCAAAACGGTTATCGCTTATGATTATGTCGATCTTGTATTTATCTATAAGCTTTTTTAATTTATGGTGCTCTGCTATTATATGATAAATCAAAACTGGAACTTTAAAGAGGAGAGACAGGTATTGTGGAAGAAAACGCGAATAGCCGGGTTTAAAGCCCGAGAAGCTGATATACGTCAGACCGGGAAGTTCGCTTCTGAAAAGTGAAAGATGTTCTTCTCCAGAGGCTATAATAATATTATTATTAAGCTCCCGAAGCCTCCTGGCTAGGGGTATCATCCTGGCTGCATGACCCAGCCCCCATTCCAGGGGACAGATTAATATATTATGGCCTTTCTTCAATTCTAGCCCGACACCTGAGTTGCTATACCCATCGATTCCACCAATGCTGCAATCTCCTTTAGCTCAGAAAGCGGAACCTTAAATAATGCGTCACCTTCAGGGGTATCCCTTGAAATGGTATAAATCATCACTTCCGAGGGCTTTATCCTTCGTATTGCCTCAATCCATGCGCTTATTTCCGCAGAGGTAGTATTATCAACCTGTTTCCCATCATGAGTCCCTCTAAGAAACAGTGTCTGAATTATAACTTTTCCCTCAAAGCTGCATAGTCCGTTAATAAGGCTTTCAGCCTTGATATCAATACGTGGCTGATTATGTAATTGAATGGTGGAATCAATAGCTGAGTCGAGTTTAAGGATGTTCTGATCAACTTTTAACAGAGCTGATCTGATCAAAGGATTCGAAATCGTAGTGGCATTGGATAAAACTGCTATTCTGGAACCTGGTGAATATTTATCCCTCAATAAAATGCTGTCGTCAATAATTGCGGGGAAATCAGGATGCAGGGTTGGCTCCCCGTTTCCGGCATATGTAATTACATCGGGGCTCTGGTTTATAATCTGCAGTGACGAAAGCTTGTTTTCGAGAGCCTGGTATACTTCTTTGCGGGATGGCAAATGATTTAAAGCCTGTTCAATATTGTTAGTCCATCCGCATTCACAATAGATGCAATTGAAATTGCAGACCTTCTTTTTTGTGGGAAGTAAATTTATTCCAAGCGAGCTCCCCAGCCGCCTGCTTTTAACCGGCCCGAATACTATCTTATCAAACAGGAATGTAGCCATTGTCGTTCACTTTTACCGGGTATAAAATTAACAATATTTGCAGGATATTCTATAAGAATGGCATGATGGGCCCTCAATAAGGGCTGGCTGAATTTATATAAGCCTGGTGACAAAACTCCCGGGAAGCAGCTTCATGTTTTGAAGATCAACATTCTCAAGAAGCAGAAGTCCAGGTTTTTTGCCAGGCTCAATTCTCCCAAAGTCTTTCTCCTGAGCAAGTGCTCTGGCTCCATTTAATGTTGCCCATCCCACAAGAGCTTCAAGGGAAACCCGGGGAAAACCAGCCTGAAGAGCTTTGAGTTCTGCAAGGATGCTTAAGTTATCATTTGAAGCCAGACTGTCGGTTCCAATCACAATCGCACAATTTTCACTGATAAGCAGATCAAGCGGCGGCATTGTTTTTTCAATATAGAAATTTGAATTAGGGCACAGGCACCAGAACAGATTTTCTCTTTCCTTAATTGCCTCTATCGTGCCTGCATCGGCAAAGGTGTTGTGAACAAGGATAAGATTTCCTGATCGTGTTACTTCATTCAGAATTGTCTCAGCATGGCTTTTACCCGTTTCGAGAACTTCAGGCAGCAGTCCGGATCTCCGGTATGATGACATCAGTGGTCCGGTATGGTCTTTAAGAAGTGACTGCTCTCCCGGTGATTCCATAAAGTGGATGGAAGTTACCTTATTTTCTGAGCTTTCCTTTTTAAGGAGTCTCAAAAGGGTAATTGAAATTGAGTAAACTGAATGAGGGACGAGTGAAAAGGGGAGTTCCATATCCCTGGCCATATTTGCAACCTGCTTTATCTCATCCATCCGCCTATCTGCCTTAGAAGGATCTACGCCAAAAACCTCAAGAAGATTAATATACCGTACAGCACTTTTCTTTTTTACCTCAAACGACTCTGAGGTGTTGCACACATCGGCACACAATACAATACCTTCTCTAAACATATAAAGATCAGCATCCTGAATTGACGACTGCCTTTCTTTAATGCGCTCCCTGGTACTCTGTATCTCTTCAATAAAAGTGGCGAGACCTGTTCCTTTTGCTGTTTGTCCTTTCATATGTGAGAGCTCAAGATGGCAATGACAATTGACAAACCCGGGAATTATAATTCCATTGTAAAATTCAACAGAATGCTTTTCTTTCAGATCTCCTGAAGTATCTTCAACACTTAGAATCGTACCGTCATCTGAAGTGTTTATTACAGCTCTTTTAAGCGGGGGGCCGGAGTTGGTAATTATGTATTGAGCTGCAAAGCGTTTCATACAGCCATTAAAGTGAATCTGATGAGGATGTTATCTATTAGTATATGCCTTTCAGGACCCGATGGATTAGTATTCCTTTCAAGTAGGCAGCCTTTCACATGCCGGATTTCATTTGCAGGAACAATAAAGACTATCGAGTAAGAGTGCGGCTGGCCATCTTTCAGATATCCGGCAGAAGTGTAATATTTTCTTTTCCCGGTGTCAGAGCTATCGGCCGGCGTCGAATATGCAATTGCTCTGGGATTTACCGACTGATCATCGGGAAAGAGCGTGACTGAATATGTAAGGGTATAGAATCCTGGTCTGTAAAAGATTGTGTCAAACACCGGATATTCAATGCCAGAGACAGAGGGGATCGCATAATATTCTTTGCCCTGCCATAAGTTAGCGAGCCTTTGCTGAATCATGGCTTCATCTTTATCCACCCGGGATTCCATTCTGCTTAATATTCCAAGAACCTCATCATATATTTTATTAAGTTTTTTCGGGTCATCCAAAAAATAATACTTCATGGTTTTGTCCATGTTTTCCTTTGTATAACCATGTTTTTCAATTATCTGATAATATGATGTTATAGAATCCATGGAAGATGCCCAGGAATTGACACTGGGCAGGGTAAGAAGTCCGTCTGCGAGATGAATATCGGTCAGGATGGAAACAAGCTCCTTTTCCGGGATAAGATTTTTTTTATCCAGTTTATTCTTCCTGTTTGTACAGGCTACCGTTATTACTGAAACCGAAATCAATATGAAAAAAATAACCCTTGCCATACTATTTTATTTTTAGGATCATTTGCATCCTGCTTAAATAATTCAGTACCGGGAGCAAATATAATACTTGAGCATCAAACATCCTTATTCAGGTATTTTTTTGTAAGAAACCGTACAGGGTACCATGCTGCCCAGTAGCCTATCAATAGGACAGTTGAAGGAACAATGATAAAGTCCTTCAGTTTGAGCACCACCGGGTACGAGTCCATAATAAGTGATTGGCTGTTCAGCTTTACGAATCCGTAAGTCTGCTGCAGCCAGCATATGAAAAAGCCGAGAATAATTCCCGAGACAGCTCCGATAATGGAGATCAGCCAGCCTTCAAAGATGAAGATTTTCCGGATTAGTGTGTTGTTGGCTCCAAGGCTTTTTAAAATCTCTATGTCTCTTTCTTTCTCTATAATAAGCATTGTAAGCGAACCTATGATATTGAATGAAGCAATGATTAATATAAGTGTAAGAATGAAGAAGATAGCAAGTCTTTCGGATCGCATGACTTTATAAAATATTTCCTGTTGTTGATAGCGGTTCCTTACCAAAAAGCCTTTACCATATATTTTTTTGATATCTCTCTGTACAGCAGCCGGATTAGCATGCTCCTTGAATCTGATCTCAATTGTACTCACACCCTTGTCAGTTTCTGTGAGCTCACGGGCAAAATCAATCGGAATATAAACATATTTGGAATCATATTCTTTTTCGACTTCAAAGATCCCGGAAGGGAATATAAACTTCTCAATTAATGAGTTTTCCGCACTAAGGCTGGTGCTGCCCGTTTTTTTCGGGAAAATTATTTCCAGCGGAGTGATAAAATTGACCCTTATCCCAAGATATTGGGCCACTCCAATGCCAGGCACAGCATACGGACGTCCTTTATCACTTTTTAGCATAAATTGACCCTCCCACATGGAGCTGTCGATATTTGAAACCATGGCATAGTTGTCATCGACACCCTTAATAGTGGCTATGTATTGTCTTGAGCCATATTTTAGCAGGGCATTGTCCTCAATTGTAAGTGAATAGCAGCATAATCCGTCAACTTTTGCAAGTCGCTTCAAACGAGCAGTGTCGGGAATGAATGTTTTACCAACAGCAGCAGTTATTTTAATATCAGGGTCAAATGTATTGAATATCGAGCTGACCATTGTTTCAAGACCGTTAAACACGGAAAGAATTATTATCAGCGCCATAGTTCCAACGGTCACTCCCGCAACTGAAACAGCAGAAATGACATTGATGGCATTCCTGGATTTCTTTGCGAAGAGATACCTTTTTGCTATGTACAAGGAGAGTTTCACTATTCCTGCTTTCGGGCGGTAACGAGTAATCCGGTACCTGTTTTATGAGTTTGAGAGAGATCAAAAATGTTAAGAATAATCGAAACGGGGAAAAATACCAGGTAATAAAACGGAAGAACCAGGAAGAAAACATATGAGACATTCAGCATCTTAATGGGGTATTTCATTGATAACCGCCATGAAATATTTCCGGGTTTACCATAAGTATATCCAGCTTCTATATTTATGAAGCCAGCATGCGCGAGCTTCCTTTTAATGTCATCGATGCTATACCCGTCTCTTACATGTTCATCAATAAATGATTCTTCATTTTCTCCATGCACATCGGAGCCTCCCTTATCGGAAGGAGTTGATATTAGCAATATTCCGCCATTTCGCAGAGACGTGTAAAAATTTTTAAAAACCAGGGTGTCTTGCTCAATATGCTCCATTACATCTACTGAAAGTATGATATCAAAAGACTCCTGTTCGTTTAATGCAGTAAGATCTTCAGTTAGGAATGATACACGATCTGAGAGACCTGTTCTTTTAAAGAAAGCATTACAGTCATTAATTTGCTCCGTATTGATATCTATAGCCCTGATCTTCCATTTTCTGTTCATCCTGCTCATGCGCCAGGTATATTGTCCAAAACCCGATCCTGCATCCAGTACAGATGCTTGTAAGGGAAATTCCCCCGCAATTTTTCGAAGCGCTTTTTTAACATGCCAGGTGCGCAGCAACAGGAGGTCAAGCAGAAAATAAAGAGTTTTTCTCAGGAAAGGTGATCCGGAGAAGAATCTGCCTAGAGATCTTTTAATGGGCTCGTACTTCATATTTGTCAGGATTTCAGCAGCTTGTCTATTTTATCTATGTAGTCAAGACTGTCATCTATGTGGAATGCCAGATCCGGAACAATGCGAAGCTGAGTCCTTACTTTCTGCCCCAGATCAAATCTTATTTTAGAACTGTGTTCTTCGATAGACTTGAGGATATCATCCTGGTTCGTAGCAGGGAAGATGCTTAGATAAACCTTCGCAAATGACAGGTCAGGACTGACTCTGACCCTTGTTATTGATACCAGCTTACCGTGAGCGAATTCATTTCCTCTTTTAAGAAAGATGTCGGCCAGCTCTTTCTGTATTAAGCGTGATACTTTTTTCTGTCTTGTCGATTCCATGGCCTTTTTTATATTAAATGGCAAAGGTAATAAAAAAGGCTCAATGGCACAACGGCACAAGGGTGCAACGATACTGTATAACGACCCGGGGCGTAAGGTTAAAATAATCAATTTTCCTTTGTGCATTTAAGCCTTTGCGCCTTTGTGCCTTTAAGCCTTTGCGCCTTTGCGCCTTTGCGTCTTTTGGCTCAATGGCACAACGGCACAAGGGTGCAACGATACTGTATAACGACCCGGGGCGTAAGGTTAAAATAATCAATTTTCCTTTGTGCCTTTAAGCCTTTGCACCTTTGCGTCTTTTGGCTCAATGGCACAACGGCACAAGGGTGCAACGGTACTGTATCACGACCCGGGGCGAAAGATTAAAATAATCAATTTTCCTTTGTGCCTTTAAGCCTTTGCGCCTTTGCGTCTTTTGGCTCAATGGCACAACGGCACAAGGGTGCAACGGTACTGTATAACGACCCGGGGCATAAGATTAAAATAATCAATTTTCCTTTGTGCCTTTAAGCCTTTGCGCCTTTGCGTCTTTTGGCTCAATGGCACAACGGCACAAGGGTGCAACGATACTGTATCACGACCCGGGGCGTAAGGTTAAAATAATCAATTTTCCTTTGTGCCTTTAAGCCTTTGCACCTTTGCGTCTTTTGGCTCAATGGCACAACGGCACAAGGGTGCAACGATACTGTATAACGACCCGGGGCGTAAGGTTAAAATAATCAATTTTCCTTTGTGCCTTTAAGCCTTTGCACCTTTGCGTCTTTTGGCTCAATGGCACAACGGCACAAGGGTGCAACGGTACTGTATCACGACCCGGGGCGAAAGATTAAAATAATCAATTTTCCTTTGTGCCTTTAAGCCTTTGCGCCTTTGCGCCTTTTTATTAGCTTTGCGCAGAATTTATTAAATGAGACAATGGACACAGTTGTGAGTGGTATCAGATCGACAGGAAACCTTCATCTTGGAAATTATTTCGGTGCAATAAAGAACTTCCTTAAAATGCAGACGGAGAACAATTGTTATTTTTTTATTGCTGATTACCATGCTCTTACAACTCATCCCAAGCCTGAAGACCTGCAGGGAAATATTAAGCAGGTTCTTGCGGAATATCTTGCATGCGGCATTGACCCGGAAGCAGCAACTGTTTTCATCCAGAGTGACGTTCCTGAAGTATCCGAGCTGTATCTTTTACTGAACATGAACGCTTATGTAGGTGAACTTGAAAGGACAGCTTCCTTTAAGGACAAAATCAGAAAACAACCTGATAACATTAATGCTGCATTATTGACCTACCCGGTGCTGATGGCTGCCGATATTATAATTCATAAAGCCAACAAAGTGCCGGTAGGTAAAGATCAGGAGCAGCATCTCGAGATGACGCGCAGGTTTGCAAGGAGATTTAACCAGATGTATGAGGTAAATTATTTTCCCGAACCCGATGCCTATAATTTTGGAGAACAACTTGTTAAAATTCCTGGTCTGGATGGATCGGGCAAGATGGGAAAGAGTGAAGGCAATGGAGTATTTCTCTCTGATTCTCCGCAGGAAATAAGGAAGAAGGTAATGCGGGCAGTGACGGATACAGGTCCGACCGCTCCCGGTCAGGAACCTTCAGGGGCTGTGAACAATCTTTTTACCATTATGAACGTTGTTTCAGATAAGGAGACTGTAACGTATTTCAAGGATAAATTTGCTTCATGTGAAATACGTTATGGAGATATGAAGAAGCAGCTTGCTGAAGATATAATAAAGTTTACCGAGCCAATAAGACTCAGGATCAATGATATCCTTGCTGATAACAAATACCTGGCAGACGTTGTTTCACGCGGCGCTGAAAAGGCCAGGGCCAGCGCATCAAAAACTGTTAAAGAAGTAAGGGAAATAATCGGTTACAGACCCTTCTAAAAAAAAAGCCAGGTTTTAACCTGGCTGCCCTGACTTGACAGGGATATGATTGAGATTGTCTGTGTAATTGGTATAATTCAAATTGCGTGCCAAAAGACTCAGAATCGGAAAGAATCTTGATCTTTAATTGTAAATTCGAAGTCGTCAGTAAGTAATATTTTTTATTTGCTACTTTTGGATAAATTATTAATAATCCGTGAGTGGGGAAGAAGATCGCAGTCATATCGGTCATAATTCTGATTTCAGGCCTTGCTATAATGGGATATTTCCTGCAGCAGGGAAGGAAGAATCTGTTTACAGATCCTTACAAAGTAATTCCTCCGGATGCCTGCATAGTAATTGAAACTGTTGACCTTAAAAGCTTTCTCAATTCTCTCACAACAGGAAGAGGGTTATTTGGTGAACTGGCAAAGGTAAAAGAACTCGACAGATTTAACCAGGATCTGAAATACCTTACAGACCTGCTGAATAAGCAGAACTTCAAGAGGTTATTTAATGAGAAAGCGGTTTTAATCTCATTCCACCCTGATCAGAACGAAAGAATTATTCCCATGCTCACGATGCCTGTTGCGGGCGATATTAAGTCGCGGCACATAAAAGAGATGCTTGGTAGTGCGGGAATTAAAGTTGCATCGGAAATCCGGCTTAACGGAAACCCTGTTCTGGAGGTGCCTTTTAGATTTGATAGTCAAGTTGATACTGCCTACATCTCTCTAATTTCCGGATTAATGGTATGCACAAGTTCAAAGTCTCTTGCAGGAAAAGCAGGAAGACAACCCGGCAGCGGAGGTGATATAAGAAATGTGCCAGGGTTCACAAGGGTTTTAATGGCATCGGGGAAGAATGTGGATAAGCTGTTCGTGGTATTCAGAAATATACCGGGTTTATTAAGACCTCTGCTTTCCGATGACAGGAAATCATTTTCAAATAAAATAGCCCGGCTGGCTGGAACAGCTGCCGGCGACATATATATCAGTGAGGATGGTCTGATTCTTAGCGGTTATACAGAATGTTCTGATTCAACTGATTTGCTGTACAAATACAAATTGTTCCCTTCAAGGGATTTTCATACATATAAGATTCTTCCTTCCTCAACGGTGTTATTTGAGACTTTCATCCTTCCTTCATTGAATGTTCATGCGATGTCGGATACATCGGTATCATATGAAGCTATAGATCTTGCCGGCAAACTTACGCAATGTGCCGGTGGAGAGATAACACGTGCAATAATCGACATCAAAGGCAGACCTGCAATTAATAATACGCTGATTATTTATGAGCTGACTAATCGGGCCCTGGCGGAGCAGCAATTTTTGGCAGAACCCGGTGCTACCAGTGAGATTGTTTATTTTCAACCTGATGAACAAGTCAGGATACCTGTATACAAAACCCCGTTTA
This sequence comes from uncultured Bacteroidales bacterium, assembly GCA_963715785.1. GTDB lineage: Bacteria > Bacteroidota > Bacteroidia > Bacteroidales > VadinHA17 > LD21. The sequence goes on from OY970276.1 coordinate 1,516,827, forward strand.
AGGGACTTATAAGAGTTCTGTTTCCCGGATTTGCACCGGATTTTGATGAAACATATTTTGCATTCTATGATAATTACCTGGTAGCAGGAAATTCGTATGAAACCGTTTCTAAATTGCTTTACGACAATTTACTCAAGAAGACACTTGAAAATGATCTTACTTATCGCGACTTCCAGAGCACTCTTCCAAGTCGTGCCGGTTATTATTTCTTCTGCATTCCGTCGCATATTATTGATTACCTGTCGGGATTTCTGAATGATAATATTATTAATGCCCTGAGATCAAATAGAAGTTCCTTGAACAAAATTCAGGCTGCCGGTTATCAGTTCGCTTCAAGTAACGGAATGATCTATAACAGCCTTTCTGTCAAGTTTAAAGAGAAGCCGAGGGAAGAATCCACCACGGAATGGGAGACATTGCTCGACACCGTAGCAAGTATAAAGCCATTCTTTTTTACCAATCATATTACCGGCGCGAAGGAGATTTTTATTCAGGATATGAGGAATAACACTTACCTGATAAATGCCGCAGGAAGGGTTCTCTGGAAAGTCCCTCTGAACGAGAGGATACGAGGCCCCGTTTATATGATTGATTATTACCGTAATGGTAAATATCAGCTGCTCTTTTCAGGGAAGAATTATATTCATCTGCTCGACAGAAACGGGAACTATGTAGAGAGATATCCTGTGAAACTAAGATCTCCGGCTACAAATTCGCTCTCGTTGTTTGATTATGACAATAACCTTAATTACAGACTATTTATAGCCGGTGAAGACAAAATGATCTATTCCTACGATAAAACTGGAAATGTGGTTAAGGGATGGACCCCGTTCAGGACAATTGGAAATGTGACAGGAGAGATCTACTACTTTAAGGTTTCAGGGAAAGACTATATTGTAACGGCTGATGATAATACAGTTTATTTTCTCGACAGAGCCGGCAATAAACGGTTAAATCTGAAGGAGTCAGTAACCAAAGCTGCCGGATCACCAATGAGGTTCAATATGGGCACTGAACCCTCAGTTATTTGTTCAGCGCCTGACGGGACAATACAACAGATTTATTTCGATGGCAGTGTCAAAAAATTCAGCGTTAAGAAATTTCCAGGTGATCATTCATTCGAATTTTTTGACATAGATGGTGATGGATTTGGTGAATATATTTTTATTGATAAGGGTATATTGTATCTTTATAACCATAACAGATCGGAAGTTTTTACAAGAGAATTTGGCTCAGACAACCTGGGGGGACCCATTAATTTCATTTTTTCATCGGCCGACAGAAAAATCGGGGTATTTGATATTACTAAAAACCTGATTTATCTTATTGGCAAGAATGGCAAGACAATGAATGGATTCCCGCTCAGAGGAGCATCGATGTTTTCCATTGGTAAGTTGTCGGATAAAAGCGGCTGGCATCTTATCGTTGGCGGAACAGACAGGTTCCTTTACAATTATAAGATAGACACTGAGACTAACTGAGAAAAATTATGATACGAGCATTAACCCGGATTATACCTTTGCTGTTGTTGATTTCAATAGCAGGATGCGTGAAAGATACCTATAATATGAATATGCTCTCGAAGGAGGCACATCTCTCACCGGTTTTTGCTATTTCAGCAGTAAAAGGGGATGTTACCTTCAGTGACATGGTAAAAGCCAGTGATACTGTAGTTTATGATAAAAATAATTTTGTCACCCTGGTTTTCAAAGAGGATTCGGTTATAGTTTTAAAGTTATCCGATTTTTCCAAAGGCCCCATTGTTCAAAAAACAGCGCTAATTGAACCCTCCATATTCGATCTTAGTCTCCAGAGTATTGTGAATAATATATCCGGCGATTTTAAGTTCCTGAATCCCACAATAAATCTTTACTACTCAAATTCATTTACCGATTCACTTGTTGTAAACTTATTAATAGATGGCATAAACAAAACTGACACCCTGCCTCTTAACCTGGCTCCATTTTCTTTGCTAAAGCCCGATATCCCGGTACGGCAGGAAGTATCCTCCACATATTTAATTGATAAATCCAATTCCAATCTTCAGGATCTTATCTCATTACCACCCGAGAAGTTAAAAATTTCAGGTTCGGTTGTGCTTAACTCATTAGCCAAGAGTATTCAGCCCGGTGATAATGTACTGAGTCCAAATCTGCTGATAGGGTCACTGGAAGTTGATTTGCCCCTCGAGCTCTCAATAACTAACCTGCAGTACAAAGATACCGAGGACAATTTCATTAAGCAGAAAAGTGATGGTAAAGACAGTCCATTTAAGCCTGAGGACATTCAATTTTTGCGGATTGATTTATCGGCTGAGAACGGATTCCCCCTGGAAGCTTCAGTAAAGATGAGCCTGTATGATTCAGCAACTGAATCAATTCTGTCAACGGTAGATGCATCTGGAATTCTTAAGCCTGCTCCTGTAGACAGTAACGGCAAAGCCTCTGGCACGACCAAATCGACAGCCATCATAGAATTTACCAATGAATTTTTCAGTAAGATCAATGATGCAGACAAGATTATTTTCACTTACACTTTGATTACCCCTGATAACGGCACAAAAGCTGTGAAGATTTATTCTGATTACAGGATTAATTTCAGTGCTTCCCTGGTTGTAAAACCGGATATAAATCTGAATGATATAAAACTATTCTAGGGAAAATATGATCAAGCAAGCAAAATATATCCTGATCTTAATGCTGGCAATAAGCTTTGCCAATGCATCGGCTCAGAACAGCCAGGTGATGTACTTTATGAATATGCCTCAGAATCATCTGATAAATCCCGCTTTACGCCCGTCAAATTCAATATATATAGGATTGCCGGTGATATCGGGAATTAATCTGAATATAAATAACAATTTTGTGAATTTCTCTGATGTGCTCATAAAAGGCCAGCCTAAAGATTCAATAATATCCTTTCTTCACCCCGATTATAATGTGGATAAGTTCCTTGCAAAAATAAAAGACAAGAATTTTTTCAATCCTGAATCAATGATCCAGCTTCTGGGAGTGGGCTTTTCAGTTGGGAAAGACGGCTATGTTTTTTTTGATATTAATGACAGGATGGAGAGCAATATCGTTCTTCCCGGAGATCTTTTTCAGACTGGCTCTGAAAGGTAATGAAGGATTTAGCGGCAGCAAAATTGATCTTTCCTCGCTTCGCGCTGACATAAAATATTACCGCGAATTTGGTGCGGGGTATTCCAGGAATATTACAGATAAGCTGCGAATTGGGGTAAAGGGCAAGCTCCTTTTCGGGATTGCAGCCGTATCAATTGATAATAAATCGTTGGGAATAACAGTTAATGAAGATTACAGTCACTCTATTGATGCTAATCTTGCAGTAAATATAAGCGCTCCTCTAAATGTTTATATGGATTCAAATAATAATATAGATAGTCTGAAGTTTGACGATACAAGGTTTAAAACAGCAAGCGGCGTAGTTGATTTTCTTTCAGGGAAGAAGAATATGGGTTTTGGGATGGATATAGGTGCTACCTATGATCTAAATGACAGGATAACCCTGTCAGCTTCAATTACCGATCTGGGTTTTATCAGATGGACCAGGGACGTCACTAACCTGCGGGCTGCCGATCACTTTGATTTCAGCGGACTGAGCATGGATGACGTTATTAATGGGTCCAAAACGATTAATCAGGTAGGGCAGGATATGCTTGATTCTCTTAAAAATGCCTTCAGTGTTTCTCAGACGAAACAGCCTTTTACAACTTACCTGCCTTTTGGAGTGTCATTGGGAGGAAGCTACAGCGTTACTAAGCAATTCTCTGTAGGGTTATTGTCGTACAGCAGGTTTGTGGACAAACAGCTGCGTGAGGCGCTTACATTATCTGCAAATATGAATCTGGGCAGCGTTTTATCTGCTTCTTTGTCGTACACTGCTGAGAACTATCAGTACGACAATCTTGGTGCCGGTCTGGCATTCAGAGCCGGTGTAACTCAGTTTTACCTGGTTACCGACAGAATTCCTGTAATCTGGGACAGGATTAAAAACAATCATAGTGATTTTGTTCTTCCTGCAAACTGGAATACTTTTAACTTCAGGATGGGAATGAATCTTGTCTTTGGGAATCGGTCGAAGGAAAAGAATGACAGGCCTATGATTCCTGTAGAATAATAATTTTGGTAAGTATGATTCTGATTCGTTATTTATTGATAATTATAATAGGCTATCTGGTAGCAAGATCATTCATAAATTTCGGCAGGGAAGGAAATTCCTCATCTGAAAGAGGTCCTGAAAAGAATAAAGCTCCTTCGAAAAAAGTATCGAAGGAAATAGGGGAATATGTCGATTATGAGGAAATTAAAAAAAAGAAGTAGAATTCTATTTGCCTGCTGTTTTAAGCTTTTTAGCAAGTGAGTTTGCAAATACAAAATCATTAAGTGTCTCATTGTCTGAGTTGAGAATATCATTTTTATTGCCTTCCCAGCATTTAATTCCATCACTGATAAAGATTATCTTTTCTCCAATCTCCATAACGGAATTCATATCATGAGTATTTACAATAGTCGTCATTGAATACTCTTCAGTGAGTTCTTTAATAAGTGCATCGATCAGGATTGCAGTTAATGGATCGAGACCAGAATTGGGCTCATCGCAGAAGAGGTATTTTGGATTAAGAGCAATTGCTCTGGCTATTGCAACTCTCTTTTTCATTCCTCCTGAGAGTTCAGAAGGAAATAGCTGATTAGAATTTAGAATGTCAACCCTGTTAAGGCAAAAGTTCACTCTGTCGACTTTCTCTTCAGCGCTCTTGTCTGTAAACATATCGAGTGGGAAACGGACATTCTGTTCCACAGTTAGGGAATCGAAAAGGGCGCTTCCCTGAAAGAGCATGCCCATTTCGCTACGTATCAGCTTTTTACCGGCAAAATCGAGTTTGTTAAATAAGGTGTTCTCATACCATATTTCACCGCTGTCTATTTCGTGAAGCCCCACAATTGATTTCAGTAGAACGGTCTTGCCCGAGCCGCTTCGCCCTATTATGAGATTTGTCTTGCCGCTCTCAAATGTCACTGAGATATTTTCCAGAACATTCTTCCCGTTAAAAGATTTATTCAGATTTTCAATTCTTATCATGACAGAAGAAGTTGAGTGAGTATAACATTGAAAAGCAATATTAATACGCTGCTGAAGACAACGGCTTTTGTACTTGCGCGTCCCACTTCAAGCGAACCTCCATCGACATAATATCCCTGAAAGGCTGACACACTGGTTATTATAAAGGCAAAGAACACTGTTTTTATCAATGAATAAACTATATAATAGGGGATGAAAGTCATATTGAATTCCATAGATAAAATTCTCTGAAGTTATTACACCGGCCATTGTACCTGCTACCCATCCGCCGAAAATACCTATGATTATTGCAATCAGGGTGAGGAAGGGATTAAAGACCAGCGTTGCAATCATTTTCGGGAGTATAAGATAGGAAGCAGAATTTATTCCCATTATCTCAAGTGCGTCTATTTGCTCTGTGACCCTCATAGTTCCTATTTCGGATGCAATATTTGAACCAACTTTTCCTGCGAGTATCAAGGCAGCAATTGTGGAAGAAAATTCCAGGATCATAGAATCGCTGCATCCAAGACCAATCAGATATTTCGGGTAAATAGGATTCTCAGTATTGTAAGCGGTTTGCAGGGTAATAACAGCCCCCATAAAGAATGAAATAATTGCAATAATCCCGATTGAATTCAATCCAAGATATACAAACTCCCTCATGGTTTGCTTATAATAGACAGCGGGTTTTTCAGGTTTTGAAAATACCCTCTTCAAAAGAAGAAAGTAGCGCCCGAACTGTGTAAGAAACTTAATCATTCCAATATATTTAGGCACAGCAAAATTACTAATATTTATGGTATTTTCCTTAATAAGGATTTTGAAACCTGTCTCCGTAATTAATTATATATTTGTATAAATTGTTATAATAAATATTTCATATGGATAACAGGTATGTTATAATAATGGCAGGAGGCGTAGGCAGTCGTTTCTGGCCTCTTAGCCGGCGTGTAAAGCCAAAACAGTTTCTGGATATTGTAGGAACGGGGGAAACGCTGATTCAGCAGACATACAGGAGATTCAAAAAAAGTTGTCCGGAGAAAAATATTTTTGTAGTTACAAACAGTGAGCACAGGGAAATAGTTATAGAACAGCTTGGCATTGATCCGTCGCGGGTGCTGGGCGAGCCTTTCCGGCGCAATACTGCTCCATGCATTGCCTATGGAACATTCAGCATACTGAAGGAGAATCCGGATGCAGTAATCGCGGTTACTCCGGCCGACCATCTTATAATTAAGGAGGACAGGTTTTGTGAGGTCATGCAGAGTTGCTTTGATTTTGCCCAGGGGAACGAGGCTCTTATTACAATTGGAATTAAACCCGACAGACCCGAAACAGGATACGGGTATATCCAGGCAGATCAGAAAAAGACGGTAAAAGACTTTGAAAATCTTGTTAAGGTTAAAACGTTTACTGAAAAGCCGGATATTGACCTGGCGAAAGTATTTATTGAGAGCGGCGATTTTTATTGGAATTCCGGCATATTCATCTGGAATATTAAATCGATACTTGCGGCTTTTGAGAAGCATATGCCAGATATGTTTACAGTTTTTGATGAAGGCAGAAATTTTTTCGGAACCGACAAGGAAAAGAGTTTCATAGGGAAAACCTATGCTGAATGCAGGAGCATTTCAATTGACTACGGTATAATGGAAAAGGCAGATAATGTATATGTTATGTGTACAGATATCGGCTGGTCGGATCTGGGAACATGGAGTTCCCTGAATGAACATTCAGCTGCAGATAAAGAAGGCAATGCTCTGATCAGAGGTGATGTCTTTTCATATGAAAATGAGAGAAATATTTTCAATATCGTGCCGGGAAAAATTGCAGTCATTCAGGGCCTGAAAGACTATATTGTCGTTGATTCGGACGATGTACTGCTGATCGTCAGGAAAGAGGAGGAGCAGAATATCAAGCAATATCTTGAGGATGTGAAAAACTCAACCAAAGAAAAATATCTGTAACAGTTAATTCCGGCGACAACGCCCGCAACTTAGCGACAAAAAAAAAGAGGCTTCTGAATGAAACCTCTTTTCTCACAGACAATTTTTTAGTATTCCCAAAGATCGTGCTCAAAATCGAAAAGTTCATTTTTTATTCGTTCAGCTTCGAAAAGTGTAGCTTTTCCAATCTCGTACTGGTTTATCATCCTGTCGTCATAGACGTTTGACTCTCCGGCAATAACACCTCCGAATCTTCTCTGCATGAACAGATCATCAAATGAGATCCTTTGAGCATCATTATTATTCATGAAAACCTCTTGTTTTGCGAGGGCATCTCTTACATCATCATATTTAATCCAGAACAACGGTTTCTTAAGAACTCTTCCGGCCTGTTCATCAAATGCCATATAATAAGGTTCAATAGCGATAATTCTCACATCGAGTTTTGAGAGTTTCTTATCGAAATACCATTCTTCGTAGAGCATAAGCTGTTTTACTTCTTCCGGCTTTGCATCCTGTTTTATTACAGTATCGCGAGTGGCACCGGCAGCATTTATGGTTATTGATTCAGTTTTGGTAGTGCCTCCCATCTTTACTTCAATGTCATTGTAGGTGGTGTTTACTGAAGTATTAAGAGGATCATATGCTGTCAGTCTGCCGGCTTTGATCTCGTCGAGCAGGATATTTATGAAGCTTTTCCTTCCATCGAGAGTTGGCTCTGTAGGATAGTAGAGAGGCTGATTGATCTTTTCGCGCAGGTCGATCATCCTGTAATATCTTTTTGACCAGACAACATCAGCTTCCCGGAGGTATGGATACTCAATCTTTTTTGCATCACCTATCGATTTCTTGTAAATGTCCCCGAAACTCTGGGCATTTACAATTCCTGAGAGGGAAAGTGCTAAAATTCCAAAAAGAATTTTCTTATTCATGATGGTTAGATATTTTGAAATTAATCAATCTTTAAAATTACAGGCTGAAGTTCTTTTGTTTTGCCATCGGGTCCCAGCGCTTTAATATCCTTTATAATGAGATTTTTGCCTCTTGTAAGTCTGCCAATCAGGTCTTTCTGCTTGGGTGTGAGGTTGCTGTTATTGCTGGATTCTTCGAAATCAGCGCCTTTATCAGAATAGAGAACCGTAAATCCGGTAACAGTATACTGGAGATCGAAGTCGAAGTCGGGCAGTACTGCAAATACACCCTGCTGTGCTGCTGCAGTAGCTCTTGGAACAGTTCCGGTGCTCTTATTGGCAAATTGTGCTACCGGAATAGGTATTGATTTCACTCTGAAGGGATAAGGTGCATATTGAACAGGCTTGCCATTAATGTCAGCTGTAACGATGACCTGTACATCCTGTCCGACAGCATTTGGTTTAACGGCAAAGCTGCCTTTGAAATATTCACCATTTGATTTCTTAACCCTTTCGGATGAAAAGGATCCGTTGATCACTTTTATTTTTAATTTATCAGGGCTTATGCCAGGTACTGAAACATCGATAGGATTATTTATTCCATAATACATTACGTTCATTGCAGTCGGAGATACAAGGACATTTGGTTCGCCAACTACGTATGAAGATTCAAAATTATAGTTCTTAATGGATCCGTCGGGTGCTTTCAGTGCTATAATACCTCCCCATTTTTTTACGCCTGTAGAGGTGGCATGGACTTTATAGATCCCTTTTCCTTCCTCATCGACAGGGAGCTTAGAGTCACCGACAGTAATTACGGGAAATTGGGTGGAATCTGTAGCGGATATAAAAACCTGAGCTTCGTAATCACTTCCAAGGGTAACGTAGTTTGAAGTAGTGGGAATGACGATAGCTCCCAGCTTGGTAAATTTAAAGGAGGAAGCATCAATTTGGGAGTAGAGGTAATTAAGGACTTCAGTTTCACCGTTTCTGACACTTACCTGGTATTCTGAAAGTATGCAAATAACCGCAACAAGTGGTAATGTCTGAAAATTTAGGTTTTCCCAGCGTTCAGTTTCTCCGTTGGCATTTTTGGCGTCATTTGTATTGAGGCTTTTTTTCAGAGCTTCTTCTGCTGTGGGGTTCTTGCCATCGAGAACGCCGATGAGGAACTGGCGATAATCGCTAAGCAGGGCTTTCAGGTCATTTGCTTTACCATTTTCGTTGGCGCCGATCAGAACTTCAGAAGGCACGTTTGTGTCGTCAATTCGTTTTATTTCATCAATAATAACTTCATTTCCCTTAACAGCAGGAGTTTCCGGATCTTTTTCAGCTTTCTTTATTATTTCGATTTTAAGACCCTGAATGAAGTTGTATGCCTCTTCGGCACGTTCTTTTACCTGGTAGGCCAGGGTTTTGTATTTCCCTGCTTTTGTCGGATTTTCCTGTGCAGCTCTGTCAAATTCTCTATAGATAACGTCATTTTTAATAGTATAATTTGCGATAGTCTGAGTAAGGCCATTGTCGACTTTTTTAAATGCTTCTACGGCTTCTTTTGATACGTTAAGTGCAAGCATGGCGGTAAGCACCAGGTACATCATACCGATCATCTTTTGCCGAGGAGACAGCTTTTCGTGAGCCATTTTGTAATTAGTTTAGTTAGATAAAAAAGCCACGTTACTTAACATTCATAGCAGCGAGCATATTTCCGTATACATTGTTCAATGCCGAAAGGTTATCGTTGAGCTTAGTTATCTGTTCGCGGTATTTCTTGGTGTCTCCTGCTGATTCAGAAAGATCCTTCATCATGACCTGGATTCCTTTATAAAGAGAATCAGATTCCTTCATGTGATCGTCTGCCCCTTTGCGCTGGAGTTCGTAAACTGCATTAAGAGCAGAAAGGTTTTTATTTAGTGATTCCAGTTGCTGCTGATAGGATTTGCCACCCACTTCAATAACTGAAAGAGAATCGGCCATCGTACGATAGGTGGAACCTGTTTCATTGACTAACTTTGCTGTTGACTGGTAGGATTCTGACAATTTTCCAAGTGAATCATTAGCATTATTTATGGTGTTCATATATTTATTGGAAGCTGCAGAAACATCTCCCATGGCATTCATGTTTGCGGTTGAATCGCTAAGTTTTTTCATGCCTGCACCCAGTTTCATGAAGAGATCGGGAGAAATCTCTGCTTTCTCAAGCATCTCGTCAAATTTTGCAAGAGCTACAGATCCTGCACCGCCGCCATAACCACCTCCGCCACCGGATATTCCGCCATGATATTTTCCACCCTGTGCTGCAAGCTCAGGTGTTTCATCTTCAGGAATTCCTGCGAGTTCAGGATATACCAGCGACCAGTCAACCTCCTCGTGCAATGGTTCAAATGCTGAAAAGAAGAAAATTACTGCTTCAGTGAGCAGACCAATAGTAAGCATTGTACCGGCCAGTGGCCAGTGTTGTATTTTAAACAACGCACCAATGATAACTACTGAAGCACCTAAACCATAAAGTTTAGCGATGAAGTTTTTCCACCCGCTGCTTTGTACCAATTCTGCTAGGCTCATTTTACCTTATTATTTTAATGTTAATTCTAATTAATTAGTTCACGCCAATATAAGATCTGACATTCCTGAATCCGACATATGATTTAGTTGAATCCTGGTATTCATAATCTCTTGCACTTGTTTGCAGAAAATATGCGATGTCTTTCCAGGATCCCCCACGGATTACCTTCCTTTTCATTATCGGAGGATCCTGAGGTGTGGCGTTATATTCATAGTTTGGCTGAAGATCGTGCTGGAAGATATAAGCAGAAGGGGAATAGGCGCAGCAAGTCCATTCAGCTACGTTTCCTGACATGTCATACAAACCGTACTCATTGGGTTCATAGGATCCTACTTTTCCTGCATAAACATTTCCGTCATCAATATAATTTCCGCGCAATGGTTTGAAGTTTGCAAGGAAGCATCCTTTATAATTACGTGTATATGGACCACCCCAGGGATACATCGAAAGATCGAGACCGCCTCTTGCGGCATATTCCCATTCTGTTTCGAGTGGCAGCCTGTACTCATGTACATCGGCAACACCATCTTTTCTCAGGGCAGTATTCATATAATTGGTTCTCCAGATACTGAATGCAGTCGCCTGTACCCATGATACGCCCACTACAGGATAGTCATCAAAAGAAGGATGCCAGAAATAGAGGGAAGCCTGAGGATCGTTGAATGAATAGGTAAAATCACGGATCCAGCAGAGAGTATCGGGATAAACGTTAATGATATTGTGTTTGATGAATGAAGAACGGTCTTTAACATCTGTTCTTGTTCCATCAAGATTGGTGACCTTTCCATCGTATTTTCCGGTATTATTTGCGTAATCATATTTATAGGTTGACTTAGCAGCCTGCTGATAGTCGACCCAGAAATAGGAATAATTCAGTTTCCTGACGTCGATCTGTTTTTTGCCGTTAAATCTTTCTTCCGGAGGATAATACATCTCTTCAATTGTAGCTTTGGTAGTCTCTTCGCGAGGATCTATCTTTTCATCCCAGTTGATCACATTGGGTTCGATGGCATTTCCATCCTTATCAACCATAAAATATTGTCTGTCAGGAACGCTGGCATTTCCAAGTTTTGTTCTCAGGATTGAATCGCGGACGTAATATACAAACTGACGATATTTATTATTTGTGATTTCTGTCTGGTCCATCCAGAAAGCATCAACAGTAACTGATTTGGAAATGCTGTTCATTGCCCATACAGCATCCTGATCGCTAGGTCCCATCATAAAATTCCCGGCAGGTATGAATGCCATTTCAAAGGGTTCCGGTTCAAAGAATTTTTTCCGCCCTTGAACTCCAGTCAACTCTCCGTTATTTGAAGAGCCACAACCAGTTAACAGGACTATCAATATTAGAGCAGATAGGGTTACCTTTTTCATAGTACTATAGAATTTTATATTGCAAGTAAGTTATTATTTTTTAATATTCATAAAAATCTGATACTTTTATATTTCATCGGGCTTTTGCCCAGACTCAGGTCGAAGCAATAATTGATCATGAATTCATGCGAGCCTGAACTGCTTTTTCCTATATCTGAAATCGTGTAATCATATGAGTACCCGATTCTGATTCCATTAAAAAGTTCCAGGCCTACAATTCCGATCACGGCATCTCCAGGTCTGTAAGAAACGCCGCCCCATACTTTTTTATTGTATCTGATTAAAGAAGTTAATGTAAATTGTACAACTTTACCGTCGCTGAAAGCAAATACTGAGGGCAGTAATTCAAGAGACGGATTGGGCAATTGAAATGTGTAACCGCCTGTAAGATAGTAATGTCTGCTGATATATGGGGTGCCTTTACTGAATTTTATCTTTGGTTGATTTATATGAGTTACCGAGAGTGACCCATAGTATTTATCGGCCCTGTAAAAAAGACCCAGACCAGCATCAAAGGCAACATAGCTTTCCTTTGTTTCAGGTATTAGCGGATCACCCGACGCGGGTGTAAAATTATCCCCATTAGGAATCTGCCAGTCGGGTGTCAGAGTTGTGTTCAGCATTCCTAAATTTAGACCAATGCCCAGTTTCCCTCCTCCCAGATCCATCAGGTATGAATAAGCGGCAGAAAGGTTTATGTCTTTATCAAAACCGATATTATCACTCTCAACTACCAGTCCCACACCGCTTTTGATCCCGAAAAGTGAAACCGGAGCACTGATATTGAAAACTGTGGTTGCAGGAGCACCTTTGAATCCGACCCATTGCTGACGATTCAAGGCTGTGGCGCATATCATACCTGAAGTACCTGCTACACCTGGATTATATGTCAGGGTATTAAACATATACTGACTCGACAAAGGATCTTGCTGAGATAAAACCGGATGAAGTAACAGGACTAAAAAAAGAAATGCTGTAACTACTTTTTTCATCTCTTTATTTACAGTTGCTATGAACATTGATTGAACGAGTAAAATAAATAAAAATCTAAGTCGAATACAAATTTACAAGTATTTATTTGAAGCATCTCAGAGCCGGTTTTGACGAGTGTACCAAGTTATTTGACGAATAATAATTAATCTCCTAAAATTAAATTAATCAAGACTTTAATCTTTCCACTGCCTGAACCCATCTGTCAGGAACTTCATTACGGTTCGCTTTTAGGTAATCTTCATGAGAACATGCAACATAAATGATTAATCCCATTTTCAGCTGGAAGTTCAATCCACCACCTGTCGGTCAGATTGCTTTTTACAAATATCAGATCATCTTCCAGATCTGTTATCCTGACATGATATTTGATAAATCTTCCTGAATTACTTGCATTCAGCACAGGAGTTTCATACTGTTTTTGTGAGAAGCCTTCAAGGAAAAACCAGATGATCTGAGCAGCGAGACCGGTTGTCTGATTGCGTATATCAAATTCAGGATTAACATCGAACAAGCCGAATACTTTCAGCTTATCGGAGATTCCGGCATATCTTGAAAGCAGGCAGATCTCTTCTCCGTAGAACCCATTGGGTGAAGGACTGAATGTTCCGGGTGCATCAGACTGCCTCACCGACGAGATATCAAATATCGCCACATCCGAATCCCTGAACAATGGTTCAGTAAGAAATATAGCCTGTCTGACATCACCAATCCGCATAAGTTCTGATCTTCTTTTCAGAAAGCGGTTTATTATCTGCTGATCATTAAGATAGGTCTGGTAGCCGATGTTAATATAATGTGAGAATGCACTTTTATGGTTACTGATAATTGTGTTCAGATAATTGAATGAATCCGGCACTTTTCTTTCATTGCTGTAATCAATTCTCGAATCTACTGCTGTTAAGGTATAGCTTTTGATCAGCTGTGAAAGAGCTTTGTCAATTGCCGGGATAAGAGCGCTGCTGCCACCAATTATCACGGGGAATATATTTTCGTGGACAAGCAGGGAAATAATATCAGTAAGCCCTGCAATTGTATCATTGAAACTTACACCCTGTTTCATATTGCCCAGATCAATTATTTTAGATCTGCCCGGAATCTTTGAGAGCTGGTAAAGTTGTCCGCTGTATCAGGTCGGGCCCACGTAAAGTGCCCGTATTTGGTGAGTTTCTGCCTTCAGGCACTCCAACCAGTGCAATTCTGAATTTACTGAGATCTTTTATCGGTGTATTGTCAGTATGGATAGTGATATTATGCGGAAAGCCGGCTTGTGCCGTAAGATGCTCAAATTCAGGGCCTTCGATGCTTACAGGATTAAAATAATCATTCAGGTCTACCATGGTGTATTTTAAGAACTCTTCTTGGTTTTATCACTGTTTTCGATAATCCTGATACAGTCTTCCTTTCTCAGTTTTTCAGCATTCGTGCCTTTTGGGAGCCTGTAGTTTTGCTTGTCTTTAACCAGGTAAGGTCCATATCTTCCGTTCAGAAGCATTATTTCTCCAAAGTCTTTAAGGACTTTCTTTTTATCATTTTCATTTTTTTCAAGGATGATTTCAACAGCTCTGTCAAAAGTAACCGTGTACGGGTCATCCACCCCTTTTTTAAGGGAATAAGAATTTGCTTTTATATCTTACATATGGTCCGAATTTCCCAACTCCTACCACCATTTCTCCTCCGTCATATTCGCCTAAAGAACGGGGAAGCCTGAAAAGATTCAGGGCTTCTTCAAGAGTAATGGTTTCAAGAAGCTGATTTTTAGAAAGGCTGGCATACCTTGGTTTTTCGTCATTTCCTGAATCACCTATCTGTGCAACAGGTCCGAAACGTCCCATTCTTACAGTCACCGGTTCTCCGGTTTCAGGATGATTGCCCAAGCAGCCTTACTCCGGTTTTCCTTTCTTTTTTCTCAAGGGTATTGGTGACAGTTTTATGAAAAGGGGATAGAATTTCTCTAATCATTCCTGTCCATTTAAGATTTCCGAGAGCTATCTCATCGAACTGTTCTTCGACTTCAGCTGTAAAATGATAGTCAACGATTTCCGAAAAATTTTCAAGCAGGAAATCATTGACGATCATTCCAATATCCTGGGGAAAAAGTTTTGATTTTTCTTTTCCTGTAATTTCTGTTTTGTCTGAATTGGCAAATTTTCCATCGAGCAAGCGTGATAATTTTTATCTGCCGTTTTTCTCCCGGTCTGTCTTCGCGGGAAACATAGCCGCGATTCTGAATTGTGGAGATTGTTGGGGCGTAGGTTGACGGCCGTCCAATTCCTAATTCCTCAAGCTTTTTAACCAGGCTCGCTTCGGTATATCTGGGTGGAGGCAAGGTGTATTTTTCTGTTGCTGTGATGATGTTATACGTAAGCGACATTCCTTTTGTTACCGGCGGGATCACATATCTGTCCTCATCATTGTTTTCCTGATCGGTAGATTCGGCGTAAACACGAAGGAATCCATCGAATTTGATTACTTCACCGTTTGCCTGGAATGTTACAGGAGAATTATTCATGTCAATCGAAATAGATGTCTTTTCTATCCGGGCATCAGCCATCTGTGAAGCAACGGTTCTCTTCCATATCAGCTCATAAAGCTTTTTCTCATTCTGGTTTCCAGCGGTGGTTGGATTGTCGAGATAAGCCGGACGGATTGCTTCATGAGCTTCCTGTGCACCTTTTGATCTTTGTTTTAAACTGACGGGTTTTTGAGTATTTTTCACCAAACTCTGAAGTGATCACCTCCTTTGATTTAGTCAAGCGCAAGGTTTGAAAGATTTGTTGAATCAGTTCTCATATATGTTATTTTCCCTGCTTCATAGAGCTTCTGTGCCACAGCCATTGTCTGGGCGACAGAAAACCCAAGCTTCCTGTATGCCTCCTGCTGCAGCGTTGAAGTAGTGAATGGCGGAGCAGGTGATCGGGTACCCGGTTTTATGCTGATATTGCCAATGGAATATTTTGAATCATTGCACAGTTCAAGGAATTTTAGTGCCTCCTTTTCATCGGGAAATCTTTTGGTAGCTTCGGCTTTGAGAATAGCATTTTCACCATTTGACTGAATCGATATTAAAAATTGCAGTTACCCTGAAAGCTGATTCTGATTCAAAAGCGATGATCTCCCTTTCTCTTTCAACGATAAGGCGGACAGCTACTGACTGAACTCTTCCTGCTGAAAGCGAGGGCTGAACTTTTTTCCAGAGCACAGGTGATATTTCAAAACCTACAAGCCTGTCAAGAATCCTTCGTGCCTGCTGTGAATTGACCAGATTCATATCAACCAGCCGTGGATTTTCAATGGCATTGGAGATAGCTTCATTTGTAATCTCATGAAATACTATTCTTTTCGTAGTCTCAAGATCGAGTTTCAGATACACTTGCAAGATGCCAGGCAATAGCCTCTCCTTCGCGGTCCTCATCGGAAGCGATCCAGATATTCTTCGAATCAGCAGCAGCTTTTCGCAGTTCGCTGACAACTTTTGCTTTTTCCTTTGGGAACTTCATAATCGGGTTCGAAATTATTTTTAATATCAATACCCAGATTTTTCTTAGACAAGTCTCTGATATGCCCGAAACTCGACACAACACGGAAATCTTTTCCCAGGAATTTTTCAATAGTCTTAGCTTTAGCCGGCGACTCAACAATTACAAGATTTTCGATCATTACAGCAGATATTTATTCTTTTTTTCAGACGACAAAGTAAATCAATTAGGTACCAAACTTCAAAATAAACCGTTAAGATTCTTTATTATTTACTATTTTTGGGCCAAACATCTTAATTAAATGAAAGGCAATACAAACAACAAAAAATACCTTATCTGGTTCTGGGCATGTTCATTTTTCCTTTGATTGTAATAACAATATTATTCATTCTGATTTCGAAGGAAAAACTTGGCCCGATGCCTTCATTCGGGCAGCTTGAAAATCCGGAATATTACCTTGCTGCCGAGGTTCTTTCCGAGGATGGAGTGCTTCTGGGCAAGATCAGTATTGAGAACCGGACCTGGACAGAATATAAGGATATTTCCCCTATCTTACAGATGCATCTTATTGCAACTGAAGATATCCGTTATTACAGACATTCAGGAATTGATATCAGAGGTCTTGGACGTGCTGCGATACGCACAGTTCTTCTAGGCCAGAGCGCAGGAGGCGGAAGTACAATAACACAGCAGCTGGCAAAACAGCTTTATCCCAGAGACACGGCCAGAAATTCCGCCATTATGAGAAAGTTAAAGCTCGGAGTTTCAAAGTTCAAGGAGTGGCAGACAGCGGTTAAGCTTGAAAGGAGCTATACAAAGGAAGAGATAATAACTATGTATCTGAATAAGTTTGATTTCAGCTTTAATGCCATTGGTATAAGATCTGCTGCCAGAGTCTATTTCAATACCACTCCTGACTCACTTAATCTGCAACAGGCTGCTGTTTTGGTAGGAATGCTGAAAGCATCGACCAGGTATAACCCATTAAGGAATTATGATCTGATGCTGCAACGAAGAAATGTTGTTCTATCGCAGATGGCAAAATACGGATACATAACCCATGCTGTTGCAGATTCAGTGATGAAACTGCCCATAGAAGTGGATTTCAGAGTTGAGGATCATAACTCGGGTCTGGCAACTTACCTAAGGCAATACCTAACCAATACAATGAGGAAGACTGAACCTGACAGGAATAAATATGTAAGGCAGGAATCATATGATGATGCATTATGGGAATGGAATAATAATCCGCTTTATGGCTGGTGCAACAAGAATAAGAAACCCGACGGGACTCCTTATGATGTTTACAAGGACGGTCTGAAGATATATACCACGATTAATTCGCGCATGCAGAAGTATGCTGAAGAGGCCGTTACCGAGCATCTTTCAAAGGAAGTGCAGCCTGACTTTTACAGACGGGCAAGATGGTTTAAGAATCCTCCATATTCTGATGATATCAAGAAAGAGGAAGTTGATGATCTAATAATGACCTCTCTTAAACAAAGTTGACAGGTATATCATTATGAAGTGCAAGGCATATCTCTGATGATTCCATCATGCTGGCTTTCAACACCCGTGTTAAAATGAGAGTTTTCTCATGGAAAGGTGACAGGGATACTATTATGACTCCTCTCGATTCGATAAGGTATTACAAATATTTTATTCGTTCAGCATTTATGGTTGAGGATCCGCATAACGGATATGTAAAAGCGTATGTTGGCGGACCTGATTTCAGATACTTCAAATATGATGCGGTTACACAGCAGAGAAAACAGGTCGGAAGTACAATAAAACCTTTTCTTTATACAGTTGCAATGCAAAACGGGTATTCTCCATGTTATGAGGTTGAGGATATTCCACGATCTTTTGATATACCCGGTGATTCAGTTCCCTGGTCCCCAAGAAGTTCCGGACCAAAGGCATATCACGGAAAAATGGTGACACTGGCATGGGGACTGGCTCAGTCGGAAAATTATATTTCAGCATGGCTGATGAAACAGTTCAAACCAACGGCTGTTACGGATCTTATGCACAAGATGGGAGTAAGAAGCTTTATTGATCCTGTTCCGTCGATATTTTTAGGTACTTCCGATATCAAGCTGGAAGAGATGGTGGGAGCATATGGAACTTTTGCCAACAAAGGTGTTTATACGAGGCCAATGTATGTTACCAGGATTGAAGATAAAAACGGGAATCCCATTTCAAAATTTACACCTAAGATTGAAGAGGTATTAAGCGAAGACCAGGCCTATCTGATGCTTAATCTTCTGCAGGGAGTTGTCAGGTCAGGAACGGGAAATAGCTTAAGAAAGGAACCTTATAATCTGATGAACCAGATCGGCGGGAAAACGGGAACGACCCAGAATCATTCAAACGGATGGTTCATGGGAGTTACACCTAACCTTGTGGGAGGTGTCTGGAGCGGCTGGGAAGATCAGGCGATCCACTTTGAAACATTAGGGGAGGGCTCGGGAGCACATATGGCTCTTCCAATAATGGCAATCTTTCTTAAAAAGGTATATGATGATCCCCAGTTTGGAATCATGGAGGCTGATGAATTTGAAGTTCCGTCGAATTTCAATATGGAACTCGACTGCAATAAGGTTAAGAAGCCAACTCACGCAAGGGATAATTCGAGAAGGGTAAGGTACTAAAAGGGTATGACGATATGATAGCGGGGTGCTTTATGGAACCTGTTGCCATTGCTTCGTCGCTGCGCCTCGCGATGACGCTGAAAACAATCAGCTTAGCTGAACAGCGATCTTATCAGGTTCTCAATTTTTCCCACCGGAATTACTTCTATATTCAGATTCTTCACAGATATATTCCTGTGATATTTGGATATATATATTTTCGTAAAGCCCATTTTTGAGGCTTCACGTATCCGCTGATCAATTCGGGAGACTGGTCGTATTTCTCCCGACAGTCCTGTTTCTCCGGAAAAGCAAACTTCGCGTGCCTATCGGAATATCGAGGTTCGAGGAGAGGACGGAACTTATTATTGCCAGATCGATTGCAGGATCACTTACCTTAATACCACCGGCAATATTCAGAAAGACATCTTTTATGCCTAATTTAAATCCCGCTCTCTTCTCAAGAACAGCAAGAAGCATATTTAGCCTTCTTATATCAAAGCCGGTTGAACTTCTCTGTGGTGTGCCATACACTGCGCTGCTTACAAGAGCCTGTGTTTCAATGAGAAATGGTCTAAGGCCATCGACAGTTGCTGCTATTGAGATGCCACTCAGCGGTTCATCGTGCTGAGTAATAAACATTTCAGATGGGTTGGCTACCTCCCTTAAGCCGGTTTCGACCATTTCAAAAATTCCCAGTTCTGCAGTCGAACCAAACCTGTTTTTAACCGATCTCAGAATACGGTATACGTAGTTATTATCACCTTCAAAATAAAGGACCACATCAACGATATGTTCAAGGACCTTTGGTCCGGCAAGTGTTCCATCTTTTGTAATATGCCCGATGAGGAAGATCGGGATCCCTGTGATCTTTGAATATTTCAGAAGCTGTGCGGCACATTCCCTCACCTGCGTAACCGACCCTGCAGATGACTCCAGCATTGAATTGTTAATTGTCTGGATTGAATCGATGATAATTAATCCGGGCTTTAAATTTTCAGCATGTGTGAGGATAGTATCAAGGTCAGTTTCGCTGAGAATATAACATTGAGGATTATTATTCTTCATTCTTGCGGCCCTCAGGCTTATCTGTTCTTCGCTTTCTTCACCCGATACATAAAGAATTTTTTTCCCTTTAAGGGCAAGCGCCAGCTGAAGTGCCAGGGTTGATTTGCCTACACCGGGTTCTCCGCCGAGGAGTATCAGCGATCCTCCAACAATACCACCGCCAAGTATTCTGTCGAGTTCCGATATGCCAGTCTTCTGGCGGTTATTTTCATCGGCATTTATGCTATCAAGAAGTTCGGGTTTCCTCTTTTCCCTGTTCATCACAAAGGATACCTCGCGCGATGAGGCAGGAGCCAGTATTTCTTCATGGTAGGTATTCCATTCCTTGCATGAGGGACATCTGCCTATCCACTTTGGAGATTCGACCCCGCAATTCTGACATACGAATACTGTTTTTGCTTTTGGCATTTGTTATGCTCTTTTTAACTCTGCAATTTTACATTTCCCGGATCTTTCTCTTTTCTGAATATAATGAAGAATGATATTGCTCCTATAATTGCGACAAAGATCAGTTGTGATTCGTGGGTCAGCAACGCATAGGCAAGTCCGTCTTCCACCGGGATTCCATATACAATCAGAAGCCCCCTGGAAACAATATAATGAAATGCGCCCAGGCCGCTTTGAACCGGTGCCGACATTGCAAGTCCGCCGATTACCAGTATAAAGATACTGTCTCCGAAAGTCAGATGTGAAGTGCTCTTAAGTGAGAATACCACCACCCAGGTCATGAGAGAATAGTTGATCCAGATGAAGACAGTATGGAAAATGAATTCCCATTTTCTTTTAAGATTGGTAATGGATTTCAGTCCGTTGATTATGCCCCGGGCGAGGTCGAACATCTTGGAAAAAAATCTGATTGTACGAAGCTTTTTCTTGTAACTGCACCATAAGATATAAGATGAGCACTCCCAGAAAAAAGAGAAATGCCCACAGAATCCAGGTGTTGCCAAAGAGTGAAAATACTTTCTGACTGATGGGAATGAGTATGCTTTCTTTAAGGAATTGAGCTATTTCATCTCCGCTTGTTATTATCAGTATTATCATTATGGTGAGCAGCGACAGAAAGTCGATGGTACGTTCAATTACGACGGTTCCTATGAGCTGATCAACGGGTATTTTCTCTTTCTTTCCCAGTGCTACGCAGCGGGTTATTTCACCAACCCTTGGCAACGCAAGATTTGCCAGGTAACCTGTCATAAGTGAATAGAAAGCATTCCTGGTTGACGGATTGAATCCGAGGGGGTTTATAAGGAGCACCCATCTGCGGGCGCGGCTGACAAAGGCAAAGAAACCAAACAGGACTGAGAGCAGTAGCCAGGAATAATCAGCTTCTTTCAATTCTGCCCAGAGCTTCGAAAAGTCTATATTACGGAATGCAAACCAAAGCAGCAGCACTCCAACTGCAAAGAAAGCTATAAATTTAAGAGTCTGAAGAATACCTTTTCTCAACTCAGATCAGTTTATTGGTTTTGGAATCGGGGAATATGATTACCGGCTTGAATGCTTTTGCTTCCTGAAAATCGATTAAGGCAAATGACATAATGATTATGATATCTCCGATTATAACTTTCCTGGCAGCAGCTCCGTTAAGACATATTTCTCCTGATCCCCTGGCACCTTTTATTACATAGGTTACAAGACGCTCCCCGTTATTCATATCCAGAATATGCACTTTTTCATTTTCAATCAGATTCGCTGCGTCCATAAGATCCTCATCTATTGTTATGCTTCCAATGTAATGAAGGTTTGCCCCGGTGATTGTAACCTGGTGAATTTTCGATTTTAATACTTCTATTAACATGACCTGATATCTTGTTGATCTTAATTCCGGTGCAAAGGTAATTAACCTTTTGGTTCAGTCCAATCCAATTTCAATATTATCTATGAGGCGAATATTACCTGCCCTTACAGCAATACATCCGAAATACTTATTATTCTTTTTCATTTTATCCCTTGAAATCACCGGGATAAGATCGATATCATCCACTATTTCAAAATATTCTACCTCGAATCCGTCTGTTTTATTTATACTCCGGGTAACGAATTCCCTTATTTCCTTTATATCAGAATTATTGATCATCCTTGCAGCAGCGGAGATTGTTTTAAAGATTATGGATGCCCGGCTTCTGATTGAAGGGTCGAGGAGCCGGTTTCTGCTGCTCATCGCCAATCCGTCTGTCTCGCGTATTATAGGCCGGCCGATTATTTTCACCTTATTGCCTGTTTGCTTAACCAGAGCCCTGATAACGGCAAGCTGCTGAAAGTCCTTTAAACCAAAATATGCAATATCGGGTTTTACTATTTCGAATAACCGGCTAACCACCTGTGCCACTCCATTAAAATGACCCAGACGATGCAGGGCTTCCATTACATTATCAAGGTTTCCAAAATGAAATTCCCTGGTGTCTTTTTCCGGATAGATTTCATTTTCAACAGGGGTAAAAACAATGTCATTCTCCCTCAGGGCTCCTTCGAGGAGCTGCAGATCGCTGCCAGGTGTCCGTGGATAATTTTTGAGATCGTTTTTATCATTGAACTGGGTAGGGTTCACAAAGATAGAGACAACAACCAGAGGACATTCTTTTACAGCTCTTTCTACCAGAGAGATATGTCCTTCATGCAGAGCTCCCATTGTCGGAACGAATCCAATGGGGGAGATATTCGTTTTTGATAAAAATGCCTGTATTTCCTGCACCGTGTTAAGAACCTTCATGATTTCTGATTTTTATACAAACTTAATCTGATTATTGAACATAGTGACCGAACTTAAATGAAAAAGTCAGGGTAATTCCGGATTATCCGAAAATGATGCTCAGGAATGCGATAATCCGGTTCTATACGAATATCCGCATTTTTATTATGTTAGAAATTTTTACTATCTTTGCACCTTAAATCGAAATGGTATATCCAGGCAGGTAAATGGAAAGCAGGAAGGTATTATTCATTTCACAAGAGATCACTCCGTACTTAGGTGAGACAAAATTGTCGAAGATCGGAAGATTTCTTCCCCAGGGCATTCAGGAAAGAGGCAAAGAGATCCGGACTTTCATGCCGCGGTACGGGTGCATCAACGAAAGAAGGAATCAGCTCCACGAGGTGATCCGGCTCTCCGGGATGAATCTTATAATTGACGATACCGATCATCCTCTGATAATTAAAGTTGCATCAATTCAGTCCGCCAGGATGCAGGTTTATTTTATTGATAATGACGATTATTTCCAGAGAAAGCATATAATAAGCGATGCCTCGGGAAATGAATTTGAGGATAATGATGAAAGGGCATTGTTCTTTGCAAGGGGAGTAATTGAGACCGTTAAGAAGTTGCGATGGGCTCCTGATATTGTACATTGCCATGGCTGGATGTCTGCCCTTGTACCTGTTTATCTCCGAAGCATTTACAATGATGATCCGCTTTTTCATAATTACAAAATAATCTATTCCATTTACAATAATGATTTTAAAACTCCGTTTAGATCAACATTCGCAGATAAACTGCGGTTCGATGGAATAGATGGTGAAAACCTTAAAATGGTTAAGAAACCGGATTTTGTTAATGTATCAAAGCTTGCTATCAAATATTCTGATGGAATCATTATCGGAAGTGAAGATATAAATGAGGAATTAAAAAAATACCTGGAAACAGTTAACAAACCGGTTCTTGAATTTAAAAATGAGACCGAATATATTGATGCCTATAATGATTTTTATGACAAGATACTATAATAGATCCCGAAATTCCAGCAGAAATGTTTCTGCCGTTTCACATCTCTCCGCAATATTCCGTTTAACATTATTTGTACTGATAGCTTTTCTGGCCGGTTCATGTGAAAAGGGGAAATTGACTATCGGAGGAGACCTTCTCCCGGCTGGTGATTTCAGTTCTATCGTGTCGACCGATACGCTAAGCATCTACTCATACACGGAGGAGAATGATTCATCACGCACAGATAATCCTACCTACTCTTACCTCGGTGAGATTTATGATCCTTTTTTCGGAACTACGACTGCCGGATTTGTTTCGCAGGTAAGGCTCAATGAGAAATGGGATGGAAAGCCATTCACTGTAGATTCAATGAAATTGTTTCTTCATATATTAAGCAACGTTGGCGGATTGACAGATGCTCAGCATACTCTCAGAATTTCTGAAATATCGAATGAGATTTATACTGATTCTGCTTACTATTCCTATAGCCCGATTCCCCTCACAGGGGTTAAGCTGACTGACATTACCCTGCCCGTGCTGAGAAAAGATTCTATAAACGATATTGTTCTTGAGCTGCCCGGTAAAGGAATCGATTTCGGAAATTACCTTATCCACGACACCACAAAGTGGTTTTACAATAATGTAATTCCTGATTTCAGAGCATACTTCAAAGGGTTGTATTTTCAGATGGATCCGAATTCTCAGGATCCCCTGATGCTAACCTTCAGTCTGATATTTGATCAATCGGCCTATTATAATTATTTCAGTCTTTATGGTCACACCGATTCAGGAGCTTTCAAGAGTTACTCATTAATCCTTGATTCAAAAAATCTGAATGCGGCTTTCAATGTATACAAACACGATTATACCACAGCTACCCTTGGTGATAAAATGGTCCACAGGAATACCACCTACAAAGATACTCTGTCATATCTGCAGGCGCTTAATGGGGTCTATACAAAAGTTGAATTACCCGGGCTCGAGAAAATAAAGAATGATCCATCCTTCGGCAAAATCGCTGTCAACAGAGCCAGGCTGGTAGTCCCGGTCTATTTTAATAAAACAGCCAGCAACCATATTTCGACTTCATTGCCACTTCAGCTGGTTCTCAGATATACTGCCAAAAGCGGGATTAAATATGCTGTAAATGACTATCTCCTGTCTTCAACCACTCTCGATCTCTCACACAGCTTCTTTGACGGCAAGCTCGATACAGTGGCACAGGTCTATAACTTCAATATACCTGCCTTTGTGCAGGCGTACCTTGATGATCAGACAGACAATACCAAACCCATTTTGGAAATTTACCAGGGTCCGGGATTGAGGAATGCAATTCTTGATGCGAATAAGAGCAAAAAACCGGTAAAGTTTGAATTTACCTATACCAAGTTCTAGATTTTGTGAACCAAAAAGGATACTTTAGCGTTTACATTCTAAATAATCTACACTATGTGCGGAATAATTGGTTATATTGGTTCAAAGCCTGCGCGTGAGATAATTATTAATGGTCTCAAAAGACTTGAATATCGCGGGTATGATTCGGCAGGTATGGCTCTGGTGAATGGAGAGACAAAAATATTTAAATGTGCGGGCAGGGTAAAAGATCTTGAAGAGCTTGTTAATCATTCCAGCTTTAACGGTACAACAGGTATGGGTCATACACGGTGGGCCACACATGGAGAACCCAATGAATTGAATGCACATCCGCAGGTTTCATATAAAGGTAACTTTATAGTTGTTCATAACGGAATAATCGAAAATTATGCGCGTCTTAAAAAGCATCTTGAGAGCAGGGGCGTAAAATTCTCAAGCCAGACAGACACTGAAGTTCTGGCCAATCTTATTGAACATATGTATCTTGAAGGTGATCTTACTGCAGAGCAGGCAATCACACTTGCACTCAACAGGGTTGAAGGCGCCTATGGTCTTGTTATCATTTGCACTAAGGAGCCTGACAGACTTTTTGCTGCAAAAAAAGGAAGCCCTCTGGTTATAGGAGTGGGGGAAGGTGAAAACTTTATTGCTTCCGATGCAACTCCAATTGTTGAGTTTACTCAAAGGGTTATCTATCTTAATGATGATGATATTGCTATAATAAAAAAGGATGAGCTTATACTCAAAACAATCAGGACTGAGAAGTTCCAGCCTGAGGTAAAGGAAATAGATCTTAAAATAGGGGAGATTGATAAGGAAGGCTTTGCTCATTTTATGCTGAAGGAAATTTTTGAACAGCCAAGAGCGATTCACGACACTTTCAGGGGCAGAGTACTTCCTGACTATTCCGGTGTGATGCTGGGAGGTCTCCATGATGTTATGGATACTATCACAGAGGCAGAAAGGATAATAATTATTGCCTGCGGTACTTCATGGCATGCCGGACTGGTTGGAGAATATATTTTCGAAGAGTACACGCGTATACCGGTTGAGGTTGAATATGCATCAGAATTCCGTTACAGGAATCCCATAATAAAAAAGAGCGATATTGTTATTGCAATAAGTCAGAGCGGTGAGACAGCCGATACTCTAGCAGCGGTTAAGCTTGCCAGGGAGAAAGGAGCAAAGGTAATTGGAATTTGTAATGTGGTAGGCAGCAGTATTCCGCGTGAGACAGATGCAGGAGTATATACTCATGCCGGTCCCGAGATTGGAGTTGCATCAACAAAAGCTTTTACTACACAGGTCTTGGTTCTGGCTATGATGGCATTTGAGATCGGACATAAAAAAGGCATCATCTCCGATGCGCAATATAAAGAACTTATAACTGAACTGGCTTCAATCCCCGGCAAAATTGAAAAGGCATTAAAAGTCAACGATCAGGCTCTTGAACTGGCAAAAGTATTTCAGAATACACATAATGCCCTTTACCTCGGAAGAGGCTATCTTTTCCCGGTTGCTCTGGAGGGTGCACTTAAGCTTAAGGAGATATCCTATATTCATGCAGAGGGCTATCCTGCTGCTGAAATGAAACATGGACCTATTGCACTGATAGATGAGAACATGCCTGTTGTTGTTGTTGCTACAAAGGATGACACATACGAGAAGATTTCAAGCAACATTCAGGAGATCAAAGCCAGAAAAGGAAAGGTAATAGCCATCGTAACTGAAGGAGATGAAATAATCAGTAAAATGGCAGATTATGTTCTTGAAGTTCCTGAAACACTTCCGATCTTTTCAGGCTTACTGGCTGTAATTCCACTTCAGTTGCTTTCATACCATATCGCAGTTCTGAGAGGATGCAATGTTGATCAGCCAAGAAACCTGGCCAAATCAGTAACTGTGGAATAAACATAATAAATTGCCATTCATGAACTTAAGGGATGATTTCAGGAACCTGACCGGGCCGGAAATTTCAGTCTTAATGTCTAACAGCTGTAGTTGCGGTGACTGGAACAGTGTGATGGTTAAAGATGGATTTCGATCCTAAAAAGTGTGTTAATGTAATTTTTTCCGGAGATATCAGGCTTGGTGTTTTCGATAAGCCGTTTATCGATGAATCAGGAGTAAGCATACCAAGCGGGATACTTAATGCACGGCTGCATAACTGCACAATCGGATCAAATGTAATAATCAATAATATCGGCGATTATATTGCAAACTATAAAATCGAGGATAATGTAGTTATAAAAAATTGCGGTAAAATCCGCACTGAAGGTGTTTCCACCTTCGGAAACGGAACAAGTGTCAATGTTCTGAATGAGACCGGAGGAAGAGCTGTAAAGATCTGGGACAGGCTTTCTGCACATGAGGCTTATATTATTGCTCTCTACCGTCACAGGCTTGAAGCTGTCAGAATAATTGAGAAGTATGGTTGATGAATATTCCTTGGCTCATTCTTCAGGGACCGGAACAGTAGGGAGGAACTCCAGGATATTTAATTCCAGTAATATCCGTAATGTAAAATTCGGTCCCTTTAGTCATATTGAAGGTGCAATAACACTTAATGAAGGATCAGTAAACAGCTCTGAAGCAGATCCTGTTTTTATTGGCCCCGGCGTAATAATGGAACATTTTATTGTCTGCTCAGGATCGAAAGTAACGGAATCCACTCTTGTGGATAAATGCTTTATCGGGCAGGGTTGTGTACTGGCAAAGCATTATTCAGCAGAAAATTCCCTGTTCTTTGCAAACTGCGGAGGTTATCATGGAGAAGCATGTTCAATATTTGCCGGTCCATATACAGTGACTCATCATAAATCGACATTGCTTGATTGCAGGGATCTTTTCATTTATGAATGCAGGCAGCGGTTCAAACCAGAGCAATCATATGTATAAGCTCGGGCCCATCCACCAGGGAATAATGGAAAGGGGTTCGAAAACGACAAGCGATTCATATCTTCTATGGCCTGCTCGTATCGGCCCCTATACACTGATAATGGGTCGTCATTACAAAAATATGGATACTTCATCTCTCCCTTTTTCATATCTTATCGAAAGCAATGACGAGAGTATTACTGGTGCCCGGTATCAATCTCAGAAGCGTCGGAACAATAAGGGATGCACAGAAATGGCCGGTTCGTGACATGAGGAAAGATCCGTTAAAAATTGACCAGGTAAATTTTAATCTTCTAAGCCCGTATACAATCCGTAAAATGTTCGAAGGAAGGGAGATCCTCCGGAAGCTGAAAGCGAAGTCACCTGCCGGCTCTGAATCATTTATATATAACAGCATGAAGATAACAAGGTCTTCGCTTGAACGCGGAATAGAGCTTTACCAGACAGGCATAAATAAGTTCCTCGGAAATTCAATAATAAAGAGGCTTGAAAAATGTGAGATTTATTACCAATGAGGAGCTCCGGAGCAGGTTATCGCCTGAAACACAGCAAGGAAAAGGAGAATGGGTTGATCTGGCCGGACTGATTGCACCAAAGAAAGAAGTTGACGAGCTTCTCGATGATATTGAGTCGGGCAGGATTGCTTCGGTTGGAACTGCTGGCAAACGAATTTATTCGGCTGCACAATTCGTATTACGAATGGGAATGGACCTGGGCATGCGGAAGGATTGAGGAAGAAACGGCCACTGCTTTGGATGCATTTAGTGGCAGCGGATGTTATCAGCATTGGTAGAAAAATGGAAGAAAAGCGTAATCGATCTGGATAATCTTCTTTATGAGGATGCTAGGAAAGAATTTACATTGTCGTCAATGACCGGATTTGGAATTGACGGGGGAGATGAGGTAAAGAAGCTTGATTTTGAGCAGGTACGAGGTGAGTTTGAATCAAACAGCGTTGTCGCAGCAATCCAGGAACATATAAGGAAGAAAAACGCTCTTGGAGATGAACTGATCAATCGGATGAAAAGGATTGTTAATCATAGAGTATTACCTGCCGGAATACATCAGGTCATAATATTTGCTGTAATCACCTGATAATACCCTTTCGAGCCATTTTTCATTTGTAAGATACCAGTCAACGGTTTTTTCGAGGCCGTCAGCAAAGTTCGGAAATCGGCGACCATCCAAGTTCCTTCTGAAATTTGGATGAATCTATGGCATATCTAAGATCATGTCCGGGCCTGTCTTTCACATAGGTTATAAGCTTTTCGGATGTTCCTGCAGGCGGTTAAGTTTTTTATCCATGATCCTGCAAAGAAGCAGAATAAGATCAAGATTTTTCCATTCATTGTTACCTCCGATATTATATGTTTCTCCAGGCCTTGCCACCGTGAAAGATTAGATCTATTGCTGAAGCATGATCTTCTACATAAAGCCAGTCGCGCATATTCTCCCCTTTACCATAAACCGGTATAGGCTTATTGTTTTTAATATTGTTTATAGCCAAGGGGATCAGTTTCTCAGGAAACTGGTTAGGGCCATAGTTATTTGAGCAATTGGAAATCACTGCGGGGAGTCCGAATGTATGCTTATAAGCTCTTACCATATGATCGGAACTGGCTTTGGATGCTGAATACGGACTTTTAGGATCGTATGCAGTCTCTTCGGTGAAAAAGCCGTCTTTCCCAAGTGACCCGTAAACCTCATCAGTTGAAATGTGATAAAAAAGCTTTCCCTCAAATGAATTTTTCCAGTTTTTGAGTGCAGCATTCAGCAGATTTACTGTTCCGACAATATTCGTGAAGACAAATTCATCGGGACCGGTGATTGATCGGTCTACATGAGATTCTGCGGCCAGATGGATTACTCCATCAAAACTGTACTTTTCAAACAGGTCCAGAACAGATTGTTTTTCAACGATATCTATCTTTTCAAATTTATAATTCCTTTCTTTTTCAATATCTGTGAGGTTTTCAAGGTTGCCTGCATAGGTCAGCTTATCGGCATTAACGATAAGATACTCAGGATATCTGGTCACAAATCGTCTTACGACATGTGAACCAATAAAACCTGCACCTCCTGTTATGAGAATTGTTCGTTTCATGATCATAGTTTATTACTCCTAAGCATTTTTTCCCAGTCCCAGGCAGTTTTCATTGCCTGATCCAGTGAGCTCAGGGTTTTCCAGCCAAGTTCTTTATTTGCATAAGTCGGATCGGCCCATATTTTTTCAATATCTCCTGCTCTTCTTCCAACGATTTTGTATTTCAGTTTAATTCCCGATACGCGTTCGAAGGATTTTATTGCTTCGAGAACTGAAACACCGTTACCTGTACCAAGGTTAAAAACCTCGTAATTTTTTTTGTTTTTGCCTTCAAGAAGCCTTTTAATGGCAATTACATGAGCTTTTGCCAAGATCGACAACATGAAGGTAATCCCTTATGCAAGAGCCGTCGGGAGTGTCGTAGTCATCGCCGAATACTTTGAGTTCTTCGCGTAAGCCGTAACCGGTCTGGGTTAAATATGGCACAAGATTTTCAGGAATGCCTCTTGGCAATTCTCCAATCAGAGCTGAAGGATGTGCCCCGATAGGATTAAAATATCTTAATGAAATTGCTTTAATATTATTATCGCAGAATGTAGAATCCTTAATTATTGTTTCTCCTACTTGTTTTGTGTTTCCATAGGGTGAAGCAGCAGGTTGCAGAGGCGCCTCTTCAGTAACAGGCAGCCTGTCGGGCTGGCCATAAACGGTGCATGATGATGAGAATACCAGGGCAGGAATGCCATAGCGCTTCATTGCATCCAGCAGATTGATAAGTGATAACAGATTGTTTCTGTAATAATTAAGGGGTTTAGATACTGATTCTCCCACAGCTTTAAATGCAGCGAAATGGATAACTGCGTCTATGTCCCTGTGATTACTTAAAAATTTGTCAAGTTTATCCTGATCACACAGGTCAAATACTTCCAGAACCGGCTTAACTCCTGTGATCTTATGGATGCGGTCCGCTACTTCAGCTTCGGAGTTTGACAGATTGTCGATAATCAAGGCATCGAAGCCCCCTTCAATGAGTTCTACTGTTGTATGGGAACCAATGTATCCTGTTCCGCCTGTTACAAGAATTTTCTTTTTCATTTAAAGACTCCAGTAGGTATGTTTTTTAATTTTTCCACGGAGAACGCCCTTGACGTCAATGATAATTCCGTCTTTATTAAGAAGAGGAGCAAAGTATGACTCATCGAGTTTCAGGTATTCCTTATGACTAACAGCCATTATTACTGCATCGTACTTTCCCGAAGGCTCACTTATAAGATCGATCTGATATTCCTCCTTTACCTCTTTTTTGCCTGCTCCGGGATCGATAACATCCACAGAAATTCCGAAATCGGCAAGCTCCTTTATTATGTCCATAACCTTCGAATTACGGATATCGGTAACATCTTCCTTGAAGGTAATGCCCATGATGAGGACCCGTGATCCTTTCAGATCTTTGCCAGCTGCTATGATTTTTTTTACTGTCTGTTTTCCAATATATCCGCCCATGCTGTCATTGACGAACCGGCCGGAATCGATCATCTGAGGGTGGTAACCAAGGGCTTTTGCCTTGAATGAGAGATAATAGGGATCAACGCCAATGCAATGACCTCCGACAAGCCCTGGATAGAATTTCAGGAAGTTCCACTTTGTTCCGGCAGCCTCAAGTACCTCAAAAGTATTGATTCCCATTCTGTTAAAGATAATCGAGAGCTCGTTCATGAAGGCGATGTTAATATCGCGCTGGGTATTCTCTATGATCTTAGCCGACTCGGCAACTTTTATTGAGCTTGCTCTGTGAACGCCTGCTTTTATAATCAGTTCATATACCTTTGCAATGGTTTCAGCTGCTTCGTCATCACACCCGCTCGTAACTTTTACAATTTGAGTAAGAGTATGTTTATTGTCACCTGGATTTATGCGTTCGGGTGAAAAGCCAACCTTAAAATCTTTGCCGCATTTCAATTCTGAAAATCTTTCAAGGACAGGAATGCAATCTTCTTCGGTACATCCGGGATAGACTGTGGATTCATAGACAACATAGTCCCCTTTTTTGAGGATTCTTCCAACAGTCTCAGAAGCTTTAAAGACGGGAGTAAGATCAGGCAGATTATTCTTTGTTGTAGGAGTCGGTACCGCTATAATATGAAAAGAGGCTGCCCTTAAGTCTTCAGGATCACTGGTTAAGACAATATCGGTATTCTTAAATGCTTCTGATTTCAACTCTTTACTGGGATCAGTACCCTTTTTCATGAGCGCAATCCTATCGGGTTTGATATCGAATCCGACAACTCCCAGCTGCCGGGCAAATTCAAGAGCTATAGGCAAGCCTACGTAACCGAGGCCAACCACTGAAAGCTTTGTCTCTTTCTTAATTAGTTTGTTATACACCTTTCTGCTATTATTATTTCTTTAAAAACGGATGATAGTCTCCCTGAATGCCTACAGGATTTGCATTTCTTATTGTATAGGCAGTCTCAACAGACTGACGAGCCTCCTTGAGTCCGAATCCCCTTCCGGCTAAGATTTCCTTATATGAAAGAGTATGAAGATCTGTAAATCCTTCACTGAATTCAATCTCCTCTCCGTCAACAGTAATTGACCGGTAAGTCCTTTTGCCGGAAGCTTTGAATGCCTCAGGGATGTCATTATAATCGATGCTAAGGAACCATCTGACTCTTGCATTTGCAAGCTCCAGGTAGCCAGCTGACTTATTAGGCTCGGAGAGATGGACGATATTTTTCCTGGTTTCACCGAATATCCAGCTCAGCATATCAAAGAAGTGGATTCCGATGTTTGTTGCAACTCCGCCTGATTTTTGCTTATCACCTTTCCATGATATATAGTACCAGTTGCCTCTGCTGGTTATGTATGTCATATCAATATCGTAGATCTTATCCTTTGGTCCTTTTCTTATTTTCTCGCGCAGTTCAATTATTTTCGGATGCAGGCGAAGCTGAAGAATAGTATAAATTTTGCGGCCCGTCTCATTTTCGATTTCCTGCAGTGCGTCAATATTCCAGGGATTGAGTACAATCGGCTTTTCACAGATAGCTTCGGCCTGATGACGCAGAGCAAATCTGATGTGCGAATCGTGAAGATAATTAGGAGAACAGATACTTACATAGTCAATCTTGGTACCTGTCCTTTTAAGCTTGTCAAAATGTCTGTCAAACCTTTCAAATTCGACAAAAAAATCACTTTCAGGGAAATAGCTGTCAATTCGTCCCACACTATCAAACTTATCGAGGCTGGCCAGAAGATTATTACCCGTTTCTTTTATTGCATGAAGATGTCTTACTGCAATATATCCCGCAACACCAATTATTCCGAAGTTTTTTGAAGACCCTGTCATATCCATATGATAAAAAGTAAGTTAAAATTACTAAATTATTTTAGAAACTTTGCCATCATCAATCCTGTATCTCTCCCTGCTTTCTGCACAGGTAGCAAAGCCATTACTGTCAAATACGAGTTTATGGCCATATTCGCTCATCCACCCTGTTTGTCTGGCCGGATTGCCAACGACAAGAGCATAAGGTTTGACCTCTTTTGTCACAACCGCGCCTGCCCCGATAAAAGCATAGGCTCCGATCTTGTTCCCGCAAACAATGGTTGCGTTGGCTCCGATTGAGGCTCCTTTTTCGACAACCGTAGTGTAATAGCTGTCTTTTCGGATAATGGCACTCCGGGGGTTGATGACATTTGTAAATACCATTGAAGGACCCAGGAACACATCATCCTCGCAGATCACTCCTGTATAGATAGATACATTATTCTGAACTTTTACATTCCTGCCCAGCTTTACCCCGGGGGAGATAACTACATTCTGGCCTATGTTACAATTCTCTCCGATTTCAGAACCCGGCATTACATGACTGAAGTGCCAGATTTTTGTTCCTTTCCCGATTGTACAGCCCTCATCAATGACGGCAGTTGCATGGGCAAAATATTCTTTCTCCATATTCTTACTTTCTGAAGAATTCAAGTATGTTCCGTGAAATATAATCAAGTTGATCTGTTTCCATATCGGGATGCATTGGCAATGAGAGCACCTTTTTGCAAAGAGCTGTTGTAACCGGCAGGTCGCTTTCCTTATAACCCAGATAAGCGTAAGCAGGCTGCATATGAAGGGGACCGGGATAATATACCATCGACGGTATGTTCTTCGACTTCAGAAAACTCTGAAGATCATCCCTTTTATTGTGTTTCACCTTAATTGTATACTGGTGAAAGATGTGAGAAGAATAAGGAGCTCTTTCCGGAATGGTTATAGAATCACAACCAGCAAATGCATTGTCATAGTAGTCAGCTGATTTTCTTCTTGCCTTATTGAATTCGGTTAGATGTTTAAGCTTAACCCTGAGTATTGCAGCTTGTATTGTATCCAATCGTGAATTAACTCCAATATCATCATAATGATACCTTATTTTCATACCGTGATTTGCAATACTCCTCAGCTTAATGGCATAGGCTTCGTCGTTGGTATATATTGCACCTCCATCCCCGTAGCAGCCCAGATTCTTGGAGGGAAAAAATGAAGTCGTTCCGATATGTCCGATAGTACCCGCTTTCCTGTTAGTTCCGTCTTTAAAGAGGTAGTCTGTTCCTGTAGCCTGCGCGGCATCTTCAATTACGAACAGATTATTCTTTCGGGCAAGATCCAGGATACTTTCCATATCAGCGCACTGTCCAAACAGATGAACCGGAACTATTGCCCTTGTTTTTGGTGTAATAGCTTTTTGAATGGCTTCAACAGATATATTGTATGTGCCTGGTTCAGGGTCAACTATAACCGGTTTGAGTCCCAGTGCTGCAATAACTTCAACTGTTGCGATAAAGGTGAAATTTGTTGTAATTACCTCATCGCCGGGTTTGAGTCCAAGAACCATGATGGCAAGATGAAGAGCATCCGTACCGTTTGCACATGAGATCACATATTTTACACCCATGTATTCCTGAAGTTCTTCCTCGAATTGCTTTACATCGGGGCCTTTTATGAAAGCTGTTGATGAAAGAACGGATTTTATCGCATTATCTATTTCAGGTCCGATCTTCTCATACTGAGCCTTCAGATCGACCATTTGTATCTCCCTCATTGTTTGCTGAAATTTGGAAATGCGAAGATAATATTTTTTTATAGATTTTCCCTGACCGGTTAAAGGATTAGACCATTCTATGGCTTAACCATGCAAATATTCGTTATTGAAACAAGATCGTGTACTCGCTTAACCCGTAGTTC
This sequence comes from uncultured Bacteroidales bacterium, assembly GCA_963715785.1. Lineage (GTDB taxonomy): Bacteria > Bacteroidota > Bacteroidia > Bacteroidales > VadinHA17 > LD21. The sequence continues at coordinate 1,552,134 of OY970276.1, forward strand.
TAATCATCTTCAGTGTCAGAATTTATATTTGTTTCAACTTTTTTTATTAAATTTGTATAGTAATATAGAACAATCAAAAGGTGGATATAACTGCATTTATAAGGGAATTAATGTTTGGTCATGATTGTGTTATTGTGCCTGGATTTGGCGGCTTCATTGGAAACTATGCGCCTGCCAGGATCGACAAGAGCACAGGGACTTTTTATCCGCCTGTAAAACAGATTTCATTTAACAGAAATCTCAATCATAACGATGGTCTGCTGGTTGGGAAGATCTCCTCTTCTTCACAGATTAATTATGGTGATGCAAGATCATTAGTCGAGGACTTTGTATCTGATATCAGGAAGAAGCTCGAGAAAGGTGACAAAGTTGTATTTGATAACCTGGGAAGCTTTATTAATAATAATGAAGGTAATGTTCAGTTTGAACCCGACAGGAATGTTAATTACCATCTGGATTCTTATGGGCTTGAGCCCTTTCAATGTTCTCCTCTTGAAGGGTATGATGTAAGAAAACGGATGATCAGCCATAGGGATAACGGTCCTGTCAGACGGACTCCGGTCAGGAAGATCCTGCTGAGAGCTGCGGTCATCATTCCACTGCTTGCAATTCTTGTTGCAGTACCGCTAAAAACAGATCTTTTCAAAGCGAAGGTTGAAGCTACCAGTATGAACCCTCTGGTGACAGCTGAATTTGAGAACAACAAGAAAGCTGTGGATGAAGGCGTGAATACTGAACCCGTTATTGAAGCCTCCAAACCTGCCGATAATACATTAACTGCAAAAGACGAATCTTCTGCTGTAAAGGAAATTATACCTGCAGCTCCGGAAACCAACGGATATTTTATTATTACAGGCAGTTTTAAGTCAAAAGAAAACGCTGAATCACAGGTGAATGTTCTTAAAGATGATGGTTTCACTCCGGAGATTATCACAGCAGACAATGGTTTTTACAGAGTTTGTGCATTTGCCTGCAATGATGTTCATACTGCTGTAACCAAGAAAGACAGCATCGCCAAAAAATTCCCTGGTTCCTGGGTCTCCAGGAAAAAATAATCAGAAAATAAGTATCAATAAAGCCGTTCCTGAAGGAGCTGGATATTATCAGGCTATTTCAATAAGGACGAGTGATTATTTTATCATACTCCCGTTGTTCACTTTTTCTGTGGGAGCTACCATTACAAGCTTACCGTTTTGATCTTCCGCCATCAGGATCATGCCTTTTGATTCAATGCCTTTAATCTTCCGCGGTTCAAGATTGGCAACAATAGATATCTGCCGGCCAATTATGGACTCAGGTTCATAGTATTCTGCAATGCCCGAAACAATAGTCCGGATATCAAGTCCGGTATCAATTTTAAGCTTAAGCAGTTTGTTTGTCTTTGGTACCTTTTCAGCTTCAAGAATAGTTGCGGTTCTAATATCAATCCGCGAGAAATCATCAAAGGTAATTGCCTCCTTAGCAGGGATGGTTTTTTCTCCGGCCTGCTCATTAGCTTTTTTCGTGGCGAGAAGCTTATCTATCTGGCGGGCTATTTCTTCATCTTCGATCTTATCAAAAAGCAATTCAGCCTTATTGATCAGATGGCCCGGAACCAGCAGATCGGGATTGCCCGCATTTTCCCATTTTAACCCTTTCAGATTAATAAGGATCCTGAGCTTCTCCATTGAGAATGGAAGGAATGGTTCGCAGATAATAGTCAGATTTGCTGTTATCTGCAGGGCGATGTTAAGAATTGTTTTTACCCGTTCAGGATCTGTTTTGATGACTTTCCATGGCTCGGCATCTGCCAGGTATTTATTTCCAAGACGTGCCAGGTTCATTGCTTCTTTCAGTGCTTCCCGGAAGCGGAAAGTCTCAAGACAGGTTTCCACATTCTCCTTGTATCGTATTAAGTCTTTCAGGACAGATTCATCATTCGGGGAGGTTTTGCCTCTTGCCGGCACCCTACCGTTATAGTAATTATTTGTAAGCACAAGGGTGCGGTTGACAAAGTTTCCGAGAATCGCTACAAGTTCGTTGTTGTTTCGCGCTTGAAAATCCTTCCAGGTGAAATCATTATCCTTAGTCTCGGGAGCATTCGCACAAAGCGAATATCTCAGGACATCCTGTTTCCCCGGAAAATCCTGCAGATATTCATGAAGCCACACTGCCCAGTTCCTGGATGTGGAGATCTTATCACTCTCGAGGTTCAGAAATTCATTTGCAGGAACATTTTCAGGAAGGATGAAACTGCCTTCTGCCTTAAGCATCGCTGGGAATATGATGCAATGAAAAACAATATTGTCCTTTCCAATGAAATGAACCATTTTTGTATCAGTGTCTTTCCAGTATTTTTCCCAGTCGGGAGTAAGTTCTTTTGTAGCTGATATATATCCAATGGGAGCATCGAACCAGACATATAAGACTTTGCCTTTTGCACCTTCAACAGGCACAGGTACGCCCCAGTCGAGATCACGGCTCACAGCCCTGGGCTGTAATCCCTGGTCAAGCCACGATTTACATTGTCCGTATACATTCGCCTTCCACTCTTTATGATCCTCAAGGATCCATTTCTTCAGCCAGGGCTCATACTTGTCGAGAGGAAGATACCAGTGAAGCGTTTCACGCAGGACAGGCTTGCTTCCGCTGACAGTGGAATGAGGATTTATCAATTCGTCGGGACTGAGTGAGGTGCCGCATTTTTCACACTGGTCGCCGTAGGCATTTTCGTTGCCGCAATTGGGACAGGTTCCCATGATATACCTGTCAGCTAAAAAGCATCCGGCTTCTTCATCGTAATATTGCTCCGAAGTTTTCTCAGTAAATTCACCCTTATCATATAAAGTTCTGAAAAACTCGGATGCCGTATCATAATGAACTTTATTTGATGTCCGTGAGTAAATATCAAAAGCAATTCCAAAATCCTCAAATGCTTTTTTATTCATTGCATGGTATCTGTTCACAATCTCCTGAGGAGTTACTCCTTCCTTTCTTGCTTTGAGCGTGATAGGGACCCCGTGTTCGTCTGATCCACAGATAGATATCACGTCTGCTCCCCTCATTCTCAGATATCTTGTATAAATATCTGAAGGTATATAAACTCCGGCAAGATGACCGATGTGAATAGGTCCGTTTGCATAAGGGAGGGCTGAGGTGACAAGATATCTTTTAAAATTCTTCATTGGATTTAATAATGTATTTTTAGTGCCTGCAAAGTTGCACAAATATAATTATTTTAGGCTTTCTATTTTTACGGCAGAAGACACAGATATGATTGCAAAAAAGATACAACCCCCTTTTCTGAAGGCGGGGGATGAAGTGGGAATAATATCACCCTCGTTTTGTATAGAGGAGAATGTTCTTGCAGAGGCTGCAGCATTTCTGGAAAAATGGGGATTGAAAGTGAAGATGGGTAAAAATGCCGCAAAGATAAGTGGTCCGTTTGCCGGCACCGATAATGAGAGATTGTCGGATCTGCAGGAGATGACAGATGATAAAAATATTAAGGCAGTGCTTTGTTCCCGTGGAGGGTATGGGTTGTCGAGAATTATCGGCAGGATTGATTTTTCAGCATTAAAAGAAGCTCCCAAATGGTATACCGGCTTCAGCGATATAACTGTTCTGCAAACCTGGTTAAATGAAGTATGCGGTGTAATGTCGATTCATGGTGAAATGCCTCTTAATTTTAATAATGCAGGTAAAACCGACGACACATTCATCTCGCTCAGGAAGGCTCTTTTCGGTGAGCTTACTCAGCAGCAATGGCAAGGCAGCATGTTCAACCCCGCTGATGTAAGCGGCGAGCTGACCGGCGGAAATCTTTCTCTTCTTTTTAGTCTTTCAGGAACCCGGGCCGAACTTTCGACCAGGGGCAAAATATTGTTTATAGAAGAGGTAGGAGAACATTATTATCATATTGACAGGATGCTGAACTCCTTAAATCTGGCAGGTAAGTTACAGGAGCTTTCCGCACTTCTTATTGGCGGAATGAAGATTGTTGAGGAAGACAGGGTTCCATGGGGAAAAAGTATCGAAGAGACAGTACTTTCAGTTGTGAATAAATATAACTATCCGGTACTTTTTAACTTTCCTGCAGGGCATATTCCCGATAACAGGGCATTCTACATTGGGAAGCTGGCAAGAATTGAGATTGCCGGAAATATGGCCAGTCTCAGCTATCTCTGATAATCAGAAAGCAGAAATCAGCAGATCGAGGTCTTTTGATATGATCCCGAACTTCTGTCCCAGAGTTTCATTGGTAAGCATGCCATTATATAGATAGGCTCCGTTTCTCACACCCTGATCGTATTTGAGTAACTGGGTGATTCCGCCGGCATCGGCCATACTCTGGAGGAGTGGAGTGAATATATTGCTCAGCGCTATTGAAGCGGTACGTGCAACACGTGACGGAAGATTCCAGGCTGAGAAATGGATAACACCGTGCTTTTCATAAACAGGATCTTTCATGGCACGGCATTCGGTAGTTTCAATACAGCCTCCCCGGTCAATACTAAGATCAATTATTACGGCACCCTTTTTCATATTTTGTACCATATCTTCCGTAATGTGATACCAGGGTTTCAGATCTTCCAGCTCAATTGCCCCTATAAGTACGTCAGCAGATTTCAGTGCCTTCCTTAGAACCTGGGGGTGAAATACAGAAGTTTGAAGGCGTTGGCCGAGGTGATCCTGAAACTTCCTCAGGCGCGGAATAGAATTGTCAAATATCTTAACTGTGGATCCAAGTCCGATAGCTGCTCTGGCTGCATATTCCCCGGCAGTGTTTGCGCCCAGGATGACGACCTCGGTCGGGGTGACTCCGGTAATTCCACCAAGCATCACACCTTTGCCTCCATGCATATTGCTCAGATATTCAGACGCAATCAGGAGAGATGTGATTCCCGAGATTTCACTCATTGATTCCACCACTGGCAGTTCGCCATTGGCGTCGTGGATCTTTTCAAAAGCAATAGCCGTTACTTTTTTTCTGATTAATTTCGTGAGGGTCTGCTCATTAAGCTTCAGAACATTCAGGTATGACATGATAACCTGGTTTCCTTTGAGGAATTCAGTCTCTTTCTCAGTGAAAGGGGCCACTTTTATAACAGCATCAGAACTGAAGACTCTGGCGGAAGAGTCGCTTATAATTGCACCATTCTCACTATAGTCTTTATCAGTATAATTAGCTCCCAGTCCTGCGCCTTTCTGAACAATTACCTCATTGTCACTCTGTACAAGCAGGTTTACTGCTTCTGGTGTCAGAGCTACACGCTTCTCTTCTTCTTTTTTATCGCAGGGAATACCAATTGAAATCCTCCGGTTTTTAACAGCGGTTTCCAGGTGTTCCTCTTTTGGCATGAAAACAGTATTTTCAAAACTGACTTTTCCGCTTTTGGCTTTGCCATTCATAATCGTGAGGAGTTATTTCTCCAAAGGTAAATAATTTGCAATAGAGAGCAAAATATGAGAGTTTTAAGAAAGCGAAAGCGTCCGCTGTTCATTGCCGTCAACAGTAATTCTCACTTTTACCGTTCCTGGCGGCAGCAATTCTTCAACCAGCTCCGGCCATTCCATGAAGCAGTACGATTGACCAGTGAGATATTCTTCAATACCGAAATCCCATACCTCATCCTGCTTCTTTATCCTGTAGAAATCCATATGGAATAATGTTTCTCCAACAGATGTTTTATATTCATTTACGATTGTGAAGGTCGGGCTGCTAACAATATCAACTGCCCCAAGACATTCGCAGATGGCTTTGATAATTGTTGTTTTACCTGCTCCCATTGAGCCATAGAAGGCAAATATCTTTTTGTCGCCTGAATATTTAAGGAGCTCTCTCGCAGCAGCGGGCAAATGTCTTTTGTCTTTTATTAAGATCTCCATGTAATTTAAATCATCTTGATATCAGTTATAATCCAATCATTGAATTTCTTGCATCATCAGACATTTTCACCTCTCACACTGTCAGATTCTCCTTATAAAGAAGGATGATATTGAACTATTCTCATCAGGGTGAGACTAGACCGGTTCCAGGAGAGCCACCGGTATCATTATCTCCTGCATTGATATTCCGCCATGCTGAAATGTGTCTTTATAATATCCGGCATAATGATTATAGTTATTCTGATAGATCAGGAAGTCCTGATTCATCGCAAAAATATATCTTGAACTTAAATTGGTTTTAGGAAGCATCGCTTTTTCCGGATTGGTCAGCTCGAAGACTTTTTTGGGATCATAATCAAGGTTTCTGCCCATTTTATAGCGAAGATTTGGTGATGTTTTCCTGTCTCCAATTATTTTTATAGGATTCTGTACCCTTATCGTGCCATGGTCGGTACTGAATATTACCCTGATGGGATGCGAAGCCAGTGTTTTCAGTAGTTCGAACAGTGAAGAATGAATGAACCATGAGCGTGTCAGGCTGCGGTATGCGCGTTCATCAGTTGCAAGGTCACGTATCATGCTTATTTCAGTTCTTGCATGAGACAGCATGTCTACAAAATTGAATACCAGGATATTAATATCATTTTCAAGCAGTGACCTTATTTTTTCATTTAGCCTCTTGCCATCCGCACTGCCATTGATCTTATTGTATGTCCATTTATATTTTAGCCCTTTCCTCCTGAGATAGTCTCTGAATAATTCTTCCTCGGCATTGTTTTTTCCTTCATCCTCATCATCGTTAATCCATAATTCAGGCTTCATTTCTGCAATCTCGGAAGGCATCAGACCCGAGAATATAGCATTCCTGCTGAACTGCGTGGAGGTGGGCAGGATACTGTAATAAAGATCCTCTTCAATTACCCTGTAAAGTCCCGAAAGTTCCGCAGAAATAGTCTTCCACTGATCATATCTCATATTATCGATCAGAATAAAGAACAATGGTCTGTTCTGGCTTATATGGGGAATAATCTTTTCTGTGAAGAGTGAAGGGGAAAGCAATGGTTTATTTTTTGATTCAGGACGCAGCCATTCGAGATAGTTAGTTACTATGAATTTTGAAAAGGAATTATTAGCCTCATTCTGCTGGAGCTTCAGGATGTCAGTCATCCCGGGATCAGTTGACTTTTCAAGTTCCGACTCCCAGAAAACGATTTTTTTGTACAGCTCCGTCCAGTCGGAACAGGTTGATGCAGTAGAAATCATGCTACTTATACGGTTGAATTCCAATCTGTAATCAGTAGTGGTTTTTTCTGTGATCAGCCGTTTTTGGTCGAGTATTTTTTTTATTGCCAGAAGCACCTGCATGGGCTTTACAGGTTTGATGAGATAATCAGCAATTTCCGAACCTATAGCTGCCTCCATGATATCTTCCTCGTCGCTCTTTGTGACCATCACAACAGGGATATCAGTGCGTACCTCCCTGATCATCTTTAATGTCTCAATGCCGCTTAAGCCGGGCATATTTTCGTCGAGAAATATCAGATCATAGCGGTTCTGCCTTACCAGGTCGATAGTATCATTTCCGTTTGAGCATGTGTCGATCTCATAGCCTTTCTCCTCAAGGAATAGGATGTGAGATTTCAGGGCCTCCACCTCATCATCGGTCCAGAGTATTTTTATTTTCCTCATTTAAGATATTTTTCTTTGAAGAAAAGCAGATACCGCAGTGGATCCTTGTCTGTTTTGAACACCTTCAGGTTGTTGTCGCTTATTATAAATGTCATCATCTTAACACCATTGGGATTTCTCACAAACTTTTCAGGCTTGAATGCATTGAAATACAGCATTGCCTGGGAATAATTGGGGAATCCTGAAACTATTATCTGAATAAACTTATTATCAACCAGCTCTCCCTGTGTCTTGTAATTCTTATTTGTAAAGTTATCAATATTATAACTAATCACGTCGAAAGATGCCAGGTTAAGGTTGAAGGCAGGATCAGTTATTACCAATACAAATACATGATTTGCGGTTGTATCAGCGGTATAAATTTCAGTTGCAATTATTTTATCTTCTTCGGCTTTAAGCTCGGGCATCTTAATGTTGAGATAGCTGATTATCTCGGCAGCCTTCTTGCCCTCAGCTGTTCCCGGCCAGGATTTAATAAGGCTATTAAGTTCCTGCCTGAATGTTCTTTCATCACTTGTTCTTCCTATGGAATATGACCTGAGAAGCAAAAATTTCGGTGCGAGCTGATCCTGAGGAAATCTTTTTAATCCTTCATCGCACAAAGAAATTGCATCTGTGAATTTTTCACTCTCATAGGCATTGTAGGCTTCATCATAAGTCTTCTCAGCCAGCTTAAGCTCAGCTAATTTTTTCTCATAGTACGCAGGATCTGAGAGTATCCTGGCAAACTCGTTGTCGGGATATTTCTGCAACAGGGTTTGCCTGAAAGCCTCCGATTTTGCACTATTGGTATCCTTGTTGATGGTATAAAGATTATAAAGTGCCTCAGGTACAAGCTCACTCGAGGGGTAACGGCTTATTAGCGATTCATAAGTTTCTGTTGCCTTTGCGAGATCGGGGATCTGTTCGGCATAAGCCTTGGCTGCATTCAGCAGGGCAGTAGCTATTTTATCATTTGAAATTGCTAAAAGAGAATCATTAAGAGGAAGATTTTTCAGATAATACGGGGGTTTTTTATAATCATGATCTGCCGATACTGTATCCGCCTGCTGAGTCGTCTCATTTGCATTCCCTGAAGTCTGGGCAATATTTACCCGTGTTTTGTTTGATCTTCTCCAATTGTCCTCAAGCTTTCTGTCTCCCCATCGTTTTCGAAATTCAGTCCGGCCAAATGTCAGAGCCGTTTGATTGTAAAAGTACCATTTGCCTTCCTGATCAATATTCCCCTGAAAACGTCTTTCATTTTCATAATACTGGCCGATATTATACCTGTCAGAATTTGCTGAGACTTTCCCTCACTTTCCTCTTTAGTTATTTTGGCAATTATTGATGCTACCAGGGCATTACGGGCCTGTTCCGGCATCATGGCTACCTTTTGCAAGCTGTCTTCGCGCTGGATTATAATTAGCTGAGACACCAGAGCCTTCAGACTCTGTGATTTGTTTTTTATTGCATTGTAATCGGGATATTTCTGGTCAAGAAAAAAGACAGCGCTATCATAATATGTGCCTGCTTTCATATAATCAGGCTTACTAAAATAATACGAAGCCAGAGCCAGGTATGATCTGCCTTTCTGATTCTGGTTATGCGATTTTGCAATTGAAGATTTTCTGAAATATCCCAGAGCTTCTGCTTCCTTTCCTTCCTTCATTGATAAACTGCCAAGCGCGTAGTATATCTGGTCCTGATAATCCTTATTTTTGGAATCATTCAGCATCTTTTCAAGCTCCTTTCTTATTTCCTGAGGATTTCCTGAGTTAACGTCAAAAACACCGGCAATGTTTATTTCGGCATTAAATTCCACATCATAAGGCGGATTCATATTCACAACATTACGATAAAGCGACATTGCCTTTGCCCCATCGTTGGCCTCTTCATACAGTTGGGCAAGAAGATAGGTAAGCCTGTAACGGGTTCTTTTGCCGGAAGAGATTTTAATCGCCTTATTAAGCGGATCGATTGCCTCAGGATACTTCTTTTGTTTTATGAACAGATCGGCAAGTGTTGTATAATACATTGACAATAAGGGCTTTGACATGTCAGTTGTAAAATCAGGACCAGTCAGTAATCTTAAAGATTCACTGTAATTGCCTGTTTCATTATTTACCCTGGCAAGCCAGATAGAAGCCTCGGTTTTAATAAGAGGGTCATTTGCATTGGTTATGCAATAGCTGAATACTGAATTTGCTTCATTATATTCGTGCTTATAGAACCTTGCCTTTCCAATCAGGAGGTAACTGTCATCAACCCATTTATTGAATTCCTTCTGCTCCACAAACTTTTGATCCTCTTCCGAAAGTTCATGGTCCTTCTTGAATTCCGGCTTTGCTGTTATCGACTTCAGTGAAATTAGTTTGGAAGCCTTCTGTATTGCCTTTTCCATGTCGGCGGAGCAAAGAGAGACAGTTGACGGATCACTGTAATCAAATACTTTAAGTATCTCAGCATAATCATCCTGGTATGCCCTCGAAATCTTAGCAAGGCCGGCTTTAAAGCTTTCATTACCATTAAAATATATATTATACCTCGAAGTCATGCTCTGGTAAAACCTGCTTGAGCCGGTGTTTTTCTCAACCGAACAATAGGTCACTGCCAGGGATAATCCTAAAAGCACCAGATATTTATATGAAGTTTTCTTTGGAGCCAACGATAGTGTTTAAATACTATAACTAACTAATTTTGTGTATAGTATTTCAAAGGTAAATAAAATTGAGCTGTAGTTGCTGCTCAGGTGGAAACAACCTTTTTTATTTCAGGTACTTCCTTCATTATAGCCTGTTCAACTCCGGCTTTTAAGGTCTGCATACTGTACGGACAGCCATGGCATGCCCCTGTCAGCTTAACCTTCACTGTCATATCATCACTAACATCAACGAATTCAATATCTCCGCCATCCGACTGAAGATAAGGCCTGACCCTTTCAAGAGCTTTAAGAACACGGTCTTTAATACTGCTGGTTTCTGCCATTTTGTAGTTATTTAAATTTTAATTTATTACTATGAATATATTTTGGAACGCAGGCTGACAGGCTTCATTTATCTATTTTGTGATCTCAAGCCTGGCTGTGGGCCTTTGTTCCTTGTTCCTCTGGTCAACCTTTTTAACAAGTTCAGTTGCAAGCGACCTGAAGGCAATGCCTGTAACTGAATCTTCAAGAGCCACCGGCTGGCCGCTGTCACTGCCTTCGCAGATACTTTGTACCAGGGGTATTTGTCCAAGCAGGGGCACATTCATTTTCTCAGCGAGGCGCATGCAGCCTTCTTTCCCGAAGATATAATATTTGTTTTCCGGAAGCTCAGCCGGTGTAAACCACGACATGTTTTCAACTAATCCCAATACAGGCACATCAATCTTATTGCTCCTGAACATTGCAATGCCTTTTATGGCATCTGCCAGAGCAACTTCCTGGGGAGTACTTATAATAATGACTCCTGTTACCGGAACTTCCTGCACAAGGGTAAGATGAATATCGCTTGTTCCCGGTGGCAGGTCCACTAACAGATAATCGAGTTTCCCCCACTGGCCCTGCGTTATCAGCTGTTTAAGAAAATTGGAAGCCATTGGTCCTCTCCAGATCAGAGCATCTGCGGGATCCACAAAAAAACCAGTTGACAACACCCTGACTCCGAATTTTACCAGAGGCAGGATATGATCTCCGTGATTGTCCCTGGTAACTTCGGGCCTGAATTTTTCCTCATCGAACATTTTTGGAACTGATGGTCCGAATATATCAGCATCAAGAAGTCCGACACTATAACCCATCCGTGCAAGGGAGATTGCAAGGTTTACAGAAATGGTTGTTTTTCCGACGCCGCCCTTTCCCGAAGCGATAGCGATAATATTTGAAACCTGCGGCAGAACATCGGCATGTTTTTCCTGAAGCTTGCCGACAATTACCTTAGGCTGAACCTTGATTTCGTTTATAACCGCATCAGGACCAAGAATATCCTTTATCGTTCTTACAATTGTGCTTTTTATCGATGATATAAACGGATCATTTGATTTTTCAGGTGTGAGTGTCAGAGATATCCCTTTCTCGTCTGATTCGACCTCCGAAACCATTCCCAATGAAACAATGTCTTTCTTTTTATCGGGGTGAATAACCCTGGAAAGTGCCTTTAATATCTGATCTCTTGAAAACATTATCTGAACATTTTTACTTCAAACCAAGAATTGTTATTTTTATTTGATTTAAATATAAACAACATGCAAGTTTACCGGTTTTTTATGGAACTTCAAAATGTCAGCTATGGAAATAGTTGATGTTTTCCGGGTTTTTCTCCGTGTAATTCTTTTCAGAAATTCGAATTCGATTAACCGCAGAGCTCGCAAAGAGAAGATATTTACGGATTTAATATTGGGTTCCGGCTTTAGTGATCTTTGCACAGCTGTGAAGAATATGCGGTTTAATTGTCAGATAGGGCTCATTGCAATTCAGAAGTCGGATCCCAGAACTTTTCCTCAAAATTGACAATCTGGTCATTTTCAATTATAATGCCTTCATTTTCAAGAAGCTGTGCCATCGTGGTTGAATTTCCGAAGTGGCGTTTTCCCGTCAGAAGCCCATTACGGTTTACAACCCTGTGAGCCGGTATAAATTCACTGTTGCTATGGCTCACATTGAGCGCCCATCCAACCATCCTTGCCGACGAAGCCGACCCCAGATAACGTGCTATTGCACCATAGGAGGTTATTCTTCCGAAAGGTATACATTTGGTCACCTTATATACCCTGGAAAAAAAATCATCATTAGCTTTTTTACCTGATTGTGGCATTTTCAATAGTTTTTTCTCTTTCCAGCCTGAATGAGAGGTAATTGATATTCATGCCGGCTTTCAGAAATATCTTCTCATAATGAGTAGTGATTGAGAAGATATTGTCAGACTTTACAGAATGAAGATCATTTGTTGAGAGAACCAGTTCAAGATTGTTGTGACTTACAACAGTGTTTGTAAAATTGAAGAGTTCCTTATTATCAGTTTTCAGGTGAATTATACCTCTGTTCTTTAGAAAATGGCGATAGGAATTGAGAAACCATGGAGATGTAAGCCGCTTATTTGCGTTTCTTCCGCCAGGATGCGGATCAGGGAAGGTAATCCATATCTCATCTACTTCATCGGCTGCAAAGAAGGAATTAATAAATTCAATTCTGGTCCTCAGGAATGCCACATTTGCAAGATTCTTTTCATTCGCTGTTTTTGCTCCTCTCCACATGCGGGCGCCTTTTATATCAATTCCGATATAGTTTATATCGGGGAAACGTGGCTGCCAGCCCTACAGTGTATTCGCCCTTGCCGCATCCAAGCTCAAGTACGATCGGATTATTGTTTTTAAATAACTGAATATTCCATTTGCCTTTTATCGGGTGATCAGCGCCATTTACATCACCGATAAGAGGCTGTATAACATTGTCAAATGATCCCAGCTCAGTCCACCTGGCCAGTTTATTCTTTCCCACCTTTTAGAGATTTATTTTTTGAATTTCTCTATCCGCAATCCGAAATCATACACCCCTTTCAGGTTTTCAACGCGCATGCCATGCTGGACCTTAAATTCATAAATGCCTTTTTTAGGAAAGAAGACATTTGATTTATATGGAAGATTAAGTTCATGTATATCACCAAATCCCCTGCCATACCACTTACCTTTCTCATCAGCCAGATTGTACTGCAGGGTATCGGTTATCCTTTTCCCGTCGGGCGAAGTTGTTGTGACAAAAAGAAAAATATTGCGAAACGGATAAGATGAGCCATTCCTTATTGTAAATATGACACTGTTGCTTGTAAGAGTATCGTCTATCGGAACTTTAAATGATAGTATATTCATCAGCTTCCAGGTTTCATCCGGCATCACCTGCGAATTTGTATATACTATATTGCTTTTGCAAGAAAAGAGTAATGATAAGACAGTCAGCACAAAAATGAACGAGAGCTTATTTAATCCTTTTTTCATTGAATTTTTTGGTTTTTCTTTTGTGCGGATGCCTGTTTTGCTGATTTTTATTTTCAGGAGGATCAAACCTGGTGAGGCTGTTATTCTTGAGCAAGTCCTGGGAAACAGGAGTCACTTCCCATGCTTCATCAACCAGTTTAAGCTTTTCGACTTTTTTGCCTTTTCTGTTGACAGCCTGTATTTCCCTGACTCTCTGAACAGGAAGAGCTATAAGGTTTGCATTTGAGTGAGGATCCGTTGAATACCAATAGAGTCCCTTATGTACTTCGATCTTCTGGAAATAACCCGTACAATCAAGAGCTTCAAGAGGAATATCTCTTGGAGGGAATGACCTCTGTGCGTCAACATAACAGTCGAGTTCGAAATTAAGACAGCATTTTAGTTTGCTGCACTGGCCAGCCAGTTTCTGGGGATTCAGAGACAACTCCTGGTATTTTGCATGAGTTGTGGTAACAGAAATGAAATTTGTGATATGAGTTGCACAACAGAGCTCTCTCCCGCATGAACCTATTCCTCCGATCCTGCCTGCTTCCTGACGTGCGCCAATCTGACGCATTTCTATCCTTACCCTGAATTCATCTGCAAGGACTTTTATGAGCTGCCTGAAATCGACTCTTTCATCGGCTATGTAATAGAATATTGCCTTTGTTTTATCTCCCTGATATTCAACATCTCCGATTTTCATATTGAGCCTGAGCTCTTCAGAGATCTTTCTTGATCGCAGCATTGTAGTGGTTTCAAGCTTCTTGGCTTCTTCCCACTTCTGAATATCAACCGCTTTTGCCTTCCGATAGACTTTTTTCATATCGTCGGGCGCGGGATGTGTTTTAAGTCTTTTAAGTTGTTCAGCCACAAGATGCCCGACCATTGAAACTCTGCCAATATCATGTCCGGGAGAAGCTTCTACTGCGACTACGTCGCCTATCTCAAGCCTTAATCCGTTGACATTCCTGAAAAAACCTTTCCGCGTATTCTTAAATCGTATTTCCACTATGTCGCTTAACTCGGGAGTCTCAGGCAGGTCTTTCAGCCAGTTAAAAGAATCAAGTTTATTGTACCCCGGCTTATATGTTATATCAGGCATCCGGATTTCATCCCCGGCTTGCCCTTGAATATCTTCATTATCTGTCATAAAACGCTTTACTTTCAGTAAATTATTCTGCAAAAGTAATGAATAAATGAATCATTTTCAACAAATGGGTTTCTGATCAGCGGATAAGCCTCGTAACTTTCAGAGCCAGATCGAGAAAGATTATTTTTGCGTTACCATTTGCTTCAATATGGGAGTAGACCAGGTTGAGTTCCTCATTAAGCGGAAAAATATTGTTCAGGTTGACGGAAGGGTGAAACTTGCCTGAAAAATCTGCCTCATCACCTGTCAGATAAACTATGCTGTTTTTCATCTGGCCAAGAGTAAGCATAATATTTTCCCTGAGTAATCTCAGAGAAAAGGAGATGAAGTTTTTCTGTGCCTCACGGCCTGTCGAAGCCATTTCTTCCGACCAGTTGATAAGCGATAACACATCGCGCTTCCATGCAAACCTCATCAGGCTCTTGAACCGCTCAAGGTTAGCTCTTGATGAATCTTCATTTTCACATAGTTCAATTGCCCTGTTAATATTCCCGTTTGATACCCGCGATATATCTTCAGCTTTCGCAGCCGGAATGTTAAGCCTGCCAGTCAGATAATTCTCAATGTCCTTTGTATCAAATGAAGGAATTTTAACCAGCTGACATCTTGATAAGATAGTGGGGATTACCTTATCATACTCCTCAGAGACAAGCAGGAAAAGAGTTTTTTCAGGCGGCTCCTCAATCATCTTCAGCAGTTTATTTGCTGTGGCCTGATGCATCTTTTCAGGCATCCAGAGGATCATTATCTTAAAGTCCGATTCGAAAGCTTTCAGACTGAGTTTTTTTATTATCTCGGAAGCTTCCGATGCAAAGATCATGCCCTGGGCATTTCCGACTTCAATGGAATCCATCCAGCTGTTAAGTGAAAAATAGGGTGAATTCTTCACAAATTCCCGCCATTCCTCTATATAATTGTCGCTTACGGGATCAGTAGCTTTTTTGCCTTTTATTACGGGAAATACAAAATGAAGGTCAGGGTGGATAAGTTTTTCATATTTTACACATGATTTGCAATAACCGCATGAGTCTTCATCAGTTCTGTTCTCACAGCTAATATACCTTGCATACGCCAGTGCAAGCGCCATGCTTCCGCATCCTTCAGGACCGGTAAATAGCTGAGCATGACTTACCCGCTCTTCTTTTACTGACCGGATAAGCTTTTCCTTAATTATTTTTTGACCGGGTATTTGTGAGAAATTCATGTTTACTTCTTATTGCATCTGCCAAATTTAATGAATCTTTTATGAAGAGTTGCATTCATGCTACTCTTGTTTCTCTGTGGCTCTCTGTGCTTCTCCGTGTCTCTCTGTGTAACAAAAAATGAATTTAAGAACTAACACAGAGTGCACGGAGGAGCACAGAGTTGCACAGGGAGATATCATTAAGTGATTTTTATCTTTAGAATATTTCCAAAAAAAATGTAGGTTTGTAAATTAGAATTTCTTGTGTTAAAAAATAAAAATATTTGATCTATGAAAATGATTCAGGACTTTAATTTTAAAGGAAAGAAGGCAATAGTCAGGGTCGATTTCAATGTGCCCCTCGACAAAAAGACATTTGTTGTAACAGATGATACCCGGATAAGGGGAGCTTTGCCTACGATTAATAAAATTCTTAAAGATGGCGGATGTTTGATCCTGATGTCACACCTTGGCAGACCTGAGGGCCGTATGGAGAAATATTCACTAAAGCCTGTTCTTCCTGTCCTGGAAAAACATCTTGGCAAAAAAGTACTGTTTGCTGACGATTGTCTCGGAGACTCTGCAGTGAATATGTCGGCTGCACTGAAACCCGGAGAAGTACTGCTTCTCGAGAATGTACGCTTTTATCCTGAAGAGGAAGGCAAACCAATTTTACCTGAAAATGTGACCGATGAGGAGAAAAAAGCAGCTAAAGCTGCGATGAAGGTCGGACAGAAAGAGATGGCAAAAAAACTGGCAGGGTATGCAGAAATTTATGTCAATGATGCATTTGGCACTGCTCACCGTGCCCACGCAACCACTGCAGTAATGGCTGATTTTTTCGTTCCCGAAAACAGAATGTTCGGATTTCTGATCAACAGCGAGCTTGCGGCAATGGATAAGGTACTTAAGGATCCGCAGAAACCATTTACAGCAATAATGGGAGGAGCGAAGGTCTCAGATAAGATAATGCTGATAGAAAATCTCCTTAACAGGGTGGATAACCTTATTATCGGTGGCGGAATGACATACACCTTTGTTAAAGCAATGGGGGGCAAGATCGGAAATTCGCTCTGTGAGGAGGATAAACTTGATCTGGCGCTCAAATTAATTGAAAAAGCAAAAGAAAAGAAAGTGAAGCTTTATCTGCCGGTAGACAGTCTGAACGCAGATAAGTTTGATAATGATGCTAATACAAAAATTTCAGCTGTTGATGCTGTTGAAGATGGATGGCTGGGCCTCGATATTGCAGAGAAAACCATTAAGGAATTTTCAGCAGTAATTGAAAATTCAAAGACTATTCTCTGGAACGGGCCTATGGGAGTATTCGAGATGGAGAAATTCTCAAAAGGTACCACTGCAGTCGCAAAAGCAATTGCAGCAGCAACCTCAAAGGGAGCTTACAGCCTGATCGGAGGCGGCGACTCAGTGGCAGCAATAAATAAAAACGGTCTTGCCGATAAAGTGAGCTACGTTTCAACCGGAGGCGGTGCAATGCTTGAGTATATGGAAGGAAAGAAACTTCCGGGAATAACAGCGATAAGAGGAGAATAGAACAAGGTCTCTAAAGCTCGGATTTAGATTGGTTTTGTTCGCCTAATCCGCATTTTGAAATTTGAGAATAAGAGGTTGTTTCTGCTGGCAGCTTTTGGGATCATGAAGATCACAAAGCCCTGAAGAGACAGCCTCTTGTTTCTACTCCAGGGCCTAAGATTAAAATTTCAATTTATCCGCAACAATTACAGAAACGCTTTGTTTCACTATTGTCGGACATTATGTGATCTTCTGAAAATCAATGCTATTTATGAAGTGATCCAAAACTCTTATCTTTACAATATGAAAAGACAGGCATATCTATTTCTGGCATTGCTGACGGTTCTGGCAGGTTGCACCAAAAATCAGCCAACACGTACTTCCGGGACTGACACCATTGACAATATTACGTATGTATCATCAACTTACTATACGTATGGTTTCTCTTTTTCAGGCGCGAAGCTGGTTCCAACAACAAATAATCCGGGTCCCGATATAGCAATTTATGTAAATGCTGACACCGGAGCACCAAGATTGACACTTCAGGCGAATAATCTCAAACCCTCTTTTTTCAAAGTCGGTGATTTTGCCGATGCGGCTTCAGCACAAACCGCCTTCGACAATCTTAAGACAGTTTCCGTAGCTCAGTGGCTTGAGATGGCTGATCCCATAATTGATAACCAGGTTTGGCTATACCGGACGGGTAGCGATACCTATGCAAAATTCAGGATTGTGAGCACGGTTAATGAGCTGCGATCGGGAGTTGTTTATGGTGAGTGTACCTTCCAGTGGGTCTATCAACCTGACGGCTCATCAACTTTTCCCGGCAAATGAAGATGGGGGGACAGAAATTAGAGGGGCCTATATTCAATCTTAAGAATCAGGATGATTTTCGGGAAACCGCGCTCGAAGTATTTAAATTTCAATATCAGAATAATACTATTTATCGTGAATTTATTGACAGTCTTGGCAGGGATGCCAATGACATCAAAGACCCCGTTGAAATACCTTTTCTCCCAATTGAGTTTTTCAGAAATCATAAGATCGTAACGGGTTCTCTTCCCACTGAAATGATCTTCGAAAGCAGCGGTACGACAGGGATGACTCCAGGCAGGCATTTCGTGAGTGATCTTCGATTGTACGAAGAGAGTTTTGTAAGATCCTTCAGGCTTTTTTATGGCGCACCGGAAGAATATCTTATTGCAGCTTTGCTGCCCTCATATAATGAACGAGAGGGTTCATCGCTGGTATATATGGCTGATTATCTTATCAAAATGAGCAATAACCCTCTGGGCGGTTTCTACAGGAAAAATATAGAGGAGCTGGTGCTGATGATAATAAAGGCAAAAACCCGGAATCAGAAAATACTGTTGCTTGGTGTCAGCTTTGCTCTGCTGGAACTGGCTGAAAAATTTTCTCCTGATCTCTCGGGCGTGATTGTAATGGAAACAGGCGGCATGAAAGGCAGGAGGAAAGAGCTGACCAGGCAGGAGCTGCATTCTATTTTAAAACAAAAATTGAACGTGGAATCAATCCATTCTGAATACGGTATGACCGAACTGCTAAGTCAGTCATACTCAAAAGGCGACGGGATTTTCTATTGCCCGCCATGGATGAAGATCGTTATCAGGGATGCTCAGGATCCGCTTTCTTTGATTAATGAACCGGGAAGTACAGGTGGAATAAATATTATAGATCTTGCAAATATATACTCATGCGCTTTTATCTCAACCGGAGATCTGGGCAGAGTTCAAAGTGATGGCGGATTCGAGGTGCTGGGAAGATTCGATAATAGTGACATACGGGGCTGTAATCTGCTGGTTGACTGACATTTTCTCCTTCAAAAAATGTGAATAACCCCCGGCTTAGCTATAAAAAGAAGCTGTCTCAAAAGTCAAAAATTGTTTTAATTCTTTCTCTGTGTTGCTCTGTGTCTTCTCTGTGTTCCGATAGCTATCGGAACTCTGTGTAACAAATAATTAAGAACTTACACAGAGATCACAGAGTTTCCACAACTTGTCCCGCAAGGCGGGAGAGTTCCACCGAGGACTTTTGAGACAGCCTCTATTCAGTTACTGATGATCTTATAATCCGAGCTTTGTTCTCAAAGCTGTGGGAATAGCATTTTTGTTTACCATAATCGCGATGGTTTTTGCCCTGACGTATTCTTCGGAGATATTGAGATACCCTCCGAAAGGATTGCGGTTCGTTCCCCATGAATTTTTGGTAACAAAATATTTTGTGCCATTCTGGTCTTTTACAATTCCAGTCATGTGCATCAGGTGATCGTCGGTTGTGGATTTATTATCATAACCGGTCTCCCGCGCTTCCTGAGTGACTTTCTCTTCCGGGAAAGGCCTGCTGAATTTATAGGCTTCAGCAGCACGTTCCTCCTTAGTCATTTTACCATATCGGCCAAGATCGGCTTTAGAATACTGATCAGTATTATCTACGTCGGGTATAATTGCAACACCTTTTGAGTGAGAAAAGCCTTTTTCACTTACATCACCATCCCAGGCAATTGTATAGCCTTTATAGAGCGATGAATCCATTATCTCCACCAGCTGATCAAGAGGTACATTATAGTAATTCATTTTTCTCCAGTTGTCGGGAATCGGAACAAGTCCCTGGGTATAAAAGGGGAAAAGCGTGAGTGAGGTAATTTCAACATAGTCAGCCGGATTAATACCCAGGCTTGCCGTAAATGATTTAGGAGTATACCCGACTCCCTTGTAGGTAAATGACTGAGGAACTTTGCCAAGGTATGTGTCAAGGACTGCATCCACAACGGTAAAATACTGATCGCTTTCCTTATTCCTCTTGAGAGGCACGGTAGCAATAGCGTTCACGAAAGCATTCAGCTCGCTATGATTGTGATTTGGCATACCATAATTAAGACCTGTATATACTTCATCGGGGACAATACCATTCTTCATATATTCAGTCATCCAGTCATGACCAACACTTCCCTGTCCAAGATTCCCTTTACCATCCTGGATAAAGTTATCTTTCAAACGATCAACATAGTTATATCTTACAATATACATTTCAGACAGGTCATATTCACCCTTTCCCATTCGAAGAAGTTCTGATTCTATAAAGGAAGTTGTGGCGAAACACCAGCAGGTACCAGTTCCAGCCTGATTCTTAACCGGAGTGGCCTTCAATTCGATCACTGGTGTAAATTTATAACCTTCATCAACTTTCTGAGAGGCGGCATTTTTCTTTTGTCCATATGAAGGTAAAATAAACAGCGACAAAATGAATGCCAGCAGGATACGAGTTTTCATAATTCCAGAATTAATTTAAAATTTAAGTTTTATAATATATTATTTGGATTAATAAAGAATGCAAGCTAGAAAAATAATGGAGAAATAATATTGATTAATGCCAAATAGCAATTTAAAATAATACAAAATTCGATTGGAATTGTATAATCCTTTTTAATTGCGTAGTTCCCCGTCTTTCAAATATAGTAAGTTCAAGTTTAATAATTCTTAAAGCAATTATGAGGTAGACGGAGAATATTCTTAAATCGCTCGAAAATCAATTTGCGAAGTCTGGATAAGTAGGTTTATAAAGCACAAAATTAATCTCCTGTTATGACAGCAAATATCATCATCATTGAAACTTGGTATAATATTTGCATCTGATGCTTCATACTGATGTCAATAGCCAGCCACTTTTTTGTTGATAATTTGACTTAAACATTTGATTTATACTTTAATTCTATGAAACGTATCTATATACATATTAGCAGAACGATTAAGGCAATGATCGTTATTTCTCTGATATTAATGTGCAGGAATACCAATGCCCAGACAGGCTATCGCTATCCTCCCTGGATGCGGCCACCACCGTACCGTCCGGTCATTGTTCCGTATCCGCCTACACAGAATTACAGGCAGGGTTATAACCCGGATATACAAAATGACGGGGTTCAGCCCTTAATTAACTTTAGCATACATTTTGATCCGCTGATTAGCTGGTTTTCAACAGACAGCTATGATACCCGTAATGACGGAGCGGTTCCCGGATTTAATTTCGGAATTTCACATAACAGGTCTTTTAGTCCTAACTATTCCTTTTCTTCAGGGATAAGTATCATTTATACCGGTGGACGACTTATCAACAGAGAGACAACCAATTTTGATCTGAAAAATTACAGCAGCTCTATTATAACTGTCCAGTCAGGAGAGCCAATTACATATAAAATAACCTATCTCTCCGTACCACTTGGCTTAAAGCTCCAGACAGACAAGTTCGGTTACGGGAGATTTTTTACAGATCTTGGATTCGATCCAAAAATCGTAATTTCAGGCAGGGCAGACATACCCTCGCTCGATATATATGGAGGTAATGCTTTGCCGGAACTGAACATATTTAACATTTCATATCATATTATGGCTGGTATGGAATATCCTCTCACCGTAAATAATAGCTTCATTGTGGGTGTTGGATTTGAAAATAACTTATTTGATGTTACCAGGGATAATGGAGATCAGCCGTCGAATGTGATTACTCAGAAATTATTATCATTCAGGTTAGGAATGACCTTTTAAGCTGTACCTGTGATTTTTGCACCTCAGAGTAATTTACGTAATAACAGATATTCCGGTGCTCTGCTGCTTCATCTCCCGGCAGCTCGCATATTTCTAAAGATATTTAATATATTTTCCGAAGAAAAGTACTATTAGAGGAACTATTGCTGATATAAGAATAAAAGGAAGCCCCCAGAACATGGTAGTTATCGGATTAGACGATATTCCTGTTTCATAAGCTTTCAAAACAGGCGCATAAAGAAATCTGTGGTCAGGATAAAAGATGAAGGCGCCATAGAAAAACAGGGGCAAAATTAGAAAAGCTAAAAATACAATCCATCCCGGCCTGTTTGCAATTGATTTATATGCAGCTACCAATGGTGGTACCAATATAAGAAGGACAATAAATATGCTTAATATCATAGAGAAATTTTCATTTATACCAAGCAATTGACTGATCCACAGACCGTAAAATCTTTCATCTCCTCCTGTCAAAGCCCAGAATCTGCCCAAAGGCATGCTTGCTAAAATTAATGAAAAGCCAGCAAGGCCATATTTACCTGATCGCAACATAAACATGCCAATCCACATTAACATATAGTCGCTAAATAAAGGACCCGCGATAGTAGCCAATTTGTACGAAGTTCCGGTAAGTGCTGGTGAGAAAAAGTGCCGGTCAAAAGTCAGAAAGCCTACTTTCCCACATAGAATTTCTCCAACAATATGGTGTATAAACTGATGCAATTGGGTAAGAAGTAACAAAAGCAGGATAAATGCGATAAAGAAATTTATATTCAGAGGGATTCTGATTTTCTGTAATTTATTATTCATATTTATTTATCTGTTTAGGTTTATATATTGGCAGGTTATATGTTTCTATTTTTCAATTTTAACTTATTCGCTCTTAATAAAAATTAATAAATTCTTTTTAAAGACTGTAGTTTTGTTGTATTGTTGCCGTTTAGATTAAAATCGTTAAATAAAATAATCGCGCGAAAAGCATTATCGGGATGAATTTTTCAATCTTCTGCCCTTCACTGAAGTAAGAACATTTGGACAGATGACCTAAGAATGCTGAAGTGATACTGGAAGACGGTAAATTCTGATTTCTGACTTTTGATCATTCCGGCTGAATACCTTTTTGTCGTGGATTGTTTCGTCGATCCTTCAAATCCTATCTTAAAATGATCTCACCTTTTTCCTGCAATCAGATCATAAGAATGATCTATCCATGAAAACACTTCTTTCTCAGGAACTGTCCCATCAAGATTTATTGTATTCCAGTGTTTTTTATTCATATGGTTTTTAATTGTACCATATAAACATTTGAACTACAATGCTTTTACCAAAATGTAATATAATATTTTGGTGCTCTGCACCTTAATATCTCTGCAGCGTACATTTTTCTACAAATATTTTGGTGCTCTGCACCTAAAGCTTATTGCTTCACAAATTTGCTTTCAAATTATTCAGGGTGCTTAGGATTTTACGGGTCGAAGGCAAAGCAGCAGAGCTGCGAAATATTTGTAGAAACGAAAACGAAAAACGGAGTCTCTCAGGGTTACTATATCCATAAGAAATGGTTTGGTTTAATTCTCATAGTAGTGCTTAAAGTGCTTAAAGTGCCTAGAGTGCCTAGAGTGCCTAAAGTGTCTAAAGTGCCTAAAGTGCCTAAGTACTTAAAGTTATTCCCATTATGGTAATTCAGTTTTTCACTTTTCAATCCCTTAACTCTAGTCACTCCAAACTTTAGTCACTCCAAACTAAAGTGCCTAAAGTGCCTAAAGTGCCTAAAGTGCCTAAAGTGCCTAGAGTGCCTAGAGTACTTTCAGTTTTCACTTTTCAATCCCTTAACTCTAGTCACTCCAAACTAAAGTGTCTAGAGTGCCTAGAGTGCCTAAAGTGCCTAAAGTGCCTAGAGTACTTTCAGTTTTTCACTTTTCAATCCCTCAACTCTAGTCACTCCAAACTTTAGGCAATTCAAACTAAAGTGCCTAAAGTGCCTAGAGTGCCTAGAGTGCCTAGAGTGCCTAAAGTGCCTAAAGTGCCTAGAGTACTTTCAGTTTTTCACTTTTCAATCGCTCAACTCTAGTCACTCCAAACTTTAGGCAATTCAAACTAAAGTGCCTAGAGTGCCTAGAGTGCCTAGAGTGCCTAGAGTGCCTAGAGTGCCTAAAGTGCCTAGAGTACTTTCAGTTTTTCACTTTTCAATCCCTTAACTCTAGTCACTCCAAACTTTAGTCACTCCAAACTTATTATCTCAGTGTCGGATAAAATGCACTTTCAATATGATCTATGTCAAACGAATCACCTGATTTAATAACGGTAATAATGTCGAACCTTGCTTCTTTATCTATCCTGTATTTTTGAATATATCCGTTCGCAGCCCTGATAATGGAGTTTTGTTTATCCCTGTTCACCGCTGTTATCGGATGCATCTGGAAGTCGTCATTCCGTGTTTTAACCTCTGCGAAAATGATGAAATCCTTGTTTTCGGCGATGATATCTATTTCATTTTTGCCCCACTTCCAGTTTCTGAACAGTATTTTGAAACCTTTTTTTTCGAGGTAGTCAGTTGCCAGATCTTCTCCTTTCTGACCAAGTTCGTGAGATTCAGCCATAGATTATCTTATAATTAAATTCTGAAGAATCCCTGGTGGATCTTTGTGATTTCACCCTAAGCTTGCCGAAGGGTGTTGTTAAATATTTTTTTTTACCACAATGGAACACGAAGGCTAACACAAAGTAACACAAAGGGACACTATAAATAATTGAATATAAAATTCTAAATTTAATTTCAGATTTCAATAAGCTTATTCCTTATAGCAAAAAGTATCAGGCTGGCGGTGTTCTTACTGTTAGTTTTTCCGAGAAGATTTGCCCGGTGTTTATCCACAGTTCTTTTACTTATAAAAAGAGTCTCGGCGATCTCCTGATTTGAGAGTCCTTCACAGATTTTAAACAGTATTTCCTTTTCTCTCTTTGACAGGTTGGCCGATTTGCTTTCCTGCTCCCTGTACTTGATCTTCTGTATTACGTGGTAGAGCAGTTCCTGGGAGAAATAGCTGCCACCTTTTCTTATTGTGAGTATTGCTTCTTTAACTTCGGAGATGTCAGAATCCTTAAGCAGAAAACCTTTAGCGCCTGCGTCAACCATCTTATAGTAGTACTCCTCCTCGCCATACATTGAAAGTGCGATAATATCAATTTCAGGACAAATCTTAAGGCCTTTTCTTGTTGCTTCTATGCCGTCCATTTCTGGCATATTTATATCCATGAGGGCAACATCAGCCTTAGTGTTTTTCAGGATCTTAAGGAATTCTTCGCCATTTGAGGCTTCTGCTGTGACTTCAAATTCCGGGAAGGCGTTGAGCAGTATTTTTAATCCGTTCCGAAATAGCTGGTGATCGTCTGCAATAATTATTCGTATTTTTTCCATGGTGGCCAATTCCGGTTTATTTAGAATCAATCGATCAATTTGATAAGAGCACTCGTTCCTTTCCCCGGCGTACTTTCCAGGATAAATACTCCTTCAACTGTTTTCACGCGTGTCTCAATGTTCGACAACCCCATCCCTTTGGTATCTTCCCTGCTTAATGAAGAAGTGTCAAATCCTCTTCCGTTATCATAAAACTGCAAGGTAACAAATTTTTCGTGTTTGTTTAATTCTATCTCGATCCTGGAAGCTCCGGAATGCAGGATCGAGTTATTAATCAGCTCACATACAGCACGATAAACGACTACCTCCTTGTCATTGTCGAGTCTTTGATTTTCCATGTTCGACTTAAAATCAATTTCAACTGCCCTGGTCTGGTTTATTTTTGTGGTAAAAGCGCTTATTGCACTCGCCAGTCCAAAGTTTGAAAGCACATGCGGGCTCAGGTTATTGGAAATGTCTTTAATGGTGTTTATAGCTTCATTCACCAGGTGGTTGGTATTGCTGAGTATAACGGATCCTGAGGGATCTTTGATTCTGTCAGTGAGTGCGGAAAGTGACATTTTTACTGTTGATAGAATAGGCCCCAGCCCATCATGAAGATCTTTTGCAAACCTTTTTCTCTCATTCTCCTCGGTGTTGATAATTGCATTTATAACTCTTTTTTCAGAGCGGATGCGTTCAGAATCAGCTCTTTTCAGGGAGTAGAATAATTCGCGTATCAGAATTACGCCTCCAATGATCATTACTGATATCACAACTCCAAGCCATTCATTTATCAGCTGCCATGTAAATGATGGAGTGCCCCGGAAAAACTCAAAGAGCTGAATAATTTTCAGAGCTGCCATGAAAGCAAATGAAAGGGAGAGCAAAATCCAGGAAAGCCTGTACTTTGTCAGCTTCATGAATCTCAAAGCAATCACCGCAGCAATTATCATTAGAATAATGGAGATGATCAATGCAACAAGTCGTACCATGGCAAGGGCTGAATAATTGTACAAAAATAGAAGTTAATTTATCTATAACAATATTTTTCCGCTGTGCCACTGAGCCTTTACGCCTTTGAACCGTTTTTTATTACCTTTGGCCAGTTGAATCCATGAATTATGAATGTTTTGTACAACCTGGGGATCTGCCTGTTCTCTGCTCTGGTTCATCTTGTATCACCGTTCAATAAGCGTGCTTCTTACCTGGTAAAGGGAAGGAAGAATTGGGCGGTTAAAATTGCAGGAAAAATAAAGCCGGGTGACAGAGTTGTCTGGATGCATTGTGCCTCTTTGGGAGAATTTGAACAGGGAAGACCGGTTATTGAGGCTATCAGGAGGCAAATGCCTGCATTAAAAATCATGCTTACCTTTTTTTCTCCGTCGGGCTACGAAATTCGGAAAAATTACAGCGATGCCGATTGTATAACA
This sequence comes from uncultured Bacteroidales bacterium, assembly GCA_963715785.1. GTDB lineage: Bacteria > Bacteroidota > Bacteroidia > Bacteroidales > VadinHA17 > LD21. The sequence continues at coordinate 1,578,883 of OY970276.1, forward strand.
TACCTGCCTTCCGATTCCCCCGGGAATGCCTTGAAATTTATTGAGCTGGTAAATCCGGAGTATGTGATATTTGTAAAATATGAATTCTGGAATAATTATATCTCAACTCTTTACAATAAAAAGATCCCTTTATACCTTATATCGGGAATTTTTCGTCCTGATCAGCATTTTTTCAAAAGTTACGGATCATTCTTCAGGGGTATGCTGAGGAAATTTGAAAAAATATTTGTGCAGGACAAACGTTCATTCGATCTGCTCTCGGCTATTGGGATAGAAAATGTAATTCTTGCAGGTGATACGAGGTTCGACAGGGTGATTCAGATAGCCGGTTCTGCAAAGGTAATTCACGTGATTGAACATTTCAGGGGGAATGAAAAGCTGTTTCTTGCCGGAAGCAGCTGGAGACAGGATGAAGAGATAATCTCAGAGTACATCAATGCAGATCCCGGCAGGATGAAATGGGTTTTTGCTCCGCATGAAGTTGACACTTCCAATATCGAAAGGCTGGAAAAACTTTTTAAAGTTCCGCATGTCAGATTTTCTCAATACAATAATGAATCAACAGATGCAAGGGTGCTTATAATTGATAATATAGGTATGCTTTCTTCTGCTTACAGGTATGCATATATAGCTGCTGTGGGTGGCGGGTTCGGGAAAGGAATCCACAATATTCTCGAGCCGGCATGCTGGGGAATTCCTGTGATTTTCGGACCGAAACATGAAAATTTCAGGGAAGCTGTTGATCTTTTGGCTTCCGGGGGAGCTAAAACATTTTCCACCTATTCTGACTTTAAAAAAAATATGGATTTATGGCTTTCCGATGAGAAAATCTATACAAATTCAGCACATATTGCGTCAGAATATATAAAAGAAAATGCCGGGGCTACAGAAATTATAATCAAAGAAATATCAGAAAAAGATATCAACAGGCCCACCTCATAATTTGTTAAAAAGTAATCTTTTGATAATTGGTCATGTCATTCAAAGAGACGTAAATTGTTCAGCTGGAATTAACAATTTCTTAATTCCAATGTAACCAATTAATCAAGTATTTACGATAACCTTACAGAAATTTTATTTAACCTAAATCCTAATTTTATGATGAAGCAATTCAAACAAATGTTTATGATGCTTAGTTTTCTGTTCATATCAGTTCTGATGTTTGGACAGGGGGCTACGACATCGTCTTTGAGCGGTAAGGTCACCGACAGTAAGGGTGAACCTCTTGCCGGGGCAACTGTAGTTGCAGTTCATATTCCTTCTAATACTTTGTATGGTACTGTAGCCAATGATAAAGGCTGGTATTCCATTCAGGGTATGAGAGTTGGAGGGCCGTACAAAATCACTATTTCCTTTGTCGGATTTAGCAATACCGAGTTTGAAAATGTTCAGCTTTCCCTAGGTGATGAATCAGCCTTCAATGCTTCTTTGAAAGAAGCATCGGCACAGTTAGGAGAAGTTGTTGTAAGTGCAACTGGCCTGAAAAATGCTTCTGGTGGTGCAGCTTCCAACTTCAAACAAACACAAATAGCCAGCACCCCAACAGTAGATCGTAACATATATGATGTTGCCAAATTATCTCCGCTGGTCTCGGTTTCGAAAATCGGGGGTATTTCTATTGCAGGTTCCAACAACCGCTATAACTCATTCCAAATCGACGGTATGGTTAGTAATGATGTGTTTGGTCTTGCAGGTTCGGGAACCAATGGTGGTCAGACAGGAGCCAATCCTGTTTCTCTTGACGCTATTCAGGAAATCCAGGTACTTATCTCTCCCTTTGACGTTCGCCAGGGAGGATTCACCGGCGGTGGAATTAATGCCATTACCAAATCAGGTACCAATCAGTTTCATGGTTCAGCCTATGGTTATTTTACTAACCAGAACATGTATGGAAATTGGAGCCAGGTTAGTGAAAGCAAAGCCAAATTAGCCGAAGAATCAACCAAGACTTATGGTTTTACTGTCGGTGGTCCTATTATAAAGGATAAACTCTTCTTCTTTGCCAGTGTTGAAAACAAATTTGATACGTATCCTTCCGATTATTTTGCAGGATACAAAGATGGTTATGTTTCAACTGCAGAAGCCCAGGCCATTCTTGATCGTTATAAATCCGTTACTGGATTTGATGACAATTACGGGAGACGTAATCTGGATACAAAAAGCTTGTCTGTTTTAGGCCGTATAGACTGGAATATTAATAATAATAATAAGTTTTCGATACGCTATCAGTTGAATAACTCTTATAAAGATGTTTATGGTGCAAGCGCCAATACTTATTATTTTGCCAACAGTGGCTACCGGATCAGTGATAAGACGAATTCAGTTGTAGCTGAACTGAACACGCACATCAGCAGTACATTATACAACGAAGCGCGTGCTGGCCTTACTATGGTTCGTGATAGCCGTGAGGTGCCTTACCAGGGTCCGAACATATACATTAAAAATGTAGGCGGTACTTACGACTCATCTACCGACCTTTGGAGTACGGGATCAACTGTTGTCAATCTCGGAACTGAATTTTCTTCAGGAGCAAATATCCTGAACCAGGATATTTATACTATTGAGGATAACCTTTCCTTGTACAAAGGAAATCACACCATTACCTTTGGTACACACAATGAGTTTTATAAAATGTATAACCTTTTCATTCAGGCAAGTAATGGCGCTTATTATTACAATTCTCTGAATGACTTCCTGAATGATAATGCTTATCAGTTCTCTTACAATTACTCTGATTTTGACCTGACAGGTTCTTATAAGTGGGCAGCTACTATAAAAGCTGCACAATATGGATTCTATGCTCAGGACAAATGGAATATTACAAATAATTTTGATTTGACTTACGGTCTGCGTTTCGATATCCCAACTTTCTTCAATAAACCTACGGCTAACCCAGAATTTAATCAAAGTGATTATGCTACCGCGAATGGTGTATCGGTTGGCGTAGTGCCTTCTACCAAGGCTATGGTATCTCCCCGTATAGGTTTCCGCTGGTACACAGCTGACAGCCATAAAACTTTAGTTCGCGGCGGTACCGGATTATTTACCGGTCGTGTGCCATTTGTATGGTTGTCAAACAACTGGAGCAATACCGGTGTTGAAATGAAAGGTACCACAATTTCCAGTGGTGTTCCTTCATTTGAAACCTATGGCAACGACCCGGTTGCTGCCATGAATTCGGCTGCAGGTTCTGCTTCAAAACCCACGATTAACACTGTATCAAAAGATTTCAAATATCCTCAGGTGTTCCGTACTAACCTTGCTGGTGAACAAATACTGCCCGGAAACTGGAAAGTTACCCTCGAAGGTATCTATTCAAAAACCATGAACAATGTATGGTGGGAAAATCTGGCACTGACAGATAACGGCAAAAAGGTTTATGCTGTAAGCGCTGATGATGCAAGTTCAGCTGCCACTTACTGGTCAAGAAATGCCGGTAGCTATTATGCTATTGTTAACCTGAAGAATACCAATAAAGGTTATACTTATGATTTAAGTGCAAAACTTGAAAAAACCTTTGATTTCGGACTTGACTTTATGGCAAGTTACACATACGGTCACGCTTATTCCGTAAACGACGGAACCAGCTCTGTTGCTTATTCTAACTGGAAGTATAACTATGCTGTTAATCCAAATAATGGAAATGAACTCGCTTATTCGGTATTTGATGTTCCTAATCGCGTTATGGCTGCTGTTACCTATACAACACCTAAATATGCAAGCGATCGTTTTGCTACCATAGTAAGTTTGGTTTACAACGGATCCAACGGTCAGCGTTATTGTCTGACTATGAACGAGAGCAAGGATTTCAACAATGATGGTCAATATGGTAACTCGTTGCTTTACATCCCAACAACCGATGAACTGGCTAAAATGACCTTTGTTACTGAGGAAGATCGTACCAATTATGGAAGCTGGATTGATGGTGATAAATATGCTAAAGATCACCGCGGACAATATGCTGAGCGTTATTCAAACAGTGCTCCATGGGAAAACCATTTTGACCTTCACCTGGCTGAAGATTTCTCCTATATAAAAGGTAAAGACGGTAAAGTATCCTTAACATTCGATGTTTTGAACGTAGGCAACCTGCTCAATAAGAAGTGGGGTGCTAATTATGCATCTTATTACAATGTACAAATCCTGAAAGAAACCATATTGACAGATGATGGAAGCGGGAACAAAGTTCCTACCTACTCATTCCAGGGTAGCGAAGTTACCAAGAGTGATTTCTTCAGTCGCTGGCATGCCCAGATCGGTCTGAGAGTAACTTTCTGAGGAAAGGAATAATTTCTTTCAGCTTTATAAAACAAGAGGGTGTCTCAGAAGGGACACCTTCTTTTTTTTATTGTTCATTTGACTTCGCCGAGCTCGCGAAATTAAATTTGCCTGGATGATAGATCCCAACCAAATTGGGCAGCAAATGAACTTTATTTTTGGAAATCCATGCAGAAATCTCAAAAAAATCATAAGTTCTTAAAATCATCAGAAAAATCTCAAATAAAAAAGCCGTCTCAATTATGTTATGTGACGGCCTCTTTTTTAAGTTTTTAGTAAAATATTGGTTATAGATATTATACAAACAAATAGTTCCTGAAATTTTAATATTTGCTTTGAACCTTTAATGAAAATATTTGTTTCTATAGTTGCGAATTGTATATTAACAAATTTATAATCAGGCACATATCTAATAGTTAATAACTATGTTGTCAATTGTTAATAAAGTTAAAATTTTAAGCTTGGATTCAGAAAAGGTCTTGTTTAATTTAGCAATTACCCGCTTTGAAAATCAGTGGCCGTTTAATCTAATTAGAATCAGAGAATAACAAAAAGATATGGAAGAATTATTTGTCCACGAATCAGCTATTGCAACTGAAAAGGCAAAGAACCAAAATTCAGCAGCAGAGATGCAGAAAACAGGTGAAGGGAAAAATATTGAAAGATCTAAAAATAAGGAAGGCGGAAAAGTTACGTATTCACACGATGAAGCTGTCGAAGCTAGTATACAGTATTTTAATGGTGATGAACTTGCCGCTAGAGTATGGGCTAACAAGTATGCTCTGAAGGATTCTTTTGGCAATCTCTACGAGAAAACACCCGATGATATGCATCACCGGCTGGCGCGTGAGATACGCAGGATAGAAATGAAATATAAGAATCCTCTGTCGGAAGAATTAATCTTCAGTGTTCTTAAGGATTTCAAATATATTGTTCCCCAGGGAGGGCCTATGACGGGCATCGGCAATGATTATCAGATTGCTTCATTATCTAATTGTTTCGTTATCGGTAACGATGGATCATCTGATTCCTACGGAGGAATAATGAAGATCGATCAGGAACAGGTACAACTGATGAAAAGACGTGGAGGTGTTGGCCACGACCTGTCACATATAAGACCGAAAGGCACTCCGGTACTGAACAGCGCTCTCACCTCGACAGGTGTTGTACCTTTCATGGAAAGATATTCCAACTCAACACGCGAGGTGGCACAGGATGGGAGAAGAGGTGCACTCATGCTCTCAATATCAATCAAACACCCTGATTCTGGCAAATTCATCGATGCAAAGCTTGAGAGCGGGAAGGTTACAGGAGCTAACGTCTCAGTTAAGCTTACCGACGACTTCATGAAAGCTGTTCAGGAAAAAACTCTCTTCAGACAACAATATCCTATAAATTCCGATAATCCTAAATTTGCAAAGGATATCGATGCCGTACAGCTTTGGAGCAAGATAATCCATAATGCCTGGAAATCTGCAGAACCGGGTGTATTATTCTGGGATACAATAATACGTGAAAGTGTTCCTGATTGTTACAGTGATCTCGGATATGCAACAGTTTCAACAAATCCATGCGGCGAAATTCCTCTGTGTCCCTACGACAGCTGCCGTCTTCTGGCAATAAACCTGTACAGCTATGTCAATGATCCTTTTACCGGCAAAGCTGAATTCGATATGGATCTGTATAAGGAACATGTAGGCCTGGCACAGCGAATGATGGACGATATTATTGACCTTGAACTTGAAAAGATAGATGTTATTCTCGCTAAAATTAATGCTGATCCGGAACTTGAAGAGATTAAGCATGTGGAGAAAAACCTCTGGGAAAACATAAGAAAGAAATCGGAAGAAGGACGCAGAACCGGTATAGGAATAACTGCTGAAGGTGATATGCTGGCTGGTCTGGGACTACGCTATGGCAGCGACGATGCTACTAATTTCTCAGTAGAGGTTCATAAAACTCTGGCGCTTGAAGCTTATAAAGCATCGACATACCTTGCCAGGGAAAGAGGCCCCTTCACAATTTATGAAGCCGAACGCGAAAAAAATAATCCTTTCATCTTAAGGATGAAGGAAGCTGATCCTGTTATGTATAATAACATGGTTAAATACGGACGCAGGAATATTGCACTTCTTACAATAGCTCCTACAGGCACAACAAGCCTTATGACCCAGACTACTTCGGGGATCGAACCTATTTTCTCCACTTTTTATAAACGCCGCAGAAAAGTTAATCCGAATGACCTTGATGTTAAGGTCAGCTTCAAGGATGAGGTCGGAGATTCATGGGAGGAATTCAATGTATTCCATCATAAGTTCGTAGACTGGCTCAAGCTTAATGGCTATGATGCCGACGAGGTAACCAGAATGAGGGATGAGGAAATTGAAACTATAATAGCAAAATCACCTTATTACAAGGCCACAGCAAATGATGTCGACTGGGTTGCCAAAGTGAGGATGCAGGGTGCCATTCAAAAGTGGGTCGATCATTCAATAAGTGTAACTATCAACCTGCCTGCTGATGCAAAAGAAGAACTTGTAAGCGAACTATATCTCACCGCATGGAAATCGGGCTGCAAGGGCGCAACCGTTTACCGCGACGGCTCCAGGAACGGTGTGCTTATTGCAGGAAAAACCGAAGCAAGGCCTGAAAGACCAAAAAGGCCAAAAATTCTCGATTGCGATGTTATAAGATTCAATATAAATGAAGAAAAATGGGTGGCTTTTGTCGGACTGAAGGAGAGCCGTCCCTATGAGATCTTCACCGGTATTGCTGATGAGGAGATTTTCCCAATCCCCAAAAGCATTGTCAAAGGCAAGATCATAAAAATAAAGGATGATGACGGGAATACACGGTATGATTTTCAATATACTGACAAATATGGCTATAAGAAAACAATGGGAGGGCTGTCCCATATGTTCAAACCCGAATTCTGGAATTATGCCAAACTGATATCCGGTGTACTCAGACACGAAATGCCTATTCAGGATGTTGTCAACCTGGTCACTTCGCTGAAGCTTGACAGTGAATCGATCAATAACTGGAAGAATGGTGTTGAAAGAGCTCTCAAGAAATATATTCCAAACGGTACAAAGGCAAAAGGTAAATGCGGGGAATGCGGTTCCGATAATCTTGTCTATGAAGAAGGCTGCCTGATATGTAAGGATTGCGGATCATCAAAATGCGGTTGATGAGAAATTACTAGATCCCGAATTTTGGGGATTATCATAAATCAGCAGGTGCTCTCCGGAGCACCTTTTTTTATTATATCTGCATAAAAATGAAATCCATTAACCGCAAATTCCGATAGCTATCGGAACGCAAAGGTTTAAAAACTATAGAAACACAGCATCTATTTTATTACCCCCAATTCTCTTCCGATCTTCTTAAAAGCGTTGATCGCTTTATCGAGATGTTCCTTTTCGTGTGCTGCAGACAGTTGTACTCTTATTCTTGCCTGCCCTTTCGGTACAACAGGAAAATAGAAACCGACAACATAAACACCCTCCTTCAGAAGCCTTGCAGCAAAGTCCTGTGATAACCTGGCATCATAAAGCATCACTGCACAAATAGCAGATTTAGAGGGCTTTATGTCGAAGCCGCATTCCTTCATGCTGGTAATGAAATAATCGGCATTAAAGTGAAGTTTATCCTGGAGCTCATTTGATTCCGTCATCATCGCAATCATTCTGATACCCGCTGCTGCCACCAGTGGAGGAATTGAATTCGAAAACAGGTACGGGCGCGATCTTTGTCTGAGTAGTTCAATGATCTCCTTTTTACCTGTTGTAAATCCGCCTATGGCGCCGCCGAAAGCTTTGCCCAGTGTGCCGGTAATTATTTCAACCTTGCCTTTTAAGTTATAGAGTTCCGTAACACCCCGCCCGGTTTTGCCTACCACGCCTGCTGAATGTGATTCGTCGACCATAACCATTGCATTGTATTTATCCGCCAGAACAGAAATCTTGTCAAGAGGAGCAACATTTCCGTCCATCGAGAACACTCCGTCAGTTACAATGAGCCTGAATCGCTGCGCCTGGGCAAGCTGGAGCTGTTTTTCCAGATCGGCCATGTCAGCATTTTCATATCTGTACCTCTGTGCTTTACAAAGCCGTACACCATCAATAATTGAGGCATGGTTCAGCGAGTCAGATATAATGGCATCCTCTTCGGAGAGAAGCGGTTCAAAGACTCCCCCGTTTGCATCAAAGCAGGCCGCATAAAGAATTGTGTCTTCGGTGCCGAAAAATTCTGCGATCTTTTTTTCAAGCTCCTTATGGACATCAGTAGTACCACAGATGAATCGTACCGATGACATTCCGTACCCATGATCGTCAAGGGAAGCTTTTGCTGCTTCAATCAAAGACGGATTATTTGACAATCCAAGGTAATTATTGGCGCAGAAATTCAATACTTTCTGACCGGTATTCAATTCGATTTCAGCTCCCTGGGGAGAAACAATTACCCGTTCATTCTTATATAATCCGGCTTCTTTGATTTCATCGATAATTTTAAGTAGATGGTTCTGATAATTATTATACATATCGTTACTTTTTACTTTGTGATCCTTAGTGATGACCTTCGTGTCCCTTCGTGGTAAAAAAATCAACCACTAAGTTCACAAAGGGTGCACTGAGGAACACAAAGGATAATTAATAGTTAATCCCAGTTCAAAATTACTTTTCCGCAATTTCCTTTTTCCATTTCATCAAATCCCTTTTGAAATTCATCTATCGGGAAACGGTGTGTAATAACAGGATTCAGATCTATTCCGCCAATGATCATCTGCTCCATCTTATACCATGTTTCCCACATTTCCCGGCCGTATATGCCCTTAAGTGTTATTGCCTTGAAGATAATATCGCTCCATGGCACCTCAAAGTTTGATGGAAGTATTCCAAGCAGAGAGATACTCGACCCGTTATACATATTGCTAAGCATTTCCACAAAAGCCTTTGGAGAGCCTGACATTTCAAGTCCAATGTCAAAACCTCTCATTCCCAGTTTCTTAACTGCATCTGAGATCTTCTCTCCCTTTGATGGATTGACAGTAAGGGTGGCTCCCATTTTTTTTGCAATTGCAAGACGTGTATCGCTCAGGTCACTGGCAACGATGAATCTTGCTCCGGCATATTTGGCTATTGCAACTGCCATGCTACCGATAAGTCCCGATCCGGTAATGAGAACATCTTCTCCAATAAGAGGAAATGACAAAGCAGTATGAGTTGCATTACCGAAAGGGTCCATTATTGCTGCCCATTCGTCAGGAATTCTGGGGTCAAGCGGAATCACATTTGTTGCCGGAACTTTCACATATTCTGCAAAAGATCCATCGATATTAACTCCGATTCCGACGGTATTTTCACATACATGTTCTTTTCCGCGGCGGCAGTTCCTGCAATGGCCGCAGGCCAGATGACCCTCACCTGTAACCCGTTCTCCAATTTTGAGATTTGCGACTCCGGCGCCCATCTTTTCGATATAGCCCATATATTCATGACCTATGACCATCGGAGTATGGATTGTTCTTTGTGACCATGCATCCCACTCATAAATATGAAGATCAGTCCCGCAAATTGCAGATTTTTTGACTTTTATGATAACATCATTAAGACCCGGTTCCGGTATAGGAACCTCTTGCATCCATAACCCTTTTTCGGGTCTGGCCTTCACAAGCGCTTTCATTTTCTTCATAAACGAACTATTAATATTTTAAAAACTCACCGATTTTCATGACCTTTACATTGTCTGAAAAAGAAAGGTTCCCTTTGTCTTACTTTGTATTTAACTTCGTGAACCTTTGTAGTAAATGAATTTATTTTTACCACAAAGGTACTCAAAGGTAATCACAAGGTGTAGCCATGGACCTTTAAAGCAATTCTGGCTATGATGAAGCAAAACTAATACAAATCATGCGTTCAAAAGATGATTTTTGAATGGTATTAACGGAATTTAGCAATGGAATCTGATTTAAGGCCTGTCATTTCGTAAATAAACAGGTTTTCTACCCTTGTTCCGCTTCTTATTATCGGAATTGTATCCCTTGGAATTATCCCGCTGAAATAGTCCGATAATTTTCCTGGGTCAAAATAGTGCTGGCTGCTTGTAATGAAATAGATCCTGTCATCGGGTGAAATTTTTCGGGTCTTATTAATCCAGAAGTATTTATGTGCAGCTGCAAGATCACCGAAGACAAGAAGATCAATTTTAAGTGGATGCGCAATATAAAAGTCGATATGAGCTGCAGGAAACCATTTGTCAGAGATTATTTTGACCTTCCTGTCATCACCATTCCTTTTTTGTTCTTCCTGAAGAAAACTGATAAATTTAACTCTTGCCTGTTTCCATCCGTACATATCAAGAGTAATATCCTTGCTCCCTAATCGGGAAGGATCGCTCTCATTGTCAGCCGGAAGAATTCCACCGTATTTCACCTGAACAGTGCCGGCAATGAGTATGACAATAAAAAGCAGGTTTGCAGCGAGAAGAGTATTTATCACTCTCCGGCGCCTTCTTGCATATAAGCCGGAAAGCCATTCGCTGCTAAGGATTATCAGACAAATAAAGGCTGGGCCCGACCAATGCGGCAGGGTGCTTTTGAAAAGTGAAAAGAGAGTAAATATAAGGATCAGCGGCAGTGAAAGATAAATAAGAAGCATTTTCACATCTTTGATCTTTTCTTTCCTTTTCCTGAAAACTGCCGCTAATGCCAGCAGGCATACTACGAATACAACAGGATTCTGATAAAAAAACTCACCGGCGTTGAATTGGAGGAATGAGCCGGGATTAATACTGCTGTGAAAAAGTCCGATTCTGCCTTCATGAAAGGTGAAACTGACGAAGTTGTTTTTCATATTCCAGTAGAATACAGGGATCATTAAAATCAAAGTCAGCAATATGCTGATGTAGAATGATGGTTTCCTGAGCCACTGACGGTTTCTGAAAAGAACATATAAGCCAAATCCTAACCATAGGAAAAGCGCATGGTATTTGCTTAGGAATGCCAATCCCGTGAAAATGCCAAAAGCTATAATCAGATACCCGTCACTCGCAAGAGGTTCTTTTTTTATCACTGCAGGAAGGCCAAAATACAGCGCCAGTAATACAAAGAATATCTGCGGAGTGTCGGGTAAAATGAACAACCCGCATATTATATTGAAGTAAAATGAAGAAGTGAAGAGAAGGACAGCGATGAATGCGGCCCTTTGAGAATAGATCTTTTTAACCAGGAAGTACAGGATCACTATATTGAGCGATGATAAGATCAATGCTCCCGATCTGAACATAAATTCACTTGTAAATTTAAGATTTGCTGTGAAAAGCTGAATGGTCAGTCCTACAAGCGGGGGATGATCGAAATGGCTCCAATCGGGAAACATCGCGTATGTCCAGTAATAGACTTCATCATTGCCAAGGTCAAGAAGACCCGCAGGTATAAGTTTTAATGCGAGATTAATTGCTACAATAAGCAGAAGCAGAATCCTTTCCCTGCCTTCTGGCGTTTTGTAATACTCTTTTAATTGTCTGATCATATTATTGTATAGCGAAGACTGTGGATGAGTATAACAATTAGGAATACCGTTTTGTCATTATACACCAAAGTTAACTTTAAAGTGTTTCATTCAGAAACAATTAAAGAAAGACTGATAGGTCATAGAAAATATTTGTACACCTGTAAATTAAAACTGGTTTGCCTATCTTTGCAAATTAATTAACTGAATTGATTCTGATATGAAACAAGTACGAGTCCGATTCGCACCCAGTCCCACCGGGCCCCTGCATATAGGGGGTGTACGAACAGCCCTTTATAACTATCTTTTTGCCAAAAAAAATGGCGGCACATTTATTTTGAGGATTGAAGACACAGACCAGGCACGATATGTCGGAAGCGCTGAGGAATACATAATGGAAGCGCTCGAGTGGTGTGGTATCGTTGTTGAAGAAGGTATCAGGGAAGGAGGCAGCTTTGGCCCTTATCGCCAGAGCGACAGAAAAGCGATCTACCGGCAATATGCAGATATGCTTATAGCTAAAGGCGATGCTTATTATGCATTTGATACATCTGAAGAACTGGATCTGAGGAGGCGGGAAGCAGAGAAAGCAGGGGAAACTTTTATTTACAATGCCACGACAAGAAATAATCTCATTAACTCAGTCTCATTGAAGGAATCCGAATGGAAGCAGAAACTTGATCAGAGGGCTCATTATACAATCAGGTATAAGATGCCAGTTAATGAAGATGTTCATATAGAAGATATTATCCGCGGGCATATTGTTGTAAACAGTTCAACTCTCGATGATAAGGTTTTATTCAAATCCGACGGTATGCCAACATACCACCTTGCAAATATAGTTGATGACCATCTGATGGAAATCAGTCATGTAATAAGGGGAGAAGAATGGTTGCCTTCTCTGCCTCTTCATTTTATGCTTTACCGGTCTTTTGGCTGGGAGCCTCCTCTTTTTGCCCATCTGCCATTAATTCTGAAACCCGATGGGAAAGGGAAATTAAGCAAGCGGGATGGAGACAAAATGGGATTTCCGGTAATACCTCTTTTCTGGCCATTCGGTGAAACAGCGAAGGGGTATCGCGAGGAAGGGTATTATCCTCAGGCATTTGTTAATATGCTTGCCATGTTGGGGTGGAACCCAGGTACCGAGCAGGAGATATTCTCAATGAGCGAACTGATCGAGGCTTTTTCAATTGAAAAGGTGGGCAAGTCAGGCTCGAGGTTTGACCCCGAGAAGGCAAAATGGTTTAATCACCAATATCTTCAGACCAGGACTAATAACCAGCTTGCTATTGAATTCCGGGAATTTCTGAGGCCTCATGGCTATCATTTTGATATTGTCAGGCTTGAGAAACTCGTGGCACTGGTGAAGGAAAGAGTAAGTTTTGTAAAAGATATCTGGGATCAGACTGATTTCTTTTTTAAGGCTCCCGAATCATATGACTCTGATGGTGTCAAAAAAAGATGGAAAGAGGATTCTCCGCAACTTCTCCTGGAATTAAAATCAATTCTTGAGAATACAGCTGATTTTTCTGCAGAAGCGATCGAGCCGGTTATCAAGGCGTGGATAGAGAAGAAAGGGTACAACACCGGAGCAGTTATGAATGCTTTCAGGCTGGTTATTGTAGGCGCCTTAAGAGGACCGCATATCTTTGATATTATCAGCTGGATAGGAAAGGATGAGACCCTTAAGAGAATAGACAGGGGAATTGCCCGGCTAGCTTAAATAATGAGATGAATAGTCCAGGCCCCGGAGATTATATTGATATTCATGTTCATGGCGGAAGGCCGGCACCCGGCATCTTTCTCCTTGAAAGCCTGATGGCGCATGAAGGGAAATATGCTGAAGATAAGCCGGGAATAGCATACACATTCGGAATACATCCATGGTTTCTTAATGAAGAAAATCATAAAGAGCTTATAGCAATTGTTGAAGAAACAGTCAGCTCCACTGATATTATTGCGATCGGAGAGGCAGGATTTGACAGATTGAAGGGTCCTTCAGCTGAACTCCAGCGAATTGTATTTGAAGAACAGGTAATGCTCTCAGAGAAGACCTGTAAGCCTCTGGTTATACATTGTGTGAAAGCCTGGGACGATCTGTTATCCGTGAAGAAGCGATTAAAACCAGCAATGCCCTGGCTCGTGCACGGATTCAGGGGAAATGTGGAGCTTGCATCACAGTTGTTGTCTAAAGGGATGTACCTTTCAATCTGGTTTGATTTTGTTCTCCGGCCTGAGTCGGGGCAGCTGCTGAAAAATCTGCCTTTAAACAGAATGTTTCTTGAAACCGATGGCGCGGATGTGGATATAAGAGCGATTTATGAAAAGGTTGCCCGGGACAGGGATATAAAAGTCGATGAATTAAAATCAATCATACTGAATAATTTTAATGAGTTTTTCGGCACCTTGCCCCATTGAGACTGTTGATAAAGCTGAAATCTATTAAGAACTTTTTTACCAGCCACTTAGATTCTGGACACAAGTGTAATTTTTCCTAATTTAATTTCTATATGACCGATTGGCTGACAAGAACGGAATTGATACTTGATCAGGAGAAAATTCAGAAGCTGAAAGATTCCAGAGTTCTTGTGGTCGGATTAGGGGGAGTGGGCGCTTATGCTGCTGAGATGATCTGCAGAGCAGGAGTGGGTACGATGACAATAGTGGACGGCGACACGGTTCATCCTTCCAACAGGAACCGTCAGCTTGCTGCACTTAAAAGCACCGACGGTCTGCCTAAGGCTGAGGTGATGGGTCTGAGAATGAAGGATATAAACCCCGATATGCATCTGACAGTAATCAACGAATATATTAAGGATGAAAGAATGGAGGAGATTATTGAAAGGGGATATGACTATATTGTTGATGCCATTGATACACTTTCTCCCAAAATATTTCTAATCTGGCATTCAATCCAAAATAAGATTCCGATAGTCAGCTCGATGGGTGCAGGTGGAAAATTCGACCCGACAAGAGTAACCATATCAGACATTTCGGAGACTACCAATTGTTCACTTGCGAGGATATTGAGAAAGAAGCTGCATAAGCTCGGAATAAGAGAAGGTTTTACGGCTGTCTATTCCCCGGAGGCTATTGACAAGAACAGGGTAATCGCTGCAAAAGATGAACAAAACAAGGCATCGGTGGTCGGAACAATCTCATATATGCCTGCCGCATTTGGTCTGGCCTGCGCTTCAGTGGTAATACGCGATCTGGGTGGGATCGAAAGATAAGGGCTTTTAATTCCTTACTGTCAATCACAACTATCAATACCTGACTATTTGACGAATAAATTGCAATAGTTGTGATTTCTCATGCAAATTATCAAAAAATTATTATATAATTGAGAGGGGATAATCACCTTTAACCTGGACGTTATTTTCTTCTTGCTCAGCCATGCAGACTGATTGGCAAAATCATTGTTAAGGCTATTTTAAATTATTATGAATCAGATATTAATGGATCATAGATATTAAATTATTAATATATTAAATCATGAAAAGAGCCATATTGATCTTATTTGCTGCTGTGTTTATATCAACATTTTGCTTTTCCCAGGATATAATAACTCTTAAAACTGGCGAAAAGATAGCCTCTAAGATCCTGGAAGTCGGTCAGACAGAAGTAAAGTATAAGAAATTTGAAAACCAGTCGGGACCGGTTTATGTGGCATCAAAGACAGAGATTTCAAATATTATATATGAAAACGGTACAAAAGATGTGTTTGGTGGCGAAATTTTAAAAACTGAGGAGCCGGTAGCGGTCCAGATTCAGAATAATGCTCCTGCACCAGAAGCACCAGCTTTTTCAAAGGATGAGAAGCCAAAGAGCAGTATCCTCATTGGGTTCTCGGGAGTATACCCCACGGGTATATGGCCGGCAACTGCTCTTACCAATATGGGGACAACCTCTTTTCTGAAGGGCCAGGGCAGCAGTGTAAAAAGCTATGGCTTCGGAGTTATGATACAGGGAAGGATATCAAATCACTTTAGCCTGTTATTTGATATCAATGCCTATGATTATAATATTTTTCTGGCAAAAAAAGGTTCAGATGTCCAAACTTCCTGGACTGTGGAGGAGAGCGCGACGCACTGGGACGAGCCAGGGGCTCCGCAGATTCCATATGTTCATGATCTGCCGACCGACGTACATTTCGATATGGCAACCACAGGCTTCAGATTTGGCGGAAAATTCACGTTCGGAAATAATAATATCCGTCCATGGGCAGGCGCTGCATTTGGATTATACAAATGGACCGCTAATTATTTTAATGAGGACAAGACAAAATCCTATGGAAAAGATGAAGGCTATGTAACCGGACTTACTTTTTTATTGGGTATTGATTTTGAACCAATGGCAGGTATTGTTATCACACCTTTTGTGGATATGGCGTCTCCGGTTGCACACTATGAAATTAAGGGGCTGTTCTATCCGCAATGGAATATTGAATACAACAGTCATATAATGGGAACGAACAGATTTGGAATATCAGTCTCATTTTCACCGGTTTCACCAGCGAAGAAATAATCAGGCCTAATTGGCTGACCTTTTATAGCTTATTGACATTCCGGCTCCATCGGTATTTACCGTAGTTATGTAATTTTTGAGCTTCCTTATATAATCAAAAAATCCTGCCTGCCCTTTTCCGGAGTATTGGCTTATAGGGGAGATATTATGAGCGGTAAAACAGCCGCCTACCAAAAGTTTTGGTTCTATATCGATAAAATACTGTTTGTACCAGTTTTTATCTGCATCACTGAAGACAAAATCGAACGGGCCATTGAGTTCTTTTACCAGCGTATGTGCATTAGCAAGACGCGCATCAATAAAATCTGATAAGCCGGCTAATTTGAAATTTTCCATCGCTGTCTGATAACGGCCCGCATCAATTTCAATTGTAGTAAGCCTTCCGCCTGTTTTGCTGAGCGCCCAGGCAATCCAGATTCCTGAATGACCTGTTGAGGTGCCGATTTCAAGGGCATTTTTATAGTTGCCTTTTATTACAAGATCGTACAGAAGCTGACCATCGGATGCAGGGACATTCATGTCGAACCAGTGGCCGGCATGCTCGGCAAGAAACCTTTTCACCTGTTGATCGAGAGCCATATTTTCCTTTAACGGTTGCGCATGAAGGGAAACAGAAGTTAGTAATGTTCCCATGACCATCAATATGAGAATGGCAGAATTTTTTTGATATTCCATTTTATTTTAAGTATTTGTAATTAGGGAAACCTCTATCCCGACTCTTGCAGAATCAGTGAGATTCTAATTGTTTGAAGGATCCTCTTTTTAAATAATTTAATAACTTTACTTTCCGTTAAACAAAAAACAAAGGGATTTGGTAAGCTTTATTTTATGAAGGCAAAAAATATTTTCAGATCATACGATGTTCCTCTGATAATTTTCATGGTTCTCTTGTCAGTCTCCATGCATCTTCTTGTAGCAAATAATCTTGAATATAACCGCGATGAAATGCTCTACTTCTCACTCGGACAGCACCCTGCTTTCGGTTATGCAAGTGTGCCTCCCATGATTGGCTGGATAGCATGGTTAATGGAACATACCTTCGGATATTCATTGTTTGCAGTTCGTCTTGTCCCGGCATTGCTGAGCGGAGTAATGGTTATTCTGGTGGCTGCTATCGTCAGTGAACTCGGAGGAAGTTCATATGCCCGGGTTCTGGCCTGCACTGGATTCATTATTGCAGGTTTTACACTTCGCACTTTTTCAGAATTCATGCCTGTATTTATTGATGTGGTATTCTGGACAATAATTATTTGCCTGATAATAAAGTATGTAAATACTCTCTCAGGGAAAACATTAATTCTCCTGGGATTTGTAGCAGGATTTTCATTATTGAATAAGTATCTGATTGCCATATTGTTTCTTAGCCTGTTGATAGTTATTCCATTTACGGAGAACAGAAAAATATTCCGGGATAAATTTTTTTGGTATGCTGTTGCCGGTGGCTTTTTAGTGTTTCTTCCGAATCTGGTCTGGCAATTTATTAACCGTTTGCCTGTTATAAATCATATGGCAGAACTTCAGAGAACTCAACTAGCTCATGTTGATAAAATATCATTTCTGACTGATCAGATAATTATGCCTTCATTCGCCTCCTTCCTTACAATAAGCGGGATAATTTATCTCCTAAGTGATAAAGAGGCGCTGAAGTACAGATTTATGGGGATAGTTACAATTCTTGTAGTGGTTATCATCATGTTCCTTCGCGGGAAAGGTTATTATACCATCGGAGTTTTCCCATTTCTGATTGCCGCAGGCTCGGTTTCATATGAAAAATGGATAATAAAACCCTGGATAAGATTTGCATTCCCGTTTATGCTAATTCTTTTGACTATACCGATGCTTCCGATGGGTTTGCCAGTTTTTAAAGCTCAGGGTCTCATCACCTATTTCAAAAATGTTGAAACTAAATATGGAATTGTAATAGGCAGGAAGTTTGAAGACGGTTCAATACATTCATTACCACAAGATTATGCCGATATGTTGGGATGGGAAGAATTAACCCAGGTTGCCAGCACGGCTTACAACAATATTGAAGATAAAAAGGCTGCCTTTATCTACGCTGAAAATTACGGAGAAGCGGCAGCCATTAACATAATTGGTAAAAAATATAATTTGCCTGATCCGGTTAGTTTTTCTGAGAGTTTCCAATACTGGGTGCCGAAACAATTTAATCCTGATATTACTTCTGTGGTTTATATTAATCATGAGCCACCCGGAGAAGACGTAAAAACATTATTCAGAAAAATAACAGTTATAGGAAGTATTACAAATCCAAATTCAAGAGAATTCGGTACCACAGTATATTTATGCCAGGAACCGGTTGAGAGTTTCAATAAATTCTGGACAGCCAGGTTAAAGAAGCTTAACGAAGAAGGTCACTGATTTCATCTTTTATAATTTGACAGCATAACCCATGTACATTATACGGGTGCTTCTGGCCTCAGTCATCGTAAATTTTGTTCCAAACTGCTGGTATGACAGTTTTCCAACCACTCTCCTGCGCAGATAGCAGAGCATTCTCAGGTATGAGACATCCGGTTCCGCTCCCCTGTGCTCTTTCCATGTTAATTGATTTTTTGCCAGCAATGACCTGATCTCCTGAGGCTTTATAAACATTTCCCAAACATGCAGATTTGGCGGCATTATAGCCCAGCTCTTCCATTCCTGCAATATTTTTATTGTGGTTAGCCAGCTGAAAAATGTACGGTTAAAAGTGTCATAAATAAATATGCCCCCGTGCCTCATTACGCGAGAGATCTCGGAGATGACTCCCGGCAGGTCCCTGACATGTTCAAGTACATCGCAACAAATAACGACGTCGAACATTTCTGATGGGAAAGGCAGATCTTCACCATAAGCATTCTCATATTTTATATTGAGATCATTCAGTCTGGCATGTTGAGCTGCAGTGAGCAGTGATAACCCTGAAGGATCGATTCCTGTCGTTTTATATCCCATTTTGGCTATCTCTTCGGTTAGAATTCCTCCCCCGCAGCCCACTTCCAAAACATTAATCTTTGCCGGATCACTGTGTAACGAAAGGTCAATAATTCTTTTAATATATCCGGCTCTGAACGGATTTATCAAAGTCCGTATCAGATTAAGGGAATAATCAGGCTGCCACCACCTGTCGCCTTCAAGATTGTAAATATTGTTATCTATCCGGTTGTATATTTCTTCAGGCACCTTTTGCATCTGTGAAGTATTGATTTTTTTGATTATTTTGACTGATAAGTGAAAATCCTCTTGAATATTCATTTTTTTCAGCACGCTTCTTTTTTAGTGCATGTCGTGATCTTTTTATTTGCATAATTCCCATGAATTGTTCAATCTTCTTTAAGAATATAAGTAACCGCCAGACGGGCTGACGTGAATGAACAAATCTTAAGAGCGAATTGGCTGCAATAACCGCCCATCCGGGGACCATGCTCTTAATTTCATAAAGATAAATATTCGGATAACTGAATGAGAATTCCATCGCTATATTGTGAATATCCCCGAGGGTTATTTTAAAGGGCTGAACCTTTACAGGACGCAAAAAATTATCGTTAGAGATATGTTTACTCGCTTTTATTAGTTCGTCAGCAATTTTGGCACCTTTATAAACCCTGATACCTGTTGAAACAAAAATCAGGTCCCATGTTGAGGCAATTCTGACAATAGTATTCAGTGTTTCCAATACTGTTTCCCGCGATTCCTCAGGAGATCCAAGAATGATAAACCATGTGGCCGGAATATTCTTTCTTTTTAAAAGCTCTGCTGTTTTTATAACATCCGACTTTTTGAAATCCTTCGCCAGGTCTTTAAGTATTTCATCGCATAGTGATTCGGCGCCAATATCTATTTCATTAAAGCCGGCGCGAACCATAAGATCGAGTAATTCTTCATCGACAGCTGAAGGGGAAAGTCCCATTGTATGCAATCTGAGGTTCAGTTTCCTTCCGATCACTTCTCTTAAAACCTCCTTGGTATGAGAAAGCGGAATGTTAAAGATACTGTCAGTGAATTCAATGTGACGGATACCAGTATCATTAACCAGTATTTCAATTTCATCGGCTATCAGTCGCGGGTTTCTCAGGCGGTACTGCCTGCCTTCAATTCTGTTGTAGGTGCAGTATGAACATCTGAAGGCGCAGCCGCGTTTTGTCTGTACATGTAACGGGGAACCAAATCTGCGGTATGATTCCAGATTGATATAATGTGACGGTTTGGGAAAAGGGATTGAATCGAGCTTCCGGACCCGATATGGCTCCTCCTCCTGAACTAATACATTATTCTTTCTGATGATCAGGCCTTTTATTCCTTCGGGAGAGAGCTTATTCTCGATACGGTTAACAAATTCAGGCATTACCGCCTCGCCGTCGCCACAAATTGCATATTCGAGATCAAAGTATTCAAGCATCTCTGCCCCGCTGATACCGACGGCGGGACCGCCAATAACAATTGGACCGGAGAATTCTTTTTTGCAGCAGTCAATAACATCTTCCTTGACATCCTTAAGAAGGAACCGGACATCATATCCTCCCGTATCATCAATGTTTCTGATGCTGATGCCAATTATGTCGGGAATAAAACTGCGTATCGTTTTCCGGATATCGCTTTCACAATCTGGAGAAAAGCATAGATCAAGAAAACGGACCTTATGATATCCATTCATTTCCAGCATCGTTGCCACATAACAGAGCCCGAATGGGATTACCGGCCATGGATGCTTGAATCTGTTCGAGTTTATCAGCAGTACTTTTGCCATGTTAAAAAATAGACTGTCCCCAGTTTACCTCCATTGCATATTTCATACACTTTTTAAAGATCTCATATGTGAATTCAGGCGGATGCAGATCACTGGTAATCATATCTGTATTGGTTCTTACAAAAACCCTGGTGTCAGACAAATATGACCGGTATGGTTCAATGAAACGATCAAAGAGCTCCTCGGCAGGATTTCGCAATACAGTATCTTTCGAACTACCATAAATAATTTCCACTCCTTTGATTTTCATGAATTTTTCATTGTAACCGGCAATGATATCAAGACTCGAAGGACTATTATTCGTAAGATGAAAGATACCCCCCGGATATGGCCCGGCCACAATCAACATTGTAGCAGCTACAAAATAATCGACAGGTATGATATTAAGTATCCCTTTTTCGGGCAGGTATATTCTCAGGGGCAAAATAAGATTGTTCTCATTATCAAGGTAAATTCCATATTGACTCGATTTATTTCCACCATTATTTTTAATATCATTCACATAAATTTCACGGATATATTTTACAGATTGAACCGGGAAGTACAATGCATTGAACTTGAGTGACCGTCCGGTCTTTGAATCTCCATAAACAATTGACGGTCTGATTATAGTGTATGGTATTGACTTCTTAAGGCAATATGCTGAAATAATATTCTCTGCCATCGCTTTAGACTCCTCATACACATTTAAAAAACTGTCTGACGAAGAGAGCTGCTCCTTACATACAATAGTGTTCCTGCCCGCAACAAATGCTGTACTGATGTAGTGAAAAAAACCTGCTTTTGAATTGGCTGCGAACTCAAGGATACTATCAAGGTTGGCGATATTAGATTTGAAAACAACATCGCGTTTCCGTTCTGAAAAACTTGTATCAGACGCGCAATGTACAATCTCTTCAGTTTCAGAGCATATTTGTTTGTAAGCTGTTTCTTCCAGGCCCAGGAGTGGCTTTGAAAGATCTGTTTCAACAAAAGTAAGTTGTGCGGCAATGTTTTCAATGCCAAACCATTTCAAGAGCCTGAAGATCCTTGCTTTAAGTGATTCATCCTTATTTGAGCGTCCAAGCACGATAACCCTGTAACCTTCGCGGAGCATGGAAGCCATTAGGTGGCTGCCCAGAAAACCTGTTGCGCCAGTCAGGGCCGTTGTCGGTTTTTTATTATGCTGCAAGTGTAAAACCTTTTTGGTTATGAATATAATAAATTCTCTTTCCTGGCGAAACCCTGGTTCAAAACGTAAGGGTGCCCTTTTACTACCCCTGTTTTTATTGAATATTCATCGACCAGCATATTTGCCTCCGTAGCCGCAAGGCGAATCATCCTGATCTCTTCCTTGTCATTATAGTCAAAGAAATAGTCGTATTCAAAGATGCATCTTTTGCCATTGTCTATCGGAGTAATAAAACCGAAGTCATTGCCGATATTATACTTATCGGCTATGATTCTGAACTTGTTATTAAGTTCAGTTATCAATTCATTATCAACAGGCAGATAGATAAGAACAGGCAAGAAAGGCTTCCTGCGGCCCAGCCGCGTGCTCATAATCCTGAACATGTTGAGCCAGACCAGATCTGTCATATGCCTGTTGTGGAAGAGTTTCTCAAAAAAAGGTCTCAGATCCCGATCAATATCTTTTGCATATGAAACAGCTGATGGCGAGAGAGCAGTTTCCAACAGTTCAGGGAAGCTTTTAATCCGCAGATAAGAATACGGCTCATCGTCCGATAATTCTTTTATGAGTCCCATCCATTCCGCGGATTTGAGTGACTGTAATCCAAGGAAAAGCGCAGTAAATGATCGCTGGTTGAAATAAGGATAGCCCATTTCATCAATTGTTCTGATCGCATATTTATCTCCGATCATTACTACAAGATATGGGATCTCCAGTTTATCATTGAAGATTTCTTTGATTTCTGACGCAGATTTTTGAGTCATTGAAAGGAATACCGATATATATTCGGTTCCTACTATTCCCAGAGCCAGCCCGATATGTCTGACTGAACAATCTTTGATAAAATCAACCGCTCTGGAAAGAGTCTGAAATGGCACAAGGATTCCCTGCTCATCATCAGTAACAGGATGAAGTTTTATGCTTGCCGACACGCAGATGCCAGGTGACTTCCTGTGCTCCAGATTTTTATACGAATAGAGATTCGGAGACGAAATATCATTCAGGGAAAACAGCGAGCCATCACTGCCAACAAATTCAGCATCATTGAAGTTATCGGCATTTATGCCGTAAGTTGTTGAAAAAGTGGACATAACGCCCGAGCACATAATATTTGCACAGATCAGTGCAGCGGGTTCGGCAGCATTAATTCTGAAACCTTTTTTTACTGCCTCTTTCTGAAGGTCAAATGCGGCCACTCCTGCTCCGGCTTTCACAAACCAGTTCTTTTCATCAAATTCAATACTCTTCATCCGGTTAAGATCAATAATCACACCATCGCCTACAGCGAAGCCCAGCAGGTTTTGACCATTTCCCCGGACAGTATAACTTAAATTATGCTTATTAAAAAGCTTTACCAGAGCTGAAATTTCTTCTTTAGTCTGTGGCATAACCACATACCGGGGAGTCCTGGGATCAGAGACAGGGCTGAGATCGTGGGAATAGGTTATGGTAATTGCCTCATCGTCTGTGGCCCAGTTCTTACCTACAATTTTTTTTATTTCAGCGAGCAGGTTGTCTTTCCCTGCCTGCTTTACGATTCCTCCGTTTTTAATATAACTTTCAACATGATCCTTGAGCGCCTTCATAACCTCTGAGGGCCGAAGTTCGCTGATGAAATAACACTGATAATCGCATTTGCCGCATAAATTGCAGCTGTCAGCAATTTCAACACATTTTTGAGTAACAGGAATTCTTTTTTCAGCGACAGCTTCATAAAGGATCATCCTTCCCTGTGGGTAGAAGCTGACAAATTGTTTCTCCAGCCCTGATTCACATACCCCGCTTCCAAGAAAATCAATTTTGCACATGGCATAATGCCGGCAATTTCTGGCTGTCTCATAGGGAGTTTTCGATTCTTTTTGATTCTTTATATTTTTCTGCATATCAGAAGATATTTGCATTAAAAGCTCAGTTGTTCGATGACAATCAGATAATCAAGGTTCCGGTAGATCATGACATAAAGAAAGTTGCTAATAAAGTTAGAATATTAATTGATAAATGGAAAAATTTCAAATCAGATTAAAATATTCGCTTAAATAATTTTAACAAGTTTCCATATACTCCTGTTTAGTTATATTTCTTAACTTGTGTGGAGGACCTGGTGGTCTGTAAAGACTAATGAAAATGAGAATCCATTTCAGGGGACTTGTAATATTCGTGATATGGTGCTTTATCTCCGTCTGGCTTTTTAACGATAAGTTATTGCCGGTGATCCGTAAACATTCTATCCTGGAGATAATTCCCGCATCGCAACCTGTGGCAGCTGATTCCCTGGAGAAACCTGCCGATTCAGTGCCCGACAAGCTTACAGTATACTTTGAATTTAATGATTCTGAATTCAGATCTGATCAGCAAACCGACAACAAGATAGCTGAACTTAAGGAATGGCTGGATAAAAATAAGGAATCAAAGCTGACAATAACAGGAAACACTGATCTGGTAGGTACTGCAGTATATAATAAAGCTCTGGGTCTTAAACGGGCTCAGGAAACAGAGAAATACCTTCAGGCGCATGGCATCAATGCTGAAAGGATAATTATTGTTTCGGGGGGAGAAAGTGATCCGGTTTCGGATTATCTCACGGAAAAAGGCAGGGCAAAAAACAGGAGAGCGGAAGTATCAGTAAAAAATTGAATAATATGACACAGGTGTTTATGAAATTAACAATTAGTGTACCCGGAGTGGTCTTAGCTATCACAGCAATGCTGGTGATTGCCGGTATAATCGGATATGTTACAGCCTGGTTCTATTCCAGGTCGGTCAATACCCCTGCCATACAACATCTCGAAGCAGATAAAAATGAACTAAATAACCGCATTTCTGGTTTAAAGGAAGACAATGATAAATTAATTACGAAGGTTGGGAAACTCGGTGATAAAATCATCCGGCTGGAAGAAAGAACAGCCAAAAAAGATAAAGAGATTAAAAAACTGAGTAAGCCGAAGAAAAAACTGAAGCACAATTCCTGATTTTATCGTGGAACTATCAAGTTCAGAATGGAGGGAATTTATTACTTTCGTTATCCGGCAAAATACCTGGATTTGAAGAAGTAATTATAAAAATGAGAAAATCTGAATTAATGAGGCCTTTTATTTTATCTGAGACTAACTGGAAAGCTGTAAAAGAACAGGATTTTGACCTGGCAGTATTACCCTGGGGTGCGACTGAAGCACATAATTACCATTTGCCATATGCCACAGATAATATTCTGGTTGACAAAATTGGGTCCGAATCAGCTCGTATTGCATGGGATAATGGCGCCAGGGTAATTGTTCTGCCGGCAATTCCTTTTGGTGTAAATACTGGTCAGCTCGATATCAAATTAGATATAAATCTGAATCCAAGCACGCAGCTGGCAATACTCAGAGATGTGACAGATGTCCTGAACAGGAATGGGATCCATAAGTTTCTGATACTGAACGGGCATGGAGGCAATGATTTTAAACAGATGATAAGAGAGCTTGGAGCACAATTTCCCGGGATGTTTATCTGCGGGTGTAATTGGTATCAATCGTTTACCGTCTCTGATTTTTTCGAAAATGAAGGCGGACATGCTGACGAAATGGAAACCAGCATAATGCAATACCTTGTTTCTGAACTCGTGCTGCCATTAAGTGAAGCAGGCATTGGAGCCGGTAAAAAATTCAGAATTAAGGCATTAAATGAAAAGTGGGCTTGGGCTGAGCGGAAATGGACAGAAGTCACTGTCGATACAGGGATAGGGAATCCCTATAAGGCAAGTCCGGAAAAAGGTGAAAAGTGCATGAAGGAGATTGTTGCTAAAATCGGAAAGCTGATGATTGACCTTGCCGCTTCTGATATTCATAACATGTATGAATGAAACGGGGATAAAATTTTACATTTCCGGGGGAATACAAACCTTCTGAGAGAATCTTATTTTCTAATTATATGACCTATTCTAATTCCATGATTGCCAGGTTCTGGTATTTCTTATTAGCACTGGCAATTGTAATCACTTCCTGTAACAAAGGATCATCGGGTTCCTATCAAAATACAATTGATCTTGGCGGTTCCTGGCGGTTTGCAGCCGATACCGGAAAGGTTGGCATCACTGAAAAATGGTTCGCCAGGATTCTTCCTGATTCAGTAAAACTGCCTGCTACACTTGATGAAAACAAGATGGGGATCCCGAATTTTCACAGGTCTGAAACCATGCGGCTTTCACGGGAACTTATGTATGCGGGTATGGCATGGTATCAGAAAGAGATTGTAATCCCTGATAACTGGAAAGATCATTATGTAAGGATGATGATGGAACGGACAAAACCTACAAAAGTTTGGGTCGATAATTCTTTAATAGGAAGCTGTACGGATATTCTGACCCCGCAATATTACAATCTAACCGGAGCAATGACTCCCGGCTCACATATCCTGACAATCCTTGTAAATAATGATAATAGCGCTGTCCCTGAAGGCATTACCGGATCTCATGCCTGGACAGAACAGACGCAAGGCAACTGGAATGGCATCATAGGGAAATTTTGTCTCGAAGCTTTTAATCCGGTGCATATACAATCTGTACAGGTTTACCCAGATGTGGTTCTGAATAAGATAACAGTAAGTGTGAAATTGTCCAATCCCGAAGGTAAACTTGAAAAGGCCACTCTGACATTAAGTGCGGATTCATGGAATTCCAAAATCAGGCACAGTGTACCTTCGAAGGCTTTTCCTGTCACACTGCGGAAAGGCGAGAATGAAATTGCACTGACTTACAAAATGGGGAATAAGACGGTCCTTTGGAGTGAGTTTAATCCAGCACTATACAGACTCAAAGTTATTCTTAAGGGCAAAAAAACTCTTGATAATACAATGGTTGAGTTTGGGATGAGGAAGTTTTCGACTCAGGGTACACAATTTACTATCAACGGGACAAAGACCTTTCTTCGAGGGAAGAATGATGCTTGTGTATTTCCGCTCACCGGTCACCCGCCAATGGATGTTGCAGGCTGGCAAAGAGTCTTCAGGATTGCAAAGACATACAACATAAATTATTTCCGGTTTCATTCATGGACCCCCCCGATGGCAGCATTTGAGGCTGCAGATATTGAAGGCATCTATCTTCAGCCTGAATTGCCGTTCTGGGGCAGTCTGAGCAAAGACAAAAATACCGATTTAAATGCTTTTCTTCTGAAGGAAGGAGACCATATACTAAATGAATACGGAAACCATGCATCTTTTGTGATGTTTGCCCTCGGAAATGAGCTTTCCGGAGATTTTGGCGTGATGAAGGAATTGCTAAGTCATTTTAAATCTTCTGATAATCGCGAGCTTATGGCTTATGGATCAAATAACTACCTTGGCCGCAGAGGCCATCTCGAAGGTGAGGATTATTATGCTGCATGCCGTGTGGGTGCCGACTCAGACGGATCATATGCCACTCAGATACGCGGTTCTTTCTCATATGCCGACGCAAAAGACGGTGGTTATATTAATGGCATGTATCCATCGACAAATGTTAATTATTCAGGTGCTATTTCAAAATGCAATGTACCCGCTATTGGAACTGAGGTTGGTCAGTACCAGATCTATCCTGACTATTCTGAAATAAAAAAATATACTGGTGTAATGAAGCCATGGAATCTGGAAGTTTTCAGAGACCGGCTCAGGGACAATAACATGGGCGATCAGGCGGATGACTTCTTCAGGGCGTCCGGAGCTCTTAGCGCTATATGCTATAAGGCTGATATCGAAATGGCAATGAGAACGCCTGGTTTCGGAGGTTTTCACCTGCTTGATCTTCAGGATTTCCCTGGACAGGGAACCGCACTGGTAGGGCTTCTCGATGCTTTTATGGACAGCAAAGACATTGTTACGCCTGAAGAATTCAGCCATTTTTGTAACAGGGTTGTACCGTTACTGGTAATGGAAAAATATTGCTGGACAAACAATGAAAAGTTCAGAGGCAAGATCCAGGTGGCAAATTATTCCGGCCTTCCTTTTAAAGACCAGCCTGTTAAATGGCAACTTAAAAACAGCAAGGGTGAAGTTATCATCGGGAATGAGATGAAAGCAGATATTCCGGAAGGAGGACTGACAAGCGTTGGCCCATTAAGTATAGATCTTTTACGGTTTACCCGGCCTGAAAAACTCACTATCTCAATCAGCCTTAAAGACACACCATATGAGAACACATATCCTGTCTGGATTTATCCTTCTGAAACAAACACGACTCCGCCTGATAATATATTTGTGACCAGAACCCTTGATAAGCCTTCCCTTACGAAACTTTCAGACGGGGGCCTGATGTTATATATTCCTGATTTCAATGAGATAAAGGATCTTTCTGTTGGAGGATTGTTCACTACTGATTACTGGAATTTCCAGATGTTCAAGGAGATCTCTGAATCAAATAACAAACCAGTATCTCCGGGCACAATGTCAATTCTCACGAAACCAGACCTTCCTTTATTCATAGATTTTCCTACCGGATTTCATACTGACTGGCAATGGTGGCCAATAGTCAGAAATAGCCGTCCGTTCATACTCGACAATACGCCGAAAGACTATCGTCCACTGGTGCAGGTGATTGATAATATTGACAGAAACCATAAACTGGGACTAATCTTTGAATTTGCTGTGGGGAAGGGAAAATTACTCGTATGCATGACTGACCTGAAAGCCGTCCATAACAGGCCTGAGGGCAGACAATTATACAGTTCAATTCTCAGATATATGTCATCTGATAAATTTCAGCCTTCAACGCAGTTGAATCCCGGTGAATTAGTGGCTTTATTCAAGCCAGGGATCAAGGTATCAAAACCTGCAGTGCCTGTGGAACATCAGCAATAAAATGTGATTTATGAGGTGAAGTGCTGATTATTATATGTTTCTGTATTTATAACTTTAGGTAATTGATCTTAAAAAAATTTCAGTCTAATTAAAATTAATAACTCATTTCAATGAAAACGACAAGAAGAACATTCGTAAAATCGGGTGCCATGGTTGCACTTGGGACCGCAATTTTTCCCCGGAAGCTCTTTGCTCCGGCTGAACAAAAAGTAACAGTCGGGTTGCAGCTGTATTCAGTGCGCGAAGATATGGGGACGGATCCTAAAGGATCACTGAAGAAGTTAGCCGATATGGGTTATAAAGTGGTTGAACATGCAGGATATGCTGATGGAAAATTTTATGGATTTACCCCTTCGGATTTTAAGAAAATCCTTGACGATCTGGGACTGAAGATGTACAGCGGACATGTCGATTTTGGTATGCAGGCATGGGACGCTTCAAAAAATGACTTTACGGATACCTGGAAAAAGACCGTGGAGGATGCTGCTTTTATGGGGCAGAAATATGTGATAACGCCGGAGCTTGCTGAAAATGCACAGAAAGATTATGATGCACTGTTAAAAGTGATTGATCTCTGGAACAAATGCGGCGAATTATGCCAGAAACACGGTATGAAATTCGGCTACCACGATGATTTCAATGAGGATACCGTAATGAATAATATGAAATTGTACGATATCATAATGAAGTATTCCGACCCCAAATTGACCATCCAGCAATTTGATATCGCCAATTTGTATAATGCAGCAGGTACAAGCCCGATGGAAACTATTAAAAAATACCCGGGAAGATTTCCTTCCCTCCATGTTAAAGATGTTCTGAAGGAGAAGAATAAGAATGGCAGCCACGACAGTACAATTCTTGGTAAAGGAGTTCTCGATGTAAAAGATGTCCTGCCGCTTGCCGTAAAGAATGGTGCATGGTTACTGATCATTGAACAGGAATCCTACCAGAATGAAAGCCCGATGGACTGCGTTAAGGACGACCTTGCTGTAATGAAAAAGTGGGGGTATTGACCAGTTGACAGATATAGAGGCTGTCTCAAAAGGATACCTTCTTTTTTATTTTCATTTCTTTTTGTTCGTCCAAAAAGAAACGAAACAAAGAAAAAGGGCGCCGGAAATGATAACTTCAGCCTTTTTTGGCAAAATGCCTTAGGCGTCACGCTCCCAAAAAAGGCTTAAGTTCGCGCCATTTCCGGTTTGCCACCGCACGTTTCCACTCGAAACTACTGTTAATAATTGATGTAAAGTGTTGAAAAGAAGGGGGATGCCTCCCCCCTCCAAAAGCCTCAGTAGCTGATGCGGGATATGGATCTGAAGAAAACTATGAAAAACCCTTAAAAGAAAAGCTCCTGAGTCTGAATAAAAAATCAACCACCCCGGCCGGTAGAAGCATTTGTATCATAACCAGAAAGCGTCCGGCTAGAGGCTGTTGAAAAAGTCGAAGTCCATTAACCGCATCCTTCGGCAAACTCAGGATGAGGTCGCAATCCTGAGTACTCGGGATATGCAAAAAACGCAAAGAGTTGATCTATAATGTATTGACTTTGCGTCCCGATTGATATCGGGATCTGCGCCTACTTAGCGTGCTTTGCGGTTAAAAGGGACAATTTCAACAGCTCCAAATGTATCTGCATTATCTTCAATACATTACCACTCTGTTTTTTACTAAACTCTCACCATATTTTACTATATTCAAATTCTTAAGTTGACTATAGGGGTTCAGGGCACTTTCCCGGTCATGCTTATTGAAGTTTAGCCTGAAAAGAATAATTTTGATAAATAACCGATACTTCTTTAACTCCATTACCATGAAAAAATCCACAACTCCGCTGTTTATTCTTTTATTATCGCTCATCATTCCGGCTTCCGTTATTGGTCAGGATCTGAAAATTCCCGAAAAGCCGGCAGGGGATACCTCAATAAGTTATAAAGATGGCACTTATGAGGGAAAATCACGCGCAAAATATATCTACGAACCTTTCTGGGGGAGTGTTCGGCTGACTGTCAAAAATGGAGAAATATCTGATATCGTTTTTATTATCAGAGATTCTAATCTTCACGAACCTTTCGATGGTAATTACGAAAAGCATTTTGAAGGGAATGCAGAATATATACAGCAAAGCAGGAATGACTGGAAAGGGGTCCAATTATACTCCAAAAAGCTTTCTGAAATACACGACATCAATAAAATAGATGCTGTCACCGGCGCTACATGGTCGTATAATATCTTCCGGGCTTCAGTGAATGAAGCATTGAAAGCTGCAAAGTAACAGGGATTGATTTTTTGAACTTACCGTTTCTCACAGATATTTTTCAGGTTCTGCAGTAGCCTATAATAGTTGTGTTGTTCATGTCGTCTGGCATAATAATTGTGGAAAATTAACCAGAAGAGAAAACCATGAAGAAACATACCTATATTGAAATTCTTGGCATAATATTTCTGACAGGCCTGGTATTTACGGTCAGCTGCGACAACTCCAAATCCCTTAGTCCGGGTTTCCTGGAGGGCACTATTTCTATTGGTCCCATCTGCCCCGTCGAAAAAGTTCCACCTGATCCGGGATGTCTTCCGACAGCTGAGACTTATAAAGCGTATCCTGTTGCTGTTTATAGCAGTGATGGAAAACAAAGGCTGACACAGCTAAGTCCCGAACTTGACGGAACATATATCAGCGAGCTTCCTCCCGGAAACTACCTTGTTGTACTTGATCGGGCTCAGAATAATATCGGGAGCAGCAGTCTGCCAGCCGAAATATCGATAACCTCGCTTGACAAAACTATACTGAATATATCCATTGATACAGGCATCAGGTGACTACTGTCAGGGAGATGAATCTGATTTTATTCAATTTTGCGCCAGTTTTTTTGTTAAATTAGTAAGGGATTAAAAACATCTGCAGAGCTTTGTTTGTTTAACATGTTAAGTTTTAAATTAATCGGTTCCTGGAAGAATGACATAAAAACCTGCTGAAGTATGTTCCAGTATATCTTTGCGGCATAGATTTTAATTGTAAATGAGACGTATTTTACTGATTAGCCTTCTTTACCTGGTATCGTTCGCAGTTCTTGCACAGAAGGCGGCCATGCAGGTGTCACTGACAAAAAACCCTGGTTTAACTGCCTGGCAAATCATTGATGATCAGAAGATAATAGTCTTTTCAGGTAATGATTTTCTCCAAAATGATTCTGTAGCATTCAGCCTTGATGAAAATAAACATTATTACCTGGAGGTCTCTGTTTCAGGAAATGTCAATCCGGAATTGAGCC
Organism: uncultured Bacteroidales bacterium; assembly: GCA_963715785.1. GTDB lineage: Bacteria > Bacteroidota > Bacteroidia > Bacteroidales > VadinHA17 > LD21. The sequence goes on from OY970276.1 coordinate 1,611,205, forward strand.
TGTTGACACTTTATCTGAACGCCGAGCCCATCCTTTTTCTTAAGCCGGATATTGGAAGTGGTGACCATATATTTCCATTTTACACTGGTGTGAAGGCTCTGAATGCCAAGATAACAGGAGGGACCAATACAGTTATATCGGATTTCCCCTGGCAGATTTATTATATTTCAGGAAATTTCAGATGTGGCGGATCAATAATCAGCAACAGATGGGTGGTCACAGCTGCACATTGCACCTTCAATAGCACAGGAGGATCGATACCCGCTTCACAGATGTTTGTGAGGGTTGGACTGAATGATCCGTCAAACTCCACCGAAGGAAAAACCTATGCAGTCAGTGAGGCAATAGTCAATGCCGGATTCGATAGTCAGACCCTTTTAAATGATATTGCATTATTACGACTTCAGGACACTATTAATTTTGCAAACGCCACGCCAATTAATCTGATAACAACTGACGATGCTGCGAACGGATTCACCGATCCCGGAGTGTTATCTTGGGTAACCGGTTGGGGTCTTACACAGGTAAGTCCTCAGGTGCTTCCGACAGCTCTCCAGAAGGTGCAGTTGCCCATCATTTCAACGGCTCAGGCAGCCACGGTATGGGGCGGACTAATACAGGCTACAGATATCATGGCAGGGTATCTCAATGGAAACAAGGATGCCTGCAATGGCGATAGTGGCGGACCCTTGGTGGTTCCGGTTTTAGGTGAGTACAGACTGGCTGGTATAGTCAGCTGGGGAAGTTCAGTCTGTAATACCTATGGTGCATATACGCGTGTCTCTGATATGGAATCATGGATCAGAACCAATACCGGGATTGCAAGAAATTTCACTCCGCCTGCTCCTGTTGGGGATTCCGTTATATGCCAGGGGACTGAATCGAGCCAGTATTCAGTTGCACCGGTCGCAGGCGCAACAGCATACAGCTGGCAGATCTTACCGGCAAATGCAGGTACTATCACCGGGAACGCGCAGAATGCCTCTGTTCTATGGAACATCAGTTTCACAGGTTCAGTTTCAATAATTCTCAAGGTTACAGTAAATAATAAGTTATCGGATCCCTCCGGCATAATAGCTAATGTAGTCAATAACACACGAGTTGTGAGTCAGTCAGCCGATACCGTTATTTGCGACGGACAGCCTGTTACTCTCAAGGTCATTATTGAAGGATACAATCTCAGTTACAAGTGGTTTAGGAACAATCAGCCTATTCAGGCCGCTAATTCACCCAACCTTAGCTTTTCTTCTGCGACCATAAATGATTCAGGTGATTACAATTGCGAGATAACCGGTTCATGTGGATCTGTAGTTTCAGGTTACACCAGGCTTAATGTTTATCCTCTGACAAAAATAACTCACATTTCCCCCAATACGGAGGTCCCTTTCGGGAATGATGTTATTCTGTCAGTAACTGCCGAGGGCCATGACCTTGTATATCAATGGCAGAAAGACGGTACCTTGATTGATAATAGTAATACTTCCGATTTACTCCTTTCGAACCTCAACGCAACCAATACCGGAATTTACAGGACCACTGTTTCAGGCACTTGTGGAGTGGTAAAAAGCGATTCGATCTATATTTATGTGCAAAGGAAAAATTTTAAATCTGACCCCGAAGTATTTGTCTGGCCGACCATTACCAGTGATCAGTTCACTGTAGCCCTGAATAATGAATCACTTTATAATGTTCAGATATTTAATACTGCAGGTGAAAAGGTCATGGAACTCAGTAATTGCCGGTATCAGACAGCTATCAACATAAGAATTTTGGCAAAAGGTGTTTATATAGTCGAGGTATCATATGGCGATTTCCGGAGATCAGTCAAAGTTATCAGGGAATGATCTCTTCTACTGTTTATCTCGATTGTAAATATCAGCTTGTTGAACCTCTTTCATAAAAAGAGTCACCGGAGAATCATAAAAGTATCTGAAATCTTCATTGAATGACTGAACAGGGTTTCCTGAAACTGAGTATTTTGTTTTGTATGCATCTCTCCATGTCAATACATAGCTTACTGGGTATTTAGTTACAATTGGAAGAAGCACTGTGGACCACCAGTTATTCATTCCTTTTCTTTCACCCGTCTCGCTGAGTGCAGCCAGCTTCTGTCGTGATTGTGCCTCTTTTGTAACAAAATTTAAGGCGGCATCGAGTTCGTTCCCAAATTGCTCGCCTCTGTCGTACATATCAATTGATAGCATATCAATGATGTCATCACCCGGATAGCCTTTCATGTATTGAGCAAGACTGGTTACCCTGTCAGTGTTGTAAGCGTACAGAATATTATGGATGTTCTTTTTGTCTCTCAGAAAATTTACCGTATAGCGCCAAAGGTCAGAATATTGCTGATCGGTACACAGGTTTGTGCCCCACCAGAAGAATGATCCTGAATGCTCATGAAATGGTCTGAAGATAAAAGGAATCGCCACGCCATTCTCATCTTTCAGTCCGGTAAAAAAAGCCGAAAGACGTTCGAGCCACGAGTTGAAAAGTTCATTATTCTTCCCGCCGGGCAGAATTGAAGCTACAACCTCTTTTGAACTGACATCCCATGCTGTACCATGCGGCCATGGGGCATTATCATTGTTTTGCATAGTAAGCGGGTTATTAAGATGCCAGCTTAGCGTAATAACTCCCCCGCGTTTATACTGAAGTTTAATCTGTTCTGCAATTTGCAGAAAGCTTACAGAATCGAGGCTCCTGTCAGCTCCCAGCTCCAGATGGCCAAGCTCAAAGCCGGCAACTGCAGGATAATCACCCGTGAGATCCTTAGTGTCTGACCGGTCCTTTTCATACCACCAGTCATAACCATACATCAGATCGTCCTGGTGCCCATACATAACTCCTTTGTTCATCAGTTTGTATAATGACTGATAAAGGATCACAGTTTCTTTTGTTGCTTTTTTATCTGCCGGAACCGGTAGTTTCTGTCCAAAAGAGCACAGAGTTACCAAAGTCAGAACAGCTGTCAGATTTAAGGGTTTCATATTCCTGAAATATTATTTTTAGTACTGTTGTTGCCAGTCATTTTGCGATGAGCGGATTTTAACATTAAAGATAGCTTTTTTTACAAAACTGCTCCGGAAAGATACCTGCTATGAATTGTAAAGTTTACTCACAAAGCAGAAAAGATGTTCTGAATCTGCCGCTATTAAACCTGAATTAAGTTAGCCAAAATGGCAAAGTCGCAGTCTGGGAATTTATTTATCACAATTAATAATCCGTTAGTCAAAAATCAATCAGCCGCAATTTGTCAGCGTTTCTTTGACAATATGTTGTGTAACTATCAGAAAATAAGCACATTGCTCCCAAGTCTGATGTCTTTTGGCACTTCTTTTTAACAGTTTATTCATAAAACCGGAGCCGTTTTTGACGAAGCGCTATTTTTATGTTGCTAACGGTTTGTTACGTTAATTATACGTCCGGAATTTAACGACAAGCGATGATCATACTAATCTCATTTTGCCACTAATTGGGCATTACCTGCTTGACACGCATATTTTTATACTATACTTTTACATCGAAGAATTAGTCTTAAAAGTATGGAAGATATTTTAGTTTTACAGAAACCGGCCAGAATCTCTGACAGAAAAGTCAGGACAAATGTACAAAGGCCAAAAGTCTCTCCCGAAACGAGAAAAAGCAATCTGAACTCCGAGAAGCTGGTTGCAGAGGTTGATGAGAACTTTAAAAGGTACCTTACCTGCAACGGTCTGGCAAATGAAGACAATTTGTTGTTTCTGTCGTCAAAGCTTCATTATTATTATGACTATGAAGAATTAAAAGAGGTGACGACATTAATTAACCTGAAAAAGCTTAACCTGGTCAAACATCTTGATGATTTTCTGAAGTCTATTTATAATGGGCTTTCTCCAAAAGCCAATTTCGTAGGTTGCTTTTCAGACACGAGCTCAGGTAAAGGAGAAGGGTTACTTTACAGGCTTTATAAAAAATTTCTGAATTTCCTTGATGCAAAGATCGATATGGATATCGACAGCAGGGATTTATCAAGACTTTTGGAATCAAATGGTTTCAAGGTTATTGATATGAGAGAAATTGACGGATTAACATATTTCAGAACTCAGAACTACAGATAATGTTATCTGGATTTACAGCCGATTAACCTGATCATAGATACGAGGTTTTTTTTAGTTAGAATCAATCGAAATCCCGAGACCTGCTAAAACAGGTTTACGGGATTTCAACTTTATAATACCCGGACGGGGGATTAATCAGCTTTGACTCTCAGATCCAGTTTCCGGATCTGAAAAAGTGATTAACGGATCTTTTATGATAACAAAATTAAAGGGGATATTTAAAACACCTGAAAGATCCTCGCCTTTCTCGAGGATGTCTTCATCACCTTCATCGTAATACCAGTTGATAATAAACTTTTTATCCAGCAGTTTAATTCTGCTTATATTTTTAAGCAGATTATAATAAATTTTAAAGTTTAAAGTATTTAAATACTCGAGGTAAATATCAACCGAAGTAATCTCTGCCGGATCAGTAATGTACTCATTGATCCAGTCTTCAACCTGATCTGAGAATTCTGCCGCATCGCCGAACATCGAGCGGCCGGCAATTCTGATAATTCCTTCAGGCTTAAGAGTGATTTCAGGCGTGCACTTTGTCGACAAAATCTTTTTCTCCTGCATTTGTCTTTTTTAAGAAAGAACAAATATAACTGATTATAGTATTTATGCTCTTAAGGTATCCGTGTTACATAGTCGATTTTGATCAATATTCAAATACAAATGACAAAATGAAATGTAATTGTGATAAGCAGGCAAATATTAAGCCTGAGTTTAAATGCTGTGCCAGGGCATGGACCCTGATGGTTGATAGTTTGTTTATAAATGAATGTCAATTTCATTTATAAACAACCTGTTATGTTGTAATTTTGTATTTAGGTCAAGGTTTAATATTTAATTCCAATTATAAAACAAGAGCACTCCGGTTTGCATTTTATATCTGAAAATTCAAAATTAAACTATGGCTGGTGATTTGAAAAAGTTTAGTGTAATTTGCTTTATTTTTCTGTTCTTTTCTCTTAAGCTTTCGGCTCCGGATGTAAAGTTTATCATCATTATGGAAGCGACGCCTTCTGAACCATTCAATAAGCTAGCTTCAGCGGTAGCGATGGTGGAAACAGGAAGCGATACACTTGCTTATAATCCTCTTGAACAGGCAGCAGGGATTTATCAGATACGCCCCATCAGGCTTATTGAATATAATAGACAGACAGGAAGCCGCTTAAGCAGAAAAGACCTCTTTGATTATAATACCTCCAGGAAGATCTTTCTATATTTTGCAGATCAGATTGGCCCATATAATTTGGAGCTGATAGCCAGAAGATGGAACGGATCAGGAAAGCTTACCACCAATTACTGGAACCGGATTAAACACTATCTCTGAGCATCCCGACAATTTTCCCATATCAGTTGAAGCCAGCTTCATATTTCAAGCCGGGGAGCAGCCCCTGTGGTTGTTCCGTGTTTTTCGCGGATGAATATCACACAATTCAGTGAAGAGCTCAGAAGGGTGAACAAACGGATAATATTGATGTTTAATCAATATTAAACCAGATAATTATGAGCTTAAGATACTCTTAACAATCAATCAGAAATGAAAAAGAAAAGTGATCTCCGGCCGGGCAAAATGCCTCAACCATATCAACACCAAAAGCACTCAATTGAGCCTGAAGAATTCATTCAGAAGTGAAATGGCTTATAAAAGTGCCATGCGAAGGGAAATTTATACACTCCTTTATCTAAATAATTATTCATTTAGTCAAAATATAAACTTTCAGAAAATTCTGATGTTAAAGCAATTGCAGTTGATATATGTAACACATTATCAGCCCAATATGAATTATCAGATGTTAGATATTAGCCCTAATCCGTCACTTTACCGGTAAATTTATTTAATAATTTGACGAGTTGGGGCATTTTGTTTATTAAACCTCAAAATATTATAACTAACCGAAGGATTTTCAGGGTTAAAATAGAAAAAATCTGAAGCCAATTGCCCTGGCAGGGAGTTCAGAGAGATTGACTTCAGTATGTATATGGTCTAATTTTGTAATGATAAATAAACAATTGAATTGGAGGAATTTACTAATTAACCTGTGAAACCATGAGAAAGGTATTTCTGACATTCCTGTTTGTTTTTATTTTTCATGTCTGCAGCGCCCCGAATATAGATTTTCGTTTGGGGATGACAAAATTTAAGTCTCTTTCTGCGATTATGGCTGAAAAATATCATGAATCGGAATTATCAAGATTTATTAACGACCTTGGTTACAGTGAATCTGGCAATAACTGGTTATCTGTTAATCAAATAGGTTGTTTTGGTGAATGGCAGTTTGATGAATCTACCTTACAATTTTTAGGATTCAGAAAGATAACATTAAAAAAGTTTATGGCTAATCCCCAGATTTTCCCCAGGGAATTGCAGCTTAAAGCTTTAAAGGCACTGATAAGAGTGAACCTGTTGATCCTGATGGATTATGATCGTTATATAGGGACCTCGGTTGATGGGGTGGTAATTACAAAATCAGGGATGATTGCAGCTTCGCATCTGGGAGGTGCGGGGTCATTACAGAAGTTCCTTATTTCGAATGGCAGGATAAACAAAAGGGATGTTCTTGGAACATCTATCTCTGATTATCTTAAAAAATTCGAATCTTACAATCTGGAGTAACCTAACCTCGTTTAATGATACTACTATGAGAACTGTTTATAGGATTACTTCAGATGAGATTGGGGAGATCTTACTTAAAAAAAGAAAGATAGCCAAAGCGTTACGATGGTGGTTACGTGAGAACGGCTTTAAATTCAGTTCTACTTTCTTTCTGCGATAGGCAGTGCCGGAGCGAACCGATTTCATCAGCTTTTTAAAAGCTGCTCAGCTTCATGCCAGTCACTTTCAGGCGTTCCGTGTTCTCCCCTGGAAATCCGTTCGTAATAGATCTCCCTGGCTTTTTCACGTATTTGATCTTCGCTTGGAAGGTTTTCTGAAGCTGTAGCTTTCTTAGCCCTGACCGGTTTAACGGTTTCTGATTTCTTCTTAGGTTTACTGGCTGTTTTAGCCTTTTCTGTTTTCATTTTGATCATATTTTTAAATTAAAAATAAAGATCATTTTTTTTCTTCAGTATCTCTTTTTTCTACTATTATAGTGCAATGTGTTGCCAGGGCGGTCAGTGTTCCGACTGCAGCGAATATGGGAGCCAAAACTACCCCGATGGCCCCTATGGTGAGAGGAAATTCTATTATCGTCTCATCTTTCTCATTCTTTATGATTATTCGTCGGGCATTTCCATCTTTTATTATCTCTTTAACCTTTGAAAGAATCTCATCACCTGAAACTTTAAAAGATTCACGATTTGATTTCTCATCTTGTGTCATAGGAATCGAATTAGGTTACTTTCAAAATTAAACTTTTGTTTAGCTTAATGCAATTTTTTTTAAGTTTTTCAGATTATCATATTGACTTTAGACCAATAACAAACCTGAAGTGTTAATGTTTGAATACCTCCTGTGGTACTAATTTCAGGCTGTAATAAGTATTAAGAGCTCTATTGAATCCGATAATTATTAACGGCATAATTCTATTCAAAGATAAATGTTCCGAATTTGTTATACTCATGGAAGGTTCTGCTTGTTGGCTGCCAGGCAAAAGCTGCTTCGCCATTATCATAATCAATGCGGTACATATTTGCCCTCCATCTGGTTCCATGTGAAGGCGGCACATTGCTTAACGGCGCGAGCAATTTATAAGGTATGAAAAACTCTGCTGTCCATCCTGTTATATTTCCCCCGCTTACCATCTTGCCTCCACTGACACTGGTAGCATGCCTGGTTTTCCGGTCTCCTTCATAATGCCAGGGCAGCCAGCCCAGGAAATTTCCCTTATTATTTGGGACCATTATAGGCAGCTCGAAATTAAAAGGGGAGAGCTCGTATTCAAAATAGACCGGGAAATTTTCATCTGTCCACAGAAAAGCTTCTACAACATCCTCTTCCCAGAGATTCAAATCGTCAGCTTTCATAGTTGAGGTTAGTTTTTTATCCTCGCAGTTGAAAAGGAAATAGATCCCTGTTCCTGAATACATTACTTTAACACTCGTCTTATACGACAATTTACCGGGATTTTGCTGGGGGAGATTTATCCATCCGGCATTATTCCACTGGTCAGAACTTCCATCGCCGGTCACCTTAAAGTCATTGCATCTTTTAACGGTTACTGAATCATGTACAGGTTTTGAATCAGGTATACCGAAAGTCAAACTGTTCAAAGACAGGAATAATAATGGCAGGATGATACTGGAAAGAAAATGATTTCTCTTATTCATAAGTTAAATATTGAAATATATAGCTATCCCCGAACTCTGTCCGAATGATCGGGTGAAAGCATTTTATGGGAGTAAATATAATCAATAAAGAGTATTATTGATCAGCAGCAGGTCAATCCTCAAGGGTGGTAATGTCTCCCTCAGGCAGTCCCTGAGCGCGTGCCTTAAGAACACGCCTCATTATTTTACCTGACCTTGTCTTTGGCAGTTTATCAACAAAGGTGATTGATTCCGGTTTGGCTATCGGGCCTATCTCATGGCCAAGATGATTCCGCAGTTCATCCTTTAATGTATCAGAGGGGTCAAAACCCGTTCTCAGAATTACATATGTATGTATCGAGTTGCCTTTTATCTCATGCGGAAGTCCGATAGCGGCAGCTTCTGCAACAGCAGGATGACTCACAAGGGCAGATTCGATTTCAGCTGAGCCCAGACGGTAACCCGATACCTTAATTACATCATCGACGCGCCCGATAATCCAGAAATATCCATCCTTATCGCGCCGGGCTGAATCGCCTGTCATATACTTATCAGGATATGAGGTCCAATACTGATTTATATACCGGTCAGGATCTCCGTAAATTGTACGTATCATGGCCGGCCATGGTTTGCTGAGTACCAGGAATCCCTCCTCTCCATCGGGCACTGGATCGCCATTGGCGTCAACTATTTCAGCATCAATGCCATAATAAGGCCGGGTAGCTGACCCGGGTTTCAAAGGCATAGCCGGAGTAGGGGTTATTATAAACATGCCTGTTTCTGTTTGCCACCAGGTATCCATTATCGGGCAATTTCCCTTTCCGATAACCCGGTGATACCATTTCCAGGCCTCCGGATTGATAGGTTCCCCGACTGATCCCAGCAGTCGCAGGGAGCTAAGGTCATGCCTGTTGGGCCAGGCTTCACCGAATCTCATCAATCCCCTGACTGCCGTAGGAGCAGTATAAAGAGTTGTGATGGAATATTTTTCAATCATCTGCCACCATCGGTTTGGATAAGGAAATGTCGGAGCCCCTTCATACATAAAGGATGTGGCTCCATTAAGAAGCGGGCCATAAACCAGGTAGGAGTGACCTGTTACCCACCCGGGATCCGCTGTGCACCACCATCTGTCCTCGTCCCTCAGATCAAAAACATCCTTGAGTGTAGCATAAATGCCCACCATATAGCCTCCATGAGTGTGAAGAACAGCTTTCGGTTTTCCAGTCGTACCGGAGGTATAAAGAATGTACAAAGGATCTTCTGCATCCATCACTTCGGTCTCACATTTCGGACTGGCAATGGGGAGAGACATAAGGTCGTGGTACCACAGATCTCTTTCGGGCTCCATCATTACTTCCTGACCGGTCCGTTTGATCACAATTACATGCTCAACGCTGGGAGAACGCTGAAGAGCCTCATCCATCATATCTTTGAGTTTGACGATCTTTCCGTTCATCCATCCTCCGTCTGCGGTAATTGCTATCCTGGAGTGTGAATCAAGAATTCTCCCATGAAGTGATTCAACAGAGAATCCACCATAAACAACCGAATGGATCGCGCCTATCTTCGCACAGGCCAGCATTGAAATAACGATCTCCGGTATCCGTGGCAGATAAATAGTGACCCGGTCGCCACGGCTGATACCCATGGCCTTGATGACGCTTGCAAATTTGCAAACCTCACGGTTCAGTGCATGGTATGAAAAAGAACGCTGATCGCCATGTTCCCCTTCCCAGATCAATGCCAGTTTATTCTTCCGCCATGTTTTCATATAACGGTCGAGACAATTATGAACAATATTAACCTTACCACCTGTAAACCACTTGTAAAAGGGCTTATTCCTATCATCGAGCACTTTATTCCATGGTTCATACCATTCCAGTTCTTTGGCACGTTCAGCCCAGAAGCCGGTAAGGTCCTGTTCGGCAAATCTGGAATAGTTTTCATGCAGAGAAACGGCAGCTTCGGAATGGAAATCTGATGATGGCTGGTAAATATCCCCATTGCTGCGGGGCTCAAAAGATGAATTTTCAGACATGACTAATTCCTCCTTATAATTTGAATACAATATGGGTTTGATGCAATTTTAAAGCGTAAAACACAATCTGAAAGCATGTTCCCTTCATTTTACCGAAGAACCCAACAGTAATTCATCTTTTTCCTGCATACTCTCCCTGGTGTTTTCAGTACATAAAAGCAGGCATCGTTTAGCATGATTGCTTTTCGGGTTAACAATAATTCCTGCTGTTTGTTTAGGATGTATTTAATTACAGTGTACACTTTGAAATTCTTTTACGACTGCAGCCTTAAAAACCCTAAAATCAACTTTTCTGAGAATTTAATTGTTATATGACCCAGGGCAGCGTTCCCTGAATTCATTGACAGACCATCAACCCTGATGAAAAATAAATTTGAACTTCAGAAGGTTTTAAATTTTTACCTGACTTTGATAGTCATTGGTGTTTTAATTGTAGGCGGATCAGTGGCATTTATCCACCTGGCTGTACAGTTTTTACTTGAGAAGAGCCACTTGCCTGATAGCATAAGGAATTTAATCATATCATTTTCAGATTCGGCGATAGCTCTGGTCAGCTACATTCTTCTTTTCAGATTTTTTGAAAAGAGACGGATCCGTGAATTAAGCTTTTCATCGCTTGTCAGGAATGCTATTACCGGATTTATAACAGGTTTTATAATGCAATCACTTTTTATTCTTGTTATATATCTTTTCTGCACCTACACTGTGCTGAATATTAATCCTTTCTCATATCTCCTTCCTGCCTTTACCTATGCACTAACCGCGGGATTTGTTACTGAGATTCTGATACGCGGCATAATATTTCGTATCATCGAACAAAAAGCAGGAACGGCCGTTGCTATAGTATTTATAACTATTGTCTTTGCTCTTATGCACATCAATGCTGCCGGTGCAACAGCACTTTCAGTTATTTCAACAGCCGTTCAGGCGGGATTTGTGCTTTCAGCAGGTTATGTCCTTACCAGGAGCTTATGGTTTCCCATATTTCTGCATTTTGCCTGGGATTTCGCTGAACCGGGTTTTTTTGGAGGTATTAACCCCGGCAATTCAATTGATGTTAATCTTATCTCAAGCAATATCTCAGGCCCTGCGATTTTAACAGGTGGCCGGATGGGACCACAGAATTCAATTGAGGCCATCATAATATGCCTTCTTGCCGGATTGTTTTTTTTATGGCTGGCCCAAAAGCATAATAACATAATAAAACCATTTTGGCGGAGAGTTTAAATTCGTATATTTATTACTGCAATTGTCAGCTTAATTTATTCTATTGTCTCGCATGAAAAATTCAGCATTATTCTTAATTCTGCTATTCTTTTCATCTTTTGCCAAAGCTCAGGATCTTCAAAGGATAAAAAGGAATAATAGCTTTATTTTCAATGATTATTTTGTATTAAAAAATAATAAGGATATAAAGCAGGGACAATTTCTAAAATATTATGATTTACTGGGAATTGAGAATAACAGGATCCTCCTGGAATACGGGAAATATTACCAAAACCAGAAAAATGGGATCTGGATGTATTTCGACCCTCTTGGCCCTATAAATCAGGTGATTTCACTAGGTGAATATCGTGAAGATAAGAAAAATGGGAAATGGACATTCTTCTACCGTCCTGAAAAGAAAAACTCAGGGGGTCTGGTACTGGGATTTGATAAAGTAACTTATATAGTTGATCCTGAGAAAGGAGAGAACGAATTCAGGATAACTACCGATATTGAAGGACTACGTATTGCATCAACGGGCGCTTATGTAAATGGCAAAAAAACCGGTGAGTGGGATTATTATACAAAAGAGGGGACACTTGTCAATAAGTTCGACTTTTCATCGAACAGGATGATTTATTGCAAATACCAGGATTCCGTGGCTGTGCATGATTCATTGGGTGGTATTGAAAGGCTTCGACAATTACTGGATAAGGAATTATTTGAAAAGATTCAAAATTCAACAATTTACCGGCCTGCAATAGTCACATTTGACATCAAAACTGAGAATGGCAATATTGTATTCTCTAATTATAAATCTATCGGAGGTACTGTGTTTTCTAAGATTGTCCGAAAATCAGCTGAGGCAATGTCCTCTGACTGGGTAAGTTATGATCCATATCTGGAGGGCATCATAATTCAGGTTCAGGTTGGATATACTATTACTGATGATAAAGGCTATTACAGTATTGATTATATAAAGCCGCAAACTGCGGATTCTGAAACCAGATAGGTTTTCAGAATGGTAAAATTAATTTACTATTTTTACGATGATCATGTATTTGTAATTTACGGATCAGATAATTCGCGACGAGGAGGAGTGGAGGCAACATAACAAACAATGGCACAGGCATATTTTGAAGAAGAAGTCTTTGACAAAACTGATCTGACTAAGGTCCCGCTTGCAAAAGGAGAATATGAAAGCTGCAGCTTCCGGAGCTGCGATTTTACACAATCAGACCTCACTGAAATAGTATTCTCGGATTGTGAATTTGAGAACTGTAACCTGAGCATGGCAAAGCTGAAAAAGACAGCACTGCGCGATATAATATTCAGGAATTGCAAAATGCTTGGACTTCGCTTCGAAGACTGCAATCAATTTGGGTTATCATTTAATTTTGAGAACTGCAATCTTAGCCAATCTTCATTTTACGGAACAAAACTGAAAAAGATAACATTCAGAAACTCCAAGCTGAATGAAACAGACTTTTCCGGGTCCGACTTAACGGGAGCTTTATTTGACAATTGTGATTTATTATCTGCCACCTTTGAAAATTCTGTTATCGAAAAAGCTGATTTTCGTACCTCATTCAACTATTCTATGGACCCTGAAAAGAACCGTATTAAAAAAGCCAGATTCTCACAAGCCGGATTGGCAGGCCTCCTGACTAAGTATGATATCATAATAGATTAATTGATTAAATCTAATAGAATCTTGGAACTGACGACAGACCGCATTTTGCCGTAATGGGAGAGAAATACAAAAATGATGATCCTGATTCGGAAGAGGAACTGTGGATTCCAATAAAAAATAAATACATTTATTGATCCAAAAATTAAATACTATTTGAAATGAAATTAAAAAACATTTATTGCCTTTTTATCGCGGGAATAATGCTTTATTCTCCCGTAGCAGGGCAGAATAAAGACAAAGCTGTCTTCACAGCTCCTAAACCCGGGTTTTATCAGAATTCAATAATGAAAGATGACAGGGAGGTAAAAGAAAGGCTCAGCCCTCAAAAAGAGTTTAAGGTTTTTGGAGTTGATTTATCTGCATATCAGCTGCCAAACAAAATAGACCTTTACAAGAATGTTCAATGGCATAATCCGCCAATTTCTCAGGGCAATACGAACACCTGCTGGTGTTTTTCCACAACATCATTTCTTGAATCGGAGGTATACAGGCAGAGTAAGATGAAAGTTAAGCTTTCGGAGATGTATACAGTTTATTGGGAATATGTTGAGAAAACCCGCAGATACATAGAGACAAGGGGCGCTTCCGCTTTTGAGGAGGGTTCGGAGGCAAATGCTGTTACCAGGATGTGGAAAAAATATGGGATTATCCCGGAGAGTGACTTTACGGGACTGCTTGATGGCAGAATATTTCCGAATCATGAGGAAATGATTACTGAAATGAAGGCTTATCTGCTTTCATTAAAAGCAAGTTCATCATGGGATGAGGCGTCTGCCGTTGCAACTATAAAATCAATAATGAAACATTATATCGGAGAGCCTCCTGCTGAAATAGCAGTGAATGGAAAAAACATTACTCCGCTGCAGTATCTTCATGATATTATAAAAATCAATCCTGATGACTATGTCGATATTCTATCTTATGAGCAGGAACCATTCTATAAACATGTGGAATATAAAGTGCCTGATAACTGGTGGCATAGCGCAGATTACTGCAATGTTCCTCTGAGTGTTTTCATGGAGACTCTTAAGAAAGCTGTTCGTGACGGGTATACCGTCAGTATCGGCGGTGATGTATCTGAACCCGGATTTGACAGAACGACTCAATGTGCTATCGTACCGGATTTCGATATCCCCTCTGCCTTCATCAACGACGATGCCCGTCAGTTCCGGTTTTCAAACGGGACAACGACTGACGATCATGGCCTTCACCTTGTGGGTTATCTTAGCAAAGACGGAAAAGACTGGTATCTCATCAAGGATTCTGGGTCCGGATCAAGAAACAACGATCCGAATGCACCCGAGTTCGGATACTATTTCTTTTCTGAGGATTATGTAAAACTGAAAATGATGGATTTCATGGTTAATAAAGATGCGGTGAAAGACCTGTTACTTAAATTTCAATAAGAAAAATCATTAGCCGGGTTTTATCCTTTATCTTCATGTTTTTAAATTCTGAATCATAATCTATTTTAATAAACTTAATATTACTTAAATGAAATCACAGACAACAAGGAGAAAATTTCTCAGGAACCTTGGGGGAACTGCGGTGCTGTTATCTGCAGGACCATTATACAGCTTTACATCAAAGGAAAAGATGGAGGAACAAATTATAGCCTATAGTAAAAATATCTCCTCAAGCGACAAGATCAGGATTGCCGGTATAGGAATGGGCATAATGGGCAACAATGATATTGATGACGCATTAAAGGTACCGGGGGTAGAGCTGGTTGCAGCCTGCGATCTTTATTCCGGAAGACTTGAGCGGGTTAAGGAGAAATATGGGAAAGATATCTTTACAACCAGGGATTACAGGGAAATTCTGAACCGAAAGGATATAGATGCAGTTTTAATTGCCACAAGTGATAACTGGCACTCAAGGATAGCTATCGATGCAATGAATTCCGGGAAATCGGTCTATTGCGAAAAACCAATGGTTCATAAAATAAGTGAAGGGCTTGATGTTATTGCTACCCGCGATAAGACGAAGAAAACTATGCAGGTGGGAAGTCAGCGTGTCAGCAGCATTGTTTATCAGAAAGCAAAAGAATTGTATAAGTCGGGAATTATCGGGAAGCTGAATTGTATCGAAGCTTCCTTCGACAGACAGGACGCTCTTGGAGCGTGGGAATATACCATGCCGACTGACGGATCGCCACAGACGGTTGACTGGGACCGGTATATTGCAGGTACGCCAAAAATACCTTACGATGCCAGGAAATTTTTCTGGTGGAGGAATTATCGTGATTTTGGAACCGGAGTGGCTGGTGATCTTTTTGTGCACCTGTTATCGGGCATCCATGTACTGACTGATTCAAAAGGACCTGAAAAAATATACGCTTCCGGCCAGCTTACTTATTGGAAAGATGAACGCGATGTTCCCGATGTCATGGTCGCCATTATGCAATATCCTGAGACGAAGGAACATTCTGCTTTTCAGGTGATGCTGAAAGTGAATTTTGTAAGTGGAAATGGTGATAAGGGATTAACCAGGTTTATTGGCAGTGAAGGAACAATTGAAATGGCCGATAATGGATTTGTTGTCAACAACAGTATTATGTCAAAGGCGCCGGGAATAGGCGGCTGGGATGCCCTTGATACCTATCCGAAGGCAATGCAGGAAGAACTTCTAAAGAGATATAATCAGAAATATTCAAAAGAGGATCAGAAAAGGCCTGTAAAACCCCCTACTAAATATACCGCTCCTGAAGGGTATGATGAACATGTCGCACATCTCGCTAACTTTTTTGATGGTGTCAGAACCGGCAAACCTGTCGTTGAGGATCCGGTTTTCGGATTCAGGGCATGTGCCCCTTGTCTTGCCTGCAATGACAGTTATTTTCAGAAGAAAATAATAAACTGGGATCCGGTTAATATGAAACTTGTTTAACCTCATCCATTATCTTCCGGGCGATAAACCCGCCTGATCAATAATCGGGATAAATAATAAAGGCTGCTCATCAGGGGCAGCCTTTATTTTTTACGTATCGGTTTAATACTAATTATTGTACGGGGCAATAACCTTTTTAACAAGAGCGATAGAAGCTTTTACACCCTCAGGCTCACTTAAATTGTCTCCTTCATATTCAACATCTATATAACCCGAGTATTTTGAGTCGGCGATTATTTTCATCATTTTAGCATAATCAATGACTGTCTCATTACCCTCGGCATCAAAATTATGGGTTTTCCCGCTTACTCCTTTTGCGAAAGGCATCATTTCGGTAACACCCTGATAACGATCATATTCGTAGAAGTTTCCCAGATCAGGCAAAACTCCGCAGTTAGGCCTGTTGACGCCTTTCATAACTTCGACAAGCCATTTTGCGATAGATGAGTTTCCGCCATGATTTTCAACTATTACGTTGACATTGTACTTAGCGGCATAATCCGATAGTTTTGTCAATCCGTCAATAGCTGCCAGCTGCATCTGTCCCATTGTCCCTTTTCCGGCTGCATTTACCCTAATTGAATGGCATCCCAGGAACTGTGCGGCTTTCACCCATTTATAATGGTTCTCTACAGCTTTCTGTCTTACAGCAGCAGAGGTATCTGCCAGATTTCCTTCACCGTCAACCATAATAATTAAGCTTTTGACTCCGTACTTCGTACATTCATCTTTAAGTTTTGTAAGGTATTCAGTATCTTCTCCCTTTCCCTTAAAAAATGTAGAAACATACTCCACTGCGTCGAGTCCATAGTCTTTTGCAATTTTAGGGAATTCAAGATTTGTCATTTCACCCTTCCAGAGTGCACGGTGAAAGGACCATTCAGCAAGGGAGATTTTGAATCTTGCATCCTGCCCCGATGAGTTGAGAACAGAAAGCCCTGCGAACAGGAATGCGGTTAAAAAAAATCTTATTTTCATACTCGTTAGTTTGGTTAATTAATTCACAATTTTTATTCTAATCTTCATTTTCCCCGTTTAGGCATCAGGAATTCAAGAAGGATGCACAATTCGAACTATTTCATACAAATATATGAAACCGGAATCTATTACAGGTTGTTCTTGAAAAACAGAACTCTTAAAAATACTTAAAATGAAGCAACCATTCTGACAGCTTCATATATTGTGATCCATGGAACCCAAATCAATGAGATTCACAGTAATAATACCGACTTCAATCCGTTATATGCTTATTAAACAAACCTCTCTAACCATGAAAAAGTCAATTATCATTTGCGCTCTTATTTGCTCAACCATATTGTCAAGGGGGCAATTTACCGTTGGAGTCTCTGCCGGATCCAATCTTTCCGCAATGACGGTTTATCGTCGTGATTTAAGTACTTTTAGAATTAATCCGGTCATTGGTTATAATGTAAATCTTATTGCTCAATATAAACTGAATTCAAGTTTAGCATTGTGGTCGGGCCTTACAATCAATCAAAAAGGATTTAATCAGCACATCAAATATTACTATAGACCTGGGTTGGACAGTACAGCAGATATGACAAGCAGACTTACTTATCTTGATCTTCCCATCTACTTGATATTCAATACTAATTTAAATCAAACTAAAATCTTTTATGGGATCGGACCTTATCTGTCTTACGGACTTTATGGAAAGATTACGACTGAAATTACCGGTAGAAATGATGTGTCAATTACTGATAATATGAAATGGAACAAATCTTATGATTATATCAGCAGTGATCTGGTAAAAAGTTATGGATATACAAATCTGAAAAGAATTGATTTCGGTATCGGAACAATGGCTGGAATAACTATCAGGAATTTTATGTTTACGGCCTCCTATAAATACGGATTGAATAATATTATGTGGGAATATTCCCAGGACGAGAAAATGGCAAACTCATCTCTTTCAATCTCGATCGGATACTTTTTTGATAAGCTGCCGGCATCGAAACAACTTTTAAATTAGCCCGTTATAAAACCCGCACTTTAATTTATTTGCATCGCGCGATTCTGGTACAAGAATCCACTCCAACAGTTAAATATAGCCTGACAGGATTATTTCCTTAATCATCCGGGGAAATTAAATTTTTACTGTTCTGATTCGTGAATTATTTTTACTTTTACTAAAGTTTATTCTGGGGATCAACACGAATCAATATAACAGGAATTTCATTTTCAATAAGAAAAAAGGAGGTATAACTCATGAAAAACAATTTTACCAGGCGTAAATTCATCCAGTCGGGTGCGATGGCAACCGGCGGTCTTCTGGCTTCCCGGGCTATAAAGCTCGAAGCAAAGACTTATGGTTCTCCATCAAAAAAAACAGCTCCCAGCGACAGGCTGCGTTTTGGAATTATTGGGATAGGAATGGAAGGTTCAGGACTGCTAACAGGAACAATGTCTCTGCCGGGTGTTGAGTGCGTTGCCGCTGCCGATCTATATGACGGACGGCATACTCTTGCGAAAGAAATTACAGGCAATCCCACCCTGTTTACCACGCGCAAGTATCAGGAACTGCTCGATCGAAAGGATATCGATTGCATTATTGCTGCTGTTCCTGATCACTGGCACAGGCGAGTTGTTGTAGACGCCTGCAATGCCGGGAAGGATATTTATTGCGAAAAGCCCATGTCGCACACTGTAGCTGATGGTTTTGATATGGTGGCAGCGGCTCAGAAAAATAACCGGATCGTGGAGATAGGCTCACAGAGAGTAAGCTCGATGCTCTGCGAAAAAGCACGCGAGCTTTATAGCAGCGGATCAATCGGCGACATCGAACAGGTTGAGATAACTCTTGGCCGAAACGATCCCACAGGTGCCTGGGAATATCCTCCTCCGACTGATCTTTCGCCAAGCAACCTTGACTGGGATACTTGGCTGAATGATGCTCCGAAAATACCATTTAATGCTGAAAGGTTCGCCCGCTGGCGTTGCTGGAAGGAATATGGAACAGGTGTGGGTGGCGATCTTATGGTTCACCTGGTAAGCGGCATGATGTTTACCCTGGGTTGGAATGAACCGCCTCGTTCCGCATCCGCACTTGGAGGTATTTTCCGCTGGAAAGACGGAAGAAATATGCCTGACTTGCATGTCGTGCTCTTTGATTTCCACGGAATTCCGGTTTATTGCCGTTTAGGTCTTGGAACTGAGACTCCCGAGCTGGCCCGATTCATGGGTCCAAAGGGCATAATAGATGCAGGCGAGTTTAACCTACGGTATGCACCGCAGCCTGGTATCGACCTGGTACCGAGCTATTATGCAACCGGATTTCCGCAGAAAATGCGCGAGGAATATGAGGCAAAATGGAACAGTGAGCATGCCCCTAAACTTGGAAAGGAACCTTTGTATGATGAAGTAAATTACAGAGGTCACGACTGGGATGATATGAATCCGCATATGTGGAATTTCTTCGAATCGGTAAAATCGCGCAAACCAGTGGTAGAGGATGCTGTATTCGGAAACCATGCTGCTATCGCATGCCATATGGCCAATGAGTCATATTTTCGTCAGAAGCCGGTTTTCTGGGATGAAGCTACTCATTCGATCAAAAGCTGACCGGCAATTATTTACCAGAAATATATAATTATGAAGAGGGGCTGTCATTAACTGGCAGCCCCTATTTTTATCAGTACACCGTCTTTTTTGAGCTGACTTTTAAAAATCCGGCACTGATTTTGATCTAAGATAAGGGCTTGTTAACCCAGGTTCTTATCTTTTTTTTGTTTCAATTGTTTAAGTTATTATGAAATAGAATTATCAATATTAGCTCAGCATCATCTGACTTTCGGGAATCTTGTATTTTGCTAAGTACAGAAAATGATACTTATTAATAAGAAATATCTTATTGCGGTTTTAATTCTCACAATACTGACATCCACGCTGAAGTCTTATTCTCAGATCTCAGATTCTACAATTATTAAGGGCACAGTTGTTGATGCCAAAACAGGAACACCTCTTACAGGAGTCTCTGTTCTGCTTAAGAATACAACAGTTGGAACTAACACAGATATTAAGGGTAAATACAGGATTGCCACAAAAATTCTATCTGATAAAATACAATTCTCTTTCATAGGTTATGAGACTGAAAACAGGATTATAAAACCTGGCAGGATCCAGAATATCAATATAAACCTTAGAATGTCATCAATATCGCTCGAGGAAGTCATCGTCAAACCCGGGAAAGAAGGATATAAAAATAAAAATAATCCGGCGGTGGAACTTATAGAAAAAGTAATTGGCAGGAAGGCTATGAATAACCAGAAAAGTTTTGATTTCCTTCAATATAAGCAATACGACAAGATACAATTTGCTTTGAGCAACGTCACAGAGAAGTTTGAAAATGGTAATTTTTTTGGAAAATTCAGGTTTATTTTTGAAAATCTTGACACTACCAAGCGAATAAATAAAAATGTCCTTCCACTTTATATTAAGGAGTCACGTTCAGATCATTTTTACAGAAAAGATCCTCCGGCTACAAAGGATATTATACGTGCAGAGAAGACAGTTAATCTTGATGAGTATCTTGACAGCAGAGGCGTTTCAGCAAACCTTAAATATTTGTATCAGCATATAAATATTTACGATAATGATATCCTGTTCCTGACTAATACATTTTTAAGTCCAATAGCTAATACTGCCCCGCTTTTTTACAAATATTATATTATCGATACGCTTTCCGTTGACCAGATCAAATGCATCAGACTGTATTTTGAACCGCGCAATAAGTCTGATTTTCTCTTTCATGGCCACCTGTATATAACGCTCGATAGCAGTTATGCTGTAAGGAAGATTGATATGGGACTGAATAAGAACATAAACATTGACTGGGTCAAAGAGATCTCTATCACCCAGGATTTTGATAAGTTCGGCCAGAAGAAGTGGCTGCTTTCAAGGGATGAAATTTCAGTGGATTTTGGCCTCAGGAATAGTACTATGGGTTTATACGGGCAACGTACGATCTCTTACAGGGATTATGTAATTGATAAACCAATTGACAAAAAAATATTTGAAGGGCCAATTGAAGTTGAGAGAATCGAGCCTGCTTCCGATAGTGCACGCTTTTGGGAATCGAACCGGTATGTTCCCCTTTCAAAATCAGAAAAGGGAGTTTATACAACTATTGATAGTATCAGAAAAATCCCTGCATTCAGGAGAAAAATGAATCTGATAATGCTGATAACAACAGGATTCTATAATTTTGGCAACATTGAAATAGGTCCGGCTGAAAGTTTTTACAGTTATAATACTGTAGAAGGGTCGAGATTCAGATTCGGAGGAAGAACTACACCATCACTGAACAGGAAGATTATCTTTGACGCTTATGCTGCCTACGGCCTGGCAGATAAGGTTATAAAATATAATGCTGGCATAACTTATTCATTTACAGATAGAACAATTTATCAATTCCCCGTAGAATCATTCAGGCTAAGCTATGAGAATGAGATTAAAATTCCCGGGCAGGAATTGCAACTGACACAAAGAGATAACATATTATTATCCCCTAAAAGAGGTATTAACGACAAGTTCTTTTTTGACAAAACTCTCAGGGCTGAATTCCTTGATGAATTTGAGAATCATTTTTCCTATCTTATCGGATATAGCTTTACAAAGCAATCACCCTACGGCAACCTGCATTTCATTACAAATGACACTGCAGAACTTAATAATAATGTATCGCATATAAATGTTTCTGAGGTCTATCTGAAACTGCGATATGCGCCTAACGAATCATTTTATCAGGGGAAAATGTATAGATTTCCGGTACCGAACAAATATCCGGTAATACAATTGAATATTGCAGGAGGCTTAAGATCAATACATAACGATTATAATTATTTACGTCTTCAGTTTAGCATAAGCAGAAGATTTTATCCGTCTGTCCTGGGATATACTGATGTTACTTTTGAAGCTGGTAAAATATTCGGACAGGTACCTTATCCATTGTTGTTCATACACAATGCAAACCAAACGTATGCGTATGTTAAAGATGCTTACAACCTGATGAATTTTATGGAATTTGTCAGTGATCAGTATGTCTCTTTAAATATCGATCACAGTTTTAACGGATTTTTTTTCAACAAAGTTCCATTGCTGAAGAAACTAAAACTGCGTGAGATAGTCACCTGCAAGATCCTGTATGGCGGCTTAAGCAATTTCAATAATCCGGGTTATCATAATTATCTTCTTGAATTTCCGGTCGACAGTTATGGCATTCCATTAACTTATTCACTGGGAAGCAAACCTTATATTGAGGCAAGTGTAGGAGTTTCAAATTTATTTAAAATATTCAGAGTGGACCTTATCAGACGCTTTTCATACCTGAATTATCCGAATGTATCTGGTCTGGGGGTCCGAATTCAGTTCAGATTTGATATTTAATT
This sequence comes from uncultured Bacteroidales bacterium, assembly GCA_963715785.1. Lineage (GTDB taxonomy): Bacteria > Bacteroidota > Bacteroidia > Bacteroidales > VadinHA17 > LD21. Next base: position 1,633,780 of record OY970276.1, read on the forward strand.
AATAAATTTACTAATCTCAAATTAAATCCCGACCTATGAAGAAAAATATTTCTTTTTGTCTTTTAGTATTATTTATAAGCACACATTTCGCACTGGGTCAGTCTGTTTCAAAACTGACAGATAAGCAAATTTCATGGTTGTCAAAAGCAAACCGGCATGAAAAGAATGGCTGGATTTACCTTCACATTGAAGGCACTCCTGAAGAGCGGGGATTTCAGCATGGATATCTGCTTTCCAGGGAAATAAAGGAGGCTCTCAGGATAACCAGTGAAGTGTGGCACCATCAGACCGCACTCGACTGGCAGTGGCTGGTGAAGCGTGGCGGCAAGATGTTTACTCCGAAAGTGGATGCAGAAAACCTGGCAGAAATAGACGGGATTGTAGAAGGCATGAAAGCTGCCGGAGAGTCTGCTGACCGCGATGAGATTGTGACCTATAACGGGTCAATTGAGCTGATTGGATATTGGTTTCCGACTGTAAAGGATACTGTCTCTCCCAATTCACCTGAACCTAAAAAACAATCCTGCAGCTCGTTCATTGCTACAGGAACTATGACGGAAGACGGGGGCATCGTGCTGGGACATAATACAATGAGTGGATTTGCAGCTCCGATATGTAATGTTATTTTAGATATATTACCCGAGAAAGGGCACAGAATACTAATGCAGTCGGTAGCAGGATTAATTCACAGTGAAACTGACTTTTTTATAACCAGTGCAGGTCTGGTTGGTTCAGAAACCACTATTGGAGGCTTTTTCCCATTTGATGAAAAAGGTATTCCTGAATTCTCACGTATGCGGCATGCAACACAATATGCCTCTACCATCGATGAATGGTGTGACATTATGAAAGAAGGAAATAACGGGGGTTATGCTAATGCCTGGCTGATCGGCGATATAAATACGAATGAGATAGCCAGGCTCGAGCTTGGCCTGAAATATGTAGGTTTTGAGAAGAAGAAAAACGGGTATTTTGTAGGATCTAACATTGCTGAGAATCTGAATATTCTGAGGTTCGAGACTAAGGCGTCCGACGATAATATCAAGGCCTCCTCAATAGCCAGGCGGGTACGGTGGAAAAGCCTGATGGGCGAAAATGCAGGCAAAATAAATCTGGAAATGGGCAAAAAGTTCGAAGCTGATCATTTTGACACCTATCTTAACACAAATACTCCCGATATCAGAACGCTCTGTGCTCATCCTGATCTGGATCCTGATATCTATGGAACTGATATTCCTTTTTCTCCGTGGGGAACCCTCGATGGAAAAGTTGTTGACTCAAAAATGGCGAAGCAGATGTCTTTCGATGCACGATGGGGCTCGGCATGCGGCATCCCGTTTGATGCAAAAGCATTTATTGCAAAACATCCCCAGTACGACTGGATGGGAGAATTGCTAAAGGACAGGCCTTCACAACCCTGGACAACCTTCAAAGCCGGTGAGATCAAATGATTTTTTTACTTTTTAATATCCTGTACTTTTTTGCAGTAGCTTTTTGACTGGCCATACGAATGATTAAGAAGAGAAATGATGATGATTTACCTGTTTGTAAGATCGTTATGAAAACGTTATTGTCTTTTAATAATACTCTGATTGATCAAATTATTTTAACTTTGGTATTACCTGAAGATTTCATGCAATGAAATACAACAGTCTGATTTCGTTATTCTCTGTCAGCTTCATCATCCTCCTGACGGTTATACAACCCAATAGTTCCATCGCATGTATTTCTCCGGCTCAGGAAATTGATTCGGTAAATTCGGTAAATACCGTTGCTTCTGACTCGAATCAGGCTCAATCTGATGTTACAAAACGCAAGGCTGACTTTTACAGGACCGACAGTATTTTCTCATTTCAGTCGGAGAGAGGCTATATTCCCTCTTTGCTGGGCAATTTCGGCAAGCAGGTGACTGCACCATTTAAATTCACTAAAAAGCAATGGTTAATTACGGGAGGCGTAATTGGCATAACCGCCGTTCTTCTTCATTTCGATAATGGTATAGATGAATGGGCACGCGTCCAGAAACAGAAGCATGGCTGGGTCAATAAATCTTCCCCTCAGATCACACTCTTTGGCAGTGCCTATGCGATGTCAACAGTTGCAGCAGTTGGGTTAATAAGTGCGGCAATAAAAAATGAAAAAGGAGTGCAGACCAGTTTGCTGGCAACCCAGGCTCTCATAACCTCCGCGGCCTGGGCTCAGCTGATTAAGCATTTTACAGGGAGAGAGGATCCAAGCGCTACATATATCTACAGCAAAAAACCAGGCGGACAATGGTGGGGACCGTTTGCTCAGTATGACCAGGATTTACCGGTTTATAAGTCGATCTCATCATTTGATGCTTTCCCTTCAGGCCATACTGCAGCTGCTTTTTCGATTGCAACAGTTTTTGCAACCCAATATAAAGATATAAAGGCGGTTCCGATAATAAGCTATTCTCTGGCAACACTCGTTGGTATCTCCAGGCTAACCGAACATGCACACTGGACATCAGATATTTTCGTAGGAGGGTTGATCGGATATGTCTGCGGAAAGCAGGTAACGGGCGAGTTTAACAAGACTCATCAAAAATCCCCTGACGGGTCAGCCCCGACGTCAAGGAATGGGGCAGGACTCACGTTTATTCAAGATGGAAACCAGTTCGGATTCTGTCTCAGATGGTAATTAGTTGTTCAGCATTATTCCTCATTTGATTGGTCAATTTAAAACGTTCGGTTCTATTCTCATACTAACCAGATACAAATTGAAATCAGGTCATACGGCTGCATAGTCACCATTTATAATGTCATGAAGGATTTTCAGGTATTATTACAGGAGATAAAAAGAAGGCGACACTTTGTTGTGAAAGTCAATGTTTGCAAACGATGCGAATCGTATCTACTGTTTGATAAAATAAGTGTCGCCTGGGGGATCTTTATATAATTTAGTTATAACACGTTTGGTACAGCAGATCAAAATTATACTAATAGATTAATAAATCATAATTTTATTTAATAAATTTTTAAAAAAAGTAAACAACTAATCTGATATAAATTAAGATGTTAATCGATTCGGACCTTACTTCTGCCTCCTTCTTCATGTTAATTTAAAGAACCTAAAAGTACATTCGGGTGTTTATCATAATAACAGCCAAAAGAATCAGGGATACTTTTAGCTTGCTTAACGTTAACTTTCAAAGATCAAACACATATAAAATATTTAATCTTCATAAAATGAACAAATCTCTGGTAACCCTTTTGTTGTTATTTATTTTGAACTCCTCATTTGCCCAGACTAAAAAGATAACCGGCTTTTATGACAAGAATATTGACAGGGAGCTTAAGCTTGAGGCTGAATTTGATAAAAATCTTAGCAGATCCGATATCGGGGAAACTATCAGAAAACTTTCCGCTATTCCGCATGGATTAAGTTCTCCTGGAGATAAAGCAAACGCCGATTACATTCTGAGCCTTTTTCTGAAATGGGGGTGGGATGCAAAGATTGAGACTTTTTATGTACTTTTTCCGACCCCTGCAACACGAAAGCTTGAAATGATGTCTCCTGCATATTATAATGCAATTCTTAAAGAGCCGGCACTAAAGCAGGACTCAACGTCAGGTGAACCCGGACAATTGCCTACCTATAATGCATACAGTGCCGATGGTGATGTAACCGCTGAACTTGTTTATGTAAATTACGGGATACCAGATGATTATGATATGCTTGACAGAATGGGCGTCAGTGTTAAAGGTAAAATTGTGATAGCGAGGTATGGCCATAGCTGGAGAGGCATCAAACCAAAAGTCGCACAGGAACATGGGGCCATCGGCTGTATTATATACAGTGATCCGGCCGACGATGGGTACTTCGAAGGGGATGTATATCCGAAAGGAGCATACAGAAATGAATACGGCGTTCAAAGAGGATCAGTTATTGATATGGCAGAATACCCGGGTGATCCGCTTACCCCTGGCATAGGTGCAACAAAGGATGCAAAGCGTCTCGACAGGCATGATGCGCCAAGCCTTTTAAAGATTCCGGTACTGCCAATCAGTTACCACGATGCTGCGCCTTTGCTGGAAGCTCTCTCCGGTCCTGTAGCACCGTTTAGTTGGCATGGTGGTCTTCCGTTCGCATATCACATCGGGCCGGGTTTGGCAAAAGTTCATTTAAAGCTTGCCTTCAACTGGGATATTGTGCCATGTTACGACGTGATTGCAAAAATCCAGGGATCTGAATTTCCTGATGAATGGGTGATTCGTGGTAATCATCAGGATGCATGGGTAAATGGAGCAGCAGATCCTATAAGCGGTCAGGCTGCTATGCTGGAAGAAGCAAGGTCGCTTGGCCTGATGCTGAAGAGCGGCTGGAAACCCGCACGAACTATCGTCTATTGTGCGTGGGATGGAGAGGAACCTGGCCTGCTTGGTTCCACGGAATGGGTTGAGGAACATGAAAAAGAATTAAGGGAGAAGGCTGTAGTTTACATAAATTCAGATGGTAACGGACGAGGCTTTCTTTATGCGGAAGGATCTCACGCCCTTGAGCCCCTGATGGATGAAATATCTAAGCAGGTAATGGACCCTCAGACTAATGTGACAATATTTCAACGGTTGCATGATCATGAAGCAATAACCGCAAAGAACACTGTGGCAAAGAAAAAAATCCTGGATGAGAAAAATTTAAAGCTCGACGCCCTGGGATCGGGTTCCGATTATTCCTCCTTTATCCAGCATGCAGGGATTCCTTCGTTAAATCTGGCATTTTCCGGTGAGGACGATGGAGGCGATTATCATTCTATTTATGATTCCTACGACTTATATATAAGGTTTAAAGACCCCGGATTTCAATATGGCGTCACTCTGGCAGAAACAGCTGGCCATGCAATCTTAAGGCTTGCGGAAGCAGATGGGCTGCCATTCGATTTTAATAACCTGTACAGAACGATCGATGGTTATTCAAAGGAGCTTCAGACACTCCTGAACGAAAGCCGGGAATCTGCCATGATCGAGAACAGAATTATCAATTCAGGCGCCTACCAGGCTGGAGATGATCCGACTAAAAGATACAATGTTCCCCTATTAAAAACTGAGGTACCATATCTCGACTTTTCGCCTTTGCAAAACGCCCTGCATCAATTGGAAAAAAGTGTCGATAGCTTAAATGCAATTTATCAGATCAATATAAAGACATACAAAATGACGGATTCATTTAATCAATCGCTTTACAGGGCAGAACAGCAGTTGCTAAATGAAAAGGGACTTCCTCGCAGGTCATGGTACAGGCACACTATATATGCACCTGGTTCTTATACGGGTTATGGTGTAAAAACAATGCCAGGAATCCGCGAAGCAATTGAGCAGAGAAACTGGGTAGAGGCTAAGGAACAAATTGAAGTTGATGCACAAGCCATTGAACGGCTGGCTGATTATTTTAATGCATTATTAACTCCCTCTTCTCATTGAATTCGTATTGAACGTATTTTTTGTTATTGATATAATCAGGGTAAATCGTGTTAACCAAAAAAAGTCAGATACAATGAAAAAATTAGTTATGATTATGGGAGGAATACTTCTTTCCTTACTTGGTCTGAATGGCCAGAATACAGCTTCCGGCTATAAGATTGTTCAGAAAATCCATCTTGACGGTGACGGTTTCTGGGATTATCTGAATGCTGATGATGCAACAGGAATGCTATATGTTTCACATGGCAAAATGGTGCATGTTGTTGACATGAAAACCGATAAAAGTGTAGCAACTATTACGGATGTGAATGGTGTACATGGAATCGCGATCGCTCCGGAATTCAATAAGGGATTCATAAGTAACGGGGCTGATAGTAATGTCACAGTATTCAGCACAAAGGATTTCAGTGTGATAGGGAAGGTGCCGGTCACCGGAAGAAATCCGGATGCAATTCTATATGAGCCGTTTACAAAATCGGTCATTACCTGGAACGGCCGTTCATCAAATGCCACAGTCATAGATGCAAAGACGGATAAGGTTATTCAGACTATTCCCCTGCCAGGGAAACCTGAAGCGGCAGTCAGTGATGGCAAAGGGAAAGTGTATGTAAATATTGAAGACAAAAGCGAAGTCTGCATGATCAATACTAAAACATGGAAGGTCGAACAGACCTGGTCAATAAGTCCCGGGGAAGGTCCAAGCGGGCTTGCACTCGATAATGTGACCCATCGTCTGTTCAGTGCAACAGATAAGCTGATGGTAGTCCTTGATGCAGAAACAGGCAAGGTTATAGCCACTCTTCCAACAGGAGGCCGGGTTGATGGCGCAGGATTTGATCCGGGTCTTAAAAGAGCCTATAGCTCTTGTGGCGAAGGTGAACTTACTGTAGTTCAGGAGGAAAGTCCAAATTCTTTCAAGGTTCTTGAAAATGTGCCGACACAGGTTGGTGCAAGGACAATTTCAGTAAGCGCTAAAACCCACAAAATTTATCTTCCGACGGCTGAGTTTGGGCCAGCTCCTGAGAAAACTGCGGATAATCCCCGACCCAGACCAACACTTAAACCCGGTACCTTTACAATTCTTGTGGTAGAACCGGTAAAATAGCTTTAATTATCAGGGTAATGAATGCTTCCTGATTTTATCCCTGATGGGAATGAGAACAGAATTTCTTAGGGAATCAGGTTTTCCCATTGAAAATGAAATAAGACCTGGTTGGAGATAATACGGAATAAATCAGGATCGTCAGGAATGACTTTATCAGATCTTTTTGAAATTAATGGATATCAACTCCATAGCTTTTTCACGAATTAACATAGGTTTGATTTTATTTGAATATTTCTGCAATGTCCCAAACAACTAAATTATCTTATCTGATAGTGCGTGCCTTAGTTTTATTAATTGGTTTAATTCCCATTAGTGAAGCAGTTTATTCACAAAATGCTTTGCCTATTGATCCGGCTTCAACAAATGATACAGTAAATGTAAAAGGTAAACCTGAAGCCGTGTATCTCCAGGCGCCTTCAACCAATTTCTATAAAACCGACAGCATCTTTTCATTCAGATCACGGAAAGGATATCTTCCTTCTTTGGGCTACAACCTGGGTGCACAGTTCACAGCACCATTCAGGATGGACTCAAAACAGTGGATAATGACAGGTGCCGCAGTTGTAATTACTGCAGGACTGATCCATTTTGACAATGAAATAGACGAATGGGCCCGGGTTCAGAAACAGAAGCATAACTGGGTAAATAAGACTTCTCCTTTGATAACAAATTTTGGCGGCCCCTGGGGTATATATTCTGCCATTGCTTCAGGGGCGGTTTTTGCTGTCTTTAAAAATGAGAAAGGAGTTCAAACCAGTCTCCTGGCAACACAGGCTATGATCACCTCGGGTCTCTGGGCAAACATTATAAAACTGCTTACCGGGAGGGAAAGGCCAATGGCTGATTATGTGATCAGTAAAAAAGGAGGAGGCGAATGGTATGGCCCATTTGCGATATGGGATCAGGATCTGGCTGTAAGAAGACCTGTTTCTGCATTTGATGCGTTTCCTTCCGGGCATACTGCGACTGCTTTCTCAATTGCCACAGTCTTCGCAATGCAGTATAAGGACAAAAAAGCTGTTCCGATAATATGCTATTCTGCTGCTACTCTTGTCGGAATCTCAAGACTGACAGAACACGAACACTGGGCTTCTGATGTTTTTGTCGGTGGGCTTATGGGTTATTTATGCGGACGGCAGGTGGTGAATCATTATAATAAAATACATGAAAGCCAGCCTGCCCAACCTTCTTCAAGCAGAAAAAAAGAAAAGGAGTTAACATTAATTCAACGGGGAAATCAAATCGGATTTTCCCTCAGGTGGTAAAATGTCAGGTTTTAGATTCAGATTATGGAAATTCCGAAGCATGGTTTTGCTTAAACATTTTGTATTGTCCGGTGTTTAAAAAGTGAAGACAAGACAGTGACGGTGAAGACATATTTTAAATTCTCTGAAGTGAATAATAAATCCTGAGAACAGTTAATTATGAAATTAGCTAAAGCCGGAAATGCTTTATTTTTTGGGTTCTTGTTTTTTATTATTGTCAATCTGATTCTGCAATATGTGGTTAATGATAAATATTCATTCCCCGAACCGCATCATTTCAGAGGAGATAGTATCTATAATCCTTACAGGAATTTTGACGGAACAAAATGGCAGGTAGCTAATTTTCACGCTCATGCATGGAAACCATTTGATAGCAGGGATAAACTAGCCTATTCCCGTGCACTCGACAGTTTATACAGATATCTGGGATATAAAATCATAAGCATATCTGATTATCAGACAATAAATCATTTTGAGAGCAAAAATGAATGGTTCATTCCTGTTTATGAACATGGATTTCAATATTATAAGAATCATCAGCTTATTCTGAACGCCGGAAATGTTGACTGGCGTGATTTTCCTTTCCGACAGACTTTAAATAATAAGCAATTCATACTCGATCATCTGAAAAAGAACCCCTCAGTTATTACCACAATAGTTCATCCTGTTTACAGAAAGGCTTATTCTTCAAATGACCTGAAATACCTTAGTAATTATAATTGCCTGGAAATTGCAAACCATGATTATGTCTTTAGATCATGTTACGACACAATTCTATCATATGGGCATCCTGTTTTTTTAATGGCTGATGATGATGCGCATAACCTGCGGGATCCTGAAGATGTCGGTGTCAGCTTTAACCTTGTTAATTCCGACCTGGTGACTGATTCTGTCTTGAGTGCGCTCCGGATGGGACTTTCAGTTGGAGTAAAATTCAATATAAGCGCTTTAACAGATAATGAACAGAAGAAAGCTGCGCTGAAAATGCTTCCTTCAATAAGCTCAGTGTCATTAAGAGACGATACTATTACAATAGGGTTAAGCCGTACTGTGAAAACAATTACATTTATCGGCCAGAATGGAATCTTAAAGAAAAGAATAACAGGCAGTAAAGAGGGATCTTATGGATTTACCGATTCCGACACTTACATCAGAACAGAGATTGAATGTAATGACGGAACAATTTATTTCTTTAATCCCTTCTTCAGGTACGATGGAAAACATCTGACTGATTATTCAGTGGCATACGACCCTGTGAAAACATGGACCTGGCGTTTTGCGTCATTTATAATACTACTGATCACATTTTTGACGCTGAATCCTGAAAAGGTATATGCAATAAAGCAGATTTGCTTGTAGCACCTGATTATTCTATAAACAGTTTTCTATCATTTCTCAGGATGAAGAAATCCATCTATTGTTGAAATAAATAGCGATGGTTGATCCACAAAGGTCATATGTCCGCTCTTTGGAAAAATGACAAGCTTTGATCCGGCTATCTTTTGGTTCATCTCATGCGATAACGAGGGATCACATTCGTCATTATCACCGGCAGTAATCAATGTGGAGACTTTAATGGTTGACAGTCTGTCGGTATATTCTGCCGATTTAAGGTTGCCGTCTATTACGAATTCACCATCTGACCCCCACATTTCACGGTACAGATCCCATGACATGATCCCATTTGCAATCGGATCATAATTAGGGTCGGGATGATTTTGGTACAGATAAGGGAAATAGCCTTCTCCCCAGGCAGCGATCATATATTCTGAAGTATACCGGTTTTTCTCATAGTCCCTGCCATGACCGTATAGTCCTGCTTTTTCCATGGTTTCTATCCTGGCGCGCAGTTCCGGTGTCATTTTATCAAGCATCTTTTTGAAGACCCCGTTCATTTCTTTGGTACTGGGGAAAGTGCTGCATAAAATAAGATGGGAAAGATTTTCCTGGTATTTGAGTGCATAAGCCAGTGCAAGAACACCTCCGTAGGAGTGCCCGAGCAGACTGATTTTTCCAAGTTGCAACTCCTTCCTTACAGCTTCCACATCCTCAACCATATTCTCAACAGTATAACCCGAGGGATCCTCAATTTTCTGGGAACGCCCTGACCCGCGTTCATCGATGAATATCAGGCGGTTCTCTCTTGCCAAAGGCAGAAGATATGGCAGAAAATAGTCATGGGATGCACCAGGTCCTCCATGAACAATCAACAGTGGCTCTCCCTTGCCAAATGCAGTATAATAGATCATTACTCCGTTCGCATCCACAAATCCCTCCTCGGTTTTATATATGTTGGAGGACTGTAATTCAGATGCACCTTTCTTTTCAGAGCCGGTACTGCAGCCGGAAAATATTAATGCTGTGATCCATATCAGAGAGCAAATGATCTTTTTCATACTCAGGATGTTTAGTTTCATAACCATAACAATTCTATCTTAATCCAAAGTTACACCCTGATCATGTAAAATCAAATTAATTTATTCAGAGATTGAGTGATTACGCAGCTTATTCAATTTTATGATATCGGATTGGTCTCAATATTTTTATCCTTCTTGAAAAGCTTAACAGTATCATCCTGGACCAATACCCAGACGGTATAAATGCCTTTTACTGTTCCAAACGGGATGTTAACGCAACCCATTGTTGCCAGAACTATTACCAGGTATCTTGCCCATGGTTTATATACCAGCAAGCCAATGCCTCCCACGAGTCCAAGCGTCGACATCAGCCCCAGCAGTAACGGGAGGCTTATTGATAAAAAGCGAAGGACCGTTTCTGCCACTTCCTCTTGCCCTGTAAAGGCTCTGGCAAATGAAAGAGCAACAAAAACGACGGCAGCAGCCATCAGGCCCAATACGGCAAATCCAATCTGAATCGAACCGGCTACAATTACGTGTTTATTCATTTTTGAAGTTTCCATGACATTTATAAATCATATGATTAACTAATTTTCTTATTTCCGGATAATGACTTGCATTCTTGCAGATTGCTGCTTTTAACAATCTGATTAGTATTTTTTATATCCACTTAATTGTTTGTTTAATAGGTTTTAATCTTATTAATCACAAGTGAAATCTTATTTTTCAGGGATATTTCATTTCTGTCCTTCCTGATAAAATTATTCCATACAAGGATCGAAGCGGCAAAGATTAGTATTGTGGCTACGCCTAATCTTAAAAGATAGGGAGTGATGCTGATTATGTGCCTGATCCTGTAATTTATTCTCATCAGGAATTTTTCAAGATGATTCTCAGGCGGACGATAAACATCGAATTTTTCTTTGTTTTCCCGAATAAAGGCTTCTATGGAATCTCCGTCAAGCATCGCCAGATAAATTTTCAATAAAGACGATCTGAAATAAATAATGATGCTTGCCGGAGCCTCAATTGTCCAAAGGTCCTTTTTAAAATTTGTTGAATTGAATTGTATTCAAGAAAATCCTTATCACCCTGTTTTTGACGAAAAGGGGAAAATTGACACTTTACATATCCGGTCCTTGTACGAAACAAAATTTTAATTTGAACGTATAGCGTATATGTTAATTATAATAAAATATCTACAGACACGTTTCATAACTGATGTTCAGCAAATACAAAAGCTAAAGACTTTAATAAATAAATTCTGATCTGTTGTGTGAAGATTAATAGTCATAATTAAAGGATATGTTCTGAAGGATTATTCTGAAAACATCAAAGCATTTTCCTGCAATATAAAGTAGAGAGATATGAAAAAAATAATAACGATTATCACGATAACAGGTGTTTTTGTGCTCTTAAATTTGTTTGGGAGTGCATCGGGAAATTCCTGTCAGCCTGCAGGATCAAATTCAGAACAGACAGGTTCACAATCTGCCCAGACAAAAACTACCTCTGTTCAGACAAAATCAAAATCTGCACAGACAAAATCAAAGGCTGGACAAACCGGATCGAAATCAACACAGACAAAATCAAAGTCTGTACAAACCGGCTCAAAAGCTACTCAGACAAAATCAAAAACTGTTCAAAAGAGTCCTCCCGCAGATAAAACAAAAGATTCCGGAACCATAACTATAGGTACTCAAAAGTGGGCTTTAGCAAACCTGAATGTAATCACCTTTCGAAACGGTGATACTATTCCGGAGGCACGATCAAATGCCGAATGGACGAAAGCCGGTGATGCGGGAAAACCTGCCTGGTGTTATTATAATAATAACCCTGCATTTGGTCCAAAATACGGCCGGCTATATAACTGGTACGCATTGAATGACCCCAGAGGATTAGCGCCAGCCGGCTGGAGCCTGGCCAGCGATACTGACTGGACAGAGCTTGGTCACTATTTAGCCAGACAGGGGGACGTGGGCAATAGGTTGAAAAGCACAACTGGCTGGAGCGAGGGTAGTGAAGGGACCAACGAATCAGGTTTTTCAGGACTGCCGGGAGGTTATCGCGTGGAAAATGGAACATTCCAAAACTCAGGCAGTATTGGAGTCTGGTGGAGCTCAACAGAAAGCAAGACTCTTGAAGCTATTGACCACTATCTGTCAGAGAGTAACATACTGGCCAGGAGCAGCACTCCCAAGCAGCGAGGTGAGTCTGTACGTTGTCTCAGAAAGTAGACTTCCGCATTTTCAGGTTAATATGAGGATTTTCAGAAAATAATAAAAATAGATCTCAAATTATTTGCGGGATAAAAAAATATGTACTTTTGTTTCGTAATTAGACGAAATACTAAATGAAATGGAGATAAAGGAAAAAGTGAAGGTGTACACCGATAAACAGGAAAAGATTGCACGGTATTCGAAAGCCCTGGGACATCCTGTAAGGGTGTTTATAATGGATTTCCTTGTAAAGAATACTGACAGGTGCTGTTATAGCGGCGACATGGCAGAAGAGCTTCCAATTGCCCGTTCTACTCTCTCTCAGCACCTGAAGGAATTGAAAGAAGCTGGATTGATACAGGGTGAAATAAATCCTCCCTATATTAAATATTGCATTAATAAAACCGGATGGGCTGAGGCAAAAGAGCTATTCGGCGCATTCTTAAACAGGAAATAATAAATATAATAAAATGGAAATTAAAATATTAGGCACCGGTTGTCCAAAATGCAAAACTCTTGAGGAAATTACCCGCAAAGTTGTAAAAGATAATGGTATTGATGCTACAATCACGAAGGTCGAAGACATTGTTGAAATTATGAAATTCAACATCATGACTACTCCTGCCTTGGTAGTTAACGAAAAAGTAGTTTCAAAAGGACGAATACCATCAGTTGATGAGATAAAACAATTCCTAACCAAATAATAATCTAACACCATGAGAAAATTCTTTTTGATAAGTTTCGTATTGATAACTCTGATTGGTATTTCTTCTGGCGCCCAGACGAACCAGAAACCTGCTCCGGAAGTTTCAAAGAATGGAGATGTAGAAGTTTACTACTTTCATATGACCATCCGGTGTACAACCTGCAAAACGGTGGAAGCCGAAGCCAGAAAGAATGTTGAGATGCTTTATCCCGATCAGGTTAAAGCCGGAAAAATTAGTTTCACTGCTTTGAATCTTGAAGAAGCAACCGGGAAAGCGATGGGAGAAAGACTTGGGGTAAACAGTCAGACGCTCCTAATTGTAAAAGGCGGGCAGAAGATCAATATTACAAATGAGGGTTTTCTCTATGCAGTTTCGCAGCCGCAAAAATTCACTGATATTATGAAATCAAAGATAGATCCTCTGATAAAATAAACTGGGTGGCGGGTACCCGGTGCTGGTTTTTGTCAGCAACGTACTAACTACCAGGCAACCAGCACCCAACACAGCAACAAACAACCAGCAACAAGTAAACTCCCTAATGAATTTTCTTACCAATCTTCTTGATAGTAGTTCCATGCCTTGGCTTACGGCCATATTGCTTGGATTGATGACCTCTGTCAGTCCGTGTCCCCTGGCTACGAATATAACTGCAATAGGATTTATAAGTAAAGATCTGGAAAACCGTAACCGGGTCTTTTTCAATGGATTGTATTACACTCTGGGAAGAGCAGTCACCTATACCCTCATACCGTTAATTATATATTTTGGCGCCGACCAGTTCAAATTTTCCGGGTTCTTTCAGAAGTATGGCGAAAAAATCATCGGCCCACTGTTGGTATTAATTGGAATATTCATGTTTGATATTATCAGGATAAACTTCCCCGGTCTTGGCAGACTATCAGAAAAGATGGAAAAAAGAAAGTCGTGGAGATTTATTGATGCCTTGATACTGGGAATACTTTTTGCTCTTGCTTTTTGTCCTTACAGCGGAGTATTGTATTTTGGGATGCTTGTCCCGTTAACTGTATCAAGCGCTTCGGGATTATTTCTGCCGGTTATTTTTGCTATTGCAACCGGTATTCCGGTGATCATTATTGCAGGGGTACTGGCTTATACAGTTTCGGGGATCGGAGGTCTTTACCATAAATTAAAAACATTTGAACTCTGGTTCAGAAGAGTCATTGCCATAGTTTTTATTCTTGTCGGCCTTTATTACATTTTCAGAATATATCTATAAAAAAATTTGCAAAATTATTTCGTAGTACGACGAAATATCAATTCTTATTAAATGAAAAATATTAAAACAAATATCTGGTTACCCTTTGTAATATTACCTGTATGGTACATTCTATATCACTACCTGCAACCATTAACCGACTGGTTAATTTATTCAGTTTTGGGAATGACGAAAGGTGCGCATCTCACTGAAGCTGTACGTTTCTTTGTTTTTGAATTCCCAAAAGTCATGATGTTGCTTACCCTGATCATTTTCTTTGTTGGAATCATCAGGACATACTTCACGCCTGAACGGACCCGTAAAGCGCTTGAGGGAAAAAAGACATTCACCGGCAATGTAATGGCAGCGGCATTAGGAATTGTAACACCATTTTGTTCATGCTCGGCAATCCCATTATTCCTGGGCTTTGTGGAGTCCGGAGTTCCGCTTGGAGTCACATTTTCTTTCCTTATTTCTTCACCGATGATCAATGAAGTTGCCGTTATCCTTTTATATGGAATGTTCGGGTGGAAGGTAGCAGCAATCTATGTCGGAACAGGTTTGATTATTGCAATTACTGCCGGATGGATAATTGGCTTACTTAAACTCGAGAAATGGGTGGAACCATGGGTCTATGAGACACACCTGGGTAATAATGGAGAGGCAGAAGAAAAAATAACATTTGGTAACAGAGTAAGCCTTGGTTATGATGCAATAAAGGATATTGTTGGAAAGGTATGGATCTATGTAGCATTAGGTATCGCTGTCGGAGCCGGGGCACACGGGTTTGTACCGGAAGAATTTATGGCAGCTTTAATGGGGAAATCTGCATGGTATTCGGTACCATTATCAATATTAATTGGCATCCCGTTATATTCTAATGCGGCGGGAATTGTACCAATTGTTTCAGTGCTTATTGAAAAGGGAGCTGCGCTGGGAACCTCCCTTGCTTTTATGATGGCAGTTATTGGCTTATCTCTGCCCGAAATGATAATCCTGCGTAAGGTACTGAAGCTACCGTTGATTTTCACATTTATTGGTGTAGTGGGATTCGGGATAATGATAGTTGGATATTTATTTAATTTGATTTTTTAAATAACTCATAAAATGGAATCAAAACTTAAAGGCCATCCTTAATTCCAGTGGAAAAAATGCTTACCCCATGTTAAAGAAGAAAGATGCTGAAAAAATTTCAGCAACAGATCCATTTAAAAATTGACACTATGAACCAGTTCAAACATCTCGATTCTAAAACAATTGAACTTGCGTTGATCGTAGCTCGTTAACGCAGGAAACCTTAAACTCAATATGAAACGCATTTAAATAAACTTAATCATGGAAAAGAAAAAATTTGAGATTCCTTCGTGGGCATATGAATTTCACGGGCATAATTGTCCGTTTATGCCGATAGGCTACCGCATGGGTACCCTGGCACTTCAAAAATTAGGTGTTGAACGCTGCAAGGACCATGAAATGCATGTTTTTTCCGAAATGGGAATCGGGCATCCCCAGACCTGTATGCAGGACGGACTCATGGTTTCCACAGGGGCAACTTTTGGTAAAAGTATGATTGACAGACTATATTATGGAAAAATAGCTGCAACCTTTTGGTATCCCGGGAAAGTTGCTGTCCGGATTGCTCTTAAAAATGAATTTTCAGATGCACTGGCGGCACATGAATTTTTTGTTTACCGTAAGAAGGGGATTGAACCATCTCAAATTCCGGCAGAAGTATGCAAAAGCATTATTGATATGGTTCTGTATGCTTCGGATGAAGAACTGTTTAATGTAAATTCACTTCCGGACTTTCAATTCAAGCCACCTAAAGGTTCATTTAATAAAGCAAAATGTGAAATATGCGGAGAGTATGTATTTGAAAGGTATCTTCATCGTAAAGACGGAAAGAATGTATGTATCCCCTGTTCCGGATACAATGCTGATGAGAAATCGTTTTATATTCCTCTGGCATAAAACTCTCAAAGAAATGTAATAATCAAATTGGCCAAAAGGATTAGATGTAAAATATGAGTGAAGGATTACATAAACATGGACCGGCAAGTGGGAAAAATCTTTTTGTTACCATTCTGCTTAACATTGGGATTACTATAGCACAGATTACAGGTGGATTGATATCCGGCAGTATGGCGTTACTTTCCGATGCTGCTCATAATTTCAGTGATGTGCTCTCACTCATAGTCAGCTTCGGGGCGGAGAAATTATCAGGTCGGGAAAGAACCCTTAAACAAACCTATGGTTATAAGAGGGCAGGAATTTTTGCAGCATTCCTTAATACGGCAACATTACTTATAATTGCAACAATCTTAATCTGGGAAGCTGTAAACAGATTAATTCACCCACAACCCATTGCCGGGTTGGTGGTAATTTATCTTGCTGCTCTGGGAATAATCCTTAATGGAGTCAGCGTCTTGTTAATTAAAAGAGATTCTGAAGGAAGTATGAATATGCGTTCAGCATATCTGCATATGTTTACCGACATGATGACCTCAATAGCAGTTCTGATTGGAGGTTTTGCAATAAAATATTTTGGTTGGTACTGGATTGACGCAGTACTTTCAATAGTCATAGCTATTTACTTAGTGTACAGTAGCTGGGGCATCTTCTATGAATCCATAAGGATCTTCATGCAATTTACTCCTTCACACATAAACATTGAAGAGATTGCGCTACAAATGACTTCATTAAAGGGGGTTAAGAACATGCACCATGTTCATGTGTGGCAACTTGATGATCATGAAATGATGCTTGAGGCTCACTTGGATCTGGACGAAGATTATTCAATCTCACGCTTCGAAGTGATTCTGGAACAAGTCGATAGACTACTTGAAACATATGGAATTCACCATTTTAATATCCAGCCGGAACTCTTCAGGAGCGACCAGAAGGAATTGATTAATACCGGGAAGCATAAATGAGACTGCTGATAAAAATGATAACAGTTAACATTTTGAAAATTTTAATTTAAGAATTCAATTGACTAAATATTAGATTTATGAGAACAAAGAAAATCAAAAACATTTCTGTTGCTTTATTTTTCCTCGCATTATTTGTCGTATCCTCATGTGGCCAGAATAAAAGCAAGGCGGGAAATGATGAAACCAAAAGTCAGGTTTCTACAGATTCAAAGAATTCAGAAAAAAAATACAAAGTAACTTTTATTGAGTTGGGTTCTGTCAATTGCATACCTTGTAAGTTGATGCAAAAGGTTATGAATTCAATTGAAACCAAGTATCCCAACGATGTGAGGATAATCTTCTATGATGTGTGGACAGATGAAGGCAAACCATATGGTGTAAAATATGGCATTGCTGCAATCCCCACCCAGATCTTTCTCGATGAAACCGGAAAGGAATATTTCAGGCATGAAGGTTTCTTCCCCGAGGCTGAATTAGTTAAAGTGCTGCAACAGAAAGGAATAAAACCGATTTAAATGTTTGAATTCTAAGAACAGTTCCCTGCCCTCCGGTTCAGGAAAATAAAAAATGTTGTTAATGTTTAACCCCAAATCATATTAAAATGAAACAGTCAGTTGGTTTTATCGGTGGCGGAAGAGTGACAAGAATTCTTCTGCAGGGATTCAAAAATGAAAATGCACAATTCAGTAAAATTGTTGTTACTGACACTAACCCGGATGTCACAGGTAATCTGAAAAGATTATTCCCTGATATTCGCGTTGATAATGCATCTGTGGCTGCTTCGCAGGATATAATTTTTATTTCCCTGCATCCTCCTGTAGTAATGGATACCCTTGAGCTCATAAAGGATAGCATTGCCAGTAACACAATAGTAATCTCTCTCGCCCCAAAAATCACTATTGCGAAAATATCATCAAAACTGGAAAAAGCTAAAAACATTGCAAGGTTAATTCCAAACGCGACTTCATTCATAAATGAAGGTTATAACCCGATATGCTTCTCTTCTGAATTTAACGGGAATGGAAAACTGCTGGTTCTCGACTTACTAAAGCTTTTGGGTAATACTTTTGAAGTTTCTGAAGAAAAACTTGAAGGCTATGCTATCATGTCTGCTATGCTGCCTACATATTTCTGGTTCCAATGGAAGGAGTTGGCAGAGATCGGGAAGAAAATAGGTCTGTCTGAAAAAGAGAGTAACGATTCGATAAACGACACCTTGATTGCTTCACTAAAACTGATGTTCAAATCAGGATTGTCACCTCAGGAGGTTATGGATCTGATTCCGGTAAAACCCATTGGAGAGCATGAAACACAAATCACTGAGATTTACAGGACAAAATTATCCGGGTTGTTTGAAAAAATTAAACCGTAGGCTTTTTTACAGACCCGTTCCATTTGAACCGGAACACGGGTCAGTCTGGCAAAGTCATTGCTTCTAATGGGTTTAAAGCGTATTAAACAAATACCTGTATCAGACAACAAAAATGGTTAGCAGGTGTTATAAGTTTTGTCGGTTTCATAAGGTTTAAGGATAATCTATGGAGATTCTTAATCAGACCTAACTGACATTACAAAAAATCAAAATACGAAAGGGGGTTTTTGTGACTAATGAAGTCAGGAACACGTCTGAGTACAATAAAATCTCTATAGAAGAGACATTCAGACTCCTCGGGACTAATGCAGATGGACTTTCTGATACTGAAGCTGGTGATCGTCTTCAGAAACTTGGGTATAACGAAATTGCTGAGAGTAAACGAAATCCTGTATTTGAGTTCCTTTTGCGTTATTGGGGGCCCATGCCATGGCTGCTGGAGTTAGCAATGGGTCTTTCTTTTGCATTAAATCATAAACTTGAAGGAATTATAATCTTTGCATTATTGACCATTAATGCAGTGATCGGGCAGATACACTCAAGCGGGTCACAAAAAGTAATTGCGCTGTTAAGGGGAAAGTTAGCAGTGAGGGCAAGAATCTTAAGGAATAAAAAGTGGTCTGCTGAAGATGCGAAAGAGATTGTCATTGGTGATGTAATATCTGTTAAGCTTGGCGATATTGTGCCGGCTGATGCCAAAATTATTTCCGGGGAGCTTTCAGTTGATCAGTCTGCCCTTACCGGTGAGTCACTTCCCATTGAAATTCATCAATCGGACACTATCTATTCCGGTTCAGTAATAAGACGGGGAGAAGCAATGGGTGTGGTGATAAACACCGGTTCAAAAACATTTTTTGGAAAAACAGCCGACCTGGTTAAAATCGCCAGTCCGAAATCACATCAACAAGCCGTGATGATGGCTATAGTAAAATATATGATGTACCTGGGTATTGCTGCATCATTATTAATTTCAGTTTCAGCGTTCATGATGCATTTAAATGTTTTAATTATATTGACGTTCGTGGTAATTTTTCTTTTAGGCGCCATCCCTGTTGCTCTTCCTGCTGTACTGACAATTGTACAATCGGTGGGGGCGAAGGAGCTTGCTAAAAAAGGGGCTCTGGTAACCAGGCTGAATTCAGTGGAGGATGCCGCATCTATTGATATCATTTGTTTTGACAAAACAGGCACAATTACCCAGAACAAGTTATCGGTTGCAGATACTATTCCTTTCTCAGGAAACCGGAAAGAAGATGTGCTCAGGATAGCCGCACTGACATCCAGATCTGATGCAATGGACCTTATAGATATTGCAATTATTGATTATGCCGAGGCTTCAGGAATCAGCAATAATGAATATAAACAGGTATCCTATACTCCATTTGATCCATCACAAAAGAGAACAGAAGCAATAATTGAATCCGGTGGAAAACGTTTCAGGTCTGCCAAAGGCGCCGCTCAGGTGATTATGACTCTTTGCAGTGGTCTAACTAAAGAGACTATAGATGAAATCAAAAAATCGATCGATGGTTTTTCCCGGAAAGGTTACAGAACCATTGCTGTTGCCAATACAGCAGAAGGAGATACAGATAATTTTAAATTTACCGGATTGATCTCTCTGGCTGATCCTCCCAGGCCCGACTCAAAAAGTATGATCGATCAGGTAAGAAAACTTGGTATAATACCATTGATGCTGACCGGAGACAGCATTGACATAGCAATAGAGATATCTGATAGTGTTAACATAGGGAAAAAAATTATTCGCATGTCGGATATCAGGGATTTGAGTGTTAAGGAACAGATGAAGATTATCAATGGTTGTGCCGGTTTTGCAGAAATTTACCCCGAAGACAAATATAAAATTGTAAAGCTGCTGCAATCCGATGGGCATATTGTAGGTATGACCGGAGACGGAGTTAATGATGCTCCGGCTCTAAAACAGGCGGAAATGGGCATTGCGGTAAGTAATTCAACCGATGTTGCTAAAGCAGCTGCGAGCATGGTTTTAACAGAAAGTGGCTTAGGCGTGATTGTTGACGCCATAACAATAAGCAGACAGACCTACCAGCGAATGTTAACATGGGTTATCAATAAGGTTGCTAAAGTTATTGAGTTTGTAGTTTTGCTTACAATTGGATTCTTCTGGTTTCAGAATATGTTGCTATCTCTCCTCGGTGTTTCTTTATTGGTGCTGGCAAATGATTTCGTAACCATGTCTCTCGCGACTGATAATGTAATTCATACAGGCAGTCCAAATAAATGGAACGTTAAAAATAATATTCTGACATCTCTGATACCGGCGTTATTATACGTTCTGGGAGACGTTATTGCTATCCTTGCCGGCAGGAATTATTTTCATTTACAATGGAATGAGCTGACAACACTTGTGATGCTCATGCTTATATTCAACAGTCAGATGAGGGTGTTAATCGTCAGGGAAAGAAGGCATTTCTGGTCATCACTTCCCGGTAAAGGATTGATGGTATCATGTACTGCAGCAATAATTGGTTTTGCTGCCATAACAGTATCAGGAGTACTTGTTCCTCCGCTAAAACTGTCAATAGTTCTCACTCTTTTCGTATTGTCTGCTTTCTTGTCTTTGGCTATCGATTTTCCAAAATATTACCTGTTCAGAAAATTCGGGTTATCTGATAAAGATTCATAAATATTTGGATGTTAAAAAAAATGTCTGTACTTTTGTAAGTAAATACTTACATACAATGATGACACGAAAAACGACTGACATCAGACAAGAGGAAATAAAACAAGCGGTTCTTGATATTATATACACCGATGGTTTGAAAAATCTCTCCACTCATAATCTGGCAAAACGGATAGGCATGAGTGAGGGCTCGATATTTCGTCATTTCCAGACAAAGCAGGATATTATAATTTCGATAATCACTGATGTTCAGAATGACTTTATAGGGCAGTTACGCAACGTTTCGAACTCTGAAGAAGTGCCTGAAATCCGCCTGAAAAGATTTATTTGTGCCACTATTGAATATCTCACTGCAAATAAAGGAATTACAATGCTCATATTTTCTGAGGCATCTCACAATAATGATGCAGCACTTAAAAGCCAGCTTCAGAAGATCTTCAACAGTCAGAAGGAACTTGTAAGTAAAATTATTCTTGATGGAATTACTGCCGGAATCTGGGACAATCAGATCCCAGTGGAAAACCTTGCTATGCTTTATATGGGCATCCCGGTTTCACTTAATATAGAATTGATCCTCAGCGGGGGTGAGTTCCATACTGGTGATTATTGCACCAGGATGATGCAGCTAATGCTGAAAATCCTTAAGAAGTAATTTCTTTTCACAAATACCAATGTAAGTACTTACTTATATATTATGAAGAAAGCAATTTTTACTATCATTCTGTTAATGGGCCTGAGAACACTTAATGCCCAGTCTGGCAACAGTAAAATTAAATTTGATTTGTCTGTGCGTTACCGCTTTGAGTTGTGGAATGGCATGAATGCCAAAAACTATGGGAACAATGGTCCGGCTGCTATCGGAAAACTCAATGACAAGATACTCTATCAAAGGATCATTACAGGTCTGACTTTTATCCCATTCGGGAATTTAACTTTCGCATTTCACATGCAGGATTCACGGGCTTTCGGGTGGTCTCTGCGTAACAGTCAGTATCCCGATCTGTTCAGGATCCGCAAAGCGGGTACTGAGATACCCTATTATACCATGAATCCCAATGAAGAGTTTTTTGAAATTTATGATGCTTATGTTGAATATGACCACCTGTTAAAGGATTTGTCACTTAAGCTTGGCAGACAAAAAATCTTTTATGGTGATACAAGGATTTTTGGTCCCGGAGAATGGGGAAACACAGGCCGTTGGACATGGGATGCTTTGAAATTGTCGTATAAGCGGGGCGAAAATTTTGTGGATGTCTTTGCTGGAGGAACTAAAATTCATGATCCTGAAAAAATTTCCATTCCATTTACACAGACTGAATTTTGGGGTGGAGGAATGTACTCCCACATTGGTTTTCCCAGGATAATGAACATTGAACCTTTTTATGTCTTAAAAACTGAAGGCTCTGCAGATTATATCAACACTCTTGAATTTAGCAGGAATTGGACTGGTACAAGAATCTTCAATAACGATATTTATCATTTTGTTTTAGATCTCACGGCAGTTAAGGAATTTGGCAGCGAAAGTGGTAAAAAAATAGACGCATACGGCTGGTTTGCCAAGGCCGGTTATCAATTCCACAATCTCCCTGCAAAACCCATCATCAGTATAAGGGAGAGTTTTGCTTCAGGAGGCAAGAAAACCGATGCTGAAATTCACACTTTCGACCCGGCCTACGGAGCCAGCGATATGTATTATGGGAGGATGAATATTCTAACATGGTCAAACCTCGATGACCGCGAAATCGTATTGGAATTATTTCCTGTTAAAGACATGTGGGTTGAGATGAAATACAACCGGTTTTATATCCCTGTTCCTGATGATGTAACACTGCTGAATACTATGAAGTTAGAACCGGGAAAGCATCATCTTGGTGACGAATTTGACGCTTTTATCAGATACCAGGTTCTGAAACACTGGCAATTGACAAGTGCCTTCGGATATTTTATACCGGGAGAATTATCTCCAATAAATAATGCACCTGCAAAGAATGCAGAATGGTTTGCTTTACAGGTGCTTTTCACATTTTAGTACTTAAACAATATAAAATTATGGCATACTTCATTGTGTTTCTCATCATTACAATTGCTTCTTTCATCTTTGCCATGCTCGGGCTTGGCGGTGGAATGGTTTATGTTCCGGTGATCAACTGGTTTGGC
The DNA here is from genome assembly GCA_963715785.1 of uncultured Bacteroidales bacterium. GTDB lineage: Bacteria > Bacteroidota > Bacteroidia > Bacteroidales > VadinHA17 > LD21. The sequence goes on from OY970276.1 coordinate 1,657,217, forward strand.
TTCGATATGAAAGAGGTTGCGATCCCTCTTGGACTTCTGCTCAACGGATTAAATACATTGTTTGCTCTTATACCTTTTGCCCGCAAAAAGCTTATTGATTGGAAGGGCGGCGCTGTGATGGCAATTGCTGCCGTGATTGCTTCACCCGCAGGTTCGTGGTTTGCCCAATATGTACCGGTGGGTACATTAAAAATATTCTTTGCTGCTATGGTTGTGGTTGCTGCTGTCAGAACCTTAATGGTATCGGGAAATGCAGAACCGGAAACAATGATGTCATTTAAAAGACGTGCTGTCATTGGTCTTTTTGTCGGGATTTTTGCTGGTTTTGTCGGAGGGATGTTAGGCATCGGAGGCGGTTTTATCATTGCTCCGATTTTAATGTGGATGGGCTATAAGACAAAAGAAGCTGCTGCTACCACAGCCTTTGTTGTCACCTTCTCTTCTTTCTCAGGTTATTTTGGTCACATGGCGCAAGGACACATGAATTGGACGCTTACTATTATTTTGATTGTATCCGTAATTATTGGCTCACAGCTTGGTGCTAGATATCTTTCTTCAAAAGCTAAATCAAGACAGGTTAAAGTTATATATGCTGTTGTACTACTGTTGATTGCGGCTAAATTGGTTATTGATGTTCTGGTAAAATAAATTCTTATAATATTCACTTTAATATTTAAAATCATGATTGATCCAAAAGACTGGCTCGAATTCGGGCAAAAATTTCACGGACATAAATGTCCTGCCATGCCGATGGGTTTACGCGTTGGCGCAGCTGCAATGAATAAACTTGGAATTGAACGTGCAAAGGATGGACAGATAGTTGCTTTTGTCGACCTGGGAGATGACCATTGCGCAACCTGTTATGGTGATGGTTTGCAGGTCATAATGGGAACTACCTTTGGCAAAGGCAACCTGAAGAAAACACATAAAGGAAAGTGGGCAGTAACTGTTGTTGACAGAGCTACCAACCGGGCTGTAAGAGTGACTCCAAAAGCGGAAGCAATGCTTAACAACAAAAAAACCGCATTTTTCACCGATTATCGTATGCTTGGGAAACCTGCCAGTACGGTGCCCGCAGAGATAGTTGATCCGCTGGTGACCGGGGTTATGAATGCTCCTGATGAAAAGCTTCTGAATATTTCCCCGATCTTTGAATATAAACTTGAGCCTAAAAAGGATAGTTTTGATGGTTTCGTATGCGAAGAATGCGGTGAGATGACTGTGATGGAATATGGCAGGATAAAAGGTGAAAAAAAAGTATGTATAGATTGTGCAGCTAAATAATCTTAACCGTTATGATGAAAAAGCTGAACAGTCCTGGTTCAGCTTTTTTTATGTTTTAAAGTGAAAGTGGGACGTACTGGAATCGAACCAGTGACCTCTTACATGTGAAGCAAGCGCTCTAAACCGACTGAGCTAACGTCCCATATAAGCAAAGATAAAAAAAACTGCCGGAAATTATTCCTGACGTTCACTACAGTTCCGTCTCACCAGAGTTTCATCTTGTGATTATCTGACTGTGTTTGAATTACGCAGTTAATAAAAATTAAACCTTTACTGATATTAACTGTAATATTTAGTATTATTGGAGAGTCGATACTTTATGTTTCGATAAAATCATTTACCACTCACCTCTGTCCCCTGACCAGCAGCAATATACCATTTCCCCTGTTGCTGAATACAAACCTCAATGCGCTGTACGTCAAAGCTTTTCATGGAACCGTCGGGCGCTTTTTTTGAGACCTGAACACGGCGGTTGACAATGGCACAATTTCCATATAAGCGAACGGAAGTTCTGTCTTTATCTATTGTACTTATCGACATAAGGCCAACATTGGGTTTGCAATGAAAACGGATATACTGTGCCTTCGGAAACGTTTGTCCGCTGGGAATAGTTCCGATGAAATCATTTGTAAGCAGCGATCCGATCTTTATGCTATCTTTTTTAACAATCAGATTGTCAAGCGAAGTCACCAGGTTCACTACGTCATCTTTAGCGGATTGGGCATTTGCAGCCTGCATGGCAGGAAGCAACACTGAAAAAATTAATAAGTATGCTGTTTTCATGATTAGAAATATTATAAATCACTAACTGTGAATATGATATTTTGTTCATCTGTTTTTTAAAATGAATTAATAGAAACTTTTGATCTCTCTTTATTGATACATCTTTTGAATTAATTCCATTTGCGCCGATGATGCAAATGTGGGAATCTCAGAAGATGTCACCGTAACTTTGATTAAATCTTTTTCCGGATATCAGGTGTATTATTCATATTTTGTTTTTCAAGACAATTATCCTTGATTTTCTCGTGCTGTTTAGCTACATTTGATTGTAACCCTGATTACGAGATTTATCTTTTTGAATCCCGGTTTTGATTAACTATACTAAACCTGTAAAAATGAAATTATTCTTTATTCAATGTAAAAAAATCCTGCTGTTATTGCTGGCAGTGACAGCTTTTGGAACGGTATCCGGACAGATCACAGTAAAGGGACGTTTGATCTCAGGCGATGAAAAAACAGTGATGCCTGGGGTGAACGTAACCGTTAAAGGAACTGATCTGGGTACGATATCTGCTTCAGATGGTTCATTCAGCCTTTCCGTGAGAACACGGGAAGACATCCTGGTATTTAGCTTTATTGGCTACATCACACAGGAAGTTATAGTCGGCGATAAGACTATGTTTGAAATAACAATGGAGCCCATGGTGAACAAGCTGGAGTCTGTCGTGGTAATGGGATATAGCAACAAGAAAAGGAACGAAATAACCGCTGCTGTCACAACAGTTTCCTCTGATAAACTAATGGACGTGACTTCAAGTGACATCGGAACCATGCTTCAGGGCAAGGTTGCCGGCATCCAGGTAATAAACGGATCGGGGAGCCCCGGATCCACTCCCGACATAAGGATCAGGGGATCCTCATCATTCAGTGCTCCGAACCAGGGGCCTCTTTATGTCGTTGATGGTATTATCGGGGGCAATTTTGATCCTAATGACGTTGAAACCATTACAGTGATGAAAGATGCAGGAGCCACAGCGCTCTATGGTTCCCAGGCCAATGGAGGAGTAATCGTTGTCACAACAAAAAAGGCAAAACCCGGGAAGCCACAGTTTGAAGTAAAGGCAGTTACCGGTATACGTGTGGCTGACCAGGGTCATGTAACGATGATGGACAGCAAAACACTATATAATTACCATCGGGAATATTTCCGCGATCCGGTCTTATTTGAAATTGATGACAGGAAATTCAAAGAAGCACGTCCTGCTTCAATTCTGGATGTCAATACAAACTGGCTAAAGGAAACTTTCAAACCTGCCCTGCTTCAGAATTATTTCCTTTCTGCATCAGGTCAACTTGAAAAATTGTCATATTATATTGGTGCAAGCTATTACGATGAAGAGGGAACATTTATAAATACCGGCTATAAAAAAATAAATGTCCGTGCCAACACCACATATAAATTCTCCGACAGGGTAACCCTGACAAACAACATTAATCTCAGCGGCTCAAAAACCCTTGGTGCAGACTATATGAACATTTATTATTCCTATACAAGCATGCCGTGGGATAATCCGTATGATGTGAACGGAAAGCCAAGAAGTTTTAAGAATGCAGAAGGAATCTGGTCAAAGGATAAAATAAATCCGATTCAGGCTGCCGACAACTCAGAACTCAGCAATACCGGATTTTCTCTCGATTATGATCTTGATCTTAACATCAAGTTTAATGACTGGCTGTCGTTCTCTTCAACAAACCGCTTGAGTGCGGGTTCCTCTTTGGATAAACAATATTATTCCGCGCTTGCTGATAACCTTTCCTATTTCGGCAGTGGTTATGTCAGCTCGAGGAACGACGCCAGCTACAGCGGGATAACAACCGACCTGCTTAAGTTCCGGTTCGATGAGGGTATTCATTCGATAAATGGTTTGGCAGGGTTTGAAGCAAGTGGCGATAATTCTGATTATATTCAGGGATCGGGCACAGGTGTTCCGGAGGGCCTGAAAGTACCTTCAGTTGCTTCGGGGCAGTATTCAATAGAAGGAGCTCCCGTCAGTTCTGTAATGCAGTCTTTCATTTCACAGGTAAACTACTCACTAAGCAGCAAGTACTTTTTTTCAGGTTCACTCAGGATTGACCAGTCCTCATCTTTTGCACCGAAAAAGCGCAATGCAATGTTCCCGAGCCTTTCGGCAGCCTGGAATATCAGCAGCGAGGATTTCATGAAGCAAATAGAAAGCGTGAATAACCTCAGGCTCAAGCTAAGCTGGGGCAAAACCGGGATGAAGGATATCGGTCCTTATAAGTACATGGAGCAGTTCAGCTATACGACTCAATACGACGGACTCCCTGCTGCAGTTCCTTACCAGATGGCCAATCCTGAGCTTACATGGGAACAAACCGATCAGCTTAATGCCGGAGTGGAACTGGGATTGTTACAAAGAATCAACATTGACTTCAACATATATAAGAATATTACAAAGAATCTGCTTGTATACCGTGATCTTCCTCCATCAGGTGGTTTCAGGAAACAATGGCAAAACGTAGGAAATTCTGAAAACTCCGGTGTGGAGTTAAGCATTTCTACGACCAACATTAAAATCCCCGGAATTTACATGGACAACTGATTTCACCATTGGTTTCAATAAAAACAAGCTTTCAGGTTTTGGAAGCGATACGATTCAGAATGCCAATGCATATGGTATTGTACAGATCTATCATGACGGAGGGACACTCTATTCGTGGTATGCAAAGGAATACTACGGAATAGATCCTGCAAACGGCTCAATGCTGTGGGTAGGAGCCGATGGCAAGCCGACTCATGATTACCAGGCTGCGAGAAAAATTGAATATGGCTCACCGATGCCCAAATTCCAGGGCGGGTTTGCAACGGAATTAAGGTACAAAGGCCTTTCTGTGAGAGGCAATTTCTCCTTTGTGTCAGGGAATAAGATCTATAACTATTTCAGAAGATATGTAGATCATGACCTTCAGGATGTAGGATTCAATGTCATGATGCCACGAAGTGACTGGAAGATCTGGCAGCAACCGGGCGATGTGGCTAACCATCCGCTTCCGCAGAATGCCATTAATTCTTATGATCCTTCAACAAGATTTATTGAAGACGGAAGCTATGTAAAGATACGGAATATCACATTAAGCTATGAGCTTCCTTCGTCAGTGGTATACAGTATGAAACTTTCAGGGCTTACAATTTCTCTCGGAGCTGACAACCTGTATACTTTTACTAACTTCTGGGGACAGGATCCGGAAGTATCGATTAATCCTTCCAATGGTTTGCCCGGGTATGCTGAATTCAAATACCCCAATAACAGGCAGTATGTATGCACTATAAACGTTCGATTCTGATAACCCTAAACCATAAACTCTCACATAATGAAAAATATATTAAATTATATCATAATTCTTACGGTTCTGGCGGCTTTTGCATCCTGCGATCTGAATATTATACCAACCGATGCTCTTACCGGAACCCAGATTAAGAATACCTCCGATGGACTCGTGAGCCTTGTAAATGGCGGATATGCACAATTCAAAGACATCCCGGACAGTGAAAGTTCAAATAACTGGTATCTCCGTCAGTATTACCAGCTGAGCGATTTTGCCAGCGATGATATTGTTTGCGGATACAAAACTGAAGATGATCTGATAAACAGTTTCAGATACAATGACCGTGCTTCTGAAAAATCAAATATCAACAGTTTCTGGGAAGTATCGTATAAGATCATCTACGGGTCAAATGTTGCTATTCAGATGGCAGATGAGAAAGGCAGCGATCCGGTTACCAGACTACCTGAAGGGAGAATGTTACTTTTTGAGGGCATTTGCAACCCATAACCTGGTCCGCCTTTTTGCGAGTCCTTATTCAGCTGCAAACAGTTCATCGCCGGGTGTTATAATTCGTGAAGCTTCATCCGATGGAGCCCCAAAAGCACGTGCCACTCTGGCAGAAACCTACGATTACATTATTTCAAGCCTTCAAAAAGCAGCAAACCTGATGACTGAGCAACCCCCCGAAGAACGTAATAATAAGGGATTTGCGTCAAAATACAGTGCCTGGGCTCTTCTCTCCAGAGTATTTCTTTACAAAGGTGATTATCCGAATGCGATTGCATATGCTGATTCGGTTTTAAATTCCGGAGCATATTCACTGGAAACAGCAGAGACCTATCCTTCCTATTTTGCTAATGCCCAAAATTCTTCAGAGACGATCTGGTGTATTCCCTTTCTTGCTGTTGATGACAAGAAGGAAGCCGCGGTATCATCAATGATATATAACGGTGCAAACTGCTGGGGAGAAGAAGGCGCATCGCCTTCCATACTTAACGCCATGGGCTTCGGTACTTCCATGATGGATATTGATGTACGCTGGAAATATATTGAAACTTCCAATCCAGGGCTAAAAAACGGTGTCAATATTTATTATATCAGCAAGTTCTCAGGGCAGGATGGGTCGCCAACATTAAGCTCTCCCGTAATGCTGAGGTTGTCGGAAGTATATCTAAACAGGGCTGAAGCCTATGCGAAAACCGGAGATGTAAGTGCAGCACTTGATGATCTGAACGAAATACGCACCAACAGGATGGTTGTTCCTGATGGAGGCAGCCTTAATGACTATCTGTATAACGCAGGAAGGGATGGTATTACATCAGGCAATATCCTCGATGCAGTTTTGAAGGAAAGAAGGATCGAACTTGCGTTCGAAGGGCACCGGATATTCGATATCCTAAGGAACGGACAGGATCTTGTGCGTAATTACTGGGGTTATCATCTTGATAATTATAATGGAATTCCGACTTCAAGCGATCCGGGAATTACTGTTTCAGGAGTAATGATACATACAAATGATCCTTCTACGGTTTACCCGATACCGTCAAGCGAGATAAGCACCAACAAGCTCTGCGTTCCCAACAATTAATTTTAATGGACAGACAATTATGAAAAATACTAAAATATCAATTTATACAGCAATACTGATGATAATTTTATCAGTGTCATGCAAGAAGGAAGGTGCTTATACACTTACTCAGACTCCTCCTCTCGATTTCAAGTCGTATTACAACGGGCTGACGGTGACATTTGCAAATCAGACCAAAAATGCAAGCGGGATAACCTGGGATTTTGGTGATAAAACACCGACCGTGACCGGAGACTCTGTTGTCCACAACTATTCCTCCACAGGCAGTTACCTTATTTCGATGTTAGGTGATGTAGAAGGACAGCCATGGACTATGCATACTGTCCTGAGAGTTGACAAACCCTCTGTCGTAAAGCTTGATGATAATTCATTTGCAGACTGGGCTGGCGTCACCTATCCCGATTTTCAGCTTCAGGGCACAGATCATGTGATAAGCGGCAAGGTTGATTATGATGCCAATTTTGTTTATATCTTCCTGGAATACAGTACTGCCGGTACAAACGGTCTTGCCGGGCTCAATGATGCAATTATGGATCTGTATATGGATACTGACAATTCATTGTCCACCGGGTTCTCATCTTCACTGGGCGCTGACCTTCTGTATGAAGGGAATATTCCGACAGGCTGGTTTGATTTTTTCACCTTCTTGGGAACTGACCAGTCGCAGTGGTCATGGAATGGACCGAAACCAATTGCCAATGCAATTGTGATGGGGAATGCGGAAGAGGTTCCTGATACGGTCAGGATGGAGTTTGGTCTGTCTCGTGATGCGCTCAAGATAACCAAGGATGTGTTTGGCTTTCAACTGGTGCTGAACTATTCCGATTGGTCAGGGGAAGCAGGTTCGCTGTCGAAGGACAATGATACAAGGATTGTTGTACATATGGACAAACAGGGCAAATAACAATCGGGGTCCTGCCAAACATAATGAACAATGGTAAAATGCTTAGCCTTCTTATTTTGGCTGATCCTGCAATCCGGCCATATAACGATGACCAGCATTGATTATGTTCAGGGAACCGATTCATTAAAAGTATCCTGCAAAATGGAATTCGATGATTTTCTGAAAGATTTACAGACAATCGACGACGACAGAAATTTGTACAGATTATTTAATAAGCCACCATTTCCTTCTGACCTGATTAACCAATACTTTAATACAAAAGTCTTTATTTACATAAATAATAACCTGCTGATCGGAAAATTAGTTAATGCGAATATCACTGATACTGAGATTAATCTGAATCTGATTTACAGGTCAGGCAAAAAACCAAAAGTTATAACTGTCAGGAATTTGATTCTTACAGGATGGTATACTGATCAAACGAATTTAATGATAATAAGGATAAACAATTTTGAGAACGGGATTAAACTGACTCCTGAACATTATGAGGAGACTTTCAATGTAAAATGATTAACATGCGGATTCTTTAAGTTAATCCCTTGTGAGAGATGGATGCCCGGGTTGTCTTAAAGCTCTTTATAGTCGATTTCTGGTTGTGGGTTCATTTCTACAATGTGGCATTTGATCTTCACATGAGATTGCCTCACTGATAAAATGACCAGCTCTCCTTATCGTGCTCAGGTGTAAGTCTCATCGCCTCTTCATTTTTGTTTATGTTGATGAAGACCATATTTGTCTGATCGGTGTATAAACCAGTCAAAACCTGATTCCTGATTCTGATCTTCTTTGGATTTTTTTCTGACTTGTAAATCAGGTTCAGGAAGATTTCATTATCCAGAATGGTTAAGGTCACCACCTTCCCGATAAGAAGCTTGTTATTTATGTAGACATGTATTTTTTCACTTACGTAATTGTTTGCCAGAGCTGTGGAGAATGACTGGTTTAAAGATATTTTCTCAAGATCGCAATCGGGGTCATATAACCTGTAATCGCGTAAAAAATCGTCATAATACATCCTGATAAAAACTTTCATCGAATCGGTTCCCTGAACCTGCTCAATGGTTGTCAAAGTTACGTGAACAGGGTGGAAAGCCAGGAAAATCGGTAGAATTAAGATTTTTATCATTCTTTTTACAATGAAACAGGAAGTAATAAGCTCTGGTCGGATTATCTTAAATCGGGATTATTTTTTTTACTGATTTCTTCAATATCAAAAATTTTATTTCTATCCCACTCAACCCAGTATTTTAAGGCATTATGACGAATAAGTTTCCAATACCCATCGTCCATTAATCCAAATTTCATAATACCTTCCTTAATATCTGCATCCACTTGTTCAAGGTATTCCTTTTTAAGACTTATTCTGACAGAACGATTATTATAGGTAAAAATAGCTGAAGGTTTAGTTTTACCGCGGTTAGCCAGATGAATTGTCCCCATACCTAAGGTAGCACCTGTACTGACCTGAATCCCATCATTCATACAACTGTATGGTGGCTTTGTTCCTGCGAAGGTGGTCACTTCGATCATGTCAGCACCTACTCCAAATAATTCCCGTGCTTTAATGCCCATTTTGGCGCCAACTATCGAAAACACTCCAAGATGCCCATGAAATTCATCAGTCATTACATTTGCTTTCCATTCGTCATACCCATAGCGTGCAATAGCTGAATCTATAATCGGACGGATATCGTAGTTAAACATTTCATGCTGAACAGGAAATCTGTTAAATACAATATTTCTTTCAGAATAATAGGTTCCTCTTAGCATATCGGATATTGCTTCTCTGACTCCTGTTACGTCATAATCTTTATTGTATCTGACATTTAATTCATCGGTAATTATATTAATGTCGAATAATTCGGGATTTGTAATGTATAATGCCACAAGATCGTCGCATAACCTGAAATGTTTCTGTTGAAGTTTTTCAATAACTTCTGGTTGAGTAAATACATTTCTGAGAACAATACCGGGAAGTGTTTTTGATTTCATGCACTCTGAGAACAATGCAGTATCAAATAATATGTTATCCTTGTTCAGATTTGAAATGACATCTATTCGCATTTTGGATTTAAAGACTGCATCTGCACTCCCTTTATCACATTCATAATTAAATCCCCCGAGCGGTTTAACAGAATCATTATACCAAATTATTCGTTCAATTTTTGGCTCAAGTTCCGGATCTTTATTTATAAGCTGCGCAATATTTGTAAGCGGACCAAGACATACAATTATTACTTTCTCATTTGCATTTCTTAAATTTTCTACAAGGCAATCGACCGCTTTTAAGACAGTTACCTGTTTGTCCGACTCTTTACCCCAGTTTATCAGCCTGTTAAACTCCCGCCAGGGGGGATTAACCCCGTTAAGAATATCTCCACATGCGACCGGGATAAAATCAACATTAAATTCTTTTAATAATGAGCGTACTTTTCCGGTACCTTCTATGGGAGTCAATGAACCATCAGACAGCAAAATTGCCTTTATGGTTATTTCAGGGCGACTGAGCAGGATGCTTATTGCGCGCATATCATCTATAGCGCAATCTGTATCAATTATTATGGTGTGGTTTAGCTTAACCGGCAATGGTTGAGCCCAGATGGTTTTACTAAAAAGCAGGATAGAGATCAGCAATAATGTTTTTCGCATATTCAAGCTATTAATTTTGTTTCCGGATATTTTAATTTTTGAAACATTGATCCTGCCCATTCTCTCACTTTTTTTACCTGTTTGATCAAAAACAGGCTGTTAAAATCAGCACAATTAATTTTGAATTTACAGAATGAATTTTCATAGCTCTTAAATTTAGACAATATTCTCATAATGAGCATAGCTGGGAATTTTAAAATCTTAACTGGTTTTAGTTTTGTCAGTTATTATGAATCACCCTGACTTTACCTGGTTTTTCGGACCCAGACAGTGAGTTGAATCGATGAAGTATCTGAGGCAGTAGCAGCTTTGTTTTGTCAGGAATAAATCTTAATGCATTAATTTACAATATAAAGATGCGATCATGGTTCTAATTGCGTTTAAGATAAAATTCTGCCTGGTTTTCTTCCCCTATTCCAACAATTATTTTGTCTTTATAAAGCCTGAATCGAAAATTGCTTCCATCAGTCACGCTCATCCCTGAGACGTCTGCAAACGAGCCATATGCTTTTATATCGCAATTGAAATAATATATTTTACTGCCTGATTTTATTCCTGTCAATGTTATTCCGTATGTATTGATATCGGAGATATAGCCATATTGCAATTCAACTCCTAAGTCGGTATTAATGAATTTTTTATCCTTCATGAATGTAATAATATCGGTTATATCGGTAAAGGTCCTCTGAGCATTTGCTGTTCCGATTAGCACCATTAATGCAGAAATAAAAAAAATGCGTTTCATTATAAGCTGGCTTTATTTGTGGTTAACTTCGCTAAATGTAATCTATTTTAATTTGACCTATGAAGATTCAACATAAAAGACCGGGCCATTTTTACAATAGATATCGCAAAATCTTTAAAATCGGTCAGAAACCTTACTCTATCAAATAAATTGTTGCCAGGGAATTTTCTGAAGCCTCCGCTTTAGCTTCATTTTGTCGAAACAATGGTTCAGATAAGAGTTATACGTCATCAGCAATTTTATAGCTTACAACTTGCCAGGTATCAGTACTATCTTGCCAAAGAATGACCATCTCTCCGGCGGTGGGTTTCTTTGTTGGAACTGATTTGTACATTAGAATCAAATAATTCCCATCAGGGAAGGATTGGAACATATCTGCAGATTTTTTTAATCCCATATATCGGGGATTAATTTTATAGAAGCCATCCCTGGCTTCCTTTTGTCCCATTCTGTCCATCAGCTTCTTATCATAATCCGGGAGATAAGTTATTAGTTTATTATGCAGCCAGAAATGTGCTCCAATAAATTTTCTTTCCTGTACTCTCCCGAATATTTTTTCAATGTTTAAGCTATACTTTATAACTTCATCTTCATTTAATTCTTTTTTAAGAAAATCCGGTAATTTCAAATTGGTTAAACAGGTATAGCCATTTTTATCAAGTTCTTTTAACCACAATTCAGCGATCGGATTACAAGTAGTGAAGATATTTTTTGCTTCATTCTTATCTTCATTGCTGATGTGAGAACAGTCAGTGAGAAAATAAGTTAAAGCAAAAAGACTAATTATCAGGCGGCATTTTTTCATTTTGATTGATTTTAATATTACGATGCGGTACTGAGATTAAGTTTTATTTATTAAGTCTTGACCACGAACCGAACCAGTTCTTCTCTTTTGCACCTGACCTTTTATGTTCTATTGAAACAATGGCCTTATGAATCTCATATTGACACAGCTCTGTGTTGTGGTTACAAGTCTTGCCTTCCGGATCGTTTTTGTAAAGATTTTTAAGAATCGGCAATGCCTTTTGTGACCTGATCTGACCTAATGTCCAGATTGCTACATCTGACCTTTCACGCGGAGTATGCGTTGAATCCGACAGATATGCGATTAAGGCATCTTCTGCTATACCTGAATATTGATGTTTGGCAATATTGATACGTTCCTTTATATCATGTCCTATCCAGATACGCATAGCAAGAATAAAGCAAAAGAACAATGCTCCCAGACTAATTCCAGTTAAAATAAGAGTTCGTTTCACATCCTTAAATTTATTTGCTCTGCTAACAGTGATTGTTATTAAACTGAGAACAGGAATTAGGATTACAAATAAAACAAATAAGAAAATTAAGGATCCGGTCGGGTGTTGGTTTAAGAATGTCAGGCAAATAAATCCTATTAAAACCATGTTCAAGATTACTGCAATAATTTTCAAAAATGGATAAATGGATGACAGGCTACCAACCTCCTTTTGCTTCTCGGTTGCCTTAATTTTAACATTAACTGTCGACCGGCTATAGTTTGCCTCGCTTCCGAACATAAATACAACGTTCAGAATCGGGATCGTTAAAAGTAAAAATGTGAAAACTGCATTTTGGGAAATTCCATTGGTTAAGAGACCCAGGATTGTGAGTCCCAATAACACAATATTACAGATAATTGTCAGGATTTTCATAAATGGTCCTCCTTTTGGATTTATTATTTATTCAGGCATGACTTTTAATCACTTATAAGTTGCTAATTTCTAGTTATTTAACAGACTGGCTATGAGTTATCTTCATATAAATCTTTGAATTTATCATCAATAAAGTCATTAAACCAACGGTCAATCATAGATTTTTTAAATCGCCATTCCTTGCCAAGTTTAGCTGCAGGTATCTTCTTCTCCTGTGCCCAGGTATAAATGGTTTGCGGCTTTACTCTGAGGTATTCTGCCACTTCTTCAAGAGTCATTATTTTATCGTTGTTCAACATAATTATTATTTGAGGTAGTATCAGACCGGGTTTCCAGTGATGAATTCTGGTCTTGTTTTAATTTTTCAGCTGGCTTAAACAAGTTTGCTGATGATTGAATAACAGCTATATAGAAGTTTCCTTCATGTTTCCTGAATAACTCAAAAGACATGTCGCGACTTCCGATGAAGGGGCGGAGGTTCCAGGCCAGTTGTGAACTTACAAAAGCAAGAATGACAACCCATATTTTAAATATAGTCATACCGATTTTTGGATAAATATTTTTTGTTTCGCACGAATATTTTAGTCCTTTAATAATTGTTTTTACTGCAAAAATTCCCGAAAATATAAAAATTGCAACGTGCAGCAATTTAAGGAATGAATAACTGTCGCTGGTAATCAAAAAGAATAAGACAATTGGGGAAAACGACAAAGCTATTGTAGAAAAAACAAAAAAGCCTGCAAAGATAATGTTAGCCATTTGGGATATGTTCATTGTTGAACCTATCATAGATTGAACTACATAAAGCGCAGGGAAGCAAATTATCAGAGAAAGCAAGATAAGGCATGGCATTTTAATTCCGGTTACCAAACCCTGTAATACTCCGTTGTAACTACCCATTATTATACCGTAAAGAAAAGAGAATATAACGATATACAGCAACTGGGTAAAAATGTAATTCCGGGAATGTGATGGATCATTGAGGAGCTCAAAATATTCATCACTGCGCTGAAAGGCTTTGAAGATTGAAGGCAGATTTGTTTTCATAATGTTTTTTTATTTTCAAATATACATTAATAATTGATAACAAACAATAGCAAACATTAAAATGAGGATAAATTATTGAGGAAATATTATCGATGATTATTTCATCTCTCCCTTATTTAGTATTTGCTCATTTATTTAGGTTAATTCTTTACAGTGAATTAAGAAAGAGTTACTATAATGGGAAACCTTGCTGGGAAGATGCGACAATATTTCCAGACAAATCTGCCGGAGAGACCCTGAAAGGAATACGCCGGTTTACATTCATCACATGAATGTGTTAGTGAAGGACAATGTAATTGCTGAATTCCGGGTCAATGCAAAGATAACTTTTGAGGTTCTGAACTGATACCCGTCATCAGCTCAATTTTAGCTCGAAGTTCTAGCCTGCTTTAATTAGAAAGTAAATTAAAATGACAGCAGACATACTCATGAGAATTAATGCCAGAAACCCAAGAATATTTGAAGTATTTCCATTTGTATTTTTGCCCATTATTTTTTTGTTGTTCGAAATATGGAGGATGATAGCGATTAATACAGGTGCTGTTAACCCGTAAAGAACGGCTGAATAGATCAACGCTTTTATTGGCGAAATGCCAATGTAATTCAATGATAATCCCAGGATCAATGAAATCGCAATGATGACATAAAAGGCTTTAGCCTGATAATACTTTTTATCCAATCCTTCTTTCCATCCAAATGATTCAGTGATGATATAAGAAAGAGAACCGCTCAAAACCGGAATTGCCAGAAGTCCGGTACCGATTATACCTGTTGCAAAAAGCAAATATGCTGCATTGCCTGCTAATGGTTTCAGTGCCTGGGCTGCTTGTTCTACGGTGTCAATCTGATGAATATTGCCATTGAATAATACTGAACCGGCAGTAAGAATTATAAAGAACATAACAAGATTTGAAAATAACATACCAAAATCAACATCCAGGCGCATTTCGCGAATAATCCTTTTGTTTACCATTAATAGTTTTTTCCTGGTCTTGTTCTTATTCTTATTTCCCTCTACCTCCATTGTAACCTGCCAGAAGAAAAGATAGGGTGAAATTGTAGTTCCAAGAATTGCAACAAGAATGCTTATAAAGTTTTTATCAAACTTTATTGTGGGTATAAATGTGGATTTCAATATTGCAGCCCAATCTTGTTTATGTAAAAAAGGAACAATCATATAAACTAAAAGAACCATGCAAAGATATTTCAAAACCAGCGCGATTTTTTGATACGGCAGATAGACGATCAATACCAATAGCACTAAAGTGAAACCAATGGCGAAGTAGGTTGCCTTTACCTCAGGAAACAGCATGTTGCCAACTGCACCCATTCCGGCAATGTCAGCACCAATATTCATCACGATAGCCGGAAAGCTAAACGATAACATTAAATATAAAACCGGCCTGGAATAATATGATTTAAGGGTTCCTGCCAGGCCATGTGATGTAACCAGCCCAATTCTGGCGCACATTTCCTGGATTGAAGCCATAAGCGGAAACGTGATAATCGCTGTCCAGAGCGTCGAAAGTCCGTATGCAGCACCTGCCTGAGAGTAGGTTGCAATACCTGAAGGATCATCATCGCTTGCGCCTGTAACCAGGCCAGGGCCCAGTGTTTTCCAGAAACGAGTAAATTTATTTGAAGTATCTTTCATTTGTTACAGTTATTGACCGCTGCCAAAATTCTTAAAATGCTGATATATTGGTATTCAAAATTAACAACAATCTTCCTGGAATGTTAAAAAATCAGTGGCTCAGGTTTGACAAATGACAAAAAACTCATTAATGGGATCTGGGAATTTATGGTATTCGTAACGTAAGCCAATTTCTCCTTATCATTTATCGGACATATTTAAAAAATACCAAGTGAGTCGACTCTGGCTTGTGATCCATAAATCTGTTGTTAAATGATATGCATCACGGCCTATATACTTAGCTGGAGGCCGAAAATAAATTGCTTTACGGAAGGATAGTTCCCAAAATCAATGCCAAAGCTTTGACCACCAACGCTTCGAGCATCTCCAATTTCAGGATCTATACCCGAGTACTTTGTGAGAGTAAACAGGTTAACTGTTTGCAAATAGATTCTTAATGATTGTACATGGATCCTGCTTAAAAGTCCGGCAGAAAATGAATAGCCGAATTGCAACGATTTCAACCTGATGTAGGAACCATCTTCAATATAGTAGCTGGTGGATTGTGTATTAGTGGAATAATTTGAAGTGTTTGATGCCTTGGGAACTATTGCCTCCGGAATATCAGGAGTCCATGAATTGTAAAGCAGATCCCTGCTTTTCTCTCCGTGGTAAGAGGGCCAGAAATCTGTATACCATTTGTTAAAGTTATAAATATCATTGCCTTCGGATCCGTAAATAAAGGCAGACAGGTCAAAATTCTTAAAGGAAAAATTCAGATTGAAGCCAAAAGTATATTTTGGGTTTGGATTTCCAATAATGGTTCTGTCATTGGGATCTATCACCTGATTGCCTGTGGCATCGACACTTGTTTTATCTGTATTGGCAAATTTGAAAAATCCAGGAGCCGCACCATCCTGATGTGGTGAGTTATTCACATCCGCCCAATCCCTGAAAAGCCCGATAACCTTGTATCCGTAGAATACAGATATTGGTTCTCCGGGCATACTTCTGGATAATGCCCCGATCCTGGAAGTTACGTAGTCAAAGAATGTAACGCCGGGAGCAATTTCATCAATCCGGTTATTACAGGAGGAAAAGATAACCGAGCTGCTGAATCCGAAATCGCCCCGTTTGTTCCTGTATGTCAATTCGAGATCAATACCATCGTTTGTTATTTTGCCGCTATTCACAGGATGTGGGTTATATTGACCTCCGATACCTGGTATTTCAGGCTGGAAAAAAACATTTTTGGATTTTCTGTTATACCAGTCAAATTGTAGCCCAAGATGCCTGTCGAGAAATTCTCCGTCAAAACCAATGTCAGCTGACATGTTTGTACTACCATTCAGACTGCCAGTTTTGCCATATGATGCTCTGATTTTTGCCTCATTCAGCCAGGCTATCTTATTTAGAAAATGTTCCTTGTCTAGTCTCCATGCTACCGAAGCAGCCGGAAATATATTATACCGGCTGGAGCTTATCAGCCCTGATACTCCATCGCGTCTGAGGGTAAGCCCCAAAAGGTATTTGCCGTTAAAACCGTAATTAGCCAGGAGGAATTGTGAAGTTATGTTTACCGGAGCATAAGAATCGAAAGAATTATTCGAAATAGGAAGAGTATTAATGAGCTGGTAATATTCTGATGCACTTGAGAAGTCTCCATACTTTTGAATGAGCTGATCAGATCCCTTATCTAAGCTTTCCCTTTCATACCCGGCTATCAGACTGAGTCTATGATTTCCGAACGTTCTGTCAAATGAAAGCAGATTTGTCCAGTCCCAGTCATTCCTACGGCCGGAATGATCCGATACAATAGAATTACCCTGGTTTTCAGAGTTTTCATAGGTTTTAAAACTGAAAGTCAGAGCATAATCTTTCCTCAGGGAATAGCCATAGCTGGATCTGAAATTCAGGCCATCAATAATTTTAATATCAGCATTTATATTTCCATTTAAGTAATGATTATCCTGTATATTATCCCTGCCCCGTTCCAGGGTTGCAACCGGATTTGGTGAATTTCCCAGACCAGCAGAAATACCTGTTCCTCCGTATTCCCCCGGAACAAAATTATGGCTTATGCCAGTGATTGGTTCGGTAATATACACAGGGATGATCGGTTGTGACCCGTATGGTCCTGTGTGAATGGGACTCGCATCGCTTAGATTCGGAACTTCCGGGTTGGATTGATATGCCATTCTCATGTTTTCACCCAGCTTCACTCTGCCATTGAGGAAGGCAAATTCAGAATTAATTGCAGCGGTATATCTTTTATCGAAGGTTTGAATTATTATGCCATTTTGTTTAAAATATCCTAATCCGATATAGAAATTATGATTTTTGCCTGAGCCGGAGAAAGACAGGTTTTGATTTTGCATTCCCGCCTGATTTGTTATTGCGTCATACCAATCAGTATTCGCAGCCCATTTTGGCATTGTGGGCTGATCATTTAATAATGAGCCATAAACAGGATCAAACATATTAGTACCAAGATTTCCATCGTTACGATAAACCAGCCATTGAAGGCTGGCATATTCCTGTGTGTTCAGAAGGCTTGCTGTAGGGCCCTTGCCGGGAAGCTGAGTTCCCATGCTCATATCATAATTCAGATGGATTCCCTTTGTTCCTCTGCGTGTTGTAATTACCACTACTCCGTTTATTGCCCGGGCACCGTATATTGCAGCTTCACCGGCATCCTTGAGTATCGCAACGGATTCTATGTCATAAGGATTCAGGAAGGATACATCAGAAGCTGCAAAACCATCAATCACATAAAGAGGTGCACTCCCTGAGAATGTTCCAATCCCCCTGATTCCAACCAATGCAATGGAACCAGGCTGTCCGTTTCCTATAACATTAATGCCTGATGCAAGACCCTGTAACTGATTGGTAATATTTCCGGAAGGTATTGTAACCAGGCTAGTGCGGCTGATAAAGGATACTGACCCGGATATATCCGGCACCTTCTTTAATATGTAACCCGTATTAAACTCAGGTGATGAAGCTTTGAGAATGGTATCAGCCTGACCATATAATTTTCCTGAAAACAAGGTTGTAATCAGAATTATTATTGCAATAATTCTTTGTTTGGGAATAACATTCATGATTCGAAAAGATTTTAGACAATCGACCATTTGTTAAGCTAAGATAATTAATAATTGAATAAGTGCAAATTGTAATGGGATTGGCATAAAATCGCATTACAATGACAATAAACCGGTAACTGACAGGGCGCTTTGCACTAATTGCCGGGTAAGCTTTCCGACCCGCAAGATCTTATTCCCGGAAGTAATATGACTATTAATGTATATAATAAGAATTTGATTTCCTCTTACAGATTGTTTAACTTTGATATAAACCAAGAATTATCCTATGAAAATCCTGAGAAAAATATTTAAAGGTGTTCTGATATTGATAGTCGTTCTGGTTCTTGGCTTTATCGGTCTAATCGTCTATGCTGTTATTTCTGATTATAAACCGAAAGAAAAAGAAATGATTTCGCAGTCAGACAGCCCTTCAGTACTTAAAGGTTCGCATACTTTTTCATTATTGACGTGGAACATTGGTTATGCGGGACTGGACAAGAATATGGATTTTTTCTTTGATGGAGGAACAAAAGTAATTACACCCGAAAAGAATTGCATGGAAAATATTTCCGCAATTGGTGATTTTTTGAAAAGAAATGACACAGTTGACTTCATTTTTATCCAGGAAATTGACCGGAACAGCAAAAGAAGCTATCGGATAGATCAATATCAGAAATTGTCGGAAAAACTGACAGGTTACGAACACTCGTTTGCGAAAAATTATAATGTCTTTTTTGTCCCCATTCCACCCGCAAATCCTATGGGAAAGGTATTATCAGGTATAGCCATCTATTCGAAATTCGTTCCTGAATCATCTGTAAGATATTCACTCCCGGGACATTACGGATTTCCCACACAGCTCTTCCAGTTGGACAGATGTTTCATGGTCAACAGGTTTAAGATTGAGAATGGAAAAGAACTGATACTGATCAACACGCATAACGAAGCATTTGATAAAGGTGGTTTTATAAGGAAGGCTCAGATGGAAAGGCTCAGGGAATTTGTGTTAAATGAATATAATGCAGGTAACTATGTAATTACAGGAGGTGACTGGAACCAGTCACCTCCCGATTTTAAACCTGCATTTACAGGTAATAAGGGATTCACAGGACAAGTAGGCAATTTTGATCTGGTGGGTATAGAATCAGGTTACATGCCAGGAGAATGGAAATGGATTTATGATCCTGCTACACCCTCATTCCGGACCGTTATGGCGGCATATGACCCTGCAACAACACCCACAAGCGTTTGTGATATCTTCCTCGTTTCACCTAATATAGAATCTGTTTCAGTAAAATGCCAGCATCTTGGTTTTACCAACTCAGATCACAATCCGGTTATAATTCAGGTAAAGCTTAATTGATAGAATTTCAAGATATGCCGGGATTTTTACAAATTCAGAGTCACGATTAAAACTGAATCCCCCAACCTGGAAGGTATCCTGGCGAATTTATGGTCATATCGCAAGTATACAGTGATAAAGGTAAAGTGACATTTTGAATGAACTTTCCTCATTACCGATGATATTCTATTATTATTCTTACTAATTTTGCATCACTGTAAATCAATGATTATCATTAACCATGTCTGGATGTAAATGTAACATAAGCTTAATTGTTGTCCTGGTTTCACTATTTTCTACTCAGGCTTTTTCGCAACAAATGAATTATGGCGATAGCCTGACTGAGTATAATTCACTTAAGGGAAATTTAAAGCCAAAGCTGAATTTTTCTTTGGGAAGTACCTATCTTATTGTTCCTCATTTTGGAACTGTTAATGGTTTTACATTGTCTCCTTCTATATCAGTTCCCTTGTCTCCAAAGTTGTCAGTTGAGGGTGGAATAATTGCAGGACGCTACTATTCTCCGTCAATGAATTTTAATTCTGAAGGTATGATAAATGGGGCATTTAACACATTATCTGTATACGGATCAGCCAGCTATCACATTAATTCTCAGTTGACTGTATATGGTGCCAGGATTAGACAACTTACAGGTACTACACCATTTTCTTATCTGCCAAAAAGCAGTTATGCCATTGGATCGACTTATAAATTGAGAAATGCTTCAATAGGTATTACTTTGCAGATGTCAAAATGGAATGATAACCTCACCCCATTTCCATTCAGAGGTTCGCAGGGATTTTATTCCCCGTTTGAGCAAAGACCTGGTACAATGGGCATTTTTGGCCAATAAATATCCCCTTTAATTAACCCTGGCTTTTTCATCCTCGGTTCTGAATATGACAAACAGATTATTATATACTCTTTTTTTCTATTTCTTATTTCTGACATCATCGGGTCAAAGCTCGCAAACTTCCACATGGTATTCTGTTAAAGAAATATTTCCAAAAGTATGGGTGATTGATGATCATAAAGCTGTTAATATATACCTGATTGAGGGGCAGGACAGTTCTCTGTTAGTGGACACAGGAACAGGAGCAGCTGACTTGTTATCTCAGGTGAAAAAGATCACCGGCAAGCCTTTAATCGTAGTAAATACCCATGGTCACTCAGATCATGCCGGTGGGAATTACCAGTTTCCGAAAGTATATATTAATTCATCCGATTCATCAGCTGCACGGTTATGTGCAACCAGGGAATCGAGGAAAGAAGCTGCAAGGAATATGCTTAGAGGGGCTGTCCCGTCACCCGATGATATTTACAAAGGGGAAGAAATTCATACAAAACTCGCTGAAGTGAAAGATGGTCATATATTTCTATTAGGAGGAAGGCAAATACAGGTGATTGAAACTCCGGGACACACTCCGGGTAGCATTTGTTTATTGGATAAGCAAAACAGGTTGCTGTTCTCAGGCGACAATGATAATACTGCCGTATGGCTCTTTCTGCCGGAAAGCAGGCCTTTAACAGTATATTTAAAGACATTGCAGACTCTTTATGGCAGGATTTCAGAATTTGATACCTTGCTTCCAGGCCACGGGATACCTAAAAAAAGTGATTTCATAATGGATCAGATCATGTGTGTGAAGTCCATTCTGAATCACAC
Organism: uncultured Bacteroidales bacterium; assembly: GCA_963715785.1. Lineage (GTDB taxonomy): Bacteria > Bacteroidota > Bacteroidia > Bacteroidales > VadinHA17 > LD21. The sequence goes on from OY970276.1 coordinate 1,678,905, forward strand.
CTGTAAATCAGAATCTTATGATACATTTGCAGGTAAAGCCAGGCTTTGCCAGTATGGCCGTGCTTCGGTCGCATACAATCCTGAAAATCTTTAAATCTTATCCGGGCTTTTCCCGAATCCGATACTCTCACGATCGTGCTATCTTGTAACCTCATCAAAATGCACCTTGGCCCATTCTACAAGCTCACTGCTGTAATAAATGCCGGAATGTACGCTGACAACTATAAAACACATGTGGGATATCTTCGTTCCAAAGATCATGTGAACAATAGTCATGTAAACAATTATCAATCCGTAATGGCATATAACCCGAAGAAAGATAAAAAATCGCACCGTTTCGGATTTTTAATTCTTAATGACTACAACTCGGCAATTCAGAACCTGAGACTGATTAAGAAGCCCGGAATTAACCTTTGGAATCAACAGAACAGAGAGTGGAGTGAGGCTGCTATCGGGGAGGATAAAGATGGGAAGATACTTTTTATCTATTCAAGGTTGCCAATATCAATGCATGATCTGAATCTGGAGTTGTTCACCTGTTATAAAAGCAACATGTTCATTCATATCCTTAATTTTCAAAAATTAATGTTATCCTTAATGAATGTTGCTAGTTTGAAGCTGCTTCCTTAACAACTTCTAAATTATGTCTTGCCTTCATTGCTGTATTCGGATCTGACGATCTTGTAAGAGGATCAAGAAGCTCGGTTGCTTTTTCCCAGTTTTTGAGCGATATGAAAAGATTTGATTCTTTAAACATTTTCCCTGTATAGATCTTTCTCGATTCCATTAAGGTTACAGGATAGAACTTTCTGACATAGTCTTTGCCCGAGTTAAATGCCAGAGACTTAACTTCTTTAATTGCCTTGGAAAGTGGTGGTTTAATTGTGATCAGATCCGATAAAGTTGGGTTTGATGAGTATAACATAGATCTATCGATTTTACTTCTGTTAATCAGACTTCCATTAGGCCAATACAGAGACAAGAAAAAACTGGTTATCAGATAAAAATTCTTTGTCTTGAGATGGTCTTCGTCTTTTATCGTTTCCCAATTGAAATAAATTTTAGTAGAATCAACAATCAATAAAAGGTCGTCGCTATAGCGATCGCAAAGGTATTGTATGGTATCGGGTGGCATAAGTTCAGTCAACTGCCCCACTCTTAAATCCTTTTTGAGAGTATCATTGAAAACGAAGTTCATGGATTTATCATTTGATAATGCTGAGGATATTCCATCTGCCAGGCTCATAATACATGTATGGTAAATATTCTCATGCTTTTCCTTAACATAAGCATCAGACATATAATTAAAATTATTAATGAGTCCGATCCTGTAGTGTCTTTTCTCAAGATTTATCTCCGGATCATAAGTTTTGCTTACAGAAATAAAACTATTGCATGATTGCAAGGCAAACAATAATGCTAACTGGAGTAAAATAAATATTCGTGTTTTCATTTGGTTGAAATTTTAAGTTAACTCTTTTATTGTGAGTTGCTTTTACTCATAAAATCATTATATATTGCTGCCAGAATTATGAAATATTTGAAACCGGAAAGGTCAGGGTTTCTTTTAATCTCCTGTTTAATCTCCTGACAATCACCAAACAGCTGAGGAAATAAAATTTCGTAATTGTTCTTATCCACAAATTGCAGATTGCCACTATCCTTTTTGAAGAGGTAATTTGAACTATAGCCCCACCTTAATATCTCATAGGTTGATACATCAGATTTATCAGAGGTACCAATCATTAGTCCTTCTTCAGGATTAAATCTGAAGTGGAAGCCTTCTATTCTTTCGCCTGCAAAATCGTGAGAGATTAAGAACCCTTTTCTGTATTGAAAGACTTTTATCCTCCCATCCAGAAATCTGTAAATAAAAACTGGTATGGCTTTTTTCATTGAAGGCACGCTTTCATAATTTTCATTATCAGATCCTATGCGTATATGACTTACCTTCACATTTTTAGCATTTAAATGGCCGAAACCTGAAATTTCTCCTGCTTTGAAGTCCTTGCTCTCCCCATTCTCCGCTGTGAAACTTATTTCAACAAGATTATTTTCAATATAAATTAGTTTCCATTTGATTATTCCCTGAAGAGTATCACCATTGGTAAGCCGGACATATCCATAAACTTTTCCCGGAGGTATCCCCGGCTGTGATAAAAGTTTTGCGGATAATCCAAATAGCATAATTAAAAGAATGATTCGGAAATTTGATTTCATGAGGCTTTTTATTAGTTAAGAAGAAATTTAAAATTTTAAGACCGGTATGTATTAATTCAACTATCAGGCCAATTTTTTAAAACGCTTATACATAGTGATTTAATCAATATTCTGCAATGCACTATGTAGCGTTTCGATGCAATTCATTGTTTCAAATCGCTACAAATCCTTCAATCTGATTTAGTGAGTTCAACCTGGCAACAAACAGGACCGAACGTTAAAAAATTGCCTTTCTGATCCGGAAGAATACGAGAAATATAATATTCTTACCTTAACACATTGAGTATCAATTGTGAGTTATAAAGACAAAATCAACTTCTATCAAGTGATCTTGTATTAAAGATCTTTAATAATATTAATCGCATTGAAGCCGGCAGGGAATCCAATATATGGGATACAGAGAACCATGGCTGCAAGGATGGTCTCTTTTGAATTTCCGGCCTTTAAGTTTCCAAGTGCATGAGATTTAATCTGTGGTTCTGCACCAATAGTAACCAAAACACAAAGCATCAGAAGTTCTCTTGTTTTGATATCTAAAACTTTTCTTGTATAAAAATCGCCAAAACACATTTCGGTTAAAAATTTTGGAACTGCGACATTTAGACTATCAGGAAGATTTTTCAATTTTTCCTTTATTTCATCTCCGTAAAGGGGATATTGAATTTCACTCCCTCTGCTAAATCTGTCCTCTTCGCAAACTGTTCCTTCATTTTCCAATGGTAACCTGATATTATTTAAGGTAAAAACTTCATTTATTGTGCTCACAGCGTTAAGTGTTTTTGGAAAGCCTATCATAGGGGCACACTGATAAACCGCTTCTCGTATTTCAAGCGGAGTGACACCAATATTCAATGCAGCTTGTGTATGTCCTTTCAATTGGGATAATGTTTGCTGGGCTGTCAGAATCACTATGGTAATCAATTCCCTTTGTTTGTCTTTCAGATTGCCTGCATAAAAAACTTCTCCAAAAATGAATTTTCTCAGTATATCCATTAATTCAGGATCTGATTCTGTCTGAGTCGCAGAAGACTGACCGAACAATTCAATGTACTTTTGTTTGCTTAATTCCGTTCTGTTCATTTTTTGATCTTTTGAGGTTTGTTTGTATTGCGATGATGCAATATTTGTAACCAACATTAAAATTGACACTAAAAAAGTAATCCTTTTCATCGTTTTGATTTTAAGTTCAGGCAATTGGATTTATTTAAAATAATGTCATAACCCGGTCATTTTTTCCTGTTCTTCAGGGTAACGAGCTCCGACAATAATTATAGTGTTGAGTTTTAAACGGATTGCTGCCAACTCTTCATCTGTAAAAGAAACATCAGAACCTCCGATATTTTCTTTGATGCGTTCCACTCTTTTTGTTCCGGGAATAGGTACAATCCAGTTTTTCTGAGTAAGTAACCAGCCGAGAGCAATACGGGCAGGGGTCGTTTGTTTTTCCAGAGCAAGTTGAGCGACATAATCGGCCAGCATAATATTGGCAGATAAATTTTCAGGATTAAAACGTGGTATCGTGCTTCGAAAATCTGTTTTATCAAATTTAGTTTCTTTATTAACCCTGCCTGTTAAAACCGCTTTTCCGAGAGGACTGAAGGGAACAAATCCTATTCCAAGTTCTTCCAGCGTCGGGAGCAGCTCTTCTTCCGGTTTACGATACCACATTGAATATTCACTCTGCACTGCGGTTAAAGGGCATACCTTGTGTGCCCGGCGAATTGTCTCTGGAGCAGCTTCGGAAAGCCCCCAATGGAGTACCTTACCCTCTTTGATTAATCCTGCGAGTGTGTCTGCAACCTCTTCTATCGGTACATTTGGATCAACACGGTGCTGATAATAGAGATCAATATGATCTGTGCGCAGCCGCTTCATTGAGCCTTCAATGGCATTAAGGATAGTTTCCCGACGACTTGACAGACTAACTGGCCTGTTACTTGCGTCCATTTTCATATTCCCCAGATCAAAGCCAAACTTTGTGGCAATAACTATTTGATCACGATATGGTTCCAAAGCTTCTCCAACGAGATCCTCGTTCCTGTAAGTACTATAAACTTCTGCGGTGTCAAAGAAGGTGACGCCCAGTTCAACAGCTTTTCTAAGGACTCCTATTGCTTCATTCCTGTCAGGATAGGGCGGATAACTCTGTGTAAATCCCATGCAACCTAAACCTAAGGCAGATACTTCTAGATTACTTTTTCCTAAATTTCTGATTTTCATTATTATTTATTTAATTCTTTAAGAATAAAAGGTTCTCTGGGGGCTAAAACATCCACCCACTCATATTGTTTTGGAATCTCATCGATTTAATATCTTAAGTTTTATATTACTTACAAAGGTCTTGCCTTTTCAAATGGATGAGTTATATAAATTACTGAATTATTTACCATTATTACTGATTAGTACTTCTAAATGGAATTTATAGAAATGAATACAATAAATTTGAGTCATAATTCAAATGTCATGGGTGAAGTATTAAAACTGGATAGTGTTGCTGAATTCAATGCCATCAGAGGGCAGGAAACCCTACATCCTCTTGTAACTGTGCTGGATCAGTCAAAGTCACAGCCTGTAGCTGTGTCACGGTTTTATTCTGGTTTATATATTGTTTTCTTGAAAGAAGTGAAGTGTGGCGAACTAAGATACGGTCGTAATCAATACGATTACCAGGAAGGAACCTTACTGTTTATTGCTCCGGGGCAGATTCTGGGTACTGATGAAAATGTGGAGATGATACAACCAAAAGGTTGGGTACTGGCATTTCATCCCGACCTTATTCGTGGAACTTCTCTCGGCAGGAACATAAAAGATTATAATTTTTTTTCCTACGATGTAACCGAAGCGTTACATGTGTCAGAACGTGAAAGACAGGTTGTGGTAGAATGCTTTAATAAGATACATTTCGAACTCGAGCATGCTATCGACAAGCATAGCAGAACATTAATAATAAGCAATATAGAATTATTTCTGAAATATTGCGCTTCGTTTTTATGACAGACAGTTTATCACCCGGGACAATGTTCATAAAGATATTCTCGTGCGTTTTGAGAATCTTTTGGGTGAGTACTTTCAATCAACTAAACCACAAACCTCAGGCTTTCCATCGGTCTCGTACTGTGCCGGGCAATTGAATTTATCATCAAACTATTTCGGTGATATGGTTAAAAAGGAAACAGGACGGTCAGCTCAGGAATATATACAAGAGAAGATGATAGACATAGCTAAAGAGAAAGTACTTGATATCAGTAAACCAATAAGTGAAATTGCTTATGAAATAGGATTCAAATATCCGGCACATTTTTCACGATTCTTTAAGCAACGTGTCGGACATTCTCCAAACGAATACAGGTCATTAAGTTGATTTTATGTGGCATTAAATAAAAAGACGCAATGAATAATGAAAATTTAAGTAGTTCTCACAATCATATCCAGCAAATAATACTGCCAGAACCAAAGTTCGACAAAATTGAACTGGCATTTCAAGCCTTTGAGAGCAGAAAAACAATTAAGAAGATAAGTGATAAAAAACTGCCAATACAAATTCTTTCTAATCTTCTTTGGGCTGCTTGCGGTGTTAATCGTAAGAAAGACTCCTCTGATTTCACAGGAAGGACAGCGGCATCTGCCAGCAATTCCCAGGAAATTGACATTTATACTGTTTTGGAAGATGGGATTTATAAGTACGATCCGTTTGAAAATTTACTTATTCCCATTATTTCTGGTGATTTCAGGTCATTAGCAATCGGTCAGGGTCAGGCAAATTTTGATCCTGGAGTCAAGGCTCCTGTTCGCCTTATTTACGTGGTTGATATGGATAAGCTTGTGAATACTAAAGGTTTCAAGGAACCCGGACTTAATGACCCTGAAGTTCAGAAGTCATATTACTTTGTTGATACCGGACTTATTGCCGGTAATGTTTATCTCTTCGCTGCTTCTCAGGGTCTGGCAGCATGGTTTCATAACTGTAATAAACCAGCCCTTTCTGAAAAATTAAACCTGAACCTCGATCAACGGGTACTCTTTGGCCAGACAGTTGGATTTAGAGGATGATAAAATATAATCAATACAGGAGATAAAAAATGACCCCCCTCCGCTAAAGCTTCGGAGCCAAGGTGGGCCAGTTGAGCTCAAACCAGAGACCCCTGATGATGAGTGAGGTAAAACTCTGATTTTCAGATTACACTGGTTTGTACTGGTCTTCATTGTCATTCACTTACGATTTTCGGGTTGTATACTTTATCACTGATTTTCATAAAACTTGGCGGAATACCTGGCGGATTTTACCAGCTCCAGAATCTTTAAAGGATAGGATCATTTATTCCAATTGTGACATCAGGATTAAGACCTGCTAGATAGTGCTATGTCACTACCACATTGCTGTGTCCCAGCATCTGACTTATCATTGCTATATCGGTATTGTTTCGACTTAATGTGTTGGAGTGATAATCTCTAGCTGACCCCAAATTCAATGGTTGGGATAGATTTAATTGGATACTGATATCTTTAAGTTTGCTGTTAATTTGTTTCTTAATTTTTTTATTCCTGTTCTTGAAGTAAGTCTCATTATAGCCCTCTTCAAGCATCCCAAGAAGATATGGACTACTTTTATCCCCAACCCGGGCGATAGAATCTTTCAACTTATCAGTTAGGGGGACAATGATAGGTTTTCGATTGTTTTTTCTTGTATTCTCAGTCTTCTTACGTGTAAAGAAAATGTAATCTCCTTTTATCTGGCTCATTTCCATTCTGAGTAGATCGGCGAAGTTTGCACCATTGAAGCAGTAAAGCATCACAAAAACATCTCTGGCAAATCTGCGTTCCTCGGACTTGAATTCATTCAGATCAATTACAGATTGTATTTCTTATTCTTTAAGTACCTGCGTAGATGGGAAATACCCTGAAACTGCAAAACCCCCTGGCCCAAAAGGGTATTCATATTCTTTTGGAATAACCTTGACATAATGGATAAAGTAATTTAAGATACTTCTCAGATTTCTCATGTGATGATCTATTGTAGCCCGAGAGTTTTCCTTGTCAATTTCGATCTTCTAAAATTTTTTCAGAAAGCCCAATAAGGCCCTTGTTAAGAAAGTAACTACCGGAATTAAGTCTGCATATAAAGTAATTGCTATCTTGACGAAAGAGTCCATTCATGAACAGTGGATAAACCAAGAAATTGGATATGCTCTTGGGAGGAAGATTGTTGTTATCCCAATTATTGAACAAGTATTACTCGATAATGATAGTCTAAAAGGATCCTCTGTTAATTATAAAAGATGTTCCGATTGCCAATGCAATAGTGGCAAGCAGTTGCTTCGCTGTTCCAAACATGGGCCAGATTGTCGACACTGTTCCAGTATAAATAAAATCCGGAAAAACTTCGTCTTATTAAGTTTTACGATTTTGTTCTATATCATCCAAAATCATTTGGGATGGTTGAAAACATTCAAAGAACAATTGAAAAATTCCTTAGGATAGAATTAATCTGTGTATATGTAGAGCCTTTTAGACATAATCAGATCTAGGACACATTTATTCCCAATTTAATTAAGCCGATTTTCCTCTTCCTGGATTTTATGCCTTCTGTTTAGCTCATATTGGTTTGATCATACTCTAAGGAATATTTTTTTCTTGTAAAGGAAATAAAGGAATATCCAGGCAATGCAAACGATTGATATTGCTTCTAATAATTCGCCCCAAACAGATGGTAACAGTTTAATTAATTCACCAAACACAAATTTTGCAGCATTATGGAAATCAATAATCCTGTCTGCAAGGTATATTGTGATAGAATTCGTACCGATTACCACAAAAAACGTAGTCCATTTTTTAAATTTCCAAATGTCGATTACAAGGTAAAACAGGGTAAAAAGGAGTAAGCTTAATCCACCTACAAAACAGACGAACGAACTTGACCAAAGAGATTTGTTTATCGGGAAGACCAGATTCCAAATCCTACCAATAATTATTAAACCTATTGAAGCTAAAGCCATAAAAAGCACTTTACGAATAGGTTTATCACTTAGATATTGGGACATTACAAACTGCCCGGTCAGCATGCCAAGAATAGCTGTAGAGATTGCAGGTATTGTGCTTAGAAGACCTTCGCTGTCGCCATATGTATAGCAACAAAAACTACCGGGTAGGAGCAACCTGTCGATATAGCCAGCTAAATTGCCTTGCATTGAGAATGGGTCGGCGACCCCAAGATCGTGAGCAGGAAAGAGCAGTAATAGCAACCAATAGAAGATCAGTATCCCCCATAGCCAGATAATGCGGTACTTCAAAGTCGTGTTTATAAAAATCAATGCAGCAAACATCCAAGCTATACCTATACGTCCAAGCACACTTGCATAGCGGAGATTAGCAAAATCGAAGCTGATAGCGTTCCAATAGATGATTCCTAAAAGGACAAGTATTAGTCCGCGTTTGATAACATGAAAATACAATGCCTTCTTGTTTTCTTCGTTGTGATATCGCTTAGCCACAGAAAAGGGGAAAGATATTCCTGCAATGAAAAGGAATAAGGGGAATATCATATCATAAAAATGGAATCCATGCCAGGGAACATGATGCAATTGTTCCGCCCACCATTTTAAAGCGGGCCAGTTTGTAAGCGAGGCCAAGCCAATGAAAATTCCTTCACCGCCCATGATCCAGAACATATCGAAACCCCTTAAGGCATCTAGTGAGTAAAGACGTTTATTTTCAGATTTGGGTTGATTTTCCATTGTTAATTATTTTGGAGTTTATTCTGAGTCCTGCCATTCCTGTCCCTGTAATTACAGCAAAATGTAGGGCCCATAATACATATTTGTTCATAATATAACCTATGTGCCGGTGTCTGATTAATATTGTTTGTGATAATAACTTTTCAGCAACAAAATTGAAATATAACTGATAAACAATTACGAGTAAACGCATTTGCAAATAGCCCAGAATTGGATCAACTTTTTACTTTTACTTGTAATGCATCCACTACCAGAGGGCCTTTAAAGTAAGTGGCATAACTGAAATAGTTGATACCTGCAGTTTTTTGAATTTAAATGGGATCAATATCGTCGATAATAAGATCTTGAATGGAACCATCAAGAAGAGGGTCTTCAATAAGTTTTGTTTGAATTTTCTTAACATCAACTTCCTGAACAGCTTTGTCTGTATTAATGGCTTCGCATGCAGCTACAGCTGATGATTGAGCTAATACCATAAACACCGGTTCCATCCGTATTGATCCATAGGCAATATGTGTGGCAGATAAGCAAACTGGGACTAGAAGGTTTTTACATTCACTTCGCTTAGGTGTGATCGATCGATATGAAATGGGATAGGGCGGGAAACCTCCAATTTGGACATCTCCTTCGTTTTTTACCATTCCATTAACCACAATACGTTCAACATTATGTGAATCCATTGTGTATGCTGCCATTCCAATGGGGTCCGATACAATATCTTTTCCTGTGCAGTTATGTTCAGTCATCACATATTCGCCAATCATGCGTCGTGCTTCACGTATATATAATTGAGGAGAGAAGTTGCCTGTTTTAATATACTCATCTTTAGGATAGCCCCATTGTTGCATTTGACTGCGTAATTCCTCAGGAACTCTCGGATCATGACCAACAAAATACAATAATCCTTTAGTGTAGTCGGTATGGTTTGTTTTAATTATCTCCCGTTTTGTGTAGGATGCCTCTGGATAATCCCAGTTCATACCAATCATATCCGTTGAAAAACCATTATCGTTATTAATATCGGTTTTTTGGTTGGGCATGATAGTCCAAATAAAATAATCATTTAATTTGGTTTTGCCAGTTTCTTTCATGATTCGAAGCAAAAGTTCATATTTGGTAGAATCATAATTGTCCGGACGTGTGATAGGTATTAAATTGCCTATATTATTTGTAAGACAGATGCGGTAATTATAAGCTTGTACTTTTTTATCGCCACTTCCCTGAGGAGCAAGTGTGTCGTTTGAAATCCCCCATAATAATCCACTCGAAGGATCGCCAGGTTTCTTATACGGGTCAATTCCATTAGGAAACTGATTCATCTTGTCTTTCGCCAAGTGTACACCATTATAGGTTTCGCCATACAGAGCATTAGCCTCTCTTCCAACGGTACAAGAAACCTTTGATAGAGCCATGAGATCTCCTTCATATGAACAATCGATAAACATTCGCGCAGTAATAGCCTGTTGAGAATCCTTAGCTGCATTTCTGCTATTTTCAAGAGTAATGGATTTAATCCATTCACCCTCTTTTGTAACACTTTGCAAACGTTTGTTATAAATTATTGGAATTTTGGCTTCTGTGATATAATCAGTAAAAACTTTTAATGCTGCTTTCGGTTCAAATTGCCATGCTTCCAATTTCCCGTAATATAATCCTAAACGACGATAAAAATCACGTGCTAAACCTGTAATCACATTTTTATTGCCAATGTCAGTTTGCCCCAGACCTCCCGTAGAAAGACCTCCAACATGATTATCAGGAACAATGAGAATAACAGATTTCCCAAGCTTCTTGGCCGAATAAGCTGCAATAACTCCGGCAGAAGTACCACCATAAATACATACATCGTATTGAGGCTGGTTGGTTGGAGTAATCCAGAAAATGCTTACAATGGCAATGGATAATAACAGTAAAGCTCTCTTCATAATATTAAGTTAGTCAGATTTTAAAATTTTATAGAGTAATGACGATGAAAATATACAGGCAGCCTTCTAAATTTAGAAGGCTGCTTGTAAAAACATTAATAATTTGGATTTTGCACTAAAGCTTTGTTAACTTCAAGTTCGAGTCTTGGAATTGGCCATAAATAATTTCTTGCTTTGTCAAAAAGGCGTACTTCTATTACCCTCATCAGATTTTCGTTGGATACTGATGAATAATCTGGTGTACCGATCTCATCAATAGCAGGTGCATTCGATAAATATCCTGTAGGAATCCTGCCCAATAAATTACCAGGCATAACCTTGTCAGCTATTTTCCATCGGTTAATATCGAAAAGCCTAAATCCCTCGCAGGATAACTCGTATTTCCTCTCCTTCCGGATAATATTTCGCAGCTCACTTTGAGTTTTATCGAAAGTAATAGGTGGCATATTCACCGACGCACGAGTACGAACGGCATTAATTGCGTCATAAACAGACTGATCAATATTGTTTGCTTCAATTTTAGCTTCGGCGTAATTGAGAAGTACTTCGGCATACCGGAAAAGAATAGGGTCAATTTCGCTATTATATATATCGACATTATCTGCAACATCAGCGTACTTTCTCCACAAATAACCTGAAAATGTTGCATAGGCATTTGTAGCATCTCTGTTACTGGTACGTATAGGAGGATTAAAATTATAATCCCATGTCATCAGACTATCCCTATTTGATTCGAATATATAATTTATAAACAACGATTGAGGCAATACAACTGTAAAGCCCAACCGAGGATCCCGATTTTTAAAAGGTTTTGCTGGATCAAATAAAGGAGATTTATCAATGGAAAGGCCATCGATACATTCATACGAATCTACCAGCGATTGAACAGGAATCCTATTAGAAAACCCCATGGCCTTGCGGGAATAGAAATCAGCAGCTATAACCGATGTATGAACTCCCTTTTTATATTGTGCAGTAAAAATAATTTCTGAAGCATCTTGTCCTTTGTATAAAAACAAGTCACCATAGTTATTGTATAGAGAATATACTTGCATATCTATTATATTCTTTGCTGCCTGAGCTGCATCACTCCAACGACCATTATAAAGTGCTATACGAGATTTTAAGGCCAGAGCTGCTCCTTTGGTTGCCTTTCCTTTATCTTGTCCACTAGCTGTTATCGGGAGATCATTTGCAGCCGCATCGAGTTCGGAGAGAATAAAATCTGTAACCTGATCCTTTGTGGAACGAGGGATCTGCGACTCCGAGAGTTCAACAGGGTTTGTAACCAGCGGAACTCCCCCGAAAAGTTCATTGATGATCGAATAATAGTATGCCCTCAAAAAACGAACCTCAGCAATAAGCTGGTTATACTTATCTGCACTAACTTTAGATGAAAGATCACTTTGTGCCAAAAGAAAATTACACCGACTGATTCCACGGTAAAAATTACTCCAAAAGCTGTCAGTGTACTGATTATCGGAATTTGTTAGGCCTTTCCCTACTCCTTGCATATCATCACCATCTCGACTCCAACCAATATCAGAAACTAAATCCAGTCCCAGCACATATGGAAGTTCACCTTGCCAATCAAGCCACAAAGAATTATAGCAACCCGTCACGGCCATTTCCAGCTCAGATTCATTCTGAGGAAAATTCACTGCCGACGGACTATCCAGCGGTTGTTTATCCAAGTACTTTTCGCATGAAGTTAAAAAGATGGCTATCGTAGCCAATATGATAAATATGTTTTTCATCTTTTCAAATTTTAAAATTTAACATTCAATCCCACATTGTAAGACTTCATTTGAGGATACCAAGCAGCTCCTGAACTAACAGGGGCCTCTACATCATACCCCTTCCAGAATTTATCGAACGTAAATAAGTTTTGACCGCTTAAATATACCCGGAGGTTTTTGATAGGCAACTTCTTCAGTAAATTGGATGGTAATGTATAACCCAATTGGATGTTTTTTAGTCGTAAATAAGCAGCGTTTTTAAGCCAAAAACTGGAATTTTGTTCATTATTAATTTCATTAAATGCAAAACGGGGGAATTTAGCATTGGTATTAGTTGGCGTCCAACGGTCCACCTGGTCTTCCGTAATAGTCCCCCCCATATAAAATGCCATAATTCCCTGACCAGCTAAATAGCCATTAGCCTGACCTATACCCTGAAGAAACATTGAAAAATCGAATCCTTTATACCCTAAATAAAGATTAAGACTATAGGTATATCGGGGTATAGTAGTCCCTATGACTTTCTGATCGAGATTGTCAATGACCCCATCATTATTGATATCCTTATATTTGATATCACCAGGAGCCACATTCCCAAATTGCTTGGCACTGTTAGCCACATCTTCAGCATCTTTAAAGTAACCAATTGCTTGATATCCATAAATTGAGTTAATTGGATAGCCTTCCAGATTTACGGTTAAGCCAGTTCTTTTAACACCTCGCATATCAAGGATTTTGTTGCGGACATCGGAAATATTTGCACTTATATTGTATGTAAACTGGTCAATCTTATCATGGTACCCGATAGATAATTCCCATCCTGTGTTTTTAACAACACCCGCGTTTTGATAAGGTGCAGTTAATCCAATCATCTCTGGAACATCAAGCTGTAGAAGGATACCGTTTGTTTCCTTGTAATAATAGTCACCTGTAATTAAAAGTTTTGACCATAGACTTAAATCGATGCCAAGATCTCTAATCGTAGTAGTTTCCCATTTTATTTGAGGGTTGGACATAGCGATCAACGCAGCACCGGTTGTTACAGCATCACCAAAAACATAATTACTATTACTTCCACCAATGTTTACGAAGGCGGTATAAGGATACAATCCTATATTCTGATTTCCTAATTGACCCCATGAAACCCTCATTTTTAAATTTGTAATGGTATTTGACAGAGTCTTCATAAAGTCTTCTTCAGAAATTCTCCATGCTGCAGAAACTGAAGGAAAGAGTGAATATCTGTTTCCGGTAGCAAATCTTGAAGAACCATCGTAACGGAGATTAGCTTCGAAAAGGTATTTTTGTTTATAATTATAGTTTAACCTGCCAAATAAGGACCGTAGTGCATATTGTGAACCTGATCCCCCGGTCATTTCATTCAAACGATTACCTGCATTGATCTCCTGATATTCAGGCAAAAGAAAAACTTCACGATATGCACTAATATAGTTATAATCATCATCTTCCTGCTGGAAACCAGCTAGTATAGTAACCTGATGTGCATCTGCAAAAGTCTTATCTGCCGTGATTGTAGCATTCAGGTTGTTATACCAATCCCTGCTAGACATTTCATTCAGCGAATTTAATGCAGGTGTTGCAAAACTAGGTGTTAAGTCTCCACTATAAGTCTGAATTACATTGGTGAATGCTTTGTTGTGAAGATCATTGTATTTTGGAGCAAAATTTAACCGAGCAGTAAGCCAATTGACAGGTTTGTATTTCAACGTGAAATTAAGAATAGCACTCATACCATTTTCTTGATTCAAACCACCATCTTTTGCAAGTGCAACAGGATTATTGCCATTCCAACCTTCACCATACTCCCCATTTGAAAGAACTCCACCCTGATTAGCAGGTATACTATGCATCCAGTAAAAAATAGTCGAAGTTCCAGCAGACGGTTCTATAAGGATTGTATTGAGAAGAGATAGGTCAAAAGAAGCACTGAACTGCTTATTTAACTGGATGTCGGTATTTAACCTGAAACTATAACGTTTATAATCGGTATTTTCTATGTTTCCACCCTTATCAAGATAATTAAATGAAGCAAATACTCCGATCTTTTCACCTCCAGCATTCAACCCCAGATAGTGACTTTGAGTAAATCCGTTTTCGGTAAGGGTCAACTTTTGCCAATCCGTATTGGGATATTTGTCTCTATTAGTTGGTCCAAGTGTTTTGTATTCGTTTAAATATACATCGGAATATAAAGGACTAAGGCCTACATTAGTATATGCCTCATTAATCATCTCCATATGAGTGATTGCATTCACCATTTTAGGCATATTTGTAGGAGCCTGCCATCCAATATATGTATTATAATCAATCCCAAAGGATTTGGTTTTGGCGCGTTTGGTTGTTATCAGAATAACACCGTTGGCTGCACGCGATCCGTAAATAGAAGACGAAGCAGCATCTTTTAATATCGATATACTCTCAATATCGTTAGGATCAATATTATTGATGTCAGTTTCTACACCATCCATTAAAATAAAAGGATGATAATCTCCAAGTGTTCCGATACCTCTAATCGAAATATCACCGGCATCACGACCTGGCTGACCACTGCGCTGTGTTATTGTAACGCCAGGAACTAATCCCTGCAACGCCATTGATGTTTGATCAACATGAACTTTAGCTAGATTATCACCATTAATCGAGGCTACTGAACCGGTAAGATTCACTTTTTTTTGTGTTCCATAGCCAACAACAACTATCTCTCCCAATCCTGTTACAGACTCAGCTAAAGTTACGTCGATTTGAGTTAATGTCCCGATACTGATTTCCTGAGATGTCATCCCAACAAAAGAGAAGACCAGTGAGGCATTCTGAGGAGCATTGATTATACTGTATTTACCTGATGCATCAGAAAGTGTACCGAGCGTGGTTCCTTTAACAGTTACAGTAACCCCTGGCAAAGGATTGCCTTTTACATCGGTAATAGTTCCGGTTATCTTGTTCTGTTGCAAAATCATAGACATATCTACTGTTTTGCTGAACAAAAGGATTTGTCTGTCCTTGACGGCAAATTTTATATCTGTGCCTGATAAAAGTTCATTTAGTACCTCAGTTATATTTCTGTCAACGACATTGATATCCACCTTTTTATTTACATCTATCATCTTGGAGCTATAAAGAAAAAAGAATTCGCTCTGGCCTTCAATGGCCTTAAGGATACTTTGTATTGTAGCATCTTTCATGTCAAGATTCAGCCGACTATTCTGCGAGTATGTTATACTTCCGAATAGGTTGAATACTGTTATAAAAAGCATAAAGGTTGAAAGTTTCATAATTCTTAAGGTTTTTTTCGAACATACTTTTAATAAAGATATTCGTAGAAGAATATTGAATTTTTTCATAAGTTTGTGTGATTTAGACGGTTTATAACTAAATCGCATTAATACAGGTTTATTTTAGGTATTAATGCATTAAATTTAAGGCAGGGAAGTCTGGCCGACTTTCCTGCTTCTTTTTAGAAGAAATTGTTGGGAAAATGTTCCATAGGCACTAGGTTTTCAGGTTTAGGTTTACTTATTTTAAGTGTTTTCTTGCCTCCACAACAATCCTTGGTTTAAGGTATTTTTTATCATTTATTGAAGTGCGGTAATAAATTTTATAAGTTATCGGACTTACAGTTTCTAACATTTGCATAACATCTTCAATAGGTTCATCAATAAATGTTGCAGTAAATTTCAAATTCAAAAGTTCGTGATCTGATATTTCAAAACGAACATTATACTTTCTGGCGATTCTTCTTAAAACTTCTTCAAAAGGGGTGTCATTAAACCGCAGTTTATTCTCTTTCCATGATGTATAAGTATCAGTTACCACATCCCTGACCAAAACTTTTCTAGATTTCACAAAATAAACAACCTGCTGACCGGATTTCACTTTTACTGGTTCCGAACCTTTGATTGAAACCGTAATTACACCTGCTTCCAGGGTTGTCTCAACACGATCCTCATTACCAAAAGAAAAAATATTAAACCGTGTTCCTGTTGCAGAAACGCTCATTTGTTCGAGTTGCACCACAAAGGGCTTTTCAGGGTTAGTCCTGACATTAAAGAAGGCTTCTCCTTTAAATTTTACTTTACGATCCTTTATATTATATTCTCCATTATATTGTAATGTACTTCCTGAATTTAGAGTTATTTCTGTGGAATCAGCAAGAAAAATGTGTGCCTTTTCCCCCTCATTCGTAGAAACTGTAATCGAGGCAGTGGAAGTCTTTTTAAAAGATGTTATCTCTGACATGCGTAAACCAAGTGCCCCGATTGCTATCAGGCAGGCTATTGTTGCTGCAGCCATTAATATTCTGAAATTTGCTTTTCTCAGGATTTTAATTGACCTGTTATTTTTTCCCCCTAACCCAAGATTTGAGGAAATTTTCATCCACCCGGCATCGGTATCATAATGTATAAGTTTTACATGTTCACTTACTTCATGCCATAGCTCGTTTTCTTTGATAAAGATGCGCCGGTTTTCAGGATTCCGCTCAAGCCAAGATTTTAATAAAGCCATCTCGCTATCTGAGATTTCTCCAGCGAAAAACTTAATTATCAGATTATGAAATCCAAATTTATCTTCTTCCATAATTATTTTCAACTTAACCTAATACAAGATAAGATCTATTTACCCTTATTCTAGTCAGACTCTTTTTTTAATAATAAGATGTCTGACGACTGTTATTCTAAAATATATCTGTCTTGGAATAAAAGGAGATTACTTTCGATGAGCTTATCCTGATTGAGGTAGACTCGGCACATAATTTCGCTTAATTTCATAAAGAATTGGCAATTTATTTAGGGTCAAAGTAGGAAGAATTTAGTTGTATGATTCCGAATACACAATTTAAAGTAAAGCGCTAAAACAGGTTTAGCGCTTCACAAAAAACCAACTAACAAAATTCCAAAACTGACTAACCAAAATTCTACGTGTGGCTTAATGAAATAATTTACAAAGGATAATACAAGTTAATTCAGTTTTACCCTTACAGATAGATGGATTTATTTATTTGAGAATATAATTTCTTTCCACTGATAAGCATGAAGACTTCAAAGGATCTATAATTTACTGCTTATCAATGCGATAATAAGAAGTGTAAGGTAATCCGTCAACTCAAGCCTGAGCGACTTGAGCGCTTTCGACATCTGGGCCTCAACTGTTTTAACAGATATGTGAAGAGTATCAGCAATTTCTTTGTATTTAAGACCTTCAACCCGACTTAATTCAAATACTTTACGACATTCAGAAGGTAATTTCATAACTGCACGGGCAATATTTTCCTCCAGTTCTTTGGCCAAGAGAGACTCATGCGCAGAAAATTCCAGTTGTTCAGTAAAGACCAGTTTATATATCTCGGTATAACCTGATTCAACATTTTTTCTTCGCAACTTGTTAATACTGAGATTCTGGGCAATTTTAAAAACATATGATTTTAAGGAATCTTCCGGATCAATTTCGCTGCGTCCTTCCCATATTTTGGAAAACACCTCCTGCACTATGTCCTTTGCTTCGTCAGGGTCATTTAAAAATTTATTAGCAAAAGCACATAATCGGACATAATACTTACGAAAAAAAAGCTCGAAAGCTTGTTCATCTCCAAGTTTAATTCTTGCAGCAAGTTGGTCCTTCATGTTAGAGAATTGCAATTTCAAATATACTCTATTTATACAAACTGATTAAAAAAGGAGTAAAATCTTAACATTATAAACCATTCCATATCAAATGTAAGTGTACTCCAAAATAGTCTATATCAATATTCTGTGCTTGTGAAGAAAAACCACCTGACTGATTTTTGTTTACAAGTCCACACTAAAGCTTGCTTAGATGAAAAATCCAGTATGGGCTATTAGACAAACTCCCGGTAGCGTTCAGTATTCACTATTTTATAATCAATTAAAACAAAGACAAATTTGTAATAAATTCGATATTCCCATAACTAAATCATTTGTATTGCAAACAATCAAATAGTATTAATTTTATCAACCATGAAGGCCATTCCCATTGTATTCCTGATCATATTGTTGATTTCAGGCCAGTATATTCAGGCAAGAATTATAAATGGTTCAATATCTGCTGGAAAGAATTATGAGAAAGCAATCTTTGGTATCCTGATGATCTAAAAGTGATCAATGGGATTATAGTTCTTGTTCCAGGTTCCAATGGCGATGGCAGAGGAGAAGTCTCTGACACAATCTGGCAGGCTTTTGCACAGACGCATGAATTTGCGTTGTTGGGCTGCTGGTATGCTGACTATAAAAGAAGTGATATGTTTATTGAACGATATGTGGATGTTTCTATGGGAAGCGGTCAAGCTCTGATTGAAATAATAAAACGGTTTTCTATATCTTCCGGTCATTTGGAGCTTGAAGGAATATGTAAAGCAAAAAGTCTTGCAATGTTTCTAAATGCAGGAAGGTTTTACATTTTGGATATTTCCAGAAATCTGATATTATATTACTGTATAGGTCCAGAAGATTGGTTGAAAGGGATTGGGAAAGACTGAAAAGACAAATTCATACCATAATTCTTCATCCGTGATTTCAAAGACCTCCTTATATTCAGCGACCCCCGAATGATCGGTTAGGAGGTGTTAACTACCACCAACCTTTAGACATTTCTGCCCCGATTATCCTAGAATCCCACCCAAAACCTGGCAAGAACCTGGCAAGTGAGCGTGAGTGTGAGAGTGAGTTTTGAGAAAAAAGAGCGAGAGTGCCCGCTCACGCTCTCGCTCTTTTTGTTGTCCCGTCATATTCTTATCTTAACATATTGAATATCATTGTGGAGTCTTGAAACCTATTGCTTTTCGTGGTTTTGGATTATCGTGTTTCTCGATAAGCTCATCAAGATAACTAAAGACAAGCTCTATATTTTTATCATTGTTTACCAGTTGCTTTTTAATCTCCTCTATTTCAAGTCGTACACTTAAATTATCTGTCAGGATCTCACGAATCTTGGAAAATACACGCATTATCTGGATGTTCACCATTATTGCCTGGTCACTGTTAAGGACACTTGATAACATTGCCACACCTTGTTCAGTAAAAGCCATTGGAACATACCTTGAACCTCCCCAACTTGAGGTCACAATTTGTGACCTCAAGATTGAAAACTCCTGATTAGTAAGTTCAAACATAAAATCGTCTGGGAAGCGTTTTATATTTCTGCGTACAGCTTGCTTCAATACTTTTGTTTCAACATTATATAGTTTAGCCAGATCAAGGTCCAGTATAACTTTTTTGTCTCTTATTAGATAGATTTTACTTGATATTATCTCATCAGGCAACATAAGCTTAGTGTTCGTTTTTGCCATTTATTTTGTATTTGAGCTTTGTAAATTTACTTATTTATACTTGAGGTCACAATTTGTGACCTCAAGTATTTTAACGCTACCACAGACCTCTGTTTGTTTTTAAACGATTTCGTTGGAATTCTACTCCAAAACCTGGCAAGAACCTGGCAGCAAAGTGTGAGAGTGAGTGTGAGAGTGAGAACAAAAAAAGCGAGTCTCTCGCACTCGCTCCCCGCTCTCGCTCTTTTTTGTTGTCCCGTTCCCGCTTCGTTTCACTACGCGGGACTTCGATTCCTTCATTTCATTCCGGAATCTTCGCAGGCTACCTTCCGGGACAAAATAAGTAAACCGGCTAAAGCAGCCGGTTTTGTGGTTGTCCCATCAGGTTTCGAACCCGGACGACCGTTAAGAAATTGCCCTGTGGGCAATTTTAGGGAGGAGCGTGACCGCAGGGGTGGCCTTCTGATCCAGAAGAATACGAGAATATAACATTCTTATCTTAACACTTTGATTATCAGTAATGAGTTATAAAGACAAAATCATTTCATTTCCATTATTTAATACCTGTTATCCCCAAAACCTAGCAAGAAACCTGGCAAGATTTAGTAGAGTTAATCTATGCTGAAAGTCTTGGAAACCATTCTTAATTAACACTATTTTTTTCATCCTCGGCATCGCCGTCATTATTGCCTTTATTGACCAGGTAAAAATAATTCTGGTATTAGTACCAGGTATTCGTTTATATCGGCATTTTCGTCGGTAAAATATCTTAAAAATTCTATATTTTAATCCACAGATTTTGTGTAAATTACTAGTGATATGTTAATTATGAATTGACGGATAGAGTCTCCTTAATTTTACTCTTGCATCCTTTGTTGTAAACTGCCAGTTTATTTTGCTGTTTTTGTTATTGCGATGAATCTTCCACGCATCAACCTGTTCTTTAATCTCTCCCATAGTGGATATATGTCGTTTTAGGCATTGTTTGTTTAATACTTGTAATTCGATCTCAGCCATATTAAGCCAGCTCCCATGTTTCGGTGTATAAACAAATTCAAATCTGTCCCAGAGTTTTTTAGCCTCTTTGGGGTTAAACATTTCGTAGAAAGATGAAGCATTATGAGTATTATAGTTATCCATTACTAACGTTATCCGTTTTGCTTTGGCGTACTTTTCATCGGCGATTCTTTTTATAAACAGGGCCCAGTCTCGCTTGGTCTTAAACTCAGTAACATCAACAAAACGTTTTCCCTTAAGCGGTTCATTTGCCATGAAAATATTTACAACTCCATTTCTGATATATTCACAGTCTTCTCTTGCTTCATGTCCTGACTTCATAGGTATTGTCTGCCTGGCTTCCTCTATTAACTGTTTTGGAGACTCATCCATGCAAACTACCGGATAATCTTTATCATATGGCCTTTTATATACATCCAGTACCCGTTCCATGTTTGATACAAATTCACTGCTTTGTTCAGGAGGTATAACCCATCCTTTTATTTTCCAAGGCTTAAGTTCGTTTTTTTTAGAACACTTCTCACTGTTACATGTGAAATGCTCTCAACATAATTTAATTCCACCATCTTATCCGCAAGCAGCCGTAATGACCATTTGGCATATCCCTTCGGAGGCTCGCTACAACAAAGAGTTATTAATTTTGCTTCCACATCCCCATCTGTTTTTGATTCATAGACCCGGGAAGTGGGACGCCGTTCAAGACATGCCTCAAGTCCTTCTTCAATGAACTTCTTTTTTACCCTGTCAATAGTCCTCATTCCAACTTTGAGAACTTTGCTTACCTGTTCATTACTAACTTTTTGTGAGTACTCACCCTCATCACAGTTTAAAAGAACATAAGCTGTCCGGAATGTCAGTGAAGTATGTGAACCCTTATTAATAATGTCCATTAATTCCTCTACTTCGTTTTTGGCTAGATTAATTCTGTACCGTATCATTTGTATAGTTTTTACAAATATACAAATTATACTTTGAAATACGTCATATTATATTTAACTTAACACTAGTATGATAGAAAATGTAGGAACTGAGCATTGGATAGTGGCATTGCCATTACGCTCATGAGCCTGTGAAATTTTATAGATATGAAAACAAAAATCTATTTGATTCTTTCAATCTCAACTGGTCTCTTCTTTTCATCCTGTAATCAGGAGGTACTTCCTCCTGATGAAGAAATCTTAATAAATAAATGGCATTATGATCTCATGAACGATGATTATCATTGTTTTACTATTCTGGTAAGAGCTGCAATGCATGATCCAGCTACTTTTGAACTGGATTCTTGTATTAATAAAAATCAAGACAATATACTTTTTGAAATTTCTGATGTTTTAAAAACGAAGGTAAAAAACATACAAACATTTTCGATTTACAAGGATCTCCCTGGCAGAAACCCATGGGGCAAAACAGATAAACCAGTATATAGGAAGAGTCTTCCCTCTGAAATGAAAGCTGCACAAAGACTGGTTGAAATGTATGCAGGTGATTGTTCAAGCATATCCAATTTGTCTACTGCTCTTTGTAGGATTAATGGCATTCCTGAAGACGATGTTTTTATAATAAGAACAAAGGAACATAGCGTAGGACTCATTCAGTACAATTCAGAACTGTATCTCTTTGATAATACTTGGGTAGAAAAGCTTGATGCTGTAGAACTTCTAATGCTCAATCGTTACAAAGTTACAGGATTTTATAATGATCAATATTTTAGCAAAAAGTATGTTTTTATAACAAAGAAAGGACTATCTGGAAAAGGTACACTTAAAGAAAAGCTTGAATCGCGATACAAGATAAAGTTTCATGATATTCATGCTTATTATACTCCTCAGAGTATCGAATATTATACCCGTATCGCGTTACAAGAAAAATCAACAGATATTGTTGATATTATAAATGCATCTGTAAAAGGCCCTTTGCTTAAGGAGATATGCTCTGAAAAATCAACAATTGATGATCTGGTTGATTGGATAAATCTGAATATTGATTCAAAACCTTTGTTTTCATATGATGCGTTTATGACGCCCGACCAGGTTATTGTCTTTAAAACTGCAGGTACTCTTGACAAAGCTCTTTTCTTATGGTGTTATTGCCGGATCAAGAATATACCTTCTGAACTGTATCGGAATAATGGAGTATATTATCTTAGAATAGACAAAAGGCTATTTCTTATTGAAGAAAAGATATCAGAAGCAGAAATGTCATCAGCGGGAGGTTTTATATCAGTAAACAATTTATTGCTGAAATAATAAATGTACATAGACAAAAACTATTTTAATCAGGATTAAAAAAAACCTTCATTGATACCCCAAGTTTTGTTCATATCCAGACTCGCCAGAAAGTGTTCTGTGACTTGGAGGGTATAATGTCCTAACATTTCCTCGATCTTGTTGACCGCAGGGGTGGCCTTCTGATCCAGAAGAATACGAGAATATAATATACTTTTCTTAACACATTGAATATCAATGGTGAGTTATAAAGACTAAATCATTGCATTTCCATTATTTAATACCTGTTATTCCCAAAACCTAGCAAGAAACATAGCAAGATTTCTAATATGGACTATGCCTCTAGATCATTCTCAAAATCGGCCATAAGGCTGTTAGAACCATATTCTTCATAATCTAAATCTTCTATTGCTTACTGTCGTTCCTATCGTTCATACTCCTCTATTATTTCGTCCGTTGTTATATACAACGAAAACCTGACTGAACATCTAGAGGAGTATTCTGATAATAATCACCTCCACAAAAAAGTTTAGAAAATACACTTTCAAAGAGTCATTTTTTGTACATTAACTACATTTTAAATGTGAATACTTTCAGTCGAAAAATGATTATGCGCAAACAGGGATGCCAGCGTTATATAATTGTGGATGTGCTTATACTATACCCAGCTTAATACTGCTGTTATGGTGGAATCATCCAGCTGTTTATAAAATATTTTAATACCAAGTCGTGTGGCCAGGTCTTTTACTAATTTGTAAACCCAGCCCGGAATATTTACTGCTGATTTGAGTTTGTTGCAACATAGAATTTAAATCTGGTGCATTTTTAATCCCCGAAGGGTTTGTAATCGTCATGGCGTTGACATCTGCATTAATTATAATAGTTGCTTTATTATCGCATTGTTTTATCGAATTCTGTTTTAAATTTCTTAATATGACTATTATAAAATTCTCATCAGTATAATAAGAGATCTTTGGATTAACGTTTATGTTTATATGCAGTTCTTTCTCTTTAATTTGCTCTTCAAAAAGTTCTGCTTTCTGAAATAGTAAAGGAGCTATCTTAATTTTTTTATACTGTGGAGTAAAATTATTCATCTGACTTTTGCTCCATAATAAAAGATCTTCCATTGTTTCCAAAACATTTTCAGAAGCTTTATTTAAACGCTCATTATATTGATTTTGTAATTCGGTATTAAAATGTTCCGGGTTTTCCTTTTGTAAATGTAACAACTGTACGATGCTGCTTACAGGTGACCTCAGGTCATGACTGATAACCCCAAATAATTTTGCTTTTGTATCGTTGGCAATTGAAAGTTCGTTGTTAAGTTCATCTAATTGCTGATTGCGCTGGTTAAGTAATTTATTTAGTTTTTCTTTATTTCGGTAAATGAAATAAAGCAGCAATGAAAAAAATCCCTAAACTGATTAACCCTAAAATCATTATTTTTCTGGTACTGGAAGCTTGTTTAAGTTCTAACACATTCAGTTTATTTTTCTGGTTAAGTGTGGTGATGCGGTTTTCTTTTTCATTGGTTTGATAATGTGTTTCCAGGTACGCGAAGTTTCTTGATATTTTTTCTTTTATTAGAGTATCCTTCGCCTGAAAATACATCTCATAATATTGTAAAGCAGTTTTTAAATCCCCTTTGCCTTTATAAGCAAGGGCCATCGACTGTAAGATGTTTGAATATAAACCTTTGTCAAGTTGTTGGGCAACCGGTAACGCCTGAACTTTTAAGCCAGATTTTTGTTTTTAACTAAATATATCTGTATGCAACAATTAAAATTATTCTCCCCAATCATTCTTTTAGCCAGCTTACTATTTGCAAGTTCTGGCAATAGTACAGTAAACGCAGGTAAAGAAAACGCATCGCAATCTGCAAGTGAATCTTCATCATCAGGCGATGTAGTTTTTTCCTACAACTTAGATGGCACAAAAATTTCCGGCGGGGATGTAGATGCAATGATGATGAGCAATGTAGCTGCTGTAACGAAATCTGATAATGGAAACAAGGTATCGTTTTTTCTCAACGATGCCTATAAGCATAATACAGAAACAGTCTCTCATTCACTGCGCTTCACAATACCCGGTAAAACAGGTACAGTAGCGCTTACTGCTGATGAAGATAACTTCAACGTACAATTATTTTTAGCTTCAGGAGAGGAGGGAAAATATGTTATGTATGCCAATGAAGGTTTCAGTGTTACAGTTACAAACATTTCTGCAACACGTGTTTCGGGTACATTTTCAGGAAAGCTGAAATTATTTGAAGGCGCGGGCAAAGCTGAGGTTACCATAACGGATGGAAAATTTGATATTCCTATACAGGCTAATAAAGGTTAAGTTTTTACCTGAAAAATGTTATCCAATTTTATTTCATCAATTAATAAATCTGAAAAATAAAAAAAATAATTCTTCCCCTCATCTTACATTGCTGATAAATCATTCCTGTAATAATTCATCGAGCTCTGGGACAATAACAGGTGGTAATTCAGGAGCCACAACAACCACTTCAGGAGCAGGGAAGGGAACAATAACCTGCCTCATAGCCGGCACGTTAAAGAATTATTCTCAATACATTCAAATAGCCGATGGAAAATTTGACTTGAAAAGATAATTGTTCAACTATCGTCTATCAATTAATGGAAATGTCGACTTCCCTATAATTTAGCCCAACTAAAATTATCTTTTTAAGTTTTTAAGGGTCCCTCATTTATTTCCCAAGTTTTATCCATATCCAGACTCGCCAGATAGTGTTCTGTGACTTGGAGGGTATAATGTCCTAACATTTCCTCGATCTTGTCCCTTACATGATTATTTATTTCTTGTAATAATTGCAGAACCTTTCAAGTACCTAGCAACAAAGTGTGAGCGTGAGTGTGAGAGTGAGAACAAAAAGAGCAAGATGCTCGCACTCGCTCACACTCTCGCTCTTTTTGTTGTCCCGTTCCCGCTTCGTTTCACTACGCGGGACTTCGATTCCTTCATTTCATTCCGGAATCTTCGCAGGCTACCTTCCGGGACAAAATAAGTAAACCGGCTAAAGCAGCCGGTTTTGTGGTTGTCCCGTCAGGTTTCGAACCTGAACTCTTCTGATCCAGAATCAGACGTGTTGCCAATTACACTACGGGACAATTTCAGGGGGCAAAGATAAATTAAATATTGAAAAATCAAAAGGAGATTTTCTGGGCGCCGGGTGCTGGGTGCTAGGTATTTAATAATAAATTAATTATCTTGCATTTAATTACTTCGTGCTAAAGAAATGTCAAGTTATAAAGATTTAGAGATTTATAAACATGCATATAAACTTGCAATAAGGGTTCATCGTGAATCGTTAAAGTTGCCTTCATTTGAATTATATGAACAGGGTAGTCAAATTCGCAGGTCATCAAAAGGCATAAAAGATGCAATTTCTGAAGGATATGGGAGGAGAAGATATAAAGCTGATTATGTAAAATTTCTGACTTATTCAATTGCTTCATGTGACGAAACTACTAATCATATTACAACTATTAAAGAACTTTACCCAGAGCTTACCAGCTTCAAGGAGTTGGAAACTGAATATGATATCCTGGGAAGAAAAATAAATAACTATCTACAATACGTCGAAGAATCCTGGCGTATTTGACCCAGCACCCAGCACCCAGAGCACCCAGCACCTAGCACCCAGCACCCAGCACCCAGAGCACCCAGCACCTAGCACCCAGCACCTTTATTTATTAAGCTTCGCCCAAGTGTCTTTTAACTGCACAGTCCTGTTGAAGACTAACTTTGAGGCGGAAGAATCATAATCCACACAAAAATAACCCAGACGCTGAAACTGAAATTTTTCAAGTGGTTTTGATGCGGCAAGTGATGGCTCAACCTTGCATCCGGTAAGAATTTTTAATGAATCGGGATTCAAAAATGTACGGTAGTCATCATCTTTTTGCCCGGCTGGATCTTCGTGATTGAATAACCTGTCGTACAGCCTTACCTCCGCATCAACAGCATGCTGCGCGGATACCCAGTGCAGCGTCCCTTTTACTTTTTTATCCGAGGTACCCTCCCCGCTGCGTGTATCGGGGTCGTAGGTGCAATAAACTTCTTCTATCAACCCTGTTGATTCATTTTTCTTAAAGCCCTCACATTTAATGATGTACGCTCCTTTTAGTCGGACCTCCATACCGGGAGCCAGCCTGAAAAATTTGTGCGGCGGGATCTCCATAAAATCTTCCTGCTCAATATAAACCTCCCTGCAGAAGGGGATGAGCCGCTTTCCCATTGATTCATCCTCGGGATTATTTATGAGCTCAACATTTTCAACCTTTCCTTCAGGATAGTTTTTAATTATAACTTTCAATGGATTCAGGACACCGAATACACGCGGAGCCCGCACATTAAGATCTTCACGCACTGCATGTTCAAGAAGCGAAACGTCATTGATTGCCTCAACCTTGGTATACCCGATCAGGTCGATAAACCTTTTTATTGCCTCAGGTGTGTAGCCTCTTCTTCTCAACCCGCACAGAGTTGGCATCCTGGGATCATCCCATCCTCTTACCTTACCTTCCTGAACAAGCTCCAGAAGCTTTCTCTTGCTCATCATGGTATAAGTGAGATTGAGCCTGTTAAACTCTATTTGCCTGGGCCTGTAATCATCTTTCTTCAGCTGATCAATAAACCAGTCGTAGAGAGGACGGTGAACTTCAAACTCAAGAGTGCACAATGAGTGAGTTATTCCTTCAAAATAATCACTCTGCCCGTGAGCGAAATCGTACATCGGGTAAACATTCCATTTGTCGCCCGTGCGGTGATGTTGTGATTTGATGATCCTGTAGATTATCGGATCACGCATATGCATGTTAGGAGAGGTCATGTCAATTTTTGCCCTTAGAACACGGCTGCCTTCATCAAACTCGCCTTTATTCATTCTTTCAAAAAGATCCAGGTTTTCAGGAATTGTACGGCTCCTGAATGGGCTTAAAATACCTGGTTGAGATGGCGTTCCTTTTTGCGAAGAGATCAGATCGGCCGGTTGGTCATCGACATATGCAAGACCCCTTTCAATGAGGTCCACAGCAAATTGATAAAGCTTGCTGAAATAATCCGAAGCGTAATATTCCCTGTCATCCCAGTCGAAGCCCAGCCAGTGAATGTCTTCTTTAATTGAGTCGATATATTCAACCTCCTCTTTAACAGGGTTGGTGTCATCAAACCTCAGATTGCATTTCCCGCCATACTTTTGTGCCATCCCAAAATCGAGACAAATGGCTTTTGCATGGCCAATATGAAGATAGCCGTTCGGCTCAGGAGGGAAACGGGTGACAACCTTCCAGTTATTCTTGCCTGCTTTCAGATCTTCAATTACAAACTGTTCAATAAAGCTGATGGACGGTTTTGCTTCTTCTTTGTCCTTTATTAATTCATCACTCATCCCGGAAATAATTTAGATCGTAAAAATAGGATGAATTTGAGTCAATTACAACTTCCGTGTCCCCTCAAAAAAAGAAATCCATTTACCACAAAGGGTCACAAAGGTTTATCACAAATGTTACAAAGTGTTGATTTACAGAACAAATCCCTTTGTGTGCTTTGTGCCTACTTCGCAAACTTTGCGGTTAAAAAGGACTTTTAAAGGGATAAATTTACTCACATTGTTTAAGAATGTCCAGATTCTGTTTCTCGCCCCAACGAGGATTTAAAACAGAAGTTTTAGACTCTTTTGCGAATAATTCCTTAGCTTTTTCAAACTCTGGCTTTGCCCGTTCCTTTCCGCCACCATACATTTCAGGTGTGTAAAATAGTGAAGATCCTTTAAGGTAATATATTCTTGGATTAGAGGGATTTATCTTTTCAGCCTTCTCTATATATTCATTAAAAATTCCTCCATATTGCATGCCCCTGTTCTGGCCGTCTACGGATATACGGGCACTGGTAATAAGGGCAGCAAGAACCCAGGTTTCATCATTCTCATTCCCCAGCAATTTAACTTTTTCAAAATATTTGTCCGCTTCGTCAAGAAACAGATCTTTTTTCTTGCTGTCCTGAACAATAAAGGATGCAATTACTTTTGCATAGGCGGCGTAATAATTTGCGCTCCAATCATTATTCCATTTATCAGCAATCATATCAAACTGTGCGGAAACGCTCATCATATCAGAGAAACTTTTTATTGAGTCCATCTGAACATAAGCCTTGTTAAGGCTTTCTTCCAAGGTCTGTGCTTTTAAACAAACCGGAACTAACAGGGTCGCGAACAATCCCAGTGTCTTAACTAATTGTTTCATATTAAGTTCTTTTTATGGTTTATAATTCGTCAATATTAAATTTAGTAAGAGATAAATTTATTCCAAAAAATATTGTCCTGTATGTAGATGGGATGACAGGATATCTGTTTGAACCATCTGCTGAATAACGGTAGCCTAAAATGTTATGCTGATTGGTGATATCATCCAGACTAATATAGATGACAGTAAACATTTTCCGGATATTCGTCAGATAGCTGATGCTCAATGAAAGATTATGGTAAGCAGGTGCCTTGTCTCCAAGAAATACGGGATTGCCAGGATTGTAGTAAGTTCTGCCGCTGGCAAAATTATAGCTTAAAGAAATATTGGTTTGAATCTTGTTTATAAAGTACTTGGTAATGATATTAAGGTTGTGTGGAGATACAAAATCAGGTGTAGCTTTTACAGGGTAATTAAGATAAAGTCGTTTTGTATCAATGAAGCTGTATGAGATCCAGTACTCAAAATTCTCAATGCTCTTTTTATCGCGCAGGAAAACATCAAAACCTTTTGCATATCCTCTGCCGGAGTTGTCAATCGGATTGAAGTAAAACCTGTACTGGTTTGGATCATACGGGGCATCCTTTTCATGAATGAGCTGTGAGTAGTCTTTATAGTAAGCTTCAATCCTGAAAGTCCTGTCATTTTTAATTCTTTGATAATTTAGTATGTAGTGAACCGCCTGCTGAAATCCGGGTCTGAATCCCTGAAGAAGATATTGAGGGGGTGCTGACTGATAAAAGATGCCATAAGCAGCAGATACCTGGCTATTTTCGCCCGTCTTTATCGCCAGGGATATACGCGGAGCAATATCTGCCTTTCCCGGTAAATCACTGTATTCAGTTCTAATGCCGGTTTTTAGACCGAACCATCTTGCTGGTTTCCACTCAGTTTCAAGGTATCCTGCAATCTGTGAATCTGAGAATCTTTCTGCAAGAGTGTCATTTAAAATCTGATCATAGCTTATGCGCTGGATTTCCGTGCCAGCCAGCAGATAAAACCTTCTTGTAAATTCGTAATTTAATTCTGCTCTGCCCTGAACCCGGCTGTCGTGGTGATATAAAGGATAATTGCCATAGTTGGTGTTATCCGTATTATTGCTGAAAGAAAAAGCTGTAAAGTATCTTAATTTATCAGAAGATAAATAGTTGTATGACATATTGATAAAGGTGTTTTCATTCTTATTCCCAAAATTGATATTTGTGCTGAAGTTTTCAGGATCAGGAATAGTAATTCCCTGTTGGGCAATACTTTCAGCAAAATTCATTTTAAACATACCTTTGTCTTCCACTTTTGAAACCCAGCGGGTTGAAAAGGAACCGCCCTGTGGTGGCTTATAATAATCAAAGTTGGTCTTGGTTATGGCAACATATGGAATCAGATTAAGATATGAACCAGTAAATTCAATAGCATTATTGTCCATTAATTTCGAACCCGACAAAGAGATGCCTGTTAAATTCATACCAACGTTTACTGTACTCTCAGCAGGAAGGTCATTTGTTTGCAGATCAAGCACAGAAGAAAGAGCCTGACCATAACGGCTGCTGTAACCGCCGCTGCTAAAGGATGTACCTTTAAATTGAAATGGATTAAATCGGCTCCGCTGTGATACCCCTGGAACATTGCTGAAAAATGCATTCTGAGATATAGAACCATCTATAATCACTGTACTTTCGCTGGCATCACCTCCCCGGACGAGAAGGCCCGTCTGATCGCCGCCATTCCGCTGCACTCCCGGCAATGTCTGAATCGCGTTAACAATATCGGCAGCGCCTCCTGCTATTGTTACTATATCAAGAGGTTTTAATATGGTGACTTTACGTTCATTATTTGCCTCGATAGTTCCTGCTGAAATGACAATTTCATCGAGCATATTGGCTGCTTCCTTTAATGTAAAGCTCAGACTATATTCTCTGTCCTCAATATTGATGGGATATAATATTTGCTCATACCCGACAAATGAGATATTAATAACCTGATTGCCTTTAAGTTTTGTTAATATTTTAAATCGCCCGAGAGAATCAGTTAATGACCCGTCATTTGAGTTCTTCACAAAGACATTGACATACTCAATAGGAGCGCCTTTTACATTTTTTACGGTTCCTTTGATTATACTTTGTGCGTTGCAATTGACGAAGCTGAATAACAAAAAGTAAATCAGGATTTGAATATGAACAGATATTCTCAGTTTCATTTTAAAATGATTAAAATCTCAGACTGCTCAGTTATTTACTCCGGAGTAAGATAATCTTTAAGAGAATTGACATACTCGCTGAATTTTAGTTTACCCACTGATGTTATACTGCAGAGGGTCTGGGGATAGTTATTCCTGAATTTTTTTACGACTTCAATGTACCCGGCTTCCTTCAGTTTTGTAATCTGAATGCTCAGGTTACCTGCAGTTGCACCAGTTTGTTCCCTGATATATGTAAATTCAGCAACTTCTGTCCCCATTAGAAGGGAGACTATTGCCAGTCGCAGCTGTGAATGCAAGATCGGATCGAGCTCCTTAAATCGTGTCATGATTTACCTTGTTTTTAAGCATATATCCCGGAATAAGATACCCGATGAGCATAGCAACCGGGGTTCCAAGCGGCTCAAGATCTGGTCCGGCAAAATGAACCAGGAGTGCCACTATCCAGAAGCAAATACCTCCCAGAATGAGTGGTTTGAATTTGATGATGAATCCTGAAAGAAATGTTGGGAACCCGGCAAGCAGAAGAATATACGGTGTAACCGATTCCATACTTTTTGACTGTACAATGAAGAGTACGGTTGCTGCTAAAAAAAATCCGATCCATGTCCACATGTATAAAGTTGAAGCATATGTATGAACTTTTGCTTTTCGTCCGTTAACAAATCCGTAAATCATCGATACAAAAGAACCCGGAATCACCAGGGTCCATACTATATAAGGATGTTGATATCCGGTATACTTTGCAAGGAGCCATGCAGAAAGGCTGCAAAAAGTTATCAGCCATCCCCAGAACAGTAAATGAAAGCTTCCCTGGTTGATGTCGACTTTGGTCTTGTTGATCATTTCTGTTATGATTTTAAGGCTTTCTTCGCCCGTCATCATTTTTTCGTCGTTTTCCATAATAATGTTTATTTTTATGTTTTTGCCTATTATGAATGTAAATATGTCACAAATATAAACTAGTTTATAATATAAACCAAATAATTCTTTAATTATTTTAACATGACGAATTATTTTTTACCACAAAGGAACTCTAAGGTTATCACAAAGGGACACAAAGGAAACAATAGCTTAGTGCACAATACACACGGAAATGCGACCCAAACTTTAGTCACTTTAGACACTCCAAACTATTAACTATGGGACTGATTCAGATCGAAAATATGGAGTTTTACTCCTTCCACGGGCATTTTAAGGAAGAGACGGATTGTCGGAAACAAGTTTCTTGTAGATCTGACCATCGAAACCGACATGAAGGTGCCTGCTTCGAGTGACAACCTGAAAGATGCCGTAAATTATCAGAGAGTTTATGATATTGTGAAGACGCAGATGGAGATGAAATCTCATCTGCTTGAGCATATAGCAGGACGCATCCTGGATGCCGTATATGCTGAGATGGAAGGAGTGGAAAAGATTACAGTAAAAGTCTCTAAAATGAATCCACCCATGGGTGGAAAGATCGGTTCCGTGAGCATAGTTATGAGCCGTTAGGTGCGCTCACCGGTATTTTCTATGATATTACCGATTTTTTCATTGAAAACCAGCCATTATTCAATTCCTTTGTAAAATATTGCAAAATATTATGAGCAAAACTGTTTCTCAATCTTCCGGGAAAATCAGTGCCAAACCCGGTCTCTTTAGTTTACTTAAACCTTATTCCGGTTTGGTAACCATTCTGATCATCATGGCGCTTCTTGGAAGTGGCATAAATATGCTGATACCGAAAATCATTGCTCATGGTATTGATTCTTATACAGCAAACAGGTTTAATACCGGTTCTGTTATTTTCCAGTTTCTTTTAGCCGGGTCCGGCATCTTTATATTTACATTGCTGCAAAACATCACCCAGACATACGCTTCAGAAAAAGTGGCAAAGGACCTGCGCACTAAACTTTCTGTTAAGATTTCGCAGCAGAGTTATACCTACGTTCTTAAATCCAATCCCTCAAAATTGTTAACTAACCTGACATCGGATATCGATTCGGTAAAAATGTTTGTCTCGCAGGCTTTTGTTACAATTATTTCTTCTGTATTCGTAATTGCTGGTACATCAGTACTACTAATCTCCATAAACTGGAAACTTGCCTTGACCGTCATTTCTATTGTTCCAATAATCGGAGGAACTTTTTTCTTCGTTTTGAAAAAGGTAAGGGTATTATTCAGGAGGGGCAGGGAGGTTATTGATTCACTCAACAAGATTATAAATGAGAGCATAATGGGTTCGGCATTGATCAGGGTTCTAAACTCACAGCAGCCCGAGAGCATGAAATTCCTTGAATCAAATCTTGAATCGCGTAATCTTGGGTTATCTATACTGCGAATGTTTGCCACGCTGATCCCTGTAATTATGTTTGTATCTAACCTGGCTGTTGTGACTATCCTTGCCCTAGGGGGTCATTTTGTTGTTTTGGGCACTATGTCTCTCGGCAATTTTGCTGCTTTCAACAGCTATCTTATGCTGCTTATATTCCCAATCCTGATGATCGGCTTTATGAGCAATATTATTGCCCAGGCAACCGCCTCATATACAAGAGTTAGTGAAGTGCTGGAGGCGCCGGTAACAGAAAAAGAGGGAATCATAGACAGCGACATAAAAGGAAATATAAGCCTGAAAAATGTTTCACTGTTTTATGGAGATAAGCCCATCTTGAAAAATATTTCATTCTCAATAAAAGCCGGAAGCAAGACTGCAATTATAG
Source organism: uncultured Bacteroidales bacterium (assembly GCA_963715785.1). Lineage (GTDB taxonomy): Bacteria > Bacteroidota > Bacteroidia > Bacteroidales > VadinHA17 > LD21. Next base: position 1,713,230 of record OY970276.1, read on the forward strand.
GACCTACGGCAGCAGGAAAGAGTCAGCTGCTGTATCTGCTTACAAACCTCATATCACCCGATTCAGGAACAATTGAGCTTGACGGGATAAGTACCGATAATTATACCAGGGAGATCTTCCACAGTCAGATTGGCTTTGTATTTCAGGATAGTGTAATATTCAACATGAGCCTCCGTGAGAATATCGCTTTCAATGATAAGGTTACTGACGAATCTCTGGAAAAAGCTATTGCAACGGCTGAACTGAGTGATTTTATTGATTCACTGCCTCAAAAACTCGATACAATAGTTTCAGAACGCGGAACAAGTTTGTCGGGAGGTCAGAAACAGCGCATTATGCTGGCCCGTGCACTGGCAATAAATCCGAAGATTCTGCTTCTTGATGATTTTACCTCGCGTGTGGATAAGAAGACTGAAAACAAAATTCTCTGCAATCTCGAGAACAATTATCCTGGTCTGACACTTATATCGGTAACACAGAAGATTGCTCCTGTAAGGCATTTTGAACAGATCATACTCCTGATGGAAGGTGAAGTAATTGCCACAGGAAGGCACAATGAATTAAAAGAGAGCTCGCCTGAATATATTCAGATTTACAGTTCACAAAGAAGTACGCAACACTATGAATTATAATTTAAATCAGTCCTCGGATCAGGCTCAGCAGAAAAAATCAAATCTGGCATCACTCCGGAAGCTGATAACACTTATCGGGGAAGAGCGGCGTAACCTTACAATAGCTTTTGCTGCCATATTTCTGAATGCCGGTCTAAATTTATTAGGGCCATACCTGATTGGTTATACGATCGACACATATATTCAGACAAAACAATATTCAGGAGTATTATTATTTGCAGGCATACTCCTTGGCTTATATGTTGTGGCTTTTGTGGTGAACTATACCCAGATGCTCATGATGGGCGGCATTGGGCAACGTATGTTATACAGCTTGCGCAATGCTGTCTTTAATAAGCTGCAGAACCTTCCGGTTGATTTTTTTAACCAGAACAAAGCCGGTGATCTGATTTCGCGCATTAATAACGACACTGATAAAGTAAACCAGTTTTTTTCACAGTCACTGATGCAGTTCATTGGCAGTACAATTACGATGATCGGTGCGGGTGTTATCCTGTTGTGCATAAATCTTCCGCTTGGTCTTGCCGCCCTGACGCCTGCCCTGGTAGTCTGGATATTCACAAAATCCACATCAAAGTGGGTAAAGCACCGGAATGCCGATAGTGCAAGAAGCACCGGTAATTTAAGCGCTGAAATACAGGAGAGTCTTGCCAATTTTAAAGTGATCATTGCTTTCAACCGCCGTGATTATTTCCGTAAGCGCTTTGAAGAGGCAAATAAGGACAATTACACAAAATCCGTAAAAGCAGGCATCGCAAATAACATGTTTATGCCGGTTTACACTCTGGCAGCAAATCTAGGTCAGCTCATTGTCCTGGCGCTTGGAATATTTTTAATTATTAAAGGACATTTTACTATAGGTTTGCTGATAAGCTTTATAGCATATGTCACCAATTTCTATAACCCGTTAAGACAGCTGGCAGCCTTGTGGGCAAACTTTCAGGTAGCGATGGCGGGATGGGACCGTATTTCCCTGTTATTGTCACTGGAGACCAACCTCCAGGTAGTTGATGATCCCAGACTGCGAAACAGCTTCGTCGTATCTTCATTTTAAAAATGTATCATTCAAGTATCCCAATGGCAAAGATGTACTTCATAAAGTAAGCTTTGATCTGGAACGGGGCAAGACCTATGCATTTGTAGGTCCTACCGGTGGAGGCAAAACTACCACAGCATCCCTTATTGCCAGGTTATATGATGCAAGCAAGGGATCCATTCTGCTGGACGGCAGGGACATCCGATCCTATACGCCTGAGGAACGCACCAGTAAAATAGGGTTTATTCTTCAGGAGCCATTTTTATTCTCGGGTACCGTAAGGGACAATATTATATATGGAAACCCGGAATATAAGAATTTTACCAACGGACAACTTACCAGAAGCTATTTCCGAGTCAGGTCTCCAGTCCCTTATTGAACGATTTGAACAGGGTCTGGATACCAAGGTACAAACGACGGGTGATGGTATAAGCCTTGGCCAGAAACAACTCATTGCTTTCATGAGGGCAGTCCTTCGGAAGCCTGAGCTGCTGATACTGGATGAAGCCACAGCAAATATTGATACAGTTACCGAGCAGTTGCTCGACAGTATACTTAAAAAACTGCCGGAATCGACTACTCGCGTAATAATAGCTCACCGACTGAATACGATTGAAAATGCTGACGAGATTTTCTTTGTGAATACAGGCAAGGTCATTCCTGCGGGTTCATTCAATGATGCTATAAATCTGCTTCTGCATGGGAAAGTTGAGAGCTGAGTTTTCGTCTTTTTTTAAACTTAACCCTTTCCCCGGCCCCTTCCCTTTTATAACTTAACCCTACCCCCGCTTTGGATTCGTCTGCAATTGATAATTACTTTTTTGATTAAGGCTAAGGCAAAGGTAAAGGCAGAGGCAAAGCCATCCTCAACCTCATCCTCATCTCTGCGACCTTTGCGCCTGCTTAGCGTGCTTTGCGGTTAAAAAGGACTTTTTCAACAGCTCCGGCGGGGGGAAAGGGTTTAGAGAAGAAAATAGAGTCGAATTGCTTGGGGTGAAAGGGTTTTACTTCATGAATCCCGAAATATCTACTACCGACAGAAGGCAATTTCTGTCATCACCCGTAACCACACCTTCCATATATACTTTACATAGAGGGTTCCCGTCATAACCCAGAGTTACTTCGCATGACTCTTTACCATTTTTTGAATAGACTTTACTGAAAAACGCGTCGAACACAGGACGTGAATCTTCGGAAACGAAAAGCTTAAAATTACTGTTTACCAGACTATATCGCTTGTCTCCAAGCATTTCCGCAGCCTGTAAAATTCAGTTCACAAATCGATCCTTCAGGATCGAGAGTAAAATAGCCCATGGGAGCGAAATCGTATAGCATTGTATACTTCTTAAGAGCTGTTTCTGCCGTTTCATTTGCCTGAATCAGCTCTTCATTCTGCATTTCCAGTTCTATCTGGTGAACCTGAAGTTCATGAAGCAGCTTGATGGCATCAGTTTCAATGGCAAGCTTTTCCATTTTAACCTGCTTCTTTTTCAATAAATCTTCTGCCTTTCTTCGCAGCATCTGATCATCAGTAAAATTTCGTTTTTCTTTATTCATATTGATATTATTTTTTTATTGCCAGTATCATTCCACTGGGTACTTTAAAATTATCATGCAGTATACTTACAGTTAAGTCAGCATCAATGGATTTGCCTTCTGCTGTTATCACCTGCATCTTTAACCTGGTTTCCTTTGATTCCTGCAATATTTTATTCAATTCGTTATTGTTTTTTTCCTGTAATTTTCAGGAATTAACATTTGAATATAACTCTTGTTAAGTATTTCCTCCGGCTTTTTGCCGAAATATTTTTCTGCAGCAGGATTTACCTCAAGTATTTTCAAATCGGTCGACAATTTAATAATAATATTTGAAGCAGATTTAAGAAGAAGCTTATTCAGCTGTTCGGTTTCATGAAGTTTCACTTCAACCTCTTTGAGATCAGATATATTGAAAAATGTAATTACAACTCCGTCAATTTTGTCATCGAGTGTACGATATGGCATAATTCGAATAGAAAACCAGCGACCATCGTTTGTCGGAATCTGTTTCTTTATAAATGTAAGTGTCCTAAGCACTGTAAGAATATCGACGGATAAATCGGGATAAATAAGATCTGAAACCAGATCTGTAAATGGTCTGCCGATATCGCTTTTTATAAGCTTGAATATTTTTACTGCCTGCAATGTAAATCTTCGGATATTCAGATCTTTATCAAGAAACAGGGTAGCAATGTCTGTGCTGTTAAGAAGGTTTTTCATATCATTATTCACTCTCGTGAAATCATCCACCTTCGATTGCAGTTCAGCATTGAGTGTTTGAAGCTCTTCATTCAGGCTCTGCATCTCTTCTTTAGAACTCATAAGTTCTTCATTGGTAGATTGCAGTTCTTCGTTTGTTGATTGAAGTTCCTCGTTTGTAAATTTCAATTCTTCCTGTGAAGATTGCATAGCTTCAAGAGTATCCTGAATTTTTTCCCGGGCATATTTTAACTCTTTCTCGAGCTCTAGTTGCCTGATATTATCAATGACTTTTTCTTTCTTTTCGCTCTGCCATCTTTGTATCGGAGAGTATCCTGCAGATCTTTAAAGATCACTAAAAGCTTACCATTTAAAGGTTCAGGTTTCTCAATCCACTGAATGCTTATATTTAATGTATGTGCGCTTCCATTTGTGCCTACTTTTATATTACGCAGAATTACAGATTGCTTTTTCAATACAGCCTTGCGGAATGCAACAGGAAATTCACTGCGCAGTCCTTCACGCAGCATTGCAAAAATATTCATATTTGCTTTTCCGACAGCCGGTTCTAAATATTTTCCCGTATGTCCGCTTATATAAATTATATCTCCGGTTTCATTCACAAGAACTCCGGCCGGTGAATAATTCTGTAGCAAAAGCTGATCAGCAAGAGTCTGAATATTCTGAGCGGAAGCGGATAGTGATCTCTTTTTCATTTGTTAACAGATTTCGTTTTTGAATATGTGGCAGGGAAGTCAAACAGATCCGGCAGTCAGAAGGGTAACGGCACGTTTAAAAATTTTCCATTTCAGATCCATAGATGTAAAGAGATGACTCTGGGTTCCAAGAGTTTCTGAACTCCCCAGCACCATGATACCTTCTGAATTCAGACTATAATAAAACAGGCCGATCATCTTCTTTTGCAGCTCTGGTTCCATATAAATCAAAAGGTTCCTGCAAGAAAGGATATCGATCTTTGTAAAGGGCGGATGCATTAAAATATTGTGCTGTGCAAAGACAACCTTTTCTCTTATTTCGGTATTTATAAAATATCCATCTTCGGTTTTCAGGAAAAATCGTTTAAGCCGTTCCTGCAGAAACATGTTCCTCAATACTTGCAGGGAAAATTCCTTTTCTTGCTATCTCAATTGCTTCATTATCAAGATCAGTAGCAAAAATCTGCAGATGAAAATCCTCCATGAGGATTGATCTTTTCAAGAGCTTCTTTAAATACAATTGCCAATGAGTATGCTTCTTCACCTGTGGAACATCCCGGGACCCATGCACTGAAGAATAGAACCTGGTTCAAGCTTTGTTATTATATCAGGCAAAATAGTTTCCTTCAGTTTTTCCCATACGGCTGTATCGCGGAAAAAATTTGTTACACCGATAAGCAGTTCCTTGAAGAGGATCTCAACTTCCTTTGGATTTTCAAGCAGAAACTGAGCACGTATGTGGCAATCTTGTCAATTTTATGAACATTCATCCGACGCTCAATCCGCCGGTAAATTGTATTTTTTTTATATAATGAAAAGTCATTTCCGGTATAAGTCCGGAGCAGATTAATTATTTTTTCAAGAGAGCTTTTGTCTTTAATTTCGATTTCTGCGTCTGTTCTGAGTATAGGAATACGTTTAAGGAATTCTGTAAGCCTGGAAGGAAGTTCTGATGGCGAAGCTACAATGTCAGGAGAAACCGAATCTATAGCATTTCGGGGCATGCTGTCGAATTTTGCAGTTCCGGGCTCCTGAACCATAATAATCCCGTTTTTTTCTTTCATCGCCCGTAATCCCAAGCTGCCATCGGAACCCATTCCTGATAGAATAACTCCAACAGCAAGCTCTTTTCTGTCTTCAGCCAGCGAGTACATGAAATAATCGATGGGCAGGCGCTGTCCCTCTTGCCTGAACCGGTTTATGCAGATGAAGAATCCCTCCTGAAATTGACATTGTTTTATTAGGAGGGATAACATAAACACAATTTGGAAATACAACCATACGATCTTTTACCTGAAATACTTTCATTCTGCATACCCTTTGAAGAAGCTCGGGCAGCATACCCTTATGTGTTGGATCGAGATGTTGTACGACAACATAAGCCAGCCCGCTGTATTCAGCCACATTTGACAGAAATTGTTCAATTGCTTCCAATCCGCCTGCTGAGGCACCAATTCCTACAATGGGAAACAGACCCGCGCCAGAATCTGTTTTTTTTTCACCAGGAGTTGCTGTTGTTTTAGTATGAGCAGTTTTCGCTGACATTTTCTGTTATTAATCGTTTTTACTGATCTTTTTAAAATCATTCATGTTAAAGCCATCACCGTTATCATTTGTGATTTTCCTGAAATTGTAATAATAAAGGTTTCCTTCCTGATCGAATATCATTTCAAAGCATTTTCCGGCTCCTGTATCAATTGCCGGACCCACATGAAAATGGAATAATGTATTCCCGGGGTTAGAAGCGAGTTCTTCCTTAATCTCAGAGGCAGAAAGAAGCTTAACGTTATACGGATAGACTTTTTTGATTTTCTCCTGTGTATTAACAGTTGAAGCCATTTTATCTTTATTCATCAACAGATACTTGTCTTTGAATCCCGTTTTGTTGTAGAATTTCAGGCCATTTAATGAAATAGGGAAACGATTGTTCTCGAGATTTTTTAAATGTATCTGGAAGAATTTTATAATTGCTGGTATAGCATATTCATAATCGGTTCCATCATCACCTTTGTACGAGACAGGGATGCTACAAAATTCCGGCATTTTTTTCAGATTTCCTGATGCATCGCCAAGTAAGAGATTAATATAATTATATTTTACACCTGCCGGATCTTTATTAAATGCGCCATCCATGAGTACTATAAATGAATATTTAGGATCGGTCCTCCTTTTTTCAAACTCATTTCGGTCGATGAACTCATAGCCAGTGGATTTCCAGTATTTCTGAACAGCATCTTTAATAAAGGCATTATAAAAGGTTACTCCGTCTTGAAAAACAATGCAGGTTTTGGAGTTTTTGAATATTCTGAGTTGTTGCTTTGAAGCCAGAGGGGCATTCGAAAATAATCCCAGACACAGAATCCCAAAATAAAAAACCAGAATATATTTTTTCAATAATCTTCTGGCAGTTAATCCTGTATCAGAGGACTTTAATTTCAAATCTATCATTATACTGTTATATAGTTTCAACATCATAAAAATGATGGTTTTCATAAAGTAAAATGTTACAAAATTTTTGTAAAATATTACATAATTTACAGGTAGCCTAAGTTGCCTAAGCCATTAAAAATTATGTAGTCATTTATATATAGTGGGGCAGAGTGAATGCAAAGCTGCTTCCCTTTCCAGGTTCGCTTTCTATCTTTATATCACCGCCATGCAGTCCAATAAATTCCTTACATAGAAGAAGACCTAATCCTGTGCCTTTTTCATTTTTTGTACCAGGGGTTGTGTGAAAAGCTTCAATTTTAAAGAGCTTTTTCCGGTCCTCAGGAGAAATTCCAACCCCGTCATCATTTATAGTTATTTCAACAAACTGGTTGCGTTCGATAGCTGTCACCTCAACTTTACCATATGCGTATGTATACTTTATCGAATTACTGATGAGGTTTCTTAAAATTGTTTTGACCATCTGAAGATCAGCTGTTACATTTAAACCCGGGTCAATTGTGTGGCTAAGGATTATTTGCTTTTGTACTGCCTGAGTTTTGAGATTTTCAATTTCATCCATTAACAACGCGCATAAATTAATTTTTACCGGTTTAAATGTTTTTTCAATATTTTGAGAAACAGCCCATTCAAGGAGGTTATCAAGGAGCACCAGAGTGTTATTTGCTGAATTATAGATAACATCTATATATTCTTCAATTTCTTCCTTATTGAATTCCTTCATACTTAATTTCAGCAGTTCGAGGATGCCTATGATCGCACTGAACGGGCTTCTCAGATCGTGAGCTATTATTGAAAGAAATTTACCGTTTGTGCTGACAATTTCCAGTAGCTTGCTTGTACGTTGTTCCACCAGTATTTCAAGACTTGTATTGAGTTGTTCCGAAAGCAATAAGCGGGCATTCAGGGTCTTTTCAGAGCTTGCCTCAGCACCCGGATTATTGCCAGACTGACCGGTGTTTTTTTTTGGAGGTGCTTTAATATCAGGGTGTTCAATATGCTTTGGATTCATTGAGGTAAGTTTATTAACACTTTTCATGTTGCGGCTGACTATTGTAACTGATATGTCGTAATTGTCTGAAATGCAATGGGGTAAGGCCCGTGACACTTTTAAATTCGCTTGACAATTGCCCAACATTACTGTAATGCATCTTAACGGCAATTTCGCTGATGTTAAGACTGTTGAGACCGAGTAGTTCTTTTACCAGTTCAACTTTCTGATTGATTATGTATTTTTCAATGGTGATGCCTTCTATTTCTGAAAATAGTGTGTTAAGTGAAATATAGCTGTCATTTACGTTAAGACTTATAAAATCTGTATAACCGGTCTTCAGTTGTTCGTCTGAAAACATACCCAGATCAAAAATGGCTTTTTTAAGCTTCTCTATCAGATAATTCTTTTTTGAGTTTATCAGTTCAAAACCATGTTGGATCAGTGCGAGGTAAAACTGATGCTCTTCCATGGGTGTCAGTTTTTTTCTGGTTGTTACCTCTCCCTGCTCAACTGACAGATATTGAATACCCAATTTGTCAAGTTCAGATTTTACCGTTGTTTTACAACGGCTGCATACCATATTTTTAATATAGAGTTTCATTTTCCTGGTCAGACCAGAGCGTAATTATCGTTGGTTTATTACTGTGCATTTTATATGAATTAACCTGTAATTAAGAAATCTGAGCACAAAGGCAAAAGCTGCTATCAATGGCAGAACGTGGATTATTCCGGTAATATGACACACAAAAAATCCAAGAACCCATATTTTAATGAGGAATAAGCCGTCTATTATAAGGAGATTTGACATGATTATAAGTTATTGAATCTTTCAGGAACAAAGATATCCGGTTAATACTGCAGATACATTACATAATTACTTTTCAAGTTTATATGATTCACGTGTTTTATGAGAAAAGCCGGATACACTTATGGTTCCCGGCTTAGATCAATATACTTAAGATTTCATTTATGTTATGACATTCTTTATAATAGTTTTATTGAATGTCATTTTACCCGATGAATTTTGAGAATTCAATTTCATTACCTGTTGTTACGGCCATTTGAACGATTGTCTCTCTGGTTGCTGTTTCTCTGCTGACCATCCTTCTGCCAATGACCTTTTGACCATGATTTTCCGTGCTGAGTTGTCTGCCAGCTTCCAGATACATATGTCTGGCCTTGTCTTGGTCTTTCCCAATAACCGCGTTTCTGAATATACACATGGGTCTGATTGTTATAATTCCAGTTGCCTTCAATCCATACACTTGCGTAACCTGGTTGAGGAGATCTGGCATATTCCTGATATTGATAATTATATGATGGATCAGTTGCCATATAGCCGCCCATACACGAGGTAAACACCATAGCTACAAAAGTAAGTGAGACTAAGAAACCGAATATTCGCATATACTTTCCAAATTTGTGAGACTCCAAAATTGAATATCCCGGAACCTGCTTTAACTCTTCATTGTTTTTCATAATATTGCTAATTGATTTATTTGATAATTCTTTTACCGATACTTCCTTAATTTCCATCGTTTAACCTTTTGTAAGATGGAATATAATTTTACTTCACAAAGGTGAGATGATTAAATAAGGAACCTCTTACATAACTAATGAAATAAGTTACATCATTCACGCATCCGGGGGTGTAAAGGCACAAAGGCACAACGGCGCAACGGCATAACGGCACAAAGGCACAAAGGCGCAACGGCATAACGGCACAAAGGCACAAAGGCGCAACGGCATAACGGCACAAAGGCACAATGGCACAACGGCTCAACGGTTCAACGGTTCAACGGTTCAACGGTTCAACGGCACAATTATGCCCTCCGGTTGTGTCTTAATCCATAAATTGTCTGGAAGTGATAACCATAGCCCAGAGGATATCACTTGTACGGAGAGCTGTAACATTCATATCAACAAGTTTCTTGTGCCATGATGATGGCAGCATTGCTGATACAGTTATCAGTCCCAAAGGCGGGACAGCCGCTTTCTTGGAGATGAAGCGCAAAGCATGCTTAAAACCCCAGAAAGAGTCGGGGAATTGTGGAAAAACTAATAAGACATTCATTGACTTGTATAATTATTTCAATTATAATTATTTCAGTTGAGAAGAGGTGCTTTTAAGGATTTCTTGAACCGGCTGGCTACTTTTTAGCAGAGACCAGTATCATAACTCCGCCGACTCCCATAATGGCAATGCCGATAATAGGAGACCAGCTTAGATGGTGCGGTTTGTTAGCGGTTATTTTAATACTTCCGATATCAACAACCTTTTCTCTTGTAAAAAATGTAATCGCTGTAAAAATGGTCAATGCCAGCCCTAGTATAACAATAATTATTCCAGCTTTTCTCATATCATTTTTATTAATAATAATTCAGAAAGGTAAAAGAAGACCACTGTAAAAGCGTTACACATTCTTTGGAAAAAGTTACATTATTTACACTTTTTGCATTAGATCTCTGCACCGCACGGCAAATCCAAATCATAATCCTGACAGAGTGAAAAAAACGAAATCCAATAACCGCAAAGCTCGCAAAGAATTCAGCAAAGACCGCAAGCATTTAATTACAATACTTTGACTTTGCGCACTTTGTGTTTTCCTGCGGAAATGTGACTAATGGAATTACAGGCACAAAAAAAGGTCCTGCTGCTAACAGGACCTTTCATGATAAATGTCTTATATAATATTCAAATTACACCAGTTTAACATTTATGGCATTTAATCCTTTCTTACCTTCCTGAAGATCAAAAGTTACTTCATCGTTTTCCCTGATCTCATCATTCAGGCCCGATACATGTACAAAATATTCTTTCTCCGATGCACCGTCCTTAATAAATCCAAATCCTTTGGAGCTATTAAAAAATTTTACTGTTCCTGTATTCATGCTAATAATTTTAATTTTTCGTAAAGTACGCATTCCAATCCGGATAATGATCTAATTTCCAATTATTCGCATTTATAACCGAACCTGTTCGTCAGATATGGACAGTAAGTGTACGGCCAGGCCTTTTAAAACTTAACCTTTCTATACAACATTCTTTTGGTGATTCCCAATTTTACCGATACGTGCGAATTCCAATTTTCAGCACCTATTTAAATAGCTTTTTTATCAGATTGTTCAATGTGGCAAGATTGACCGGTTTTGAAATATATTCATTACATCCCGCATCAATAGCCTTTTCTCTGTCACCATTCAGACCATAAGCAGTCTGAGCAATGATGATCACATCTTTGTTAAATTTACGAATCTGTCGAGTTGCTTCATAGCCGTCCATCCGCGGCATTTTAATATCCATTAATACCAGGTCAATGTCAGGGTTATTGCGGCAAAATTCAATAGCCTCAGAACCGGATCTGACTTTCATGACATTATTGCTTATCCTGCTGACATTAATTGAAATAAGAAGTTCCGATATTTCGTCATCTTCAGCTATCAGAATTTTCAGGTTTTTATTTTGATTTTCTTCTTCATCTTTCGGAATAATATTTATTAAGGGATCTTTTTCTTGTTCTGATGGAATATATGGTATTGTAAAAAAGAATTTCGAACCGGTACTTTCCGGATGTTGTGAAGCCAAAGATATATCTGCATTGGCTTCGACCCATATTTTACCCCCAAGGATTTCAACATAACCTTTTGATATTGACAATCCTAAACCTGCACCTTCGTAATTTCGTATCAATGATTCGCTGCCTTGTCTGAATCTTTCGAAAATCAATTCCTTTTGTTCCGGACGGATCCCTATACCTGTGTCTTTTACATAAAATTCGAGATACCCTGTTTTATAATTGTAACCGATTTCAATCGACCCTGATTTTGTAAATTTGATAGCATTTTTAACCAGGTTGGTTAGTATTGCAGTAACTTTTTCCTTGTCGGTTCTGATTATGGCCGATTCCGGGGGCTGATGATCTGAAAACTGCAGGCTAATAGTTTTTAGTTCAGCTTCTTTCCTGAAAAATGAACATATCTCTTCAATTATCTCATTAATGTTTATCGTCGAAAGAGAGACTTCCATTTGTCCTGATTCGACTTTTGAGATACTTATTATGTCGTTTATGAGATTGAGCATGCGTTCACTGCTTTTCTCAATGTAGCCAATAAATTCCTTTTGCTCTTCCCCTGTCAGCATTGGTTCTTTCAGGAGCTCTGTAAAACCCATAATGCCGTTCATAGGCGTTCTGATCTCATGACTCATATTAGCCAGGAAAGCGGATTTCAGTTTGTCACTCTTTTCGGCAAGTTCCTTAGCCAGTATTAATTCTTTCTCGCCGCGCTTGCGTTCAGTGATATCATGGATGATCATGCTGGCCCTGCTGTGACCTTCCTTATTTCTAAAAAGAGAAGATGATATTTCTGCAGGGAAATGAGTACCATCCTTATGTATGAAAGTTACCTCCCCCTTTGCATTTCCTTTCAGATTACGTTCTTTTATCAGAACAGATAAGCGGGGGTCGCTTTTATCCTCAACTCCTGATCTGCCTAATTTAACGAGCTCATCCGAAGAATATCCAAACATGTCACAAGCGGCCTGATTGACCGATAATGTTTTACCGTCACACGACGTCAACAATATTGCATCCATATTATTTTCAAAGAAAGACCGGTATTTCAGTTCACTTTCGAGAAGTGCATTTTGAGCTTCCTTCCGTTTAGTAATATCGCGTCCTATCCCAAGTACCCCGATAAGCTGATTTTGTGAGTCATACATCGGTGATTTAATCGTTTCCAGGAAAGCACGATGACCATCGTCAGCGAATGTGATCCATTCTTCGTTGATTGTGGGTTTTCCAGCGGCCATTGCATTCCGGTCATTATCCCTGAAAGAGTCAGCTAAATTCCGGTCAATGAAGTCGAAGTCGGACTTTCCGATTATATCAGCTTCGCAGGCACCAAAAAATCGCTCGAACATTTTATTGCACGTAAGGTATATGCCTTCCTTGTCTTTTAACCAGATCAGATCAGGAATAGTTTGCAATAGAGCTTGTTGGCGCATTTCGGAATTGATCAGTGCAGCTTCTTTTTTTTTGCGTTCGGTGATGTCACGAATATTACACTGGATAATCTTATGGTTGTTTTCCTGATAAACATTGCTGACAAATTCGACATTGATCCTGCGACCTTCTGCTGTTTCAAGCGGAAGGTTATCATAACGGACATACTCCTGCTTTTGTAATTCCAGGAATTTATCCTTGTTTGCCACAACATCTCTGAAAAATCCGATTTCCCAGAGCTCCATTCCTAAGAATTCCTTTTTTGAGAATCCCAGCAGGTTGATCAGGAAAGGATTAACATCGATGATTTTTCCGCTCTCAGCATCAAGAATGAGTATCCCGTCCCTTGCAGATTCAAAAAGCCTGCGGTAACGGATTTCAGAAGAAATTAATTCCTCTTTTAAAGTCGATCCAGGTTGTTTGGTCATGGACACTTTCAAGGAATTGGTATTACAAGGCTCTTTCATTATTTGCTCCCTAACACGGCTCAATTTCATTTGCTTAAACAAATATTGGCCAATTAATAGTCATTTACAGAAAAATAACCTTATGACTTTAAGGCTGGTTCTCCCTAATTCTGAAGATCATCTTTATCCTCATCCAGATCATTATGATCATCACCGCCCAGACTGTAATAGTTGTTTTCTTCATCCTCACTTCCAATCATTTCCTGTCTATCATCCAGCTCTGAGCCCGGAATATCCAGGTCACCGCCAGTAATATCATTTTTAAGTTCATCATCAATATCGAATACTTCTTTCTCTGCTTTTTCAGTTTTTTTTATTTTGGAGATGTCTTCAGGATCAAGGCTTGTTTCTTCCCTGAATTTGTTGTAAATATCTTCGCTGTCAGGATATAGTGGATATTCCTCACGATTGTCTTTAGCCTCATTGACTCGCATTTTGTCAAATGGATTGCTCTTTAACACTTTTTTCATCCCTTTACAGTTTTTTAAGACAACAAACACTTTGAATCAGCCCATGTCTGAAGTTTCATAGTCATGTCTATGGCATTCAATTAAAGATGTATGTCCCTGAGATAAACGAAAACTCCAAATACTTTAAGAAGCCAAACAATGAGTACAACGACAACAACGACGTTGAGGATGTTTTTTATCTTATGGTCCATTGGAATATAATTATTGACCAGCCATAGCAAAAGGCCCACAACAATTAATACGACTAAAATAGTTAATAATGGCATATATTGATTTATTGGTACATAACAAAGATAATGTGCATATATGCCTCAATACTTACATAACTTTTAAAAAGAATTGCATGATTCACGCATTTTCCGGAATCTAATGTTTTTAACAGAATTGATCAATCTATAATCTCACTCTTTTAAATGTGCGCATTTCGGTATCCGAGGTGTGAATTATATAACATAATAAATAAATCATATAAGGCTTATTAATTGACATGCATGTACCTTTATACCAGCAATTTATTATTCATCATATGCCCTTCAAGCCTAACCAATATGACTGGATCAAAAAGTGCCAAATACTATGATTTATTAATTCAATTAATTCTTTAAAATTCAATATTATGAATAATGAAGCAAGCATCTCAATAACTAATAGTCCGATGCCAAATTTAAGACTGGATGCTGGTACGGCTACTGAGGTGATTGGCAATTTAATTACTGAAGGTGGTGACGATTTTTATAATTATGTTAATAGGATTGGTCTGATAAATGATCCGAATCTGATTGTTTTGTCTTCCGTGCATCATTATTATTATGATGCCGATGAAATGAATAATATTAAAACAATAATTAATCTTAAAGAACTTAATAAGATCAAACAAATAAAAAGTTTCCTCCAGTCACATCTTTATTCAATGCCCCCCCGATGCAATTTTGTCGGATTTTTTGCCAATAATGCAAAGGTCAACAGGTATGCATTGAGATACAGTTCATCTCTTCTGCTTAACGTGAAAAAGTCTGAAGATGTAGAGAACGGCATTATCTCACGCTTGCCAGTTATAAACATGATCTACGGGCTTATGGATTGGAAAACGAACAGATATATGTCTGAAAGTGGTGTGACGATGCTGTTGAAAGAGTTTGGTTTTACAGTACTGGACATGACAGAAATCAATGGCCGCACTTATTTCCATTCTCAAAAGGCTGGCGGGTTCTATAATTAACAAAGTATTGCTAAGGGGCATTCTCTAATAAAATCTTTTTAAAAAGCATAAAGGTATAGGGGAGCAAACCCTGCAGGATGCATTGCAGGGGGTTATTCTATCTGTACATAACTATTGCAGGCTTACCAATCTCAAAATCACGGAAACCAAAATCAGTTGTGCTAAATGAGTTCATTTTGAAAATATCCTGTCCGATTCCCGGGATTATGGGGAAAAATGAGATGGATATCTGAAATGTATTAAATATTAGATTCTCATTTTTTATTAAGACTCCAAAACCTATCTGGGAATACAATTTGCTATATCTGAATCCTTTCCCGGCATCACCGACCATACCGACAGAAAACGTCAGAAAGGGTCCAAAATGGAATCCTGC
Organism: uncultured Bacteroidales bacterium; assembly: GCA_963715785.1. Lineage (GTDB taxonomy): Bacteria > Bacteroidota > Bacteroidia > Bacteroidales > VadinHA17 > LD21. Next base: position 1,728,829 of record OY970276.1, read on the forward strand.
CAGATTCCAGGGAGAATATGACTGTGTTTGCAGCATAAATAAAAGGCGGTTAGTCCCCGACAAACTGGTACTGTTAAATCCTTTTATACCCAGGCGGTCATTGAGAGTTAAACTATCATATGCGAACCTGTTAATCCCGATTGTAACCTGTGGCTTTACAAATTGCCTGAATTTCCAGTTGCCTATTTCAAACAATCCGGTGAAATAATTTATGCCGATGGTTGCAACACCCTGTTCCGTATGGGAGCTGCGGAAATAAGTTCCATATTCAACGTTTGTGCTCAGGTATCCCCATTCATGATAGTTTCCAAAGGAAAAAAGCATTCCCAGATACGGCCTCCAGGCGCCATTTCTTAACTGGTAACCTCCTGTCAGCCCATAAGCCCGGCCGACAGGCACATCTTCGACAGGACCGTACTTAAATATATATTTATCCTGAACATACTTACGGGTAGTTATTCCAATTCCCGCGAAGTAAAAATTCTCGTTTGAATAGATCCCTAGCGGGTCGTTAACTTCAGTTGGTTTTTCGAGGTAACGGATTCGTAAATATCGGGCAGAAAGTATAAGGTTCGTCGCGAGTTCATCTTCTGTAGAGCCATTGAAAATCCGTATTGCCTTGGCAGCCCAGAGATCCTGAGTTTTTAATTTCAAATTCAAAGGAACATACAACGGAATCTTCCCCTCCAGAGAATCTCGTTTGACCTGAGTGGCGAGCGAAATACCTCCTGCCCATTTTGCGTAAGGTGAATAAAACGGCCGGTCTATTGCCAGACTCCTTCTGATATTTCCGTATCCGTCAATTTCAAAATGCAAATTTGAGTTGATATATGAAGTCTTAATATTCGGAATGAAATAATTAGTGCGAAACTTACTTATGCCCGTACTGATATTTCTGGAAAAGACATTCTGAAACTCGTGTCCGAATCCCAGAAAGTTTTCATCTGCCAGACCAATTTTGAGAAACGATGGTGAAATAGCTGCCTCACCTGTGATACTCCAGTTATCCAGTTCCCTGATAAAAATATCTACTGAATCGGATTTTGATCCGGCGGAAGCAACATAAAAATAGACATCATGCACAAATTTCTGTGCCCGGATCAAACGCTCCGATTCTTTAACATAAAACGAATTAAACGGCTCATTTTCACGAATAACCAGAAGATTTCGGATAGCCATGGCCTGAGATTTTACATGCAGGGAATTTCCGACCCTGGTCAAAATGTTTTGTTCTGACACGGTTGTATCATCAGCCAGGTAGCCAAATGGATCCAGCGTAACGATGTCGATCTTCCGGATAATTTTCCCCTGAAAGGTGCTGTAAGGTTTCTGGATCAGTTTTTTATAAGCTTTCTTTTTGACACCTTTTTTTGATATGATTGTGATTGGTTTGAAAATCAACTTGTACAGGAAAGTATTGAACTTATTCCGTTTGGAATAGGTCTCAATATCTTTATAAATTTTTGTCGAATCTTTTTTGACGGTTGCTTCCTGTGCAGATGCTAAAGCATTAAAAAATACAGAGAGATACAGTAGTATGAATATTCTTTTGAACCACATCGGGCGTTTACCATTTTTGATCGTCTTATCGGATAATTATTTTTTCTCAATTGTCTTCAAAGCCTCCGCTTTTTTTTCTGCAGAATCAACTTTGATCTTTTCTGCTGCTTTTTCTTTTCTTCTATAATAACCTCTGAAAAGAAAATTATCCTTGGCTGCATTCATATTTTCATCCAGCCCTTTACTGCTTTTTTTAAGATTCACTATGGTCTGATTAATATTTGCAGCAATTGTTGAATCTTTTAATAATCGTCCAAGTGTTCCGTGTCCGCTGTTAACCTGTGTCATTATTCCTGAAAGCTGATCAGAAATAATTACGGCATTATTGGCTGTCAACTGAAGGCTTGCCATTATAGCATCTGGCTCAACCGGTTCTTTAGATGATATTTGCTGACCGTCTTTCACCGGCACTGCATCAGCGCTGCCCTGTGTAATAGTTAAGATACGGTCGCCGATGAGTCCGGCTGAGCCGATAGCTGCTTCACAATCGGCTTTGATAAATTTCTGAACATTTTTCTGAAGAAGCATATTAACCTGGACAGTTGAATCATTGATGATACTTATATTATCAACCGTACCAACATTGATGCCTGAAAATCGAATATTATTTCCTACCTGCAACCCGCTCACATTATGAAATGTTGTAGTGAGTTTAAATACTGGTACAAAGAGATTTTTTTGCCTCCCTATGATAAAAACAGCGACTATGAATATTATTAACCCGCCAGAAATAAACAAGCCCAGTCTTACTTTGAAATTAGTTGTATGCTTTTCCATTTTGTAAATTATTTAAAGAATGATCTGATTAATGTATCAGATGAATTTTCAAATTCAACCAGTTTACCACTTTTATAGACTTCACCATCATGCAACATGATAATGCGGTTTGCCGTATTACGGGCACATTCTATATCATGCGTGATAATCATTGAAGAAGTTTTATATTTTTTCTGAACATCATTAATAAGCGAACTTATTTCATCTGAGGTTGCCGGATCGAGTCCGGTAGTCGGCTCATCATATAATATGATCATGGGGTCAACCACAATTGTCCGGGCAAGGCTTATCCGTTTGCGCATTCCACCTGATAACTGAGATGGCATTTTATTCAGGGCATCAGCCAGACCGACATTTTCAAGAGCTTCATTTATCTTTTCATCTATTGCTTTTTGCGGGATCCCCTTTTTTATTCTCTTCAGCGGAAATTCAAGGTTTTCCTTAACGGTCATTGAGTCATATAATGCACCGCTCTGAAAAAGAAAACCAACTTTCTTGCGCATCTCTCCTAATCTTTCGTTGTTCATTGTGTTTACATCTTCACCCAGAACATTGATTGTTCCGTTATCAGGATAGAACAAACGAACAATGCACTTTATCAGAACAGATTTTCCGGAGCCGGATTTACCAAGCACTGCCAGGTTTTCTCCTTTAAAGAGCTGTAACGACACATTTTTCAGGACTTCCTGCTGGCCAAATCCTTTCCTTAGGCTATCTATTTCTATAACCGTTTCGCCGCTTTTTGTTTGAGCCGGAGAAGTGGATTCTTTCGAGACAAAGCTTATCATGTGATTTCCTGAAATATTATGTTTAAAAGTTGAAAGGTTTAAAAGTTGAAAAGTCTATAAAATTATTGTGCGTAAATATTTAGACGATATAATCCTTATCAAAGTAAATCCGTAATCTGCACTGCAACCAGGTCGACTATTATCACCAGTAGAGAAGATAATACTACTGCAGAATTAGCGGCGATTCCGACGCTTTCTGTTCCCCGGCCTGCGGTGTATCCTTTATAACATCCTACTAACCCAATGACTGCACCGAAAAAGAACGACTTTATCACAGCTGGCATAAAATCTATAAATTCAAGATGGCTGAAAGCCTGTGAGCAAAATAAAACAAAAGACACCTGCCCCTTGATATTTGCTCCAGCCCAGCTTCCGAATATCCCCAGGGTATCGGCATACAATACAAGAATAGGAATCATCAGAGTAGCTGCAAGCACCCTGGTCACTACCAGGAATTTCATTGGGTTGGTTGAGGAAACTTCCATTGCATCAATTTGTTCTGTAACTTTCATTGAACCTAATTCTGCCCCCATTCCCGAACCAATTTTACCAGCGCAAATCAATGCTGTGATAACAGGACCCATTTCCCTGATCAGAGATACTGCTACCATGCCAGGTAGGAGGGATACTGCTCCGAAATGAACGAGTGAAGGCCGTGCCTGGATTGTCAGTACCAATCCCATGATAAAACCGGTTACAGATATCAGCGGGACCGACTTATAACCGATCTGAAAAGACTGACGCAGAAACTCCCTGAATTCAAAATCGCGCGAAAAAATCTCTTTGACTGTTCGTGATAAGAATAAGAAGAAATCAGCAAAATCTGTTAAAAAGTTATGTACATCAGTAGTTTTTGCTATTGCCTTTTCGCTGAGTTTAATGGATTGCTCCTTAGCAATGTTTTTTACTTTAAGAACAGGATTAATTTTTTTCATAAATCGAATCTGAATTCCGGTGCAAGGGCAAAACAACGCAAGCTCGCAGCTTTATCTCTAAATGGCTACTATAATATAAAGCAGTTCCTGTTTTGACTTGCCCAGTTTATGACCCAGCATTTCAATCATCTCCTTTTCCTTTCCTTCGTTGTAACGAAGATCCTCATCGGTGATAACCGGAAACTTTTCCTTGAGTTTTTCCTTTTTCTTATCCCAGTATCCTATTACATTATTATTCATGGCATTTAAATTAAGGGGTGTTTAAAGTCGTGACTGTTCAGTTTATTCATTTTTCTTTATATCCTCTGCATTATTAGTTTTTTTCTGCAAATCAATTTTGCCTTTATCTGAGGACTTTGAAGTATTCGATTGTTTTTCTTTTACGTTTTTCTGTGAAGAATTTGTTTTTGTTGACTTTATATTATTTGGCTGAGGGCCATTTCTGACATTCTGAGGAGGATTGGATTTCTGTGTTTTAATATTGTTAGGCTGTGCTACCCTATTGATATTCTGAGCGGGTGCTGTATTTGCCGGCCTGACATTATTCGGTTGCTGAGCTCTCACATTATTCTGAGCCCGGGTTGTATTTACAGGTTTGGATATATTTGGGTTTACTGTAGGGTTCGCTGTTTTCCCCCTGGTATTATTGTCCTTGTCCATGGTCTGTTGATTCCTTAAATTTGCAGGCTGGCTCCCGGTTTTCATATTCTGAGAAGGAGCTGGTTTTTGGAATGTTTTGGTATTATTATTTGAATTATTCCGGGGACTGACCGTACCTGGCTGTTTTTCGGATCTGATATTGTTTTTAGGATCGGTGTTCACAGGCCTGTTTGTAACATTCCTTTCTGAAGGTTGTTTCACATCCTTTAAATTAGTTACCCTTGAAGGTGCAGGCTTACTTTCCCTTGAATTGCTTTTCACGACAACGGGTCTGTATATCATCAAGTGGCCATTACTCATATTCTGGCCCGGCTTGTCATTTTCACGAATGGATACCGGACTTACCTTTCGGCCGGCTACTTTTTGAAAATCTGTTCTGGTTGGCCCGGCTGCGTATGTCGCGTGTCTACTATTGTCGGAATATGTATTTCTGATTACCGAAGAACGCATTATAATCCTGCTCTGATCAGTTCTGCCGATATAATAATGGCCGATATCAGATCTGTCGATATCCCTGTCTCTTACAAAAATCCAGTGATCATTGTGACTGTCATATGCCCTTCCAAAAGTCGCTGAGAGGGTAATTCCAGGCTCCATAGGCTCCCATCCATAATAACCATCAGCTCTTCTCCATGTAACCCAGGCAGGTCCCCACTCATTGCCAGGTATCCATAACCAGCCATAGTATTGATCATAGTCCCAGCGTCCATAATGAAAAGGAGCCCAGCCCCAGCTATAATCCGACATCCACGTCCATCCATAATCTGTAAGTATCCAATGGCCTTGCGTTGAATATGGTACAAAATCTGGTCCTGCATCAGGGATCCATACAAAGCCATAATTGGGATAATTTACCCATTGGCCGTAGGGGCTTAGCTGATCGTAGAATACCTGGAAACTTACATCAGATTGTTGGGCGGAGGCCTGTTTTGTAAATATTGCTGAGGCAAAAACTAAAGAAAATGTTAACACTAATACTTTAAAGATTGATCTCATGATAGTCCGGCTGAAATTATTATTATGTCATTATAAAGGAAATATCCGGCATTAATACGGACTATTCCTTATTCATAACAAAATTAGTGGTTTGGCACAGTGAAAGTGTTACATAACTTTTGATAAGTGTTACATAATTCACGCTTGATTTGTACTGCCAGATATGATTAGTGACAGGTAATTTTTCTAACCCTTGAACTGATGCATTAATTGTTTTTTTGCCAGGAATATTCTGCTTTTTACAGTACCGATATTGAGATTGATGGCATCAGCAATCTCCCTGTATTTGTATCCTGCGAGGTACATTTGAAAAGGCTCTCTGAAATTATCCTTTAATTTTCCGATTTTCTGATTTATCTCATTAACAGAGATTGAGGAATCCGGATTATATGAATCCGGGGATATTATCAGTCTGGCTGAAAGCGAATCATCTATCCGATCAGGATGTATGTCATGCAGAAGATTATGTCTGTAACTATTTATAAAAGTGTTTCTCATTATTGTATATGTCCAGGCTTTGAAAAATCCATTATCAACAAACTTATCGCGGTTTAATATTGCTTTCAGAAACGTTTCCTGGACGAGGTCCTGGGAATCGGCATAACCTAATTTGAATCGATTGGCATATTTCAGCAGGCTCGATTCCATACCCAGTAACTGTTCAGAGAATTCAATTGCGGTCATGTTTTGGATTTTAAGTGGGTGACTGATAAATAATTTAAAGATCCTGGCAGGCACGCATCTCATCAAAAAATGGTGTCTGTTTCGTTTCAACACATTTTGCTGCATAGAGATATAATGCGGCACTCCAGGTTTGCCAGTCCTGTCCCATGGTCTTGCCATCCTGTGCTTTTATCCATTCATTAAAACCATATTCCAGGTTTGCATTGTTGGAAGTTTTAACAAGACGGGTGAGAGCAACAAGCTTTTCTCCTGCCAGGGTATACTTTCTTGCGGCAACCAGAGCTGCAATATAAATTCCGCAGATAAATGGCCAGATTCCTCCGTTGTGGTATTCTCCTGGTTTGTTATATATGGCATATCTGGGCATCCAGTCAGGATCCTCAGGTTTGATGTATGGGAAGAAGTTGGGAGGAAGATCGACAGCGAGATCTCCGTTCTTTTTCATAGCATCACATTCCTCTTCTATCCATGAGATCATCTCTTCGGATCTTGTTGGTGAAGCAATTCCTGAGAGAATTGCCAGACTGTTTCCAAGAAGATCAAAACGTTCACTGCTATGAATTTTATAGGACCAGAATGCATAATAAGGTTTATGTTTAACAACAAGACCCTCATGAACATGCCGGTGTTTAATTCCCCCGGTAATTGTAAACCTGCTCAGATCACTGCGCATACGATCAGCTTTTTCATTCTTTCCCAGGATACGCAAATAGCTATAAACGAGTGTATTTACGAACAATCCATATCCTGTAACCCATTGTTCATCTCTCCAGTCGCTTGTTGGCTGCTGTGCAACAAGGTTCCTGTCGGAGGGGCTTTGGTACTCCATCCAGGTGAGAGCTTTGTCAACAGCATCTTTTAGAAAATCCTTTTCGCCGGTAACTTTCCTGAAAATACCGGTTCCGAGCAAAAACAACGGAGTGGAATCACTCGATCCGCGATCCTCTTTATCGTGAACGAGTGAAGGTATATGACCATGCTGTGTCTGATTAGCTGCAAGGGTTTCGAGAACCTTTCTGATGCTTTCAAGAAGTTTTTTGTTGCCTGACACTGCTATTCCGAATATAGAAAACATCAAATCCCTGGTATAAGGTTCCGGATATCCCCAGCCTGCAGTCCTTGGAAGTCCGCGATATGGTCCGTGCGAATTGAAAAGCAGTACATCGATTGCAGCTTTTCTTGCCAGTTCAATCTCCTGTTGGTCTGATGTTTTCATTATCTGATTCCTAATTTGTCATTCATTATCTCAACAAACCGTCGTGCAACAACACGGTAATCAAAATATTTCAGAACCCTTTCTCTTCCTGCTTTACCCATTTTCTCTCTCAATGCCGCATCAGTCATAAGAATCATCAGGTATTTGGCAATATCGTTCACACTTGCCCGGTAATCGACTGTCCTTGGTTCTTTGAATACCACTCTGTGATTATCTTCATATCCCGATTCATCACCCAGAATAACCTGATCGACGACTATTTTCTGAGCCACATTTGCCAGGAAAGCAGTTTCCCCATGTTTGAGAGTATCAAGCATGCCCATAGCTTTAATACCCAGTACAGGTTTTTCACAAGCACCTGCTTCAACCTGGGGCATTCCAAAACCTTCAAGCCTTGACGGGGCCGCATATATATCACATGCTCCTATAAGATATGGCATGAAATTTCTTGAGATTTTATTTGTTGCGTAGGTAACGTTCTTTTCTATTCCCAGCTTTGCTGCCATCTCCAGATCAGCAACGTTTTGTTTCTGAGTCCTGGGTTGAGGCCATACTTTGCAAACATATTTCCAGTCAGGTGCTTTTGTATCGATTAAGGCTAAGGCCTGCATCACTTCCTGGGCGCCTTTTGAGGCAGCATCTCCGCCTACCGTGAGTATCATTATCTGATCGGGTGAGATGCCAAGCGAATCGCGTACGGCAACAATTTTTGGATCATCCTTGCTATGAGGAATAAAGGAATCTGTGTCGCATCCTACCGGTAAAATTTCTATTTTATCTGCGTTAATCCCATCGCGGATATACATCTCCTTAACCCAGTTCGATGTGACCAGAATCAACGGAAGGTCATTCAAAACCTCCTGATAGTTGGCAATATAACCATCGGCAACCAGCCAAGGAACTGGCTGTATACCATATCGTTGAGGGTGAAGAATGAGTTGAGGGGTATGTCCCCAGTAACCCACACCGACAACAACATTCGGTTCAAACCAGCGATAGTACCATTCTTTTTCCTGGGCTGACTCAAAATGCACAGCATGAGCATCCACGCCCATTTCACAAAGTCCCTTGTAGAGAAGATCTCCCTGAGTTGCGAGGCCTCCGGGAGAAGGAGGATAATCATATAACAATAATACTTTCATTTTGAAAAAAATTGAGAATTCGAATATTTTTTATGAGGTATTTATTATAAGATGTATTTATTAAGAAACATAATTGTAAGAATGATATAATCAAGTACCTGCATTGTATCTTATGAGCTTTTAATAATCAAATTACCAATCGTCGCATTTTCAAAATGTTCAAGCCATTGTTCAGCTTCGGATGGACAGGTGAATTTCCAGAAAGATTCTGCTCTGGGAGTTGTCTCTGCTTCAAATCCGCCTTTTTCAAATCCGTATGTTTCAGTAATTATCCTGTATTTTCGGAGCCAGATCCTTTTGGTAAGCTCCCGGTACCTGCTGCTGTTTTCTATAGCTAAAGGATAATGTTTATTATTGTCGTCAGTATAAGCAAATGACCATAATTCGCTTGCGGATATTTTGCCTTCATTCCAGAGTTTAATAACTGCCCTGCCTGTCTCTTCATGTCTGAGGTGCCTGGTATATTCGCCATTTGGATTATGTGTGATAATAAGATCGAAATGATTTGCCGGCAACAGGTTCAGGATAGTTTGTTCAACCTCGTATGGCTGAAGAGGCTTTTGTTCCGGTCCGTCATCCATGTCGCCAATAACCCCTTCAGATTTAAGCATTTTCAATGCTTTTTGAAACTTTGGCGAACGATCTTCATCTTTTCCCCTGCAAAGGCAGACAATAAGAAATTTCCATGAAGGGTGACCCAGAATAGTTCCTCCTGCCCATAATGTTTCATCATCAGGATGGGCTACAATAACTGCTACACTTTTAGGAGCATTTCCCATTTTATTCGGAGTTTTTGAGTGTACTCAGGAGTTCATTCAGATCGACAGTAGCATATGTGGAGGCATAATCCGACATAGCGTATGGGATTATCAGGTTTCCATTATGAATTATTGAACCGCATGAGTATAATACATTAGGTACATAACCTTCCCTTTCTTCATTATTGGCTGACAGCAGTGGTGTTCTCAGCCTGCCGAGTTCAATTTCAGGATTATTCAGATCGTACAGTGATGCTCCTAAAACATATTCCCGCATCGGGCCAACTCCATGTGTTATGACAAGCCAGCCGGCTTCAGTTTCAATCGGCGACCCGCAATTTCCTACCTGCAGTAATTCCCATGAATATTTTGGTTTCTGTATCAGTTTAGCCTCACGCCAGATTGAGATATTATCGGAGTATGCCAGATAATTATTTACACCGTCTATTCTGCAGAGTGTTGCGTACTTACCATTGATCCTCCTTGGAAACAAAGCCATGCCTTTGTTCCTGGCAAGCTCACCGTGAATAGGCAATCCCTTAAAACGGTAAAAATCTCTGGTCGAAAGCAGCTTTGGCAGAATGAACATACCGTCATAAGCAGTATATGTGGCATAATAGGTTACCTGTCCGTCATCCTCAATGAATTTTACGAATCGTGCATCTTCAATACCATTTCGTTCAGAATCTGAGATTGGGAAAATGACTCTCTCTGAAATAGCAGAATCAAGTGAAAATTCTATTTCATAATGAGAAAGTGCAAGCCACATCATCTGACTGATAATAAGTTGTTTATTTGGAGAAAGGTCAGGTATCCTTCTTATCTCTTCCACAGCTCTTTTCAGTTCACCGTAGGTAAACCGGTCGGGCAGTTTTTCCAATACAAAAAGCGGAGACAGATTGTTATCGAAATCGTGCATCTCATCGAGCTTTTTGATAAAGGATTTTTTTGTATAAATATGTCGCTTGATCCGTTCAGCTTCTGCAAGCATTTTTCCAACCGGTTCAACAATAAGGTTATTATTCTTATCAATAACAGCTGATCGGAAAACGATTGATGAAATATGCCCTTCTCCTGTAGCCCTGAAACTGAAGATCAGTCTTTTTTCATTTTTTCCTGTTTTGGACTGATCGGGGTCTTCCACTACTGACGGGTTAAAGAAAGCTGCCGATTCAATCGAATATTCCATAGTGAAATATGAACCTATAAGCGCCCTTCGCGATTGATCTATTTTAATTGGTTTTATTCCCAGTTCTTTAAATATCCCGGCAAGTTTGATAAAATGTGAATCAAAAATTTTTGAAATATTCCTGTGACGTCTGGAAAAACCTCTGAGCACCTGACTTAATATACAATATACTTCGCTATCTGTCATCGCTAATACACTAAGTATGATACTCTTACTTCTTTCCATTGAAAAATAACAGAACCTTGTTATCACTCTTGCGGGATCAGGAGAAAATCTGAAGTTCTTCCTGTTGACAGTAATTTGCATTATTCTTATTTTTTAAACCGGCAAATACTTTGTTTGAAAGTCAATTATTTAATTTTCCCTTCCTGTTTAATCTCACTGATTTATTAATTGACCCCGGCTCCTCTGATGTAAAATTGTAAGCTGATATTTTTGAATGATTTTTCACTGCAGAGAAAGCCATTGTCTTTTCATTTATTGATTTTTTTGCAGGCGCGACAAACGATTGGCTATTGGTATTGCTCTCCGTTTCTCTATATTTTTCAACTGTCAGACGTGCCATAATATAGCTTAATGTAGATTCAGCGCCCTGATTGAGATTAACATGAGATTCTTCAAGTCCGTCATAACATCCTCCGGTGCAAGGGTTATAAATGATCTGATGCAACCGGTTCTTCCCCAAAAACCAATTAAATGCGATTTCCATCTTAGCTCTGAAGTCTTCAATACCAAGAGCATCATAGAATTTGCTTAATGTCATTACAGTATATCCTACATCAATTGGCTGCTCCCCGAAATGACTGGCTTTCTGACCCTTGTGAAGCCAATTCCTGTTAGAGATGACTTCGATCCCATTTTCATTAAATGTTTTAGATAATAAAAAATTAAAAGATGACAGTCCGATTTCTTTGTAAATGTCTTCGTCTGTAAGCAGCCAGGCGTATAACATCGCTTCTGGCAGGATGCTGTTTGCATATGTGAGAACTCCTTCAAACCATTCCCAGTTTTTACTGGATTCATGTCTGTACATTTGAACTAACCTGTTTGCAAGTGTTTTTAGCAGATCCAGGCTTTCTGGTGATTTGATCACTTTATGATAATAAAATAATCCTTTTATGGCAAAAGCCATTGCCCTTGTCGAATGTATAGCAGGAACGCGTGGAATTGCTTTTTTAAATATTGCAATAGCCTCAGAATTCAATTTTTCAGGGAAAGTTCTTTTCTCATAAATAAAATAACCCAGCGCCCAGAGGGCCCTGCCATTGCAATCCTCTAAATTTTCAGTTTTGTTCTGACCTGTAAATTCATTTTCAATATCCATGTAGTTTAAAAATTCACCGGAGGGCAGCTGACAAGCTTTAATAAACCTGAGATATTTGTTTACATACCAGAGGCTTTCCTTGTCGTGAGTCATTACATAATGCATTGACATTGCGATAAGTGCTCTGGCATTATCGTCGAGAGTATATCCGGAACAAAGATCGGGCTGGTTTATTTTTGAAAATTGAATAATACCAGTATCGGTGGTCATTTGTTTAATATGGTTCAGATTAACGACCGGGAGGTTGTATTGAATTGTAATTTTTTCAGCTGCAATTTTCTCAAACAACATTGCATGTTCAACTGCAGAGTTTTCCCAGGCTGTAGGAACAATTTTCTGTAGTGCATTTATTCTGATATTTCTCCGTAATGTTGCGTCGTTCAGTAATCTGAGAACACCCTTGGCCAACTGTTGCGAATTGCCAAAATCAAAAATAATTCCGGTATCGCTGGTCAGGACTTCCTTAGCATGGGGTATTGGAGTTGAAATTATCGGACAGCCACAGCTCATTGCATAAGCAAAGGTACCGCTGACGGCTTGATTAGGGTCGTTTGTGGTAAATAGATAAATGTCGGTAAGTTGCAGATATTCAAGCAATTCAGCTAAAGGTAAATATCTGTTAATAAATTTTACATTTCGTGTTAACTTATTAATAGATATCATTTCCTCGAGTTTGTTCCGGTACTGTTCTCCTTCTTCTTTTATTACTTCAGGATGAGTTTTGCCAATAATGAGAAATAGTACATCCGGATTGGTTTTGACAATCGCCGGCAAAGCATTTATCGTAGTTTCAATACTCTTTCCTGAGCTGAGCAGACCAAAAGTGGTAAGTATTTTCCGTCCTTCCACTTCATATTTCTTTTTCAGGATACTCTTATTAAGATGTGGCACCAGATGTGTACCATGTGCTATCACTGATATTTTGTCTTTCGGCAGATTATAATCTTTTATCAGAATTCTGCTTGAATTGTGGGTCATTACAACTATTGACTCACAAGCTTCAGCGATGTTTTTTATTTTTGCTTTTATCAGATTATCAGGATGAGGAAGCACCGTATGAAAGACAGTAATAACTGGTTTTGTCAGGGCAGTTAAAAAACGAAGAAAAGCGCTTTCCTGCTTTTTAAAAAAGCCAAATTCATGCTGTATGAGTACCATTCTTATATGGTCATCTTTATTGATTTTCAATGCCAGCATTTCATAACTGTCAGTCAATGAAGTCTTAAGGATATACTTTACTTCTTCAGGATATTTAAATTCAGTTTCACCCGATTCCAACGCACAAACTTTGATTGATAATGAGTTGCTGAATTTATTATTGATAGCTTTAATAAGATCCTGTGAATAAGTCGCTATCCCACACTCCCTGGGTGGATATGAGGTAATAAATAATATTTCAGGAAGTTCATTGGCTTTGTCTGAAACGGGTGGCTGAATGCTTAAATAAAGCATATCCGCCGGATATCTTGAATCATCAAAGCCAAAGATCCCGTCACTGTTATTTAAAGCCTCATTCTTATGCTTTGACGCTGATTTAATTTTCATCTTTCACACTATAAGTTAACAATTCTTCTGCCAGATCATGCAAATTCACTGAAGCACATGCGATAAGCGAATCTGCAGCTCCATAATAAATAAATAAAGTATTGCCAAACAAAGCAGTTCCGGTTGGGAAGACCACATTATTTACTTCTCCTTTTAATTCCCACTCAAATTGAGGTGAGAACAGGGGATAAGGAAACCTTGCAATTATTCTGCCGGGTATATTTATATCGAGAAGAGCCGCACATGCGGAATAAATGTAGTCGTTGCCTTTATGCTCAACTCCATGGTAGATCAAAAGCCAGCCATGTTCTGTTTCTACAGGGGGACAACCACTTCCTATATAGCTTGATTCATGGGTATAAATAGGATCCATGACTATATGTTCTTCCAGTTTAAGAAAATAATCATCCCAGAAATCTTTTGTAAGATCTTTTATGCTGTCAACTGAAACGATTTGAATTCCTGGTCTTATCCGATGAAGGAATACAAGCTTGCCCCGTATTCTCCTTGGAAAGAAAACAACATTTTTATCCCACAGCATCATTCTTTTATCCGGATCTGAATCCTGGTAATAAAATTTATAATTGCGGTAATAATTTTCATTTACTCTTCCGGCAGATTCAGCCAGGAATACAAATTCTGCATATGTAATAGGGGGTACGATTATCCCGAGTCTTTTAAATTTTTTCAGGTTTTCAGAGACAGCCAACGCTCCCCGTGCGTTTGTCCCGTCGTATGCGGTATATGTCAGATAAAAAAGGTCATCAATCTTAACGATACGGGCATCTTCCATGCCATGTGATTCATACTCGCATTCAGGGACCATGAAAGGTTTATTCCATCTTTCTGCTACAGTAAGCGGACCATCAAGCTTACAATAGCCTATGGTTGAATGATTTCCCTTTTGCACTGCCCTGTAAAAGACATGAACGGCATCACCTTCACGAAATACGGCAGGATTCAAAACACCTTCATTTTCAAAATCAAGATTGGTTTTATCCAATATTATACCCTCTTTTTTTACCTCTATCATAAAGAATTATTAAGATTAATATCATACCCGGAGGCATTGCTTCCAGCTACTAACATTTTTTACATCCGGATGTTTAAAATTGATTTCTGGCTGATCTCTTGTGCAATTAAGCTGCTACAAACCGGAAATGAGCTTTTTAATTTCCTCCTTGCTCTTACCAAGCTTAATCTGAAGTCTTCCTATAAGCTCATCTATCTTACCGTCGGCCATTAACAGATCATCATCTGTGAGCGTGGAATACTTCTGTTTTAGCTTTCCTTTAATTTCATTCCATCTGCCTGTAAGCTCTGTTGAATTTTTCATAATTATTTTTTTATAATACGACTATTATCGTGGAAACAAAGGTCATCAACTAATGTTTCCTCATAGTTACAGAACTATAAGAAAAAGTTACATTATTCACAGTAAAAGGGGGATTGGTCTGGCGACGCAAAGATAAAAAGGGAGAGGATCAGGCTGATTTTTTCTTATTAAATCGTGATTTTATATCCAATAATGGCGGCATGGTGTCGCCTAATAAAAATCCCCAGGGTTTTAAGGGTTCAATGTGGTCGCAGATGAGCTTAATAATTGCAAGCAGCGGCATTGAAAGAAACATACCGGGGATACCCCATAAAGCATTTCCCACAAGAACCACTATTACTGAGAATAAAGCATTGATTTTTATTTTGGAAGCAACAATATAGGGAACTATATAGTGATTGTCTATCAATTGGATGAAGTAGTAAGCCGCCAGAACGTAAAGAGCGTACCAGGGAGAGGGTTTGCTCACCAGCGCAACCATCATTGGCAATGCTACCGCAATTATCCCTCCAATATATGGCACTACATTAAGCAGTGCTGCAAGAATGCCAAGGATGAAAGCATATTCAATACCAAGTATCAGAAGGGCTGCCGTATTCATTGCCGCCATCAGAACAGCTTCAATGACCAGTCCCACAAGATAGCGCTGAATAACAGTTTTGATCTGCCTTACTAACTGCCTTACATGACTCTCATAGTTTGATCCTGAGACCTTACGGATAAAATCAATCAATAATGGCTGATAAAAAAGTATCATGAAGATGTAAAATGGTATTAGCAGCAAGATTACCAATCCATTGCCAAGTATAACTATTGTCTGGCCTATTGCAGCAGTACTTACATTGATTATTTCGCTCTTGGTTTTGGTGATCCAGTCGTGTATTTTCTGAGGATCCTTGTCAAAATATTCAGCCGCATCTGCGATGTTCTGATTGACAATAGATGTAAATTTATCTACGAGCACAGGCCATGACTCGCCAAACCTGCCAGCCTGTGAAATCAGGACTGTACTAAATGCTGCAATAACCAAAAAGGTAAGGAACATGGTCGTCAAAATTGCCAGGACCCTGTTAATTTTTTTTCGGATGAAAAAATTAACAACAGGGTGAAGTACAATAGCAATAATGACTGCAAAAACAATCGGAATAATAATGCCTTTTGCAATATACAATATTGCCAGTAAGGCAATTAAGCCTACCAGAAATATCGTCACCTTAGCATAAAACGGTATTTTCGGTACTTCAGATGGCACTGCTTTTTGATTTCGTTATTTTTTTCTGGAGAAAATGTTGAAATATTGCCAGGCCGGTTGATTTGATCGTATCAGAATTCTTAGCAACAATGCTGGTAACGCCAAACTGAAGAAGAGAACCCAGCAACTTTCTGAATATATTGCCTGATCTGCCCGTAACGGCTTTTCTGGAGATATAGCCTGATGCCATTGCCATAAGAGCACCCGGAAAATCATCAATCAGAAATGATGGTGATGCGATTTCCTTTAAAGTTCTCCTTAGAACATTTACCGGCTTAAGGCTTTCGTATGAAATAAAGAGTTGTTCCTTCAGTAACTGGCCTTTTGCTTTATGTTCAGCTTCCAATAATTCAATCGCATCTTTTAGTCCGGCAGCAGAAGTGATTTTTTGCATAGATCTTTATTTAAGAACATTTTTAATGAAATAATTGCCAATAATCATTTTGATCCGCTTATGCAGGAAAAAATGAATGACAATTCCTGCAAGAATATAAAATGCAGCTACAACAAAAAATCCATAAAATTCTTTTCCAAGTATATCACCCAGCCATAATGCTAATCCCATGTTTAAAAAAAACAGGAAAGAAGCAATGAGTATGAAAACAACTGAATGTGGTATCAGTGAAGATACCACATCGGCTGTCTTGTCAAGTGTTTTAAGCTTTATCAGCTCAAAACTTGTTTTCCCGTAATCAGTGGCTCGTTCCAGCAACAATTCAATTAACTTTGTATTATCTTCCATATCCTGTTGTCTTGATCACGTTATATGTAAACCATCTTTATTCGGTATCAAAGGTTTTCGTTTTCCTGTTTGATATTGTCAGAAGAAATACGGTATCTTCCTGTGTTGTAAGACAGTATTTTACGTTTTCGTCAAGTGTCAGAGCCTGACCTTCATTTAAGGTGACCGAATCTCTCCTGATATGACACTTTAATTTGCCTTCAATTATCTGGAACGTTATTGAGTTATTTGATTGAAATGACTCTATTTCCGTTCCCTCATGCATTGCAGTAAGGATAATCTGTTTATTGGGACTTTTTAAGAGTATCAGGGCATTAAGTTCCCCGTGCAGCCAGGTATAGCTCTGTTTCATCGCAGCAATCAGCGATGGCAGATTAAACCCTGATAAGGTATTTTCGGATGCTGTTTTATCCATTGTAAAAGAAGGGCAGGCTCTTAATGTTTGTGTTTCCATTATTTTATTGTCTGATGTATCTGGTCTCTAATATTTCATGAGGTGGCATTTTTTGCCTCTTTTTTAGCATCTGAAATTTTAGACTTGACCTGCCCTGTAAAATCAGAAACTTCTTCATTTACCTCATCAACTTTCTCAGAAAGGTTATTGATAAGTTCGTCGAATTTTTCTTTCAGATTATCCACATAGTCTTCTCCCTTTTTGACGATTTTTTTACGTGTGTTCGAACCTTTATCGGGGGCAAATAATAACCCCAATAATGCACCGGCAGCTACACCTGCCAGTAAACCCAATAATACTTTTCCTGAGCTCATAGTTATGAAATTTAGATGTTTATTTAATAAATGGTTGATTTAAAGAATTCTTCTTCCCTGTATAATTCTGAGAATGATTGCAATAATTGCAATAACAAGCAGTATGTGGATTACTCCTCCAAGGTTGTACCCGATAAATCCTATCGCCCAGGCAATTATCAGGATCACAGCAATTACATAAAGCAGATTTCCCATGATTATTGTTTTTTAATGGTTATAATAAAATAACTACAAGTATAATAACCAGCAGCAGCGAGGCGCCTGAAATATAAACCACACTACCACCGTGTCTGTGGTAACGGCCGCCATCTCTATCAATCTGTGCATTCGTTTTTGCATTAGCTCTCAATGTTGACTTATCGAGGCTATTGGATACTTCTACCCTTTTCAATAATGCCTTAACTTCCATGGCATCGACAGGTTCGGGAGGTTTTGTAGCAACTAAAGAAGATGTTTTTTCAGTGGTTGCAGCCGAAGACTGCAGAGGGAAAAATGATAACGTAAGACAGATTACCAGAACGCAATAAATAAATTTTTTCATCTTATACGATTTTTTAAATTGGTTGACTTTTTAAATTTTTCTTATTATGCAGAATAATTATGCATATGCATTAATTTTTTTTCGAGTAATACTCTCATCACAACAGTTAAAAGGGCTACAACGAGAATACTATGGAAAGCTCCTCCGATTCCATATCCGATAAATCCGATTGACCAGACAAGGATCAGAATCAAGGCTATTATATAAAGTATGTTTTTCATGGTTGCATTGTTTATTGCAGGATTGGTTTCACTAAGTGCGTTTAATAGAATAAACTAATCCTTTCCACAACAAAGGTAGGCCCGTGAGATACTCCCACCATTACATTATTCATGTAATATGTTACATCATTCACATATGTTGTTATGCTCAGGAGAAATTAAATTGCACGGTGAGTTGGCAATAATTCAGCATTAGGGGAAAAGAGTTATCAGGTTAAGGGTTTCCGAGGACAACTCTCCTTTTGTTCTTAAGATTTTTAAAATGGGAAGGGGTAAGCCCTGTCATTTTTTTGAACTGGTTTGACAGGTGGGATACACTGCTGTAATGAAGTTTCCAGGCGATTTCTGTCAGATTGAGCTCATCATATACCAGGAGTTCTTTCACTCTTTCTATTTTATTAGCCAGATAAAACTGTTCAATGGTAGTTCCTCTGACTTCGGAAAAAAGATTAGAAAGATATGTATAATTATGATTCAGCTTTTCGCTCAGGTAATCGGAAAGGTTTATTTTAATTTGCTCGTCATTGAAATGAATAAGTTCAATGATGATTGTTTTGATTTTCTCGACCAGTATTTTCTTATTATCATCCATCAGTTCTAGTCCTGTTAGCTTAAGGGCGACTCCAAGACTATCGAGTTGTTCTTTTGAGATTTTTCCAAGAACCTCTACTTCGCCCAGTTCAACAGGAGCAAATTGCAGTCCAAGTTTTTCAAGTTCGGACTTTACAACCATCTTGCAACGGATGCAGACCATGTTTTTAATGAAAAGCTTCAATTTTTGATTGTATGGATTTTTATTAATTCTGTTTGACAAAGATACATTCTTTTAGTGTTTTTTAAGTTAAATTAATGCTATTACATTAAATCCTATATTACCGGTATGATTTATACTATCAGAATATCCTGGTACTGATGCAAATGAAAAAGTTGTGCTATCATGAAGATATATTGATATTTAAAGCAAACAAAATATCGCAATTGTTTCAGGATTTCTGGTTTTTCCTCACCAGCGACTGAGGGATAATTCATCTCTTTTTGGTTATTAAGAAAACGCAGTGACATTCAGCAGTTTAGTACTACAAATCAGGGTATGCGGCGTAAATAAAAAGGTTATCAGGGAAAATTCTGAAGCATTCTGTTATAGAAGAATAAGAAAATGTTGAGATGAATTCGGTCAAAGGCAACAAATAACACAAAAATTATTATTTTTGCACACCAAACTTTTGGTCGGTTAACCGTCCCGATAGTTTTCGGGAGGCAAGGTAGTCCCGAGTATTCGGGACAAAACCGTTTACGGCGGACAAGAGTCCGGGTTGGCAGTAGAGGTTTTTTGAAGTTCTTATTTTTAATAGTATATGGTCGGTTAACCGTCCCGATAGCTATCGGGAGGCCAGGTAGTCCCGAGTATTCGGGACAAAACCGTTTACGGCGGACAAGAGTCCGGGTTGGCAGTAGAGGTTTTTTGAAGTTCTTATTTTTAATAGTATATGGTCGGTTAACCGTCCCGATAGCTATCGGGAGGCCAGGTA
The DNA here is from genome assembly GCA_963715785.1 of uncultured Bacteroidales bacterium. GTDB lineage: Bacteria > Bacteroidota > Bacteroidia > Bacteroidales > VadinHA17 > LD21. The sequence goes on from OY970276.1 coordinate 1,748,792, forward strand.
GTCCCGAGTATTCGGGACAAAACCGTTTACAGCGGACAAGAGTCCGGGTTGGCAGCAGAAGTTTTTTGAAGTTCTTATTTTTAATAGTATATGGTCGGTTAACCGTCCCGATAGCTATCGGGAGGCCAGGTAGTCCCGAGTATTCGGGACAAAACCGTTTACGGTGGACAAGAGTCCGGGTTGGCAGCAGAGGTTTTTTGAAGTTCTTATTTTTAATAGTATATGGTCGGTTAACCGTCCCGATAGCTATCGGGAGGCCAGGTAGTCCCGAGTATTCGGGACAAAACCGTTTACGGCGGACAAGAGTCCGGGTTGGCAGCAGAGGTTTTTTGAAGTTCTTATTTTTAATAGTATATGGTCGGTTAACCGTCCCGATAGCTATCGGGAGGCCAGGTAGTCCCGAGTATTCGGGACAAAACCGTTTACGGCGGACAAGAGTCCGGGTTGGCAGTAGAGGTTTTTTGAAGTTCTTATTTTTAATAGTATATGGTCGGTTAACCGTCCCGATAGCTATCGGGAGGCTAGGTAGTCCCGAGTATTCGGGACAAAACCGTTTACGGCGGACAAGAGTCCGGGTTGGCAGTAGAGGTTTTTTGAAGTTCTTATTTTTAATAGTATATGGTCGGTTAACCGTCCCGATAGCTATCGGGAGGCCAGGTAGTCCCGAGTATTCGGGACAAAACCGTTTACAGCGGACAAGAGTCCGGGTTGGCAGCAGAAGTTTTTTGAAGTTCTTATTTTTAATAGTATATGGTCGGTTAACCGTCCCGATAGCTATCGGGAGGCCAGGTAGTCCCGAGTATTCGGGACAAAACCGTTTACGGCGGACAAGAGTCCGGGTTGGCAGTAGAGGTTTTTTGAAGTTCTTATTTTTAATAGTATATGGTCGGTTAACCGTCCCGATAGCTATCGGGAGGCTAGGTAGTCCCGAGTATTCGGGACAAAACCGTTTACGGCGGACAAGAGTCCGGGTTGGCAGTAGAGGTTTTTTGAAGTTCTTATTTTTAATAGTATATGGTCGGTTAACCGTCCCGATAGCTATCGGGAGGCCAGGTAGTCCCGAGTATTCGGGACAAAACCGTTTACGGCGGACAAGAGTCCGGGTTGGCAGCAGAAGTTTTTTGAAGTTCTTATTTTTAATAGTATATGGTCGGTTAACCGAGTGGCTAGGTAGCGGTCTGCAAAACCGTTTACGGCGGTTCGAATCCGCCACCGACCTCAACCCCATTAAAACCCCTTGATTATCAAAGGGGTTTTTTTGTTGTGGGGCAGTTATTGGGGCATTTGGGGCAAGTTTTGAATAGTAATCATTTACTTTTTTTGCTTTTTCAAGACATCAAATAGTAACAATTTACTAATTATCGTACTCAAAGAACTATTTTGTTTATTCCGTTTTAATTTCATCGTCCTTGTGCTCCTTATGATATTTTATAGCAGCACTTGAAATGTCAATCAGGTCTGCGTTTCTCTTCTCCAGCTTCTGTACCATTTCATTTAGTTCGAACACAGCCTTAACTAATTCACTATGTTTTCTTTCCAATTCACGATACTCCTTCTGCATTTTCTCAATTTCGTTTTCATCCGTTAGAAAGATATCCCCTGTACCTAAAAATAGATATGTCGGGTTCACGTTAGCATTAATAATGAGTGCAGAGATTGCTTTTGTTGAAAGCATACTTTCGCCTTTAAGAGCACTATGCAATTGATTTGAGGATGTATATCCCATGGATTTTGCAATCCCGGTAATATTCATGTTTTTGTTACTCAATGTTTCGAAAATCTTATTGAAATTCTCTGTCAAATTAATGGTTGGCATAGTAGTAATATTTTACTTCAAAGTTAAAATAATACCGAATAGTTAAGTAATTACTTACGTATTTAAATTTTTTCAAAGTAAAACTTGAGTTTGGAGATTATTTGAGTTATCAACTGAATTTGGGGATACTAAAAGGACAATAAAGGGTTCAAAGTGATGGAAAATATTTCTCGATTGTGATGACAATACTATACCGTTATGTCAACAATTTCATTCGTTTTATAAAGGTTTTGAAGATATTGTGACCTGATACGAAATTGGCTTCGCTTTTTTATGAGAGGTTTAATTGAAACGTTTTCCATTTTTATCCCAGGGTCATAATAAATATTCCCAATCGCCATCTGACCAAGGAAAAGAAGAAAATCAGTTCCAATTCCAAGCAGAACTTTGTTACCATATTTGTATTGTCTCATGTTTTCATTTACAGTTTGAGACGGAACATAACATGCTTGGTTATGCTTTCTGTTCCAATGTAAAAGCATCGATGAAAAACTCCATGATGCAGCTTCATTATTATTTGTATCAACCAATGCTATTCGACCATTTGTATTTCTGATTTTCCCAGTTTCGCTATCAAAACCAATGAGTTGCATCTCTAAATTTGTTAATTGATGCCTTATCCCAGTTTTGTGAATACCACCAAAGTTCATTCTGTTTTCCCTCCCTGTTTTATCTATATACCCATATTTTCTGATAAAACTTTCCGCTCCTTCCGTTTTGTATACTCCGTCTGTAGGTTCAGGAGTCATAAGAGTTATGACAGCCGAATTAATTTTAGCGAAATTAGTCACACCAAATTGTTTTATTTCCCAACCCAAATAATCCGGTTCAGAATATCCATTTGGGGTAATACCAAATTCTGCTTCCAACGTGTAACCCCCACAGTTAGGTGCTTCACATGGTAAAATATTTCCTTGACCATCAAGTCGCTTTGATTTTATCCAGCCTAATTGATTGATGCGTAACAATTCACTAATTAGCTTGCTCCTATTGTTTGCGACTTGTGGTAATTCAATTACTTTGAATACTCCATGTTCAGTAATTGATTTTGTTTCTTGCACTTCTTTCGCAAGTTCTGAATCTGGTGCAGTAACAAAACCTATAACATTTCCGGTTTTTGTAACAGCAAAAAACAAAAGTCTACCTTCAATTTTTTGGGTCATTAACGCTGATGGAGGACTATCACATCTTGCAAGGAAGCCAGAAAATCTCACTTCAGGGTATTTTGGATAAAGAATTAGTTGGGCATGTGGGGCAGGATGCAAATTACCATCTTCGGTAATCCAAGCAAAATGTATCAAAGCCTTAAAGCGTTCTTTATTCCAGTCACCAGCTTCTTCGGTTTTAATTTCAGAAATTGGCAGGATATTTAAAATTTCAAAGTTTCCACCGAGATAAACTTGATGTTTTGAGTTGTCATTTGGTGAAAGTACCTTAATGTAAATCTTGTCACATCCTTTGTCGGTATAAAGCGACTTGAGGTTTTTTAGGTTCATTGATTTTCAGGAGTTCTTTTAAAATGCTCTTTCCAACAGCCTGTATCATAGGACTTACAACTGAATTGCCAAACTGTTTATATGCTTGATTGTCAGAAACAGGGATTAAAAACGTATCGGGAAATCCTTGAAGTCGTGCACATTCCCTTGGTGTTAGTCGCCTTGGGTTCTTGCCTTCCTGGGGTATTAAGATTTCTGCGCCATCCTTGTAATATCTCGCACTCATTGTTCTTGAAATACCATTAAGGTCGGTAAGTCCGTAGCCAAATCCGTTACCCTTTGCCTTATGCTTTTTAGCATATTCCTGAAGGTAATTCCAAAGCCGTTCACTAAGAGTATATTTACTATCGACTTCCTGCTCCAAAATGTTTTTAATGGCAAATTTAGTTTCGCTCATTTTTGGAAACTCAAAAGTTTCTTTGCCTTTGAATATTTTATTTCTGAAACCAACAATGATAATACGTTCCCTGTGTTGAGGCACAAAATGTCTACCATCCAGAACTTTGCAGTGTATTGAATAGCCAAGTTCTTTAAGCGTTTCCGTAATCACCTTGAATGTTTTTCCCTTGTCGTGAGATACGAGGTTTTTGACGTTTTCCAGCATAAAAGTTGCTGGTTTTTTTTGCTTAATTATTCTTGCAACATCAAAAAATAATGTTCCTTGGGTTTCATCTAAAAAACCGTGTGCCCGACCTAATGCATTTTTCTTTGAAACTCCGGCAATTGAAAATGGCTGGCAAGGAAATCCTGCCAGTAAAAGGTCATGGTCAGGTATGTTCTTTTCAGAAATTTTTGTGATATCACCGAATGGAACTTCGCCAAAGTTGGCTTCATAAGTTTTTTTTGAATATGAATCCCATTCACTTGTAAAAACACATTTACCCCCAAGGTTTTGATAAGCAAGCCTGATACCACCAATTCCAGCAAACAGGTCAATGAATTTGAACTTTGGATGTGATACAGGGGGAAATGGAATATCCCATTTAATTGGCAAATAGTATTGAAAATCAGCTTCTTCTAATATATTAAACTTAGCATGGAGGTTTGCCAAATACTTTACAGCACCCGGCATGAAGTATTGAGATACACCGTTTTCGTGGTTTTGAAAATAATGTGTCAGGAAAGCCAACTCGTTATCAGTTGCTTTATCCACCTCAATTTTGAGTTTGGCTCGTATATCGGAATATTTTTTATTCATTTCGAGTGCAATTTCGTGAAAAAATACGGAATGCTTGAAGGTTACCTTGCCAAGTTTTTAACATTCATCGCACACACTTGCAACTTTCTGTCAATAACCTTTACAACCACAGGTATCATTTATTCCGTATCGCTTCGAGGAAAACTTTCACAGCGTCTGAGATGAATTTATTTATTCACAGAATTATCTCGCTATAATATTGTGAATGCCTGAGTTTGTAATGAATTATTTAATTGAGTTAAGAGTTGTGAAAGGGTCTGATTTATTTTCTCCTTTTTAAGTTCACATTCAAAGATTGTATACACTTTCCATCCATCAGACTTTAGTTTAATAAGGTTTTCAAGGTCAAGTTGTTTATTCCTTTCAATTTTATGTGACCACCAATCTGTTCTGGTTTTGGGAATGACAAAATATTTGCAGTTGTCATGACCGTGCCAGAAACAACCGTGAACAAAAATAACTGATTTGAATTTTCGTAAAACTATATCAGGTTTACCTGGAAGTGTTTTGACATTCAACCTATACCTCAGACCACTTTTAAACAGGAATTTCCGGACAATGATTTCAGGTTTAGTGTTTTTACCCTTTATCATTGACATATTGTAACTTCTTGTCTTTTTTGAATGTACATCAACCATTTACTAAATCAGATAAAATTACAATTCTCTTCGGGACATGGTTGAAAATTATGAATTACGTTTAATTTATTGTCTGCTTCCCCCACCCGTATCTTTCCCTGGCAATTTCCATAGCTTCCTGAAAAACCACTTTTGTCCTTAAGAATGTATATTTCGGAGGGTCAGTCTGTAAATGGGATTGATATTTTGGTTTCTCGGCAATTCCAGATAAAATAAATCTGACTTTTTTTGATGCTAAGTCCTTTAAATATTCTCCAAAATTTGTCTCAAAGGTTAATGAATTTCCATATTCTTCTAAGTAATAATCCAAATCACCATCATTAAGGATTCCCTGAATCAAAAGTGCCCAGATTAAATTTTTTGCATAATCTGCCCAGAAATACTTATTTTCACCCTTTGCTTTAATGCTCCGAATAATACTTGGCAAGCGGAAGTTGATTTTGTACATCAGGATAATCTTTCTTGTGTCAGCTTTAAGATATTCTTCCTTATATGTTGAATGATAAATATTTTCAATTTCGAAAACATCAGGCATTCTTGACATTTTATCAATTTCTCCCTGAAGTGCTAAAAATGTTTGTGCTAATTTCTTAATATTTATTTCTTTACTTTCCATTATCCCCCTTTCCTCTCTCTCTTCATCAGTCAGGTTTTTAAATGCACCCTCTTGCCTGTCATAATGGATTCCATTACCATGCGAGTTAAATTTATCTTCAAATGCGCACTGAATTAAATCACTTGCACGTAGATTCCATGGGTCAACAGGATTTTGTCTGTTGTTGCAAATAGTAACATTCGTTACAAATTCACTCTCTGCACTGGTTATTATTTTGGCAATGACCTTAATAGAATCTGTAATAGAGTTATTTTCCTTTAATTTCGGGTTGTTCTGGTTTTCTTCGATAAATCTTGCAAATGTTGTAATCGTTTGTGCTCCGTTCAAAACCCTTGGTTCAATAATCTTAATTATACCATTTTCCGATTCAATTTTTTCTGCATAAAGTGTAACTCCATTGTGATTAAAAGTAAAATATTCAGGACGTGTTACACAATCGAGGACAATTTCCTTCAATGTCCTTTTAATTGCTCTGTTGGGTACATTATCAGGAGATAAACCTGACCGGATGTTTCTTTCATAAAGACGAGACCGCATCTGAAGGAACATTTTGTATAAATCATTTAATTTAAGAAATCCGATTTTTAATTTCTCTCCGTTGGGGGCAATAAGTTCTGATTTTAGTTCAAAATCAATATGAAAAATGTTCGATTTTTTTGTGATTGAAGTTGTTGTTATTGTTCTGGAAAAATTTGATTTATAATCAATTGAAAAGGCAATTTCTTTTCCAAAAAATTTGTCAATCAAATAACGCTTGTTTTCCAAATCTTCTTTCAAACTGTCGAGTACTCTGCTGCTATTAGCTTTTTCTGTGTCGCCATTAAAAATAAAAATCATGTAAACACGCTCTATAATACACCTGTACTCTTCTAACTCATATTTTAACTTTCTAATAGCCGGGTTCAAATTTGTATCCTGATAAGGATTCCCAAAAATCATATCCATACCATGCTTAGTTAAGCGTTCATACGAACCTCTGAATAGTTCATGGCTATCCGACCATTTGAATTGATATAAATATAAGTTTTTGGCTTCTCTGTCAATGAAATAGGCATCTATACCATAATCATTGTTCCCGAATACAGAGTATTCAAAAGCATCTTCAAGTTTTTTATCGTGCTTCTCTGCTATATACAGTGCCGCAAAATAGTCCTCTTTTTTACCTTCAAATCTCGATTTGAACTGGTTATAGGTTTCATTCAATTTTTCCAGTGAAATAGCCATTTTCGACTATATTAAGTTAATGTTTAGCACAATACCGTTTTTATGTTTAGAAACTCCAAATTACACTTTTCTTTTCGATAGTAATTACTAATGCTGGGAAATCGATGAAGATTCTATGATATCTGGATGGACGGAAATTCATTTGATAGGAAAGGGTTATGGTTTGATTTCATTCGTCAAAAGTTAAAATTGATAAACAATTGATTTATTCATATCAATATCAAAATAAATTACACTATAAGTTTGTATTTCAGACAAATAGAAGTTATATTTACACCGTATTACTGAGTCACGCCTTATAACTAAAAGGTAGACATACAAACCATCAGGAAGACAAGAAGAAATAATATTTAAAACAAAGTACCAAGCAGCAGTAACTACTGCCGAGTGTTTTAATTATTAATGATTTTTTTGTCTTTCTGGTGGTTTTTTTATTGGTATTAAATCAAAAATGAGGATTGGACATGGAAAAAGAGTCGTTGGACAGTACAAATAGGCACTTCTGTCATAATTAACAAATTATCAGTGATTTAAACCATATTTATTTGTAACAGTAAATAAAAATAAAGCGTATCATCATTATGAAAGCACGAAAAGATTTTATGGAAACAGATTAGTTGAAACTGTATGAAATACTTCACAAGTGATTTATGAAACCTACCGTAGCTGAGAGGTGAAAATTGAAATAGTATGAGTAAAAATTAAATAAATAAATAACATGTTAGAACACTATGTATTAACACCACCTAAAAGAGGGAGAAAACCCAAAGTCAAGGAAACACCGAATTACGGTGCAGTACGGACTGAATCAATTAAAAAAACTATTGTAACTGAACCCGAAGCTGAATTTAAAGCTAAACCTGCTGATGAAGTATCACCAGCACCTGAAGCAGAAATTCAGGAATCAAAAGCACCTGGAGCAGAAGTACCTGCACCTGAACCTGAAATACAGGAAGCAAAAGCACCTGAAGCAGAAGAACCTGATGCATTACCACAAGCAAAAGCACCTGAACCAGAAATACAGGAAGCAAAAGCACCTGTAACAGAAGAACCGGATGCATTACCACAAGCAAAAGCACCTGAACCAGAAATACAGGAAGCAAAAGCACCTGTAGCAGAAGTACCTGCACCTGAACCAGGAATACAGGAAGCAAAAGCACCTGCAACAGGTATGCGGAGACACCCATTGAACATTGCACCTGATGCAAATGATGAACAGTATGAGCATGTAAAGCAGAGCATGAAGAACAGAGGATTCGATGTGCACTTCCCAATTGATGTTACGTCAGACGGCACATTCACAGGTAAAAGCGAGAATTACCAACTTATTATAGATGGAATGACACGTTATCGTGCTTGCATGGAACTTGGGATTATTCCAGTATACCGACACGTCAAAGGAACTGATAAGGAAATACTGGACTTATGTATGAACAGCAACAGCAGGAAAGTTTATACCAACGACCAATGGTCATGCATAGTCACCGAGTATAAAAAACTAAATGCCGTGATTCTTGAAGCGGAAGCAAAAGAAAGAATGGCATCAGGTGGTAAAAAGAAAGGTAGTATTGAAAAAGACAACCTTAAAAAGGGAAAAGGAATTCGAACTACTGATAAAGTCATTCAAGCCTTGGGTGCTCAGACAAACAAAGACAAAGTTGCCAAAACCGATAAGCTGATTGATGAAAATCCTGATGCATACAATGATGTTAAAAATGATAAAAAATCATTGAAAGAGGTACTTGCCGAAAAGGAAAATAAAGCTGCTGAAAACGAAAAAATACAAAGAGAGCGTGATGGCATTCCAGCTAAACCCAAACCTATTGATGCTAATGCTCTATATAGTATGCCAATTAAGGATGCTGCCAAAAAATTGAATGCCGCAAGGAGAAAAGTTGAAAAGTTGGAAGAAAAATTAGCACCTGCGGTTCAAGAGACCGATGATTACATTGCAGCACATAAAAGTGATACTGAAGATGTGGATGTTGTCATTGCTGAACAAAACAGACTTCAGAAAATTGAAGACGATATCGATAAAGATATCGATAAAATAAAAATGATATTAATAGTTGAGTTATTCGATAAAAAAATTACGGTAAGTATGTAATATATAAGCAATTATGTCGTTTAACAATATGTATGAATCACACCAATTAATTGGTGTGATTCTTCATTTATATGATTAGTCAAATCCTAAAAACATTTACAATGATTGAAATTGAAACTGAGAATGGACAACTTGAGTACTTATACTCAATACAGGACGTTGCACAGATTCTTAACCTTAAAATGCCAGACGGTAGACAAGTTGGCAGGAATTTACTTTTCAAGATTCTTAAATTCAATAAAATTCTGCAAAAGGATAACCTGCTATACCTGTCGTGGTTGAATTTTGGTTGGGGTGTAACCCATATCACGGTCAAGAAGCATAAAAGCTACCTGATGCCCACACTGACCGAAAAAGGAATTTCGGTTTTGAAAGCGGGTATAGCTTCAGGTAGGTATCAGATTCAGATTGAAAAAACTATTGAAGTGACCACAGAGTTGCCTTTTTAAGGTTTGCTTTTTTCGACAAACCTTTTAAGGTTTCCTGATATCGGGAACCTTATTTAAAAGACCCGAAGACCGAAAGCACTGCTATGCTATACAAGCTACTTGGTATTATAATATTTTTAAAAAGTCTTGACAAAAATTTGGGTTTTGAGTAACTTTATATAAGCAAATTAGTTCTTTTAAAATTGCGTGATTGTATTTATATATAGAAGTTTAAAGCATCATCTTTAATTTCTTTTAACCACTTGGCAGGTTTATCAGTGGGTCTGTTTTTCCTGCCAGTGGTTTCTTTAACAGACCTGCAAATTTAACAAACACAAAAAAATAATATTATGAAAAATTTAGACCCAAAATGGCAGATTCTTTTACAGGTGACACTATCACCACAAATACAAATAAAACTTTAACTCCTGTTGCGTTTTCCGGCAACACAACACGTAACACTTTTATTGAATCTAAGAATATTGACACTACTAAAAATATTAGTGGTGAACCAGTTATTAATGAACCAAGAAGTAAAGGTTATAACAATAAGATTTCTTATACACCAGACCAATTTAGTGGAAAAAAGGTTATCGAAAAACCAACATTTACAGTGAAAAAATTGGATGAGGCATTTGAAGCTGTGAAAGGAACAGCTTTTAATAATAAGAATTTTTTTGGTGACCTTATACCGGAAGGTGATTTAACAATACTTTTTGGCAAATCGAATACAGGTAAATCAATGCTCGGTTATCAGTTTGCTGAAGCAGTTGCTTCAGGAAAAAATGTTTTGGATATAACAAATTCAAGCATTGTTGGTGATTATGTACATGGTGTAACATATGATTTTAACTTAAATAATACTGCCCAAGCACAGAAAATTATTTTCGTAGATTTTGAAGCTACTCCAGAAAAATTATACAGAAGGTATTATGATAAGAAACTATCAAAAATATTTAAACCAAGTGATAATTTTATTTCTGCAATTCCTGACCGATTAACCTCAGTAGATAACTTATTATTTATTGAGGTTATTGAGGAATTAATTATAAAAACATCAGCAAAAGTTGTCATCATTGATAACATTTCAGCTATATCTCAAGAGAATGAAAAAAGCAGTAATGCTGCAAAACTGATGAACAAAATTAAGGATATGCAAAGAAAAAATAACCTAACAGTATTAATACTTGCACATACTCCAAAAATAGTCAGAGGACAACCAATACTTGACATACATCTGGCAGGTTCATCAAACCTGTATAATCTTGCCGAAAATGTTTTTGCAATAGGTGAAACAGAACAATCTGATGATTTGAGATATTTAAAACAACTAAAATCCAGGTATTCTGAAATTCATTATCATAAAGATAATGTTATAGCAATGAAATTTAAAATCAGAGATACCGATGGTTTCCGTGGTTTTTGTTTTGTTGATTATGAATCTGAAGAAGCATTGCTGAAAATCATTGATAAAAGCACAAAATCAAATATTAATAATGATATTATTAATGCTGTTCATTACGGGTTTGATGAAAAGGGTGATAATGTTACACCAGGGTCAATAGCGAAAGAACTATATGAAAAATATAATCTTGAAGATGATGTTAAATTCGAAACTTTTCGAGCAAGAATCAGACAACAATACAACAGACTTAAAAATAAGGGCATGTTTAACTTTGATTCTGTTGGAGACCAGTCAGTAGGTAATGTCAATGCTAATGAAAAAATCAAGTCGGAAACCACTTACTCGCTTAATGTTAATGAAGGTTTTAAAAAAGCAATTAATGATGTTATTGAAGAGAAAAAAATGTCAGAAAGAAATATGGTTTCGAACCATGTACCACCCACTGAAACAATTGCTTCTGATGAACCTGTAAGAAAATATACAGAGGAAGAATTAGATAATTATGAAGATATTCCGCTTTTAAACAGTTAAAAATATGTTAGTTGAACATCTGTACAGAAACAATATGAGATATACACACGAATCATTTGAATTCGATAGGATTATTAATTTTATGTTGGGTGGGTATGATGAAGATTTAAAAGGTCAATTTGAAAACCATATATATTTAACTACAAAATTTTATCGTGAATTTGTAAAGGAGAATCCTTTATCAACGAAGAAAGAAAAAGCAACAGAAAAAGGTAAAGTTTTTCATGCAACAATTTTTACCGGAACATTTTCCGGTAATTGCAATGCTAAGGATATTTTAAGTGTATCAGGTCTGATGGTCTTAGATTTTGACCACCTTCAGAACATTGAAGAAACCAGGCAAATCTTAAAAGATTGCTTACATACATTTGTTATGTTTACTTCACCCTCTGGTACTGGATTAAAATGCCTGGTCAAACATAAATTACCAATTGATAAAGTTGCAACTGATTGGAAACCGTTATTTGCAGAAATCCATGAGTATTATTTACACTTAACAAAAGTATCAGAAGAAAGTCTTGATAATAGTGGAAGTGATGTTTCAAGGTTGTGCTACCTACCATATATATCAGAAAACGAATTTTACAGGAATGATAAATGCCGAGAATGGGAATATCAAGGGAAATTCAAAATAAATAATCGTATTAATGATGTCGAACATTTCGCAAATGTTGAGCACTTCGAAGTTGCCGAATATTTTGAAATTGAAATTACTGAAGAAAAATATTTGGAGTGGTTTGGGTTATCAGTATACCTGGCAGAAAATTCAATAGATATTGCTAATAGTTATGTTGATTGGATTGCAATAGGTTTTGCACTTGCTACTATTGGTGAATATGGTCGTAAAATATTCCATAATGTCTCCTGCGTTTCACAAAAGTATAATCATAATGAATGTGATGAACAATTTGATAAGTGTTTAGAAATGCTTGAAGAGGGCAGAACAAATATTTATAGATATGTTAATGCAGCTTACAAAGCAATTGAGGAATTTAACAAAAAACGTTATGAAAAACTTTACTAAAGAGCAGGTTAAAGATGTCTCATTATGTCACAGAATTATATGTCTACTCAAATAGATGTCACAGATGTCACAGATTGCTGTATATAATTAAATATCAATTAATTAATCCTGTGACAATGCCTGTGACATTTCAAAATGTGTCACAGGTAACTTCATAGAGTAATTTTAAAATTTAATGCTATCTGTGACATTTTTATGATGTCACAGCTAATGTCACAGGATATGTCACAGGTAACATTATTATTTAATTAATTGATATCTAATAATATAATATATATTTAACCATTACCTGTGACATCTGTGACATAAAATGTCAGAACATTATTTATTATATCAAATTGCCTATATCATTCCGGAAAAAAACTCTGATAAAGTCATATCATCCAATGCATCGATAAGAGCAAAGAGGGTAAGTATTGAAATATTACTGTTATGTGTCTGGAATCTTTGCAGTGTATTAACATGAATATTTGCTCTCTTGCTTAATTCTTGTTGACTTAAACTTTCTCCCATACGCCAATGTTGAATGAACATATTAATTTCTTCAATACGCTTTAGTTGGTTTTCTGGAATCCGTTTCTTTTTTCTTGACATTATTTAATGACATTTCAAATAAATACCCGGCAGTCACAATAAAATGTGTTTTGTCATGTACTAAAAACAGTCATTAATTGTGTTTGAAATGCGATTGACCGATGTTTATCAATTACCATTGGGAATATAAATCAGCCAAGAAATGGTGTTATTGACGTTGATTTAGGTGTATTTTCAGTTATTAACCATTAAATGTCCTGCCTCCAGGAGCATCATCGAGTGAATAATTTGAAAAATCAAAGAAAATATATAAGCAACTTATGTGATTTGCTGAAAAAATTCTGTAGGTGTCATATTCATGCCCCGTATTACCTGAAGCAGTAATCCAACGGTAAAGTTATCCCCCGATAAAGCTGCCCTCTCAAGTCTGAAATAAGTGTTGCGATTTAGTTTAGCCTGTATTGCAAACGATTCATATGAATACCCCTTAGCTTCTCTCAGTTCTTTTGCCTTCTTGGCTATCTTTTTAATGTACTCTCTATCTTCTTCTGGAATCGCATGAGGCTTGGTTTCCTTATCAGGTCCAGTGCTTTTTATCTTTCCGGTTGCCATGTTGAAATATTTTAACCAAAATTACAAAATAATATCAATAAAGTAAGTTTATTTCGTTGCGTTTATTATATTACGTTTATTATATTGTTATATTTGTAATATGAAAAGGAAAAAGAATACTGATTCAATTAGGAAAAATGTCTCAATATTTCATCATGAACTAAATATGGAGCACATCAACGGGACTACATACTGGATAATTACTGAGTTAGTCTTCAATATTCCAGTGCAAATGTACTTCCTCAAAATTCCGGATTCCTACAAAGACAATAGTTTGTTGGGACAACTGAATGAAAAGTATGCTCCATTCTGTCCGAACTAAAAGAAATGTATCTCATTATTAATCAATATATTAGAATATGAATAAATACGCATTATATCAACGAGTGTCAACCTTGGACCAAACGGTAGAGAATCAAAAAGTCCGGCTTATCGAGTTCGCAAATCAGCAAGGTTATGAATACGATATTTACGAAGAAGTTGAATCTTCAAGGCGCACACGACCCGTTAAGCAGGAACTTTTACAAAAATTGCGAAATTTTGAATACGCAGGTGTAATCGTCTATAAAATAGATAGATGGGCACGTAGCAGCACTGAATTGCTACTGGAAATCAAAGAGTTAGTCGATAAAAATATAGCATTTATTAGTATCACTGATAATCTTAATTTTTTAAATGCGGCAGGAAGGTTACACTTCCAAATTTTAGCAATTTTTGCTGAGTTCGAGAGGTCGCTTATCTCAGAACGTACTAAACTCGCATTAAAACGGAAAAAAGAAGTTGATGGTATCACCCTTGGTCGTCCTATAGGGGCAAGGGACAAGCAACAAAGAAGAAAATCAGGGTATATTTTAAGACATGCCCGTGAACGGCAACAATCAGCCTCTCAAAATGGTATTCATAAACCAATACAGGACTATATTGATAAACAATAGTGGGTAAACAAATAGGGGTCGAAAGACCCCTTGTTTTTTTGTGCAATCCTCCCCTGTTCTGACAAGGGTTAATTAATGTCCGTTTATTTATGGATACAATATCAAATACTAATAAATAAATTAAACAAAATGTTTAGTACTAATTGCTCCCATGTTTTACATAACAGAAGCAGTTTTAAATCATTATTGTACACTTCAATATCTGGATTTGTACAAAAACATGGTACTAAAATTTGGGTACAGAGTGAGTATTGTAATATTTTGGAATAAATCCAGTGTAAAGGAGCAACCCGCATATCATAAAACCATTACAAATCTATATGGATAGATTGTATAAATTACCATTATTACAGAGAAGTCCGCCTTTTCTTTTTAAGTTTTTTAAAGTGAGATGGTGTTAGTCCAGTCATTTTTTTAAACTGGTTTGACAGATGGGATACGCTGCTATAATTAAGTTTTCCTGCAATCTCAGTAAGATTAATTTCGTCATATACGAGCAGTTCCTTTACCTTTTCGATTTTATTTGACAAGTGATATTGTTCAATTGTAATTCCTTTAACTTCTGAAAAAAGATTGGAAAGATATGTGTAATTGTGATTTAGTCTTTGGCTTAAGTAATCGGAAAGGTTTGTTTTCATTTGGTCATCTTTGTAATGGACCAATTCAATGATAGTGGCTACTATTTTCTCGATAAGTATTTTTTTATCATCAACCAACAATTCGAGACCGCTTAATTTAAGACTGGCAGCCAGACTATACAATTGAACTTTTGAAATTTTACCTATAATATCAACTTCCCCCAGTCCAACATTTGCGTAGTTAATTCCAAACTTTTCAAGTTCGGATTTTACAAACAACTGGCAGCGCAGAGAAACCATATTTTTGATGTATAGTTTCAGCAAATTCATAAAAAATACAATTTTGGACTTTCAGTAAAGATATAGTAATCAAATTAAGAATTTACGAGAATATCAGAATATGCAATTTCTCTTGTAGCCAACAATTTCATTATCAATTTCAGAATTAAAGTTTTGAGGTAACAATCAATGAATCTCCCCAATTAATATGTAAACCGCTCTTATCATAGGTATAATCAACTTTCCACAGGTTTATTATACCATTTTTATCAACTAACTCATATCTGAATGAATCATCTTCAAGATTATAAAAACGAATTTTAACGTGAAATTGCTTAAATAATTCCTCATGAATTTTCACACTTAATTTATCTTCTTTTTCCATACTACTTTGAAATTAATATACAAGATAGGAATTAATCCTTCATTTAGTCATAGTCGAATTATTTGTTGTTCTTTTCTTCTACCCATTTTTTCTAAAAGAGATGAGAGTGAACAATACTGACCTCAGTGCATAAATTGATTCTTGGGATACTATAAAAATAATGTAAATGTGTATTATTTAATTAACTACATTGCTTTACCAAATCCTGATTTTTTGAAGTCGAATTGTTAGCATTTTTTTACCAATTTTAAAATCAATGAGCATTCATTGATTTTATGTGACCTTAATTTAGTTTATAGTACTTATTATCAATCGAAAGGATAACTGAGTTGTTATATTGTATTCTTAAATCATTTATGTATGGGAAACGCTAACAACAAGAAGGATAAAAAAGAAACAACCTTATTAAAAGCTGCTGAAAAGCAAAATTTACAACCATCCAGCTTCCCTATTGTTGCCATAGGTGCGTCAGCAGGCGGACTTGAGGCATTAGAGCAGTTTTTAACCCACGTACCAGAGAATAATGGTATGGCATTCGTAATTATACAACATCTCGACCCAAATCATAAGGGAATACTTCCTGAACTCCTTCAGCGTACAACATTAATGAAAGTAATGCAGGTTTCAGACCAGATGGAAGTGAAGCCGGACCAGGTATATGTCATACCACCAAATAAAAGCATGTCTATTTTAAACGGACACCTGCACTTGTTTGAAGCTACAGAAGTACATGGATTACGCCTTCCGATAGATGTTTTTTTCCATTCATTGGCTGCCGACCAGAAAGAAAAAAGCATTGGAATCATTCTGTCCGGTATGGGTTCAGATGGAAGTCTTGGACTGAAATCAATTAAAGAAAAAGGAGGGATAGTGCTCGTCCAAGAACCTCTGACATCAAAATTTAATGGTATGCCATGCAGCGCTATTGAAACCACTCTGGTCGATGTAGTAGCTTCAGCAGATGAATTACCAGCAAAACTCATAGATTATCTCAAGTATAGTCCCACCATTACAGAGAAATTTTTAATTGAAGATAAAAATAGAACAAATCTTGAAAAAATTATAATACTAATCCGTGCACAAACCGGACACGATTTTTCTTTTTATAAAAAAAATACTCTTTACAGGCGTATTGAAAGACGCATGAGTATTCATCAGTTGGACAAGATTGCCAATTATGTTCGGCTACTACAGGATAACCAACATGAATTGGAAATTCTCTTCAAAGAACTACTCATTGGTGTAACAAATTTTTTTCGTGATAGCAATGTCTGGGAAAAGTTAAAAGAACAAATACTGCCCGATTTGTTCAATGAATTGCCAAACGGTTATTTGCTGAGAGTATGGATTACTGGTTGCTCAACAGGTGAAGAAGCATATTCATTTGCAATTATTTTTAAAGAAGTGAATGAAAGGTTTATAAAAAGCAAAAACATAACACTTCAGATATTTGCCACCGATATTGATAATGATGCAGTTGAAATTGCAAGAAAAGGAGTTTTTGGTTCAAATATTGTTGCGGATGTAACTCCTGAAAGAATATCAAGATTTTTTACTGTTGATGAATCCAGGTATACCATTAATAGTTCAATACGGGAGATGGTGGTATTCGCTCCACATAGTGTTATTAAAGACCCACCATTCACCAAATTGGATTTTTTGTTTTGTCGCAATTTACTGATATATCTTGAATCTGAATTGCAGAAAAAACTCATGAATTTGTTTTATTACAGTCTCAAACCCAGTGGATTCATGATTCTTGGTACTGCTGAAAATGTAAATTCTCAAGACATGTTATTTTCTCCGTATGATATGAAATTGAAAATCTATAAAAAAACAATAACACTTAAAGAAATTGAGAGGATGCTCTTCCCAAATACCTTTACTCCGATAAAACAAGCGCAGGAGAATATCCCGGTTAAAAAAACTACTAATAACATACAAAACTTTGCTGACCAATTAATACTTCAACAGTATGCACCAGCCAGTGTCCTTATTAACCAGGATGGCGATATTCTATATATTACAGGAAGTACGGGTAAGTATTTAGCACCTGCAGCAGGGAAAGCTAATATGAACATTTACGCAATGGCACGAGAAGGCTTACGAAATGAATTATTGAGTGCTGTTCGGAAAGCAAAACAAACTTCTGAACTGGTTCATTTAAAGAATGTAAAGGTAGAAAATAATGGAGGTAGCCAACTTGTAAATATAACTATTCACCCTACAGAGAAGCCGGTAGAATTCAGAGAAACTATAATGATTGTTTTTACTGATGTGATAGAACTTCGTAAACATGTAAGTAAAAAATCGACTACAGGTAAAGAAATTTTAACAACCGGTGAGCAGGAACAGGAACTTGAATTACATCGAACCCGTGAAGAGTTGAAAAGTACACGTGAAGAGATGCAGACATCACAGGAAGAGTTAAAGTCAACTAACGAAGAACTGCAATCAACAAATGAAGAATTGCAATCTACAAACGAGGAACTAACTACCTCAAAGGAAGAAATGCAAAGCCTGAATGAAGAACTACATACTGTTAACATTGAATTACAGACCAAAGTCAGTGACTTTACTGCGACAAATAACGATATGCTAAATCTTCTGAATAGCACGGATATTGCTACCCTGTTTCTTGACAAAGAATTAAACATCCGAAGATTTACTGACCAGATAACTACTATAATAAAACTTAGGCAAACTGATATTGGTAGACTTTTTACTGATATGGTCTCCGAATTAAACTATCCTGAAATAGCAAACCACGCAAAAGATGTATTAAGAACTTTAATATACAGGGAAAGTGATATTTCAGCGCAGAACAATAAATGGTTTAAGGTTCGGATTATGCCATACCGAACTTTGGATGATAGGATTGACGGTTTAGTAGTGACATTTATAGATATAACAGTCGCTAAAAATTTGGAAGCAGAATTAAGAAAGCATAAAAATTCTTCGGGAACATAATATACATAAGCCTTGAAAAAGTTTAAAAATTTAACAGAAGCTGAAATTCTTCGCCAAAATGCTGAGGAATTACTGAGTAAGCGTCAGTTAGGTGTAAGTTTACCTTCATTTGAATCCGATGCGATTAAGCTAAGCCATGAACTTGCGGTGCATGAGATTGAACTGGAAATTCAGAATCAGGAACTCATCGAGGCAAAGCATAATTTAGAAAGAGCCGTTGAAAAATATACAGGATTATATGACTTTGCGCCTACAGGCTATTTAACTCTAACCAAGGAAGGTGAAATTATTCAACTAAACTTTTATGTTGCAAAAGTTTTAGGCAAAGAACGCAGCCTCTTAATAAAAAGCCTCATGGGTTTTTTTGTATCCAATGAAACAAAACAAACATTTAATAACTTTCTCAAGGATATATTTGAAACTAAAAATAAACAAACATGTGAAGTAACAATTTATCAAAAGGATAGTTTGCCGATTGTTGTTTATCTCGTTGGGGTATTTAACGAGTCAAGTAAATATGCAGATATCAGCATGCTTGATATCACTGACCGGAAACAGGCTGAGGAAAACCTTAAGATTGCATTAGATGAACTTACCATATCAAATAAAGAACTTGGACTATCCATGCAACTTAATAATGATAAAGACCTTTTCATCTCGGCTCTTGCACATGATTTAAGAAATCCTTTTGGGGTACTATTCGGTTATACCGAATTATTGTTAGGAGATATCCACACCCTCACAATATCTGAAATTGAAAATCTTGTAAGTGAGATTTATAATTCGGCACATAATACTTATGCTTTGCTGGAAGACCTGCTTAAGTGGTCAAGATTAAAAACAGGGAAATTTCCTTTCGAACCACAAAAAATATCTTTTAAAAATATATGTGCGGAAATAATTAATATTCTTAGTCCGAATGCGATTTCAAAACATATCATATTTGTATGTTCTGCAACGGAAGATATAAATGTTATTGCTGATGTTGATATGTTGAAAGCTATTCTCAGGAATCTTGTCTCAAACGCAATAAAATTTACAAACCCCAATGGAAAGATAAAATTGAGTGCTGAGAAGGTAAATCAGGACATTTTATTTTCTGTTTCTGACAATGGAGTCGGAATTGACCAGGAGAGATTAAAAAAGCTATGGGATATTACACAGTTTCAAACAACTCTCGGTACTGCTAAAGAGAAGGGAACGGGATTTGGCTTATTACTTTGCAAAGAATTTGTGGACAAACAGGGTGGTAAAATATGGGTTGAGAGCGAGATTGGGAAAGGTTCAATATTTTATTTTACAATTCCAACCACCACTGAACCAGTTATCAAAAAATTTGCTTCAGTTTCTGAAGAAGTGAATAAGATTACAAATCTAAAAATACTAATTGCGGATGATGACCCAGCTTTAAGATTTTTACTCGGCAATATGGTAAATAGGTACAGTAAGGAAATTTTATTTGCTGAGAATGGGGAAGAGGCTCTTGAATTGTACAAAAATAATTCTGATATTAATCTGGTATTCTTGGATTTTAATATGCCAAAATGCAATGGCTACCAGGTTGCAAGACAAATACGGAAATACAATTCAGAGGTAATTATAATTGTGGAAACTGCTGATTCATATTCAGATGTTATACAAGATGCAACAAAAGAAGGGATTAATGATTTTTTCTTCAAGCCTTATAATAAGTCTTTCTTAAATAATTTAATTCTTAAGTATTTTGGCAAAGAAAAATAGAGCATACCTATCATATAATCATATATCACTGTCAGTTTGCTAAAATATATGCTTATAAAAACCTTGATAGAATTCCACTAAAGATATCCCCCCACGCATGAGCGACCATGTTTGGTATGAGACTTTTACGCCAAATTGCAAGTGCTCCATAAAAAACACCGAATACACTAATTATAATCACTTGCTTAAATCCTTGGTATCCATGCGATATTCCAAATATTATCCCTTGAATTAGTATGGCTGCAAATGAACTACCTGTCAGAGCAAGAAACTGTTTTTGAAGATAGCCACGATATACAATTTCCTCACATACTCCTGCCGAAATTGATACAATAATCCACGCCATTATCTCAAGATATCCCTGTGGAAGAAGTGTATTAACTGATTTGGCGGCATCAGGTCCGAGGAAATATTTCACAATCATTTCGACTCCTAACCAAACTATCCAGAAAGAAATACCTATCACAATATCAAGAAGGATTTTTTTCCAATTGTCCCATCTCCCTCCGATTAAATCTTTTAATTTAATTGTGTTCCCACGTTTCAGACCTGCCCAAACGAAGTAAACTAATAACCACTCACCCACAATAAGTGAAAGATAAAGAGGTAATGAAGATTGATGCTTCTGAACAAGGTCTTGCGTTGATGATGGTCCGTTCTGCCAATGGACTCCCAATACAACCATAATCGCTAAAATTAAAATGAGCAATAAAGTATGCCAAAGAGGTGCGAGTAGCTTGCGATTAAGTTTTTGTTGTTCAGTATCTGAGTTGAAATGGTCGTTCATAATAATTTATATTAATTATCCTTGGTAAAATTTCTCGACACTCAAATATAATTATATTAATTACTTATGGCATTTGACCTGGCGTAACTGTTAAAGAACGTTGGGGTAATTCTTATGCACAATTAAATGGACCTGGTATAGTTATTGGTTTACACCCGACCAGTGAAACTAACTTGACCGGAAATTCAGGAAATGTTTCCTTTGGCTTTACTAACCAGCATGTGTTTTGCTATGTCAAGTTAGCTGTGGGTTTTATTGTTACATTGTTTGTCGCACTTTTCGTTGAAGTTGTTTTACTTGTTGTAGTTACTTTCATTGTTCTAAGGTCTTTCGTGTTTAGGCTGATAAACACCAAGTTTGCCTCCACTTGGTAAAGTTAGTTCAACCAATTGTCCCCATCCTTGATTTTGAATTTCGCTACAAGCAATTTCTTGTTCTTTCACTTGTCGGACAAACTCTGTTATGTCATCACACATCAAATAAATTTCATGATGGTCATTGTTGATAGACGGGTGTATGGCAAGTTCCGAAGGCGGAAGACGGAAAATCAGCCAACCGTTTCCAATGTCAACGTTTGTCAGTTTTAAAATGTCACGAAAAAACACTTTGTCTGCTTGTGCGTTTTTTGAATAAATAATCGTATGAACTCCTGTTATCATAATGGTTGTGTATTATTCAAATCGCTAACAATCGTATCAGATGTTTGTTCTTCTGTGATAATTTTTCTAAAGGTCACGTCAGCGTACAATCCACCGATGATTTTAAAAACTGTTATAATTGTGCTGTGTTCTAACATTGCTGGTAACGGTTGAGGCTATATGCAGTAAGTGATTGCGGGCTGCTAACCTGTCCGCAGACACCGAAGTTTGAGCGGGGCAGGATGCTTGATTTACCACTAAAACCCTTATTGCATATAGCCTTTGTTAGTGCCTGTGCTTTTTTTGTCGTTTGTGTTATCCATCATTTTTTGTCACTGTCCTTCGTAAATAATTTTTGAATGAAACTTGTTTTTTTAACTCTGCAATTATGAAATGCTGTTACTTTCCATTGTCCATTTTGTTTAACGACAATGTTCGTATTGATTGACTGTCTGTCTTCAGGTGCTTTTTTTTGAAACCGAAGTTTAACCGCTCCGATTACATGAACAACTGCAATGTCTGCTGTCAAGAAGCGAATATCTTTTATTTGATGATGAAGTGTCGAACTTTTCATTATAAAACTGTCGAACAATTGTTGGTGAGTGTCCGCAATGGATTGCTGTCCCTTGAGATGCTCACCGAAAAATGTAACATAATCACAGTCGTCTGTGAAATTAGAAGCATAAAGTTTGCCATCACTTTTGCCCCACGCAGTTGCTGTGTTTTCAAAAAGTTGTCTGATGAGTTTTTCGTCTGCTGAATTTTCCATAATTGTTAACGTCTATGTTTGATGATTATCTGTCTGCACGAAATTTATTTTTGTAACCATACTTCATAACCAAGCGTATTTTCCTCTATGTTATAATCTTTAAATTCTGTCTGTGAAATAAATGACACAAGTTCTTTTTTAGAGTGAGCTGTATTACGAAGACCAAAATAGAAGATTGCTTTTGTAATAGATTTATTAAAAAAGTTCAACTTCATATTATTCACATAAAAATTAATTGATGCAAAACTTATATTGGGCTTTAAATCCTCAATGAGAATTTTTCCATTGGGTTTTAATATTCTATACATTTCATTTAATGCACCCACTGGTTTCTGAAAATTTTTAAACGCTGCCCTATTCACGATGAGGTCAAATGTTTCATTTTCAAACGGCATATTGGAAACATTGCCTTGACGAAAATTAATATTAACTCCAGCTTCTTGAGCATTCTTTTTACCAATTTCGACAAAAGCAAAACTTAAATCCATTCCAAATATTAAATAATTGCCAAGTTTTGCCAATTCTATTATCGTATAACCAGCACCAAATGCTATTTCTAAAACACTCTGACCATCCTTAATGTTTTTAGATATTTTTTCAGCCAGTTGTTTGTAACTTTCTAAATCTGATTTGGTAAGGTTAGCATACATATATGCATTCTTACCTTCAATTACTGCGTCCTTTTTTAATTTTTTTGCCATTGTTTTTTTATTTTTAATTGTTGGACGTTGAATACATTGTTGAACGATTGTCTGTCTTTAAGCATTGGCACTAACTCGTTATATAACAACTAAAGGTAAATATATTTGACCATTTATGGAGTTATTACAGAGCATAAGGAGTTGTTTTTCAGAAAGGTGTGGATGAAACTAACTGGTACTACTGACATGAAGCCAGCAGTAATTGGCATGATTTTATCTTTATGGATGTGAATTGGTGAAAATTTATTCAGACTCTTGTAATGAAACATTTACCAAGAATTAATTCTCTGAAAATCAAATATGTTGCAACTTAGCCATACTCTTCTACGGTAAATGTTTGGGTTTATAACAGTTCCCCGTTTCGCAATCTTAAACGGATTATGATTCGGGGAATTGCTTTATATAGTTATGAATTTGTGTTGTTCGTGTTCTGGGAAAGTTTACAACCAATAAAACCAAAAAGATTTTTGAATTGTTTTACTACTGCATACAGAAGAATAATACGAAAATTATGATTCAAAACTGAATGTACCAATATGACAAAAGAAATTTTTCTTCTCTTAAACTTGGTCCTTGCATATTATAACGTAGGGACAATTTGGGCACTCGAAATAGACATTTTTAGGACCTGGAAACTTCTTGACACAAAAACTTTTCATAATGTACAGGATGTTCATTGGAAAAAACTTCCTTATTGGGTCTTCCTTCCTGTCGGTCTTTCATTTATTGGTGCAATTGCTTTATTCTGGTTTCATCCAGGCAAAATTCATAATTGGGAAATCTGGCTTGCGTTTGGCGCACAATTTCTCTCACATTTTCTTACAGCAATTCTATGGGGACCGTGGCAAGCCAAACTTTCAAAAGATAGCGTAGGCGGTGCAAGTCCTTACCTTACAAAAATTTTAAAGACACATTGGCTTAGAACCGCTCTTATCAATATTTATGGACTAATGTTACTTTATATGACCATTCAAATTTTATTATAAGTCAGCAATGACAAAAATATTTTTATGCATATTCTTTTTAGCAACACTTATTGTAAATCCTGCCAAACTGAAAATAGTTGTAAAAAACATTCAAGTTGGAAAAGGAAGTATTGTTGTTGAGATATATGACAACAGTAAGGATTTTTTCAAAAAATCGATTGCAGCAAAAACAGTAAAAGCAACAAATCAAAGTTTAGACTTTTCATTTGACATTTCTGAAGGTATCTATGCCGTAGCAGTTTATCAAGACATCAATGACAATAAGGAACTGGATAAAGGATGGTTCAGCATTCCCAAAGAACCATACGGACTTAGCAATAATTACAGACCAAGATTTTCAGCACCTACTTTTGAGGATTGTAGATTTCAAGTATCTCAAGAGTTGACAATAACGATAATATTAAAATAACAAATCAACCTTGAGCAGACAGAAGAGCAGAGTAGTTGAAAATCCAAACTCATATGAATAACCATTTGCTTTGCCTTTGTATGAAATACTTGATTGACCACCAATAACTGAGGTTAAATGTTTATGATTAAGTCATATACGTAAAAAGTATATAACCGGAAAGATTTGTTCAGTTTTTTCGGCTTTTATAGCTAAAGGTGACTCCAATTTTAGGATGAAATATATTTCTTATCCTTTTCAATCTTCAATCTACGTGCAGATTCTTCTGTCAAACCAATAAACTCAGCCTCAGTAAAGGAAATTTCATCTGGATAAAATTCAAAAAGCGTTTTTTCTTCACCAGTATTGAATTTCACACTTACCGATGGCATTGAATCAAGCATTCCTTCGGGCATTGGTCTCGGATAAGGTCCAATCGAACATTTTATTATCACAGTCTCAGTTGATTTCATATATTTATTAGATTGAGAGATTAACAAAAATACTAAAATAAAAATTAAAAAAAGTGTTCATATTTATATACTTGGTTTATCTTCTAATTAATTGAATGACTAATACTTATACGCATAAAAAATTCTTATGTTACAAAAAAAGGAATCTTTATTTTAGTTTTATTTAAAAAAATCCGAATAATCTGTAACATTGATAAAGAGCAAGGAATATCATTTGGAAAAGCCTGTGTTCTTAACCACTTTTTACCAGAAATTCTTGACTATTAAAAGCCGGAGTTAAATTCCTGTAATATAGTTTTGTAATTTTAATGGGAATCTGACTGGCTGAATGTGGTTATGCACTTCCGGCTTTTACACACTATCACTTATTTATCAGATAGCTTCAGACATTGATTTTTTAAAAGTGTCGCCTTTTTCTTATACAGGTCAGGTGACCTTCACGAGGCAGTCCTTCCAACCCCAAGCACAAGGGTTAATGCAGCGAGACTTTTAAGGGACTGCCTCTTTTTATTATAATTAATTCAGCTAATTTCATAAATTTGGATAGCCAAGATTGTTCCAGAAGTAAAAACATTTTTAACCTTTAATAATATGAGTATTTTATTTAAAATTTTGATAATCATTTTTACTATTTGGGTTTTTGGTTCTCCGATTTTCGGGTTTTGCATTTTATATTATCCCCGCTTATATAATACCTTATACAAAGTTCAGAATCATAGAAATTTTGCCCTTATTGTACTTTTATTGATTGGGACTATAGCCTTTTTTGGGGTTGGAACTGCTTCTTTTCTTAACAGATTTATACGTATAGGGTTCGAAGATAATTTCAGAATATTAAGATTTTTAGGAGATGAAGGAGATTTAGTAATTGTTCCGTTTGGTTTAATTTTTGGAACTTGTTATTTGTTATTGTTAGCAGAACTTGAGAAGTACTATGTGTTGAAGAGAAAAATTGAATTTGAAAAAGAGTTATCAACAATAGAAAGAGAATTTGAAAATGCAACGGATACTGAAAGACAGCGAATAGTCAAAGGGAATGAGGCTAAATATGAAAAATATATAAAAATAATTAATGTCATTCGACCAATCAATAGTGAAAATTGGGGTCGCTTTATGAGTTATGATGACTATAAAGATTATCGAATAATTCTCTATTTACGTTATAATAATCAAGTTTATAGAAAAGTATTAGAAAATTTGATATCACCTAATATAATAATATAGTTTCTTATTGAACCCAAGGAAAGAATAACGAGCACTACCTGAACCTCCATTGTTTACTTCCTCATTGAACCTGTGGATTAGTTCAGCATTACTTGCATTATGAATTCATCCGGAGAGGATTTGATTACTCCGAAATTGGAGATTCGGATTCATTCTCATTTAAACAAAAGGTAACTCTTGAAAGCAACGCCATCAAAAGTAATAATAAGCCATGAACCGAAAACAAATTTCGAATGATACTAAAGTAAAATATATCTCAATTTTAAAGGATTCGATAAATCAAGTATAATAGTAATAACAATGAAAAACCCAAGATTACACACCTTTTATCATCCTAAAATGTCAGTAAATCCAGATAATCTTACAGGATATACGCTGACTCCTGCCAAGCCAAGGCTAATGATAGAGTATCTTGAAAGAAAGGGGTTATTGGAATACTTTTTATTTGAGAATGATTTTCAACCATTGCCACGGGAAGATTTTTGTATCGCCCATATAAAAGAAATGGTTAACAATTTTTTTGACAAAGGGAAAACAAGTAAAATTCTTCACATTAAATGGACACCGGAGTATGCGGAATCAGTCAAATATGAAAATGCAAGCCTGTACTATGCAATAAGGTATGCCGTTCAACATCCTGAAGAAGTATGCTTCAGTCCATCTTCTGCTTTTCATCACGCAAATCCAACCAGGAGTGCCTTATTCTGTGCTTTTTCAGGACAGGTAATAGCATCTATGAAGGTTTATTATGAATTTGGTTTGTGCGGGTCTTATATCGACCTTGATGGGCATTATGGAAACAGTATCGACAATTCAAGAGATTTTGTGCCGGATATTGATAAAGCCATATCTCCGGTATGTGGAAATATCAATATTATTGCTCGGCATCAGGTGTACATGGAAGAATTAAAAGCTAATCTCAAAATCCTTCGCAAAGAAATTATTGAAGGCAGAGTTCATTATGTTGTTTTTTGTCATGGTGCAGATAGTCACGAATGGGATGAGTTGGCGAGTCAGCTTTCAACTGAAGAATGGGTTGAGTGTTCAAGACTCGTTTATACTTTTATACATGATTTACAGGAAGAAACTCATAAACAGATTCCACTCATATTAACATTATTTGGTGGTTACAGAAAAGATGATTATAACTCCGTGTTGTCTCTACATACCACGGATTTGGTCACCTGCTTAAATATATTATGTGGGCAAAATATTAAGTACACAACAGAGGTAAAACCCAGAATTACAGAATAAATTAAAAACTAATTCCAAAACTTTTTAAATATGGAATATGTATACATCGGTATGAAAGGAGATAAGGAAATCATTGCTGATAAAGTAAAGGTGTTCGATTCTTGCAGCAATGAAAGCCTGATTGAAGACTATAACAAACAATCAAAGTGTGGTATAACTGGAGTGCGTGGTCAAGGACTGTATCTTATGGCTATGGGTCATGTATTCTTTAAACGCTTTGGTAAGAGTCCCATTTATATGGAGAATAACGTTCTTGGTATGAAAGAACAAATCAAACTATCCGGAGAAACATTTGAGTATGTTGAAAAAACGGATGGTAACACATTAGTGACAGAATCATCTGAGGTATTGCCCAAGAATAACTTACATGAAGAACTTATAATTGAAGGCAGTAATACCAATTCGAAGTTAACAGGTGATTCAACTAAAGATAAGAATAAACCGATACCTGTAAAATCATCTGAGATATTCCCAAAAAAGGATTTTCATGAAGAACTTATAATCAAGGGCACTAATACCGCTCCAAGGATTACATGTGATTCAACACACGGCATCATTGAAATCAAAGGACGCTGGACTCTTGATATGCGTTCCACACCACATGTTGATGAGTCTTTCAAACCCTTGATTGATTGGTTAGACCAATATATTAAAAACCCATCAAAACAAACAAAAGTGACAATCCAATTTGAATATTTTAGCACCTGCTGCTCAATTTGTTTGCTTGATGTTTTTAAAAAAATTGAAGCTATCTATAAACAGAATAACCCAATAGTTATTTATTGGTATTACGAAGAGGGAGATAAAGACATGCTCGAACAAGCTGAAGATTTCGAATCAATTGTCAGAGTTCCCTTTAAAATTATACCATATAAAGCGTGAAATTTATTTATGATTAAAAATGAACGTAATCAAAATATTGACAGATGATTTACTCAAGAAGCCAGTGACCGTGACCACTTTTGACCAGAAATTCTTGACCATCAAAAGACGGAGTTAAATACCTGTAATATTGTTTTGTATGTGAAAGGCAGTCTGATTGAATGAATGTGTTTATATGCTCCGGCTTTTGCAGTCAACTATTTAATCATAGTATAGTAGTGTGCTGACCACAAGGCGATATCTGTTGATAGCCAAGGAAGAACTTATGGAAATATATGATTTACTGAGTTTTTAAACAATAATCATTGATTTTTACTATTCAATTTGTAATCCTCAATATAATTGAGGATATACAAAATTGGGCATTATTGCTGTTATATATAGTATATATACTATATATAACGGAATTTATTCAAAAATGTTCGAATTTATTTTCCAAAATGATGAAATAGAATGATTTTATGTTTATTTATTCAAAAAAAACCATTAACTTTGCATATACAATAGTATATATACTATTGTATATCCTTATGTCCTTAGTTTTTATATATTGGTTTCTGCTAACACAATCTAAAATAGTTAATTGGATATTTGTTTTTCTGGAATAAATGATTTAACTTTGTATCAGTAAGTATATATACTTACTGATACTATAGCTTACATGGGAAACAAGACACGTTTTAGTATAGCAAAACAGGACATCATTCATTACTTTGATGAATCGGAAAAGAAAATCTACTCACTATCTGATTTAAGTGATATTTTATATAAGAATCGGAGATTCTGGCGCTTAACAAATAACCTCACCAGTGAAAATTTTATTGACCTTTTGATAAATGGAACAAATTTAAAAAAGCAGAAGCTAAAATTCGGTTCAGTCGAGTTCACCCGTTATAGCTGGGGTCAAATTGATATAATTGATTTAGCGATGTCATTAAAGAATACCGGGTACATGTCACATTACAGTGCATTATCATATCATGGATTGACGGAACAAATACCTAAAACGATTTATATTACTTTTGAACAAAGTAAAAAGGAAGTAATATCAAGAGTATTAACACAAACACAACTTGATAATGCATTCGCTAATCCAACAAAATTGTCAAATAATTATGCAGTTTATGATGAACAAATGATTTATTTGTTGAATGGCATGTATACTGACCAAATAGGTGTAGAAGAGGATAGTGAGAAGAAAGTACGGGTTACAAATATTGAGAGAACATTAATTGATATAGTTGTAAGACCTGAATATTCTGGGGGGATATTCGAAGTTCTTAAAGCATATGAAAATGCATCTCAGGTAGTTTCAATAAATAAGTTGTTATCGTATCTTAAGAAAATGAATTTTATTTATCCGTATCACCAATGTATAGGATTTTATATGATGGCTACTGGAAAATACCGTGATGTACAAATGGAATTATTTCAAAAAATGGATAAGCCAATGAAATTTTACCTAACTCATGGAATTGAAGAGAAGGCGTTTTCCAAAGATTGGAACTTATATTACCCAGCTAATTTCCAATTTTAGATAAAATTTCTTCAGATAATTTTGTTACATATTTAAAGTAGTAATCGAAAGATTCAAGTTTCTCTGAAACCTTTATTGTGTCCCTTAATCCAGCGAATGATTCTTCATGGAGTGCTCGACAACTCGAAATCATACCAATAAAATCAATAGGCACATTTTTAGCTGCTAAAATGTTCTTTAATAAATCTAAATTTTCGGATTGGGTGATATCAATTCCAAAATGTGAAATTAATGTATGTATATCAAAAAAATCTCTTGCACGAGATTTTGGAGTAATTGATTTAACTATTTCTTTATAAGCTGGCACTTGTTGACATAATGCTCTTATTTTTTCACAGATTATCATTTCCGGAGAATATGCAAATAATGTATAGCCATCGATTTCATAGTCAACCTTCTTATCAACAAATTCATACTTACTTATATCGATAGTATATTTTGTAGAATTATTATTTCCAATAACTATTGCATTTCTTCGATGGTCATCAATTTTATTAAACTTGGCATATTTTTCTAACGTCATAATTTTAAACTCTACAGCATAACCACCCCAAAAATGAGTTACTCGTTTATCAACTTTTTCAGGTTTAGCATTAAACTTAAAATCAAAAATTTGATAGCCATTTTCTGTAAATGATGCGTTTAATGCGTTAAAAATTCTTTTTTCAATATCAATAAGTTCCTCTTCTTTGAAGTCTCCTTTCATTGAATAATCCAAATCAATTGATGCCCTACTTGATAGCTGGTGTATCAAATTAATAGCATTACCACCTTTCAGTACCAGCTTTTCCATTAAAACGTCATCGGAAACTAATGCAATGGCTGCAATTTTTTTAATATGTTCCAATAATTCTAAGTCCATAAGCTATTATAAATCATCTAATCGTCTATCAATAAGAATGAAATTTAGTAATTCTCTACAAAGGTCAAAATATTCATAAAAATCTTCAGATGTCAAAAATGGACTCCAATCAGCACCCCATTCCGGCTCTGCATGAACTAATGTAATTCTTTTCTCATATCCTTCTTTGATAAATTCAAAGAGGTTTTCTCCATAGGCTATATCATTTTTAAAAACTTCTTTTAAAAGATTCATGTTAAGTTTTAATTCGTAATAACCATACTTTTTTTGAATCAAATGTAAGCAACCTTCAAGGCAGAAAAAGGTATTGGTAATAGCTTCTTCAAAATAAATCTGATTATTCCAATGCATTATAGCTTTGACAAAATAATTACATGTCCTTAATAATAGATGGTCCGATATTTTAAAATTATCATAAATTTTGTTGAAAAATTCTATCGAATCATTGTAAGATGAAAATTCATATGCCATTAAGTCAGGCATAGGTTGCCTATGCCATGCTCGAACACCTACAGGTGTAAATCGTTTCTTAATCTCAAAATATTCTCTAAGAAATAAGTTTTTTAATCCATCAGGTATAGCATCAATACAATCACAATCAATATTAATCGTGTTGTAGCCTGCAAACTCTAAATGGAAAATTCCTTGTTTCGGAGCACACATTAAAGCTGTAGCGAACTTTAACTCATTTTTTGTTAACCAATTTATTATTGAACTATTTGAGAAAATATCCTTATAATTTTTGTCCTTGGTCAGTAATGTTGGTTGCTGATTTTGAATAAAATATCTTGAAAATCCTCTCTTTATTTCAAGATTTGGATATAGTCCTCCTGGTGCGAGAATTCTAAATTTGTAAGAGTAAGAAGATTTAGGTTTAGTTAATTTCTTATGGATTTCAGCAAATGTTGGGTTTAATTCAAACCTATCATCGGGTGACAAATAATCGCTATTTATTAACTCACTTAATAGGTCTGTAACTATATTGGGATGCAAAAAGAATTTCTTAATTTCTGAAGCAGGATAAGGAATATTAAGCAAATCAAGTGTTCTTAGGAAAATGCTATTCATATCCTTTTCATTTAAAATAGGTTTATTTTTCAGTTTCTTACTCAAATTACCGAAAAAATCATTTAGATTATCTTTATAGTAGTTGGTCATATTTATACTATAATGGGTATATCTTACTTCATGATATCCTTACTTGTTCGAATTTAATCAATGTCATTCATTAATTATCAAACGAATTCATTTTTTTCCGTATGCTAATGAAACTTACAGGTTTATATATTTTTATAGTTTAGCGAACAAGGAGATTCATTGGATGAACCTTTACGTGGATTTAAAATTGGATATAATTCTTGACAGATAAGTAAGGTCAATGAGTTTCCAGCAACCTTCTTGTGTTGGTCTCACTATGGTATTTACTTCAAATGTTTTATCATTGAGTATATTTATCAATAGTAAGTGTATATATCCAGCGTCAAAATATACATCTTTGAGTTGAACTGCTACCAGCTTTATATCTGGCGTGTAAGGTGAAATTGATAATAAATAGGTACTTCCTGTTCGTACAATCCTATGGTGCGCTAAAATGCTTGGAGAATTGATAAAATGACCATTGTTTCCGACAACATGGTAAATATCATTAAGTCCGATAACGGCAGAGTCGATGGGATGCAAGTTTTGTGCTTTCATAATTTTGTACAATCTTCTTATAAATACTTGAATTTCCCAGGAAGGTTATAGGATTAATTATAAGTATAATTTTTATTAAGTTCATTGTTGGCTAAATTCTGAACGAACCTCTGCAGATACCACTGGAGGGTGTTTTTTTTATACCTTCTACCCCCTCCGGGCATAGGCGTAAACTTAAGCATATAGTATATTTGTTTGTTGTTCAAAATTTTGGCGTTTTCGTTTTTCATAGACACAATGTCGTGCAATAATTGAGATAGATTGTGTCATGATATCACTATATTCTTTAATGTCTTGTAGGAGTAATGCTATTTTAATTGGATTTCGTGTTAGATATTTTGTAAGTTTTAATAAGCTTAAATTTCTAGCCAATTTCCTGTATATAAATATTTTAATTGGATTATAGATTAATTGGGTTATTATCAGGAACATTATCATCCTCATTATGATTGTAGTGAGTAATTGATTTTTTGAGACATTCTGGATATGATCAAAATGCATATTGCTTTTCCATGATTTGAAAATAATTTCAATTCTCCACCTAAGTCCATAAATCTTAAGTAAAGTATTAAAATCTGCTTGTTCAGAAGTTATTGTAGTAATAAAGATCGTCCATGTTTGTAGTTCTAGGTAAATCTTACTCGGATTATGTCCCTTTATGTCTTTTTTTGCTTTCATCCTCCTTCTGTCTGCTATGGCTTGATCAACAGGCTTGGCTACAATGCGAACCGCAGATTTTTCTTTATCATTAAGTCTCACAATTCTATCAACAGATCCTTCTTTCTTTAGTAGAGCCAGAAGATCAATTGGTTCTTCTGTATCGTAATCCAGGAACTGCATTTTCATTTTGTGTCGGTAAATGCAATGCGCTCCAAATTGAAGGTGTCTTTTTATTTCATCTATAGTTAAATAACCCCTATCTCTCAGAGTCAGATCATCTTTATTTATTTCCATTTCTAATACACTGGCCTGATCATTCTTGCTGTATGAGTTGATACTAAATGAAATAAATTTCCCAGATAAAAGATCGTAGATCCCTTGTATGCGTGCATTACAAACTGTTGTGCATCCATTAGATACTCCTGAAAATAATTCCAATAAACGTCGGGGTAATTGAATGATTGTACTATCCTGGATGAGCACACGTTTGAAGTTGCATTTATGGACTTCTCTACTAATATGTTGATTATTGGCTTTGCTCAGAATGACTAGTTCCAGCACACGTTGAAAATATTCAACACATGATTCTTTCACTTTTTTCCGGATCGCCTGACGACTTATTGACGTTCCATTCACGTTTTCAATCGAAGCAGCAATGTCATTATAACTGGCAATCCCATGCATTGATTCTCTGGCTAATGAATACATAAAATCCAACGAATCGATTTTGCGTATTCGTTGTACAAAACAACAATTTCTGGATAATGTTAAAAGTTCTTCCTCGCTGATATTCAGCATTTTAAACGAATTGATAAAATCATCTTTCCCCATTTTCTGATTTTTAGTGTTAAATATTATTTTTATATAATAGTATATATACTATTATTAAAAAACAAGAAAAAACGAAACAAAATGAGGTAGTTTTAGTAAAAAGTTGTTTAGTTTTATCTCTTGATTTAAACTAGAGTAAATGGGTTATAAGGCTAAAATTCAAAGGGTCGACAGAGGATTAACAAAATCTTTTTACATAAACCTCCCTGCAGCTGTGGCTGAAGCATGTAATATTGAAAAGGGAGAGGAAATGGAATGGCTCGTTGAAGATAAGGACACTTTTGTACTTAGACGAGTCAATCCATCTAGACCAATACTTAAAAAAACAAAACAGTCTTAAGTTTACGCCTATGCCCTCCGGGGGCAGGAGTGGTCGAAAGCAAGCGTGGGTGAGACATAAGCAGCATCTTGTATGTTATACTTTTTTGAGAAATTTTTTATATCAATTTTAAAGAGAAAATCCTGGAATCAATTCCCCATATCAAATAAAAAAAGGTCAAATATTTTTTACAAAAAAAATTCCAAAAAGAAAAATTGAAATACTGGGAAGCAAGAGGGCATAAGTATTCAAAGAGTTTTATTTGTACTAATTAAGATTGAACCTTTCATGGAATATTTGATAAGTTCTCCCTCTATGTGAATGTATTTCAAAGTCGAGTTTCATCAAACATATGCCATCCGTGTTTCTCATGAGTTCTTCATGAGTTGAAGCCTTGCTCCATATTTTACCTTCATGGACAATTACTTCACCCAACAGCAGGGGATTTTCATTAATATCAACTTCTCTCCTGATTTCACCTATAAAGGTTCGCATCAAATCTGCTTTGACCATTAATAACTCTGTTATATGTACTTTCAGTAATTTTTTATTCATAGTTTATAAAAATGCTCGTAAAGTTTTTATAAAAAATCAAACTTTATTAGCACCTGATGACATGTATTTTGAAATTTCATTGGCAATATCGTCATCAGTAATTCTGAGATAGTGTGCAGTATCCTTTACATTATTATGTCCAAGAAGAATTTGTACGTAATTTATCGGCATCCCTCGCTTAAAATAAAACACAGATGCAAAGGTTTTACGAGCCATTTTGTTGGTAATCATATAATCCAATTCTGCCAGAGTACTAATCCTCTTTAAATACTTCGCAAAGTGATTCAGTGACAGATTCAGAGGGAAATTAGACCCGTTTTTAATCTTATACTGTTTAATTATTTCTTCTCCAATGAAAATATCATCAACGTTTACCGCTATACCTTTACACAAGCTGCCATTCTTTGCCCTCCTGTATTTAATTGATTTCCCATTTGTGGAAAACAATAATTTCGATTTCATTATGTCAGCGTGATACTGACCCGTGGAAATCATAAAGAGGAAGCAGTCTAAACATTTTATTATATTTTTTTCTTTCATTTTAAACTGTTGCTGCTGAACACTACCAGGTAATTTGCATGATACCGGATGACTTTCAAGATTTACTTCACCACGTTGGAATTTCTTTCTAAATTCTATTAGTTTGCGTACATCCTCTTCCTGTAGGGCAATATCATTATCTTCCGGACATTGATTATCGTATTCTTCTGTAAACTTTGACAATTTATAACTTGGGTCGATTGGTAGTTGTTTAACCGTTTCAATAAAATTTATAAAACCTTTTAACTTAGTATGTAGCTTCGTTTTATAATTATGAACACCTGGAATGTATGTGTAATAATTGTCGAGCACACCACTGCTTATATTTGATGGGTGTGGTGAAATCCTGTTTTTGGAAAGGTATGCTTCAAAATACTTGAGTGAAGTCCGATAACCGGAAAGGGTACTTTTACTAAGTCTGTTTTTTGTTCTATTATTAACCTTCGCTGACTTACTTGCCAGAAATTCAGCAGAGTAATCAAAGATAGAAGCATCATATTTGACGTTCATTGAAACATATTTCTCGATAAATGTTTCAACATCCTGCTTATTTATGTCATGACTTTGAAAATGTTTACCAAGTTCGAACCTTATATTAAATACGATGTTTTCCAGGTCATCGTACTGCCTGTCACCCAGCCTCTTTCGGATTCTGCCCTTAAAGTTTGGGTGGGTTACGTACATTCTATAATAATTACTTTCCTTCTGTAATTTTACTACGAATGGTTTGATTGTTTGCTTGTCCATATTTTTATCGCTATATAGTAACTGATTACCTGTTTATACGATAAAAATAGTAAATTGTTACAATTTGGGGCAGGTAAATTACTATAAAACTATAAGAATGTCGATTGCATTACTGTATATATTAGGCATATGAGTAACTAATGACCATATTATTGTAATATAATAGTAACGTATTACTGTCCGCCACCGACCTCAATAAAATCCCTTGCACGAAGTGCGGGGATTTTTTGTTTCAATCCGAATCTGGCTTGCTGGAATGAAGATTATAACATTTTTATCTTTGACAGCTCAGATGCGGTTTTGTCCTGTTCATTAAAAGGAATACTAAAAACATCTCAGGGTTCTGATGAAATAATCCTGTTTTTTAATTTCAAAATCATCATAGCTATTAGTGTAATATATTCTTATTGAGCTGATAGTGTGAGATTTTAAAAAATCGACACTCTCCCTGTTCAATTTAGCATAATCGCTTAACTTTTCACCTTCATCCCTGCAGATGGTCTGTCCGGTGAAGTGAAGGGTAATGATGTCATTTCCCGACTTTATTAATATTTTGCTTTCCTGCCCGAAACAACACCTGTATGATGGCGTAAGAAGAATGACAAGTGCTATGGTAGTATCCCTGAATGTGATATTCTGTTCAATCTTAAGTTTCAGATCACTGGGTTTGGTTGATACATTCTCAAAATATGCTGAACGGGTAACAATATCATCACAAGGGTCCTTTGTTGTCTTCAGGCTGCACTGAGCTTTAATCTGAAGAGAAAGAAAAAAAATAAAGAAAAAAGTGATTGCTGATCTAATTTTCCCGGCATACTTATAATTAATCGATAAAACAGGTAATAAACTCCATTTTATCAGTATTAATCTGATATCATTTTCAATATTTACTTTTCTGATAGTTTTCAATTCCCCGGTTCTTAAATTTACGATCCTCAGGTCACTCATATGAATCCATGATTCAGTCAATAATAAATCAGGTCATAAAAATGATACTGCTTCCCTTACAGTTTGAGCTCAGGTAAAAGTATTACAGAGAAACAACAAAGTCAAGTGCTTGCGGCTGGCCCATGGGGATTTTTACAATCTTTGAAGACCCTTTATCAAATAAAAAGCCGGCATTATTATTCCGATTCAATTCCTGGTGTATCGAAAAGCCGTGGTTTGTCAAAATTGAATGGAAATTTATCAGAAATTTGGCAGGGGATCTGATCAGTAAATTTTAATAAATCAATCATCTTTATTATCAGCATATTAAGAATTGAAATCTTATAATTAAGAATAAACATTGATTTTGACAAACAATAAGATAATAAGGATCAAAATTTCTTTTTTAAAACAAATCCCGGTACCATGTTGCAAAAAACTTTGCACAACTCCTTACATTATTCCAGATCTATCCAGAAATCGGGTTTTTTTGGAAAGCCGGCATATTCACACATGCAACATTCCTTTTTTGCATAGACAAGTTTATGAACGGAATTATCAGAATTGAATAATGGTTTTATGAAAACAAATTCAGGGTCAGTCATAATGTGATAGAATGTCTCATAAAGGCTTGGGGTAATTGCCCCGGGGCTATCAAGAGGTTCTATATATTCAATACAATCAGTTTGGTAATTAGGCAGATACATAGGATCCAGGTC
Organism: uncultured Bacteroidales bacterium; assembly: GCA_963715785.1. Lineage (GTDB taxonomy): Bacteria > Bacteroidota > Bacteroidia > Bacteroidales > VadinHA17 > LD21. Next base: position 1,786,802 of record OY970276.1, read on the forward strand.
ATGTGCCGTAATAAAGATCCGTTTCCGGGTAACAGACGACACTTCAAAATATCCGAGGACCTTTTCCCCGGCATCATTAACATTATGAACATTGCTGATAACCGAATATGGCTGTGATGAAAAAATATCTCCTCCTGCTTCGCCCGCTTTATTCAGGTTTTTCCAGAAATCAAACTCATTTGCCGATATCGAATACTGTTTTACCAGGATACTATATTCTTTTGTCAGCCTGTCTGATTGAACAGGATCTATAAACTTAATCTGCTGCCTGTTAATATAATTTGTTCTTCCTGACACTATTGAGTTTGTCATTATCTCCTGCGACAGACTGTTTTTCCAGCAAAACTCCTGCACATCGGATACCTGCTCGAACAGATATGTTTCTGAATTAAGAATCATTTTACATTTGTACCTCAGGGGATTTGGCATAGGGAATTTCCAGGTTTCTTCGAATGTCCATCGAAAATAATCGTTTATGCCTGTGGCATTGGCTGAATTGAGGAAAATTTTCAGCCCGGTGGTAATCTCTCCCTTTGTTCCTGTAACCTCATCACCTTTTTCATAATATATAGTATCTATTGCGGCAACGGGCAGCATAGTGCATTCATCTGAAATGTATTCTTTACCATCGCTTGTATGGATCTCCAGTGAGTATTTCTGGCCAACAACTCCACAAAATGTCGTGCTGTCGGTTTTATAATAGCCATCACCTGTATTTTGAAGAGTTGTTAATATTCCATTTCCATCAGCGATAAAAACAGTTGCATCAGTTACTTTGTCAGGGTCAGAATATTGCTGGTCTGTCGTCCTGCCTAATTTTATTTTATATGAAGCATTCTCGTTTGTAATCAGACCCTCAACTACCAGAAGTGATTTATAGTTCTTAAGGTTTGGATAATATGGATCAATGCAGGATGCCAGGGCAACCAGAAGTAAAAATGCAAAAACTCTTTTCAATGCTTTCATCCTGTCACAAGTATTATACCGAAGCTTGAAGAGGATAAAAGTAACAAATTATTAATTCAAGAGAGATTGAATTCAGGGCAAAAAGGATCAAATTAAAAGATTAAAACCAGGTTCTCCGGGTATGAAAAAAGTAGTTTTCCCGGGTTTGATTTTTCCTGGTCTGTCAGCCTTTTGCCAAATGATAATAAAGATGTTCAGGTTATAGTAAATTTTAAAATAGAAAATTGAAAAAGGCCATCTGACCGATGGTTTTTTTTATTTAAACCGGCATAGGCAAACTCGCTGATCAAATAATTGCCAAAATCTTTGGCAGGTTAGGCTAAAATAACTACTTTTTCCGGCCTCATTTAAAACAACAGATTATGGTACATTTTAAAGAACTAGGGTTGGTGAACTCGAGAGAATTGTTTAAGAATGCTGTTAAAGGAGGGTATGCAATTCCTGCTTTCAATTTCAATAATCTTGAACAGATGCAGGCAATTATCAGTGCCTGTGTGGAAACAAAATCTCCGGTGATTTTACAGGTATCGAAAGGTGCACGTAAATATGCCAACCAGACTTTACTCCAGTATCTTGCGAAGGGCGCAGTTGAGTATGCAAAAGAACTCGGATATGCTATTCCTATTGTATTGCATCTTGACCATGGTGATTCATTTGAAACATGTAAATCGTGTATAGAAAGTGGTTTTTCCTCGGTAATGATCGACGGATCACATTTCCCTTATGAAGAAAATGTAAGGTTAACAAAACAGGTTGTTGAATATGCTCATCAATTTGACGTCACTGTTGAAGGAGAATTGGGTGTTTTAGCTGGAATAGAAGACGAAGTTTCATCAGAACATACTTCCTATACCAGACCTCAGGAGGTCGAAGATTTTGTCAAAAAAACAGGAGTTGACTCCCTGGCTATCTCCATCGGAACTTCCCATGGCGCCTTCAAATTCAAGGTAAAACCTGGGGAACTGCCTCCCCCTTTGCGTTTTGATATTCTTGAAGAATGTGAACAGCGCATTCCCGGATTCCCTATAGTGCTTCATGGAGCATCATCAGTGCCTCAGGATATTGTAGCGGAGATAAATAAGTATGGAGGGAAGATGGAGAACACGGCCGGAGTATCTGAAGATCAATTACGCAGAGCGGCAAAATCTGCAGTCTGCAAGATCAACATCGACAGCGATGGCCGCCTGGCCATGACTGCTGCCATACGTAAGGTATTTGTAGAAAAACCGGGAGAATTCGACCCCCGTAATTATCTGGGCCCTGCACGTGACAAACTGAAGGAACTCTATAAGCACAAAGTTGTAAATGTTCTTGGCAGCGCAAATAAAGCTTAGGAAATTTACAAATACTGATTAATATTCAACCACCCTTCGGCCATCCTGGAGGGTGGTTTCTTTTTGTTTCCGGACCCCGGGTATGGCGAAATATTACTTTCCAGAGCCTGAATGGGTTGTAAAAGTTTCAATATTAATATCTTATACTTATAAAAGAGGTATGAACTGTGAATGATGTAACATATTCACAGGATTATATAACTCGCTTCGCATAGGCGAGTTATACCTTTGTAAGGCAAGATTCTTCGTATTCTATATATATATAGCACAATTAAGGTCAGTTCGGAATATAAATTAAAATTATAACAATCATGGGAAATCTACTTTATGTAATTGCGGTCATTCTTATTATTGCCTGGGCAATCGGATTTTTTGCATTCAGTGTCGGTGGAATCATACATGTTCTTCTGGTTATTGCAATTATTGCCATATTATTCAGGATTATTTCAGGCAGGAAAATTCTGGATTAATATTTTATCGGATAAATCATTTTAAATTAATCTTAATAATTAATCACATGAAAAAGTTCATTTTATGTCTGATGGCAACAGTTTTGTCATTAACGTTACTTCCTCTTCAATCATTTGGAGCTGCTAAAGAAAACCCTTCTTCACTGGTGGCTACTAAGCCTTCCGAAAAAACTGAATCATCAGAGGCTAAAAGTTTATTACTTAGACTGAATGAAATTAAGGAGATGGACAAGTCAAATTTGAAATCTGCAGAAAAGAAGGACCTGCGGAAAGAAACACGCTCAATCAGGCGGGAGCTTAAAGATATAAGCGGTGGAATTTATATTTCAGCGGGTGTGTTGATTGTAGTATTGATCATCCTTCTTGTTTTATAGAAATTAGATAAATTCCACAGGTAACTGAAGATCCGATTGTCGTCAGACAATCGGATTTTTCATTTAAATATGCCTTCGGTTACTACAAATTCAGTTTAGTCTCCTTCTTCCTGTATTAATTCTTCATTTAATTCCCGGATTTTCAGGGTAATTTAAGTGAAATTGATTTCAGCCATATTGCAATCACTGCTAAAATTCAAATCTCTCATGATATTATTATTAGTGTGAATGATGTAATTATTTCGTGAGATTCTGTAAAGGTCCCGGATTTATGAGCTATATCTTTGTATTGTTGCATTTTGAATAGATTAATTTAAAAAATAAAGCACCATGAAAAAGATAATTATTTGTTTAATGGCAATGGTTTTGTCTTTAATTTTGTTGCCAGTGCAATCACTTGCTTCAGGCAAGGAATTAAATTCGACTGTAAGGACAAACAGATCTCCGGAAAAGACAGAATTACTGGAAAAGAAGGAATCAGCTGAGGCAAAATCCCTGACGCGAAGGCTTAATGAGATTAAAGCAATGGACAAGTCAAATTTAAATTCTGCAGAAAAGAAAGACCTGCGAAAAGAAACACGCTCAATCAGGCGGGAGCTAAAAAATATAAGCGGCGGAATTTATATTTCAGCGGGTGTGCTAATTGTAGTTTTGATCATCCTTCTTATTTTATAGAAATAGGTTAAATTTCATAATTAACTGAAGATCTGATTGTCGTCAGGCAATCGGATTTTTCTTTAAAGTATTATTTTGCGATGTTGCAATTAGAGTAAACTAATTATAAAAACAGAAGTATGAAAAAGTTAATTATTTGTTTAACGGCAATGATCTTGTCAATATTTATTTTCCCCTCTAAGTCGATTGCTTCTGTAAGGGAAATTCATAGCCCATTTATTCCTTTGAATCAGTTTGCATTGCAAACCTCAGCGGGACCTGATGTTTTAAATTCAGGAGCCGGTGAATTTAAAATACTTAAGAGGCTGAAGTTGAAATCGGAAGAAAAGAAGAACATTCAGAGGGATGTGCATTCAATAAAGCGGAAGCTTAAGTATAAAAAGAAGAATCATGATATGTGCCTGAACGTCTATTCCTTTATTAATTATTCACTAAATTTCTCCTGAATGATTTCAGGGCAATCTTAGTGAAATTGATTTCAGCCATATCGTAATCAGTTTAAGGTTTGTGTTTTTGATTTGAAAGGATTTAGTTTATCGAGACGGAACATAAAACGGATACGCTCATTGAATGATCCTGTAATAGAATTTATATTTTCAGATACAAGGAAAGGGAAATAAACCTCGAAAACATTCCAGAAGCCTGCTTTCAAGCCCGCTTCATAGAAAAAAGGAGATTTATTATTTTGACCCGCACCATGATCATTCAGTAAAAGATTCACGAAAGGTTTTATTGGAATTTTGGAAGCAAAGCCTGGAAGGCTGCTGGTGAGAGAGATTGAAAAGATCCACCGGCTATAACCGAGAGAGTCATTTACAGGAGATACAAGCCCGCCTTCTGCGAGTGTCATTTGTCTGGAAAAGAAGGTTTTTGGAAACTCAGTGAATCGGTCAGGGAATACCCCGTCATATAAATATTGTTCCCTGCCGCTTCGGCCACCCGGGGAGAATTCATAATAAGGCTCTGATGGGCTATTTCTGAGCATGGTACCTGCAAACAACCTGAATTCCAGACCATTCTTCTTGCCTTCATAGCTATATTTATAGTTTAGTTCAATTGAAGTTTTCTGATATGACTTCCCGGCTTCCAGGGAAAAAGTCATGTTATATGGATTAATTATCCTGTCTTTCTCAAGCAAGTATCCAAACTGGAGGATTGAACGCATTTTGGCTTCAGTACCGGATTCAATCTGCCCGAGATCTGAGGCTGTAATATAATATCCATAGACTTTCTGATTAAGAGGATTAATGGCACTGGCTGATTTGAAATACAAGTCTAAGCCTATTTTTGCTTTATGATAATTTTCAGAGCCGGGTGCTCCAAACTGCTCTCCTTCCAGCGTAAGAGAGGCAAGCCTTATGAAACTGTCATAAGGTATTTTGTTGAAGGAAATTTTCCCAGAACCGGTAAACCCACGGCTTTTGAATGCATAGAAAGGCCAAAATAGATATTCGACCTGCTTTGGAATTGTAGAACCATTATACAAAGCTAAGCCGGCCATAAAACCATCATTGTTTGTCCAGTTAAACGCCGGGAAATAAAGTAAGTAACGTTTGTCAGGGTCTTCAATAGCATATAGAAGCTGAATCTGAAACGGATCTGCCTTACGGAAAATGCCGGAGGTACGAATATTATTGTTAAGCCTGAACATTTCTGTCATTTTATGGTCAGGATCGATCTTAATTTCAGAATATCTGCCGGGAGGTGTGTTAAACCATTTCTTCCCTTCAAATCCATCCTCCCATTTTTCTGAGACTATGGAATCGCCCTGCAATTCTGCAATTAACAGTGGAGAGTTCAGTTCTCCCCGGTTTTTAATAAGTACTTTATGGTCAGAGTATCGTGATATCTTATAATCAAGGCCCTTGGTGGTTCCAAGGAAATCATCAAAAAACCATGAGAGATCTTTTGTTGTATGAGATTCAAAAACCTGCTTCAGATCATCAGGCTGAGGATGCTTGTTTTTCCATATCGTGCAGTAGTCATGCATAATTGAATCATAAAGGGAATTGCCCAGATAGGCCCGGAGATAATTGAACCCCTGGGCTGCCTTGCTATATATAATACTGCCATAATTATCGTAACTGTATTGCGCAGCCGGGAGGTTCAGGCTCTGGTCAAGATTGTTCCGTGCGGGGATCAGCCAGTCAAGCTCCTGTATCCTTTGTACCGGAATGTTATCGGCATGAAAAAATTCAGCAACTCTCTTGTTTTTCAATTCGAGTTCCCAGAGTTTTTTACCAGGATATCTTAGTTCCATATACCTTGTTTCATTAGCTGATGTTATGCTTTCATCCATAAATGGGAATCTTCTTTCATTTGAGCCCAGGGAGCTGTAGAACCAGTTATGACAGATCTCGTGAGCAATTACTTCATCGAGAAGATAAGGGTCGCCTGCGAGGCCAATTACTGTAAGCTCGGGATATTCCATTCCTGCACCGGCATTAAGGGCGCTCTGTATTGCTGTAAATGTGGTGTACGGATAATCACCGTTCCATTTTGAAAGATACCAGATGGCATTATAGATATATGATATGCTTTTTCGCCAGAGATAGGATTCCTGGTTGGTGAACATTGCCCATGTTGTAACCACTCTTCCTGACTGGGGAAGGGCGACGCTCCCTTTCAGGACATGAAATCTCTTATCAGCAAACCATGCGAAATCGTGGATATTATTCTCAGTGTATTCAAGTGTTTTCATCTGATGAGAGGAGGGTGGAAAATCCTCGGTTATATAGTCGGGAATTTTCATCCATGCTGTATCGGCGGCAAGTTTGTCGAGCCATTTTTTCTCATCAGCATTTTGCAGAATTCCCGTTGCTCCAACAATATAGTTAGCCGGAAGAGTTATACTAACATCAAAGCGGCCGTATTCCGAATAGAATTCGCCCTGATCAAGATAAGGCATCGCATGCCAGCCTGATCTGTCAAAGACTGCAGGCTTAGGGTACCACTGTGATATCTGGAAAGATTCCCCGATGTGACCCAGACGTGAGGTCACTCCTTTAGGGATCTTTACATGAAAGGGTGTGGCTATATGAATTGTATCACCTGGTCTTAGCGGCTCATTGAGCCAGAGTTTACAAATATCGGGATACCCTGTAAGAAGATTCCAGGCAATATTCTCGCCATTTACTCTGAATTTCAGAGAATCAATATAACCTCTTAGTTCAGGATCGTCAAATAATTTTGACTTGCCATCTCTGTTAAAGATCTCTAATGCAAGCTTTGTGTTATTTCCGGAATATCCATTTGGCCAGAGGTTGAAAAATAAAAACGCCAGCGTATCAGGTGAATTATTTATATACTCAATTGATTCAAATCCTTTAAGCTCATGTTTTAGGTCATTAAGAGTGACATGGATCTTATAGTTGACTTCCTGCTGAAAATAGCTTTGTGACAATGCAAATTGATAAGGAAAGATAGCTGCAAGGCAAAAGGTTATTATTCTGACTGAAGCATATTTAACAGGAAGCAGGAACCTCCATTTTAGTAGAATATCTCTCATCGTATAAAAAAGATGCAATATAGAATTACATTAATTAACAGGCAACAATTATTTTGATTAGACGAAAGGAAATATTATGAATTTTTTACTTGCTATGGATAAAACAAACCCGGTGAAAGTGTGGGCAGACTAAAAAAATGATAACTTTATAAACGAGTCTATTGGTTGTAAAACATATTTATTAGCTTCATTATGAGACACATTCTGGTATTATTGTTTTTTGTGGCAGGAAGTGCCGCTTTTTCACAGACATCAGAAAATGCGGATAATATAAAATCAAATGTGCTTCCTGTGCGCGGTTTTTGCATTTCGGCTCCCCAGCCCAGGGAGGTGGATGAATTTATTAAATTTATAAATGAAGAGCTTGCCCCTCGTTCAGTAAACACGCTTATTCTCAGGGTGGATTACAATTACCAGTACAAGAGTCATCCCGAACTTCGTGATTCTGTTGCCCTGTCGGCATCAGACGTCAAAAGGCTTGTAGCTGTGTGCAGGAAGAATGGTATACAAATTATACCGCAGGTAAACCTTTTGGGTCATCAGTCGTGGGCTGGCAAAACAGGGAATCTGCTTAAGGTATATCCTCAGTTTGATGAGACACCGCTTGTGAAGATGCCGGAGAAATACGTATGGCCCAATGCAGATGGATTGTATTGCAGGAGCTATTGTCCTCTTAATCCTGATGTTCATGCGATAGTATTTGATCTCATAGATGAGATCTGTGATGTGTTTGAGACTGATTCATTCCATGCAGGGATGGATGAAGTCTTTTATATCGGGGAAGCACAATGTCCGCGCTGTTCAGGGCGTGATAAGGCTGAATTGTTTGCCGGGGAAGTCAGGACTATCCGCGATCATCTGGCATTAAAGAATCGCAAACTGTGGATATGGGGTGATCGTCTTCTCGACGGAAAGACGACTGGTCTGGGAGAGTGGGAGGCAAGCTACAATAATACTTTCAGGGCTGTTGACATGATCCCGAGGGATGTAATAATCTGTGATTGGCATTATGATCGTCCGGATCAGACTGCAGTATATTTTGCCATGAAAGGATTAAGTGTGATTACCTGTCCGTGGCGGAATGCAGATAATGCGGTGCGTCAGGCACAGGATATGGTAAGGTTCAGGGAGTCAGCCACGCCGGAGATGAAGGGTCGTTATCTTGGGATAGTACAGACTGTGTGGTCAGGAGCCGGCCAATTTCTTGACAATTTCTATGGAAGGAAGCCTGAGGCTAAGGGGGATTCTCAGGCGGGCTGTTTTAAGGCATTGTTTGGGGAGATTCAGAAGATGGCTAAGACGGAATAGATGCAGGGTGGAGGCATTAAACGCGCAGTACATAATGGTATAAAATAGGTAGGGGAAAAATTATATAAAAAGAGATATATAGGGGGAATATTATATAAAAAGAGATATATAGGGGGAAATATTATATAAAAAGTATAATATATAATATCAAACAATATACAAGTAATCTATATATAGCAGTATCTTATATATAATTTAAAAGCCATATACAAGTAACCTATATATAGCAGTGTCTTATATATAATTTAAAAGCCATATATAGAAAACTTATATATTCAAGAAAAAATCATATCCCAGAATCACATTTTTTCAGAAACACACTATCTTCCAGCAGAAACACAATATCTTCCAGAATCACATTAAATTAGAAATACACTATCTTCCAGCAGAAACATAATATCTTCCAGAATCACATCAAATTAGAAATACACTATCTTCCAGCAGAAACATAATATCTTCCAGAATCACATCATTTCTAAAAAACACTATTTTTTCAGAAAAACAAGATCTTCCAGAATCACATCATAGAATATACACAAAATTAGTAGAGACAGGCCCTAACCTGTCTCTACAATCTTCTTCTTGAATTAATTATTTCAGTTGTTCTCAATCTTAAATACCACCGGCAGAGTGAACCATACAGGTACCGGTACCCCTCCCTGCTTTCCCGGTTTAAACTTTGGCAATGTCTTCACAACCCTCACTGCTTCATTATCAAGCAGCGAATCAATTCCCTTGAGAATCTGAACCCTGTCGGCAGAACCATCAGCATTCACAACAAATTTCAGAATAACCTTGCCCTGGATATTGTTAATCTGTGCTTCCTGAGGATAATGAAGATTTTCACCGATAAATTTGAAAAGAGCAGGAAAACCGCCCGGATATTCAGGCCTTTCCTCAACAACTATAAATATTTTCTCTTCAACAGGAATTTCAGAAACAATCGGCTCTGCAAACGCCACGGAATCAGTTACCTTACCGTTCTGTGTTGTTTGATTAATAATGTCTGTTATAGGAATAGCCTCTGTAATTTCCGAAGAATCAGTTACAACCTTGGGCTCCAGATTCTTTATTGATTTTATCAGATCCTGAGGAGGCTTCACTTCAGGAGGTCGAACTATCTCCGGAATGACTGTTTTCGATAAATCGAGGGTGACATCATTTGGTCCGGTTGCAGGATTGTAATCCTTTGGTGTAAAAGAAAGCGCCGTTATTAAAAGTGTGCTGAATGCGATACCGCCTAGAATAGAGAGACTGGCTGCAGATTTGTATCGCTTCCGGAGATCAAATGCTCCGTAATTTCTGTTTCGGTTCTCGAATATGATCTCATCAAATTCCGGGACCTTTTCAATTTTCCTCTTCATTTCTGATAGTTTTTAGTTGTTAATACTTCACAGACAACCGTGGAACTATATAAAATCAGAGGCCTCTCTGACATACTGAAGAACAAATACAATGCCAGATTAATAGTATAGGCGAGGTATTACAGGCGATGTATTATTGTTGATTTTTGATGACCAGCACTTTTCAGGAAATTCACGATTCCAATTAAATTACCTGTACCAAAGATAGTTATTAAGAAAATATATAATGCGCTTTTTAATCTGTTTACTCCAGGTAATATCAATGAAATGCCACCACCTCATCTATTACCTATAATACAAAATACATATTATTTATAGGTTCTGGTCATTGAGGTCGGTATAACAATCACAAAATCAGCCAGCCCTTTATTTTCGTCACTGAGTTTTTCAATATCATCCTGAAGGACAGCTGAAATAGTAACGGCCTTAATTGAAGGATTGTATTTATTAAGATACCAGATTATTCCCTGATGCCTGTCAGTATGATAGCTGCCATTGTAATGTATTATGGTGTGGCCCGTACTCCAGCTATCAGCGATTGACTTAGCCATTGTTGCATCTTTTATTGCCTGTGCCTTTGGAAGGTTTTCGCTGACTTTCCCGCCCATGGCACCACCTATGGAGCCACCCATTGAAAGCATATCCTTGTAGCAGGGTAGCTCAGGATCATACTCTATCGGAAGTGGGGCTAAAAATCTAAGTTCTTCCGATGGTATATTCTGAAGTGCTTCAAAGCCTCCGGAAGCGACCACTGAAGCATATCTGCGCGGTATATTTGATGCCACAAATTTCAACCCGTTATCTTTAGCAAAATTCATCAACGGCTTATAATCAGTAGCATAATTTTTCCATAACCTGACTTCCGTCTCAAACGAATTTTCTTTTATAAAACCTGATAAATATTCATCAATCAGTATCTGATTATCTTTCTCAAACATTTCAGCTGATAATATCAGATCCTTACCCTTTGCAGAGAACAGACTCCTGGTCAGTTCAAGTTCAAGCCAGTGCGCAATAGGGTTGTCATGAAGCTCACCAAAAAAAACGGCATCAGATTTATTAGCAGATTTTACTATGTCTTCAAAATCGGCTTTTCTGCCCTCTTGTGTGTATATCTTATATGCGGGCTTATCCTGCGAAAATGCCTGAAACGATGCAAGGAGGATGATCAGAATTACAGTTAATTTCATTTTGTATGGTTTGTCTGTATTGGATGAGGGTGATAAAGAAAGAAACAATAATCGGAATTGCAATGTTCGAAAATGATTTCCTGCGCCTCCTTCAAAAAAAAGGGACACGCTGTGGCATGTCCCGGCAAACACGTAAAAAATCTATTTTAATCCAAACCGATAACTGAATTTTATAAGGAATACGTTATGAGGAACGTTTTTACTTCTGCGAAACAGATCGCTGACATTATTGAAAAAATCCATTTGACCCGAGTCGGTATCATAACTTCTCGTCTGGCTCCATACAAGGAAAAGTGTTGATCCCGGGCTGTACTCCCATCTTACTACAAGATTTGAAAGGAATTGTTTGACATTGAAATCATTTGTTCCCATTGTATAGTCAGTTTTCCCATCATGGTTTTCATCAATATTGAAGTGATCCGTGTCAAATGATACCTGATTATCAGTATAGGTATAAAATCTGTCGTGATATTTGCTTGCCAGTGGATCAGCGATGAACTTATAATCATAATATTTCCCGGTTGCCACAAAGGGTTGGCCCCAGTACTGGAAAGTAAGATTCGGGCTCAGGTTCAGATTCACTCTGAAGGATGCACTTATTGTTTTCTGATCTATGCTTCCAAAAATATACCGTGGAGTTCCGGCATAATCTGCCTGGGTAACATATTGAAGCTCAGAATATGATATGTTATATGAAGGACTAATGGTAATTGCCAGATAATTAGTTGGTTTGTAAGTTACATCAAGTTCGGTATACAGGCTGTTTGAGCTTTTATCGTAACCGAGTGATCCGTTACCATTAACATTGAACATCAGTTTTTTACGGCTGTCTGTCTCGAATCCGAAACGCACATTACTGCTTCCGGGTAATTTCATTGCGGGCCCGCCCCGGAGCATATCGGTTGAGAGGGAAGCGGTACTGAAACTTCCTCCTGACCATATATTCCAAAAATTCTTCAGATTTAAGTTTGCATTCCATTCATAGCCTCCACCCAGCCAATTTCCACCAAAATTATTGACCGAGAAAAAATCGGAATTCAGATTAAAGCTTTTATAAAAGCCCTTTGGCTCAAACTGGTTGTACCCGGCCCACAGAACATATAGAAGCTGATCCGTTGCGCGCATGTATCCAAGATCATTGATTTCAAATCCGGGCGTCTTCCACAGGGCAGCTCCGAGAAAATTCCAATGTCCATTTTGCTTCATTATCTGCATTCTGCCACCTGAACCGGTGAGAGAAGTCTTATTTGTATCAAGTAGAGCATAATTTTTATCGGGGCGCTGAAAATAATGCGCGGATGATTCCTGAGTGTTTGTAATAGCTTTTTTTGACCCTTCCACAAGGCTGAATGCTGTATTCAGGTTAAACATCCAGTTTTTATTCTTAAAGTACTGGGTAAAATCGATGCCTCCTGTGTAAGCGCCTTTATGAAGCACATCACTTACATCGGAATCGAGTTCCCTGTTTGTACTGGTAAAAATACCTCCGATCAGAGTGTTCCCGTTATTTAAGTCTTTCTGAACGCGTCCTACAAAATAATTGGTAAGAGGTTCAACTGTAGCCAGTTTTCTGCCTCCAATTGTATCAATTTCGGCTTTTTCCAGAGAAGTCATAGCATCTACGATACCAACTGAAATACCATCTTTGGTTTTTCCGGTGAGTTTAACTGCACCAAGGATATTAGTCCTGGTTGGAATGTTATCATACCAGCCATCCTTAAGATCGGGTGAGACCTGGGGCTGACGCCCTATCCTTCTGGAATAGAACAGGTTGTCGTTTCCAACACCGCCATCACCTATGCCCAGGCCGAAGTTGGTAATATTGTTTCCTTCAATAAAGAATGGACGCTTCTCTGTAAAAAAGGTTTCATAAGCTGAGAGATTGACCACTGACGGGTCAGCCTCTACCTGCCCAAAATCAGGATTAATTGTCATGTCCATGGTCATGTTATTGGTAATGCCTATTTTGGCATCTATACCCCCATTGAGTTTTGACAATTTTCCCGAGGACTGAAACGGATTCTCCGGCACTGCCTGGTATGTCTCTGTTTTCCCTACAGTATATGGAGTTATATCGAAAATTTTCCTAGGTTTAATAGTCTCGAGTCCTTTCAGTTCTCCAAAAAGATGGACTAATCCGGCAGCGTCTCTGGGTATGTGCTGCCAGAAAGTTTGTTCATTCTTCCTGTACAAGATTCTGGCTACATCGAGCCCCCATACCTGCCCTGAGTTCTTGTCAAACCTTACCTGCGAAAAAGGAATTTTCATTTCAGCAACCCATCCTTCCTTGTTAATTGAGGTTTTAACCCACCAGTTTGGGTCCCACGATGAATCTCCGTTTCCCGAGTCATTGGTAAACATCTGATCATATTTTACCCCGGCGGAGCTTACTCCGAAAAGGAAGCCTGTACGTAAGTCGTGAAAACTATCCAGTATTATGCCTACCAGGTCCCCGTCAGCCTCGTCTCTCCTAGTTAAACGGTTGACTATACTGTCGGGAGCAGTATCATAAGCCTTTATTGCTACATATAAATTGTTTTCATCAAATAATATCTTGAATTGTGTCATCTGAGTTTCCGGTCGGCCGTTATATGGCATGTTTTGCGTAAATCCTTCTGCCCAGCTGCCCGACTGCCATGCATCATCATCGAGTATTCCATTTATAACGGGAGGCGTAAATATCTGTGTTGCAGTATATTGCTTTTTGCCCAGATCTTGTCCGCAGAGAATAGGAAGAAGCAAAACTGTATTCAGAATAATCAAGATAATTCTTTTCATGCAGAAAATTGAGTTAGTAGTTTTTCATTGTAAGGACGTACAAGAAGCGATTTTGATGCAAAAGATTTTTATTTTATTATCTCTAAATAATAAATTCGGAAGCGATACTCCTAACAGACACTTTTGCAGGAACATTACCCTATTCATACAAACGAATAAATTCATATGTATTGCCGCAGTATTCCAAAAATTTCAGGAAATCGGTTCTGGAAATTACAAGCGTGGCGGTGTTTATATTCGGATGGAAAGTGAGTCTGTCAAATTCATTCAGCTTTTCATCGATAAAAAGATGGACATTTTTTTCAGAGTCATTGATCAACCCGAAAGGAGATACTGAGCCTGGTTCAACACCAAGGTATTTTTTTAGTCTCTGGTCTGAAGCAAACGTAAGTTTTCCCTGTTTCAGCCTTTTCTCAAGATCCCTGATATTCAGTTGCCTGAGATGTTCAAGGACTACCAGGTAATGCCTGTCTCCTTTATGATTCCTGAAGAAGATATTCTTGCATCTTCCTGAATTATAATTTTGCCAGTGAATCCTTGCTTCGCTGATAGTAGCCAGGGGAGGATGTTCATGATATTCAAATTGAATTTGGAGATTCTTTAAAATTCTATAAAGCTCTTCCTGACCTCTCATGCGCCAATGCTTTACTTTGCGATATAAGAAAACTCCATATTAACGAGGAGAGCTATATCTGCTCCGGCCTCTTTCAAATCAATATCTTCCTCATCATAGACCCACTCTATCTTAAATGGTATACCTGATGACTCGAGCCTTTTCAGTTCGAGGTAAATATCATAAAGGAACTTGGCTGATGAAGAATTAAAATACATTAAATCGGTTCTGAATATAAGAGGAGAGTCTTTAGTATATACCTTGTTCCCGGCTTCAAGAATATAATTGATATATAATGTCAGCCATTCTATGACGGGGTAATAAACAGCCCTTACATCCTCCGGCGCTGAGATCCCACGAATTGAAAAGACATTTTCCAAAGGTGAAAAATTAATCTCCGGTGTTGTATTAGTCGCTTTGATATAAAGTTTTTCCATCTTCGTGTCCCCCATAAATTATTACCAGATAATTATTAAGCTCAAAATATTTTCATTTCTCTTACATCTATAATAATTCATTATTATCGTCTCCGGGGCTATAACCGGCATCTTCAAACAGCGGTCCCTTTGTATATGCTTCCACAGCCAGCCTGTCGCAGACTTCATTTTCAACGTTATTGTTATGACCTTTAATCCAGACAAATCTTACTTTATGTTCCCTGTAGATTTTGAGAAACCTTATCCAGAGATCGGCGTTTTTCTTCTTTTTAAATGCTTTTGATTCCCATTGGAATACCCATCCTTTTTCAACAGAGTCTGCAACATATTTTGAATCGGTATATACAACAACCCTGCTGCCGGGTATTTTTAGAGCTTCGAGTCCTTCGATTACCGCCATCAGTTCCATCCTGTTATTCGTAGTAAGGCGGAACCCTGCGGATTTCTCAAGTCTGTGCCTGCCGTAAATCAGTACCACACCATATCCGCCAGGACCAGGATTTCCGCTTGACGCGCCATCGGTATATATTGTTATTTCACCTGGCATGCGGTAGGACTATTCCAGAGTTTGATATGAAAAGCTTTATAGCGATTGATAATAAGATGACTCCGAAAACTTTTTTGAGGATCTGCAAACCACCGGCGCCCAGCGCTTTTTCAAAGATGGAGGTTAACCGCAGCACAAGGTATATGACGACCATGTTCAGCGCAAGAGCAATAAAAATGTTAATGGTGTGATATTCAGCTTTCAGCGAAAGAATAGTAGTAATTGAACCCGCTCCGGCAATCAATGGGAATGCAATAGGGAAAATCGACCCTCCTCCGTGTGAATCCTGTTTAAAAAGCTCGATGCCAAGAATCATTTCCATGGCAATTAAAAAAATGATAAAGGAACCGGCAATAGCAAATGAGGACACGTCAATGCCGAAGATACCAAGCAAAGGGCTCCCAATAAATAAAAATGCAAGAAGGATCAGGAATGAAACGAGAGTGACCCTGGCCGATTTGATGTCTCCCGATTTGGCTTTTATATCAATGATAATCGGAATTGATCCGGGGATGTCAATAATTGCAAAAAGGACCATAAATGCTGCAAGGATCTCAATCAGGCTGAAATGCATATTTAAAAGTTTGGTGCAAAGATAATCAAATTCATTTTGCCGGAACTGATCGGGGATTAGTATGAACATGCGTCATTATCATATTTGATCAGGCGGATAAACCACCTGGTCAGAGTTCGACATTAACTTTAGCTCAATGATCTGAATCTCAAATCGTATCGGGCAATAAAAAACCCGGGCATTTCGCCCGGGTCGAGTCGGTATAATTTAATTTTACTGAACTATAGTCATCTCATCAACAAGGTTTTTTGCTCCCGCGTAGACATCCATGATCCAGAGTACGTACCGGATATCAACAACGATTGTCCTTTGGAGTTCAGGTTCATAAGCTATATCGCCGCTCATTGATTCCCAGTTTCCATCAAAAGCCAGGCCGATAAGTTCTCCGTTTCCGTTCATGACAGGACTTCCGGAGTTTCCGCCTGTGATATCATTTGTTGTGAGAAAGCATACCGGCATGTAGCCCTTTGAAGATGCATATCTGCCAAAGTCCTTTTTATTATACAGTTCTATAAGTCGTTTTGGAAGATCGAATTCGTAGTCACCGGGTTTATACTTCTCAATCACGCCTTTTAGGGTAGTATAATATTTGTAAGTGACAGCATCGCGCGGGTCATAATCCTGTACAGTTCCATATGTGAGCCTCATGGTGAAATTTGCATCGGGATACAGGGTTTTATCCGGAACCATTTCCATCAGCGCTGCCATCCAGATCCTTTTTCCTTTTGCAAGATCAGAATCGAACTGACTGGATTCTTTTGAAACCTGCATTCCCATGGCATAAAATGAAGTGGCTGTAATATACAGGGGATCATTCTCAAGTGTTTTGAGCACAGGTTTCTCAAGAAAAGCATTAAGTTTTGCCTCATTGGCAAAAAGTGACTTTTCAAACATATTATCGACAAAATTGTCAATGTTTCCTTTAAACTTCTTGTCAACAATATTCGCATAAAAATCAGGATGGAATTTAGAAGGAATATCCGTCCTGTAAAGCTTTAGCATGGCTTTCATTGATTTATTATCTGTAGGAGGGTTATAATCCTTATAGAAGCGGGCAGCGTTTTCTTTTATCTTGGTGACCGCTTCGGTAATTTTCTGATTATCTTTTGATTTAAGAGCTTCAATCAGGTCCGAAACACCCCGGTTCATCCCGAAGAGCTCACAACCCTGCATACATTCGCTCAGATACTGAAGTGCATTGTAGTATTCAGATCTCCCTTCTATAGCGGTTTTTATCAAATTTAAAGCATCGCCATATTTTGCCTGGCGCTCAGGATTGGCAACTACCCATTTATTGAACTGATCTTCAAGCTCTTCTTTTTTTGCCACAACATTTAATTTTTCAAGACTGCCTTTCTGTCCGATCGAATATTTCCAGTAATTTGATGAGCCCGAATATTTTGCTGAATACTGTATATTCACCTTCTGGTCGGCTAGCATATCCTTCATCCAGATATCTTGCTTTATCCCGCGTATTTTAATCCTGTCGGGATGTACAATCTTCAGCAGTTCATTCACCTCATATGAGGTCGCATATCTGTTTGTTCTTCCGGGATATCCCAATATCATTGTAAAGTCTCCTTTGTTCTTGTCTTTTAATGATATTGTAAGAAAACGTTTTGGTTTGAGGGGGATATTGTCTTTTGAATATGAAGCAGGTTTGCCATCAGGACTCATATAAACGCGGAATACACTGAAGTCACCGGTATGACGAGGCCATTCCCAGTTATCGGTATCGAAGCCAAATTTGCCGATTGATGAAGGAGGAGCGCCAACCAGACGTACATCATTATATCTTTCATACAGAAGAAGATAAAAATTATTGCCGCTGTAAAAGCTGGCAACCTGTGCCCTGTATCCATTACCTTCAGTAGCTTTTTTCTCAATAGCCTGACGTGCTTCATTTATTGCCGAAGTGCGATCTGCTTCGCTCATTTCGGGTTTCACATTTGCAAGCACCTGTCCGGTTACATCCTCAATACTTATAAGAAATGTCACTGACAGATTAGGATTGGGTAATTCCTCCTCTTTTGTTTTTGCCCAAAATCCATCCTGAAGATAGTCATGGTCTACGGTGCTGTGCGCCTGGATCGATCCATATCCGCAGTGGTGATTTGTCAGTACAAGGCCTTCAGGAGATACTATTTCTGCAGTACATCCGCCTCCGAAAATGACTACGGCATCTTTCAGACACACCTTGTTAATGCTGTAAATATCTTCAGCTGATAGCTTCAGACCAAGTTCAGTCATTTTACCCATATTTAATTTTTCAAGAAGTGGCAGAAGCCACATTCCTTCATCAGCTTTAGCTTTGAATCCAAGACTGAGTGTAAGGATCAGTAAAACAGCAAACAATTTTTTCATAAACAATAACTTAATTTTGATTGATTTTAATGGTCAGGCAAAGATAACTTTAATAATTAATTACGGACAGTCAGAATCCGATTTTCAATTGGGTGTCGAAAAGTGTAAAAGATCTACGGTGGTAAGGTGTGATTCCATATTTCAAAATCGCTGCCCTGTGAATAGAAGTGCCGTAGCCCTTGTTTTGATTCCAGCAATATTCCGGGAATTCTTCATGAATTTTTTCCATGAATTCATCGCGGAAGGTTTTTGCCAGAACAGAGGCGGCAGCTATTGAGAAAAAAAGTCCGTCACCCTTAATGATAGTTTCATATTTAATATTTTTATAAGCGTAAAACCGGTTACCATCGATAAGGAGGAATTGCGGCTCTTTTGCGAGTCCTTCAATAGCAATATGCATTGCCTTAACAGAAGCTCTCAGAATATTCATCTCATCAATTTCCTTATTATCAACAAATGCTACTTTCCAGTCGATCGCCGATTTAATTATCTCATCCCTGAGAAGGTATCTCTGCCGGGCAGTGAGTTTTTTGGAATCATTCAGAACAGGGTGCTTATAGTTTTTTGGAAGGATAACTGCAGCAGCGACTACAGGTCCTGCAAGGCATCCCCTTCCGGCTTCATCGCAGCCGGCTTCAGTAAGATTATGATATAGAAATGATTTAAGCATCTGATGGGAAAAATAATCTTTGAAGACTCTAAAATTAACAAAAACATTCTTTTTATCAGGCAGCGCAATAAAATAGATAAAAATTTTGTGTAATGCCACAAGTTATCAGCCAAGTTATGAACATATTTACTAACAAAAGTTGCTGGCTTTTGAAAAATACGTTTATATTTGATCTTCCAGAATAAGCATAGGATGATTAAGGGAACTAAGGTTTTAATACTTTTACTGCTTTCTGTATATTCAGAAGGATTCTCACAACAGCTGTCTCACCAGGTATTAGTTCCTGCTGCAGGAGTAGTAACCACATCTAATTTGAATTATTCCCAGACTATCGGTGAAACGGCAGTTGAAATCATGAGCTCAGGTTTTATACTAACCCAGGGATTTCAGCAGCCAGGAATGCTGGTATCGCCTAATATCCAGCCACCAGGCACTGGGGCAGAAGTCTATCCCAATCCGGCAACAGATCATATCACAATTAAGCTTTTCGGGGAGACAGCCCGGAAATTCAAGGTCGATATTATCAATATGAAAGGTATAACAATACGTTCTATGACGATTGATTTCATTACTAAGTATAATTATGAAGAACCCACTGATATAACTTCTCTGACAATAGGTTTTTATTTAGTTCGTATTACCAGTGACGATTCAAAAATAAACCGGATATTTAAAATCGAAAAAATGTAATCCTGAAGACTATGGCATTGAAAGGTTTTAAAAGATTTTATGTGTTGTTGTTTTTTATAATTGCAGGAGCCGCTTCTTTTGCCCAGAATGTTCCTTTGGGCATTTTTTATCAGGCAGTGGCGAGGGATAATTATGGCAAGGAGCTGGTAAACAAGGTTATCGATGTTAAATTCTCGATTATTTCAGGAAATCCTCTTAATCAGCCGGTATATGTGGAACTGCATTCACATATAACTACCTCGGCGTTTGGAGTTTTTTCACTGATAATCGGAAAGGGCACGCAAACAGGAGGAATTTATAATGATCTATCCGAGATACAATGGAGTACAGCTTATCATTATCTCAAGATTGAAGTAAGGTTTGATAATGATTTTATAGACATGGGCACCATGCAATTCCTGGCAGTGCCATATGCGCTCTATGCACAGAAATCACTTGAACCTGGTCCGGCAGGACCAAAAGGTGATCCTGGGCCAAAAGGTGATCCGGGCGATGCATCGAGCGATAACCAGACTCTTTCCTTTAATGGCGATAATCTTTCAATTTCCGGAGGAAATACCGTTAACCTGTCTTCCCTGAATGTCCCTCATCAGCTAACCCTACTGGGTGATACTCTTTCAATATTAGGAGGTAATAAGGTCGGACTGACAAATCAGATCCAGGATTTGCAGCTTGATATCAATAATAAATTGAAAATTACGAAAAATGCAGCCGCAACTCTGATTGATCTCAGTCCATTTAAACAAAATATTTCTTATGATAATACTACTGGGCTCCTGAGCATCTCCAGTGGAACAGGTGCAGACCTTTCAGTCCTGAAAACTGCTGGAATACAGGATATTCATCTGACCGGGAATCAGCTTGCGATAGATAAGAATCCCTCTTCAATTGGAGTTGATCTGAGTAAGTATCTGGATAATACAGATAATCAGCAACTAACATATTCGGAATCAAGTAAGACCCTTTCAATTTCGGGGGGAAATACCGTTGTTTTAGGTAACATGATATCCTTCAGAGCTAAAAAAGTAACACCAGAAACTGGATTGTCAACGATAGATTACGATTTTATATCTCCTCTTATTGAATATAACGATGGTTCAGGGTATAATGGAGTTACCGGTGTTTTCACTGCTCCCGTAGCTGGAATTTACACATTTGTAGTAAGTTTCACTGCCAGTTCAATTGATAATATGAAGGCATTGAAATTACTATTGAATGGCATTATTTATGAGACACTTATTTCTGATATTACGAGTAGGTCATCACAGACAAGATCAATTACTATGAAACTTGCTGAAGGTGACAATGTTAAGGTAATCATTAATCCTGGATTATCGACTGAGTCTGGTACCGGATCTTTTTCAGGTTACAAGGTTAATTGATGGAACTCCTCCGGGGTTCTGTTTAATCTCCGGAATCTCGTTCTATTATTCGTGGAACCCCGGAGGGGTTCATCCAGGTTATTATATCTCCAATTATAGTATTTGTATTATAGTGAATTAATACTGCATGGGTTCCATCAATAGTAATGTCTGGAACATCAGATATTATATAAACCACTGAATCCCAGAACCCCGAAGGGGTTCCACAAATAATAGTACTCGTTTACGGATGATGAATAGAACCCTGGAGGTGTTCCACTAATAATAATAACACGAATTCCAGAATATGCAACAGAACCCCGGAGGGGTTCATCCAGGTTATTATATCTCCAATTATAGTATTTGTATTATAGTGAATTAATATATTACTGCATGGGTTCCATCAATAGTAATGTCTGGAACATCAGATATTATATAAACCACTGAATCCCAGAACCCCGAAGGGGTTCCACAAATAATAATACGCGTTTACGGGTGATGAATATAACCCCGGAGGGCATAGGCGTAAACTTAAGCATATAGTATATTTGTTTGTTGTTCAAAATTTTGGCGTTTTCGTTTTTCATAGACACAATGTCGTGCAATAATTGAGATAGATTGTGTCATGATATCACTATATTCTTTAATGTCTTGTAGGAGTAATGCTATTTTAATTGGATTTCGTGTTAGATATTTTGTAAGTTTTAATAAGCTTAAATTTCTAGCCAATTTCCTGTATATAAATATTTTAATTGGATTATAGATTAATTGGGTTATTATCAGGAACATTATCATCCTCATTATGATTGTAGTGAGTAATTGATTTTTTGAGACATTCTGGATATGATCAAAATGCATATTGCTTTTCCATGATTTGAAAATAATTTCAATTCTCCACCTAAGTCCATAAATCTTAAGTAAAGTATTAAAATCTGCTTGTTCAGAAGTTATTGTAGTAATAAAGATCGTCCATGTTTGTAGTTCTAGGTAAATCTTACTCGGATTATGTCCCTTTATGTCTTTTTTTGCTTTCATCCTCCTTCTGTCTGCTATGGCTTGATCAACAGGCTTGGCTACAATGCGAACCGCAGATTTTTCTTTATCATTAAGTCTCACAATTCTATCAACAGATCCTTCTTTCTTTAGTAGAGCCAGAAGATCAATTGGTTCTTCTGTATCGTAATCCAGGAACTGCATTTTCATTTTGTGTCGGTAAATGCAATGCGCTCCAAATTGAAGGTGTCTTTTTATTTCATCTATAGTTAAATAACCCCTATCTCTCAGAGTCAGATCATCTTTATTTATTTCCATTTCTAATACACTGGCCTGATCATTCTTGCTGTATGAGTTGATACTAAATGAAATAAATTTCCCAGATAAAAGATCGTAGATCCCTTGTATGCGTGCATTACAAACTGTTGTGCATCCATTAGATACTCCTGAAAATAATTCCAATAAACGTCGGGGTAATTGAATGATTGTACTATCCTGGATGAGCACACGTTTGAAGTTGCATTTATGGACTTCTCTACTAATATGTTGATTATTGGCTTTGCTCAGAATGACTAGTTCCAGCACACGTTGAAAATATTCAACACATGATTCTTTCACTTTTTTCCGGATCGCCTGACGACTTATTGACGTTCCATTCACGTTTTCAATCGAAGCAGCAATGTCATTATAACTGGCAATCCCATGCATTGATTCTCTGGCTAATGAATACATAAAATCCAACGAATCGATTTTGCGTATTCGTTGTACAAAACAACAATTTCTGGATAATGTTAAAAGTTCTTCCTCGCTGATATTCAGCATTTTAAACGAATTGATAAAATCATCTTTCCCCATTTTCTGATTTTTAGTGTTAAATATTATTTTTATATAATAGTATATATACTATTATTAAAAAACAAGAAAAAACGAAACAAAATGAGGTAGTTTTAGTAAAAAGTTGTTTAGTTTTATCTCTTGATTTAAACTAGAGTAAATGGGTTATAAGGCTAAAATTCAAAGGGTCGACAGAGGATTAACAAAATCTTTTTACATAAACCTCCCTGCAGCTGTGGCTGAAGCATGTAATATTGAAAAGGGAGAGGAAATGGAATGGCTCGTTGAAGATAAGGACACTTTTGTACTTAGACGAGTCAATCCATCTAGACCAATACTTAAAAAAACAAAACAGTCTTAAGTTTACGCCTATGCCCGGAGGGGTTCCACAAATAATAATGACATGAATTCCAGAATATGCATCAGAACCCCGAAGGGGTTCCACAAATAATAGTACTCGTTTACGGGTTATGGACAAAACCCCGGAGGGGTTCCACTAATATATATTACCCGGAGGGGCTCAATGATTTAATAACAAATTACTATCTTTAGGTGCTGCATTTTAAATTCGACTATCATGAAACCAAACACTTACACTAAATTGTATGTCCATTGTGTATTTACACCAAGGGGCAGGGAAGCCAGGTTAATAGAACCTGTCAGGGTGAATGTACATAAATACATTTATGGTATAATAAAGGGGCTCGACTGTTTCCCGGTTGCCATAAATGGCACAATTGATCACGTACATATCCTGGTAGGATTTCGTCCGGCAATATCAGTAGAAAATCTTGTCAGGGATATTAAGAGAAGCTCGTCTTTGTATATTAATACAAGCCGATTGATAAATTCAAAATTCAGATGGCAGGAAGGTTATGGCGCCTTTACCGTTGGATATCCGGCCCTGGATAAAGTTTATAAATATATTCTGAATCAGCAGGAGCATCATAAGAAGGACAACTTCAAAAAGGAATATTTTGAGATTCTTACAGAACACGGGGTCGATTTTTCTTCGGAGCACCTGTATGAGTTCTATGATCAGGACTGAGGATTAATAGAACCTCTCATGGATTCTCATTACCGATAGATAGATTCAAGGGTTGTTTGGTTTATTCATCTTGATCCTAATAGATCTGAATACTAATAGTGTGAATATTACCGCTATGAGGATCCCCCTTGTATCGCTTGCAAAATCTTTTAAGCTGTAACTTCTGCCCGGAATTATCTTCTGGTGCAATTCATCCAGAAAGGCAAAAAATATCAGGCTGAATGTAATCAGAATGAATATTTTGTAATTTATTTTAAACAGCTTTTCTGTAAATGCAAGCTGGGCCATGAAAGTAAGAATCCCGTATTCGAGAAAATGCAAAAGGTAATCGATCCTGTATACTGTCCTGTGTGTATGGATCTTAAGCGTGGGTATGTTTGGTAATGAAGACAATATTATCATCGTTAACAGCCATGCAATTAACAAGTATTTGGCAAAAGGACGCAGATATATAATAAGCTTTAGCATCTACTGTTATGAAAATGCCAAATTTAAAGCATAATGGTTTAGTTGTGCCATAAAAAACTAAATTTGTTCAAATATTCAGAATTAATAAATTACGAACAGTCAAATGGTTTTACCGCGATTATATTAAAAATGCCGAATTCCTGTTAAAACGAATTCAACAATATAAGCAAACAATACAGCATAGTACTTCAAGAACCTTAATTAATGATTACAAACACATTAGATACTATGATAAATTCTAAAGGAAGAAAGAGATCAATGATTCTTCTGATCTCTATATTTTGCGGCATTAGTTTGGTAAGCATTCCATCGTTTGCACAGAATGCAGATAACCTTTTACTGAAGAACTACCGTCCGGTGTCGATCTTTAAGGTCCCTGTTACTCATATCGACAAAGCGGCTTATCCCGTTATCGACATGCATTCCCACGATTATGCAAAAACCGACGCTGATGTCGCACAGTGGGTGAAGATCATGGACGCCTGCGGAATTCAAAAGACAATTATTCTTACTTGTGCTACAGGGGCTAAATTTGATTCAATTGCACATAAGTATGGCAAATATGGCAATAGATTTGAGTTATGGTGCGGTTTTGATTACACTGGTTATGACAAACCCGGCTTTGGGCCTTCAGCAATAAAGGAACTGGAAAGATGCTACAAGATGGGAGCAAGGGGAGTCGGCGAAGAAGGAGACAAAGGGTTGGGATTATATTACTCCGAACCGGTAAAAGCTTTTGGAATGCATTTCGATGATCCAAGGATGAAATCTTTATTTGCAAAATGTGCTGAATTACATATGCCGGTTAATATTCACGTAGCGGATCCTATCTGGATGTATGAGAAGATTGATTCAACAAACGACGGGCTGATGAATGCAGAGATATGGAAGGTTGATATGACAAAACCGGGGATCATTGGATTTGACGCTCTAATCCAGACTCTTGAGAATGCCGTAAGGGAGAATCCGGGAACGACCTTTATTGCGTGTCATTTTGCGAATTTGAACCATGATATTGACAGACTTGGGAATCTGCTGGATAAGTACCCGAATCTGTATGCGGATATCTCAGCCCGTTATGCCGAGTCAGCGCCTGTTCCCCGTTATATGAAAGCTTTTTATGAGAAATACCAGGACAGGCTGTTATACGGGACCGATATGGGGTTTAATGAATCAATGTACAGAATAACTTTCCGGATTCTGGAATCGAATGATGAACACTTTTATGAAATCGACCAGTTCAATTACCACTGGCCGCTGAATGGATTCGGACTTTCACGGTCGGTATTGAAGAAACTCTATCGTGACAATGCATTGCGACTGTTAAAATAATTTGTCAATCAGACCCATTCCCGAAAGAGAATCGCTGTATAAAAACATATAATGCAGCTGGTAATATCGTGCAGCCAGTAAGTTGACAGAAATTCATCTTCTTCCCTATAACTTAATTTATTCTGTCATAAAAGATTAAATTTGTCCAAAAATTGAGAAATGATAACTAACGAACAGATAAAGGCTTTATCGGGACGCCGTGATGCGTTAAGGAGGTATCTTTGACATACAGGGTAAACTAGAGCTTATAGCTGAAAAAGAAAGCCTTTCGCAGCAGCCTGGCTTGTGGGAAGATCCTAAAAAAGCTGAAGAACTGCTTAAAGCCATTGCTACTTTAAAAAGCTGGACAACGTCATTCGACAAGATCAATACGTCTCTGGATGATCTGAATGTAATAAACGATTTTTACAGGGAAGGTGAGGCAACTGAAAAGGAAATTGATGATCAGTATAATAACTGTTTGTCTCTCATCGAGGATCTTGAGGTCAGGAATATGCTTCAGAAAGAAGAAGATCAGCTTGGCGCGATCCTGAAAATAAACTCCGGAGCGGGCGGTACTGAAAGCAACGACTGGGCAGCAATGCTCATGAGGATGTATTTACGCTGGGCAGAACGGAATAATTATAAAGTAAAGGAGCTGGATTATCAGCCGGGTGATGAGGTAGGCATCAAATCCGTTACGCTCGAGATTGATGGAGAAAGAGCCTATGGCTACCTCAAAAGCGAGAATGGCGTTCACCGTCTTGTAAGAATATCACCTTTTAATGCCCAGGGAAAACGTCAGACGACCTTTGCGTCAGTTTTCCTTTCTCCACTGGTTGATAATAATATTGAGATTGAAATAAACCCTGCGGATATTACCTGGGATACTTTCAGGTCAAGCGGCGCCGGCGGCCAGAATGTAAATAAGGTCGAAACAGCTGTGAGGTTGAGACACAAGCCTTCCGGACTGATCATTGAAAACCAGGAAACCAGGTCGCAGCTTAATAATAAGGAGAACGCGATGCGGATACTGAAATCGCAACTTTATGAACTCGAGCTCAGGAAGCAACGAGAGGAGCAGGACAAGATTGAAGGCGAGAAGAAAAAAATTGAATGGGGGTCACAAATCAGATCCTATGTTCTGCATCCATATAAAATGGTCAAGGACCTGCGCACTAATCATGAGACAGGTAACGTTCAGGCAGTTCTCGACGGGGATCTGAATCCATTTATTAAATCCTTCCTGATGGAGTTTGCCGGGAAATGATCAGCCGCCTCACAAAGTTCTGGATATGACAAATTTCATAATCCTTTGTTTTCATATTCATTTTCTTTGTACTGTTAATTATAATATTGACGGGGATGACTGAAAAGGAAAAATTATTTGATCATTTTCCTCCTGTTTCCACAAAGGAATGGATGGATAAGATCAATATTGACCTGAAGGGCGCTGATTTTAATAAAAAACTTGTCTGGAAATCTGAAGAAGGGTTTGAGGTGATGCCATTTTACAGAATGGCGGATACCGGATCCCTGCATTATATCAGTTCGTTGCCTGGCGAATTTCCTTATCGGCGGGGCATAAAGGTAAAAAGCAACAAGTGGCTTATCAGGCAGAATATCGGGGTATCCGATTATGCCGAAGCCAACCGGAAAGCTCTTGATATACTTATGAAAGGTGTTGATTCATTGGGCTTTATAATCACAGATCCTGAATCAGTTAGTGAAGCGAACTTTAATATTCTGCTGAAGGATATCCATACTGAAGCTATTGAATTGAATTTTCTTTGTACCGGGAAAGCCAGGGAGATAACCGGGCTTCTTTCAAAGATGGTGCAAACAAGCGGAGCAAATCCACTGGAAATCAGAGGAGCTTTTGAGGCCGATCCGTTAAGCAGACTTATGTTAAACGGTACATTATGCATTCCCCCGGAACAAGGGTTTGACTACCTGGCTTCAGTTGTGGATTCTACTGCCGGTCTGCCACAATTCAGGGTTGTTCAGATAAATGCATCTAATTTCAGGAATGCCGGAGCAGGGATAGTTTTAGAACTGGCTTTTGCGCTTTCTATAGGGCGTGAATATCTGACTCAGCTTACAGACAGAGGAATAAGTGCAGATATTGCAGGCTCAAAAATAAGATTCAGCTTTGGTACAGGATCAGAATATTTTTCAGAGATAGCCAAATTGAGGGCCGCAAGACTTTTATGGTCGGTTATAACCGATGCGTTTCATCCCGCCGGTGATAAGAAGTTAAAAATGGAAATTCATTGTGTGACCGCGGAATGGAATAAAACAGTATATGATCCTTACGTTAATCTGCTCAGAACACAGACAGAAGCCATGTCAGCTATTCTCGGGGGAACCGACTCGCTTACGGTAGAACCTTTTGACATTGTATTCAGGAATCCCAATGAGTTTTCTGAGCGAATTGCCAGAAATCAGCAGCTTATTCTTAAGGAAGAGGCATATTTTGATAAGGTGGCTGATCCTGCGGCAGGTTCATATTATATTGAGAATCTGACTGATCTGATAACGGAGAATGCGTGGAAAATATTCCTTGAAATCGAAGACAAAGGTGGGTTTCTGTCATGTCTGAAATCAGGGATTTTACAGAATAAGCTATCAGAATCAGCAGGAGAGCGGATGAATAATGTTACATTGAGGAAAACTCTTTTGCTCGGTACAAATCACTTCCCAAATAATCTTGAAAAAATTTCAGCCACTGCAGACCTTGATAAGGTATTTGGCAGAAAAACATATGAACCTGATCTGGATGTAGAGCCAATCAAGATGGTAAGAGGATCGCAGAGCTTTGAAAAGTTAAGAATTGCCACCGATAATGCAGTTAAAAGGCCGGGAGTATTCCTTTTTTCTATCGGAAACCCTGCAATGAGAAAAGCCAGAGCACAGTTTTCTGCAAGCTTTTTCGGCTGTGCAGGCTATAAGATCGTTGATAATCAAGGTTTTGATTCAGTTGATGATGGAGTCCAGGACGCGCTTAAGTCGAACTGCGAATTTGTAGTGATATGCAGCTCAGATGATGAATATCTCAAATTCGCCCCGGAAATTTTTATGAGATTAAGAGATAAGGCACAAGTAATAATTGCGGGAAATCCGGCATGTACGGATGAGCTGAAAGCCAGGGGAATTGAGAATTTTATTCATATCAGGTCAGATGTGATTGAGACACTGACAGAATTTAATAAAAGGCTTGGGATTGTATACTGACAATCAGCCGTTTAGAAGAGATTACAAATGAGACCAAAATTTATATACAGCGACCTTAAAAACCTCCATGGCACCAAAAAAGATCC
Source organism: uncultured Bacteroidales bacterium (assembly GCA_963715785.1). GTDB lineage: Bacteria > Bacteroidota > Bacteroidia > Bacteroidales > VadinHA17 > LD21. The sequence continues at coordinate 1,815,999 of OY970276.1, forward strand.
GGGTGAATGGGGGCTGGATAATGATATTAAGAAGGAATGGGTGACTCCTGAAAGGATCCCTATCAAGAGCGTTTATACAAAGGAAGATCTGAAAGGAATGGAGCATCTGAACTATGCTGCCGGGCTTCCTCCATTCCTGCATGGTCCATACTCAGGCATGTACACTATGATGCCATGGACAATAAGACAATATGCAGGTTTCTCAACAGCTGAAGAGTCAAATGCATTTTACAGACGGAATCTGGCTGCCGGTCAGAAAGGACTTTCTGTGGCTTTTGATCTGGCAACTCACCGGGGATACGATTCGGATCATGAACGGGTTACGGGAGATGTTGGTAAAGCCGGAGTAGCTATTGACTCGGTTCTGGATATGAAATTGCTGTTCGACCAGATACCTCTGAATAAGATGTCAGTGTCAATGACAATGAACGGTGCCGTTCTGCCGGTTCTTGCTTTTTACATTGTTGCGGCCCTGGAACAGGGTGCAAAGTTAGATGAGCTGACAGGCACAATTCAGAATGATATCCTGAAGGAATTCATGGTCAGGAACACATATATCTATCCTCCTGCGTTTTCCATGAGAATAATTGCCGATATTTTCAGGTTTACTTCCGAAAAAATGCCGAAGTTTAATTCAATAAGCATTTCAGGTTATCATATGCAGGAGGCAGGGGCAACATGTGATATAGAACTTGCATATACTCTCGCTGACGGACTCGAATATCTTCGTACCGGCATTAAGGCAGGACTCGACATTGATGCCTTTGCTCCGAGGTTGTCGTTTTTCTGGGCAATAGGCATGAATCATTTCATGGAAATTGCCAAGATGAGGGCTGCAAGGATGTTATGGTCAAAAATGGTGAAGGAATTTAATCCTAAGAATCCAAAATCGCTCGCCCTCAGAACTCATTGCCAGACTTCCGGATGGAGCCTTACTGAGCAGGATCCTTTTAATAATGTCGGACGTACCTGCATCGAAGCCATGGCGGCTGTGCTTGGTCATACCCAGAGCCTTCACACAAACGCCCTCGATGAAGCAATAGCTTTGCCTTCAGAATTTTCGGCGCGAATAGCACGTAATACACAAATCTACATACAGGATGAAACCCAGGTATGCAGGGCGATTGATCCCTGGGCTGGCTCGTATTATGTTGAAAACCTGACTAATGAGATTGTTCACAGAGCCTGGGAACATATAATGGAAGTTGAAAGTCTGGGAGGTATGGCAAAAGCTGTCGAATCAGGTGTCCCAAAGATGAGGATCGAGGAAGCTGCTGCAAGGGCCCAGGCAAAAATCGATTCAGGAGTTCAGGTTATTGTTGGAACAAACCGGTACAGACTCGAGAAGGAAGATGCTATTGAGACACTTGAAGTTGATAATTCAGCCGTACGTGAATCGCAGATACTGCGGCTTTCAAAGCTTCGCACTGAAAGAAATGAAACAGAATGTCAGTTAGCTCTCGATGAGCTGACCAGATGTGTACAGACGGGAGAAGGGAACCTTTTGGAATTTGCTGTTGCAGCAGCAGCTAAAAGAGCCAGTCTTGGAGAAATATCTTTTGCTTGTGAAAAAATTGTCGGGAGGTATAAAGCAGTGATAAGAACAATATCAGGAGTTTATTCATCAGAGTACAAAACTGATGATGATTTTAAAGAAGCGCAGGCACTAGTTGCCAGGTTTGCAGAAAAGGAGGGCAGGCAGCCCCGGATAATGATCGCCAAGATGGGTCAGGATGGCCACGATCGGGGCGCTAAGGTTGTCTCAACAGGATATGCCGATATTGGCTTCGATGTTGATATCGGGCCACTATTCCAGACTCCGGCGGAGGCAGCTAAGCAGGCTGTTGAGAATGATGTCCATGTATTAGGGGTTTCCAGCCTTGCAGCCGGTCATAAAACACTAGTTCCTCAGGTAATAAGGGAATTGAAAATGCTTGGAAGGGAAGACATCCTGGTAATTGCCGGAGGCGTGATCCCGCATCAGGATTATCAATATCTCTATGATTCAGGTGTTGCGGCAATATTTGGTCCGGGAACATCCGTTTCAAAAGCCGCAAAGCAGATTATGGGTATACTGCTTGAAATGAATTAAGCAGAGTTGTCCGAATTTTTGCTATAAACGTTCAGTCTTCTGCATAATGTTATTTTTGTAGCGGAAGAGGCTGATATTCAATTACCACTGTGAATCTAATAACACTGGCGTCTGATTCTCTCGTCAGATGCGTGCTTCATCTTCTATCTGTCAAAAAGGCCTGTCAAATATTTATTTAGAACCTTTCTAAATCTCATTAAATCAGGCTCATAAATATCATATTTTTAAGCCATCATTAGGCGATGCATTAATTTGGTGTCTCCCTGACAACGATTTTTTGCATTTTATATTTGTATTCAGATGAAGTTCTACATACCTCCACAACTTAACCGGCTGGCAATTGCCTTTGCAGTATTTATTTCACTTTTTTTGGTGCTCCGGCATTTCCTGGTACCTGCTACATTTGGGGAGTACGGACATTACAGAGGCGCTTCACTGATTGATAATGCCAGTCCTGCAATACATTATGCCGGACAACAGGCTTGTTTCAAATGTCACCAGGATATAGAGGACAAGAAGGCTCTTGATGTTCATAGCGACATCCATTGTGAAACCTGTCATGGGCCCGGGGAAAATCATGTCATTAGCAGTAAGGTTGCAGATATATTAAAACCATCAGGGAACAGGGAATTCTGCGGCAGGTGTCACTCTCTTAATGCTGCAAAGCAGAAGAGCGCAATCTTTCAGGTTGACCTGTCAAAGCATAACGTCGGGAAAAATTGTATTGAATGTCACAATCCGCATCAGCCATGGGAAATGAAAAAATAAAATCATCGAGGAGGAAATTCCTCAAAACTGCTACTGCATTGGCAGGAGCCACTATAGGGTATTCGTGGCTTAAGTCTTCACAGGCTTTGCTTTACGCGGCTGAACCGAAAGACGAGAGTCTGCCCTGGTATGGAATAGTGATTGATATTCAGAAATGTATAGGTTGCGGGAGCTGTGCAAAAGCTTGCAAAAGTGAAAATGACGTTCCGGTAGAGCCATTTTTCTTCCGGACCTGGATAGAACAGTATACTGTAAAAAATGACGGCAGTGTGGATATTGTTTCACCCAATGGCGGCATTGACGGGTTCGAACAAAGAGTTCCCACCGAAGACATTTTTAAATCATTCTTTGTACCGAAAATGTGCAATCATTGCTCTAAATCACCGTGTACACAGGTTTGTCCGGTAGGAGCAACCTATGAAAGCCCTGAGGGAGTAGTGCTTATTGATGAGAAATATTGTATCGGATGCAGGTATTGTGTGCAAGCCTGTCCTTATGGCTGCAGATTTATACACCCTGTCAAAAAGGTTGCAAATAAATGCACCCTTTGTTACCACAGGCTGAAAAAAGGTCTTGCTCCTGCATGCATGGAAGTTTGCCCGACAGGTGCAAGGATGTATGGAAATCTCAGAGACAAAAACAGTGAGATTGTGAAATTTCTGAAGGAGCATACTACCCAGGTACTCAGGCCACATCTGAATACAGGATCAAAGCTTTTTTATAATGCATTAAGCTCGGAGGTAAAATAATATGGAACAGCATTACCAGCAATTATATAATATTCTGGCTCATTCTCAGGGTTATATTTTCCCAAATGAAATTGATCTTCAGTGGGGTATACTGATCGTTGTCTATCCTTTCATAACAGGACTTGTGGCCGGAGCATTTATTCTTGCCTCACTTGAAAGGGTTTTTAAAGTCAGGATTCTGAAGCCAACCTACCAGATCGCCCTTCTTACGGCACTTTCTTTTCTGCTTGTTGCAACAATGCCTCTTATCAGCCACCTCTCACAGCCTCAGAGAGCATACGAAATTTTGATCACACCCCATTCATCGTCAGCTATGGCTATTTTCGGCTTTGTATACCTGTGGTATCTCATGGTCGTACTATTGCTTGAGATCTGGTTTGACTACCGGCACAGTATGGTTGTATGGGCCGGGGAGAAAAGAGGAATCATGAAATGGGTGTACAGAATCCTTACTCTCGGTGTTAATGATATCACTCCCAGAACACTTAAATGGGACAAAAAACTAGGATATATAATTACTGTTGTGGGAATTCCGTCAGCCTTTATTTTGCATGGCTATGTAGGCTTTATTTTTGGTTCGATAAAAGCTAACCCCTGGTGGTCGACACCCCTGATGCCAATTATTTTTCTTTTTTCTGCTATGGTATCAGGAATAGCATTGGTCTTATTGGTTTATATGATAATCTCTAATTTCCGCAAGAAAATCATCGACCTGGATGTTTTGGATACAATAGGAAAGTATCTGTTTTTCGTATTGATTCTTGACTTTACTCTCGAAGGTCTCGATCAGATACAAAGGATTTATGAAGCAGGTGAATCATTTGAAATTTTAAAGCTTTTGGTATCTTCAAAACTGTACCTGACATTGTTTGTTTCGCAGGGGCTCATAGGCACTATTATTCCGCTTATTACACTGGCGTTCCTCCAGTTCTATAAACACCGGATAAAATTGCGCAAAACGATGTATTTCATTGTTGGGATCCTGGTTTTGATTGGAGTTTATTCAATGCGATGGAATGTGGTCATCGGAGGTCAGTTATTCTCCAAAAGCTTCGCAGGGTTTACCAGCTTCAAGGTGGGGTTGATAGGCTTAGATGGAACCCTGATGGCTGCATTCTGGCTAGTACTCCCAATAGGTATTTTAGCATTTCTCCTGTGGCTCCTGCCTCCCTGGAAAATGGTTCCGGAACAGGAATAATGAATCTATTTATTAAGGTTTTTTCCAATTTTATAATTCTTTGCCATGGCAGATCGAAATGAAGAAATGGAAAAAATTCTCAGCAGGCTGCAATCTTTAGAATTACGCCTAAGCAGACTTGAAGGCACCGTTAGCATAGCTGATAATGAGCCGGTCAGCAACCTGGTGGAACAGCGACATGACGATATACCTATCAATGATGAGCCAGTAGCATTTGACAATGAAAAGCTTCTTGAAACTCAGATCGGAAAGTATGGACTGGCATGGTTAGGCAATATTGTATTGTTATTCGGCATCACTTTTGTCACACAGTACATGATTAGTCTCGGTTTCAGGTTTTTCTCAGTTTTAATTGGCTATATCGCATCGGCTGCAATTTTATTTTCTGCTTCGTATATTAAAAAGACAAATGTTCACCTGGCTTTTATTTTCAGGATAAATGCAATGGTGCTTCTATTTTATGTTACTGTCAGATTACATTTCTTCTCGGTTTCGCCGCTCATTCATGAAAAGACAATTTCTCTGATTATCCTTATACTTCTTACAGCCATACAAGTCTATACCTCAATCCGTAACAAGTCGCAATCCTTCGCGGCCCTTGCAGTGCTGTTTGCTCTGGGTTTGGCATTCCTGGGCGATAGTACAATTTTTACACTGTCCATCACAACACTGACCGCTGCCGGGGCAGTTTATCTCTATTACCGCTTTAACTGGGAACCATTGCTTGTCGCTACCATTTTTCTTACTTATGCAGCTTTTTTCATCTGGCTCTTTGGGAATCCATTGATGGGTCATCCCATGCAGATGATCACGGAACATCATTATGGTGTGGTCTACCTTCTTGTAACAGGGGCATGCTTTTCATTTATGGCCTGGTTCAGAAAGAAGGAGTCGGTTTCAGACGATTTTTTTATCAGCGTAATAATCATTAACGGAGTGCTCTTAACTCTCCTGCTGCTTGTGACTGTAATGAGATTTTTCAGCACCAGCTACGTCAGCCTCTTTGTCATCATCACAGTTTGCTGCCTGGCATATTCAGTTTTACTTCACTCAAAATCGGATTGGAATTTTGCCTCTGCCTTCTATGCCCTGTATGGCTTTATGGCAATGAGCATTGCGCTTTATGGTATTTTCGGACTGCCAGATGTATTCACATTATTATCTGTCCAGAGCCTCCTTGTGGTTTCAATGGCATTATGGTTCCGGAACCGGCTGATAATTCTAATGAACAGTTTGCTTTTCGTGACAATTCTTTTGATTTACCTTCTGACTTCGAAAAATGTCAGCGGAATAAATTTCAGTTTTACTTTTATTGCTCTTATTTCAGCACGAATAATTAACTGGAAAAGATCAAGGCTTCAGATCAAAACAGACATGATAAGGAACCTTTATATGTTAATAGGGTTTTTTATGATGCTGCTGGCATTATTACATGCGGTACCCAGTCAATTTATTACATTTTCATGGACGTGCGCGGCACTTTTCTATTTTATAATCAGCCTTGTGTTAAAAAATATAAAATACAGATATATGGCACTGGGAACAATGATCTGCTCGGCTTTATATCTGTTTATAGTTGACCTGGCCAGGATCGGAATAATATACAGAATACTTGCATTGCTTTTTCTGGCAGCTATTTCCATTGGAATATCCATCTATTATACAAGCAGGGTAAAAAAGGCAGACAATTGAATTCAGAGCACTTTACCTGACATATTCCCACCGATATATTTTATCCATTTGAAAAAATACTATTAATTTGTATTTCTCTTAATTGTCAATTAATGAAAAATATTTATTTCCTCCTTATCATACTTTTCATTTCAATAAGCAGCTGCAAGACCACCAGGCCTGTTTCCGGTAAAACAGCTGAACCTGCAACAAATTCGCCTGTTCCTGAAGATAATCAGACTGCTCCTTTAAATTACAGCGATCAGACAACCTGGCTCCTTGGGTATTTTAATCCTGACCAGCTGACACATTATCCTTATTCGACCTGGTACCTGAAGGGATTTGATGAATATGACTTGAAGACAGAACCTCTGAATAAGTTGCTGGCAATCAATAAAGATGACATATCAATAAAAGTTGTTATGGGAACATGGTGTCCCGATAGCAGAAGAGAGGTCCCCCGATTTATGAGAATTCTCGATGCCTGGAAGTTTCCGGCAGGGAGAGTTATCTTCATCGGAGTGGATGATGCTAAGCGTTCACCCGTAGGAGAGTATATAAAACTTGGCATAGAAAGGGTACCGACCTTTATTATATATAAAAATAATATTGAAGTGGGACGCATCATTGAAAATCCTGTGACGTCTTTAGGACAGGATATGGTTAACATCCTTACAGGAATGAAAAACAATAAATAATTAAACATCATGGAAGAGGTAAAAAACAATACGGGTCAAAATCTTGGAATTGCCGCACTAATAACCGCTGTAGTGACTTTTGTACTTGCAGTTATTCCATGTGTGGGCCTGATAGCAATTATACCCGGGATCATAGCTATCGTACTTGCGACAGTCGGACTTTCTCAGGCTGGCAGGAATAACTCACCGCGGGGTGTGCCTCTTGCGGGATTAATCATTGCCATTGTAGCTTCAATGATCTCGTTCTCACAGATTTTTGTTGCAGGAAAAATTGCCCGGAAAGCTGATAATTGGCCTCATAATATTCAGAATGTGATAAATGATGTACAGGACAACGTTTCAAAGGAACTGGAGGATGGAAATGTTTCAATAAAAGTTGAAAGCAACGGGAATAAGGTTGAAATAAATACTAATTCCAACAAAAAAGAACAGATGAAGGAACTGGAAAACCTTGAAGGAGGAGACAAAACAAAACAGGATAGTATCCAGAAACAGGACAGTATTAAAAAACATGTTATTGTACACAGGAAAAAATAATATATTACACAATATGAAGGCTGAAATCAGGAAAGAGCCTTACCTTATTATAAATATGATATTTGCCGGAGTAATTTTGCTTATTTTCGCATACTCCGGCATTTTTTCACCCGATAAGGATAATTACCCCATAACCTGTATTCATGAGCAACTGACAGGAGAGCCCTGTGTATCATGCGGATTATCACACAGTTTTTCTCTTATTGTAAGGGGAAGGATTGATGAAGCATACCAATGGAACCATTACGGAATGAGGATTTTCCTGTTCTTTGCTTCACAGCTATTGCTAAGAGTCACATATTCAGTGCTTTATATGAAATATGCCGATACTCGAAAACAACTGATTATTGCAGATTGCATCGGATCGGGTATTCTATTCCTGCTGGCTTTCTGGCCCTTTATAGCTAATATAATTTCAGGTATTTTACCTTGAAAACATTCAGCGCTAAAAAATGAATTGTTTACATCCGGTAAGCACGAAAATTACTCTTCGAACTTGTTCAGAATATCATACAGTAAGCTGCTCTCAAAGCCTTTTGACAGTCCATACCGAAGCAGTTTCGATTTAAGATCGTATTGATTCTTTGCTTTTACTGTTCTGCTGTGACCTTCTATTAATCCAAGCAATAATTGATTATATTGCTCATTATCTATTGAATCAAGGGCGGAGCTTATAATATCAGACGGTAGTTTTTTTGCTTTCAGATGGACCGCAATTTTGACTCTTCCCCATTTATTGTACTTAAATTTATCCTTTACAAAAGCAGCTGCGTACCTCGATTCATTTATAAAATTCTCCTTTACCAGGATATTGAGAATTTTTTCAGCATCGACACTTTCCACACCCCAGAGATTTAATTTATTACGGATATCATCAATGCAGAATTCCCTTCGGGAACACTGAGCCATTGCCTTTTCGAGGGATATCTTATACAAAGTGTTACCGGCCATTTTTTCTTGCTTTTAAGATCCTGTCCTTCCCGTTTATATCCTTAACAACTTCTATCGAGGAATAGTTAAATTTTTCAACCATACTAACCAGTTGGCTACCCATTGCCTCATTTATCTCAAAATAAACCAGGCCATCAGCTGACAAAATCTTCTGACCAAGCTTAAGGATAGCATTATAATATATAAGAGGATCAGAATCAGCGACAAATAAGGCTGAGGCTGGTTCGAAATCAAGGACATTTTTGCTCATAAGGAGTTTTTCCGAATCCCTTACATATGGCGGGTTACTTACTATTATACCTGTTTTGTCGGGCGCTGCCCAGTCAGGATTGAATATATCACCTTTTATAAACGTGACATTTACATTATTTAAACCGGCATTTTCCCGGGCAATTTTTATTGCGTTATCTGATATCTCTATTCCCGTCACATGAGCGGACGGCAGGTTTACTGCCAGGGCTATTGATATACATCCTGAGCCGGAGCCGAAATCAATAATATTGCCTTTATATCCGCTGTTTTCCCTTATAATGAGATCAACCAGCTCCTCTGTTTCAGGACGCGGGATAAGAGTGGAACTGTTTAATTTAATTCTGCAATTGTAAAAAATTGTTTCACCCAGAATAAACTGAATCGGCCTGCCAGTTTCAAGCTCCCTCACAATTTCAATGATCCTTTCAGCTTCAGCGCTTCTGACCGGGTACTTATTATCATATATCTGATGCAACTCTGAAGCACCTGTTGCAGTCTTAATCAATATATTGGCCAGGGATCTTATTTCAGGTTCACTGTATAAGCCTGCAAGTTCCTTTGCCAGATAAAACCTGATGTCTTTTATTGTTTGTATCTTAACACCCATAAGCCAAATTTAGCATTTTCACTGAAATGACAGAGACAGACAATATTAAATTCATGCGAAGATGCCTTGAACTTGCCTCTAAAGCAGAAGGCCACACCTATCCGAATCCAATGGTGGGCTCAGTACTGGTTTATAACGGGAACATTTCAGGCGAGGGATATCACTTGCGATCCGGCGAACCGCATGCAGAGGTAAATGCTATAAACTCTGTTTCAGATAAATCAACGCTAAAATATTCAACTCTTTATGTGAATCTCGAACCATGTTCTCATTTTGGGAAAACGCCACCATGTGCCGATTTCATTATTTCGAATAAGATCCCTCGAATAGTGATTGGCACTATTGATACCAGTTCCAAAGTTGCAGGAAAAGGGGTGGAGCGTCTGAAGGAAGCTGGTTGCGAAGTCATAACCGGAGTTCTGGAAGATGAATGCAGGCGGCTTAACAGGCGATTTTTTACATTTCACGAGAGGAAAAGACCCTATATTACATTGAAATGGGCCCAAAGCGCTGATGGCTATCTCGATGTTGACAGATCTGATAACAATAACCAGGGTCCTACCTGGATTTCAGGTAAACCTGAAAGGGTGCTTGTTCATAAATGGAGGACGTCGGAACAGGCAATTCTTGTGGGAGCGGGTACTGTGCGGGCAGATAATCCAAGGCTTGATGTGCGGGAATGGGAAGGCGCCAATCCATTAAAGCTAATACTGAGTAGTTCAGGAAATTTTCCTGAAGGAACAAACCTGAATAATGCAAAAGGCAGAGTGGTCGTCTTTACCCATAATGATAAAAATAACATGACTGGCACCGAAGTTATTATGCTAAATAAAAACAGGGAGTCTTCCCTTCAAATAGCTGAGTATCTCTATTCTTCAGGGATACAATCATTATTTATCGAAGGAGGAGCAGAGGTCCTTAATCATTTCATTTCAACAGGTTATTGGGATGAAGCCAGGATATTTAAGGGAGGGCAATTTTTTAAAGGTGGTGTTAAAGCTCCGTCGATCAGCGGAGAACTGTTTTCAAGAACAATTTTCAGCGGGAGCAACCTTGAGATATACTTAAAGAATGGGAGTTAGAAGTCCTTCGGATGATAATCTGGAGAAAAATTTCTATTTTTGATAAATTGTAGAGATAATCATTTTATTTAGTTCATATGAAGAAGCGTGCATTTTTAGTAGCAGCCATAATGACCCTGGTGGCAGTATGTGCTTATGGACAAAGTGCCAGAAAGTCCTTCAAGGCAGGGATGGAATTTGTTGATAATCTGAAATATGATGACGCAATCGCTCAATTTACAAGCGCTATCGGTCTCGAACCTTCAAATCCTGATTACTATTTTGCCAGAGGTCAGGCATATGAAAAAATCTCAAAATATCCGGAAGCAAAAGCCGATTTTGAAAAAGCATTGGTTTTTGCACCAAAAGATGTTGAGTCTATGATCAGTCTTGGTTCTGTATGTAACAAAATGGGAAACTATGAGGATGCTCTAAAAATCCTTAACCGTGCGTCGGCAATTGCAGGCCGGAATCAAAGGGTATTTCCTGAAAAAGTAATTGCCCTTACATATCTGAAGAGATATGACCAGGCACTCCAGGCATCAGATACAGCTTTAATAATTAAGGATACTCCGATGGATTTCTATTGGAGAGGAATTATATACCGGAAACTTAATAATGATGTACTGGGTGAAAAGGAATTGAGGAAATCGATCTCGAAAGACAAAAAGCTTGCTGAGCCCCGGATCGAGCTTGCGGATCTGCTTATAGCTTCAAATCCAAAAGAAGCCATGGAGCAATGCAATGAAGTTATTAAGAATAATGACCGGAATACAAAAGCTTACCTTGAGAGAAGCAAGGTGTTTAAGAAAAACCTCGATTACCCGAGCGCTATAAATGATATTTCAAGGATAATTCTTATTGATCCGAATAATCCTTCTTTCTATTTTGAGAGAGGGAAATGTTATCAGGAATTCAATCAGCATTCAAATGCCATTAACGATTTCTCCAAATACATTTCACTTGAAACTGCCCTTAAAATTGAAGATCCTGATGCCTATTATGCCCGGGCTAAATCATATGAGGAGATAAGTGAATGGGATAAGGCAAGAGCGGATTATAATAAAATTACGCAGTTGTCAAAGTATGATCAGAAGGCGAGGGAGATGCAGGAACTTTCCCAGAAACGACTTTATGAACTCAACAGGGAGACAGATCCCCCGGAATTAGCGGTGATAAGTCCTCTTCCTCTGAAAGACACGGTTGAAATAAAAGGTGATAAGACCACTCTTCTTATATCAGGATCACTTAAAGATAAAAGCAAGATTAAATCCTTTACAATTAATAATGAGAATGTCATACTGGCGGAAAAAAACGGGGAGTCAGATTTTCTGGCAAATATCAATGTTAATGGAATAGATAAAATCACATTTTCCGCAAAAGACGATTACAATAATGAAAGGGTTGTTACTTATGCACTTAAGCGCACGGAAATTAACCCTCCAAAGATAATTATTGTTGCGCCTTATACATCGGAAGAAGGACAGGTTTTCCTTGATACACCGACTCCTAATATTGCAATTCAGGGTAAAATTTCTGATGAGAGCCAGATAAAATCAATTACAGTTGGCAATTTTACCGCCAGTTACAACCCTAATGAACTAAACCCTGCCTTCACCGCTACCCTGGATGTTGCTAACCTGAATAAGTTCACGGTGGTTGCTGAAGATATTTACGGCAACCGACAGGAGACCGAATTTGTTATTAACAGGGAAGGTGCAGGAATTGCTGCCACAAATCCAATGGGAAGGACCTGGGTTGTGTTTATTGAAAATTCGAGCTATGAGACTTTTGCCAGTCTTGATGGCCCGATAAAAGATATAAGCACCATGCAGAGAGCTCTGGCTAATTATCAGATAAATAACATTATTCACAAAAAAGATATGACCAAGGCAGAGATGGAGAGATTTTTTAATATTGAGCTCCGCGATCAGGTCAAGAAAAATCAGGTCAAATCCCTGATGGTTTACTTTGCAGGTCACGGCAAGTATATTAATGATGTGGGTTACTGGATCCCCGTTGATGCAAAGCGTGATGACGAGTTCACGTACTTCAACATAAATGCCTTAAAAGCCGGACTTCAGGGTTACACCGATGTTGTAGTTCATACACTTGTGATCTCTGATGCTTGTGAATCCGGTCCGGGATTTTATTCTGCCTCCCGCGATATAAACGAGGCACCGACATGTGATAATGCCCTGGTAGCTGGCGCAAAATCAGCACAGGTCTTCTCATCAGCCGGCTATGAGCTTGCAGCTGATAATTCAAAATTTGCAGCAACATTCGCCAATGCCCTGATGAGCAATAAGAATGCCTGCATACCGATTGAGACTATCGTAAAATCCGTAACTGCTGCGATAGCTACAGAAAAAGGTCAAAAGCCTAAATTTGGCAGGATACAGGGACTGGAAGATATGCTTGGAACATTCTTCTTTATTTCAAAATAAGACCTTGTATGGCATTAATGAATTTCATAAAAAGCCAGGTGAAATATTATGCCTGGCTAATGGTTTATTTGGTGCTTTCCGGACTGCCTTTGAGTGCGCAGAACTATTTCTTTGATAATTATGGCATCAAGCAGGGACTCAGCGAACAGAAGGTTTATAAGCTGCTTCAGGATTCAAAGGACTATCTCTGGCTCGGAACGGCAAATGGCCTCTCACGTTTTGATGGTAAGAAATTTGAGAATTTCACCTCACGCGATAACCTTTCCTCAGGCGGAGTCGTATCTATAATCGAAGATTCACTGGGTTATATCTGGCTGGGACATGTGAACGGCGGCGGAGTTTCCAGATATAATGGCCGCACATTTGAAAAGGTAAGCTTCGACTCCTTAAAGATCACCGGGGATATCACTAGTATAGTTCAGGTTAAAAACAAAATCTGGTTCACCTCATCTACCGATGGTGCCATTCAGGCTGATTTTCCGGTTAGAGACATAAAGCATATTAAAGCAAAGCAATTCAGGGGGAAGGAAGGTCTGAGTGACCAGGTCTATGGATCGAGCCTTAATAGTGATGGGTCATTCATATGCATAGCTGATGCAGGATTGCGAAAGTACAATTCAGACGAGAGAAAGTTTGAGAACTACCGGATGCCTCATATGACCACCTATTTTAATACCACCTGCCTGCTGGAAGACAAACAGGATAATCTGTGGTTTGGCACTTACCACGGAGGAATTTATAAATATTTAATGTCAGACAGCAGGATGGAGGTGATTGACCTGCCGAAAGCGGGGATTCCAAGTAATTGGGTAATGTGCTTAATGGAAGACAGCAGGGGGAGAATCTGGGTTGGAACCTGGGGAGGAGGAGTTGCTGTTTTTGACAATGAGAAAATAACCAGGTTCAATGCCACGAACGGACTGAAAGCTACAAAAATTTATGATATAATCGAAGATGTTGAGGGCAACATCCTGATTGCTGATCAGGATAACGGACTCACAATTTATAAGGGGGATGCCTTTGAAACAATCACCGATAAGTCTATTCTTCCTGACCTGAATGTGAATACAATTATTCAGGACAGGAAAGGCGCTATGTGGTTTGGTACAAATGCCGGGATCTCCCGCTATTCCCCTGAGAATGCAGGGGAAAGTAAGATATATACGAAAATCAGTAATTCATTAAATTCCGACATCAGATTCCTGAAACAGGACAGCAGCGGAAATCTGTGGATCGGAACAAATGAAGCTGGAGTGGTCATGTATGATGCAAAAACTTCCAGATTTGAAGCACAGCCATATATCAACTCAATAATCTACCGCGATGGCCAGGTAAAAGCTCTTGAAGTTGACAGGCAGAATAATCTCTGGATAGGAACCAACGAGGGAGTTGCGGTTGGCACAATAAACCAGCAAAATTTTCAACGATATATCCTTCTTGACAGCCTGACCGTATCAGGCATAAGCTCACTCTATTGCGACCCTTCAGGCGAAATGTGGATAGGTACATTGCCTGTTGGTGATAAACCCGGGCTGATAAGATATGATCCTTTAAAAAAGGAGTTTAACCCGGTTTCTGCTCTCAGGGGTGTTGTTCCAAGAGCAATGGTTATGGATAAAGAGGGTGTTTTGTGGATCGGTACAGGGCAGGGATTACTCGCATATCGGAATGATTCTGTTTTATCTGTAGTGACTCAGGATGACGGTCTGCTCTCAAATAATATAAATCTGCTGGCTACAGGCGATGATGGGAGTATTTATATAGGCACAAACAGCGGATTGAACAGATATTTTCCTGATACCAGGAAGGTCTTTTCATATACGCAGAGAAATGGATTTCCAGGAATCGAAACTAAACAAAATGCAGTATATAAAGGCGCTGCCGGAGATCTTTGGTTTGGTACGGCAAACGGAGCCACACATCTGAATCCTTCTGATATCGCCAACCCGACGCTTGAACCTCTCACACATCTGATGAATATGCAGGTAAACTATGAGTCGCGGGAAATGAAAGCAGGTATGAGCCTGAATTATAACGAAAAATCCATATTATTTGATTATTACAGTATCTGTCTCACGAATCCGGATGTTGTAAGGTATAAAGTGAAACTTGACGGAGCCGATGAAGGATGGAGGCCTGTTACGGATCAGACCAGGGCAATCTATTCTGCCCTGCCTCCGGGCAAATATACCTTCAATGTGATTGCCAGCAACAGCCAGGGAGTATGGAACCGGAAACCTGCGTCGTTTCATTTTGTCATTAAGCCCCCCTTTTATCAGACCTGGTGGTTTGTGCTCACCTCTTTCGCTGCTCTGGTTGTCATTGTGGTAATATATATTAAAATCAGGGAACAGAACCTGATTAAGGAGAAGGCTGTGCTTGAGGAAAAAGTTGAAGAAAGGACTGCTGAAGTAGTCCAGAAGAGTATGGAGATAGAGGAGAAAAACAGGGATATCACTGCCAGTATACGATATGCGGAACGTATTCAGCGTGCCATGCTTCCAAAGGAGGATACCTTCGAAGAGACTTTTGTTCTGTTTATGCCCAAGGATATTGTCAGCGGCGATTTTTACTGGATGTATGATAATGGCGACTGGCAGTTTATAGCAGTGGTCGACTGCACAGGACATGGTGTTCCCGGCGCTTTTATGTCAATTATAGGCCATAATTCCCTTAACAAAGTTGTCAGGGAATATGGTTTAACGCGTCCTTCTGCAATCATCGATCAGCTGAACATAGAGGTAATGAAGGCTCTTCTGCAGCGCCATGAAAAGGCAATAACCGATGGCATGGATCTGGCACTGATAGCATTTAATAAGAGGGACTTCACGCTTGAATTTGCGGGTGCATTTAATCCAATGTACCTGGTAAGAAATGGTGAAGTCATTGTTTACAGGGGCGACAGATTTCCGATTGGAATGACCACTATGGATGAGAAGAAGAGCTTTACAAATCAACTCGTTGACATACGGCCGGGCGACATGATATATATGTGTTCCGACGGTTACGCTGATCAGTTCGGATCGGCAGAAATTAAAAAATTTAAGTCCGCGAACGTGAAAAAACTTCTTTCCTTAATAGGCCATCTTCCTGTTAATGAACAGAAGGACAGACTGGAACAGGAATTACTGGCATGGAAAGGCGATCTTGAACAGGTAGATGATATATTGTTCGTTGGTACAAAAATCCCTGAAAATTAGATCCTCGCAATAGTGCGGGGATTGCGATGCCAGCCATCTTTCTTCCCCAGAAGAGTTATCACATCCTCCGGATCATCAGCAATTTCCCACATTCCTTTATGCTCATATCTCAGGAAATTTCCTGATACCATTTGTTCGAGAAAATCGATGAAAGGTTTGTAAAAGTTCATCGTATTAAGGATGATTATTGGCCCATGATATAATCCCAGCTGCTTCAGGGTCATCGCTTCGGTCAATTCTTCGAGTGTGCCTAAGCCGCCGGGTAAAGCGACTACAGCATCTGCAAGTGCAAACATCTGTTTTTTCCTCTCGCCCATATCACCAGTGATTATCATATTCTTCACACCCTGGTGATCCCAGCCTTCATCTTTCATAAATGAGGGAATTACTCCGGTAATATTTCCATTGTTTTCAATGACCACATCAGCGAGCTTGCCCATAAGACCTATCCCGCCGCCACCGTACACTACACTTATTCCCGACTGTGCAAACAGTAATCCAAGATGACCGGCAGCTATTGAATATTCATGGTCGATTCGACTGCTCGATGATGCAAACACACAAACTTTCATAGCCAAATATTAAAAAAGCCGTTGGAGTATACCCTAACGGCCAGATTGAGTAACTAGATATCTTAAATAAGAGCGTTTAGTTTTGCGACAAAGTTATTTTTTGGCACTGCACCTACCTGTTTGTCAGCCACTTTCCCATCCTTGAAAAACAGAACAGTAGGAATATTCCTGATGCTGTATTTAGCAGCGACACTCGGACTACTATCGACATCGCATTTTACCACCAGAGCTTTCCCATCATACTCATGTGAAAGTTCTTCCATAATAGGTGCCACCATTCTGCAGGGACCGCACCACTCAGCCCAGAAATCAACCATTACTGGCTTTTTAGCTTTAACGACCAGATCCTCGAAGTTCATATCATTTACCTCTATAGCCATAATATTTAAAATTTTAGAAATAATAATTATCCGGTGCAAAGATAGTCAATTAACTTTAAAATCTATTCCCGGGTGGTCTTCCAGATAGGTTAGAAACTCATTATTCAACCTTACCCTGAAGGTTCTTGAAAACATTGGAAGAGAAATTTTATCATCAGGATCGAGGAAAAGAAATTTCAGTTCAGTTTCTCCTTTATTCTCACTTATAAGATCTTTCAGATTATTGATCATTTCGTTATCGATATTCTCAGGTTCTATTTTTATAGTGACAGATTTTATCAGTTCATCTTTCACGCTCGATAACAGATTGATTGTTTTTATTCTGAATTCAATTTCCTCTTCTTTATATCTCCTTTTCTGAACTCTGCCTTTTACCAGGAGATAATACCCGACAATAAAAAACTTGCTGTTTTCAAGATAATCTTTGTCAAAAAGCATGAAACGGAAAGAATCTGAGTAGTCTTGCAGAGTGAATGAGCCATATGGTTTCCCGTTTTTGCCTATTCCAGTTCTGATATCGGTTACCATGCCGGCTACTGCCACATCGCGATCAAGGAACTCCCGAAGGTTTTGCAGATCTGCCAGCACAGCAGTTGTAAAGGTATTTATTTCGAGTTTGAAGTCATCGAGAGGATGAGATGACAGATAGATTCCGATAACTTCTTTTTCCCGGTTGAGCTTTTCCAGCTTTGGCCAATCGGGGCATGAGGCTGGCTCAGGTTTTATCATGTCAAACCCTCCGCTGTCGCCGAAAAGAGACTGCTGGCTGGAACTCTTCACTGATTTTGAATTGTTCCCGTATCTGATAATGCTTTCTATAAAGCTTGATCCTTTTGTATCAAGAGAAAAATACTGAGCCCTGGATATTTTCGAAAAACAATCAAAAGCGCCGGCAACCGCCATCGCTTCAAGGTTTTTCTTATTGAGAGAGTTGAGATTCACTCTTTCTACAAGGTCGTAGATATCTTTATAAAGCCCATTTATTTCTCTTTCCTCAATAAGCTGCAGCACTGCACTTTCTCCAACTCCCTTGATGGCGCCCAGGCCGAATCTTATATTACCATCCTTATTCACAGTGAACTTTAAATTGCTCTCGTTCACGTCGGGTCCCAGAACTTCCATCCCCATCCTTCGGGTCTCATCCATGAATGTAGTGATCTTTTTAATATCACTGATATTTCGGCTGAGAACTGCGGCCATATATTCTGCCGGGTAATTGGCTTTAAGATTGCCTGTCTGGTATGCAATTAGTGCATAGCATGTTGAATGGGATTTATTAAAGGCATATTGTGCAAAGGCTTCCCAGTCAGACCATATCTTATTAACTATCTCAGCATCGTACCCTTTTTTTGAACAACCCTCCTGGAACTTTAACTTCATTTCATCCATTATGGAGCGTTTCTTCTTCCCCATAGCTTTTCTCAATGAATCGGCTTCGCCCTTGGTGAACCCGGCCAGTTCCTGAGATAATAACATTACCTGTTCCTGGTACACAGTAATCCCATAAGTATCATCGAGATACTTTTCCATTTCAGGTAACTGATAATCGATTTTCTCGGTGCCATGCTTCCTTCTGATGAATTTTGGTATGTATTCCATCGGTCCGGGACGGTAGAGAGCATTCATTGCGATCAGATCTTCGAGCCGGTTGGGTTCGAGATCTTTCAGGTATCTTTTCATGCCGGTAGATTCAAACTGGAATATGCCGGTTGTTTCACCATTACTGAATAGTTCAAATGTTTTTTTATCATCAAGAGGTATTGTATCTATGTCGATATCAATTCCTTTTGACTTTCTTATGTTGTCAATTGCATCCTTGATTATTGAAAGGGTCTTTAAGCCAAGGAAATCCATTTTGAGCAGGCCTACAGACTCGACATGACTTCCATCATATTGAGTTGCATACAGATCCGTATCTTTTGCCGTGCAGAGGGGAATATAATTATCGAGAGAGTCTTTCCCAATTATTATACCACATGCATGGACTCCGGTTTGTCTCACGGAGCCCTCGAGGACCTCAGCATATTTTAAGGTTTGAGCTATGAGCTTATTTGAGGATTCTCTTTCACGGGCCAGTTCCGGGACTTCTGAATAGGCATCCTTTATTGTTATCCCCGGTCTTTCAGGTATAAGCTTTGCAAGCCTGTCAGCATCCGGCAATGGCAATTTCTGTACCCTGGCAACATCACGGATAGCCATCTTGGCAGCCATTGAACCAAAAGTGATAATATGGGCAACTTTATCGTGCCCGTATTTATCAACCACATATTTGAGCACAGCTTCCCTTCCGTCTTCGTCGAAATCGATATCAATATCAGGCATTGAAATACGATCGAGGTTGAGGAATCTTTCAAAAAGAAGTCCGTATTTGATAGGGTCAATGTCGGTGATTTTGAGGCAGAAAGCAACTGCTGATCCGGCTGCTGATCCTCGTCCGGGACCAACTGATACACCCATTTCCCTTGCGGCCCGCAGGAAATCCTGCACGATCAGAAAATATCCGGGAAACCCCATTTTGGCAATCATGGCCAGTTCAAAATCGAGCCTTTCGGTCTGCTCCTCAGTCAGTTCCCCCCACCTGTTATCGGCTCCTTTATAAGTAAGGAATCTCAGGTATTCGTCCTTATCGGTGTAACCTTCCGGCAAATCAAATTCCGGCATAATAGGTTCATGGTCGAGTTTATACTTTTCAACTTTTGCGACAAGTCCGGCAATATTGTCGATAGCTTCAGGGATATCGCTGAAAATAGCCCGCATCTCCTCTTCGGTCTTAATGTATTCCTGTTTTGAATATCTCAGCCTGTTCGGATCATCGATATCCTTTGCGGTGTTTATACATATAAGACGATCGTGTGCTTCGGCATCCTCCGCATTTATGAAATGGGCATCATTTGTCGCTATCACATGCACATTAAACTTTGCAGAAAGCTTTTTGAAGGCTTCTATAACTTTCTGCTGAAGTGGAAATGCAGATCTGTCTGCCTCAGGATCATAAGTTTCATGCCTTTGGATCTCGAGGTAAAAATCGTCTCCAAAAATGTCGAGATAACTCCTGAGGGCTGCCTCGGCACCTGTCATTGTACCGTTAAGTATTTCGTCCTGGATTTCCCCGGCCAGGCAGGCAGAAGAAGCAATTAGACCTTCTTTATATTGCGCAAGCAGTGCCTTGTCAACACGGGGCTTATAATAAAAACCCTTTATCCAGGCTGTTGAAACAAGCTTTATAAGGTTCTTGTAGCCTTTGAGGTTTTTTGCAAGGAGAATCAGGTGATCCCCTGATCGATCTTCTTTTCCGCTGACATTTTCAATTGATCTTTTAGCAACGTAGATCTCACATCCTATAATCGGTTTTATTCCTTTTTTTGAGGCTGCATTGTGGAACTCCTTAACACCAAACATATTCCCATGGTCGGTGATGGCAATTGCTTCCATTCCAAGAGTTTTAACCTTGTCAATCAGCAATGGGATATTCGAAGCTCCATCAAGTATAGAATATTGAGTATGAACGTGTAAATGTGCGAAACCTGGCATAAGCAGAACTTAAATAATATACAGTATGAATTAACAAAAATAGGTAAAATTGGTTTAGGAGAAGGGTGGTTTGGATTACATTAATAAATATTATATATTTGCAGCCACAATTTTTAAAACAGGTTAAATAATAAAGCGTAAGAATTAATGGCAGTTAAAATCAGATTAGCTAGAAAAGGCCGCAAGAAGCTGGCCTTCTACCACATTGTGGTTGCAGATAGCAGATCGCCACGGGATGGCAGATATATTGAAAAGATAGGATCTTATAATCCTATTACTAACCCGGCAACTATCGAACTCGATTTCGATAAGGCCCTGGGTTGGCTGCAAAATGGCGCATTACCTACAGATACCTGTAGAGCTATCCTGTCTTATAAAGGTGTACTAATGAAAAAACATCTTCTTGAAGGTGTTAGAAAAGGTGCTTTCGATGAAACCGAAGCATTAAAGAGATTCGACGAGTGGATTAAACAGAATGAAGCAAAAATTGAAGCTAAAAAATCCAACCTCGAGAAATCACAGGATGACGAATTAGGAAAGAAGCTCCTGGTTGAAAAACGGGTAAACGAGGCAAGAGCAGCAAAACTTGCCAAAAAGAGCGCTGATCTGGCTGCAAAAGCTGCCGCCGCAGACAAAGCTGAAGCCGTTACTGAGGAAACAGTGCCTGCTGATGAAGCTGCCGAGCTTCCTTCTCCTGAAGAAACCACCTCGGAACCGGCTGCAGAAGACAAGCCTCAGGAGTAGTTCAGAGTCATAAGGATCAGAGATCCAATGGCTTACAATTACAGCATATTACTGGGCAGAATCACTAAAGTAAGCGGCTATGAGGGAGCCGTTATAGTTAAGCTGGAAAACATCTTCACTGAAAATATACCTCAGATGGAATCGGTCTTTCTCGAAATTGAAGGGAGACCGGTTCCTTTTTTTATATCTGACCTTGAATATTCAGGCGCTGATATACTGAAACTTTGGTTTGACGGATACGATTCCGATAAGAAAACAACTGAATTTGTTGGGTGCAGGATCTTTCTTACCTCCGATAAATTTGATGAAAAGCTGAAGAAAAATAATCAGGATATTGTAGGATATAAAGTAGTCATTCAAGAAAATGAAGAGCTGGGAACAATTTCTGAGGTGATAGAAAACAATGGACAGTGGCTTATTAATGTAATCTCACAGAATAAAAAATCCATACTGATACCTTTCCATGAACATTTTATAATAAGTGTCGATAAGAAGAAAAAAGTCATTGTAATGGATATACCCGAAGGACTCACTGATATAAACTGAAATATTTATTGCGGTTTTTGCAGCTATAACAAAAAAGGCAGGTCTTTTGAGAGTAAAAAGTTTTTATTCATTAATCCATAACATTATGAAAAGGGGAATTATTTTATCAGGTGTGATTTTAGCTATGGCTGTCTTGTCGGGTTTTGCCAAAGGCCAGTCAGGAGTAAAAGAGACCAGGGATGTCAAAGATTTTACAAAAGTAAGCTTTGGCGTTGCCGGCAATCTGTACATCAATATTGGTCCTGAATTTAAAGTTGTTCTCGAAGGAGAAAAAAAAGATCTTGAAGATATCATTACAGAAGTATCGGGTGACAGACTGGTAATAAAGAAGGAAAACTGGAGATTCAATATGAATGAAAAGATCACGGCTTATGTGACAATGCCAGAGATAAAAGCCCTGGGTGTTTCTGGTTCAGGAAAGGCCGAAATAAAAGATGCCGTAAAAGGTGATGAGCTCGATCTGAATGTAAGCGGAAGCGGGAAAATATATACAAATGAAGTTAGTGTTTCGGATCTTGGATGCAGTATTTCAGGTTCTGGCAATATTGTCGCGGGCGGGAACGGAACAGCGGATAAAGCTAATATATCTATCAGCGGATCAGGAAATTACGATGGAGGATCCTTTAAAATAGGATCGGCTGAGATACATATCTCAGGCAGCGGAAACTGTAACTGTAACGTTACTGAGTCGCTCAGGGCCAGTGTTTCGGGAAGCGGTGACATAACTTATGACGGAAATCCCAGAGTCGACGCACATGTGTCGGGTTCAGGAAAAGTGAGATCGAAATAATCTATCCTCTTAAGATCTTAATTGAACCGTCGCGATTGACCTTGATGACCGGGGAGGGACTATGTTTACCCTGGTCATCGCGCCGGTATTTGACAACATAATCCACCTTTTCAATCAACTCTTCTTCTATATCTCCGAAGAAAGCTGGTGCAGGTTTTCCGCTGAAATTAGCAGATGTAGAAATGATTGGTTTCCTGAAGCGGCTGATAAGCTCACCGCAGAATTCATCATGGCAGATCCTTATTGCCACCGAGCCGTCAGAGGCACATACACCCTGAGCAAGATATTTTCCCTTTGGATAAATAATTGTCAGGGGAGTCTCAGAAACGGTGGCTAGTTCAATTGTTATATCAGGACAATCCTCCACATATCTTTCAAGCATTGATATGCCATCAACAAGAATGATCAGGCTTTTATTCTCATCCCTTGATTTAATATTAAAGATTTTTTTTATTGCGGCTTCATTTGTAGCGTCACAGCCAAGTCCCCATATTGTATCAGTAGGGTAAAGAATCACGCCCCCATTTCTGAGGGCCTTTAACGACTCTTTAATATCTTCCCCGAAAATCATTCAAACGAATTTATTTAGCTGCATTGTCATTATTCAGGACCCTCAGTCTCCTGTATTTGTTGAAAACGGATTTGGCATACATTGAGCAGATAAGATATCCGTTATGACCATCGAGAAAGCCTTTGTGTATAATATAGGATCTGAAAAATCCCCATAGGTAATGAATATAGGGAGTAAGAATATTGGCTTTCCTTCCTGCTTTGTGATACTCTTCAGCGCCAAGAAGGGAATACTTATACATTTTATCCCTATGGTCCTGTTGGTTCAAAAACGGCCAATGCAATAAATCACCCTGGAGCCTGCCGATTCTGGCTCCGTTAGACATCAGAAATTTTTCATGGAGATTGAGTTTTCCCCAGGTTCCATGATCAGCATAGAATAGTCTCAGCTGCTTATCGGGATACCATTCTGAATGATTTATCCATGTTCCGCAATAATTACCACGCCTGTTAAAGAAGTATCCGTCATATTCCCAATTTTCCCTGATAGCTAAGATAGATTCTCTTAACTGGTCACTTAAAGCTTCGTCAGCATCGAGTGATAAAATGTGTTTATAGGTGGCGAATTGCAGAGCATAATTTTTCTGATCACGGAAACCTTCAAATTTATGACTGATAAACCTTACATTATATTTTTTGCATATTTCCTCAGTTCCGTCTGTAGAGTTTGAGTCTACCACAATTATCTCATCAGCTATTCCTTCCAATGATGCAAGACACTTGCCAATGAACAACTCTTCATTAAATGTTATTATTACAGCTGATATTTTAGGCATACATTGGCATTGATTAGGACTGCATTCAAAATTAACACAAAATCAACAATTATCAATCTTTAATTCCGGGTATTTTAGCTATAGATCAACCGGCTACGACTAAACGTATGTTTTTCATGTTTATTTCCGACAAATATCATGCCGGCATATTATACAATGTCTCTGCCTTAACAGAAATGCAACTCTGGATCACCATTTGATATCTCCAAGTCGTTCCATACCTTCTATAACATTCTCATGTGTGGCGAAGGCTGAAAACCTGAAGTATCCTTCCCCTGAGGGACCAAAACCTGAACCCGGAGTACCAACTACATTGGCTTCGCGCAGCAGTTTGTCAAATAAATCCCACGATTTAATCTGCCGGCTTGAATTTACCCAGACATATGGTGCATTAATCCCGCCAAAGACCTGAAAACCTAATCTTGCAAGGCTTTCGCGTAGGATTTTTGCATTATTCATATAGTAATTGATAGTGGCTCTGACTTCTTCTTTTCCTTCTGAAGTGAAAATAGCAGCAGCCGCTTTCTGCACCGGATATGACACTCCATTAAATTTTGTGGCATGTCTTCTGAACCAAAGTGGATACAGCGGTTTTTCCAGTCCATCGGAAGTAAAGGCTGCAAGATCTTTTGGGACAACAGTATAGGCGCAGCGTGTGCCTGTGAAACCAGCTGTTTTTGAGAAACTCCTGAATTCGATAGCAACTTTCCTTGCTCCTTCAATTTCGTAGATGGAATGTGGAATTTCAGGGTCAGAGATGTAAGCTTCATATGCAGAATCATATAATATTACGGTTCTGTTCTTAATAGCATAATCAACCCATTTTTTCAATTCCGCCCTGCTGGCAGTAGTCCCGGTCGGATTATTTGGATAACACAGGAAGACTATATCGATTTTCTTTTCAGGAATTTTTGGGATAAATCCATTTTCTGCATTGCAGGGCAGATATACAAGTTTGTCGTAATATCCGTTTTCCAGATATTTACCTGTACGTCCGGCCATAACACTGGTGTCTACATATACCGGATATACAGGGTCCTGCATAGCTATGACATTATCGGGACCAAAGATCTCCAGAATGTTTCCTGTATCACATTTCGCGCCATCTGAAATGAAAATCTCATCAGCTTTTATATCAGCTCCACGATCGTTATAATCATTTTTTGCAATAGCCTGGCGCAGAAAATCATATCCCTGGTCAGGGCCATATCCTTTAAATGTTTCAGCTTTGGACATATCTTCAACTCCTTCATGAAAAGCACGGATAACTGAAGGTGTCAGCGGCTGCGTAACATCACCTATACCCATTTTGATGATTTTTGCCTGCGGATTTTCTTTCTGAAATTCCCGTACCCGTCTTCCGATTTCGGGGAAAAGGTAGCCAGCCTGAAGTTTAAGATAATTCTCGTTAATCTGCGCCATTTTATATATTTTAGCCGCAAATATATTAAAGTTACTTTTCATCCTAAAACAATGAATTATATTTATTCCAGGGTAAGCCACGAAACGAAGTTTTTTGGGAACACCGATCCTTACAAACTCACTGAAAAATATGATACACCACTCTATGTGTATAATGAGAATATTCTGCGCAACCGTTGTCGTGACCTTAAAAGTCTTATTTCCTATTCAAAATTTACAGTCAATTATTCGCCGAAGGCAAATAGTAGCCTTGAACTACTGAAGATTGTAAGGGATGAAGGATTACGCGTGGATGCAATGTCTCCCGGCGAAATATTTATTAATATGAAGGCAGGGTACAAGCCTGAAGAAATATTTTATATTGGCAATAATGTGAATGAGGAAGAACTTAATTATGCCATTAATGCCGGGGTAAAGATTTCTGTGGATTCTTTATCTCAGCTGGAGCTGTTCGGAAGGCTAAATCCCGGTGGTGAGGTGGCTTTCAGGCTGAACCCCGGAGTAGGAGCAGGACACCATGAAAAAGTTACAACCGCGGGCCGAAACACAAAGTTTGGAATTGAAATGGGCAGAGTTCCACAGTTAAAGAAGATCATCAAAGAATATAATCTCAGGCTTATTGGCATTAACCAGCATATCGGTTCGCTTTTTATGGATGGAAAAGCTTACCTGGAGAGCACCGCTAATATACTCTCAATAGCCCTTCAGTTTGATGACCTTGATTTCGTCGACCTTGGAGGCGGATTCGGAATTCCTTATAATAAGCAGGCCGATCAACCGCGGCTGGATCTGAAAGAGCTTGGCGGGCGACTGTCGGATGTTATTAATTCATGGGTAAAGGAGTACGGGAAAAATATTGAATTTAAGATTGAACCGGGAAGATATATAGTTGCGGAATCGGGTATACTGCTGGGGAGAGTAAATGCAATTAAAACGAATTACAACATAAAATACATAGGTACCGATCTCGGATTTAATGTACTCATACGTCCTGTTATGTATGATTCACATCATGATATTGAGATATACCGGGGCAATGGAACACCCTCCTTAAAAGAGGAGACTGTGAACATTGTGGGCAACATTTGTGAGACAGGGGATATAATTGCAAAGCAGAGAAAACTCCCGGAAATATTTGAGAATGATATAATAGGGGTGCTTGACAGCGGAGCTTACGGATATTCAATGAGTTCAAATTACAATAACAGGCTTAAGCCTGCGGAAGTTCTTATTCAGGCTGATGGTGTTCCCAGACTTATCAGAAGAAGAGATACCCTGGAGGATCTCGTCAGAAATTTCATGGCTTAAGATTACAATAATACTATTAAACGATGGAACGAAACAGTTTTGTTAAGATGCACGGATTGGGCAATGAGTATATTGTTCTGGAGAGCACAAATATAGATTTTCAACTCACGGAGCAGGCAATAAAGCGATTGTGCAATATACATTTTGGGATAGGATCAGATGGCATTGTGTTGAAAGTTCCATCCACAAAAGCTGATTTCGGATTCCGGGTTTATAATCCGGATGGTTCAGAAGCGGAAAAAAGTGGTAATGGATTGCGTATTTTCTGCAAGTATCTTTTTGATTACGGATATGCAAAGACGCGGCAATTTTCAGTGGAAACCCTCACCGATATAGTTTATGCTGAAATTGTAAAGGAAGAAAACGGGAAAGCGATACTTATTGCGGTCGATATGGGGAGGGCAATATTTGCTTCCCGCGATATTCCCGTTAATTCTGATAAACAGGAGTTCATAGGTCAGAAAATCATGGCAGGTGACAGGGAATTTGAAGTGAATTGTGTATCAGTCGGTAATCCGCATTGCGTTGTTGTAAAAGAGGAGCTGGACGAGAATGAAATCCGTGCTTATGGTCCATTACTTGAGAATCATCCTCTTTTTCCTAACCGGATTAATGTACAGTTTGCCAGAGTTCTTTCCGATCACGACGCAGAGATTCTGATCTGGGAAAGGGGAGCCGGATTCACACTGGCGTCGGGAAGCTCATCCTGTGCAGCCTCTTGTATTCTTGTTAAACGAGGCCTGATCAAAGGCGATCTTACAATGCATATGTTGGGAGGAACACTTAAAATACAGATCGATAAGGACTGGAACATAAGGATGACAGGCGAGGTTCGTGAAATTGCGAGGGGACTTCTGGGAAAGGAGCTTCTGGAAGATCTTAATAAGTTGTTTGCAGTTTGAAACTCTTTCCGGTTAAAAACTGATATAATTCAACTTGTTTAGACTCTTTTTAAATTACAAACTCTGTCAAGAACGGCTATTTTTCGTTTGAATTATTGAAAAACTCATATAGTTTTGTACCGGCGATTTTTTTTTTATTCCTAAACCTTTTAATTTTTAATTTAATAACAGATATCATGATTAGTAGCATTTTTTGGATTGTTCCAATTTCAGCTCTCATGGCATTATTGTTCGCATGGATCTTTTTCAAAGGTATGAAAGTACAGGATGAAGGTACAGCGAAGATGAAAGAGATTGCTGAGTATGTAAGGGAGGGTGCAATGGCCTACCTTAAAAGCCAGTACACAGTTGTCGGCAAGATTTTTATTGTCCTTGTCGTTTTATTATCCATTCTGGCATACATGGGAGTGCAGAACCCATTTGTCCCGGTGGCATTTTTAACCGGAGGATTCTTCTCAGGGCTTTGTGGTTATCTTGGCATGAAGACTGCGACTTTTGCTTCAAACCGTACTGCATGGGCAGCTTCAAAATCACTTAATAAGGGATTACAGGTAGCTTTACGCAGTGGTGCCGTTATGGGCCTTGTTGTTGTCGGTTTCGCACTTCTGGATATCGCTGCATGGTTCATTTTCCTTACCAAGGTTGTTTTTACTCCTGAACATATGGCTACAGGATTACACTTTTTAGGTCTGACTTTTGTTCAGTCAGGGATTGATGAGCACCAGAAATTTGTTGAGATTACAGCAACAATGATCACCTTTGGTATGGGTGCTTCCACACAGGCTCTTTTTGCACGTGTTGGTGGAGGTATCTTTACAAAAGCTGCTGACGTAGGCGCTGACCTTGTTGGTAAAGTTGAAGCAGGAATTCCCGAAGATGATCCCCGTAATCCTGCAACCATTGCTGATAACGTTGGTGATAACGTAGGTGACGTAGCCGGTATGGGCGCTGACCTTTATGAATCCTATGCAGGCTCGATTCTTTCAACAGCCGCTCTTGGCGCTGCTCTCCCAATGATAGCAGGGCAAAATGGTGATTATCAGATTAAAGCTATAATAGCACCGATGATTGTTTCAGCAATTGGTATTTTATTGTCAATTGCAGGGATATATATGGTAAGGACTAAGGAGTCAGCATCTCAAAAGACTCTTCTGAGGGCTCTTTTATTAGGTACTGGAGGAAGTTCTTCCTTAATCCTTGTGGTATTAGCTATAATGGCTTATGCTGATTGGATTACATGGGGTGTATTTGGTGCAGCTGTCTCAGGACTTGTTGCTGGTGTAATTATTGGTCAGGCAACAGAATATTATACTTCCGATGGTTATAAACCCACACAAGGTATTGCAAAACAATCTGAAACCGGACCAGCAACTGTGATTATTGAAGGTATGGCTGTTGGGATGTTTTCGACCTGGCTACCAGTATTGACGATAGTCGGTGGAATTATTGCAGCTTATGGATTTGCTGGTGGATTCCACAACTTTGCTATGGGTGTATATGGTATTGGGTTTGCTTCTGTAGGTATGCTTTCAACTCTTGGTGTTACTCTTGCAACTGATGCTTTCGGACCAATTGCTGATAACGCAGGAGGTAATGCTGAAATGGCTGGTCTTCCGGAGGAAGTCAGAGAAAGAACAGATGCGCTTGACGGTCTTGGAAATACTACAGCTGCAACCGGCAAAGGTTTTGCTATTGGTTCAGCTGCTCTTACAGCATTGGCTCTTGTTGCTGCTTATATGGAAGAAGTTAAGCTTTGGCTTGGGCGACTTGCGGATAAAAGTGCTGATGGATTCAAACAGATTGGTGACGTATTGTTTTATCATAGTCATGCACCTGCAGCTTTACAGGCCGGACAAACAGCAGTGGAAGTTTCGCATGCAGGTGTCAAAGATTTTGTTCTCGCTTATAACCTTTCACTCTTTAATCCGATACTGCTTGCTGGCCTTTTCATTGGTGCAATGATGTGTTTTGTTTTCGTTGCTATGACAATGAAAGCCGTTGGCAGGAATGCTGGAAGAATGGTTGATGAAGTAAGGCGTCAGTTCCGTGAAATTCCTGGTATTATGGATGGTACCGGAAGACCTGAATATGCAAAATGCGTTGCTATTGCAACAAAAGGTGCACAGAAAGAAATGGTTGTTCCTGCTCTCATGGCAATTATTGTACCAGTTACCATTGGTATCATTTTTGGTGTTCCTGGAGTTGTCGGATTATTAATGGGTGGAATGACTACTGGATTTACACTTGCCAGTATGCTTAACAATGCAGGTGGTGCATGGGATAACGCTAAAAAATACATTGAAAGAGGAAATTATGGTGGCAAGAAAAGTGAGTGTCATAAAGCAAGTATCGTAGGAGATACCGTTGGTGATCCATTCAAAGATACATGTGGCCCTTCAATGAATATTCTTATAAAGCTTATGTCTATGGTAGCAGTCGTTATGGCTGGTGTTACCGTTGCATGGAGCCTGTTTTAATAGCACATTCAGGATATTATAAATTCATAGGGACGTTGCTTGCAACGTCCCTATTTTTGTAGTGAGATTATCTGTTCCAGTAGGGCCAGGAGTACCATTTTGCATGGGATTGGCACCCTCTTTCTTTGGTCTGTTGCCGGAGACGTATTATCCCATTCGGAATTATGGAAGAGGAATAACCTCCCATTCGGGGGAATTAAATGGGGTTCTTTTATTTTATCAGATCAAGGTAATTCACCGTCCCTGGCATATTTTCACTTAATGGCACTTTGCCCATCGGACAGCCAGGAACCGGACAATTTATTATTTTGTGCTCCTTATTATCTGCCGGTTCCCATCCCTTAATAAAATATAATGCGAAAAAGCCTATAATAAAAGCAGCTACTACATGCCAGCCACCCTTAACCCATTTTATAACATCACGGTCATCAGGAAATTTATTTGTTATCGCTACCCCGGCAGATGAACCAAACCAAATCATTGAACCGCCAAAGCCTACACTGTATGCCAGCATTCCCCAATCGAAATGTCCTTGTTCAAGACAAAGCTTTGTAAGCGGGATATTATCAAATACGGATGAAAGGAATCCCAGGCCAAGAGCCGTTATCCATGATGCTCTTGGGAGATCATCCACTGGCATAAGTGATGCACAGGATACAAGACTGAGCAAAAATATTGTTCCCTTAATTGCTCCGGAAACTTCTTTCCATGGTACTTTTCTGAGAAATGCACCAATAATGATTGCGATCCATACCCCTAAAGCAGGCATGTCGTACAAAATATTTGATATAATTGCACCGGCCAGTATCAGTCCGACATTAAATATTTTCACCCAGTCGATCTTTGCATCAGGATTAGCGTCTTTCTGTATTCTTTGATACCTGTCCTGCTGATGCGATGCGAACCACGAGAAAAATAACAAGGCAACACCTGCGGCGATATAGGCATGCAGAACATTTAGGGCGCTTACCCCGTCGATCCACATCATAGTAGTGGTTGTATCGCCAACAACACTTCCGCAACCTCCCGCATTGCTTGCTGCTACTAAGGCAGCTATGTAACCTACATGAACTCTTTTCTTGAAAACCACAATTGCTATGGCACCTCCGATAAGTGCTGCTGCAATATTATCAAGGAATGATGATAAGATGAAAACAAAAATCAGAAGTATAAAAGGCCCCTTCCAGTCATCGGGCAGAAATTTTGGCAATATATCCGGAACGCCCGATTCTTCAAATATTTTGGAAAGGATAGCAAATCCAAGCAAAAGTCCGAGAAGATTAACAAGAATTCCCCATTCTCCCTGTCTCAGATTCTTATTCATAAGTTGTTCCCCGAATGACGTCGTACCAAAAAGGTGCTGAAGCAGGTGGAAATCAGGATCAAAAATAAATTTAAAAGTCAATAATACGGCCAGTCCAATTACTGCTACCCAAAAAGTTTGCTTGTGGAATAGGGCCACTCCTAAAAGAATAACTCCGAAAATGATGAATTCAAGTCTGACAGGCCCGATGGAAGGAACAGGACTTCCTGCAGCAAAAAGACCTATTGGCGTAATTAACAGGATAGTAAATAATAATAGTTTTTTACTATTGGTAAGAATAATGTGCTTGATAATATTTTTCATTTTTAATTCTGGATTTTTTCGGGCGCTAAGATAAATATATTTTTGCTGATGATCATTTGCCAAATGATTATCCCTTGCGATAAATCATGCATGAAGGAGGCTGGTATCTGGCAGGAATCCGATTAGCTTTTAAAAATTTCAGGTATCAAAATATTTTATTGACATTCTAATCTGATGAATGAAGTCGTGATTAGTTCCCGGCTGCATTTGTTCTCTTTCTTGTAATATTATGGTAAAGCAGCTGAACAAGGCTAAGCATTATGAAAAGTGAAATTGTGATTTGGACAAAAAGTTTTGGCTTAATTCCAGGGTTCAATATCCCGGCACGATCAACAGAATTCAAGTCTAATATATATGATTCAATCTGAGCAATTTGTTGCTGGGTTAAGGTACCGGCATCACCAAAAGCAAGCATTTTCAAAGAAGGAGAGGTACCAGCAGGCATTGATCCGTGTTGAATTATTGTGTCAACATTATTAACAAAAACCGTTACATTCTGACTGAAATATTTTGCCTGTATCGGCTTTAAGGCAGGGACAAACCCACTTGACGATCCTGGATTGGGCACCTTCCCTTCTCCATTAACACCATGACAACCCTCACATTGTTGTCTGTATAATATTTCACCATGTCTGGGATCCCCAATATAAGATGCTGCAGGCCCTATCAGTGAATGTATATTTATATTACTCTGTTTATTTCCTGCATAATTTTCGGATGAAGTACTACTTTGGGCCGACGAAATTTGCGACGATAAATTATTATTACCACCAATTATGGAACTTCCCTTGTCAACATTAAGCAGATATGCTGCGATAGCTTCAATCTGTTCAGGCGGGAGGCTTGAGAAAGCTGGCATAACGCTTTTCGGATTTAATTTTTTAGGGTCTTTAATTTGTTCTGCAATCTTAGCTGTACTCATTCCTCTTGCTGTTTCATGGGAAAGATCTGGTCCGATTTTCCCACCAGAACCGTTTATGCTATGACAAATCACACAATTATTAGAAATAAATAAATCATGTCCCTGCTTAATATTGACAGGGGCATTTTCAGTAATTACAATTTTGCTCTGGACCGGGGAAACAGTACCTGTCTCAGGCACTTTTCCTTTGCCTTCGATAGTAAGGAAAATTATTCCACCTACAAAAACTATCCCGAGAATAAGCACAGCTGGTCTTTTTAAGGGATTGGTTTCCTTGTATTTATCCATGAAAGGCACGGAAAGCATAAACAAAACCAAAAGCACGGGAAACAAAATAGTTCCGATAGGCTCCCAATTTCCCTTAAATGCTTTTAAGGCCTGATACAGGAACAGGAAGTTCCATTCAGGCTTTGGATGGTACGAGGTATCAAGAGGATCCGCTGGTCCTGAAAAAGGGGCTCTGATATAGGCTGAAAAAGCAAATAGGATAAGCAGAATTAAAATCGAAATAATTATATCCTTGGCTACCTGATCAGGCCAGAATGGGGTTGTTATTGCTCTTTTAGCTTTTTTCCAGGGACCAATGCTTCCGAATTGACGGAATGCCATAAGGTGAATTATGATAAAAGAGAGCAGGATAAAAGGTACAATTGCAATATGCAAAATAAAGAATCTGCTTAATGTAAGCTGGCCAATTTCTGTGCCTCCAAGCAAGAAATTTTTGACCGAAGTGCCGATTACAGGTATTGTACTTGCGATGTTCGTGCCAACCTTTGCTGCAAAATAACCTACCTCGTCCCAGGGAAGCAAAACGCCTGTAAAACTCATCACCGCAGTAAGAATGAGAAGCAAGACTCCTGCGAGCCATACTAATTCACGTGGATGCTTATAAGCTCCCCAAATAAATACCCTGATTAAATGAAGGCCCACCAGGACAATCATTGCCTGAGCTCCCCAGTAATGAATACCATGGATCAGCCATCCAAGTGGGACTGATGTTCGAAGGTAACTCACACTGGAATAAGCATGATCGGTTGTAGGCACATAGTAAAACAGCTGCCACACACCTGATAATATCTGGAGTGAAAATACAAACAATGTAGCGCTTCCAAGGGCGTAAAAATAGCTTGATCGTCCTGGGATATCCTCATCAATAATGAACTTAATGGTTGATCTTAGCGGAAACCTTTCTTCTATCCAGTTGCGTAGCTTCGATGTGCTTGTCATATCTCAAATGGCTTTTTTTTCAGTTACACCTATTTCGAACCTTTCCCATTCAATGAAGAGAATATTATCTACAATTTTTTGTGGGAGTGAGTCCAAACTCCTGGGGGAAGGACCTTCTGTAACCTTCCCTTCGAGATTGAAAACGCTGGCATGGCATGGACAAACAAATGAATTCTCCCGTGGCTGCCAGTCATAACTGCATCCAAGATGGGGGCAGATAGGTGAAAAAACTGTGACCGATGACTCCGAATGTTTTATAACCCAAACATTCCTGGTTTCAAACCCTTCAATAAACGCATCAGTTTCCAGCTCAGAAAAGTTAATCTTCTGTGGCTGGTTTAAAGGAAGTTGATCGAGATTGGCAATTCTTATTAATTTCTTATTTTTCCTTTCCTTCACGGTCATAACAATGGAACCAATAAATGGTACGGCCAGCACTAAGCTCCCAAAGGCGGTGAAAATTCCAATTACCTTTTTAAGAAATCCGCGTCGTCTGTATGTTTCCGGGTATGGTTTCATTTAGCAACGCTCCTGAGATATTCCAAAACTGATCTGACCTGGTCTTTAGAAAAATCGGGAGGTGTCATAGGAACCTTGTATGTAGCTAACAGATCTTTTATAACAGGATCTTCCTGTTGCATCTGGACTGTGTTCAGGAGAAGATTCATTATAAATTCAGGTGTTCTTATTTTAGTTATATCTCTCAGAGGGGGACCGATTTTCTTCTGGTCAAGATCGTGGCATAGTAAACACTTGCTATTGAAAAGAACTTTCCCTTTATTTGCGATTTTCAT
Source organism: uncultured Bacteroidales bacterium (assembly GCA_963715785.1). Taxonomy (GTDB): domain Bacteria; phylum Bacteroidota; class Bacteroidia; order Bacteroidales; family VadinHA17; genus LD21. The sequence goes on from OY970276.1 coordinate 1,850,818, forward strand.
GTCAACGGGTCCAAGCTCAATATTTTTAATTGGCCCCACACCTATATCTTTATTTTGCTGCTGATCAGTCCTAACTGTGCTGACAGGCATGTCATTTGACAAAAGAGAATCTTTCCGGAAATTTCTATTTTCCGGCTGACTCAAAGAGAGTGGTATTGTAAGAAGAACAATAACGACGGATAATAAGTGTAATTTCATAATATAAAGGGGTTATGTTTAAGTTCAATAAAAATAAAATAAGTTATACTTTAGAAAAGATTAAATCAGAAGTTAATCCAGGTAAGAAGAAATAAGCTATTATTATCTGAAGCGTTTCTGCCTGAACCATCATAGTTAGTTTTTGTCCCGTTAAATTTATTATTTATTACATATTGCAAGGAGAACTGTATATTTTTCCATGGCGCACAATCCAATTGCAATATGTAACCATTGCTGTCAGGCTTACCGTTCTGACTTCCTGTAACCGGAGCGGGTGCGTATACTGTCATATCACTGCTACCTGTGGTAGAATAATATGCGAGAGTAAATCCCAGACCTCTGTCAAAATAGATACTACCATCTACTTTAAAGGAGTTAAGCGATGCTTTATTATTCTGTGCATTTCCTGATTGAAAGGAGGCATCCAGCATCTGATTTTCATGAATCCATCTCGAATGTAAAATGAGACTTATGCTGGAAATTGAGTGTTCAACCTGCAAATCGAAGCCAATGTCAGTATAACGATTTGTCGATCCTGTTATGCCAGTTGGATACAGGTTAGCTGAAAGACCAATGGTGCCAAGTTCTGCGTAGAATGCTGACCACTGATGTTGAAGCGCTAAACGCCAGTAGGGAACAACCCCTTTCACGATCATATTGGCAGTGGCATCAGGGGGATCAGCTACTCCCTGGGGTGCCGACCTGTACATACTGAACTCTGCATAGACCAAATTATTGAACAATCCATAGGCGCCTATACCTGCAACCTGCTGGGCAAGAGCTCCATCAATCAACGTCGATGCCGACGGTGAGGGAGCTACACCGGAAGAAGCATATGGGTACCCCCATGCAGGAGTGCTATTCCAGAGATCTTCTACAGATGGATTGTTATTCAAAGTAAAACCATAAGCAAAATCTTTCGAACCCAGTTTGGTCTGATTGGCATAACGTATATCAACATTGTCCATTCCTATTGCAGCACCTTGCTGATCATAAGTTAATTGAATAAATGCGCCAATTTTTGGAGTGATTAATCCGGAAAGAAAAAGGCTTAACTGCTGCGGTAATTCAACATTGGTATTCTGTGTGCCCGGTATTTCTTTTTTAAGATTAGAAACAGATATCTGTGTCATGGCTGATAAGGGGGGAATTGACAACAGTTTTAAATTGTTCTTTCCCTTCAGATTTGTTCCATCGATTGTGCTGATGGTCGATAGAGTATATCCGTTAAGCTTAAAAGATCTTCCAAATGCATTTAGCTGAGGGAAAGAATTGTGACACGCAGAACATGCCATTCCTGTTTGGCGGGCATAACTGGGTACTGCAAAGGTGTTAGGACAAACGCAGAAAACAATCAAAGCAAATAAAATGCCTTTTACTTTTGGTTCTGATACTGATTTTTTTTGATACAAATATGCATTTCTCCTGGTTTCACCATCTTCCATTTGCAATAAAAATTGTTCCATGGTAATAATAATTAAATTTCAAAAATGCAATAATCTGACTTTATGATATTTATAAGATGCTATCTTAAAAATTGAATGGGAATGGCAGATTGTTGAATAATTATTAAACGCATGCCTGCTCTACTGTGTAAACCGCTGGGTTGATTTTTAATTTCAGAGATCATGTCAACATTTACTTAGCATATTAATTTGCTGTTTTCTGGCATTCAATCGCAATAATCTTAAATTATGTAAGAGGAATTTAAATTATTATAATATTGAAAGTAATGATCTAAGGATTACAAAAATCATAACAAATGATTCTGAGAAAAGTTCAAATCTTATTTATATATGAAATTCATATAAATAAGAGCCGTCCGGTAAGATTTACGAGAGCAATTTAAGAGCGGGTTTATGCAAGGATATTTAGACTACGAACCCGGAGTCTTAGTTGTAGCCATAACCATCTTTACATTTAATTTTGAACCAATGGCAAGGAGATCAGCCAGATCCTGCACTGTAAGAGTGTATTCCATTCTGAGAATAACTGTTGGTTCCTGAAGAGTGCTAATCCTTGCTTTCAGGAGCGGCTCTATTTCATTAAAGCTCACCTCATGGCTGTCGATATAATATTTCTTATCTTTTGTAACAGAGATAGATATTTGCTGTTTACTCAGATTCTGTGCTGATTTTGAGGTTGGTAATAACAATTTTATAACATTGGGATTAGCCAGGGAAGAAACTATAAGGAAGAATAAGAGGAGGAAAAACATTATATCATTCAGCGACGAAGTGCTGACCTCTGCCTTAAACGGCCTTTTTCTTTTGATAATCATTTTACAACACTTTTATGACTTCATTTACCTTTCTCTGCATATCTATTGAATAGCGGTCAATCATCATCTGCAGATAATGATAGCAGCTGTATGCTATAACTCCGACGATCAATCCTGTTCCGCTGCAGATCATTTTCTGATATAATCCGCCGGCTATAATTCCAATGCTGATATTATCTGCCAATGAAATATTATAGAATATCTTGATAACTCCGGCTATGGTTCCAATGAAGCCCAGCATAGGGGCAATACCTGCAATAATGCCCAGATAACCCGTATTCTTCTCCATCTCGGAAATCTCAAGATTCGCTGTAGCTTCCATATAATTCTCAGCATCCTTAGGTGTCTTTGCCGACTGGTTAAGTCCGCTTTCAAGAATTCTTGAGAGCGAGTTATCCTGATTTCTGATTTGCAACAGAGCCTCATCGTGTCTTTTGTTTTTGATCTCTCCGATTACATCATACACTAAGTCCTCATCCAGAGCGGTTGTTTTTTTGATATAAAGAAACCTCTCTATAAAGATATAAATGCTGAATATCGACAGCAGAATAATGGGGATCATTATAAATCCGCCCTTCATAAGCAGTTCGGCCACATTATTTACCGCATTGGTGTCTTTTAAATGTGGCTGATCAATTGCCAGTAAGATGTAATTGTATAGCATTTTAATCCTTTTATTTAACCTTTAATGTAATGACTTGCCAGTGACCCGGAAGAACGATAAATTATTACAAACAAATGTACAAACTCTTTAGGAAATACCTGAGGTAACAATTAAATTTGGAACTTTATGGGTTCAGTGTAACCTCCTGCCATTAAATTAAACGTCAAAATTTGGTGAAACTGATAATTTTTCAATTAAGATCTCGTTTTGTTTAATATTAACAATAATTCTAACCTCTATGACAGCAGTCTTTTTAAATATTGCGCAGACTTTTGATACTCTGAATAAAACTGTCGGGGGATCTCCGGCACTGCCCGTGCAACATGCACCCGAAGCTACCAGGTTGATAGACATTATTCTGAAGGGTGGTATTATTATGATACCGATCGGATTGTTGTCAATAATAGCCATTTATGTTTTTATTGAACGTTATTTAACAATACGACGTCATATCAGTTCTGATGTCGACTTCATGAACAGTATCCATGAATATATTCTGGGTGGGAGGACCGAATCGGCACTTGCACTTTGCCGCAGTACAGCAAAACCTATTGCCAGAATGATTGAGAAAGGAATTTCCCGGTTAGGAAAACCGATAAAAGAGATTGAAGAGTCGATCGAGATAGCAGGCAAATTTGAAGTTTATGACCTTGAGAAAAATATACAGATATTGGCAGTTATAGCCGGAATAGCTCCTATGTTTGGCTTTCTCGGTACAATTATCGGTGTAATAAAAATATTTTTCAATATCTCAATGACAAGCGATGTGAGTATCGGAAGTGTATCCGCCGGTCTGTATGTCAAAATGGTTTCCAGCGCATCGGGACTGATTGTAGGCATAGTTGCATATATCGGTTATCACTGGCTCAATATAATGGTAAATAAAGCTATCCATCAGCTTGAATGGAACGCAATGAATTTCATTGATCTGTTAAAAAGTCCTTCGAAATGATAGAACTCCGTAAGAAAAAAGACTTTACTGCCGAGGTGTTTACCTCGGCTATGAATGATATTATGTTCTTTCTTATGCTTTTCTTCATCATAACATCCACCCTGCTTAACCCCAGTATGATAAAAGTGTCCCTGCCTAATTCGAGAAGCAGCCAGACATTGCAGAAGAAGGAGATAAATCTGACGATGACAAAAGAGAAGAACTATTTCGTAAATAATACCCAGGTGCCCTTCGATGCTCTTGAAGAACAGCTTAAAAAAGAACTCGCACATTCCCCTGATGCCTTCGTGATGTTGCGTTTTGATAATTCACTCCCAATCCAGGACCTGGTGAATGTACTTTCTATCGGTAACAGGCTAAACTCAAAAATGATTATTGCCACAGCGAAAGCGAAGTGATGCCTTGTCTGATTACATTAATTTTTCTTTTTGTTCCTGATATAACCGCATACTCTCAAGAACAATCTCATATGCTTTTTCTTTGTCGAGAAACTGTTCAACTATGACATTTTTATGTTCCAGCTTCTTATAGTCTTCAAAAAATCTCTTCAGTTCTACCAATGTGTGCGGCGGGAGCTCCGAAAGTTCATTTATATAATTGACTGACATGTCATTACTGGCTACTGATATTATTTTGTCATCTCGCTCAATACCGTCTACCATTTCCATTGCACCAATCACCTTTGCATCTACGATGCACATGGGATAAACATCAATTGAACAGATAACCAATATATCAAGTGGGTCGTGATCATCGCAGTATGTCTGGGGTATGAATCCATAGTTAGCCGGATAATGCACTGATGAAAACAGGACCCTGTCGAGACGCAGCAGTCCCGTAGGTTTATCCAGTTCATACTTACCCTTTGATCCCTTAGGAATTTCTATTATGGCTTTTACGGAGGACGGCGCATCCTTTCCAATTGGAACGCAATGCCATGGATGAGAGCACGTTTTCATAGTCATTTTTTATATTATCTGTCAAAGTTAAGAATAAACTATCTCTCGGGGAGACATAGGTGTTAAGTAAAAAGATTATTTTTGAAAAAATGTTCAAATGAGGATACCGGAACTAGCTGATATCAGGGCAGCACATTCAGCAATTAAGCCCTTCATTCATCGTACGCCTGTTATGAAGTCGCATCAGTTGGATGAGCTTTTTAATTGTGAGCTTTTCTTTAAATGTGAGAACTTTCAAAAAGTCGGCGCATTCAAGTTCAGAGGTGCCACCAATGCTGTCATTTCGCTGTCGCCCGGGGAAAAGCTCAGGGGTGTAGTGACACATTCCTCAGGTAATCATGCAGCCGCCCTGGCTTTGGCTGCCAGGATGAATGGAATTAAGGCACAGATTGTAATGCCTGAAAATGCTCCCCAGGTAAAAAAGGATGCAGTGGCAGGTTATGGAGCCGAGATCACATTCTGCAAACCGACACTCAAGGCTCGCGAGGAGGCAACCCGGATCATCATGGATAAAACGGGAGCAATACTTATTCATCCTTATGATAACTTCAATGTGATCTGTGGTCAGGGAACAGCAGCCCTGGAGCTTCTGGAGGAAAATGATGATCTTGAGATAGTTGTTGCCCCCGTTGGGGGAGGCGGACTTTTAAGCGGCACAGCTGCTGCCGTAAAAGGTATAAATAGGAGTATCATGGTTTATGGTGCAGAGCCCCTGAATGCAAATGATGCTTTTATTTCGTTCAATACCGGGGTCCTTACGCCTTCCGTTAACCCTGCAACATGCGCCGATGGCCTCCTGACATCTTTGAGTGAGCTGACTTTCTCTGTTATAAGAAAGTATACAGATAATATTCTTACAGCTACAGAAGAATCGATAAAAGAATGCATGCTTCTCATATGGGAAAGAATGAAAATCATCATTGAGCCTTCATCAGCAACTGTTTTGGCGGTGGTAAAGCAAAATCCCGACCTTTTCAGAGGCAAAAAGACTGGACTAATTATTTCAGGCGGAAATGTAGACTTCAGGAAACTGCCGTTCTAGTTTCTCATTTTGAAATAGGAGATGATGGGGTAATGATCGGAATATTTCACTTTTATAATTTCGAAATAACTGTTTATAAGAGTGTTATCATAGAGTATATAATCTATCCTGTTCGGAGGATAATTGCCCTTATATGTGAATCCCGCACCATAACCGGAGTTTACGAATGAATCCTTAAGTCCTTTGCGCATTTTCCTGTAAGCATAAGAAACAGGGGTGTCATTGAAGTCGCCTAAAACTATTACCGGGTAAGGTGACCTGTTGATCTGTCCCTTAACGACCTCTGCCTGTTGTGCTCTCCTGACGAAACCTTTCTTAAGACTGACCGACAGGTTTTTTACCTCAGCCATAGTCTGTTTGTCATCATTGATTGTAAGTTGCTCAATGAAGGAACGTTCGAGGCTCCTAAGCCTGAACGACTGCAGATGGTTATTGTATATCCTTATTGTATCTTTTTGTATCAGCACATCGGTATATATTGATAGACTTGATGATCCAGGATGAATGATCTCGCCTTTCCTGACAATAGGAAACCTGCTCAATGTCAAAATGCCATAGTACCTGTTCTTTCCGCTTCCAATGATTTTCATGTGCGAATAATATCCCCCCCCGAGAGCCGATATCATGAGTGATTCTTCCACTTTCGGATTACCCATAAGGAAAAATTCCTGAAGACATATTATATCGGGTTTTTGAGATTTCAGGAATTGGAAAATTCGTTTTTCTGATGTTATTCCATGGTTGTTTTCAAAATAATTGAATAAGCGTACATTGTAACTTAATACCTTGAAGGTGTTGTTTTTATTCCCCTCCGGTTTGACAAGCTTGATATAGTTTGAGAAGTGAGTAAATCCGACCGCGATTACCAAAACTGATATTAGCGCTTCAAATCTTAAGAGAGCAAACCAGACAATAGCGAGGATGATATTAATTAACAGAAGATACGGATAGGCCAGGCCGAAAAATGCTGGCAATGCAAAGTCACCGGGATTTATAAGAACAGCGAGGTACGATACAAGAAGTGTAAATGCAAAAAAAACATTTACGCCTAAAAGGATTTTATAAAGGATCTTTCTCAATTACAACAATTTGTGATTACTAATTTACCTGATTTCAGAGGAATTAATACTAAAGAACGAAGATTTTTGACGAGGCCGGGGAAAGGTTATATAAACTGATATATTTGTAGGATCAGTTTTTTTTCTGACTTTCTTTGAACAGAGTCTCTTTCTCTGCTTTTGTCAGGCTATCATACCCCCCCTTGGAAATCTTTTCCAATATGCTGTTAATCAGTTTCTGGTGTTCTACCTTATTCTTATTATATTCATATTCATCAGCAGCTTTTCTGTGTGTGACCTTCAGTTTCTTTCTTGGCTTAAAAATAGTAGCGAAGAAATCTATAATCTTATTAAATCCTTTTCCTATATCGCGTCCGTGTTTGAGATTCATTGTATAAAAATATCCAAAAAATGCTCCTCCGATATGAGCAAGCTTTCCTCCGGAATTTACAGAAAAATCCATTACCGAAGTAAGTACGAAGATACCCAGGGCAAGGTATTTGATTTTTATCCTGCCAAATATAAAAAGCTGGACCGTATAATCAGGCACATAAGCTGAAATTGCGATCACAATAGCCATTACGGAAGCAGATGCTCCTATTGCCAGTGAATCATTGACCACCCCTTTAAAAGCAGGAAAAACATTAAAAGAGAGAATGTAGAAGAAGGCCCCTATAATACCGCCGATCAGATACACGGCTACAAGTTTCCTTTCATCAAGATATTCAAGAAAGATTCTTCCAAAAGAATATAGCCACAGCATGTTGAAAAGTATATGCCAGATATCCTGATGAGTGAACATATATGTAATTAAAGTCCAGGGCCGGGTCATCAATGCATTAAGTGATGCAGGCACAGCTAACAGGTTGAGGGCTTTTACGGATATATCCTCATTTTTAAGAAGGAATCCGGCTCCGGCAACCAGTGTCAACAGGATAAATACGGCAATATTGATGTAGATCAGCCTGAGAAGGTTGCTTCCGCTTCTGAAGGTCATTTTTATGTTGTCTCTGATACCCATCAGTATAAGGTGTTTGTTGTTTTTCTCCAGTATCTTATCAGGAGATATCCGAATAGCATTCCTCCAAGGTGAGCAGAGTGTGCTATATTGCTTCCGGGTTGTGTTACAGCAAGCACCAGTTCAAGAGCGCCATATCCGATAACCAGGTATTTTGCCTTGATTGGCATAGGTGGGAACAACAGGAAAAGCTGGGTATTAGGAAATAATACACCGAAGGCAAGCAGGACTCCGAATATTGCACCCGATGCACCAATGGTAGGAGTATTAAGCAAGAGCTGAAGACTTTGCATTGCTGCGTCAGTAAATACTTTTCCCTCGCGGAAATATGCTGTCCCTTCTTTCAACACCAGCTGGACATTTTCAGGTGAAAGGCTGTTTATCAGGTGATTGTACTGAAAATAGAAAACGGTTTCCTGGGTAAAAGCTGCGCCTAATCCGCAAACAAGATAGAAGATAAGAAACCTTTTCGGGCCCCAGACATTTTCAAGAATCGGACCGAAAATAAACAGCGCATACATATTGAAGAAAATATGCATCAGGCCTCCATGCATGAACATATGAGTTACAATCTGCAAAGGCATGAATTCCTGAGATTTAATGAAATATAGTCCCAGCAGACCATTAAGATCTATGCCGAAAACGCTCCTGGCAGCGTAGTAAGCAAGGATCATTAATACATTGAGCATTATTATGTTCTTCACTACAGGGGGTAACCCAAATGAGCCTTTGCCGAATCCGTTCATCTATCGTTTTTCTAATATTGTCTAATTCCTCAATTGTCGGGCCAAACTGAATCTGTTAACATAAACCGACAATATGTCACTTCAGATCATTTAAACCGTTTATCGATATCCTCAAGGGTCAGAATACTGATCACCGGCTTCCCTTTGGGAGAATAATTTGGTGACTGGCATGCAAAAAGCGTGTCAAAAAGATCTTCCATTTCTCCCTGGGTCATAACTTTCCCATATTGGATGGCAGATGCACAAGCCATCCCTGCAGCTATTTTTTCCCTGGCACCAGCTGACGGTCCGGCCTGGGTAGTTTTATATTCTTCTATCAGAATCTCCAGCATCTCAAGAGGATCTGATGTATTACTGTCAGCAGGCTTACCATGAATAGTGATTTTATTTTTACCGGTATGTTCTATCCTGAATCCGAGTAATTCCAGATCACCTTCAATTTCTTTCAGTATAAAACAGTCGGCAGGATTTAGCTCTGCTGTGACAGGGAACATATCGACCTGGCTTATAGCCCGGTTATTACTGAGACAATAGAGAAATCTCTCATAAAGGACTCTTTCATGAGCCCTCTTCTGATCAATAAGCATGAGGCCTGATTTAACCGGACAGATGAAATATTTATTTTTTATCTGAAAAAACTTCCGGTGAGATTCCACTATTTTTTCAGACTGCCCCGGGTCATCGTTTTCTTTTTCAAGAGAAGTGTAAAGTTTTTCCCAGTTTGCATTATTTTCTCTTTCAAACCTTTCTACGAATCCCGACCTTTCAATGGTTCTTTCCTCCCCGTCAAAGGGATTGTACTGTGCGTTGATCTCAATATGGGGAGGATCGGGGATAATACCCGATGATCTCATTACCGGAATGTCAACCAAAGCTTCATTTTCAAAATCAAGTGAAGGGACTATATTAAATCTGCCAAGTGCCTCCCGCACAGAAGCCATGAGTATCTGCCATATAGATCTTTCGTCCTCAAACTTGATCTCCGTTTTTGTGGGATGAATATTAATGTCTATTGATGCAGGATCTGACTCCATAAAGATGAAGTAGGAAGGTATTGCTTCGACCGGCAGAATATTCTGATAGGCTTCAACAACTGCTTTATGGAAGTAAGGGTGTTTCATAAAACGGTTGTTCACAAAAAAGAATTGTTCACCGTATGTTCTCCTGGCATTCTCAGGTTTCCCGATAAATCCTTTTATGCTTATCAGGCTGGTCTCTGTTTCCAGAGTTATAAGGTCCTGGTTGATTTGTTTTCCGAATACTCCGATAATACGCTGTCTTAAGTTGCCTGCAGGGAGGTTGTAAATTTCAGTTTCGTTATGATGAAGAGTGAATCTTATGTCGGGATGGGCAATTACGATCTTCTGGAATTCATTGACAATATGTCTTATTTCGGTATTATCGGATTTCAGGAATTTCCTGCGCGCAGGGATATTAAAAAATAGATTTTTAACCGCAAAACTTGAACCCACGGGGCAACTGCATGGTTCCTGAACCTCAACCCTGGAACCACTTATCATAACCAGAATTCCGGAATCACTTTCTTCACGACGCGTCCTGAGTTCCACCATAGCAACTGCTGCAATAGAGGCCAGGGCCTCACCACGGAATCCCTTTGTTTTAATGGCAAAAAGATCCTGTGCAGAAGTAATTTTGGAGGTGGCATGTCTTTCAAAAGAAAGCCTTGCGTCAGTCTCCGACATTCCCGTCCCATCATCAATTACCTGGATGAGTGTTTTGCCTGAATCTTTAATTATTACCCTGATGTATTTGCCTCCGGCATCCACTGAATTTTCTATCAGCTCTTTTACAACAGAAGCGGGCCTTTGTATAACTTCTCCTGCAGCAATCTGATTGGCTACAGAATCGGGTAAAAGCTTTATGACATCAGGCATTAATTAGTATTTTATATTTGATTAAGCTAACATTTACCGGGGATACAAGTTCATATTATGGATTGTGTATCTCATTTTAATCAATTTACAAATATATAAATAATTGGGTCATAATCCCCCCGACTGCAGGCAGGGATGCCTCAGCTCAGCGATTATGATATCCGACTTCAGATTATTATCTTTGATAAAAATACCCTGAAAATGAAAAACCTGATTATCTGTATATCTGTCTGTTTATTAATGGTTATCTCAGCCTGTTCTCAAAAAACAGCGAATACGACTATAAAAGTAATTACATTGAATATCAGATATGACAATCCTGCAGATAGTATCAACTCATGGGCGAACCGTGCTGATCAGGTTTGTAAATTTATCGTGAATGAGAAGCCCGATATTCTTGGCTTGCAGGAAGTTCTATGGCATCAGTATCAGCTTCTCGACTCGGCTCTTACAGATTATTCGTCGATTGGAACCGGTCGCAATGACGGGGCAAGGGAAGGAGAGATGAATCCGGTTTTCTTCAGAAAGGATAAATTTGATATGGTCAGGAATATTACCTTCTGGCTCTCTGACTCTCCTGAGGTCGCAGGCTCACTGGGATGGGGCTCATCATTGCCACGGATAGTGACCTGGATGGAACTGGTTGATAAAAAAAGCCATAATCATTTATTCTTCTTCAATACTCATTTTGCACATGATTCTGACTCGGCAAGGTTAATGAGCTCGAAAATTCTTCTTAACCAGGTTAACAAAATTGCCGGAGAATACCCTTTTATTATCTCGGGTGACTTTAATATGCCATCCACCAGTACAGGCTATTCAATTCTTACAGGTCCTGATGAAAGTGTGCCCCTGCTGAAAGATTCATACGTAATAACAGAAAAGAGACCATCCGGACCTGTCTTCACATTCAATGGGTTTTCGGATAAGATGAAAGCTGCCAGAATAGATTATATCTTCGTAAAGAATGGGTTGAGAGTACTGGATTACAAAACTTTTGTAAAAATGGAACATGGTATCTTTATCTCCGACCACTGGCCGGTTGAGGCTGTCATTTCCTTAAATTAAAATTTATTTAAAATACTTGCGGGTCTGCAGTCACAACCGGTTATTAAAGGATCAAGCTGTTTTATGATAGCGTCTTACGGCCATGGTTGTAAAAATAAAAGCAATAAGGACAAGAGAATAAAGTTCTCTTCCGATATCATTAATTCCTGATCCCTTCAGCATAACCATCCTGTTTATCCTCATTAAATATGCAACGGGATTGATCAGGTTAAAATCCTGGGCCCACATAGGCATGCTTTCGTAGGGGGTGAAGATGCCGCTCATAAGGATAAAGATTATCATGCAAAAAAATGCCACGAACATATATTGCTGCTGTGTGCTTGAAAAAGTTGAAATAAAAAGCGCAACGCCCAGAACTGCGATCAGAAATACTGTGCTGCTAAGGAATAATAGCAGTATGCTGCCCTCGAAAGGTATGTCGAAAGCTATTTTGCCAATAATCAATCCAAGAGCAAGATCCGTAAGTCCGATGACCAGGAACGGTGCCATTTTTGCAATGATGAACTGATATTTTTTGACAGGCGTGACATTAATCTGTTCAATTGTTCCAATCTCTTTTTCCCTCACCATGTTCAGTCCCGCAAGAAGGAATCCTATGGCAGTGACTAAGATCACCAGTATTCCGGGAAGCATATAGTATTTGTAATTTAATAATTCGTTATACCAGAACCTGTTGGTGACCCTGATCATCGGGTATGGAACAGGAGGATATGCTGATATGTTTTTATTTATCAATTCAGCATTATAGTCCCTGATCACTCCGTTGAAATACGACCAGGTAAGCTCGGCTGATGCTGCATTCACTGCATCAATTTCTGCGAGAAGCTTACCAGGCCGGCCGCTGCCGATATCCTCCCCGAAACCGGAAGGGATCTCTAATATCATGCTGCATTTATTTCGTTTGAGCAGACTGTTGGCTTGATCTTCAGAAAAGGTGGAATATTCAATTTTGAAAAAGGCAGAGCCATTAAGCTTACTTATCAGTCCCCTCGATTCGGGCGTCATGTCCTTATCGATAACCGTGATCTTCACATTTTTTAATTCGAAGGTTACTGCAGGAACGAGTATCAGCATTTGAATTATAGGAACGGCAAATATTGCCTTAGAAATAAATTTGTTCCGGAATATCTGGAGGAATTCTTTTCGTATGAGGTATAATATTGTTCTCATAATTTTCTTTCGTCGTTTACTTTTCCATTTATAAAAATGCGGTCGTATTGGTTATTCCCGGCTATTCACATAACTCATGACAGGGCATCATCCTACTCCAGCCTGATCTTAAAATTTCTCACACTGAGTCCCATAAATACCAGAGTCATAGCAATCAAAATAAGCGTTTCCTTCCAGATATAAACCAGCCCTGTGCCTTTTATCATTATGTTTTTTATTATTATGATAAAATATCTGGGCGGCAGTACCGAACTTACATAATCATATATTTTTGGCATGTTCTCTATAGGATATATGAACCCTGATAGAAGAATAGTTGGCAACATAATTCCAATCAGAGAAATAAATATTGCCTGTTGCATTGTCTTTGAAACCGTTGAAATGAGAATTCCAAGCGTCAGGCTCATAAGTATATACAGCATGCATTCAGCAAGCAGCAGTATTATACTTCCTTTTACAGGGAGACCGAATACGAGCCAGGACAATAAAAGAATCAACAGGACATTTATAAATGACAATATAAAATATGGCATAACTTTTCCAAGAATGATCTGAATTGGCCGGAGAGGCGAAACCAGAAGTACTTCCATAGTTCCGAATTCTTTTTCCCTGGTTATTGTTACGGAGGTCATCAGGGCACAGATAAGTATAAGGATAAGGGTTATGACCCCAGGCACAAACATATAATGACTTTTCAGGGCAGGATTGTAGAGCATTTTTACTTCAGGACTGATCCTTACTGAGCTGGCTGATGCCAGTCCGGCTCTTGCCATTACGAAATCGTTGACTATCGATGTGGTATAGCCTGTTATAAGAGTTGCAGTATTTGGTTCTGAGCCATCCGAAATAATACTTAGTGTGGCTTTTCCTTCGCTGATCATTTTTTTGCCGAAGTCTTCCTCAAATACTATTACTGCCTTAGTCTTTCCCTTTTTTAGCACCTTGTCGATATCGCTATAATTCATCAGGGTTTCTGTTCTCTTAAAAAACCCCGACGACATAATTTTATCAGTCAGTTTCTCAGTTATCTCATCATGCGATAAGTCAAGCACTGCTACACCGGCATTTTTAATATCCGTGCTTACTGCGTAACCGAATATTAATATCTGAGCAATAGGAATACCGAATAGAATAAATAGGGTCCGGTAGTCTCTGAATATATGGAGAAACTCTTTGTGTACAAAGCCCAGGAATCTTTTCATGGTCGTGCAATTTTAATGAATACCTCTTCAATAGAAGAAGCATTATACTGCTTCTTCAGCTCATCTGGCGTGTCAAGTGCAACGATTTTTCCGTCATTCATAATTGAAATCCTGTCGCAATATTCTGCTTCATCCATATAATGTGTCGTCACAAATACAGTTATTCCTCTTGCTGCAGTTTCATATATTGTTTCCCAGAACTGTCGTCTCGTTATGGGATCTACTCCTCCTGTCGGTTCATCAAGAAATACGATTTTCGGCTCATGCAGAACAGCAACTGAGAACGAAAGCTTTTGCCTCAGTCCGAGCGGAAGATCTGAAATCATCCTGTTTTCATATTCCTGGAAATGCAGCTTTGCAAGAAGATCGGTAAGTCTTTCGTTGATCAGAGCCTTGCTCATGCCATAAATGCCACCATAGAGAATGATATTCTCTTTCACGGTCAGATCTTCGTAAAGCGAGAATTTCTGGCACATATAACCGATGTTTTTTTTGATTTGTTCACTCTGTCTGTATGCATCAAATCCGGCAACACTGACCTCACCCGAAGTAGGTTTTGACAGGCCGGAGAGAATGCGGATTGCCGTAGTTTTACCGGCTCCGTTTGCGCCGAGAAAACCGAAGATCTCACCGGAGTAGACCTCAAAGCTAAGATTATCGTTGGCTACGAAGCTTCCGAACTTTTTTACCAGGTTCTTTACAAGTATTACCTTTTCGTTCATTTATTTATGGCTATCATCTTCGTTGTTATGTTATAAGCTTTTTTGTGCAGCAATTTCAGTCTTTCTCCATCAGTTCCAGGAACCTGTCCTCAATTCCGGCATCAATTTGACGAATAACCGAATCAGGTATACCTTCCATGTTGAGATATTCCTGAAGGGAATTTTCAGTAAAGCCGGCTTTTAATGTAACATGTATCGAATCACCAAAAGGATAGACTGTAAGCACTCCGGGATTTTTTCTAAGGGTTTTGATCAACTTGTACTTTCCATTCGATTTCACTGCAAATAATTTGCCTGTGAAACCTGACCTGATGTTTTGCGGCGTATCGACTGAAAGGATCTTTCCATCCTGGATAAGGGCCACCCTGTCGCATCGGACTGCTTCATCCATGTAGGGTGTAGAGACTATGATAGTAATTTTATGCTGACGTAATTTAGCCAGCATATCCCAGAATTCAGCTCTTGAGACGGCATCAACACCAGTCGTAGGTTCGTCAAGTATGAGGAGTCTGGGCTTATGAATCAGTGCACACGATAATGCCAGTTTCTGTTTCATTCCGCCTGAAAGCTTCCCGGTGAGGCGTTTTTTGAAAGGCTCAATATGAGAGTATATGTCCGAGATCAGATCATAATTCTCTTTAACTGTTGTCCCGAAAACGGTTGCATAGAAGTTGAGGTTTTCTTCAACCGACAGATCCTGATAAAGACTGAATCTGCCCGGCATATAACCTATGTTTTTCCGAAGCTCTTTAAAATCTTTGACAGCATCCATTCCAAGGACCTTCATGCTGCCTTTATCAGGCAGGAGGAGGGTTGCAATGATTCTGAACAGAGTCGTTTTCCCTGAAGCATCCGGACCTACAAATCCAAATATTTCGGATTCATTGACAGAGAAAGACACGTTTTCAAGAGCCCTTGCAGGTCCGAACGATTTGGAAATGCCCGATGATTCTACTGCTTTTATCATCTTTTATTTATTTTCATCTGTGAACAGTGCTTCTCCCGGCATGCCGGATTTCAGTGTGCCATCATTGCTGACGTCGATATCGACTGCATAAACCAGAACTACGCGTTCCTCTTTTGTTTGAATGATTTTAGGGGTAAACTCAGCCTTCTCTGAGATATAGCTTATTGTTCCCGGGAATGTAGTGAACCCCTTTACGCCATTATCGATCCTGACAGAGCATTTCTGACCGATTTTTATCTTTCCAAGCTGAGCACCGCTTACATATGCCTTTAGTTTAACAATTGAGAGATCAGCAACCTTAACCAGCGGCTTTCCTACGCCAGTCATTTCTCCGGCTTCAGCGTATTTTTCAATCACGGTCCCTTTAAGAGGGCTTTTTACCGTGCATCTTTTAATCTGTTCATTCACGTTTGCTTCCTTAGCCTTGTAAACGTCAAGATCCGCCGCAACAGACACTTTTTGAGTATTATTTGAAGCTATTTGTTTCTGAAGGACTGCGACCTGTCCGGTCAGATCATCGTATTGTTTTTGAGTTGCAGCATCCTCTTTCAGCATCTTGCCAAACCTTGAGATATTTACGTTAATGTTTTCAATCTGCTGATTAAGGACATCATTCTGGGAATTGATTGAGTTGATATGTGTAGTTACACTCTTCATCCCGGCTTCTATCTCATTTTTCTGAAGCTGAAGCACAGTTGTATCAACAACGGCTATGACAGAGCCTTTTTCTACTATAGTACCTTCAACCGGATCAAATTTCAGTATGCTGCCGTTGGTCTCAGCAGAGATGATAACCTCGGTTGCTTCAAAATTTCCGTATGCATCGGCATTATCGGCTTTGTTTTTACAGCCAGCTAACAGTGCAGCGGCAATAATTATCAATAATCTGGTTTTCATGTTGCTATTAGATATTTTTTATTAATTACTATTTTTCCTGCCTTTGCATTTTCTCACAGGATGTGAGATACTGTGGTTTATTCTATATCCTTCCCGCTTATGTTAAGATATTCTGTTTCAGCCATTGAAAGATTTATTTTATGGATCTCTGAATTTATAACAGCCTGTCGTTCTGAATTAAGCTGATTTAGATATTCGGTAGCAGTAATGGTCCCGTTTTGGTATTGCGATTCGGAGGAGGCTGTGATCCTTTTTCGCAGCCGGATCTGTTCGGCGTCAGATTCAAGAAGAGCTTTGAGGCTTAATATCTCAGAATTTTTTGATTCAAGAAGCCTCTTGAGGTTATCTGTCAGGTCATTTTTCCTGTTTTCGAGCAGACCTTCCTGAAATGAGATAATCTTCCTTTCATTTTTTGCTTTGTTCCAGTCATATATATTCCATTTTATACTGGCACCGACTATATAGTATGAGGCGAATTCATTTTTAAAGAAGTTGCTTCCGGGAGGATTGCCATATCCAACGGTGGCAAAACCGAAAGCCTTCGGCATTCTTTTACTGTCAATTACTTTTAATCCTGCGTCAAGCTGCTCTTTTCTCATATCAAAAAGCTGTAATTCAGGCCGTGACAATTCAGTTGAAAGCTGAACCGGGAGCGATGGCAGTATAAACTCTGCAGAGCTATCAATTGCATTTCCGGTCAGATCAGAAAGGATTTTTATAAATGCTGTTCTCCTGATTTGATTTTCGGACAGCTGTTGCTCAATATTGATTTTTTCGGATGCCATAACATCCTCATCAGATTTCAAGACCACTCCGTTCTTTACTCCTGAGCTGATTGACTCTATGCGTTTATTAATTATATCGAGATATGTATTCAGAAGTTCCTTTTGCCTGGCAAGCAGCAACAGGTTGAAATAATAGTTGTTAATCTGGGCACGGAGTTTATACAGATCTGTTTCTGTTTGTTTTTGATTAACCCCGAGGTCAGCTTTTTCAAGTTCCCTTGCACCTTTTATCGCGCCCCCGTCATAGATGACCTGATTTACATCAATTGTTATTTTGTATTGTTCATGGGGAAGAGGTTTTATTGCCCCGGCTATTCCAGGAATAGGCAGTGATCCCAGGACGCTGCTCATATCAATCACCGACGAATTATAAATAAAGTTTCCGTTAGCATCTAATGTTGGAAGCCAGCCCTTTACAATATTCTCATCCTTAAGCCTGGAGATATCGGAATACCCGTTTTTTTCGCCAGCCAATGCACTGGCTGAAATGGCCTGATCGTAACATTCCTTAAGCGTAATGATCTTCTGGCCATAAGATTTAAAACTGAGGGAATGGATAAGAATAATCAGGAAGAAGAGCTTAGAGTACCAACGATATCTGGCATTTTTATGTTTAACCGGATTTTGAGCATTCATATAATTAAGATTTTAAATATTTTCAATTTACAGCAGGGTATAGCGGACTATTTAGTTTCATTTTTATAAATCATGCTATATTGGATTATTTTATATGGTTATAGCCTTTATAACAAATTCCGCAGCAAACTCTTTTCTCATTTCAATATAACTATCGAAGTCCACGCCGAAGCTTTCAAATATAACTTCAAGGATTCCCTTTGCTGCAAAGGGGAACACACTTAATGATGCAATTGTTGTCATGATCTGAGGAAGATTTTCCTCGGAAATATTGTATTTATATAATTCATCTTTATGCTGTTCGCTGATTGTGATCCATAAATTCCTGAAATCTATATTCTTAATGAGTTTTTTGATGCGTTGCGGGTTATGATTTATTTCATTAATAATAAACCCCGGAAGTTTGGGGTTTTGTTGCATGAAGGTTATATGTTCCCTGAAAAAGAACCTGATCTTTTCTTCAAGCGAAAGATTTTTTTCGAATATCGGGGAGAATTTCGAAAACATTTTCCTTGCCAGTGTTGTAAATACGGCTTCAAAAAGGCGGTCCTTGGTTCTGAAATAGTAGTGAAGAAGTGATTTATTTATACCTGCGCGATCGGCGATACTCTGCATACGGGCTCCTGTTAATCCCTCTTCTTCAAAGACTTTTGTTGCTGCCTCGAAAATTTTTTCCTCGGTCAGCTGTTCATTTTCGCTCATGTTTGACTTATTGGTTTAACTATAAGATTTAACCATATGGTCAAAAGTATGATAAAATTTATTTCTGACCAAATATTTTTGTAGAAAAATTGCTATTCCATAAAAATGAAAAGGGTGCGGCACTTAAGTAAGGCAGCTTTTTAAATGTCTATTTCGATTAAAAGGTACAGATAGCAAAAAGGCCGTTTCGTATAAAATTTTGAAGCGGCCTTTTCTCATTTCTGATCAGAAAGGATTTATTTTAAGACATTCCCATCTGTGTCGAGTTCAATTATTTCGTAACCCAGCTCTTTTAATCCGTCTTTGATTTTCGATTTATCGCCGACTACGAACCATTCAAAATGCGAAGGAATGATTATTTCTTTGCTTAGTTGCTGTAGTTCAGCCAGTGTAAGATTTCTGACTCTTGCATCATAAGTATTGTAATAATCATTGCCGAGGCTGAATTTCACAAGCGATTCAATGGAATTTCTTACAGACCCGTTTGTCTCCCACATTCCCGGAAGCTGGAGGACCATATTTTTCCGGACCTTATTAAATTCCTCGTTTGTTATTGGCTTTTCATTGTTGATTCCCGAAAGCTCTTTATTAAATTCCTGAATAGATTCTTTAGTCTTGTCAATCTGTACCGATACATAGGCAAGGAAAGGCCGTTGTCCTTTTGCAGGGTTTATAAAGCTTCCTGCTCCATATGACCAGTGCTTGTCCTCCCTGAGATTCATGTTTAATCTCGATGTAAAATCGCCGCCTATTATATTATTCAAAGCTGTGAGCGCCGGCTCAGAGATTTTTCCATAAGGGTCAATGAGAGAGCCTCCTATAATAACTGTTTGTGTTGACTCCGGTTTGTCAAGAAGATAGATTTTGTTTGTCTGTGCATTCTCAACGCCTTTTATAGTGAATTTTGGGAAATCCTCTTTTTTCCATTCCGACATTCTGGATTCAAGCTTTGATATCAGGTCAGCCATTTGTATGTCTCCCACAACAACAAAAGTCGCATTGTTTGGTTTCATCCAGGTGGAATAGAATTTATGAATATCATCGAGTGTTATTGACTGCAGCGATGATTCATAACCAGAACCATCAAGTGGTTCGGCGTAGGGGTGGCCTTCCCCGTAAAGGATTTTTGGAAAGACCCTTATAGCCATTCCGAAGGGTTCTGATTTTTGTAATTTTATATAATCCTCATGTTCCTTTTTTAATCTGTCGAATTCCTTCTGTGGGAATGATGGGTTTAAGGTAATGTCGCTAACCAGGTCGAGGGTCGGATCGAGGGTCTGCATGAGTGTACTGAATCCGATGTAGGAGGCATCCCAGTCGCAATAGGAATAGATCGATGCTCCGAGAAGCTGACGCTTGTCGCTTATCTGCAGAGCATCAAGTGATTTGGTGCCTTCATCGATCATATCCATTGCCAGGTTTGCCAGACCGGGTTTAGACAAAACATCAGTTGCAAATCCGGCATTTACTACGAGGCTTCCGACAATGGTAGGAACGCCTTTTCGCTGGGCGAGAATTACTGTAAGTCCGTTTTTCAGGGTTGCTTTCTGCAATACCGGGAAGGCAGACGGCACGGGTTTTCCTATTTCCGGCAGGGTGGTACGGTCAACGCCTGCCGAGTCGGCTTTAAGTTTTGGGAAAGGTTTGCAAACCAGGACAAATTTGCCTGAGCTAAGCCAATCCTGGCAGACCTTCCTGATATCCTCTGTAGTTGCTTCATTTATGAACTTTAAAGTTTTCTTATAGTAATCAGGTGATCCTCCGTATATTTCATTTGAAGCCAGAATATCGGATGTGCCTCCAAATCCGCCGATCCTCTCGAGCCCTTTGAGAAAATTCGCAAAATATGATGATCTGACCCTGTCGAGTTCTTCCTGTGTAGGACCTTTATCGATGAACTGCTGAATCAGATCGTTGAGTTTAAGCTCAACTTCTTCAGCAGGAACTCCCGGTTTCACAAGAGATGCTACATATAAATTACTCCCAAGTTCCCGCTGGTAGATATAAGAATAGACTGAGGTGGCTACCTGGTCTTCATAAATAAGTTTTTTATAGAATCTCGATGTTTTGCCTGATGACAGGATATCGGTTGCCATGTCGAGAAGAGCAGCTTCCCTGGTGCCCCACTGAGGAACATTCCAGAGCATGGTTATTTCAGGGGCTGAGACCCTGTCTTCATAATAATTTCTTGTCAGCTCATTTCGTTTTGCAACATTTATAACAGGTTTTATCAGAGTAGGTCCTGGAGGGATATCTCCAAAATATTTCCTGACCTTTTGAAGGGCTTCTTCGGGCTTGATATCTCCGGCGATGCTCAGTACTGCATTATTTGGTCCATAGTATGTTCTGAACCAGTCTTTAACGTCGTTCAGTGTAGCGGCTGTAAGATCATCCATGGAGCCTACGACAGTCCAGGAATAAGGATGGCCGACGGGATAGCTTCCTTTAGTAAGGATTTCGTCATCGCGTCCATAGGGTTGGTTTTCGCCCTGTCGTTTTTCGTTTTGTACCACGCCACGCTGTTCATCGAGTTTGGCCTGATCGATTACTTCGATAAGATGCCCCATTCGGTCGCTTTCAAGAAACAGTACCTGGTCGAGTGCTGCTGTAGGGACTGTTTCAAAATAGTTTGTACGGTCGTTGTTAGTGGTTCCGTTCATGTCGGTCGCGCCCAATGATTCGAGTGCTTTAAAATAGTCTGTATTAAAATGTTCACTTCCGTTGAACATAAGATGTTCAAACAGGTGAGCGAAACCTGTTTTTCCCTGCTTTTCGTTTTTTGAACCGACATGGTACCATATATTTACGGCAACGATAGGTGCTTTATGGTCTTCATGCACTATCAGGGTTAATCCGTTATTCAGAATATATTTCTGAAACGGGATGTCGATCTGATCGGGGTTAAAATACGTTTTCAGCTGGCTGAAGCAAGGAAAGGGAAGAAGCATAAGTGTGATGAGCACAAAAAGGTTTCTTGTTTTTTTCATTGCGATTTGGTTTATCATTAATAATAAGGACGATAATGACGGACAGGCACTATAATGTTCTGAACGATAAACGATAGCACTGGATGAGAAGGCTTTGAATGATTTGAGATCTGTTCTTTTATCAGTTGTAAAGCCTTTTCACTCCTAAACAAATTTACACACTAAATTGCATAAGTGCCAGAAAATCTTCTGATTTTTTGGTGAGAGTAGCGAGAGATTTTTTGTACTGTTTAAAATAAAGATCAAAAAAACCAACAAAAAAATTTGCATTTAATATTAATTATATTTTATATTTGTAATATATAATCAACTTATATATATAAGCAAATGATACAAGCAGACCTTATTAAAGGATCATTGAAGACAATCGTCCTTAAATTATTAAAAGAAGAAGGCCCAATGCACGGATATGCTATCACCCAAAAGGTGGAAAAACTAACCGAGGGCAAAATAATACTTACCTACGGTGCTCTCTACCCGGTCCTTCATAAACTTGAAAAAGAGGGCTCCCTGGTCACCGCTTCGGAAAATTTTAATAACAGAATCAGAATTTACTACGCCCTCACTCCAAAAGGCCAAACTCTCGTCGCCGAAAAAATTAAAGAACTGAATGAATTCATAGAATCACTTCAACGTATAGTCGATACAAAACCAGGATTAAGCCATGCCTGAATTAAGCCTGCATCATATCGACCAGATCAGCCACGATATAGCAAGTGAGGAAATATCATTTTCACACCTCCTCGAAGACCTTATCGATCATGTATGCTGCGATGTGGAATATGAAATGAAAAATGGGGCAGAATTTGCGGACGCTTACCAAATGGTAAAACAGAAAATGGGTAAAAGAAGACTTAAGGAGATCCAGGAAGAAACACTTTTTTTAGTCGATACCAAATACAGAAATATGAAAAACACTATGAAGATCTCGGGAATTGCAGGCACGATACTGTTTGGCCTCGCAGCATCCTTCAAAATTCAACACTGGCCTCTTGCCGGCGTAATGATGTTCTTTGGTGCATTGATCCTCGCATTTATCTTTCTGCCTTCTGCCCTTAATGTGCTGTGGAAAGAAACTCATAACAGAAAGAGACTCTTCCTGGTCATCTCAGCTTTTTGTGCAGGGATGCTATTAATTATCGGGACTCTCTTTAAAATCCAGCACTGGCCATTTGCAGGCGCAATATTAACCCTTGCCGCAATTTCAGGTATTCTGTTTTTTATTCCCGCGCTGGCTCTGAGCAGATTGTCAGACCATGGAAATAAGGCTAAACAGCCTGCCTATATCATGGGTGCAGCAGGCATCGTTTTCTTTGTGGCAGGGCTGCTCTTTAAGATACAACACTGGCCCCTTGCATCTCTGTTCATTATTGTAGGAATAATCCTTCTGTTCTTCCTGTCATTCCCTTTGTTTACATGGCTTACCTGGAAGGAGGAAAACCATATAAGCTCCATGTTCATTTACATGGTCATAGGTTCTCTTTTAATTATTATCCCGGGCGCAATGATAACCCTGAACCTGCAGCATTCATATCAGGCTTATTATTATCCTAATAATGATCAGCAGAATGCACTTAATGTATATTTATCAGGGTATAACAGTTCCCTTGTTGGCAAGTATCGCGATTCCCTGACATATATTAAGATGGAACAGCTTCATTCAAAAACTTCCGGAATGCTAAAAATTATCAGCACTGTTCAGAAGAATATGGTTCAGGAATCTGAAGGAATGCCCGACAAGCCTGCAGTTAGCACAAGTCTCATAAGTGAGACTAAAAACGGTCAGGTAATATTATTCGGGAAACTTTCCAGACCATTCGACCAGAGACCAGCGAAAGCTTTTCTTCTGCCTGGCTGTAGTGCCCGGGAGGAACTTAACTCGTCAATGGCAGAATATGAAAACTACCTGTCCGGATTCACGTCAGCAGAAGATTTGCTGAAATATAGAAAAATGCTTGATACAGAAACGTTCCTGCCCGATGGAAGCCCCGATAAAGGTGAAATATCTTTAATGTCAGCCCTTCACTCTCTTGAAATTATGAAAAACGGACTGCTTACAGTTGAATCATGTATTTTAAATAAAATCTGCAGACATCAATAAAAAAATAATTATAAACTGCCATGAAACAAAAGATATATATTCTCGGAGTGATTTCAGCCATTATTCTTTCCACCGGAGTTATACTCAAACTCAATCATTGGCCAGCAGCTGGAATTTTGATAACTTCAGGGATTCTGATACTGGTTCTGATATTCTTTCCTGCTGCATTTATAAACAATTACAGGGCTGAAGGCAATAGTAAGAACAGGTTGCTTTATATTGTAACCTATATTACATGTTTCGTAGTATTCATTGGAATGCTTTTTAAAATAATGCATTGGCCTCACGCAGGAGTCTGGCTGCTTATTGCGCTTCCTTTCCCATATTTTGTTTTTCTTCCTGTTTTTCTGACAGTCACTGCCAGGAACAAGAATTTCAATATTTACAATACAGTCTTTGTTTTATTTCTTTTGGCCCTGAATTCAGTATTCTCGGCCCTTCTTTCCTTAAATGTTACAAAAAATACAATTGATGACAGTTATAACATTACAAGGGATTATAACAAAGCTGGAGCCGCTATAGCTCAACTTCCGGTAAGTTTCAATGAATCAGCGGTTAATATGAAAATTGATGAAATAATAAAGATCACGAATAACTACCAGGATCTGATCTTAAAGCATGAAGGAATGACCCGCGAGCAATGGGAAAAAAATCCGGGAAATCTGATCAGAGCTGATTCCCCGAATATTGCTGCTGAGGTTTTGTCGGATAGCGGTGAAAAGCCAGCCGGGATAAAGCTTGAAAAAGCGCTTAGTGAGCTGATTGTTTTAATGAAACAAACCAGAGGATATGAAGAGACTGCAAAAGTTCTGCCTGCAATTGTCGGACTGGGAGAAGAGAACGGGGAAGATCCGGCCTGGGCATTCACTTTCAGGAACATTCTCATTAATCTTTCCTGGACCCTTACTTACCTCGATGGGCTCGAAGCAAATCTGTCAATGATAAAAGCATCACAACCTGTTGCCGATTAATAATACTCAGCCAGGCAAAAGAAATAGGGACAACCATTGGGTGTGTCCCTATTTTCATTTTATACATATCGCAATTCCCCCTTTCTGTCGGTGAAATCCCCCAATACTTCTATTAAGTTTTCGGGCATGAGTCTCGTGCCTTACTTTTATCACAAAATTGTAAGGATCTATGAGAAAATTTATTTTAATATTAAGTATAGGTTTGATCGCAGGAACTTGCCATGGTATGTCCTTGTCGTTGCAACAGGATTCGGTATGGACCCTGGGAAAATGTATCGATTATGCACTGAGCCGTAATATTCAGGTAAGGAAGAGCGAACTTTCAAACAAGGAAAATGATGTCTATGCGATTCAGGCAAGGGCCCAGCTGTTTCCTTCAGCAAATGCTTCTGTCAGTCAGAATTTTAACTGGACAAAAAGCAATTCTGCCGGAGGATCGGGATTTACAGGAAACAATGGTTCGAATTATTCAGTGAATTCCGGAATTACAATTTTCAATGCGTCAAAACTGAAAAACCTGATAAAACAGGCTGATCTTAGCATTGAAACAGGCAAGCATTCTCTCGAAACCACCAAGGAATCGATCAGCCTGAGTATTCTTGATGCATATCTGCAGATACTGTATGCAGAAGAACAGTTGCACAACAGTGAAAAGCAGATTGTTTCAACCACGAGTCAGCTTAACCTTGCTGAAGAGAGACTAAAGCTCAGGGTGATCTCACAAACAGATTATGCGCAGGTAAAATCGCAGCTGTCAAGTGAGAAGCTTACTCTGGCTAATTCACAGAGCCAGCTGGTAATTGCCAAAGTGACTCTTGAACAGCTCATGGAACTGCCTGTGACAGAAAACTTTTCAATTGCACATCCTGATATTGCAGAATCACTGAATCAGAACCGGACTCCTGATGTTAAGTCGGTTTATGAAACAGCTCTGAAGATAAAACCTCAGATCAAGGGTGCTGAAATAAATAAAGAAATAGCATCCTATGATGAAAAAGTCGCTCGTGCCAGCCTTTTCCCAACACTGTCGGCCAGTGCAGGTATAAGCTCAGGTTATTCAAGTCTTGTAAGCAGTACATATTTTGGACAGATTAACAATGAAATTTACCCTACCGTAGGCTTCTCCCTTTCAATTCCTATTTATCAGAAAAAGCAGGTCAGAACTAATATTGCAGTAGCTAAGATCGGCTATCAGAATGCCGAGCTCAGCGAAATCGATACAAAAAACAATCTTAGAAAGAATGTTGAACAGGCTTGCGTTGATGTTAACTCCGCACAGATTAAGTATGAAGCCAGCAAGGTGAATTACAGCGCGACACTTGAAGCCGCAAACCTTTCTGATGAAAAATTCAAGCAAGGCGTAATTAACTCAGTTGATTATCTCGTCTCAAAAACCAACCTGATAGTGGCTGAAAGTGAATTGCTCCAGTCAAAATACAACCTGATAGTAAGTTACAAGATTATGGATTATTATTTGGGAATTCCTTTATCACTCTAAGAAAATACAGATAAAAAGTCAAGATAATGAAAAAGAAAACATTAATAATTTTTGGAGTAGTTGCGGTTATTGCAATTGCATCTATTCTTGCGCTGAAGCCGTTTTCAAAAAAGAAAGAAGTGGTTAACTTCAATACTGTCAAGGTAGAAAAAGGCAATATCAGCAATACAGTTACTGCAACCGGAACACTTCAGGCAAATAAGACAGTAAACGTAGGTACTCAGGTTTCCGGGATCATTTTGCATATCTATGTCGATTTTAATGATCACGTGAAGCAGGGACAGCTTCTTGCTAAGCTTGATGAGACACCTTTAAGGACCCAGCTTGCCCAGAGCCAGTCGGCGGTTGATCAGGCGGTCTCACAACTTCATTTTCAGGAGGCTACCTACAACAGGCTGAAAGTCCTGTATGATAAACAGCTTATTGCACAAACTGATTATGACCAGGCTTTGTACAACTTTGAAAACGCCAAAGCTGCAGTCTCAAACGCCAGGTCAGCTCTCGACCGGGCCCAGGTAAATCTCGCCTATGCGACCATTACTTCCCCTATCGACGGAGTTGTACTGAACAGGGCTATTGAGGAAGGTCAGACAGTAGCTGCAAGCTTCAGCACACCAACCCTTTTTACCATTGTAAATGACCTGACACAGATGGAGGTTCAGACAAGTGTTGATGAGGCCGACATCGGAAAGATTGTAAATGGTCAGCGTGTTGAATTTACCGTTGATGCATATTCTGATCTGAAATTTGAGGGTACTGTATCCCAGGTTCGCCTGCAGCCTGTTACAACCAATAATGTGGTTACTTACGTTGTTGTTCTGAAAGCACCCAATCCTGATAAGAAGCTGATGCCGGGGATGACTGCAAGCGCTACAATCTATGTTGAAGAAAAAAGTAATGCGCTTATTCTTTCAGGAAAAGCAGTCCGGTTTACTCCTGATAAAGAGTATTTAATGAAGCAGTTTGAAAAAATGCGGGCCGGGGATATGCCAAAAATGCCTTCAGGGGGAGCACCATCGATGCCCGCTACGGCATCATCGGCGTCAACAGGAACAGGTAATGCGCCTTCAGGAATGCCCGGCATGGCATTTGGAGCGGACCCCGATCCAAAGGCAAAAACTGTGTGGATAAAAGATGACAAGATGGGTATCCGTCCATGCAAGATAAAAATTGGAATCGACAATGGATCTAAAGTAGAGGTGCTTACAGGTTTGAAGGAAGGAGATGAGGTAGTCATTTCAACAGGTGACGGAACCGCTTCAGCAGGAAAGAAAGCTAACAATGGTCCTCCGGGATTTCCTTTCTAAAAGAATGAAGTAGTAATGAATATTAAAAAAATTGATATGAACAATACCATCATAGAAATTCAGAAGTCTCAGGAAGGATTATCACATAGGAGAGGTTACCGTTCATGCACTGCGGGGAGTGGATCTGAGAATAAATGAAGGTGAATTCGTCGCTATCATGGGTGCCAGCGGTTCGGGTAAATCCACTATGCTGAATATCCTTGGTTGTCTCGACAAGCCAACTTCAGGCGATTATCTGCTTGATGGCGTTAATGTTGCCACAATGGAAAAAGATGCAATTGCCCGACTCAGAAATCAGAAACTTGGATTTGTTTTTCAGGCCTATAACCTTCTGGCAAGGACAACAGCTCTTGAGAATGTGGAGCTTCCTCTCTTTTATAATCCGAAGGTCAGATCAAGAGACAGGAAAGAAGCGGCTCTCAAGGCACTTGAAGCAGTAGGTCTTTCCGATCGTATGCATCATATGCCAAACCAGTTATCCGGCGGCCAGCAGCAAAGGGTAGCAATTGCACGGTCACTGGTAAATGACCCGGTCCTGATTCTTGCCGATGAACCAACAGGCAACCTCGATACACGTACCTCATTTGAGATAATGGAACTGTTTCAGGATCTGAATGAAAAAGGCAGAACCATTGTATTTGTGACTCATGAGACCGATATAGCCAAGTTTGCAAAGCGGAATGTGATGTTCCGTGACGGGAAAATATACCGTGAAAGTATTGTTACAGAACGGTTTAATGCTAAAGAAATTCTGAGAACAATGCCAGTTGAAGCAATTGAGGAGTTTGATTAATTATTAAAATTCTGGGAAATGAACTATTCAAATTTATTCAGGATCGCTGTCAGAGCGTTGGTGAGAAACAAGTTGAGAGCTTTTCTGACAATGCTCGGAATCATCATAGGTGTAGCTTCAGTCATTGCCATGCTCGCAATAGGTGAGGGTTCAAAGCAGAAAATGAGAAAACAGATCTCCTCAATGGGCACAAATATGGTTATGGTGATGCCAAATTTTCAGCGAAGAGGAGGAGTGAGCCTTAGGAGCTTCAAGCTCTATGGCGCTCAAATACAGTGATGTTACAGCCCTCCAGAATGAAGCCACTGATATCAGTCTGGTTTCCCCTGAAGTGAGGGCTAGCGGCCAGGTTATATCCAGTAATCAGAATACCCAGACAACAATCTATGGAGTGAGTGAGGAATACCTGTCAATAAGAAAGCTTGAAATATTGAGCGGCAGAATATTCAGCGCCAATGAAACCAAGAGTATGGCAAAAGTATGCATCCTTGGTCAGACTGTTGTTGAGAACCTGTTTGGAGCAGGTGCTGATCCTGTCGGACAATCGATACGTATTAAAAACCTGCCGTTTCTCATAATAGGGGTTCTTAAGGATAAGGGAGAAAGCGGAATGGGTCAGGATCAGGATGATCTTATTCTGGCTCCATACACGACTGTCCAGCGGAGACTGGCAGCAATTGATTATATAAATGGCATTTATGCTTCAGCAATCAACTGAAGAGAAAAGTCCGGCTGCCATCGCAGAAGTTGAAGAAATTCTCAGAAGAACCCATAAATTGAAAGAATCAGCAGAAAATGATTTCAGGGTCATGTCACAATCAGAGCTTCTGAAAACAATCACTTCAATAACAGATATTATGACATACCTGCTTGGTGCTATTGCAGGCATTTCTTTGCTCGTTGGAGGAATTGGCATTATGAATATCATGTTTGTATCAGTGACTGAACGTACCCGTGAAATAGGATTGCGCATGTCAATCGGTGGACGCGGAAAGGATATCATGAAACAATTTCTTGCAGAATCAATAATACTGAGCATACTGGGTGGCGTGCTGGGAGTGGTTTTCGGGTACCTGCTGGCCAGGCTGGCCGGTTCGCTTATGTCAAGCCAGGCAGTTGTTAAGACTCAATCGGTAGTCCTTGCTTTTATTGTCTGTTTTGTAATAGGAGTATTTTTCGGATGGTATCCTGCACGAAAAGCAGCTAATCTTAATCCTATTGATGCTTTAAGATACGAATAAGGCTTAGATTTGTAAATATTATGATCTTAAAGTATAAAAGTTATAATTTGTTATATATTTAAATCCATGAAGAATTTTTTCACGGGAAATAAAATCAAAATTTTACTGCACATTCTGGTATGGGCCATACTACTTGGGATTCCCCTATATTTCTTTCAAAGATGGGATGTCGGGAAAGATTTTATATGGATTTATTACCTGGGAAATCTTTTCAACGGGATCATATTTTATTCAAATTACCTGGTTCTTGTTCCTAAATTATTTTTCAAAATTCCCAAATACAAATATTATCTCTCGGTTTTTATATTATTAACATTTTTGTATTTTGTCTCTGACCAGACCAATGAATTCGTATTCAGAAACGTACCGGGTAGGGAAGACACCAAGGAAATACAAAGGCATAATGAGGAAACGAAGGAGCCAGGTCATGATAACCATGGTAAAGATTTTGGACGGCCTCCGTTCCGTGAAATGCATCTTTTTAATTATATGGGTGCGGCATTATTCCTGATCTTTTTATCAATAGGGATGAGAGTTCTTGAGCGTCAATCACAAACAGAAAAACTGCAGAAGGAACTTGAAAAGGAAAAACTGAATTCTGAGCTGGCATTTCTGAAAAACCAGATAAGTCCTCACTTTTTCTTCAATACTCTGAATAACATTTATTCATTAATAGCCATTAGTGCGGAAGATTCTCAGAAAGCAGTATTAAAACTTTCAAAATTAATGAGATACCTTCTTTATGATTCAGAACATGGCGATACAAAACTGAGCAATGAAATTGATTTTATGAATAACTATATTGATCTCATGAAGCTCAGGATGAACGATAAGATAAAGTCTGTCAGTAGCTTTTCCTGAAAAGTATGAAGACGTAAATATTCCTCCGTTAATCTTTATTCCTTTTATAGAGAATGCCTTTAAACATGGTATCAGCTACCGCGAAAAGTCATTCATTGATATCAGTATGACTACCGGTGAAAGTTCGGTACTTTTCAGATGTGTAAACAGTATTGTTAAAGCCAGGGAAGAAAATGAACCGGGTCATTCCGGAATAGGAATGGAAAATGTTACAAAAAGATTGAACCTGCTGTTTCCTGGTAAGCATGAGTTAAAAATAAATAAGACAGATAAAGAATTTGAGGTGCTTCTTCAGATTAAATTCACGTAATGATTACAGTAATTGCCATCGATGACGAACCTCTTGCATTACAGCTTGTTACCGGGTATATAGAAAAGACACCGGGATTAAAGCACGCAGGTAGTTTCGATAATCCGCTGGATGCTTCAGAGTTTCTGACTGAAAACAGAGTCGATCTGATATTTGTTGACATCCAGATGCCCGATCTTTCCGGCATAGAGTTCACACGGCTCATGGAAAAAGGGCCTAAAGTGATTTTTACAACAGCTTTTGAAAAATATGCACTGGAGGGATATAAACTTGAGATAGTAGATTATTTACTAAAACCTTTCAGCTATGAGGAGTTTTTATCGGCAGTGC
This sequence comes from uncultured Bacteroidales bacterium, assembly GCA_963715785.1. Classification (GTDB taxonomy): domain Bacteria; phylum Bacteroidota; class Bacteroidia; order Bacteroidales; family VadinHA17; genus LD21. The sequence goes on from OY970276.1 coordinate 1,882,179, forward strand.
ATAAAGTCCAGAAACTTCTCAGACTAGAGCAGCAGACTCCGGCCAGGGTAGATGTAAACAACGAATTCCTCTTCCTGAAATCCGATTATAAGATCAAAAGAATAAATTTTAATGATATCCTTTATATCGAAGGGCTTAAGGATTATGTAAAGGTATTTATAAAGAACTCCATTAAACCTGTTCTTTCTCTGACTTCACTAAAGCTTCTTGAGTCAAAGCTTCCTGAAACCAAATTCATGCGTGTTCACCGGTCGTTTATTGTAAATCTGGAAAAAATCGATACTATCGAGCGAAGCCGGATTGTATTCGGAAAGGAATATATTCCGGTAAGCGACCAGTATAAGAGCAAGTTTCAGGAATATTTGGATAAGAATTTTCTATAAGGTTCTAATGCATTAATCATCTCTTCGTCGGCCCCCCGGCCCCCCTAAAGGCATAGGCGTAAACTTAAGACTGTTTTGTTTTTTTAAGTATTGGTCTAGATGGATTGACTCGTCTAAGTACAAAAGTGTCCTTATCTTCAACGAGCCATTCCATTTCCTCTCCCTTTTCAATATTACATGCTTCAGCCACAGCTGCAGGGAGGTTTATGTAAAAAGATTTTGTTAATCCTCTGTCGACCCTTTGAATTTTAGCCTTATAACCCATTTACTCTAGTTTAAATCAAGAGATAAAACTAAACAACTTTTTACTAAAACTACCTCATTTTGTTTCGTTTTTTCTTGTTTTTTAATAATAGTATATATACTATTATATAAAAATAATATTTAACACTAAAAATCAGAAAATGGGGAAAGATGATTTTATCAATTCGTTTAAAATGCTGAATATCAGCGAGGAAGAACTTTTAACATTATCCAGAAATTGTTGTTTTGTACAACGAATACGCAAAATCGATTCGTTGGATTTTATGTATTCATTAGCCAGAGAATCAATGCATGGGATTGCCAGTTATAATGACATTGCTGCTTCGATTGAAAACGTGAATGGAACGTCAATAAGTCGTCAGGCGATCCGGAAAAAAGTGAAAGAATCATGTGTTGAATATTTTCAACGTGTGCTGGAACTAGTCATTCTGAGCAAAGCCAATAATCAACATATTAGTAGAGAAGTCCATAAATGCAACTTCAAACGTGTGCTCATCCAGGATAGTACAATCATTCAATTACCCCGACGTTTATTGGAATTATTTTCAGGAGTATCTAATGGATGCACAACAGTTTGTAATGCACGCATACAAGGGATCTACGATCTTTTATCTGGGAAATTTATTTCATTTAGTATCAACTCATACAGCAAGAATGATCAGGCCAGTGTATTAGAAATGGAAATAAATAAAGATGATCTGACTCTGAGAGATAGGGGTTATTTAACTATAGATGAAATAAAAAGACACCTTCAATTTGGAGCGCATTGCATTTACCGACACAAAATGAAAATGCAGTTCCTGGATTACGATACAGAAGAACCAATTGATCTTCTGGCTCTACTAAAGAAAGAAGGATCTGTTGATAGAATTGTGAGACTTAATGATAAAGAAAAATCTGCGGTTCGCATTGTAGCCAAGCCTGTTGATCAAGCCATAGCAGACAGAAGGAGGATGAAAGCAAAAAAAGACATAAAGGGACATAATCCGAGTAAGATTTACCTAGAACTACAAACATGGACGATCTTTATTACTACAATAACTTCTGAACAAGCAGATTTTAATACTTTACTTAAGATTTATGGACTTAGGTGGAGAATTGAAATTATTTTCAAATCATGGAAAAGCAATATGCATTTTGATCATATCCAGAATGTCTCAAAAAATCAATTACTCACTACAATCATAATGAGGATGATAATGTTCCTGATAATAACCCAATTAATCTATAATCCAATTAAAATATTTATATACAGGAAATTGGCTAGAAATTTAAGCTTATTAAAACTTACAAAATATCTAACACGAAATCCAATTAAAATAGCATTACTCCTACAAGACATTAAAGAATATAGTGATATCATGACACAATCTATCTCAATTATTGCACGACATTGTGTCTATGAAAAACGAAAACGCCAAAATTTTGAACAACAAACAAATATACTATATGCTTAAGTTTACGCCTATGCCCTAAAGGGGGGTAAATTCTCTAGATTTTAATTAATTCATTTATGACACCGAATTAGGAGCTGTTGAAAAAGTCCTTTTTAACCGCAAAGCACGCCAAGTAGGCGCAGAGTTCGCAAAGTCAATGCATTATAGATCAACTCTTTGCGTTTTTTGTGTGTCCCGAGTACTCGGGATTGCGACATTTACGGTTAATGGACTTCGACTTTTTCAACAGCCCCAGCCGCGTAGCGGCAGGGGGCCTTTACGACAGAATCATCTTATAACCCATCCCATGCACTGTCAGAATAATTTTAGGATTATTAGGATCAACTTCGATTTTCTGTCGCAGTTTAAGTATAAAATTATCAACCGTTCGTGTTGAAATATCATATTCAATGCCCCATACATCGCTCATGAGATCATCGCGTTGAATAATTTTACCTGCATTCATATACAGGTAATGCAATATTCCAAATTCTTTGAAGGACATTTTGATTTCATTAGTTCCCTCAATGGCCTGGTAATTTTTGAAATTAACTTTAATATTCCCTATGCTTATAAATTCCGGTTCACCACTTCCTTCTTTTCCAGTTGGAACACGTCGCAAAATCGTCTTTATCCTTGCAAGTAACTCCCGCAAGCTAAAAGGTTTAGTAATGTAATCATCAGCTCCAAGTTCCAAACCCAGGACCTTGTCAATTTCTTCACCCTTGGCTGTAAGCAGAATAATCGGAGTATTAACCCCTTCATTGCGGGCGGTTCTGCAAACATCGAAACCTGATACCTCAGGCAGCATAATATCAAGCAAGACCAAATCATAACCGGAGTGGAGGATTTTCTGAAGACCAGTCCTTCCTTCAACAGCCGTATCAACCTCATATCCTTCAAATTCAAGGTTGTCTTTCAGGCCATTTACCATATTCAATTCGTCTTCAACAATCAATATCTTTTTCATATTTACCAGAATTATTTAACCGGAAAGGACAATCTGAAAAGGGAACCTGATCCCGGATTACTTTTAACATAAATTTTGCCTTCATGAGCATCCATAATATGTTTCACTATAGCCAGACCCAGCCCCGATCCTTTTACACGATTTGCCAGGTTCATCTCAGTTACGCGATAGAATTTATCGAAAATATATTTCTGATTTTTTTCTGAGATGCCAATTCCGTGATCTTTTACTTCGAAATACACATAATTGTCATATTTCCCGGTTCTGACTGCAATATCCTTTATCTCAGTGCTGTATTTCATTGCGTTGTCAACCAGGTTCACGAAAGCATCTGTTATTGCTTCCCTGTCGACCATTACCGGAGGGAGCTCTTCTTCAGGTTTGAAAGAGTACGTGAAACCTTTATTCTCCATTGAATATCGGAATGAATTAGCAGCTTTGTCAACCAGTTCATTGATATTTGTCTCGCTAAGGAAATATTTTCTCTTATTGCTTTCTATCTGAGAAAAATTCAGGATTCTGTTCACAATACCTGAAAGCCTGGTGGTTTCGTTTAAAATTATAGTGTAATACTCCTGAATCTTTTGGGCATTTTTCACTCTGCCCATTTCAAGCGTCTCGATATACATAGTTATAAGGGCAAGAGGAGTGCGGATCTCATGCGAAACGCTTGAAACGAAATCGCTCTTTAACTGCGAAAGTTCAACCTGTTTTCGTACATTTCTGAAGATCAGTGCTGCGCCAAAAAGTAAGATGAGATCGACCAATCCAATCATTACCAGATTCCTCCTGATCCTGTCTTTAGTCAGATCAGCTATCGTGGCATCCTTGAGTTCTATGCCCATTGTATAATTTTTCAACAGCCAGAATGGTTCCTTATCATCAATATTACCCGGTATATATTGTTTATTTGATGTATAAAAGGGCACTTGATCTCCCAGGTGATAGGCAGCAATATGAAATTTCCCTTTTGCAATCTCCTGGATCTTCGGATCGAGGACCTTATTGATGAATCTAACCGGATCAATTACCAGAACGTTTATTATCTCTTCATTCTTAACAAGAGTCAAAAAAACAATGCACTGCATTTCATTGCCGGTATTTCCGATTGATATAATTTTCCGGTAACCTGCCTTCAGGTAAGTTTGTAATTGCTCAATTACCGTGGAATTTTTTTGAAGCATTTGTTTAATGTCAGGAAACATAGTGCTATCACGGTATGAATATGGTTCAGACGATATAAATTCAAGCTTTTTATCGAATAGAATAAGACTGTTCACCTGAAATTCGTTTATAATTTTATTCAGTCCTGCCGAATCAGATTTATAGTTATTTAAATTATTTTCGATCCGGCTGGCAAGGTTACTCACAATATCGTCGGAATATTGATTAATTGAAAACAGTATAGCGTCGAGCTGATTTTTGTAAATATTCTGAATCACCTTTTCGTTCTGACGCAGATTTCCGATCTCAAAGACTGAGAAGATCATAACAGGCAGGACAATGATCAATAGGATTAACAAACTCACTTTGCGCAATGATGACCCCATGAACAAATAATTTTCTTAAATATATGGAATTTCGGATGAATTATTTCTTTCTGAAAATAAAAAGTAGAGACAGCATGCATGCTGTCTCTACGTAATTTACCTATAGTAACAACATGCGAAAATTAGTCTCCTGATTTCTTTATATTTCTCCAGTATTCAATGTATTTGGCTTGGGAAATGATACCTACCGGCCCTTCATAAATCCCCCCGTTTCCTCCTGTATCGAGTACTCTGACAGCTATTACATTAGTTTGATTCTTTTTGAGCAAACCTTCGGGGATATAATAACCCCTGAATGCTAACCATGCATTTCCGGCATATACATCGTCCCATTTCCTTGCAGGGAAAGTACCGGTCGATCCTATTAAAATTCCGTTTATAAAGACCTGGTCGATATCATCTATTTTACCCATAAGCAGAACCATTTTTTCATCATTCGTTGACTTATAGGTGAATTTTTTGCGATACCATGCATAACCGTCGTAGTCCCTGTATCCCTGATCTTCCCATTTAGCAGGCACAAATATTTCCGGCCAGCTGCTATCATCAAAATCTGGTTCTTTGCGCCCGGGATCATCACCGGTTTGAAATTTCCATAAGGATTGAAGATTCAGATCAAGGTTTACAGAAGTTTTTCCTCCATACAAGCCTATATCACCGCTTACAATTCCGCCCTGGTCGTATGAGTCGTAAACTTTTACGGCTATTATATTTGAGCCATCAAAGTTAATGTCCTCTGCTGGAATGTAATATATCCTTTCAGCATTATAGGCTGTATTATAATTTGGAGGAAAACTGCCGGATGCTCCTATTTTGTGTCCATTAAGATATACCTCGTCAACATCATCGATATATCCCATGTTCAGGTAAAGCATACGGTCCTTATATGCAGCTGGTATCTCAATATTTTTCCTGTAAAAGGCATATCCGTTATAGCCATTAAAACCCTCGTCTTCCCATGGTGCTGGTACATGAATTGACTCCCATTTGCTATCATCAAATTTTGGAGATATCCATTCATTATTGATGCCTATTGAAAATTGCCAGCGGCCTGTCAGATTCTTCAGCAGTACCAGATTGTCTTCAGCCGGATTTGCCTTTCCTGGCTGACTGAACAGAAGTATTAATGCAGATATTAATAAAGTCCCTGTTCTGCGATTATTTAGAAATTTTATCATAGTTAATCCTCCTCGTTTGAATTATCATTATTAAAGATCACATCCCACACAAATCCCCAGAATGATCTGTATGAATAAGAATAAGAATCAGAATGATGCTTTTTCTTATAAATGTGGTAATTATCAGCTGTCATTATACCAATAGGTCCTTCATAAATGCCGCCCAGTCCCTGTCCGTCATATACTCTTACTGCGATTGTGTTGGATCCATTCCTGTTTAAAAGGGTCTCCGGAATCTTATAGGTTCTCCGTGTATTGTATTCCCATCCTGAATTGTAATAAGACTTTTTTCTCAGATCATAGACGTTTCCGATAAGTTCTCCGTTAAGATAGACATCATCGATATCATCTATTTTTCCAAGCGATAAATATAGTTCGCCCTTATTAAAATCCTTTGGTAACGTGAACTTGAGGCGGTACCAGGCGTATCCATCATATTCATCATATCCCTGGCTTTCCCAGGTAGCAGGTACATTTAATGATTTCCAGGCTTCATCATTGTATTCAGGAGATTTCCAGTTTTTATTATCGCCGGTCTGAAATTTCCAGCTGCCATTAAGGTTTAAGCTGAGCAATTCATTATCCTCATCGTAATAAATACCGGTTGGTCCGTCTGTAATGCCTCCGGCGTCATAAGTATCATACACTTTTACCGAAATAACATTATCACTGCCTTCTTTCAGACAGTCAGCTGGTATGACATATTTTCTCTCTCTGTCATAAGCAGTTACAAAATGGGGGGGGAAGGTCCCGTTTCTGCCGATCTCTTTTCCATTAAGGTAAACAACATCAGCATCGTCAATGCGTCCCATCATTAAATAGATTGTGGTATTTGCAGGAAGGCTGTTCACTTTAAACGTTTTGCGGTACCAGGCATAACCATTATAATCATTATAGCCCTGATCCTCCCATTTCCCGGGTACGGAAATCTGATCCCATCCTGAATCATCGAATGCAGGATCAGCCCATTTGCTGTCGTCTCCTATAGTGAATTTCCAGTCTCCTGAAAGAGATACAATTTTTCGTAAATCCTCAGCCTTAACAGAAATGCTAAGTATACTTAAGATCAGGAAAAAAGCGAAGAACATGTAATGTTTTGTTTTCATAGTCTGAGGTTTCAATTGTGTTAGTCGAAGAGTTTTGTATATAACGTTTATGACGTTTCTTAATTTGTTATACAAAGTTGCACCACAGAAAATGAATCATTGTCATCATCATGTAAAGAGTTGTCATCAATTGTCATGGGATTGTAAAATGATATTTGAAGCTTTGGGGATGAAAGAGATTCTGCATATTAAAGTTTGGAGCTGTTGAAATAGTCCTTTTTAACCGCAAAGCACGCCAAGTAGGCGCAGATCCCGATAGCAATCGGGACGCAAAGTCAATGCATTATAGATCAACTCTTTGCGTTTTTTGTGTATCCCGAGTACTCGGGATTGCGACCTCACCCTGAGTTTGCCGAAGGGTTTGGTTAATGGACTTCGACTTTTTCAACAGCCCCACGGGGGATGAGGTAAAATGACAGTTTTTTTCAATATAAATCCTCAAAATTTGTTTTTTACAAAACATATTATACATTTGCAACTGGACGAAACATAAAAAATGAAAACTATTTATACATATTGGCGCTGGTGGTTAAGCATAATTCGCATTTTGACGTGAAACCAACAGCTATTTGTATATAATATAAAAGATATTAATCAACGGGCCTGTCGTAATCACGACAGGCCTTTTTTATTTCACAGGTTTTAAAAAATTCAGGAAACAAGAATATCGAAATGAATAAATCAAAGATTGGAGCAGCATTTAAAATTGTAACGGCAACAAGAAAGCTGCTCGCTGATACAATTACTCCCGTGAGCATATATTTGAGGATAAGAGATATATATCCGAATTCACTGTTGCTGGAAAGTTCTGATTATCATGGCAATGAAAACAGCTATTCTTTCATCTGCATGAATCCTGTTGCGGGCTTCATTGTGGATGCGGGAATTATAACTGAAACTTATCCCGACAAATCCAATGTCATAACTGAAATAAAAGATAAACAGACCTTTAATGATAGGTTCTCAGTGTTCACCGGTTCATTCGTTCAATCTGATTCGCAGACAGATATCCCGGTGAATGGATTATTTGGATACCTGTCGTATGATTGTGCAGAGTATTTCGAAAAACTGGAATTTCGGCACGAGGCGGGATGTTCGTATAAAATTCCTGAAGCCAGGTATCATCTCTATAAATACATTATAGCAATCAATCACTATCAGAATACATTGCAGATAATTGAGAATCAGATTAACGGGGATCAAGGTGGATTAGAGCAGATTGAGACGTTGCTCAACAGCAGGAATATGGCGATCTACTCCTTTAAAACAGCGGGTGAGGAAGGCAGGAATATCTCGGATGAAGAATACAGGGAGGTTGTTAGCAGGGGCAGGGAACATTGTTATCTTGGAAATGTTTTCCAGGTGGTATTGTCAAGGCAGTTTTCCAGGAAATTTCTCGGCGATGAATTTAATGTTTACAGGGCCCTGCGGTCAATTAATCCTTCTCCCTATCTGTTCTATTTTGATTACGGAAACTATAAGATCTTCGGATCTTCTCCGGAGGCCCACCTCAAGATTAATAAGGGCAAAGCCTATATAAATCCTATTGCCGGGACCTTCCGGCGCACAGGTGACGACGAGAATGATAAGCTTCTGGCGCATAAATTAACGGATGACAGGAAAGAAAATGCCGAGCACGTTATGCTGGTTGACCTGGCACGCAATGATCTGAGCAGGCATGCAGGAAATATCAAAGTTGAAAGCTTCCGTGAGGTGCAGTTTTATTCCCATGTTATTCATCTTGTTTCATCTGTCTCAGGAGAGCTTAAAAAAGGTACATCAACGGCTGATATGATGTCGTCGACTTTCCCCGCCGGTACTCTTACCGGAGCCCCTAAGTACATGGCAATGAAGATTATAAATGAATGTGAGAACCAGTCAAGAGGCTTTTATGGAGGAGCTATTGGCTTTATGGACTTCAGGGGCCAGTTCAACCATGCAATTATGATCAGGACCTTCCTTAGTAAGGATAATACGCTTTATTACCAGGCCGGAGCAGGGATCGTTGCAGACTCCGACGATGAAAAAGAATTACAGGAGGTAAATAACAAGCTCGGAGCGCTAAGAAAAGCTATTGAGCTGGCAATTGATATTAAATAATATATGAAATATGAAAAAGATATTGATTATTGACAATTATGATTCCTTCACCTATAACCTGGTACATTATATTGAGAAGCTTACCGGGATCTGCCCATCGGTTTCCCGCAATGATGAGATCTCTCTTGAAGAAGTACAGAAGTTTGATAAAATCCTTATCTCGCCAGGTCCGGGAGTTCCTTCCAGTGCAGGGATTTGTATTGAGCTTATAAAACGCTATGCACCAACAAAGAGCATACTGGGAATCTGTCTGGGTCACCAGGCAATAGGAGAGGCTTTCGGCGGGCGGCTGCTAAACCTGAGCTCTGTTTTTCACGGAGTTGCAACTCCGGTAAGGATAACTGACAATTCAGAAACTCTTTTTGCTAACATACCAGCCTCAATTATCGGGGGAAGGTATCACTCCTGGGTTGTCTCTGCCGAAGGGTTGCCGGATTGTCTCAACATAACCTGTGAGGATGACAGTGGAATGATCATGGGAATAAGTCATAAGGCCTATGATGTGAAGGGTCTGCAGTTTCATCCTGAATCAGTTCTTACTGAACATGGGATGGATATTATGGCAAACTGGCTCGGCAGCTGATTATTGATCAGAAGCTGAGGGTTCTTGAATAATAATGTACGGAGTCAAATATTTATAATGATGCGTGAAATACTTAATCTTCTTTTCGAGTACAAAACACTGAACCGCCAGGAAGCGGAAAAGGTGCTTACCAATATTGCAACCGGAATTTATTCAGAGTCTGAAATTGCTGCATTTCTTACTGTATTCCTTATGAGGAGCATCACGGTTGATGAACTCAGCGGGTTCCGGGATGCTCTTCTGAATCTTTGCGTCAGGGTTGATCTGGCGGAGTTTGATCCCATGGATGTATGTGGCACAGGAGGCGATGGAAAAGATACTTTCAATATTTCAACCCTGACCACATTCGTACTGGCCGGAGCAGGCGTCAAAATTGCCAAGCACGGAAATTATGGTGTGAGTTCAACCTGTGGTTCTTCCAATATAATGGAACACTACGGCTACAGATTTTCAACAGACAAAGAAAAATTGAGGCGAGAGATCGATAAATCCGGTGTCTGTTTTCTGCATGCCCCGCTTTTCAATCCTGCAATGAAAAATGTGGTACCTGTGCGTAAAGCGCTAAAAATCAAAACCTTTTTTAATATGCTTGGCCCCATGGTTAATCCTTCATTTCCATCAAAACAGATGGTAGGTGTCTACAGTCTTGAACTGGCCAGGTTATATAATTATCTTTTTCAGCAATCTGCAATCAATTATATGATCATTTTCACTCTCGACGGATATGATGAAATTTCCCTTACTTCTGATTTCAAATATATTATGAATGGCGTGGAACGAATCGACTCGCCTGAAGGTATGGGCTACAAAAGGGCCCTTCAAACAGAATTGCATGGAGGGAAGAGCGTAGCTGAGGCAGCTGAAATTTTTATTAAGATACTGAAAGGCGAAGGAACCGCAACACAGGTTGATGTTGTCACAGTTAATGCCCAGATGGCCCTGAAATGCTATTTCCCTTCAAAATCCCATGAGGAATGCCGTGAAATAGCAACTGACTCGTTGTTTAGCATGAGAGCCCATAGATCATTCTTAAAACTTCTTGAGCTTCAATAATGAATATACTCGGTAAAATAGTTGAACAAAAGAAGAAAGAGGTAGCACTTTTTAGAGCTGAAACCTCCATGAGAGCGTTGGAAGACAGCAGATTCTTCGGTCGTGAATGCATTTCTCTTTCTGATTCTTTGTTAACGACGGGAAGAACAGGAATAATTGCAGAGTTCAAGAGGCAATCCCCTTCACTGGGAATAATTAATTCATCTTCCGGGGTTGAGGAAGTTACTTCAGGGTATTTCTCTGAGGGTGCATCAGGAGTATCGGTACTTACTGATTTTCAGCATTTCGGAGGTTCTGATGCCGATATAATTTCAATACGGAGAAACAGTCTTTTTCCAATCCTCAGAAAAGATTTTATAATTAATGAATACCAGGTGGTTGAATCAAAATCCATCGGCGCTGATGTAATTCTTCTCATTGCTGCTATTCTCAGCAAAAAGGAAATTCTTTGTCTATCCAGGCTGGCCAGGTCACTGGGGCTGGAAGTTCTTCTCGAAATTCATGAATATGAGGAGCTTGATGATCTGAACTGCTATACTAATATTGTTGGGGTTAATAACCGCAATCTGAAAACTTTCGAAGTCAATACTCATAAGTCGGAGGAACTTGCTGCAAAAATTCCTGCAGGATTTCTGAAAATATCTGAAAGCGGGATTTCTTCGGCGCAAACAGTTAAAAGACTGAGATTATGCGGGTATAATGGCTTTCTTGTAGGTGGGAAGTTTATGTCTGCACCTGATCCGGTGAAAGCTTTTTCCGATTTTGTTAAAGAAATAAGTTGAAAATATGATCAAAATTAAGGTGTGTGGATTATTAAACACCTCAAATGCGGGAAGGTTAATGACAGAAGTGACGCCTGATTACATGGGTTTTATATTTTATCCCCAATCGCCTCGATATGTAGGGGAGGAGCCTGATCCGGGGCTTTTCCGGAAGGAGTCTGCAGCAATAAAGACAACAGGGGTGTTTGTGAATGAAAGCAATAAGAAGATTCTGGACATCTCAGTCAGTACTTGTCTCGATAGTATCCAGCTGCATGGCAATGAATCAGCTGAGACCTGTTCACTTCTTGGTTCATCGGGATTGATAATAATTAAGGCCTTCAGCGTTGGTCCGGGTTTTGATTTTGAAAGCCTTAAGAGATACATGCATGTTTGTGATTATTTCCTTTTTGATACCAGGAGTGATAAGCCGGGAGGCAGTAGTAAAAAATTCGACTGGGAAATACTTGAAGAATATAAAATTGACAAGCCTTATTTTCTGAGTGGCGGTATTGGTCCCAATGATGCTGATGCATTAATGCCTCTTATAAACCGGGGGCTATATGCTGTTGATATTAACAGCAGGTTTGAAATTTCCAGCGGCATTAAAGACGTAAATAAGATTAAGACTTTTGTTAAAACAATAAAAAATGTACAGATATGAACTATAATCCTGACAAAAGGGGTTTTTATGGGGAATTTGGCGGTGCTTATATTCCTGAAATGATGTATCCGAATATTAAGGAACTTGAAGAAAATTATATGAAGATCCTTAATGACAAGAAATATCAAAGTGAATTTCTCTCATTGTTAAAGCATTATGTTGGAAGACCTTCTCCCTTATATTTTGCTTCACGTTTATCTTCTTATTATAATACCAGGATTTTCCTGAAAAGGGAAGACCTGAATCATACCGGAGCGCATAAAATTAATAATACTGTAGGGCAGATCCTTATTGCAAAGCGTCTGGGCAAATCGAGGATAATTGCCGAAACCGGTGCTGGTCAGCATGGAGTAGCAACGGCGACAGTTTGTGCTCTTACAGGAATGAAATGTGTTGTTTATATGGGAAAGACAGATATTGAACGACAATCTCCGAATGTTTTGAGGATGAAAATGCTGGGCGCCGATGTCGTTCCTGTTACCAGTGGCAACATGACACTTAAAGATGCGACAAATGAGGCAATCCGGGATTGGATAAGTAACCCTGCTGATACATATTATATAATTGGTTCGGTTGTCGGACCGCACCCTTATCCTGATCTTGTTGCCAGGCTGCAGGCCGTTATAAGCGAGGAACTGATGTACCAGGTGAAGGAAATTTCAGGCAAAGAATACCCTGATTATGTCATAGCGTGTGTTGGCGGTGGCAGTAATGCTATTGGCTCATTTTATCATTATCTTAATATTAAAAGTATAAAGCTGATTGCAGTGGAGGCTTCAGGAAAAGGAATTGAAAGCGGAGAAACGGCAGCTACCATTGCAAAAGGACGGACAGGAATAATACATGGGAGTAAAACCATGCTTATGCAGACAGAAGATGGTCAGATAACTGAACCTTATTCCATTTCAGCAGGGCTTGATTATCCCGGGATTGGTCCAATTCACTCCTATCTGCATAAAATAAAGAGAGTAATATTCGAAAATGCAACTGATGAGGAGGCACTTGAAGCAGCTTTCAGGTTAACACGTCTCGAAGGAATAGTACCTGCTCTCGAATCTGCCCATGCACTTGCATGGCTGGGGAAACAGAAGTTCCGTGATGATGATGTGGTGGTGGTAACAATCTCAGGAAGAGGAGATAAAGATATGGATACCTATATAAGGTATATGGACAAGACGGAAACCCCCTACCGCTTCGCGGGGGGGTGTTGAAAAAGTCCTTTTTAACCGCAAAGCACGCAAAGTCGGCGCAAAGTACGCAAAGTCAAAGCATTATAATTCAGTTCTTTGCGACCTTTGCTTATCCCGAGTACTCGGGATTGCGACCTTTGCGGTTAATGGATTTCGACTTTTTCAACAGCCCCAAATTCAGTATTATTAATGAATTAATTTAAAAAGAAGAATTTACCCCCCTTTAGGGGGGCCCCTAAAAAACAGAACTATGAATCGAATCGACAAACTTTTCAAAGAGAAAAAAACTAACATACTCTCAGTATATTTTACAGCCGGATATCCGGAACTGGATTCAACGGTTACTATTATCAAAGCTCTTGAAGCTGGAGGAGCTGATATGATTGAAATCGGGATGCCGTTTTCAGATCCGATGGCTGACGGACCAGTAATTCAACACAGCAATGAGAAAGCTCTTCGCAACGGCATGAATCTCAAGATGCTATTCAACCAGCTCAGGAATATCAGGAATGAAATAAAAATCCCTATTATACTCATGGGATATTTAAACCCCGTTTTGCAGTTTGGAATAGAAAACTTCTGCAGAAAAGCAATGGAGACAGGAGTTGATGGAATTATTCTTCCCGATCTTCCTCCTGTGTATTATCTGAAGGAATACAAGGCCATTTTTGATAAATACAATTTGTACAATATTCTACTCATCTCTCCTCAATCATCCTCCGAAAGGATAGAAGAGATTGACCGTATAAGCAGGGGTTTTGTTTACATGGTCTCTTCATCAGCTGTGACAGGAGCCAGGGGAAGTTTCTCAGAAGATCAATTATTATATTTTAAACGTATAAGTGAAATGGAACTCTCTAACCCGCGTCTTATTGGGTTTGGGATTTCAAATCATGAAACCTTTCTGAACTCTTCGATGTACGCAAATGGTGGTATTATCGGTTCTGCATTTGTGAAGGTCCTTGGAAGCAAAGGAGATATCATCAGAAATATCAATAATTTTATTAAGGAGATAAGAGGTTCCGGATATTAATGGCAAGGTGGGAAAGTTGCCAATTGAAAAAGTCAAAATCCATTAACCGCACCCTTCGGCAAACTAAGGGTGAGGTCGCAATCCCGAGTACTCGGAATAAGCAAAGGTCGCAAAGTATATTTTTTGTTTTTGACTTTGCGTCCCGATTGCTATCGGGATTTGCGCCTGCTTTGCGTACGGTTAAAAATGGCCTTATTAACACCTCGTGCTTTCAAGGGAATTGTTGAAAAAACATAAAAAATACTAACAATACCCCTAAATAATTGACGTATGTGTTAAAAAAATACATAAATAAATGAGAACACCCCCTAAAAAAGTATATATTTGTCATAAATACATATTTTTATTATTTGCCAAATTTTTTATCAATGAAGAATTCTGTAAAAAGGTACCTTTTGATCTTATTTTTTGTTTTTACCAGTACTGCTGGATTATTTGCAGCTGATAACACACACATTGATTCCGGAGCGACTGCATGGATGCTGACATCTACAGCTCTTGTTCTATTAATGATTCCGGGACTAGCTATGTTTTATGGCGGGCTTGTCAGGTCAAAAAATGTTCTTGGGACCATTATGCATAGCTTTGTTGCTATGGGAATCATTTCAGTTTTATGGGTAATAGTAGGTTATAGTATGGCCTTTGGTAAAAATATACTGGGAGGCTGGTTTGGCTGGAATTCCAATTATTTTTTTCTCAAAGGCATTGATACAAATATTCTGGATGCCGGAGTTCCGGAATATGTTTTTACAATGTTCCAGGGAAAATTCGCAATTATAACTCCAGCCCTTATTGCCGGAGCTTTTGCTGAAAGAGTCAACTTTAAGGCATATTGCTTTTTTATTGCAATATGGAGTCTGCTTGTTTATAATCCTCTCTGTCACTGGGTATGGTCTGCAGATGGATTCCTTTTTCATCTGGGAGCAAAAGGTGCGATTGATTTTGCCGGAGGAACAGTAGTTCATATATCAGCCGGAGTAAGCGGACTGGTTGCTGCAATGTTTCTCGGAGCGCGCAGGGGATATCCTTACCAGGTTATCCGTCCAAATAATATGGTGATCACAATGCTTGGAGCCGGTTTGCTCTGGGTAGGATGGTTTGGATTCAATGCAGGCAGCAGTATATCATCCGGCCTGAGCACAGCCCAGGCTCTTACAGCCACCCAGGTCGCAGCTGCATCAGGTGCCCTTTTTTGGATCTTAATTGAAAGCCGCCATCAGGGAAAAGCCACAGCGCTCGGATTTGCATCGGGAATCCTTGCGGGGTTGGTTGCCGTGACTCCTGCGGCAGGCGTTGTGCAGCCTTATGGAGCAATGATTCTTGGTGTGCTGGCTTCAACAATTTGCTATTCATCCATTCAGCTGAAGAATAAGCTGGGATATGACGACAGCCTTGATGCTTTTGGGATCCATGGTGTTGGCGGAATTGTTGGCGCACTTCTTCTCACATTCTTCATTCGTCCGTCATGGATGCATGATGCTGCAGTTGCAGCTGGTGGCAAATGGTCAGTGTGGAACCAGTTTGGAGTACAGGCACTGGCAGTTACCATAGCTATAACTTACGCTGCGGTTATGACGTTTATTATAATATTTGTTCTGAATAAATTCATCAGGTTTAAATCATCAGAAGATGATGAGATGGCCGGTCTTGACAGGTCTTATCACGGAGAGAGAGGATACGGAATGTTAAATCCAAGTTAATCAAAACATTGTAAATATCATAAAATGAAACTTATAACTGCAATAATAAGAGAAGTTCAGCTTGATAAAGTGCGGGAGGCATTAATTGAAGCTGATATAAAAAGAATCACCGTTAGCCGTGTTTCTGGTCATGGCCAGCAGAGAATTGAGGAGATGTACCGTGGTCAGATCATCATTCCGGATCTGATACCCAAAATCAGGATTGAAATCGGCGTCAATGATGCTTTTGTTGACATAACAGTAAATGCCATATTGAAATCTGCCCGCACAAATGGGGCGGGGACTGTTGGTGACGGGAAAATATTCATTACCCCTCTGGAGGAATGTATAAGGATCAGGACCGGTGAGCGAGGTGGAACGGCAATTTGATATTAAGAGGTTCCTATACTGAAACCCGGCTTGATAAGTCCGGGTTTTTTTTAATCTTTCCTTTCAGAACATTCATTGATTCTTTCCGATGAATTGTTAAAAATGATTAATTGATCCAATTTGTCATTTTGATACATTGAAATTAATTTAGATATTAGGTAAATTTATCTTCTCATATATTAATTCCTAAACTTCAAAATCTCTACTTATTATGGGTCAGGTAAATATTAAGAAGAAAAATACAAAAGGCAGTAACCTTACAAGGCGACGCTTTTTAGGTACAACCGCCTCAGCGGCTGCAGCATTTACAATTCTTCCCAGGTTCGTGCTGGGAGGTAAGGGTTATACTGCTCCAAGTGATATGATCAATGTTGCCGGAATTGGTGTTGGAAGCCAGGGAGGAGGAGATATTCAACAGATCTGCACACCTGATGTCCCAATTGTGAGGCCGCAACGCAATTTTAACGGGACTCCAATGACTAAGGAGCAAATTGAAGCGCGAGAAGCCAGGATGAAAGAGATGATGAAAAGAATGGCTCCAGCCGGAGGCAGACCAGCCACAAATACTAACGCTGCCGTTCAGATGGGAAATGCAACCGGACCGGTTAAGCTGGCCAATATCTATGCACTTTGTGATGTGGATCCTGATTATGCCGGATATATATTTAAGGGTTATCCAAAGGCCAAGATTTACAGCGACTGGCGTGAACTTCTTGATAAAGAAAAGTCAATCGATGCCGTTGTAATTGGTACTCCTGATCATAACCATGCTATGATAGCCTCTGCTTTCATGCGGGCTAAGAAACACGTTTACCTTGAAAAACCGATGGCTAAGACAATTGTTGAAGTGCGTCATCTGGCGGCTTTGGCTAAAGAAACCGGTGTAGTTACACAAATGGGAAATCAGGGTCATGCAACTGAAGGCACAAGGAAGACCGTGGAATGGATCCAGTCTGGAGTAATCGGACCTGTAAGAGAAGTACAGTTATCTACAAACCGTCCTATGGGCTTCTGGCCCCAGGGCGATATTAAGAGACCTGAAGGAATGCCGGTTCCAAAAAACCTGAATTATGATGTATGGCTGGGCCCTGCTCCGAATAAACCTTATAATATCGATACTTTGCATTTTAACTGGAGGGGATTATGGGATTACGGAACCGGTGCTATGGGCGATATGGGTGCGCATATCTTTGATGCTCCAATATGGGCTCTCAACCTCGGCATGCCTGTAAAGATCCAGGCAACCAGTTCACCTTACAACTCCGATTATATGCCGCTTTGTGAAATGGTAACATATGAATTTCCTGCCCGCGGCGATATGCCTGCAGTAAAAGTCACCTGGTGCGACGGCGGCCTCAGACCTCCCAGACCTGATGTACTTGAAGGTGGCCGAGCAATGAAGGATGCTACCTACTATGGCGAAAAAGGCATTATCACTCATGGAAGCCATGGAGCCATTCCTGAACTAATACCGGGAAATCCCGATTTCAAAGGTCCGGATGCATGGCTGCCCCGTACCGGCAATATTTTCGAAGATTGGATCGATGCTATTAAAAATAATAAAAAATCGTGTAACGATTTTTCTATTTCTTCAAAATTAACTGAGATAATGCTTCTGACAAATATTGCTGTTAAACATCAGCGTGATGATGTTACTCTGGAGTATGATGCCGAGAATATGAAGATCACTAATCTGCCGGAAGCAAATAGTTTGTTTCAGTATGAATATCGTTCCGGATGGAGCCTGTAATTTTATTATTAGTTCAATTAAAGTAATTATAATATCTGATCAATGGAAAACAATAACTCAGTTAAAAAGAACCTGTCGAGACGTAAATTCCTCGGCAGCACAGCAACAGTTGCTGCATTTTCGATGATGCCAATAAGCCTGTTCGGCAAAAACAGCCCGGCTGTCAGGGTAAAATCAGGTGCGGCTCCCGAATCAAACTTTGGCGGTGTTCAGATTGGTGCCATAACCTATAGCTGGAGAACCATGCCGGGTGGAGTTGAGAATATTATTAAGTATTGCCTGCAGGGAGGAATTAGCTCTGTCGAGTTGATGAGCGGCGATGTTGAAGAATTTCTGGGCGCACCAGAGAACCCCATGATGAAAATATTCAGTGCCATGCCTCCACCTCCAAAAGCTCCGGCAGGTACTCCTCCCGCTCCTTTTAAAAGACCTGAACTCACTGAGGAGCAGAAAGCTGAAATAGCAAAGTACAATCAGGACGTAAAAGCATGGCGTATTGCTCTGCCTATGTCAAAATTCGAAACCGTCCGTAAAATGTTCGATGATGCAGGCATAAAAATTCATATTGTTAAATTTTCTCCTGCAAGATGGTCAGATGAAGAGATCGACTACGCCTTCAAAGCTGCTAAGATTCTGGGAGCCAAGGGAGTATCCGAAGAAATTGGAGAGGAAGCAGTTAAGAGACTCGCTCCATTTGCTGAAAAACATGGGTTATATGCAATATTCCACCAGCACATGCAATTTGCGACTCCAGGTTTCAGCTATGATCCGTTCCTGGCAGTTTCACCTGCCGTTATGCTTAACTTCGATTCAGGTCACTTTTTCGGATCTACCGGTATACATCCGAACACAATTCTGGAAAAGTATCACGATCGTATAGTCAGCATTCACATCAAGGATAAGACAGGTCCGAAAACCGATCCAGCCAATACGAATCAGGTATGGGGTCAGGGTCAGGCTCCGCTTGAAGATATCCTTTTGCTGATAAAACAAAAAGGATGGCCTATTTTCTGCGATATTGAACTTGAATACGACCCTAAACCGTGGTCAGATGCAGTTAAAGAAGTAAGGACCTGTGTTCATTATGCACGGCAGATCCTTATATAGAAATTGATTTTATAAAAGTCATTTACAGTAAAGAGGTTGTTTCAAAATCATTTTGTGACTTTCGTCACTTTTGAGACACCTCTTTATTTTATTCATCAGGCAGATTGCCAGCATGAACACAAATTTTATTGGCTGAGTTCTTCATCCAATATATAACAATATATCCTATTAAATTATTATAAAAGTTCATCTGCCTGAATATGAACAATATCAGGAGAATCAATGTTTATTATTCCAACTTCTCTGTTCAACCATTAATATTATATTTTATGAAAAAATTGCAATTTGTTACAATAGCTGTGGTAGTTGCTGCCCTCTGCACCAGCGGATTAGATGCACAAACTGCTGCTGCGAAGCTTGACCAGGTAGAGCTTATGAAACAGTTTATCGGCACCTGGAAAAATGAAACCAACAAGGACACTGTTTATACTGCTGAATTTACCCCATACGGCAATGGCGGTCTCGAATTCATTCTTACAAGTGAGACTCAGGGCAAAGTCTGGATGGAGATGAAACAACTGTGGGGATATGATAAAAAAAGTGATAAGGTAGTTGTTGCCGGGCTGATGAAGGATTCTCCGGATATCATGCTTCAGTCTACCTGGTTCACAGCAAAAAACAGATGCGAACAGGTTCCGTATCAATATGCATCAGAACCTGAGCTGGCGAATTTTCATGTAATATTCGAAATAAAATCGCCTGATCTTGTCTTAAGGAATGAGATTGTGAATAACAAATCAGTCTATGTAGAGACCTATAAGAGAGTAAAAATGTGATTTAAAACAGGGAGATTTAATTTAGGAAATAAGATTCTGGCATCCCTGTTGCACATTTTTATTTTAAATGGCCGAATAATTCCCGGATTTTTCAGGAATACCAGGGTCTTTCCCGTTTTCCGAGGCTGCCAAGTATATCAATGGCGGTATTAACATCATCCACCACCTGGAAATCATACATGCCAAGGCATATGAAGTCAGCGCCATTCTCGTAAGCCCAGCGTATCCCGTCTTCAGGAGGTATTGAACCTGCTGCCAGTACTTTGAAACCAAACATCGGAACTTCAATCGACTTGAATGTCTCTATAGTTTGCAGATAGAACTGATCCCACATATTGTCGTTCCATTTATTACGATCCGTGATTCGTTTTTCAGGATATGACGGGTATTCTTTCCTGTTTTCCGGCGGAGTAACAGACCAGTAATTGTCGTGATGGAAAGTTTTATAATAAAAATCAGGTTTAACACCCACATTTAGCGAGGCCTGAATACTTTTAATCGAATGAGCTCCGACACCTGCCAGGAGGCCCTGGGAGTGGATAAAATCAACAGTCTTCAGAAGCACATCAATTGAATTGGTTTTTGCCAGGCCGTCAACATTTTCTCCCTGGATATATATGAAATCTGCGCCATCGGCAACTGCCTTTTTAACAGGTGCAAGTCTGTCTTCGGGCTGGCCGATGGAACATTGACATACATTCATCATTTTGCTTCCGGTTTCCTTTTTGAATTCATTGAATGCTTTGTATTGAAATTCAACGAGATTACAAAAATTAATACCCGACTGTTCGGCAAGCGCCCATGTCTCTTTCATCTTTGTTTCCGTATGCCAGTGCTTGCTTAGCTGACCGACATAAGGAAGATCCCTTGAATGTGACCATCCGCCCATAGGATTGCACCCCAGAACAAGCCTGCTGATCTCATATTTGCCCAGCTTTCCTTTTGGCAGCTTCCCTTTGAGGTTTTTTAAAGAGGCTTTTGACTCCTCAGTAAGATAACTGTTGTCCTTTGCTAAAACACGTGCAGCAGATGAGATGATCGAAAAACCTCCAAGAAAAGGAAGAACTGCTATTCCCTTTAGCAGGTTCCTTCTGCTTACTGATACTTCGGATTTTTTTTCTGCTTTTTTACTTTTCATACCGGATTTTGTTTCATGGTTAGGATAACCAAGGTACGAAATTTCAGCCGGAGAATTGCCTGTAAATCTCTGTTAATTATTCCCTGAATAAAGAAACTGCCGCTTTCATTAATGAGGAGACAGGAAGGCCCTGAGGACAAACTTCCTCGCATTCCCTGCATTCCGTGCATTTTCCAGGTTTGCCTTTACATCGGGGTGGCCTCCGGATAGTCTATCCTGTCGGACTTATTGCCGATGACAGGCAGGCGCATACATCCGAATCAGGCTAACGGAGATTGTATGTGCAGATAAGCCCACTCAGGGCCATTGGCTAAATATTATTTATCTTTGTATGTTAACTAAAAAGACAATAAAATGGCATTCAAAATATTCAAGCAAATGGGGAAAGAGGTAATACTCAACCTGGAGAATATTATCTCAATTAAGACAGATGAAACCTCACACAAGACTGTGATCTACTCTGTCGGACAATCCAATGAAGTGGATGGGTCGCTGGACGAAATGAAGGAGATATTTGGTGTTGGGCCTAAGAAGGAAGTGCGAGGCTTCTAGGATTAATATCATTTTCCCGGGAGTTGTCACTCTTTCGAAAAAGATGCACATGCATCAGATGGCATATTTTCTGGATTAATGGTGAGGATGTAATCATATCAGGCTTGCCTGTCTGAATTGGTTCTGATGGCGGCGATTGTCAATAAGGCCGAAATAAAAAGCGACCCTGCCATAAAGATATATGAAGCGCCAAATCCGCCTGTTCTCCCGTTTAAAAAACCCACAATATATGCGCCAGCAAATGATCCCAGAGCGCCCAAACTGTTAATTAAAGCAATTGCGCCTCCGGCGACATTCCGGGGCAGAATTTCTGTAATTATAGCGAAGAATGGACCGTAAGGAGCATACATGGCTCCTCCGGCGATGACAAGCAATATGAAAGAAAGCCAGAAATTACTCGTTCCGGTTAAATATGAAGCATAGAATGCAATGGACCCGATTAAAAGGAATGGCCACACAAATGCTTTTCTGTTTAATGTTTTGTCAGAGAAATATGACACTGTTAACATGGCGATAACAGCCAGAAGATATGGTACGGAGGCCAGCCAGCCGGTTTTTACTATATTAAGATCAGGAGCAGAATTGATGATTGAGGGCAGCCATATCACAAAGCCGTAAACGCCAATACACCAGAAGGCATATTGAAGACATAATAAGATAACGACCCTGGATTTGAACGCTTCAGCATAATTTTTAACAGGCTTGATATTTTGTTGCTCATCCTGAAGCATTTCTTCAAGATCATTTTTTTCAGGTTCCGTCAGCCATCCTGCATTCCGGGGTCTGTCAACAACCATCCTCCACCATAAAAATGCCCACATTATGGCCGGCAGGCCTTCAAGGATAAACATCCAGCGCCAGCCCATGGATTTTATCAGGTAGCCTGATAATATTGACATCCACAATATGGTTACAGGATTGCCGAGGATTAGAAAAGTATTGGCTCTTGATCGCTCATCCTTAGTGAACCATCTGCTTAAGAAGATCAGCATGGATGGCATTACGGCGCTCTCAACTACTCCGAGCATAAACCTGATTATGATCAATATTTTGACATTGCTTATCAGACCGGTAGCCATTGCAAGCGATCCCCAAAGAATAAGTGACCAGAATATTAATTTTTTGGCGCTTCTATTTGCGGCATACAAAGCGCCGGGTATCTGAAAAAAGAAGTATCCCAGGAAAAAGAGTGATCCCAGCATTGAAGACATTGATGCTGTTATATCGAGATCTTTTGCCATTCCACCTGCTGCAGCGAATCCGAAATTTGCACGGTCGAGATAAGCAAAGCTGTAGGTGATGAAAACTATCGGGATCAGTCGATACCATCGTTTTTTTGCGAGCAATTTTCCCATTTGGCAGGTTATCTGATTTGAATTAAAATTAGCAAACTTTTTGTTATTTTGAATATAGCTGGAATACAAGTAGTGTAATTAGCAATTCCTCAACTTTTGTCTTTCGACTCTGTAAATGATATCAGCCAATTTATATAGCCAGCATTTAAAATCCACTATTGATTAATTTTCATAATAAGATTCAAAATTGATAGTTATGCTCTTCAATTTTAAAAAATGATCTATTTTTTATATCAATAGTTTAGAATTTAACATACCATCCATTTACGATAAAATATATTTGATATGTTTCAACCTGATTCTTGAACAATGTGATTTCATATGACTGTTTAACATTATTTATGTGGAACGATAACTAACTCTATATCGCTATTAATCTACTTAATCAGACATTGCCTAAAATTTGCATTTTTGAAAAAAACCTAATTATTGTTATACTTAAAATCCAAAACTATGCTTAAACGAGGTGCTTTATTGTTTTTAATGCTATTGGCTAGCCTTAGCCTTATGGCCCAGACAACGATTACTGGAGTCATTAAGGACCAGGATGGCCAGACTATGTCCGGCGTAACAGTTCTTGTCAAAGGGACTACAGTCGGTTCTTTGTCAGATTCCAAAGGGAAATATTCTCTTGTTGCTCCCAAAGGAAGTACAACACTATTATTCTCTTTTGTCGGGTATACAACCCAGGAGGTAGAAATTAATGGTAGATCAGTTGTTGATGTTTCTCTTGAATCAGCTTTAACCGGACTGGATGAAGTTGTTGTCGTTGGTTATGGTACCCAGAGGAGGGCAGCTGTTACCGGGGCTATTTCAACGGTTACATCCGATAAAATTACTGCTCTGCCAACACCTAGTCTTGACCAGGCTTTGCAGGGGCGTGCAGCTGGTGTGACAGTTATCAACAATGGAGCTCCGGGTTTTGAATCTACTATTAGGGTTAGAGGTATCAGTACTGTTAATGATGCTAATCCTTTGTTTGTTGTTGATGGTATTGTTTCAACTAATATTAGTAACATCAGTCCTTCGGATATTGAATCCATTGAAGTATTAAAAGACGCTTCCACAACTGCTATATATGGTTCGCTGGGATCAAATGGCGTTATTATGGTTACTACCAAGAAAGGTAAAGCCGGTAATGTAGTGGTTAATTTAGATAGCTATTACGGAGTTCAATATTCTGATAAAAGATATAATGTAATGAACGCTTCCCAGTATAAAGATTATGCTACCAGTGGCGCATTTACAACACCTGCAGTTTATTCAAACCCTATATATGCTGACCGTTTAAATGCCGCTAACACTAATTGGCAGGATCAGATATATCAAAAAGGTCCTATGCAAAACTACGACCTCGCTATTTCTGGTGGTAATGAAAACAGCACTTTCAGATTGTCAACAGGTTATTTGAATCAACGAGGTATTGTTATCAGAACTGGTCTTGAAAGATATAACTTCAGAGCCAATAGTGATTTTAAAAAGGGCAGACTGAAAATTGGTGAGAACCTCAGTTTATCATTCTCCAATCAGGATCCTTTGGCTGATAATGGTGGCCGTTCCCTGTTGGAGCATGCCATTAAAATGGCTCCATACCTGCCTGTATATAATCCGGATAATTTAGGTGGATTCCAGGGACCAACCACCGCCATTGACGGGCAGGATGCTGAAAACCCCGTCAGAATAATGGAACTGAACAGTCGCAAACAGAACACACTCGACATTCTTGGCAATCTTTATGGTGAACTGGAACTTATTCAGGGACTGAAATTTAGAACTAATCTTGGTCTGCAGAATGAGAGAATAGTTAACAATCAATTCTACCCATCTTTCAATGATGATAACCTGGGTGGAGCTACTCACCAATCAACTTTTGCAAATATTGTTAAAAACCAGGCAGCGTATAATTCATTCCTGTTTACAAACAACTTAACTTATGACCTGACACTTGCCGAAAAACATTATTTTGAGTTATTGGCATTGACTGAATACAGCTCTGTTCATTCAACTGTTGAGAATGCCAGTTCACACAATACTATTACAGACAAGGTTGAACAATTAAGTAACACTGACGCATCAATAAGCTCAGGATCAATTGATTATTACAGAATCAGTTACCTTGGAAGATTAAACTATAACTATGAAGGTAAGTACTTGTTCTCGGCTTCATTGAGAAAAGATGCTTCTTCAAGGTTTGGCCAGGACAAGAGATGGGGTACTTTCCCTTCGGTATCTTTAGGTTGGAATATTGCCAAAGAAGCTTTCTTAAGCGATGTTCAATCTCTTAGCAACTTAAAACTAAGAGCAAGCTGGGGTAAAGCAGGTAATGACAAGATTGCAGATTATGCCTATTCTTCATCCCTGACCTCAAACATGTATTACGTTATTAATAATGCAGCTGTTGTTGGAACGACTAATGGCGGCGCTTCAAATCCCGATTTAAAATGGGAGGAAACTACCATGACCAACATTGGGTTGGATTTGGGCTTGTTCAAAAACAAATTTACCTTGTCTGCTGAATATTATGTGAACAAGAGTAATGATCTTCTGATGCAGGTTCCTCTGCCACTTTCTATTGGTGACTGGACAGGTACAATCAGCAAGAATGCAGGCTCGATGACTACAAAAGGTTTTGAATTGTCGTTTGGATACAACGATTTTGAAGGCGATTTTCAATGGTCAGCCAATTTAGTTCTTGGTACTTTCAAAAATGAAGTTAAATCACTGGGGGGTGCTACTTATATTTCCGGATTTTCTTTTGAGGGTGAAGACCTTAACAGATGTCAGGTTGGACAACCTGCTTTCTTTTTCTATGGATGGAAATTTGACGGTATCTTCCAGTCAGATGCAGACGCTGCATCCTATATGGGCGGTACGGAAAAAGCGCTCAATTCTGCAACTGCAGGAGATTTCCGTATAGTAGATACCAATGGTGATGGCAAAATTACTGTAACTGACAGAACCAATATAGGAAACCCATTCCCAAAAATGACTGTTGGTTTGGACCTCAATGCATCATACAAAGGCTTTGATCTGAACTTGTTTATTAGTGGAGTATACGGCAATAAGCTTTACAATACCAATCTATTTGATCTGCTGAGTATGGACAGGTTATTTAATGCAGATGTCAGGGTGTTAGACAGATGGACTCCAACCAATCCTTCAAACACAATTCCAAGAGCTGGTCTTGTTGCTTACAATGCTCAGGCATCCAGTCGTTTTGTCGAAGATGGTGCCTATACCAAATTGAAAAACATAACAGTGGGGTATTCAGTACCAGAAAGACTTTTGAACCACAAACTCGGTAAGCTTAGAATTTATGTAAGCGCACAAAACATGATATGCCTGACTAAATACTCTGGTCTAGATCCGGAGGTTGGCAGATACACTGCAAGTGGTACATCATTGGGACAAATTGGTGCTTCTCAAACGACAGCTCAAAACTATGCTAATGGGATTGATGTAGGTAATTATCCTATACCAAAATCAATTATTGGTGGTATTCAAGTTACCTTTTAACCTTTAAAACAGAATAATATTATGAAAAGACTTAATACATATTTCATGAGGGCACTGGTTTTCAGTGCATTGGTTCTACTCTTTTCCTGTAAAGCGGATAAGTTAGAACTTACGAACCCTAACCAGCTTTCCCCTGATACTTATTTTACAACTGCAGCTCAGGTGGAGTCAGCTGTAAATGCCATCTATGGAAGTTTGCAAACAACAGGTATGTACAACCGTGGCATGTGGTATGGTAATGACAATATGAGTCATGAAAATACCTGTATGCCACAACAGGAAGCTGATAAACGCCAGTGGCTGAATTTCACATTCGATGCAACACATGATTTGATTGAACCTTACTGGAATAGTTGCTACAGAGGTATTCATAAAGCCAATTTTGTTATCAACAATGCCGATATAATTCAGAAAAAGATCCCTATTACTTTATTGTCCGACGCCAAGAGAGACAAATATATTGGTGAGGCAAAATTTTTAAGGGCTTTGTATTACTTCTTCCTGGTTGATAAATTTGGTGATGTTCCTCTGTATCTCGGAGTTGATCCTGCAGAGAATTTAGGTCTTGCCAGAACTCCTAAAGAACAGGTTTGGGCACAAATAGAAGCCGACTGTATTGATGCGGCAGCTAAATGTCTTGACAAAGCTGATGAACAGGCAGGAAGGGCTACAAAAGGCGCTGCATATGCTCTTTTAGGCAAAGCACGTTTATTCCAGCAAAATTATCAGGGAGCTCTTGACGCTTTTAATAATATTACCGGTTACACTCTGGAACCTGTTTATTATAACAACTTTATGGAAGAAACCGAAAATGGTCCTGAATCCCTTTTCGAAGTACAGTTTAGCATAGCAGCCGGTTATTCCAGCCAATGGAATTCCGACAGAACTGACGAAGGTTTGAATGAAGCTTGTTTCAGGGGTCAGGAATATGGCGTTCTGAACTGGTTTAACGTATTCCCGTCACAGGATCTTTGGAATGAATTTGAAACTGTCGCTAAAAACGGTGTAAAAACTGATCCAAGACGCGGTTACTGCATCTACCAGAATGGCGATTTGTATGACAACAATACCCTGACCATGCATATTGATTCTGCAGTAGTAAAAGATGGGAGTGGGAATATAATTGATCATTATCAGTTAAGAGGCTGGAAAAAATACCAGAACTATTATAAAGCTGCTACTGAAGGAGCAGTTGCAGGAAATGAATCGGGAATCAACATGAAGGTGATCAGGTATGCCGACGTAATATTGATGAAGGCAGAAGCTGAAGCCAACAAATCAGGTGGAAGCCTCGCTACAGCGGTCGGCTATATGAACCAGGTAAGGGCAAGGGCTGATGTGGATATGCCATTATATGGCACAACTGCTATGGATGCTATTTATCCAGTGGGTACATTGGCTGATTTTATGAAAGCTCTGGAACATGAACGTAAGGTTGAATTATGCGGTGAACAATGCCGTTTCCCCGACCTTGTAAGATGGGGAAGACTTGCTGCATTTATGGCCGAAGTTAAACCAAGTTGCCCTAAGGCCGACCAGGCTGCTCTGGTTTTCCAGGCCCCTAGAAATTTACTCTATCCTATTCCTCAGAAGGAAATTGATGTTAACCCAAAAATTGAACAGGCAGATCAGAATCCAGGTTATTAATTGATAGAACTTGATATAATTCAAAGAAATGGTCTTGCAAAACAAGACCATTTCTTCTTTTGAGTTATTTCTAGTACATTCATCCTTCATTCTTTTTATTTAAGCCTTTATGATTAGCCTTATAACCACTGAATACCATAAAAGACTTTACCATCTAGTTTTATTGATAGTTATTTTTTGTATTTTTTTTTCATGCAAACCTGAGAAAATAAGCCATGAAGGTCCTCTATTTCAGAAACTCTCTTCAGCAAAAACAAATATTACCTTTCAAAACACGCTGACTGAGACCGATACTCTTAACTATTTTCTTTATCCCTACATATATATGGGCGGAGGTGTATCTGTTGGTGACTTTAATAATGATGGTCTGACTGATATCTATTTTACCGGTAATATGGTCGGCAACCGCTTATATCTCAATATGGGAAATCTGAAATTTTTAGACATTACCAAAATTTCCGGGACAGGTGGAGACCATCGCTGGATGCTGGGTTCAACCATCTGTGACATCAACAATGATGGACTGCCTGATATTTATGTAAGTGTTTCGGGATTAACAACAAATCACGAAAATTTATTATTTGTTAATCAGGGCCCCAATAAGGATGGTATTCCTGTTTTCAGTGAAGAGGCTAAGAAATATGGCATTAACGATCCGGGAATGAGTACTCAGGCTATTTTTTTCGATTATGATAACGACGGCGATCTCGATTTGTATGTGGCAAATTATCCCATTACAAATTTTAAAGCTACTCCTTATGCCTATAAGCAAATGATGAGAAATGTAAAGTGGATTGATTCCGGTCATTTATATCGAAACAATGGTGATGGTACTTTTATAGATGTTACCAGAGAGAGTGGGTTATTATCATTTGGATTAACACTAAGTGCAACTGTAAGTGACTTTAACCAGGACGGATATAAGGATTTATACCTTTCTAACGATTTTACATGCCCCGATTATTTTTACTTTAACAACGCTGATGGAACATTTTCTGACAAAGCCGGCGAAGTTCTGGGCCAGACTTCTTTTTATGGCATGGGTGCCGATGTTGCAGATTACAATAACGATGGATTACTTGACATTATGCAAATCGATATGGCACCTGAAGATAATAAAAGAGCGAAAGAGAATATGTCAACTATGAGTTCAGAGGATTTTGAGGAAATGGTGAAGGAAGGTTTACATCATCAGTACAGATATAGTACTTTACAGCTTAACAGGGGTATAATGGAGAATGGCTTACCTTTTTTCAGCAATTCCGCCTGGATAGCGGGTGTTACTTCAACTGACTGGAGTTGGGCTGCTTTGTTTGCAGATTATGACCTTGACGGCTGGAAGGATTTATTTATAACATGTGGTATCCGCAGGGATATAAATAATCTTGATTATTTTAATAAAATAGCAGAATCTTCCAACTTAAAAAAGGGGGTTAGGAAAACCGAAATGTTAGAACAAGTGAAAGGTATGCCATTTAAAACCCTGGTAAATTACATTTATAAGAACAATGGCGATCTTACTTTTTCTAAATACAATGAAGAATGGGGTATAAAGGAAAAAGGTTATTCAAATGGGGTGGCATATGCTGATCTTGATAACGACGGCGACCTGGAACTTATTGTTAATAATATAGACGGTGAAGCATCTATATATAAAAACAATGCAAGTGAAAAAAAATCAGGGAATTATCTTAAAGTTGAATTTGAAGGTACTACTTCAAATAAAATGGGAATCGGCTCAATAGTAACAATCTGGACCGGATGGAAAAATGCAGATGGCAGAACTCACTTTATCAAGGGGTTATGAATCTTCTGTGGAACCAATTCTATACTTTGGTCTGAAAAGTATGAATTTATTGATTCACTTTGTGTGAAATGGAATGATGGAATGGTTCAGAATTTAAAAAATATCAAAGCAAATCAAAAACTGACTCTAAAGCATTCTGATGCAGGATCACTTGTTCAGCGAAATGTGAAAATTCAAAAGATTTTTAAAGAAATAACGACAATTCAACAGGACTGGAATTTATTCATAAAGGGAATATTCATAATGATTACAAAGATCAGGTATTATTGCCTCATAAAATGTCAAACTCAGGACCGGATATTGCTGTTGGCGATGTAAATAGCGATCTGCTTGAAGATTTTTTTATAGGGAATGCATCTGGGAGCTCCGGGTAGAATGTTTATCCAAAATACAAATGGAACTTTCAGAATTAAGAAAGGGCCATGGGAAAATGATAGTCTGTTTGAAGCTACCGGAACTGTTGCATTTTTGATGCTGATAATGATGGAGATCTTGATTTATTATGTTGCATCAGGAGGAAATGAATCTCCCTGAAGGTTCAGAAAATTATACTACCGTCTTTATATAAATGACGGTAAAGGTAATTTTACCAAAAGCCCAAATTCACTACCTGCAATTACAACCAGCGGATCGTGTGTTAAAGCTATTGATTTTGATAATGATGGCGATCTGGATTTATTTATCGGAGGAAGGCAGGTACCTGGAAAATATCCTTTCCCTGCCAGAAGCTATATTCTGGAAAACAGAACCGTTAATGGAGTTGTAAAATTTGCAGATGTTACAAAAGAAATAGCACCTGATCTTTTAAATGCAGGTATGGTTACTTCTGCATTTTGCGGTGATATTGATAACGATCATTGGACGGATCTGGTAATCGCAGGAGAATGGATGCCAGTCTGCATATATAAAAATAAACATGGGAAATTTAAAAAAACTACTATTGAAGGAACAAAGGGATGGTGGTTTAGCATTGATGGCGCTGATTTTGATAAAGATGGTGATATTGATCTGGTAGCAGGAAATCTTGGTTTAAACTGCAGGTATAAGGCAAGTAGGGACAAAACATTTGATGTTTATGCGGCCGACTTTGACAAAGACGGGAAATGGGATATTGTATTAAGCTATTATCAGGGGGATAAACAATTTCCTCTAAGAGGCAGAGAAAGTTTTATACGACCAGAATCCCGGGGATTGCAAATAAGTTTCCTACTTATAAGAGCTTTGGTGAAGCTACCGTTTCAGATATTTATACCAAAAAAGCATTAGATGAATCTTTGCATCTTCAGGCTGAGACATTTGCCAGTTGTTACTTTGAAAATGATCGGGAAAGGGAAATTTAAAATTCATAAGTTTCCAAATGAAGCCCAGTTATCTTCAATAAATGGATTTGATTATTGATGATTTTAATAATGATGGGCATCTTGGATATTTTAGCGGCCGGCAATCTCTTTGATGTGGAAATTGTTACACCAAGAAATGATGGGGGAGTTGGTGTGTTTCTGAAAGGCGATGGTAAGGGCGGTTTTGAAGTTATTCCCTCAAGGCTATCAGGATTTTTTGCTCCCAAGGATGTCAAATCATTATCATTAATTCACCTGAATAGTGCCGGTAAAGACAAAGCTGTTTTAGTCGGAAACAATAATGAAAGACTTCAGCTCTTTAATTTCGAATAAGTAGCTTGTCCAACATCGGTTTTATATATTTGAGTTGTAATATTCTAATATTCAGACTAATAATAATGTCTTAGATACCCTCTAGAAGCATTGACAATGAACCAATTAAAGAGCCTTTTTGTTTTTGCATCAATTCTGTGGTTTTTACTTCTGAATAGTTGCAATGTTGATAAGCTGGAATTGGTAAATCCAAACGAGCTTACTCCCGAAACTTATTTTAAAACCGAAGCCCAGGTTCAACAATCGGTAAATGCTATTTATGCAAATTTACAAACCGATGGACTTTATCAGCGTACTTTGTATTATTCCATGGATTTTATGGCTTTCGAGCAATTAAACTCCACTGATCCTGTTTATCACGTATTTTTAGAATATACTTTTGATGCCAACAATATTTTTATTGCAGAATATTGGGAAAGATGCTATGCGGGAATTAACAGAGCCAATTTCGTCATTAATAATGAGGAAGCAATAAACAAGATACCTGAAGCATTTATGTCACAGATTAAAAAAGACAAGTATCTTGGTGAAGCACGGTTTTTACGGGCATTATATTATTTTCTTCTTGTCACGAGGTTTGGAGATGTTCCTCTGTATCTTGGGATTCCAGGGAGACGAAAAAGGATTATCCAGAGCTCCGAAAGCAGAAGTTTGGGCTCAAATTGAAACAGACTTATCCTTTTCAGCTGAAAAGTGCCTTCCGAAAAACACTGAAGAAAAAGGGAGAGCTACTTCAGGAGCTGCCTGGGCTCTGTTAGGTAAGGCTCATTTGTTTCAGGCCAATGAATCCAAAGATAAGGCTGATTTTGTCTCTGCCAGAAATGCCTTTCTTAAAGTTATTGATGATCATCAAAACTACGATCTTGAGGCCAGATATGACAATAATTTTGAAGAAGAAACAGAACATGGCCCGGAATCTGTTTTTGAAGTAGAATTCAATCCTGCATTGGGCACTGGTGATCTTTGGTCATCTGATAATGGGAGCGGATTGAACGAATGTTCTTTAAGAGGAGTTGAATATGGCTGTTTCAACTGGTATAACGCTTATCCCTTCCGTGACCTTGTAGAGGAATTTGAAACAGTGTCAGACAATGGCGTTAAAAATGATCCCAGATTGGGCTATTGCATTTATCAGACTGGTGATTTATACAACAATGGGAATGATACAGCTATTATATATTGTGATACCATTAGATATTGGGAGAACGGTGTTCTTTATAATGAGATAAGGTTTAAGTATGGCTGGAAAAAATACCAGAACTATTACAAGCAGAAGTCAGAAAGCAATTATTCAGGAATCAATACAAAAGTGATCAGATTGGCCGATGTACTGCTAATGATGGCTGAAATAGAAAATGAACTTGGCAATATCCCTGACGCCATTAAATATCTTAACCAGGTAAGAAACAGGCCTGATGTAATGATGCCAAATTACGGCACTCCCGCAATGAACAACATCTATCCGGTTTCTGATCAGGAGCAGCTTAGAAAAGCCATTGAACATGAGCGCAAAACAGAGCTTTGCAACGAGCAAGTCCGTATCAACGACCTGATCAGATGGCATCGTCTTGAGGCATTTATAAGCGAGGAGGCCATATCCAAGTTGCCCTTTTACATGAGATATATGTTAAGTTTTGATCCGGCCAAACATTATTTATGGCCTATTCCGCAGTCTGAAATAGATTCAAATCCTGCTATCACAAAGTTGGATCAAAACTATGGATATTAATTTTCCTAAATAAGTATTAAATTCAGCTCTTATTTCCTTTAATTATGAGATCCCTTTTCTGTATAATTCTTGCTTGTCTGTTACTGTTTTCATGCAGCAAACTTAATCAGGGAACTTATAAAAAAATATCACCTTCCAGGTCAGGAATTAATTTCAATAATAGAGTGACAGAAAACGACACACTGAATTATTTGATTTTTCCCTATATGTATATGGGTGGCGGCGTTTCTGTTGGAGATATTAATAATGACGGCCTCGATGATATCTTTTTTACAGGGAATCTCGTCAAAAACAAGCTTTATCTCAATAAGGGTAATTTGAAATTCGAGGATATATCAGAAAAAGCAGGCATAGAGGGTAATCATCAATGGTTTACAGGTTCAACTATGGCCGACGTGAATAATGACGGCTGGCTCGATATTTACGTGTGTGTTTCAGCAAAATATCGACCTAAAGGCAATTTGCTTTTTATTAATAACCATGATAATACTTTTACAGAATGTGCGGTAAAGTATGGCATCAATGACAAGAATTCTTCTGTTCAGGCTACTTTTTTTGATTATAACAATGATGGCCTTTTGGATTTATATGTTGCTAATTATCCGATTGTACGGGTAAGTATGGGTGCCAAATTCTATCATGATAAAATGATTGAAAATAATTACGAAGAATCGGGCCACTTATATAGAAATAATGGTAATAATACTTTTACTGATGTTACAAAGGAAGCAGGAGTGCAAAACTTTGGAATGTCAATTGGGGTGGTTGCCATGGATTATAATAATGATGGCTGGAAAGATTTATACATCTCAAATGATTTCAATGTCCCCGATTACTTCTATTTAAACAACGGAGACGGGACTTTTAAAAATGTTGTGAGAGAAGCTACTTCTCAAACATCCATTTTCGGAATGGGATTTGATGCTGCCGATATTAACAATGACGGACTTATCGATTTATATCAGATAGATATGACTCCTGAAGGTCATTATCGCAGGATGGTGAATGTTAGTCCTATGAGTCGTCAGACATTTAACCTAAGCCTTGATTATGGTATGCATTATCAGTACATGCAAAACTCCCTGCAACTAAACAACGGCATTTTTAATAACATCCCTATTTACAGTAATATTTCTTTGTTTGCAGGTACTGCATATACAGACTGGAGCTGGGGAGGCCTTTTTATGGATATGGATAATGACGGGAACAAGGATCTCTTTGTAACCAGCGGTGTATTAAGAGATATCAACGACAGAGACGTTTTGGAGGATTCAAGGAGCAATATTTATTTCAAGGTTAGAAAGGAATACCGTCCGG
This sequence comes from uncultured Bacteroidales bacterium, assembly GCA_963715785.1. GTDB lineage: Bacteria > Bacteroidota > Bacteroidia > Bacteroidales > VadinHA17 > LD21. Next base: position 1,916,886 of record OY970276.1, read on the forward strand.
AACTCTTTCCCAGCACTCCGGTAAAAAATCATGTCTTCAAAAATAACGGCGATTTCACATTTACCAACATGTCAGATAGCTGGGGTTTTGAGAAACCGGGATTTTCAAATGGAGTCGCCTACAGCGATCTGGATAATGATGGGGATTTGGATATAATAATTAACAATTTAAATTCTGTAGCTGATATTTATGAAAACAGATGTCGTTCCTGCCAACTATCACTATTTGAAAGTTAATCTTGCCGGACCGGTTACCAATCCATTTGGTATTGGCAGTATCGTAACCGTGAGGACAGGCGATATTACTCAAAAACAGGAACTGACTCTTACAAGGGGATATCAGTCGAGTGTTCCAACCACCATTCATTTTGGTTTAGCTCAAAAAGACAGTATAGATGAATTAACCGTTATATGGCCAGATAAAAAGCAACAGGTACTCAAAAACATCAGAGCGGACCAGACACTTAAATTAAAATATATCGATGCAGTTGCTGCTGAAGAAAAACCTGCTGAAAAATTAAATTTTAAAGACATCACCAGTCAGGCAGGAATAACATTTGTTCATCACGAAGATAAATACGATGATTTTGAATATGAAGAGTTACTTCCGTACAAGAATTCACAGATGGGCCCTGGTTTAGCTGTGGGCGACATTAATGGAGACGGACTTGAAGATTTTTTTGTTGGCAATGGAAAGGGTTTTAAGGCAGCTATGTATTTGCAGACTGAAAAAGGTACATTTAAGGAAATACCAGGCCCCTGGATAAACGATTCGCTTTATGAAGATACAGGTGCCTTACTGTTTGATGCTGACAATGATGGAAGATTGGATCTATACGTGGTAAGCGGAGGGAACGATGACAAGGAAAAAAAGGAATTTTACCAGGACAGGTTGTATTTAAATACAGGAAAGGGTTTTGTTAAATGTAAAAATTGTCTGCCTGCAGACTTAAATAAAAGCGGGAAATGTGTAGAAGCAGCAGATTATGATAAGGATGGACATCTGGATTTATTCTGTAGGAGGACGTATTGTTCCCGGAAAATACCCTCTCCCGGCCAATAGTTATATTTTGAAAAATAACGGGAAAAAAGGAGCTGATCTGAAATTTGAAAATGTTACAGAGAAAATAGCCCCTGAACTATTAAATCTGGGACTTGTAACAGATGCTGTCTGGGATGACTTTGACAACGATGGGAATGTTGACCTTATAATAGTGGGCGAATGGATGAAAATTCACTTTTTAAAAAATTCTTCAAATAGATTTGTTGATGTTTCTGATAAATCAGGATTTAAAGAAACAGTCGGCTGGTGGAGTAGTATTAATAGTATCGATATTGATAAGGATGGCGATAACGATTACCTGGCGGGTAATCTTGGATTAAATTATAAATACAAAACCAGCGAAAAAGAACCATTTGAAATATACTCCAATGATTTTGATGTAAATGGCAAGTTAGATATAGTGCTTGGTTATAGTGAGAATGGGAAAAATTATCCGGTCACTGGTTTTGATGCTACTGTCAGACAGATTCCGGTTCTGAAACTCAGGTACAAAGGTTATGAAGATTTTGCACGAGCAACACTGCAAGAGATATATGGAGAACAAATGTTGAAGACTTCTTTGCATTATAAGGCAGATACTTTTGCCAGTTATTGGATTGAAAATAAAGGGAAAGGGGAATTCACAATGCATAAACTTCCAAATTGGGCTCAATTTTCTTCCATCAATGATATTGTTGAAATAAAATATAAAGAAAATAGTACTGCTTTCATTGTTGCAGGCAATTTATATGGTTCAGAGGTAGAGACGCCTAGAAATGATGCAAGTATTGGGCTGGTATTACTATCAGATACCAAAGGTGAAATAAAGGTTGTTCCACCGTCAGAGAGCACTCTTATGATTAAAGGTGAAGTGAAGGCTATCAGGAAGATTAAATTGGCTTCAGGAAATGATGCAATACTGTTCGCAATCAATAATGATTCACTGAGATTACTGGAAATCAAATGAAACTGTATTAAATGACAATAAAAAACTAATTACATGGTTTCCGGGAAAGATGAATGGCCTGATATTAATGTAAATGGCTGGTATTTATAGCTTATGAAAAAAATAAAATTTTTACTTGGATTGATTATTTTAGGAACTATAGGCTTCTTTGATATGAACCTAAACGCTCAGGAAAAGAATGTCACAGATCCACGAGGTAAAATGACTCCCTGGAATGAAGGCGCCTGGAAAACCGGGAAATACCGGAATGTATTTCTTGAAGCCGGATATAAACAGGCAGATATTGATGCAAAACTCGCAAAGGCATATTTCGATGTTTTTGAGGGACCCCAAAAAGTATATTTTGAAGTTGGAGATTCAATGGCTTATGTTTCCGATATTAAAAACCATGATGTCAGAACTGAAGGACTTTCGTATGGAATGATGATTGCAGTACAACTCAATAAAAAAGATGTTTTTGACCGTTTATGGCGTTGGAGTAAGACTTATCTGCAACATCAGAGCGGACCGCGTGAAGGTTACTTTGCCTGGAGCATTAATCCTCAGACTTTAAAACATAATTCTGAAGGTTCTGCTTCTGATGGTGAACTCTATTTCATAACGGATCTTTTATTCGCAGCTAACAGATGGGGAAATAATACCGGGATTAACTATTATGCTGAAGCCAGAAGAATTTTAGATGCAATGTGGGCAAAAGATGGTACTGGTGGAATAAGGAATCTGATTAATGTAGAACACAAACAAATTACTTTTACTCCGGATAATTTCGGATATAACTGGACCGATCCATCCTATCATCTGCCGGCTTTTTTTGAAATATGGGCTGAATATGCCAATGATGGAAGGGAACAATTCTATCGGGATTGTGCTGATACAGCAAGGATATTTCTTCACAGGGCCTGTCATCCGGTAACAGGTCTGAATGCCGATAATACGAAGTTTAGCGGCACACCTCATTCTACTCTAGGGATGCCTGCAGCTTTTCGCTACGATTCATGGAGAGTTCCTATGAATATAGCTATGGACTATTCCTGGTTTGCAAAAGACAAGGATTGGCAGCAGGATTATGCCAGGCATATTCAGAATTTTCTTTCGGGCAGAGGAATTAATACTTTTGAAGATCAGTATAATTTAGATGGTTCTCTGCCAGATTTCATTCTTCCGGCAGGCGGTTATAGAAAATTACGTCATTCTCTTGGCCTGGTGGCTACAGTGGCCTCTGCTTCAATTATGGGAACACAGGAAAATAGCTGGAAATTTGTAGATGCTTTATGGAATACAAAACTCGAACCATATTCAGATGGCTATTTTGATCCATATTATGATGGTATATTATATCTTTTCAGCATCATGCATTTGAGCGGCAATTATCAAATTATTAAACCAAGTACATCATATTGAATTAACAGAAATATTGAGATTATTATTCTCATTTTTTAAATATGGTCTTTATGTAACATGTGTTCACTGCCTGTTACGTTAAGAATGTTTTTCTTTCAGTCGTTTGTTAACATCTTCAAGTGTTCCACTAAATGGGCCGGGTGTTTCCATTTTAATTGATACAAGAGCAGCAGCAAACTTCAATGACTCCGGAACTTTGTGATCCAATCTGTGTGAGAGATATGCAGCAAATGTTGTATCGCCCCTTCCAGTTCTGCCGGCTACACTGTTGTTGGAGAATTTCTCATAATATGTTTTCCCTTTAACTCTTGCAAGTACGCCCTCTGATTGTGTAATCACAATTTCAGAACAACCCCATGATTCAATGATTATTGCAGCTTTCTCCAAATCATCCGTGCCGGTCAAAAGGCGGGCTTCCACTATGTCCAGCTTCAGCTTATCCATCATTGCAGCGATCTCTTTTTTATCAGCAACATCACTAAACTCGTGGTTCTTAGTTATTGGATCTACATGTCGGACAAAGCTCTGCATGTCGACCGACAAGCTCGCAAAGTTCCTTGACTTCAAACCCTTCATGAGTGCCATGTCGAATTCGGTATCCGATATCCCTGCCAGGTGGACACACCTTGAATCCAGAGCAGGAACATCATTTATGGAGATTAACCCTGCAGATTTGATAAGAGTCATTGTACGTTCATCGACATTTTCCGACTCGTGCAGCACTCTGTTGTATGAAGTCTCTTCACTGGGAATGATATAGGTATCGATGCCGATATCTTTCATCGGCTGAAGGATGGACTCGTCTTTTTTTGCCATCTTCACAACAGCTGCAACCTTCCTGCCTACTCTGGCAGCAACCATGGCTCCGCATAAAACGGCGCTTCCGGGAGCGATACGCGCTTTTCCTCCAAATGGAATAATCTCATCATAGCACATGTGCCCTATAAAGGTGATGTCATATTTTTTGCTCATCATAATTGATTCCTTCTTAACCACAGCCCGTGGCTATTCATTACATCTTATTTTATAACCCTTACTCAGAACCACCTATCAACCATGAATAGAATGGCATCAGATCTTTTGACTCAATAGTTTTGGTCTTGTTTTTTGTCTGTAATTCCCTGATGTGATTCAACACAAGATGTGACCATACTGCACCAGGCCTTGGATAGGCAGCAACAATATAATGTGGATTGGCTTTTGTTTCACCTGCTTCCAGTTCCAACTCTGCCCGAAGGTTGTCCGGAGTTGTCATAGTATTTGCATAATCGAAAACCACACGATCCATATGTTTGTAAACCTCTTTACTTTCCTCAACCATACCGTAATAATCAAGCAACTGGGCGAAAACATAATTTGAAGTTGTATAAACATCTTGTCCCTGCTCAGATTCAACGGGCTCACCATCCTTGGTTTTACACATAGCCCATCCCATGGTTGCCTTATTTGTGTTATAAATGGTTTTGAGAATCTTTTTGACACGTTCTTCCGGAATTGCAGGAGCTTCTCCAATTGAGGTTAAATACCACAAAGCGTCAAGCTGATTGGTCCAGACATCCGTATTTGTATTTCCTGATTCAGGATCAAAGCACGTAACGTAATATTCGAGTTTCTCACCCTTTTTATTCACATCTTCACGCCATAATTTCTCAAAACTGTTCCAGGCTTTATCGTAAACTTTCCGGATATGTTCCTCATCGGCTTTTTCACCAAGCATTTGTGCCATTTTGATCAGTGCCTGGCAACCACCCAGAAACTGAGTTGCATCATACGCATCAGCGCCAAAAAGGACCAGGTTATCAAATGTGTTCTTTACATCTTCCGGATGTCCTTCAGGGATACCATCGTTGTCAAAATCGAGTTTCAACAAAGATTCCAGACCGAACTTAAGGGTTTCCCAATTTGTTTTAAGAAATTCGATATCGCCGGTGAATTTTACGTTGCGTAAAACACGCATCATCAGCTTGGGATATAGATCAACCCAGTAATTGTTATTATACCATGCATAATCACTCACATTGCGCAGGGGATGCCCTTTAGGCATTGCACCAACATCGTGAGCGACACTGCCTTTGGTTTTGAAATCATCACGGATTTGGGTCAGTGACGCACCTTCATATTCTTCATGATGTTCTTTAAAATGCAACTGGGCTGCAACAAACGAGGCGTGAAAATGATACCACCGGGGAGTAGGATCAACGGCCAGTATGGAATCTATAAAGGCCTGGCACAAATCCTTTTCCACCTCCGGGAAAAGCATTAGTAATACCATCGAATACCAATCCACATCAGAAGGATCAATATAGGCATAGTCAAAACATTCCAGGAATCGTGCTTGCTCTTTTCCTTTTTCATTCTCTATCCAGACAATAGCGTTCGATAAAGGGAAATGGAGTTCATTCAACATCAACCTTGTCAGACGAAATGCACCTTCGTTGTCATTCTGATAGGATGAAGTGGACGAAATGGTATCAAAAATCCGTTCCTGAATTGTCAATGTGCGATCCCACCATTGCTTGTAACTGGTTAATGCGATCTTCGCCAAATCCAGAGTGCGTGTTTTCTCATCTTTGAAGTTTTTCAGGTATTTTCTGTCAAATGTCTTTCCATCAATGTAATCCTGCACAGGATAATCAAGAACAATAGCGACAGGAATGGTCTTGGATTCGTTTGGTTTCAAAGTAAAAGTCAAACTGATAGCCGCTCCATAATCACTTCGATTAACTGGTCCCTTTTTTTCATAAAAACTACCATCTGCAGTTAAAAGCAGATCACCTGAGTATTTATTGAGACAGAAATAGGGTTGTGTATCCACTGATACACCTGGAACATCAGCAACTGCAATTGCCATTTTGTTTTGACTATCAGTGCTTCCAATAATTACGCCCCGAATACCGCCTGATGTGAACTCTTCATGCTTCTGCCTGTTGACTGCTGCAGTGCAAACAAAAACACTGTCCTGATCAGTAGGTTTAAGTTCTTTTTCCTGAAGATTCACCAGTGATGGCCTTGGCACAACAAGTGAGATTTCCTTCACCTCATTGCTTGTGTTTTCGACCACGAATTCCTCAACACCGAATGGCATCAGCGCTTGTTCCCCACCCGAAAGAAAAGGGGAAATCAATCTTCTGATAACTTTTACTTTTTCAAGTTTATAAGCAATCTCCAATGAAGGAGTGGCAATGGTCATGTATATGTTTTCTTTTGCAACCGGAGCCGGATAGTAATTATTAACTGCCGGTATATCATCAGGAAGTTCAGTTTCACCTGGAAGTTTCTGAGTTAGCATTATGCAGGTATCGTCGATACGAATATATGGTGCTGATCCAAATTGAATCGCTGTCTGGTTCAACATGATAAGACGACCAGCGTTGTTCAGTCGATTATAAAGGCCGTATGGCGAAACTCCGATTGAACAGGTCGGTGCGCCTTGAAGCGCCACAGTATGCGGAAACTGAAGACATTTGGACATGCCCTGGAAATGAACCGACATAAAGTTCTCTTCGTAGATCTTTGCAATCTGGGTACCCGTGATTGTATAGATATCCTGAATTTTAAAGGATGTTGATTTTGTCATTTTATTCTCGTATTACCAGAAGTCCTAACATTTTCCTCCCCAAATATGTCCTTTTTTCTTCTCAGTTGACTTTTCTGGTAGCAGGAGTTTGTTCTTCCGGCATATTTTTTTCAGCGCTTAGATCAATCGGCATCTTTGTTGTTGGATAAGGTTTAATAGTCCCCCAAAGAAGATCAACAGAAGCCCTGATAGAATCAGGAGTGCCGGAGAAATTACAAACTACTGCATCGGCCACAGTTGTGGTACCTTTGCGATATGGGAAGTTGGTTACAACAACCACGTCCTTGCCAGCTGTTTTTAGCGCTTTGATCAGGTGAGTGTTATTTCCCCGTTTCTCAATACGGGCGTAGTAATTTGTCATCACAACCAGATCCGCATCTTTTGCCAGTCTCAATGTTTCTTCAATTTCTTCTTCTTCAGCATGAAAACCAGTATCATCCAAAATCAGATTGGTAGAATGTTTGGTCATCTGTTCACAGAACATATGAGCATGGCTGTATAGATCTTTTCCTAAAAACTCATATGGGATAGTTTGCTCAACCACAAGGATTTTCTTGTCTTTTCTTAATGGCAACAGCTTTTTATCATCGCGAACAATCAGCAATGCCTTGTGAGCTACTTCCCATGAAAAGTCAATGTTTTCTTTACTCCTGACAATTGCTGCAGTTTCTTTCGGATCCATTTTACCTGCTTTTTTAAACAGACCCTGGTCATACTTTCTGTTGAGCAACCTACGGACTGCATCGTCTACACGTTCTTCAGAAAGTTCGCCGTTTTCAACAGCCTGTTTAATACCAAACAGGCATTGCGAACGGGATTCATCGTCAGCCTTTAATAGAATGGTGTCCACACCGGCTTTAATCGCCATAGCGCATGCTAGTGGAAGTGGCCATTTTTTAAGGATCGCGGCCATACCGATTGCGTCTGAAACAATTATACCCTTAAATCCCATTTCTCCTCTCAGAAGATCGGTAAGAATTTTTTTCGAAAGGGTTGCAGGGTATTCTTCATCATACGCAGGGTAAATCGTATGAGCTGTCATAAGAGCGGATGCACCTGCATCTACACCTGCCTGAAATGCTGCTAATTCAACTTCTTGCATGCGTTTTTTATTTCCACGGCAGACATCAAGCACGTCATGCGCATCAGTTGCTGAATCACCACGGCCAGCGAAATGCTTGATTGTTGCGGTAATACCTGCATCCTCATAACCACGGACTGTTGCTGCGATGAACTTTGCTATAACCTTAGGATTGTCACCAAATGAACGAACACCGATTTCGGGATTTAACGGATTAATATTTACATCACAGACTGGATGATAGAACTGGGTTACTCCCATAGCAGCCATCTGCCGGCCCATCAGGTTTGCGATTTTATAGGCCAGATCTACATCGCCAATGGCTGTGATACCCATTGGGGGAATAAACTGAAGAACACCACCGGCTGTGTAATCGTTCTTAAAATCTCCTTCCATATCGATTGTAATGTGAAGTGGAATTCCCGAATCCCTGTTCATAGCTATTTCCTGAAGTTTGTTGAGCGCCTCAGTGAGCTCCTCAGGCCTGACGCTCACACCATAGGCGCGAGACTCGAACCAGGTATGCGCGATGTCGAAATAATCAGCTGGTTTTTTGAAGTTGGGATCGACTTGAGAACGTCCCCAATATAGATTTTTGCATGTTTCCAGTGCGTATGGTTCCAGGCACACCCCGCCTGCTTGCAGTTTCGTGATCTGTTCAATCCCTGAAGGAGTCAGATAGGCACCTCGCCATGTGAATGTGAGTAGCTGGCCGCATTTCTCCAGAAGGCTCATTTTCGCGATTTTCGCTGCGATAAAATCATCTTTTTCTTTTGACATTGTGTATCTCCTTATAACATATTAGGTAGTAAATTTCAGTAATTTATTCAATAGAAATCATTATCTAAAAACTTCTTCATTTTTCAGACTTATAATTTTCTGCCATTTTAATCATTTCATCAACCACGCTCTTGGGCTGGTTATTGCGGTCGAAAAGTACAGGATAATCCTTTCTGCCGCGGATCGGGAAATTGTTTAACCAGCTTACGGCATCGTTCAATCCCCAGACAGTGACACGATCAATTACATCATTGTACTTAAGGAAGAGTCCGAACATATCAAGTACGCGTTTGTTCCACTTTTGCTGAACAGAGTCGGGCACGGCTTCACGATAAGGATCCATTTCCCTGGAATAAGTGAAATTGGTTGAAATGTTTGCCCCGGAATACGGACTGGGAAGAATAGAAATATCCCATTCGGTAATAAGTATTTTCACACCGGCGGCTTTAAGTTTCTTAAAACTGGTTTCTGTGGCGTCAAGCGTAGGGCTATCCATGTGCATATGTGCTTGCGAACCAACCGCATCAATTCTGCACCCGGCAGCCTTGAGTTCTTTTACCAGTTCCGCTATAGCCTCGCATTTTGCCGGAGTTTCTACATTATAATCGTTATAGTACAATTCTGCATTGGGGTCGGCTTCATGAGCAAACTGGAAAGCATATTTGATGAAATCCTTGCCCAAAATATGGTAGAACTTGCTATTGCGGTATGTGCCATTGTCTTCAAAAGCTTCGTTGACAACGTCCCAGCCTTTTATCCGGCCTTTATAACGACCCACAATTGTATAGATGTGCTGACGAATACGTTCTTTCAGAACTTCAGAAGTGACATCTTTTCCACTGTTATCAATAAAGAACCAGTTGGCTATCTGGGAATGCCAGATAAGACAATGCCCGGTTACAACCTGCTTGTTTTTTTCTCCAAAGGCTACAACTTTGTCCGCATCTGCCCACTCGTATTTGTTTTCTTCGGGATGGATAAGTTGGGGCTTCATACAGTTTTCGGCAACAATTGCATTGAATTCTTTAGCAATCAATTCTGATTCTTTGGGATTTACGCCATTAACTTGTTGCATATTAACAGCTACACCAAAAAGAAATTTTCCTTTAGTAGCATCAGCTAATGTATTTTGCGCCATAGTGTGTATGTTTGGCAGAATAATAATAGCAATTATTGCAAAAATAGTCTTGATTTTCATTTTTTTCGATTTGGTCAATTAAGATCATCTATTCATACTTTTGCCCTTCTGGCCTTCAGGTCTGTCTCAATTTTTACTTCCATTTTCTTATCAATAACATAGAAGAACAGCAACCCTACACCTAATATGAAGGGGATTGAAGGATATATGCTGACAAGCATTTTTGCTCCGGCGGCGACAGTATCAGGTTGAATAATTGCCTGCCCTGCTACTGCACTTTGTTTAGGAATGTAGCCATATAAACCCAGAATCCACGCAACCAGAGCGCCTCCGATAGAAAGGCCTGCTTTTAGACCTACCATCATTGCAGAGAAGATTATTGCAGTTGCCCTGCGATTTGTTTTCCATTCAGAATAATCAGCAACATCAGCAATCATCGCCCATAGTATCGGGATGGTAATTCCATATGAAAACCCATGCAATATCTGTGAAACAAACATCAGGATTACATTATCGGGTTTGAAAAAGATAAAGATCAGAACAAAAATGGTTGCAGTGAGAAGGCCATATTTGTAAACATCACGTTTGCCATATTTATCTGCAAGGCCTTTTGAAAATGAAATACCAACAATCATAAAGATAATGCCGCCGGCATTAAACAAACCAAATCCCGCTGCAACCGGATCTGATCCAAAGAAAGTAATACCTACAGCAGATAAATCAGAAATAAGTGGACTGATTAAATCAGTGAGTGCCTGCTTATCTACATAATTATTAAAATAATACACATAGGCACCCCCTTTCATCGCCAGGGTTATGAAAACCAGTATTGTTAAGACGAGCATTATTAACCAGGGCCTGTTTTTCGAAAGATCAGACAGATCATCTTTAATCGATGATTTTTGCTCCAAACGCGGAATAATGCGCTCTCTTGTTGTCAAAAAAGTTATAAGCAGCATGATTGTTCCAATCGCAGCCAGCCATGTCATTACTGCTTCAATTCCCACCGCTTTGTCTCCTTTGCCTGCATATTCAATAATTGGAAGCATAAAAACCTGTACAAAAAACTGGGCGAACATAACTGCGACAAACCGGTATGATGAAATGCTGTTTCTTTCTCCCATGTCACCTGTCAGTACACCGCTCAGAGCTGCATATGGAAGGTTACTTGAAGCGTACATGAGCAACAGAAGGGTATAAGTTACAGCGGCGTAGATTAATTTTCCTTTGTATGAAAAATCCGGTGTCGAAAATGCCAGAAGCGCAATAACTCCCAGAGGGATAGCTGTGAATAAAATCCAGGGCCGGAATTTGCCCCATTTCGAACGTGTCCGGTCAGCCAATAATCCGATTATCGGATTAAATATGAATGCGGCAACTAAGCCGACCGAAAGCATTATAATTGAGGCATCTGTATTCTTTAGCCCATAAATATCGGTATAGAAATAAGCCAGATAAGTAATTAACGTCTGGAAAACCAGGTTTGCAGCAAGGTCCCCAAGGCTATACCCTATTTTTTCGAATACTGAGATTTTTTGAGAGGTTTGACTCATTTTAGTAGTTTATTAAGGATTGGCTATTTAAACAAAAGTTGGGCAAAATTAAACAGGTTATTTCTCCAGACGGGCCATGTATGTCCGCCGGGATATTCGCTATATGTGTATTTAATATTCATTTCATCGAATTTTGAAAGCATTATTTTGCAGTTTTTATAGGCAATATCCTGAGGTCCGCCAATGGAAATCCAAAACTGTCTCAGATCAGAATTTATTTTATCGGAATTCCTGCTCATGAAATTGTACTGCGTGTTGGCCAGATCTTCCTGCATAGACGGGATCCACCCAGAGCTAAAAACACCTAAGTATGAAAATAGATCTGTATTATTAATTCCCGTATAGAGAGTTTGTATGCCACCCATAGATAAACCGGCGAGTGCACGATTTTTAGAATCTGTTTCGACACGGAAATTTTTTTCCACAAAAGGAATTACCGATTGCTTCAATTCAGCAGTGAAGGCTTTCAGCATATTTTCACCAAAACCATTTCCCCCGGTAGAAAAATTGCCGTCCATCATTACTATTAGCATAGGTTTTGCTTTTTTTTCTGCAATAAGATTGTCCATGATTATGTCTGTTTTCCCTTGTTCAGCCCAGCCTCTTTCATCCTCGCCACCACCGTGCAACAGATACAAAACAGGGTATTTTTCGCTGGTATTCACATCATAACCGGCCGGGGTGTAAATGAAGAAACGGCGCCAGTTTCTTGTTACTTCAGAGAAATATCGCTTAATGCGTATGTCGCCATGCGGTACATCTTTTAATGTATAATAACCATCGCCTTTAAAAGGAACTTCTATACAACTTGCCATTCGTCCCATACCATAAAAAGCTTCGCTTGACGGGTCGCAAACTGCCAATCCATCAATTATTAATGAGTAATAGTGAATACCTTCGCTTAATGAATCCGTTGTTACACTCCAGATTCCGTTGCTACTTTTTACCATATCGTATTTCCTGACCAAATCAAGTTGCACTTTTTGTGCATCAGGCGCTTTAATTTGAAATAGAGCCCTGCCATCAGGCTTAATCTGAGGGTATTTAGAACTTCTTACATTAGTTGAAGCCGGAGTTCCAAGAACACTATATTTATTGAAAGAAGAGGCATCAACAGGTTTGAAAAGAAGTTGGGAAAACATATATAAATCATTTTTCCAGACTTTGAAGTCGTGAATACCTGGTTCAATGTAAAAAATGTGAGGGACGTCTTTCACAACAAGATAATCGTGAGTGCGCTGGCTGAAACTTATCAGACCATCATTATCACCGCATGAGATCCAGAGCACTTTTAGCTTTTTCTTTGCTTCATCCGGATCCGGCACTAATAATTCCGGGGCTTTTGTATTTGGCGCAGAAGAAAAACCTCCTATCCATGAAAATTTATCAAGGTTGCCAAGACCGAAATTCAGTGATTGTCCTCCACCCATCGATAAACCGGCAATTGCCCTGCTTTCACGGTCAGTAAGTACCGGATATTTTTTCTCGACAAATGGAATTAAATCATTTAGCAAGTCTTTCTCAAAAGTAGCGAATGCCTCCACCTTATCCGATGCCATAATATTTCCTGTTGCCCGGTCGTCTTTCATAGCACGGCCGTTTGGCATGATCACAATCATTGGCTGTAATTTATTTTCAGCGTACAGGTTATCCAGAATGATCTGAGGCTGACCCCCTTTCAGCCATTCTTTTTCGTCGCCACCAATGCCGTGTAAAAGATATAGTACCGGATATTTTCTGGCTTTAGTATAAAAAGGAGGAGTATAAACCAGCGCTTTTCGTTTCGTACCAACTGTTTTCGAATAATATACAATGGTGTCAATTTTCCCTTTTTTTATTTCGTTACGGGAAGAATCAAAGCCAGCTGGAGAATGATTTATAAAATTCTGGCTTTTAGCCTGAAAGCCTGCTGCTATTGCTAATGTTATTATAAATAGTATTTTTTTCATCTTATTCTGATAATGCCTGTTATTCTGAAATTATGATTTTTGATGTTTTTAAGTCTTTTGGATCTGAACTGTTTCCATAGTAAACTTCGTACTCGCCAGGAACAACAGTCATTCTTCCTGCCGGTCTGTCAAAAAACTCAAAGGAGTCATAAGGCAAACTGATTACAGCCTGACCTGTTTTTCCTGCAGCAATACTCAATCGTTGGAATCCCTTCAGGGTTTTTAGTGGTCCGTCGCTGTCGTTTACTTTGTGAACATAAACCTGTACGATTTCGGTTCCATCACGTTTTCCAAGATTAGTAACAGGGATTGTAAGTACGACTGTTTCATTATTCCTTATCTCTTTGGTGCTGAAATTTGCATCACCAATTGAGAATTTTGTATAGCTTAAGCCAAACCCAAATGGGAATAAGGGATCGGACATGAAGCGGTAGGTACGGCCTTTCATTGAATAATCTTCAAAGTCGGGCAACTGCTGTGAATTCTTATAGAATGTAACAGGCAGTTTGCCTGATGGGTTATAATCGCCAAAAATGACATCGGCAACAGCCAGGCCTCCTGATTCGCCTGCGTACCAGGCCTGAAGAATAGCATCACAGCTTTCTGTTTCAGGGGTTAATGCAATTGCGGAACCGGAACAGTTCACATATACTACTCTCTTCCCTGACTCCTTCAATGCTTTCAGACAATTGCGCTGCACAGATGGTAATTCAATACTGGTGCGGTCACCATTTTTGAACCCCGGGTATGATACCGGCATTTCTTCACCTTCAAGCTGGCCCGAAAGTCCACCAACAAAAATTACAACATCATATCCTTTTAGCTTTTTAATCAACCCGGTATAATCGATGTCAACTTCTTTGCCAAAGTCAAACTCTAAGTTTGCTTCCCAATTGTTAAGTTGTGAATACCTGAATACAATCTTATATTTCTTTCCGTTTTCAACTTCTATTGGAATTCTGGAGGGGAGTGTCCTCCAATTATCATATGTTATCAATGGCCGGTTATTTACCAGCAATTCTAAATGACCTGTTGCGCCACATTTGAATACAAGTTCTTCAGTTTTTGAGGCAACAAACTCTGTTTCAAACAAACCTGAGAAACCCTCCAGTTTTACGCCTGTTTCAAATTCATGCTGGCCTGCAGCAGTTAATTTTATTGGGTTTATTATTTGTCGGGTAACGACGGCATCGCCTTTTCCTTCCCTGTTGTTCCAGTAAGTAGCTTTTATTCCGGGTTTGCCTTCAAATGAAAAATAGGAGAAATAGCTATTTGTTACTTTATCTTCTGCCAGATCGCAGCCTTTGTCATAAAAAACACTACCGGCAGGAACTTTCGACGAAATTCCATCAAGAATAGAGATGGTCTTTACAGGCGTTCCATTGTAATTTCCCCAGAGCATTGGTTTGTTATTGGCATTTGGTCCTATAACCGCAACTTTTTTACCTTTACTTAATGGGAGAATATTGTTTTTATTCTGAAGGAGTGTCATCGATTCGAGAGCCATGTCTAATGCAAGTTTGCGATGTTCTTCATTGTTTATGACCGAAAGAGGGATCTTAGTCCATGGGACAATAGAATCTTCGTCCATTTCCCCCAGATCATAACGGCCTGTTAATACGCGCATCAGATGTTTGTTGATCTCTTCTTCTTTAATCAGTCCCCGTGAAACAGCATCAGGTAATTTTTTAAACGGATAGTCTTGCCACACACATTCCACATCAGTCCCGGCTAGAACAGCTTTTGAAGCAGCATGCACAGCATCGGAAGAGACCTTATGACTTGTAAAAAAGTCAGTTACTGCACCGCAATCTGACACAACAAGGTATTTAAAACCCCAGTCATCACGAAGAATCTGTTGCAGTAACCTTGAATTGCCGCAGCAAGGATCATCGTCTAATCGCTGATAGGCGCACATGACCTCACGTACATCGGCTTTCTGGACCAGCGATTTGAATGCTGGCAGATAAGTTTCGTACAAGTCACGGGGATCGATATTATTGAGATTAAGCTGGTGACGGCTCCACTCAGGGCCTGAATGTACAGCGAAGTGCTTGGCACAAGCAAGCAGCTTTCTGTATTTGGCATCGGCAGGGCCCTGAAGCCCTTTCACTACCGAAACGCCCATACGCGAAGTCAGATAAGGATCCTCTCCATAGGTCTCCTGGCCTCGTCCCCAGCGTGGATCGCGGAAAATGTTGACGTTTGGTGTCCAGACTGAAAGACTTA
Organism: uncultured Bacteroidales bacterium; assembly: GCA_963715785.1. Lineage (GTDB taxonomy): Bacteria > Bacteroidota > Bacteroidia > Bacteroidales > VadinHA17 > LD21. The sequence continues at coordinate 1,932,602 of OY970276.1, forward strand.
AGAAACGTTTATTCTCTTGCCCCGAAGCCCGGGCTTCATTAACTTTTGCACGGGCTTCATCAGAGGTTGCATCGAAAATCCTGAACAGTAATTGGTCATCGAAAGAAGCTGCCATTCCAATCGGCTCCGGGAATACAGTTACATTGTTGTTGTTGGCATAGCCATGAAGCGCTTCACTCCACCAGTTGAACCGCTTTATGCCCAAACGTGGAATCGCGTCAGACTGGTCGCACATTAATATTGTTTTTTCTTCTAAAGTAAGCCTCGAAATCAAATCTTTAGCCCGTTCTTCGGAGCTCAATCCGGAGTTTTGACAGGGTAACTGTCCCAATAAATGTACAGAAAATAAAAGGCTTATGGCAATTAGTACTTCCTTTTTCATCCGAAAAATATAGAATTATAATTATTTGAACAAGAGGGGCGCAAGTTCATATAAGCTGCGTCTCCAGGTAAGAAATTCATGGGCAGTATTTTCGGAAATATAAGAAACAGCATTGAAGCCTGCTGACTTAAGATCTTCCACTGATTTTTTAACACCATCAGGATTCTCACGGCTTCCACAACTTGTGAAAATAAGCTTAACCTTAGATTTGTCCTTAATTTCCTCTGGTTTATAAATACCTCCGCTAAGAAGTGCCCAATACGCGAACACGTCGGGTTTGTTGAGAGTTATAGTGTGGGTTTCCATTCCACCCATCGACAATCCGGCCATAGCGCGATTAGGCTGGTTGGCAATAGTACGGAAGCTGGCATCTACATAAGGGATTAATTCATCGATAAGAACTGTCTGGAATGGAGTTATATCGAATTCCTTTATTTTACCAAATTTGACTTCATTTGTCATTCCATAGGTCATCACAATGATAAAGGGCTTGATTTTTCCTTCAGCGATCAGGTTATCCATAATCAGATTTGCATGGCCCTGGTTACTCCAGGCAGTTTCATCCTCTCCCCAGCCGTGTTGCAGGTATAATACAGGATATCGTTTTGACTGATCTTTATAATAACTTGGAGGGGTGTATACAAATGCCCGCCGTGAAGTACCTGTACTTTTGGAAGGGAATAGAATTTGCTGCACATTTCCATGAGGAACATTTTTCAACTCGTAGAAATCCTGGTCATGAGCAGGTATTTCAATACCGCTTTCCCAACGGATAGAACCGTAGAAATTTAAGGCACCCGGATCGTTAAATACTCCGCCATCAATCGTCAGATGGTAGTAGTGAAACCCTTCATCCATGGCTAAATCTGTAGTGCCCATCCATGAGCCGTCTTCTGCCTTAATGAGCTTAGTGCCGCCTTTTCCACCCAGACTAACTGTCACGGTTTGTGCCTGCGGCGCTTCTATACGAAAACGGACATAGCCTTGCGAATTTACCTGTGGATAATCTTTCCCGGGCTGGTTCAGTGTCGAAGGCTTAAAATCTTCGGTTGGGCTGTTTTGAGCAAGACATAACGGAACAGATAAAATTAATAATGCAGCTAAGGCAAAAATTTTCTTTTTCATCATATTTGATATTTTCATTGTTTGCGACTTAATAGTACAAATCTTCTCTCATTTTATTACCAAACCTGACCAATCTTTACGGAAGATCCGGATCTTGACTTTTGTTTTGAGATTATCAGGCGATATTTAATTCAATTCAGTTTGTTTTTTTATTCCCACCTTTATTTGTGTAAAGGAGTGAGCTGGAAACAAACAGACTATCTTGTTTTTTTCAGTTTTAATTTCTTTTACTGACGGTTTATATTCATCCTGTTTATCGAATGTAAAAGCTTCATTCAGATCATTAGCACTCATCAGACTCAATTGGGCTTTCCCGTCAAAATCGCCAGATTGTGAAATTATGTCGGCGCTGATTGCTTTGTCTTTGTGCCTGTTAACTACATTGATTACTACTGTGTTTGTCTCTTTCGAATATACAGTTGTTACATCAAGATAAGGGATCCCTGTGAACAAAGGAGTATTGAAGGTATCACACTGAACGTAAGTATCAACGGAAGCTCCTCTGCAATTATTTGAGAACGATTTAAATATATAGAAAAGAGGTGTTTTGAACGTTCCCTTTTCTTTATCACTTCCCAGCAGTGAGGTCAGCATTGTGAAATTCGTCATCTTAACTATATCAGCATGGCGGATAAAAGAGTTAAAACACTGTGCTATAGGGAGGGCCGACAGAAGATTTCTTGACATGATTCCCCATTCATCCACAGAAATTGAGATTGGGTTCTTAAAATTGTTCTTAACTCTGGCCACCTCAATCTCTGAAGCAGTTACATTTATCTTCTCTTCGAAATCTAAAGCACTTCGCCCCATGTAATTATAGTAGTCAGGCGAGTTTTCCCAGTAACGGTGAATTGAAATATAATCAATCATATCTCCAAGTCCGGAAAGGACTTTTCTGTTCCAATCAATCCATTGGCCGGATGATTCATAATAAGATGATCCGGAGGCCACTAATTTTATAGACTTATCAACAGATTTCATTGCTTTTGCCGCCTCCCTTCCAATCTTAACATAATCTTCCGCTGTCTTATGTCCAAGCTCCCATGGAGCTCCATCGACTTCATTTCCAAGGTCCCATATCTTTAAGTTATAGGGATCGGGATGTCCGTTTTTTGCACGAAGATCAGAAAACCATGTTCCTTTTTTATAGTTGCAATATTCCAGCCAGTGACATGCATCAGTTATGTTACCGAGACCAAGATTCACACAGACAATATTTTCACTTCCTATGGCTTTATTTAATGCAATCCATTCATCAGTACCTACATGATTGTTGTCGAGACCACCCCAGGCCAGGTTAATCCGGACCGGACGCTTATCCTTCGGACCTATGCCGTCCTGCCAGTTGTAGCCGCTTACATAATTACCTCCTGGCCACCGCATGTTTGTAACCTTGAGCTCTTTCATGGCTTCGATATAATCTTTTCTGAAGCCGTTCTCATCTGCAAGCTTCGATGATGGATCATACAAATTCCCATAGAGTGTATTGAAATTGACAGTATCGGGCAAGCCCATCATTTTTCCGCTGAAATGAATAGGTTCCATGAATACACCGTAAATTTCAGGATCAATATCTCCGATTTCTCTGGAGATATCAATTTTAATTTTTGCATTCTGAGCAAATAAAGAAAATGGCAATACAATTAATATAATAAAAATTATTTTCTTCATTGTATATAAATTTAAGTTGATCAATTATTATTCATTGATAGTCAGAAGCTTAAGATTCATTAATTAAACCTTACCCAGTCAACTTCAATATCCCCTCCATGCACTTGTTTCAGAATGATGTTATGGATTCCAGGACTAATTTTTGATAAGGCAACACGTGACTCATTCCACTCGGTTCCTTTGGGAATATTAGCCCTGGCAACCACCGGGCCATCTTCATTGTCTATACAAAGTATCAGGTTCCCTCCGTCATTTGAAAAAGAGCGTATGATAACGGTTTTAAAATATCCTTTTCTGAAATCGACACTGTTATATTGGATCCAGGCGTTTCTGGCAGTAAAAACTGTCTTCCATCCTTTGAAAGCATTAAGTGAATCTATAGATGCGATAAAAACTCCTTTATTGCTCATACGGCTATACCTGTCAATTTGTATCAGTTTCGAAGCAGCTGTTAATCCTATGCCGCGTAAGGTTGGTATTACCTTGCGAATAGTTCCATCGGCATTAAAGGACAGACTATCAATCCTTACAGACCTGTTTTTATCGAATTTCGGTGACAGATCGTTTTGATGATAAAATAAATACCATTGGTTCCTGAAATTGATAATCGATTGCTGATTTGTCCAACATCCGGTAGGTGATTCGTCCATAATTAATCCCTTAAATTCGAAAGGCCCCATTGGATTATCAGCCATAGCATATTCCAATCTTTCAACTGTATTCTGGACGTGCGGATAAGTAAAATAATATATCCCATTCCGTTCAAACAAATAAGGGCCTTCTTTCAGTCCTTTGTCAGGCAGGCCCTCTATTACCTTCGGTTCAGAAGCCAGTTCTGTCATGTGATCTTTCAGCTTTGCCACATAAATTTTCCCCATTGCCCAGTATAAATAGGCTTGACCATCTTTGTCAATGAATATGTTTGGGTCAATTCCATGGACGTTTTTAATAGGACTGGATTGAGCAGCAAATGGTCCTACAGGATTCTCTGATATAGAAACTCCGATTGAAAATCCTCTTCCATAAGTAGTATCCTTTGCCGCGGCAGGGAAAAAGAAATAATATTTCTTGTTTTTTAAAATACAGTCAGGAGCCCACAAACTATAAGTTGTCGAATCCACCCATTTCACGTTATTCTGGCTTACAATGACGCCATGGTCAGTCCAGTCAGTAAGATTTTCAGAAGAGAACACATGATAATCTTCCATACAAAACCAACCTGCACGACCGTGACCTTCTTTGGCCAGAATATCGTGTGAAGGATAAAGGTATACACTGTTCCCGAAAACCCTTGCTGCAGGATCAGCTGTAAATTGATCAAGAATTATGGGATTTTGGGCTGACATATTATTAAAGAAAGAAACTAAGAGAACACTTATTAAAAGAAATAATTTGGATCTTTTAATATCTAAAATCCTTTTCATAGCTATTTCACGTTATTTAATATGCCAAATTGTATTCTAAACCAGTCAAAGTCGACATATCCGCCCGTTTCCAGCGTGGCATAATTAAAGAGGCAAAATTTGTTTCCGGTGAATATTGTAAGACTAAACCTCATTGAAAATTCTTCGCCCAGCGAGATAAATGCTTTGTTGTCAGTACTATATTCGAAGGTTGCCTTCCTTGTCCTATTTGATGCAATCGTCCGCAGGTATACGATTGAATTATTTATTGCCACTGAATCAATAGTCTTGCCATTGTAAACCATAACCAGGAATTTCGAACCCTTATTTTGTTTCATTGCTATATAACCATAGGGATCCTGAAAAACAGCCAGACCGGCAATATCGCCATCTTTCATATTATTCACTTCCATCCTGGCAGTACAAATTGTTGGGATGGTTTGATCATAATTGGCAAAACTCCTTTGGGTAAGCGTATTTCGCGCCTCAGGAAGATTCGAAACAAGCTTGGTTGTTTCTAGCCTAAGATATCCTGGTCTTTGGGTTAGCGACCATTTGGTTGAATCGGGGTTGTGGTTCCATCCCCACTGCATTCCCAGTGTTTTATTATCAAACTCATCCGATGTCGGCAAATCTTTTAGTGGATAGTCTTTTCCTACATCGGGTTTTCTGTATTTTACCACACCTTTTCCATCAACACCTACCATAGGCCAGTTGTTGGTCCAGGTTACCGGTTGCAATGATGGACAACGTCCAAACGGTCCGCTATCGACAAAGAGAATGGTCCACCATTCGTTTTTTTGTGTTTTTATCAGAGATCCCTGATGTGCTCCAAAGTTCACCCCTTTGGTAGTATCCCGGAGAACCACTTTTTGTTCATAAGGTCCAAAAATATTTGTAGAGCGGAGGGCTACCTGGATACCATCTATACCCCCATATGTACAATATAAATAATAATAGCCGTTTATTTTATAAACATGGGTTCCTTCAAGACCACCGCGAATATTGCCGGTAAAAACTAAGGAGTCGTTACTTTTTGGCGCAAAATCCTTATCGAGTTCAGTTATGAATATTTGCCCATAGCCATGAGCAACATAAATTCTTCCATCATCATCGAAGAACAACCCCGGGTCATAAAAACCTTTTGAGATCTTCCTGATTTCCCAGGGTCCTTCTGCATTTAAAGCTGAGCAAAGAAATCCACCCTCATCGAGTGTTATGAACAGCAAATAAAATTTACCATTGTTGTATCTTAAACTGGTAGCCCATTGCCCGTGTCCATACCTTGAACAACCATCCAGATTATAACAGGGATTGAAATTGAAACGCTGTACAGCATTGCTGCAATACTCCCAATTAACAAGATCGTGGGATTTAAGAATTGTAACGCCAGGAAAAATGAACATTGTTGTAGACACCATATAATAAGTGTCGCCAACCAAAATCACATCCGGATCGGGAAAATCGGCGAAAATAACAGGGTTAGTATAAGTGCCATCGTTGTTATCACTATGTGTTTTCTGGGCTACTATATTATTAATCGGGAGCTCTAATAGAAAAAAAAGAACTGGTAATATTTTTTTTTGAAAATTTCCAATACTCATCATTATTTTATAGTCACATATTAATGTTATTCAATGAGATGATATAGGTTTAATTTAAGCGATAGGCTGCAGAAAACTGACCCCGGCTGCTACCTATCGCTTAATACTCAAACTACTGACGACAAACTGTGCTTATTACTGAAAGATTCAAAAGTTCCTGATTGTGGCTTGTTTTACATATTAAATCAACCATTGAGTTAAGAACCTATTCAAGTCAAATGTAAATTATCCTCTTCGCTAACTCTGTCAATTTTGGTATTACATCTATTAAAATTGCTTCATACCGCGAAATATAAATTATGATATAAAAAATTTAACAGAAAAATGATCGATTCTAAATAATGGGTAACAATGAGGAACCCTACCTAAGGAAACTAAATCGGAAGATTTTCAATCGGGTATTTCAATAAATATATTAATGAAGCATGAGGTTGTTTATCAGGTAAGAATAAGGATAAACTACAATTCGGGTATCTAAAAGGACTTATAGAAATTGAATGCAATCCTGAAATATTTATCAGGAGGCTGCAGGTTCTTTTCCGTATTCAGAAGCAAATTCAGAAGGGGTCTTTCCAAAATGATCATGAAAACACTTTGAAAAATAGGATGGAGTCGAGAATCCTGTAGCGAAAGCAATTTCAGAAAAATTTAAACGATCTTCTAATATGAGTTGGGAAGCTTTCTTCAACCGAACCGTTCTGATGAATTCGACTATAGATAAGCCACTGATTGCTTTAACTTTTCTATATGTTTGAATTTTGCTTAAGGAAACACAATTTGCCAGTTGGTCAACATTTAGATCGGAATCAGTTAAGTTTTCCTCAATAAAGGCTAATACTTTCCTTATAAAATTATCATCAAGTTTATTTGTTCCGAAGTCTTCGGGAATCAAGGTAGTCTCATGTAAGTATTTAGAATATATGGCTTGCTTAAAGCTTATCAGTCGCTGAACCTGGACTTTCAGGATATCAATATTAAATGGTTTAATCATATAAACATCAGCTCCCATCTCTAATCCCTCAATCTGCTGGCTAGTCTCTGTTTTTGCTGATAATATGATAATAGGAATATGGGAGGTTATTACCTGATTTTTTAACTTTTTGCATAATTCAATACCCGACAAAACCGGCATCATCACATCAGTGATTATCAGGTCCGGAATAGTTTCATTAGCTATAAGCAGTCCTTCTTCACCGTTATTAGCGGATAAAACTTTATAATCTGATGATAATTCTTCTAGTATATAATTTCTGATATCCTCTTCGTCTTCCACAATTAAAATCCTGAGCCCACAATTTTGTTTGGCAGACAGATTTTCACTATCTTCTGTAATCTTTATATTTCTAAATGATTTTTTATGTATGGCAGGGCTGACTTCGCTATTGCTGTTAAAATCAGCTTGAATTACAGGCAGGTATATGTCAAAACATGTTTCAAGATTAGGTTCGCTTTTAACCTCAACCTTGCCGTTATGAAGCTCAACAAAACTTTTAACCAGCGCTAATCCGATGCCGGTTCCCGCAACATTTTTATTTTGAACATTATTAATCTGGAAATAGCGATCAAAGACTTTACTTAAATTTTCCTGGCTTATTCCTTCCCCGGTATTAATAACTGATATTTTTACATATTCAGTTTCTGCCTCAGAAGATTTTGAGAGGTTTATCATAACCATCCCATTTACCGAAGTATATTTAAAGGCGTTCGACAACAAATTAAAAATCATTTTCTCAACCATTCCTCTATCTATAGGAAGTTCAAGGTGATCAAAGGAATGATTGACCTTTAATTCAATACTCATCAAATCAGCAAGATTATTGAAAAGACTGCTGATCTCATTTGTCATGGAAACAATTTCACAAAGCTGGAAATCAGGTTTTAGTAATTCCTTTTCAATCTTACTAAAATCCATTAACTCATTAGTAAGCTTTAGCAGACGGTTGCTGCTTTTCAGCACAAGCCTGATCCTGTTTTTGTCTTTAATTGAAAGGTTGTCTTCATTTACCAGTTTTTCAAGGGGATTAATGATCAGACTTAAAGGAGTACGAAACTCATGAGAAATATTTGAAAAGAATTCACTTTTCATTTTATCTAATTCTTCGATCTTTTTCCTCTCATAACGCTCTTTTTCGACAAGAGATTTCTGCATTGTTTTTTGGATTACCAGCTTCCGGAAAGTAAATAACAGCACCAGGACAACTATTAAATAGATAGAATAGGCTATTTTGGAAAGCCAGAATGGAGGCAGATTATGGATATTTACACTCTTTAATCCGCTTATTGCTGAAGAATTGACCACCATTATACTTAGGTTATATTCTCCCGGATTTGTATTTGGAAGATTAAGAGTACGTTGCCCTCGACTGAGTATAATCCATTCGCTGTTATTACCTATTTTATATTTATACAATATCTTCTCAGGATTTAAATAGTCAAGCGCTGCAAATTCAATATTAAGTGTAGAGCCATATGGTACGTTAATGACATCACTCAGGTTTGCTTCATTGTCAATAATGTGTATTCCCATGTATTTTTCAGAAGGAATAATTGTGTGATTATTGATCTTAATATCAGTAAAATAAACAGGAGCAGATATTTGAAAATTCTGTATTGAGTCGGCGTTAAAAGTTACTAAAGATTCATTGGTAGAGAACCAGATATTCCTTGAAGTGCATAATGCTACAGCTCCATTGATAAACTGGTTCAGTTTTGCGTTGTCGGAGTTATAAAAGTTTTGTATTGATAAATCCTTGCTTCTGATTTTAGATATCCCATAAGATGTAGAAATCCAGATATCATGATTATCGTCTTCAGTGATGCTGTTAATGCTTTCGGAACAGAGACCGCTTTTTACATTTAAAATCTGGAAGTTATTATAATTAAGATAACAAAGACCTGAATTTGTCCCAATCCATATGTTCCGGCTTTTATCCATGTAAAAACAATTAATGTAATTACTTGGAAGTTTCTCATTGATATCGAGCTTTTTTCCAACAAATTTGTTATTTGAAAGCTCTTCAATTTCAATAACCCCTTCATTTCTTGTGCCAAGCCAGTATACATTTTCTCTTACTTCAAGCATAGAACTGACAGGAGAAATAGTAAAATTAATCTGTTCCCTGGTCACCTCAGTGTAAATCCGGACAATTTTAGAATTACTCTGCAACTGTTCTGATGTCTTTGAATTAAGAAAACCATCAAATATTTCAATAACATAAGCATTTCCCCAGCTTTCAATCCATAACCTGCCTTTACTGTCATTAAAAAAATTTGTTATGTAGGAGTTCTCTCTGGGATCGCTGGAAAATAATGCATTTGCCTCAAGAGGCTTAATTGTGCCTTTCAATTTTCCTTCTACCAGGCTCAAGGCAAATTTTGAAGGGACAACATATATTCCTATCCTTGAATATATAATCCATAAATTCCCTTTCTTGTCCTGATAGGCAAAATTGATTTTATCGTTTTGTAATTGAAGGCCTGAACTTGAAGATGTAAATTGCCTGTAACTATAGTTTTTTGAATCAAAAAGATCTAACTCATTCCGGTTAAAGCTTACCCAGAATTTGTTTCTATCAGAGGATTGCTTAATCGCATGTATTTCTTTTGACTTGGTATTATCTGATTCAGAGAAATTATAATAGCGGAAATATTCTTTCTTATAGTAAATTTTTGACAATCCTGATTCCGCCATGCTCAACCATGCCGTACCTGAGTTATCTAAAAAAATCTGATCAATAAAATTGGATTTTAACTTTATCGGAAGATTTTCCTCATTCCGGTAATTCTCAAATCTCAGGTTTCCGTTTTTCTCTTTCTCAAAAATATATAGCCCATCACCAAATGTTGCAATCCAATACCGGTTCTGGCTGTCAACAATAGCTGATTTTACTCTTTTATCACCGACAATTCTGTTTATTTCTTTAATTACAAGGTCATTTTCCAGGATATGTTTTACGGGATCAACAACAAAAACTCCTCCATCCCAGCTTGATGCCAGTATTTTACCATTTGAATAATCAGCGAGCCACCTTATAGAGTTCTGATTGTACGAATTAACAATTTTAAATTCATAAGTATCAGGATCAAGTTCATATAACGGGCTGTTTGTCCCAATCCACAATGATTTACTGCCGGGTTGGGAATAGATGAAATTTATAACATTCATCTGCAAATTCTTGTTCAATGGGTCAGGCCATAATACTTTTACTTCAAAAGATGTATTCTCATCAATATTTTCCTTCTCATCAATCACCAGGAGACCTGCGTTAGTAGCAACCCAGATCCTACTTTTAAAAAATAGAATCCGATTGACTTTTGAATTATTTCCTTCGCTTAATTTTAAGTTAAAAAGTTTCCCTGTGTGAGAATTATAATAGACGATTCCTTTACCAGCAGTGCCAATCCAAAAATTCTGATTCTTATCTTCAACAATGCAGTAAGTTTCATATTTCAAAATTTCACTCGCAATCGAATTTATATTTTTAAAACTATATCCATCGTATCTGAATAAGCCATTAGTAGTACATATCCATAAAAAACCCCTGGAATCCTTGAATACACTATTTACTCCCGAGGAAGTCAATCCTTCCTTGTACGAGTAATCCTCGATTCGTATTGTTTGATTAATGGCAGATAAATAATTGCAATGACTTAAAATCAAGGTCAATATAATAAGTATATTTCTCCTATTCATTTTAATGCAACTCTAGATTAGATTATCAAAAAATTATACGAAAAGGTTAAAATTCAAATTGCTCAAAATCGAAATTCTCAATAAGTTAATCACCATCGGTATTGAAAATATTAATGGATGGAGTCTAAGTTAAAGATTTTAGATTTAATTCCATTACAAATGGGACCAATTTTTTAGTATTTATCCCTTGAAACTATAAATTAATAGAAATGCTTTTTTGAAGTGTGACATTTGAATTAATGGTGAGGGATTTTTTTCCGGACAGTGTAACCTGGGCCTGGGTCGCGTTTTACGGTACAACTTTTGTCTTTCTGCTTTTGTCTTTTATCATTTATTTTCCTGAATTTGATATTGACGGGTTGGTTCAACCAATTAAAGGAGCCCTTACGATTTGCTCTCAGGGCCAGAGAAGAAGGATTCAAAGGGGTAATTGTGCCGATGAAGAATGCCAGGGAAGCGGCGGTTGTCGCGGATCTTGAGGTTTATGGGATTGAAAAGCTGGGTGATGTTGTTGACTTCTATAACGGTGTCATATCCAGGATTATCAACCCCCCGTTTTTAGCTTTAATGAGTACCTTGTTATTATCAGTTACAGATATTATTGCTCTTCTTTCAAATTCTGATGACTCAAATGTGAAATTTGAAAAGGAGTCTTCATATAATTTTCTGAAGTTATGACCATTTTTTGTTGCCACAATACCCGCCTTTGTTGTGAGATAGTTCCAAGTTTCACCAGGATTGATTATTCCTAACATTGTTCCGTCCTGCGTAAAGCAATTTCCGCCGCAGATTGTAACAAGTTCAGTATTTGTCCCGGTGAACTGGTAGCAGCTCTCTATTGTAGAAAAGAGGTTGTTCCCATCTCTGAACACTCTCCAGTACCCGTCACCCGGACCATCACATCCGAATAGAATGCAGTCTTTCATTGGAATTACAGTAACAAACTGACCCAGGGAGGCTGATGATGGTTGATAGACGCCCGTTTTAATAAGCGTCCAGTTAAATCCCCAGTCATCAGAATAATAAATAGCCATATCCGGATAGTCTCCGGTGACAATAATTAATCTGTCGGAATACTTATCAATACAGCCCCCATGTGAATGTAAATTCCCATTTTCTGTTGGTCCCCATAAGTCATCATCCTGAGGATTAGTCAGCGTGTTCTTCATTGGATGACCACCAATTGCACCAAATCCTCCCTGCCCGTCAGGTTTTGTATCGACAAAAACCATTTGATTTGCCGGGACAGTGTTATTCACTGAGGTATCAGCCATTGAAAATACACATTTAAATGAATTGCCACTGTCCGTACTCAGATAGGCTTGTCCATAGCACTCATAGATAACTGCAAATACTATATTGTTCTTAATGCTCAAGCCCCACGATTTATTCAGAACCGGCGTCGGATAAGGTATATTCAATACTAAAACCGCATCTGTTTGTGTATAAGTATATGTACCGCTTACCCTGTTAACAAATGGGACTTTATAAATATTACAGTGCGGTGGGTTATTACTGACTTGTATTAATAACCCCTGATCAGGCATTTCATTTACTCCCATGATCGACGCAGTGGATACATCATTTCCTAAGGCGCCTCCCCATATTCCGGAAATAAGGAATTTGACTTTATTCCCGAATGTATTCTTGTCAACCCTGTAGAATGCAGCTGAATGACCATAGTAGATGTAGTTATCGGAGATGTCAAAAACATCGCAATTTATACCGTTTTCAACAAATCTGTGAAGCTGCGGATTAGTGAGATTAAAGTTTATAACCGAATCAGAACCGACTATACCGTAGGCGTTTTGCAGTACTTTTGCTTCATAGGAATCTTCGCTCCCGGGATTCACCTGACCGGCAGTTGTTTTTGTAAAATGGACATTCCCAAAAGTTATATCTTTTATTTCTTTGGGATATTCATTATATACAGCCGATGATAACGTTTCATATAGTAGTTTCAGGGTTGTAAAAGACATCTGATTTCCGTAAAATGTCTTACTGCCGGTTGTATAATAAGATCTGACATAATATATGGTCCCTGTAGCCAGTCCTGTCATATCGCAGCTAAAGCTTCCGCTGCCTGAACCATCAGTGGATTTGAAGTTAGCTTTTGTTGGATTTATTGTTCTGGCCCAGCAAATCCCCCGGGAAATGACCTCTTCTCCACCTGGTGTGATATTTCCACCGCAAACTGCAGTTGTATTTGTAATTGCAGATACTTCACCGGTTGATATGGCGCCCGGATAAAGCTCCTGTCCATATCGCGACAGGCCCTGTTTATTCGTAATTTTACCATTCTTACTTACAAAATCAGTACTTATAGTTGTATTCTGACCGCGTTTTGTTACACCCTGTGCAGAAAGAAGGCAGGAAAGAAATACATTAAAAAACAGTATGGAGAGCAAGTATCGCATCGATCTGAAGATCTTATTAATAAAAATAGTCAATTTGAATCCTGTCTCCTGCCATTAATGAGTATGAACCGTTTTCTTCGGGGACATAAGTCACTGTAGTCCCTGAATGACTGCATGCGGATTTGCTTATTCTGACTCCATTTATATACATTTTTATACTACCAGTATCAGAAGGATAATGAGTCAGAGTGAATGTTGTCTGACTTGCCCCCGCTGTATATTCATCCGTACTTTCTCTCGGAATATCCTTTCTGTTGAGAAGATCATTATAATCACCGCTAAAAGCTACATCAGCAAACGATGGTTTTCCTGAAAGACTGCTCCAGGCGCCATCAAAAAGGCTTGGTTTGTTTATCAGATTATTATAACTGCCGCTGAAAGCTACATCAGCAAACGATGGTTTTCCTGAAAGACTGCTCCAGGTGCCATCAAAAAGGCTTGGTTTGTTTATCAGATTATTATAACTGCCGCTGAAAGCTACATCAGCAAACGATGGTTTTCCTGAAAGACTGCTCCAGGTGCCATCAAAAAGGCTTGGTCTGTTTATCAGATTATTATAGCTGCCACTGGTAGCTACGGCAGCAAATGATGGTTTACCGGATAGACTTGTCCAGGTGCCGTCAAAAAGCACAGGTTTGTCTGCCAGGTCACTATAATATCCGCTGAAAAGTGATGGCTTGTTTTTCAGATCGTCATATCTGCCACTGAATCCATTCTCCGCAGTTTTGGCATGTAGTGCATAAGGTACGCTAAGCAACTGGCTTGTACCTGAAACATCATAATCAGTTCCGCCTGCCGGGTCAGTCTCTGTTTTCAGGAAATAAATTCCTGAGGCCCAGTCTATATCATTGAAATTTCCGCTTTGTACCACACCTGTTCCGATTTCAACGGAAGTAAGACCATTTGCATTTGTTTGAGGATTGGGAATATAAGTCTCCTGGTAAACTATATTTCCCGATACTGATCCCTGCAGAATGCTTATTCTTAGCCCTATAGTCCTGTTTGATACCAGTTCTCCGCTCGATTTACGCACGACGCACTGGTAGCTCATTTTCAGCGGCGCCTGGGCAGAAGCCCAGGAAACAGATAATAGCATAACCAGTGATACAATGCTCTTTTTCATAATATCCTAGTATTTTATTATTTTAAAAGTCTTGATCTCCAGCTTATTCCTGATTACTCTGAGAAAATATATGGAAGGAGCCAGATTTTGCATAGAGATTTCCGTTTCTTCATTCTCAATTTTCATGTCGAGAATTAGCCGGCTGTTAGTATCATACATGCGATAGTACATATTATCCAGGTTGGCAGACCCGATTGACAATTTTATTTCATTTCTCGTTGGGTTCGGATAAACCCTGCACTTAAGATTGATACCTGAAACGTTTTCAGCGGCAGTTACTACAGAAAACTCAAAAGGTTGCTGGATCCCCTGAATTACTGAACTGTTTATTCCTGAGAAAACATTGAAAGCAACCTGACCAACAGTATAACTGACTGAGCCTCCGATACCGGATATATTGCCCCCTGATGCAACTATACTTTCCTGAGCGAGTAAGTGGGAGTTGTTAAAACAAAAAATAGCTATAATAAGTACTATGATACTTTTCGGCTTCATTTTCACTACTGGTGGTGATTAAAATCAGATTTCTTTGATCTTTTTCGACACTATAAAATTATTGTAAGAAGCAATACCGGCAAGTTGTTGACGTGCGAAAATTGGGAAATAGCGCTGTTTATAGCTGCCCTGATGGATGAAATTAATACGATTATCTTCTCCTGAAGGAGCCTTAAATACAAAATAGGGCTATTCATCAAAATCATACCAAAATTTACGGGTAGTATGAGGGAAATCAGAAAGGCTCCGGAGGATGTAAATTAAAGCGTTGAAAATCAGAAAATTATAAAAGTGTTGCATTGAATATTCAGGAAAGTGCCTGTTTTGACGAATGACTGATTTTAAATGATAAATTTTTCTTTCGGAGTCAAAATTATTGACCTTTTGCAGTAGAATTGTTCTCCTCTGATCATTATTGTGCCTGCTATAGGGAATCAAACCATGCGTATGATGCTCCGGCTCTCTGAATTTCATCCTTTAATATCTGAACTTTTGTCTTTTTACTTTAATCTTTTCTCCTGAAATTTCTTATATTTGATACTGGTTTCCTAATGTGCTAGTAAACTTATAAATATGTTAGTAAGAACATTTGCCAGTGCTGTAACTGGTATTGATGCCGTGACCGTGACTATTGAAGTTAACGAGTCGCGCGGCGTTCAGTTTTTTCTTGTTGGGTTACCCGACAGTGCTGTCAAGGAGAGTCAGCACAGAATTGCATCTGCTCTGTTATCCCTGGATTTTCACTGGCCGGGGAAACAGATTGTAATAAACATGGCTCCGGCCGACATCAGGAAAGAAGGATCGGCTTATGATCTACCGCTTGCATTGGGAGTTCTGACGGCGGATGAAAAAGTAGCCAGAGGGGAGATGGAGTCGTTTGTAATTATGGGAGAGCTTTCGCTTGACGGGTCACTTCAACCGATTAAAGGAGTCCTTCCGATTGCTCTCAGGGCCAGGGAAGAAGGATTCAAAGGGGTAATTGTGCCGATGAAGAATGCCAGGGAAGCGGCGGTTGTCGCGGATCTTGAGGTTTATGGGATGGAAAAGCTGGGTGATGTTGTTGACTTTTTTAATGGCACCAGGAAATTCCAGCCTGTGAAGGTCGATCTGCTTGAGATCTTTGCGAGTGAGGCTAACAAGTACGATGTTGATTTTTCGGATGTAAGGGGCCAGGAAAATGTCAAACGGGCTCTCGAGGTAGCTGCCGCCGGAGGGCATAATTTAATAATGATTGGGCCTCCCGGGGCTGGTAAGACTATGCTCGCCAAGCGGTTGCCGACAATTATTCCGCCTTTGACTCTTGAAGAAGCTCTCGAGACTACTAAAATACATTCTGTGGCCGGAAAGATAGATGACCATACTGCCCTTATGACAAAAAGACCATTCCGAAGCCCTCACCATACGATTTCAGATGTCGCGCTGGTCGGTGGCGGAACATTTCCCCAGCCGGGGGAGATATCTCATGGTTATATTAAGGGTATGTCTAAATAATTACTAATCAAGGTAATTGAATTCATTATTATAGATAAACTTACAAAATAAGAACCTATGATCTAAGATTCCTTCAGATTAGAATTAAAAGCTATTACCACAGCCACCCAGATAAGTCTATAATACTCTCCAAACGACTTTCAATTGAATCTTGCAATTCAGGAAAGAAATCAATGCCTGTTAGGCTTTCAATAGAATCTACTGAACCCACATATGTTTGAAGTGGTTTTGTTGATTTTTCATTTGGTATTAGGAAGGCTATCATTTTTCCTTGCCCTTTGGGGTCGTAAATGATCTTATAGAAGTACTTGGGTATGCTGACTCCATCCAAGCCTATCTTGCCCTTATTTGATGTTAAAACGCCTCCTGTGACCACATAGATTCTTCCAGAAGATAATGCCCATCTTCTAACCTGTTCTTCTAAATCATTCCATATACCTGCATTAAAATCTCGATCTTGAGGACTACAGTTAGATAAATAAAATGTTTCAGACATAGAAGTCAGATTCAATTTCATATCTCTTGCTGGACACAAATGTCCTCGATCATAACCCAAAACCCTATCATCCTCAAGTTGGGCAGAAATTGTTGAGACCATTTCATCCAGTCTGTAATCATCGGTTCTTTTCTTTTTTCCTCGCACCATGTCAGTAGTGAGTTCATAATAAACCCATTCTGTCTGTTCATTTGGTTCTGAGTAAGACAAAGTGTAATAAGTGTGTCGTACTATCTGGTGGGTAGTTGAGGTTGGTAGTAATTCCTGTGCCATTGAGGCAAAAGAAATACTCATAAGAAGCGTAAGAGTAATAACGATGGATTTAATTCTCATAGAGTACTCTAAAATATCATGAAAATGAGTCTTTTGTTACGTTATTCTGTTTAAGCTGATAATGTCGTTTCTTATGATTTCATAAAGAAATCACTTTAACATTCAAAAAGAATATCCCAAATCTTGACTATTCTTCATAATAATCCACAGATTACATGATGTTTACGCAAGTATTTCATTTTACTAATATCGAGAGGGTGAATATAAAAAGATATTTATCCTAATTTTAATATTTCTTAATGTTGGTAGCATGAAATAGTTTAAGTAGACTACCTTTAGCACAACTAATCCTGAAATCGGTGTATGGCTCAAATGGTGCTTCAGAAAAACTAATGCAAATTGGTATTGATGTAAATTCTATCAAGTTTGAGCATTATAGTGCCAAGGATATTTCAAGGCTTGATTTGACAATAGGGAATATAAAATCATCCAATAGCGAAAATGTAATCAATTGGAAGTTTAACCAAGTTCATATTAATGATTCAGGACGTAATGGAAAAGAAATATTTCTTTCATTGTATCCTGCAACAGAAAATGATTTAGTAGACATAGTGGATAGTCTCTCAAAAGTGCTCGGTATTGATTCAGCAGGGAGGCTTAAACTGTTGGATTATGAATTAATTATTTACAGGAATGATGCCAGTCCGAACTTTCCGATTAGAGAATGGAAAGACTTTGGAGACTATTATGTTGATTTAAAGGGTTTATCTCGAACTCAGTCTGTAATATTATTCCTAAGACGTAAATAACAGTATTAAATTTACCTATTATCCCACTTCGTCTTCTGCCATTCACTTATAACACCCTCATTTTCGCAATCAGGACAGTACCAATGAATTTCTTCATTTTTGGGCATTAAGGCAGTCTTAATCAGTCCGTGACAGCCTTTATTAAAACAGCGGATATCTGTTGAGGTAAGTGTTGATGGTAATGTTTTGGTTGTGGTATCAACTACCAGAGCCATGAAACTGGCTAACTCTCTGGCTTGTTTTGGCATCTG
Organism: uncultured Bacteroidales bacterium; assembly: GCA_963715785.1. Taxonomy (GTDB): domain Bacteria; phylum Bacteroidota; class Bacteroidia; order Bacteroidales; family VadinHA17; genus LD21. The sequence goes on from OY970276.1 coordinate 1,950,835, forward strand.
CATTGGGATGTTACCAGTTTCGTCAAGAAAATGCTGCATATTGGAGATATACATAATATTATTTTTGGTCAGTTGATAGTGTTCATGACGACTGTGAAGATAAGCAGACATTTTATTTTAAGTGAATTAAACCTTTAATTTCATCAACATCAGGTTTCCATATATTTTTCATCGTGACATTACCTACAAGCCAGTAATAGTTCCTGAATTCACGCATTCCGAACATTTCCAATAAATTTCATTCTTATCCAAATCAATCGCACTTGAAATATTACCAAAACAACCTTTTCGAAAACATCTTATCGTTGTTGGAGTTAGTTCTGTGGGCAGTTTTTCAAATGTTTCGTCAATGACAAGTGAAAAGAATGCCGATATCTCTCTGGCTTCTTTGGGTATTTGTTTCGGGAAGTCTTCTGATGGGTTAGGGGACTTGGGCATTTGGGGAATATACTTATTTCTTTTCTTAAGATATATTCTTTTCTTAGGGATAACCCCTTTGACACCGCCTTCAGGGTCTTTAACGTCTCCTGTAAGATTATCCCATTTCGTCTTCTGCCATTCACTTATAACACCCTCATTTTCGCAATCTGGACAGTACCAGTGAATTTCTACATTCTTGGGCATTAAAGCAGTCTTGATCAATCCATGACAGCCTTTATTAAAGCAACTAATTTCTGTTGAGGTAAGAGTTGATGGCAATTTTTTGGTAGTGGCATCAACCACAAGTGCCATGAAACTTGCCAGTTCTCTTGCTTGCTTTGGCATCTGTTTTGGGATGTTTCCTGTTTCATCCAAGAAATGTTGCATGTTGGATATATACATGTTCTTTACAATATTAAATAACTTAAGACTACGAAGATAGACAGACATTTTATTTTTCCTTCGGCAATTTGTGTAAAGCACTCAGGAATAAAATAAAAAAAAGGACTATAATCTAAATTACAATCCTTGTTTATGATTTTAATTAAACATGCTTTTTAAATCTTTTCAATTTTCAAATAATGATATGATGCTGATTTTCGGTGTTCAATACTGATTTTAACATCTTGATTTTTAAAGAGCAGATAACCCCAATGTGGTAGTTTTTGAATCAAGGTTACTGTTTCAATTTTCCCATTAATAATTTTTCTGTCTGGTCTTAAAAATAATTGACCACCAAGTTGTTTCTGAACTTCTAATAATGCTTTTTCAGCATCTTCATAATAAACATAATCGATAGTTTTCATATTTAATCTTCTTTAAATGTCGGACATATACGGGATTAGTTTTAAAAAGGTTACAAAATAAAAAAGTTTCTAAAACATCACATCGTCAACCATTGATATTAGAAAATTGCTTAACTAATTATCCCATTTGATACCCCTTTTCTTCATTTCATCTTTTAGCATTCCCAAATGCTGAAGCATGTATTTATTACCTGCTTTTATTTGCCTGAATTCTTTTTTAAGTTCATCATCTGACTCCCCTTTTAGGCTTTCAAGAAACTTAAAAACATTAGTACCTTCGGAATTACAACCATCCTCATATACATAGACAGGATTAGCACCAAATTTTACGTGGTCTAATTGGGCGAGATTTATGAGCAAATCATATAGTTTTTCAGCAATTTCAGTGGCATCTTTTTTATACACAGTAAAACTTAAATTGCCAAATAATGATTTATGTGCAGGTAATTTCGCCTTTTCGCAGTAGTCTTTATAAAAGGGATAAACATAATCGTCATAAATAATTGCATAAAAACGCTCAAACTTCTTTATAGTGAATGTGTCATAAACAATATTCCAATATTTTTTGCCAGATGTTTCGATGCTGACAAATGGTAAATTATTCTCGCAGCAGTATTCATAAAACTTGCTATGACTCTCATCGTAGTTTCCCTTTTTATAGTAAATAAATTTTGTCACTAAATTTTCCATTTGATTCACGTTTAAGTTTAGAAGCCAGCAGGTTCTTGGAGGTTTATATCCTAAATATCTCATGGTTGTTAAAAAAACTGTTTCAGTTTTTTATCTCAACAATTTCCACATAGTTATCAAGGTTGCCAATTTTAACAATATCACCCACTGAATGCCCAATAATTGACGCAGCTAACGGAGTTTTAAAATATACATATTGTACTCCACTTGATGTTTCGTATTTGTCATGGGTCGAATCAACCAATTGAACTGTAAAGTTTTTGCCATTGTTTACATACTTAACAAGCACTTTACTATTATCCCTAATTTCTGCTTTTAAAGGCTTTGTATATTCAATTGTAGGTTCTTCAATCGTCTGAATTTTCTTAACTTCTCTTTCATGATCAATAACCGATACTTGAGAAACATGCTTTTCAATATCTAAAATTTCATCCGTGAAAGCAAAAGCAGTTTTTGAAAAGTCCTTCAGTTTTAGATTAGCGGTTAAATCAGTTTTTTGAATATAGTCAATAAGTCTATCTGTTTCTCTCTTTGGATTACGCCACCAATTTGTGCTCCAAACTCTATGAAATACAAATCCATGATTCTCCAATATCTTTTGGCGATGACTATCATACAAATACGCTTCCCTACTCGAATGATATTTTGCACCATCACATTCAATAGCTATTCTTGGTACACCCGCAGCTTTTGAATCATATACTATATCAATTCTAAACCCTGCAAATTGAAATTGAGGTATTAATTTCTGTTCACCAAATTTGTCCGCAAGTGCTTGGTAAACTTCTTCTTCAAATGGTGATTCCAATTCTCCACCAATAAATCTATCAAGACTTGTACTCGAAGTTGAATTTTCATCAAGAGCCATTAATACTGATAACCGTGCATCCTTATTACTTTCACTTATTGCTTTGGCATAAGCTAAATATGAATAAAAAACGGCTCTTTTATTGTTAGCTCCTTCAGTAACTAAGAAGTCCTTGTAATTCATAAATACACTTTCTGGGACTGATGTACAAACATAAACCTTGTACTTGGCTCGAGTGATTATAACATTAAGAAGTTTATACCCTTTTGAGTGATTAATCGGTCCGAATCGCTGAGCGAATTTCCCTTCCTTTCCTATTCCATAAGTAGTTGAAAGTATTATAACATCTTTTTCATCACCTTGAATATTCTCGAGGTTCTTTACAAACATGCCATTTTCTTCTAATTCTTGAATCTTGTCATTAAACTTTTCATACTTTGTAAATTTCTGTCTCTCTAAGATTTTACTTTTAATTAAATTCCTTTGAGCAATATTAAATGTAGCAACTCCAACAGAAGGATATTCTCCACTTGGTAATCTATTAATGTTATATTCTAATATGGATAATACAGTTTCAGCTTCGGCATCATTAGTATAGTCTGAAAACGTACCATTAACTTGAATATATTTAAATGGGATATAATCGAAATCGTTGGGTATTGGTTTTAATCTTTGATTGTAGAAGGCATGGTTAGAAAAATCAATGAGATAAGGATGTCTTGAACGATAATGAAAATCAAGATGTTTCTTTTCAAAGTTTAGTTCTGTGCCGAACTCGAGTAATGATTCACAAGATAAAACAAGATTGTCTTTATCGATAACAATTTCATCCTCTTCGTCTAATTCATCTTCATCTTCAATTGACCCATCAAAAACTTTGCTGAAATAATTAGAAGGAGGCATTTGATGTTCATCACCTGAAATTATTACTTGCTTCCCCTTAAGAATGGCAGGTAAATTATCTTCTAATCTTAACTGGCTGGCTTCATCAAACAAAACAATATCAAAGTACTTGTTCATCCCTTTAAATAAGTTGCAGCAAACATCAGGAGAAGTCAGAATAATTGGAAAGAAAGTAGTGAAAAGATTAGCGTCATATTGCACGATTTGCCTTAATGAAAGTCTTTTGAATCTATTACTACTTCTTTTGTTATAAAGGTTTTCAACTGAGAGGTTGTTGTTGCGTTGCTCAAATATTCTTGTGGCATCAATTTGTTCCGAAAACCATAGTTCACGAATATATCTTAATTGTTCTTTCCCTATTTCACTTAAAGTTTTATCAAGGTCAACATGTTCAGTATCATTTGTTGGCAAATCGTTGTTGGCTGAGTTTACAAGCAATGAATTCAAATAATATATTATAAATGCTCTGCGCCAATCAGACTTGCCTTTTAATTGGTTAATTAGTTTTTTGATTCCTTCTGTTAACTCATAATAAAAATGAAACCATTTAAATTCAATAACAAATGGGTCATTTTCATTAATAAAATATTTTTGTTTGGTAAGGATTAAATCTTCAGTGTCGGAGAGGAATTTTTTGAAATTAGATACGCTGATGTATTTTACTGTCCAGTTTTCTTCATCTATAGTTGCTTTTAATTTTTCAACTTCTTCTTTGAGCAACTTAAGGGATTTAGTTTGACATGCAAGTTCGCTGAATTCGAGCAAATTAAGAATTGAATATTCATTTTCAACTTTGGTATCAAATATTGCAGTTAATTCTTTTACAGCTTTTTTAATTTCATCCAGTATGATCAGATTATCATTAAGTGAACCAGAAAGTTCAATATGAAACAAGTCCTTGCTATTGGAAAAATGAGTTTTAATTCTTTCAAGGAGTGATCGTAAATTATTTTGGTCTTTTAAAATCTTTTGTCTGTTTTTCGAAAAAACCGAAAGTGACTTGTAAATAAAACTATCAGTCTTTCTTTCGTTTAGTAAGTCGGGATTTTCTTTATTAAGTTCTAATATTTCTTTTATTAAGTTAAAAATATCATTAGCCTGTGCAAGTTGTCTAAAAAGTTCTGATTTTCTGATTTTGATATACTCCTGTTTATATTTTTGTTCTAATTCTATTATAAATTCACGTTTCCCAATATAATATTCAAAAGATTCATTAAGATTTTGCTCAATTAAATATGGATTATCTCCAGCCAGTAGTTTATCAACATTAATAAAAGATATCTTTTCAAATGGTCTGTAATAATCATATAGAGATTGTCCTGTTTGTACTATGTCGAGAGTTTCATTAAATTCTTGTAGGGAATAATTGAAGCTATTTTTATCAAGATTGATGTAATTGTCTTTATCTGTGCATTTAAGCTCTGCTAACAATGTCCCAACAATATAAGTCCAAGATTTGTCACCAAGAAGTTTATCGTCCAGCTTTTTATGCTTCAAGTTTATAGAATTGATAAGAATCTTTGCCTTGTTGGTTAAATTAGTCAATGATTCTTTTGAGCACGGGTAACGATAACGCCTATAGGATGTGTTATCTACTCTATTTCTTACTGATTCTACTACTGCTTTACGGTCTTTGACTATATCTCTAATTAGAATACAATTATTACTTAATCCTTTCTCAGTGAGTGCGTTATGAATAACCTCCAAGGCAGTTCTTTTTTCACAAACCACAATAGTTTTTCTCTGATTTTCCAAAGCATTGACGAGTATTGCTGTTAAGGTTTGACTTTTGCCAGTCCCGGGCGGTCCTTGAATCAAAATATTCCGAGTAGATTCTAATGAATGTAGAATGTTTTGTTGTGAAGGGTCAGTTTCTACAGAAGAAATTGATTGAAAAGTACATCCATCTATTTCATCAAGTTCAATTGATAGACCTTCAAGCTCAATTAAATTATTGTAATCATTGATGATATTTTGCTTTTGAACTTCAAAAATTGAGAACAAACCACAAAAATCAATTAAAGAGTTTGTTGAGTTTAATGGCAGCTTTTCATAATGTGCTTTTTCACTAATCGGGTTTATGTCATCAAGTTTCTTCTTAAATGTGTCATATAAGTCAATCGGTACAGAAGAATTTATTGTTTTGATTAAATTGACACATATTTCAATAAGTTCACTTTTACTAATAAGACCGTCATCAAGCATTTCGTTAGGAATTGATTCAATCTCAATTTTTGAATCATTCTGTAAATGATTTATAAGGACTTCATTTAAGTATATAGGGTCATCTTCATTCCTGTTGATTTCCCAAGTATTAAAATCTTTTGTTCGCTTAATCCTGAGTGACCAAATAAGTATAGGAGCAACTGTCAATTTGTTGTCTGCCTGATCTCTCCTTATTAGTAATGGAAAACCAAAGCCGAAAGTGTTAATGCCTTTTTCTAATTCAATTGTTTCTGTCTGGTTGATTAAATTTTCAAATGATTTGGTAATTTTTACTAATTGCAATTGATCTTCTTCGAATAATGAATTAATGTCCACTACATTATCCTTCCAACTGATTCTGAATTTTAATGGGTTATCTGAAAGTAAAGATTGTATGAAATCATTTGGGAGGTTTTTATCAATATATGCAAGTCTGGTCAAGTCAAACTTGTACCTCGATTTCGCAGGAATAGCATTCAAGTGGATACTTCTACGATTCCCAATTTTGAGTCGCTTTTGTAATTCAGTAAGTATCTTTTTTGTCAGTTCCATGCTTTTTTATTTTTTCAGCAAAAAATCAGACTCAATTGATTGAAAGTTAAGAATTAAAATTATAATTTTTTAATTCTTTAATTCTTTTGCCCAATAAAATAAACTTCCTCCATCCAGTATCATCCTCCAATCTTTCAGTAAGCATTAATCTTTCTGCGACTGCTCTTGCAATTATAGGCTTGTTTGAACTGCCTAATCGATGTTTTTCTTCTTTTTCAACATCTTGATAAACTTCAAATGAGTTTCTCATTGTGCTTTCAAAATCTTTCCCAAAAACACAAAAATATTGACTAATATTCCAATCATAAACGGCAAGTATTGACTCAATTTCATCTACATCAATACCAAGTGCTTTCAAAGCATCCTCTCGCTTAATGCCCTTAATATCATCTTCTTCATCGTTATCGAAGCAAACATAGATCGGAATACCATAGCAGGTGAATAGCCTCCACCATTTTGCAAGATTTCCTTTCCCCCCAACACCAATAACAGCAATACCTTCTTTTAAAGTATCCAGACCTGTAGCTTCAAAAAAAATTGGTAATGCAAATTCTTCCGTTTCACCTTCAACCAGTACTATTTTCTTTGCAAAGAATCCATTTAATATATGGGGTTTACTATGGGAAGCATAAAATGGAATTATCGTCTCTTTGCTTGCCTTTATCGCACCTGTAACATGACAAAATTCTGTTAACTTTTCAGCATCAATATTAATTACTTCCGTCTGCGTATTCTTTTTCACCAAATATATGTCTGGTAAAAACTCCAAATTAATGAAGTATGGACTATGGGTTGTAATTATCATTTGAAGTCCATCCTCTACCATATGATAAATTTTCTTTGCAAGCCATTTTTGAGCTAAAGGATGCAAATGAGTTTCTGGTTCATCAATGATGAAAATTAAACCTTGACCCAAAAAAGACTTAGCATATGCATGTGCGAATGAAAGTGCCAATATTTGCTGTTGTCCTGTTCCCAATTCTTCAAATGCTCTTGATTCTCCGTCTTCAAAAGGATGTACACGTAAAGTTTTAAAATAATTGCTTGGGTCATATGCTGAAAAATCAAATTCTAAGGCATGGCTCATATTTGATAACATTTCACCTGCTATAGTCGACATTTGCTCTGTGAAACTTTTGAAATCTGGAACTTCAAGAAATGTTTCTTGAATCTGCTTAAAAAATCCTTTAAGTTTTTCTACACGAGCCTCATCTTCAGTTAATTTATCATGAAATGCTTTTGTTACCTTTGAGAGAAGTGTATATTTTGTATAGTAACTTAGTTGATATGAAAGATTTTGTTCAGCATTTACGCTAACACAAAGAAGTTCCTCACGTAAGTCATTACTTACATATTTATTTAATTCACCATTATCCTGAATTGCATTGAATTCATTTTCTTGATTCTTCTTACATGTGAAATAGAAACCAGTACATGAGAATTCTTGGCATTTTCCAAGCCTGCTTTTAAATCCACTAACTTCTGCAGCTATAATTACTTTATTCTTGGGGTCACGGTTATAATGGTCATAATCATCGAGTTTCTTAAACTTTGGATGAAATTCACCAAACATAATCTCAATTGCTCTTATAATATTTGATTTTCCAGAATTGTTTTCACCAATTAGTATTAATGGTGAATTCTTTGGAAATTCGATTACTACTGTGCTTTCACCTATTGAACGATAGTTCTCAATCGAAATACTTTTTAGTCTTGGCATAATGAGTATTTGTTCTAAACGATCATCATAATAAACTCTTTGGTTCTAATGCCTCTTTCAACGCCACCTGCAATAGTTCCTGAGAATAGTTCTGGTTCTGTTGAATACTTAGTTCCAGTTCATCGCAAAGTTTCATTAATTGTTCTATTTTGATGACTATTCGATGCTGCATAGGAAGTGGGGGTAAGGGAATTATCAATCTATCAAATTGTTCACGTGTAATATTATTCATAGTGGTACTTTTACCAGTCCCTAATTCCATATAATAGAATTCTGCAAAACATGATGTATTAAAATATTGAATATACTGTGTTACAATATTTTCAGGAAAAACGTAGCGAATAGATTTGTCACTCAAAATTAAATTTGCTTTTGGCTTTCTTCGTACTACACACGATTTTCCTGCTAAACCCTTTGAACCACTTGCTCTGCAAAAAAGAAGATCACCTTCCTTTATAAGAATTTTATCATAATTGATATTTTGAATCGGTAATCTTTTATTTTCAAGTTCATTAAAAACAGACGATGTAATGGCACTTGTTTTAATTACTCCAAATTCACCAATATTTGCAATGTTTTCAGATGCTTTGTAGCTTTTCCCAGCTTCAGAAAATAATGCTATCTCTCCCAATCTACACCAAGTCCAATTCTCAGGTATCTCGAATAGCATTTCATCAACCATAATAGCAGGTAATGGTTTCTCTTTTTTTATTTTCTTCTCCCTAATAAGTTGTTTCTTTTGCACTTTTATTCTTTCCAGCAACTTATCTGCTGGTTCGCAATTAGTGTCATGGGAGACTAATTTGCCTTGCAAACCATCCTGAAGTATCTGTTGGCGGAGTCTTTTGAGAAGGTCGAGTTGGCGGGTGTGTTCAATGACTTGCTTACTTTCTTGTTGCTCAAATTTTTGTAGTTTCAAATACAACTCCATTTGTTTATCATAACTTGGCAAGGGAAGTTGAATTTTACACAAATCTTCAAAACGCAATGCCTGCCTCACAGTTCCTCTTGCATTTTGTTTTATTTGTCTTAATCCCTCTTTTGATTTCAGAAAACTCAAAAGTAATTCAGGAATTATTGAATTGGGTTTAGGCTTAAAGACAACATATGCTGGACTAATTAATCCAGATAAATCATCCTTCATCAATGCTACTGACCCCACGTTTATACGATAGGGATTATAAGCAAAACAACCCTTTTCAATTATTTTGTAATCTTCTGCCTTATCCTCTGCTGCATATTTTGAAATAGTGATTCCATCTTCATTACTTACACCAAGAAATCTTAAGTTATTCTCGTGAACAATATCTTTTGCTCGAATAGAAACACTATCTACTAACTCACCAAGATTGTATTTTTTCCAACTCATTTCAATTCCTCTTTAAGCTGGCTTAACAAATCATTACTTTTCCGCATTGACTTTGCTAAAAGTTCAATAAGTTCAAGACTTGTATATTCGTGTACCTCTTCCTCTTTATGCGGATTCTTAATATCAAGGTCGTAACCACGTTCTATTATGGTCTTGATATCTGCTTTCCAAGAAGTATCATTTTCAATACGGTTATTCCACCATCCTTTTATCGGATTAAATTCTTCCAGTTGTATTAGTTTGGTTTTGCTGTATGATTTTTGACCTTCTGGCAACCTGTGATCGTAGTACCAAACCTCTTTAGTTGGCTTTCCTTTTTCGAAAAATAATAAATTGGTGGCTACAGTTGCATATGGCTGGAAAACGGAGTTTGGAAGTCTGATAATAGTATGCAAATTGCATTCTGTTAACAATTTCTCTCGCACCCTTTGCTTAATACCTTCTCCTGTTAGTGAACCATCTGGTAGTACAATCCCTGCCCTGCCACCATTCTTTAACAATTGAATCATCAGCACAAGAAATAAATCGGCACTGTCTTTAGTGCGGAAATTCTGTGGGAAATTCTTTTCGTTGTTATTTGCAACAATACCACCGAATGGAGGATTTGCCAGAATAACATCAACACGATCTTTTTCTTTATAATTGCTCAGAGGTTGATCAAGAGAATCCCTGAAGGTTATTTTAGGTAATTCGATATCATGCAAAATCAGGTTAGTGGTCGCCAGAAGATAAGGTAATGGTTTATACTCCCATCCCATGACATCTTCCTGAATTTTTTGTCTTTCTTCAACGCTGTTTGCTTGTGACTTCAAATGTTCGATTGCTGAAGTAAGATAACCACCTGTACCACAACTGGGGTCGAGAATCTTTTCACCCAGCTTAGGATTGATCATATCGGTAATAAAATTGGTAATTGCTCTTGGAGTATAGAACTCACCGCTTTTACCAGCACTCTGTAGGTTTTTCAGGATGCCTTCATACAATTCACCAAATGCATGTCGCTCCTTAGCAACGTTGAAATCAAGCTCATTAAGTTTGTTCAATACTTTGCGGATGTTAATCCCGCTTTTCATATAATTATTATTGCCTTCAAAGACTTCACGCACGATAAGTGCCCTTCCATTACCAACACTTAGATCAAGGTTACGCAAGGCAGGGAACAGTTTCTGATCTACAAACTTTAATAGGTCGTCTCCTGTTATGCCTTCATCGTCCCCTGCCCAATTACCTTTTTCTTTTATCCAATGGAACTCATTTGGGATAGGAGATGTATACTTATCATTCATCATTTCCAATTCCCTGTCCTTATCTGAAAAAATTTTCAGAAATAACATCCATCCCAACTGTTCTATTCTTTGAGCATCACCGTTAAGACCCGAATCCTGCCACATTATGTCCCTGATACTCTTTATTACTCCTGAAATGTTTGCCATATTAAGCTACCTCTTCTGTTACTATATTTTCAAATTCAATATTTTCATCCAAAATCTCATCTTCAACCACATCGACAAACTCGCCAATTTTTGTTTTTAACCGAATCTTGCTAAGAATTAGCTCTCCACGTTTTTGAATGAATGAGTGGAAATCGTTTGTTTTTGCGTAACTGAGGGCATCGTCATCAATAAAATGTGATAATAAATGTTCACTAATGTCTTTGTTTTTTAACTCATATGCGGTCAAATATTGTGAAGGAAAATCATTGGAAATTTCCCTGTTTAACCTGCCAGAGATCAGCAAAAAGTTCAACAAACTATTAATCCCATTGCTGTCTGTGTTAAAGTTTTGTCTTAGTGAAAATGGAAAAAAGTGATGATTTTCTTTGCTATTAGACCGAGAAACGTTAGTCCTATCTAATACAACTAATTGACCGTTATCAAAATCAAGTGGATTTTCAAGTGCCATTAAACATAAAACTCCATTTTTAATAACGGATTTATTTTGCATCCTTACTTTTAATAACTCTTTCATTGAAAGAGATACCCCGAAGATGTTTTCTTCAGTTATACCTTTGGTTAGATTGAATATCCAAGTCGCATCCTCTTTCATTAATGTAAGACTGGAACTTGAATACCTTTGAGAAAAGGTAGCTGACCAGAACCAATTCTCTATAAATTTAACGTGTTCACTTTTTATACCTTTATTTCCTGACTTGAAAAAGTAGTACTGAATAACAGGTAGAAATGAATCATAAGGTATAAAATCAATAAATCTGACCCCAAGGGTCTTAATGAAATCAATTGACAATCTTAGACACTCAGTGGTCTTATCCCAAAGTCTGCTTGCAGACTCAGCAGTTAGATGTAATTGGTTTTGATTTCTGCAATCATCGAATTCGTTTAATGAAAGGGATTGTATAAAAACTTCTTCAATGATACCACCGAAAAATTTAACATTTGTCTCTTCATTAAACTTTTTTATTTTCTCTCTTAGATCAAAAATTGGAGACCAAGCACTTGCATGAACGAGATCAAATAAAGACAATCTTTTGCCACCTTGGTTGATTCTTTCAAAAATTGTCACAACCTGCTCCAAATCCATCTTTAATGTCCTTATTACGCTAATTGGATAGTCTGTAAATACCTGTTGGCAATCACGCCATATTGTTGAATATCCTGTTCCAATTTCTCTGTCAGATATAGCATAATCAGTCAGAACGTCTCCGTAGGCAATTGTATCAAACAATTTCCATGCAGGGATATTATGTTTTTCGTTCTTTAATCGAGGAATCTGAAATTCTTTCTTTTCAAGGTTGAAACATATTGAAGAAAAATCCGTCCCGTTTAGTTTTTTACCTTTTAGAGCTACATAGAGTGAGGTAATCCTTTGTTGCCCGTCAAGAATAAAACTATAATTATTTGATTCTGGTTGCACTGGCAGATTTAATTCTGTTATTTCTCTACAGAAATTCTTGTAATCAAGGCTTGCAACCCAAATAAAGAATGAACCTATAGGATACTGTGAATATATGCTATTCAATAATTTTACAATCTTGGAACGCTCCCAAACGTATCCTCTTTGAAATCTTGGAATTTTTATATTGCCATTTTCAAGTTCATTAAATACTTTTTTAAGATTCCAATTATTAATAATTTCAATTTTCTGCTCCATTATGCTGATTTATAAAGTTCTATTTCCAGTTCATGTACTGCTTTTATATACTCTTTCTTACTGCCGAAAGTGCTTACTATCTCCATTGGTGAACCAAGTTCTGTAAATGGCTTAACCTTCAATACTTCTATCGATTCAATATCATCAATCCCTTCATCAGCGTACTTATCCAGCAGGTTTTCCAATACCCTTTTGGTTTGGTCACCATACTTCGTAAAGTAATTACGCTTTTTAACATTATTGGCTCGTTCCTTTCTTGTCATTGGTGGTTGATCATAAGCTACATGACAGATAAGGTCAAATAAATCCACTTTCTTGTTGACAGCATCATATAATGCTTCTACCAAAACACCCTGTTGCTGTAATTCTTCAATGATTACTGTTTTTTGATCAGTGGAATTCCATTTATTCAGGAAATCATTGAGTGTAGCAAACTGCCCTTTGATTATCTCTTTGGTATGGTCTTTTAAACTGGTTGTAATAGGCTTCCCATGTTGATCAAAATATAATTCTCTGCTGATTAGAATTGATACATCTACACCATTCACATAGACTTTTGGTCGTGGTACTCTTGGAGGGATTGGAGTGCCTTCAGGAGTTCTTAATGGTTGTTCTGGAGGGTTTTCTAAGATATCTGGGTTGTCATCAGGTAGGTTATCCACAAAATCATCTTCAGGAAAGATGTCTCCCAATTCATCTTCGGGATTTGTAGTTTTAATTTTTATCGGTTCTCCATCAAAGTCAGGGTCAGCAAACAGATCAGTTGCATTTCTGAAATCCAATATCGTGAAATACATCTTGCCATAATCTTCATCTATTCTTGTTCCACGACCAATTATTTGCTTAAACTTGGTCATAGATGCAATGTTAGCGTCAAGAACGATCACTTTACAAGTTACAGCATCAATCCCAGTGGTCATAAGTTCTGATGTTGTTGCTATTACAGGATATCTTTGTTCTGGGTCGGTAAAATTGTCAAGCTCACGTTTGCCCTCATCGTTGTCCCCAGTGATCTGCATGATATATTTGTAATTCTCAGCGACCAGATCAGCATTCTCTCTTGATAGAGCAAACCTCATGCGTTCTGCATGATCAATATCAACGCAAAAGCAAATTGTTTTGGCAAATCGATCATACCCCTTGAGATATTCTGAAAGTTTTCTTGCAACTACTCCAGTACGTTCGTCAATAACCAGACTCCTGTCATAGTCCTTTTTATTGTAAATCCTGTCCTCGACAGGATTGCCATCTTTATCCGTTTTGCCATCCTCTGGTCTCCATCCTTCCAAATCAACATTAATTCCAACTCTAACCACCCTATATGGAGCAAGGAATCCATCTTCAATGCCTTGTTTCAAAGAGTACGTGTAAATCGGGTCACCAAAATATTCTATGTTGCTAACTTCATCTGTTTCTTTTGGTGTAGCAGTTAGACCTATGTGAGTAGCATTATTGAAATATTTAAGAATATCATGCCATGCACTATCATCCCTTGCAGAACCTCTGTGGCACTCATCGATGATAATTAAGTCGAAGAAATCGCTGCTAAATTGCTTGTAGATATTTTTATCTTCTTCATTACCTGTTAGACCCTGATATAACGAAAGGTAAATCTCATAACTCTTATCTACCTGTCGTTTCTTTACTATGGTCATTTTGTCTCTGAAGTGTTTGAAATCGCCACGCTGTGCTTGGTCGATTAGAGCATTTCGATCTGCCAAAAACAAAATTCTCTTTTTGACCCCTGCTTTCCATAACCTATGTGCAATCTGAAATGCAGCATAAGTTTTTCCTGTGCCAGTTGCCATTACCAACAGTATACGGTTCTGACCTTTGGCTATCGCTTCAATAGTTCGGTTAATGGCTATTTGCTGATAGTATCTTGGACGTCTTCCAGAACCGTCAAAGTAGTACTCCTGTGAGGCAATCCTTTCTGTCTCAGGAGTGGTTATACCCTTATACTTCTTATATTTCTCCCAAAGTTGCTGAGGCGAAGGAAAATTATCGAGACTTAGTTCAGATTCTATAGTAGAATCTGTTGCTGTTCTGTCATGAAAAATGAAACCATCTCCATTGCTGCTGAAGACGCACGGTATATCCAGAATTTGAGCATAATCAAGTGCTTGCTGTAATCCTGCTCTTACAGAATGTTTATTGTCTTTGGCTTCAATAACAGCAATAGGTATGTTTGGTTTATAGTATAAGATATAATCAGCTCGTTTTTTAATGCCTCTCGTAGTTAGTTTGCCTCTGACTATGATTTTGCCATTAGTGAAACTAACTTCCTCCAGAAGCTGTTTTTGATTGTCCCAGCCTGATTTTAAAATAGCTGGCGTGATAAATTTTGTACAGATATCTCTCTCTGACAACGATTTCTTATCCATAAGTAATATGGTTGACTTTTCAGGTCATTAAAAATAAGAAAAACAGTCGTTAATCCCCTAACATTTGGCAAGTAATTATATTTTTTATGTTAAAGAGTCCATTTATAAATTATTGATTAATAACTTATATCTTTAATTATTACCATAAAGCAATTTCATGAATGATGAAAAGTTTGTAAATGACAAGTTCACCATAGATGAATTAATCAAACGAAGTTGGAATCTTAGAGACGGCAAAGCATTTGCCAAATTCATCGATTTTATTGCAAAGTTTGATCATTATTCTCGATTTAACACGATGCTTGTTTATCTTCAAAATAAGGAGGTAACTTTTTTTGGTGGTGAATCATATTGGCGAAAGAAATTCCATCGGACAATTAAGAGTGAAGCAAGACCTTATGTTATTCTTGCCCCAATGTCACCAGTAATGTTAGTTTACGATGTATTTGAAACTGAGGGAAAAGAGAATCCCAAAGATTTCTTGGATAGCCTTCTTGGGGAGAAACTATTTGAAGTAAAGGGTCACATCAATCCCAAAATTTATGAAGGTGCAATTTACACAGCAAAACTGTGGGGGATAGCATTAATATATAAACAGTTATCATATTTTAAAGGTGGCTATGTAACAACTGCGTTTACTGGGCGTTTAGAAATATGCTTAAAAGATAATGCTTCTGTTGAAGAAAATTTTACAGTTTTAATTCATGAACTCGCACACGTCCTATTAGGACATACAGGACATAAAGAACTACGTAAAACTAATCCTGATAAAAGATTACTTCTTCCTGAACGACAAAGACTAACGAGAAGTGCTGAAGAACTTGAAGCGGAGACAATCAGTTACTTAATAAGCACAAAATTAGGTTTAATTCCTCGCTCTGAAGAATATATTGCAGGATATTTGAAGGATGTTAATGATTTGCTCCAATTTAGTTATGAAACAGTAATAAAAGTTACAGATAAAATTGAAAACATGTTTCTTCAACCAATAGACAAACTTAATAAACCGATACAAAGAACCCTTTTCTAAGTTAATGAAGTACTGATTTTGTTACTAAAGACAAATGGAAGAATTGGTAGAATTAAATAAACGTTCCGAAGAACAACTAAGTGCCCTTATTTGTGCTCTTGATGATAATCCTGTTCTTAAAAGTAATAAAACATCCATTGAAGAGGTATCTTACCTTGGATTTCAATACTTCCATGATTCTGAAGATTTCAGAGATAAAATAATAGATAGCTTTCACGATTTTACTGTCGATATTCATTCCTTCACTCGGCAGAATGAGTTTGATGATGAATTTAATTATGATATTGTAGCGATTCTAAACAGTTTGTTGAATAAATACCAAAATGCACATAAACAGTTTATTATATCTCCACTAAGGAAAGAGTGGAAAACATTATACCAGTCATATTGGCTACCAAACCTTCATCAGACTTATGATTTTCATGGAAAAGAAAAGAGGTTAACAGACATATATGAATTTTTCTATGGAATGTCATCTATTCAGCTTGAGTTCATTGAAAGTGTCATTTCTTATCTCACTTCCGAACTACAGCTATTCAAAGACTTTTTACAATACATTCCACCAGCCGATAATATTATATCAAAAGATTTATCGTTGCCAATCTATGTCTTCAAAATAACTAAGCAAGAGTCCAAAAAGAGCCATTTGTTTCTCTCTAAATTACATAAAGAGCTAAAAAGTAATGGCTATGTTGACTGTATTTTACCTGAATTTAAACAGTTATTTATAAATTATTCAGATGTTAAACCAATTTCATCCCCAACCCCAATCATCTGGAAGTGCGTACATTATAATCACCTTGCTTACTTTATCAAATGTTTGACTGAAAGGCAATTTATTACCTCCACAAAACATCCTTCTAATTATCAAATTGCACTCAACCTCTTTAACGATAGGATGGAAGGCAATTTTTATTCTCCCAAGAAACCAAGATATGACGGTAACCTGAATCCAAAGGACAAGGAGAATATTGATTCTATTATTGAAAAGGCATTGCTAAATAGTAGATAACCGACAATTCAAAATAAGATTGAAAATCTTTCAAATTTTCAATCTTTCCAAACTTCAAGATATCCTTAGTTTTTAATCATTTACGTAGTCGCCACTTCAACCGACAGTTACAATTGTCGGTTGTCGTGCCTCAGAAAAACGTTTTATGTTTGCTTCGTTATTTCGAAATTAAAACAATGAAATATCAAGCACTTATGAATTTTATTAGAAGGTTTTTAAAGACGGGAAAAACACTTTAAGGTGAGAGAAAACTAAGTAGAACTGAAAATAAAGAATTATTAAAATAGATAATATGAAAAAAAGGGAGTTCAAACGAGGTCGTAAGTACGGTTAATCAACCTAATCCATATTAACAATCACATACATAAGCTGTTACAAACATAAAAAGTTTGTGAAGTGCCCAAAATATGTCCGTTTGTCATGGAATCGGGAAATCAATTGCCCGAAAGGTATCACAGATTGAAAATCATGATGACTGCCAGAGTCAATTGAAAATAAGGCTGATAGATTAATTATAAAAAAGACTTTAAAAATGAAAAAACATGTATACAACATACTTCCAGAAATGTCAGAAGACGAATTTCAAAGGCTGAAAGATGATATTCAGGTCAATAACTATGATCTTAAATATCCAATATACCTCTACAATGGCGACATCTTAGATGGCTGGAATAGACAAAGGGCATGTGATGAGCTAAATATTAACCCACCTTATATAGATTTCGAGGGAACTGATGCAGAAGCGTGGGACTTTGTTATGCGCAGTATAAACCGTAGAAATCTAACCAGTGAGCAATATGCATGCATTGCAATTTTAGCAAAGCCAATTATTAAAGCAATCCAAGATCAGGTAGAAAAAGAGAGAAGAGCAAAACAGGCTGAAACTCAAAAAATAGTAAAAGGTGATGAGGCTATGGTTCAAAGAATTGCACCACAGGATAAGATTGTTAATCTGAAAAAAGATAATTCCAAGTTGACTAAATCTAAGGTTGCAAAAATTTTCAAAACAAATAGGACATACATAAATGAGGTTGCAAAAATTAAAGAGGATAATCCCGAAGCATTTGAACAAATAAAGAATGGTGAAAAAACAATCACTGACCTTAAAAAAGAAGAGAAGGCAAAAAAAATAGAGCAAAAAAAGGCAGAAAATATTAAACAAGAAAAAGCAGGAATGGAAGTGGCTCCTGAAGTCAGTTTAATGGACTGCACGGACTTTCTTAATTCTTTTGCCGACAATTCTATTGGTTTGTTATTAACTGACCCTCCGTACTCAACAGACATACAAGACATTGCTGAATTCACAAAAAACTGGCTTCCACTGGCAATACAGAAAACCAAGAAGACTGGGCGAATGCTCATTTTCTCTGGCTCATATCCTAAAGAGATACAATCATTTTTAAAAGTTCTTATGGCTCAGGACAAATTCATTGTTGATAACCCACTAATATGGACTTATAAAAATACACTTGGAGTTACTCCTAAAATGAAATATAACCTCAATTATCAACTTATCTGGCATTTATATTCAACAGAGTCAGTCCCATTGGATACTTCAATAACGAGTGAAATGTTTTCGGTAATGGAAGAAAACGCAACTGATGGTCGACAGGGGGACAGACTTCATACGTGGCAGAAACCTATTGATTTAGCCTTAAAATTGGTCAGGCACACAACTAAAGAAGACGATCTTGTGGTTGACCCATTCACTTGCACAGGCACTTTTATAATTGCAGCTAATACATTGAAAAGAATCGGCAAAGGCTGTGATAATGATCAGAAGAATCTGGATATAGCTATAAGCAGAGGTTGCCAGCAGATCAAAACTTATACACCGACAACTTTAAATGCTGCTTCCAACTCTACCGATTACTGTGGAACAAAGTTCATGCCTACCAAATATGTTAGCCTCCCTTTATCATCCAAAAACAAAGCTATAGATGACCCTGATAATTTGTTGGAGATTGACGGTGATGTAGAATCGATTGATATTATCGCAGATATTAATTGAAAGGATGATAATAGTCATGCACTACTACTACTGAAATAAAGTTGAATTGATTATAGATTAATTAAAAATTTAAAACTATGAATTACAAGATTATTAAACTGCAACATTTACAAAATGTTAATCAGAAGATTAATTCTGAAGAGAGGAATTATATTGAGGAAAACCTACAGTATTTTATTCAGAGGGAAGCTAAATATACTCGATCTGTTTGGGGTGATGAATTCCATATCGAATCAGATCATACAACCAGATTGAGACTTCTTCTATTGGAGTTTATCCTTGACCATTTTACTTTATGGGAGTTATATATTATTTTCTTTGCAAACCAAAGCTGCTATTACTTAGAAGCTGATAATATACAAGCATCGAAACAGACAGCCATTGAATGCATTAATGCTGATGAGATATTGACCCGTGAAGAAAAAAAGAAACTTAAAAGAAAGGTTTGGGAATTGAGTTCGGTATTATTTGGACAAATTCACGAGTTGATACATCTGTCAGATTTGTTTTGGGATAAAGAAAGTGACTTACATATCATCCCCATCTTTTAATGATATTATATTCTCTGAAAAGGATAGGATGAATCTAAGATGGTATCATTTAAAAAAGTTTCGATAACATTAAAATTCTCCATGCTTTTGCTCCTTCTGTACGTATTTATTTGTACACATTGGGTACAATAACCCATAAAAATTATTCTATTAAAATTTTAAATTATTATGAACACAGTTAACGGTTACAAAGTTGCTTTCGAGAAGAAAAAACAACATCTATACAGCAGAATGGATGATTCAATGATCAACAGGTTAAGAGAAATCAGAAGAAAAACTGGCATTTCAGTAAGTGAAATTATCAGAGAGTCTGTCAGAAGATTATTGAAAGAGATTGATGAAACTGGTAGTATCAACCTTAAGATCAATTAAGAATTTAAAAAGAGAAATTGAAAATGAGTACATAATAGTACTTGCTCAGCAAAACTAAGGAAACCCCTTATGTACTCATTTAAATTTTTCTCTTCTCAAGGGACTCACACTAATATTAATTTTAGGAACAAAGAAAAAGTACTGACGGGATACTCAAAAGAAAAGTTGAAAGATTACTATATAAATGGAAGATTGAAATATGAAATTATTAACAGAAATACATGCAGAAGTTAAGGCAATCATCAGAGATAACCCAGAATTGCCTGTAAGATTAAAAGCACTGACTGTTGCGGGGTATAATAACATTAAATATGTATATGTAAAAAATCTCGGCATTGGTGGTGTGCAACACCTGAAGCATAAACATATTTATCGATTTCAGGTAGCAGAAACGGAACTTAAAAAAATGTATCCCGCAACATGGTGCGTTGACATTCCAGATGCTAACATTGATGAGTATATTGATTTACCATTTTAAAAAATACCACTTTTATAATTAATAACTAACAATGAAGAAAACAATCAAGTATGACAAAAAGTATCTCACAGAAATCGGGTACAGGGGTGCGCCAATAACACAAATTTTTGGTCTTAAATTAAAGCCACTTGAACAACTGGTATTACTCAATATGTTCGGTCATAAAGACACTTACCAGATAAGCATTAATAATATAGCCAATTGTTTTGGCACTAAAAAAAACAGAAGTGACATTGCGGACGCAATAAAAAAACTCGTGACGTTGGGTTATCTTCAGGAGACCGATACAACTTATATTGTATCCCTGCTGAACATTTACAACGATTACAAGAAAGCCAAAACTGATAGAACTGCTAACATTTCAGGTGACTCTAAAACTGATAGCAATCCTGAAAGTTCAGAGGATAGTAAAACTGATAGTTCTGCTATCATTGATAGGATTGCTACTATTGATAGTTCTGCTAATTTACCTGATAGCAAACCTATCAGTCAGGTGATAGTTCCGCTAAAAGGAACTGATAGTTCTGCTAACAATCAGGTGATAGGATTACTAACAAAAAGTGATAGTTTTGCTACCAGTAATAATATAATACTTAAAGAAAATATAAAATTGTTATCAAATAAATTATTAAATAATGAAGAAGACAAACCAAAAAATCTTCCTTTGGATTCTGATACTTCTTCTGATTTAAATAAATTTTTACCCTCTTCAAATAATTCTGATTATTCAATTCTAATTGACAATGATTATGAAAATTTATCTTCAGTTTATTTCAGTCAATTAACGAATGAAAAGATTCTCAAGGAATATCTTCATCAAACCGATGAAATTAAATCCGAATTAACTTGTCATCAATTTGAAAAGATGTTTTTATGTGTCATACTCAATAAATATAAATTTAATTATGACCAAAAAAATCCAAATTTTAGTCGTCCTGAAATTGTTAATTTATTCAATAATGAATTTGATACACTATACCAATTTTTTTCAAGAAACTTGATTACAAAATTAATTCAATCATTTAAAGACAATGAAGAAAGATTGACCAAATTAATTTCAATGTTTAGAAGATAACCGCCAAATGGTTTTTAATTAAAACACTTCAAATGGAAATACATGACACAATCCAACTTTTTTAAATGCAGAAGCTGCAACAGTGCTTCGCACCACGCCATAAAATGTAACCAATAGTTTATCTATACATTAGTGATATAATCTTATAAGACCAATTATGTTTTCTTAATTAAGTTGTCAGAATAACCATACCACAAATGCACTGTTGTCCCCTTATCTCTTCAAGTCTAAGAGAATACTGTAGAAACTCTATTTGAACATATTATAAATCAACTATTTAAAATATTTTGCCAATATTCCCAGACCAAGACCATTGCAAGCGTATCAAGTTCACAATACTTCAATAGACCTTTAATTATGCTCTCTCTCTCAATGTCTGAAATTCTTGCGAATTGCATTTTTGCATAGGCTGTCATTGCAGCACCACCTTCTTGTATGTTGCTCCGCATGAGAAATTGTTCTATCTGATCATCATCAATGTCTGCAAATAAGGGGGGCAGAAGTTTGTATGGATTTATCACTGCACCATTTCCATCTTTTTTAATCCACACCCAACCATCATCATAGTTCAAACTCTTGATAGATGAATTCTTGCCGTAAATAGGTTGAGAGTATTTTTTCTGGATATATTCTGATGAATTAAGAACAGCAGGTAATACGTATTTTAAGGAGTTTGAGCCACCCATTAGTGGATGGTAATAATAATGCTTAACCAGCTTCAATAAGTCAATCATATCTCTTGTCCCTTGATGATTTGCCCCATGAGTGATTGTTTTAATAAATGCAATCAATTCGAGTTTGTCTGGGATATCAGAAGTGGACAATTCTTCCAACTGAACAAGAATCTGATTAAGAACTGTGTTTTCATGATCAGCATATCTAAAAACAGAACCCTGATCATGTTCAAGCTGTGACTTCAGGTTTCTAATGAATTCAAAATTTGGAAACATGCCCTTCTCGACACTAATATATTGTCCTGTATGCTCGATCTTGTGATCAATTGTAATAATATGGTGAGAGAACTGAAATGCCAGTTGTTCATATGGTCTTCTCTCTTTATTAAAAGGTATGGCAACCATAGAAGTTTCAAAGTCGATGAAATGAAGAGGATAAATAAATTTGTTAAATTCTGCTCTCAGTCCGTCTATATCAATAAATGGTGTATTGTCATTGTCTACTGTTTTTCTTACCTGTAACCATTGCCTCTGACTTCTGCTTAATTTGCCATCGGATGTTGGAGTGATATCACCAATCTGATCTTCTTTTACATCACGCATTAAATAAATTCCGCTATCCATTAATTTTTGTTTGCCACGAAAATCCCAAATGTCTAAAGCCAGTGGTAATTTAAACATTTCATTATCCCAACCCAATTGCTTAGACCAGCATTCTTTAAAACCTGAGCGTTTTCCCTGAAGTGCTTCTTCAGGTGTAGTTTGATATTCACATTTTTTGCAGTCCTTCTGAATAGGTACTATTATTTTTGCATCCCTTTCGTAGGAGTCCGCAAAAAAAATAATATTCTCAACAAAACTTTTTTCTGACGGTTTTGAACATTCCTTCCCTTTGTAAATCATATCAATAATATCATCCACATTGACACGAGTTAATATTTCTTCACCGATACCCAGTTTTGAGACATCACCAATGATCTCCACAGCAATCCTGTCATCTTCAACAGTTTTTAGTTGAAATTTCTGGTTCAGACCTTTCACAGTAGCTTTGGCATTTTTATCGGCAAGCATTAGATAAGCATGAACATCAAATTCAGGGTATGCTTTGGTAATGACATATTTTTGAAAAGCAACATCATAAACATATTCTGCCCACTTAGAATCCAAAAATCCCTTTATGGTCAGCATGTCATTGCTATCTGTTCCAGCAAAAGATTTTGATTTTACTTCCAGCAGATTGATTCTATTACCTTTTTTTTCAATAATATCTGCACGGATAAAGAGGTTCTGGTATTGAAACGCAGCTTCAAAAATGACAACATTATCGTGGCTTAATAAAGAAATTGACTTTTGAAGCGGTATATCATAACCACGCTCTTGAATCTCTATGCCATCAGGATAATAACACTTTGCTAATGCTCCAACCTGATATCCCCCTTCAGCAAGTGCTTCCAGAAAAGCATCATCTTTCTTGGCATCTGGATATTCTGGTTTTCCTGTGTAAAATAGCTTTGCAGGGCAATCCAAAGCTAATCTGAAACGGGATTTGGTTAGATATCTGGGCATTAGAGTGAAGAATTATTGGCTGTAAAGTTACTATTTTCTTTAAAACCATTTCATTACAGACACTAAGTGCGTACATTTAACCTACTCAATTTCAGAAAAGAATTCTGATAATGTCATTCCCTCCATTGCATCTATGCATTTCAGTAGGGTTATCAAGTTTGAACCTCTCATGTGTTCAAGATTATAGATGCTATTTGGATGTATTTCAGCTAATTTACTGAAATCATTCTGTGTTAAACCTTCATTCAGACGCCAATTCTTTATGAATAGACAGATTTCTACAAGTCTTTTCTGTTGATGATCTACATGTTGTTTCTTTTTCTTTGACATGGGAATTGGTATTTGAAATAAATACCTGTCAATCACAGAAAGATGTGGTTTACATTATCCTGAAACTGATAATTATTGTACCATTTTTACACTATATAGCTGATTAATTGTACCTAATCTTATAACAGAAGTGGCTTAAAATGATACTTTGAACGCTAATTCGAGGGGATTTGAACATGAAAAGGGCAAAAAAGAGCGAAATTGTAATACCCACGCAAGTAAAGTCTCTTATAATTTACAAAATTTTTGTAGAAATTAAGCGGGTGTTATAAACCATTTACGAAATCACTGAAGTTTTTATTGTGATAATCCAATATTCGCAAGATTGTCGAAAACTTGAAGTAAATCTGACCTTTCTCTATTTGACTGTATTCGTTGCGTGAGATTTTTATTGAATTCGCCATTTCAATTAACCCTTTATTCTTATCAGTTCTTAATTTTTTAATTCTTTCCCCAAATTCCGACATCAGATGTTGATGCTCTGGGGCAATTTCTTTGGGTTTTGGCGATTCCTTTGGTTTCATAACCAGAAAATTTTGGATAAAGATAAAAAAAAGACCAAACATTTGTGCATAGTTAAATAATTAATTTATACTTTTACGACCAAACATTTGTGCATGAGAATGAGAAACAAATTTAAAATAAGGCATCAATTCATCTATCCACAAGAGGATGGGGAAGAGTGTGTGATGATTCTCTTAATGATTGAAAACAGTAAGGTTGTCGGTATGGCTTCTACGACAATCCCGATTTGGCATCGATTCTGGGACGAGAAATATTTATACTATCCACTTTGTCATAATTAAAATAAGTGTCATGAAAAATTTTTATCCAAAATCAAAATATTCACTTTTACTCTAATTCTGAATATTATTTGCCTTATAGCATGATATCCAATTAATTACAGCATGTTTAAAATCAACACTCAAAAATTAATATTCACTAACAATCATAAACCAATAAAACTGAACCAAATATGAGCGCAAAATTCTCAACGACCACTGCAGACTACCTTGAATGGAATCAATCCATGAACTTGATAAGAAATCTTTACAACGATGGTAATTACAAAATATCATTACTAATTTCATTTGGTTCATTTTGGGGATTGAGGATTTCAGACATTCTTTCATTAAGATGGGAGCAGGTTTATAATCTTGATGAATTTACAGTTGTTGAGAAAAAAACCAAAAAGAACCGTGAAATCAAAATTAATGCTCAGTTGAAACGACATATTAGCGATTGTTATCAGAAGATCAAACCCAGAACTACTGATGAATTCATCTTCACCAGCCAAAAGGGTAGTGTTTATTCAATTCAAAGAATAAATGTAATCCTGAAAGACCTAAGAACCAACTACAACCTAAAGATCAAAAATTTCAGCAGCCATTCACTTAGAAAATGTTTTGGTAGGACTATATTCGATCGAAGTGCTGAGAATGCCGAACTGGCATTAGTAAAATTATCTCAGCTTTTCAACCATTCAAATCCTGCCATAACACGTAGATATCTGGGTATCTCTCAACAAGAATTGCTTGACACATATGATATTCTGAGTTTCTGAAATGAAGGGATTATCGGATACACATGCCCTCACAATTATTCTTAATCAGTTCATATGCAAAAACTCTATATCGAGCAAACATATCGAACCCCCGAAATCAAATTTAAACATGGAAAACTAAGAATTTGGGGGACATTTGTTCCAGTTGACCCTGCTGGGTTCTGTATACCACTATATGAATGGGTAAAAAAATACTCACTTGCTCCAGCACCAGAAACT
Source organism: uncultured Bacteroidales bacterium (assembly GCA_963715785.1). Classification (GTDB taxonomy): domain Bacteria; phylum Bacteroidota; class Bacteroidia; order Bacteroidales; family VadinHA17; genus LD21. Next base: position 1,976,682 of record OY970276.1, read on the forward strand.
ATTGTTGACATAGGTCTAAAATATACTCGTGGTTATGCCATGAGTTACATACAGGAACTACTTCAAGAACTGATCTTAATTAAAAATGAGCAGCATAATGTTATCATAAAATGGCATTTCTGTTCAAATAGTATAGATGTGAAAGCTGGTGAGTATTTATCGAAAAAGTTAGATCACCACTTCAATTTTATGGAGGTTGAAGAAATATTGTAATCCTGACAACACAACTGTCAACTGAAGCCTATCTTAATTAAAAATGCTCCCTCAAATAATAATTGAGGGATTTTTTATACCAAACATTGCAAACCTCCCCTGTATTTCTGATAATATATAACCGTCCGTTTTCCTATTCAAAATCAACAGAATTTTAACCTTCAACGAGTCTTGTATAACATTTTTATTTATGAGAAAAATATTCTCCCTTATTACGTCAAAATAATGGAATTCAATTTCATATGTAAAAAATTGTAACTTTGAGGGTGTGTCCTGTATCACGATAACATCCGAAATTGTATAATTAGTTCTAATTTTTTCAATATTATGGAGTTAAAGACGAGTGTAGGAAAGTCATTTTTAAATCTTTTTGAGAATGCAATAAGTTGCAATATCTCTGATACAAACTCCAATTTAAATCTTCACATCCTAAAAATTGAAAACAATCAATTCTGTTATTATGAGTTGATCGAAGAATTAGCGGAAAACATAATTTCCTATTCTCTTTCAAGAAGACAGATTGCACTTTATAAGGCTGAAGGGAAGACTGCAAAGTTATATAGAAAAGCAGTAGAAAAGCTCAGGGAGAACATTGACAAACCGACTGACAAAAGTAGCGGAGGAGAAACTGGTGAGATTCTGCTTTATAGTTTTTTGGAGGCGCATTTAAATGCTCCCAAAATATTAACAAAACTTGAAATTAAATCATCCAGCGATGATTATGCAAAAGGGTCTGATGGCATTCATCTTCTCAAGATTTCGGATACTGAATATCAATTAATATTTGGAGAATCAAAACTATATCCAAATTTAAAGAATTCACTTTCAAACGCTTTTGATTCAATTAGTTATTTTATAAAAAGAGACAGAAATAATATAAATCACGAAATAGGGCTATTAGATTCACAATTGTGCAAAGAGGTATTTGATGATTCCTTATATGCATTAATAAAGTCAGTTGTGTTTCCAACTCCTGATAGTAAAATTACAAGAGATAATGCTTTTGCAATATTTGCTGGTTTTGAAATCAAACCCACAGACATTGAAATGAAGTTGAATAATAGTGAATTCCGTAAACTCATGCGTGATAAGATTATTGCTGAAGTCAATGATAAGATGATATATATTAAAGAAAAGATGGAGGAGCACAAACTTTTTGGATATACATTCTACGTTTATGTTTTCCCATTTATCAATCTTGATGAAACAAGGAGAAAAATTATCGATAACCTAATACATGCAAAACTTAGTTGAGAAATTGACAGATGAAGTTCTTTTAGACAGTTACTTTATCAACCTTAATGTTAAAGCATTTAGACTATTATCTGAAAGCATTTTTTCTGAGAACACAGATAGTTCAACCTTTAACAATAAGGAATTAACCGATGTATTGAGGTTTGCGGACATTCTATCAAATTCTAAGAATCCAATTGCACGGAATAAGGCATATCAGATTATAACTCTTCTCAATACGACCTACCAAGAAAATCCTTTTTATAGAACCTTTGCACATTCTGTACTTGCAAAACTTGGAAACTTTCCAGCTATTCAATATTTGATCTCAATGAATGAGAATAACTCTGAATTGCCATTTGCAAGGGGAATTGAAAAAAACATTAAAGAATTTATCCAAGCAGTGCCTGATACAAATGATTTGATATTTACTGACGCTCAATTTGATCTTTATAAACAAATCAGCAATTCAAAATCTTTTAGTTTTTCGGGACCGACTTCGATGGGGAAATCATTTATAATCAAATCCTTTATAAGAAAGTCCATAAGAAATTCGCCTCCTGAAAACATTGCTATCCTTGTTCCAACGAGAGCGTTGATTAACCAATTCTCGCTTGACCTTAATAAAGAACTTAAAGATGTTTTAGAGGTTTACAATTATAAAGTTGTTACAAATTCTAATATTTCTGAGCTCCCTTCGAACAAAAATCAGAAATATATTTTCGTTTTAACCCCTGAAAGATTAATAAGTTATTTATCTCAAAAAGAAAATCCAGCACTGGGATATCTTTTTGTAGATGAAGCTCATAAACTTGCAGCAATAAAAGATTCCAGAGCAATAACTGGTTATACCGCTATTTCCAGAGCATTGAAACTTAATCAGAATTTGAATATTTACTTTTCTTCACCTAACGTTTCAAATCCAGAAGTCTTCTTAAAACTCTTTAATAAAAATGAAAATAACAGATTCAGTACAATAGAGACACCAGTTACTCAAAATTTATTTTTCATAGATTTACCAATCAAGGAGGTAACCCATTATACAGATTATGGGATTAATAAATTTAAACCAGATATTATAAAAAAAGCAAATGGAGTTTATGACCTTTTGTATCAAATTGGAAAGAATGATAATAATATAGTTTATTGCAGTTCACGGTTTCATTCAGTTGATAAAGCATCACAGCTATACAAACTATCACTTGAAAGAGAATTTGAAGTCTCGAAAAATGTTAAGAAAGCAATCCGTCAAATTAAAACTTATATCCATAAAGACTATTATTTAGCAGAGTTTCTTAATAAAGGTATAGCTTATCACTTTGGTAACCTTCCACAAACAATTAGGAATAAGGTAGAAACATTATTCAAAAATTCGGAAATAAACTTTGTTTTCTGCACATCAACTTTACTGGAGGGCGTAAATCTTCCAGCAAAAAATGTTTTCATTTTAGATGACTATATTGGTCGAAAACAACAAAAGTTTTCTCAAATAGATTTTTGGAATTTGGCTGGACGTGCTGGGAGATTGAAACATGAATTATCTGGAAACATCTTTTGCATAAAGGAGAACGAAGGTGATTGGACTAATACTGTTGTTTTAGTGAAGGAGGATACACCATTAGTTGTAGCAGTTGAAAACTATATTGATACTGAATTAATACGAATTGAGAAAATACTAAGTGAAACCAAAGACATTAAATATCCAAACAGGGAACTTAAGGAAATCTTAAACTATTTAGCAAACATAATCAATATTGATACGCTTCAAATTTCAAAATCAAATTATCGTAGTGAAATTATAAATAAACTTATTCAGGAAAATAAGGAAGAATTAATAAAAATTGCAACTGATAAAAACAGGAAGATTGAGATTCCAATAAATGTATTGACGAGTAATCAATCTATAAAGGTCAAAATTCAAAATAAGATTTACAAACAACTTAAGAGCCAGATAAATTCACCTAATCTAATAAAGTTGCCTGTTACAATCGATACAAACACATGTCACGATTGGTTACTTAAATTTTATGATTTATTTGATTGGGGAACTGAAGAACCAAAGATGTTTAGTTCAACTGACCCTCAAAAACAAAAAAACCAGCTACGTTATTATGCGATGTTGATGACAAAGTGGGTTGCTGGCACTCAATTATCCTTAATAATAGATAATGCTTTAGATTATTGTAAAGAGAAGCAGTCAAAGGTTAAAGTAGAGTGGACCAAGTTAGAACCATATGATTGTTCCCCTAAACACATTAATATTATTATTGGCGACTTAATTGATGATATCGAATACATTCTTAGATATCTTTTTGAGAAATATTTCAATTGTTATTATACAATTCTGACTGAGGTTCTGGGAGAGGAAAAAGCTGGTGCTAATTGGGCAACATTCTTAGAATATGGAACAAGAAATGCTACCGTAATAGCACTTCAGAATCTCGGATTATCAAGACATTCAGCAAATTATATTTTCCAAAATCTTTATGGATGTTTGAGAATTGAAGGTGATAAATTAATAGAGATTAATATTAAAAAATTAAAAGCACAGATTGAAAAGGAAGACATTGAATATGATGAAATTAGTTCCTTCCTTTTTTAGGTATCTATTATATATTACTATGACAAAAGAAATTGCCAATCAAATAGCCATACTACTTAATACCAGAAATCAGTTAGTGAAGGTATATACTGCTCAAAATGTATTAGACGAAAAAGAGAATTATGTATACATAATTGAATCTGAAAAGATAATTGCGTGTGCAGAGAGTAAAAAAGTTCAATGGTATCATTGGGAGATATGTCATGTTTCGGTTGCCTTAGAGGTGGAAGGTTCTGGAAAAGGACAGAAGGTTTTGGAACTTGCAGAAGAAAAAGCAATTAAAGGAGGAGCAAAAATATTACAATCAACAATCAGGTCTGGCAATGAAAAAAGTACTCGATTGTTCCTTCGAAATGGCTACAGACAAGTCAATACCTTTTATAATAACATAAGTGGTAATTGGATATTAGTATTACAGAAATCGGTTGGCATTCGAACGAGTTAATGTAATCTTTTCTATACAATAATGTCAATATTCTCATTAGAATATTGACATTGATTTAAACATTGTTTAACTTAGCTGTGTTTCTTGCAGTTTCTCAATGTGCTATTGATACACTGAAAACATATTTGGTTTCATTAACTGCACCTGAAATAGCGTTTTTTGGCATATTCTATAAAGGCGACACATTCTTTTACTCCTGTCCCACAGGATTGTATTGCAGACATTGACTTTTGACTTTCACATCAGGTGTCGCCTTTTTCTTATAGGTCAGACATGACTTAGAGGCGGTACTTCTACCCTCATAGCACGAGGAAATGCAGCGAGACATATTCAGATAGTACCGCCTCTTTTTATTTTATGATTTATTCTTTTGAAAAACAATTAGAATTAGTGCTCCCATAAAAGTCAAAATTTAAATGGAAACACTTGAAAGTTTCTGGTAATTATATTCTAAACTGTTTAAACAATGATGTTTGGTGTTTATATTGAGGAATTTATTAATTTAAACGTTTTATAATTCATTAATATTAAAAGCAATGTTTGAATTAAATGTATTTGATGCAGATGGTAAGTTGAAATCAAAATTTACTACTGATAAAGAAATAATTGAATTTTTTAATGATGCGGAAATTCCTTTCACTGATGCACTATTATTTTTTCGGCATTTAGCAACCAATTACCCGACATATCAACACGAAGGTGTAAAATATCTATTATCTCAGTATAGTAGGGATATTACAAACGAAAATGTCTCTATCTCATATTCCCCTTATTAAAATCAAGACATAGCAAATGAGTGATGGCGTACTGCCTCGGTTTTTGATATCTGCTAAATTTATTGCTTAATCCTTTTATAAATCTCGGTCATATCAGGCTTCCCCTTTACAGTAAAAGTGTTATTGACTTGCATTCCTTTGTTTCTAAAATTAGTAGTATGTTTTGCAGCCTATTGTGCCAATAATATTAAAAATCAAAGGTAATTTGAACTTGTGATAGCATTTACTCATTGAAATTAAAAGGCGACACATTCCTTCTTTTCCTGCCCAACAGGATAGTATTGCAGACATTGACTTTCACATCATGTGTCGCTTTTTTTCACACAGATCAAATGACTTAGAGGCGGTACTTCTTATCCTTTTAGCACGAGGAATGCAGCGAGATAATCCAGTAAGTATCGCCTTTTTTTAAGTTAGTTGTATAGTATTATCTAATTCAGTAAATTTGATTATAATAATAAGACATAGTCATTTAAACCATTTATAAAGTGGATACAATAATTGTACGTAACCAGTTTTATCCAATGAAGATTGATTCAATAAAAGTGAATTCAGATTTTTCATTGATTGTTAAAGAACTTGATTCCGTGAAAATGCAGAATCAAAGAGACTTTAATAAATTAGGGCAAACAATCTTGGTCTCAAGCAAAAAGGAGCAATTTCTTAAGTCTGTGTCAAATGATGCTCTTTTTACTACAATTACTACGATTTTAGTATTTTCTCTTGGAGTCTTAATAAATATCTTTATTAAATGGCTCGATAGATTGAAGAAAAGAAAAGAAACAAGAGCTTTTATTAAACATCATTTAGATAAGATAATCGATTCATATTCAACAATATTACAAAAAGCATATTCTGATTTCTCGAAAAACACAACAATTGATAGTGGGATTCTTTTAACTCCGCCAAAAATATTGTCAAATGATTTTCAAAGAATCCTGCATTTAGATTCCAAAGAACTCTTTAATTCCATTAAGGAGAAGAAAGAGTTGTCAAGTGTTGTAAGTCAAGTTGATTTTCTTAATAATCTTCTTCCTGAAGTTCAAACATACCATGAAAAGGCACTGAAAAGAAGTGACTCATTTAGAGAGAAACTAAATATTGATTTAAATATATATATGGATTCCCTCGCTGATTTTGTTGAATATGAAAAAAACAATACACTGGAATATGAATCAACCGAGCCGTATAAAATTATAAATGATTCTATATTAAAATTCTACAAAGAGATTTCAGGCAAACGAGAATTGCAGAAATTTTATGATGAGATTCTTCGCCCAAATCAAGAGTATTTGGTCAAATCTGACCTATTTCGAACTCATGCGATTGGTAAAATTATCTCTCAACAGGGTAAAGATTTATCACATTTATTTAACGATCTAAAAGGTCTAACAGATGAATTTAAAGAGCAATATTCTGAATTTTCAAAATTGGTCAAAACATCATTTGATTCTATGAAAAATAATGTCGGTAAAATTAATTGGGAATAAAGTGATACTTAAAAAAAAAGGTTTCATTAATATTCTTGATATATTACTTTTCATGTATTAACATTTGGCAAAAGAATCCCGAATAGCAATTATGAGAATTTTGTGGAATCAAAAATGGTCGAACATGTTAAAAATGCAAACAAAATAAAAGAAAAAACAAATGATATTCGAAAGAGGGCACTTTGACAAAAGTGTAATTAAAGAATCTATAATAAATGACTCTTTGAATGAAGTGAGGACTTTTAGTGCAAATAAAGCATATTCTTCCTTGCCAACAATATTTTTGTCACATAAACATGATGACTTGAAAGATTTGCAAGGAGTAATGGGTAAATTGCAAGAACTTGGAGCTAAAATCTATATTGATAGCATGGATAATAAACTGCCAGATCAAACATCGGGTGATACAGCAATTAGAATTAAGGAGATAATAAAATATTGTAATAAATTTATTCTTCTGGCAACAGACAAAGCAATTGAATCTTATTGGTGTAATTGGGAGCTTGGAATTGGAGACACTTATAAATTCATAGACCATATTGCAATTGTCCCAATGAAAGAGAAGGGAACATATGATCATAATTATAAGGGAAATGAATATCTTCAAATTTACCCTACTATTGACTATGAAAATGGGACAAACAGATATGCTACAGGTGAATTAATTCCTGAAGGATATTATATAAGTATGCCCAAAAACAAAGAAGGATTTCGAGTAATAAATCCGCTGACAAAATGGCTTAGAAATATATAAGTATGACAACCCAATATCAAATTATAATTATTGGTTCAGAGAATCCCTTTAAAAAAGACGTCCTTTCAACGCTTTCTCGTCATGTGGCTGAATTAGGCTTAATAGAAGATTCAATTCTCGTGATAGATGAGAATAATTTTCACAAAGAATATAAAAGAAACGCACCCTCTTTTTGCTTATATTTTGGAAGTGAGACAGGTGACTTTAAGAATTTAGATCAGCTTGCCATTTTACAGAAAGACGCAACCTTAATTCTCCCTGTCGTTTCTGACATTACACTTTTTAGTAAACAGATACCAAAGGCTCTTGAAAATATTAATGGGTTTGATCTGAGTTCAAAAAACGAAGTTGAAAAATTGGTTTCCTGTATTTTGGAAGGGTTGAGTTTACTGAGACTTTCACGTAGACTATTTATTAGTTACAAACGTGATGAATCAACTGTTGTTGCTATTCAATTATTTGAGCAACTCGAAAAAAATGGATTTGATGTATTTTTGGACACACATAGTATAAGATGTGGAGAACCATTTCAAGAAGAACTTTGGCACAGAATGGCTGACACAGATGTTGTTGTCCTACTTAATACTCCCAGATTTCTCAATAGTAATTGGACTACACAGGAACTTGCTAAGGCTAATTCAATGTCAATTGGGATTTTACAACTTATCTTTCCAACTCATAAATTAGAAAGAGATGCCGAAATTAGTATCCCTCTTCAACTTACTGATTTGGATTTTGGGAATAAGATATTCAACAATTCAAAAAGCTATTTAACTGATGAGACAGTTAAGAAAGTTGTAAGTCAGGTAGAGTCATTAAGGGCAAGAAGTCTTGCTTCAAGACAAGACAATATAATTACTGAGTTTATTGCATCTTGTACTAAAGTGGGTAAAAAAGCAGATTTGCAGCCAGAGAAATTTATCATTGTTAAGCAGGGTGACGGAAAAGAACTTGTAATCATTCCAACCGTTGGAGTTCCACAAGCATTTACATACAACCAATCAGAAGAATTAGTTGCTCGAATAAAATCAAAAAATGTGGCAGGTGCATTTTTGCTTTATGACCATAGAAATATTCGAGAAAAATGGCTGAATCATTTAGCTTGGTTAGATAATTACCTTCCTATTAAAACAATTAAAATAGTAGATGCAGAATTATGGCTAAAAAAGATTTAAATAAAATATTTTTATCTGCGAGTATTCCTTATCCAGAACGGGACAAGAAATATTATGATACGGCTGACATTATTGCCATAAGAGATTCTGTTCGTGCTTTAGCGACTGTCGTTATTCCGAAGGCACATTTAATATGGGGTGGACATCCCTCAATTACACCCCTAATAAGATTTGTGGTGGACAAAATGAAAATTTCTCTAAAGCAACACGTAACTCTATATCAATCACTTTTTTTCGAAGATAAATTTCCTCAAGATAATTTCGCCTTTGAAAATGTAATATTGACACCTAAAACTCAAGATTTAAAAGAGAGCCTATCTATAATGAGAAAGTCCCTAATTGAAGAAAATAATTTCTGCGTAGGTATATTTATTGGAGGAATGGAAGGAATTAATGATGAGTATGAGATGTTTATTAGTGCTCACCCTACAGCTATGGTTCTTCCAATTGCGAGTACAGGTGCAGCAGCCAAAATACTGTATGATAAAATAAAGCCAAAACTTGATATTAGGTTACAGAATGACTACGCTTATATGGCTTTATTCAGAGATTTACTTGAAGGATACATTTAAAATGCGAAAATTATTTTCCTTATAGATTAATACTAATATCAGTTTGAATAACAAATAAGACTATTATGCCAAGAAGAGTGTTTTTTAGCTTTCACTACAAGAATGATGTATGGAGAGCAAATATCGTAAGAAATAGTTGGGTTTCTAAAGACGACAAAGAAGCTGCTGGATTTATTGATGCAGCAGACTTTGAAGAGGTTCAAAAGGGTGGTGATGCAGCCATCAAAAAATGGATAAGAGATCAACTTTCGGGAACATCTGTAACAGTGGTTCTAATTGGCTCTGAAACTAATTCTCGTGACTATGTGAAATATGAATTACAGCAGAGTTATGAAAAAGGTAATGGAATGCTTGGCATTTATATTCATAAACTAAAAGACAAAAACGGTAATACGTCAACCAAGGGTTCAAATAGTTTTGGTGAAATTGGAAAGGATTCAAACGGCAAAACAGTTTATTTCAGCATTGACTATCCTTCTTACGATTGGGTAGACGATGATGGATATAATAATATGGGTAAATGGATTGAATCAGCAGCAAAAAAGGCAGGTAAATAAATTGGCACGTTATATTTTTTTCAGCTTCTCTTATGAGGATGTTGCGAACTTCAAAGTAAATGTTGTTCGGAACAGTTGGCTACTAAATAACAGGGAAGATACTTTTATTGATGGTTCAATTTGGGAAACGCAGAAAACTAAGAATCCTAATATTATCAAAAAACTCATTGATGATGGGATGCATAGAACTTCAGTTACAGCCATCCTTATTGGGGAAAATACTGCAAATAGACGGTGGGTGAATTATGAACTTGTAAAAAGTTTCGAAAGAGGGAATGGAATTTTAGCGATTAATATTAATCGTATTAGAGGCAAGAATCAATATATCTCAGCTAAGGGACAAAATCCACTTGATCGACTTGCATTTAGTATATCAGATGATGGAAGAAAAATTCATTTCTATGAACTGATTGATCGCAAATGGGAAATTTATTCTGATCTACCAGTAATAAACAATAAGAAATCCAACACACTATATTTTGAAGATGGTTGGTTCTCGAACGCTTTCGGTAAAAGTTATCTTTTTTCTGAAAAGTTTGAAACTTACTGTTGGATTAAGGATGAGGGTCATAAATTATTATCATCATGGGTAAAAGTAGCTACGGAACAGGCTGGAAGGTAAATAGTAAAATTATAGAATATTAATTACATAAAATCTAACTTCCTAAATTCGAATCTATTATGGCAACAAAAAGACAAATTTTTTACAGTTTTCATTTTAATAATGATGTATTTCGAGTTCAGCAGATAAGGAACATGGGCGCATTGGAAGAAAACAAGCCTGTTTCTCCAAATGAATGGGAGACTATTAAAAAAGCTGGTGAAAAAGCAATAGAAAAGTGGATTGACGACAATATGAAATACAGAAGTTGTGTGGTTGTATTAATTGGAGAGGAAACAGCTAAAAGACCTTGGGTAAAACATGAAATTAAAAAGGCGTGGCAAGATGGGAAAGGGTTATTAGGTATTCATGTAAATAATTTAAGAGACCCTAAAACTGGGACTTGCTCAAAAGGTACAAACCCTTTTGACCAGTTTATATTCAAAGGTAAAGATGGCAAAGCAAAAACAATCCCATGCAAAACCCCATTGGCATCAAATGCTTATAATGATATAAAGAATAACATAGAATCATGGGTTGAGGAGGCTATTAAGAATAGAGAATAAGTTGAAATTAATGGAGTTATTTACTTTTCTTTAAAAAACAGGGAATTAATCGACTGGATAAACTAATTCAAAAAAAAGTCTGACCCAAATATTTCTTCAGTCTTGCCACGATCATCATGCAGTCCTTCGAAGACAATCATTCGAGCCATTGAATTTAAGTTCTTTGCAAGTTGCTTTTGATCATTTGATTGCGAACATATTAAGCCATCATCGTCCATCATAATTCTGCTGAACAAAACTGGATTGCCATTATCATCAACTGAGCGAGTTATAATTCCCCAAAAAACCCTTGTAGGACACGCTTTAGCTGTAGGATATGCTTTAGCGACAAATATCTCTGATACTTCGACCTTATCTTTCTTCTTTTTGCCCATATAAATATTTTGGGCAAAGATATAGGAAATCCTGATAATGAATAATATGGAAATGAATAGATGGCTTCATGTTACTTGCTAAAAGTCGAACTCAAGCAGATCGTCAGTGAGCATTATGCGTTTACTATCAGCAACAGACTTCCTTTTAGCTCCTGCACACGACCCACAGTATGATTTTACTATTTCAGTGTTCAATTCTTCCGTTAAGTAATCAAAATCGATGAGAATCCATCTATAATGATCGCTCGTACATTCAATCTGCTGGTCAATAGCAAATGTCTCCTGAGATACTATGTCTTGTACGATGAGAAATATGACAGCATTATCGTAATATACATCCAACAATCCAACTAAGTGTACTTTCTTATTTTTGTTATTGGGTAAATAAATAAGAACGTAGGTGCTCCCAGTCGATATTTTCTTGTTAGGAGATATAATAAATGGGGCATTGATAAAGAAATCTCCCTTGTAATCAACTCTATAGACATTGTTTAAGCCAACAATTGCGCTGTCATATGGATGCAAGTCTTGAAGTTTCATAGTATAGGTACATTATATTCTATAAATACTAATGTAGAATTAAAAGGTAGGGCGGAGGGTATCCGATCAAATTTTAGCCTCCCCCCCATACAGGCTTGCTGGAGGCGTGGGTGCACTAAGAGAAAGAGCGAAATCCTAATTTAGTATTTTACAAATGAAAAGTTACAGCAAAAAAATTATAAAAAATTATAATCTGAGGGTCAGATTAAAGGTCTTGGAAAGCAAATTCTGAAATTTTTTTGGAATTCATTTTTAAGTTTTTGGAATTCTAAACCCAGAAGTATTCTTATGGCTCTACTTATTCTAAAGCAATAATTTTCTGGAGAAAAATTTAAATTTTGTGAAAATTGAATTATAGCTGATTTAAACCTTAATTTTTGCCTGTTTTTTTCTATTAAATCGAGATTTATTTAAATCCTTAAAGTAAGTCAATTTTAAATAATTTAGTGTATCCAGAATATATGGAATATCTTCAAGATTCATTAATCCATCGAAGTCAAAAATCTCAGAGTTAGTCGCATCTGGAATTGGGTAAATTGGAGTTGATATGTGAGTTAGAACCTTTAACATAGGTATGCCTATGGATTTGTCCTTTTCCTCGTCTTTAAGTCTCCATATCCTTACATTTCTTGAATCATTTAATAAATAAAATTGTTTTGACTCTTTATCAAATCTGATATAGTTGCCATTCAATAATTTGTATTTGTTGCCCCTTTTTGAAACTGAATTGTAGAATAGCCATTCATATTGACCCCCTTGGTAAACAATATTTACAACTGTTTTATAATTAGTTATTTTAAAGAAGACAATTTCTTTAACCAGACTTTTAATTATCGATTGCATTTGATGTCTGTCATTTATTGCTTCAATATTTTCAAGTCTGTTTTTGGCGGTATTCGCCTCTTCGATTAATATTTTATAATGTCTTAATTTTGATTCAATTACAGTAATTGCCCTTTCAGTTTCTTTCCTTTCGTAGTTAATACCTTTAATTATTTTCTGATATTCTTCTTCGGAATATCCTTCATTTTGAAATTGAAAGTTCGTCTTTTTCCTACTTTTTTCGAGTTTATTCAGTAGGTTATTATATTGAGTAATTTGGTTATTAAGCTCATCTATTTCATTTTTATTACCTTCAATAACATCATCAAATCCAAGTTTTTTATTGTTGATCAGTGCATCTTTTATTATATCCCAGACAATTCCATCAATATTACTTACAGAAATATTTCCCCCTTTGCATGAAGTATTATTGTTCGCTTTGTTACTCCCAGAATTTTTAGGACAGATATATGAATCGTCTGTCTGTTTACCAACATAATATTCATTGCAGAATGAACATTTCAGTATTCCACGCAATAAGTAAACATGTTTTTTCCCTTTATCTGCCTTCGTTTTATTAGTATCAATTAAATCTTTTACAGAATTGTACTGGGATTTATTAACTATCGGTGGCGTAGGTCGTTTCCCAAGTTTCACCATTTTGAATCCTATATAAGAAGTGTCTCGTAAGACTCTTGCTAAAGTATGGGTATTGCACACAATTTTTGGATACCCTTTTGAACGACAAATCCTGCATATTTTCGAACATGTAAGTCCTTTCTCATATAAATCAAAGACCTCTCTAACAATGCCAGCTTGACTAATATCAAGACCATCAATTTTATCGTCATTAATTATGTATTTGTTGTCTTCGTCCAATTTATAACCAAAAGGAATTTTTCCACCGTTATATTTCCCTATGGACTCATTTAATTTCTTCTGAGAAATAAATCTATCTTTCATCAATTGGGCTTCATATTCGCCATACCAACCCATTACTGACATCATCATCCCAACAGTGTCATCTTTTTTCCCGTAATTATTGAGTAGCCATAAGCCCTGTTTTTTAAAATATATGTTGATGTTGTTCTTTTCAAAGAAATCAACAAGACGTAACAATACAAGTTGTTTGCGTGCAAGTCTGGATAATTCCCATATTAGGACTTTCTTAATACTATTATTAAGACAATAGTTCATCAGACTCTTCAGTCCTTCTCTTTCATATTCGTCCTTGTAACCACTTAATTTATCTTCAAAAACTCCGTCCTTTGGAATGGATAATTTTTTTTCTTTAGCAAATTGCTTCAATTCAATAATTTGCCTTTCATAATCTTGTAAGTCACTGCTAACTCTAACATAAATAGCACAATTCTCTTTAATTGTAACTGGTTTTATTCCTTCGTTATCGGCAGAGTTCGTTTCCATAATTATTATAACTTTTGACAAAATTAAGAAAAAAAATGAGATATCCCTAATATATCCTATAGTTATCTCACTAGGTCATAACGGCGTTTTGTTCCTCGATGAATTGCCCGAATTCAAGCGTTCCGTACTGGAAGTCATGCGGCAGCCCCTGGAAGACAGGGTTATCACAATCTCAAGAGCAAAATCAACTGTTGACTATCCGGCAAGCTTTATGCTGGTGGCAAGCATGAATCCCTGCCCATGCGGTTTCCATAATCATCCGGAAAAAGAATGCACTTGCTCACCGGGAATGGTGCAAAAATATCTTAACAGGATCTCAGGACCGCTGCTCGACAGGATCGATATCCACATTGAGGTGGTACCTGTAAATTATGACAAGCTTTCCGATCCCGGGAAAATTGAACATTCCTCCGATGTCCGTGCCAGGGTTGTAAGGGCCCGTGCTATACAGGCAAAGAGATTTGAGAATGTAAAAGGAGTTTATTCAAATTCACAGATGTCATCATCACAACAGAGGAGATTTTGTCAGCTTGATGAATCGGGCGGGAAGCTGCTTAAAACCGCTATGGATATCAGGGGACTTTCTGCCCGGGCTTATGACAGAATACTGAAAGTTGCCAGGACAATTGCCGATCTGGCTGAATCTGAGAATATTACAGCTGAACATATTTCCGAGGCTATTAATTACAGGAATCTTGACAGGGAGGGATGGGCCGGCTGAGCTCGGCTCCGCTCGCTCTAGCCGTAGACAGAATCCCGAAGCTCCGCTCGCTCTAGCCGTAGACAGAATCTCGAAGCTCCGCTCGCTCTAGCCGTAAATAGGGCAGTCCTGCTGAGCGAAGTCGAACCCTGCTCACTCTGGCTGTAGACGGAACAGTCCTGCTGAGCGAAGTCGAACCCTGCTCACTCTGGCTTTAGACGGAACAGTCCTGCTGAGCGAAGTCGAAGCTGGCATTATTATTTCTTTGTGTTATAATCAAATTGTACTATTTTTAAAAGCTTATTAAACCTGGATATTTTCGTTGTATGGATCTTACCCGCCGGATACGTGATAAAATGATGAAGGAACGCCTTATGTTTGTTTACAGGGGTGTCGTTACCAATGATAACTCCATTCCGCTACTTATGCTTCTTGAAAAAGAGATGGAGAATGCAGAGTTTGGATTTTTAGGCCGCAAGAGGCTGTTCATGTTCGTACTTGAGAGTCTTCAGAATGTTTCCAAACATAGTGCCCAGATTCTGCACGCCGATATGTCTCTTGTTGTATACTCAAAGACCGGCACTGGTTATACGGTTACCACGGGAAATGTTCTTCCCACTGCCAGCATAAGGGATCTGAAAAGCAAACTCGATGAGATCAATCATCTCAACGCCGATGAGATACGAAATGTATACAGGCAGATGCTGAGCTCTGCTGAACTGAGCAGCAAGGGAGGAGCAGGACTGGGTCTTATTGAGATGGCAAAAAAAACCGGTAATAAGCTGGATTATGATTTTGTGCCTCTTGATAAAGAATTCTCCTATTTTATCCTGAGCAAGACTGTTAACGCAGTCGGAGTAGGAGTGCACTTCGGTGAACATGAACGTCCTTTTCATGGGAAAGTGATATCGCAGCTTGAGCGGCTTATGGCTGAGAATAATGTTTATCTTATATGGTCGGGGCATATTTCAATTGATGTGGAGAAAGAAGTTCTCACCTTCACTGAGACAAAACTTGTTGAAGAGGATGTTGAATTGAGTCTGAGGCGAAGGGTTTTCAGTATTATGGTCGAAATACTTGAAAATGTAGCTAAGTACAGTCCGGGCAAAGAGCCTGAGGAAAAGTTTGGGATGCCTGTAGCAATGATAAGAATGGAGGATGGGGTTTATTCTATAACTACAGGAAACCTGATAAGAAATGATGATGTGGAGGAATTGAAAGGCAAGCTGGAACTCGTAAATAAAAATGATAAAGTAGGGTTGAAGGAACTGTTCAGGACATCGCTTTCGGGCCAGACCATAAAATCAGAAAGTACAGGAAATATGGGACTGATTGATATGGCCAGAAAATCAGGAAGTAAGCTGGTTTATCAGTTTGAGCAGCTAAATGACCTGTATTCTTATTATACCCTTACTGTAAAAGTTGAGGACATCCCGCGCGATTAATTCAGTGTCCGTAAGTAAAGTGATTCTCCATCCCACACAGCGAAGCTGCCATTTTTAATCCAATCGCCGAGAAATAGTATTTCAGTTTCAGGTGAAAGCCGGTATGTCATAGCCAGATGCCGGTGACCAAAAATGAAATAGTTGATATTGTCTTTTTCAAGTATCGTTTTGGCATAGCGGATGAGGTCCTCTTTATCCTCGCCAAGAAACTCTTTCGTTATACCTTTTCCGAGCCTGGAATTCAGGGACCATTTGTGACCTATGCCTACTCCGATTGAGGGATGTAAAGCTGAATACATGACCTGAAGGGGCTTGTTTCTAAAAATGGAGAGAAGTATTTTATAGCCGGAGCTTTGTGTTCCAAGTCCTTCTCCATGGGCAAGATGAAATTTTTTATCGTTAAATATTACATTAATTGGAGCAGTATGGATAATCATCCCGCATTCCTGCGAAAAATAATCCTTTACCCACATGTCGTGGTTGCCTGTGAAAAAATGTACAGGGATCCCTGAATCTGTTAATTCAGAGACGGTTCCAAGAAACCTGGTAAATCCCCTCGGAACCACAAGCTTATATTCCCACCAGAAATCGAAGATGTCGCCTATCAGAAAGATCTCTTTTGCGTTGATGGCGATTGATTTCAGCCAGCTTACTACCTTCTTTTCCCTTTCCAGAGGCGGAGATCCGGCAGGGAGCCCAAGGTGAAAGTCAGAGGCAAAATATATTTTATCAGGTTCTGTCAAACGTAAATCTATTTATTGAATAACTGCTCCAGCTTAAGCTGAAGCTCTCTGCCATGCAGATCAGATGCTATGATAGTGCTTTGCTTGTCAAACAGGTAATTGCAGGGAACAGATCTCACGTTAAAGAGAATTGCATTCTTAGGATTTTTCGGATCATCTTCCCTTGCAGATATCCATGGAAGTTCATCAAATCTGACAGCTGCTTTCCAGGCTGCTTCATTTTCATCGAGATTAATCTGATAGATCTCAAATCCTTTTTTATTATAAAGCTTATAATATTCTTTAAGCTGGAGGTTTTCTTCAATACAATTTTTTGACTGAACCGACCAGAAGCACAGAAGAACATATTTCCCTTTCAGTGAGGTGAGTGCAATCCTGTTGCCGGAAATAGTCTTCAGGTCAGGATCCAGCGCCGTTTTCGGCATTGTACTTGCCATCTGTTCAATCCGCGATAGGTTCAATTGATTTATACCCTTTTCAAGATCTCTCGCCATAGCCTGAACCTCTTTTGAGTTAGGATACCGGTGTGTAAGAGAATCTGTCACAATCTTCATATATTGCAGATCCCGCTGGTCGTTAAGAACATAAGTGTTGGCATTTATCCTCTGATACAGTGCTTTAATTGAGGCAAGAGAGTTCATATTGTTCAATATAAATTCAATATTCTTCTTTCTTTGAACTTTAAGCAATGTATTAAATTCAGATTCAAGTACAGGCCCTTTGGTATCAAAACCCGGTTCATTGGATGCTGCTTTATACAATGTACTTAACGAATCAAGCTTTCTTTTTGTATCAGCCAGCGTATAGTCAAGATACTGAAGCTTTTCAGATCCTGCCGAGCCGCTTACCGAATAGTTCTCAAAAAGGTTTTTATCACTGAACGACAGTTTTACCTTTTCCCCTGGTTCTGCAAGAAGCGTAATAAAATTTGAAGTAGAAAAGCCAAGCTGATAGAATTCCGGACCAGCTGCCTTTACCTTGAAACTGAAGGCGCCCTTTTTGCTTATCTTCGCTGAATCCAAAAGTACGGGCGTATCAACATCCAGCCTTTTGAGATAAATATGTTTTTCTTTTGAATCTTTAATAACTCCGTTAATAGAAAATTCATTCTTGTTGGTGCAGCCCGAAAAGACAATAACCAGAGCCAGCACAAATGTGATTCGTTTCATTAATATCGGATTTCCGGTTTTAAACTTAGCAAATTATTTAAATATTGAGGCAAGCCTGGTCTGAAGTTGTTCACCTCTCAGGTTCGTGGCAATTATGCGCCCCTCTTTATCCAAAAGAAAATTACAGGGTATTGATTCAATTTTATAAAGTGGCACTACCACTGATTGCCAGTATTTAACGTCACTTACGTGTATCCATTTATCAAGATGATCATCTTCTATGCCCTTAATCCAGGCATCTTTGGTTTTGTCGAGTGAAACCTGAAAAATCTGGAAACCTTTCTTATGATAGGTATTGTATGCATTTACGAGGTTTGGGTTCTCTTTCCTGCATGGAGCACACCATGATGCCCAGAAATCGAGAAGCACGACCGATCCCCTCGTTGAAGAGAGCTTAATTGTATCACCTTTCGGATCGGGCAGGGAGATTTCAGGAGCCAATGTTCCGGCTTCTGAACCCGGACCAGGCTCAGTTTGTCCTTTCATTTTGGCAGACAACTCCTTAACCTGTTCATGAAGCGATATTACCGGTTCATAGTCAGGATAAAGACTATAGAGGGATGAATCAACTTTCACAAAATAATTCAAATCCTTGGTCGGATCCAGGACGTATATGCTTGGCGCAACCTGCTGATATAGTGCAACAAGGCTGACAAGAGATGAAAGATTATCATCGATGTATTTTTTAGTATAGATGTTAATCTCTCCGAGATAAGTCTGTGCCAGGCTATCCAGAGTTTCTATGAGTTTTGGCAATCCGGGTTTCTCTGAGTTTTCCGTATAGATTGTGTTCAGGCCCTTAAGCTTTTTGATAGTTGCCTCAAGAGCTTTATTGTATTCTGTCATGGATTCAGTGCCTTCGGATCCCTTCAGTGAGATCGGATTATTCAATGAATCGTTGTAAACTTTCATCAATATCTTCTCTCCCGGCTTAACAAGCATAGTAAGAAAATTGTTATTGTTTTGTTTAAGAAGATAAAAGGAGGGCTGTTTTACTTCTCGTTTGAAGTTAAAGACACCTTTCTCGGAGATCTTCATGGAATCGACTGTTTTCAGCTCATTGGATTTCAGTTCATCGAGGTAAATATATGTCCCGTTTACGGGGTTGACAACTGTGCCTGAAATTCTTACGAAATTGTTTTTACAGCCAGAGAACACCAACGCAATAAGCAGGTAGAGATAAAGCTTCTTATTCATTAAGTAAAATGTTAATTGATAATTATTTTCAAATATAGAGATGCAAAGTTATTCTTTTTTTAATCAGGCCATACTTTTAAGAAATTTTATTAATTTTTACATCTGCGGAAGGTTGCTTGCAAGGTTCATTTTTTAGTGGTATCTTAGATAGCTTTTTTTGTGTTATTTCAATCCGTAATAATATGAGTTACATCAAGTTCGAAAAGGGGCAGGTGGTAAACCTCGAATTTTCCCTGGTAAGAGAAGACATCAGAACTAACAGGGCCGGATCATACTCTTCGACTACCATTGTTGGTTGTAATACTCGTAAATATCACGGCTTGCTTATTTGTCCGGTGGATGAGTTTGGAGGTGAGCGATTTGTGTTACTTTCCTCTCTCGACGTAACAGTTGTCAATAATGATAAGAGTTTCAATATTGGAATAAGAAAATACAAAGGCGATTACTTCAGTCCCAAAGGGCATAAGTATATAGAGGATTTTGATGCGGATAATATCCCTTCGCGAATATATAGGGTTGGCGGTGTTATGTTAAAGCAGGAACGGTTGCTGGTTCACTATGAAGAGCAGCACCTGACGCGGTTCACAATCCTTGAAGCCTCTGAACCCATGAAGCTTCAGTTCAGGCCGTTTCTTGCTTTCAGGAATATTCATCAGCTTACTCATGCTAACCTGGCAGCTAATACCAAAGTTGATTTTATTGAAAACGGAATTGAATCGAAGATGTATGAGGGATTTCCTTCATTAAAAATGCAATTCTCCACTAAAGTTGAGTTTGTGCCTGTTCCCGACTGGTATCTTGGGGTTGAATATATTGAAGAACAAAAACGTGGCTATGATTATTCTGAGGATCTGTTTACACCAGGTTTTTTTGAACTTGATGCCAAGGAGGGGGATATCATAGTGTTCTCCGCGTCGACGAAGGAGGAAAAAACATCAGGTCTGAAACAGAAATTTACAAAAACAGTAGCGGGTAAGATTCCAAGGGACAGTTTTATTAATTGTCTGCGAAATGCTGCTCAGCAATTTGTGGAAAAAAGGGGAGGGAAAACGCTTATTATTGCCGGATATCCCTGGTTTGGTGCATGGGGGAGGGATACCTTTATAGCGCTCCCGGGATTGGCACTTGCCAGGCACAAACTGGTACTTTACAGAGAAGTCCTCGATACTCAGATTAACAAAATGAAAGATGGATTGTTTCCAAATATGGGGAGCTCAAGCGACCCGGCCTTTAATTCTGTTGATGCACCTCTTTGGTTTTTCTGGGCTGTTCAACAATATGCTGAACATGGCGGCACCGACGCGTGGGAAAGGTATGGTGAAGCAGCAAAATCAGTGTTAAATGCCTTTAAAAATGGTACCGCATTTAATATTCACATGAGAGACAATGGCCTTATTTATGCCGATGCTCCGGGGAAAGCTTTAACCTGGATGGATGCTGTGGTAAATGGGGTTCCCGTTACTCCAAGGAAAGGTTATGATGTGGAAATCAATGCGTTATGGTATAATGCCATTTGCTTTTCACTAGCTTTGGCTAATGATGCAAATGATAAGAAGTTCATTAAAGAATACGAAAAACTGCCTGATCTTATCAAGAAATCATTTCTTGAAATGTTTTGGGATGAAAAGATTGGATATCTTGCTGATTATGTTAATGATGATGAAGGAATTAATACCTTTGTCAGACCAAATATGTTAATTGCTGTTTCACTTCCCTATTCAATGCTTGATATATCTCAGATGAAGAGTATACTTGATATTGCTGATAAAGATCTTGTAACGGTGAGAGGCTTGCGTACTCTCTCGCCCCGTAATAAGTTTTACCAGGGTGTCTGTACAGGAAATCAGGAAGAAAGGGATAATGCCTATCATCAGGGTACGGTTTGGCCGTGGCTCCTGGGTCCCTTCTGTGAGGGATGGCTGAAGGTGCATGGACAACAGGGTGTTCCGAAGGTTAAAAAATTGATATATGGTCTTGAAGCCGTAATGAGTGAACATGGGATTAGTACTATTTCCGAAATTTATGACGGTAATCCTCCGCATATGCCACAGGGAGCAATTTCTCAGGCCTGGAGTGTTGGTGAAGTGCTTAGGATAATCGATTTACTTGAAACAAAATTTGCAAATCAATAACAGAGCAAAAAAATGCGCGTGTTAATGTTTGGGTGGGAATACCCGCCTCATATCACAGGCGGGTTAGGCACTGCCAGCTTTGGTCTTACTAAAGGCATGGCAACCCTCGATGATCTGGAGGTGATCTTTGTTGTTCCAAAAGCCTGGGGCGATGAGGATCAGACGATGGTACGGCTGGTTGGAGCAAACCAGGTTCCGGTAGCATACAAGAAGGTTTTCTATAAAGGATTTAGGAGACCCATTGAACGAATCGAAGTATCATCAAAAATTGTTCCTTATATCGATCCTGAAGATTTCTGGAAACTGATCAAATCGGAAGTGTCTGCTTATAATTTCTATGTCAAGACCAACAATCAGGGCAGAGTCGACTTTTCAGGCAAGTACGGCACCGACCTTATGGATGAGATTTACAAATATTCTGTTGTTGCCTCTGTTATTGCAGATGAAAATGAATTTGACATAATCCATGCACACGACTGGCTTGCTTACCCTGCAGGTATAGCAGCGATGGAGGTATCGGGAAAGCCTCTTGTAATACATGTGCATGCCACAGATTTCGACCGTAGCGGAGGGAGTGTTAATCCCGATGTTTACCGGATTGAGAAAAGCGGGATGGATGCTGCCTCTAAAATTATTACAGTAAGCAATCTCACAAGAGATATCGTAATTAATAAGTATCATATTAATCCCGAAAAAGTTGAGACAGTTTATAATGCTGTTGAACCTGTTAAGATTGGCGATAACTGTATAATAGAAAAGGGTTTCAATGAAAAGGTTGTTACATTTCTCGGCCGTATAACGATGCAAAAAGGCCCGGAATATTTTATCGAGGCGGCATACAAGGTATTACAGGTGATGGACAATGTAAGATTTGTCATGGCAGGTTCGGGTGATATGATGGAAAGGATGATGAGAAGAGCTGCAGCCCTCAAAATTACCGACCGTTTTCACTTTACCGGGTTCCTTAAAGGAACCGATGTGTTTACTTTACTTGATATCAGCGATGTTTATATCATGCCATCAGTATCCGAGCCATTTGGCATATCACCCCTGGAAGCTATGCAATCGAATGTTCCTGTTATCATAAGTAAGCAATCGGGTGTAGCTGAGATTCTGACACATGCAGTGAAAACAGACTTCTGGGATATAGACGCCATGGCTGATGCAATTTATGGGATTCTGAACTATCCTGCGCTTTCCAATATGTTTATCAAAAAAGGGAAAGAAGAGGTTATACGTCTTAAATGGGACAATTCTGCAAGACATGTCCGCGACATATATTACAAAGTCATTGAAAATAAAATGTAACAAAACATGAGTTCAACAGGCAAAAAGGCGATTTGTTTTTATTTCCAGGTCCATCAGCCGTTCAGGCTTAAGAGATACAGGTTTTTTGATCTGGGGCATGACCATTACTATTATGATGATTTCTCAAACGAATCTATCATGAGGAAAGTAGCGGCAAAATGTTATCTGCCTGCTAATAACATGATTCTCGATCTGATACAAAAACACAAAGGGAAATTCAAAGTTGCTTTTTCCCTGTCAGGCCTGGTAATCAATCAGTTCAGACTTTATGCGCCTGAAGTGCTTGATTCATTCAGAAAACTGGCAGAAACAGGAATGGTAGAATTTCTTGGCGAAACGAATTCCCATTCACTAGTCTCTCTCAGGAGCAGAAGTGAATTTGAAAAGCAGGTACTCAAGCATAAGGAATTGCTTAAGGAGTTTCTTGGTGTGGAGGCCACTTCATTCCGGAACACTGAACTGATATATTCTGACACAATAGGCTCGTGGGTTGCAGATATGGGCTTTAAATCAATGCTGACTGAAGGGGCAAAACATGTACTGGGATGGAAAAGTCCGAATTTTTTGTATTGTAACTCAGTAAATCCCCGTTTAAAAGTGTTGCTTAGAAACTTTGTTTTAAGCGATGATATCGCTTTCAGATTTTCAAACAAAGCCTGGAACGCCTGGCCATTGACTGCTGATAAATATGCTTCATGGTTAAACAAGCTGGCGCCTAAGAGCGAACTGATAAATATTTTTCTCGACTATGAAACATTTGGAGAGCATAACTGGAAAGAGACAGGTATCTTTGATTTTCTCTACCACATGCCTTCTTCAATCCTGAAGAAAACTCCTTTCCGGTTTATGACCCCTTCTGAGATCGCAGATACAATGCAGCCTATTTCTGCTATAAGCATTCCTTCTCCTATATCATGGGCTGATGAAGAACGCGACATAACCGCATGGCTGGGAAACGAATTGCAGGTGGCGGCACTTGATAAATTATACAGCCTTTCGGGGAAAGTGAATAACTGTATGGATGATATGATCAAAAAAGATTGGGAATATCTTCAGTCAAGCGATCATTTTTATTATATGGCAACCAAGTTTTTTTCAGATGGTGCGGTCCATGCTTATTTTAATCCATATGAAACACCATACGACGCATTCATGAATTATATGAATGTGCTAAGCGATTTTGAAATCAGACTTAAAAAAATATTTCCCGAGTCAGCAGAGCAGGATCAGATATATAAACTGGGCAACCAGCTGATAGAAAAGGATATGCTGATAGAAAAACAAGAAATTGAAATTTCAAGACTCGCCAGGAAAGTTGCGAAGTCAAAACCCAGGTTATCGCCTGTTAGAAAAAAAAAGAATATGCCTGTAGCCTCGATATCAGTAAAAGATGATCTTCTTGTGATTGATGGCACTGCCACAATCGTGAAATCAGACCATAAAAAAAAAGTGAAGAAGACTCCGCTCAAAGGAACAAAAACAAAATCAAAGCAGGCAAAATAATAATACAGAGAAGCTAAAACGAATAATTTCTTATATGAAGGTTGAATTTATTTTTGAGACCAGCTGGGAAGTATGCAATAAGGTTGGGGGGATACATACAGTGATCTCAACAAAGGCGCTAAAAATAGTGAATCAGCTTGGTGACAAGTATATACTTATTGGTCCTGATGTATGGCGGGAAGATGTTACAAATCCGGAATTCATTCCTGAGGAGTCATTATTTGCCGAATGGAAAGTGAGGGCGGCTTCAGAAGGATTAAGGGTCAAAACAGGGAGATGGAATATCTCGGGAAAGCCAATTGTTTTTCTTATCGACTTCACTCCATACTTCGGTCAGCAAAATGAAATCTTTGCAGGATTCTGGGAGACATTCAAGCTTGATAGTATTTCGGGACAGTGGGATTATGTCGAACCGGCACTCTTCGGGTACGCAGCTGGTAAGCTTATTGAAAGCTTTTCAATTTACTACCATGAAAATCATAATACTATAGCTCAGTTCCATGAATGGATGACAGGTACTGGTGTTCTGTACCTGAAAAAATATGCCCCATGGATCGCAACATCCTTTACAACCCATGCTACTGTGCTGGGAAGAAGTATTGCAGGCAATAACAGGCCGCTATATGGAAAGATGGAAGAATATGTTCCGGCACAGATTGCAAGAGAATTCAATGTTGTGGCAAAACAGTCACTCGAAAAGATCTCTGCTGCTGAGGCAGATGTTTTTACAACTGTAAGCGAGATTACATCAAGGGAATGTCAGCATTTTTTAGGAAAGCAAGTTGATTTTGTTACACCAAACGGCTTCGAAGATTCATTTGTTCCTGCAAATGATATTTTTGAAGGTCGACGCCGGATTGCCAGGGAAAAACTGATAAGCGTTGCTGAGGCAGTATTGGGTTATTCGGTGTCGTCTGATTGCGTTTTGGTGGTGAATAGCGGAAGATATGAATTCCGCAACAAAGGAGTAGACATTCTGATTGATTCATTAGGCGAACTGCAGAAGAAAGGTTCAATAGAAAAGGAGTGTATAGCCTTCTTTCTTATCCCTGCATATCACAAAGGCCCTCGCCAGGACATTATTAATTTTCTCTATAATAATGGTCCTGTGAACAACGGCGATAAATACCTCACACATAGTCTTCACTATCCTTCCACAGATCCGGTGCTGCAAAGGGCGGAAGCTAATAATCTCACCAATGATGAAAAATCAAAGGTTAAGATCATTTTTGTTCCCTGTTACCTTAATGGCAATGACGGTATCTTTAATATGCCGTATTTTGATCTGCTTATAGGATTCGATCTGTCAGTCTTCCCTTCGTATTACGAGCCATGGGGATATACTCCCCTCGAGAGCCAGATGTTTTCAATTCCGACAGTAACGACTTCGCTTTCCGGTTTCGGACTATGGGTCAGGACATATTTTGTTGATCCCGGGAATGGAATCGCAGTAATTGAAAGAACTGATGATAATGAGGTGGAAGTCATTGCCGAGATGTGGAACTTCATGAAGAAATTTATCAGTCTAAACGATAAAGAAATTCATCTGGCAAGAGAAAAGGCTCATGCAATATCCAGGATCGCTCTGTGGGATAATCTTGTAAAGCATTATTTTGATGCATACGAATTTGCGCTCACACAGAGTTATCAAAGGAGAGAAGAGCCAAGGGAATTTGCAATGTTCGTTGAATCGCCCGGATTAATTGTGCGCAAACCATATCAGGTTCCTGTTTGGAAGGATATTTATGTTCAGAGTGATGTTCCGGAAAAACTATCCTTTCTTAAGGATCTTGCAAATAATCTGTGGTGGTCATGGAACGCTGAAGCTGAAATGCTTTTTAAAAGGATGGATCCGTCACTTTGGGAAGATGTCAGGCACAATCCTAAATTGCTGCTGGAAAAAATTGATTATAAGCGACTTCTTGTGCTCGAGGATGATGATGATTTTGTCACAGAACTCAAAAGCGTCAACGAACTTTTCAGGTCTCATATTAATCGCCCCGATAATACATCCCTCCCTTCAATAGCGTATTTCAGCATGGAATTCGGAATACACCCCTGTCTTAAGACTTATTCCGGCGGGCTTGGCATTCTGGCAGGAGACTATCTTAAAGAAGCGAGCGATTCAAATCTGAACATAACAGGTGTGGGGCTGCTGTACAGGTATGGCTACTTCAAACAAAAGCTTGGACCTCATGGTGAACAGCTTTCAATCTATGAGGCGGAAGAATTTTCGCGTCTTCCAGTTAATCCGGTTAAAGACTCTAATGGCAACCACATGACTGTGAGCTTGGTATGGCCTGGGAGAACTGTAAAAATCCGAGTCTGGGAAGCCATGGTTGGAAAAGTACACCTGGTGCTTCTCGATACAGATTTTGAAGATAATCTTCCTGAAGACAGGACTGTTACCCATTATTTATATGGCGGTGACAATGAGAACAGGCTGAGACAGGAATTAATCCTTGGAATAGGAGGGATAAGAGCTCTCGTTAATATGGGCTTAAACCCCGATATCTATCACAGTAATGAAGGCCATTCCGCATTTATCAGTCTTGAACGACTCAGAGGCCTGATAAATGATCAGCACCTCACTTTCAATCAGGCGCTTGAAGCGGTAAGATCATCTACACTGTTTACTACACATACACCTGTTCCGGCGGGTCATGATGCATTCGAGGAGGATCTGCTTCGTAAATATATCTCACATTATCATAGCCGGTTGACAATATCCTGGAATGAGCTTATGGCTCTGGGGCAATGTGAAGGAGATCCCGATAAAAAATTCAACATGAGCTTTCTTGCTACGCGGATGTCGCAGGAGGTCAATGGAGTAAGTAAACTCCATGGTGAGGTCAGCCAGGGGATGTTTAATAAACTATGGCCCGGGTACCTTAAAGAAGAGCTTTTCATAGGTTATGTAACAAATGGTGTTCATCACCCTACATGGACTGCGCCCGAATGGCGAGAGGTATACAGGGAGCTTACCGGGAATATTAATTTTGATCAGACCGACCGTAATCTGTGGGAGAAACTGTATAGTCTTGACGATAAAAGAGTGTATGACATAAAAACCAGGCTGAAAAAGAACCTCTTTACCAATATACGCAAGAGGCTGCAATCAGACATGATAGAGAAGCATGTGAGCCCTCATACATTGTTGAATATCAGTAACCATCTCGATGAAAAAGCTTTGACTATCGGATTTGCCAGGCGTTTTGCAACTTATAAAAGGGCATCCCTGCTCTTCAGAGATCTTGACAGGCTTTCAAGAATTGTCAATAATCCCGGGAAGCCTGTTCAGTTTATTTTCGCAGGGAAAGCCCATCCCAATGACGGGGGTGGAAAGGATCTGATAAAAAGAGTCTTTGAAATTTCACAGCTGCCGGAGTTTGAAGGGAAAGTGATATTCCTTGAGAACTACGATATTGAACTGGCAAAATACCTTACGCGGGGAGTCGATATTTGGCTTAATACTCCTACCAGGCCTCTCGAGGCTTCAGGCACCAGCGGAGAAAAAGCCGTTATGAACGGAACAATCCATTTCAGCGTTCTCGACGGTTGGTGGGTAGAGGGATATCGGGCTTTTGCAGGCTGGGCGTTGCCTAAGAAAAGAACATATGAGAATCAGGATCTGCAGGATGATATTGATGCTGAGACCATCTATAACATGCTTGAGTATGAGATAGTTCCGGCTTATTATTCATTAAATGAAAAGGGGATCTCAGTGGAATGGGCAAGCCTGATTAAAAACACAATGGTGAAGATTGCTCCGGAATTTACCATGAAGAGGATGATAGACGACTATTATGAAAAATATTACACCAGGCTCTACCAGAGAAATAAGTATCTTATAGCTAATAACTTTGAGAAGGCTAAAGAGCTTGCAGGGTGGAAAAAAACCATGAAAGACGAGTGGGATAATATTGAGGTCATAAATTATAGTTTTGAGCGGGCCGGCGAGAATGTTTACCGCTCCGGCCATGATTACAGGGCTGAGATTGCGCTTGATATAAAGAAAATCCCGAAAGACAATGTAGGTGTGGAATTCATAATTGCCCATCTGAGCAAGAAGGGAGAGCATGAATTTGTAGCCAGCGAAGAGTTTAAGCTTGTCAGCAATAAAGGAGGCAAATGTCTTTACAGGGCTACTCTTGTGCCGGAAAAAGCAGGATCATACTTTTATGGAATCCGTATATACCCGAAGCATAAAGATCTTCCTCACAAGCAGGATTTTTATCTGCTTCGCTGGATTGATTAGATATCAGTCGCCCGCCTGATAGGTTCTTTTTTAAAGACCATTGCCGTTCGGGCCGGGAGATAGAGATAAAGATACAAAGGAGCATTTATGATGTTCCTTTCTGCTTTTCTTATCGACATGTAGGTGGTATTCCTGTCTACCCTGTTGAACCCGCCAAACAAGGCATCGTCAGTATCGAGAATGATTTTGAATTTTCCTGAAATCGGTATTCCGTAATCGGTAAATGAAACAGCAGGGTTAAAATTAAACACAAATAGTAATTCCTTTCTCATATATGCTATAACCTTATCCGAATTATTCTCATAAATTCTGTAAACAGCAAGATCATCAAGAATTTTATAATCAGAATGCAGCTTTAGCATTTTCCTGTCGAATTTTAAAAGGTTATAGTATTTCAGGTCTTTATTTTCTGCGAGCTGCCACTGACGACGTGCATATTTAAAGCTCCAGTTATTTCCTTCACGAGGGAAGTCAATCCATTCAGGATGACCGAATTCATTGCCCATAAAATTCAGATAACCTCCTCCTGAGGTGCTGAAGGTCATCAGCCTTATCATTTTGTGCAGCGCAATACCTCTGTCAACCACAATGCTGTGATATGATTTATTCATTCCTGTATACATCTCTGCATCCATCATTCTGAAAATAAGCGTTTTATCACCGACCAACGCCTGGTCATGCGATTCGCAGTAGGAAATTATTCTTTCTTCAGGACGATGCTGTGTCAGTTCATAGAACAGGGTGCCCATATTCCAGTTCTCATCAAGGGTTTCTTTTACCAGCTTTATCCAGAAGTCAGGAACACCCATTGATAACCTGAAATTGAAGCCGCAACCCATCTTATCATTTTCGGAGGCCAGGCCCGGCATTCCGCTCATCTCTTCTGCAATAGTAATCGCTTCCGGATTAAACGTATGAATCATCTTATTTGCAAGGAAGAGGTATACAAGGGCATCTTCATCCTGATTGCCGTCAAAATATTCGTTATACGAGGTGAAGTTTTTTTCAAGTCCGTGATCGTAATATATCATGCTTGTTACTCCATCAAACCTGAATCCGTCGAATTTATACTCTTCAAGCCAGTAACGGCAGTTCGACAGAAGGAAATGAATTACATTGTCCTTCCCATAATCGAAGCATAAAGAATCCCAGGCAATATGGTTTCGACGCTCATTAGCATGAAAGTATTGTCCCAGTGATCCGTCAAATAGCCCCAGGCCTTCATTTACGTTTTTAACCGAATGTGATTGAACAAGATCCATTATTACCCTGAGTCCTGACTGATGGGCCTTATCTATAAGTTCCTTCAGTTCTTCCGGTGTTCCGAACCGTGATGATGCTGCAAAAAAACTGGAGACATGGTAGCCGAAAGAACCATAGAAGGGATGTTCCTGGATAGCCATCAGCTGTAATGTGTTATATCCTGATTTGGAAATGACAGGAAGTACATTTTCCGTAAATTCACGGTAAGTGCCAATTTTCTCCTGAGCAGTAGCCATACCAATGTGCGCCTCATATATCACAGGTGCAGGGAAATGTGAGCTGAAATAATTACAGCTCCAGCTATAGCTTTTTTCCGGTTGCCAGACCTGTGCATTGAATATTTTAGTCTTTTCATCCTGAACAACACGGTTGGCATATGCCGGAATCCGCTCCCCTTTTCCTCCATCCCAGTGAACCGAAAGTTTATAAAGGTCTCCATGCTTAAGAGCTTCCGGCGGCATTATGATCTGCCAGTCGCCATTATCATTGATTCGCTCCAACATGAACTCCTTCTTCTCCTTCCATAGTGTAAATACACCTATTATAAAAATTTTCTTAGCATTTGGAGCCCATTCCCTGAAGACCCATGAGTCGCTATTCCGATGCAGCCCATAGTAATAATGACCCATTGCGAAATCGCAGAGCGTTCCGGTTCCAACCAATTGCATTTCTTTCGACAGACATTTCGAATTGCGTCTGTTTATGACTTCAATAAAGGGATTTAACCATGGGTCAGACTGATAGAAACTACTTGTGTTCATGGTAATTGGCTAAATGAGGAATCTTTCTATAAAAATACAAAAACTAAATCATTAATTGGCTTCATTTCCATGGGCTTTATTAATTTTGCAGGCATAAATTCATTTTATGATAATCCATGAAGGATATGAAAAGGTCAGCCTGATTGCACCTGTTGCAACCCTGGGAATTTTTGACGGGGTTCACCGGGGTCACCTGGCCTTGCTCAGTCAGGTAGTTTCCCGGGCTAAGGAAGAGAAGACCGAATCTGTTGTAATTACATTTTCTCCGCATCCCAGGCTTGTTCTTGATCACAATAACGCTGATCTTTCATTTCTTACAACAATGGAGGAGAAGAAAGTCCGGCTTGAAATGGCTGGCATTGACCATCTCATAGTGATAGAATTTACAAAGCAGTTCAGCAAGATCGCGGCATGTGATTTTATTAAAGACATTTTGGTAAAAAAAATCGGGACCAAGCATCTGATAATAGGATACAATCATCACTTCGGCAGACGAGGCGAAGGCGATTTCCAGACAATAAAGGAATGTTCGGAAGCTCTTGGTTTCAGGGTGGAACAGGTCCAGGGACTTCATACGGAAGAGGGAGCTATCAGTTCTTCCCTTATCCGCGAAGCCTTGTTAAAAGGAAAATTGGATGAGGCGAATAACTGGCTGGGATATCCATATTCTGTAAGTGGAACAATTATCGAAGGCAGGAAGATCGGTCGCTCTATTGGATTTCCTACAGCAAACATTAAGCCGGATTCGACACATAAGCTTATACCTTCCAATGGAGTGTATGCAGTTAAGGTGATAATAGATAACCATTCATATCGGGCGATGCTTAATATCGGCACCAATCCCACTGTCAATTCAGACAATACCTTGAGAAGTATTGAAGCTTATATTCTCGATTTTGAAAAGAATATCTACGGAAGAAAAATAGCTGTAAGTTTCATGAAAAGACTGAGGGATGAAAAGAAATTTGAAAATTTAGAGCAACTGACAGAACAGATGAAGCAGGATGAACTGGATACTCTGCGGCTGCTGGCTTGAAGAATTATAAATGTTTTTGTTAACTTTGACCTCTCAAAAATAATACGGAATATGAATGTAACGACAGATGCACTGCAATATCAGGTAAAAGATATCTCACTTGCAGATTTTGGCAAAAAAGAAATTGAAATAGCTGAAAAAGAGATGCCGGGATTACTGGCAATAAGAAGAAAATATTCCTCTGAAAAACCCTTAAGAGGTGCCCGCATTACAGGATCACTGCATATGACAATACAAACTGCTGTGCTTATTGAAACGCTTGCAGAGCTTGGTGCTGACGTGAGATGGGCAAGCTGTAATATCTTTTCGACCCAGGATCATGCAGCAGCAGCCATCGCAGCCAGAGGTATACCTGTGTTTGCCTGGAAGGGTGAGACCCTCGAAGAATACTGGTGGTGTACAGCTCAGGCTCTTTCCTTCCCTGGAGGAAAAGGTCCCAGCCTCATTGTCGATGACGGAGGCGATGCTTCTCTTATGGTTCACCTTGGATACAAAGCTGAAAATACCCCGGAAATATTAAACAGGAAACCTGACAGCAGGGAAGAGGCTATAATACTCTCAACACTGAAGGATATTCTTGCCAGTGAACCAGGAAAATGGCATAATACTATTGCGGCGTTGAAAGGTATATCCGAAGAAACTACTACAGGTGTCCACCGGCTATACCAGATGATGGAAAACGGAGAATTGCTGGTACCCGCAATTAATGTCAATGATTCTGTTACAAAATCAAAATTCGACAATCTCTACGGCTGCAGGGAATCTCTCGCCGATGGCATAAAAAGAGCTACAGACGTTATGCTGGCCGGGAAAGTGGTTGTTGTTTGCGGCTACGGAGATGTGGGAAAAGGCTGCGCAAGATCTATGAAATCGTACGGTTCAAGGGTTATTGTCACTGAAATTGACCCCATCTGTGCACTTCAGGCTTCTATGGAAGGGTTCGAAGTAAAAACTGTTGAGGATGCCCTGAGTGAGGGGAATATATACGTGACTGCTACCGGCAACAGGGATATTATTACTATTGACCATATGAAGAAGATGAAGGATCAGTCGATTGTTTGTAATATAGGTCATTTTGACAATGAGATACAGGTTGATAATCTGAATGAGCTTGAAGGGATTTTAAAGATCAATATTAAGCCCCAGGTTGATAAATATCAATTCCCTGACGGTCATTCAATTTTTATTCTTGCTGAAGGAAGACTTGTCAATCTTGGCTGCGCAACAGGTCATCCTTCCTTTGTGATGAGTAATTCATTCAGTAATCAGACCCTTGCCCAGATCGAATTGTGGAAGAATGATTATAAAATCGGTGTTTACAGGCTTCCTAAATATCTCGATGAAGAGGTGGCCCGATTGCACCTCGATCAGCTGGGAGTAAAGCTTACCAAACTGACAAAATCACAATCTGACTATATTGGCGTTTCTGAATCAGGGCCCTACAAACCAGATCATTACAGGTATTAGCACATTTATTATTTATGGGTGAGGGAGACGTGGCGATTCGAAGAAGTATTGCTCACGAAAGTTCTCGGCCGGCTGGCGGATAAGGAGAGTCCCTCTGTGAAAATATTATTTAATTCCACACTGTGACGTAGTCTCCCTGGACACTTGTTCTGTAGTTTTTCAGAGGATACCTGCCTACTCCTGAGGCAGGAGTACCGCCGACTGTCAGGGCGTATTTGGTTCCGCATTTCGGGCAGATGGCAATCGTTGAATTGCCGGGATCTATATTAACTTTTATGCTCAAGCCATTATTAACATAGTCATGCGGACAGGTACGGTCATACGCGTAGAACTCATCAACCCCAAAACAAATGATAATCCCGTTGCCATCGTAGCCTGCCGCGCCTATTCCCCAGTTATTGGTATGAGAATCAACTGTAACAGAACCTCCAAAACCGCTCAGATTTACAAATTCAGCATCGTTAAGATTGAGAACGAAGTTTACATAAGTATCCGGAATCACATCATTCTTTTTATTGCAGGAACTTAAGAAGACAACAAGTGCTGATGTAATTAAAAAAAATCTTATTTTTGAATATGGAGCCATTAGTAAAATTTTATTAATGCAAAATTACTATTACCGCCGGAAATCTAACGGAATTGAGAAATTTTTATTGTAATGTCTGGTAATGAATAATTTATCTGTTAAAAAATTTTTTGTTTTCTTATTCATGTTTTTGTTGACCATCGGAGCAGCTAATGCCCAGATATTTCATAAGGATCCTGATAAGAAATTGTTTGGTAAAACATCGGGGATAAAAAATGAATCAAAAGTTAAGGCCCCCAAAAGCGCTTCAAGAAGCAAAAAGAAGCAACAGGCTAATGACCGTAAACTGAAAAGAGATTATGATAAATCTGTAAAGAAGTCGCAACAGAGAACTTATGATATACAAACACCTGAAGTGAAGGAACGGATGAAGCAAAATAAGAAAGATTATACGGCACGCGATAAAGAAAAAAGAAAAAAAATTAAGTCGGGTACTAAAGGTGCGGCCAGAAAATATAAATAATGATTAATTTGTGGATCACTTATTGTGAAACACCAGTGTTCACGGGATAATTATTTGTAATTAGTTGAAAAATTTTATATATTTGTCCTTGAAGAGTTCCGGCATCCCCGGAATTCTTCTTATTTTTTAATATAATAGAGAAAATGTCAGAGGTTATATATGTGACTGTAGAAGGTCTTCAGAAAATGAAGGAGGAGCTCGACCAGTTAAGAAATGTTGAGAGACCTTCAATCTCCAGGCAGATAGCCGATGCCAGGGATAAGGGTGATCTCTCTGAGAATGCTGAGTATGCTGCCGCTAAGGAGGCTCAGGGAATGCTGGAATTAAGGATATCAAAGCTTGAAGATATTGTGGCCCGCTCAAGGATCCTCGACGAATCAAAAATTGATACTTCTTCTGTAAGATTGCTTAACCGTGTGAAAATCAGGAATAAATCCAATAATTCGGTAATGGAATACCTGATTGTACCTGAGAGTGAAGCAAATTTCAAGCTTGGTAAGATTGCAGTCAGCTCTCCAATTGCACAGGGTCTGATAGGAAAGAAGGTAGGTGACATCGTTCAGATTAAAGTACCTTCAGGAACTATTCCGTTTGAAATCATTTCCATTTCAATCTGACAATACATATCATCAGCATTTATGGCGACTATTTTTACTAAAATAATTAAAGGAGAGATCCCTTGTTATAAGATTGCCGAGAATGAAGATTTTTTTGCATTTCTCGATATAAACCCATTGAGAGCAGGA
This sequence comes from uncultured Bacteroidales bacterium, assembly GCA_963715785.1. Lineage (GTDB taxonomy): Bacteria > Bacteroidota > Bacteroidia > Bacteroidales > VadinHA17 > LD21. Next base: position 2,011,604 of record OY970276.1, read on the forward strand.
CATACACTGGTAGTACCCAAGTTGGAAACTGATTATGTTTTCGACCTGGATGATGTTAATCTGACCGGTATTATACTATTCTCCAGGAAAATAGCCATTGCAATCAAAAGTGCAATTCCCTGCAGCAGGATCGGAGTGGCAATCCTCGGCCTTGAGGTGCCTCATGCACATATTCATCTGGTGCCGATGGATTCTATGGATGATATAAATTTCAAAAACCCGAAGCTGAAATTTACACCCGAAGAATTCAGCGAAATTGCTGCCAGGATCAGCAGCAAGGTGATTTTATAGTCTCACCCGGTCGACAAATTGACCTGGTCTCAGATGATCCGATCATCTTTATTTGTTATAATCAATGCTTCCCAATCTGTCAATTCTAATACTGAATTTTATATCTTTATAGAATAATTCTGCTCGCTGCATGAGTTATTTCTATGATTTTTGGGACGATTTTATAAGTCTTCTTTTTCCAAGGCTGTGCTATGCTTGTGGTGCATGCCTGCTTAGGAATGAAAAGCTATTGTGCACTGAATGTTATGTTGTTATCCCGCGGACAAATTACCATAATTCCCCCGATAACCCGGTTGCACGGCTTTTCTGGGGACGATGCCTGATAGAAAAGGCAGCAGCTTTTTCATTTTATAACAAAGGCAGTCGGATCAGAAACCTGATCCATGCCCTTAAATACAGTGGGATAAGTGAGATCGGGTTCGGGCTTGGCAGAATATATGGGCTTACATTGAAATCATCGGGATTCCTGAATGATATTGATCTCATCATTCCTGTTCCTCTTCATCCGGCTAAAAAGCGCAGCCGTGGATTTAATCAAAGCGAAATGATAGCCAGGGGACTGGCTGATGCTGCCTTACTGCCACTCGATATTGTATCGCTTGTCAGAACGAATGCGTCAGCCACACAGACAAAGCGGTCGCGATACGAAAGATGGATAAATGTCGATGGAATATTTCAGGTCAGTCAGCCATCGGAGATACAAGGGAAACATATATTACTTGTGGATGATGTGATAACTACCGGATCGACAATTGAGTCGTGCGCAAATGAACTTCTTACAGTAGAAGGAGTGAGGGTAAGTGTGGTTGCGCTCGCTTTTGCTGTTGTGTGAGCTGCTTAATCACCTTTTGTCTTTACCCTTTTTGGATTCTTATTCATGAAATCCTTCCAGCTGTTATAGGCCTTGTCCTGAGTGGGTTTATTTGTCTGATAGAAATGACAAAGAGCTGCTGCCAATCCATCAGTTGCGTCGAGTTTAATTTCCGTAAGATTGAATTTCAGGATATTCATCAGCATTGCTGCTACCTGCTCCTTCGAAGCCGCTCCCTGACCGGTGATAGACATTTTGATCTTCCTGGGAGCATATTCAAATATTGGCAGCGAACGAGAAAGCGCAGCAGCAATGGCTGCTCCCTGAGCTCTGCCAAGCTTCAGCATTGACTGAACATTTTTTCCGTAAAAAGGGGCTTCTATGGCCAGTTCATCAGGGTGATATTCATCTATGATTCCGACAATGCGTTCGAAAATCTGTTTCAGCTTAATATAGTGATCTTCATATTTCGAAAGATCCAGAGCCCCGATCGCTATCAGCTCGGGTGTGGTACCCGAAGTCCTGATAACCCCATAGCCGGTTATATTAGTTCCCGGGTCGATACCCAGAATTATCCTTTCCTTTGGTTTTATTTTCAATTCAGGCTATTTGCCGCCAAGTTAATAATCATTTTTGAGATTTGCCATCGAATAGCTCTTCCTAATCTCGTCTAAGCCATCTGGCTTTATTTTATTGATATGGCAAAAAGAGAAGCGATTTACGTGTGCAAATCGCTTCTCTTTTATTTGTGCCCCGGATGACAGCACTAACCTGTCATTATGCAACGGATTTGAGCCGTCCTTCAAAAATGCCCTTAGTCTTTATTTATTTTTTTAAGATATAAGCGTTGTTATTTTTACCCGGCTGCTCGGAAAATGTAATTACAGGCTGTTTAACCATCAGGCCTTTTGATGATACACTGCCATGTTCGAGGTAATATATTGATTCTTTAAGGCAAGCCTCGTTCCTGTCGCTCCAATCATGGGTTATATCATCGGGGACATATTTATCGGGTGCAAATCCCTTATAAAAATCGCCCTGCCCCGCTGAATTAACCAGCGAAAATGTGATCGGGAAGAAAACATAGTCGGTTTTATATTGAAATCCGACCATTCCAACAGGTTTGCCGTTTGTAGTGTCGCCGATAGTTTTTACTTCGAGGAGTGGTTTCAAACCATTTATAAAATCTTCACTGGCAGAGGCAGTCCCCCGGGTAGTGATAACCACAAGTCTAGAGATGCTCAGCGGAGACGACACAGTATTGAAATCATATACAGTATTATAGATTGAATTCTTGTCGTTGAAAGTCAACTGAAGGAAAGGTGTACCTGCTTTGGATGCACCAGCAACATAGCTGGCCATGTTTGCTAATACTCCCAGGTCTCCGCCTCCGTTATACCTTAAATCCACAATCAGGTCTTTTACACCAGCCTGGCTGAAATAGGTAAAAGCGCTTTGCAGCTCTGCATTTGAAGGAGGAATGAACTCATCAAATACCAGATGCCCGGCAATTCCTGAAGTCAGATGTAAAGTATCAGCAAGGAGTACAGTGTTAAGAGTAAATGATGCTTTAGTTGATACTATTGTGGAATCTTTTCCTTCGGGTGTCTGAAAGAGAAATGTATTTGTCACTGAAGGTGAAGAAGCGCCGATCAACTGGTTATACGCATTAGCATCATTCGCCATGAATATAGGAGCCAGATCAGTGCCATTCAGCTTTTTCACAATCCATCCTCTTCGCACTCCGAGTTGATATAGAGGAGACTGCGAATATATCTGTGCGATCCTCACCTGGTTGGAAGGGTCAAGACCCATGCTTATCCCATGTCCTACAAAGCTTCCGGTGTTCTGTGCCACATATTGATCATATGTTTCCACAAAGCTCCATCTGTCGAGTGTTTTGTATTCCATTGCGTCGAGCAGAGTATATGGATCCTTATAGTCTGTTTTAACAACTGCTGGCATAAGTTTATACCAGAAATAATACTGATTCATGTCAGAATAAAGAGTATCCCTTGCCAGTTCGTCCACTGTTTCTGTGGTGCTGGTGGCAGGTGAGGAGTTCTTTTTACAGGAAATAAATCCAATAATTATTGATGAGATTAATAGAAAAGTGAGCTTTTTCATTTTTTGATCTTATAATTTTCGTTGTATAACAATTAAACAATGACTTTTGATCGCCTGGTTTGAATAAAAATTCCTGAAATGATTAATAATAATCCAACCAGCGTGGTATAATAAACGGGTTCATGAAGAATAAAGTGTACAAAAACCAACGAAAGAAAAGGGGCAAGGTATACAAGGTTGCTTACTTTTGCGGTGGTTGAAGCCAGACTAAGAGCTTTAAGCCAGAAAAAGAATGTGATTCCCATTTCAAATACACCAATATAAACTGATCCGGCCATACCCTTTGAAAATGCTTGCGGAAATGGCTTTCCAAAAACTATCATTGCAATTATGAGATATATTGAGCCGAAGACAAAGTTAAGGAGAAGCTTTACCCCTTCATCCCTCTTATCTTTTACATTTAGAATGAAGTAGATCGCCCAGAACACAGAGCTTCCGGTGGCAAGAAATACTCCTGTCAGATTTGCATGGCTGGAAGATATAAGATTGCCCTGGGATGAAATTGTGTATACCCCGGCAAAACTGATTAAGAGAGCCAAATAGCTTTTGCTTTCTATCTTTTGCCCTAGCATCGGAACAGAAATAAAGACGAGCAAAATGGGCCAAATCATATTAAGCGGCTGTGCAACCTGGGCCGGAAGCAGCTGATAAGCCCTGAGTAATATAAGATAGTATAAAAATGGATTAATGAATCCGAGTATTGCGGAATTAATTAATTGCCGTCTTGTAGTTAACCTGAGCAGATAAGCTTTTTTCTCAAAAAGAACAATCAAAAGCAAAACAAATGATGAAGTAAGAGAGGCAATTGTAAGCATTGGCAGAATAGCCAGTTCTCTGAGACTAATCTTGAATGCTGTCGGTACCGTCGACCAGAAAAGGATGGCAAGACAGGCAAAAAGGTATGATTGACGGGTTTTATCCATAGTATTTTGAAACAATGAACGAGAAACTTTTGAGTCCATTCAGCCGGGTATACACTATGCGTATGCAAATCCAGACAGCTATCAGGACGCAAAGTGTGATCCTTGCGGGCATTGCTTTTAATTTATTATATCATAACCAGTGTACGGGATCAGCACCTTTGGGATCATAATTCCCGCCTCGGTCTGGTTATTTTCGAGTATTGCAGCAACAATTCTTGGCAATGCCAGTGCGCTTCCATTGAGTGTATGTACCAGACGAGTCTGCTTGCCTCCCTTTTCCTTGAATCTGCATTTCAGTCTGTTGGCCTGGAAGGATTCAAAATTTGAGACCGAGCTAACCTCTAGCCAGCGCTTCTGGGCTGCCGACCATACTTCAAAATCGTAGGTAAGCGCGGATGTGAAAGACATGTCGCCTCCGCAAAGCTTGAGTATGCGGTAAGGGAGTTCCAGCTTAAGGACCAGGCTTTCCACATGTGCTACCATTTCCTCAAGCGATTCATAAGAATGATCGGGATGGGCAATCCTCACAATTTCTACCTTATCAAACTGATGCAGCCTGTTGAGTCCTCTTACATGTGCTCCCCACGAACCCGCTTCCCTCCTGAAACAAGGGGTATATGCCATATTTTTTACAGGAAGGACTTCAGCATTCAGGATTACATCCCTGTAAAGATTTGTAACCGGTACCTCAGCCGTTGGAACAAGATAAAAATTATCAAGGGTAGCGTGGTACATCTGACCCTCTTTATCCGGCAGCTGACCGGTGCCGAAACCTGAATCCTCATTTACCAGAATTGGGGGCATCACTTCAGTATAGCCGGCTTTTTCTCCTTCATCGAGGAAAAAGCTTATAAGGGCTCTCTGTAATTTTGCACCTTTGCCTTTATAGACAGGAAATCCCGCGCCTGTCAGTTTAATTCCAAGCTCAAAATCAATAATATCATATTTTCTTATCAGGTCCCAGTGAGGAAGTGCACTGGCAGGTATTACGGGCATTTTGCCACCGTTCTTTACTTCAACATTATCATCGGCTCCATGGCCCGGCGGAACTGATTCATGAGGGATATTAGGAAGGCGGACAATCTCGTTTCGTAACTCAGTGTCAATAGGCGCCAGTTTGTCGGTAAGAGTTTTGATTTCTTCTTTAAGGGAATAAGTCTGATTTTTAGCAGCTTCCGCTTCAGCTTTTTTCCCTTCCTTCATAAGGGAGCCTATCTCCTTTGAAATCTGGTTCATTTCTCCCTGCAGCATATCAGTTTTAGCCTGTATTTCGCGGCGGGATAAATCAAGAATAAGAATTCTGTTAATAATTTCCTCCGCTTCGAAGTTTTTAATTCTAAGCCGTTCGATTATAAATTCCTTCTTTTCGCGAATAAGATTTACTGTTAGCATATTCAATTTAGGATTAATAAAAAAGCAGGCATATGCGCCTGCTGTAAAAATATCAAAAAACTCCCGATAATGCTTTCCTGCAACAGAAAGAATTTCGGGAGCCTGAATCTTTTAGGATAATAGCTTACTCAGTCGCGGGTTTAACCGATACGTATGTCTTATTATCTTTCTTTCTTTTGAATTCAACCTCACCGTCGGTAAGGGCAAAAAGTGTGTGGTCTTTTCCGAGGCCTACATTAAGACCGGGGTTATGTTTTGTACCTCTCTGGCGAACTAAAATGTTGCCTGCTTTGGCTGTCTGGCCGCCGAAGAGCTTCACTCCCAATCGTTTACTTTCCGAATCCCGACCGTTTCGCGAGCTGCCTGCTCCTTTCTTGTGTGCCATAATTCTATATTTTTATTTGCTTAAACTTACAATTTATTATTTCTTGCTTTTTGGGGTTTTCTTTGCGGCAGGTTTCTTTTCAGCCGGTTTCTTTACTGTGGCCTTTTTAGCAGTAGTTTTCTTTACTGCTGTTTCTTCCTTGCTGGCGGCAGGTTTTTTAGCAGCTTTCTTTGGCTTCACAGCTACTTCAGCCACGGAAGCATCTGCTTGTTTAGCTTCAGTTTTGGCAGGAGCTGATTTTTTTGGTGCAGCTACGCCATTGATGCTGATAATTTCTACCTGGGTAAAATTCTGGCGATGTCCATTTCTGACCCTATACCCTTTTTTTCTTTTCTTTTTGAACACAATGACCTTCTCACCGCGGATACTATTGTCGAGGATTTTTCCTCCTACAACTGCACCCTTGACAGTGGGTTCCCCGATTGTTATTTTGCCCTCATCCTCAATTAAAAGCACGTTTTCAAATTCAACTTCCTTTCCTTCTTCAAATTCCAGCCTGTGAACAAAAATCCTCTTGCCGTTCTCAACTTTAAACTGCTGACCAGCAATTTCTACGATTGCGTACATCTTATCATTTTTTTACGTTACTCCGTGAGGCGTATATGATCATTCGATCTTATAACTTTCAGATGCCCCTCCGGATTTATCCAAAATTGGACTGCAAAGATATACAAATAAGATTATTTTCAAATCAATAAGCTTAAATTTTTAAAGAAGAGGGTCAATCGATGAAGGATAGGACAGACACACCGGATTTATGACTCCCATGATTGAACAAACTGGTACATATTATTGTAAGGATGTTGATAAAAAAGAATATTCCCACTCCAAGTGTTAGTGCTAATATCTTTATATTTGTCTTAAACAAGATAAAAACCGGTTATTCCTTTGGCGCGTAAACAATTATTATGAAGAGAGTAAAGCTTAAAGTAATGGGCATATCATACAGTCAGACTCAGTCCGGAGCTTATGCGCTGATATTGATTGAAGAAAACGGTGACAGAAGGATCCCGATTATTATCGGAGGATTTGAAGCACAGGCAATTGTAATCAAGCTTGAAAATCTCGATCCACCGCGTCCATTAACTCATGATTTGTTTAAGAAGTTTGCCGATGAGTTTAATATCTCGGTCATTGAAGTAATGATTTATAAGCTTGAAGAAGGCGTATTCTTTTCAAAACTTGTATGCAACAATGGAGAAAAGGAATATTCAATTGACAGCAGGACTTCCGATGCTGTTGCTATTGCACTGAGATTCGGCTGTCCGATATATATCACGGAAGAAATCCTTAATAAAGCCGGTATTACAGTCAATCCAACCGATAGTGAAATAACCTCATCAAATGAGGTTGAAAATTTCTTTGAGCCTGAGAAAACAAAATATGACAGTTATTCTGATGAAGAGCTATATAAAATGATTGATGAAGCAATCAAGACTGAAGATTATGAGCGTGCTGCTGCCGTCAGGGATGAGATTGACAAGCGTAAGAAGAAAAAGGGATAAGCCGTTCATCGCTATTTTGAAACATGACACCATAAACCTGAGATAATGAATAGAACTTTGCTATTGGCTCTTTTCTTTTTGATTCCTGCATATTGCTCTGCAGCAAATGACACTAAGGTAAGCTCTCCCGATGGGAAAATATCGCTTACGGTAAATACAGGCACAGCAGTTACCTGGTCGGCAACATTCAATGGCAAGCCACTGATTAACAACTCAACAATCGCCATGATCCTTGAGAATGGAACGGTGCTGGGTAAAAATGAAAAAGTCAGGAAAGCCGCAATCAGCCATATTAATGATATAATACGACCTGTGGTATCCAATAAGAAATCAGAGATTTCGGATAACTGCAATGTACTTACAATCTCATTTAAATCGGGTTATTCACTTCAGTTCAGAGTTTACAATGATGGCATTGCTTACAGGTTTGAAACATTCCTGCCTGATGAGATTACGATTAAAAATGAAATAGCCGGGTTGGCATTTCCCGTAGGGTCACATGCATGGTATCCGCTCGAGACCAGTTTTATGTCCCATAATGAAAGAACCTTTTTATATTCTTCTCTCGACACAATAGCAAGTAACCATCTTGCAAGCCTGCCCGTGCTGTTCCAGGTGAATGGCTCTGATGTACTTGTAACAGAATCTGATATTGAAGATTACCCCGGTATGTGGGTTGTTGGAGGAGGAGAAGGTAAAGTTTCAGGCACCTGGTCGAAATTTCCTGAAACTGAAAAGCTTGTTGGTGACCGTAATTTATTTATTACCAGTACAAAAGACTATATCGCAAAAACCTCAGGAACAAGGACATTTCCATGGAGGGTATTCATAATAGCTTCAAGTGATGTCAAATTAATCGAAAGCAGCCTGGTCTTCCAGCTAGCTCCGGAAAATAAGATAAAAGATACAAAATGGATTAAACCCGGGCATGTGGCCTGGGACTGGTGGAATGCAAACAACATTTATGGTGTCGATTTCAGGGCTGGTATCAATAATGATACTTACAAATATTATATCGATTTTGCTTCAAATAACAATATCGAATATATAATTCTTGATGAGGGTTGGTATAAACCGAGTACAGTTCTTGAATCAGTTCACGATATTGACGTTCCGGAACTGGTTAAATATGCTGAAAGCAAGCATGTTGGAGTAATATTATGGGTTGCCTGGAAGACTTTCTGGGATAAGATTGATGAGGCGGTTGCCTTATATGAAAAATGGGGAGTCAAGGGTGTTAAAGTTGATTTTATGCAAAGAGACGATCAGAAGGTTGTCAATTTCTATCTTGAAGCCGCCAGGAAGACAGCTGAACATCATCTTCTCATAGACTTTCATGGCGCCTACAAACCTGATGGTCTGGGACGCACCTGGCCAAATGCACTCACCCGTGAAGGTGTGAAGGGGATGGAAAACGATAAATGGAGCAAGGATATCACCCCTAAGCATGATGCAACGATTCCTTTTACCAGAATGATAGCCGGACCAATGGATTATACTCCCGGGGCAATGGTTAATATGGATAAAGTAAATTTTACCCCGAATTTTACCCGACCGGAGAGTCAGGGTACCCGTGCACATCAGGTAGCCTTATATGTCATTTATGAGAGCCCTCTTCAGATGCTGGCTGACAGCCCGTCATATTACATGAAAGAGCAGGAGACAACAGATTTTATTGTAAAAATCCCGGTGGTTTGGGATGATATCGTAGGGATTGACGGGAAAGTTGGTGAATATCTTCTGCTTGCCAGGAGATCAGGCAGAGAGTGGTTTGTAGGAGGTATAACAGACTGGACCGCACGTGATCTGAACCTTGATCTGTCGTTTCTGCCTGCAGGGAATTATTCCATGGAAATATTTCAGGATGGGATAAATGCCGACAGGTATGCAGGTGATTATAAGCATATGAAATCAAAAGTGAAATCAGGCGATAAGATGAAAATTCATCTTGCTCCAGGTGGTGGCTGGGCAGCAAGAATTATCCCGGAATAACGAATCGAAGTAACTGGAATGAAGCAATACCTTGAATTACTTGATCATGTATTAAAAACCGGGACTGAAAAGAATGACAGGACAGGAACCGGAACGATAAGTGTATTTGGTTATCAGATGAGATTTAACCTTGCAGAAGGCTTTCCACTGCTGACGACGAAAAAGCTGCATCTGAAATCCATTATTCATGAACTGCTGTGGTTTATTTCGGGAGACACGAATACACGTTATCTGAACGATAACGGAGTTAAGATCTGGAATGAATGGGCTGATCAGGATGGCAACCTGGGTCCAATCTATGGTTACCAATGGCGGTCATGGCCTGCAGGTGACGGGAAAAAAATCGATCAGCTGGAAAATGTAATCGCCTCAATTAAAAAGTTCCCTGACTCGAGGAGACATATAGTAAGCGCATGGAACGTAGGGGAATTAGATAAGATGGCTCTTCCTCCATGCCATATCCTATTTCAATTCTATGTTGCGGCAGGAAGATTATCTTGTCAGCTTTATCAGAGAAGTGCCGATATTTTCATAGGAGTGCCATTTAATATTGCATCTTATGCACTTTTAACACTGATGGTAGCTCAGGTTACCGGACTTAAACCGGGGGATTTTGTTCACACTCTTGGCGATGCACATATATATCTCAACCATTTGGATCAGGTGAAGCTTCAGCTCACAAGAGAACCTTATAAACTTCCCCGAATGATCATAAATCCTGAGGTTAAGGATATTCTCAAGTTCAGGTATGATGATTTTACTCTGACGGATTATGTCTCCCATCCTCATATAAAAGGTGATATTGCAGTATAATAAGTAAGATATGATTTCAATTATTGTGGCTGTTTCCGAAGACTGGGGAATTGGAAAAGATAATGAGCTTTTGTGGCATATTCCGGAAGATCTGAAGAGATTTAAAAGACTCACAAAAGGCAACACTGTCATAATGGGAAAAAAGACCTGGGAATCGTTGCCTAACAGGCCATTGCCGGGACGACAAAATATAGTTCTTACGGATATCCCTGATGAGACCATTGATGATTCTGTTACCGCGTATTCCATTAATGATGCTCTCAGTAAATGCAATCCGGCTGCTGAAATATTTATTATAGGAGGGGGAAGTATATACCGTCAGTTTATGCCTATTGCGGATCGCCTTCTGATAACTCATGTTCATAAAGCGGCGCCGGCTGACATCTTTTTCCCGGAAGTAGATCTTAAGATTTGGGAAATTGCAGAGAAGGAGGAATTTATGATCAGCGAAGACAACAAAATACCCTATACTTACACAACTTATAAAAGAAGAGACGGAGTAAGTCAGGCTTAGAAAGAATAATTAGGTGTCTGAATTGCTCAGGACGCTCTCAAAACCTTAAGGTTGATACGTTCAAGCTTCCGGCTTGCGTAGTCGACTGTTATCTCAAGTTCATTTGTATCGACAGAGGGCATTTCGAACATGGCATCGAGCATTATGGTTTCACAGATTGATCTCAGTCCGCGGGCTCCAAGCTTGAATTCAATCGCCTTATCAACTATATAATCAAGGACTCCTTCACCAAATGTGAGCTCAATGTTATCCATCCTGAACAATTTCACATATTGTTTCACCAGTGCGTTTTTTGGTTCGGTAAGTATCGCCCTGAGAGCATCCCTGTCGAGCGGATTAAGATGTGTAAGAACGGGGAGTCTTCCAATTATCTCGGGAATAAGTCCGTACGATCTGAGATCCTGGGGAGCAATATACTGCACCAGATTTCCTTTATCAACCTTCTCACGGATCTTTGAAGCGCCGAAGCCAACGATCTGAGTGTTGAGCCGCTGTGCTATTTTCTTGTCAATCCCTTCAAAGGCTCCACCACAGATAAAAAGAATGTTCTTTGTATCGACCGGGATCATTTTCTGTTCAGGATGTTTTCGTCCGCCCTGTGGCGGGACATTTACAATAGAACCCTCAAGCAGTTTAAGCAGACCCTGCTGTACACCTTCTCCGGAAACATCACGGGTTATGGAAGGATTGTCGCCTTTTCTTGCAATCTTATCGATTTCGTCAATGAACACTATACCTTTTTCAGCGGCTTTAACATCATAATCAGCGTTCTGAAGCAACCTTGTCAGCAGGCTTTCAATGTCTTCTCCGACATAACCGGCTTCAGTAAGTACAGTTGCATCTACAATGGTAAAAGGAACATGCAGCATTTTTGCAACCGTGCGGGCAAGAAGTGTCTTTCCGGTGCCAGTCTCGCCAACAAGGATGATGTTTGATTTTTCTATTTCAATATCTTCAGTATCAGGCTTTTGCATAAGCCTTTTATAGTGATTATATACTGCAACAGCAATTATCTTCTTGGCCATATCCTGTCCGATGACATACTGGTCGAGAAAGTTTTTGATTTCAGCTGGTTTAAGCAGGTTGATAGTCTCAAAAGGAACATTCTTTTTGCTGCCAAGCTCCTCAGTCATAATGCTGTGAGCCTGTTCTATGCAGTGGTCACATATATGGCCTTCAAGTCCTGCAATGAGCATATTTGCTTCTTTCTTGGTCCTGCCGCAAAAAGAACATTTATCCATTAGACACTACTTTACATTTTTAACAAGGATCTCATCGATCATTCCATAATCCTTAGCTTCCTGTGCGGTCATCCAGTAGTCTCTGTCAGAGTCTTTTTCAACCTTCTCAATCGGGTTGCCCGAGTGGAATGCGATAATCTCATAAAGTTCCTTCTTAAGCTTTACGATTTCACGCACAGTAATTTCAATATCGGAAGCTACACCCTCTGCACCACCCATAGGCTGATGGATCATAATCCTTGAATGTTTCAGCGCTGACCGTTTGCCTTTCTTTCCGGCAGTGAGCAGCACAGCACCCATAGAAGCAGCCATTCCAGTGCAGATTGTCGCTATATCGGCCGATATGAATTGCATGGTATCGTATATGCCAAGTCCGGCATTCACAGAACCACCCGGAGTATTAAAATAAATGAAAATATCTTTTGTGGGATCAGCTGAATCGAGATATAGAAGCTGTGCCTGAATAATATTTGCCACATAATCATCAATAGGCAATCCGAGGAAAATTATCCTGTCCATCATCAGGCGGGAAAAGACGTCCATTGATGCCACATTAAGCTGTCTCTCCTCAATAATAGTGGGAGAGATATAGCTTGCATAGACGGAAGCATATTTTTGAAGTGTCAGACTGCTGACTCCGCGTTCGCTTCTTGCGTACTTTCCAAAATCGTCAAGGATGTTCATATTTTAAGCTTTATAAATTAACGGTCAAAGATAATAAAATTAAAATTAATCATCGGAAAGCGTGGATTACGATTCGAAAAGCTTGTTAAATTCTTCGATTGTAACGCTCTTATTTTCAAGCTTTACCAGTTCCTTCATGATGATAATGACCTTTTCTTCGAGGATTTTGTCGGCTATCCTTTTTGCGTCCTCGTCCCTTTTCAGGGTCTCTTTTGCATAATTGGCTATCTGTTCATCAGTGGCATAGAACAGGCCGTACTGCTGAAATTGATATCGTGTTATATTTTCAGCTTCTTTCTGCAATTCTTCTTCACTGATTTTGACCTCATTGTCGCGGGCGATTTTGTTACGGATCAATTGCCACTTAAGATCTTTTCTGAAGCTGTCGAATTCTTTTTCTATCTGTTCCTCAGTAGCTTTTTCATTGACTCTCAGAAGCCATTTTTTTAGAAATTCCTCCGGAAGCTGGAATTCAGTCTTTTCCATTGCAATATTCTTAATATCCATCATGAGTTTAAAATCGCTCTCGCGTTTAAGATTCATGGCTATTTCATCCTCGATCCTCTTCATGAATTCCTCTTCCGAGTTAACTACTCCTTCGCCGTAGATCCTGTTGAAGAGCTCCTGTCCTTTTTCAGCAGGAAAGAATCTGCTGATTTCACTGATTGTAAATCTGTAATCCGATACCAGCTCTGCAACTTCCTCCTTCTTCTTGTGTAAAATTCCGGCTATCTCGGTATCATTTGGGTATGCTTTTTTAAGATCGAAGTCGATAGAATCGTTAATACTTTTCCCAATAAAGCTTTCCTTTATCTTTGTATCCTTTATTATATCGATGCCAAGAGATGTTTCAGCAACAGCAGGACCCTCAGGCAATACATTGCCATTATTGTCAATAGCTTCGATTTTGCCTTTGACAACATCTTTCTCTTCCGTCTGGTCAGCTTTTTTTAATTCTCCGTATCTGCGGGTATAGTTTTCGAGATATTCGCTTCTCATCTTTTCATCGACAATGATCTCGTACTGGTTGACCTTATTTTTTTTAGAAAGCTTTACATCGATCTCCGGTGTAAGTCCGATCTCGAACGTGAACGTAAAATCCTCCTGGTTGTCGAAGTCAATTTTATCCTGTTCATCGGTTTTTGGAAGAGGGTCGCCCAGGATTTCTAATTTTTCATCGGTGAGATATTTTTGGACATTATCCGTAACGATCTTATTTATTTCATCTATCTCCACAGCCCGGCCATACATTTTTTTTATGAGACCTATCGGAACCATTCCCGGACGGAAGCCTTTTATTGTTGCTTTTTTTCTGTAATCCTTAAGTACTGTTTCAACCTTCTCCGTGTAATCAGCTTTCTCGATCTTCACTTTTAGAACGGCATTCAGATCGTCGATGTTTTCTTTGGTAATATTCATATAAATTGTTGTTTATTGCCTTGTTAAAAAAACCGCCAAAACGCACTTTAAAAGAGGTTACGGGCGGCTTGACACTTTTGTGCGGATGAAGGGACTCGAACCCCCACGTCACGAAGACACAAGATCCTAAGTCTTGCTCGGCTACCAATTACGACACATCCGCGGTAAAATTCCCCGCAAAAGTATAATAATTTCTTATCAAAACAAATTGAATAAGTTACCGGCGCAGTTCAAAGTTTTTTCCGAGATATACTTTTCTTACATGCTCATCATCTGCCAATTGTGCTGAAGTACCCGATTTCAGGATGCGGCCCTCAAAGAGGAGGTATGCACGGTCGGTGATGGAAAGAGTCTCATGAACGTTATGATCGGTTATAAGAATGCCTATATTTTTATCCCTTAGTTTTGATACTATCTCCTGGATATCCTCAACAGCTATGGGGTCAACTCCGGCAAAGGGTTCATCGAGCAAAATAAATTTTGGCTTAAGGGCCAATGCACGGGCAATCTCAGTACGCCGGCGCTCGCCGCCGGAAAGCTGAATCCCTTTGCTTGTCCTGATTTTCTGCAGCCCGAATTCCTCCAGAAGAGTCTCAAGCCGTTCCAGCTGCTCGGGTTTTGGGAAACCCGACATTTCAAGGACTGCACGGATATTATCTTCAACAGACATATTCCTGAAAACTGAGGCTTCCTGGGCCAGATAACCGATCCCCTTTCTTGCTCTTTTATAAACGGGAAGGGTTGTTATGTCTTCTTCATCAAGAAAAATCCTTCCCTCTCTGGGTCTGATCAGTCCGACAATCATGTAAAAGGTGGTTGTCTTCCCGGCGCCATTGGGCCCCAGCAAGCCAACAATCTCCCCTTGTTCGACCTCAACAGAAACACGGTCAACAACTGTTCTGCTGCGATATTTTTTTACAAGATGTTCTGTGTAAAGTTTCATTTATATCACTATGATGTTGCAGGTTCAGTTTTTTCGTCTCCTTCAAAGAATTCCTGCCGGTCCTTTTCTTTTTGCTTCATCACCCTTGAAGAGATAAAGATACTGACCTCATACAGAATGAGCAGAGGGATAGCGACCAGGGTCTGTGAAAAAACATCAGGAGGAGTGATGATGGCTGCGATTATAAAGATAACCACTATTGCATGCTTCCTGTATTTTCTCATAAAGGTCGGAGTAAGAATTCCTATTTTGGTCAGGAAGAAAGTTACTATCGGCAACTCGAAAACCAGCCCCGTTGCCAGGCAAATCGACGTTAAAGTGCCAATATACGACCTGATATTGATTTGATTTACAACGGAAGGATCTATTTCATACGAACTTAGAAAATGAATTGAAAGCGGAGCGAGCATAAAATATCCGAAAAGTACACCTATAAAAAATAGCCCTGAAGCAGCGAGTACAGCACCTTTTGCATATCTTGCCTCGGACGGTTTGAGCGCTGGTTTGAAAAATTGCCAGAACTCCCAGAGTATAACCGGAAACGCAAGGATCAGTCCGGCAACCATGGCAGCTGTTATATGGGTTGTGATCTGGCCCGACATTTTTATACTGATAAGGTTCAAAGGTTTGGTATTGATACAAAGTGCGGGAGTGTTTAGATATGTTCCAAGCTCACATAGCAGCCTGTTGGTAATAAAATCGGGGCTTTTTGGGCCAAGAATAATTATATTGAAAAGTATATTTTTAAATATAAAAGCTATAATCATAAATATCACTACTGCTAAAATGGAACGGATAATGTGCCATCTTAATTCCTCCAGATGTTGAAGGAATGACATTTCTTTCTCCCCATTCTTCCCTTTTTTCCCAAATATTGCCATTTACACCTGTTTTTAAATTCGATTAAAATTCAGTTTGTAAAGATGATAAATCTTCTATTGCAAAACAATATTAATCTTTTTGTGTTATGAAGGTTGTAACGCAGAGTGAAACGGGAGGGGAGACTGATTGTTAAACATCCAGATAATCAATTTGTTAATAATAATGCCAGCAGTCCAATGTAAATCCTGATTCAAATCCACAGGATAAGTAATTTAATTACATAAAAGTAGTGGTCATTTAACTGCCGCTCATTTTTGTTAATTAATTCTTAAAAATAAAATATGAATGAGAAATTTATTAACTTTATGTAAACTGTAAATTCAAAACATATTCGCAGTTAATTGAAATTATCATTTTTAGATGATTATGCTTAATGATTCTACTATACATGACTACCTTAAAAAGTATTTCGGTTTTGATACTTTCAAGGGTAATCAGGAACATATAATAAGGAATGTCCTTGCAGGGAGAGATACATTTGTGCTTATGCCGACCGGGGGAGGAAAGTCGCTCTGTTATCAGCTTCCCGCTGTAATGAAAAAGGGTATTGCAATTGTAATTTCTCCTCTGATTGCACTGATGAAAAACCAGGTTGACGCCATGAGGAACTTCAGCACCGATGATGATGTTGCTCATTTCCTGAATTCATCTCTTACCAAGACAGAAATAGCAAGAGTAAAAAAAGATGTGCTTTCGGGGAAAGCAAAACTGCTGTATGTCGCTCCCGAATCTCTTACAAAGGAAGAGAATATTGAGTTCCTTAAAAACATTGACATTTCATTTTATGCCATCGACGAAGCCCATTGCATATCAGAGTGGGGACATGATTTCAGGCCTGAATACAGAAGGATAAGACCGATAATTGATTTGATAGGCAGATCGCCAATAATAGCTCTTACAGCAACAGCAACGCCAAAAGTTCAGCACGATATCCTGAAGAATCTTAGTATTCTTGATGCCGACGTTTTTAAATCTTCCTTCAACAGACCTAACCTCTATTATGAGGTGAAATCGAAACAGGATGTTACAAAGGAGATCATTAAATATATAAAAAACAATTCCGGCAAGTCAGGTATAATTTATTGTCTCAGCCGTAAGAAGGTCGAGGAAATGGCTGAAGTACTGAAAGTAAATGGAATAAAGGCGCTTCCTTATCACGCCGGAATGGACTCAGCAACCCGTACAATGAACCAGGACAAATTTCTGATGGAGGAAGCTGACATTATTGTAGCAACAATCGCTTTCGGGATGGGTATCGATAAACCAGATGTAAGATTTGTAATTCATTATGATATCCCCAAGAGTCTTGAAGGATACTATCAGGAAACAGGCAGGGCCGGACGGGACGGAGGGGAAGGAAACTGCATTGCTTATTACAGCTACAATGATATCCTGAAACTGGAGAAGTTCATGCAGGGGAAACCGATTGCCGAACAGGAGATTGGCAAGCAGCTGCTGCTTGAAACAGTATCTTATGCTGAATCGTCAGTGTGCAGAAGGAAGCTGCTTCTTCATTATTTTGGAGAGGAGTATCCCAATGACAACTGCGAAGCATGCGATAATTGCCTGCATCCAAAAGCCCAGTTTGAAGGAAATGAGGCCGTGGTAAGCGTACTTGAGACTATACTTGCTGTTAAGGAAAAATTCAAAGCCGATCATATTGCAAATATCCTTTCAGGAAAAGTTACTTCCGCAATAAAATCATATAAACATCATAAACTCGAATATTTCGGCATAGGGGAGGACAAGGATGAAAAGTTCTGGAACATGGTTATAAGACAGGCTCTTATTGCCAAGCTCCTTACAAAGGATATTGAGAATTACGGTCTCCTGAAGTTAACACCGAAAGGGCTTGAGTTTCTCGAGAAACCCACCTCTTTCATGCTTGCCGAAGATCATGATTACGCTGACACAACTGACGAGGAAAATGCTTTCGGCGCAAGAACAGCAGCAGTTGACGAGGAACTCTTCAGTATCCTTAAGGATCTCCGTAAAAAATTGTCAAAAGTGAAGGAAGTGCCGCCGTTTGTTATTTTTCAGGATCCTTCTCTTGAAGATATGGCAATTCAGTATCCGATAACAATCGATGAACTTCAGAATATTTCAGGTGTCGGCGCCGGAAAGGCTCAACGATATGGCGAAGAATTCATTGAGATAATCAAAAAATATGTCGAGGAGAAAGAGATAATCAGGCCGCTCGATATGGTTGTGAAATCTGTCGTCAATAAATCGGGAATCAAAGTCTATATCATTCAGAGCATAGATATGAAAAGGCCCCTTGAGGATATAGCTGAAGCAAAGGGACTTGAAATGCCGGAACTCATTTCTGAAATCGAGGCAATCGTAAATTCAGGGACTCGCATTAATCTCGATTATTATATCAATTCAACAATTGACGAGGAACGTCAGCACGATATATATTCATACTTCAGGGAAGAAGCTGAGTCTGATTCGCTTGATGAGGCTTTTAAGGAACTAGGAAATGAATTCGAGGAGGAAGAGATAAGACTGGTAAGGATCAAGTTTCTTTCGGAGATGGGTAACTGAAAACACCCTTTAAAGCGATTATCAACGTATAGATTATCACCAGGCTTACATAGAAAGGATAAACCAGCTGCGATGGAAGGAACCATCTCATAAGTTTCATCTTACCATATCTCCTGCAAACATTCCTGAGAATCAAAAAATCGGGTATTGATTTCAGAATCAGGGTGAGCAGAAAAACCGGCAGCATAACCTGAAAAAATAATGAGGCCAGAAGTGATGACAGTTGCAATGCAATTATAATGAACGTTGCCAGCCCCAGAACGATTGTAGCCCTGTCAGTGTAAACCCTCCCTTTAGAAATCCACCTGCTTCTCTGCTTCAGAAAATGACCTTTGCCTTCCGTAGTTACCATAGCTTCAGCAGATTCCAGCCATAATATTTTTGATTTGGAACTTTTCATTCTGTGAAGCAGGAAAATGTCATCGCCTGAATTTATTTCATCATGAAGATAACCAGACTCCTTAAGATAAGCTTCCCTGGAAAAAGCAAGATTAGCTCCGTTACACATTGTTGCTTCACCGGCGATTGCGCATCCTGCAGTTATTCCCTGCAGACTCAAAAATTCAAGTTCCTGGAACTTTCCGAAATAACCTGAAAGTGAATCCAACTGAACAGGACAGATAATCATGTCTGGCCTGTTTTCCTCAAAATAAGCTGCTATTGTTCTTATCCATTCTCTTCCCATACTGCAATCGGCATCCGTCGTTATTATCAGATTACCCATTGCCGAACTGATTCCGGTTCTCAGAGCCTGTTTTTTACCCTTTCCTTCATTTTCCAGAATTCTGATATTTTTAATTGCCTTAAAATCTGATACTATATCATAAGTCCTGTCAACTGACCCGTCATTAACAATTATTAGCTCAAATAAATTTTCAGGATAACTCTGGAGAGCAATGCAGGTCAAAAGACCGGGAACATTATCCTGCTCATCGCGACAGGCGACAACCACGGACACGAATATTGAAGGACTGACAGATACGCTGAAGATCTTAGTCTGTGAAAGACTTCTGTAGATATTAAGAAGCAGAATTGCATAAGGAAGAATCAGTATTGCTGTTATCCAGAGCATACATTATTCCTTCATCCATTCATACATTTTATAGTGCCTGCTGTTCATTCCAAGAACCTCATAGGTATTCTGGGCTCTTGTGTTATTTGTTTCCACATATAGACGAAGTCCAGGAATCCCTTCTTTCCCGGCTTCATTTTTAATATGCTGGTACATTGACCTGAAAATTCCGGTTCTCCTGAATTCAGGTAACACATATACTGACTGAAACCACCACACATTGCTGTTTCTCCAGTCGCTCCATTCATAGGTAATAAGCAGGGATGCAACAATCTGTCCATCGTCCAGTGCAATCCAGTATTGCCCGCGGGAGGGATTGTCGAAAACAGAATTTACACCTTTAAATATTATCTCAGGGACAAGTGTCATCTGTTCTGTTTCCCAGGCCATTTTCTGCTGGAAATCAATAATTACTGCTGCATCGTCAGGTGTTGCCTTTCGTATCATTATCATATTCAATTATATTATTTAAGAAATAGAAGAACTTTCACTAAGGGCTATTGGGCTCAACCTCAACCTCAGCCTCAGCCTCAACCTTAACCTCAACCTCAACCTCAGCCTCAGCCTCTACCTCAACCTCTACCTCTATTTATATTCATCCCAGCTTTTGATTTCCAGGTCATCGATACTCATTTTGCAGAAAGCCAGTATAAATGCGCTCGCGAGTCGTGCATTTGTAATCAGTGGCACATTAAAATCCACAGCACTGCGCCTGATCGTATAATCATTATTGAGCTCCTTATCGCTCAGGTCCTTAGGGATATTCACAACCAGATCCACTTCACGCGTTTTGATGAGATCAATGGTATTGGGTGATTTATTCTCATCGGGCCAGTATGCCACGTGCGATTCTACACCGGCATTTTTGAGGAATTGCTGAGTGCCTCTCGTGGCATAAAGCTTGTGTCCTTTTTCGCGCAGAGCCCTCGCACTGTTCAGAAGTTCAACTTTTGACCTTGCAGGCCCGGTGGAAAGAAGGATACTCTTTTTGGGAACCCTGTATCCGACAGAAAACATTGCCTTCAGTATTGCTTCATAAAACCCTTCACCGATACAGCCGACCTCACCAGTGGAGGACATGTCAACACCCAGTACAGGGTCGGCCTTTGCAAGACGCGAGAAGCTGAATTGTGGCGCCTTAACTCCAACATAATCGAGTTCGAATATGGTTTTTCCCGGTTTATCAACCGGCAGACCCAGCATCACTTTGGTGGCCAGTTCAATAAGATTGGTTTTCAGAACCTTGGAGACAAAAGGCATGCTGCGGCTGGCCCGGAGATTGCACTCAATGACTTTTATATCATTGTCCTTGGCAAGGAACTGGATATTGAAAGGCCCTGAAATATTGAGCTCTTTTGCAATCTGTCTTGAGATACGCTTGATTCTTCTTGCTGTTTCAAAATATATTTTCTGAGCGGGAAATACCATAGTCGCGTCGCCCGAATGAACACCCGCAAATTCCACATGTTCGCTGATAGCATAAGCTAACATCTCACCATCGCGGGCTACTGCATCAATCTCTATTTCTTTGGCATTCTCAATGAATTCTGACACAACCACAGGATATTGTTTTGATACCTGGGAGGCAAGTTTCAGGTAATGCGATAATTCGTTTTTGTTGGAGACCACATTCATAGCTGCTCCTGATAATACATAAGAAGGCCTGATCAGGACCGGGAATCCGATGCGATCGACAAATTCAAAGATATCATCGATGGTGGTGAGCTCCTTCCAGCCAGGCTGGTCAACTTTAAGTATATCAAGCATTGCCGAAAACTTATGGCGGTTTTCAGCCCTGTCAATTGAGACTGGCGATGTCCCAAGAACCGGCACATTTTCTTTATAAAGCCTCATTGCCAGGTTATTGGGTATCTGGCCGCCAACAGAAACTATTACTCCGCCGGGATTTTCGAGTTCAATTATATCAAGAACTCTTTCAAATGTCAGCTCATCAAAGTATAATCTGTCGCAGATATCATAATCTGTGCTTACAGTTTCAGGATTATAATTGATCATGACAGACCTGAATCCTTCTTTTTTAATAGTATCAATTGCATTTACTGAGCACCAGTCAAATTCAACGCTTGAACCAATTCTGTAAGCTCCTGATCCGAGGACAATTATAGATTTTTTATCGTTTTCGCATATTATATCATGTTCACGTTCCGCTGTAGGTGAGGTACAGATAATTTGTAACTGCAGGATATTCAGCTGCAAGGGTATCTATCTGCTTGATGTACGGAACTATGCCAAGCGTCTTTCGATGATGCCTTACCTTCATGAGGTCATCATTGATTTGGTCAGGACCCGATTTGAGCACATGCCTGGCAATCTGAAAATCGCTGAAACCGTTAATCTTGGAATGCGACAGGAGATCTGTTGGTATAGATTCGAGAGTATTATAATTGCAAAGCTCATCCTTAATGCTGATAATATTTCTGAGCTTGAAGAGAAACCATTTATCGATCTTGGTAAGCTCATAGATCCTTTCCACTGTCATACCGGCTTCCAGCGCTGCAGCTATGGAAAAGATCCTCATATCGGTCGGTTCGGCCAGCTCTCTCTCTATGTCTTCAAAACCAAGATTGCGGTTACCGGTAAAACCGTGCATACCCTGACCGATCATTCTTAATCCTTTCTGGATAACCTCTTCGAACGTTCTGCCAATCGCCATTACTTCCCCGACACTCTTCATGCTGCTGCCGATAAGATGCGACACACCCTCGAATTTATTAAGGTCCCAGCGAGGGATCTTGCAAACAATATAATCGAGAGCAGGTTCGAAACAGGCAGTTGTATTTTTTGTAACCGAATTCTTCAGTTCATGAAGACCGTAACCCAGACCGAGTTTTGCTGCAATGAACGCCAGCGGATAACCTGTGGCTTTTGAAGCCAGTGCGCTCGATCTTGACAAGCGCGCATTAACCTCAATAACCCTGTAATCTTCCGAATCGGGAGCCAGAGCGTATTGTACATTGCATTCGCCAACAATTCCAATGTGCCTGATGATCCTGATGGACAGTTCCCTCAGTTTATGATATTCACTGTTTGAAAGAGTCTGTGACGGAGCAACCACTATACTCTCACCTGTATGTATTCCAAGTGGATCGAAATTCTCCATGTTGCATACAGTGATACAATTGTCATATTTGTCTCTTACGACTTCATATTCAACCTCTTTCCATCCTTTAAGCGATTCTTCAACCAGTATCTGATTTGAGTAGGAAAATGCTTTTGCTGCAAGAGTCTGCATCTCTCCTGCATTTGATGCGAAACCGCTTCCCTGTCCGCCCAGAGTGTATGCGGCCCTGATTATTACGGGATATCCGAGCTTTGCAGCTGCTTCAACAGCTTCATTAACACCCGATACTGCTATGCTGCTTGGCGTCTTTACATCTTATCTGATCGAGTTTTTTAACAAAAAGCTCTCTGTCTTCAGTATCCATAATTGCAGTGACAGGAGTTCCCAGTACCCTTACATTATATTTTTCAAAAACACCGGATTTGTAAAGTTCAGTTCCGCAGTTAAGCGCGGTCTGACCGCCAAAGGAGAGAAGAATACCATCGGGTTTTTCCCTGGCAATCACCTTTTCAACAAAATAGGGAGTAACAGGAAGAAAATAAATTTTATCGGCCAGTTGTTCGGATGTCTGAACTGTTGCAATATTAGGATTTATCAAAACCGTGCTGATATTTTCTTCCTTCAGGGCTTTCAGTGCCTGCGAACCTGAGTAATCAAATTCACCGGCTTCGCCGATTTTCAAAGCTCCTGAACCAAGGATTATCACCTTTTTTACTGCATCTTTCATTATCCGGATTTGAGGTTCAAAAATAATATAATTTTTTAATTAGACTTTGCAAATTTAAAAAAATGCATATATTTGCAAAATAAATGCATAAATATGCAAAAAACTAAACGACTTCTGGCAATCGAAAAAATAATCTCTGAAGAAAGAATATCAGTCCAGGAGGAATTGCTCAGAAAACTGAAAGGGAAAGGGATAAGCTGTACACAGGCGACGCTGTCCCGCAATTTAAGGCAGCTGGGAGTAGGTCGCGTGCCTGATGGTATGGGCGGATACCGGTACTCTTTATCCGAAAATATGAGAAGCCCCGGAAACACTTCACTAAAACTCAATATAGTTCCTGTTATTCAGGATATAATTGAAGCAAAAGGTCTTATGGTGATAAAGACCATTCCGGGGAATGCAAGCAATACCGCATTCTTTATTGATGGTGCAGGAAGATATGAGATAGCCGGAACAATAGCAGGAGATGATACTATCCTCCTTATCCCAAGGGACGGAATAACGATTCAGCAGGTTCACACCTGCCTGGAGATCATTCTTCCCGGAATACATGAACAGGTAAAAAGTAAGAAATAAAAATTGAAATAATATTTTGTGAAGAGATTAATCCTTAGCGAGCTTTAGAAGTAAAACTCAAAGTATCAGGAAGGGAGAATTCGAAAATTTAAATCAATATTCAACTCAAATTATAAACAATGAAAGAAAAAGTAGTTCTCGCATACAGCGGCGGTTTGGATACATCGGTAATACTTAAATGGCTGATAGAAAAAAATTATGAAGTCATTGCTTTTGTTGCCGATGTAGGTCAGGCTGAGGATTTTGAAGCATGCAAAGAAAAAGCATTGCTTCTTGGTGCATCGAAAGTCATCATAGCCGACCTTAAGAGAGAATTTGTTGACGGCTATGTTTTAAAAGCGATAATGGCAAATGCAATATATGAAGACAGGTACCTTTTGGGTACAGCGCTGGCAAGACCTCTTATTGCCAAAAAACAGATCGAAGTAGCAAAAGCTGAGGGAGCAAATGCAGTTGCTCATGGTGCCACCGGTAAAGGAAATGACCAGGTTAGGTTTGAACTTTGTTATTATGCCCTGATGCCCGGGGTAAAAGTTATTTCTCCATGGAAGGACAAAGAATTCCTGGCAACTTTCAAAGGGAGGACAGATCTTCTGAAATATGCTTCTGAAAAAAAGATTCCCGTGAAAGCCAGTATAGACAAACCATATAGCGAGGATGATAACCTTATGCATATAAGTCACGAAGCAGGTATACTTGAAGATCCGATGTATACTCTTCATAAGAGCATGCTCGAAAAAATGGTAATGCCTCAGGACGCTCCCGATAAGGAAACCCGCATCGTTATACATTTCAAGAACGGGATACCTGTAAAACTGATCAACAAGGAGGATGGTACAGTGAAGGAAGATTCATACGACATGTATGTTTATCTGAATGAACTTGCCGGGAAAAATGGAATCGGCCTTCTCGATATGGTGGAAAACAGGTTTGTCGGGATCAAATCGCGCGGTGTTTATGAGACTCCGGCAGCCACAGTATTGCATATCGCACATAAGGATATTGAGGGGATTGCCATGGACAGGGAGGTTATGCGGCTCGTAAATATGCTCACGCCTAAGTTCGCAGAGATAATTTATAACGGTTTCTGGTTCAGTCCTGAAATGGATTTCCTGATGGCTGCAATTGAAAAGAGCCAGGAACTCATAGATGGAAGTGTTCATCTCTGTCTATATAAGGGCAATGTGCTCATAGAAGGACGGGAGTCTCCATCTTCTCTTTATAATAAGAAGTTGTCAAGTATGGACATTGAAGGAGGATTTGACCAGACTGACAGTAAGGGATTTATCAGAATTAATGCAATAAGATTAATGGCTCACAGGGCCATAATTGAAGCCAGTCAGAAGAAATGAATCTGATCCTTTTTGTACCTTTGTGTAAAATAAATCATTTAACCACAAAGGAACGCTAAGGATAACTCAAAGTAGCACAAAGTACGCAAAGCTTGACAAACTGTGTTTTTCTTTGCGAACTTTGCGCATCCCGAGTACTCGGGATTGCGACCTTTGCGGTTTATGGATTTCTTTTTATACAAATAATCGATCATTATGAAACTCTGGGAAAAAGGGATAAACCCCGAACCTGCAATCATTGAGTTTACTGCAGGAAAAGACAGAAAAACCGACCTTTCACTCACTAAGTGGGACATAATTGGTTCAATGGCTCATGTAATTATGCTCGAAAATGTAGGGTTGGTTTCAGAGGATGAAAAAAACGGCCTTTTGAAGGCACTCCATTCTTTATTTGTCTGGGACGAGGAAGGGAGCCTCGTAATTGAAAATGATGTCGAGGATATCCATTCCCAGATTGAAAAGGAAATGTCTTCAATACTTGGGACAACCGGCAAAAAAATTCATACCGGGAGATCAAGGAACGATCAGGTACTCGTTGACATACGTCTTTACACTCGGGAAGAGATCGATAAGCTTTCAGTTCTGATCCGGACGCTTTTTAACAGGTTCCAGGCACTGAGTGAGCAGCATAAGGAAGTACTTATTCCTGGTTATACTCATATGCAGCCTGCTATGGTCTCATCGTTTGGCCTGTGGTTTGGAGCATATGCAGAATGCCTTGCAGATGATATCCTTCTGCTGGCAGGCGCCAGGGCACTCAATAATCAGAATCCTCTCGGAACTGCTGCCGGTTATGGAACAACCTTGCCAATTAACAGAAAGCTGACTTCAGAACTTCTGGAATTTGATGATCTTCTTTATAACTCGGCATATGCAAGTCTGAGCAGGGGAAAAATTGAGATGGCGGTTGCCTCCGCGCTGGCATCTGTTGCCCAGACCCTCTCCCGTTTTTCAATGGATATTTGCCTGTACATGACTTCGGAATTCAGGTTTATTGATTTTCCCGATGAATATATTACGGGTTCCAGTATTATGCCACAAAAAAGAAACCCCGACGTATTCGAACTCATAAGAGCAAGATCAAATGTTCTTCAGACCCTTCCAAATCAGATTGCCATCCTCACAACAAACCTGCCTTCAGGATACAACAGAGATCTTCAGCTTCTTAAACAACTGATTTTTGATGCTTTCAGTGAGCTCAGGGAGTGCATTGAAATAATGCTTTTAATGCTCAATAATATTAAGGTGAAGAAGAACGTAACTGAGAATCCGGTATATAATTCGATTTTCAGCACTGAAGAAGTTAACAGGCTGGTCAAGCAGGGAATACCATTCAGGGATGCATATAAGGCAGTGTCAGATATGGTGAAGAATTCCACATTCTCAAAAACATCATTGTCTGATTATGTTCATGAAGGAAGCATCGGTAATCTCTGCAACAAGGAGATAGCACAGCTTTTTGAAAACAGGATGAAGAGTTTTAAAAACAGGAATGCAGCGGAACTTGCCGATAAGATGATGCATCATGTTACAAATGGTAAGACTGCCTCCTAATCTTGCGCTTAGGGGCAGAACATAGAGAATTATTTTGACTTCCTTATATTCTCAATGAATACATCAAACAGATAGTCAGTATCGGTTGGCCCGCCTGAAGCTTCAGGATGAAACTGGGTTGAGAAGAAGGGTTTATTTTTGTGTCTCATGCCCTCATTCGTATTGTCATTTATATTCACGAAAAGTGGTTCCCAGTCAGAAGCCAGAGTATTATTATCAACCGCAAATCCATGATTCTGAGAGGTAATATAAGCTTTATCGGTACCAACCTGAAGAACAGGCTGATTGTGGCTTCTGTGGCCGTACTTCAGTTTATAAGTATCGGCTCCTGAGGCCAGTCCCATGAGCTGGTTGCCCAGACAAATCCCGAATACCGGTTTATCCCCTGCAAAAGACTTTTTAATGTTTTCGATTGTTATTCCGCACATTTTAGGATCCCCCGGACCATTTGAAAGAAACAGACCGTCAAATTCCTCGTTAGTATAATCATAATCCCAGGGAACCCTGATAATTGTAGTATCTCTTTTTAGCAGGTTTCGGATTATATTATATTTAACTCCGCAGTCGATGAGAAGTATTTTATATTTCCCCGTACCATAAACTTTCTTTTCACGCGTGCTAACCTCAGCCACCAGGTTTACCTTGTTAGGATCATAAAAATCTATGGTGGCACCTTCAGGTTCAACTTTTCCAAGCATTGCGCCCTTCTCACGGATTCTTTTTGTAAGAGCCCTGGTATCAATGCCATACAAACCCGGCACATTATTTCTTCTGAGCCACTCATCAAGACTCTCTGTCGCATTCCAGTGGCTGTATTCAAAGGAATAGTCTGATACAATCAATCCGGAAATATGTATTGATGCAGACTCATAAAAGCGGTAAAGGTCATTCTCCTCACTTTTTCCGGGAGCCCCGTAATTGCCAACAAGGGGATAAGTAAGACATAGGATCTGTCCGCGGTATGACGGATCAGTTAAACTCTCGGGATAGCCAGTCATGGCAGTGTTGAATACCACTTCCCCGGCTGAGGGGATGCACGATCCGAATGAACGTCCCTCGTATATAGTTCCGTCCTCTAACGTGAGCTTTACCTTTGTACTGTTTTTCATTCAATATCAAGTATTTCTGTTTATCTAATGGCAGAAACGGCCTTTTCAATCTGCTCCATCGCCTGCATTACAGTCTGATGTGTTGCAGCAACATTCATGCGCATGAAACCTTCGCCGCCAGGACCGAATGTAGATCCTTCATTCATTCCTACTCCTGCCTTATTAACAAAAAAGCTCTGCAGCTCTTTCCCTGTCATTCCAAATTTACGGCAATCCAGCCAGATCATATATGTAGCCTCAGGCTTAACTGGTATTATTTCAGGTATCATTGCCCTGCAGTAGTCTGCAACAAATTCTATATTATGGTCTATATAATCAAGCAATGCGTCGAGCCACTGATGGCCATCTGTATACGCGGATATTGAAGCTATTGTCCCAAAGATATTTCCATTGCCCAGGTGAAGATCATCGACTACCTTATTAAAAGCTTTTCTTAGTCCCGCATTTGAAATAACCACCGATGAGGTGGAAAGGCCGGCAAGATTAAATGTCTTGCTTGGAGCAATCAGTGTTACAGTATTTTCAGCGATCCTTTCAGATAGTGATGCCATGGGAGTGTGAGTGTATCCCGGAAGAACCAGATCGCAATGAATTTCGTCGGAAATGACTATTATTTCTTTTTCGAGACAAATTTCGGCGAGATTAACCAGTTCTTCGGATGTCCAGGATCGTCCAATGGGATTATGAGGATTGGAAATGATTATCATTTTTGTTTTTTCGCCGATTCCCGCTATGAGGGAATTGAGGTCCATTTCATATCTTCCCCGATTTTCAAGGAGCCGGTTGTATATAAGATTCCTGCCATGAGATTCAGCAGCAGAGAAGAAAGGGAAATATACGGGAGGCTGAACAATTATGCTGTCACCCGGCTGCGTGAATGCCAAAGTGCAGAAATTAAGTGCCGGGACTATGCCCGGAGAAAATGAAATCCATTCTTTTTCGACTGCCCAGTTATGACGTTTCCTGAGCCAGTTTATTATAGAGAGAAAATATTCCTCAGGCCTGAATGAATATCCGTAAATCTTATGATCGAGGCGCTTATTAAGAGCGTCCACAATGAAGCCGGGAGTATTAAAATCCATATCAGCCACCCACATGGGAATTACATCTTTTACACCAAAGATCTCCAGCCTGCGATCGTACTTAATGCAGTCAGTTCCTTCTCTTGCGGCAGGTTCATCAAAATTCCACATCTGAAATTGTCTTGTTACAGGGGCCTAAAGATAGGGAAAAAATGGAACACTGGAATGATTAGAGGCATTGTTGCACTTTGCAGATCACAGTGCTGACGTTGCTGACCCATTAGTTTTTCTAACACCCGGAGATTATTTATAAATAGGTAAAAAATAAGCCCGATCATGCATTTTTACGGTTTTGTTAAGAATTTTGGACAATTTAGGCACTACGTGCCTCAGGCACCTAGTATTTTCAATATTATTTATTACTTTTATGGACAGTTTTTGATTAAATATTTAATACTAAAATCGACACCCAATGAAAAAGATTTTTGCAGGTTTTATACTTCCATTGCTGATAATAAGTTTCACATGCCTGAGTTCTTGCAAAGACAAGACGTCTAAACAACAGAAAAAAGCTGAAAAGCAGCAGGTAAAGGAAATTGAAAATCAGATTGAGCCAAATGTCTATCCGCTTCCTACCTCTGCCCAGGTTATAAAGATGCTTACCGATCTTGAAGTTGGGTATATAATCGGAATATCCAATCCGGTTGAGAACTCAAAGAAGTATTTCAGCAGCACCACGCGGGCAATTAATCTTGGTGTTTTTGGCGCCGATCTCAGTTATGCAACTCTATACAATCAGCAGCAGTCGGTTATAAATTACCTGGATGCTATCAGATCTCTTTCCAATGAGCTGAACATGACAAAAATCTACAATGAAGATTTGTATACAAAGATCAAGCAGAATTATGATAACAGGGATGAGCTTGTTAAAATTCTCACAAGCTCTTTTAATGATACTTATGCATACCTTAGTGAGAATGATCAGCAGCCACTGGCATTATTGGTTGTAGGTGGCGCATGGGTTGAAGGTATGTATCTTACAACACATGTTTCCGAAGCAGCTTACCAGGTTGCCGGTATATCAGGGGTATTGCTTGAACAAAAGAAATCGTTTGAACTTTTCCTCGATATAACCAAACCTTATCTTAATGATCCGAGTGTTGGTGATTTTGTAAAAATACTTGACCCTGTGAAGAAAGTATATGAAGGACTTGGTACAAGTCTTACAGAACAGAATATTAAAGATATAACCAAAGTTATTGGTGATGTAAGAGATCAGATTGTACAATAATTATTTCGAAGATATCTGGCCGCAAAGAATCTTACTTTGCGGTCTTTTTTTTACTTAATGTTTTTATGAGGGAATCGGTATTACTAGCCTTAATCCATATTTTTGCCATTGTTTCGACAATCAATCCTGCCGGGATATCCTCGAGAGGCAAAAAAATTCTGCGCAGTTACCTGAGAAGATATCTAAACCGGGAGCTTGAGGAGGAATATTATTCACTTATTCGAGAATAATCTTGAGTTCTATTCAAATGAACTTAAAAGTGTCGATAAGGCAGAATTGGCTGATGATGAATCACTGATCTCATTCCAGATCACAAATATCTGCAGACAGATCAAAAAGGGACTCTTTCTTGAAGAGAGGATGATAGTTTTCCTTCAGCTTATCGAATTCGCTTTCGAAGATGGGATGATCTCCGAACAGGAGAAAACAATCATAGACATTGTCGCCAGCACTTTCAATATTTCGAAAAAGGAGTACGATAATGCCATTGCCTTCATGATAGGCCGTTCATATGATAATGTATCACCCGAATGCATTCTGATTATTGAAAGCGATAACCCTGAATTATCAGGAGCAGGCATCTACAAGAACTACGACAAGTGGCGTCATATAAGGTTAAAAGGCTTCAAGGGGCACCTTGTCGTAATGCACATTGAAAGCACCGGAACATTGATCTTTACTTATGATGGATCTCTCGTACTATATTTTAAAGGAAGGGACATAATTGCCTGCAGACCATACCTTCTCGACCGCGGAGTAAATATCAAAGGTCAGGGTATAGATCCGATTTACTATTCTAAAATTTTCAAGAAATTTGTTTCCAGGAAATTTCCTGAAAAAATATTCTTTGAGGGTCACGATGTGGAATTCATGTTCAAGAACTCCGACAACGGACTTCAGAAAATGAATTTCAGGGTCGAATCGGGCAACATGATAGGTATAATGGGAGGCAGCGGAGTGGGAAAAACTACACTGCTTAATCTGCTCCATGGTAAAATTAAACCTACGTCGGGGAATATCTATATAAACGGCTATGATATCAATGAAGATTCTGAAGAGCTGAAAGGCCTTATTGGATTTGTTCCTCAGGACGATATGCTCATAGAAGAACTGACTGTTTATGAGAATCTCTATTTTAATGCAAGGCTGTGCTTCGGCGATTATAATGAGGAGCAGATTAAAGAACACTGTTCAGAAGGTGCTGCAGGATCTTGACCTTTATGATATAAAGGACCTGCAGGTCGGAGATATGCTTAACAAAAAGGTGAGCGGCGGACAGCGGAAGAGACTGAATATTGGTCTGGAACTGATGCGCGAACCGGTTGTCCTCTTTATAGATGAGCCTACATCGGGTTTATCCTCATTTGATTCAGAGAAGGTTATGAGCCTTCTGAGAAATCAGTCGTTAAGCGGGAAACTGGTCTTTGCAATAATTCATCAGCCATCATCTGATATTATCAAGATGTTTGACAGGCTATGGCTGCTTGATAAAGGCGGCTATATGATTTATGACGGGGATCCTGTTGAGGCCCTGGTGTACTTCAAGACAGAAACATCACAGGCAAATGCTGCGGAAAGCGAATGTCCGAATTGTGGTAATGTCGAGACTGATAACATCCTTCATATTGTGGAAGTTAAGGTTATCGATAATTCGGGGTATCCTGGTAAAGCACAGACAGATCAGTCCGAAGGAATGGTATGAAAAGTACAAGAAAAAGATGATGCCTGTTCTCGGGGAGAGACCTTCCAAAACAGTTATTCCTCCGAGCAATTTCAGAGTCCCTAAAAAAACCGACCAGATCAGGACCTTCATCCGGCGCAATCTTACCCGGAAAATCGCCGACCGTCAGTACATGATAATAAACCTCCTGGAGGCACCGGTCCTTGCTTTTATTCTGGGATATATCTCCAAATTCAGTGAGGATAGCGTTTATAGCTTCGCAACGAATAAGAATTATCCGATCTTCCTCTTTATGGCAGTCATTGTAGCATTATTTATGGGACTGACTGTAAGCGCCGAGGAAATATTCCGCGACAGGAAAATTCTTGAGCGTGAGAAATTTCTTGATCTCAGCAGATTAAGCTATCTTATTTCAAAGATTAATTTTCTTTTTACTCTTTCTGCTATCCAGTCGCTTACGTTCATCCTGGTTGCAAATCTGATTCTTCAGGTACGGGGAATGCTTTTGCAGCAATTTATTATCCTTTTTTCTACCGCATGCTTCGGCAACCTTCTTGGATTGAACATTTCAGCTGGTATGAGAACTGCTGTCAGCATTTATATACTTATTCCTCTTATTCTTGTCCCACAACTCCTTCTTGGCGGAGCCATGATCAAATTTGATGACCTCCACAAATCGATAAGTAATAAGATTTATGTTCCTCTGGTTGGCGACATAATGGTAACCAGATGGGCCTACGAAGCATTATGTGTTGAACAGTTCAAGGGAAACAGATTTGAAAAGCCATTCTTCAAATACGATATGGGCATTAGCCAGAATGACTGGTATGCCTCATTCCTGATTCCGGCATTAAAAGCCAAAGCCAATAACTGTCCTGTTAGCAGATCAGAAACCGGAAGATAAGGCTGAAGCCGAGTCAGATCTGAAGAAACTTAATTATCACATCAATTTCCTGTCTGATCTTACAGGGATTGAACCTGGTAGTTGGATACATAATCTTAACTACCAGGGATTTAATGAGAATGCGTATACTGATACCCGAATATATCTTGACAGCTTAAAAACCATATTCAGACTGCGGAGCAATTTGATCTCTTACAAACGCGATTCGTTGTATAAACAGATATCTACCAGGATGGGAGAGGACCAGTTTGTCGCCCTGAGAGCCAGAAATTACAATGAAAATCTTGCAAACGTGGTACTCAACCGGCTGGCTACTAGTAAAATATATGATGCTCCTGATGAACTTATCCAGAAGGCAGATCCAATCTTTATGGCTCCTGGATCAAGATATGGACGGGCTCATTTTTTTGCTCCTTATAAACAGATGGGCAATCTTAAAATTGAAACGCTCATTTTCAATATGCTGGCAGTCTGGATTATGATTTTTTTCCTCTTTGTTGCACTTTATTATAATCTCCTGAAGCGGTTTATACAGATTCCTCGAATCGCTTAAGCTTCCAATCCTGAGAAAGTTCGGACGTGAATTGATACAGGTATAAGCTGAAGCATGCTCAGCAAGACAAAATTCTGAGCAGCTGATAGAAGCACAGTAATTTAGAATCATCTCAATTATTATGGATAAAAGAAACCGGGTCTATCCTAAAAAAAATCTTGGCCAGCACTTCCTGAAGGACGAATCCATTGCCCGGAGAATTGCCGAATCCCTCACCGGTACCGGATATAGCTCAGTCCTGGAAATTGGTCCGGGCATGGGTATACTTACCGGATACCTTCTGGAAAGGGGATTTCAGGATTTCCGGGTTATCGAGATTGATAACGAGTCGGTCCATTATCTAAAGGAGCACTTTCCTGGTCTGAATAATATTATAACAGGTGATTTCCTTTCAATGGATATTGATAAGTATTTTACGGAAAAGATGGCAGTTATCGGGAATTTCCCTTACAATATTTCAACTCAGATATTTTTTAAAGTTCTGAAGCACAGGGAGAAGGTTGTAGAGATTTCCGGAATGTTGCAGAAGGAGGTTGCCGAGAGGATATGTGCCGGGCCCGGTTCAAAAACTTATGGGATATTAAGCGTGCTGCTTCAGGCTTTTTACACGACAGAGTATCTTTTCACTGTTTCGGAACATGTTTTCAGCCCTCCTCCAAAAGTAAAATCAGGAGTGATCAGGTTAACCAGGAATGATGTTAAAAATCTCGACTGTGATGAGGCATTATTTATCAGGGTGGTAAAAGCCTGTTTCAATCAGCGTAGAAAAACATTGCGTAATTCTGTGCGTGCTGCATTTGAGCTTAAAAGAGATGACTACCATGAATTCGGTTTGCGCCCTGAGCAACTATCTGTTGAACAGTTTGTTAAACTGACAAGATGGATCGACGAAAACCGGATTATCTCAGAATGAGAATCCTATTGCTTCAACAGGGTTCATCTTAGCCGCAGTATTTGCCGGCGCATAGCCGGCCACAACGCCGATAAGACCTGAAATGAATACTGCCAGAAACATGTTTGCAAGTGTCAGATAGATATGAAGGTCATACAGGTAATTTATAACCAGGGTCCCTATAAATATCATAAAAACTCCAAGAAGTCCGCCAATAAGCGAAAGAAGCATCGATTCTACAAGAAACTGCTGAAGAATGAAGAATTTTTTTGCTCCAAGTGCTTTCTGAATGCCAATAATATTTGTTCTTTCTCTCACGGAAACAAACATTATATTCGCAATTCCAAAACCACCTACCAGGATTGCGAATCCCCCGATTATCCATCCTCCAATGTTGATTCCGGCAAATACCCCGTTAAAACTCTGTGAGATAAGACTTGCCCTGTTCATTGAAAAATTATCGATCTCATTTGGCTGAAGTCTCCTGGCCGCCCTTAGGATCATTGTTGCCTCATCACTTAATTCCTGTATGGGAACTCCCTCTTTGGCCTTTATCATAAGAGTGGCATTGAGAAAATTATTCTTCATGTTAATAAAGGTCTTTCCAAAGTTATACGGAACAACTGTCTGGTCGTCCATCCCATTATCCCCGATTCCCCCTGTGCCTTCCTTTTTAAACACTCCGATTACATTTGTTTTCTTACCCGAAATAGTTATCTGTTTCCCGACTGGATCAGCCTTTTCAAATAATCTCTCGGCAATAACTGCGCCAATAATAGCCACATTTTTACCTGATGATGATTCCTCAGGCGAAAAATAGCGGCCATTCTCGATTTCAAATGATCTTATGTTTTGAAATTCAGGAGTTACGGCAAAAACATTTGCATCACTGGCCAGGTTCTTCCTGTATTTTATCTGTTCAGGCTGCATTACTGTGAAACACGCTGAAGCAGTCTTGGTCGACCTGTTCAGCACAGCCTGATAATCTGATGTTGATACAACCGGCCATTTTATTATGTCCCACCACTGGAGATGGGTATTGAGTCCCCAGGGCCACTTATTTACGTAGATAACATCCTCTCCCATAGAGGCTATGGAGTCGTGGATAGATTTTTCCATCCAGTCCAGCACAGTGAATACAGAAATGATTGAAAATATGCCTATTGTTATCCCGAACAGGGAGAGAAAGGTCCTTAGCTTATTGACAATTACAGAGTTAACCGCAAACAGAAAACCCTCTTTAAAAAGTCTGAAAAACATCTTGCTATATTTAGATACTATTTATGAGGCCAAAGATACGAAAATCATTTAACGCAAATAATCATATATTATAATGTATTAGGTTATTAAAAAAAATATCTATTTTTAGACGCCAGAAGAGGGATATCCAACACCGGTCATATTTATCAGATAATGAGTGACAAACGAATTCAAAGTGCTCTTATTTCAGTTTTTTATAAAGAAGGATTAGACGAGATCGTGAAAATTCTTTATAAATTAGGGATAAAGATATATTCCACAGGAGGCACATACAGCTTTATTAGTGATCTAAATGTGCCTTCCATAAAAGTGGAAGATCTGACATCGTATCCATCTATCCTGGGCGGAAGAGTCAAGACATTGCATCCCTCGGTATTTGGAGGAATTCTTGCCAGAAGAGAAAATGAGGATGATCTTGAACAGCTTTCAAAATTTAAAATTCCTGAAATTGACATGGTAATCGTTGATCTTTACCCATTCGAAGAAACTCTGAAGACTTCTGGCAAAGAGGGGGAGATCATTGAAAAAATAGATATAGGCGGTATTTCGCTCATCAGGGCCGCTGCTAAAAACTATAGTGATGTTCTTGTCGTTTCGGGCAGAGAGCAGTACCCCGATCTCCTTCATTTGCTTAAAGAAAAGGACGGGAAGACTTCTATCTCTGACAGAAGACTGTTTGCAGCAAAAGCATTTCAGACATCTTCACACTATGACACTTCCATATTCAATTATTTTAACAGGGAAGCTTCATTACCTGTATTCAGGGAAAGCATTAACCTGTCGTATCCCCTTCGTTATGGTGAAAATCCGCATCAGAAAGGGATATTTTTCGGGAACCCCGAGCTGATTTTTGAGAAGCTGCACGGGAAAGAAATATCATATAATAATCTTCTTGATCTTGATGCCGCATTAAATCTGATTGATGAATTCAATTCTCCCACCTGCGTTATTATTAAGCATAATAATGCCTGTGGAGTTGCTTCAAGGGATAATCATCTTGATGCATGGAAAGATGCGCTTGCTTGTGATCCTGTGTCGGCATACGGAGGTGTAATTGTCACTAATACCAGGGTGGACGATGTGGTTGCAGCGGAAATTGATAAAGTTTTCTTCGAAATAATAATTGCTCCTGATTATACCGAAAACGCCCTGACGACCCTTAAGCATAAGAAGAACAGGATAATTCTCAGGAGAAAAGGTTCTGAAAGGAATAATTTCAGTTTCAGGTCATTGCTTAATGGTGTTTTGTGGCAGGAGCGCGACAACAGTACGGAAACTGCCCTGGAGATGAAACCGGTTACAGAAAGGGTTCCTTCAGCGGTAGAACTGGAAGATCTGGTCTTTGCCAATATCATTGTCAAGCATAGCAAGTCAAATGCAATTGTGATTGCTAAGGACAGACAGCTGTGTGCAAGCGGCATTGGTCAGACATCGAGGGTGGATGCTTTGAAACAGGCGATCGGAAAAGCAAAGTCGTTCGGATTCGATCTTAAAGGTTCAGTGCTGGCATCTGACGCTTATTTCCCGTTTAAAGACAGTGTGGAAATTGCGCATGAAGCAGGCATAGCTGCAATAGTGCAACCTGGCGGATCGGTAAGAGACCAGGAGTCAATCGATTATTGTACTTCAAATGGGGTGGCAATGGTATTTACAGGTATACGGCATTTTAAACATTAAAACATAATTAATCAGTTCATAAATGGGACTATTTTCATTTTTAACACAGGAGATTGCAATCGATCTCGGTACGGCAAACACCATTATTATTCACAATGATAAAGTTGTGGTCGATGAACCATCCATTGTGGCAATAGATAAGAATACCGGCAAGTTGATCGCGATAGGCGAAAAGGCGCGCCAGATGCATGGCAAAACGCATGAAAGCATTAAAACCATCAGGCCTCTGCGCGATGGCGTTATTGCCGATTTTAACGCTGCTGAGCTGATGATAAGGGGAATGATCAAAATGATCAATAAAGGCCCACAGCTCTTCTCTCCTTCGCTTAAGATGGTCGTTTGCATCCCTTCAGGTAGTACTGAAGTGGAGATTCGTGCGGTACGCGACTCGTCGGAACATGCGGGCGGACGTGATGTCTATATGATATATGAGCCGATGGCTGCTGCAATCGGGATTGGACTGGATGTTGAAGCTCCCGAAGGTTGCATGGTGGTAGATATTGGCGGAGGAACTACTGAGATAGCCGTTATCGCCCTTGGCGGAATAGTTTGCAATAAATCAATAAGAATTGCAGGTGATGGATTTACCGCTGATATTCAGGCATATATGCGTCATCAGCATAATATTAAAATTGGTGAGCGCACGGCTGAAGATATTAAAATCGGTGTTGGTGCTGCTCTGCCCGATATTGATAATCCTCCACCTGATTTTGTTGTAAGGGGACCAAATATTATGACAGCTCTCCCGATCGAAATACCGATCTCTTACCAGGAAATAGCTTATTGCCTCGATAAATCACTATCAAAAGTTGAGGCAGCTCTCCTGAATGTTCTGGAACAGACACCTCCGGAACTTTATGCCGACATCGTGAATAAAGGTATTTACCTTGCCGGGGGCGGGGCCTTGCTGAGGGGACTCGACAGAAGATTAACCGATAAGATCAATATCCCTTTTAATATTGTCGAAGATCCGCTGCATGCAGTTGCGCGTGGTACCGGCGTTGCTCTGAAGAATGTGGATAAATTTCCGTTCCTGATGAGATAATCTTACGGCGTGAATGAGGAATCTGCTGAATTTTCTGGCCAGATACAATAACCTGATCATCTTTCTGTTTCTTGAAGGTATAGCTTTGTATTTAGTTTCAACCAGGAACAGCTACCAGAATTCCAGGATGGTGAATGTTGTAAGAGGTGTGACTAGGGGAATCGAAGCTAAAATTTATAATTCCAGATCATACTTTAGTCTTCACCAGATCAATGAGAAGCTGGCAGAGGAGAATTCGGTTCTTAAAAACAAATTGGGACAGTTGACCAAAAAAGATAATTCACCTTTTTTTTCAGTTAAAGATTCTGTTTTAAAACAACAATATCTTTACACCTCCGCTGAAGTAATTGAAAATTCAATTAACCGGCAGAGGAATTTTTTTACTATTAATAAAGGAGAAGACCAGGGCATTAAGGTTGATATGGCAGTAATTTCAGCAAATAGCGTTGCAGGTGTTATTGTGGGTTGCTCAAAAAACTATTCAGTTGCCATGTCACTTCTGAATCTCGATTTTAAATTAAGTGCCAGGATTAAATCAAATGGATATTTTGGCTCCCTGAGCTGGGATGGTAAGGATTACCGTTACGCAGTATTAAGTGAGATTCCGCAGCACGTTCTGGTAAATGTTGGAGACACTATTGAAACAACCGGCTATTCGGCGATCTTTCCGGAAGGTGAACTGGTTGGTACGGTAAGCGATTATGAGAAATTCGGCGGAGACTTTTATAAGATCACTATTCTGCTGCAGACTGACTTTAAAAAATTGCACTTTGTGGATGTTGTGGGGAATTTGAAGAAAAAGGAGGAGCTTGAACTTGAAAAAGCATTTCAATGATCAATTCAATCTTAAGATTTAGTCTGATTTTTATTTTATTGCTGCTTCTGCAGGTTCTGCTGTTCGACAATATCCAGTTTAGCGGATATGTAAATCCATATGTCTATATCCTTTTTATTCTTCTTGTTGCCTATTGACATCGCATCGTGGCTGCTTCTTCTGTTGTGTTTTGTAACCGGACTGATTATGGACTTTTTTAATGGTTCACCGGGAATGCATACTTCGGCAACAGTTCTTGCAGGGTTTCTGCGTCCATACGTATTGAGGATTGTATCTCCAAGCGACGGATATGAAACAAGCTCCGATCCTTCGATGACAGTATACGGCTTCAGATGGTTCTTATCTTATTCACTGCTGATAGTACTTATACACCATACTGCACTTTTTTACCTCGAAGTATTCCGGTTCGCTGATTTCTTCAGAACTATGCTGAGAGTGATATTAAGTACATTATTTTCCATGACTTTCATCCTTCTTCTTGAATATTACAGGAAGGGAAAGTAATTTATCCATAAAATGAAAGATTCATTCATTAACAGAAAATATGTCATAATGGCACTTATTGTGCTTGCAACACTTGGTCTGCTGGTGAGGCTTTTCATTATACAGGTTGTCAAAAGCTCATACAGACTTTCTGCCGACAATAATGTGCTGAGATATGTTCCTCAGTATCCTGCACGTGGTCTTATCTATGACAGGAACGGTAAGCTGATAGTATATAACCAGGCTGCATATGATCTGATGGTGGTGCCCTCACAGGTTGCCAGAATGGATACTGTCGGATTTTGCGATCTGCTTGGAATTTCTCCCGATCTATTTATAAAACAGATGCGGGCAGCAGTAAACTATTCCAGAAGGGCCCCATCGGTATTTCTTAAACAGGTCTCAGACGAAACATATGCCAGATTCCAGGAAAAAATGTTCCTGTATCCCGGATTCTATGTGCAGCCCCGTACTCTCAGGAAATACTCGCTTCCGGTTGCCTCCCATATTCTTGGATATGTGAGTGAGGTAGATGACGGAGTCATCAGAAATAATCCCTATTATAAACCCGGTGATTACATTGGCAAAAGCGGTATAGAAGAATCGTATGAAAAAGAGCTGCGTGGCAAACGAGGTGTAAAAATCTTTCTTGTTGATGTTTTCAGCCGTATAAAAGGTTCGTACGAAAAAGGCAGACTCGATACTGCGGCTGTTCAGGGCTCCGATGTTGTAACAGGAATCGATCTCGATCTCCAGGCTTATGGCGAGCAGCTTATGAAAAACAAAAGGGGAAGCGTTGTTGCCATTGAACCTTCTACCGGTGAGGTGCTGACACTTATCTCAGCTCCTGATTATGATCCGGCATTGCTGGTAGGAAGAGTCAGGTCGGAGAATTTCGCGAAGCTCCAGAGCGATACTGTTCAACAACCATTGTTCAACAGGGCGACAATGGCATCATATCCCCCGGGATCGACATTCAAGCCTATTAACGGGCTTATCGGGCTCCAGGAAGGGGTTATCACCCCTGAAACATTGTTTGAGTGTCACCAGGGATACTTGTTTGTAGCCTGCCATGTTCATCCTTCACCTCTGAATATTGTAGGAGCCATCGGTAATTCCTGTAATGCCTATTTTTGTCAGGCTTACAGAAGAGTTCTTGAAAATCCTGCCTACAATACGATTGCCGATGCATATATGAAATGGAGGGAATATGTGAGTGAGTTCGGGTTTGGAAACAAGCTGGGCACTGATTTTGTAAATGAACTTAAGGGCTTTATTCCAACTACAGATTACTATGATAAATATTATGGCAAGAACAGGTGGAAGGCACTTACAGTTATATCAATGGCTATAGGTCAGGGTGAAATAGGCGCAACACCTTTGCAAATGGCAAATATGACGGCTGCTATAGCTAACCGGGGATACTTTTATACTCCTCATGTTGTAAAATCCATTGGAACAAATCATACTATTGACAAACGTTTTACAACCAGGCATCAGATAGATATTGACCCGAAAAATTTTGAGAAAATTGTTGAGGGGATGGAACAAGCTGTAAACAGTGGAACAGCAGCATCTGTTAAATTGAAGGATATAATAATTTGCGGAAAGACAGGAACAGCACAAAACCCTCATGGCGCCAACCATGCTGTCTTTATTGCGTTCGCACCCAAGGATAATCCTAAAATAGCAATTGCCGTATTTGTAGAGAATGCTGGTTTTGGTGCAACTTATGCGGCACCGGTGGCAAGCCTCATGATAGAAAAATATCTCAGGGGTGAGGTAACCAATAAAGCGTTGGAAAAGAGAATTCTGGATATGAATCTTGAAGGGAGACCCAGTGAAGCGGAACGTTAATATATGGTTAGGAATTGACAAGACAGCAATAATCTTGTTTTTGCTCCTTCTTCTTATGGGATGGATCAATATTTATGCAGCAGTATACAATGAAGAGCATTCTGGTATCCTGGATTTTTCACAACGGTACGGGAAGCAGTTTTTCTGGATAATTGCATCAATTATCCTTGCCGTTTTTATTGTGACAATTGATAACCGTTTTTATTTCTTTTTCTCCTGGTTTATATATGGTGCATGTATGTTGTTACTTGTTCTGGTGATTATTTTCGGGAAGGAAATAAATGGAGCAAGATCATGGTTTGAATTTGGACCGATAAGTCTTCAGCCATCTGAATTAGCTAAGTTTGGCACAGCTCTCGCACTGGCCAGTTATTTAAATACCAGAAGACAGGAACTCACACGGCTTTCAATTATAGGCCCCGCTTTTGCGATCATTCTGCTTCCTGCAGTGCTTACCCTTCTTCAGCCGGATATGGGTTCAGCAATTGTATATTTCTCACTGTTTATTGTTCTCTTCAGAGAGGGGATGAGCCCTTATATTTTTGTTTCAGGGCTTTTAATGGTTGTCCTTTTTTTTCTTACGCTTCTTACCAGCAATCTTTCGCTTACGATCGCGTTGATAATCACCGCAGTTATTCTTGTCTGGTTTGTGACCCGTAAATGGAAATTGGTCTTTGCCGGAACCGGAATATTTTTGGTTATTGCCGGAATTATTTATCTGATTGATCATTACGCAATAAAATCTGTTGGGAATGAGCTGGGTATTTTTATTTCGCTGATCATCTCCGGTGCAGTATTTGCATTTTATTTTTTTAAAAAGAAGATAGCGTCTGTACTGGTAATATACCTGTTTCTTGTTGGCAGTGTAATGTATGTAAACTCGGTAGATTTTGCATTCAATCATCTGCTGAAAGAGCATCAGAAAGAGAGAGTTGACATTCTGCTTGGATTCAAAACAGATCTTCACGGAACAGGATATAATGTAAATCAGTCAATGATCTCAATAGGTTCCGGTGGATTTTCCGGTAAAGGTTACTTACAAGGCACCCAGACAAAGTTTAAGTTTGTGCCAAAGCAAAGTTCTGATTTTATCTTTTGCACTGTAGGTGAGGAGTGGGGTTTTATTGGTTCTGCAGTACTTATTGGCATCTACCTGATTCTCCTTCTTAGGATTATTTCACTGGCAGAACGGCAGCGTTCAGAGTTTGCCAGGGTATACGGGTATTGTGTTGCCTCAATTCTTTTTACACATGTTTTTCTGAATATCGGAATGGCCATCGGTATTGTGCCGGTTATAGGTATACCTCTTCCGTTTTTAAGCTATGGCGGCAGTTCATTATGGGGATTTACTATACTTCTGTTTATTTTC
Organism: uncultured Bacteroidales bacterium; assembly: GCA_963715785.1. Taxonomy (GTDB): domain Bacteria; phylum Bacteroidota; class Bacteroidia; order Bacteroidales; family VadinHA17; genus LD21. Next base: position 2,054,414 of record OY970276.1, read on the forward strand.
CTGCGACTCGATGCCAGCCGTACGGAGTATCTGATATGATCAGAAAGGTATCGTTATCCTGTGAGATATTTCAATTCCAAAATCTTTCTCCACGTAATCGATGAGCTGTGGAAAAAACTCCATGAAATCATCCTGAAGCGAATAGTAGTTTTTCTTGAGGGCATGCATTGCAAATCTTGTCTCGTTAGGAAGGGTGGAGCGTTTGCTCATTGTATTCAGAACGTGACGGATACCATGTAAGGTCTGGTACGATTCGATCCAGTTGTTAATTATAAAGAAGGGCATCATTTCCCTGACGTTTTCAGGCATTATATCGTAGTTGTTCACCAGAGCCCTGTAGAAATTATATGTAACACTCTCCAGAGGCCTGCGTGAAAAAAAATCCCATTCCTTTGTAAGAAAATGATCATATATGATGTCAGTAATTACTCCTGAATATTTATGATATTTCCGGGTGAAGAAAATCTTGCTTCTGTGAACCACCGGGTGACTGTCGGTGAAGCCGTCAATATGCCTGTGCAAAATAATTCCTTTTCTGATCAGATCGGGGTACTTCAGATAATCACGCCCTTTTACGTAATCACCTATGTAATTGCCAATGATTATTTTATCAGAATCACCAGAAAGATATATGTGAGCCAGCACATTCATAACATGACATAATAGTACAAAGAATTTGCCATATAGCTTCTCTTATTGAAAACATTTTCTTTAACATGTTTTCGGACTATGCCTGAATACCTGTTAATAGATTATCATACAGTAATTTAGAGTATGAAATCGGCATTTAAAAAAATACTATAAAATGCTCGGATTTTCAGTATGCAAATTATACATTTGTTGATTCATTTTAAAATGAAAATTCATTTCCGGAAATAAAATTCTAAAAAACTAAGGAGGATTTATGACTAAGAAAAATGTCATCATAATTGGTGCAGCAGGTCGCGATTTTCACAATTTCAACACATGCTACAGAGATAATGAGTATTATAATGTGGTCGCCTTCACAGCGGCTCAGATTCCCGATATCGACGGAAGAAAATATCCGAAAGAGCTGGCAGGGAAACTGTATCCCGATGGGATCCCTATATTTGCAGAAGAGAATCTTCCGGCCCTGATAAAGAAATATAATGTTAACGATTGTGTGTTTTCATACAGCGACGTCACATACCAGAAAGTAATGGGAGTGAGCGCAATAGTTAATGCTGCCGGTGCGAATTTTATCTTGCTTGGACCCGCAGATACGATGGTAAAAAGCATTAAACCTCTGATTGCAGTTGGTGCAATTCGTACAGGTTGCGGTAAGAGCCAGACATCGAGAAAAGTTATTGAGCTTCTTATGGAGAAAGGGCTGAAAGTCGTTGCTATACGCCATCCGATGCCCTATGGTGATCTTAATGCCCAGAAAGTACAGCGTTTTGCCGAGGTGAAAGATCTTGAAAAACATAAATGTACTGTCGAGGAGATGGAGGAATATGAGCCCCATGTAGTGCGTGGCAATGTTATTTATGCCGGCGTCGATTATGAAGCGATACTTCGGGAAGCCGAAAAAGATCCTGCCGGATGTGACGTTGTTCTCTGGGACGGTGGCAATAATGACTTTCCTTTTTACAAACCCGATCTGATGATCACAGTGACTGACCCTCACCGGGCCGGCCATGAACTAAAATATTATCCCGGCGAAGTTACTCTCCGTATTGCGGATGTCGTGGTAATTAATAAAATGGATAGCGCTTCTCCTGAGGCAATCCAGATTGTGAGAGAGAGCATTGAGAAAGTTAATCCAAAAGCAATTGTTGTGGATGGGGCTTCTCCAATAAAAGTCGACGACCCCTCATTGATCAGAGGGAAGAGAGTTCTGGTTGTTGAAGATGGGCCGACTCTGACACATGGTGAGATGAAACTCGGAGCCGGAGTTGTTGCCGCCCGTAAGTTCGGCGCAGCTGAACTGGTCGATCCTCGCCCATATACCGTAGGCAGGCTAAGTGATACCTTCAGACTATATCCGAATATTGGAACGCTTCTTCCTGCAATGGGCTATGGTGATCAGCAACTGAAAGACCTCGAAACCACAATTAATAATACCGATTGTGACAGTGTCATTATTGCCACACCCATCGATCTCAGCAGGATCATAAAGATTAAGAAACCGAATACCAGGGTTTACTATGATCTTCAGGAGATTGGCGATCCAAATCTCTCACAGGTGATCGATGATTTTGTTAAAAAACATAAACTCAAATAGGCAGAGGATTTTCATAACACAAAAAAAGGAGGTTTTCGGCCTCCTTTTTTGTTTACTGCTTTAAATAATATTTTAAAAAGACTTACGGTTAAAACCAGATTACTTTATTATTTTTTTGTATTTCTCAACTCGTGCATCTTTAATAATGCCGCTCCAGTTCAAGCCGTAGCCAAAATCATATGTATTTCCTTCTGAATCTACATGGCAGACCATGTCAAAAGGTACATCCTCTTTCTGGGTCTCAACCGTTTTCATATCTGCCGGCATCTGTAACGGCAACAATCCTGAAGGCTCAGCCGTACCTGATATAATATCAAGGATAGCCTGGTCCTGCACGTCAAAATTAACTATAATGGCATCAGCATCCTTTTCAAATTCACTGAATACCATTGGTTTAGCCATGGCTATCGAAACTATTACAGGTTTGTTTTTCATAGCTTTCCTGGTATCCAGAACCATCTTCAGATCACCAGCGTTTGTGGCTGTTACTGTTTTTCCCTTGTATGTCCTGTTGGTAAATTTCTCCAGGGGATCTCCTCCCGCTATGCTGGGATCGCGTGCAAACACTGCCTTATATGGGCCATACTGGAGACTTATCGGAACATATCCGTTTCCGCCTTTCTTAACATCGGCAGCATCGTAGCCGCTGCCTGAATTCGGGCTTCTTATTACAACAAGCGCAAAATCTGCTTCAGCAGGGTTGTCTGTAACATTGAAGTACTTCTTAACCAGGTTCAGATTGATCGGATATGAGACCGACTCTGGTGTCGGGCCTCCGAAGAAATCCTTTCCTGCAGGTGTAACTCTTTTTGGGATATATACAGTTTTCTGTTTAGCCAGTGGGAGCGCTTTATTCTTGTTCTTCAGCATGATTATTGACTTCAGCTGAGCTTCATATCCGGCTTTCATGAATTCCTCATTCCCTACAATCTTTTTTGTTTCATCAACATTCAGATAAGGATTTTCGAAAAGTCCGACCCTCAGAATATTTTTTAAGAGACGAACGGCAGATTGTTCTAACCGTGCTCTCATAAATGCTTCACCATGCTCTTTAACTCCCATCTGATAAGCTTCAATTACAGGTCCTGCATCATTATTCCCGCCAAACTGATCCACTCCGGCCATCATAATTTTATAATGCCTTTCAGGAATTGTAAGATTCTCAACACCCCAGCAGGTGGTTCCAAAGCCATCTACTGCCTTCTCATTTGAAGTGACACCCCAGTCGGTACAGATAACTCCGTCGAAGCCATATTTCCCGCGCAGAAGATCACTGATTATATATTTATTATAACTGTTCCCGACATTTTCGTTGTTATGTTTGTCGATGCCGTAGGATATTGTATAATAAGGCATTACTGCGGAAGCCATCTTTGTTTCTCCATCAAGCTTGAGAGCACCTTCAGTAAATGGAATGAGGTGATCAGCTAAATTATTGCCAGGATAAACAGCATATTTTCCAAAGGCAAAATGTGCATCTCTGCCTGCCTCTTCGGGTCCGCCACCCGGCCAGTGTTTTATCATAGTGTTTACGCTGGTGTATCCCCATCCTCCGGAAATCACCTTGTCGCCCACTGATGTCTGGAAGCCATCAACATATGCACGGGCCATATCGGCTGTTAGCTGTGGATTTTCGCCAAATGTACCGTTAACTCTTGCCCATCGTGGTTCTGTGGCAAGATCAATTTGAGGTGAAAGGGCAGTAGCAATACCTAATGCGCGATATTCCTTTGCCGCAATCTGTCCGAACTGCTTCACAACAGCCGGATCAAAAGTTGCTGCCATGCCAAGAGAGCCTGGCCACATTGAGATCTGACCCGCCGAACCAACATTATATTCAACATCAGAAGTTGCACGATGTCTTGGATCTGAACTGTTATTTGCAGGTATTCCAAATCCGATACCTTCACATAATGCCTGTACTTTATTATTCCAGAGAGCTGCTACCTCAGGGCTCTGTACTGTGGTAACCAGTACATGACGGAGATTATCGCTGGTGAGAAATTTGATCTGCTGATCGCTCAGATCGTATGGCTTAGCACCGCTTTCTGCATATGGTTTTCCATTATATGTACTTGCTCCAAAACGGGTGTTGCCTGATGGAATCGCCTGGTGTGCACTGTAAAGCATCAGACCCGCAATCTGGTCGACACTCATTTTTGAAGCCAGATCTTTTGCCCGCTCCTCAGCGCCCAACCGCCAGTCTTCATATTTGTCAAGTTTGCCATTTTTATTCAGGTCCTTGAAAGCAAGACCGTTAACTGTTATTATTTTAATATGCGAGGTCGTATCGTAACCAAGAGTCTGGCCTGCTTTGTTCATTACAATCCTAATAGATCCCGACCCTGATTCGGTCCAGTTTTTACAGCTGCCAAAAGACAGGGAGATTGCCAAAGCAATAATCAGATAGAAAGGCGTTCCGGATTTTTTCATACCATTTTAGATGAGGTTAATTAAATAAGCTTCATTTATTATAAGGTGTTCCTGTTATACTTTTAATAATTGCCACTGAAATAAACCTTTGGGCCAGGTGATAAAAAATTTATCCTAAGGTACGTCAAGGCTTAGGAACGATCAGAATAAAAAATGTTAAATATGATTAAATATTCTTTTAGAATCTCTCTTTTAGTTTTTTACCGGCTTCTTCATAGCCCGGCTTATTAAGCAGGGCAAACATATTCTTTTTATAAGCCTCAACTCCTGGTTGGTCAAATGGGTTGACATCGAGAATGTATCCGCTTATTGCACAAGCCATTTCAAAGAAATAGATAAGCTGTCCCGTATAGAATTCATCGAGTTCAGGTATGGTTATGGTTATTATGGGGACATTGCCGTCGTTATGAGCGAGAGTAGTTCCCATTTCAGCGTTGTGATTTACTTCAGTAAGGCTTTTTCCTGCCAGATAATTCAGCTGGTCGGAGTCATCTTTCTCAAAAGGGATTGTAAGCTTTTTAGCAGGCTTTTTCACTGATATGATTGTTTCAAAAAGTATTCTCTGGCCGTCCTGAATATATTGACCCATTGAATGAAGATCAGTAGTAAGATCAACGGATGCAGGGAAAATGCCTTTCCCGTCTTTTCCTTCACTCTCCCCGTACAACTGCTTCCACCACTCAGAGAAAAAATGAAGCTTCGGTGTAAAACCAACCATTATTTCGATGAGCTTTCCGCTCTGCAGCAGCAAGTTCCTGGCCGATGCATAGAGCAGGGAAGGATTGGTTTCTGCATGTTTATTTTTTCTTGTAATCTCTTCAATCGCTGTTGCTCCCTTTACAAGCGAGCGTATATCAAATCCGCTTATTGCAATTGGCAGCAGACCGACCGGTGTCAAAACCGAATATCTTCCGCCTATGTTATCGGGAATGATGAATGTTTCATAACCATTTGCCTGAGCGAGTGATCTGAGAGCTCCCTTCTTTTCATCGGTTATAGCGATTATTCTCTCAGCTGCATCAGATTTGCCTATCTTTTTTTCCAGATGGTCCTTTAGTATTCTGAAAGCGATGGCCGGTTCGGTTGTCGTTCCCGATTTTGAGATAACTACGATTGAGTAGTTCCTGTCATTCAGCAGTTCAATGAGTTCAGCCAGATAATCTTCACTAATATTCTGACCGGCAAAAATAACATCATGATGTTTATTCTTCATAAGAGGGGCGAAGGAGTTTGAAAGCGCTTCAATAACTGCCCTTGAACCGAGATATGAACCTCCGATTCCTATTACAATGGTTGTATCTGAAACAGACCTCAACCGGTTTGCAGTCTTTTCTATCTTTTCTAGCTGAGGCAGTATATCATTTGGCAGATTGAGCCAGCCAAGAAAATCATTTCCGGGACCGGTGCCCGAATTGAGCGAATCGAGGTGGCGTACTGATTGCTGAGCATTCGCAACCACTTCTTCAAATGATACAAATTTGCTGATGGTTTTTAGACTGATACTTAAATTCTCCTTCATTTCCTTGATTTTCAGTTAAGATTAAATTTGTTTTATTCAGGGCTCTTCACGTTCTCACTTTGTGCCCCTTTTAGGTTTATGAATTTGATTATTACCTATATGGGACACAGGGTATACATGAAGTTCACAAAGGTAAGAAAAAAGCCGTCGGTAGAATTCCGGCGGCTTTTAATAATGCTTGAAATATAGAGATTTGAAGTTATCTTTTATGGACGCCTCCTGCACTTGAGGAGTGTGAATCAACATATTTGGGATCACCTTTATAATTAACATCCCCTGCACTCGAAGCTCTTGCAGTCAGTCTTTCCGACACATTAATATCTGCATCACCGGCACTCGAGACGGAAACATCGGCCTCTCTTGATTGAAGATCATATGCATTCAGATTGCCAGCACTGCTAAGATCAGCTCTTAGCTTATCAGTTTCTCCTGTTAAAGAGATATCACCTGAGCTGCTTATATCAATATCAATATTTTTAGTTTTGACCTCAAGCTTAATATCACCTGCACTGCTGGCTGATAAATCGAGCCGGTCAGTATTTATCGGACTCTCTCCATAGACATCGCCTGCACTGGTGGTCTTCACTGAATTAATCTCATTCATTGTAACATATACCCTTTTTCTGTCAGCACTGCGTATATTATATTCACTGTAGACATTCAGAACACCTCCTCGCACCTCGGTAAGTATGTATTCATGAAGGTTTTCGTCGGCCTCAACGGTTACCGATTCTTTTTCACCCTGTTTGAGATAGACATCAATTCCTGAACTTACTTTCAGACCAGTGAAGGATCCGGTTTTCCTTTCCTCAGATACCACTTTCCCATGGCCTTCCACTGTTTTCCAGAATTGTCCCTGGATACAGGAAGTGAGACCGAGACAGATTAATGCAAATGTTAATGATTTAAGGCTTTTCATACTTCTGTTATATTAGTTTTGCGAACTTCAATCCATATAAAGACAGCGGGAAAAATATTCTGTTGCATTCAGAACAAAATAATTTCAAGGTTTGGTATAAGATATTTCTGAACATGCTTGTCAGCATGTGTCACTTTGGGATTCCTGAAAGCAGGAAATGGTATTTGCGGAAAATCAGACTCCTTTATGATATTAATGCCACTTAAATATCTTTAGTCCCACGGAAAAAAACACTGTCCCGGTGGCAAGGAGTATCAGAATCGGAACCATGACTTCGTGATAACCTGCGCCTTCATTGTAGATACTTCTGATTCCATCAGTAAGTATCGTCAGGGGAATATATTTAATAAAAGGCAGGCTCCAGTCGGGGAAATTCTGGTAGCTGAAGAATATTCCTGACAGTATCATCATTGGAAAGACGACAAAATTAATCAGTCCGTTTCCTACTTCGGTATTGGAGGTATGGGATGACGCAAATACAGCAATCCCGGCGAAGGCTATATTTCCAGCCAGGAAGATTGCAATCAGAGCCGAAATATTACCCTGAATTGTCATTTTAAAGGCGACGAGTGCAAACAGCAAGAGGACAAGCGATTCAATAAAGTTCATCGTGATTCTTACTGTTATAAGGGCTATAAGGAAATGCGATTTTTTCATGGGTGTGGCAACCAGCCTTCTCAGAAGTTTCTTGGATCTTTTCTCAATAATTCCATAGCTGATACCCCACATGCTTGACATCATGACACCCATAGCTATAAGTCCGGGTACGAGAAAATCTATATACCTGGTACCGGTAACCGTAAGCGGTTTAATCTCAGCACTGTTCTCCACAGGTTGAATTTTGCCTTTCCCTACAACTGAACTGAGTTTGAGATAGGTCAGTTGGGCATCGGGATTCATTGGGTCGAAATGGTATTCCACGGAATCGTTTTTCCCGGCAATAAGCACATTGATGGTACCACGTTTAAGAAACCTCACTGCATCGTCCCACTTCATCTTATAGAAAAGGAAAACAGAGTTACCAAGCTTCTCATCCTTTATTGTATATTTCCATTTCCAGGTATCTGTCTTCCCTGAAACGTTTTTTTCGCATTTTGTCTGCAGGAAATCCTCAATGGCTGACATCTCAGATCCTGCATCTGTTCTGTCGGTAAGATTAATGACGGCCACTTTCCTTATGACATCTGCTTTTTTAGTGAACGCAAGACCAAGTCCCACCGACATTAGTATCGGGAAAAGGATGCCCCAGAAAAGCACTCCGGGCTCTCTTATTATTTCACGGAACAGGGCAGATATGAGCTGCCATAGCTGTTTAAACCTGACCCATTTATTCATTTATCTTTCTTCCTGTAAGTGAAACAAACAAATCATCAAGAGTTTTTCGGCGGCATTCCATATGTTTGAGTGTAATATTCCTTGATTTCATGAAAGACATAAATGCAGGAAGCTCGGTTTCAAAATTAGTCAGAGTTATATATCCCTTTTCCTCCGATTCACCCCGATGAATTAAAAATGGCAATTCAGGCGAACTGATATCATTCTGAAAAAGTGGGGATTCGGCTGTAAATTCAACAACTTTTTCCTGTGTTTCCTCTTCCAGCAGCTGTTGGAGTGTGCCCTCTTTCAAAATAAGGCCATTATCCATGATTACTATATAATCACACAGGTTTTCAGCCTCTTCCATATAATGAGTGGTGAGGATCATTGAGGTATCGGCTTTTGGCTTAAGGGCTTTGAGGATTTCCCAGATTTCCCTCCTTGCATTTGGATCCAGGCCGGTGGTAGGCTCATCAAGAAGAAGGATAGCCGGATTGTTTATAAGTGAAATTCCGATAGCAAGACGTTGCCTTTGACCTCCTGAAAGGTTTACGACATAGGATTTTCGCTTCTCCTCAAGTCCCACAATTTCAATTATCTTATTTACACGGTCTTTCCCCAGATTAAAAAACCTCGCAAAAAGCAAAAGAGTTTCAGAAACGCGCAGTTTATCGATGAACCTGGTTTCCTGTAGTGAAAGTCCTATTATTTTGTGGAGCTCATCTTCATTTCCTTTCCACTTTTTTCCCATTATAAAAATTTCGCCCTTATCCGGTTTCTGAATACCCTCGATCATCTCAACAAGTGTTGTTTTCCCGGCCCCATTTGGTCCGAGAAGCGCAACGAACTGGCCTTTTGGGATATTCAGATCGATACCTTTTACTGCCTGGACTGTTTTAAAGGATTTCCAGACATTTTTAACTTCTATAACAGGATCAGTATGCATTTAAAAATATCAGGCGAAATTTAAAATAATTTTGGATAGGAATAGATGAAACCAATCAAAACCTAACAATTTTGTATTGTCCAATGTTCGTATTTTTTGTAACTTTAAAAAAAAATGAGCTCTTCTAAAAGTACTATGCTTGTTTTGTGCATGGTTTTATTAATTGGCTGCAAACCAGGAAAGTCAGATCAGAAACAGGATCAATTACCTGTTGAATCAAAGAATGAAATATCGGGTAGCTTCACTATCAGCGGTTCTTATGCACTTTATCCGCTGGTTAAGAAATTAAGCATTGATTTCATGAAGATTCATTCTTCAGTGAAAATTATTGTGACAGAAGGAAGTACAGGACTGGGAATAGATGATCTTATTGCAAAAAAAAGTCAGCTTGCAATGATCTCCAGGCCACTCACCGATGAGGAGGAGTCAGAAGATATCTGGATTGTCCCGGTTGCCAAGGAAGGGGTTGCTCCCATAATAAATCAATCGAATCCATTTGTTAAAAGGATTCTTGAACACGGAATAAATCCTCAGAAATTTATAGAATTGTTTACAGGCAATGAACCTATGACATGGGGTGAATTGCTTGATACTACTTCAAAAGACAGGGTTGTTTTTTGTACTCGTGCCGATGAATCAGGAGCCGCCTCTGTATGGGCTAACTTTTTATGGAAGGAGAGCACTGATCTGAAAGGGATAAAGGTAAATGGCGATCAGGAAATGATCAGGAATATTCAGGGGAACAAGCTGGCTATAGGTTATTGTAACTTTGCTTATGCATTTGATTCTTCTTCCGGCGAAAGAGTTAAGGACATCCAGGTAATTCCGATCGATCTCGATTTTGATAAACTAATCGACAGGAAAGAGGTCCCGTTTACAAATATAAATAAAGCCCATCGTGGGTTATGGCTTGGCTATTATCCTAAGAATCTTACAAGGGAGCTGACTGTAGGATCAGTGGGAAAACCCACCGACCCTGCAATTTTAGAGTTTCTCAGATATATTCTCACCACAGGTCAGACTGAAGTTGCCGGCACAGGTTTGTGTGAGCTGAACGATTTTTATATTAAGAAAGCACTCGATAATCTGAAATAGCCTATTTTGTCCCGAAGATTCTGTCGCCTGCATCGCCAAGTCCGGGCACTATATAGCCTGATTCATTTAATTTCTCATCGAGAGCTGCCAGGTAGATCTGTACATCGGGATGATCTTTTCTGATGCGGGCCACACCCTCAGGAGCGCCAACTACACAAACAAGCTTTATTGTCTTTGCTCCGTGATCCTTCAGTATCCTGATAGCATCGGTAGCGCTTCCTCCGGTGGCCAGCATAGGGTCAAGGACCATTACCACGGCCTCAGGAAGGTTATCGGGGAATTTGGAATAGTATGTCATTGGTTTGAGAGTAACATGATCGCGGTACATCCCAATGTGCCCTATTCTTGCAGTTGGTATAAGATTGGCTATTCCGTCAACCATTCCCAGTCCTGCCCTCAGCACCGGAACAAGAACAACATCAAGAGCCACCTCCTGAGTCGTACATTTTCCAAGGGGCGTTTCAATTGCAATATCCCTTAGCGGAAGATCTCTCGTAATCTCATATGCCATAAGTCCGGCAATCTCTTCCAGCGATTTGCGAAAATCTTTGGTATCTGTTTCCTTACGCCGCATTATTGTAAGCTTATGTGTCAGCAGCGGGTGTCTAAGCAGGTTAAGCATAATATCCGGTTCCAAATTTATTTGAGGTTGATATAAATTCAATCTGATCAGGCTGCCATAAAGCTGATAGCGAAAAGACCATGAATCATCAATGCGAAAATACTCATTTTAGTTATAGGATTCTATTTTATGGTCTTCAGTAAAGTTTAATATTTTAGCCATCGTGTTTATTATCTCATTTCTGTAATGTCTTTGTTTTGCTTTGATCCGTTCCCTGTACATTTCCAGGAGGTGTTTATCTTCAATATCGCCACAACTACTGAACACATCTGCCAGTTCAGTCATGCAACCAAGCAGAAACAAATTGCTTTCTGCGATTATCCTTCTGATCTTGTGGCAATAGGTCATCACTTCCGGGCGATGCTCAAAATATTTTATATAAACTGAAACATAATTTCTGGCCCACTTTGAAATATTTTCAACTCCCTGGGGATCCCTCTGCCATTCGACAAAGCAATTTGTGATGAACCTGTAATATCTGTTCATTGCTTCTTCGGGAAAATTGTAATCCATAATTCCCTGCGAATCAAATAATCTGCCTTCTTTTAATAATTCCCTTTCAACCCTCGTTTCATATAGTGGAATAAGCTTAAGAAAGGTTACAGGGGTATAGCCGTCACCACATATCTGTCTTAGAAAATTAAGATTTTCATTCAGCGATATGAATGTTGTCGAAGGCTGGAATAGCATAAATCCATAATCAAATCCTATTTTGAGCTTTTTTAGGATCTTTATGCCCTTTAAGTTGTCCTCAACAGAAATTTGTTTGTTAAGGCTCTTCAGACCTGAATCAGTTCCGTCTTCTAGTCCAAGGAAAACCAGGAACAATCCCGTTCTTTTCATCAGAGCGAAGGTTTCTTCTGCTATATCGTCAGGACGGCAGTTTATTTTCCAGATAATTCTTTTGTTTAATCCTGTTCTTTCCAGTTCTTCGCAAAATCTTAATATCCAGTCGTGCTGCCAGGCATCGTTTACCGGGAAATCATCATCGTGAAACAGAAAAACCGAGCATCTTTTTTCCTTATACAGATATTGGATCTCATTTGCTACCATTTCAGGGTTTCTTATTCGTTTCAGAGGGCCGGATGCCTGGCGATAAAATTCCCTGGTGTTGCAGAATGAGCAGTTATGTAAACATCCCCGGCCTGCCAGAATGGTGGTAAATTTTTTCCTGAAAGCATATGTTTTAACCGGAGATCTTGACGGGAAGGGGAATTTATCAATATCTTTCTCGGGGATCATGACAGGATTGCAAATTATTTTATCATTTTCTCTGAATGACAGACTTCGGATCTTTTTCCAATCGCTGCCATCTGAAAGACATTTTGCAAGTTCAAGCACCGGGTACTCACCCTCAAATCTTATGATGGAGTCAAGCGAGGGGGCTATCTGAAAGAGCTCCTGATATTTCAGGCTTGCATAATGTCCTCCGGCTGTAAAATGACAATTGATACCGCCTTTCCTCAGATATTCAATAATCTCAGTAAACAGTTTTAGATAACCGAGAAATATAACTGAGAATCCAATTAACAATGGATCAAGCTTCCTCAGAGTTTTCAGAAGATACTGTTTCTTTGTCCTGAAATCAAAAACCCTGGTTTTAAAACCTTCTTCGGACAACATTGCAGTCATATATCCAACCCCAAGGTTGTTATAATCAGTTATTGCTATAAAAACGACAGATTTCTCTTTCATTTTGATGGAAATAAAACAGACAGGCCATAAAGTAAAGAGTCGGAAAACATTATGTATTTAAATGATTAATTATTAAGCACATTCACTCTAATGCCTGAAACTTGAATTAATAGCCCAGAGCATTAAATAGAATCTCATTCAGCTTTATTGCTGCATCATAACACGTCTTGTTGTATTTGCTGACTGCAGTTGTAACCTGTCTGATCTTCGTTCTGTTCAGCTCCTTGTCTGATAAAAATTTGCCAAGCCAAACCGGGTCCATCACACGTACTGGTGGAGGCTTAAGGAATGCCATCTCTTCTACTGGTAGATCCATAATTACATTTTTTAGGTTAAACAAATAAATTCAGGCCTGTCTGTTCCTGGTTATTTATCTGATATTGTACTTTTCCAGAATTGCTTTGAATTCACTCAGTCCGGCAAGTGGTTTCCAGACCGGATCCATCTGTAACATTTTTGTAGAAAAAAAAGATGGATTCTTCAACGAATATTCAATATAGTACAGCGCATCATCAAATAAGCCCAGCATAGTATAAATTTGCGCAAGGTTAATTATCATGTCGCTTTCATTCATTTTATTTTTATCGGCCCGGGTCAGTTCAATAGCTTTTTTCCCTTCTGCAACTGCAATTTCCTTATTACCCATAGCTGCATAAATCAGGCCGATTGCAGCATGAGTGTTCGGGTTGTTGTTATCGGAAGCCAGATCAAGAGTCAGGTCCACCAGGGCCGAATCATAATATCTGCCGGCTTCTTCCTTCCTGTTCATTAAACTGCAGAAATCTGCCAGGTATGCGTATCTGGCGCCTTTATAGCCGAAAGCATCCTGGCTTGCTTTAAGCGCCGCAGTATATCCTTCAGAATACTTGCCATCATACAAGTCAAAAATAATGTTATACTCATTATGATTTTCATGAGAGACTTTTCCCAGGGAATCAAGTAATATATGAGCCTCAGCAGTATTCCCGTATTTAAGAAGAAGGCTGCTGATCTTATTCAGGTATGATGCAGTCCAATCGGGATTTAAATCTATTGCCTTCTGATGAAAGATAAGAGCAGAATCAAAATTATGCAGATAGTCAAAACACACACCTATATTTGTCAGATAAAGAGGTTCCTGAGGATTGAATTTTATTACCCTATCAATAAGTGAGTGGACTTTATCCCAGTCTCCCATTACCCTGTAAACCAAAGCCATATAGAATAAAGGCTGATAGTTTTCCGGATCCTTTATTGTGGCTGTATTAAAGCTTATAAGGGCATTCAGATAATCTTTTTTACAATAATAATAGTAAAACCCCAGGGCTATCTGTACATCAACCAGATCTTTATTAATTTTTGACGCCTCGGTGATATCCGTCCAGCATTTTTCAATATTTGAAGCATTCAGCTCGCCGGTATGAACACCCCATGAAAGGGCAATGGCACGTCTTGCATAGGCGCTTGCAAAATCAGGATCTTCCTTAATTGCTTTATCATATAAAACTATTGCTGATTTGAAGCTCACGGAATCAAGAAATTTATTTCCCATTGCAGAGTAGAGCCTTGCACTGGCAGAGAGATAGTTTAAATATGCTTCGGGGTTTTTAGTCATGTCCTTTTCAATATTCATAATCTCTTCCCCTGAGAACTTTATATCGAGATTACCGGCAATAGTCTGTACTACTTTTGTAAAAAGCGGCATCAGCTGTTCTTCATCCATCTCGTATTGACTTGCCCATAATTCCTTGTTAGTTCTTGTTTTGGTTAATCCGATCCACATTATTAAATTTTTTGCCGTTTTACTTATGCTTATTTCCACAATATAATTTGCCTTAAGTTCTTTCCTGAGGGTGCCAACAGATTTTTTTGTATCGAGATACTGCAGTGATGATAGCCTGCCCCTTACGGTTAAGCTCTTTACTTCCTGAAGTTTAGTTATGATAGCATCCATCGAACCGATTGCATATTTAGCCAGGTCCTTATCATTTGGGGGATTTGTAAGAGGAATGATAGCGATAGTCTTTTCACCCTTTCCAAGATAATGAGACCTTAATACAAAATAGGCGGCTGACATGCAGATAATAAGAGGTATAAGTATAAGAAGGGTTCTGATTGCTTTCCTGCTATGAAGAATCTCACGAAAAGGTGTTATTGGCTTGCTGCCAGCCCTGAGATTTCCTGCAGAAGGTTCAGATTCTTTTTTCCCTTCCTGAGAATCATTGTTTTTCAGACTCAGAATTATCTCAGAAATTGCATTGGCAAGCTTATTTATCTGATCCCGATAATCAGTTTTGTTAAGATTATTATTCGGATGGTCTTCGTTTATTCGCAGAGGCCTGTTAACCCCTGATGACCGGTAAACAAAATCCACGCCTCTGAGCATACTCCCAAGAACAGATTCACAAAGCTTTATATCTGCTATATCCAGATCATGAATGCGTACAGGAAGTACCCTGCTGGTAACATTTCCCGAAGGCAGGTTTATCTTTAATCCGAATTGGTCCCTTTGAGCATTTTCTACAAAAGGTTTAAATTCATTCTCCCAGGCAAACGAATTCGGATCGCAGTAAGTCCTTGATATAACCGGGATAAAAACCAGACTTTTTAGTTTTTCTTTTAGCGTGGCATCGACATCGTATGTATCCAACAGGCCATCATGCGGATTAACATCA
This sequence comes from uncultured Bacteroidales bacterium, assembly GCA_963715785.1. Lineage (GTDB taxonomy): Bacteria > Bacteroidota > Bacteroidia > Bacteroidales > VadinHA17 > LD21. The sequence continues at coordinate 2,069,859 of OY970276.1, forward strand.
AAATATACGCTTACCTCATCTTTAAAAGTAGATTCAAGCTCTGTCTTTAGAGATTCAACAAATTCACTGACCCACCTGTCGCCCTTATTGTCTTTCTGCCGGTAGCTTATGAAGATGTCGTATTCATACCCTGGAATTAGACTCGCCATGTTAACCGTTCATTGTGATAAAGTTACGATTGTATTTAATACAAATCAAATAATAATATTGTTCTGGCGATTACTGAATTCAAATATTATTGCTAAATTTACTAATAACAATATAAAGGAAATCAGTTAGTAAGCCTGCTCAGTATCATATTTTAATTTAATATGAAAAACACGATTTTCTTTCAGCTGTCTATTGTTATATTTTCTGCTGTTTTCTTTTCCGGTATGGATGAGAGCTTGCTGGCCCAGGCTGCAATTCCTGATTCCTCCCTAAAGAGTTTCAGGCTTTTTGATGATGATAATCTGATTGAGATCTCCCTGCAATTCGATTTGTCAACATATTTCAGATCCAAACCAAAATCTGAGTATTTAAAAGCCAATTTAACATTTTATCTGAATAAATCGGATTCCATAAGCAGTGATATACGTCTAAAAACACGAGGCGTATTCCGCAACCGGTATTGTATGTTCGCACCCATAGAGCTTAACCTGAAAAAATCTAACTTTGGTTATTCAGATCTGAACAGTATTTCCAAATTAAAGCTCGTTCCTCAATGCAGTTCGGGCAAGGACAAAGAAGATTATGTTCTGAGGGAATATCTGGCATACAAATTATTTAATGTTCTGACAGATACATCATTCAGGGTAAGATTGCTGTCGGTTAACTATATTGATAATAATAAAAAAAGAAAATCGGTAAGACAATATGGATTTTTTATTGAACCTGGCGAGATGATTGCCTCAAGGATAAACTGTGCTCAGGTCAAAATGCTTACCCTTGACCAAAGAAACATTGTGCCGAAAATAATGGACAGGCTTGCGATATTCAATTTCATGATCGGGAATTATGACTGGTCGGTCCCCGGACAGCATAATATACTGGTTATGAGATCACTGGAACCCGATCCTAATGGCCAGGGAATAGCTATTCCTCACGATTTTGACTGGACCGGTGTGGTAAATGCGTCATATGCAATACCAGCGGAGAATGTTGGGACAGAAAATGTGCGCGAGAGAATTTTTGAGGGAATATGCCGTACCAGGGAAGTATATAATAATGAGCTCGATATTTTTCTAAAGAAAAAAGAGGAATTTTATAAGGTCATTAATGAGTTTCCATATATTAGCCAGAAGGCAAAAAAGGATATCACAGACTATCTCGATGGATTTTTTGACTTGCTGGAAGGGAAAAGAAATCTCATAATGAACAGTTTTATGAATACCTGCAAGAAACTTTAAACTTAATAAACTTTGCTGATGACTGATAAATTTTATGATCTGACCAACCCAAATTTTCTGGGTATCATGTGGAGGTTTTTAGTGAATATTGTATTTCTTTTCATACTGATTCGCCTGATTTATTTCAGATTCTCCCGGAAGGATAAGTTTTTGTTCAGCTTCTTTCTGATGGGCATAATGGCCTTCTTTATCACTTCGATGTTCAGATCAGTTTTTATAGAAATGGGCATGGCAGTAGGCCTTTTTGCCATTTTCGGCATACTTAGGCTGAAAGCCAGCAATTTCAGTGTAAAAGATATGGCCTACACCTTCGCAACCTTTGGCCTCTCCGTTATAAATTCCCTGAAATTGCTCAGGTTCCCTCTGTTAGGCGTACTTATTATTAACATTATAATTGTTCTTTCGGCTTACCTGCTCGAGAGATATTTGCAAAGCTACAAACTGGAAACCTATTCGATAATTTATGAAAAGCTTGATATGCTGAAACCCGATAAAAAGGATAAGCTTTTAAAAGACATTTCGGATCGAACAGGCGAGAATGTAGTAAAAGTTAAAATAAACAGGATCAATTATAAGAGAAAGACCGCACTTCTCGATATTTATTATCATGAGTAGATAATACCCTTGGGCAGGGATAAAAATCTAAGCGAAAATTATAAGAATGTCTATTATTTGCCGGGGTAAAGATGAATATCTTCATCCTTGCTTTTCCCGGTTAATGCGCTGACAGTGGTTATTACTATCTCATCTTTGTCAGGGAATATTTTCATAACACGAAGCAATCCTTTTCCTGACTTTTCATCAGTTCCCTTGCTTCTTTCATCCTGAAAGTCACTCAGGATCTCAAACACTTTTCTTTTCTGATCCGGATTACCGGGATCTTTTATCTTAACCTCTTTCTGAAATGTGCCTTCCTTGTGTCCGCACAGGACCATAATTATATTCGGGCTCTTTTTGATCAGTTTTTTAAAAACCTCGTCAGCATTATTCCCTTTAAGCTTGCCAGATGCATCTCTGCCATCCATGTTGAAGCTTTTAAGATCATCGAGCCGCTTTCCGTCTTTGTCAATAAAATCATGAGTTACCAAAAAGACTTTTCTTGAGGGGTTGCCGGCAATTATATTATCCGCCCATTTCAAAACTGCGCTTCTTGGTGCGATCTCGAGATTCATAATCAGATATTTATGATCCTTATAATCAAAAAGACAATAGTAATTATCAATTTTCCCCGGTTCAAAAAAGCCGCCTTTCCACCACGAGCCGCGGTAATCAAATCTTGATGCCGGGAAATATCGGTTTAGATATTCAGTATGGCGAATTCCGTCATAATAATTATTCTCCGGATTTTTCATATCGTTGTCGCCATATACTATTGAATATGGGATATGTGCGTTTTCAAGTATCTTAAAAGATCTGTCAGCAACTTCCCATGCAGATTCTTTATTATTGTTTGTAATATCGCCAAGATGAATAACGTATTGAATGTTAAGTTGATTTTTGTTATCGGCAATCCAGTTCATCTGTTTGTAGAACATTTCAGGATAGCTTGAAGAGTAATGCTGGGTGTCAGGGAGAAGAATAATTGAAAAGAAATTGTCGTCACCCTTAAATGAAAAACCTGAGAGTGCAGTGATAAGAACTATCATTTTAAGGAGGCCGGCCTTTATATATTTCATTGTACTTCTTTATTTGTTACTGTCGGGCTAATTTCGCATTTTCCCCGATTAATGGCATTTTATTAATAATTATATCCTTATTCCTATTACCAGTATATCATCGGTCTGATCTTCATTGTTTTCTTCCCGCCACTTTTCAATTTCTCCATATAATCTGTCACTCTGTTCAGCCATGGAACAATCCCTGATGTCATTTAAAAATGTCTTTAAACGGCTGGTCTGATATTTCTTATGATGCTTCCCTCCGAATTGGTCTGAAAAGCCATCTGAACATAAGTATATCGAATCGGACACGTTCAGCCTGATCGTTGATGAAATAAACCTGCATCCCTCTTCATCACATTCTTCCACAGGCGAGTTCTGTGCAAAATATTCAGTCAGTTCTCCCCTGACCACACAGTATAGCGGATTCTTAACGCCTGAATATGTAAGAGTATGGGTTCTGGTGTCCAGGCTGCAAAGAATAATATCCATGTCGTCTGAAATACCTGTGCCGTCTGAATCATTTCTGAGATAGCGGTGTATCTTGGAATAAAGATGATGCAATATCAGAGATGGCTCGGTCAGTTTAATCTCATTAACTGCCTGATCGAGAATCCCATAACCCAGTGTGCTCAGAAGAGCTCCCGGAATGCCATGACCGGTACAATCAACTGCAGCAAATATTATGAGGTTCTCCCTTTTGCTGAAAAAGTAAAAGTCGCCGCTCACGATATCCTTTGGTTTAAACAACACAAAACTGTCTGTGAAGCATTCACGTATATAAAGATCATCCGGTAAAAAGGTTTCCTGGATATGCTGGGCATAATTATAGCTTCCTTCGACTTCGTTTATGGCTTCTTCTATTTTTTTGTTCCTGATTTGCACCATTTCTTCGATATCCGGTGTAAGATTTACCAGTTTGCGTATCTGGGAATTAAGTTCTCTTGTTTCGTCAAGGATTTTATGAATGCTGCTCTGGGGTTTTATTGCATATGATAATTTTTTTATGCGGTTAGGTGATATCGGGAATGCCTCATAGTCAATATCCTGAAGAAAGGCCGGAATTAATTTTACCAGCTCACGATCCTTCTGTTTCTCAGATTCGCTCAGTTCTTCATAAGCAATCAGGCTTGGATGAGTTTTTTTTTCATCATCTTTTTTATTGCCGAAAGTCCAGCCATTTAATCTCTTTTCCCAGCTCCACCTGATATGCTCTACGCGGGCCATCGTTTCAATTTCATCCTGATTAAGATGAAGTGCAAACGGTTTAAAGCCTTTATTGACCGGCCTGATCTTATACCCAATTGATAATAATTTAGTGGGAATATGCGCGGCATTATCAAAATTGGAAAATTTAATTTCATCGGACAGTTTATCGAAGTCTGATGCATACGCGGCCCCCGGACTATAGAAAAGGAAATTGTCTCCCTTTGAAGTCTGGCTGTTTATCTCGTGCATGTACCTTGAATGGATGGCCCTTGCCAGCTTTCTGATCATAACGTTACTGACCTCAAAAACCTCTTCATGCCTTATAACCTCATACCCCGACTTTTTAAGCTCGACAGGAATTAAATAATTAAGTTCACTGAAGAACTTCCGGGTGTCAGTAATGGACTTGGGTAACGTCTTGTTTAACAGAAGTATATCCTGGTCTGCCATCACAAGAGCCATTATTTCGTTTTCAGTTATAATACATGTGCGGCAAAAATCCCCGAAAGGATGAATTAACAGATTAATAATTTCGAATTTTTCAGTTATTCCGGCTGCATAGGAAACCCAGAATGACTGATCCGATTTTGTAAGATCTTTAAAATCCTTTACATGAGGCTTAACTGAACCAGACGATTTAAAATAGTCATGATAAAGATTTTCAGCAATTGGAAGAATAAAACGTCTTCTCAGGTCTTCTTCGTCAGAAAAAAGATCCTTGAATATCCTGTGATCCTCTATGTTTGAATCTTTATATGACATTTTTCCTGACAATTTTCCCGTGCAATCTGGTTTTTGGAATTTGAATAGTTTTATAACGGTATAAAGTTTTAGTTAAGATTCCACGTATTCAAAGGGGAATTTGACTATCCTGGAGATCTCTTTTCCGGCTTCAAGCATGTCATAATCATCTTTCTCAAAATGCCAGTTAATCTTTAAGTTCGCGCCTTTAACGTAAAAGCCGGCCAGTAACTTGCAGATATCCAGAATTAATTTGCCTGAGGATGAGTTAAAGTAGTCAAAATTGAAGTTAAATATTATTGGATCTGTTTTTTCAGCCGATTTGACAATGTGTGAACCGAATTCATCAAGCCAGGTCAGAACCTCGCCGTAAAACTCCCTGACGTCAGGAGGTCTTGATTCACCTGAGATAAGGTATAGATTTTTTTCGGGATCAAGTACGACCTTTGGGGAACTTGATTTTTGCTCGATAATCAACTTTCTCATGATGTATTTATTTAGAGTAATCATTATTTCAAAATATAAGTAGCCTTCAATCAGAGTGTTAAAACTATAGTTGATTTTGTTTCCCGATTTCAAAGCTATGTAGATGAAGCCCAGTCCGGCACAGATATCATCGCTATTCAGATCACTGCTGATTTTATTTTCATATAAAGCCCTCAGAACAGCTTCGCCCGAGTTATTCAGATGGTCAAGTCTATTGGCAATATTATCCGTTGCATCTTGTGAAACGGGGTTCCCGGCTTTTATGATGAGTTTATTGTTCAGGCTTCCGACAGATATATGGGGGTGTATTGCAGGGTTATTCAGTACTTCTTGTTCAGTATGTTTCAGGATATTTTCAAGACATTCAACAACCATCGAGTATAATCTTTTTCCTGTGGTTTTATTTAATGCCGAAAACTCTTTTGTTTTGCGGAGTTTAGCTAAAAGCGAGTCTATTACTGTATAATCCAGCGGTCCCTGATAATCGAGAAATATTTCTGCCTTGGACATTTAATTATTCTTTGTTATATGCACCCGAAAAATACGTCAGGGTAGAATTCAGCCAGATGTTAAAGCCGGATGAGTGTCAGATATATTTTTCTAAATACATAATTATTATTAACTTGAATAACTTAAAACAAAGATAAATGTTTAATAGTTACTGTTTTTAATGTTGAAGCAGAAATAGCTATCAGACAATGATCGAACCTATTTTAAAAGCACTGATTCAGTTATTTGCTCTTATAAGCGATGTCAGGGATATTTCGGAAATATCAAGCAGGGAGAAGGATATCGTAAGATTGTTCCTGTCGCGCCAGTTAAACAATGAGCTGGTTAACAGGTATATGCAGTTGTTCGACGAATACATAATTCAATACAATTCAGAAAAAGTGGACAGGGGAAGCATTAAAGAGATGAAGCGGGCCTCCCTTACTGCTGTTAAGATCCTGGGGATATGCGAAAAGATCAATGAAGAGTTAAAGCAAAAACAAAAATTATATGTGCTTGTCCAGCTCATGGACTTTATTTTATTTGGCGCCGAGATAACTGAAAATGAGCTGGAATTCCTTGAAACAGTGTCTGTAGCCTTTAATATAACACAGACTGAATTTCAGAATATTAAAAGTTTTATTTTAAAATCTCCCGATGATGTCCCTGAGAAAGGCAGGGTAATGATCATAAGCGGTAAAAACGAGTCTGGTCCTATAGGGGTAAAGCACCTGTTCAGGGAAAATCTGACCGACAGCATATTACTGCTTCACATTGAAAGTGCCAATTCCTATATTTTAAAATATTCCGGCAAAGAAGACCTTTTCCTTAACGGACAGCTTATTTTCCCCGGGCAGACTTATACATTTGATCATGGATCCGCGATACGCGGTTCGGGTACCGATACAATTTATTTCAACGATGTTTCAAGCATCTTTACTGAAGAAACCTTCAGGCTTAAAATTTCCATTGACGCTAAGAATGTTTTCGTCAGATTTAAAAACAGTGAATTTGGGCTGCAGAACCTGAGCTTTCATGAAGAATCCGGTAACCTTGTGGGTATCCTTGGCGGGAGCGGAGTCGGGAAGACGACCCTGTTAAATGTATTGAGCGGAATTACCGAGCCTCAAAGCGGGGAAGTGGTGATAAACGGATATAATCTTTATTCTGAGGAAGGCAGGTCTCACCTCAGTGGCGTCATTGGTTTAGTGCCCCAGGACGATCTGCTGATTGAAGAATTAAGCGTCTGGCAAAACCTCTACTACAGTGCAAGAATGTGTCTCGATAATCTTTCCGAGGATAAGCTGGTAAATGTTGTGAACACGACTCTTTCCGAACTCGATCTTGATGAGATTAAAGATCTGAAAGTTGGCAGCAGCCTCAATAAGGTGATCAGCGGCGGACAAAGGAAAAGGCTGAACATTGCACTGGAATTAATCCGTGAACCCACAATACTCTTTGTTGATGAACCAACTTCCGGGCTTTCTTCCGTCGACTCGGAAATCGTAATGAATTTGCTTAAGGAACAAACTGACAGGGGAAAGCTGGTCATTATTAATATCCATCAGCCCGGATCCGATGTCTACAAGATGTTCGACAAAATTATGATCATTGATAAAGGGGGATATGAGATTTTTTATGGAAATCCCTCCGAGGCAATTGTATATTTTAAGACAAAAGCGAGTTATGCAAATTCACATGAGGATCAATGTACATCCTGTGGAAATGTGAATTCCGATCAGCTTCTCCAGATCATTGAAGCCAAAGTCATCAATGAAAAGGGGAAACAGACTCATATAAGGAAAGTCTCTCCAAAAGAATGGGCTGAAATGTTTTCCAGGGAGAGCCCGAGAACTTACCAGAAAATTGACAATAGCGACAAAACTCTACCTGAAAATTTTTACAGTATTCCCGGACTCCTTACGCAATCAAAAATTTACTTCATCAGGGATTTTTTGGCAAAACTGGCGAACGGACAATATGTTATAATCAGTTTGCTTGGCTCACCTTTCCTGGCTTTTCTACTTGCCTACTTTACAAAATATACCGACGGCAATGAATATATTTTCAGTGAGAATGAGAACCTTCCTGCTTACCTGTTCATGTGTGTCATTACATCCCTCTTCCTGGGATTGATAATAAGTGCCGAAGAAATCGTCAGGGACAGAAAGATCTTAAAAAGGGAATCATTTTTAAATCTAAGCTGGTTCAGTTACCTCAATTCAAAGGTTATGATAATGTTTTTAATCTCAGCAATCCAGACGCTATCGTTTATCCTTATTGGGAATACTATACTGGGAATCAGGGGTATGACCTTCCCATACTGGGCAGTGCTATTTACCACATCTTGTTTTGCAAATATGCTTGGATTAAATATATCATCTGCATTCAGCTCAGTAATAACAATTTATATACTTATTCCCTTTATTCTGATACCACAGCTATTATTCAGCGGTGTAATTGTGAAATTCGACAGGCTTCATAAAAGCAACATGTCGTCGTTTGAGTATGTGCCCATCATTGGTGAGCTGATGGCAGCCAGATGGTCTTTCGAAGCTCTGGCAGTCGAACAGTTTAAAAATAATAAATATGAAAAGATTTTTTTCAGATATGATCAGGTAATCAGCCAGGCAGACTGGTATTCTGCGTTTCTGATCAATGCACTCAAGGCTGACCTTAAGGAATGTGAGGATCTCAGTGATAGTTTATCTGAGCGCCAGACCGTAGCGGATGATATTTATAAGATTAACTACTATATTGAAGATTTGAATGGATTGGCAGGATTTGGGCCTATCGGGGGACAATGGAAAACCTTACTTAATTCAGGAACTCTGAATCCTGAAATTTCAAAGGAAGCTGGTAAGTATCTCGACAGCCTGTCAGATAAGTTCCGTATGGTTCGCAAGATTTATATGGCCAGAAAAGACTCCGTAATGAATCGGGTTGAGAATGCACTGGGGAAAGAGCAGCTGATAAATCTGAAAAACAATTACTTTAATAATCAGCTCGATTTGATTGTTCTTGACAGGTTAAGGGTTGAGCAATACATCGAGACTGACAAAAAAATTATTCAGAAGTATGAGCCTGGTTATATGAAACCGTTATCAAAATCGGGAAGGGCACAATTCTACTCACCATATAAACAAATAGGGAGTGTTAAGATTGATACCTTCTGGTTCAATCTAATGGTATTATGGCTGGTTACTATTGGATTATATGTTGCCTTAAATTATAATCTTTTACAAAGGACAGTTGAGTCAATTGCAAATCTAAGGCTTAAGGAATCCGAGAAATAGCATTATTATTTTAACCATTCTTCTACTGCCTGCGGACTCAATCCCGGCAATCCGAGCTTATTTTTCTTGTTTATTCCATTCAGATCGTTGGCAAGCTTTCCGGCTTTCTCCACTTCTTTCAGCTTGGCAACTGTAGTGAATCCCAGTTTTTTCAGCGGGTCAACCCATTCAGCAGGTATTCCTTTCTCAACATATTTTTCTTCCGGATCGGATGAAATTTTCTTCTCGGGTTTCATCTGCGGAAATAGCAAGACATCCTGAATTGATGGCTGATTGGTGAGAAGCATTGCAAGCCTGTCAATGCCTATCCCCATTCCTGATGTAGGTGGCATGCCATATTCGAGTGCCCTTATAAAATCGAGGTCGATAAACATTGCCTCATCATCACCCTTTTCTGAGAGTCTCAGCTGATCCTGGAACCTTTCCATCTGATCGATGGGATCATTCAGCTCGGAATATGCGTTGGCAATCTCTTTCCCATTGATCATCAGCTCGAACCGTTCTGTAAGGCCGGGCTTGCTCCTGTGCATCTTTGTAAGAGGAGATGTTTCAGTGGGATAGTCTATGATAAATGTAGGCTGAATGTAATTATGTTCACATTTTTCACCGAAAAGCTCATCAATAAGCTTCCCTTTTCCCATCGTCGGAGTATTGGGAACTTCGAGCTTATTACAGATTTCCCTGATGCCGGCTTCATCCATACCTGATATGTCGATGCCTGTATTTTCCCTGATAGCATCAGTCATGCTTATCCTCTTAAACGGCGGGTTAAGGTTGATGAGCTTATCACCGTACTGAATTTCAGTTTTCCCATGCAGGTCAAGGACGGCTTTTTTTATCATTTCTTCGGTAAAAGTCATCATCCAGTTATAGTCCTTGTATGCAATATAGATTTCCATCACCGTGAATTCGGGATTATGAGTGCGGTCCATCCCTTCATTCCGGAAATCTTTTGCGAACTCATATACCCCTTCAAAGCCTCCCACGATGAGTCTTTTCAGGTAAAGCTCATTTGCGACTCTCAGATAAAGAGGCATGTCGAGTGTATTATGATGTGTAATGAATGGTCTGGCAGCAGCACCTCCGGGAATTGGCTGAAGAATTGGTGTTTCAACTTCCAGATAGCCCCTTGAATTAAACAATTCGCGCATTGATTGAATTACCTGTGTCCGCTTTCTGAAAACATCCCGTACCTGTGGGTTTATAATCAGATCTACATAGCGCTGGCGGTAACGCATTTCCGGATCAGTTACTGCATCGAACTGGATTCCGTCTTTCTCTTTGACGACTGGCAACGGCCTGATTGACTTGCTTAAAATAGTAAACTCCGCTACATGAACAGTCGTTTCGCCCATCTGGGTTTTAAATACATGGCCTTTAATGCCAATAATGTCACCAATATCAAGAAGATGCTTAAATACAGTGTTATACATGGTTTTATCTTCACCCGGACAGATATCATCACGACGAAAATATACCTGTATCCTTCCTGAAGAATCCATCAGTTCTGCAAATGATGCATTGCCCATTATCCGTCTGCTCATGATGCGTCCGGCAAGACACACCTCCTGAAAATTATTTTTTTCAGGACTGAAATTGTCCAGAATATCCTGTGCAAAAACAGTGGTTTTATATTCCGCAGCAGGGTAGGGGTTTATTCCAAGTTTCCGGAGTTCATCAACGGATGCCCTTCGTATCTGCTCCTGTTCACTTAAATTCATATGCATTCTGATTTGAAAGTTTGTGCAAAGATAAAAAAACCATGCATTTATGATATAAGGATAATCATCCCCTGAGCGCTTTAATTTCACTATCGAACCTGTCGCGTATTAATCCGGTCACAGGTCCGGGAACTCCTTCTCCTATAGTATTTCCTCCCAGTTCTGTCACAGGTGTTACTTCTGCGGAGGTATTTGAAATAAATGCTTCCTGAACAAATCTGATCCTGTTTTCCTGCAATGCCTCTTCCCTGATCGAAACACCTGCCTCGCGTGCAATTCTTAAAATATTTTTGCGTGTGATGCCTGATAAGATATTATTGGATTCGGGATGTGTAAAGAGTGTGCCGTCTTGTACGAAAAAAATATTTGAATGGGATCCTTCAGTGATAACTCCGTTCCTGACGAAAATACATTCCTTTAACCCGTTTTCACAGGCTTCCTGAAAACTCAGGGTATTTGCAAGCAGAGCCACAGACTTGATGTCACATCTGCTCCATCTTATATCTTCCTTCAACATAACCTTTACCCCTGAATATTTTAATTGAGTATCGGGCACAAATTCCCAAACGTAGGCATAAACTGTCGGCCTGACCTCAGGAGAGGGGAATGAATGACTCCGTTTTGACACACCTCTCGTTACCTGGAGATAGACCATTGAGGGCCGGTTTTCAAGATTGTTAAGCTTTATCAGAGTTCCGGCAGTTTCAGGGAATGAGTCAGCGTCGGGCCAGTTGATTCTTAATTCCCTTAGACTTCTTTTCATCCTTGTCATATGGCTGTTCATGTCATAAAAAAACCCCTCGTACCATCTTGCAACTTCATAAATACCATCTGCGAACAGAAATCCCCTGTCATCAGGACTTATACATATTTCATTTTTTGGGAGGAATTTTCCGTTGAAGAATACTGTTTCCATAATGATTGTTTTATTATATAAAGTATTTTTTCGACTTAAATAAAAAATTGTTACTTCCTTTTTTGCCCCCTGCCCCCCTAACGGGGGGGTTAATTCTCAGTACTTTAGTAAATTTCGTCAAGGACACCGAATTAGCACCCCTTTAGTGAAGGTGGGGGGTCACTAAGGGTGATTTTTGGGCATAATAATCTCCATTTTATAATCTATCGCCTCTCTGGCTTCTTCAGGTGATGAAGCATTGCCACATGCTGCCTGAACGAACAATGATGCTCCGAGCACAGTTGTTTCTTTCTGACCGATTGTTAAAAGAGGGACCCGGGTATAATCGGCCCTTAGCTGGTTCCAGAGCCTGTTTTTCGATCCGCCTCCAACACAGAGGATGCTCTCTGTTTTAAAACCACCAGCAATTTCAAGAGCGTTTTTTCCTCGTGCCAGCTTTATGGAAAGTGCCTCAAGGATCGCCCTGAATATCTCATCGCGGGTCGATTCCATTGTGAGGCCAAGTATCTGGCCTCCTGAGCTTTTTTCAGCAGCTTCATAAAAATCGGGAATGACCTTTATCCCATTGCATCCCGGTGGTATTTTTTCCGCACCCGCTATCATAAAATCATAAACATTATCTCTGACATCATTGTACAGATTCTTTCTTGCCCACTCAAGAATTCCGGATGCAATCCATTGATTACCTATATTGTAATAGCCTGGTTTAGGATCAAGTTCAGTTGTTATGCCCATATCCATCTGCTCCTTGCCTGTTCTGAAGGCAGCCGATCTGACCATAAGCACTTCCCAGGTTCCTGAGCTTAGAACGGGCTGGTTTATTTCAGCTCCGGACCCGAATATGGCAAATTGGGTATCATGCCCGGTTGCAATAACAGGGATTCCGGCAGGAATTGAAGTCTCCGCGGAGGCTTTAGTACTGATGTTACCAATTATTGTTCCGGCTTCAACAGGAGCTGTAATTTTTTCAGCCGGAAAGTGGATCTTCTTTAAAATCCGGGAGGAAAACTCTCTTGACTTCAGGCTGGTCAGCATCGAAGTGCCTGCCATAGAAGTATCATTAATCATCTCACCGGTAAGATAATAACCAAATATAGATGGGAGAAAAAGGAATGTAGAGCTCTTGTCAATTAGTTCAGGCTTATGTTCTGCAAACCATATCAGCTTGTTTATGGTATTGAAGGAGAAGGGAAGAACCCCGCTCTCCTGATAGAGCTCGCTTACCGGTGTATATTTACTGATCGTGCCCATTATATTATTGGTGCGTTCACATTGCCATGATATAACAGGGTACAGCATTCCTCCCGTCTTGTCAAACAGGGTACCGTCAACGCCAAAAGTAGTGACAGTTACTCCGGCAATCCGGTCAGCAATTATGCTTCTCATAACTTTTTGTGAAGCAATGCACATCTTGTCCCAGATCTCTTTAACATCCCAAATCCTGTAGGCCGGGTAGAAAGGGTCGGGCTTCGACTGATTTGGAAATGATTCTGAGGCAAGAATCTCTCCTTTGCCATTGATGGCGATAACTCTGACATTTGTCGCTCCACAGTCGAAGACAATTACAGTGTCACCTTTTGGCATATTTTATGAGTTAATCTGAGATGAATTACAAAAAGCCTTTGAATATTCTAATCTGAAACAGGCTGGCAGGGAAAATTATTTTTATCCCAGTCCTTTTAAAAATGCCATTGATGATCCGGCGACTACCAGGAACACGAAGTAAATTGTAAAAATGAAGATTATTATTACCCCCACATATGCAAAATAGTACTTCAGATTTTTTATTGCTTTATTGAATGCCTGCTTGTCGAGATTTTGTATTGCATGCGACGAATGCTTTGAGAAGCGGAATAAGAACAGGATAGGGAAAAAATATACAATAGATACAATCAGAATTGGGACAAACATAAGGCTATCGGAGATCCCGATGGTCTTTGCTCCTGAACTGAAGGCAGTAAGAAATGTTCCGGCCAGAGCGCCTACTATTATTACCAGACCGAGAAATATAAAACCTATAATAGCAAGAAACATAGCCCATTTTCTTGTAGTATTCAGATGTTTAAGTGTCTCCTGTTCTATTTCAATTTTCTTGATTTCAAGAGGTGCTTCCATATTTCAGTTAAGTTATGTATCAGGGTAAAAAATTACTTTTTTGAAATGCAATATTTTTTTGTCTCACAGGTTAGTCTGAGAATGTATTTTGATTTTAAATGCTTTCAACACAGATTTCAGACTGGAATTACAAAACTCTATTTGTATAGTGCTCCATACGTACTGCATGCCCTATAGTCAGATCCCTCCTTATCCATTCCAAAGGCATTCCATGAGCTGGGTCTGAAAACTTTTTCATCCGCCACATTATGCATACACACGGGAATTCTCAGGATCGAAGCAAGAGTTATAAGATCGGCACCTATATGGCCATAGCTTGATGCGCTGTGATTTGCGCCCCAGTTTGACATTACAGAATACACATCGGCGAAAGGTCCATTGCCGGTCAGCCTTGGTGCAAACCAGGTTGTCGGCCATGTGGGATCAGTCCTTTCGGTGAGTATCTTATTCATCTTTTCAGGCAGGTCAACAGTCCAGCCTTCCGCCAGCTGAAGAACAGGTCCAAGACCTTTCACCAGGTTAACGCGCGATATTGTCACAGGCATAATGCCCCTGGTATCAAATTGTGAGGAGAAGCCTCCTCCGCGGAAATAACCGGTGTTTGCAGGTGGCCAATTGGTGGCTTCCAGACAGGCGTCAGCGTCTTTAGGGGTAATCTCCCAGAATGGTTTGATGCAGGGTTCTTTTTTATTCATTTGTCTTCCTGAGAAATCGAGTGCCGAAGCGCCTGAATTGATGAGGTGAATTACGCCACCGGATGCAAGTCCCCCGGCTTTTATTCCGGTTACTCTCTTAATAGCTTCAGGGCTCCAGTATGTTCTAATGTCGGAAAACATCTGAGCTGTATTTGTGAGCAGGTATCCGAAGAGCATCGGAACGCCATTCATTGCATCGTTCTCTGTGGCAACAAGATAAGGAGGCCTTATTCCGTTCCAGTCAAATGATGAGCAGAGTATAGCTTCCATGAAATCGCCGTTTGGCATGTGATCGGTCCATTGTCTCTGGCCCTGGAAGCCTGAAAGAATAGCATTATGACCGAGAGCTTCCTCTCCGAACCCGAGTTTTTTCAGGCGGGGATTGCCGACCATGAGATCACGGGCTATGAGTGTCATCTTAACAACAATTTCCCATTCCTTATCCTTTTGTTTTCTTGACTTTGGTACCGCATTAAGATCCTTACCTTCCCTGCAGTTTTTTTTGGTCCATCCGAGCGCCTTCTCAAATTCCGTTTTATCATATATCTCCTCATCCAGTCTTCGTGTGAATTCACTCATATCGACATATTCATTCCGCATGCCCAGATATTCCTGAAAAAAATCTTCACGCACTATTGATCCGGCGATTCCCATTGAAACAGAACCCATTGACAGGTATGATTTCCCTTTCATTAATGATACAGCCAGTCCGGCACGGACGAACCTCAGGATTTTTTCACTTACATCTCCCGGTATGGACTGGTCACCGGCATCCTGAACATCATGCCCGTATATCCCGAATGCGGGAATGCCCTTCATGGCGTGTCCTGCAAGTGCTGCAGCCAGGTAAACAGCACCAGGTCGTTCGGTGCCATTAAAACCCCAGATTGCCTTGGGAATATCATTGTCCATGTCAATTGTCTCACTTCCATAGCACCAGCAGGGCGTAACTGTCAGGCTGACGCCAACACCATTTTTGCTGAATTTTTCAACACACATCGCAGCTTCAGCCACACCACCAATACAGGTATCGGCAATTATGCATTCAACAGGCTTTCCATCGGGATATTTCAAATTTGAAGAGATGAGTTTCGCAGCGTTCTTAGCCATATTAAGAGTTTGATCTTCAAGCGATTCTCTTACACCTCGCATCCTGCCGTCAATTACTGGTCTGATACCTATTTTGGGGTACTCACCAATTACTCTCTGATAATTGCGGTTAACCGAAAACTCATTCTTGGCCATGTGATTTATTATTTTTATAAAATTCAGATTTAAATTGAAGATTAACAAATATAATTTTTTACTCACAAAGTGCGCTAAGAAGTTGAATTGAAATTATAGCACACGAGTAGCCGGTAGGATATTTTGCTTATTTTTAGTAGTTTTGACTCGTCAAAATCAACAGAATTCGGATGGAAAAGAGAAGGCGCCTGCCCGGCTGGCTAAAGATGCAGAGGGCCAGCGGAGAAACATATTCAATGGTTAAGCATTTAGTTGCGGAGAATAATCTCAATACAATCTGTACCAGCGGTAACTGTCCGAATATTGGCGAATGCTGGAACAGAGGCACTGCAACTTTTATGATACTTGGTGATATTTGCACGCGGGCCTGCAGATTCTGTGCTACTAAAACCGGCCGTCCTTTACCGCCTGATCCTCAGGAGCCTGACAGACTGGCTAAATCAATCAAAACAATGGCACTAAAGCACTGCGTGATCACATCTGTCGACCGTGATGATCTTCCCGACGGAGGAGCCGCTGTATGGGCTGACACCATAAAGCGAATAAAAGAAGTGAATCCCGGTACAACTATTGAGACCTTAATTCCTGATTTTGATGGCAATTATGAATGCATTCAAAAGATTATAGATTCAGAACCTGAGGTTATATCACACAATATAGAGACAGTGCGACGCCTTACACCGGTTATTCGTACCCGTGCAAAATATGAAAGAAGCCTCGATGTCATAAAGTACATTTCTTCAAAGGGTAAAACGGGGAAATCAGGGTTTATGCTGGGACTGGGTGAAAGAGAAGATGAAGTTATTCAGACCATTGATGATCTTTTTGTTTCAGGATGTAAAATTCTGACGATTGGACAATATCTCCAGCCTGGACCGGGTTACATGGATGTAATCGATTATGTCGAGCCTGCAAAATTTGAGGAATACAGAAAATTGGCGCTCGCGAAAGGTTTTTCCTTTGTTGAAAGCAGCCCGCTGGTGCGGTCCTCTTTTCATGCAGAAAATCATATAAAAGGTTGACATATTTTAGTATATTAGCATAACTTACAATACAATCCTGATTTGAGCTACTGTGTGAAATATATTGATATCGGACGTAAAGATTACAAGGAAGTCTGGGACTACCAGGCAGCTATTTTCGCAAAGCTTGTTAACGCGAAAAAGAATGAAAATGGGACTGTAGAACCAGAGTCTCTGCCAGGGACATTTATATTCGTCGAACACCCTCATGTATATACGCTTGGCAAAAGCGGATCTGAAAACAATCTGCTGTTGAATTATTTACAGCTTCAGGCAAAAGATGCAAAATTCTACAAGATCGACAGGGGCGGAGATATTACATACCATGGACCGGGACAGATTGTAGGCTATCCGATATTTGACCTTGAAATTATTAAGATTGGCCTCAGGGAGTATATTTACAGGCTCGAGGAAGCAATAATAAAGACGGTGAATGGTTATGGTATTGCGGCTTCAAGATTTGAAGGAGGTACTGGTGTTTGGATTGATCCTGAAATTCCGGGCAAAGCCAGGAAGATATGTGCCATTGGTGTCAAAGCCAGCAAGTTTGTAACAATGCATGGTTTTGCCTTTAATGTGAATACTGACCTGACATACTTTAATAATATCAACCCATGCGGATTCACCGATAAGGGAGTCACATCGCTCCGGAAAGAGCTGGGAGCCGAACAGGATATGGAAGCTGTTAAAGGCAGCGTAAAAAAAAATCTGCAGGAAGTTTTTGGATTAAATTGGATTAAGGACTGAAATGATGGAAAAAAGATGGGTTGTGAAAGCAAAAGGCGACATTGCTGTTGTTCAGCAGCTGGCAGGCGCCCTTGGTGTGTCCGAATCCCTGGCAAATCTCATGGTTCAACGAAATATTTCCTCCGCTGATGAGGCAAAGTCTTTCTTTAACCCAAGTCTTGAATTCCTTCATGATCCATTTCTCATGAAAGACATGAATATAGCAGTTGACAGGATATCAACAGCTGTAAAGAGGAATGAAAAAATCCTTGTATACGGCGATTATGATGTTGATGGAACCACAGCTGTTGCATTGGTGTACTCATTTCTGAAAGATCAGTATTCGAACGTTGAATATTATATCCCCGACAGATATAAAGAAGGTTACGGTGTATCATACCAGGGGCTTGATTTCGCATATCAGAATAACTGTAAGGTTGTGATTACTCTTGACTGCGGAATTAAAGCCGTGGAAAAAGTAAAATATGCCCGGACAAAAGGACTCGATGTAATAATATGTGATCATCACTACCCTGGCGAAGAAATTCCCAAAGCGCTGGCTGTCCTCGATCCGAAACAACCGTTGTGTAACTATCCATTCAAGGAATTATCGGGTTGCGGCGTGGGGTTCAAGCT
The DNA here is from genome assembly GCA_963715785.1 of uncultured Bacteroidales bacterium. Taxonomy (GTDB): domain Bacteria; phylum Bacteroidota; class Bacteroidia; order Bacteroidales; family VadinHA17; genus LD21. The sequence continues at coordinate 2,088,202 of OY970276.1, forward strand.
TATACATGCCTATGCCAGAGTTCATGGAATTCCTTTCAGCCAGATAGCGCACTACCTCGATCTTGTTGCGGTAAGCATAGCCTCTGATATAGTTCCTATTACTGGCGAGAACAGGGTTATGGCATATTATGGTCTGAAAAGACTGAATGAATGCCCCCGCACAGGATTGAAAGAAATTATCAGGGAATCGGAAGTGACAAAAGCGCTTACCATTGAGGATGTGGTATTTAAAATTGGTCCGAGAATAAACGCTGCCGGCAGGATGGAAGCAGGAAGCAAGGCGGTCGATCTTTTAGTTTCAAATGACACAATACTCGCTACGGGAATCAGTAAAGAGATCAATAATTTCAACCTGGAACGCCGGAATGTTGATCGTCTTATAACTTCTGAGGCTATGCGTATGATTGCTGAAGATCAGACTACAGTAAATTCCAAAACAACCGTTTTGTATAATCCTACCTGGAAAAAGGGAGTCATAGGAATCGTAGCATCCAGATTAATTGAAACTTACTATCGGCCAACAGTTATTCTCACTGAATCAAACGGTTTTGCAACCGGCTCTGCCAGGTCCGTTCAGGGATATGATCTATACCAGGCTATTGAAGCTTGCAGTGATCTTCTCGAAAGCTTTGGAGGTCACATGTTTGCCGCCGGACTGACTCTGAAAAAAGAGAATATCCGGGCATTCATTGACCGGTTTGAGAGCTTTGTACATAGCACAATAACAGAGGAGCAGCTGGTACCCCGCATTTTCATTGATACTGAACTTGCATTGGCTGAAATAAATGAAGAGTTTTTCAAAACTATGAGCCAGTTTCAGCCTTTCGGTCCTGAAAACATGTCACCTGTGTTCGTTTCCCGGAATGTTTTTGATACAGGGTCAGGTCGTATGGTGGGATCGAGCGGCGAACATCTTAAACTTGATCTGTGCCAGGAATCAACAGGTCAGAAAAGCTTCTCAGCCATTGCCTTCAGTCAGGCTAATCATTTTGAATATATTAAAGGCGGGAATCCGTTTGACATCTGTTATTCATTGGAAATGAATGAATTCAGAGGCAATCGAAATCTCCAGCTCAATATAAGGGATATTAAAACGCCTGTCAGCTGAACAGAGTAGCATAGCAGATCGCGAACCCTGAGAGGGAGAATGAGCAACAACCTTCTGCTTTTCGTTTATATTATAAGTGTCTTAAAACCAAATCCTGAATTGCATCTTAATTTCATCTGAATTTGCAAATGGCTTTCCGGCAGCAACTGAAGAAGTAATCCCGTATTTTATTCTCAGTTCCGCAATATCTCGTATTTTCCATTTTACCATTATGTAGCTTCGGCTGCCTTCTCCATAGAGAGCTGGTATGCTGAAACCGTAAAGAAGGTCGTTTTCGTAAGTGTAAAGCCTCGAATCCCAGTTGCTGGTATTGAAAAGGCAATATCTGGCCCACAGTGTCACAGGCACTCTTTTGAAAGTGTAAATTATTTCCTGGAACAGGAGAACACCTCTGCCTCCTGAAGGTGCAACATAACTAAAATCAATACGGGTGCCTGAAATCAGACTATTTGTCAAGGCATAGCGGGAAGAAACTTTTATGTTTTTTGTGATAGTACTTCTTTCATCAGGAATACCTTTATTATCAGAACTGTCAGTCATTGACAGATGGTAGTTGAATGAAGCATCCAGCGTAAGTTTTTCGGTCGGAATATATTTCAACTTTAACTCTTTCCTGACACCCATGGAAGGAGAACTGCAACGATACTTTATCCATGGGAAATGCTGTATATCATATCCTCCGCTTATAAAAAGATGCTTTGCTGCCTCGAAGGTAAAATTTCCAAGCATCCCCCGTTCATTGGCACTTTTTGACCCTGTTCCCGGTCCCTGTCCATAGAATGTCGTATAACCGGGGTTATATGATCTGTATAGAAAATTGAAGGTTATCCGGTCCGATGGTCTGAACGATATCCCCTGGACAAATGCCATCTTTGTCAGATTATTTAAAGAAAACTCCCCATAAAACAGGATCTTTCTGATAAAGCCACTGTAGTAGAGTGTAAAAATATCATTCGTGTTACCCGTAAAATCATATAGCTTCCCCGGATCATTTCCGCTTATTACCATGGGGAGAGACAGCCTGCTTACTGAAGAAATAAATCCGAGCTTCAGATTCTCGAAGTTGTAAGCCAGGGCGGCTCCGTACGCAATTTCAGATATTGCATCCTTCTTATGCAGGAGTGATGGGGTATTATGAACACCGGCAGCATAGAAATTCTCAATATAGCCTTCGGGCTGTCCCGATATTGAATCTATCGTTGCGTCAGCCTTGTTTTTTGAAAAGAATACTGAAAATTCGAGCTTTTTAAGGGAAAGCTCAGCTGCGATCCCTCTGAAAAATCTATTTTCCTCTGTAGAGGTGTAAGGCTTAATTTCGTCACTGGCAGACATGAAGCCAGGTGAAGTAAGTGAGATGCCGCGACGGACACCTGTATTAATATTTGTTCCCAGTCCAAACCTGGCTGAATAGTCGCCGATGATTATTCTTTTTATCACTCCATTCCCATTAAAAGCTAAATGGGCTGAAAAAAAATCCGGCAGCGGAGGAGAGCCACTGATTAATTTTTCTCCCGGATCTTTTTCGGCAGCGAGCCCGCCGGAAAATCCGCCTGAGCTGAATTTGTATTTTGAAAGAAACCTCAGGGATGAGCCTAATGATGTTGTATCATTCAGATCCGGTTTAAAAGAGAAATTTGTTATCAGGGAGTTTTTAAAACGCGTTGAATCGGGTTTGTTGATATTTTTATTGTCGAGGGTGATAAAGGGAATCATCATTTCAACGGTTTGCTGATCAAAACCCGGGATAGCAGCCAGTTCATATATTGAAACTATCTGACCGGTACTATGCGAATAGTCTGCAAGAGCTTTGACCTGGAAATCAGAAAGGAAGAATAACCTCGACAGGTCATTTTCTGATGATGAATTAATTTTAACCGGGTTTTCAGATAGTTCCTCCAGACGGTCTATAAATGTTGAAACTGCTTCCGGGTCGGAGTCATCTGCGGCCAGTTCCTCGGCGATTTGGATGATATTATCTGACAGTTTTTCGGATTGTCCGAATAGCTGGCCAAAACTTGTAACAAAAATTATTATTAGAACTGATACTTTATTAACCGCAAAGGTCGCAGAGTTCCGATAGCTATCGGAATACGCAAAGTCCGCTAAGAATTCTCTGATTTTTTTTTGATCCTTCATCCTTTTAAAGGATAATTTAGATGCCATTTACGATCCTTCTTATGCCATCTTTCAGCAAAGAAACATTGAAATTTATAAGTAACCCAAGCTTATATCCACCAAGCCTCATATACGTCAGTGTTTGAGCAAGATGGATCTCATTTAATGCTTCAACACTTTTAATCTCTATAACAACCAGCTTTTCAACCAGAAGATCAATTCTGTAACCACAATCCAACTTGACTTCTTCATAAAACAAAGGCATAGGTTTTTCTTTTTCAACTAAATGACCTGCTTTTATTAGTTTGTAGCACAGGCATTCTTTGTATGCACTTTCAAGTAATCCAGGCCCGCGTGCCTGATGGACATTTATTGCTAATCCAATTATACTTTTTGAGATCTCATTTTCAGTCATATGTTTTTTTCTTTGTGTTCTTTGGTTTTAAAACTTTGGGTTCTTTGCGGTTAACGGATTTCATTTTATGTACTAATGAAACAGAGTCATATGTTTTTTTCTTTGTGTTCTTTGGTTTTAAAGCTTAGCGTTCCCTTAGCTATCGGAATTTGCGGTTAATGGATTTTATTTTAATTTAAATATTAATGATACAGAGGAAGTTACGCCAAGTTTTTCATGAGTAACAAAACCAAAGTCGGTCTGCACCATCTTTATGAGTAATCCCAGCCCGAAACTGAATGAATTATTGTCGGAACTGTATCCCCCTCTTAACCACAGATTCTTTACAGCTTCATATTCAAATCCGGCTTTAAGCATCAGCCTGCTTCCTGAGCTCATTTCTGCTTCAACGCCTGTAAAAAGCGACCTGGAGAGATAGGTGCCGGCACCTATTCTTAATGATATTGGAAGGGGGATTTTTCTGAGTGAATTAGGGACCGGATTAAAAATATGAAACCCTAATGTTGTGCTTTCCGAAGGAGTGAAAATCACGCCGGCTTCACAAGTCAGGTACTGATTATTTTTATATTCTCCTGTTGTTCTTTCCGATAGATAATCAACCTGCACACCTGCGGATAATTTTCGGGAAAGCTTTAAACCACATGCAAGACCCGTAATGTCCCTCTTGAAATCTGAATAACCAAAATGAGAATACACTACACCAAGTGAGGATTTCCCGGCGGGCAAAATTATTCCAAGGGTACGGGTTCCGAGTTCACTGATATTAAACCTGTTTTCATAATTGAATCCAAATGTCACGGATTCATTATCAGCAAGAATTGCCTGGTTATGAAATGAAGACCAGAAGCTCTTCTTCATAATGCAAACATACTCTGTTCCTGCTTCGCCCGCGCCGGCAGACGGACGATAAGGATCGCCTCCAGATGCGGTTAAAGAGAAAAAAAGAAATATGAAAGAAACAGATATTTTAAGCAGCGAGCTCAACTGTTTCAAAATTTTTTACAATACTAAAATAGGAAAAATTTTAATAGAATCAAAGAGAAATAAAAATATAAGGAATAACCGCCCCGGTAGCTATCGCGATCACAGAGTTATTTCGTTTAAAGTTTGATTTTTTTGAAAAAAGTTTATAAAGTTCTTTGACATATTGTAATCGGGGAAAAAGGTTGTTAAAGTTGTTAGTTTTTAAATATTTATAATATGTTTTTCATAATTTTGTTTCGGAGGAACATGTAGATCCCGTATTTTGTGAAGTTATTTCACATTGGGACAAATCGTGTTCCCTCCTTTTTTTTGTCTGTTTTCTGGAGATAGGAGCTTTTACATCAAACTCCTGGAAACGACGACTTTTTTCGATATTTGCATTTGCCTGTTGTTGTTTTTCCTGTTGTTTATCTCTAGATTTTTCACAGTTTATTTTGTCAATCAAGGGATTATATTCTTGTTTATGCTTTAGCATCCCATAGATTATTCGTAAGATCTTATGCATACAGACACCTATAGCGGCCATTTTTTTCATTCCATGGGATAATTTCTTCTCATAAACAGACATGATTAGAGGATTATAAGTAATAGCTCCTTTAGCAATGTTAAACAGTATCTTCCGCATGTTTTTGCTCCCCTGTTTACTCATGCGTACACCTATTACTTTATCTCCACTTTGCTTAAACTTGGGGTGTAATCCGAAGTAACAACTAAACCCCTTTACTGTAGGAAAACGCTCAATGGTTTCTATCTCAAGCAACAGACCAATTGCAGATATGGTGCTTATGCCTTTAAATGATTTTAAAAGTTCAATCTCAGGGCATATAAGGTCCCGTTCAATTAATTGCATCTGACTTTTAATGTTTTGATCAAATGACTTGATTTGCATGGCAATCTGACTTACCAATATTTCTGCGTTCCTGTCGGTAGCTGAAGCGATATTTTGGTCCGCTTCTGCTACCAGTTCCTTCGCTCTTGCTAGTGAGAGATAAGGGATTTTTGCAAGTTTCTCTGGCTTTGCCTTAGCTAACTTATCTGCTGTTGGACATTGGATTATTAGCTCCAATAGCCAATTTGGAAGATCGCCTTTCTTATACCGCATCAACGTAGGATTAGCGCTGTACAAAATTGTTTCCAGTTGATTAATTGTCTGAACCCTTTGCTGCTTCTGCATTTCAACAAAATTCCAGTGACGACAAAGAGATTTCCATTTATCATCCTGATCGTAAGTGATGTTCTTAGGATGATCAATCATAAACTCTGCAATACTTAAAGCACTTATGGCATCTGTAACGTTTCGCTTCATCCCAGCTTTCCGGTTGAATGTAACACCTGCAGGATTTATCCTTGCTACCTTAAGATTAAAAACCTTCTGATAGCTTTTAAGCGTATTTAACCAGTTGTTCTCATAACCCCCAGTGCTTTCCACTGCTGCATAGATTTCTGATCCTGGATGCTTCTCAATATAAGCTTCAAGCATAGAATAAAGCTTACAATGACCTGCATAGGTATCATCAAGCTGAAAGTTTTCCAAAACAGTCTGCTTCTTTTCGGAAAGGATTACCCAGTCGGCATATCCTTTACTGACATCACCTCCCAAATAAAGTTTCATAGAGCAATAGTTTTTGTTTTACATTTTCAGGTAACATCTTTCTCGTAAATGCGGTTTCGAAAACCATGTTATTTCCCGATTTTTACCTGGCTGACATAATAAACTCTGCGACAGGTTCAATAGACCTACACCACAGAACATTATTGCCAGTTAAGTAAAACAATATATCAATAACTTTATAAAATATTTCAAAGAACAAACATACGAGCCACAGAGGGGAGAAACTAGTTTGTTTTGTAAGGGAATTTTACATTCTTCAATTCTTCATTTGCCTCAACGATCTTTTTTTTGAGGGATTCTTTATATTTTATAACCGCTGACATGATTTCCTTATCACCCGTGGCAATAATCTGGGCTGCAAGGATGCCGGCATTCTGTGCTGCATTAACTCCAACGGTAGCTACAGGTATCCCGGGAGGCATCTGTAGAATGGAAAATATTGAATCGAGTCCTTCGAGTGACGCTTTAATTGGCACACCGATTACTGGGACAGGAGTCATCGAGGCAATTACTCCCGGAAGATGAGCAGCCATTCCTGCTGCTGCAATTATCACCTTAATTCCCCTTGCCTGCGCATTTTTTGCAAACTTTTCAACCTCTTCGGGTGTTCTGTGAGCCGAGAGGGCATTCATCTCAAAAGGTATCCTGAAATTATTCAATATCTCTGCTGCCTTCTCCATTACAGGCAGATCAGATGTGCTTCCCATTATGATACTGATTATCGGTTCCATTTAAAATAAATTAATTTAACTTGCTGATAAGGACAAAAATAAGGTATTATTTTCATATTTTCGCACCGGCAAACGGTTCAAATATAGGCTTCATGAAAGAAATCAGCATACTTGATAAAAAGTTCAGGGAATATTTAAAAGAAAGCGTTATACAGAAAAGAATTACAGAGCTTGCCGCAGAGGTGAATAAGGATCTTGCCGGCAGGGAGGTGGTTTTTCTTGGTATTCTTAATGGTGCATTCCTTTTTGCAGCTGATCTTTTCAGACAGATTGATTTCCAGGCAAGGATTTCATTTATAAAGCTTGCATCATACCAGGGAACCACCTCTCAGGGATTGATAAAAGAGCTTATAGGTTGGAATGAAGACATCAAAAACAAAACAATAGTCATTATCGAAGATATCGTTGATACCGGGAACACTCTGGAGCGCATTGTGGATGAGCTTGTTATAAGAAAGGCAGCTGAAATCAGAGTAGCCTCGATGCTTTATAAGCCCGGGGCATATACAAAAAAGATCCCTCTTCATTATATTGGTTTTGAGATACCAAATGATTTTGTAGTCGGATATGGTCTCGATTATGATGGCTTCGGACGTAATCTTCCTTCAATCTATACTTTGGTTAAATAAGTTAGGTACCGGTTTGTAACCGGTAATTTTATAATTCATAACAGATAATTTAAATTTTACTATGGTTAATTTTTTAATTTTTGGCCCTCCCGGATCCGGTAAGGGAACACAGTCGGTAAGACTGGCTGAGAAATTCAATCTTCTTCATCTCTCCACCGGCGATATGCTTCGCGCTGAAATAGCTGCCGGAACGGAGTTAGGGAAAAAAATGAGCCTCATTATGTCGAAAGGGGAGCTTGTACCTGATGCGGTAGTGATAGAAATGATTGCAAATAAGATAGATAGCAGCAAGGGGACAGCAGGATTTCTTTTTGATGGATTTCCCCGTACAGTGGCACAGACAATCTCGCTCGAGAAAATGCTGAACGATCGTGGCATGAAGATCGACCGGATGCTGGTTCTCGATGTTGATCATGACGAACTTGTAAAAAGACTGATTGCAAGGGCAGAGCTCTCAGGAAGGCCGGATGATAAAGATCCAAAAGTAATTGAAAACAGGATTGATGTCTATAAAGAAAAAACCGAACCTATTATCAAATACTGCGATCAGAAAGGATTATATCAGCCAGTGAATGGGATGGGAAGCATTGATGATATATTCAAAAGGCTTTCTGATTATATGAAGAAATTAGTTTAACAATCTCTGTGATACTCTGTGTCTTCTCTGTGTAACTCTGTGTAAGTTCTTATTTTTTTGTTTCACAGAGGGCCACAGAGTCCCGATAGCCATCGGGAGCACAGAGAGCCACAGAGAATAATAATAAAATATGTCCGGATCAAACTTTGTCGATTATATAAAAATATACTGCCGTTCGGGTAATGGCGGGGCAGGATCGGCTCATTTCAGAAGAGAGAAATTTGAACCGAAAGGAGGCCCCGACGGAGGTGATGGAGGCAGAGGAGGGCATATTATCCTAAGAGGCAATGAACAGATGTGGACCCTGCTGCATCTAAAGTATCAGCGTCATATATTTGCTGAGAATGGTGTTGGAGGAGGCCGGCAACAATCTACGGGTGCTGAAGGGAAAGATGTGATAGTTCAGGTACCTCTCGGGACCATAGCAAAAAACAGTTTGACCGGTGAGGTGATTTTTGAAATAACGAAGAACGGAGAAGAAAAGATCCTTGCCAAAGGCGGAAGAGGAGGTCTTGGTAATGTTCACTTTAAATCTGCTACAAATCAGACACCCCGATATGCTCAGCCGGGCGAACCCGGGATTGAGGAAGAATTCGTACTTGAACTTAAGATCCTGGCCGATGTTGGTCTCGTCGGATTTCCAAACGCCGGCAAGTCAACATTGCTGTCGGTAGTGTCGGCTGCAAAGCCAAAGATAGCTGATTATGCGTTCACGACTCTGGTACCTAATCTCGGCATTGTCAGTTACAGGGATGATAAATCCTTTGTGATGGCTGATATCCCGGGTATCATAGAAGGAGCTCACGAAGGCAAGGGTTTGGGAATAAGATTCCTGCGGCATATTGAACGAAACTCAATGCTTCTTTTCCTGGTGCCAGCCGACAGCAAAAACATAAGGGCGGAATATGAGATCCTGATTAACGAATTAAAGATGTATAATCCCGAACTGCTTGATAAAAAGCGAGTACTTGCAATTTCAAAAACCGATATGCTGGATGAAGAACTGATAAGCGAAATAAGAGCAGACTTGCCCGATATACCAAGGGTCTTTATCTCCTCGGTCACAGGTCAGGGAATTGTTACATTAAAGGATATGATTTGGAAAGTGCTTAACCACGAATGATCTTTACAGATGCTTGAACGCTTTGACCAACATCTTTTATTGCTCGTAAATTCGTCAAATACTCCTTTTTTTGATGGTGTCATGCATGCCCTCAGCGGCAAGCTGATATGGGCGCCTCTTTATCTGGCTATAATCATTTACCTTTTTATTATATACAAAAGAAAATTTCTTATAATACTTCTTTTGATAATTCTCGCAATTACGCTCTCCGATCAGGCGTCAGTCCTGCTAAAAAATATTACCCAGCGGCTTCGGCCATGTCATGACCCTGCGCTTTCCGGATTGGTTCATCTTGTTAAAGGAGAATGCGGGGGATTGTACAGCTTTGTTTCATCTCATGCAGCGAACTCATTTAATGTGGCACTAATTAGCCTGCTGCTGATAAAAAAACGATGGTACTCTGTCAGCATTATAATCTGGGCCCTGGTTATCGGATATAGCAGGGTCTATCTCGGCGTGCATTATCCGGGAGATGTATTGTGCGGTTCAATTCTCGGGGCATTGATAGGATTGAGCATATACAGATTGTATCTCCTGACAGACAATTATATACTTAAAGATAGACCCTTCTTCAGCTCCTCTGAAAAGTCCAGAGATTGATAATTTTAAAATTCCTTTATGTACCTTCGCAATAATCATTGAGTTACCGGCGGTATCCGGCAGTCCAAATTGACGATCAATGCTTTGCATAAATCTCGAATCAAATGATCCTTACTTTAACCTTGCAATTGAGGAATATCTCCTTAAAAGCACAAAGGAAGAATATATAATTCTCGGGATAAATGACCCTTCTGTCATCATTGGCAAGCATCAGACGGTGCACAGGGAAATAAACACGAAATTCGTTATCAGCAATAACCTGCCTGTGATCCGCAGAATCTCGGGAGGCGGAACTGTATTTCACGACAGGGGTAACCTTAATTTCAGCTTTATCAGTCAGAGTGAAGCCGGCAAACAGATTGACTTCCAAAAATACACACAGCCGGTGATTGGCTTTCTGAAATCATTAGGTGTTGAGGCAAGATTTGAAGGAAAGAGCGACCTGAGAGTGGAAGGTTTGAAAATATCGGGGAATGCAGAGCATGTTTTTGGTAACAGGGTCCTTCACCATGGGACACTTCTGTTCAGCTCCTCACTGGAGATGCTCAGGAATTCCCTTCGCAAAGACATGTCGTGTTATGAATCAAGAGCCATATCATCCAACCCTTCAGCGGTTATGAATCTCGATGAGAAAATCAGTGCTTATACTGATATCGGAGAATTCAGATCAGGAATGATGAATTACCTTCTGAATTACTTCCCCGATGCAGTATTCTATAATCTTTCCCGGAATGAGATAATGCAGGCAGAATCCCTGGCAGAATCAAAATACAGGACCTGGGAATGGAACTGGGCATATGGTCCGGAATATACTTTCAGGAACAGATTCAAAATAGATAATGTGTCACTTTCCTGGTACCTGTTGATTAAGGATGGGATCATCAGGGAATGCACTGCTGAAGGAACCGAACAGATGAAAGATATTTCGAAAAAGCTTATTGGCTGCAGACACATGGTAAGCGATTTATCTGAAGTTTTCCGGAATGAAAATATTTTTTTAACTGAAAAGGAGATCTTTAATTTCTTTTAATTTACTATTTTACACCTGGACTTTATTAAGGATACTTCTGTGGATCCAGGAGAAAAAAAATAATTCATGGATATTCTGAAATCCGTAATTGTTTGGTTAATAGGTGTTTGCTATATAGCAATAACCTTCCCTCTGACACTTATAATATGGTTGCTGGCTCTCCCGTTCGACAGGGAGAAAAGTATTATACACTCGTTCCTGATGTACCAGAGTCTGGTACTTTCATTTTTAATCCCGATCTGGAAAATCAGAATCGAAGGGAGAGAAAAGGCTATCAAGGGGACCACATATGTTATCATCTCTAATCACCAGTCACTTCTCGATATTCTGATTGTAAACTGCCTCAGGTACAGATTCAAATGGATTTCTAAGATTGAAAACTTCAAGGTTCCGGTGATCGGCTGGTATCTGAGAATGGCTGATTACATAATTGTCGACCGGGGAAACGAAGAGAGCAAAACCGAAATGCTGGAAAGATCATATAATTGTCTTAAAAATGGGGTCTCAATAATGATTTTCCCGGAAGGGACACGTTCGCTTAACAACGAGATTGGCTTTTTTAAAAGGGGGGCTTTTCAACTTGCATTACAGGCTGGCGTTCCTATTCTGCCGGTGCTTTTAGACGGAACAGGTGGTATCCTTCCAAAACACGGACTTATATTCGGAAGCGGTCATTTCATCAGGTTAAGAGTAATGGACCCGGTTGAGCCTGCTTTTCCGGGCACCGATACTCCGGAAAGCCTTGCTCTGAAACTTAGTTCGTTAATGGCATCAGGATTAAAAGAGCTCAGAGAAGAAAGGGTTCTACGATGACTCAGAGTCTTTCATATCGCCGTATGCTGACCAGGATGGGTTTTTATAACTATCAGAATGGTCTCGTATTTCATCATGTGAACCAGGAAGGCGGTTGGGAACATCATGAGGACCACTGCAGGCGTTTTATCCTGAAAGCATTGGATTTGTATAAACCTGAGACGGTATCTGTTCTTGGGAGCGGATGGCTGCTCGAGCTTCCCTTTGCTGAACTTATTGAGAGAACCGGCAAAGTATACCTTATTGATATTATTCATCCTCCCGACGTGATCAGACAGGCAGGAAAATATGAAAACGTGGAGCTTAAAGTAATGGATATTACCGGTGGAATGATCGCTGAAGTGTGGCAAAAAGCCGGGAAATTTTCATTTCTTAAAAAGCTGAAGTCGCTTCAGGATATAACCATTCCGGAATTCAAGCCTGCTTTTGATCCCGGAATGGTAATTTCCCTCAATATACTCACACAACTGGAATCATTGATAGTTGACTATATTAAAAAAAGATCGAAAATAAAGGAAGAAGAGCTTGCACTGTTCAGATCCGGAATTCAAAAAAGACATATAGATTTTCTTAAGAGTCACAGATCAGTTCTTATTACAGATTATGCTGAAGTGATAACAGAAAAATCGGGAACAGTCAAAACAATTGATACCTTGCTGGCAGATCTTCCGCCATATACAGATAAAGAAGAATGGACATGGAATTTTGACCAGACAGGTGCTGATTTCTACAGAAGCAGAAGTCAGTTTAAAATTGTCGGTATAATAAACTGATAAGATGAAAAAGGATCAGATCAGACAGGAATATTTGGCATCAGCAGCTTCATACAGACTTCTTGAAAAGACAGGAGGAAAGGCAGTTTTAACAATCTCTGTTCTGAGGTTCATCACGTTTACAGGCGGATTAATTCTTGCATATATTGGTTTTATCCGAAACACCGTAACCGGGATCATAGTATTATTAGTATTTACAACCATGTTTCTGTATCTGATAAAGCTTTTCTTAAAATATTCAGAGAGGAGAGATTTTCGCGGCAATCTTGCCCTCCTGAATGAAAATGAGGCAGAAGCTCTTTCAGGTAATCTCTCAGCTTACAATAACGGTGAGATATATTCCGACATTAAGCATGATTTTTCCTATGACGTTGATCTGTTTGGCCCCTCATCGCTTTTCCACTATCTGAACAGAACGGTGACCGGTTATGGCAGAGATATTCTTGCTTCCTGGCTATCAGATCCTTATGCCATTTCTGGGAGCATGGCAGCCCGTCAGGAAGCAATAAAGGAGCTGTCATCCAAAGTTAAATGGAGACAGCTGTTTATGGCGCACGGAATGAAGACGCCACTTGAGAAAACAGAAATCTCGGGCCTGCTCAGCTGGATCGAGGAGAAGCCTGTTATCATTTCTTCTCTGTTCAAAAGATTTCTGATAACCGCACTGCCGGCAGCTACAATCGCTTCATTATTCCTATTGATAACCGGAACTTTGCCCTATGAGGTATTTGCCTTGATTTTTCTTGGCAACCTGCTCTATATTGCAGCCGGATTAAGACGGATCAATGTAATTCACAATGCACTCTCTAAGAAATACAGATTCCTGTCATCTGTTAAGGTGCTGCTTAATACTTTTGAAAATGAATCTTTTACATCTTCTGTGCTAAATGACATAAAATTAAATATTTCAGGCAAAGGAAATTCAGCAGCCGTTTCCGTGAAAAAACTAGGCAGGCTCATCCAGGCGTTTGATACAAGAAATAATCAGATGGTGGGAGTTGTTCTTAATGGCCTTCTCCTTTGGGATTATCAGAGTATCGTCAGGCTTGAAAAATGGAAATCTGACTATAAAGCTCAGTTCCCTTTGTGGCTGGAAATGGTTGGAGAGATTGATGCATTTATCAGTTTGGGAAACTATTCTTTCAATAATCCGGGTTTTGCCTATCCTTCAAGGTCAGATAATTCTGATATATTTTCAGCGAAAGATATCGGACATCAGCTGATTGACGAAGATAAAAGAGTGTGCAATGATTTTTCTCTGGGGAAAAAAGGCACAGTATGTATCATTTCCGGTGCAAACATGGCAGGGAAAAGCACCTTTTTACGCACTGTTGCAGTGAACTTTATTCTTGGAATGACAGGCGCACCTGTCTGCGCAAAAGATCTGAAGTTCATTCCATGCAAGCTCTTTACCAGTATGCGGACTACTGACTCACTCTCGGGAAATGAATCATATTTCTATGCTGAACTCAGAAGGCTGAATATTTTGAAAACCAGGATTGAGTCGGGCGAACCTGTCTTTTTTATACTCGATGAGATTCTTAAGGGCACTAATTCAGCTGATAAAAGTACCGGTTCAAAATTATTTCTGAAGAGGTTGATAGCAGGCAATGGAACCGGTCTGCTCGCCACACATGATACTTCACTCGGAGAATTGGAAAACGAAAACCCGGGAGTGGTTATCAACAAATGTTTTGAAATTGAAATCGACGGTGAAAATATCAGGTTCGATTATAAGATCCGGGACGGGATAACTCAAAAGATGAATGCAGTATTTCTAATGAAGCAGATGGGAATTCTGGATTAACGGGAACAAATCTGTTAATGGCAGGTTTATTTTCATGAATTAAATACTCATAGATAACACGACAATATTTATGGCAAAGATCAACGAATTTGCAGATTCGGGCAAAGTGGAGTTAAAGCGTGAGCTTGGGCTTGCTGCTGCTGTTGCGATTGTTGTTGGCAACTGTATAGGTTCAGGTATATTTACCTCAGCCGCTTCTCTGGCTGCTGCTTCAAATCCAAGAACCGCTATAATTGCCTGGATAATCACTTCCGCAGGATCTCTTCTGATAGCTTTGAGTTTTGCCAGCCTTGGCACTGCAATTCCCCGGACCGGAGGACCAATCGTTTATACGAGGGCTGCCTTTGGTGACTTTGCGGGGTTTTTGATAGCCTGGACATACTGGATAGGCGCCTGGGTCGGAAACGCGGCAATCATCACTGCATTCATGCTCTATTTCACTTACTTTGTTCCGGGCGCAACTACGCCAATCCTTTCTTTTCTGGTTACCTCCGGAGTGTTGTGGTTTTTTACAATTATAAATATCCTTGGTGTTAAAGGAGCCGGGAAAGTAAGCATAGTGACCACTGTTATGAAAGTAGGCGCTCTGGTTGTTTTTGTTGTGATAGCCGCATTGCATTTCAACCCTTCTATGCTTGCGACCGTTTCCAGTGCAAAAGTGGCAGGTATGAATACGCTGCCGGCAGCAATTGCAATTGCCCTGTGGGCTTTTGTAGGAATAGAAAGCGCAACAGTGCCGGCCGGAGAAATAAAGAATCCCGGGACGAATATCAGAAAAAGCACAATTTATGGCACTCTGATAGCTGCAGCGGTATATATTGTAGTCTCAGTGGTAGGTATGGGTGTACTGGATCAGTCAACGCTGGCAGGGTCCAATGCTCCGCTTGCTGATATTATAAACAAGGCGACAGGTGGAACATGGGGAGGTGACTTTATTGCCCTTGGAGCCATAGTATCCACACTCGGCGCTTCTTCAGGCTGGATCCTGACTACAGCAAGGAGCGCCTTCGGTGCATCACAGGACAAGCTTTTCCCTGAATTCTTCAGCAAAATTCATCCGAAATATCTGACGCCCGTTACTTCTCTGATCGTTAGCGCCGTTGCTGCTAATGTTCTGCTTATTCTCAATTACATGGGCACATTGAGCTCGGCCTTTAATTTTATGCTGTTGCTGGCTACTCTTGCATTTCTTCCTGCCTATGCTTTTTCAGCTGCTGCAGATATAATACTTCTTAAAAACCACTCATCGGATTTTAATTTTTTCGGCTTTCTGAAGAATTCATTATTTGCTTTGCTTGCTTTTGGATACTCCATATATGCAATTTATGGAACCGGTGCAAGAGTGGTGATGTATGGATTTATACTTATGCTCGCCGGCATTCCGGTTTATCTTTACATGATGCTTCAGAATAATAGGAAAGACAAACTGGTGGATGATTTAAGAACAGATGCAGGGATAGGAACAAAATGAATTCAGCTGTCTGATAATTTAATAGGATTAGCGACGTGTCCACAAATTTAAGATAGGATACAAATTTTCTTCGGGCCCTCTTTAGGGGGATGGGGGCATAGAAAGTTTACCTTTAGGGGCTTGGGGGTAAAAAAGGGAGGAATGAAAATTCCCTGCCTCTTGGCGAGGCCATTTATCAACATTTTTCCTCTCTTTGTAATTATCATATAATCAGCTAAATATTTTAGCCACAGCATAATTAGGGCATTTGTCGTATTATAAATATGCAGGGTTGTTGAAAAATTGACAGAAAAACGACAGATCTAATTAGTTATATTTGCCCAAAATTTCTGCAAAATGTCAGTCGGGTATTCGGAAGAACATATTAAAACGCTTGAGTGGAGAGAGCATATCCGCCTTAGGCCTGGTATGTATATCGGGAAGCTTGGTGACGGTTCTTCCCAGGATGATGGTGTTTATGTGCTTCTGAAAGAGGTTATGGATAATGCCCTTGATGAGTATATGATGGGATACGGCAAAAAAATTGATGTATCCATCACAGGCAAAGAGGTCAGGGTCAGGGATTATGGACGGGGCATTCCTCTCGGAAAAGTACTCGATGCTGTCTCCAAAATGAACACCGGGGCAAAATACGATTCAAAAGCCTTTAAAAAATCAGTAGGACTGAACGGAGTCGGTGTTAAAGCTGTTAATGCCTTATCCAGCAAATTTATTATACGTTCCATACGTGAAGGAGAGGTTAAAGTCTGTGAATTTGAGCACGGAAGAACGGTTATCGATCGTCCTCTTAGAGCCTACGAATGAGGAAAACGGTGTTGAGGTGATCTTCCAGCCTGATGAAGATATGTTCGGCAACTACTATTTCATTTCGGAATATGTGGATACAATGCTGAAGAACAATGTATATCTGAACTCCGGACTGGTAATAAATTTTAATGGCAATAAATTCTTTTCACGGAACGGACTTGTATGATCTTCTTAACGAAAATATGGGCAAGGAGGGTCTTTATCCTATAATTCATCTTACAGGAGAGGATATTGAGATAGCATTCACACATGGACTTCAGTATGGCGAAGATTACTATAGTTTTGTTAATGGTCAGAATACAACCCAGGGCGGAACACATCTTATTGCTTTCAGGGAAGCTATTGTAAAGACCATCAGGGATTTCTATAAAAAGGATTATGATCCGTCCGATATACGTTCATCAATAATTGCAGCTATAAGCATAAAAGTTGAAGAGCCGATTTTTGAATCTCAGACAAAGACAAAGCTGGGATCAAAAGATATGGGACCCGAAGGGCCTTCTGTCAGTAATTTTATCAGTGAATTTATAAAGAAGCAGCTCGACGATTATCTTGCATAAAAATCCGGAGACAGCCCGGACCATTCTTAAGAAAATTCAGGATTCTGAGAAAGAGAGAAAAGCTATTTCATCTATCCAGAAGCTCGCAAGGGACAGGGCAAAGAAAGTGAGTCTTCATAATAAGAAGCTCAGGGATTGCCGGACGCATTATAATTCGAATGATGCAAATAAGCTTGATTCGACACTTTTCATAACCGAGGGTGATTCAGCAAGCGGGTCAATAACCAAATCGAGAAATGTCGAGACCCAGGCAGTTTTCAGCCTGAGGGGCAAACCGCTTAACTGCTATGGTCTTACGAAAAAAATAGTATATGAGAATGAGGAGTTTAACCTTCTCCAGGCGGCTCTTAATATCGAAGACGGAATCGAAAATCTGAGATATAATAATGTTGTGGTGGCAACTGATGCTGATGTGGATGGTATGCATATCAGGCTTCTGTTGCTTACATTTTTTCTTCAGTTCTTTCCCGATCTGGTGAAAAAAGGGCATGTGTATATTCTTCAGACACCACTATTCAGGGTAAGAAATAAGAAAGAGACGAGGTATTGCTACTCTCCCGAAGAAAAAGCAAAAGCTGTAAGCTGCTCTGGGTCCAAATCCTGAAATGACTCGTTTTAAAGGGCTCGGAGAGATATCGCCTGATGAATTCAAACACTTCATTGGAAAGGATATGCGTCTTGAGCCTGTCAGAATGAAAAAAAATGATTCCATCGACGGATTCCTTGAATTTTTTATGGGTAAAAATACACCTGACAGACAAGATTTTATTATTGGCAATCTCAGGATTGAAGAAGATATTGTTGAAGAGGAAAAACCATTGAATTAGGTAAGGTAGTCCTGGTTTATTTATGGAAGAAGAAGAACTGGATATAACCAATACGGAAAGCAATGATCAGGTACCGTCAGGACCGGCTGCGCTTCATTCGGTAACAGCTTTATCGGGCATGTATCAGGACTGGTTCCTGGATTATGCCTCATATGTTATTCTGGAAAGGGCCGTACCTCACCTTCATGATGGACTTAAGCCTGTCCAGCGCCGTATACTCCATTCAATGAAGAGGATGGATGACGGGCGTTACAATAAGGTGGCAAATATCATCGGTCATACGATGCAATTCCATCCACATGGTGATGCATCAATCGGCGATGCACTGGTTCAGCTTGGTCAGAAAGAGCTGCTTGTGGATATGCAGGGAAACTGGGGAAATCTTCTCACGGGCGATGGCGCTGCTGCTCCCAGGTATATTGAATCAAGGCTTTCAAAATTTGCACTGGAAGTTGTATTCAATCATAAAACAACAGAATGGAAACTCTCATATGACGGCCGTAACAAGGAACCTGTCACTCTTCCTGTAAAGTTCCCTTTACTGCTTGCCCAGGGTGGTGAGGGAATCGCAGTCGGACTTGCATCAAAAATTCTTCCTCATAACTTCAATGAGCTTATTGATGCCACAATAGATTACCTGCAAGGGAATGATTTTGTTATTTACCCTGACTTTCCTACCGGTGGGATGGTCGATGTTTCAAAATACAACGACGGGCAGCGGGGAGGAGCGGTTAAGGTCAGAGCCAGGATTGAAAAGGTTGATAAAAAGGAACTTGTAATAACCGAGATCCCATTTGGAAAAACTACAAGCTCTCTTATAGAATCAATTATAAAGGCCAGCGAAAAAGGGAAAATCAAGATCCGGAAGATTGATGATAATACCTCGGCAAATGTCGAAATTGTTATTCATTTGCTCCCCGGCGTATCTCCCGATATGACAATCGATGCTCTATATGCTCTTACCGATTGTGAATATTCAATTTCACCCAATACCTGTGTCATAGTCGATGATAAACCCTCGTTTATGGGGGTAAGCTCTATTCTGAAGCATTCTGCTGACAGAACAGTTGATCTTCTTAAAACTGAGCTGGAAATCAGGCTTGCCGAACTTCATGAAGAGTGGCACATGTCATCACTCGAGAAGATATTTATTGAAGAAAGAATTTATCGCGATATAGAAGAAAGTGAAACCTGGGAAGCTGTAATAAATGATATTGACAAAGGCCTTGAACCATTCAAGAAAGCTATTATACAGGGAAGTAACCAGAGAAGATATAATTCAGCTCACGGAAATAAAGATCAAGAGGATCTCGAAATTCGATGTAAAAAAAGCCGATGAACATATAAAGGGAATTGAAACAGAGATAGAAGAGGTTAAAAATCATCTGAACAATATTATTCCATTTGCAATTAATTATTTCAGACAGATAAAGAAAAAATACGGCAAGGGAAGAGAAAGAAAAACAGAACTGAGAAGCTTTGATACTATTGAAGCCACAAAAGTGGTTGCCAATAATGCAAAACTCTATATAAATTATAAAGAAGGATTTATCGGAACCGGTCTGAAAAAAGATGAATTTGTCTGCGACTGCTCTGATATTGACGATGTTATCGTAATAAGAAAAGACGGGGTTTACCTGATAACCAAAGTAGCCGACAAGGTTTTTGTCGGGAATGATATCCTCTATGCGCAGGTCTTTCTTAAAAATGATGAGCGCACTATCTACAATATTGTATATCAGGATGGCAAGGATGGAGCCATTGCTTGCAAAACGATGCGCAATATCCGGACTGACACGTGATAAGGAGTACAATCTCACCAGGGGCAAACAGGGCTCAAAAATTGTTTATCTGAGTGTCAATCCCAATGGTGAAGCTGAGGTAATAAATGTTCATCATAAACCAAAGGCAAGACTTAAGAAACTCATGTTCGAATTCGATTTCGGGCAAATGGCAATTAAAGGGAAATCCTCTATGGGGAACATTCTCACAAAGAATGCAGTTCATAAAATAAATCTGAAGGAAAAAGGCCTCTCAACCCTGGGAGGCAGAAAAATATGGTTCGACGATGCAGTTTTCAGATTAAATGTTGATGGCAGAGGAATGTTCCTCGGTGAATTCAGCGCTGACGATAAAATACTGGTAATCACAAAGAACGGATTTTTCAGAATTGCAGGGTTTGACCTGTCAAATCATTTCGAAGACAACATTCTCATTATTGAGAAGTTCAGGCCCGGAAAGGTCTATTCGGCAGTTTACTGGGATGCCGAACAGAAATTTTATTATGTGAAACGATTCACAATTGAAGAGTCTGAGAAACCACAGTGTTTTATTAATGAAGATCCTGAATCCAAACTTTACAGTCTCACCGAAGTGGAATATCCGCGTTTTGAAATATCATTTGGAGGAAAACACAAGGATAGAGAGAATGAGATAATAGAAGTTGTCAGAATTTATTGGCATAAAGAGCTATAAAGCAAAAGGAAAGAGACTGACCAGCTTTATGGTGGAAAATATCCAGGAAATTGAGCCTGTCATTAAAAAGGAGTCAGAAATGCCGCAGGAAGAAACAGACGACGAAGAGGATGACGATCCGACTCCGCCTCCTTCTGCCCATGACGATCCGGCCCAGATGAAACTTGAATTATAATGACCAAAAACCATATTATCTATATTATAGGTTTTATGGGAAGCGGTAAAACTACCGCCGGTAAAAAACTCGCATCGCATTCTTGGCTGGTCATTTGTCGATCTCGATAAGAAAATTGAAGAGCATACCGGCAAAACTATTCCGGAGATATTTGCCCGCAGCGGAGAAGACTATTTTCGGGAGCAGGAATCCTTTTTGCTCAGAACCCTTAAGTCAGCTGCAAACACTGTAATCTCGACAGGCGGAGGTACACCCTGCTACAGCGATAATATGGATTTCATGCTTGAAAACGGTGTGACGCTCTATCTAAAAATGACACCCGAAGAATTAATGAACCGCCTTTCTGTATCTAATGGCGAAAGACCCTTAATAAAAGATTTGAACAGAGAGGAGTTGCGGATTTTTATTGAGGAAAAACTTGTAGTGCGTGAGAAATTCTATGATCGCTCTGCCCTGGTTGCTGACGGAGCTGATCCCGATATAAAAGAGATATCGTCTCTCGTTAAAGAAATGCTTAAGATCTGAATTAATCGTAGAGGAAATCGGGCATCGGCACAAATTTAAACACACTATGGGTTAAAAAATAATATGAGTGTCGGGAATGATAAATAAATGATTATATTATAAGAAAATATTTGCCATGAATCTAATCAAATTTATTGAGTCATTCCCAGATGAAACCTCATGCAGGATCAAATTTAAGGAATTTAGAGATATACAGGGTGTCATTTGTAGGAAATGTGGAAGCAACGATCATTATTGGTTGCAGACGCTGGAGCAGTACCAATGTAAGAAATGTAAAACAAGGACTACACTTAGAAGCGGAACAGTAATGCAAGCAAGTAACCTCCCATTCAGACATTGGTTTATAGCTATTCATCTATTAACAAGTACTAAAAAGACCTTTTCTGCATTGGAAATGCAAAGACAAATTGGGCATAAATTTTACGAACCAGTATGGTATATGATGCAGAAGCTCAGGAAAACGATGGGAGCCAGGGACAGTAAATACCAGTTGGATAAAATTGTCGAGTTAGATGAAGGTTATTTTGAAAGCGTTGATACAGAAAAAGATGAAGATGAAAAGGCTTCGCCAAAGAAGCGAGGACGGGGTAGCCAGAAACAATCCACAGTTATGGTAATGGCTTCAACTGTTCACGATTTTGGGAATTTGAAGAAATACAATAAACCAACAAAGTTCAGATATGTAAAGATGCTTGTGGTTGATAATCTTAAAGGAAAAACCGTTGGAGAAAAAGTCTCGGAAAACATTCAATATGATACTGTTGTAAAAACTGATAATTATAGAAGTTACTCAAAGATAAAAGAACAGGTTTGGTGTCATATACCGCAGATTATAAAACCAAAAGATTCCGGAAAGGTACTGCCTTGGGTTCATACGATGATAAGTAATGCTAAACGTACATTACTAGGGGTTCATCACATGATATCTTCGAAATACGCTCAAGATTACCTGGATGAGTTCTGTTACAAAGTGAATCGAAGAAATTTTGGGGATCAAGTATTTGACAGATTATTAATCGCCTGTGTTACTACAAATTATCAAAAAATTATTAATCATAACCGATAGTCATAAAAAATAATTTATGAATCAAAAAGTAATACAATAATAAATCAATTGATTTTAATTGTTAACTTAGTGTGCAATATTTTGTAACGGGGCAATTTATGAGAGATAAGTTACTAACTCTCCTGGGTATGGAATCAGGAGAGGAGTCGGTATCAATGCTTCTGACACAATCGATCTTTCTGGGGATTTTTATCGGAGCATTTGATATTACTGCCCATTCTCTTTTACTCTCGGTTTTCGATGAAAAAATGATGGCCCGCGGATACGTGATTTCAGGTATTACGGGAATTATCTTTCTATCATTTTATGCATTTCTCCAGGGAAAGCTGCGCTTAAAAAATTTCACGATAGTTAACCTGGCAATAGTTTCTGTAATCACACTTTTACTCTGGACCGCCACGAGTTTATCACCTGCCAGGTGGATTATATTCGTTGTTTTCATCATGTTCGGTCCATTGAATATTCTCGTCCTGAAAGGATTCCCTCAAAAATCAGGGAATCTGTCAAATCATGCGCTTGTAAAAATAATTTCAAGGCGCTCCGGTACAGGAGTAATTCTGGGAATATTAATTATCTCTTTTACCATACCTCTTCTGCTTACGGCCAAATTACAATTACAAAACATTTTGCTTATAAGTGCCTGTTCTCTGGCTGTTGCAACCGGAATACAGGCAATGGTCGCTAAAAAAATGAATGAGACTGGTTTTGGTGAAGAGCAATTCAAACAGGGCGCTGAAGAGAAGCCAGACCTGTATTTAGAATTACAAACGGACCGGTTCCTCAGAATTTTCATGATTTTTGCAGCACTTTCAGTTTTAACACTTTTTTTTGTCCAGTATACATTTCTGGGTGCCACACGATTACAATATCCTGATGCTTCATCTATGGCTAGGTTCCTTGGTCTGTTTACCGGGTGCCTGATGCTGGTTACACTCCTGGCAAAATTGATTATTTTCCCGTATCTTCTTCATAATTATGGCCTGCGCTCATGTCTTCTTATCAACTCTCTGCTTGTTGCCCTGATAACTGTTTTGGCAATAATTGCCGGTTTAATAATGGGCATTTCTCCTGAACAAGGAAGTGGATTTATTTTATTCATGGCACTGCTCGCTTTAAGCCGGCTTATTTCAAGATCAATTAAAGAAGAAATCGAATTTCCTTCATTTAAAGTCATATATCAAACTCTTGACAATAAATTCAGACATTGGATTCAATCTGGTAATCCTGGCATTATCAGCGAAATTATGGTTATTATAGCGGGTGTGCTGCTTACATTGCTCGGCTTGTTGCCATTCTTCCGGTTAATTCATTTTTCAGTATTGCTGGTACTGATCTCCCTTGTATGGACTGCGGTTGGCCTCAAGCTGTTTAAAGAGTACCGAAAAGCAATTGTTCTTGCATCCGAAAAAGCCGGCAGGGAAATGGGAACAGTAAAAATCTTAACTGAACACGGCACTCTGAAAAACAGATTTTCTGCGTATATAAAATTCAAAAAAGATTATTTTAGTCTGATTTCCGGCGATTTTGCCTCTCTGAATGCAATCAGCAATAAATGGTATGTTGAAGAAATAATTGATTATGCCAGTTCAGGGAATGACTTAAATCTTATTCCCGTTCTGAAAAAAGCTTCAAGCCATTCAGGCCTCGATATAGCTCTGAGGCAACGTTCGGCTGAAGCAGCCGAAATTCTGCAAAAGAATTTTGTTTCCCCTCTGCCTGATAGCGATAAGCTTAGAGATGCACTTAAGAGCCTCTCGGGTACAAGAACGCCTCATACGACAGAAATACTCAGGCTCTTAAGGGATAGCTCGCTGCAGTCGAAAAGAATAGCTATTTACATGATAGGGAAATTCCATCTTACTGATTTATTATCACTGGTATGCGAATGTCTGAATGTAGAAGGGCTGGCTAAAGACGCTTTTGAAGTTCTTAAAGCTCTTGGACCGGACGCTGAAAAGGAATTAGTTCGGTTTTATCTGATCTCGTCGGGCAACACCAGGACCAGCAGGATAATCCTGCAGCTTTTATGCGAATCATGCACGAAGGAGACGGCGGGATTCCTTTTTTCACGTCTGATGTCCAATTCACGCCAGCTTAAAGAAATCTCAGTGAAATGTCTTATAAACTGTAAATTCGAACCATCAGAAGAAGAAAAGCAAAAACTGAACCAGCTGATTTCCGATGTTATCAGATCAATTACATGGTATCTTTCAGCCAGAGTCTGTCTTGAAAAGGCAAACGATAAATTTCTTCTCGAAAAAATTAACAGCGAGATCGACAGATGGAATATATTTCTTTTTAATATCCTGATAATAACCTATAATGAAGGGATTATTTCTCTTATTCTAAAGAACCTGGAAAGTGAGACCATAGAAAGTGTAATTTATGCGCTTGAATTGACTGATATAGTCATTTCTCCTAATATAAAATCACAATTGATATCTCTTCTCGATGTTGCACCGGATGAAGAAAAACTTTCTAATCTGTATCAGTTTTTTCCCGGCGGGATCCCCGTACGTAAAAAGCTTCTTGAAGACATAATCGACCGTGATTACAATCTGATCAGCTTATGGACCAAAGCATGCACGCTGAGGAGCATTACAAAAATTGAGTGCGATGACCTGGCCGAATCGGTAACAGCTCTTCTTTTCAGTCCCGAAGCTATAATAAGGGAAGAATCTGCCAGTGTGATAGCCCGTTCCCGGCCTGAACTATACGGATCTCCTTCACAGAGATTATCAGATTCGGTCAGAAACCGGCTTGACGATATTATAAATGGCAAAGCCGAAAGAAACGATCTGCTTTTCGAAAAGATACTATTCCTGTCAAAGAATTTTAAAGGAATTCCTGAGGATGACCTGCTGCCACTCGCGAGTGAGCTGAGGTATTCTGAAGACCTAAGCAGAACAGCCCCGGAAACTGAACAGGACTTTATTCTCTGGACTTTGGACAGAGATACTCAGCAGGTTCACCTTGTTTACAAAGGAGGGACCGGGATGCCAGGAAATAAGTTAAGCGGAACTGATAAAATTTCATGCTACTCTTTGTCATTAAGTGCTATTGAAGAATATCAGTTTCAATACCCTGATAACTCCTATGAAATTCTGAAATATATTGATGATATCGAAGGGAATTTCTCAGAAACCTGATTGCATGGATTAAATTGAATTTGAAACTATCATGATGCCGGAAAGGCAGGATTTGAAGGCTGGAAACAGACTGGTTATTGGGTATAAAGTAAAACAAGCTATTTATCATTATGGGACCAAAGAAAAACGTTACAGAATTTAATCCCTTCCCCGGTCTCAGACCTTTTGCTCCCGAAGACAGCAGTCTATTCTTCGGACGAGGAGCTGAGAGTGATGAGGTAATCCTGAAATTGCTGAAAAACAGGTATATTACAGTTATCGGTGCAGCAGGCAGTGGTAAATCTTCGCTTGTCCATGCCGGAGTGTTACCGAAAATGCTTGACTTAAAAATCAGGGAGTCTTACTCTTGGAGGACCATTTCATTCAGACCCGGCAATGACCCGTTCGGAAATCTGGCTGCTGCAATTTCAGCAGGCATTAATGATCAGGGACCCGATAAAACAGACAAAGGTTCAGTACAATCTTTTTTGTTGAACAATCCGGGCAGCTTTTCTGATGTGGTGAGAAAATTCCTAATCAGACAGGATGACAATGTTCTTCTTATTGTTGACCAGTTTGAGGATCTTTTCAGATATCTGTCAACCGGAATCTCGCAGGTTTCTGGCGAAACCGTGAAAAAATTTGTCGATTTCCTGATAAACTCTGTCGTCAAGCCCGACGTAAATGTTTTCTTTATTTTCACGATGCGCTCAGAATACCTGGGTGATTGCTCGGAATATAAGGGCCTCACAAGACTGGTCAACAACAGCAACTATCTCGTCACTTCCATTTCAGCAGATAATCTCAGCACTGTGATCGAAGGACCTGTAAAATTCGCAGGTGCAAGAATTGAGCCAGTGCTGGTCGAAACGATTTTGGCTGATTGCAGAGGATGTACAGATCAGCTATCAGTATTGCAACACGCATTGATGAGAACATGGGCAAAGTGGCTGGAGACGGATGATGCTGGAAAACCGGTCAGCATAGTTGATTACAAAAGAGCAGGTACGATCGGTGAGGCAATTTCAATTCATGCTGAAGAAATTTATGGCAAACTGAGCGAACAAGGAAAAGAGATCTGCGAGATTATGTTTAAAGCCATAACAAGTAAAGGAACCGATAATAAAGGTTTTAGACAACCTTCTGATATTAAGACTATTAAATCTATTGCAAATTGTTCTCAGGAAGAATTGTCTGAGGTTGTGGATAAGTTCAGAAGTGACGGGAATTCATTTATATTACCATCGGGCGACAAAGCGCTGAGCGGCGATTCAGTAGCAGACCTGCAAAGTGAATGTCTGATCCGTTCATGGGATCGTTTGAGAAATTGGATCGATGGGGAAGCTTCTTCTATTCAGACATACTTGCGTTTATCGGATGCATCCGCACTTTATCAGCAAGGCAAAGCAACTCTTAGCAGACCCCCTGAGCTTCAGGCTGCAATCCTCTGGCGCGACCTGCAAAAACCCACACTCGCCTGGGCAGTACAGTATAATCCTGCCTTTGAAAGGGCTATGGTTTATCTTCGGACAAGTGAGAAAGCATTCCTTGAGGAAGAGCAGAACAGGATAAACCTGCAGAAAAGAAAACAGAAGCGAATCCGTCTGACAATGAGGATCCTTGGGGTAGTTGTTATTGCAGTTACAGGGCTCATGTTCTCTGAACATATTCAGAAGCTGATAGCAGTTAAACGGAGCGTTATCGCAGAAAATCAACGGATGCTGCTATTAAAGGAAAAAGATACCGCAGATTCATCAGCTTTGGCCGCAATGCAACTGAAAGCTGTCTCAGACTCAAATATTGCAATAGCTGTCCAGAATGCTGAGGAAGCAAAAAAACAGATAATTGTTTCAGATGTCCGGCGGTCATTTGCTGAAAAAAACGCTGAAGAGGCAATACATCAGAAAAAAAATGCGGAAGAACAGAGCAAAGGAATTCAACGCCTGAGGATGCTGTCTGTAGGTAAATCAATGTCTCTCCGATCGTTGCAGATGAATGGCCAGAAAGAATTGCAGACTCTGCTGGCTTTTCAGGCATACCTGTTCAATAAAAGGAATAATGGATCAGAAAATGATGCTGATATTTTTGCCGGGCTGTATAATGTTGGCCGTCAATATGGCGGTATAAACTACAGGTCATACAAAGCCCATAAAGGTGAGATCAGAAGTATTGCGTTTATACCTGGCAAAAATGAGTTCTTTACTTCCGGGAATGACGGACAGGTGGTAAAATGGTCGCTCGAAAGAAAAGATCAGACACTTCAGGTCATCTATTCGGGGAATGATGTTATTGATGTAATGGCTGTCAGTCCTGATGCATCCTGGCTGGCATGCGGCAGCACTAATTCCTCTATAAGGATGATCCCGTTGAAAGGGAACAATATCGGATACGAGCTGGGAGGACATAGTGGCGGAATAAAATCGCTTGTATTCTCTTACGATGGTAAATACCTTTATTCAGCAGCCCTTGATGGCAAAGTGCTGAAGTGGGACATAGCAGCCAGGACAAGTAAAAATGTAGCTACCGGATCAATGGAAATTACATCAATTGATATTTCTTCCGGAGGCAATTTTCTTGCCGGGATAGGTGCCGATGGTAATGTCCTTGTCTGGAATCCCGACCATTCTAAAGATAATTTCAAAATTGAAACAACCGGAAGAAATATTAAGTCAGTACGTTTTAATCCGGGGAATAACCTGCTCGCAGTGGGAGATGGTGATGGCAATATTGAATTATGGGATATTGAGCTTCATAAAAAGCTTTCCGGGGTAAAAGCACATGATGGTCAGATAAATGATATACAGTTTAATCCTGCTCTTTTTCAGATGGCGACCGCCGGTAACGACAAAAAACTTAAAATTTTCAATATCAAAGATCCGGCCGATCTCACCGAGCCACCAGTCACCTTTAGCGATAATGATGGATTTGTACTTGTAATGAAATTCAGTCCCGACGGACAAATGATCGTATCGGGTGAATCGGGTGAACAGGATAACCTTGTGGGAAGACCAACACATGCCGACAACCTTATAAACAATATCTGCAGTATAGTTTCGCGTAACATGACACACGAGGAATGGAATTCGTATGTGGGTAAGGACATACCTTTCGAGAAAACCTGCCAGGACAGTAACTTCAATATTAAAATCGAACAGGTAAAGGCAATCACGAGTAGAGAATGATCAATCTGTTTGAGTGAATATTTTTTATTGCTTATGTTTCAGGACGCACATCAGGACGCACATTAGAAACTTGTTTCCAACTATGCCGTCAGTTACTTTTTACTGATGTGTCACAACGGTTTATTGCGCCTGACATTCGTTTTTAAAGAGCCGGCGTCCATAATTGGTTATTTTAACTAAATTTGTCAACGTTTTGGTACCCTGAAAAAGGGTACTTTATTTTGTTAAGCTTTTATTTAGAATTAAATATGATGAAGAACAGGAAGACGTTTCTGATGATACTCGATGGCTGGGGTATAGGCGATGGTTCAAAAGCAGATGTCATAAGCCAGGTACCAACACCAAATCTTACCTATTATAAAAATAACTTTCCACTTTCCAGACTTCATGCATCGGGAGAAGACGTAGGATTGCCAGATGGGCAAATGGGAAATTCTGAGGTTGGCCATCTTAATATCGGAGCAGGAAGGGTCATCTATCAGGATCTGGTTAAGATAAACAAGGAATGCAAGACAGGTGATCTCAAAAGAAACAAAGTCCTGATAGATGCATTTTCATATGCACGGGATAACAAAAAGCAGGTTCATTTTATGGGATTGCTTTCTGATGGAGGTGTTCATTCTCTTGATAAACATCTTTATTACCTGTGCGACATGACAAAAGACTATGGATTGAAAGATGTTTTTATCCATGGTTTTGGCGATGGACGCGATACTGATCCGAGAAGCGGAGTTGGATATATGCGGGATCTTCTTGGTCATCTTAAAAAATCCAATGGGAGGGTGGCATCATTTGTCGGACGGTTCTATGCAATGGACCGCGACAAACGATGGGAGAGAATCAAGGAAGCATACGACCTTCTGGTAAAAGGTATTGGCACGCCAACTGATGATATTCTTAAAAGTATGCAGGAATCTTATAATGCCGGTGTAACTGACGAATTCATGAAGCCCATCGTTGTTACCGACAAGTCGGGAAACCCAGTTGGCCTTGTCAGGGAAGGAGATGTAATTGTTTTTACAAATTTCAGGAACGACAGGGCAAAGGAGCTTACAATTGTCCTCACACAGAAAGACATGCCCGAATACAGCATGAAGACTATTCCTCTGTACTATTGCACAATGACACCATACGATTCTACATTTACAGGACTTCATATTATTTATCCTAAGGACAATGCTAACAATACCATAGGAGAGATACTTGCTGCAGCAGGAAAACATCAGCTGAGAATTGCCGAAACTGAAAAATATGCTCATGTTACCTTCTTCTTTTCAGGCGGAAGGGAAGAGAAATTCAACAATGAGGAGAGGATAATGATTCCTTCTCCAAAAGTTGCAACTTATGACCTGCAGCCTGAAATGAGCGCTTATGCCGTTACAGATGCAGTTGTTAAGGCCATAGAAACAGAAAAGTTCGATTTCATATGCCTGAACTTTGCAAATGGAGATATGGTTGGACATACAGGAGTGTATGATGCGATCAAAAAAGCTATTATGACTGTGGACGAGTGTGCCGGATCGGTTATAAAAGCTGCCCGGAGTCATGGTTATGATGTCCTTATCATAGCAGACCATGGGAATGCTGATAAGGTGTTGAATGAAGACGGTTCTCCTAATACTGCGCATTCACTCAATCCTGTTCCCTGCATTCTTGTGACTGACGACTATAAGACAATTAAAGAGGGGATCCTTGCAGATGTCGCACCTACATTACTGACTATTATGGGAATCCCGATACCTGAAGATATGACCGGTAAAGTATTGGTTTAATATCTCTGTGCCGCTCTGTGTCTTCTCTGTGTTCTCAGTGTAAGTTCTTCTTCAATTTTCTCTGAGATTTTCACAGAGTTCCGATAGTTATCGGAAACGCAGAGTTAAAAACAATAATTATACTGTTTTAGAAAAATATGCTGCGAATCAACAATACCATATTCAGTTTCGATATTCTTGAGAAAAAGTTTATTTGCGACCTTCCTAAATGCCTGGGAAACTGTTGCCGGTATGGAGATTCAGGTGCCCCATTGACTGAAGATGAGGCTAAAATTCTTGAAGAAATATTTGAAAAAGTCAAACCCTATCTCCGATCTGAAGGTATTGCAGCAATAAATTCATTAGGAACAAGCGTAACAGATTTTGAAAATGAGAAGGTAACACCCCTGATCGGTAATGAAGAATGTGCATACACAAATAAGGATGGCAATATATTTCTGTGCGGGATAGAACAAGCGTGGGCTGACGGGAAGATCTCTTTCAGGAAACCCCTTTCATGTCATCTGTTTCCGATTCGTATCAAGCAATATTCCGATTTCATGGCTGTTAATTATGAAGAGCTGGCAATATGCCTTCCTGCGCGCGTTCAGGGTAAGAGGAAGAATGTATATGTTTATCAGTTCCTTAAGGAGCCTTTAACAAGAGCACTTGGAGAAGGTCTTTATAATGAATTATGTATTGCAGCAACTCAATTAAGAAAGAATAATACTCTGAAAAAATAGTCAGCAAACCTGCTAACTTTCCCTGCCTGTATCACTTTTCACATAAATGTGTATTTGAGATGAAACAAATACAAATATTCTTTGTTATTCGTTTTTGAATTCATGACATTTTAATTGTTAGACCTACTAACTACGATTAATAAACAATTCAAAAAGGGTGGAAGTATGCTGCACTCAAATTTCTTAAAAGTCTCGTATTAAGGGTTTACCAATTATTGTTTCAGGTAGTTTCAAATTGATGTGAACTTAAATTCTAAATTTATGAAGAAACTTTTACTCCTTCTGCTATTAGCCGGGATTTCAAGCCGTATGACGGTTTTTGCCCAGGCTACTGTCATTACCGGTACGGTTACTTCTGCAACACCGGGGGAGGGTCCTATCGTAGGAGCCGCCGTCCGTGTGAAGGGCACCGAAACCGGTGTTCTGACTGACATTAATGGAAAGTATTCTATCCCAGTGCCGAAAGGCAGTACAACTTTACAATTCTCCTTCCTGGGGATGAAGTCTCAGGACGTTGAGATAAATGGAAGACAAGTGGTGGATGTTGTACTGGAGACGGAAATGACCGGTCTAAAAGAAGTTGTTGTTACCGCCCTTGGTGTTTCTCGCGAGAAAAAGTCATTAGGCTATTCGACTGAAGCGGTGTCAAATGATGCAATAACGACCATAAAAACCGACAACTTCGTAAACAATCTGACGGGTAAAGTCGCCGGCGTCGACGTAACAGCCAACGGGAATATGGGTGGGTCAACCAATATTGTGATCAGGGGCGACAAGTCATTGACGGGGAATAACCAGGCGCTTTTCGTTGTTGATGGTGTACCAATCGATAATTCAATTACCAATAATAATAGTGAAGTTACAGGAAGAAACGGGTACGATTATGGAAATGCCGCTTCTGATATAAACCCTGAGGATATTGCATCAATTGATGTTCTTAAAGGCGCTGCTGCATCTGCATTGTACGGTTCGAGAGCGGCTAATGGTGTTATAATGATAACAACCAAAAAAGGGTCATACCGTCCCGGAAAAGGCGTGGGTGTAACATTAAGCTCTAATGTTACTCTTGGATATATAGATAAAAGTACTTTTCCCACTTATCAGCATAGTTATGGAGCTGGTTACGGTCCGTTTTACAGCTCTGGCGCTCATCCCGGACTTGACCACTATGCTGATGTGAACGGTGATGGTATTATTGATTACACCGTTCCATTTTATGAAGATGCCTCTTTTGGGGAGAAATTTGATCCCAATCTACTGGTATACCAGTTTGATTCCTTTGTCCCTGAGTCGCCGAATTACGGTAAGGCAACGCCCTGGGTAGCTGCCAAAAACGGTCCTGAAAAATTCTTTCAGACTGCAGTAACCTATACAAACAGCATAGCTATATCGGGCGGCACTGAAAAGTCAACATTCAGACTTGGGTACACCAGTCTTTATCAGACTGGTGTCTTGCCCAACAGCCTGCTTAATAGAAATAATCTCTCATTTAATGCCAGTTATAATGTGCTCAAGAACCTTAAGTTTTCAGCTTCTGCCAATTATATAGGAGACAACGATAAGGGACGAAATGCAACAGGGTATAATCCAAACAACATGTCATCCTTCCGGCAATGGTTCGAAGTTAATGTCGACATTGACCTGCTGAAATACTTGTATAATCAAACTAATCAGAATGTTACATGGAACAGGAAAGCTTATAATGATCCGACACCAAATTACTGGGACAACCCTTATTGGGAACGCTATCAGAATTATGAATCGGATGGAAGAAACCGTTTGATAGGATATTCGCAGCTGGATTGGACTGCCACTGACTGGCTAAGCCTGATGGGACGTGTTTCAATTGACACTTACAATGACCTTCAGGAAGAAAGGAAAGCAGTTGGGTCAGTGGCGGGAGAATTTGGTGTTGGAATTCCAACTGTTACCTCTGGATACTCACGGCTTACCAAAACTTATAGTGAAGTAATTGGGGATTTTATGGCTACTTTTAAGAAAGATATCACCCCTGATTTCAATATAAATGGATTATTAGGCACAAATATCCGCCGTCATAAGGTAGATCAGGTATTTGAATCTACAAACAATGGATTGAGCGTGCCGGGTGTATACGCTCTGAGTAACAGCGTTGATCCTATGGCTCCTCCGGAAGAGCTGCTTGCAAGAATAGGACAAAACGGATACTTCGGTAGCGTTTCTCTCGGTTATAAGAGTATGCTTTATCTGGATGGCACCTACAGGGTAGACCAATCATCAACTCTGCCAAAAAACCATTGGACATACCAATATCCCTCAATCTCAGGCAGCTTTGTTTTCTCAGAGCTCATTAAGCAGAAATGGCTTTCACTTGGTAAAGTAAGACTAAATTATGCTGAAGTCGGTAATGATGCTCCATTTGCCAGTGTTTTGGATACTTATGTACCCGTGGCTCCTTTTGCCGGCACTCCGCTTGTTACAGTCTCAAACACCAAAAATAACGCCGATCTGAAACCGGAACGCACAAAAAGCGTGGAAACCGGACTGGAAATGAACTTCTTTCAGAATCGCCTGGGTTTTGACCTGGCATTATATAAATCAAATACAGTTGACCAGATCATTCCGGTTTCAGTATCTTTTGCAACAGGATACGGTGCAAAATTTGTCAATGCCGGTGAGATACAAAATAAAGGTATCGAGCTGAAACTTACAGGTACACCTTTAAAAATAGGTGATTTCCGCTGGGACATCACCATTAACTGGGCAGCCAACAGGAATAAAGTTGTTTCTCTTGAGGATGGCATTCAAAACCTTCAGCTTGCATCGCTTCAGGGAGGTGTTACCATAAATGCACGTGTGGGTGAACCATACGGAACAATTCAGGGTACTGATTATGTGTTCTCCGCGGATGGCCAGCGTGTAATCGGATCTAACGGTTACTACGAGATATCTCCTACATCCGATAATGTTATAGGTAATGTAAACCCCGACTGGAAAGGAGGTATCCAGGATGTTTTCAGCTATAAGAATATAAGCCTGAGTTTCCTGGTAGACATTCAGAAGGGTGGTTCTATTTTTTCGCTTGATCAGTCTTATGGGTTGTCGACAGGGATTTACCCTGAAACCGTATTTACCAATGATCTTGGCAACCCTGTCAGAAATCCTGTTATCGGAAGCGCAACCACAGGTTATGATCCTTCAAGCGGAGGAGTAATTCTCAAAGGTGTATTTGAAGATGGAACTCCGAACAATGTAAGGGTTCAGGGTAACGACTACAGACTTTTCGGTTACTATGAAAATCCTAACTCTGCTTTTATATATGATGCCTCCTTTGTCAAGCTTCGGGAAGTTTCTTTAACTTATAATTTTCCAAAAGCGTTTATGGCCAAAATATTTATTGAAGGAGCATCGATAAGCTTTGTAGGTTCAAATCTCTGGATAATTCACAAAAATCTTCCTTATTCCGATCCGGAAGCAAGCCAGAGTGCAGGTAATATTCAGGGATGGCAGAGTGGCGTTATGCCAGCTGTCCGCAATTTTGGTTTTAGTCTGAAAGTTCAATTCTAATTAGGTAATCATGAAAACAAAATATATATCATTACTGCTGCTGGCTGCTTTATTTGCGTCATGCACTAAAAATTTTGAGAAGTTCAATACGGATATCAAAAACCCATCTAAAGTCACTGGCGAAGCATTATTCTCCAGAGCAGAACTGGCATTGGTGGATCAGGTCACCAGCACAGATGTGAATTTGAATGTATTTAAGCTTTTTGATCAATACTGGACTGAGACTACATATACTGATGAGGCCAATTATAATTTAGTATCGCGGACCATTCCGGATAACACCTTCCAGCAATATTTTGTCGGGGATGTTACAAAACAGGGTGGATTTCTCGAAGACTTTAAGCAAGGATCGCAACTAATAAAGCAGGAAGTTCCCGTAACACCTGATGATGCGGGTGTTATTGCAAACAAGCTTGCCATCATTGACATTCTGGATGTTTATGCTTTCCAGAATCTGGTTGATATATTTGGTAATGTGCCTTATTCACAGGCTCTTGATATTAATAATATATCGCCTGCCTATGATGATGCAGCCACTATCTACTCCGATCTGTTAACCAGAATTGATACATCACAGGCTCATCTCGATCCCGCATTTGGAAGTTTTGGTTCCGCTGACCTGATCTATTCAGGAGATGTTGCGAAGTGGAAAAAGTTTGCAAATACACTCAAGCTTAAAATAGGCATCACGCTGTCAGATGTGAATCCGACCCTGGCTCAGGCAACCGTTCAGGCTGCCTTGACCGCAGGAGTATTTACCTCAGCGGATGATGATGCCTTGCTGCCTTATGAAGGAGCAATTCATACCAACCCCATATATACAAATATTGTAACGAGCGGGAGGCAGGATTTTGTGGCAGCGAATACTATAATCGATTTATTGAAATCACTAACTGATCCGCGTATAGGTCTTTATTTTACTCTTGTTGACACTTCGAGCGTTTCTGCTGTGCAAAAACTTGTTTATCTGGGTGGACCTTACGGATACAGCGACCCGTATGCAAAATATTCGCACATAGCGCCTGCAATACTCGATCCTACTTTCCATGGCATACTGCTCACCTATGATGAAGCCCTGTTTTATGAGGCTGAAGCTGCTGAGAGAGCATTCACGACAGGAAGTGTCCCAGGTGATCTTTACAACTCCGCAATCACAGAGTCAATACTGTTCTGGGGAGGAACACAGGCGCAGGCCACTGCCTATCTGGCTCAGCCAAATGTTGCATATGCAACCGCTTCAGGCACCTGGCAGCAGAAGATCGGCACGCAGGCCTATCTTGCGTTCTATACCAGGGGTCTTGAAGGCTTCACTGAATGGAGGAGACTCGATTTTCCGATTTTGAATCTTCCGCCAGCCATAACTAATTACAGCCAGATCCCTAAAAGATACACTTACCCGGTAAATGAACAGACTCTTAACAAGGCCAACTATCAGGCAGCTGCTACTGCGATAGGAGGCGATTTACAGACAACAAGGATCTTCTGGGATACAAAATAATTGATACATTGATTTTTAGAAACAAAAGCGAAGGGTGTCTCAAAAGAGCACCCTTTTTTATGTTCATTTGACTAAGTCGAGCTCGCCCTTCCAGGGCTTCAAAAAACGCAAAATGCAGAATTAATTGATGATTAGACAAACTTCGGATTTTAAATAATGTTTAAAGAAGTATGAACAAAACATTTATTATCTCACTTGTAAAAAGCACCTGAAAAATGAAGTTTTATTAATAAAAATTCAGATTTTTATCTTCACTTTGACATATACTGTTTGGCAGTGTCAAATAATTAATTATTTTGTAGACGCTTCTGATTTGCCCACCTATTCGTGATATTAATAACAAAATGTCTAACTATGCTTTCAATTCATTTTTAAAATAACCCGGATAATATTTTTTTTTTATTTTGGAGATTAAATATAGAACTCCTATATTTGGCTGTTAAATTAAAACCTAAAACTAATTTCGTATGAAGAAACTATTTCTGCTGATTGTTTTGTTTGTGTTTATAAGTGGCTTCACTTTAATGGCACAGACAATAGTCATTACAGGTACGGTTACCTCTTCAGTTCAAGGGGAAGGTGCAATTCCTGGTGTTACTATTACTGTAAAAGGTACAACCGTTGGTACCCTTTCAGATGTAAATGGAAAATTTTCACTTACAGCACCACAGAATGCAACTACCCTGGTTTTCTCCTATATTGGGATGAAAAGACAGGAAGTTGAAATCGGAGGCCGTAAAGTAATTGATGTTATAATGGAACCCGACCTTCTGGGTTTAAATGAAGTTGTCGTAACGGCCTTTGGTATTAAAAGGCAGGCTAAGGAACTCGGTGTTGCAACTGCACAGGTATCAGATAAAGTACTTACCCAGTCGGGAGTCAGCAACGTAGTAAATGGTTTGACTGCCAAAGTATCTGGTTTGCAAATCAACACTGTTAATAATGGTGTTAACCCCGATACGAGGATCACTCTTAGAGGAAACCGCCACTTCCTGGCAAGTAACCAGGCTCTGGTTGTTCTCGATGGAGTTCCGGTAAGCGCAACTTACCTTAGCTCAATTAACCCTAACGACATAGCAAATGTAAACGTACTGAAAGGTGCAAGTGCATCTGCTCTTTATGGAAACGATGCTTCAAACGGGGTTTTGGTAATTACCACGAAAAGAGGAGCTGCCGGTGGTGCACCTACTATTACAGTAAGTAATACGACCACTTTTGAACAGATCTCATATCTTCCAAAACTACAAAATCGTTTTGGCTCAGGTGATGGTGAGGACACAATCAATGGCAATCCGAATTACACCTTCTGGATTGGTCGCGACAGGAACACAAGTCCTTATACCTCCTATGAGAACCAGAGCTTTGGTCCCGAATTTAACGGCCAGCAGGTTATCCTTGGTGGAATTCTGGCTGATGGTTCATACCAGATGGTTAAATACAGCCCGGTACCTAATCAGAAAAAGAAATTTTTCGATACCGGTATTACTACCCAGAATGACGTTTCTTACTCAGTGGGTGACGATAAGAACAGCTTTTATCTTTCAGCCCAGGATGTAAAAACAACCGGTACTGTCCCGGGTGACAAGAACAGGAGAACAAGTGTACGCGTCGCAGGTTCAAGAACAACCGGTATCTTTCACGCAGATTACACTGTAGGTTATACCCAGACAAATACTGATGTTTCCGGTGATGATCCGTTCCAGCAGAGACCTGTTTACTGGACAGTATTAAATACCCCGGCACAGGTTGATCTTACAGCTTATAAGGACATTGACAATAATAAATTTGCCAATAATAACGGATACTATAATGCATATTATATGAACCCTTACTGGCAGATTAACAATTCAAGATACAAAACCAAGACTAATGACCTCCTTGGATCAGTACTCCTCTCATTGAGCCCCGCAAAATGGATCGACATATCCTATCGCACGGGTTTGACTTATACGGGTACGAACCATACCTATTTCAGGGACCCGCTTGTATACAACGATTATATGAAAGGCGACCCATGGCAGGCTGGAGCTAATGCTGTAACTTCACCGTATGCAGGAGTATCATGGGATTATCTTGAAAACACTACTATAATGACTGGAGACTTGCTGATCCAGATGAATCACAAAATAGGTGATTTCGGAGGTAAACTGATCTTAGGACAGTCTGCTTACTCACTGAAAGACAGATATATTTATGTAGGCAACAACTCTATAGTTATTCCTGGTTTATATAACGTAGGAAACCGCCTTGGTGAGCTTGGCTCAAATGGTGGGACAAATTCTGGTGGAAACTATAATACCAGCGGAATTAATGAAGCCAATAACGATAGAAATTCTTTGGGTCTGTTTGCCGACCTTACATTAAACTATAAGGATTTTATTTTCCTTCATGGATCAGCACGTAATGACTGGGATTCAAGACTTTCAAAAGCTAATCGCTCATTCTTCTATCCGGGACTTGATATTAGCGTTGTTCTTACAGATGCTATTCCTTCACTTAAAGACAATGCTGTATTATCATTCGCAAAGGTCAGAGGTAGTGTATCAAAAACAGGTCAGATCTCACTTGCAAATTTTTACGCTACACTTCCTTCATTTAACCCTGGTCAGGGTAATAATTCAGCCACTGCATTCCCATACGGAAACCTGGCTGGATTCTCTCTTAACACAACACTTAGCAATCCAAACCTGAAACCTGAACTTACAAGGGAAATTGAAGCAGGACTTGAGTTGGGATTCTTAAAAAGCAGAATTGGTCTCGATATCAGCGCTTATCAGTCTAATACAAAAGACCAGACAATTCCGGCAACAATATCCTATGCAACCGGCTATAACGGTGCATATATAAATGCAGGAGAACTTGAGACACAGGGTCTTGAACTTGACCTCAAACTTAATCCTGTAGTCAATGCAGGTGAATTCAGCTGGAATATGACGATCAGTTATGCTTATAATACCAGTAAGGTTATATCAATCTATGGAGATCTTAAAGAACTTCCGATTGCTGATATATCCTATGCAATCGTTGGTCAGCAGTTCCCGGCCCTTAAAGTAACCGACTTCCTCAGAGACCCTCAGGGTCATATTGTTGTTGATGCCTCCACCGGATACCCGATAAGGGACCCGGCATTGAAGCAGATGGGACATGGTAACCCGAATAATATTCTTGGTATCACAAATAATTTTACATGGAAGGGATTTAATCTTAATATTGTTGCTGACTACAGAAGCGGGAACAATGTTGACAACTGGGTGGGTAACGCACTAAACTTCACCGGAACATCATGGTTCTCAGCTCAGAACGGACGACAGAATTTCATTATTCCTGGTTCTGTTATCAATACAGGAACAGCTGCTAACCCGGTTTATGTACCTAATACAAATGTGATCACCAAAAATAATGCATGGACACTTTGGTCAGGCAGTACATTCGCTAACACACAGAGTCTCTATATGACAAGTGCTGCTTTCTGGAAATTAAGAGAAGTATCACTCTCATATGATGTTCCAGTCAAGAATATTCTTGGCGGTGCTATTAAAGCTGCTCAGATTGGTATAGTAGGACGGAACCTGCTTATGTGGCGTCCAAAAACCAATGTATGGACCGATCCTGAATTCAACGTAGAGAGCGGAAGCAGTAACGCTGTTGGGTATACGACCGAATATCAAACTCCTCCTACCAGGGTCTTCGGATTTAGTGTTAAACTTACTTTCTAAGTAGCAAAAACAAAAAAATATGAAGAAATTAATTATATTATTAACTGTACTGCTTGCTCTGGGAAGCTCTTGCAAAAAAGACTTTCTCAATGTTGATGAAGTGAACCCCAATCAAGCGTCAGCTGTACCTGCAAATTTAGTATTGCCGGCAGCTCTTAACTCAGTAGCTGTACTGATTGACCAGCCTGATAACTACTCCTTTGGATATCTGTGGTACGGTCAGTGGTGTGTGATGAACGGATACGTTCAGAGTGCAACATTAACACAGTATGACCTTCTTAACAGTTCGTACCAGGTTATCTGGGATAACTCCTATCTGGCACTTCAGAACTTCGACTATGTTGAACAGGCTTCTTTAACAGCTAAAGCAAAAAATTTCCGGGCTATAGCAATTACCATGAAGACCTTCCTGTTTCACGAACTTGTTGATGCTTATGGAAATATTCCATATTCACAGGCACTTAAGGGTTCCGCAGCTTCACAGGTTCTGAAACCTACTTATGATGATCAACAGACTATTTACGAAGATCTGGTAACCAGAATAGATACCGCTATTAACCTGATTCAGACTGCAGGCGCTGACGCTGATGCAGTAGGTGATGCTGATATTATTTTCCATGGCGACATGGGAAAATGGGCAAGATTTGCAAATACAATTAAGCTCAGAATGCTGATGAACCAATCGGGTATGACCGGAAGAGATGGATATATTACAACCAATATAAATAGTACAGCATCAGTTGGTTATCTTG
Organism: uncultured Bacteroidales bacterium; assembly: GCA_963715785.1. Lineage (GTDB taxonomy): Bacteria > Bacteroidota > Bacteroidia > Bacteroidales > VadinHA17 > LD21. The sequence continues at coordinate 2,128,801 of OY970276.1, forward strand.
GAGCAGGCGAAGGCGCAATGCTTAACCCCGGCTATCTTCAGACCACCAACAAGATGAATCCTTTCTGGGAAAACTTTTATAAGCAGGATGGATCACAGCAAGCAGATGCTCTTGCATATTTTGGTGCCGGACAGGATGCATGTGATTTCATGACGGCTAATAATGATCCGCGTTCACTCTTGTTCTTCCAGCCGATCACCGGCTCTACAACCGTGATCCAGGGTAACTATTATGGCGCTCTCTTGCTTCGTACAGTGCCAAACACTTCAAAATTAGGACCGGGTTTATTACAGAAATATAACCAGGACGCTCCGATATTAACCGATTATGAAAGTCTCTTCCTGCAGGCAGAGGCAGCTCAGAGAGGTTATCTCACCGGTGCTGATCCAAAAGCATTATATGAAAGTGCAGTAACTCAATCTATCGTAGCTTTGGGCGGAACTGCCGCATCTGCAGCAACTTATCTTGCTCAGTCTGGCAAACCCCTGGTTAACTATGACTCAAATCCAAATAAACTGCAGTGTATTCTCACTCAGAAATGGGCTTCAATGAATGGTATCTCTCCTATGACTACCTGGACAGACTATCGCAGAAGTGGCTATCCGGATTTCCTGCACTTTACTCAGGATCCTGCAAGAAAGCACGATTCGCCTCCTGTTCGCTTGTTATATCCTCAGACAGAGATTAGTACCAACAACGATAATGTTTTGGCTCAGGGTACCATCGATTTGTTTACTTCTAAGATTTTCTGGCAGAGCCGCTAATAATAGGAATTGCCATAAATTAAAAATATTAAAAATAAAAAGAATATGAGAAAAAAAATATTCATGATAGTATCCTTTCTTGCAGCAGGTTTTATTCTGAACTCCTGCCTGAAAGACGATGTTGGAGTGGACTGGACATCTTCCCTCAAAGGGAAAATGTACGCAGAAATAACAGGCGCTGGTTTTAAGGCTTTGGCTTTGCAGCCAACAACCGATACTGTTACCTTCAAAGAACTGATTAACATTGCCACTGATGCCCTTCCTACTCAGGACATTACAGTTACACTGGCAATAGATACAATGGCCAGCCATAATTATAACTTACTTAAAGGAACCGCTTATAAGCCGTATCCTTATGTAAGAATTGTGGATAACCCGGTTGTTATTAAAGCAGGAACAAGGAATGCATATTTTCATGTTCAGGTTTGGCACGCTGATTTACTCGATGCTTGTGCAAACTTTATGGCTCCGATAGTAATAGCCTCCGCAACCGGTGGTGTCGTTGCTTCGGATCCTCTGAATCAGGGTGCACGCCTTATGGCTTTACCTATCAACAATCCCTATGCAGCTGATTACAATTGTGTTGGTTATCGTATCCGCCCGGGCAATCCGACTGAACCAATTGTTGCTGTTGAGACTTTCTCTACAGTAGATTGCAGAACAGTTGTTAAAGCTGGTTTTGGAAATTATTCACCTTATAACATTAATATTCAGATTACTGGAAACGTGATAGTTGTTGGTGGCGTAAATTGTTTTAAGGTTATTGCTACACCTATTGATCCATCCACAGGTTTGTCAGTCGGCGGTATGTTTGATTCATGGACCGGCGATCCCGCAACACCTCCGGCTCCTCCTGCCAACGCAACGGATATCAACTATTATAATCCGGTAACAAAGGTATTTGTATTGAACTGCTATTATCTTAGTTCTGCAGGTAATCGCATAATGTATGAAGTACATACAAGAATATAAAATTATTTTGATCCTTCCTGTCGGGATGCTTTGCAAAGTAACCCTGACAGGAAAGAATCAGAAAATTAACTGAAAAATAAAAAAACAGAATATGAAAAGAAAAAATATTGTTCTAGTAATGTTACTTGCATTATCTTGCCTGATTGCTGTGCAAAGTTGCAAGAAAGCCTCTCCGGTTGAGCCGACGGGATTTATGGCAGCTATGCCCGCTGTTCCTGTTCCAGCAGCTGATGCTGTGGTTCCTTTCACGGGCGCTGGTCAGACGATAACTCTTTCATGGGAAGGTGCTGCAAGCAGTGCGATTTCCTGGAGCGTCTATTTTGGTACATCAGAAAATCCCGCACTGGTTGCCACAGGCGTAACCACAAATTCCTACACAGTTACTATTCAGGCAGGCGGAGTCTTTTTTTGGGGAGTCGTTACTACGGATGCCAATAATGAGACAACTGCAAGTCCATTGTGGTCATTTGATGTAAATTCAAACCCGAATGTTCCTACCTCTCCTGTACCGGCGCTCAACGCTGTAAATGTATCCTGTAATCCAACTATCGCATGGGCTGCATCAGATCCGCAATCAGATGCTTTAACTTATGACCTGTATTTAGGTAAGACTGCAACTCCTACTGATGTTGCTGCAACAGGTTTGACAGATACCTCATTTGTAGTAACTGCTACTTTAACACCTAATACAGATTATTACTGGAAGGTAGTTGCTCACGATCCTTATGGAGGATCTTCAGAAAGTCCGGTATGGAAATTTACCTCCGGTGCTCTTCCTATTACTACATTCACAGGAAGTTATAATGCTGATGAACCTGCTGAAGCATATAGTTACGGTGTGAACTTTGCCTTCGGTACTTCATCAACAGTAATTTGTGACAACTACTGGAACTCAGGATGGGTGGTTACATTCACAATAGACCTGACCGCATTAACCTATACTTTCCCTGTCACAACCTTCACGACAGGCTGGACCGGTACTGAATCAGGCATAATTGATCTTGCTACAGGTAAAATGACGGGTACATATACTATCTGGCATAACGGAGCTCTGGCAGAACAAGGTGTTCATACCTATACAAAATTGTAATATAGTAAAAGTTAAATATCAAAAGGAAGGTGTCTCAAAAGGACACCTTCTTTTTTTTCTGCATAATGGAGATCCATCGACTTATTCACCTCAACCCCTCAAATATATGTAAATGCGTTGGGTGGATTCGCTTGGGATGTGGAAGAATGAGGGATCTTCCAGGTAAGAACACTGTCTCTGGCTTTTATTCTATCTTCAGATTTACCAGCTCAAGCCTTGTATTTGAAGCTTTGAGAACCTTAATAACGAAATTTTTGATTCTTATTATATCATTATTCACGGGAATGCTTCCGTGATAGAAGAGGATCATGCCTGCAAGTGTTTCATAATCATCTTGCTCCGGCATGCTTAGATGGTATTTTTCATTAAGGTAATCTATTTCCAGACGGCCCGAAAGGATATATTCGTTGTTTCCGATTACCTTCTCAATAAGATCAGTAGTATCGTGTTCATCTTCAATGTCTCCGACTATTTCTTCAAGCACATCTTCAATGGTTACCATCCCGGAAGTTCCACCGAATTCATCCACAACGAGTGCAATATTCTTTTTCTCCTCAACAAATAACTTAAGAAGCTTGTTGGCAGGCATCGTCTCAGGAACTATTGCAAGCTTGCGTATCATTGACTTTATTTCCGTAGGATCTTTAAAGATATCTTTCAATTCAAAGTAGCCAATTATATTATCAATGGTTTCCTGATAAATGAGAATCCGGGAAAGCCTTGTTTCAACAAATTTTTCTTTTAGTTTTTCCACTGAAGTGCCTGATTCAACGGCTTCAATTTCTGTCCTGGGAACCATGCACTCCCTTAGCTTTACATTTGAAAAATCAAGAGCATTCTGAAATATTCTTATATCGCGATGGTCAGGTTCTGACTCCTCTTTGCTTTGTTTGCTCAAATTGACAAAATGGTCTAAATCTACTTTACTAAACACCAGGTTTTCCTGTTTCCTTATACCAGGCTTTATCCTGAAAAAGATTTTTATGAAAAAGTTTGCAGCCGCAAGCGTAAACTTACTGATCGGATAAAAGAGGAAATAAAAAAATAATGTGGGAATGCTGAGAAACTTGAGAAAAAAGTTGGGCGATATGATAAAAAACGTTTTTGGAAGAAACTCTGCGACCAGAAGGATAATAGCTGATGAGAGAGCTGTATTCAGGATAAGAATCAGAAGATCTGACTTTATAACTGGCGATAACACTTTGCCAAGAATACCTGAGAAGACCAGGCCATAAATGACAAGAGAAAAGTTATTGCCAATAAGCATGGTTGCTATATACTGCCCGGGATTGTCCGTAAAGAGCTTGATTATTTTCGATCCGAATACACCCTGTTTCCTGTCTAGCTCAATTCGAAGTCTGTTCGAAGCGACAAATGCAATTTCCATTCCGGAAAAGAACGCGGACAGGATTATTGCAAAAAATATTATCAGGATTAAATTCATGCTTCATTAAGAGCTCTTTTTTCTCTGTCTGTGTCTGTACCAGGCAAACACAAAGCAGATAAGAGCCATTAATGCAAAGATAGGGATTTTAGAGTTTCCGCCCATAATGAAATACCTGATTCCGGCAGCAATACACAGAATACCTGTTACAATCCAGATGATTTCGATTATAAGTATGGAACTATTTCTCATCGTTAAGATATATGTCAGCAGTTACTTTGAGGATCTTTCTTTTAATAAGATGAGAATCTGATTCAAATCCTATTCCCTGAATTACTTCATCTTCACTTGTCATTTTCACAAACCGGTCGGTGTAGATAAGATCTTTATCCTGATTCCAGAACAGGACTTCAGTTTCAAGCTTTTCGTTCTGGGCATTAATCACTACTACACTGTCTCTGAGCTCCCACAGATTATTGTTTGTGCATTTGGCATATTTACTTGTAACTCTTACCGAATCGTCATGCGGATTGAAAAGCGTTACCTTTATCCCATCTTTGAATTCGGAATAAGGCGGGTCCGCTTTATCATATTGTTCCAGGAGTGGTGAAGACATTATAATCTGGACCTTTCCCGAATCAGTCATTACGGTTTTGAAATCTTTTACAGTAAGCGAGGGAAGAGTGAGGAGTTCAGATTTCGGAACTGTAGCAATTTTATTCTCACACGATGTAATCGTCATGCTTAGAAGAATGAAAATGCTTATGGTCTGGTGGATTCTGAATAGTAGTGACGGTCGTTTCATTGCTTTTCGTGGAAATTCTGTCGTACCAGATAAATTATTAAGGTTGTGAGTTCTAATCAAATTTCCGTTTGAGAAACCAAAAGTCATACAGATTCAGACTAAGTCCCACGGAAAGATAATCCTCATTGGGAAGATTATTGCCCTGCCTCCTTGTAAAATCGATATATAGATTTGTTTTCGAATGGGTACGCATAGGCAACCCGATCCCAAAGCTGGCACCATACTCCTTAAGCTGTTGTCCGTTAATAACAAGATAATTATCACCAAAGTGCCCGCCAAGCCTGTATTCAACACGGCTTAAATAACTGTAATTTGAGTATTTATCAGGTATGAATTCCGCACCAACGAGCAGTTCTTTTGTGTTTGCTGCATAGCCGACGGAACCCGGGATCTTTGAAGATGCCCAATTGCTAGTGACGTAGTCAATGCTGGTTGTGAATTTATTTTTCTTGCCGAAGGAAAGGCCGGCCCTGATTGTTGCCGGTATTGTCGTCTTTGCGGAATTATCTGAAGCATAAGAAATTGTATCAACAGCACTGTAGGCAGTGTATTTAATTGAGAGTTGGTTATATTTTGTGTTAAAACTGTTCCGGGTATTTATAGATGCCCCGAGAATCAGAAAATAATTGTTTTTAAAGGTCGTGATATATTGTACTCCATAATCAAAGTTGATACCGCTAAAAGTGATATTTTCTGAACTGCTGTTTTGAAAAACATTATAGAAATCTGAGAATACATTCTGATTGATTCTCGATAACTGTCCTGAAAGAAAATTAACATTTGCTCCTATGGCAAAATGCTTGCCGATCTGAACACCCGATCCAAGGAACACTTTTGTAACCCCGCCATCACCACTGTGAGTAGTCGTGTATTCTCCGGTAGTCGGATCATAATTAGGGCTCGATGAATTTACATCTTCGGTTATTTCATAAAAACCTGAGCTCACAGGCGTAACACCAGCTGCAAAACCCCATCTTTTTGAAATTGGGAATCCAATTATAAGATGATTAAAGTCCACATCATTGGAGGAATATTTGGTACTGCCGCTCGACAGGAAATTTTTGCCATAGTCAAGACCAAAATCAAAAACAAATGAGATAGTGTCGAAGCTGCAGTACGAAGCAGGATTTGTAAAAGATATTGAGCTGTTGTCTCTCACCGCGGTACTGACGCCCCCCATACCAAGGCTCCGGAATGATGCCTGGGGCTCCAGTGTACCGATATTAAACCTCGAGTAAGGTGTATTTATGAGTTTCTGAGCTGACGCCTGGTAGGCACATGAAAGCAGAAAGATAGAAATGACAATTATTAGTTTATTTCGCATTGTATTCCAGGATATAATTTAAACCATCAATCACGATATCAGGCTCATATGTGACTTGATAATTGATTCTGTCTTTAAGGTATGCACTATCTCCGCCTGTCAATATTATTTTGAAACTGGTAAGTTTATTTTCAAACGTGCGAATATACTCATTTATTTCATAAGTGACTCCTGTAATCACTCCGGCAAGGATTGCATCGGTTGTATTTCTCCCCGGATTTGAATAGTTTTCACTGAGAGATATAAGAGGCAGTTTGTCAGTGAATTTGTACAGAGCCTTAAATCTCATAGTCAGGCCGGGTGATATGTTCCCGCCCCTGTAAACATTATCTGACAGAAATTCATAAGTTAATGCAGTACCGGCATCAATGATCAGAACCTCTTTACCCGGGAACAATTTGCAGGCACCTGCTGCAGCAGCAATCCTGTCAGTGCCCAATGTTTCAGGTGTATCATATTCAATTTTAAACGGGAGATTTGATTTATGCGACAATACGTGAACAAACGGGATATTAGAAAGGAAAAGCTCAAATATGAATGGAGGTATCTCTTTAACCGATGATACAATAGCTTTTTGTACTTTAATTTTGCTTAATTCCTTTTCCAGCTCTTTGCAACTCAACTTGTTTAAACGAACCTGCGATATCTTGATCTGGTCATCAAAGACTGCAAGTTTTGTACTTGTATTTCCTGCGTCAACTATAAGATTCATAATGCAAAAATAGTAAAAAGTGCCTAAAGTGCCTAAAGTGCCTAAAGTGCCTAAAGTGCCTAAAGTGCCAAAAGTGCCTAAAGTGCCTAAAGTGCCTAAAGTGCCAAAAGTGCCAAAAGTTATTATTTGAGGTTAATTCTAAGTACTTTAGGCACTCCAAACTCTAGTCCTGACTTCTGACGTCTCATCTTTTTTTGAATGATCTGATTTTTAAATATCAGATTATAAGCCATATAGTTGTCGTATTTTTATGATTTTACCGCACTAACGTCTATTTTTGCGGTATGTTTTCAGTAAGAAAAGTCAAAACTAAGTCAGGTTCAACCGCAGTTCAGGTAGTGCGCTATGCTGGACACAAGTCCATTATTATCAAACATATTGGCAGTTCTAAAGACGATACCGAGATTGCTGTTTTGATGAATAGTGCAGCAAACTGGATTGAGGAATATTCAGCTCAATTGCCTTTGTTCCCTGATCAGAAGCAGAAGCTATTGGTTGTAGACAGGGGTGAGTGCGTTGGAGTAACTCATAACTTTGCAGCTCATGTCCTGATTTGTTTTGTTGCTTTGATGGGTGAAAAATATTTGGAACTAACCACCAGATTGTCATTGCGGGAGATCCGCTATCTCACTTGGGACATAACCGAAACACAGATTCAGGACAATCTGACCAAAGAGATATTTAGTTTTCGATCTCCAACGAAGGTGATCCTTGCTAAACTATCTGCACTAATATCGAAATGGAACCTCCTACCGCACTAAACGTCAGAAGTCAGGAAAAATAGTAAAAAGTGCCTAAAGTGCCTAAAGTGCCTAAAGTGCCTAAAGTGCCTAAAGTGCCTAAAGTTATTATTTGAGGTTAATTCTAAGTACTTTAGGCACTCCAAACTCTAGTCCTGACTTCTGACGTCTCATCTTTTTTTGAATGATCTGATTTTTAAATATCAGATTATAAGCCATATAGTTGTCGTATTTTTATGATTTTACCGCACTAACGTCTATTTTTGCGGTATGTTTTCAGTAAGAAAAGTCAAAACTAAGTCAGGTTCAACCGCAGTTCAGGTAGTGCGCTATGCTGGACACAAGTCCATTATTATCAAACATATTGGCAGTTCTAAAGACGATACCGAGATTGCTGTTTTGATGAATAGTGCAGCAAACTGGATTGAGGAATATTCAGCTCAATTGCCTTTGTTCCCTGATCAGAAGCAGAAGCTATTGGTTGTAGACAGGGGTGAGTGCGTTGGAGTAACTCATAACTTTGCAGCTCATGTCCTGATTTGTTTTGTTGCTTTGATGGGTGAAAAATATTTGGAACTAACCACCAGATTGTCATTGCGGGAGATCCGCTATCTCACTTGGGACATAACCGAAACACAGATTCAGGACAATCTGACCAAAGAGATATTTAGTTTTCGATCTCCAACGAAGGTGATCCTTGCTAAACTATCTGCACTAATATCGAAATGGAACCTCCTACCGCACTAAACGTCAGAAGTCAGGAAAAATAGTAAAAAGTGCCTAAAGTGCCTAAAGTGCCTAAAGTGCCTAAAGTGCCTAAAGTGCCTAAAGTTATTATTTGAGGTTAATTCTAAGTACTTTAGGCACTCCAAACTCTAGTCCTGACTTCTGACGTCTCATCTTTTTTTGAATGATCTGATTTTTAAATATCAGATTATAAGCCATATAGTTGTCGTATTTTTATGATTTTACCGCACTAACGTCTATTTTTGCGGTATGTTTTCAGTAAGAAAAGTCAAAACTAAGTCAGGTTCAACCGCAGTTCAGGTAGTGCGCTATGCTGGACACAAGTCCATTATTATCAAACATATTGGCAGTTCTAAAGACGATACCGAGATTGCTGTTTTGATGAATAGTGCAGCAAACTGGATTGAGGAATATTCAGCTCAATTGCCTTTGTTCCCTGATCAGAAGCAGAAGCTATTGGTTGTAGACAGGGGTGAGTGCGTTGGAGTAACTCATAACTTTGCAGCTCATGTCCTGATTTGTTTTGTTGCTTTGATGGGTGAAAAATATTTGGAACTAACCACCAGATTGTCATTGCGGGAGATCCGCTATCTCACTTGGGACATAACCGAAACACAGATTCAGGACAATCTGACCAAAGAGATATTTAGTTTTCGATCTCCAACGAAGGTGATCCTTGCTAAACTATCTGCACTAATATCGAAATGGAACCTCCTACCGCACTAAACGTCAGAAGTCAGGAAAAATAGTAAAAAGTGCCTAAAGTGCCTAAAGTGCCTAAAGTTATTATTTGAGGTTAACTCTAAGTACTTTAGGCACTCCAAACTCTAGTCACTTTTTAAATAATCCTCCAGTATCTCATTTAATACCCTGATAGCCGTCTTTACAGATTTCACTTCATTGATTGTAAGGCTCAGTCTGGAAGCCTTTTGCTTCATACTCATCTGTCTTTGTTTCCTGTTTACATAATTCATTATTGAAACAAAGAGTGGGCTGCGGTAGAATTGGGAATTGGGATCTGATACAAAATAGGCGATAAGCAGGTTGTTCTTCAGCATAATCTTCTCTATTCCTATTTTTACCGCAATCCACTTTACCCTTACAATATCCAGTAGGGCCTGAGCAGGTTGAGGAATATTGCCGAATCGGTCAATAAGCTTCTTCTCAAAAGCGCATAATGCTTCCTCGGAACCAATCTCATTCAATTCCTTATATAATCTTATACGTTCTGAAATGTTTGAGATATATTCATCGGGAAACATGATCTCAAGATCGGTATCAATCTGAAAGTCAGATACAAATTGTTTGGTCTGAACGTGTTTCAGGTTTAATGCCGGTTTTTCTTCAACAGGGGACTCATTAAATTCTGAATTTCTTAGTTCGATCATTGCTTCATTCAGTATACGCTGATATGTCTCAAAACCGACATCGGCAATAAATCCACTCTGTTCGCCTCCCAGGAGATTGCCCGATCCGCGGATATCCAGATCCTGCATTGCGATATTGAATCCGCTGCCCAGCTCCGAAAACTCTTCAATCGCTTTTAGCCTTCGTCTTGCTTCATGAGTTAGCGTGCTCAAAGGAGGCGCCAGCAGGTAACAAAAAGCCTTTTTATTCGATCTCCCAACCCTGCCTCTCAGCTGATGAAGTTCTGACAGCCCGAAGTGGTGCGCATCGTTAATGAAAATCGTATTCGCGTTTGGAATATCAAGTCCCGATTCGATAATAGTGGTGGCAATCAATACATCATAATCACCCTGTATAAAATCGTACATTACATTTTCTACATGTGTCCCGTCCATCTGTCCATGCACTATTGCAGTTTTTACATTTGGACATATCCTGCTGATCTGTGCCTGTATCAGCTTGATATTTTCAACCCTGTTGTGGATAAAAAATACCTGTCCGTTCCTTGACACCTCGTATTCAATGCCTTCTTTTATTATTTCCTCATTAAAGCCATGTAATTCTGTGACTATAGGCATCCTGTTCGGAGGCGGAGTATTGATAATTGAGAGGTCGCGTGCCCCCATAAGAGAGAACTGCAAAGTGCGGGGAATTGGCGTTGCTGTGAGCGTCAGAGTATCTACGTTAGCTTTAAGCTTTTTAAGCTTTTCCTTTACAGATACACCAAATCTCTGCTCTTCATCTATTACCAGAAGTCCCAGATCCTTAAATTTCACATCGTGCCCAACAAGCTTATGGGTACCAATAATTATATCGATTTTTCCTTCGGAAAGATCCGACAGGATTTTTTTCTGATCTGCGGCTTTTTTATGACGGCTGATATATTCTACACTGCAAGGGAATCCTTTTAGCCGCGATGAAAATGTCTTATAATGCTGAAGGGCAAGGATGGTAGTGGGAACGAGGACGGCAGCCTGCTTACTGTCTGTAACAGATTTGAATGCAGCCCTTATGGCTATTTCGGTCTTCCCGAAGCCAACATCTCCGCATACAAGCCTGTCCATAGGATGTTCGGCTTCCATATCCGATTTGACAGCCATTGAGGCAGTCAACTGATCTGGTGTATCTTCATAGATAAAAGAAGCTTCAAGTTCGCGCTGCAGATAGGAGTCGGGAGAAAATGCGTATCCCGGAGAAGCCATCCGCTTGGCATATAGTTGAATAAGATCTTTTGCAATATCCTTAACCCTTGCTTTTGTATTTTGCTTAAGTTTTTGCCAGGCGCCGGATCCAAGCTTATAGATTTTAGGTTCAGAACTATCCTTCCCTTTATATTTTGATATCCGGTAGAGAGAATGAATTCCAACATAAAGTATATCATTATCCCTGTAGACCAGTTTTATGGCTTCCTGAATTTTGCCATTGACTTCAATCTTTTCCAGACCTCCGAATTTACCTATGCCATGATCGATATGAACAACATAATCTCCCGGGTTAAGCCCTGTGAGCTCTTTTACTGAGATGCTCTCTTTCCTTGTAAAGTATCCCCTTATCCTGAATTTATGATACCTGTCAAAAATCTGGTGATCGGTAAAGACCGATATTTTCAAATCATGATCAGTGAACCCGCTGTGAAGGTTTACCAGGAGTGAATTAAAATGAACATCAGGATTTATTTCTGAAAAGATATCCCTTAGCCTTTCGATCTGTGATTCGCTTTCCGAGATTATAAAAGTTGAGTAACCTTCATTATTGTTTGATAACAGCTTGTCTGTCAGAAGTTCAAAGTTCTTATTGAAAACAGGTTGGGATTCAGTGTGAAATTCAAATATGGCAGAGGGCTCGAAGATACTGTGCTTCCCAAACTCTATCATCCTGAATTGCTTGCAGTTATCCAGAAACTGGTTGCCGGTCATGACAATCTCTTTCTTGTCGGTTATCTGACCTGATTCCTCCCTCTGACTGGTTTGAAAATAGATATTGTTGATCTTTTCCCTGATATATTCTGCATCCTCAGCCCAGATTAGTGACGAAGGCGGCAGAAAATCAGTAAATGAATCCTTAATCTCTTCAATCGAAATATCCTGGATATTAGGGATTATCGAGATCTGCTTATGAATACTCACGGATAACTGGTCGTCGGTGTTGAAGGATCTGATGGTCTCAACTTCTTCGCCAAAGAAGTCGATTCTGTATGGCAGATCGGCCGAGTAAGAGAAAACGTCGGCAATACTGCCTCTAATGGAATATTGCCCGGGTTCATAAACAAAATCAATCCTGGTAAAATTGTATTCGTGAAGCATTTCTTCCAGGAACTCAAGGGAGATTTTATCTCCTTTACTAATATTAAAGGTGTTCTTTTTAAGATTTTTTCTGCTTACAACCTTCTCCATAACCGACTCGGGGTAGGTTACAATTATCCCTTTTCTTTTGCCAGAGGCAAGCTGATTAAGCACTTCAGTCCGAAGTACAATATTGGCAGGTTCGGTCTGTTCATACTGCACTGATCTCTTATAGGTTGATGGGAAAAAGTAAATGGCGTCTTCTCCCAACAACGAAATCAGGTCGTTATAAAAATAAGCTGCATCTTCTTTTTCCGGGATAATAACAACATGAGTGGTCTGGGATTTATTAAAAACAAGTGCCACGATCATAGCTTTTGATGAACCTGAAAGACCTTCAATTCGAATATTTCCCGACTTTTCGCCAATGATTGTTTCAATCAGTCCCGGCAGGACCGGATGGCTATTATAGTGATTTGTTATTTGGTTTTCTTTCATTAAAATGTCAAACCCCGCGAAATTAGTAATGATTAATGGTTTCGCAAAGATAATGATGATTAACTGACAGCGGGAAAATAATCAGACAGGATTTATCTGTCATATCAGGCGAGAAATTCTTCCACTTTTCTTACCATATTTTTGGATCCGACATAGAATGGGGACCTTTGATGCAGTGAGGATGGAGCAATATCCAGTAAGTTATGGCTTCCGTCGGAGGCAATCCCACCGGCTTGTAACGCGATGAATGCTATTGGATTACATTCATAAACGAGCCTGAGCTTTCCGTTAGGGGAGCTTTCATTACTGGGATAAAGAAAGATCCCGCCTTTCAAAAGATTACGGTGAAAATCAGAAGCCAGTGAACCAATGTATCGTGATGCATATGGCCTCGAAGAATCTTTATCTTTTTCCTGGCAGTACTTGATATATTTTTTTATTCCCTCAGGGAAATGAATATAGTTACCTTCGTTTACTGAGTAGATTGCACCGTCTTCCGGAGTAATTATATCGGGATGTGAAAGGCAGAATTCACCTATTGACGGGTCAAGTGTGAATCCATTAACTCCGAATCCGGTAGAATACACCAGCATTGTTGAAGATCCATAAACAATGTAACCTGCTGCCACCTGTTTCGAGCCCTTCTGAAGAAAATCTTCATTTCTTACCTTTTCTCCCCGTTCGGTTATTCTCCTGTAAATTGAAAAGATCGTTCCAACCGACACATTAAAGTCAATATTTGAGGAACCATCGAGAGGATCTATACAAACAATGTAATTACCTTTTGATGCTAATGAATCAGAAAAAATTATTTCATTCTCATTCTCCTCTGTTGCTATTCCGCAGCATTCACCGCTCGACAGCAAAGAATTGATGAATACTCCATCGGCATAAACATCAAGTTTTTGCTGATTTTCTCCATGAATATTTACTTCGCCGGAACTTCCAAGAATATCAACCAGCCCTGCTTTGTTGATTTTTTTATTTACAAGCTTGGCAGCAGTTCCGATGTGGCTCAGGAGACTTGAAAGCTCACCTTTAGCATAGGGAAAATCCTTCTGCTTTAAGATGATAAAGTCGTTGAGAGTTGTAATCTTGTAATTTTCCATTGTCAACCTTTGTGTTACTTTGAGTTTTACTTTGTGACCCTTTGTGGTTAAAAAAGCATTTACCACAAAGGAACACAAAGGTTTTCACGAAGGTACGCAAAGGAAAAACATCAATACCGGGCATACTGTTCAAAATTTTATTCAAAAAATAATTGTTGATCAAAAAGAATATGATTCTTGAAATTGCATTCTGAAGTGGAAAGTCTAATTTTAGCATAAATTTTAAATCATGAAGGTTTATAAGTTTGGAGGAGCATCGGTTAAAGATGCAGCAGGCATTGAAAATCTTGCAGGGATAGTGTCGTCTGAGGCAGACGATCTTATAATTGTAGTCTCTGCTTTCGGCAAAACCACCAATGCTCTCGAGAAGGTACTTAAATCGTGGAGAGCCGGCGAAGACAGATATACTGAATTTCTGGATGATATTTATGCAATTCACAATGGAGTGATCACAGAATTATTCGGACCCAATTCTGAACCAAAAAGGAAATTAGATGTTTCATTTGCCTCTCTTCGTGAGTATCTTCTTGCTTCAGTAACAGGAGAATACGATTTTGAATATGATCAGATAGTATCGTACGGTGAGATCTGGTCATCAACTATTGTTGCAGAATATCTGAAAAACAATCTTCAGGGTGTGCAATGGTGCGACATAAGGGGAGAACTTCTCACAGACGACCGATACAGGGATGCAAATGTCTTGTGGAGCGAAACTTCCAAAAGATTGAAAAAACTTTTCAATTTCAGTAATGAGCGTATATATGTCACACAGGGATTTATTGGGGGAACCGTTGCCGGAATGTCAACGACACTTGGGAGGGAAGGATCAGACTATACTGCAGCAATAATTGCTAATATACTGGATGCTGAGTGTGTTGTGGTATGGAAGGATGTCCCTGGGATCCTGAATGCTGACCCGCAATGGTTTCCCGGTGCCAGGAAACTCGATGAAATATCATATAGAGAAGCTGTGGAAATGAGCTTTTCAGGGGCTAAGGTCATTCACCCTAAAACCATTAAACCGCTGCATAACAAAAACATCCCTCTCTATGTGCGGTCATTTCTGACTCCTGAAGAAGAAGGAACAGTGATCAAGCGTGACGCTATGCTCAGGGAGCTAATGCCTGTATATGTTAAAAAGGAGGATCAGATGCTCATTTCGATTCTTCCTAAAGATTTTTCGTTTGTCATGGGGGACAACCTGAGCAGGATTTTTCATTTATTTACAACTCATAACATTAAAGTAAATCTGGTCGAGGCGAGCGCTGTGAGCATTGATGTTTGTGTAGATGACGAAAGAGCAAAGGTAAATTCTATTATAGATGATCTGAAAGATGAGTTTTCTGCTGTTTATAATGATAATGTTGAACTGCTTTCAGTCAGGCATTATACCAATGAAGCGCTTTCTATGATAACAAGCGGAAGGGAGATCCTTCTCGAGCAACGGACCAGAAGTACTGTCAGGTATGTTGTAAGGCAGGAATAAAGCTTCTGAAATTATCTGTCGAACATTAGTCGCTGTCCCCTGTAATCTTCATCAAACTGGCCGTCATCATAAACTATGTTTCCGTTGACGATAGTCTTAACTACTTTTGATTGAAAGGTAATGCCGTCAAAAGGCGACCATCCGCACTTGTAGAGTATATTTTCCTTTGTGACATTCCATGGATCCGAGGGATTTACGATACAAAGATCAGCCTTGAAGCCTTCCCGTATAAATCCCCTTTTACTTATATTAAACAGTATGGCAGGATTATGACACATCATTTCAACTACTTTTTCAAGAGTGAATATCTTCCTGTGCCACAATTCAAGCATAATTACAAGGGAGTGTTGTATCAGCGGGCCCCCTGAAGGTGATTTGAAATAGCTGTTGTTTTTTTCAGACAGGGTATGCGGAGCATGATCAGTAGCGACAATATCGATCAGATTGTTATTGACACCGTCAATCAGAGCAGCTCTGTCGAACCTTGTTTTTATTGCGGGATTCCATTTTATCAATGCTCCGAGCTTTTCATAAGAGCTGTCATCAAACCAGAGATGATGCACACAAACCTCACCGGTAATCCTCTTTTGATTTAATGGCTCATCGTTTCTGAAAAGCTTCAGTTCGTCAGAGGTTGAAAGATGAAGAACGTGCAACCTGGTATTATAATCTTTAGCCAGACTGACGGCATGGGACGATGATTTAAAACAGGCTTCCCTGCTCCGTATCAGTGGATGCATTTGAACCGGAACATTTTCTCCGTATTTTTCGCGGTAGATCTCAGTATTCTTCCTGATTAGCGGCTCATATTCACAATGTGCCGTAATGGGCGCATTTGTCCTTGAGAAAAGTTCTTTAAGGGCAGCTTCATTGTCGACAAGCATATTGCCGGTTGATGAACCCATAAATAATTTAATACCGCAAACAGCAGACTTATCGATCTTCATTACTTCATCGATATTGGTGTTTGTTGCTCCCAGATAAAATGAATAATTGGCAAGTGAATTTTCTGAGCCTATCTTATATTTTTCATTAAGAAGATCAATGGTGATTGTTTGGGGGATGGTGTTCGGCATGTCCATAAATGAAGTGACACCCCCGGCCACGGCAGCTCTTGATTCACTATGTATATCACCTTTGTATGTTAATCCGGGCTCCCTGAAATGAACCTGGTCGTCAATTATTCCGGGAAGCAGTAACAGGCCTTTTGCATCTATAACTTTTAGATCATGAGGAAGGTTGAATTCTTCAAATGATCCGATTGAGTCAATTATTTCACCTTTAATTAATAAGTCGCCAGTGAAGGTTCTTCCTTCATTTACTATTGTGGCGTTTTTAATTAGGATGTTACTCATGATAAGTGTTTTTGCCCTTTTTGGCCCCCTGCCCCCTAAAGGAGGGTAAATTCTCTGCTTATTAATTAATTCATTAATGACACCGAATTAGTCCCCCTTCAGGGGGACAGCCGCGCAGCGGCAGAGGGTCTTAGTCTTTGATGAACATACTCCTTATCTTCATTCTCAGAACTCCCCATAAGGCTTCGTTAAAGATACCTCCCGTCATTTTGGAGGCGCCTAATTTTCTATCAGTAAATATAATAGGAACTTCCACGATCTTATATCCCATTTTCCAGGTTTTAAATTTCATCTCAATCTGGAAACCATATCCTACTGATTTGATTTTATCCAGTCGGATATTCTCAAGCACTTCTTTTTTATAGCACTTAAATCCGGCTGTTGTATCCATTATTTTCATGCCGGTGATCATCCTTACGTATATTGAAGCCACATATGACATTAAAACTCTGGAAAGTGGCCAGTTTACGACGTTTACTCCGCTGATGTATCGCGAGCCCACGGCCAGATCTGCTCCCTCTTCGGAACAAGCCTTATAGAGCTTTACGAGATCGCGGGGGTCATGAGAAAAATCTGCGTCCATCTCGTATATATAGCTATACCCTTTTTCCAGCGCCCATTTAAATCCGGCAATATAAGCAGTTCCCAGGCCCAGTTTCCCTGGCCGTTCAACTATGTAAAGATTTTTGAAATTGAACTGGAGATCTTTCACAATCGTTGCAGTTCCGTCAGGTGAATTATCGTCAATAATAAGAATATCAAAGGCAACTGGCAAACCATAAATTGCTTTTACAATTGCTTCAATGTTTTCCCGCTCTTTATATGTAGGGATAATAACTATATTCGAAACTTTATCCATATTATTGCGAAAATAAGGAAATTCATTTAATAGCCAGTGAATCAATAAAATTATTTGAAATTATCTTAGCTTTAATCCGTGAACGGGGATCAAAAAATATTTAAAGCGGATTACCTGTTGGAAATATAATAAAAGATAAGGACAGCCAGCAAAAATTTTATATGAAAACATCTTTTTGGATTTTAGTTGCTATCTTTTTGATAATGAGCGGTGATGCATTTGCGCAGCAAAAAAACTGGAGGCTGGATGTGTTCAGCTTTTTTGATAACACCGAATTTGGGCATTCTGCTGTCAAGATACCGCAAACGATGGCAGGCGTTATAGTGGCGCCTGAAGCCGGTGTAGTTTGGGATACACTGAATAAAGTTAATGTCGGGATTAATCTTTTGCACGAATTTGGAAGTCCAAATGCAATCGACAGGTTTTATCCGACTGCGTATTTTGAATCTTTGAGAGGTTCTATGAGATTTATAATGGGTGCATTTCCACGTTCTCGGGCTCTCGAAGACTATCCCCGGCTGTTTTTTCAGGATTCTATATCGTATTACAGGCCGAACATAAATGGAATTTTCACTGAATACAGAAAGGGTGGCAATTATTTTAATGTCTGGCTCGACTGGACGGGACGACAGTCAAAAACGTTGAATGAAGAATTTTTTATTGGTTTCAGCGGGAAATACAGATCGGGAATATTCTATTTGCAGCATCATGGTGCAATGTTTCATTATGCTGGCAAGATGGATCCTGTTGTTGAGGAACCTCTTCATGATAACCTACTGTTCCTTACATCTGCTGGAATTGATCTGGCAGAAATTACAGGGTTAAGTAAGCTTGAGACCAATGCCGGATGGGCTGTGCGGCGCGAACGTTCACGTGCAGAGAATTCAGGCTGGATATCATCTAACGGGTTTCTTATGGAAACCAGGGTGGAATATAAATTCTTTGGACTATTCAATACATTTTTCAAGGGTGACGATATGATGCATTATTATAGTGAACTTGGGAATAAGCTTTACTGGGGTGATCCGACTTACAGATCGGGAACCTCCGACCGGGCAGATTTCTATATCAGTTTTCTTAATAGCAGTACTGTTTCCCTTGATCTTACCTATTCTCTTACTTTTATGGAGAGCCGCATTTACCATGAGCAGATGCTTAAGGCTGTCATAAACCTTAATTCCCTCGCGAAAAAGTAAATTTAAGTATGCAGATAATAAGGCTAATCGATTCAGCCAATATTATTTTTTTAATAAAATTGAGTTTTTTTTGATCGTTTACTTGTCGGGAATAAATCAATTTATATCTTTGCAACCCTTTAGGACAAAGAGTTGTTTGAACATCAGGAAAGACAGATAGACCGGCATAAGGAAGTAAAGGAATCAGGGAAAGAGAATGTCGGGGAAAAATATCTCATATTTTCTTTGGAAGAAATGTTTGAAGCGTTATCTTTGTCGTCCCAAAAGCAAAATAAGTTCTTGGAATAAATTGAAAGAATAAGAAGAAAGACCCTTCTGAGCGAAGGCTAAGTGGGGCAAATGTTCTTTGAAATTATGAAGTAAACAACCAGGCGAGATATGGAAATCTCGTCAAAAATTAACTTGTTAGTATTTTGAATTGAGTTCACGGGATTGTTTTTTGTAAAGAGATTTAAGAATAAATTTTTACAATGAAGAGTTTGATCCTGGCTCAGGATGAACGCTAGCGGGAGGCTTAACACATGCAAGTCGAGGGGCAGCACGAGGTAGCAATACTTTGGTGGCGACCGGCGTACGGGTGAGTAACACGTATGCAACCTACCCTGTACTGGGGGATAGCCCGGAGAAATTCGGATTAATACCCCATAACGATATAGAGAGGCATCTTTTTATATTTAAAGTTTCGACGGTACGGGATGGGCATGCGTAACATTAGCTAGTTGGTAGGGTAACGGCCTACCAAGGCTACGATGTTTAGGGGACCTGAGAGGGTGATCCCCCACACTGGTACTGAGACACGGACCAGACTCCTACGGGAGGCAGCAGTGAGGAATATTGGTCAATGGGCGCAAGCCTGAACCAGCCATCCCGCGTGCAGGAAGAAGGCGCTATGCGTCGTAAACTGCTTTTCCAGAGGAAGAAAACCCCCGACGTGTCGGGGCTTGCCGGTACTCTGGGAATAAGCATCGGCTAACTCCGTGCCAGCAGCCGCGGTAATACGGAGGATGCGAGCGTTATCCGGATTTATTGGGTTTAAAGGGTGCGTAGGCGGATTAATAAGTCAGTGGTGAAAACCTTCAGCTTAACTGGAGACTTGCCATTGATACTGTTAGTCTTGAGTACGGTCAAGGTAGGCGGAATGTGTAATGTAGCGGTGAAATGCTTAGATATTACACAGAACACCGATTGCGAAGGCAGCTTACTGGGCCATTACTGACGCTGATGCACGAAAGCGTGGGGAGCGAACAGGATTAGATACCCTGGTAGTCCACGCCGTAAACGATGATCACTCGCTGTTAGCGATACACAGTTAGCGGCTAAGCAAAAGCATTAAGTGATCCACCTGGGGAGTACGGCCGCAAGGCTGAAACTCAAAGGAATTGACGGGGGCCCGCACAAGCGGAGGAACATGTGGTTTAATTCGATGATACGCGAGGAACCTTACCTGGGCTTAAATGTAGAGTGCATTCCCGAGAAATCGGGATTTCCTTCGGGACTCTTTGCAAGGTGCTGCATGGTTGTCGTCAGCTCGTGCCGTGAGGTGTCGGGTTAAGTCCCATAACGAGCGCAACCCTTATCGTTAGTTGCCAGCGGGTAATGCCGGGAACTCTAACGAAACTGCCGGTGTAAACCGTGAGGAAGGTGGGGATGACGTCAAATCAGCACGGCCCTTATGTCCAGGGCTACACACGTGTTACAATGGCCGGTACAGAGGGCAGCTACCTGGAGACAGGATGCGAATCTCAAAAGCCGGTCTCAGTTCGGATCGGAGTCTGCAACTCGACTCCGTGAAGCTGGATTCGCTAGTAATCGCGCATCAGCCATGGCGCGGTGAATACGTTCCCGGGCCTTGTACACACCGCCCGTCAAGCCATGGAAGTTGGGGGTACCTGAAGTCCGTAACCGTAAGGAGCGGCCTAGGGTAAAACTAGTGACTGGGGCTAAGTCGTAACAAGGTAGCCGTACCGGAAGGTGCGGCTGGAACACCTCCTTTCTGGAGAAAAGCAATAACGTTGGCTATACCCTATGGGAAATAGTCACTTATCCGCCTGGTTTTTACTTCATTATTTATAAGTTTCAGAGTCAGAAGTTAAGAGTTTAGAGTTTAGTACTCCAAACTCTAAACTTCAAACTCCAAACTCATTTTATACTTTACTGGAGAAAATCCCTGCCATACTGTAGTATGGGAAAGTACTAATCAGTCCCGTAGCTCAGTTGGTTAGAGCACTACACTGATAATGTAGGGGTCCGCGGTTCAACTCCGCGCGGGACTACACGCCTTCGCCAAGGCTACGGCGTGCGATGCACACGTAACCGCAGCGATATTAGCTAATAGCTTTAATGGGCTTTGCCCGACGAAGCTTTAGCGAAGTCGGGGAATTAGCTCAGTTGGCCAGAGCATCCCGACGTTGGTCGGGAGGGTCAATTGTTCGACTCCCGGAAAAAGAGTTAATGGGGAATTAGCTCAGTTGGCCAGAGCATCCCGACGTTGGTCGGGAGGGTCAATTGTTCGACTCCCGGAAAAAGAGTTAATGGGGAATTAGCTCAGTTGGCCAGAGCATCCCGACGTTGGTCGGGAGGGTCAATTGTTCGACTCCCGGAAAAAGAGTTAATGGGGAATTAGCTCAGTTGGCCAGAGCATCCCGACGTTGGTCGGGAGGGTCAATTGTTCGACTCCCGGAAAAAGAGTTAATGGGGAATTAGCTCAGTTGGCCAGAGCATCCCGACGTTGGTCGGGAGGGTCAATTGTTCGACTCCCGGAAAAAGAGTTAATGGGGAATTAGCTCAGTTGGCCAGAGCATCCCGACGTTGGTCGGGAGGGTCAATTGTTCGACTCCCGGAAAAAGAGTTAATGGGGAATTAGCTCAGTTGGCCAGAGCATCCCGACGTTGGTCGGGAGGGTCAATTGTTCGACTCCCGGAAAAAGAGTTAATGGGGAATTAGCTCAGTTGGCCAGAGCATCCCGACGTTGGTCGGGAGGGTCAATTGTTCGACTCCCGGAAAAAGAGTTAATGGGGAATTAGCTCAGTTGGCCAGAGCATCCCGACGTTGGTCGGGAGGGTCAATTGTTCGACTCCCGGAAAAAGAGTTAATGGGGAATTAGCTCAGTTGGCCAGAGCATCCCGACGTTGGTCGGGAGGGTCAATTGTTCGACTCCCGGAAAAAGAGTTAATGGGGAATTAGCTCAGTTGGCCAGAGCATCCCGACGTTGGTCGGGAGGGTCAATTGTTCGACTCCCGGAAAAAGAGTTAATGGGGAATTAGCTCAGTTGGCCAGAGCACCTGCCTTGCACGCAGGGGGTCAAGGGTTCGACTCCCTTATTCTCCACGAGTTGGGTTCGACCCCCAAATTCCGCTCTGCGGAACTAAAAACTCCCCTTTTAGGGGTTCGGTGGGTAAAGCCCGATAAAGTTCTTTGACATATTGGAAACAAATAAGTTAGTAAAATTTGATTAACTCAAGAAAGTAAATAAGAGCGCATGGTGAATGCCTTGGCTCTCAGAGGCGACGAAGGACGTGACAAGCTGCGATAAGCTGCGGGGAGGAGCAAATATCCGATATATCCGCAGATTTCCGAATGGGGCAACCCACTATGCTGAAGGCATAGTACCCGTAGCAATACGAGGAGCAAACCCAGAGAACTGAAACATCTTAGTACCCGGAGGAAAATAAAACAAAAGTGATTCCCTTAGTAGTGGCGATCGAACGGGGAATAGCCCAAACCGATAACGTTTTGGCGTTGTCGGGGTTGAAGGACCAGTGATATTATTATTAATATGAAATGGAAGATGTCTGGAAAGTCATACCATAGAAGGTGAAAGTCCCGTACGTGTAAGTATTAATAATATAATTGGTATCCTGAGTAGGTCGGGACACGAGAAATCCTGATTGAAACTGCCGGGACCATCCGGTAAGGCTAAATACTTCTGAGAGACCGATAGTGAACCAGTACCGTGAGGGAAAGGTGAAAAGTACCCCGAACAGGGGAGTGAAATAGTACCTGAAACCGTGCGCTTACAACCTGTCGGAGTCCCGCTACGGCGGGATGACGGCGTGCCTTTTGCATAATGAGCCTACGAGTTACACCTCTCTAGCAAGGTTAAGACTTAAAGAGTTGGAGCCGAAGCGAAAGCGAGTCTGAATAGGGCGTATAGTTAGAGGGGGTAGACGCGAAACTTTGTGATCTATCCTTGGTCAGGCTGAAGTTCCGGTAACACGGGATGGAGGGCCGAACTAGTTGACGTTGAAAAGTCTTTGGATGAACTGAGGATAGGGGTGAAAGGCTAATCAAACTGAGAAATAGCTCGTACTCCCCGAAATGCATTTAGGTGCAGCCTCGTGGTGAGTCTTGCAGAGGTAGAGCTACTGATAGGGCTAGAGGGCTTCACCGCCTATCAACCCCTGACAAACTCCGAATGCTGCAAGATATACACGGGAGTGAGCCTGCGGGTGCTAAGGTCCGTGGACAAAAGGGAAAGAACCCAGACCATCAGCTAAGGTCCCAAAATATATGCTAAGTTGAATTAACGAGGTGCGACTGCTTAGACAGCTAGGATGTTGGCTTGGAAGCAGCCATTCATTTAAAGAGTGCGTAACAGCTCACTAGTCGAGCGGTTGTGCGTGGATAATAATCGGGCATAAGCATATTACCGAAGCTATGGACTAACGTTGAAAGACACGTTATTGGTAGGGGAGCATTCCAGTCAGCGCAGAAGATGTATCGTAAGGTATGTTGGAGCGGCTGGAAAAGAAGATGTAGGCATAAGTAACGATAAGGCCGGTGAGAAACCGGCCCACCGAAAGACTAAGGTTTCCTGATCAACGCTAATCGGATCAGGGTTAGTCGGGTCCTAAGGGTAAGCCGAACGGCGATCTCGATGGACAACTGGTTAATATTCCAGTACCACCGTGTACTGCGAAGGAGAGACGGAGTAGTGAAAGATCCGCGTACTGACGGAATAGTACGTTAAAGGGTGTAGTTATATCACTAGGTTAATAGCTTAGTGATGATGAACCTGACAGTACCATGAGTCTTCGGACAAGTGGATAGTGATCCTAAACAGACTTCCAAGAAAAACTCCTAAGCTCTAGGTACATGGTGCCCGTACCACAAACCGACACAGGTAGTCGAGGAGAGAATCCTAAGGTGCTCGAGTGATCCGTGGCTAAGGAACTAGGCAAATTAGACCTGTAACTTCGGGAAAAAGGTCTCCCGCGCAAGCGGGACGCAGATAAATGGCCCAGGCGACTGTTTAGCAAAAACACATGGCTTTGCGAAATCGAAAGATGAAGTATAAGGCCTGACACCTGCCCGGTGCTGGAAGGTTAAGAGGGGGGGTTATTGTCCTTCGGGATGAGAAGCTCTGAATTGAAGCCCCAGTAAACGGCGGCCGTAACTATAACGGTCCTAAGGTAGCGAAATTCCTTGTCGGGTAAGTTCCGACCTGCACGAATGGTGTAACGATCTGGGCACTGTCTCAGCCACGAGCTCGGTGAAATTGTAGTCCCGGTGAAGATGCCGGGTACCCGCAACGGGACGGAAAGACCCCGTGAACCTTTACTATAGCTTAACATTGATTTTGGGTAAATAATGTGTAGGATAGGTCGGAGACTATGAACCGGTTTCGCCAGGAATCGGGGAGTCACCCTTGAAATACGACCCTTTATTTATCTGGAACCTAACTCCCGCAACGGGAAGACATTGTTTGGTGGGTAGTTTGACTGGGGTGGTCGCCTCCAAAAGAGTAACGGAGGCTTCTCAAGGTGCCCTCAGCACGATTGGTAACCGTGCGTAGAGTGCAATGGCATAAGGGCGCTTGACTGTGAGACCGACAAGTCGATCAGGTACGAAAGTAGAGCATAGTGATCCGGTGGTTCCGTATGGAAGGGCCATCGCTCAAAGGATAAAAGGTACTCCGGGGATAACAGGCTGATCGCCGCCAAGAGCTCATATCGACGCGGCGGTTTGGCACCTCGATGTCGGCTCGTCACATCCTGGGGCTGGAGAAGGTCCCAAGGGTTCGGCTGTTCGCCGATTAAAGTGGCACGCGAGCTGGGTTCAGAACGTCGTGAGACAGTTCGGTCCCTATCTGTTGTGGGCGTAGGAGATTTGAGAGAACCTGACACTAGTACGAGAGGACCGTGTTGGACAGACCTCTAGTGTACCTGTTGTGGCGCCAGCTGCATCGCAGGGTAGCTATGTTTGGAAGAGATAAGCACTGAAAGCATCTAAGTACGAAGCTCGTCTCAAGATGAGATCTCCTTTAAGGGTCGTTGAAGACTACGACGTTGATAGGTTGCAGGTGTAAAGGCGGTAACGTCAAAGCCGAGCAATACTAATTACCCGTAAACTTTCTGAGTACAAGTTTTATTAACTTATTCCGATATGTCTAAGTTATTTAGATAAGACCGGATGACGGAAGTCAGAAGTCAGAAGCAAAGAAGATACATTCTTCGGACTTCAGACTCCAGACTTCAAAAGATCTTTAGGTGACTATAGCGTCGGGGTTCCACCTCTTCCCATTCCGAACAGAGAAGTTAAGCCCGACAGCGCCGATGGTACTGCAATTGTGGGAGAGTAGGTCGTCGCCGACTTTAATTAAAGCCCTGGCAGAAATCTGGGGCTTCTTTATTATTATACCTCATCCCCTAAATATGTTACAAATCTTTGGATCACGAACAGTGAGGACGAAGCGAACTCAGAACTGAGATCTGCTACTTCTGGATTCTTTACGTCGGTACTGTTCAAATTTTATGACTTCATGATGCCTGTTCATGCAAGTGATTCACCAGGTTAAAGAACGCTACTGCCTCGTGCTTCTTTACCGGGAAGAGCATGATATCGTCTATTGCAATCAAGTGGGCCCGCATAAATCTGTTGTACGCATTCAATGCAGAAGAAGTCATCTCCTTCATCTTCAGAACATTTATGAGATCTTCCATGCTTGTAAAATAAGCCCTATAGCCTTTTAAAACAGCCTCATGCACCAGCCCCGCGGCAATAAATGTTTTGCCGGTTCCGCTTGGCCCCATTAAAACAACGTTATATGCCTGCTCCAACCACATCAGCTCGCGGATCTCCTGCATTTGATTTTTTGTTATGCCAGCTGAGAAGTTGTAATCATATTGATCCAGATCATGGTTTTTTGGAAGCCGGGCTAGTTTTATTCTGCGTTCCATATCGCTTCTTTGTCTCTGCTGGACTTCCTTTTCCAGAAGATCACAAGTATAGGCCAGGTAAGTTGGTTTATCTATTTGTGCCTGGTGAATAAATTTCTCCGCATGGTTACGCATCAGCGTAAGACGCAAGTGATCCGCATACTGCTTTATTTTTTGTATCTGTTCCATTGTTATAAGATAGTCTCGTAAGTAGATATATTGCTTGTCTCTGGCATCATGTCCAATGTATCCAACCTGTTCTTTATACTTATTTCAGGTATTATCATAGTTACCTTTGATGTTTTTGATTCAACCTGGTAATGCCTTGCTACCTCAATAAAAGTATTGGCATTATAGAGATTGTTTTCAAGGCAAAAGTCAAGTGACTGGACTAAAAAGTCCATTTCAAGACCGCGTATGTGCTTTTTCATCAGCAGCAGATTATCCCGAAAATAACGAGGTTTTTCCCTTGATATCATCTCTACATATTGAACGCTTTTTTCTTTATTGGGCAGCATGCCTATTATCTCTTCTTTAAGCTTTAGTATAGTTTGGCTCTTATCTCTTATGTGATCGGTATTGCGTATTGTCATCCCTCTTCCAAGACATAAAGGATGAATGGCCAGGAGATCATTATCCGGGGTATATAATCGTATTTCTTCATTGTAGTTTTTTAGTTGGACTACTGTTTCCGGCCCTTGATATGTTCCTGTTGGAAGTGTATAAAAATTACTCCTGTAATTTATCGTGTTATCCTTGCGGACTTTATACCTTAAAAGAGGTTCTGAAGCGATTTTTATTGGATTAGTCTTTACCGGCAATAAATAACTGCGCTCTATCTCCCATTCCCTGACTGGAACCTTTTTTGTACTGCTGTGTTCCTTTGCATTTGCGGTCCGTGACAACCATGCCAGTGCTGATTGATTAAGATTCTCTTCACCTTCATAAATACGTCCGCGAAGAAAGTTGTATTTCACATATTTTACTGCATTTTCAACTTTCCCTTTACTCTCCGGATCAGATTTCCGGCAAAATATAGGTTTAAAATCCATCTGGCTGCAATAGATCTTAAATTCACGTGTCAGAAGTACGTCTCCAAGATTCTCATCCGTTATTAATATTCTGTCCTGATCATAAATTATTTCCCTAGGTTGACCTTCATAAAATGCGAAGGCATTTTCATGAGCTGTAATAGCATCATGTGATGTGAATGGAGCATTCCTGAAGTAGACATATTTCTGACGGGACCGACACAGGATCAATACCATAAAATATACCTTTTTCCGGCTTGCTCCATTTGTTTGCATATTATACTCTCCCATATCTGCCTGTGCCTGAAGCCCATAATCTAACTCCGGTAACTTTTGATATTGACGGGGCTGATGGCCTGCCTGTTTCTTTATCCCGTATTTATTCCTTATAATCTGTACAAAATTGTATACAGTTTTACTATGAACATCAGGTAGTTGCGAGAACTCTTCTTTTAACCGATCCTCGACCTGCGCTGCTGACAGATAGGGATGACGATCCAGCAAAATCCTTACATATTCATAATAATCATTAAGCTTTCTGGGTAAATTTTTTGGCTGTTCGATCCATTTGAAAAATTCATCTTCGTAATATTCTTTTTCGCCGTAGGCTATAAAGAATTTTAGTTGATTTTCACAATTATATTTTTTACCGCGTAGCGGTTAAACTACTGATACCCCGAAAAGATTGCTTCGCTTTACTTGCAATGACTCTTAATTGCGGGGAGGTGATTAAAAAGAAACTAGATAGAATTCAAAGTCATTGCGAGGAGTGAAATGACGAAGCAAACTCTTGGGTTTTGTTGCACTATATATAAAGGTATAAAAAAGTTCAAAAATGATTCTCAAATTGGACCAATAATTTTAAAATTCTTTGAAAATCCTCACCAGATGGGCCTCTTATTAAAGAATTAAATCACAGGCAGATACAAATTATATTGAAAAATAAATGCAATTATTATTAAAAATACTTGTCCATAAATTTGGATTGTAATATTGATTTCATACATTTGCACCCGCTTAAAGACAAAGAGTTGATTGAAGGGTAGGAGAGATAGGATTCCGGCTTTGAGGAGAAAGGGAAGCAGGGAAGGAAAAAGCCGGAAAAAATATCTCATTTTTTATTTGGAATAGACGTTAAAAAGATTAACTTTGTCGTCCCAAAAGCAAAATAAGTTCTTGGAATAAATTGAAAGAATAAGAAGAAAGACCCTTCTGAGCGAAGGCTAAGGGGGACAAATGTTCTTTGAAATTATGAAGTAAACAACCAGGCGAGATATGGAAATCTCGTCAAAAATTAACTTGTTAGTATTTTGAATTGAGTTCACGGGATTGTTTTTTGTAAAGAGATTTAAGAATAAATTTTTACAATGAAGAGTTTGATCCTGGCTCAGGATGAACGCTAGCGGGAGGCTTAACACATGCAAGTCGAGGGGCAGCACGAGGTAGCAATACTTTGGTGGCGACCGGCGTACGGGTGAGTAACACGTATGCAACCTACCCTGTACTGGGGGATAGCCCGGAGAAATTCGGATTAATACCCCATAACGATATTGAGAGGCATCTTTTTATATTTAAAGTTTCGACGGTACGGGATGGGCATGCGTAACATTAGCTAGTTGGTAGGGTAACGGCCTACCAAGGCTACGATGTTTAGGGGACCTGAGAGGGTGATCCCCCACACTGGTACTGAGACACGGACCAGACTCCTACGGGAGGCAGCAGTGAGGAATATTGGTCAATGGGCGCAAGCCTGAACCAGCCATCCCGCGTGCAGGAAGAAGGCGCTATGCGTCGTAAACTGCTTTTCCAGAGGAAGAAAACCCGCGACGTGTCGGGGCTTGCCGGTACTCTGGGAATAAGCATCGGCTAACTCCGTGCCAGCAGCCGCGGTAATACGGAGGATGCGAGCGTTATCCGGATTTATTGGGTTTAAAGGGTGCGTAGGCGGATTAATAAGTCAGTGGTGAAAACCTTCAGCTTAACTGGAGACTTGCCATTGATACTGTTAGTCTTGAGTACGGTCAAGGTAGGCGGAATGTGTAATGTAGCGGTGAAATGCTTAGATATTACACAGAACACCGATTGCGAAGGCAGCTTACTGGGCCATTACTGACGCTGATGCACGAAAGCGTGGGGAGCGAACAGGATTAGATACCCTGGTAGTCCACGCCGTAAACGATGATCACTCGCTGTTAGCGATACACAGTTAGCGGCTAAGCAAAAGCATTAAGTGATCCACCTGGGGAGTACGGCCGCAAGGCTGAAACTCAAAGGAATTGACGGGGGCCCGCACAAGCGGAGGAACATGTGGTTTAATTCGATGATACGCGAGGAACCTTACCTGGGCTTAAATGTAGAGTGCATGAAGTAGAAATCATTTCTTTCCTTCGGGACTCTTTGCAAGGTGCTGCATGGTTGTCGTCAGCTCGTGCCGTGAGGTGTCGGGTTAAGTCCCATAACGAGCGCAACCCTTATCGTTAGTTGCCAGCGGGTAATGCCGGGAACTCTAACGAAACTGCCGGTGTAAACCGTGAGGAAGGTGGGGATGACGTCAAATCAGCACGGCCCTTATGTCCAGGGCTACACACGTGTTACAATGGCCGGTACAGAGGGCAGCTACCTGGAGACAGGATGCGAATCTCCAAAGCCGGTCTCAGTTCGGATCGGAGTCTGCAACTCGACTCCGTGAAGCTGGATTCGCTAGTAATCGCGCATCAGCCATGGCGCGGTGAATACGTTCCCGGGCCTTGTACACACCGCCCGTCAAGCCATGGAAGTTGGGGGTACCTGAAGTCCGTAACCGTAAGGAGCGGCCTAGGGTAAAACTAGTGACTGGGGCTAAGTCGTAACAAGGTAGCCGTACCGGAAGGTGCGGCTGGAACACCTCCTTTCTGGAGAAAATCAATAACTGTTGGCTATACCCTATGGGAAATAGTCACTTATCCGCCTGGTTTTTACTTCATTATTATAATATCTGAAATTTGGCACTGGCCAGAGTCCCGATGGAAAATGGGAGTCAGGGGTTTCAACACCCTTAATTTCACAAGTTTGGGATTGCCCCCCTGCCCCGCGCAAAATGGACAGGGGTTAAAACTGTCTCAAATCGGCAGTATTTTCTCCCCTTCAGGGGAGATGTCGCGCAGCGACAGAGGGGTTTTACCCGATAAAGTTCTTTGACATATTGGAAACAAAAAGTTAGTAAAATTTGATTAACTCAAGAAAGTAAATAAGAGCGCATGGTGAATGCCTTGGCTCTCAGAGGCGAAGAAGGACGTGACAAGCTGCGATAAGCTACGGGGAGGAGCAAATATCCGATATATCCGTTGATTTCCGAATGGGGCAACCCACTATGCTGAAGGCATAGTACCCGTAGCAATACGAGGAGCAAACCCGGAGAACTGAAACATCTTAGTACCCGGAGGAAAAGAAAACAAAAGTGATTCCCTTAGTAGTGGCGATCGAACGGGGAATAGCCCAAACCGATAACGTTTTGGCGTTGTCGGGGTTGAAGGACCAGTGATATTATTATTAATATGAAATGGAAGATGTCTGGAAAGTCATACCATAGAAGGTGAAAGTCCCGTACGTGTAAGTATTAATAATATAATTGGTATCCTGAGTAGGTCGGGACACGAGAAATCCTGATTGAAACTGCCGGGACCATCCGGTAAGGCTAAATACTTCTGAGAGACCGATAGTGAACCAGTACCGTGAGGGAAAGGTGAAAAGTACCCCGAACAGGGGAGTGAAATAGTACCTGAAACCGTGCGCTTACAACCTGTCGGAGTCCCGCATACGTCGGGATGACGGCGTGCCTTTTGCATAATGAGCCTACGAGTTACACCTCTCTAGCAAGGTTAAGACTTAAAGAGTTGGAGCCGAAGCGAAAGCGAGTCTGAATAGGGCGTATAGTTAGAGGGGGTAGACGCGAAACTTTGTGATCTATCCTTGGTCAGGCTGAAGTTCCGGTAACACGGGATGGAGGGCCGAACTAGTTGACGTTGAAAAGTCTTTGGATGAACTGAGGATAGGGGTGAAAGGCTAATCAAACTGAGAAATAGCTCGTACTCCCCGAAATGCATTTAGGTGCAGCCTCGTGGTGAGTCTTGCAGAGGTAGAGCTACTGATAGGGCTAGAGGGCTTCACCGCCTATCAACCCCTGACAAACTCCGAATGCTGCAAGATATACACGGGAGTGAGCCTGCGGGTGCTAAGGTCCGTGGACAAAAGGGAAAGAACCCAGACCATCAGCTAAGGTCCCAAAATATATGCTAAGTTGAATTAACGAGGTGCGACTGCTTAGACAGCTAGGATGTTGGCTTGGAAGCAGCCATTCATTTAAAGAGTGCGTAACAGCTCACTAGTCGAGCGGTTGTGCGTGGATAATAATCGGGCATAAGCATATTACCGAAGCTATGGACTATGACGTTGAAAGACACGTTATTGGTAGGGGAGCATTCCAGTCAGCGCAGAAGATGTATGGTAAGGTATGTTGGAGCGGCTGGAAAAGAAGATGTAGGCATAAGTAACGATAAGGCCGGTGAGAAACCGGCCCACCGAAAGACTAAGGTTTCCTGATCAACGCTAATCGGATCAGGGTTAGTCGGGTCCTAAGGGTAAGCCGAACGGCGATCTCGATGGACAACTGGTTAATATTCCAGTACCACCGTGTACTGCGAAGGAGAGACGGAGTAGTGAAAGATCCGCGTACTGACGGAATAGTACGTTAAAGGGTGTAGTTATATCTTTAGGTTAATAGCTTAGAGATGATGAACCTGACAGTACCATGAGTCTTCGGACAAGTGGATAGTGATCCTAAAC
Source organism: uncultured Bacteroidales bacterium (assembly GCA_963715785.1). Lineage (GTDB taxonomy): Bacteria > Bacteroidota > Bacteroidia > Bacteroidales > VadinHA17 > LD21. The sequence continues at coordinate 2,160,540 of OY970276.1, forward strand.
AGACTTCCAAGAAAAACCTCTAAGCTCTAGGTACATGGTGCCCGTACCACAAACCGACACAGGTAGTCGAGGAGAGAATCCTAAGGTGCTCGAGTGATCCGTGGCTAAGGAACTAGGCAAATTAGACCTGTAACTTCGGGAAAAAGGTCTCCCGCGCAAGCGGGACGCAGATAAATGGCCCAGGCGACTGTTTAGCAAAAACACATGGCTTTGCGAAATCGAAAGATGAAGTATAAGGCCTGACACCTGCCCGGTGCTGGAAGGTTAAGAGGGGGGGTTATTGTCCTTCGGGATGAGAAGCTCTGAATTGAAGCCCCAGTAAACGGCGGCCGTAACTATAACGGTCCTAAGGTAGCGAAATTCCTTGTCGGGTAAGTTCCGACCTGCACGAATGGTGTAACGATCTGGGCACTGTCTCAGCCACGAGCTCGGTGAAATTGTAGTCCCGGTGAAGATGCCGGGTACCCGCAACGGGACGGAAAGACCCCGTGAACCTTTACTATAGCTTAACATTGATTTTGGGTAAATAATGTGTAGGATAGGTCGGAGACTATGAACCGGTTTCGCCAGGAATCGGGGAGTCACCCTTGAAATACGACCCTTTATTTATCTGGAACCTAACTCCCGATTTATCGGGAAGACATTGTTTGGTGGGTAGTTTGACTGGGGTGGTCGCCTCCAAAAGAGTAACGGAGGCTTCTCAAGGTGCCCTCAGCACGATTGGTAACCGTGCGTAGAGTGCAATGGCATAAGGGCGCTTGACTGTGAGACCGACAAGTCGATCAGGTACGAAAGTAGAGCATAGTGATCCGGTGGTTCCGCATGGAAGGGCCATCGCTCAAAGGATAAAAGGTACTCCGGGGATAACAGGCTGATCGCCGCCAAGAGCTCATATCGACGCGGCGGTTTGGCACCTCGATGTCGGCTCGTCACATCCTGGGGCTGGAGAAGGTCCCAAGGGTTCGGCTGTTCGCCGATTAAAGTGGCACGCGAGCTGGGTTCAGAACGTCGTGAGACAGTTCGGTCCCTATCTGTTGTGGGCGTAGGAGATTTGAGAGAACCTGACACTAGTACGAGAGGACCGTGTTGGACAGACCTCTAGTGTACCTGTTGTGGCGCCAGCTGCATCGCAGGGTAGCTATGTTTGGAAGAGATAAGCACTGAAAGCATCTAAGTACGAAGCTCGTCTCAAGATGAGATCTCCTTTAAGGGTCGTTGAAGACTACGACGTTGATAGGTTGCAGGTGTAAAGGCGGTAACGTCAAAGCCGAGCAATACTAATTACCCGTAAACTTTCTGAGCACAAGTTTTATTAACTTATTCCGATATGTCTAAGTTATTTAAGTAAGACCGGAGACGGAAGTCAGAAGTCAGAAGCAAAGAAGATACATTCTTCGGACTTCAGACTCCAGACTTCAGACTCCAGACTTCAAAAGATCTTTAGGTGACTATAGCGTCGGGGTTCCACCTCTTCCCATTCCGAACAGAGAAGTTAAGCCCGACAGCGCCGATGGTACTGCAATTGTGGGAGAGTAGGTCGTCGCCGACTTTAATTAAAGCCCTGGATTTTATCCGGGGCTTTTTATTTTTAATAACTTGTGGGAGAAGGAGGCTGAGCGAAGTGAAGTCCCGTATAGCGGGATCGTCGCCGACTTTAATTAAGAGCCCTTAGTTGTGGCCCCCCAACCCCCATGAAGGGCATAGCCATCAAGCTAATTTTTTTAACTCTCTGATATTCGGTGTATCAACCCCCCAACCCCCCACATGGGGGGCTTCAGATACCTGCGTTTCCGACTCCCGGTGCATCAACCCCCCAACCCCCCACATGGGGGGCCTAAGGTTGTTATAGTTTTTAGTTTTTTTCATAAGATTATTATAATTTTAATCTTGAAATCGAAAAACATCATGAAAGGATTAAGTGTAGAATATCCAATGTATTATGATGCTAAACCTTCAATATTTAAGTTGGCAAAGGAATTAAGGAAGACTCAAACAGAGACAGAAAAAATCCTTTGGTTAAAACTAAATAAAAATCAGATTTCTGGTCTTCATTTTCGTCAACAACATCCAATCAACAAATTTATCGTTGATTTTTATTGCCCTAAAATTAAGCTGGCTATCGAAATTGATGGAAGTATACATGATATTCCCGAATTTCATAATCATGATCTTGGTCGAAGCGATATCCTGAATGACTTCGGAATTAAAGTTATCAGATTCACGAATGAACAAATAATAAATGAAACAGATTATACAGTAAATCAAATTGAAGAGATGTAAGTAGCAACTTTGAAGTACCACTTTTTCGCAATCAAAAAGTGCCAGTTTAGAAAAAGAAAAAAAGCTTTCATATTAGAGGTGTGACTAAACCTGTGCAATATGAAAGCTCAAAAAAGTAAACACCTTAAAAAGGCATTTATGTGGTACAAAGTAAAGGAATTAAGTGAAAAGGGACTCAATAAAACCCAGATTTCTTTAGAAGTTGGAATCCATAGAAAAACGGTCAGAAAATACCTGGCTATGAGTGAAGATGAATTTTTCAAATGGATCGAACAGCCAAAAAATTTACCCAGAAAGCTTAATGATTATTATGAATATGTAAGGATTTTGCTGGATCGTCATCCCTATCTGTCAGCAGCGCAGGTCGAGGATCGGTTAAAAGAAGAGTTCTCGCAACTACCTGATGTTCATAGTAAAACTGTATACAATTTTGTACAGATTATAAGGAATAAATACGGGATAAAGAAACAGGCAGGCCATCAGCCCCGTCAATATCAAAAGTTACCGGAGTTAGATTATGGGCTTCAGGCACAGGCAGATATGGGAGAGTATAATATGCAAACAAATGGAGCAAGCCGGAAAAAGGTATATTTTATGGTATTGATCCTGTGTCGGTCCCGTCAGAAATATGTCTACTTCAGGAATGCTCCATTCACATCACATGATGCTATTACAGCTCATGAAAATGCCTTCGCATTTTATGAAGGTCAACCTAGGGAAATAATTTATGATCAGGACAGAATATTAATAACGGATGAGAATCTTGGAGACGTACTTCTGACACGTGAATTTAAGATCTATTGCAGCCAGATGGATTTTAAACCTATATTTTGCCGGAAATCTGATCCGGAGAGTAAAGGGAAAGTTGAAAATGCAGTAAAATATGTGAAATACAACTTTCTTCGCGGACGTATTTATGAAGGTGAAGAGAATCTTAATCAATCAGCACTGGCATGGTTGTCACGGACCGCAAATGCAAAGGAACACAGCAGTACAAAAAAGGTTCCAGTCAGGGAATGGGAGATAGAGCGCAGTTATTTATTGCCGGTAAAGACTAATCCAATAAAAATCGCTTCAGAACCTCTTTTAAGGTATAAAGTCCGCAAGGATAACACGATAAATTACAGGAGTAATTTTTATACACTTCCAACAGGAACATATCAAGGGCCGGAAACAGTAGTCCAACTAAAAAACTACAATGAAGAAATACGATTATATACCCCGGATAATGATCTCCTGGCCATTCATCCTTTATGTCTTGGAAGAGGGATGACAATACGCAATACCGATCACATAAGAGATAAGAGCCAAACTATACTAAAGCTTAAAGAAGAGATAATAGGCATGCTGCCCAATAAAGAAAAAAGCGTTCAATATGTAGAGATGATATCAAGGGAAAAACCTCGTTATTTTCGGGATAATCTGCTGCTGATGAAAAAGCACATACGCGGTCTTGAAATGGACTTTTTAGTCCAGTCACTTGACTTTTGCCTTGAAAACAATCTCTATAATGCCAATACTTTTATTGAGGTAGCAAGGCATTACCAGGTTGAATCAAAAACATCAAAGGTAACTATGATAATACCTGAAATAAGTATAAAGAACAGGTTGGATACATTGGACATGATGCCAGAGACAAGCAATATATCTACTTACGAGACTATCTTATAACAATGGAACAGATACAAAAAATAAAGCAGTATGCGGATCACTTGCGTCTTACGCTGATGCGTAACCATGCGGAGAAATTTATTCACCAGGCACAAATAGATAAACCAACTTACCTGGCCTATACTTGTGATCTTCTGGAAAAGGAAGTCCAGCAGAGACAAAGAAGCGATATGGAACGCAGAATAAAACTAGCCCGGCTTCCAAAAAACCATGATCTGGATCAATATGATTACAACTTCTCAGCTGGCATAACAAAAAATCAAATGCAGGAGATCCGCGAGCTGATGTGGTTGGAGCAGGCATATAACGTTGTTTTAATGGGGCCAAGCGGAACCGGCAAAACATTTATTGCCGCGGGGCTGGTGCATGAGGCTGTTTTAAAAGGCTATAGGGCTTATTTTACAAGCATGGAAGATCTCATAAATGTTCTGAAGATGAAGGAGATGACTTCTTCTGCATTGAATGCGTACAACAGATTTATGCGGGCCCACTTGATTGCAATAGACGATATCATGCTCTTCCCGGTAAAGAAGCACGAGGCAGTAGCGTTCTTTAACCTGGTGAATCACTTGCATGAACAGGCATCATTAATAATAACAACCAATAAATCACCAAAGCAATGGGCGGAAGCTCTAGAGGACGAGGTATTAGCCACAGCTTTGCTTGACAGAGTCCTCTATCATTGTGAAGTCATAAAACTTGAAGGGAACAGCTACCGAATGGAAAATCGTAAAGATATCCTAAAGAAGTAAGCAGATCTTTGTGATCACTCAGTCGTACCTCCTTCGTGATCACAAAGATCTTTAACATGGTAAGTGGTACTTTACTATTGCGAAAAAATGATACTTTTTTATTTGCTAATTACAAGAGATTTCAAAAAAGCTATTAACTGAGTCCTAAGCCCCCCAAATGGGGGGTTGGGGGGTTGATTAAAAAGAAGTCACAAATAGCTTTAAACTTTTTTATTAAACTCTCAATAGAAGGTTCGCATACCCCTCTATATTATACACAGTTTTTCCTATTTATTAACTAGCTAGTAATTAAAGCTTTAATATCCATCAGCTTGATGGCTATGCCCTGAAGGGGGGTAAAATTCCGGATGCGGGTTTATTTTCGCCAGACATCCAGAAACTGGTTGAAAAAGACAAAGTTCGCAAAGAAAAATCTAAGAACTTACACAGAGGAGCTGAATGAATCATGATGTAATCCCAGCGTCATGCAGAAAGAAGCAAGCCAGACCGTCAAAAAAAACAGGGACAAACCGAAGCATGTCCCTGTTCCTGAAATCCGGATAATTCTGTTAATAGAATTTATATCTTTTATCAACAATTTTGGCAGCCTTGCGAAGAGCATCATATGCTTCGTATGTGCCTCTCATCTGGAATGTGGTCTTCAGCCTGTCGCGCATTAATTGAAGATCATCGCCAGGAGTTGGTGTTATGTTATTTACAGTCAGCATAAAAACTCCATTGTTGCCCTTAACCGGCCCGCTAACTGCTCCTTGTTTTGAAACTGATGCGGCAGCTATCAATGCGGGCTCATTGCCTGCACCCTGCACGGTATAGGATCTGAAATTTATCTTAGCAGCTTCTTCAACCGTAAGCCCCATAGTCCTGGCAATATCATCGAGAGTTTTACCAGCCCCGTCATTTTTATTGAACTCTGCAGAGATAAGCTCAGCTTTCTTGTCTTTTAAAAGAGCAAACCTAATGTCATTTGCGACATCTTTTTGCGGAGCAATGCCATCTTCCTGTACCTTGGTACAATAAGCCACTACATAATTATCACCTATCTGAAATACAGCCTGCTGACTATTATCGAGAATAATTTTTCCTTGCTCGGCCTGGAATAATGCCATAATCAGCGACCTGGGATTATCGAGCCCCGGTAAAGTTTTTTGCTGCGGAGACACGTCATCGGCAACTCTCTTATTCAGACCTTTGGTCGCAATAGTTTTAAGGAATTTATCGTAGGTGTCATTTGTACCGGCAAACTGACTGGCTTCACTATAGACTTTCTGGTTTGTTAATGATCCGGCTGTAATTTTTCTTTCAATGTACCCGATATTATATTTACGGACAGGCTTTGACTGTGCAAGAATTTCAATTATGTGAATCCCAAAGCTTGTTTCGACTGTTTTTATTTCACCTTTTTGGCCTGTAAAACAAGCATTGTTAAAAGGAAGAACCATTCTGCCTTCAGGAAACCAGCCCAGGTCGCCTCCTATTTTTGCAGAACCCTGGTCATCAGAATTTGACATCGCAAGTTTCTCAAAAGAAGTCCCTGATTTAATAAGCTTTACAAGACTGTCTGCTTCATGTTGTGCAGTCTCAATGGTCCTGGTTTTTCCAGTGGCCAGCAATATATGGCGTACATGCACCGAGTCAGGTCTGTCACCTACAGCGATCAGCCTGGCGAGCTTATAAGACCCGTTTTCAATATACGGTCCGAATACATTTTTTAAATCTTCCTTCCTGGCCCAATCCCTAAGGGTATCAGGAACTCCGCTCAACGGGACGAAATATCCGACATATCTGGTGTCAGAAGTCAGGTTAATAAAATCGACAGGATCGGGTGCTGCTGCAAAATCTTCTTTCGTTTTATTTATCCAGTCTTCAGCCTGCTTCATATCTTCTGCAGATGGGACGACATCAAATGTTACATATTCAATGTCTCTGAAAGCTGTTCTCTTGTAACTTTCTTTGTGTTTCGCATAGTAAGACTCCAAATCGCTCTCAAAGATCTTTATCGAAGAATCAGGAACGGAAGCATAATTTTTAATTACGTAACTGAAATCAACTGTATTGCTGTCAACCATTTTTTCAAACTCCGCCTGTTTTGAAGTTACGTATAATCCTTTGGAAACAAGATCATTATATTTTGCATTGGTTCTGTCACTCACAATCTCATTTTCAAAAAATAACCAGTATTTCTTAGCAGTTTCATCGGTTTCAGTTTGTTTCAGGAAATTAACGAGAAACGATTTATTAAAAGTTCCGGTCTGCTGATCAGTGAATAGCTGTTTCACTATCTGATGAGGATTGTTTCCGAGCACCAAATCATTCAGCTCGTCAGTGCTTACGCCAAGACCCAGTTTCTTATACTGGGGATCCAGGATTTTTTCCCTTACCATTTGCTGCCAGGTCTGCTCCCTCAATGATTCGTTTGTCGCCTCATCAATATTTGTTCTTCCTGATAGTTTATAGATCTCCAACAGGTTCTGTAATTTTAATTCATAATCCTGATATGAAATATATTCTCCCCCGATCTGACCTATCTCATAATATTTCTTTTGTTTCAGTCTCTGCCCTCTTCCTTTTCCGAAGAAATCACTGACAACAAACAGAAAAAGAGAGAAACCAATTAATCCCGCAACTAATACTCCGGCTTTCTCGCGTAAAAATTGAAGTGCTGACATCTAATATTTTCTTTAATAATTAATAGAAGGTTACCATTTTTTAATACAGGCGACAAATATAACAAATTTTCATTAAAACTCTGACCTGTCATTAAATTGTTAACGGGTCTTTAATCGAAAGGATCAGAGTATTTTAGTGAGTAATAAGGTAATTATTTGAACTAAAATATTACCAGGTCCGTTGACTTCCTTTGTTTTTGAGTACCAGATCCAGCCTGTTATTGCATTTTAGTTTTCATATTAAATTTCTTCTTTTATTTGCGACCATGCATTTCAAAGCCTCATAATATCAAATGGTTACAGCAGTCGGAATGAATACGCGATTTCATGAAAACCATCAGTAAAACTATTGTGGGAAATGATATTTTACGATAGTGAAAAATGGTTTTACTGAAAAAAATATGATTTGACTGCTGCAAAAGCAGCCTTTCTGACTAAAAACATATAAAATAACAGGTATAGGCATTAAAAAACAGGGGTATGTTGAAAAAATATTGCAAAAAGTAATAAAATATTGCAATAAAACAGGCTCTGTTTTGAAAAATGTTATATTTTTGTTGAAAAATATTAAAAAAATGGCAGAACTTAGATTTAGTGCATTAAGAGAAGTATTCAGCAGGGAGCCTGTTGAAGTTACCACCCCATCGAAAATCGTTTCCGAGTACTACGGACAAAATGTTTTTGATCTCCCTAAAATGGAGCGATTCCTGTCAAAGGAAGCTTACAAAGTAGTAAAGCGCGCCATAATTGAAGGTAAGTCTCTGAGCAGGCAGGAAGCGGATCAGGTTGCCACAGGTCTGAAAGCATGGGCTATTGGCAAAGGTGCCACTCATTACACTCACTGGTTTCACCCTCTTACCGACGGCACTGCAGAAAAACACGACGGTTTTATCGATATTGCTGACAACGGCCATGTTGTCGAAAAATTTTCCGGTGAAGTGCTGGTTCAGTCTGAACCAGATGCATCGAGTTTTCCAAGCGGAGGATCTGAGGAATACATTTGAAGCCAGGGGTTATACCGCATGGGATGTTTCTTCTCCGGTATTTATTGTTGGCACAACCCTTTGTATCCCAACAATTTTTGTGTCATATACAGGCGAAGCACTCGATTATAAGGCTCCACTTGCTTAAAGCCTTGTCGGAGCTCGACAGAGCAGCCGTTGATGTGTGTCAGTATTTTGATAAGGATGTAACAAAAGTAATTGCAACACTTGGTTGTGAGCAGGAGTATTTTCTGATTGATGATGCTCTGTATTATGCCAGACCTGATATAGTCCTCGCTGATCGGACGCTTATGGGCCATCAGTCATCAAAAGATCAGCAGCTTTCTGACCATTATTTTGGTTCTATACCGGAGAGGGTTATGGCTTTTATGGAAGACTTTGAATGTGAAGCATATAAGCTTGGAATTCCAGTAAAGACCCGCCATAATGAGGTGGCACCTAATCAGTTTGAATGTGCCCCGATATTTGAAGAAGTAAACCTTGCAGTCGATCATAACCAGATACTTATGGATATTATGCGCAGGGTTGGAAGAAAGCACAAGTTCAGGGTACTGCTTCATGAGAAACCATTTGCAGGAATCAATGGTTCAGGGAAACATAATAACTGGTCGATGGCTACAAATACCGGTGTGAACCTTTTGTCACCCGGTAAAAATCCAAAGACAAACCTGCAGTTTCTTACATTCCTGGTGAATGTTATCAAAGCTGTGAATGACAGCAATGATGTACTCAGGGCATCGGTTATGAATGAGACTAACTCATACAGACTCGGCGGACATGAAGCTCCTCCTGCCATCATTTCCGTATTCGTGGGATCATATCTGACCAACATGCTTGATAATATAGCGCGCAAAGTGACAGATAAAAAGATGACTCCTGCACAAAAGACAGAACTTAAAGCTTGGCATAGGCAAGATCCCTGAGATCCTGCTGGATAATACCGACAGAAACCGTACCTCTCCGTTCGCCTTTACAGGGAACAGATTCGAATTCAGGGCGGTTGGATCATCGGCTAACTGCAGCGCCTCAATGATTGTTCTAAATGCAGCAGTTGCCTATCAGCTGACCCAGTTTAAGAAAGAGGTTGATGTGATTATTAAAAAAGGACGCAACAAAGATGAAGCTATATTCCAGGTACTAAAAAAATATATCCTTGAATCTGAGCGCGTTTTGTTTGAAGGCGACAATTACAGCAAGGAATGGCACAAGGAAGCCAAGAGGAGAGGGCTGTGTAATTTGGCAAGCGTACCAGAATCTATAAGCCTTTATCTGACAAAACAATCAAGGGAAGTACTTGTTGGTTCCCACGTATTCACCGACAAGGAACTTGAGAGCCGTGTTGAAGTTGAGTATGAAAAGTTCACCAAAAAGGTACAGATAGAAGCCAGGGTATTGGGCGATCTGGCAATCAATCACATTGTTCCTATAGCAATAAAATATATGACTTCATTGCTTGATAATATCAAGGGCCTCAAAGAAGTATTCAGCGACATTGAATACGAAAGACTTGCGGGGGCACGCAAAGAGGTTATAGTCTCTATCTCTGACCATATTACCATGATTAAGAAGCTTGTGAATGAGATGGTTGATGAACGAAGGAAGGCTAATGTAATTGAAGATACTTACAAAAAAGCTATTGCATATGAAAACAAAGTTAAGCCCTATCTTGATGAAGTAAGAGCTCACATCGATAAGCTTGAGCTTGTTGTCGACAATGAAATGTGGCCTCTGCCTAAGTACCGCGAATTGCTTTTCACTAAATAATAAATAATAGGTTAGTTGATTTTTTTTCATGCTTAGAGTAAAAGGATTCCTTTTTTTGGGATCCTTTTTATTTTTGACCGCAATCCCTTCAATTCAGTACTTTATTGCCTGATATTGATATAAATTGATAGAATCCACCTTCCGAATACATAATAATAATTGCCAGGCTTCAGCGTTAATAGGTATTATCAATTTCCTGAAATTGATTACTTTTATAAAAAAAACGGAGGCATAGTCATGAAGCAATTATTTCTTTTCTTTTTATTGTTGATTTTTTTAACATCTCCGGAGGTATATGCGCAGAAGCGCAAAACTGAAAGAGCCTATGCCTCATTCACTGCCGGTGAATATTATGATGCTATCGATCTGTTTAAAGATGCATATTCAAAAACAAAAAAAGCAAATAAAAACACCCGGACCGACCTTGTGTATATGATTGCCGAATGCTACAGGCTTACCAATGATCCAAAAAATGCCGAGATTTGGTATAAGCTCGCTGTGAAATCATCCAGTTCTAAGCCTGAAGCGGAGTACTGGCTGGGTGAATCATTAAAAAAGAATGGCAAGTATTCCCAGGCAGCTGATGAATTTAAAAAATTTAAACAGGCTTCTCCTTCTGATACCCGTGCTGAACAGGAGATCAGATCATGCGAACTGTCTGAGGAATGGTCGAGAAATCCTGAAGCTTATAAGGTTGATGAGCTCAAAGACCTGAATTCGAAAGAATCTGATTTTAGTCCAGCATACGCCAGGGATGATTATAGTGAGGTATATTTTACATCAGCCCGTGACGGTGTGGCTGGGAAAAAGACGCATGGCGCAACAGGTCAGAACTTCACGGATATCTTTGAAAGCAAAGTTGATAAAAAATCAAAATGGAGCACTCCTGTCCCCGTGCAGGGTATTAATAGTGAATTTGAAGAAGGGACACCTTCCTTCTCAGCAGATTTCAAGGAGCTTTATTTCACCCGGTGTGAGGTAGGAAAACGCGAAAAGAAAGGCTGTAAGATCATGTATTCAAGGAGATCAGGTGATAAGTGGAGCGATCCTAAAAACCTCGGTATACTGCCCGATTCATTGATAGCTGCACATCCTTCATTATCAAAAGACGGATTGACATTATATTTTGTTTCTGACATTGCCGGCGGTTTTGGTAAAAAGGATATCTGGAAAGTTACCAGGCTGAGACCCGGAGATGGATGGTCAAAACCTGTTAATCTCGGTCCTGATATAAATACCCCCGGAGATGAGCTATTCCCATACATTAGGGAAGATGGAACCTTATATTTTTCGTCAGACGGACTTATCGGAATGGGTGGCCTGGATATTTTTAAAGCAACACCTCAACCCGATGGCAGCTGGATGGTTACGAACATGAAGCCTCCCATAAACAGCTTCGCTGATGATTTTGGTATTGCATTTGAAGATAGTAATGAAAAGGGAATATTCAGTTCAACAAGGAAAGGAAGAGGCAATGACGATCTCTATACTTTTGAGCTGCCTCCGATGCGATTCAATGTCACCGGACTTGTAAAGGATGAAAAGACCGGAACACCTGTCAGCGGTTCAGTCGTTCAGCTAATTGCAAGCGACGGATCCAATCTTCAGGCTGAAACCGGCACCGGTGGTGATTTTAAGTTTGCACTCAAAGCTGATGTTGATTATATCTTCCTTGCTTCGAAGCAGGGATATCTCAATGGTAAAGAAAAAGAAACAACCAAAGGTCAGGATAAGAGCCGCGATTTTATGGTCACTATACTTCTTACGGCAATAGACAGGCCAATAGATCTGCCTAATATCTTGTACGATTTTGATAAATGGGATTTAAGGCCTGAATCAATGGTCTCACTTGATAAACTGGTTGAGACTCTTACTGATAATCCTAATGTTACTATAGAAATTATGTCACATACCGATACCCGGAATACTGAAGAGTATAACCTGGTACTATCACAAAAAAGGGCTCAGTCAGTTGTGGATTATCTGGTTAGTAAGGGTATTGATCTGGACAGACTCACTGCCAAAGGATATGGAAAATCAAGCACTAAAGTTGTTGATGCAACAATAGCCTCACAATATCCATTCCTGAAAGCAGGTACTCAGCTTACTGAAGAGTTTGTTAACAGTCTCCCGAACGATGAACAGAGGGAAATTGCTCATCAGATTAACCGAAGGACTGAATTTAAGGTCCTGAGAACAGATTATGAGCCTCCGAAAAAATAGGCATGCCTGATGACTTAAGTCTTATCACAACCCCATACTGTACCTTTATACAGTGGACTTTTTATTATCTTTACCGTATACTTAACCGCCATGGCTATTGAATCAAAGTACAGTAAAAGAGGTGTTTCTTCATCAAAAGAAGATGTACATTCAGCAATAAAGAACATAGATAAGGGGCTGTATCCCAGGGCATTCTGTAAGATAGTTCCGGATCTGCTGGCCGGGGACAGTGATTACTGTACCGTCATGCATTCTGATGGCGCCGGGACTAAATCATCTCTGGCTTATATTTACTGGCGGGAAACCGGCGATTTATCAGTGTGGAAGGGGATAGCACAGGATGCAATCGTAATGAATCTTGATGATCTTCTTTGTGTTGGTGTATGCAATAATATTCTCTTTTCATCAACAATAGGACGTAATAAGAATCATATCCCGGGAGAGATTATTTCTGCAGTGATTAATGGTACCGAAGAAGTGCTTGAAGAGCTCAGGGGATTGGGGATAGGCATTTGGTCGACCGGAGGAGAAACAGCTGATATGGGCGATCTTGTCAGGACAATTGTTGTCGATTCAACGGTAATAGCCAGAATTAGGAGATCGCAGGTTATCTCCAACGAAAATATAGTTGATGGTGATGTAATTATAGGCATGTCATCTTCAGGGAAAACAAGTTATGAGAATGAGTATAACAGTGGCATGGGTAGTAACGGATTAACCTCGGCGCGGCATGATATTTTTGCACCTTATCTGGCATCCAAATATCCCGAAAGCCTCGATACAACTTTGCCTTATGACCTTATTTATTCAGGCAAATACCGTCTTACAGATCAGATTGAGGGATTAACCATGGATGCAGGAAAACTGGTTCTTTCACCTACGCGCACTTATGCTCCTGTAATAAAAAGGGTTATTGAAACCATGAAATCAGAAATACACGGGATGGTACACTGTTCGGGAGGCGGCCAGACCAAAGTCATGCATTTTATTGATAATTTACATATCGTAAAAGACAATTTATTCCCGTTACCTATACTGTTCCGGATTATTCATGAACAATCAGGAACGCCGTGGGGAGAGATGTATAAGGTATTTAATATGGGGCACAGGTTTGAGATCTACACCAATCAGAGGAATGCCGCTGAAATCATAAGCATTGCAGCAGGGTTTGATCTCGACGCCAGGATTATCGGATATTGTGAGGCGTCTGAAAGCAAAAAGCTCACAATCAGTTCGGAGTTCGGGACGTTCGAATACTGATTTCACCTTGCCATCTTCTTCTTAAAAACCGTTCATTCTGAATCTGGCCCGACAGCAATCTTCTGCTTATTCCACCACCCTTATTTTCAATATGATATATTGAATAATCCACTAATAAACAGCAATATATCTGTTTTCCCAAAGGAGTGGTTGCTAAACACTGATATGATGGTCTGAGAAGTGGTGAAGTTTTAGTTTTCGCCCTTTTTTATTACCTTTGCACCCGAAAAATGGATGAAGTATGGCAAGCAACATGATTCTTGAGAGGCTTGATGGTGTGAAAACCCGATTTATTGAGGTTGGTGATCTTCTTACACAACCCGATATTCTCTCGGATATGAAAAAGTATGTCAAATTAAATAAAGAATATAAAGATCTCCTGCCGATAATTGAATCTTATGAAAGATATAAACTGGCATTAAGCAATATAGCTAGTTCAAAGGAACTTCTGGCTGTAGAGAAGGATGAGGAAATGCGTGAAATGGCCAAGGCGGAAATTGAAGATCTCACTTCACACCTGCCTGCAATGGAAGAAGAAATTAAAATGCTGATAATTCCTGCTGATCCTGAAGACGATAAAAATGCAGTAATGGAAATAAGGGCCGGGACAGGCGGTGATGAAGCCAGTATTTTTGCGGGAGATCTATTCAGAATGTACTCCAAGTACTTCGAAACGAAAGGATGGAAGGTAGAGGTAAACAATATGTCGGAGGGCACTGCAGGAGGCTTCAAGGAGATTGTGCTTAGCATTACCGGTGATGGGGTATACGGGATTATCAAATATGAGTCGGGTGTTCACCGTGTTCAGCGAGTACCGCAGACTGAAACGCAGGGTCGGATTCATACTTCAGCCGCCTCGGTTGTTGTATTGCCTGAAGCTGATGAATTTGATATTGACCTTCGCACAGAAGATATCAGGAAAGATACCTACTGTTCATCAGGACCGGGAGGCCAGTCGGTAAACACTACTTATTCGGCAATTCGTCTTACACATATTCCGTCGGGCATCGTAGTGACTTGTCAGGATGAAAAGTCGCAGCTGAAGAATTATGACAAAGCATTAAAGGAGTTAAGAACCAGACTGTATAATCTTGAGTATCAGAAATATCTTGATGAAGTATCTCACAGAAGAAAGACAATGGTTTCAACAGGTGACCGTTCAGCAAAGATCAGGACTTATAACTATCCCCAGGGAAGGATGACAGATCACAGGATAAACTTTACAATTTATAATCTGCCTTCGATTCTTGACGGTAATATCCAGGAGGTTCTCGACAAGCTGCAGATGGCCGAAAATTCCGAACGTTTAAAAGAAAGCAATATATAACCCATTTGATATGGATCATAAAAGATTGTTTGAAAATATCGTAAAAAAGCGGTCATTTCTTTGTGTCGGGCTCGATTCTGAATTGGAAAAGATCCCTGCATTCCTTCATAGCGGAAGTGATCCGATATTTGAATTCAATAAAAGGATTATTGATGCTACGCAGGAATTTACAGTGGCCTATAAGCCTAATGTTGCATTCTATGAGTGTCATGGCGCAAAGGGATGGACATCCCTTGATTTGACTGTAAGGTATATAAAGGATAATTATCCCGATATATTTGTGATTGCAGATGCAAAGCGGGGAGATATAGGGAATACATCGAGGTTGTATGCCAGGGCTTTCCTTGAAAGCATGCCTTTCGATGCAATAACTGTGGCTCCGTATATGGGTGAAGATTCAGTGAAACCTTTCCTGGAGTATGACGATAAGTGGGTCGTGCTTCTTGCTCTTACTTCCAATAAAGGAGCCGATGACTTCCAGTATCATGATGAAGATGGCATCAAACTTTATGAAAGAGTGCTGTCAGTCTCGCAGAAGTGGGGGACTATAAATAACCTTATGTATGTTATTGGCGCCACAAGGGCGGAAATGCTGAAGGATATTCGCCAACAGGTACCTGATCATTTTCTGCTTATTCCGGGTGTGGGTGCACAGGGCGGAAACCTGGCCGAGGTTGCTAAATATGGTCTTAACTCAAGATGCGGACTGCTGGTTAATTCTTCTCGTGCTATTATATTTGCGGATAATTCGGAAAACTTTGATAAGATAGCCGGAGAAAAAGCAAAAGAGATGCAAACAGAGATGGAGTGCTATCTCACCCAGCATAAACTGATCTGAAAATTCCCGTTTTTAATCAGGCGAGATTGCTGTGTCATTTTGTCCTCGCAATGCCACTGTCCGAAATGTAATACGTTTGGTCATCGTGGCATATTACTATTTTGTGATCTGCCCTTGACCTGTATTTCCTTTTTTCATAATTTTATATTCTCGCTGTTTATTAAAAAGTGATAAAATGAAAGAGGAATTTCTTCATTACCTGTGGAAATACAGCCTCTATGACCAGGACAGGCTGTTCGATAATGAAAAAAATAAAATTACCGTTCTTGATCCCGGTGAATATAACAGGGATTCCGGTCCCGATTTCTTTAATGCACGCATACTGGTAGATGGAACTATCTGGGCAGGCAATATTGAAATTCACATAAAATCATCACATTTCGATAATCATGGTCATCAGAATGATGCTGCATTTAACAGTATTATCTTGCATGTTGTTGCTGTGAATGATAAGCGTGTATTCAATTCTAATGGTGAAGAGATTCCAACAGCTGAATTGTCATTTGATCCCGACATTTATGATAAATACATTAATCTCGTAAATAACCCCTTCATAATTGCCTGTCAGACTGACATTAAGAGCGTAGATGAAATTCTGGTTCGCCACTGGCTGAATTCCCTGTTGATTGAAAGACTGCAGGCTAAAACTGAGTCAATACTGAAAATCTTTTCAGAGACCGGGAACGACTGGGAAGAAACTTTTTACCGTGTGCTTTCACGTTATTTTGGATTCAGGGTAAACACAGAGCCGTTTGAAATGCTTGCTTCATCCCTGCCATTCAAGCTGATACGTAAACATTCTGATAATCTTTTTCAGATAGAAGCTCTTTTATTTGGAACTGCGGGATTACTTGAACCGGGATTGTTTAAAGAGGCGGTTGGGGATGAATATTTCAGGAACCTGATGAAGGAATATACTATCCTGTCAGCAAAATATTCGTTGCAGCCTATGCATGGCTGGCTTTGGAAATTTTCGAGGCTGAGGCCTTCGAATTTTCCAACAGTCAGATTATCCCAGCTTGCAGCAATGCTTTCAATAACAGGCGGTCTTTTTTCAAAAGTACTGGAAGCACATGATATAGCACAGGTTAAAGATCTGTTAGAAGTCTCAGCTTCAGGTTATTGGGATGATCATTTTGTTTTTGGAAAGAAAAGCAGGAATTATACAAAAAAAACCGGAACACAGGCAGCCGATATTTTGCTTATCAATGCAGTAATACCGCTGATATTTGTTTATGGTAAAAGCAGGGACTGCCAGGACATTATTGAGAAGGCTCTTGAACTCATTGAAGGTATTGCGCCGGAAGAGAACATTATTATAACTGAATGGAAAGAGGCGGGAATTATTCCGGATTCGGCATTTTATTCCCAGGCACTTATACAATTGAGAAATGAATACTGCAAAAAAAGGAAGTGTCTTCAGTGCAGAATTGGAGGTAAGATTATCAGTGAGGGTAAAAAACTTATAAATCGTGAGGAGTTGCTTCTGGAGCCCTGAAGCATCTTTTCATCTGAAAAGGCCACTATATTTTCATATACCTTCCTGTTTTTTTGACGAACGGCCGATTTCAGGTAACAAATAATTGAAGGATAGCATTTTTGAACGCAACTTTCAGATTCTTTTTACCGTCTTATTATTGATAGTGAATCAATAGTTTCCAGACGTGTTAATTCCTGTTTAGCAATTATTTTAAGAACTTTTTAAAAAAAAAGCAAATTGTTTGATTATTTACATAAAAAAGCCTTATTTTTGCGTTCCAAAATTGGTGACTCAATCTATATTTGGATTAATAATATTTTAATTAGAGATATGTACTTAACAACAGAAAAAAAGCAGGAGTTTTTTAAAACCTTCGGAACATCTGAAATTGATACTGGTACAGCAGAAGGCCAGATTGCCTTATTCTCGTACAGGATCAATCATCTTACGGAGCATCTTAAGAAAAATAAGAAAGATTTCAGTACTCAGCAGGCACTTATCAAGCTTGTTGGCAAAAGAAGAAGGCTTGTTAGACTACCTTAAAATTAAAGATATCGAGCGGTATCGCGAAATCATAAAAGCGTTGAAATTACGTAAATAGAGAAAAAAGGCAATTCAGGATTGCCTTTTTTTCGTACTATTTAGGTTATTTTGTAATTTCAATTTTCATAAATTATACGTACAATGTTTACAATAAAAGAGAAGATTATTGATCTCGGTGACGGAAGGACAATAACCCTTGAGACAGGCAGAATGGCCAGACAGGCTGACGGTTCTGTTTTGTTAAAAATGGGAAAAACAATGTTGCTGGCAACAGTTGTTTCAGCAAAGGAGGCGAAGGAAGATACAGATTTCATGCCGCTTTCAGTCGAGTATAAAGAAAAATATGCTTCTTCGGGACGATTTCCCGGTGGCTTCATGAAAAGAGAAGCCAGAGCATCTGATTATGAAATTCTGGTATCAAGACTTGTCGACCGGGTACTCAGACCGCTTTTCCCCGATGATTATCATGCAGAAACATTTGTAACTATTAACCTGGTTTCTGCCGATATGGATATTATTCCCGATGCCCTCGCGGGTCTCGCAGCATCTGCTGCTCTTGCAGTTTCTGATATACCATTCAACGGTCCTATCTCTGAAGTCAGGGTCGCCAGAATAAATAAGAAATTTATTGTCAACCCTACTGCTTCGCAGTTGGAAGAGGCAGATATTGACCTTATGGTTGGAGCAACATATGATAATATAATGATGGTTGAGGGTGAAATGAAGGAAGTCTCTGAAGAGGAGATGCTTGAAGCCCTTAAGATCGCACATGATGCAATAAAAGTTCACTGCAAGGCGGTGATGGAATTTGCTGAAGAGGTTGGGATCAACCGTTAAGCGTACATACTCCCATGAGACAAATGATGAAGAGCTGCGTAAAAAGGTATGGGATGAAACTTATACGAAATGTTATGAGACTGCTAAATCCTGCACAGCTGACAAGCATAAAAGGATTGAGACTTTTGAAGCAATAGTGACAGAATTCCTCAGTCAGTATACCGAAGAAAATCCGGTAAATGAAACACTGGTAAAAAGATACTATCATGATGTATTAAAAGAAGCTTCCAGAAGACTTGTCCTTGATAATGATATCCGTCTTGACGGCAGAAAACTGGATGAGATCAGACAGATTGTATGTGAAATAGACACTCTTCCTGCTACTCATGGATCAGCTCTCTTCACAAGAGGAGAAACACAGTCGCTTACTACAGTTACATTGGGAACCAAGCTTGATGAGAAGATCATAGACGATGTCCTTAACAAGGGAACTGAGAAATTCACACTTCATTATAACTTTCCGCCATTCGCAACAGGAGAAGCCAAGGCCTACCGCGGAGTTGGCAGAAGGGAAATAGGACATGGAAACCTTGCTCATCGTGCTCTTAAAAACATGATGCCATCAGACGATGAGAATCCATATGCAATAAGGGTTGTATCTGATATTCTTGAATCAAACGGATCATCATCCATGGCAACAGTTTGTGCCGGAACACTGGCTCTTATGGATGCTGGTGTTAAACTGAAGAAACCTGTGTCGGGGATAGCCATGGGTCTTATTTCGGATAAAGAAACAAAGAAATATGCTATTCTTTCAGATATCCTTGGCGATGAAGATCATCTTGGAGATATGGACTTTAAAGTGACGGGAACACGTGATGGGATAACGGCGACACAGATGGATATAAAGGTTGACGGGCTCTCTTTTGAAATACTCACAAAAGCTCTTAACCAGGCAAAAGCAGGGAGACTGCATATTCTTGATATCATGAACCAGACCATAGCAGAACCTCGTCCGGAACTTAAGCCTCATGCTCCAAGGATTGAAATGCTTACTATTCCCAAGGAGATGATAGGTGCCCTGATTGGTCCGGGTGGAAAGGTTATCCAGGAGATACAGCGTGTTACAGGCGCTACAATAATTGTTGAAGAGATTGAAGGCCATGGAGATGTCAATATCTTTGGTGAAAATGCTGAAGTAATTACCGCAGCTCTCGATTGGGTGAAAAAAATTGTAACTGTACCTGAAATCGGTCAGGTTTATAAAGGGAAAGTTAAGACCATTGTTCAGTTTGGTGCATTCGTGGAAATCCTTCCTAATAAGGACGGACTTGTTCATATTTCGGAAATCGAATGGAGAAAAATTGACAAAGTGGAAGATGTTCTAAAGGAAGGTCAGGAAATCGAAGTTAAAATTATTGATATTGATCCCAAAACCGGGAAGATAAAACTATCGAGAAAGGAACTTCTTCCACGACCTCCGCGTCCGGAGCATGATAAACGAAATCCAGAACAAAATCAGAATAAATAATATGAGCCGGCTTCTAAAAGCCGGCTTTCTTATTGCTGTTTCATTTCCAATTTATAAATTTGATTAATCGTAAAATACAACTTGTTCAGGGATGAAGATAAAGTATAACTATGTGGTTATTGAGGGAAATATAGGTGCCGGGAAAACTACTCTTGCCAGCAGGATTGCTGAACAATTCAACGCGCAACTGATACTTGAACATTTTGCTGATAACCCATTTCTACCGAAATTCTATGACGATCCTGAAAAATATTCATTTCCTCTTGAACTTTCATTCCTGGCAAGCAGATACAAACAACTGAAGGAAGAACTGGTCCCGCAGGATCTTTTTAAATCATTCTCTGTTGCAGATTATTACTTTATGAAGTCATTGGTGTTCGCTGCCTCAACTCTCACAGGTGATGAGTATAATCTTTACAGACAGATATTTTATATTATTTATGGTTCACTTCCTAAACCGGATATCTATGTCTACCTCCACCTTAGTCCTGAAAGACTACTTGAGAATATTAAGAAGAGGGGACGGAATTATGAGAACTCAATAACTATAGAATACCTCAGGAAGATTCAGAATAGCTATTTTTCATTTTTTAAGCAAAACCGGGAAAACAAATATCTTGTTATAGATGTTAACGATATAGATTTTGTGGCAAACGAGAATCATTATACAAAAATAATTGATGCAATTTTTTTTGATGATTATCCTATTGGCTTCAATAAGGTAATTCTATAGTAAATTTTAATGTTGCAAACAACTCATGCAATACCTTTAGAGGTCAATTATTTTGTTAAAAATATGGTAATAGTGTAACATATTCCCGGAATTATGTAACATTTTGGATATATTTTATTGCAACCTTTGCATGGCATTTATCGTATTAAGCATTTTAAATTATACATGCTTCAATAAGTAGAATTCATGGGTATACCTGATGATTTATCAAAAAAAGAGTTTAAAAACATATTTATGATCTGTGTTGCAAGGATGACAGCCCGCATTATGCCAGGGAATTATCTGAAAGGCATTAATGCATTGTGTATCTTCAAATTATTATATTAATGACAGGCATCATCCAAAGTCGTATTATTTTGTCCAAATTACTTCGAATGTTACTATTTTATTGTAAATTTGCGTTTAAGTTAAAATTATTCAGTTAATTGTTCAATAAGAACTGTAAAACAAAGTATCATAAACAAATAACACTTTTAAATTATGAAAAAATTCAGAAGCTATTTTATCCTTATCCTTGCCGCAGCTGTCCTGACAAGTTGCAGCGGTTTGAATAAGATGAAGAAAAACTCCAACTTAGTAAAGTATGAGGTTACTCCAAAAGTTCTTGAAACACATGCAGGTGTAGTTAATGTAACAATTAAAGGTACCTTCCCTGCCAAGTACTTTGATAAGAAAACGACTGTTACAGCTACTCCTGTTCTCACTTATGCCGGAGGCGAAACTGCTTTTGATAAGGTTCAGGTTCTTCAGGGAGAAAGTGTTCAGGCAAATAATAAGGTTATTACTTCAACTGGCGGCGATTTTACATATACAGGCTACAATTCCTTACAAGGATGCGATGAGAATGTCGGAACTGGTATTGAGGGTAAAAGCAGTAAGAGGTAAAAAAAGTCTCGATTTTGACCAGGTTAAAACTTGCTGATGGTGTGATTGCAACTTCAACACTTGTTGAGAAAGATGCCAGTACCATTCTAATGAAAGATAATTATGTAAGAGTTAATCCTGAAAATAAGGTTGCTGATATTCATTATGCTATAAACAAGGCAGATATGAGCAGCAAAGAACTTAAAAGCTGAAGATATTGCATTGCTTAAAGAATATATCAAATCTGTTTGCAGCCGATTCGAGCCGTGAACTGAAATCGACTGACGTAAGTTCTTATGCATCTCCTGATGGGACAATGAAAATTAATGCTCCACTCTCAGAGAAAAGAGGTAAAACAGCTGATAAATTCATAAAGAAAGAATTTGATAAAGTTCCTGCTGCAAAAACTGAAGGATTCTTCAATGAAAAAACAACTGCTGAAGACTGGGATGGTTTTAAATCAGAAGTTGAAAAATCAAATATCCAGGATAAAGATCTTATCCTTCGTGTTCTCTCAATGTACTCTGATCCTGATGTTCGCGACAAAGAGATCAAGAATATGAGTTCAGCATTTGAAAAACTTAAAACAGACATCCTTCCAAAACTCAGAAGATCAAAACTGGCTGTAAATGTTGATGTCGTTGGTCGTACCGATGAGCAGATCCTTGCACAGATGAGATCAGATCCTACAGTTCTTGGTCTTGAAGAAATGCTTCATGCAGCCGCTCTTAAGCACTGATCCGAACGAACAGCTTAAATTCTATCAGGAAACTGCCGATAAATTCCCGAAATGTATCCGTGCAAAAAACAACATGGGTTGCACTTATATGACATTAGGCAAGACTGATGAAGCAATTGCAGAATTTGAAAAGGCAAAAGCTATTCAGAATAATGACGTCGTTAAGAATAATCTTGGTTTTGGTGCACTGGTAAAAGGTGATGTTAGCTAAAGCTGAAGATTATTTCAATTCAATGACAGCTGCAACACCTGAATCAAAATACGGTCTTGGTGTTATTGCAATAACCAAAGGTGAATATGACAAAGCAGTTAATTATTTTGGCACTGAACCAAGTTTCAACCTTGCTCTTGCTGAGTATCTGAAAGGTGATGTAAATAAAGCAAAAACTACACTCGATGGTATGAAGGACCTTGGTAAAACCGGGAAACCTTCTTACCTGAAAGCAGTTATTGGAGCTCGTCTTGATGACAGGAATTATATGCTGACCAACCTTCGTGAGGCTATTGGAGCCAATCCTGAATGGAAAGGTTATGCAAAGACAGACCTTGAGTTTGCCAAGTTCTTTGCTGATGATACTTTTAAGTCCACAGTTCAATAACAAGAATTTATAAATATTAAAGAGGGGACCCGAAAGAGCCCCCTTTTTATTTTAAAATATTTGAACAACCAATAATTTATTTGTCAGACTCTCCCTGCATCAACTTTTTTGTTTACCTCCCATAACACTATCCCTACACTTATTGCTATATTGAATGAGTGCTTTGTCCCGAATTGAGGAATCTCAACACAGAGATCACAAATATTTACAATTTCCTGATCCACGCCATTAACTTCATGACCAAAGACAAGGGCATATTTTCTGTCATTATTAATATGTAAATTCTGAAGCTCAACAGATCCCTCCGCCTGCTCGACGGCAATAATTATGTATCCTTTCTTTTTAAGCTCATTTATTGCGGTTGAAGTTTCTGAAAAGTATTTCCACGCTACCGACTCTGTAGCACCAAGTGCCGTCTTCTGGATCTCCCTGTGAGGGGGACATGATGTTATACCACACAAATATATTGCCTCGGTAAGAAAAGCATCAGCAGTTCTGAAAATTGATCCGACATTGCTCTGACTTCTTACATTATCAAGCACTATGATAAACGGAGATTTTCCAGTTTTTCTGAACTCTTCAATTGTCTTCCTGTTGAGTTCCCGGTTGAGAAGCTTACGCATTCTTTTTTATGCGAAAATAACTAATTAATCTCTTAATTGTTGTTATTTTGTGTCCGGCGAATTCCTCGCATGCGGCAGGTTATTTAACTTAATCGTAATAAAATGAATGTTCATGAATTTCAGGGTAAGTCTTTACTGAAAGCTTACAACGTTGACATTCAGGAAGGCTTTGTTGCAGAAACTCCTGAACAGGCTGTTACCATTGCCAAACAGTTGCATGAAAAGTTTGGCAGTGATTTTTTTGTAGTGAAAGCACAGATTCACGCAGGAGGAAGAGGTAAAGGAGGAGGCGTTAAACTGGCCAGATCAATTGAAGAGGTTGGAAAACTCGCCAGCCAGATGCTTGGAATGCAGCTGATTACACCGCAAACGGGTAAGGAAGGCAAGAAAGTCAACAAAGTCCTTATTGCCCAGGATGTTTATTTCAAAGGGGAATGCAAGCCGGAAGAATTTTATATTAGCCTTCTGCTGAACAGGGACAAAGGTAGATATATAGTGGTATATTCTCCGGAAGGAGGGATGTCAATCGAGGAAGTTGCCGAAAAATCACCCGATCGTATCTTTACCGAAGAAATTGATCCAGGTACAGGACTGCAGCAGTTTCAGACCCGCAATATTGCATTTAAGCTCGGATTATCGGGAGCGGCATTTAAAAATATGCAGGTATTTCTTCTGGGCCTTTATGAGACATTTATTGGATGCGATTGCCAGCTACTTGAGATCAACCCCGTATTAAAAACCAGCAATAACAGAATACTGGCAGTCGATTGCAAGCTGGTTCTCGATGATAATGCATTATTCAGACATCCCGATCTTCTTGCCATGAGAGACCTTAATGAAGAAGATCCGATCGATGTCGAAGCCGGTTCATATAATCTGAATTTTGTTAAACTTGACGGAAATGTGGGTTGCATGGTCAATGGTGCCGGACTCGCCATGGCTACCATGGATATTATTAAACTTTCCGGGGGATCTCCGGCAAATTTCCTGGACGTTGGAGGAGGCGCAAATCCAAAGACTGTTGAAGCAGGCTTTCGGATAATTCTGAAAGACCCTGCGGTTAAAGCAATATTGATAAATATCTTCGGCGGAATTGTCAGATGCGACAGGGTTGCCAATGGTGTAGTTGAAGCATATAAGTCGATCGGCGAAATAAGAGTTCCAATAATCGTAAGACTTCAGGGGACAAATGCACAGGAAGCCAAAGATATAATTGATAGCTCAGGGCTTCCGGTATTCTCGGCAATCTCCTTCAGCGAAGCTGCTGAGCTGGTAACAAAGGTTTTAAAACAATAAAACCTCTGGAAAGAGTTTCGGTAATGAATTTCAATAAACCACGTCTTTTTTCCCTGTTGAAAATCTGTTCAATTGTTGCGGTTGCAATAATATTCCTTTGCCTGCTTATTAAGAAAGAAGGGAAGAAATCAACCACAGGCTATTTCAGCAGGCGATGTATCGATTACAGGCAAAAAGATTTTAGCAGAAAGCTTAATGACAGAATTGTAGATTATTCGGCTGCAGCCAAAAAGAGCGGAATAGCTGTATGTAAAGATGAAAACGACCTGAAAAAGAGAATTTCTGACGGACGTCTGGTAAAAGTTAATACCGGTAATAGTTATGTTGTTGCAAGAATGTTATTCAGCTACCCGTATGTTACACGCAACGGTAAAGAACTTATCGATGAGATTGCCAGTAGGCTTAGGGATAAATCTTCACAGAAGGGATTAAATGGTGTGCGATTTTATATAACCTCAATGACCAGAAAAACTGATAATATAAAGACTCTGAGAAGATATAACGGGAATGCTTCTGCAAACAGTCCTCACCTCTATGGGAATGCATTTGATATCAGTTATAAAAGGTTTATTGCCAGGAAATGGATACTGACCAATTGTGATAAGAAATTCTTAAAGGAAGCTCTCGCTGAGGTCATATGGCAGTTGCGGGCAGAAAATAAATGTTGGGCTACCTATGAGAAGGTGCAGAACTGTTTTCATGTTGTTGCACGCTGATTATTCATATGCTGCGCGCCAATTCCTGTTATAATTTTTTGTGCGACTCGTCGCAATAAGGCTTGTTCTGAGATTTTCCGCAAATGCATAACCTTACTTCATCAGGAGATTCTTCCTTATTTCTCTGAAGATCCTTCAATAAGAAATTGCCTGTGATTTTCAATGGTCCGAAATCTATAACTTCGACTATTGCCTGTGATTTTTTATCTTTATCGTCTTCCATATGTGCATTTTTAACCAATAAAGCCGGCTTTCCTGTGCTGACCATCGCAGAATGGCATATGGTCGCTCACTCCGCACCGGCAAATTGAGATCATACTATCATGAATAACTTTTTTGTTACCATTATATATAAGGGTAAAGGTGCCCTTTAGAACGATCGGCCCGTCGGGCATAATCTTTACCGATACCGGCTGTTCATTTGATTCAGAACTGTCAGAATTCAATAGCTCAGGCCTCCTGAACTTAATATGATTTAACTGGTCACTTCCTACAAGCTCATTTTTTGACTCATCATTCCATTTCCAGGCCAGAGCCTCTGTAGGGCATAAATTTACAACTTCAATAATTCTTTCTGTTGTGGAACCGTCCATATCAACCCATGGTCTCCTGCTCGGATCGAACACTTCAAGCAGCTCTCTGTAGCAGTATGAGGCATGGATGCAAGCTGATGGTTTCCAATAGACTGTGATATCTTTATTCTTATATCGTCTGCCTCCTGAATATTGGCTATCGTTTCTTTCCATCACCGCTAAATTTTATTCTTTGATTAATATTTTTAAATCTGAAGAAATCATTAATGTGCACCAGGATATTCAGAATTTAACCCTAATAATCAGAGCAAAGAGGAATATTTATTACCAGGCCGCAATTTAACATTTTTTATAAACATTCGGATTGAAGTGACACAACGAATATTTATATTTGTGAGATATCATGTTTTAAGTGAGCAAAATTCATTTAATTAGCCGGGGGTAAAATGAGCCATTTTAATTCATCGGGCAATAAATTATGATAAGCAGAGACTGGGAATGTGTGCTGACAGTGATTTTGTCACAACCACTAAGTCATTTAATACTGACTCTACTGGCACTGCTGTTAGCAATTTGCTTCATAATTGTCTATTTCTCAGTCAAATTGAAAAGAATTAACCAGGAACTTCTTGAAAAAAATACCCGCATATCAGAGATCAACGCTGATCTCCAGAAATCAAATCAGGAACTGGCAATTCAGAAAGAAAATATTACAAAAAAGCATTTTGAGTCTGATAAGTTCTATGAGATGCTTGTGCAATCGGCAAATGACGGGATTTCATTTTACGACCGGGAGTGGAAATTACGATTTTCCAATTCCGCTTTTTATACCATGATAGGCTACGACAGGGACTCATACAATGCACTTAACCCGCCAGACCTTATCCACCCTGAAGATCAGGATTACCAGCTAAAAAAGGAACAGGCCCTGGTAAATAATGGATTCTTTGAAACCGAACTGAGGCTCAGGCATAAGATGGGCCACTATATGAGTCTGTCTACCAGATCAGTGATGGTACGGAGCGATACAGGGGAAGTATTGGGGACACTCACTATATCCCGCGATATTACAAGGCTCAAACAGGTTCATGAAGAGCTTATTAAGGCAAATATCGGCGCTGAGGCGAGTAACAGATTAAAATCTAATTTTCTGGCAAATATTTCTCACGAAATCCGAACACCTCTGAACAGCGTTGTCGGTTTTTCAAACCTTCTCCTTTCAAATAATCTGTCGGATGAGGTGAAGGAGGAATATATTGAGCATATTAATCACAATAGTGAAAAATTGCTACAGATTATCGGAGATATTATTGATCTCTCGAGGCTTGAAAGTTCTCAGATAGAAATTACTTATGAAGAGGCTTCACTGGGAACAATTGTCAATGAGATAATTGAAGAAGCCCGTCAGGTTATCAAGCGAAATGAAAAGCCAATCATTCTCAGCATTAAAAATCATTTTGAAGATAATGGCGATCTTATTTTCACCGACAGAATATGGCTTAAGAGAGTATTGAATCACCTGATGGATAATGCATTGAAATTTACTCTCGAAGGTTCCGTGGAATTTTCCTATATGCTTGAGAACCAGAATATAGTTTTCAAGATAATTGATACCGGTATTGGCATAAACAAAGAAAACCTTGGCCATATATTTGAGGAATTCCGACAGGAATTTGATGGTCATCATCGTCCGTTTGAAGGGCTCGGCATAGGACTCACTCTGGCTAAGGAGGTTATAGAACGAATGGGAGGGAAAATCTTTGTTCAGTCCGAAAAAGGAGTGGGCTCAGAATTCAGCTTTTCGATCCCCTACAGACCGGCCGGCAGTACAAAAACCAAGATGACTCAGGTTGTAAATGAACCCATATTGACCCCCATAGACTGGAGTTCCAGAAAATGCCTTCTGGTAGATGATAATAAAGATGTTCTCATTTATCTAAACCGGATACTTACCGATACAGGAGTAACAATAGTTACAGCAAGGTCGGGGTTTGAAGCTATTGAGATTATAAAAGCCAATCCTGATATTGACGTTGTTCTGCTCGACATGCAGATGCCTGAGATGAACGGGATTGAGGCAACCAGGGAGATTCGGAAAATCAGGAAAGATATTCCAATTATTGCCCAGACGGCTTTTATTTTTGAAGATGACAAGGATATAATTCTGGAAGCCGGTTGTGATGCCTGTCTTATAAAGCCAATCAGAAGGGAACATCTTCTGACAGTCATGTCAAGCTTCGTAAAATCAAATTAGATCTCACCGGTACACTCCATTCCCGGCTCTGTCATTCATTGAATCGGGTAAACAAATTTTATCCTTACTTTGTACTCTGTTTTTAAATATGACTAAAAGCCGGTTCGCTGACATTATTCTGCCCCTGGCGGTAAGGGGAAGATTCACATACAGGATCCCTGATTCGATTTCTGAAGATCTGAGGCCCGGGATGATGGTTACCATCCCCTTCGGAGGAAGAAGGCTTTATTCCGGAATAGTATGCAGAATTCACGACAGTTCACCCGATATTAAAAAAATAAAATCCATTCTGAAAGTGTCGGAAGCAATGCCGGTTATTAATGAGTTTCAGCTCAGATTATGGCAATGGATATCAGAGTATTATCTGTGCAGTGAGGGAGAAGTGATGAAAGCTGCAATACCCAGTGAGCTGAGCATGAATAACTTCAGACCCAGACTTGAGACATTTATCAGGCTTTCTGGTAAATTCACTGACGAGGAGCTAAACGGTGTTCTTGACAAGCTTAAAAAAGCACCCAGGCAACAGGATGTTCTACTTAATTATTTACGGCTAACCGGCTATATACCCGGGTCAGGAAGTACAGCAATAAATAAATCTTTGCTTTTATCTAAATCACATACCTCACAAAGCATACTGGAGGCACTTATTGATAAAGGTATTCTTACAGCATTCTCACAAGCGGTCTCCCGGATTGCTGATACCGGAAGCTTCCGGGAACCTGTAAAACAACTAAGCGAAGTTCAGGCTGAAGCATACACCTCGGTTTCAAAACAGTTTCTTGAAAAGGATGTTGTATTATTACATGGAGTTACCTCCAGCGGCAAAACTGAGATATATATTCATCTCATTGAAGAACAATTGAAAAAGGGCCGACAAGTTCTATATATGCTCCCTGAAATTGCTCTTACCACCCAGATAATCTTAAGGCTAAAGAGACATTTTGGACAGGTGACAGGAGTTTATCATTCACGGTTCAGTAATGCCGAAAAGGTTGAAATTTGGAAGAAAGTGGCTGAAAATGACCCTCTGAACGGCTACCGGCTGATTCTCGGGGTAAGATCATCCATATTCCTTCCATTCTCCGACCTTGGACTTATCATCGTTGATGAAGAGCATGACGGATCATATAAGCAACACGATCCTGCACCCAGGTATCATGCGAGGGATTCTGCAATTATGCTCGCTGCCATGCATAATGCCAAAACAATATTGGGATCAGCTTCTCCTTCAATAGAAAGCTATAATAATGCTGTAAACGGGAAATATGGACTGACGGAACTGAAAGAGCGATACGGCCTTATAAAGCTGCCGGAGATAATCCTGGCCAATACCCGTGAAGCTTACAGGAAGAAACTTATGGTTTCACATTTTACTCCTGAATTGCTTCAGGCTATGGATAATGCCCTGGGCAAGGAGGAACAGATAATCCTTTTCCAGAACAGGAGGGGCTTTTCTCCATATATCGAATGCTCTGAGTGCGGATGGATCCCGGTTTGTTTTCAGTGCGCCGTAAATCTAACCTATCACAAGGGTATTGGCAAGCTTGTGTGTCATTATTGCGGATATTCAATAGATATGCCATCTAAATGCGATAATGGGCACACAGGTGCAATGGTTGCAAGAGGGTTCGGAACAGAAAAGATTGAGGACGAGATCAAACTTGTATTTCCCGACGCAAGGGTAGCCAGAATGGACCAGGATACGACAAAGAATAAAAACTCGTTTAATAAATTGATCAGGGCATTTGAGGAAAGAAGGATCGACATCCTCATTGGGACGCAGATGATATCTAAAGGCCTTGATTTTGAAAACCTTACAGTAGTTGGCATACTAAATGCCGACAACCTGCTGAATTATCCTGATTTCAGGGCACATGAAAGAAGCTTTCAGCTTATGGAACAAGTAAGCGGAAGGGCAGGAAGAAGACAAAAACAGGGCAGAGTTGTGATACAGACCTCCGATCCTGCCAACAGGATTATAAGGCTCGTGTTACGTCATGATTTTAGCGGGATGTTCAGAATGCAAGCCGGGGAGAGAGCAACTTTTAATTATCCTCCTTTCTGCCGTATGGTCAAAATAAGCATTAAACACAAAGACAGATCACTTCTAAATCACTTTTCCGATATTCTTGGCAAAGATCTGAAAGAGTTGTTCGGTAAAAGGGTCCTCGGTCCCGAGTCGCCTGTTATCTCTCAGGTTCAGCTATGGTATATTAAAACAATTCTGATAAAAATTGAGCGTGAAAAACCTCCTGCAAAAGCTAAGCAACTGATCGTTGAGGCAATAACCAGGCTCGAAAAGGAAACAGGAGCCTCCGCACTTAAGATTGCCGTGGATGTCGATCCGTATTAATATCTTTGCATGCTTTGCGGTTAATGGATTTAAAAGATACTATTTTTGAAGAATAATATCAATAAAATGAAAATTGAAGTATCAAACGGTGAGATAATTGATAAGCTTACCATTGTCAGGATAAAGCTGGAAAGGATCAGGGATAAAGCCAAGCTGGAAAATATACAAAAAGAATATAATGAACTGAATAAATCAGCGGATTCAATTATCAGCTCTGCAGATCCTCTATATAAAGAATTATATGATGTTAATTGCGAATTATGGGATATTGAAGACCACATTCGCGATCTTGAGAGAAAAAAGGATTATGGAATTGATTTTATTTCAACCGCCAGGGCAGTATATATAAAAAATGACAGACGATCAGAGCTTAAGCGAGAGATAAATATAAAAACATCTTCGGGTCTTATCGAGGAAAAATCCTACGAAAAATACTGAAATGCGTCTCCTTATTATAAGAACCTCAGCCATGGGCGATGTAGCTCTGACGACTCCTGTTTTGAAAGGCATGAGAGAACAATATCCTGAGGTTGAATTGCTGCTTCTTACCCGACCCATATTCAAAGCATTTTTTAATTCAAGTGCCGGGCTGGAACTTTTTTTTCCTGATTTTAAAAAAAGACACAAAGGTTTTCGTGGGTTAATCACACTTTATAACGACATAAACAGACATTCCGATATTGATTATGTAATTGACCTTCATGATGTCCTGAGATCAAAGATCTTGCGTTTATTCTTCCGGCTCAAAGGGGTGCCGGCAGCAGTCATCGATAAGGGAAGAAAAGAAAAGAGATTACTGACAAAAGGCAGGAGAAAAATCAGGCTTAAGCATTCAGTTGAAAGATATTGTGACGTTTTCGAACGGGCCGGTTTTCCTGTTCACCCTTCAAAAGAAAAATGGATTGTTCCCTCTCAAGGCATAACTCTTAAGGAAGCCTACGGATTTGATGACTATAAAGGACTGAATATCGGTGTTGCACCTTATGCAAAGCACGAACTTAAAATGTGGCCTGAGCCTTATATGATAAAGCTTCTCCGATTGATATCCGAAAAACAGCAGTGCAGGTTCTGGCTATTTGGGGGGCAGGAAGATTATGATAAACTAACTATTCTTGAATCAAAAATTCCTGGTTCTGTCAGCCTTGCGGGGAAATTAAGTCTCGATGAGGAACTTGTTTTCATGAGCAAACTTGATTTTATGATTGCAATGGATTCTTCAAATATGCATATGGCGGCTCTTGTGGGAACAAAAGTTATTTCTATCTGGGGAGGCACTGATCCTCTCGGCGGTTTTTCTGCCTGGATGCAGCCTGATAATTTCTCTGTGCGTATTCCGGTTGAAGAGCTGACTTGCAGGCCATGTACAATCTATGGAAAAGGAAAAACTAAAAATGATTTCGCTTGTATGAAATTGCTGACACCGGAAATGGTTTTTAACAGAATAGATAAATTGGTATTATCAACTTTAATTAAGTAGCAGGAAAAACTTTAACCGCAAAGAACGCAAAGTAAAATTGAGATTTTTTTCTTTGAGGGCTTTGTTTTAAATCTTAGCGACCTTTGCGTTTAATTTCTTCCTATTTCAATTTAAAATTAAATCATGATGAACAGTGAAGAAGAGCAACCCGAAGGATTTGGAAGATTCTCATCAGGAATGTCTAAGAAGAGACTTTTCTTACCATTATTAATTCTCTTTATCATAATTATCGCATTTGCTTTTAGGAATGCAAGAAAGCAGCCGGAAATTAATCCCGCTGACCTGGTTAACCCATTAATGGGAACAGACTCAAAATATGAACTTTCAAATGGAAACACTTATCCTGCGATAGCATTGCCATGGGGAATGAATTTCTGGACTCCACAGACACGGAAAATGGGTAATGGCTGGAGCTATACCTATAGCGACAATAAGATTATGGGAATTAAGCAGACACATCAGCCCAGTCCATGGATAAATGACTATGCTGCCTTCTCGCTGATGCCTGTAACAGGCAAAATAAAGATAGGTGAAAATGACAGAGCTTCATGGTTCTCACATAAGGCAGAGGTGGCAAAGCCATATTATTACAGCGTTTATCTGGCTGATTATGACGTTACAGCTGAAGTGACTCCGACAGAACGGGCAGCCATGTTTCGCTTTACATTCCCAAAAAGTGATTCTTCCTTTATTTTAATAGATGGTTTCAATGAAGGATCCATGGTGAGAATCATTCCTTCGGAACGAAAGGTCATAGGTTATTGCCGTAATAATCATGGAGGCGTGCCGGCTAATTTTCATAACTATTTCGTGGCTGTTTTTGATCATGATTTTATATATACTCATACATGGCATGGTGATACATTAAGTCTTAATGATCTGGAGCAGGAGGGAGATCACACTGGTGCAGTGCTCGGATTTAAAACTAAAAAGGGAGAACAGATCGGTGTCAGGATCGCATCCTCCTTCATAAGTCAGGAACAGGCATTGCTGAACCTGACACGTGAAACAGGGACCAGGGATTTTGAAACTCTTGAAAAAGAAGCAAAGGAAGCCTGGAATAAACAGCTTGGAAGAATTGATGTTGAGGGAGGAACGGAGGATCAGCAGCGGACATTTTATTCCTGTCTTTACCGAATGCTTCTTTTTCCCAGGCAATTCTTCGAGGTAAATGCCAGCAATGACATTGTACATTATAGTCCATATAACGGGAAAATCCTGCCAGGCTACATGTATACCGATAACGGATTCTGGGATACTTTTCGTGCCGTCTTTCCTTTTTTCACACTTATGTATCCGGATGTCGACAGCAGGATAATGGAAGGGCTTGCAAATGCGTACAGGGAAAGCGGTTGGCTTCCTGAGTGGGCAAGCCCCGGCCATCGCGATTGTATGATCGGTTCAAATTCAGCCTCATTGATTGCTGATTCTTATATCAAAGGCATCAGAGGTTATAATATTGACACACTTTATAATGCTATAATAAAAAACACCAAAGGACCGGGACCTGTTTCATCTGTCGGAAGGCTTGGAGCTGATTATTATAACACCCTTGGGTATGTTCCTTATAATGTTGGCATTAATGAGAATGCGGCCCGTACACTTGAATATGCCTATGCTGATTTTTGTATCTGGCAGGTTGCAAAGGCGACAGGCAGGCCGAAAGAAGAAATAGATCTTTTTGCCAAAAGAGCAATGAATTACAAGAATGTATTTGACAGCGGAAGAAAGCTTATGCGCGGCCGGAACCTCGATGGTACCTTTCAGTCGCCATTCAGCCCGTTTAAATGGGGCGATGCATTTACCGAAGGAAACAGCTGGCATTATACATGGAGCGTTTTTCAGGACGTTGCAGGGCTGATAAATTTAATGGGGGGAAAGGATAATTTTGTGGCAAAACTAGATTCTGTTTTTGAGGTACCACCTGTATTTGACTATTCCTATTATGGAGTGGTAATTCATGAAATACGGGAGATGCAGATAGCCCACATGGGGAATTATGCACATGGAAATCAGCCAATTCAGCACATGATTTATCTGTACGACTATGCAGGCAAGCCGTGGAAGACGCAATATCATGTGAGGAATGTACTCGACAAGCTTTATAATTATACACCCGATGGTTATTGTGGTGACGAAGACAATGGGCAAACATCAGCATGGTATGTATTTTCAGCCCTGGGATTTTATCCGGTTACCCCCGGAACGGATGAATATGTCATAGGCTCTCCCTTGTTCAGCAAGGCAACTCTCAGGTTTGAGAACGGGAAGAAATTGGTTATCAAAGCGATTGGAAATTCTAAGGAAAATATATACGTAAAAGATATAACCCTCAATGGAAGGACTCACTCAGAAAATTATTTCAGGCATGGCGACTTGCAAAAAGGTGGAACGCTAATTTTCAGAATGAGCCCGATTGCTGAAAAGAAGAGAGGTACAAAAGACGAGGATTTTCCATACTCAATGAGTACGAATAAATTGAAATAAGAATTGACACAGAGTGTCACAGAGAAGCACAGAGGGCCACTGAGACATTTTCCCTCGTGTTCTCTGTGATCCTTATAGCTATCGGGACTCTGTGTATTTCTGTGTAAGTTCTTCTTAATACTCAATAAATTAAATGAAACTTTACAGATTTTTTATTTTCATTTTGGCTCTTGGGATTCTGACATTAAGTTGCCGGAACCATCAGGTTCAAAAATCCGGAACAAAGAAAACGGTTTCCGGATATTACCACGAACAGTATCGTCCTCAGTTTCATTTCTCCCCTGAGGCTCACTGGATGAACGATCCTAACGGACTGGTATATTATAGCGGTGAATATAACTTATTTTATCAGTATTATCCCGACAGCACAATATGGGGGCCCATGCACTGGGGTCACAGCACAAGTGATGACCTTGTACACTGGAAACATCTGCCCATAGCACTTTATCCCGATTCTCTGGGTTATATATTTTCCGGAAGCGCTGCTGTGGATGTAAATAATACTTCAGGATTCGGTTCCGCTGAAAAACCTCCCTTAGTGGCAATATTTACTTATGATAACCCGGTTCTTGAGAAGAAAGGGAGTGATATGTTTCAATATCAGGGCTTAGCTTATAGTCTTGACAAAGGTGTGAACTGGACTAAATATTCAGGAAATCCTGTTTTGAAAAACCCGGGAATAAGGGATTTCAGGGATCCAAAGATTTTCTGGCATGATCGAACCGGAAAATGGATTACAATATTGGCGGTTAAAGACCGGGTACAGATCTATTCTTCTCCGGATATGAAGAATTGGGCCCTTGAAAGTGAATTTGGAACAGGAGCCGGAGCTCATGGCGGAGTCTGGGAATGTCCTGACCTGTTTCCACTTAATATAGAAGGGCAGAATGCTGTCAAATGGATCATGCTGGTCAGTATAAACCCGGGCGGACCAAACGGAGGTTCAGCAACACAATATTTTGTAGGTGAGTTTGATGGTCATAAATTTGTTCCGGATGATAATCAGATAAGATGGGTCGATTTGGGTCGCGACGATTATGCTGGCGTTACATGGTCGGGTGTACCGGATGACGACGGAAGAAGAATTTTTATAGGATGGATGAGCAACTGGGATTATGCAACTGTTGTCCCCACCTCCCCCTGGCGGGGCGCTTTTACTATCCCTCGTGAATTATCGTTGAAATTTGAGCATGGCAAGTGCTTTATCTCTTCAAAGCCGGTAAAAGAATTCTGGGATCTTCGGAGCATATCTGATACATGCACTATTATGAAGTTAGGATTTACCGGCGAAAAGGAACTTCCAATTAATAGGATAACGCTCATGCAGAGCGAGTTATTATTTGGATTTAACATGTCAGAGACGAGAACAGACACACTGGGGATTATTCTTGAAAATAGCCTGAAAGAAAGGTTTGTTATTGGCTATTCATTTATTAAGAAACAATTTTATATTGACAGGAATAAGTCAGGAAATATTGCCTTTTCAGATAAGTTTGCTGGTATTATCAAAGCAGCATATAATGCAGGACCTGTTATGAAGTTGCATATTCTTATCGATGCTTCGTCTGTTGAGTTATTTGTTGATGACGGAAGACTGGCAATGACTACACTGGTTTTTCCAACTGAGAAATTCACTGCTCTTAAAGTATTTTCAAATGGCGGTACTACCTTTCTTAACAAGGCAGTTTTTAATGGCATTAAAAGGATCTGGTAATATAGATAAGAATTGAGAGATAGCAGATTTTAAATTCTGAGTCTTATCTTGAGTCTTGCGAGCAATGCTGTCAAGCCCACCATTGCTAAAGCCCAGATCAGCGATCCTGCAACTACTATGATAGGTTCGGTTGATTGTTTATAGTTGAGCAATGAGATCCCGGAGCTCCATATCAGGTAATATAGGATATCAGGGGCAAGGTAAGTTGTAAGGGAATTCTCTCCTGCGGGTTGCAGGAATGCAGCCCATTTTATCCTCTGCTTTACGTCAACAATCCAGTAAAGTAAAATAAATACCAGGAAGCTTATTCCGCTGCATATCATTCCCCAGCTGGGAGTGGCTTGAATTTTTGATATGATGAACCACCTTCTGAGAAAAAAGCCCGCAGCAAGATAAAATAATCCAAGACCAATAAAGACCAGGGTTGCTGTTTTGAATTCCTTAACGGGGAATTTTTTTATAATAAGTCCTCCAATGAGACCCGTAAGAACAATAAAAGGATTATTCCCTTCGATAATTATACCCAGAATTGGTTTCGCCGGATCTAGAAATCCCAGCAATTTCCAGCTGGAGAGCATATTCAGCATGAGAAAGAAGAGCACAACCAGTGAGGTCTTAAGAATTGAATCGCGGCACAGGACATAGGTAAAGGCAGCAACCAGATATGCCCAGCCAATGAGTCCCAGGATGCCCCACCAACTGGTTACCAGTGATCCGTTGTTTTCAGGGTGTCCTGATCTGAATTTAAAAACAAGGAAAACGAATATTGCCAGGGCAAGTATCTTAAGACCAGTAATGGTAAAGAATTTATTTTCCTTATCGGGATAATCATTCCAAAAAAGAAATACTGCTAAGTACATCAGGATTGCCCACAGGTTTTTACTTATGCCTGTGAGCTCAGGGTCGACCCTCCCGGCGTTAAGCATCAATACTCCGATAATGATCAGGCTTAATGACCTGGTAAGGATGTGCCTGCTGATTTCATAAAGCGATTGTCCCGACGAGAATCTTTTTGAAAACGCAAATGGTATAGACATGCCAACAATAAACAGGAACCCAGGAAATACCCAGTCGGCCAGCCCCATTCCGTCAAATTCTGCGGTGCGATGGCCAAGCCACGCGGGCGCAACATTCATATTCAGGTCATTTACAAAGAGCATCAGGACCAGGGTAAGTCCCCTCATGATATCAATTGACGAGATCCGATTATAGTTAGTCATTGAGGATGCGTATTTATTCCGTAAATATGGAAAAAATATGGATATGAACTATCACCGGAACCTTCGGATGCTGAAGTTTTGGGATAAAATAAATGTCGGTAAGGCTTGTTGCGATACCTGAGAAAAAACAAATATCTCTGCTGCTGCAAACGCTTAGTTTACATTAATCCTTTTCGGGGATTAATATCTTTATTATCCCTGAGGGATAATTTTGAATCATTCACCCGAAAAGAATTATTATTTTTCCAAGTGGAACACGATATCAAACCGATATTCCACGGAAGATTTCATACATGAAATAATGGCAGGAATTCCATAAAAATATTTCAGCTTCCTGAAGACTGCATCTCAGTTGCAACTTTTTCGGCATTGTTCCTTATGGTTTCTTTAACCTGAGCTTTACCGCCATTATATTTTCCGGAGATACTGTCAAGAAGGGAATTGAATTTTACCTTAACGGAATCCAAATAGTCTTCTCCTTTTTTAACTATTTTGCCACGGCTTTCAGACCCTTTATCGGGAGCAAATAAGACCCCGATTAATGCACCGGCGGCCAGACCAGCCAGTGCTCCTATAATTATCTTTCCCGAGTTCATAATTTAAGTTTTTAGATTATTATTATTCTGTTCAAACTAGTTCTGATTAAGCAACAATAATTTTCAATATTTGTTTGCTAAAACCTCCAGAATATGATGAGCAGATATCAGAAGGCAAATAATATCAGTGTTCTTCAGATATTGAAGTGCTTTTATTCCTTGTTCAGCTTATCCATCATGCTATTTGCATTCTCAAATGCCAGGACCTTCTTCTTTTGGATCCATGAATCCCCCATCAATTCATTCATAAGCTTATCAAATGCTAAACGCAGTGTGGTATTCATAATGCCGTTATAAATATCAGAGGGATTATTGGCAAGCACCCGATAGGAAACGGCCATACCTCCTTCCAGATAAGTATTGAAATGCCAGTAACGGCTTGGCATGAATAAGGCATCCCCCGGCTGAAGAATAAAATCGTATCCTTCTACATACTGCAATGCTGAATAATTTTTATAATCAGGTTTATCAGGCTCAATCAGTGAAAACGATGTCAAAGGAACCTTATAGATCAGCTGTTCATATGTAGGAGGAATTAAGATAATTCTTTTTCTCCCGATGACCTGAGTCATCAATACACTTGAGCAATCAATATCAAAGTGGAACCTGACCTTAGTGTTCTTCCCTCCAAAAAAGGCCAAACCAAGATTTCCAAGCACTCCTTTTACAAGTTCAGGAGTTGGAAATTCTTTCCTTAACTGTGGAAATTCCTTAAACATATTAAAAAGGAAAATTCTGTAATTGGTCTCTTCGTCGAGTTGAATTATCCGTACAAATTCAGAAAATTTCATCTTCAGATCAGGACTTGTGTAGGCGGTATTTCTGTTTTTTGAATTGTCGTAAACACCGATCATATGATTACCCATTATTTTGTTGAGGTAATCGAAGGTCCATAATCTTCCTGCGGGAAATAGATAGGCAAAACCTTTTATTACTACGGGCCTTGATTTAGTCAGGTAATTTTTTCGAAAATCTTCACGAGACAAATCCCGTGCTTCTACCTGATCGATCTGCAATGTTAGTTTCATGATTCAGGGTTTTTAACAATGAAATCAAGATTTATAATTCTCTATTATTATTCTTTCATCTTATTTTTCCTGATAATAAAATCTTCAACACCCTTCATCAAAAAATGTTTACAATTAATTTCAAAAATTTAGCCTCTTGTCGTTCAACAATTATATAAAGATTTAGTAATTAAGAGGGGACTGTCAGCTTTTACAATTTCGCGTATTGTCATTGACTTTAAGCGATTTACTTCGTAAATTGCATAAGTAAATTTGGGACCTTCTTTAAAACATCCGATAAAGTTTTAATATCCGGGTTAAATCTGATTTTTTAATAAAAATATTACTTCTATTATTAATCATTTTATACCTAAAGCAATGAAAACGAATATCCTGATTCTTTTAGGCTTAATCAGTTCCGGTGTGACATTCAGTAAAGGGATGCTTAATGATGAAAAACTGGGATTAGTTTCATATTTAACGGCGATTAAATATATGACAGAATACAAAATGGCTTCTTACATCTCTGTAAAGGATTATGACTCCCATAAAACTGAATCAATGAAAATTCAAGCCCAATACAATGCCATAATGGTAATGGTTAATAAGCTAATTAACCAGTTATCAAGCGATATCATTGCCAATAACAGGCTGTGTGAATACAGGAGGCTAAACAAATTTGTGAATAAAAGAAAAGTAAATCTGCCGAAGAGTTTAACCAGTTATGCGGAGGTCCTGAAAGATATCGACTCACTGGCTGATAATTTTCTGAAAGTTGAGCAACGGACAGCCGGGATCCTGCCCGAACTTGCCTATTCTGACCTTACGGGTATCGGGACTCTGGCTAAGGATATTATTACGAGTGCTCGTGATTTCAGGGAAAAGAAGGTCAGCAATATTGCAGCAATTTTAAAGGAATTGAAACTTAAATCAATAAGCGAGTTAGCTGAAAAACCCGGGTCTGCAAAATAGAGATACCTGGTAAATCTGAAGGCAGTGAATGACAATAAAGTTTTTAGAACATCATGCTGGAAATTTTAAGGTAAATTCAGATCCCTTTTGTGGCAATGAATTTACTGAAATTGTGCCATCATGATTCTGCATAATCTGCTTCGACAGGCTTAACCCTATTCCTGAACCGCTTTTCTTTGTTGTATAAAATGGCACAAAAATGTCTTCAAGAATATCATTGGATATTCCTGACCCGTTATCCTCAACCTGAATAATTATACCATCAAGTGCTTTGAATGCTTTCAATTGAATTTTTCCTTTTTTCTGATCGGATAGCGCTTCCGCTGCATTTCTTATTAAATTGATAATAATCTGTTCAACCTGTGCATAGTCTGCCACAATAGAAATGTCTTCAGGGTTAACAACTATTGAAATTTTTATTTGCTTTGAAATATCTGATTCCATGAGAACTTTGCATTTCCGGAAGAGTGTATCAACTGAGAATCTGCTTAAATTGGGTTTTGGCAATGATGTTAAGCTTCTGTATTTATCAACAAAATCCAATAATCCTTTTCCTGTTTCTTCAATTGTATTCAATCCGGAAAGTGTTTTTAAAACTATTTGATAATTAATCTTTTCCAGGGAAATAGGTTTTTCATTCTCCTTCTTTTTAAAGTATCCTGAAATTACGGATGTAAGAGAGGTGATCGGACTGATTGAGTTCATTATTTCATGGGTTAGAACCCGGATTAATCTTTGCCAGGAATCCAATTCTTTTTTATCGAGCTCATTGGTAATATCCTGGAATGATACAAGTTTAATTACATTGCTTTCAAATTTCAGTTCAGTGGCTTTTACAAGGATACTTTGTAAAAGTTTGTCTGATTTCATTTTATACAAAATCTCCTGCCCCGGTTTTATTGTATTGATAATTTCAAATAGTTCATCATTATTTGTTTTCAGTGAAGAAAGCTGCTGAGGCTGCTGGACGTTAAAATATCTTTTTGCGGCCCTGTTATAAATTTTAATATTCCCATTCGAATCGAATGATAAAAGTCCAATATCAACATGCTCAACCACTGTTTGCAAAAACTGGCTTGTTCGTTCATTTTCAATCTTAACATTCTGAAGGATACGATTTAACCTGTTCATTCTGTCGTGTAATTTTACGAATGAGTTATTTTTTGCATCTTCAGGGAATCGGATGGAAGAGTCGTGATCCTGAACGGAAGAAAAGAATTTTTCCAGATCAGTATTGGTTTTGTTTACCTGATTAACAAGTAAGTATGTTTGCAGCAGTATGAGAAAAATAATCCCTGCCAAAGTATAATAGTAACCCCGGTCGAGATGCTGTAAAGCTATTCCAAATATTACACTGGACAGAACAATAAAGGTTACCCGGCAAAGTATATTTATAAAGAATTTGTTTAATAACATGGTAGCTGCGTTCTAAAGATTATACTTTTGCATTTTATTATACATGGTTTGTCTTGCGATTTCCAATTCCTGCGAAGCTTTTAAGACACTACCATTATTGTTGTTCAGCGCAATCTGCAGGGCCTGTTTTTCTATTTCTGCAAATGTCGGTGGCTTATGATCAGGAGATGGTAGCTGCACTGACTGTGAGATTACAAAATCTTCCGGCATTAAAATGTCAGAGTCACATAATATGACTGCCTTTTCTA
This sequence comes from uncultured Bacteroidales bacterium, assembly GCA_963715785.1. Lineage (GTDB taxonomy): Bacteria > Bacteroidota > Bacteroidia > Bacteroidales > VadinHA17 > LD21. The sequence goes on from OY970276.1 coordinate 2,202,503, forward strand.
TTGTGTGACGCAATTCCCGCACATTTCCCGGCCAGTTATATTTCATGAGCTTGTCGAGAGTTTTACTGCTGAATTTCAAAAAGAATTTCTCGTATTTGTTTGCGTACTCCTTTAAGAAGTGTTCTGCAAGCAAGACAATGTCTTCACCACGATCACGCAATGGAGGTATTTCAATCACAATTGTATTTATCCGGTAATATAAATCTTCGCGGAACAGGTTATTTGAGACCATTTCTTCCAGGTTCTTATTTGTTGCACAGATAAGCCGTATATCGAAGGGTATCGGAGTTTTCGAGCCGACCTTGAATATAACCCTGTTTTGAATGGCTGCAAGCAGTTTTGATTGCATAGTCAGGGAAAGATTACCTATTTCATCCAAAAACAAAGTGCCGCCAGAAGCTGTCTCAAACCAGCCGGTTTTGTCCTCTTTAGCGTCGGTAAATGCACCCTTGATATGACCGAACATCTCACTCTCGAATAATGTCTCAGTGATCGTGCCTATATCAATACTGATAAATGCTTCGTCGGTTCTTTTCGAATTATTATGGATTTCTTTTACAATCAGTTCTTTCCCTGTCCCGTTCTCTCCAATAACCAGAACATTCGCGTCTGTTTTTGCCACCTTTTTTATTACCTGTAATACATTTTCAATTGACTGCGATTTCCCGATCAAAGGAGTATATTGTTTACAATTCCCTTTATTTATCTGCTTTTGCCGGTCGCGGAGCTTTTTATTCTCAATCTTCGATTGTCTGAGTTTAAATGCTGACTGCAGTGTAATAATAAGTTTATTATTGTCCCAGGGTTTAACTACAAAATCGGTGGCTCCTTCTTTAATTGCTCTGACAGCCAGATCAACATCGGAATAAGCTGTTATCATAACCACAGCAGCAAGAGGATCTGATTTTAAGATCCGGTTGAGCCAGTAGATGCCTTCATTGCCTGTATTGACTCCGGCAGAAAAGTTCATATCCAGCAGGATTACATCAAATGTCTTTCCGGTAATGTTACCAATGATCTGATTAGGATTTGATATGCCTGTAATACTCTCAAATTCAGGTTCAAGCAATTGGATCAATGCTTTCAGAACCTGTTTATGGTCGTCGACAATCAGTAATTTGCCATTCATACTGTAATCTTCTTAAAGTAAAAACTGGTCCCTGGATTCAAATTTATTTACAATGGTTGAAAAAATTGAAATCCATTAACCGCAAAGGGCGCAATCCCGAGTACTCGGGATGCGCAAAGATCGCAAAGGCTTGACTTACAGATTTCCAACTTAGCGAACTCTGCGCTTCCTTAGCGTGCTTTGCGGTTTAAAAGAGCCCATTTTGCAATTTCTGTCTATAATATGGACATTATATGTACCTATTTTAGACAAATATAAATAATATTATTTTGGTATTATTACTTAAATGATTAATTTTCAAAGAGTAAAAAATACTGGTATGGTAATTGATAGTTGGAAGTCTGAAGTCGGAAGTATGGTAGGGATTTCTCCTGCAACAAGTAACGAGTAACCAGCACCAAGCACCAATGATAAAGAACCACTTCAAAATCGCTCTCCGGAATAATAGAAGGTATTCTATGTATTCAATCTTAAATATTAGTGGTATCGCCATTACAATTTTGCTGAGGATTGTGATCTTTGTGTGCTTTGTGGATTTTGACTTTGCGACCTTTGCGGTTAAAGGATTTCTTTTGAATACAGAACTATGATTAATCATTTGACAAACCTGCAACCTGCAACAAGTAACGAGTAACAAGTAAAAGCACCAAGCAACCAGCACCAAGCAACCAGCACCAAGCAACCAGGCACCAAGCAACCAGCACCAATGATAAAGAACTACTTCAAAATCGCCCTCCGGAATATCAGAAGGTATTCAACATATTCAATTTTGAATATCAGCGGGATGGCTATTGGCATGGCCTGCTCAATCCTTATTCTTTTATGGGTACATGATGAATGGAGCTATGACAGGCATTTCAAAGATGCAGATAATATTTATCGTGTTCTCGAAAAAACAATAAGTATTGATGGCCATCTGTTTCAGGAAGCTAAACCACCAACTGCTTTGGCAGCTGCTTTAAAAGAGCAATATCCTGAAATATTAAGATCCGCAAAATACCTGACCTTTCCTGTTTCATTGCAAAAAGGCGATGAATATATATCTGAAGTGGTTGCTTTTGCTGATCAGGACTTTTTAAAAATGTTTGATATCGAATTTAAACGTGGTGATATAAACAGCGTTTTCAATGGCCCTCATAATATAGTTCTGACAGAAGAGATGGCCCATAAATACTTTGGTAATGATGATCCTATTGGTAAAACATTGAAGCCATCGGGTTTTTTATTCACGGTTGCAGGTGTTGTAAAGAGTTTGCCACATAATAGTCACTTGAAATTTGATTTTTTAGTTCCTTTTGAATATTTAAAAGGAATGGGTTTAAATTTGAATGACTGGGGTGCTCATGGCAGTTGTTATTCTTACATAGAGCTAAAACCAGGAACTGACAGTAAATTCGTCGACAATAAAATTAAAGATATTGTCCAGATTAATTTGAAGGATCCGGTTTATAAACCTGAGATCTTTCTTCAAAACGTAAAAAAGATTCATTTGTACTCTTCAGGCAAATATGCTTTCGATCTTCCGGGTATGGGTGATATAACATACGTAAGTATTCTTGGCGTCGTTGCTGTTTTTATACTCCTGATTGCAAGCATAAACTTTATGAGCCTGGCAACAGCTCAATCAACCAGAAGGGCAAAAGAAATTGGAATGCGGAAAATATCGGGTGCAAGTAAAACAAAAATAATCTTCCAGTTCTTAGGAGAAACACTGCTGATCGTATTGGCGGCTCATGTAATTGCCATGATCCTGGTTGAATTGTTTCTGCATGGCTTTAATAATCTTACAGGAAAACAATTATTTGTTGATTACCAAAACGCTGGTTTATATGTTTTTCTGATCACAGTTGTACTGGTTTGCACTTTATTGGCCGGAAGCTATCCCGCACTGTATTTGTCTTCTTTAAAGCCTTTGAATATTATAAATGGTATAATAAATAAACCCGGGAAGGCAGGTTTCAGGAGAGTCATTGTTGTTCTCCAGTTTTCTTTGTCTTTCCTGCTTATCACATTCACTCTGATTGCAGGAAGTCAGCTTAAATTTTTGCAGCATGGGAATCTTGGCCTTAATATCAGCAACATAGGTCATTTCAGATCCAATGGTATTCGTGACGAAACTTTAAAAGCAGAACTTGCCAACAATCCTGATATATTGAGTACAACGATAGAAGCTCCGGATGTTTTCGATGCTGATGGAACTGCACAAAGTTTTGACTGGGAAGGCAATAAGGTCAATGGAGAGTTTTATTTCAGTGCTCTTTATACTGATGCGGATTTTGCAAAAACATTTCAGCTTGAGCTTACGGACGGACGTTTCTTTTCTGCGGATTTTCCAGGTGACACTACTGCAGTGGTGATCAATGAAACAGCATTAAAGCTCATTGGCTTTAAGGAACCAATTGGAAAGATATTAACCAGCGGTGGAACTAAATTCAGAATTATCGGAGTAGTAAGAGATTTTCATATTAAATCATTACACACAATAATTGAACCACTTGCCATGCTGAAATTGAACGGAATGTACGGTAATTGCTATGTAAGAATGAAGTCCGGTCACATTACCTCAACAGTTGATTTTATAAAGAAGATTTATAAATCACATAACCTTGACTCTCCATTGCAGTTTAAGTTTCTGGATGATGAGTATGATAATTTATACCGGACAGAACAGAGAATAGGCAAAATACTTGGGTACTCCTCTATTCTCGCTATTTTAATCTCATGTATGGGGCTTATTGGATTATCATTATTCATGATTGAAATCCGCACTAAAGAGGTTGGGATAAGGAAAGTGAATGGAGCTAAAGCACTTAAGATATTCATTTTGTTATCAAAAGAATATCTTGTATTAGTATTGATTTCAATACTGATCGCAAGCCCTATTGCCTGGTATGGTATCAATAAATGGTTGCAAAGCTATGCATACCGGATTACCTTAAATCCGTGGATTTTTGCTCTGGTTGGAGTTATTGTATTGATTATCGCATTACTTACAGTTGGTTTTCAATCCTACCGGGCTGCAAGGAGAAATCCGGTCGATGCACTGAGGTATGAATAGGGAGGTGTGAGGCGTGAGGCTGAGGTGTGAGGAAAGAAAGGGGGAATGGGAGAAAAGGAGATTGTTTCGCTTCGCTCGCAATGACTTACAAGTAACAGCAACAAGCACCCAGCACCAAGCAACAAGAACAAGCACCCAGCACCCAGCACCCAGCACCAGCAACAAGCACCCAGCACCCAGCACCAAGCAACAAGCAACAAGCACCCAGCACCCAGCACCAAGCAACAAGCAACAAGCACCCAGCAACTATGATTAAGAACTACTTCAAGATAGCTCTTAGGAATATCAAAAGGCATGCAACTTATTCAATTCTGAATGTCAGTGGCATGGCTATTGGCATGGCCTCTGCGATATTGATTCTTCTATGGGTACAGAATGAATGGAGCTTTGACAGGCATTTTGAAAATGCAGATGAGCTTTTCCGTGTAATTGAAAATCAAAATCTTACAGCAGGTGGAAGCTCACTGATAGTGCCTGTTCCCGGGGCATTAGCTCAAGCACTTAAAGAAGAATATCCTGAAATTATAAGAGCAGTAAGGTTATGTCCTAATCCTTTGACGCTTCAAAAGAAAGGTGAATTCATAGAAGAGACTGTAATCTCGACGGATAAGGACTTCCTGAAAATGTTCGGTATCAGGTTTATCCGTGGTGATATCAACACAGCTTTAGATGATCCGCATAGTATTGTGATTACTGAAGAAACAGCCAAAAAATATTTTGCTAACGAAGACGCATTGGGCAAAACGCTGGCATCACGTGGCTTCAACGTAACTGTAACAGGTGTTGTTAAAAGTATGCCTGAAAATAGCCATATCCAATTTAATATTTTGATCCCTGTTGAATGGTTATCCGGATTAGCTGCTCATACAGATGGCTGGAATGAGAGGTTTAATACTTACATTGAACTTAAAAAAGGGACAGAAAGTAAAATAGTTGAAGCAAAAATTCATGACTTTATTAAGAAACATAATAAGGAATCGAATTCGGAGATTTTTCTTCAAAACATCAAAAAAGTTCATTTATATTCTTTAGGGAAATATTTTGCAGATAGCTACGGAACAGGTGATATTACTTATGTCCGGATTCTTAGCCTGATAGCTATTTTCATCCTTATTATTGCATGTATAAACTTTCTAAATCTTTCAACAGCACAATCAGTCAGGAGGGCCAGGGAAATAGGTGTACGAAAAGTATCAGGAGCCAATAAACAAAAAATAATCCTTCAATTTTTGGGAGAATCTCTACTGATTGTATTGGTGGCCCATATAATTGCAATGATTTTTGTTGAATTGTTTTTGCCTGGCTTTAATAATCTTATAGGAAAGCATTTGTCTGTAAACTATCAGAGTGCCGGTTTGTATATTGGATTATTCACCGTTATATTATTTTGCAGTCTGCTGGCGGGTGGTTATCCTGCATTCTACCTTTCTTCTTTAAAACCACTGGATGTAATAAAGGGTACTGTTAATAAAAATCCCGGTAATGTCGGATTCAGAAGAATACTGGTAATATTTCAGTTCACCCTTTCTATACTGCTTATTACATGCACATTAATTATTGAAAATCAGCTTAAATATATACAGAACAAAAATCTTGGGTTCAACAAAGAGAATATAGGTTATTTTATGTTCCCTACACGTCCGTCAGATCCTAAACTGGAAACTTTAAAGAAAGAACTAATCAGAAATCCAGATATACTTAATGTGACAAGAGCAGGTAATCCTTTCTACAATGAGGGCACCAGGAATGGTTTTACCTGGGAGGGAAAAGGTGAAGGTAATGACGTATATTTTCATATGGTTGGCGTTGATCCTGATTATGCCGATACCTACAAACTTGAACTTAAGGTCGGGCGCTTCTTTTCTTCTGAATTTCAAACTGATAAAACAGCTATCGTAATAAATGAGGAAGCGGGAAAAATCATTGGTTTTAACAATCCAGTTGGGGCAACGATTAAAACTTCCCGTGGGTCAAAATATAATATAATCGGAGTAGTAAAAGATTTTCACATTCAGTCGCTGCATCACAAAATTGGACCAGTAATTATGCAATTGAATGAGTCGAACAATTTCTATATCAGAATGAAACCTGACAAAATAGTTCCTGTTGTTGAGTTTGTAAAAAAGACTTTTAAAGCGTTTGACCCTGGGTTACCAATAGATTTTCACTTTCTTGACAACGATTATGATAACCTTTACCGGACAGAGAAAAGAATGAGTAAAATTTTTGGATATTTCTCTCTGCTTGCTATTGTAATTTCCTGCCTTGGATTGATTGGATTATCCTCTTTCATGACACAGCGTAGGACTAAAGAGATAGGAATAAGGAAAATTAACGGTGCAAGGTCTATGGAGATTTTCTCATTGCTTTCAGGAGAATATCTGATATGGGTAATGATCTCAATTGTAATTGCCAGTCCTGTTGCCTGGTATGTAATGAATAAATGGCTGCTAAACTTTGCATACCGTATTGACATAAGCTGGTGGGTATTTGCTGTAGCTGGTTTTATTGCGTTGTTTATTGCATTACTGACAATCAGCTTTCAATCGTTTAGAGCAGCCAGTAAAAATCCGGTTGAGGCACTGCGATATGAATAGGAAGGTGTGAGGCGTGAGGAAAGAATGGGAGAATTTAATGGCTGCCAGACAATACGTAATCCGACTCCTTCACAGCCTGAATAAATGCCCTGATATTCACAGTGGGAGTATCAGGCGCCATCCCGCCCCCGCATGACCAGATAATTCTGGAATGGTCCCCGCATGTACTCATCATTTCACTGACGCTTGCCCGCACATCGGATTGTGACCCCATTGCCAGCACCTCCCTCGGAGGAATATTACCCAATAATGTAACTGTATCACCCGCCAGAGACCTGATCTCACTTAAAGAATGGTTAAAGCTGAAATTGAACAGATTGACGCCTATCTCCTTAAGATATTTTGCGCTGATAAGGCCTGACGCATCATTATGAAAGAATTTGACTTTAGCATCAAATGCGCCGTAAATTCTTTTCATATGCGGAAGAACAAACGTCTCAAAATCGGATTCACCAAGAAATCCAACAATATCATCGAGAATAAGGATCCCGTCGATATCCCTGAATTTTTCAAACTGAAGACTCAGCCAGTCAATTACAAAATCGGTAATGGTAGTCAGCCCCTTCTGAGCCTCTTCGGGTGTTAAGGAAAGGGCCAGCAGGAAATCGGTCATCCCGAACAAAAACGATGCAATATTCAAAGGGCCCCGGCTGGTCGCGAACTTTACCCTGCAATCGTTCTGTTTTATTCTGTCCTCATATCTTTTCAGACGGTTTATTGAAAATGGAAGAAGACCATCGGTTCTTACATTAGGTTTTAACAGACCTGCGATATTTTCAGCATTAGCGCTGATTTTACTCGGGTATGGAAAATCATTCTCACTCCAGACTAGCTTGGATCCGAATGCTGAAGGCTCTGTGCACATTCCAAATTCAGCCCAGAATCCCGGTAAAAACATGACTTCAGGGAATTCCTTCATCGCCTGTATGTTTGAGTTGAACCAGACCTGAGGATCTGCATAGTAATCAATTATGCTTGAGCCATACCATTTTGGCAACCAGGGACTGTCAACAATAAAACCCACAGGTTTTCCATTTGTGACCTTTCCTTCGATAATCTTTATCAGGTTTTCCCAATGTATTTCTTTCATAGCTTACAAATTCAATATTCCCAACTCGGTTCAAATTCCAGAAACACCTGATTTGTGACAAGGCAATGTAAAAGTAACAAAAATGCAAATTTCTTAATTATCACCCGCTGGCATTATTTTGTTATTTATTGGCCTGACTGATGACTGACGCAATATCAGTTCAGAATTAAGAATTATTGTACTGACTTTTTCAAACTGTGTTCCTTCAAGAATTTTAATCATTGTGGAAGCAGCAATCTCTCCCATTTCCCTGCCTGGATAATGAACAGTTGTCAGACTAGGCTCAACTACCTTTGACACAGGGTCATCATTAAAGCCAACAACCGCGATGTCTTCCGGGATCCTGTAACCGGCTTTCTTGAGTTCACAGATAGTTGAAGCCGCAGAGCTGTCGTTGGCAGCGAAGATTGCATCAGGCATTGTATCGCGCTTCAAGAGCTCCTTCACAATCAATTCCCCTGAGCTGTAACTCAGGTCTGAGACTATTAGAAGGTTCTCATCAAAGGGAACAGAATTATCACTCAAAGCCTGTTTGAATCCTCTTAATCTGTCGCTGTAAACATTTCTGTTAAGGTTTCCTGTAACAGCGGCTATTATTCTGCACCCACGATCTATAAGATGTTGTGCGGCATCATATCCCGACTTAAAATTGTCAATAACAACGCATATGCAATTGCTCTGGCAAAAAACCCTGTCAAAAAAAAGTATCGGGATATTTTTCCTGAATACATTCTGAAAATGATCCAGGTTTTTCGTTTCAGAGGAAAGAGAAACAAGGAAGCCATCGACGCGGCTGTTAAACAATGCCTGGATGTTTTCAGCCTCAAGGGATACTGATTCTTCAGACTGACTGATAAGCAGCTGGTAGCCCTCCTGTTTCGCCACTTTTTCCATTCCGGAAATGACTGTGGACATAAAATGACTGTCGATCCTGGGTATGACAACTCCCAGCGTCCGGGTTCTTTTAAGCCTCAGGCTGGTAGCAAACTTATTCGGTTGATACCCCATTTCAGCTGCAACCTGAATAATTTTCCTGCGAACCTCTTTCCTTACCTGGGGGTTGTTGTTCAATCCCCTTGATACAGTAGAGGCCGAAATATTGAGCGCTCTGGAAATATCATATATTGTTATTTCTCCTTTTTTCTTTGAAGCTGCCATAATGAGTCAAAATAACAAATAAAACATAAATAACAGAAATATTTTTAAATATATTTTGCAATCGGTTGCAAAATAAAATCTTTTATTTAAATTTATTTGGTTTTAGAGAATAAATTAAGGAGGTCAGTTAAATTTTGACTCTAATTCCTGCAGAACTTATACCTTGTATAAATATATCTAACCTATTGATTTTATGCGAACAGAAACCGGAAAACTATCTGTCAGGGAAAAGGCAGGTTATAGTCTCGGAAATGGAGCTGCCAACTTTATCTTTCAGACATTCATGCCTTTACAGGGCGGAACGAGAATTACAAACCCAAACCTGCTTTCTATTCTGTGATCAAAACTGCAAATATATGTTAGGATGCCTGTTAATTCTCTATGAAGAAATTTTTAAAAATAAATATATAAAATTCAATGCTCCTTATCTCGAATTAATATATTAATCCGGAATTATATGATACGTGCAGCTTTTGTAAGTTTCCTCCTTTTCATTCTGTCGGTTGCCGCCGACTCTCAATCAGACAGCCTTAAGATCTCCACCCTGAAAAGATCAGGAAGTTTTACAATCTCATCGGGGGTGAGCTCTTCTCAAATGCTTATAAGTGATAAAGAGGATCAGGGGGTAATCAGGGCATTCAAAGATCTTCAGGCGGACATAAAGACTGTTACCGGCAATTTACCTGTGCTGTCAATTAATAAGAAACGCTCTTTTTCACAGGTGATAATAGCGGGTACAGTTGGAAAGAGTCCTTTGATTGAAGATCTTGTAAAAAGGAAAAAAATCAGCGTTGATGACATTTCAGGTAAATGGGAATCATTTATCATTCAGGTGGTCGACAAGCCATTCCCCGGGGTGGAAAGGGGCCTTGTGATAGCCGGAAGCGATAAGCGCGGCACAATTTACGGGATTTACGAGATTTCAGGTGAAATAGGTGTTTCTCCATGGTACTGGTGGGCGGATGTTCCTGCAAGGAAAAATAAGGATCTTTTTGTTTCTCCGGGACGTTATGTTTACGGTGAGCCCTCAGTGAAATACCGTGGCATTTTCCTTAATGATGAAGCTCCCGATCTCACCAACTGGGTCGCCTTTAAATACGGAATGGTACCCGTGTCTGCAAAACCTCCTGTGCCGCCTGGTGTTGCAAATTATGGACATGAATTCTATTCAAGGATTTTTGAACTGCTTCTCAGACTGAAGGCTAACTACCTGTGGCCTGCCATGTGGAACAATGCATTTAATGAGGATGATTCATTGAATGCTGCCCTGGCAAATGAATATGGCATAGTTATGGGAACCTCTCACCAGGAACCAATGCTCAGGGCACAAAAAGAATGGGACCGCCGGTATCTTAAGACTCTTGGCAGCTGGAACTGGACAAAAGATTCTGCCACTCTTGTAAAATTCTGGCGGGATGGCATCCGACGCAACCGGAGCTTTGAATCACTGATAACCATCGGACTCAGAGGTGCCGACGACACCGAGATGGGACCTGGAGGCCCCCAGTCTAACATTGCTAAGCTTGAAAAAATTGTAAATGTCCAGAGAAAAATACTTTCTGAAGAGCTCAACCCGGATTTGACAAAGATACCTCAGCTCTGGTGCCTTTATAAGGAAGTTCAGGAGTACTATAATGCCGGAATGCGCGTACCCGACGACGTAACATTGCTTTGGGCTGAGGATAACTGGGGAGACGTGCGGAGAGTGCCTACAGCAGAGGAACGGACAAGAGGCGGAGGCGCAGGTATTTATTATCACTTTGATTATCATGGCGGACCCCGGAGCTACCAGTGGATAAACACAAACCCTATCCCTAAGATCTGGGATCAGATGGCTCTCGCAAAACAATATGGTGCAGACAGGATCTGGATTGTCAATGTGGGTCATTTCCGGGGCTATGAATTTCCAATTGAATACTTCCTGTCCCTGGCATGGAACAGCAAAGCATATACAGCCTCCGACATGAAGGGTTTTACGGAAAGGTGGGCCAAAAAGACATTCGGAACTGACAACATAGAGGGAATTGCTGATATCATCTCAAAAACCACAAAATATAATGGCCGGCGAAAACCCGAATTGCTTTCTCCATCAACATATAGTCTTGTCAACTACAGAGAGGCAGAAAAGGTTGTAACCGATTTCAAATCGCTGGCAGAAAAGGCAGAGCAAATCAGTAACCTTCTGCCTGTTGAAATGCACGATGCATTTTATCAACTGGTATTGTTCCCGGTTAAAGCCAGTTCGATCGTGAACGAATTGTATTTCACTGCGGGGAAGAATGCCCTGTATGCGAGACAGGGGAGGGCTGCCACCAATGAAATGGCAGATAAGACCGAATTGCTATTCAGGACAGATACAAGCCTTATGGGTTATTACAACCATAAGTATGCCGGCGGTAAGTGGAATCATTTTATGGACCAGACTCATCTGGGATACAAAAGTTGGGTTGACCCCCGTGTAAACAGTCTGGATGCTGTGCATCTTTACAGGATCCGGGTTAGTGATACTGCAGATATGGGCATATCACTGGAAGGTTCGGAAAATGTATGGCCTGGTGCAGGTGAGACCGCAGCTCTTCCTTCCTTTGATATTTTTAACAGGCAGGATAGATACTTAGAGATCTTCAATAAGGGAAGCAAATCATTTTCATTCTCAATAACATGTGACCAACCCTGGATCCTTCTTCAGGATACAGCAGGAATAATAGACACACAGAAACGAATAACAGTAAATATCGACTGGAATAAGCTTCCTGCAGGAATACAAAGCGGGACCATGAAGGTCAGAGGTGCCGGCAAAGAAGTTAAAGTAAGCGTGTCGGTATTTAACCCTGAGCAGGCCGGTATTATTAAGGGATTTGATGAAGCTGACGGATACGTCTCGATGGAAGCAGAACATTATACTTCTATTAATAATACAACAGACCGGAAATGGGAGAAGATTGAAGACTATGGGAGGACACTTTCAGGAATGCGTGCGACAACTTTTACGGATGCTCCCCCGGCTATCCCCGGGAAAAATGCCCCCTGTCTTGAATATGGGATGAACCTTTTCTCTTCCGGAGAGGCAGGCATAAGGCTCATACTGTCACCAACCCTTAACTTTCTTGCGGATAGAGACCTTAGAATCGGAGTATCATTTGATGAAGAAGATCCCCGTGTTGTCGTTGTCGTTCCAAAAGATTTTAATGCAATGAATGGCAATAAGGATTGGGAACAGACTGTGATGGACAATGCGAGATTTATCAATTTAAAGCAGATTATCAAGACAACCGGTTATCATACTCTTAAGATCTGGATGATCGACCCGGGCGTTGTTATTGAAAAAATCGTTGTGGATACCGGAGGGGTAAAAGAAAGCTATCTTGGTCCGCCTGAGAGCAAACATTGAAGCGCAGCTGCAATAATCCTGTTCCCGGATATACAAATATTCCGTCGTTAAAAAATCTTTAAAATATTCTTTGCAATCGATTGCAGAATTAAAAATTTATTCTAAATTTGGGATTGACCTTTGTTTTTAACCTGACTTTAACAACCATAATCTGTTCATTTTGCTTTCAGCAGCAATAAAATTAGAAATAGATGCCACTGATGAAAAAGGAGATCAGATATTATTTTCAAGTTTTATACAAACAGATTATAATACGTCTCCTGTTACGGGAAGCTTACAATTTAAATCAGTAACGTGTTAATTCCTTTATAAAACCCTAAAACTAAAATTATGGTAAAAAATCCTCCAAAAAGCATTTCTCTGGGATGCTTTAAAAAAATCATGCTAATCTCTGGATTTTGCAGCCTTCTTTTGTTACAAGGCTCATTTCAGGCTTTTGCAGGGTCGGATTTTAATGCAATAAAATCTGACAATCTTCAGCAAAAAAGTATTACAGGCCGGGTAGTTGATGCCAGGAATACTCCCCTCGCGGGAGTGAATGTCGTTGAAAAAGGTACGACTAACGGTGTAATGACAGGAACTGATGGAGAATATAGTATCACAATTGCATCAGGCACTTCTATCCTTAAATTTTCTTTTATAGGATATGAAGATCAGGAAGTTGCTGTTGGCAATCAGAAAACCGTTAACGTAACTCTGGCTGAGAGTTTAGTCGGGCTTGATGAAGTTGTGGTTATTGGCTATGGTACAGCAAAGAAGAAAGATCTGACCGGATCAGTTGCTTCTATCAGTGGAGATGTAATGCGCGACGTACCATCGGCTAATATCACACAGGCTTTGCAAGGACGTGTGTCAGGGGTGGATTTGGAGCAAACCTCAACCAAACCCGGATCTCAAATGCAAATACGTATACGTGGTACCCGCTCGCTGAATGCGAGCAACGACCCGCTTGTAGTGCTCGACGGAATACCCTTTGCCGGATCCATCGGCGATATTGACCCTAACGATATCAAGAGCGTTGATATCCTGAAAGATGCTGCGGCAACAGCCATTTACGGATCACGTGGTGCAAATGGTGTATTAATGGTAACTACAAATAAAGGTATGAAAGGACAGAAAGCAGTGGTATCCTACAATGGGTATTATGGGATAAAAAGTATATTTGCCCAATACCCCATGATGAATGCTTCGGAATTCCGTGCTCTCCGTACCGCAGCTAATATGTACCCGATTGACGGGGCGGATGAATCCGATGCTTACAATACCAATTGGCAAGATCTGTTTTATAGAACAGGTGCAGTAACAAGTCACGATTTAGGCGTTTCGGGTGGTTCTGAAATGGGCAGCTACAATTTTGGCGTAGGCTACTATAAGGAAGAAGCTGTGGTACCCGGGCAGAACTATAGCCGTTTTTCCATGCGTGGCACACTCGACCATGAAATAGGTAAGTTATTCCGCTTCGGCTTCACTACTAACAATAATTATTCCATTTCTCTAGGTAACAACCTGGGGCTGTATGGAGTCTTAAGCCTGTCGCCTCTTGCAAACCCATATAATGCCGATGGCACTTGGAAAAGAACTATAAAGATGCCATTAGATGAACAGTGGACCTATTCAAGAGATATAATCAATAATTTAGGTGACGGCTGGATAGATCAAACCAAGGCTTATGGTTCCTATAACACTATATACGGTGAAATGAAAATCCCCGGCATAGAGGGCCTGAAGTATCGTATCAACCTTGGCGGAAACTTCCGCATGAGTAACGGTGGACAGTACACAGGACAGGGTGTATTCGCTCTTAATGCAACAACCCCTTCAGTTGCCACTATTGTTAATACACTTACCACCAACTGGGCTGTTGAAAATCTTCTGACTTACGACCGCACTTTTGCTCAGAAGCATCAGTTGAATTTAGTTGCATTATATTCTGCCGAGCAGACTCAATATAACAAGTCAACCGTTTCGGCAAAAGATATTCCCGCCGATGCCTTACAATTCTATAATCTTGGTCGGGCAGCTGGCGAAATTACAATTAACCCCAACTCAGATGCCCTCGGCAATCCTTACCAGGATTATTATCAGAGTGGCTTGATGTCGTGGATGGGACGTGCAATTTACTCTTATGACAGCCGTTACATGCTGAGCGTTACTTTCCGCGCCGATGCCTCCTCCAGACTGGCTCCCGGACATAAATGGCATGACTATCCTGCAATATCAGCCGGATGGAATATCACAAACGAGTCTTTCATGAAGAATATCACCCTGTTAAATCTGTTGAAGCTGCGTGTGGGATATGGGGAAACTTCTAACCAGAGTATCAGTCCGTACGCTACACTTGGACTTTTAAATACCAGGCCTTACAACTTTGGTACTTTGAACTCCACGGGATTCTATGTATCTCAACTGCCTAATTCTGGTTTAGGTTGGGAGTATTCTAAAACATGGAACTACGGCCTCGACTTTGCCCTCCTTAATAATCGCTTGTCGGGTACGGTAGAGTACTATGTAACGAACACAAAAGATATCCTGCTGAATGTTAATCTGCCCAGTACCTCGGGCGTGGCCAGCTACACCGGTAACATTGGGGCAACCCAGAACAAAGGCTGGGAAGTTTCGCTGAATGGTGTGATATTGAACGGCGTCAGTGGCTTTACATGGGAAGCCGGCATCAACCTTTATGGTAACCGCAATAAGCTGGTAGCTCTTGCTTCCGGGCAGCCGGATGATAAAACCAACTGGTGGTTTGTAGGTCACCCAATTGATGTAATCTATGACTATCAGAAAATAGGGATTTGGCAGGAAGGAGATCCGTATCTGAATATACTGGAAGGTCCGGCCGGAAAGCCAGGTATGATTAAGGTGAAATATACCGGCGATTACAATGCCGATGGCTCGCCCACAAGGATGATTAATTCAAGTGACCAGCAAATTATTAGCCTGGAACCCAAATTTCAGGGCGGTTTCAGCACTAACTTAACTTATAAAGGTATTGACCTTGGCATTATCGCCGCCTTTAAAAGTGGTGGTATTCTCATCAGCTCACTCTACTCATCGTCAGGTTATCTCAATCTGCTGAGCGGACGAAGGGGGAATGTAAAGGTGGACTACTGGACACCTGATAACACCGGCGCCAAATATCCGGCCCCCGGTACCAGCGACGTATATTCCGGCGATAATCCAAAATATGGCAGTACACTGGGTTACTTCGATGGATCGTATCTGAAAATACGTACCATTTCACTTGGATATAGCCTGAGTCAAAGATGGATACAAAAGGCAGGAATTGAAAAATTCCGGATTTACTGTACCATACAGAACCCATTGGTGCTGTTTTCACCTTACAACAAGGAATCAGGCATGGACCCTGAAACCAACTCATATGCCAACGATGGTTCAACAGCGGCATCACCTTTGCCTTACAACCTGAGACGACTGCTGACTATTGGCACTAACACGCCTTCAACCCGCAACTATTTGATTGGTATTAATTTAACATTTTAAAAAAAGGTAATTATGAAACATATATATATAAAAACCTTAAAAGTAACAGCCTTGATTGCGTTGTTCATGGTATCGTGCACTAAAATCCTGGACGAACAGCCGCGCAGTATTTATGAACCAGGTTTTTTCAAAACCGATAAAGGTGTTAATGGAGGATTAACTTCGATGTACGCACACCTGCGCTACATATACGGACAAGCTTACTATTATAACAGCTGCCTCACCGGCACTGATGAAGTGACATATGCTCAGAGTGCAGACCAAAACTTTAAGGATATGGATCTTTCGGGTGCAGGCTCGCTTACTCCTCTGAGCAGCCGTTCAGATGTCTTATGGACCACTGCTTTCCCTAATATAAACACAGCCAGTGGCATTATTGAAAATGCTGCCGTGGTTGGAACTATTTCGGATGCGCTGGTTGCCGAAGCAAGATTCTTTCGTGCATTCGACTACTTTCAACTGGTACAGACCTTCGGTGGAGTGCCTTTGGATTTGGGCTCAGGTGAACTGAAGTTCAACACGTCGACCGTGAGAACATCCGTGCGAAACACAGTGCCTGAAGTTTATACCAAAGCCATATTCCCTGACCTGCTGACAGCGGTATCCAATTTGCCTGATGTCGGACGTGTAACCGGTGGTGTAACCAAAACTGTTGCACGGCTTTATCTTGCAAAAGCTTACCTGACATACGGCTGGTGGCTCCAAAACCCAAACAACATTCCTACTTATCCGGCAAGTGACCGTACCGATCCTGACGGACATAATGCCCAGTGGTATTTTCAGTCTGCTTATGACATTGCAACAACTGCCATTGATAATCCAGGCCCTTTCGGCTTGCAGGCAACATATTATGACGTTAACCTTGGTCCAAACGACCGCAACAATGAAATTCTGCTGTATGCCGACCACACCCAGGCTAGCGAATTTTATAACGCAAGCAGCCTTACTTACAGTAATGGAGCTGCCCCGGAAAATTTTGCCGGCTGGATGATGACGTGGAACTATACAAACATCAGAAGCTCTGCTGTAAGTTCAGTTCAGCGTGAAGCATCACAATCACTGGGCCGTCCATGGACACGCATGTGCCCGACTATCGGTGTAATTGAAAACACCTTTGCCGACAAAACGAATGATTCCCGCTACGATGGTACATTTACTACTGTTTACCGTGGCAACTGGCCTAAAGGAGGCATCACTACTGCTTCTTTGGTCAATGCAAACGGAATGTCGGTTGTTCCGGGAGATGCAATACTTACTTTCCTGAATGATGAAGATCCAGCTGTAGTATATGCTACTGCAAATGGTGGCATCGGTGCTGGAGTATTACCTGGCAGAGCCGATTTTGTGGTATCACCGGGCGGCATCAGCAGGGTTGTATATCCGGGGCTTTGGAAACTTGGTCCCTATCGTACCGATAATGGCACGGGATTGGGTCAGCCTAATGCAGCCAGTACCCGGCCTTACAACATTGCCAAATTTTCTGAGCTATACTTTATAGCTGCCGAAGCAACTGTGGAAGGCGCAACTGCTCAAGCCGGAAAAAGCGCAAGAGAATTGATCAATGTTATTCGCGCACGTGCTGGAAAATGGCGCTGGGACAACAGTGGAAATGTAGCCAAAGTCGCAGATAATAGCGCTGCTATGACAGCTGCCACTCCCGCAACAATCGACATTAACTATATTCTGGCGGAACGTTCGCGTGAATATTATGGAGAAGGCTATCGCTGGTTCGATCTTGTACGTACGCAAACATGGTCAGACATTGCTTCCACTTACAGTATTTGCGGAAGCAATTATGGAGATCATACGCCTGTAACGGTAACCCGCACAATTCAACCATATCTCTATCTGCGCCCCATCCCGGATGCCCAGATACAAGGCATGGAAATGACCGCTGACGAAAAAACTGCTTATCAGAACCCGGGTTACTAATTGATGAAATAGTAAATCAATAAATCATGAAAAAGGAGTTGTGCATAATTGCAACTCCTTTTTTTTCACTTTAAAAAAGTAATTTAATAAAACTTTAAACCCCCGATGGAAATACTACTCTTTATAACATCTTTGAATCGAGAATTTGGCTTCACCGGGCTCACTGCGTTCGGTTCTTTAAGCCTTGCAAACTCACCTTTTCCCATCTCTTCTAACGAAAAGAAGGGTGACCTCTTTACGAAGTAGAGAGGGGATTGGGGGTGAGTAAAAAAAAAGCCAGGGTGAGTATAAAAAAAGCCAGGATAAGGTGATGTTTATAAAGGGTGGTCGGAATTAAGAAAGATGTCAATAACAAGAAAAGAAGATAAAACAGATATGGAACCAGCTTTTAAAGTTAATAATCCCGATTTTGAGTTAAGTCCTTTTACCGGAATGACCAAGAAACATTATATTGATCTGGCAAAGTATCTGTTGGAAAGAGCGTTGAAACATATTGATTCAATTGAAACGCCTTTGACGTTTCCAACTGTACCAGGTAAGACTTACCCACAGCCTGATGCACCGGATTGGCGATACCGTTCAGTGGAATTTGAATCGCTTGAAAGAACATTTACACTGGCAGGTCCGCTGATTCATATCGACCCTGAAATAACAATCAATAATCTCAGGTTAAAAGACTACTACAGCCTCCAGTTTTATAACACTTTTACGCCCGGGCATCAAAACTCTCTCCCTCTTCCTGAGGATCTTCCCGATTCAAATTATCAGTTCACCTGTGAGCTTGGAGGATTATGTAAAACCTTATTGCTGTTCCCCGATACTATCTGGACACAATATACCCAAAAGCAAAGAGATGATATGGCCAAAACCATTTCAAAATGGGCACACCACCGCACAACCCAGAATAATTGGAGGATTTTTAATATTGTTGCACTTTCATTTCTAAAGAAGTATGGCTATCAGATTGATGATGATTTACTAAAGAGTCATCTTTTATGGATCTTATCTTATCATTCCGGAGATGGATGGTATCTCGAACAAACCTATAATTACTACTCCATTAGCTTGTTCATAGTTTACACCTCTATTTGGAACAGGGCATTTGGTGACGAATATTATCCCGAAATAGCACAGGTAATTGAACGATCTGCCCAGAAACTAATGGGGTTTATAACTAAATTTTTTGCGCGTGACGGATACCTGAATATGTGGTCGAGAAGTATCTGTTACCGGACATGGATTTCAGGTGCTTTCCCTATTGCATTCATGCTAAAGGATAAATCATTGATAGACCCGGGTTGGGCCAGGCGGCTCTGCTCAGGTTCACTGTTGCAGTTTGTAACCAGGCCTGAATTCTATTATAATGATATCCCCAGTCTTGGATTTTATGGACAAAAAGAATATATGGTACAAAATTACAGTTGTGCCGGCAGTCCGTTCCTGATGTTTTTGCCATTTATAAACCTTGCTCTACCTGACGATTCACCTTTTTGGACTGCAAGAGAAAATGAGGGGATCTGGGAAAATATGGGAACTAGTTCAATAAGAACTGTATTGGAAAGTCCCGGGCTGGTACTGGTTAATCATGGCAAGACAGGAACATCAGAAATTATGCAGGGAAAAGTCTACTACGACGATCCAAATTATTCCAAGCTTGTTTATAACACGCATTTTCCCTGGGAAGATCACAATCCTTTGGGAGGGACAGCTATGGAATATAGTTTCCGTAGCCTCGATCCACGTGATGTGAGAGGCGATGATGTTAACTTTTATCTGACCGGGAAGGCAGTTAAAAATGATTCTGGCAAAAACCGCAGATATACTATCGCTCAAAGCATGTTATTTAATGGTGTACGGGATGGGGTGTTATATCGGCAGGCTATTATGAGAAGACCTCCCAATAACGGATTAGGCTACATTATCGATCTTGCTGATATAACCATTCCCGGAGGATTAATCAGAGTCGACAGGTCCCGCCTGGCATTTGAATACGAAATCACTCTCGGCCATTTCGGCATGCCTCATATTGGGGGGCAAGTAGCTGAAATCCGCCAATTTGAAGATGGATCAAAAAAAGTAATCACGGCATCGATCCCCGGAAGGCAAATTGCATTGATTTCGTATGGTGGGTGGGACAAGCTGGATAGCTTGGTTCATTCAAACAGAAATGCTGAAGCTGACCAAAGCACTGTAATTTATGCATACAAAAAACGAATGCAGAAAAATCCACCGATGGAACTTATGATTACCGTGATGTTGCATAAAATGGATGATAACCAGTGGACTGAGGAAGAATTATCGCCTGTCAGAGAAATAACAATAGTTGATATAATGCCCACCTATTCATCTCTTGGTGCATTTATTGTGTTATCTGATGGTGAAAAATATGTAATCGATTTTAAAGATATTGATGGGAAACGTATGTGTTAAATGAGAAGATAAGAGTTAAGTCGTTTTTCAGTTGGTTAATTAGGGTGAAGCCGGCAGGCATTCCTTTTTTAAGGTTTGCTCCTGCCGGATTCTCATTCCAGGCTAATGAACACTAATAAGATTAATAATTCTATTTGCCGGGACAAGCCTCAAAAGGGGAAGCAGGCAATCCTTCAATATTATAGAGATTAGCACCTGCCGGATTATCAGCCCAGGCGTATCTCACACATATTGGGTCTTTTATTTCATCACTCCATACTATGACACGGTTATTTTGGATTTTTGCATCTGCCCAAACAAATTTTCTATCTGCTCCGGCAATAGCAAAATATTTTAAATCGCCTCCTCCCTTAATTTTTAAACCACTGCCAATGTGGTCAAATTCTATTTTTATGCTGTCTCCATCTTTAACTGATGATCTGTAAAGAGGGCCGGAATACACGATCTTGTCATCTCCATAGGCCAGTTTACGGGCGGCCAGGGCTAATCTTTCCCCTACAACTTTCTTTTCAAGTGGATGGATGTCGTTCCATTCTCCCACGTCAATTGTAACAGCCATTGCTGTATTTGTCACTGATAAGGATTTAAGCTGTTCGTATCTTAATTCTGCCCAGTTACTTTCGGAAGGAAGATACTGAACCTCCATGAAATTTGGTAACTGAACAAAGATGAATGGGAGAGGGCCCTGTTGCCATTTATTTCTCCAATCATTTATGAGTGCGGTAAGAAGTTGCTGATATTCTGTGGGGTTGTTTGTATTTGCTTCACCCTGATACCATAAAATACCTTTTATCCGGTAGTTTATTAAGGGTGCAACCATTGTATTATAGAGCCCCGTTGGTTCATTCTGCATCGAGATTACAGGAAGACCTGTTCCTGATCCGGGAGTCACGGGTTTGAATACCTTTCCGACCTTGTATATCCAATCACCACGCAAATCAATGCTGTCTCCGCCTGCAACAAGATAATAGGGTTTATCCGGTACAAATCCTCCTTTTCCGGTATAGTTTGTCACCCTGATCGCAATAATATTTTTACCCGGTTTCAATAAGCCAGCGGGCAGATTATACCTTCTTGGGGGATACTGGTATGTAATCGATCCGGAAAGTACTCCGTTTACATAAACATTATCCGCATCCACTATGCGTCCAAGGAAGAGTTTTGCAGGCTTTCCGGTCATTGATTCAGGTACATTGATCTCTTTTCTGAACCATACGATTCCATTCAGTCCTCTAATACCCTGATCATCCCAGTATCCGGGGAGCCAGTATTTATTCCAGCCTTCAGGCACATAGGCATTGTCATACCAGGGAATCGGGCCACTCATGCCCTTATCCATTGACTTTGTATCAGACGTGGCTTCCTCACTTGCTGAGGATTTCCTCCTGGCTTGCCGCAATATCGGATTCAGATAAGCAGTATCCTTAAGTTTCTCAATTCTCATTGTCAATTGAGGAAACGATTTAAGTCCTTCCTCACTGGTCCAGGCTTCTATTGGCGTCCCCCCCACACTTGAATTTATTATTCCGATTGGAATCTTATATTCAAGGTAAATACTTCTCGCGAAGAAAAAAGTCACAGCACCAAAGCCGAGGACATTTTCCGGCGATGCTGAAATCCATTTTGCAGCCGGCAATTCTTCATGGACTGATGTAACGTCTGCTGCAGTCGGGATGAAGAAATTCCTTATCTCAGGAAAATTTGCGGAAGCTATATCACCGGGATATTTTTCCTTTACCCTTTCCATGTTAACAACCATGTTGGACTGGCCTGAACAGAACCAGACATCGCCGAGTAAAATGTTATTTATAATGATAGTATTGCTGCCTTTCACTTCCATGATATAGGGTCCTCCGGCTTTCATTGGAGGCAAGGCAATCTTCCAGCTTCCGTCAGAAGCGGTTATCGTTCTGACTGTTTTTCCATTGAATTTAACCTGTACTTTTTCTCCGGGAGATGCCCAGCCCCAGATTATTAATTTAGTATCCCTCTGCAGCACCATACCATCGCTTACCAATACGGGAAGCTTGACCTTAGCCTGTAAAAACACAGGTAATATGAAAAGAAGAAGGCTGATTAATAAAAGCCGGCTGATCGGTTTTTTCATTTCATTCGTAATTGTATAGTTCAAATCTTAAAATTCTTTAGAAAGTCATTTTAATATCCTGATTCTAAAATTTAAAATTACGATTCTTTTTGGAGGTTATAATCAAGACTGTCTGTATTTTCTGTATAAAATGGATTCTCAATTTTTGCAACCGGCTTAGAATTATTCTAAATAGGAATCTGGCGTTCTTAAATTTTCCAGTTCAGTAAACATTTTTGCTTAAGAACTGTTTTTTGAGAAGGAAATGTTAGACAAAATAATTTTTAATGTCGCAAATAATTAGTGACAATAATTTACTTATCAATAATTTAAAAATTTTATTTATGAAAAAGCTGGTGGTTTTATCAATGACATTTTTGTTTGCAATGAGTATTGTGCTCGGACAAACACAGAAAGAAGACAAAGGAAAAAACAAAGAACCTAAAAAAGAAGCAAAAGCTGAAAGAGTTGCTCTAAAAAAACTTGAAGGACAAGCCGTGAGTGATTTAGCTAAAAGCAATTTCAGTTTCGACTTTAAGGATGCTAAAAATGTTGAATGGGAGAGGATAGATACGTATGACAAAGCTTCGTTTACCGATAAAAATGGTAAGAAGATGTCAGCATTTTATGATATCAATGGGAAACTTGTTGGTACGACTCAGTTTAAGACTTTTGCTGATCTGCCGGAAAACGGTCAGAAGGATATCAAAAAAAATTACAAAGACTATACGGTTGGGCAGGTTCTCTTTTATGATGATAATGAAAACAATGACACTGATATGATTTTATATGGAGTACAATTCGAAGATCGCGACAACTATTTTGTGGAGTTAGAAAAGAGTAATAGAAGAATTATTTTACAGGTTAGTCCTGAAGGAGAAGTATTCTTTTTTAAGCAGCTTTAAAAGTGTTTTCTCTGTCTTAGCCTCAGAAGAACGTCTTAAATAATACAAAGCGGCTTCAAAGCTTTGCTCTGGTGCGCATTGATGGTTATATATCAAATAACTATTAATGCGCATGGGTTTTGATTATAGATTGAGATAAAATGGTTAAATTACTTCTGTTTTCCAGGCATTGGTCAATATGCTAAAAACAGATTTGTTTAACATTAGCCTTTTTGTCATAATAGTATTCGTTTCTGGAGTGCTGGCAGGATGTGTTAATACTGAAGGAACCCTTCAAATAGAAGGGAAAGTATCAGATGAAAGCACAAAAGAGGGGATACCCTGGAAAGACATAATTGTACAGGGATTAGTAAATATCAATAATATATCAGAGCCAATCGAAGTTGGTCAATTTTCAACTGACAGCCTGGGTCATTTCAAATATTCATTGAGAAAAATCAAAGGTGCCAAAAACTATAATTTTTGTTTAGTTGGTGATTCAGAACATCTTTTCACGATCAATAGAACAACACTTTTCGACCTTAAAAAGAATGCAAGATTTCTATCCTTTTCTTTAAACAAACTGGTAGATCTTACCATAAAATTGAATAGAATAAGTAAAACACCTGCCAGAGATACAGTCCGTTTATGCTGGTATTCCGACGGAGTATACGGGGGAGCGCTATATCACTATAAAATAAATAATTATGGAAGAACCAATAGCTCCTTTGCACTGGCATCAGATATGGATTTAATGTGGGTAGGCGGATATGTAAATTCTTCTATAAATACTAAAGTTTTTGCCGACAAAAAAACCAGATTATTTTGGGAGTTATTCCGAAACGGGAAGAGAATGGAATTTGAAGATACAATTACATGCAAAAGAGAATATGCAAACATAGTTTCTTTTACATATTGAAAAAGTTAAACAACAGTCGGCGATCTTCTGAGAAATTTGAGATGGCCTGCCACAAACCGGATATCGCTCCATGATACCTCTTCACCCAAAGCAACTTTTACAGGTCCCATTTTAAGATCATCACTCCCTTCAAAATGACTAGCGATAAGATCTGTTGTCTTCTGTGAAACAAACTTATTGACAGGGATTTCGCCGGTGCCAACATAATATGCCAAATGACCTTCGATAGTTGTTATGCTCAGATTTCTCTCCTCTGCTATTTGTGAAATTGTTTTACCTCTCTTGAAAAGATCATAACTTATTTTCTTTGTTTCTCCTTTAACTTTTTTTGGAATCTTTTCAACAGTTAATTTTTCTACGGGTGGTTCAATTTTTTCTTTTCTGCAAAATGAAATGATAATATTTAAAATTTCTTCCCCAAATTTCTCTGATTTCTTTTTACCCATGCCTTTTACCAGTTTAAGAGAGGGCAGAGACTGAGGAATAATATTGGCCAGTGTGACCATAGTTTTTTGAGGTATTATCATATAATGGGGAAGCCTCATTTCCCTGGCTTTCTGATTGCGCCACTCCTTCAGCCGGCTTAGCAATTCAGGATGCTGAATAATTCCGGAGCTATCCTCAATTGATAATGCAGCGGTAGATTTTACTTCACGGGTATCAATAGCCGATTTGGCCCTTTCATCGAGATATTTGCCTACAGTAAAACCTGATCTTACGGCATTGACACAGGCCAGCCTGGAAGTAGCCTCCTTCCGGACCCTCGTCAAAGCTTCGGAGACCGATTTGCGCACAGTTTTATTATCCGTTTCCACATGGTATCCGGCAAGGATCTCTTTGAGCACAGTCTCAAGCTTAAAAGAAAAATATTCGCCAGCTTTCATTATGCGCTCCTGCAGCCGGATATTTGATTCAGCATCTATTTCAACGTTTAAAAGCTCCTTCAACTGGGGACTGAATTTTTCAGAGACCTCAATAAGATCAGTCCTGATGCCGGTAATTGCATTCTCAATCATTTTCCGCAGCGTTCCCATAAGGCTCATATTGTGCTCGTCGACAATCTTAAGGCAATAGTTAAGATTCCGCATAAGGGGAGTAAAATCGAAAAGTTCTGTCAGCAGCATCTGCTGGAAAGCTTTTTTCGACTCTTCCAGCTCTTTTTGTCCGGGTTGGTTTTGTTCTGTTTGACTGACAAATACAGAAATGGCGCGATCGTCGATAATGCTTCTCTGATTGATCCGGGTGCTGAGCACCAGCCCTTCTAAGGTACGGCAACGGCTGAGAGCCACATACACCTGTCCATGGGCAAAAGCATCACGTGCATCGATTACAGCTCTGTCAAAAGTAAGTCCCTGGCTTTTATGAATCGTAATTGCCCATGCCAGCTTAAGAGGGTATTGGGTAAAGGTTCCGATTACTGTCTCCTGAATCTCTTTTGTTGTATCATCAAGGGTATACTTCATGTTTTGCCATTCCACCATCTCTACCCTGATTGGAAAATCGTCATCAGGGCATTTAACAACAATGCTATCGTCCTCAAAAGTTAATATTTTTCCTATTTTGCCATTAAAGAAACGCTTATCCCCCGATAAGTCATTTTTCACGAACATAACCTGGGCACCTTTCTTAAGAATCAGCTCGCCGGCAGCCGGGTAGGAAAATTCCGGAAATTCATCCTTAACTGTGGCCATAAAGGAATGAGGGTTGCCGGTAAGTTTCCCGAGCTTTGAATCATTCAGCATATTAGCCTGATAATTGTGAGTTGTAAGAGTGATGTATCCGCCACCGGAATCAGGGTCAAAATCAGGAATAAATCTTTTATTAAGCTCGCTCAGCACGTTTGAATCCACATGATTGTCGCGGACTTTATTAAGCAATTGAATAAAGTCCTGATCATTCTGCCTGTAAATATGTTTTAGTTCAATTGTGACATAATCGGTGGTGCATAATGCCCTGCTTGCGAAAAAAAAATATGAATCGTAGTATTTATCAATTATTTCCCTCTCTTCATCTTTGACAACAGGAGCTAGCTGCCGGAGATCGCCAATCATAAGTAGTTGTACACCGCCAAATGGAAGGTGACGATTTTTGTATCTCCTCAGAGCGGAATCAACCGCATCGAGGGTATCTGCCCTTACCATGCTTATCTCATCAATAACCAGCAGATCAAGACTTTTGATTATATTAATCTTTTCGCGGCTCATCTTATAGCCTGACGATTCTTTTTGCCCTGCCTGATTTTCGGTAAAATTTTCTGGAAGGTAAAACGATGGAATATATGGGTGAAAAGGCAATTGAAAGAATGAATGTATGGTTACGCCTCCTGCATTTATTGCAGCCACTCCTGTTGGGGCCATAACGACCATTCGCTTGGGGGATGATTTTTTCAGGTTATGCAGGAAGGTGGTTTTTCCGGTGCCGGCTTTACCTGTAAGAAAAATGTTACGATTTGTGTATTGAACGAAATCAAAAGCTAACTGCAGATCGGGATTTGAGATAGTTTCCATATTATTTTCCACAGTTATTAATGCAGCATAAAAGTATTAAAAACGGTACACATACTCTATTTCTGCCCGTACATTATGTTCTTTTCTACCTCCAACTTATTTTTTCGACATATTTCCCCAGCCAACAACATATAAACCACCATCATAAATAATCATATTTGTAAATGTTCTGGCTGCCAGAGAATTATCTCCAAAGCCGCCACCTTCTTTATAAAAATTAATATTACGGTAATTGCCAGATGAATTTGTATATCCTTGAACAGGGCTTAAAGTAAATGTTCCTGTTTCGCTTGATTGGTTTGACCACGCAGGTTCATCATCTGTGTAAGCAGTTTGAATCCAACCTTTAAATTTATTTCCTGAAATTTGTAGTTTATAATGAGTGTAAACACCTGCCTCATGGTCATGCCCAACCCATGTTCCTTGCATATCCTTTATGACTGCCGCTTCATCTTTAATATCCACTCCACTTCCAATAGCAAGAAAAAGAAAGATCAATGAGATTGCAACTGAAAGTCCTGTCTTAATTAATCTTTTTTGCATAAACTTGGGGAATTAATTCAATATTTATAATGCTGAGAATAAAAGCCAAAAAGTAAATAAAAAGGTCGACCAAATCGAAAGTGCCTTGCAAGATTTTCAATATTTTAAGTAACTCGTAAGAAGAAAACGCCAGAAAAGGTATAAGTAACCAAAATTTTATTTTTTCAATATCCTTCTCCCAAATAATTAATAAAATAGAAGTGAAGGAATATAGCCATAACCCGTCTGGTAAAGAGAAGATTATCCAATTAGGTAGATGATTCTTAAAATGATTTAAAAAATCTCTGATAGAGTTTGTAAATCCAGAAATCCCAATTTCATCAAACCATCTGAATAAGATTAATGATTTACTTCTGTAGGCTATATAAATTATACCCCCTGATATAAGAGGAAATATTACGTGGAATAATATTAACCTTGCTTGTCGCAATAAATTTTTTAGTATAAACAATTATGCTAAAATTAACTGAATGTAAAAAGCGTTGATTTCAGCCCCTACTAATAATCTTTTCAAAACAACATAGTAGCTTACTATATTGTTGAATATCTCATAAGTGTCTATTTGGATTGTTTGCGTCATGAGTCCATTCTTCCTGGCAGCATTTAGTTGAACACATATCACCTTGTATATTATTATCGCCGGTAGCGCATCCGTCGAATAAATGATAGTAACCATACCCGGTGAATGTTTTACCGCACCAAGCACAAGTATGAGTGCCTTCTGAAGAAATTGATTCAAAAGAAGAAGATGATGAGGATGAGGATGAACTTGAAGATGGACTAAATATAGCATTTCCCACAAACAAACAAAAACCTATCACAGCCGCTGCAATAAGTAAATTTTTTATTAATTTTTTCCTTTTAATTGAAGCTATTTCATTTATAGGCATTTCTTCGGCACCAGCACTTGTTAAAAGTTCAACCATTTCAGTTTTTTTCTTCGATCCGGCAAAATACAGAGGGTTTAATTTTTTCTTTGTTTTATGATTCATATCTGCACCATAGTCAATTAAAATTTTTGCTGCCGCCTTTGATCCATACTCTATTGCATAAAACAAAGCTGTCATTCCATTCTCATCTTCAAGATTGATTTCAGCTCCATAAATAAGTAATAGTTTAACCATTTTTGGAGTGCCCCAACCTGCAGTATTATGTAAGGGGTATATATTCCTTTTCTGCACAGGATTATACCACGTTTCATCAGGACTAAGTCCGGCTATTAATAATAATTCGACTTTTTTATAATCACCTATTTGTGCATAATAGATAAGATTTTGTTGGTCAAATCCTACACCGATTTTATCAAGCATTTTCAATGCCTCTTTACTATTAATTTCCAACTTTTCACTTGAATCAACTTTGGAATCATTTTTGCTATCACGGTTATCTGCTGAATCTTTAGCATCTTTTTCAAACAATTTTACTTTAATAGAATTTTCAATATTCACTTTAGAAGTTGAAAGTGAAGTATCTTGAGGTTCTTTTAAATCGGTCTTGTCAGATAAAATTTTCTTTTTTAGTGCGTTAAACTCATCCGTTGTAAGCGCACCTTGATCCAGGAGGGATTTAAGTTTTTTGATTTCTTCTATTATGTCCATAATTTGTCATTTAGATTTTTCATTAAAAAGATTTGAAATTTCCATTTCAGTTAATTTTCTATCGTAAATACGGATATCATCAATAGAACCATTAAAATGTGTTTCATGCATGACTGAACCTGCATTGTCATTTATTTGCCTGCCTATATAAAGCAAGTCATCAGTAGGATTATTCTGATTATATGAGGCTTTATCAACGAAAATATTATCGATATAAAGATAAATATTATCGTTTGGCACATAGCATATGACTGCATGATGCCATTGGTTATCTGACACATAGACATTGGAATTTATTAAAGGTGCCCAAGTCCCTCCAATGACAGCACCTGCAGCAATCTTCCCGATTGAACCATTTGCAGTATAAGCAAAATGATTCCCATTAATTGAAGCCTCTAGTCTATTATTTGAGCCGTAATTTAGGATGTCTGGATACATTGTTGTTGGAGTAGCAGTTTTAAACCAAACAGAAAATGAAAGTGCATTGTGAGTCCCGATATTTGAAAATATATATCTTTCTGTACCAGAATTCCCATCAAAACTGTATGCACTATTATTATTTCCAAATCGGTCATTTGTTAATATTGCATTTACTACAGTTGCATTATGACCATTTCCGCTTTCATCATTAGCGTTTGCATTAAATGGAAAGTAAGCAATTAAACCTTCCAGCGGTATTTGATTATTATTGGTTACGACAGAACCATAATTACTATAATTCTGAATGAGTCTCCCGTATAATGCTGAAATTGAATCTGATTTTACTAATGAATCTGCTGATAATCTCTCAATTCTGGATCTTGCTTGTGAATTGAGAATAATTAATTTGTTATAATCATTGTGGTATTTGTATAATAATATTGCAGCTGCCACTAAACCTGTTAGTAGAAAAAATATAACTATTAAGCTCCCAAGTTTCCTTTTGGGTTTAGTAATAGGAATAACAGGTATTTTGTTCTCTGTCGTTTCAATGTTTAATTCATCTTGTCGTTGCGTGCCAATATCTTCTTTTATCTTTTCTTTAGATCCTTCAGCCGAAAGTTCTATTTGATTTTCGGACTGTGTGATTATTATTTCATTGGTTTTGGGATTTGACATAGATTGGGCTTCATCCTGATTAATGATATCAGATTTTAATGACTCGTATTCTTCTTTAGTGATTGCACCGGTTTTATGCAATTCGAATAGTTCCTGAAGTTTGGATATATTAGAAGTGTGGTTCATAAATTTTAATTTTAATAAAAAAGAGGCTATCCAGAATAATTTGGTTTTTAAATATTGAGTTAAAGTAACTTGACCAGCCTCATTGGACGTACAAGATTGAACTCTGGTTTCTGTCGAAAATAATCTTGTTTGCTTGAAAAATCGTACAAGTTTGAATAATCAACACCATGACGATTTACCCAATAAGTTTCTTTCTTAAAACTATCTGTTTGTTTATTATGCAAATTGTTATATGCTCTCACTAATTCATCTCCATCTGGCAAGAACCAGTCTGAATACCCATCAGAATTAAACTTTTTACATGCTAGTCTTGCTTGTTTCAGATTCATTTTCTCAGTCAGATCCGCTTTTGAAACAATTGCCACATAATTGCCTGTTTCGTCAAAATATGCTATTATGCCACCTGCAAATGCCTGACCTACTTTTAGTCCATGGGATTCAACTTTTTGCCTACTTGGTTCAACTTTAATAATATTTCTACCGTAGTAGACTGCTTCTGATTTCTTAAGAAATTCGCCTGCTTTATTAAATTTAGTAAGTGATACTATCCAAAATACAAATCCAATAGATATAAATATTAGTGCGAATATAAATGCTGGATTATCACCTAAGAGGTCACCAAAACCTCTTCCGCTTAATAGAGAAGATAGACTTAGAATAAAAATAACTATGCCAATAACATTGCATATGTAGCTTGCTACCTGAAACCCGATTGCACTCTGAATGGATTTACCAGCAGTAACTACATTTTCGGGCAAGCGATTTAAATTACTAATTATTATTAACTCTGGATCAGATTCAATAGGAGGATTCGTAATAATCTCATTTTTGTCATTTTCTTCTTTCTCGTTCTTCTCTGGATCTAATTTTTGAATGAGGGTAGTATACTCATTTTCTGTAATCGCACCTTGAATTAAAAGTGCCTTAAGTTTCTTTATTTCTTCAGTTGAGTTCATTACTTGGTTTTTAAATTTAGTATAATTCAGTTTCAGGTCTTTTAAACTACAGTATTGTTTACAAGTTCTGTGTAATTGTCATGGAAATTTGAAACGCCTAATTCTTCTGCTTGCTGAAGAATATCCAAAACAAATATTTCCGATAATTTATTTGAAATTGATTCTTGAGTCATGAGAGAATTTTAATATAACATTTCCTTTTGTACGACAGTATTGATTCAAAGTTACGTTTTACATTTAGATTGTTTTGACTTATTCAAAGTTGGTATTCCACATAATGTCTATATTATGATGCATTTCAAATTTAAACTTGGTATAGATTATTATTGAAATAATTTTGGATTGAGAATAAGTATGCCTGATTGCAAGCGGATATATTATTATTTAATGACATGTCCAAATAATGCTTTCTGCTTTTCAACATCGCCCCCTCCAAAATAACCGTAAACGTTAGGGTCTAGCCTATTGGGCTGTAATAAATGTGAAATTATTTTTTCTGAGGTATCATCATAAACGGTTGCTTTATCATAAACTATTATATTGCTATTTTTAGGATTTTCAAGTACAAGTCCGGTTAATCTTTTTTTATCGTATTTATCTGAGGGTAAATATTCCTCAGCTAAAATATTAAGAATAACACCCCTAACTGTAATGGGTTTCTTCTCGGTATAAAAATCGATATATTTTTCTCCATTAGGACTCTTCGCATATGACCCTGGCCTGGAGTTAGTAACATTATCAATATTAATATCCCGGTTGTCAATCAGTTGATACCTAAAATCATCACCATAATGACTTCCTTGATTTGCAAGAAGGTTAATCCTGAGATTTCCATTCTTGGCTATATATTTTACAGAAATAATACCATCAGAATTTCCTAAAATTTCCAGCGTTCCATTAACATACTTGCTGGTAGCCTTCATTATTTTTCCATTTTTGTAGTTATAGACGACCTCCCCGTTTTCGGAATTCTTTGTAGTACATTTACCGGAGTATAAGTCAGCACCTTTCACAAAAGAATGTGCCTCTTCATTATAAGTAATCTCATCGCAGTTACAACTACTAGTGCAAGAGTAAGCGCCTGCCAGTAATATGCTTAAAGGCATTAGATAAAATAGTATAGTTTTCATAAAACTCAATTATTAATGGATTTTATAGCAAGTATGTATGTAATTTATAATTTGCTAATTTTCAATTATTCACGGAGGGTTTAGTCCATATTGCGGACTGTAAGATAGTATAAACTAAAACTATCAGGGTTAGGCAACTTTATAACTTATAAACAATGTCTTTTAACAAATGAACAATAAGTAAACCAGTTATATTTAAAAAGGAAAAACCCATCTCTGTCTCTAATTATACAGATTATCTCCATTAGATATCCTTTAATTTTAATCCAAAAGGGGCCGCAATCATCATTGCCGATACAATGGCAAGTGACAAAAAAGCGCCTTTGTAGCCGGCTGCCCCACCACCAAGACTTGCAATTAATGCTCCTACCAACGATGAACTAACTATAAGCCCTACGCTTGTAAAAATTAATATTAAACTCTGCCCTGATGCTCTGTTTTCATCTGTTGTTTCGGTATTGACCAGATATCTTAAAGGTGCTCCTGTTATAAAAGAGAAGCCAAAACCCAAAATCGCCTCAGCTATATAAAAACCGGTTATATGTTCATGAACATGCCAAAGGCTTATTAATCCTGCCGTAAGAATTGCTGTTCCGGAAAGCAATACATATTTTGGCCCTGCGGAATCAATAAAACGGCCGGCAAGTGGCGCACCTATTAATAGTGCTGCCAGCATTGGAATAAGAGCAAAACTGGCATTTGAATAGCTTATGTTGAACGTCTCTTTTATATATCCGGGAATAAACATCATGGCTGTTTCGGCAAGTCCTGCACCAAAGGCCAGTAGATAAGCAATGATTAGTTGTTTTGATTTGAACAGCTTTGTATTAATAATAGGGTTATAGCTTTTTTTCTGATAGTAGATGAAAAAAGGAAGAATTATAAAGGAGATTATCAGGTAGGGAAGTATCTCTAAAGAGAGTAATGACTTTATAAAGTCTTTTGTATTTATATGGCTGACAGAATAAGCAAAAAGACCAATACAGACAATCAGCAGTAACATTCCAAACCAGTCAAATGAGACATGGGTTTTAATTTTATTATTTGGGAAAAGTTTAAGTGAAGCAATAATAAGCATAAACGACATAGGTAAGTTAATAACGAATACCCAATGCCAGTTTATCAATAGGAATAGTCCGCCTATTACAGGGCCTATCATGAAAGCCAATCCATAAACAGCTCCTAAAATTCCAAGAGCAGAGCCTTGTTTTTCCTTTGGGAAAGTATCACCGATGACAGCAGTGGCAACGGGGAAAAAGCCTCCTGATCCAAATCCCTGAATGCCCCTTCCGATAATAATTAAATTGAAGTTATAGGAAAATATTACAGCCAGTGAACCTAATCCAAAAATCGTAACTGAAAGGATATAAATTATTTTCCTTCCATAAAGATCTGAAAGACTGGCCATCAAAGGAGTGCTTATTAAATTGGAAATAACGTAGGCATTAATAACCCATATAATTTCCCTCGAGCTGACATGAAAATATTTTTGGATTGCATGAATGGCAGGGCTCAGAAGGGCGATGTCCATTGCACCCATCAGAACTCCAAAAAAAAGTAATCCCAAAAGTTTTTTATTCACATTTTCAAATGGCTTTTAGAATTTCATTAGTATTTGTGGTTTTCTTACGCGTCAGTAAAACAAAACTATTATAATTAAGTTTTGCCGGTCGCTCAGTCCGTCCTTCCAAAAATTAACGGCCTTTTTCCAGATAAAAATGAACATGCTTTGACAAGACGTCCATATTTATTAAATTATTGGACATATGCTATTGTTTTTAATAAAAATACTATATAAATTTGCAACATGTCCATAATTGTGCAAATATTGAACAGCAATGAACTATGCAAAGATTTGACAGGAAAAGCCCATTCAACGATCTTCCTCTTCTTCCGCCCTCATCAGAAATAGATGATGATACCGATATTTTAAAAAAGCTGGTATCTGCTTCAAGAGCGTTGGCCTCAGTGAATATCAATGTTATGCGACTTCCAAATCCATATATGCTGGTGAATACAATTGCATTGCAGGAAGCTAGAACTTCAACTGAAATTGAAAATATTTTCACTACCGAAGACGAATTGTATAAAGCAGTCTCGGATAATAAAAGCGAAGAAAAAGCAGATTTGGCTGCTAAGGAAGTTCTCAGATACAGGGAAGCACTTTGGGCTGGTTACCATGCGACGAATGAAACAAAAATTTTAAATCTGCAGTCAGTTCTATCGATCTTCCGTCAGATAAAAAATACTACATCCGGCATACGCCCGCCACAAGCTAATGTAGTTATCAAAAGGGGACAAAGTGAGTTACGGCCAGGCGAAGTAATCTATACACCTCCAAGAGGTAATGATATTGTTGAACGACTAATGGATAATCTTTTAACTTATCTTAATGACGGCAAGAATTATCCGACAGATCCATTGATCAAAATGTGTATTGCACATTATCAATTCGAAGCAATTCACCCTTTTCAGGATGGTAATGGGAGAACAGGCAGAATTATTAACTTAATCTATCTTGTACAGACAGGACTTTTATATCAACCGGTATTGTATCTGTCAAAGTATATAATTGTGAACAAATCAGACTACTATTTTAATCTGGGAGCTGTAACGCAACTTGGTTCATGGAAAAAATGGATTCTGTTTATGCTTGACGCTGTCGAAAGTACATCTGCTCTGACCAGCAACCTGATTAATGACATACTGGAACAGATGGATTCGACATTGAATTACGGAAAATCTAAAATAAAATGGTATACAAAGGAGGTAAATGAAGTCATTTTCAGCCAGCCATATATAAAACCAAAGATTATTGGAAAAGTTTTAGGCAGATCTTCCAGGACAACTCTTTCAAAACTTATGGAAGAACTGGTTGCAGCAAAGATATTAACTCCTAAGAAGGATGGCTCTGAAGTTTACTACCTGAATGATGACCTGATAAGAATCTTAGCCGGGTAATTCAGGAACATTTGGGTATTTTTCAAATAATCCAAGCAAACGATTTAAGATCATTTCTCCACCTTTTGCCATTTCAAAATTCAAAGATTCGAAATGAACCTGTAGTTCAGGTGTAATCCCGAATTCAACATCCATAAAATTCTTGTCGGTGGTTATTTCGTGACCAAATAATTTATATCTATCACTCATACATTTTACCGGGTATTACAATGAAAAAATGAATTTTATATTCTGGAAGCAAATATGGTTAAGTCAAATATATTTAAAATAGATATATTGTTTTATTGGCAATCAGAATTTTAGTAAATATCTATCAAGAGGTAAAAACAATTAAATATTTTGTACTACTTATTGTCCCACTAATGAAAATAGCCTTGTAAATATCTGATTTTCAAGGCCATTTGATTTAATGAATCGAAGTTGAGAAGATTGCCATTTTTGCTTCATAAATTCAACAAAAATGGCGGACTTTCGGGGTGGTGACCTAAATTAAAAAGCCTGACATTCGCTGTGCTCATTTCCGGGTTTTGTTTTTCTAAAGCGTTTGAAAGCAAGCTGTCACGCCCCAGAAAAACAAAACCCGGCAATTTCGTGCCAGGCCTTTTCATTTGTCGGGATGAGAAGCAAAGCATTTTATCAGGGTTGAAATACTCAGACAAATCAGACTTTACAAATGACTTTTTAACCTACTGTTAAATTATTGTTCTGATTTGATAAATCCATTTACTAATATTAGCGAAGTTTGTATCTTCACATTTAAGATTCAGAATCTGAAACAACATGAAAAAACTAATTCTGCTGATTATTACTACCATTCTGCCCTTAGCTCTGTATTCGCAGCAAAAGGGGTTTAAACTCAACGACCAGGAGTATTTTGAAAATGGCGGCGTCAACGTGATGGCCTTTCAAGACATCTACCCTGAGGGTCACCAGGGAGGTGTTGCAATAATAATGCACGGCATGAGAATAGCTACCAATGGCGACCTTCGGCTCGATGAAACACCAGGACAGTGGCAGCCTATACCGAAACAGAAGGATAGAATTACCGATAAGGAAGACAATGTGATCACTGCATACCTGACATATCCCGATTCTGCAATCAATGGCAAGGGATTTAATCCGGTTTTTTATCCCGATCTTTATTTTAATTATACGGTTACAACCCGTGCCCGGGGCGCCTCTGTTGTTGTAACCGTTGATCTTGACCGCCCCATTCCCGAGGAATTTGCAGAAAAGGTGGGATTTAATATGGAACTTTTCCCGGGTGTACTATTTGGAAAGACATGGATACTCGGGAATAAATCGGGAATCTTTCCCCGCCAGGCTAACGGCCCGGGCATGTACGATAAAAATGGGAAGCTGGTTTCGGCCCAACCAATGTCGGCAGGGAAACAACTCACTGTTGCTCCTGAAGATCAGATGATGAGGTTGACAATCAGTTCATCAGGATCAGATCTTCAGCTTATTGATGGCCGTTACATTCATAATAACGGCTGGTTCGTAGTAAGGTCGCTCGTTACACCAGGGGCCACAAAAAAAGCAATAGAATGGATTATTACGCCTAATTCGATCAGCAATTGGACCAGTGATCCGGTAATTCATGTATCGCAGATTGGATACCGCCCCTTACAGCAGAAATATGCATTAATTGAACTTGATAAAAACGATAGTAAAAGGTCAACTCCTAAACTCGAAAGAATCAACCCCGACGGAAAGTCCGAAGTAGTCAAGTCCGCAAAACCGGATCAATGGGGCAGGTTTTTAAGATACGATTACCTGAAATTCGACTTTACTTCTGTTGAAAAGGAGGGCCTATACAGGATACGTTATGGAAATTTTGAATCACAACCCTTCAGAATCGCTGAAGATGTTTATAAGCGCGATGTCTGGCAGCCAACTCTGGAGTATTTTCTGCCAGTACAGATGTGTCACATGCGCATTAATGAAAAATACCGCGTATGGCACGGTCTGTGTCACATGGACGATGCTCTGATGGCCCCGACAAATAGAAACCATTTTGACGGATATTTACAGGGTCCTTCTACTTTGACAAAATTTAAATCTGGCGAACATGTCCCGGGTCTCAACATCGGGGGCTGGCACGATGCCGGCGATTATGATCTCAGGGTTGAATCACAGAGCGGGGAAGTTTATATACTTACTCAGATATACGAGGCCTTTGGGATCAAATATGATGAAACATCTGTTGACCAGCGTACACATATAGTTGAAATTCATCAGCCTGATGGGAAACCTGACATATTACAGCAAATAGAACATGGAGCCTTATCTGTTGTAGGAGGGTACAGAAATCTGGGCAGGCTATACCGGGGCATAATCTGCCCCACTCTGAGGCAATATGTGCTGCTTGGCGATGGGGCTACCATGACCGACGGACAGGTTGGACTACCGGAACAGCCCGATGATCGGTGGGTCTTCACTGAGGAAAATCCCTCAAGAGAACTTACAACCGCAGCTCATCTGGCGGCTGCCTCAAGGGTACTTAAAGGATTCAACGACACACTAAGTATCCAATGCCTTGAAGTAGCTGAAAGTATCTACAACCTCGACCGCACAACCAGCGGACGATCAATTTCATCAAAAATACATGCTGCAATGGAGCTGTACCTCACCACCGGAAAAGCTGCCTACAGGGATTATATCGTTTATAATGAGTCATATATAATACATGAGATAAGAAGTCTTGCATGGCTTATTGGTCCTTATCTTACACAGTTAGGAAATGAAGGATTTACACGTTCGGTAAGGGAGGCTGTAAAATCGCTCTCATCAGAAATAATTAAACAGGGGGCCGAGACACCCTTCGGAGTACCTTACCGTCCACATATTTGGGGAGCGGGATGGGATATCCAGAGCTTTGGGGTAAGACAGTATTTTCTGCACAAGGCTTTTCCCGACATTTTCCCTGCAGATTATATCTTTAATGCACTCAATTTCATTCTTGGAGTTCATCCGGGGGTAAATACGGCTTCCTTCGCCTCGGGAGTAGGTGTGAGGTCGACGACTGTCGCCTATGGCGCCAACAGGGCCGACTGGTCATATATTCCAGGCGGGGTTTCATCAGGAACGGCACTCATCCGTCCCGATTTTCCCGAGTTACTCGATTGGCCGTACTTGTGGCAGCAACAGGAATATGTGATGGGAGGAGGTGCGACAAATTTCATGTTTCTCGTACTTGCAGCAGATCAGCTGCTTGAAAAATAAGAAAGAAAAGCGAGCTTTCAACGCAACGAAAAAACAAAGCCCGGCACTTTCATGTCAGGCTTTTTCATTTGGTCGGGGTGAGAAGAGCATTTATATAGTCTAATATGCTGATATTCAATATACTTTTTTGTACTACTTTTTTTGAATTGTAATCTTTTTGTACTACATTTATTGCTGAATTGGCCTATCAGAGAGGATTACAGAATTTTTACAAATATAATCAATTTTTGTACTACTATGTCACATTACACTGATGATCAGATAGCGAAATATGCAAACACATATATCGTTCCGCAGGACCTGAAGATAAAAAGAATGATCCAGTCAAATCAGACGGATAAGAATGGTGAAGCAATGATCTACATTAGACTCAGAAGATATGATCCTAATACCGGTAAAGATATCAAAGTAAAGAAGTTGCCAACCAATATAAGAGTAAATCCTAAATCATGGTCAAGTGGCAAGGGCGAAGTACTGAAAGGGGATCTCGACTACCAAAGAAAGAACCGGATAATTAAAGAGAAGGAAAGCCAGGTAAGTAATTATATTAATAAGCCGGATCTGGATTATATTATGGCTCAGTTAAGTAAACAGGAATTCCTGATAATTGAAGAAGTGTTTCCGTCAAAAAAATTACTCAAATACAAAAAGAGTTTTGTCGATTATATTGATGATTATTACAACAGACGTAAGAAATTGGGTCATCCCCATGGTACTATAAAAGAGTTTAAAACAGTAACGAATCGTTTAAAACGATTTGATGACAGCAGAAAAAAAAAGACATACTTACCTGATATAAATATTAGTTGGTCTGATGATTTTGAAGTTTGGTTGACTGAACAGGAATATAGTGAAGGGACAATCGAAAAAACCTACACTATCCTGATCACTGCACTTTACTATTATTGGGAGATAAAGGATGAGAAACATATCGAAATGACAGACAAATTTCAGTCAAAATTATTTAAAAGAGGTGAAAAAAGTAAAAACAAACCGAATCCCATAACCGAGGAGCAATTGATGTTTCTTTACAATCACAAATTCAAAGAAAAGAACTTAGAGACTGTTAAAAAAATGATTCTCCTTCAGTGTTTTATTGGAATGCGTTACGATGATATAAAAAGGATACGTCCCGAAAATATAAACAATGATTTTCTGATATTTACCCCAAAGAAAACAGAAAGACATCATATTGAAGTCGAACAACCATTAAATCAATATTCAAAAGTTCTGCTGGAAGAGGTAAATTATGATACTTCCTGTTATAAGTTAACTAACCAGGCCTACAATAGGGAGATCGAGGAATTACTAATACTACTCGCATCAAAGGAGGAAAATAAAGACCTTAAATTCAAGACCGATCACACAAGTCACAACTTCCGGGATACATTTATTTCACTGGCAGTAACCAAAGGTGTTAATTGGAAAAGTATTCTGAAATGGGTTGGGCAATCTTCATATAGTATCATGGACCGGTATATCCATCTAACCAAGCCGTTCGAGGAAAGTGAGATGAAGAAAATGTTCAGTTAATATATACGGCTGATTTATAATTTTTTATAAAATATTTAATGAAGGTCTTTTTGGCCAAATTATTTAATTTCCCAGGAATTTTTTTCCTTTAAATCTTGGTGATAATTGAGATCAGTCAGGTATTTATAAAGACAAGTATTTCTCTGAGTAATTCTTTTTGTAGCACCCTCAGTCCAAATAGCGGGGGGGTGGTACCAGGGGGGTGGTACCGAGGGATACTCTTAAACTGATTATTATGATGAAAATAAATTACAAAGTACGACTCTATATCCTCTATTTAAATGAACAGATAAAAGGTGGCCTGCTCAGACTTGGCTGTCATTTTTTTCCGTCCTGGTATTTCATCGATAATGATTGCATCTGTACAACAGGTAATGTACTAAAGATAAATAGAATCTATACTTATAGAGAAGGTGATAATGTTGATATCGTAAGACTTACAAATGTCCATATAGAAAGAAGATACCTCTATTGCAGTCTCTTTTTCTTCTCTATGAATAAAGTAATCACTGTTCGTCAGACTATGTTGAAGGGTGCACCTATTCATTGGCGTCTCTCTGATAATAATGAGTTTGATGAGTTAATGTCCTTCAGGTTGTGGAATGAAGTTACTAAGGGGGAAGATCTTCTGGAATTCGATTTCTAAATCTCATTAAATATTCTGTGATATTGGTAGTATTACTACCTATTCTGATACATTATTAATGAAAATGTTGATCAATCTTTTGTATTTCATTAAAAAAGTTCTAATTTTGGTAGCATGACTACTAATCATGACAAAAAATTAATGAGTC
This sequence comes from uncultured Bacteroidales bacterium, assembly GCA_963715785.1. Lineage (GTDB taxonomy): Bacteria > Bacteroidota > Bacteroidia > Bacteroidales > VadinHA17 > LD21. Next base: position 2,243,152 of record OY970276.1, read on the forward strand.
TCCTGGACAATCATGTGCCGGGAACAGTCCTTCTCGCATCATGGCTGGAAAGGAATGGTATATCAAGGGATCTGCAACAATATTATCTAAAGAGTGGCTGGCTTGAATCCTATGGGTTCGGAGCATTCAAACGACCAAATGAAAATGTGCAATGGGTCGGAGCTATGAATTCATTACAAAGACAAACCAAATTGCCAGTGCATGTTGGAGGATTGACATCCATATCACTTCAGGGACTTTCTCATTATGTGCGTCTGGCTAAAGAAAATCTTTACTTGTTTTCACCACAATATACAGACCTGCCGAAATGGTTCCTCGATCAGGATTGGAGTGAACAGGTAGTGCATGTGAAAACAAAATTTCTACCTGCAGACCTTGCACTTTATGAATATAATCAGGATACTTTAAAACTTAAATTATCAACACCTGAAAGGGCAATCATGGAGTGTTTGTATCTGACTCCTAATCGATTTGATATGGTGGAATGTTATCAAATACTTGAGGGTCTTCCAAATCTCAGGCCAAATGTCCTGCAGGAATTACTTGAAAACTGCAACTCAATAAAAGTAAAACGCTTGTTTTTATATATGGCATCTAAAGCCAAACATCAGTGGCTGGACTTTGTCGATCAATCCAAAATAGAATTGGGAACCGGTGACAGGGTTATTGTAAAAGGGGGTGTTTATATATCAAAATTCAGGATATCTGTACCAAAAGAATTAACCGCATAATGATCAATCAATCATATATAAATCAGGCTGATTTGCTGTTGCAGGTGATACCACATATAGCGACAGAGAAAACTCTTGCGTTGAAGGGAGGAACAGCCATTAATCTTTTCTTGCGGAATATGCCCCGGTTATCTGTTGATATTGACCTCACTTATCTCCCATTTGATAGTAGGGAAAAAGCACTGGCCAATATTTCTGATTCACTTGGGAGGATCAGGGAGCGAATAATGAAATCAATCCCTGGGATCACCGTTAATAATCATATCATTGAAGGAAATGATGTTAAATTGCTTGTCCAATCTCAAAATGCACAAATAAAAATTGAAGTAAATACAACAACTCGTGGCCATCTTCAGCCAGTGAGATTACTCCAGGTAAATGATAAGGTACAGGAAAGATTCAAAAAATTCGCTGCAATTCAGGTTGTCTCAGATGCAGAACTCTATGGGGGAAAAATATGTGCAGCACTTGACCGGCAGCATCCCAGGGATCTTTTCGATGTTTACCTGCTTTTTAAAGAATCAGGTATTACCGAAGATATTAAAAACGGATTCATTGCAGCACTTGTAAGCCATATGCGTACAATGAATGAAATTTTGCAGCCTCATCTTTTGGATCAGCGGTCAGCATTTGAAAAACAGTTTAAGGGAATGTCCGATATTCCATTTACCTATGAAGACTTTGAAAGTACTCGTAAGCAACTTATAGAAAAGATAAACTCCAGTCTGACAGAAAAGGATCGTGCTTTTTTGCTTAGTTTTAAAAGTGGAAATCCGGATTGGGATCTATATCCTGTTGCGGGACTTAAGGATATGCCAGCCGTCCAATGGAAACTGATGAATCTTCAAAATCTGCTTAAATCCAATCCCGGCAAACACAAAGAATTATTTTCAAAGCTGGAGACTTTGCTCTCTAAAGGAAGCTGACCAGAATTTCATTCTAACTAAACCTGGATTGCATATTTATTCTAATACTTTCATATTTATACAACACCACCCTGTAACTAATTATTTATAAGCCGTTTCAGAAGTTTTCAAATTAGAAATATTAAGCAAATATTTGAATGACCAAATAGAGTTACGAATTCTATAAAGGTAATTCTCGAATATGCTATGTTAAATCTCTTTCAATTGTTTCATTTTCCGTACGGTGTTTATGCTATGCCCGGTTATTCCTGCAATCCGCCTCACTGATAATTCGCTTTTAACAAGAAGGTCAGATATATCCTGATATTTGGTCAACAACGCAGAAGGATTGGACTTTGCTCCATTTACCCGGCCATTGTACACTCCTTTCATTTTGGCAAGTTTAATCCCCTCATGTTGACGTGCTTTTCGCAAATTATTTTCCATTTCCGCACCGATGGACATCATTTGCAACAACAGCATCACCATAGGGTTTTCTTTTCCATTCTCCATTGATGCCATGTTGAATTGCTGTACATATATTGCGATTCCCCGTTTATGAAAAGTATCCACTACCGTTAATATGTCCACTACTTTTCTGCCAATCCTGCTAATTTCACTTATTAGGACAAGTTTTATGTCGTTTTGAATCAAGTACTCCAATAATTTATTGAATTCTTTTCTATCTGTACTTTTAACCGTACCTGAAACCTTTTCCTCGAAAACTCTTTTTACTGTCCAACCTTTATTTGTTGCTACTTGCTTAAGATTTGAAACCTGTCTGATATTATCCTGCGATTGGCTGGAGACTCTTGACCAAATTATTGCTTCCATTTTATATCATTTTTAGTGTGACCCTATTTTTAATACAATCCTGCCTTTTTACTTTGAATTTCTCAACCAAATTTGTATCACGTTCAAGTATACCTTTATTGTGATACATTTTCTTCCGAATGATTCTCCGACATTGCTTTAGTTTAAATTAATGCAATAATATTTATACTGTTCAGAGTAGAATACTAACCACTCTGGTATTGGAACAACATGCACGTTTAGTACTTCCTCGCTGCTCACTTCCACAACAATCATGAACCTTGCTTCGAAAGAGTCTGAGGTATTAAAAGACAACTGAATAAAAATTGGTTTGTTTTCCATTGTAACAAAATTACATATATTTATATGTATTTACCAATATTTTACATATATTCCTATGTTTTTTCATAATTTTATAGCAAAAATCAAATATGAAACCAAAGAAGGTACCGGAACTTTCTTCAGATGTTAATCAGAAATTGGAGCAAATAGGTGCCAAAGTCAGAATGATCAGGAAAGGAATGAGTCCTAATTATGAGCATTTTGCGGCAAAAAAGAACCTTAATAAAGTGACATTAAATAAAATAGAACGTGGAGAAAGTGTATCCTTGCGCTTATTCGTACTCACATTACAAAAGATGGAGGTATCGCTGCAGGATTTCTTTAAGGATCTATAGATCTGACTCACTAAATTTCAAATTGCTTTAATTGTAATACACATTTACAATTCTTTTCAGGAAATGATAGTTTGGGCTGCTCTCATGAGTGTCGGTACCTCATTTTGGAAAAAATTGAAATAATTGATTTTCTATAAAGAGTAAATACTCAATTTGTTAGAATATATGGCAAAATTATTAATTCTCACATAAACAATAAGTTATTAACCTTTCGGTACTTTTATTGGCAGTTAAAGTACCAATAAAAGCCATTATTAAGATGATAATTGCCGATCTGATGTCATACACTTCGTTCAAAAATAAATAGTACGGCATTAAAATAATCCAATGATTTGACTCTTCAATTTTACACCCATACTATATAGCAACTCTCCGAATCTTAATCCCTTTATACTGGAAATATATCGTTTAGTGTTCTCCATCCTGTTAATTATTTCAGGTGTTCGGTTACCCATGAACTTTTTATTGAACTTGCATATCAACGTATCCAATTTTTCCTTGCCATAACCTGCGACTTTTCCACTCGATTTGAAATTGTTAAAGTATTCCGGGTTGCCACTTTCTAAATACCTAAAGTAATTCTGACGCATAATATTTTCATCAATCGAATCATTCTTATAATGGTTGACTTGCATACTGAGATTCAGCTGACCTATCTCAGCAGTAGAGATTGGCAAATCATCCACTACACTAATTCTTTTATAGTGAGAATTACCATGTATGTCATTAGTTTTAAACATGGTATCCTCAAAAACAATTTTACTCCTGGTTGATTCCTGAAATATCGTTGCCAGTTTCCTCTCATCAAGTAGAGTTTCAATTTCAATATTTAATTGTCTTCTGTTACGTAGATACCTGGTATAATTCCAGCTAAGTCGTGCTTCAATACGGTAAACTTCTTGTCCGGCAAGGCCATTATTTTCGAAATAGTCGAGAATGAATTGTTCAGCATGCGATGATTTGTTGTAAATCACAATTGAGTTTTCACTCCCTCCAATTACAAAGGAAGAACCATTGTTCATAACATTTACAATAGTACCCCTACGCATTCTATACCGGTCACCTAATCTTAGATAGTTGTTAATGCAGTTTAAATAGTAATTTCCAAATGCTGCAACAAGATTTTTGTTTACATCAATAGATATTTCAAAATAATGAATATTGTTATATCTCAAACCCAGTTCAACCTTGATTGCCTGGTAAACCTCATACCAAAAATCAGGAGAGAATGAATAGAACACTTGTTTCGAAAAATCAAACTGAAGTTCATGCTTCTTCAGCTTAGTTGCCGTATGCATCTTGCCAACAGCATACCCTTTATATAGGACCTTGAAAGTATGGTAAAATGAACCAATCCCAGGTGATGAATCATGTATAAGGGTTATTGTATTATATATTTGCTCACAAGTAATATAATCCGGATTCCTGACATCGTGGAATGTTGAACCGGACCAATGCATAAAGGTTATACTAAGCCTATCAAGGTGGATAAGACACCTATAGTTTCCACCGGCACTTTGTTTGCTATTAAAAGTTTTCAACCCATTCCTGTTTGCTTTTATAGTTATTTTCGTGGGTCAAGTCCACTATTGGTTTCGTCATTGTTCGAATAACTTTAGAAACATCTGACCCTCTGGCTCTACTCAGGCTCAATAATGCATTATAATCATCGCAAGTCAATCGAATTGTTATTATTCTGTCCAGTCTTACCTCTTTGACCTCTTTTTTATTTTTCATGTCGTACATCTTTTTTTATAAATACACGACCTGCGTCTTTTTTCATATCTAACCTTAAATAATTGTATGACATCGTAAAATGGTACACACTTGTTAGGGAAGGAAATTTAAACGGGAATAGAGTATCTCAAAAAAAAATGAAAATATTTTCTGCAACGTAATCACCTGTATTCCTGTAACATATTAACATATATTTAAAATTCTTGGGTTCTGACTGTGCAAAAATGTTTCTTTTGAGCACTGACAACTGTATTTATTGGAAAGCAAAAAATAATAGCAATTAAAAATTAAGACCAATGAGTAAAAAAGAGTACAGAAGAATTAACCTATGGGTAGACCTTGATTTATTTAATGAAATCAAGAAAAATGCTGAGGAGTCCTACTTGAAAATAGGAACTTATACACGCCGGCTTATTCAGCAAGCTGTAAAAAATAATATTATAAAAAATAAAACCAATGAATAACGATAATGAATCTAAAATTGAAGAACCGGAGAAAAAAGTCTTGGATTTTCTGAACTATCTTGAAAAAGAGACACCGATTAAATGCGATATCTCAAGTTTAATTGGAGAATTTACTTGGGTAACATCAACAATTGAAAAAATAACGATTTCAATGCCAGCCGAATTTTATACGTTGAATATTACGAATTATCCAATGGAAATGGTGTTAAGGTATTGTCCATGCGAACATTGTCATGAGATTGTTTACGTAAAGCTAATAATTAATGATAGAGACAAAGATTTCATTAATGCAAATATTGTTATGGGATACATTAATAAAGCTGTCCCAGACATGACGGTCCACGTTATTAAGAAACCGAAACCATTATATATAAAAAATAATCCAGCTGATTTTAATTATTGAATTATTTTCAGCTTAGTATAAAATATCACAAAATGGAAAATTTAAATAACCTCCAAACAATTGTCAATAGAGAATATACCGATGGACTCCGGAACGAAGTTGAAATAATACTTAGTTTGGATTTACAGAAAAAGGAGCAATTCTGTGCTTTCCTTCAAAGTCTTCAGGAAAGCCAGATTAAGATTGAAATTAATGTTGAAAGAGACATGGTCAGAAACGAAATAAGTAAACTTCTTTCTCTTCAGATTTATACCCCTGAAACATTTTCTTTTTTTGCATTTGCAAATAAATATCATAAATACGTATCAGATATATATTCCAAGCTTAGTGACAATAATTATAAATCTGATTTAATAACAAGTAAAAATCTTTTATATGCAATCAGTCTTTATCAAAAATATGCTTATGACGCTATGGATGAATTTGCAGAAGAAATTAGAAAAAAAGGTGTAGATATAATGGAGGTGAGAAAATCGTTGCTACCCTATTCTGAATTTGAACGATGGCTTTTTTATCATGCATATAGTTTGTGCTACCATGAAGAAATGGGTATGCCGGATTTTTATGGTGTTAACGACAAAATTCAGTCAAAACCATATGGTGACGGCCACCTATATCCACAAAATCAAATCTGGCAGATTGTTAGTGAGGTTGGAACCAGACATTCGAAAGGATGGCGGGATTATTTTTGCGAATTAGCCATACGAAAGTATAAAAGAGAGAATCTGAAACCTGACAAGCAAATTGCAGGCAATATTTAATCACTTTAAGCAAAATTACTGGAAACCGGAAATGTAAATATCCGGTTTTTGTTTTTTGGTTCAGCTATAATTCATCCATGATCTCTCAAGAATTGAAAATAACTTTGCTCCCAAATTATTAAAAAGATTCATTCGGATCTACTAGATATGAATATTTAGGTATGATAAATCCCAAAATCAATCTGATAGATATAAAAATGGTTGAAGAAATATAAATAATAATTGAACTTGATTCAATCTAAAAGAGTAAAACTTTTATTTTGAGTTGGTAATAAGATTTACTTTAGTATTTTCAGGGTGGAACGGGTTTAGAATGAATAGATTATTCTAATTAATTTTTGAGTTAATTAAGTTTTTAAATTTTGTATATTTATGAAATTAATTTTCAATGAATATTTCAATATGTCTGTATTTGAAATGGCTTTGGAGAGATTCTCAATCGATGAACAAGATCTGATTAACAAAAAATTGGACGATTGGAGCCAAACAGCTCCTTATGGAGAAAGAATCGCAAAAAATTTTGAAACTGAACATTTCTTGCCTATAGACAGGATGGTCGAGTTGCTAAGTTTTATTTTGCTAGATTCATCACTTGATATTGAAACATTTGAAGAGAATTATGCTAACGAATGTCATAAACATGTTCGTCAAGGTGGTCCGATTCAAGTTATTCCATATCCTAGGTTCTTTGGTGCAGCAATTGAAAAAAAAGTCCTAGTTTTTCATCTTATAAGTAATTATTCCGCAAGATTTCCATCTAAAAATGAAGCGTATGATTTTATTACAAGGTTAAAAAGTGGTGATTTACCTGATGATTGTAAAGATTTATTCTTTAAACAGCATAGCATTTGGACAACTTGGAATAAAGGAAATTCTAATCCTTTTGAGTTTTGTTCTACGGTTCAAGCTAATGTTATTAGGGCAAATCTTGGATTAAATAAAATGCTTGTCTCAAAAGAACTTTTACTATTTATTTATGAAATACCTTCTTCAATACCAGTTTTGCGACCAACAATATCTGACGCAGAACTAAGTCAATATTTTGAGCCTCCAAAATCGACAATTATTGAACATGGATTAACTCAAACTTGGAAAAAACAAAAATGGATGAAAAAATTTGATATTAAACCTAGACCAGAGGGAATTCATTTTAAGCTTGAGTTTAAACACTTAAAACTCCCAATAGAGGCCAGATGGTAAAGGATAGTGAGTATTATAGAAAGTTTAAGGATTGCAAAGAAGAAAACCTTTTAAAGTATTTCGTTACTTTGAATACTGAAGATTGGAGCAATCTCTTTGATGATTTTTTTAGTCACAACACAAAATACCTTAGTCGTATTTTTTTGATTCCAAAAGGAGAGGATCTTTATTCATACAGCCTCATGTTAATTGATGACGTTGATCCTGAAATTAAGAACTCAATTACAAATGCAATCAACAATTTATTAGGCATTTACTATGCTAATAATAATTTTGATAAGTTAAAAATAATCTTTGATACAACCAGATTCCTTGAACTTCCGATAGAAACTGGAGTCTTAATTGAATTGGTACAAAACAGAAATATCGACAAAGACATAAGAGAAACTGCTGCAATAACACTTTCTGTTGTTTATCAGAACTCTCTTGTTCAATTTTGGGATAGACTTGATCTAAATAGTGATAATTTTCTTATTCCTTCGTATATCGGCTTTTTCAAAAATATAGATCCGGTTAAAGCAATTAAAAAGCTTGAAATTATTACGACCAAGCCTGAGAATATTTTCGCATTTTTTGCTCCTGTTAAAGCATGTTTGTTACAATTGTTAATTTCACCTTTTTCCCTAAGTGAGTTTGCCGCTGTTGAAAATGATCTCCCTAGTTGGGCCCGAGAGTTTATTAAAAAAATTACACAAGAATATGCCGAGCTAAATGACTTTACCCAAAAACTTAATAAGATAAAACAAGGTACGTTCAGATCAACCCGGAAACTGCAAAAAGTGAAATTCTTTAGAAGTGTCTTCCCGCCAGAATGTGTAGTAGATGTTATTAAAGAGTTGGGTTGTTTTGAGAAACAAGGTATTGATTTGGAAATTGAATTTGCTCCATGGAATCAAATCTTTGATAAACTTAGTAGCAGTGATGTTTTTAGCATAATTATAGGTAACGAAAGGGTTTGTAACTATAAAAATTCTTTGGGACCTGAAGATATAGAATTGTTTCATGAATGGCGTAGATTGATCAAATACGAAGGTTTTGCCATTGTTTCAAAAGACAAAAATCTAAAGAATTATAAATATTTCCTTGATACTGCTAATCATGGAAAACCTATCGGAGTTTCTATAATTGAACGGAAAAAGATTGCTTTCAAGTCATTTCTGGAACAATTAAAGGATCACAAGATTATTGCATCGAATAACACTGATTATTTTCTCACGCTGCAATCGCTTATTGAAGATAATGGTTTAAAATTACGTGAGTTTGATATTATCTCAGATAAAGATCCTTATTGTGGTTTTTTAGATTTTGAATCGAATGAAAATATGACAATTTATATTGGTAGTGCTAATCTTAATCAAAGAGCAATAGCAAATGGTTGTCAAGAATTGATTTCTGAAAAACATTTTAATTTTTCTGCCGTTCAATTTAATTCAATTATTACAAAAAACATCTCAAATATTCCAAACTTATATTATAAGCAGAAAGAATTAATTTTAAGTTTTTTCTATGCCTTTAATACAGGAATGACTATGATTCAAGACAATAAAGATGTTTATTTACCTAAATGGTTTGAAATGCTTAATCAGCTAATGGTTTTAAATTATCCAGATGATTATTTAAAATTCAGTATCAACCGAAATGAATTTGATGAAATTGTTTTGAATATGATTGAATATCATTCGCTTCTTAAACGTGGATCTGAAGACAAAATTATATCTAAGAATGCTAGTCAGAAAGGCAAAAGTGTTAGTAAAACAGCAGAATAAGACGTGCTTATATTAATTGACCATATTAACTTCAGTTTTCAAAGCAAAAAAACAAAATTTATAGCTTTGAATGATTTGAATCTTAGAATTGATGAAAATGAATTCATTTCTATAGTTGGTCATTCTGGCTGTGGGAAAACGACTCTCATGAATCTAATTGCAGGATTCTTAATGCCCACAGCAGGAAAACTTCAGATTGAAGAGAAAGATATTACAGGCCCGAAATCTGAAAGAGTATTAGTGTTTCAAGAGGATACTGTATTTCCCTGGTTAACAGTTGAGGAGAATATTGCCTATGGATTAAATGCACTTAATACAGATAGGGAAATAGTTAAAAATGTTGTATACAAATATCTTGAATTAGTAGGTCTCAAATCATTCGCTAAATATTTTCCAAAAGACCTATCTGGTGGTATGAAAAAAAGAGTGGATCTGGCTAGAGCATATGCTGTGAATCCTAAAGTGCTATTGATGGATGAACCTTTTGGTTCACTTGATGCTTACACTAGGCAAAAAATGCAATCCCAACTTCTTAAGTTATGGGATGAAGAAAAAAAGACTGTAGTCTTTGTAACGCATGATATAAGTGAAGCAATATTCATGTCAGATAGAATTGTTCTAATGTCACCAAGTCCAGGAACATTTTATAGAGTTTTCAATGTTCCATTCACAAGACCAAGATATCAAAAAATCAAAAAATCATCGGAGTTTATCTCTATTCAATCAGAAATTGAAGAACTTCTTCACTCATTTGAAAAAAAAGATGCATCCATCCTCACGAAATAAATTAATTGCTAGCATCTTGGTGTTGGTTTTGGTAATTATTGTATGGTATGTTTTCACCTTCAATCAGTCCCAGAAGGGAGCTTTACTATTTCCTAGTCCAAGCTTATTACTTACTACACTAAGTGGACAATGGCAGGACATACTACAATATTCTCTCACTACATGGTATAGAGTTCTCATTGGTTTGTTCATTGGCACTCTGTTAGGAATGTTTGCAGGAATTTTAATGACATATAATAGAGTCTTGTATTATTTGCTAGATCCAATTGTTGAAATTATTAGGCCTATTCCACCTATCGCTTTGACTCCGTTCTTTATTTTGTGGCTTGGACTTGGCGATATCAGTCAGTTATTACTTATTTCGATGGGCTGTTTTATGATGATAACTATATCTACTTATGTTGGAATCACTAATGTAAATCCAGTATATATTCACGCAGCTCAATCCTTAGGGGCTAGCAAATTTTACATCTACAAAACAATTTATATTCCAGCAATAATCCCGGGATTACTATCAGGTATTCGTGTAGCTCTTGCTTCTGCTTTTGCTCTTACTGTAGCTGCAGAATATTTAGGGGCACAAGGGGGGTTAGGTTTTCTAATTCGCAACGCAAGAACAATATTGCATACTGAAACTATTTTGCTAGCCGCAATTATTTTAGGTTTAGAATCATTATTAACGGATCAGTTTCTCAGATTATTATTTAAACAGCTTACTAAATGGACTCCAAATTCAATTCAATTTAATTAATATTGCTTAAACTAATCCAAGAACAATATGATTAATTCAAATAAAGTTATATCGTTTTTTTTCGTCTTGGTTTTCATTTTCCTCGGGGGATGTACATCCAACAGAACAAAAAAAACAGATAGTAAAAAAGTAATTTTTGGTGTTTCTCCATTTCCAGATACAGAAATGCCTATGCTTGGAAAAATAAAAGGTTGGTATGCAGAAGAAGGATTAGATGTTGAATTCAAAATTCTGGGATGGACTGAAGTTCAGGAAGCACTTTCTTCGAATGCATCTAATAGAATCGACATTGGTATAAATAATATTTCAGCCGTTGTAGCCACTCATAATAAAAATCCTGAACTGATTTACTACTATGGTTTTAATACTTTTGATAATGGATTTGCTATAATGATAAGACCAGATGGGAAGACAAAATCACTTCAGTATTTTCTTGATCATAAACAACCATTAATAGAAGCCATTAAAAATTGTGCAATTCAATTAAAAGGTAAAACGGTGATTACAACGGCGAATACTGACATGGAACAAGGAGTAGCAGCTTTCTCGCGAAAAGGGGGATTGAATTTCATGACGGATGTAAAAATAATAGACCTTAATCCGGATGAAGGACTTGCTGCTTTCTTACAAGGATCTGGTGATGCATATATTGGAGGCATTCCGCAAAGGATCAAATTAGGTCAGCAAGGAATGATTGAAATGATCACAGGTTCAAATCTTGGTCCAGCACCTATTAATGGAATTGTAACAACAAAACAATATGCTCAAGAAAATGCGGAAAATCTATCAAAGATTTTAAAAGTATGGTTCAAAATTGTCCAGTACACAAACTCTCATCTTGACGAAGTTGCCACCCTTATGGTAACTGAACTTAATAAGAATACAGCTGCTGGAGTTACTCCAGAAATGTTTAAGACTTTTTGGAACAATTATGAACATTATCCATGCTCTATAGATAGCATTGATGCTGAAATTTTATCACCAACAGGCAAAAATTATTGGAAAAACAGATGGGATGATTGTAATTATTACTTTTATAACATAAAAAACACGATACCTTCTCCAGTAAATCCCGATGATGCATTCTATATGATTACTGCCCAAAAGAACTTACGAGATTACTTATCCAAGTCGAAATAAATATCATGGTCCAAATAGAGGATTCAATTCTGGAATTAGCTTCTAAATTTGTCGATAATTTTAAGAACAACAGAGGTTTAGGTAAAAGCGCATCAGACAAAACTACACTTCAAAACCAAAAAACCATTTTTCTCATTGGTGCTGGGGCAAGTCATGCAGTAGCTAATTTACCTTTAGGAAAGGAATTAGCAGATATGTTGGTCAAAAACCTAGGCTGTAATACTGGCTCTCAAAAGACAAAGTTTGAAGATTTGCTCTTTATGATGGAGAAAAATTATGGTTTTGATAAAGATGATTTTAAAACAATCCTATTTTCTTTAAATCATATAAACAGTGAAACATTAGTCGACCAAGTCGAAAATTCTTTACTTAATAACTGCACTCAAAGCTATAGTTATGGGTTTATTGCTTCGCTATTAAGCGAAAGGTACATTGATGCAATAATTAATTTTAATTTCGATGAAATTCTAGATATACATCTTACGAACAAGATCAATCAAAGGCATTTTTTAAATATACATTCAGATGAAAACTGCCCAAGTGAATTGTCATTTTTGATTAAAAGTGATGGTCACTTAGTTTCGCCAGTTTATATCAAACCTCATGGCACTATTAGTAATAGGAAATCTTTACGGTTTGTACGAAAAGACTTTTATCAGATAGAGCCTTTGCAAAAACAATTAATTAAATTGTTGTTTTCAGCGATTCCAGTTAATTTAATTCTTGTCGGTTTCCGCTTAAAGTTTTTTGAATTCAGTAAAATTATTGAAGAAGCTATGTTACCTGGGTGGAAAAAACGGACATATTGACCACCCTAGATCGTTTTCGTAAGACCATGCATTTCCGGCTGCCAAAGACCACCCTAAGTTAACATCCTTTTTTGCCTCATTTTCATCATAATTTATAGGGTGATTTTACAAAGTTATTTTTTTAGTCTGTTTCTTCAAGTGATATATTCATTTTATTAATGTGTTTCCTCATTGATTCGCCAGAGAGTTCAATACGATGGGCTTGATGTACTATTCTATCAAGTATAGCATCTGCGATGGTATTTTCTCCTATTATCTCATGCCATTGTAATACCGGTAGTTGTGAAGTAATGATTGTAGAGCGTCTGCCGTGACGGTCTTCGATAATTTCCATTAGTGATGAGCGGCTTTGATTATCAAAGGGCTGGATCCCAAAATCATCGAGTATTAAAAGATCCTGCTTTTCAATGCGTGCTATTTCTCTGAGATATGACCCATCGGCTTTCGACATTTTTAGTCTTGCAAAAAGCTTTGTGGTATTGGCATATAAAACTTTGTATCCCAGCATGCATGCCTGATTACCGATAGCGGAAGCCACATAACTTTTACCAATGCCCGTGCTTCCTGTTATAATTATAGCTTCTGATTTATCGATAAAATTGCAATCGGCAAAGCGCATGATTTGGTTCTTATCAAGATTCCTTTCTGTTCCAAAGTCGAGGTGCTCGATATTAGCTTTGTAGCGAAAACGGGCTTGATTTATGTGCCGTTCAATACGGCGGTTGTTACGGTAGTCCCATTCCGATTCAACCATGAAAGATACCATCTCATCTGCAGTCATACTCGCCATACGCCCGTCTTCAAGAGTGGTTTTAAAGGCTGTAGCCATACCATGGAAGTTCATTTGTTTTAGTCTCTGTAATGTTAGATCATTCATATATTTATATTTTTAAAGTTCATAATATGATTAATCCAGCCACGAGCCCATCGTGACTGGATTTTATAAAATTGATTATTTGTAGTATCCCCCGCCTCGAACATTGCCGTGACCAGGCATTTTTTTATTGTCATTTTCTGTGTCGAATGGCTCCTGATCCAGCCTTTTCTCTATGATTGTACGTATGGCATTATAACTAAAGTCACCATAGTATAAAGCTCTTCTACAAGTCATGTTCAGACGATCACTACCTATGCGGGTAACAAAACTGAGTATCCCCTGGCATGTTTTATAAGCCTGTTCGGGATGCTGCCTTATCTCAAGAATACGGGTAATATAATCCCTGGTGTCGCTTCCGATAAATGTTGCCCTCTGGATGAACTTCTCAGGCGTCCAGTCGCTATTAAACTGGTGATGTGATGCAAGGTGATCTTCATTGGTGGTGTAACCGTAGAGCTTTAAATTGCGTGTATGTGATGCGATCTGGTCATAATGGTAATAAACTTCTACAAGATCTTGGGTGTAAAGAATGGTAACCTTCTTTCCGATATAGCGATAAGGAACACTGTAATAATGCTTGTCTTCAGCAAGACAGACATGGTTGTTTTTCATAACTGTAACTACTTTCTTGCGCTTTGCCTGGTACCGGTATCGTGGTAGTGGCTGTAGATCCGATTTTTCTATCTCTTCAAACAGCTGTCTTCGGCTGTAGGGGCGTCCGGTCAATAACTTATTATTATGGTCCACAAGAGCTTCCCTGATAGCAGTATTTAAGTCTGCTAAAGAAAAAAAGGTGCTTTGTTTAATCGAGTAAAAAATCGTTCGGTATATTATCTTAACTGCTCCTTCCACCAAAGCTTTGTGTTTTGGTTTATATGGCCCTGCCGGAAGTGCTGTCATGTGGTAATGTTCCACAAAATCACGGAACATCTCGTTAAGAGTAGGTTCGTACCGGTCGCTCTTAATCACAGCTGATTTTAAGTTGTCTGTTACAATAGCTTGTGGCATACCTCCGTAGTAATGAAGTGCATTTTCACAGGAACAGATAAAGTCTTCTTTACGCTGAGTCATTGAAGCCTCGACATAGGTCAGCTGGCTGGAACCAAGGATGGCGACAAAAACTTCCACTGGAACCACTTCCCCTGTTGTCTGACAGGCAAAGGACAACTTGTCCCCGGTATAGTCCACATACATCTTGTCACCGCTCTTATGCTCCATGTGCATCGAAGAGTTCACCTTCTTGCTCCATAGATTATAATGTTCATTAAACTGTGTTTTGCGATAACCATCCGGATGCTTTAAAAAATATTGATTCCACTGTTTTTCTCTGGTCTCGCCTTTGCGTTTGAGAGCCTTCTCCATGCCAGGAAAGAAGGCCATCAGGTCTGCCCTGCGCTTGTCCGAAGGGACCTCCGGTCGGGGGGTTGAAAACACTGCTTCCAGTTGAGTGTCACTGAGTTTATCAATTTCATCAAGCGTCTTATCCATAGCAATAAATTGCCGGATATACTTCTTAACCGTGTTGCGGGTAGCTCCTGTACGGAGACTGATTGATTGTTTACTTACACCTTCGGTGTACATTTTTAAGATTGTTCTTGCTTTGCTCATAATAATTAAATTGTTAGACATAAATGATGGGTATTGTATAATACCCTCAACGTTAATCATTCAGCCTAATAAATCATGATAAAAAGCAAGACAGTAAGGGGGTGGTCTCTTTACTCCGGTTTTGGGTGGTCAATTTGGTCCGGTGAGGGGTGGTCAGTTTGCTCCGGCGAAGGGGTGGTCAATTTGCTCCGGTCTTAGGTGGTCATTTTGACCGTTTTTTCCATCATAGATGCTTCGTCAATTATATAAATCGTTGGCTTATCATTATAACCATTTTTAAGCTTAAAAGTCACTTTCCCAGTGTCATTGTCAGGTTTGGGAATATAAATGAGAGAATGAATTGTAGAAGTGGTTGTTTTTGCTTTTCTGCCCAGTATTCTTGCTGCCCTGCCTGTTGGAGCTGATATTTTATATGGCCGGTTAAGATTGTTTAGATAACCTATTAAAGCTGCTGTTACAGAAGTTTTTCCGGTCCCTGCAGCGCCACAGAGGATAAGAAAATCAAGAGGATTTTCCTCTTCAACGAATTCCTCCATCGTCTTAAGAATGGCTGCTTGCTCTTTAGTGGGTCGGCTGAAATGAAGATAGGAAATTATGGAGTGCTTTTCCATCTTAGATCATTAAACGAACAATTGTATTCAATTTAATCAATTCCGATTCAAATAATTTTAAAATTGAAATTTGTAAATTATATAGATCGTCAGGAGAATTAGGTTCATTAATATTTCCAGTCAAAATTTTAAGCATTTGAACTTTTGTCATTTGCCCCTGTCTTTGAGTAAAACTATCCATTATATGGCCTCGGCCTAAAGAATGTCTCAAAATATCAACAATTTCTATAAATTTATTATCCTTTTTATAGCTATTTGGGAACCTTGCCTTAGTAATATCTATACCATTTTTATTCTCTTTAGTTTTTTCGAATACAATTTTATAAAGAGAACTGGCAAAGTCAGAAAATAATTCCAACGAATAACATGGTGTTCTTAAATCTTTAAAGAGTGCTGCATCATCATTGACTGGCTCAAAAATATATTTTCCAGTCTTATTTTTGAAGGTATTGTTGATATTAATTATTTGTCCTGTTATCCTATCTGTAATTCTGTGAGATTCACTTATTATTTCAATTTTTAAATTGGTGATTTGATCCAATGTAGAATTAATATATTCACGAAAGAAGGCAGATTGTATTTCATAATTTCTTCCCACCATCTTAATTAGTCCTTTTTCAGAAAGTTCAATAATAAATTTCGAATTTTTATAAGTTCTTGGGCTTTTAGCTAATTCATTAAGAACTTGAATTTCTTCGTTTTGGAGAGAACTGAGCATCTCCTTAAAATAAGACTTGAGCACTAAAAAGGATGGCTTTTCCCCTGTTGAAATTATAGACCCACCTAAAACTTTTCCATAGAAAGGAATCCCTCCAGTTGCTTGAAAGACAAATTCACCAGCTTCTTTTATATTAGATTTGTCATTTTCTATTTTGCGGCATTCATTCTCCCACATCTTTTGAAAAGATTCATTCTCTATTGTACTTAAATATATGGGTGGACCATCAATTACGTTGAGCTCCCCAGAGCCAGTTAAAGAACATAAGTAGTCCCAAGAAATGGCCCCAGAAATCCAAAAACAAAATGGAATCTTTCCATTTTGTAATGGAGTTGAACTTAAAGTTCTAAGTTTCATGAAACCCACAGGATTATCAAATGAAAATCTAAAAAGCCATTCATATTCATCAATTAGAAAAAGAATTGATTTATCTATAAGATCAGAAAACAAAACTATTATTTCCTCAAGTAACCCTTGAATACGAACGGAGCTTATTTCTTTAAGGTCTTCATAAATATCTTTCCAATTATTTGACGATTTAATAGTTATCTTACTAAATGATGTTTCACCTTCAAAATATCCACTTTGGGTAAGGTCAGATACCAGATTTGCTATCATATATCTATAGGTATTATCTGTACCTTTGATTATTGAACCAACATTTTTAAAGTCAAAATAAATTGGGTATGCCTTAGAATTTGCTTCATTTTTCAATATTGTCTCAACACATTTTAAAAGACTTGTTTTTCCGAAGCGTCTTAACCCTGTTATTGAAACACAATACCTATTATTAGCAAGTGAAATTAATTGGTTTAACAAATCCTCCCTTCCAAACAATTCATTTGGATTGGTTATTATGGTACGTGGTGAAAAGGCAATTTCCATCTATTAAGTTAATGTGGTTAATGTTAAATTAATATCTTGGTTATGACAAGACCACCATCTGCGGAAAATGTCAACCGAAAGTTTGTATACTGGGGTACCTTCATCTTCTTCCTGGATAAGAATTTTTTTATCCATTAGGAGCTGAATAGTCTCTGCAAGTCTTTGCCTAAAAGCAGTGATTTTTTTATCAGCCCATAATTTTTGAAGTTCCGCAAAACTTACTCCGCGAGGATCGTTAACTTTATCTTTATTGAAAAATGAAATACTAGAAACTAAAACTGCTACTTCCTTTGGATCAGTAGGACTATATTGATTATTCTGGAATGTAAACTCAGGCAGTTTTTTAACAAAGGAATTTATTGAAGGTGGATCTTGTCCAATAAGAATTCTTATAACTTTCTCTAGTTCAGGGTATCCAATATATCTTCTTTTATTTTCAGAAGCATAATATCCACAAAATTTACATATTATTTGAATGAAGTAAGGTACATTCCCAGATAAGAATTTGATATGTTCTATAGCTTCAGGTGTAAAAGAGAGTTTGTCATTTATAACATCCATTAATTCTTCAGCATATTCATTGCTAATTTCGTTAATCTGTTCTTCAATTGCATGAACTAGTTGTCCTGTTATCCCATAAGTAGGATCTTTAATAAGAGCTTTAATATCATAAGTGCCAGCAAAAATGAAACTTGCTTGACCATCTAAAGAATATTGTCTTAAGGTGTGAAGAAAAGCTGCATTAACTGTTCCATCATCTATAAGTGTTTTTATAAATGAGAATTCGTCAATTAAAAAAAGTGGATATAGATCCTTACTTTCGAGGTAATCGAGTATAATTTTGAAGTCTTTTGCGCGCACATTATTCTCTCTTAAAGTTATTCCCTCTCTGTTAAAATTATATTTCACTGAGAATTTTTCAATTTCAGTATATGTTTGCCAAAAAAGGGTATAATTCCAGAAATCGCTCGCTTTTTTATAGCTTGCTGCAACGTTTAGTTCCCATTTGAATGTTAGAATTCTTTTTTCTTTCCCTTGAGAGAAGAAAGTATCACCCTCTAGATTTTTACGTAAGTACTCCAGGATTGAACTTTTCCCGGTCCTAGTTAAACCATAAAGAATATAAGGTTTATCTTTTTCAACTGAAGTATAATGTTGTGCTAGGTCAGCAATTAGTTTCTTCCGGCCTTTAAATAAATGTTCTGGAGGTATGGGACCATCTCTCCAAGGAATATCATCATATGTTAACCTTGACAAAGGTTCCTCTTCAACGGTAAATTGAAATAATCTTGGAGTAAGCTTTTTCTTTTGATATATAGCTTGAATATTAATACTAATTTCAACAGCTTTTGTTTCTGAAAGAAGTTCTGAAGGAATTGCAAAACTTAATTCAATCTTTCCAGCTGCAGCAATTTCAATTTCTTTTTCATATGGTATTTGAACCGAATCTTCATACTCAGTTGATTCAAGAGTTAATGTAAGTGAAAAGCCTTCAGCCGTTGCTTCTCCTTCATTTTTAATAATCAATGGTGCAGAAAATTCTCCGTTTGTTTCAATATAATAAGGGGGGTCAATAATAACAGCCAAAGAAGGATATGATTGTGCTATTTTTTCTTCTAGCAAAAAATCTACTTCTCTTTTCCATTTATTTAAAAGACCATAAAAAAAGGTACGCCCATAAAATGTAGTATTATCATTAATAAACTTTAATTGTTTCTCAATAATCTTTCTAGCCTGTATTAAAATATTTGTCCTTTCAGATTGACCTCTATTCAAATATGGTTGGAGTATGGAAAGTAATCTGTCTATTTCTCTTTTTGTTTCATTATCTGTTGGTGTTAGAAACTTTTCGAAATCAGCAATCCCAGTCCATTGAGTTGTAATATTTTCAATGAGATGAGGTTCTAATTCAATAAAAGATAGTTTTAAAAGACTATCAGTAAATTTATTTACCTTTTTACGTCTTTCAAGGAAAGTTGATTTTAAAAAATCACTTGGTCTATAGGATATACTTATATGATTACCTTCTATTTCATTAATTAATTCAAAAACATCTTGAGTTTGTTTTGCTGATGAAAACAAAACTGCCGTGCCCTTTGGTTCACTGTATAATCGATTCCATGCATTTATACTTGCTACTCCACAATCAACTATTGTTTTATATGCAATCTTCCCAATTTCTGAATTTTCATTTCGTAAACAAAAAGTTAGAATATCAATAAAATATCCTTTGAACATTTTTTTGAAATCGTAACTTATCTTATTTGAAATATAATATAATACAATGTTTATTTCAAGATAATTTGCCAGAATATTCAGAAGCAACTTAGGGTCAATGTTTGAAAGTAGGTTTAATGATTCGATATAATAACTACAGGCACTATCCCTCAATCTTGTTAGTTTGAAAATATCGATTTCCCCACTTAAAACTCTATTTTTAAAATTTATAAATAAAGAATTCCCTTTAAGCATTGAATAGAATGCAACCGATTCAAGATAATCACGTAAATCGTAACTGCCAACATTTAATTCGCTAAAAGACTTGGCCGCTTCAAGATACAATGGATACCTTTCAGATAGATCTTCATCCCTAGTTTTTTTTGCTTCCTCTAATATATTTTTAGCAATGAATGCAGTTGGTTTACCACCGTTTCTAATAATTTCAGGAAGTGAATATTTATGCTCTTTTATATCAAGATCAATCATTTTGCTGATGGCTCCGTTGTCATCCTCTTCTTCAATTATAATGAGTTCATCGTCGTTTTCTCGTTTGTTAATATCAGTTTCAAACTTCCCTGTTTTATCTTCAAACTGCTTTAATAAATTCGTTGCAAAGTTGTTATTAGGATTGTAAAATAGTGCTTTCTTAACAGACTCAAGTGCTGTTTTTTGTTTTTCAACTTTTAATGACTGAAGTCTAGCAAGTTCTGTAAATAAATGACTAAGATTGTTTGCAGGAGCTTTAATCTTTTCATTAAAGTTAACTAACTCTTGATATGCTTTCTCTGATGCATCAGGATTGTTTAAAGAAGAATATATTTGGGCCTTTTTCAATAAGAGACCGCTCTTATATTTATCATCTATAGAAGTTGTAGTAAGTTCTTTATCTATTTGAGACAATGCGAATTCAAATTTTGATTGCCTTATTAAGTCATTGATCTCCTTTTCAACATTTTTAAATGCTTTCTTTTCAGGGTTTTTTATAGTTGGTATGATCTTTTCTTTATTAATATCATCTGGTTTAATATGGATTTTTTTAAGCTCCATAATTATTCCCGCTAGATATTTATTAAACTTAATTTCATCTCTTATTATATATAGTAATGTGCTCGCCTGTTGAAAATTAGATTGTTCCAAATAATTAATAAAACTTTTTATGTATTCTACTAAACTGCTAGGAAGAGCGACAGCATTTACAATATTTATACCTTTTCGCTGAGTTAAGCTAAGGATCACTGGAACAATTAATCCAGCTCGAAAGTTTTTCAACTCGGATTTGAGTCTATTATCAGCAATTTTACTCGGTAGAATAAGAATTTTTGGATATTTATTGTTAGCAGCTATATAATTTGTCCCATGTACTTCAATAATTTCTGCGTTTGGTTGACTTATCTTTAATAATTCTTCATTATTTAAAGATGATAACAAAAGATTCGCATGTTCAATAAGAAATTTTTTGTCAATTAAACTATCAGTAGGTTCGATTTCAATCGGAGCAACGGTAAGTTCTGCTTTCTTTTTTATTGATTGAATTACATCCCACCCACCTATAAGCTTGTCAAAAAAGCGATTTTGAGTCTTGTCGTTACTCTGTAATAAAACGTAGTTTTCACCGATCTCAATAACGACTCCCTCTGGCTCCTTCCCAGTAGTTAAATAAAGTTTAACTTTATCACCTATCTTGATGTCTTGTTTAAAAAGGTTGAACATTTTTGCATAATTGTATCTCAAATTTAACATTCTTATCCGTATATATGCCAAAAAATAACTTCTATGTTTATGAACTGGTCACCTGAAATATTTTCTCCGGCATACTGGCATAAAAATGCTCATAATCTATCGATCTCAGCAAAAGTAATTGAAGATAAGATTTATGAGATGAATCATTTACCAATGAATAAGATTCATGATTCTGATTCATATTTTAACGAAATTATTGCCTACTCTGAGGCTTATATGTTAATTATGGGGTATTCAATCGAAAATTATTTAAAAGGATTTGCTCTAGAGTTATACTTAAGAGACCATACTCAAGACGAGATTTCGGACTTTAATACTCTTAAGAAAAACGTTTGGAAAATTCAAAATGGCCATGATTTGCCAAAGCTGGTAAGACTTTTCGATATTAACTTAACCGCACCAGAAGACAATTTACTTATAAGGTACAAAAACTTTATAATTTGGGCAAGCAAGTACCATATTCCGATGGATATAAAAACTTTTTCCGAAAATACTTATAAAGGAAAATTCCTTATCATATCTCATGATAAGAAAATTCTTGATAGGTTGCTTAAAAAGATAAAATTTTCAATTAATAATAGTTAAATATCCTGTTATGCAAAATATTTTGTACTACTTTTTGTACTACTAATGAAAATGGCCTCGTAAATATCTGATTTACAAGGCCATTTGATTTGATGAGTCGGGGTGAGAAGACTCGAACTTCCGGCCTCTACGTCCCGAACGTAGCACGCTACCAACTGCGCCACACCCCGATATTAATTTTTCTTCCTGCGAACTTCCGACCCTCCCGATCCATCGGGATCCCGAACGTAGCATCCCGAGTCAATCGGGACCACACCCCGATATTAATTTTTCTTCCTGCGAACTTCCGACCCTCCCGATCCATCGGGATCCCGAACGTAGCATCCCAAGTCAATCGGGACCACACCCCGATATTAATTTTTCTTCCTGCGAACTTCCGACCCTCCCGATCCATCGGGATCCCGAACGTAGCATCCCGAGTCAATCGGGACCACACCCCGATATTAATTTTTCTTCCTGCGAACTTCCGACCCTCCCGATCCATCGGGATCCCGAACGTAGCATCCCGAGTCAATCGGGACCACACCCCGATATTAATTTTTCTTCCTGCGAACTTCCGACCCTCCCGATCCATCGGGATCCCGAACGTAGCATCCCGAGTCAATCGGGACCACACCCCGATATTAATTTTTCTTCCTGCGAACTCCGGCTTCCCGATCCATCGGGATCCCGAACGAAGCTTCGCGAGGAGTACAAAAATAATCAAACTATCTTCATTACAAAAAGATTTTTACACTTCTGCTGTTAAGTCTTTAAAACCTTGTTCCCGGTCAGATGCTTTTGCCATCAGGTTAATTGCCCGTATTATGAAAATCATTTACAGCTTTTAAATTAAACTTTCCCCTAATGAACTAAAATTGCATTTTACTGTTTGACATTATGCAGTCAGAAATTCAGGAACATCGCATTGGGTCTAAGAACTATGAATATCTATTTAAAGTATGATACCTTCTTTGCCTGCAAGAAAATACTGCAGGAACAGTTCGAGAAATTTAACCTCGACTATTCCCTGAAAAGTTTTTGGGAGGTGGAAATAAAAGAGCCGGTCAGGGATACTACAATTGATGAGCTAGGTTCAATCCTGAATAATTACGGCATAGAAATAGTCGGAAATCATAAAAGCATCCTGGTTCAAAGAATTAAAGACGCAATAATAGAAATGATTTATCTGGAAGAAAAACTGCCATCTTCAAAAACATCCTCATATTTAGCGGATAAGCTTAACTACAGATACGGCTACATATCCAATGTCTTTTCCGAAGTAACTTATACTTCAATTGAGAATTTCATAATTCTGCAAAAAATTGAACGGGCAAAACAGTTATTGATCACTAATGAATTAACAATAACAGAGATTGCTTATAAGCTTAATTACAGCAGCGTGGCACACTTAAGCAATCAGTTTAAAAATGTGACGGGTTTAACTCCTTCAATGTTTCAACGAATTATTAATAAGAGGCATTCAGCTTAATATTATCCCGATATGGAAAACCAACACATAAATGTCCTGCTTGCAGATGATGACGAGGACGATCGTCTATTTTTCAAAGAAGCCTTTAAAGAAATAAAAATAAAGACTATTGTGAAAACTGTGAATGACGGCGAGGAATTGATGCACCTGCTTGCCAAGGACGGTAATGAATTACCTCATATACTGTTTCTTGACCTAAATATGCCACGGAAAAGCGGTATCGATTGCCTTGTTGAAATAAAACGAAGCGACCATCTGAAAGATATCCCTGTAGCAATCTATTCCACATCTGCCTCCGAAGAAGATATTGAAGATACATTTGTCAAAGGTGCAAATGTCTATATTAAAAAACCGAGCGACTTTGGAACCCTTAAAAAAATACTCGAGGAAGTGATTACCATTAATTGGCAATACCATACTTCGGGACTGAACAGAGACATCTATCTTCTCAACCGTTAATCTCAAACATGTGATTATGAACCTGAAATCCATATTCACATCATCCTTATTCATCCGAAGTATACTTGTAATCTCATTGTTCTCACTGATTTTCATCTTCAGCGTTTCCTATAAACACACCATTGCCCTCAGGGAATCAACTGAATTATTGGGCCATTCCTATAAAATTCGAATAAAGCTTGAACAGCTCCTTTCCTGCCTTAAAGATGCTGAAACAGGACAGAGAGGCTTCATCATTTCCGGCGATTCTCTATTCCTTCAGCCTTATAATACTGCACGGGCAGAAGTGAATCAACAATATTCTGAACTGGCATCGACTCTGAGTAACCCCGACCAAAAACGCAACCTTGATTCCCTGGTGATATTAATTAATCAGCGGTTTTCATTACTGGAGAAATCACTTTCCCTGTATGCCTATCCTGAAATAAATAAGGCTGATCTCGATGAAAATATGGTAAAAGGCAACGATGTGATGGATCGGATCAGAGCTCAAATCAATAACATGACTGATCTCGAAACTCTTCATTTCGAAGCTCACAAAAAGAAATTTACCCATGAGATATATTTTACTCCCAACTTTACTCTTTTCCTGTCTTTTTTTACGCTTTTGGTTTTTTTATTCTCATTCATAAAAATAAGTAATGATCTCACAACTCTTAATATCACAAACGGGAATTTGAGGGTTACAACAGAGGCTTTCACGCATGCCGAAAAAATTGGCAGATTCAGCAGCTGGCAATGGCATCTTGAATCAAATAAGTTCATCTATTCCGACAATCAATATGGATTATTAGGATGCGAACCACAATCATTCGAGCCTGCAGCCGAAAACTTTCTTGAATTTGTCCATCCCGATGACAGAACCCTGTTTTGTGATGCGATCAATCTGGCTGTTAATGAGGAGAAACCTTTGAACATAGCATTCAGGGTAATCAGAAAGGATGGAGAACTGAGATATTTCAAGTCAGTCTCGAATTTGACCGAGCTGAACGGGAAAAAAATCTTCATTGGCATAAACAGTGATATCACAGAGCAGCATATCAGCAATATAGCACTGGAGGACAGAAACCGTGAACTCGAACAAACAAATAAAGAACTTGCTTCCTTTAACCATATAGCGAGCCATGACCTGCAGGAACCGTTACGAAAAATTCAGATTTTCATCTCACGTATAGACGAAAAGGAATTTTTAAACCTTTCAGACACCGGGAAAGAATATTTTGACAAGATTAAAACATCAGTAATCCGAATGAGAAATCTGATAGACGATTTACTTCAGTTTTCACGAACCGGCAAGGCTGAGAAAAACTTTGAAGCAACCTCATTGAACCTGCTTCTCGACAATGCGAAGCAGGAATTAATCCAGGATATAGAGGACAAGAAGGCTGTTATATACAACGAGGAATTACCTGTATTAAATGTTATCCCATTTCAGATTCAGCAGCTATTTATCAATCTGATTGGCAATTCATTAAAATACAGCAGACCCGGCATTAACCCCGAAATAAGAATCAGCTGCGAAGAGACAGATGCTGCTGAGTATCCATCATCAAAAATAAAGGACGTGAAAAAATATTATAAGATATCCGTAAAAGATAATGGACTTGGATTCGACCAGCAATACGCTGAAGATATCTTTATTTTATTTTTCAGGCTTCATCCTAAATCGGAGTTTGCTGGCTCTGGCATCGGCCTTTCCATTTGCAAGAAAATTGTAGAAAACCACAATGGATTTATAACAGCTCAGGGAATACCTGGCTATGGGTCAGTTTTTTCATTCTTTCTTCCTGTCTGAATTTATAAGGCTTTATTGAATCCATGGAAATAAAAAGTCTGTTTAATGGGAATCATGTAATATTTCAGTTGCAGAATGTAATACCTGTTATGCAGCTCATCGGTAATTTTGCAAAAGCAAAAATTCTTTTTCATTATAGGCTACTAAAAATGTTTTGATTTTATTAAAAACCTAAAATCAAATATCATGAAGACAAGCGCAAATAAGCATTATAACTCAAGGACGGATGAAGAGATTATCAACGCAGGTATACCATCATCCAAATTATCGCTGCTTTTTGAAGAAGAGCTGAGGGATATTTACTGGGCTGAAAATGAGTTGGCTAAAGCCATACCGGGCATGATAAAATACGCAACATCTCAGGAGCTTATAGAAGCTTTGGAATATCACCTCGCTGAGACAAAAGAGCAGATAAAAAGAGTAGAGCATGTTTTTGAAATTCTTGGTAAAAAGGCGAGCTCAAAGAAATGTGAAGCAATGGAAGGACTTATCAGGGAAGGCAAGGTTATAATGGAAGAATGTGACCAGGGAGCTATGCTTGATGCAGGAATAATTTCAGCAGCTCAGAAGATAGACCACTATGAAATTGCAAGCTATGGAACACTCTGCGAGTTTGCAAAGACTCTGAAATTTTCAAACGCGGCCGAACTTCTCGTACAATCACTAATTGAAGAAAAATCTGCAGATGCAAGATTGTCAGATCTGGCCGTAAATGGAATAAATATGCGTGCAGAAATGGAGGTAATCGAATAAATATGAGTGTGTTGAACTGTTCTGATTTTAGAAGCGCAGACAAGAATCAATACTCTGCGCTTTTTTTAACTCATGAGATGCCGGTACACAATTTTTAAATATGGAAATAATGTAAGATTAAAAATGAATGATGTAATGCCTCTCATAGATATTTATTGCAATTTTGAAGTGTCAAACTATTGACACTTGTAGTTGTTAGTAAATAATTAAGAAGGATAAATCATGGGCAATTTACTTTATATAATTGCAGTAATCCTTGTCATTGCATGGGCAATAGGATTCATCGGGTATAGTGCCGGCTATTTGATACATATACTGTTAGTACTTGCAGTTATCGCAGTGATATTGAGACTTATCAAAGGCCGCTGAATTGATTATTCTTCCTGTGTCACAGGATAAATTTTGGAATAGTATATATATAATTTTGAACAGATGACTCTTGTTAAATGAAGTATTTATACTTTTATTCCTAAATGCAAAAACCATTATGAAGAATAACAAATTAATCACATCTGTCTTTTTCCTTTTCGCTTTTTCACAGTTGCAGATGTATGATCATTCAACTGTAAAAAAGAGAGATTTGGATATTGTGTATATAGGAAATAGCATTACTCAGGGAGCTCAGCTCGATAGTCCGCAGGACTGTGCTCCGCCTGCAGTTTCGGCAAAATTTCTAATGCGTAAGCCCGGAATAGGCAAAGTGTCATTTATTAATGAGGGGAAAAGCGGTTTTACAACAGTCGATTATATGCCTGGTATTGCCGGAGCTTTGTCAGATGTAATCGCTGCAACATATAGGCTGCATAAGGAAAGGCACAGGTTACTGGTCTTTACAATTTCCCTTGGAACCAATGACAGTGCGGAACAGGGACCTAACGGTTCTCCTGTAGCACCTGAAGCTTATCAGAACAATATAAAAGCTATCGCTGACAAATTGCTTTCCGACTTTCCTGAAAGTAAAATCGTACTTCTGCAGCCGATCTGGTATAGCCCTAATACCTATAATAATTCAAGATACATGTCGGAAGGGCTTGCTCGTCTGCAAAGCTATTTTCCTGAGCTTCAAGCTTTAGTAGCTCAATATTCACAGACTAATCCTGGTCATGTTTATCTTGGAGACCTGAAGGGATTTGCCTATTTCCGAAATAACTATCTTACCGATCTCATACCTGAATCCGGAAACGCGGGAACTTTCTATCTGCATCCAAACAAGAAGGGAGCAAATGTCCTTGGTAAATTATGGGGCGATGCCATTTATGAGAGTATATTCAGGGACTGAGCCCGTTTTTAATTAGCTCTGCTTATTTTATTGCAGTCGAGCCCTATCGCATTGAATCAATTATATTTCTTTGGGCAGAGAGCCTCACTGAATAATTCGGTGAGGCTCTGTGTTTTTAGTTGAGTTTCCCTATTATTCTTTAGTCTTTAACATAGAGCTGTTAAATTTCTTAAAAAATTAAAATATTTGTATTGTTCATTCGTCTATGGTATTAAACAACCTCTAAATGAGTCCAAAAGAGTCAGAGAAAATCGGAGCTGTTTACAAAGACGAGCGGAAACGTTTGCTCGGATATATAAGGAACAGGGTACCCGACAGGGTTGAGGCGGAAGATATACTGCAGGACGTCTTCTACCAGCTTACTGTCGGATTCAATGATATCAGAAGGATAGAAAGCCTGACATCATGGCTCTATAAGGTGGCAGACAATCGTATTACTGATCTGTTCAGGAAAAAGAAGCCTGATAATATCAGTTATAACGAAAGCACAAATTATGATGACGAGGGTCCATTGACACTTGAAGAGATCCTGCCATCGCTTGGATCAACTGTCTATGATGATGAGATAAAGGAGCTTATATGGGAGACGATCGAAGAGACACTTTCTGATCTGCCTGAAGAGCAAAGCAGCGTTTTTGTTGCAAATGAATTTGATAATTTAAGCTTTAAGGAAATTTCCGGCAAAACTGGTATCGGGGTTAATACCCTGATCTCCCGGAAACGATATGCGGTTCTTGCCCTCAGGGAAAGACTAAATGAATTGTATCAACTTTTAAAAAATAACTAATATGAAGAATTTAAGATTTTTTAAGTATGCCGGATTTGCCTTGCTCGGACTTGGCTTCATAACACTCGCCGTTTTTGTAACAATGAGTTTATGGAATGCGCTGGTGCCGGTATTGTTTCACGGACCTGTTCTCACATTCTGGCAGACAGCTGGACTTTTCATACTTTCGAAAATCCTCCTGTCAGGTGTGGCTCCTCACTCACGAAATTACAAAAGATATGAGTGGAGAAGGAGATATCATGAAAGATTCAGGAATAAATGCATGGGTGAAGAGAATACCGTCAATCCTGAGACTGTATAATGTAAAGACCGTCTCATAACAATATATGAGACGGCTTTTTTATTTTATTTCCCTTTAGAAAGATCAGAATTGGGGTACAACCTCTTGGTCTGCCTCCACTCTAATGCCTGCTTTTGATCTATCTATTTTTTGCATAGCTCGAGTTACATAACCTGAAGTTCCTGGTTGGTGGAGGCACCCCCTTTTTTTCACTAGTTATCAACAATTTACAACTTTAGATAGCGCGCAGGTAACCCGGAAAAGGTGCGAACCTCGCCCTTTTTGGTGGCGCCATTATGGCCTTGTGTTGCGGGCGGACAAAAAGGGCAAGGTTGTCTTTTCCGGACTCCTTTTCTTTGTTTCATTTCATTTGGAGGACCAAAAGAAATGAAAATAAAACAAGAAGGTATCCTTTTGAGACACCTTCCTTTTTTATTGCTGCCTGCAGATTGCACTTAGTTAAAAAAGGGAGGATCAGTGTAATTCTGAAATAAAATAATTATCTATGACCCATTAATCATCAGATAAATAAAGCAGGCATATGAATACTAACAGCATTACACGCCGTAATTTTATTCAAAAGACGGCTATTACTTCGGGTTTGGCCGCAATTGTTCCAATCGGTACTAAAGGACAGTTGTTTTCAGCAACACCCGGTGACGAAAAGCTTCCGCGTGAGGTGTGGTTTGCCGGTGTTTCACAAATGGGACTTCAGGCGAAAACTCCTGAAAAGATGGTTGAAATGGTATTGGAAATCCTTCAACAGGCAATTCCTTATAAACCTGATTTTGTATGCCTTCCTGAGGTGTTCCCTTTCGCTAATGTGGAAAAGCAAACCACCCCGCAGCAGAAGGTTGAAATCTCCAATAAGGTGCTCAGCCTGTTTTCTGACTATTCAAAACAAAATAGCTGTTATTCTATTTGTCCGGTTTATACCAGTCATGACGGGAAAATTTTTAATTCAGCGGTAGTATTTGACAGGAATGGGAACAGGATAGGTTCATATGATAAAATTCATCCGGCTGATTATGAGATAAAGGATGGCATTGCCAGCGGCCGGCTTTCGCAACCGGTAATTCAGACCGAATTTGGCCCGATTGGTATTCAGATATGTTTTGATATTGAGTGGGACGATGGCTGGACTATGTTAAGACAGCAGGGCGCTAAGATTATTTTCTGGCCATCGGCATTTGCCGGAGGGAAATGTGTTAATACAAAAGCCTGGGAACATAAATGTGTTGTTGCTTCAGCAACAAACAAAAACACCGCAAAACTTTGCGACATATCGGGAGAAGTTATTGCTCAGACTGGTATTTGGAATGCCAATCTTTTCTGCGCCCCGCTGAATTTAGAAAAGGCATTTTTGCATACCTGGCCGGCAGTTCAGCGTTTTCCTGAGATCCAGAAAAAATATGGCAGAAAAATCAAAATAACAAATTTTCATGAAGAAGAGTGGTCTGTCATTGAAAGCCTTTCTCAGGATATTCATGTAAAGGATATCATGAAAGAGTATGGTCTTAAAACTCATGAAGTACTTACTGCTGAAGCTGAAGATTTGCAACGAAAATCCAGGGAACAGGGCATGTAAGCTCTTTCCTGGCAGCATTCTGTTTTGCGTTTTATAAAAAAACTGCAACTTGCTATGTTTTATGATTTATCATGAGTAGATTTGGTATGCAATACAAATAACCTGATTTCGGAACCTGTTAAGCATACAAATAGTCATGAGACGATCAAAAATTCTGGCCATTCTGACCTTTTTGGCATTTAGTACAATATTAAATGGACAGTATTCAGGTTTTGATTTGTCGAAATACAAACTTCCGGATATAAAGACCAGCAGATTGGATTTCAATATTAATCTGGGCAACAGTTCCTCCAATATTTTTGATAAGTACTCCGTTCAGACTTATCAATACGAAAATAAAAATGACTATCAGTACTTTAATGGTATAGTTTACCTCAATTATTATTATTTCAGGAACAAGGAGAATTATCAGGGAAACTTTTCCGTTGATATGTTTTATCAGCCTGATTTGCGCACCAATAAGATGGATTCCAATGTGGTAAAGAACAATTCTGTCGCTGCAAATATTTTGATCAGCTGCCAAAACAGATTTTTTAATAAAAACCGATACTTTTTTGAAATAGATCCGCTATTGGCTATTGAATCAAATTCCACCAGGCAATACCAGCGTTTTGCTATATATACAGGCGCTTCACAGGATGATTATAGCAACATATACAGTAAAACAATATCAGCGCCTTTTGCAGTGGGTCATGGAAGAATTGAACCTGTGGAGGACGCTCGACTGGCTATCTATATTCTCGAAGAACTGAATAAAGCAGGAAGAATATCCGTATTACCTTCCGACAGCATAGTTCTTGAAATGGCAAAGGAGATCTCGAGGATAAAGCGTGAAAGATTTTTTGATTCCAGAATAAGAAAGATTAAGGAACTTCAGGCAATTGATTCGTTCCTTGTAAACAATAATATCATTTCATCGCACGACATCAGTTATTTTGCAGTGCTGAATGACCAGTGGGATTATGCATCAGGACCTGCAAGAGAAGCGGGGTTTGCGGTAAGTGCCGGTATAAATGATGAAATAACATTTGATAAAGACCACGAAAGATCTTTTTTGTCAGGTTCAAATACAGCAAATCAATTTTCTTATATCAATACATATGTTGCAGGATTGTTTTTAAAGATTAAATACTCTAAACCCATTAGCCTGTACTGGCAGAGTTCATTGTCAGTCGGGACATCAATAAACCGCGATTTTACCCGTGATCCAAAACAAAAAGATACTCCTGTGTTTAATTATGAGACCAACAGGTTCAGCTCAGACCTTTCATACTCATTAAAATACCTTCCGGATTCCAGGACGACAATTGCATTTGATCTGATTGCCTTTTATCAAAGATCTTCAGCTGATATGTCATCGGCAGGCACGGAATCGTCGCGCCTGAAGAACACCGACGATGTTTTTGATTTTCAGCCCGGATTCAATGTGTACTATTATTTTTCACCCCGTCTGCAATGTCATTTAAACCCATATGTTGTCGTTCATAGATCTAATAGTAAGATAAAATATGAAAACAACGATCCGTCTTTTCATGAGGTATATAATTATACTACAAAAAATATAACGCTGACAATGATTTATAGTTTCTTTTAGTGACAATGGAAAGCCGAAAGTCATGAGACGGTGTTATATTTGCAGTTTAAAATTTTAAACCTGACTATATGAATACATCAGAAAATTTCCACCCTGGTAAAATCGGGCTGAAAGCCTGCATTGTCTCTGTCCTGATCCTTTTTGGCTCACTTATTGCCAGCGCACAGTCTGGAGAAATAAGATGGTCGGTTGATGGGAATTCATACTATAAAGTTGAGAAAAATGAGCTGGTTCAGTACTTTCTGCCCGCCAATAAGCCAGTAGTTGTTTTATCGAAACAGCAGCTTACACCGGCGGGACATACAAGTCCGCTGCAGTTCAGTTTTTACTCATTCTCAGATGATCAGCAGAAAGTATTGCTTTTCACTAATACAAAAAGAGTATGGAGGCTTAATTCAAGAGGAGATTACTGGGTACTTGACAGGCAGACCGGCTCACTTAACCAGTTAGGCAAAAAGCTTCCTGAATCATCACTGATGTTCGCAAAATTTTCCCCCGATGGAAAATCTGTTGCCTATGTCAGCGGTAATAATATCTATGCTGAAGATCTTGCCACGTCAACGATCAAAGCTCTTACCAGTGATGGTACTGTCACTTTGATCAACGGCACATTCGACTGGGCCTATGAAGAGGAATTTGCCTGTCGCGATGGCTTCAGGTGGAGCCCCGACAGTAAAAAAATTGCATATTGGCAGATCGATGCCAGCCACATAAGAAAGTTTTACATCATTAATTACACCGATTCTATCTACTCCAGGGTAATACCTATTGAATATCCTAAGACCGGACAGAATCCTTCCTCATGCAAAGTTGGCGTTGTGACATTATCCGATACCAGTAAAATATGGATGAAAGTCCCCGGTGATCCAATCCAGCACTATATTGTACGTCTCGAATTTATACCTTCAACAGATGACCTTCTGATTCAGCAATTGAACCGCAAGCAGAACGAAAGCAAAATTTATATGTTGGAAAGCGCTACTGGTAATGCCAGGGTTATTGAGGAGGAGTCCGATAGTGCCTGGGTAGATATTTATCAGCCTGGAAACCAATATACTATTGACTTTACAAATAAATTTATCTGGCTTAATGGAGGGAAGAGCATTCTCTGGGATTCGGAAAAAGACGGGTGGAGACATCTTTATCAGGTTTCGCTTGAGGGAAAACCTGAGAAGCTGGTCACCAGGGGCAATTACGATTTCAGTGATATAACCTATGTAGATTCCAAGAAGGGGTATGTATATTTTATGGCGTCTCCCGATAATGCCACACAGAACTATCTGTATCGTACTAAACTTGACGGATCGGGTACTGCAGAATTATTGAGCCCGGCGTCATTAAAGGGAACGCACAGGTATTCTTTCTCACCGAATGGGAAATATGCATCTCATTCATTCTCAAATCATTTCACTCGACCTTCAAGTGAATTTATTACTGTTTCGAATCAGAAGGCAATAAGTGAAAAAACCGGGATCCTGGCAAAGCTTGATTCCCTTACAGTTAAACCCGTCAGCGAATTTTTCAAGATAAAGACTGTCGATAATGTTGAAATGGACGGCTGGATGGTTAAGCCTCTGAATTTCGATCCGACCAGGAAATATCCGGTAGTCTTTTATGTATATACCGAGCCTGCTGAAGCAACTGTAAAAGATGTATATGGAACCGGACGAAATTTCCTGTACCTGGGTGATATGGCTAAAGACGGCTATATCTATATTTCTATGGATAACCGCGGCACACCTGCACCAAAAGGTGCGGCCTGGAGAAAATCGATCTATAAAAAAATAGGACAGATCAATATTCATGATCAGGCTATGGCAGCAAAGGAGATCCTGAAGTGGGATTTTGTCGATGCCGACAGAATTGCTGTATGGGGATGGAGCGGCGGCGGATCTGCAACTTTAAACCTGATGTTCCAGTTTCCTGAGATTTACAAGACAGGGATAGCAATTGCAGCAGTTGCAAATGAACTTACTTACGATAATATTTATCAGGAGCGATATATGGGGCTTCCCCAGGAAGACATTGAAGTCTATAAAAAAGGATCACCGGTAACATATGCAAAAAATCTAAAGGGGAATTTGCTTTATATCCACGGTACAGGCGATGACAATGTTCATTATCAGAATGCAGAGATGCTTCTCAATGAGCTGATTAAGTACAATAAGCAAATTCAGTTCATGCCTTATCCGAATCGTACGCATGGTTTGTCGGAAGGAGAGGGGACCTTTATTCATCTTGCCACTCTCTATACCACCTATCTGAAGAAGAATTGTCCTCCGGGACCAAAATAGCATTCTGCCTGAAACAGGTGATATTCAGTATTTAATAGAGGATCCTGACCCTTATCGTGTGAGGTATATTCTTAAGATCCTTAAGCACAGAGGCGTCCAGATCGCTGTCGGTTTCAAGGATAACATATCCCAGGTCGGCATCAGTCTGAAGATATTCTGCAGAGATATTTATGCCTCTTGAAGAAAAATAATGGTTTATCTCACCGAGTACACCCGGCACATTTTTGTGGATATGCAGGAATCTTTGCTTGGATGAATTGGCCTGAAGCGCAATTTCAACAAAGTTGACAGCTCCTATAGTAGAGCCGGTGTCACTGTATCTGACCAGTTTTTCAGCTACCTCCAGTCCGATATTGGCAAGGGCTTCCAGAGTGCTTCCTCCAATATGAGGAGTAAGAATAACATTATTGAAATCCTGCAAATCATTCTCAAATGGTTTATCATTCGATGATGGTTCTTTTGGGAAAACATCAGCAGCAACACCTGCAAGGTGCTTTGACCGTAGCCCGTCAGCTACTGCCTTGTAGTCAACCACATCGCCGCGTGAGGCATTGATTAGACATGATCCTTCTTTCATCATGGCAATCTGCTCTGCGGAGATCATATTCCGTGTCAGGTCAGTCAATGGTACATGAACCGTGACAGTATCTGACATTTTCAGCAGGTCGTTAAGACTTTGGACAGGTTTGGAATTACCAAGGCTTAGTTTCTTTTCAATATCATAGTAAATTATGTTCATTCCCATCCCTTCGGCAAGAATGGATACCTGTGTTCCTATATGTCCGTAGCCAATAATCCCCAAAGTTTTACCTCTGATTTCCACAGAGTTGTTGAATGATTTCATCCATATTTTGTTGTGTGCAAGCGCATTTTTTTCAGGAATTCCTCTCATGAGCATGATACACTCGGCAATTACCAGTTCTGCCACTGATCGTGTATTCGAGAATGGTGCGTTGAATACAGGTATGCCTAGCATTTTTGCATCCTGAATATCAACCTGGTTTGTACCAATGCTGAAACATCCGACTGCAAATAGCTTGGGAGCCTTTAACAGCATATTTTTACGGAGCTCTGTGCGGCTTCTTATACCAATAATATGAACAGTCTGCAACTTTTTTTCCAGCTCATCGCCTGAGAGCGCTCCATTAAGGCATTCAACGTCGCTATATCCTGTTTCCCTGAAATAATGGCTTGCATTCTCGTGGATTCCTTCAAGCAATAGAACTTTTATCTTACTCTTGTCAAGCGAATAGTTTGTCATCAGCAGACGATTAGGTATTAATGTAATAGGCTAGTTTAATTTCATCTATTAATTCGTGAAAAGTAAATAAAAGAGTCCGTTTGTGCAAATAATTTAAAGCACTTTCGCTTAATTGATGATAATTTGACTCCTGCGTTTCAAATTTATATATCTTTTTAAAATCTGATATATCAGAAAATTTATGCTAGCCCTTTCAATGTAACAGGCTAATAAGCCTTCATTCGGGGGGAAATTCTATAGAAACACTTTGAGATATCGATAAATCTGATTAGATTTGATTGCAATGCAATTTTGTACTTATCTTATTGATTGTTGAAGTCTTTCTGAAAATAAATAAGAGAACATCGTAAATTGCTGGAGTAGGCCGGCAGAAACGTAAATCAGTTAATGGACAGAATATTAACGTTGCTATTATTTGGCTGTATTTGTCTGTCATCCCCTGCTAAGGATCCTGATGCGAAACTCGTTCACCAGGAAACAGATGTTTCTGTAAAAAACGGCAGACTTCTCAAGACGATCAGTTATGAGATTCAGATAAATAACAGGGATGGTGAAAATTTTACAAATATTTCCATTCCATATTCCAGGCTGGTTAAGATCTCCAAAATAGAAGCATTCATAAAGGACACAAACGACATAATTATTAAAAAGCTTCAGAAGGGAGACATCAAGGATAAAAGCGCAATCAGTGACTATTCATTATACGAAGATAATTTTGTAAAGGAGTTTACGCTAAAGCATAACATTTATCCTTACAGAATATACTATTCTTATGAAGTGCAGGAGAACGAGTTTTTATTTCTTGATTACTGGGTTCCTGTACTTGACTGGAAAACACCAACTCTTACAGCGGAACTTAATGTGGAGGTGCCAAAAGGCTTCAGGTTAAGCAGCAGAGCCAGGTTTAGCGATACCTGCATGATTGACTCCACTGACTTAACCGTTAGGTACTCGTGGAGAGCATCTTACAGGAATATAATTGAACCCGAAACTTCCTCTCCTGAGTTAAGCACAATGATGCCTTCTGTTATTGTTGTGCCCATGACGTTTAATTACGACCAGCCCGGTTCTATGGCTAGCTGGCTTAATTTCGGCGAATGGGAATGCATGTTAAATAAGAATCTTTCGGACCTGCCTGAGTCAGAAAAATATATTATTCTTAATAAGATTGAAGGGATTAAGGACACAAGAGAAAAAATCAGAATTCTCTATAATTACCTGCAGGATCATACCAGGTATATAAATATTACAATTGAGACTGGCGGTCTTAAGCCTTTCCCCGCATCATATGTATCAGAGAATAAGTATGGTGATTGCAAAGCTCTGACAAACTATTTTAAGTCGGTACTTGAAGTGGCAGGCATTAAGTCATATTACACCGATGTAAAAGCCGGGGATCATATTGTGGAGGTTGATAAATCATTTCCATCGCAACAATTTAATCACGTTTTTCTTTGCATCCCCCTTCAGAAGGATACCTTATGGCTGGATTGTACAAGCAAAAAGGCTTTTGGCTATTATGGGACCTTTACTCAGGGCAGAGATGTATTCATTGTTGGGGACGGTATCAGCCATATGGCAAAAACGCCGCAGCTTTCCGGAGAAGAAGTAAAAGAATCGCGAAAAGCTGTTTTACGGCAAAATATCCAGAATCAGACCATTGGCGACTTTATAAATATCTATAGGGGTGAGAGGTATGAATACTTCTTTGATCTTTTAAATTCTTTTGGTGATGCTGACAGACGACAATACCTGAGAACACATGTCATCAGGAACGGGTTTGAACTGATCGATTTTAATCTCAGGGTACCATGCAGAGATTCTGCAAAAATTGAACTTAAATACTCAGCACGTTCTACCAAGGTATATAAGGAATATGGTAATGATCTGATCATCGGTGTTCTGCCCTTCTCAATTCCCAGGTTTGAGGATCCGAAAAATAGAAAATTACCAGTGCAGCTCGATTATCCCATATTTAAAACTGACAGTCTGGAATATGAAATTCCTGTTGAATTTAAGACTCCTGATAAATTGACAAACGATTCAGTTAGCAGTGAATTCGGACGTTATTATGTAGCGGAAACTGTGAAAGGCAATAAGGTAAATGTTGTAAAAAGTTTCCTGCTTTAACCGGGGAAATATTCTTTAGAGAAATATCCTGGTTTTTATCAATTTCTAACCAGGGTCAATGATATTGAGAATAGTAATATTATACTCACCCATAAAAAATATTGATAACATGAAAATATTCGGGGTATTTTTATTTCTGCTTTTAAGTGTACACTTTACTTTGGAGGGGCAGGTTTATTCAACAAGCTATGACAAGATTGGAAAAGATGAAGCTGATTTAGCTTATTATGCACCTGATAAAGCTGCTGAAGCAGTTGTTTTATTTGACATAGGAAAATCGAACTTTCAGGAGTCAGACAATAATTTCAAGGTTATTTATGAAAGATCTACCAGGATAAAGATTTTTACTGATGCCGGTTTAAAATGGGGAGAGATAGAGATCCCTTATTATCATGAAGGACAGCTATACGAAGATGTTTATGATATTGAAGGCTGTACTTACAATGTTGAGAATGGTGTTTATAAAATGACTCCTTTCAGTCTTGCCAACTGCCACGATGAAAAGTATAATGAAAACTGGACCATCAAAAAATTTGCGCTTCCTGATGTGAAAGCAGGTTCAATAATTCAATTCAGATATAAAATCAGTTCTGATTATAAGTTCAATCTCAGGGATTGGCAGTTCCAGAGTAAGATACCCACTCTTTACAGCGAATATCAGGTTGGAATGGTTCCCTTTTACGAGTATATGTCACTTTTGCAGGGCGGAAGGAAATTCGACAGCTTTACCTCTTATCAGGCTACTGGCTTATCACAGCAGTTTGGACCTGTGACATATCAGGATATGATTTATAAATATGTTATGAAAAATGTTCCCGCGTTCAATGATGAGGAATATATTACTTCAATAAATGATTATTTGAGCAAAATTGTTTTCCAGCTCTCAAAATTTACCAACACGTCAGGTCAGACAACAACGGTGATTTCAACCTGGCCAGAATTGGTAAAAGACCTTTTAAAAGACACAGAAGTCTCAAAATTTGCAAAAAGAAGCGAAAAACTTGCTGAAAAACTGTTAAGTCCTGATAGTCTGCTCAATAAAACGCCCCTGCAAAAGTTTAACTTTGTAATGAATTATGTAAAGTCTAATTACAGCTGGAATAAGATGAATGGCAAGTATGCATCAAAATCACCCAATGATCTGGTAAAAGATAAATTTGGCAACGATGCAGATCTCAATTTGTTTTCGATAGGACTATTAAATGCAGCTGGAATAGAGGCTTATCCTCTCATTATAAGCACAAGAGAAAATGGTAAAATACCAACCTTATACCCATACCTTAAGTTTTTTAATTACCTGCTTATTGATGCAACAATTGATGGTAAAACCATTCTCTCCGATGCAACGGAAATACTGTGCCGTAATGACCGGATTCCTTCGAGATGTCTTAACGAAAAAGGTCTTCTTATAAGGGAAGGTGAAGTAGAATGGGTTAATCTTCAGAACAATGTAGCTTCCGAGATTCAAACATCCTTTACAATCGATTCAATTGGGAGCACATCGAAAGCAAATGGTTCAATTTCAGCAACTGAATACGATGCTATGCACTTAAGGAGTCTTTATGGCGAGGATAAGAATAAAATTGCGGCCAGAACAGATGCAGATCTTTATACAATTGATGAATCGTCGGTTGAAGTTAAAAATCCTTCGAAAAAGGAGGAGCCTTACATTATTAACTTTATTTCAACCTGCAAAACTGAAAGAATAAATGATAAGATCTACCTTTCTCCATTCCTTGATGAGCCAATCACTGAAAATCCGCTTAAACAAGATACCAGAACATATCCCGTCGACATGACTTATCCTGTAGAAAGGAGCTATACCTCTGTCATTACAATTCCAGATGGTTACAAAGTTGATTTTATACCTGAAGATTACAAGATATTAAATGAATTGTTTGAACTTAATTATAAAGTAAATAATGATGGTAAAACGATCAGTATCACCTTTAATTATTATTTCAAAAAGCCGGTTTATGCTGCTGCCGACTATTTAAAGCTTAAATTCTACTTTAAGGATATAATTAAAAAAGGAAATGAAAAAGTAGTGCTTGTCCATGCATAGCTGAATTCCTGTACCAGCTTTTATCAAGCTTTCTCTCCAAAACTCAACAATTGTCTGAGCCTTTCTTGCAACCCAGGCAAACAAATTGTTTTTTCAATTGTATTCTGATAAAACATACGGATACAATGGTGGAAATTCTTATATTGAATCTGAAGCCAGGCACACGGCAAAGATTTCATAAGATTTATACTGAAGAATCATTGCCTCTTCTGAAAAAGTGGAATATTGAGGTAGTGGCTAATGGTCCGTGTCTGGATGACGAAAATGGCTACTGGGTAATAAGATCATTCAAAAGTCTGGTGCACCGTCAAAAATCCGAGGATGCTTTTTATGCGAGCGAGGACTGGCAGAAAGGTCCACGGACTTTGATCCTGGATTTGATCGAAAGCTCTGCTTATATGGTTGTTTCACCTGATTCGATAAAGGAGTGGGTTTCCCGGTTATGAGAGTTGATTGTGTTGCAACAATACAGACTGAAGACTATAATCAGAGACCACTGAAGGCCGGTTGCCAAACTAAGTTCGCAGAGGTATGACACGATGAGAAAAGAAAGACTCGAAGCATTCAGCGATGGCGTCTTAGCTATCATTATTACCATTATGATCCTGGGAATTAAAATCCCCTCAGGAGCCAGACTTTCTGACCTGAAACCTGTTCTTCCTGCCTTCTCAAGTTATGTTCTGAGCTTTATCTATATCGCAATTTACTGGAACAATCACCATCACATGATGCATACCGTAAAGCATGTTACCGGCAATATTCTATGGGCAAATCTTCATCTGCTGTTCTGGTTATCGCTGGTTCCATTTGTTACAGGCTGGATGGGAGAGAATCATTTTAAACCTTTACCTCTGGCTCTTTACGGGATTATTCTTCTGATGGCAGCTGTTGCTTACTTTCTTTTGCAAACAGTCATAATAAGAAGTCATGGGCCTGATTCAATTCTCTCCCGCGCCATCGGAAAAGATCTGAAAGGGAAAATATCCCCGATACTTTATCTCATAGCAATTGTCACAAGCTGGATAAGTGAATGGATCGCAGGGGGAATTTATGTACTTGTTGCTCTTATCTGGCTTGTTCCTGATAAGAGAATAGAGAGTATTTTCAAGAATGAGGAGATATAGCACAGGAGGATCCTGAGAGCAGGATCCTCAGAGTAATATTAACGATCCTCAGGCCATTCTTTTATATCTTCCCATTAACTGGCATTCTTCAAGCATATGTCCTTCCATTGCCTTAAGCAATTCTTTCTTGGTCATCCCTGGCCTGGCTTCCAGTTCCGTATCCAGGGCATATAATTTGAAGTAATACCTGTGGGTGCCTCCTGGCGGGCAGGGCCCTCCATATCCTATCTTTCCGAAATCATTCTTTCCCTGCCGTGCCCCGTTAGTTAAAACATCTGTTTTAGGCTGATTTTCATGAAGTTCGCGGATATCTCCGGGAATGTTGTATAAGACCCAATGAACCCATGTTCCGGCAGGTGCATCGGGGTCATCACAGATAAGCGCAAAACTTTTTATGCCATTAGGCACTGATGACCAGGCCAGTTGAGGCGAAAGATCAAGATTGTCACAGGTATGCCTGGGAGGAATGTTCATACCTTCTTTAAACGCTGTGCTTTTAATTTCCATTTTATTTATCTTTAATTTAACGGAGTGGTTTTTCTATGTTTTTTTGAAAATCAGCCAGTCGATGCTTATTGACCTGGGTCCCGAAAAGAGAATAACAATGTCGATAACAAGAAAGATTAATGGAGTTTGAGCCCCCATTGGTCCCATAATTCCGCGCGGTAAGCTGATTGTTGTTGCCACAAGCATATTTATCATCACCGCAAATGCAGCGGGCCTGGTTAATAATCCTAATGTGAGGAGCATTCCGCCGATAAATTCTGTAAAAATGCTTAAGTAAGAAAAAGGTGAAGAGACACCCATTTTTAAATAGGCCTGCAATGAAGCCTGAAGACCATATCCTCCAAACCAGCCCAGCAATTTACCTGATCCGGCTGCAAACAGGAGCAATCCGATAGTGCAGCGCAACAGCAACATGGATAGACTCAGCATTCCGGGGCTGGTTTCAGTCATAGTCTTT
This sequence comes from uncultured Bacteroidales bacterium, assembly GCA_963715785.1. Lineage (GTDB taxonomy): Bacteria > Bacteroidota > Bacteroidia > Bacteroidales > VadinHA17 > LD21. Next base: position 2,285,183 of record OY970276.1, read on the forward strand.
GTGAATATATTATTCTTTGACATAGCGTTATAAATATTGTTTTTCATGCAAATTAATAATCCCGGCATTTTTCCTGACACGGATACTTCATTCATTCTTATGCTCTAAACAATGGGGGTGCGGGAAAGGTTCTTAAACCCTGAAGTTTTGAAATTTCCTGATCATTATTTTTAATTCGCAATTTCTTTGCATTTTTGCGGTGAAAAAAAATAAAAATGAAGTCGTGGTTCAGGGGTGAAGCTTTTGCTGTAATACATGTTAAGAATTTCCGTTATTTCCTTCTCTACAGAATTTTTATGACTGTAGCAAGCCTCATGCAATCGGTCATCGTCGGCTGGCAGATCTACGAATTGTCCCACAATGTTCTCTGGCTGGGGTTCGTGGGTCTGGCTGAAGTAATACCACAGATAAGCATTTCCCTTTTTGCAGGACATTATATCGATCTGTGGAACCGTAAGAAGATCATTAAATATACATCTCTTTTACTAATTCTGTCTTCTGCAGTATTGCTTGTATACAGCATGAATCAGGCTTATTTCTCGAATAAGTATGGCATTATACCTATTTTCGCGGCAATATTCCTGGCCGGACTGGCCCGTGGTATTCTTGGTCCTGCACAGGTGGCTTTGCTGGGCCAGCTTGTTCCCAGGAATTTATATGCTAATGCCGCTACATGGAATAGCGCTAACTGGCAGGTTGCAGCAGTGATGGGACCTGCAATAGGCGGAATGGTCTATGGCTTTTGGGGCATAATTCCTGCTTATTCAATGGTTCTGGGCTTTTATACACTCTCATTCTTCATGATAATGTTTATAAAAGCAGGGAGACACGAAGTCAGGGAAACAGGGGAAGGAGTATTCACAAGGATAAAAACCGGGATAGATTTTGTTTTTAAAACACCCGAACTTCTTGGAGCTTTTACTCTCGACATGTTTGCTGTGCTCTTCGGAGGAGCCGTGGCAATGCTTCCGGTATTTGCATCTGATATCCTGCATATTGGGCCCCAGGGCCTCGGACTCCTCAGAGCCTGTCCTGCAATTGGTGCGATGCTGATGGCATTCGTTCTGATGTTTCGACCACCTATGGGCAAAACCGGAATCGTACTTTTTATCTGTGTCCTTGGCTTTGGCTTTTGCATGATAGGCTTCGGACTATCCAAAAGCTTCATTTTATCGGGCATATTGCTGATCCTCAGTGGTGCCTTCGATAATGTAAGTGTGGTGATCAGAGGTACCATTCTACAGCTTTTCACCCCCGATGAAATGCGTGGTCGGGTAGCCTCTGTAAACAGCATATTTATAGGTTCATCGAATGAGCTTGGTGCGTTTGAATCGGGAGTTGCAGCCAGACTCATGGGTTTGGTCCCATCTGTGGTTTTTGGCGGAATAATGACCCTGGCAGTTGTTTTGACCACAATTAAGATGAACAAACCGCTCAGGAGACTTTCACTAAAAAATAAAATGTAAATAAATCACACTTTTAATTAAAGGCCCATTCTGTCTGTGGGATCCTTATTCTCTTTCTACAAATATCAAAAAGACCTGACAGGGATTTTTTAAAGTTCAGAACCCGTGATCTGCAGTTCAACAAGTCTTCTGCTTGAAATCAGGGAGAAGACTTTCAGATGATCGGCAGGGTGAATAAAAAAATAGACTTAACGTAAACTTATAGGTACGATTAATTGTTTATAAAAGCATAATTGGTAACCTTATAACCAAGTAACCACTGATCAGTATGCTTGATTTCAGTTTGACTTTAGAGACAGACAAAGTGCTGTTACGGCCTTTGAAATCTGATGATTATAGCTGTTTTGAGGATCTCACTGCAGATAAGTCGATGTGGATTCATTTTACAAAAGATCTCTCGCAAAAATCTGAGCTTAAGAATTGGATCGATACAGCCCTCGCGGATATTAACAATAAAGCAAGGCTGGTATTTACAATTATCGAAAAATCTACCGGCAATCCCGTTGGTTCAACGAGTATCGGAAATATTTCATATATTGACAGAAGAATTGAGATTGGCTGGACATGGATATGCAAAAGGTGTCAGGGTACCGGAGTCAATCTCCAGGCTAAATACCTGCTGATGAAGTACCTATTCGAGACTCTCAATTTTGAGAGAATTGAACTAAAAACAGATGTTCTGAACATCGCGGCAAGAAAGGCAATTGTGCGGATCGGAGCAAGGGAGGAAGGGATACTCCGTAGTCATACCCTGATGTCAGATGGGCGACGCAGAGATACGATATATTATAGTATCCTGAGCTCAGAGTGGCCGGGGATAAAGAGGAAAAATTACTGGAAGTAATAACGGGATTACAGATCCATAAAACCGGAGAATACTTAATGTAAAACACGAAATGCAAAGCCCTGAGCCTTTTAAATAATCATTTAATATTTTAATTATGAAAAAGATTATCCTCACCGTTGTATTTACTCTGGTCATACTGGGAGCGTGTGTTTTGGCTTACATGTGGTCGGGTAAATTCGATCCTGGCCAGATGGCACGTCATAAACCAATTGCAATGTGGGTTATCAGAACCACAATGCGACATTCATTTGAAAAAAGAATGAAAGGAATTGAGGTGCCGGCTTTGAACGACAGCGCTATGTTTGTTGAGGGTTTCACTCATTATAACGCGATGTGCGTGGTATGTCACGGAGCTCCGGGTATTAAGCCTTCAGAACTGGCAAAAGGTCTTTATCCGGAACCTCCCCGGTTTTATAAATCTGAGGATATGCCGCACCCGCTGGAAGCATACTGGATCATTAAGTACGGGATCAGAATGACCAGCATGCCTGCTTTTGGTACAACTCACTCCGATGATAAAATATGGGCTATCACTGCATTCCTGATAAATAAAATGAACAGCATGACACCGGAAGATTACCAGGAGTGGATAAAAAAATATCCGGAACAGGAAGAGTAACGCAGGCTGACTGTGAAAAGAAAAGGTGGAACATACCTCATAGAGAATAAGCTTATAAATTGAGATTTTTGTATTACTTTTAAGTCATATCTCTTTGTTATGGATAAAGCCCTGGGATTCTTAGCTCCTGTTGCCATCTTTGTTTTTATTTTTATACTGAATATCATATTACCAGGACGATGGGTAACAGGATATATCTCAAAGCCTGGCTCTAAGGAGAAAATGAGATACCATCTGAATGGACTTCTCGTTTTCATCACTCTTGTTGTTCTGTGGTTTTTGTCAGGGTACCTTAAGATAATCCCTTACGACTGGCTCTATCTTTACAGGTGGTACGGTCTTGCAGGAGCCTTCGTGGCCGGCCTCATATTTTCACTGGCTGTTGTTTTATACTATCCACCGGTGAGCAAGTCTTTTCTTTCAGATCTTTTTTTTGGAAGGATCGAGAACCTTCAGCTTTGGGACGGCCTGGCAGACGCAAAGATGTGGCTATATCTCACAGGTGCTTCAATGCTGGAGCTGAATGTGCTCAGTTTTACAGCTCACCACTGCATATTATATGGCAATTTGGCTTCGACCGGAATAATTCTGTCGGCAGCCCTTCTCACATATTTCATAGTCGACTATTTCATTTTTGAGGAGGTTCATCTCTATACATATGATCTGTTTGCTGAACGTGTAGGATTCAAATTAGGCTGGGGATGCATCGTCTTTTACCCATATTTCTACTCCGTCTTTTTGTGGTCGACAGTTGACCTGCCTGATCCTCATACTCCGCGCTGGTTATTAATGTTATATGTCCTTATTTTCTTTTGCGGATGGATCTTATCGCGAGGCGCCAATCTCCAGAAATATTTTTTTAAAAAGGATCCGGAAAGGGCTTTCCTGAGGATAGTTCCCGAGACGATCAGCGACGGCAGTAATGCACTGCTGGTAAATGGATTCTGGGGCTTCAGCAGGCATATAAATTATTCTGGTGAAATTTTAATGGCATCGGGCATTATCCTTTGTACCGGATATCCCACACTGATCTGGCCCTGGTTATATCCCCTGTATTATGTTATTCTTCTGACAGCCCGACAGCGCGATGACGATAAACGCTGTGCCCTAAAGTACGGAGAGTTGTGGAAAACATATGTAAAGAAAGTGCCTTACAGGATATTTCCCTGGATATATTAAATGTAAAGCATACTAAAGTCTGTATCAGTCGGCTATACGGTACATTTTCCGTGTCGTATCGCCCATAATATTTATAGCCATTTTCCTTGGCATGATCTTCTGCATAATAAATGATGCTATTCTGTTTGCCCTTCCGGTAATATATGAAGGGCGCTTCCCTAATTTTCTGAAGCATTCTTTTACCACCTCTTCCGGTTCAAGTACGCGTGGTGTCATAAATCCTGACTTCTCAGGCTGTGAATTCTTATATCCTGGTGTTGCTGTAGCACCTGCACAACATGCTATTACATCAACTCCACTGTTTTTCCACTCATACCACAGGCTTTCTCCCAATACCCGGTTGAAAGCTTTGCTGGCGGCATATAACGATAAAAAGCCGCTTCCCTGGAATCCGGCCAGTGAAGTCATTAAAATGACTGCTCCCTTTCCGCTTGCTACCATTTTCTCACCGAACAGCCTTACCATCCCCAGGGGAGTAATAATATTTACATTGGCGGCCTGCAAATGAGCGGCTGTCGGGTTTTTTATAAACGGACCAATATATGAGAGGGCGGCATTATATACCATCAGGTTGATCTCCTGTCCATTAAGCGCCTGTTCAATCTGCCTTACTGCATCTGTATCCGAAAGATCACATGAAATACATATTACATCAATATTGTATTTAATTTTCAATGTTTCAGCCAGTTGTTCCAGGGGTGAAAGCCGCCTGGCAATAAGCACCAGGTTAATTCCCTCTGATGCCAGACGGGTGGCAAATGCAGCGCCAATTCCTTCTGATGCTCCGGCAACAAGGGCGCAACCTCCGTACTTTTGTTTTAAATTCATAGACTAAAGTTCTTTATTGATCTCAAGAGGATCACCATCGACAGGTATCTAGTTAATAGACAATTCCGGAAGCTCTGTTTGATCAACTACGTTATAGGGCTTGATAATTACCTTGTTCATCAATTTACTGTTTATATTCAAAGTTAACTAAAATGCATTAATGGCATAACAGTCGGGTTATTTAAAGGTTAAATGCTTCAGTTAAAGATTCCTTAAGTTCACTCTGACAGAATTCTTATCTTTATTCAAATATTAATTTTATAAAAATGAAAAAGTCAAAACAGATGTTATTAGTCTCGGCAGCAATTTTTGTGACAGTAATGCTGCTGACAGTTTCCTTTCAGTCGCAGCCTCCAAAAGTAACCGGCACATGGAATCTGTCGGTTGAAACAGCAGCCGGATCAGGAACTCCTGTTTTTCAGCTGAAGCAGGAAAATGACACTCTTATAACTGGTACCTATCGGGGTCAGTTTGGTGAATCGCCTGTTAAAGGGACAATAAAAGCCAGCAGGCTGGATTTGAAGTTTTCAGCTTCCGATATGGTTATGGAATATATTGGCACGATAACTGCCGACAGCATAAAAGGCAAAGTTATATTTGGCACTATGGGTGAAGGAACTTTCACTGGAAAAAGGAAGGATAATTGATACAATGGATCTGAAATAATTGAAATATGAAAATATTAAAAGTAAAAAGATTCAGTGAAAAGCTGTACGAGGCTGTTGTTAAATTACTTCCGGAAGTCACATCAGAGAGGGAAGTGCCTTCGAAACAATTTTTTAAAAGTATACTGGCATCTGAAAATGTTCATTTCTTCATAGCAGAGCTTGACGACAGGCAAATAGCAGGCATGCTCACAATAGGGACTTATAATACACCCTCCGGAATGAAAGTGTGGATTGAGGATGTGGTCGTTGATAAGGAACGACGGGGAGAAGGCATCGGAAAAGAACTGATGCTCGCTGCTGTTGATTATTCAAGATCGCTGGGAGCCGATATGGTTCAGCTCACATCACGGCCGTCAAGAACTGCTGCTAACAGACTATACAGGAATCTGGGGTTTGAACAATATGAAACTAATGTTTACAAGTTTCAATTAAGATAAATGCACCATTTATATAATTGAATCTGCTATTATTCCATAAAATAAAATATGAAACTTTCGGGGAGAGATTTAACTCTTAAAAGTATACCTTTCCGATCTTTGCGTTAACTTTGACCAGCAAATGCACCCTGCATTTACATTCATTGTAAACTAAACACTGAAGATGATTAAAAAAATTGAGATCAGCATTGCACAGTCTATTATAGATGACTTAAAATCAAGATTAAAGCTTACGAGATGGCCCGACGAGATCGAAGGTTCAGGATGGACCTTTGGGGCAAGCCTTGGTTATATGAAAGAGCTGTCAGGCTATTGGAGCACTTATTTCGACTGGAGAAAGACTGAAAGCGAAATAAACAGGTACGCGAATTATATTGCACAGATTGACGGTTACAAGATTCATTTTCTGCATATTAAATCTAAAAATGAAAAGGCTGTTCCACTAATTCTGACTCATGGCTGGCCTTCATCATTCCTTGAAATGCTAAAGCTGATCCCGTTACTGACTGAAAACAGCGATTTGTCTTTTAATCTTGTCATACCTTCGATGCCCGGATATGGGTTTTCTCAGAAGATAACCCAGACTGGCTGCAATGTTTCCTTTATAGCTGACCTTTGGCACAAGCTGATGACAGAACTGGGGTATGAAAAATACGGTGTTCATGGCGGAGATTTCGGAGCCGGTGTTTCAACAGCAATAGCGATGAAATATCCTGATCATATAATTGGAGTTCATCTTAATTATATTCCCGGTAATTATGTCCCGTTAATGGAAGAAAAGGAGGAATTTACACCTGAAGAAAATGAATATCTTGATCTCGAGGAGCAATGGTATCTCAGGGAAGGCGGCTATTCGCTTGAACAGAACACCAAGCCTCTTACACTTGCTTATGGTCTTAATGACTCACCTATGGGATTATGTGCATGGATAGTTGAGAAAATGTATGGCTGGGCAGAGTGCAACGGGTATATAGGGAATGTGTTTTCGATGGATGAGCTGTTATCGAACGTTATGCTCTATTGGGCGACTGAAACAATTCATTCCTCCATACGGCTATATAATGAGAACAGTAAAAACCCGCTTGTATTAGGAAAGGATACCTATATAAAAGTACCCACCGGAATAGCACACTTCCGGGCTGAAGATCCATTTCCGCCGCGTAAATTCATCGAACGCGGATATAATATTCAGCACTGGTCGGATTTTCCTGTCGGAGGACATTTCCCTGCCATGGAAAAACCAGATTTACTGGCACAGGATATTGTAAGCTTCTTCAGCAGCATAACACCTGTTCCTGCACCTGATCAGGAAGTTGTATCCGGTTTGAAGTGACATGGATTAACATGGACCTTTTTCTTCGTGTCTTTTCCGTGCTCTCCGTGAAACCCGTGGTTAAATTTTTTTCTTCCCTGGCCTTTCCAGAAACTTTACAGCGGGAAATGTGTTTTATATTCCTTAATGAGTTCTGCGAACAAATACAAAAAAATGCATTATTAGTGGTAAAGCCGAAAAACCATAGAGTAGGCATCATTTAAAATCAGTATGATTATGAAAACGATCAGGCTAGTTATAAGTGGAGTTTTTACTTTTATTTTTTTCAATTTGAATGCACAGGTATTTTTAGGTGGAAATCTTGGACTCTCTACCTCAGGAGGAAGCACTGACAATGGCGGAGCTAAAACGGATAAGCCAACATCAACCAGCTTTAACATCTCACCTATGATTGGTAAATTCTTTTCAGAGAACTGGGCTGCAGGGGCGTCTCTGAATTTTTCACTGTCCAGCACTAAAACTCCCGGAAATCCGGAAACTGTTAATACATCGACAGGCCTTGGCATTACCCCGTTTCTGCGTTATTATGCAGTAAGATTCGACAAGTTTTCCATATTTGGACAGGGCAATATTGGATTCTCCTACGCCGGTTCCAAAACCAAAGTGGGTGGCATATCGGCAGACGGTCCAAAAACTACCAGCCTGTTCCTTAATATTGTCCCTGGACTGTCATATGATGTAGGCACTAAATTATCGCTCGAAACAACCATCAATATTTTCAATCTGGGTTTTAGCGATACCATGGTTAAATCCGGTTCAAATAAAAATACGACTACATCATTCGGAATAGGGGCCGGGCTTAATAATATTGTCACAGTAGGTGCTATTTCTATCGGAGCAATATACAGGTTCTGAAAACGGCTGGATCAAAGTTTTATCTGCTTACTCACTGGAATGGTAAGTAGTGATTGTTTTTTTTTATGTACAGGTCTCAATCTGTATTTAGGGTATTGTATGGCACAACTTGAACCTTGCATAGTGCAACATGTGCTTTGGGAAATTCGGATCATTATTTCTACCCGTTATTGTTTGACTCTCAGTCTTACAGATTTTCTTTCACAGTCTCTCCTTCAGAGTGTCCGCTGATTTTATTGTTTTTCATTTCTACAGGCAGGCTGTTTACAGTCAGTCTTACAGCGCCTGCCTGTTTCCCTTTGCCGGTATTGCGGATAATGTTATCTTGGAGAACGACTCCCTCTGCCTTGCAATTCACCGATACTCCGTATCCCTTTTCTTTCATCCCGTTGTTTTCTATAATGTTTTCCCTGAAGATGCTTCTGTGCGGAGCATTCAGTGCTAATTCGCCACGAAGCTGTATTCCATCAGACCCGTTTTCAAAAACATGATTGCCTGTGTAAAGTATATCGGTATCCTTATGTCCGGTAGATATTCCATTAATTCCGTTATTGCTAAAGCTGTTGTTTCTGACAACTCCATCTCTGACCCGCCAGCATACGAATAGGCCATAGCCGTCATTATCATGGCTGTTATTCCCTTCAATAAGAGTGAAAGGAGAACCGGTCCCCGGATGCAGGCCGGCGTTTGCACAACCATAGACTTCGCAGTTTCTCACTGTCACATATTCGGTGATCTGCCAGCTTATCCCATCGCAGTTAAAGTTTTTGACTGTTACATTCTCAACAAAGGCATTGTATACTTTGTGAAGGTATATTGCTCCTGCACGGCAGCCGTCAATCAGATCGTTGCTTTCCCTGCTGCCATCAACAGTGAGATCAGCTATCCTCACATTACTCGCATTGACTGCGGAGATCACAGAACAGCTGTTTGATAAAGTGCCTTTTTTGTCGGCATGGTAATCGCGTACCAGGTATTCATCAATAAACACTGTATTTCCTTCCACCTTTGTGATCTTAGCCGTCGTTACATCCCAGCCTGAGCGCTGAGTGTCATCATAGATGGATACGCCCATCCCCGGTTTGAAGCCGGAAACATCGGCAACGGTTATCTGAAGCTCGCCATAGTCTGCATCAAGGGCAAATTGCGACCTGAAACCTTTGCATTTTTTCAGCACTGTTTTTACTCCCGATCCTGCCAGCTCCATGTTATCGTAAATTCTTACCGGGGCAGAGATATCATATATTCCGGGTAAAAGCATGACTGTACCGCCATTGCTTGTATAATGCAAGGCATCTAATGCCATCTGTATGGCCTCGGATGTATAGCCATGGATATCGGCATCAGGGCCACCAACGGTGATTTTTCTTTGCTGTGTGACCGGAGTGACAACAGATACTCTATCCCTGTCGTTTTTTATTGTTCCGGAAACAGAACCATTATTGCCATTCACTGAGACGGTCGCGCGGGTACATCCGGCGAAGAGGAGAATTAATGCAAGGGATGTTATCGTTCTCATTTTTATCTTTTCTATGAATATTATTAAAGGCCGGATTAATTTCTTGTATGAACCGGGAAAGTTAATATCATCCAAATTTACACTTTATTTTAAGAGAATTTGCTCAATTAGCTTACGTGTCTGCTCTTTGCCATGTGCCCTGTTACCAGTAGGCCGGACATATATCCTTTCTGTTCTGTTTATGGAATTTATTTTCTCTCTTATTACAACCGAATAAAAGGTTAAGTCCAAACCTAAGGCTCAGCATACGTGCATTATACGGCCAGAATAGCGAAGAATTGGTATCTTTTGTAAATCTCAGAGGAATATTGTCGGTGATAATATAAAACTGTGCACCGCGATTGCCTAAGGCAACACCCGCACCCACCTGGTTAAATTTATTGTTCATAACAGTATAGCTCAGTGATGCAGCAAGAACAGGTACAGGGTTATAATTCAATGATAGCGACAATGATGGCATAATATGAAGATCATATATTTCAATCCTTGTCATGGCTCCGGCTCTAAGTCCCGGAAGCACCAGGCGGGTGATCCCTCCGTAAATTTTTATGGGAGTCAGGGTAAGGTAAGTTTTTACCGAGCTGCTGAATCCCGTGGTTAATGAATCCCTGAGTGCCTTAACAAGATCACCGGTACCAGGTTTAGCCAGAAAGAGTGTCAGATCAGCGGCATTGAAAAAATAATCTCCGGAGGAGGTGAATAAATTTGTATTTTTCTTCCAGCTGATAAATCCCAGGTCAGTAATACTGCCTGAAATTTCGGTTTTATCATCCATGTCATAAACAATTCCGGCATCAATTGCGACACCACGGTTCCCGTTAAAAATAAAATTTCCGGCAAAATTATTGAAAGTGTTGCTTACATTAAGACCATTAACCATGCCACTTGGCGAGTACCTGATATCAACAGGAAATGAGGTATTTATTCTGTACATCATCAGAGCTCTGACTCCTTCAGGAATGCCTGTAGGGCTGAGATACAATCCTGAATTGCGAGAGATGACATTTGCCATACCCTGGAGGTATTTAAACCGTAATCCGAGCTTCAGTCCTTCGCTGATTTCTTTGGCAGCACTCAATCCAATGGAGTTCCAGATGGAAATTTCGCCTTCAAGCTGATTCAGATTTACCGGACTCATGGCTGTGCCGGATGTCTGAAAATGATCGTCACTTAATAATGCGATATCATGAGGGTAGGATAGAAGCAGATCGGAATGATTTGAAATATTGAAGGTGAAATACCAATCATGATATCCGAAACCAAATCCCAGCAGGTTGATATCCGTTTCAGCCTGGAAGAAATTCATTCTCTTTAATATTCTGTTCAGATCAGATAAATTTAAAAAGTAAGTGTTCGATTGAACTCCGGTACCCTGTTGTATTACATCATGATAGCCGAAGCCGGTATTGTGTATATTCAACCTTACTGAAGATATGACGGGAAGCTCCACGTATACCCTGCAGAGTTTAAAAAGAGCAGGGTTCAGCTGGTTTGTCTGCGGAATATCAGGCATCAGGTACATAGTATTATCCTGAGCAGCCGTATTCCTGAATGGAAGTGATAAAAGAATTACGATAAATATAAAGACAGAAGTCCGGCTGTCATAGCATTTTGACACGACAGTTGAAACAACCTTAACTGCTTGATCAGTCACCCGGAAAGTTATTGATGTTTCTATAGAACGGCTGACCGGGGTAAATAGTTCGTCTTTTTTGTCACCTGTTCTTCTGTGGCAACCTTTGTAATAATACGCTCTTCAGGACTTTTTGTTTTCTTCATTGATTTTTTTGTTACTTTGACATCAGGAGTCATTATTTACTACTTATGCATCTTTTCAGCTTAATGCTTTTATTGAATCTATTATTACCTGCTACCCCCTGTCAGGGGAAGGCCGGTGCTGATAGTACTGAGATACATAAGCTGTGGACTGATTGCAGGCTGGATGGCGTTGTGCAGTTTAATGTTTTTGCTATGGCCCTGCGCGGTTACAAAAAGATAGAAAACCTTAAGAAGAAAAATTTAATTACAATAATAGATTTTTCATTGCCATCAACAGAAAAGAGACTATTTGTGATCGACCTTCAAAATAAAAAATTACTATTTAATTGTCTGGTTGCCCACGGGAAAAATTCGGGAGAAAATTTCGCCACCAGCTTCTCCAATGACCCGCAATCATTGAAGAGCTCGCTTGGATTTTTTTTAACTGCTGAGACCTATACCGGAAAGAATGGTTACTCCCTCAGACTTGACGGTCTTGAAAAAAATATCAACGATAATGCCAGGACAAGGGAGATAGTTATACATGGCGCAGATTATGTTAGTGAAAAGTTTATTAAGCAATATGGCAGGCTGGGAAGAAGCTGGGGATGCCCTTCAGTACCGCTGGATATACTGAAAGAACTTGTCGATAAGATATCAAATGGCAGCAGTCTCTTTATTTATGCGGATGATAAATTTTACAGGGAAAATTCAGTTTTCATATCAAGGTGAAGCAGCAGGATGATTCTACTGATTCAACAGTCTCATATCTAACTCAATAACAACAGGTTCCAGACGCCAGGTGACCAACTCCCCATTGACATTTTGTAATATTAATTCTTTGTTAATCCAACTTTAATCAATTCTTAATGAACCTTGTAGCCAAAAAATTTAAGTTTGATACAGGTAAGTGCGGAACATTTCTGGATTAATTTTCAATTCAGATGTTACGTGTAAACAACTGGAATTCTCAGATCTGGCATCACATTCAGGATTGAAATGAAAAGTAAAGAACTTTATGAGTCGGGGAACATTTTAAATCAGGTTAGTATGGAAAATGATAATTTGAACACACGATTACTGAATTTTGAACAGGAACTGCTTAATTATGTAAGAAGTCTTAAACTTGTCAATGAAGAACAGGATCTTATTCAGGAAATATTGCTGAATGAGATTGAGGGCAGTTCTAAAATAAGGCTGATGAATTTTTATTAGCCGGCAATTACATCATTCTCAACTGACTCTTTTTTCCGGGTCCTATTTTTCAATCTTTCTAAATCTCAGATTTCTTACCCTTCCTGTTGAAACAAGGAATCCTGGTATTTTATTATCTCTCACGAATGTAATGTCGCCGTCACCAGTCCGGAAGTGTCGTGCTATCAGGTTGTGCATAGCTCAGGACTGAAATAATCTTTTGTATGCGCATCACGTTTGCATGACTTGCGCGATTTAATATACTTTTGTAAAACAAAATCCGTTAAAGGATTATCAAAATTATAAAGTGAAGAAAAACCGGAAATCCATAATTGCTATAGTTTTAATATTGCTCGCATTGCCGGCTATTTTTGTGGTTTTTGTATACATAGGGATCTTCGGGCATCTGGAAAGTAAAAAGGAACTGCTAAACTATAAGAATGCTACGGCAACATTGGTTTTGTCTTCAGATGGAGAACTTATTGGAAATATTTTTTCTCAAAACCGGACAAATATTTCTTATGGACAAGTTCCATCTAATCTTATAAATGCCCTGATTGCAACTGAAGATTCCCGCTTCTTTGAGCATAAAGGCATCGATTCGCATAGCCTGTTCAGGGTTCTCTTCAAATCGATCATACTTAACGACCGCAGTTCCGGAGGAGGAAGTACAATCTCCGAACAACTTGCGAAAAACATGTTTGGAAGAAAAAAATCGGGGCGATTAAATCTTCTTGTTTTTAAAATCAAAGAAGCAATACTCGCCCATCGTCTTGAAAAATCATTCAGCAAGGAAGAGATACTGACACTTTACCTGAATACCGTTTCTTTCGGAGAAAACATTTTTGGGATCGAAACCGCTTCCCGAAGATATTTCAACAAAAAAGTTGAGCTTCTTCAACCCGAAGAATCTGCTGTCCTGATTGGAATGCTGAAAGCTAACACCTTCTATAATCCGCGTCTTCATCCCGAAAACGCAGTTGCAAGAAGAAATGTGGTGCTTAAGCAGATGGTGAAATATAAATATCTCAAAGATTCTCAGGCAGATTCGCTTTGTCAACTTCCGCTTATTCAGAATTTTAAAGATATTGAATCTGATGGACCGGCAGATTATTTTCTTATTCATGTAAAAAATGAAGCTGAGCAGATTCTTGAAGATGTCGGATCTGTTTCGGGGAAAAAGTGGAATCTTGAGGAGGATGGACTGACTATTACGACCACGTTGAATCTTACTCTTCAGAAATACGCCCTGCAGGCTTTTCGGGAACACCTCTCAGTAATGCAGAAAAGACTCCGGGAGCAATATCAGACTCCATCAGGCAAAAAAATCATTGGTCAGCTTGTTGACCAGGAACTTAAAAATCTAAATCTGGAGGGACGTGCCGGGGAAATCAATTTACGGCAAATATTTGACTGGAACGGTTCACATTCCGATTCAGTGACTGTTGCTGACAGCCTGAGGCAGGCATTATTGCTGTTGCATGCAGGCCTGCTTGCCATGGATCCGCAGACAGGAGCAGTAAAAGCATGGGTGGGTGGTATAGATTTTAAATCGCAGCAGTATGATCAGATATTTGCCCGCAGGCAACTTGCTTCAACATTCAAGCCTATACTCTATGCTGAGGCATTTGAATTAGGCATGCAGCCATGTCAGTATCTTGATAATGATTCAGTTGCCCCTATCGGGGATGATGAGTGGAGTCCTGTAAATTACGACCATACAAACGGCGGTAAATATTCTCTGGCAGGTGCCTTGGCTCATTCCATGAATATCCCGACATATAATTTGTATGTAAATGTTGGTTTTGAGAATCTTGATTCGTTGTGGAGGAAATTGGGATTTTCCTTTGAGCTGGTTAATACGCCGTCGCTTGCTCTGGGGACTGCCGAGGGAAGCATAATTGAGACTGCTGTTGCCTATTCAGCATTTGCCAATGGAGGGTATAGTATCGAGCCGCAGAATATCATATCCATTAAAAGTCCTGACGGAGAAATTATCTGGCAGAATCAATTCAATCATCAGAAAGAAAGGGTGCTCTCTGAAAAATCATCCATTCTGATAAGCGCGATATTGCAGAAAGCCGTAAAGGAGGGAACCGGGTCTGCAATGGGAAGCATATATGGAGTAAATCTGCCTCTGGCAGGAAAAACAGGTACTTCGCAGGATTTTTCTGACGCCTGGTTTACGGCATTTAATCCGACCCTTGTGATGGTTAGCAGGGTAGGAGCTTCATCAAGGGCTGTTCACTTCAATAACGGATCATATGGTTCAGGCAACACACTGGCCTTGCCTCTTGTGGCAATGACATTGAAGAAAGTACAGGATAATGACACACTTTCTCATCAGCTTATATCAAGCTTTCCTGAGCTGCCTCCGGATTTGCAGGGAGCTCTTGACTGTCCTGATTTTAAAGAAAAGAACATAATTAATAAATTCATGGATCTTTTCAGTAACAGGAAGATCTATCACAATGAAGGCGTTGCTGAACCAAAACATAAGAAAAAGGGCTTTTTCAGGAGGTTATTTGGAAAGTAAATGCTACTGAGGCCTTGATGGATGACTGTATTTCCGCAACACCATATGTGTGCCCTGTCGTATGACATTTCTTATTACTTTTGTTTTTTTTAACTCAATTCTTTTGTCTTATCTGCCATGTTCAGAAAGTATTCTTTTATTCTTTTGATCATATTTTATTGCAATGCACAGGCGCAAACAAATTATATAATACAGCCGACATGCACTGAAGAGAGCGATAAACCTTTGGTAGTTTTTTTCACTGGTGATTCAGGCAGAAGCTCATATGATGACAGATTAACCGACAGCTTATGTGCAAACGGCATGCCTTTAATGCGCATAAACTCATATAAATATTTCCGCAGACGTAAAACGCCCCGGCAAACCCTTGATAGTATTTTGCCTTACATTGATCTGAATTTAAAAAAGTATAATCGCAGTAAATTTATATTTGCCGGTTATTCATTCGGATCTGAAGTGGTGCCATTTCTTTATAATTTAATGAGTGATAAATGGAAAGAAAAAGTGGCGTTCATTGTTTTGCTTTCTCCGTCTGACAACTCAGATTTCAAAATTCATTTTTCTGATCGGGTTGGTCTTACCTGGAGGCACTGGCCTTATAATGTGTTGAATGAAATAATGAAAATTGACGATAAAAAGATAATAGTGTTTTGGGGGAGAGACGAAAAGAGGTTTGAGAAGAAGCAATTTACAAAGTATAACATTACGGTACATAGATTGGCAGGAGGTCACAGACATACGGTTGTACGACCCGTTATGGATGTAATCAACGAGAGAATAAAAGAGTTGAATTAGCTTATTCTGGCTGTTGTCAGCCAGCCATATAAACCACCCTGCAATCCTTCTTAATCATTTACATTTCAGGTTAGCGCGCTTCGCTTTGGAGGGAGCTGCAAATACTCCGTAGCTTGCATTCTTAAATGATTCACAGGCCTCAGTTGTCTGACCTTTACCTTCCTGAGCAAGAGCTATCTGAAAGTAGAATTTTGCTTTGGCAGTTGCATCACCCGTCTCCAGCGTCAGACCTTTCTGGCCATAATCTAATCCTTTATCGTAATCCTTCTGTTTGTTATAAACCTCTGCAAAGTAGTAAAAGACATCCTTATCGTCGCCATATTTTGCAGCCTTATTAAGCAGTGAAAGAGCTTCATCGAGTTTATTTGCCTGATCAGCTTTTGATGCGGCCGCGCGAAAATAACCGAGTGCCAGCGTGGATGCCTGTTTGACCTTAGCATCATCATTTGCGGCTTTCATCTTATTAATATACTCATCGATGGTTTTTTCAAAATCGTCAGAACTGTTTTGATTTAAAAATATTAATGCCTTATTATAAAGAGCTGAAGAATTACCGGGGCTGACTGTCAGAATGCTGTCAAATGTCGCCAGGGCATTTTTGTAGTCGGATTTGGAGAAATAATCAGATGCCATTCTACTGTAAGCATTTACCAGGATGATATCTGAGTTTTGTTTAACTGAAGCATTATCATATTTAACTCCAGCAGCAGCTGCATTTTTTGCAGCCTCTATAATTTCCGGTACCGGTTTTTTTCCGTTATAGGCATCCGCAGCTACTTTATAATATAAACTGGGCAAGACTTTTATTGCCTGGCTGCTTAGATCAGCCGCAGAATCTCCGACCTGTTTTGCCATGCTAACGACCTTCTCAAAATCTGCAATTGCTGCTTTGGGATCTGTTTTGACCGCTTCGGCACCTTCATTGTAAATTTTGACAACATCATTTCGTCCCTGAGCCTTAATAATTGTAGTTGAAAAAACTACCAGAACAAGTAGACTAACTGTCCTGAAAAACTTTACTGGTTTCATTTTCATTTTGATTTGTTTAATATTAATAACAATTAATCCACCAAAAAGGCTAAAATAATTATTAAAGTTTTATCACCAAATAAATCAGGAAAGAAAATGTACTTTTTCTCCCCGTGATTATCATGAAGAGCCTGTTGATATCTGCCGGCATATACAAAGTGGTTTCAATACCTTCTTCCGGTTTGAAATAGACGGTTCGTCACTCCGGCCTGTTTTTTTGTTTACCGACTTTTTACTATATTGTGACCTTATAGCGAACCTGAAATATTATAATTGTTGATTCTAACTACTTTATTGAATGATTATTAATAATTTATTTTAAATTTCTGAAATAATGAAAAAGACACTTGCGATATCTCACTATGCTTACGGTGATTACTCTTCTTGCTGTTTCCTGTACCAAGACAGATACAACTTTCGATCAAACTCTTCTGACCGGAAAATGGCAGTCAGGAACTCTGTTCTATAAATATCTTGCTGACGGCACAGGCGGCACCTGGGATACAGCCGATAATGTCACCGAAGCGGAAGCACAGGCATTTACCTGGACACTCGTAAACGACTTATTGACACAGATCCACGTCCTTGAGATAGGTGGTTCCGTACCCAAGATCTATACAGTTACGGAATTAACTGCAACTTCATTAAAATATCATGATGATTTTGGGACAAACTACTCCTTTACGAAAGTGCAAGTAGAAAAATTTCACTGTTGACATAAGACTGTTAATCATTGGATTGAATATTCTATGAAAAAATTCATAAAGATTTTTTTTATTTCTCTTCTTTCATTGCTGGGAATTCTGATCGTTGCAGTTAGTGTTGTAATATGGATTGTATTTACTCCTGAAAGGATCACACCTATAGTTCGTAAACAGGCCGCGAAATATATCACCTGCAAGTCGGAAATAGGTTCAGTGGAATTGACATTCTTCAGCACATTCCCGAACTTTGGATTGAAGGTCAGGGATTTCGCATTGATTAACCCTGTCGAAGGTTCCATGTCTGATACGCTTGTAAGTGTAAATGAGCTGATTGGTGTCGTTGATGCAAAAGCATACTGGAAAAAGAAAGATATTATTCTTATCGGTTTGGAGATGAACGGCGGATCTGTTAACATTTATTCCGACAGCCTCGGACATACGAATTATAACATTATGCCTCCTGATACAACATCCGGCCCTTCTGCAGCATCCAGAAACCAAATTGCCTTTCATTGACATAAGGAATATTGAACTGAAAAATGTCAGCCTTCATTATAATGATCTGTCATTAAAGCTTAACACTTTAATCAGTAACCTGAGCGCAAAAATTAACGGGACAGTTTCACGCGATAGTATAAGTGGCAATGTTAAGGTAAGCACTTCAATGATATCGCTTCAGTACGCCGGAGAAATGCTTAACACTGAAATCAGTGACCTGAATGCAAAAATCAGCGGAACTGTTACCCGCAATAATATAAGCGGCAATGTAAATGCAAGCTCTCCAATGATATCGCTCGAATATGGCGGAGAGAAATATCTTCAGCAGGCAGCAGTAAAGTTTGCTACTTCCCATGGATGTCATCACTTCACGCCAGTTTATAAGCACTCAAAAACGCAACGGCTTCAATAAATGATATGGAACTTTTGCTTAACGGGACTATTGAAAATGACACTGTAAGCAAGAACATTACTACCGACCTGACCTATAAACTTGCATCATGGCCGGTTAAAAATATCCTGGCACTTGTGCCGCCTTCATATAAGTCATATTTCAACGGAATTGATGTTGACGGATTGTTGTCGTCTGATGGAAGTATCAAAGGCATCTATAATGGTTCACAAATGCCGCTTATGGATCTGCATCTCTTGTTTGAAAAAGGAACATTGAAATATTCATCTTTCCCGTCCGCTTCATGATGTTAATGGTGATTTATCAATATACACTGATCTGTACAGCGACTCACTTTCATTCGTCCGCATTAACCGGTTCACGGCAAAAACAGCTCAGTCAACCATAAGTGACGGAAGGTATGGTTACTCATCTGTTTAAGGATATTACATGCAATCTTACCACCACGGCAGGATTGACACTGGATGAATTTAACAGTATGATCCCTCAGAGTATGAAGACTACTGTCAGGGGAAAAGCATCGGGACAGGTTAAGTCGCGTTTTACCATGAGCCAGGTTGAGAAGATGCAATTTGAAAAGATGAAATTGTCGGGTTCCTTAACCCTGTCGGATTTTGATGTTAAATATGATAGCATATCACTTAAAACCGACAGATCAAAGATCGATTTTGCCATTGCCTAATAGTAAACCTTTATCAAAAAACACCGGTTTTGTTTTTGCATCAATAATTTCAGACAATATTGAAGCAGGGAAGCTTGCAAGCTATAATGCCTCACTTAAAAAATCGTCACTTATCCTCGAAACATCAGACATCAGGGATACCACCAGGATACCTGATCTTATCTGCAGCTTCAGCATGGATTCAATGACGGCCGGAATGAATGACATGACTATCGCCATTGTCTCTCCGCATGGAAAAGTGTCGGTATCTCCCAGATCAGGCAAGTCTGATCAGCCACATATAAAATTATCGTACAACAGCGGTGAGCTGAAAACAACTATGGGTAAAAACACCGCAATTGTTAATAAAATCAGCACTGATCTCAATATAGTTAATGACAATACACAGAAAGATATCTTCCTGCAATGGCTCGTAAAGGGTTATGTTGACATTAACCATGGTTTGATTACGATGTCAGAACTTACAAATCCGATCGAGATCCCATCCAGTAAAAATGGATTTCGACCCTGAGACGTTCAGCATTAAGGAAAGCAGCATGAAGATCGGCAAATCTGATTTTCAGCTTACAGGTAATTTAAATAATGTTTTGTCATATTTCAGAGGCGATTCAATTTTGAGGGGTAAATTCAATTTTGTATCGAATAAAACCGACGTTGCCCAGTTAATGGCTCTGACAAGCGGATTAGGCACTTATGATTCAACAAGTGTAAATAAGCAGGAAAACACATCGGTTGATACTGTAAGTACCGGCCCATACATGGTGCCAAAGAAAATTGATGTGATTCTTAATGCAAATGTCAAACTGGCCACAATAGGTGTTGACACAGCCACAAATATTAAAGGTGCCGTGCAGGTTCATGATGGCATGCTCCTTCTCGACGGACTTACATTCGATACACCTGCTGCAAGGATGCAGCTTACGGCGATGTACGCACTCCCCGCGTAAACCATCTTTATCTCGGAATTGATTATCATATGATGGATGTTGAGATAAGTGAACTGCTGACCATGATCCCTGACATTGATTCTATTATGCCGATGCTGAGATCATTCGGCGGGAGGGGGGAATTTCACATTGCAGCAGAGACATATCTCGATTCTCTGTATAATGTCAAAAAATCAACATTGCGCGGTTCTGCTTCAATTAAAGGGAATAATCTGGTTCTGATGGACGGTCAGACCTTCAGTGAGATCGCCAAAAAGCTCAGATTCAGCAAAAAAACCATAGAACAAGGTTGATTCATTGTCGGCAGAATTTACCATTTTCCGGAACGAGGTTGATATTTATCCTTTCCTGATTGTCATGGATAAATACAAGGCAGTTGTTGCAGGCCGTCATAATTTAGACATGACTTTCGATTATAATGTTTCTGTGGTTGACTGTCCGTTGCCTATTAAAGCTTGGAGTTGATATTAAAGGCAATGTGGATAACCTGAACATATACGCTGGGCAAATGCCGTTATGCACAATATTTCCGGCCATCGTCGAGGCATGAGGTTGAAAATAAGCGACTGGAACTGAGGAAGATGATCCGCGATGCACTTACTGAGAAGGTAAAAAGTAAGGAGTGAGGTGTGAGGAGTGAGGTAATCAATGCACTCAGTCTCTAAGTCCAGAGTCAACGAAGCCGGTACCGCGTGTTTGTTGCGACCCTACTTTGCGATTGAACAATAAGGTGATAAATTTGATTTATATGTTATTATGAAAACTGCAATTATCACCGGCGGGACAAGAGGCATAGGTGCAGGACTTGTCAAAGACTTCCTGAAACTCGGATGGAATGTTTCTTACTCAGGAACATCAGACAGTTCTGTAGAAAGGTCATTATCACTGCTTTCCGCAAATTACCGGACTGATTCTATCAGAGCCTTTAAATGTGATGTGACACAGGAAAAAGATCTGATAAGCTTATGGGATAACACAATTAAAGCTTTCGGAAAGGTTGATATCTGGGTGAACAATGCCGGAACAGCCAGTGAACAGGTTCCGTTCAATAAAATTCCGGTTGAGGTATTTACAAAAATAATCGATACCAATATAAAAGGTCTGATGCTGGCAACCCATGTTGCCTATAATCGAATGTCCGGGCAGGGATCGGGTGCAATTTATAATATGGAGGGACTGGGAAGCGATGGCAGAACGATACCCGGATTACTACCTTATGGCACTTCCAAGCGTGCGGTCAGATATTTCACGGAAGGTTTTGCGAAAGAGGTAAAAGATGGTCCTGTGATCGTAGGAACTATCAGTCCGGGTATGGTATTAACCGACCTGCTTCTTGAACCTCTGAGAAAGGATCCGGCAAACAAAAAGCAAATGATCAGGATTTATAATCTTCTGGCTAACGATGTTGACACTGTCACTCCATTTCTGGTTAAAAAGATGGCAGAAAACAAAAAAAACGGAGCAAAAATCGCCTGGTTGACCTCAGGCAAGGTGATGATGAAATTCCTGATGTCACCCTTCTCAGGAAGAGATATCGTTTCTAAATATCTGTGATGGCTCAGGGCACAGGGCTCGGAGCATGACCGCCCTGCCAAAAAGTATTGCTTCTCTTATGCTCTCCTGGAAGTCATTATTTTATACCAGGCTTTGTGTTAGATTTATTTTCAGTCATCTGTAATAAAACCGACTTCATCTGTTGCAATTCGTTTCCAAAATCCGACCAGTTATCCTGTTTTAAGTACTCAAGGGCTTTATTATAATGGTCAAGAGCATCCTGGGCTTCTGTGGAAAGGATAACCGAACCAGTCTGTGTAGGCACAAATTGTTGAGGCGTTATGGCTGGTGCCCCAATGGCATTAAAGACTGCCTGAAGAGCTTCGTCAAGTGGCTGATGCTAATTTTATCAGGACAACCTTGCAGACAAAAGAATATTATTTAGAATATTATATGGCAAAAAATCTATACAGGCTTGAAACCCCTTTGGTAAGTGAATATAATACAGAAACCTGGGATAAGGATAGAAAAATAACTTCTATAGAACTTTTGCCTTTGGAAGGAATACAACAAACTCCATATAAAAAAGACGAGACTAACCAAATAACGGGAGCAAAATTTACATATTACAAAACCAATAGTCCAAACTTATTCTGGACTATACCTGAATAAAGAGAACGAACACACGATACTGACAATAAAGATATGTTGTTTCACTCTGAACCTGGACGGCTTATCCCGTGAAACGGGAAGTAGTCAAGGCGGGCAAAAAACACGCCTTAACTTCCCCTCCCCATTACAACTTCCCCTGAGTTTGCATTTTTCATGTATAGCATTGTGAAGTAGGGAAATCACAACCATATAAATACTTTATTTCAAATTCCGACAGATTACAAAGAATGGAAAATGAACATTTCACTTTGATGTATGTTTGTTCCAATAATTTCTAATCCAACCAGAGTGGTTAACATGAGATTTTTCGTGTATCAATTACATAATGGAATTATCTGCTTAACCAGAATATTTTAAATATTAAGTATTTCCTGCAATGAAAAATATAATATCCAAAAATCAGAGATTGCAATTTTCACTAAGTGAAGTCAAAAAATATTAACCTTCAAAATAGACTAACAGGATGAAAAAAATGTTATTAATAGCAGTGATAATTAATGCTGTATCAATATCATGTAAAAAAGATAGTACCCCGGCTCCGGTCTGTAGAATTATTACAATTACAACTGTTTCATCCGGAGCAACAACCGCAACTAATAATTTCACATATAATTCCGATGGAAAGATAAGTACCAGTTCTGACGGAACATATTCAACAACGTTTGTCTACAGCGGGAATACAGAAATTTCAACAACAACAAAAGAAGGTGTATTCCATACCAAAAACATCGCCACTATAAATGCAGATGGTCTAACGACAAATTTTAGAACTGAAACTAATGCTTCCGGTACTAACTGGTACAACCAGGCTTATGAATACAGCGGTACGGAAGTCATTAAAAGCACCTATACAACTTCAGCAGGAGTCACTCCGTCAATTATTACTCTAACATGGAACGGAGGAAATCTGGTTTCTGTAAATGATGGCTCATCAACTACCACAGTGGAGTATTATCCTGATATCCAGGCTCAGGCAGGCGACTATTTTGATATTTTACAAATGGAAACGGGTTATAGAATTTAC
Source organism: uncultured Bacteroidales bacterium (assembly GCA_963715785.1). Classification (GTDB taxonomy): domain Bacteria; phylum Bacteroidota; class Bacteroidia; order Bacteroidales; family VadinHA17; genus LD21. The sequence goes on from OY970276.1 coordinate 2,308,679, forward strand.
AAAACTAAAAATGCTGTTAAATCTACATCATCAGGTACTACAATTAATAATTTCAGTTATTCATTTGATGCTGAAGGAAAAATAATATCTATGATTATTACATCAACCTCGGCAACTACCTATAATTATCAATATCAATGTAATTAGTATTACAAAGATTATGGTAAGGCAACCAGGGAACAAACTGCCTGGCTCGTAACTGTCATGAATTAACTTGGTTGCCCATTCGTGCTTCAGTCCGTTCTTCCCCTCCGGTTTTGAAAAGCCCCGGTCCCTGGTAACAAAAGTCAGGTAATTGAGATCCATTATATTAGACTTTACATTATCTTCATAACCAGGTTATGCGTAATGGCCGGGTACATTTTGAATTCCATAAACCTGCATGAGATTAGAAGAATGAAAACAGAGAAGCCGAAAACTGAACAGAGTAGGCAAAATTTATAATCAGGTAAAATGAAAAATATCTTCATTGAACTTACTGATACAAATGATGCAAAAGTCCTCTTAAATGTCATGCACATAGCATGGGTAGAGCCTGATAAAAATGGCACCAGTATTAAATCCAATTTTGTACATTACTCGATTCCCAAAAAGTTTAAAGAATCTTATGAAGAGGTTAAATCTTTAATTGCCTCGCTGAATATTTAAGCAGACAGTACTCAACTGATTTCTGTACTGTGCATGAGGGTATAATTTATTGACCTCAGTCTCTTCGTCCCTCAGTCTCTTCGTCTCTTCGTCTCTTTATTCCATGGCACTCTGCCGCTTCGCCGGAAAAGTTGTTTAAGTTCTTCAGATTTCCTTATTTTTGAATGAATTTTATTTCAGTCGTAAAAAATGAAAAAGTTTTTCGTAGTCTCAGTCATTCTGATTTAAGTTGTAGTTCCCGTAAGTGCACAAAATAAGGTCCAAACATCCGGGAATCCCGTTTTTCCCGGGTGGTATGCCGATCCGGAATGTGTGGTATTAAACGATACCTTCTGGATTTTTCCAACATGGTCAGCGCCTTATGGAGAGCAGGTTTTCCTGGATGCTTATTCATCACCCGATCTTGTCAGCTGGGAAAAGCACCTCCGTATTGTCGATACTGCTGCGATTAGATGGGCCAGAAGGGCTATGTGGGCCCCTGCGATGGTTGAAAAGCAGGGTAAGTATTACCTGTTCCTAACCACCGCGAGACCTGTATTGAAAAAATAGAATTCGATAGTCAGGGCTTTATTAAACCTGTTAAAATCACCAGGGAAGGGGTAGGGGCTGTTAAGGTAAAATAGTGCTGGGTGCTCAGCGGGCAGGGAAAGAAGTAAGAGGCCGTCTCATAACATAATTGAGACGACTTTTTTATTTGAGTTTTTTGTGATGATTTTTAAAAGCATAGGAATTTGAGGAGACTTATATCGGATTCCCAACAAAAACAAGGATTTACTGCTAATTCCTTGCAGATATTTTGCTCAAATTGTGTGATAAAGCCAATAATCCAACTTCCTGAACCCATTATCAGTTATTCTCTCTTTTCTCCAATAAAGTTCATTATCTGGCCCTTTGGGCAGGTATAATTATCATTATTCTTGTCATACTTTAAATTTTCATTTCTATATGGATAATCTCTCCACTTTTTACTCTGTTCTTAATGGAAGTACTGGTATTTTACGAAAGCCTCTACATCATTGTTTTCCAGATACTCATAGTTTTCTTCCGATCCATATCCGGCATCAGTTACAAGAGTATCAGGCATCTTGCTCAGGTTTTCTTTTAAGGATTCCATGTGGGCTTGAAGTGTGTTAATGACATTAGCATTTTGATGGATAGTGTATCCTAAAATACTCTGATTCTCAGTACTTATCTGCCAGTTATACCCACTCTTTAACTGGCCATTGAGCCTGTCACTCCGAAATTGATTTATAGTGTTGTGATCAGGATAACTCATTGCGCTAAGCTGCATAAAATGTATATTTTGATTCGTTGCCTGCTCTATTTTCCGGCTGGGGTATAAGTTAGAAAGGTAACTGTAGACCAGAAGTTTATGCAGTAAACGCGGATGATAACCCGGGCATCCTCCTTCTTTTCAACACTTTACAATAATTATTAACAGTAATTTCGAGCGGGGTCGTGAGGTGGCAAACCGGAAATGGCGCGAACTTCAGCTTTTTTTGGGAGCGTGAAGCCTAAGGCATTTTGCCAAAAAATGCTGAAGTTATCATTTGGCTTCGCCGAGCTCGCCTGCGGCTCGGTTCCGGCGCCCTTTTTCTTTGGTTCGTTTCTTTTTGGACGAACAAAAGGAACCGAAGCCCTGGAAGGGCGAGCTCGACGTAGTCAAATGAACATAAAAAAAGGTATCCTTTTAAGACACCCTGATCGCCAGTCTGATATGATGGTTTTCTTCTATTTTACAAGCCAATCGGTATAGACTCTTTTAGCGCTAAGCACATAGTTGTTACTTTCATCATTTAAAGCTTTCATCTTTGGGATAACATCTTTCAAAGCAGCGGATATAGCGGTATCGCTTTCGGTCGGGAAGTATTTATTCCGTGTAGCAACGTCATCAAAAATCCACATTTCTCCTTAACGGTATTTATTCTCGCCTCTGTCACCCCACAGCATGACAAGCTTCGTTCCGGGCATGGCTTTTTCATACGCGGGATTGTACTTTTGTTCGGTGAAATTAATAAACTGCTGAAGTGTAACATTGTCTTTAAGAACAAGTTCATAGGAACTGAGAGCTACAACCATGCCTTTTTTAAGGGTCGTCTGGCCAAAGGTCACTCCTGCTACCAGGCTAATTACGGCAACTAAAATTAACTTTTTCATAAAGAGAAGGGATTAGTTATTGATTACAACAAAATTAAATCATCAAAAAGGCGAAGTCAAGTTTTTGTTTCATTTTTTTCATATCTAATTGAACGTTAAAGCTGGGCTATTCAGAGTCACTAAGTCCATAAGCCTCTGAGTATTTTAGTTTTCCGTAAGCCTCTTTTGCGTCTTTGCGATAACTTCAACTTTTCCCGGTATCCGTTGTTATCCGTAAAATCTCAAATAACAATGGATCATAAATATCCTTTTTCAAATGAGTAAAGAGCAGTCGGAAAACCTTATGGTTTTTTTAGAGCCCTTCGGGGATAAAATAACAGAACTGGTTATGTGGCTCAGAGATTTCGTATGGGACTTATATCCTATGACGAATGAACTGATATATGATAACTACAACGCAGTTGCATTTGGATGGTCCCCTACAGACAAAGTGGGACATACATTTTGTTCAATAGCAGTGGGCCGCTCAAGTAAAAATATCCACTTTGGTTTTTATTGGGGCAATGAGCTTTCAGATCCCGAAAAGATTCTTTTAGGAGAGGGGAATCAATATCGTTATATTCTTGTGACGGATAAGACGAAATTTCCAAAAAGTTATATTGAAAAACTTGTGCGTGAAGCTTACGAAAACTCCCTTTCAAAAGTAAAAGACAAAAATCAGATCATCCACGGACAGACTATCGTCAAGTCAGTTTCCGAAAAAAAGCGTGCAATGAAGAGGAGTATGACTTAGTGACGCGTTTCCATCTCGCGTCTCACCTCTGTGAACAGGTTGCGTTATTATGGATTTCTGATTCCCGATATCAGAAGAACATATCTTATACTAAGTTGTTATCCGATAAAACCCGGTAATAATCAAAAATACAATAACATGGACAGACGATTATTCCTGCAGTTTCCATTGGTTGCTGCGGCAATGATTAAGGGCATTGATTTAAAACCCACTGACAGGTCGGAAAAAGGCTTTAAAGTCGCATCCGGGACTGACCGTTTTCTGAGTGAGCTGGATGTTATGGGAGGTCAGTTCGATTGTCTGATCTCAGCTAAGGATACCGGCGGGGACCTGTGTATTTATAATACCTTCCGTAAAGAAAGAGGCGGGCCTGCATTTCATCTTCATCACTACCAGGATGAGTGGTTTTTTGTAATCAAAGGCGAATTTCTCGTGAGGGTTGGAGATGACTATATGAACCTGAAACCTGGTGATTCTGCCTTTGCACCCAGAAAAGTGCCGCATGCATTTGCCAAGATCAATGAAGATCCTGCCCAGATGCTTATATTGTTTCAGCCTGCGGGATCGATGGAAGATTTCTTTTTGCAGATGAGCAAGCTGGGGAGCAGCATTCCGAAGGATCAGGAAAAGGTGCTGAAAGATCTCTGGAGGGAACATGGAATGGAGATTGTGGGTCCCCCGCTTAAAATCTAGTTTTTACCTGGATGCGAAAAATGATGGAATCGCATAACACAATAAAGCAGGCTTAGCAGCCAAAGACCTGCTCCACATGCTCTTCCCTTTTCTCACAAAATCTTTATAGCTTTATACAATTAAAAAATAAGGAATATGAAAATAATTGCTATCGATCAGGTTGAAAAGAAGAGAGTCCAGATGGAAGGAGCCTCAGGTGCCTGGAAACAGTTGCCATTGGGCGATAAGGACGGTGTACCGGTATATTCTTACAGGGTATTCACCCTGGAACCGGGCGGGAATACACCTTACCACAGTCATCCTTATGAGCACATGAATTTCATTATAGAAGGCAAAGGGGTTTTAGTAAATGAAGCAGGAGAAGAAAAGCCTCTAAAAGCAGGCGATTTTGCCCTGGTAAATCCGAATGAAAAACATCAATACAGAAACAATTCAAAAGATACGATATTCAGAATGATCTGCGGAGTACCGAAAGAATTTGAGTAATTCTGAAAGGCTAAAGGCCTTAAATGACTGAATTTGTCGCACTTATAAGAATCCCCAAACCCCCTTCTTCGACAAGCTCAGAATAGGGGGGCTTAAGTGCGTTATAAATTGTGAGGCTTACACCTTACTCCTCACCCCTCACTCCTTCTTCCTCTTTGACCCTCTGTGTCTCCGCTATGGAACTCTGTGTAAGTTCTTGAAGAAACCTGATTGCCGCGCGCCGCATACCGCAAACCTTTTAGCCGCCATGGCATTAGCGAAGGAGGCGCACGCCGTTTAAAAAAAATTACTACATTTAAATTATGGAAAAATTAATCAGACTTTGCCTGGTTGTCACGGTATTATGTACAGAAATGGCATGTACAAAAGAATTCCTGCCAATCAAAAAACTGAATGATCTGGCTGAAAGCAATAAATTCAGCGAACTGTACACTGAGCTCTCTTCCAACAGGGATGCCTATAATGAAAAAACCCTGATTTATTACGATCTTATTCTGAAGTCGGTGATGAATCAGCCGGAGGAATCCAATGCTCTGATTCAAAAATTTCGCGGACGGTTCAGTAAGTTCAATGATACCGTGAGTTATAATCTGATTCAGAATGAATATTACAACAACCAGAAACTACTCAATTATAAAAAGCTGAAAGAACTGAGTGAGATTCTGATTGAAAATTATAAACCATTTATAGATTCGAGTGATTATGTCGAACTGAAGGACGATAATCTCGCGTATGGATTTTTAGAAGATGAATTACCAACGCAGGTTATTAAGAATACAGATACTGAAATTAAAGTTATAAAAGACCTGGCAGGCTATAATTTGCTTCGAGTGAAAGCACAGAATGACTCTACAGTTAATATGATTTTCGATACTGGAGCTAATGTAAATGTCGTCAGCGAATCAACCGCAAAGAAGTTAAATCTCAGGATAATACCCGATGCGATTGTATACGTGGCGGGAGCGACGGGTACACGTAATGCTTCTAAAATAGCCTTTGCCGATCAGGGATTTATCGAAAATATTGAATTCAAAAATGCAGAATTCATTGTTTTTCCCGATAGTCTGCTGACCTTTGCCAATGGCATGTATAAGATAAACGGGGTTATTGGTTTTCCTTTGATTATGCGTTTCGAATCAATTCGTTTTACCGATTCGCTTTTGTATATTCCAAAAGATCCTGTCGCCGGAACGAATATTCCCAACCTGTTTATTAAAGGCGACGATTATATTATTGATGTGTCTTATAAAAATAAAAAGCTCCCGTTTTTCTTCGATACAGGGGCTTCAAATACGAGTTTTTACAAAGCCATGTACGATATCGATTCGATGAATTTTAAATCGCTGAAAGATACTGTCTTCTCATATTCAAGTGTAGGCGGTACTATTACTGAAAAGGCTAAGTTTCTGCCCGAGATTAAGTTGAATTGCGGATCGAAAAGTTTTGATTTAAAAAATAGATATATAGCCTTGGGGAAAAATATTTTGCACCCCGATTATTATGGAAGCATCGGAAAGGACTTTGTGAATCAGTACAAGTCGATTTTGATGAGTTTCAGGTATTCGTATATTGATTTTGAGTGAAATCGGGTGCTGGCTCCATGTCCCGTGCTCCATGCCCTCTGCAAGTAACTCATCTTCTCATATCTTCACTCATGCCTTCCAAAAACTGAATTTTCATTACATTTGTAAGTCATATCTTATAAATGGCATCGTCTTCAACACATAGGCGCAATAATCATGCGGTCTTGCAGTCTTGCAGTCTTGCGGTCTTTTTGCCACCGAGACGCAAAGGCACAAAGGTTCACCAGGAACGTATTGCGCTCTGTGTACCTCTGTGTCTTCTCCGTGTCACTCTGTGTAAGTTCTTTTTTGCGACCTTTGCGCCCCTAACCTGAGCTTGCCGAAGGGTGCAGTTAATGGATTTCAAAAGGCTCAAAGGCTCAACGGCTCAACGGCGTAAAGGTTTAACGCTCCCGCCTCACACCTCACACCTCACACCTCACACCTCATGAGAGCGAAGCTATAATGCCAAACCTAAAGTTCCGGCTAGTTCTGATGGAGGTATTGTGGGAGGATGTAATGAAGGTTATTAACTAAAAGTTTAAACCTCTTTGTATTGCATCGGATGAAATCGTAGTCTGTATTACATATGTTATAAGCTTTGTAATTTATTTTACATATTCATTCAAATATCCTGATACTATTCTTATCTTCGTTCCATACATCAAGAATCCTTAAATGGATACCAACCGAGTTAACACCACGGTGGTCAGATGATGTGGGCAGTCAGTCAAAAATGTTAATTTCTTAACTCCGGCTTTCCAGATTCAACTTGATGTAATGAGTTTTATTTACATGTATACTAAACTTTTACATTATGGAAGATTTTTGGGACACAACGAAAAAGGATGTCTGGGATAAAAGCTGGAGAAACCTTGAATTCGAAACGTTTGAATTTGTTGAACTTCGGTGGCAGGAGTATTTAAAAAGACATCTTGAAAGATCAGATTCGGGGTTTAAAGGTTATCTGATACGTCCGCATGTATCGCCACGCATTAATCCCTATAGAGTTCGTTTTGAAGTTAAGACATGGCTTGAGGTGAAAGACAAGATCTTCCAATAATTCCTGGGGCCTTCAGTCTACCATTAAAAAAAGAAGTGAAGTAATAAATTAATAATCAATGCAATGGTATATATTGCGTATAAGAAGGCGTACAGAGGTTTGATGGAGCCTCTTCCAAATCTCGACCCGGCAAAAAAATTACAATTTGGAAGTCATGATCTTACGATATGCCGTAATTGTCTCGGGTTATATGGCAGACTGGTAAGAATTCTACCTGAATCTGCAGAAGGAAGGAAAAGAAGTGGCTGGAGATATCAGAAATGCAAATGCATGAAGAAGCATGATGAAAAGGAGAATATTAAAGCATTAACGTGGCCAGGAAATGATTTTAACACCTCCGTCGAATTTTGTCACTGCTGTTCAAAGGAACTTATTAACACCGGCTCTAAATTCTCATCATTCTATTGTGATGATTGCAGAGAGATGGTATCCAAATACAATAAACAGAAAGATAAAATGTCAATACCGCTTGGAAGGCACAGCTTCATGAACAATATAAAGCTTACTTTCCCTTACTCTGATGAAGAAGCCGGTCAGTTTAACAGATCGTTGGAATTTTTTTTCAGGAAGGCAGATCTTGTATCGGATTGGCAGAAATTATGCTTGTTTAATAATCTTCATGAAATGGGATTCCGGTTTAGAAATGATATATCTATTCCACTTTATGATAAAATGTTACCTGATATTAAAATTTCTAAGGCTGATTCATTTAACATGATGGTAAATTTTATCATAAATGGTATGCGTGAGGATTATTTGAAAACCTCCGGCAGTTTTTCAGGTTTAGGGTGTAATTCCAATTTTGGGAAGCAAATTTTGTAGAGAGATGACTAAATCTGCAGATTGGCATACCGATAAAATATATTTGGTATCAAGTACCATCAAAATAATGTTTCTCCTAAACTAGTGTTAAGTTAAATATAATATGACGTATTTCAAAGTATAATTTGTATATTTGTAAAAACTATACAAATGATACGGTACAGAATTAATCTAGCCAAAAACGAAGTAGAGGAATTAATGGACATTATTAATAAGGGTTCACATACTTCACTGACATTCCGGACAGCTTATGTTCTTTTAAACTGTGATGAGGGTGAGTACTCACAAAAAGTTAGTAATGAACAGGTAAGCAAAGTTCTCAAAGTTGGAATGAGGACTATTGACAGGGTAAAAAAGAAGTTCATTGAAGAAGGACTTGAGGCATGTCTTGAACGGCGTCCCACTTCCCGGGTCTATGAATCAAAAACAGATGGGGATGTGGAAGCAAAATTAATAACTCTTTGTTGTAGCGAGCCTCCGAAGGGATATGCCAAATGGTCATTACGGCTGCTTGCGGATAAGATGGTGGAATTAAATTATGTTGAGAGCATTTCACATGTAACAGTGAGAAGTGTTCTAAAAAAAACGAACTTAAGCCTTGGAAAATAAAAGGATGGGTTATACCTCCTGAACAAAGCAGTGAATTTGTATCAAACATGGAACGGGTACTGGATGTATATAAAAGGCCATATGATAAAGATTATCCGGTAGTTTGCATGGATGAGTCTCCAAAACAGTTAATAGAGGAAGCCAGGCAGACAATACCTATGAAGTCAGGACATGAAGCAAGAGAAGACTGTGAATATATCAGAAATGGAGTTGTAAATATTTTCATGGCAAATGAACCGCTTAAGGGAAAACGTTTTGTTGATGTTACTGAGTTTAAGACCAAGCGAGACTGGGCCCTGTTTATAAAAAGAATCGCCGATGAAAAGTACGCCAAAGCAAAACGGATAACGTTAGTAATGGATAACTATAATACTCATAATGCTTCATCTTTCTACGAAATGTTTAACCCCAAAGAGGCTAAAAAACTCTGGGACAGATTTGAATTTGTTTATACACCGAAACATGGGAGCTGGCTTAATATGGCTGAGATCGAATTACAAGTATTAAACAAACAATGCCTAAAACGACATATATCCACTATGGGAGAGATTAAAGAACAGGTTGATGCGTGGAAGATTCATCGCAATAACAAAAACAGCAAAATAAACTGGCAGTTTACAACAAAGGATGCAAGAGTAAAATTAAGGAGACTCTATCCGTCAATTCATAATTAACATATCACTAGTTAGGTTGAATTTGATTTTTTAACTAAAGAAACAATTTATACAACCTTATTAGTTTTGCAAATTCAAAAAGCTTCAAATTACTATTCTGCTGTCTGCCTTGGGCGTATACCAAGTATATTCGGAATTGGCCATGCCTTCGCATTTCCTTTTTCTTTATTAGAGTTTGCATCAAAACTGTCGAACAGATCAATTTCCACGTCGCCCAGCGATAGATAGAACTGAGCTTCATATCCACCTTCTAAATGCTGGGCTGCGACAATGCCTATACCCGAATTTAACAATTCAAGATTCAGATCGTACATTGAAAGTGGTGATCTTGAATAGATAAAAAGGATTCTGCCCTCTTTATCTTCACCGATGGCAGCGTCACTCCACTCTCTGTTCTGCTGATTCCACTGATTTGTACCAGGTTTTTTAATCAATCTCAGATTCTGAACTACAGAGCTGTAATCACTCAAGATAGATTGGATTGTAATTCCGGATTCATCAAGGTCAAAAATCCGAAACGGGGCAATTATCTTACTTTTCTTCGGGTCAAATGCGATTAATGATTGATAATTGTTTGCATGATTGTTGTTTACATGGTCTTTGTAACGCAGGTATCCGACATGTGTTTTTAAGTTGTCAGCATACATTCCAGCGTTGATGGCAACAGTGAGCTTGTAAGTTTTGCACCATTCACGGGCGGTTTTTCCTGATGTTTCACCAGTCTGGCTCAAACCCATGAATACTAATTCCCATAAATGAGGATCAATTCGTACAACTGTAATATGCGAATCTCCAGATGTGCCATGATTTTTTTAAATTAGATTTTGTACATCCATTCCAGGCGAAAGTTGCTTCCATCCTTGAGTAACAGCAGGTCACGGAAGTATCACTATGGTTAAATTTAGAAGAAAAGTGATTTTGCGCATAACATTTCTTTCAGAATTATATTTTAAATCTTACTGATACTCCACTTAGAAAATTATTTACTGGGTCACTTACCGGAATAAATTGTCTACAATTTTGTCCGAGTACTAGTTATTGAACAATCGCTTTTAAATCAAAACTTCAAATCCTATTGCAACTAAGTAATCAAAAGTGGGATCATAAAAGGAAATAATTCTAGTAGGATCTTCATCATCGCCGTATGGTACAACAATGACCATCCCTTGCCTAGCTCGAGTCAAAAGAACTCGATAAGCATTTTTAAGATATAATTGTCTTTCTTTTTTTCTAATCTGATTCCAATGATCACCAACAAAAGACCTAAATTCCCACCCTTTATCTGAAAATCGAAAATCAGCATCCCAAGTAACACATACCCAGTCAAGTTCTAAGCCTTGGATATCAAATTCTGTAGCCACTGATTCAAGATAGTATGATGATCTAACATCTTGTTTGCTATCGAGAAACCAATGAATAGGATCCATAGGTGATCTAACATCAATTGCGTGAGGTTTTAAGCGTTCTGCTTGTGAGGACACGACAATTCCATATCTTTCAGAACCTCGTGCATGCCTCTTTAACCATTCTTTTGCCTTCTTGAGATCTCGAGTTATTGCAATAGGATATTTTGCTTTTATCTTAGCTAACGTCTTTTGTGCTTCTTCTGCCTCAAGATCTAGGATTTGTTTAACAAGTTGTGATACATGTTCTGCACGGAACGACCTCATTGATACAGCAAGGTGAAGATTCTCATCATAAACCACTTCTAGTCTATTCGATAAGTCTTTTAGAATTTCACCTGCACCGTACTCACTATCAGTCAACCTGGATGAGATGTAAATGTGCCATTCTGGAAATGATCGATTGAGTGATTCAATCCATTCGGTAATCCCGGCTTCACCTGTGTTTATTTCTTGTCCTCCACCCACTAAACAAACAATTACAGCCCAATCTTTATGACGATCAAGACAGGAAATCAAGAATTCAGGTTCAGATTTATTGAAATCAGGAATGTCTTTTTTCCTTTTCATAAAGTTGGCAGTTTGCTCAAGGTTCCACGCACGTTGAGCTTCATCGAAAAGAGCTACCCGTTCTATTGGTGGTTCATTCATATCTTTTAGACACTCATCCCTGAAATTATGTATGTTTTGAATAAAAAGTTTCACTTCGCGGAACGCGTCTCCTTTCCTTTGTTTTATTCCAATCTCTTTTCCATGGCTAACTCGATCTCTGGCAAGAGCTTCGCGCAAAATGTTAACGAGAGGTCCATTTCCAGATAGAAATACACTATGAAGTTCGGATGATTTATCAATATGAGTTGTTGCTATGTTTAAACCAACAAGCGTCTTACCGGCACCTGGGACTCCAGTTAAAAAGCAAATCGATTTATGTTTTTCATTTTTAGATTTTTGGATAATTGCTGCAATAGTATCTGATGTAATAGTTAAATTTATAGCATCTGCATCCTTCCTTGAAATATCTGAAACTGTATGTCCCGCATACAAAGCCAATGCAGCTTCAATTATAGTTGGTGTTGGGCTGTACCTTCCTTTTTCCCAATCTATCCTAATTATTGCAGCAGCTTCTTGGTTTATAAGGAGAATTTGGTCGATGATAGATCCAATGAGTTCCTTGTTACATTTGACTGGATTCAGAATTTTGTCATCAGAAGCTGTTAAGGAAATATATGTCTCGGAGATTTTTGCTTCAGTTGAAATTAGAATTGGGGCAATAAATACTTCATGGCTAGTTTCATGGAAGTTTTTTAAATCGAGAGCATAATCCCAAACTTGGTCAATAGCATGTAATGGGAATTCTGTTTCCCCAACTTTAAATTCTAGTATGAATATTACTGATTTAATTAAAAGAAGTACATCAATTCTCTGTCCCATTCTTGGTATAGAATATTCGAAATAGATACCTCCTTTATAATTAGGAAGAACCTTTTGCAATATTCTAATTTCCTCCCGCCATGCACTTTTCTGACTTACCTCATCTGCAAACTTACTTAGGATAGCAATTTTCCCAATAATCTCTTCAGGTTTCGTTAAATTGAAGTTTTCAATTGTATCGCTATAGTAAGATCTGTTCATTAATTTTATTTAGGTATTAATATTTATTTTTCCATCCTCTCCTTGAAATACTGTTCTGTTTCTTTATCCGTAAAATAAACATAACAACCCTTCATTCCGCGTGTTAAAAGAGTTCTATATATATTCTTAACATGCTGTTCAAAATTTTCCTGACTCCTTCTCAGCATCGGGTCTTTTGTAGCAGACATATCTGCACATATTTTTCCGGTAGTTTTATCAACGCAGAGATCATTTCCTATTATCACATCGATATAATCAAACTCAAATCCCAGCGCTGTTTATATACATCCTACCTATTTTATACTACCGGTCCCATTCATGCCATTGTGAAAAGTATAAGTTAAAGAATTTTGATTTTTAAATTTCCCTTCCACAATGAGGACAAATATCATTCTTCTTTTCGATTTTAGAATGATTAATCTTCTCAATAAAGCCGGCACTTATTATACCTGTAGGTAAAGCTATGAGACCAATGCCTACCACGGCAACTATTCCACTTATAAATTTGCCAAGCGTAGTTATAGGATAAATATCTCCATAACCCACTGTGGTTAATGTTGCAACAGCCCACCATAAGGAAGCAAAAACGTCAGGAAATTTGTCAGGCTGCACAGGATTTTCTACACTATACATTACAAAACCTGATATAAGAAGGATAAGGAAGGCGATAAAAAAGGTCATCCCTAGTTCGGCCTTTTTTTCTTTTAAAACATCACGAATAAGTTTAAGTGTTGTATTATAACGACTAATTTTCAATACTCTTAGAAACCTTACTAATCTTAATATCCTTAGATACCGTAAATCTACTTTTATTATAAACGGAATATAGAATGGAAGTATAGCTAATAGATCAATGATACCAAAAGGAGAAATAATAAATTTCAATAATGATGATAGTTTACTTTTTGCGGGATGAGTAATATCCGATACATATAACCTCATCAGATATTCTATAGTAAAAATAACTATTGAGACTATTTCGAAAATCTTCAGAATCCTTTGAAAATGTTCTGGAAGTCCGGTCAGGGTGTCAAGTGCTATTGCGCCAACATTAAGAATTATCAGGATAATAATAAAATAATCGAATATCAAATTAAACTTAGATCCGTGAGAACCCTTTTCGACGAGATTGTATATCTTTCTCTTCATGAACTTAATTTAAAATTTATGAAAACTATTTTTCCATTCTACCCTTGAAATACTCCTCCGTCTCTTTATCCGTAAAATACACATAACACCCCTTCATCCCCCTGGTAAGAAGAACCCTGTATACATTTTTCATATAGGTTTCAAAATTTGATGGATCTTTTCGTAAGGTCGGATCTTTAGTTGCCGTCATATCACCAATGAGTGAATCAGTTTCATGATTGTATTTCAAATCAGGTCCAATTATGACACCTATATAATCAAATTCAAATCCCTGAGCGGTATAGATACATCCAACCTGTCTGAATCCATTTGGTTTGTAAGCCCATTGATACCATACAGGATATTCCCCTACTGCATGTTCTCCTTTAGTCTCCCATGGCATTTCGAATTCACCGATTTTAACATCATTAACAAGTGTCCCATCAGGTTTGGGATCGTGCCAGGGCCAACAGTATCCTGCTGTAAGCCTTGCTGAATTGGGTTTTTCGAGTTCTTTCTTTTTCAGCTCATTATAGAGTTCTGATGGCGAATTGAATATTTTAAATTCAAAGATCTCATTCTTTTTCAAAATCTTCTTCTCATCCGTATAACCAAGTACTGACTCTATCCATTCAAGGTAGTTATTTGATCCCATGCACCGGAACTGAGATAAAAGCTCTACCTCTTCAACTGCAGCGTTGAATTTTTTCGCCGAATTTCTTATAAATATTGAATTCCCGATCTCCTGGTGTCTTACCCTCTGCTTGTCATCAATAAAGAAAACTGTTGTCTTTGAACATCTGATCAGCTGATCGACCATTGGCATATCTGATCTGTCGGCAGCTCTCATATGCTGATATACATTACTTGTTTCAATACGGTGAGCTTCATCAATGAGCAGGACATCAAGACCATTTTCTTCCATCCTGGAAGGAGTAAGTGAATAAGGACTCACAAAAATATTTTTCCCGGCAGTACCTACCCATGCCTGCAAGCCGTCGCGGAAAGGTTTTGATTTTGATGCCAGAAGAACCTTTTTCTTTTTTGCGGCCACTTCTGCAAGAATATTCAAGGCGATAAGCGATTTGCCGGTACCCGGTCCTCCTTTAACCAGGATCACAGATTTTTCTTTTTTTGAATCAGCTCTCCGGATCTTTCCCCAGATGAGATTTTTTGCAACCAGCTGCTCATTGAGAAGTGAAAAAGTGGCCTGGTTCTTTATTATTCCCTGAACATTCTCTAATAATTTTTTTGATGGCCGGATGTGACTCATCATGAACCTGTTGTACACTTCCGTTCCCTTACCGGTATTAAGGAGTTCTTTTATTTTTCCAGCCAGCTTAACAACATCCTCACGGCAATATATGGGATAATCACGTAGTATCTTTTCATAGATCTTATTAAACAGACCCGATCTGTCGGTGCTACTGTAATTATGACAATATGAGCAACTTGTGAGAGTAAGGGCAGGTTCTTTTTCAAATTCTTCAACGAAATCCAACAGGTAGTTATGATATCCTTTTATCTGTTGCGACGGATGAGGAACCACTCTCATCCCGCCTCCGGTAAATGTTTCAACAAAATTCCCTTCCGTCTCGAGGGCAGTTACATTTGTCCATTGCTTCAACTCAATGAGAAAGACATTATCTCTTCCAGCTTCGCCTTTGCCAAACATAAGACAATCGATCCTGCTCTGATTATATGGCACCTGGTATTCGAGCACGATATGACTTTCCTTTATACCTGAAATTTCGATCAGGTCTTTTACACGGCCCAGGGAATTCTGAAAAGAAGATAGCTCAGAAGGCTGAACTTTATGTCCGAAGTTCCTGACAAATGCATCATTCATAATATCAGAAATCCTGTTGTACAGAACATCTTCCATGAATTGTTCCGATGAGTTGCTGTAAATGATCATTTGATACTGCGAATCTCGATTTGGTGCTGATTAACACTAAAACCTCAATATTTAAAGTTATAAATTTTCGTCAGATTTTTCAAAAATGCGATATTAATCTAAGTGTTAGCATGAAAGACTGCTGTGAATGAAAATGTTAGCGTATGATCTCGAGATCGAAACGAAGCGAATATTCTCTCCTCATAATGTTTTCTGAGGACGCCGCTCTGTTTTGGAACTTTTAGCCTGAATTAGTTTTTCTGGCAAATGTGCTCCATGTACATCATTTTTTTGGATCGGCCGGACAATTTTCAAAACTGATCTTTCAGAGGCGTCAGATTTTGTTTTTCGTTCCGCTGAAACAACATCGATTTTAAAATCAATATACAGAGCTTTTTTTATTCTGGTCAGCATCTGCAAGTTGATAATTTTTTTACCCTGATATAGCTGGGTTATATAACTCGCAGAAGTCCGGTAAGCTTAGCAAGTTCTTTACGGTTTATTCCAAGTTCGATTGTTATTTTATCTATTTCAAACGGCGACTTGGCTACAGATTTTCACAGACCTTTCCTCAATCTTAACCTTACCCTTAACCTTAACCTTAACCTTAACCTTAACCTCTACCTTAACCTATCATCTGTGTCATCTGTGTGCTGTTAAACAGGCTTAAAGGCAAAGGTCTTTACGCTTTTATGAAGATAATTCAGTCTGGCATGTTTCATTTGGTGTAACCAGAATTACGGTTCGTCAAATTATCATCAAATTCAGCAACATTCCGTAGCCGGACACGTACTAAGGATAAAGATCTCAATCATTAAAAAGACGCATGTCATGAAACCGGAAAAAGGAGGATACTGGAAGACCAGGAAAGAAAAACTCCTTAAAATGTTCAAGAGCCTTTCACAAAAGGACCTGGATTTTGAAGAGGGGGAAGAAAATGCCATGCTTGCAAACCTGAGCGATAAGCTTGGAAAAAGCAAGGAGGAGATATTGAAGCTGATTATAATGCTGTAGGGTTGCCTCATTCCTCACGCCTCACACCTCACGCCTCACCTTTCAATCCTGTAAAGAAACTTCTGTGTTCTGAGTATAACAGAATTCCTTAAAACGGCCGGTGTAGCCCAGATTCCTGAATCCATCTGACTCTTTGCCACAGGCTCATATTTACGTCCTGCTTTAATTACAAGAACTTCTCCTTTCACAGAGAAAAAGAAGATATCCCCATTTATATAAACCGGAGATGAGTCAAAATTTGATCTGACATGCGTTGACCATACTTCTTTTCCGGTAGCTGCATCAATACACATCAGGGTATTTCTGGTATTGACAGTATATATCAATCCGTCCTTTATAACCGGCGTCAGACTCTGGTTCCGTGTTAATTCCTCACGTTTCTTCCAGAGAACGTTGGTACTTATAATGTCACCTTTCCCATTTGGATTCACAGCAAGCATTTCCGTATATTTTTTGCCATCATCACCCATAGAAAATCCTGTATACCAGAATACAACACCGTTTTCAGCAACCGGCATTGCTATTGTCGATTCAGCACCGTCCACAACTCTCCATATTTCCTTCCCGTCATTTGGATCGTATGCAATACAGACAGCAGAGCCATTCGATATCATAATATCACGTCCTTCAACATTCATTATTAATGGAGTTATGTACGCCTTACGTCCAATAGGTGCCAGTGGCTGATAAGGTTCTTCCGGCCTTTTGGTCAGCCATACTGTCTTCCCGTTTGATTTGTCGAGGGCAATAATAAACCTCTTGTCAGTACCTTCGAAATGCAGTATAAGGAGGTTCTTATAGAGTATCGGCGATGAAGCCGGACCCTGGGCATGCTTACATTTTAAATCGGTGCGTTTCCAGACAATTGAACCATTTGAAGAATTTATACAGGCCGTTCCCATGCTTCCATAATGCACATACACAAAGCCTTTTTCGATACAGGCGGTGGGTGAAGCATAGGTATTCAAAGAATGCTTGCCCTCTATGTCATCGGGAGTAAAAACTTTTATGTCGAAAATAATTTTTCCTGTCTGAAAATCAGTACAAACTGCATACAATTCTTTGCCGTCAGGAGTTGCTGTTGTAACCCAGATCTGATTGTCATAGACAACTGGAGAGGAATAACCTTCATCATGAATTTTTGTTTTCCATTTAACTACAGAATCATTCCAGACCAGCGGAATATTGTTTGCTTCTGCTATGCCATTGAGTTTGCTGCCGCGGAAGTGAGTCCAGTTTTTATCCTGGGCGTTCGCTCTTTCTGAGATCAAAAATGGAAGAAAGAGTAAAAAGC
The DNA here is from genome assembly GCA_963715785.1 of uncultured Bacteroidales bacterium. Lineage (GTDB taxonomy): Bacteria > Bacteroidota > Bacteroidia > Bacteroidales > VadinHA17 > LD21. The sequence goes on from OY970276.1 coordinate 2,326,494, forward strand.
AAAATAGAATGGTTGGTCCGGAGGTGGAAGGATGGATTTTCATATGATAAGTTTATAAGATCAAATAAAGTAAATTTTCAGCAGTTTGCTGCGATGGTTATTGAAGTATGATTCATTTGGACCGTTGAAAAAGTACTTTGGGAACCTTAGTGATAACCTTTGCATATCTCAAAGGAACACAAAGTAAAGAAGTCAAAATCGGTAAAGAGAAGAATGCTCGTCAAAAGATGTCCTGCGGTCGTGCAGTCCTGCCGTCGCGCAATTTTGCGGTCATGCACATCCCATCGCCTATATAACATTAGCAGGGGCTGGCAAATAATTCAAAACCACTTTTATTTAACCGAAACATTTTATTATTCATTTCGTAAAAAGTAAAAACTATTTATCTTTATCAGACTGATCTGATTCACAGAAAAACGTATAATACTTCTTTGTTGATCGAATAACTATGCTTCATTGAAGCCGTGTTTGAGATTGAACAAAGTCGAAAATGTTGATGGGATGAAAATAATTCGACCACAGAATAAAATCAGTTAACGAAGCAGGATTAAGTTTCGGGAATAAACTATACTGTATTACAAACAACTAAACAATCAAAGTCAGAAACCAATGAAGAGAAGCCGATCGATATGTCTGTTGACATTAATGATGACATTGACCCTTCTTCCTGAATGTAAAAAGGAAGCAGTGGGATTGCCTCAGGTGACAACCTCAGAAATTGATAATATTCAGATATTCCAGGCAAGGGCAGGAGGATGCATTACATCAGATGGTAATTCCGATATAACAGCCAGAGGGATTATCTGGGGCACATACAAAGAACCTTTGGAATGGGGCAAAATCACCAATATCGGAACCGGGGGTGGAACTTTCACAACCCTCCTTGATAGTCTGGAACCTGGCAGAACATACTATGTAGAGGCTTTTGCCACAAACCGGGTCGGTACAAAGTATGGAGAGATTGTCTCTTTTGCCACAGGAACATCTGCTCCTGAAATTAAAGATCTGATATCTTATGCTCAAACTACTATAGCATCTTTCTCTGCGTACGTAAATGCGATGTCTCTTCCAACCTTAGTAACATTCGAGTACGGGCTAACCACAAATTATGGAAATTCTGTTCAGGATTCACTTTACGGGACCTATTTTGCTTTAGTCAGGAGTGATACTGTCAGCGTTCGTCCCGGTAATCTTTATCATTTGAGAATAAAGGCAGAAAATGCAAAGGGGATAAGTTACAGCGATGACAAGACCTTTTCAACACCAGGATGGCCTCCAACTATTAAAAATGAAACAGTTACAGGGGTTTCAATGACAGGAATCAAAGTTAATGCACAAGTAACCACCGGATCGCTGATAACATCAGCAATTATTCATTTTGGGACAACGGAGAATCTTGGAGATTCGGTTTTCGTGATGTCTGCTTCTGAAGGAAGTTGGCCAAATATTGATTTAAATAAAATCATTGAAGATCTCTTACCCGGAACCAGATACTATTTCAGAATTATAGTCAGAAATCCTGTAGCAACCGTAGAAAGTAAATTACTTTCATTCACAACCTATAACATGACCGATGTTGATAATAACCTGTATCATAGTATAATAATAGGTTCCCAGTACTGGATGCAGGAAAATCTCAGAGCACTCCATTATCAGAATGGAGATCCCATTGCTGTAGTTCCCTTTTTCAATGCATGGGATAGTACAACCGAAGGCGCTCTCACTTACTATGACTATGATCTTGACCTGGAAAAAAACTATGGTTGTCTGTACAATTATTACGTTGTCGGCGATGCACGTAATATTTGTCCGGAAGGCTGGCATGTCCCGTCAAAAGATGAATGGATAACCCTTCTGGACTATGCAGGCGGACAGAATGTTGCCGGTCCTGAACTACAAGGCTCATCCGGAGTACTCGACTGGTATGGTGTCACTATTACAAATAGTACGGGGTTTAATGCCTATCCGGCAGGCATGCGCCTCACCAATGCAGATTACTGTGGCCTTTACGGCAGTACAACATTCTGGACATCTACATCATTTCAATCGGATGTACAATTTAAATATGCAATGAGATTGTATGAGCGTCCCGCAGTAGATTTTGTGACTGATTCACAAAATGCAGGATTCAGCATACGCTGTTTAAAAAATCAATAAAAATCTTTTAAAAAAAACTAAACCTGTTTTAATATGCAAATCACGAAAATTTTTAACGGTCAATTTAAATTGCAGATTGTTGGTATGGTATGCCTCATACTCTTATCATGTCAAAAGAAACCGGCTCACCCTTCTCTCACAACAGCAGAAGTTACTGAGATATCACAAACTTCCGCGATATCAGGCGGAGAGGTTATTGATGAGGGTGATTCTCCGGTAACCTCGAGAGGCATTTGCTGGAGCTTTAAGGCGAATCCAACTATTGATAGCAGCAGAACAATTGAAGGAGGAACAACAGGAGTCTTTTTAAGCAATCTAAGCGGCCTGAGCCCGAATACTTTATATTATGTAAGGTCATATGCCACCAATGGAGCAGGAACTGGTTATGGAAACCAGGTTTCATTTTCTACGAGCCATATTGAAGTTCCATCATTAACCACAAAGGATATATATAAAATGGACAATTATTCCGTATACTGCGGAGGAACTATCACTGATGATCATTCCGGCACTGTAATATCGAGAGGGGTATGCTGGAGCAAATCTCATAACCCAACCATTGCAGATAACATAGCTATGGAGATTCAGGCGATTCCGGTGACTTCCACTTATTCGACATATACAACCTGGACGCCTCCGAATACAACATATTATTTTCGTGCCTTTGCAACGAATAGTGCAGGAACGGGTTATGGAAATGAAATTGTTTACACGACTACAGACTCTCCAACAATTTTCAATCCGGCAATCGTTTATAACTCGATCGAGGATATTGAAGGCAATGTTTATAAGACTGTTGTAATCGGATCCCAGACCTGGATGGCTGAAAATCTGAGAACTACTAAGTTTAATGATGGATCAACAATTCCTCTTATCAACAATAAGAGTATGTGGAAAGAGCTTACTACTGCAGGGTTTAGCTGGCCAAACTATGATGATGGCCTTAAATCGACCTTTGGAGGCATGTATAACTATTATGCAGTCAGCACAGGTAAACTTTGCCCGTCAGGCTGGCACGTTCCCGACAAAACAGAGATGACAACCATGATGTATTATCTTGGAGGTGTCGCAGTGGCGGGTGGCAAATTAAAAGAATCAGGTACAGAGCATTGGAGATCTCCAAATGTGGGAGGCAGCAATGAATCAGGATTTACAGCTATTCCATCCTCATATATGTATTCAGAATATGGTGAGCTGGTTCCAATAGCAGGCACTCTTGCATTCTGGTGGCTGTCAGGTGACTATACTACGTCATTTGCCGATGTTATGGATATTCAGGACGATCAGGAAAGATTGGTCACTTTTAATACTATAGATTTTCAATCAGGCGTACCTGTGAGGTGTATCAAAAACTAGAAACTATAAATACCTGGTGAGTTAGAAGACAGGAAGAAGGCTGGCAGTCCTGCGGTATGGGTGCTGGATGCTTGGTACTGGGTACTGGGTGCTGGTTGCTGGGTGCACCTCATTTCCGATTTCCGACTTCCGACTTCCGACTTCGGACTTCCGACTTCCAATCGCCTCAGACAGTTGCTTAAGATTTTTTTTACCATATCAAACAAAAATCCAGAAACCATTGTTACTCTGACATTGTTATTGTAAAATGTTATTAATCAAGATCTCGTATTAGTTAATTAAAAACGCCACTAATGAAAACAATCTATTTAAAATCAGTTGCATTCATGTTTGTCATGATGTTTGCAGCAAGTGTTGCTTACTCTCAGTCGTCTGCAGAGTACAAAACAAAGATCGAGTCAATAAACAAAGAGATGGCAAAAAACACGCTGTCAGGTAACTCTGCGAAAAATCTGAGTCTCTACACCGATGACGCCATCTCTTTGCCTGCCAATGAACCAATGGCTGATGGTCTTCCTGCTATCAGGAAATCTAATGAAGAGATGATGAAATCAGGTGTGAAGGTCACAGCTTTTGAATTGACCACATATAAGCTGATGGTCAACGGAAATCAGGTAACGGAGATCGGAACTTACAAGATCAGCATGACAATGCCCGGGACGGATAAGCCGATAGATGATCACGGGAAATATCTGACTGTCTGGGAAAAACAGAAAGATGGCAGCCTCAAGATAAAAATCGAAACCTGGAACTCTGATGTTAACCCGATGATGGGTCAGGGGCAGTAGGCGCATGAAGTGATGACTAAGTGACTTAGAGACGAAGAGACTCAGGGACGAAGAGACTTAGGGACAAGGATCTGCGAAAGCAGAATCTGAGTCATCTTTGTGCTATTAAAAATTCATTTAACCACGGATTAACACTGAGTTACACTGCTTGTTGCTATCTCCTCATAATGTTTTTTGAGCCCGTTGTTCTGATTTAGAATTTTTAGCCTGAATTAGTTTTCCTGGCAAATGTGTTCCATGTGCTGCCACATGTGAAACATTTTTTTGCACTGGCCGGGAAATTTTCATAACAGTTCTTTCAGCAACGTCTGATTTTGTTTTTCGATCAGCTGAAACAACTTCGATTTTAAAATCAATATCCAGAGCTTTTTTTATTCTGGTCAGCATCTGCAAGTTGATTATTTTTTTACCCTGATAAAGCTGAGTTATATAGCTGGCTGAGGTGCCGGCAAGTTTTGCCAGTTCTTTACGGTTAATTCCACGATCTATAGTAATTTTATCAATTTCACTCAAAAATCTGTACATAAAGAGCCGTGTTTCGATCATCAACTTGTCCGATTCGCTTATAGAATCAGAGAGATCTTTAAATGATTTTTCTGCAAAACCTCTATTACTTAAACTCATAATCATACCCTCCTTTATTTTTGATCTCATCTCTTATTGAATTCCCAATATTTTCAGGCTCTCCTGAAAACAATTTGATTAATATAATATTCCGCCATCCTTCTTCCATAGTTTCCTTGCACAAAATGGAGACTTTTGATCTTCCTCTTGACAGAATCATAACATAATATCCGTCAATATTTGTAAATGATTTTAAATCACAATACTTTTCGCTTATTCGTAATCCTTCCAGAATTAATCTATTAATTTCTTCAAACTCAACATTATGAGTTTTATATCTCCTCAAATGCCTCAGAATCTCATCAAATGTTTGACATCAACATAGATTCTTATTCTAACCTTTCTATTACATTTTATAAATAACGCAATATCCTTCACAAAATTAAGCTATAGGTTAATTATTTTCAATTATTTTATCAACTATTATTTATCTTTTGTATCACATGGTAAGGCAATTTGGTTTGGCAATATTTTGAATCAACAAATGATTCTGTCAGAATATGGACAGATTGCAAAAAAAGCAACCATTTCCCCAAAACCGGGATCGTTGGCATCCGTCATCCGATCATATAAATCCGCCGTTACCAGAAATGTACATTTGACAATTCATGGTTTTTCATGGCGGCCCAGATATTATGATCATTTAATTCGTTCCGATAAGGAGATGGAACGCATCAAAAAATATATTATCGATAATCCAATTAATTGGCGACCGTTGCACCAATATTAAAATTCAACAACAAAACACGTCTTATTCTCTTCTGACGATACAGCTGTAATCGACCCATTATGCAATTTCATTATCTCCTGTGAAATACTGAGTCCGATACCCGATCCGCTCTTTTTAGTGGTAAAGAACGGGACAAAGATCTTTTCAAGAAGTGCCGGAGGAATTAATGGTCCGTTATTGATTATCCTGATGATCACATGGTTCTGAGGCGTTCTCAGCAGCTGCATACTTATCTGCCTGTCGTGGCTTTCTTCCTGAAGGGCTTCTACTGAATTGTTAATAAGATTTATTATTACCTGGTTAAGCAGCTTTTTATCTGCAATAATTTCTTTCAATGACTTATCTGCGGTAATCATGAAGCCGATATTATTCTCCCTCATTTTCCCTGAGAACGCAATTTTCAACTGCTCCACCCATCCGTCAACATCAAATTTTTCAAATTCCGGTTGAGGGAGCTTTGAGATCTTCCGGTAATTGTTGACAAAATTAAGGAGTCCGTTACTCTGTTCATTTATAAGCTGAAGGCCATTAACAGCGGTTTTTATCGTTCCTTCGTCGATCTGCGAAAGCATTTTTGGTTTATCATCGGCGCGAAACATTGAATAGAGCTCCTTTGAGACGGTGGTCAGAGGTGAAAGCAGATTCATGATCTCGTGTGTCAGCACACTGATAAGTTTCCGGTATGAATCAAGTTCCCTGAATTCCAGTTCATGCCTGATATCCTGGATGGAAACAAGCTTGAGCTCTGCGTCTTTCCTCTTTATCATGGATGCCCTGAACACAAGGATCTGAAGGTTATTCGAGATCAGATTTCTGTATGTCACATTCTCACCGGGCTTAAGATTGCAAACAGCTTCATAAAAAGCAGGATGCTTTATTATGAGAGAATTCAGATTTGTAGATTCAGGGGAGAATCCTGCATACTGGCAGGCTGCTTTGTTTATCAGCTCGACCCTGTTTTCAGCGTCAAGTACTATTATCCCTGTTGATGCGTGCTGAATTAAGGTCCTGTAATACGATTCGTTATATTCATTCCTGATCCTGATTTCCTGAAAATGGCGGTTCAGTTGATTCATGCTTTCATAAAGCCGGGTCAGAGTCCTGTTCCTGAAGTTTGTGGCGAAATGAAGTGTTGTATCATCATTGCGCAGAGAATCAAAGAAGAAGGTAATTGTTTCGTTTGTAGCGTTGTAGATCCTGATAAGCAGCAGAATAATTATCCCTCCTGCTATCAATAACAAGGCAGCAGAAAGATAGTGCCCCATTGCAATCATAATTCCTGCACCCGTAAATGAAATGATATTCAGCAGCAGCAGGACAATCCCGGCCCGGTAATTAAGGAGTTTTTCAGACACCATATTTCTTAATTTTATTGTAGAGTGTCTGCCTGGTTATGCCCAGCTGTTCAGCTGACAGTCCCTGGTTAAAATTATTCTTCTTCAATGTGCTGATTATCATCTTTCTCTCCATATCCTCGAGGGTCTCTGTCTGATTCAGAGGAGCAACGTCACTGTCAATGAGAATAAAGTCAGAAGCACGAAGCTTTTCACCCTCTGACAGGATAGCCGCTTTCTCCATGGTATGCTGCAACTCCCTGATATTTCCATACCATGGATTTCTTTTTAATTTTTCAACTGCATCTTCTGCAAGTCCCAGGTCAGGTTTACCATATTTTCTTCCATATATCTTCAGATAATGCAAAGCAAGATCTTCAATATCGTCGGTTCTTTCCCTGAGCGGGGGAAGATGGATCTGTATGGTATTCATCCTGAAGAGAAGGTCCTGTCTGAACTGATTCTGAGCGACCATCACTGAAAGATTTTTGTTTGTAGCGCTGATCAGCCGGAAATCGACAGGTATTTCATTCAGTGAACCTACCGGTGTAACAATTCGGGTCTGGAGTACCGTTAAGATCTTTGCCTGAAGGCCTACAGGGATATTTCCTATCTCATCGAGGAATAATGTTCCTCTGTCTGCCATCGTAAACCTTCCTGTCTTATCCTCATAGGCATTCGTGAATGAGCCCTTTTTATGTCCGTAGAGTTCGCTTTCAAACAGCGATTCAGACAGTGAGTTGAGATCCACCAGCACGAAAAGCTCATTACAGCGCTTTGACCTGTTATGTATCTCGCGGGCAATAAGCTCCTTTCCCGTGCCATTCTCTCCTGTTATGAGAACGCTGGCATCGGTGACGGCAATTTTATCGACCAGGTTCATTATTTCCTTCATAACGGCTGATTTACCGGTGATGAGCCCTGTGGTCCGGTTGGCATCCTGCTTAAACAGTTTTTCTCTTGATCGCAGATCGGATATTTCAATATTTGAGTTCCTCAGCCTGGCTGCCGCTTCAAGTGTGGCTTTTAATTTATCGTTGTCCCATGGCTTTAATACAAAATCTGCCGCACCTTCCTTAAGTGATCTTACCGCAAGTTCCACATCACCATAGGCAGTGATCATCACAACTTCAACAAGAGGGTTTTTCTTCTTAATCTCCCTGAGCCAGAATAATCCTTCATTTCCTGAATTTACTCCTGCTTTGAAATTCATGTCAAGCAGCACAACGTCGAGGTCGCCTTTTTCAAGCTCGCCATAAAGCTGATTTGGGCCGGAAATGGTTCTGATGACCTCAAATTCCTCTTTAAGCATTATTTTCAAAGCATTCAGCAGCGCCTTGTTATCATCTACGATAAGAAGTTTGTTTTTCTTCATGTGTCAGGTTCAAATAATTATTAAATGTAAAATTTTTTGATGAATTCATGTCAAAAAATTTTACCTGAGAGGGTACCGTATTTTTTCATATCGCTGATTATCAATAAAATAATTTTTTGGCATGATACTGGCTTCTATGGAGAAAAACCAACTTATGATACGAACAGTCAATTTATCAAAAATCTTCCGGACCGAAATGGTTGAAACAACAGCGCTTCACGAAATAAATTTTAAGGTCAGTAAAGGCGAATTTGTAGCTATAATGGGACCATCGGGTTGCGGAAAGTCAACACTACTTAATATACTGGGTCTTCTCGATAATTCCGATTCGGGAGAATATTATTTCGAAGGCATCGATGTATCTGGCTTTGGCGAGAAGCAAAGGACGAACCTTCGTAAAGGAAACATCGGATTCATCTTTCAGAGCTTTAACCTTATCGATGAACTGACAATTTTTGAAAATGTTGAACTGCCTTTGCTGGCCATGAAGGTGCCGATGGCAAAACGCAAAGCACGCGTTGAAGAGATCCTCGATCAGATGCGGATCGGACACCGGAGAAGCCATTTCCCGAGGCAGCTTTCAGGCGGACAGCAGCAAAGGGCTGCAATTGCCCGGGCACTGATCACTTCCCCAAAACTGGTTTTGGCTGATGAGCCGACAGGCAACCTCGATTCAAGTAACGGTGAACAGGTGATGCAGCTCCTGGAGGAGATGAATGCTGCAGGAACAACAATAATTATGGTTACTCACTCCATTAACCATGCAGAGAGAGCGCACAGGATCGTTAACCTGTTCGACGGAAATCTTGTGATTGAAAGATCTGAGAAAGTATTTGAATCGCTTAACAGAGTCGTGTAGAAAAAAACAGTCTATTCACCCTAAATAAACAGAGTCATGATCAGACATTCCATATATCTTCTTATGAGGCGGATCACCAGGGATAAAGTTTTGTACTTTATCATCCTTACCAACCTTGCGGTCGGGTTTGCCGCCTTCGTCTTGCTCAGCACATTTATATCCGACCAGTTCAGCAACGATAAACAAAATACAAAGTATGATCGCATCTACAGGCTCCAGCTTTTCATGGATCAGAAGGAGAATACAGTGAAACATACCTGGAGTGTCACTGCTGCTCTTAGCCGGAAAGACCTGGTTGATCTTCCTGAAATAGAAAAAATTGCACTGATTCACGATGTAGGTGATAATAACAAAAGCGGTGTTTTTCTTTCGGTTGACAAGAAAAATCAGTTCCTGACACGTTTTGGCTACTTTGCTGATCAGTCGGTGTTCGATATTTTCACCTTCAGGTTTATTGAAGGCGATCAGGCAAATGCGCTCGTCCAGCCTTTTTCAATTGTGCTGTCAAAGGAAGTCGCTGATCGTCTGTTCCCCGGTGGCAATGCACTTGGGAAGCAGGTATTTGGTGAGAATAAAGTTGTTTTCAATGTAACCGGAGTCTATGAAGACCTTCCCATAAAATCGAGCTGGCGGCCGGTTTATATATTGCCGATGTTATCCTACAAGGCAATTTCAGGACAAAAGGATTACGAAAGTAACTACTGGTCCTACGCATTTTACACCTATGTGCTTCTAAAACCAAATGCCAGTTCCACATCGGTTGACGCCAAGATATATGATGCATTAAAGGATTACAGGAAAGAACATCACCCATACCTGCGTCCGATGTCAAAGCTCTATATTGATCCGTTTTTTGAGAAGAGCATGTATATCATCATCGGACTGATATCATTTCTGTCGGCTCTTATACTTATTCTCTCCTCTATCAACTTCATCAATCTGCAGACAGCAAATGCCACCACGCGTTTCCGTGAGATAGGGATCAAGAAAACTCTCGGTTTTAATAAGAAACGTTTATGGAAACAGTTCATGGGCGAATCAGTTTTACTGACTTTTATTGCAGCAATAGCCGGGCTCTTCCTGGCGCAGCTTGCAATACCCGCTTTGAATAACATGTTGGGAAGTGAAACATTTTCCCGGACTTTTGAAAACTGGAAATTACTTGTAGTGATCTTTGTGGTTACCCTGGTGACCGGACTATTATCAGGTCTGCACCCGGCTTATGTTATTTCTTCTTATAATCCAGTTGCGGCTCTGAAACAGAAATTCATATCGGAAAAAACGAATGGCATAAGCCTGAAGAAAACCCTGGTCACCATCCAGTTCAGTATATCCATTTTTATGCTGATTGTTGGTTTCATCATCTACAGGCAGACACAGTTCATGTTAAAGAAAGACCTGGGATTTAACTCCGAGACCGTTTTGTTTTCCAACATTGTTACAGATCAGAAAGGATCACTGGAGCCATTACGCCAGAAGCTGCTGCAGCATACTGAAATAAAGGATTTTTGTGCCTCTGATTATATACCCTTTATTCTGCCCGGTGGCGATGATCTGAACTGGGAAGGAGGCAAGCCTGATGATAAAGTGTTTGTCCGGTTCAGCAATGTTACATATGATTTTGTGCCAACATTTGACCTGAAGATGGTGGATGGGAGAAACTTCTCGCGGGAATTTCCTGCTGACCGGAACAAATGTCTCATCAATGAGACTGCCACAAAAATTTTCGGATGGAAAGATCCGATTGGAAAGCGTATGAAAGTCTTCAATAAGGATTATGAAGTAATAGGCGTGGTTAAAGATTATGTCGTGTTCTCAGTATACAGTCCCACAGAGCCTCATCTGTACCGGTTAGCAAAAGATTCAATAATGAATAATGGAGTCTATGCAGTTAGTTTTATCAGGGGACAGGAAAAGAAGGCGATGGAGATAGTAAAGACCGAGTTTCAGAATTTCTTCCCTAATGATGCATTTGATTTCAGGAATATGCAGGTGCTGACACAAAATGAGAATGCTCTCAGGGCATGGAAGGGATTTTCTAAAATAATGACGCTTACTGCGATTTTAACGATAATAATTTCATCGATAGGCTTATTCGGACTGATCCTCTTTCTTACACAGCGTAAAATGAAGGAAGTCGGTATCCGGCGGGTACTTGGGTTCTCGCATACCAGTCTGTATATGACGCTTTCATCTGAATTTATAAGACTTATATTTGTTTCTGTCCTGATTGCCTGGCCGGCTGCTTATTATGTATACCGGGTTTTGCCTGCCGGTGCAAATAAATACGATCTGCAGATCTGGGAATTCCTTTTTGCCACACTGCTGATCCTCTTTGTTGCTGTAGGTACCATAAGTTACCAGATAATAAAGGCCCTGTGCGTAAGACTGGTGGATATTCTTAAGGATGAATGATCTGCTCGTGATACCGAACAATTCATTCAAATTATTGTTTTAATCACAAATTTTCATGAAGCCCGCATTTCTTTTATTCAGGAAAATATGGCTGAACAGGATGATGCGGGTTTTCTGAAAAATGGAAAAGTTCGGATTGACAAAATTAAATTAAAAAATCATGAAAAATTATTTGAGATATCTGCTTATACCGGCTTTACTGAGCTCTTTTGCTGCATCCGGCAAAGCCCAGATCCTGAAAGTAGGCGCAAAAGTTCCGGAATTCAAACTGCCCGATCAGGATGGTAAAATGTTCGATATCAATAGTGTGCTTGGAAAGAAAAAGCTTGTTATCTATTTTTACCCGAAAGATGAAACACCGGGCTGCACCAAGGAAGCCTGTACTTTTCGCGATGATTACAGCGTATTTAACGACGCAGATGCAGTGATAATAGGCATTAGCGGACAGTCAGTTGAGAGTCACAAGGAATTTGCCGATAAGTACAAATTGCCCTTTACACTTTTGAGCGACAAGGACAATGCTGTTCGGAAACTGTTCGGAGTAAGAACTTCACCTATCCCTGGCAGAGTGACCTTTGTGGTTGATAAGACCGGACATGTTGTTTATAATTTCGACTCACTTACCGAGCCGGAAAAACATGTGGCAGAAGCTATGCGGATTCTTAAAACTATGAGTTGATCTTGTTGCCGGAAGCTGGGTTGATGGTTAGGACCCCCTTTAGGAGGCAGGGGGTAAACAACAGATAATGAGATGTATACAATTGATATGTATAAAGATTAGTTGCAACGCAGAGAGTGGGTCATGGGGGTGAGTTTGAAAGAATAAAATGAAAAGATGTGATGTAAGATTAGCTTTTGACGGGGGGAAACATTTTAAGTTTTTCCATCATCCTAATTCTTAGGTTGACGTCTTTTATTATCTTCGGATTTGAATACGACAAGACATTTCAAATCTTATAAATGGGAACAATCTTCAGTATAATCAACCTGTTCCTCCTGGCCTTCACATCTCAGACACTCCTGTTCCCGCAGGTATCAGCCAAAGAACAGATTAACGATACAGTCCGGTGCCGGAATGCGGCCGGACAGAGTTATGCGCTATTTCAGCCTGCACAATATGATAACAAAAAGAGCTGGCCTGTAATACTTATTTTTGATCCTGGCGCACAGGGAAGAACAGGCGTTAATGCCTTCATTGAGGCAGCGAGGAAATATGGGTTCATCCTGGCCTGTTCAAACAATTCCCGTAACGGACCGCAGGGTGATAACTTTATTGCCGCAGCTGCGATGCTACAGGATATTGAAGAAAGATTCACTATCGATGAGAGAAGGATCTTTACTGCGGGTTTTTCAGGAGGGTCACGTTTTGCAATGGCCTTTGCTGTAAAAGAAAAGAGGATTGCCGGTGTTATCGGTTGCGGGGCAGGCCTGCCAAATGACAGTAATTATCTCCCTTCAGGAATTTCCGGCTTCTTATATTACGGCATGGCTGGCACGCGCGATATGAATTATCTCGAAATGTTCGACCTGATGAGCTTCTTCGAAAACCAGACCAGGGTGATATCATATCTCCGGACATTCTCAGGGGGGCATCAATGGCCCGCTCCGGATCTGACCACCGACGCTGTTGAATGGTTAGTCCTTCAGACCATGAACAGGAAAATAATACCGGTTGATCAGACATTCCTTTCATATTTAGAAAGCAAAACACAAAAACTGATCAGTTCGCAGTTATCTGCCGGAGACGAGATCGATGCAATAAGATATATGAAGCTTGCCACAAGAGACTTTGAGGGAACTTCTTTTGCCGTACGATTGCAACAATCGCTGACGGATTCGGAAAAATCGCCGGAGTATAAAACTGCAACCCGCAAATGGAATAAAATGGTTGCTTCTGAACAGGAGAGAAAGGAAGCATATCTGAACCACCTGAGTGAAGTGTTTGTTTCAGGTTCATTATCCGACAGTACTTCCACCTCGCTAAAAATTGAGACAAGAGCACTTGTAAAGCTTCGGGATAACGGCAGTCCTGAAAACAGCCAGATGGCATCAAGGGTTATGAATTTCATTTCTATCCTCTGCTCTGAGCAGGGCACCTCATTTTACCGCGACAGGGGTTATGCACAGGCAGCGTTCCTGTTTGAGATCTGCACATTGTCGGACAGTGAAAACCCGAATAATTATTATAATCTGGCCAGGGCCCTGGCACAATCAGGTAAATCAAAGAAGTCGGTTGATGCATTGTCGGCAGCTGTGAATCATGGTTTCAAATCACGGAAAGCTGTTGAAGCCGATCCTGCCTTTGGTAATATAAGGGGGGATGCACGGTATAAGGAATTGATAGTAAGAATGAAATAAACCCCTTTAGCAGAAGATAGAAACTAATTGCAGTAGTGCATTTGTTTTAGCAACGATTAGTATTGAAGATAATGCAGATACGTTTCCATATTTCCCCCGGCGAAGCCAGGCTCTCCTTTTGAAGGACTACTCTTTATACACATCTTCAAATCGTTGATAAATAGGATTATCCACGAAGTGGATAAATATGAATAACCTCCGGTGCAAGCCGGAGGTTATTGCAGCAACGATTTTACAGCTCTGAAAGAGCTGAATATAAAAAAATTAAGGGAAATATTTCTCGTCTGGTGTTATTACACAAATATATTAAGCCCATTCAGGGCTTGATATCAGAGAGTTATCTCAACCCCCGGTTGCACCGGGGGTTATTCATATTTAGCTCTTTCAGAGCTTTTAAAAATTGTAATTTGATCCCGTGAACAAAAGATGTGTATAAAGATTTGCTTTTGAAGGAGGGGTGGCCAGACCGCATTCTAGTTATGATACAAATGCTTGCGTCTTCTTTGTGCCCCTTGGATTTTTAATGAATTTCCCTCCGTTCACCGGTTTCTGTCCCTCATATACCGAATTCCTTCAAAATCATGCAACTTTACCTCAATAGGGTGAGTCTTTGTAATAAAGGTCTTAATATTAAAGAATAAAAAACAAAACCATGAAACCGAATAAAGGAGGATACTGGAAGATCACCAGGGAAAAACTCCTTAAAAAGTATCAGAATCTTTCCCTTAAGGACCTCGATTATAAAGAAGGGGAGGAGAAGGTTATGCTGGAGGTTTTAAGTTTAAAGCTTGGCAAATCGAGTCAGGAATTGCTGGATCTCATTATTACTCTGTAAAATCCGAGACGTAAAACGCTAATTTATTTCATATCCGGAAAATTTCTTTATCTTTTGGATTGTTATGGTATTAACCTTTATCACTCCATTATGAAAAGACTCTTAATCCCCGCATTTTTGATCTCTTACCTGCTGGTAAACTGCACCAGCCCCTCATCACAGAATACAACCCTTTCGCAGAAACAGATGCTGGCGAAAGCAAGCCGGACAGAAAAAAATGGCTGGATAGCTATCCATCTGGAAGGTTCGCCCCGGGTGATTGGCTTCCAGCATGGTTATCTTCTCGCCAATGAAATAATTGATATTCGTGGCGCAATGTCAGTAAGAAATAAACAGATGACCGGCCGCGATTGGGATTTCTACAGAAATGAATCATACAGAATATTATGGCACAATATTCCACTTGAATACCAGGAAGAGCTTACAGGCATATCACAGGGTGTAAATGCCCGTCTGGGTGGTGATAAAATTGACATCAAGGATATGGTTGCAATAAACTCCTTCACGGAAATACCCGATTACTATGTCCCCTGGCTGGAAGATCAGGAGAAACCATCTCCACCCGAACATTGCAGCGCATTTGCCGCTACAGGCTCCTGGACAGCCGATGGCAAAATTGTTCTTGCTCATAATAACTGGAGCGAATACCTTATCGGCGAAAGATGGAATATAATTATGGATATAGTCCCGGAAAAAGGAAACAGGATAATTATGGACGCACTTCCCGGGCTAATTCACAGTGGCGATGATTTTAACATAAACAGTGCGGGGTTAATTGTTACTGAAACCACTATCGCAGGTTTTAAAGGATTTGATACAACAGGAGTAGCTGAATTTGTCAGGGCACGAAAGGCGATTCAATATGCATCCTCAATTGACCAGTGGGTTGATATAATGGTCGACAGGAACAATGGTGGCTATGCAAACGACTGGATATTAGGCGACAATAAAACAGGAGAGATTGCACGTCTCGAACTTGGACTGAAAAATCATTTTCTTGAGCGTACAACTGACGGTTATTTTACGGGTGCTAATTTTCCTGTGAATGAGAAGATCCTTAAGGAAGAGACATCGTTTGGGGATTTCCCGCCAGAAAATTCGGCAAATATACGCCGGCAGAGATGGGAAGAGCTTATGAAACAATATAAGGGCAAAATTGACATCAAAGCCGCAAAATCTTTTATGAGTGATCATTTTGATGTGAGATTAAATAAGGAAAAGGCGGGTCGCTTTTCATTATGCGGCCATATCGATGAAGATGATTCAGGTGTCCAGGGCGTGAGCTGGGATGCGGCATATTTCGCCGCGGGTGCAGTACAGGCAAAGGCAACCGATAGTAATCTTGCTTCCAAAATGCAGTTCTGGGCAATAATGGGACATCCCTGCGGAGAGTCATTCAATGCACAGAAATTCATTGATGCCCATCCCGAATACAAAGTTCAGAAAGATTTTCTTCGTGATATGCCAGGTCATGAGTGGACTTTATTTGAAAAAGAATGAAACTATTTATGTGCTTCTCTGTTAATCATGAAAATGTAATTAATTGAATGTCACATATAAAAATGCAATGAACTTACAAAATATCACTCCTCTGAACTCCGGCGGTGAATACATTTCCGGAGTTTGTAACATCGGTCCCGAGGAAATAAAAAGACGTCGCGATGCAGCTATTTTCTCAGGAGTTTTGACAGTTGCAGAGATTATATTATTACTGATATTTAAGGTGAATCCTTTGTGGCGCCTCACATTATTTCTTCCTGCCACTTCATTGGGAGTGGGATTGCTGCAGGTGTTTTTTAAGTTTTGTGTGAACTTTGGCATGAGAGGTGTTTTTAATTTTGAGGAGCTGGGTAAGATTGTCGGGATAACTGAAAAGGATAGTAAGGATAAGGATCGGAGGAAATCGAGAATGATGATTTTTGCCGGAATGGGATTCGGATTGGTTTGCAGTATAATATTTTATCTTATTTAATCCTGGCAGTTGCCTTCGTTGTCCCGGGCAATAAACCGGGAAGCGCTTATTACTGCGGGCTGGTATTCCCGCCGCATTCCTGAACTTCCCCCATTTTTATTTGTTCTGTATGCGACGAAAGAATTTCTGAGATTTCGTACGATTTTATAATATCTGAATTTGCTGGTTATGAATGATCGGGATACAGAAAATAATAAAGAATCAAAAAAGTATATTATTCTTTTTGACGGGACATGCAAGCTATGCAACAATGTTGTGAAGTTCATTACAAAAAATGACAGCAAAAGATTATTCTGTTTTATACCGCTTGATTCGCAAAAGGCATCGGAATATTTAAGCCGGTATAATGAAAAAAATGTCAATAAAGGATCGGTATTATTGATTCAGAATGAAAAGCTCTATACCAAATCCAATGCAGTGCTCCATATCCTTAAATACCTTGATGGCTTATGGCCATTATTCTATGGCTTTATTATTGTTCCGGGATTTTTAAGGGATCCTGTTTACGATATCATAGCGAAGTACAGATACAGATGGTTCGGAGCAGTAACGGGGGAATCCGATTACAGGTCATGCTGAGTGCCTGTCTTTTTCCAGGGGCAAGAATGATTTGCAGGACTTAATTCAGGGTGGAATTATGAACTTTTACTCATCTGCCATGTTACTCAATATTAATTTTTCAGATAGATTAAAACAGTTGTTTTAATTTTTCCATTTTTTAAAATATTAATAACATTATAAATGTAATCATGCCAACTTTAATAGTCCGACACAAAGTAGGAGACTTTGGTACATGGCTGAAAGGCCATAAGGAAAGGGAGCAGCTTTTCTCCTCTGCAGTATCAAGCTTTAAGACGTTTCAGGATCAGGACGATCCTAAGTCAATTGTTATGGTTCTGGAAGTAACTGATATGCAAAAGCTTGGATCTATTATGAATGATCCAAAACTCCAGGGAGCAAAGGACAGGCATACTGTAAAGGATCCTATCGTTCTCTCAACACAGGTGACTGTATAGCTTTATTTCCCGTGTTCTTGAAGAAATAGTTATACGAGACTAACCATGCTAACCTAACCCCTGCAAATCATTGATCTGCAGGGGTCTGTTATTTTAAGAAACGTTCAGAAATTAAATTTCATCTCCAGGTTTAAGATAATAGCCTACAACATTAAGCGTATCGCTCTTGCGGTAATATTCGGGCACATCAAACCTGGTATTCTCTAAATGCTTAACCTTCATCATTGTACTTCCATCCTTAGGTTTCATTACCTGAACTCCCTTTGTTGTCCTGCTTCCTACAGGATTAATCTGGGAAGTGTTAAACAGTACGATTTTCTTTATGCTGCTGATTGTGACCAGATCGATATCGTGTTCAATAAGTTCAATGAAAATCATGCGGGATTCGCTATTGAAGGCATTTTTTAGTTTTTTCCTGGCATACTCGGTCTGAAAGCTGTTCATGGAAATCTTGCCTATTTTGCCGTTTTCAAATGCCACAATGAGGAAACCCGTATATTTCTTATTTCCGGTAAGATAAATTGGTTTTTCTCCGTTTTCCAGATCAATTTTTTGTAATGCCTGAAATTTATCAGTGAGCTCCTTTCTCTGAACTTTATAGACGTTGCAGAAAGATGTGAATACAAGTATTTCATTCGAATTTGAATCATCCGATACCTTTATTTTCTGAGAATCAGAATGGGAGTCCCTTCTGAAATCATCATTATTCTGAAATTCAGTATCATCCCCTTCACTGATACCTTCTATAAGTTCTTCATTATTCATAATTAACGGTTTTTTGATTAATCCTTATTAATAACTTTTTCCTTTATTCATTCATCAATATTAAAACTCAAATATGGTAAAAAAATGTGTCACGCAGGTGATCCCGGCGCCAATATCAGATTGATTACTAATCCTTATTTGTCATTACGGGATAAAAGGATAATTTTGAGCGCCTAAATAAGTTATATATGTACCGTTATTTCCTGCGTTTTGTAGTGATGACTCTCACCATTCTTTCAGTAAATCTTATCACAATTGCAATAACAAATTACATGGTCAGCTATAAGAATCATTATAGACCTCTGGTATTCACATTTCTCGGTATGGCGATAACGGTGATTATCCTTTATCCGCTTTTTTCAAAACTTCAATGCTGGGTTAAAGAGCTCTCTGTAAAAGCAGTCAGATCGGGAAAATCAGTTGCAGGCAAATTTTTCGGACTGTTATTCACATTCCTGGCTGCGCTGATGGTGCTGGCATATTTCTATGCAAAAATGTGGTATCATATTAATTATTTCCACGTTCTCCTGCACGGGGGTAACAGGTAAATCAGCCCTTATCGGTTTTAGCAGGGGAGACGGATCTGACCGGATGGATCTTCAATAACCGGAATCTGCTTAAGATAAATTGTTTCTGCAGGTCATTCAGGATCCAATATATTACTCCACTTATCAGAGCAGCAAAGAAGCACCATACCGATGTAAGATATTGTTTGAAAAAGACAACGGTTACCAGACATGATAATGTCATAAGGATGCCGAGCCAATGAGTGCTTTTAACGCTCGAGATGAACAGGGGAACTATTGTTGCGACCAGGTAGATAATTGTAGCTGCCATTGCCAGTGACTCAGGAAAGCCGGTATTATATTTTATATGAAAGCCTTCAACCCTGGGACTCACACTGAAAGATAACAAACAGTATGCGTAATATGCAGACAGTATTCCTCCTGCTATAAGAAACTTCAATAATATTTTTCTTTTCTTTGCCGCTTTCTCCATAATAAACACAGCAAGCGGTATCAAGACAGGCCATATTACAAGGGCTGTTATTAGAAATATCTGCACTGCGATCTTTTGGATTATCTCATGCTGCTGCATTGGCAGTGTCAGCCACACAACACCTTCGGCAAACTGCTGGAAACCAAAGAATAATGGTATACAGGCAAACAAAATCTGAGAAGGCTTATGGATCTTTTTAACTGTTGCGACCCCTATCGCAGAAATGATAATGCCCCCTGCAAAACTTGCCTCCGGTGAAAAACACATTACATTATCCTTTCTGTTAATTATTAATTATGAAAAAGAACCTTTAGTCGCAAGATACGCCTAATTTACCGATATGTCTTTACTTAACTGCCGTGTGCAGCATAAAGCCGTGTTAATCAGCGATGTACGGAGCCCGCGTGAAATTAAGGAACTGATTAGCGGATTAGTGTGCGATGAAAAGCGCTCAACACTACATACCGGGCTTATGCTTGACATCCGGTCCTCTGCCCTTCTGGTTATATCTCTGTTTAAACCTTTTCTTCTCTGATTTAGGAACAAAAGGCCGGTGTTCGGGATTTTTATCATGTATTTCAGCAATGAAAGCCGGGAGAGGCACTTTATTGACTTTGTATCCGATTAATTTTTCGATACGCTGCAGTTTTGGCATATCGATCCTGTTCACCAGAGTTATTGCAGCTCCTGTAGTGTCAGCACGTGCTGTGCGGCCAACCCGGTGCACATAATCCTCGGCATCAGCGGGGGTATCAAAATTTATTACAAGATTGATATCCTTAATGTCGATTCCGCGGCTTAAGACGTCGGTAGCGACCAGGACACGGGATCGGCGTGATTTGAACCTCACCAGGGTGTCTTCTCTTTCCTTCTGATCGAGATCTGATGAAATGCCTTCAACCTGGTAATCCTTTGAACGAAGTCCCCTCACGATCTCACTTAATTTCCTTTTTGTTGAACTGAAGATCAGGATGCTGTGATATTCGGGGTTATCAGCTATAAGGCTGTTTATCAGAGGTATTTTCTGTCCGTCATTTAACAAGTATACAGCTTGAATAACCCCTTCGGCAGGCTTCGATCTTTCAAGGGTAATTTCCACAGGATCCTTCATGATACGCTTCGACATAGCCTGGATTTTCGAAGGCATTGTGGCGCTGAACATTAAAGTCTGACGCATTTTCGGCAAATGTGCAATAATGGTCATAATATCGTCATAAAACCCAATATCGAGCATCCTGTCGGCTTCATCCAGAACAAGTACTTCTATCTTGTTGAATTTCACATAACCCTGATTAAGATGTGCGATCAATCTTCCCGGGGTAGCCACAATTATGTCGGCTCCCTTCGATAATGCGACTTTTTCCTGTTCCCATCCGCTGCCATCACCTCCTCCATAAACAGCAATAGATGTGATATTCAGAGTATATGCCAGCCCCTGAATTTGCTGATCTATCTGAATTGCGAGCTCACGGGTAGGGACAAGTATAAGAGTATGAGTATGTACAGGTCGTTTTTCCGAAATAGAATTCATTATGGGCAGCAGATAAGCAGCAGTTTTTCCGGTGCCTGTCTGTGCACAGCCAATAAGGTCTTTCCCGGAAAGAATGACCGGAATGGCCTTTTCCTGAATGGGAGTTGTTTCTGTGAAGCCCATGTAATCAATAGACTCCAGCAACTCCGGACTCAGATCTAAATCATCAAATATCATTTACGTTCAGTGAATTAAATTTTGTTTAAAATATTTTGCGAAGATAGTGAAGAAAGATGAAGGGTAGCATGCTATTTTACTGTTGAGCTTTGTATTCAGGGAAATGCATGGCGATCGTGCAGGCAGCATTACTTATCAAACCAATCGGCGAACTTTACTGATGAATAGCAATGCCACGAAAACTGATCTTTTCATCGGCAATGGCTATTTTTTGAATTAGTACGATTTATCAGAGCTCATTGTATTTTTTGGCCGTCCCCCTGGATTTTTCAACCGGATATTTCTCGCCATTCTTTTTTATCTTGTCAAGAACGATCTCCTTAACATCGAGCCCGTGTTTCCCGGCAAGTAAAAGGCTGAATGCAAGAATGTCCGCCAGTTCCTCCCTGAGCTTACCTAGATCTACAAGCTCCGATTCTTCATTGGTTTTCCAGAGGAAGAGCTCATTAAGCTCAGCTGCTTCAATGGATATTGCCAGGGCCAGATCTTTTGAGTTATGGAACTGCGACCAGTTTCTTTCATCCCTGAACCTGGTAAGCTCATCAATAAGTTTTTGAATTTCACCCATTGCTTATATATTGATGCACTAAAAGTAATGAAATACATCCTACTTTCGGTTCAGCAATAGAATTTTGTTGAATTTTATCCGTTCCTGGGTGCTGTAATTTTATTCATCCTGAAGGCCATCAGGGAGGCTATTTAAATATTGCCGGTGGCAGAATAAAATAAGGCCTTATAATCAGTTAAGGATCAGGCCTTATGAGCGATCATCTGGCTCAAACCCGTTTCAAATTCTGTTCTGGTAATGTTTTGAAATCCTGCAGCATTTAATATTGCCGTAACTTCTTCCTCTGTAAAGCAGTCTCCGGCTTCAGTTCCCACAAGCATATTAATAGCGAAAATAGCACCGGATGTAGGCTGCGTTCTGTCGTTGTTCATTATCCAGTCCTGGATTACAATTCTTCCGTTTTTATTTAATGAACCATAGCATTTCCTTATAAGATCGCGGTTTATCTCCAGTGAATTGCTGTGTATAATTGCCGATAAAAATACCAGGTCGAATCCTGAAGGCAGATCATTTTTTGTATAGTCGCCTTCATAGGTTTTTATCCTGCCGGAATAACCCTCTTTTCCGATAAATTTTTTTGTTATTGGTATTACATTTGGAAGATCAAATACCGTCGCTTCAATTTCAGGCTTTTTAGAAACCATTTCCATTGAATACGCCCCGGAGCCGCCTCCGATATCGAGTGTGGATCTGACCCCGGTCAAATCGAGTTTTGCGAGCTGATCCGGCGCTTGTTTTTTTGCCCTGTCGTGCATTGCGCTGATAAAATGGAAAAGCCAGTCCTCTCCGCGTACATTAATTTCCGAAGGATTGGCTGATAAGCCTGTCCTGACAACCCCCGTAAGGTTGCTCCATGAGTTCCAGAGATGATTTGAATGCATCAGCCCTCCGAGATAGTCGTCGCTTTTTTTAGATAGAAAGGCAAAACTTTCCCGGGTATTAAAGAACAGGTTATTTCGTTTTAAAAGAAAGCCCAGCGATACAAGGGCATTCATCAGTCGCTCGCATGCATGATCATCGAGTTGCAGCTTTTTTGCAATCTCATCCGAAGGTGTCCCCGATTCATCGACATTTGTAAATATATCAAGCTCAAATCCGCTCAATAATATTCTGCTCTTTTGAAAATAAGTGGCTACTTCTCTGATGGCATTTGGATTCATTATCTAGAATTTTAAGAGGTTTCACATCACTTAAATAATTTTAAGCTCATTTTGTTCGCTCAAGAACCGGACCAAATAGACGGAGGTCATCGGATTTTTATAACTTTAGCGCCAATAATCTGAAAGCAATGTTAAAGGCCTTCCTTATTTCATTCTGGATTTTTACACAGGCAGCGCATCCAACCTTTACAGGAGTGACATGTTTTCCTGACAAGGGTACGATCAAAGTATTCCTGAAGATGAATTATAATGATTTTATATTTGACTACAGATTTACTATTGACGATGACCAGAATTTTGATCCGCCGGGTGAATTAGATACTTCCAAAGTATTTTTAAGAAGATATCTTGAAGACAGAATTCAGATGTTCAGCGATGATAAAAAGCTTAAAGGCCGGATAACTGGTTTTCAACTGGCTGATGGTGAGTTGAATATCGATATTTTATATCATTACAACAAACAGGTGAAAAACTTTAAAGTCCGGAATACCATGCTTAACGGCGCCAATAAGAATCCTTCCAACATGCTGATATTTAAATATAATGACATTGAAGATGCCGAAAAATTAACCGAGGAAAAAGCAGAACAGGTCTTTAATGTCAGGTAGTCCTGCAGTCGTCTTCAACTGTTCCCGGTCGAAAGTATATATATCACTTATCCCGGTAATAACAGGTTTGATCTTTATATAACTTTACAGCGTATTTCGCGTTAGAAAGTAAATCATTTATAAATGACAATAAAGGAATTGCATAATGATCTTATAGAGGCGTATACTGTTAGTAATCTGAATACTATATCTCTTACCTTAATAAATTTATTCAAAAGCAGGCAATACTCAATGCTTCAGAAAATCGCTGAAATAATAAGCGACTATGTAAGCATTACCATCTCTGATGAAGGTAAAGGTTTTTCAAAGTTTATGATGCTGTATCATCCCGACAGGGCCGGCTACCACATAAAGGAAATAAACAGGCTCGCGGAAAAGGATGATTTCGATGGTTTGCTTGAATACTCCCATATACTGAGGCTCGAACGAATAGAAGAGATCTCCGCAAATCTTAACAGCTATGAAGATATTGATTACGCACCCGTGTACGGATGGGATTTCAGCACCGATGGATTCAGCATTATCACCGACAGCGAGCCAATCGTAAAAGTCAGGACAAAAACTCACACTAAATTGGTAGGCTATACCTTTTATGATGCCATAAAAATGAGAGAATACGGCGATATGGACATTGAGTTCCCCTCTTTTTATCTTGAAGAGATCGAGGAATTCGAATTATCTTATTCCGATGTTAACGACCTTGACGGAATTCAATTCTGTATCCATGCCAGGGCAATAGATATATCCAATAACCGGATTACAGATCTTTCACCACTTACCGGGCTTAAAAATCTTGAAGAACTGAATCTTTCAGATAACCAGGTAGGAATTATCGATGATTTAAGCTGTTTAAAAAACCTTAAAAGCGTATTCCTGACAAATAATTACATTGAGGACATTTCGCCGCTTTTCGAACTGGATAACCTCGAGTATGCTGAACTCTCAGGTAATAAAATAGATATTGAACAGATTAACAGGCTCAGTATGGCAGGAGTTACGGTTGATTTTGAATAAGATTCTAATTATTTTATAACCTGTCATAACAGTTTTCACTGGAAGAGCTTCCTGAGGATGTAAAGTATAATTGAAACTATTGCACTTAAGATTATCATTGTGGTTATCGGAATGAAGATCCTGACATTTTCTTTCCTGATGTTGATATCCCCTGGCAGATGTCCAATCCAACCCAGCTTGTCTCCCGCGAAATAAATTATTACTCCGGCTGCTATCAGAATTATTCCGGTTACAATTAAGATCCTTCCGATATGTTCCATTCAGATAATTATTATTAGCGGCAAAATTAGCAAATCAACTTCATATTCAGTCTTTCAGGTTATAATAAGAAAAACGCCTGGCCCTATCCTTTCTTTTTAAATTTGAAAGATGCCAGGCGTTCATTTAAGCGTTACCCCTTACAAGGTAATATTCAAAGTGTTACATCATCATTTGAAACCTGTTTTTCAGGAGATTACTTAATCCCTGATTCCATAAGTTCGTCGAGCCGTTCATACGATTCATTTACGCCCTTCGCCATATCTGCCTGAAGCATACCGTCACGATCTTCAACACTTAGGAAAACTTCCCTTTCAGTTATTTTTGTCCTGTTCCCTGGCAGCGTTTCAAAGTTGACTTTACCAAGAGCAGCGTGCCCTTTTTCAGGTAGTCCCTCATATTCAAATGTCTCAATAATAAGTTCAGGTGACTTTACTTCATGATATACGCCATGGAAGGCAAACTGATGACCGCTTTTATCTTTCTGAATATAGCGATATTTCCCCCCCGCCTTCGGCTCAAAAGTTATAAGAGTTGTTTTCAGTTCACGGGGACCAATCCATTGTGTATAAAGCTTCGGATCCGTGAAGGCTTTGAACACCTGATCACGGGGAGCGTTAATTTCCCGGGTAATAATGATTTCCTGCCTGCCCGGAGTAGCATCGATTCTGGTTGGATTATGTGTTGCCATAGTTAAATAGATTTAGTTGCTATAAAGATTGACTTTATCTAACATCATACATTTAGGTTTGTTCGTAAAAGAACCGGATGATCCCAATGATATATATCACATGAATAAGCTGATCCAGAGGTCATCTCTAGAATGCGCGGAATATGAACTTTCTGATATATGTCTCCTGTGAGCCTGACCCTCGATGCAGGGTCAGGGAAGAGCAGCAGTGAGGAAACTTTTGCGATTGCTTCTTGTTTATTCTATTTAACAGGAATTTAATGAAATAACCGAGATGACTTTAAGCAGCATTAACCCTTACCCGGAATGTCTCTTTTTGATGAGGAGGTATTTGGTCCGGTCGCTGCAGTAACAATTGCAAAGGATACGGAAGCTGCAGTTTCACTTGCAAACCATTCTGGCTTTGGATTGGGAGTTACACTTTTTACGTGCGACCTGGACAGGGCAAGGGTTTTTGCGGGGGAGTTTCATGATTGAGCAGTATTTATAAATTCAATGGTTAAATCAGATCCTAGATTGCCATTTGGCGGTACCCGGAATTCGGGTTATGGGCGCGAGCTGGCCAGACATGGAATAAGAGAATTTGTTAATGTAAAAACTATCTATCTGAAGAAATAAGCTGCGCCAATGTGATTACGCTGACATTGGCTTGCTAAATATATTTTTCCAGCAATTTCCATGTGACGCTTTTCAGCAGCTCTCTCGCCTCCGGGTTATAAGTTTGCGCTATTGCTTTTGAAAGGCTCCTGCCATCGTAATAAGACCCTGTTTTATCGGAGAACAGCAGGCTTTCAACAGCTTCAGCTCCCTGCTCTACGGTAGTATAGGAATAGCCCCAGTCGTTTAACACCATATTGGTGTTCATCAGCGATGCAGGGTGTACCGCATTGACATTTATTCCTTTTTCTTTCAACCGCTGTGCAAGATCGAAGGTATACATGATAAGAGCTGTCTTGCTTCGCTTGTAGGCAATGAATCCGTCATATCCACTGTCGAGCATGAGGTTTTTAAAGTCAATTGGCTCCTGACCGATTGATGCGACATTGATTATTAGCGAACTATTGGCTTTCAGAGCAGGCAGAAGCTTTTCAGTAAGCAGTACATGCGACAGATAATTAACTGCAAGCCGGAGCTCAATCCCGTCAGTGCTGAATTCTTGTCTGTTTTCCGAAGGAAGTCCTCTTCCGATTCCTACATTATTAATAAGAATATCGATATGTTTGTTTTCCCTGAGGATCATTTCACTCAGACTAGTTACTTCTTCAAATGAAGAAAAGTCTCCGTTGTAATAGCTGACTCTATTGTTTCCCGATTCAGAAACTATTTCTGCCAGTACTTCTTCCCCTTTCTTTTTATTTCTGCCGTGAAGAAGAACAATTGCATTTTGCCTCGCAAGATGCCGGGCAATCATCTTACCAAGGCCGTCGGTTGAACCTGTTATTAACACGGTTTTTCCTGACAATTTTTCAGCCATGCTTTTTAATTTAAAATGATCAACATATGGCCTGAAATTTTGTTCGGCATGTTAGATCAGGCATTGCTTCAAGACGAAAACTCCAAATTCTCACAACAAATGTTTTGCTGCATGGTTAAGATTTTAATAATTTTACGTCTGAAATTTCTAAAGATGTCCGGACAAATCAAAACAATCGCACGATTGACGGGACTTATTTTATTTCTCGGTTCAATACCTTTGAAAGCTCAGTTGTTTGAGGATACTGCCGCTTTTAACCTTGTAAAGAAAGATATTGATTATATCTACAATATGCAGTTTGATAAAGCGGAAGAAGACTATGTCAGGATCATCAGTCTGTACCCCGGGCACCCTATTGTTTACCTCTTAAAGGGATTAAATATTTACTGGGAAAATTATCCTATGCTTCATACAACTCCGGCTCATGTTTCTTTTGAAGAAGAAATGCGCCAGTGCATAAAAGTGTCGGAACAGAATGAAAATAAGCAATACGAGGCTGAATATCTGCTTGCTGATCTGTGTGCGAGAGGAATGCTTCTCACCTTTTACTCCGATAATGACCTTATAATGGAGGTGACACCACTGATGATAAATTCTTATAAGCATCTGCGGCAGGCATTTTCTTTTACTTCGGAATGTACAGACCTGTATTATTTTACCGGAACGTATAATTATTACCGGGAGGCCTATCCGAAAGTTTATCCTGTGTACAGGTCCCTGGCATTTCTGTTTCCCCGTGGAAACATGCAGACCGGTTTAATGCAGCTGCAGACAGCTGCCATGAATTCTCTGGTATTAAGAGCTGAATCAGCTTACCTTCTGACATGGATATATCTGGGTTTTGAGAATAAACTCGCGGAAAGCACTCATTACAGCCGCATGCTGATCAATATGTACCCGGGGAATGATCTCTACTTCGATACCTACGTGAGAAACCTCCTTCTTATGAAAAAATATGATGAAGCCGAAAAGGAGATTACACTTGCACCCGAGGATAAAGGGAATAAATTTTACCAGGGCCAGCTTCTGGTGCTCAATGGAATCCTGCAGGAAAAAAAATATCACAATTTTAAACAGGCAGAGGAAGATTATAACAGTGGCATCAATTACTTGTCCCTATTCGGAGCCTACGGCCACGAATTCTCGGCATATGCATATTTTGGCCTCAGTCGCATAAGTAATGACAATGGCAACAAGCATACCCGAAAAACTTACAGGAAGGAAGCTGTGAACCTTGCTGATTTTAAAAAGATTAATTTTGATAAGTGACTCTAAGTTATCAATCTCTCACATCTTTTTAAGAGTTCAATCATTTATCTCCAAAGCTTAAATTTAGGTCTGTGCGGGTATCGGCCGGGGTGCGACATAATGTCAGGAACCGGACAGGAATATGCAAAAATGACCTGTCGGGGCTAAATCTAAAAAATCAATGCAATACATTATTTTTCAATTAAATAGAAAATAAGATATCATTTTTTTCATTCAATCTGGTATCTTATTTGAATAGGAACCAAAGTCAGATAAATTATGTGAAACTAAAAAATGGAGGAACAAACAATGTCATTAGTAAGATTTACAAATCCGCTGCCGTCATTGTTCGACCACTTTTTCGAAAATGATTTATATGATTGGTCGAACAGGCACTTTTCAATTACGGATACTACATTGCCATCAGTGAACATAAAAGAAAGCGCTGATGAGTTTGAAGTTGAGCTGGCTGCGCCTGGTCTCGTAAAAACTGATTTCAGTATTGATCTCAATCATGACTTGCTGACCATTTCGTCAGAAAAGAAAATTGAGAACGAAATACGGGAAGGACAGCAATTTGCCAGGAGAGAGTTTAGCTATCAGTCTTTCAGCCGAACCTTCACACTTCCGAATTCGGTCGATAATGACAAGATAAAAGCAAAGTATGAAAATGGAATATTAAGGGTGTCAATTCCAAAAAGAGAGGAGGCAAAACCAAAACCACCCAAACATATTGCAATTGCTTAATAACCGAAAAATCCCTATAGCTGGCTTAACAAAGGCCAGCTATTGTTTTTAAAGTATGTTCTTTAAAATTCAAAAAAGCTCAGAGATGAAGTTCCCGGCAAAGACTTGCCAGGCAACCGGTACGAAGTTTACAGAAACTTATAGTTCTGTAGAATTGGAAACATAAAATTTAACTTTTAAAATAATATAATTATGAAACGAATATATATAGTAGCGCTGGCTTGCAGCCTGACTTTAATTAGTTGCAATGCACAGACACAGAAAAGTGAAAAAGAAGCAAAAGGGAATAAACCTCAGACAAGTATAAAGGTGAACAGACAATATGACAAGAATGGTAATTTAATTAAATTCGATTCTACTTATTCATCTTATTATTCAAATGTTAAAGGCGATACCACGCTGAAGGATAGTATTTTAAATAAATTCAAGAAGGAGTTTAACAAGAGTTATCTGTTTTCAAATGAGCCATATTTCAATAACTTTTTCTTTCAGGATTCGCTCATGAAATACGATTTCTATAAAAAGGATTTCTTCTATAACCGTTTCAGGGACAATATGCAGCAAATGGACAGCTTGTTCAGTGAGATGGATAAAATGAAAAATAATTTCTTCAGAGGCGAGTTGAGCCAGATTAAGAAAAAACATTAATACAGGTTTAAACAGGTACGCGGCCGGCTGTTTTTGCAGCATTTCGCCGCATACCCTGCTTTATTATCTTTAAATATCTGAAGACACTTCTATCTGCAGATTTAAAATTTCCAAATTGTAGATATCTTACCCGCAGGTAAATCCCGCTTTTTGCTGTCCTTCTTAAAAAGCAATGCTTTCCTGAGTAATATTTTGAATATGAGGATATTCTGATTTTTGTTCGGGATTGGATAATAAGTGTGCGGAATATTTCTTATTTTCACCGGGAAATTACAGGCCCTGACTAACCTTTACAAATTCCCTGATAAAATGCATTCTTGTATATGCATGGTCGTAAATCTTATTTCCAGCTTTATATGAGCCCGCGTATGAAGAGGTGGAATCTCTTTAAATATATGCTCAATCCGATAGATGTGTTATCGATTCTGTTCGCTTTCCAGTGCACATATATCGTTAATAATTTTCAAAAAGGAGGTTTTTTTTATTCCGACGGTGATTTATTGGAACTCTTTATCTGGATACTTCCGGTGTGGATAATAATTCTTTCGCTTGTGAAAATAACGGGGATCCCGACAAAACGGCACCGGGTTTTGTTTTTCCTCTACCTGCAATCATCAATATCAATCTTCTTCCTGCTCACTCTTTTTAATTTTTTTCTGAGGTTAGACACGATTCCCAGGCTCTGCCTGGCAGAACTCTCCGCATTCGGGTTCCTTTTTTTGTTTTTCGGAAGGCTGTTGATCTATAATGTTCTTAAATTTTTTGGCATAAAAGGTTACAATCATATAAATACGATAATTGTTGCCGACACTTTCGCCATCTCATTTATCGAAAATCTTCTTGCGAAAAAGGAATTGGGATACAAGGTCGTAGTGATCTTTACAGAATCGGTTTTTATTAAAAATAAGTTTGAAGAGCTCGCGATAATATTGCCGGAAAAGTTTCTCGGAATATTAAATGACCTGATAAAAGTGGACTTCGTTGATGAGGTGCTTTATCTTAAGGAAAAACCCGATGCCGCTAATGTGAGGGAGATACTCAAGTCGTGTGAGGATCTTGGAGTTACTCTGCGGCTAAAGACCAAAGAACCAAAGGTAAATCTCTCCAGTGCCGTGAGCACCGATATCGCTGATGGCAAGTTCCTGAGCTTTATGAACATTCCCAACAACTCTTATGCAATGGCTATCAGGAAGACCATGGATATTAATATTGCGCTTCTGATGATCGTTGTATTGTTTCCTGTTTTTGTGTTTATAAGTCTTCTTATCAAGCTGACATCGAAAGGTCCTATTGTGTCGAATATTACCAGGACGGGGTGGAGGGGCCAGCAGATAAAAGTCTATCGGTTCAGGACAATGTTTGCCAATGAGTACCTTAAGATTGACCCGGCCGGACCTGACATGAAGCTGGGTGATCCTGAACCTGAGATAGTAAAAGATCCAAGATTTACTAAAATAGGCAGATTCCTTTTCAAATCCGGTCTTGATCAGCTTCCTCAGCTGTTCAATGTTCTAAAGGGCGAGATCCCGATAATAGTCCAGCGCCACCCTCTGCAGAGTGAAAGTCTGAAACAGAAGACAGGTGTTGAAGCTTCAGAATAAAATTATCCGGCTAATTTTATCAGATTTACAATTTTTCCCGATTAAATCATTTTATAAGCTACTTTCCCGCAAATGCTTTCCCGGAAAGAGCTTCGATATAAAGTGCGTGTACTCTTCCGGAATCAGAAGTGTATGGCATATCCCAGATCAATTAACAGGTTGCCATTATGACTCGATCCGTTCTGTTTGTCTTTTTGAATGATCATAAGTCCATATGCACCTCGCACATCCAGAAAAAGATCACCGGAAAAGGCTCTTTGTGAAATTCCGGCACCTCCGGTAAATCCCAGGTTAATAGGATTGATACTGCTTGTAATATCGGTACTTGCATCAAATGACAATGCTGGTGTTCCTGTTGGCAGAATTGGCATTGTTTCTGCACGATCGGCATAGATGAGGCTTGATCCTGCAGTCTTCTGTGTTGCATTCAACAGAAATCCCACATAGGGGCCGGCATTGATATAAACCCTTGAAGATTTATTGATCGCCAGATAATATTTAAGCATAACCGGGACCTCAAGATAATTCAGAATGCTTTGATTGTCAAAGGTGGCATAAAAATATGTTCCTGCCGGTACAAGTGGATTAACCGTTGACGCATCAAGTGCCTGAGCCCCATTCCTTTTGCCGCCTTCACTCGAGTACAGAACATCGAGGCGAAGACCGAATCTTGAGCCAAAATCCAATGACGATGTTAACCCGAAAGCAGCTCCGGATCTTGATGTGTAATCGCGACTTAGCTCATTGCCGCTACCTCCGCTTAGCCGGGGAATATTCAAGCCACCAAGGATGCCAAGAGTAAATTTTGAATCGTTCATCGCTGATGACTGGGCAAATGACATTGAGGCCAGGAAGACCAGGATAAACAAAGTTGAGAAAAGTTTTTTCATCTGGTTATTTTTAAATAAGGTTAATAGTTAGAACATGTTTAATTTCAAAGGAACAAAAAACATTAAAAAATTGTTTATAATTTATATCAAATTTTTGGTATCTCCTAATTTAAATTATTGACCAATAAGTATTTATCGTTTTGGTTACCAGCATTAAAGACAAAATAAAAGTTGAACGGGAGGGTGATATGGACAGTAAAGAAAAAAAAGCAAAACCGTTGCATACATCGGAATATGGCGATAGTATTGGCTTGAATAATATTGCAGCGTGGGATGAGAAGCAAAGGGAATGAAGCGGTAGCTTAATCTATCTTTTTTGATAACCTTCCGTTTGCATAGAAGCCTTTGACCTTTTTATCATTGCCTGTAGTGAATTTCATTAAGCCCCGTCTTTCACGAACAAAAAAATCACTGTCTGAGGTGAAATATACTTTCCATAGGATATCCCCATGAGGATTTAAAATTAGTCCGTCACTGCTTCTCTTAAAAGTTATGACATTACCTGATGCATCATATTTCCCGGTATATTTATCGAGAACAGGGCCTTTTACATCTATAACAGTTTCTTTTTCCGGCAGATAATAATCCTTCCAGTTATATACGGTTGCAACACTGTTCAGAATTTCCTCATAAATAAAATAGCCGTTATCTGAATTGGTCATTATCGCAACCCCATCACCACTATCACGGCAGCCAACATAAGTACATTGAAATCCTTCATTGCCTCCGTTATGATTAAAATATTTATAAGATCCTGCCACCCGGCTGTTAACAAACACTCCGAGCGCTGCATCCTCCAGCACAGGAGTCAGTCTTAATATAGTCATTTTCTGATTAAGCACTTTCGCAGATAATCCTTTCCATGCGAGCTGCGTTTCAATAATATATTTGCAGAGATCAACGGGATTTGTCCACAAGCCTGCTGCTGCCTGCTCGGGATATATATGGAACTTGCCCGGAATTTCAGTGCCATCACCCCGATAACCTGTTGCAAGCAGGTTATCTTTTTCTGCAGGAGGAGGCTGTGTATAAGAGCTTGAAGTCATGCCCAGCGGATCAAGAACAGTCTTCTGCATAAAAACATCATAAGGCTCATGAGTTATATCCATTACTATCAGCTGGGAGACTGTAATCCCTCCACCGGAATAATTAACTCTGATGCCTGGCTCTTCCGATAATCTTACCGGTTCTGTATTGGCAGGTCTCGTACCGTCGAGTATCTGTGGAAGGTCAGGAATAGAATCTCCCTTCGCATAACCGGGAAAACCGTGAATGGTCAGTCCTGCTGTATGACTTAGCAGGTTTGTAAGCGTTATAATTTTGTTATTTGATTTCTCATTATAAGGGAACTTCCAGGTAACCAGGTATTTATCTATGTCAGTATTAAGATCAAGCTTTTTTTCCTGTACAAGACGTAATACACCGACTGCGTTCAGCGATTTGCTTATTGAAGCTGCCTGAAACAGAGTATTTTCAGTGACAGGCCTGTTTTCCGCTACATCAGCATAGCCATAACCCCTTGCCCATTCAATCTTGTAGTTATGAATGACCGCTATACTTACCCCATTGATATTATATTTCTTCATCCTGTCCGCCAGCGCCCAGGTATCATCTGAACCTGTTTTAGCCCATCCGGCCAGGTGGTTTTCTACCTGAGTGATATTCCTTTCCACATCGTCAGAATATTTTTTACTCTGAGCACTTATAGGAAGCGAGCTCATTACAAGCAGAAGAATAACTGCTGAGGAAGTAGTGCGATTAGTTTTCATGATGCGATTAATTTCTGAAACGATAATGATATTTACGACTTCAAAATTTGTCCGATATGAAAAAATGCTTTTTTTGTAAGGCTGGAAACATTATTAGCCGGGATCATAGTATCATTCTCATATCCAAGCTTTGCAGCTATCTCACCCATTTTGGCGTTTCCTGATGCATGAATGATGCATGGTTTGGATCCTGAAACTGTATTCATCACCCTGCTTTCATAAAATCTCAAATCCTTAAGATCCGGATTTCTGGTAATAAAATCCTTGAAGAGGAGATTATGAAAAATCTCGCACTTCCAGTCAATTTCCACATTATACAGATTATGTATGTAAATACCGGTTAACAACCTTTGATCCACACTAAGATCAGTCATCTGATATTTATCTATCAGCTCATTTATGATATACTCCGCATATCCTGCATATGATATCCAGGTGCCGGTATTCGGGTATTTATATTTTGTGGGAGTTTCGGGAAGTTTCCTGCCTGTTTTATTGAATTCGAAATCGTAGATTGTTCCTGTAAAACTTCCAAGATTAAGAGCCCCGCACAAAAACGGCGTGGACATCTTCTGAAATTTATATTCAATTTCGTCGATCCCGCTTAAAAAAATTACATCGAACGAATCGACTGCAACTATAATTTCTTTTGCAGGCAGATTTTTTATATAATCACGGATAGCTATCATCTTCTTACCGAAACCTATCCATTTTTCATTCCATCCCAGAATAACAGGCTCTATATTGTTGCGGGTGCAGGACTCGATAAATAAGTCAAAATAAGCCTGTTTATCTGTTCCGAAAGCGATTACTTTTGACATTCAGGTTTAATGTAAATGAATTCAGTGACTAAATTAACTCATTAAATAATTCAATTGCTAATTTGGCCTGAAATAATCGATTCCACATCTGACTCTGATTCTGCAGATGATTCTTAAAAATTATCCGGGTTATAGGAAAGTACAAATCAATTCTTACCTTTCGGGAGCAATTAAAAATTTCTCGCGATGAGGATAATTACGGCATTCCTTTCGCAATAAAGGAAGTTGCTAAATCAGCATACGATGAATCAGGTTTCTGCTTTATATTCAGTTTTTTTTATTACCACTTCCCTTGTTTCATTCTTTGTTGCATTTCTGGCATTTCAGAGAAAATCCGTCAAAGGTGCTTCGGAACTTGCCTGGCTGATGATAGCGACCGGGACAGCTGCATTTTGGGTCATTTTTGAAACTGCCGCACCTGTAATGAATGAAAAAATATTCTGGTCGAAGCTGGAATATTCCGGAGGCCTGGCCACGCCGGTTCTCTATCTTATCTTTGTTTTACGCTACACGGGAAAAGACAAATTCCTGTCATTAAGAAATGTCCTGCTGCTTTTCATAATTCCGGTATTTACCTATGTGCTCACTCTTACAAATGAGGAGCACAACCTGATATGGTCGGGGTTTTCGCCGATATCGCCGAAAACTAATCTTATGGAATATTATCATGGCGTATGGTTCTGGATTGGATATATTGCCTATTCCTATCTATTGATGCTTTTTTCACTTATTCTTCTTGGTGATTTTATCAGGAAGCAGTCAGGTACTTTCCGTTCACAGGCATTGGTCATACTGGCAGGAGGCTTGTTGCCTTGGATCGTAAGCATTATTTATTTGTTGGGGAAGAGTCCGGTTCCTGGTCTTGATCTTACGCCTTTCAGTATTACTGTGAGTGGAACTATCGGAGCTTTCGCTATTCTGAATTTCAGGTTTCTGGATCTGGTTCCGGTTGCCCGTGAAACGCTTGTCGAGGTATTGCCTGACGGAATCCTGGCTCTCGATTCCCAGAACAGGATACAGGACATAAATTCGTCAGCGCTGTTTTTCCTCGGCATAACTGATAAAAAAGTAATAGGTATGCCGGCTGATTCGTGTGGCGCCACTACAACTTATTTATTGAAGGCAGCTATAGATCAGAATACTGTTGACCGCCTGGAAATCTCTTTTAATGAAGACATAAGAACTTTCAGCATTATCAAGCAGGCGGTTAAAAATCAGCCAGGAAGCCGTCTGGTGTTAATACGTGATATCACAGATCTGGAGAGAGCCAGGAATGAACTGATCAAAGCAAAAGAAAAAGCCGAAGAGAGCGACCGGCTGAAATCAGCTTTTCTTGCTAATATGAGTCACGAGATCCGAACTCCCATGAATGGTATCCTTGGCTTTACCGAACTGCTGAAGGCATCTGAGATAACAGGGGAGCAGCGTCAGGTATACCTCGATATTATTCAGAAAGGTGGCGAACGGATGCTTAAAATAATTAATGATATTATTGATATTTCAAAAATCGAATCGGGTCAGATGCCTGTTACTCTTTCGATGACCAATATTAATTATCAGATAGAATCTATCAATTCCTTTTTCATGCCCGAGGCTGAGGCAAAAGGAATTGAGCTGATTTTCAGAAATGGCCTGCCATCAAAAGAATCGGTTATAAAATCTGACTCTGATAAGGTATTTGCCATATTAACCAACCTTGTCAAGAATGCCATTAAATTCACAGATAACGGATTCATAGAATTCGGTTACAGCAAAAAGGACGGATTCCTGGAGTTTTTTGTCAGGGATACAGGAATAGGTATCCGGCCTGAGCTGAAAGAAATCATTTTTGAACGGTTCAGACAGGGAAGCGAATCGCTTACCAGGAATTACGAAGGAACCGGTCTGGGCTTATCAATATCCAAAGCATATACTGAAATGCTGGGAGGCAAAATATGGTGTGAGAGCGAATCGGGCAAGGGATCAGATTTTTATTTTAATCTACCCTATTCGCCTGAAAATGAATCAGATAAGCCTTTTAATGATTTGGTTTCCCGAGTGGCTGAAAATAATAGGATAAAAAGCCTTGTCGTATTGATTGCAGAGGATGATGAACCATCTGAAATCTTCCTTACTAAGTTAGTCGAGCCATTCAGCAAAAAGATACTAAGAGCCTCTACCGGCGACGGAGCTGTTGAGATCTGCAGAAATAACCAGGATATAGATCTGATCCTTATGGATATAAAATTATCCGGAACAGATGGCTACGAGGCAACCCGGCAGATCAGGTTGTTCAATAAGAATACTATTATAATTGCTCAAACTGCATTTGGACTAATGGGAGAAAAGGAGAAGGCCCTGGATGCCGGCTGCAACGATTATATTTCAAAGCCCATTAGCATAAGTTTGTTCCATAACCTGTTAAGAAAGTATTTCAGCGTTGGAGAACATCCGCGGTCGCCAATGATCCTGATCTGATAATAATTCATTCTTATAATTCAGCATTAACGGTTTTGTCTCATGCCAGTGGCACGGGTATACTGAACTTTCAGATTATAACAATCCATGCTTGCCGCTAAACCGGTATCTTTATAAAAAAATGATCCCAGGTCTGTAACCTTTTCATCTTGTAGAGGTTTACAGTATAAATTGACGCTACTAAAAACATAAGGTTTTGGATACTCTCTCAGATAATGCGCTGATGCTGAAAGTAAAAAATGGCGACATTGATAAAATGGGGCTTCTTTATGAAAGATACCATCGGCAGCTGTTCAGGTTCTTGTTTAATATGACCAGGCAAAAAGAGATAAGTGAAGATATGGTTCAGAATATATTTTTACGAATGCTGAAATATCCTGATGGATTCATGGGTTTTGGTGAATTTAAGATGTGGATGTATCATATTGCGAGAAACACGGTTTATGATCATTTCAGAAAGGTTAAGCGCACTCCGAATCATTCTGAACTGACCAGTTATGAAGATAAAATTGAAGGAGAGCAATATTCGGATACCCTGATTGAAAAGGAAGAAGAGATAAAAACACTCGAGACGGCAATGGGAAAGTTAAGCGATGAAAACAGGGAATTATTGATACTCTGTCGTTTCCAGGAACTCAGGTATGATGAAATTGCAAAGATCCTGAATACAACAGAAGGAGCAATAAAAGTGAGAGTCCATCGGGCACTAAACCAGTTAAGAAGCACTTATCTGAAAATCGGGAATTAAAGAAAAGAATATGGAATGCAAAGATTACAGGGAACAATTTCCTTTACTGTTGAGCAATGATCTTGATCAGACACAAAAAGACAGGATCGAAGATCATCTGGCAACTTGCACTGAGTGCCGCAATGAATTTGAAGCAGTCAGCAAGATCTGGGATCTGATGGGAGAGATCCCTCAGCCTGAACCATCAGTCTCACTGCAGACAAGCTTCGATAGTGTATTATCCAACTATAAGGAGGAGCTTTATTCAAGGAGAAAGCCGGTGAGTGAATGGCTGACCAGGCTTCGTGAGTACTGGATCATTCAGGTACAGCCACGGATGGCATTCAGTCTTTTACTGATAGCGGTCGGACTTTTTCTGGGATACCTGCTCCATCGGCCCGGGGAATCTGTAATTTCCTATAATAATCAGATTGACTCTCTCTCATCACAGGTCTCTGATCTTAAGCAGGTTATGATGCTGTCTCTTCTTCAGGATCCTTCTGCTTCAAAACGTATCAGAGGAGTTTCTTACACCGATGATATGAGCAATGTGAATACAAAGGTGATTAATGCTCTCTTTACTACCCTGAACAGCGATCCCAACGTTAATGTACGTCTTGCAACCCTTGAGGCTCTTATTAAACTTTCGGGCGAACCTAAGGTGCGTGAAGGCCTTGTGCGAAGCATCGACCTTCAGGATTCGCCAATTATGCAATCAGCGATTGCCGATGCAATGGTAAAATTGCAGGAAAAGAGCTCTGTGAAGAATCTGGAGAGGCTTCTCAGCAAGAAAAATTTGAATCAAATGGTTAAAATAAAAGTCGAAAAAAGCATTCAAAAACTCATCTGAAACTAATATATATTAAGTAATTATGAAAAAAACAATAGTAATCCTTTTAACAGGACTGGGGATAATATGCACTGGTCCAAAGGCACTGGCCAATGAATTCAAAGAGCATATGACAAGGGAATTTACTCTTACTTCCGATGCTTCTTCGGCTACCCTGTTCATTTATAACATTACAGGTCAGATTAATGTAATGGGCTACTCCGGAAATAAGGTGGTGATCGATATGGATAAGACAATTACCGCCGACGACGACAAGACTCTGGAAACGGGTAAAAAGGAATTCAGACTCGGATTCGAACAGAAGCCTGATACTATAATGGCGTATATCGCCGAGCCTTATGATTCGAGGCCTCACCGACACTGGCAATATAATGATGACCGGCCCGATATTGAATACCAGTATAAAGTCGATTTTACCGTTAAAGTACCATTTGGCATGAATCTACATATCTCAACAGTAAATGATGGTAACATATCGGTAAATGACGTAAGCGGTACCTTGCACGTCAATAATGTCAATGGCGAAATCTCGATTAAGAATGCAAAGGGAACGACATTTGCCCATACCATAAATGGAGATGTGACAGCCAGTTATCTTTCTAATCCAATAGAGGAATCCTCCTATTATACGATTAACGGTACTATTAGGGTGACTTATCAGCCGGATCTGTCAGCCGATCTTCAGTTCAAGAGTATGCATGGGGATTTTTATACCGATTTCCCTCTTGCACAGCGGCTTCCGGCATCAGTAAAAAAGATTGCTGAAAAAAATGGCGATGCTACTGTATATAAGCTAAACACAGTAACTGCCGTTCGCTTTGGCAAAGGCGGAAAAATATTCAAATTCGAAACACTTAACGGTGACGTTTATATTAAAAAACAATCTTAATCAATACAATTATGAAAAAAATGAAAATCAGCCTGGTATTACTAAGCTTTTTAATTGCTTCAGCTTCTTTTGCACAATCGGGTACACCTGAAACACTGACTGTTCCGCTGAGCAGTCCCGGGAAACCTTACACTCTCAAAGTACATCTTGTTACAGGATCTATTAAAGTAACGGGTTATGACGGGAAAGACATTATAATAAATGCGACGCCCAGAAAAAGTGATGATGATGAACAATCGAATGATGTACAAAATGGTATGAAACGTATTTCAGCTTCCGGTGGCTTTGAAGTTACAGCAAAGGAAGCCGATAACACAGTGACAGTGAATACCGGTAATCCCAATAAAGCTGTTGACCTTGAACTAAAAATCCCCCAGGATGTAAAACTGAATGCCGGAACGGTCAATGATGGAGATGTGTCAGTCGACAATGTAAAAGGTGAACTTGAAGTTAATAATGTCAACGATAAGATCACTCTTACAAATATCTCTGGTTCTGTTGTTGCCAATACCGTGAACGGTGATGTAACTGCAAGTTTCAAAAGTGTTGATCCAAAAGCAGCTATGGCCTTTTCAACATTAAACGGCGACGTTATTGTTACTCTCCCGGCTGATACAAAAGCCAACCTGAAAATTAAATCCGACAATGGTGATGTATTCAGTGATTTTGATGTGGACGTTGATAAGGCTCCCGCCAAAATCGACAAAACAACTGAACCGGGTCTGTACAGGATTAAAAAGGATGATTGGGTTTACGGAAAAATCAATGGGGGAGGACCTGAAATGATGATGAAAAATATGCAGGGGAATATCTACGTAAAAAAAGCTGCCAGATAGGGTTTTATTTGATCAATGCCGTCCGGAACTTCATGACTGCACCCTCCGGCGGCATTTTTATTGATATCCGGCAAGGATCACTCAGGAATAATTTTAAACACAAAACGCTTCTGGTTTGTTCTTAAAGGAGTGTTTATATTACCAATGGCTCGAAAAATCAAAAATTCGGTACGTCCCTATCTGCAGGTAATGGCCTTTCTTATGATATCCATAACCGGTCTGGCTCAGGATAAGTATGCAGTCAGCGACTCAGCTGTAAAAAGTGCGGAAATAGATACTTACATGACTACCCTCTGGGCCAGCGGTCTCTTTTCCGGAGCGGTATTAGTTGCCGAGCACGGCCAGCTGATCTAT
The DNA here is from genome assembly GCA_963715785.1 of uncultured Bacteroidales bacterium. Classification (GTDB taxonomy): domain Bacteria; phylum Bacteroidota; class Bacteroidia; order Bacteroidales; family VadinHA17; genus LD21. The sequence goes on from OY970276.1 coordinate 2,367,395, forward strand.
AAGAAAGCTTTCGGTATGGCCGACAGGGAATATAAAAAGCCTTTTACTTTACAGACTCAGGAGTATATCGGATCTCTTTCCAAACAATTTACGGCAATGGGAATTATGATCCTGAAAGAGAGAGGAAAACTGCGCTATGATGAGCCAATCAGACAGGTATTTCCTGAGCTTCCGGGATGCATGCAACCGGTCACTATCCGCAATTTGCTGTATCATACCTCAGGACTGGCCACGTTTGACGATTTCCCTGATATGACAGAGAAAGATGTATTCAACATACTTTTGAAGCAGAAGGCTTTGCATTTCAAACCGGGAGATAAATTTGAATATTGTAATGCGGGTTATTCACTTCTGGGAATGATAATTGAGAAAATATCCGGACAATCATTGAATGATTTTCTGTCAGATAATATATTCAGGCCGCTTGGCATGAATCATACGTCAGTCAATCAGCCCGCTGATAGAAATTCCGAAAGAGCAGTTGGTTATGATATGTATGGCACAATAAATAGCTATGACACTTTTATGGGCGGCAATGCTTCGGTAATTTCCACAGTTGAAGATCTGTACAAATGGGACCAGGCTCTTTATCATACTTCTATTGTGGGGAGAAAGACACTCGAAGAAGCCTTCAAAAGATCCCCAATGCGTGTAAATGACGGGATTTTCGGGAAAAAGAGCTATGGCTTCGGGTGGTGGATAACTGATAAAGATGGTGCGAGAGACCTGTTCCACGACGGAGGTTTCAGCGGCTATCGGGCCTATATTGAACGTTTTCTTACAGAGCAAAATACAATTATTCAGATTAGTAATCTCCAGCAGCCTTATACTTATGATATTCGTAACGCAATTGTGAATATCCTCAATGATAAGCCATATTTATATCCAAAAAAACCAATAAATGTGTGGACATACAACCAGATGCTGCTCAGAGGAATAGACACTGCACTCCTGCTGTACAGGCATTTAAGGCTCACAGCAGACAGCTCCCAATATGATTTCAGCGAGTCCCAACTTAATTCCCTGGGTTATTACCTCATGAAGCAAAACAGAATTTCTGAGGCAATAGAAATTTTTGCGTTAAATGCTGAGGAGTATCCACTGTCAGCCAATTCATTTGACAGCCTGGGTGAAGCCTACATGATTTCCGGAGATAAATCCTCAGCCATAATAAATTACAGAAAATCTCTTAATCTTAACCCTCACAACTACAATGCTGCCAATATGCTGAAAACTCTTCAGGCACAAAAATAACCTCCCGGCTGATCAATTTTTTATTCTGCTCGTCATACTGTTTACGATTTTTATATAACTTTAAAATTGTAGAGTTTAAAGTATGTATTATACTCACCTGAGAGTATTATAATAATATTTGCTCGTAGTCATGAACGAAAGAACCCGGCTCTCGCTGAAACTTCTGATAAGTCATGTTGTTTTGCTGCCACTGTTAATCCTGTCCTCATTTTTTATTGTACCTGGCTCGCTTTTTCCGGTTACAATCTCTCAGACAGTTCTTCTGATACTCCTTTTCACTGGTTACTGGGAATTTTTGGGTTTGAATTTTAAGAGGGTCTATCTTCTGCTGTGTGAGATCGTAATTATTATGCTGCTGATTTATAGATTACTATCTCCGGTACTGACAGACAATAATGCTTATGTGTCTGGTGCTCTTATAATAATTCAGATCTGGCTGTTCTTCATGCTTATGAAAATTTTCGTTGTGATATTTAAACGCCACCGGAATTCTGTTGAGATCTTTTTCCCCTTTAAAGACGGAAGATATCTTATAACTGATGGCGGAAATTCAAAAATCAGCAGGCTGATGAATTACCATTATTTCTCTGTAGTTCATAAAAAGAAAAAAACGAATCTTTCAATGCTTTATGCGACGGATATAGTTAAAATCAGAGATTCCGGAAGCAATTATATGCCTGCCTCAAATCATGATTATCCTGTTTTCGGTGAAAAAGTTTTCAGCCTGGTAAGTGGCACTGTTGTCAGGGTGGAGAACAATATTGAAGATAATATCCCTTATTCAGGAAACTATCCTTATAGCACGGGAAATACTGTAGTAATAAGTCAGGGAAGGGCTTACATGCTTTTAGGTCATCTGAAAAAGGGTAGTATCAGAGTAAAGGAGGGGGATAGTGTAAATGCTGATGATCTCATTGCAGAAGCCGGAAATTCAGGCTATTCGGAGAGACCTCACATTCATATTCAGTTAATAAGCAGCCTGACAGAAAACTATTGGACCGGAACAGGTGTAAGCATCGTGTATAAAAACAGAAATCTGTACAAAAACAGGGTCATTAATGTCGGAGAATTCTGATACCTGCTCTTCACGATAACAGCTATCTGCAGACCAGGGGCAAATTGTATTATTTAATCATATAAAGAATAAACTTAAGGTCGAGGTTTTTCAAGTCAAATTATAAACAGGTTATCATGAATATTGAAGCTTTGCACAAGGAATTGCCGGAGAGGATCCCGGCTGAAGTCTCCGACAGGATCCAGTTTTTTCTGCGCTCATATGCTGATCAGCAAATGCGATTTGTAATCTTTCTGAGCAAGAGAATCGATTTTGATATATTTAAAACGGCTTTCAGGCTTGTGATTTATACACATCCCGTTTTCTCCTTTTACTATAAGGAAGACAGCAAACTGTCATGGTGGCAGAAGCAGGAGAATGTCGATCCTTCATTATTGGCAGACCTGGTTGAAACAGAAGGTGATGCGGAGATTGAAATCAGCCGGTTTCTTACTCTTGAAATCAGTCCTTTTGGTTTTCCTGTTGTCAGAGCCAGGGTCATCCGTAACGATAATAGGGATATCATCTGTATCAACATGAACCATACCCCGACTGATGGAGCAGGGTTGAAGGAATTTGTGAAAAAACTGGCTGAGATCTATACTCGTCTTACCACCTCGGCAGAATTTGAGATTAAGCCTCAAATAAATGGCGACAGGAGCCTGAAACAGGTAACTGCAGGCTTCTCGTTAATTCAGAAGCTGAAGTTTATGCGTGAAGGTTTCAAAGCTCCGGGAAAAGGCCTGACATGGTCATTCGATTGGGCCAAAACAGTAGATGACAACGGGAAGTTTTTTACATTACTAAAGATCAACCCTGCTGTATTCGCTAATATCAAAGCGTATTCTAAACTTAACAATGCAACTATTAATGATATTGTACTGACTGCATTTATCAGAGCTTTTGAATCGGCAGGTCAAAGCAACCACATTGCGGCAAAACCGGTTATTGTCCCTGTTGATCTGAGAAAATATAGAAAAGCTGGTCCAGGTTCTCCGATATGCAGTCTTACAGGCTCTCTTACCTGCAACATAGGCAGATCAGTGGGAAATAGCTTTAAGGAAACGCTTGGCATGGTCCGCACTGAAATGAACAAGAAGAAAGCTGCTCATGCAGAAATGAACAGGATTATGCAGATTTCTGTTTTGTCGGCATTTGTACCCTATAATACCTTAAAAGAGAAGCTGATGAATGTGAAAATGCCTCCAATCCCGCTGGTAACCAATGTTGGCATAATAAATGAAGCTGACATTGCCTTTGATAACATCCTGGTTGAGGACGCATATATGACCGGTGCTATAAGCCTGCAGGACTATTTCAGTATGGCTTACTGCACCTTTAAAAACGCTGTTACTTTCAGTATTGGATATTCGGGCGGCGAGGCACAGGTTGCGAAAGTGAAAGCTTTTTTGATAAACTTCAGGACGGAACTGGAGAGTATAATTGCAGAATAAAGAGGTTGCAGACACTTCTAATTTTCCTGACCATCCTATTGAGAAGTGAAGGTTAGGACCAGTTACGATAAGAATATTAAATTTCAGGTATATAAACGGCGTTATAAAAAAGTTCTTTCATGAAGCGGTTTTTGATTTTTTTAATTTTTATTCTGGCAGCATCTATGCGTTTGTCAGCTCAAAAGCTTGAGGCCATTGACAGTGTATTCTTAAATTCCATACCCGCTTTTTCAAAGAACCTGGAGAGCCTGAGGGATTCCATCTGGCCGGATATGAAAATCGGGCCATATTGTATATTCAGAATGAACGGGCCGGCTTTTCTTATTAATCATCCTGATCCACCTGAAAATTCGGTTAATCTTAATGGCACGGTCTGGTTGCTGAAGCAGCCTGCCGAAGGATTCTTCGGAGCCAGTCAAACTTCTGTTAATGGTACACTGACAGCGCACAATGATTATGGACAGTTACACTACTCATCTGTAAATCAATTTTATGCGGAGTTATTTCATGAGCTTCATCATGTCTATCAGCGAAATTTTATAAAAGAGCTGAAGTTTGATAATCCGGCGGACCTTCTGACTTACCCCGAGGATAAAAACAATTTTGCCATCAAACAATATGAAAATACACTGTTACTTGAAATGCTTCTGGGTCCGCCTGATAAATTCAGAAAAAATATTGATCTTTTCTATACCTGCCGGAGCAAAAGAAAAGAGATAATCGGTGAGAAATATATGGACTATGAAAAGGGAGCCGAGTCTATTGAGGGACCATCAACCTACTGTGAATATCGTTATATGCAGTTCACTGCGGCAGGCGCAGTTGACAGGGAATATATTAACCACAGATATCTTTATCAGATCGCTGACCCAATATACAGCCGTAACAACCTGAGAGGAAGATGTCTGCTGACAGGTATGGCCCAGTGTATTATTCTGTCGAGGTATTTTAAAAACTGGCAATCAGAGTACTACTCATCAGGACTTTTTCTATATGATTATTTTGTAAAAAAAATGTCGCCTCACAAAGCCATCTTGCCGGATCTGTCGTATGATAAGGCAAAAGCGAATATCTTCACTCTCGCGGAAAAGCAAAAACACTTACTGAACTATGAAAATTTTTTGGGGCAGACCGGAACAAAGCTTGTTCTTCAGTTCAGGGAATTCCCCGAATTCCGGGGATTTGATCCCATGCATGCTGAAGCAATAAATGATTCCACAATAATCCATTCGACCATTTTAAATCTTGCAAAAGGAGAAAATTCGCTGAACATTTTTAATTATAACATCGTTTCAGTTATCTCGGAGCAGATATGGTTTGTAAAATCAGTTGAAATATTCGTACCCGAATCGACTATAAACTTAGATAACAATAAGTTAACCATAGCTCAAAAAGGTTTGGTGGAAATAAGCTGGAAGTACACGGGAAAAGTCAGGAATGGAAATGAATATACACTAACACTTGAGTGATGGAAATTAAATTCGTACCCGTTGCCATGGTAAAAAACTCCAGGAAGTCTCTGGAAGATGATTCCTGGGGAGAGGTATTTTCTGAGATAGAATTATGCGATCATATTCCTGCGGATGCCTTTGACGGTATTTCCGGGTTTTCAGACCTTGAGATAATTTACTATCTCGATAAAGTTGATGACAGTGAGATTGTATTTTCAGGTCACCCGCGAGGGAATCATTCTTTTCCCGTTGTCGGCATCTTCGGGCAAAGAAAGAAAGACCGGCCTAATAAAATCGGGCTTTGCACAGCACAGCTCATTGAACATGACGGCCGCAGAATAACAGTTAAAAACCTTGATGCAGTCGATGGCACGCCTGTTCTCGATATCAAACCTGTTTATAAGGAATTCAGGATAACAGGAGAAATAAGGCAACCCGACTGGGTGAGTGACCTGATGAAACATTACTGGAAATAATTCAGTTAAAATGCTGACTAACTGTGAATGACTGGCTTGATTTTTGCTGTGAAAAATATAACAAACCCGATCCCTATGAAGAGGATTATAATTTTCAGCTTCATTATAATACTGATTGGTCTGTCATGTGATAAAGAAAAAACTGAGGAACAGATTCCTTTCCTGAAGACCAGTTGGACATTGTCCTTTATCCGGAACACGAGTAATAGTGCGACGACATATTTCCCCGCAGATGCAGCCAGAAAAATAAATATTGTATTTACCGATTCATTGAATGTGGTTTTATTTAACGGAGTTTGTAACACCGGCTCAGGTGTTTATTCCTGTTCAGAAGATAACAATTCTCTGGAGATAACCTTTTTGGGAATTACTCAGATCTATTGTAAATATGTTGAGTGGGAATCTTATACCATTCAGAATCTCGACAATGCTTATGGTTTTAAAATAAATGGCAGCAATCTTATAATTTACTCAGATGGCACTTACGATCTTTACTTTGAAAAGGATCAATAAGTCACATAAAGATTCTGAGCACTGAATTGGTACCCTTAAAATGATTATTTGTGGAATAAACTCGATTTTTGAAAAAATATCAGAATCGTATGGTATTTTCTTTTACATAAATTCTTGAACCGCTGCCTGCAACGCCCCTGAAGCCCGAAGAAAATATGAGAGTATCATTATGTATTTTGAAATACTCTGCATATTTCTGTGAATGGATACCTCCGGAATAAAATACAATACTGTCATAGCTATAAGTATTGCCTCCGCCAGATGGAGCGTAATTGCCATGGCCTACAGAGAATTTCCCGCTGACAGACGGCATATCTTCAATTGTCGGGGCATACCAGATGTGTTTAAAAGAATAATCAGGATTCAATTCTATATATTCGTATTTATCAGAATTCATTGGAGTCAGCGGATTTGTTGTTCCGGGAGCAATATCATACCAGGTTGCGGCCCAGACCCATTTCCCGACCAGTTGTCCCGGACTTGAAAATTCAGTCTTTTTGCACGAACTAATTATCAAAAGCAAAAACAGAAGCAGCCTTGCACATTGTCTCATTAAATGGTAATTTTAGTTCTATTCCAATGTTAGTTTAAAACTTATTGGTAATCCGATTGCCTCTTATGACACCGTATATAGTTATCCCCGGTCATCATTTAAATCAATACCAACAATCATGCCAGAGTCGCCGTATTTTTGGAACGACTGATCATTCTTTTCGCCCGATATGTAATAAGTTGTCATAATCCATGCATATTATCAGATATTGATAAAAATTATAAAATAACTTTCTTTGGAAAAGGTAACATTTGCCTGTTTTCTTAAATTAATCATTAATGAAGGTCAGTTTTGAATTCTATTCTTTTTATTTTTACATACTAAACCATATGATCATGAAATTAATAGTAAAAAGAATCCTTCTGTTTGCAACGGCCTTATTCATATTTATTCAGATTTGTGAAGCAAATATTTCCCTGCCTGAAATATTCTCTGATAATATGGTGCTACAGCAAAAATCTGAAGTGATAATCTGGGGGTGGGCAAAGACGGGCGAAACAGTTAACCTTAAAGCCGATTGGATGGATAAAGAGCTCAGTTCAGTGGTTGGCCCCCAGGGCACATGGAGAATAACAATCAGTACTCCCGCAGCCGGCGGACCATATAATATAAGTATCAGGGGAAATAATGAGGTACTGCTTAAAAATGTGTTGATAGGGGAGGTCTGGTTATGTTCCGGGCAGTCAAACATGGAAATGTCAGCAGAATGGGGTATTGAAAATGGAGAGGAGGAAATAAAAAACGCAAACTACCCTGAGATCCGTTTTTTTGCAGTCAATTCTGCAACTGCAATGTACCCCCAGGAGCATTTTTCTGGAAACTGGACTGCCTGCACTCCTGAAACAATGAAAACATTCAGTGCAATTGGCTATTTTTTTGCACGAAAACTGAATAAAGATCTTGGAGTGCCGATCGGGATTATCAATTCAAGTTGGGGTGGTACACCGGCGGAATCGTGGATGCCTGAGGAGGCTATTCAGAAAGATTATTTTCTGAGTGAGGCTGCATCAAAACAAATACCCGTTCCGTGGGGACCTATTGAACCGGCAAGGATATATAATGCAATGATTTCACCGATGATCCCATTCAGGATTGCCGGTGTGTTATGGTATCAGGGTGAGGCCAATACCATTAATGGTTTTGCATACAAGGAAATGCTTTCTGCCCTCATTAAAAGCTGGCGAAGCAAATGGGGATACGATTTCCCGTTCTACTATGCCCAGATAGCGCCTTACAAATACGGGAAACCTTACGAAGGGGTTATAGTGAGGGATGAGCAGAGAAGAGTACTTAACGTGCCAAATACTGGCATGGTAGTATTAAGTGACCTGTGCGACACCCTGAATATCCACCCGAAAGATAAGCAGGATGCAGCTATTCGACTGGCAAACCTGGCACTTAACAGATTTTATAAATCGGCGGTGATTGAGGATTCGGGGCCATTATACAAATCCATGACTATCGAAAAGGACAAAGCGATCATTTCTTTTGATCATAGCGAAGGTTTGCATTCAACCGGGAAGGAGATCACATATTTTGAAATTGCCGGTGCAGATAAGGTTTTCTATCCTGCAGAAGCCAAAATCAAAGGTCAGCAGGTAATTGTTCAGTCAAAGATGGTAAAGTTGCCCATTGCCGTCAGGTTTGCCTGGAGAAATACAGCAGTGCCAAATTTATTTAACGGAGCTGATTTACCGGCTTCGTGTTTTATTACACAATAGTGGATTCGTTCGGGATGACACGTTTTTTGAGTGTATTGGGGAAGGAAGCAGCGGCGATTCAAGAAAAATTGCAATAAAAAAGATGAAAAAATCATCTGAATCGCCGCTGCTTCCTTCCCCATATTCCCCTTTAACCCATTGTCATCCCGAGCGAATCCACCCTGCTCATTTCCAGATATTTTAGGGAGTTAGGTGGATGAGTCGAGGGATCTCCCAGGATTAATCAAATTTTCGAAACTTGTTTATTACAATTCCGAATCTTTTCTTTTGAAGGTTTATCTTATCTCATTTAACAAAATGGACTATTCCTATGTGATGATCTGAAGATTTAAAACTTTTACTTTTCTAAAGGATTTCGAGATGATGAAATCAAGGAATCAACCACCCCGGCCGGTAGCAGAATTTATATCATAACTAGAATGCGTGTCCGGCCACCCCTCCTTCAAAAGGAGAGCCTGCCCCGCTTCGGTGGGGGAAATGTATCTGCATTATCTTCAATACATTACCACTCTGTTTCTTACTAACCTCTCACCATATTTTACTATATTCAAATCCTTAGGTGACGGCCTTGACGGTTTGGGGGCAATTATACTATTTGTCCTTATAATCGAACGCTTTTATCGGGTATTTAGGTACTGGCGGAATGATAACAGGCTGTTCTTTATTAAGTTTGATAAGGTATTGTACAGCAGCATCCAGCTGGGAATCTTTCCCTTTAAAGCTTTCGTATGGTCCATTATCGACCCTGATGTCGGGTTCAACACCCCAGCCCTCGATGAGCCACTCTCCGTTCGGGGAGTAAACACCTGTTTCAGCTGCCGTGGCTATTCCGTTATCCACTAGTCTGTTTCCTGATGAAAGCCATATTTCACCTCCCCAGGTCCTGAGCCCTATCAGCTTACCGAGTCCCAGTCTTCGGAAACCCTCTGAGAAGGCTTCCCCATCGGATGCTGTATGCTCATCCATCAGCACAACAACATGACCGGTAAAGGCATATTGCATGTTCGGAGTTGCCTTTCCAACCCTTGGAGCCCAGTAAAACCAGGCTTTTCGCATCAGCTTTTCAAGAAGCCAGCTGTCAATATTACCGCCGCGGTTATGTCTCACATCAATAATAAGCCCTTCTTTCCCTATGTTCGGGTAGAAATTCTTTACAAAATCGTCGTAATCGCTTCCACCCATTGCTCTCAGATGAAGATATCCGATTTTATTCTCTGATATTGTATCCACTTTAAGCCTCCGGGTATATTCCCATTCGCTGTAGCGCAGACCTGCAAAGGCTCCTGCACTTAATGGCTTTACTATTTCGTCATAAGTAACACCGCCGGTTGTTTTTAATTTTAGCCTTACCTGCATATCAGCTTTATTCTCAAGAAGCGCATTTATATCAGCCAGACCTGATGTGCTGATGCCGTTCACTTCAGTGATAATATCGCCTTCCTTTATCTTAACGTCAGGCTTGGCAAGCGGTGAAAGATCATCCGGGTAGTCGGGATCAGATTTATAGATATGTTCAATTACTAATCCATCGTGGTTACTGGAAGGAACAGTTATGGCGCCAAGATACCCGTTGGAGATCTTATCTTCGGCAATACGCTTGTCCCCTCCGTAAACGAACATGTGCAATGCTGATAGTTCCGATATCATTCGCGCAAGCAGATCATCGAGCTCATAACGATCGGTTACCCGGTCAACGAGCGGGGAATATTGATCATATACTCCCTGCCAGTTTACTCCATGCATATTTTTATCATAAAAATAGTCGCGCTCCATGCGCCATGCATCCTTGAACATCTGTTTCCAGTCTTCAATGGGATCAATAGTGAAAGCCCATTTGGTGAGGTCAACGCTATTCTTTTTAATATCCGGTTTTGTACCATCGGCGTTAAGAACGACAATACCATTTTTATCTCTTATCAGGATTTTCTTTCCGTCACCCGATAATTTGAAAAGATTTACAGGCGATGCAATGTTAACAGGTTCATTGTTTTTTTTGTTTGTAAGTTTCAATGCGCTGAGATTAACAGTATTATCTTCAGAATTATATTCCGACCAGTAGATCCAGTCATTATTAAGTTCAAAGTTTACTACGTTGGCAGCTTTCATTGGTACCATGAAGAGCCTGGAGCCGGCATTGGCAAGATCATATTCAGGTCCGCTTTTAATTTTTGATTTGCCGGTCTTTTTCTTATCAATGATCTTTGCGGTTTTTGAAGTGTCGGATTTAGCTGATCCAAGCTCAGTGGCTTCGCGGAAAGGGAAGTCAGCAGCTTCACTCAGAGCAAGAGCATATATTTTTGCTGTCTTGTTGTAATATGGCTCGGGCTGTCTGTTTCCCCAGGGACTTTTTACAATAGTTGCCAGGGTGCGCTCCGATATAAAATAGAGCCATTTACCATCCCTGCTGAATTTGGGCATATAATCTTCCTGCCTGCCTGTGGTGACCTGGTAAGATTTGGCAGCCATTACGTCGTAAATCGTTATGAATCCTGTCTGGCTTATTGTTCTGTCGGTAAATGCCACAAGACGGCTGTCGGGCGACCATGCAAAAGGTGCAGAAAATCCAAAGTCGTTGCTTGCAATCAGTTTTGATATGTCTGTTGCTTTAGAATACAACATCAGCCGGTTATCCTTTTCATTATAAATGATGTAGTTTCCATCCGGAGAAGGTAAAAAATCTTCGATGAAATTCTTTGAGTCAGAAGTTATCTTAGAAGGTGCATTAAAACCATAATTATCGGTTTTCCAGATCTCAAACTCGCCCGATTCATCCGACAGCATCATAAGTTCATTTGAGGGATTGACGTAGATTGCATCCCTATAACGGATACCATATTTTCTGGTTACTTCCGACCATCTGTCGCCTTCGGTGGGAACCGAAAATATCCGTCCTCGCGAGGTCAAAACAACCTGATCACCCTTGTATGACAGATCTAATGAAGTAATTTTTGATTTAGGATCGCTGATCCACTGAACCCTCCTCTGATCAAAATCAGAGTTAAGCGTAATATCCAGTTTGGAAGATTTATCTGAGGCTATATCATAGAGCATTATATCCGCGCCGTTTTGACAAACAATCTTACCATCCCAGAGGTCAGCATCAGCGAGATCCCATCTCTTTACCATGGTATGCTGTTTCAGGTCGGTCCCTTCGGTATTCATCGACCAGATATTCATTGTCCCGTCGCGGTCGCTCAGGAAATAGACCCTGCCATTATAGTACATAGGATCTTTGCTCGTGCCAGGATAATCAGCAGTCAGCGGTTTTGCTTCTGCTGATCCGTCAAATTTCCAAAGAGATTGAGCCGTTCCTCCTTTATAACGCTTTGTATGGCTGCCCTGGTCGCGCAGACGAGTGAAGAAAAGTATACCGTCAGGTGAATAAGTTCCCTGGTCAGCCTGAGAAAGAGGGATAAGATCTGAAGTAAGGCTTACCGGATCTATCTTTACAAGTTGTGCATTGGGGAGTGTTGAATGGCTGAGCGTTGAATAAAGGATCTTTCCGTCTGAGGTCCATTGATAAACTATTGGACTTCCTTCTTCATAGGTAAGCCGCTTTGGCGTTCCTCCTTCCATTGGCATGACATAAACCTCTGAAGGACCTTCATACTGGCCTACAAATGCGATCCACAACCCATCAGGTGAGATACTCGGATATGATTCCACACCATGATTGGTGGTGAGTCTTTTTGATTCATTTGTTGTGAGATTGAATTTCCAGAGATCACCCTCGGCAGTAAATACAACACTGCTGCCATGAATGGCAGGATATCTGTAATAGCCTTTCTGCTGAGCTGAAATATTTTGCACAGCTATCATAAGAAGACTTATGATCAATAAAGATTTAACTGTTCTCATGTGTAAGGATAGTAGTTTTTACTTTTAAATTTATTTTTTATCCAAGCAGCTGCCTTACCTTGGCGGAGATCTCTTTGCCATCAGCTTTACCTGCGAGCTCCTTTGTTGCGACCCCCATGACCTTCCCCATATCGGCTGGCGATTTTGCACCCAACCGTTCAATGATCCCCTTAATGATATTCAATAATTCTTCATCGCTCATTCTTGCTGGCAGGTATTTTTCAAGGACATCTGCTTCAATAACTTCTTTCTCATACAGATCCATTCGGTTCTGTTCCTTATAAATGGCGGCAGATTCCCTTCTCTGTTTTACCAGTTTCTGAATTATCTTTAATTCCTCTTCAGCAGTCAGAACAGTATCGCCGCTTTTCTCTGTTCTGGCAAGTGTAAACGCTGTTTTGGCGGCCCTGATGGCTTCAAGGACAACTTTATCTTTCGCTTTCATTGCGGCAATAAGATCGCTGGCAATTTTCTCGGTAAGTGACATAGCTCAAATATTATTTTTTAATTAAGAATTATTACTGTCTGACTTAAAGTATGAGATATCTCGCGAAGAATCTCATAATATAAAGATACAAGATCCAAAGCATAAGAAAAAAGGAACTGAATGAATTTTAATGTTATGCCACAGAAAGGGTTTTCTTAAACATTAATTTAATTTTGATGTTCTCTTTTTAAAAAAAACAGAAAATGAATATTCCCGAAACGATGCAGGCCGTTCATCTCGAAAAACCGGGAGGCCCATTAGTAACCAAAACAGTGAAGGTTCCCCATCCCGGTAAAGGAGAGGTCCTTGTAAAAATGGCAGCCAGCCCAGTTAATCCATCGGATCTCCAGCGGATCAGGAATGTCACGGATGTTCTGGATATACCCGCTTTCATACCCGGATTGGAAGGAAGTGGCACTGTAGTGAGTGCTGGTAAGGGTCTGTTACCGGGGCTATGGCTCCACAAAAGGGTCGCCTGCTCCGCAGTCAGTCCAGCCAGCGGTACATGGGCTGAGTATATGGTCACCTCTGCTTCATATTGTTTCCCTATTCCGGAGACAATTTCGGACGAACAGGGTTCAATGTTATTGGTAAATCCAATGACTGCTGTCGCGTTCTTCGATATAATTTTAAATGAGAAGCATAAAGCAATAGTAAATACTGCAGCTGCAGGTGCGCTGGGAGGCATGATAAGGCTGCTGGGTGCTAAGCACCATGTTTCAGTGATCAATGTTGTAAGAAATGAGTCTCAGGTCAGGATGCTCAGAGAAGCAGGGGCAAAATTTGTTCTAAACAGCAGCGACAAAGGATTCAAAGATGACCTGAAAATGTTGTCTCACGAATTAAATGCAACTCTCGGCCTCGATCCTGTAAATGGAAGCTATACCCAGGTTCTCCTTGAAGCACTGCCATACGGTGGCATCGTTATTGTTTATGGCAATCTTGCCGGAACTGAAGAAGGTACTACTCTGAGACCATTAGTTCTTGATAACAAAAAACTGCATGGTTTTTATCTCGGTAACTGGATGAAAGATAAAGGCATGATTAAGACTGTCCGCAACTTAATGAAGGTAAAACAACTTCTGAAAAGCGATATAAGGATTACGGTGCAAAACAGGTTTCCCCTTGATAAAGCACAGCTCGCAATTGATACTTATCTGAGTAATATGACAAATGGGAAAGTTTTGCTTATTCCCGGTTCAAGTTAGTTTAAGGTAATCATCCATCCATTTCTTTTCAGGGAATCTCCCGAAACGGATTTGAAATTGTCAGTAAAGATTCCGCTTCTGTTTTTAAGAGTCAGATGGCCGGATTGAGTTTTATCCGACAATTGGAACAAAATACCAGTTCTGACGAACAGGGAAATTGCTTAAGTGTCATTTCAAAATTCCTTATCGAAAAATGACTGCCCTGTTGAATTTTATCTTTCAAATAATTAACTTGGGTGACTTATTAATAGTGTATACCGGAGCTCAGACATATATAATTTCTAAGCCACAAGGTTTTAAACTGTAAGAAATTCATCCAGACCTAACATAATAAATCCGGAGGAGCAAACATGAAAAAAACTCATTCATTGAACCGCAGACAGTTTGTAGCAACCACCCTGACCGCTTCAGCTGGTATTGCCACAGGTATCAATGCTTTATCATTCAGCGATCAAAAGAAAAAATCTGACTTAAAGATCGGGTTATACAGCATCACATTTCTGGGGGTATGGTACCAGGGGGCTGCATTGCAACTTGAAGAAATGATTAAAAAAGCCAAAGAATTTGGCTATGCTGGAATTGAGATAGATGGGAAACGTCCTCATGGCAACCCGCTTGACTGGCCCACCCAGAGATGTAAAGACCTTAAAAAGGTGGCCGACGCGACAGGGATAGAAATATACGGGGTAGCTGCCAACAATGATCTGAGCAGCCCAATGCCCGAGTTCAGGGAATGTCAGGTAATGTATATTAAGAACCTCATTAGGATGACATCTGATCTTGGTGCCAAGACATTGCGCCTCTTCATGGGTTGGCCCGGAGTCACTCTGCATCCCCAGCTGGCACAATATGATATTGCAAAGGATATCTGGAATTATACGCATGCCAGATTTACTGAGGAGCAAACCTGGTCGTGGGTACGTGAGGGATTGAAAGAATGTTCAAAATATGCTGCTGATGCAGGTGTATTACTGGCACTTCAGAATCATAAACCTGTTGTTAAGGATTATCCCGACGTACTGCGGATGGTTGATGAAGTTGGGTCCCCGAGCCTGAAAGTATCTCTCGACGTTCCTATTATGGATGACAAGAGCCCTGAGAACATTCATAAGGCAGCCCGGGCTGTCGGAAATCTGCAGGTATTATCCCATTTCGGAGGTGAATATGAGAGAGGTAAAGACGGGAAGGTAATCGGAGAGGACTATTATCGTCATTTTGTTAAGGCAATGAAAGAAATTGGTTATTCCGGTTATATGAGTTATGAATTATGTCATCCCCTGCCTGTTGTAAATGGTAAGACAGTTGGTGTGGAATTTGCAGAGAAAAATGCAAAACTGGCCGCTGAATTCATGAAAGGAATAATTGCAGAAGCATAATGCCCTCCTAAGCATATCATTATTAAAAAATATCAATATGAAAAAAATTATAAATCAGCGTTTACTCTGGTCAGTTATTGTAGTTGTTTTCTTCTCACTTAGCCTGTCAGCCCAGCTTTCTCTTATCCAAACTGATAAAGGGCAGGTATCGGGATATAAAAGCGGTGATATAACGATTTTCAAGGGGATTCCCTTTGCAGCTCCCCCGGTAGGTGAATTGAGGTGGAAAGCGCCTCAGCCGGCAAAAAGATGGACAGGGGTTCTTAAGTGCGAGAAATTCTCAGCCAGTCCGATGCAAAGAAAACCGGTTCCATTTATGATGTGGACGGAAGAATTTATAACGCCGCCTGAAAATCTGAGTGAAGACTGTCTTTATCTTAATATCTGGACACCGGCTAAAACAGCAGCTGATAAACTTCCTGTCATGGTTTGGATCTATGGCGGAGGATTTTCTTCAGGCTCTGCAGCCTGTGCCGTTTATGATGGCGAAGAAATCTCAAAAATGGGGATCATTTTTGTGAGTATCAATTACCGGGTTGGTGTTTTGGGTTTTATGGCCAATCCCGCCCTGAGCAAAGAGTCTCAGTTTAATGTATCAGGCAATTATGGCCTGCTGGATCAGATAATGGCTCTGGAATGGATAAAAAAGAACATCGAAGCATTCGGAGGTGATCCTCAGAAAGTTACGATAGATGGTCAGTCAGCCGGATCGATGAGTGTTTGCGCCCTGGTAGCGTCTCCTCTTGCCAAAGGACTTTTTCGCGGAGCTATTGCACAGAGCGGAGGTATTCTGAACAGTCATATGAATAGCACTCTCACTGATGCGGAAAAATCAGGAACGGCTTTTATGAACAAAATGAAAGCTGCAAATATTGAAGAGCTCAGGAAGATGCCAGCCGAGGAGCTGATAAACGCAGGCGGTAATTTTGGACCTGTGGCAGATGGATATGTAATCCCTTCTGATGTATTTGCAGCATTTAAAAATGGCAGGTTTAATGACGTGGCAATGATGGCAGGATGGGTAAGCGGAGATGGCTCCCTCATGGGAAATCAGAAGTTGACTGTTGAAAAATACAAGGAGCAGGCAGTAAAGAATTATGATGGCAATGCTGAGAAATATTTAAAAATATTCCCCGGAAATACCGACGCAGAAATTGAATCCTCACTGAAAGAAATTAATCTCATGCAGTTTGCCGGGCTACCTGCCTATCTTTGGGCAGGATTCAGTAAAAAACCAGCATATTTATACGAATTCAGCCATGTACCTGTAGACAAGCCCGGCTTCCCGAATTATGGCGCATTTCACACTTCTGACGTGCCATTTGCACTTCATACCCTTCATCTCTGGCAGCGCCCATGGAGGGAAGTTGATTATGCTGTGGAAAAAACTGTAAGCGGCTACTGGGTCAACTTCGTAAAGGAAGGAAACCCCAATGGTACGGGACTTCCTGAATGGAAACCATTCGATAAGGCATCGGGAAGCATTATGGAGTTAGGAGATCAGGCGAAGTTATGCCCTGGTCTTCATAAAGATGAGTTTGATTTTCTGGAAGCTAACACCATTAAAAATAAGTAGATAAGCCGGGTTGAAAAGCTCCCCGGGCCGATGGAACGACCTGTGGAGCTATTTCAATTATATTATCAGTCGAGGGATTTGTGTCGCGATATGGGTGACCTACCGGATTTCAGTCCTGTAGAGAGCAGATTTTCCGGTTATGAAAAGGGTTTTACCGTCTTTGCCTCCAAAAACTATGCTCGATGGACGTTCAGGCACCCTGATTAATCCGGTTTGTTTTCCGTCTTTGTCAAAAACATATATTTCTCCATCGGCTACATAAACATTTCCCTGGTTATCCGGTACGGCACTGAACTCCCCTTTTTCTGCAAAGTATTTCAGGTCTGAGAGATAGCCTTTTGAATCGACATTGAATCTGACAGTGCGCTTATCGTATTCATCCGAGGCATACAAAGGTTTTCCGGGAAATGCTTCAACTAATGCGCAGGACCGGGCGAGATCGTAACATACAGGAATAACTGTTTTGTTATCCGGTGCTAAAAAGCATTCTTCATCGCGGTTTACCGAAACAGTATTGAAATCATGATAATCCCTCCAGCGGTTGGAAGGATAAAGAGCCTTGAAAACATTAGCGACTGTTCCCATCGGAACTTTCTCAAGCTTCCGGATAGTCTCATCCGCATTATCAGGATCCACAGAATAGACGAGTGTACCAAAACCCGAGTTGCCCCATCCGCTGAATGAGGTCCCATAAGCATCGGGAGGATTGGTGTACTTTTCCTGCTGGCCATTTATCAGATAGCCCTGTTGCGGATTATACCTGAATACAACAAGCAGGTTATCTTTGGAGTCACAGGCGAGGGAAAGAGGTTCCCATTGAAAATCAGCCACAAGCGAAAGTGAATTGGTCTCAACCGACCATTTATAAATTCTTTTCATCCGCTGTTCGGCAAAATATACATTTCCTTTGGAGTCGTGGCACAATCCTAATGCGAATTCAAAGCCTTTTGCAAGAAACTGAACCGGATCATTTGTTTTTGCTGTAGCTAATACCGGTTTATTGCCGCTAATAAATAGACGGGCAAGTTCAACCGGGCGAACCTCTGTTCCGGTATTAATATCGTACAGTGGATTGTCGGTAGTGTATTTTATCTGGCTGTAATTGTGTATGTTAAGTATTTCCAGGTTAGAACAATCCCAGGTCCTCACTGAATAGGGGTAAGGTACTTTTACCCTGATCACGCGAAACATATATAAATTGGCGATTGTCATACTACTGCATTTTTCCAGCTCAAGCGGCTGACATTCTGAGCTTTCGCGGCTTTCTTCCTCAAGCTGAAGAGCATAGACTTTCCAGTTTGAAACATTGTTAAACCGTACTTCATTCCTCACATGGTGTTCTACCGACATGGCATAAATACGGCCCCGGGTATTTGTATTTGAGGCATAAAAGCCAGAGGTTGCAAAGGTACTTGCGCTCCAGATATTTTTAAAGATCCCTCCTCCGTTGTCAGTTACCCACAGGCTCCAGTATTGGGTATCCCAGGCTTGTTCATAGAGCGCCGGGGCTGTCTGATTCTGTGTGGGTTTATTTTCTTCCCATTTCCAGGGCACGGCAGGACCCGGTGTCATTGTACCATGCCCGCCAATGAATTTAACATCATTTATCATTGATTTCTCACCTGCCATCCATTTGCAAGCTACAGCCCTGTAGTTGTTCTGGGCGGTGTAAAGGCCTATCCCCGAAAGAATATTTGTTCCGCCTGCCGGTGCCTCAATAAGCGCCTCAGGAGGTCCAAAACCGCCAAATGCCGGAGAGTCTTCTATCAGGGTAAAATTTGTGGCCATAGGATGCAATCCGATCATAACAGTCGTCGGCTTCAGTTTCAATGTTGAACTTATCCTGTAAGATCCCTGTGGTACATAAAGATTGGGATACTGGTCAATTGCAGCCTGAATAGCTTTGGTATCGTCGGTGACTCCATCGCCTTTTGCGCCCAGGTTCCTGATATTAACCCATGAAGCCATTGCGGGAAACTTCGGTATATCTGACACTGCTTCAGAGGGAAGTGTTTTGAGCATATCAGTCTCATAAATTGTTTTTACCAGCGCATCAGAATCAAGATCATCCATCTGAAGACCATAAACAAACCTTTTCACATTATAAATTTCAGAGGGAGCCGGAGTGCTGGTATTGAGTCCGGGATAATGTACCAGGACAGGAACATTGCTGCACGTAAGGTTGCGGATATTGACCTGCATATGTGCATTGTTCTCATCACTTACCTCAATTGCAGGGCCTGTAATGTTTTCAAACCGGCTATCTTCAATATAAAGTTTTTCCCAGTAATTCTGGTCAACGAGAATCACTGAAGGAACATTTTTCACTCTCATCCTGACAATTGTAAATCCTGCTTCATGGGTTTTTATTGCAGATTTGCGCTGACCCTCAAAATAAGTGTCGAGCATCATGAACTGCCATCCGGGCGAAGCTTTGGTTGTATAGATCCCGTAATCGCCGCCAAAGAATTTTACATCTTCGATCATATTGCCGATATCAAAGAGACCGGCTTTACCATTGCCTGCATGAATGTCGCAGTGTGAAACAAAACTGTGCTGAGCGAAGTGAGTGCGCAGCGCTACGGCATATGGGTTTCCATCATCTATCTTCAGGTCAATATTCGAGAAGGCGCTGTAAAATGTTCCGGCGCTTGCATCTCTAATTTCCTTTCCGGGTTCAACAATAGAGCTTGTAAACCAGAACATATAGGATGCTTTCCCTTTATCATCCTCAGCAGGTTTCTGGAAATCGGGAGAATTTTTCTTAAGAACAAAAAGAGGCCTTTTCATTCCATAGCCAATAAGGCGTATAGAGGCAGGGATATAAATTGTCTTTGAGATTGTATAGGTCCCTTCCGGAATAAACAGGATGCCAAAATTCCTGTCAGCCTTTAATTTATTTATTGCATTCTGAAGCTCTGCGGAAACATCAGTTTTCCCGTCAGCTGTGATTTTGAAGTTATCGGGGGTGAAAAAGACAGCAGCAGGATCATCAGGCTTTTGGGTATAAAATGAATTGGATGAAGGCTTTGCAGCGAAACTGCTGATCAGGAAGAAGGATAAACAAACTGCTGATGATAGAAGATGCTTAAATCTCATTTGAATATATTTATGATTTTCTGAAAGGCTTCAGCTTGGTTCAACATGGATAGTGACGGTTAGGTTTTCATAGACCCTGGTAAGCTCATTTTCTATCTTGTCGCAATATTTATGAGCGCTTCCTACAGTAACATCTTCAGGGATCTGAATATGAATATCGACAAACCTGTAATTACCGGCAACGCGTGTGCGCAAGTTGTGATAATTCACTTCGAGTCCCTTTAATTTCTTTTCAAGCTCCTCAATTTCATTGTTATTCCAGGCGGTATCAATGAGGGGAGTGAAAGCTTTTTTGAGAAGCTGAAAAGCCTCTTTGACAATAAAAAGGGCAACAAGGATAGCAATTACGGGGTCAAACCAATTTATCCGGGTTATGATAATAAGTCCAAGGCCAAGAGAGACGCCAAGGGAGGTATAAATGTCAGTTTTAAGATGGAGCGCATCAGCCTCGAGCGCAACGGAATGTGTAGCCAGCGCTACTTTATAGAGTCTTCTTGAAACAAAAGTATTAACGATTGCTGAAATCAGCATTACAATGGAACCAAGAGCTATCGATTCGAGTTCTATTTTCTCTCCCAAGAGTTTTTTAACAGCCTCAACAATTATCCAGATAGCGGCAAGAAAAATAAGAAGCGATTCAATTACCCCTGAAATATTTTCAATTTTGCCATGCCCGTATGGATGCCTTCTATCAGGAGGATTATCGGAAACCCTGACCGAAAAAAAAGCTATTACAGCAGCAATTAGATCCATCGATGAATGAATTGCCTCTGACAGGATACTGACAGACCCGCTTATAAGTCCTGCTGCCAGCTTCATTACTATCAGTAATGTGTTGGAGATGACAGAGAGCCGTGCAATGCTTACTTTTGCATTCATGAGATCCTTAATGCATTTCAGGTGAATTTTTTTTGCTACAGGGTTGCCAAGACACAAATATACAAGAAGAATTCAAACTAATTGTCAAGTTTCCGGAGTTCCTGATGTTCCATCCTGGTTATTAAATAATTACTTATTTGCTAGACAGTTATTAACTTATAATTGGCATTGCCAAGCCCTATTTTAACGGCATGATCAAGACCAGACTTCCAAAAGGTCTCGGGATGAGCCAGTTTGAATTTATCATCGCCTGTAAGATCGCCTGATTTGTGGTTATCACATATACGGCTTCCGGGAAGGGCAGGAGCTTGCGTAACCATGTCTGCACAAGCCTGATCAAGAGCAACAGGATCAAATGACGCAGCAATTCCCAGGTCGGGCACCAGAGGATAATCATTAAATCCCCAGCAATCGCAATCGGGCGATACATTCATTATAAAATTAATATGGAATGCCGGCTTATTTCTGACAACTGCCAGGGAATATTCTGCGATTCTTTTGCAGACTGTTTCGGATGATTTCTGCCAGACTACCCTCGCGGAATCGTACTGACATACTGCAACACATTGTCCGCAGCCTACGCATTTTTCATACTCGATATGTGCAATTTTGTCTGTGCCGACCTTTATGGCGTCATGGGCACAATATTTTTCGCAGACCCTGCATCCTGTACAGTTTTCTTCGAATATCTCGGGAGATGATCCGGAGTGCAGAAACAGTTTTCCGCCCACGGAAGCACATCCCATCCCCAGATTTTTTAAGGCTCCGCCGAACCCGGTCATTTCGTGTCCCTTAAAATGGTTCATCGAAATTATAACATCGGCATCAGCTATAGCACTGCCTATTTTGGCGGTGCTGCAAAACTCAAGATTCAGTTCAATTTCACGGTAATCAGTTCCTTTAATACCATCGCCGATTATAACGGGACAATTGGTTGCCAGGGGGTTATATCCGTTTTCAAATGCAGCTTCAAGATGCATGGGGGCATTTGAGCGTCTTCCAAAATACAGTGTATTGCAATCGGTCAGGAATGGCACTGCGTTCTTCGACTTTAAGAATTTTACTATGTGTGCCGCAAAGTTCGGCCTCAGATAAGCCAGGTTTCCAGGTTCACCGAAATGCAATTTTATGGCAACAATTTTTCTTTCGAAATCAATTGTTTCAATCCCTGCTTTAACAATAAGAGCTTCAAGTTTTTTAAACAGGTTTTGTGAGGGTTTTGCCCTCAGATTGGTAAAATAGACTTTTGATTCAGACATACAACGGGATTTTCTATACTGACAATATTTTAGCCAGTTCTACCAGGTCATGATTAACATCTTTATGAAGCTTAACAGCTCTGCGGAATGGGACGAGTGTTATTTCTCCATTCATTATTCCCACCATCACGCTTTTCTGATCGTCGATAAGCGCCTCAACAGCAGCATGTCCGAGACGGCTTGCATTAACCCTGTCGATTGCTGAGGGAGAGCCTCCTCGCTGCAAATGTCCTAATACTGAGACCCTTACATCATAATCTTTGAAATCGTTTTTGACCTTTTCGGCCATAGCAAATGCACCGCCTTCCTGATGGCCTTCTGCAACAATAATAATATTGCTGGACTTCTTACGCGAATTGCCTGCTTCAATCATTTGTTTCAGGTCCTGATCTGCTCCCTTGATCTCAGGAATTATTATGGCTTCTGCTCCCGTTGCAATACCGCTGTAAAGCGCTATGAAACCAGCTTCAGCACCCATAACTTCCACAAAGAACATCCTGTTATGAGCACTGGCAGTGTCTCTTATTTTATCAACGGCTTCCACTACAGTATTAAGCGCTGTATCATAACCTATTGTATAATCAGTTCCATAGATATCATTGTCAATTGTTCCCGGGATGCCAACGAAGGGAATATCATATTCCTCGTTAAATATCCTGCCGCCTGTGAACGAACCGTCTCCGCCGATAACTACCACTCCGTCAATCTGAGCTTCTTTGAGATGATGATATGCTTTTAGCCTGCCCTCTGGTGTTCTGAATTCTTCACACCTGGCGGTTTTTAAAATTGTTCCTCCTCTTTGTATTATATCGCTTACACTCGATGATTGAAGAGGCGTAAAACTTGCATCTATCAATCCCTGATAACCCTGATGTATACCCAATACTTCCAGTCCGTTATAAACTGCGGTACGGACAACGGCGCGAATAGCTGCATTCATTCCTGGGGCATCTCCTCCTGATGTCAGTACCCCGATTTTCTTAATCTTTGCCATAAATTATTTTTGTAAAATTTGGCACAAAGGTAATACATTTTATTAACCCTGACAAATAGCGGAACATTGCAATAGTCAGATATTTGAAATGAAATCCCTTATGTTTTCTATCAGCCACTTTGGTGTTGAGGTCGCCCCGCAGACCCCTGCCGATTTTTTACCAATAAACCATGATTTATCAAGTTCTTCATGACTCGAAACGAAATGGGTATCGGGATTGACATTTTTACATACCGAATAGAGCATTTTGCCATTGGAGCTCTCCCGGCCGCTTACAAAGATTATAATGTCGTGTTTTTTTGCAAATAATTTCAGATGAGGCTCACGATTGGATACCTGTCCACAGATAGTTTTGTTTATTATCAGGTTTGCTACGGGGTCAGGAATACCATAATCCTCCATCTTTTTAATCAGGATCTCAATGAGATTGCTATACTCTTTCACGCTCATGGTTGTCTGGGCAAAAAGATATATCCGCTTTGAAATATCGATTTTCCCGAAATCATCTGGCCCTGAAACAAGAATGCCTTCGTTATTTATCTGTCCGAGCAAGCCAACCACTTCTGCATGACCTGGTTTGCCAAATATAACTACTTGTCCGTCACCGTTTTTCGTCCTCATCCACGTTTCCCGGATCTTCGACTGCAGCTTTTTAACTATAGGACAGGTGGCTTCAATGATCGTTAAATTGTTTGTTTCCGCTGTAGCATAAGTCTCGGGTGGCTCTCCATGTGCCCTAATCAGGACTTTACAATCTTTAAGGTTCCGGAACTTTTCATGATTAATAGAGACGAGCCCAAGAGAGGAAAGACGGTCGACTTCCTTATCGTTGTGAACGATCGGACCGAGAGAAAATACTTGTTCTCCTCTGATCAGAGCTTTTTCTGCTATCTCAACGGCATTTTTCACTCCAAAACAGAAGCCCGATTTTTTGTCAATCTCAACTATCATTCCGTTTCCTCTGAATTATCTCCTTTATCCAAACCATCTGCTCATCAACAGTCATCCGGCTGTTATCAAGAATTATTGCATCATCAGCCCTTCTGAGAGGGCTTATGTCCCTGTTCTCATCTGCAATATCCCTTGCGATAATGGTTCTTTTAATCTCTTCAAATGCGATATTTACTCCCTTATTCGTTAATTCATTGAATCTTCTTTTCGATCTTATCTCCACTGATGCCGTCATGAAAATTTTTATATCAGCGTCGGGGAAAACAACAGTGCCTATATCTCTGCCATCCATCACAATACCTTTAGAAGCGCCTATCTCTCTCTGCAGCTCAACCATCCGCGACCGAACCTCCGGTATCTGACTAATCCTGCTTACGTGAGAGGTGACAGCCATACTCCTGATCTCATTTTCAACATTTTCTGAATTCAGAAATGTTTCATATTCATTTATTACGGCGTTATAGCTAAAATCGATATTAATATCTTTCAGTTCTCCGATGATTGAAGAGGTATTCACTCCAGTGATGCTGATATAATTTCTTCTCATGCAATAGAGAGTTACTGCACGATACATGGCTCCGCTATCAATGTAAATATAGTTAAGGTCTGTGGCTATTAATCTGGCAAATGTGCTTTTCCCGCATGAGGCGTAACCGTCGATAGCTATTATAAGTTTTTTTTCCATTATCTTGTTTTCTTCCCTCTGTTTTGGCTCTATGAGGTTACATCAATAGGTAATTATGGCGTGCTTTTCCATTACAAACGGGGAAAAACTTCACAAAGGTGAAAAATAATCAGCTATAAGACAAGGATTATCTAGACATGAAATCTTTTATAGATAAGATCAGGCCGGATTATTAATGAAATATTATTCGACGAACCGGCGAGATGATAGGTTGCCCTGCCGAATTCAATATTAAGGAAGGAGGTATTTATGCCGAATCCCCATGAGAATCCGACGGTGGAGGTTTTCGATGCTATTTCAAGCTCCTTTCTTCTCTGATAATTATATCCGGCGCTCAAATAGAAGTTTTTATGAGGTATAAGCTCAACTCCAAGAATGACGTGTCTCAGTGAATTTTCCAAAAATCCTGTTGATACCTTGGTATCTTCCGGAGAGACAGTATTCTCATATTGATATGTGAGGTCGAATTTTTCAAGGTGTCTCAGGGTCAGTGAGAAGCGAAAGGGAGCATGTGCAAGTTTCTGAGTTAAACCCGCCTGAATCTCGAATGGCAATTTCTCGTGCGGTCCACCGGCATAAGCAGTAATCTGATATCCGGCATTTTTTATTGCCACACCGGCTGAAAAAAGATTACTGCTGTTATGCCAGGCAGCGCCTATATCGAAGGCGAATCCGAAGGAATTATATTTTTCAAGCTGCGATAGTACCGGCTTGAAGTTCACTCCTACTGAGATGGAAGAATCTATTTCGCGCGAATAAATAAATGAAAGTGCATATTCGGCAGCAGTGAAATTTCCAGTAATTATGCCTGAAGCATCTGTTTCTGTGAATGAACCGTAATTAAGATAAGTAAGGCCGGCAGCAAAATTTCCGGTTCCCTGGAATGATCTTGAATACATGGCCAGGCCATAATTAATACCTGCAAAATAATTCACATAATTCAGGGCAAGACTTTTGTCCATACCTGCATTAAGAAGAGCAGGATTATGGTATGCCAGGTTGAGATCATTTCCCGGCAGTGATACATTTGTGCCTCCAAGTGAAGAAACAAGTCCGGAGTGTGTGAGATTTAAAAATTCATAGATATTATCACCACCGGTTTGAGAGAAGGAAGGTGATAAGGTTATTATAAACAGGAGAGAAACCCAGGATCCTTTTTTTCATAATTACACTCACAAACCAAAGATAGCATCATTTATTTAACGCATCCGCGAGGTGAAATAGTATTAGTTGGTAATATATGGCTGTATAGGGAGTCAGGCAGTTTTTCCCGTAAGGGCAAGAGCATCGTCAATACGTTTATGCCTGCCATTAAGCTGAGACATAAACAAGCCGGCAATTACAATTGCCATCCCGGCAACATTCTGGAATGTAAGCTTTTCGCCAATAAGCACGAATGAGAACAGAGCTGTGAAAACAGGAATACAGTTTGAAAAAACATTTGCTTTCGTAATTCCTATGGCTCTTACCGACCAGGCAAAGAGTATAAATGCTCCGCATGAAGCAAAGATTGAAAGTTCAATAATTGGTTTGAAAACTTCAAAGGTCAGCGGAATGGAGATGAAATGCCTGAGATCGAAAATCAGAAACAGAGGCATAAAAAGGACTGCTCCGATAAAATTCTGGACATAAACAATATAAACGGGTGAATATGTTCCGACAAGGCGGCTCAGGGTGAGATTATAACCTACGGCTGAAAATACGGCAAGAGTAAGAAACCCAAGTCCTTTAACATTGAAGGAAATGCTGCCGTCGCTGTTAAGAATAAATACAAGAACTCCTATAAAGGATAAAATAATTCCGGCATAATTTATTGCTTTCAGCTTCTCTTTAAAGATTATCCAGGCACCAATAGTGGCAAATACCGGAATGGTTGATATTAAAACTGAACATACGGTTGCTGATACGTAGGTTAATCCGAAGCTCTCGCCAAGGAAATAAAAGAATGGTTCAAACAATGCCAGCATAAGAAAAAGTTTCCGGTCGGCTTTTTTTATCTTCATGAAACTCCTGGTAACAAGGAGGAATGCCGCTAGGAGAACTACCGAAAGAGCCAGCCTGATGAAGACAATTGTTATGGGGAGGAATGTTTTGTTAGCTACTTTAAACCAGATAAATGAAAATGCCCAGAAGATCATCGCCAGTACAACTGCGCTATATGTTTTTACTTTTTTGTTCAATTTGTAAACAGGAATATATTTGAGTGATTTTGGCGCTGCGAATTTATATTTAAAATATGTATATCCGAACATATTTCCGGCAATTTTTTCTACTGGAAGGCAAGCAATGATTCCTTCAATGCGGAGTGATTTTCTACCGCCAGAGTCCACAGAGGATTAACAGCTCTGAGGCAGATTTTCTTTTTATTCCATTGAGGTTAAATGATACCTGAAACGCAAATCCTTCGACTGTAATTATTACAGGATAGTATAGGATTGTACAATGATAAGCAGTGTAGCCTGTTAAGCTTGCGTATTCTTTCGAATAGCCGTAAATAATGATATTTATGCGATTTGATTGTGATACATAAATTATTATATTTGCCGCCTCAATGGTTGAACAACTCATATTTGGTTCTATCAAACAATTTAAGACGAGCTAATTAACTAATTAATATTTAATCTTAGATGAAAATTCTGGTTTGTATCAGTAATGTTCCCGACACAACGACAAAAATAAAATTTGCCGAAGGAAATACCTCAATTGACACTACCGGTATTCAGTGGGTTATAAACCCATGGGACGAGCTATCCCTTACACGTGCCCTTGAATTAAAGGATGACTCCTCCAACGGAATAACGTCTGTTACTGTCATTCATGTCGGTCTGCCCGCCTCAGAGCCTACAATACGGAAAGCCCTGGCCATTGGAGCTGATGATGCTATCAGAGTGAATGCACAATCATCAGATTCATTCTTTGTTGCCGCACAGATCGCTGAAGTGGTTAAGAATAGACCCCTTTGACATTATTTTGTGCGGAATAGAATCGAGCGATTTCAATGGTTCGACAGTGGGAGGGATGATTGCAGAATTTCTTGGAATACCTTCCGTTTCAGCTGTTTCAGGAATTAAAATTGAGAACGGACAGCCTGTAATGATCCGGGAAATTGACGGAGGAAAGGAGGTCGTTAACGTTCCTGCCCCGTTTGTGGCAATTGTCCAGAAAGGAATAGCCAAAGAACCCAGAATAGCTGCTATGCGTGGCATTATGATGGCAAGATCAAAACCGGTAAAGGTAATAGAACCGGTTCAGGTTGAACTTCTTACAGAGATTTCAGGTTTTGAGAAGCCTGCTCCGCGCGCTGCATGTAAATTTATTGAAGCGGATAATCCTGCAATGCTGCTCGATCTGTTGCAGAATGAAGCAAAAGTAATCTGAAACCAGTTAATAAACAGTAAAATATATCAATATGTCAGTATTAGTATATACCGAGAATTGGGATGGAAAATTCAAGAAGCTTTCATTTGAGCTGGTGTCTTATGCAGCCGGAGTTGCAAAAATGCTAAATACTTCTGTGACAGCTGTTTCAATAGGCAGTGTCGATCAAGCTGAGCTAAATAAACTTGGAAACTGGGGAGCAAACAAAATTATTGATGCCAATAATGAGCAGCTTAAAGTTCTTGACAGCCAGGTATATGCCAGCGTATTAGCTGATATTTCCAAAAAAGAAAATGCATCTGTAATAGTTTTTTCAAATAATAATACCGGCAAAGCAATTGCACCGAGATTATCTGTCAGGCTCAAAGCGGGTGTCGGCTCAGGCGTAAGCAGACTTCCATTAAGCATTGATCCTTTCACGGTTTATAAAAGAACCTATTCAGGGAATGCTTTTGCACATCTTGTAATTAAATCACCGGTTAAGATCCTCACCCTAGCTCAGAATTCTTATGACCTGGTGGAAATGCCTGTCAATGCTGCCATTGAAAAACTTACTCCGGTTGTTGACAGTTCACTGCTTAAAACAGTTGTTCGGGATGTCCAGAAACAGTCGGGTAAGATTTTGCTGACCGATGCTGATATTGTGGTTTCTGGAGGAAGAGGAATGAAATCGCCTGATAACTGGCCGCCCCTCGTTGAGCTTGCCAGTCTTCTTGGCGCTGCAACAGCATGCTCTCGCCCCGTATCCGATGAAGGATGGCGGCCTCACGAAGAACATACCGGTCAGACCGGCAAGATCATTGCCCCAAACCTGTATATAGCGGTAGGTATTTCTGGTGCGACCCAGCACCTTGCCGGTATCAGTTCATCAAAATATATTGTGGCGATAAACAGCGACAAGGATGCACCTATCTTTGAGGCAGCACAATATGGGATAGTCGGAGATGCGATGAAGGTATTGCCAAAACTCGTTGAGGCTGTAAAAGAGTTAAGAAAATAAATAATTATATACTACCTGCCATGGAAAGCCCGAAAATCAATTTATTTACCCCGACAAGGGTAGTAAATTAATTTCCTCAGGAGCTTTTAAAACGATGGAAAACGAAGTAAATCAATTATGACGAAACAGCTGGTTTTTGCATTAACTCTTCTGATTACACTTGGAATATTTTCTTACACCGTAAGAAGAATATTAAGGTTTTTTAAGCTTACCAGGCCGGCTTTCCCAGTGAGAGACTTTGGCAAAAGAACAAAGGTTATGCTCTCGGTGGCTTTTGGCCAGACAAAAATTTTCAGGAGACCTGTCATAGGTTTCTTCCATGCCCTTGTCTTCTGGGGATTCTGCGTTATTATCTTTGGAAGTATTGAAATGGTGATCGACGGACTCACCGGAACTGAAAGAGTATTAAAATTTCTGGGACCTGTATACAACATTATAATGGCTTCCGGTGATATCTTTGCTCTGCTGGTAGCCATCTCAATAGTTATCTTTTTGAGTCGCAGGATATTCTTTCATATTAAAAGATTTGAAGGAATCGAGATGAAAAAAATGACTCATATCGATGCAAATATTGCTCTTTCGATAATCCTTCTGCTTATGCTTTCCCTCCTGGCTATGAATACAGGATATGTTGAGTATAAGAAAATATCAGGTGAACCGGCATTGGGACTGTTTCCTGTCAGTAATCTGATAGCAGGCTTCATCTCCTCCGGAAATGCAGAGAGTTACAGGGTATTATATGAAACTTCATGGTGGGTTCATATACTTCTGATATTCTTCTTTGCGAATATGCTCCCTTATTCAAAGCATTTTCACGTTTTCATGTCTGTGCCGAATGTCTTTCTTTCGAGGCTCGATCCTCTTGGAAAGCTTCCGAATATGGACAGTATAACCAGGGAAGTTAAGCTGATGCTTGATCCAAACACAGCTTTTGCAACTGCCACAGACACCACCGCGCCTGAACGTTTTGGCGTAAAGGACGTTGAAGATGCTTCATGGAAAAACTATTTTGATTCCCTGGCCTGTACACAGTGCGGAAGATGCACTTCTGTCTGTCCTGCTAATCTCACAGGGAAGAAATTATCTCCACGGAAAATAATTATGGATCTCCGGGCAAGAATGAATGAAAAAGGGCCGCTCATGGTCAAAAACGGAAGGGATTTCAATGATAAACGTTCGCTTTTGAGAGATTTTATTACAGAGGAAGAGCTCTGGGCATGCACAACCTGTAATGCCTGTGCAAAAGAGTGCCCTATCAACATCAATCATCCGACCCTGATAATCGACATGCGACGGTACCTGGTTATGGAAGAAGCCTCAGCACCCGGTGAAATAAAAACATTATTCAACAATATTGAAAATAACGGGGCTCCATGGCAGTATTCAGCTGAAGACAGGATGCTATGGGCAAAAGATCTGGAAATGAACATTAAGGTTAATTAAAATTGGCAACCCGGTGCAGGTAAAGGAGAACACATCAAAAAGCTGATAATAAGATAAGGAAAGAAATGGAAACCCGAAAGATTGAAGTACCTGTAATGGCGGACCTTTTTGCAAAAGGCGAGAAACCTGAATACCTTTTTTGGGTCGGTTGTGCCGGAGCTTTCGATGACAGGTATAAGAAAGTTGTAAGGGCATTTACAAAGATCCTCACGCATCTGAATGTAAGCTTTGCCGTTCTCGGGAAGGAAGAAACCTGTAATGGTGATCCGGCACGGAGAGCTGGCAATGAAATGCTCTACCAGATGCAAGCCCTGCAGGTCATTGAGAT
This sequence comes from uncultured Bacteroidales bacterium, assembly GCA_963715785.1. Lineage (GTDB taxonomy): Bacteria > Bacteroidota > Bacteroidia > Bacteroidales > VadinHA17 > LD21. The sequence continues at coordinate 2,398,392 of OY970276.1, forward strand.
ATTCGCAAGGTATGAAGTAAAAAAAATAATTACTATCTGCCCCCATTGCTTCAACATTTTCAAAAATGAATATCCCGACCTTGGCGGCAAGTACGAGGTGATAAACTATCTGCAGTTCCTTAACGGTAATATTGAAGCCGGAAATCTGAAGATCGATCCGGCTTCGCTTGAAAACATATCGGTAACCTATCACGATCCATGCTATTTGGGAAGAGCCAACGACATTTACGATGAACCCCGCAATATTCTAAGGCATCTGACAGGAAATCTGGTGGAGATGCACCGGCACAAGAGTTTTTCACTGTGCTGTGGCGCTGGTGGTGCCCAGATGTTTAAGGAAGCTGAAAAAGGCACTAAAGAAGTTTTTATTGAAAGGACTGAAGATGCTCTTAAGACCAATGCCAGTGTAATTGCAACTGCCTGTCCATTCTGTATGACGATGCTGACCGATGGCATTAAATATAAAAATAAGGAGCAGGAGATAAGGAACCTCGATATTGCCGAGCTTATCGCACAATCAATTGATTTATAAAGTAGTCCAAATAATTATTTGATAACCATGGAAAATAATAAACTCTTGAAAAGCGGTGAATTTCTTGTAAGAGAAGTTTCAGCAGCTGATGTTTTTATCCCTGAAGAATTTAATGAGGAGCAGAAGATGATCGCTCAGACATGCAGCGATTTTCTGGAAGCGGAAGTGTATCCAAATCTTGAAAAGGTTGAGAAAAGCGACCGGGAGCTGATGAAGAGCATTCTTAAAAAGTCAGGGGAGCTGGGACTGATGGGTGTATCAATCCCCGAAGAGTTTGGTGGTTTCGGACAATCGTTTGTGACTCAGATGCTTGTCGCTGAAACAACCGGAGCTGGTTATTCATTTTCGGTAGCTTATATGGCGCATTGCGGAATAGGCACTCTGCCAATAATGTACTATGGGAATAAAGATCAGCGTGAGCGGTACGTTACAAAGCTGGCAACCGGGGAACTCATCGGGGCATATTGTCTTACTGAGCCGGGAGCAGGCAGTGATGCAAACTCTGGAAAGACAAATGCAAAATTAAGTGAAGAAGGGACTCATTATATTCTGAATGGCCAGAAGATGTGGATCACAAATGCCGGATTTGCTGATACGCTTGTAGTATTTGCAAAAATTGATACCGACAGGGTACTGAGCTCATTTATTGTCGAAACCAAATATCCCGGAGTGGTTATTGGTCCTGACGAGCACAAGATGGGAATCAAGGGATCCTCAACCGCACAGATCTATTTCAATGATGTTAAGGTACCGGTGGAAAACCTCCTGGGAAAGAGGGGAGAAGGGTTCAGAATAGCACTTAGTATTCTTCATATGGGCCGTCTCAAACTCGGGGCAAATGTAATCGGAGCGGCTAAAAAAGCTATCAATGACTCGGTTAAGTATGCCAATGAGAGAAAGCAGTTTGGCGTATTGATTTCGACATTCGGTGCCCTTAAACATAAGCTTGCTGAACAGGTGATCAGACTTTTTGCTTCAGAGTCAGCTGTATACAGGGTAAGCTCTGATGTCGACAGTCTTTTGAAGCAGCTTACTGTTGACTGCGGTGATTATGGCAGGGCTTCAATTGAGTCTATCAGCCACTACGCTGTGGAAGCTGCTATCCTGAAAGTTGTTGGATCGGAGATGCTTGATTTCGTGGCAGATGAAGCAGTTCAGATTCACGGCGGAATGGGCTATTCTGCCGAGATGGCAGTTGAAAGAGGCTACAGGGATTCCAGGATCAACCGGATCTTTGAGGGAACAAACGAAATAAACCGTCTGCTTGTGGTGGACACTGCGATGAAACGTGCAATGAAGGGAGAGTTTGATCTATTTGGAGAAGCAGCGAAGCTGTATTCTGAATTGGATAGCATCTCCGATAATAAACCTGATGGCGAGAGCTTTTTCCAGGAAAAATCGAGGTATATCAAAAACTTCAAGAAAGCCATTCTGATTTGCATACATGGCGCTTCCACGACTTTTGGCAAGGGTCTTATCAATGAACAGGAAGTACTTAATAATATAGCTGAAATGATGATGGAAACATATGTTTCCGAATCGCTTGCCCTCAGAGTCGAGAAAATGTCGGCAATCAATGGGGATGGCTCGGTTTACAAGGATATGCTCAATGTAAACATATTTGACACTGCCGGCATCGTCAGGAAATCAGCCCTTGAAGCTATTGGTTCATTTTCGACTTCTGAAAACTGCCCGGCATTGATAAAGGCAATTGAAAACCTGTCAAGGGTTGAGTGTGTGAATGTGAAGGATGCAAGACGGCGCATAGCTGATAAGCTGATTGCAGATAATGCTTACAAGTTCTGAGAATTCAGAAACTTAAATATGGAGAGGCTGTCTCAAAAGTCAAAAATTGATGTAATTCTTTCTCTGTGTAGCTCTGTGTCTTCTCTGTGGCTCTCTGTGTAACAAATAATTAAGAACTTACACAGAGATCACAGAGTTTCCACAGAGTTATTTCGTTGAAAGTTTAATTTTTTTGAAAAAATATATATAAAGTTCTTTGACATTTTGTAATCGGGAGTATTAAAGTTATTGGAGTTAAATAATTATAAAGGGATTTTTAATAATTTTGTATCGGAGGAGCATGTAGATCCCGGACTTTGTGAAGTAATTTCACATTGGGACGAATCGTGTTCCTTCCTTTTTTTTGTCTGTTTTCTAGATATAGGTGCCTTTTCATCAAATTCCTGGTAACGCCGGCTCTTATTGATATTTGCATTTTCCTTTTGCAGTTTCTCCTGGTGTTTAGTTTTCGAGTGTTCGACATTTTGTTTGTCGATAATTGGATTAAACGCTTGTTTATTTTTGAGCATACCGTAAATAATCCTTAGTATTTTGTGCATACAGACGCCAATGGCTGCCATTTTACTCATTCCATGTGATACTTTTTTCTCATAAATCTCTCTTATTAAAGGATTATGAACGATAGCACTTTTTGCTATATTAAAGAGTATCTTTCGCATATTCTTACTGCCCTGTTTGCTCATCCGTACACCAATTATTTTATCTCCACTTTGCTTAAACTTAGGATGTAATCCAAAATAGCAGCTGATGCCTTTAGTCCTGGCAAAACGTTCAACGGTTTCTATTTCCAGTAACAAACCGATCGCTGATACAGTATCAATGCCAATAAAGGTCTTTAAAAGTTCAATCTCAGGGCAAGTAAGATCCCGTTCAATCAATTGCATTTGACTCTTAATATTTTGATCAAACGTTTTGATCTGAAGAGCAATTTGACTAACCAATATCTCGGCGTTCCGATCTGTCGCAGAAGCGATATTATGCTTCGCTTCTGCTATCAGCGTTTTTGCTCTTGCGAAGGACAGATATGGTATTTTTGCAAGTTTTTCAGCACTGGACCTGGCTAATTTATCCGACGTTGGGCATTTGATTATTAATTCAAGAAGCCAATTTGGAAGATCCCCTTTTTTATAACGCATCAAAGTCGGATTAGCGTTGTATAGGATTGTTTCCAGCTGATTAATGGTTTGTACCCTTTGCCGCTTTTGCATTTCAACAAAATTCCAATGGCGACAAAGAGATCTCCATTTATCATCCTGATCATACACAACATTCTCAGGATGATTGATCAAATATTCAGCAATACTTACTGCACTTATGGCATCTGTAACATTTCGTTTAAGTCCTGCTTTTCGGTTAAAGTTGACCCCTGCTGGATTGATTCGTGATACCTTAAGATTAAAAGTCTTTTGATAACCTTTCAGGGTATTTAACCAATTGTTTTCATATCCACCAGTGCTTTCTACAGCTGCATAGATCTCACAGCCGGAATACTTATCAAAGTAAGCTTTAAGTAAAGCATAAAGCTTACAGTGACCGTCATGAGTGTCATCAAACTGAAAGTTTTCCAAAACAGTTTGTTTCTTTTCTGAAAGGATTACCCAGTCGGCATATCCTTTACTTACGTCTCCTCCTAAGAAAAATTTCATAGAGCAAAGTTTTTGTTTTTACTTTTTCAGGCAACATCTTTCTCGTAAATACGGTTTCGAAAACGCATGTTATTTCCCGATTTTTTACCTGGTTGACATAATAAACTCTGTGACAGGTTCAATAGACCTACAGCACAGAACATTATTGTCAATGAAGTAAAACAAAATGTTTCTAATTTTATATAGATATTTCAAAGAACAACAAACATACGAGTAACACAAAGGGGCACAGAGTTATTTCGTTGAAAGTTTAACTTTTTTTGAAAAAAATATATAAAGTTCTTTGACATTTTGTAATCGGGAGTATTTAATATATTTCTTAATACATAATTATGGGATTTTTAATAATTTTGTATCGAAGGAGCATGTTGATCCCGTACTTTGTGAAGTTACTTCACATTGGGACAAATCGTGTTCCTTCCTTTTTTTTGTCTGTTTCCTCGAGATAGGTGCTTTTTCATCAAATTCCTGATAACGCCGGCTTTTGTTGATATTTGTGTTTTCATTCTGTAGTTTTTCCTCATGCTTAGCTTTAGAGTGTTCGACATTTTGTTTGTCAATCACTGGATTGAAAGCTTGTTTGTTTTTAAGCATCCCATAGATTATCCGTAGTATCTTATGCATGCAGACGCCAATGGCAGCCATTTTATTCATTCCATGCGATACTTTTTTCTCATAGATCTCTTTTATTAAAGGATTTCTAACGATAGCAGTTTTAGCTATGTTAAAGAGTATCTTCCTCATGTTTTTACTGCCTTGTTTGCTCATGCGGACACCTATTATTTTATCTCCGCTTTGCTTAAACTTAGGATGTAAACCAAAATAGCAGCTAATGCCTTTGGTTCTGGGAAAACGTTCAACTGTTTCTATCTCAAGTAACAGCCCAACTGCTGATACAGTATCAATGCCAATAAATGTCCTTAAAAGTTCAATCTCAGGACAAGTTAGATCCCGTTCAATCAGTTGCATTTGACTTTTTATGTTTTGATCAAACATCTTGATTTGAAGGGCAATTTGACTAACCAATATCTCGGCGTTCCGATCTGTCGCAGAAGCGATATTTTGCTTCGCTTCTGCTATCAGCGTCTTTGCTCTTGCTAAGGTCAGATATGGTATTTTAGCAAGTTTTTCAGGCCTGGACTTAGCTAATATATCCGATGTTGGGCAGATGATTATTAGCTCAAGAAGCCAATTTGGGAAGTCACCCTTCTTGTAGGCCATCAAAGTAGGATTTGCGTTGTAAAGGATTGTTTCCAATTGATTAATGGTCTGTACTCTTTGCCGTTTTTGCATTTCAACAAAATTCCAATGCCGACAAAGAGATTTCCATTTATCATCCTGATCATACACAACATTCTCTGGATGATTGATTATGTATTCCGCTATACTTACTGCACTTATGGCGTCTGTTACATTTCGTTTCAATCCCGCTTTTCGGTTATAGTTAACCCCTGCAGGATTGATTCGCGACACCTTAAGATTAATAAATTTCTGAAAGCCTTTAAGGGTATTAAACCAATTGTTTTCATACCCTCCAGTGCTTTCAACTGCTGCATAGATCTCACACCCCGGATGTTTGTCAGAGTAAACTTCAAGCATAGAATAAAGTTTACAATGACCATCATAAGTGTCGTCAAGCTGGAAGTTTTCCAAAACAGCTTGTTTCTTTTCTGAAAGGATAACCCAGTCGGCATATCCCTTACTTACATCTCCTCCTAAGAAAAGTTTCATAGATAAAAGTTTTGTTTTTACTTTTCAGGCAACATCTTTCTCGTAAATACGGTTTCGAAAACGCATGTTATTTCCCGATTTTTTACCTGGTTGACATAATAAACTCTGTGACAGGTTCAATAGACCTACAGCACAGACCATTATTGCCAATGAAGTAAAACAAAATGTTTCTAATTTTATATACATATTTCAAAGAACAACAAACATACGAGTAGCACAGAGGACTTTTGAGACGGCCTCTTGTTATTGTGACAATGCGATGAAATTAGGAAATATGTATCTTTACAGATAAATTAAATAGTTTTATTACAAGTAAACAAAAACCTGCTTTTTTGTGTTATAGAATTATTCTTGTTTCAGAGAGCATGCACAATAGTTGTATTAACCGGCCGCAAAGAGTTGAGTCATTTGCTGAAGCAAAAATACCTGATATTATCTCGTTTATATTTGATTGATTCAATATATTTAGGATATTAGTTTTGTATTACTGTGTAAGAAACAAATATCACCATGACCAGTGATAAAGATCAATTTTTTACATGATAAAGAGCATGCTAATTCCTGAATTTTGGGTCGTATAAAAAACTATTAATCAGGATAATCAGATATCTTTGTGAATAAATTAACAACGTTGAAAATATGAATCAGAAATTGAAAAGAATAAGACAGATATTCGTAGCATTCATTCTGATTGCGGGAATTTATGGATTTTCCTCATGCGAGAAAATTTCATATCCTGAACGGCCTGTCGATCCTAATGCCACATGGCACTTATCTTCCGACATCCAGCCTATCTTCAATTCGAAGTGTATTGAATGCCATGGAGGTGTTCAGGCTCCTGATCTTCGCAGCGGAAAGTCCTATACTTCTCTGACTAAAGCAGGATTTGTCAATCAGCCCGGAACGACCAGCATCTTATACATTCAGATAACAACAAATACTGATCATATTCCCCGAACAACCTCAGCAGAGAAGCTTGAGATTCTTTACTGGATAAACCAGGGAGCCCTTAATAATTAAAAATATCCTAACCTGATAAAACCTAACAAAATGAAAAAATTCTTAATACTATTGACATTATCATTAAGCATAACTTCTTTGTTTGCACAGGTAGATTCTCTTCCCCAGGCGACTTCAAAACCGGTCAGGTTTACTTTTGGTTCTCTCACCCTGATTGATATGAATACCACTGAAACACCGTACAAGGGCGGCCTTCAGCTTGAGATTCATCACCGTTTCAGCCTGATCCAAAACTATCATAACATTTTTGGCATTTATGGTTCTGCCAATACAAGAATAGGACTGAATTATGGAATCACCGACAGGTTAATGGTAGGCGTTGGGACCACAAAAGAAAATCAGCTTCAGGATATTCAATGGAAATATCTTATTCTTCAGCAGACGGAGGACAATAAGATGCCTGTCTCACTTTCATATTATGGGAATATGGTTATCGATTTACGGTCTGAAGATGCATTTGGACCGGCTGATCAGTTCAGGCAGATTCACAGGTTATCTTATTTCACGCAATTTATCGTGGCCCGTAAAATAAACAAGGTTCTCTCAGTTGAAATAGCTCCGTCAGTCTCATATTTCAATTCAGTGCCACAGAATGTCGATTCCACAAGAGGATATAAGAATTTCAACATAGGGATCTCAGCAGGTGCCCGTGCAAATTTATTCGGCTCACATTCGGTAATCGTGGAGTATGATCAGCTGCTGACGAAACAGGATATAGCTGTACAGCCGAAACCAAATCTTTCACTCGGTTGGGAAATAAATACAGCGACTCATACATTCCAGATATTTGTTGCAAACTATAACCAGATTATAAATCAGAGGAATTTCGTTTTCAACACAAATGATTTCAAGTCAAGTGAATGGCTGGTAGGGTTTAATATTCACGTTAGATTCTAATTCTGTCAAGAATATTCCGTAATGAAATTATTCAAGATCAGGTCAGGAGTCCTGTTGATTATTATCAATTTATTTTCTTTTGTTTCTTCCGGATATCCTTCTTCATCCGGGGACAATGGCAATATTCAGGATACTTCAACATTTGTCTCGAAGTTTGAAGCCGACAATAACCGATGCTTTAAATGTCATGGGCAGGATAGATACGAATATACAAATGAAACGTCAGGACAAGTGATAAAGGATATAATGTGTTCTGAGCGGATTGTTCGCAAAAAGGATTTCTATTCATCAAATCACAGAAGCTTTAGCTGCACCGATTGTCATTCTGAAGAATACACAAAATTTCCTCATTCAGGTACACTGAGGATGGAACAGATGTATAACTGTATTGATTGTCATGGAGGCGATCCGAAATTTGCTCAGTATCATTTTGAAGAGATTGAAGCTGAGTATCAGAAAAGCGTTCACTTTAAGATGGAGAAGGAAGGATTCACCTGCTGGAAATGTCATAATCCCCATACATACAAAATTACTGTGCGTAACAGCACTAACCTTAAAGAGACAATAGCCTATGATAACGCAATTTGTCTTAACTGCCACTCCGATTACAGTAATTTTCAGCTCCTTAGCGATAAGGCTGAGATCGATTTAATTCAGAAACACGAATGGCTTCCCAATCAGGCCCTGCATTTTGCCAATGTCAGATGTATCGAATGTCATACTAAGGCAGATAACAATATCCCTGTGGCTCATCATATATTACCGAAAGAAGAAGCTGTCAGGTTATGTAATGAATGTCATTCAAAAAACTCTATACTTATGGCCTCACTATATAAATTTGAATCTAAAGAACAACGTCGGGTTGGATTTTTAAACGGCATTATTTTAAACTCATCATATATTATCGGCGCCAACAGGAACGAGTATCTGAACATTATCAGCGTGATACTATTTTTTGTGGTAATTCTTATAATCGGAGTTCATATTATATTCAGATTAAGAAAAAAAATCAAAAATCATTAAAGGATAATAAAATGTATCTCTACCCAAAATGGATCAGAGTCTGGCATTTGATAAATGCGGCAATGTTTCTCATACTCATCACAACAGGCTTAAGCATGCAATACACCGATAAGGAGAATGCATCATATGTTGTCGGGTTTGCAAAGGCAGTGAGATGGCATAATTTTGCAGCTATGATACTGATTTTGAATTATATAATTTTTGTTACCGGGAATTTGCTCACTAAAAATGGCAGATATTACAGAATAGGGAAAAAAGGCTTTATCTCAAATCTTAAAAAACAGTTTATATATTATTCCATAGGAATGTTCAAAGGAGAGAAACATCCGTTTCCCGTGACAGAAGAGTCAAAATTCAATCCCCTGCAAAAAATAACTTATGTTCTCGCTTTATATGTTGCTATTCCCCTTCTCATTATTTCAGGTATAGGATTGCTTCTGCCAGAGATCACAATTAAAACATTTTTTGGTGTAAGCGGACTCATTCTCACCGATATTCTCCATATCACCATGGGCTTCTCACTTTCAATATTTATGATAATTCATATCTATACCTGCACGCTGGGATCAAAATGGACTTCTCTGTTCCGTGGTATTATAACAGGTTATCATGTATCTGAGGATGAATAATTAATAATCGTTTTTCCGATTAAAACTGCTATAAAATTTGTATATTTATTGTCATTAAAAATTCAGGAGTATGAAAAGCTTAAAATTATTTTTTGTGTGCTCATTGATAATTGCCGGTACACTCCCTTTGGTTGCTCAACCTAAGCCCTGGGTGGTCCCGGCCAACTTCAAAACAATGAAAAATCCTGTAGCTGCAGGCGAGACAAGCACAAAAGCAGGACTTGCACTGTATACGAAAAACTGTGCCTCCTGCCATGGAAGAGCCGGTTTGGGCGATGGAGTAAAGGCCAGGGCTCTGAAAACCTTCCCTGGAGATTTTTCAAAAGCCGACTTTCAGAAACAAACTGATGGTGATCTGTTCTATAAATCAAAATTCGGAAGGGATGAGATGCCAAAATATGAGGGCAAACTCACGGATGATGATATCTGGAATATTGTAAATTACATGAGAACACTGAAAAAATAGATTTTCCCCGGACTGCTTAACAATTGCACGATAATTGCACTCATAAAACTAAAATGCATGATTATGAAAACAACTAAACTTCTTTTTGTGAGCTCACTGGTTTTGCTCCTCAGTGCAACTCTGGTTGCCCAGCCAAAACCATGGGTTGTTCCTGCTAATTTCAAATCAATGAAAAACCCGGTTGCCCAGAGTGAGGCAAGTGCCAAAGCCGGTATGGCTCTTTTTACAAAGAATTGCTCATCCTGTCATGGGAAAACGGGGTTGGGTGATGGTGTAAAAGCCAGAACACTTAAAGATTCACCCGGCGATTTCACAAAACCCGCATTCCAAAGCCAGGCTGATGGCGAACTCTTATACAAAACCAAAACCGGAAGAGGCGATATGCCTAAGTATGAAGGGAAATTAGCTGATGAAGATATTTGGAACATAATTAACTACCTGAGAACCCTTAAGAAATAATTCCCGGCCAGGAATTGGCATAATTGAAGAAGCTGTCTCATAACTATAAGTGAGACGGCTTTTTTATTGATACCCCGATATTCCCCCCGATCTGCTTCGTGAAGAGAGGGTATCATGTGATCTCCCCTTTTTACATGGCCGGGCGTTAAGAAATAACCCGGTGGGCTGTTTCAGGGAAGAGCCGGATTGATGCCAGTCGAGACACGACAATCGAGGGAGCGGTAAATGGATTCAAGGAATGGTAAAATGAAAAGCCGTCCCAAATTCAGATTTGAGACGGCTTCATTCCTTAAATATTAAGATAGGTTAATCGTCAGGATTAGTTGGCATTCAGCCAGTCAATTGAATTCTGAAGAAGCTGTAATGCATATGTGGGATTATGAACACCAAGAGATTTTTCACTATTTATGTATTCATAATTATAAGCTGCTCCCAGTTCACCATATTTCCATTCACGACCAATTCTGTGGGCATAATCGTTATCGGTGGAAATGGTTACCGTATTGGCATATACAAGAATGCCTGATGTAGGGCCGACAGTATTGGCACTTACGAGTGCAGTTGCATATTTTTTTGTAGACTGGGTAGTGGGGAAAAGAACTCCGTAAAAATCGTGACTCGGTTCAGCTACCAGTGAGAGAGTTCCATGACTTAAAGCCTGGACATAAAGCTTTCTTGAAACAAGCAGAGAGGACAGTTCTGCAAGCTTGGCTGTGATTGAAGTTTGAACCGGGGTTATCTTATCTGAACCATGGCAGTCTTCACATGCCTGCTCATTTGGTATAAGGGTATGGCCTCCTGTCTTGGTGTCAGCATTATATTCATTCATATGACAGTCGGTACAACTGTTTGTTGAATGGTGCCAGGTACGCGTATAGGTTTTTCCCGGAAATTCATAGCCGTTAATTCCGGCAAAAAGATTCGACTGATTTCCATCATGCACAGAAAAGCTCTGACCCACCTGGTATTTAACAGTCGAATTAGGATCGATAGTGTTATCAAGCGGGAAAAAGGGAAGCTGTTTAAATGGTTTAACTGCACCTGTACTGTCAGTATAATTGACTGCAGTGGCACCACGTATCTGGTGGCAGGTTACACAAAGGTTATCAATCTTTCCAAAGTCGGTTGTGGTAGCGTTATTATCATAATTTAAAGCAACCGGTGTAGTGGTACGTAATACAAATGTGACCGTGTCGTCTGAAAAATCAAATCCTGAATGTTTATGACATGTTTCGCAGTTGATACGGGTCGCAGTTGGTATTTCAGCAGCAACAACAAATTGCCCGTCACCGGTAATCTCCTGAAAACCTTCATTGGTATGACACCTTGCACAATACTTCTGATTTCTGGCACTTGTGGTACCTAGGTAATGTTTCGATAGATGGTATTCATCTTGCTTCGCATCCCAGTTCGGAGTATTGTGACATGTTTCGCAGGCTGCATTAGCATCTTTCCCGGGAGGGCCCACTGGGCCTTCACATGCTGTAAGGAAGAATCCAGCAGTGATTAAAAGAGAGAACAATCTGGCTATGTTTTTCATATCTGGGTAGGTTGTTAAGATTTCGTGTTGCAATTTACAAAAAAGCCTGTTATCCAAATAACAGTTGATATGCTATTTATGTTGTATATAATTGATAGATATAGCTGCAGTCGTTGATAAATATCAATTAATAGGGTGATATTTGTTAGCTTTGTGTAGAGGAATGTTATTATAGTCTATTTTTAAACGCACTAAAAAAGGAAATATGTCTGTGGTAAACCTGATAAGCAGTTGTGAGACCTGCACCCACCCATGGAAAAATTTTCAATACCTGACGAATGATGAAATTCGCCTTGTAAACGACAACAGGTATGAAGCTACCTTCAAACCCGGTGAAATAATTTTAAAGCAGGGATCTCCCTCTTCGAATGCGTTATTCATGGCCAGCGGAATGGCTAAAACATATATTGAAGGTGTAAACGGGAAAAATTTCATAATGAGCATTGCCCTGCCAGGCCGGCTCATTGTTGGTCCGGGAGCATATGTAGATTCTCGCCATTCATACACGGTTTCTGCCATTACTGCCGTTCAGGCGTGTTTTATAAATTTTGAGATATTCAAGCACCTGGTAAGGGTAAACGGTGCTTTTGCTGAAGGCCTCCTGGAAGACATAAGCGCTAAGTCGTTGAATACCTTAAACCGGATGGTCAGCCTGTCGCAGAAAAAAATGCATGGCAGGCTTGCCGATGCACTTCTCTATTTTTCAGATTCTGTTTTCAAAAGTGACGAATATGAAATGATACTTTCGCGGCAGGAGCTTGGAGAAATGACAAATATGGCCAAGGAATGTGTAGTCCGCATACTTAAAGAACTTGAAGATTCGGGAGTCGTTTATTCAGATTCATCAAAAGTTAAAATAATTGACAAGGAAAGACTTATTCAGATCTCATTGAAGGGGTAGCATCCAGAGGAGAGTTTTAAAAAACAGCCTGATTTTAAAAAGTATTAATACACCTATTATATTATGAAGTATTTAAAGTTCCTGTTCTCCCCGCTTATGATGGGGGTCCTGTTTGTAATTTTTGCCATTGCCATGGCTTCTGCAACCTTTATTGAGAACGATCTTGGTTCAGCTTCCGCCTACAATATGGTGTATAATACAAAGTGGTTCGAGCTGATCCTTCTCCTTCTTGTTGTCAATCTTATCGGACAGGTTGTTACGCAAAAACTTTTAAGGAAAGAAAAGCTTACAATCGCACTGTTTCATCTGGCATTCATTCTGATGATTATTGGCGCAGGAATTACAAGATACTTCGGATGGGAAGGCTCAATTCATATTCGGAACGGAGAGGTGCAGCAACAATGCTACTCAACTGAAAAATATATTTCATATTCTGTCAAAGGGAACAACGGAACTGTTTTAGCCAGCTATTCCCGGAAATATTCCCTCACCGCTGTTTCAGCCGATGAGTTTAAAAAATCAATTATGATAGGAGGGAAAGATTATGAGCTTGTCCTGGCAAAGATCATTCCCAATGCAACCGAAGTTATTACCGACAGCCCTCAGGGCGAACCAGTTGTTTCATTGATTGTAACAAAGGACATGATGGAAAGGGAGACCCTCACTCTTAAGAAAGGAGAGACAATGAGTTCAAACGGACTGTCAGTGGCTTTTGATGCCCCTGTACCGGCCGATGTAAACATTACCCTCGACTCAGGGAAGTATTTTATTCAGTCAAGGTATCCTGTTGAGGAAAAGAGCATGAGCGATCAGGCTGCAATGGAAACGGAAACGGGTAAGCCGGTAGAATTAAAACCGATGCAGGTATTAACTGTGAACGATATTAAAATTGTACCTCAGCAAATGTCGGTATCGGGTATAATTAAAGCTGAAGCTGTTAAACCCGAAGAACAAACTACCGGGATGAATGCTTTTATTTTTAATCTTATCAGTGGTAATGAGTCTGCCACAGCATATCTGTGGGACAGGCAGGGCGAAAATATCGCTACTACATCATGTGTGCTTGATGGGGCAACTGTAGATATCAGCTATGGGTCTAAACTCACGACCCTTCCTTTTGCAATTAAACTTAATAAGTTTATCCTCGAGAGATATCCCGGTTCTTCGAGCCCTTCCGGTTATAAGAGCGATGTAGTACTTATCGATAAGAAAGAAAATATTGAAAAGCCTTTCATGATCTTCATGAATAATATCCTGAAATATAAAGGCTACAGATTTTATCAGTCTTCTTTCGACCGCGATGAGATGGGTACCGTACTGTCAGTTAATCACGACATGGCTGGTATGCTGGTCACATATACAGGTTATGCCCTCCTGTTTCTTTTCATAATTCTTTCAATAATCAATAAAAAATCCCTGCTTCATACCATAAATGCCGGACATTGGAATTCATTGATTAGAAAAAGTGCTCCTCTGGTACTTCTTATGCTTCTTCTTACACATTCCACAGAAGCAAGTGCCCAGAAACTCATTCCGGAAAAGGCTGCCGCCGATGAATTTGGAAAAGTTCTCGTTCAGGATCAAAAGGGAAGAACCAAACCTCTTTTTACTCTGAGCAGTGATATACTCAGGAAAGTAACCAGGAAGAATGAATTTGAGGGCCTCACATCAATGCAGGTCTTCCTTGGGTTATATTTCGATTTCAATAACTGGAAGGACGTTCCCCTTATTAGTATCTCGAATACTGAAATTCAAAAGAAGCTGGGAATAACCGGGAAGTATGCCTCCTTCTCCGACCTGGTTAATCTTGAAGGCAACGGCTCCTATAAAATTTCGGAAGATGTCAACACAGCCTATTCAAAAGCGCCATCCGAAAGAAGCAAGACTGATAAGGAGATGATGAAAATTGACGAACGGGTTAACATTGTCTACATGCTGTTTAAAGGGGATTTTATGAAACTATTTCCGCTGAGGGATGGAACACATAACTGGGGATCGCCTACCGAAGCGTTTCAAAAAGCTGTGAACAAAGACGATTCTGTATACCTGGGCGGAGTTTTACCTGTGCTGAGGGATGCACTCGTGACAAATAATATCGCTGTGGTGCGAAAAGTTGCTGAATCGATAAGAGGGTATCAGAAAAAATATTCACGGTATGCCCTGCCTTCCTCTACCAGGACAAATGCGGAACTGTTATATTACCGGCTTGGCATATTTGAACACCTGTTCCCTTTCTACGCAACCATCGGACTGATAATGCTTATCGGGCTGATTACCATGGTTATAAAGGGTAATAAAAACAGCTCATTATTTATAAAGATCCTGGGATCACTGATTTTTGCAGGGTTCCTTTTTCATACCTTCGGACTGGGTCTCAGATGGTATATTGCCGGACATTCCCCTATGAGCAATGGATATGAATCAATGATCTTTATCTCATGGGCAACCCTGCTGGCAGGTTTTATCTTCAGCCGAAAATCAGCTTTTGCCCTTTCCGCAGCTGCAATCCTGGCTTCAATGACGCTTATGGTGGCACATATGAGTTTCATGGATCCCGAAATAACCAACCTGGTCCCCGTTCTCAAATCCTACTGGCTTACCCTGCACGTATCGGTAATTATAAGCAGCTATGGCTTTCTGGGTGTGGGAGCTATTCTCGGACTTATCTCTCTTATACTGCTTGCCTTATCAAATGACAAAAACCGTGATAGGATTTCAGACACTATTGATGAACTTACTGTGATTAATTTTAAATCTCTTACTCTGGGGTTGTATTTAGTCACAGCAGGAACATTCCTTGGAGCCGTATGGGCAAACGAATCATGGGGCAGGTACTGGGGCTGGGATCCTAAAGAGACATGGTCGCTGATTACCATCATTATCTACAGCATAGTGATACACAGCCGGAGAATACCAGGGATGAAGGATATCTTTACCTTTAATCTCATATCGCTGTTTGCATTTTCCTCGGTGCTGATGACATATTTCGGTGTTAACTATTATTTGTCGGGGATGCACTCCTATGCTGCTGGTGAAGCTACGCCGGTGCCGTCTTTTGTATATATAGCTGTTATTGCCCTTGCCGCATTGTCGTTTCTGGCTTATTCGAAATACAAAACC
The DNA here is from genome assembly GCA_963715785.1 of uncultured Bacteroidales bacterium. Lineage (GTDB taxonomy): Bacteria > Bacteroidota > Bacteroidia > Bacteroidales > VadinHA17 > LD21. The sequence continues at coordinate 2,414,162 of OY970276.1, forward strand.
TTGAGAAAGCCTGATAGCACAGGGATTTGAATTGTGGAAACCGGATATAAAAAATGCAGGGACAGGCCTCAGACCTGTCCCTGCAATTTAATAAAATAATATTTTCCGGTATTTTTGGGGTGGAAGATGGGGCTCGAACCCACGACTTTCGGAACCACAATCCGACGTTCTAACCGACTGAACTACATCCACCGTTTCAGGAGTGCAAAATAAGGCCAAAATTTCAATTTCACAAAATTTTAATTTTATTTTCTCAAGCTCAGGCCAATTACTATCTTTGGATGATTCAAAAAAAATTAAACTTCCATGTGCAATTTCTTAATCTTTTAATTGTTATCAGGGAGTATTTATAAAAGATCTTCTCCGGCTTGAGAAAAATTAAGTTAATAGATAACATCTCGGGGCTGCAACTATTCCAGTTGATGAAGCCGGTTATCTTCCTCATTATCAGCATAGTATTTACTAAAAGCAAGCTCACGAGCCAGGACATAGGACAGTGGGAGATGTTTATGTTCATTGCAGGCCTCCTGACTTTCTTCTGGGTGACAGGAATTATTCAGTCACTGCTCCCTCTCTATCACAGAAATAAGACCTATAGAAAAGTAGGTGAGAATGGTTCAGCAAAATCGCCTGAAATATTTAATGCATTCCTGTTATTATGTCTGTTCAGCCTTCTGTTTTTCATTCTCGGACAGGTATTAAAAAGCAACTTTTCGGTTTTTCACAACAGGGGAAATGTGCCATTTATTAATCTACTTTTGTTTTACATACTTTTCAGCAGCCCGGTATGTCTTATCGAATATATTTATCTTCTCAATAACCGTTCCTACCGGATATTTCAATATGGGCTATATACCTTTACAGCACAGCTGATTCTGATCATTTTGCCGCTTCTTTTCGGTAAGGGAATTCTCTGGTCAATCTATGGGCTTCTCGCTATAACTTTTATCAGATGGATCTGGCTGATCATACTTTTACGGCGATATACCGAAATGAAGATCTCCGTTGAATTTATGAAGGAACATCTTTATGTTGGCGCTCCGCTGATTTTAACTACACTTATCAGCGGGTCGGCGCAGTATTCCGACGGAGTTATAATTTCAACAGTTTACCGCGATCCTGCAATGTTTGCATGGTTCAGATACGGTGCGAAGGAATTCCCCCTGGTGCTTATGCTCGCAAACGGGCTCAGCAGTGCCCTTCTATCAGAATTTTCCACTCGGGAACGAATGAAAGAATCACTGGCAAAGCTCAGGGCTAAATCAAAACGCCTCATGCACCTGCTTTTCCCGATTACCATGGTGATGATGCTGATAGCAAGGTGGCTCTATCCGGTGATGTTCAGGCCAGAATTCCATAAAAGCTCCGGAATATTCCTGGTTTATTCCCTGCTCATAATTCCCCGCCTTGTTTTTCCTCAGACAATACTGGTCGGCAGAAAAAAAACTCATATCACTTTATACGCCGCAATAATTGAGCTTATAGTGAATATCCCTTTAAGCCTGCTGATGATAAGATGGGGCTATGGGCTGGTAGGCGTTGCCCTTTCAACATTTATCGCTTATGCAATAAATAATCTCTTTATGGTGATATATGTTTGGATCAAAATGAAGATCCGTCCCGCTGAATATATCCCGCTTCAGGTCTATGCTATCTATTCAATGCTTATCGGGATTCTGTTTGTTCTCATCGACCATAGAATAATAAATATTCATTAATGACGGAACATTAATTCAATCAGGTCAGATCTGATTATTGCAGATCAAATATCTGATCGTGAAGAATATAAAAAATAGAGAGAATAATGATTACTGAGGTACTGATCTTCAAGTTTATCAAGTTCTGCGTTGTTGGATTTTCCGGAATGGTGATCGATTTTGGCACAACATGGCTCTTGAAAGAAAAGGTCAGAATCAATAAATACCTGGCAAATTCAACTGGATTTATTCTTGCAGCTTCCTCAAATTATATCTGGAACCGGTTCTGGACATTTCAGAGCGGGAACACGCATATTGCCACGGAATATTTTTCATTTATTGTCATTTCCCTGGCCGGACTGGGTCTGAATAACCTATTGTTATATTTCTGCACTGAAAAACTGAAAATTAATTTCTATATCTCAAAACTGATTGCAACAGGTATTGTTACAATATGGAATTTTATAATGAATTATTTAATTACTTTTAGATAATCGGCCTTTTGCCTTTTTATAACAATAATTCTTTTTAAAATTCAATAAAGCTTAATCAGGGTAATATTGTTTTTATTGATCAGATATCTGAAACGGCTGGCTTATAGCAGTAAGGATCAGGCTATTAAAAAGCAAAATCAATGAACGAAAGACTGTTTCTGCTTACTCTCTTTTGTCTTTTAGCTCAGCAGTTAAATGGACAGGATACAAGTTCCGCCGATAGCCTTAAAATAACTGAAATAAACATACAAGGCAACTTCATTACAAGCAAAAAATTTATATTTCGTGAGCTGGTCTTCAAAATCGATGAATATGTCAAAAAGAAAGATATTGAGTATATAAGACAGACCAGCATTAATAATCTGACTAAATCAACATTATTTAATTTCATTGATGTTCAGGCGGTTGAGATTGACGGTGGGAAGCTGGCTATATATGTCAATCTTACAGAGCGCTGGTTTATCTGGCCCGATATCTATCTGAATCAAACCGATAGAAATTTCTCAGAATGGTGGCGAAATAAAGACCTGAGCAAGTTGGAATACGGGATCGGGCTAAAAGTAAATAATTTCAGGGGAATGGGAGAGTCCCTGCAGGTGAAGTACCATATTGGCAGCTTGACCCGGCGCGAATTTGAATATAAAGGAATTCATCTCGACAAAGCAGAACATCATTTTTTAGATATCCATACGACCTTCGTCGATCTGAAGGATGTTCCCTGGATGGTCCGGTCAAATCAGCAGGTTATTTTAAAATCAGAGAAGAAACTGTTGAGAAGTTCCGTTTTTGATATCCAATACACCTACAGAAAAAAATATTTTAATTTTCACAGTATTGACATCGGCTATTCGATATTCAGGGCAGCTGATACCATACTCAAACTCAATCCGTATTTTTTTGGACAGAACAATACGAGCCAGAGGTATTTTAGCATCGGATATACCTTCACCAGGGACACACGTGATTCTCATTTTTATCCAAAGACTGGTTATCTGCTCATTGCAGGAATAAACAAGAAGGGGCTTGGAATTTTTCCCGGCGAATATAACAGTATAGACTTCTATTTTCAGGATTTTGATTACAGGAGACTCACAGACCGGATCTATTTTGCTTCAGGTTTTTTATATACTTCAGCTTCAAAGAGCGGGTATGCTTACTATCCCCAGACAGGCCTCGGCTACATGCAGTTTGTTAGAGGATATGAATATTATGTAGCTGACGGGGATAAATCATTGCTTTTGAAAAGTCTGTTTAATTTCAAGATACTGCCAATGAAAATTCTGAACCTTAACTTCTGGCCATTCCGGAAAGCATATCAGTTTAACAAGATCCCCCTTGAGATCTATTCAAATGTTTTTTTTGATGCAGGATATGTATACGATAAAACAGAAGAATATAAACTTTACAACAATAACCTGGTAAATAAAATTATGTATGGAACGGGAATAGGCATAGACATTATTACCTATTACGATAAAATACTCAGGATCGACTATGCATTTAACGGATTTGGCGAACATGGCTTTTTCATCCTGTGGAAAGCTCCGATATTATGATAAAATCAGCCGGCTTCATTTCTGGTCTTTCCAGCAGAATTAAGATCTCGCATGTAGTGATCATCTGGTTTCTGGTGAATGCAGCTTCAGCATTTTTTACCCAGCTCTATTCAGATGAAGCCTATTATGTTCTTTACGCAGGACATCCCGGTTTCGGCTATTTCGATCATCCTCCGATGATTGCATTGATGATAAAGGCAGGCCAGTTTATGTTCAATAATGAGTTTGGCGTTCGCTTCTTTTCATTAATTTCTGTGTCAGTTGCTTTATACTTAATCTATAAGCTTTCCGGGGCAAATAAACCTTTATTGTTCCTGGTCGCTATATTCTCAGTTTTCGGATTGAATATCCTGGGTTTTCTGGCTCTGCCCGATAGCCCCCTTTTATTATTTGGAGTCCTGTTTTTTGTGGCCTATAAAAGATTCCTGATAAAACAAAGCTTATTAAACTCGCTTCTGATTGGAATTACCATGGCTTGCATGCTATACAGCAAGTATCAGGGTTTTCTGATAATATTCTTCACAGTGTTATCGAATTTAAAGCTTCTGAAATCAGGCAAATTTTATTTATCGGCATTTGTGGCTCTGGTCCTTTTTATGCCACATATCATGTGGGAGTTAAATAATGGATTGGTGAGCATTACCTACCATCTGTCAGAGCGATCAGCTCCGGGTTATAAAGCTTCATTTACGTACGGTTACATCTTAGGTCAGCTTCTTTATTATGGCCCGTTTTCAGCAGTTTTTATGTTTATTGCAACTATCCGTTTCAGGCAATCAGGTCTGTTCGAGAGAGCTCTGAAATGGAACCTGTGGGGATTTCTCGTGTTTTTCCTGCTCTTCACTTTAAAGGGAAGAATTGAAGTAAACTGGACGTTACCGGTTCTTATTCCGCTGCTCATTTTCTTTTTAAGGTCAGGTTCTGAAAATCCCATGCTTGAAAAATGGTTTTATATTTCTGCATTCCCCGTTATTCTGTTAATCGCTTTCATCAGGATCGAAGCTGCTTATCCATTGTTTAATATCGGATCAGGCAGGATTGATGATTTCAGAGGGCACAGGGAACTCGGCAGGGAAATTGAAAGCAAAAGCATGGGACTTCCGGTAATAACTTCAGATTATCAGCGGGCCGGATTGATATCGTTTTATACAAAGGCTCCTGCAGTAAGCATCAATGTTAATAGCCGGCGCAACCAGTTTAATTTGTGGCATTTCGATAATTCCCTCAGATTCAAAAAGGTAGCATTTGTAAATAACTATATGAAAGAAGGCAAAATGATACAGGATCCATATTACCGGGGTTATAAAGTAACTGTCATTGACTCCCTTCCGGTAATGAATGATATTCTTATACGCGCACGGTTAAAAAAGTCAGTTTTTCATACCGGAGAGCCGATAATATTATCGGTAGTTCTTGCTCCTTCGGGAAAACCCTCTGATTATAGAGATGCAGGAAATTATACCACGCGATTGAATGCTGAATTATTCCGTGGTGACAATAATATTGATGCGAAAGTTTGTGAACTTCCGGTTAACCTGCTTTTGATCAGAGATGAAGGGAAATATGATTTCGACTTTTCGGCCCCGTTACAGCAGGGAAGCTATAAAATTTTAATTTCGCTGAATACTTCGGAGCTCGGTATCTGGAGCACCCGGCAAACTGTTAAATTTACTGTCAGATAGAAAATCCGTTTCCGGCAAACAGCAAATCTTCCGGCTTTGTGCTTAATTCCTTGATAAAAGCTTGATTTTTACCGGGTAAAAGCCTGCATGAAAGTCTGTTTAGTATGTCATGAAAAACTGTTTATATTTGCACAGTATATTGTTAAACCGATTGGGTTCAGCCGAAGGAACTTATTCCCTCATAACAAATATTATGAAAGTAATTGAAGTCAAAACCAGGCATGACAGGAAGGAATTTATTGAATCCCCGAAAGAATTATATAAAACTGATCCATTCTGGGTATGTCCGCTTGACGCAACCATCGAGTCGCTTTTCGATCCTGCTAAGAATCATGCTTTCAGTCATGGTGATGCTGCCCGGTGGATTCTTAAAGATGATAATGACCATACGATAGGAAGGATTGCTGCTTTTATTGACAATGTAAGGTCGGCTGCAAACAGGCAGCCCACAGGGGGAATTGGCTTTTTTGAAGTGACTGAAGATAAAGAAGCAGCATTCCTGTTGTTTAATACAGCATTGAAATGGCATTCTTCACATGGCATGGAGGCTATTGATGGTCCGATAAATTTTGGGGAGAATGATACAAACTGGGGATTACTTGTTGAGGGGTTCATGCAGCCTGGTTTTGGCATGCCTTATAATAAAAAATACTACAAATCATTTTTTGAGGATTTCGGGTTTAAAAATTATTTTGAGCAATATTCCTATCACAGGGAGGTAAGAACCCCCGCTAATGATCTGACCTGGTTTCCTGAAAGAATTATGAAAATAGCCGAATGGCTAAGTAAGCGGCAGGGTTATTCATTTCAGCATTTTGAAATAAGGAACAAGAAAAAATATATAAACGATATAGTTGAAATTTATAATTCGACCTGGTCGATTTTTAAAGAGGATTTTACACCTCTCGACCCGGTTATTCTTGAGGAATCGTTTCAGAAGGCCAGACTGATAATAGATGAAGAGATAATCTGGTTTGCCTATTTCAATAATAAGCCTATTGGCTTCTTTGTACTCTACCCCGACCTGAATCAGATTATTAAATATTTCAACGGGAAGATGAATCTCTGGAATATGCTTAGATTTTTTTATTTCAAAAAGACTCATAAAATGACAAGGATGCGCGCTGTTGTGGGAGGCGTTAATCCAAATTTTCAAAACAGCGGAATTGAATCTGCGATTTTCCTTCAGTTATACCACTCATTCAGGAAAAAGCCATGGTTTAAAGAGCTGGAGCTGTCCTGGACAGGAGACTACAATCCCAAAATGATCGCTATTTATGAAGCACTTGGAGCAAAAAAGGCAAAAACTCATATAACTTACAGATATCTTATTAACAAAGAGCTTAATTTTATTAGGCTTAAAGATGAAATGTCTGATAAACAGGAACATAAGCAAGAGCGACAGGGAGATGATCAATAATTTCACAATTACATTTGTAATTTCAAGAATGTTAATTAATTTTGCAAACCCTAATCTGAGGGAATTTATTTGGATTATTAAGGATAAAAAAAATATTGAGCAATGAAAAATGGTATTCACCCAGGCAATTACAGGTTTGTAGTTTTTCAGGACATGTCGAATGGGACAGCCTTCCTGAGTAAATCGACTGCACCATCAAGAGAGAACATAAAATGGGAAGACGGGAATGAATATCCTCTTATCAAGCTTGAGATCTCAAACACCTCTCATCCATTTTATACCGGTAAAATGAAACTTGTTGATACTGCAGGAAGGGTTGATAAGTATATGAACCGTTACAAGGACCATATGGGTAAAAAGAAATAATTTCCGTATTCGTGCGGAATGAGGTAGGGACTTGCTCAGGCACGTCCCTATTTTTGTTAATGCCTGTACCATGGCACAATCCTTGCAGTAGCCTTATTCACCCCATTTTTAAAAATATTGTGTAATTTTGGCACATTCGGGAAAATTAAAACAAAAAGCAAAAATGGGTGTTTGAAATATTTGATGCATTTTAAACAGTTAGGAGTAAAATCTAAATGGAAAAGAAATTCAGGAAACCAGTCAATGAGATATTACTTCCGGAAATTATCGATGGAGATGGAGATATAGTGCCCATTATAGCTGATGGAGATGACGGTGAGCTTGAGGACGTTGATGTTCCCGAAACAATCCCGATACTTTCACTTAGGAATACTGTGCTATTCCCGGGAGTAGTACTCCCTATATCAATAGGCCGCCCTAAATCTATACAGTTAATTAAAGATGTTTACCGGACAAACAAGATTGTAGGAACAGTCGCACAAAAGGATCCCGATATAGAAAATCCTGAATTTCAGGATCTTCATTCTATCGGGACCATAGGACAGATTGTCAAGCTTCTCGAGATGCCCGACGGATCTACCACTGCAATAATACAGGGACGCAAAAGAATGGCATTGCAGGAGCTTGTATCAAGCGATCCGTACTTTGTTGCAAAGGTCAAGTCAATACCTGAAACAAAGCCTGAAATACTGAACAAGGATTTTGATGCCATAGTTGGCTCTTTGAAGGACTTATCGCTTAAGATAATTAAGATCAATCCCAATATAAGTCCTGAAGCATCCTTCGCTATCAAGAACATAGAGAATAATACTTATCTTATTAATTTTATCTGTTCAAATACAGATATTAAGGTTCAGGACAAGCAGAAACTGCTTGAGATAAACAGTTTGCGCGACAGAGGCTTTATGCTGCTCGAATTTCTCGTACAGGAAATTCAGGTACTGGAACTTAAAAATGAATTGCAGTCCAAGGTTAAAAGCGATCTTGATCAGCAGCAGAGAGAATTTCTTCTTCATCAGCAGATGAAGACAATCCAGAATGAATTGGGAGGAAATCCTGCAGAAAAGGAAATCGAGGAATATATTAAGAAGGCGGATACAAAGAAATGGAGCGTTGAGGTAAAAAAAGTTTTCGATAAGGAACTCGACAAGCTTCATAGGCTTAATCCTGCAGCTGCTGAGTATTCTGTTCAGGTGAATTATATCCAGACGCTTCTCGATCTGCCCTGGGATTCTTACACAGAGGATAATCTCGATCTGAACAATGCCCGTCGCGTTCTTGACTCTGATCATTTTGGTCTCGATGAAGTTAAGGAAAGGATCCTTGAGCACCTGGCGGTTCTGAAACTGAAAGGTGATCTTAAATCTCCTATTCTGTGCCTTTACGGACCTCCGGGAGTCGGAAAGACCTCACTTGGCAGATCAGTGGCAAAAGCTCTTGACAGAAAGTATGTCAGAATGTCATTAGGGGGGTTGCATGATGAGGCTGAGATACGGGGACACAGAAAAACCTATATCGGAGCTATGCCCGGAAGAATAATCCAGAACATTAAAAGAGCCGGGTCCTCAAATCCTGTATTTATTCTGGATGAGATTGACAAAGTTGGCCAGGATTTCAGAGGCGATCCATCTTCCGCTCTTCTGGAAGTACTTGATCCTGAACAAAACAGCACATTCTTTGACAACTTCCTCGAAATGGAATATGATCTGTCAAAAGTACTGTTTATAGCAACTGCCAATAACCTTGCAACAATAAGTCCTGCTCTGCGTGACAGGATGGAGCTTATTGAGATTACCGGCTACCTTATTGAAGAGAAAATCGAAATTGCTAAACTTCATCTCTTCCCTAAACAGCTTGAAAACCATGGTGTAAAGGAAGGTCAGCTCACAATCGATAAGAAGGTAATGGAAGCCGTTATCGAAAAGTACACCAGGGAATCAGGTGTCCGTGAGCTTGATAAACGCCTGGCAAAATTGGTAAGGGTAACCGCTAAAAATATTGCATCCGAAACAAAATATGATACGGCACTCTCGGCAGAGTCTTTGGCAGAATTACTTGGACCTCCGAGATATACGCGTGATATCTATGCGGGTAATGAGCAGGCCGGAGTGGTTACCGGACTGGCATGGACAACTGCAGGCGGTGAGATATTATTTGTCGAAACAAGTCTGAGCAGAGGTAACGGAAAGCTGACTCTTACCGGAAACCTTGGGGAAGTGATGAAAGAGTCGGCCATTATCGCCCTGGAATACCTGAAGTCAAATGCAGAAATGCTGGATCTGCCCGATAATTTCTCGGAAAAATGGAATATTCATATTCATGTGCCTGAAGGTGCAATTCCAAAAGACGGACCATCTGCAGGAGTAACAATGGCAACTTCAATAGCCTCAGCATTCACACAGCGGAAGGTGAAAAAATACCTGGCTATGACAGGTGAGATTACTTTAAGAGGCAAAGTTCTTCCGGTAGGAGGGATAAAGGAAAAAATACTGGCCGCCAAACGAGCCAGCATAAAGGAGATAATTGTTTCGGAAGAAAACAGGAAAGATGTCGAAGACATTAAGGAAATTTATATCAGAGGATTAAAATTTCATTATGTTGAGACAATTATGGGTGTTCTGGAGCTTGCCCTGCTTAAACAAAAAGTTAAGAATCCCAAAAATATATCATTCGAATGAAGAAGGTAGCTGTTTTCCCCGGATCATTTGATCCATTCACTATCGGACATGAAGCGATCATCAGGAGAGCGCTAAAGCTCTTTGATGAGATAATCATTGCCATAGGTGCCAATGCATTGAAGAAAAACTATTATTCACTTGAGACAAGAACAGAGATGATCAGCAGGGTTTTTAAAGATGAACCCAGGATAATAGTAGATCATTATGAGGGACTTACGGTTGACTATTGTAATAAGAACGGCGCCGGGTATCTTTTAAGAGGACTGCGGACAGCTGCGGATTTTGAGTTTGAGAGAGCAATCGGTCAGGTTAATAATTCAATGGCTCCGGGCATCGAATCTGTCTTTCTTCTGACGGCTCCTGAACATTCTTTTATAAATTCCACAATTGTAAGGGATATAATTAAAAGCGGAGGCGATGCCTCGAAATTTGTCCCTTCTGCAATAAATCTGAGAGATTTCAAGGGATCAGATGATTAGGAACCGGTCACCGAAGGATTGAACTGTTGATCAGATCCATGAGCGACAGCCAGGCATTTGTTTTAACCGAGTTGATTTCATCAGGAAACAGCCATTCAACTTTTGTAATCCCCTCTGATTTCTCGGGCTCAATTATCATTTCCCCATTGTATTGCATCAGAAACCAGATTGTTTTCTTAAGGTAGGAAATTCCTTCCCAGCTGTACGTGTGATAACTCGGATTAATCGGCTTCACTATTGTATGTCCCTTGATTCCACATTCTTCACTGACTTCCCTGAGAGCACATGCTTCAGGTTCCTCGCCCGGTTCGATATGTCCTTTAGGCAGATCGAGCCTGCCTTTTTTTTCGATAAAAAGGTATTTGCCTGAAGTATGCCTTACCAGTCCGCCTGCCGCGCCTACTTCAGTAAAATAAATTCTGAATATCTTCCAGATATGCTTAATATCGGGACCATACACATTGATGGCATTGATGGTCTTATCTTCCTGAAAATCAGCGATTAGTCTATAAAGTTCCTTTGTATCGTGGAATTTATGGAATAAGCCGTATTTTTGTATCCTGTCTGGTTCAGGGCTTATCAATATAAACCTGTTCTCGAAATGAACTTTATACATACTCGAATGGATATTGAAAAACAAACGGCTGAATATCTTTTACAAATTAACGCAATTAAATTGCAACCGTCAAATCCTTTTACATGGGCCTCGGGATGGAAATCACCAATTTATTGTGATAATCGGAAAACTCTTTCATTCCCTGAATTGCGATCATTCATCTGCAGTTCTTTTGCTGAAATGATTAAAGAACTGTATCCTGAAGCTGAGTTGATAGCGGGGGTCGCTACCGGAGCCATAGCTCATGGCGCTCTTGTTGCCGACAGGCTTGGTTTACCGTTTATCTACGTTAGGTCGGGAGCTAAGGAACATGGCCTTGGAAACCAGATTGAAGGGTATTTTGAAAAAGGGCAGAAAGTAGTGGTCGTTGAGGATCTGATCTCAACCGGAGGTAGCAGCCTGAATGCTGTGACGGCCCTCAGGGATGCAGGTTGTTCAGTACTGGGGATGGTGGCAATTTTTACATACGAATTTAAAAAAGCCTCGGATGCATTTTTACAAGGAAACTGCAAACTGAATACTCTGAGCAGATACCAGGTGCTTATTGAGACTGCAGTGAAAACCGGATACATCAATGAGACAGAAGTGGAGACTTTAAAAAGCTGGAGAATGGATCCTGCCGGCTGGGGAAGCCTAGTCAGGAATGCCTGAAATGGACATAAACATAAAATGAGCGAGATTAATTAAGCAGAAAATATTATCTGATGTCTGAATTGTCATATTTCGAAAGCAGGTCAGGAACCCTGTCGTGCAACGCTGAAGAGGTTTTTATTTTTGTGACCGATATCAGGAATTTTAATCAGTTTATTCCGGAGGGCAGGATCAGCAACTGGAAGGCTGAAAAGGAATCCTGTAGTTTCAATGTCCCAATGATCGGTGCAATTACAGTATTGCTTTTCGAAAAAATCGAATTTGGCAAGGTTGTTTTTAAAGGAGATGCACTGAAGAAAAATGATTTTACTCTTACTTTGAATATCTCAGAAAAAACCGGGAATAAAGCCGATGTCGTTATTAATTTAAGTGCAGAACTTAAATCCGATGATGAAGATGCTGGCTTAGTTAAGCCAATAGAACAGTTTCTCGAAATTCTTATTAAGGAAATGGAAGCATTCAGAGACTGGAGAAATGTTAAGCAATAAATTCTATTTCTTTAAAAGCAATACTCTCTTATTTTCCCTTTTCGATCTTCAATAATAAGTCTGCCGTATTTACCGGTGCTCAAAATCCTTCCTTCTCAGGATCCGGAATTGTCTCTGAATTCGCACCATTTATTCAGCCGGTACAACTTTGAAAGATATTCATTCTTATATCTCTGAAAAATTCGAGGCAATCAGTTCCCTGTACCTTTTATCCAGATCGTCAGCAAGCTGATGAAGAGAGTCGGTGAGATCAAAGTTCATTTCCTGATAACATTCGCAGTGACACCGGGTTTGGAGGATTGCTTGAGAATTTTCCTGGTTAATATTAAGACCAATCCCTGCTATTGTATGATTCAATCTTATCACCAGAAATGGAATTCTCAATTAATATACCTGCTATTTTGTCATTGTTTACATAAATGTCATTTGGCCATTTTATTGAACATCCGGGATATCATAATCGTAACAGAAAATCACAAATTCCAAGGGAAATTGCCATTGAAATACAAAACTGATCCTCAGTCGTTTATGAAAGAACGGATATAGTACTAATGCTGATTAACAGATTTTTACCATCTTCGCTTTCCCAGCTGTTTCTGTAATAGCCTCTGCCTGCCGATCTGATAATTTGTATAGACTATTGTGCCTTCGGGCAGCTTATTCATTTTTTAAAAGGGCTGATGTAAGAGTATTTGTCGATGGCAGGTTTTCAAAAAATAATAAATTTGAACCTATTATCATGATTAGCAGATAGTTTAATGTTAATATCAATTATTTTAATTGCCTGTTTTTCATGATAGTGGTAAGATTGGCATTGAAATTGCAAAAGAGCTTACAGTAACAAAAATACAGATTAAAGTGGTACTTTTGCGACTTAATATAAAACGATGAAATATTGATGAAGAAAAAATCTGACGGAGCTGAGGTCCTTTTAGGAAGTGTTTTAAAAGGTATTTTTGAGAAGAAAGGGCAAAATGTTCTGAAAATTGATTTAAGAAAACTAGATACCAGAATAGCAGATTATTTTATTATATGTCATGCCTCTTCCGGAACACAGGTAAGTGCCATTTGTGATTCTGTTGATGATACAGTAAGAAAGGAAGTGCTTGAAAAACCGTTGCATATTGAAGGGCTTGATAATTGTTTCTGGGTGCTTCTTGATTATGGCAATGTAATTGTTCATATTTTTCTTGAGGAATACAGGAATTTTTACAGTCTGGAATCACTCTGGGCTGATGCAGCAATTGAAGTCATGGAAGATAAAATACAGTAAGTTAAATATTTATGACAGAAAATACAAATAACAATCAGGGTACTGAGAAAAAAGCCTGATAAAAATGGGAAACCACGTTTTAATACCAACTGGATCTTTGCAGTTCTTGCTGTATCGCTGATACTTTTTTCATTATTTAATAACGGGAAGAGCGTTCAGCAGACAACAACAAGTGAAATAAAGAGGATGATCGACAAATCACGATATTGAAAAAATTGTTGTTGTAAATAAGGATCAGGCTGAAATTTATCTTAAAAAAGAAGCTATAGAATCGGGAAGATATCCGAAACTGCCAAAACCCGGAACCGGTTTTGGAATTTCACTTCCAAAACCAAACTTTACTTATAATATTGGTGACATCAGCAATTTTGAGCCTTTTCTTCTGAAAGCTCAGAAAGATGCAGGTTATACTGATAAGGATCTTATTTATCCCGATTATCAGACACGAAAGAACTGGTTTGGCGATATACTTTCATGGCTGCTGCTTCCTGTTCTGTTAATTGCATTCTGGCTCTTTATGATGAAGACGGATGTCAGGCGGAGGAGCAGGCGGAGCAGGTGGGATTTTCAGCGTTGGGAAATCGCGTGCACAGATATTCGATAAGGATACAAATGTAAAGCTGAACTTCAATGATGTTGCAGGTCTTGAAGAGGCCAAGACTGAAGTTATGGAAATTGTTGATTTTCTGAAGAATCCAAAGAAATATACAAATCTTGGAGGTAAAATTCCAAAGGGAGCACTACTGATAGGTCCTCCCGGGACAGGAAAGACCATGCTTGCAAAGGCTGTTGCCGGAGAAGCAAATGTTCCGTTCTTTTCAATATCGGGTTCAGATTTCGTTGAAATGTTTGTCGGAGTAGGTGCATCAAGGGTAAGGGATCTGTTTAAACAGGCAAAGGAAAAGGCCCCGTGCATTGTCTTTATTGATGAAATAGATGCGGTTGGTCGCGCAAGAGGACGGAATGCAAACTTTCGGATCAAACGACGAAAGAGAAAATACTCTGAACCAGCTTCTCACGGAGATGGATGGGTTCGGCACAAATATGGGTGTCATAATTCTTGCAGCGACAAACAGGGCTGATATTCTCGACAGGGCACTTATGCGTGCCGGACGTTTTGACCGTCAGATACATGTTGAACTTCCTGATCTTAATGAGAGAGAGGCAATATTTAAAGTCCATCTTCGTCCGATCAAACTGGAAAAGAGTTTTGATATTGGATTCATGGCAAAACAGACTCCGGGCTTTTCGGGAGCTGATATAGCAAATGTCTGTAACGAAGCTGCACTTATTGCAGCCAGAAAAAATAAGACTGTTGTTGAGAAACAGGATTTCCTCGATGCTATTGACCGTATTGTAGGCGGACTTGAAAGAAAAACAAAGATCATTTCTCCAGTTGAGAAAAAGACTATTGCATATCATGAAGCAGGCCATGCTACTGTAAGCTGGCTGCTTGAACATGCCAGTCCGCTTCTTAAAGTGACAATTATACCTCGGGGAAGAGCTCTGGGAGCAGCATGGTATCTCCCTGAAGAAAGACAGCTTACAACACGCGAGCAGATACTTGATGAAATGGCATATGCTCTCGGAGGCAGAGCAGCAGAAGAACTTGTTTTCGGAAGAATTTCAACCGGTGCACTCAGCGATCTTGAAAAAATTACCAAACAGGCTTATGCCATGGTTTCATTTTTTGGGATGAGCGAAAAGGTAGGTAATATCAGTTTCTATGATTCATCGGGACAGTCGGATTTCGGATTCACAAAACCTTATAGTGAGAAAACGGCAGAACTGATTGATCAGGAGGTTAACCTGATAATAGCTGAATCATACATAAGGGCTAAAGAGGTTCTTAAAAATAATATGAAGGGACTTACTGAGCTTGCAGAACTGCTTCTCGATAAAGAGGTTATTTTCAGTGAAGATCTTGAAAGGATATTTGGAAAGAGAAAAGCTGAACTTCTGAAGGACGAGAAAGAAGCTGAAGCAAAAGCGCTCGTTCAATGAATAATAAGGAAAATCCAAAGCTGAAAAAAAAGGGAAGAAAGCTGACAAGTCCTTGTCTGAAAATGGAAAATCAAAAAAATCAGAAAAAGAATCTGTAACGGAGAATGCAGCTCCGGAGAAAGCATTGAAAAAAAATAAATCGAAAGATAAAACCATCTCATAGCTATATATAATCTGCTTACGGATGTGTATATTTATTCCGAATTTATTATCGGGTAGTTTTGCAGGATGAAGGATTTTTCACCCGGAAGAATTTAATACTGAAGTTTTGAATACTTTTTTCAGAAGGACCTTAACCGGAGCATGGATCGTAATATTCATACTGGGCGGTTTCTGGCTTCATCCAATTTCATTTTTCCTTACAGGACTGATACTGCTTATCGGTACACAATATGAGTATTACCTGATGATTCGGAATACGGGAGTAAGACCTCAGCTGGTACCGGGGATTATAACTGGTATTACCGCATATGTTATTTCAACTCTTATTGCTTCAGGAATGCTCCCAAAGAATTCATTTCTGGTTCTTATTCCACTGATACTGATTATAATGGTTATTGAATTATACAGACAGGCAGGAAAAACCATTTGATTCTCTGGCACATACATTTTTTTCAGTTCTCTATACTGCTCTTCCATTTTCAATGTTCCCTTTTGCAGCATTCTCCAGAACCGGACTTAAATTCATTGCTTCCTCATCGCCAATATTATTTTTTCACCGGGAATAATTATTGGATTTTTTCTTCTTATCTGGGCAAATGATACAGGAGCTTATCTGACAGGAATGTCATTCGGCAGACATAAGCTTATGGAACGCATTTCACCGAAAAAAACATGGGAAGGATTTTTCGGAGGACTCATTATAGCGTCTGTGGCTGCATGGTTTCTCTCCGACTGGCTTGGTGTTGTTGATAGAATCCAATGGGTAATTATTGCCGTGATCATTTCAGTTGCAGGCACATATGGAGACCTTGTGGAATCAATGCTGAAAAGAAGCACCGGTGTAAAGGACTCAGGAACAATAATGCCCGGTCATGGCGGATTTCTTGACAGATTCGACAGTGCAATAATATCTTTCCCTCTTGTATATCTTTTTATATCTCTTTTTGGATGATTGGACTGACTTGATTAGTTTTGTGCAAATTTTATACAGATGAGGATTCATATTCATAAGGAAGGATATAAGATACTTGGCTTTTGGTTTAATGACATTGCTGATTCTTAATATTATTGTTAATATTATCTGGTCAGATCATTGCACTTGTCAGATGGGCATTTTTTGTTTGCTCTTTTATGCTTTATATTTTCCTGCTCTTTTTCTTCAGGCTTCCTAACGCGTCATTTTGAAACTGATCCCGGACTTATATATGCTCCTGCTGACGGGAAAGTTGTGGTTATTGAAGAGACTATGGAAAATGAATATTTTAAGGATATGCGTTTGCAGGTTTCTATTTTTATGTCGCCTTTTAATATGCACAGCAACAGATATCCTGTATCGGGAAAGGTAAAATATGTTTGCTATCATCCAGGTCAGAATATGGTTGCATGGCATCCAAAATCTTCGGAACTGAATGAGAGAAGTACAATTGTGATAAAAACAGAGGAAGGAACAGAGGTTATGATAAGGCAGATAGCCGGCGCTGTTGCCCGGAGGATTGTTACTTATGCAAAGGAGAATGTGAATGTTCACCAGGGTGATGAACTTGGGTTTATTAAATTTGGATCGAGAGTCGATATATTTCTACCGGTTGGCACTGAGGTTGAAATTCCAATTCTTCAGCAGGTAAAGGCAAATAAAAGCATCATTGCCAAAATCTGAAAAACTATTAATATGAACAGGATTGATGATAAAATAATTGATATTACAAGCGATGTCAAATGGATAGGCATACTTGATTATGATATCAGGACCTTTGATATTGTTATGCATACCGAATTCGGGACAACTTATAACTCATATTTTATTAATGCAGAAAAGAAAGCATTAGTTGAAGTTGCCAAGGAAAAATTCAGCGAGACATATCTTCGTAAACTAAGATCAGTTACTGATCCCGCAGGAAATTCAATATATTATTCTCGATCATACAGAACCTGATCATTCAGGAAGCCTGAAGCTGCTTCTCGATCTTGCACCTTCTGCCACTGTGGTTGGCAGCGGAAATGCAATCAGATACCTTGAGGATATTGTTAATGTTCCATTTAAATCACTGGTTGTAAAAGATGGTGACACCCTGGATCTGGGAAATAAAACTCTAAGGTTTTTTTCGGCTCCGAATCTGCACTGGCCCGATTCGATGCTTACTCTTCTTGTTGAGGATAAGGTCTTGTTTACCTGCGATGTATTCGGAGCTCATTATTGTTCTTCTGATATGTATAGTGATTTCGACGAACAGTATACAGGAAGCATTCAAATACTATTTTGATGTTATTATGAGACCATTCAGCAGGTTTATGCTGAAAGCAATTGAAAAGATAAAGCCGCTTGACCTGGATTTCATCTGTCCCGGTCATGGACCAATTCACAGGAAGAACCTTAGAAAAGCTATTGAACTTTCTGAAAAGTATGCTGAACAGTATATGGAGATTGTGTCTGAGAAAAAACAGAATGAATATTCTTATTGCTTATGTTTCGGCATATGGCTACACAAAAGAGGCAGCATATCTTATTGCTGAAGGAATTCTGGAGACAAAAGATATTACAGTTGATATAACTGATATTGAGAATATTTCGCCTGGAAGAACTGGAGTCAAAAATAATAATGTCTGACGGAATGCTTGTTGGTTCACCTACAATTAATCAGAATACATTGCTTCCTGTTTATAAGCTTATTCTGCACTGATAAATCCAATACGCGACAAGGGAAAACTAGGCGGGTGCTTTCGGATCGTACGGATGGAGCGGTGAATCACCAAATTTAATTCTCGAAAACCTTCGTCTTCTGAAACTTAAAATATTTGAGGAAACAGCTGCATTTAAATTTTCTGCCGATGAACAAGGAAAAAGGAATTTTTAAGGGAATTCGGAAGAAATTTAGCCAGAGATATATTCAGGAATGTGGTCATATAAAAACTCCCGGCAAATAACCGGGAGCTCTTTTTGACCAATTATGAAATTTCAATCTTTCTGGTGATCTTGTTTTTCTCTTCATCCTGTTTTGGAAGTGAAACAGAAAGAATTCCATCTTTATAGCTTTGCTTCAATTTTTTCCCTGTTTACATTTTCAGGAATATAAAAGCTTCTGGAGAATGAAGAGTAGCTGAATTCTTTTCTCTTATAACCCGTTTTTGCTTTCTTCCGATTCATTCTTCATTTCCGATGAGATTGTCAGAACATCTTCATTCATATCAATTTTCAGATTTTTCTTATCAATCCCGGGAACAGCAAGATCAAGAATATAGTTTTTTTCATCTTCTCTGATATTTACAGCCGGTGTTGAAGCTGGTCCTGTTTGAGAATACAGGGAAAAAATCGTCATCAAAAAAATTCGGCATGTAAAATGGCCTGAAACTTCTTCTTGTAATTGTTGGTAACATGGTTTTGTCCTCCTATAATTTAAGTTAAACATTTAATTCCTATACAGCCTATTTTCAAACTTCGTTCCAAATTAGAAAATATGACATAATGACATATGAATTTGATTTCAATCAGGACAATATGGCATAGTGATGAATTCCGATCAGTCTAAGTCATATAATAGCTTAATAGCAGTCTTAATATGTCAGAGCTCGCCTATAGACGGGAAACGCAAGCAACGGAGATTGAATATTAATCAATTTATGCATTAGAGGCGAAATCGCATCCAGTGACAGTATGGTACTTACTTTCGATGGCAATAATTTTAGCGAATTCCAAAAATTTGGATTAGGTTTGTAGTAAGAAATGCCTTAACAATGAAAGCAACGTTAAGAAACATTCTTATTTTTTGTGGAATTCTGCTGCTTCTAGCTTGTGCATGGTTTTTCCGGAATATAGTTGTTTACATTCTGGTATCAGGTGTATTTTCTATTATGGGCCGGCCGCTTGTTGATCTTATTTTGCAGAATACAGAATCAAAAGATGGTCATTTCCCCGCTCTCTCAGCGCCCTTGTTAACTCTTATTACAATCTGGGGCATAATAATTCTGTTTTTTGTCATTTTCGTCCCACTTGTGACCCGGCAGATAAATTATTTTTCAACTATCGACAGCGAAAAAATTGTTCAGATAATTGCAGGACCGATAAATAAAGTTGAGAATCTGTTCAGGGCAATTAACAAGGATATACCACAGAAACATTACCATTCAGGATTATATAGTTAAGAAGGTTGCAGGAGTTCTGAATATTAATATGATACAGAATTTCATCGGATCTCTTATCGGAATTCTGGGCAATGTTCTTATTGCAATTTTCTCAATAACATTTATTACATTTTTCTTCCTGAAAGATCAGAGATTATTTTTTGAATCCATACTGATGTGGGTACCCGATAAATATGTAGATAATGTAACCAGGGCACTTAATTCAATAAAAAAGCTTCTAACCAGGTATTTTATCGGAATTGTTATCCAGAGTACCTGCATAATGATTCTTGTTACAATCGGGATGACGATTGCAGGCATCGATTTTCAGCAGGCTCTGGTTATGGGACTTATAATCGGAATTTTAAATGTTATTCCTTATGCCGGACCGTGGATCGGATTGTCCATTGCAATAACAATGGGCGTTGCCTCACATATAAATCAGGATATTGAAACAGTTGTTATACCACTTGTAACCTATATGATAATTGTGGAAGCTATTACACATTTAATTGACAATATTGTATTTCCAGCCAGTTATCTTTTCCAACAGTGTAAAGGCTCATCCGCTTGAGATCTTTATTGTTGTTCTTGCTGCAGGATTTGCAGCCGGAATTCCGGGTATGATATTTCGGAATTCCCGCATATACTGTTCTAAGGGTTTTTGCACGGGAATTCTTTTATAATTTTAAAGCAGTTCAGAAGATCACTTCCAGTCTTTCAGGGGAAAATATTGGAAACAGAATCACAGCCTTTCAGGACAAAGCGATGAACCCGGACTACAGAATAATTCCAGATTAATAAACCTAAATAAACCTGAGTAAGATTTGTCATCAAAGAAACATAGCCGACAGATGAAACAATAGTTTTCCTTGCTGAACCGAATTTTCCATTTTTATCTTGACGGATTCAGGAATATGTCAGGCTGGGGACGAAAGGTATGGCTAATAATCCTCATTAAACTTTTTATTATGTTTGCGATACTGAAAATCTTTTTCTTTCATGATTTTCTGAATAAAAATTACCCTGACTGACAAACACAGAACTGAATATGTTCTCGATCAATTAACTAATTCATCTGATAACCATGATAGACAACATTGATTTGAGCCTTGTAGACTGGTCAAGAGCTCAATTTGCCCTGACTGCAGTTTACCACTGGCTGTTTGTGCCACTTACGCTTGGATTATCATTTATCCTGGCCATAATGGAGACAATCTATGTTCAAAACCGGAAAGTGAAGAATGGAAACGAATTACCAGGTTCTGGATGACTCTTTTCGGGATAAACTTCGCTATAGGTATTGCAACCGGAATAATACTTGAATTTGAATTTGGCACAAACTGGTCAAATTATTCATGGTTTGTTGGTGATATTTTCGGTGCCCCTCTTGCTGTGGAAGGTATTCTGGCCTTTTTTCTCGAATCAACATTTGTTGCAGTTATGTTCTTCGGCTGGAATAAGGTGAGCAAAAAATTTCACCTGATTTCGACCTGGCTGGTTGCAATCGGGGCAAACCTCTCAGCACTCTGGATACTGGTTGCAAATGCCTGGATGCAGCATCCCGTCGGAATGATATTCAATCCTGAAACCGCACGGAATGAAATGGTTAATTTCTGGGCAGTTCTCTTTAATCAGGTTGCAATCGATAAATTTCTGCATACAATTTCATCGGGATTTCTGCTTGCATCAATGTTTGTACTCGGGATAAGCTCATGGTATCTGATCCGGAAACGAGAAGAACATATGGCGAAGCGAAGCATTCTTGTTGCAGGTGTATTTGGACTGCTTTCATCGCTTATGGTTGCTTATACCGGTGATCAGTCTGCACGAACAGTGTCAAAGATTCAACCTGTTAAATTTGCCTCAATGGAGGCCCTTTATGATGGTAAAAGCAATGCAGGCCTGATTGCTTTCGGAATATTGAAAGATACTGATAAAAAGATAGGAGATAAAAAAGTAAAGGATTTTGCATTTAAGATTCAGATACCTGATCTGCTTTCAGTGCTGACGGGCGGCGACAGAGATTCCTATGTACAAGGCCTGACCGACCATATTTCAGGCAATCAGAAGTTGGGAATTATCTCAACGGCTGAAAAAATTCAAAATGGTAAATATGCGAGGGAAGTGCTGGAAACATATAAGAAAGCCAGATCAGATAATGATACAGCACAGATTTCGGCATCAATAAGTCTTTTTAAAAACAACGAATTCAACGAGAAGTATTTCAGATATTTTGGTTATGCATCAATAGATAAACCTGAAGATGTTATCCCTAGTGTAACGGTTTCATTTTATTCATTTCACCTGATGGTGGTACTCGGATTCCTGTTTATAATGATCTTTTCAGCCGCACTTTTTCTGCTGTTCAGAGGGACTCTTTCTGCAAAACAGATGGTTTTTATGGATTGCACTTGTTTTCAATTCCATTGCCTTATATCGCAGGTGAACTGGGCTGGTTGCTTACGGAACTGGGACGGCAGCCCTGGATAATCCAGGATATGATGACTGTATCAAAAGCTGTTTCACAGATCAGCTACAGGTTCAGTGATCACTACATTTATTCTGTTTGCCGTCCTCTTCACAGGATTGCTTATCTCAGAAGTATCAATATTGGTGAAACAGATCAAAACCGGACCCAAACATTAGGAGGATAAAATTATGACAGCAATGATTTCCCAGCTTTTTCTTCAGCATTACTGGTGGATAATAGTCTCAATCCTGGCAAGTATACTGGTATTCCTGATGTTCGTACAGGGAGGACAATCGATGATATATTCCCTTCCTCAGAACAGTTCGCAGAAGACAATGATTGTTAATGCAATGGGAAGAAAATGGGAATTTACTTTCACTACCCTTGTTACCTTCGGCGGCGCTTTCTTTGCCTCTTTCCCGCTTTTTTATGCAACAAGTTTTGGCGGTGCGTATTGGGTATGGATAGCGATATTATTTTGTTTTACCATACAGGCGATATCCTACGAATACAGATCCAAGCCTGATAATGTTCTGGGACAGAAAACTTTTGACCTTTTTCTTTTCCTGAATGGTTCTCTTGGCCCATTCCTGATAGGAGTTGCAGTTTCAACATTTTTTACGGGTGCAATGTTCAGACTTAACGGGATGAATCAGGTACACTGGGCAACTCACTGGTACGGACTCGAAGCTTTACTGAACCTGCGCAATCTGGCACTGGGCTTTGCGGTATTTTTTCTTGCAAGAATAAACGGCATTTTATATATTATAAATTCTGTTGACGACGAAGCTCTCATAAGCCGATCAGTTAAGAAGTTAATTATTAACACTATACCTTTTCTTGTATTTTTTCTCTCTTTTGTTATTTCACTTATTTTTGCCAAAGGATTTGCTGCTGACCCTGTTACAGGAACCATCTCTGTAGAAAAATTCAAATACCTGCATAATTTTGTTCAGATGCCTTCAGTACTAGTCCTGTTTCTGGCAGGTGTGGCAGCCGTGTTATCAGGAATTGTCATAACAATTTTCAAAAAGAGCTCCTCCGGAATATGGTTTACCGGTTCGGGCACAGTGGTCGCAGTTTTTGCGTTATTTCTCATTGCAGGGTTTAACGGAACTTCATTTTATCCTTCACTGTACGATATGCAAAGTTCCCTGACAATTATGAATTCATCGTCGAGTCAGGTTACACTGAAGACTATGATGTTCGTATCATTTATAATTCCGGTTGTTATAGTCTATATATGGTATGCCTGGAAAGCAATAAACAGCAATAAGATCACGAAAGAAGAGATGAGCTCGGATGAGCATGTATATTAAGTATCGGCTGGCTTTCAGCCTGTAAAACGATCAGATATGTATATAAGTGGAATTCTTCAGTATCTCATATGGCCCGGCTTCATATTATTATGCTGGCTGGTCATAAAGTATGCTTTAAATGCATACGAAAAGAAATTTTCCGAAAAGGGATAGTCAGCCAAAAAATCAGGTACGTTTGTAGCCTACAAGATTTTATACTTTATGGAATTTCCATCTTTAAAATCATGGTTTGAAGGGGCTGAACACTACCCTTTTATAATAGCAGGACCATGCAGCGCCGAGAGTGAGGAGCAGGTATTGAATATTGCTGCATTCCTGAAGAGTACCGGCACGGTGAATATTTTCAGAGCTGGTGTATGGAAACCAAGGACCCGTCCCGGCACTTTTAACGGAGTGGGAGTAAAGGCGCTGAAGTGGCTTCAGAGAGTCCAGGAGGAATATAATCTCAGGGTTACCGTTGAAGTAGCTTCCCCGAAGCATATTGAAGCCTGTCTTAAACATGGCATAGATGTTCTGTGGGTGGGAGCAAGAACTGTGTCTAATCCTTTTTCTGTCGAGGAAATATCCGAAGCCTTAAAAGGTGTTGATATACCTGTGCTCATAAAAAACCCTTTGAACCCCGATATTGACCTCTGGCAAGGTGCTGTTGAAAGGATTTCTGCTGCTGGCATAAAAAGGATTGCTGCTGTACACAGGGGGTTTTCACCTTTCGAGAGGACGCTTTATCGCAATATGCCTAAATGGGAGATCCCCATAGAGCTGAGGCAGAGAATTCAGAACCTGCCGCTTATTTGTGATCCAAGTCACATAGCCGGAAGGGCTGACTTTGTTCCCGGTATTTCACAGAAAGCTCTTGATCTGACCATGGACGGACTTATGATTGAGGTTCATTCCAATCCTTCCCGGGCCCTTAGTGATTCTGCCCAGCAACTGAATTTTGATCAGTTCAAATCGTTAATGGATTCTCTTATACTGCGTAAGCCAACTATTGATGATAAAGGATTCCTTAACCAGCTGGAAGAGCTTAGAAATCAGATTGATTCGATTGATTTTCAGCTTATTGAACTGGTAGCCTCAAGAATGAGAATTTCTGAGAAAATGGGAGAATATAAATACAAGAATAATGTAGCCGTACTTCAGATGGAGCGTTGGCTGGAAATTCTCAGGACCCGATCAGAGCATGGAACTCAATTAAAAATGGACCCATTATTTATAGAGCGATTGATGACTTTTCTCCACCAGGAATCAATAAGGATCCAGACTGCGATCCTTGATAACCTGAAATCGGGCGGCGAAAACTGGTCAGAAGAGGAGTGAGACCGCAGAAGAGATTATATAAAGCGGTATTATCAATGGCGCACCCATCGGTCCAAAAATTAAAAAGGCTGCCAGGACAAGGCAGATAAGGATATACCTTCCTTCGTTACCCTTTAATTTCAGGTTTGAAACCTTTAAGGACAGCATGGGTATCCTTGATACCATCAGAATGGATAATGCGATTGTGAAAAAGAACAGAAAAACCGGTGAAGCGGTAATGGAATTGAAAAGGTCTGAATGTGAATAAGACCTGGCAATTACTATTGATATGACAGCCAGTGCATTTGCAGGTATTGGAAGCCCTTTAAATGTAGTGGCCTGGGTGGAATCGAGGTTGAAAATTGCGAGTCGTAAGGCACCGCATACGGGCATTATTGCAGCTGTGAGCATGAAGAAGATGGCTTTCAGCATATCTGAGTTTATATGAATAATATTCACAGACCCTGAATCATAAATCAGCCGGTAGATTATAAACCCCGGGTGCAACGCCAAAACTAACCACATCTGCCAGGCTGTCCAGTTCCTTTCCTATGGCTGAATAGGCTTTCAGCATCCTCGCTGAAAAGCCATCAAGAAAATCAAAAATCATTGCGGCAAGTACCAGCCAGGAAGCAGTAATAAGATGACCATTTGCAGCAAAAATAATTGCGATAAATCCCGATATCAGGTTAAGCGATGTTATAAAATTCGGAACATGTTTCATTTTGAAAAAAGTAGGTAATTCTGAAGGGAAGTAAAAATAAGATAAATTTTCAGTATTCGGATTGAGAAAGCAGATCTTCGGGTGTATCTTATTTAATTTATTCTTTTCTCTTTTATTATTAGCTTTGCATTAAATAAGAAAACACTGAATGGTTGACCTGACAGATTTAAGGATTGCTGTTGATTTTGATGGTACAATAGTTGACCATGAATACCCGGAAATAGGCAAAGAAAAACTGTTTGCTTTTCAAACGCTTAAAGAACTGGAGAAGTTGGGAGCGAGGCTTATATTGTGGACTTTCCGTACCGGTAAGGAGCTGGACGAGGCAGTAGAGTTCTGCAGAATTAATGGAATTGAATTTTATGCAGTTAATAAAAACTATCCGGAGGAGATTTTTGATGAGAGCGTAAGCCGCAAGATAGATGCCGATATTTTTATTGATGATAAGAACATTGGCGGATTCCCGGGATGGAGCGCAGTGTGGCAGATTATGACTCCTTATGAGCATCTGGAAAAAGAAGCTGAAAAAAAAATATCGCTGTCGCGCAAAAGTATTTTGAAACGATTTTTTACCTGAATAACAAATTGCTGATGAAAACCAAGAACCAGAGATATCTTATATTTCTATCAGTGTTTCTGCTGCTTATTTTTACTCTTGCCTGCTGTTCCGGCCGGTCAGGGACTGCGAAGAAAACAGTAAGTAAATCTTCACCGGAAGCTTCAGAGGAGAATGCCAGAAAGCTTATTAAAATAGTTTCTCCGGAAGAGAATGCCGGTTTTAAGCTGAACCAGCAGATAAAAGTCACACTGGCCCCTGAAGATTCCAAATCAGTTCCGGATTCTGTAAGTATATATTTTAACGGGAGCTATGCTGCCACTATCAGATCGGGCCCCTGGGAATATACCATTCCTGCTTCTTTCACAGTGACCACCGGCAGAAAATCATTAAAAGTTACATCTTATAAAGAAGGCAAATCCGGGAATACAGTGACTCGCTTTATGATTATCTATTCCGATATTGTTCCAAAGAAATATGGCTATAAAGTGGTCCACACATATCCTCACGACAAAGAAGCATTCACCCAGGGTCTTTTCTATGATAAGGGAATGCTATATGAAGGTACGGGTCAGGAGAACGGCTCAACATTACGGGAGGTGGAACTCACAACGGGCAAGGTTATAATGCAGCATAATCTTGATGAGTCGTTGTTCGGAGAGGGTATAACTCTTTTCAAAGACCGTATCTACCAGGTAACCTGGAAAAGTAACATAGGTTTCGTATATAATGAATCGGATTTTAAGTTGTTGAATAAGATCTATTACTCTACTGAAGGCTGGGGATTGACCACAATGGATGACAAGATCGTGATGAGTGATGGTTCCAATATACTGTACTTCTACGAACCTGAGATGTTTACGGTCATATCAAAGATTGAGGTATATGATAATGAAAAGAAAAGGGACTCATTAAATGAGCTGGAATATATAAACGGTGAGATCTGGGCGAATATCTGGGTGAATGATCATATCGCCAGGATTGATCCCGCCACCGGGAAAGTTCTTGGTTACATTAATTTACATGGGATTCTGCCAAACTCCGATCGCGACGCAGAAACAGATGTATTGAACGGCATAGCATATGATGCGAAGGGTAAGAGGATTTTTGTTACAGGAAAAAGGTGGCCAAAGCTTTTTGAGATAAAGGTTACGGAATAATTTTAGTCCCGTAAACGATGTTAATTGCTTCCGGTATTATACTGAATTCTGCCGGTGTATGACCAAGAGATTCCCCATCAGCTTCAGCAAACATAATGGCTTCCGAGCGAACCTTAATGTGTTTGCACTTATAGCCATCGATCTTGGGATGCCTTAAAATTGTGCCATCATATAGGATCTTCAGATTTCTGATTATCTCAAACTTTCCCATTCCATTAATAATTGTGACATCAAGCAGACCATCATCAGGCAGGGCTCTTGGTGTCTGTCTCATGCCTCCGCCGCAATAGCGACCATTACCGACATTCAGGGAGAAAACATCTGCATGGGTAACTTCATCGTCAATGATTATTTCAGCCCTCGTATTCCTGTATGCAAGCAGGCTGGTCAGAAGGTTGTAAAAATAAATTAATTTCCCTCCATGGCCTTTGTCCTTCTGGAGATTGGTTTTTCCAACGACCACCGACTCAAAACCGAGTCCTGCAATATTGATAAAGTACCTGTTTCTTTTCTCCGGACCGCTGAAATAGCTTATAAGTCCTATATCGTGCAACAGAGTTTTGTTTTCGCTTATGATCCCCACTGCTTTTTCATAGTCGAGTGGTATCCCGAACATCCTGCCCCAGTCATTGCCGGTGCCGACAGGTATCATCGATAGAACGATATCGGTTGTGCGACAAGAATTGTTCATGAACGCGCCGTTGACAACCTCATTAAGCGTGCCATCGCCTCCAACAGTAATTATTTTTCTGAATCCGTCTCCAATTGCCTTATGCGTAATTTCAATTGCATGGTTTTTCCTTTCAGTGAAATGCACAGTAAATGATAAACCTGCCTTTGTCAGAAATTTCGATATCTTCTCCCAGTCTTTTTTACCGCGGCCGTTACCGGCATTAGGATTCACTATGACCAGCCATTCTTTCTGTTCTGTGTAAAAATTCATATAAATCAGGATATGTGGCAGACAAAGATGTAAATAAATAGACAGATTTCTAAAAAACAGTTTTATTATCACTTTAATGGTCTGTTTATCAGACCCGCTGTCTCTTAACGGCACAAGCGGAAAAATGACTTTTGGCACAAGAACTAATTTGTAATATTCATATAATCAATGGCATGTGATTTCAGGTCCGGAATACCAATGTTAATAAAATGTTGAAAACCCCGAAAAAAATGTTTACAATTACATCTTTTATGTCCGGTGCCTGAAGGTCATAAATAGTAAATTTGAAACGCAAAATATAACTCAAATAATTATAGGAAGAGATGGGAAGGATTATAGCGATAGCAAATCAGAAGGGTGGAGTAGGGAAGACTACGACAGCAATTAATCTGGCGGCAAGTCTGGCCGCTCTTGAGAAAAAGGTGCTGATCGTTGACGGCGACCCGCAGGCAAACGCAACATCCGGGATCGGGATCGATACACGACAGATCAGGTGTACGATTTATGATTGTCTTATTGACGGAAAAGAACCGCAGGAGGCACTGCTCAAGTGCGCGGTTGACAATCTTTCAATTATCCCCTCGAATATTGACCTTGTTGGCGCTGAAATTGAGATGCTCGACAGGCACGACAGGGAAAAGATACTTAAGGAAGTACTCAGGAAAATTGAACCTGAATATGATTATATCCTTATCGACTGCTCTCCATCTCTCGGCCTTCTTACTGTTAATGCTCTTACAGCTTCTCACTCGGTGATAATACCTGTGCAGTGTGAGTATTTTGCTCTCGAAGGTCTCGGTAAACTTCTCAATACAATTAAAATCATTCAGAATAATCTGAATCCTGAGCTGGAGATCGAAGGCTTCCTGCTTACCATGTATGATGCACGCCTGAGATTATCCAACCAGGTTGCTGATGAGGTAAATAAGCATTTTCAACAAATGGTTTTCAAGACTATTATCCAGCGGAATGTAAAGCTTTCAGAAGCTCCAAGCTTTGGCCAGCCAGCCATTTTATATGATGCAGATTCCAGAGGGACAGTTAACTATCTTAATCTGGCAAAAGAACTGATAGAAAAACAGGAATCAAAAGTTAATCAGTAATTATATACACTTCAATTACCTGAAACAGAATGAATATGACAAAAAAAAATGCGTTGGGAAGAGGTCTTGGTGCATTGATAGATGGTGTTGAGAAAGAAGTTCTTGAAAAAAAAGTTGAGGCAAACCTTGATATTTCAGTAGATTCAATTGAGGCCAATCCTTTTCAGCCAAGAACAAGCTTTGACGAGCAGGCACTTGAAGAGCTTTCAAATTCCATCAAAAAGCTTGGTATCGTACAGCCACTCACAGTCAGAGAAGTAGGTGAAGGCCGTTTTCAGCTTATTGCAGGGGAAAGAAGACTGAGGGCCGCACGTCTGGCAGGACTGACTCATGTTCCTGCATATATCAGGACCGCAGATGATCAGGCAATGCTTGAACTGGCACTGGTTGAAAACATCCAGCGTGAAGACCTTGATGCTGTTGAAGTAGCAATCAGCTTCCAGCGTCTTATTGAAGAGTGTAAACTAACTCAGGAACAGTTAAGTGACAGGGTCGGGAAGCAAAGATCGACAGTAGCAAATTATCTCCGCCTTCTGAAACTCCCCGCAGAAATACAGTTGGGGATTAAAAACAAGCACCTGATGATGGGCCACGCAAGAACACTGGTCAATATTGATGATCCCAAGAAGCAGATAAATGTTTACTATAAGATCATCGATGGCGAACTCTCCGTTCGTCAGGCAGAAGAACTTGTACGGCTTTTACAGTCAGAAAAGACCAAGGACCCGGTTAAGATCGAAAAAAAGAGAAAACTGAATGAGGACTTCTCCCAGCTTTCTGAACATCTCAATAAAATATTTTCCGCCAGGGTAAATTTCAGAATAAATGAAAAAGGAAAGGGGAAAATCGTAATCCCTTTTGAGAGTCCCGATGACATGGAACGCATTTTAGGAGTATTTGACCGGCTGAACTCCTGAAAATAATTATCTTTATCTCGCGTTATACTGGTTCTGGAACACACTACCGGTGATTTTTTATTTTGAAGACTTATCAGAAAATACCGATTATACTTGTCCTGCTCTTACTTTGCGTTCAGCAGAAAACGTTTGCGCAGGACACTGTCGCTGTAGCTTCCGCTGTCAGGCATAAATTTAAGCCTGAGACACTTAAGGCTACAATGATGGCTGTCACTTTTCCCGGCCTCGGTCAGATTTACAACAGGAAGTATTGGAAGATCCCGTTGGTTTATGCAGGCTTCGGGGCACTTATCTATAGTGCGGGTTTCAATTCAAAAAATTATATCGAGTATACAAAAGCCTATCAGGATCTCACTGATAACAATCCACATACTACCAGCTATATACATCTTATACTGGCCGATCCATCGACTTATGACCCTGTTAAATTTCCTGAGGTCTATTCATATTATGAGACTGCAATGCTACGAATGGTAGATTATTATAAGAGATACCGGGATCTTTCGTATATTGGCATCGCAGGATGGTACCTTATTTCGATACTTGATGCAAACGTTGATGCGAGTCTTTATAATTATGATATATCTAATAATCTTAATCTTACATTTGTTCCAATGCAAATAAGTTTACCAGGCGGGTATATTGGAGCAGGACTTAGTGTGGGACTGAAAGTAAACTTTTAAACTAACATTTAGCTATGAAATTTAAAGCAATACTGGTAATCTTTTTTCTTGCGGTTTTGAAAGTGAGCGCATCATCGGATGTCGACACAATAATTATTAAGTCAGATGATAGCAGCGAAAGGGTGGCCAGGGATCTTGACAGCCTTGTAAATACCTGGTATGTTAAGATTGCAATTAAACAGAACCTGCGTGAAAACGACAGCGATACTGTAAGTTATCAATGTCCCGATTCAGTCTATATAAGCAGATTGAGTAAAATAAACTCAATAATCAGCCTTCCATTCAATAATATTATTAGAAATCATATTGAAGTTTATACTGTCAGGCAAAGGGAGAAATTCTGCGCGGTGCTCGGACTCAAAGACTATTACTTCCCTATGATCGAAGATGTGTTTGATTCGTATGGCCTCCCTGCTGAATTTAAATATATGGCTGTAATTGAGTCAGCATTGAATCCGAATGCTGTTAACAGGCACTCCGGGGCTGCGGGAATGTGGCAGTTCATGTACAGTACAGGACGGTTGTATGGACTCACCATCAATTCTGTGGTCGATGAACGAAAAGATCCGGTAAAGGCAACTCATGCTGCTGCGCGATACATTAAGGATCTTTATGATATATACCAGGACTGGGTTCTGGTCATTGCGGCTTACGACTGTGGACCTGGCAATGTGAATAAAGCTATAAGACGATCGGGCAATAAAAAAGATTATTGGGAAATATATTACCATCTTCCAAGGGAGACCAGAGGATATATTCCACAATATATTGCTGCAGCTTATGCAGTTAATTATTATGCTGAACACAACCTTCAGCCGTTGCCTCTGAATATTCCTGTGGCTACCGATACAATTATTGTTAATAAGGATATGCATCTTGCACAGATCTCCGAGGTAATGAATATTCCCCTGGGTGAGCTCCAGGCGCTTAATCCGCAATACCGGACCGGCCTGGTGCCAGGATCTTCAAAACCGCAGTCACTCACTCTTCCCATGAACCATCTTGGAGATTTTATAGATCTGACAGACACTATAAGGCAATATAAATCAGATGTTTACTTAAATAAATCAACACGAATAGCTGATCCTACGCGCTCTTCATATGTAACAGTGAACATTAAAGGCAGGACCAAATTAATATATTCAGTGAAGGATGGTGATAACATCAGCTTCATAGCTGAATGGTACAAAGTGGGGCTTTCAGACCTGCGTAACTGGAATAATATCTACCGGAACTATATTCGTGTCGGACAGAAGCTTGTGGTATATGTCGACCCGGCAAAATCTGATTATTATGCGAAAATCAATACAATGTCGTTCGCTGATAAGCAGGCTCTCATCGGTAAAGCAGCTTTGGTAAATGCCCAGGCAGAAGTTGTGCCATCGCAAGAGCCCGGAGATACTCTGGGTGATTATATTATATACACTGTTCGCAATGGGGATACCATCTGGGACATTGTTAGAATGTATGATAATGTTACGGCTACACAGGTACTGTCATTGAATAATATTTCTGATGCCGGGAAAATAAAAGTCGGCCAGAAGCTGAAGATCAAGAAGAAGAGCTGATTCTTTTTTAATATATGCGCCCTTTAAGGTCATTTCTGCTATTGTTGATCTTTCTGGCCTGTTTTACCGGTCTGCATTATATAATACATGCCAATCAACTCTTCCCTTCCATAAATGAGTTTGTTCCATCAGTTCCTCCGGGCTTTGGAACTTCTGTGAAAGAGGAAAGCGACAGGCTGGTTAAAGTGCCTGTTGACACATTCTCAGCACCTGCTGAAAGCAGTAATTCAGATACGACCTCTTTGTCTGAAGCTCCGACTGAAGCTGCAGAATATCCATTGCATGGATTTCTCGATTCTCTCAGGTTTTCAAAAAGACAGGTAAGAATAATTTATTACGGAGATTCACAGATTGAAGGAGATAGGATCACCTCTTACCTGCGTCATACTCTGCGAAAGGGCAGGGGGGGAACAGGACCGGGACTCTTTTTGCCTCTGATGCCGGTTATGTATACCAGGTCAATATCGATTCGATCATCTTCGAACTGGATAAGATATAATTATCTTTCTTTTAAAGCCGGTGAGATTTCTCACAGGAATCTCGGGCCCTTCATGGCTATCTGCCGTTATATGCCTGAAGGGGAAATAACCGCGCAGCCTGAAAAAGCATCTGTCAGAATCAGACCCTCCAACGTATCTGACAGTGCGTCAGCCGAATATGATTTCCTCAGGGTTTTTTACGGTAATACTGAAGGAACTGTAAAAATTGAAGTCAGATCAGAAAATAGAGTCCTGTTTCGGGATACGCTTAAAACCGGTACCGCTTTCAATGAAATAAAATGCCCGTTATACGGTAAAAAGGCTATAGAGATTGATTTTGAAGGAAGGGTAAGTCCGGATATCTATGGAATGAGCATAGAGAGTGATACAGGAGTCATTGTCGACAATATACCTCAGAGGGGCAGTGCCGGTCTCGAATTTACGATGGTTGACAGGAGCAATCTTCAGGAGTCATTTAAAAAACTGGCACCCGACCTGATTATTCTGCAGTACGGGCTGAACATTGTGCGAAATGTAAAGGATAATTATTCATACTATCAGAAGGGCCTGCTGAGACAGATTTTACGGATTAAGGAGACCAGTCCATTAACTCCCATTCTCGTTGTAGGAGTATCTGATATGGCAGCGAATGAAGGCGACAGCATTAAATCGTTTGATAATATACCCGCCATAGTTTATGCACAGAAACAAGCCACTGTCAAAGCAGAAGTTGTATTCTGGGATTCCTATAGTGCCATGGGAGGAAAATCTTCAATCATTAAATGGGCTTCGAAAAAACCCGCTCTCGCACAAAGGGACTTCGTACACCTTACTTTTCCCGGAGCTGACACACTCTCATCTCTGCTTGAGGCATCTTTATTTGTAATCCGTCCTGCTGATACACTGCTTAATGCAAAATCTGAAATATCTGAAGTAATTGTGCCTGAGGCGCCACGTGTGATTCTTGATACTCCTGTAAAAGAAGAAAAGAAGCCGGGTTTTTTCAGTTCGATTCTATTCTCCTTACTGAATTTTGATCCGGGAAATCCTTTTATCTTCACATCAGCAGCATTCTGGATTTTCTTTCTTTTTGTTCTTGGCGGCTATTCCCTGGTATATAAGAAATTAAAGATCAGGAATGTATATCTTTTCCTGATAAGTCTTTTCTTTTACTATAAAGCCGGAGGCTTGTTCCTGTTCATCCTGTTATTTGTAACAATTACCGATTATAGCTGCGGTATCCTGATATTTAAATCGAAGACAGTCGCGGCAAAAAGGTTTTTTGTTCTCCTAAGCATAATTTCTAATCTCGGACTGCTGGCTTATTTTAAATATACCGGATTTATATTAAGGACGATAAATGAGTTGTTCGGTACACATTTCATTGTTTATGATCTGTTGTCATCAGTTTCAAATTCAATTCTCGGGACAACCTTTGACATTAGTTCCATAATACTGCCTGTTGGCATTTCATTTTTTACATTTCAGTCACTCAGCTATACAATAGATGTATACAGGCGGAAAATGGAACCCGTGAGAAATATTATTGATTTTGGCTTTTACGTTTCATTCTTTCCGCATCTTGTTGCTGGGCCAATAGTGAGGGCTTCAGTTTTTATGCCACAGATATACCAGGAGTTCAGGCTTTCAAAACCTGAGTTCAGCCATGCCCTGTATATGATATCAAAAGGACTGTTAAAAAAAATAGTCATTTCTAATTTTATTGCATTGAATCTTGTAGACAGGGTATTTGATGCTCCGTCTATTTACTCGGGATTTGAAAATCTGCTGGCAATTTATGGGTATGGTCTGCAGATATACTGCGATTTCTCGGGATATACAGATATTGCTATTGGTGTAGCATTGATACTGGGATTCAGGCTTCCCGTAAATTTTAACTCTCCATATAAGGCGAAAAGCATAACCGATTTTTGGAAGAGATGGCACATATCACTCTCGCAATGGCTTCGCGATTATCTCTATATTTCCCTGGGTGGTAACAGGAAGGGGAAGATTCGCACCTATTTTAATCTCATGATAACGATGCTCCTGGGCGGATTATGGCACGGCGCATCTTTACGGTATATAATCTGGGGAGGATTGCATGGCATTGGGCTGGTCGTTGATAAGATATGGAATGCAATTTTCAGGTTTCGATTTAAGAATAGCCGCGCCGGAAAAATGTTGGGGATTTTTATAACCTTTCAGTTCGTCAACTTTTGCTGGATCTTCTTCCGGGCTCCTGATCTTGAAAGCGTTAAGACCATGTTCAGACAGATATTTGAGAATTTCTCGCCTGGATCATATATGACGGTACTGCCGGCATACAGCAGCGCTTTAGTATTGATGGCTGTAGCCTATATTATACATTTCCTGCCTGAAAAGACCCGGGAATCATACAGAGGGCTATTTATAAAAATCCCGCTGGCTGCACAGTTTGCTGTTGTTATGGCTGTTGCTATACTGCTCTTCAGGATGCGCACCACAGAAGTTATGCCTTTTATTTATTTCAGGTTTTAGCGTGCTTTGCGGTTAAAAGAATAAATTGAACAAAGTTGAGTTCAATAATCAGAAGAAGATTAAAGATAAGTGGTCAGGTTTTTCTCACCTTTTACAAAAGGTGCAATAGCCCGCTCATAAATACCCTGGACATATGCAATTGCCATACCATAATTTGTGACC
This sequence comes from uncultured Bacteroidales bacterium, assembly GCA_963715785.1. Classification (GTDB taxonomy): domain Bacteria; phylum Bacteroidota; class Bacteroidia; order Bacteroidales; family VadinHA17; genus LD21. Next base: position 2,449,747 of record OY970276.1, read on the forward strand.
GGAACACCGGCTTTAATCGCAGGCTGAAGTCTGTTGTATAACTGCTTTCTGGTGATCATGCAGCCGCCACATTGGATCACAAGGGAGTAGTCGGTTACCGGACGGGACAGGCCATCGAGACCTGCCACAACATCGTATTCTATCTTTTTGCCTGTAAAACCGGTTATCCATCGGGGAATTTTTGTTCTTCCGATATCATCACACGATACATGATGGGTACAGGATTCAAGCAGAAGTATTCTGTCACCATCCTTTAATCCGGATATTTTCGGTGTTCCCTTTAAGATAATTATCAAAATCACCTTTGAATCGCGCAAGCATAATGCTGAAACTGGTCAGCGGAATATCGTGCGGAATAGAAGCATCAGCTTTGACAAACACCTGTGAATCTGTTATGGCAAGAGCGGGCTTTATCCTTGTTTTTTTCAGGAATGCATCGACCTCTCTTTCCTTTAGTACAATTGCAACAGCTTCATTGTCAAGAATATCTCTGATTGCCTGCATCTGCGGAAGGATTAGCCGGCCTGCCGGGGCTTCAATATCAATAGGTGTTATAAGAATTACGATGTCACCATAGCTTATAAGATCACCCAGCAGCGACGGAGTCTTGTATGAGTGTTCGGGTATTGTATTGGCAATAAGATTTATAAGCTCCTCAAAATTACGTTTATCTGCAGATGAAAATTCAAAGAGGGGAGTGCCTGTTATTTTCAGTACCAGGTGCTGAAATTCAGCAGTTGGCATCTGAATGTCAGATTTACTGTGAATTACAATGTATGGGAGATCATGGTCATTGAATTTCCTGACCAGATCATCTTCAAAAGATCCCCATGAGTTTTCAGTTATGACAAGAAGAGCAAGGTCAATAATTTCAAGGGTTTTTATTGTACGGTCGACTCTTTTCTGTCCGAGCTCGCCGGAGTCGTCAATACCTGCAGTATCTACAAATATTACGGGACCAAAGCCTGTGATTTCAAATGATTTTTTTACAGGGTCGGTTGTGGTGCCGGCATGGTCGGATACTATGGCAATTTCCTGACCTGCGAGACAGTTGATCAGGCTGCTTTTGCCGTTATTGCGCCGGCCATAAATGCCAATATGCGGTTTTGACTCTCGTCCTTTGGTATTCATTTCAGAAATTTGCTGCAAAATTAATGATTTTTTTATGAGAGTGTCGACCTCTGTGCAACTCTGTGTAGCTAAAAAGAAGAACTGACACAGAGGGCCGCTGAGGGTTCACAGAGAGCCACAGAGTTTTCACAGCTCATCAAGCGAAAAACCCAGTTTCAGAAGATTACCAGGTTCAAGAATGGATTTGAGTTTTGTTTCGTCAATCAGCTTCAGAATTCTGTTTGCTTCAAAGATGTCGATCTTCTTCTCTTTCATCAGACCTGCCAGTTCGGCAGATTTATGATATCCGATATGCGGATTTAAGGCAGTTGCAACTGATGGATTGAATATTACCGCATCGTACCCCGCCTTTTCATTTATTAAAAGTCCGGTGAAGAGATTATTAAGCAGTGAGATATTACACGAAATAAGAAGATTAATGCTTTCAATAACCGCACATCCTATAACAGGCAGATAAGCATTTAATTCAAGAGCTCCCTGTCCGCTGAGCGAAGAGATAAGCACATCGTTCGAATAAATTTTATGGGCTGCTGATATGACAAATTCAGGAATTACAGGATTTATCTTTCCGGGCATTATTGAGCTTCCAACCTGTCTTTCAGGTATTGATATTGTCTTTTCACCGGCCAGATCTGAAGCGAGAAGGCGAAGATCGGAAGACATTTTTTCAAGGTTTACTGCATGGGCTTTTAATGTTGCATGGATCTCAACCCACTTGTCCATATTGCTAGTGGCATCGGATAGATTTTCACTGTGAGCCAGGGGAAGTCCGGTAAGTTTCCTGAGTTCCGGGACCACTTCCATAATAAAAAAGCGAGGCAGTGATAACCCGGTACCTATTGCGCCTCCGCCAAGATTGACCTGCTTGATTCTTTCGGAGCATTTTGAGACTCTCCACCAGTCGCGCGACAAGTGCTTCATTATAGGTGCTGAAAAGCAAACCGAATGATGAGGGCACAGCAGCCTGCATCTGTGTATATCCGGGACGGAGCTTTTCCCTGTTATTCTTTTCATACTCCTCCACCTTTTGTCTGAGCTGATTTATTTTTTCTTCCAGCAATTGAAGAAGATTCATTACTGCGACAGTGAGGGCAGTGGGAATTACATCATTCGTTGACTGATAAATGTTTGCATGTTCAAGAGGATCGATTATCCCATATTCGCCGCACTTTATGTCCGGAGCTCAATAAGGGCCGTATTTGTGATTATCTCATTGATATTCATGTTAATGCTCGTCCCGGCACCACCCTGGACTGCAGGAACAATAAACTGATCAAAATAGTTGCCATCTGAAACCTCACGGGCAGCTGAGCACAGGGAATTGAGGATCTCATCGCTGATGATTTTAAAGTTAAGATCTTTTCCGAATTTTGATTCAGCGGCTTTGCGGAATTTCCTGTAAGTGTTATAGCATGCCAGCTTTGTGATACCAACTGCTTTGTACCATTCAACAGGAAATTGAGAATTCCCGGGGAAATTTTCTTTTGCCCTTACGGAGTGAATACCATATAAAGCATCTGAAGGAACTTGTTTCTGTCCCAGACTATCTTTTTCTATCCGATTCATTTCGAAATCCATTAACCGCAAAGGTCGCAAAGTTTTTACGCAAAGGTCGCAAAGAACTTCTTAATTACTTTATCACTAAATCCCGAGAACGAACTCCCTTTTAGGAGGCAGGGGGCAAAAAATGCAGGAGGCTAACTATTAATGAGTTAAATATTGCTACCCGAAACCGGTTTTGCATATGCCAGCACATCCTTGCCTGTGATCTCTGTTGGGCAAAGAATTATCAATCTTTCAAGAACATTCCTGAATTCCCTTATATTTCCGGTCCATTGAATTTTTTGCAGTTCCTTAATTGCATCTTCCTTCACAATTCTCTTGCTCATCCCATATTCACTGCAGATAAGAGAATTAAAATATTCTGCCAGAATCGGAATATCTTCTTCCCTTTCATTGAGAGAAGGAACATGAATAAGAATTACGCTGAGCCTGTGGTACAGATCCTCACGGAAGTTATTGGCTTCTATTTCTTTCTTAATATTCTTGTTTGTTGCTGTTATGACTCTGACATTGACATGAATGTCCTTATCGGATCCGACCCTGCTGATCTTATTTTCCTGAAGGGCTCTTAATACTTTTGCCTGTGCTGAAAGGCTCATATCGCCAATTTCATCAAGAAAAAGCGTCCCCCCGTTTGCCTGTTCAAATTTGCCGATCCTCTGTTTTATAGCTGAAGTGAAAGAACCTTTTTCATGACCGAATAATTCACTTTCAATAAGTTCTGATGGGATGGCGGCACAGTTAACTTCGATAAAAGGGCCTTTTGCCCTGCTGCTTTTTTCGTGGATCTGATGAGCGACTAGTTCCTTGCCAGTACCATTGGCACCAGTGATCAGAATCCTGGCTTCAGTAGGGGCAACCCTGTCGATCATGCTTTTGACATTTTCTATCGCTGCCGATTCACCTACAATTTCATACATTTTGCTTACCTTATTCTTCAGTACCTGTGTCTGAGTAATAAGGGTTGATTTATCCATGGCATTTCTGATAGTAATGAGCAACCTGTTAAGGTCAAGCGGTTTCTCCAAAAAATCATATGCCCCCTTCTTTATTGATTCAACTGCTGTGTCGATATTTCCATGGCCGGAAATCATAATGACCGGAGTATCGGAAGAACTTTCGGATATTTTTTCAAGAACTTCAATACCGTCCATTTTGGCCATCTTAATATCGCAAAGAACTATATCGTAAGAATTTGCAGAGAACATTTCAAGCCCTTTTGGCCCGTCTTCAGCAAGGTCAACTTCATGTTTTTCATATTCCAAAACCTCCTTCAGAGTGTTCCGGATTGCCCGTTCATCGTCTATGACCAGAATTTTCGACATGCCTGATTTTTTTGAAATCCATTAACCGCAAATTCCGATAGCTATCGGAACGCAAAGAAAATAAATAAGAACTTACACAGAGTTTCACAGAGGTATCACAGAGTGCACGGAGATACTTATGAAGATTGCCCTGTGCCCCTCTGAGCTTTTTCAGCCACTGTACCGAAGCCATTTCCACATCTCTTTCCAGGAAGTTTTTTTCCCGTACATAAGGATACCTGTCCTGTAGACTTTTGCAGCCATCCACACAAATGCAGCGAACGTCAACAGCATTATAACCATTGAAACAGCTATCTGCCAGTATGGAACACCAAAGGGAATACGTGCCATCATCACTATCGGAGCTGTAAGCGGTATCATGGAACACCAGAATGAGAGAGAGCTTTCGGGGTTTTGCATTGTCCCCATTGCTACCATTAATCCGAGTATTATTGGTATTGTAACCGGAAGCATAAACTGCTGGGTTTCTGTTTCATTATCGACCGCTGAGCCGATAGCTGCAAACACTGAGGCATATAACAGGTACCCAGTCATAAAATAGAAGACAAAGCAGATTATTATGAGTACCCCAGGGCTGATTCATGGCGTTATCGAACATTTTTGAGAATTCGGCAAGCTGAGGTGATGCTTCTGTTGTTTGCGCGGTTGTTGCGGTCGGCTGATTTCCAGACATTAAATTTTGAGGCATTGTTTGTGAGATCTCAGTAATACCTGATTTTGGAAGGATGGTGGATTTTAACACCCCCACAATTCCGACAGTAAGAAAGATCCAGATCATAAATTGTGTAAGACCCACAAGCGCGATACCAATGATTTTACCCATCATGAGCTGCACGGGTTTGACGGATGAGATAATAACCTCAACCACTCTGCTTGTCTTTTCTTCAATAACACCCCTCATTACCTGCGCACCGAAAATGAAGACCAGCATATACATAAGGAAACCCAGAACGTAAGCGAGGGCCATTGCTATGCCGGTGCTTGTACCTTTTTCAACACCCGATTCATCGAGCTTTTTTGTCTGGATTGATACATTTGTCTCGACGTTTTTCATTATATCGTCAAGATTCTGAATCTTGTATGCCAGAAGCTTCTGCCGTTCAATTTCCTTTTTGAGAGAGTTTTCAATATAAGTAAGGAGACCGATTGGAGGCTGATTTTTTGAGATCAGATAGACAGCATTTGGTGTATTCACAAGCTCAGGTGAGATGTATAGTATTCCATAGTACCCCGATTTTTCAAATGTTTTTTTGAGTTCATCTACATTAGTGTTATCGAGGTATACAAATTCAGCATCTTTTGTATTTTTAATTACGCCCTTGAAGAGGTCGGAGTTGTCTTCAATAACGGCAATCTTCTTAAATTCACCACTCTGGTTCATCATAAGGACAGTGGGTACAATTATTATAGCTGCCATGAGAACAGGTGCAAGAATAGTCATAATGATGAATGATTTTTTTCTCACCCTTGTAACATATTCTCTTTTAATAATTACGGATATCTTGTTCATAATTGAAAGGTTTCTTAGTTAATGGCAGTATTAATTTCGGGCTTCGATCACTCTGATAAAAATTTCATTCATTGAAGGCAATGCAGGGTTGAAAGAGACAATATTGCCTGATTTCATAAGTGTCTGAAGAATCTCATTAGTAGAAATATTGGTTGTTGTCTTTAATCTGACGATGCTTTTATTATTTGTTTTTTGCTGATTAAGGATATCATAATGTCCGTTACCCTCAATTTTTACATCACCGTCAAAAACAAGGTCATATTCATTAGCTGCCCACGTACGACGTATATCGTCGACGCTTCCTTCCAGTATAGTTTTTGCTTTGTCGATAAGTGTGATATTATCACAGAGCTCTTCAACAGATTCCATATTATGGGTTGAAAAGATTATTGTAGCTCCCCGTTCACGAAGGAACAGAATTTCCTTCTTTACGATATTTGTATTCAGAGGATCAAAGCCAGTGAAGGGTTCATCAAAGATCAGCAGTTTTGGCTCATGCAGCACTGTGGTTACAAATTGCACTTTTTGTTGCATTCCTTTTGAGAGTTCCTCCACTTTTTTGCCCCACCAGTCGATGATATCAAGTTTTTTAAACCAGTACTTCAATCTTTTCATTGCTTCAGCTTTTGTGAGACCCTTAAGCTGTGCAAAGTATAAAGCCTGTTCGCCTACTCTCATTTTTTTATATAAGCCTCTTTCTTCAGGGAGATATCCGATAAGCTGAACATCGGAAGGCATGAGTTTTTTGCCATTTAGGAATAACTCGCCTGAATCTGGTCCGGTAATCTGGTTGATAATCCTGATTAGTGTTGTCTTTCCTGCTCCATTTGGTCCCAGCAGTCCATAAATGCATTGTTCCGGAACGGAAATGCTTACATTATCGAGTGCCAGCTTGCTTCCGTATTGTTTAGTGACATTCTTCGCTTCAAAAAGTGCCATAAGGGATTAATTTTGTTTTATATGAAAATGAAGTGTAAATATAAAAAAACTCTGTGAAACTCTCCCGGTAATTCGGGACAAGTTGTACTTCTCTTCTGATTTAGTTGTATATCAATGAGTTCACCCTTCCTTTTTGTTTAAGGGAAGGGTTAATACTTTGATTTAAAATGGTTGGAATTTAGATGATCAGGGTCAATTTATTATTCGAAATACCCCTTCATCCTTTCAAAAAAGCCTTTATCGTTTTTGTCAGGCGCGGGTATGAATGAGTCGGAATCCCTGAACTTTTCGAAAATTTTCATTTCGTCCTTGTTCATATTTTTTGGTATCCATACATTAACGTTAACAAGAAGATCACCACGGCCATATCCGTTGACTTCAGGCAATCCTTTTCCGCGAAGGCGCAGAATTTTTCCTGGTTGGGTACCAGGTTCTATTTTTATTTTAACATTATTATCAACAGTAGGAACTTCCACATGTGTGCCGAGCACTGCATCGGGTATGCTTATAAACAGGTTATAGATCAGATCATTACCTTCTCTTATCAGTTCCGGATGCTCTTCTTCATCAATAACAACAAGCAGGTCTCCGTTCACTCCGCCTCTTCTGCGGGGCATTTCCTTTGCCTCCAACTGTCATCTGCATCCCTTTTCCTACACCTGCGGGAATATTGATCTTAATAACTTCTTCTTTCTGAACTATCCCTTCTCCATAACAGGCGGTGACATTTTTTTGTGATCGTCTTACCTTCGCCACCGCAGGAAGGGCATACCGATGTGGTCTGCATCTGTCCCAAAAGTGTATTTGTGAGACGGGTAACATGCCCTGAACCGTGGCAGGTAGAGCAGGTTGACAGGCTCGATGGAGTTGCAGCACCTGTACCTCCGCATGTGTCACAGATATCGTATTTATTTACCTTGATCTTTTTTTCTGCTCCGGCAGCAATTTCCTGGAGTGTAAGCTTGACCTTCACTCTCAGGTTACTTCCTTTATTTACCCTTTGTGCCCTTCTTCCGCCACCAAAACCGCCAAATCCGCCAAAGGCATCACCAAAAATATCACCGAATGATGAGAATATGTCATCTACCGTCATACCCTGACCAGAGAAGCCGCCTCCATTATTTCCCATTCCTGCATGGCCATAACGATCGTACCTGGCTTTTTTTTCATCATTGCTTAAAACTTCATAGGCTTCGGCTGCTTCCTTGAAGTTTTCTTCGGATTTTTTATCACCAGGATTCTTATCAGGATGATATTTTAAAGCTTGTTTCCTGTATGCTTTCTTTATTTCATCCTTTGTGGCCTCCTTCGATACTCCAAGCACTTCATAGTAATCTCTTTTTCCCATCCCTTTGATTTTTATTTTATCCAGCCACTTTTCTTTTCAACAATCAATAAAATATTATTCTCCCACCACAACTTTTGAATGTCTTAAAACTTTGTCCTGCAAATAATATCCTTTAAGAACTACATCAACCACTTTCCCTTTTTTATCTTCCTCCTGTACCGGAACTTTAGCGACAGCCTCATGAAGATCAACATTGAAATTCGCTGTTGAGTGATTCAATTTCTCTTTATCCCGTTCTGTTTAAGGAAATCACTGAACTTGCTATAGATTATGTTAATACCATCCTTCAGTGCAGTACAGTCCGATGAGGAATCCATGTGTTTCAGTGCTCTTTCAAAATCGTCCATTATCGGTATGACGGAAAGAAGGATATTTTCCCCCGCATATTTTGACATTTCCATTTTCTCACGGAGCGTCCTTTTTCTGTAATTGTCAAATTCAGCTGAAAGACGTATATACCTGTCCTGCATCTCTGCCAGTTTTTCCTCGACTGCCTTAACCTCAAGGATAACTTTGTCAGAGGTTTGTTTTGCAGAATCAGAATCACCTGGTCCTGAATCAATGAGCTCTCCGGAACTCATTTCCCCCTGGTTTTGCTGGAACTGATCATCAGGATTACCGGTATTTTCTTTATTTTCAGTTGTTTTGTCAATATTATCATGTTTTAGGTCTGGAATGCTCTTTCATTTTCTTTTTCATCATCAAATTACTAAAATTCAGTACTCCTCATTAATTATCAAAATACCTGCCAAGGCTTATTAGTTGACAATTTGGCAGTAAAGGTAAGGGGTGAATGAAGCGAAGGTATATAAATCTCCTGCATCCGATCAGACACGTTGAATATCTGCTCCGAGTGCGTTCAAACGTATATCTATATTCTGATACCCGCGATCGATTTGTTCAATATTATGAATAACACTTTTTCCTTCTGCCGAAAGTGCTGCAATCAGCAGAGCCACCCCTGCCCTGATATCGGGTGACGACATTACAGTGCCTTTCAGCTTTATCATCTTATCCTGACCGATAACAGTTGCCCTGTGAGGATCACAGAGTATGATCTGAGCCCCCATATCTATCAGTTTGTCAACAAAAAACAGACGACTTTCAAACATCTTCTGATGGATTAGAACCGCACCCTTTGCCTGGGTTGCGACTAACCAGAAAGACACTCAGCAGATCGGGTGTAAGTCCCGGCCATATGGCATCGGATATTGTCATTATTGAACCATCAATAAATGTCTCTATCTCATAGTGTTTCTGACCGGGGATAAAAATGTCATCACCTTTTCTTTCGAGGTTAATACCCAAGACGGCGGAATGAATCGGGAATGATTCCCAGATTTTCGAATGATGTATTTTTAATGGTAATTTCTGATTCAGTTATAGCAGCCATTCCGATAAATGAACCTATCTCAATCATGTCGGGAAGAATGGTGTGCGTACATCCATGAAGTGCATCTACACCATTGATATATAGAAGGTTTGATCCGATACCTTCTATTCTGGCTCCCATTGATACTAGCATCCTGCACAGTTGCTGGACATACGGCTCACACGCCGCATTGTAAATTGTTGTCAGTCCCCTGGCAAGAACCGCAGCCATAATAATATTTGCAGTTCCTGTTACTGAGGCTTCATCAAGGTGCATATAGGTGCCTGTAAGTGAGGGAGCTTCAACCTTGAAGAATGGATCGGATGAATCAAATTCAAACTTCGCGCCGAGTTTTTGAAAACCGGTAAAATGAGTATCTACCCTGCGTCTGCCAATTTTATCACCACCCGGTTTCGGGATGTAGGCTCTGCCATACCTGGCCAGGAGAGGACCTACAATCATTATTGAGCCTCTCAGGCTGGAGCTTTGTGCCCTGAATTCTTTTGTCTGGAGATAATCGAGATCAACATTTATTGCTTCAAAGGTAGCATCAGAGGGTGATTCCCTTTTCACTTTAACGCCCATGCAGCTGATCAGCTCAATCAGCATATTGACATCACTGATATCAGGGATGTTCCTGATAGTGATTTTCTCAGAAGTAAGGAGAATGGCGCATATTACCTGCAGATGCTTCATTCTTTGCCCCCTGCGGTGTTATTTCTCCTTTAAGCGGTTTGCCTCCATGAACGATAAATGTACCCATTAATGCCGGCTGTGTCCTTTTTTCTTAACGAATTGTTTGTTCTGTTGTTTCCCGTGTGGCTTGCCAGCAGGTTTTCTTTTTACTGGCGGGATCAATTCCCTGACTTCAAGAATTCTTACTCCTTCTGTCATCTTTAATTTTCCTCTCGACAGCAACTTCATGTCACCTATTATCACTTCATCAGCTACCTGCCCTCTGTTCCAGGTAATGTAAGATTTCTTCATCTGATTGACGATCAGCGTCGTGAGATATTCCTTTTCGGGTCCCTCTTCCAGTTCTGTGGCAGCATCTATCATGAGTTCAATAATACGGCCATAGTGAAGAAACCTGATATCACCCTGTTTATATGGCACTTGCTTCGGCTTTTCAACAAACTTTGCAGGTTCAGGTATGGGATATGGAGAATCTATATCGAGGTCAAAACTCGCAATGAGCGCCAGATGATCCCACAACTTATGTTTGAAATCGCCAACGTCGCGAAGATGAGGATTAAGGTTACCCATTATGGAAATTATAGTCTTGGCAGCACGGTTCCTCTCAGCCCTGTCCTCAATGGTTTTAATATGATCGACCATTTTCTGAACATTCCTGCCATATTCAGGCAGCGCCATTCTTTTCCTCTGGGTATTATAATCGTAGTTCATTTTGTGCTTTTTAATTTATGCAAAGCTAGTAATTTAAAGCAAATTCACGATAACATCCTCACCGGTAAAATAGTAAACAAAAGTAATGTTTTAAGACTAATTTATTATTCTTTATCATACCTTGTTACCTTTGAACCGGGATAAGACTAATCGGATTTCAGAAAATATTTTTGATAAACAGGATATGAAGAGCAAATTATCAATCGCCCTGCTTCTGCTTAATATATTTAATGTCAGCGGACAGGACAACTATAAACGAAACCATAATGCTGACATTATTCATTATGATTTTTCAATCTCGGTAAGCGATACGAATGATTTAATTTACGGAGCTGCATCCATAACTGTAAAATTCACAGGCAATTCTGGAGGTATCGCATTTGATCTCACAGGACAGAAGAGTAACGGGAAAGGTATGATTGTGAGCAATGTAACCTACGATAAAGGGCCTGTTAAATGGTTTCATTCGGATGATAAAATTGTGATCAGCATGGCCGATTCAGCAATTGCCGGGACACAAGGCATTTTCAATATAGTTTATTCTGGAATACCCGGTGACGGACTGATTATCTCTGATAACAAGTTCGGCAGGCGCACTTTTTTCGCGGATAACTGGCCCGACAGGGCACATAACTGGCTGCCATGCATAGATCATCCTTATGACAAGGCAACCGTTGATTTTATTGTAACTGCCCCGGATCATTATGAAGTAGTAGGAAACGGATATCTTCTCGAAGAAAGCTGTATGCCGGAACATACCAGGCTTACTCACTGGAGAGAGGATGTTCCTCTGGCAACCAAGGTTATGGCAATAGGAATTGCCCCCTTTGCAGCAAAGCTTGCCGGAAATGTCGATGGAATACCTGTATGGTCATGGGTTTTTACTGAAAACAGAAAAGAAGGATTCTTCGATTATTCTGCTGCATTAAAGCCGCTTGCATACTACATCCGGCTTATCGGTGAATATCCTTACGAAAAGCTTGCAGATGTACAGTCCAAAACGATCTTCGGAGGACTTGAGAATGCCGGGTGCATATTTTATTCTGAGAATTCTGTTACCGGTCAGGGGAAAGAGGAAAATCTTATGGCTCACGAGATAGCCCATCAGTGGTTCGGTAATTCAGTAACTGAGAATGACTGGCATCATATCTGGCTGAGCGAGGGTTTTGCGACATATCTGGCTGCTGTGTATCTCGAGGGAACCTATGGAAAAGGAAAGTTTGATGAGACTATGATATCGGCCCGCGACCGTGTATTAAGATTTTTTTCAGTATCGCCTGAACCAGTCATAGATACCACAGTAACGGACCTGATGAAGCTGCTAAATGCCAATTCATATCAGAAAGGAGCCTGGGTGCTCCATATGTTGAGACGTGAACTGGGCGATGATGTGTTCTGGAAAGGGATGAGGCTTTACTATCAGGATTTCAAAAACCGGAATGCCCTGACCAGTGATTTTCAAAAGACTATGGAGAAGGTAAGCAACAAGGATCTTGGAAGATTTTTTTATCAGTGGCTTTATGTGCCGGGCCAGCCTGATTTAAAAATTACAGCATTGCCAGAAAATAAAAATGGGTATTCCGATATTGTTATCGAGCAGACACAGGATTTTCTTTTCAGTTTTAATATCGAGCTGCTGGTAAAGGATTCGGAAGGATCACACATTTACAATATCCCCGTAAATGACAGGATTACCCGGAAATCCATTAAGACTCATAAGATTCTGGAGATTGTGCCTGATCCGGATATTAACCTCTTGTACAGGATGGTCAGGTAGAAGAACAGTTTGGCTGATCAGTTATAATCCTAAAAAAATAATTGCAAGCCCTGAAAGGAATATCATTGATCCGGCAATAAGGTGGCTATACTTTTCAACAGGCTTAAGGTTAATCTTATTTAATCCCAGGTTAAAAGCCAGGACTATTGTCATCATAGTTGCTATAGTGGTGATTGAAAACAGGATTGCGACTATTATTACTCCATGAAAGTTGTTTTTTGATGCCGGATACATCACCAGCGGTATCAGAGGTTCGCATGGTCCGAAAACAAATATCAGAAAAAGAATCCAGGGAGTTGTTTTAAATGTCTCTTCTGATTCTTCATCGTGAATATGGGTATGCTCATTTTGATGATCATGTTCATGGATATGTTTCTCGCCGTTGAAATGAAAGTGAGAATGACTATGTCTTCTTTTTCGCATAAGATTTCTAATGCTGATGACCATATAAACAAATCCGAAGGCAACAAATAACCAGGCAGCAATATTACCTCTCACTGATTCAACTGATACCAGCTTTGTAACGGAAATTCCGACAGCAATACCGATAAGGCCGAGGATCACTGAACTGAGTACATGACCGACACCACAAAAAAATGTGACGATCATCGTTTTCCTGAGGTGCCATTTCTTCGCCGTACTCAGAACGATAAATGGCAGATAATGATCAGGTCCCAATACAGTATGGATGAATCCTATTGAGATTGCAGTTACCGAAAGTAGCGCGATGGAACTATTCATCTTTTATTATTGTGCCGGTTTTTATGTTAAAACCAATTCGAATTGCAATTATATTATAAAAATTGAAATAATTAAGCCGTGTAGCTTTAAAAAAACGAAAATCATTTTATTCCGGAAGTCAGTGATTACAAAATTTACTTTCCCGAAGGTATCAGCGACTCTCCATGAAAAACAAATTCCGGCATATTTATATTTTGTGAATTCAGAAGCTTTCTGGCATCACCGATAAATTTTTTCATTAACAGGAAAGCTTCCGGTTTGTCGAAAAAATCAGGTTTATTTTCAAACTCGGAACACGGAAGGACATAGAATTTTTTTCTGTATTTGACAATTGGTGCGTAAACCCAGGTAAGGTAATATCCGGCATCTGAAATTGCGTATTTATTGCCGGTTCTGGTAAATTCAACTTTTACCATTGACCCCCCGTCGGTTTTTGGTTTTCTCTGGTTCGATACAAAATTACCGAGCGAGTATACTACTATATTATCCCTGCCTGTACTGTCATTTCTGGTCCGGACCATTTTCTGTAAAACATGCGGGTGAGATCCAATTACAAGATCCACACCAATCGACTCGAAATATTTTGCCAGATCCATCTGTGATTTTGAGGGAATAGTATCGTATTCTGTTCCCCAGTGAAGAAAGAGTATAATCAGATCAGCCTTCTTCTCCTTCGCTTTCCCGACGTCCCTGGTAATTTTCTCTTTGTCAAGCATATTGACAATTACCGGATCAGGCACAACTATGCCATTGGTACTAAAAGTATAATTCAAAAGAGCAATTGATGAACCATTCCTGTAGATCATTAGGGGAGTGAGGCTATCACGGGCAGCAGCATTAAGGAAAGTACCTGTATGAGGAATGCCAATGCTGTCGAGTTTATTTATTGTACTGATTATGCCCTTCCTTCCTCTGTCGGCAGCATGATTATTCGCTGTAACAAGATAATCAATTCCGGCATTTTTACATGCTACTGCCAGATCGGCCGGTGAACTGAACTGAGGATAACCTGTGTAGGGCGGTCCCGACAGTGTTACTTCAAAATTGGCGATTGCTATATCAGCACTGTTTATCACCGGTTTTATATACTGGAAAACGTCATCATAATTATATAAATGAGTCTCCCTGTTCTCAGCTGACCAGATCTGTTCATCATGGCCCATTATATCACCAATAAAAAGCATGGAAAACTTGCCTTCCGGTGTTTGGCCGGCCTGACTTTTCGCCTGAATAGCAAGACCAATGAAAAGAAATAAGAGCAGTAAGGACCGGATATTAAATGATTTTTGATTCATATATGTTTCACTAAAAAATTGCAGAATATCAGGATATGCGTTTTTTCCCGATTTTGATTCGTCCAAATATACATTAAATCGGTCAACAGTTAAACAGAAGTAAATCAGAACTTGTTTAATTCTCTGTATTGCCAGAGCAGCCGGGGCTGATTTGCATATTATTATATTTGTAACATGCTGAATTTTTAGTACACTGAATTTATAATTGACCTTATTTCTTTAAATTAAATATCATTATTAAACGAAAAAATATGAAATTAGCAGGAGATACTTCGCTTCACTTCGTTATGCTCAGAATGACAGACATTTGTGTTTTGGAGGAGACGGTGCTGGGAAGAATCCCGGACTCTTGGACAGACAATAATAATTACTTATAAGGGTATGTCAGCAATAGTATTGAGTGGCATACAGTGATGAAGCAGATGCGAAAAGTGAGAAAAAAACGCCTTGATATTAAAGTCAGAAAGTTAGTTAGGTATGGCTGGCCTTTTATCCTTGCCATAATTGTGTTTTTAAGCACCCGGGTTTTTATTCATGCTCCCGAATTTATCGAGCGTTATTATTCCGAAGGTCTTTATCCGGTAATAGCAAAGTATTTATCTTTTTTCAGCCGGCTTGTTCCTTTTTCATTGTGGGATGTTTTCTGGGTAATAATCATAATTCTGCTTATCGCCGGATTATTTTTGGTTCTGGTTAAAAAAATAAAATTTGGCAGGTACATTCTTAGAACACTTCAGGTGCTGGCTATTCTCTATTCATCTTTTTATATCCTGTGGGGCTACAACTATTTCAGGCCAATGATTCAAACGCGAATCGGCTGGCCGGTAACAAAGCCTGATACAACTGTTTTTAAAACGGTGCTGGATTCCCTGATATTGGAGACCAACAGAAGCTACCTTCCGTCTGTCACTTCAGATAGATCAAAAATTGACTCTCTCGTTGAGGAGTCTTACCGGGCCAACAGCCGTGAATTGAAAATAAATTATCCAAATGGCTACAGACGACCTAAAACAATGATATTCAGTTCGTTGTATTCAAAACTAGGTTTAAGCGGATATTTCGGGCCATTTTTCAACGAGATCCATGTAAATTATAATCTCCTTCCTGTTGATTACCCGTTTGTGCTTGCGCACGAAAAAGCACATCAGTTTGGATTTACAAGCGAAGCTGAAGCTAATTTTGTGGCATTCGTAATTTGCACACAATCGCCCGACAGCTCCCTGAGATATTCCGGGTACCAGTCGGTGTTGGCCTATTTTCTTAAGGATGCTTCAAGGATGAAGGGATATAAATACTATTTTAATAAAGTAGATAAGAGAGTTATAGCAGATTACCGTTCCCGTCAGAAATATTACGCAGGTCTTGAGAACAGGCGTCTCTCAAATATGCAGACAGCAGTAAACAATAGTTACTTAAAGATTAATAATATCGAAAGCGGGGTCAGAAATTACAACCAGGTGGTTTCCCTTGTCACCGGCTGGTATTCAAACTCAATTCTAATGAGGTAAAATGGCATCATAATCAACATGATAGGCGCTCCCGAAAATTATTAATTGAAGGCAGGTTTTAGAAACCCGATAATTATTAACTTTGCGCGTTTTTGTTTGTTCCTGAGGTGTCAAGACATCGTTAACTATATTTATGGCCGGTTCTAATAAGCATTTGGATATAAGCAAACTTTCTCTTGCAGGTGTAATAGTCACCTTTGGCATAGTATTCGGCGATATTGGAACAAGTCCCCTGTATGTTATGAAGGCTATTGTTCACGGGGGGAAGGAATTTAATGAACTGCTCATTTATGGCTCAATGTCTTGTATTTTCTGGACATTGACGCTTCAGACAACCGTTAAATACATTATTATCACTCTTAGAGTTAACAACAAGGGTGAAGGAGGAATCTATGCTCTTTTTGCGCTAATGCGCAGGAAGTCTTCCTGGGCTGCGATACTCACAATGATTGGCGCCAGTGCATTACTGGCTGATGGGGTTATCACCCCGGCTATCACAGTAACCTCATCAATTGAAGGTCTGCGGTTATTTAATCCAAATATCCCGGTAATTCCGATAGTACTTATGATTTTTGCTGTCTTGTTTTATATGCAGCAATATGGTACAAATATTGTTGGTGGCTCTTTTGGACCGATAATGGTTATTTGGTTCTCAATGCTCGGAATACTGGGTTTTTCCCAACTTATTCATCAGCCTGGTGTATTAAAAGCTCTCAGTCCTGTATATGCAATAAAGTTCCTCTCTGAATATCCCGGAGGATTCATATTACTTGGCGCAGTTTTCCTGGCTACTACGGGTGCAGAAGCTCTCTACTCAGATCTTGGTCATTGCGGTCTTAAAAACATCAGGGTGTCCTGGATATTTGTAAAAACCGCACTGCTTCTAAACTATTTCGGGCAATGTGCATGGCTGATGATGCATGGTGCAGAGGATACTACAGTAAATCCGTTTTACGGAATCATGCCCCAGTGGTTTCTGCTCACGGGAATCGTAGTTGCAACGGCTGCGGCAATTATCGCAAGTCAGGCGCTTATCAGCGGATCATTTACTCTGATAAGTGAAGCCATATCTTTGAATTTCTGGCCGAAAATAAGGATATCACATCCGACGCTGTTAAAGGGCCAGGTATATGTCCCTTTTATGAACTGGTTTCTATGGATTGCGTGCAGTGTTGTAGTGCTTATGTTCAGAGAATCGATAAACCTTGAGGCCGCCTACGGACTTTCGATCACCATAACAATGATCATGACCACCCTGCTGCTTTCAAATTATTTATATCAGAAGGGAGTGCATTTTAAGTTAGTCATGCTGCTTATGGTAGTGTTTCTGACAATTGAAGGCACCTTCCTCATGGCAAATCTTCATAAATTCACTCATGGAGGATGGTTTACGATTCTGCTTGCTTCACTGTTCTTTTTAGTTATGTACGGGTGGTATTTTGGGCGAAAATTAAAGAACCGGTATGTGACTTTTACATCCCTTGATCAGCACATCGATCTCTTTAAGGATCTGTCGAAAGATGACTCTGTTCCTAAGATTGCAACAAATCTGGTATATATTATTAAAGCAAACCGTCTCGACCAGGTTGAGTCAAAAGTTATTTTTTCAATATTCCAAAAGCAGCCCAAGCGTGCAGATACATATTGGTTCTTGCATCTTGACAGGATTGATGAGCCCAACACCTTTGAGTATAAGGTGACACATATTATTCCCGGTATTTTGATAAGGATTGATTTCAGGATAGGATTTAAAGTGGAGCCTAAGCTGAACCTCTATTTCAAGGAAGCGCTTGAAGATCTTACGGAAGCCGGGGAAATAAAACTTGAAAGCAGTTTTCCTTCATTGAAGAAACATGCTCTTCCTGCTGATTTTAAATATGTTCTTATTGACCGTATAATGCCGCAGGATTATAATTTATCCAGCGGAGAAAATATAATACTTGCCCTGCATGCGATTTCACGGCTCTTCTGTATTTCTGACGTAAAGGCATTACAGCTCGATTCCTCAAATACTATCGAGGAACAGGTTCCGATCACAATTGATCAGCCTATTGACAAGCGGATCACCCGTGTCCCCTGAGCTGAAAGGTACTTTGATCAGTAATTTCTGACAAAGCTGAGTGCCAGACAGCCCTTTCTCATATTCCTGCAAAAAATACCGGTTTTTCATGACAGATGGAATTGCATGGGAATCAGATATTAGTTACATTTCCGGTGCAATCATTTAAAAAGGATCTGATCAATGAATGCAATGCCTTTTGTTATAGCGACAATTGCAGTCTTTGTTATTGCATACAGGCTTTATTTCAGTTTTATCGCAGCCAAAGTTGCTGTGAGGAATGACCTGGTTCAGACTCCTGCCCACAGATTATATGATGGTCAGAATTATTACCCCATGAATAAATGGGTTCTGTTTGGACATCATTTTGCTGCTATTGCGGGAGCCGGACCTCTGGTTGGTCCGGTACTGGCTGCGCAGTTTGGATTTATGCCTGGGTTTTTGTGGATGCTTATCGGGGCTGTAATGGCCGGTTCAGTTCATGATTATATAATTCTTACTGCATCAGTACAATACGATGGTAAATCACTTGCAGCAATCGCGAAAGAGGAAATAAACAAACTGAGCGGTTTTACAACGACCTTTGCAGTAATTCTTATACTTATTGTAGCTATGGCGGGGCTGGGACTTGTTGTAATCAATGCCCTCGCAGAAAGCTCCTGGGGAACATTTACCATCGCTTCTACCATTCCTATTGCACTGATAATGGGTATATGGATGTTCAGGATACGGAAGGGCAAAACTCTCGAAGCAACAATATTTGGTGTGATAATGCTCGTTCTGGCAGTTATAGCAGGCAGGTATATTCCAGGTTCTCAATTTGCTGAGATGTTCACCTTCAGTCGCAGAACCCTTACAATATTGCTGGCAGTATATGGTTTTCTTGCTTCTGTTCTTCCTGTCTGGCTTTTACTTTCCCCCCGCGATTACCTGAGCTCTATAATGAAAATCTCGGTTATCGGATTGCTGGCTATTGGATTAATTATTGTGGCTCCGGAAATAAAAATGCCCGCCTTCACTGAGTACTGTAAGGGGGGAGGACCGATTATTCCGGGGAAATTATTTCCTTACCTTTTTATCACCATAGCCTGCGGAGCCATTTCGGGTTTCCATTCCCTTGTCAGTTCAGGGACCACCCCAAAAATGATCATGCACGAATCTGATATTAAGGCTATTGCTGTAGGCTCGATGCTTACGGAAGGTGTGGTAAGCATAATGGCATTAATTGCCGCAACAAGTCTGTTGCCGCTTGATTATTTTCAGATAAATGTACCAGTGGAAAAGCTGCAGGCTATCCTGCCAAAGCTTCATGCAATGGGATTTACTGAAACAAATCTAAATCAGCTTTCAGCAAGCGTGGGTGAGAAGATCGCAGGCCGTACAGGAGGAGCTGTATCACTGGGTGTAGGCATGGCATATATCTTCTCTTCAATTCCGGGAATGAAGCATCTTATGTCTTACTGGTATCATTTTGCCATAATGTTCGAGGCATTATTCATTCTTACAACCATCGATGCAGGCACCAGAATAGGAAGGTTCTTATTACAGGAGGCTCTTGGAAAGGTTTATAAGCCGTTTCAGAAAACAAACTGGCTTCCCGGGAATCTTCTGACGAGCGGATTAATGGTATTTGCCTGGGCTTATTTTATTTATACCGGCACAGTCTCAACTATTTGGCCAATGTTCGGAACGGCAAATCAGCTGCTTGCGACGATAGCTCTGACTGTTGGCACCTCTTTCATAATTAACAGGGGAAGAATAAGATATGCCTGGGTGACAATTGCGCCCCTGATTTTTGTGGGAGTCACCACTATGACAGCTGCTTATTTAAATATTACAAACATTTATATTCCCCAGGTTTGGGAACCAACCACTCTTGTTCCAGGATTAATAAACCTGTTATTGACCCTCTGTATAATGATCTGTGTTCTGATCATTTTTACAAATGCAGTGCCTAAGTGGGTTATGGCATTCAGATTTCGGGAGGCGGTGTAATACGCAGTGATTCTTTAACTCCGAAGATCTCTTCTGAGTTCAATATCAGTTCTACATACTGTGCTCTTTTGTAAACAAAAGGATTATTTGAGAGCTTGTTTTTTGAAAGTTTGCCCCTGAACTCTGAAATATTGTTGTAGCCTTTACTATCCATCCAGTCCTCTATCTCAGATTTCATTACATTGATGTGCGACAGCCCGTTTTTATATATCGCGCTTACCACCTGAACGCTGGTTGCGCCCGACAGGAGGAGTTTTATTACATCATTACCGCTGAATACTCCCAGACTGCTGCAGATATCGGCAGAGATATTGTCAAATAAGAGCCCTGCATATCTCAGCGACTTCTTATAATCTCCCTTATGGCTAAGGTGTGATGTTTTTATATGCTTCTCATTTACTACATCAATATCGGGCTGAAAAAATGAATTAAACAGTACAAAACCATCGGCTCCTGATTTATCAAGCCTCTGGATAAAATTCAGAATATTGGAGTAATCGGGGCTTAGCTTAATGCTGACAGGTATAGAGATACTCTTTTTTATTTCCAACAGTGTGTTAATCTGTTGATCTTCAATATCTTTTGAGCTTATATTGAAGTCGAGAGGGATCTGGTAAAAGTTAAGTTCAATTCCGGCGACGCCTGTTTCGCTAAGAAGCTTAGCATATTTAACCCAGGTATCGTTATTTACTGCATTGAGGCTGGCAATAACGGGAATGGACAGACTCTCGCATGCATTCCTTAAATTTAAAAGATGCTCATCCGGACCGGCATGCTGAATATTTGGATGGATCTGAACCATTTCGGCATAGAGGTCATTAAATTCATTGAGTCTTTCTTCGAGCTGAAAGCTCTCCAGCTGGATCTGTTCTTCAAAGAGGGATCTGTAAACTATAGCTGCTGCACCGTTTTCCTCGGCTTTTTTCAGATTGTCGTGATCTGTTACAAGATTGGAAGCGCCCAAAATAATCGGGTTACTGAGATCGAGTCCCATGTACCTGGTCGAAAGTTTATTCATTAGCTTGATTTTAGTGAAATTATTCTATATAGTCTTCATCTAGATCGTTGTGGTCATCTCCTCCCAGGCTGTAATAATTGTTCTCTTCATCTTCACTGCCGATAAATTCAAGATCATCATCCAGTTCCGAACCGGGGACATCCAGATCGCTGCCTGACATATCCTCTTCAAAATCCTTTTCATTGTTTAATCCGGGCTTGTTATAATTTTTCGGAGAGTTCAGATTTGACGGGTCTTCAGGATTTATGTCCCTGTCTTTCTGATACACTCCGTAAATATCTTCAGTGGGCGGATATGGAGGGTATCCATATAGATCATCATCCTGTATATCATCGGGGCGAGGCTTCTTTACTTTACTGGTTTTATTTTTCATATGGTTCTTCAGCACTCAAATATTCAACTTGTAATTATTTATAAAACCTGCTTTTATGCTAATTATACTCACCGATTCCGGTTTTTAATTATGTTATAATAAACAAATTCATAACTTTCATTGTTCATATTGAAATTGAATATTAATTGCTGATGGAATTATTGAACAGATGATGGTAGTTGGAAGTAAATCGTGAAATTTTGTCCATCTGATTTCGTTTTCTAAAGAGGCCGGTTAAATATTTTTCTATTCAATTTTGTTCCTGATAAGCTGAAAAACTGTTTATTGTTATATTTGTATTTATTAAACTTAAAAATCATATATTTAGATCAGTTTTTGGTTTAATAGAACGAAGTAATAAATTACATTCAACGCTTTAAAATTTATGTTGTTGGTACAAAATATTACTTTCTGGCCCTTTATAGTTTTCTCATTTGTTGTAATTTTCCTCATTGGTATAATGATTGGTCTTTCATACGTTCTCGGAGAACGGCATAATGAAAAGACCACTGATGATCCATATGAATCAGGTATCCCTGTAACGGGTGATGCCAGGCTTCGATTCTCCTCCGGTTTTTATATAATAGCAATGTTCTTCGTAATTTTTGATCTTGATGCCGCATTCATAATGCTGTGGGCTGTATCATTCCGCGAACTTGGTATTGCCGGCTATATAGGGATATTGATATTCATAGGATTGCTGGTTGTGCTCCTTGTCTATGAGCTCAGTATCGGAGCTCTGGATTTCGGACCAAACGGGAAAAAAATATTGAAGTACAAAAACAGGATTAAAGATGATATTATATGAAGAATGACCAGGCTATTTCTTCCGGATTCAGAAACGACACTGAAGAAGAGGCGGTTAGAAGATCTGTGCTGCTCGGAAGACTTGATGACATGATCACCTGGGGCAGAAAAAACTCTATCTGGCCTTTTAACTTCGGTCTATCCTGCTGCTTTGTTGAAATGGCGACAGCATTGACAAGCCGGTATGATATAGCACGATTCGGAGGTGAGGTAATTCGAGGGACACCCCGTGAAGCTGATGTAATGGTGATTGCAGGTACGGTATTCCTGAAGATGGCTCCGATAATCCAGAGGCTATATGAACAGATGATGGCTCCAAGGTGGGTTATCTCAATGGGCTCCTGTGCGAATTCCGGAGGGATGTACGACATATACAGTGTCATTCAGGGAGTTGATAAGTTTTTGCCGGTTGATGTTTATGTCTCTGGATGTCCGCCAAGGCCTGATGCATTTCTTGAAGGATTGCTTTTATTAAGGGATTCGATTGGTAAGGAGCAACGTCCCTATAGCTGGGTTATCGGTCCGCAGGGAATTCATCGTGGAGAAAAGATTTCCATGAGGGATAAGAAAATGGAAAAACGATCTGAGATGGGCACGATCAGGCCAATGAATGAAATTTAATATCGGCTTACGTAGAGAAATAAATATATGGACCGGAAAGATCGCGATATAATCTCTGAACTGAGCGCTAAATTTGGTGACCAGAAGGTCATACATGTACAGAAAACACGAGATGAGACCCCGACGATATGGATTGACAGGAGCGACCTTGTCGGGTTATTAAAATATCTGAAAAACGATATAGATCTTCCTTATAAAATGTTGTACGATCTGACCGGCATCGATGAACGCACACGTACAAAAAAGGGAGATCAGCCTTCCGGCGATTTTTCTGTTGTCTACCATCTGACCTCTTTTGAAAGAAATCAGGATATAAGAGTAAAGGTAGCCCTTAATGGCGGTGACATAAACATTCCCAGCATAACAAATGTTTGGGAATCAGCGAACTGGTATGAGCGCGAAGCATTTGATATGTTTGGCATTAACTTTTCAGGTCATCCTAACCTTACCAGAATACTAATGCCAAAGAGCTGGAAAGGACATCCTTTAAGAAAGGAGCATGCAGCCAGGGCTACAGATCTCGATCCCTTTGTAATGACGGATGCGCTCCGTGACGAAGAAGAGGGAAATCTGAAGTTTAATCCGGAAGAGTACGGATTGGATACAAAAAGCGAAGACAGTGATTTCATGTTTCTTAATGTCGGCCCGCAGCATCCGGGAACTCATGGATTATTGCGGCTGATCGTTCAGCTGCATGGGGAAGATATTGTCAATGTTATACCTGATATCGGTTTCCATCACAGGGGAGCTGAAAAGATGGGTGAGAGGCAATCGTGGCATACATTTATACCTTATACCGACAGGATCGATTACCTGGGAGGCGTCATGAATAATCTGGCATACCTGCTCTCAGTCGAAAAGCTTGCCGGGATTGAGCTACCTGAAAGGGCCCAGGTGATAAGGATAATGATGAGTGAACTCTTCCGTATAGCCAGCCATCTGGTATGGCTTGGAACATTTGCCCAGGATCTGGGACAGATGTCTCCGGTGTTTTATGCATTCAATGACAGGGAAAGAATATTTGATATAGTAGGGGCAATAACCGGAGGACGAATGCATCCGTCATGGTTCAGGATCGGCGGCGTTGCACATGACCTTCCGGAAGGATGGGATAAGCTGATGCAGGATTTTGTTGATTACTTTCCGAAAAGGCTCAGGGAATTTGAAAATATTGTTATTAAAAACCGGATTTTAAAGGCGCGCACTATTGGAATAGGCGTTTATACTGCCCGCGAAGCAATAGATTGGGGAATTACCGGATCGGGACTAAGAGCCACCGGCTATGACTGGGATTATCGTAAAAAAAGACCCTATTCGGGTATTGATAATTTTGAATTTGATATACCGCTGGGTAAAAATGGCGACTGCTACGACAGGGCGTTGGTGAGAACGGAAGAAATGCGGCAGAGTCTGAGAATCATACAGCAGTGCATAAAAAATATGCCGGCAGGCGATTACAAATCGGATAATCCCCTCGCTATACCGCCCAGGAAAGAAAAGACCATGACGGATATTGAGACTCTTATAAATCATTTTGTTGGGGTTGCCTGGGGTCCGGTAATTCCTGCAGGAGAGGCAATGGTCCCGATAGAAGCATCCAAAGGCAGCAACGGATATTACCTTATAAGCGACGGAAGCACCTCTTCATACAGGTCCAGGATTCGGACTCCGTCCTTTCCTCATATTCAGATGCTGCCATTTATCACCAAAGGTTATACTATACCCGATTTGCTGGCTATCCTGGGAGCTATGGATTTTGTGCTGGCCGATCTTGACCGTTGAATTACTGACATTGAATAAAGATTAGAATAATAATGCTTAGTGAAGAAGAAATAAAGGAGATTCAACAGGAGATCAAACAATATCCTTATCCGTCAGTGGCATGCATTGATGCTCTGAAAATTGTTCAGCAGCACAGGGGATGGGTTTCAGACGAGTCGATAAAAGACATTGCGCAGCTTCTAAAGATCTCAGACGAAGATGTGGACGGGGTTGCAACCTTCTACAGCAGGATTTACCGCAGGCCGGTCGGCAGGAATGTGATACTCATCTGTGATAGTGTGAGCTGCATGGTTATGGGCTATAAAACTTTGTATGAGCATATTTCAGCCATGCTGGGAATCAGTTTCGGCGGGACAACTGCCGATGGACGCTTCACTCTTCTTCCGATTTCCTGTCTTGGTGATTGTGACAACGCTCCTGCCATGATGATCAACAATGATCATTACAACAGATTGACGATAGAAAAGGTAGATGAATTACTGAAGCTTTATAAATAGTCGAAGATGGAAAGACCTTTAACCAGTCATATAAAGCCGGGAAGTATTGCATTAAGCCTGGAAAAATACAAACAGACAGGTGGATATGATAGTCTTCGCAAAGCCTTGAAGGAGATGGCACCGTCTGAGATAACCAGCCTCGTAAAAGCTTCTAATTTACTGGGGCGCGGTGGCGCCGGATTCCCTACAGGAATAAAATGGAGCCTGGTTCCGATGGACGGAGAAAATTCCAAGCCAAAATACCTGGTATGCAATGCTGATGAGATGGAGCCGGGGACATTCAAAGACAGATTTCTTCTTGAAGGCAATCCCCATCAGCTAATAGAAGGCATGATCATTTCAGCTTATGCAATTCAGGCTGAGAAAGCATATATTTTCCTGCGCTGGGCTTATAAAAAAGCTGAGGCAGCTCTTCGAAAAGCCATTGATGAAGCTTATAAGGCAGGTTATCTTGGCAAAAATATCATGGGTTCAGGCTTTAATCTCGATCTTTATGTACATTCGAGTGCGGGGCGTTATATGTGCGGAGAGGAGACTGCTTTGCTGAACTCGCTTGAAGGAAAGAGGGCTCTGCCACGCACCAAGCCGCCGTTCCCGGCTATCAGCGGGCTGTTTGGCAGACCTACAGTTGTTAATAATGTTGAAACCCTTTCCTGGTTACGCCATCTGGTTGAAAATGGGGCAGAATGGTTTAAAGGATTGAGCCTTACACCAACGGGAGGTACCAAGTTGTTTGGGGTAAGCGGAAAAGTGAAAAACCCCGGCACCTGGGAACTGCCTCTTGGAATAACCATGCGTGAACTTTTAGAGGAACATGCCGGTGGAATGACCTCAGGCTATAAGTTCAGGGGGACCCTGCCGGGAGGTGCATCTACTGATTTTCTCATTGAGGAACATCTTGATGTTAAGATGGATTTTTCAACCATTGCGGCAGTTGGAAGCAGACTGGGCACCGGGACAATGATCATCCTCGATGATAAGACCTGTCCTGTCGCATTTATCCATAATGTAGAGAAGTTCTTTGCTCTCGAGAGTTGTGGCTGGTGCACTCCCTGCCGGGAAGGTCTCCCATGGGTTGAAAAGATGCTTGCTTCAATAGAGGAAGGAACAGGCAAGATGGAATATCTTGATTTATTGGCTCATAATGCAAAATTTATGGGACCTGGAAACACATTCTGTGCGCATGCACCCGGCGCTGCAGAACCTTTGCAAAGCGGACTGAAATTTTTTCACGACGATTTCGTTAAGCACATCACTGATAAAAAATGCCCATGGAGATGAGTATGGTAAAGATCCTTATAGATGGGAAATATTATGAAGTCAAGCCTGAGAAGAATCTTCTTGATACATGTCTTTCACTTGGGATAGACATTCCTCATTTCTGTTTTCATCCGGCTTTAGGCTCAGTTGGAGCCTGCCGACTTTGTGCTGTAAAAAAATTCAAGGACAAAGATGATAAACACGGAAAGATAGTAATGTCATGCATGGAACCCGTGACAGATGGTCTTATTGTTTCAGTTGACGACCCCGAAGCAAGAGCATTCAGGGCTTCAGTCATAGAAAGTCTTATGACCAATCATCCTCATGATTGCCCTGTATGTGATGAAGGAGGAGAATGTCATTTACAGGACATGACAATAATGACAGGTCATACTTACAGGCGATTTGATTTTCCAAAAAGGACATATAATAATCAGGAGTTAGGACCTTTCATCAATCACGAAATGAACCGCTGTATCCAGTGTTACAGATGTGTGAGGTTTTACAGGGATTACGCCGGTGGGAAAGATCTTAATGTCTTTGCTTCCAGGAATCATGTCTATTTCGGAAGACACCAGGACGGGACTCTTGAGAACGTATTCAGCGGCAATCTTGTTGAAGTATGTCCTACCGGGGTTTTCACTGATAAGACACTTCAGAAACATTTCACACGTAAATGGGATCTCTCCAATGCTCCATCGGTATGTGTCCATTGCAGTGTGGGATGCAATACCATTGCAAGCGAACGATACGATTCGCTGAGACGTATCATGAGCAGGTACAATGGGGCAGTTAACGGGTATTTCATCTGTGACAGGGGAAGATTTGGCTATGAATTTGTAAATGATGCGACACGTATTAAATATACAGAGATCCGTCACAAAGGAGAAAAAACGGGTGGCATTATGGAGACTGAAAATCTTCTTTCAGCTCTTGAAGGTTCATTTCCCAAAAACAAGAAAATAATTGGTATAGGTTCTCCCAGGGCATCAGTAGAATCTAATTTTGCGCTTCTTTCACTGGTCGGGAAGGACAACTTTTATCATGGTGTGCCAAAAAAAGAATACCTCCTTACCAAGACAATCTCTGATTACCTGCAGCATAGCAGTATCCATACTTCCACCCTGAAGCAGGTGGAAAAAGCAGATGCGGTTTTGGTATTGGGCGAAGACCTTACGAATACTGCGCCTATGATAGCATTGGCTCTGCGTCAGGTATCACGGAATTTGTCTGATAAAGAGGCAAGGATAAAAGGAATCCAGCCCTGGAATGATTCCCCGGCGAGGGAACTGGCACAGGATTTCAAGGCACCTGTATTTATTGTGACTCCTTTTAATGATTCCCTTGATGAAATAGCGGAACAGACCTTCCGCGGAGCATGCAGCGTTGTTGCTGAACTAGGTTCTGCTATTGCTTTGGAACTTGACAGTAATGCCCCGGAAGCAAAAACAGATAAGGAAGATATCCGGGGATTGGCGAAGGAGATTGCCGCATCGTTGAAGAATGCCAAGAATCCCCTCATAATATCAGGTATAAGCTGCGGTGATGAAAATATAATTTATGCGGCTTTGAATATAGCTTCAGCACTGATGTCGGCCGGCCTGGATGCAATGATAAATCTGGTATTGCCTGAATGCAACAGCATGGGCCTTTCATTATTCCCCGGTAAACCGTTTGAAGATCTTTTGGAAACAGCTGACAGGCAAGAGACAGGGACGCTTGTAATACTTGAGAACGATCTGTTCAGAAGGGCAGAGGAAAATTCAGTAAACCTGATTTTAAACAGATTCAAACATAAAGTTGTTCTTGATCAGCTGAATAATAAAACTGCGGGGAAGGCTGACATCTTATTGCCGGCTGCAACTTTTGCAGGTTCTGAAGGTACATTTGTTAATAATGAAGGACGTGCACAACGTTTTTATAAAGCTCTGAACAATAATGACCAGGCAAAAGAAAGCTGGAAATGGATAGGCGACTTCATAAAAATTAAGGAAAATAAGAATGCACTCCCCTGGAATAACCTCGATGATATTACAAGATCTCTTGCAGGTGAATTGCCCATATTTTCCAGCTTAATTAAGTATATGCCTGATGCTGATTTCCGTATGATCAATGCAAAAATTCCGCGACAGACCATGCGTTATAGCGGAAGGACTGCAATGAATGCTAATATTGCAGTGAGCGAACCCAAACTTGTGCAGGACCCTGATTCGCCGCTGGCTTTCAGCATGGAAGGACAACAGGAAAATCCACCTTCATCACTGGTTCCGTTTTATTGGATGCCGGGATGGAATTCTGTTCAGGCCATGTACAATTATCTTGATGAACCGGATGGATCGATGAAGGGTGGAAATCCGGGACTCAGACTCATTGAGCCGGTTGAGGGAATAAAGAATATTTACTTCAAACCTGTTTCGGATATCTCGAGGCCAAAGGAAGGTGAATGGATAATTGTCCCTGTATATCAGATCTTTGGCTCAGATGAGCTGAGTTCCGTGAGTCCTTCTGTTGCACAGCTGACTCCCGAGCCATTTGTGGTGTTGAGTAAGAATGATTCTGAAAAACTTGAAGTAAAGGAAGGAGATTATATCGAACTTGAAACTTTAAAGACAAGGTTAAAAGTCAGGGTTAGAACCGGAAGATATTCTTACCGGGGATTGGCCGGATTGTCGGTAAACTTACCGGATATGCCGTTTATTGATATTCCATGTACAGCTAAATTTAATAAGCTTTAAGGATTGGTTCATGAAATATGCATTAATAATAGCGGGAGTACTTTTGATAGCTTTGACCATAGCAGCCGGACTGATATGGGTCGAGCGCAGGCTCCTTTCAGTTTGGCAGGACAGGCTAGGCCCTAACCGTGTTGGTCCGTTCGGACTTTTACAGGTAGTCGCCGATACAATAAAATTATTTTTTAAGGAAGACTGGATTCCTCCGTTTTCCGACAAGCCGGTTTTCATAATTGCTCCGGGAATCCTGATGATAACTATCCTGCTTACATTTGCAGTTGTGCCTTTTGGCCGCAATTTCTACGTTTTTGACTCCAATATCGGGGTGCTTTTCTTCCTTGGAAATTCATCACTTGGTGTTTACAGTATTGTTCTGGGTGGATGGTCTTCAAATAATAAGTATTCTCTGATAGGAGCCATGAGAGCATCGGCACAGATGCTTACCTATGAAGTGTTTATGGGTCTCTCACTAATGGGAGTTGTAATGATGGCTGACAGCTTTAGCCTGGTCAAAATAGTTGAGGCTCAGAAAGGAGGCTGGTTCTTCATACCCCAGTTTGTTGGATTTCTGGTATTTTTTATTGCCGGCATAGCTGAAACTCACCGTCTTCCCTTCGATATTCCGGAAGCTGAGGGAGAATTAATAGCAGGCTATCATTCAGAGTATTCCGGAATGAAGTTCGGGATGTTTTTTGTGGGTGAATATCTTGGGATAACCCTTATATCGGCTCTGATATCTACATTGTTCTTCGGCGGCTGGCTGGGTCCGGCATTTCTTTCTCCCACATTCTGGTTCCTGTTGAAAACTTTCTTTTTTATCGGGGTATTTATTCTTCTCAGGGCATCGCTGCCGAGACCGCGATATGATCAGCTTATGGAGCTTGGGTGGAAGATACTGTTGCCGCTGGCATTACTTAATCTGTTAGTGACAGGAGCTATATTGATTTTTTTGAAATGAACACGACAACTTTTAAACCGGCATTGTGACCCGGTAGTTGATTTTTTTAAAATAAATATATGAGAATTACTCAATCAATAAAAGAATCAGGGATATGATCAGTATTCTTAGAAGTATGTGGCTTACCTTCCTTCACGTTTTTCACAAAACGGAAACAGTGGAGTACCCGGAAGTCAAACCGTATCTCCCTCCGCGCTACAGAGGGAGGATCATACTTTCCAGGGATGCTGAGAAGAATGAGAGATGTGTGGCATGCTATCTTTGTGCAGCTGCCTGTCCGGTGGATTGTATCTCGCTTCAGGCCACAGAGGACGAAAAAGGAAGGAGATACCCTGAATTTTTCCGGATCAATTTTTCAAGATGCATCTTTTGCGGCTTCTGTGAGGAGGCTTGTCCGACTTATGCCATTCAGCTTATTCCGGATTTTGAGATGGCCGAATATGACAGACAGAACATGGTCTATGAAAAGGAACACCTACTGATCAGTGGTGAAGGGAAATATCCCGGATATAATTTTTATAAAAATGCTGGTGTTGATATGGGTGTAAAAGGAAAAGGAGAAGGCGATAATGAGGAGAGCCCGGTTGATGTCAGGGATCTTTTACCGTAATTAAAATGCAAACAGAATGGATATATTCTTTTATATAGCAGCATTTGTGGCAATAATTTCAACTGTAATGGCCATCTCTGGGAGAAATGCTATTCATTCCCTGCTTTATCTGATCTTATCTCTTCTGGCAATATCAGTGGTTTTTTACCTGCTGAGCGCTCCTTTTGTTGCGGCTTTGGAGGTAATCATCTATGCAGGTGCTATTATGGTTCTCTTCATCTTTGTGACAATGATGCTTAATATTGGAATTGAAAGAGAAACTGAAAAGAAATGGCTTAAGCCCGGCATGTGGATCGTTCCGTCAATCCTGGGTGCCATTCTGCTCGTCACACTGATCTTTGCGGTAAAAAATATTAATGCATTTACTTCTGATAAAGAAGCCATACAGCCTAAAGATGTTGGTATTTCACTCTTTTCAACTTACCTTCTGGGGGTTGAAATTGCTGCGATACTTCTGATGGCAGGTGTAATAGGAGCTTACCATCTTGGGAGTCAGAAGAAAAAAGTTAAGCACCGTTTTCTGGAAATAACTAAATGATATGTTAACCGTACCAGTCGGAACTCAAATATTATTTGCCGGGATCCTGTTTTTCCTGGGCCTGATCGGATTGCTGGTCCGCAGGAATATGATATTTATGCTGATGTCAATCGAAGTTATGTTTAATGCGGCAGGATTGGTTTTTATAATCGCCGGCACTCATTGGAAACAACCCGACGGGCAGGTCATGTTTATTTTTATTCTGGCTGTAACTGCGGTCGAAGTATCAATAGCGCTTGCCTTGATCCTGCAGGTCTACCATCATTTTAAAACTCTTGATGCCGATGCGATAAATAATTTGAAGGATACGAACTGAGATTATTTTAAAAAATGAAATTTATTAAACACAAAGGTTACATCCTCCAACCCTCCCCAGGGGGGGTAATACTCTCACAGGCTCGTCACATTTTTTTAAGACACAGTTTTAACCATCCTATAGGGAGGCAGGGGGGCAAATTAAACAGGAATTTAACTTAGATGCTAAAAATGAATACTCTGATTGCTCTCATACCAGTCATCCCTTTTCTGAGCTTTCTTATTCTGGCTCTATTCGGTTATAAGCTTTCCAGAAAGATAGCTTCTATTATTGGCGTCGGATCAATCGGTATTTCTGCTTTACTGACATTCATTCTTATTTTTGGATTTTTAGGGTCATTGG
Organism: uncultured Bacteroidales bacterium; assembly: GCA_963715785.1. Taxonomy (GTDB): domain Bacteria; phylum Bacteroidota; class Bacteroidia; order Bacteroidales; family VadinHA17; genus LD21. The sequence continues at coordinate 2,481,571 of OY970276.1, forward strand.
CCACGACAAAGGTATATTCGGTAAACCTGTGGGAATGGGTAAATGCCGGCAACCTTAAGATCGACATATCTTTCAGTGTTGATGCACTCTCGCTTGTATTTTGCTTTGTCATCACTTTTGTCGGTTTCCTGATACACCTTTATTCCGTTGAGTTCATGGCAAAAGATGAAGGCTTCACAAGATTCTTTGCATACATGAATCTCTTTATAGGTTCAATGCTTGTACTTGTACTGGCTGACAATATTCTGCTCATGTATCTTGGATGGGAGGGAGTGGGTTTGTGCAGTTATCTGCTGATTGGCTTCTGGTACAAAGATCCTGCAAATGGACATGCGGCCAGAAAGGCATTTATAGTTACCCGGGTTGGTGACACTGCCATGATAATTGGGATCTTCATTCTTTTTCTGAATTTTGGCACCGTCAATATAAGCGATATGATGCAGCAGGCATCAGCAAAATGGGTAGGCGGCTCAGCAATAGCAACGCTTACTGCCGCATTATTGCTCGGTGGGGCACTTGGAAAGTCAGCCCAGCTTCCTTTACAAACATGGCTCCCCGATGCCATGGCCGGTCCGTCACCAGTCAGTGCCCTCATACATGCGGCAACGATGGTTACTGCCGGCGTGTACCTCATTGCGAGAACACATATTTTATTCAGCCTCGCTCCGGCAGTCCAGGCTGCAATAGCAATAATTGGAGCACTGACCCTTTTTATAGCCGGATTCAGCGCTTTGGCACAACACGACCTGAAGAGAATACTTGCATATTCTACTATCAGCCAGATTGGTTATATGTTTCTTGCTCTCGGAGTAGGTGCGTGGTCGGCGGGTGTATTTCATTTTATGATACATGCTTTTTTTAAAGCACTTTTATTTCTTGGAGCCGGTGTTGTAATACAGTCTCTTGATGAAGAGCATGATATCTTTAAGATGGGAGGGCTTCGGAAAAAAATGCCTGTGGTATTTTATACTTTTCTGATAGGCTCCGCGTCACTCGCTGCACTTCCTCTGATAACAGCAGGCTTCTATAGCAAGGACCAGATTCTATGGTACTCGTTTTCCGCGCAAGGAGGAAGTCTGATATTATGGCTGGCAGGCATAACAGGCGCTCTTCTCACTGGTCTGTATTCCTTCAGGATGATATTTATAACGTTCTTTGGTGAAGCCAAAACAGAACCTACATTTCTTCCCGGCAAACTAATGACTGTTCCGTTGATAATTCTTGCATTTCTCTCTGTATTCGGAGGATTCATCGAATTACCATCTTCAATGGGTAATTTCCATCTTTTTTCGAGCCTAATTGATAATACTTTGCCAGCTACTGTAATGAAAACCGGGGAAAGAAGCGAAATTTTGTTTCAGGCCATTTCTGCAATTATAGCACTGGCAGGCATTTATATAGCATATCTTGTCTACCTGAAAAAGCCGGCTCTCTCAGAACCATATAGTCATAGCAGGCTAAATAAATTCTTTGAAAAAGGATGGGGATTTGATAAACTTTATGATAATGTTTTCGTCAGACCCGTTGTCTGGCTTTCCGAGATCGATAAAAAGGACTTCTTTGACCTGTGGAACATCTGGCTGGCTAAGCTGGCTCTTTCATCTAACCGGATTCTGAGCACCACCCAAAACGGTAAATTAAGGTGGTACTTATTGTCATTCGCTGTCGGGATTGCGGTACTATTAACTTATATGCTCAGCAAATGATACTTATTTATATTATTCTCATATTACTGGCCGGCGCAGTACTGGCATGGATAACCGGAATGAAAAACCATCTGTGGCCCAGGATAATTTCGCTTACAGCTTTATCAGCCGACCTTATCCTTATCATCTTATATGTTCTGCATCCGGTGCCATATGATAACGACTGGCTGGCTGACGTTAAGATTGACTGGATACCGGCCTTCGGAATAAGTATGCATCTTGCTCTTGACGGACTTAGCGTTGTGATGCTTATACTGACCTTCTTCCTGGGTATAATTTCTGTTATTATTTCGTGGAAAGAGATAGACTCAAGACCAGGTTTTTTCCATTTTAATCTTCTTCTGATACTGGCCGGGATAACAGGCGTGTTTCTTTCCCTCGATCTTTTCCTTTTTTACTTCTTCTGGGAGCTCATGCTGGTTCCGATGTATTTTCTGATCGGGATTTGGGGACATGAAAACAAAACTGCAGCTTCGAACAAATTCTTTCTTTATACCCAGGCCAGTGGTCTCCTGATGTTCATTTCAATCATTGCGTTGTATTTTGTCCATGGACATTCTACGGGAGTATATACTTTTGATTATCTGCAACTTCTGGGTACGGCAATGCCTGACTCAACGGCATTTCTTCTGATGCTGGGATTTCTGGCTGCATTTTTGGTAAAGCTGCCTGTAGTTCCGTTGCACAACTGGCTTCCAGATGCTCATACCGAAGCACCTACAGCCGGCAGCCTGATCCTGGCTGCCCTGTTGTTAAAGACAGGTGCATATGGCCTTTTGAGATTTATAGTTCCCCTGTTTCCTTCTGCATCAATGAGATTTGCTCCCATTGGAATGGCTCTGGGCGTGATCGGAATTTTATATGGCGCCAAGCTGGCCTTTGCCCAGACTGATCTGAAACGTCTTGTTGCTTATACAAGTGTGAGCCACATGGGTTTTGTTATACTCGGTGTTTTTTCATTCAATGAACTTGCATATCAGGGTGTTGTCATTCAGATGGTTGCTCATGGAATAAGTACAGGTGCATTATTCGTGCTGGTTGGACAGCTATATGAGCGGATCCATACCCGGGATCTGAATAAGATGGGAGGCTTGTGGGAAAAAGTTCCGGTCATGGGTGCAATTGGACTCATCTTTTCTATGGCATCGTTGGGATTACCCGGTTTAGGGAATTTTATTGCAGAGCTTCTTATACTCCTTGGCGCCTTTAAGGCAAATGTCCTGATGTCGTGCCTGGCAAGTCTCGGTTTGATAGCTGCGACAATTTATTCACTCAGAATTGTTCAGAAAGTTTTTATGGGCCGGAAGAATACCGACTGGAAAATTATTGATCTCACCATCCGTGAAAAAGTGGTTTCGGGGTCACTGGTAATTGCAATTGTTTGGCTAGGGCTGTTTCCAAGACCAGTTCTTAATACGGCTAAACCTGCATTATTAAAGACATTGAAGAATCAAAAAGAAATAGCATTTCAGAAACGGGTAAAAGAGACCAACGCCTGTACTATCAACATAGTATTGTTTAACCACACTGACCCTGAGATTGCCGAAGGGTGCTGTTTGTGGATTTCAAATATTTAAGTATGACCGAAAAAGATTTTTTGTGTTTAACTCCATTTCTCATAATAGCTTTAGCACCTGTTATGATAATGATTGTGATATCTATCCTGAGAAACTACAAGGTCGTATATTGTTTCTCGGTTTTTGCATTGCTGGCAGCATTTGCCTCAATATTCTTCATCCTGCCTCAGATTCCTCATAACATAGAGCCGTTATTCATTATTGATGTGTACAGTTTATTCTTCCTTGGAATAATCATTATTGCTGCCTTGCTTGTGACATTTCTTTCCTATGATTATATCAGTAAGCTGGAAGGGGTGAAGGAGGAATACTACATTGTGCTTTTCACTTCAACTTTAGGAGCTGCCTTACTTGCAGTTGCCAATCATTTTATTCTCTTTTTCCTGGGAATTGAAACACTCAGCATTTCATTATATATACTTATAGCATTCCAGCGGTCGAAAAGTAATTCAATTGAAGCCGGTATTAAATATCTTATCCTGGCTTCTGTTTCCTCTGCTTTCTTATTGTTTGGCATGGCACTGATATACATGGAATTCGGGACTATGCAATTTACAGCTATCATAACATTGCTTGGCGCTGGCGGGCAATTATCGCCGCTTGTAATAACAGGCTTTGGAATGATGCTGGTTGGGATTGGCTTTAAGTTGGCTCTGGTTCCGTTCCATATGTGGACACCTGATGTATACCAGGGTGCTCCTGCCCCCGTTTCGGCATATGTGGCGACCGTATCAAAAGGCTCCGTAATGGCCGTTCTTATACGATTCTTCTTTAATATAAGGGGCTTTGATAATCAATATCTTTTTATTTCAATATCGGCAATAGCTATACTATCAATGTTTGTCGGAAATATCCTTGCCATCCGGCAGACCAATATAAAAAGGCTGTTAGGCTATTCTTCCATTGCCAATATGGGCTATCTGATAATAATTTTGCTGACAGGCAGCAGCAAGGGGATCCAGGCGTCGATCTTTTATCTTATTTCATATATTGTTACCACAATCGGCGCATTTGGTGTAGTCTCTCTTCTTTCAACAAAAGAGCATGAAGCTGAAAAATCAGAAGATTTCAGGGGACTTTTCTGGAAAAGGCCCTGGATTGCTATCGTTTTTACACTCTCTCTGTTATCACTGGCCGGCATTCCTGTGACAGCAGGATTCATAGCAAAATTTTATGTAATTCTTGAAGGAATGAAGGCAGGCCTGATGGTGCTTATTATTTCTATGATAATCAACAGTGTAATAGGGCTTTATTATTACCTGCGAATCATTACAACTCTCTTTTCCCTTCCAACTGATACCAAACTTCCGGAACTTTCTTTCACAGGTAATTTCACTCTGGCAATAGTGGCTGTCAGCATATTAATCCTTGGAATTTATCCTGGCTGGCTGATTAATATTATAGTGAAGTATGTTTCGCTGTAAAGATATTAATCCTCATAATCATCCCGACAACTTCAACCACCCCTTGAATCGATTGCGAGGAAGTCTCAACAAGCAATTTTTAAATCCCTGAAGGAATACTATAACCAGAATATTTTAGAGAGGATTATTTATTCATCAGTCTCCTGTTTTCAATGATTTGCGCATATTTACATATGTCATAAACACAGCGAAAAGCAATGGCAGCACACCGGCAAAAATAAATGTCAGATCAGCGGGTAATCTGAGCCATGCCAGGTTGATAATATTCTGCTGGCCGGAAAATTCAAAACTCCGGGCATGCCAGTAGCCGTTTTTAATAACGTCCAGAAGTTGAAGAACGCCGCTGGGGAAAAGCTGTAAAATAACCATCCCGGCCAGTCCTATATTCAGTCCCCAGAACGAAACCCTTACATATTTTTCAATTCTCTTCCAATGTTCTGTTGATGAAACCTGTCGGATAGCGAAGACGAGAAAAGCTAGTCCAAGCATCCCGAATACACCCATCAAAGCAGCATGGCCATGGTTTGGAGTCAGATTTGTACCTGTTTCATAATAACTTATGACAGGCAGATTAATTAAAAAACCAAATATACCGGCGCCGATGAAATTCCAGACTCCCACTGCAATTAAAAAGTAGAAGGTCCATTTATGAGGGAAATCTATTTTGTTGCCCTTTTCGTCAGTTTTTGATCTCATTAATTTTGCAAAATCTGATGCTTCAAGGGTCAGCAGGATTAACGGAACCACTTCCATTGCTGAAAATGATGCTGAAATAGCCATTGAGACTGATGTCTGTCCATTCCAGTACCAGTGATGTCCCGTTCCCAGTATACCTGCTCCCAGAAACAACACTGCATCGAGATAAATGATACGAGTCCCGGTATGCCTGGCTACGAGTCCAAGCTTAAAGAACATTATAGCGACCATGACAGTGGCAAAGACTTCAAAAAAGCCTTCCACCCAAAGGTGAATTATCCAGAATCTCCAGGTATCGACTGTTGAATAATTGGTTGCGGAATTAAAGAAAAAAGCCGGAAGGTAAAAGAAGGGAATTGCAAATGCTGCCAGCAGGAATAAAGTTTTTAATTCACGCTCTTTGGGCTCTGTTCCTGTCGGTCTCACCGATCTCAAAAGTAAAAAGGCCCATAATATAAGTCCAATGGCCATCAGTACCTGCCATCCACGACCGATTTCAAGATATTCCCAGCCCTGATTTCCAAGCCAGAACCAAATTTTCTTCATCAGATCTTTTACTCCAAGATACTCCCCGAGCAAACTTCCAATAAGGAGCAGAGCAAGGGCTATAAACAAGAAATTGATCAGTGCTATCTGTCCTTTTGGTTCGCGTTTGGACAATAAAGCAGATACAAACAGTCCTCCGCCGATATAGGCTGTAGCAATCCATAAGATAGCGGATTGCAGGTGCCATGTGCGAAGCACATTTGATGGCAATAATGATGAGAGGTCGAATCCGAAAAACCCTTTTGAGTCAGCAAAGTAATGAGCCATTGCTCCACCTGCCAAAGTCTGAAGCAACAGTATAGAAATAGCTACCAGGAAAAATTTTATGGAAGCACGTTCGATTTTTGTTGGCTTCCCGGGTATCAGCTGGGGCGGAACAAATTCTTTTCCTTCACGCCAGCCCAGATAATTAAACCGTCCAAAGAAGAAGAGTATGATAGCTATTCCTCCCAATAGGGTAATGAGGCTTAATGCGCTCCATAATAATGCAGCACTCGAGGGGCCATTACCTGTAAGCGGCTCATAAGGAAAATTATTTGTATAAGAATAGTTTTTTCCGGGTGCCTGAGCAGCTGAAGCCCACGAAGCCCAGGCAAAAAATGAGCAAATCTGTCTTATCTCTTCATTATTGGCTATCAATGTTTTTGGCAAGCCACGATTTAAGGCAGGGTTCTGAAAATATTCCTTCCAGTAGGTGAGCTGATTATTGTACGATTTCGTTTCAGGCTCGGTAAAAATCAGATTATGATTTTCATAGCTATACCGATTTTTAGCCAAAAAAGTATGAGTCAATCCAATGAGGGATTCTTTCTGTTCAGGGGTAAGATCACTAACAGGAGTCCCAAATTTTTCATTTGCAAGTGAACTGGTGACTTCCAGTGCTACATTATGGAGATACTGGGCGGAATAATCAGGACCCAGATAAGCACCATGGCCCCATATGCTTCCATTGTCCATCAGTCCTCTTTTCAAAAACAGTTGCTGGCCACCCTCAATATCTGTCCGGGTAAAAAGAACTGAACCTGATGAGTCCAAAACTTTTTCAGGAATTGGAGGCTTTGAATTTCGATAATATGACCCGGTGGTTACCCAAATAAGGACTGCGAATTCGATCAGAAGAATAATGATAATTCCTCTTCTCCACCAGTAAGATAATTCCTGGTTGGCATGAGCATCATGTGAATTTTCCATAGGAGATATATTAGGTGAATAGTATTCTGTATCTGCCAGAGTCCAATTTGGAATTTTGGCCACTGTCACGAATATATATGTCTCTACAATTTACAGGAATTTTCTCTTTTTCAAAAAAAGATTTTTCAACACAATGAATCTCATGCTTACAATAAAAATATCATATTATCCTGTCTGAATTTATTCTATCTCTGAATAAAGTTTCATGAACTGAACCCGTTCTATAGCGGCGGGATTCTCAAGTTTCGACTTACTTAACTTGCCTCTGAATGAATCAATATTGTCAAATTTATGCTTCTTCATCCAGGCTGCAGTATTCTTCAGGATTTCGGGAATTATATCGAAACCCTCCTTATAGAGTGCGGATGCCACCTGTACAGTGGTTGCCCCGGCAAGAAGCTGCTTTATGAAAGCTTTATAATCATGCACTCCTGTCGATGCCGAAAGATCGCAATCAACATGCCCTGATAATATTGACATCCACCTGAGGGTATGTGTAAATTCTTCACCAGTGCTGTAAATCGGTCCGTGACTGAGCTCAAGCTTATCAATATCTATATCTGTATTATATGGCCTGTTAAATAAAACCAGACCTTTGATACCGCTCTGAGAAAGTTTTTTTACCGATTGAGCCAGGGAGGAAAAATAAAAACCGATTTTCACTGAAATTGGCAGATTAACATAATTTCTTACTTCCCTGATTATGTCATAGTAGATCTTCTCATTGTCTTCAGTGCTTCTTCGCCAGTCAGAAGGTAAAATGTAAATATTCAGCTCCAGCGCATCAACCCCGGTTTCCTCTATTTTTTTAGCAAAAGAGTGCCAGTCCTGATTTGAAACGCAATTAATGCTGGCAATCACGGGTATATCCACAGATTCCTTTGCTTCATTGATGAAATAGAGGTATTTTCCAAGAGTATTTCGTTTGGCAAAATCGTAGATATATGAATATGCTTCATCATAGTCATAGATCCTTTTGCTGAATATTGTGTTGGGAGCACGGCTGAAAGTGCTAACCCCTTCGGTGTTATTTTTGATCACTCTTTCAGCTTCAACATGTATCTGTTCCTCAAAAAGAGATTTGATTACAATGGCACCAACCCCTTTCTTTGCGAGTTCCTTGATATTTGAAACTGAGTTTGTAAGCCCGCAGCTGCCCGCAATAAGCGGATTTCTGAGCTTCAATCCTAAATATGTAGTCTCCAGATTTTCCATATTGATAAAAGATGAATTTTCAGATTTCTTTATACAATAAACAAAGTTAACAATTCAGATTTTTTAAAATCATGCAAAACAATGAGTTTTAGTATGCAGATACAATTTTTATTATTCCTCATTGTGTAATTCTAAGATACTTTGTGGTACTTTGTAATTAACATTATGATTTTATAAAAGGGGAACACTAAGACTGCACGAAGGTTCACGGATGTTTTTAAAATATAAATTTTTTATTGATGTGGAGAACAATATAATTGGTTCGCCTGATCACACTCTTAAGATTTAAAAACGATGTGCAGAACTAAAAATACAGCTATGCTATGAAACACTTTTTATTTTTTATTCTCACCCTCGGTCGTTCTTCCATTTCTGAGGAGGTTACTCTGCCGGATAAGCCGGGAGGATTTTCGGGTGGTTATAGACAAAAACATTTGCAATAACCAACAAAAAGATTAATATTGCCGAAGATCCCATTTCAGTAAATGTTTTTAGAATAACAGAAAATAGAGTATGGAGTTTTTTCAGACACTGTTCGATTGGTATATGGCCAATCTTAATTATTTCACAATTGCATTGCTGATGCTGATTGAAAGCACTTTTCTGCCTTTGCCTTCAGAAGTGGTGATTCCCTTTGCGGCTTATAAGGCCGGACAGGGCGATCTTAATGTATTTATTGTAGTTATCGCCGGTACATTAGGGGCTCTCTCAGGATCATTGATAAATTATACTCTTGCATATTATCTCGGACGTCCGCTTGTATATAAATTTGCCGACTCAAAACTTGGCAGGATGTGTCTGCTTTCAAAAGAGAAAGTAAAGCATGCGGAGGAGTATTTTATAAGGAACGGGAAGACATCCACATTTATAGGCCGACTTGTCCCGGGCATACGGCATCTGATTTCGATCCCTGCAGGATTGGCAAAGATGAGTCTGCGGGATTTTATGATGTTCACTCTATTGGGCGCAGGGATTTGGAATATTATACTTGCTATTATAGGCTTTTATCTATATGCAGTCAGAGAGCAGATCTTCCCATATATAGGCCATATCCTTCTGGGAGTCGGACTGATATTTGTTGTTTACCTGATTATCAAAGGCAGAAAAAACGGTAAGAAATCCGATTAGTTCAAAAAGCTAAAACCTTAATGAGAGGCAACTTAATCCGCCATCGACTTTTCTGAATTCCGAAACATTCAGCGCAATGGTTTCATACCCGGCTTTTTCAATTTTTATCCTGGTCTTTGTAAAACCCTCCGGGACAAGCACTATTCCATTGATCCACAATGAATTTGCGGCATAGCTCTCTTCTTCGTCAACTTTAATAAGATTAAACTTTTCAAATGACTTGTTGCTAATGAATTCACCGCTGACCAGCATAGTATCATTTTCAAGCCAGGCGACGCCTGACTTCAGATGGAGCATTTTATCAAGAGGGACTTTCGATCCTGTCAAGTCATATTTATGCAGGATCTTAATTAGCTGATCTGCTCCTTCTGAATCTGTTCGATTTGAGATGCCAATGAAAAAATGACTTCCGGCCATCATTACATCGCCTGCTTCAAGTGTTCCCGGAGGCAGAATCTCTTCAACTGTAGTATAAAATCCTTCAAGAACTTCACGCATGCCGTTAATCTCACCCTGGCGCGACAGAACAGCAGGCCGGGTTATTATTGCACATGATGAAGTGCAAAGAGCAACATCCTCTATGAATGTTGAATCGGGAAACATGTTTTTGGAAGGAAGTATGCTGACTCTTACTCCAAGCTGTTCAAGAGCATTGATATACCTCTGATGTTGTTCAAGAGCAAGGCTATAAACAGGTTTGCCAAGCCGTGAAGTGGTTATTCCATCCTTTAATGAAGAAGAAGGGGTGCATACTATTGCATTCCGGAAAATTGTCATGGCTGGCTGCTTTAGCGAAACTAATTATTTGTTACGCAGATTCTTTGCAGTTTCATAAAGCTGTTTGTCCTCCTCAGTAACCGGATTGACCTGCAGGTTGTGAGAAGAGGGTTTATTATTATCATCAACATGAATGAAAGTTACAAAACCTTCGACAAGAGGTTTTTCGACTCCATTTTTTTCGACATGGATATATGAAGTAAGGCTTGTCCGCCCGGCATATACGATCTTTGATGATAATTTCAAAATATCGCCTGATATTGCTGGCCTGGTAAAGAACATCCCGTGGATCTTCAGGCAAACTACATTCTGAGGATTCAACAGTGACGCTGCGGATATAAAGCCTGATTCAACAAACCATTCAGCCGTACGCCCTGCAAATAATGTTCCGTGATGATTGAGATCCTCGCTTTTTACCAGCCTCATCGTAACTCTGCATTCCGGACAAATAAATTTTGTTTCCATTTGAATTTTTTTCAAATGTATTGGTTTTCAGGGAGGGTAACGATGACTTGTATCAGTTTGGGAGAAGATAATTCTCTGTAGCGAGCCCCAAACCTTTAATCATTCGACAGGTCTCTCTTTACTATTTCAGGTGAGAATGCGGGAAGGCATACAGCAATGTACTCTGCACCCCCTTCGAAAGGGGTGCTGTATCTTACCCATTCACCTTTTTCTGTCATTATTGCCTGTCCTTCAGAGACAACGAACTCTTCATTTTTCGTGTTGATTCTGAGTTTTCCTTTCAGTACGACAGTATACTCATTGAAACCGGGTTGCTGACCAGGTTCCACCCAACCTTCCGGGCTATTCATTTTAGCTATGCTTACTTCAGACGTTTTACTGTTCACATTTCCGAAAAATTCCTTTATGATTTTTTCTTTGTTGCCAGCAGATTTGATTATCGACGGGGAGTTAATGAATTGAGCCATAATTATATAATATTATTTTAAATCAATCGTCAAGATAACCAAATTTACCGTTTTTATAATCTTCATATGCCTGTTTTATTTCTGCATCCGTATTCATAACAAAAGGGCCGGAGGAAGCAACGGGCTCATTGATCGGTTCCCCACTGAGAATAAGCACCACGCTCTCTTTAACGGCTTCAATCACAATATCATTCCCATCATGTCCGAAGAAGATGAAATTGTTTTCGGGAGCAGTTTTGGATTCATTGATTCTGATTTCACCTTCAATCACAAGCATACCAGTATTATGATTTTTATCAAATGTGAAACAGGCTTTGGCACCTTTTATAAGTCTTGCATTATAGACACTGACAGGCGAAAAAGTGTTTGCTGGTCCTGCTGTTCCATTATATTCTCCTGCAACAACTTCAAGAGTGCTTTTCCCATCGTCCAGCAAAACTTTGCTCATATCTGAATTTTCGATTGCCTGATATTTTGGAGAAGTCATCTTGAATTTTGCCGGCAGGTTTACCCAAAGCTGTACCATCTGGAATAAGCCACCTTTTTTGCTGAATTCCTGTTCATGATATTCTTTGTGCAAAACGCCTGCTCCGGCAGTCATCCACTGTACGTCGCCTTCCCTGATGACGCCGCTGTTTCCATAACTGTCGTGATGAGCGACCCTCCCATGATATGCGATTGTGACGGTTTCAAAACCCCGATGAGGATGAACTCCAACACCTCTAGGTTTAACAGAAGGCGGAACCTCCCATTTTGATCCATAATCAAGAAGAAAGAACGGGCTCATTCCTGTTATACCTATTTTTGGATGTGAGGGGAAGAAGTTATGAACTCTGAAACCATCTCCGACCATATGATATGGAGGAGGAGGCAGGATTGCATCAATTGATTTTAGATTATTATTCATACAGATTTTTATCTACACAACAAATAGTTGAGTAAATGGTTGTCAGCTGTGTTGCGCCAGCTTTCTGAGTGATGTCTGTTTTGTTATATACGGCTGGCGGCAATACAAATCCAGCTGACGAAATCCAGAGTATTGCGAATCTGAGAGCTCAGATTCGGGTATGTTGCTGTCTCAGTGAGCTTTTAAAATAGTACCGAGCCACTTTTCTGCAAGAACAGGCCATGTTTCGGCAGCTGTCTTACCGGGTCTCAAACCATAGCCATGCCCTCCGCTGTTGAGCATATGCAGTTCCATTGGAATTTTAGCTGCTCTGAGCGCGCCAGCCATTACCAGAGCACTATTCCCATACGGATCATCTGCTGTCTGAAATATAAAAACAGGTGGCACATCCTTATTTAATTCAAGCTCCGGAGTAAGTGTGAAGTTCGGTCCCTCATCAAGATAGGCCGGGTAAATAAGCATTGTAAATGAAGGCCGGCAGGATAAGCTGTCTGAATCATCAACGGGTGAGTAAGTTTTTTTGTTGAAGAGCACACTTGCCCTTGCACTTAGACTGCCGCCTGCTGAAAATCCCATAACCCCTATCTTTTCAGGATTGAGTTCCCATTGTGGCGCGTTTTTCCGAACCACTCTGATAGCCCGTTGAACATCCTGCAATGCACCAGCCTTATTATCAGGTACCCTGTATTGAAGAACAAAAGCGGTATACCCAAGCCTGTTAAGCCAGGCTGCTATCTCCGTTCCTTCGAGGTCATATGCCAGTATATTATATCCGCCTCCGGGGCATATAACGACTGCAGCACTATTTTTAATTGGATTATCCGGCCTAAAGACTTCAATTGCCGGATTAGTTACTTCATCGTACCGTATTATTTTGTCTTTCTGTGAGGTGACAATAACAGGAGGCAGTTTTTCTTTTTTTTCATCAGGCACTTTGCCAGGCCACAGGTAGATTATTTCCTTCTTTTGAGGAAATGCTGCCAGAGAGAATCCCATTAGAATAAATGTAATTAATTGTTTCATAATAATTTGATATAGAATTGGTGCGATTATTGTAAAATGGTTATTCAACTATTTCGGCATTATCAAATTTCTGTGATTGGAACTGGACCCTGCTTGTTCTCATTTTATTTGCCCCTTTGCTACCGAAGAATCCCCAGCCGCCACTGCCCAGAAGAAATCCCAGAGCATACAAACCGCCATTATTATTCTGTGCATACATAGTTATCTTATCATTGAACAGCATTCCGATAAAATCAAAGGGAGCAATAAAACCATGCCACAGGCCTCCTATAAAGCCATAGGTATGTCCGGTCAGACATTGTTTTACCGGCTCATTAGTTGCACATCCGGTCAGAAGAATACCAAGTGCAAGAAGAATCATCAGATTGGATTTTCTTTCAGAGAAAAACGTTTTCATTTTATTTCAGATTAAGATTAATAATCAATTTCAAAAATACATCAGAAAAGAGTGAGGTCAACCGCCTGCCCTGAAAATCTTTTTTCATGATCCAAAAGCCATTTTTTTCTTTTCAGGCCGCCTCCATAACCCGTAAGAGTCCCATCAGAACCGATAACTCTGTGACAAGGTATAATAATTGAAATTCTGTTCATCCCATTAGCATTTGCCACAGCTCTTACCGAATCGGGTCTGTTGAGCGCAACAGCCTGTTCCTGGTATGATCTGGTTGAGCCAAACTGAATATTCTGCAATTCATTCCATACAGCTTTCTGAAATTCGGAACCTGCTAAAACAAGGGGAACAGAAAAATCCTTCCTTGAGCCATCAAAATATTCCTTCAGCTGTTTCTTAAGGAGTTTCAGATGCTTGTTCTCACCATTCTCAATTGTAGTCTTTAAGAGCCGTGTAAGGTCATTATATTCCGATTGAAGTATTCTTCTGTCTGAAAATTCAAGCAGACAAATACCATCCGCTGTTGCTCCGGCAATCATTTCTCCAAGCGGTGTTTCTATTTTAATTATTTTTATCATTAAGTTTAGATCTTCAGTTTGTTTTAAAGGTAGTTATAAGTCTTGTTTTGTTATACCCTCTGGCTAACCGGTGAGATTGAAAAGCATCCGGCCAGGTACTTCAGATCAAAATAAACTGAGAAGAATTGTTTAGCCTGACTGATCTGATTAAACAAATCTGCCTGATCACAGAATTCGCTGCAACTCACTGTATATTTAAACAATTTATTTTTTAAAACGGCCGGAGGCTGACTTGATAAATTTGACATTTCTGAACCTCAGCGCTGACCAGTCTTCATCAATTGAAACCATTCTTATGCCATGCAGTCCCGAATCATTGAGTACTTCCCAGCCATGATCGCGGTCGATGTCAGAATGGTATTTTTTTGAGGCTTTCTTTGGATAGCAAAACCATAAGATACCATCAGCAATAAGATTATGAAGAATTACAGGCGCAATCATCTCAACTTCTGATACACTTTTCACAAAGATGATTATAAATTCATATGGGTAGCGCGGATCAATTTTCTGGTCTATGACTACATTTTTAAGCTCATTGGATATTGAACGAATAAAGGCGTCCTCTGCATATAAAACCGATATCCTCTTTTGTCCCCTGTAATTAAGCTTATCAAGCAGGTCTTTCATATTAGTCTATTGATTTGAATGCTAATTTAGTAAAAAATTGATAAATAAGTTAAAAGATCTTACCTTTGATGCTTCAATGAATGGGGTGCCTTATAATTACGGGCTGAGATCATACCCTTATACCTGATCCGGATAATGCCGGCGGAGGGAAAGAAGAGTATCATATAAATCAGCAAATCACAACAGCCTCATTTTCTTGATATTGAAAATAAATATTCAGAAAAAATGAGAAAAATATTTTGTTTTGTTGTTTTTGTATTGCTTCACACACTTACCCAGGCTGAGGTGTTTCAGGAAAATGGTCCGGTTCTGAAAGGCAAGGTGACAGATATTAACGGGTCGCCATTAACCGGGGCAAGTATTACTATTGAAAATACAATCCTTGGTGTTCATAGCGACCAGGAAGGCAATTATGCATTAAAGGTCTTCAGGGAAGGAAATTATATAATTCATTTCTCGTTTATCGGTTATGAATCGGAGATAAGAAATGTCAGCCTGAAAGGAGATACTGTCCTGAATGTGGCTCTCTTGTCAAAGTCCTTTATGACAGAGGAAGTTCTTGTCAATGCAACAAGAGCAGGTGAACATACACCAATGGCATATGCAACCGTTACAAAAGATGAAATTTCGAAAGCGAATATAGCCCAGGATGTTCCCTACCTGCTGGGCTATACTCCGTCACTTGTTGTATCTTCTGATGCCGGTACAGGAGTTGGCTACACATATATAAATATAAGAGGAACAGATGTGAACAGAATTAATGTAACAATTGACGGTATTCCTGTAAATGATGCTGAATCTCATGGAGTGTGGTGGGTTGATTTGCCTGATATCGCATCGTCTGCCGATAACATTCAGATACAGAGAGGAGTGGGGACATCTACAAATGGTGCCGGTGCATTTGGTGCTACCATAAATTTTCAAACCTCTGATCTGCGGAAAGAGCCATATGCGGAAGTCAGCTCCTCCTACGGATCCTTTAATACATCAAAAAACACGGTTAACTTTGGCACGGGTCTGATAAATAAAAAGTTTGCTGTTGATGGCCGGTTATCCAAAATCTGGTCAGACGGATATATCGACAGGGCCTTCAGCGATTTAAAATCTTTCTATATCTCAGGTACACTTTACGGTGAAACAAGTATTTTGAAATTAATTATTTTTTCAGGGGTAGAACATACCTATCAGGCATGGAATGGTGTTCCAAAAGATTCACTCAATACACACAGAACTTATAATGCATATACTTACAAAAATGAAACGGATAATTACTGGCAGGATAATTATCAGCTTCATTTCTCTAAAGTATTCAGCAGTGACTTCAGTGCCAATGCCGCTATCCATTACACCAGGGGTAAGGGTTATTATGAAAACCTTGTGCCGAACACGGATTACAGTTCTTTTGGTTTACCAAATGCAACAATTAATTCAGACACCATCAGCACTTCGGATTTTATAACACAACGCTGGCTTAAAAATGATTTTTATGGCTTTACCTATTCAGTCAATTACGCAAAAAATAAAGTTAATGCCGTTATCGGCGGCGGGTGGAACCAATACCTCGGAGAGCATTATGGAGATATAATCTGGGCTAAAATTGTTACGTTCGATGGTGAAAGCTACCGATGGTACAATGGCACCGGAAATAAAAAGGATTTAAATACATTTTTAAAGGTAAACTATTTATTATCAGATAAAATTAATCTCTATGGCGATCTGCAATTCAGGAAAATAAATTACTTAATCGCGGGATTCGATGAGAATCTGAAGGATGTAACCCAGAGTCACCGGTATAATTTCTTCAATCCTAAAGCAGGCTTTATATATAATTTTAATAAAAATCAAAAAGTATATGCCTCATTCGGTGTTTCACAAAGAGAGCCTGTGCGGAGTGATTTTACTGATGCGGATCCTGGAAAAACACCTGTCCCGGAAAAACTATTCGATTATGAAACTGCTTACGAATATCATTCGTCAGGGGTAATGTTCAGGTTGAATTTATACTATATGAATTACATAGATCAATTAATTTTAACAGGAAGGATAAACAATGTCGGATCTGCAATATTGACTAATGTGCCAAAGAGCTACAGGCAGGGAATCGAGTTTGAGACTGGCATCCAGTTACTTAAAAACCTAGACTGGAATGCTAATCTGACTCTGAGCAGAAACATTATCCCGGTTTTCATTGATTTTACTGATAACTGGGATACATC
Organism: uncultured Bacteroidales bacterium; assembly: GCA_963715785.1. Taxonomy (GTDB): domain Bacteria; phylum Bacteroidota; class Bacteroidia; order Bacteroidales; family VadinHA17; genus LD21. Next base: position 2,498,505 of record OY970276.1, read on the forward strand.
GGTACAGGATCAGGCGACATTAAGGAATAAAACAATCTCTTTTTCACCTTCGGTAGTCGCTGCCTCAGTTATTGATTATTATCCATTCACTGATTTTCACATAATTTTGAATTCCAAGTATGTTGGGAAACAATACATTGATAACACTCAAAACAATGACAGGATGTTAAATGCCTATTTTCTTCAGAATTTATCCATTCTGTATACTGTTAAAAGCAAATTATTCAAGGAACTGACCTGTCAGTTTGCAGTAAATAACCTTTTTAACAGAGAGTACGAAACAAACGCCTGGGTTTATAAATACGATGAAGGCGGATCGATTCATGTCATGGACGGCTATTTTCCCCAGGCCGGCATAAACTACATGTTCAGGTTAGGCTTTAAATTCTGATATTACCTTAATTGAATGAATGCATCTGATTGGATATCAAAAAATTATATTGAAATTTTCGGGGCAGTTACCGGGATTATCTATGTCTTTCTTGAGATCAGGCAAAAAATCTGGTTATGGCCTGTTGGCATTGTCACATCCGCTGTTTATATCTGGGTGTTTTTCACCAGCAAAATTTACGCTGACATGAGTCTTCAGGGGTACTATCTGATTATAAGTTGTCTGGGTTGGTACTGGTGGGCGAGAGGCAAGAATGGGAGAAAGGGGGAATGGGAGAAAGGGAGAACAGGAGCGGTTGAGAAAATCGAGAAGTTGGAGGTAACAAGGGTAACCTTGAAAACGGGAGTATTCCTTTTCATGGTTTTTGGGTTGTTATATGGTATTATGTGGCTCATTCTGACCAGACTTACAGATTCTCCGGTGCCAGTGAGGGATGCATTTATAACATCATTATCTATCATTGCAACCTGGATGCTGGCACGTAAGATTTTTGAACACTGGTATCTGTGGATTGTTGTAAATTTCGTTTCGGCAGTTCTTTTTCTTACCAGGGGCCTCTATCCGACTTTTGTTCTCTATGTGGTATATGGCATAATGTCGTTTGGAGGATTGACGGCATGGAAAAAGACCATTGCTCATTCCGGAACTCCTAGTGAATCCTTGTGATCCCGAGTACTCGGGATTGTGTACGCTAGCTGTAAAAAGAAAAACACTTAAACACAAAGGAACACGAAGGAAGACACAAAGTTACACAAAGTAGAAAAACAAAATTATAAGATTTCGAAAGATGAACTATTTCCAATCTGAATCCTATACTGTAATTGTCGCCGATGGCACTTTCCCGCAACATAATATCCCGCTTGAGTATCTGAAAATTGCCAAACGAATTGTTTGCTGCGACGGGAGTGTCGGGAATCTGATTCTCACAGGAATGCAGCCGGACGCTATTGTCGGTGACCTCGATTCCCTCAATGATGAGCTGGCAAACAGGTTTGCGGATCGTGTTTTCCTCGATGAGAGCCAGGATACAAATGATCTTACAAAAGCAGTCTCCTGGTGTAGCGATATGGGTTATAAAGACATTGTAATTATCGGAGCTACCGGTAAGCGCGAAGATCATACAATCGGAAATATTTCGCTGCTTGCGGAATACATTCGCGATGTAAACGTAATTATGGTGACCGATACCGGAATATTTCGTCCGTTATTGAAAGGTTCTCAAATATCATCTTTTCCGGGACAGCAGGTATCGGTTTTCTCTATCAATCCGGAAACTGAGGTGACTTCATACGGTTTAAAATATCCCCTAAATCGTGCAAAAATTTCCAATTGGTGGTTTGCTACATTAAATGAAGCCCTCGGTGATAGTTTTTCTCTTGAATTCCAACAAGGAAGGGTCATCGTCTATCTGAAATTTTAATGAACCTGCTTAAATAACCTTCAGGTCCTTCACCAGATATATAAGCTGAACGCGGCTCTTAACATTTGTTTTTATGTAGATCCTGTGAGTATGGTCCTTTACAGTCTGCAAACTGATAAAAAGCTTCTCCGATATTTCCTTATTGCTTAATCCATTGCATATTTCCCTGACGATATCAGTTTCACGTGGAGATACCTCAAACTTTTTGCAAAACTCTTCAAATGAATAATTCTTTTCGCTTCCTGTTGCAAACACAGTAAGAAGAGTTCCATAACTAAGATATATCGGGAGAAAAGTATTTCCTGCAAAGAACGTAAGAGTGAATATTGCAGCAATATATAGCTGTGTGTCATAGAAAATCAATGGCAGGCACTGTAATACAGTGACAATTAAAATACCGGGACCAATTCTCCTGCGGTCATAAGTGTGAATGACCGATCTGCTTTTTCCCGGAAACACTATGAAGAAAAATGAAAGCAGGGAATACAGCAGATTCATTGCAATGAAGTAATATTTGATTAGCAATACGGATTTCATCTCACTTGTTTTTGCGGTGAAATAACCCACTAATATGATCAGGGAGAAGTTCAGAAGAAGGAACCAAAGAACGAGCCAGTTACTGTTTTTTCTTCCGGAAATGCCTAAAGAAAACTGTATCAGCATAAGCCATGCGAAAACCAGAAATGGCAAACCCAGCAGTAAAGCAATATCTGAAAATCTTATAAGAATCTCGGGAGAGATATATGAGGAGAGAAATGCTTTTATTACTGCCTGTCCCCATATTCCATAGAACCCAAAAGTAAAGATAAAGACCTGGTAATAGAGCAATATTGAAAAAATTTCGTGGTGATACCTGTTTCTTAATCTTGATGACAGGACAATACCGCCGGCAGCCAGAGCAACAGATAATATAAATATTAAATATCCGACGTAGTGCAACATCTGATAAAGGTATAAAATTCATTTAAAACCATGTGTTCAAAAATATACACTACCAAGGTATTGTGCTGCATACTAAAGTAGGAAAAAATTTAATCACTACTATGGTATGAAGTCCATGTTCTTTACAGATCCTAAATTTGCTTCATAAAAGTTGACAACATAATAAACTTTAATAATTGAAAATATGGAAACAAGTAAAGAGTATAAATTAGTCCCTGATTTTGGTTATTGCTTAGGAACAGGCTGGAAAGTTATGATGGATAATTTTTTAAGATTATTTCTTGTTATTATAATTCTGGCTATTGTAACCGCACCTTTTAAAATCTTCAATATTCATTTTAACCCTTCTGATATATGGCGAGGCCCCTGGAACTGGAATCACGGGTGGGAACATCATATGTTCAATGGTCCATGGAATGCCGGGAGTGACTGGGGGCATAATCTCTTCAATATAGGAGCATTGGGAATAGTCGCTGCCTTTTTTGGATTGCTGGCAATGCTTTATACATTTCTGGTAAAACCGGTTTTTGTATTTGGAGGCAATATGATTTTTGTGCAGGCTGTAAGGAAGACAAAACCTGATCTTGATTACCTTATAAAAGGATTTATGGAAAACTATCTTCATATAATACTCGCAAACCTGCTGGTATTCGCACTGGTCGTTCTGGGCTTATTTGCACTTATCGTTCCCGGAATAATAATTGCGTGCCGGCTGGCATTCGTCTCGTATATAATAATGGACAAAAAGCTCGACCCCATTGAAGCTGTGGAACTAAGCTGGAAGCTTACAAGAGGTCATGGATGGCAGGTATTTTTGTTGGGTTTTGTATCAATCTTTATTGTGATATTGGGTTTATGCTTGTTAATAGTGGGAGTGTTCCCTGCAATTATGTGGATATCCAGCTCCTTCGCTTCTCTTTATGAATCGGTGCTCAGGGAAAAGGAGCCCAAGGTTGAAATTCCAGCTGCAGAAATAGCTTAATATATATTCACGGAAACATTAAATCGGAGGCTGTCCATAAAAGACAGCCTCTTTTGATTGCAGGAAATCCAAAGAAAGGACAGATTTTGCTGATAAATCCCCCTTTTGGGGGATATTCGTGTGTAAAATTGGTCGTTATTTTACACATCATTAATTAACTCGAATGTGAAAAAGTTTGTATTGAGCAAAAAATAAGATTGATCCGTGTAAAAAATCATATGTGAAGAGGCCATGTCTGAATAGTTTATTAATTTTAGGTTTGGTCCTTCGAATATCGTTCAGACTAAGCATTATAATAAGAAAGATTAATTTATTATGGACTTACAGTAAAAATCAAAAATCAAAAATTAAATCCCATAGCTCTCAATAAAATTATAACCTAATCTGCCATCAAAATGAAATCATTATTTAAATTTTTCATTATCGCCGCAATTATCAGCTTCCCTCTTAGTTTGAATGGTCAGGTTAAGATCGATCTTAAGAAAAAGCTGATCACTATTGATAAAAATGCGAAAGCCAACGTACAGAAGGAGGCTGCCAAAGATCAGACCCGGAATACAAAACAAAATCAGGGAGACCAGAATAAACAGAATGAAGCAAAGTCTGCAGAAGATGACAAATCGAAACCTGACAAACAATCGGATGTTCAGGAACAGCAGCCTATGCAATCCTTTTCAACATATGATTTTGTCCCAGGGGATAAAGTGATTCTATTCGATGATTTCAGCCAGGATGCGGTAGGCGATTTTCCTGCATTATGGACTGCAAATGCCCCGGGTGAGATAAATACATTGAATATTGCGCCAGGTAAATGGCTCAACCTGAATAGTACGGACGGATCTTATTTCCTGTTAAAAACCATTGATTTTCCTAAGAATTTCATAATTGAATTTGATATAGTACCTAAGAAAACCGGAGGTCGTATTGCCGCCGATCTTATATTGTATGGAGAGGATAAGCCTAAGGAAATGGACACCAACCCTCATCCCGGCAATTGTGGCATCTTTATTTCAATTGAAAAAGAACGATGGAACACAATGGGATATAAAACAAGTGAAAATACCACAATTACAGCATCCTCAGCTGTAAATCCGGTTGAACCTGAAAAGGTGAATCATGTCATCATCTGGGCTCAGAACAGAAGATTCCGTATATATCACAAACAGGCAAAAGTACTGGATATACCAACGAATGTTTATGATGGAACAAAATTTAATCGCTTGTGCTTCAGATTATCAAGAGGTGCTTCATGCGGTTCATACATATCAAATATCAGGATCACAAGTGCAGCGCCTGATATGCGCAGCAAGCTGCTTACAGAAGGCAAACTTGTTTCGTATGGGATCTATTTCGATATAAATAAAGATGTAGTAAAACCGGAATCGTATGGTACTCTTAAGGGAATCGCTGAAGTAATGAACGAAAATCCTGACGTAAAAGTAAAAATTGTCGGACATACCGATAGCGATGGAGCAGATCCGGCAAATCTTGATCTTTCAAAACGGCGCGGAACGTCTGTGAAAAATGAGTTAGTGAGAGCTTTTAATATTGACGCAGCCAGAATAGAGTCGGATGGAATGGGAGAGACACAACCCGTAGCTCCGAATGATACCCCTGCAAACAAAGCTCTGAACCGCAGGGTTGAATTCATCAGGCTTTGATCACTTTCTTCAGAATGAATAAACTTTATTGCCGGCAGCTTGTTAATTGTCAGAGATGTTGAATAGTGCGTTATTCCGGGGTTTATGAGTTCAAAAATTGAATACAGTTTGTGATGTATATTTCTGTTTTTTAATTTTGTATTGTTATTTTATAATAATCTTAAACATGAAGACAAAATCAATATTTCTGGTATTGTTGCTGGTTATGATGTTACCTGCCAATTCAAATGCACAGGCATGGCTGTTAAGAAGAGCTATCGACAGAAAAATGGAGCATAAAATTGATTCTGCCGTAGATAAAAGCGAACAGGATCAGGCCAGGTCAAAAGAACAATCCGATAAGAATCAATCAGACAAGACATCAGCCCAGGAAAATGAAGGATCCAAAGAAACGGGACGAGGCCTTTTCGGAGCTAAAATGGACATAAAATACGATGATGACTATAAGTTTACAGGCAGGATGTACATGCAAATGGAGAACTATGAGAAAAAGGATGTCACTAAGACAGATTTTTATACCTATTTCAATACAAATAACCATAATGCAGGAATTGAGACTGTCCTTACCGATCCTAAAGAGCCTGATAAGCCTGTTACAACAGTTTTTCTCTATGATTATAATAACAGGTGTTTCCTGATGCTGTTAGGAAATGCAGATTCAAAGACAGGAATCATTTCAACAATGCCTTCTGATTCAGCAATGGCTGCTATGGGCAAAAATCAAAAGGTGTCTGCTCCTGAGCAGTCAAAAGAACAGAAGATGGAAAATGTTAAGAAGCCAACTATTACTAAAACCGGGAATTCAAGGATTATTGCCGGATATAAGTGTGATGAATATAAAGTGGTTGAGCCGGATGTTGACGGCTATTCAGATGTATGGATGACTAAGGACCTTAAGATCAAAGCTGATAAAAAATACTGGAGTAAAGCCGGGATGCCTTCATATTATGGTTATCCCGAATTTGAAGGTGCTGTAATGCTCGCCATGGAATCATACGATAAAAAAGATAAACCGGTGCTTAAGATGGAAACGAAAGAGATCAATGAAAACGTTGATCACTCCATTTCAACTAAGGGTTATAATTTAATGCAAATGAATTTCGGCCAGTCAGGTAAGAAGTAATGGGGTGCACAATTTGCCGCACTCTTCGATAAGCTCAGGGTGAGGTCGCAAAGGTAAAAGCATGAATTTCTTTGCGCCCTTAGGTTTTATATCTTAGTGACCTTTGCGTTTAATTTTTTAATAGGAATTTTTTATACTTTACGGAGTTTTGCAAACCGCAGAAGCAGTTTCTTGCTTCCATCCTTATCGAATTCCACAGTTGCTGTTGTATTTGGCTGCTGTCCTTCAATGGATCTGATTGTTCCTTTGCCAAACCGCTCGTGCTCCACAATATCACCCTCATTGAACAGAGATACATCGCTGCCTGTAAATGGCGTAGCCTGGGAATTTATTGGTTTACTGATCTTTTTAAACCGTTCGTCTCTGGCATAAGTGTCAGGTTCTTCCCTTAATGAGGATGGTCTTGTGACTGTTTTAATATTGTTGTTCTGAAAAGGTTTTCCTCCTGTCTGGGGATAGTTAAGAAATTTCTGATCAATCTCACGAAGGAACCTGCTTGGACTGCATCTTTCAAGGTTGCCCCATTTATACCTGTTAAGGGCATAACTGAACGTTGCCTGTTTTTCTGCACGTGTCACTGCCACATAGAATAAGCGCCTTTCTTCTTCAAGTTCCCGTGCACTTCCCGACGACATTGGCGACGGGAAAAGAGTGTCTTCCATTCCAACAATATATACATGCTTAAACTCCAGTCCCTTGGCAGAATGCATCGTCATAAGTGTTACCTTGTTACGGTCTTCCTCATTTTCGGTATCCTGATCAGTAAGCAATGCTACGTTAGCCATATATGCCTCTAAAATTGACGGTTCTCCATTAGTCTCGGCCGACTCGGTAAAGATCTTAATTGCATTCAACAACTCCTCAAGGTTTTCGTAGCGGCTTACCTCTTCAGGAGATTTTCCCTCCTTTAATTCTCTTATTATACCTGAACCCATGGAAATTTCCCTGGCTTTAACAAACGCATCGGTGGTATCAGAATTCAGGCGAAGGTTATTGATCACTTCCACATATCCCAATAATTTTTTGCTGGTTCCGGAATTAAAGTGTTCAGGATACTTTCGTACTTCACAAAGAATACTCCAGGGTGTTGCATTTAGTGTGGCAGCAAGTTCAAAAATCTTCTGGACGGTTGTATCTCCTATTCCACGCTTCGGGTAGTTTATGGATCTTTTAAGAGCCTCTTCATCTTCCGGATTTATTACCATCCTGAAATATGAAAGGATATCTTTAATTTCTTTTCGCTCATAGAAGGATAAACCGCCATAAATCTTATAAGGTATATTTTTCCTCCTGAGTGTCTCTTCAAATATCCGCGACTGGGCATTCGTCCTGTATAGAATTGCAAAATCCGACCAGTTGAGCTGCAGGGAGAATCTCTTATCAAAGATATCAGATGAAACATTAAAACCCTCCTCCGAATCGGTCATTGCCTGCATAACCTGGATTTTTTCGCCGGCTTCATTCATTGAAAAAACCTTTTTTTGAATCTGACCTTCGTTATTTGCGATAATTGTATTTGCGGCATTTACAATTGTCTGAGTCGATCTGTAATTCTGTTCAAGTTTAAATAGCTGATAATCAGAATAGTCATTTTTAAACTCCAGGATATTCTCAATTCTGGCGCCACGGAAAGAATAGATGCTTTGAGCATCATCACCTACAACACAAATATTTTTATGTGCAGCAGCAAGCTTTTTTACTATCAGGTACTGAGAATAATTTGTATCCTGGTACTCATCAACCAGGACATAGTTAAATTTGTCCTGATATTTTGCAAGCGCATCAGGAAAATCCCTGAACAGGATATTTGTATTCAGCAGCAGATCATCGAAATCCATTGCATTGGCTTTGAAACATCTTGCCGCATAGGTACGGTAGATATCTGCAAGCATCGGCATCCGACTCGACTTGTCATAGTCTTGCATAGAACTGTCAGAAGTGTACATGCTTGAAGTCACAAGGTTGTTTTTGGCTGTTGATATTCTTGAAGCAATAACTCCCACTTTATAAATATTATCATCAAGATTAAGTTCCCTTATAATCGATCTTATGAGGCTTTTCGAATCGGATGAATCATAAATTGTGAAATTTGATTTATATCCCAGCCGGTAACTTTCCAATCTTAAGATCTTTGCAAAAATTGAGTGAAAAGTGCCCATCCACAGAAATCGGGAGATTTCATAGGTTACAATTCTGGCGATCCGTTCCTTCATCTCCTTTGCCGCTTTATTCGTGAAAGTGAGTGCAAGAATTTTACCAGCCGGAACTCCTTTATTAAGAAGATGTACTATTCTATATGTCAGCACTCTTGTCTTCCCTGCGCCAGCGCCTGCAATGACAAGTGAGGGTCCTTCAGTATTTATAACTGCTTGTTTCTGAGATTCGTTCAGATCGTTCAGATAATTGGTTGTCATGCGTGTGGTTGAATTACAGCGTACAGATGCGGCAAATTTAGCAATAACATTTTCAGACACCCATTTATACGGTTATAAAATGAATAATTTTATTAACATTAGGGGCGTTGCTTGCTGGAAGAGGTATTTCATAGGGATTGACACATAAGATTCCCCTATTTTTATTATAATTGCAAAATAAAATACCAAAAGGATTAGGGAACCGTTTAATATTCAAAGATCTGATTGCCTGTGCGTTATTTTTTGATAATAATTATTTTATTGTTGCCTGCCATTACTGAAGCTCAGCTTACTGCACCAGGAATGAAAACTGTACGGTATGCTTCATATCCGGATGCGCCCACGGTTAAGGATCCTATTTTTATTTATTGTAATTCGTCAGGATCTCAGAAAGGCTCACTGGATGCAGTGAGTCCGGGCGGAACAGGTCCATTTAACTTCGCCTGGTACCAATGGAGCGATATCACTAAAACCTTCAGTATTGCTCTGAAATCTGAAACCGGAGTGTTAAACTCTACTCTGGGAGATCTCGACCAGGGAGGCTACAGAGTGATTATCAGCGGAGGATTAGATACAATCTTAACAGCATGGGTATTTATTGATAAGCCTTTTTCATCTGCAGCTCTGCAGAATCAGACTTGTGATTATGTTGCATTAAAAGGCCAGGCGGCTATTGATACCTTTTATTATAATAATATATCAAATGGTATTCCTGTTAAGCTGCCAAACGGTTTCACATTTTTATGGTCATCTGACCCGCCATCAACAATCCCGTTTCCTGATTATTATCTTAATCCTCAGACCTTTGATCCGCCTCTTGTAGATGTTACCTATAATCTTCAGGTTACTGACAGTTTTGGCTGCATCAGCGAATCATCATTCTTCTACCCGTCGATACACGTAAAGGCTGATTTCTCAGTTGATCCGGATAACGGTCAGGCACCTCTTGTTGTGACATTTACAGATAAGTCGGTAAGGGCTTCGGAATACAGGTGGGAATTCGGTGACGGTAAAGACAGCATTTCAACCCTTAGCAATCCGCCGCCGCATACATATTATATTCCGGGTGATTATTCCGTTGAACTGACTGTCAGAAGCGTTCTTGGATGCATTGATTCGTTAAGGCCTGATAAGAAGATAGTAGTTGATCCTTCAGAGCTTCATATACCGAATGTATTTACTCCCGATGGTGACGGATTGAATGATAATTTTATGGTCGAATCGAAATCTCTCAGAAGCATTAGTATGGAGGTTTTCAGCAGAAGCGGACTAAGAGTCTATTCATTTCATGCAACAGGAGATTTTCTCAGAGGATGGACAGGATGGGACGGCAATGTGAATTCATCATCTGTTAAAGCTGCTCCGGGAGTCTATTTCTATGTCATCAAGGCCTATGGGTGGGATAATGTAGCTTATAATGGAAAGGAATACAGGGGAGTCGTGTATCTTTACCGGTAAATAAGGCTGAAATTCCTGGAGCCTCTGATCCTGACACCTTTAAACCATATCTAATCCGGCAGATTTTTTACCAGGAATCTGATCCAGTTATCACTCATCACATTTCTGACATCTGTATCGGTATAACCAATCCCAGCAAGCATTCCGGCTATTTTCTGCAGGTCAGCTATTGTATCCAGATCATAAGGGCATTGTTCCTTTCCGAAGGCTCCATCAAGATCCGATCCGATCGCAGCATGGCGTGAGTTCCCGGTGAGCTGGCATATATGGTCTATATTATTTATCATCAGTTGTAAAGAGACTCCCATAGCCTCAGGATCGGATTTGCCCCTTTCCCAGCCCGGGATCATCATCCAGGCATCGAGAGCAACACCGATTACTGCATCCCTTTGTGCCAGCTCTGTAATCTGCTCATCAGAGAACTGCCTGTTATGCGGGACCAGTGAACGACAATTATTGTGACTGGCCCAGACGGGTCCCTTAAAGTGATCAAGAGCTTCACGGAAACTGTCATCACAAAGATGAGTTGCGTCAAGAATAATTCCGAGCAGCTCCATCTCTTTAAGCAGCTCTCTCCCTTTATTTCCAATGCCTCCGGTTGAATCAGTTCCCTGGGCATAGGTTCCCGGGCCATAGTGTGCCGGACCGACTGCACGTAATCCGTATCCGAAGGCCCTTTCCAGATGTTTCATTGAAATGATAGAGTCGGCTCCTTCAAGACTCAGGACATAGCCAACCGGAGTGCTTTCAGTGGGGGTATTCCAGAGAAGAAGATGTTTTTCAAGACCGGAACGGTTTTTAATATTAAACATCTCACCTGTTTCTTCCATAGCCCTGTACCATGCCAGTTGACCCTGGGTCTGGGCCCAGGCCTGTTCAGGCGATTTCCATCCGGGTATGTTGTTCCCGGGTTTAACATACCTGCCGATCTGTGTTGCAACACAAATTCCAACATGTCCTTCCCTCATTGACGGCAGGCTTACTGTGCCTTTTGCCCTGTCAGGTTTATCGGACATACCTTCTTCGCTTCTGCGGATATCCTCAACTTTCCATCTTAAATCGCGATTCCATTCAAGGGCATTCATTGCCAGGTCAAGATGACCATCGATAATAAAAGGCTTATTCAACATTTTAAGTGATTTGGATCAGACAGTGATCTTTCTTTTTCTCGCTTCAACATTCCACTGTCCTTTAACCCTATGGTCATATACCACATTAACAGTATCGAATCTGTCCACGGTGGGGCATATGTGCCAGGGTATAGCGTAAAATGGATGTCCGATCTTATATTTGTCAGCTACTGCAGTACGGATAACCATATGTTCTTCATTATGGCTGACAATGGCAAATTTTTCAATATCAAGAAGCTTAATTCTTGGCTGAGGCATTTCTGATGCTACAGCTTTATGACCAAGATCGAGGCACAATAAGTCCTTTCCCGGTTTGCTGACAATTCTGGTTAGCAGGATTGCACCATGCAAAAAATTCATGTCTGAAAAAGAGCTTGAGTATCCGTAATCCCACAAGACAGTTGTGCCGGGACTGGTTTCAGCATTTTTATGTGATGCATGTATGGGAAATGTCGGAGAGCCGCCTGCAATAATCCTGATGGGAGAGATTCCCTCTCCCCTGAGTTCATCTATCAGGCCCATTACCGGAACAAATGAATCCTGACATATTTTTTTCCTGATTGCAGGATCGGGTTCATGGATATGTCCGTCATAAACATGAAGGCCTTCAGCCTGCAGCATTGGTGAATCCATAATTCTTTTAAAAAGCCTTGCCGCCTTTTCTCCCGGACTTACGCCTGTCCGGTTCATCCCGTTGTTAATGTCGAGCCAGACATGCGTTTCGAGGCCGGTTTGCCTTGCTTTATCAGATAGCTGAATTATAACGTCTTCATTATCAGCTATACAGGAGAATTTTATATTTTTAAATTTTTGCTTTAGTACAAAAAACCTTTCGATGTTCGGCCCGACAGGCTGCATGGCAAGGAGGATATCTGAAGCTCCGCAATTCGCAACCATTTCCGCTTCTGATATTGTAGCACATTTGAATTTGTATATGCCATGTTTCATTTGCAGCGCTATAATCTCATGCATTTTATGAGTTTTTACATGAGGTCTGAGAAGATCAACACCTCCGGCAATATCAATCATCTTTATTATATTGCTTTCAATGCGATCGGGATAGATGAGCAATCCCGGCGAGCTCACTTCATCGGCATTGTCAATCTGATACCAATTATTATTTGGGTCGGAAGTATTTTTCATGTAAAGAGCACCAGATTTAAATTTGCGACCTCTGCGCAAACCTTTGCGTTCCGATAGCTATCGGAATTTGCGGTTAATTGATTTCAATATAATTCAAACATAGCTTCGACCTCAACAGCAATATTCATTGGAAGCATTGCTCCGACTGCACTTCTGACCCCAACACCATTTTCTTCCCCGAATACTTCCGACATTAATTCACTGAATCCGTTAATAACAGCCGGATGACTGTCGAATTCAGGCGTACTGTTTACCATTCCAAGCACCTTTACTATCCGTTTGATCTTTTTAAGATCTCCGTAATGGGCTTTAATTGTTGAAAGCATCGTAAGTCCAACTTGTCGTGCTGCCATCTTGCCGGCCTCGAGATCAAGGTCAGCGCCTACCTTGCCTTTCATCATGGTACCATCAGACTTGATGGGTCCTTGCCCCGAAACATAGAGAAATTTATCAACTACCAGGACAGGTTTATATACCCCGACCGGTTTGGGAGCGGGTGGCAGGATCAGGCCTAACTCTTTTATTCTCAAATCAATGTCTTGTTTCATAATCAAGATTTATCATATGTGAAATATACAAATTATTTATTGATGGTACAAAGATACAATGGAGCAAGGGTTCAATCCAGCTGTGCGGCATCCCACTATAGGTGGCAGGGGGCAAATTTTTTCAGACAAATAATTCCGCTTTGAAAATAGTTTTTGCCTGACCGGAAATTTCGACTCTTTCCCCATTTAATTTTACTTTGAGAATCCCTTCTCTTTTTGATACCTGATGTGAGTCGAACTGTTTTTTACCTGTCTTCCCTGACCAGAATGGAGCAAGTGCGCAATGAGCAGAGCCGGTTACCGGGTCTTCATCAATCCCCACTGCCGGGGCAAAACACCTTACACAGAAATCAAACGCCTGATCGTCTGAAGGGGCCGTCACTATAAGATCTCCGAAAACCGACTGTTTCATAAGAGAAAAATCCGGTTTCATGCTTCTTACTTCCTCCTCATTTCTCATTAAAGCCAGGGTCCATCCAAATCCTGCTGTATATAGCTCCTGAGCTTCCAGACCGGTCACCCTTTTGAATTCGGGCGTCATCTTCATCTTCTCAACAGGATATACAGGGAAATTCATCGTTATCCATTCACCAGTTTTCTTGATTGACAATTCACCGGCTTTTGATGAAAAGCGGATCTCTTCATTACTCTTTGCCATACCTGTCTCATACAGAATATGTGATGATGATAATGTTGCATGTCCACATAATTTCATTTCACTTTCGGGAGTGTAATACCTGATAATTCTGATATTCTTTCCAGGAAATACGAAAGCAGTTTCAGAAAGATTCATCTCCATGGCAACGTTTTGCATCCATGCGGAGTCAGGTTCATGATCGAGTATACAAACTCCGGCGGGATTCCCTTTAAATGGCTGTGTTGTGAATGCATCAACCTGGTAAATAATTTGTGTTTTCATATTATCATTTTTCAATTATTTTTCTCTGTGATTTCTGTGCCTCTCTGTGTTTCTCTGTGTAAGTTCTTATTTTTTGTTACGCAGAGTTCCGATAGCTATCGGAACACAGAGAAGCTCAGAGAGCCACAGAGTTTTAATACTATAAAATATTTTTATTGTTCATACGTCAATTAATTTAAAACGGAGAAATATTTATGATAGAACGAATTTTACCCCCCTTCAGGGTGGCAGGGGGGCAAGCCTTTATGCCTTTTTTGTCATTCACCGGTAAAAATACCTGTTTAACTGAATTTATCCGAAACTTAACATATAAAACTTTGTAAACTAAAATAGTTTTCATATTTTTGTTATGTTGAATGTAAAACCTGATGGATATTAAAGAGAGAATAATAGAAGGAAGTGCTGAATTATTTAAGGCATACGGGATAAAATCTGTAACAATGGATTCTATTGCGAATCATTTTGGTATTTCAAAAAGGACGATCTATGAGATTTTTTCCGATAAGGATGAACTCTTAATGTCGGTCCTGGAAAAAATGGCTAAGCAGCAAAAGGAGCTTGCAAAAAAAGTGCTCGATGAATCAGAGAATTCACTTGTAGCTATTTTCAGAATGTTTGAAATCAACAGGACTATTTTTCAAACTATGAGTCCTGCCTTTCAATCTGACCTGAAGAAATTCCATTACGATATTCTGATTATGAATTCCGAAAATATTGAGCTGCCCGGTTACAGAAATAATTTTCAGATTATCGAGAAGGGAATTAAAGAGGGACTTTTCAGGAAGGAAATTAACCCGGATCTAGCTAACCGTTGTCTTTTTAACCTGGGGAGATCGATTATGGATAATGAAATGTATCCTTACGAAATGTTTTCCAGAAGGGATGTGATAAGAAATATTTTTTTTAATTACCTGAGGGGAATATCAACGGTAAAAGGTCTTGAACTTATTAACCGGCTTGAAGCAGACTTTGAGAGACAATATTGATTAACTTAAATACGCACGGTAACAAACAAATAAAATGAAAAAGAGAGAAACCCTAACGGTTATGCTGTTATTCTTATCAATAAGCGGTGGAATATTGTCAGCTCAGGACAATAAAGTCGAACTCAGGCTTACTTTAAAAGAAGCGCAGGAATATGCGTCGAATTATAATAAAATGGTCAAATCGGCAAAGTTCTCCGTACAGGCATCCCAAAAAGACATATGGACAGCAATATCTTCGGGGTTGCCACAGGTTTCTGCAGGTGCGAACTTTACAGATAATTTTAAACTTGGAGTGTTTGTTTTGACCATGAACGATGTACCTGCCACAATAATAATGGGTACTACGTACAACATTCCGGTTGCATTGCAGGCGTCGATGCCCCTGTTTAGTGCAAATTATTATATCGGAATTGAGACTTCAAAGCTCGCACAGAAGATGGCAGTATCAAATCTGCAGAGCACAGAAATTGATACTCGCCAGGCTGTCGCTTCCGCATATTATCTTATCCTTATTTCTGAGGAGTCATTAAGGATACTCAAGGAGAATCTTTCAAATTTACGTGAGACATTAAAGTCAACCAGGGCTATGTATAGCTCCGGTCTTGCTGAATCAACTGACGTTGATCAGATGGCATCAAACGTAACAATGATGGAAAATTCTTTCAGCAACCTTCAGAACACTATCGAAATGAATTACAATCTTTTACGATTTCAGCTTGGTGTTAAATTTGACATGAAGATTATTCTTACCCAAACAATTGATGATCTCGTCAAAGATATTAATGTTGAAGAGGTGCTTTCACAGAATTTTAATCCAACCACAAACATCCAATATGATCTTGTTGATAAGCAGGAGAAGTTGTCTGCGCTCGAACTGAAAAGTCAAAAAGCCATGACATTACCTTCGTTGTCAGGCGTTTATTCGACTTCTACAACAGGAATGGCAATGAAAATGTCAGATCTTAAATGGTATCCGAGTTCTTATCTGGGTTTTAATCTTTCAGTGCCGATATTTGCCAGTGGCCAGAGATATTCCGGTATTCAGAAAGCGAAGATTAATCTTGAAAAGGCCAGAAATACAAAGGAAATGGTTTCTGACCAGCTGCAGATACAGGATAAGCAATTAAGATATAATCTGCAAAATGCGAATATCCAGTACAGGAGCCAGAAAGGCAATGTGGACGTATCGAAAAGAGTGTATGCGAGCATGGAGAACAAATATAAGCAGGGTATGGCGTCAAGCCTTGATCTGATAGAGTCAAACAGCCTCTTTCTGCAAGCAGAAAATAATTACATATCATCTCTTTTGAATTTACTTCAGACAAAACTCGCTCTCGATAAACTTCTTAATAACCTGAACTAATTAAACAGAAACCTTCAATACCTGATATATGAAATACTTAAGCACAATTCCTGTAATCCTGTTCAGCGGACTGTTATTTGCAGGCTGTTCATCCAAAACCAACCCCGATGCTGCTGCAACTGCCGATGCTTCGGCTGTAGCTGAAAAAGCTGCTATACCGGTGAAAGTTTCTGAGCTTACAAAATCAAAAATTGCAAGAACGATTGACTACACCGCAACAATTTTACCTTTTGAGGAGGTAAATATGGCTCCGTCAACTCCCGGAAGGATTGATAAAATATATGTCGGGCTGGGTGATAAGGTCAACAGGAATGATAAGCTGTTCCTGATGGACCGTACACAGCTTTATCAGTTGAAACTGCAATTGAGCAGTCTTTCAAAGGATCTCTCCCGCCTTGATACTTTGCTCAAATCGGGAAGTGCAAAGCAGCAGCAATACGACCAGATGAAGACTCAGTATGATGTGACAAAGACAAACGTTGATTTTATGGAATCAAATACTCTTATGAAGGCTCCCTTTGCCGGAGTTGTAACGGGTAAATATTTTGAAAATGGAGAAATGTATTCCGGGACACCTACTACTCAAAACGGAAGATCTGCAGTTGTAACAGTTATGCAGGTCAATCCACTGAAAATAAATGTAAGTATTTCTGAACAATACTATCCTTTAATAAAAAAAGGAATGAAAGCTGAAGTCACAGCTGATGTATATAAAAATGAGAAATTCACCGGAACCGTTTATAGAATAGCTCCAACGATTAACTCCGGGACGAGGTCATTTAATGTAGAGCTTGAGCTCCCCAACAGGAATGATCTTCTTAAACCGGGAATGTTCGTGAGAGTGTCAATGGATCTTGGTGAAGTGGAAACATTTGTTGTTCCGGCAAATACTGTTCTGGTTCAGGAAGGTACAAATACCCGGTTTGTTTATGTTGAAAGGACAAACCTGGCTAATAGGATTGAGGTGGCAATAGGAAAAAGGTTTGATGACCAGCTTGAGATCATTTCGGATAATCTTAAGGAGGGTGATAATTTAGTGACCGAAGGACAGGCAAAGCTCATCAACGGCGATAAGATTGAAATAGTAAAGTAATTGCGAGAATCTCAACTATAAGAAAATGAGTATATATAGTGCATCCGTAAAAAGACCCGTAACAACCATACTGATATTCGTCGGTCTGATGGTTATGGGATTGTATTCCCTCACGCAATTACCAGTAGATCTTTATCCTGAAATGGAATTGCCCTTTGTTGTGGTCTATACAAATTATCCCGGAGCAAGTGCCTCGGATATAGAATCAAATGTTACCAGGCCAATTGAGAATGCCCTAAATTCGGTAAGCAAGCTAAAAGAAATCACATCGACATC
The DNA here is from genome assembly GCA_963715785.1 of uncultured Bacteroidales bacterium. GTDB lineage: Bacteria > Bacteroidota > Bacteroidia > Bacteroidales > VadinHA17 > LD21. The sequence goes on from OY970276.1 coordinate 2,516,354, forward strand.
GAGCGATGCCTCGTCTGTGGTCTTTATGAATTTTGAATACGGGACAAATCTCGATGAAGCGTCGAATGATATTCGAAGTGCACTCAGCTTTACCGAGAGAGTATTGCCTGAAGATTGTGATAAGCCCACAATTATTAAGTTCAGCACCAGCATGATGCCTATTATCTTCTATGCCATAACAGCCAAAGAGAGCTATGCCGGTCTCGAGAAGATCCTGGATGAAAAGATAGTAAACCCGCTGAACAGGATTGAAGGCGTAGGTTCTGTGGCATTGGCCGGGGTTCCGGGCAGGAAGGTCTATATTGATGTCGACCCGAGGAAGATGGAAGCTTATAACATAACAATTGAGCAGATTGGTAATGTTTTAAGGGCTGAAAACCTTAATATGCCTGCCGGATTTATCGAAATGGGGAAAACAGATTATCCATTAAGGATCCAGGGCGAATTTCCGGAGAGCGATGTCGTGAAAAACCTGGTAATAAGCAATTTTAACGGGAACAGCGTCTACCTTAAGGATGTTGCAGAAGTCCGCGATACAATCAGGGAATCAAAACTTGACACCAGGATCAATGGTGCAAAGGGAATGAGCTTGTATATACAGAAGCAATCGGGAGGCAATACCGTGAAGGTTACCAGGGATGTTGAAAAAGCTCTTGAAACGCTTAAAAAGGATCTTCCCCAGGATGTTAAAATTGAAAAACTTTTCGATAGTGCATCGTTCATAAAGGGTTCAATTAGTAACCTTACAGAGACATTGGGCTATGCTGCAATTTTTGTTGTGCTCGTAGTATTGTTCTTTCTTGGCAGGTGGAGGGCGACTTTCATCGTTATTCTTACTATCCCTATCTCGCTGATCGTCGCATTCATATACCTGTTTATAACCGGAGCCTCAATAAATATTATCTCGCTCACATCGCTCTCAATTGCCATCGGGATGGTTGTGGACGATGCCATTGTTGTTCTCGAAAATATCACAAAGCATATTGAAAGAGGCAGCAGGCCGAGGGAGGCGTCTATCTATGCAACAAATGAGGTATGGCTTGCTGTAATTGTTACTACCCTTACAGTTGTGGCAGTTTTTTTCCCGCTGACATTTGTAAAGGGCCTTACCGGAGTACTTTTCAAGCAGCTGGGCATGATTGTAACAATAACCATTGTGACATCTGTATTTGCTGCCATAACTCTGACACCTACACTCAGCTCACTTCTGCTGAAGTGGTATCCGATAAAAAAAGATGCCGGTTTCTGGACTTACGATGGCAGCATCAGGAAATGGCTTGATAAGCTCGATCATTTTTATGAGAGAACTCTGCGTTGGGCACTTCATCATAAAACCGTCATCTCAATCGGTGCATCAGTAATATTCATTGGATCGATGAGTTTGTTCCTGATCATAAAAACAGAGTTTTTTCCGCAGGCCGATGAATCGAGAATCACAGCAAATATTGAACTTCAGACCGGTACCAGGGTTGATGAGACTATTTTAACAGCAAATTATTTCGATGATCTTATCAAAAAGAAATATCCTGAAGTAAAAATTATATCAACATCAACCGGGACAGATGACCAGGGAGGTTTCGCATCAATATTTAATGCCGGAGGCACTCATACCATTGCTTACAACCTTAGCCTTGTGCCGATAGAAGCCAGAAAAAAATCTGTGTTCGAGATTGTTGAGGAGATGCGGGCAGATTTTGCCAAACGGCCCGAAATTGTCAACTTTACTCTCAGTACCTCAGATAATATGGGGAGTTTTGGCGGAAGCACAGTGGATGTTGAGGTATATGGATATAATATCTCGGAAACAAACCTCGTTGCCGAAGAACTGTCAAATAAGATAAAGAAAATAGCCGGTACAAAAGATGTAAAGATCAGCAGGGCGAAATCCAAACCTGAGTTGCAGATTGTCTTTGACCAGAATAAGATGAGCGCCAGCGGTCTTAATACTGCCATGGTGTCGACGGCAGTTAAAAACAGGGTGGATGGACTTACAGCTACCAGGCTGCGTCAGTTTGGCGATGAATATGATGTTGTTGTACGATTTAAAAAAGATTCCCGAAGCACTCTGACCGACATTGAAGATATTGGGATCACTAACCCGATGGGGCAGATCATAAGGCTTGGGGAGATAGCAAAAATAAAAGAATACTGGTCGCCTCCAAATATTGAGCGCAAGAGAAAGGAACGCATTGTAAGGGTATCATTCACTCCATACAAGAGATCTCTCACTGATATTCAGATGGATGTACAAAAAGCAATTGATGGCACTTCTATGCCGGCCGGAGTGATGGTTCAGATTTCGGGAGCAATCAAAGATCAGATGGATGCATTTATGGATATAGCGATGCTGATGATGATAAGCCTGATACTTGTTTATCTTATTATGGCTTCACAATTTGAATCGCTGAAAATGCCTTTCATTATTATGTTTTCAATTCCATTTGCATTCTCGGGTGTGGCGATAGCACTATATCTTACCAATACGCCTTTAAGTGTGATCTCGGGAATCGGTGCAGTTATGCTTATAGGTATAGTCGTAAAGAACGCTATAGTGCTTGTCGACTTTATAAACCTGATGCGGGAAAGAGGACATGAGCTATACGAAGCAATTGCTATTTCTGGCCGTTCACGTCTAAGACCAGTAATAATGACCTCTGCTACTACTATTCTGGGCATGTTGCCACTTGCCATGAGCAAGGGATCAGGTTCTGAATTATGGAGCCCGATGGGAGTGGCCGTTATCGGCGGATTAGTGTTTTCCACAATGGTAACACTGGTTCTTGTCCCGGTTGTTTATGCAATATTTGCGAAACGAGGGGAGAGGAACAAAAACCTTGCGGTATACTCTGGGTTTGATTTTATTAATGGCAATGGAACAACAGATATTAATTAGACCTGAAAAATATTTACTATGAAAGCAATAATGATAATATATAACCAGGCACATACTGAAAAAGTCGAATACCTTCTTGATAAGCTTAATATAAAAGGTTATTCCCTGTGGGAAAATGTGCAGGGCAGGGGGTCAGATACTGGTGTTCCGCACCTTGGCACCCATGCCTGGCCTGAAATAAATAAAAGCGTACTGACAATTGTTGATGACGGAATTGTTGACAGTGTCCTGGAGAATGTTAAGAGGATCAATGCTGTTAACGAAGAGGTTGGTATACGGGCATTTGTGTGGGATATTCTGAAAAAGGCATAGTTTTTTCGACCTCTGTGATCCTCTGTACTTCTCCGTGTTCCGATAGCTATCGGAACTCCGTGTAAGTTCTTTTTTGTGACACAGAGTGTCACAGAGAAGACACAGAGTTACACTGAGTCTAAAACAAAAACCGCCACAATATTGAGGCGGTTTTATTATTTTCAAGGGGAATGAGGCTATTCTTCCTCTTCTTCTTCAGAGTAAGCCTTAATAACCTGATCCTGTACATCACCAGGAACCTGGGAATATTCAGCGAATTTCATTGTATACATTGCACGTCCGCCGGTAATTGAGCTGAGTGCCGTAGAATACTTATTCATTTCGGCCAGAGGCACTTTTGCCTTGATAACCTCAAACCGTTTTTCGCTTGACATTCCCAAAACCATTCCGCGCCGGCCCTGAAGGTCGCTGATCACATCACCCATGCGGTCGGAAGGAACCATTATTTCAACATCATATACTGGTTCAAGGATCTTTGGACCAGCGTTTTTGAATGCCTGACTGAATGCATTTCTTCCGGCAAGACGGAAGGATATTTCATTGGAGTCGACCGGATGCATTTTCCCATCATAAACATAAACCCTGATGTCACGGGCATATGATCCGGTAAGAGGACCAATCTCCATCTTTTCCATGATACCTTTAAGTATGGCAGGCATAAAACGGGCATCAATAGAACCTCCCACGATACTATTAACATACACCAGTTTTCCGCCCCAGGGAAGAGCAATCTCCTCCTTGTCGCGAACCGAGATCTTTATTTCCTTGCCATTGATCTTTTGCATAGATACTTCCTTCGAACCTTCTTCGAAAGGCTCAATGATCATATGTACTTCGCCGAATTGCCCTGCGCCGCCAGACTGCTTTCTGTGCCTGTAATCGGCCTGTGCCGTTTTTGTAATTGTCTCACGGTAAGGAATTTTCGGAGAATTGTAATTTGTTGGGATCTTATAGATATTATCGAGGTGCCATTTCATTATATTAAGATGGTATTCACCCTGTCCGTGTACAATTATCTGCTTTAATTCTTTTGAGTATTCGATGACAATTGTAGGATCTTCAAGATGTATCTTGTTCAATGCTTCACCCAGCTTCTCATCATCACTTTCACTCTGAGCCTTTATGGCAGTTCTGTATTTGGGTTCGGGAAATTTTACGCCTTCATATTTCCAGTCATTTCCCGGTGCATTGAGAGTATGGCCTGTTTTGGTGTTTTTCAGCTTTACAAATGCGCCGATATCACCTACATGGAGTTCAGGTACTCTTGTTCTGTTCTTGCCGGCGCTGACATACAGCTGTGCCAGACGTTCTTTTGTTCCGTTATTAGTATTAATAACATCAAGGTTCTCGGTTATTTTTCCTGAGTATACTCTGAAGTAGTTGATTTCACCAATATGTTCTTCTATTGATGATTTAAATACATAAACCGAAGCCGGTCCGGATGGATCAGGCTTAATTTCATTTCCTTTGCTGTTGACGATAGCAGGCATATCGGCAATTGAAGGTGCCTCAGCCACAATAAATTCCAGGAGACTGTCTACGCCGATATTAAACTTGGAGGAAAGGCATAAGACCGGGAACAGGCTTCTTGATCTTAATCCTTTGGCAATACCCTTTTTTATTTCATCTTCTGTAAGAGAATCATTCGAGAAGAAAAGCTCCATCAGAGTCTCATCACTTTCTGCAGCTTTTTCAACCAGGGCGCTGTGAAGCTCAGTGGCTTTAGCTGCCTGGTCGGCCGGGATGTCAAGTATTTCTGCTTTTCCGCCGTCTTTTGCATAACGGAGCATTTTCATCTTCAGGACGTCGATAATTGAATTGAATCCCACTCCTTCGTTGACAGGGTACTGGATCAGTATGACATCAGTGCTTAATCTTTCCCTGAGCATTTCGAGTGATTTCTCAAAGTTGGCTTTTTCATGATCAAGGCCATTGATAACAATTATCACCGGTTTGTGTTCCTTTTCTGCATGTCTGAAATGTATCTCTGTTCCAACTTCGACGCCATTCTGAACATTTATTGTCATTACCGCAGCATCTGAGGCGAAGAGAGAAGATATTACTCCGCCGCTGAAATCATCCAGTCCCGGTGTATCAAAGATATTTATCTTATGATTCTGAAATTCAGTGTATAATACTGTTGAAAAGATCGAGTTGCCATTTTCGTGTTCAATGGGACGATAATCTGAAACTGTATTATTTCCTTCAATTGTTCCTCTTCTCTCAATAATGCCGCCATTAAAAAGCATTGCCTCGGCAAGGGTAGTCTTGCCTGAACCTGAGTTACCCAGAAGAGCAATGTTTTTAATCTGGTCCGCCTGGAATGTTTTCATATTTTACTGTGTATTATATGTAAGAATAATTTATCATTCTGTGTTTAGGAGGTGACAAAAATAATAATTTTTTAAAAACAGTTTAAGAAAGAGGTGAGAATTACAAATTTTTTATTTCCTTTGCACAAGTTTTTTGAAATACAGGAGTACCGTTTATTCCTTCACAGTAAGTTTATAAAATGTTTTTCGCTGGGAATGATCGGGAAGGAACCTGTTTATAACTTACACTATTAGTAAGATATATTGATTTAAAGCATGCTTAAAGGCCTGAATATTTGTTGTAATCAGGTATCTGAAACATGTATTTTATGTTGTTGCAAAAATAAAGCAATTTGATTTTGATTTAAAAAATAATATTAATACCTTTGCGAACCATTTTTTCAGGTAAAATTTAATGATAAAAAAATTGGAAATATGCCGACAATTCAACAATTAGTAAGAAAAGGCAGGAAGAAACTGGTAGATAAAAGTAAAGCACCAGCTCTGGATTCATGTCCTCAGAGAAGGGGTGTTTGTGTACGTGTTTACACTACAACACCGAAGAAACCTAATTCAGCTATGAGGAAGGTAGCCAGGGTAAGGCTGACCAACCAGAAAGAAGTAAACGCTTATATTCCGGGTGAGGGCCATAACCTTCAGGAGCACTCGATCGTACTGATCAGAGGCGGGAGGGTTAAAGACCTTCCAGGTGTCCGTTATCACCTGGTTCGTGGCGCTCTCGACACTTCAGGAGTTGATGGCCGTACTCAGAGAAGATCAAAATATGGTGCTAAAAGGCCTAAGAAGTAACATTAAAGGAATAAGAAAATGAGAAAGTCAAGACCAAAGAAGAGGATTCTGTTACCGGATCCTAAATACAAAGATCCGTATGTAACCAGGTTTGTGAATAATCTTATGTTTAGTGGTAAAAAAAATCTTGCTTTTAAGATTTTCTACGACTCACTTGAAATAGTCGGCGATAAATTTAAGAGTGAAGGAAAGACTCCCCTTGAGATCTTCAAGCAGGCTCTCGATAATGTTACCCCTCAGGTAGAAGTTAAAGCCCGCAGGGTAGGTGGTGCAACATTCCAGGTACCGATGGAAATAAGGTCAGACAGGAAGGTAAGCATCAGCATGAAGAATATGATCTCATTTGCAAGAAAAAGAACGGGTCATTCGATGGCTGAAAGGCTTGCCGCAGAACTGATGGCAGCATACAAGCTTGAAGGTGGCGCATATAAGAAAAAGGAAGATACACACAGAATGGCTGAAGCAAACAAGGCTTTTGCACATTTCCGGTTTTAAATGATAATAAGAGGCAGAAGGAAAATTAATTGATGGATAAGAACCTGAAATATACCAGAAACATCGGAATCATGGCCCACATCGATGCCGGTAAGACCACTACGACAGAACGTATTCTGTTTTATACCGGTCGTACTCATCGGATGGGAGAGGTGCATGATGGAAATGCCCAGATGGACTGGATGGTTCAGGAACAGGAGAGAGGTATAACAATAACTTCTGCCGCTACTACAACATATTGGAAATACAGGGGCGACGATTTTAAAATAAATATAATTGACACACCTGGGCATGTCGATTTTACTGTGGAAGTTGAGCGTTCACTCAGGGTTCTTGATGGAGCAGTTGCTGTTTTTTGTGCAGTAGGTGGCGTTGAACCTCAGTCAGAAACCGTATGGCGGCAGGCAAACAAATATGTTGTTCCAAGAATAGCGTTTGTAAATAAAATGGATCGTGCCGGCGCTGATTTTTTCAGTGTTGTCCAGCAGATTCACGATAAGCTTGGTGCTAATCCGGTACCTGTTCAGATCCCTATTGGTGCAGAAGAAAATTTCACCGGCGTAATTGACCTGGTTGAGATGAAAGCCCGCATCTATTCAACTGATGCTCAAAATGTTACTACCTTCGAAACGGTTGATGTGCCTTCGGATATGCTTGATGAAGCTGAGGAATGGAGGGGCAAGCTTATTGAGGAAGTAGCCGGTGTCGATGATACCCTGCTGGCCCGTTATCTTGAAGACCATGAATCAATAACCGGTGAAGAGATCCTGGTTGCCCTCAGAAAATCAACAATTGATGGTTTGGCTATTCCGGTAATTTGCGGTTCAGCCTTCAAAAATAAAGGTGTTCAGAGCCTTCTCGATTCTGTGATTGCATTTTTGCCTTCACCTGTCGATAAGGGCACTGTTATCGGAATCGATCCGAGAAATGATGAAGAAATTGAGAGAGGCCCTGATGACGAAGCTCCTCTGGCAGCTCTCGCGTTTAAAATTGCTACAGATCCGTTTGTAGGCCGTCTGGCATTCCTTCGGATATATTCCGGCGTACTTAACGCAGGCGATACAGTATTAAATGTACGCACAGGAAAAAGAGAGCGTATAAACCGTCTCTTCCAGATGCATGCCAACAAGCAGAACCCAAAAGACAGTATCTCGGCTGGTGACATATGTGCAGGTGTTGGTTTTAAAGATATCAAGACCGGTGATACATTATGTGCAATTAATAAGCCGATATTGCTTGAATCAATGGATTTTCCCGAACCGGTTATCGGCGTTGCCATCGAGCCTAAAACCCAGGCTGACGTTGACAAATTATCGCTGGCATTAAATAAGCTGGCTGAGGAAGATCCCACATTCCAGGTCAGAACCGATCCCGACAGTGGTCAGACAATTATCCACGGTATGGGTGAACTGCATCTGGAAATTCTTATCGACCGTCTTAAAAGAGAGTTTAAAGTTGAATGCAACCAGGGTGCGCCCCAGGTGGCTTACAAAGAGGCTATTACCAGTGCCGCAGAATTCCGCGAAGTGTTTAAGAAACAGACGGGTGGCCGTGGCAAATTTGCCGATATGACTTTCGAATTAATGCCGGCTGATAAAAATACAAGAGGCCTTCAGTTTGTAAATGAGGTTAAGGGTGGACATATTCCTAAGGAGTATATTCCATCTATTGAAAAGGGATTCCGCGAGGCAATGGTCAATGGACCGCTTGCAGGATTTCCTCTTGACAGCCTTAAAGTAGTACTCAAAGACGGTTCGTACCATCCCGTTGACTCAGATGCTCTTTCATTCGAAATTGCTGCCAAACAGGCGTTCAGGAAATTCGCAGGTAAATGCAATCCTGTTATTCTTGAGCCCATCATGTCTACAGAAGTTGTGACTCCTGAGGAATATGTTGGCGAGGTTATCAGCGATTTCAACAGAAGAAGAGGCAGGGTGGAAGGTATGGAATCGAAAGCAGGCGCAAGAGTCGTTAAAGCAAAAGTACCTCTGGCCGAGAAATTCGGTTATGTTACAGTACTTCGTACTCTTACCTCAGGCAGGGCAACTTCAACTATGGAGTTCTCTCATTATGAACAGGTACCTGCAGATATATCAAACAGGATTGTTGAAATTACCAAAGGAAAAATTCTTTAAAAGATGAGTCAGAAAATTCGCATTAAACTGAAATCTTATGATCATAATCTGGTGGATAAATCCGCCGAGAAGATCGTAAAAACAGTAAAATCTACTGGTGCAGTGGTCAGCGGGCCAATTCCGCTGCCAACCCACAAAAAGATTTACACAGTACTTCGTTCGCCTTTTGTAAATAAAAAAGCAAGAGAACAATTTGAGCTCTCATCATACAAAAGATTGCTCGACATTTACAGCTCGACACCCAAAACGATCGATGCACTGATGAAACTTGAGCTTCCAAGCGGAGTTGAAGTAGAAATTAAAGTGTGAAACCAGTAAAGTATTAAAGAGATGCAGGGATTAATTGGAAAAAAAGTAGGAATGACCTCCATTTTCGACGAAAATGGAAAGAATATTCCATGTACGGTTCTGCAAGCCGGTCCATGTGTTGTTACACAGGTTAAAACAGTGGAGAAAGATGGCTATTTTGCTGTACAGCTCGGATTCGAAGATAAGAAGGAGAAGCACACTACCAAAGCCGAAATGGGACATTTCAAGAAGGCAAATACAACGCCTAAGAGAAAAGTCGTGGAATTTACAGGCTTTGAAGAGGGTCAGTGTAAGGAAGGTGATGTACTGACTGCACAACTGTTCAGTACCGACACTATAGTTGATGTAAGAGGCTGGTCAAAAGGAAGAGGTTTTCAGGGTGTAGTCAAACGTCACGGATTCAGTGGTGTTGGCGGACAAACCCACGGTCAGCACAACAGGGGCAGGGCACCCGGATCACTCGGAGCTTCCTCATTTCCTTCACGCGTATTGCCAGGCATGAGAATGGGTGGCCGTATGGGAGGAAATCAGGTGATGGCAATGGACATGAAAGTCGTGAAACTCATGGCTGAGAATGATATATTAATTGTAAAAGGATCAATCCCGGGTCCAAAAGGTGGTTACGTAATAATTACAAAATAATGGAATTAGCTATTCTTAATACAAGTGGTAAGGAAACCGGAAGAAAAGTCGATCTGAACGATTTAATTTTCGGCATTGAACCTAACGACCATGCGATTTACCTCGATACCAAACAGTACATGGCGAATCAAAGGCAGGGTACCCACAAAGCCAAAGAACGTGGTGAGGTAGCAGGCAGTACAAGAAAGATAAAAAAACAGAAAGGAACAGGTACTGCACGCGCTGGAAATATCAGGAACCCTCTTTTCCGCGGCGGAGGCCGGGTATTCGGTCCGAAACCAAGATATTATGGCTTCAAGCTTAATAAGAAAGTAAAACAGTTAGCCAGAAAATCAGCTCTTTCATATAAAGCCTCAACAAATAATATTATTGTACTGGAAGACTTTTCTTTTGAGTCTCCTAAAACCAAGGAGATCATCAAAATGGGAAATAACCTGAATATTACAAATAAAAAATCTGTATTTGTTTTACCGGAACAAAATAATAATATATATTTGTCATCCCGAAATGTACAAGGGGTTGAAGTTGTAATGGCCAGTGAATTAAGTACTTACAAGATTATGAAGGCATCTACATTGATACTTGTAGAGAGTGCAGTTGACGTTTTACAGGCAACATTTGAAAACTAGAAAACTTTTAGTAATGAATATTTTGCTTAAACCTATTGTAACTGAAAAGATGACTCGCCAGGGCGATAAATTTAACCGCTATGGTTTCATTGTTGCCAGAAGCGCAAATAAGTTACAGATAAAAAGTGCCGTTGAAGAATTGTACAGTGTTACAGTCGATGCGGTTAATACGATGCGTTATGGGGGTAAAATAAAAACCCGCAATACGAAATCGGGACTTCTTACAGGAAAAACATCAGCAACCAAGAAGGCTATTGTTACACTTGCGGAAGGAAACAAAATTGATTTCTATAGCAATATTTAATAACCTATATGGCAGTCAGAAAGATAAAACCTGTAACACCAGGTCAACGACACAAAATCGCAAGCACTTTTGAGAATATCACAAGTGCTACGCCGGAGAAATCCTTGCTTCGACCGCATAAGAATTCAGGAGGAAGGAATGTTAACGGCAAACGGACTATGAGATACATCGGAGGCGGTCACAAAAAGATGTACAGAGTTATCGATTTCCTCAGGGAAAAAGATGGCATGCCTGCAACAGTGAAAACCATTGAATACGATCCTAATCGTTCTTCAAGGATTGCACTTGTTCTTTATCAGGATGGTGAGAAGAGATATATTGTTGCTCCGGTAGGACTTCAGGTTGGTCAGACAGTAATGTCGGGTAAAGAGGTAGCTCCGGAAATAGGAAATACCTTATTTCTCAGCGACATACCGATGGGTACCATAATTCATAACATTGAACTTAAACCCGGCAAGGGTGGAGCAATAGCAAGAAGTGCAGGTACCTATGCACAGTTATCGGCACGTGAAGGCAAATATGCAACAATCAAGCTTCCTTCGGGAGAAACAAGAATGATTCTTACTACCTGCCGTGCAACAATTGGTACAGTATCCAATCCCGACCATAACCTTGAGAGGTCAGGTAAGGCAGGTCGTTCACGCTGGCAGGGACGCCGTCCGAGAGTAAGAGGCGTTGTTATGAACCCTGTTGATCACCCGATGGGTGGTGGTGAAGGACGAGCTTCAGGCGGACATCCGCGTTCACGCAAAGGTATTCCTGCAAAAGGTTTCAAAACCAGGGATAAGAAGAAATACTCTGCAAAATTCATTATTGAAAGAAGGAAAAAATAACTGATATATTATGAGTAGATCAATTAAAAAAGGCCCGTTCATCGATTTCAAGCTTGGTAAAAGAGTTCTTGAAATGAATGAAGGACAAAAAAAATCGGTGATAAAAACATGGTCGAGAAGATCAGTTATCTCACCTGATTTTGTGGGGCATACTATAGCAGTTCATAACGGGAACAAATTTATCCCCGTTTACATTACGGAAAATATGGTAGGACATAAACTGGGAGAATTCTCGCCTACCCGTACTTTCAGGGGTCACTCTGGTAATAAATAAGTAATGTAAACATTGAAAATCATTTAGAAATGGGTGCAAGAAAAAGAAATTCAGCTGACCAGAAAAAAGAGGCAGCCAAGAGCAGATATCAGGCGATCCTCAGAAACTGTCCGACATCACCGCGAAAGATGAGGCTTGTTACGCAGCTCATAAGCGGAAAAGATGTAAATAAAGCGCTTGATATCCTCAAGTACAGTTCACAGGAGGCATCACGCAGGGTGGAGAAGCTTCTCCTTTCAGCAATTGCCAACTGGCAGGCAAAGAATGAAGGTGTGAGAGTTGAAGAAAGCAACCTCTATGTAAAGCTTGTTCATGTCGACGGCGGGCGTGCATTGAAAAGATTGCAGACAGCACCTCAGGGTAGAGCTTACAGGGTAAGAAAAAGATCAAACCATGTGACTCTTGTGCTCGACAGTAAGATTAATGAAGTTGAAAATACATCAAATTAGATCAGATGGGACAAAAAGTAAATCCGATTGGTAACCGTTTAGGCATAATCAAAGGGTGGGATTCAAACTGGTACGGTGGAAAAGATTTTTCCGGCAAACTGGTTGAAGATACCAGGATCAGGGAATATCTGAATGCCAGGCTCGCAAAAGCCAGCCTTTCCAAGATTATCATTGAAAGGACACTTAAACTTATCACAGTCACAGTTAATACTGCACGCCCGGGTATAATAATAGGTAAAGGCGGACAGGAAGTGGATAAGCTGAAAGAAGAACTTAAGAAGATAACCAAAAAGGAAGTTCAGATAAACATCTTTGAGGTTAAACGCCCCGAACTTGATGCCAATATAGTTGCAAACAATATTGCACGCCAGCTCGAAGGTAAAATATCTTACCGCCGTGCGATCAAGATGTCTATTGCTTCAACAATGAGAATGGGTGCCGAAGGAATAAAAATTATGATCTCCGGCCGTCTGGGTGGCGCTGAAATGGCCAGAAGCGAATCATATAAGGAGGGTCGTATTCCTCTTCATACACTTCGGGCAGATATCGATTATGCTTTGGCTGAAGCTCATACAAAGGTAGGTTTGCTTGGCGTGAAAGTGTGGATCTGCAATGGCGAAGTTTTTGGCAAAAGGGATCTGAGCCCCAATATCGGTGCAAGAAATGCCAAGAGCAAGAGTCTGAAGAGAAAAGCTAAGAAGTAGGGCGTGAGGAGTAAGTGGGAGAATAAGATATTTAGTAGTATTTAATTTTTAACAAAATAGCAATGTTACAACCGAAAAGGACCAAATTCAGGAGAGCCCAGAAGGGAAGAATGAAAGGTAATGCACAAAGAGGCAACCAGCTGGCATTCGGGTCATTTGGTATCAAGGCACTCGAGGAGAGCTGGATCACCGGAAGGCAGATCGAGGCAGCCCGACAGGCGGTAACACGTCATATGAAACGTGAAGGTCAGTTATGGATAAGGATTTTTCCTGACAAACCTATAACAAAGAAGCCTGCTGAGGTGCGTATGGGTAAGGGAAAAGGAGCCCCTGAAGGTTTTGTTGTTCCTATAACTCCCGGCAGGATACTGCTTGAAGCAGAGGGTGTGCCTTATGAAGTCGCAAAGGAAGCACTTCGGCTTGGAGCACAGAAACTGCCTATAACAACAAAATTTATTGTGAGACGCGATTACGTACAGGAATAATACTTAGACAGAGATGAAAACTTCAGAGATAAAAGAATTAAGCAATTCAGATCTTCTCGAGAGAATCGACACCGAGAAGACGCTGCTCGTTCGTATGAAGCTTAACCATGCAATCACCCCTCTTGATAACCCGCAAAAGGTTAAAGATGTGAAGCTTACGATTGCACGTCTGCTAACAGAATTGCGTACAAGAGAAATGAATAAGAAATCTAATAGCTAGATCAGCAATGGAAAGGAATCTTAGAAAAGAACGTATTGGAGTTGTTGTCAGTACAAAAATGGACAAATCCATCGTCGTAGTCATTAAGAGGAAAGTAAAACATCCGATCTATGGCAAGTTTATAAACATGACAAAAAAGCTGATGGCGCATGATGAAGCAAATTCCTGCAATGTTGGCGACACTGTACGCATATCGGAGACCAGGCCTCTGAGTAAAAACAAGACCTGGAGATTAATTGAAATAATCGAAAGAGCTAAGTAATCATGATACAACAGGAAAGCAGATTGACCGTAGCCGATAACTCAGGTGCAAAGGAAGTTTTGTGCATCAGGGTGCTCGGGGGTAGCAAAAAAAGGTATGCTACCGTAGGTGATAAAATTGTCGTGAGTGTGAAGTCCGCACTTCCTTCAGGTGAAGCAAAAAAAGGTACAGTGAGCAAAGCTGTAGTTGTACGGACAACAAAAGAGATCCGTCGCGCCGATGGTTCTTATATACGGTTCGATGACAACGCTGTCGTACTTCTTACCAATGTTAATGAAGTGCGCGGTACCCGTATCTTCGGGCCCGTCGCCCGTGAATTGCGCGACAAGTACATGAAGATTGTTTCATTGGCACCTGAAGTGTTGTAATATATTTAAATACACAACGATGCAGAAGAAAATACACATAAAAAAGGGAGACTCGGTTATGGTGATAACCGGAGAATCAAAAGGTCAGAAAGGCCGTGTTCTGGAAGTAGACAGAGACAAAGACAGGGCTATTGTTGAAGGTGTCAACATGGTATCAAAACATACAAAGCCAAACACAAAAGCCCCTCAGGGTGGTATTTTAAAAAAGGAAGCTCCGGTTCATGTTTCAAATCTGATGCTTATTGATCCGACATCCGGCAAACCTACACGTGTTGGCAAAAAACTTAATGAGAAAAATAAATTAGTGCGTTATTCAAAAAAATCAGGAGAGGAGATCAAGTAATGTACATACCTGCGCTACAAACCAAGTATAAAGACGAGATCGTCCCTGCATTAATGAAGGAATTCGGATACAAGACTATTATGCAGGTCCCCAAATTGAGAAAGATAGTCATCAATCAGGGGGTAGGACAGGCCATAGCCGATAAAAAACTGCTTGAGTTCGGAGTAAAGGAGTTATCGGATATTGCAGGTCAGAAAGCTGTTCAGACAATGTCAACCAAAGATATCTCAAACTTCAAGCTGAGAAAAAACATGCCCATAGGCATAATGGTAACATTACGCCGTGACAGGATGTTTGAGTTTCTCGAAAGGCTTATATCTGTTGCTCTTCCGCGTATCCGCGACTTTAAAGGGATCAATTCCAAGCTCGACGGACGCGGCAACTATACCCTGGGAATTACCGAGCAGATAATTTTCCCTGAAATAGATCTTGATAAGATTGCAAAGATCATGGGTTTGCAAATAACATTTGTTACCTCTGCCGATTCTGATGAAGAAGCATTAGCTCTTCTCAGGCATTTTGGTTTACCCTTTAAAAATATTAAAAACTAGTAATATGGCTAAAGAATCGATGATAGCCCGCGAAGTAAAACGCGCAAGACTGACCCAGAAATATGCAGCAAAAAGAGCCAGGCTTAAAGCCGAAGGTGATTATGTTGGACTAAGCCGTCTTCCAAGAAATTCCAACCCCAACAGAATGCATAACCGCTGCAAATTGACAGGCCGTTCAAGGGGATATATGAGACAATTCGGAGTAAGCAGGATAACATTCAGGGAAATGGCATCTTTCGGGCTTATACCGGGTATTAAAAAAGCCAGCTGGTAAATAAAGAATAATTATAAACTATATTAAATAATAGAAGATGACTGATCCAATTGCAGATTTACTGACCAGAATAAGGAACGCCATCATGGCCGGTCATAAGGTAGTGGAGGCACCAGCATCCAATCTTAAGAAAGAGGTAGCAAGAATCCTTTTCGAAAAAGGTTATATCCTCAGCTATAAGGTTATTGATGGTGAAGGACCTCAGGGTGTACTGAAAATTGCTCTTAAATATAATGCCAAGAGCAAGAAACCCGCTATAAAGGAAATCCAGAGAGTAAGCCGTCCGGGTCTTCGTCAGTATATCGGAGTTGATGAAATGCCCAGGATCCTTAACGGGCTTGGTATAGCAATCATTTCCACCTCTAAAGGTTTAATGACTGACAAAGAGGCCAAAAAAGAGAAAATCGGTGGTGAAGTATTATGTTACGTTTACTAATTAGGAGGATAACTTAATGTCACGAATAGGAAAATTACCTGTAAACCTGCCAAAAGGCGTCACTGTAAGTGTGAGTGACTCCAATCTGGTTAGTGTGAAAGGCCCCTTGGGAGAGCTGACTCAGGCTGTCGACAAAGACCTGAAGGTCGAAGTGGTGGGGAATGAAGTTATATTATCGAGACCAACAGAATCGAAGAATCATAAATCACTGCATGGCCTTTACCGTGCCCTGATCCACAATATGGTTGTTGGAGTCTCAGAAGGGTATAAGAAGGAACTTGAACTCGTCGGGGTAGGTTACCGTGCTGAGGCAAAAGGACAGAATCTTGAGATGAGTCTTGGTTTTTCTCATGAGGTTATACTTCAGCTTCCGAATGAAGTTAAAGTTGAGACTAAAACAGAAAGAAGGGCGAATCCAATCATTACCCTTACATGCATTGATAAGCAACTTATCGGACATGTTGCTGCAAAAATCAGATCTCTCCGTCCGCCTGAACCTTATAAAGGCAAAGGAATTAAGTTTGTTGGAGAACAGCTCAGAAGGAAGGCTGGAAAATCTGCTAGTGTTTAATCTGGTAAAAGTAAAAAATCATGGCCTTAACTAAGTTGGAAAGAAGAACAAGGATCAAAATGAGGATCCGTAAGAAAATAAACGGTACTGCTGAAACACCTAGACTGGCAGTATATCGTAGCAATAAACAGATCTATGTTCAGGTTGTTGACGATCTGAACCGTGTGACGCTTCTGTCGGCAGGCTCAAAAGAAAAAGATATTGCAGCCCAGACAGGAATAAAAAAAATTGAACAGGCTAAACTCGTTGGGAAACTGCTCGCTACCAAATGCAAGGAAAAAGGTATTGAGAAAGTTGTTTTCGACAGAAGCGGATATAAATATCATGGCAGAGTAAAATCATTGGCTGATGCAGCCCGCGAAGGCGGTTTAAAATTCTAATGAATTATGGGAAACGGTATAAGAAAAGTTAAAACCAGCGATCTCGAACTTAAGGATAGACTCGTTAGCATCCAGAGGGTAACCAAAGTTACAAAAGGGGGACGTACATTCAGTTTTTCAGCAATTGTTGTTGTTGGAAATGAAGATGGAATTGTCGGACACGGACTAGGTAAAGCCAGTGAAGTAACAACAGCTATTGCTAAAGGTATCGAAGATGCAAAAAAGAATCTGATTAAAGTACCCGTCATCAATGGTACAATACCTCACGAACAGGTGGCAAAATTCGGCGGCGCCAAAGTCTTTATCAAACCGGCTTCAGAAGGTACCGGTGTTAAGGCCGGAGGTGCTATGCGTGCTGTTCTCGAAAGCGTTGGAGTGAAGAACGTGCTTGCCAAATCAAAAGGCTCATCAAACCCTCACAACCTTGTAAAAGCAACATTTGCAGCCCTCCTCGAAATGAGAGATGCATTCACCGTTGCCGAACACAGGGGTATCGCAATGGAAAAAGTTTTTAACGGATAGAAAAGAACATTACGATGGCAAAAATACGTATCACACAGGTGAAAAGTAAAAACGGGAAACCTGAAAGACAGAAAAGAACCCTGGAAGCACTGGGTATCCGCAAATTGAATCATAGTGTCGAGCACGAAGCAACTCCCCAGATTCTGGGTATGGTTGTGAAGGTAAGGCACCTGGTTAAAGTTGAAAATATTTAAGATATTAACCATATTTACAAAATAAAGTTATGGATTTGAGTAACTTAAGACCTGCAAAAGGATCAACACATAATAGTAAGCGTCTCGGCCGCGGACAAGGTTCAGGCAAGGGTGGTACATCTACCAGGGGACATAAAGGCGCAAAATCCAGATCAGGCTACAGCAGGAAAATAGGATTTGAGGGAGGCCAGATGCCACTCCAGAGACGTGTTCCAAAATACGGCTTTAAAAATATTAACCGCAAAGAATACAAGGGTATAAATATCAGCACTCTTCAGACCCTTGCGGAGACACATAACATTGAAAAAATCGATTTTGAAGCTCTTGTTATGGCAGGACTGGTTTCTAAAAATGCTATGGTAAAAATCCTCGGAAAAGGAACACTTGAGAGAAAACTGGAGGTTCATGCCCACGCATTCAGCAAATCAGCAATAGAAGCAATCGAAGCAAAAAAAGGAACCGCTGTAATACTGTAATTTCATGAAATTTTTTCAGACTATAAAAAATATCTTTAAGATAGAAGATCTTCGCGCAAGACTAATCTATACCTTTGGGATCATTTTATTATACCGACTGGGTAAATATGTTACCCTTCCGGGTATTGATCCATCTCAGCTGGCTGGTTTGCATCGTCAGACGCAATCGGGTCTTATGGGACTTCTTGACATGTTTTCGGGTGGTGCATTTGCCCAGGCTTCAATATTCGCTTTGGGAATTATGCCCTATATCTCCGCATCTATCGTAGTGCAGCTGCTTGGTATAGTCTTCCCGTATTTCCAGAAACTTCAGAAGGAAGGTGAAAGCGGAAGACGTAAAATGAATCAGTATACACGTTATCTTACAATTGCAGTGCTCGTTCTCCAGGCTCCTACTTATCTTATAAACCTGGCGCATACGCTTCCGGCTTCAGCCTTTATAATAGGAGGCACATTCTTCCAGGTGTCATCAGTGATTATTCTGACGGCAGGTACCATGTTTGTAATGTGGCTGGGAGAGAAAATAACGGATAAAGGAATCGGGAACGGAATATCGCTTATCATTATGATCGGTATAGTAGCCAGGATGCCTGCAAGCTTCGTGTTTGAAGCAGGAACCAGGATGAATGGCGCCGGTGGTGCTGTAGGTTTAATTGTTGAAGTACTCTTTTTGTTTCTTGTTGTACTTGGTGTTATTCTCCTTGTACAGGGCACGCGTCGTGTCCCGGTTCAATATGCAAGAAGGATAGTGGGAAATAAACAATATGGCGGTGTGCGCCAGTATATTCCGCTGAAAGTTAATGCTGCCGGAGTTATGCCTATCATCTTTGCACAGGCCATCATGATGCTCCCAATGATCATTGCGGGTTATACCAGCAATGGTTCAGGCTTTGTTGTTGCATTCTCGAATATGTACGGATTCTGGTATAACATGGTAACTGCAATTCTGATCATTGTCTTTACATATTTCTATACTGCAATTACAATCAATCCGGTGCAGATGGCAGAAGACATGAAGAAAAACGGGGGTTTTATTCCCGGAATCAAACCCGGAAGAAAAACTGTGGAGTTTCTTGATACTATCATGTCGAGGATTACATTTCCAGGTTCTATTTTTCTGGCAATAGTGGCTATTTTACCTTCTCTGGCAGTGAAAGCAACTGTGACACCACAGTTTGCACAATTCTACGGAGGCACTTCACTTCTCATTCTCGTAGGGGTTATACTTGATACCCTGCAGCAGATTGAAAGTCATTTGCTTATGCGTCATTATGATGGTCTGATGAAATCGGGCCGTATAAAGGGAAGAGCTGGCTCAGTGACATCTATTTAATATGTATAGCGTTCTTTGATGTTGTATTTAAAGACTGATGAAGAGGTCGGGTTGTTAAAAGAGAGCAATATGCTGGTGTCGAGAACACTTGCGGAAATGGCATCTTTAATAAAACCAGGTATTACAACTCTTTATCTCGATAAAATTGCCGAAACGTTTATTCGTGATAACGGAGCAACGCCGGCATTTAAGGGATATGGTGGTTTTCCGAATACTCTATGTACATCTGTCAACGATGAAGTTGTTCATGGTATCCCGTCAGGATATGTTCTTAAAGAAGGGGATATAATTTCGGTTGACTGCGGAGTGATATTAAACGGATGGTATGGCGACAGTGCATATACTTTTCCGGTTGGCGAGATATCAGCTGAAATAAAACGGCTGCTCGATTTTACCCGGGCTTCTCTCGAAGAAGGAGTTAAGGAAGCGATTGCAGGAAACAGAATTGGAGACATCTCTTTTGCAGTTCAGACAAAAGCTGAAAGCGGCGGATATTCCGTTGTGAGGGAACTGGTCGGTCACGGACTGGGCAGAAAGCTTCACGAAGCTCCTGAAGTAGCCAACTGGGGCAAACAGGGAACAGGACCGAAGATGGACAAAGGTCTTGTGATCTGTATTGAGCCAATGATAAATTCAGGCAGGAAGGAAACATTGCAGATGGCCGACGGGTGGACAATAAAAACTGCAGATGGCAAGCCTTCAGCACATTTTGAGTACGCAGTTGCAGTTGACAAAGGGAAAGCAGAGGTATTAACAACTTTTGAATTTATCGAAAAAGTTTTAAATAATAAGTAATCGTATGGCTAAACAACCATCAATCGAGCAAGACGGTACCATCATCGAAGCCCTTTCAAATGCAATGTTCAGGGTGGAACTCGAAAACGGACATGTGATAACGGCACATATTTCGGGAAAGATGAGAATGCACTATATTAAGATCTTGCCGGGCGATAAGGTAAAAGTTGAAATGTCACCCTACGATTTAACAAAAGGAAGAATAACATTCAGATATAAATAAGAAATATTAAGGTAATGAAAGTAAGAGCATCTGTAAAAAAGCGCAGCGCCGACTGTAAAATAGTCAGGAGAAAGGGCCGCATTTACGTTATTAATAAGAAAAATCCTAAGTTCAAACAGAGGCAGGGATAATTTTAACTAATTTTGCAACTCATTTAAGAAAAGTATTATATGGCACGTATTGTTGGTGTGGATTTACCAAGAAATAAAAGAGGCGAAGTTGGCCTGACTTACATCTATGGTGTTGGCAGGAGCATTGCACAGAGAGTACTCGATGAAGCTGGTGTTGACAGGAATGCTAAGGTCCAGGACTGGACCGATGATCAGATCAATACTATCCGTCGGATTCTGAACGATAACTATAAGCTTGAAGGAGAATTACGTTCAGAGACTCAAATGAACATAAAAAGACTTATGGATATTGGCTGTTATCGTGGTGTTCGCCACAGAATTGGTCTTCCTGTAAGAGGACAGAGCACAAAAAACAACGCCAGAACCCGTAAAGGGAGAAAGAAAACTGTTGCAAACAAGAAAAAAGCTACTAAATAAATAGACTATGGCAAAGAAGACTGGAGCATTAAAAAAGAGGGTCGTTAAGGTTGAACCTTCAGGCCAGGCACATGTTCATTCATCATTTAATAATATTATAGTTACTCTGACAAATAATTCAGGTCAGGTTATCTCGTGGGCCTCTGCAGGAAAAATGGGATTCAAGGGTTCAAAAAAGAACACTCCTTATGCTGCTCAGATGGCATCTGAAGAATGTGGTAAAGTGGCTTATGATCTCGGATTAAGGAAAGTGAAAGTATATGTAAAAGGTCCGGGTTCAGGTCGCGAATCAGCTATCAGATCAATCAGCAATGTTGGTATAGAAGTTACTGAGATCGTAGATGTAACTCCAATGCCGCACAATGGCTGTCGTGCTCCCGGAAGAAGACGCGTTTAAGAAATTATTTATTTGATTATTTGAAAGATATAAATTTTAAGAACAATGGCAAGATATACTGGCCCAAGAACAAGAATAGCAAGAAAGTTCGGTGAACCGATATTCGGACCCGATAAGCACATGGAGAGGAAAAATTTTCCTCCCGGGCAGCATGGAATGAATAAGAAGAGGAAAAAGACTTCGGAATATGGTGTTCAGTTACGGGAAAAGCAAAAGGCAAAATACACCTATGGCATGCTTGAGCGTCAATTCCGGAACACTTTCGAGAAAGCTTCCAGAAGTAAAGGCGTTACCGGTGCGGTATTGCTTCAGCTTCTTGAATCCCGTCTCGATAACGTAGTTTTCCGTCTGGGCATTGCTCCTACAAGAGCAGCCGGCAGACAGCTTGTTTCGCACAGACACATTACCGTTAACGGAACGGTCGTGAACATTCCTTCATTTCAGCTTAAAGCTGGTGATATTATCGGAGTTCGTGAGAAATCAAAATCACTCGAGTCAATAGTTGATTC
Source organism: uncultured Bacteroidales bacterium (assembly GCA_963715785.1). Lineage (GTDB taxonomy): Bacteria > Bacteroidota > Bacteroidia > Bacteroidales > VadinHA17 > LD21. The sequence continues at coordinate 2,538,342 of OY970276.1, forward strand.
ACTTACAACCAAGAAATACTCAAAGCTTTCATGGCTTGAGTGGGATGACACTCAAATGGCGGGTAAATTTATGAATGTACCTGAACGCACTGAAATTCCTGAAAACATAAAGGAACAACTTATTGTTGAATTGTATTCCAAGTAATAATATTAAGAAAAATTCTATGGCCATTTTATCATTCCAGAAGCCTGATAAAGTAATAATGCTGGAAGCGGACGACAAACACGGAAAATTCGAATTCCGTCCGCTTGAACCTGGCTATGGTATTACTGTCGGCAATGCACTAAGAAGAATTCTTCTCTCTTCGCTAGAGGGTTTTGCCATTACAACGGTTAAGATCGATGGCATTGACCATGAGTTCTCTACCATAACAGGTGTTATGGAGGACGTTACCGAGATAATCCTGAACCTGAAACAGGTTCGCTTCAAAAGAAAAGTTGAAGATGTAGATCATGAAAAAGTGACTATAAAAGTCAGCGGACAGGATATTTTTAAAGCATCTAATATAAACGCTGCTCTGACCGGATTTGAAGTTCTCAATCCCGATCTGGTTATTTTCAGAATGGAACCGGATGTAAAATTACAGATTGAACTTACTGTCAGTAAAGGCCGAGGATATGTTCCTGCTGAGGAAAATGAACCGGCTGACAGCGAATTCGGACTCATAGCCATTGACTCTATTTTTACTCCTACACGGAATGTAAAATACACTATTGAGAACTATCGTGTTGAGCAAAAAACTGACTATGAGAAGCTTCTCTTCGAAATTGAAACAGATGGATCGATCCATCCGAAAGATGCTCTTAAAGAAGCGGCAAAGATCCTTATTTATCACTTTATGCTTTTTTCTGACGAGAAAATCACTCTCGATTCAGACGATAAAATGGCAAATGAGGAATTTGATGAAGAAGTACTGCATATGAGGCAGCTGCTGAAGACAAAACTGGTAGATCTCGATTTGTCTGTAAGAGCTCTAAACTGTCTTAAAGCTGCGGAAGTTGAAACACTTGGTGATTTGGTTAAGTTTAATAAGAATGATCTTCTTAAGTTCAGGAACTTTGGAAAGAAATCACTCACCGAGCTTGATGAATTGCTGGAATCCATGAGCCTGTCATTCGGTATGGATGTAAGCAAATATAAATTAGAAAAAGATTAATATAAACTGGTTAAGGAAGAAGAGAAATGCGACATTCAAGAGTTATTAACCATTTAGGAAGAACCAGTTCACACAGAAAGTCGATGCTTTCGAACATGGCAACATCACTTATCCTTCACAAAAGGATAACTACAACAACTGCCAAAGCTAAAGCTCTCCGTACTTTTGTCGAACCGCTTATTACTAAATCGAAAGAAGATTCAACACACTCAAGGAGAGTGGTCTTCAGTTATCTGAAAGACAAAACTGCAGTTGCTGAACTGTTCAGAGAAGTTTCCCCTAAAGTTGCCGAGCGTCCGGGTGGCTACACCAGGATCTTAAAGACCGGACACAGACTTGGTGACAATGCCGATATGTGTATCATGGAGCTGGTCGATTACAATGAAGCCATGCTGGGGACCGGCGAAGCTGCAAAAGCCAAGACAACCAGGAGAAGGAGAACTACTAAGAAAAAAGAAGATGCTCAAGCCGGGGAAAATACTCCCAGGACTGCCAAAGCAAAAGTAGGAAAAACTGAAAAGCCTGTTTCAAAACCTGAAGAATCTGAAGCAGGTGAGGCAAACACAGAAGCAGAATAAAAGGCTTAAATAATAATAAATCTAAAAGGGATTGGTCAATGACGGCTTAATCCCTTTTTTGTACATGTTTTATCTAAATTAAAAATTTATGGGTCAGATAGTTAGTATTCATGCACGTGAGATTCTTGATTCACGCGGCAATCCAACAATTGAGGTTGATGTAATGACACAAAGCGGCTATTTTGGAAGAGCTGCAGTACCATCGGGTGCTTCAACAGGGGAAAATGAAGCACTGGAACTCAGGGATGGTGACAAAAACCGTTACCTGGGAAAAGGTGTTCTTAAAGCTGTTTATAATGTGAATAATGTTATTGCCGAAGAGATTATCGGTATGGATGTCACTGACCAGGCAGGAATAGATAAGAAAATGATCGATCTGGATGGCACAAAAACAAAGAGCAGCCTCGGGGCTAACGCAATACTCGGCGTATCCCTGGCCGTTGCCAAAGCTGCTGCTTCCTATCATGGTCTGCCTCTGTTCAGATATATAGGCGGCATCAATGCTGTTACATTACCTGTTCCGATGATGAACATCATCAATGGAGGCTCTCATTCTGATGCCCCGATAGCTTTCCAGGAATTTATGATCAGACCGGTCGGTGCACCTTCATTCAGTGAAGCACTTCGTATGGGAGCTGAAGTATTCCATTCGTTGAAAAAAGTTCTCAAAGGCCGTGGTCTAAGCACTGCAGTAGGCGATGAAGGTGGTTTCGCACCAAAGTTCGAAGGAACAGAAGATGCCCTCGAAACAATTCTTAAGGCTATCACAGAGGCAGGCTATAAACCAGGTTCTGATCTTACTATTGCACTCGACTGTGCTGCCTCCGAATTCTATACTGACGGTATGTATAATTATTCAAAATTTGAAGGTCCGAAAGGCGCAAGGAGAACTTCAAAGGAGCAGGTTGATTATATCGAGCAGCTGACAGCAAAATATCCGATAGATTCCGTTGAAGACGGTATGGCAGAAGGTGACTGGGATGGCTGGAAAATGCTGACAGACAGGATAGGCAAAAAAATTCAGATTGTCGGCGATGATGTATTTGTCACAAATGTGGACTACCTGAAAAAAGGTATTGAAATGGGTTGTGCAAATTCGATCCTTATAAAAGTAAACCAGATCGGATCACTCACTGAAACCCTTAATGCCATCGAAATGGCACACAGGGCAGGCTACACAACTGTTACGTCCCACCGCTCGGGTGAAACTGAGGATACTACTATAGCTGATATTGCAGTTGCTACCAATTCGGGACAAATAAAAACCGGATCTGCCAGCAGAACCGACAGGATAGCCAAGTACAATCAGTTGCTGAGAATCGAAGAGACTCTTGGTAACCTGGCTGTTTATGGACATAAGAAATAGAAATATATAGAAATATATAGAAAGAGGTTGTCTCAAAAGTCCTCGGTGGAACAACAAGCATACGAGCTGCACAGCGGAAGAATAAAAATATTTTCATTAATATTTCCCTTCTCAAAACTGATAATGAAGCACATAGAAAACTATTATCATATTTAGGTCTATTGCCATTTCCCGACGTTATGAACATTTTTTGAACTGCAATGTTTATAATGGGTGTATAATAATGAATGGTAGTTCAGTTATTATGTCGCGAGATAGTAATAAATTTGATATTACCAGATGAGCGATAAAAGACTGCTCAAAAGATGTGGAAATGGAAAAGGTTACTTAATTGAAACACGATCCGTTTCAGTCAGACCTTCGGGTCTGCGCATTAGGAGAGCCGAGGTCTGAACAAAAGGAACTTCGCGTTCACAATGTTCAGAAGATTGATGGAAATCGGAAACGTTCTTTCAGAAATTGAGTCACAGGGCTTCAGAAAATGAGGGGCTTCGGCTTCAGGTTATCTGAATCTGATACAATAGCCTTCGGGAAATATGTAGCAGTGCCTGAATGACACTTCGTCCCGGAAGTCTGCCTTAAAACAGACGAAAGGACAGCCGGAAGGTTTTGCTGTAACAGGTAAGACCCGAAAGCCATGGGATGCTGAATTGGGTCTGGTACTCAATAAGGCAGCCGGTCAGAATAACAGTAATCTGGCATCGTTTACAGCCTTGGCTGCAGGCGATGGATGGGAACTTATCAAACGATGAGTTCCCATCATTGTTTTTATACCCCCCGGTTTCATCCATTTTGTACGATTTTTACAACTCATGTTTCCATATTGAATATCTTTGGTTTCCAGAAGATAATCAATTATGAGCTATTCAGGATTAAATACTTTTATTTCAGAACTCGGGAAGAATGATGAGTTGCACAGGATCAAACAATTTACTGATCCTGTACTCGAAATAACAGAAATAACCGATCGGGTTACCAAGTCAGACGGGAAAGCCTTACTATTTGAAAACACCGGCACTGCTTTTCCGGTACTGATAAATGCGTTTGGATCCGACCTGAGAATGGCAATGGCACTGGGAAGAAATAATCTTGACGAAGCCGGAGCCGAATTAGAAGAGCTATTTAAAAAAGCTTCAGTTGGCAAAACTACATTTTTTCAGAAAATCTCGGCTCTTCCTTCCCTTTTAAAACTGGGAGGCCTGTTGCCTGCAAGGAGTCAGAGAAAAGGGATCTGTCAGCAGAAGATACATATGACCCCTGATCTTGATGAGCTTCCGGTTCTCAAATGCTGGCCGCACGATGGTGGCCGTTTCATTACTCTGCCTATGGTGCATACCAGGCATCCCCTGACAGGCAGCACTAATGTTGGCATGTACAGGATGCAGATCCTGAATAAGAATACAACCGCTATGCATTGGCAGCGACATAAAACAGGTGCAAACCATTTTGAAGCCTGGAAGGAAACAGGCAAAAAGATGCCAGTCTCTGTCGCTCTTGGCGGTGACCCGGTTTATACTTATGCCGCAACAGCACCGCTTCCGGAAAACATTGATGAATATATCCTTGCAGGATTTCTGAGAAAGAAAAAGGTGACACTGGTGCGATGTATAACCAATGATCTTTTTGTACCCGAAGACGCAGACATAGTTATAGAAGGATTTGTTGATCCTTCCGAAGAGCCTGTGTGGGAAGGGCCATTTGGAGATCATACAGGCTTTTATTCATTGGCAGACTGGTATCCAAAATTTCATGTTACCTGCATAACCCATTCAAATAAGGCAGTCTATCCGGCGACTATCGTCGGGATTCCCCCCCAGGAAGATGCCTGGATTGCAAAAGCCACGGAAAGGCTTTTCCTCGCTCCCGTCAGAATGACCCTGCTGCCTGAAATTGAAGATTTTCATATGCCTGAAGCCGGAATTGCTCACAATCTTGTGGTAGTTAGGATTAAAAAGAGTTATCCCGGGCAGGGTATGAAGGTCTTAGGAGCATTGTCAGGTGCAGGCCAGATGATGTTTACCAAGTACATGGTTGTTGTAAGCGGAAACATTGATATAAGGAACTATAAGGAGCTGTTGAAATATATTATATCCAATTCAGATTTCAGCAGGGATTTGCTTTTTAGTCATGGGCCGCTGGATGTCCTGGATCATTCATCCGATACCGCCGCTTTTGGTGGAAAAGCAGGATTGGATGCAACAATAAAAATTGACGAAGAGTTATCTGGCAGAACAAAATCATTGAAGTCAGAAAATGGTGGAGACTATAAGGGGAAGTTTGATTTCCTCAACTGCAATATTGTAAAAAGCTTCAATATAAGCCTTCTGCCTTATGATATACCTGTAATAATAATTTCGGTTAACAGGTCAGAGGATCAGGATGTTATAGAAAAGGCTGCACAACTGTTGCGTGCGAATGATCTATCAGGAAGCGTAAAGTTAATCCTGGTGGTCGATCATACTGTTGATGTAAATGATCTCTTCATGGTAACATGGCAGCTTCTTGGCAACACTGATCCTCAGAGGGATCACATATTTATTTCTCCAACTTCAGTATTGTTTGATGGAACCATAAAGGCATACAGGAAGGGAGGATTTTCCAGAAAATGGCCTAATGTGGTCACTTCAGCAAGTGAGACAATTTCAATTGTGGATCAGAAATGGGAATCACTGGGGATAGGCAGGTTTGTCAATTCACCGTCATCAGGATATCTGAGATTAAAACGGAAAGGTTCAGACCAAATCCTCACTGATTAATCCGGGTCATTTTTTGAATACACGCAAATAACATTAAGATAATTAGCATATTTTTGTACTATCTGATGGGAGTCATATTTTTAACATATATTCATTTGTATTGGACCGATAGGTTAATTGCTCTCAGTGGGATACAGGTATGTGATGCGGTTAATGCTCCCTCTTCTCCCTTTCATTTCATACTGTATAGCACAATTCTGAGTTCAGTCGTTTTTTTGCTCGTATTGTCACAGACCCGCACGCTGGTTAAAACACGAAAACTGCTTAAGGAAAAGGAACAGGCTCTAGGTGTCATTGAATTGCAGAAGGTTGAGCTTGAGTTAAGAGATAAGAATACCACCGATAGCCTGATATATGCCCAAAGGATACAGGAGGCCATGTTGCCTTCGGAGGACTATTTCAGAAAGCATTTTGCCGACTCTTTTATCTTGTTCAAGCCAAAAAATATTGTAAGTGGCGATTTCTACTGGATCGGTGAAAAAGGCGATAAAATTTTTGTTGTTGCAGCGGATTGTACGGGACATGGAGTCCCTGGAGCGCTGATGTCAATGATTGGTCTTAAGCTTATTGAAAAGACCATAAATGAGGATAATATTGAAATCCCTTCAAGGGTTCTGGCTGTGATGAACAAGGCTCTCGAAAAGACTTTCAGCAGAGAGAAGAATATCGGAACGATCATACGCGATGGCATGGATATCGGTCTTTGCGTTATTGACAGGAATAAGAAAAAGCTGGAGTATGCCGGCGCTTTTTTCCCTCTTTACCTTATCCGTGAAGGAAATCTTATGGAAACGCCTGCAGATAAGATTATTATAGGCATGAACCCAGATGATTTACCCTATACGGATCATGAGATAGATCTTCTTGACAATGATATCTTTTATATCTTCTCTGACGGATATGTTGACCAGTTCGGTGGCATGGAAAATAAAAAATTCATGTACAGGCGGTTCAGGTACCTTTTAATGACAATTCACAATTTCCCCGTTGATGACCAGAAATCTATTCTGGATGAGAATATAAGAACGTGGATGGGTTCACATGAACAGGTTGATGATATGATGGTTATAGGATTCAGGCCTTTAAAAGCCGATATTAAATGATCTTTTTTATCTTATCAATTAATGCTGCAGGCTGGAACGGCTTGCTGATATAATCGTCAATGCCGGCTGAAAGGCATTTCTCCTTATCCCCAAGCATGGCATTAGCAGTAATAGCAATAATTGGCACATGGGAATTTGTGCTTGACTCCAACGCCCTTATTTTTTCAGCAGCAACAAGCCCGCTCATTACAGGCATCTGAATATCCATCAGTATAAGGTCAAAACTGGCTATACCGAACCTGTCGAGAGCTTCTTTCCCGTTGGAAGCTGTATCAATACTATGGACGAGTGGTTTTAGCGTGAGAAGAGTTATCTTCTGGTTTATGAGATTATCTTCAACAAGCAATATTCTGAGATCTTTCAGCTCCTTATGAATTTTTTCTTTCTGGGCCAGTTCTTCTATTTTCTGGGAAGCAGCGCTTGGTTTGGCATCGGCAACAGGGTTTGTATAAGGAAGAAAAATGTTCAGGACAGTTGAGTTAGAGCCTATTTCCTGGCTGAATGTTCCCTTGTCTGATGCAATAAACCGGGCAGCAAGGCTGCTCTCAACTCCCATATCATTTATAAGCACAATCGGATTATCTGTTTGAATCCTTAATGCAACGGTGCTTTCTGTGCCTGTTTCTTTGGTCTTTTTGAGGTTTATAGCAACCTTGGTCACTCTGTCAGTTGACTGGATTTCAATGGTATTAAATAGATCCAGAAATATCTGTTTTAGAATAATCGGATCGCCGAAACATTCAAAGTCATTGAATTCCTTTTTATTCAGAATGAAATCGATGTTTGCTTCATCCTTCAGGCTGTACAGCTCGATAGTGTTCTGAATGGTTGAAAACAAATTGAATCTTATAGCTTTTCTGTGCTCATAGCTAAGGTTACCTGCTGATTGCATTGTAAGTTCATTTACAGTGGTAACCATGTTATTGGTGGATGCAATAAATGTCTCGAGCAATTCCTTTTGTTTTTTCTGAAGCCCCGATTCCATGAGCATATCGGAGATAATAACAAGATTATTTAAGGGTTCCCTGATCCTGTGTGAAAAATCGATTATTACATCATCTTTCTTTTCATTCAAAGAGGAAAATTCATTAAGTGATTCTCTGACCTGCTTATTCAGATCCGAGGCTTTTCTGACAATGAAAACACCCATCCCTGCACCAACAATTATCAGGAAGCCGGCGGGAAGCTTGAGATTTAATGAGATTAAAAGGACTGCGGCAATAAGTATGAAAAGGACAATGATAGAGTAGGAGTCAATAATCTTTTTTTTCTTTTCGAATATTTCTTCGGTAGATTTAACAGAACCATTAAGTTTGACGCCTTTTTCAGTTTCCCCGACCATAAAGCATATTTTTGATGTTATGTAAATTTACACAAAATAAGTAATAAATATACATTAACGGAAATTAACAACCTTTGAAGGAATTCGTTAAATTTGTAGTTCCGGTACGAAATTTGAGCTTAGAGAGATAAACTTAAGATATTATGCTGAATGTACTAAAAGTGACTCTTATTATTAGTTTATTCTCACAAGGAATAGCAGCCCGGTTACTCGGGCAGGATAAGCAGGAGATGGTAAAGTATACGCCCGAATTCAAGTTCAATGATGGGATCTATCTCAATTTCGATATGGTTAAAATGAATAATCCCATTCCCAAAGCCAAGCTGCTTACCTCGGTCGATTACAATGACAGGGAATTCTTTAAAAAAATTCTCACAGGCGATAAGATCTATTTTTATGACAATATGGGCATTCGGCAGGAGATCCCTAAAAACAATATCTGGGGCTATTCCCGTAATGGAATATTGTACGTTCAGACTCAGGGAAATTTCAACAGGATAACATTTGTTGGAAGCATTTGCCATTTTGTTGCGGATATAACTTCATTTGATTCACGGTCATACAATTCACCATATGGGTATTATGACCCTTATTATTCACCATATGGCTATGGCAGCTATTATAATCCATATAACCCGTATTCATATTATTCGCCTTATAGATCAGGGGGGCTTTCCAGGAGCGAATTAAAACAATATCTTATAGATTTTGAGAGCGGAAAGGTACTGGAATTTGATGTTGAGAATACTGAACTTCTATTAATGAGGGATAGCAAATTATATGAGGAATATGCCAAGCTGTCAAGGAGAAAGAAGAAGGACCTTATGTTTGTTTATATCAGAAGGTTTAATGAAGAGAATCCTCTCTATATACCTGTCCCTGCTCAATAGTATCTGCTGTATGAGAATATTTCCGTTTGTGCTGGCTCTTATTTTACCTTCTGTTTTGTTATCAGGGCAGGCTCCATTTCCGACCAGCGAAGAAATTAAGCAGTTTAATGCATCAAAAACCTGTGTGGTGCTCGAGGACGATCCCTTTTCTTCATATAATATATATGTAAAGCAGGCAGTCATGGAATCCTGGAAGATAACGCCTTATGAATTTATTACAGTAAAGCAATTTAATGTCATGAGGCTTAATCCTGCATATTCGTTTCTTGTGCTTACACAAACAAACTTTGATAAGGACAAATCGCATGGCTTATATAATTTTATCAATCTGCTGCAGGGAAAAGATGTCAACAAGCTTGCGGAGATGCCCGAGATCTGCGCGGTGCCTCTTTCCTTTGCAGGGGTGAACGATATGGCTTATAGTTATAAACTAGGTGCCATAGTTTCATTTATGCAGAAGCATGCTCAAAAGATTACGGAGGATCATTCTCTTACCCTGGGAAAATATCTCAAATATTATAATAAAAATATGCCGGGTGTTAAGAATAAAACTATACTTGTGGAGGAGGATGATCTTGCGCCCGAGATCTCAACGATCGAAAGGATTAAATCGATTTACAGCGGGAGTGTTAAGATAGTTGAAGATGATGAAATTATTAAGGCAATTGAGAATAAAACACCGGATACGGTAATTCTTCACAAGGTTGGTCCTATGGGTGAAAGATACTCAGGTTATTGCTTCATAATGCTTATCGGCACTGATGATGCAGAGTTATACTATTATAACCTGCATATGGTGGATAAAGCAAATCCAAACGGGTTATTACCAAGCGATCTTAAACGGCTTGACAGGTAGGATGCATCATTTAAAAGCCAAAGCCGTCTTTTTAATAAATACTTAATTATCATGGAAGAGAACAGGGTGTTAACAGAATCAGAAAGAAATTGGTCGATGTTGTGTCACCTTTCAGCTTTTGCCGGTTTCTTTTTTCCCTTTGGCGGTATAATCGGGCCACTGATCTGCTGGCTTACCAGAAGAGATGAATCCTCATGGGTTAACGAGAACGGAAAGGCTTCTCTGAACTTTCAGCTGTCAATGCTTCTATATATGGTTCTTGCTGTCCCGTTATGCTTCATTATTATAGGAATTCCAATAATAATGATATTGGGAACCCTGAAAGTGATTTGCATCATCATAGCTAGCATAAAAGCGCCTAAGGGTGAACTTTTCAGATACCCGCTGGTAATACCGTTTTTGCAATAACCCCTCAACCCTTGAGCTTCGATGATTTCCCTAAGGCGCTAAGGAATACTAAATATTGGAGAACCTCTGTGCCATGATACCTTTGTGGCATCTTTAATTTCTTTTTTCAATTTATTTTTGATAAATTTCACTCTCATCAAAAATTCTATCGTCATGGCCGGCAGAAAAGAAGATAAATCTGATAGACCTAAATTTATCGGCAAAGAGGATTTATATCATGATATTAAACAGGAGAAAAAGAAAAAACTTGAGCCTGATGCATATGAAGAGCTTCTCCTGCCGCTGGAGGTTGAGCTGGTTAAGCTTCAGGAATGGGTTAAAGCAAATAAATTGAAGGTTGTTATTGTGTTTGAAGGAAGGGATGCTGCAGGGAAAGGCGGGGTTATTAAAACCATTTCAGGTTGTCTTAATCCCAGAATTTGCAGGATCGTTGCTCTGGGAATCCCGACAGAAAAAGAAAAATCCCAATGGTACTTTCAGAGGTATGTTTCAGAATTGCCGGCGGGAGGAGAGATCGTTATTTTCGACAGAAGCTGGTATAACCGTGCCGGTGTCGAAAAGGTTATGGGATACTGCAGCGATGAAGAATACGAAGAGTTTCTCAGATCTTGTCCCGAATTCGAAAAAATGCTGATAAGGTCTGGCATAACTCTCATAAAATACTGGTTCTCAGTTAGTGATCATGAACAGGAAAAGAGATTCCAGGATAGGATCAAGGACCCGACAAAAAGATGGAAGATCAGCCCTATGGATATTGAATCTCGTGATAAATGGATAGAGTATTCAATAGCCAAGGATAAGATGTTCTCATATACCGATTCAAAATTATCGCCATGGTATGTGGTGCTTGCTGATGATAAAAAGAGAGCCCGGCTGAATTGCATAAGCCATCTACTTTCCCTGATCCCATATGAGGATATTACTCCTAAGCCTATAAAGCTTCCCCCTCTTAAGCACGATGTTGCATATGTCAGACCACCGGTTTCTGACCAGACCTTTGTTCCGGAAAAATATTGATTTATCCTTGCGAAAATCTGGTACATATTTTAGAAGATTCATTTAACCGCAAAGTACGCTAAGACCACCTTCGCTAACGCTTCGGTGGTTGAAAAAGGCGCAAAGCACGCAAAGTTAATATCCGTTAAATTCAATGCTTTGCGATCTTTGCGAAAAATCTTTGCGTTCCGATAGCTATCGGAATTTGCGGTTAAAGGATTTAGATTCTCGGTATCTTTTTTAATTTTGTCTTTTATCTTATAATTATGTCATCCAAGCCATCAATACCGAAAGGAACCCGCGATTTCTCAACAGAGGAGATGCTGAAGCGTGAATATATTTTTGAATCTATCAAAGAAACGTTCCGGTTATACGGTTATCAGCCAATTGAGACTCCGGCGATTGAGAACCTCTCGACTCTGCTTGGCAAGTATGGTGAGGAAGGCGATAAGCTTCTTTTCCGGATACTTAACTCGGGAGATTTTCTTTCTTCTGTAAGCGATGAGGAACTTACCGGGCGTGAATATTCCAAATTGTCATCAAAGATCTGCGAAAAAGGGTTAAGATACGATCTTACTGTGCCATTCGCGCGTTACGTTGTTCAACATCGCGATGAAATAGTCTTTCCCTTTAAAAGATACCAGATCCAGCCTGTTTGGAGAGCCGACAGGCCTCAGAAAGGCAGGTATCGTGAGTTTTTTCAGTGTGATGTCGATGTAATAGGAAGCGATTCATTACTAAATGAATATGAGTTAATTAAAATAATTGATGACGTTTTCAGAAAGCTCCGGATTTCCACCGTCATCAAAATTAACAACAGGAAGATACTCGCAGGAATTGCTTCATATATTGGCGCAGCTGACAGAATAATTGATATAACTGTTGCTTTGGATAAGTTTGATAAGATAGGTGCCGATAATGTAAATTTCGAACTGCGAAGCAAAAACCTTCCGGATAGTGCAATTTCAGGACTCCAGCCTTTCCTGCAGCTAAGTGGTGATTTTTCAGAAAAAATGGATTTGCTGAGCGAATTGCTGTCTGCTTCTGAAGTGGGGTTAAAAGGAATTGAAGAATTGAAAACTCTGTTTGAATTTATCCATGGCAGCTCCTTAAACTCAAAGGTCGAACTGGATCTCACACTGGCCCGGGGTTTAAACTATTATACCGGGGCAATAATCGAGGTAAAGTCGTCTGATGTAAATATCGGCAGTATATGTGGCGGCGGCCGCTATGATAATCTTACGGGAGTTTTTGGAATGGGAGGTGTATCTGGCGTTGGAATTTCGTTCGGAGCCGACAGGATTTATGATGTTCTGAACCAATTAAATTTATTCGATGAGAGTAAAGCTTCTTCAACCCAGCTGCTTGTGGTCAACTTTGGAGAGAAAGAGACTTTGTATGCTCTGAAAATTCTTGATTCTTTACATGGATTGAATATTAGAAGCGAATTATATCCCGATTCTGCAAAGCTTAAGAAACAAATCTCTTATGCCGATTCAAAAAAGATTCCTTATGTTATTATGGCGGGAGAAGATGAAATAAAAAATGATAGCCTGACCATTAAGATTATGTCAACGGGAGAACAGAAGAAACTGCTTTTAAAAGATCTTGGCTTATTTATTGAAAACGAAATTAGAATCTGAAAAACGAGATCCAATAACTACAAAGAACACAAAAGTTAACACAAAGGTGATCGCCAGGCTTTGATTTTGTGTCCTTTGTACCCACAGCTTGGCTGAGTCCCAACGCTTGTCGAAGTTCCAATTTTTGGCGAAGTCTTGTGACTTCGCCGGATAAAATTGCGGATAAAGCGATGTTTGAATACTTCGCTTAGCCAATCGAGTGACAATTATCTTTTATCTTGTCACTTTTGTCTTTTATCTTTACCCTGATCAAATAATTTAAAATATTATCGAATGACTTTTAAAATATCTCCTGAAGACCTGAAAATTGAAGTAATATCGGAACTACTTCGGACGAATGGAAAAATTTCACTTTCCGACGAATCTGTAAATCTTATAACCAAATGCAGAAACTATCTTGATGTTAAACTGGCAAATATTACTTCTCCTATCTATGGAATAACCACAGGTTTTGGCTCGCTTCATAAAAAAAACATCAGCAGCGACCAGCTTAATAAGCTTCAGGAAAACCTGGTAAAATCGCATGCCTGCGGGACAGGTCCGGTAGTTTCAGAGGAAATTATCAGACTTATGCTGCTTTTAAAGATTCATGCTTTGAGTCTTGGTAAATCGGGTGTGCAGGTTATAACGATTCAACGGCTTATTGATTTTTTCAATGAAGGAATAAGTCCGGTTGTATATGAGCAGGGATCTCTGGGAGCATCTGGCGATCTGGCGCCTCTTGCTCACCTTGTGCTTCCGCTGCTGGGAATGGGAGAGGTTCTTTATAAAGGGAAAAAATTTGATTCAGGTGTAATTCTCAAAAAATTCGGATGGGCGCCGGTTGAACTGCAATCAAAGGAGGGACTGGCACTTCTTAATGGCACTCAGTTCATGAGCGCTTATGGCGTTTATATAATAGAAATGGCAGAAAGGTTGTCAGCTTTTGCTGATATAGGTTCTGCGATCGCGCTTGAGGCATATGATGGCCGGCTAGATCCTTTTTATAAGTGTGTGCATGAAATCAGGCCGCATAAAGGGCAGATTGCCACTGCCGGTACATTCAGAAAAATACTTGAAGGAAGTCAGATCATAAGCCGTAAGAAAGCTCACGTGCAGGATCCCTATTCTTTCAGGTGTATTCCCCAGGTCCACGGTGCCAGCAAGGACGCGATAAACTATGCGCGATCAGTTATTGTTACTGAGATCAATTCAGTTACTGATAATCCAACAATATTTCCTGATGATGATGTGATTGTTTCAGGTGGTAATTTTCATGGTCAGCCATTGGCATTGATATTCGACTACCTTGCCATTGCTCTGGCTGAGCTTGGAAGCATTTCGGAGAGAAGAGTTTACAGATTAATTGCAGGACAAAGAGAGCTTCCGGAGTTCCTGGTTGCAAATCCCGGACTGAACAGCGGGTTTATGATCCCGCAATACACTGCTGCTTCAATAGTCAGTCAGAACAAACAATTGTGTACACCATCCTCAGTTGATTCAATTCCATCCTCCAATGAACAGGAGGATCACGTTAGCATGGGTGCAAATGGCGCAACAAAATTATTGCGTGTAGCGGAAAATCTCGAAAAGGTACTGGCAATTGAGCTCTTCACTGCTGTTCAGGCCCTGGAATTCAGAAGACCTCTCAGGTCATCCGCTCTGCTGGAAGATGTGGTGAAATCGTTTCGTGAAACGGTGGATTTTATCAATGATGATAAGGTTATGTATCCTGAGATTGAAAAATCCATAAAGTTCCTTAGAAGCTTTGATTGGAAAAAGATCATTGTTCAATAACAGTTCTCTTAAAAATTCCGGCCTGGCCTTAGCCTCTGTTGCTGCCTGACATTTTGCAATTCGTTGAGAAGCTGAATTTTATATTGATTTTCTGCCTGGTAATAGAGAATTACTTTTATAGGAGGAAGGATCTCTTTTAGTTTTTTATGAAAGTTTACTGCCAGGTTTGATTCCTGCACAAGATAATCAACATATTTATCTCCGATTTCTTCTAATTGTTTATCACTCAGAGTATTTTCATTCAGATTAAAATTTCTGTTGAGCTTAATTTTATCAATCTGTATCTGATTCCTCTGACTCTGATATTCATTATAGACAGGCCAGAATTTCTCTGCTTCCTGTGAAGTCAGATTCAGTTTTTTGGTAAAGAATCCGATTTTATAATCATTGAGTTTTTCCATATTTGTATTCTGGGCAGTTAGTTTTAAAAAAGGAACTGCCAGTATAATGATCAAAGAAAATAATATTCTTTTCATGTTATCGGACTTATAGATGTTCATAAATATCGTTTAAATCAATGTCATTTTGAATGAGATAATCAATAATATCCTTTTTGCTTACATCAGGGACTTCATCTGGTATAATAACCGAAGATGCATCTTCTTCAAGCATTGAAAGGTCAATTTCATTTACGATCGAATCGGGGCTTATCTGGTGTAGTACTTCTGAAACCTGGATGTTTCTGTTCTCAGGAGCCAGCAGTTTGATAGCTGCGAAGCCAATCAGTATAAAGCCTGCCACAGAAGCTGCTATCAGAAGACTGGTTCTGAATCTGTTATAAAAACTGACCCTTAGCACTTTAACTTCTGAATCAGTTGTGAGAGAGAGAATCTTTTTGTTTACCTCACTGAAATAGTTATCGGGCACTTTAAAAGGACTTTTTCCCTGTATGTCATTTAACTTTGTCATAACTTCTTAGATTGTTAAGAACCATGAAGGTTTAATCACTGGTTATTATTTTTTCAATTTTTTTTACTGCATGATGATAAGATGCTTTAAGCGCACCTTCCGACGTTTTCAGAACTTTGCTCATCTCCTCGTAAGTCATATCGTCATAATACCTCAGATTAAATACAATACGTTGTTTGTCGGGAAGCTTCAATATCGCATTCTGAAGTTTCAGTTCAGCCGCATCACCGTCAAACCATGTACTTCCTTCTGCTGAACCTGAGAAGTAATCTCCAAGATCATCTAACGAAACGGCATTATTTTTTTTTCTTTTATTGATTAAAGCAAGAGCCTCATTAGTCGCTATAGTATAAAGCCAGGTATATAGTGAGCTTTCATATCTGAAATTTTCAATGCTTCTCCAGATATTTATAAAAGTATTTTGAAGAGCATCGTCAGCATCTTCATGAAGTATTACCAGCCTCCTGATATGCCAGTAGAGCTTCTGGCTATATGTCTCAACCAAAAGCTGGAAACCTTTATTCAGATCCTTCTTAAGCAGTTCAGATATATTATCGTCCGGCTTTATGATATTCAATTTTATTTATGATATTCTTCTTAGAGTGAAAGAACATTAAAAGGTTTAAAGATAGAAAGCAATTAAGTGACTAGAGTGACTAAAGTGACTAAAGTGACTAGAGTGACTAAAGTGACTAAAGTTATAAAGTAATCAAGACACTCAATACGCTCCCTTATTGAATTATCCCTGAATTATGATAAATTTGTGCAAATAAATTAATCCTGGTCATAGATGGCTCTTCAGTGTGGAATTATAGGAATAACCAATGTTGGCAAAACAACTATTTTCAATTGCATATCCAACACCAAAGGTGAAACCAATGCCTTTGCGTTCAGTGCTACAAAGTCAAATATGGGAGTGGTACAGGTTCCTGACCCCAGGCTTTATGAACTTGAAAAACATCAGGTTACCGATAGGATTGTTCATACTACAGTGGAGATTGTGGATATTCCGGGATTAGCAAAAGGTTCCAATAAGGGGGAAGGAGTTGGCAATAAGTTCCTTGCCGATATAAGAAATACCGACGCGCTGATCCATGTTCTCCGATGTTTCGATAATGAAGCATTGCCTCATATTGACGGTTCTGTCGACCCTGTACGTGATCTTGAAACAATCGATCTCGAGCTTCAGGTTAAAGATCTTGAATCAGTCGAAAAAAAGATCGAGCGGCTTGAAAGGGCTGCAAAAGCCGGTGATAAGGATGCAAAGCATGGTGTTGATATTCTGCATCATTACCGGGAACACTTCGAGGGATTTAACAATGCCAGAACACTTGAAGTTAAGGAGGAGGACAAAAAGTATGTTGACGACCTTTTTCTTCTTACAATGAAACCTGTAATGTATGTTTGCAATGTAGATGAAAAATCTGCAGCCACAGGCAATAAGTATGTGGAAAAGGTGAGGGAATTTCTTAAAGGCAGGGATGCAGAAATACTCGTAATTGCAGGAGCAACAGAGGCAGAAATTGCCGAGCTTGAAAACACAGATGACCGGCTGGCATTTCTTAAAGATGCAGGCTTGTCAGAACCAGGAGTTGATAAATTGGTGAGAGCGGCTTATAAGATGCTAAACCTGCAGACATTTTTCACAGTCGGGCCAATGGAAATACGGGCATGGACGATCAAAACCGGTATGACAGCACCTAAAGCGGCAGGTGTTATTCATAGCGACCTGGAAAGAGGTTTCATAAGGGCAGAGGTTATGAAGTATCGGGATTTTGTAAACCTTGGGTCTGAGCATGCTTGCAAGGAAGCAGGGAAATTCTATATTGAAGGAAAGAATTACATCGTTGAAGATGGAGATATACTTCATATAAGGTTTAACGTGTAAAGTCATTATGACGAAGCGGATCCTGATAGTTATAATTATATCCGTTTTATCTGCATCCAGGTGCTTTTCGCAGTTATTGAGCACCGACGACAAGCTCCGTCTGGCAGTCAGCCGGAATGGACAAGCTGAGGTAAGCCTTTCCCTGCCGGGTGAAAAATCATTGGAGGCACTTACCGTAAATACATCAATTTTATCAGTAAAAGGCAGTACAGTTTATATAAGTCTGTCGCCACTGACTGTTGAATGGTTCATCAGCCTGAAGTATAATTATCAGATCATTGAAAAAGTTACTGCAAGGAATATTACAACGGCCCTGAATATTAATCAGGCTATGACCTGGGATTCATATCCAACCTATACCCAGTATGATTCAATAATGCAGAATTTCCCAAAACTCTATCCCTCTTTATGCCGTCTCGATACAATAGGAACAAGTGTGGAAGGCAAGCTTGTACTGGCGCTCAAGATTTCCGTTAACCCTGATGTTGATGGAGACAAACCGGCGGTATTTTACACCTCCACGATGCATGGCGATGAAACCGGCGGATATATTCTGATGTTGCATTTAGCCGATTACCTTATCAGTAACTATGGTGTTGACAGCAGAGTTACAGATCTTCTTGATAATCTTGAAGTATGGATAAATCCTCTTGCGAACCCTGATGGAACTTACAGAACAGGCAACACAATTACAACTCCTACGCGTTTTAATGCAAACGGATACGATCTTAACAGGAACTTCCCCGATCCTTTCACACCCAATACGGTTAAGCAGAAAGAGACCCTCGATATGATAAAATTTATGCGAAAGCACAAATTTGTTCTCTCCGCAAATTTTCATTCAGGCTCTGAGGTCGTTAATTATCCGTGGGACAGGTGGCTTTCAGTGCTGCATGCAGATGATTCCTGGTTCAATGCCATTAGCCGGTCATACGCCGATACGGCACATGTATATGCCGGACCTGCATATATGAACTTTCTTGATAATGGTGTTACCCGCGGTGCCGTCTGGTATGTAGTTTATGGGGGAAGGCAGGACTTTACAACATGGGAGCTTCATGGAAGAGAGGTTACGATTGAACTTGATGACCAGTATGTTACTCCGGCAGCGCAACTTACTCTTCTCTGGCTGAATAACTGGCATTCCCTGATTGGTTACCTGGAGAATGCGCTGTATGGAATTCATGGAACTGTCCGCAGTGTCGGAATCCATTCACCTTTGCCTGCAAAAGTTTTTATTTCGGGACATGATAAGGACAGTTCGCAGGTATATTCAGATACGCTTACCGGGGGATTTGTCAGGCTCCTTTACCCTGGGTCATGGGATCTCACTTTTTCTGCAAAAGGATATCGTGATACAACTATAACTGCCATTGTTAGTTCGGGAGAAAGAACGGATATGCTTGTTGAAATGTCACAATTGCCGAGTGGCATTGAGCCGGTTAACTCCACCGGACATATACTCGTTTATCCTAGTCCGGCCACTGATTTTTTAAAAGCCATATTACCAGATAAAGCAGCGGGGCTGATGAATCTAAGGGTCATAAATCAGGCGGGAACGATTGTCATTGATTACAATATTCCGGTTATACAGGGCGAACCCGTAACTATAAGCACGGGAATTTTATCATCAGGAATGTACAATGTTGTTTTTACTAGTTCTTCTTCGGGAACCTCTTACTTTGGCAGGTTTGTGGTCATAAAATAATCCTCCTGGTTTGCTTCTGTGATTAAAACAAGTATTTTTGCACGTTGCATGGCCACAAGCAGGCATTCTTTACAATATCTGCATTAATTAATTAAGAATCAGAGGAATATTATGAAAAGATATATAGCAAAGATTTTATTGATTTTTCTTGTAACCAGGTTGTCGGGTCAGGGTCCCTATCTTCCGCCGGAAAAACCGCGGCTTGTTGTTGGGATAGTGGTGGAGGAACTGAATTATGATCAGCTTGAAAGGTTCCACGACGAATTAGGTGAAAATGGGATAAAAAGGCTTATAAATGAGGGTACATACTACAAAAATGCTTCGTATGATTACATGCTCACTCAATCTGCTCCCGGATATGCGACAATTGCCACGGGTGCTGAGCCGTCGGCACATGGGATAACATCAGATGACTGGTACGTTCCCCTTAAAAATGAATTAATAAACTGTACGAAAGATATCAATGTTAATGCTGTCGGAGGAAGCTTTGAATCAGGATTACATTCGCCTTTCAACCTCCTTGTATCGACTTTTTCAGATGAGCTTGCAATGACGTCAAACAGGAGATCAAAAGTGTTCGGCGTGGGAGTGAGAGAAAGTTCCGCAATATTTTCAGCAGGGCATGCCGCAAATGCTGCCTACTGGTTCGACAATACCACAGGGACCTGGATGTCGAGTTCATACTATTTGAACTCTCTGCCTGTATGGGTAAACGATTTTAATGCGATGAAGTTTTCAGATTCATATCTGAATTCTACCTGGAGTCTTTTACGTCCCAGGAAAGATTATGCCGATTGTCTCCCTGATTCCAACAACTTCGAACTGGGATTTAATAACATCAATTATTTCCCTTACGATCTGAAAAAAATAAGATCAAAAAGTTCCAGGAATGACTACTCTTTGCTCAGGGAAACTCCGTTTGCAAACACACTTACTACAAACTTTGCCATCAGGTTAATAGAAAATGAGCATCTGGGGAAAGGCGACGCAACAGATTATATCTCGATCTGCTATTCAGCCACTGACTATATAGGTCATAGATTCGGACCTTCATCTGTTGAGATGGGCGATGCCATTTTACGCCTTGATGATGATATTAAAAATCTTCTTGCTTTTTTGACTGACAGTATTGGCAAAAAGAATGTTTTGATCTATTTTACCGCAGCGCATGGCATCTCGGAGATACCGGCCGTTCTGGAAAAGAACCGGATCCCTTCAGGATATTTCCAGCAAAATCAGGCACTACAGTTACTTAGAACCTATTTGAATGCAGTATATGGGGAAGGTAACTGGGTGAAAGGTTATTCAGAAAGACAGATATTCCTTAACAGGACTCTAATTGAGGATGCGCGGCTTTCCCTTGATGAGGTGCAAAAGAAAGTAGCACGGTTCCTTGTTCAGTTTACTGGTGTGCAGGCTGCTTATCCCTATTCTGCTTTCGAGGCGAACGATTTCGGAAATGGCAATCTTAAACGCATAATAAATAATTTCAGTCCCCAGCGGTCAGGAGATGTCATAGTAATTTTAAATCCCGGATGGGTGGAGAAACAAAGCGATTATGTGACCGATCATAATTCGCCTTTCGAATATGACACACATGTTCCTGTAATCTGGTACGGATGGACTGTTAACAGGGCCACTGTGACAAGGCAAGTGAATATCACAGATATAGCTGCAACATTATCAACGCTTTGTAAAATTCCATATCCGAATGCTTGCACCGGCGAGCCCATGTTTGAGCTATTCAGATAATCAGGTAGGCCCCAAGGGCCCTCTGAAGGGCGGTAAATTCTCAGTCATGACTGAACTCATTAATTACAACGAAATAGCCCCCCTTTAGCGGGGTTGGGTGGTTAAAAACTGCGGAATTTGTCCCTGATGCTGCAGGCTTCAGCCAGAAATTCAGGATTTTTTTCACAGGCATTGCCTAATACTATAAGATCGGCCCCTGAAGAAAAGATTTCCTCCACTTCTGCCTTATTTTTTATTCCGCCTCCTATAGCCAGGGGAATTGAAATGTTTTCTCTGACCATCCTTATAATATTCGTTGGCACTGGTTTTGCAGCGCCACTTCCAGCTTCCAGATATATCATTTTCATGCCAAGCATTTCGCCAGCAAGTGCTGTGGCCACTGCAATCTCAGGCTTATCTTCAGGAATCGCCTCGGTTTGACTGATATATTCAACAGATGTTTTCTTACCGCAACTTATAAGAATATAACCTGCGGATACAAGCTTATGCTTCGAATTTTTCAGGTGAGGTGCTGCGATTACGTGATTTCCTATCAGCAGTTCAGGGTTTCTGCCGGAGATGAGGGAAAGGAGCAGAATTATATCTGCGTTCAATGTGAGCTGCAGAAGATTTCCAGGGAAAAGCACCACCGGAATTGAGGTAAATTTCTTTATCTCGGTTATCAAACCGTCAATACCTGTAAAAGTAAGACTTCCGCCTGCAAATATATAGTCAGTCTTGCACTCATTAGCGGTCCTCAGGATTTTCTCCAATAAATCTTCTTTTGCCTTGTCAGGGTCGAGTAGGAGGGCCACACTTTTTTTGCGAGGGAATTCAGATAGCATCAGGTTTATTTTTTCTCTTCAGTCTGGATTGTATCACACTGTTGGGTTGTCCAATTCTTTTTTGTCCATACAATGGCATAATTGTCATACTTTGAATAAAAAAGCTCAAATGATTCGTTTATTTTACTTGTATTAACATGCCCTGTTATCTCACCTGATTCGGCTACTCCAAATGGATCAATAGTAATATTATTCCTTATGCTTATCCCCTCTTTGTCGCAGATTTTATACAGAGCTTCTTTTGCACACCAATGGATATATAAGTGATACCTGCGCTCGGTGAATTCCTTTGTAACTTTTTCTTTTCTGTTAATGAATTTAAAAGCAATAGCTGCAATATTCGAGCTCATGTATTCCAGGTCGATGCCAACCCTCTCGTTAGTGCTTAATAATATAGCTGTCAGCTTATGAGAGTGTGAAATACTGATAAATCTTGAACCGTCATTAATGAATGGTTTGTTGTTTTTATTGTAAACGATCTTCGCATCCTTACCGATTAACTCTGAAAGAAGTGCCCTCACGCTCAGAAATTCAAGTTTCCTGGAATTGCTGCTAAAACTCTTATATTTCTTTTTTTCATCATTGTCAAGAGTTACCATTTCCAGAAGAGCATTAAGATCTTCTTCTATTTTCCACACCCCGAGGATGGAGAACTCATTAAGATAATGTTTTGTAATACAACCCATTAGCGTTTATAAGATGTTATTTTTTCCACTTAAGTGTTTCAATCATATGTATGATATCCGCTCTGAAAAAATCAATCACAGGTGCAAGCGAATCTGCATTTGGTTCAGCCGCAAAATAAAGAGATCCTCTCAGATAATGGCTGATACTGTCGGTAACATAAAACTCGACAGCCGAGGCCGTATTTCCCTTCAGATCATATAAAACACCGTAGACCTTGTTTTGATTATTGCTGAACACTTTTTCCTTTATTGCATCCGCTTTAGCCACATGATATTTAACATTTATATCGTAGCTCTGATCGAGCAGGCTGTCAAGATCATTCTTAACATCCTTATATGTAAGATATATTTTTGCTTTATAAGACGGGAATTCGATATCAAACCATCCGGGGTCTGACCCATGCTCCCCCTGAAATGTAAGGTGACCGTAAGCCGGATATTCAAATGTAATCGGAATATTGAGGTTTTTACTCACCGGTTCATTAAATTGAACATATTGGTGTTCAGGCAGATCTATTCTGAAATGGCCTCTTGGCTTTGGTACGGTAACATGTCTGCAACCAAGGGATGCGACCAGAAAGAACAATAGTACTACGGCACTAATTATTTTTAATTTCTTCATCATTCCTGTTAATTTCGACGAGGATCTCTTTTATTCTTCTTTTGTCGGCAGATTCAATTCTGAAAGTGAATTCGCCATATTTAATGATCTGATCTTTATGCGGAATTTCCCCGGTTAGCTCCAGTACAAGTCCTGCGAGTGTTTCGGATTCTCCTCTGACCTCATCAAAGATCTCCTCATCGATATCCACTACTTTACAAAAATCATTCAATAATATTTTGGCCTCAAAGATATAAGTCTTATCGTCTATTTTTCTGAATAATAGCTGATCATCATCGCTTTCATCAGTTATTTCGCCCACAATTTCTTCAAGGATATCTTCAAGTGTGACTATTCCTGATGTACCTCCATATTCGTCAATGACAACAGCCATATGCATCTTTTTGGTCTGAAATTCTTTGAGAAGATCATTGATCCTTTTTGTTTCCGGTACAAAATAAGGGGGCCTGAGCAGAGCCTGCCATTTAAAATTTCCGGGATTATTAGTATAGGGAAGCACATCTTTTGCATACAATATGCCTTTTACAGTGTCGAATGAACCGGAATAGACAGGGATTCGCGAAAATCCGGAGCTGATTATTACCGGAACTATTTTGTCGAAACCCGATTTTATATCTATCGCCGTAACATCAATCCTTGAACACATTATAGCGCTTACATTTATATTGCCAAAATTAACAATACCCTTTAGAATCTTCTCATCCTCTGCAAAGTCATCGGAAGTCAGTTCAAGGGCATCAGAGAGGTCGTCCATGCTTATATTCGAACGGTGGGTGCCAGTTTTCTTTTTCACAAACGATGAAGAAAAGATAAGCAGGTAAGTAATGGGTTTAAAAATTTTTTCAAGCACCGATAAAGGAAATGCCATTAGCATTGCAATTGCAATGTGATTCCTTGAAGCATAAACTTTTGGCATAACTTCGCCAAAAAAAAGCAGCAGAAAGGTAATAGCCACTACGTTTATTATGAAACCAAGGACAGGTTCAGCGCTGAAATCAAATATCCTGGAGCTAAGATAAGCGGCCAGCAAAACCACAGCAATATTGATTGTGTTATTAGCAACAAGTACTGTACTCAGAAGCTTCTCGGGGTTATTATAGAGTTTTAATATGGTATTTGATTTCTTATTTTTACTGGATTTAAGTCTCTCGATCTCTTCAGGCTTTAATGAAAAGAATGCGACTTCAGAGGCTGACATCAGACCCGAACCAATCAGAAGCAACACTATTACCAAAAAACCAATAACCAACTTTAAATCAGGAGAATTAAGGACAATACCTGAAAATATTATAAGGTATGAAAATGGATTACCAGGTTCCAATTTAGTCTTGTTTTAAAACCCTCTAAAAAGGCAGATCATCTTCATTCTGACCATTTCCTGACTTATTGCCGATTTCAAAATCATCATCAGCCGGGTTGGCTTTCTCTGTCAGGCCCTTGTTACTGTTTTCACCAGCAGATTGATACGGAACAGGAGGTTCATTAATTACAGGTCCCGCTTGAGTATCGCTCCTGCTGCTGTCAGCATGAACAGGTGAAGTTCCGCTGGTCTGTTTTTTCTCAAGAAGCAGAAGCGTATCTGCCAGTATTTCTGTAATATATTTATTAACCCCGTCTTTATCGACATAGGATCGGGTTTTGATTTTTCCGACAATATATACCTGTGCGCCTTTCTTGATAGTTTTCTCGGCAACCTCAGCCAGTGCTCTCCATAGGACAATGTTATGCCATTCTGTGGAAGTTATGGTTTCGCCCTGTTGATTAGTGTAAGTTTCACTGGTTGCAAGCGGAAATGTTGCCTTGGCGACTCCCTTGTCAAAGTATCTTACAACCGGATCTTTTCCGACATTTCCGACGAGTATAACTTTATTGATTGACATGTAGTTATATATTTATTATAAATTCGATTTCCGGAGTGTAAAGTTAATAAAAAAACCACTTCAAGCAACCAGGGTCCCTATTAATTAAATTAAATCCGGCAGGTAAATAATTTACTATTTCTGCCCCGACAGGTTATTTCGGCACAAGTTATATCGGAATAATGTTGTGGTTTATCTATTTCATTGTATTTAAGGCATTAATAATAGCTTAAAAAAAAAATTATTATGTAACTGTTTCAATTTTAATAAATAATATTTTTATATTTGCACAGTTGAAAAAAACGAAGACACAAAATAATTTGTTGAATTTTAAACTTCACGAAAAATGACTAAAGCAGACATTGTTAATGAAATTGCCAAGAACACTGGTATTGAAAAGGTAACAGTTCAAAAGACTGTGGAAGCCTTAATGGAAACTGTAAAAGATTCTATGGTAAAAGGTAGTAATGTATATCTCAGGGGATTTGGAAGCTTCATCGTCAAGAAAAGAGCCAAGAAAACTGCACGTAACATCTCCAAAAATACGACTATTATTATTCCTGCTCACAATATCCCAGCTTTCAAGCCGGCTAAATCATTTATTACAAAAGTTAAATCACACGTTAAGAAATAATTCTCCATGCCAAGCGGTAAAAAAAGAAAAAGACATAAGATGGCCACTCACAAGCGTAAAAAACGTTTGCGGAAGAATAGACATAAAAAGAAGTAGCAGATCAGTAATTGGTCGTCATCAAATATTTTAAACCTAAAGATCTGATGGTCTTTAGGTTTATTGTATTAATATATCGGAAGTGGCGGATAATATATTAACTCAGATTAATATAGTGAAGTGGTAAACAAGGATTTAATCATTGATGTTGGTGATTCCGAAGTTTCTTTAGCGTTGTTGGAAGACAAGCAGTTAATTGAATTAAACAAGGAAAAACGAAATGTAAAGTTTTCAGTCGGGGATATTTATCTTGGGAAGGTAAAAAAGATCATGCCCGGACTAAATGCTGCCTTTATAAATGTAGGTTACGAGCGGGATGCTTTTCTTCATTATCTTGATCTGGGAGCACAGTTCAGGACACAGCATAAATACTATCAGACTGCTCTTCAGAAACAAGGGAAGATACCACCTGTACATAAGTTCAAACCGGAGCCTGATATTGACAAAGATGGTAAGATAACAGACGTATTAGTGTCTGGTCAGACTGTCATTGTTCAAATCACCAAGGAGCCTATTTCAACAAAAGGTCCTCGTCTGGCCTCAGAAATATCTCTTGCCGGAAGAAACCTTGTGCTTATGCCCTATTCTGATAAGGTATCCATCTCCTCAAAGATTGAGAGCCCCGAAGAGAAAAGCCGTCTGAAAGCTCTTGTCCAGAGTATAAAGCCAAGAAACTACGGAGTTATTGTACGCACAGTAGCTGAGGGTAAAAAAGTCGCGGTACTTGATGCTGAGCTCCGCGAGCTTGTGCATAAATGGGAATCGGCATTCTCAACGGTTAAGAAAGAGACAAAGTCGCCAAAGCTGTTTATTGGTGAAATGAACAGGACCTCTACAATTCTCAGAGATATGCTTAATGTGACCTTTAACAGCATTCATATCAATGAGCCTACCCTGGCAGAGGATATAAGGATGTATATCAGGGAAATAGCTCCTGAAAAAGAAAAAATAGTAAAATTATACAAAGGCACTCTTCCTATATTTGACCATTTTGGGATCAGCAAACAGATAAAGGGACTCTTTGGCAAAACTGTTTCCTTCAAACATGGCGCATATCTCATTATTGAACATACTGAAGCATTGCACGTTATTGATGTCAACAGCGGCAACAGATCGCGTTCGGGCAATGATCAGGAATCAAATGCTCTCGAGGTAAATATGGAAGCGGCTACTGAAATTGCCAGGCAACTGAGGCTTAGAGATATGGGTGGAATAATTGTAGTCGATTTTATTGACATGCAATCCCAGGAAAATAAACAACAGCTCTATGATAAAGTGAAGGAAGCAATGGCAAATGACAGGACCAAGCATAATATCCTTCCCCTTACTAAATTTGGTCTGATGCAGATCACCCGGCAGAGGGTGAGGCCGGAAATGACTATAGTTACGAATGAAAAATGTCCATCCTGCCAGGGAACTGGCGAGACAAAGCCTACCATCCTGTTTACGGATGAGCTGGAAAGAGGGTTATCGTTTATTGTTGACAAAATTAAAACAAGAAAATTAATCCTTAATGTTCACCCCTTCGTAGCATCATATCTGAAAAAAGGACTTTTCCCTATATATAGAAAATGGAACTTTAAATATAAGATCAAACTTAAGATTCAGGCTGTTACGACTTATTATATGCTGGAATATCATTATTTTGACCATTTTAATAATGAAATAGATCTGGCATAGCAAGCGCTCAGGGCTTTTCAAACATTCTTAATAATGCCGGTAATCCGATGAGAAAATTTATACTTTTTATATCCTTCATCCTGTTAGTTCTTAACAGTTCAGCCCAGATCTACGATCCGGTTACCTGGGATTTTAGTTACAAGAAGACCGGAGACAACCAGTATGAGTTGATATTTACAGCCACAATTGAAAAGAATTCACATATATATGCGATGGATATCCCTGCCGGAGGCCCTATCCCGACTTCTTTCAGTTTTGACTCACTACCCGCTTACAGGCTTGCAGGGCCTGCATATGAAGTTACCAAGCCTGTAGAAGTTCTTGACGATGCATTCGGATTTAAAATAAAGACTTTCAGTAATACAGCTGAATTCAGGCAGAAAATAACAGGACTGCAACCCTCATTCACAGTGAAAGGGAAAGTGAATTTCATGGCGTGCAATAATTCAACATGCTCACCTCCAAAAGATGTTGATTTTGCTATAAATGTTGGAAATGACAAAGGAACTCAGACTATTAAGAGCAGTTCTAATGCCGGAACTAGCTATTCTCCGGTTAAATCGAACAGAGGGTTACTGAAGTTTTTTCTGATATCTCTGCTTGCAGGATTTGCTGGGGTGCTTACGCCCTGCGTTTTCCCAATGATTCCCATGACGGTAGCATTCTTTTCTCAAGGCTCTGAAGACAGAGGCAAAGCAGTGTTTAAAGCACTGATCTTTGGGATTTCTATTGTCCTGATTTATGCGTCGTTAGGGATAATAGTTTCTCTTACAAGCGCCGGTGCCGGATTTGCTAGTGCCTTAAGCACTCATTGGATCCCCAATACCATATTTTTCGCCCTCTTTGTAATATTCGCTATTTCATTCTTTGGAGCATTTGAGATCTTGCTTCCCAACAGCTGGGTTACACGAGCTGATTCTAAAGTTGACAAGGGTGGTATACTGGCATCATTCTTTATGGGGTTAACAACTGTAATAGTCTCATTTTCGTGCACAGGACCAATAATTGGCGCTCTACTGGTCGAAGCTGCAAGCGGCGATACACTGAGACCAACATTTGGAATGTTAGGCTTTGGAGTTGCATTTGCACTTCCATTTACATTATTTGCTCTGTTTCCTTCTATTATGAACCGGATCCCAAAATCAGGAGGCTGGCTAAATTCCATAAAAGTAGTTCTGGGATTCATAATGCTGGCCTTCAGCATGAAGTTTCTTATGACTGTTGACAGTGTTTATTCACTTGGAATCCTGTCGAGGACACTGTTTATTTCAATCTGGATAGTTATTTTTTCGCTTCTTGGCTTATACCTCATGGGTAAGATCAAACTTGCTCACGACAGTGATCTTAAGCATATTGGCGTTTTCAGACTTTTTCTGATAATCGCTGTCTTTACTTTTGTTGTATATCTCATTCCGGGTCTTTTCGGGGCTCCGCTGAACGGTTTATCCTCGTTCCTGCCATCTTCCACGACCTCGGAATTTAATCTTCCTCAAATGATCATGGACAGCAGGCCGCTTTCTACCCCAGCCACGCAATCTTCACAGGTAAGTGTTTTATGCAGCGAGCCTAAATATGGAGACATTTTTAAAATGCCTCTTGGGCTGACCGGGTATTTCGATTACAAACAGGGTCTAGCCTGTGCGAAGGAACAGAACAAGCCGGTGCTTCTTGATTTTAAAGGACATGCCTGTGCCAACTGCAAAAGAATGGAAGCGAGGGTATGGTCTGATCCTGAAGTACTTGAAAGATTAAAAAATAATTTCGTGATCATTGAGCTTTATTGTGATGACCGCACCCAGCTACCTGAAAATGACTGGGTTGTGTCAGCAATTGACGGTAAGCAGAAAAAGACAATCGGTAACATCTGTGAAGATCTGGAGATCTCAAAGTTTAAGACAAATGCTTTGCCGCTTTATGTAATCTCTGATGACGAAGGTAATCCGTTGAATAAGCCCATGCCTACTAATCTTAATGTGGAAGAATATAAGAAGTGGCTCGACGAAGGAGCCGCTCTGTTTAAATCAAGGGATACTAAATAAGAGAGTCTTTGCTGCTTAAGATTTTCTGTTTAAAGATCAGAGTTTTAAGAATGCTAGAATTTATATGATACTGAAATCGACCGGTTAATTATTTCAGGTATATATTTCCATGAGTAGCATCTATTTTCACTTTTGCTGATCCGGGGTTTTTACCTACTGTTCCGGAAGTAGAGTACTCCTTCTTATCCTCGTTAAGTTCTTTTTCCTCTGTTTTGATATTTTTTTCCGGTAAAACGAGAAATGCATTTACGTGTCTGATATCCAGGTTATACGAAGCTCCTGGATCGAAATGTAAAGAGATGTCGGAATATCCTGAATTTATGTTTACTGAACCGAAATCATTTTCAATAAGGTCGGCGGTTATGCTCCCATATCTTGTTGTAAGATTAAGTTCCTTTTTGATGTTACTGACGTTGTAATCAGTAAAATAAGCATTGCCCTCAAGCGTACCTATACTACCGATAAAAAACTTATCTCTTCTTGATTCGCCTCTTATTGTTCCTGCTTTTTTGATATCATACTTTGATGAGATTGAGTTTATTGAGAGCTCTTCAGTTTCTCCAATAGAAATGTCTGAGAAGGATGCGTCGACATTTCCCGATCTTACTGAGTTGATTTTTGCATCACAGAAGACGAGGGTTAAAGATGTTCTTTCTCCCAGGGAATTTGCTTTAAATGAGCCGTTGGACAGTGAAATTTTAAATTCGCCAGTATTATTCTCCATGTATACGTCTCCATATTTATTATCGATTTTAAGATTTAAATACTCAGGGACATTTATGTAATAATCGATTTCGATATGAGAATCATACGAAATTATCTTGCTGGTCATCCCTTTAAAGCTTTCGAATAGCGTATTTATGTTAGAAGTGAATTCTGTCTGTGCTCTGACCAGATATTTTGAATCGGTAATATTTACTGTGATCCCGTCAAACATCTTTGATATTTTAGAGCGGTCTTTAGAAAAAGCTTTTACTTCTGCCCTGATATAAGCAGAATCCTTATTCCATGGTGTAATCTGTATTGTCCCATACTTGTTTGTTACTTCAAGTGTAGTTTCCTTCCCTACCGGTACTGTTTTAATGAAACTGTGGGTTTCCGAATCATTTTGAGCCGATAAGGAGCTGATAGTCAGTATAGACAGGCAGAAACTGATGATTTTATTATAATTCATGGCTTTTCTTTTTTTCCGGTATTTCTTCTTTGGCTTTCAGTACTGTGAGCATGTCTTCAAGGATCTGGATTTTTATCCTGTAGTTTTGTATTAAGGCTTCAACTACATCCTGGTTCGAAACATTATCCTTAAGATCCTTTTTAAGGTCTGCACATATGCTGTCAAGATGTGACAGGTCAGAATTCAGTTCATGACTGAGATCAGGTTTATTAGCCAGTAACGGCTTTGCCTCCCTGTAAAGAGTGTTAACAAGGCTGTTATAGTACATTTCGGTCTCTTTCAGCTGAGGCACTGGTATTGCAAGGCTTTCCAGGCCATTTTTATTTTTGTCTTTATCTGACCACCTGTAAACTGGTCTGAATAAGACGACCGATCCAAGGATTACCACTATCATGGCCGCTATTGAGATCCATTTCCTATTTAAGAACCTGTCTTTTTTAAGTTCCCTGCTTATCTTTTTCCAGACATGTGAAGGCGGATCATACGGGTCTAAGTCGTTTCGATTCTTTTTTATATGTTCTTCAAGTCTGTCCATTTTCCTATTATTTTGAGAGTATAGATCTTAACTTCTCCTTTGCCCTCGAATATTGTGATTTTGAGGTTGATTCAGTAATTCCAAGTATCTGCGATATTTCGGAATGATCATAGCCTTCCAGAAGATAAAGAGTAAGTATTACTCTGTAACCGTCCGGAAGAAGTTCAATGCTCTTAATTATTTTTCCAGCTTCATATTCAGTTTCCTCTTCTTCTTCATAGATAACGTGTGGCATAGTGTCGCACAGGGTCAGGTCTATTTTTTTCTTTTTTATTTGATTAATACATTTGTTTACTACAATTTTTTTAAGCCAGGCACCAAAAGTTGATTCAAATCTGAAAGAACCTAAATTCCTGAAGCACTCGACGAAAGCTTCCTGCAGGATATCCTCCGCATCTTCCCTGTTATTCAATATTCTGAACGCAAGGTTGAACATAGCCCTGGAATATTGGTCATAAAGCGTGAACTGAGCCTTGCTGTTACCTTGTCTGCACTCCTCAATTAAAGGGGCATGCGCATATATTTGAAAATTATCCACCTGATTCTCTTACCTGCTTATAAAGACAATGGGATGCAATTACAGTTGCATATGACTTATAAATGATTTAATTTATTTTTTAATGGAATGATAATGAAGGTAATACAAAGCAGTATTATACTAACGACGGCTGAAATCCACAAAATATAGTCTCCATGCCTGACATAGAACGTGATTCTTGTTTCAGGGATGATCTCACCTTTTAATACTGCTTTGGTCCACCACGCCGTTTCAAGGGTTCTTTTTCCACGGATATCAATAAGGCACGAAACACCTGTATTTGCTGCCCGTGCTATGGGTCTGCGTGTTTCAATCGCTCTTAATGAAGCAAAATTAAGATGCTGCTTATAGCCATTTGTATTTTTCCACCATCCATCATTGGTTATAATAAATAAAGCTTCTGCTCCTTTTTTTATATAGTCTGTGACAAACTTTCCAAAAACAGATTCATAACAGATGACCGGAGCTATTTTCATCGATGTCGAGGCATGTTCAAAACATGCCCGTTCATCCTGGATACCATATCCCCATTTTGTGCCTCCGAGATATGGAAGTATTCTGGTAATAAGCCTTCCCGGGCCATTGGAGAACTGCATCTCGATACCGGGAACTAACTTCGATTTATGATAGATGCCAAAGTGTTTGCCGGTGTCGATCTGAACAGCCGAATTAAAATGGTCGTAATATAATCCTGATGCATCAATTCTCCTGGCACTTATTGTTGGTGCATTTTTCAATGGAGGATAAAGCCTGTAAGTTACAAGACCGATAACCACGTTCACGGCAGGGTGCTGTTCAGTCAGTTGCTTTATGGTCTTAACATACTGGTTATCTGACATATCATCAAGATTTACAGGATCATCGATGGTTGTTTCAGGAGTTATAACCCATTCCGTTTTATCTGTTATCGCTGTATTCGCCTGAAGTATTACATTTTTAAGCTGGTCTGAAAAGGGGATACTGAATTTTTCAGTATATGGATCGATATTTGGCTGGATGATAACAACTTCTGACTTATTATTGTTGCTTTGTTTTACAGCAGAGTAGAGATATATTGAAACAGCAGAAGGTATTATTAATACGGCCAGCCATACAAAAAGAAATAGCTTGCTTGTTCTGTTACTGAGATAACCAGTGATGAATATCGCCAGGAAAAGATTTGAACACAGGATCCATAAAGAACCTCCGGCGGTTCCTGTTACTTCATACCATTGAACAAACAGAATATCTTTTGACAATCCGTTCCCCAGGTTCAACCAGGGGGAAACTAAATTCACATTCAGACTGATTAATTCATAGCTTAGCCAGAAGGAGATAAGCGCGACGAATCCTGCGATATTTCCTGCCCTTAACCTGATCACATGTGACATCCACAATGCAAAAGCCATTAAAAAAGAGAGTCCCATTATGACACAAATTGCACCAGTGATACTTGCAATTCTCGTCCAGGCGAGAGCTATTATGCCGAAGATGACAAACCCAGGAAGCAGATATATAAAAAATGCATTTGGCGAATATTTGGTCCGGTGCATGTACAAATAATCCTCTAAAAGAAAAAAAGGAACAAATGATATAAGAAGAACGAGTCCCGAACACCAGCCTGACCACGCAATTCCGGACAAGATTCCTCCAATTACCGACAGACCGACAAGTGTATATTTGTTCATTTATTATTTTATACTGAGTTTTTTCAGGAAAGCGGGTCTGTTTATAATATAGACGCCTGCAAAAACAAAAATTACAGAGATCAGCATTGATGGAGTCAGGTGTTCATTATCTGCAAGTCCCCACAGAGTTGCAATAATTGGAATAAAGTAAGTAACTGTTGCGGCGAAAACAGGGGAGGTGTCTCTTATAAGAACATAGTAGATCGCCTGAGCTATGGCACTTCCGACAATTGCGAGTATGGAAATAAATAAAAGATTTCTGGTCCAGTGAGCTGTGGCAAGGGCTGCCGCATGATCAGAAAATGCAAGATGTAAAATAGCAACAGGACTGACCACAAAGAATGCAAGCGCGGTAATTTGTATTCCGTTCAGGCCTCTCACTTTGCTTACCTCATTTGATGTAAAACCATAAAGAATAGTTGCCAGGACCACAAATAAACCATATGGCGCAAAAGTAAATGATCCGGTATATAGTAAGCCTGTTGCTCCAAGCAATCCGACAAATACCCCGGCAACCTGCGACCTGATAGCCTTTCTGTTATAAATTAAGATCCCGATAGCAAGAGTAAAAACAGGGCTGAGCGAGTTAAGCATTCCTGCCAGAGAGCTGCTTATGTGCGTTTCAGAGATAGGGAATAAATATGCAGGAATAGCATTTCCGCAAAATCCTATTATTAAGACAGACAGGAGATTTTCGCGGTTAAGCTTCTTCAGATTCCTGAGAGCAATTGGCAACAGACAGAGAAAAGTTATTAATATCCTCAGGGAACCGACCTGAATCGATGAAAATGACTCAAGCCCTTTCTTCATTAATATATAACTTGTTCCCCAGATTAATGATAGCAGTGCGAGTACTAACCAGTGCCAGATTTTTCTTTTCTCAGTCATAATAAATAACTTCCAAAAATAGCAGAAGAATTGCACTCCCCGCCTGTTTATCCTGAATAAAAAGAAGATCCGGGTTTATTTATCATAGGTAACACGGTGCCCGATCCATAATACTAATCAAAAACAAATTCCGTTTTTGTGGTAAATAAACTTCTTATATTTACTGCGTATAATCACAATTGATGATTACGGCTATAGAAATACTACTTAAAGGAATCGTTCTAGGGCTTACAGTTTCAATGCCGTTGGGGCCAATTGGTATCATCCTGATTAACAGAACAATTAAACGCGGCATCTTTTCCGGATTCTTTTCAGGACTGGGACTTGCCACAGCGGACACGCTGCTTGCCCTTCTTGCAGGAATTGGATTTGCTGTTATTGTAAGTTTTATTAACAAAGAACGGTTTATACTTTCACTGATAGCCGGACTGATAATAATAGGAGTGGGTTTGAAGATTTTCTTATCGAACCCTGTGAAAGACATCAGGAACAAGGAATTGGCAAATAAATCATTATGGCGCGATTTTTATTCTGTGTTCGTATTATCCCTATCTAGTCCCTATACAATTTTTATTTTTGTGGCATTTTTTTCAGGTGTTCATATAAACGGGAATGTAAAACCTGAATTAGTGCCTTTTTTCCTTATACCTGGTGTATTCGTAGGAGCAATAAGCTGGTGGTTTTTTCTTAGTTATTTTGTGAGCCGCTTTAAGAAGAGGATCAGGCTCCGCCTTATTGTAAGGATAAATAAGGTCGCAGGGATAGTGGTAATAGTTATTGGGGTAATAGTTCTGTTAAGTGTATTCACACCTGTGAAGCTTTAATTGAATTTTTGTTGAGGGTCTGCTTTAAAGCTGAGTTTTGCTTTTTGCTTTCAGCATAAAATTTGCTATATTTACCATTGATAGATAGCTTTTTATTGTCCAAAAGGCATTTATCATTCTTTTCATGGCTGCCCCGACCTGAGTGCCGGGGCTTTTTGCATTTCCGGAGATACATCCGGCTTATATAACTAAAATTTACGTCACATTATGTACCGGATACCACACATTGTTAAAGAAGGTTAAACATTGGTCAAAATTTAAACACCGGGTTCATTTTACTTATCTTGCGGAGTGAAACAATTTCTAATCCAATGAGAATCTTTATCGGTATTTTACTTGTAACCTTCTTCCTGAGCAGCTGTGGTACCAGTGAACAGAAGCTTGTCAGACAAGCAAACAGAATTCATGCTTCTATCCTTACTGTTGATACTCATTGCGATACGCCGATGGAATTTTCAGACCCTGATTTTGATCTTGGAGTCAGGAGCAGTGATGGATGTGTTGACTTTCCGAAGATGAACGAGGGTGGACTTCATGCAGAATTCTTTGCAGTTTTTACGGCTCAGGGTCCGCGAAATGATACGTCGTTCAATATTGTACATCAGAAGGCCCTGGATGTTTTAAGGACGATAAGGAAAAATGTTGAGAAAAATTCTTCACTAGCAGAAATTGCAACAACACCTGAAGATGCCTACAGATTGAAGAGAGAAGGTAAGATAGCTGCCTTCATTGGTATGGAAAACGGATATCCTGTAGGTAAGGATATTACCCGGATCAAACAATACTACGATCTTGGCGTAAGGTATATGACCCTTGCACATACTAAGAATAATGATATATGTGATTCATCGACTGATCCGGCCGGCCCCGAAAATAATGGACTCTCTTCGTTTGGAGTGCAGGTAGTTAAGGAGATGAACAGGTTGGGTATGATGGTTGACATTTCACATATTTCTGATAAATCCTTCTATGATGTACTTAAAGTAACTGATGCACCTGTTATTGCTTCACATTCTTCCTGCAGGGCATTATGCGGCAGCCCAAGAAATCTGACGGATGATATGTTACTGGCACTCAAGGATAACGGAGGTGTTATACAGATCTGCATATTGGGAAATTATTTAAAAACTGAGGAACCGAATCCTGAATTTGAAATTAAGCTAAAAGAGCTTAAGGATAAATACCCAGACTATAATTCTCTTTCTGATTCTTTAAAGAAAATTGTAAGGAAGGAGTATAAGAATATAGAAATGAACTATCAGAAGCAGGCTACAGTTAAGGATGTCGTTGATCATATCGATCATGTGGTGCAGGTGATAGGAATCGATTATGTAGGCATCGGGACTGATTTTGATGGTGGGGGAGGTGTCGATGGATGCAGAGATGCTTCAGAAATGAAGAATATTACAATTGAACTGCTACGGCGCGGCTATTCAAAGGCAGACATAACAAAGATATGGGGCGGTAATGTGATGAGGGTACTGCTGAAAGTTGAGGAGATCGGGAAAAGGCATGATACCGCGATCTGATAAAGATTTTAAATATTTCCTTTAAATGTCTTTCTATCCGGCAGTGCAGATTTAATTCTTCACTTTCGAGAATCTCAGCGATTTTACTATCCAGTCAGGAAGGGACTTCTTCGGGTCTCTTTTGCGCAAATCGAGAAATAATCCGAATTTTTTTAATATCGGCACTCTGTGTGTTTCAACAAATTCAATAAGTGTCCCGTCAGGATCTTCAATATAGGAAAAATGACCTGCTGCCTCGCCCATATCAAAGCTGTTGCCTTCATGGCTTGATTTACTATCGACAGTAAAAGGGAATCCTTTGCTTTCGCAGAAGTTTTTCAGATTATCCATTCCGTTCATGTCATAGCAAAGATGAATGAATCCCGGGTCGCCCCAGAATCTCCCTTCATATATCTTTTTACCTTTTCCGGATGTACTGCATATAAGTTCAATTACACTCTGGCCTAGTACTTTACTGAATGCGCCACTGAATGGTTCTGATCTTTTGAGAAGTAC
Source organism: uncultured Bacteroidales bacterium (assembly GCA_963715785.1). Classification (GTDB taxonomy): domain Bacteria; phylum Bacteroidota; class Bacteroidia; order Bacteroidales; family VadinHA17; genus LD21. The sequence continues at coordinate 2,575,560 of OY970276.1, forward strand.
TCTGCGGCATTCCTTTTTTCCTCCGGAAAGATCAGCGATATCGTCAAATATCCCGGTTTTGTCATAAATAACTTCGTCGTAGCCCAGGATATCGGAGTATATGATTCTTGCTCTGTCAATATCCGAAACGCCAATTATTGCTCCATAGGCGCCGCCAGTCCCTTTTTTCTCCTCACGGAACCAGTCGGTTGCTTCTACCAGCTGAAATATATTCCCATATGGATCTTTCATGAAAAAGGTCATTTTGCCTGCGGGATCAGGAGATGCTGATGAAGGAACCGGTATGCCATTCTTTTGATATAATGCAAGCGTTTCCTGAACGTTCTTTGCTTTTATCTTACAGGCAATTATGCCGAGATCGCCGATCTGCAACTCCTCTTTTATTTTTACAGGCGTTCTTTCGGTATACTGCCATATCTCGAATCCTCCGCCACTCTGAAGGTTCATTGCGAGTATGGCATGTTTGCTCCTGGGTTCGCCTCCGGTATAGGGAAGCATAAGCTTGGCAGGCGATTCATCATCAAAAATGCGGCAATCCATTCCAAACTGCCTGATATACCATTTCCACGCTTCTTCAACATTTGTTACTCCAATTCCCATCTGTTGAATTCCGCTGATTATGTAACCTTTCATATTTTTATATATTCAAATTTTCTGTTAAATTATGATAGATGTCTGGAGTGCCATGAGAGGCCGATGATTTATCTTTATCAGCTGCATACACTCCGAAATTTATTTCATTCCAAATTACATGGATTTAATTTTGTCGGCAATTCTGAAGAAAAGCCAGGGACACCATCTTCTGATAAATAGCATCATTAATTCACTGCCTCCGACCAGAATTTCTCTCTTATCCTTTATTATTCCCCTGATTATGATTTCTGCAGCGCGATGAGGCACTATCCCTTTAGCCTGACCGGCATCAAGCTTTCCATGCTCTTTGCCTTCAGAATCAAGAGCATGAAAGGATATTGCTGTTCTGACTCTTCCCGGGATTATTATTGAAGCTTTCAAATTAAACTTTTTGTTTTCCAGATAAAGTGTTTCGAAAAATCCATGAAGAGCTTCTTTTGAAGCTGAGTAAGCTGAACGAAGCGGAAATCCGAATCTTCCTGTGATACTGCTGGTTGCAAGGATGTGCCCTGATTGCTGTTTAACCATGAATGGAAGGACTGCCTTAGTAAGGGCAATTGTTCCAAAGTAGTTTATCTCAAATATTTTTCTGTCGAGCCACAGCGGTGTTTCGTCAATCCTGGCTCTCTGACTTATGCCTCCGATATTGAGAAGATAGTCAATCTGCCCGTGTGATTGTATTTGTTGCCCTGCCAAATTCTCTATTCCTGATGTGTCGGCAAGATCGAAAGGAACGCAATGAACCATTAATGATTTATTTCCGCAATCAGCTTTTACTTTTTCAAGTCCCTCACTGTCATTTGAAGATGCGATCACTGTTGCACCGCGTGATACAAATTCGTGAACAAGCGCTTCCCCGATACCCGATGATGCTCCCGTGATCCATGCAACCTTCCCTTTAAACATTGACTCTTTTTTCATTCTAAAGACCGGTTACAAGTTTAACAAGTTCAGAATGATTTTTTCTAAGGATAGCGAATTGTTCATCCTTTTCCCTGATCATTTTTCTGATTCTGAATCCTCCTCTTATTCTGCGGAACTGGAGATAATAGTTCCATGCAAACAGGCCTGAAAGCGGCAGAGTCAGAAATATTAGCAAACCCAGCCACCATGACGAAAAAATAAAAAGCGAGATTATCAGGTAAAGGGGTAAAAAGACAAATGCAAGCGCCAGTGAAATTCCATACCGTATTGAAGAATGGAATTGCGGATCCTTTATCTTGCGTATCTGCAGATTAGGGATCTCAAGGAAAGTAAGGTTAAAAATATTCCCGTATATGAACAATGGAAAAGTAACAATAATGCCTGCCATGCCTGCAATCAGCCATCCAAGCGGATGCTTCTTCTTTTCAAGCAGTCTGTAATCAGTGTTTAGCTCTTTTGCTTTTTCCTTAACTTTTATACTGAGGTCGCAGATTTTTCTGTACAGAGCCGGATCAGATGACTTTAAGAGGTTCATTTTATTGACCAGGATTCTGTCCCTGACCAGCTTCGGCAATCTTATGTCATCGCTGAATCTTCCGTTAATCATCGCTCTGAGCTCATCAATTGCCTCGTAATCTTCTTCAGATTCAATGTGGACCATTATGCCTTTCATCTCATCTGATAATCTTGATCTTAGCTCGTTAAGCGCTCTTTCAGGATTTAATTTGTATGATTCAAAATATTCTGAAACCTCAATGGGTCTTCCATAAGCGACAGTCAGTACCTGTCTGAACCTGCTATAGTTAGAAAATTCGAGGCCTACAGGTATGATTTTTATCTTAAGTGTGAAGCCGGTGGCTTCATCTGACTGGAATGCAACCCTGCATATTCCTTTTTTCAATTGACGCAGTCGCCTGAAGCCGGCATGATCACCTTCAGGAAGAATTACGAGCCCGTTTTTGTTTTTCAGCACATCAATAGTCTTAAGGAATATTTCATCATTTCCCTTAACGCTGCTGAAGCCGTCTCTTATTCTGTAAACAGGCAGTATCTTAAGAAAATAGAGAATTGCGGCAATAGTTTTTCTTTTAAAAATATCGGCTCTTGCAAGAAATACCGGTTGTCCTTTGTGCGTGAAAAGAACGGCGAGTGCATCCATGAGGGCATTCTGATGATTCGGGGCAAAGATCACAGGATCATCGGGCTTAATATTTTCAATACCCAATACTATGACCCTTCTGTAAAAGACATTATTATGCCAAAACCCTGCAACAGATTTCAATAAAGCATATCTGGCTGAATACTTCTCAATGTTTTCTTTCCCCATTTACTAAATAAATATGCACCAACGCATCTTCTGAACGATGATCTGAAGTTAATTAGTGCAAGATAAAAAAAAGAGAAATGCTGTTATTAAAGCTGAATTACTTTTAGTGCAGATTTTGGAATATTACGTCTTTATACTACCTTAACCTCAACCTTAACCTCAACCTTAACCTTAACCTTAACCTCAACCTCAGCTCATGCCGTCTTTCATCCTGTCAATCTCTCTCCGCTCTTTTTTTGTGGGCCGGCCAGTCCCTCTATCTCTGTAGACCATGCCTCCGGTTTGGCCTAATTCGAGTTTAATTTTTTCTTCCTCAGGAGTAAGATCTTCAATAAATTGTGAGACAAGTTTTGCTCCGACACGATTTTCAATTGGCTCGATAACCCTGTAGGAATAATTCACCGGAGGTTTTTTTACCGTGATAATTTCATTTTTTAAGACAGTTCTTGAAGGTTTTACCTGGATATCATTAATGATAATCCTTCCCTTCCGGCATTCATCCGAAGCGATACTCCTGGTTTTATAGATCCTTACTGACCAGAGGAACTTATCAATTCGTATTTCATTTTTATCGGTCATCTTTTTATGAATATGAAATCCAATTAACCGCACCCTTCGATAAGCTCAGGGTGAGTTCGCAAAGAGGCGGCTATGGTATTAGCCCCCCTTAAGGGGATTTTGGGGGTCAACTGAGGTTGACTTGTCAGACGGCGGAGCAACTTTTCCAACCTTATTGAAAGCTGTCATTGTCAGTTCTACCCCGGCAAATGCGAACGATCTGATCATTTCAATCACAATTAATGCTCTGTCGTTCATAAATTTTTTTTCTTCAGGATCCCATTTGCCGAGAACAAAATCTATCTGAGCACCTTTCCTGTAGCTGCTTCCAATACCAATCCGTATCCTGGGATAATCACTGGTGCCGAGGGTGGTGCTGATATGAGCCAGACCGTTATGTCCACCATCGCTGCCCTTTGGCCTCATCCTGATGCTGCCGAGAGGAAGGGCAATATCGTCGACAATAACAAGCATATTCTCAAGGGGGATCTTTTCTTTTTTGAGCCAGTAACTAACAGCATTTCCACTGAGATTCATGAAAGTAGATGGTTTCAGAAGGATAAGATCACGCCCTTTGTATCTTATCTCGCACACGGCTCCATAACGTTTGTCCGTAAAAGAAGTATTGGACGCCATTGACATGGCATCCAATACTGTAAATCCTACATTATGACGGGTGTCTTTGTACTCTTCACCAATATTTCCCAGGCCAACTATCAGATATTTCATCAAGCCTGTATGTATTTAAGATTATACGGTTCTATTCAGCAGCAGGGGCTTCGGCAGCTCCTTCAGCAGCTGCAGTTGCGGCTGCGGTTTCTGCAAGAACCTCTTCATCGGTTTTCTGTGCAACACGTGATGTGGCGATAGTAAGAACCATAGATTTTTTAGGATCAAGTAATTCAATCTTATCGAATGACAAGTCGCCTATTTTTACACCTTCATGAATTTTCAGATCGGTGATATCTATATGAAGAGCTTCAGGAAGATCTTTTGCGAGACCTTTAACTTTAAGGCTTCTTCTTTTTATACTTAATTTACCGCCGGCTATAACACCAACAGAATCTCCTGATACTTTTATCGGGATATTAATAACTACCGGTTTGGTGTCATTAATCTCAATAAAATCGGCGTGCAGGATATTATCTTTTACAGGATGAAACTGCATATCTTTAAGTACTGCCATATATTCCTTATCTTCGATGCTTAGCTTAACAAGGTGAGCTTCAGGAGTATACACGAGGTTTTTAAAGCTGTTTTCATGAGCAAAAAAATGGATGTTCTTTTCTTTTCCGTAAATAACGCAGGGTACGTTTCCTTCTTTTCTGATCTCTTTGGAACTTTTTTTCCCTAATTCTCTTCTGAACGATCCTTTGATTTCTATAGTCTTCATTTGTCTAAAAGTTATTGTGCTACTCAGAGTTATTGGTTTGAAAAACTCCCCATTACACGTTTGACATTAAATTTTAAATTGGCCTGCAAATATAGAACAAAGGAATCAGAATACAAAATTTGTGCTAATAGACTGATTTTCTGTTACAGCCTGAATAGTTTTGGCAAAAATATCGGCAATTGAAAGCACTTTGATCTTCGATGAAGTGTTGGTAAAAGGAACAGAGTCGCTTACCACGAGTTCCTCTAATGCTGAATTGTTGATTCTTTCCACTGCATTGCCCGAGAGAATCGGGTGGGTTGCAAATGCCCTGATACTTGTTGCCCCTCTTTCTTTCATCATATCAGCAGCAAGAGCGAGGGTACCGGCTGTGTCGACCATGTCATCAATTATTACCACATTACGTCCTTCCACTTCGCCTATTATTGACATCTCTTCTATAACATTCGGTTTCTTACGAAGCTTATAGCACAGAACCATTTCTGACTGCAGATGACGTGAATAGGCATTGGCTCTTTTGGATCCGCCCATGTCTGGTGCGGATACAGTAAGATTACTGAGCTTGAGGTTGGCGATATATGGTGCGAAAATAGCCGAACCGAAAAGGTGATCAACCGGGACATTGAAAAAGCCCTGAATCTGATCAGCATGAAGGTCCATGGTTATTACTCTGTCAACTCCGGCCGTACTTAGAAGATCGGCCGACAATTTTGAGCCAATTGATACCCTTGGCCTGTCTTTCCTGTCCTGCCTTGCGAATCCATAGTAAGGAATAACTGCAATAACCTTATAAGCTGAGGCTCTTTTTGCAGCGTCGATCATCAGAAGAAGTTCAAAGAGATTATCTGCGGGAGGATTGGTCGACTGGACTATAAAAACCATACTGCCTCTTACCGATTCATCAAAACATGGTTGAAATTCTCCATCACTGAAACTGGTTACGGAACTTTTTCCAAGTTCAATACCAAGTTTTTCCGCAATCCTAAGGGCCAGACCTTTTGAAGATCTGCATGCAAATAGTTTCATAGGGGCTGTTCCAAACATTTTTCCGGGTTTTATAGTGATTAAGAAAAGAAATCAAAATTTGAGTACAAAATTATAAATTCCCGCCGATATCAGGAGCCATTTGAAAAATTGTTCATAGATTCTTCAATATAGTTCAATATTTCATCTCGCCCATTGCCTTTTATTGCTGATGTAATGAAAGAAGCAGGAAGTGATTCCCAGTTTTTCAACATCTCGGAATTATACAGGTCTATTGAATTCTGCAGGGCGGTAGCGTTAAGCTTGTCGCTCTTAGTAAAGACTCTTGCAAAGGGTATATTATTCAGTCCCAGAAATTCCATAAACCCGAGATCTGAATTCTGAGGTTTATGCCGGGTATCAAGCAGTACAAACAATGATACCAGATTCTCACGTTTCAGAATGTATTCCTCAGTTGCACGCACCCATTTCTCCCTCAGTTTTACAGGAACTTTTGCATAGCCATACCCCGGGAGATCAACAAGATACCACTTATCGTTAACAATAAAATGGTTGATAGTCCTTGTCTTCCCTGGCTGAACAGAGGTTTTTGCAAGCTTTGACCATCCTGTAAGCATGTTTATCAATGAGGATTTGCCCACATTCGACCGGCCAATAAAACCGAACTCCGGTATCGACGTTGACGGGCACTCTTTTATACTTGGGCTGCTTTTAATAAAGACAGCTGAATGAATAATCATAAGAGTTTTTAGTTTAGATCGTGATATGGCAGGCTGATCTTTTTATAAACCAGGTAGTTATTTCCAAAATTAGTAAGTATCTCAGCTATAACTCCTACATATTGTACATTGGAAGATTTACTTTTCCTCAGGGTGAGTGTTCCGATACCTTGCACCGCACTTATTGGCTTGCACAGAGTGGTGTCGAATAAGCCATGCGAAAGATCACCGCGCCAGTATCTTACACCGATAGATTTATTTGATAATTCAAGGACTATGCTGTAAGTGCCCTTTGCAACGTAAGCATCAGTTATATTTACTTCCAGTCCTGGATATCCTCCCACAAGTTTTCCTGCAGGAGTGAATTCTTCAAAAAATGTTGTACGAAGTCCTTTTGAATATCCTATTCTGGCTTTCAGCTGACCTGTTCTGTAGTACTGTTTCTGAATTCCATCAACAGTATCTCTTTTATATGGTGTTACACGAAAGACTTGTCCCTCCTGGTAATACCAGAGCGATGAATCTTCCCTCAAGCCGTTCTCATACCAAAAAGTCTGACGCACCTCACCTGACTGGTAGAATGTTTTCATGAGACCTTGCCTGACACCGTTTCTAAAGGTAACTTCCTTAATAAGTGCATTACCACTTTTATATTTTTTAATTCCCGTGAACCCGGTATCATTTACTGATACTGAATCAGTTACTGCTGGTGATTCTTTCCTGACCGGTCCTTTGCCTCCGCAACCGTTAATTAAAAAGAGACCAATAACCATTGCCAACAAGCCTGAAAATATTTTCATAATATTTATAATTAATATCGGTACAGAATTTTTTTATTCCGGCTATACAGGATTCGCAGAATCAACATAGATCTCGAGGAGCCGGGCTTCATTGTCAGGTTTAAGAGATACCTCCTTTATCATAGCCGGGAGAAGCACTGTCTCACCTTTTATCACTTTCTCGGAATTGCCGTCCCAGTTAATAGAGAACTCACCGCTAAGACAAATGTACACAACAAATGAATCATTAAAGTAATATTCTTTATCAATCGGCTTATTTAAGCTGATGAGATTTGTATGAAAGAATTCACAGTTAACAAGGGTTACGGCTTGGTTGAGCACAGGTTCAATCCTGATTTTACTCTTACCCGACTGTTTAAAATCTATTGCATCGAGTGCAAGATCGATATGCAGCTCTCTTTTTTCCCTGCCTGAGACCTTTCTGTTCCAATCAAAAATCCTGTAAGTGATATCAGAAGTCTGTTGTATTTCAACGAGAACAATTCCGGCGCCTATGGCATGGACCCGTCCTGCAGGAGTAAAAAATGTATCTCCGGGTTCTACAGTCTCGGAATTCATCAGGTCAGCAACGGTCCCGTTTCTGACTGCCTCTTCATACATCTCACGCGTAACATCATCTTTGAACCCGGTATAAATCTTTGCGCCCTCTTTCCGTTCAAGAATATACCACATCTCAGTTTTTCCGTAGGCTTTATGCCTCTTTTTTGCCAGGGCATTGTCAGGATGAACCTGGATTGAAAGATCTTCCTGTGCTTCAATTAATTTAATCAGAAGAGGAAACTCATTTCCGAACTTTTCAAATATTGAGTCACCGGTTATATCCCCCATATAAACTTCTATGAGCTCTTCAATATTATTTCCTGCCAGGAATCCATTACTTACAACTGATTGGTTATCAGCTATAGCTGACAATTCCCAACTTTCGCCAATATGCCCCGAACCCGTCCCCTTTTTATTAAATCTGGAAACCAGGGCATTCCCTCCCCATACCTTCTCCTTTAGCAGAGTTTCAAATTTAAGCGGATATAATTCAGACATTATTTAATTTTAAAATTCATAATCAATTACTGCTTTTGATTTTTCAATCACTGATCCTTTAGCTATGGCTTCCTGATGTTCCCTGCTTTCCTGATAGTTTTGCAGGTCTTCATTATTTCTGAAAATGGCTTCAATTGCAAAATCCCATGCATTGTCGGTAATATTGAAGTTGATACCTGTCCTGAATTCCAGGATAAAAGGAAATTTTTTCCCAAGAGGAGAAAATATTTTCTCCATATTCTGAAGCTCGGTTCTTTTGTACTCACCCGAAACAGAATCGGATAACTTAAAGAAAACTATGTGTTTAATCATTGCAGGAAGTTTAAGTGCCTGAAGTGCTTAATGTGCTTAAAGTTGCATAAGGCGCTGCAAATATTAGTTCGCTCCGCACTTTTTCTTATTTTTGATAATTAATTGCAAAATTATACAAATATGTTGATTGTAGGTATAGCTGGAGGCACGGGTTCCGGAAAAACAACTGTTGTTAAGAAAGTCATGGAGGTGTTTCCTCATGATGAAGTGATTGTTATACCCCAGGATTCCTACTATAAGGATAACATTGAAATATCGCTGGAGGAAAGACAAAAAATTAATTTTGATCATCCCGATTCTGTTGAATGGCAGCTATTGATAGAACACCTTCGCAATCTTAAAAACGGGGCTGCTGTTGAGATGCCTATATATTCATATCTTACATGTCTGAGGTCGAAAGAGACAATTACCATTAAACCTGCACGTGTTGTTCTTGTGGAAGGGATACTCATTCTGACTGATCCCGGATTGCGCAATATGCTGGATATTAAGGTATATGTTGACGCGGATGCTGATGACAGGCTTGGACGGGTAATAAACAGGGATATTATTGAACGCGGACGTTCTGTTCTGACGGTTCTTGAGAGATATCATGATACAGTGAAGCCCTCACATCTTCAGTTCATAGAGCCTTCAAAAAGATATGCCGATATAATTATCCCAAGGGGAGGAGAGAACCAGGTAGGCATCGAGGTATTGATTTCAATAATTGAAAAGCATCTCTTAAAAAGCAAATCCTGAAATTATGTTAGACAATATTAAGGTTGAGGATGTCATGTTTCTCGATATTGAAACAGTTCCGGAATCATCGTCGTTTGAAGCTCTGAATCCGGTTCTCCGGAATTTATGGGAAAAGAAATCGAAACAATTCAGAACCCCTGAGCAGTCAGCTCAGGATGTTTGGGAGCGCGCAGGCATTTATTCGGAGTTCGGCAAAATAATATGTATTTCTGTTGGTCTCATCCATGAAAAGAATCCTTTCAGGTTTCGCCTGAAATCGTTCTATGGCAAGGACGAAAAATTTCTACTGTCGGAGTTTTCCGGTATGCTCACCAAATTTTCGCATAATAACAAAGAAGCTGTTTTATGCGCTCATAACGGAAAAGAATTTGACTTCCCGTATATAGCCAGGCGTATGATCATAAATGGTCTCATAATTCCTGAGATCCTCGACAACGCGGGGAAGAAACCCTGGGACATCAAGCTCCTCGATACGATGGACCTCTGGAAATTCGGGGATTATAAGAATTACACCTCTCTTGACCTTCTGACAACAATACTGGGTATCCCGACACCTAAGGACGATATAGATGGGAGCATGGTAGCGGGAATTTTTTATAATGAAGACAATCTTGAGAGGATTGTTTATTACTGTGAAAAAGATGTGCTGGCAATCGCCAGGGTTTTTTTACGGTTCAAAAACCTGCCTGAAATAAGTGAAGGTAATATTGATTCTGTCACCTTTCATTGATAGCTGCCCAGCGGTGAGCAGATCATTAGCAGTATGTAGTGAGATGTGTAAAAAGAGCAGATTGATCAGCTATCGGGAAGCAGCTTTTTCAGGTACCTGGTTACTTCCTCAGGCTTGTCAGCATGAATCCAATGGCCGGCTCCCTTTACTTCAATTATTTCTGCGGCCGGGAATACTTTCAGTATATCCTTGTAATCACTTGCCGGGATATAATCTGATTCGCTGCCTTTAAGAAAGATTACGGGGAATCCTGTAATCTGACGGTTATAATCAGTCCGGCGGTCAACACCGGCCATAATCTTATCAAGGTTTTTCATCAGCGACTGAGGATTTAGTTTCCACACAAAAGTATTGTCGGAAGATCTCCCCAGGTTTTTAAGTATCAGCCCTCGTTCCTTTTCTGAGGATATTTTTCCCTTCAATGCTTTTTCTGCTTCCGCTCTTGTTGAGATACTGCTTAATCCGAGTGTCAGAATTGCGTTGAGGATCGTAAGATGTTGAGAATAAACGGTCTTTCTGCCTGCTTCGTCGACAAAGGGGGAGATGTCGGCTATAAGCAATCCATTCAGCATTTCTGGCCATTTGAGCGCGAATGAAATTGCTGTTTTTCCTCCCATACTATGTCCGGCAAGAAAAAACTTATTAATTTTTAAATCATTAGCCAGCTCCAGCAAATCGGAGCTCATCGATTCGTAATCATGTACTTCGCTGTGAGGAGACTGACCATGATTCCGCAAATCAGGCAGATAAACTGTAAAGAAATCACTCAGATTTTTAGCTATGGATACCCAGTTGTCGGATGAACCGTATAAACCGTGAAGAATTATGAGAGGCGGACCATTACCGTATTTTCTGTAGAAAAGTTTCATCAAAAAAAACTTTCAGGCTAATTGGCGCTTATACATCTGAATCGTATTTTCAAGTCCCAGATAAAGGGCATCCGAGATAAGCGCATGCCCGATTGAAACTTCATCGACCCATGGTATGTTCTGATGAAAATATCTCAGATTATCAAGGTTAAGATCATGTCCGGCATTTATCCCCAATCCGATATTCCGCGCTATCTGGGCTGCCTTTATAAATGGTTCAATAGCTTCGATGGCATTATTATTAAATTCCGAGGCATAGGGCTCAGTATAGAGTTCGACCCTGTCGGCGCCGGTTAAAACGGCACTCTCTATATTTGCGGGTACTGTGTCTATAAAAAGAGAGGTTCTGATTCCTTCCTTTTTAAATTCCGACACTACGTCAGTCAGAAATATTCTATGTTTAACAGTGTCCCATCCGGCATTAGATGTTATTGCATCATGAGCATCCGGTACGAGAGTTACCTGATCGGGCTTTACAGACAAAACAAGCGTTATAAATTCATCTGACGGATAGCCTTCAATATTAAATTCAGTGGTGATAAGCGGCTTTATCTCCAGAACGTCACTATATCTGATATGTCTTTCATCGGGACGGGGATGAACGGTAATTCCATCTGCACCAAATAGCTGGCAATTTATCGCGGCATTCAGCACATTTGGAACATTTCCGCCACGTGCATTTCTCAGTGTTGCTATCTTATTGATATTAACGCTTAACTTTGTCATTATAATAATTGTAAGAATTAAACGTATTGTAATTGTGGAACAAAATTACAATAACTGGCTTTTTATTTACTATTTTAGTTGAAAATAAAAATATTATGGTAGCTAAAGATTTAATATCCGAGGTAATTCCTTCCCTTAAGACATCTGATCTGGGTCAGACAGCTCTGAACTGGATGGAAATATTCAGGGTATCACATCTGCCAATTGTCAATAACCTTGATTTTCTTGGACTGATTTCAGATGCAGATATTTATGATATGAATCAACCCGACGAGCCGATAGGGAATCATAAGCTTACATTGTTCAAGCCATATGTTGACGAAGATCAGCATATCTTTGAGGTTATTGGTCTTGCATCGCGCCTGAAACTTTCGGTAGTGCCGGTTCTTGACAGCAATAATCATTTTAAGGGTGTGATTACCACGAGTGACCTTATAAGACATCTGGCAGGCATCTCATCAATGGATCAGCCTGGCGGAATAATTGTACTTGAATTAATTGAAAGGGATTACTCCCTGTCCCAGATCGCCCAGATTATTGAGAGCAACAATGTAAAAGTTCTCAGTCTGTATATAACCTCTCCGCCTGAATCTACGAAGCTTGAAGTAACTCTGAAACTGAATACAGGGGATCTGGCATCAGTTATCAGAACATTTGAGCGGTATAATTACGAGGTAAAAACCTGGATATCGGGCAACGATTCGATGGATCATTTTTATTCCGAGCGGTTCGACAGTTTAATGAAATACCTTAATATCTGATAGATGCTGGAGAGAGTAGCAATATATTTCAAGGATAATAATTCAAAAACAAGAAACGGAGTTGACAGGCTGGTTGATGAATTTTCGGAAAGAGGAATTAAGGTAAAGATATTTCAGAAAACAGGAAATAAAGGAACTGGCGCGGGATGGTCATTAATAGAAAATCCCCGTGAAGGTTCCTTTAATTCAGAATTACCTGATCTGGTGCTTAGCGTTGGAGGAGACGGCACATTCCTGGAGACCGTGCTGGAAGTCAAAGATATGGGCATTCCAATAGCCGGCGTGAATACGGGGCGCATGGGTTTTCTGGCAAATATATCGGCTGATGAAATAAGCCGTTCAATCGACATGCTTTCAAGAGGTGATTTTGAAATTGTTGAGAGATGTTTGCTTGAAATCTCGGAGCCAAAAGAAATTTTTGAAGGGAATTCATCATGCGCATTGAATGAGATAACAATTCAGAAAGCTGATCTCAGCATGATTACTATAAGTGTATTTGTGGATGAAATTCATCTGAATACATACTGGGCGGATGGTTTGATTGTTTCAACAGCTACAGGTTCAACAGCGTATAATCTGAGTGTCGGCGGACCGATACTCTCACCAGAGGATGAGAGCATAATCATATCTCCCATAGCTCCCCATAACCTGACTATCAGGCCAATAATACTTTCGGGCAATGGCAGGATAAGAATGGTAATTGAAGGCCGGAGCAATGAATATCTCGCTACCTGTGATTTTCGTTCAAGGAAAATTCCTTTCAGCGAAGAGATCCATATTTTGAGATCTAAGGTTAAGATAAGAACGGTGATGCTTAATGGAATGGATTTTTACAGTACACTAAGAAATAAGCTTATGTGGGGTGCAGACAGGAGGAATTGACATATAAACTTCAATATAATCCATAATTAATTATATTTACAATTAATTTAACCTACGTAATGACTAAGAAGCAATTTGGTGCTTTTTATACTACAAGCCATATGAAACGGTCGGTTCTGACGTTAATATTATTTTTGTCCATCGTTTCATTAACTGATGCACAAATTTGGAAATTAAAGAGATATGAGGCAATATTGGGTGCAGGGCCTTCATTTTTCTTCGGAGATATCGGTGGGTATTCACAATCTAAAAATATCCTGGGATTCAGAGACCTCACGGTAAAGCAAATCAGATTTGACATTAATGCTAATTTCAAATACAGAGTTACACAGGAATTTAGCCTCAGGTTTAGCCTTGCTACAGGCTTACTCAATGCAACGGATACCAGGGGGTCAAATGAGCTCAGAGATTTTCAGGCTTCAACATTTATATTTGAACAGGCGATGATTGGAGAGTACTACTTTATTAAGAACAAAGCAGAGAATAGCTATTTATTCTCCAAAGGCAGGAAAACCGGCTTTTTTAGTTTTTTGAGATCACTGGATTTTTATGCCTTTGCCGGGATTGGAGGCCTCGATTATTCAGTCAAGGGTAATAACAGACTCGAGAACAAAGGTCTTAGTACTACCGGCTTTACTCCTATTATTCCCTTCGGGGTCGGAAGTACATTGATATATTCTCCGAATATCAATTATGGAGTTGAATTGACCAGCAGATATTCTTTTTCCGATAACCTTGATGGCTACACTTCACAATATTCCCGCTCAAATGACGTTTATTATTTTTTAAATTTCACCATTACTTACAAACTGAAGACCGGTGCAAAAGGATTGCCCTCATTCAGATAAAACGGAGCTGGATCAGTTTTAATGAAAAAAATTCACTGGTTATTTTTATTTTTATTTTTTTCACTGACCTTATCAGGCCAGCGCAGTTCCGATTATGGAGTATTTGCAGGTGTTTCTTCTTATATTGGCGATATAAATCCAAAGAAGCTTCTTTATTCACCATTGCCGGCCGGGGGAATATTTTACAGATATAACTTAAATCCAAGAGAAGCAATTAGAGCTAATATTTTTATAGGAGGCTTAAGGGCAAGCGATCTTGATTTTAAAAATGCTTTTCAACAGGCCAGAGCCGCATCATTCTCGGGAACAATCGGAGAAGCAGCATTACAGTTTGAGTTCAACTTCTTCACTTATTCCACTGAAGGCAAAAAATGGAATTTCACTCCGTATCTGGCAGCAGGCGCCGGAGTTACATTTATCAATACTGCAGTCTTTACTTATGTTCCGGTAATTCCATTTTCTGTTGGATTTAAACTTAATGTCTATAAAAATATTGGTTTGGAAGCCGAATATGGTTTTCGTAAAACTTTTTATGATAACTTTGACGGCGTAACAGATTTGGTTGCCCCGTCAGATTATTCATGGATGCATAATAATGACTGGTATACCTTCACAGGAATAGCAGTTACATGGAAAATCTATAATAAATTGGCTGGTTGTCCTGCTTATCGCGATGTGACTTCTAAAAGGAAACGCTAGGTTATGCAGTTAAGAAGACAGATAGACATTAATAGATTGCCGGTGCATGTGGCAATTATTATGGATGGTAACGGAAGGTGGGCACGACAGAGGGGACTTGACAGAATATTCGGACATCAGCAGGGGGTGAATGCAGTAAGAGAAGTAATTGAGACAGCGGCGGAACTTCAGATCAGATTTCTTACCCTTTATGCATTCTCAAACGAAAATTGGGCAAGACCCGATGAAGAGGTAACCGCTCTGATGGGAATAATGATTCAGTCGCTTAGTAATGAGACAGAAACGATGCTTAAAAATAATATTAAGCTTACAGCAATCGGTGATATGGACAGGCTGGCAGCAGACGTTAGGGAAAAGCTCTTTGAAACAATAAAACTGACATCGGTCAGCACCGGACTTAACCTGATTATAGCGATGAGTTACAGTTCGCGCTGGGAGATTACTGAGGCAGCAAAAAAAATATCTGCTGAGGCAAAATACAGAAAACTTGACCCGGATTCATTAACTGAGGAAGATTTTGAAAAATACCTGAATACTTATGGTACACCAGATCCGGAGCTGATGATTAGAACAAGCGGAGAACTAAGAATAAGCAATTTCCTGCTATGGCAGCTCGCTTATGCTGAATTCTACTTTACTGAAACACTTTGGCCTGATTTTGGCAAGGATAATTTCTATAATGCTATAATTGACTTCCAGAAAAGGGAAAGAAGATTTGGAAAAACGAGTGAACAAGTTTCGGAAAAATGATAATATATGGTGATTAGAAAAATTAGAAGGACTTTTATAGCAATAATTTTGGCTCTTTTTAGCATTGCTCTTAATGCTCAGGAAAAGCAGAAAATTGTCGATTACTCTACAGTTGAAGATTACATCATTGGGGGAGTTACAGTAACCGGAGTCAGATTTCTTGATACAAATGCACTTATAGGAATATCGGGCTTGAGAATCGGTGAGGAAATAGCAGTCCCGGGCGATGCCATTACAACTGCAGTCCAGAAATTATGGCAGCAGGGTTTGTTTTCCGACGTAAGAATATCTATTACCAGAACTGTTGCCGATACTGCTTTCCTTGACATAAATCTCCAGGAGAGGCCCAGAATATCAGCAATAAAGCTAAATGGGCTTAAAACTTCTGAAACAACCGATCTAAACAAGAAGATAAATTTACCTATCGGATCTCAGGTGACTCCTTATTTGCTCAATACCGCACAAAAAATCATTAAAGACCACTTCATAGAAAAAGGCTTTTTAAATACAGAAGTGAACTTTGTTCAGAAAGATGACCCTGATCAGCCAAATAATGTCATTCTGAATATTAATGTTGACAAAAAAGAAAAGGTAAAGATTTCTGCAATCAATTTTAAAGGGAATGAGTTTTTTAAATCTTCGAAGCTGCGCAGACAATTAAAATCCACAAAAGTCAGGAACCTGAATATTTTCAGGGCTTCAAAATTTATTGACGAAAAGTTCACCGAGGATAAACAGAAACTTGCAACGTTTTATAACGATAACGGATTCAAGGATTTCACCATCCTGGATGATTCAATCTATAAGATTTCGGATAAACGGATAGGATTGGATATAAAAATTGACGAAGGGAAACAGTATTTCCTGAGAAATGTCGACTGGGTTGGTAACAGTGTGTATAAGAAGGAAGATCTGAAGAGAGTTTTTAATGTTGATAAGGGAGCTGTATATAACCAGTCATTGATCGAGGACAGGTTAAACGGGTCATCAGGTGCACAGGATGCTGTCAGTAATCTGTATCAGGACAACGGTTACCTCTTTTCCCGGCTTACTCCGGTAGAAGCAAAGGTTGATCATGACTCTGTTGACCTTGAGATCAGAATTTACGAAGGAGATCAGGCTTATCTCAATAATGTGCTGATAACAGGTAATACAAGGACAAATGAACATATCGCCCGCCGTGAACTTTACACCTTACCCGGAGACTTGTTCAGCAAAACTAAAATTATCAGATCTATAAGGCAGCTGGGCGTTCTGGGTCACTTTGATCCGGAAAAAATTAGTCCGACGCCACTGCCTGATATTACAAACGGAACCGTTGATCTCCTTTATAAGCTGGAAGAAAAAGCTAATGATCAGTTTGAAATATCGGGCGGCTGGGGCGCAGGTATGCTGGTTGGGACTATCGGCGTAAGGTTCAATAATGTTGCCATACGCAACTTCCTCAAACCCAGTGAATGGAAACCATATCCTTCAGGTGACGGGCAATCCATAAGCATAAGGGCCCAGTCAAATGGCCGGATCTACTTCCTCATACAATATCTCGTTCGTCGAGCCATGGCTTGGAGGTAAAAACCCAAATACATTTTCCGTTTCTCTTTTCCGCTCCATCATGACTAATGGTAAAAAGAAAAGCGAAGATGGGTATGAATCCATGACTATCGATGGTGCTTCAGTAGGTATTGGAAAAAGGCTGGCATGGCCCGATGACTATTTCTCTCTTTACGGGGAATTGAATTATCAGAGGTACATGCTGAACAACTATACTGTTTATGCTTTCCTATTTGACAATGGCAACTCAAACCTGTTCAGTCTTACCACAAAACTCACCAGGTTTTCAACAGGACCTAACCTGATCTACCCTGAAAGCGGTTCATCATTTACTCTTTCTGTGCAGGCAACTCCGCCATATTCTCTTATAAGCGGGAAGAATCTAAAGGATGCTACAGATCAGGAGAAATATAAGTGGATAGAATTCCATAAATGGACATTTAAGGCAGACTATTATTATGCCCTGAGCAAAAACGACAAACTGGTTCTTAACGCCCGTTTCAATTTTGGATATCTGGGATTTTATAACAAAGATATCGGTCCGTCACCTTTCGAGAACTTTTCAGTTGGTGGTGATGGTATGACCGGGTATAGCTTCTACGGCCGTGAGATGATAAAATTGAGAGGTTACGGATCAGGAAGCAACGGAGTGGGGGCACTTACGCCTGTTGATCCTCTTAAAGGAACACCTGCAGGAAACGTTTATTCGAAAATCACCCTGGAGCTCAGGTATCCTGTATCTCTTAATCCACAGGCAACAATTTATCTGCTCACTTTTCTGGAGTCAGGTAAAGCATGGTACAGGCTGAGCGAATATAATCCTTTTAAAATGAACCGTGCTGCTGGTTTTGGTGTAAGAGCCAATCTTCCGATGTTTGGGCTGCTGGGAGTTGACTGGGGCTATGGCTTCGACCCTGTTCCTAATCCATCGCTCTATCCGAATGCCAATCATTCTCAGTTCCAGTTCACAATAGGTCAAGAGTTTTAACCAAGAATAAAATCAAAAAATTATGAAAAAAATAGGTGTATTAATCGGATTAATTGTTCTGACATCTGCTATGGCGATGGCTCAGAAATATGCCTTTGTAGATTCTGAATATATAAGGAAAAATATTCCTGCATTTACTTCCGCCCAGGATCAGCTTGATAAACTTTCAAAACAATGGGAAAAAGAAGTTTCTGATGGTTATGCGGTTGTGGAACAAATGTATAAATCGTATCAGAATGAGTCTGTTCTTCTCTCTCAGGATATGAAAACTAAAAGGGAAGAGGCAATAGTTGCCAAGGAAAAAGAGATGAAAGACCTTCAGAATAAATATTTTGGCGTAGACGGCGATCTTTTTAAGAAAAGGGAAGAACTGGTAAAACCAATCCAGGATGAAATTATCAAAGCAATTAAAGAGATTGCAGTTGATGGAAGTTACGCAGTAATTTTCGATACCGCTGCAGGAGGTAATATCCTGTTTGCCAACCCGAAATTTGACATCAGTGATCAGGTACTTCAAAAATTAGGTTATAAGAATTAATTAATTACTTTTGCAATAATCGTTTAATAAAATTATTTAAAATGAAAAGATTTTTATCAATAGGTGTATTGATGGTGGTAGTTGCCTTGGCGGGGCGAAATGTGATGGCGCAGAACTTTAAGTTTGGGCATATAAACAGTGATGAACTAATTCAATCGATGCCGGAATATGATTCTGCTACGGTTAAACTTGAAAAATACAGGAAAGAGCTCGTGAATGCCCTGGAATTAATGTCGGTAGAATTGAATACAAAAAATGACGCATATCAGAAAGAAAGCAAAAATCTAAGCGATATTGTTAAACAAACAAAGGAGCAGGAACTTATTGATATGAATAAAAGAATTCAGGATTTTCAGACAAATGCTCAGACACAACTTCAGAATAAACAGACTGAGGTTTTTCAGCCAATCTATGCCAAAGTAGATAAAGCAATAAAAGATGTTGGCAAGGAGAATGGCTTCTTTTATATATTTGATGTAGCCAAAGGTGCACTGCTATACTTTGATGAATCAAAAAGTATAAATATTTTACCGCTTGTTAAAACAAAACTTGGGTTAAAATAACATTATAATCTGAATTCATTGACCATCCGCCTGACGGTGGGTGGTCTTTTTTTTAAGATCCCTGTAAAGTGAAAGAACAACCAATCGGACTTTTTGATTCAGGTGTTGGAGGACTGACAGTTGCTCACGCAATTAAACAGATTCTGCCCGGTGAAAGCCTGATCTATTTCGGAGATACAGCTCATCTTCCATATGGAGACAAATCTGCTGAATCAATCAAATATTATTCTCGTCGTATAACAGAGTTCCTGCTTGAACATAATTCAAAAGTGGTATTAATTGCCTGCAACTCTGCTTCAGCTTCGGCATTTGATTTCCTGAAAAAGGAGTTTGAGGATAAAACTATACTCATTGATGTCATCGACCCCGTTGTTAACTATTTAAAGACGAGGAGCTTCAGCAAAATTGGAGTCATTGGTACCAAACGGACAATAAGCTCCGGGACATATGAGAAGAAAATAAAGGAAATGTCGCCCGATACCAATGTTATCTCTTTGGCTACACCATTACTGGTTCCAATGATTGAAGAGGGATTTATCTTCGATGATATAAGCAATGCGATAATTCGTACTTATCTGTCTAATGAGTCGCTGGCCGGAATACAGGGATTGATACTCGGTTGTACGCACTATCCGATTATTAAAAACCAGATCAGTAAGTTCTTTAATTTTAATGTGGAAGTCATTGATTCAGCCAGAATTGTTTCAATGATCCTCCGCGATGTGCTGGAGAAAAATCACCTTCTGAATGATACCGGAAAGGTAAAAGACCAGTTTTTCATATCAGATTATACTACCTATTTTGAAAAAATTGCCAGAATGTTTTTTGAAGGTGAGATAAACCTGAAGAAGGCAGACATCTGGAATTGAAATTCCCGTCCGGGCGCAAATATGATCAATATCATACTCTAAACTTCTTTTTTGTACGAATTTCAATGTTTTAAAAGTTAATTTTGTGCATCAGAAGTAGTTAGTTATGTCTTTTAATACTATACTGAATTAATACAAAAGATATCATGAGTAAAAAATCAGCGGTTATCGAAAGAGAAGAAGTGGTTATCCGTTTTTCAGGTGATTCCGGTGACGGGATGCAGCTGACAGGAACTCTCTTCTCCGATACGGCAGCATTATTCGGTAACGACCTGTCCACTTTCCCTGATTATCCTGCAGAGATTCGTGCTCCGCAGGGAACAGTCGGAGGTGTTTCAGGATTTCAGGTTCATCTTGGACATTCGGAAATTAATACTCCGGGAGATTTTTCTGATGTGCTGGTAGCGATGAACCCGGCTGCAATAAAAGCAAATGCAAAAGCAATCAGGCCCGGAGGAACAATAATCTTTGATGAAGACAACTTCACTGAAAAGAATATAGAGAAAGCCGGCTACAAAAATGATCCCATAACTGAGGAAAAGCTGGAGAGCTACAATATTATTGCGGCGCCTATTTCTTCAATGGTAAAGGAGGCTTTGAAGGACTTTGGCCTTGATCCAAAATCCGTACTCAGAACAAAGAATATGTTTGCACTTGGAATGGTATACTGGCTTTTCGACAGAAAGCTCAAATATACTGAAGATTACTTTGAAAAGAAGTTCAGGAATAAGCCGGGAATGGCCGAAGCAAACAAAGTTGCATTAAGGGCAGGTTACTATTATGCAGAAACGATAGAGGCCCTGAATCCGACATATAAAATCCTTCCGGCGGAAATTGCTAAAGGAACATATCGCAATATTAACGGAAATACGGCAACCGCCTGGGGGTTTATAGCTGCCGCCGAAAAGGCTGGACTCGAATTATTTATAGGTTCATATCCTATTACTCCTGCCACAGGCATTCTCGAGGAGCTAGCAGCCCGTAAAGATCTGGGTGTTAAAAGTTTTCAGGCTGAGGATGAGATAGCAGGTATTTGTACATCACTCGGCGCCAGCTTTGCAGGCAGCCTGGCAGTTACTTCTACTTCCGGTCCTGGCCTCGCTCTCAAATCTGAAGCAATAGGATTAGCTGTTATGACCGAACTTCCGATAGTAATAGTTAATGTTCAGAGAGGCGGCCCATCTACAGGGCTGCCAACAAAAACTGAGCAGTCCGATCTCATGCAGGCCCTTTATGGACGCAATGGGGAATGCCCTGTTGTGGTAATTGCTTCAAGCACTCCCTCTGATTGTTTCCATTTTGCATTTGAAGCTGCAAGGATTGCACTGGAGCATATGACACCTGTCCTTCTTCTTTCAGA
Organism: uncultured Bacteroidales bacterium; assembly: GCA_963715785.1. Taxonomy (GTDB): domain Bacteria; phylum Bacteroidota; class Bacteroidia; order Bacteroidales; family VadinHA17; genus LD21. The sequence continues at coordinate 2,597,123 of OY970276.1, forward strand.
CAGTTATCTTGCAAACGGGACAGAGCCCTGGAGAATTCCTGAGATGAAGGATCTTCCGGTAATAAAACCGCCTTTTGCTGTCAAGACAGATGCTCCCTTCATGCCATACGAACGTGATCCGGAAAAACTTGCAAGGTCATGGGCCGTGCCTGGTGTTGCAGGTCTTGAACATCGTATCGGCGGTCTTGAAAAGACAATTAAAGGAACAGTATCGTATGTTCCTGAAAATCACGAAGCTATGGTTAAGGTAAGGGCTGATAAGGTGGAGAGGGTTGCTAATGAAATTCCTGATCTGGAGGTTTTTGGAGCGCAATCAGGCGACGTACTTGTTGTCGGATGGGGCGGTTCCTATGGATATCTTATTACCGCTGTTCGTGAACTGCAGGATGAAGGATATAAGGTAGGCCTGGTTAATTTCAATTATATAAATCCGCTGCCGCGAAACGTAAAAGATGTCTTCAAAAGATTTAGAAAAATAGTGGTTTGCGAACTTAATATGGGACAATTTGCCGACTATCTGCGTATTAAACACCAGGAGTTCATATATGAGCAGATCAATAAGGTTCAGGGTGTACCTTTTACTGTAAACGATATAAAGGAAAAATGTATCAAAATGCTGGAGGATAAATAAAATGGCTGAGACAGTTGTTTATAATTACACGCCAAAAGATTTTAAAAGCGATCAGGAAGTCAGATGGTGCCCGGGCTGTGGCGATCATGCTGTTTTGAGTTCAGTTCAAAAAGCGCTCGTTGAGCTCGGTATCGCAAAAGAGAAATTTGCATTTATCTCGGGAATAGGCTGTTCCTCAAGATTTCCATATTACATGAATACTTACGGTTTCCATGGCATTCATGGACGTGCAGCAGCAATCTCATCGGGAGTAAAGACTGCTAATCCTGAATTATCCGTGTGGCAGATTACAGGCGACGGAGATGCCCTCGCTATAGGCGGCAACCATTTTATTCATGTTATACGGCGTAACGTAGATATTAATATCATACTGTTTAATAATGAGATATATGGGCTCACGAAAGGCCAGTATTCTCCTACATCAAATAAGGGGCTCGTTACAAAAACTTCACCTTTTGGTACTGTTGAAGAACCATTTTCTGTCGGGGAACTCGTGATAGGAGCAAAAGGTAAATTCTTTGCCCGCACGATTGACACAAATGTGAACCTGTCAACCCAGATTTATATTGAAGCTGCCAGGCATAAGGGCACGTCAGTTATTGAAGTTCTTCAGAACTGCGTGATCTTTAACGACGGGATCCACGATACCATAGCCGAAAAGGAGGTACGCGACGACAGGACACTGATTTTGAAACATGGACAGCCAATGATCTTCGGTAAAAATAATGACAGGGGTCTGATACTTGAAGGTTGCAGGAAGCTGAAAGTTGTCAGGCTCGGGGAAAACGGCTTCACTGAAAAGAATATTCTCGTTCATGATGCACTTGAACCGAATCCTGGCATCCAGTATATGCTGGCTAATATGAGATACCCTGAATATCCGGTCGCTCTTGGAGTCATAAGATCGGTTGAGGGTGCCACCTACGAGATAGCAGTGAAAGAACAGATTGAGGGAGTAAAAAAGACAGCGAAAATAAAATGCATGGATGACCTGTTGAAAAGCGGGTCAACATGGACCGTGAGTTAGTTAGCAAATTAAAATATTAATTAATTTCCCTTCTTTGGGATACCTGGGAGCAATAGCTGCTCCCCGGGATCTCCATATTAAGGAGTGTTTGGCTGACCGCCCGGTCAGCAGATCCGTGCCAATTGACAAATAGAGATACTAACTAAGTAATCAGGAGTTATTTTACTAATTTTGAATTCTGTTTCAAACAGGTATTCTGCCGATGGATGAGCTGAATCAAAATACTCCGGAATATAACCGTCTGCTTCATGATCAACGTGAACGGCTAAAGGAACTTGCGTGCATTAACCGCACAACATCCATACTGAAGGAATATAAACCAATAGAAGAATCTCTTCAGCAAATAGTGCTTTTACTGCCCGCGGCATGGCAATACCCCGAATATACCGTTGCCCGGATCAGATATATGGGGAAAGATTTTGAGACAGTTGATTTCCGCGAGACACGCTGGAAGATGGTTCAGGAATTTACTACCGTAGATAATGAAAAAGGAACGATAGAGGTCTGCTATACTACTGAATTCAATGCCGAGAATGAAGGGCCTTTTTTGAAAGAGGAGCGCGACCTGATTCAGAATATTGCCAGTATACTGACCGGATATATAAACAGCCATAGAGCCAGGGATATCATAAGGTTATCGCAGACAAATCAAAAGGGAGATGACGATGCAAAAGACCTCTCAAGCAGGCAGCTGCTTCAGAAATTCCTCGACCGTCATAATGCCGAACGTGATGTCTTTCATGATCTCCAGCCATTCAAAGTAAAAGAGATTCTTCTCGTGGCAAATTTATATGATGCCTATTCAATTGAAGGAGAGGGAAGATTCTCCGATCATATGCTCGGGGAATATTATCAGCTTAGCCTGACATCTATTCCGAGAGTAACCGGAGTAAGCGGGGAGGATGAGGCGTTTGCCAGGTTAAAAGCCAGACATTATGATATGATCATAATTATGATCGGTGTTGACAAGGAGAGCCCTATGCTTCTTTGTAAAAAGATCAAGGAAAAATACCCATATATTCCAACATTTCTCCTTCTGAACAATCCTGGTGATGTAACATTTGTTAAAAAGCAAAAAAAGGCAGGTATCCCTTTCGATAACTACTTTGTGTGGACAGGGGAGTCGAAGGTTTTTTTTGCAATGGTAAAGCTGCTTGAGGATAAGGTAAATGTCGAAAATGATACAAAAAAAGGACTTACCCGGGTTATCCTTTTAATTGAAGATTCAGCAGAATATTATTCAAGTTATCTGCCAATGCTCTATACCCTGGTGATGGAGCAGACAAGAAATCTTATTGAGGATGTATCAACCGATGAGTTATATAAAGTATTGAAACTCAGAGCAAGGCCAAAAATCCTTCTTGCTTCCGATTATGAAGATTCGATAACCATCTATAATAAATACAAGGATAGCCTGCTGTGCGTTATATCGGATATGAGGTTTCCTAAAAATGGAAAGCTGCATGATACTGCAGGCTTCGAATTAATAAAACATATTAAGCAGGATCTTCCTAATCTTCCCTCGGTACTTCAGTCATCTGATCCCGGAAATGCCAGCTACGCCTACTCGCTGAAATCAAATTTCATTAATAAAAACTCTGAGAGCCTTCTGCAGGACCTTAAATCCTTTATCAACTATTACCTGGGGTTTGGCCATTTTGTTTACCGCGATACCAAAGGTCGTCAGATCGCTGTTGCCAAGTCGATGAAAGAGTTTGAAGCCTATCTCCAGACTGTCCCCGAAGATTCACTTGTTTACCATTCAATGAAAAATCATTTCTCGTTATGGCTTATGGCAAGAGGAGAAGTGAAAATAGCAAAAATGATTAACCCTATCGGAGTATCCGATTTCAACAGCCTGAAAGAACTGCGTGAATTCCTGATTGATATTATTCGTAAGCGCAGGCGCGAAATGAATAAGGGAAAAATCGTCAATTTTGAAGAATCTCTGGTAATTGACGAGACGAATATAGTCAGTCTTGCGGGAGGCTCGCTGGGGGGGAAAGGCCGTGGTTTGGCATTTGTTAATACACTAATATACAGTTTTGAGCTGGGGAGGCTTCTTCCCGGCATAAACATAAAAACTCCGGTTACGGCAATTATCGGTACGGATGAGTTTGATATGTTTATGGAGCGAAACCATCTGTGGGACAAGGTAAAGACTGAAAAAGACTATGGTGTTCTGCAGAAGTTATTTCTTGAGGGTAGCCTCAGCTATACACTTGAAAAAGAATTAAGGGTCTTTATTAAACTCCTGGATAAGCCTCTCGCTGTGAGATCTTCAAGTCTTTTTGAGGATTCAATGAGTCAGCCGTTTTCAGGCATTTTCGGAACATATCTCCTGCCAAACAATCATTATGAGCCAGAGATCAGGCTTAAGCAGTTAACTGAAGCAATCAAGCTGGTTTTTTCTTCAATATATTCAAAAAATGCAAGGACCTATTTCGAAGCTATTAATTATAAGGTTGAACAGGAGAAAATGGCAGTTGTCATACAGGAAGTCGTGGGCAACAGGTTTGAAAATGCCTTCTATCCGCATATAAGCGGCACTGCTCAGTCATTTAATTTTTATCCGGTATCGCATATGAAACCACAGGATGGATTTGCCGTTATGGCAGTCGGTTTGGGACATTATGTGGTAGAAGGCGAAAGAGCTTTCCGATTCTCACCTGTGTATCCTTCCCTTGATATAATGTCTCATAAGGATCTTTATAAAAACTCCCAGGTTAAGTTCTATGCCGTTGATATGGCAAAAAAAGAACTTAACCTGCTCGAAGGAGAAAATGCCGGACTGGTTAAACTTGATATAAGTCATGCTGAAAGACACGGAACCCTTAAACATTCGGCTTCAGTGCTGAGCCTCGATAATGATACTATAATCCCGGGGCTTGATGTTCCTGGTCCGAGGGTAGTTAATTTTGCCGATGTTTTGAAATACGACTATACACCTCTTTCATCTACCCTGAATGTTGTACTGGATGTGGTAAAGGAAGCATTCGGAACACCGGTTGAGATCGAGTTTGCTGTTGATCTTACAAAAGACAAGAAGGGTTATGCTTCATTCTACCTTCTTCAGATCAAGCCTCTTGTGGGAAGCGGAGCCGGATATTCCATTGCCCCTGAAAGTATTAATAATGATGATATAGTGCTTATTACAAAAAGAAGCATGGGCAATGGCGTAATAAAGGATATTACTGATTTTATATATGTTCCTCCTGACAATTTCAATAACATGCTAACCAATGAGATGGCTGCTGAAATTGATATGATGAATGAAAAGATGCTTCAGGAAAATCGCCGTTATGTTCTGCTGGGGCCAGGCAGATGGGGTACGAGGGACAGGTTCCTGGGAATTCCTGTTGTATGGCCGCAGATATCAAATGCGAAAATAATTGTTGAGGTGGGTCTGCCTGACTTTCATGTTGATGCGTCGCTGGGTTCCCATTTCTTTCATAACGTCACATCCATGAATGTTGGATATTTTTCAATAAATCATGGATCAGATGATGGAAGCATTATCTGGGAAAAACTTAATAATCAAATGATAATTGAACAGGGAAAATTCTTTCGTCATGTAAGGTTTGAAAAGCCTCTTCTGATAAGGATGGACGGTAAAAAGGGAATGGCTGTCATTACAATGAATAACTAAAAAAGGAACCTATGACCATTATTGAAGGAATTATGGATCTTCAGCAGTACGATTTTACTGATACATCCTTCGATCTCCTCATGCAGAAGCGGATACACCGTGTGCTGGTAATATGCAGCAATTATGATAACTACATGCTGGAGGAGGATGGAAGGATTGATGAGCAGATCTTTAATGAGTATGCTTCTCTCAACCTGAGATATCCTCCCACGTTTGTTCAGACTGATAATGCGGAAGATGCCTTCAATATCCTGCAGGAAGGAAATGTTGACCTGGTAATTTCAATGCTCAGCCTCAAGGGCACCGATGTCTTTGCCCTGGCAAAGAGGATTAAAACCAAGTACGAGAATATCCCCATAGTGGTTCTTACATATTTCTCACGGGAGGTATCGCTGAGGCTTGAAGGGGAGGATCTGAGCGCAATTGATTATGTTTTCTGCTGGCTGGGTGATGCTTCCCTGATACTGGCCATTATAAAGCTGATAGAAGATAAAATGAATGCTTATTACGACATAGAGCATATCGGCGTTCAGGCAATCATCCTGGTTGAAAACTCAATTCGATATATATCCTCTTATCTGCCAAATATATACAAGATTGTTCTTCTGCAATCACTTGATTTTCAACGCGAAGCTCTGAACGAGCATCAGAGAATGCTCAAAATGCGCGGCCGTCCTAAAATCCTCCTGGCAAACAATTTCAATGATGCTCTTGATCTGTATAAGAAATATAAATATAATGTTCTTGGTGTAATTTCAGATATTAGCTATAAGAGAGATAATATCCCCGATGAAAGTGCAGGGATTGAGTTATGTAAGGTCGTAATGGCCGATGATGATAAGGTTCCGTTCCTGATCCAGTCATCGAGTACAAAGCATAAAAAGATGGCAGAAGAACTTGGAGCAGGGTTCATAAACAAATATTCAAAATCCCTGTCCCTGGAATTAAGAAATTTTATTATTCAGAACCTGGCATTCGGTCCTTTCGTCTTCAGGAACCCTGTAACACTTGAACCTATAGCCATTGCCACCGACCTTCAGAGTCTTCAGCAGAAATTACTTACAATTCCAGATAACACCCTAGAATATCATGCTACCCGGAATCATTTTTCAAAATGGCTTAATGCAAGAGCACTTTTCCCGGTGGCCCAGATGTTCAAATACATCAGAAAAGAGGATTTCGACACTATGGATGAGATGCGGCGATTTCTTTACGTTGCAATATCAAGCTTCAGACTGGGAAAGGGAAGGGGAGTTATTGCCAAGTTCGATAAGAGCAGTTTCGATGAATACCAGATATTTTCGCGTATCGGAGAAGGATCAATAGGCGGCAAAGCCAGAGGACTTGCCTTTATCAACAGCATAATTAAAAATAATAAGCTGTTCAACAAATTCAGCGATGTTCTGATTACGATTCCCAGAACTGTAGTATTAAGTACTGATATTTTTGACGAGTTCATGGATCAGAATAACCTCTACACCGTTGCCCTGTCTGATCTTTCTGACTATGACATCCTGAAGAGATTTGTAGATGCTGAGCTTCCCGGACATGTGTACCAGGATTTTTATGCTTTCCTTGCTGTGTCGAAAGACTCCCCTATTGCCGTCCGCTCTTCAAGCAAACTTGAAGATTCACATTATCAGCCATTTGCTGGTGTATATTCCACTTATATGATACCCAGGGTGCCGGATAATAAACAGATGGTCAAAATGCTCTCCGATGCAATCAAAGAGGTTTATGCTTCCGTTTTCTACAAAGCCAGCAAGGCTTATATGTCGGCAACTGCAAATGTCATTGACGAAGAAAAGATGGGCATTATTCTGCAGGAAGTCTGCGGAAACAGACACGGTGAGATATTTTATCCTACTTTATCAGGTGTTGCCAGATCAATAAATTATTACCCTATAGGATCGGAAAAAGCTGAAGATGGCATAGTGAATATTGCCTTCGGCCTGGGAAAGCTGATAGTGGAAGGGGGCTTGTCGCTAAGGTTTTCACCTAAATATCCGAAAAAGATACTTCAGCTATCTTCCCCCGATGCTGCAATTAGAGATTCTCAGAAAGAATTTTGTGCCCTTGATCTTAATGTTGAGAGTTTTATACCATCAACCGATGATGGAGTGAATATCCTCAGGATTGATGTCAGGAAACTTGAAAATGAGCCGGCTCTGAAGTATATTGCTTCAACATACGACAGAAACAACAATGTTCTCAGGGATGGGATAAGCACTCCCGGAAAGCGGGTGATCACCTTCTCAAATATACTTCAGCATAAGACATTCCCTTTAGCTGAGATATTAAGTGCTCTCCTTGAGATTGGACAGGAAGAGATGAATAACCCTGTTGAGATAGAATTCGCGGCAAATCTTGAAACTCCTGCCGGCACTCCAAAAATATTCAATTTTCTGCAAATCAGGCCGATAGTTCACAGTGAGGAGGCCCATAATATAAATCTTGACCATATCAGGCCTGAGGATACGATCATATATTCGGAATCAGCACTGGGAAATGGTCTTTTTAAAGGTATCTATGATCTTGTTTATCTAAAGCCTGAGTCATTTAGCGCATCCAATAACAAGAGTGTTGCGGTTGAAATTGAGAAAATCAACAGTCTTTTTGTAAAACAAGGGAAAGGATACATATTGATAGGCCCGGGACGATGGGGTTCAACCGACCCCTGGCTGGGAGTCCCTGTAAAGTGGCCACAGATTTCTGCAGCCAGAATCATAATAGAATCCGGATTAAAGAACTACAGAATTGATCCGAGTCAGGGGACACATTTTTTTCAGAATCTCACTTCGTTCCGGGTCGGATATTTTACTATAAATCCTTATATCAATGAAGGCTATTATGATGTGGATTATTTAAATAAATTGAATGTTATTTATGAAGACAGCTATATCAGGCATGTTAGATTTAATAATCCACTTGAAATTATGATAGACGGAAAGAAACACAGAGGTGTAATCTTAAAGCCTTGAATGCATTTCGGATGAGACTTTCTTCAAACACAATGCGAATGTTCAGATAGCCGCTTTTCATCAGCCTAAGAATCTCTGCTGCAGCAGTTGTATGTTTTATATTACGAATGATGCACTTTCCGTAACCAGTTCCCTGTTTACCTTTTTTATAAGTCCGGAAAGAACGCAGCCAGGACCAACTTCGATGAATGAAGTCGCCCCGTCGCCGATCATATTTATTACGCTTTGCGTCCATCGTACGGGAGAAGTAAGCTGTAACACCAGGTTAGCTTTTATTGCTTCAGGATCGCTGGATGGTTTCGCATTAACATTCTGATAAACAGGGCATACAGGTTTGCTGAATGTTGTACTGTTAATGGCTTTTTCAAGCTCAAGCCTGGCGGGCTCCATAAGAGGAGAATGAAACGCGCCACCAACCGATAGTTTAATGGCCCTTTTGGCGCCCTTCTCTTTCAGCAGCTCTATAGCTTTATCTATGCCTTCATTTGAGCCGGATATTACTATCTGCCCCGGACTATTATAATTTGCCGGAACGACAACTTCATTTATTGATGCGCAAACGTCCTCTACAATCTGGTCATCCAGGCCCAATATGGCAGCCATCGTCGATGGTGTCTGCTCACATGCCTTCTGCATGGCCTTTGCTCTTTTGGACACCAGTATAAGTCCATCTGTGAAAGTCAGGGTTTTATTTGCAACAAGGGCTGAGAACTCTCCGAGAGAATGACCTGCAACCATGTCGGGCCTGAAGGAATTTCCAAGTACCGCCGAGAGGATTGCAGAATGCAGAAAAATTGCTGGTTGTGTAACCCTGGTCTGTTTCAGGTCTTCTTCCGTACCCGCGAACATCAGTTCAGTTATTGGGAAGCCAAGGATTGAGTTTGCATTCTCGAATAACTCTTTAGCGAGAGGTGATTTCTCATAAAGATCTTTTCCCATTCCTGTATACTGGGCTCCCTGACCCGGGAATACATATGCTTTCATAAATAACTGTTTTTAGTTTAGTCAGCCAAATCTGGCAGGGTGCAAAAATATAAAAATAGTTTAAAAGTAAACTTGAAATTTTCCGCAGAGAGCCACGATCATTACGAATATGTTAAAATCCCGGGATCTGCAGATTCTCCTGTTCAGTGAAGTTTGGTTCCTATCAGATGCATGAACTCCTCTCTTGTCTGAAAATGGTCAAGAAAAATTCCAGTGAAAGCTGAAGTTGTGGTGACTGAATTTTGTTTTTGTACGCCTCTTATCTGCATGCAAAGGTGCTGTGCCTCAATGACCACTGCCACACCTGAGGGGCACAGGCAGTCTTGTATGCAATCCCTGATCTGAGTTGTGAGTCTCTCCTGTACCTGGAGCCTTCTGCTGAAAGCTTCAACAACACGTGCTATCTTGCTTAATCCTGTTATATAGCCATCAGGAATATATGCAACATGGGCCTTCCCAAAAAATGGGAGCATATGATGTTCACACATTGAGTACAGATCGATATCTTTTACCAGGACCATCTGTTTGTAGTCCTCCCTGAACTTGGCAGAATTGATTATATTACATGGATTCTGCTGATAACCGTTCGTCAGAAAATACAAAGCTTTGGCAACCCTTACAGGAGTTCCCTTAAGTCCTTCACGGTCGGGATCTTCACCAATAAGTCCCAGTACCTTATAATATAATGATGACAACTCTTCCAGTTTTTCTCCTTCCCAGGTCTCTATTTTGTTATAACCATCAAGCAGAATGCCTGTTCCGTTATTGATTGATTCTATCTTTTTTGCCATAATATTCTATTGAATTATTTTCTGTTTCCTGAATTTTAACACAGTATAGACCAGCGCCTTGTTTCTCAATATGGGGCGAAAGTTCATTCCAGATTGAAATCGCAAGATTTTCAGTTGTTGCAATTTTGTCTTTCATGAATTCTACTTCAGTATTAATATTCCTGTGATCAATTTTATCAATAATGACATCGAGAATAATCTGTTTCAGAACATTAATATTCATCACAAATCCGAGCTCCTCTGAGGGTTCTCCCATTACTGTAACCCATAATACGTAGTTGTGTCCATGCCAGTTTGGATTTGAGCATTTTCCGAACACTTGCAGATTAGCCTCATCGGACCACTCCTTCCTGTACATCCTGTGGGCAGCACAGAATCGCTCCCGGCGAGTCAGATATATCATACATCATTAATTTATGATACAATATTAACCAAATATTTTGATCTATTTAGAGTGGCAAAAGCAAAATTTTGAAATTCAGATTCATACAGATCTGTCGGTCAGCAGAAAGGAAAATCAGGTTCATTGGACAAGTCCATTGAGTTTAGCTTAAAGGAATATAAACAGCAAAAGAAAACAGAGCATACCGCTTATTTGCACATGATGCATAATGGTGCTCTGTCTCCAAGGGGGAAAATTTTAATATATATTTGCTATGGACTAAATTACAGGATTACAGGGTAATGATGATATTGAGGAGTTCCTGCTTTGTTTTTCCAAGTTTGCGGACAAGCATTTCGATCATTTCTTTTTCCTTGCCTTCAGTAAAGGCTAAGTCCTTATCCGTCAGATTCTCAAACTTTTGTTTGAGTTTTTCTTTCTTGGTATTCCAGTATCTTATTGTTGTAGTTTTCATGCCAATTGTTTTTACAAATTTTTGTTTCTGGCTTTTCCGTACTGCTGCTTCCATGATATTGTTCAAAAACTAATCCCGAAGAGCATAAAGTAAATAGTGGAGAATGGAATTGCTCCACTATTTGCTGACCTAAAACTAAACTGTGAAAAAACGCTAGTAATAATCTGATCCTTAAAGTGCCTTATAATTTATTCACTGCTATGCAGTGGTAAATTTCATTCTTCTTGTCAATGAAGAACCAAAACATGTGCCAAAAATGTGACATCAATAAAAAAATCAAGCGTAAGTTTTGTAACTGTCATATATTCAATATGATAAATAAATTAAAATTTTTTTTGATTCACGCATCTGATTTTTGTATTTTTCTAAAAATGAGAAAATTTGCATAAACTTGATTACAGATTCTGGAAAATGATATAGCTTAAAATTTCGATATATATTCATGGCTATTGCATTTCTCAATTACAAATCCTGAAATGCTTTCTGACGGAAATTATCTATATTTACTAGTCTTTCAGATAAAGATTCAATTCTATGTTATTTAAAATTTTATATGTGACCGCCACAAAACGGGAGGCAGATGCACTGAATAATGTGTGGAGCAATACTTCTTCCAGGGGAGAGTTTGTACAACCTGAAATCAGCCTCCTGGTTACCGGGGTGGGATCAGTAGCGACTGCATGGTCTCTGAAACACTGGATTACTATAAATGGAAAGCCTGATCTGGCTATTAATGCTGGCATAGCTGGAAGTTACAAAGATGATATCATGCCAGGAGATGTTGTAATGCCCTTTTCAGACTGTTTTGCGGATGCTGGGATTGAAGATAACGAAAAGTTTATGACACTTTCAGAGGCTGGATTGATTGGTGCGGATGAATTCCCGTTCACTGATGGTATTCTTCATTCAGATCCAAGATATTATGAAAAGATGAAGAGCCTGTTAAAACCGGTTAGAGCAATAACAGTCAATACTGCCACTGGCTCTGAGGCCACCAGGATTAAATTGATCAATAAATTTAATCCTGATATTGAGACTATGGAAGGCGCAACTTTTTTCTATATTTGTTCCATGGAAAATGTTCCTTTTCTGGCTCTGAGGGCAGTCTCAAATAAAGTGGAACCGCGTAATAAAAATAAATGGCAAATAGATCTGGCTATTAACAATTTATCATCAAAGCTTAGAGAGGTACTCTTAACACTGTAGTGAAAATATGAGATTAACTTTGGGTTTTTCACCATGTCCAAATGATACATTTATCTTTGATGCCATGGTGCATGGCAGAATTGATACGGAGGGATTGGAATTTGATTATTTTCTTTCCGATGTTGAGGAGCTTAACAGGAAAGCTCTTAATGCTGATGTTGATATTACAAAGATCAGCTACCATGCCTATGCCTATGTTGCCCCGAACTATCTGATTCTTGATGCAGGAAGCGCTCTCGGTCACAGGAACGGGCCATTGCTCATCAGTAAGAAACGCATAAGTGTCAACGACCTTCCGGGGCTTAGGATTGCAATCCCCGGCAAGTATACTACGGCAAATCTCCTCTTCAGCATAGCATGGCCTGAAATTACCAACAAGACTGAATACCTTTTTTCGATGATTGAGGATGCGCTCCTTGAGGATAAAGTTGATGCAGGACTTATAATCCATGAGACAAGATTTACCTATTATAAGAGAGGACTCCATAAGCTGGCCGATATGGGTGAATACTGGGAATCACTAACTGGCCTTCCGATCCCGCTTGGAGCTATTGTGATTAAAAGAGACATTCCTGATGATGTTGCACAAAAAGTCAACCGCGTGGTTCGCAGAAGTCTTGAATATGCCTATAAAGATTCATTTGCATCCTATGATTTTGTTTCCGGTAATGCGAGGGAGATGGATAGCACGGTAATGAATAATCACATAAAGCTTTTTGTCAATGAATATACAATTAATCTCGGAAGTAAAGGGCGTGAGGCAATAGTTGAACTCTTCAGGATCGCTTCCGAAAAAGGGGTTATCCCCGGGCTGCCCGAGCGGCTTTTTCTGACGGAGCTCTGAGTGCAATTTTATATAATGGATAAATTGAACATAGGTAATTGTTCATTGTTATATTTATAAGATTACTCACTCTAATACAAAAAATCATGGCATTTGAACTACCAAAACTTCCGTACAAGCTGGATGCACTTGTTCCGTACATAAGTGAAGAAACGCTTGATTACCATTATGGCAAACATCATCAGGCCTATGTAAACAACCTGAATGGACTGGTACAGGGCACTGAGTTTGAAAAAGCAGATCTTGAAGCGATTATAAAGAAAGCTGAAGGAGGCATATTTAATAATGCTGCACAGGTATGGAATCATACATTCTATTTTGAATCTTTTGCACATGACGGCAGTAAACAACCGAAAGGAGATATGGCAGAAGCTATAAAAGTCTCATTTGGTTCGCTGGAGTCATTTAAGGAACAGTTTAATAAAGCTGCTTCAACGCTTTTTGGCGCCGGGTGGGCCTGGCTGGCAAAAAACCAGGACGGAAAGCTTCAGATCATCCAGGAGTCAAATGCTGGTAATCCTTTGCGCAGAGGGCTAAAGCCACTTATGACATGTGATGTCTGGGAACACGCTTATTACATTGATTACAGAAATAAACGGCCCGACTATATAAAGTCGTTCTGGGAAATTCTCGACTGGGATCAGGTATCAAATCGGTTCTGATAATTTTTGTTTCACCTTTAGCAGAGGCACCTCTGAAGATTTATCTTGGAATTAACAATATAACTGATTATGAATTTAAAGGAGCTGATAACAAAAACCAGGTCTTACAGACGTTTCGATGAATCACATCATATTGATAACAAGACTATTGAATCAATTATCGATCTTGCACGACTTTCATCATCAGGGGCTAACAAGCAGCCTTTGAAATATCTTTATTTCAATACTTCTGAAGGCTGTGAAAAGGTTTTTCCATACCTGGCCTGGGCGGGATACCTCACCGACTGGATGGGACCTGAGAAAGGAGAGAGGCCAACCGCTTATATTATAATTCTGGGTGACAGATCAATATCTGAGATTTTTGGTGTTGACCACGGCATTGCTGCTCATGCTATCCTGCTGGGGGCAACTGAGGCAGGACTTGGGGGCTGTATAATCGGATCCATCAAACGGGATGAATTAAGTAATGAACTTTCAATTCCTGACAATTTTGATACACTTTTAGTTATTGCATTGGGAAAACCTATCGAACAGGTAATTATTGACGACATACAAAACTCCGATGTAAAATACTGGAGGGATAAGGATAAAAATCATCATGTCCCCAAGAGGAGCCTGCAGGAGTTGATTGTAAGGTTATAATAGAATAAAGCCGATGAAACATTTTTTTATTCCAATTATATTTTCTTTTTTTCTTATAAAGCCTGCCTACTGTCAGAATGCAGACACTACGGGTGTGAGAATCCTTTTTCGCGGAGTTGTAATGGATGCCGGCACACTTGCTCCGATTTCCAATGCCCAGATTCTGATAAACAATAATTTTTCCTCAGTGAGTAATTCGGAAGGCACATTTGCTTTCATCGTAAACAAGCACGATTCTGTCCTTTTTATACACCTGGGTTATAAACCTTCTTTGTTGTATGTAAGTGATACCCTTACCGGTAAGGAATTTGTTGCAGGCATATATATGCATAGCGATACATTATCCATAAATGAGGTTGTTATTATACCAAAGTACCGGAATATAAAAGCTGAAATTTTAAATTCACCGAGTAAGATTCCGTCCACTATGGATAACGCAAGGTATAATGTGGCAGTATCAGCTTATGCTGGTCGTACAACCACAGGAAAACTTGGTGATCCGGGTGCAAACTACGACCTCATACGTCAGAAACTGAAAGTTAATGCGTATGAGAAAGGTGGAATTCCTTCGGATATGATCGCAGGCATAAATCCCTTTTTGCTTATCCCCGCAGCTTATCTTCTTATACACGGACTACCGGAAAAGCCTCCTCCCATGCAACAAAAACTGACTGAAGATGAATTGGAACAAATTCAGAATAAATATTTTGAAATGCTGAGGAGCAAACCAGCTGAAAATACTAAGCATTAACAGGAATAGTGACCTTAAATCTGCAAGCTTTGCCGCCTCCGCGTAATGATTCAAGCAGCTCGACATTAACCGGAGTGCCTGTTATAAGTTTGTGAAACATAAATCCCACATATCCCACGGAACACTGGCAGTATGTTGGCGAGAGCCTGGCAGGCCCGTTTTCCAGCATCGGACAAAGACAATAACCGTCTGCTATTTTTAATCCTTTTGGGTTTCCGACGTAATTGAAAAATACCGTATTGCCTTCACGGTATATATTTTCTTTGCCCAGTGATTTTTGCCAGTCACCTATCGTTGAATCAATTTCTTCGGTGCTACGAGGCTTAAGTCCTGAAAGTTCTCCATATGCTCCAGTGGCGCAGAGCGAACCATTTATCTGCATCAGCTTATTACAAGTCTCAGCGTCGAGATTTTTGTCCATCACATCCATAAACCGTTTAATCCAGTTTTGCGTAAATTCAATCTTTTTGCTGCAAGGTGTTTCTTCTGTAAGCACGTTTTTTACCGAAACCGGCATTGGAACTTCATTCACTGCCTGCATCCTGAGGGCACAACCGCAGGCAATCCCTGAAGCCAGGAATTTCCTGAAAAATTCTGATCTTTCCATCTTTTAAGAATTTATTTGATTTAGAGCAATATTCAGGTTAGAAAGTTCAAACTTAAAGATAAGAATTTCCAAAATCACAGTAGTAAGACCTCTGTGAAAGAATATACCCTTTCAGATGTTGCAAAATAATTCGGAATCCGATTTTCGCACCTATATGCCCGACATTCAACCTCAGCCTCAGCCTTAGCCTCAGCCTCAACCTCAGCCTCAGCCTCAGCCTCAACCTCAACCTCAACCTCAGCCTCAGCCTCAGCCTCAGCCTCAACCTCAACCTCAACCTCAACCTTAACCTTAACCTCAGGCTAAGGTAAAGGTAAAGGCAAAGGTAAAGGTAAAGGTAAAGGTAAAGGTAAAGGTAAAGGCAAAGGTAAACGTAAAGGTAAAGGTAAAGGTAAAGAGGTTATATTCTAATCCTTAGCCTCAGCCTCAGCCTCAGCCTCAGCCTCAGCCTCAGCCTTAACCTCAGCCTCAGCCTCAGCCTTTATAGAATATTGCCTTTATTATATGTGATGCCATTTTGGGATTTTCTTTCAGACGGCGGGTTGAATAGCCAAACCACTGTTTCCCGAATGGCACATAGACTCTCATTCCATATCCGTCATTCACAATCTTTTCACGAAGTTTTGGAGTTACCCCATAGAGCATCTGAAATTCATACATTTCCTTCGGGACATTATATTTTTTGATGAGGTTGTATGCGCCTTCTATAAGAGGTTTATCGTGTGTGGCAATACCAACACGAATCTTATTTTTAAATATGAATTCGAGATCTTCGAGATAATGCTGATTAATTTCCTCATATTTTTTAAATGCTATCGATTCAGGTTCCACATAGATTCCCTTGCACAGCCTGTAACTTACAGGAATGGGACCATTATTCAGGTCAAGCATGTTTTCGATGTCCTTCAGTGTTCTTCTCAGGTATGCCTGCAGAACTAATCCCACATTGGCAGGAAACTCGCTCCTGAGCCTGCGGAAGAGAGCAATCTCATCGTCGGTGCATGGGGAGTCTTCCATATCGATTCTGATAAATCCGTTGTAGGAAGCTGCTTTTGCAACAATCTCCCGAATGTGGTTATAACAGATTTCTTTGTCGAGAAGTAAACCAAAACTGGTTGGTTTGAGCGAAAAATTCCCGTCGATATGATTAGCGAATGATATATCGATCAGATTAATATATTCCTTCTTATTAGATTCCGCTTCATCAAGTGTCTTTATGAATTCACCAAGCACGTCGAGGGTTACTTTTATGTTTTTGCTGTTCAGATCCTTAGATACACGTAAAGCATCATCAAGAGTTTCCCCGGAAATGTAGGATCTGGAGAAAATCCAGATAAATTTCTTAGGAAAATAGGGTAATATAGCGGCTATAAATCTGTTGAACATAATATGAATTTGTTATTAAAATAAATTAACTATCTTTTTCTCTGATTTAAAGATGCTAATAAAACAGATCTCAAAATATATTTTAATGACCTTTGTCATTCAAAAAACATGAAAAAAGCATGATTCCGGATATTCTGAAGAAAGTTTTTCACTTTATGCAACCTTTTATTTTTTTAAAAAGTCTTAGCATTGTCCTCAGTTTATGATGAGTGACCAGCAAATAATAGAGTTGTGTGCTAAACATGACAGAAAAGCACAACAGGAGCTGTACGACAGGTATTCACGTCTGCTGCTTGGAGTATGTTTAAGGTATGCAGCAGACAGGGCAGAAGCAGAAGATATTCTGCAGGAAAGTTTTTTGAAGATATTTTTTAATATAAGCGATTACTCAGGTTCGGGTTCTTTTATCGGCTGGTTAAGAAAAATTGCTGTAAATACGGCTTTGACGAATTATCAGAAAAACCTTAAATACAGGTATCATGTTGAGATTGAAGAATATGTTTCTGTTGAAACAGGGGTTACAAGCTTTGAGGAAGACTTTTTTACTTCCGATGAGCTATTCCGGGTGCTACAGGAATTGCCGGCCGGTTATAGAATGGTTTTCAACCTTTATGCAGTGGAAGGTTATAAACATAAGGAAATAGCTGAGATGCTGGGTATAGATACCAATACATCTAAATCGCAGTATAGCAGGGCAAAAGCAGTTATAAGAGATAAACTTGAAAAGCTTAGAAAATTAAAAGGAAGTTATTCCGAAAATGGCTGATTCATCAGTCAGACAGATAAAGATTGAATTGAAAGCGAAAAATCAAAATATTAATGTAAGGGAGTTATTCCGCCAGAACCTCGAGTATGCAGAGGTAATTCCTGATCCGGAACTCAGATCGAGGCTTATGCGTAAGGTAGCCAGAAAGGAATTCCTGCATTTTAATCTTGCCAGGTTAAATATCTTCTATCTCGGAGGGATCATGGTTACCGGAATAACTGCGGCAGTCTTACTTTTTTCAGGTAAAGAAAAACCAGGTCTTTTAAACACTTCTCCCAACTTATATGGTGAAGAAAGAGCCGACACTATCAGCTATCTCCAAATTCCTGTTTCCCGGCCGTTAAAAGAAAAACCTGTAACAGCTGAATCGTTTGACAGTGAGTCTTTAAGACCCGGCAAAATCTCACGAATTTCAGGCAACCTGAAAGCTGAGCCTTCTAACGTCCGTGCCCTTAATGGAATTGTTACTCCTGTGGGTGCACACATTACAAACTCATTTTCTAAAAATAATTTATTTCCAGAAGCTAAAACTGATAATAAAAAGCTAAGGAATGAACTAAGCTCACTTCCCATTGATCCTGCCGTTACAGCTGGGTGCGCTCCCCTCAGGGTTAAGTTTGGCTTTCCTTCAACTCTTTATGATTCATGCAGGTGGACATTTGGAGATGGCGGATATTCGAATAATGCAGAACCTGAATGGATATTCGATGTGGAAGGCGATTACAAAGTTGTCCTGGATCTTTTCATGCATGATGGAAGACATTTATCCTCTACGGCTTCCGTTACAGTTCATCCAAAGCCTAAAGCACGTTTTGAAATTTCTCCTGTAAAAGGACTTAATACAGAAGATGAGATTCGTATTATGAATTATTCTACTGATGCTGTACAGTTCAGTTGGGATTTTGGCGACGGAACTAAATCTGAATCCTTTGAACCCAAACACACTTATGTGAAATATGGCAGTTACAATGTCAGACTGGTAGCATATTCGGATCTGGGCTGCACCGACTCTGTCACCGTTTCGAATGCCCTTTCAGCTTCAGGATATTTTATTGAGTTCCCAAATGCCTTTATCCCAAATACTCAGGGGCCTTCAGGTGGCTACTATTCAACTAAAAGTGATGAGGCTGCCCAGGTGTTTCATCCTTCTTCTGCAGGAGTAAATGGATTTCAGCTTAAGATATTCAGCAAACTCGGCATCCAGATTTTTGAGAGCAATGATATTAACATTGGCTGGGATGGGTATAATAACGGCCAGTTATGCGAGCCGGGGGTATATATCTGGAAAGTAAGAGGCAAATTCAGAAATGGCGAACCTTTCATAAAAATGGGTGATGTGACTCTGCTTAAGAACTGATCGGCCGGTTTATGGAACATATAAAATATTTAGGTTTTTAGGCTTACTGATATATCAGACAATCGTGCATATATTTCCCCGTTAATTAAAATATATGAGGCAAGACGAATCTTTTAGACGTAAAATTCGTTAAATCATATAAGATTTTAAATTCATTTGACTATTTTCGTCAATGTAAACCTAACGGGATCGATTTTGATGAAGCGGATTATATATTCAATCATACTGTCATTCATCATAATTACAGATAGTTTTGGTCAGGATCCTACATTCTCCCAGTTTTATGCCAATGCCCTGTATCTTTCACCTTCCTTCACCGGAGCAACGAACGAATACAGGTTTGCCCTGAATTACAGGGATCAGTGGCCCTCTGTACCCGGGGTGTTCAATACTTACAGCATTTCTTTCGATAAGGCACTGCCTAATTTCAATTCAGGAATAGGGGTTCTTGCAACTTATGATGTGGCAGGATCAGGAAACCTGAGCACAACAAATATCGGACTGCTTTATTCTTACGATTTTAATATTAATAAAACATGGCATGTGAGACCAGGGATTAATTTCAAATTCTATTATCTCGGCCTCGATATCGGGAAACTTGTCTTTAACAGTCAGATAACCGGCAGCGGCACTACACCTGCTATTACTCCGCCTCCTTTCGATAATGTAGCTGATGTGGATTTTGCGACATCGGCGCTGGTATATAATGAAAGGACCTGGGCTGGAATTACATTAGATCATCTTCTGAAACCGAAAACATCTTTTTATGGAGACGATGCAACTGTACCCGTTAAAATTAATTTTTATGGCGGCACTCAGATCTTAAAAAAGACTCGGTTGCGCCAGAAATCACTCGATGTTCTCTCTGTAGCTTTAAATTTTCAAAAACAAGGTAAATTCTACCAGTCTGACCTGGGGCTGTATTATTATAAGGATCCGTTAATATTCGGAGTCTGGTACAGAGGAATACCCTTTGCCACATCCCAGGCAGGAGATGCTATCATTGGCCTGATTGGAATAAAAACCAGTCAGCTGCATATCGGATACAGCTACGACTTTACAATTTCAAATCTGATAGGCTCTACTGGTGGGGCACATGAGATTTCCATGGTTTATGAATTCAATAATCTCTCGCTTGGTCAGCTTAAAAAGCGGATCAGGGCAATTCCATGTCCCGAATTTTAGCTTTTATACCTGGCTCCCAATTTCGCCATTCTAAATTTTCCGGGTTCCGCCATTCACATTTATTTATTTGTTTATATTTGCGGCTGACTAATGTTTAACAAATATTCAATTTAAAATGAAGAATCTATCTGTAGCTCTGTATGCTGTACTGTTTGTCGCTGTAATTGGTCTGTATTTTCTGCATTTTTCAGGCAATAATAAAACTCACAAAAGCGAGACGAAAAGCAGCGTAGCCGGTACGTCCGGACAAGGAATTGCTTATGTGAATATCGATACAGTTATTTTTAAGTTTGATATGTTCAATGACAGAAGAAATGATCTGATGGCAAAGCAAAAGAGCGCCGAAGCAGAACTTAATTCAAAAGCTTCTCAATATCAGAAAGATGTAAAGGACTACCAGGATAAAGCAAACAAGGGTCTGATAACCAGGGCAACTGCAGCACAGATAGAACAATCACTTGGTCAGCAGCAACAGGAACTTGTATCATTACGCGATAAGCTACAGGCCAACCTCGTTGATGAAGAACAGGTTATGAATCGTCAGATACTCGAGTATATTACAAAGTTTCTGGAAGAGAACAGATCGGAATACAACTATCAGTATATCCTGGGAAAAAGCTTCGGAAACGAAGTTCTTTATGGTGATAGCTCCCTGGATATAACTGACAGGGTACTTGCCGCGATCAATAAGAAATATAAGGCAGAGAAAAAATAGCAATAATGGGTTTTGCCTCAACCTATCTTAAAGAAAGGGCACTGTTCCCTCAGAAAATTGAAGAGGCTGTTGATAAGAGAACCGGCATAATTGTGGTAGTTCCTGCCTACAATGAGACCGGAATAACCAGAATGCTCGATTCTCTTTCGCACTGTTTGGAACCGGAATGCGGCATCGAAGTTATTATTGTTATAAACGCTCCGGATGATGCCACCAGTGAGTGTTTGGAGAATAATAGATTAACTTTCAATAACATAGAGAGCTGGAAGAGAAAAAATGTTAATACATTCTTCCGGCTTTTTGCTTTGATGATCGACCATCCGTCAATACAGAGATGGGGCGTCGGGCTGGCCAGAAAGACCGGCATGGATGAGGCTGTCCGGCGTTTCAATTCAATTAACAAGCCGGAAGGTGTAATTCTTTGCCTTGATGCTGACTGCACTGTAGAGCAAAATTATTTTATTTCTGTTTATAATGAATTGGCGGAAAACACTGACCGATCAGCCTGTTCAATTTATTTTGAACATCCTCTTGCAGGAAACGACCATTCCCAAAGCACATATAAATACATTATTTTATATGAGCTTCATCTTCGTTACTTTTACCAGGGCTTGATCTTCGCAGGCTTTCCTTATGTTTTTCATACTGTCGGATCATCACTGGCCGTAAAGGCACTTCCATATGTTAAGGCAGGAGGTATGAACAGAAAGCAGGCTGGTGAAGATTTTTATTTTATACAGAAGCTTGTACCGGCAGGAGGCTATTTCAGCTTAAATTCAACTATCGTATACCCATCATCTAGAGCTTCCGGCAGAGTGCCATTCGGTACCGGTGCATCAATCGAAAAGCTTTGCAGAGATGGAAGCTTAACAGTGTTGACCTATAACTTCCTTGCGTTTAAAGAGCTCAGGACTTTTTTTAAACAGACGGATCTGTTTTTCGAATTGTCCCTTCCTCTCCTGAAAGAACACTTCAATCAGATCCCTGAGACCATCAGAAGATTTTTGGATGAAGAGGAATGGATTGAGAAAATAAGGGAGGTGAATGCCAATACATCGGGAATACAATCATTCAGAAAACGGTATTACGGTTGGTTCAACATGTTCAGGATTGTTAAGTACCTGAATTTTGTCCATATGGATTTGCTTGACAAGCAGGCTGTTGATATTTCGGCTGACAATTTATTGCACCATAAGGGAATAATTTTGGATTCAAAAACACCTCTTGATCTGCTAAAATATTACAGGAAGATGGAAAGGCCTGCGATATGACGCATTTTGACACTTTATTGAATTTGAGGGTAATTGAAATGTGATACCGTAAAGTATTCAATACAAAAATCTGGTCCTATTTATTATTTCTGTTAATCTTACTGTCCTCTGAGGGAGTCAGAATAATATAGAGATCTTCATCAGGTTTCTTCATGTGGTATTGTTCCCTTGCAAATTTTTCAAGGTTATGATTATCTGTCTTTAATTCATGAAGCTTCTGTTTGTCCTGTTCGATACGCTTCATATAATACTCCCTGTCGATCTTGAGCTTATGGAGCTCTCTCATGTCTTTGTATCTGGCTATAAGGTTATTAGAATCAAGAAGGGTAACCCAGACAACAAAGATTATGATCGTCAGGACATATTTATTCCGGAGTATCGGTGGTATTTTTTCAGTAAAATTAAACCTTATAATCATAGCACAAACCTACATTATTTTTTCTAACCGCCACTCATAAGATATAACATCTGTACATCATCGTTTTCCTTTATAAATGTAGAATCGTATTCTTCTTTAGCAATAAAAATCCCGTTTATCTTGATTATTCTCATTTTGAATGAGAATTTCTTCAATATCAGCATTTCACTGACACTCATAATATCCCTGCTGAATTCTTCTTCCCTGTTGTTTAAATGGATCTTCATTGCATTGAATAAGTTAGTCAATTATATCCCATAAGAAGTTCAATAACAATATTCGCCTGCATATTGGCAACAATAGCAACACGGGAAGCAACAGGTGGTAATTCATCAGAAACTTCTGAATTTTCATCTCCGCATACATAAAGAGAATCATCAAGCTTCCTGCTGAAAATTTCATTGGTTTTTCCCCAGCCGGCCATGCCTGATCCGACGATTACCGGAATACCAGGCATTTTCGTCTGAACAGCTTCAATAAACATCTGTTTCATCAGTGCACTGTCAAGTGCCTCGACAATAATATTGCAACCGGAGTATATCTCATGAATGTTGTTTTTATCAAGCTTCTGCTGATGGATCACGACTGAAACAGCAGGATTAATTCGTGCTATATTCTGTTTTAGTGCAACTGTTTTCAATAATCCTATCTGTTCCACGAAATAATACTGACGGTTGAGGTTTAGCTCTTCAACAATATCAAAATCTGTAATTACCAGAGTACCAATACCGCTTCTGGCAAGAGCAACAGCGCAGTTTGAGCCAAGGCCTCCGGCGCCAGCAATTCCAACCCTGAATTTTGATAGATGAGCCCTGATTTCAGAGATTCTCATTTTGGACCAGATTTATATTATGCCTCACTTCCGTTTTCAATGCGAAAGATAAGAACCTTTTCATGTTTTTACAAGATAAGAGTAATCTGAATCGTCACGTGAAATTCAAGGGTTACTGATCAATATCATGCGAAAACACATAATATTGTTATAATTTTGAGGTTATAAATCGCGGATTAGCAGGCTCTAATATTTACACATATGGATATAAAGTCGATTAAAGAGCAGCACAGGCTATTGAGGGGTTGGGACTATAACTGGACTCCGCTTAGCAAGGGTTATACTGACAAGATATTATATATCAATGTTGGTACGACGGAAATGGCTGACAAGGATGTGCCACAGGTAATGAAAGAAAAATTCATAGGCGGCAAGGGGTATGGCCTCAGGCTGCTATGGGACGCAACCAAACCTGAAACTAAATGGAATGATCCTGAGAACGAGATCATTATATCTTCCGGTCCTGTTGGAGGAATTACCCAGTATTCCGGAACCGGCAAGTCACTGGTTGTGACAATTTCACCCCAGACAAATTCAGTAATGGACAGTAATGTCGGCGGATTCTTCGGGCCTTTTCTTAAGTTTTCCGGATTTGATGCGATTGAAATCCAGGGGAAAGCTGAAAAAGATGTAATTATCTTTATTGATGGCATCAATCACCGGGTTGAGATAATTGAGGCACCCGCCGAAGCCGCAGACAGTCATCTGCTGGGAGAACAGCTGACAGAGATTTTTGCCGATAATGATAATGAAAAGAAGAACATCGGTGTTGTCTCAACCGGCTCAGCCGCTGAGCAGTCTCTTATTGGAATGCTCAACTTCAGCTTTTACGATTCCAAACGGAAAAAGGTTCGGCTTAAACAGGCAGGACGAGGCGGGATCGGCTCGGTATTCCGAAATAAAAAGATAAAGGCTCTTGTATGCAAGATCCCCGGCGTGAAAGGGAATCTGAATAATGTCGTTGATCTTGAGGCTATTATGGAAAGAGGCAAAAGATTTAACAGGGAGATGAGAGAATTGGATGCCAAACAATGCCAGATGAGGGAAATAGGTACGGCTCATCTTATGGAAGTCATGAATGATCACGACCTTCTGCCGGTAATGAATTATAAATATGGGAGTCACCCCGATTCTTATAAGATTGACTCTTCTATCTGGAAAAAGAATTTCACACAGAATATCCCTGATGGCTGCTGGATCGGTTGTAATATGTCGTGCAGCAAAGGTATCGACGACTTTGTTCTGAAGACAGGTCCATATAAGGGTCAGAAAGTTATAGTCGATGGACCGGAGTATGAAAATGCTGCAGGTCTGGGCTCAAATTGCGGGATATTCGATCCGGAATATATAATTGAGACAAATTTTTATTGCGATACCTACGGGATATGTACTATTACCTGGAGCACTGCTACTGCATTTATAATGGAGTGTTTCCAGAACGGAATTCTTAATAAGGAAAGGACAGGCGGACTCGATCTCAGCTTTGGTAACTCTTCTTCAGCCCTCGAGATGTTACACCAGCTTGCCCGTGGAGAAGGATTTGGCAAAATAGCCGGAACCGGGGTTCGCAGAATGAAAGAGCTGTTTATTAAAAATGGGTGGGGTGAAGCTTCGTTTCTGAATGATATTGGAATGGAGAACAAGGGCCTGGAATATTCTCAGTATATGTCGAAAGAATCGCTTGCACAGCAGGGCGGCTTTGCCCTGACAAATAAAGGACCGCAACACGATGAAGCCTGGCTTATATTCATGGATATGGTTAATAACCAGATACCTACGTTTGAAAATAAGGCTGAAGCGCTTCATTATTTTCCAATGTTCCGCACCTGGTTTGGACTCGTTGGTCTGTGTAAACTGCCATGGAATGACGTAGAACCTGAGAATAATGCACAAACAGATGAACCTGCCAAAGTGCCGGAACATGTCGATAACTACGTAACTATTTATAAGGCTGTCACGGGGCGAGAATTTGACAAGAAACGCCTGGTGGAGGATTCCGAGAGAGTGTATAATTTCCAAAGGGTATTTAACCTCAGGAGGGGTTTCGGGACAAGGATTCATGACAGACAGCCATACAGGGCCGCTGGTCCTGTTACTGTCGAAGAATATGAATCCAGATCAGAGAGGTACGACAAGCAATTAAAGGAAAAAATCGGGTTCGACCCGGTTGGAAAAACAACTCAGGAAAAGATGGCAGTATTGAGGAAATTCCGTGAATCCCAGTACGAATCCCTGGTAGATGCCGTGTATAAAAGAAGAGGATGGAATAAAAATGGTGTTCCTACTATTGAATTTCTGAAAAAGATAGGAATGGATTTTCCGGAAGTGATAGATGTGGTTAAAAATTATCAGTAATTCCTCCGGTAATACTCAAAGTTAAATCAGTTGAATACAGATATTTAGACTGAGAAAGATGGTTTCGTATATTTCTTTCCTTCGAGGTGTCAATATGGCCGGTCACAATTCAATTAAGATGACCGATCTGGTTGCCTTGTATCTGAAACTTGGCTTAATGAACGCCGAAACTTATATTCAAAGCGGAAATGTTATTTTCAGCGAAATTGGCGATATCCCTGAATCGGCTCTGTCTGTAAATATTGAACAGGCTATTCTTGAACGCTTCAATTTTATAATTCCTGTTATGATCAGAACCAATCAGGAATTGAGATCGCTGTTTCCCATAAATCCATTTCTTGGGGAACCTGATTTCAGCGACTCAAAAATGGCAGTGATATTTCTTCATGATACTCCATCAGAAAGCCAGATCCGGAAAGTTGCAAATATCGATTACCCCCCTGATAAATTTAAGATTATAGGTAACAATATATTTATTTATTGCCCGAACGGTTTCGGAAGGACAAAGATCCATACAAACTTTTTTGAGAAAAAGATGGGTGTCACCGGAACTGCAAGGAACTGGAATACAATCACCACGCTAATCAATATCGGAAAAATGTAGAGACGCCCGATTTTTTGTAAAGATGCCCAATTTGGGCGTCTCTGCATTGGGCGTCTCTACATTTTTTATACTACATAATCAATTATTAATTCATAATTCCGAGTCTCTTCAAAGCATTTAGTAATTTTGTACCATTCATGGAAATCTTAACCAGTTTTAAATTATGAGATTTGTAATTATTATGCTATTAGCAGTATTAATTCGCCCATCAGACTCTTTTAGTCAGCAGAAAGCGAAACAAAAAGAGTTAATCATATTCCACGCAGGCTCACTGTCTGTTCCCATAGATCAGATCGCCCGTGAATATGAAAAAAGGAATCCAGGTACCAGAATATTCCTTGAATCTGCCGGCAGCCTTGTTTGTGCCAGAAAAGTGACCGAACTTAAACTGCCATGTGATATAATTGCTTCAGCTGATGATTTTGTTATAAATGAGCTGCTTATTCCTGATTATGCGAGCTGGAGCATAAAATTCGCCACAAATGAAATAGTTATTGCTTATCACCCGAAGTCCAGATATTCCGGTGAGATTAATTCTGAAAACTGGATGGATATCCTTCAGAGAAAGGACGTAATATATTCCAGGTCTGACCCTGACTCGGATCCGTGTGGTTACAGAACGATATTCACCCTTCTGCTGGCTGAGAAGTATTACAATAAGCCCGGATTAGCTGAAAAAATGGAGTCTAAGGATAAAGAATACATAAGACCAAAGGAGGTGGACCTGGTGGCTTTGATTGAATCAAATGCGATTGATTATATGTTTCAATATAAATCGGTTGCGATTCAACATGGATTAAAATATATTGAACTACCCAAAGAAATCAATCTTTCAGACCCATCAGAACAGCAAGAATATTCATCAGTCAATACCTTTGTTGCAGGAAAAAAGCCGGACATGAAAATGAAAGTCACAGGTGACTATATTAATTATAGTATCACGATACTTAACAATGCTCCTCAGAAAGAAGAGGCTGTTAAATTCCTGGATTTTCTCCTGAGTAGCGACGGCATGAATATTTTCAGAAAGTGCGGACAGGAACCTATTATACCTCCAATTGCAGGACCGGCTGACAAGCTGCCTGAGAAACTGGTGAAATATTCAACCACTTCCAAGCACTGAATCAGCTATGAGCAGGAACAGTATATTTACGTGGATAGTGATGATTATCTCATCGCTGGTACTGTTGTTTATTCTTGCTCCTCTTGCCGGAATGTTTATTCATACCGGCGGAACGCAATTCCTTGAAACAGTGAAGGACAAGGAGGTTCAGCAGAGCGTATGGCTGACGCTTTGGGTTTCGTTTGCCGCAACACTTGTATTTGCCGTTGGAGCCGTTCCTCTGGCATGGCTTCTCGCGCGCAAAAACTTTCCTGCCAAGAATATCGTTCAGGGAATCATAGATCTTCCAATTGTCCTTCCGCATACTGCAGCGGGCATAGCCTTACTGGGCTTTATCTCACGCGATGGTTTTCTGGGAAAGACAGCTTCACTTTTTGGTCTCAACCTGGTGAATCATCCTTCAGGGATTGCTCTTGCAATGGCTTTTGTTAGTCTGCCGTTTCTGATAAATGCTGCCCGCGACGGATTTGCTGCCGTTCCTGAAAGGCTTGAAAAAGCCGCGCTTAATCTGGGAGCAAGTCATACGAAAGCTTTTTTCACAATTTCAATGCCTCTTGCCTGGCGCAGTATAGTTACGGGTTTTGTGATGATGTTTGCAAGAGGAATGAGTGAATTCGGAGCTGTGGTTATTATTGCATATCATCCTATGATCGCGCCTGTTCTTATTTATGAGAGATTTAGTTCATATGGATTAAATTACGCAAGACCGGCCTCAGTCTTTTTTATTATTATTGCTCTTTTATTTTTAATCTCGCTAAGGTTACTTTCGTTTAAAAGAAAAAGGAAATTAATAACTCCTGATGCTCAGACTGACTAATATTAACCGCCGGCTGGGTGAATTCTCACTTACCGATATAAATCTGGAAATTACAGACGGCCAGTACTATGTTCTTCTTGGCCGGTCAGGATCAGGAAAGACGCAGCTTCTTGAACTGATTGCAGGCCTGGAACTTCCTGACAGCGGAAATATCTTTCTCGATAATGTGGATATCACGCACCAACGGATCCAGGATAGAAAAGTTGGTATTGTATTTCAGGATTTTGCTGTTTTTCCGCATATGACAGTCTTTGGAAATATAGCTTATCCCCTTAGGGCCAGAAAAGAAGACAAGACAAGTATCGTTGAAAAAGTTGAAAACGCAGCCGCCACAATGAACATTAAACATATACTGGACCGCGGCACAGAAAAACTTTCAGGCGGTGAATTACAAAGGGTTGCTCTTGCAAGAACACTGATCACCTCACCACGACTCCTGCTTCTTGACGAACCTCTGTCATCACTTGACACTTCGCTCAAGGACGATCTGAAAAGACTATTGAGAAATCTTAATAAAGCAGGGCAGACAATTATTCATGTTACACATGATTATGGTGATGCTATCAGCCTGGCCAGACGGGTCGGAGTAATACATAACGGAAGAATAATACAGGAAGGCTCTGTAAATGAGGTATTCAAAAATCCCTCCAACCGTTTTGTCGCACGTTATGCCGGAATCAGAAATTTTTTCAGGGTAGATATAACCGGCTCAAACGGTTTATCGACAGGTGTTACCGGACATAATGTTAAATTCAAGCTTAAGAATGTCCCTGAGGGAAAAGACAGGCTGCTTCTTATAAAAAGCGATTCTATGGTATTAAGTTCAGAAATTGCCGCTGACAATAAACTTAACTCCATTAAGGGTAAGGTGGCTGAGCTTATCCCTTCTGAATTTGGAATGGAAGTAATTATAGATGCCGGCGACAAATTCTATGTAAACGTACATGATTCAGAGCTGTCAAATCTGCGGCTGAGCGAAAATAAAGAGATATGGGTGAGTTTTGCCCCTGATGCTATTGTAGTCATTAACGGTAGCTGAAAATTAAATAGTAAAGAGAAAAATATTGGTAATTATATGATAGAATTTGAAGAAGCTTTTGGAATCGTGATGGAAGAAGGGTTTGAGACTGAGTCGGAAAATATCCCGTTCCACAATTCCTGCAACCGGATACTTGATGAGGATATCAAGAGTGATGTTGATATGCCTCCATTTAATAAATCGGCTGTTGACGGATATGCGTGCAACTCAAACGATTTAAAGCATGATCTTGAACTTGTTGAAATCATCGCCGCGGGAATGGTGCCGCTCAGGAGTGTTGGCATGGACCAGTGTTCAAAAATTATGACCGGAGCAATAGTCCCGGAAGGGTGCAATGTCGTATTTATGGTCGAGGATTCCGCGAAACTTGATAACGGGAAAATCAGATTTACCGGCTCTGATTCAAAGTCAAACATAGCTGCCAGGGCCAGTGATGTAAAAACTGGTGATATCGTCCTTCGGAAAAACAAGTACATTATGCCCCACGATATTGCTGTGATGGCTTCAGTCGGTCATACAGAAGTAAGGGTAAAAAAGAAGCCTGTTGTTGGCATAATCAGCACAGGCGATGAGCTGATCAGCCCATATGACACTCCGGTTATGTCGAAGATTCGCAACAGCAATGCATATCAGCTTGCCGCCCAGGTAACCAGGGCAGGAGGGACGGGAATCGAATATGGGATTGCTCCGGATAATGAATTGAAGACATTTGAAATGATACAAAAAGCTCTGCTTGAATGTAATATTGTTCTTATTACCGGTGGCGTTTCAATGGGAGATTATGACTTTGTTCCAAAGGTTATGGAACGTTTGGGCGTTAAGATCCTTTTCGACCGCGTAAATGTCCAGCCGGGAAAGCCTACAACGTTCGGAGTTCATTCTAACTCTGTTGTCTTTGGATTACCAGGTAATCCGGTCTCTTCATTCATTCAGTTCGAACTTCTTGTGCGTCCTGTGATTAACAAAATGATGGGTTATAACTGGATACCGTTTGAGTGCAAGCTGCCGCTTGCAGCAGATTATGAAAGGAAATCAGCCGGAAGACTGGGATTTATTCCGGTTATGATCCGGGAAATGAAAGTCATTCCGGTAGACTATCATGGGTCGGCACACATTACTGCTCTCTCTTACGCTGATGGTATAATTGCGATAAAGCCGGAAATAAAAAAATTGTTGAAAGGGGAAATTGTAAATGTTCGACAAATATAACAGAAAGCTTAATTATTTGCGCATCTCTGTCACTGACAGGTGTAATCTGCGATGTACATACTGTATGCCTGAGGAAGGAATAAAACTATTCCGTCACGAAGAAATACTTTCATACAGCGAAATAGCAGAATTTACAAAAACAGCAGTTAAGCACGGAGTTACAAAGGTGAGATTAACCGGAGGTGAGCCTCTTGTCAGGAAAGGAGTTACAGCATTAGTCAGGATGATTTCCGAGATAAATGGTATCGAGGATCTCTCAATGACTACGAACGGTACCCTGCTTAAACAGTATGCTCTGCAGCTTAAGGAAGCCGGATTGCAGAGAGTAAATATAAGTCTTGATACTGTCGATCCGGTAAAATTTAAAATGGTTACACGCGTAGGAGAGCTTAACGATGTTTTTGAGGGTATTGAAGCGGCAAAAAAAGCAGGATTGCTTCCTGTAAAAATAAACTGTGTAATCAAAAACTCAAAAGAAGAGGAAGATGCTATGTCCGTTACCCGGTTTTGCCAGGATAATGATTTGGAAATAAGGTATATACGGCAAATGGATCTGGTGAGTGGTCATTTTTCGATCGTTGAAGGCGGAACTGGCGGTGACTGTTCCATATGTAACAGGCTGAGACTCACTTCAAATGGTAAGCTTAAACCGTGTCTCTTCAATAATCTTGAATTTGATATCAGGAAGCTTGGGTATGAAAAAGCAATTAAAATGGCGGCAGAATTAAAACCCGAATGTGGCTCAAAAAATGAATCGGGCGCATTCTATAATATAGGAGGATAATAAGATGGATAAACTCTCACATACCGATAATAAAGGCAAAGCCGTGATGGTTGACGTCGGAGAAAAAATAAGTCAGCTGCGGATTGCTAAAGCCAGCGGCCATATCCTGCTTGAACCTGACACCATTATGCTCATCAGGGACAACTTGTTAAAGAAAGGGGATGTGCTTACCGTAGCTCAGCTTGCGGGAATCTCTGCTGCGAAAAAAACATCCGAGCTTATCCCTTTATGTCACAATATAGTGCTCGATAATATCAGAGTCGATGCAACCATAGATAATACAGGTGTAAGAGTCGAGAGTGAGGTCAGATGTTCCGGAAAAACAGGAGTTGAAATGGAAGCATTAACGGCTGTCAGCATCGCACTTCTTACAGTTTATGATATGTGTAAGGCAGTGGATAAGAATATGATCATAGATAACACGAGTCTTACTGAAAAAATCAAAAAATGAACCTTCCTGAAAAATTTGAAGTTCTGATAATAACGCTCAGTGACCGGGCATACAGGGGCGAATATGAAGATCTCAGCGGTCCCACGATCAGGGATAAAATTAAAGAATTCTTCGAGAAAACGGGCTGGAAATGCAATATTGATATTAAACTTATTCCTGATGACTCTGCCGTCTTGAAAGATCTGATAATAATCGCATCCAATACTCACCATCTGATTTTAACTACCGGCGGAACAGGTATCGGTCCCAGGGACATTACTGTTGATACTGTTAAGCCTCTGTTTACAAAGGAAATTCCAGGTATAATGGAGTATATCAGGATAAAATACGGGTCTGAAAAGCCAAACGCACTGTTAAGCAGGGCTGTTGCGGGAATCAGTGGTATGTCGTTGATTTATACTCTTCCTGGTTCGGTTAAAGCTGTTGAAGAGTACATGACAGAAATTGTGAAGACACTGGAACATACTTTTTACATGCAATACGGAATAGACAGGCACAGCATTAACTAATTAGCCAGATGGTTCAGGGTATTAGAGATTATTGAACCTATAACGCTGTCGTAACGATCATGAGGATTCCTGTAATAGATAAGAATGAGATAATCATTTTCTGTTTCATAATGGCTGCCTTCAAATAAAGATGCTGTTCCATTTGTTGCTCCGTCTTTCAGAAAAACATATTCATAGTTATACCAGCCTTGTTTAAGAAGCATGGAACACTCGTAATCTTTTTTAAGCGGGTTATAGGTCATCAGGTTATTCTTATCAAAAGCCCAGTTGTTCAGTGCACCTGAAACATACATACTGCCACCCGGAATAATTTGATCGGAAGGGAGGGTGAAATACACATAAACATAGTCAGATTCAATATCGGGATTTTTGCCTTCCTGAAATGCTATAAAATATTTGCCATTGAAATCCTGCCAGTAGAAATAAGGTTTATGTTCCCTGTTTTCTGAAGGTAAGAGATAAATATTGTAGTTTGGGCTGACAAAATCTATTTTTTTTACAAACTCCGTCTGGTACCGTAAGCTTTTAATATCGAAATACCGGTATTCATTTCCTCCCTGAAATATGTTTTTATCAGATAATGAGTTGTATTTTAGCTCATTATCGCCAGTGAAATCTGGTTTGAGATTCTTTTTGGCATTATCCCATCTTCCATTCTGAAGGATAAATGCATATAAATTCCTCGACGGATCTGTTAAGTTAAGTCCGGCATAGCTGACATTAAAATCAACCTGCTGATGTGTATTATTCTCCTTTGCCATCTGAGGCCTGTGAACTGTTACGGAGATCTTAGCTGCGTCCTCGGAGATTATGAACCTTTGAGTAATGGCAGGTTCATCCTGTTTATCAGAAGGATATATTTCAATTATATAGTTGCCCGACACGTTGAAGCTGACCCTGTCGTTAGGGAATGTGAGCTTGTAGTGAAGATAACTTACAGTTGTATTGAATGAATTCGAATAATCTTCAACAGGATTTTCAGTGTTTCCTGTCATGTAATCATTCGGAAGGATATCTGATTTATTCCAGTCCTTGTCGCAATGAATGAAGGTGTAATAATATGACTCAGGCTGATCTGAAAGCAGGTCAAAATTAAGAACCAGCTTTTCGTCACTGTTAAGTTTAATTACAGGGTAAGAAAGATTCCATCCTTCCTTGTAAAGCTGAACGGTTTTTATCCTTTGATCATAGATATGATTAGTATAGAAGACAGAATCTGAGGGTGTTTCAGCGCTGGCAGCTAAATTAAACAGGCAGAATATTGTATAGATGGCTAACCTTATCATGAGGATTATTTCTGCAAAAGTAGTGCAAATTCGGGTATGAGATGACTATTTATTGAGTCAGCCATTTTTTATGTTTTGTATTATTACCATTAATGGCTTTTGGCGATCATGTATAAAACCATGAATCGCTTGAGAATCAATTTATTCATATTAATGATCCCTTAAAATCAAATTAAACCGCAGAAGAGGCGTTTTATCTGTTTTGTAAATTTTTATCCGGGAAAATTCCGGTAAACTAATCTAATACTCTAATTTCGCAGGAAAAAGGAAATGAAAAAAATTCTGATTCCAATAGTAATATTCTCTCTTCTATATTTTACCGCATGCAAGGATAATAAGCCTGCCTTTATAAATTTTGCCGGGTTTGCCCAGGGTTCCTCTTACAGCATTGTCTGTGAAAATAAAAAGAATATTGATGCCGGTGAGCTCAGACAAAAGGTTGAAAAGATACTGGGTGATTTTGATATGTCTTTATCTCTCTGGAAAGACTCGTCAATACTTTCAAGGATAAACAGGAATGAGGATGTTCTCCCCGACACCTTTTTCACGGAGGTATTCAGAAAATCAGTAAAAATTTCTAAAATGACAGAGGGAGCATTTGATGTGACAGTGGCTCCTCTTGTCAGGGCCTGGGGATTTGGTCCTGATGCGCACAAAAGCTTCACTGAATCCAGGCGCGACAGTTTATTAGAGCTTGTAGGGATGAGCAAGGTATCGCTGGTCAACGGCAAAATTGTAAAAGCTGATCCACGTATTACTCTTGATTTTAATGCTATTGCACAGGGTTTTTCGGTGGATGTGATTTGCAGGTTTTTTGACAGTGAAGGCATAAAGAATTACCTGGTGGAGATAGGCGGGGAAGTGAGAGCTAAAGGGAAGCGGGATGGTAATCTGTGGCGGATAGGCATTGATAAGCCGGTGGATAATAACCTGACTCCCGGTCAGTCGCTGGAGGCAATTATAAAAATAAGCGATAAAGCACTGGCGACTTCAGGAAACTACAGGAAGTTTTATGTGGAAGATGGCATCAAATATTCACATGAGATAGATCCGAGAACAGGAAATCCTGCAAAAAATTCCCTTCTCAGCGCCTCAGTTATTGCTGACGACTGTGCAACGGCCGACGGGATTGCGACTGCGTTCATGGTATTTGGAAAAGACAAAACGCTTGAGTTTCTTGAAAACCACCCTGAGTTTGAAGCCTACCTGATCTATTCCGACGAAAATGGTAATTTCCAGACCTGGACATCAGGAGAGCTAAAGAGTGAAATTTCAGAAATGGATAATAGCCGTTAACGCTCTCCGGACGGTCTTTATCTCTTCTCTGAATCCCTGAACGGGCTCAAAGATTTATTGCCATTCATTCAGATCCGCTGGAATCATTCCATATTTAAAGTTTATTAAACAACATTGTCATTCGATTGTTTCTAGTCTCAGAACCACCACTTAATTTTCAACCAGGAATGAAACAAAATAATCATGAATCAGGACAATCTTTGATCAAAGAGAGTATTGGAATGAAACAAAACAAAAATCAATCAGGAAAAGTTTTTAACAAAGAGAGCATATTGGCAGATTTCAGATTAGCAAACCTTAGCCGGAACCTGAGCATTATCGGACGACGTGAAGTTCTTACGGGAAAAGCAAAATTCGGAATTTTTGGAGATGGAAAGGAGATAATCCAGATAGCCCTGGCAAAGCAGTTCAGGAATGGAGACTGGCGATCGGGTTACTACCGCGACCAGACATGGATGATGGCTATGGGAGTTTACGACTCACTCGAGTTCTTTCATCAGTTATATGGAAATACTGACGACCAGTTTAATACTGGCAGCGGTGGAAGAGTATTCAATAATCACTTTTCCATTGCAAATATCAATCCCGACGGGACATGGAGGGATCTGACAAAACAAAAAAACTCTTCAGCCGATATTTCACCGACCGCGGGTCAGATGCCAAGATTGCTCGGTCTGGCATATGCATCGAAATTATTCAGACAAAATAAAGATATTCAACAATTTACAACTCTATCTTTAAAGGGGAATGAAGTAGCCTTCGGAGCAATAGGAGATGCAAGCACATCAGAGGGTTATTTCTGGGAGACAATAAATGCTGCCGGTGTTCTACAGGTACCAATGGCAGTTTCAGTTTATGATGACGGTTATGGAATTTCTGTTCCGAAGAAATACCAGACGACAAAAGGAAGCATTTCTGAGATTCTGAAAGGATTTGAAACTGAGAAAGATAAACCAGGGATTAGAATCTTCAAAGGAAAAGGATGGGATTACGCGGGATTGATCAGGCTTTATGAAGAAGGAATTGCAATCTGCCGTGAACAGCATACTCCAGTTGTATTTCATATTGAAGAAGTTACTCAGCCTCAGGGCCATTCTACCTCTGGTTCTCACGAAAGATATAAAAGTGAAGAACGGCTGAAATGGGAGGATGATTTTGATCCTATAAGGAAGATGAGAGAATGGATCATCACTTCAGAGATAGCCACGTCTGACGAATTGGATAAGCTAGCGGCTGATGCTGAAGAGGAAGCAAAGGAATCAAGAAGGAAAGGCTGGGAATCCTTTCAGAATCCGATCAGAATTGAAAGGGACGCACTTGTAAAAATAATACACGATCGCTCATGCAGATGCACGGAAAAATCGAAAGAGGATTCGGTTGACTTTTATGCTGAAGAGCTGACCAAAGTGCCGGCACCCATCAGGAAAGATAACTTTGTTACTGCGAGGAAGATCTTGAGAAATGTTTGCAACACCTGTCTTAAATCCGATAATCTAAAGGAGGAACTCGAAGGCTGGCTTAAGCGAAATTACAAGGTTGCATTAAGAAGCTATGATGCATTCCTTTATAATGAAACTTCTACTTCAGTGCTGAACGTCAAACCAGTTCCGCCCGTATATTCAGCTGAGTCCCAGGAGGTGCCTGGCCGGCAGGTTCTTCGCGATAACTACGATAAATTATTCGCAAAATATCCGCTTCTTGTTACATTCGGGGAGGACACCGGCCACATTGGCGGGGTAAATCAGACACTGGAAGGTTTACAGAAGAAGTTTGGAGAACTGCGTATAACTGATACCGGAATAAGGGAGGCAACAATCCTTGGTCAGGGTCTGGGATTGGCCCTGCGTGGAATGCGTCCGATTGCAGAAATACAATATCTCGATTATCTGATGTATTGTTTACAGGTTCTCAGCGATGATCTTGCCACAACGCATTACAGAACAGCGGGAAGAATGATAGCACCGCTGATTATCAGCACCCGGGGGCACCGTCTTGAGGGTATCTGGCATTCGGGTTCGCCAATGAGTATGCTTATAAACTCGGTGAGAGGAGTTTACGTATGTTCACCAAGGGATATGACAAGAGCCGCCGGCTTCTATAATACTCTTCTTGAGGGTCAGGATCCAGCAATAGTCATTGAACCGCTCAACGGATACAGGCTAAAGGAGAAGCTTCCTGATAACCTCGGTGAATTCAGGATTCCATTAGGAATTCCTGAAATACTAAACACCGGTACAGACCTTACAATTGTCACTTACGGATCGACGGTTAAGATAGCTGTTGAAGCTGTTAAACAGCTTGCAGCTCATGATATTTCTGTTGAATTAATAGATGTTCAGACACTTGTACCGTTTGACAGGAACAAAATGATCCTTGAATCGCTCAAAAAAACAAACAGGGTACTTTTTCTTGATGAAGATGTACCCGGCGGGACAACTGCATATATGATGCAGGAAGTGCTTGAGAAACAGGGAGCCTGGCAATATCTTGATAGTCCGCCGAAAACACTTGCTGCAAAGGAGCACAGACCGGCATACACCACTGACGGTGATTATTTCTCGAAACCCAGTGCTGAGGATGTCTTCGATGTAATTTTTAAAATGATGAAAGAAGCAGTCCCTGGGAAATATTAATCTTCTTTCAGGTATTTTAAGAATTCCCTGTATTTATAATAATTAAGGAGTGCAAGGCGTGTAGATTGCCATGTGGCAGCACTGTCAGGATATAATACCGGTGACTCCAATAATTTTCAGTAATTCCATTGCGGCTTCTCTCGGACCGCTGGATTCGTGTCCTGCTATTCCGAGTCGCGTACGCATCTGTCCAACAAACACATTGTTTTTGAAAAAGGATGCAAAATACCTGGCTGCGATCTTATCGTGGATCTCCTTGTATTCCGGAGGGCCGAATATATTTGCAAAGTAAGAATGAACCAATCCGCTGGATGTTGTGGTGCCTTTACTCATCACTGCACCTTCACTGAATATATCCAGGGCCCATTCCGCTGTAGTGAATCTTTCAATTACAGGATGTTCATTATCTATCTCTTCAAAGTTGTTCGCATAGAGAATATAATCAATTTTATGGCCTGCTATTACGGTCTCAAATTTGGTAACAGGGAAAACGATCCGGGCATTAACCTGACTGGGATTCATAATGATGGATCGGTCGAGATGTCCGAAAGCATACCCTGGCTGCAGATCGTCAAGACGCAGAAAAGCACCTATTTCTGTGCCATATCCGATCGGATAGCCATTGGAATCGAGTTCAATTGAACCCATGTCGTCGGCTATAATTGTAAGTTCTCTTATATATTTCTCAGCAAGTACCCTGAAGGCTTCAAGCGTCTCCGATTTGCCGGCACCGGTATCGCCCATCATTAGTATTGTGGCTTCTTTGTCTCCCTGCAGCAAGATCTTCACCATGGCGCCATGAAAAGGCATGTGCCCATTTTTCATGATTATGGAATTATGAAGAGTGAGTATCATCTTCTTAAGGTAGCCGAAATACCCGAATTCAGGACGATCAGGAATGGCACCTACAAAAATTCCATTTTCATCGTCATCATAAAATACCGTGGAAAAGGGAGCGAGCCCGTCTATAACATTACCATGTACCCCATAAATAAACAGTGCATCGGGCTGTTTCTCAAGATCCGCGTCGTCTGCCAGCTGAAACAGATTACACATTGAGAATCCAAGTTCAAAGAAATCAAGATGGAAGTAAACCATGATGAGCAGCCTGCCCACTTTTGCCGGATAACAGATCCATTCACCCGGTTCAAGGTTTACAAGGTCAACCGGATTTTTGCTGATTCTCTTGAAATGACCTGTTCTCTTATTCATAGGTTGCTGAATAACCAGAGGTGGATAGATCAGCATCTGGCGTATAACCGGAATACTATTAAGTTTTTTATATTTATCTCCCTTATACGGTATGTCTTTTGGTAAGGATATCACAGCCATTTCAGCTCCTGCAGGAACCTGTCTGTAAACATTAGGATGGCTGCCCGTGATATTTTCCTGAATATGTCTGTAAACAGTTCTGATAAGATGGGTAAGCTGTTCTATTGTTTCATTAAATGTCCTGTATGGCCTCTTATCGAGCCGGTCACCTTCAGAATCATTTATTATAAAACGGTCAAAATGACGCCAGTAGTCATAGAGATATTCTACAAATCCGGCTATTTTATCAAGATCTTTCAGGAAGATCCTTGATTTATCAAAAATATGGGGAACAACATTGCTTTCATATTTAACAAGTAATGAAAGCGTCTTGACAAGGTCATTAACGCACTCTTCATCAGCGCTGCAACCTCCAAAGAATTCCAGCAGAGGAGAATTTTTTTTACGGAGATTATTCAGACAATGGTCGAGAACCTGACGGAATTTATCGCTTGCCAGCATCTCTTCTGCTGTTTCGCACATTCTTTCACGAATATTCAGAACAGCTTTATTCCCAATTATGCTTAAAGTACTTCTTTGCATGAGATTATTTAACAATTCAGGTAAAAATATGACAATATTTAATTGAAGATAAGTTTTTACTTAATTATTTTTGCATAATAATTGCTTCGTAATTTTTTTAAGAGTTATGCAACCGGAACTCGATTTGTTTGCAATACTGCCGGAAGATAAGATTCCGGAAAAAGGAAAGATCCTGATCTCTGAACCTTTCCTTCCCGATACGTTCTTTAATCGCAGTATAGTATATCTTACGGATCATACGCCTCAGGGTTCGGTAGGTTTTATTTTGAATAAAAAACTCGATTTAAAGGTAAGTGCGGCAATTGAAGGTTTTGAGGGCTGGAATGAAGACCTCAGTATGGGAGGACCTGTTGCTCCTGATACCCTTCATTACCTTCATAACCTTGGTGATTTAATTCCAAAAAGCGTCCATATAGAAGGTAATATATTCTGGGGAGGTGAAATTGATACTATAAGGGAACTGATTAAGCTGGGAAAAATAAACAAGACGCAGATCCGGTTTTTTCTGGGCTATTCGGGTTGGTCTGCCGGTCAGCTTGAACGTGAGCTTAAAGAAAACTCATGGGTAATTGCCAAGGTTAATTCAAATATTGTTCTGAATAACAAAAGCGACGATATCTGGAAGAAAGTCTTAAGGAGCTTCAAAAACAAATATAGGATGTGGGCTGATTTTCCCGATTCCCCTGAAATGAATTAAAGATGCAATATTCTGAACACCATCTCTTTCAGAAGATCTCCCTGATCTGTTCCCGGGTCACAATATCCTTTTGATTTCATGTCGTAGGTGCGCAGCAGACTAATGATCTGTACAGTTTTTCCGGCATTGTACTTTGTTGCTGAGCTTTCATACTCCTTAACAAAATAGGGATTAATCTTCAAAACTGCTGCCACATTATTCTTCGACTTATCAGTGAGGTAATGGAATGTCAGCAGTTTACTGAAGAATCCAAAAAGTGAGGCAATTGATACTGTTATCGGATTGTCTTTGGGATTATCAGCAAAATAATGTACTATCATATTCGCCTTAAGAATATTTTTTTCCCCGATGGCTTTCTGCAGTTCAAAATTGTTGTAATCCTTACTTATTCCAATATTCTTTTCAATTAATGCTGTGGTAATAAAGGGTTTGCCCGCGGGAAGATTTATTATCAGCTTATCCAGTTCATTGACAATCTTATGTAAATCGGTTCCAAGATATTCAGTAAGCATTGCGCTTGCACTTGGATCTGTCTTTATTCCTTTTGTCATCAGGTACCTTTCAATCCATGCAGGAATAAGATAATCACGTACCCTTGCAGATTCAAAATATACTCCATGACTTTCGAGTGTTTTGTAAAGCCTGGTTCTTTTATCAAGGGTTTTGTATTTATAACTGAATACCAGAATAGTTGACAACAACGGTTTTTCGAGGTAGATAACAAGGTCATCGATTTTTTTCAGGGATTGCGCCTCTTTAATAATTAACACCTGATGGCTGGCCATCATTGGAAACCTTCGTGCAGTATCGATAATGGAAGCAATATTGGTATCATCACCATACAGGATTATCTGGTTAAATGCTTTGTCAGATTCCGGAAGAACCTTTTCCTGTATATATTCGGTGATGAGGTCAATATAATAAGGTTCCTCGCCGGCAAGAAAATATACAGGTTTGAATATCCGCTTTTTCAGGTCGGAAATAATCTCTTCGTAAGTGACAGCCATTATCAGAATTTTAGATGTTTCACAGAGACTCCATTCTCTTTAATTTCCCGGAGAGAATCAATCCCTATTTTAAGATGCATCTCCACATAATTATTAGTCACTTTTACATCGCTTGCTTCAGTTTTGATGCCGGTGGAAATCATTGGCTGATCAGAAACCAATAGCAGTGCTCCTGTAGGTATCTCATTGGCAAAGCCTACTGTGAAAATAGTTGCAGTTTCCATGTCAATCGCCATTGCTCTGGTCTTTACGAGGTATTTTTTAAACCTGTCATCATATTCCCACACTCTCCTGTTTGTTGTATAGACGGTACCTGTCCAGTATTCTTTGTTAAATCGTGTGATCGTCGCAGAAATGGCGCTCTGCAGTTTAAATGCCGGGAGGGCCGGTACCTCATTCGGAAGATAGTCATTAGATGTTCCGTCACTCCTGATTGCGGCAATTGGGAGTATGAGGTCACCAAGAGTATTCTTTTTCTTTAATCCCCCGCACTTACCAAGAAATAAAACGGCATTTGGCGTGACAGCACTCAGAAGATCCATAATGGTTGCTGCGTTTGGACTTCCCATTCCGAAGTTTATGATTGTAATGCCGTCAAATGTCGCATTGGGCATGTTCTTGTCCTTTCCTTCAATCTGAACATTATTCCATTTTGCAAAAAGTTCAACATAATACATGTAATTTGTAAGCAGGAAATATTTGCCAAAACTTTCAATCGTTTTGCCTGTGTATCGTGGAAGCCAGTTGTTAACAATTTCCTCTTTGGTTTTCATCAGGTTATTTTAGTTAATAATTATCTCAATATATTTGTATAACCTCTTATGTTGTTCTTCATGGTTTTCTATGTAAAGAACTTTGTGGAACCCGTGGTAAATTTTTTAAACCACAAAGTTCCCGAAGGATCACATAAGAGAAATCAGAAATAAATAACTTATTCTGCCGTCAAAAATACGAAACTAAGTTGAAACTCTTAAATCTGCCGCAATATTCCTTCAGGATAACTGAAAGAGAGGGACGTGAGATGATCCTCGATCCTCTCAGGAGAAAATTTGTAAAACTCACACCTGAGGAGTGGGTACGGCAGAACTTTGTTCAATACCTTATCAATGAAGGGAAATACCCGCCCGGGCTTCTTGGAATTGAGATCCTCTTCACATTCAATAAGCTTAAGCGGAGGGTTGATATTTTAGTGCATGACAGGTCAGGGAAGCCTTTGATGATTGTAGAATGTAAATCTCCGGTGATTGATCTTGATGAAAAGGTTTTTGAACAGATTGCCACTTATAATATGAGCTACAAAGTGCCATTTCTTATTGTTACTAATGGAATGCATCACTATGCCTGTAAGATCGATCATTCAGCAATGAAATTTGATTACCTTATGGTTATTCCGCTTTATGAAGAACTTTTAACATTATGATCTTAGTTACGTGTGCTATAATAAGGAACGAAGATGAAGAAATTCTGGTTGTTCAGAGGGGAGAGGCAACCGATCATCCATTTAAATGGGAATTTCCCGGCGGAAAGCTTATTGCCGGTGAGACTGAAGAGGAATGTATTATACGCGAGGTAGCGGAAGAATTATCGATGGAGATCGTGATATGCGGAAAATTGAATCAGGTTGATCACGATTATGGCCATAAACAGATCAGCCTGATACCATTTATTTGTGATACACTTGATGATATGCCATTTCTCTCTGAACACATAGCTTATAAATGGGTCAATGAAAAGGAATTAATGTCACTTGATTTTTCAGAAGCGGATGTATTCGTCGCACAGAGCTATCTGGAAAAGAGGGCCAAGGATAAGACCGGATACAAAGAAGACGGAGTAATCCCTGCTGAAAATCCGAATGATAATGCAGATTTTAAGGTTATCCTCTTAAATATGATGAGTTCCAGGGAAGCTGATTGGATCGCAGCATCGGCGATAGAAAATGCTGATATGTTCCGCATATTATATGAATATTCATTTTCATCCGATCAAAGACTCGGTTTAAGGGCATCCTGGACCCTCACCAAAGCCTGTGACCAATGCCCGGAACTTATATATCCGTATATTAACCAGATAGTTGAGGCTCTTCCTGGTATTAAAAACGAAAGTGCACTCCGGTCTTTTCTACGGATCTTATCATTGAGTGATTTTCAGAAAATCAATCCTGGGAAACACGGCAGACTGGCTGATTTCTGTTTTAGCTTATTGAATTCAGGCTTTTCTGCAATTGCCAATAAAGCATACTCAATGGAAATATTATATAAGCTTACCCTTATATATCCGGAACTGGCAGATGAACTTACGGGTTCAATTCTTAT
Organism: uncultured Bacteroidales bacterium; assembly: GCA_963715785.1. Lineage (GTDB taxonomy): Bacteria > Bacteroidota > Bacteroidia > Bacteroidales > VadinHA17 > LD21. The sequence goes on from OY970276.1 coordinate 2,640,664, forward strand.
CCTGATGGAAGACGGTTCGGCTGGTATTACTTCCAGGGGCAGACATATACTCAGGAAACTGGCTGACTTAAATAAAACCTGAATAATAGAAGGAGCGGGGAAATAGCTTCCCGTTTACTTCTGATTTGAAACCCGGGGGAGTGCACTTTGTTTTTTGAGGTTCAATGGAAAGGTGCCGCCATTCTGAGACCAGGTGCCATCTATTGTTGAATCACCGGTCATCGTGCCGTTGTATTCTCCGTTTACGCCAGGAGCCAGAATAATGAGTTTCTGTTTATCCAGAGTCACTTTACCGCAAGGTATATCCTTTGCACCCTGATCGGGTAGCCTATAATGCTGATATCCAGTCTGAAATTATTTTTAGCGCTTCCGGAGCAAAAGTCTCATCTATGGTTCCATATTCTGAAGGCAGTCCTGTTTTGCAATGCTGAAAAAGATGATTAAGTCCGGGCAGCCCGACAGTCTTAACAGATTTATTACCCGATTTTTTTACAGCCTTTTCAATTGCAGGCAGGTTTTCATCTGCTGCAACCTGAAGATCCTTTTCACCATTCAGTGCAAGCACCGGACATTTTACCTTTTTCCAGTATACCGATGGATCAGTCATTATAAAATACCTGAACCATGTATAGGATTTTGCACCAAATTTCATTTTTAACTGATTGACAGTTGATTCTATATCTTTTTCAGGTAACTTTTTCTTTTCCTGATACTTTCTGAAGAGAGCAAGTATTTTTGTTTCAGCTTTATTGTTATCTTTTTCCTTCATAAGGATAGCATACATTTTTTTAGAAATCGCTGCTGTCTCCTTAATTTCATTCTCCTTTTCACCTGAGAGGCGGGCAATATCTCCGGTTTGTCGTAGTATTATGCGTTCTCCGTTTACACCGGGGCCGGCCAGAGATACAATAAACCCTGTTTCATGGTTTGTTGACGCCACCATAGCTGCAATTAATCCGCCTTCGCTGTGACCAACAAATCCGATTTCTTTCGGGTTGATATTCGGATTGGTTTTCAGAAAGTCAAATGCAGCCTCAGCATCGGTAGCCAGATCAGCAGAAGTAGATTCTGTGTAATTGCCCCGGGAGCCACCGACTCCCCGGTCATCATACCGGAGAACTGCAATTCCGTTTCTTGTAAGATAGTCAGCAATAACCAGGAATGGTTTGTGTCCCATTAACTCTTCGTTCCTGTTTTGAGCTCCTGATCCTGTTATCATAATAACCGCTTTAAAGGGACCGGTGCCTTTTGGCAATGTCAGAGTTCCTGCCAGCTTAATATTAAACTTGTCATTATTAAAGGTAAGATCTTCAGAGGTGTATGGAAATGGTGGTTTGGGTTCCTGCGGCCTGTTGATCGTAAATGTTTTTTTAAGCTTATTAAGATTGGCTGTAAACTTCTGTCCCCTCTGAGTCCATGCTCCTTCTATTGTCGAATCACCTGTAACTGTACCGGCATATTCTCCCATGAGGGCCGGAGCTTTAATAGTTAGTTTGTTATCTCTGAAGAGAACCTGTCCCAGAAGAATATTTTTTACACCCTGGTCGGGACTGTCGAGAGTTGCTGATAATGTATCATTATCGTTCATTCTTATATTAAAAACGAGCCGGAGATCAATCCCATTGACTGATATTTTTCCAAGCCATGAACCGGGCAGGATATTTTGGCTGGCTTGATTCTGAGCCGATGATATGTTTGGTAACATTGTAAGTATTAATAATATACGAAAGAAAACAATTCTATTCATCTGAACCTGCAGTATAGTTAAAAACGACAATTTTCAATCGGCAAAGGTACAAAAATTAAGAGCAGGAGACAGCCGGTCGCCTCGTTCCTCAACTTTCCCTTTCTACTGTCAGAGTTCTTTACTAATTTTACAGTTCATTTTTAATACAGGCAGATGAGGATAATAGATACGAAGGGACAGTTGTGTCCGGTGCCACTGATTGCGGCAAGGAGAGCCCTGAAGGAGACAGTTGCGGGGGAATCATTCGCTGTTCTGACAGATAACAAATCATCATTCGATAATTTAAGCCGTTTTCTGAAGGATAATAAAGCACAATATCATACTAGTGAATCAGAAGGTACCTGGACCATGACAATCACAAAGTCAAACGGTGAAGAAGTCAGGACAGTTGCGGAAGACTATTGTACTTCTGAAATTTCACATTTTCAGAAAGGAAATTTTGTTATAGTTTTTTCTTCTGACAAGATGGGAGATGGTGATGATCAGCTGGGAAAGTTGCTGATATCAAATTTCATTAAGGCATTGAAAGATCTTGAAAAGTTGCCTGGTAAGATCTTGTTTTATAACAGTGGTGTAAAACTGGTTACAAACACATCGCCTGTAATTGAACATTTGCAGGATCTTGAGAAGATGGGGGTTGAACTAATGCTTTGTGCGACATGTGTCAGTTATTATTCGCTTGATTCACTGATTGGTGCCGGAATCCTGAGCAACATGTATAGTATTGCAGAGGCAATGGCCGCTGCCGGAAGTGTTATTAAACCCTGATAATAACCAGACAAAATGAAAGAAGACCTTCTTCAGATGGTAGAACAAGGCGGCTGCTCTTCAAAAATATCGCCCAGGCTGCTTGAGGAAATCTTAAAATATCTCCCTCTGCCCAAAGATCCCAATATTCTTGTAGATATTGATACTCACGACGATGCGGGTGTTTACAAAATTAATGATGACCTGGCACTGGTTCTTACAACTGACTTTTTCCCACCTGTTTGCAGTGATCCCTATGAGTTCGGGCAGATAGCTGCTGCCAATTCAATAAGCGATGTATATGCAATGGGAGGCGATCCGGTGCTGGCACTTAATATAATGATGTTTCCCGCTTCAAAACTGTCACTGGAAGCTTATGCGGATATTATGAAGGGAGGATTCGACAAGGCAACTGAGGCGGGTGTGCGGATTATAGGAGGACATACCATCGATGATTTTCCCCCGAAATATGGACTTGCAGTAGTTGGGTTTATTCATCCTGACAAATTAATAACCAATGCAGGTGTCAGACCAGGTGATTCCCTTATACTCACAAAGCCAATCGGCACAGGAATAATTCTGGCAGGACACAGACTTGGAATGACTTCTGTCAGTGATATCAATGATGCTTTGTGCCAGATGAAGCTGCTTAATAAGTCGGGTGCTGAAGTGATGAAAAAATATCATATTAAGGGAGCAACTGATATAACCGGTTTTGGGCTTGCCGGTCATTCCATGAAGATGGCTGTAGCAAGCAAAGTATCAATGGTTATAAATATGAAAAAAGTCAACTATATAGGCGATAGCTACTCATTGACTGATGACGGTTGTATTCCGGGTGCATCATTCCGGAATCTTGAATATGCCGGTTCTGATATGGAATTTTCTGCTGATCTTGATTATAATCTGAAAATGCTCGCATTTGATGCCCAGACATCAGGAGGCCTGTTGTTCTCTGCACCAGCTGGTAAAACGGAGGAAATCCTGAAGGATTTGCATAGCGCCGGCCTTGTTAGTTCAAATGTGATCGGATTCGCTACGGAGCAAAAAGAGAAATTAATTTATCTCAATAATTAATAAACAAGAACTTAATCATTCTACCGCGATTATTCGTGTAGAACCCATCAATCTCATATCTGATTCATTGTTAATTATTTCTGTCTCATCGAATTATCAAAAATATTGAATTTGATTTTTTGATCTTAATGTCAGACATGTATCTGCTGTGCTCTTTTGTAACAATTACTTAATCCATTTGCAATCACGGTGTAATAAGGAAAAATGACTTTTGTAGCATGAAAATCCAAGTCAAACCTAATAATCAAAAAATGAAAAAACAACTACTGTTACTCATGTTCATCCTATTGAGTTTAAATGTGTTTAGCCAAAAAGATACAACAAAAGTTGAATTTAAACCATCAGGCAAATTATGGGGTTATACATTTGGTGACTTTTTATACAAGGGTCACACAAATGCATTCAATATGTCTAACACCCAATATGGCGGCACTCCGAAAGATTTTACATCGTTCGAGTTCAGACGGATCTACCTGGGATATGATTACGACATAAGTGAACATTTTTCAACTCAGCTGTTGCTGGCATATGAAGGTGCAACTTTTACAACAGATGGAAACCGTTCAGTGTATATAAAGGCAGCAAACCTGAGATGGAAAAATATCTTTCATAATAGTGATCTGGTAATAGGAGCAATGCCAACTCCAACATATTCAACAACATCTGAACCTGTTTGGGGTTATCGTTCACTCGAAAAGACTATCATGGATATTCGGAAGATCGGAGCTTCAGCCGATGTTGGCATAAGTTTACAGGGTAAGCTTAATGACAGAGGTGATTATGGTTATAACTTTATGATAGCCAATGGTAGCGGAGCAAAACCTGAAGCTGATAAATTCAAAAAGTTTTATGGTGATGTATTTGCAAAATTTGCTGACCAGAAGATAATAATAGATCTTGGGGCAGACAACGAATGGACACAGGCAAAGCCGTACCAAAAAAATAAAACCACCTTTAAGGCTTTCGTGGCTTATCAGACAAAACCGTTTACTATTGGAGTCGAGGCGTTCCAGCAGGTACAGAAGAACAATACAGTTTTCACAGAGGCTCTTCCGTCAACGGTAAGGGATACTGTTAATGCACTCGCCTCGGGGATATCAATTTTTGCCAGAGGTCCGATAAACAATAAACTGGGATATGTTGTCCGTTACGATTATTACAATCCCGACAGCAAATTCAATGAAAATAATGTGTATGCCGGATCTTATACGGGTGTTTTTACAGAATCTCTTTTCCTGGCCGGACTTGATTATACGCCGGTTAAAAACGTACATCTTATGCCTAATATATGGTACGACATGTATAAGAACCGTTATTCGGCAGTGAACGCACTTCCTGAGAAAAGCAACGACCTTGCATTCAGATTGACAGTATATTATATATTCAAATAATTAAAAGTTCTGTAATCTTAGAACTACTCCATTAAATCAATTTTTAAAACGAAAAATATGAAATTATGAAAACGATCAGATTAGTTTACATTTTTACATTCATCGCATTGGCAGGAATTTTTTCCAGCGCATTTTCCCCTATTTCAAAATCAGGTTTAAAACCTCCTGCCAGCGATGTGGAATTACTAGGAGCAGGAGCAACATTTCCTTATCCTCTGTATTCCAAAATGTTCAGTGAATATAATAAGAAGACTGGCGTAAAGGTTAATTATCAATCGATTGGCTCAGGAGGAGGAATAAAACAGCTGATGAGTAAAACAATTGATTTCGGTGCATCCGACGCTTTTCTTAGCCAGGAGGATATGGCAAATATGCCGGCTGCCGTAGTGCATATTCCGACTTGCCTAGGCGCAGCTATAATCACGTACAATCTTCCCGGAGATCCCGCACTTAAATTTACTCCCGACGTGGCTGCAGATCTTTTCCTTGGAAAGATCACCTCCTGGAATGATGCAAGGATCCAGAAACTGAATCCAACTGTCAAATTACCCAATATGCCAATTTCAATTGTGCACCGTTCAGATGGTAGCGGCACTACTTTTATCTTTACTGATTATCTGTCGAAAGTAAGTGAGGAATGGAAGAATAAAGTGGGACACAAGACATCAGTCGACTGGCCGGTGGGACTTGGTGCCAAAGGGAACGAAGGCGTGAGCGGTATGATAAAGCAAACTCCAGGAGCTTTGGGATATGTAGAATTAATATATGCATTGCAAAACAAGATGCCGGTTGGCCTGTTGCAAAATAAAAGCGGGAAATATGTTGAGGCATCCATTAAATCGGTAACCGCTGCAGCAAATGTCACTCTTCCTGCTGATGCTCGTGTTTCAATTACCAACACCGATGCCCCCGATGGATATCCCATCAGCAGTTTCACCTGGATCCTTTTGTATAAGGAACAGAATTATGATAACCGGCCTGAGGATAAGGCAAAAGAGGTGGTAAAACTTGTATGGTGGATGACACATGAAGGACAACAGTATGCTACTCCTTTAATCTACGCGCCACTGCCAAAAGAAGCTTTGAAAGTTGTTGAAACGAACCTCAGATCTATAGTTTTTAATGGTAAGTCACTGTTATAAAACCAGAAACATCGCATTCAATAAGGCAGTCCCCTTTAGGATTGCCTTATTGTTTTATTAATCTCTGAACATTAACAAGTTTGGATTACAAAGTTTAATTTTACATATCCTAAATTCTTAACTGTTGCCATTTGTTAAGAAATAGAAAATTTGCCGGTTATGCCATTTGATTTTAGTATCAAAAAAATAAGCAGCAGAGAGGACAGGAAGCTATCTAATGTCCTTCTTTTTGAGAAGATTTTTCAGAAGAGCCTGGGATTAACCGGTATTATTGTGATAATCATTCTGCTATCTATATTTATTACTCTCACAGTTACATCGCTGCCTTCAATTAAACATCTTGGTATTAAATTTCTTTATACTAAAGACTGGAATCCTGTCACCGATAAGTTCGGCGCTTTGCCTTTTCTGATCGGTACTTTGCTGACTTCTTTGCTGGCACTCATCATTTCTACTCCATTTTCTTTATCTACGGCTGTATTCCTGGGTGAGTATTATCCTAAAGGGGTAATATCCAACATATTTAAAAATATTATTGAATTACTTGCCAGTATTCCATCAGTTGTTTATGGCTTCTGGGGAATGGTTATTTTAGTACCAATTGTGAGAGCTCTGGAAATAAAACTCCATGTCCTGCCTTATGGAGTAGGAATATTCACATCTTCTATCATACTCGCAATTATGATCATCCCTTACTCTGTATCACTTTCACGACAGGTAATAAGTATGGTTCCTCCCGCATTAAAAGAAGGCGCTTATTCTCTTGGAGCAACACGTTTTGAAGTTATTAAAAAGATCATTATTCCTTATACCCGCTCAGGCTTGTTTGCTGCCATTCTTCTCGCCCTGGGACGTGCATTGGGCGAAACAATGGCTGTTACGATGCTAATCGGCAATTCTCATTATCTTCCTAAGAATATTTTCAGTCCGGGCAATACAATGGCCAGTGTTATTGCCAATGAATTCACTGAAGCCACAGGAACTGTTTATCTGTCGGTGCTTATTGAGATGGGACTTTTGCTTTTCCTGGTAACAACGCTGATAAATATAATGGGACGTCAGATAATCAAACGCTTTATACTCCACTGATATGGACCGGCATATAAGAAGCAGATTTTATAAAGACAGGCTTTTTAAGGGAGGCATTATCCTGTTTACGGTTCTATCGACTGTACCCCTTTTGCTAATATTATTTTATATAGTTAAACAGGGTATCTCCTCCATTAACTGGGATTTTTTTATAAACCTTCCCAAACCGGTTGGCGAAAAGGGAGGAGGGATAATAAATGCCCTGATCGGCAGTGGTATACTTGTATTGATTGCCTCACTTATGGCGATTCCTTTCGGAGCACTTGTAGGACTGTATCTTAGCGAGTACAGTAGGAACAAACTTACATACTGGGTAGGTTTGTGTGTTGATGTTCTGCAGGGTATTCCTTCAATTGTTCTGGGAATCATTGTGTATCTGTGGGTTGTTAAGCCTATTGGTCACTTCTCTGCGTTGTCAGGCAGCATAGCGCTTGCAATTATGATGTTGCCGCCAATTATAAAATCGACAGAAGAAACCCTGAAGCTTATTCCCGATACAATCAAGGAAGCTTCGCTGGCTCTTGGAGTACCGTATTACAAAACTATCCTCCGTATTATATTACCAATGGGTTTAAGCGGCATATTAAGCGGCAGCATCTTAAGTATATCAAGAGTTGCAGGAGAAACAGCACCCCTGCTGTTCACCGCTTTCGGAAACCCATTTATAAATACAAATATCCTGAAACCAATGAGTAGTTTGCCATTGCTCATTTTTAATTACGCCGGGAGCGCTTATGAAGACTGGCATAAGCTTGCCTGGGGAGCTTCATTTGTACTTATCATGATGATTCTGATTTTAAATATTTTTACAAAGATTTTAGAGAGACGATGGAAAATTCAATTTTGAGAGTTGAACATTTAAATGCTTTTTTTGGAGAAGCCAGGATATTATCGGATATTGTTTTAGATATACCTAAAAATCAGATTATTGCATTAATGGGCCCTTCAGGCTGCGGCAAAACTACTTTCCTTCGCTGTATTAACCGGTTACATGAGCTTACTCCCGGTGCGAGAGCTGAGGGCAAAATTTTTCTTGGTGACGACGACATTTATAAGATGAATCTCATTGTATTAAGGAGAAAAATAGGAATGGTTTTTCAGCGTCCCAATCCATTTCCTACCATGAGCATTTTTGAAAATGTGATTTCCGGATATACACTCAATGGAATTAGTCTCTCTAAATCTCAAAAAGATGAGATAGTTGAAGATTCTCTGAAAAAAGCATCGCTCTGGAAAGAGGTCCAGGATAACCTTCATAAAAAAGGAACATTTCTTTCAGGAGGACAGCAGCAAAGGCTCTGTATAGCACGCTCTCTCTCCATGAAACCCGATATCATCCTGTTTGATGAACCCACTTCCTCGCTTGATCCGATATCTTCAAATAAAATTGAGGAATTGCTGCTTAATCTGAAAAAGGATTATACTATAATAATTGTAACTCACAATCTGCAGCAGGCTGCGCGTACAAGCGACTATACGGCATTTTTTTATCTCGGGGAGCTAATAGAATTCAATAAAACCCAGATGCTGTTTTCCAATCCCGCCAAACAACAGACAGAAGACTATATCTCAGGCAGGTTTGGATAAAAAGCTTATTATTTAGGCAGTGAAAATAGAAATTCCACACCTCCGCCCATTCTGTTTCTGATCGATATTTCACCTTTATGGACAAGAACAGCATTTTTAACAATGGAAAGGCCTAGTCCTGTTCCTCCGCTTTTCCTGGACCTGCCTGAATCGATCCTGTAAAATCTTTCAAAAACACGGGGAAGATGCTCTTCTGCAATGCCTATACCATTATCGGAGAACAGGAAATTGCAATACGAATCATCTTCATTGTACAACACTATTCTGATTACTGATTTGTCACCGGCATAGTTAACGGCATTCTCAAGAAGATTCTGGAAAATGGAGAGAATTAGCGATCTGTTGCCTGTAACGACTGCCTTATCAATATTCTCGGTTTCAACCTTCATCTCCTTAGTCTCAATTGCGGACTTAAAATTATTGGTAACCTCTTCAATTATCTCACGGATGGCTACCTTTTCTGAAGCAAATGAACTTCCGGCTTCTTCAATGCGATTTATAATAGAGATATCATTTATTAGGTTTGTCAGCCGTTCGCTTTGTGCAAGTGCCTTTTCAATAAAGTATTTCTGCTTATCGGCTGTCATCAATGGGTCATTAATAAGAGTCTCCAGGTATCCTTTCACAGATGATACAGGGGTCTTCAGCTCATGAGCAATATTTGAAGTCATCTGCTGCTTGATAAGCCTGTTCTGTTCCATCTCCGTAATATCACTCAGGATTACCTCAAAGCTCTTATCATGAAATACAACACATTGAATACGGTAAAACTTACCGCTCTTTCCAAGCTGATATTCAAATTTGGGCAGTTGATTTAGATTTATATTGCTATTGAGATGTTTGTCAATAAATTCATTAACCTTTCTGAAATCTTCAATCTTAAAGAAGCTTGCTCCTGAAACGGTCAGTTCTCCCGAGATCATATTCATAAAATGTATGAAATTATTATTCGAAAGAATTTTGACTTTATCTTTTGAAAAGAATGCAACACCTTCATTCAGCACATTCAGGTGGCTGAATAGTTTCTCACGCTCATTTACCAGATCATTTTTTGATTTCAGAAGATCATTATAGATCTCGAGAATCTCCTCGCTAATGGTTCCAAGCTCATTTTTTGGGAATTTCTGGTTGAAATCGAATGGCTCATTGTTTCTTACCGCCAAAGCAAAATCTTTGAGCCTGACAATTGATTCGGAGAACTTGTTTGTTATAAGAAGCATGATAAACCAAATAATGAGAAAGGAGATAATAATAACAAACAGGAAATATCTCCTGGCTGCCAGGAAATTTACAACGGTTATGTTATAAACAACAGCTGCCCTTATAAAATAATTGCCATAATATTTTGAGAAGTAGTAATACTCTTTCCCTGTGGTCGCTGATTTTCTGATAGATGTGCCAAACTCGGTATATTGTGAATTTTCTATTTCTGGTCTGTGCTTATGATTCTCCATTTTACCCCAGTCTGCAACAAAACTATCGAATTTTACTACTCCGTCAGGATTTATGACAGTTACCCTCAGGCTGTCTTCCGGTAATAATTTAACAATTGAATCAATGAGGCGGTAGTCACCTTTTTCAACGATGGAATTACTTTTGATAAAATTATCGACAATTTTTGTTGTGTTCTCCAGCTCGTCATCCAGTGCTGAGATCCTGAAATCTTTTTCTCTCTGATAAAGATAACTCAGGATAAGCAATGTGAATAACAGGAAAACAGATGAGTAGTAGATAAAAAGTTTATTCCTGAACTTATTGATGTTAACCATTATTAACGATTTTGTGCTTTAAAACTCAAAAAAATATCCATAACCTGTCTTGTTCTTCAGGGAGGAGCCATACTGTCCGAGCTTGGTTCTCAGCCTGGTTATATTTACATCAACAGTGCGCTCAGTGACAATGACATCTTCACCCCAGATCCTTCTGAGCAGGTCACCTCTTGAAAAGACTTTGCCCTGGTTTTCAAGCAGTGTCCTAAGTATTTCATATTCTTTTTTTGTGAGCTCGATTCGCTCATCGTTAATTATAAGTCGTTTACGGACTGTATCAAGATCGATGCCATCAAACTGCATAATTGTTTGACTATTTGGCCTGTCAACAGACGATCTTTTCATTACTGCTTTGACTCTTGCTGTTAATTCATTGACTGAAAATGGCTTGGATATATAGTCGTCCGCCCCAAGGCTGAACCCGGTAAGAAGATCATTCTCTGTATCTTTCGCTGTAAGAAAAATAACAGGAAGATCAAGCTTCAGATCTTTTTTCAACTTATCGGCAAATTTAAAACCCGACATCGGGCCCATCATTACGTCAAGCAGCACAAGGTCGAAAGTGTCGAGAGCCTTCTTCAAAGCCTCTTCGGCCGAATGAGCAACTTCTGTTTCGTAACCCTCATTATTGAGATTATATTGAAGGATTTCACATAAATCCTCTTCATCATCAACAATAAGAATCTTCTTCCTAATATTTTCCATTGGATTGAATATCAAATATTTTAAGTTTCAGGGTGGTGGAAACCCGATCCTTTATGCCTGATATCCGTTCCCTGCATCGAGTAGATCGAAGATTCTGCGATATTCGTTGCATGATCAGCTATCCTTTCCATGTTGGTGATGATATTTTTCAGATCCATATAGCTCAGCAGCATTTCCCTGGTTTTTTCACTCACCTTGGCTCTGGAAACACTGTTAATGAGAAGTTTCCTGTTCATCTCATCGACTATTTCGTCATTTTTTATTGTCCATTCAGCATAGGAATCGTCATTATTAAGGAAAGACAGAATTGATTTTTCTACCATAGTGACACCCGAAACCAGCATATTCATCAAGACTTCAAGCATTGCTTTATATTCAGCCGTTTCTTTTATTGATTCTATCGAATGAATAATATTCAATACCAGGTCGCCGATCCGCTCAAGATTAATTGAAATACGGTATACCGAATTAAGCTTTCTTATATCTGAAGCAACCGGCTGATAAAGTATTATTGAATTGATGAATTTGTCGCTAATAATTACTTCATACTCATCAATTTTATTTTCATTTTCCATTATTGAGGAAAATATTTTGTCAAGTTCAGCATGATCGGTCAGCGACATAAACTTTTCAAGAAGAGTCAATTGAACCAGAACCAGATCGGCCATTTCCTCTAAACTTGTAACATTATCGGCAATAGCTTCTTCCTTTTTTGTTGTCATAACTTATTTCTAATTGTTGTTGCCTTTTTGTTTGTCTGGCAAAGCCATAATGAATTGGTGTAAAGGTAACTGCATTTATTCTTATATATGTTCATATACTGTTACTTAATTGTTACATTTCTGTGAATTTTTTCACATGTTTCAGCATTTACTTTTCTGATCCTCAGCTCATATTTAAGAGGACAATACAAAAATAACAAATATTGGAGGAAATTATATTTTTGTACCTTGCAATCCTTCATAACACAATTAAAGATGAAAAATCATACAGCTTTTATTATTCTGCTTAACTTAATTTTTCAGACGGGTTATTCCCAGATTTTCCTTAAACCGAATTATTCTCTGAAAAGTCACGAGACACTCGAAATCTCAAAGGTTGAGGCAACAGCCCTTGAGACCACGGTTTTCCTGACTGTGGAGAACAGGATAGCAAATGGATATTTCTGTGCCGATAAAAATATTTCTATAATATATCCCGACGGAACGCACAGCAGGCTGATTTCCTCTTCAGGAATACCTGTCTGTCCCGATTCATATAAATTTAAAACAATAGGTGAAAAACTCAGTTTTAAATTGACCTTCCCGCCATTGAAGAGAGACACTCCATGGATCGATCTTATTGAGGAGTGTTCCGATAACTGCTTCTCTTTCTATGGGATATGCCTGAACAGCGATCTTAACAAAAAGATAGATGAGGCTTCAGTGCTTGCAGAAAATAAAGAGACTGCAAAGGCACTTGAGAGTTTTATAAATATTGCAAATTCTGCCGGAAGTAAAAGCTCAGGAATTGAAGGCCTCCTGTATCTGAATATTATCAGTCTGGCAAAGGAAACAGGGAACAACCTTAAAGCTGAAGAATGGTATGGTAAGCTGAAAGCATCCGATATACCTCACAAAGATGCTTTTATTAAGAATCTGAATTCTCAGGGAATTGTTTATTAGATTTTTTAAACCTTTGTCGCTCAGGGAAGAAAAAAAGAGGCTGCATCAAACGACACAGCCTCCAATAATGCTGATTAGATCAGAGGGTTTTATTTTTTTCCGAAAGAGAAGTCAAGTCCGGCAGCAATCATCCATGTTGATTTATTGTATGTTTCTGTGTATGGAGCAATATCACTGAAAGATTTTGAACCTTCAGCGTAGAATGCTCTCTGGAATGCCAGATTAAGATCGATCATCGGGCTGATACGATACCCGAAACCACCACCGAAAGATTCGGTATTCGTACTGAAGGTCATTGAACTCTGATAATTGTCGTTTACTCCGGTTGATGTATGTGACCAGCCGGCACTTATACGCAGCTTTTCGGTCAGGGCATATTCCAATCCTAGTCCATATTCGAGGAAATTCTTATCTATCTCGTTTGTCTGGCCGTCATAGTTAACATTTTTATCAAAATATTCATTGAAGCTTGCTGTAATCATCAGCTTTTCAGTTGGTCTGAATGTTCCTCCAAGTGAAAGTGAAGCTGGCATATCACCTACGCCAATACTATCGTTTATAAACAGACCGCCGCCCATATTGCTGGCAACTTTTGTTTTGAGATCTATTTTTGTCTTGAATTCATACCTGAATGAAAAGTCTAGTTGGTCTGTAGGTGAAAAATTTACACTGACTATCGGAGTGATTCCGGTGCCTGACATAGTTGCATCAACATTAACGTTCTGGGTAGCAGCAGCATTATCAGACATTAATGTTCCATTATGGGTAAATCCCGGAGCGGCAGCCGCAAGAACTCCCTGAGCTCCTGCGATTGTAATAGCACCAATCTGAGCAGGGGTCATACCGGCAGCTCCAAGGATCTGCTGAATCTGACCAACCTGGGTAGCCGTTAATCCAACTGCTGTTCCGCTTGATAATGGAGTACCTCCTGCACCAGCGGAAACAATTGGCTGAAGGCCCGATACGAATGCTGTTGCACCTGCACCTAATGTATTAAGGGTTGTTGCGCCCGCAGTAAAGAAATCGCTGGCCAGAACCATATCTCCGTTAAAAGCAGCACCGAATGCCGGATAATTTGGGTTAATACTTATGTCATTTATGTGTCCTTTGTATTTATTTGAAGCGGAAACAAACCTCATACCTACAGCCACAGATAATTTGTCATTAATCTTATAGCCCACATTTCCCTGGTATCCCATATAAGCTGAGGATCCCTTAAAATAGATGTCGGCTTTATACTGAGATGTTGGAATTCCTTCAGAGGTTAACATTGCAGGAATAATAGAGATTGGCATTTCAAATGTCGGCAAACCAGTTTTATATTCAGCACCGCCGCCGCCGCCGATTGGATTGAATCCGGCTGAGAATGATAACTTGCCTGTATTGTAGACCAGATAAATGTCAGGGAAAATAGGCGCTTTTACATCACCAACATACTCCTTTGGAGCTCCACTCAAAAATGGGAAACTGCTTACAACTTTTTGAGTCTGGGTGATTGTCTGATTGCTTATGGATACGAAAAATCCATTGCCAAGTTTGGTTAAACCTGCAGGATTGAAATAAACTGCGTCAATGTCAGTTGAGGCATTACGGTTCTGCAGACGTGTGAACATGGCACTCTGGTTATTGTTGGTAACCAGTCCGCCCGCAAGCAGACTGCCGGTGATGAACAAGGAAGAAATAAAAGATAACAGTTTTCTCATAAGTTTCGTTTTTAGGTTTAGTTTTTCCGGGTGATTCGTTGCTTCTGCAATCTCACCCTTTTTATATGTCTGAATGAATTTAAATTATTTACTGCTCCTCAACGATGGAATAATAATGTTCCAAATGTAGAAAAATAATTCTTTCCTGCAATAGGTCTAAAATAGTATCTTGATATTTAGTTAATTGTGAACATATTATCAGGATATTCGAAAAATTGAACCTACTGAATCCCATGCAAGAGTGAGAAATCCCCGAACAATCCATAATCTGATATCTTGTAATCCTTGCCCGGGGGATAGCTTCTGACATCTCTCCAGATCCAGGGTGAGACAAAACCGGGTTTCGGATTATTATGATGTGGTCCAAGCAGGTTTTTCAGACTTCCGATAACAGTAACCTCAATTTTATTCACCCCGGGCTTAATCAATCCGCTGATATCGCTATGATATGGCGGGAATGCAATAACAGGACCAGGTTGTCCATTTACAGTAAGTTCGGCTACTGTGCCGGACCATTTTCCCAGAGCAACTTCCCATTCGCCATCAGTTTTTTCAACATTGAATTCTTCACTATAGCTCATGTCCCATGAGTAGAAAGGCAGTCCCTGTGATTGCCAGCTTCCCTGAAAATATTCCTCTGCCGGCGCTTCGATTCGCCATCCCTTATCCTCAGGCTTTACCTGGAAATCACCCAGAATATATACAGGCTCGATCTCAGCATGTATCCGCATAGGCGAAGCAATAAGAGATAGTGTATTGTCGCCTTGTTTTATAAGACTGCCTATTTCGAACACACAAAACGACCTGTCGAGCCACCATTTGCCATTTTCCGGTTTCACCTCGGTTCCATTTACCACGATCTTCCAAAGTCCTGCCCGTTCAACCACAGCCTGAAATTTTGAGAAATCAAAGTTCCCCATTACCTGAAAATGATAGGTTGCGGTGAATCCGGTTTTCAATCCGAAAGTATCCCGGTCAACAATATTCTTTCTGAACTGAACAGAGGTATTCCATGGATTGCCATTTTTAAATCCATAGTATTTAAAGACTTTATCTGCAGCATAGTAGGTATTAAGATCTTTTGTGATCTCATTTCCAACCTCTAAATCACAAAAATCTAACATCAATACATTTTCCTTGTTCCTGGCAACCTTTTCTGCCGCAACAGGCGGGATTGTATCGTAACTTTTGGGTTTCACAGGAACAATGTATTCCAACATTTCCTTATCAGGTATAAATAAAAGAAGGCTTCCTGCAGGCGGAACAACATAGGAAAGACTTATCTGATCTCCTGATTTCATGTATGGGTAACCCATAATTTCACCTGTAACAGTATTTAATTCAATAACACCTTTGCCTTTCATATTAATTTTGCCGTCAGCCTGCTCGTTCAGACTTGAGTTTGCAAGAAATAAAATCTGCCCGTCGGCAAGGTTCCTGTGGTGGTGATAAAGTGCTCCGGTTGCTGATTCTTCGAATCTGAGTGAAGGATTGCTGAAGTATTTATCAATGGTTTCACGGGTTAGCTGGTCTGCAAAAATTATATTTTCATATTTTTTATTAAAAAGCTCTTTTAGTCCTTCTTCCGGGGAACCATCTACAAGCGATGGGGTGGAAAATGCAATCAGTGTTCCTCCGTTTGATACAAACATTTTCAAAAACCGGTAAGTATCCTGATCAAGATTTTCAGTAAGCGGAGGGATTACGACGCGTGAATAACTGCATTGGCCGACAACCAGCTTTTTACCTGAAACATTGCCCATATCCTTAATTATATTTTCTGAACCCAGATCATATTCCACCTGGTTCTTTTCCAGCTTAGTGATAAAGGTCTGGAACGTCTGTCCGATTTCTAACGACATCTTTCCGGGACTTGCATAAGAGTCATAAAGCCAGGCAGATGTTGTAGGTTCCAGAATAAGTATGTCATTTATCTGTCTTCCTGATGATAAAGCAAGCGAAAGTCTTGAATAATGTGTATTGAGATACTTGTAATCATTCCACCATGGTTCATGATAATCAAATGCAGGAGGGTAGTCATATTTTCTGGCTCCTGCCATCGTGAAGTATGTAAGATGCTGATTCATAAGATTTACCCCTAGAGCATATTCCCAGTCTCCATTGCGTTTCATATCAGTGAATGTAAGGTCCCAGCCTGATCCGCCATATGTTTCACTCAGTTTTCTCTGCCGGCCGGTCTGATTAGCAGCGCTTGCCAGCTCCTTAACTGACCTGACGTTTCCGAACTGAGCCTTTACTGTGGAGTCGTCCCACTGATTGAACAGCATATCGATAGCCGGAACCTGATGCCACGCATACATTGCCATGTTATCTCCTCCTCCGCGCATGTTTGGCCACTCATGTTCCCAGTAATGCCCGGTGAATTTCAGGTTTTTTTCTTCACTCCACGAATGCCATGGCTTTGACCATCTGTCAATGAATAGCTGAAGAAGCGTCTGGGTATAATTGTGCCTGACCTTTTTCCAGTCGCCTGTTTCTTCATACAGGGAAGGCAGCTGTGTTTTGAGGTCATAATGCCATTTTTTCATGAAGACATCAAATAAATCGGGTGTCCATCTGATCCCGCCGGGTGATTCTATATTGGGTTCATCTGTAAATGTTCCGGATATTGTCGCTCCGAATTCGCTCCCCAGCTGCTTCTCATAACCACTCATTGTAACATCAATGAATTTCTGGGTAACTCCGGGATAGAGCAGGTCAACATATGAAAAACCACCATACCAGTCTGATTTTTCAAAAAATGTCTTAGAAAACAGAAAATATTTTCCATTTTTTCCTTTTTCATCAGTCAGTGAGCTTGTTACATCACTATAAGCACTGTCTACTTCTTTGAGGACAAGGAAATACCGGCTGGCAGAGTCAGGAAGTACATCGGCTTTTGTCATTTTAAGTCCTTGCCCCTTATTATACGATTCGGGCATCTCATCCGGCACATGCCCGCCGGCAAAGCCGCTTGGGTACGAGTTTTCATCGTAGATCCAGATCTTCATCCCAAGCTCTTTGCCTTTTTCTACTGCATGTTGAAAGAGCTTAAACCAGCTTTCCGACAGGTATTCGGTGATCAGACCCGGCCGGGGATGAACAATGACCTGCAGCGACCCGGCGTTCCTGAAGCTCGCAAGATCTTTATCTATTTCATCAGCAGTAATATCTCCGTTCCAGACAAAGAAAGGAGCAGTAGTATATTCGGCTGAAGGGTTACTGAATTGTGAAGACAGAGATGCAAAATCAGGAACTTTCACTTCATTGATGACTGTCTTTTTGCAGGAGCATAGAACTGTCAATCCGCCGCAAAGGATTAGAATTGCTGATTGCCTGATGATTTGGTAGGATTTCATGGTAATAGGTTTTCGGGAATGAAAACTAACTTAATTCAGGTTAGAAACCAAATTTCAGAGGATTTTTCTGGGATCCATCAGGAATCAACCATGAGAGCTGCCCAATCGGGCCCTCTTAACTGACACAAATTTTTGCACGGAATAATCAGAGATTACTGAGGTTCCAGTTTGGGTACCATTTAATTATTGGATTTCCGTTTTCCCATTCAATGGGGAGCCAGATGTATCTGCTGTCAGCAAGATTATCGGGATTCCACCTGTCACCCATAAATATAAATGCATTCTTTTTACCATTCACCGGAAGAATCATGGTACTCTGAGAATCGAACGTTATTTTATTTTCATCCCCGGTTCCCCTGCAGGGGTTTCCTACAGACTTCCATTCCCCAAAGATTTTTTTTGCTGTGGCAAGGCGTGCCGCATTGGGTTTCCAGCCAGTCGTACCTGAGGTGATCATGAAGTATCTTCCCCTGGCATAAAATATTGCAGGAGCCTCGTTCGATTCACCCGGCAGTACCCGGAAATACTTTCCTGAAAAATCAAGATAATCATCAGTAAGTTCTGAAAAATGAAGCGTCATGTTCTCTTCGGATGCGTGAACATGATATGCTTTCCCGTTATTATCGACAAAGAGAGTCATGTCGCGCGACATCTGTCCTTTTTCGAAATCACGTCTGACGTACAATCCTTCTCTTATCGCGGTTTTCCATTCATCGGTACCGGTAACCAGTTTATCTTCCCCAGCCTTTGGTTTTTTGTACTCTTCAGGGAAATTTAATGGCCATACACCCGCATCGGGGCGGAAACTTCGGATATATTTGTAAGGGCCTGATATTTTGTCACATACTGCAACGCCTGTCAGGGCAGCCTTGTAGCCCTGTCCCTTTAATTCATGATGAAACCACATCACAAACTTACCGGTTTTCTTATTGTAGATAACTTTCGGACGTTCAATAACACATCCGGGATTGAGCATACTTGCAGAATCGGTTATCACTTTCAGGGCAAGACCCTCAAATTTCCAGTTAAGCAGATCTTTTGACGAGTAGCAGCTTACCCCATAATTGCTCTTGTCCTTTTCAAGGCGGGGTAACCTGTATTCTCCAAACCAATAGTACATGTCATTGTAATAAATTATTCCGCCGCCATGAGCGTTGATTTGCATGCCTCTGTTGTCGGGCCAGATCTGCCCAGGTTTTATGGAATGGATTATGTCCTGACAGTTAATTGCCAGGAAGCAGAATAAGAATACAATTGTAAATGCTATCTTCTTAATAAAGGTCTTCATGTATGATTATTACTGAATTGGATATTTGAATCCTGTGAGCAAAGATAATTAATCATTATTAAAAGGATAATATGTGAAATTAGCAGGCGACTCTGGCGGATGAGGAATCTCCCGGGGGTCTCCTCTGTTTCTGACATTTAATTAAGCTACTAATTGTAATGTGTCATTGTTTCATCATATAAGTTTCATATTTTTGAATAACATTAACGATATAATAATTAAGATCAGAACTACGATGAGAGCAATTATTTTCAAAAAGCAACTTTTATTCCTGATTATGATTCTACCGGCTTTTGTTATTCAAAACATATCCTGTCAACCGGTTGTTGGTCTTGATAACTGGTATAACCATGAAACAAATGCAGCTAGCGGAAAGCCTTTTCATTATTTGTGGAATGATACTGCTCTCAGCGGATACTCAAGATGGGGAGCTATTTTTACTGCAAAAGGGGCCACAATTACGACAATTGGAAGACCAGACGCAGGTGTATTAAATAAAATGGACATTTATATTATTGTTGATCCTGATACCACTTCAGAGTCGCCAGCTCCTAATTATATCCAACCTGACGATATAGATGCAATTAAAAAATGGGTAAGCAATGGGGGAGTGCTTGCCGTGCTGGCGAATGATGCACCAAACTGTGAATTTACTCATCTTAATGAACTGATGTCACAATTTGGAATTAGGTTTAACCATGTAACTCTCCATCCGGTAACAGGTAAAGACTTTGAGAAGGGGGCATCTGTTAATCTGCCCGATCATCCGCTTTTCAAGGGAGTTAAAAAGATTTACATGAAAGAAATTTCTGATATAGATCTTTCAGGCACCTCCAGGGCTATTCTCACGGAAAATGGCAACGTACTGATGGCTGAAAATAGATTTGGGAAAGGCTATGTTTTTGCTGTAGGTGACCCGTGGATCTACAATGAATATATTGATCATGACAAGCTTCCCGAAAGCTTCGATAACCGGAAAGCAGCAGAGAACCTTACTGCCCTTTTATTAAGCTATGCCAGGAAAAAGTAAATTAAGACGTAATACAAATTTTAAACTTAATCTTTTATGAAAAGATCTTCTATCCTTCAGATTGCCATTCTGTTAACAATCATTTTGAGTTCCTGTAAGCAAACATCAGTATTGAAGGAAGCCTCGCCGCTTTCAGTCAGGGTTTCCTCGGAAAGGCTTTTGCGCATCGACAAAATGATCCAGCAGGGTATTGACAGCGGATGGATTGCAGGCGCAGTTGGCTTTATTGCCCGCGATGGTAAAATTGTGTATTATAAGCCTTTTGGCGTAAGTGATATTGAGGCAAAAACGCCTATGCAAAAAGACGACATTTTCCGTATCGCATCACAGACAAAAGCAATTACAAGCGTTGCTGTGATGATGTTATTTGAGGAAGGAAAATTTCTTCTGGATGATCCTATTTCAAAGTATATTCCGGAATTTGCAAATCCCCGGGTTCTTGATAAGTTCAATGAAAAAGATACAACATATACCACCATAAAGGCCAACAGGGAAATAACTATCAGGGATCTGTTGACTCATACATCCGGAATTGATTATGCAGGGATAGGCTCGCCAGTCATGAACGCAATATATGCCAAATCGGGTATCCCCACAGGATTTGTAAGCGAAAAATTACTTCTTGGCGATGAGATAAGGAAGCTTGGGAAACTGCCACTGGTACATCAGCCCGGCGAACGATTCACTTATGGTCTTAATGTTGATGTTCTGGGCTATCTGGTTGAAGTCCTCTCGGGGGTGACTCTGGATAAATATTTTAAGGATCATATTTTTGAACCGCTTGGCATGAATGACACATATTTTTACCTTCCATCAGCAAAATTCAGCAGATTGGTCAAAGTCAGCGAGGAAGATAAAAACCATCATCTTAAAAACGCTCCGGCATCCTTCGTAAATTATCCGCTGTCAAACGGCACATATTTTTCAGGAGGTGCAGGACTGAGCTCTACAATTCGCGATTATGCGACTTTTTTACAAATGCTGTTAAATAATGGAGAGTACAATGGGAAAAGACTGCTTGCCCGGAGAACAGTGGAACTTATGACAACAAATCAGATTGGCGACCTCAATATCGGAAGAGATAAGTTTGGATTGGGATTTGAGATTACTACTGTAAGCGGCCAGGCAAAACTTGGAATATCGGAAGGATCTTTTTCCTGGGGTGGCTACTTTGCAACTACATACTGGGCTGATCCTAAGGAGCATCTCGTTTGTCTGGTATTCCTTCAGCAAAGCCCGTTAACTCATTCCGAAATTCCGGGAAAGTTCCAGGCAATGGTATATCAGTCATTGGCTGATTAGATATCGATATATTGCTTAGCTCTTAATATTCAATGTTTTATCACATATGAAGTTGAGGTGCTTCCGCATTTGCCATCAGCTGCCATTCCTACTATTGATATAAAGATATCATTGGAATTATCATTGGTCTTAAAACTTACCGATGCATTTCCTGAATTATCAGTTAATACATTAGGTCCCCAGAAGAGAGTACTGCTTTTAGCCAGGGATTCATTTGCTTCCCTGTCGTCAGGGTAGCCTGCCTGGTCTTTTTGCGCTGATGCTGATTTTCTGCGAAGCTTTTTGGGATTGTTCTTCTCCTGAACAACGAATGTATGACCTGGCGATTGAATAATATCATTCAGGAGTTGTGTAAAATATTGTCTAAAGTCAGGATGTGAAGTTGTATCGGGCGTGGTATTTTTAAGTTTCAGGTAATTTACAAAATTATCATTGTCATTATGCAGAAAATGGGGAATCAGGTCAGAGACAGATACTGAAAGATCAGCAATAGACGGCTTTCCGTTTTCATCGGTAACTGAAATGTCCAGCTGTATTTTTGCATTATCATCATTAGTAAGATTAGTCTCTTTAAGGCTGATATTAAGATGCGGCGACGCTGTGGCAGAAGGAATAAGCGGATGTCTGATCCCTTTAACCCGGTTAAAACGGGTTGGAATTACCACTCCGGAAATTGTTTTAAGACCTCTGAAGGAAGGTTCAACCAGTAATTCCAATGTCTCATTGCTATCAAATTTCGGGAGCTGCACTTTAAGGGTGGCATTTCCTTCACTGCCGGCTTTATTATTACCGTTGACAATTGCACCGGATAATTCATTTAACTGGTAGGCAAAGCCGGCAGGAACTGGCTTATTATCTTTTCCCGAAAATCTTATTAATGCATTTAAAGTAGCTCCTGAAGTGTATATTGTATCGGTCAGGGATATTTCCGTAATCAGTGGATTGGCAACAGACTTCCGGATCTCAATGATACTGGAAAACATCTTTTCAGGAATGTTTTTCATTTCGTTCGTGAAGGCAATAAGAATATAGCTCCCTTCGGTCAGAAAATCCGGAAGTTCAACAGATCCGCTGATAAGATTATTTGTTACCTGGAATGTTCCCGATACAACTTCAACATTATATTGATCAAGAATCAAAACATGAAGAGTGTCGTTGACAGGAAAAGTTTTGTTATTCAATCCATCGAGAAAATAGGCCTTGAAAAGAACAGGCTCTCCCGGAAGATAATACGAACGGTCTGTCTGAAGATATACTCCTGAATTCAGGGACCCGTCGATGCTTTTAGCTTTATACATATCTGCCCGGGTATATTCTATTGAGCTTATGAAGAAGAATATCAGACAAAGCATTGGCTTTATGGGTACCTTAATTTTCGTCATGGTATAGAATGTGTTGATTACCTGTGTCTTAATTTAAGTTCACAATATCTCCCGATGAGAGTTAACATACTTTACCTTTTCCGGGATATGTTCGGCTCAGATCTTCAAAAAGATTTTTTTCCTGTAAAGAATATAAAGAAATACCCACGCAATTGCAGTTATCGCTATTCCATCGATAAGTGGAGTCCACGATGTTGGCATAATGTCAGAAAAGCCTCCGAAGAAAAATTTTGATGCGGCTCTGAAATTTACAATTCTTTCTGTTAGATAGATGGTAATTGGATTCACCCCGATGACCACAAAGAAAATGGCCCATTTTTTATATTCCAGTACATCAATAATAAGGTAAAACAGCGAGAAAAGAAGAAGGCTCAATCCGCCTACAAAACATACGAATGAACTTGTCCAGATATTTTTATTTATAGGGAAAACAATATTCCAGATCTTTCCGATCACCATTAAAGCAATAGCTGCCAGTACCATATACAGCACTTTACGCAAGGGTTTCTCACTAAGATATTTCGATAGCAGGAATTCTCCGGTAAACATGCCGAGCAATGCTGTTCCGATTGCTGGTATGGTACTGAAAAGACCTTCGGGATCGTGATTGCCAAGATATAATCTTCCGGGCATCAGAAGCCGGTCGATATGACTTGTAAGATTTCCTTCCTGCGAAAAAATATCTGTTGAACCCAGATCATGTGCAGGAAACAGAATAAGCATGATCCAGTAACCCAGCAGAAGAGCGCAGAACCAGATAATCCGTGTATTAAGCTTTGTATTCATGAAAATCAGCGATGCGAACATCCATGCCAATCCGATTCTTCCCAGCACGCTTCCATAGCGCAGATGAGAAAAATCGAAACTAATGCCATTGTTATATATTATCCCCAGAACGACCAGTATCAGGCCCCTGGTAATAACATGCTTATAGATCGATCTCCGGCTTGCATTGCTAGCAGTGCGTTTTGCCATTGAGAATGGAAAGGATATTCCGGCAATAAACAGGAACAAAGGGAATATCATATCATAAAAATGGAATCCGTTCCAGGGTACATGTTCGCATTGTGCCGCCCACCATTTGAATAGCGGCCATCCGGTGAGAGTTGCTAATCCGACAAAAATTCCTTCACCTCCCATTATCCAGAACATATCAAATCCACGCAATGCATCCAGAGAGTATAATCTCTTTACGGCTGGTTTGTTTTCATTTTCCATATCAGGTCTGTTAGTTGGTATAATTAATAATATGATTAATAACGAAGAAGATATTATGCTGACTTCATACTGAAATTTATCGATTGCAATTTTGATCAGGGTGTTTTCAAAGATATGATATTTATGATCTGATGAGAAGAATCAATTTTATATTTAATCCTGAATCAGCAGCTTTTCAATATCAGCCCAGGATGATACTTTGTTATGCAGGTGATCATGATTATTGATATTATGAGGCTGGTTATACATAATTGTTTCACCCTCAAAATTATCGAGGTTTTTAAAGTGATCATCAATCATTAAGTCAGCATTGATAAGACTTTTGTTTCCGCAGAAAACGACCTGCTTCCAGCTTATAAACGGAAAATTTTCATTCAGCCACAACTGCTTGTCTGTGAGACTGACAGGGAATTCCGTAGCCATTGACACAACTATTATTTCATACTTCTCATTTAATAACTTCATAACTCTTTGGCTGTCAGGCATAACAGGCATGGTTCTGAAGAAGCCTGGCGTTTCCACCCACCTGTATACTTCAGGAAATGCCTCTCCTTCCTTGAATCCGATTATTTCCTCCATAGTCTTTTTTTGACCCGTTTCCTGCTCATACAGTTCAAAAAAGCGGGTATAGACATCTGCAAGAACTCCATCCATATCAATCAGGATTCTCTTCATATTCCTCATTTTTTTTCGCATTTAATCTGTTGGAATAAGACACACTGTTTATCTGCATGCTTTTTGACGTTGATTGCACAGGCAAGGTTAAAAACAATAATCGCGTAATAAAATTTCATTTCCTGTCAGGCAGAAATTAATGGCATCTTATTTATTCGGAAGCTCAATTCAAAAGTACTCAATTCAGTTAAAAAGGAAGTTAAAAAAAGTTAAAGTACATAAAACAGGAAAAAAGCTCTGCAATTGTATCAGCTATGAATTTGAATTGATTTATTTTTACTTAGAATAATCGTGTTTTGGAATTCCGATTGTGATCAGAAAGAAAAGCAGGAAAATCCTGAAGCCAGACAATAATTTAAAACAAGCTATTATGACTACCCGGCGTGAATTCATCCAAAAATCAGCAATTGGTGCAGCAGGTCTGACCCTTAGTGCAAAAAGCTATTCCCGTATCTCTGGTGCAAACGACAGGGTTCGCGTTGGCATTGTTGGATTTTCCGACAGGTTCAGGTCTTCACTAGCCCCGGCATTTCTGAGTCAGGCGAAAGAATTTAATTTTGAGATCGTTGCTGTATCAGATCTTTGGAACAGGCGGCGCGATGAAGCTGAGTCCTTTTTCAAGGGTCATGGAATAACAATCAGAAAAGCACGTAACAATGATGAATTATACAGTGGGAAGGATACAGACGCGGTTATTATAAGTACCGCAGATTTTCAGCATGCACTTGTTCTTGCTGAAGCCGTAAGAGCCGGGCAGGATGCATATTGTGAAAAGCCATTTGCCGAATCAATGGCAGATGCACGCGAGGCCCGGAAAGCGGTTCAGGAATCAAAGAAGATTGTTCAGATAGGCTCGCAGAGAAGAAGCACTCCAAACTATATTGCGGCTAATGATTATATCAGGTCAGGAAAGTTCGGGAAAATTGTAATGGTGGAGATGTCATGGAATGTCAACCAGCCGGGCAGGTGGCGAAGGCCGCAGCTTACCTCAATAATCAAAGAGTCGGATACCGACTGGAAAAGATTCCAGATGAATCGTCAACCTGCCGCCTGGGATCCACGTAAATATCTTGAATTCAGGTTATTCTGGCCATACTCTTCCGGAATACCGGGGCAGTGGATGGCACATCAGATTGATACTGTTCACTGGTTTACAGGGCTGAATCATCCGAGAAGCGTTGCCGCGAACGGAGGTATCTATCTCTGGAAAGACGGCCGCACAAATTTTGATACAATGACAGCTGTTATGGATTATGGAGATGAGAATTCCGGATTTCAGGTTGTTTATACTTCTCGTTTTACCAACTCCGCCGGAGGCACAAAAGAGATCTATTTCTCAAATGGTGGCTCACTTAATCTCGACACAAATAAGATCAATTCAGACGGAGGACTTACCGCTGGCGATGCTAAAGAAATGAATATGAAGGCAAATCTACTGGAATCAATGGATTTGCCCGGATTTAAAATTGAGACAGGTGCAAACACCGGGTCGGATCCTATGACCAATGCGCATATGAGGAACTGGCTTGAATGCGT
Source organism: uncultured Bacteroidales bacterium (assembly GCA_963715785.1). Lineage (GTDB taxonomy): Bacteria > Bacteroidota > Bacteroidia > Bacteroidales > VadinHA17 > LD21. The sequence goes on from OY970276.1 coordinate 2,667,075, forward strand.
TCGAAGCCGAAACAAGCCAAATGCTGACATCATGGCCGGATATAATCACTCAATTGCAACTATTATGTGTACAGCGGCACTCAGAACAGGTCAGAAAGCTACTTTCGATGAAGAGAGTCAGGAGGTCCTTGCAGGAGGTAAGATCTTCAGGTATTAAATATTTTTTTATTTTGAAAACATTTAATTACAGGTCGATGAGCACAATACGCAAATCCAATTTTTTATTAATTCCTATATGTCTGTTTTCAGGAATCCTATTGCAGGCGCAAGCAGTTAAAAACAGCTCGGTAAGACTTATCAGGGATGACGAGAAGCATAAGATCGATATCCTTGTTAACGGAAGCTTATTCACAACATACAGGTATGGTGAAAATTTTGAGAAACCAGTTTTATTTCCTGTAATTGCTGCTGATGGCAAAGTAATAACCAGGGGGTTCCCAATTGAACCAAGAGCCGGCGAGCGGATAGACCACCCGCACCAGGTAGGAATCTGGTTTAACTATGGCAACATCAATGGCCTGGATTTCTGGAATAACTCATCTGCAATTCCGGCAGGTAAAAAGGATTCATATGGGCATATAGTTCTGCAAAAAATTGTGAGCACGGTGAGTGGTGAAAGGGGAATTCTTGAAATTATCGCAAAATGGGAGGACAACCATGGAAATGCATTACTGACCGAACAGACGAAGTACCTTTTTTCGGGGGATGCAAATTCCCGCACTATTGATCACATTTCCACCTTAACAGCAGTAAATGGGAGTGTCACAATAGGCGAAAGCAAGGAAGGCATGTTTGCTATCAGGGTAGACAGGGCATTTGAAATGCCTTCCGACGAATCTCTGATTTTCACTGATGAAAAAGGAAATCCTACCACTGTAAAGGCAATGGATAATAAAGGAGTTAATGGGATGTACACTTCCAGCAGCGGGCTTAAAGGAGATGCCGTTTGGGGCACAAGGAATGAGTGGGTGCTGCTCAGAGGCGTAAAAGACAATGACATAATAACCATGGGAATCTTTGATAATCCGAAAAACCCGGGATTTCCTGCTTATGCTCATGCACGGGGGTATGGACTTTTTTCACTGAATAACTTTGGACAAAATTCGTATGATCCGAAACTTGCTCCACGTATTTATAAACTCGTGAAAGGACAGTCGGTTACGTTGCGTCACAGATTTTATGTACTGTCGGGTTCTGAACTGACACATGACAAGGCTGCTAAGATTTTTGAGGAATTTAAAGACGCGTATCACGATTAACCCCGGGTATAAATAAAAGTTAAAGGCTTATGCGCATAAAATGCAGTGCTTAATGATTTTGAATCATTATATTAAATTTATAATCAATACTTTAATCATGAAAAATTCTAAAATTTTTTACCGCATTATTCCGGCATTACTGCTATTCACCTCTATTGTTATGAACAGTTTTGGGGCAGGACCTGTAAATCAGCAATACTATGAAATAAAAATTTACAGGGTTGCTGACAAATCTCAGGAAGCAAGGGTTGATGAGTTTCTTAAAGGTGCATATCTGCCTGCACTTCACCGTGCGGGTATTCCGGTAATAGGAGTGTTTAAGCCCATTGAGACCGATACTTCATCTTTCGGAAAATTAGTTTATGTGTTTATCCCTTTTAAAACCGTCGACCAGTTCATGCAACTGGCAGGCGTGCTTAAAAGAGATAAGGTATTCGCCGATGCAGGGAAATCCTTTATTGATGCTCCTTATAATGATCCTCCATTCATGAGATATGAAACAATCTTATTAAAAGCATTTACGGATATGCCTCAATTTGCAGTACCAAAATTTTCGACTCCTGCTTCGGAAAGAATATATGAATTGCGCAGTTACGAAAGTGCTACGGATGCGAAGGCAGCAAAAAAGATTGAAATGTTCAACAAGGGGGGAGAGATAAGCCTGTTTAAGAAGCTGGAATTTAATCCGGTGTTTTACGCCGAAGTATTAGCTGGCAGTCATATGCCTAATCTAATGTATATGACCACTTTCTCTGACATGAAATCTCACGACGAGCATTGGAGTGCGTTTGGCAAAACTGAGGAATGGAAGAAGCTTTCAGGAATGGAGGAGTATAAAAATACTGTCTCAAAAGCAAATCCTTATCTGCTTCATCCAACATCTTATTCTGACTTCTAGTTTTTATTCCCTGCGACCCTCTGTGTCTTCTCACTAATACTGAGGAGTCACAGGGGTTCACTAAGGAGTTCCGGAATGAGCAATGGTACACAAAGTCATCACAAAGGGATTCACAAAGTTTAATTAGACTGGTATATTAATTTTTGCAATAGCCTCGTCGACTTCTGCGGAAGTCATTTCGTGATCTGGCAGATTGTTATCAAAATACTTTTCATAGGCTGAAATATCGAAATGGCCATGGCCGCTTAGGTTAAAGAGTATCGTTCTGGAAACTCCTTCCAGATCTGCTTTTCTTGCTTCATCAAGTGCACCGGCGATGGCATATGTTGATTCCGGTGCAGGCAATATACCCTCTGTTCTTGCAAACAGAACGCCGGCTTCAAAACATTCCCTCTGCATCTTTGCTTTTGGTTCAATAAATCCGTCTTTCAGGAGCTGACTCACAAGAACACCTGCACCATGGTAGCGCAAGCCGCCGGCATGAATCTTTTCGGGCATAAAATCATGTCCCAGGGTGTACATTGGTAGGAGAGGGGTCATACCGGCAGAATCGCCGAAGTCATACATGAATTTTCCTTTCGTAAGTTTCGGACATGATGCCGGCTCCACAGTCACCAGCCTGATATCTTTTCCGTTAAGAAGTTTTTCGCGAAGAAATGGGAAAGCAATTCCTGAAAAGTTTGAACCTCCTCCGAAACATCCAATCACAACGTCAGGATAGTCGCCTGCCTTCTCCATTTGAAGAAGAGCTTCCTGCCCGATAATTGTCTGATGAAGAATTACGTGATTAAGAACACTGCCTAAGGAGTACTTTGTATAAGGATCCTGTACAGCAATTTCCATAGCTTCCGATATTGCAATACCAAGACTTCCAGGTGAATCGGGATCAAGCTCCAGGACTTTTCTTCCCGCAACAGTCATCGTGCTTGGGGAAGCGACAACTTTAGCATTGTAGGTATTCATAAGGAGCTTGCGTCCTGGTTTCTGATTATAGCTGACTTTTACCATAAAGACCAGAAGGTCGAGTCCGAAGTGATGGCACGCAAAGCTCATTGCGCTTCCCCATTGCCCGGCGCCGGTTTCGGTTGTAATTCTTTTTATTCCTTCTATCTTGTTATAATATGCCTGAGGGATTGCAGTGTTGGCTTTGTGAGAGCCTGAATAATTACCCCCTTCATATTTGTAATATATTTTACTCTTTGTACCAAGTGCTTTCTCGAGACTCAGGGCTCTGAAAAGAGGCGAGGGGCGGAACAGCGTGTAGAGGTCAAGTACCTCATCAGGTATGTCGATATATCTTTCTACCGACACCTCCTGCTTTATGAGCGCCATTGGAAAAACGGCTGCAAGGTCTTCTGGTCCAACGGGCTGTTTTGTGACCGGATTCAGCGGAGGCATAGGCTTATTGGGCATATCTGCCATAATATTATACCACTGTTTAGGCATTTCATTTTCGCTTAAAGTGATTTTTCTGATCTTTTCCATGATTGTTAAATATTAGTGTTTGTTGAGTATTTTAAAACAAAAAAGGCACACTGTGAACAGTGTGCCTCTATAAATAAATATCTTTTTGATGCTATATAATGGCTTGTTTCACAGCTGTATCTTGAAAGCTGCACCACGACCACATATAAACCCTTGTTGTATTCATCATCGAAATTTAACTCTTCTTTTGAACGTGAGTTGTTTCTATCAGCAAAAGTAATCAAAAAAATAAAACATCAAAATAAAATCACTTTTTTTGATATTTATAACAAAAAGCCCCTCTATGATTCTTAAAGGTTAAGATTAAGCTTAAGATACTGTCATTCGTGAACAAGCGCACCTAACTGGCGGAGATCATCAAAAAAGCAGGGATAAGATTTTGCTATACACTGTGAATCTCTGATTGATACATTCCCGGTTGCCCTGAGTGAAGTTACAGCCGCTGCCATGGCTATGCGATGGTCATCGTGCGATTCTATCCTTGCACCCTGGGGTCTTCCCCCGGTAATGTACATCATGTCATCATTAATCTCAATTTTAATATTCATTTTAGCAAACTCTTCCTTAAGAGATATTGCCCGGTCGCTTTCTTTGAATATTAACCTGGACACTCCTTTTATAGCTGATGTCCCTTCACAAAATGAAGCAAGAGCGACCAGTGGGGGGAAAAGATCAGGCGACTCAGTGGAATCAAACTGAAAGGCAGAAAGTTCAGATTTTGAAATGGAAATATGGTCGTCACCTATTGTCATATTTGCTCCTGCCATCTGCAGGACCTTGAGAATTGCAACATCACTCTGCAAGCTGTCTTTTCTAAGGCCTTTCACATTCAACTCGCCATTAATGGCTCCTGCAACAAGCAGAAATGCACCTCCGCTCCAGTCTCCTTCCACAGTATAACTCCGGGGAGTATATTTTTGATTGCCAGGAATACGAAACAAATTATAGTCATTATTCTCAACTGTGATGCCAAAAGATTTTAATATTTGTATTGTCATGTCAATATAGGGCTTGCTCTTAAGATTATTGACTTTTATCTCAGAACTTTTTGCTGCCAGAGGCAATGCCATGAGCAGCCCGGTTAATAACTGACTGCTGACGGATCCATCAATTTCACAATAACCGCCAGCTAAAGGTCCGTGTATGAAAAGCGGCAGGAATCCGTCAGTGGTTTTGCATTTCACTCCAAGCTGATTTAAGGCGTCTTCTATCATGAACATAGGACGCTTCTTGAGGGAATTGGCTCCTGCCATAGTTATTTCAGCAGGATATAGAGCGGCAATAGGTGAAAACATCCTGATTGCAAGGCCTGATTCCCCGCAATTGAGTTTATGCTCTTTCAGTATTGCCGAACCGGTGATCTTAAGATCGTTGACCTTTGGCTCGACCCTCGCGCCCAGACCCACTGCGATGCTCATTGCAGCAAGCGAATCATCGCAATATGAAGGATTATGGATAACGCTCTGACCGTCAGCAAGTAATGCAGCTGCAATTGCCCGTTGTGTCATGCTTTTTGATGCCGGAGCATTAATAGTGCCTTTAAGCGCCGACGGTTCCAGGTATCTTTCCATATGTCTCTTTTTAATTTGTAGCAAGCCCGGGGACTACGCAAACCCGAAATCCATTACCGTTCAGATCGTGCAAAGGTTTTAAAAAAACGATTAATAATAATTTGACCCTGCATGGTTTTACGGCTAAATAGAACTTTATAAGCTTCCCCGGAAACGATCAATTTAGGTATTAATGCTTTGTCAGAGTGTTGATTTGTACTTCATTATTTATTACCGTTGTGACTTTTCACATCTGTATTCATCACTTTCATCTGGTGATTAATAGACTCCTGATGAATAGCTTTGAATATTGTATCTATCAGTTCCGGACTAAGACCTTTCGCAAGACCTTTCGCAATAACTTTATTTATAATTTCGTCCCAGCGTGTTGTCTGCAAGATAGTGATATTATTTTCCTTTTTATAACGGCCGATAGTTTCCGCAACCTTCATTCTTTTTTCCATCAGATCGAGAAGGTGATCATCATAAACGTCAATCTGTTGTCGCAATTCGCCCAGAACGTCAAGCAGCCGTGGATCGGATGTGCTTGGATTACGAAGGATCAGCCTGCTTAAGAGTTCTTTCAGATCGTTGGGAGTGAGCTGTTGGGCTGCATCGCTTAAAGCTTTGGAAGGATCAATATGCGATTCGAGCATCAATCCATCGAAGTTGAGGTCCATTGCCTTTTGGGAGATCTCATGAAGATATTGTCTTGCGCCTCCGATATGGCTTGGATCGCATATGATCGGCAAATCAGGTATGCGCCGGCGCAATTCAATTGGCAGCTGCCAGTTTGGCTGATTCCGGTAAAGGGTCTTTTCATACGAAGAAAAACCGCGATGGATGGCTCCTATCCTTGTAATACCGGCTCTGGTTATGCGCTCGATTGCTCCTATCCATAGATCGAGGTCGGGATTAATAGGATTTTTGACCATGACCATTATGTCAACTCCGCTCAATGCATCGGAGATCTCCTGAACAGTGAAAGGATTCACGGAGGTCCTGGCGCCTATCCAAAGCATATCAATCCCATATTTAAGGGCCTCATACACATGCTTCTCATTAGCCACTTCGGTACCTACTAACAAGCCGGTTTCCTGCTTGACCCTTCTGAGCCACTTTAATCCTTCAACGCCAACGCCTTCAAAGGAATTCGGACGAGTTCTGGGTTTCCAGATCCCTGCCCGGAATACACTGACTTCCTTTAGCCGGGCCAGTTGGGTTGCAGTTTCCATAACCTGTTCTTCCGTTTCAGCGCTGCACGGTCCGGAGATCAGGAAAGGCCTGCCCTTATAGCCTTTCCAGTCCTGTATCAGTGTATTTTTAAGTTTTACTTCCATAATGTCTTGTATAAAAGTTTATATTCTGTCAGCTCTGTCTGCTGCGTGTTGCATGTTGTTGCATGTTGCATGTTGCATGTTGCGGGTTGCATGTTGCATTGACATGTTGTAACCTGTAACCCGTAACCTGCAACCTGTACATTCTAGTTAAGTATCTTCCTGATCTTATTAGCCTCTTCCATAAGTGCCTTGAGGCCATTAATATCTTTTTCAGAGATCATTTTTCTAAAGGAATTCATTTTATCGATATAAGTATCCATCACTTCAAGAATGTACTGGGCATTTTCCACAAATATTGGTGCCCATGTCTCTCCATTACTTTTGGCCAGACGCACTGTACTTTCAAATCCTCCTCCAGCGAGAGTCAGGATATTTCGCTCTTCCTGTTCTTTCTCAAGCACGCTTAATGCCAGCGAGAATGAGGTTATATGAGAGATGTGAGAAATATAAGCCACATGTACATCATGTTCACTCGAGTTCATATACACTTTATGCATATTCAAGAGGTCGAGCATATTTTCAATGGTTGCAAGTGCATCAGGATCACTGAGATCCCTGTCGCATATAATAGCAGTTTTATAGTCAAACAGCTTGCCGATAGCTGCAAGAGGACCAGAATATTCTGTACCAGCCATTGGATGCACGGCAACATACCTGCCTCTTGCCGGATGATTTTCAGAAGCTTTGGCTATGCTGGCTTTCGTTGATCCCATGTCAGTGACTATCTTTGAAGTACCTTCGATTTTGTCGAGAATCTCCGGCAACATCTTGCAATTTGTATGTACCGGAGTTGCCAGAATTATCAAGTCACTTTTTTCAATAGCATTCGCGAGAGTATCATTTTCATCAACCAGGCCACAGAGAAGGGCAATATTCGAATGGTGCATATTTGTGTCAACACCGATTATTTTATCAGCAAAACCGCGTTTGCGGAGATCTACCATTAATGATCCGCCTATCAGTCCTATTCCAATTACAGCAATTGTCATTTATTAAGAGTTTATTAGTTACCGGGATTTATTATTTTCTGCCCGAAAGGTAGTTAGTGATCCTTCTTTTGGCTTCGTATAGTTTTTCTTCTGTTGCACAGAGGGAGATACGGATGAAACGTTCTCCATTCTTTCCGAATATAAATCCGGGGGTAAGAAAAACAAAAACCTTCATGAGTATTTCCTCTATAAACGATTCACAATCAGTAATATCATCAGGTATTTTACCCCAGACAAATAATCCGACCTGTGCTTTATCATACCTGCATCTGAGCATATCCATTATTTCTTCAACAATTTTTCTGCGGCGTATGTAAACACTGTTTACAATATCATACCACGACTCCGGATTGTTAAGTGCTTCAATTGCAGCCATCTGCATTCCTAGAAACATCCCGGAGTCCATATTGCTCTTTACCTTTAGAATAGTTTTAATGTATTCGCTGTGACCTGCAACCATACCGATGCGCCACCCTGCCATATTATGCGATTTGCTCAATGAATTCAGTTCAAGAGCAGTATCCTTTGCCCCTTTAACAGTAAGAAGGCTCTTATAATCTTTATTTAATATAAAACTGTAAGGATTGTCGTTTACAAGGAGTATTTTGTGTTTTGCAGAAAATGATACCAGCTTTTCAAACAGATCTCTTGAACCGTTAATTCCGGTTGGCATATTAGGGTAATTTATCCACATTAATTTTACTTTCGACAGGTCGCTCTTTTCGAGTAATCCTATATCGGGAAGCCATCCGTTCTCCTCTGTAAGATCATATTTTCTGACGATCCCTCCCACGAGATTTGTAACGGAAGTATAGGTAGGATAACCCGGATCAGGAACCAGTACCTCATCTCCCGGATTGACGAATGCCATGCTTATATGCATTATTCCCTCCTTGCTTCCCATCAGGAGAAGGATCTCATTTTCCGGATCGAGATTAACTTGAAAATACCTGGCATACCAGTCAGCGAATGCTTTCCTGAGAGCCGGTGAGCCAGAGTAGCTCTGATAACCGTGAGAAGATGGCTTTTTCGCTTCGGCTATCAGTGCGGCGACGGTGTTTTCTGAGGGCGGCTGATCGGGGCTGCCTATCCCCAGGTTGATAACATCATATCCTTCCCTGCGCATAGAGTCGATCTGTGCGAGTTTTTGAGAAAAATAATATTCCTGCACATTTTCAGTGCGATGAGCCGGTTTAACTATCATATAGCATGTCTCCTTTAAAATATACTCCGAGTATTTCGAGATTGCTGGTATATTTCTCCAGCACTCTTTTGATAATATCTGATTTTGTGTTTTTATTGAGTTCCAGATCGAGATAGAACATATACTCCCATTCTCCGTTCAATCGCGGAACCGACTGGATCTTTGAGAGGTTGATTTCCAGCGCGGCAAGCTTTACCAGAACTTTTGCCAGCGAACCAGGCTTGTGGCCTGTAGAAAAACAGATCGACACTTTATTTCCCCTGGCATTTCCTTTTTCCTCATTACCTATTACAAGGAACCTGGTATAATTCTGTTTATAAGTCTCAATCCCTGATGCCAGGATTTCAAGATTATAAATCTCTGCAGCATGTGCCGGAGCGATGGCAGCCACACCTTTTGTCTTCGTTTCGCTTATCCGCTTTGCACTGCCGGCTGTATCATCGCTTTCGATAAGCGTCATGCCGGGAAACTGATTTAGGTATGTCATGCATTGAGCAAGAGCTATCGGATGAGAGCGTATCTCTCTGATATCGGTTAAAGACTGGTTAGGCAAAGCCATGAGATTCTGCTTAATACGAAGATTATGTTCGCCGAGGATCTTCATTCCCGATTCTCTGATCAGGGTGTAGTTATAAAGTATGCTGCCTGATCGGGCATTCTCAATAGCCATAACAGCAAAGTCAGCTTCTCCATCTTTAAGAATATTAAGTTCCAGATCAAATGTAGAACAAGGTACAATTTCGATTTCATCATAATTGAAATACTGTCTTGCAGCCACTTCGTGAAAACATCCTGACTCTCCCTGAATTGCAATCTTCATATTCTTATTAGTGTTAAAAAAGCAAGGGCCCCAGTGAGGGACCCTTGCTTTCATATAATTAATATTATCTGTATACAAAAATCCCTTTATCTTTTTTTAAAATAAAAATAGAAGTAATAAAAGGAGATAAAATATTTGTACACAATATTCATTTGGCAACGTTATTGGTTTACAAAAGTAATTGAATTTTTAAAAAAACAATTAAAAATATCTGAAATCTGCAAAATAGATTAAAAATTATCATTATTTGGCTTGATAAACGCTTTCCCGATACAAAGTGCCTGTCTCATCTTTTTATTTCATGCCTCTTCTTTAAAACCTCTTCAATATCCTCGAGGCTGACTCCCTTTGTCTGCAATAAAATCAGCAGATGATAAAGCAGGTCTGCGGCCTCGTTTCTGAACAATTCAGTATTATTGTCCTTCGATTCAATAATTAATTCCACAGCTTCTTCCCCGACTTTCTGTGCAATCTTGTTTATTCCCTGTTTATATAGCTTATTTGTGTATGAATCTTCAACATTATTTTTAATACGATTATTTATAACATCTTCCAGTTTATACAAAAATCCTTTCGGAGTTTCATCTCCAAAACAGGAAGTACTTCCCGTATGGCACACAGGACCTGCAGGAGCGACTTTAATGAGAATTGAATCAGAATCGCAATCTAAAGAGATCTCCTGAACAGATAAAAAATTTCCTGAGGTTTCGCCTTTGGTCCATAGCCGGTTTTTACTCCTGCTGAAAAAGGTAACCTTTTTGTCTTTTACGGTTTTTTCATAGGCTTCCTCATTCATATAGCCCAGCATGAGTACCTGGAGGGTCTTGTTATCCTGGATAACTACTGGCACTAATCCGTTGCCTTTCGAAAAATCTATTTGTTCCATATTGATTTAATTAACTTTTGTACCTCTGTGGCGAAGCTTGTTGATATGCCCGACCTGGGCGTTTTTACAAGCTCCTGCACACAGAAATTATCTTATTGCAATGCCTTCATTTTTTAAGTAGCTTTTAAGCTCCCTGATATCTATCTCGCCAAAATGGAATATGCTTGCTGCAAGAGCAGCACTGCAGCTCGTAAAATTGAACACATCCCTGAAATGCTCCATTACTCCGGCTCCGCCCGATGCGATTACCGGAATATTTACATTTCTGCTGACTTCACCTGTGATATCCAGAGAAAACCCCGATTTTGTTCCGTCGTTATTCATTGATGTAAGCATTATTTCACCAGCACCCAGTTCTTCTGCGGTAACTGCCCAGCTAACGGTTTTTAGTTTGGTTAATGTTCTGCCCCCGTCAACCATTACAAGCCATTCATCATCGATAAGCTTTGTATCGATTGCTGCTACTACGCATTGTTTCCCATACCTGGCTGCTATTTCAGAAATAAGTTCGGGTCTTCTTACTGCAGATGAGTTAACAGTTACCTTATCGGCCCCCGCATTTATCAGCGCAGATACATCGCTGACCGTGTCTATTCCTCCGCCAACAGTAAACGGGATATCTATTTCGGAAGCTATTCTTTCTACGAGAGCAGGAAGTGCTTTCCTGTTTTCGACAGTTGCCGTAATATCGAGAAACACAAGTTCATCGGCACCCTGATCAATATAAGCTTTAGCCAGCTCAACAGGATCGCCCGCATCGATAAGGTTGATAAAATTCACACCCTTTACAGTCCTGCCGTCTTTAATATCCAGACAAGGGATTATCCTTTTTTTCAGCATAGCTTTCCCAGTTCTTTCAAGGTTATTTTTCCTTCATAAAAGGCTTTTCCTATTATTACACCTTCACAACCCGCCTCCCGCACCGCCTCAATATCCTTTATTGAAGAGATGCCTCCGCTGGCGATTAAACTTATTTTTACTGAACTGAGTATCTCCTTATACAATTTGGTTGATGGTCCCTGAAGCATGCCATCTTTTTGGATATCAGTACATATTGTATACTTTACACCCTTTGATCTGAAATCATCAATAAAACTGACTACTTCTTTTTCTGATTTTTCAAGCCATCCTCCTACGGAGATTTTGCCATCCTTACAATCAGCGCCGAGAATTAGTTTTTCCTGTCCCAGTTTTGTAAGCCATTCAAGAAATAAATCAGGGTTGGTTACTGCGATACTGCCTGCAGTGACCTGTCTGGCTCCTGCATTAAATATTGTCATCAGGTCATCGTATGATCTTAAGCCTCCTCCAAAGTCAACCTTGAGGTTCGTTTTTTGAGTTATCTTTTCGAGTACTTTAAGATTTTGGATCTTTTTGTCTTTTGCTCCGTCGAGATCGACAAGATGTAAATAATTGATGCCATTATCTTCCAGCTGGAGGGCGACCTCAAGAGGATCCGTATTATAAATCTTCTTTGTATTGAAATCTCCCCTTGAAAGGCGGACACATTTTCCTTCTATTATGTCAATTGCAACGATTATTCTCATAATTCCAGAAAATTTTTCAATATTCTTTCACCGCTTCCAGCCGATTTTTCAGGATGAAACTGGGTAGCATAAAAATTATCTTTCTTCATTGCTGCGCTGAATGGCAAAATGTAATCACATGTGGCTATAGTGCATGATGAAATCTCAGCATAATAACTGTGAACATAATAAAGATCATCCTCATTATTTATGCCGCTGAAAAGATCACCCTTCAGGGACAGGCAGTTATTCCATCCCATGTGCGGAACCTTATCTAGCGGAGGAAATAGTCTTACGTCAGCATCAAATATACCTAGGCATGTAGTCTCTCCTTCTTCTGAAAACCTGCACATCAGCTGCAGCCCGAGACAAATTCCAAGGACAGGCTGCTTAAGAGAGATAATGGTCTCATCAAGCTTTCTTTCCCTGAGGTAACTTATTGCCGAACTTGCTTCGCCCACACCTGGAAAGATCACTTTGTCTGCCTTTGTCAGCTCAGAAGGATCATCAGTTATTTTGCTCTCATAGCCCAGCCTAGAGAGTGCATTTTGAACGGATTTTATATTTCCGGCATTATATTTCAGAATAGCTATCATAGCGTGCCCTTCGTGGAAGGTAAGTTATAGTTATCTGTTTGCTTAACAGCGAGTTTTATTGCTTTTGCAAATGCTTTGAAAATTGCCTCAATTTTATGATGTTCGTTTTCCCCATCAGCCCTGATATTCAGGTTGCATCCTGCCTTGTCGCTGAATGACCTGAAGAAATGGCTGAACAGTTCGGTGGGAAACTCTCCGATTTTTTCGCGTTTAAAATTCACATCCCAGACCAGCCATGGCCGTCCTCCGAAATCCAGCGCTACCTGGACAAGAGAGTCATCCATTGGCAGAACAAAGCTATATCTTTCTATACCTTTTTTCCCGCCAAGCGCTTTCAAAACAGCATCGCCTAATGCCAGTGCCACATCTTCAACAGTATGATGTTCATCGATATGAAGATCACCATTTACCTGTATATCCAGATCCAGGTTTCCATGCCGGGCTATCTGTTCAAGCATGTGATCGAAGAAGCCGATTCCGGAATTTATAGTGGCTTTACCCGATCCGTCAAGATTGATTTCTACAACAATATCTGTTTCTGATGTTTTCCTGGCGACTGTCGCTGTCCGAGGTCTGTACTTTAGAAATCTGTAAATCTCATTCCAGTCATTCGTTTTAAGCTCCGCCTCACCATCTTTTTTATTTGTGATTAAGATAGCTTTACAACCAAGGTTTTTCGCCAGTTGTACATCAGTAATCCTGTCGCCGATTACATAGGAAGAGTTCATATCGATACCCCGGGCAAGGTAGTTAACGAGCATGGCAGTTCCTGGTTTTCTGGTAGGTGCATTCTGTGAAGGGGTAGTTCTGTCAATAAATATCTCAGCAAATGAAACGCCCTCTCCCTTAAGAATTTCAAGGACCATGTTATGGATCGGCCAAAAGGTATTTTCAGGGTAAGAGGCAGTCCCGAGGCCATCCTGATTTGTTACCATAACGAGCTCAAAATCTGTCTCTTTTGCTATTTTTGAAAGGCAGGTGATGGCCCCAGGCAGAAATTTCAGCTTTTCAAAACTGTCTACCTGCTCATCCTCAGGTTCTTCAATGATAGTTCCATCACGGTCGATAAAAAGTACTTTCTTCATAGTGAAATAGCTTTTAATGCACTGATCAACCGGTTATTTTCTGACTTTTTCCCGATGGTTATACGTACGCAATTGTCAATCATTTTATTGCGGTTACGGATTATGATATTTCTGTTAATCAATTCATTATAAATATAATCAGCATTCCTGACTTTTACAAGAAGGAAATTGGCATCAGAACTGTACACCTTATCAACAATATTTAATTCCGTCAGAATTGAACAAAGCCTTTCCCTTTCTTTTTTAATTCTCATGACCTCACGTTGATACTGGCTGGTTCTCTGAAGCCTGCTGAGCGCAGCTCTCTGGTTTATTGTACTGATGTTGTATGGCGGTTTCAGCTTGTTGAAGTATTTTACAATTTCAGGATGCGAAAAAGCCATTCCGATTCTTACGGCAGCCAGTCCGAATGCCTTGCTGAAAGTCTGCATTACAATGAGATTTGGATATTTGTCCAACAGCTTTATGAACGACGGCTTTTCACTGAAATCTATATAGGCTTCATCAATCAGCACAATTCCGCTGAATCGCCTGATTATGTACTCAACATCCTCTAAGTTCATAGAATTTGATGTCGGATTATTCGGAGAGCAGATAAAAACAATCTTTAGTTTTTTGTCAGAGAACAAAATATCTGCTTTTTTGATATCGATCTGAAAGGATTCGTTCAAAGGGATTCTTAAGACTTCAACATCATTTGCTGAGGCCGATACCTCGTACATTCCATAGGTAGGAGTGAAGGTGAGCGCTTTATCGGCGCCCGGATTGCAGAAGACCCTGAAGCAGAGATCAATAATTTCATCACTTCCGTTACCAAGAAAAATGTTTTCCTCATTGATTTTTTTGAGTTTTGATATTTGTGTTTTAAGTTCTCTCTGGTAGGGATCGGGGTATCGGTTAAGGTTACCATAGGGATTCTCGTTGGCATCAAGAAAAATGCCTGTTGTGCCCTTAAAATCATCTCTGGCACATGCATAGGGAGTAAGATTAAGAACATTCTCCCTTACTAACTTTTTAAGATCAATCATTATCAAGGCTTTTTAGTCTGATACTTACTGCATTCCTGTGGCCGGCAAGGGATTCTGCTTCAGCCATAAGTTCAATAGCCGGACCAATAATTCTGAGGCCTTCAGGCGAAATTTCCTGAAAGGTTATCTTCTTTAGAAAGCTATCTGCAGAAACTCCGCTGTAAGCTCTTGAAAATCCATTTGTTGGAAGAGTGTGGTTTGTCCCTGATGCATAATCGCCTGCGCTTTCGCAGCTTAGATTACCCAGAAATACTGAACCGGCATTTTCTATTTTTGCAATAGCTGATGTTGCATCCGATGTATTAATAATTAAGTGCTCCGGAGCATAAAGATTGCTGAATTCATAACAGTCTTCAATCGTCCTTAGCAGTATTAGGCTGCTGTTATCAAGAGCTTTTGAAGCGATTTCCTTTCTTGGCAACTGCTCAAGCTGCTTATCCAGTTCATTCTTAACCTTTTCCAAAAGCAAAGGATCAACCGTCAGCATAATTACCTGGCTATCGGGTCCATGTTCAGCCTGGGAAAGCAGGTCAGCAGCTATAAAGGCAGGATTGGCCGCATTGTCAGCAATCACCAGGACTTCGCTGGGACCTGCCGGCAGGTCAATTGCGATGCCATCCTGCTGAACCAGTTCCTTAGCTTTTGTCACGTACTGATTGCCGGGTCCGAATATTTTATAAACCTTTGGAATACTCTCGGTGCCATAGGCCATTGCCGCAATAGCCTGGGCTCCTCCGACTTTGAAAATTTGCGTAATTCCAATGATGGAGGCTGTATAAAGTATCAGCGGCGATATTGTTCCGTTTTTTCCAGGAGGAGTGCATACAGTAATTTCTTTGCATCCTGCAAGCTTTGCG
Source organism: uncultured Bacteroidales bacterium (assembly GCA_963715785.1). GTDB lineage: Bacteria > Bacteroidota > Bacteroidia > Bacteroidales > VadinHA17 > LD21. The sequence goes on from OY970276.1 coordinate 2,682,598, forward strand.
GGTATTCCCAGCATAAGCAAAGTGGAGAACAGGGGAGCGCTGCCTCCCGGAATATATAAACCGATTTTCTCAATGGCCACATTCTTTCTCCAGCATTTTACACCTGAAACAGTTTCGGTCAATGGCTCGGCAAGAAGCTGTGAAGAGTGGAAGCTGTTTATGTTCCTGGCTGCGAGGGCAATTGCATCCTTTAGTTCCTGCGGGATCTTTGAAGATGAATCATTTATCTCCCAGTCTTTGACTTTTAAATCTCCCGGCGATACACCATCAAATTTCTCGGAGTAACAATAAACCGCATTGTCGCCTTCAGACTTTACGCTGTTAATAATACCCTTCACGGTATTTTCGAGGTCATTCCTGGCTATTTCCGGTCGCCGGCAAAGACCGGTCCAGCTTTCTTTTGCCGGAAACATTATTATCTTCATCACAAAATCATTTTTTCTATAGGAATTACCAATATGCCTTCTGCTCCTGCGGCTTTCAGCTGATCTATTCTTTCCCAAAATTCATCTTCCTTAACAACTGAATGAAGGCTAAACCATCCCTTTTCGACAAGCGGGAGTATCGTTGGGCTCTTCATTCCCGGAAGTATTTTGCATATTTCTGTCAGGGCTGCCTGTGGAGCATTCAGTAAAATATATTTATTTTCGTTGGCATTTTTGACAGCCCGTATACGAAAAAGCAAACTGTTGAGAATAGCCTGTTTTTCGGGATTTAGTTTTTTATTCCCGATTATGACGGCCTGACTTTTAAGTAAAGTTTCTACCTCGTGTAATCCATTGGTTAGCAGGGTACTGCCTGAGCTTACAATGTCACAGATTGCACTGGCCAGACCAATTCCCGGAGCTATTTCCACGCTTCCGCTGATTTCCTCAATTTCAGAGTTTAAATTATTCTTTTCAAGAAAACCAGTAAGGATATGCGGATAACTGGTCGCAATTTTTTTATTCATGAAATACCTTAAACCCACATATTTATCCTCTTTCGGAATTGCAAGACTAAGGCGGCACTGAGCAAAACCCAGTTGTTCAATAATATTTACGTCTTTATTTTTTTCATATACCATATTTTCTCCCAGTATACCAATATCAGCAACCTGTTGTTCAACATATTGGGGAATATCATCGTCCCTGAGGAAGAGGAGCTCGATAGGGAAATTTCTTGCGGAGGTTTTAAGGACACTGATCCCATTGGAGAATTTTATTCCGCATTCTTCCAGCAGCTTTTTTGAATTTTCGCTTAACCGGCCGTTCTTTTGGATTGCAATTTTCAGTTCACTCATTTTTTTTAGTTCAGATGTGTCTGGGCAAAATGCGGGGAAAGAAAAACCCGCCTGATCTGCTCAGACGGGTTTATGATATTTTCTTGTACACACCTATACCATTATCACCTCGCCTGAAAGCAAAAATGAAAATGATGGTGTGATATTGTTTTAAAGTACATTTCTTTAAATTGTAAATGCAAAGATATGAAATAATTAATGAATTGTGCAAAATATGAACTAAAACTTATAATATTCACTTAACTCAAAGTGACTACGCCATTCAGGGCAACCCCCAACCCCCCTAAAGGGGGGCTTTAAAATCCCGCACATAAGTGAAATCCTATAACAGACGCGTAGTGGCAGGGGGCACCGAAGAGGGATTATACTCTCTCGGCTACCAGGTCACCGACTTCAGTAGTCGAATACCCCATCTTACCGGCTCCCATATCTTTCAGCTTATTTGCAGTCACATCCATAATTGCTTTTTCTATTGCTTCAGCAGCTTTTTGCTCACCAAGATGTTCAAGCATCATGCCGCCGCATGCAATTGAGGCCAGCGGATTAATGATATTCATGCCGGTATATTTTGGAGCAGATCCTCCGATGGGCTCAAACATTGACACACCGGCCGGGTTTATATTTCCACCGGCAGCTATTCCCATTCCGCCCTGAGTGATAGCTGCAAGATCGGTTATAATATCTCCGAACATATTTGTGGTGACAATAACATCGAACCATTCCGGGTTCTTGACCATCCACATACATGTTGCGTCAACATGATAGTACTCCCTTTTAATATCAGGATATTCAGCCTGTCCGATTTCATGGAATGCTCTTTCCCAAAGATCAAAGACATATGTCAGGACATTTGTTTTTCCGCAGAGCGCCAGAGTTTTTCTCTTGTTTCTCTTTCTTGTGTATTCAAATGCATAACGCAGACAACGTTCTACCTGGAAACGGTTATAAACCATGACCTGCATGGCAACTTCATTCGGAGTACCCTTCATAGTTACGCCGCCTACCCCGGTATATACATCGCCTGTATTTTCCCTTACAACAACATAATCAATATGTTCCGGTCCCTTATCTTTAAGAGGAGTGGCAACCCCCGGGTAGAGTTTTATCGGACGGAGATTAATATACTGATCAAGATCAAATCTTAATTTTAACAGAATTCCCTTTTCAAGGATTCCTGGTTTAACGTCGGGATGGCCTATGGCTCCGAGGAAGATTGAATCAAATTTTTTTAATTGTTCAGTAGCGGAATCAGGCAGAATTTCGCCTGTCCTCAGGTAACGATCACCACCAAAATCAAATTCTTCGAAATTTATCTTAAATCCAAATTTTGAAGCCGCTGCGCTAAGTGCCTTTTTGCCCTCTCTTACAACTTCAGGTCCTGTACCATCACCACCTATAACAGCAATATTGTACGTTTTATTCATAAGCGTATTTGTATTAAGTATTAATTAATTTATGCAAAAAAAATCATTTATTTATGGTGACAAGCTATACTACAGTTAGTCTTTTGGAAGACATTGCCTTCATCTCGATGCTCTCAATAATATTCAGCATCCTTTCAGTTGCTTTTATTGCCGATTCGGTTTGGTCAGCATCGAATCCTCTTGTTTTAAATTCATTATCATTATATTCCCAGGTAATGACAGTTTCTACAAATGCATCTGTCCTGCCTCCCGGAGGTATCGATACCTGGTAGTCTTTCAATACAGGGTATTGTTTACCGAGTTTGTCATATATAATATGCAAAGCTCTCATGAAGGCATCGTATTGTCCGTCGCCTGAGGATGTTTCCTGATACAAATTACCGTCGATCTCGACCTGAACGCTAGCAAATGGTTTCAGTCCATAGGAGAGGGAAAGCGAGTAGTTTTTGATGAAGATCTTGTAATTGATCTGTTCACTTCCAAGCACATCTGCAATAATAAACGGAAGATCTTCGGTGGTGACATTTTCCTTTTTGTCTCCCAGTTCAATAACTCTTTCAGTGACTTTTGCCAGTGATTCAGGATCGAGGAACATACCAAATTCTTCAAGATTTTTTCTTATAGTTGCTTTTCCCGATTGTTTCCCGAGGGCATACTTTCTTTTACGCCCGAACCTTTCAGGAAGCAGGCTATTATAATAAAGGTTGTCTTTGCTATCGCCGTCGGCATGCACTCCGGAGGTTTGAGTAAATACATTTTCCCCTATAACCGGTTTGTTCACAGGTATTCTTATGCCGCTGAAGGTCTCCACTAATTTGCTTGCCTTGGTAATCTCGAATTCGTTTACTCCGGTTTCTGTATCTGTGAGGTCGCGCAGCACAGCAAGAACGCTTGAAAGAGACGCATTCCCGGCCCGTTCACCAAGTCCGTTGATAGTGGTATGAACACCTGTTATCCCGGCTTTTACCGATGAAAAGACGTTGGCTACTGCCAGATCGTAATCATTATGAGCATGAAAATCAAAACGAAGCGAGGGATATTTTTCAATGATCTTTTTACAGAACGAGTAGGTCTGTTCAGGGTTAAGAATTCCTAATGTATCGGGCAGCATAAACCGCTGGATGCTGGTATCTTTAAGACAATCAAGAAGATAATAAACATAATCTTCCGAATTTATCATCCCGTTAGACCAGTCTTCAAGATAAATGTTTACATCCATATCGCGGTCTTCAGCCTTACTGATGATCTCTTTAATATCGCTGACATGCTTATCGGGTGTCTTTCTGAGCTGTTTCTCAAGATGTCGCAACGAACCCTTGCAAAGAAGATTAATTACTTTTCCGCCAGCTTCTGATATCCAGTTCAAGGAGGTATCGCCGTCAACAAAACCCAGCACTTCAATTTTTCTGTGCAGGTTGTTATGACGGGCCCAGTCAGTTATCTCTCGGATAGCCTCAAATTCTCCTGAAGAAACGCGTGCTGAAGCTACTTCGATCCTGTCAACTTTCAGGTCCTTAAGCAGGAGCTTGGCAACATGAAGTTTTTCGAGCGGAGAGTATGACACTCCCTGAGTCTGTTCACCATCCCTGAGGGTGGTATCCATTATTTCAACTCTCATTGTACAGTGCTTTTGTTATTTTCATAACTGGTTATCTGACTTTTCATACTCAGAAGAAAGTCAATATCATCGAGCCCTTTCAGCAGGCACTCTTTTTTATAGGGATTAATAGCAAATTTAACCGATTCGCCTGTAGCCAGAATTGTAAATGTCTGATATTCAAGATCTATTTTAACCCTTGTATCAGGGTTTTGCTGAACCAGGTTTTGAAGCCTGTTCAGAAGATCTTCAGGTATCACAATCGGGAGAAGGCCATTATTCAATGAATTATTCATGAATATATCAGCGAAGAAACTTGATACAACGGCCCTGAATCCATAATCAAAAATAGCCCAGACAGCATGTTCACGACTTGAACCGCTTCCGAAATTTTTACCGGCAACAAGTACCTTGCCTCCGAATCGCGGATTGTTCAATACAAACTCACTGTTCTTTTCGCCGGTCTTTGTATATCTCCAGTCGCGAAAAAGATTATCACCGAATCCTTCTCTTGAGGTGGCGCTCAGAAACCTTGCAGGAATTATCTGATCGGTATCTACATTTTCGAGTGGCAGCGGTACACACGCCGATTCAAGAATATCAAACTTAACTTTTGGCATATCTGATTATTTTTAAGCTTTATTATCTTCAAATACAAATTCGCGGGGATCGGTTATCCTCCCGGTTATTGCTGCAGCTGCAGCTGTCAGAGGGCTTGCAAGCAGAGTTCTTGCTCCCGGGCCCTGTCTTCCCTCAAAATTCCTGTTTGAGGTGGAAACAGCATATTTCCCCTGGGGAATTTTATCCTCATTCATTGCCAGGCAAGATGAGCAGCCCGGCTGTCTTACCTCGAAACCTGCATTCCTGTAAAGCTCGACAAGACCTTCTGCAACCATCTGTTCTTCAACTCTTTTTGATCCTGGCACAACAAGAGCCGTTACATTATCAGCTTTCTTTCTCCCCCTGATAATTTGTGCAAAGGCTCTGAAATCTTCGATCCTGCCATTTGTACAGCTTCCGATAAAAACAAAATCTACCGGATGTCCAAGAAGTTTCATCCCGGGTTTAAAGCCCATATAATCAAGTGATTTCATGAATGAAGCTGATGCCTTGTTCCCGAGTGTATCTGACATTGGTATGAAGCCATCGATGGCTATCCCCATTCCGGGGTTTGTGCCATAAGTGATCATTGGCTTTATCAGCCATGCATCAAATTTGAGCTCACGGTCAAAAAGGGCATCACTGTCGCTATTGAGTTTTTTCCATTCACTCACAGAGGCGTTCAGGTTTTCAATTCCGGCTATATGAGGAAGTTTTCTCAAATATTCGAATGTTGTTTCATCAGGTGCTATCAAGCCGCCGCGGGCACCCATTTCAATGCTCATGTTACAGATCGTCATTCTTGCTTCCATGCTCAGGCTTGTAATGACAGGACCGCAATACTCAACAAAATAGCCGGTTGCCCCGCTGGCCGAGATCTCAGATATTATATGCATGATAATATCTTTGGAAGTAACTCCTTTCTGGAGTTTGCCATCCAGGGTGATTCTCATCTTCTTTGGCTTTGGCTGAAGTATGCATTGAGTTGCCAGTACCATTTCAACTTCGCTGGTTCCGATGCCGAAAGCTATCGTTCCGAAAGCGCCATGAGTTGAAGTATGGCTGTCGCCGCACACAATGGTCATTCCCGGAAGAGTATATCCCAGGTCAGGACCTATGACATGAACAATGCCATTTTTTGGATCATTCAGCCCAAATAATTCAATTCCGTACTTATGACAGTTCTCACTGAGCCTCTCTACCTGTGTCCTCGACAGCTGGTCAGTGATAGTAAGGTGCTGGTTTCTGGTCGGTATGTTGTGGTCGGCTGTGGCAAGGGTTTTGCCAGGTCTGAAGACCGGGATTCCCCTTTCTTTCAAGCCATTGAATGCCTGTGGACTGGTTACCTCATGTATGTAATGTCTGTCAATGTACAGGACATCGGGACCATCCTCAATTGACCGCACCACATGGCTGTCCCAGATTTTGTCGAAAAGTGTTTTTGGTTTCATTATCATATTTTTCTTGTTTTTGCCCCCCTGCCTCCCTAAAGGGGGTAAATTCTCAATTATTATAAAAACTTCGCAAAAATTAGCCCCCCTTTATGGGGAGTGGGGGGCCTAACCACTATTTAATTTTTGAAAGAGCATCGATAAAAGCTTCAACTGAAGCTGTTATTATATCTGTATTGGCAGAAAAACCATAATAGATTTTTTCCTGGTGTTCCACCTGTATATGTACTTTCCCAAGATCGTCGCTGCCCTTCGTAATTGCCTGGATCAGAAACTCTTCAAGATGAACAGTTTTACTTATTAACTGCCTCACTGCAGTAAATGCTGCATCGATGGGGCCGTTTCCCGAAGCGGTCGAGAAGTGAACTTCCCCGTTAATTTTTATACCCACTGTTGCAACCGGGATTAATGACTTCCCGCAGGAAACCTGCAATAGATCAAGTTTCATTGATTTTTCACCCTGGAATACTACCCCGGCAAGGATCCTGATGTCTTCGTCATTGATTTCCTTTTTCTTGTCGGCAAGAACCAGGAAGCGATGATATATGTCATCTATTTCATCCTTCCCGAAATTGAATCCAAGCAATTCCAGCCGATGATTGAGTGCTGCCCTGCCACTCCTGGCTGTCAGGATAATCGAGGATTCCCTGATACCCACTTCCACCGGATCAATTATTTCATAATTTTCCCTGTTCTTTAGTACTCCATCCTGGTGGATACCAGACGAATGTGCAAATGCATTTCTCCCTACGATTGCCTTGTTAGCCTGAACAGGCATGCTCATAAGTGTCGATACCAGCCGGCTGGTGCTGAAGATCAGTTTTGAATTTATATCTGTTTTCAACTTGAGGTCATGGTGACTTTTTATGATCATGGCAATCTCTTCGAGAGAAGTGTTCCCTGCTCTCTCTCCAATACCATTTATTGTTACCTCTACCTGTCTTGCTCCGTTAATAATTCCCATCATTGTGTTTGCGGTAGCCATGCCAAGGTCATTATGGCAATGGGTGGAAATGGTAGCTTTATCGATATTTGGAACGTGCTCCCTGAGATACTTTATTTTCTGACCATACTCCTCAGGCAAACAATATCCGGTAGTGTCGGGAATATTTACAACAGTGGCGCCGGCTTTTATCACAGCTTCGATAACCTTTGCCAGGTATTCATTCTCGCTTCTTCCGGCGTCTTCAGCATAAAATTCAACGTCATCAACAAATTTTCTTGCATACTTTACGGCATCGGCGGCCCTTTTGATTATCTCTTCAGGAGTTGTTTTAATTTTATACTTTATATGGAAAACAGAAGTGCCAATACCTGTATGTATCCTTTTTCTTTTAGCATATTGAAGTGCTTCCGCAGCCACTTCGATATCTTTTTTCACTGCGCGTGTAAGAGCGCAGATAATCGGATTTGAAACAGCCTTTGATATTTCCACAACTGAATTAAAATCTCCGGGACTTGAAATTGGAAAACCAGCTTCTATCACATCGACCCCCAGAGCTTCAAGAGCCTGGGCAACTTCAATCTTTTCAATTGTATTTAACTGGCAGCCTGGCACCTGTTCTCCATCCCTAAGGGTGGTGTCGAAAATGATTACCTTATCGTCCATTTTAATTATTTATTTTAGGTTATTTTTTCACTGGTCTCAGTTTTCTCACTGCAGCACCTGCCCTCCACATTTCAGAATTTCCCAATTCATTCAGTTCAGCATCAAGCACTTGTTTGTAATTATCAGCTCCGGTTGACTTAAGAACTCTCACGCATTCTTCTCCTGATTTAACCTTATTATACAGCTCGATGAAAACCGGAAGGGTTGCCGCTTTGAATTTTGGCCGCCAGTCGAGTGCCCCTCGCTGAGCTGTTGCACTGCAGTTTGCATACATCCAGTCCATGCCTTTTTCATCTACAAGTCTGATCAGACTCTGAGTGAGCTCCTCTACTGTTTCATTAAAGGCTTCAGAAGGGGAATGTCCGTTTTCACGAAGTACCTGGTACTGTGCATCCATGATTCCTGCCAATGCACCCATCAATACGCCCCGCTCGCCTGTCAGGTCGCTGTACACTTCCTGCTCAAAGGTTGTCGGGAAGAGGTAGCCCGATCCGATGGCAATTCCCAGGGCGATTGTTCTTTCCTCCGCTCTGCCCGTGAAATCCTGGAAAACTGAGAAACTTGAGTTGATACCGGCACCAGCCAGAAAATTACGCCTGACACTTGTACCAGAACCCTTTGGTGCTACTAGAATGACGTCAACAAATGCAGGGGGAATCACTCCTGTATGTTCTTTATAGGTTATTGAAAATCCGTGGGAGAAATATAAAGCATCTCCTTCTTTAAGACATGGCTTTAATTTAGGCCAAAGAATACGTTGTGCGGCGTCGGAGACGAGGTACTGAATTATAGTTCCTTTCCTGGCAGCTTCCTCTATGGGGAACAAAGTTTTCCCGGGCACAAAACCGTCTTTTACAGCTTTATCCCAGTCAGCTTTGAATTCGGGAGCCTGACCAATAATTACATTTATGCCGTTATCTTTCATATTCATTGCCTGAGCAGGACCCTGAACACCGTAACCAATAACTGCAACGATTTCATTTTTAAGTACATCGCGGGCCTTTGAAAGTGAAAACTCTTCTCTTGTGACTACATTTTCGACGACGCCGCCAAAATCAATTTTTGCCATGATCTTAAATATTAAATATGTGATTAATAATGGTTTTCTTATTACAAATAATTCTGATTCATCTCCAGTTTATACCCCCAAATGGTGGACTTGATTTGCTCAATAGTGGGGGGTTGTCTTTCAATTAAGTGCCGGTTCAGTTTTAAAACGGTTGGCCTCGTCCATCTCCTTAAGATAGGAAGTCAGCTCTTTAACCTGCTTGGTAATTGCCACCCTTCCTGATTTTGCAAACTGCAATAAGCCAAAAGGTTCAAGCTGGGTAAGCAATTCTGCTATCTCTCCTTTATGGCCGGTTTTCTCAATTACCATATACTCCGGAGAAACTTCAAGGATCCTGGCATTATGCGTCCTCACTATATGATCAATAACATTGCCAGACATCAGGCCATTGGTTGTTACCTTGAATAAAGCAATCTCCTGGTAAATTATCTGGTCGGAAGTATGCACGAAGACTTTCAGAACATCAATGAGCTTTTCCATCTGACGAGATACTTTCTGGATCATCTCAGCTGTGGTTTTTACAACGATAGTAAGCAGATAAACACCTTTTACTGCCGATTCGGAGGCAGTGAAGCTGTCAATGTTGATCTGTCTTCTTGTTAATATTATTGTTATCTGACCAAGGATGCCGATGTGGTCCTCGGTGAACAGCGATATTGTATATTCTTCTTTCATATTATTTCTGTTTTTTCTCTGGTTCTAACCCCCATCCTCCCTAAAGGGCGGCTAAAAGCCCCCTTTAGCGGGTTATGGGGTAAAAATTAGTATGTTAATCGTATCTCGGAAACTGATGAACCTGGCTCAACCATCGGGAAAACATTTCCTTCATTTTCAATTGCAATATCAAGGATATAAGGGCCTTTTGATGCCAGCATTTCCTGGAGGGAGCTTAACAGATCCTCTCTTTTCGTAACTTTTTTCCCCGGAATATTATAGGCGTTTGCAATCTTTATAAAATCGGGATTAACAAGTTTGGTTGAGGCATATCTTTTATCGAAAAACATGTCTTGCCACTGGCGCACCATTCCAAGATAATTATTGTTGAGAACAATTATTTTGACGGGTATATCGTATTGCATAATTGTACCCAGCTCCTGAATAGTCATCTGGAAACCGCCATCACCCACGAAAGTAATGACTTCCTTGTCGGGCCTCCCGATTTTTGCTCCCATCCCTGAGGGAAGGCCGAAGCCCATTGTACCCATCCCTCCCGAGGTAACAAAGCTGTTGGGATGGTTGAATTTATAGTACCGGGCAGTATACATCTGGTTCTGTCCTACATCCGTTACAATTATTGCTTCCCCTTTTGTAAGCTCAGAAACACGGCTTACAACCTCGCCCATTCTTAATTCCCCTTTATCGGGTTTTGTTTCAGGCTTAATTACTTTTTCGTATTCAGTTTTATCACAGATCCTGAATTCTCTTATCCATTTTTCAAAAGAATTTTCTTTTACCAGCGGAATAAGATGTTGCAGAACCTCTTTGGCATCATTGTTTATTTCGACGTCGACAAGTACATTTTTATTAATTTCAGCTTCGTCTATCTCGATATGAATTATTGTAGCTTTTTTTGCATATTTTTTCAGGTTGCCAGTAACGCGGTCATCGAACCTCATTCCGACAGCTATAATAAGATCGGCTTCATTTGTGAGAAGATTGGGACCATAATTTCCATGCATTCCAAGCATTCCTGTAAATAACCGATGATTTGAAGGGAAACCCGATAGCCCAAGCAATGTCGATGCGACAGGAATTCCTGTTTTTTCAGCAAAAGCCTTCAGTTCATCTTCTGCGCCTGCAATAAGCACCCCGTGACCGGCAAGAATGAGAGGCCTCTCAGCATGATTTATCATGATGGCGGCTGATTCAATTGCCTTGGTATGAAGAGGTATATTAGGATTGTAACTCCTGATGTAATCGCATTTTTTATACTTAAAATTAAGTTTTTCAAGCTGGGCATCCTTTGTTATATCGATAAGGACCGGTCCCGGCCTTCCGGTTTTTGCTATATAGAATGCCTTGGCAATTGTCTCAGGAATATCCAGTGATTTCTTTACCTGGCAGTTCCATTTTGTAACAGGCATCGATACCCCGATAATATCAGTTTCCTGAAATGCATCTGTTCCTATAAGGTTTGAGACAACCTGCGCTGTGATGAATACCACCGGAACAGAGTCAAGAAATGCATTGGCAATACCAGTTACAAGGTTCGTTGCCCCGGGACCTGAAGTTGCAAAACATATGCCGGGTCTGCCCGTCACCATTGCATAGGCTTGTGCGGCATGAGCCGCTCCCTGTTCGTGACGCGTCAGAATATGATGAAGCCTGTCTTCATAATCCATGAGCTTGTCGTATACCGGCATAATTGCTCCTCCCGGATAACCAAAAATGGTATCGACACCCTCCTCAATGAGGCATTCGAGGATAGCTTCTGCACCAGAAATGTGCTCCAGTCCCTTGTGCTCCATAGTAGCCTGTTCTTTTTCCTGTTCTGTCTTCATATTTAATATAGTCTAATTGTCGTAGCGTTATTTAATTTCCTTGTCATGTATGACATTGGTCAGGCCAGCCTGGTCTGGCAGTTTTAAATCAGTCTGACTGCTCCCAGATCTGCTGAGCTTACATTAGCCGCATAAGCTTTTAATGCAGAGGATATTAACCTGTCGCGATTATGCGGCTTATAGGCGTCAGCACCTCTTGCTTCTTCATCTTTTTGTCTCGATTTAAGCTCTGTTTCGGATAGCAGGACATTGATTTTTCTGGCAGCAATATCTATTTCAATCCGGTCACCGTTTCTCAGGAGCGCGATTTCGCCTCCTGAAGCGGCTTCAGGTGAGACATGTCCTATCGATAATCCTGAGGTACCTCCGGAAAACCTGCCATCGGTTATCAATGCGCACTTTTTATCGAGTCCGCGTGATTTTATATATGATGTGGGATATAACATTTCCTGCATACCCGGACCACCTTTAGGGCCCTCATATCTTATGATAACAACATCACCCTCGCTGACAGCTCCGCTGAGGATCCCTTCCGCTGCATCATCCTGTGATTCAAAAACTACCGCTTTCCCGGTAAATGAAAACAATGAAGCATCAATACCTGCGGTTTTAACAATGCATCCTTTTCTGGCAATATTTCCGTAAAGAACTGCAAGGCCGCCATCCATGTTGTACGGATGTTCGACCGACCTGATACATCCTTTTTCCCTGTCAGTGTCAAGTTCGTCATACATAGTATTGTGCGACCCCATTCTCAGGTCTCTTTTCATGGAAGGGGCGCTCTTATAAATATCGAAAGCACCGGCCTGCACCATAGTCCCCATAATATCCCAATCTTCAACAGCTTCGCGCAGTGTAGGATAATCGATTCTTTTTACAGAGGTATCTATGAGGTCAGCACGTCCGAGTTCTCCCATAATTCCCAGTATTCCTCCTGCCCGGTTGACATCCTGCACATGATATTGTGAACTTGGGGCCACCTTGCAGATATTTGGTATTTTACGAGAAAGCATATCTATATCCTTCATGGTAAAATCCACTCCGGCTTCCTGGGCAATGGCAAGCAGATGGAGAACAGTATTTGTTGATCCTCCCATTGCAATATCAAGTGCCATTGAATTCATAAATGCGGCTTTCGATGCAATATTACGGGGAAGAACGGATTCATCACCATCATAATAATACCTCTCAGCCAGACTGACAATGAGTCCTGCGGCTTTTTCAAAAAGATGGGTCCTGTTCTCGTGTGTTGCAACTATAGTACCATTCCCGGGCAGGGAGAGTCCCAGAGCTTCAGTAAGGCAGTTCATTGAGTTGGCAGTGAACATGCCTGAACATGAGCCGCAGGTAGGGCAGGCAGATTTTTCAATTTCAAACAGATCCTTATCACTGACTGAACTATCTGCAGCAGCGACCATTGCGTCAACCAGATCGAGATACTTGTTGTTAAACCTGCCGGCTTCCATGGGTCCCCCGGAGACAAAAACAACCGGTATGTTGATTCTCATCGCTGCCATAAGCATGCCAGGTGTAATTTTGTCACAGTTGCTGATGCATATCATCGCATCAGCAAGATGTGCATTACATACATACTCGACGCTGTCAGCTATTAATTCTCTCGAAGGGAGCGAATATAGCATTCCTTCATGACCCATGGCGATTCCGTCATCAATAGCAATTGTATTGAATTCAGCGGCAAAGAGACCTCTTTTCCCGATCTCTCTTTTGACCATTTGTCCTATCTCATGAAGATGCACGTGGCCCGGCACAAATTGAGAGAATGAATTGACTATAGCAATAACAGGTTTTCCCATTTGTTCTTCCTTCATCCCGTTGGCACGCCACAGGCTTCTTGCCCCTGCCATATTTCTTCCTGTTGTTGTCCTTGAGCTTCTGAGCTGTTTTTTCATTTTAATAATTCATGTATAAAAAAAAAGCTTCCCGGTCTCCCGGAAAGCTTTTGTATGTTTATAGTAACACATATTATTCCCGGGTCATATGCGCTGGGCAAGAATGAGGATGAGGACGATAATATGGATTAAAGATATTTTCACTGTTTTCTTATAAACTGATTGACAAATGTACAAAGAGTTTTAATATATCAAAGAAAAAGTGCTTATTTTCTTCAATTTTACTATTGATTATATGAATTACCCCTGTTAAACCTGTCAATTTTATCATTGAATATCAGCAGTTTATATATCTGAATTTATTTTTGAGAATCATATGGTTTACTTAACCGGTCAGTTGAAAGTATTTCAAGTCTGCCCTGCTGGCGAATATCAACTGATGAGCTTCCTATCATAACTTTGAACCAGCCTGGTTCCACTATCCATTTCATGTTTCTGTCGAGCATTTGAAGATCTTCAGGTGAAAGTGTGAAATGAACAGTTTTTGTCTCACCCGGAGAAAGATTTATCCGTTCAAAACCGCGAAGTTCTTCATCAAACCTGATGACAGAGCTTACTTCATCACAGATATAAAGCTGTACAATTTCATCTCCTGACATCTGTCCGGTATTTGTGACATCAACTGATACTTCTACATTCCCGGCGGCGAGTTGTTTTTCGGGAGTGATTTTCATATTTGTATATTTGAAAGTAGTGAAGCTCAGTCCAAATCCAAACGGATACAGAACTCCATTCACAGTAGTTTTTGATCCGGTCTGAGCCGAAGGCTTCGAAGGGAAGCACATTGGGATCTGTCCGACTGATTTCGGAAAAGTAACCGTCAGCTTGCCTCCCGGATTATAGTCGCCAAAGATAATGTCAGCAAGAGCTTCACTTCCATATTTCCCTGGGATCCATGCTTCAATTATTGCCTCACAGTTTTTTTCCGCCCAATTTATGGTGATGGCTCTTCCATTCATCAGAACCAGTATAACCGGTTTTCCGGTTTCATGGATTTTTGAAAGCAGGAGCTGCTGATGACCCGCAAGGTTCAGATCAGTTCTGGATTTTGATTCACCTACAATATTATTATCCTCACCCATTACAAGAACTACCACGTCTGCCTGGGCAGCCTTCGCCACTGCATCATTTATTTCAGCCATTTCTTCAGCACCGGGCTCGGTAGGGATAAGTTCACTTTCAGGCCAGTCGGAGCCTGCTATTTCACAACCTTTTGAATAGATGATATTTACATTGCTGCCAAGCTTTGACTTAAATGCTTCCACTACCGATTTGTATATTATATTCTTTGGGCCATATCGTGACAGCGATAAGTGAGTATTCTCTGCATTGGGCCCTGCTATAAGTATGTTTTTTACATTTTCCTTTTTAAGCGGAAGGAAATGATCGTGATTTTTTAAAAGTATCATCGACTCATATGAAGCCTGTCTGGACACCTTATCATTATCGGGATCTTCAAAAATACGATCAGATTCATCAGGATTCTCAATATATGGCTTATCAAACAAGCCGAGCCAGAATTTCACCCACAGAACATCACGAACTCTGCTGTCGAGTGTCTTTATTGAGACAGAGCCTTCCTTAACAAGTTCCCTCAATGGAATGAGATAAGAGTCGGGGCTCCGGAATGTCGTTCTTACATTCAGTCCTGCTTCAAGTGCCTGCTTAACTGCATCTTTGTAATCGGGAGCAACCCTGTGTTTTGACCATAAAAATTCAAGGGCTTCACTGTCGGAAACTACATAACCCTTAAAACCGTATTGTTGTCTCAGAAGGTTAATAAGAAACTGGCCTGATCCGGTAACAGGCACTCCATCGTAATCATTATAGGAACTCATTGTTCCATGGGCATGACCTTCAGTGAAGGCAACACGAAATGGCTCAAGAAGCAATGAATACATTTCGTGAGGTGCAATTTGAGGATCAGTACGTGCATTGTCATCCCTTCCACCAATTGGTATACTGTATGCCGCAAAATGTTTTGGTGTTGAAACGACAGTATGATCTTTCTGAATTGCAAGAACCTGCTGCAATCCCAGCTGAGATACCAGGTATGGATCTTCGCCGTAACTATCAAGTACGCGGCCCCATCGGGGATCACGTGATACATCAAGAATCGGGGAATATACATTTGTGAATCCTGCTGCTTTTGTTTGAGCCGCAGTAATTGCCCCGATATGCGAAACAAGCGACTTGTCCCATGTTGAACCCACGCCAATCTGTGCAGGGAAAAGAGTAGCACCGGGGAAGCATGCTCCATAAATTCCTTCGTTTGTGAAGTCAACAGGTACCCCTAACCGTGTCTCTTCAATAAACCATCTTTGAACCTCATTCATGGCTTTGGCGTGAAGAGACGGAGGCCACGACAGAGCAGAAGATCTGTATCCGTTGCAATGTTCATCGATATTGGCAAGGCCGTCCTTCCAGATCTTCTGTTTCCATTCGGGTGTCGGCAATGAATCCATCAGCACTTTTGGATATCCATATAAAGTCACCAGCTGGCAGGTTTTTTCATCAATAGTCATCTGGCTGATGAGATTATCAATCCTTTTATCTATGTCAAGATTCGGATTCTCATAAGGATCCATTTTCCCATTCTTATTAAAATCAATCCATCCATTTTTATAGATTTCTTTATTTTTATAAGGCGAATATTTACTCTTTCCCTGTGCAAAATTTGGCTCAGATCCGGCTAAAATCAGAAAAAATAAGAATAAGAGTATCTTTTTTAAAATTTTCATACGAAATAGAATTAGAAGATTGAGACTATAAATATATTCCATACCTGTAAAAAGTGCAAATCTAAAACTGTTTATCCTGTGCCTCATATTATTTCAACTGGTACACTATTCATTCTCTGTTCATTAGAAATTAATAATAATTCTTCTTCTCTCCTGAATAATTATTATCTTGTACATAGTAATTCAATCTTCATAACATGTTGAATATGAAAAGTATCGTTTTTCTGATGTCAATCTTGTTTCTTGCTCCTGCAACATTTTCACAAAGGAAACCCGTTGAATCTCAGAAAAGTCACAGAGTTGAAAAGGTAATTAATTCAAACTGGACATTCAATTATATTCCGGGTGCGGTACTAAGCAAAGGCATAGAGCTCCCTGGCTACGATGATACCAAATGGCCAGCCATAAGTATTCCTCATACATGGAACACATATGAGACAACAGGTGAAGTTCATCCTTTTATCAGAAATACATCTGAATCTGAAAATCCTTACTGGTGGCTTGGATGGGGCTGGTACAGGAAGCACTTTTCAATCAATCCCGAATATTCCGGAAGAAAAGTGTTCATTGAATTTGAAGGCGTTCAGAAATATTGCAAAGTATGGCTTAACGGAAAATATCTTGGCGATCATAAAGGTGGCTACGGATCTTTCGATTTTGATATTTCAGATGTTATAAAAACAGGAGGGGATAATATTCTCGCTGTTGCAGTCAATAATCGTCAGAAGGACGATTTTAAGATCCCTCCAATGATTGCAGAAAGCTTTGACGTATACGGAGGCATCTACAGAGATGTAAAACTGGTAGTGAAGGATAAACTTTTCATTCCTATGCAAGGTTCTGCCAGTCATGAGGGAGGAACATTTGTAACCACACCTCAGCTTTCAGAAAAAGAGGGTATTGTCAGAGTTCAGACCTGGGTTAAAAATGATAACCCGGAGAAAAAAAGCTGTGTATTGATTACTTCAGTTACAGATGCTTCTGATAAAGTTGTGCAGGTGATGAAGTCTGAATCCTCAATTGAGCCCGGACAACTTTTTATGTTCGATCAGACGGCTAAACAAATAAAGAATCCTCATTTATGGTCGCATGATGATCCTTATTTATATAAAATCATAAGCCAGGTTACAGACGGGAAAACGGTTGCAGATATCTATATAAGCCCTCTCGGTTTTCGTTGGTTCAAGTGGGATTACAAAGAAAATTTTCTTTATGTGAATGGGGAAAAGATGTTAATACATGGAGGGAACCGGCAACAAGATTACCCATGGCTAGGAGACGCGATTCCAAAATGGATCACTTTGATGGATCTTACCGACATATCTGAAAACCTGAACTATAACTTTCTGCGGACTGCAAATTATCCTAATGATTCTTATGTATACGATCTGACCGACAAATACGGAATTGTTACTGAAGAGGAATCTCCCAGCACTGACAACCAGGAATTTTCACCGGAAGTCCAGGAACAGCAGATGAAAGAGATGATCCGTCGCGACCGGAACCACCCAAGTATAATTCTCTGGAGCATGGGTTGTGAAACAAATCATGCAGTCAATTCAAAAATTGCTGCTGCTGAAGATACAACAAGAATACTCGCCGCTCAACGTGTTACCGGAGGTTCGGCAGGTACCTTAGTTAAACTCACCGACAGGAACCTCGATGTGGAAATTCTGCCAAGATGTACAGTCCGTGGCTGGTATAACAAAGATGTTAAGGATCTGGAACCAACCGACCCACGTCAGAGCGGAACAGAAGAATATCAGCAGCTCATGCTGATAGCCAGCAGAAAGTTCGGCACGGAAAACCTGTGTACATGGTTATATTCAGATTTTGGCAATGACAGGGAATATCTTAACACGCCTCTCGCGCATGTCAATACTGAAGGATATATTGATATGTATCGCAATCCAAAATATGCGTATTATTTCTGGCAGGCTTCATATGGCAAAAATCCTATGGTTTTTGTTCAACCGCATTTCTGGAGATCCCGGTATCTTGGTAAAAATGAGGATATCGTGGTAAATTCAAATTGTGAAAAAGTTGAATTGTTTGTTAATGGAATAAGTAAAGGAACTCAGTCGCCGGGCCAGGAGAATTTCCACACATTGACGTTTAAAAATATATTGATTGAAAAAGGAACACTTAGTGCAGTGGCAACAATTGCAGGAAAAAATGTAAGAACGGAAGTGGTAATGGCTTATGAACCTGCAAAAATTGTTCTGAGTGCCTCACATCAAAAAATAAAAGCCGACAGGAGCTCAGTAGCAATTGTTAAGGCTGATATAGTTGATTCTAAGGGAACTCATCTCTATGGAGCGAATAATACAATAAAATGGAACATATCAGGACCCGCTGTTTTGGCAGGGCCATCAATCTATGAATCAGATATGAACAGGCAAATGGAGAAAGACGGAGTATGGTACATAGACATGCCGGTTTCAAATGTCATAAGATCAAGCGGTAAGCCGGGGAAGATACATGTTTCAGCATCAGGCAGTGGTTTGACTTCCGGATCGTGTGACATAGATGCCGAAGACATTGAATCCGACAATTCTGTTTTTTCAGAACCGGCTCTTTCTGACGAAGGGAGGATCTCCGTAGCCAGGATTGTGCTTCAACCAGATAAACTTGACGAAGTTCCTGCCGAAGTAGGCCATATAACAGAAGAATTGAATCTGAGCCAATCAGGTAAGCCGGATTATGGTTTGCTTATCCGAAATTATATTAAGAAAAATAATCCTTTAGCCGATACTTCTTCAATTGAATTCAATACGCTTACAGCAGTTTTTGTATCTCAGCTTTCTAATTCAGGGGGTCATCTTACGGCAGAGGATTATAATTTCAATATTGATCATTATAATAATTGCAGGTTAATATCCGGCTACGTGGACAAAACCAAGCTTCCCGCTTCATTTAAAGATGGATTGAAGAAGTACTACTCCAATGCGATAATAAGAAATGGAAGTGAGAAAAATGCCGGCGAAGAGATGAACTGGCTAAACTGGATCCCTTCAGGAGGAACAGTTGTTATTTTCCAGACTGACAAGACAAATGCCATCAAAGGAGTTCTATATAGTAGAAGTTCAAATCTGCTGGAGATTATAACTCTGGTATATCCTAAGTTCGCGGATTTTTCTGCTGAGGCCAAGGAGCGTGCCCTTGTCTTTATTAAAAAGGTTAATCCTTTCGTGCATCTTTCCTCTTCAACCGGATCAGATACCAAACAAACAACCAGTGCTTATACAGCAGAAATAGGACAGCCGATACTGATCCCGCTTCTGAAGTTCATTTCAGAATAATTGAAATGATATGTTAAAAGTAAGTTTAATTTTGGGAAAAATGAAATAAGTACTACTTTTACCCAACATGTTCATTTCTGTTTAATTATTTAAATATCAAATAGTTATATAATAATCAATAATAATCCTATATCACTTAATTCAAAACCTGATCAAAATGAAAAAAAGAAGCATTATTTCGATTGTCATGTTACTGATTGTCACCGGTCTTATTTTTGCCACGCTTAATTCATGCAAAATGACTCGGAAGAAAGACATCGGGTTACAGTTGTATTCAATCCGCGATTCTATAATGAAGGATGTTCCTGCAGCAATTGCAAAAGTAGGAAAAATGGGTTATAAGTTTGTTGAACCGGCAGATTACCAGGATGGAAAGCTTTATGGGATGGAACCGGCAGCTTTTAAGGCGCTTTGTCTGTCGAACGGCATGACAGTCCTCAGTTCCCATGTAGGACAAGAACTGCCTGATTCAGCAAATTTTGAAAAGACCATGGCATGGTGGGACGCTTGTATTGATGCACATGTAGCTGTAGGAGCGAAATTTCTTGTTCAGCCATTCATGGGTGCCAGCGCTTATCGCAGTCTTGATACCTTGAAACGCTACTGCGATTATTTTAATATGATTGGTGAAAAATGCAAAGCCAAAGGGATACAGTTCGGATATCATAATCACGATAAAGAATTCTCTACTAAACTTGACGGACAAACAATTTATGATTACATGCTGACAAACACTGATCCTGAGAAAGTGACTTTTGAGATGGATCTTTACTGGACCAGAATCGGTGGTGCTGATCCAGTAGCTTACTTTAATAAGTATCCGGGCCGTTTTGAATTATGGCACATTAAGGATAAAAAGGAAATAGGAGCTGATGATTTCATGAATTTCCCTGCTATATGGGCTGCTGCCAAAGTATCAGGAATGCAGTATGGAATTGTGGAAGTTGAAGAGTATAATTTCGACGAATTTACAAGTTGCCAGAAAAGTCTCGACTTCCTCAATAACGCACCATATGTTGTAATGCCTAAATAATTTAAGAGGACTGACAAACCACATTTGCATAATAGGGAAGAGCACAGGTTATTTTTTGTGATCTTCCCTTTTTTTTGAAGTCTGCCTGTAACCCGGGCTCTCAGCCTCCTCCTTTTATCCTCTTGATCTCATTGAAGTGATCCATAGTTAGTTTTTCCCTTGCTTCCCGCGAAGTTTTGCGATAGAGTTCAAACTCATCCTTAAGTTCCTGAAACTCTTTTTTTGTATTAAAAATGGCAGACAGATTGCGCTTAAAGGCCAGAAAACCAAGAAGCAGGGCAGCAACCAAAATTGCCAGTATAGTCCACATCAATTTATTATATGTTAATTTGTTTATTTCCATGCCAAGGACACTGATACTGTTCTTTGTCCTGGTCATTTCATCCAGTCTGCTCCTTGTAGATGCAAGGTCAGCCCTGAGAGAATCTATTGTCAGGTTGAGCGATGATTTAGTCCTGTTCAGGGAGTTAATTTTACCGCTTGCAACTGTTAGGGTATCTGAGACATTTGCTTTCAGTTTCTGGAACATGTCCTCTCTGATAGCACGATAATTATCATAGATCCTGGTATGCTCATCGAGATAATTAAGCTGTTCTTTAAGCGGACTTTTTAAAAATTCATCCGGCATGGCTACCTGAGCTGTAACTTTTACAGCAGCCAGTATCGCGATAGCAAGGATCAGAACGCATCTCATTTGTAACCTTTTCATAATTCAATTGATTAAGTAAAAACTGATTTGACTCCTAATTAACAAACGAATACTTAAGGTTAAAATTATATGTTAAAAATAAGTAAATTTATAATCTTAAAACCTGAGAGTACTAATAGTTGCAATAAAATCATCGCATGACATGATAAAAACTCAATTTCAAACAGATTCAGAAATGGTTTGCAAAATTGCAGACCTATGTAATTTAATAAAAAAGGCACTCTGCCGGTTCATTGAGATAATATTAAATTGAATAAATAATACATACTATTATGAAGACAAAAACTTTAGCTTTTTTTACAGTTCTGATATTGTTATTTTTTACTATCAGCATCAGTGCTCAGGATACAATAAAAAAGCCAGTAGCTCAGCCTCCAGCCAGACCAGCCTTCAGAATGCCGGCTGTAATTAAATCAGCTGAGATCTTACCCGACAACAGTGTTATCTTCCGTCTTTTATCGAAAAATGCAGGTTCTGTAAGCGTAAGCGGAGACTGGATGCCGGGAATGGGTGCCTCTGTTCCAATGGTCAAAAATGATACAAATCTTTGGGTACTGAAGGCAGGTCCTTTAAAACCGGAGTTATACAGCTACACATTTTTGATTGATGGTGTAAGAGTGCTTGATCCCAATAACCCGCTTGTAAAGCGTGACGGCAGACGAAATGAAAACATGTTCATTGTACCAGGGGCTGAATCTGAGCTATATTCTGTTCATGAGGTTCCCCATGGAACTCTTTCCAAGATATGGTACAACTCACCCAGCCTGAAGCTTAACAGACGGATGTATGTTTACACTCCTGCCGGCTATGAGGATAATCAGAACAAGTACCCGGTATTTTACCTTTTGCATGGCGGGGGCGGGGATGAGGATGCCTGGACGACTCTCGGACGTGAATGTCAGATTATGGATAACCTTATATCCGAAGGTAAGGCAAAACCTATGATTGTTGTGATGCCTAACGGAAATCCGGGGCAGGAAGCTGCCTTTACAGATGCTCCGGTAACTACAGAGATGCAGGCACCATATGATATGGGCGCTGGTAAGTTTGAGGAGAGTATGGTAAAGGATATTATTCCCTATATAGAGAGCCACTTCCGGGTAATAGCCGGCAGCGACAACCGGGCCCTGGCAGGACTGTCAATGGGAGGGATGCAGACAATTACCCTTACAGATAATTATCCTGGCATGTTTGGATATATAGGTGTAATGAGCATGGGACTTGTGGATATGTCCACAATGGGATTAAAGCCTGATCCTGAACAGGATGCGAAATTTGAGGCCTTAAAAAACAGTGGTTATAAACTTTATTGGGTAGGTGTCGGGAAAGAAGATTTTCTTTATAAATCAGTACAGAATCTCAGGAATGCGCTCGATAAACACGGCTTAAAGTATACCTATCGTGAAAGCACAGGCGGTCACAGTTGGGCTAACTGGCGCATATATCTTTCCGAATTTGCTCCTTTGCTTTTCAAATAGGATGGTGCATCATACCGGCATGATTCTTGCACAAAATATTTTATAAACCTGGAAACTAATACATATGAATAATCTCAGAACCTGGATCTTAATGATTCTGGCATTTTGCTGTTCTCTTGTTAGTTATTCTCAGCATTTTTCAACGGGACTATACAGCGGAGTGAATATGTCACAGATTCATGGTCAGGATTTTGGAGGAAAATGGGCTTCCAAACCGGGTCCCGCAGAAGGATTTAACCTTGCGTATTCGCTTACTAATGTGCTGGGATTTCAAACTGGAATAAGCTTTTCAACAGTTTATTACGATCACCGATCAGCTTTTTCTGACATAATTTATCCCTACACGAACAGTGATATTGCTCCCGGCTATTATACACAGACGACAGAGAAAATGGATTTTACCTTTCTGCGGGTTCCCTTACTTCTGACTATTTCAATTCCTTCCGCCGTTCAATTCAATATGAAAGCCGGAGTCTTCTTCTCATTCATGCAGGATAATAGTCCTGTTGTTAATTATTATGGTTCTTACAAGCCTCCTGAACCTAAAAAAAATGATTTTGGCTATTTGTTTTCATCAGGCATCTCAGTTCCTTTAACTGCGAATCTTAAAGGTGAATTCAATGTGAGCTATCTGACCGGGAAAAAACCATTCCAGGAAAATCTAAAATACCGGCATGGCTCTTCTGAATTTACTTTAGGCATACAATATGTATTTCTAAAGAAGCACAAAACTGATAATGTCGGCATAGCTTCACCAGGTGATTCATCAAAAAAAGTCACGGTCACATATTGGGGTGGGACGAATGTGGGATGGAATGGTCTAAAAGCTGACCACAGTAAATATTCTGAAATATCAGGACCTGTCGTGGGTTTTTCAATCAACCTGCCTCTCGGGCGAGGGTTTTCTTTCAGATCGGGAGTTTCATTTGAAAGGAAGGGGTACTCTATGAAAGATTCGAGCACTTCACACTATGAGTATATTAAATCAGCTTATTCATCGCCTTATGTTGATTCCAAAGTTCTTACTGATTATTTAGTTATCCCGCTGCTTCTGAGTTTCCCTTTGGAAAGCTCTTATAGCTTTTTAATTCATACAGGTCCGTTTCTAGGCTTAAAACTGAATTCAAGGAATGTCGGAGCTGGCATTAGTGAAGCCCGTACCTCATCAACTTACACTCTCACAAAATCCGTTTTTTATGATGATTTTACCAATATGATTAATGATAAAGATGTTGGCTGGATTTTAGGTGCAAGAGTGTCTCTGCCGATAGTTAATAAATTCAGGCTTGATCTGGCTGTGCAATATGAATATAGCTTTAAAGATGTTTATGGTAATTCTTTTTCAGGAGGTCAGGAAGACAAATTTATGATAAGGAACAGGTCAATCTCTTTCGTTGCAGGTTTTACAATACCCGCAAGAACCATTAAAAGCATTCCGAAATGAAAAGGACAGTATTATTTGTTATCATTTTTTGCATAGTATTGTCATGCGATAAATATCCCGATCCGTCTGTGGACTCACTGAGTAATTATACATTTGAATTTCAGACCGGACAGGCAATGAAATTTGCAGCTGGTGATCTTATCAGCGACAATATAGTTTTTAAGGCAACAAATACTATAAATCCGGCAGAATCAAGGGTCAAGGTATTATTTGATATCGTAAAAGGCGATGGCAATATCTCGGAACAATCTGTTTATACCGATGACAATGGCTACACTTCACTTAGCTGGAAATCAGGTATCGGATCAAGTGAACAGATACTTAGGGCAAATTCGTACGATCCCGGCGGGAAATATCTCGCTTCTACTGATCTTGTGGCATATGGATTCAGAGATGATGAGTGGGATACATTTTCCGGTTATCCCGAAGGGTCTATTACCGGTATGGCAGCCGATACAATCAATAAGATAACTTATATTGTTGCATATCAGCAACTCTACAAACAAGGTGACAAATATTACATATGGAATCCCGTGTATGATGCCTTATTAAATTCTCCGTCTTCCATAAATATTGATAGAAACGGGATACTATATGCCACTATAGTCAACGGTGATTTAATAAAAAGTACGGATCACGGACAATCCTGGAGTCTTTGTACCAGACCTTATCCCGAGTCGACTTCTTACCTTTTTGTTCAAATCACCCGTGACAATTATATCTGGGTCTCTGCAATGAATCAGAAAGTAAGGTATTCAAAGGACGGAGGTGGCTCATGGACAGATATCGGAAGCGGAATGACAGCCGGTTTCGAAGATATTTTCAGACTTAAGGACGGATCGCTTATTTATCATGGCACCGATTGCTGCAGTTTATACAGATCAACAGATGAAACCCTTACATGGACAAAACTGGATGCGCCGGATTATTCAGCGAAGTTATATGTAACGGATAATGATGAGATTTCAATTTTAAGCCAGCGAAACGGAATATATATTTACAGTTCCACAGACTATGGCACAACATTCACTCAGGTCTACAATCTCCCCTATAATTGGTACAGTTCATTCAATAACACATTTACCAGGTGGGGCAGTACTTATTATGTGCTGATTCCCGGAGAGGGCATCCTGAGTTCGTACGATCTGGTTCATTTTGATATGTACTGGTACAATACGCAGCTGACTGGCATTTTTATTGATCATAATGGCGTACTGATTGCAAAAGATGTAAACCAGGGTACAATTTATTATAGAAAAAATTCAGTTAAGAAGTAGAACTGAAGATTAAAGCCTTTCACTGTTGAAAGCTGAATAAAATATTTCCGTAATATTTGAAAAACCGGTTTCTGTCGGCAAAATTCCTTTATACTTCTATTTATTTTATGCTTTGTCAGGACAGACATTATATTTAAGCCTGTATTAAGGCTGATTTGCCTGTAATTGAATCAGCGGACTGTTTAAGAGCAGTTTTACGGACTTTTCAAAAAATTTAACAACTCTTAACATTGGATTCATTTACCTTTACTTTGTTTAATCTGTTAATAAGCTAGTAATTACTTTTATAAATATTATTAAAATCATTTTTATGAAAAGAATTCTTTTTACCACAATTCTCCTGGGTTCCTTTTTCGTATCAGGAATCTCTCAAACAGGAAATGCACCGCGATTGGGAAAAGATCCGGTTAAAAAGGTTATATCGGCAATGACCCTGGAAGAGAAAGCCTCTCTTGTTGTTGGTACCGGTATGCGGATGCCGGGCGGACCGCCCCCGTCTCCTGATGGAAAACCTCCTGTAAATGCTCCTGCAAATCGTCCTTCCGGGCCAGTAGTTGGTTCCACACAGAGCCTGGTTGCAGGTGCAGCTGGAACAACAGCTGCGATCCCGCGCCTCGGAATTACGCCTATGGTTGTCACCGACGGCCCTGCCGGAGTAAGAATTGATCCAACAAGAAAAGATGATAGCAATACTTACTATTGTACTGCTTTTCCTGTTGGCACCTTACTGGCATCAACATGGGACATTGATCTTGTAAATAAGGTAGGTCAGGCAATAGGCAATGAAGTACTTGAATATGGAGCTGATGCTTTACTGGGCCCCGGTATGAATATTCAGCGTAATCCATTGTGCGGAAGAAATTTTGAATATTACTCAGAAGATCCCTATATCAGCGGTAATATTGCAGCAGCTATGGTAAAAGGCATTCAGGCAGAGGGAGTAGGCACATCAATAAAGCATTTTGTTGCCAATAATGCCGAGACAAACAGGAATTCGCTCAACTCAGTAATAAGCGCCCGTGCTTTACGCGAGATTTATCTGGAAGGCTTCAGGATAGCTGTCCAGGAGGCAAATCCATGGACTGTAATGTCATCATACAACCTGGTTAACGGCACCTATACTTCACAGAGTCATGATCTCCTTACCAATATTTTAAGAAATGACTGGGGATTCAAGGGATTTGTGATGACAGACTGGTTTGGCGGGAAAGATCCTGTAGCACAGATGATTGCCGGAAATGATCTGCTTATGCCGGGCAACCCCGATCAGGCAAAGAAAATTGTGGAAGCAGTAAAGGATGGCAAGCTTGATGTTAAGATTCTCGACAGAAATGTAGAGAGAATTCTCAATGTAATGCTTCATAGTCCCCGCTTTAAGGGATATAAGTATTCAAACAAGCCTGACCTAAAAGCACATGCCGAAGTAACCCGTCAGGCAGCCTCAGAAGGTATGGTATTGCTTAAAAATGATAAAAATGCTCTTCCTTTTGCATCAAATGTTAAGACAGTTGCAGCTTTTGGCAATACATCCTATGATATAATTGTCGGTGGTACAGGCAGTGGACATGTAAATAAAGCTTATAGCGTATCGCTTTCCGAGGGATTGAAGAACGACGGACTGAATCAGAATGAGGAACTGTACAATCTCTATTCCGGTTATCTTAAACTTACGAAAGAAGGCCGTCCTCCGTTGAGAGGATTTATGGCTATCATGGGTTCGGGACCCGTTGAGGAGCTGGCAATAAACAATGATATCATAAAAGGTATGGCAAATGTCTGCGATGCTGCTATTATTACTATTGGAAGGAATTCAGGTGAAGGCGCCGACAGAAAAAATGTCAAAGGTGATTTCCAGCTTAGCGATTTTGAACAGGAACTGATAAAGAATGTATCAACAGCTTTTAAAGCAAAGGATAAAAAAACTGTGGTCATTCTTAATGTGGGCGGAGTAGTGGAAACAGCCAGCTGGAAAGACCTTCCCGATGCAATTCTGCTTGCATGGCAGGGAGGGCAGGAAACCGGAAATTCAATCGCTGACATTCTGGTTGGGAAAGTTGACCCTTCCGGTAAGCTGGCCATATCATTTCCTGTAAATTATGAGGACGTTCCATCAGCAAAGACATTCCCCGGAAAAGAACTTGAGCCGCAGAAAACTCCTCCACAGGGTGGGATGGCTTCATTCATGAGAAGCGTACCGGCAGAAGTTACATATGACGATGGTATTTATGTAGGATATCGTTATTATGAGACATTCAAAGTGAAGCCATCTTATGAATTTGGATATGGACTTTCCTATACTAATTTCACTTATAGCAATCTGAAACTGAGTTCATCGAAGTTCTCAGGATCAATAACTGCAAGCGTTGAGATTAAAAACACCGGGTCGGTTCCAGGCAAAGAAGTTGCGGAGCTCTATCTGACAGCACCGGCTGTTAAGCTCGATAAGCCGGCTATTGAATTGAAGGGATTTGCAAAGACAAAACTGCTTAACCCCGGAGAATCACAAACTCTTACATTCGTAATTGACAGTCGCCGACTGAGCTCGTTCGATACCGCCAGCTCCTCATGGGTTGCAGAAGCCGGAAAATATGATGTAAAAGTAGGTGCATCTTCGGAAGATATCAAATTAACAGGATCATTCACCCTTGCCAAAGACCTTACTGTCAAGAAAGAGAGTGTATCGCTGCTTCCAATAGAAAAGATAGCTGAGCTCAAACCTTCAAAGTAAGGATATAAGAGCTTCAGAAAATTAAAACACCCTTTCAGCTGTCGGTTGGCAGATGAAAGGGTGTAATTATTTCTGACTTGTTATGCTTCTCAATTTTAATGCTGCAAATGCTGTGAAGTCTTATTCTATTCTCAGGGCCTTTGCAGGATTATGACTTGCAGCTTTTAAAGTTTGATAACTTATAGATAGCCAGCCTATTATTAATACTATTGCAGTTGCAAAAACGTATATGAGCGGACTGACATAAACTCTGCTGGCAAACCCCTCAAGCCAGTATTTTGATCCGAAGTAAGCCAGTGGATAAGCAAGGACAGAGGAAATCAGAATCAATGTGACTACCTCTTTTGATAACAGGCCAAGAACTATCCTGATTGAGGCCCCATAGGTTTTCCGTATTCCTATTTCCCGGGTTCTTTTGTTTGTAATATAAGTTACCAGTCCAATTAATCCGAGGCAGGCAATAAATATCGTAAGAATTGAGAATAAGATAAATATCTTCCCGGTCTTCATTTCAGATGAATAAAGATTATTCCATGTGTCTGTGAAAAAGTCGTACTGAAACGGTTGCTGTGTGGTAAAAACCTGCCATTTATCTTCAATCGCCCTAATTGTAGCCCTGACATTGATTCCAGTCAGCCGTACTGTGGCATACTGATCACCACCACCACCTCCCATAACCATAAAGCAGACAGGCTCAATTGCCTTATGCATCGAAGTTATATTAAAATCTTTCATAACTCCTATTATTTTAAGCTTTTGGAATTGTTGCGGTCCTCTTGGCTGAAGGATGTATTTCCCAACAGGATTTTTCAATCCCAGTGACTTTACTGCAGCTTCATTTAAAAGAATTGCTGTGGAATCTGTAGAATATTCACGTGAAAAGAATCTGCCATCCAGAAGTTGTACACCTAATGCTTCCGGATAGTCGAAGCTCACCTGGGCTTGTTCCAGAAGATAGGTCTTTTTTTCCGGATCCTCATCGTTAAAAAAAGCGTTGTTATTAAAATTGGTTCCCGGGACTTGTCTGGAAAATCCAACCTTGTCGACTCCGGGTATCTGCAACAATTGATTCCTGAAAGATTCGAGCTGTTGCCAGAAGGCATCGGGTCTGCGGATTATTACCAGATTTTCCTTCTTGAATCCCAGGTCTTTTTTTGTCATATAATTAAGCTGGTTGTAAACAATTATTGAGCCTATGATGATAATTATCGAAACGGTGAACTGAAATATTACAAGTAATCCTCTGAGTTTTTTAGACATTGAGCCAGGGCTCATGGTTCCTTTTAATACTTCAACCGGGTTATATGATGCCAGAACAAATGCCGGATAGAAACCCGCTGAAATACCAACAATAACTATCAACCCGATTAAAATGCCTATACCGGAAAGACTTTTTAAAATGCCCATTGACAGCTCTTTCCCTATCAGCTGATTAAAAGATGGCATGAAAATATAGACCAGGATTACTGCTAATATCGTTGCCACTGTTACGATTAACAGGGATTCTCCAAGAAACTGTGATATAAGTCCCGATTTAAATCCACCCACAACTTTCCTGACGCCAACCTCTTTTGCCCTGCCAGCTGATTTGGCAGTGGCGAGGTTAACATAATTGATTATTGCCACGATAAGTATCAGTATTGCGATGACAGCAAAAATGGAGACTGTTGCTAAGGAACCCATAGGTTCCAGTCCGTATTGTGTTGCGCCTTTTAAATGAAGATCCTTCAGCGGCTCAAGCACATATCTGAAGTCATTTCCTGCTTTTTTAAAATCATCTATAGAATAGCCAAGTATCTGTTGAATCTGCGGTCCGACATATTTTGTAACCATCCCCTGGAATTTGTCCTGTAGTTTGGCAGGATCGGTTCCGTCTTTCACAACAATATAGGTGTAGAAGTTGTGGCTCACCCATTGCTGACTGTTTGCCTGTCCGGGGTACGTGCTCATTGAAGCAAGCATATCAAATTTCATGTGCGAATTATCCGGAACGTCCTGTACAACTCCTGTAACAGTATACAATATAGTATCTGCTTCAACGATCATTTTCTGACCCATCGGATCCTGATTCCCGAAGTATTTTTTTGCATATTTTTCTGTAAGTACCATTGACCTGGGTCTTACCAATGCTGTTTTTGGATCGCCTTTGAGCAATTTGAAATCCAGGACGCTGAAAAATGTTGAGTCAGCGAACAAAACGCCATCTTCATTAAATTTGTTTTCACCGAAACGAATAAGCCAGGCGCCCAGCCTGGTTACCCGCATGGCAGCCAAAACCTCAGGATAATCCTTCAACATTGCCTGAGCCATTGGCGCAGCAGTAACAGCCTGGTCGAGGACGCCTCCTGCCATCCGGCCCACTACTTTCAGACTGTAGATGTTTTCGTAATTTTTATGGAACCTGTCGTAACTTAATTCATTAATAACGTACAATGATATAAACAGGAAACTGGTAAGTCCGATCGCCAGCCCGCCGACATTCAAGACTATATATCCGCGCTGTTTCCTCATATTGCGGTATGCATTGACAAAAAAGTTTTTTACCATGACCGTTACATTAAGTTTTTTTCTTTAAATTTCAATAACAAAGACATATTAAACTCGTGTGTGATGCATCGGAGAGAGGTTAAATGTTAAAGTAAAAATTTTTAATCTGCAACAAGTTAAGTATTTAATCGTCTTTTGGATGAAAAAACTACACCCATGATCAAAAATTTTTTTCTGATAGCCGTCCGGAATATTGGCAGACATAAAGTTTTTACTTTAATAAATGTTACAGGACTTGCCATAGGTCTTGCTGCTTCATTATTGATCCTTTTATGGGTTCAGGATGAATTCAGTTTTGAAAAATTCAACCGGAACGCAGAAAATATTTACCGTGTTGAAGAAGATCAATTTTACTCCGGTGCACGATATCATGTTACTGTTACACCAGAGCCAAGCGGCCCTGTTTGGAAAGAAAAAATTCCAGAAATAAATCAACAGGTCAGAATAAACCTTTGGCTTCCCAGGGTTTTATTCAGATATGATGATAAATCATTTTTTGAAACCGGGGTAGCTGCAGTGGATTCAAATCTTCTGAAAATGTTTACTCTTCCTCTGGCTCTGGGAGACCCAAGGTCTGCATTGAACTCTCCCCATTCTATCATACTTACTCAAAAGCTGGCTTCGAAATATTTTGGCACAGGGAATCCGATTGGGAAAACTCTTACAGTAGAAAACCAGGCTCAGTTTACTGTAACAGGGGTGTTTAAGGATATCCCCGAAAATTCAATGTTAACATTTAGTTCTGTGATTCCTTATTCATACCTGAAAGAGATCGGTATGGCCGATAATCATTGGGGGAATAATTCGATTTTCACTTTTGTTCAGCTTGAAAAAGGAGCAGATATTAAGTCAGTCGGCAAGAAACTTACTGATATTGTTGTTGAGAATGATCCTCAGATAACAACCAAATACAGTGTCTTCCCATTGTTAGACATTCATTTACACGGCCAGTTTGGATTTAAGGAAACAAAAGGCCCGATGATAGTTGTTTCAATCTTCACACTGATTGCAATTTTCGTCCTTCTGATTGCCTGTATAAACTTCATAAATCTTTCCACTGCGAAGGCTTCAGGCAGGGGAAAGGAAGTAGGTATAAAGAAGGTAGCGGGCGCTGATCAGATGTCAATGATAATCCAGTTCATGCTCGAATCTTTGCTTCTGGTTGCAGTGGCTATGGTTCTGGCACTGGTGCTCATAGGGCTAATGCTCGGAACGTTTAATAATATTTCAGGTAAAAGTTTCCGGCTGTATGATCTTCTTCAATTCAGGTTTATATTCAACTTTATAATTGTTGGTCTGGTAGCTGGTTTTCTTTCAGGTATCTACCCTGCTCTTTATCTCTCATCATTTAAACCAGTAGCGGTATTAAAGGGGGAAGCAGTATCTGCAGGGAGAAATGGCAGGCTGCGACAGATCCTTGTTGTGGTTCAGTTCACACTTTCGATACTCATCGCAACATCAGCAATATTTATGTACAAGCAGTTGAAATTTCTTCAGAATAAGGATCTTGGTTACAACAAAGAAAATCTAATCTGCATACCTATTCCCGATAATTTGAAACCAAAATATTATTCTCTTAAAAAAGAACTTGAGAAAGAGACATTAGTACAGGGAGTCACAGCATCATTGTGGAATCCCACGAGTATGGGCAGCAATTCCGGTGGCGCCAGCTGGGACGGCAAAGATCCGGCAAAGCAGGTACTCATCGGCACCAATGGCATAGACTACGATTATCTGAAAACGATGAATATGCAACTCGCGTCGGGTCGCGATTTCTCAAGAGATTTTCCATCTGATATGGTGAGAGACACAACCGGTAATTTTCTTGTAAACGAGGAGGTGGTTAAACTTATGGGTATTGGTGATCCTGTTGGCAAGAATTTCAGATTTATGGGCCTTCATGGTACGATAGTTGGGGTCTTAAAAAATTTTCATTTTAAAAGCGCTGACCAGGCAATAGAACCTATGGCTTTTGCACTTTCCGATACACGATTTCTCCGCGTTATGCTAATCAGGCTAACCCCGGGGAAAATACCACAATCTGTAAAAGCGGTCGAAAATACCTGGAAGAATATTGTTCCTGAATACCCGCTTGATTACACATTTATCGACCAGGATTATGACAAGTTATTCAGATCACAGATCAGACTTACAGCTCTGCTTAAATACTTTACAATACTTGCCGTAATTATTGCCTGTTTAGGTTTGTATGGATTATCTTCATATTCTGCCGAGCGGAGAACGAATGAGGTTGGAATAAGGAAAGTTATGGGAGCAGGGTCCCTTAAAGTCATGTATACTTTGTCAAAAGAATTTCTTTTGCCTGTACTTCTGTCAATAATAATCGCAATTCCACTTGGTTGGATAATAGTTGTCAACCTTCTGAAACAGTTTGCATACAGGATTGATCTGAGCCTCTGGGTTTTTCTTGGAATAGCAGGGGGTGCTATTCTGATTGCTTTGTTAACTGTTAGTTTTCAGGCATATAAAGCTACCGGAATAAATCCTGCCGAAGCGCTTAAAGTTGAATGATTTTCAACATTTGCAGCATAATAGTTTTTTTATCGTCTCTTAATTAAAGACCTCAGATGCATTACAAATATTAAGGTCTTTCATATAAAATTTGCCCTTTATTAACCTTTTTAACCCGATTTATCATGTTCAGCAACTTACTCAAGCATAGTTTAAGATCTTTTAAAAGACAACGTGCGTACATTGTTATCAATATCCTTGGTCTGTCGATTGGTATTGCCTGCAGCCTTCTAATTGCAATTTTTGTATTAAATGAAGCAAGCTACGATAAGTTTAATGTAAAAAAAGACCGCATCGTAAGGTTGATTCTTAACGGAAAGATCGGCGGACAGGAGATTACAGGAGCTTACACCTGTTGTCAGATGGGTCCGACTATGTTAAAAGAGTTTCCCGAAGTTGAGGATTATCTTCGAATGAATGGAAAAGGACCTACAGTTATTGAGTATAATAATCAGACCTTCACTGAAGAGCATATGATTGAAGCTGATTCTTCCTTTTTCAACTTTTTCTCAATTCCTGTAATAAAAGGAGATATAAAGAATCTCCTCAATGCTCCTAACAGGGTTGTTTTATCAGAATCAACTGCAAAAAAGATATTCGGCAAGGAGAACCCTATTGACAAACCTATTAAGATTGGATCTGATTCAGTAAAATATACTGTTTCCGGTGTAATGGCTGATGTACCTGAAAATTCACATTTTGAAGCCAATATTATTGCGTCGTTTATGACAAATCCGTTTTCAAAGAGTCCGGTGTGGTTAAATAACAGTATTGCCACCTACCTGCTTCTTAAACCAAATTCATCTTACGCAACCGTCGATCAGAAGATTCCCGAACTTCTGGTCAAGTATGTCGGACCAGAGATTCAGAGATACATGGGCATTTCAATAACTGATTTTGTAAAACAGGGCAATAAGTACAGATTTTATTGCCAGAAGCTTACAGCCATTCATCTTGAACCCAACATTCAGCAGCAATTTAAACAATCGAGTGATCCGAAATATCTTAAAATATTCGGTGGCATCGCAATACTTATTATTTTAATTGCGGCAATAAATTTTATGAATCTTTCGACTGCTCAATCAGCTAAAAGAGCCAAGGAAGTCGGGATCAAAAAAATCGGAGGATCAACCAGGGGAATGCTTATAACCCAATTCCTGTCTGAATCTTTTATTCTTTCATTTGTATCGCTGATTTTCGCACTGGTAATAATAAAAATTTCACTTCCATATTTCAATAATCTTCTTGGAGCCAGGATGCACCTTGGCCTGATGCAAAACTGGTACACCATTCCCATAATGATTCTTTTCTCAATAATTGTTGGTTTCCTTGCCGGAGGTTATCCTGCTTTCTTTCTTTCTTCATTTAATCCTTACGAGGTATTAAAAGGAAGTGTAAAAAACAGCATGAAAAACGGAAGATTGAGAAGGGTGCTGGTTGTCTTTCAGTTCGCGGTTTCAATTTTGCTTATTATCAGTACAATGGTAATGTACAGGCAGATAAAATATATGCTGAACAAAGATACCGGATTCAATAAGGATCAGTTAATAGTGATTAATCGCGCAGGAGCTCTGGGAAACCAGGCCAAATCGTTCAAGGAGGCAGTTAAAGGAATTCCCGGGGTAGTAAATATAGCATCTTCAACAGCTGTCCCCGGACGTGAAAACAGTAACAGCGGATACATGATGGAAGGAAGAAAAGATGAAACTTTCCTGATGCAAACCAATTATGTCGATGATGATTATCTTGCTACTTATGGCATGCAACTGCAGTCAGGAAGATCATTTGACAAGTCACATCCTACCGATCGCGAGGCATGTATTATAAATGAAACAGCTCTTAAGAATTTTTCGATAAAAGATATTGAAAAGACAAGGTTCGTTACACCCGGAGATTCGGGCAAAGGAAGATATCTGCAGGTTATTGGGGTAGTAAAAAATTTCAACTTCGTATCTCTTCGAAATCCTATTGACCCGTATATATTCAATTACATAGGTGACCAGCCGATAGGAGGATATCTTTCTGTTAAATTATCGGCACAAAATTACACCAAGACAATTTCTGCAATTGAAAATAAATGGAAAGAGTATACCGCTAACACACCACTGCAGTATTATTTCGTAGATGCAGATTTTGAGCAAATGTACATCCAGGAAAAACAGAATGCACAGATGGCGGTTATCTTTTCAATACTGGCAATTTTCATTGCAGCGCTCGGTCTCTTCGGTCTGACATCCTTCACTGTGGAACAAAGAACCAAAGAGATAGGTGTCAGAAAAGCAATGGGTTCTTCCATTCCCGGGATTTATGTAGCAATATCAAAGGAGATTGTAATTCTTGTTTCAATTTCAGCACTGATCGCCTGGCCAATAGTTTATTATGTTGCCAGCAAATGGCTGCAGAATTTCTATTACAGGATCGATCTCGGGGTTTTTAGCTTTGTTGCCGGACTAACCATTGCTCTTGGTATTGCAATTCTTACCATCAGTTACAGGATAATAAATGCTGCAAGGGTAAATCCTGCACAATCACTCAAGTATGAGTAGCGTATAAATTATTAAAAGATAATTAAGATTCAAATTAACCCTTAACCTTTGAATTGCCATGTTCACTAATCTTATAAGGTACAGTTTAAGGTCTATTAGAAGACAACGTGCCTATATTATTATAAACGTCCTCGGTCTTTCGATAGGGATAGCCTGCAGTCTTCTGATCACACTCTTTGTAATAAACGAAGTAAGCTA
Organism: uncultured Bacteroidales bacterium; assembly: GCA_963715785.1. Taxonomy (GTDB): domain Bacteria; phylum Bacteroidota; class Bacteroidia; order Bacteroidales; family VadinHA17; genus LD21. Next base: position 2,718,576 of record OY970276.1, read on the forward strand.
TGATAAATTTAATACCAGGAAAGACAGAATTTTCAGACTGATTCTTAACGGTAAAATTGGTGGTCAGGAAGTAACTCTTGCTTCAGCTTCATCCATTATCGGACCCACCATGGTGAAGGAATTCCCTGAAGTTGAAGATTTCCTGAGAATGAGTAAAGTCGGACCCACCGTTATTGATTATAACAACCAGACTTTTACGGAAGAAAAACTCATTGAAGCAGATTCCTCATTCTTTAAATTCTTTACAATTCCAGTATTAAAGGGTGATGCGGAAAACCTTCTAAACGCGCCCCATAAAGCGGTACTCTCGGAGACAACTGCCCGTAGAATATTTGGTGTAGAAAATCCGATTGATAAAACACTTAAAATCGGGAATGATACCGTGAGATATACAATTACCGGGGTGATGGCTGATATTCCAGCCAATTCACATTTTGATGCAAATATCATCACATCATTCATAACCGATCCACGATCATCTAATCCGATATGGATTTACAACACTTTAAGTGCATACCTGTTACTGAAGCCAAATTCAAGTTATTTAAAGGTAAATGAAAAAATCCCTGATCTGTTAGTTAAGTATGTAGGCCCCGAAGTGCAGCGATTTATGGGCATCTCTTTGACCGATTTTGCAGCTCAGGGCAATAAATACAGGTATTATTTGCAGAAGCTTACGGATATTCATCTTGACACTTCAATTACACAGGAGTTTAAACAGGCTAGCGATCCCCGGTATCTTAAAATTTTCAGTTGCATTGCAGTTCTCATAATACTGATAGCTGCAATCAATTTTATGAACCTTTCCACTGCTCAGGCTTCAAAAAGAGTAAAAGAAGTAGGAATAAAAAAGATCGGCGGTTCTACAAAAGGGATGCTGATAACACAATTTCTGTCGGAGTCATTCATACTCTCTTTTATATCACTGATTTTCGCATTAATTTTTATTAAGATAAGTCTTCCGTATTTCAACCAGTTGTTAGGTGTAAACCTGGTTCTTAATCTCTTCGCCAGGTGGTATACGATACCTCTTCTGATCCTTTTCTGTTTCATTATCAGTTTTCTTGCGGGAGGCTACCCTGCCTTTTTCCTGTCTTCCTTCAGTCCATATGAAATACTGAAGGGCTACTTGAAGAACGGAAAACAAAATGGCCAGCTCAGGAGGGTGCTTGTGGTGTTCCAGTTCGCTGTTTCTATTCTGTTAATAATCGGGACAATGATAATGTACCGGCAGATCAGATTTATGCTTAATAAGGACACAGGTTTCAACAAAGAGCAATTGATTGTAATTAACAGGGCAGGAGCATTAGGCACACGGGTCAAATCATTTAAAGATGCAGTTAAAACGATTCCGGGAGTTGTCAATATCGCAAGCTCTACAGGTGTTCCGGGACGGAACAATAATCAGTTTAGCTATACAATGGAAGGAAGAAAAGACGAAACTTTCCTGATGCAAACAAACTGGGTGGATAAAAATTATCTCGAAACATATGGTATGACCATGGTCTCAGGAAGACCATTCAATGAGTCATTTGCGACTGATCAGCAAGCTTGCCTGATTAATGAAAGTGCAGTTAAGCAATTTGGGATTTCCGATCTTGAGAAAACAAGATTTATGGCTCCAAGGGAAAAGTCCAAGACTTATATTCCGGTTATAGGAGTCGTGAAAAATTTTACGTTTGAATCGTTAAGAAATCAAATCAGTCCTTATATTTTCTGTTTCAAGACAGATGAGATGCTGGGTGATTATCTGTCGGTAAAACTATCAGCACAGAACTATTCAAAGACTATAACTGAAATTGAAAAGATATGGAAGGAATTTATTCCAAATAATCCTTTACAATATTATTTTCTCGATAAAGATTTCGAACAAATCTATGTAAAGGAAAAGCAGAATGCCCAGATGGCAGTGATCTTTTCAATCCTTGCCATATTAATAGCATCTCTTGGACTTTTTGGACTTACCTCATTTACGGTCGAACAGCGTACCAAAGAGATTGGAGTCAGGAAGGCTATGGGTTCATCGATTCCTGCGATTTGCATGGTTATATCGAGGGAAGTTATTATTCTTATATCAGTTTCTGCCATAATTGCCTGGCCAATAGCCTATTTTGTTACATACAAATGGTTAGAAAACTTTTATTACAAAATTAACCCGGGGGTATTCAGCTTTTTAGCCGGACTCGCAATTGCAATGTTTATTGCCCTGATTACAATTAGTTACCGGATTTTAAGAGCAGCCCGGGTGAACCCTGCACAATCACTTAAATATGAGTAAAAGAATGCTTAATTAATGGACTATCAGAAAGTATGAAAATATCTCCCTGGCTTCCATTATGATTAAATACTTTAAAACTTTGGAAAATGTTTAAAAACCTGATCAGATATAGCATAAGATCTTTTAAAAGACAACGTTCTTATATAATTATTAATGTTCTGGGTCTTTCTATCGGAATCGCCTGTAGCCTTCTCATAGCATTATATGTAATAAATGAGGCAAGTTATGATCAATATAATATTAAAAAAGACCGGATTTTCAGGGCAATATTAAATGGTAAGATCGGAGGTCAGGAAGTAACCACCTCATCTTCCCCTTCTATCATGGGGCCAACTATGGTAAAGGAATTTCCTGAGATTGAAGATTTTTTGAGAATGAACGGCTGGGGTCCGACCGTTATTGAGTATAATAAACAGACTTTTACTGAGGATCATTTAATTGAAGCTGACTCTTCTTTCTTTAATTTCTTTTCTATACCTGTGATAAGGGGTGATCAGAGGAATCTTCTTAATGCTCCGCATAAGGTCGTTTTGTCAGAATCTACAGCAAAAAAAATATTCGGCAATGAAAACCCGATTGATAAACAGATCAAGATTGGAACTGATACTTTGCGTTATATTGTAACAGGAGTGATGGCTGATATTCCTCAGAATACCCATTTTGAAGCGAATGTTATAACCTCATTCATTACCAATCCAAGGTCAAAAGAACCTCAATGGATGAACAACAGTTTCAGCACCTATTTTCTATTGAAACCAAATTCATCTTATAAATCAGTAGATGCGAAGTATCCCGAATTACTTCAAAAATATGTTGGTCCGGAAATACAAAAATACACGGGTATTTCACTTACCGATTTTATCGCCCAGGGTAACAAATACAGGTTCTTTCTGCAAAGCCTCAATGATATTCATCTTGATACCTCTGTGCAACAGGAATTTAAAGCTTCTGTTGATCCTAAATACCTTAAAATATTTGGCAGTATTGCTATATTGATTGTGATCATCGCAGCTATTAATTTTATGAACCTGTCAACTGCCCAGGCAACCAGGAGAGCAAAAGAGGTTGGTATAAAAAAAGTTGCAGGTTCAACAAGAAGGATGCTTGTTGCCCAGTTCCTTTCGGAATCGTTCATCCTGTCATTTATAGCTTTGATTGTTGCGATATTTATTATAAAGCTTTCGCTTCCGTATTTTAATAACCTTTTGGGAGCAGGTCTCTCACTGAATCTTTTTGCTTCTTGGGTTACTATCCCTTTGCTTATTCTGTTCTCCATTTTTGTCGGTGTTCTTGCAGGAAGCTATCCTGCCTTCTTTCTGTCTTCCTTTAATCCTTATGAAGTACTTAAAGGCAGTGTAAAAAACAGCGCACAAAATGGCAGACTCAGAAGAGTCCTGGTAGTTTTTCAGTTTGCTGTCTCTATATTGCTTATTGTGGGTACCATGATAATGTACAGGCAGATAAAATATATGCTTAACAAAGATCTGGGATTCAAAAAAGAACAATTAATAGTAATTAACAGAGCTGAAGCGCTTGGAACAAAAATGAAATCTTTCAAAGAAACAGTCAAAAATATTCCGGGTGTTATTAATATATCAAGCTCAACCGCCATACCTGGCCGCACAAATAATAATAATGGCTATATGATGGAGGGAAGAAAAGATGAGACATTTCTTATGGCGACCAGCTGGGTTGATTATGATTTTCTCGATACATACGGGATGACTCTTGCCTCCGGAAGATCCTTTAATAAATCATATGCTTCCGATAAAGACGCCTGCATAATTAATGAAAGCGCTTTCAGGGATTTTAAGGTAGGGGATATTGAGAAAGCCAGGTTTATGGAACCCCGGGATTCCGGAAAAATACATTATCTGCAAATTATTGGTGTGGTAAAAAACTTTAATTTCGAATCACTGCGTAATCCTATCGGACCATATATTTTAAAATTCCAGAATGATGGCATGTTCTGGGGTTATATTACAGTCAGACTATCAGCCCAAAACCAAACTAAAACCATAAAGGCAATTGAAGATATATGGAAAGAGTTTGTTTCAAATAACCCTTTGCAGTATTATTTTCTTGATGCAGATTTTGAACTTATGTATAAGCAGGAGAAACAGAATGCCCAGATGGCAGTAATTTTTTCCATACTGGCTATCTTTATCGCCGCTCTTGGCTTATTCGGACTCACCTCATTTACTGTGGAACAGCGTACAAAAGAGATCGGAGTCAGAAAAGCAATGGGTTCGTCTGTTTCGGGAATTTACGTTGTCATCTCGAGAGAGATCATCATTCTCGTTTCGGTTTCAGCACTTATAGCCTGGCCGGTAGTTTATTATTGGGCAGGGAAATGGCTTCAGAATTTCTATTATAAAATTAATCTCGGATTTTTCACCCTTATCATAGGACTTGCAGTAGCTCTTGGAATAGCTGTCCTTACTATAAGTTACAGGATCCTCAGGGCTGCAAAAGTCAATCCTGCACAATCTCTAAAGTATGAGTGATTTTTTATTTCATTGATTGTTTATAATTTCGGTAAAATGAACCAATGAGTTTAAAAACCTCATTATGCGGTGTTTTATAGGTTATAATATTCTTCTCAGAACAGGAAAAGAGGTCCGGTCACATAAACTTGAATACTAAATTCAGTTATAGATGATAAAAAATTATCTTCTTGTTACTTTCAGGAATTTACTTAAAAATCTACAAAAAAGAACCCGCGATTTGCGGGTTCCTTAACTTGTTTTATAACTTGGGACTATATATTGATTAAAAGTGCACTAGTACATCTTATTGATAAGCTGCCCAATTTCGTCTCGCTTCTTTAAAGGGAAACTGTGGCTTTTCCCATCTCTTGTAACTACGTTTAAACCTTTGACCGAGAATAATCCTTTGCTGAAATAAATAACCTCGAGAATGTTTTCAAACAGTATTTCAAGATTAAATCTGTCAATGTTCTCATCCAGAGTCTTAAAGTACAATCTCTGGTTTGTAACTATCAGTTTCCCCTCTATAGTATTGTTGTCTATAATCTGATTCGTATCTCCAGCTTTTAAAACAACTTCGTTGGCATTAAGTTTAACAGTCATGGCTTTTTTTTTTGTGCTTAATCTAAAGCGGTTAATGTCTTCTTTTGTATCTCTTTCTTTATACCAAAGACGAAAGACAGGTAAAAATGTTGCACGTTAATGGAGCTTTTTTAGAAAATCAGAGAGAAAATTGTTTCGATCCCGGGCTTTGAGAACACTGTAATCGTTCCCCCATGAAACTTCATGATCTGACGCGACAGGCTGAGACCTATACCCGAGCCATGCTCTTTTGTAGTGAAGAATGGAATGAAAATGTTTTCAATTATGCTGTCAGAAATTCCTGTTCCATTATCTTTTACCTCTATCATGGGATGCTGGTTTTCCCCCACTGATGACCTGACTTCTATGATTCTTTCAGTTGTGTGATTTTTGCTTATAATGGCATCTGATGCATTATTAATAAGGTTCAGAAGAACATGTTCAATCAGGCTGCGATCACAGACAAGCTTCAACTTTTCTCCTGCTGGGAGGCATATCAGATCTATTCCCTTGGATGCAAGCTCATCTTTTTTTAAAAGTGTAATTCCCTCAAATAGTTTATCTAAACGTATTTCCTCAAATTTTGGAACAGGAAGCTTTGTCAGGCTCCTGAATTTACCTACAAAATCTATAAGACCTTTACCTCTTTCTTCAATATAACCAAGTCCTGTGAGCGCTTCATTGACATTTTCATCGGAGAGCTCGGCGGCCGGCAGTACTTTTCCATTTTTCCTGAAAAAACCGGCAATAGTCGATGTAAGAGAGGTAATAGGAGTAACAGAGTTTATTATTTCGTGCGTAAGTACTCTGATAAGTTTTTGCCACGCATCCATTTCTTTTTCATCCAGCTCATTTTTTATATCCTGAAAAGATACAAGCCTGATTTCTTTCTGACCAATCTTAAAAGCCGATATCCTTATCGCAAGCTGTTGTAAGCGGTTGCCCGAATTCACGGTAATTACTTTTTGTTCTTCCGCCTTTAATTTCTTTAAAGTTGCGGGTAACCCGCGATGCACATTTTCAAGAGAACTTATTGAATTTATATCAACAATACCCAACAAATCTTTTGCGGCCTGATTTAATATTTCAATATTGCCTTCTTCATCAAATGAAATCAATCCTATTCCAACATGTCTGACGATATAATTCATGTACTGTAACTGACTCTCTTTTTCGATCCGGACCTGCCTTACAATTTCCCCGACTTCATTCAGGAAATCGCCGAGTTCATTGAATGGATAATCTCTCGACTTTGAAAAATATAGCGATGGATTGTTTTCCTTTACATATTCCAGCATTCTTTTAAGGTCATCTCTTCGTCTTTCTATGTATCTTATCAGACTCCATGTCTGCCCGATTTCAAGTATCACCAGGACAAGTATTGAATATAGATAATTGGTTTTAAATGAAGTGAATGCAAGCAATACAGCCGTTAAGGTGATCAGGATGATCCGCACAATAATGCTGTTATAATATTTATTAGAGTTCATACTTTTCAATTTTTGAATAAAGAGTCTTCCTTGTGATGCCGAGTTCCTTAGCTGCCTGGTTTATGTTCCCTTTATGTTTAAACAGAGCCTCTTTAATTGTAAGCTTTTCTACGTCGTTAAGATTGAGTGAATTATCGAAAATCTGTTTCCCCGAAGAAATGCCTGTTGTAAAACGAAGATTCTCCGGCTTGATAATTCCCTCATCAACCATTATTACCGAATTCTCAAGCAGATGCTGAAGCTCCCTGACATTTCCGGGCCAGGTGTACTGCTTTAGTTTATCGATTGCAGTCCCGCTGATCTTCAGAGATTTTTCATATTTTTTCGCATATACTTTAAGAAAATGTTCGGCCAGCAAGAGGATATCATCTCCGCGGTTACGTAATGGCGGAATTTCAATCTGTACGGTATTTATCCTGAACATCAGGTCTTCCCTGAAGAGGTTATCTCTTATAAGCTCGGGCAGATTCTTATTGGTAGCTGTTATTAATCTGACATCAACAGGGACCGGCTTGTTGGAGCCCACCGGGATGATGTACCTGTTCTGTAAAACTGCCAGTAGCTTTGACTGCAGCGAGATCGGAAGATTGCCTATCTCATCGAGAAACAGTGTTCCGCCGGTTGCAGTTTCAAATCGTCCTTTCCTGTCTTCTGCCGCCCCGGTAAATGCTCCTTTCACATGCCCGAATAATTCACTCTCAAAAAGCGATTCTGAAAGTGATCCGAGATCAACACTTATGAACACATCATCCGACCGCTTTGACTGGCGATGTATTTCACGCGCAATTAGTTCTTTCCCAGTTCCGTTTTCACCAAGAATAAGGACATTGGCGTCGGTCGGAGCGACCTTTTTTACTGTGAGCAAAATTTCCTTCATTACAGGAGACTCGCCGATCAGGGAATTGAACTTCTTATCCAGATCTTCGGAGAGATGTTTTTGTTTTTGCATGAGTTTAGAAACCTGCACTTTTGACATTCGAAGCTGAAAGGCTGCTTTTAAGGTCGAGACGAGTTTTGCCGTATCAAACGGCTTCTGAATGAAGTCTGTTGCTCCTTCCTTCATCGCTCTTACGGCAAGTTCAACATCACCATAGGCAGTTATGAGAATAATTACTGCATCAGGATCTGCCTTAATAATCTCCCTCAGCCAGAACAGACCTTCATTTCCTGTATTAACTCCGGCTGAGAAATTCATATCGAGCAGGATAAGGTCAAAGGATCCCGAATGCAAAAGAGATGTAAATTTAGAGGGATTTTTGATTGTCACGACTTCCTCAAATTCCTGTCTGAGAATAAATGAAAGTGACTTTAAAATACCTTCATTATCATCAGCTATAAGTATCTTGCCTTTTACCTTTGTCATAATTCTTAAATAGTCATTAAATTGTCAAAAATATAATAAAGTGGATACAAATAATACATAATGTGGATAATAAATAAACACTTTGAATGAAAAATAATAGAGACAAAACGTCGTAAGATGCAGATATTTAATGTGATAAATAACATGGCACATGTCTTGGTTGGTATGAATCAGATCATTTATTTATCATACATTTAATAAAGGACATTATGATCTCATTTATAAAACTTTTTTTCAGGAACTCGCTTCGGCACAAGGCATTTACATTCCTGAACATCCTGGGCCTTGCAATTGGCATGGCATGTTTTATCATTATAATGCTCTGGGTCAAAGCTGAGTTGTCATACGACAAGTACAACCTGGCGGCTGATCGTATCTACAGGATGAACATGTACAGTAAAATGAACGGATATGATGGTACTTCAAATTATTGTCCTGCACCACTTGCAGGGGCATTAATAAAGGATTATCCTGAAGTTGAGAAAGCAGTGAGGTTCAGAAATAATGGCAAGGCAATTATTAAGTACAACAATATAAGCTACGCGGAATACAGAATCATTTATGCCGATTCATCGGTATTCGGTGTATTTACTATTCCGGTGATCAGAGGGAATGCCGAGACTGCTCTGAAGGCTCCTTTTACTATTGCTCTGAGCGAGAGCATGGCAAAAAAATATTTTGGCAAAGAAGATCCGATCAACAAAATTTTAAAGTTTGACAACAAAACAGATTACCGGATCACTGCCGTGTACAAGGACATTCCAACTGCTTCGCATTTTCATTTTGATTTTATCGTATCTCTTTACAGCACAGGAGATTACAATGAGAATATATGGCTTAGCAATAACTTTCAGACATATGTTCTCCTAAAAGAGAAATCAGACCCTGTGGCTTTTCAGAAAAAAATGCCACAACTTGTTGAAAGATATGTTGTACCTCAGGCTGAAATTGCATTAGGGACAACATGGGATAAACTGACTGGAAACGGCATCCGGATCGAATTCAGAACAGAGAATGTCAGGGATATTCATCTGACAACTGGCATTAACGGGGAATTTGAACCAGGTGGGGATATAAAATTTGTCTACATATTTATTTCAATAGCAATTTTTATCATTCTGCTTGCCTGTATAAATTTCACTAACCTGTCAACTGCAAGATCGGCTTCAAGATTAAAAGAGGTCGGAATCAGAAAGGTTTTTGGAGTTCAGAAGTTAAAACTATCCATGCAATTCATGATGGAGTCATTTATCATTGTTTTCGCGGCATATATTATTGCGATGGCGCTGACAGAAATATCACTGCCATTTTTTAATCAGCTGACTGAGAAGAATCTTTCAATAAACTATTTTGATTTTGGATTTATTGGCGGAGTATTGAGTCTGATATTGGTCATTAGCATACTTGCGGGGAGTTACCCTGCACTATATCTGTCATCTTTCAGACCAATATCTGTTCTGAAGGGGGAGATGACAACAGGCAGGAAGAAAACACTGTTCAGAAGTATCCTGGTAATAAGCCAGTTTACGATTTCTCTCATTCTTCTTTCTTCAGTGCTGATACTTAACAAACAGATGAAATTCGTCCAGAACAAAAATCTCGGATACGATAAAGAGCATCTGTTTATAATTAATAATGCAAATCTGCTTGATAAAAATAGTGAAAACTTCAGGAATCAGGTTTTGGCAAATCCGCAGGTTATTTCATGTTCGCAAAGCGGATATTTGCCAACGCCTTCCAACAGAATTAATGGATCAATATGGCGTAATGCAGTCATGTCAAATGATCCGGTTCAGGTTACACACTTTTTTATCGATTATGATTATATGAAAACATTTGATCTAAAGATAGTTACAGGCCGAGGTTTCTCAAAAGAGTTTTCTACCGATTCATCAGCTGTTGTTATCAATCAGGCAGCTGTAAAGCTTCTGGGATGGAAAGATCCGATAGGAATGAAAATAGGTGCGATTCTTACCTCAAACTTCGATATCAACCACCCGGTTCTTGATCAGTATACTATTATAGGTGTTGTTCAGAATTTTAATTTCAACTCCCTTCATAGTCCTATTAAAGCCCTTGTAATGTATGTTAAAAAAAGTAATGAATTGATAACATGCCGTATAAGACCCGAAACAAGTATACCGGGTATGGTCGCTTTCATGAAATCAAAATGGAATGAAAATGCTCCCGGACAACCATTTGAATATGATTTTGTAACCGACAGACTTCAACAGCAATATGGCGGAGAATCCCGGCTTGGTAAAATACTGGGGATATTTACAGGATTGGCTTTATTTGTAAGCTGCCTTGGTCTATTTGGCCTTGCACTTTACGCGTCCGAGCAGCGCAAAAAGGAAATTGGCCTCAGAAAGGTCAACGGTTCAGGAAGCGGCCAGATAGTATGGTTATTGACAGCTGATTTTACAAAGCTCATATTGATCGCATCTGTTATTGCTTGTCCTGTCTCATACTATTTGATGCATAAATGGCTGCAAAACTTTGCATACCGGACCGGAATATCGTGGTGGATTTTTGCCCTTACTATTTTACTAAGTTGCCTGGTTGCTCTTGCTACTATCGGGTATCAGGCTTACAAGGCTGCTTCGACAAATCCGGTTGATACGCTGCGGGCAGAATAATCTGTTTTCATAAATTGTCCACCTGGGTAAAATAGGTGAAATCCATTAACCGCAAAGGTCGCAATCCCGAGTACTCGGGATACGCAAAGATCGCAAAGAACTGAATAATAATGTTTTGACTTTGCGTACTTTGCGCCTACTTTGCGTGCTTTGCGGTTAAAAACTATTAGTACCTATGATACTGTCTAATTTTTTGACATATATTTGACATATGTTTTTTAATTTCAGTATTTTGTTAAAAAATATATAGTATGATCAAAGGAACTCTTCTTATTGTTGATGACAACAAGAGCGTAATAAGCGCTCTTGAAATGATGTTGCAGTATGAGGTGGAAAAAGTTATATCAATATCAAGTCCTAAGAGGATCCATGAAGTACTGGAACAGAATGAAATAGATATTGTATTACTCGACATGAACTTCCAGGCTGGGGTTAACTCAGGCAACGAGGGTCTCTTCTGGCTGAAAGAAATACTGAAACACGACTGCAACCTGAGTGTCGTAATGATCACAGCATACGGTGACGTGGAGCTTGCTGTAAAAGCTTTACGCGAAGGAGCTTTCGATTTTATTCTTAAGCCATGGGATAACGAGAAACTTCTTGCAACAATAAATGCTGCATGGAAATTGAGAACATCGAGGAAAGAGGCGCTTACTCTGAAGAATGATTATCAGTTTCTTAAAAAGGAGATAAAAAGAACCGAAGATAAAATAGTCCTGGGTGCCTCGCCTACAATGATCAATGTAATGAACATTGTAAGAAAAGTTGCCGCAACCGATGCAAATGTACTTATAACCGGCGAAAACGGCACAGGAAAGGAACTGGTAGCGAGGGAAATTCACAACCTGTCAAAGAGGAACAACGAACTCCTGGTAAGTGTAGATATGGGTTCAATTACAGATTCTCTGTTTGAAAGCGAGATGTTCGGACATGTAAAAGGTGCATTCACTGATGCGAAGGATGACCGTGCGGGCAAGTTCGAAATTGCTCATAAAGGAACCCTGTTCCTTGATGAGATAGGAAATCTGAGCTTACAGTCGCAGGCTAAGCTGCTTAGCGCCTTGCAGAACAGGTATGTTGTGCGTGTAGGGTCAAACAGACAGATACAGGTTGATATCAGGCTGATTTGTGCAACGAATTGCATTTTGCCGACAATGGTGGGTGAGGGGGCATTCAGGGAAGATCTGCTCTACCGGATAAACACGATACATATTGAGGTACCGCCCCTGAGAGACAGAGTCGATGACATCCCGGTACTTGCATTTCACTTTCTGCGGGTATATTGCGAAAAATACAATAAGCCGGGTAAAAAAATCAGTACACAGGCTCTCGAAAAGCTATCGAATTACCAGTGGCCGGGAAATATTCGCGAGCTTCAGCATTCTATAGAGAAATCAGTAATATTGTCTGATTCTCCGGTACTTGGCCCTTCTGATTTTTCCTTCAATACAATCTCCAAGGGAGCTGCGGAAAATGATACCACCACTCTCGAAGAGATGGAAAAAAAGCTGATTGCCGAATCGATAAAGAAGCACGATAATAATCTGAGCATCGTAGCTTCCAAACTCGGAATTACCAGGCAGACTCTGTATAATAAACTGAAAAAGTATGATCTATAGAAGATTCTATCTTGTTATGGTTCTTTACCTCGCAGGGGTTATGCTTTTTGCCATTGCCTTTGCTTTCAGCTTTGGAAAGGATCTTACATATTCAATTATATCAATCTTCTGCCTTGCATCGATTTCAGTTTCCTTCGGAATATGGCTTAACCGGACAAATAAGAAGCTTGCATATTTTTTCAGTGCCGTGAGGAATGAGGACACTTCACTATTTTTTCCTGAAGATATAGGGTTTGCAAATGAGAAATTACTTAACAGAAGCTTGAATGAACTGAATACCAGACTGAAAAACGCCCGGATTAACATAGAACTTCAGGAGAAGTTCTACAAGAGCATAATGGAGAATATCAGGACCGGAATAATATCTTTTTACAATAATGGAGTTGTAGAATTCACTAATCCTGAAATTAAGAGAATGTTCGGTCTGGAACAGATCTCTCATATCAGCAAACTAAAAGCTATTGATCCCAAACTGACAGAGATTCTTGAAAATATTGAATCGGGAGAACAGCGGCGGATTAATGTTAAAGTAAACCATAAGCTTCTTAGTCTTGCTATTCATGCACAGGCGATCGTAATACAGAACAATGAAATAAAAATCGTGACGCTTCAAGATATAAAAAGCGAACTCGATATGCATGAGATGGATTCATGGCAAAAACTGATTAGGATTCTGAATCACGAGATCATGAATTCTGTAGCTCCGATAACCTCTTTAAGTTCTACAATTACAGGGTTTTATAAAGAGGGAGAAAATCAGAGAAGTCCTGATGTCATTACTCCGAAAATAATTTCTGATACAATCAGGGGATTGAATATCATAGAGGATCATGGGAAGGGACTAATTCATTTTGTTGAATCATACAGAAGCCTGACACAATTGCCAAAACCTGAATTCATAAGAGTTAATATCCAGGAGTTTTTTGAAAGAATTACTATTCTTGTCAATAGCTTATATGAGTCGGAAGATGAGACAAATCCAATGAATCAGGCAATTAAAACTTATGTGATCCCGGAAGACCTGGCCTTAATGGCTGATGACAAACTTCTAGCCCAGGTTTTCATTAATATAATTAAAAATTCAGTTGAAGCTTTTGGTAAAATATCGGAAGGTGATGAGATATTATTAAATGGAACCAGAGATCCTGATGGAAGGGTAGTGCTTTCGGTCCAGGATAATGGTCCCGGAATGGATGCCGAAACGGTTGAAAAGATTTTCGTACCATTTTTTACCACCAAGGAAACGGGTTCCGGAATAGGATTGAGCCTTTCCCGACAGATAATACGCATTCATAACGGGAATATAAGTTGTGATTCGACTCCCGGATCGGGAACAACAGTTACAATGATATTCTGATTAGTTTCATTATTCAGTCCGTAACGATTTGGCTGGATTCGCACCTGCTGCCTTGGTTGATGCCCAACTTACTGTAATCAGCCCGATTGCCAGAGCAAAAAGTCCTGAAAAAATTTTAGATATTTTCTCTGTGCACTCTGTGCTTCTCTGTGAATCTCTGTGTAAGTTCTTCATTTTTTTAGTTACACAGAGCTAACAGAGTAGACACAGAGAGCCACAGAGAATAAGAAACAAAAAAGGTCTCCGTAAGGAAACCTCTTTCAAGTGATATATATTACGAGTAACTATTTTTCTGTCACAACCTGGCCGTCAAAGAGATTAACAACCCTGTGAGCATAACCGGCATCCCTGTCGGAGTGGGTTACCATTATGATGGTTGTGCCTTCTTTGTTAAGGTCGGTCAGAAGATTGATCACTTCGATACCATTCTTGGAATCGAGGTTACCAGTAGGCTCATCGGCGAGGATCAGCTTTGGATTTGCAACAACAGCGCGGGCAATTGCAACCCTCTGCTGCTGTCCACCGGATAGCTGCTGAGGGAAGTGTTTAGCGCGGTGTCCGATTTTCATCCTTTCGAGAACATCCTCAACGCTTTTCTTACGATCGCTGGCTTTCATTTTCAGATAGATCAATGGAAGCTCAACGTTTTCGTAAACATTCAGTTCGTCGATCAGGTTAAAGCTCTGGAATACAAATCCGATGTTTCCTTTGCGGAAGATTGTCCTGTCGCGTTCTTTCAGGTTAGCTACTTCAGTTCCGTTGAAGATATAACTTCCTGCACTTGGATTATCCAGAAGTCCAAGTATATTCAGCAGTGTGGATTTTCCGCATCCTGACGGACCCATAACTGCTACGTATTCTCCCTCTTTTACATGCAGGGTTACTTTATTAAGAGCCGTTGTTTCAACTTCTTCTGTTCTGAAGATCTTGGTTAAATCATTAGTTTTGATCATGACTTTAATTATTAATAATTAATTGGACTTTTTAAGAATAAGTTTTTCATTTTTTCCGAAGGTTTCATAACCCGATACTATTACTTTTTCACCAGGTTTCAGACCTTCAAGAACCTCGTAATATTTTGGATTTTTTCTTCCGATTGAGATATTCCGCTTCGTTGCAAAAGATTCCGTAGGATCAAGAACAAATATCCATTGTCCGCCTGTCTCCTGGAAGAACCCTCCGATAGGTACAAGAACTGATCTTTTTGGCTGACCAAGCTGCAGACTTATATAATAGGTCTGGCCTGTCCTGATATTATCCGGCATGCTATCGCGGAAAATCATTTCAATTTTGAATGTACCATTCCGTACTTCCGGGAAAACCCTTCTTACAGTAAGATCAAATTTGCTGTTCTGTCTGTCAAGAGTGGCGTTAAGTTGTGCTTTGACCCTATCTATATAATGTTCATCGATTTGTGCTGTGACCTTATAAGATGTCAGTACATTTATCTGTCCCATATTTTCACCCTTGTTAATTGACTGACCAATTTCTGCGTTTAATATACCGAGCTGACCGTCGACAGTTGCCCTGACATTCAGGTTTTCAACTCTCTGCTTTACCATATTAAGGTTATTCCTCATATTCTCAAGGTCTTTCTTAATAGTTTCAACGTTTACAGTGCGAAAAATCGAATCTTGCCTCTCACGTTCAACATAAAGGTCCCGCGATGTTTTTGCCATGTCAAGATCCTCTTTGGACCGAAGGTAATCTTCCTTTGATATTAGACTGTCTTTTATCAGCGTTTCATTCTGCTGGAAATTGCGCTCTTTTCTTTCAATATCATATTTGAGCGTGACAAGTTCCCTTTTAATTGACAGTCTTTCCTGTTCCATTGTAATCTGGGTGGTTCGCAGAAAGTTTTCTTTCTCTGCAAGCAGCGATTCACTGTTGAGGATATTAAGATAAAGATCGGGATTAGACAGTCTCAGGATGACATCTCCTTTCTTGACCATAGATCCTTCCTCAATAAGCTTTTCCTCTACGCGACCGCCTTCTTCAGCATCAAGAAAGATTGTGGTTATCGGCTCAACCGTTCCGGGAACAGTTATGTAATCATTGAACTGATCCTCAGTCACTGTTTCAATTATGAGTTTATCTTTTTCTACCTTGTATGTAGAGGTCCGATCAGCGAAGAAAGCCATATAAGCAAGCACGACAATTGCTAATCCTATAGCTATGTATCCGAAATGTTTTTTCTGAAGACCTTTTTTCTTTGGGATCACTTTATCCATTGTTTGAAGAGGAGTATCCATTTTGAGTGTTTATTTATTTATTAATATTAATGTTTATATATTTTATTCAAATTTTCAATTTGTCATATTTTAGACTGCCGCTCTGTCAACCTTCAGCGCTATTGGATTAAAAGGTTTTCATATTCACCGGTGGCATAAAACTGGATAGTCAGTTTTCTTATAAGTAGTTGCAGCTTTGTTCTCAGAGCTTCTGTCTCAGCTTTGAATAATGTTGTTTTTGCCACTGAAAAATCAGTTACATCCACGAGTCCTGCTTCAAATTTCTTTTCTACAGCGTCAAAGGATTTGGTGTTATAATAGTAGTTTGCATTGGCTGCTGCAAATTCATCCTTCCCCCTGTTATAATTGAGGCAGGCATTTTCGACATCAGTATATAAACTGTTTTTTTCCTGTTGAAGTCTTAATTCGTTGTCATTCTTTTTGAGCCTGGCCATTTTTATATTCCTGTAGGTACTTAAATTATTAAAGAGTGGAACCGTCAGCGACAGTGAGACTTGCTTGCTTATATCTCCTTTAATTTGTGTGGAATAAGGATTTGGTTTGACATTGTCACTTAAAATATCAGAATATAACGAGCCTACCTGAGCACCAGCTGTCAGTCTTGGAGCAATATTGCCCCTGGCGGCGGCTATCTGCCTTTTTGAAGCTTTTAATTCATATTCGATTTCTTTGAGCCTGGGAAGATTTTGAGCGGCTAATTGATAAATACTGTCGGTGCTGAATGAATTATCGGCAATGAGAGTATTCTTCAGATCGGGCACCATCACGTCAAACTCGGTACCTGGAGCGAGCTGCAGCATTTGTTTTAAGGTAGTAATAGCCTGACTGGTTGTATTGTGAGCAACAGTATAAGAAAGCCTGTCAGCGGAAGCCTGACTTTCGAGTTCCAATTTTTTGGATAGTGCTTCTTTTCCTGTTTCAACCATTTTCGTTATTCTGAAAAGCTGTTTCTCAGAGAGATCGAGCTGCATTTTTGATGCATCTTCAAGGCCCCTTGCATATAAAACCTGGTAATATTGCCCGAGGATATCACCTATCAATGTATTTCTGACAATTTTTTCGGATTCTACCCCTGCTTT
The DNA here is from genome assembly GCA_963715785.1 of uncultured Bacteroidales bacterium. GTDB lineage: Bacteria > Bacteroidota > Bacteroidia > Bacteroidales > VadinHA17 > LD21. The sequence goes on from OY970276.1 coordinate 2,735,724, forward strand.
AAGAAGGAACTTATAGGCAAACATGGTATTAATCTCATACAGACCATTAAAAATCACCATATTAGAAGAAACTCCAATATCGTTATACAGGTTTTTACTAAATATGATTGAATTATCCGACTGGTTAATGGATCTTCCGTCGTTTAAATAAAGATTTGTTCCGGCATTCAGATTCGGAAGGAGATTCATTCTTGATGCCAGCAAATCTACCTGCTTTGATTCTGTCAGGAGTTTTTGCCTCTGCAATCCTAAATTGTTTGTAACTGCATAATTAACACAATCCTCAAGGGTCCATTTTTTCGCCTGTGCCGATATTTCCTGAAAACAAAAAACAAAAAGCAGTGATATTATCAGATAGATTCTTTTCATTTCAATTTAGAGTTGTAATTTTTAATTCATGATTTATATATGCCAAAGAATGTGCCAAAACTATAAGCGCCAGTATATCAGACATATATGTTTTTATCGAACAACAAATATGTCAAAATATTAGACACAGGGGTGTGTGAAAATGTTACACTGGGGTAGTCGTATTAAGCTAGTTGATGCCGGATTTTTTCGAACAACTTGTGCAATAAGAGTGTTATATCCTAAAACCAAACAGTTTAATTTTTTTGCCATGTACCTTAACATTATCTTCAACCGGCTGTGGGATGAATATATTGCTCAGAATCCTTCAGCAGGAGAAATTTACAGCTTATTCCTCAAGGAAGGGGAGAGCATAGTGAATGATCATATAGCCTTCAGAACCCTTGATTATCCTGAGATAAATATTGAAGTACTGGCACAGCCATTTATTTCAAATGGCTATGAAGAGAAGGGAGAATATTTCTTTAAGGATAAGCATCTCTATGCAAAGCATTTTGAGCTGCCGGGTGATAAAAATGCGCCCAGAATTTTTATAAGTCAGCTGATTCTTTCCGAGTGTTCAGAATTCATTCAGACAAGTCTGAAGCAGGCCTTTGAAGATGCTGATCTGAAAAAATATACCCCTGAACAGCTTATTTTTTCTGGCTCCGTCTTCAGCCCTCTTTCCTATGATGTTTATAATAAGATGAGAGATGAATCAGAATATGCAGCGTGGTTCTATGTTTTCGGATTCCGTGCAAACCATTTCACTATAAGCATAAATTCATTAAAAAAACACAATAGTATATCGATGGTTAATGACTTACTAAAAAAAAATGGATTTGAACTTAATAGCTCCGGCGGCGAGATAAAAGGTCTGCCATCTGACCTTTTACAGCAATCGAGCACAATTGCCGATATGGTTAATGTTGATTTTCTTGAAGGCACATTCGGCATCCCTTGCTGTTATTATGAGTTTGCACAGAGATTTCCAGATTCAAACGGAAATTTGTATAATGGTTTCGTTGCAAAATCAGCAGATAAAATTTTTGAAAGCACCAATTTTTTCAAAAAACACTAATCTGTATAACGAATATTGTTGCCTCATTTCTGAATCATTCTGCGCTAATTTTTGTAAGTTTGTTTTATACCTAAACTTACAAAACATGGCATCATTCACCAGGCGCAGTTTTCTCAAGACATCAATTTTAGCAGGAGTCGGAGCATCATATATTAACCCCATTGGTAAATTCGCTTCACAGCAAATTCCAGGATTGCCTGCAACAAAAGTAGCACTCACTACCGGCGATAACAGGGCTGACATGGCTTTTCGTGCACTCGCCCCATTGTCGCGGGAGATCTCACAGGCAATAGGGAAACGCCGGGTGGTTTTGAAACCAAATATTGTAAACACTAATGTACAATTAGCATCAACGCATGTTGATACTCTTGAAGGAATACTTGAGTTTCTTAAATCTATAGGCAAGACGGAGAATGTTGTTATTGCGGAGTCAGCAGCAAATGGTCCAACCTTTGATGGATACAGCAATTTCGGGTATTTAAGACTTGCTGATAAATATGGAGTTAAGCTGATCGATCTCGATAAGCTACCATTTGACATAATTCATGTATTCGATGAGAAGGATTTCAGACCTCATGCGGTGAGAGTATCTCACTTAATCCTTGATCCCGATTCGTTCATTGTTTCTGTTGCAAGGATGAAAACCCATGACCGTATTTTTGCTACTTTGTCGTTGAAGAATATTGTAGTGGGTGCCCCAATTAAAGACAGTGGGTTTACCTTCGGTCCTTCTTCAAGAAAAGGCGCAAAAAGTGATAAATCATTGATGCATGGCAGCGGATTTCGCGGAATAAATTACAATCTGTATGCCATGTCGGGTCAATTGCACCCTGATCTGGCTGTAATAGATGGTTTTGAAGGCATGGAAGGCAATGGTCCAAATAACGGTACTCCTGTTGATCACAGGGTTTGTGTTGCGGGCCTCGATTGGCTGGCTACAGATCGCGTCGGTATTGAATTGATGGGCATAGATTTCTCAACTGTGGGTTATCTGAATTTCTGCGGTCAGACTGGCATCGGAATGGCTGATTTGAATAAAATTCAGATAATTGGCGAATCATTAAATGACCACAGGAAAAAATATAAACTCAGCGATAATTTTAAGGATCAGCTGATCTGGATGAATCCGGTTTCGCAAAATATACCTGCGAAAACACAGTCAAATTTCAGGTTATCGTATACCTGACGCGACCTCCTGCCGCTACGCGGCTGTTCCCCTAAAAGAGGACTAATTCGGTGTCCTTAATGAAATTTCTGATAGCCTGAGAATTTACCCTTTGTTGTCGCACAGGCCATCGCCACATGGGGCCCAAAGCCATCCGGTTTTCATTTCCGGCGTCTTTTTTATTTGCTTCTTTCTTTTGGACGAGCAAAAAGAAAGAAGGAAATAATATCAATAAACTAACTAAAGTAGGCATTAGTAGCGTTAATGAGGGCTCTCGTTTTAAACTGATATCATGCATCACATCAAAGATGTGTATAAAGATTAGCCTTTAGGGGGAATGGGGGCTATCAATCCGGATATTCCTTAATTCTTCTTCGAAAACTCAATATTTCGTATTCTGCCTATATCAGCGATGATAAAACCGGTAATTTTGCCATTTGGGTCTCTTTTGAAAGTGATTTTTCCAAGACTTCCATGAAAATTATCACCTGAGGTATGGTTAATTTTCATTTTTGTATCAATTCCTACATTTCTGAAGACCTTGGGCAATGTTACAATAAGTTCATTTTCGTTTAGAGTGACTGGATAAGTTACATTCAATTCCGGAATTTCATATTTGCCGACAAATTCCTGCAGCTCTTTCTGTGTCAGCGGTTTTGGCTCTGAATAACGGATGCCTTTGGGGTTCGCATTGTTCTGATGCCAAACTATTTCATTTACTTTTCCCGCATTATTCATATTAAAAGTGCATTGTGCATCAAAATCTTTCACAAAGAACTCATTTTCCTTTTCCGGATGCATCACGAATTGAGGTGCTCCGGGTATTATCAGTTTTAATGTATCATTGATATTTTCGAATTTCAATATCATACCATCATCCATAATATAGCTTCCATTATACAGATTATATAAATCTTTATTAATAGCTATTTCCTTATGGTCTTTTTTGACCTCTGGCTTTAACTTATCTTTGAGATAAAGATCTACTATTTTGGTTTCTATTTTACCCGGATCAATATTCTCATTGTTTGACATAACAAAAACAGCCAGTCCTTCCTCAGGTATAACTGTGACCTGATCCTTAAAGCCCATTGTAAAACCTCCATGCTCAACAGTTTTAAGACCTCTGCGGTTCCAGACGAAAAATCCATAGGTGTAATGAATGGTGTCGCCATTATTCAGGGTATCTTTTGTATAAAACTGTTTATCGGATAATTCTTTTCCTCCCAATGAATGAGTTGTAAGGTTAATACACCAGTTGGTCATATCATTTACTGAAAGATACATATTTGTTGAACCGGGAATTGATTCTCCTTCCGTGTTTGTTTTTATATATACATCACCGGTCTTCCTGTACCCTGAAGCCCGGTTAGGTATTATTTTCCCCGGTGAATCATATATAGATGCAGTTTCCATTTTCAATGGTTTAAATACTTTTTCTGACATGCATTGGGCAAATGATTCACCTGTCACTTTTTCAATTATACGGGTCAGAAGATAATATCCGGCATTAGAATAGTTCTCCTCTGCGTTTGGTTTGTAGTTCAGCTTCTGATATGTTTGAATCATATTGAATTCATCTTCAGAATCCCATGGCATTTCAGGTGAAATACCTGCAAACAACAGGACGTTATCAGTTGAAGGAATTCCGGATGTATGATGAAGCAAATGTCTTATTGTGATGGAAGGTCCGTAAATTTTCAGTTCAGGAATATATTTTCCAATTGTATCATCCAGGTTTAATTTTCCCTCCTTCTCAAGAAGAAGAACAAGAAATGCTGTGAACTGCTTGGAAACTGATGCAAGATTAAAAAGAGTGGAATCTGAAACAGGGATCCTGTAATCGAGATTGGATAGTCCGTACTCATGCTTAAAAAGTATCTTTCCATTCTGAACAACACCGACCACGCAGCCGGGAGTAAGGTTTGATACATTTGACAGGATCATAGAATCGATCCTGGCAGCCACATCGGGAGACTGGCTTTTAAGATTTGCTGAAACCGTAAGAACCAACAGTAATATCAAAAATTTTTTCATAGCAGGTATTTTTAAATTGAACCATATTATCTATTAGACATATTGTTTTTTCTATCAGTTACAATATTCTCCGGGAAAATGTTAAGAATTTAATAATTAAGTTTGTCAGCACTAAAAAATCAGAGAAATATGAAAATTGTAGTTCTTGACGGATATACATTAAACCCCGGGGATCTGAGCTGGGAAAGCCTGTTTAATTTGGGAGAGGTGATTTTATACGACAGAACCCCTGCGGATAAAATAATTGAACGATCGTTTGGAGCAGAAATTCTGATCACAAACAAAACTCCGCTGAATGAAGAATCCCTGAATAGATTGCCTGATCTTAAATACATAGGAGTTCTTGCAACCGGGTATAACATTATTGATACATCTTCTGCAAAAAAAAGAAATATTGTAGTAACAAACGTTCCTGCTTACAGCACCATGTCCGTTGCCCAGCTGACATTTGCATTATTGCTTGAACTATGTCACCATGTGCAGCGGCACAGTGATTCTGTTATGAATGGCAAGTGGGCAGAATCGATCGACTTCAACTATTGGGATTATCCTTTGACAGAATTGTCAGGCAAGACACTGGGAATTATTGGTTTCGGAAATATCGGCAAAAAAGTGGCTGATATCGGCACTGTCTTTGGTATGGACATAATCGCTGCAAATCGACATGAGTCAGATCAGCCGGACCGGCGAAATTTCAGATGGGCAACTTTGAATGAAGTCCTTGAGAAGGCTGATGCAGTTAGCATACATTGCCCGCTATTACCTGAGACGAAAGGGCTTATCAATGCTGAGAGTTTTAAAAAAATGAAACGATCTGCCTTTTTGTTGAATACCTCAAGAGGCCCTGTGGTTGTGGAACAAGACCTTGCTGATGCCTTGAATAATGGAATCATTGCCGGAGCCGGCATCGATGTTCTTTCGACTGAGCCTCCTGCGAAAAATAATCCTCTGTTCACTGCAAAAAATTGCCTGATCACTCCACATATTGCATGGGCAACAAAAGAGGCCAGAGTCAGGTTGATGGATATTGCAGTAAATAATGTGGCTGCATTTATTAATGGGAAACCTGAGAATGTAGTAGGCTAAAGATTTCGCAAAGTCAAAATTCAATAATTTGACTTGTGACCTGCTTTATTATTTAATCTTCCCCAAGGTTCGCAAATCGATTTTCTTCGTTTACCCCGACCCCAGGGGGAGCGAAGAAAATCAATTTGGGGTAAATAAATTGATTTTCGAGCGGCGATACAGATATTTTTGTTCCATTTTATAATTTAATCTCCGTCGTTCCCTTCAATAATACTTCTTTTCCAACCCACCTGAAAATACCTGTCAATCCTTCCGGTAAAGTTATTTCTCCGCTTATTCCCTCATTGCCGTTTCTCTCCAGATTAAAAATTATCATTCCTGCAGGATGAGGCAGCTGTCCTTTAATGAAAGTAAGCTTACCTAATGCCGGTGCGATCTCTACAGTTTTGAATCCGGGTGATGATGGTCTTATGCCTGCAACTGTGGCCAGGAAGTCATAATCGGGACTTGCGCTCCAGGCATGACAATCGGAACGGGCCGGGTCGGGATTCTCAGCGAAGGTGGTTAAACCTTTTTTCAGCATATCATTCCATAAATCCAGAGTTTCAAGGTAATGACCGGCAAGTCCGGTCTTTTTCAAAGCCTGTGTCAGGTAAAATCTGAAGTACATTGTTGGCTGGATCAGACTTGAGTCATTCATGAAACGGAGTACAAATGCTTTCTGATCATTTTCTGGGATTGTATTTGTAAGTACTCCGAAGATCTGGGCGTGCATGCTGAATGATTTTTTTTCAGGCGTGTCAGCAAGATATCTATGCGATTTATCCCAGCAGTTCTTGTATATGGCTTTTGTGATTTTCAGTGCAAGTTGAGAATATTTTTCAGCCTTCTCCGGTTGACCAAAATATCCGAAAAGCTCTGCTGCACGTTGTGCTGCATACGCGAACTGCATAGAAAGAATGGATGAATTGCCGTCCGTGAATCCTCCATCGGGAACGCCACCCATGCCTTTGTCATTGTTCCAGGCCCATTCAGTGGCCCAGTCAACAAAGTTCCAGTATTCTACCTTCCCAAGCATCCCTGTCTTACTGTCTATTCTCCGGGTAAACCAGCCAAGCACGCTTTCTATTCCCGGCAAGAAACTCTTGATTAATTCATTATCGTCCCTCAGCATCCAGTAATCATTGACCATATCAATCCAGTATAATGAGAATGGCGGTATGATTTGAGGAGAAGCAGAAGGATACCGGCTTCTGGTAAGACCTTCGAAGAAGATTGATTCATCAAAGTCAGTGAGAGCATTTCGGACCAGACGGTCATCGCCAGAGACATAGAGCGATATGAGCGATTGTATCCTGGTGTCACCTACATATTGGAGCTGTTCGTAATAAGGACAGTCAAAGTATGTCTCGTTGGCACATAATCTGGCAGTCCTCCATCCAACTGACCAGATTTTTTTCAGGTCTGGCAGATCAGAATCGAAAACAGCATTCTCTTTCAAGGGGTATGCTGTAAACTCACTTGTGAAACTATTGATCTGCAGTGGCTCATTCGCTGTAACGATCTCTATCTGAAGATACCTCCACGTGCGAAACCACAGGGGTCTGAACAACCTGTCGGAATTTCCGTCAGTAAGAAAATAGTCAGAATATCCTGCTATATGTTTTCCTTCAATTTCGTTTCTGTTTCCTTTGTTTCTGTTTTGATCGAAAAGCGATTCAGCATAAGTCAGCCTGATGCTGCTTCCTTTTCCTCCCGATACCATCAATTCAGGATAGCCTGTAGTAAGTTTTTCCTGGTCAAATAATACAATAATTTTTTTGTTTGCCTGGATAGTCCAGGCAGTTTTTCCCTCCAGGAAACCTTCCGGCAATTTATCACCTGTTGAGCGGCGAACAGTTGCAAACTGCTGAAGTGACTTTTCCATCAGTGGTATTCTGCGGGGAGTAAGCTCCCAGTTTATGTCGGTGCCAACTCCATGCGGATGAGCAGCATCCAGCGTGCGCGGGGTAAGCCAGGCATCATCATCATAGCCAGGTTTTTCCCAGTTCCAGGGATAATGTGAGCCATCGACTTTGTCGCAAGGACCAACAACAGTAAATTGCCCGCCAGTTTCTTCTGATCCTGCCGGAGCAGGTGAATATGCCTGGTCTTTAATGACTTTCCAGGTTGTATCGGTATTTGCCATTTCTTCGGCCTGTGAATTACCCTGGACAATAAACGCTGTTTTAATGCTAAACTGAGCCCATGGTTTCAACTCACCGAAATTCCAGACCTCAGCTGCCAGCAGATTTTTGCCAGGCTTAAGGAAACCGGCTATATCAATTGTTTCAAAGCTCCAGTGCTCCAGGTCTGATCGTGCAGGTCCGGAACAAACTGCTTTCCCATTGACAAAGAACCTGTATCTGTTATCAGCGGAGATATTAATAATAAATTCGGCAGGGAGCTCCTTCAGATCAAAGCTTTTGCGGAAATGAAAAACACCGTAATCAAGGAGAGATGCTGTGGGATGAGCAATCCATTTTGCACTCCACCTCTGATTAAGGAGGGAAGGGTTAATTTTTTCAGTAGAAACCTGCTCCGCATTTTGAGCAGAGAGGGTTGCGGAAATCATGAGAATCATGAGGGCACCTATTTTTGAGCGCATGGTGATAATGATTATTTAATATTCATAGATCCAAATTATTCAGAGTTATCAGATTTAACAAATATATCCGGTGTATTTTTATTTTAATTCAACCCCGAATTTATCAGGGGATATTTGAGTAATTTTCAACAGCCGCTAAAAACCAGATTCATTGATTTTTTTTATATATTACAATAATCATTTATCGTATAAAATGTGTCTTAAGAGTAACCATTAATACACTAATTGATCTAATATGAAAAGTAATAGTTTTTTCCGTAATTTTCTCAGATCTTCATTATCATCCATTGCCATAATGGTGATAGGAACCAATTTTTGCTCTGCACAGGCACATGAAGCGGTTCCGGTTTTCCAGGCAAGTTTCAAACCATCATCAGAATTCAGTGTTAAAGCTGACGGGAAAGACGTAATGGTCTATTCTTCTCCATTTCCTGGTGCTTTTTGCAGTATTGAATTGTCAAAACCGGTTGACATTATAATCAAATCTTTGACCCGTGACGTCAAATGGGTCGATATAAGGCCGCTTTCTTCGGGCATTAAACCGGTAATAAAAAATGACAGCACCATTTCTTTCAGGATTAGCAGCCCTGGCCAGTTCAGTATCGAACTGGACGGAACTTTTAAAACTCCTCTTTTTTTATTTGCCAACAGAGCCGGAAATAATAGACCGGAAAAGACAGCGAAAAATGTTCTGTATTTTGAATCCGGTAAAATTCATTATCCCGGAACAATTAATTTAACAGAAAACCAGCAGGTCTATATAGAAGAAGGAGCAATAGTCGTAGGCAATATTAAAGCCTATAGGGTCACTCATATCAAAATAGGGGGAGGCGGAATACTTGACGGTTCTTATAGCAGGCAATTCATGGACTCCTGCGCCAGGGTCTATAAAAAAGGTCTGACCGGCAATGCAGTAAAGGGGGGTATTGATGGTTTAATATCTTTAACTGAATGCAGGGATATTACCATTGATGGTATCATATTATTCAACAGTAAAACCTGGGATGTGGTTCCCTCCCTGTGTGACAGCGTGAATATCAACAACATAAAAATCATAAGCGATAACAATTCGGATGATGGCATCGACATAGTAAGTACACGGAACATTCTTGTTACGAATTGTTTTATCCGTACAAAAGATGACTGCATAGCTATTAAAAGCTTTGCAAAGCCTCAGCCTGTATCAGGAAAGGCAAGCAACGATGAACAGGTTTTCGGGAAACTTTCAGACGGCCCCTTTTATCCTGTTGAAGGTGTAATGATTAAAAACTGCGTCTTCTGGAACGCTGCCTGGGGCAATGCGTTGGAGATAGGTTTTGAATTGTCAGGCGATATCAGCAATGTTAGTTTTAAGGACAATGATATTATCCGGGTCGAAGGAGGCGCTGCATTCAGTGTTCATAATGCAAGAAGAGGAATTGTAAGCAATATACTTGTCGATAGTCTCAGGGTAGAATGCGCTGACCAGAAATTATTTGATCTGGCTATCTTTCGTTCCATTTATTCTGAAGATGGCACAAGTGATAAAAATGAGATCAGACGGCTTTACCTGAATGGAATATGGGATAATGTACTCAGTGTTACAGGCAGGGAAAGTGTGGATCATTCAAAATTCAGAGGTCACATAAAAGATATAATTCTGAAAAATGTCAGTGTGGTGGATGGTCCTTTACCTTTTTCGGTCTTCTACGGAGCAGATAAAGATCATCTTGTTGAGAATGTCACTATAGAAGGATTATCCGTTTGTGGAAAATATATCAGGGAAATTTCCGGTGCGAAGCTTTATCTTGAAAACACCAGGAACATCATTCTCAAGTAATTCAATCTTAATAAATTATTGATATGAAAAGGTCAATTCCTCTTTTTCTGGCTGCAATTCCTGTATTTTTCATCTTCGGCTGTCATACCAGCAATCTCCCGGTTCCAGGTGCTGTTGATACAGTGCTTACAAGCGATACAATTCAATATCATACTGTGCGCATCAATAAGACAGATGGTTCAATACTCCCCTGGTTTTCCTCCGACTGGGGGGCATCTTACGATACGGTATTGCTTTTGGTTTGGAATTTCTGGGATAAAATGGCTGTTGATTCAAATGGTTTAAAATATTATATGAATCACCAGGTATGGAAACCGGAACATGATATGCGCGGACTGGGTGGTGATCAGATAAACATGGCTCTTTCATCATGGACTCTGCTTTATGCTTATACAGGGAACAAGTCTATTTTGGAAAACATGAAATATCTGGCAGACAATTATCTTAAACGCTCATTATCTGATCCGACCGATGCCTGGCCATACCTGCCATATCCTTATAATACAGATGTTCATTCGGGGAAATATGATGGAGACATGCGGAACGGGAAAGGGATCCTTCAGCCTGATAAAGCCGGTAATTTTGGGTATGAGCTGATTAATCTGTACAAAATAACCGGGAATAAAAAATATCTGGAAGCAGCAGTCCGTATAGGAAATACCCTATCATCCAGATTGATCAAAGGTGATAGCCTGAGATCACCTTTACCATTCAGGGTGAACGCCAGAACTGGCGCTCCGGGTTCATTTCTTGATAATAACGGTTCGGGGAAAAAAGTCGCCCAGGCACTCTACACATCCAACTGGGCAGGAACGCTTATGCTTTTCCGTGAGCTGATGCAGTTTGACAGTCAGAAAAAATCAGAGTATAATAAATCATTCGGCATTATCCTTGATTGGATGAAAGCTTATCCTCTCAAGACAAATAAATGGGGTCCGTTTTTTGAGGACGTGCCCGGATGGAGCGATACCCAGATCAACGCCATAACTTTTGCAATGTTTATTCTGAGGAATCCTGATCTCTTTCCTGACTGGAGGAAAGATGTGAAAGGAATAATTAGCTGGACATATAAGGAGCTTGGCAATAATGATTACAGGAAGTATAAAGTTGAGGTGATGAATGAACAGACAGCCTATCGTGTTCCCGGCAACAGCCATTCATCACGTCAGGCTTCAGTGGAGCTTATGTATACCAAAATGTCGGGTGACACCTCCTATAAGACAAATGCCATACGCACTCTGAACTGGGCAACTTACACTGTTGCTGCTGATGGACGTAACCGGTATATCCGCGATGATATATGGCTTACAGACGGTTATGGCGACTATGTCCGTCACTATCTGAGAGCGATGGATGCAATGCCGGAACTGGCACCTGCAAATAAAAACAGGTTCCTTGGCACCAGCTCAGTAGTTACATCAATAGAATATAGACCGGAAGCCATAACATATTCTACTTATGACCGGGCAACCGATATTCTAAGGCTGAACCAGAAACCGGTAAATATAACCTGTGATGGAATTCAGCTTAATATGACGGATGATGCTAATGCAGAAGGTTTTATCTGGAAGGCGATGCCGATTGGCGGTGTTTTACAGATAAATCATAGCGGAAAAAAACTGGATATTCTTTTCCGGTAGCTGTCGCCTTTACGTTTTAATCAGGCGCCAGCTAAAGCTTTCTGTTATTTTATCCCGATTTTCAGGTTATACGAAACAGGGGCAATCAGGTTTAAGATCATTTGTCAAATTTCGCGGGCGATACAGGATTTTATTCATAGGATATTGTTATCATATGGACATGTGGCAGGTCAGTTCTAAAATCTGCATATGATGATTTTTCAATCCTCGATATAGCATAACTGACCGGCTGTCCATCGACATATACTGAAGAGATGCCCTTACAATTCTCAGGCAACAATACATGATTATTGATCTCATTCCCGCTTCCTGTGACAATGATCTTTATGGATTTTTCATTTTTGTAATGATGATACTGATAGGCTACATATCCATTGGAAGCGGCATATTGAATTGTAACATTTACTGAATCGACTCCGGCCGAGATCCATCGCGGTGAGAGCTTCACCCTGTCAAATGCCAGTCCCTCATTTTTAACGCCTGCAAGCCCTTCAACCAGTGCAGCCATGCCGTTTGCTGCTGCCCAGTTATCAGGACCTCCAAATGATTCTCCCTTTGGTTTAATATAATGTTTCTGATTTGAAAGAGTTATGCCGAGGATTGCATATATTCCGCCTTCAAGTGGGGCGCCGAATACCAGTTTGTCAATTTTCTTTCTTGGAGAAGGATTATCGATCGCTGCCCAGCATACACCTACTTTTGTTGACCGGAGATTAGGCCCGTACCAGGCAACTCCGGCATGTTCATTTTCAAGGTCGGAAAACCACCAGTTCGTGACGTCTTTTCCTTTAAAGATATAACGTGATTCAACACTGCCGTCGGCATAAACGAAACTGATTGATCCTGCTACTGTTCCCGGTATATTATCAGATGATGAGTGTAAGAGATATATCGCTGCTGCAGTGTCTCCTACCGGAATTTCCACTTGCGAAGGGAATCCTTTGATCGTTGATACTGCTGCCACTGCCCGCCGTTGATTTTTTGCCGGATCAATCACATCAAAAGGTATGTTGTGAAAATGCTGAAGTCCAACCGGAAGACCTCTCATGTCGTTCCCTGAGGACTGAGCTGAAGCCATCCAGGTAAATGCTCCCTTGCCTCCTTCATCCCGAATGTCCATGTTCGTCAAGTTTCTGATGTCAATAGTTTTATAAACCGGTTCAGGAGGAGGAGCAGGGAAAGAACCAGTATAGGCAAACCAGAGACGGTTTCCGTATTTTTTAATAATCATCAGCATGGTGTCCATTATTCCTGACGCATACCATTCATATCCGTTTTCATAAGATCCTCTGGCCATTTCACCCATAGCATGGCCTGCCATCCCTCCATTCATGTACTGCCATTTCTCATCATGATGACCAAAGCCTTTTTCGAACGGCGGATATATAGAATACCATTCACCGGGAGATCCGGCAGGAAGTTTTGTTCTAAGACCGAGATATGTGTTTATAATTGCCACATTCATTTCATGAGTCAGGCCACGGTTAAGTGAATACATATTTCCCTGTGCTATATGTGACTTTTCATCAACACCCAGTTTCCTTACAACGGTGGGATCTTCATCTATAAAATGAGTGAAGTATTTACCATTCCATGTGAGTGCAATGAGTCTTTGGAGAATTTCCTTGCCACGCTCGCTGTATTTTTTTGCATTCTCTCCGAGCCCTGAGAAAGAGTACATTTCAGCCAGTTGGTTGCATGCTTCAAAATACCCGGTATTATCGCCAAAGAAGATGCCATATTTTGTTTTTCCCGGAACTACAACCATTGTCGGACTGATCGGAGCGGGAGGGGTGTATTCATCCTCAACCTGAAAATCCCATGAATCGATACAATAGGGTCGTTTAAGCAGTTGAAAGCGTTTCGACCAGTGCAGGGTATCAGTAACGCAAAAATCCAAAGCTCTGGCAGCACAGCCCAGATTGCTTTTCATCCAGTCATTATCAGCGCTTGCCTTCCAGTGCTGATAAATCATATTTACAAAATTGTATTCTACATGGTTCTCATTGGGCTGTCTCACAAACCAGGCACCATCGTCCAGGTTGAAATATCCGAGATAGGAATAGGCTGTCTGGAAATAATGATAATCCCCTTTATCGGGTTGAACGAAGCTCCAGATCATCCCATCAGGTTTTTGATTTTCCCTGAAAAGATCCACAAGATCACGGCTGTAAGGACTGAAATATTTCATTCCTCTCATGGTATTATTATTGTCGAGCACCCAGTTTACAAAGTAATGATAGGTCCTTCCGTGCCATGTAACTTCCTCATAACCAGACGGTGCGTATACTAACATCCCCTTGTACAAAAGATTGAACAGCTCAGTTGTTTTTCCCCCGTCCGATATATTTGTTAATGCTTCAACATTAAATGTAGCGCTTCCTTCCAGGTTTCCCTTTGAATCAAACAATCTGGCTGTATGCACACCAGGAGCTCCGGCTGCCAGAAAATTCTGTTTTCCCGACACCTGCGTTTTAAAATATTCAGCTCCTTTCCCGTCGGTGATTATAACCCTGCCTCCCTGCGAACAGACAACAACAAGCTCATCGAGCGGATGAACAACTGATGAAGGCTGAAGAACCGCTATCTGAGACTTTTTCTGGCTGGAGGTATCAACATTTGCTCTTTGAGCGGAAAGAGATAAGACGCATAAACAAAGAGCCAGGACAAGCATTTCTTTTTTCATCTGCAAAGATTTTCAGGATTAATGTATCATAAACTTATGTGGGCTTATCAGTCTCACTTACATATGACACGAGAATGACAATACCGTTTACAATGTTCCGGAGATAATGAAAGATAAATAAAGGTAATGGAATTAAACAGACTGATACGCTTATTTAGCGATACATTGAAATACCGAAATTTTTTCCCTGTTGATTCCTGCAAGGACAAGTGGAGGATTACCCTTTAAATATAGCAATGACTCCACCATACCCTTGAGCAGTAGTCCGCTTTCTGATGGCGGGAGTACTTCAAATGACTGATTTTTGCCTTTGCTGAGCAAAACAATTCCTTTATTGGCATCGTAATACCCCGTGGAGACGTCATATGTATAATCATTGCCGGCGCATATCAGATCAGGATATCCGTCATCATTAAAATCATGTACTATCATTTTCCTGATCGGGGAGACCTGTAACTCTGCCGGCAGCTTTTCCCATCTGAATTTACCCTTGTCATTCCAGATCACATAGCTTGAAGCAGTATTGACATAAAATTTGGATTCCAGCCTTTTCAATGCATTTGCATCCAGAATATCATGAATGGTAGCTTTACTGAATGAGGCATAGCTGGGAAACTTGCTTTTGAAATATGAAGATTGTCCTACAAGATCATCCAGATAATTCACCGGATATTCAGTCATTTTTCCATTTTTGTTTTTCCAGAATCCTGTCATAATTGGATCAAGATTACCATCAAGATCCAAATCGATCGCATAAAGGTTTAATGGATAAGTATCGTTTACCGTGAAACGGTTGTTTTCACCTAAATTACCAATCAGGTAATCAACGGAGCCATTATTGTCAAAATCTCCTGAAACGATTGAGTACCATATCCCATGATAAGCTTCCATTTCAGGTATATTTACAGGCCGAAGCTCTTTACCTTTAATGTTTCTTAGAATTTCTACAGAATTCCATTCCCTTGTAACTATCAGGTCTTCCCATCCGTCATTATCGTAATCGCTCCAGACAGCATCAGTTACTATCCCAAGATCGAGCTTGCACCAGGGTTCAACCTTAAAAGTGCCTTTATTATTAATGATGATCCATGAATCGTTTGCGAAAGGAAATCTTCCTTTCCTGACACTCGACCCTATAAACAGATCCGCATAACCATCATGATTGAAGTCACATGGTCGGACAACAGAGGCAGGAAAAGGGGGAACGGGAAGAGCTGTATATAAGAACGAGCCATTATGGTTCTCATATAGTTTATGTATGTAATCATTTTCTTCAGGGTTTTCATATCCACCAGCAACAGCAACAATATCATTCTGACCGTCATTATTAAAATCAGCTATTGCAAGATCTGCTTCGGAAAAATTCTTATGAGTTGTAAGTCCCTGAAATTCTGCTTTTTCAAATCCACTACCTCTTCTTAATAATACCGTTGTGGGCAATTTATTTGTAGAGCCGATTATCAGATCTTCATTACCATCTCCGTCAATATCTCCTTTAGCCATTGCTGGTCCGATCTGTGAGAATTTATGTGGAATTATTTTCTGGTTGAGGAAGAAATCTGAAAAGTCTGTCTGTTCATGCCGGTAGTCAATAATATTCTCAGCTTTGTTAAATAAAAGAATATTTTTTAAAAGTGCAGGATCAGAAATTAACTTATGCAGTGCCTGCTCTTCATTAATTTCGATTGTCTGATTTGATTTTATGTTTTTAAGCAGGCTTATATTTCCGCTGGCAGGCCATATAACTTTGACAGAATCTATTAATGTGCTGGTTCCAAGTCCAAAATGTATCACAGGATCAACTGAAGATGCATATCCTCTTGATAAGAAGTGTTCGGTATATTGACATTTGCCTTTGATCCATAACTCCACCTTCGCACCAATGGCCTGGGAATTGGCAGGTTTTCCATTTAGCTTTATCCTGATATACCTGGTGGTATTCAATGATCTTTCCACTGAATAATTCCTTAGAATAAATGGCCTGTCATTAATATTGTTTACAACATAATCAAGATCGCCGTCGTTATCGAGATCTGCAAATGCCGCTCCATTTGAGAAAGAAGGAATATCAGGCAACCATTCGGCAGTGCTGTTTATAAAATGCAGATCTCCCTTGTTTTCGAATGCACAATTTGGAATTTTAAGAACAGGGGCTTTGTTGATTACGTCTCTTTCTTTGATAAGAAAACCTGCAACTTTAGCTTTATACTTCGTCCAGTCTTTGTCTGTAAGATCCCTTGGATAGCCTGTAGTTATGATAAGATCTTTATCTCCATCATTGTCGTAATCTGCAAAGAGAGGCGACCAGCTCCAGTTTGTCTGGTAGATTCCCATCATCTGACCTACCTCGCTGAAAGGAAGCATTTCCTTATCCAGAAATCCATTATGCAGATGCAACATGTTCCTTACATATTGATGCTCATAATCAAATCTTGCGTCATATAAATAGTAAAGGTAGCTGTTGCCGCCATTTGTCTCCTTTCTTTTTTTGTATGTGTCAGGCATCATATCCAGTGTAAATATGTCGGGGTTCCCGTCATTATTCACATCAGCCATATCATTACCCATTGATGCACGCGACTGATAGGAAATATATTTTTTTATTTCATTGCGGAAGGTCCCATCCCCCTGGTTGATATATAACAAGTCGTTTGAACTGAAGTCATTCGAGACATAGATATCAGGATAGCCATCTTTATTTATATCTCCAATAGCAAGCCCCAGGCCAAAGCCTTCATATGTTATTCCTGCAGATACTGTAACATCGGTAAATGTGCCATCGCCGTTATTTCTATAAAGCCTGTCATTGTTAGGCGCACTTCCGTCGTTGATCCTTGGACGATAAAAAGCGTCCATCCTTTTAGTTAGAGTATTATTCAGAATATAGAGATCAAGATCACCATCTCTGTCGTAATCAAAAAAGGCGGCATCTACTGACTGGCTTTTATCTGCAATACCATACTTTTCAGCCATCTCCGTGAAAGAAGGATCAGATCCGTTTTTGCAGCCATTATTTATCCACAGTCTGTTTTTGGATTTTAAGGTATCATTTCCAGCAGTCGAGGTCAGATACACATCCAGCCATCCATCGCTGTTTATGTCGACCAGAGCCGCTCCGCTATACCATTGATTATTTGTCAGTCCGATAAAATTTTTTGTGATATCCCTGAATTTGAAATTGCCCAGGTTCAGATAGATCCTGGGAGAAACCTGGTTTCCCACAAAAATGATATCTGCTAAACCATCGTTGTTCAGATCTCCCGTACCAACGCCGGCACCATTATATATATATTCATAGTTTGCGGCATTCAGGCTGTCTGTCTCTGTAATTTTGTTTTCAAATTCAATTCCTGTTTCTGAGGAACTTAATAGCCTGAAACGCGGTGACCTGCAGGAGGAGATAATTACCAGGGAAAATATGATAATTAAATATTTACTCATGGCATCCGGCATTCTTCAATCTGAAGGCATCGATTTAAACCTGCGGGTCTAAAATTTAGGCGCTTTTCCTGTCCTTTTATATTCACTTACCTGGTATTTTACGCTCACAATGGTCTCTTTTACCATTCTTTTCCTGTTCAGTGAAGATATTGTAATCTTTTTAAGCAATTCATTTCTGGAAGTATCACTTATCTGGGTACCAAAGTCAATGATACCATAGTTATCAGGTGCGTCGTAAATAAACTGGAGAGCGCTGGTATCGGGTGCAAGATTAACAGTCTTACTGAATTCGACTATCGGGTAATCATCAGTGTTAGATTCAGCATCCTGACAATATTTCATAAGCACATTTTTTTCCATGGAAAGCTGGGAAACAAATTCGAACGGTTCCGTCATATTAATTTTGAACAGGTCATCTTTTACTTTGGGATCCTTAAATCTTTCAGCAATCAATCTATAGTTGATCTTCATGGGTTCTTCGGAACCTATCAGAATAATTGTGTATTCATTTATATACCATAGCTGACTGTATCTGAATGCATTTATGAATGCTTTCACCTGTGCCTTAAACTCGTTTTCGTTCATCCAGTTGGGGGTAGCCCACTGACACATGATTCCTCCTCTGTTCATTCTGTTTTTGCAGAGCTCGTAAAAATCCTGCGTGTAGATATTATTGCTCAAACGCGGATGTATGGCATTTGATGTTATAATATCGTACCTGGCTCTTGTTTTGAAAAGCAAATCCCGCCCATCTTCAAGGTAAGCATGCACTTTAGGATTTTTCAGGGCAGCATTGTTCCACGAGTTCATTGTCAGTCCCGATTTGATAACCCCTGCGCATATTTCGGCTACATCAACAGTATCTATCTCATTCTGAATAAGCGACTCGACTGTGAAGCCTAAACCGAAACCAATTACAAGGACCCTTTTAGGATGGGGATGAACCATATAGGGTACGTATCCCAGCATCCTGTTTACTATTTGATCTTTAAGTGAAGTATAAGCAGTGTTATGGCCATTAATATTTAATGCCATATAATTATGATACTGACGCAAAGTAACTGTGGCATCGGTACCTTCATAATAGAATGGGGTTTTCTCTACAAAATTTGTCCATATATCATATTTGCTTTTATCCCACCAGGAAAAATATTTTTTTGAAGGAGCTTGCAGAAGCAGCAATATGAAGAGCACCAATGAGCCAGACAGCATTATAGCTTTTAATCTGTTCTTCAACTGCTGATTAAAAAACAGTAGCATAAGTCCCAGAATTATATTTACAGCCACTATGGTCATAAATGATTCGACAACGCCTAAAAGCGGGATAAGAACAAAGCCGGCTATGAAGGAACCTGCAACAGAGCCTATCGTATCAAGAAATCCGATTATTCCCATGCGGTTCCCTAATTTTTCGATATTATCTGCATAGAGTTTACTAACAATCGGGTAAACCATTCCGGTCAGCGTGGCAGGTATGACAAGAATCAGAAAAAACATAAGATATTCTTTTCCGATGATTTTAATCCAGGGATCAAATACTGTTCGTTCCAGATTAAAGCTGAGTGATAGTTTTGAAAAGAGTATCAGCAAAGCAAGAGAAATTAGGCCTATCAGGATTTCGAGTGAGGCAAGCAATGTCACAAGGTCTTTTCTTCTATCTATCCATTTGGATATCAGGAAACTGCCAAGAGACAGGCCGAAGACAAAACCCAGGACGATAACACTATAGAAATAGGTGGTTTTGTCAAAAGAAAAACCAATAAAGATTCTGGTCCATATCACTTCAAATGCCAGTGTCGCAAATCCTTCAATGGCAAAGACCCATAGAACCAGTCGAAGCAATGGCTTTGACAACTTATTTTCAACATGGGGATTTTGGGTTATTTTTTCTGCTGTATCATCAGAAATTGCCGATGGGATGTTTTTAAATATCACGAAGACAATACCTGCATTTAAAAGGTTAATAAAGGCGGCAATATAGAGTGAGGTTGTTATCCCGAAAATCCTGATCAGGATGAAGCCTGCGAGGAAGCAACCGGTAACTGCTCCCAGGTTATTGATGGCAAAGAGATTGCTGACCTGCCATCCAAGGCTGTTCAATTTACGGACAAAAAACTTAAAGATTACCGGCAATGTGCCACCCATAAGGGTAGTAGGTATGAGCAGATAAATAAATGAGAATACAAATTTTATTACTTGTCCCGAATAATCTGACAGCCCCAGATTTTGAATCAAAGGAGTATAAATACTGATAAGTCCTTTGAATGTTAAGGGGAAAAGGACGGCAAAGAGTCCAATACCGGTCTCCAGAAGCATAAATAGCTTGAGAGGGTTTTTAATTCGATCCACCAGGCGTCCAAATATTAAGCTTCCAATAGCCAATCCTCCCATAAATGCAGAAAGAACGGTAGCCATGGTAAAAACATCGACACCAAAAACCAACCCGAATCTGCGTATCCAAACAATTTGATAAATTAGTGCGCTGACACCCGATAGAAACAATACCGTGAACAGTATGACCTGTGGCATCCGGTTAATGCGACCGTTCTGCATAATAAAATGTAATTTAATCTGAAACGTACTAAAAGTTTAAAAAAGGGGCTATGGTTTTATACATAGCCCCATAATATTTCAAATGCTTAAATTAAATTATTCATATTAGTATCCTGGATTCTGCAATGCGAGATTATTGGAGTTAATTTCGCTTGTGGGAATCGGATACCACAATTTCCCGTTGGTAGCGTCAAAAAAATCTTTGAATTTGAATTCTGAAGGAGGTCTTGACGTGCTGAAACCAGTGCTGCCATCTCCGCCGTCCCATGTGCTTAGGTCAATATATCCCGCATACTGCCAGCGTTTCAGGTCGAACCAGCGATGGTCATCGTCGCCGGCTAATTCCCTCATTCGCTCATCCATTATCCACTGCATTATGGTTGCATCGTTTGTTTCGCCTGTGTTGAGATCTGCTGGCATGGCTCCGGCCCCTCTGGCTCTGGTCCTGATCTGGTTGATAAGACCTATTGCTTCGGATTTACTGCCTCCGCTCTGTAATACAGCTTCTGCTTTAAGGAGCAGTATGTCGGCATATCTCAGAATTCTTGGATTATTCATGGAGATATTATTACTGCCTTCAATGTCGTGCTTAACATATTTTGCCCACTGGTATCCATAATAGTTGGGATCAGCAGTAGGAATGAATGTTTCATCAATCCTCGGATCGCCTGGCTCGAAAGCTGCAATAAGCTTTTTGGAAGGGACATAAGGACAATTGCTCCACCATTGCCATTGCTGATTGTAATATCCAAGATAATTATCCATTGAGCCAATAGCCTGGTTAAAATCATTCGCAAGCCAGATATTTTCGAGGCCGGTCTGCGAACTTGCCTGGAACTCAAACAGGGATTCCTTATTATTTTCCTTGGTGGCATCGAAATTGTCGCCGAAATTCGGGACTAATATCCGGGAAGTGATCTTGTTGAATGCTGCGATTGCATCATTGTAATCGGTAGTGGCTTTGCCCGGATCAGTTTTTTTATTCCAGCATGCCCTGAAAACGAGGCATTTACCTAATAATCCGTTCGCGCTCTCAGCAAACACTCTTCCGCTGTTAGCAGCATCCCATGATGCCGGGAGCAATGTTGCAGCGGTTGCCAGGTCTGTTATCGCCTGGTCGAGTAATTCAGTTTCCTTCGAGTTGGGATTTTTCACACTTCCGAAATCCATTATTCTTGTTGTTATCAGTGGTGCAGTACCGTACGTGTTCCAAAGTTTATAGTAGCACCATGATCTCAGGAATAATGCTTCACCCTTAATATAATCCTTCATGGAAGGGTCAGTAAAGATATCGGCAGAAGCTTCATCACATTTGATTATGATAATAGTGGTTCTGTTAATGATCTGATAAAGAGTGCTCCATACATCGCTTATGGCTTGTTTCCCCGGGGTGATCTGAACAAACTGGTCAAAACCATAGTTGTCATCGTGGCCTCCCTGGGCACCTACTGTAATTTCATCTCCTGGCAACAACCAGCTCCCATGCAAAGCGGCTCCGGCGTTGTACCAATACAAATCTGTGATTTTCGCATAAGCTCCGATGGCTGCCCTGAAGAAATCGTCCTGGGTTTTGAAATAGTCACTTTCAGTGATATCCGGATCGATAATATCGAGGTTGCTTTTTTTGCAAGCGTTAAAGATCACACCTGTAAGCAATACCAGAATTATCGAAATAAATATTATTATCTTTTTCATATTCATCTTAGTTATAATATATCATTCATATTTCTCAAAAAGTGGCTTCAATTCCGAACAGATATGATCTGGGGACCGGATTGTCCTCATTTTCAGGATCAATCCCCTTCCATGGTGTGATACAGAATAAATTTGATCCTCCAACCCATATACGGACATTTTCAGCAAACTTCACTTTCTCTCTGCTGAATGGCAGAGTATACCCAAGCTGTAAATTAGCCAGTCTGAAATATCCGGCATTTTCCACAAACCTGTCTGAGAACCTGTTATTTCCTCCGGGATCACCTTCTGCTGCCCTTGGGAAAGTAGTGGATGGATTTGTTGGAGTCCACCTGTTAAATACGTCAGTCGACTGATTTATCTCACCGGTCATCTGAGTGAGTTGCTGTCTCATGTAGTTATATTTCTGAACATCACCAACTCCTGTAAAATTAGCAGACAGATCAAAATTCTTATAGCCTAAACCGACAGCGATACCGTAGTAGAAGCTTGGTATTGTTTTCCCAAGATAAGTCTGGTCATATTCATTTACAGTGCTATCGGGAACGGGATTGAAATATTTGTTATCCTTATCGGCATTTCCATATAAATTCTGGAACCACATGTCACCTGCCTTCTTCGTATTACCGGTTGCATTAATGTCTTTGATCTGTTCGGTATAGGCTGCTGCTTCCGCATCGCTCTGGAAGACTCCACCAACCTTATAGCCCCAGATGTAGTTCATTGAATAGCCCTCCTCAATCATACCGGTGTTACCACCTATCCTGTCATGATTAAACATGCTGATTACCCTGTTTTTGACGGTTGTAAGGTTGGCGTTGATATTATACGTAAGGTCCCCGGCCTGGCCATTATAACCAATGGAAAATTCGAACCCCGAGTTTTTAACTTTCCCGATATTGGCCACAGGGTTGGCATACAGTCCCATGCTGGGAGGAAGAGACGTGGTTTGAAGGAGTCCATTGGTGGTCTTGTCGTAATACTCCACAGTAACATTAAATGAACGGAATAAAATGGCATCAATTGCAAAATTGGTGGTTGCAGTTTTTTCCCACGTTATTGCTTCATTGGCGAAATCGCCCAGACGGACACCCCAGGTATATATACCGCGGGCATCACCATTGGCAGGGGTTCCTCCCAATGAATAATGCGGATAGTTGATTACTGAAGATAAGTACATATATGGTCTGACTTCGGAGTTTCCGAGCTGGCCCCACCCGAGTCGCACCTTCATGTCATTGAGCCAGGGCAGATTCTTTGCAAAATCTTCTGCTGAAACTCGCCAGGCTGCAGAAAATGCCGGAAAGCTTCCCCATCGGTTCGCAGGGGCAAAAGCATAGCTTCCATCCCTCCTCAGGGTAGCATCGAGGTAATACTTTGATGCAAAATTATATGATAGTCGTCCCAGATATCCGATCAAAGCTGACTTATGGATTTCATTCGATCCATTTGTAAAGCCTCGCTGCGCTTCTTTAATTACTATCCTGTCTATTACTTTGGAATTGAGCTGTTCAGTAGCTATACCAGCCACCTCGAAGTTGTTATTCTGATCCTCAGCATTAAATAAAATATCGAAATTATGCCTTCCGAAAGCATGGCTATAATCTACGCTTAAATCTTTCACTAAATTCTGGTTCCATGAGTCTCTCTCACCTACAGATCCCAATGAATGATGGTCTCCCGGTTTAAGCGGATCACTCGGAGTGATAGAAAATATAGCCTGCTCATAAAAAGCATAGTTGAAATTTTTCTGCATATACCAGTCGAGTGAAACACTTCCCTTTATCTTTAATCCCACCAGGGGTTCGGCTTCAATGAAGGCACTTCCAAGATTACGAAAACTGGTATTTATATTATCCTGGGTTGTTCCAATGCCATATACATTTATATGGGTCTGATCGCCATATAATTTTCTGACGTTCATCTGCCAGGGCCAGTAATCAGGCATTGCATCTGCAGGAGGAGGGGAGGGTGTATAAACGTAGGTAGTATCGATTGCCGGAGCATAACCGTTCGGTCCATCGCCATGTATCGGCTGCCAGGGCGGTGTGCCCACTGTATACCCAATATTGTTTGGTGTGTTGTCATCTGCTTTTTGATAGACAAACCGGTAATTCACCCCAACTCTAAAGTACTTGCTGATTTTGGAATTCACATTTGATGTTACTGTATACCTCTGAAGATTGTTGTTTATATAGATACCATCATTCTTATAATGACCTACGGCAACAAAATAATTTGAGGTCTCATTTCCTCCTGAAACTGAAAGGTTATAATCCTGTGTCTTTGAATTCTTCGTATACATAGGAGATGCCCAATCCTCTGTAGGCATGTTTCCCATATAATCAGGACTTGCCGGGTTAAAATAACTTTTCAGAGTCAGCAGAGGGTTATTAGCGTAACCTTCTGTTTCCAGATTTACGTAATCCTGAACTCCCAGCATACTATACCTTTTTGGTATCTTCTGGAAGCCTGTTTTTGCGCTAAAGTTTACTTTTGCTTTTCCGCTTCCTTTCTTTGTTGTTATGAGGATAACTCCGTTTGATGCCCTTACCCCATAAATGGCAGCGGCGGATGCGTCCTTTAATACAGAAATTGACTCTATATCAGCAGGATTGATAGTTGACATTATGTTTTGTGTTCCTCTCAGAGTACCAATACGAGCCACATAATTTGCGTCATAGCCTGAGAATGAACTGCCGTCGGCACCATAGCCAAATTCATAGATGGGAACACCATCTATTACATATAAAGGCTGGGAAACGCCCCATGTTCCGATACCCCTGATCTGTATGGTTGGCCTGGAATTAGGATTGCCACCGCCGCTTTCGACCAGAACGCCAGTCATTTTGCCTTGCATTGCAAGTTCGGCACTTTGTCCGGTGTTGGTTTTCACAATATCAATTGCGTCGACAGTGGAAATTGCGGTCGTCACATCTTTCTTGGCCCTTTGTCCATATCCGATAACAACAACTTCATCAAGAAGCTTTGATTCCTCTGCGAGGGCAATATCAAGAACTGAGCCTGAAGAGGCTTCAACATCCTGGGAAACATATCCGATAAAGGAGAAAGAAAGTGTTGCGGTTGGCAGTGGGAGGGGAATGGAGTATTTACCGTTTGCATCAGTAAATGTACCTGTTGTTGTTCCTTTTACAACAATATTGACACCAGCCACAGGCGCTCCCGTTTTTGAATCGGTAATTTTCCCTGTAACAACCTTCTGTTGAATCATGTCCCTGGGAGCAATTACTATAAGGTTGTTTTCGAGTACTTTATAATCTGCATTAGAAGACACTAAAAGGCTTTTCAGGACTTCTTCAACATTTTTATCAGTTCCATCCATGGTCACCTTTCGGCTCAGATCGAGAAAGTCCTCATTGTAAAAGAAGCGGATATCGGTATTTTTCTCAATATCATTGAGCACTTCTTTCACGCTCATCTCCTTATAATTATAGGAAATCCTGGTATTTTGGGAGTAAACCGAAGCCGAAACCTGCATCATTCCAAGAAAGCAAAGAATTACAGATAGTTTCATGGCCAGTAGGTAGGTTTTAAATTCGGGATTTTTCTCCCGAATAGTTGGGTTTTTAAAATTTATCATAATTTTGTAATGTTTAAGGGTTTAATGATTCTGCCTGACCTGTCTTGAATAAGTTGGCAGAAAACTAAAAAATCTGGTAACATGGGAGACTGGCAGGTCTCCCATTTTATTGAAATTTACGGGGATCTGTTATTCATTAAGTTGCAAATTTCCGGAGTATTATTCATTAATGTGTTTGTAAAGGCTTTCTGAACTGATCCTTCATTTTGCTATCGATATAAAAAAGTACCTGGTTATGATTAATCTCATATTTGATTGGCGATGCAAGGCAGATAGCATTAAGAACCTGTTCAAGCGATTCCTCCTTAAGAGTCCCGGTAAATTTGTAACCCATCAATAAGCTATCTCTGAAGATTATTGAAATGTCATAGCGTCTCTCGAGAATTGGTTTCAGGCTGGCAAGCTTTTCGCTCTTAAATATCCATCGGTTGTCTTTCCAGGATGTCGTCAATTTTGTATCTGTCATATTCTCAACTCTTAAGGGTGCTATCTTGATTTTTTGGGCAGGTTGATTTGGAGAGGTTTGAGTCTGCTGGACGGAACTATTTACTGTTATGTTTTTACTCGTTTTGATGTATACCGCTTTCTGATTTGGTTTTAAGTAAACGGGCTCGGTTTCTGTCTTTAACTTTGCATTGTCAAGCTCATCAATTCTGACTTCTCCTTTTTCAAGCGTTGTTTCTATGGATCCTTCATCGGAATATGCTTTAACATTAAAAGCAGTTCCAATTGCGGTAATGCATACATCTGAGGTTTTTACCCTGAAGGGCACATCGGGATTTCTGGCAACAACAAAATAGGCTTCCCCTTCCAGATAAAGATCTCTGCCTGCTTTTCCAAAATTGCTCTGATACCTTAGTTTAGTACCTGAATTCAACCATACCGTACTGCCATCCGAAAGTGTAATAAATGACCGTGATCCCTTCGGCGCAAACGCTTCAAAATATGCAATTTCAGATTTTGCTTTTGGCGACCTGAAAATAAAAACAGTTCCCACCCCGATAATTGCAAGAAGAAAAACTGCAGCAGCTACTCTCCTTAGCGTGGATATTCCTATTCTGATTTCAGGTTCAGGCATCTGCCTTATCTCTTTTTCTTTAATACGGTTCAATAGAATTGGCCATGCTCTGTCAGCATTCTTTTCAATGCTGCTCAGCTGGCTGGAAGCATACCAGACTTTGCCAAGTTCAATAAAATACTGTCTGTTCTCTTCGTTATTCTCAAGCCATAATAATAATTCATCAGCCTGTTGCTGAGTCAGCTTATTGGTATAATAGCCCACAATAGCTTCCTGTAAAGAATCTGAAATGTTCTTTTCCTTCATATACTCTTATTCTAATTATATTGACACGAAAGATCAATCAAGGTATTACAGCTGATAAAAATAAACTCATGAAAACTAACGCTGTCTCCATTTATGTACTGAGTACAATATTCTTTCATGAGTGCAATAACATATATTAAATTCCCCGGTCTGCGAGACTCCGAAGGAATTTGAGGCAATTAAGGGAGAAACTCCTTTAATTGCACATGAAGTTTTACCAGTGCCCTGTATATCTGAACCTTTACAGTATTTTCAGATATCCCCAGCTGAGCGGCTATTTCCTTATGAGAGAGTTCTTCAGTGCGGCTTAGACAAAAGATCTTCCTGCATTCCAATGGCAGAAGTTCTATACTCTTATCAATTCTCCCGTTTAATTCATTGATATTGATTCCTGTTAATGGATCTGAAGAGTCCTGCGTAAATAATGAGTGCAATCTGTCGATCGTATCGGCATTCAATTCTTCAAATTGTTTATGTTTTCGTGTAAGGTAATTTATACAGTGGTTATGCACACACTGGTAAAGATATCCCGAGACAGATGTTGAAATCCTAAGTTTTTCAGGGGTCTCCCAAATCCTTAAAAAAATGTCCATAACGAGATCCTCAGCCGTTGATTCATTATGCACTATATTTCTGGCATACTTGCATAAGTTGGAATAATAGCTTTTAAACAGAAACTCAAAGGACTTCTTGTCACCCTTCTTAACTGATTCTGTCAAAAACTGTTCGGCCAGGTTTAACATGAAAGAATGAATTTGTATTTTCCTGCAGGTTAAGGTTATTTAATTCGCATTCTTAAATTTAGGATAAATCTTTATAACGTACAAATACTTTGGTCAGGTTACTTAACTCACTCTCTTGCAAAAACTGATAATTCTGTTATGCAATCTCAAAATTAAATACGGATAAGTCACCAGTTCAGTTGATAACTGCTGATGACTTATCTTACCTAAATACTAACTATTTACACCCCCTTCAACCAAAAATTCAATAAGACCGACTCGTTGACCTGACCATTTTTTACATGCTTACCCGGGTTTATTAATGCCTGTTTTTTTAAAAAATCATGCCTGAATAATTATGTTCCGGCAATTAATCTTTCCTATTTATTGATATGACACATTTCCTGACCGAAGGAATTACAACCAGGCACAATAATTCTTTTATAAAAAGGATGGGCATTTAAAATGATACATTTTAAAACACACTGGCAGTTTGGGAAGAGTGTGCTTATTGAGCTTTTAATATTCCTACAATTTTAAACGGAAGCATCACATCATCAAAATGAGGAGCATCAGACATCTCACGCGACAGGTCTGACCCTGCCTCATGAATCACCCAGTGATTCCCGTTTTTCCAATGGAAGCTTTCTGTCACATCATATACCTTCCCATTGTAGCCAATATATGCAGACTTGCCATTTTTCCCATTAAATTCCTTAAGTTCTTCAATTGTAAAAATCCTGAGCATAGATCCTGCAGCAAGTCAATAAATCCGGGATAATTATAAAAATTTGCTCACAAAGGGTGAATTCTCACCACCGGGACGCTGGAAATGACCGGAAGGCCCATCACCAATAAATTCCGAGAACCATGCTTCATGCTGGATCTCTTCACTCAGAATTGCCAGGGAGAGTTCATACGTGCGATGATCTTTTCCAAAAGTCAGGTTGCAGATGGCATTGTAACCCCTTATAGCACAACGTTCGGCGGCAACAAGAACTTTCAGCATTTCCTGGATATCTTTAGGATTTGCCGGCAAATAAGCCTCAGGACAGGCGGAGAGATCATGAAAATCCTTCATGTTACGCGGTAATTCACCTCCCAGTTCATAGATACGCGGCACAAGGGCTTCAAAATGATTTCTGTCTTCAATCCTGGCATCCTCAGTAATAGCTTTTAAGCCTTCACCGTCGAGGCCGATCAGATTAACCCGCAAAATTGTGTAATAATAATATGTGGTAAACTCTGCAGCAGCATTTTTTACCAGCAAATCGAGAAGGACCTTTACATCAATACCCGATTTTTCTACGATTTCTCTCGCTACTTTTCCCATAATTGGCTTATTTTTTAGATTATTATGATTTAACAAATGTTAATTTGTTTTGTTTGTGGAGCGGGTCCGTATTTCAGGTTAACCAGCTTTGAACGTTGCTTGTTAATATCCATGTCCGGAGTTTTCCGATTGGTTCTGATTTAACAAGAACATTGGTTTCAAAGCAAAAGATCCGAAGCGCCTAAGGACTGAAAGCAATTACAGGACATTTAATAAAAATGACTAATTTGGTTTTTTTTAAAGCTTTTAATACAGGAGGAATGAGCATCATGATAAACATCAGAAAAAATCTTATTTATGTGGCTTTATTTATATTGTTTACAATGAACCTTCAGGCACAAAATCCTGTACAGCTTCCCATCCGATTTGCAATAGCAGGATTGACTCATGGACATTCTGCATTTATCCTGGGCAGAAAAGGCAAATCGGATTTAAAGATGGTAGGCATCTATGAGCCGAACCGCGAGTTGGCATTACGATATGCCAGGCAATATAATTTCAGTCCAAAGCTGATTTACAGCAATTTAGATAATATGCTGGATTCTGTTAAGCCGGAAGCAGTTTTTGCATTCGGTTCCATCTATGATCATATGAAGGTTGTGGAAGCGTGTGCTCCCCGGGGCATTAACGTGATGGTTGAAAAGCCTCTGGCCACAAATGTTGACCATGTTGCAAGGATGGAAGAACTGGTAAAGAAATACCATATATATCTTCTCACCGATTATGAGACATCATGGTATCCCACCACAGCAAAGGCATTTCAGCTGGTTAATGACAGCAATCTGATAGGGAGCATAAAAAAGACTGTAATTCATGACGGACATCAGGGGCCAGCGGAAATAGGAGTGAACAAGGAATTCCTTGACTGGCTGACCGATCCTGTATTGAATGGTGGTGGCGCTTTAATAGATTTTGGTTGTTACGGGGCAAATTTGATGACCTACTTAATGAAAGGTCAGATGCCGGTGTCTGTGACAGCTGTTACCAGGCAATTTAAACCTGAAATATATCCCAGGGTTGACGATGAAGCCACGATTATTGTGAGCTATCCTGAGGCACAATGTATAATTCAGGCTTCCTGGAACTGGCCTTACGGCAGAAAGGACATGGAATTATATGGAGATAAAGGTTATATTATCGCTGTAAATAATAATACGATGCGCTTACGGTTTGGGAATATGGATACTGAACGGACTTCAATTATTACATCAAAGGATATTTCTGTATATGAGGATCCGTTCTCCTATTTTGCAGCCGTGACACAGAGAAGGGTAAAAATGACCGATTATGACCCGTATTCACTTGCAAACAACATTATTGTTGTTAAGATCCTTGACGCTGCAAGAGAATCAGCCAAGACCGGCTGCGCGGTGCAATTCGGTAAATAAATTTAGTTTTTAAGGTTTTCTTTCTTAACCACTCCAACAAAAAACACGCCCTGCCGAATGACAGAGTTTTCTGATGAATTACAGTACTCCTGTCATTCAGTCGGGCGTTACACTATGCTGTTAAAGTGTATTAACCACAGATAGAATTATGATTATTCCCCCCATGCCTTTGGAGGGGGAAATGTACCAAACTTAAATTAAACACTTTACACTCTGTTTTGACCTATTTTTACTTACTTAGATTAAATTTCCCGAAAATGAAAACCAATATTATCTGCAGTCTCATAATCATAATATTTTTTGCTGGTTGTTCTTCCCCAAAAACAATTCAAAAAGAACCGGTAGATTATATAAATCCTTATATGGGCAACATAAGCCATTTGCTGGTGCCGACATACCCTACAATCCATTTACCAAACAGTATTTTGAGAGTGTATCCTGAAAGGAGTGACTTCACAGGCGATCTGTTGAACGGATTGCCCCTGATAGTTACGAGCCACCGGGGCCAGTCAGCCTTTAATCTCAGTCCGTATCAGGGCGATGAACAAGATATCAGACCGGTAATTCAATACAGCTACGACCAGGAAGAAATTAAGCCATATTCATACTCGGTCTATCTTGATGATCAGGAAACGCTGGTGAAGTTCGCTCCATCTCATCAATCTGCTTTATATGAGATTAAATTCGGTCAAAATAAGCCGGCGTTATTTGATTGTTAACTCAGGTGAAGGTCTTCTGAATTGGGATGGGAAAGCGGTAACAGGTTATCAGGCAATAGGGAATGGCACCAATGTATACATTTACCTTGAAACAGAAAAGCAGCCATCAGGTGCTTTTTTTTTAAAGGAAGGAAAGCTTATATCAGCAGGATCAGGAGAAAAGAATGCATGCATCGTTTTAAAATTCGGGAATAACGAGACAGTATGACACGTATTCGCTATGGTATCTCATTCATAAGTGAAGAGCAGGCCGGGAAAAACCTGGAAAGGGAAATTAAAAACTACGATTTAAGTTCGTTAGCCGCAGAAGGACGAAAAGTGTGGAATGAAGCTCTTGGGAAAATTAAAGTGCAGGGAGGAAGCGACAATGATAAAACTAGTGTTCTATACTTCTCTGTACCGGACATTTGAGCGTCCTGTGTGCATATCCGAAGATGGAACTTATTTCAGCGCCTATGACGGGAAGGTTCATACAGACGGCGGAACAGCATTTTATACTGACGACTGGTTCTGGGATACCTATCGTGCCGCGCATCCTTTACGGATTCTGATTGAACCCGGGAAAGAAAATAATATTCTGCATTCCTATATAGAGATGTCAGGGCAGATGAAAAATTTCTGGATGCCTACCTTCCCCGGGATAACCGGCGACGGCCGGCTTATGAATTCAAATCATGGTGTCGCAGCAGTGCTCGAGGCATATGTTAACGGACTAAGGGGTTTCGATCTGAGCAAGGCATATGAGGCCTGCAAGGGAGCGATCACAGAGAAGACTCTTGCTCCCTGGTCGGGAGCCCCTGCAGGAGTCATTGACCGGTTTTACATGGAACATGGTTACATGCCTGCTTTACATGAAAATGAACCCGAAACAGCTCCCGAATTTAATAAGTTCGAGAAAAGACAGGCAGTGGCTGTTACCCTGGGCACTTCATATGATGAGTGGTGTTTATCGCAGATAGCCAAAGCACTCGGGAAGACTGATGATTATAAACATTTTCTAAAAGAATCTTATAATTACCGGAATTTATTTAATCCGGTCACACATTTCTTTCATCCTAAAGACAGCCATGGGAAATTTATAGAGCCGTTCGATTATATCTTTTCCGGAGGTAAGGGTGCCCGCGACTATTATGATGAGAATAATGGCTGGACATACCGGTGGGATGTACAGCATAATATTGCCGATCTGATAAATCTTATGGGAGGCAGGGCTGATTTTATAAAAAATCTTGATTCTCTCTTTTCAAAACCGCTCGGGAAATCAAAATATGATTTCTATTACCAGTTTCCCGATCAGACAGGGAATGTGGGACAGTTCACAATGGCGAACGAACCTTCCCTCCATATACCATACCTGTATAATTATGCAGGTGAACCCTGGAAAACCCAAAAACGGATCACGAAGCCTTCTGAATGAATGGTTTCGCAATGATCTGATGGGTGTTCCGGGAGATGAAGATGGCGGAGGAATGTCAGCATTTGTGGTTTTCTCAAAAATGGGATTTTACCCGGTCACTCCCGGGTCAGGCACTTATAACATTGGAAGTCCGGCTTTTGAAAGCACTATTATTCATCTTGAAAACGGTAAAGAATTTAAAATTGTAGCAAAAAATTGCTCGGAGCAGAATAAATATATCGTGTCGGCGAAACTGAACGGAAAGGAATGGAACAAGCCATGGTTCTCACATGAAGATATTAAGGATGGAGGGGTTCTGGAGCTTGTTATGAGTGATAAGGCAAATAAATCATGGGGAAGCGCTCCTGATTACGCTCCGCCTTCTGCTGAGGGCATGAATTAGTTTGGTTGTTTATGCCGGATAATCAGAATTCTTTTTAAATGTGCCAATAAAAATTTGTTAATTTAAACGATTAAGCATATTTTTGTTCCTACAATCTTCAAAAGATCCATGATTTTTCATAATATTGATCCTGATGAAGAAAACCTAAACGAAGTCATA
This sequence comes from uncultured Bacteroidales bacterium, assembly GCA_963715785.1. GTDB lineage: Bacteria > Bacteroidota > Bacteroidia > Bacteroidales > VadinHA17 > LD21. The sequence goes on from OY970276.1 coordinate 2,768,907, forward strand.
AATGGAGAAGAAGGTTTCATTAAAAGATATTGCAAATAAGGTTGGAGTCTCCATTGCTCTTGTTTCATATGTTATGAATGGCCAGGAAAAGGAGAAAAGGGTAGGTGCTGAAGTAGTTAAGAAGATAAGGCTGGCCGCAGAGGAATTAAACTATCAGCCAAATCAGATTGCCCGTAGTCTGAGAATGGGATCGACCAATTCAATCGGCCTGATTGTTGCCGATATTGCGAACCCGTTTTTCGGCCAGCTTGGAAGGATAATTGAAGATGAAGCCAGTAATTTTGGGTATACAGTGATTTTTGGCAGCTCTGATGAGAACAAGTTTAAATCCGAGTCCCTGATAAACGCTCTCATCAACAGGCAGGTTGACGGTTTTATAATTGTTCCCGCAGAGGGAACCAACATTCAGATACGCAACCTCATAAGAAAAAAGATACCCTTAGTGCTTGTCGATCGCTATTTTCCTGAAATCAATACCAGCCACGTTGTTCTGGATAATTATCAGGCGACTTATGATGCTACGGCCCATCTGATAGCGAGAGGATACCGTAAAATAGCAATGATCGCCTACAAAACAACTCTGATCCATATGAAAGAGAGGGTAAGGGGCTATCTGGAAGCCATGGATACATTCGGTCTCGCGGATCAGAAGGATGTTAATGAGATCAGATTTGACCAGACTAACAAGGATATTGAGAAAGTTTTCAACAGCCTTTTGATCGAGGACAAAAAAGTTGATGCAATTCTTTTTGCAACCAACGCGCTTTCGATATCCGGTCTAGTCTGTGCACAGAAAAATAATATTCTGATTCCTGATGATGTCGCGTTTATCGGGTTTGATGGAGGAGAGTGTTTTGATTTATTCCGCTCACCGCTTACATTCGTTAAACAACCACTGGAAGAGATGGGGAAAGAAGCGTTCAGAGTTCTCTTCGATCTTATTCACGGATCAAGTAAGACAAGCCATATTATGTTACAGCCGAATCTTGTAATACGAAAATCAAGTTAATATTTTTTTTATCATATTGCTTAATCGATTAAAATGAATTTTACTTAATGTTAATAAAATATACTATTCTCATAATATAACTTATAAAAATGACAAACAGACTAATAGGACGGTTACCCAAAGTAGGTATACGACCGGTAATAGATGGCCGTGAAAGAGGCATCAGAGAATCTCTCGAGGAGCAGACAATGAATATGGCAAGGGCTGCCAAACAGTTAATAGAAGCAAATCTTAAGTTTCCCTCAGGTGAAAAAGTAGAATGCATAATTTCAGATACTACCATAGGTGGTATTGCCGATGCTGCATTTTGTGCCGATCAGTTTGAGAGAGAGGGAGTGGCTGTTTCGCTCACAGTAACACCGTGCTGGTGCTACGGGGCGGAGGTTATGGATACTAACCCATTGATACCAAAGGCAATCTGGGGGTTTAATGGTACCGAACGACCCGGTGCAGTATACCTGGCTTCGGCGCTGGCCGGTTATGCCCAGAAGGGACTTCCTGCTTTCGGGATTTATGGTATGGATGTTCAGGATGCCGGTGATAATACGGTTCCTGACGATGTACAGGAGAAAATACTCAGATTCGTGAAAGCTGCGCTGGCCTCTGTTCTGATGAAAGGGAAAACCTACCTTTCAATCGGGTACACTTCTATGGGAATTGTCGGTTCAACCGTGAATCCTGATTTCTTTCAGGATTATTTAGGTATGAGAACAGAATTTGTGGATATGACAGAAATTCTCAGGCGTATTGAACAGGAGATATATGATAAAGATGAGTTCAATAAAGCAATGAATTGGGTAAGTGAGAATTGCAAGGAAGGGATGGATATAAACAAAAACCCCTCTGACCGTAAAAGAAAAGACTGGGAATGGGAAATTGTTGTAAAAATGACCCTTATTTCCAGAGACCTGATGATTGGAAATCCGAAACTTGCAAAGATAGGTTTTGGTGAAGAAGCAAGAGGAAGAAATGCAATTGCAGGGGGATTTCAGGGACAACGTCAGTGGACCGATTTCTATCCAAACGGCGATTTCACTGAAGCTATCCTTAATTCATCATTCGACTGGAACGGGGTAAGAGAAGCATTCATTTTTGCAACTGAAAACGACAGCCTTAACGGTGTTTCAATGCTATTTGGACACCTTCTTACAAATACAGCACAGATTTTCTCAGATGTCAGAACCTATTGGAGTCCTGCGTCGGTTAAACGTGTTACCGGTCACGAATTAACCGCATTGGCAGCTAACGGAATTATACATTTAATAAATTCTGGTTCAACAACACTTGACGCTACAGCCATGCAACGCGATAAAAATGGCAATCCGGTTATGAAACCTTTCTGGGATATTTCCGGTGAAGAAGCGGATAAATGTCTGAGAAGAACTCAGTGGTGTCCGGGAAACAAAGAGTACTTCAGAGGCGGAGGCTATTCCTCGCAATTCAAAACCGATGGAGAGATGCCTGTTACAATGAGCCGTATCAACCTGGTCAAAGGAGTGGGCCCTGTATTGCAACTAGCTGAAGGATGGACAGTTGTACTTCCTGACAATATCCATACCGTTCTTGATAAACGTACGGACCCCACGTGGCCTACAACCTGGTTCGTTCCGCGTCTTAACGGGGAAGGACCATTCAAAAACGTATACTCGGTAATGGCAAAATGGGGCGCAAACCATGGTGCCATATCATACGGCCATATAGGTGCTGACCTGATAACTCTCGCTTCAATCCTCAGAATCCCTGTGTGTATGCATAATGTTGATGAAGATAAGATATTCAGACCGGCATCCTGGGCATCATTTGGTATGGATGAGGAAGGATCTGATTTCAGGGCCTGTGAAAACTACGGACCTATTTATTCATGATAATTACAAATAACTGGTAGAGATGAAAATAACTATTATTAAAAATTACAGATGGGCAACGATATTTGTTTTATCCGTTTCTCTGTTAAGCTGTTCATCCACCGGGAATAAAAATTCCAATAAGATGAAAATTATTTATCAAAAAGGAACCTATGGCTCCGATGTGGCTTTTTTTAATGAAAAAAGCATCAGGATCATCGAATTAAAGGATTCAGTATCCAAAGCATCAGTTCTGATTATTCCGGATTACCAGGGAAGAGTCATGACGAGTAGTGTGGGAGGAAATGATGGATTAAGCTTCGGATGGATCAATTATAAGTTGATTGACTCAGGTGTTGTCAGCAGTCAGTTTAATCCATACGGTGGAGAGGAACGACTCTGGTTGGGTCCTGAAGGCGGACAATTTTCCATATATTTCAAAAAAGGGATTGAGCAGGTTTTCAAAAACTGGGTTGTGCCCAGGGAAATCGATACCGAGCCATTTGATATTGTTGCTCAATCTCAGGATAAGGTGAGTTTCCGTAAAGACTTTGCACTTTCAAATGCTTCAGGAACAAAGCTGGAAATCGGAATTGAGAGAACAGTGAAGCTGTTGACATCGCATGACGCTGAGCTCGCACTTGAGATGCCTATTGACACCTCTCTGTCATTTGTAGCATATGAATCTGAAAACGTTCTGATTAATAAAGGATTGGCTTCATGGACAGAGAAGACGGGAGCCTTATCGATATGGATGCTGGCTATGTTTAATCCTTCACCCAATGGTGTCGTTTTCATACCGTTCAGGAAGGAGAATGAAATGATATCAGGGAAAATTGTAAACGACGATTATTTTGGGAAGGTACCTGCCGACCGCCTCAAAATTAAAGATGGAAAACTGTTTTTTAAAACCGATGGAAAATTCAGAAGCAAGATTGGTATCTCTCCTCTTGGTGCTTTGCCATATTGCGGCAGTTATGACCCTGAAAAGAAGGTTTTAACATTGCTTTGGCATTCCGCACCGGATAAGCCGGCAAAATATGTGAACTCAAAATGGGGTGAACAGACTTTCCCGTTTAACGGAGATGTTGTAAACTCTTATAATGATGGTCCTGTTGACGACGGCAGCATTATGGGGCCTTTCTATGAAATTGAAAGTTCTTCTCCTGCAGCATTTCTTGCCCCAGGGAACAGAATAACCCACAGACAAAGGATCTTTCATATCACAGGCAATGAGGAAAAGCTGAGCCTGATCACTGAAAAAATCTTCAATATAACCTTATCAGAAATAAAGGAGGCTTTTAATCCAGATACCTTAAAGAAATGACAACAATACGAAAAAAAGCTGCCTTTCTGAGAGGAACGGATGGAACTAACTATCTGATACCTTTTATGCTCGTAACAAGCCTGTTCCTGCTGTGGGGTTTTGCCCATGGCTTGCTTGATGTTTTGAATAAGCATTTTCAGAACATTCTGCATATTTCAAAGGCTCAATCTGGTTTTGTCCAGTTTTCACTTTACATCGGATATCTTGTCATGGCTGTTCCTGCCGGAATGATAATGAAAAGATTCGGATACAAAAGAGGGATAATTTTCGGTCTTCTTCTTTTCGCTACCGGCGCATTCATGTTTTACCCTGTTGCAAAGCTGGGATCTTTCTGGCCTTTCTTGATAGCCTTATTCATAATTGCCTGCGGATTAACCTGTCTTGAGACAGCTGCCAATCCATACACAACAGTTCTCGGACCAAAAGAATCTGCATCCCAGAGAATTAATTTTGCACAATCGTTCAATGGTCTTGGCTGGATCCTTGGCCCTCTCATCGGGGGGCTTCTGATATTCGGAGCATCTGATGTTCAAGGGGCAGGGAAATTCGATTCGCTTCTTACTCCGTATATGATAATTGGTACCGCAGTTCTCCTGGTTGCTGTTGCCTTTTTCTTCACGCATCTTCCGGAGATAAAGGAAGAGCCTGTTGAAGGAGCACAGGAGAATCCTCCTATACGACTTTTGTTTAAGAACCGGTTTTTTATGCTCGCCGTACTGGCTCAGCTGCTCTATGTAGCTGCTCAGACAGGTGTGAATTCATTTTTTATAAATTATGTAACCGAAGCGCTTCCAAATGTCCAGAATCCTGTAGTTAACATCATGAATAATCTTGGAGCCTTTGGCACCATGTTTATGCCAAAGAATCCGGAACAGGCAGCGTCTCTTATTCTTGCATTTGGAGGAATGGGTCTTTTCTGGATAGGACGATTATCGGGTTCCTGGTTACTCAACTTTGTTGCGCCGGGCAAACTCCTAAGCACCTATGGGCTTATCAATACTGCTCTGATCCTGATTGTTGTACTTGGCCTGGGCACTATTTCAGTGGTAGCTTTATTCTGTTGTTATTTCTTTATGTCAATAATGTTTCCAACAATATTTGCCATAGGTATCCGTGATCTGGGATCACTTACAAAGAAAGGCTCTTCATTTCTTGTGATGGCAGTGGCCGGCGGAGCTTTTTGTCCTCCGCTTATGGGTTTGATTGCCGACCATGCCGGGATGGCCATTGGATTTATTATTCCGCTGATTTGCTTCGCTTTCATTTTCTTTTTTGGTCTGCATAGTCTGAGGAAACAAACAATCTAAAAATAGTGGTTTATGATTAATCATCGCTCCTTATTTAACTCCGGAAGTATATTGGCCTTATTGCTTTTATTATGTTTTAGTATTGGATCCGAGGTACAGGCTCAGAATGCAAAGACAGAAATATTATGGGACAACTTTGGGGTTCCTCATATATACGCGAAAAATACAAGGGAAATGTATTATGCATTTGGCTGGGCTCAGATGAATAATCACGCAAACCTTATTTTAAAGTTGTATGGTCAGGCGAGAGGATGCGCAGCTGAATACTGGGGAAAAGAGTTCTTTGATTCGGATAAGCAGATCCTTCTTTTTAAACTTCCTGACCAGGCCAGGATCAGCTATCAGAATCAGGAAAAGGAATACAGAACATATCTTGATGCTTTCGTGAAAGGGATGAATGATTTTGCTGTCAGACATCCTGAAGAAATAGGAGAAAAGTTCAAACAGGTTTTACCTGTAACAGTGTATGATGTTATTTCCCATACCCAACGAATTACATGTCTTGAATTTTTAGCTTCTGAGGATATTTACACAGCAAGGAAAATGGCCGAAGCCGGTTCAAATTCAATAGCGATATCTTCATCTAAATCTGCAACAAAGAATGCGATGTTGCTCACTAATCCTCACCTTCCATGGTCAGATTATTTCCTATGGTTTGAAGCTCATCTGAACACAAAGGGTTTCACTGCTTATGGCATTGCTCTTGTAGGAATGCCTTCATTATCAATGGCATTTAATAATAATCTTGGCTGGGCACACACTGTGAATCCATTGGATGCATCCGACCGTTACGAATTGACGTTACAGGGCGATGGATATTTATTGGATGGCACAACTGTTCCTTTCGACAAAAAAGTTGTTTCAATAAAAGTAAAACAGGATGATGGGTCCTTTAGCAATGAGAAGGTTGAGTTTAAATATTCGAAACATGGACCTGTTGTGGGAGAAAAGGGAAAGAAGGCATATGCTGTAAGAATAGCAGGGTTGGATAATGTCAGAATTTTTGAGCAATATCATAAAATGGCTTTGGCAAAAAATCTGGCCGAATTTGAATCGGCTCTCAAAATGTTGCAGAACCCTATGTTTAATGTGATCTATGCTGACAAATCGGGAAACATCCTGTATGTATTCAACGGCGATATTCCAAAACGTAACCAGGGTGATTTCTCGTTCTGGAGGGGAACTGTCGATGGTACGGATTCCAAATTAATCTGGCAGCAGATTCACCCGTATAAAGATCTTCCGCGTCTGTTGAATCCGCCGGCAGGATTTCTTCAGAATTGCAACGATCCACCATGGACATGCACTTATCCGACAGTTTTAGATCCTAAAAATTATCCTGCATATATGGCTCCTTCCGGCGGTATGTATTTACGGCCTCAACGCGCTGTCAATATGATAAGAGATAATCCTTCGGTTTCTTTTGAGCAGTTGATAAATTATAAATTAAACACCGGGATGGAATCGGCTGACAGGTTTCTTGACGAGCTGCTTATCGCAGTCAGAAATGTTCCGGATTCAACAGTGCAACAAGCGGCAGCTGTTCTGAAAAAGTGGGACAGAAAAACCGATGCGGGCAGCAGAGGGGCAGTGTTATTTACTCTTTTTTGGGATGAAATAAGGAACAATATGTTTGCAGTGCCCTGGAATAAGGAGGAACCTGTAACTACTCCCCGCGGCTTTAAGGATCAGAAACAGGTTGCTGAGCTGCTTGGTAAAGCTGCAAATAATGCAATTAAAAAATATGGTTCACTGGATATTGCGTGGGGAGATGTATATCGCTTCCGTATGCCAGGGATAGATTATCCGGCTAATGGTGGCCCGGATCAGTATGGCATTTTCAGAACAATATATTTTGCGGATGACAGTGACAATAAAAAGCATGCTATAGCGGGTGACACCTATATTGCTGTTACTGAATTTGGTGATAAAGTCAGGGCTAAGCTGCTCTTGAGTTACGGTAATGCCACACAGCCCGGCAATAAGCATGTGGGAGATCAGCTTATACTGTTGTCTGAAAAAAAATTACGTCCTGCTTTATTAGACAGGGAATCCATTATGAGAAACCTGGAAAAACGCGAATTATTAAACATTCATTAATAAACTAAAAGCCTAACTACTTACTTGAAACCTGAAACTAACCTAACTATGAAAAAAGGATTAAAAAAACAAAAATGGCTGATAAGCTTCAGATCCATTTTTCTTATTACGCAGATCATTCTTATTCTAAGTATGTTATCTCCGGCCATGATGAATGCTGCCAGCGGCCTGCAGCAGACAAAAAGAATAACAGGTACAGTTACAGATGAGAACGGCAAGCCTCTTCCGGGTGCCACTGTACTGGTTGAGGGAACCACAACTGGTGCACTTACGGATTCAAACGGAAAATATTCATTTGAAACTGGAAAAGAGAATCCGGTTCTTCTGATCTCATTCATAGGTTATAAAACACAGAGTGTGGCCATTAAAGACAGATCGCTGATTGATATCTCCCTGATCCCTGATCTTCAGGCTTTGGATGAGATAGTTGTGGTTGGGTATGGAACACAAAAAAAGGTGAATCTTTCAGGAGCTGTGGATGTTGTAACTTCCAAATCAATCGAGAATCGTCCGGTTTCAAATGTGGTTCAGGCATTGCAGGGAGTTGCACCGAACGTTAATATTTCGGTTGGCAACAGCGGAGGTGAAATGGGAGCGAAGCTCAATCTTAATATCCGCGGTCAGGGGTCAATAAGCGGTGGAAACGTTTACACCCTTGTGGATGGCATTGAACAGGATATTTCAAATCTGAATCCCGATGATATTGAATCTATTTCGGTGTTGAAGGATGCGGCGGCATCTGCTATATATGGAGCACGTGCTGCGTTCGGAGTCATACTGGTAACAACAAAAAAGGGAAGGAGTGACGGTATCAGTATTAATTATAACAATAACTTTTCCTTTGCTTCACCTACGATTGTTCCACACTCTGTAAATTCAATGAAATTTGCCCAATATTTTAACGTCGCTTCTGTTAATGACGGGAAACCACCTCTTTTTCAACAGATAATCCTTGATAATATTCAAAGATATCAGAACGGGGACATCGATTACTGGACAATTCCGGTTCCATGGGCACCATTATTCTGGTTAACTTACTCCGGTGCGTGGGCCAATACAGACTGGTATAAGGAAAATTACAAGACCTGGACTCCAAACAGTACTCACAATATCAGCATCAGCGGAGGAGATAAGAGAACTCAGTTTTATATCTCAGGTTCGATCTTCGATCAGACCGGGTTGATGAAAATCGGTGATGACGGCTTTACAAGAAATAATTTAAATGCAAAGGTCAATACCAAAATATTCGATTGGCTTAGATTCAATTTCACTACGAAATTCAACAGGACTATTATTGATCGTCCCAGCTATGATAAATCATTGTACTATAATTCCCTTGCCCGTGAGTGGCCGACAAATGCTCCGTATTATCCCGACGGAAATCTTTCTGCAGACAATGTTCAGATCTGGCTTGAGCAGGGTGGCAGGTACAAGGAGGGACAGAATGAACTGACTGTAATACCTGGCTTGGAGATTGAACCATTAAAAGGATGGATCATCTACACCAATTACCGGTGGAAAATGAATTCATCATCAATAACCGATCATCAGGCAAAAGTTGTCGGAACACTGGCTGATGGTTCTAAAACATTCCTGAGACCCACTAACAGCTTTGCCAGTTATAATTCTGAAGGTTATTATAACTCCCCGAACGTTTATACTAGCTATAGCAAAAGTATTGCAAATAATTCATTTTCAATTCTGGCAGGTTTCGAGCAGGAACTTCTTCAATATGAATCAACATATGGGAAAAGATTTGATCTTGTGTCCGACGACGTTCCTTCACTTGCTACAGCAACAGGTATTCAACAGACAAGCGGAACATTAGGCCATTCAGCCACAAGAAGTTACTTTGGCCGGCTCAATTATAGTTTTAAAGAGAAATTTTTGCTTGAAATGTCATTGCGTTATGATGGTTCTTCTAAATTTCCAAAAGACTTCAGATGGGGCACATTCCCATCAGGATCTGCAGCTTATGTAATTTCAAAAGAAGCATTCTGGCAACCTTTAGTGAACTATTTTAATATTCTGAAATTGAGAGCTTCCTATGGCGCACTTGGTAATCAGGATGTGGCAAATTATCTGTATGTAGAACGGTTGCCAATTTCCACCAACCTGCCATATATTATGGGAGACGAACGTCCAAATTATGTAAGTATGCCAGACCTGATCAGTCCGGGACTGACCTGGGAAAAGGTCAATTCATCAAACGTAGGTCTTGACGCCGGTTTTCTGAAAAACAGGCTAAACCTCTCTTTTGATTATTTCGTCAGGAATACTTACGACATGCTGGGGCCTGCTGAATCACTTCCCGCTGTTCTTGGAACCGCAGTGCCAAAATCAAATAATGCAACTTTAAGATCAAAAGGATTTGAGTTTGTACTCGGATGGAAAGATAATATAAATGACTTCTCCTACGATGTTAAATTCCTGCTTTCTGATGTCAATTCGACAATTACAAAGTATTACAATCCCGAAAAACTATTGAGCTCAGGATTTTACGAAGGTGCGCAGCTTGGGGATATCTGGGGTTTCAAAACAACTGGATTGTTTAAGTCCGACGCTGATGCTGCAGCAGCAAATCAAAATTACCTCTCTGCTGAGCCATGGCGTGCAGGTGATGTTCAATACACCGATCTTAATGGTGACGGAAAGATCGATATTGGCAAAAATACTGTTGATGACCCGGGTGATCTTACGATCATTGGTAATTCGACCCCAAGATACTCGTACAGCATTATACTCAATGCCGCGTGGAAAGGATTTGATTTTAATATGTTGTGGCAGGGTATTGGCAGAAGGGATCTGGCTCTGGGTGGTCCTTTGTTCTGGGGAGCAGCCGGCGTTCCAGATGGTCAGTGGTTTTCAATCGGCCTTAAAGAACACATGGATTACTGGACTCCGGAAAATACTGATGCTTACTGGCCAAGACCTTATCTTGATAAAGGCGTTAAAAACCATCAGGTACAGTCAAGATATCTTCAGAATGGTGCTTACCTGCGAATGAAATCAGTTCAATTAGGTTATACCCTGCCGGTAAAGTTAACACGAAAAGCTTTTGTGAGCAATATGAGAATCTATGTCTCAGCTGAAAACTTACTTACATTCACAAAACTAATGAAGGTTTTTGATCCTGAGGCAACCGGAGGAAACACAGGAAGCGGACAGATTTATCCTTTGCAGAAGCTTATTTCTACAGGTCTGAGTATTACTTTCTAAAAAATTAAAATTAAATTCAATGAAAAGATATATTTCATACTTAATAGCCTTGGGATTTCTGATTTTATGGTCATGTTCAAAAGACTTTCTGGAACGATACCCGATGGATGAACTTTCTCCCCAGGCGTATTTCAAAACAGCTAATGACCTGAAATTATATGCCAACAGATTCTATCCTCTTATTCCGGCACATAGCGGTTACGGAGGCGGTACATTCTGGGATGAAAAAAACAGCGACAATCTTGTGCCGGGTGCATTTGACATCCGTTTATCCGGTACCAGGACTATTCCTTCTTCAGGAGGAGGATGGAACTGGAGTGAGATCCGTCAGGCAAATTATTTCCTCGATCATTGCTCAGAAGCCACTGACGATCCGGTTGCCGTTAAGGTATATATTGCAGAAGTCACATTCTTTAAAGCTTTACTCTATTTTGATAAAGTAAAGACATTCGGCGATGTACCATGGATAACCAGGTCATTGAATAATAACTCTTCTGAGTTATTCGCTCCCCGCGACAGCCGGAAGGTTGTGGTTGATTCAATTATTAAATGCCTGGATTATTCAATTGAAAATCTAAAGCCAAAAAGCGATGCTGAGCCTTTCAGAATAAACAAAGAATCGGCAATACTTTTAAAGGCCAGGATTTGTCTTTATGAAGGCACCTGGGAAAAGTACCATCAGAATACTCCTTTCGGAGTAACTGGTGAAGACGGTTCAGGTTTAATAGCTCTGGCTGCAAGTACATCTGATCAGTTAATGAATATGGGAACCCTCTCATTATATAAAGGACCAGCAGGAAAAGAGTACTGGTCTCTTTTCAATAAGATTGACTATAGCGATAACCCTGAAGTTTTACTGTGGAAAAAATTCGATGTTCCCCTTGGGGTTTATCACCAGGTAAGTTCGTACCTGTCAAGTGGAGCCGGCGACATTGGAATCAGCAAGAGTCTGATAGATAGTTATTTGTGTACAGATGGAAAACCAATTTCTGTCAGTCCGAATTTCAAAGGATACGATTCACTCTCAGCAGAAGTTATGAACAGAGATCCGCGTCTTGCACAATCAATATTTTTAAAGGGATATGATCAGACCATAAATTCTCCTGGCGGGGGGGCTGATACCACATTCTCAAAACCTGCTATTGACCTGTCGGGTCAGTTTCGGGCAACCACAGGTTACTGCATATACAAGGGAGTGAATCCGGAGTTTTCGCAGCATACTACATCGGGAAGCTGGATAGGTTCAATTGTCCTGCGTTATTCCGAAGCATTGTTAATCTATGCAGAAGCAAAAGCAGAGCTTGGAACCATTACCCAGGATGATATCGACAAATCTGTTAACCTTCTTCGCGATCGCGTGGGAATGATTCACCTTGATCTGAGCAGTATTGCATTTGACCCGAATTGGGATTTCCCGTCACTCTCTCCGATTATAAATGAGATCAGAAGGGAAAGGCGAGTTGAGCTTGCTTTTGAAACCTTCAGGTGGGACGACCTTGCACGCTGGAGAGCTCATCATCTTATTGTAGGTCTGCGGCCAAGAGGCATCAAATACATTGGTTCTGACCTGGAAGGCACCTATAAGGATTACCTGGGAAATCCGACAATTGTAATTGGGCAGAACCTTTTTGTGGATGCCAATGGATTTCTTGATCCGTATCAGACAGCATTGCCAAACGGATTCGGATTTAATCCCGCACGAGATTACCTGTCTCCGGTGCCAAGTGATGAACTGACTTTGAATAAAAACCTTCTTCCTCAGAATCCGGGATGGTAGTAACATGCTAAAGTGTAATGAATAAGAAGATTTTCTTGTTTTTTCTTTCGGCAGTTCTCGTCTTATTGCCAAACAGCTGCCGGAAGAAAGATGTAACACTGAATTCCTTAATCGGAGAGATGACTGGACGGGGAAACCTTTCATACTTTCCGCAAAAGGAATTCAGTCTTCATCAGTTCAGCAGCTATAACAGAGCATCCGTATCGCCTGAAAAAGATGGATGGTTTGCCAACCAGGACATGTCTCACTTTATCAGGGTTGAAAATAATAAAGGGCACCGAGAATTTGTTTTGTTCGATACTACCGGTCCGGGAGCGATTGTCCGATGGTGGATGACTTTTTATAAAGCACAGAATGGAATATTAAGAATATATATTGACAATGATACTGTTCCTGTAATAAAAGGCCGTCCCGATGACCTATTAAGCGGGAAACAGCTTACATCAGGACCTCTGGCAGTTTCGGTACAGGCCGGGGCCGAGCCGGGTGAGGTGGGACGGGATTATGATCATAACCTGTATGTTCCAATCCCTTTCAGGCTGCATTGCAAAATAACCTATGAATGCAATCTGCTGGAACTCCATTACAAAGATGAAGGCGTACCTGTTCCGGAAGGCTATTACTGGCCTGATGTTTTTTATAATATCGGTTACAGGGTCTACTCGAAAAACACGACGGTCAAATCGTTTTCACCGGAGATTCTGAAAAACGCCGGAACATTTTTAAAAGACGCAGGGGAATCGTTGCTAAACGACCAGGTGCAGTCAGATTCGGAGCAAAGATTTGAAAAACTCATTTTACCGGGAGATTCTCTGGTTATTCCGGTTAGCAGGCATCAGTATGCAATTTGCAGATTAATGGTTGAACTGACAGCAGATAACATGCCGCAGGCGCTCAGGTCAACAGTTTTACAGGCATCTTTCGATGGCCACCAGACAATATGGACTCCTCTGGGGGAGTTTTTTGGAGCAGGCTATAACCTGAATCCCCACAAAACATGGATGAATAAGAGGGATGAAAATGGAAGAATGGAATCTTTCTGGGTAATGCCATTCAGGGAAAGATGTCAGCTCACCATAATCAATTATGGTTCCGAAAATGTTTTTATAAACGGATTGGCAGGTCTGATACCTTACAAATGGGAGAGTAACAGCATGTATTTTGGCTCTTCATGGCACGAATACTACCATATTAAAAGCAGAAATGAAAAAGGCGAACCTTTCGATCTGAACTTTATTGATATAAAGGGAAAAGGAGTATATGTCGGAGATCAGGTTACGCTCTTCAACAACACTTATAAATGGTGGGGAGAGGGTGATGAGAAAATTTTTGTCGACGGAGAGAAATTTCCTTCCAGCTTTGGAACTGGTTCTGAAGATTACTACGGCTATTCATTTGCCAGACAGGAATCATTCTCTCATCCGTTCCTGTCACAGCCTGTCGGAACCGGAAATATGAACTGGGGCGTAACTGTCAATATGAGACACAGATCACTCGACAGGATCCCCTTCAATGATTCTATAAGCTCTAATATAGAGCTCTGGCACTGGGCAAATATCCGAATGAACTATGCCCTGACATCTTATTATTATATTATGCCGCCATTTAAAGCCAACGTACTGCCCGACATTGAAGGAGTTAGGCATGAGGTGGCATTGCATAAAGGCGATATAATTTCATTATCAGACAGTGAGATGGTAAAATATTATACCGCAGATGACTTCTTAAAAGTACCGAAGACAGATTCCCATTTTCACTATCTCTCAATGGATCCAAGATTCATGCAATTTGCCTCATCATTGAATTTCAGGCTTCTTACACCTGTTTGGGATGGAGAAGAAGTCTCAATTTCTGATCAGATGAAAGTTGCTGTCTCCATTCATAATTCATTTGACGGCAAATACGCATTTTTTGGTGCCTTCCCTGTTGACAGTTTTAACTATCCCGGGTTTGCCGGAAAAACTATTGATCATATCAGGAAAAGTATTGCAGCTGGTGCTTCGGGGATAAAGATCTGGAAAAATATAGGGATGGTATTGAAAGACAGGAATGGGAAATATATCATGATTGACGATCCTGCTTTTGAGCCTGTTTTCAAATACCTTGAAGATAATAAGATTCCCGTCATAGCCCATCTTGGAGAGCCAAAAGACTGCTGGCTTCCCAGGGATAAGATGACCGATCCTTCCGATGTTATCTACTATAAAAATAACCCGGAGTATTATATGTATATGCATCCTGAAGTACCTTCTTATGAAAAGCAGATAGAAGCGAGGGACAATATTCTTAAGAGGTATCCGCATCTTGACTTTGTCGGAGCTCATCTTGGAAGCCTGGAGTGGAGCGTGGATGAACTTTCCAAAAGGCTCGACAAATACCCAAACTTTAAAGTTGACCTTGCTGCAAGGATGTTTCATATTCAGCATCAGTCCGCAGCTGACTATAATAAAATCCGGAATTTTATGATAAAATACCAGGACAGGATTTTATATGGGACTGATGATGAGGTTCACGACATTGAAGGTGTTACATATGCCACCACATGTGATAACCTGAAAAGGGGCTGGTTCAATCAGTGGTTATACCTGGCCACCGATTCTACTGTAAACAATATAAAAGGACTTAAGCTGCCTGCAGAGGTGATTGACAAAATTTATTTCAAAAATGCCAGCCGGTATTTTAGTATCAATAAGACCCAGTTAAAATGAAAACTGCCTTTTTCATTTCCGTATTTGTATTGCTCGTTACTTTTTCATGCACCGTGCCTGAAAAAGAACAAAAGGTTACTACCGGGAGCTTATTGTCCGAAATGGTTGATCTTAGACGCCTGACCCGTCTACCTGAAGAATCGTACAAATCAATTCAATACTCCTCTTACGACAGGAGGAGCAAAAGTCCTTCAGACAGCGGTTGGTTTTCCAATGAAGATGGTTTTGGTGGAGAACCCATTCCGGGATTCGAGAAAGTGCTGAAAGAGCCTGATTCTACAGGTTTCGGCGAATACCTGATATGCGATATTCAAAGACCCGGGGCAATTCTGCGGCTCTGGACAGCAGGGCTCGAAGGTAACCTGCGTCTGTTTCTCGATGATATGAATTCCCCTTTCTACGAAGGCAATGCTCAGGATTTCTTTTGGAAAACTATTGAAAAACTGTCGGGAAAGGAAGGACTGATCGATTTTAGCGGAACATTCCGGCAATTTGATGCTACCTATTTTCCTGTGCCTTTCGCCTCAAGATGCCGGATAGTGTGGACAGGTAACATTAAAAAGATCCATTTTTATCATGTTGGCCTCAGGGTTTATGACAAAGGAGTAAAGGTTCAGACTTTCAGTATAAATGATTTCCAGAAATATGCGGAAAAGATTCAGGAGGTAAACGCATCCCTCAAAGATCCGGGACATGCCGATTCATTAAAAACCAAAAGCATGCAAACCTCAGAAATCAATGTTGCAGCAGGTTCTTCGGGTGAATTGTACAGACTTTCAGTACCTGAGGCGATTGATTATTTTTCAGTTAGATTGATCGCCGGGGATCTTGAAAATGCCTTACGGGAATGCATTTTGACTATTTATTTTGATAATTCTTCAATTCCCCAGGTAGAGGCTCCGCTTGGAGATTTTTTTGGAGCTGCGCCCGGTTTGAATCCTTTCAGGTCGCTTGCTTTTTCAGTTCTTGCGGATGGAACAATGATTTGCCGGTTTATAATGCCTTTTAACCATAATGCAAGAATTGAGATAAAGAATAATTCGTCTGAAAACGTAAGTATAAAAAGCAGGATCAGTACTGCTGAATACAGTTGGACAGATGGAAAAAGCATGTATTTCAGGGCCAGGTGGAAGATCGATCATGGATTGACAGCATCTTATTTCGGCGCTTCCGGCAACAGTGTTCCGGATATTGTTTATCTTATGGCAATGGGCAAAGGCAGGGTGGTTGGAACAGCAGCTTATCTATACAATCCAAGCAGTGCAGTGACCTCCTGGGGCAACTGGTGGGGTGAAGGCGATGAAAAAATCTTCGTTGATCGCGACACATTCCCTTCATATTTCGGAACCGGCTCAGAAGACTATTTCAATTATTCATGGTCGTCAACACGGATATTTTCCTGTCCTTACTGCGGACAACCCAGAAATGACGGACCTGGAAACCGTGGATATGTGTCAAATTTCCGCTGGCATATTTCAGATGATATTCTCTTTCAGAATAATCTGGCATTTTTCATGGAGCTTGGTCATCATGGAATTGTTCCGGGGTTCTCATATGGCAGGATTGTCTACTTATATTCACTTCCCGGACTTATTGATGATTATCGTAAAATATCGGTTAATGATATTGTGAATCTTCCATATAAGATATGGGAACCTGAAGCTTATCTTGGTTCGGCGGGCAACAGGTTTGTTCAGGCTGAAAAACTTTTGTCGGCAGGCTCCGGCTGCAGGGTTGAGGAGGGTAAAATATGGGCAGGCGGAAAAATCCTGATGTGGACACCCTCAACGAAAAATGAACGCATAATTTTCCGGTTCATCTCTGATAGGGAAATTGAAAAGACAAGTATCGGACTGACGCTTGCTCATTCGCCTGACGGAGCTGCCATATCTGTTTTTCTGAATGGTAACCTCCTGAAATATGGCGACAGAGAAACAATATCCCTTTTCGAACCCAATCATCAGATTCTTGATAATCACTTTTCAGATCAGGTCAGGATCATCAAAGGTGCGAATGAACTGGTTTTTGAATCTCAGGATGAAATTCCCGGGAAAAAAGCAGGATTTGATTTTTTCTGGTTTAAAGAGCATTAAAATTGAAAAGTTTATTAAAGTAAAAGCAGTCCAAAAAATGAGTTCGGCAGTAAAGTCATTCTTATCCGGTCTTGAGGTTTTTCAGGTGAGGAACAAAACAATCCTTTCAAAGGAAAGGGTAATATCGGTGGATGCCCTGAGAGGATTCGACATGTTCTGGATAATTGGCGGCGACATTGGCTTCCAGTCTCTTGATAAAGTTTTTCATAATAGTATATCGGGTTTTATTAAAGTGCAGTTCGATCATGTTGAATGGCTCGGTTTCCATTTTGAAGATATAATCATGCCGCTGTTCCTCTTCCTTGTTGGAGTCTCTATGGTTTATTCATACAGGAAAAGGCTGAGTAACGGTTCCTCCGACAAATCTCTATGGATCCATACAATAAAGAGAGTTTTAATACTCTGGATTTTAGGAATGATGGTTCAGGGTAATCTTCTTCATTATGATTTCAGCCATTTCCAGTTTTATACAAATACACTGCAGGCTATTGCCAGCGGGTATCTCATTTCAACTGTGATCATTCTGTATCTGCCTGTTTTTTATCAGATAATTGCCACAATAGCTTTATTGATTGTCTACTGGGCAATACTTACGCTCATACCACTCGGAGGAACAACTGCCAATGCATATACCCCTGACGGGAACGTGGCTATGTATGTAGAAAAAATTGTGATGGGCCGCCATATAGGATGGGGAGCATATACCTGGATTGTATCGAGTCTTAATTTCGGGGCTTCCGTTATGCTGGGTGTCTTTGCAGGATATATACTGCAATCAGCGAAAGATAAAATTAAAAAATTAGGTAATTATTTGATATTAGGAGTTTTACTTATTTCGCTGGCGCTGATATTGAATATCTGGCATCCGATAATCAAGCATATCTGGACAAGCTCTTTTGTACTATTTTCAGGAGGAATCTGCCTGTTGATGCTTGCTGTATTTTACCTTGTGATCGATGTATGGAATGTCAGGAAAGGCACACAATGGATGATTATTATAGGATCGAATGCCATTTTCGCCTATGTTGCCTGGCATCTCTTCAGCACAAGCCTTTCAGGTATGGCAGAAGTATTTCTGAATGGACTAAAACCACATATCGGAGACTGGTTCGGGGCGCTGAGCATCTTTGGCGGGACCACCATTTTGTACATGATACTCTGGTATATGTATAAAAATAAAACCTTTATCAAAATCTGACAAATCTTATTAGTATAACAATTAAAATAATGAAAACTACCCGACGAAATTTTTTCAGGATTACAGGCGCTGCCGGAGCAGGTATTTTATCAGGCGGGCTCTCATCATCTGTATCGAATGATCAGCTCAGACCGGCATCAAATTTGGCCTATATTCAGGAGGCTGTAAATCGTAAACATTCTCAGAGGTTCAATATGTCGGGTTATGCCGCACCCCGGTTGGATGTTGTAAGGATCGGTTTTATCGGACTTGGGATGCGGGGACCCGGTGCGGTTGAACGTATCTCAAATATTGAAGGTGTCGAAATTAAGGCGCTTTGTGATGAAAGAATGGATCGTGTTGAAAAGGCACAAAAAATTCTGAGTGATCATGGACTTCCTGCTGCAAAGGCTTATGGGGGCAGCAAAGATGCCTGGAAAGAAATGTGTCAGAGCAATGATATTGATCTTGTATATATATGCACTCCCTGGCAGCTTCATACACCAATGGCTGTTTTTGCCATGGAAAACGGGAAGCATGCAGTTTCGGAAGTTCCTGCAGCAACAACAGTTGATGAAGCCTGGCAGCTTGTTGAGACTTCCGAAAAGACAAAGAAGCATTGTATGATGCTTGAGAATTGCTGTTATGACTTTTTTGAACTGCTCACGCTGAATATGGTGCGTCAGGGTTTTTTCGGTGAGATTGTTCATGTCGAAGGAGGATATCTTCACGATCTGCGTGACCTTGATTTCAGTAAGACCGGATATACAAATATGTGGAGGCTTAAGCACAACCAGCATAGAAATGGGAATCTTTATCCGACTCATGGCCTCGGGCCCATCTGCCAGGTGTTGAATATAAATCGCGGTGACAGGATGGAATATCTTACATCCATGTCGTCAAATGATTTTCAGATGGCAAAGATGGCTGAAGAGCTGGCTGCGAAGGATTCGTTTTATAAAGAATTTGCCACAAACGGCTATCGCGGCAATATGAACACAACACATGTGCGTACGGAAAAAGGAAAGACGATATTGATCCAGCACGATACCACCTCTCCCCGTCCTTATTCACGCATCCACCTTATAACCGGTACAAAAGGTGTAGCCGTCAAATATCCCGAACCTGGGAAAATTGCACTGGGTCATGAGTGGTTTGACGAGGCTGAAATGTCAAAGATTCAGGATCAGTACAGTCCTGAAATTGTTAAACGGGTCGGTGAGATGGCCAAAAAGATAGGCGGCCATGGTGGTATGGATTTCATGATGGACTGGAGACTTATTGACTGCCTCAGAAACGGCTTGCCGCTCGATGAGGATGTTTATGATGCCGCTCTCTGGAGCGTTATTGCACCTCTGAGCGAATGGTCGGTCGCCAATACTTCGAATTCCATCAAAATTCCTGATTTTACCTGCGGATCATATAAAATAAACCAGCCGGTTGATATAAGCATGTCAAAAGGAGGAAATACTGGTGTAAGAACAATTAAGTCAGGTTCTGAGAATCAACTTAAGGTGTGAATCTGTTAATAGCGTTTCAACTCAAATAACCTATAAAATGAAAATATTTAAAGAGCTGACATTTTTAATCGTATTTTTAATATGCCCGGTTTTAGTCTCTTTTTCTGCCGGCAAAAAAAGCAGTGTACCTGACGGACATAAGTTCAACGGCAGCTATACCGGCCGGAACCTTGACAGGATCTCATTTCCGATAGGAGGTATCGGAGCCGGCATGTTTTGTATGGACGGAACCGGTTCAATTTCAACCCTTTCAATAAATAATAAGCCCGAGCTTTTCAATGAACCTATTTCTTTTGCAGCAATCAGTATAAAGGGGATAGAAAACGGAACAAAGGTCCTTGAAGCACAGGTTCCTGAATGGAAGATCTTCGGGACACCGGGATCGGGCCTTGGATCCCCGGGAAAATCATACGGTCTGCCCCGTTTTGAAAGTGGAACATTTCTTCCCCGCTTCCCGTTTGCAACTCTTGAGCTGAAGGACAAAAATATTCCACTGTCAGTCGAAGTTTTAGGATGGAGCCCCTTTATTCCGACAGATAATGATAATTCAAGTCTGCCTGCAGGAGCAATGGAGTATAAATTCAGAAACACTTCCTCAAAAGAAATTGACGCTGTTTTTTCGTGGAATTCAAGGAATATTATTGTGGAATGGGTTGGACGGATAACAAAGGCAAGAAATGGTTTTACCATGACAACAAATTCCAAAGAAAAATCGGATCTCGGTAAAACAGGTTTCACAGTATTTGTCGACGACAATAATGCAGTGGTGGATTATTGCTGGTTCAGAGGAGAATGGTTCGACCCCCATATGATCCTCTGGAAAAACATTGAAAATGGAAATATGCCTCACAATCTGCCTGTTGATGCTGCGGCTGCCGGAGCTTCGATTTATGTTCCGGTAAAATTAAAACCAGGCGAGGAAAAGACAATTACAGTAAATTTTTGCTGGTATCAGCCTGAATCAAAACTTTCAGCTGGTGATGTAACCAATAAATCCCAGATCCCCTCGTATTATAAGCCCTGGTATGCAGGCAGATTTCAGGATCTGAACGAGGTCTCAAAATACTGGGCTGAGAATTATAAAGAACTGAAGAAAAAGAGCGAACTTTTCCGTGATGCATTCTTCTCATCCACCTTGCCGCCAGAAGTCCTTGAAGCTGTGGCAGCTAATCTTACCATTTTAAAATCGCCCACTGTACTCAGGCAATCCGACGGAAGACTCTGGTGCTGGGAGGGATGTGGCGATAATGAAGGAAGCTGCCATGGAAGCTGCACTCACGTGTGGAATTATGCCCAGGCTATTTCGCACCTTTTTCCTGCTCTCGAAAGGACCCTTCGTGAAACTGAATTTAAGGTCAGCCAGAATGAACAGGGCCATCAGAACTTCAGGTCCAATCTTCCGATCTCGGAGCCGCCTCATAACTTCTATGCAGCAGCCGACGGCCAGCTGGGCGGCATTATGAAAGTGTACAGGGACTGGAGAATAAGCGGCAATACAGAATGGATGAAAGGGCTTTATCCTCTGGTCAGAAAGAGTCTCGATTATTGCATTGAAACCTGGGATCCGAAACATAAAGGTTATCTCGAAGAACCTCATCATAACACTTACGACATTGAATTTTGGGGACCCGACGGTATGTGCACCAGCTTTTACCTTGGGGCTCTTACTTCTATTATTGAAATGAGCAAAGCTGCAAATGAACCATATTCAGGATATGAAACATTGCTAAATGATGGCAAAACCTTCATGGAGTCCGAATTATTTGATGGAGAATACTTTATCCAGAAAGTAATATGGGAAGGGCTAAGATCGCCAAACCCCGTGGATGCAGCAAAAGGAAGTTACAGAACCAATTATTCGGATGAGGCGCTTGAACTTCTTAAGCAGGAGGGTCCAAAATATCAGTACGGCAAGGGGTGCTTGTCTGACGGCATACTTGGAATGTGGATGGCAAGGGTATGCGGACTGAAAGAGATTGTTGACAATGAAAAAGTAACGAGTCACCTAAAGTCTGTTTATAAATATAATCTGAAAAAGGATCTGATTAATCATGCAAATCCGCAGCGGCCCACCTATGCAATGGGAAATGATGGAGGCTTACTGCTCTGTACATGGCCAAAAGGCGGTAAATTATCGCTTCCTTTTATTTACAGCAATGAGGTCTGGACAGGTATTGAATACCAGGTAGCAAGCCATCTGATGTTCAAAGGTGAAGTTGAAAAGGGTCTCGATATTGTGCGTGAATGCAGGAAACGGTACGACGGGAAAGTTCGTAATCCCTTCAATGAATATGAATGCGGCAGCTGGTATGCCCGTGCAATGTCGAGCTATGCATTGCTTGAAGGTCTCACAGGTGTAAGGTACGATGCTGTTGACAAAACTCTTTTTATTGATTCACAGATCGGTGATTTCACAAGCTTTCTTTCAACAGATACAGGCTTTGGCTGCGTTAGCCTTAAAAACGGCAAACCATCATTAAAAGTTTTTTATGGAACAATTGAGCCGGGAAAGGTTATAGTATCGGGTATTGAAAAACAATTAGTCAGATAATTATAAAAATCACCTTAGCCATGAAAAAATATATTTCATTAATGGTTTTCATCCTCTTCTCAGGATATGTTTTTTCCCAGGAGAGTGGAAATGAAATGGTGCAGATTTCAAAGATAAAAACCGGCATTAAATCGCGACAGGTAAGCAGCTATGACAGGAGCGGGGGGAATGCGGATTTTATCGGCGGCATAAAGGATGGTGCCCGTTTCGATCTTTTAAATGTAAAAGGAGCAGGAACTATAACCCGGATATGGATTACTATAGCTCCGGAAGCAACTGAACTGAGCCGGAACAATATAATTTTAAGAATGTATTGGGATGGGAATTCATTTCCTTCGGTTGAATCACCATTGGGTCCGTTTTTTGGAAACGGATGGGACGAGGCTTATAATTTTATCACCATTCCGCTTTCCGTAGCTCCCGGAGCCGGAAAATCTTATGTCTGCTATTTTGCCATGCCATTTTCCAATGGAGCAAGAATTGAAATAGAAAACCAGACCGGGAAAGAAATTCCGAATTTCTACTACAACATTAACTATCAGGAAGTAAATAAGTTGCCTGAAAACTCGGGCCGGTTTCATGCATGGTTTAATCATGAAGTAACCAATGCTCTGCCTGATGGTGAAAATGAATGGAGTGTGCTGGGCGACCAGGGCGTCAACAGGAATGGGAAAGGTAATTATCTGTTTGCCGACATCAGGGGAAAAGGACAGCTGGTTGGGATCAATTATTATGTCAACTGCCCTACTCCGATGTGGTATGGTGAAGGGGACGAAATGGTATTTATCGACGGCGATACTATACCAACCTTTAATGGGACCGGTACCGAGGATTTCTTTAACACATCGTGGTGTCCGAAAGAGTTATTCTCGCATCCATATTACGGATATCCAAGAGTAAACAATGAGACAGGCTGGCTCGGACATACTCATCTTTATCGCTTCTTCATTGCCGATCCGGTATATTTTGATAAATCATGCAGGTTCACAATAGAGCATGGACATAATAATAATCTGACGCTCGATCTTGCCTCTGTTGCTTACTGGTATCAGGATACTGCATCGAAGTTACCACGGAGTTTTACAAAGGAAGAGCGTCAGCCAAAACCGTTAATCGGCCCGGTTGAGATTCATCTGTGGAGAAATGCATGGCGCATTGAAAAAGGGAATGGCCTGGAGTTGTGGGGAAACGAAAAATAATATTTATATGCTCAGAAATCACTCCGGATAAGGTAATATATTTCGTTGTTCTGAGTGATTTTTTGTCCTCCGTTTGCTAAAATAGCCGATTCAGCAAGAACAAGAATTCTGCTGACAATATCACTGATTTTTGTAGAAACTGGCAGACCATCACGGGTCAGGTTTATATAAGTATCATTGAAAGGCTTTGTCCATACGGGTTTATCAGACAATCCAAGTGTGAGCCTTTCCGGAATGGCAGAAGCTCCGTTGATAACTCCGGTTAATCCGGCACATGTTGCTGCCTGGTTATCGCAGTCGAGACCTGCCGAAACAGCAACTGCAGTTGTCTTTACAAAATCACCTTCTCCATACAGGACAGCCATAATACCGAATAACCCGTTTGTCAGTGAGGATACGTCTGAAACAGGTGCTTCATAACCATTTTTCTTATAACGGTAGTATTTATCAAAGATCAGTTTACGTGTTATCCGCCAGTCATCATTCTGCTTATGCCAGGCAATTACATCCTTTATCCCCTCATAGAATGGGCTATCATCCGGTATATATTTTAAAGTAAGGTCAACAAGCTTATTCACATCTTTTTCAAAAATTGCTGCACTGTACATAACCGCATAGGCAATGGTAGGATGTGTTCCCCAGTCATCGTTTGTTATCCTGGCTCCCCATTCCGCTCTCTCAACACTTCTTTTTATCATCCCGGGGTAAACCATGCTCCAGATTTCATTTACCAGCTGTGGGTCGATCGCATACCAGTATTTATTGTTTGTTTTGCTTCCGGTGGCAGGAGGGATCAGTCCTTTATCCATAAGATCGCGCGCCGTGCGATTTGCGCACCAGATATTACGATTTATGTGTTCTTTCCACATCTCAGTAATTTCGGCATAATTAATATCAAGCCCATACTTTTCCAGGGCATGCAGTGTCACAAATTCTATATCGGTGTCGTCATCCGAAAATGCCCCACCAAGCCAGTATGCAACAATTCTGCAGTATCCGCGCAGATCATCCCTGTTTATTGCAAGGGAAGTATCATCTTTGAAGCTGTAGTACCTGTCAACCAGAACAGGGACTGCGTTTTCGAGGTAAGTGCCCTCGAAAGGGAATCCCATGTAATTGCCGACACACTGTCCAATCCAGTAGCCTGCTATCTTATCCCTGAGCTCCTCCTGCGAGATTTTTCTCAAAGTCTGCGATGAAGCAGGTGAAGTTAAAACAATTAGGAGAAAAGCTATGCCGGACATTCTGCCTGTCAGCCAGCTTCCCTTCAATAATTTTCTGTCTTTAAGCTGATTCATGATGATCAGGTCGGTTATATCTGCTGAAAAATGTTTAAACGTTTAATTAAAAACCCCCCCCGGGTAATATTTTATGTAACCAGGGAGGAACATTAATATTCTGTGTTTATCAGCTCACTTTTCAGTGAGTGTATAAACAGGCAGATTCAATGAGGATGGAGTGTCGCCTCCGTAATAGATCTTTAGTTTAGCATCCGTAATCTTTGTTGCTGACTGAGCAGGATCACAGCTGTTCAGACTGCGGTTATACCTTGGAAACCAGCTCGATGCTATGAATGCCCTGAGACTGTGACCCGGGTTAAGCTGATAACCTGTAGCCCATACCGAGATTTCAGTCTTCACGGGGTCCTGATTACTGAATCTGACCTTAGCTCCGCCTTCCTGTATATTAATAATCTTGCCATCGGGGAAGACATCCTGTAATCCGACAATAAAATCAGTGCATGAGACATTACCTGATAGCCAGAGTGTGGCCGAAACGGGACCGAGAAGTATTAATGGTTTTTCCAGTACTTTCATCTCAAAAACAAGCTGATCCTTACGGCCAATGTTATCATTCTGGCGGGCGGGTCCTACTCCTGAGCCGAGAGCAGTGCCCCCATGACTGGGATAAGGATCTGATGGTGAGTATAAGTACTGCATATTACCTTTTTCAGTGATTGCGGTAGTGCTGAAATAACCTGATGGACCTATAAAATATGGAGTAGTCTTTGTCTCGGCAGGAGGCCATACGCCTGATCCCACATATTCATTCCGTTCCATGATAAAAAGATTATATTTCGAATCCTTAAGAGGAGAGGTAAGTTTATTGCCTTTTCCCTTAATATGATTTTTTACATACATAAAGATTTTAGCGGGTTTTCCTGTCTTCTTCAAACCGCCGAAATCATTTGGTTCTCCAAATGCACCATGTGCCCATGGACCTATAATAAGCCTGTTAGCAGGATTCCCATTCACTGTCAATGCCTGGAAATCAGCAATCTGTGATTTAAGAAATATGTCGTACCAACCTGCAAAAGATATCAGAGGGGCTTTGGTTTTACCCCTGAAATTCATTTTTTGCCAGTATTCGTCGTACTTTTCATGTTTGATCCAGTCGTTGATAAATGGAATATCCTTAATAGTAGAATCATCGGCAACTGAAAGCGGCAATATCATCAGAGCTTTCTTCAGTTTGTCGGGAGGAATTTTATTGAGTCCCTGAGAAGCATTTTCAAAGCCCCAGGTAAAAGCGCTCTGCAATGAAAACAGACTGTCGGGATAGGTGAAATCGTAGATATTCGCCCCGGTGAGCAGTAAAGTCAGAAAATCAAGCGAATCAGAAACAGCCCATTGAGTATATCCGAGATAACTAGCCCCCCAGCCGGCTATTGTTCCGTCAGACCAGGGTTGTTTCCTTATCCAGTCCAACGTTTGCAGACCATCTTCCCGTTCATTGATGAATGGATAGAACTCCCCTCCTGAACTGTTCTTTCCTCTGACATCCTGTAAAACAACAGCTATCTTAAATATTTTAAAAGCTTTCCCCATCCAGGCATCGGCATATTTTCCATAAGGTGTGCGCACAAGCACAGTTGGAAATTTCCCTTTTCCCCGCGGAAGAAAAATATCAGTGGAAAGACTAACCCCGTCTTTCATTGGGATATCCATAGTGACCTTGCCTGATTTGTCTTTTTTCCCGGGATAATATTTGTCTGCATTGGATGAACAGCTAATGCTCACAATACAGAATGCAAACAGAATTATTGTTTTCATTTGTGCTTTGATTTACATACTATTTATAGTGAATGGAAAACTTATTAAAACAAGATATTTTAAATTCTTCAGGTATGATAAGCAATTATAAAATAAGTCCAAATAAAATTACCTGAATCAGATGACCCAGGTAATTTTAAATATTAATATATGTGGTACCCTTTTAAAATGGTTTAAGAAAATCATTACTTGGCCTTTGGAACATAAGTCAGCTGAAATATATGGGTTGGATAACCGGCATAAGCAATTCCTCCAGGATTCATAACGCCCTGGTACATACCCACCATCACTGCAACATGCATAACTGATTCTGTTACTTCTTTAATTATAACTTTGGTTGAAGTATTCCCGTCAAGTATTCCAAAATATGCACCCTGGGAGAAGGAAAGCCAGTCTTTACCTGTAAATGTTACGATTCCATGAGCCGGAGGTGTTGTAGCATCAAGCGGATTACTGACTGCGTCCACGGTGAAGTCCTCTTTATGAAGGGTCCAGGTACCATTTGTTACGCCAGCGAAGGTAGCAGCACACAGACCAAGTTCATTCTGTGTTCCATCAACTACTATCTGGCTTAGACTTGAGTATAAGGTCGCACCAAGAACTTTCCCGTTAACGGGGTTTATAGTATATTTCCCATTGGCAAAGAAGGTAAACTCATTATCATACTCTTCTCCGATTAATGTGGCTATGTTAGCGGGAATTGCAATGAGCGCCGGCATGGCATTGGTGACAGGTCCGCCTCCATCATTTGCAGGGTAGGCATCCTGGCTCAGAACCCATGTCTTTCCTGCAGTCTGTGCTGCACCACCAGTAAGAAGTTCTTCAAATGTTGGCGGGGGTGGATCTGATTTTTTGCAGGAATTCAATACAATTGCGACCAGAACAATCATACTAGCGATAAATAAAAATCTTTTCATCGGTTTCGGTTTAAGTTAGGTTAGTAATTATTAAGCTCTAATTATAAATATTACGATTCTTAAGACCAAGATATGCTTAAACGTTTAAATAAAAAAATAAAATTGCATTTATTTTTCGAAATTTTTATAGTTAATTTTCATAATTGCCTGCTAAGATGCAGTTTAACAGCAGAATACATTTGGGATTGTTTTTCAGGCACAAGGCAGTGCATGTTTTTAATGCACTTATTTCGCGATAGATATTAGCAAAAATAACATGCCCGGCTGAACAATGACAAAGTCTTCTGATGCATTTCAGTACTTTGGTCGTTCAGGCGGGCATTACACTATGGCGTCCCGCAAAGCGGGAAACTAGTTAATTTTATTTTCTTTAATAAGTGGCTTTAATTTTCAGAATGATATTGCCGGGGCTTTAAAGGTATCAGGATCATTATTCAATCCATGTTTATAGTTTATTACTTCTATTGATTTGGGAATGATTTTTATGAGCACAAATTTATCCTGCCAGCCAGGTATCCCATTCCAATAGTCGCGTTTCATTTGAACAAGTAATTCCCTGTTGTCTATAACTGATGCTGATCCGTTTATATTGACATACCCTTTTGCAGTAACATGGTTTGCAAAATATACGCAGACTTTCGGATTATTTTTAATTTCTCTGACTTTGCGGCTTGTTCTTGAAGTAGCAAACCAGATAACAAAATCATCTTTAACAGGAAAAGGATTCATTGTCCTGATTTGGGGTTGTCCCAGAGAGTCTATTGTGGCAAGACCGCAATAAGTAGTTTCATTGATTATTTCGTGCGCAGCCAGCATAATGGTATCTCTGTTTACAGAGGCTTGTCCGTTCACTCCGGAATACGGTGACGCGGATGCTGAAACAAGGACAATGAGAACAATTAAAACGAAGATGTTTTTCATAGGGTTAGATTAAAATGATTAATTCTTTTGTATATGATCGGATAGACAGGAATTACCCTATTAGAAATTAAAAGTTTATCATAGGCAATTAATCCGCCGACTTGCGGATGAGTGAGGGATCTCACTGATTAGTGCCGAATCAAGGGGGCAGGCCGCTTTTTTTGCAGTGGCAGTGATGGGCTGGAAGATTCTTAAGTGATCTGGCATGTGAGCTTTGTGTTATGTGCCTGACTGACGGGAAGGGTAGATCATAGCATCATTCATATTTGAGAGCTTTTACAGGATTAATTCGTGATGCTTTGTAGGAATTTATGGAAACGGTCATGAGAACAACAATAGCTGCAGCTACAAAAGATATAGCAAATATCCACCAGTTAACAGGAACTTTGTAAGAATAATTCTTTAACCAATTTGTCATAAAGTATAGTGTCACAGGGATTGATAAAGCAGCAGCCAATAATGCAAGCATGAAATTTCTAAACAGGGAGGAAATGACAATAGATTTTTCCGAACTGCCAAAGACCTTTTTAATTCCTATTCCTTTAGTCTGAGTTTTAATAACGAACAAGGCAAGACCGAATAGTCCGAACCCGGCAATTAACATTGTAAACAGGGCAAATATCGAAACAATGTTACTTAAATTTTTCTCAGAAGAATAAATGCTTTTAATGAGATCTTCTATTGTCATGTAATCAAATGGCTTTCCCGGAGCAGCTTTTTTCCATTCTGCTTTAAGCATGGGGAGTATATTGCCAAGGGTACCTGTTTTATAGTGAACTGCAATCTGTCGGATATATTTATCAGTCAGGTGTATTTCCAGTGGAGGAATATCGGTATGAATGGAATGAAGGTTGAAATCTTTTACGATACCAATGATCACGATATTTCCTATCAGTTTCCCTATTGGATCAGTTATCCCAAGACTTTTTACTGCAGATTCATTTAAGATGGCAGACTGTGTAAGATCACTGCCAAATTCTTCGGAGAAGTCGCGGCCTTTGGTTATCGTAATACCCATAGTTTTCAAAAAATTGTAATCCACACTCATCGCCTCTACCTGTACTTTTATATTGTTATCCTCAAAATTTGGTAAAATAAAAGTTCCTGAATTCTGCATGGGAAGACCTTCCATTGTTCCTGCGGCCATAATTACATTCGGATTCGATTTAATGCTATTGATATAAGCCGAATACCCCTTAAAATCGTAACCCAGCTCAATTACAACAATATCTTTATTGTAATATCCTAAATCTTTTTTAAGTGCATACTGATATTGTGAGCGGATTATGAGAGTACTCGATACAAATGAACAGAAAATGACCAGTTGAACTACAATTAAAGAAGAGCGAAAGAGTAGTTTACTTTTACCGGAGTATAATGTATTTCTCAAAATATCCATGACCTTTAAACCTGATAAATAATATGAGGTATAAATTCCCGAGGCTAAACCTATGATTAAAGTTATGGAGAGATAAACCAGGATGTACATAACTATATTTGAATTGATTATATGAAGCTGAGTCTGGAAAAGCTTTCCGGCATAAGGGAGGGATATCCATGTCAAAAACAGGGCAACTGGCAAAACAAGTAAAGCCAGGAGGATGGATTCACCCAGTAATTGATTCCTGATTTTTTTATTCCCCGCACCATAAGTTTTTCTTATCCCGATTTCTTTAGTTCTGTAAGTTGAAACAGCTGTAGATAAAATTATATAGTTAAAAGTTGCGACAAGTACAATAAGCAAAGCGATGGCTGAATACAATCTGATGCTTTTTATACTGCCCGTGATTCTGGTATTGATAACATTATCTGAATGTAAATAAACCTCCGATAAATTCTGAAGAGAATAATTATAAGGAGGTTTTTCACCGATATTTTTAATTTCAAATGCTCTGAATTGTTTCTCGAGTGATTCAGCAGTACAATCTTTCGAAAGTAAAACCCATGTATTCCAGAATGTATAATCCCAACTCTTGTCAGCATTGGTTACCTTAAAAGCTGAATTAAGCGGGCCAAGTGTCCATCTGCTATTTAGGAAGCACTGGGCTCTGAAAGTAGAATTCTCCGGAATATTATTAAAAACTCCATTGATGGTGAAAACATGTTCTTCGTTATTTACCATGCCAACAATTTCTTTTCCAACCGGATTCTGACCGGGGAAAAACTTATCCGACAATTCACTGGAGATAACGATTGAATTTTGATCTTCAATAAGACTTTGACGCGGATTACCAAAAACTAACGGGAGTGTGAAAATATCAAATACTTCCGAATCAGTTCCGACAGCCCCAGGGACATTTATAAATTCATCTTTGAGTTTCAACTTGAAATCAATCATACGTCTCGTTCTTATGGATTTTTCTATTTGCGGAAATTCATCCTTTAATGCAGTTGCCAGAACGTAAGGTGTTCCTGAATCAGTTCTTTTAAAATCGACCCAGTAAGTGAGTGCTTTGAAAACCCTTGCCCTGTTTTTATGACAATGATCGTAACTCAACTCGTTGACAACATAAAGAAGCATAATAAATGATGCGGTCAACGCAATTGAAAGTCCCACAGCATTAATACCTGCAAATACCTTGTTTTGCTTCAAAAATCGCAGAGCTGATTTAAGATAGTTTTTTAGCATAGGATTTAAATTAGGTTAGCAATTAAAGGCAAATAAATCAACATCCAATGTCCATTCATATCAAAGATATACCTAATATATTAGTTGTGCAACCAGGTAATTAATTATTAAATAATCTACTATGTAATGAAATTTTAAAGCACTCCGTCGCTACCAACTTCGCTACCACCTACGCTGACGCTTCGGTGGTCAAGGAAAGCTCCGTTGGTCAAAGAAAGCTTAGCTTTTTTTTCTTTAGCGGACTGCTTTCACCGTGTTACTATAACGAAGAAGATCTTTACTTCCTGACCGACATTTAAATTTCAGATATTTTTTCCACTTTTGTATTCATTTTTATTGTCGGATGAAGTGAAAACAGGAGAAAACAAATAGTGATCTGATGCCAATTAATAATATAATTTTTGACTTTGGCGGGGTTTTGATTGACTGGAATCCCAGGTACTTTTATAAGGATGTCTTCAGTGACACGAAAGAGATGGAGTATTTCCTCAGTGATGTCTGGAGTCCGCATTGGAATATGAAGCACGATGCCGGATTTTCATTTTCTGAGATTACCCATGAACTTCAGGAGCTTTATCCCGGGTATAGAAATGAGATTGAAATGTATCAGCATAACTGGGAGGTAATGATAAAAGGTGAAATATCTGAAAATACAAAATTGCTGAATCCCTTGAAATCAAAATACAGATTGTTTGGGTTAACAAACTGGTCGGCTGAAGCATTTCCTGTTATTTATTCCAAATATGAGTTTTTTAAAGTTTTCGAGGGTATCGTTGTATCAGGTAAGGAAAAGATAGTAAAGCCAGGTAAGGAAATTTATCAATTACTGATTAACAGATACGGTCTTCTTGCGAACGAGTCGTTGTTTATTGATGATAGTTTGAAAAATATTGAAACAGCAAATGAGCTTGGGTTTAGCACAATTCATATTAATGGAACCCAGAGTCTGGAAGAACAGTTAATAAGCCTGGGATTAATCTAAGATTAGCAACACATGTTAGGTAGTTTATAATCTCAAATTAGTGAAGACCAGCATATATTAAATCTGTTAAGACTAGTGTTTTATCTTTGCGAACTTTGCGCCTATTTCAACCACCGAAGCTATCCTGAGTTTGTCGAAGGGTAGCGAAGGTGGTCTTTGCGTGCTTTGCGGTTAAAAGGGACTTTTCAACAGCCCCGCTCAGCCTCAGCCTCAGCCTCAGGCTAAGGCAAAGGTAAAGGTAAAGGTAAAGGTAACCTCAACCTTCTCTGTGCTGCTCTGTGTCTACTCTGTGTCCCTCTGTGTAACTCTTTTCCTCTTGGTTTTTACCCCCCAACCCCCAAATGGGGGGCTATTAGATCTGTGTAATCCTCATGGTTCTCAGTATACTCTTTTTTTGCTTTCGTATTTCTCTGTGTAACAAATAGTCTTCCAGCGAGATCAGGGATCAGATACTCTACCTCAACCTCATCCTCAACCTCATCTTTGCGTCCTTTGCGCCTATTTCAACCACCGAAGCTTTCTTTGACCACCGTAACGAAGTGAAGGTGGTAGCGAAGGTGGTCTTTGCGTGCTTTGCGGTTAAAAAGGACTTTTCAACAGCTCCGCTCAGCCTCAGCCTCAGCCTCAGCCTTAGCCTCAGCCTCAACCTCAACCTCAACCTCAACCTCAACCTCAACCTTAGGCAATGGTAAAGGTAAAGGTAAAGGTAAAGGTAAAGGCCTCAGCCTCAGCCTTTACCTTACACCTTCTCCAAGAAATGAAATATCCATAAAATACTTTTCAGGATCGTTTCGATCAATATAGACATCTATGCTGCTACGACCTGCCAGAAGGATTTTCGGATCTTGCCAGATATATCGTAATGTGCGAGTGTACTCCCTGCCTGTTATAGGATCAACCCAACTGCAATCGATAGAATACGGGTTCTTTCCCTGAATGTTTACAGCCATATCGATATCAGTCTTCAGAATCTGCGCCTCTGCCTTCCTTCCGGTTGTTCTGAAGATATTTTCAGATTTATTTCTCTTTTTGTCCTGATATACTGAATACACATTAAAAAGAAGCAGGAGGCTTATATAAAACACCATCTTCT
Source organism: uncultured Bacteroidales bacterium (assembly GCA_963715785.1). Classification (GTDB taxonomy): domain Bacteria; phylum Bacteroidota; class Bacteroidia; order Bacteroidales; family VadinHA17; genus LD21. The sequence continues at coordinate 2,802,333 of OY970276.1, forward strand.
TTCCAGATTTTACTCCATCGGAAATGCGAACCGTGTCGGGATCAGCTGTCTTGTAGAAAACCTTTATTTCGTCACCATTATGGTGGGTTCTGCCCTTACTGCTTTGATTCCCTTTATAAATTCTTTCAATGCCATCATCGGATGTATACCTGATCTCATATCGCGACAAACCGCTGTTAATGACAGTTCCAACTGTGACTTTGGCGGTTTTCTGAAAAGACTTTGCTTCGAGCCAGATATACACACCGGCAGCTATTCCAATTGCACACAGTACAAACAGAATTTTATTTCCAGGTTTCATTTGATTGGGGTTAGGGGTAATCAAGAGTGAAAATAATAATATTTCTTGAATTACCAGATAAGGCATAATGGCATAAAAGAGTACGGGGTTTATGTCAAAGGCAGCCAACCTAAGACTTGGGGTTGATGAAAAAACTTAAAATGTTTCCATCCGCCAAAGGCGGGGCAGGCTCTCCTTTTGAAGGCTAATTTTTATACACATCTTTCATTGGCATGGCTCTGAAAGAGCCAAATATGAATAACCCCCGGCGTCAGCCGGGGGGGGGACCAATAAATATCTTCGTCAGCTCTGAAGGAGCTGAATATAAGATTCATGGAAAATATTTCTCATCTGGTTTAATACCATTCTGCAAAAGAAGGTTTCTATACTCCTCCTCAAATGTAACTTTCTTATGATGTTCCTGTTGATTCTTAATATAATCAATCAATATATCCAGATCCATAAATGAGCAAGTAAAGGAGCCATATCCGACTGCCCATCCACTAAATGCTGGAAATAAAAGGCTCTTTTTAATCCATAGGGATGTGGATACTTTGATATCCCTTACAAAATCTATGGGTGCAAGTGATGGGTTAATGTCAGTTAGAATATGAATGTGATTTTCGATCCCGTTAATACGGTACAGGTGACTTTTCTTATTTTTTATTATCCCTGTCATATAGGCATACAGATCATTAACATGATCCTGCTTAAGAGTGTGCAGACTAGATTTTGTCCTGAAAACAATGTGATAAAGATGTTGGCGATAGCTTGACATTTTGTGATATTTAAAAGTATAACGATAGCACGAGAGAACTAAGTTAACTAATATTTTAAATATATTCAATTATATTAAGCCTTTCAGGGCTTTAGATCAGCAGGTTATCTCTACCCCTGGCTGACACCGGGGGTTATTCACATTTAGCCACTTCGTGGCTGACAGGTACTGATTCTATCCAGCTTCTCAGGTTCTATCTACAAATCAATTTAGATGTGTATAAAGATTGGCTTCAGAAGGAGATCCTGCTCCATTTATGGCGGGGGAACTTTTTTATGCACTATCTCATTCATCCCCAAAGCTTAGTTTGATGGCAATGGGGTTTAAGTCCTTCAACGGCTATTATGAATTAGTTCCATATTTCCCCGTTCACTTTTAATTATAGGGATGCCGGAACCGTATATTGTATATTCAGCTACAAAAACGTCATTATTCTTCCATATTACAAACCGGCCTCCGGCAAATAATCCGTTAACAATATTATAAAATACAGATTCTGAGCTATCGTTTGTTTTTTCACCGCTGACAGAACCTGGTTCTATTGTTACAGTCTGACCATCAGCTGAGAATGTTATATTGTATTGAATATCTTCACTTATCGGAATGTAGTCACTTTCCTTAAGACTGTCAACCGGGAAATGGACATTTGGGCCATTTGAGACCCGATCGACTTTCATAATAAAACTGTTCCCGTTTAATAACGAAAACCCTGTAGTGTCATTTTTATCTTTTTGCTTCTTGCACATGATAAAAACCACAGATATAATGCATAAACAAACAATTTTTGTCCGCATATCAATTCTATTATTATTTCCCCAGACGAAATTCAGGTTGTTGCTTCGCGCTAAGGAATCGCTGTTTAGAATATGAAATACCATTACTCGCGAAATTAAGTAATTATTTTCGGAAAGAGACAAGGGAGGAGTAGGGAGTAGGTAGGAAGCCTCCTTCACTAAAGCTTCCTCGGTCGAAGAAAACTTCGTCGGTTGAAGAAAGCTACGTTAGTCAAAGCTTCGGAGGGTAATGCCGCAACCTCCACCTTAACCTCAACTTCAACCTCGACCTCAACTTCAACCTCAACCTCAACCTCAACCTTTTATCTGATTCTATACGATATTCCGGCCAGGGCCCGGAAGCCCGACCAGTTTGTGGTAAGCGGCTGACCGGAAGGCAGGGCAATGAATTGTTTGGTGTTTTCCAGGAGAAGAGAACCCTTTGTATCAATTTCATAGCCCAGAGAGAAATCGAGAGATAATCGGCTCCAGAAATTCCAGATGATCCCTAAGGATGGTTCACAATAGATATTAACTGCGCGAAAACGATCGGATGTTGTGGTTGTATCAGCCAGTATAAGATTAAGTCGCTCTTTCATATAAAAGGATGAGAATAAAATACCCGCTCTTGCTTTTGCATATAAATCAAAATTCTTAAACGAACTTAAAATATAGCGGTACTGAAATCCGGCGCCGATGCCATTTATATGCATATCAAGAGAATATTCCCCGGAATAATCCCTTATATCATTTCTTCCCCCGGAAGTTAAAAAGGTAAAATTAATGCCAATCAGATGATGTGCATTCAAAATATTCTCGACTGAAGCTGAATAGTAATAATAAGGAGGGAATTCGGCCACTTTCCTGGTGTGCGGCGGAGCAAGGGTTATCAGGTAATCCTGGAAACTTTTCAAGTCAGCATGATTGTAGGTCCCTAGTCCGGAATTGATTTCCACTTTTATGCTCTGAGAGTAAATATACTCTGACGATAAAATCATAAATAATATATAAAAGAGTTTCTTCATTTCTTCAGATATTTTGATATGTCAAGCCCGTAACCTGAATTAGAAAACAACTTGTTGTCATATAATTGCGGCCTGGAATCAGTACTGACCATCTTGAAGATCATCTTTGATTCTATCAGATCGAACACATATAAATACTTGTAGTCGGTCATTAATAAATATCCCGATGCCGGATCAATGTTTCTCATAACCTCGGCTTTATCAGGCAAAACAGATGAACTAACCAGACCAAAGTCAGGCATATTTCTTATTTCCAGAGTGTTGTCATTATAGAAAGTGAGAAGGAGTCTGTTTGGATTATTAATATCGAACAGGGCGGAGCGGTAAACCCGGCTGTCAGAATAGATAAGGTTGGCAGTGCCGCTGCTCAGATCATAGACTTTTATTCCATTCATTGTTACAATGCAGGCATACCTGCCATCATTTGAAGTGGAGGAGCAGGCCCATTTACTATACACCGGATAATCGGTTATCGGGAATGTGAGCACGACTCTTTTTTCGGCAACGCTTATCAGATCGTAGCGGGAAGGCTGGACGACCGCTATCATGTCATTGTCGGTAAAATAGAAATGGTCAACTGAATTGTAGCCTATATTGTATGGGATCGCAACCGGATTCTGAAGTGTTTTATCATTAAATACATATATATTATCGGTTGATATGGCAGCCATTCTGGTTGAATTCGTTGGACAACTATACTGACCCTGATATGAAAGATTTAGTATCGGATAGCTTCGGAGCAAGGTAAAGGTTTGAACGTCATAGCACAAAATAGCATCATATGTATTTACATATAATGCTTTATCCATGTTGTCATATCCCCAGGTAGGCCAGTTTGAAGCAAGATTGATCCCCTCTGAATAATGTCTTGAATCATGCCTGGTGTAAGCGTAATTTTCGGGACACGGTATTACCGGGGAGGTATATAAGTTATATTCATAATTGCTCCCAAGACCGGGATTAAGTATCGTCAATGAAGTTTTATCTGATGATTCAAATATTGTGACATATTCTTTTTCCAGACGGTAATGAGCACGGTATTTTGATTTATCCCAGCTGATCCTCAGACTGTCAATTCCTTGTTCTTCAAATTTCAGAACAGGTATAGGTTCATTGATGTTAGCCCAGATACCCGTTATATAGTTGTTTGTCAAAGAGAGATTAATCTGTACAAGTCCCGTTCCTCCAACGAAACTGCTGTCGATATAAGAAGTGATGTCGGCATTGGCAATTACTTTCGAAAAAGAATGAAGGTTTAAAAGTCCTTTTACTTCGTATGACACAAAGTTATATTGCTCGCATTTCGGCCATGTTACCTTAAAATATCCGTCACCGGTTACCGAAATGGTGGGCTTTATTGCCGCACCGAGACTTGCATCAATCACCATTTGCCAGTTCTTCACTACATTATATCCTTCACCACCGAAGAAGTCTGCGATACTTCCGGAACCGCTGTTTGTATATGCATTCAGTACCAGCTGGTATTTCCCTGCGGAAAAATCTTCAGGCGAAATGGTGATACGCCCTGTATCGGATTTAACTTCCCATTTCTTGTCGCCAAGGGAAAAAAATCCGCCCAGAATTTTAAGCCCAAAAGTATTTATATCGTATATTAATGTTGTGGGGCAATAAATTCTTATCGTATCAGATGATGATGATAATGTCAGGCTCATATTATGGGTGGAAGGAGGGGGTTCCACATTTACAAAATAGTCTTTTTCACTCTGATATTCGCAGCCCTGAAGGGCAAGCAAACAAAATAAGAAAACCAGTGTCGACTTTGTATAATATTTCATTTTTAAACTCTTTAGAGACAGATCACAAACCCTACAAGTGCCTCGAGATTCTTGTTTAAAGTTTTAGAAGCCGGGCTTCCGACTGTTGTATGTATCTGGAAAGATTCAGAAGTCGCTTTATACGACAGGCCGAGATCTATTGAAATATGTTCATTTATAAACGCACCCAACCCTCCGCTAAGCTCATATCTGAACAATTTTGATTCGCTTGTTGAGGAGTAACCAAAATCCACGGATGATCCCTTTTTCCATCCCGGACCTGCTCCAACCTGTAAATAAGGTTTAATTGCTGACTTACCAAAATAATACCTTATGAAAGGAATTAAAAAATAAGCGGAGGAATGTGATGTTGATGATCCGTCAGACGACCTGGCATATGTGTAGAGAAACTCGAGGCCTGCCGGAACATTATCAAGAAAAAAGTAACCGGCCTGTGGAGACAATGACAGGGTTCTGTATCTGCCTGACACATAAGAGTTGCTTTGACCGATGAGTGAATTGGTGGTTGAAGCGAAGTTCAGAACATATTGTCCACCGGCCAGAAATTTCCCCTTTCCTGTTTGGGAGTACAAAACATGACCGGAAAATAAAAAGAGGAATATAAGAAGGGATTTGCTAATTGACATTTTCATTTGCGTCGGTGCATTTTTAAAAATTGTTTGATTTAAGTGTTATAGATAGATTATAAGTGCCACAGAGCCTGTAGATCCTTTAATTGTAGTTTTCCATTTGGAACCGTCATTGAAAGAATAAGTTGTTGAGCCGTAACCAAAGTCAGCATCAAGTCCGACATGCTTATTTACCAGCAGTTCAATTCCTCCTTTCAATTCATAATCCATAATTTTTGATTTCTGGGTCGATAGAGGAAAATTACCAAGCTTACTTGTTGACTTGCCAAACCCGGGTCCTGCCCCGGCCTCGAAATATGGCCTGATTTTGCCATTAATCGGGTAGTATCGCAGGAATGGAACAAACGAAAGTGATCTTAAACTTGTGGCTGCCGCTCCATCAGTCCCCGGTGTTTTTTTATAGTTAAAAAGAAGCTGCATTCCTGCTGCGAAATTTTGAAATATAAAATACCCTGCAATCGGGGCAATACCAACAGATTTGACTTTTTCATTATAGCCACCAGGACTACCAGGAGTTGTGACAGAAATTGAGTTCAGGGCGATCTGACCGGAAAGCAAAACTTTCCCGTATTCAGCCTGTGATCTTGTGATCTGACTCATCAATATAAATATTGCAATCAGAAAAACAGCTTGTGTTCTTTTCATTTAATACATAATTTCTTTCGACAATCAGGATAGTATGTGAAGAGTCTAAGGTAAGGAAAAAATTGATCGGTGGTGCCTCGGCAGGTTATTTTATGAGTGTGGCCAGGCCTCGGGTGCCTGAAATAACGTGCAATTATTTAACACTTTGCTGTGATCAATAAATTTCTTAATTTCACTTATGCTTTTAACAAAACTACATATTTGGCTTCCCTTGAAGTGCGAATGGCGCTTTATACTTCCGCCTGCAGGGAATGTTCTGACCTCTTAACGTGTAAACCATGAAATTTAACAAGATATTCAGAAGCCTTTTCAGAAATCCTCTCAACAGTCTGATTATCATTATCAGCCTGGCAATAGGAATGGCCTGCACCAACCTCATTATGCTCTTTATAGCAAGAGAATCAAATACTGATAGTTTTCAGCAAAACAGGGATCGGATCTATCTTCTTAAATGTGATAACCCCTATGAAAAAGGATCTCTGATGTCAAACTGCAAAAAAGGGGGTGTTGAATATATTAAGGAGAATTTTTCACAAGTTGAGGATTTTTGCCGCATCAAATTTACAAGGACCCAGAAACTAATGATCGGCAACGAGATTTATAATGATAATCTTGCAGTTTTTGAGACGTCTAAAACTTTCTTTAATGTTTTCTCATATAAGTTGCTTACTAATAATCCAAACTCAGCACTTTCCACAAAAGACGATATTGTCATTTCGGAAGACCTGGCACAAAAATATTTTGGAGAGAGGTTGCCTGTTGACAAGATTATAACAATTATTAATGGTAATTTAAAGACGGATTTTATTGTAAAAGGTATTTTTAGAAAACCAGTTGAAAATTCGCAATTCAATTTTGACATGGTAAAACTCTCTGAAAATACTGAGAGGTACGCTTTTCTCCTCTTAAAAGATAACACAGATCCTGTTAAACTTGAAAAACTCTTTGCAGAAGAGAAAGATAAAATTCCAGTCCTCAGCGACGGTACACCTGGTAAATATTATCTTAAGAGCTTTAAACATACATACTTCGACACCTCTGAATATTCTCTTCTGGGTAACAAGAGAGAAAAATCTGACATCGTGATAGCAATGATAATTGGTCTGATGATTATTTGTGTTGCGTCTGTTAATTATCTTGGTTTGATAAATAATAAGTTGTTTGACAAGACTCCTGAATTTCATATCAGACGGATAAACGGAGCCTCCGGAGCCAGCCTCATCTTTAAATTTATGATTGAAAACCTGATAATTATCGGTATTGCCTTTGTATTAAGCCTTGGAGTTACATTTTGGATCTTACCGCTCTTTAATGAACTGACGGAATCCCAAATCGATGTAACTTATTTTACCAGACCTGATTCTTTCCTCATTATGTCATATGTGCTACTATCGCTATTGTTTATCACACTAATCTTTACTATATATAAAATTAATAAGCTGGGAAAATCCTCTGCTCATAAAGTCAAAATCGATAAAGAAGGGAAAATCGTTAAAATCCCTTCATTTTATATATTCCAGCTGATTGTTACAATTGTTCTGTTGATGTGTTCAATTACTATATTTAAACAGATAAACTATATTACCAAAAAGGAAATTGGCATCAATAAAGAGGTAATTGAGGTAAAAATTCCTCCTCTATATGAATCGAAAACAAGGATTTTTAAGGAGGATTTGCTAAAATATCCTTCAGTTGCAAGCATATCTGTGACTACAGCTTCACCACTGCTGGAATGGATCCAGACTTCCTTTCAATACACAGAAAATGGAGAGGATAAACAATATTCTCCAAAAATTTTCAGAGGTGATGAAGCTTTTATCAATACTCTTGGAATAGTCCTCAAAGAAGGAAGAGAGTTTTCAGGTAATGTTACCTCTGATAAGAATAACTGCATTATTAATGAATCGCTGGCAAAATATTTTTATGGGAGAAATCTGATTGAGGAAAAACTGCCAGGGTATGAAAAACTGACAGTGATAGGGATCGTGAAGGATTTTAATTGTTCAGGCGCAAAAGATCCTATAACTCCCGGTGTTATAATATTTGATAATTCAGGGAATCATTTGCTTGTTATGCCTGCTTCCGGACAATCACAGTCGGTAAAAAAATCGATATCTGAAACCTGGCAAAAACTTATTCCGGATTTTCCTGTAAATATTGAATCGGTAAAGGAGAGGTATGATTGGTATCATATCAAGGAAACAAGCTTTGCAAAGCTCGTCGTTAGCTGTTGTGTAATAAGTTTGTTTTTATCAATGATTGGATTATTTGCAATCTCATTTCATTCAAGCAGAAAACGAACTAAAGAAATAGGAATACGTAAGATAAACGGGGATACTGTATTCGGAGTGATCTCACTTCTCAATAAAGATTTTTTCAGATGGATCATTATTGCCTTCGTTCCAGCCGGTTTTATGACCTGGTATATCATGAACAAATGGCTTCAGGGATTTGCTTACAGAATAGAACTTGATATATGGATATTTGCTTTGGCAGGGTTACTGACTGTTGCCGCAACATTTTTGACAGTAAGCATGCAGAGCTGGAGAGCAGCAACCAGGAACCCGGTGGAGGCATTGAGATATGAATAGGAACAGTATAAAAACCACACCAATAAAATTAAGTTGATTCTTATAATAGCGTTTTCAATCCTCTATGGATTATTTGAAATATTCATGAGAATGTCTGAGTTTATTCCAAGCTATTAACAGGATTGGCCAATGCAGCCTTAACCGACTGAATGCTAACTGTAAGCATTGCAATCAATAAAGCCAGTAACCCTGAGCCAATAAAAGTCCATACACTTATATCAATTCTGTAAGCAAAGCTTATCAGCCATTTTTTCATAAAAAAATAAGCTATTGGCCAGGCAATTACATTTGAAACTATCACAAGAATCATAAACTCTTTTGAGACAAGCTGAACAATACTTTTAATTGATGCGCCTTGTACTTTTCTAATGCCAATCTCTTTCTTACGCTGTTCCGCAATAAACGACGCCAACCCAAATAAACCAAGACAAGCAATCAATAATGCAACAACAGAAAATGTTGAGATCACTTTTGAATATCTTTCTTCAGATTTGTACATTTTATCAATTGATTCATCGAGGAAACTATATTCAAAAGGATATAGAGGAAAGAACTTAGCCCATACCTCTTTTAAGCTATTGATGGTTGATGGTATATTTGCCGACTTTACTTTAACTATAAATTCCTTAAACCAGTTAGGGTTTGTCATAAAGACCTGATTGGTTATTTCGTTATGCAGTGAGCTGGAATTAAAGTCCTTTATTACTCCAATGATCTCCGGTTTGTATCCATTTAATTGAATTGAATAAGACTTTCCAAGTACATCCTGTGCATTTTTAAAACCAAGACTTCTGACCATCTTTTCGTTTATTACCATAGCATTCGGAAAATCACCGGGAAAATCTTCAGAAAAATATCGTCCGGCAATCAATTTTACTCCGAAATGATTCATGTAATCATAGTCCACAGAATTAACCTCAATTCCGAAAACTCCGATATTGTTACTATTTCCATTAGGTCTGCACTCAGTGCCTATGTTGTTGCTGCTGGTTGGTGCTCCTCTGCCTGCGGTTGCACTTAACACACCGGGAATATTTCTTAATTCATTTTTTATTGTTTTATAATTGTTGCCAACTTTCCCATAAGCAGGCAGAACTATCATATACTCCTTATCAAAGCCCATATTATAATTTCGTAAATATCTGAGCTGGAGATTTACAATTATAGTTCCCGCAATAAGTATGATAGAAATAGAAAACTGAAGTATAACAAGCCCTTTCCGGAGATAAGAAGCTTTATTTTTCCCACTATTTGCAGAATAAACTCCTTTTATGACTTTGACAGGCTTGTAAGAAGAAATAACCAAAGCCGGATATAGTCCTGCCAATAAGCCAACAGCTAAAACGCCTCCTAAAATCAGTAACATGGCTGTCCAATCACTCTTATATTCGATTCCTATTTCAGTACCAACCAATGATGAAAAAGAGGGCATTATAAATTTGACAGTGATAATAGAGATTAATAATGCAGCAATTGAAAACAAGACAGATTCGCCAAGAAATTGTTGTACCAGCTGAATCCTGGCAGCACCAATGACTTTCCGCATTCCAATCTCCCTGGCTCGTTCTGATGACCTTGCAGTAGAAAGATTCACAAAATTCATGCATGCCAGCAACAAGATAAACAGAGCGATAGACACAATAATAATTATCCTCGATATTGAACTGTTTTCCTCTATTTCATCACCTGAATGAGAATTAAGATGAATATCCAATAATGGACGGACAAGAACTCTCCAACCACCCTCATACTCTTTTATGTGAGTTGAAAAAAAATTCTCTGTCTTTTTTTCAAAACCTTTCGGATCAAATCCCTTATCAGCAAGCATATATGTATATGATCCAAAAGTAGCTCCCCATTGAGGAAAATATCCAGCCACAGGTTGTTTATCCAGAGAAGAATAAGGCGCTATAAAATCAAATTTGAAATGGGATTCAACTGGTACATCTTTAATGACTCCCGTTACTTCAAAACTATACTGGTTGTCTATTTCAATAGTTTTCCCCACCGGGTTTTCTTTTCCAAAGTATCTTTTTGCAGTTGATTCGGTTAATATTATGCTGTTAGGTTTCTTAAGGAACTGAGTTATGTCGCCGGCAACAGCTTGATAGGAGAAAATCTCGAAGAAGGCAGAATCAGCATATACAATTCTGTCTTCATAATTGTTATTATCTCCGGTTTTAACGAGGCTTCGGTTTGAGAAATAGATTCGTGTAAGTTTCTTAATATCAGGGTATTCATTTTTAAGGGTTGGGCCTAACAAGGCTTGTGATTGAGCCAAATGGTTGGTAATACCTTCCTGGGTAATACTGAATTCAATACGGTAAATATTCTCAGCATTTTTGTGGTACCTGTCATAGCTTAAATCATGTTTAACATAAAGCATAACGAGAATGCAGGCCGTAATTCCAATTGACAGTCCGGCAATATTAATAAAAGAATAGAATCTTTGGGATATTAAAATCCTAACCGCATATTTGAAATAATTAATTAGCATAATTTCTTATATTAAGTTATGATTTTCTTCAATAAGTAACTCTAAAAATCTACTTCATCCTCAGAATCATTTTGCTAAAAGACCAATTGGTCACATAAAAAAATCTCAAAGGATATGCCATAAAATGTATGTCCCACATATTTAGCAATATAGCAAGATTGCGTTTGTTAAAACTGAACTTTTTGTACATAAATCATACAATTTGATTCAATTTTTTTGACATAAATAAGAAATTGACCTTAGTTGAGATTCATCATCCACTAACCAGGGTATCATCTGACCCGGCGAAACCATTTATCACATTATCTGACCGCTAATCATATTGTCCTTTGATTCAGGCTGCGGGATCATTTTCTTTGAGCTTGTATTTTAATCCAACAATTATGAAAAAGTCATTAGTTTTATTAATCGTCGCAGCATTATTGCAGCAAAGTTGCGCCAGGGTATTTTACTTCTCCCTGTGCACTGAGCCCCGTGCTCTTTGGAGGAAAAACAAAAACCCCTTTCGGGGTAGTTGTTTTCTGCTTGATCGTGGAGCTGGCGGGAGTAACTTTGTTGATCCCTTAGCTTCAGACCTGCAAATAGAAAACAACTACCATGCTGCGCATGTTTTTTTGTTTTTCCTTCAATCTTTTAAAAGCAAGCTTTTAACGATTTCATGAAAAACAAAAACCCCTTTCGGGGTAGTTGTTTTCTGCTTGATCGTGGAGCTGGCGGGAGTCGAACCCGCGTCCAAACATGGAAATCATATGCTTTCTACATGCTTATTCCTGCTTGATTTTCGTGACCGGTCAGCTGCAGAACAACCTAACCTGCCCTTATTTCCTGTTTGTTTCGCCGTCGGGTCGGAACAACCTTCAGACTAGCCCCGGATTGCGTGCGTCTCCGTATCGGGTTGGATCAGGGCATGACCGCCCGGGAAACGTCTCGTCCCAACACATGTGCCGGGAGAATCCCGCTTTCGCGGGAAAGTGCTTAAGCTACTGTTATTCGCTTATGCTGCGAGAGCGTAATTGTTTTCGCCTTTTATTGTTTTGTGACACTGTTTAAGCGACGCGCCACCACACGCTGCATGCTTACATAACATCCCTCATGCTGTCAAAACCATGTCAGCCCCGGATGTATACATCGCAAAATTACTAATATTTAATGGCAATCAGAAATATTGTAACGGAGGACCGAACAGTTAAAATGATTAATTTTATCTCGTTGTAACATGAGTACTTTATTATATGCTATTTTTGAAAATAGTAAGCTGTTCACCTGCATAAATTTTTGCAGCTGTTTATTCAAACTGACTGGAAACATTTTCAATTGCCCATATCATGAAAAACCTGTTTAAAATATTGTTTGCTCTGTTGATCATAACAGTTGCATGCTCTACCAATAAACCTGTAACATTAGTCACTGTTGAAGGAGGGAAAGTAGAGGGAGCAGTTGAAAATAATATTACTGTTTTTAAAGGCATTCCTTTCGCACAGCCTCCTGTAGGCGACCTGAGGTGGAAAGCGCCACAGCCTGTTAAAAAGTGGGAAGGTGTTCTGAAAGCCGACAAATTCGCTCCCGCATGTCCGCAGATGAGGTTAAAATATCCCGGAATGACTCCTCCGGAAACCTCCGAGGATTGCCTCTATCTTAACGTCTGGACTCCGGCAAAAAGCTCCGGTGAAAAATTACCGGTAATGGTATGGATCTATGGAGGTGGTTTTGCCATGGGAGCTACTTCAGCGTCAGTTTATAGCGGGGAACAACTGGCAAACCTCGGAGTGATTGTTGTCAGCATAGCCTATCGTGTCGGACCATTAGGTTTTATGGCTCTTCCGGAGCTGACTGCTGAATCTTCAAACAAGGTCTCGGGAAATTACGGGCTTCTCGATCAGATTGAAGGATTGAAATGGGTTCAGAAAAATATAAAAGCTTTCGGCGGTGATCCTTCCAAAGTTACAATCTTTGGAGAATCTGCCGGAGCTGAATCTGTAAGCATTCTTGCTGCTTCACCTCTGACCAGGGGACTCTTTCGTGGCGCTATAAGTGAAAGTGGCGGCTCATTCAGTCCGGTTAAATCTGCACGCGAACCTGATTGTATGCAGCTGCTGGCAGGCGCTGAGAAGATTGGTGAGGAATTTATGAAGAGGATGGGAGCAAATAATCTTGAAGAACTGAGGAAAATATCTCCTGATAAATGGATCGATGATCCACTGGCACAAATGGGTGGCTTCTGGCCGGTTGTAGATGGATATGTGATAGCAGGCGATCAATACAAATTGTATGAGGAAGGAAAATATAATGATGTTGCAGTGATCATCGGAACAAATTCTGATGAAGGCTCAATTTTTGTACATCCCATTCCCGCGGATCAGTATCTTCAATATGCTGCTGCACATTTCGGACCTGTATCAGATAAAATTTTAAAATTATACCCTGTAGATTCACTGACGGGAACTTACCGGCCACTCGCTGATATTTTCCGTGATGCTGTATTTGCCTGGCCTTCATGGAGTTGGGCAAGACTGCAGACAAAGACAGGGAAATCCAAAGTATTTGTATACTACTTTGACGATTTCAATAAGGAACCCATGTTCCCGGGAGCTCCAATGCCTGCCGGAGCGGCACATGCTTCCGAGCTGCCATATGTATTTGGGCATCTCGGCCAGAACCCGAATGCAAAGGTGACTGATGAACAACGATCATTATCGGAGCAGATGATGAAATACTGGACAAACTTTGCAAAGAAACTTGATCCGAATGGAGAAGGGTTGTCACAATGGCCTGTATTTGCAGAAGACAGGCCAACGACGTTATACCTTCAGGGTACGCCTCACCTTGGTCCCATACCAAATCTTGATAAGCTCAAAGCGATGGATGAATATTTCACCTGGAGAAGAAATTCAGATTAATAGAGCTACATAATGAACCGTAACCAGATCATCATTAAACAAAAAGCGATAAACAAGAGTTGTAATCTGCCGATATATATTGAATTGCTATGGATAAGAATTTAAAGGTGGGAATTTTGCGGGAAACCAAAAACCCTCCCGACAGAAGGGTTCCCCTTACACCGCCTCAAATCGTAACTCTCGAGGAATTGTATCCCAATGTCGAATTCTTCGTCCAGCCAAGCGATTACAGGTGCTATTCGAATGAAGAGTATGAATATCTGGATATCCCTCTCAAAGAAGACCTCCGCGATTGCGATATCCTCATGGGTGTTAAAGAAATTGATAAGCGGACCTTTATTCCAGGAAAAACATATCTTTTATTCGCTCATGTTGCAAAACAACAGCCGCATAACCTGGAGATGTTTAAAGCAATGGCTGAACAGAATCTTACACTGATCGATTTCGAGTATCTTACTACCGATAAGGGACAAAGAGTTGTAGCCTTCGGACGTCATGCAGGCATTGTAGGTGCATATAACGGATTGAGGGCCAGGGGAATAAAAACCAATAAATTTAAGCTCAAACCTGCCTACCAGTGCCATGATCTTGATGAAATGTGGGCAGGCCTTAAGCTGATAGAACTCAAAGCAGGGATTAAAAATACTTATAACAGGCAATGGCCGTGTATCTCATGGTGCAATGGAAACACTGGGTGTTGCTAATGTAGAGCAGGTGACCCAGGATGAATACCTGAACAGAGATTTTGACGTCCCGGTATTCTGCCAGATAGGACCAGAGAGCTATTTAAGACATAAAGAGGGACACGAATTCAATTTTGATCATTTTACAAAATTTCCGCAGGAATATGAATCTACTTTCCTGCAATATTGTAGAAGTGACAGATATTTTGATAACCGGTCATTTCTGGGATCCCCGATCCCCGGTATTTTTCACAAAAGAAGATATGAAGAAGCAGGACTTTCATATTTCCATAATTGCCGACATAAGCTGCGATATAAATGGTCCTATACCCTCAACTTTCAGGGCAACAACTATATCCGACCCGTTTTATTCTTTTAATCCCTTCCTGGAAATCGAAGAGCCAGCCTTCTCACGATTGACGAATATAACGGTCATGTCGATTGATAACCTGCCTGGTGAACTCCCGCGGGATGCTTCTCTTGATTTTGGGAAGATGTTAATGAGTAACGTTTTACATGATCTCTTAACTGAGAATGCAAGCCCTATGATAGAAAGGGCCACGATCATCAAAAAGGGAATTCTTACCCGAAGTATATTTATCTGAATGAATATCTCAATGGATGAACAACCTGAACGGCCTGATTCAATATGTGCGGAAGAGATGCCTTTCGGAAATGGGCAGGCTGGGAGGAATGGCCTTAATTCAGTTTTTTATACATTTACAGTAAGATTGATCAAGTAATGAGAATTATTTCAATAGGGCCTGCTCATCCTTACAGGGGAGGGCTGGCATCATTTAATGACCGCCTCATACAACAACTCTCTTCCGAAGGACATGAGGCTGAAATATTCACATTCAGCCTGCAGTACCCAAAACTGCTTTTCCCGGGTAAAACGCAATATACTGATGCTCCGGCGCCTGAAGGTATCGCGATTTCTCGCGTTATCAATTCTGTTAATCCGTTTAACTGGATCGCAACCGGAATAAAAATCAGAAGGATAAAGCCTGATATTCTTCTGATAAGATTTTGGCTGCCATTCATGGGGCCATGTTTTGGAACTATCGCCAGAATTGCCAAATCCAACAGGCACACCAAAGTGATCTGTATTTTTGATAATGTTGTTCCTCACGAAAAACGACCCGGCGACATTATTCTCACAAAATACTTTATTAATAGTATAAACGGAGCCATCGTAATGTCACAGACTGTACAGGATGAACTTAACTCATTCCGCAGTGATTTGCCTGTAAAACTTACTCCGCATCCTTTGTTCGACAACTATGGCTTACCGGTGGGAAGAAAAGAAGCGCTTGCAGCCCTAAACCTCGATGCTGATCATTTATACCTTTTATTTTTCGGATTTATCAGAGCATATAAGGGGCTTGACCTGCTGATTGAGGCATTTTCCGACAAAAGACTGAGAAACAGAAATTTAAAATTGATTATCGCGGGGGAATTCTACGAAGATGACTCTCCCTACAAAAATCTTATCAGGCTGTACAACCTTCAGGACGATATAATATTTTTTGATCATTTCATTAATGATAATGAAGTTCCGATGTTCTTCGGGGCGGCCGATCTGGTGGTTCAGCCTTACCGGACAGCTACACAAAGCGGTGTTACTCAGATTGCATTCTATTTTGAGAAACCTATGCTGGTAACAGATGTAGGCGGATTGAGGGAAATTGTTCCTGACAGGATATGCGGTTATGTGGTGAAACCTGAACCGGCATCAATTGCAGAGGCAATGATCGATTACTTCGACAACAACCGGAAAGAGAAGTTTACAGAAGGAGTGAAGCATGAAAAAGAAAAATTCACGTGGGATAAAATGACAAAGGCAATAGAAGAGGTGTATCGAAGAATTGAGAGTCAAGGTTGAGATTGAGATTGAGATCCTCTTAACCTTAACCTAGCCTAGATATTGATTTTATCCTTTATCAGGTAACTGTTCCTCTCTGAGGAGTTTCTGTTTATCAGTTCACCAAGAAAGCCTGTGAGAAAGAGCAATGATCCGATAACCATAACAGTAAGGCCAATGAAAAAGAACGGACTGTTAGTTACCAGCGGTGCCCTTAGGTGATGAGCTACAAAAACCAGCTTTCGTATTCCCAGATAACCAGCCATCATGAAGCCGATCAAAAACATCAGCGTGCCAAGGGAACCGAACAAATGCATTGGGCTTTTTCCGAAACGGGTAATAAATCCGATTGTAAGAAGATCAAGATACCCTTTCACAAATCTGTCAATACCATATTTAGTGACGCCATATTTCCTGGCGCGGTGTTCAACAATTTTCTCTCCGATCTTTTTGAATCCCGCTTCTTTTGCAAGCATTGGGATGTACCTGTGCATCTCTCCAAATACCTCGATGCTCTTTACGACTTCCAGCCTGTAGGCTTTTAGACCGCAATTAAAATCATGAAGCTTTATCCCCGATGCCCATCTTGCTGTTCCGTTATAAACTTTGCTTGTAATGCGTTTCACAAACGGATCGTATCTTTTCTTTTTCCAGCCCGACACCAGGTCATAGCCGTCATTAATGATCATCCTGTATAGCTCTGGGATTTCATCAGGACTGTCCTGAAGATCCGAATCCATAGTAATAACCACTCTGCCGGCAGCTTCTCCGAATCCGGTATACAGAGCAGCAGCTTTACCATAATGTCTTCTGAATCTGAATCCTTTTATCAGATGGTCATTTCCAGACGCAGTAAGAATTCTGCTCCAGGATGAATCCGAGCTTCCGTCATCAACGAGGATAATTTCATATGTAAGACCACTGTTTATGCAAACCTTTTTGATCCACTCAGTTAATTCCTGAATTGATTCCTCTTCATTATAAACAGGGATAACAACAGACAGATCCATCAGAGATTTATACGAATTAGTTTACAGGTGCATCAATAAGCGGATTACCTTCTTTCTTAATGAATATGCTTACCATCAGAGAATAAATTATTCCTACGAATAGCGCGCCAAAGATACTGGTAATAGCCATTATTGATGGTTTCATAAATTTAGCTGTGAAAGCCAGCCCTGCATCGATCGCAGTCTGGTTGGCACCTTTCTTTGTCATAGCTTCTTCGGCCAGTGCCAGTGATTTTTTTGCCAGTCCCGGATCAATAAAAGCCCAGAGAATATATGTAAACACGGCCATTATTATAGCATAATACACGAACATGACCATGCCTGCCCCTACAGACTGACCGTATGTTATCTGTCCATGCATAAAATTATCACGATAAGATTTAAGAAGGAAGAACAACAGGACTAATTGGATCGGAATATTCAGATATCCGGCAGATCTGTTCAGAGACATGTCAAGAAAATACAGTACCAGCTGAAATGCAATTCCTGCCAGTGCTAAAATCATGCCATTTGTTAAATTAGCTTTCCAAACATTAACTTTTTCTTCCATGATACAGGTTATTTAGATTCTTAAGTCAGGTTAAAATGAAGAACAAATATAATGTAAAAATGGAAACCAGACCTTAAGTGAAATTGGAATAATTATTTTGCAGGCTTCTTAAATAATGCTACTTTTGCACGGGGTAAGTCTTATACGACCAGCTCCTGCTGAACTCCCCCAGGATCGGAAGGTAGCAAGGGTAGGCAGTTGTAGCGGTGCGATATAAGTAGCTTACCCTTTTTTTTAGTACTTAAAGTTTGGAGTGCCTAAAGTACTTAGAGTTAAAAATACTCCAGTCACTCCAGGCACTTCGCACTCTAGGCACTTTTAATCAATTCTACCTCTTCAACTTTAAGTACTCCGAACTTTAGGCACTCCAAACTTTTCTTTTACTCCAGGCACTCCAGGTACTTTTAATCAATTCTACCTCTTCAACTTTAAGTACTCCGAACTTTAGGCACTCCAAACTTTTCTTTTACTCCAGGCACTCCAGGCACTTTTAATCAATTCTACCTCTTCAACTTTAAGTACTCCGAACTTTAGGCACTCCAAACTTTTCTTTTACTCCAGGCACTCCGGGTACTTCGCACTCTAGGCACTTTTTTCTATATTTGTCGCAATTTTTGAATATCATGCTGATCCGAATTTATAACGAGAACCCCAATCCAAAGCATATCAGGCAGATAGTAGACCTGCTTGCAGGATTGGCGGAATAATTATATACCCAACCGATACAGTCTATGCTATGGGTTGTGATATTCTGGCAACAAAATCAATTGAGAAAATAGCCCGTTTTAAGGGCTTAAATCCTAAAAATCCGGAACTCTCTCTTGATATTCCACGATATGAGCCAGCTGTCGGAGTATACCATTATAAGGGATAACACTATCTTCAAACTGCTGAAAAGGAACCTTCCCGGACCGTTTACATTTATTGTTCAGGCAAATAATCAGATTCCAAAACTATTCAAGAATAAGAAAAAGACAGTCGGTATCAGGATACCGGATAATAATATTGTTCTTGAGCTGGTGAGGGAACTTGGACGGCCGATTATTACCACATCAATACACGATCCGGATGAAGTCATTGAATATACTACAGACCCTGAACTAATTTATGAGAAATTTCGTGATTTTGCTGACGTCGTGATTGATGGAGGTTTTGGAAGTAACGAAGCGTCAACTATCGTCGATTGCACAGGCGACGAGATTGAGATTGTCAGACAGGGATCAGGTATTCTTGAGCTATGAATATCAATGTCTGTAAAAACTTCTGCTAAACAGTATCATAACTGTCAGCAATTCCAGCCGTCCCAGTAGCATCAGCACTGACAAAAACCATTTACCTGCAGATGGAAGATGCAGAATAATTTGTAAACGGACCGAATGTTCCAAGTCCGGGTCCTATATTCCCAAGCATTGAGGCTGAGGTGCTGAAGGAGGTCATAATGTCATATCCCATGAAAGAGATGACAAAGGTTCCAAAACATATAACAAAAAAATATAATGTAATGAATACCAGTAGATTATAGATAGTGCTTTGAGAAATTATCCTTTTATCCAGACGCACAGGAATAAAGCCGTTTGGATGCATTAGTCTTTTTAATTCCTGACGGCTGTTTTTTGTTATAAGCAGCAGTCTTACAATTTTTATCCCTCCGCTTGTCGATCCTGCAGTTCCCCCTGTAAACATAAGGATGAAAAGTATTATTA
Source organism: uncultured Bacteroidales bacterium (assembly GCA_963715785.1). Taxonomy (GTDB): domain Bacteria; phylum Bacteroidota; class Bacteroidia; order Bacteroidales; family VadinHA17; genus LD21. Next base: position 2,822,054 of record OY970276.1, read on the forward strand.
CGATAACATTTCCCCAAAAGTTGATGATCCTGAGTATAGAATCCGGTAGTGGTGATTATGGAAATTACATGAAATGCTCCATCGAGCAGAGCTTTGCCAAATGGAAATCCTGCTTTAAAATATAGTATGGAGGATACCAGTGCAATAAAAACAAAGCAGATCACAGTATAAAAAACAAACTCATTATTTCCTAATGATCTTTTTAAAATTTCCTTTAAGTACCAAAATAGATAAGGGTCATATTCGTTCCGGCAATAAACATGAAAATGGTCATTATTATCATAATATAGGGGGAAGAAAATGCTGCTATTCCATTGTTTCTGGTTGAAAATCCTCCGGTAGACAATGTGGAAAATGAATGGCAGATTGCATCAAAATATGGCATTCCGCCGATTATAAGCAATATGACCTCTGCCAATGTGAGAGAAAAATAAATCCCGATAAGTCGTTTTGCCGCACCTTTAATTCTCGGATGTATCTTATCCGTTTGCTGACCTGAAAATTCAATGGCGGCAATCTGTAAATTGAATGATTTAAAAACCGGAATAACTGAAAGTGATATGAAAATAATTCCTATTCCTCCAAGCCACTGAGTGAGGCTTCTCCAGAAAAGAATACCGTGAGGCATCAATTCGACATTTGTAAGAATAGTGGCTCCTGTGGTTGTAAATCCCGACATCGATTCGAAAAATGCATCCCCAAAATTACTGATGGAACCGCTTAATAAGAAGGGCAGTGTCCCGAATATGCTGAAGATTATCCAGATGCCTGTTACAATGATATATCCTTCCTTATTTCCGTAAATTCTTTCCTCATTGCGTAACGGGGTGAAAACCACGACTCCGGTTACAATTGTAATGAGAGCAGAATAGCAAAATGATGCAGCAGCATGCTCATGGTATAAAAATGAAACGCCCGCAGATAAAAGCATGAACAAACCTTCAACAATGAGCAACAGGCTGAAAGCCCTGGCTATTATTCTGAAGTTGATCATAAAAGGTCAGGTAAAATATTTAGAAAGCGTCTCATAGGCTGAAGGCAATGTAAAAACCACAACTTTGTCGTTGGCTTTTATTATTGTATCACCAGTGGCAATGAATGGCTCTCCATCTCTGGTTCCGCCTCCGACAATAGCATCTTTAGGGAAATCCATACTCCGGAGAGTACCTTTTGTAATTCTGGAATTAGCAGGAACATTGAATTCGATAACTTCAGCATCAGTGCCTGTCATATACTTGACCTGTGTAACATTCGGATTTGTAGTATGTCTGAAAATCCTGCTTGCGGCAGAAATCTTTTTATTTATAATTGTGTCTATTCCGGTATTCTCAGCAAGATTTATAAATTCCATGTTCTCAACCTCAGCAATGGTCTTTTTTACTCCCATTCTCTTGGCCAGCAGGCATGAAAGAATATTTGTTTCTGAATTTCCTGTTACCGCAACAAATGCATCCATATTTGTTATACCTTCCTGTTCAAGCAGATCAACATTTCTACCATCTCCGTTAATTATGAGGGTATTGTCGAGCAGGCTCAGCCAGATCTTCGCATCTTTCCATATTGGAATCAATCAGCTTAACCTCACAGGTTTTCTGCAGATATAATGCAACATGTTTCCCAATCCTGCTGCCACCAAGTATCATAATGTTTTTTGCTTCAAAATTCTCCTTCCCCGATGTCTTCATCATTTCTTCTATCCCTTCATGTGTAGATATAACAAAAACCATATCACCTAACTGAAAATGTTCATTTCCCCGCGGGATAATAGTCACTAGCATTTCTTTTTATAGCCACAGCCCTGTATTTATCTGTTCTGCGGCTCAGGGCAATTTCCTGCAGGCTTTTATTAATGATCGGAGCATTTTCGTCAAGTTTCTGTACATACATGGCCAGTTTGCCTCCCGAGAATTCCATGAATTCAGTTGATCCTGTTTCATGAAGCAAGGCCAAGAACTTCACGTGCGGCAATAAGTTCAGGATAGATAAGTGAATCAACGCCTATTGATTTGAAAGAATTCAGGGTTGACGTGTTCAAGGTAATCGATATTGTCAATTCGGGCTATTGTTTTTATAGCTCCGAATCTTTTGGCAAGAATGGATGCGGTTATATTGGTATCTTCCGAATGAGTTACAGCAATGAAAAGATCAGTTTTTTTGCTAAGAGCATTCCTCCAGTATCTTTACCGATGTTGCTGATCCCTCATGTGTCAGAACATCAAGAGAGCTGTCGATTGGTTTAAGACGGGTCTCTTCAGGATCGATAAGAATAATTTCATGATTTTCATTCGATAACATCTTAGCGAGATGTGTCCCAACTTCACCCGCTCCGGCAATAATTATTCTCATTCAAAATTTTTTTGAAAAAACATGACAAAATAAGAGATAAATCCCTTAATACTCAAGTTTTTTATCATTTTTTATTTACTAACCGTTCAGATCCGTTTAATAAATGCACCTGACTTTCTGACAAAATATACTGAGTCTTTCAGCGGAGCTATCAATCTGAGGAGGAAATCTGAATCCCGGGGATGCACCAGACGATACTATGAGTATTTCCATGCGTATCGGTTCGGATTAAGATTATTATCAATTTCAGGTCTTGAATCCGATCAGGATTGATATATCCGGTCTGACATTCTCCAACATTTTTTTGTTCAGGAAACCGGAAATAAGAACTGTTTTTCTCCCGGCTCGAATGATATAAGGACTTCTCTTATCAGCATGTGAATCTTTAATCTTGAGCCCAAGTGTTGAACAATGTCTTTTTACTTCGGCCGGCACAGCTGAAGTATCGGAATAAAGATTAAGTATTTTACCGGTTCTGATCCCGATTGCTGATATGCCGGGAGTATTATAAACAATTAATTCATTTGTAGTTTTTGATAATATATCCCTGACTGTGCCTGTGAAAACAAACAGACTTAAGAACAGCACCGGATACTGAATACAGGTATAGATTTCTTCTTTAGAAGTAAATTCAGCAGAAAGAAAAATAGTGCTGGTAAGCAGAATACATTCCACGATTGTCAGAACCAATGTTTTCAATTGTCGAAAAGGGCAATGAAGCTGCGCTGGCAGTTAGCAGCTCGGTCAGTCCGGTAAGGTAATTAGGCAGCATGGCCAAAAACATGCGAAAGAAAACGCAGATGGAAAAACATCGGAACAGACAACCTGTGATAATCAGCATATTTGAAACCGGTACTATTGTTAATATTGGCCAGGATGAAATAGGTCGGAAACCTGTTAAAAAGCATTATTGTCAGAGGGAGAGTACCTGCCTGTGCAACAATTGTCACACTCACCGATTGCCAGATCTTGTCGCCAAGCCAGTTTTTAAACTGAAGGATCCGATAAAGGTCATTGTAAAAACACATAATATAAATAACTGCCGAATATGAAAGCAGAAATCCGGCATCAAATATTACAGACGGTCTGATCAATAATCAGGAAAAAAGCAGATGCCAGCACTGAATTAATTCCGTTTGCAGGTCTTTTCATCAGTTTTCCGGCCTGAAGAAATGAAAACATCAGGGTTGCTCTTAGTACGGAAGGAGTCAGTCCGGTTACAAATGCAAATGCCCAGAGGATCAGTGATAGTTATTCCAATCCTGAGAATATTGAATCTTCTTTTCATAAAGAACAGAAGATTAAGAACAAACAGGCTCAGAATTATGGCATGAAGACCTGATACTGCCATAATATGCATCACACCTGCTTTCATAAAATTATGTTTCTGTTCAGGATCGAGCATCCTTTTCTGTCCGAGAGTTATTGCAGATACCAGGGCAAGCCTTTCACCTGTAATACCCCGTTCCCTGTACATCCTGATGATTTTCTCCCTTATTATCAATGCTCTGTGAATAAGCTTTCTGTGAGCTGGGAACAGTATGATCTTATTATATCTGCTGCTATTTGTAAATGCAAAGTATCTGATACCCTGGTTTTCCATAAAAAACCTGTAATCAAATTCATATGGATTGCCACGGTTCACAATCTCTGCAGGTGTGCATCGGATAACAAGCAGATCACCAGGCATCAGCCGTGATGCCAGATGAATCTTTTTTATTGATAAAGCAACATTGAACCATTTACTGGTTCAGATTTCGCGACCAATCTATTTTCCTGTTAAGCTTTACTATTAAACTGAAGCTGTTCTGCTTTTTCTTCAGGATAGTCGGAGAGGGTACAGGTGAATAAAGTTCTTTCAGGCTTTAAGTGTTGAAAGACTGTTTTTTTCATTTGTATAAAGAATCAAGCCGCATGTAAAAAGATAAATCATGAGCATTAAGCCAAAAACCTAGATTGGATTGCCGTCGGTTATTAAAGAGCAGGCTGAATAGAAATCCTGAAATTATTACAGGAATGATAATAACCAGGAAAGCTTAAGATCCGGTTTGATATAAAGGCCTGAAATAATTCCGGCACATAACGGCAGGCCAATACGAAGAAATGGAATTTCTTTATGTAGCACAGTCTGCAGCTAATGAGACTGTATAAAGTTAGGTAAAAAGTTTGGAGTGCCTAAAGTTTAGAGTGCCTAAAGTTGAAAAACAAGAAACTTTAGTCACCCTCATTCAAGTCACCGCAAGTTAATGAGACTGTATAAAGTTGGATAATAAGTTTGGAGTGCCTAAAGTTTAGAGTGCCTAAAGTTGAAAAACAAGAAACTTTAGTCACCCTCATTCAAGTCACTTAATTCACTCCTCCCTATTTTATCTTCTGCCCGGCAGAATGGTCTTGTAATCTGCTTCAAACTTTCCTTTGCTTATGGCAGTAAGTTTGCTTTTAAGAAGTCTTCTTCTGAGAGGATTTATTTTATCAGTGAAAAGAATTCCCTCAAGATGATCATATTCATGCTGTATTATCCTTGCTTTATATCCGTCAAAAACTTCATCATGGATATTCCCAGTTTTCATCATAGTAGCTTATCCTGATATGAGATTCGCGCATAACTTCTTCCCTCAGATTCGGGATGCTCAGACATCCTTCATTCATCGGCTGCAGATCACCGCATCTTTCAGAAATATTTGCATTTATAAATACTTTTTTAAAGTCTGCCAGTGAAGGTTCATCTTCAGCTACAGGTTTGCCGTCAATCACAAATATTCTGATTGATTTTCCAATCTGCGGTGCAGCAAGACCCATCCCTTCAGAATTGATACATTGTTTCAAACAGATCTGTCAATCAATTGATTCAGATCCCGGATAATCTTTGTCAATCTCACTGCAACTTTTCTTAAAACCGGATGTCCGTATACAACTATTGGATAAGTCATTTCTGTTAATATTTTCTTTTTTATTTGATCTGTTATCAAGGAAAGACTGAAGAATTATGGAAGCGCTTATTTTATCAACCATCGATTTATCCTGCCTGTCCTTCTTTTTTACTCCTCCGTCGATCATTGTCCTGAAAGCCATTTGCGATGTAAATCTTTCATCTGCAAGATGGATATGTTTTTCAGGATATGTTTTTTTCAGTTTTTTTATGAATGGATTTATATAACTAACAGATTCACTTGGCTGGTTGTTCATCTGAACCGGATAACCAATCACAAAAGCCTCTACTTCATCAGTTTTAAGATAATCATTCATAAAACTGTCAAATTCAGCCGGACTGACTGTAATCAGAGGCGATGCAAATATTTGAAGCGGATCTGTAACTGCCAGCCCGATTCTTTTTATACCATAATCTATTCCGATTATCCTGCCCATAATTTTATAGGGAGCAAAAGTACGAATAAAAGTAGGAGTAAAAGACAAACAAATATTTAAGCCGCATGGCAAATTGCAAACCGCTCAATCCCGGTTCCTATATATAACTGAGACAGATATAATTAAGAGACAGGTATAAAATAGTAGAGACAGGTCTCAGACCTGTCTCTACAACATTATATCAGAATAATTCTTATTCTGTTTTTGCTTCTGCCGGAGCAAACTCCATTGCGGCCAGCCGCTGGTAGGATTTGTATCTCCATTTTGCATTCTCTTCAGCAGCTTTGAACAGTACACTCAGCTTCTCCCGGGAATGCTTTCATAAGAGATGTATAGCGTACTTCCGATTTCAGGAAATCCTGGAATTTTGTCCAGTCAGGTTCTTTTGAATCAAGTATGAAAGGATTTTTTCCTTCTGCTCTCAAGCAGAGGATTAAACCTGTAAAGATGCCAGTAACCTGCTTCAACAGCATGTTTTGTCTCATGCCTGGGTTTTGCCCATACCATCTCTTAGTCCATGGTTGATACATGGTGCATAAGCAATTATAAGTGATGGTCCGGGAAATGCTTCAGCTTCTTTTATAGCCTTGAAATACTGTGCATTACTTGCACCCATTGCAACCTGTGCAACATAAACATATCCATAGCTCATTGCCATCATTCCAAGGTCTTTCTTACGGATCTTTTTACCTGATGCAGCAAATTTTGCAACTGCTCCTGCAGGTGTTGATTTGGATGCCTGACCACCGGTATTTGAATAAACTTCTGTATCGAGTACAAGGATGTTTACATCTTCTCCTGAAGCAATAACATGATCAAGTCCACCATAGCCAATATCATAAGCCCAGCCGTCACCACCAAAGATCCACTGGGATTTTTTGACAAGATATTGTTTCAGGCTGAGGATCTCTTTTGCAACTTCTGATTTTTCTTTACTGCAGGCTTCAATAACTTTTGCAGAGGCAATTCTTGAAGCTTCAGCATTATCTTTTTCTTTCAGCCATTCTTCAAATACAGCTTTTGTTTCAGCACTTACAGTGATCCATCAGCAATAGCTCCTTTCATCCGTAAGAGCAATACGGTCTCTCAGTTTGCCTGCACCCAGTGATAATCCAAGTCCGTATTCAGCATTGTCTTCAAACAGTGAATTTGCCCATGCCGGTCCCTGTCCTTTACTTATTATGTGTATAAGGAGTTGAAGGAGCAGAACCGCCATAGATTGAAGAACATCCTGTTGCATTTGAAACTATCATCCTGTCACCAAAAAGCTGTGTTATTGATTTGATATAAGGTGTTTCACCGCAACCGGCACAAGCACCTGAGAATTCAAATAATGGCTGAGCAAACTGACTGTTCTTTACATTCACAAATTTATCAACAACTGTATCTTTATAGCCAACTTTTTCATGCATGTATGTCCAGCGTTCAATTTCTTCACTCTGTGATTCAAGCGGTTTCATGATAAGAGCTTTGTTCTTTGAAGGACAAACATCAGCACAGTTACCGCAACCTGTGCAATCAAGAACACTTACCTGTATTTTGAAATTTATAAGCTTTAAGAGCTCCCGGAATCCCTGTAATAGTTTTTGTTCCTTCAGGTGCATTTGCCAGTTCTTCTTCAGTTAACAGGAAAGGACGGATAGATGCGTGAGGACAAACATATGAACACTGGTTACACTGAATACATTCATTTGGCTGCCATTCAGGAACATTTACTGCAATACCTCGTTTTTCATATGCTGATGTACCTGATGGGAATGTTCCATCTTCTCTGCCTGCAAATGCACTTACAGGAAGATCATCACCTTTCATGGCAGTTAATTGGTTCCATCACTTCACGGATGAATTCAGGAATATTACGTGTATCACCGTTTTTGCTCGACCTTGATGCTTGCCCATTCAGCCGGGATCTCAATCTTTGTCAACTGCACTGCCTTTGTCGACTGCAGCAGTAGTTCATTTTTACAACATCCTCACCTTTTTTGCCATAGCTCTTATAAATAGCCTTTTTCATTTCAGTTTCAGCTTTTTCATAAGGAATAACATTGGCTACCTTAAAGAATGCTGCCTGCATTATGGTATTGGTACGGTGAACCAAGACCAAGTTCTTCTGCAATTAGTGTTGCATTGATAATATAGAAATTAATATGGTTTTCAGCCATATATTTCTTCATATGATCGGGAAGATGGTTCTTTGTTTCTTCTGCATCCCAGATTGAGTTCAGAAGAAATGTACCGTTTTTCTTCAGTCCCTTCAGCATATCATATTTATCAAGATATGACGGAACATGACAAGCAACAAAATCAGGAGTATTTACCAGATATGGTGAACGGATAGGTTTGTCGCCAAAACGCAGGTGAGAAGTTGTTATACCACCTGATTTCTTTGAATCATATGCAAAATAAGCCTGGCAATATTTATCTGTGGAATCACCGATAATCTTGATTGAGTTTTTATTTGCACCAACAGTTCCATCTGATCCAAGACCATAGAATTTTGCTGAATATGTACCCGGGAGAGCAACATGTATTTCAGGAAGAATTGGAAGTGATTTGAATGTAACATCATCAACAATACCAACAGTAAACTGATTCTTGGGTTCTTTCAGTTTCATATTCTCAAAAACCGAAAGAATCATGCTTGGGGTAGTATCTTTTGAACTTAGTCCATAACGTCCGCCAACAATCACCGGTCTTTCCTGCCTGTCGTAAAACATTTCTTTAATATCAAGATAAAGAGGTTCTCCATTTGCTCCCGATTCTTTTGTTCTGTCAAGAACAGTTATTTTCTTTACAGATTTCGGGAATACATCAAAAAAGTATTTTGCAGAGAAAGGACGATAGAGATGAACAGTTATCAATCCTATTTTTTCACCTTTGCTGCCAGATAATCTATGGTTTCCTTGGTAGTTTCTGTTACTGAACCCATTGCAATAATTATATTTTCTGCATCGGGTGCACCATAATACTGGAAAGGTTTATATTCTCTTCCGGTGAGTTTTGTTATCTCAGCCATATATGAGTTAACAATATCAGGAATAGGTTCATAGAATTTATTTACTGATTCTTTTGCCTGGAAGAAAATATCAGGATTCTGAGCAGTTCCTCTTGTTACAGGATGTTCCGGATTCAAAGCATTTTCGCGGAATTTTTTGAGTGCATCGAGATCAATAAGTTTCTTCAGGTCTTCCATTTCGAGATATTCTATTTTCTGAACTTCATGTGATGATCTGAAACCATCAAAGAAATGCAGGAAAGGAATTCTTGATTTGATAGCTGAAAGGTGTGCAACACCGGCAAGATCCATAATTTCCTGAACACTGCCGCTGGCAAGCATTGCAAAACCTGTCTGACGTGTAGCATAAATATCACTGTGATCACCAAAAATTGAAAGGGCATGTGCAGCAACTGCACGGGCACTAACATGAAAAACACCCGGAAGAAGTTCTCCGGCAATCTTGTACATATTAGGTATCATAAGAAGCAATCCCTGTGAACAGGTGAATGTTGAGCATAGGGCACCTGTCTGTAGATGCTCCATGCAAAGCACCTGCAGCACCTGCTTCAGATTGCATTTCAACAACTTTAACCTGTTCGCCGAAAATGTTTTTTAAACCGTTGGCAGCCCATTCATCAACAAATTCTGCCATGGTGGAGGAAGGTGTGATAGGATATATGCAAGCTACTTCGCTAAACATATATGCAACATGCGCAGCGGCCTGATTGCCGTCGCATGTTATAAACTTTTTTGTTCCCATTGTAATTATATATGTGATTTAAAAGAATGGTTTAGAAAATAAAGTGCAAAAGTATAAAAAAAATGACATTGTTATCCGCCATTCATTGAAATCAGAAATTCTTCATTTGATTTGGCCTGAAGTAACCTGTCACGAAGGAATTCCATGGCTTCAACTGAGTTCATGTCGGTGAGGAAGTTACGCAGAACCCAGATCTTTTGAAGTATATTTTTATTGAGAAGAAGATCTTCTCTTCGGGTACTTGAGGCAGGAATATCAATTGACGGGAATATTCTTCTGTTTGAAAGTTTACGGTCGAGCTGCAATTCCATATTACCGGTTCCTTTAAACTCTTCAAAGATAACATCATCCATTTTTGATCCGGTTTCTGTAAGAGCAGTTGCAAGAATTGTAAGCGATCCTCCGTTTTCAATATTACGGGCTGCACCGAAAAATCTTTTTGGTTTATGCAGTGCATTGGAGTCAACACCTCCGGATAATACTTTTCCTGATGCCGGAGCTGTTGTATTGAAAGCTCTTGCAAGTCTGGTTATTGAATCAAGAAGAATTACAACATCATGACCGCATTCAACAAGTCTTTTTGCTTTTTCAAGAACAATATTGGCAACACGGCAATGGCGTTCAGCAGGTTCATCAAAAGTTGAAGCAATAACTTCAGCTTTCACATTCCTGGCCATATCCGTAACCTCTTCAGGTCTTTCATCGATAAGTAAGATCATAAGATAAACTTCAGGATGATATTTGGCTATTGCATTTGCAATTTCCTGAAGAAGAATTGTTTTACCGGTTTTTGGCTGTGCAACAATCAGTCCGCGCTGTCCTTTTCCAATCGGGGTGAACATATCAATTACCCTTACCGATAAGGAACCTTCTCCCGGCTGGCAGAGAGTAAATTTCTCATCAGGGAAAAGAGGTGTAAGAAAATCAAATGGAACCCTGTCACGGATAAAATCGGGACTTCTTCCATTGATTTCATCAACCTTTATGAGCGGAAAATATTTTTCACCCTCTTTTGGAGGACGGATTGATCCCTTAATCGTATCACCGGTCTTGAGTCCGAAAAGTTTTATCTGCGATTGTGATACATATATATCATCGGGTGAATTAAGATAATTATAATCGGGTGATCTCAGGAAACCGTAACCGTCGGGCATAATTTCAAGAACACCTGTATTATAGATTATTCCTTCAAAATCATATGGTCTTTCTTTCTTCTCTTCTCTCACAGGAATGTACTTCACGAACAGTTTCCTTTACAGGCTGATCAACAATTATATCTCCGAAATAAGTATCGGCAGGTGTTTTGATTTCATCACTGGGAATCGCCATTCAGAATTGGAATTGAATTATCAATCACAAGAGCTCGGCGATGGTTCAGGAGTTCTTCTCTCAAACCTGGTGCCGCTACCACTGCCCGAACCACTATTAAATCTTTCGGACCTTTCATTCTTTTCTTCATATTTCTGATCGGTTCTCCATTTCGGAGCTTTTCTGTTTTCCCGCAACTGCTCTGGCTTTTTAAACAGATCAGGTTTTCTCAGTTTTTTCAGTTTTTTTATTCTGTTCCTGCCAGTCTCCCTGTCGTGTTTCAGGTCTCTTAACTCCATCGGGTGAAACAGACATAACTGATTCTATAGTTCTTTTTACTACAGGCTTTAATGTCCTTGGACGTTTTCCTCTTCTCAATGCAGAATCGGAATCCTGATTATATAACTTCAGTGAGTAGATTGGGGTTTCCTCGTGGTTCTGTTTTAAGCTGGAGGATTTTGCTCCGGCGCCTCAATGGCCTGCTGGTCAAGGATTTTGTATATTAAATCCTGTTTCTTTAAAGATTCTGCTTTTTTGATTTTAAGTTCTTTTGCTATATCCTTTAACTCAGGAAGCAGTTTCTTACTTAACTCAAGAATGTCGTACATATTGTAATGATAAATGGAATATAAGAGATTATAAATGATTTTGTTGGAAACTCGGGCCAAGATATGAAAGTGAACCCGATGGATTATGTTATAACTACTTCACATATCCTAAAAACAGCTGCAATATTAAATAAAATTGCTTAATATAATTCCTAATAAATGTTATCAAAAATGCAACGGAGTTTATCAAATCAATTAATAATTTGATATTCAATATGAAAAATAACTTCGCAATTTAGTAAAAAACTATTATCTAACAAAAAAAAATTGCATAATATTTCGTAAATCTGGTTTTTTTTACTAAAATTGTGCCTATTGCCTGATATCTCTTCAGAAACTAAATACTGGCCTGTAAATGCGTCAGCTTAAGATAACAAAACAGGTTACAAACCGAGACACTCCATCACTGGATAAATATCTTCAGGAGATTGGAAGAGTTGATCTTATTTCACCCGAAGAGGAAGTGATTCTGGCAAGAAGGATTAAATCGGGTGAGACTGAAGCTCTCAGAAAACTTGTAAAAGCAAATCTTCGTTTTGTTGTATCCGTAGCCAAACAATATCAGAACCAGGGAATGAGTCTTCCTGATCTGATTAATGAAGGCAATCTTGGATTGATGAAAGCCGCCCAGCGTTTTGATGAGACAAGAGGATTCAAGTTCATATCCTATGCAGTATGGTGGATAAGGCAGGCAATCCTTCAGGCTCTTGCTGAACAGGCCAGAATTGTGCAGGCTTCCGGTTAATAAGATCGGATCAATTAACCGGATTAACAGGGCATTTGCACGGCTTGAACAGGAATATGAGAGGGAACCATCATCCCAGGAGATAGCTGAAATACTCGAGATGATACCTGAAGAGGTAAAGGATGCGCTTGAAAACCAACGGACGGACTGTCAGTATGGATGCTCCTATCAGTGCGGAGGAGGATAATAACATGTATGATGTTCTCCAGAGCGCCGATACACCGAGTCCCGATAGAAATCTTATAAATGAATCACTTGCCTATGAAATTGAAAGGGCATTAAGCACTCTGTCTCCCAGGGAATCAAAAGTTCTTGAAGTTATATTTCGGTTTGGGGATGAAGCATCCATATACACTTGAGGAGATAGGCGAGGAGCTGAGCCTTACCCGTGAAAGAGTCAGGCAAATAAAGGAAAAAGCAATCAAAAGAATCCAGTTTACAACCCGCTGCCGGATACTCAAATCCTACCTTGGATAACAATTTGTTTCTATCTTTGCGTAAAATTATTTTAAATGGAGCACCTGGTTTCCCCATCATTGCTGGCAGCTGATTTTGCCAATCTTGGAAAATGAGGTTATGATGATAAACAGAAGTGAAGCTGACTGGCTTCACCTCGATATCATGGATGGCGTATTTGTTCCAAATATCTCATTCGGTTTCCCGATTATAAAAGCTGTTAAAAAAGTAGCAACAAAACCGCTTGATGTGCATCTTATGATTGTTGATCCCGACAGGTATCTGAACCAGTTCTGCGAAGCCGGTGCTAATAATCTGACCGTTCAGTATGAAGCTTGCACACATCTGAACAGAACAGTAACGGAAATACGAAACCTTGGAATGAAAGCAGGGGTGGCCTTAAATCCGCATACTCCTGTATCACTTCTTAAAAATATTCTTCCTTATATCGATATGGTACTTATAATGACAGTCAATCCGGGCTTCGGCGGACAATTATTTATAAAAGAGAGCTATAATAAGATAACCGAACTGCGCAACATGATTGATTCAGGCGGTTATAATGTTCTTATTGAGGTTGACGGAGGGATAGATACGTCAAATGCACAAAAACTTATTGAATCAGGTGTGAATGTTCTTGTAGCCGGCAGTTCTGTCTTTGGTTCAATAGATCCTGTTAAAACAATAAGCAGATTAAAGAATCTGTTCTGATCTTTTAGAACGAATTATAAATCCTCGCTAGCGGGGAGACTAAGTTTGCAGGAGTGAATCAAGGTATCCGATTATCTCATCAACCTGATCTGCCTGAAACCATTTTATATCCTTATCCTTTGCCCACCATGTCATCTGTCGCTTTGCATAGCGTCTGCTGTTTCTTTTTATGAGTTCAATAGCTTTTTCCCTCGATATTTTCCCGTCAAAAAAATCAAAGAATTCTTTATAACCCACACTGTTAAGAGCATTCAGATCCCTGAACTTATAAAGAGAGCGTGCCTCATCTTCCAGTCCATGTTCTATCATATCATCAACACGGGAATTAATCCGTGCATAAAGAACATCACGCGGTCTCTCAATTCCAATTTTTACTATTTTGAATTCTCTTTCTTTTTTTTGCTTCTTCAGAAAAGAGGAATAGGGTTTACCAGTTGATTCACAGATCTCAAGAGCCCTGATTATCCTCTTATAGTTTTTCAGGTCAACCTTTGCATAATGTTCCGGATCAAGCAAGTTTTAAAATTGCCCTCAGCCCTTCAATACCTTCCTCCTTATATAATCTGATATATTTAGTCCTTACAGTGGGATCAACATCAGGGATATCGTCAATCCCATGGCAAACTGCATCAATATACATTCCTGATCCTCCCTGCATGAGAGCTGCATTGTTTTTGGCAAATAGCTCGGGAAGAAGTTTTAGAACATCTCTTTCGAACAGACTTGAACTGTAATAATCTTCAACTGACAGGAATCCTATAAAATGATGTTTTATTGTTTGAAGCTGTGAATCAGACAGGAACAGCAGTCCCTATTTTCATCTCGCGGAAGAACTGCCTTGAGTCAGCTGAAATAATTTCACATCTAAAATGTCGGGCAAAATTAATGGAAATATCAGTCTTGCCTACCCCGGTCGGACCAAGCAAAACAATCAGAAAATTTTTCATCGGAATTTACTCCTCCGGAAGATTATTCTTCGTCTTCGTTCAGGTTTTCTATGTTTTCGAAATCTGGCAGCGTTTCTTCATCATCTCCGTTAAGGAAAAGCTCATCAACTTCAGGTTCAACATCATCTCATCATCATCGTCGGAAACAACAATATTATTATAGAGTTTCCTTGAAGTTCCGCCAAAAATCACCTGTTTGGGAGGAATTCCTTTGGAATTTGTGCAGGATGGATATTCACGACCTTCAATCTCTTTTACTTCACCGGTATACTCAACAAAAAGAGATCTTTCATTGAAAAAATCGAATACATAGAGTAATTTCTGGTTTTTGCGGAAAATAATATCTTCCAAAACCGCAACTTCCATTGTTGAAGAACCTGTGCCCATATCAAAGAGAGTAAATTCTTCCTCCTTTTCCCAATTGTCGGTTGCCATAAAAAATGAAGCCATCTGGGATTTATCAAACTCCAGTTCATCCTGAATCTGGTTATGAAAATCCATTAATGTATGCGTGTCAAGAAATTCAAATTCCCTGACAAATGACTCATCTTCATCTGATAACACTACAAATTTGTAAACCATAATATGTATTAATTCGATGGGTGCAATATAATATTTTTTAGATTACAATATTCCTGCTATTTTTTTTTTTAGAAGAAATTCTATAGTATCAATTCCATCGGCATAATCCCACAGATGAGGCGACTGTGCCTTGCCAAAAGGAATATAATGCCTGCCAACAATACATTGTATTTTTTCTTTCAGATCCGCAGTATGCCTGATGACAGCATCCTGAGAATCATAATATTCATAAAAAAGTACAGAAACCGGAGAAGAAATCCTCTTATCTTCTTTCAGCAGGATAAATCCGGAATCGTGAAATGCTTCTTTATTTACCAAAAATACAGCTTTATTGAAATCATAATTATTAGCGTACTTAGGATGCCTTATTGCCTTACTAAAAGTCTTCCAGCAGGTGGTCAGTGCAGCAATGTCGTAACCTTCGGGAATATATATTTTTGACACATTCCTGCAACCAAGTCCAAAATAGGAAAAGATATCAATCCCAAGATCTTCAAGTTCCTGTTCTGTTTCAGTGCCGTCAAGAATTGCTACACTATTCCTGTTTTTCCTGATAATATTGGGGTATTTGCCGAAATAGTAATCAAAATATCTTGAACTGTTGTCACTGCCGGTAGCTATGACAGCATCAAAATCGGTAAGAACATCTTCGGTAAATTCGATACTGTTTCTGAAGCCCGGATTTATATCGCATAGCATACTGCCCAGAAAATTAATAAGTTCGTGATCCTTGGAACTCGTTTTAGCCACCAGGCAATTTCCGGTTATAAGCACAGAAAGGAAGTCATGAAAACCTACAAGAGGTATGTTGCCTGCCATTATCACTCCGACTCTTACAGGATTTGTCTTGCCTTTCAGGCCGGGATAACTGTCTGTCCATCTTATGAGATTTTCCCCGGTAAGCTCCTCTGCAACAGCTGTTAGGGCACGATAGACATTATCGGAAGTAAACCAGGGGTTAATTTTCTCCTGGTTTTCAATCAAAATTTTTAAACGGGAGTAATAGTTCCCGGGGTCATCTTCTGCCATATGATTACCCTTAAGAGAGTTCCTAAGGCTCTCTCCAAGAAACGCAAATGAATTTATTCTATCCTCAAGGTTCATACTTGAATAATTCAGTGAGCAAAAATAGCCATTTTGAACTACAATAAAATAAAAAACTGATCCTTGGCAGGACCAGTTTTAAAATGCATCTGCAGTTGAATCAGAATGCCTTAGAGCTGAAGCTCCCTCAATAGTTAAGCCTCATTTCAGTTTAAAGCTGATTGGCAAGACGTACCATACAGGTACGACAACACCATTCAGTTTCCCGGGTTTAAATCCTGGCAGCAGGCCGACAACACGAAGGGCCTCAGCATCAAGTGAAGGATCTGCACTCTTAATAATTGAAATGTCAGAAACCTTACCGTCAGTATTTATCATGAACCTGGCATATACCTGTCCCTGAATCCCTTTCTCTTTAGCCTCTTTCGGATAGATTGTATTTTCTGCTACAAACTTCAGCAAGGCAGTATCTCCACCCTGAAAAACAGGCATCTCATCAACATTTTTATAAGCTCGTCCTTCCTTCACACCCTGGTAAGAATCCATTCCCGGAGCAGGCGGTGGGGGAGGTGGAGGCGGAGGCGGAGGTGCTATTTCTTTTTTGTTGGTGTTTTCCTGCGCAGAGGCACTGAAAGAAATTGCTGCAAGCATGAAAATTGCTAATGGCACTGCCAGCAGTAATTTCAGGCTTGCTGACCTGATGAAGAATTTTTTTGTTTTCATAGCTGATAATTTTTATTGAGTTAATAATTAAATGAATGGTAATACCATGGAAATTACTTTAGCTTAAAGTCGATCGGTGCCATATACCAGACAGGAACGGCTTTCCCACCCTGCCTTCCTGGCTTGAATGGAGGAAGAGTACCTATCACTCTTACTGCTTCGGTATCGAGTTCAGGATTAACACCCTTAAGTACACTTATTCTGTCTGTCATTCCAGTGGCTGAGACACAAAACCGGACGATAACTTTACCCTGGATTTTATTCAGTTTTGCTGATTCAGGATATTTTGCGGTTTTGTTGATATAATCTATTAAAGCGCTGTCTCCGCCCGGGAATACCGGCATCTCCTCCACAACAACATAGGGTACCTCCTGATTGGATGAGGTAACAGCAGCGGGTGTGGTTCCGGTTGATTTCCGGCCTGCAGCACAGGCCGACAATACAATAATTCCCAAAAGCATCGCTGATAAAACAGACATGACTTTCAGGATTGTGAGCGGGGTGATGGTTTTTTTTGTTTTCATGACATTATGTTTTTAATTATGCTACAGGAGTCGTACTTACAATTTGATTCGGATTTCCTGTATCAAATATACAACGAAATAATTAGTTATACAACTAAATATTTAATTAAATAAAAAAATGATCCCGGTTTGAGATCATTTTAATAATTATTAGCTGATGAATGATTTATTTCAGAGCAAATGAGATCGGAACCATGTACCATACCGGAACCGGTTTTCCTCCCTGTCTGCCAGGGTTGAATAGAGGAAGTGAATTGACTACCCTTAATGCCTCAGCATCAAGGTCGGGCGAAACACCCTTAAGAACACTGATAAGGCTTACACTGCCATCAGGAGTTATACAAAATCGTATAATGACTTTTCCCTGAATATTTTGTTCTTTGGCAGTCTCAGGATAATTTGTATTCTCAGCTATATATCTGAGAAGGGCATCATCGCCCCCGGGGAATTCCGGCATCTCTTCAACAACTGCATAAGGCTCATAATTTGGCTTATTTATTAATTCTCCTTTTACAGTCTGGTTGTTGTTATTTGATTCTTGAGGAGGGGGCGGCGGTGGAGGCGGCGGAGGCGGCGGCATTGGCATTGTTTCCCTGGCTGTTTCCTTTGAAGAGCTGAAAGCATTCAAGGCGGGCACAGATTGTTTTCCAGAGGTGTCAGATTTTCCGCTGTAGGCTGAAATGGTTAAGAGCACGATTCCGACAACAGGAAGAACTAATAGCATTTTTGCATTGGCGAGCGGAGAAGAGCGTTTTTTTGTCATCATAACCATCCTTTTCTTTATCAGCGAGGGATTTGAAAAGCTGTTGGTTAAATTGAACACCCTTGACTTAAAAACCTGGTTTAACAGCAGGCTCTGATAGTTTATAATCGTAACTCCGGAATTCAGGCACTCCTGGTCGGCCTGGAATTCATGTATGGCGCGCAGTGACCTGTTAAAAAGATACACAACCGGATTAAACCACTGAAAAGCTTTTACCAGCTCAACGAAAATGATATCTATGAAATGATTTTGATTCACATGCTTTTGTTCATGCCTGATAATTTCTTCAGAATCCTCGCGATCAAGTCGCTCATTGATAAAGATATATCCCATAGCGGAAAATCCCGAAGTGTTGAAATCATGGAATCTTATGATCCGGCTTCCCTTATCACGGTTTCGTATAATGAGAAAAAGCAGATTGACAACGTCTGTCAATAATTTGACCAGGAATGCGATAACGACAATGATATAGGATGAGTAAAATAACCTGAGAAGAGCATGAAGTGATATCCCGTCATGAAATGTCCGTGCGGTGCCGGGACTCGCAGTTACAAATACTTCCGACAGAAGCTTCCCGAAAAACTGGATGTTTAAAGGTTTTTCAGTCTGTAATGTGATAAATGGCAGAAGCAGCGCGGAAGCAATGGAGAAAATAATGTAGAACCTGTTCCGGGTGTAGGAGGTATCCCTGCTTAACAATGTTGTATACACAAGATAAAACGCCAGCATATAGACAGCAGCTTTCACCATATATAAGAAAAGTGCATTCATTATTTATTTTTTTGTTTTCTGACTTCCCCTTCCATTATTTTCATAATATCTTCCATTTCCTTAATTGAAATGCCTTTTTCTTTTGCAAAGAAACTGACCATTTTTTCAAACGAGTTGGAAAAATAATCCTGAACGAAGGTGCTGAGATGCGATTTTGAATATTCACTTTTTGACACAACCGGAAAGTATTCATGTGTTCTTCCATAGGCCTTGTGAGCAACAAATCCTTTATCCTGCAGGATCCTGACGATTGTACTGACAGTGTTATAGGCCGGTTTCGGATCGTCAAAATGCTCGAGTATTTCTTTTACAAATCCCCTTTTGATCTTCCAAAGAACCTGCATAACTTCTTCTTCAGCTCTGGTTAAATCTCTCATATACTGCTATTTATGTTTTAATGAAATACTGCTATACCTATATTATGAACACACAGTCAAATATACAACGAATAAATTAGTTATGCAACTAAATATGTAATTATTTTAATTGATAACAGACCTGTTTGTTTTCTGAAATTACAAGAATAAAATGCTGAGAAATTTTACAGATATCTAAATAATCCAAATATTACGAAATCTGCTTTCACTGAAAGGGAAAAAAAGTGTACTTTTATTTTTTTTAATGAATTACTGCCGGAGAGACTATAAATGAAGAAGAGTATATTAAGAATTGGCATTTTCAAGGAAAACCTGAAAATTTCGTTTCGTGCCATACGTTCAAATAAAGTAAGAGCTATTCTTACAATATGCATTATTGCAATTGGTATAATGGCGCTAGTTGGCATTCTTACAGCAATTGACGCAATAAAATCATCTCTTACCAATCAGTTCACAATGATGGGTGCTAACTCATTCACCATTACCTCAAGGGGAATGAATATTCAGATTGGGAATGACAGGTCGAGGACTAAGAATTTTTCCAGGATCTCTTACCGGGAAGCAGAGGAGTTTAAGTCGCGTTTTAATGAAGCAGCCTGGGTTGCTGTCTCATTCAATGCTTCCGGACTTTCAACAGTTAAATATGGTTCGGAAAAGACGAACCCGAATGTGAACCTGCTGGGGATAGATGAGAATCATCTTTCGGTTTCAGGCTATGAGATTGAATCGGGAAGGAATTTCAGTGCAGATGAGGTGCAGGAAATTCGTCATTATGTACTCATTGGTTCGGATGTTGTTAAGGATCTTTTTCCTTCGGGAGTTGATCCAATCGGGAAAGAGATCACGGTAGCCGGGTTAAAGCTGCAGGTTTCCGGAGTTCTTAAGAGTAAAGGCTCAGGTATAGGCAACCCCGATAATGTATGTTTTATGCCAATCACGACAGCCCGTCAGTATTTTTCAAGACCTGATATGACATTCGCCATTACAATCATGCCGATGAAACAGGTTAATCTCGATGTAATGACCGGGGAAGCAGAGGCGGTATTCAGAACAGTCAGGAACCTTAATCCGAAAGATGAATCTGATTTTAATATTTCAAAGAGCGACAATATTGTTAATATGCTTCTAAAGAACCTGAGGTTCGTCACACTTGCGGCTACAATCATTGGTATAGTTACCTTGTTTGGTGCAGCTGTAGGACTAATGAATATAATGCTTGTTTCGGTGACCGAACGCACACGTGAGATTGGTGTGAGGAAAGCTATAGGAGCCAAGACTCAGACTATTAAATATCAATTTCTCTTCGAATCAATAATGATTGGTCAGCTTGGTGGTGCGTTTGGAATTGTTCTTGGGATACTTATCGGCAATGCGGTTTCTTCGATGCTGAGATCGAGTTTTGTTATTCCGTGGGTATGGGTAATGACCGGAATAGTTGTATGTTTTATTGTAGGTGTCGTTTCCGGCTATGCACCTGCCGTTAAAGCAGCCAATATTGATCCTATTGAGGCTTTAAGGTATGAATAAAATATCAGAGTATGGAAAAATTTGTAATTCAGGAAGAGTTAAAAAACTGTCCGGGTATTGCTTATTATCCCGATATTAATAAACTTGAGCTTGTCGGTCGCTCGATCCCTGAAAATCCCGAGCTTATTTTCCGGCGCCTGGAAGAGTGGCTAACCCTTCATTTTGAAAGGAGCAACGGACTTGATGTCATTATTCAGCTTGAATATATCAACAGCGGTTCCTCAAAATATCTTTATGAAATTCTGAAGAGGCTTACGGGTTATGGGATGTCGGGCAAATCTGTTAAGATGACCTGGCTTTATGAGGAAGATGATGAAGGAATGCTGGAACTTGGAGAACATTACCGCGATACGGCTGGCATACCTCTGGACATAAATATGATCGTATAAAATGAGAAGGGACATTGCGCGCAACGTCCCTTTCTATATACAGTTTAGACTTAAGCAACTTCCATTCAGTTACTTAACAGTGTTCATGTGAGCGATAAGATCAAGAAGCTTGCATGAGTAGCCCCATTCATTGTCGTACCAGGAAACCACTTTCACAAAGTTGTCATTAAGAGAAATACCGGCACCTGCATCAAAGATTGATGTACGTGAATCACCAATAAAGTCGCTGGAAACAACAGCATCTTCCGTATATCCGAGAATACCTTTAAGAGGACCGTCAGCAGCAGCCTTCATAGCTTTCTTTATATCATCGTAAGTGGCAGCTTTTTCGAGACGGCAGGTAAGGTCTACAACTGATACATTCAAAGTTGGAACTCTGAAAGACATACCAGTCAGTTTACCTTTAAGCTCAGGGATAACTTTGGTTACAGCTTTAGCTGCACCGGTGGAAGAAGGTATTATGTTACCGGCAGCTGCACGGCCGCCTCTCCAGTCTTTTTTGGAAGGGCCATCAACAGTTTTCTGAGTCGCAGTGGTTGAATGTACGGTTGTCATGAGGCCTTCAACAATCCCGAAATTATCATGAAGCACTTTTGTAACAGGAGCCAGGCAGTTGGTTGTACATGAAGCATTCGATACGAACTGCATGTCAGACTTATATTTATTGTGGTTAACACCCATAACGAACATAGGGGTATCATCTTTGGAAGGAGCTGACATCACAACATGCTTTGCACCGGCCGTGATATGACCCATTGCGCTTTCCTTTGTGAGGAACAGACCTGTGGATTCAATAACATATTCAGCACCAACTTCATTCCATTTCAGGGTTGCGGGATCTTTCTCGGAAGTAATACGGATACTCTGTCCGTTTACAATAAGTCTTCCGTCTTTAACTTCAACTTTTCCGTCGAATCTGCCATGAACGGTGTCATAGCTAAGCATATAAGCAATGTATTCCACTTCGAGGAGGTCGTTGATTCCAACTATCTCTATATCATTTCTTTTCATGGCAGCCCTGAAGGCCAGTCGGCCGATCCTGCCAAAACCGTTGATACCTACTTTAATTTTTGACATTTCTGTTTAATTAATTAGTTAATAAATTGACTAGCAAAAATAGTATTTTCTCCGGAAATGTCAAGTCCAAACAAGAGATCAGTTATTCTTTTTTCTCCTGAAAATATTAGAAAACTTATTTGCTTCAGGATCAAGGGGGTCTATTATTATTCCAAATCTGTAACTGACAAACAATGAAAAGAACAGTGCCTTATTGCCAGAACTGGCCATCATTGGAATCTTCTTTGGAAAGGCATTGAGCTGAGCTCCAAGCTCGATGGCATGAATAATCTTATCTTCTTTGCTGTATTCAAAATTGAATCCTGCCTTTGCGTAAAGGCCCGGAAGCACTTTAGTCTCATTGAGCCCCTTTGTGAAAGCCGCTTTGCTATATATATCCTCGGGTGAGGCAATTGCATTGGGATCAAACTTTTCATCAATTATTTCGTATTGATTGCCTTGTATCAGGTTCAATACTTTGTAATAGATCGGCTTATATAAAGCTATAACCGGACCTGCAGAATAGAAATATCTTACAGCTATTCCGCCAAGGTCAGCTTTTTTGAAAATTTCGTGCTGGTGACCGTAACCGGCTCTGATGTAAATTGTTGAATTAAGTTTGCCAAAAATATATGATCCCTGGGTCCATACACTGGTTTGCCTGTATTCTTTCACAAGCTTCAGGGTACCGGCATCTATTTCAATAAGATTCTTATTGCGGAAATCAATTCTTTTGGCTTCGCGATAACTTAAACCTACGCCATCAGAATTGAGAAGAATGGCAAATGATTTTTCGTTCCGGAAAAAAACCTTCTGCTGTTCATTCAATTCACCCTGTGCATACGATGATACAGTACCATAAAGAAGTATTACCGCTAGTATAAGCAGCTTTTTCATATTTTTGCTTACTTATAAAACTGGACGAACCAAAAGAACAATATGGAAATCAGACATTCTTATATGTCTGCTCACTACTAGCTCTGGTGTGACCTTTGGAATAAGCTGGGCATTCTTTTTTATTACATGAAGTAGCAACAAGCGCGGTAACAAAGGTAACCAGAAGTATAACAGCAATCTTTTTCATATCGGTTAATAATAATAAGGTACAAAAATATACTTTTCAGTCAATAAACAATCTATATGCCAAAATTAATATTAAAGCTTATATCTGAGCCAATAATCTAAATTATTTGTCAACATTTTTGACATGTTATTTGATTCCTTCCACCAGCTCCGTTAAACCATACATGAAAACGGGAATCGGCACTCATTATTACAATTTGGCAAAAACGCCCATTTTGAGTGTCGGTCTCTCACTCCTTTAACATATGATTCATTCCTGCAATTCTGAAGGTCTTTAACATTTTTTAGGATAAAAAGTAACCTCATTTGTATCTGGAAGTCAGGCAAACAATTAACTTTAACCAGTTTTAATGATTGTTCCCAGGGAAAATGAATTCATCTGATAGACAGGGTCCGGCTTTTATTAAGCGGAAAACCCGGAAATGGCTTGTTCTTGCCGGTTTTGTAATTTGCATTATAGTACTTAAAGCGGGTAGTGTTGCGGTATCTTATACTTCAACTGATAGATATTGTGTATCCTGCCATATTCATCCAATGGCTGACGAGAGCTGGAAGTTTTCGCCACATTATAATAACAGGACCGGAAATATCGTGCACTGCGCTGAATGTCATCTTCCTCCGGAAGGATCGGGATATCTGTTCGCAAAGGCCAAACATGGGTTTAAAGATATTTACGGGTATCTCTTCAAAGACAGTGCCAGGCTAAACTGGGATCAAAAGAAGCTCCTTGAAAATGCAAAAGGATACGTTTATGAAAAATCATGCCTGGCGTGTCATCAGAATCTCTTCCCGGTAAAATTATCAGTGGAGGGCGGGAATGCGCATCTTCTCTATTTAACTAGTACTGAGCACGTAAACTGCATCAATTGTCATCTTAATGTTGGTCATTTTGACAAGAATGAACTGCATGCTCATAATACAAATTTTGGAGTAACGGTAACGGTAAATCAAGCGGATTATACAGAACCAGCCAGGGTGGAGAAATTTGAAAATTTCACCGAAAAAATACCCGGAACCAATGTTTCATTTGATATGGTTGCAATTCCCTCAGGTAAATTCAATATGGGCAGTCCCGACAATGAACCTTTACGGAAGAAAGATGAAGGTCCTTTAAGAAAAGTTGCCCTTTCAAAATACTGGATCGCCAGAACTGAAGTTACCTGGAATGAATATATGGCCTTCTTCAGGGCCACTGGTTCCCAGGGAAGGACCGAAGGACAGGTGGTGACCAAAAAGAATGTTGATGCAATAAGCGGAGCAACTCCGCCCTGGGGTGCCCCTGATCAGGGCTGGGGAAAAGGAACCAGGCCTGCTATCACTATGTCATGGCATGCTGCTGAAGTATATTGTCAGTGGCTGTCCAAAGTGACAGGTAAAAAGTACAGGCTGCCTACTGAGGCTGAATGGGAATATGCCTGCCGTGGAGGAACTCAGACGCCTTATTTTTTCCCGGGAAATCCGAAGTCTTTTACTTCCGAAGGCCTGCTGAAGAAGATTTTTGGTCCCGATACTGCAGTGATTTCCTCGCGGGTAGTGTATAAGGTAAACAGCAACTCACGGACAAAGGAGCCACAATCAGTTAAGCCTAATCCTTTCGGATTGAAAAATATGTCGGGTAATGTTGCGGAATTTTGTCTCGATTATTATTCCCCCGATGCCTATAAGGCTGATTCGGCTGAGGTTGTTAATCCTGGCGGACCTGCCAGCGGCAGGGAGCATGTTATCAGGGGTGGATCATTCAAGAGTGACGCCAAGGATGTTAGAAGCGCTTCCCGCGATTTTACGAAAACCCAGTCATGGCTTGTCACTGACCCTCAGATGCCAAAGAGCATATGGTGGTATTCCGATTGTATTGATGTTGGATTCAGGGTTGTTTGTGAAGCCGACAGTTCGATAAAAAATTAAAAGAGAATATTTTAACAAAAAATATATGCATAATATTGACAGAAGAAAATTCATTGGGAGAACCGCACTTGCAGGTCTTGGACTTGCGGGTGCAGGAGCGTTGATGACGGCATGCAGCAGGAAGCCAGACTCAAAAGAACTGGGTCTTCCTCCGATATTGAGGGGTGCTCCGAAAGGTAAAAAACTAAGAGCCGGGCTGGTAGGCTGCGGAGCCAGGGGAACAGGCGCTGCTATCAATTTTATAAGCTCAGGGCCCGATCTGGAGATAATTGCTCTTGCCGATGTATTTCAGGATAAGATTGATGCGTGCCGCGAGCGTTTTGCATCCTTTAAATTGCCGATACCTGCAGAAAACTGTTTCGTGGGTTTTGACGGGTATAAAAAGCTGATGGCTATTCCGGAAGTTGATGTAGTGATACTTGCCACTCCCTGTCAATTCCGGCCGGAGCATTTTCTGGAAGCTGTTCAGAATGGTAAACATTCATTTCTTGAGAAACCTTTGGCGGTTGATCCGGTTGGCATTCGTTCAGTGATCACAACAGCAAAAAAAGCTGAAGCACTTGGACTGTGCGTTGTAACAGGCACACAGCGTCGTCATCAGGAAGATTATATTGAGACCTATAAGCAGGTAAGGAGCGGAGCAATTGGAACAATCACCTCTGCCAAAGCCTACTGGAACCAGGATCATGTTTGGTTTCGTGAGCGTGAAAAGGGTTGGAATGATATGGAATATATGATACGGAACTGGAATAATTTCTGCTGGCTGAGCGGCGACCATATCCTCGATACGCATGTTCATAATATCGATGTCATCAACTGGTTTTTGGGAAAGCATCCTGAGAAGGCTATCGGTTACGGCGGAAGGGCAAGAAGAGTAACAGGTGACCAGTATGACTTTTTCAGTATAGATTTTGATTACGGAACTGGTGTGAGCTCACATAGCATGTGCCGGCAAATTGACAGCTGTGCTAATGGAACCGGCGAGATCATTATGGGTACCGAGGGTTATACGAATTGCGCAAACACGATTTATGATCTGAAAGGCAAGATAAAATGGCAATTTGAATACCCAAAGGATGAAAACGGAAATTCAATGAATTCTGTTAAGATCCCTCCGTATGTCCAGGAACATATGCATCTTGTATATGCAATCAGGACAGGCAATTACGTTAATGAGGCAGAAACGACTGCCATTTCTACATTAACAGCAATTATGGGAAGGACAGCTGCCTATACGGGCCGTCTTATTACCTGGGATGAAATATTTAAATCTGATATGCACCTGGGACCAGCAAAAATTGAGATGGGACCGGTTGATATGGTATTCGAAACACCAATACCGGGAACACCTGTGGCTCTCTGATAAAAGCTTTTTTTTTGGCATAATTTTATAAATTCAGCTATGACAGGCAAAACATCGAGAAGAAATTTCGTTAAACGATCAGCTGCGCTTGTTGCCGGCACTTTTGTACTTCCTCAAATAATCCCTTCCTCTGCTTTTGGATCAGGGAAAAGAATAGCTCCCAGTGATCGCCTGGTGATCGGATCTATCGGGGTTGGCTCTCAGGGTTCGAGCAATATGAGGGATTTTCTGAAGCTCGGGGATGCAGTTCAGTTTGTGGCTGTCTGCGATGTTGATTCACTTCATCTGGCAAAGGCCAAGGAGACTGTGGATCTTGAATATAAAAACAAAGACTGCCGGACCTACGGCGACTACAGGGAATTTCTTGAAAAGGAAAAACTCGATGCCGTCTCAATTGCATTGCCCGATCATTGGCATGGAATAATATATTCCGCAGCTGCCAATAAGAAATTAAATGTATATGGAGAGAAGCCCATATGCCGTACAATAAAGGATGGCCAGACAATTGTTAAGAGCGTAAAGGACAACAATATTATATGGCAGACAGGAAGCTGGCAGCGGTCGTTAGCTAATTTCCGGCGCGGTGCCGAACTTGCGATCAACGGAAGGGCAGGGAAAATTAAATATATTGAAGTGGGCCTCCCTGATGGGAACAAAGGTATTGGGACACCTCCGGTTATGAAGGTTCCCGATGAGCTTAACTGGGATATGTGGCTTGGACCTGCATTGAAAGTACCTTACCGGGGCGTTTCTCATTGGGACTGGCGCTGGATACTCGACTATTCAGGAGGTCAGCTTACCGACTGGGCCGGTCATCATATTGACATAGCCAACTGGGGTGCTGGACTGGAAAATACAGGTCCTGTTGAAATATCAGGCTCAGGAGTTTACCCGTTCGATGGAATTTTCAATGTTCCTGTTGAATATGATTTTTTGTGCAAATATGCAAATGGAATTGAAATGCGCGTGGCAAACTCCTCAAGGCTTCCCCTTGGAATGGGAACTACCTGGCATGGGGATCTTGGATGGATTCATGTCGACAGGGGAGACATCCTTTCAGCTTCAGATCCTAAAATCCTTAATGAGGTCATTGGCGAGAATGAAATTCATCTGTACAAGAGCGACAATCACTGGCAGAATTTTGTGGATTGTGTCCATTCAGGAAAACAGGCAATTGCACCAGTTCAGGTAGCCTACAGAGCGATCTCGGTTGCATTGCTTGGCGAAATCGCTATGACCACACATGAGACAATAAAATGGGATCCGGAAAAAGAAGAAATTATAGGAAATCCGCGGGCCGCAAGGCTGCTGAGCCGTCCTTACCGTCAGCCATGGACTTTACCAACAGCTTAATCCCATACCGATATGAAAAAATATTATTTGCTTTTTATTATTGCAGTCGCATTATTAACAGTTTTCTTTTCATGTAAAAAAGAGACAGTCTTTAAAACTCTGATAATAACCGGTCAGAATAATCATAACTGGCAAGCCAGTTCTCCGGTGCTTAAACAGATCCTTGATGAGACAGGTTTGTTTTCTTCTGAAATTATGATCACTCCCGATAAAGGAGGTGATATGAAAACATTCAACCCTGATTTTTCGAAATATAAGCTTGTTATCATCGATTATAATGGTGATTCGTGGTCAGCGAAGACCGACACTGCATTTGTTGAATATGTAAAAAACGGAGGGGGAATTGTTATATATCATGCTGCCGACAATTCTTTTCCCGGATGGAAAGAATATAATGAAATGTGCGGACTGGGTGGATGGGGTGACCGTAATCAGAAAGACGGTCCATATGTCTACTATAAAAATAATCAACTTATTACGGATACTTCAGCAGGCATCGGAGGATCTCATGGCAAGAGAAGGGAATTCCTTGTAAGGACCAGGATCACTGACCATCCTGTGACAAAAGGTCTTCCGGACGCATGGCTTCATGCTTCAGATGAATTATACAGCCAGCTGAGGGGTCCGGCTAAAAACATGCAGATCCTGGCAACAGCTTTTGCCGACAGTGCAATGGGAGGAGGTACAATGAGGGATGAACCGATCCTCATGACCATTACTTATGGAAAGGGGAGGATCTTCCATACTACTCTTGGTCATGCAGATGAAGGAGGAGGACCGTCGATGCATTGTGCCGGATTTATTACAACTCTGCAGAGGGGTGCCGAATGGGCTGTAACGGGTGAGGTTACGCAGAAAGTGCCCTGGGATTTTCCAAGTGAAGCAGGAGTTGTACTGCGTCCGGATCTTAAGGAAATTACTCTTGCGGAAGCATTCGATAATATAGGAAATTACGACATAACGAAAAGCACAAAGTACCTTACTTGTATACAAAGCCATATACGTGATCTTTCAGGTGATGAAGCAGGACTGCTTAATATTGAAAAGATGATGGTAAAAGTGCTGAATAATACAAAAGCCACTCGCGATTCGAAGAAACTTTTACTGAAAGAGCTTAGCTGGATGGGTACGGATTATTCTGTTCCTGCTATAAAGAATCTTGTATCGGATGCTGAACTGAAGGACGAAGCTGAATTTGCATTGACAAGGCTTCAAAAATAGAAATATTAACCGCAAAGCATTCAAAGCACTGCGGGTAAGAACGCAAAGCACGCAAAGTAAAATAATTGCATTTAATTCTTTTTTGCGGTTAAATGATTTTTAAACTTCTGAATATGCTTTCACTGGTGATACCAATATTCAACGAAGAAAAGCTGATTGAGGAACTGGTTAGCAGGACCATTTCATCATTAGAATCTTTTATAAAAGATTATGAAGTGATTTTTGTTGATGACGGCAGCACTGACCATAGTCTCGATAAAATTCTCATGTTTCAGAAAGAGAACAGCCATATTAAAGTTTTATCATTATCTAAAAATTTCGGACATCAGGCTGCATATACCGCAGGTCTGGAATATTCAAAAGGCGATATAGTGGCCTTAATGGACGGTGATCTTCAGGATCCGCCGGAGCTTCTTTCCGAGATGCACAGAATGATCTCGGCAGAAGGATTTGATATTGTGAGTGGGAAGAGGACAGGACGAAAGGGTAAAAACAGCCGTGATCTGTACGCTGTTTTGTTTCATCTTCTTTTTAAACATATTGGTGAAATAAAATACATGGAAAATTCCGGAAATTTCTCCATGATGACACGGGAAGCAACCAACGCCCTTATTTCAATGAAAGAGAAGGTAAGATATCTTCCGGGTCTGCGGACCTTCATAGGATTCAGGCAGGGATATATAGAGTTTATGAGGGATGACCGCTTTAAGGGAAGCCCGAAAATGAGCATCCGGAATCTGTTTATTCTGGCAGCAGATGCAATTTTTTCATTTTCAAGATTCCCGATACGTTTTTGCCTGCTCCTGGGTTTGTTGGGAACTCTTGTTTTTATGGCTGCCGGAATCTACGTTTTAATTGCCAAAGCGTACGGATTTGCTGTGATCGGTTGGTCATCCACTCTTCTGAGCATCTACTTTCTCGGTTCTATTCAATTGGTTTTCATGGGAATTCTTGGGGAATATGTTTACCGTAATTATAAAGAATCACAAAACCGCCCCATCTACTTTGTTAAGAAATTCTATGATGACGCACCGAAAGAATGATGAATGAGACAAGATTAAAATATATCTTCTGTTTTTTCTCGGTATCCCTTCTTGTAGTGATGCTCCTTCTGAGCAAAAATGCGGGCATAAGCTGTGATGAGGTTCTGCATTATGATCAATCTGTATCTGTGTATAACTACTTCGCGTCTCACGGCAAGGATCAGTCGGCCCTCAATACTCCGGTTACCAATCTCAGGTATTATGGCCAGTCGTACGATAACATTGTAACTATTCTGATCAAATGGTTTAATATCGAAGATGTTTATACCTTCCGCCACCTGATGAGCACAGCTGCCGGATGGCTTCTGATTTTTATAACAGCACTGTTCGCCATTTGGCTAGCAGACGTCAGGGCCGGGATCCTTGTACTTATCCTCTTTATTGGTTCACCGACTTTCATGGGACATTCACAGAATAACCTGAAAGATGTTCCATTTGCACTTGCATATATATCGGCGACATTTTTCATAATTAAATTTCTTGTTGCTGGAAGGAAAATTCTTTATCGCGACATAATACTCCTTACAGCCAGTCTTGCATTCGGGATCAGCATAAGGGCTGGCGGATTATTATCGATCTGTTACCTGTTCTTTTTCTTTTTCATATTCTACATGTTTAAAGCACTGAGGAAAATTAAAATTGATATAGCTGAAGTCCGGACAAAATTTTTATTGATATGCTGTATCAGCGCAATTTCGTGGCTTTTAAGCATTTTGTTATGGCCTTATGCACTGCAGAGTCCTGTAAAAAATGTTATGGAATCATATCATGTGATGGCACATTTCCCGTCTACATTCAGGCAGATCTTCGAGGGAAAAGTTGAATGGTCGGATTTCATGCCATGGTATTACCTTCCTAAATCGATGTTAATAACCATTCCATTCACAGTTCTGACAGGTCTGGTGCTTTTCTTAACTTCAGTCAGACCCGGCCGTTTTTCCGAGAGAGCCTTGATCTATAGCATGATAGGATTTACAATTTTCTTCCCTGTTGCTTTTGTGATATATGAGAAATCAAATCTCTATTCGTCATGGCGACAGTTTCTGTTTCTATATCCGGGAATAGTTTTACTGGCCTCAATGGGATACTTGTATTATTATGATCATATAAAAAACAGGTATCTTAAGTGGGCGCCGATCATGATAATAATTGTATTCTCCATTCATCCCTTGAAGTTTATGCTGAAAAACCCCACCTTTTATTATATATACTATAATCAGTTTGCAGGAGGATTGAAGGGAGCTTATTCAAATTACGAAACTGACTATTATTATATAAGTCAGACGCCTGCATCAGAATGGCTGATTCAGTATCTTGATCAAAAAAAGATACCGGGTAAAATAAAGGTTAAGGCGACCTATTCGGTCGAATGGCAGTTTCGCAATCATCCGGAAATCGAAACATCCTATTTCAGATATGAGGAGAGAAGTCAGACCGACTGGGACTATGCGATTGTGGCAAACAGATACATTACACCTTTTCAGCTGAGAAATAAAATCTGGCCTCCCGAAAACAGCATCCATAATATCTATGCCGACGGTGTTCCTGTTGGGACGGTAATCGAAAGAAAAACGAAAGAGGATTACGCTGGCTATATCGCTCTCTCTGAGGGCCGGAATAAGGATGCGATCGATCACTACGAAAAAGCTTTAAAAATTGATGATCGTGATGAGATGATTTTTTATAATTTTGCAGCAGCTTTAAATAATGATGGACAGTATCAGAAGGCAGATTCAATGTTAAAACGCGGATTGAAGCTAAATCCTGATTTCGAACCAATACTCATGTATCTCGGGAATATAGCCAGGACCAGGCAAGAAAATGAGGAAGCGATAAGATATTACGAAAGAGTTATTGAAGTTAACAGAAAGTATTTTGAAGCTTACGTCAGCCTGTCAGAATTATTGATGGATAAGGATATCGGAAGGGCAAGAAAATTACTCAGGACATGCCTCAGCATGAATCCGGTGTATAAGCCAGCAATAAGTGCGATGGCTGATACTTACAGAAAATCGAACCCTGAGGTTGCAAGAAAATATGATGAGCTTTTGAATACCATTAAATAGATGATTAAGACAATAAAGAGGTAATAAGCATATATGAATTTATGAACTGAAAACTATCATTTACAATTTAAATATTTTTAATAATGAAAAAATCAATTTTAGTATTTTCGATGACGTTGCTGTTGATGTTAAGTGGATTGAGCGTGTTAAGGGCACAGGAACAACCTAAGCCAAAAAAAGATACAGTCAATATGGACACCGATGCGAAACCCACTTATTATTATCCGGTGGAGGATGAAAAAAAGGCAAGCCTTATACCTACAGTGGCAATTGTTATTGGAGCTGCGATAGTAGTGGGTGGAGCAGCATTCTTTTTAGTGAAGAAGAAAAAATAATTTATTTTTTTCCAATCAGCCTGTATGAAGGCTGCAAAAATGGATAAAATTCAAATATCGACTGCTCAGTTCGAAAACCGGAGCGGTGACAAGGATTACAATTTATCAAGAATTGAAAGCCTGGCCAGGGAAGCTTCATTGAAAGGTTCCCGGGTCATCGCTTTTCATGAATGTTCAATAACCGGCTATTCCTTTGCAAGGCATCTTTCAAGGGAGCAGATGGTCAGTCTGGCAGAGCTTATTCCCGGCGGTCCAAGTATAGGAAGGTTGACGGAAATAGCCTCCAGATACAATATTATTATCCTGGCTGGCTTATTCGAAAAGGATATTGAGCAGAAATTATACAAAGCATACGTTTGTGTTGACAGCCATGGCGTTATTGCCAGTTTCAGAAAACTGCACCCGTTTATAAATCCGTATCTGACCCCTGGTGACAGTTATTGTATATTTGATCTGCTTGGATGGAAATGCGGGATCCTGATCTGTTATGATAACAACATTATAGAAAATGTGCGTGCTACAGCGCTTCTGGGAGCGGACATCATTTTTATGCCGCATGTTACAATGTGTACGCCATCGACCCGCCCCGGGGCTGGGTTTGTTGATCCTCAGTTATGGAAAAACAGAGAAACTGACCCGACTTCCCTCAGGCTGGAATTTTACAGCATGAAAGGAAGACAGTGGCTGATGAAATGGCTGCCGGCAAGAGCTTATGATAACGGAATATATGTTGTGTTCTCAAATCCGATCGGAATGGATGACGATCAGCTGAAGAACGGTTGTTCAATGATCATCGATCCGTTTGGAGACATACTGGCTGAATGCAGGAGACTGGATGATGACGTCGTTTCGGCAGTTCTTACCCCCGAAAAACTTGATCAGTCCGGAGGACGCAGATACATAAAGGCAAGAAGGCCTGATCTATATAAAAATATTATTGGACAGCCACATGTCTCGGAACAGAAGGTTATATGGCTTGACAAGGATGCAAAATCCAATACCCCTTAAAGATCCCCACGTTCCTAAGGGGATATTTTTACCTGTCAGCATGTAATGACTTTGCAGGTTTGCCTTTGCGTTCTTTGCGCCTGCTTTGCGATCTTTGCGGTTAAAGGATTTAATTATATTTTAACCCAGATATTCCCGCCCTTATTTGATTCAACAACTGAATGAATGAATTTCATTCCTCTTACCCCGTCATGAACAGTCGGGAATTCTCCGGGTGTGAATTTTTCGCCTCTGATGGATTTTGCGGTGCCTTTATAAATATTGGCAAGAGCTTCATAGATCCCTTCCGGATGACCTGATGGCATTGTGTGACTGCTCTCTGCAAGCTTTTCATTGAAGCCGTGAGCAGGCTTAAAAATTTTCGTTGGCTCCGAATCGCTCAACATATAAAGATAATTAGGATCTTCCTGGGCCCATTTGAGACTTGCCTTTGAACCATAAACTGCTATTGTCAGGTTATTCTCCTCGCCGCCACAGACCTGGCTGGCCCGGATAACACCTTTCAGGTTCTTGCTGAATCGCAAAAGCACTGTTCCGTCAAGATCAAGCTGGATATCCTCTTTAACAGGGTTAAGATCAGACAGTACTTCTTTGACCTGCAGTCCGGTTGTATATTCTATGAGATTAAATGCATGAACTCCTATATCGCCCATGCAACTGCTCGAGCCAGCTTGCTTTGGGTCGAGCCTCCATACGCCGGTTATCCTGCTGCCAGTGCCATGGATAATAGAATTAATCCATCCCTGATAATATTGAGCATCGATGCGTTGTATTGTCCCGAGAAGCCCCTTCGATATGATATCTCTCATTTGCCTGACCATTGGATAGCCAGTATATGTATGAGTAAGAGCAAATGTTAGTTTTTTCTCCCCAACCAGATTCTCAAGCTCTTCTGCCTCACTGACAGTCATCGTCATGGGCTTTTCACAAACCACATTAAATCCGGATGTCAGAAGGATTTTGGCGAATCTGTAATGCAAAGCATTTGGTGTTACGATAGAGACAACCTGCATGCGTTTGTCGGGAGACATTTCTGACTCTTTTATGATCAGATCCTCAACGCTCTTATAACACCGTTCGGCAGTGATGCCTTCTTGCCCGGCAAAAAGTTTGCTCTTTTCATAGTCGGCATCAAATACACCCCCGACAAGTTCAAAATCGTTACAGATCCTTGAAGCACGGCGATGGGCATCACCAATGAAGGCGCCGGTTCCACCGCCGATCATTCCCATTTTTATCTTTTTCATATATTTATTCTTATACTTTTAACATTTGTCTTTTAAACTTTTCACTTAACGTTATTGCGCTTCCGGTACATTTTTCGCCATAGCTTTTCTCCTCCATAAATGCAGAAAAATGAAAGCGACGATCAAAACTGCGGGTACAAAAGCAACAATTCTTAATGTATGCTCGCCGCCAGAGAGTTGAGCTGTTGCCCAGGTTGCAGCTTCCTTTGTTCCCTCGAGAGCTGTTCTTATCACCTCTGCTGTCTGTCCGGAAGGGACCGCCGCAAGTGTCTGGGCATCGAATATAGCACCCAGAACGGGCTGTGCAATTGCACCTCCAAGAAATCCAATACCTCCCATAATTGCCAGGCCCAGAGCACCACTCCGGGGAATATATTCGGAGACGAAGCCTAACATTGATGGCCAGAAAAATGCCACACCCAATGCGAAGATGCCTGCAGAAGCAAACACCATTGGTCCGCTGGTATAACCCATTAATATACAACCTGCAAAGGCGAGTACTGAAGAAGTCAATAGCACTATCGTAGATTTGAAATTATGTATCAGGGTGCCTCCGAACTGACGGGTTAGCGCCATTATTCCTGATATCCACACCAGCAAAAGAATCGGATTATGCGAGACGTTTGAAAGTAAGGCGGCGATCCACTGGTTTGTACCAAGCTCAGTTCCACCGGTAAGTATCATGCAGCAGGCCATAAAAATAAATATTGGACTCACACAGGCTTTCAGCATGTCCTTATAGCTGAACCCGGAAACGACTCTTTCGGTTTCAGGAAACTTCTTGTTAAGAAACATATATCCATAGGCCATTGTGGGAAGTAGCATTATAGCCATTGCATAGCGCCAGTTTAAAAGCCCGATCTTGCCGAAAAGAAATACAACCAGTCCTCCGATTACAATTCCTGTTGGGAACCAGGCGTGAAACCTGTTTAGTCTCCTTGTTTTCTGATCAGTGTACATACTGGTTATCAATGGATTGCATGCAGCTTCCACACTTCCGTTTGCAATGCCTATGAGCAATGTGGAAATGAAAAGCGACCAGAATCCCGTTGAAATAATTGTAAGAATTATTCCGGTTACATGACAGAAAAAAGCAACGGAAATTATTCTTCCGATTCCAATGATATCGACAAGCGGTCCTCCAAAGACCATTGCCAGAGTAAAGCCCCAGAATGCTGTTCCAACAATCCACCCTACTTCGGTATGGTTCAGATTAAATTCAACAGCCCAGGCCTGAACAAATGAACCCCTGGTTGCAAAAGCTAAAGCCGTAACAACTAACGCAACGCAGCTGGCGTTGAATAATTGAGTTTTCTTTATTGTCTCCATTTTGAGAATGATAGGTTTGAGTTAGGTTAAATTTATCAGAATTACTTTGTCTTTAAAATTATTTCTTTTCAAAAGCTGCATCAAATGCGATATTTGACGCAGGGAAGTCGACCTTCCGCACAAACTCACAAGCTTCTTTTGCCCCAAATTCCCTGTCCATTCCGCTATCTTCCCATTCTACCGACAGCGGACCCTTGTAGTTTATCCTGTTCAAAGCCCTGATGATTTCCTCAAAATCTATATCTCCATGGCCAAGACTCCTGAAGTCCCAGAATCTGCCGGGAGCTCCGAATTCAGTATGACCGCCAAAGACTCCTGCTTCGGTTGGTACCTTTGACCAGCCGGCATCTTTCATATGAACATGATAAATTTTTTCCGCGAACGTGTATATAAATTTAACGTAATCGACGCCCTGGTAGCCAAAATGAGAAGGATCAAAATTATATCCGAACGCCCTGTGATTATTTACAGCCTTCAGTGCTCTTCTGGCAGAAGCTATATCAAATGCAATTTCAGTGGGATGAGCTTCGAGTGCAAACCTGACGCCTAGTTCGCTAAACCTGTTAAGAATGGGGATCCATCGTGCTGCGAAGTCTTCATAACCCTTATCGATCATGTCAGAAGTAACAGGAGGGAAGGAATAGAGAAGCGGCCATATCGAACTGCCTGTGAATCCTGTGACTGTATCAACCCCCAGTCTTTTAGCAGCTTCTGCGGTTTTTATCATCTCATCGGCAGCTCTTCGCCGGACACCTTCGGGATCACCGTCACCCCAGACATAATCGGGTAAGATGCTTTTATGTCTTTCATCAATACGGTCGCAAACAGCCTGGCCAACAAGATGTGCTGCTATGGCAAATACTTTAAGACCGTATTTCTCCAGGGTTGCTTTCTTCTTAAGACAGTACGCTTCATCTGCCTTATTTACTTCAAAATGATCGCCCCAGCAGGCTAATTCCAAACCATCATAACCAAATGATTTGACCTTCTGGCACAGAGTCTCGAATGGCATGTCTGCCCATTGACCCGTAAAAATTGTAACTGCTCTGCTCATAATTTATTTATTTTGTGTTGTAGCATAATATTAATTTCAAGCCGGAATTCATTAAATCCGTAATCCGCAGCAGTATAACAGGCATGTTCGTTTTCCACGGGCAAAACCAATTATTTACTGCCGCATTTCACTATAGTACCGGAACTCTTCCGGGAGTCCATGGTGCCTTTATACTGTCGAGCTGCTTATCGAGATTCTGCAGATCGATACCTGCCTTTTTAACCCTTTCAAGAACCGGAGGAAAATCTGTCTTCAGGATATTCAGCTGATCCTTTGCAATAGCAGTTATGTCAGTGGTTGTTCCATACGTTGCAGATGCCATCGCACTAAGTCTTTGGACCAGCGGTACCTCCATAGGTGGAAGCTCTTCTTCACTTGCTTTTGCCTCAGGTCCGTTGAATCTGTATTTTATATTAATCAGTTCATTATTGATCCTTTCAGCCTCCTGCATCATTTCCGGTGTTGCACCGGGTGTTTCGTGAAGAGCCTGCATGACTGCATTGATCTTGTTCTGCAGTTCAGATGTATAGCTTATTGTACCGTAAATACTTCTTGCCAGATCTGATGCTTCATTGATCCATGCCGACCTGATATCCGGATGTTTGGCCGGGAAGGTGGCCAGATTAAGCGGCTTGCATACGAATGGAACTTCAGCAGCAAGTTCTTTGATCTGATCTTTTGCAAACAAAGCCAGAGATACTTTATAGGTACCAGGCATAACCTGTATTCCTGAACTTCTTCTTGTGCTTCCTGAGCTTAAAGGATCAAATTTGTCTGTCGTAACAGGACTGATAACCTCATATGTAAAGTTCCATGTTACCCTGTTCACACCCTTCTCAGCTGATTTATACATTCTTTTTATGATGTCGCCTTTTTCATCGGTTACAGTGAATATCAGATATGGCTTAATCTCTCTTGCCTCAGCATCAAGGTCAGCAATTGAGGGCTGGGGTATGGGCTCACCTTTCTTAAATAAAATCTTCTCCTTTTCCTGTCTGAGCTCTTTCGCTGTTTTGGGAACATCTTTGACAAAATAAGTGAATGTTGCCCCGAAGGCTGGATTTGGTGCTTTGAAATACATTGAGCCCTGATTATCAAACCCATCGGCCTGTACATACATTTTTGCATCCCTTATCGGGAAAATATTACCCTCTTTCTCAAGTATTTCCTTCGTAAAATTCCTTAATGGTGAATAATCATCGAGTACATAAAATCCTCTTCCGAATGTTGCCAGTACGAGATCGGACTCACGCTCCTGCAGGGCGATATCGCGGACTGCAATTGTAGGTAACCCGGTTTTGAATTCGATCCACTCATTACCGCCGTCAATTGAAAAATAAAATCCGAATTCTGATCCGGCAAAAAGCAGATTAGGATTGATGTTGTCCTGCTGGATTGTATGAATTGTACCATTTGCAGGCAGTCCTTTCGTAATAGATGTCCAGGTCTTACCCTTATCACTGCTTTTAAGTATATAAGGTTTAAAGTCGTCACTCAGCATATTGTTGAAAGACGCATAGACCACATTTTCATCGAACTTGTCGGGAAGAATATCGCTCACAAGCGTGTACTCGGGAATCCCTGGGAATGAAGTGTACTTTGTCCAGTTTTTACCTCCGTCTTCAGTGACCGAGATTACGCCGTCGTCGGTACCGGCATATAGAAGATCTTTTTTTGCTTTAGATTCCGCCAGTGAAACGACAAGGCCCCAAAGCGATGTGGAAACATCTTTAGCAACAGCGTCAACGCTCCAATATTTACCCATAACTTTAAATTTGTTACGGTCCTCATTCCTTGAAAGATCGCCTGATATCTCCTGCCAGCTTCGTCCCCTGTCATCGCTCCTGAAAACGATATTTGCTGCAATGTAGATCCGTTTGTTATCATGAGGACTTATGATCAGAGGTGTATCCCAGTACCAGCGAAAGGTTTTTTCTCCTTTTCCGGGCACAGGTTTTATATCTAAAGCCTCTTCGCTTTTTTTATCCCAGAGAGCAGCATTCCCATACTGAGATTCGGTATAGACAATATCTTCATTTTCAGGATCATTAGCCACCCAGAAACCATCACCACCGACGGTTACTTTCCATTCATCATTTATTACACCGTCCCTTTTTATATTGCGGGAAGGTCCTCCCATTGAGTTATTATCCTGTGTGCCTCCATAAATATTGTAGAAAGGCAGAGCGTTATCCACACTGACCCTGTAGAATTGCGACACGGGAAGGTTCGATTTGAAGATAAAATTCTTTCCTTCATCAAACGTCTCATAAATTCCGCCGTCACCGCCAATATAAAAGTGCTTTGTATCGGTTGGATCAACCCATATAGCGTGATCATCGACGTGTCTCTCATTATTTCCGATATTGGTCCATGTTCTTCCTCCATCGAGTGTGTATTTTGAAACTGTTTCAAGACTGTAGACCTTATCGACATTTTTCGGATCGCAGTAAATCTCATTAAAATACTGGCCGCTTGAGGCATAGGAACTCATTTTTTCCCAGGAAGAGCCTCTGTCTTCAGTTCTGTAGAAACCACTTGATTCACCTGCAGCTTCCATAATAATATAAAGTACATCAGGATTTACCGGTGAGATAGCCAGACCCATGCCTCCGATATCGACTGTGGGAAGTCCCTTCATTATCTTGTCCCAGGTCTTACCGGCATCTTTCGATTTGTACACTGCTGATTCCGGACCACCGCCTATCTTTGTATAAACATGGCGCCGTCTTTGCTCAGAGGTGGCATAGATGACATCGGGGTTACGGGGATCAAGAACAACGTTATTAACTCCTGTATTGTCGCTGATCTCAAGCATTTTGATCCAGGTTTTGCCTCCGTCGGATGTCTTATAAAGGCCCCGGTCGCCTCCCGGTCCCCATATTGAGCCTTCTGCCGCAACATAAACGACATCGGTGTTCCTTGGGTCAATGGCAATCATTCCTATTTGTCTCGATTCCTTCAGTCCCATATTCTTCCAGCTTGCTCCTCCGTCTTCAGATTTATATACACCATCTCCGTATCCGAGCTGACGCTGGGATGTGTTTTCGCCCGTACCGGCCCATACAATTGAAGTGTTATCGGGGTCCATGGCGAGACATCCGATTGCATAAGCTCCATATTTGTCAAATACCGGAGACCATGTTGTGCCATCATTTGTAGTTTTCCAGATACTGCCCGCTGCAACACCGGCATAAATCTCGGAATGATTTTTCGGATTAACCGCAAAATCTGATATCCTTCCGGAGGCCCAGGCAGGTCCGATACTTCTGAATTTTAGTCCTGAGAAGGCAGCGGAGAGTACAGTATCCTTTTTCTCTGTCACTTTCGTCTGGTCCTTAGAAGGCTGCTTTTTCTTCTGTGCCGTACCATTCAAGCCAATAAAGAATGCAAGAATGATTGCGATGAAAAGATTCTTTTTCATGATATCAGATATTTACTGGTTATTTGTTTAAGATTTACGCTAAGATAAGAAAATCCTTCACTTCATTTTTAAGGACGAAGGGATTTTGTTTACTTTGTGTTATATTCTTTAAAATAGTAAAATGACAAACTTTTCAGATATTCTTTCAGACAGAAGAACAATCAGGAAATATTCCTCGGAACCTGTTGACGGAATTCTGCTTGATGAACTGCTTGAACTGGGATGCCAGGCTTCTACAACCGGGAATATGCAGGTGTACAGCATTGTGATAACAAGGGATAATCAGAAAAAAACAGAGCTAGCCCCGGTACATTTTAATCAGAAAATGGTCACTGAAGCTCCTGTGGTTCTGACATTCTGTGCCGATTTTAACAGGTTTAACAAATGGTGCCTTCTGCGTAATGCCGAACCTGGTTATGATAATTTCCTGTCGTTCATGACTGCGGCTATAGATGCATTACTTGTTGCACAAACCGTTTGTATTGCAGCAGAATCGAAAGGCCTTGGTATCTGTTACCTGGGAACAACAACATATAATGCGGATAAGATCATTGAAATTCTGAAGCTTCCTTCAGGAGTAGTGCCGGTTACAACTGTTACTCTTGGCTGGCCGGCTGAAAATCCTGATCAGCCTGACCGGCTGCCTCTGCCAGCCGTCATTCATGAAGAGATTTATAAGGATTATACAAATGAGGATATTATCAGGTATTACAAGGAAAAGGAGGGGAGAGTCGATTCGCAGCAATTCGTCAGGGAGAATGGTAAGGAAACACTGGCACAGGTCTTTACGGATGTCAGATATAAAAAAGCCGATAATGTTTATTTTTCAGAAGTATTATTGAAGGTTTTAAAAACCCAGGGATTCATGTAGAGACGCGCCTGAAACTATGATTCACACTTGCCTGCTGGGTAGGGGTGATTTCCACCTCATTTATACAGACCCGATCGGGAAGAGTGGCACAATAATAAATCACATCCGCAATATCATCGGCTGTAAGTGCATCAAATCCCTTATACACATTTTTTGCTTTCTGTTCATCTCCTTTAAAACGAACGAGGGAAAATTCTGTTTCTGCCATTCCGGGAGCTATCAGAGTCACCCTGATATTATTCTTAACCATGTCTATACGCATAGCTTTGGAAAGGGCTCCGACAGCAAATTTGGAAGCACAATATGCGTTACCATTTTCATAGACTTCTTTTCCCGCAATAGATCCTAAATTAAAAATATGACCTTTATTTCTTGCAACCATCAATGGTGCCACTGCTCTTGTAACGTAAAGCAATCCCTTTACATTTGTGTCAATCATCCTGTCCCAGTCATCAATATTTCCCGATTGAATATGATCGAGTCCCACAGCCAGACCTGCATTATTTACCAGTATGTCAATCTGCTTCCATTCTTCAGGCAGCCTGTCAATAATTGATGAGACTTCATCTCTGTCCCTGACATCAAAACAAAGTGAGAGAACTTTAATATTTCCAATATTTTTAAGTTCCCTTTCCAGGTCATCAAGCAGCTCCTTCCTTCTTCCCGTAATTAATATGTTGTAACCGTTCGATGCGAATCTTATGGCGGTAGCTTTCCCGAATCCTGTCGTAGCGCCTGTGATCATTATTGTCCTGTTCATTTTATGTGTTTTATTTTTGTTATGTAAAAATAGAAATAAATTCTGACCTGGAAATTCATATTTCAATTGGGATCAAATGGTTTATTGTTTGCTGATTCTTTAATATGATGAGTAGGAAATAATCCTATCTTTGGGTCTTTTATTATTAAAGGGACTCCGCGGAAGATGTTGAATGAGGATAAAAAAGCTGAAGTAGGATCGATGTTCGATTCTATCGCAGGGAAGTATGATTTTCTTAATCATTTTTTATCGTTTAACTTCGACAGGCTCTGGCGGCGCAGGGCAATAAAAATCATTTCCCGGCATTGCAAATCACCTGATATTCTTGATGTTGCAACTGGTACAGGCGATCTGGCAATTGCAGCTATGAAGCTGAACCCTTCAATGATCCGGGGTATTGACATATCTGCCGGAATGCTTGAAATAGGCAGACAAAAAATAGAGAAAAAGGGATTTGCAGGAAAGATAGAGCTTATAAACGCTGACTCGGAGAAGATTCCTTTTGATGACAATGTTTTTGATGTGGCAATGGTTGCATTCGGAGTCAGAAATTTCGCGGATCCTAAGAAAGGGCTTGTTGAAATGCACAGGGTAATCAGGGAAGGAGGGATGATAATGGTGCTGGAGTTCTCGAAGCCTACAGGCTTCCCTTTTAAATTTCTCTATAATTTCTATTTCAGAAATATTCTTCCTGTTTTCGGAAAACTGATTTCAGGAGATAAAGCGGCATACAAATATTTGCCTGATTCAGTAATGAAATTCCCCGATAATGAGGAATTCCTCAGAATCCTTACCGGGGCAGGATACTCCGATGCACACCAGGTAAAACTGACAGGTGGTGTGGCAAGTATTTATACCGGCTTCAAATTACCGATGCAATAATTGGAATTCAAACGAGTTTATTATCTTGTATAACCAAATCTAAACTTGAAATAGGGTTGAAACAAAAAGCTGCATTTACAATTCTGTTCATCTTTTTCCTGTTGAATAGCCTCATACTATCGGCTCAAAAACAGAAACCCAAGAACACATCCTGGTATGATGAGAAGCTTATTCATTTTGGATTCAGCCTGGGATTCAATACCATGGATTTTAATATAACTCCTTCACAGGCACATTATAAGACCGACTCTTTGTATCCTTCGGTGAGTGTCCTGAATCCGGGAATAAATATACAGATTGTGACTGATCTCAGGCCTGCTGATCATTTTGATATCAGGTTTCTTCCGGGAGTATCCTTTGGCCAGAGAATCATCCGGTTCTATAAAAACAAAGTGCTTGTCAACGATCAGCAGAGGCTGGAATCCTCTTTTCTTGAATTTCCGCTCCTGCTCAAATATAAAGGCAACAGGCTTAATAATGTAAGACCATATGTGATAGGAGGATTAAATTTCAGATACGATCTTGCCGGGAAAAAGGAATTTGATGATTCCAAGCCTATATATATCAGGCTTAAGAGACCCGATCTGTATTATGAAATAGGAGCGGGCCTTGATTTTTACCTTACCTATTTTAAGCTCTCCATAGAACTGAAAATGTCACAAGGCATTGGCAACGTACTCGTGCAGGAAGCTTCACCAAGCCATCCCGAATATTTTAATGCCATTGAAAAGATTAAGTCTCAGATCTGGGTCCTTGCATTTCATTTTGAATAGAAATGGTGAAACTGGTTCAGATTAATCTAAGCCCGGCTGCTGCCGCGGATGAAGCAGCAATTAAAAAGATTTCTGCCTCACTTGCAGGATTTGAGCTTTCGTCTGTAACAGCTGTAAGGGTCATAAAACGTTCAGTTGATGCACGAAAGAAAAATATTCGCGTAAATCTTTCAGTTGAAGTATTTTCAGGTACTGATTCTTCTGTTCCTTCAATAGCCCCATTCATTCCTATGGATGTAACGCTAAAGAAGGAAGTCATTATAGTAGGCGCCGGACCGGCCGGCCTTTTTGCAGCTCTGCGCTTGATTGAACTTGGATTGCGGCCCATAATTATTGAGCGCGGCCGCGATGTATCATCAAGAAAAAAGGATATTGCGCGTATAAGCCGTGAACAACTGGTTGATCCCGAAAGTAATTATTGTTTCGGTGAAGGCGGGGCAGGAAC
Organism: uncultured Bacteroidales bacterium; assembly: GCA_963715785.1. Classification (GTDB taxonomy): domain Bacteria; phylum Bacteroidota; class Bacteroidia; order Bacteroidales; family VadinHA17; genus LD21. The sequence continues at coordinate 2,866,217 of OY970276.1, forward strand.
CTACTCCGACGGGAAGCTTTATACACGATCAAAAAAGAGAGGCGATAACACGAGAGTTCTTGAACTGCTTTGCCTGCACGGTGCAAATACGAACATAATGTATGAAGCTCACCCTCATCTTGGAACTGATAAGCTTCCTGGAATTATTTCTGAGATCAGGAAATCAATTATTGATGCAGGAGGGCTTTTCATGCTCGAAAAAAAGGTTTCCGATTTTATTATTGAAGGAGACGAAATAAAAGGAGTAATTACTTCTGATAATGAACAGTTCAGATCGCCTTATGTGGTTCTCGCAACGGGTCACTCTGCCAGGGATATTTATGCTATTTGTAAAAACCGGGGCATTGAACTGGAAATGAAAACTTTTGCCATGGGGGTGAGAGTGGAACATCCGCAGGAACTGATTGACAAAATTCAATACCATGGAAATAGCAGGGGAGAGTTCCTTCCGGCTTCATCATATAATCTGGCAAAACAGGTTGACGGCAGGGGAGTCTATTCATTCTGCATGTGTCCGGGCGGATTTATTGTGCCGTCAGCTACAGCTCAGGAAGAAGTTGTGGTGAATGGGATGTCTCCTTCCGGCAGGAATTCTCCGTACGCCAATTCAGGTATTGTTGTAGAGATACGCCCCGAGGATATAATTAAATACGGCAATTTTGGTGTAATGGCTGGTCTTGAATATCAAAAGGAACTGGAGCGTGAAGCATGGAAAAACGGAGGACACACTCAGAGAGCCCCGGCACAGCGTCTGGCAGATTTTGTGGCAGGAGAAAATTCTTCTTCTCTGCCAAAAGTCTCATATTTCCCCGGTGTAACTTCTTCGCCTCTTCATAACTGGCTGCCCAAAGCAATTGGGCGACGGCTCAGAGACGGACTGAGATTATTTGGTCAGGTAATGCATGGATATCTGACAAACGATGCCGCTGTTCTTGGTGTTGAATCGAGAACCTCTTCACCTTTAAGAATTCCCAGGAATCCTGAGAAGCTGCATCATATAAGAGTAAGCGGCTTATATCCATGCGGAGAAGGATCAGGATATGCCGGGGGGATTGTATCCTCAGCTGTAGATGGCATCAGAGCTGCCGAAGCAATAGCGAAAAAAGTTTCAGCTACCAGGGCTTAATTCTCAGTCTGGTTAAGAAGCTGATTGCGATATGAGGTGAAAAGGGTCGATTGCGAGACCATTCCTATATACCTGTTACGATGGTCGACTACTGGCAAATTCCAGGTCTTGGTCATTTCAAACTTAGCCATAACCTGGTTCATCCTGTCATCAACATAGACAAGGCCTGGGGCCGCTATCATAATATCTTTTATTTTTACCGAATCATACCTCGAGACATCAAACAGAAGTTTTCGGATATCATTTAATTCGATTATCCCAAAGTATTCCCTGTTCTTATTTACAACAGGGAAAATATTGCGTTTTGCACGTGTAAATATGTTTACAAGATCACCCAGAGTTGCTTCGGGGTCAACTGTCATAAAACCATTTTCCAGAATTTTATTAAGGTTCATCTGTTTTAGCAACGATTCATCCCCCGGCAGCGATTCTGGTTTCTCTTTTCCCGATTTCAGCAGATTCAGTTCCCTGTTGTAAGCTGATATAATATCTCCAGCTGTAATTATCCCCAGAGGATGATCGGGGTTCTCAAAATCGTCAACAACTACAAGTTCATCCACATGGTTGGCCAGCATAATTTCCTGGGCTTTGTCAATGGTATCATTTAGGCTCACCTTCAATATCTCCTTTTCGGTTATATCTGATATGATTTTGATTTCATTATCAGATTGTTGAAGCAGTAGAGGTATGTCTCTTAAATAGAAGCTGCCGCATAATTTTTTATCTTTATCAATGACCGGAAACATTCTCTGCTTTGTTTTCTTCAATGCAGCAAGAACATTTTCGACAGGCAAATCTTCCGGAAACACCATGTTGTTTTTTGTATTATTATAAGTATCCCTCACAGTTATTGTGCTGAAAATATCGTGGGCATATTCTGCAAAATGGGCCTGTGAGTATATTTTCCCGGGCACCTGGCTCTGATAAATGCTCCATTTACGAGCCACAAGAAACGATAATGTACAGACCCACATGCTAGGGAGAAGAAGCTCATAGTTTCCGGTAAGTTCACTTACCATAATAATTGTGGATATAGGTGTATTCGCTGCTGCTGAAAAAAAACCAGCCATCCCTACAATCGCAAATGTTGATGGATCGAGAGAAAATCCCGGAAATATAAACTGAAGCAAATAGCCCGTGGCGGCTCCAAGGGTTCCTCCAATAACCATGGAAGGACCGAATACTCCTGCGCTTCCTCCCGATCCGATAGTAAAGGATGTTGCCAGGATTTTACCGATAGCCACTAAAAAAAGAATACCCAGACCGATTTTGGAAATGCCATTTGATATTATCTCCTGCAATATTCCATACCCTCCTCCCATAATATCAATGATATATTTGCGATCTCCTGTTGAAGCAATAAGAAGGAGAACCAGTCCTCCTGTGATCAAACCTCCGATAAAAGGCTTAATAAACCTTGGGATCTTCCAGTCTGTAAAAAGCTTTCTGATGCCATAAAATGATTTCACAAAAACGAGAGCTGCAAACGCAAGTACAAGTGCCTCAATTGTATAAGGAATTAATTCCAGAGGATGAGTAAATCCATGCTGGCTGGTGTTCGAGAATATATGATCCCAGCCATATCTTATAGAATATACCGAAAAAGCTATAATCGACGATACAGCAGCGGGGAGAAGAACCTCGGCTTCCACCTCAGCAGAAGAATAAAGTACTTCTGCAGCAAAGATGGCACCGGCGAGAGGCGCCCTGAATATACTCCCTATTCCGGCCCCCATACCTGCAGCCAGCAGCCACCTGCGGGTCTTGGTATCCAGATTAAGCCTTGTTGCAAGAAAACTTCCAAAGCCTGCACCGATCTGAGCTATCGGGCCTTCCCGGCCTCCAGACCCCCCTGTGCCAATGGTGATTACAGATGCAATAAGCTTTACAATCGGGACTGTTGGCCTTATTATACCTCGTTTGCGGTGAAACGCCTTGATTGCTTCATCGGTTCCGTGTCCTTCTGCTTCGGGCGCAAATTTGAATATTATCAGTCCGGCCACCAATCCTCCAAAAGCAGGTAGAAGAACAACGAAGTAAGGGTTAAACTTTCCTGCAATAAAACGCGACAACTGGGGTTCTCCGCCAGGACTCATCGGACTTAATCCCATGAGGTGATTCACACAAAACTCCCTTACAATTACCAGGAGACTTTGGAAAAGGATAGCCCCTAATCCACTGATAATTCCTACAATGGAACCTAATAATAACCACCTTCCAGCTGATCTGAAGTCAAATTCTTTGTTGAAGGAATAATTGCCGAATAATCTCATCTAAAATTCTAAACCCGAAGAATATAAATTATTTATATAAAATTAGTATTTTTAATTTTAACATTTGTTTCGTTTTTCAATTTTGAAGCAGTGAAAAAATGAAAACTAGTACCTATCTCTGGATAACAATAACTTAGCTTTTTTGTTAATGGGAAACATCTTTAAAAAACCGTTTGGCAGAGTTGAACCTGTGAAGGAGAGGATTGTATTTGTACTGACATTCGGACTGTTTATATTCCTTTTTCTTTTTCTTTTTAAACCATTTGGCCTGGCCCAGTTAAAAACCGTGGATCAGCTTTTTCTTACGGCAGGTTTTGGACTGGTGACCATTTCAATGCTATTTATCTTTAAATTTCTGATTGAGCCTGTTGTTATCAATGAAAAGTGGAGGTTTGGTAAGAGTCTCCTCTGGGGTTTACTTATTGCATCCAGCATAGGAGCAGCAAACTATTTTTATATATCAGTTCTCTATCCGCAGATATTTGTATTCAAATACTTTTTAGTTGCCATCTGGACGGCTATTCTTGTTGGAATAATTCCGGCCACGATCGGTTATATTGTCACATTTAACCGGATCTACAGAAGCGCATTAAGAGAGGCTTCAATACCTCCAGAACAGATATATTGGGAAAGCGAAGTCATAATAAGGGGAGGAAATCCAAAAAATGAATTCAGATATAACCCCAGAAACATTATATACCTGTGTTCTAATGACAATTATATCACTGTTGTGGAGATTAAAGGCGAAAAAATCATAAAAAACCATATCCGGGGCACCTTGAAGGGAGCCGAATCGGAGCTCAGGCGGAACACCTCTTTCGTCAGGTGCCACAAGTGTTATATTGTTAATTCAGAATATGTGGATCACATTACAGGAAATCTGCAGAATCTCAGAATAATTCTCAAATCTCATGGCATTGAAATTCCTGTTTCCCGTTCAAAAGCCAATTCTATCCTCACGAAATTCCGGTGAGACGATATACCGGCCTGATAATCCGGTTTTTTCATAACCTTTCACCACACAGACCGGCTGTTTGCCCCTGATCCTTTCCCTTTTGCCACTTTTTAAACTGCTGACCACTTTTCCTTTGGAGCCGATCAGAGAGGGCCATAAGTTTGCAGAAAAAAGTTAATGACAGATTCATTGATACTTGGACTTAGCAGCGGTTCGGCATGTCTGGCAACTTGTGGAATGGTAATGTTCCCATATCTCATGGCAGGATCAGCCGGCGTAAAAAAAATAACTATTGACCTTACACTCTTTTTATTAACAAGGTTAATTGTATATTTTATATTCGCGACATTGGCATGGTATTTTGGACAGGCTCTTTTTGCCAACAAGGCAATGAGGAATATTATACCCGGCGTCCTGTATATCGTTTTTGCTGTTATGCTTGTCTGGTTTTCAATAGATAAAAACAGAAACCCCGGTTGTCCGGCAAAAATCATCAAATCAGTAAATAATCACCGTCTTGTACCGGTTTTACTGGGACTGGTAAACAGTCTGGGTTTTTGCCCTGCCTTATTATTGATCCTTACAAAGGGAGCAACACAAGGCACTCTCTTACAGAGCTACATAGCATTCCTTGCTTTTTTTGCAGGCTCATCTGTATGGTTTATCCCTTTGCCATTGGCAGGGAGGTTAAAAAAGAAAGAAGTGCTGGAGAAAATCGGAGTCCTGGCAACAGGACTCGCAGGTATAATTTTTCTGATAAAAGGTTTAACAAATTTAATAGGAGGAATAATTAATGGATAACACTTTATCAATGCCGGATATGCGGAAAACATTCGGGAGATCTCTTCTGTACACTCTGCCTATGTTCCTGATAACCTTTATGTTTATGACAGGAGGAAGGCCAAACTTTTCAGATCCTGCTTCAGGGCTGGCGATGCTTACAGCTTTTCTGATTGTGAATGTCCTTTACTTTTTGATGCATTATACCGGTAGAACTGACCGGTACAGGGCAATACTATTTATTATTTTCGCTCTTTCACTCTCATATTCCCTGATCCAAAATATGCTTGTAGTGAGAAAGGCCATGTCTTTTAACCAGGCAGACATCCTTGAATGCAAAATTCCATTCTGTCATCTTGTTATTCCAATGATGATACTGCCGGCCGCCTTTACAAAGTCAATTATTTTCCCGGGGAGCATAATCGGAGGATTTGCCAATATTTCTTCAATGGTGGTTCTGTGGCTGGTTGCTACAATTGTGCTTGGCAGGGGTTTTTGCAGCTGGGGCTGTTTTTACGGTGGATGGGATGATGGATTTTCAAGACTGAAAAAAAGACGGACAATTAAAAAGATCAGTGAATTATGGAAGTGGATGCCGTTTGCAGTACTTATTATGGTCGTCCTCACAGCCGCACTTGCCATGATGCCAACATATTGTTCCTGGATATGTCCTTTTAAGGCTGTGACAGAATTTGAACAGGTTACAAGTGTTGAATCAGCTGCTAAGGCAGGAATTTTCCTTTCTCTTTTCGGGGGATTGGTTGTCGTTCTGCCCATTATGACCAGAAAAAGAACACAATGCAGCTTTCTTTGCCCGCTCGGGGCAATAAATTCGCTGTCAAATAAAATTACTCCATTTACAGTAAAGATCGATAAAAACGCCTGCAACGAATGTTATAAATGCGTTGAGGTTTGCCCTCTTTTTGCCCTGACAAAGGAAGATATCAAAGCCGGGAAAGTTTCCATGTTCTGCAGCAAGTGCGGCAAGTGTGTCGATGCATGTTCCAAAAAAGCAATTCATTATGGGATCAGAGGAATCCCGTCGGGAACAATGAAGAATTTCTCAAGAAATATCTTCCTTTTTGTATCATTCCTGTTCATGGCAGTATTCTCTTCAGGTTCAATTATAAATACTTTTCATGGACTGTTAAAACTTATATTTTAAATCACTTTGTCAATGAAAAAATTAAAACTAATAGCCGGTATCAGCTGGGCATTTTTCTGCCTTATTCTGATAATCATTCTATTCCCGGGTCTGAACAGCTTCTCCAATTCAGTCTCAAAACTGCCGTTCATGAAACTGAATCCGCGGTATAGTGGAGGAGAGGTATCTCATCAGATAATCTCTGAACGTTGTACCCTTGATGTGCGACAGCCAGTATTTAACGGGTTTTTAAGAGAGAGTAATTCAGGTTTTGTGCAGCTTGACTGGAGAGGAGATATCCCTCAACTGATCAATGATTCAATTGATTATGATCAGGATGGGACCAGGGATTTTTGTATCGAAATCAACAGAAAGGATTCTGAAACAAAACTTGAGCCAATCAGCAAAAAAGTAAAAGGTGTAGTAATTTCTACTTCTACTTCATATGGATGGGCTGCACGCATAGGTCTGACAAAAAATTAATACGTTTTGATAAATTAAAGTAAACTTGTATGAGCCTGATTATTTATTTTTCATTTGCTTTTGCTTTATCAGAGATCCTGTTATTGCTGGTTAAAAGATCAGTTAAAACGACTTCAAAGACTCGAAATGACAGGGGTTCCCTCATTTTTCTATGGCTTATGATAACTTGCGGATTCATTTCCGGATTTTTTCTCTCGGAACCCAAAAATGATTTTTTGGCGGGATTCGGTTTCCTGTTTATTGCAGGCGGATTGATTGTGAGATGGGTTGCTATCCTGCAGCTTGGAGAATCATTCACAGTTGATGTTGCTGTGACCGCTTCCGCTAAACTGAAAACCGACGGGATATATGAGATAATAAGACACCCAAGCTATCTTGGTATCCTCTTAGTTGTTTTTGGATTTTCCTGTGCTATGAATAGTTTTTATTCATTTCTTGTGCTGGTAGTCCCTGTATTCATTGCAGTGATTTACAGGATCAATGTTGAGGAAAAGGTCCTCATTGCAGAATTCGGCGAACAATATACAGTATATATGTCAGATACAAAGAGACTGATTCCCGGGTTGTACTGAAGGCGTCCTAATCGCCAATTTTCAAAGTTTATTTTTCTGACCTGTCATAATTATTGATTCCTTTAGTCTGAGAGAAATTAAGATACTGAGTATCATCAGCCCTATAAGGAAAACAAGCGACCTGGTCATAGAACCTGTTGTGTGAGATTTCAGGCTATCCATTCCGAAAATAAATGCAATCCCCGATACCTGTCCCATAAGCAGAAGCATTCCGTTAGAGGTACCTTCTGATGCCGGAAAGGTAATTTCTGCACCATATTGAAAGCCAATAGGCCCTGAGCTCAGCAGAAAAAATCCCAGTACCATTCCGGAAGTAAGCAGAAGCCAATAGCTTGTTGCGAATGTAATGCCTGCAAGTCCCAGCGTAGCACCTATGAGGGCAAGAATTATAAACGGTGTCCTTTTTTTGAGGCGATCAGACATGATCGGAATAAACAGCGCGCCGATAATTCCTCCGATAATCATTAAACCTCCTGTTATTCCTGCCTGGGTGGCCGAAAAGCCTCTGGGACGTAAGATATCCTCAATCCATGTTGTAACGGCGTTGAAAACACCCAGACCGATAAAAAAGATTATCATCAGTAAAATAAAATCTTTTGTCCTGAGAGTTTGCTTAAAACCGTCATATACCAGTGACCGTTCTTCCTGCTCCGGGAGACAGGGAGCAGTTGGAGGCCCTTCTTTAATCAAGACAAGAAATGCAACCGTGGTAACAATTGAGATGATGCCATAGATATACAGCATTCCGCCTATTCCTGAGCCAATTATCAGGTAAGGAGTAAGAGTCATTCCTATCAGTATGCCAAGATACATGGCGAGAGTGCCAAGACCCGCTGCCGTTGCCCTTTCCTCAATCGGGAACCAGCGTGCTGCGAGTTTCGTAATTGCATTGAGGATGAAAGGTTGTCCGATAGCGATACCGATTTGTGCCAAAAGCAGTACATTGTAATCTGTGCCTGCAAATCCCCTGACCAGACCAAATATTCCGGTGAATAAGGCTCCGATACCTACACCAATCCTGATGCCGAATCTGTCAATAATCCATGAAGCAGGTATGGAAACAACTATGTAAACGATCATAAAGCACATGGATAGGATGCCGATCCTGAGATCTGATACCCCATAGTATTTTGTAGCATCTCCGGTAATTGGCGCAAAGGTGATCCATAAAAGCTGGTTCACCGCAACCATGACCATATAAACAGTTAGCATCATCCATCTGATGCCATATACTTTGAATTCCGTTTTTGACATAATGTAGTAAGTTTGGGCAAATATAATTTTATTAATCAGTTTCCCTGCCTGATTTTCTCAGAAACTCGGAAAAAACAACAGATGCTGCCATCCCGACATTCAACGAATCAATTCCTTCTTTGTCAAGACTGAATTTTGGGATCCTGATTTTTTCAGTTATCAATGGCAATAGTTCTGCGGAAATGCCTTTTGATTCATTTCCAAGCAAGATAATTCCCTTATCATTGAGTTCATGGCGGTAGATTGAATCACCTTCAAGCAGAGTACCAAAAACCGGCACATTGTTATTAACTGCAAAAAGGAGAAGCTCTTTAAGATCGGCGTAGAATACATTCACATGCAGCAATGCTCCCATGCTTGCCTGAATAACTTTTGGATTATACACATCCACACATTCAGGCGAACACACAATATTCTTAATTCCAAACCAGGCCGCTGCCCTTATAATTGTTCCCATATTGCCCGGATCCTGAACAAAGTCCAGAACCGCGCATAATTGATTGAGGATCTCAGTCATATCAAAAGAATGTTCCGGAGTCCTGACGACCGCCAATGCATTATGCGGAGTTTTCAGAGAACTCATCTGTTTAAGTTCTTCGAAACTTACATGCTCGATCTGCCTGACGGGTCTTATGAGATCAATTGGCAGACTGCTTATGAATTCAGGTTTAGCTGCCAGCAGTTGAATTGGCGCACCCGCAACCAGGAACTCCTTTATGAGCTTATCTCCCTCAATAACGAACAATTGCTCTGTCTCTCTGATCTTTTTATTCTGGAGCGATTTTATGAATTTAATTTTGCTCTTGCTTATCATTAAAATGTGATTATTACAGTCAGGGAACAGGTTCAAATTTAAATTAATTCAGTCAAAAATCATTGATCCCGCTAAAATGTTCTCAATTAAACCGGAGATGTGCAAAGCTGGCAGCTCGATTTATCCTTTTAATACCTGCCTTAACACCTGTACATGTTAAATGGCAAAATAATCAGTTATTCAATTTCTTATGATTTCGGTTCGGGAAACAAATCAGGGTACGGCCAGGGAGATTATTCGAATGACATTTTACGCCATGTTCAGATTATTATTAATATATTTGAATCCAAGTTTTAGGCCAGATATTGAAAAATTCCAAAACATATATAATTCTGTATCGTTCCGGATACACTATTTCCATAATCTTATTCTTTATATTTATAACATCTTGTAATCCAACAAAATACGTACCGGAAGGTGAGAGTCTCCTGAATGAGAACCATATTAGCGTTAATAAGGAAGGGATTAAAAAAAGCGATCTGGTACCATATATAAAACAGGTTCCTAATAAAAGGATTTTTGGTACGCGGTTCTATCTCGGACTGTACGATCTGTCGAATATAAATAAAGATAAATGGCCTCATAACTGGCTGAGAAATATTGGAGAGGCCCCTGTCATTTATGATCCTTCTGCTACGGTAAAGACGAAAGACCAGATTAAATCGTATGTTGAGTCGAAAGGTTATTTCGATGGAAAGGTCACAGACACAGTTAAGACTGACAATAGAAAATCTGATGTTTTTTACAATGTGGATTTATTGCGTCCGTATACTATCCGGAACCTGACATACGAAATTGCGGACAGCAATATCAGGAAGCTATGCTATTTTGATTCGGTAAACTGCCTTATTGAAAGGGGAAAGCCGTATGATGTGGATGTCCTTCAGGCTGAAAGAACAAGATTTGAGCGTTTTATAAGGGACCATGGTTTTTATGCATTTACAAGCGATTATATCTCATTTTCAGTCGACAGCACTATTGGGAACAGGCAGGTAAATATAATCTATAAAGTAAAGGATTTCTCAAAAGTTGATGCATATAACAGGATAACCACAGGTCCCTTTGCTATTTATACGGTTAAGAATGTTTACATCTATCCTGATTTCGTCCCTAAAGCCGCACTGGAGAGTGGTGAATCTTATTTAAATAGTCTTGATACTACCTATTACAAGGGATTCTATTTTGTTACTTCAAGGAAAACGCCCGAGGTTAAATATGATCTTTTGATAGAGTGCCTGTATGTGAAGCCGGGATCAGTATATAATGTGACCAGCACTGAGGAAACGCAGACACACCTTCTGTTGCTGAAGATATTCCGGCTGGTTAATATCAGTTATAATGATGCAAAGGAGAATGAAAATCTCCAGGGCATGGAGCTTAAGTTAAATTGTAACATTCAGCTTACCCTTCTGAGCAAGCAATCATATAAGGTTGAACTTGAAGGAACAAATTCCGCCGGGAACCTGGGAGGAGCTCTTAACCTGATCTATCAGAATGTAAATCTTTTTCACGGAGCGGAATTGTTCAGTACCAAGCTGAAAGGAGCATATTCAGCATATTCGCAGCCAAATAAGGCATTATCCAGCACACAGGAATACGGATTGGAGACAAGCCTGCGGTTACCCCAGTTTGTAATCCCGTTTATAAAATCTGAGAATTTTATCAAGAAATATAATCCTTCCACGAATTTGATTGCTTCTTACGATTATCAGAGTCTTCCACTCTATACAAGGACTATTGCCAACGTCAGTTTCGGTTACGACTGGAAATCGAGTGTCTACCAGGAACACATTGTTAACCCGCTGCAGCTCAGCCTTGTTAATGTTCCTTATATAGATGCAGGTTATCAGGCAAAGATCGATTCTTCATCATACCTTGCAAGCAGCTATAAGAACGTTTTAATTGTAGGAGGAAGTTATTCATTCATCTATAATACCCAGCCGATTAAAAATTCAAAAGATTTTTGGTTTCTCAGGATAAATGCGGAAACTGCAGGCAATTTAATTGGTCTGGCTGAGAGGCTGGCCGGCGGTCAGAAGACAGCCGGGGGACAAACAAACCTTGAAGGTGTTTTGATCGACAGCACTAAAACATACAGAATTCTTGGTCAGCCTTACGCACAATATGTGAGGGCCGACATCGATTTAAGATACAATTATCGATTTAATGATGTAAGTTCCATTGTATACAGGGGATTCTTCGGTATCGGTATCCCTTACGGGAATTCAAAAGAAGTACCATTTGAGAAGCAATATTTTGGCGGAGGTTCAAACGGGATAAGGGCATGGCAGGTTCGTACCCTGGGACCGGGTTCTTATAATCCCAATCCTGGAAATTCTTCCAGTGTATTTCTAAATGAAACAGCCGATATAAAGCTGGAAGCCAACGCAGAATACCGCTTCAAGCTTTTCTGGATCCTCGAAGGGGCTCTTTTTGTTGATGCCGGTAATATATGGAGTTACAATTACGACCCTACACGGCCTGGTGCTCAGTTCACTTTCAACAGGTTTTATAAAGAAATAGCTGTGGGGACAGGAACCGGCTTCAGATTTGATTTTAAGTTTGTCATTGCCAGGATTGATATCGGGATGAAACTGCGCGATCCCCTGTTGCCCGATGGTGCACGCTGGATTTTCCTGAATGGTCCGTACAAACGGAATGATTTTACAATTGTGCTTGGTATAGGATATCCTTTCTGATCTGATTATTCCTGAAATACCTGTTCTTGATTTTTCTTGGTTTTGCAATTTCCCGGAAACATTTCTCTATCCGGTTGGAATTTCGTAAATTGCATGAGTCTCATTGCACTTTTTTCATAATGAACCTTAACTGGAAACCAATTAAAAACTGGTTTGGATTTACCCGAAGGGAGAGGAGATCTACCTTTATTCTGCTTCTCATTATAACAGGTATTATTATTTTAAAATACTCAATACCTGCATGCAGAATGAATATTGCCGACATTTCAAAAGACTTTGCGGGTCTTGACTTTTATCAAACATCTTCTGAAACAGAGAACCGATCAGAGAGAAATCCTTCCTCCGGAGCAGTAACTAAAAAAAGTATGACAGGTCAGTCATTTAATAAAACTGGTTATGGAATTAAGAGTAAAAGATTACCGGAAAGAAGGGATTTTGCAACACAATATAAATCTAAGGATTCCAGACAGGTCAGATCGCTGATTGAGCTCAACTCGAGTGATTCTGCAGCTCTTGTCAGCCTTCCGGGAATAGGTCCGGTATTATCTGCCAGAATAATCAAATACCGTCATTTACTTGGAGGCTTTGCAAGGATTGGTCAGTTAAAAGAAGTCTACGGATTACCTGAAGAAACCTTTGAGCTGATTAAGAACAGGCTATATATTGATTCAACTCTGGTAGTCAGAATAAATATCAATTCGGCAGGATATAAAGAATTATCCCATATCCATTATCTGGAACAGTATGATGTAAAAGCAATTTTAAAATACAGGGAGTTGAAGGGAAGGATCAATAGCATTAATGATCTTACAGATAATAAGTTGATTACTGTTGAAAAGGCCATGAAAGTGGTACCTTATATAAAGTATGAGGAATAGAATGACTTTGCGTCCCGATTGCTATCGGGATCTGCGCCTGTTTAGCGTGCCATTAGATTTACATTTATTATTTATATCTGTTCTTTATATTAATTATCGAACTTAGTTTTAAAAACCAACCGGTATGGTAGAATTAATTGGCGTTGAAAGTTTTGACATTTAATTTGGAAACAGGGTGAAAAAATTGTAATTTAGTACCTGTAAAATCTGAAAAGTGCTACACAATCCGATATTTTTCCATCTAATAATTAAACGATATGGATAAATTTTTTCCTTAAATGTTTTGAAAAGACTTTTTCTATTTCTAACTTTGCGCCTCGTTTAAAAACTGAAAAACTAATTATGATCATTGTACCATTAAAAGAAGGCGAGAATATTGAGAGAGCTTTGAAAAAGTTCAAGAGAAAATTTGAAAAGACAGGTGTGATACGCGAATTGCGTTCACGTCAGGCTTTCATTAAGCCTTCAGTACGCCGGAGAGAGGAAATCAAGAAGGCGATGTACGTTCAGAAGATGCAGGAGAGCGAAGAGTAATTCGCACTGTTGAGTCTTTATTTTTTAATGACACAGATAAAAAGGTTCCTTCATGAGCTATAAGGAATCGTTCTTACAATATCTGAAAATCGAGAAACGGTACTCACTTACATACTGTCAGGTCCTATTTAAATGACCTTGACCAGTTCTTTGCATTTCTTGTCTTCTCTCGGTCTGCCCGGTAGATCCGTCATCAGTTACATCGCACGATATCAGGGCCTGGATTGTAAGCATGCTTGACAATGGCTATTCTACTGTTAGTGTTCATCGGAAAATTTCCTGTCTCAGGGTATTTTACCGTTATTTGAGGAAGGAAGGGGTTGTTAAAGGTGATCCTCTTGAAAAGGTTGTTTTGCCAAAGAGGAAAAAGAGCACTTCCTGTTTTTGTCGAAGAAGGTGCGCTCTGCAGTGCTTCTCGATAATTACAGATTTTGGTGAAGGATTCTCAGGAATAAGAAACCGAACCATTATTGAGCTTCTTTATCTGACAGGGATGAGGAGGTCGGAACTGATAGGTATCAGGGATAACGATGTTGATCTGGCAGAAGGTACGCTGAAGGTTACAGGTAAAAGAAACAAGCAGAGGATTATACCACTTGTAAAGCCGTTTATATCAAGGCTTGAAGAGTATATTAAAGTCAGAAATGAGAATGTTGAAACGTTAACCAACGGCTGGTTTTTTATAACTGACAAGGGGAACAAGTTGTATGATAAATATGTTTATAATACAGTTAATAGTTATCTTGCAATGGTAACCACCATAGAGAAGAAAAGTCCTCATATATTGAGGCACACCTTTGCGACTCATATGCTGAATCATGGTGCCGATTTAAACTCAATAAAGGAGTTGCTGGGGCATGCAAATTTATCTGCAACGCAGATTTATACACACAATACCTTTGAAAAACTCAAAAAAGTATACAAACAAGCTCATCCAAGGGCTTAAATATTAATCAATAATCAGGAGGTACTACTATGAACATTCAGATTCATTCAGTGCGGTTTGACGCCGACAAAAAGCTAATCGACTTTGTTCATCAGAAGCTGGAGAAGCTTACCCAGTTTGGTGAAGATATTGTTAATGCTGAAGTTTATCTGAGGCTTGACAAAGATCAGGAGCGGGAGAACAAGATTAGCGAAATTAAGGTGGAGTTACCGGGTGGACCTTTATTTGCAAAGAAGCAAAGCAAGACGTTTGAAGAAGCAACTGATGAGGCTATGGATGCACTTAAAGTTCAGATTACCAAGCACAAGCAGAAGAAGAGAGGAGTCTGATAATTTCCTTTTCAAAATTATACAGATTTATTTTGATAAATAAAATTTAAATCCATACATTTGCAAACCGTTTTTTAAGGGTGGATTATGCACCAGCGGGGCGTTCTTTAAATTGCCGATGTAGCTCAGTTGGTCAGAGCAGCTGATTTGTAATCTGCAGGTCGGGGGTTCGAATCCCTTCATCGGCTCTTGAAAGATTTGTAAATGTGTGTCTTAGGAGTAAGACTCTGTTTATTTGGGGAGATACCAAAGTGGCCAACTGGGGCAGACTGTAAATCTGCTGGCGAATGCCTTCGTAGGTTCGAATCCTGCTCTCCCCACATCAAACAGCTGCTGACCGCGGATCCGGAAGTTGGAAGTAAAGGATTGCGGGTCTCTTTGGACGATATCAGGCGGGAGTAGCTCATCCCTCCCGATAGTTATCGGGAAGCTATCGGGAAGTAGAGCAAAAGCCGGTGATGAATGATTGTGGCAGGTAATGCGGGAGTAGCTCATCCCGATAGCTATCGGGAGGTAGAGCAAAAGCCGGTGATGAATGATTGTGGCAGGTAATGCGGGAGTAGCTCAGTTGGTAGAGCATTAGCCTTCCAAGCTAAGGGTCGCGGATTCGAGTTCCGTCTCCCGCTCACTTTTTGAGGCCAGAGTAGCTCAGGGGTAGAGCACTTCCTTGGTAAGGAAGGGGTCGGGGGTTCAATTCCCCCCTCCGGCTCAACAGTAAAAATGATTTATAATTGACTATAGAATAAACTTAATTTAATACGCTTGGAGTTATGGCAAAAGAAAAATTTGACAGGTCGAAACCGCACGTAAATATTGGTACAATTGGTCACGTTGACCATGGTAAGACCACCTTGACGGCAGCGATCACTATGGTCCTTGCCAAAAAGGGTCTCTCTGAAGTCAGAGATTTTGACTCAATTGATAATGCTCCTGAAGAAAAGGAAAGAGGTATTACCATTAACACTGCTCACGTTGAATATCAGACAGCAAAACGTCACTATGCGCACGTTGACTGTCCGGGACATGCTGACTATATCAAGAATATGGTTACAGGTGCTGCCCAGATGGACGGTGCTATCCTGGTTGTTGCTGCTGATGACGGTCCTATGCCTCAGACACGTGAACATATTCTTCTTGCACACCAGGTGAACGTACCTACTGTGCTTGTCTTTATGAATAAAGTGGATATGGTTGACGATCTTGAACTTCTTGACCTTGTTGAAATGGAAGTACGTGATCTTCTTAACTTTTACAAATTTGATGGTGACAATGCTCCTGTTATCCGAGGTTCAGCTCTTGGTGCAATGCATGGTGAGGCAAAATGGGAAGAAAAAGTTATGGAACTGATGGATGCTGTTGATTCATTTATTCCAATACCTCCAAGAGAAAATGAAAAACCATTCCTTATGCCGGTTGAAGACGTATTCTCAATCACTGGTCGTGGTACAGTTGCTACAGGCCGTATTGAAACAGGTGTTGTTCTTACAGGTGATGAGCTTGAACTGATCGGTCTGGGTGCAACAAAACGCAAATCAGTATGTACCGGTGTTGAGATGTTCCGTAAGATCCTCGACAGGGGTGAAGCTGGTGATAACGTAGGTTTACTGCTTCGCGGTGTTGATAAGAAAGAGATCAAAAGAGGTATGGTTCTTGCCAAACCAGGTTCAATTACACCTCATACAAAGATCAAAGCTGAGGTTTATGTTCTGAAAAAAGAAGAAGGTGGACGCCACACTCCATTCCATAATAAATACCGTCCTCAGTTCTATGTAAGGACACTTGATATTACAGGTGAAATCACACTTCCTGAAGGAACAGAAATGGTTATGCCGGGTGATAATGTTACAATCACAGTTGACCTTATCTATCCTGTTGCTATTAATGTCGGTCTTCGTTTCGCTATCCGTGAAGGTGGCAGAACAGTTGGTGCCGGACAGGTAACTCAGATTCTCGAATAATAGGTTTTGGATATATATGTATGGGCGCAATAATTTGCGCCCCTGACAAATATACGGGTGTAGCTCAGTTGGTAGAGCACTGGTCTCCAAAACCAGGTGTCGGGAGTTCGAGTCTCTCCTCCCGTGCAAAAATATTAGTACTATGAATATAAAAGGATATTTTAAGGAATCATTTACAGAACTTGTTCACAAGGTAACCTGGCCAACGTGGAGCGAACTTCAGAACAGCGCTGTTCTGGTTATGGTAGCTACATTGATATTTGCTGTTGTAGTTGCTGGCATGGATTTTATCTTTAGCAGAGCAATGCAATTCATTTACAGTTTGTTATACTAAACAGGAGAGGTTTCCAATGAGTGAGAATATTAAGAAGTGGTACGTACTTCGGGCAATCGGCGGAAAGGAGAAGAAAGGTTAAGGAGTATATCGATAGTGAAGTTGTGCGTCTTAAACTTGAAGATTCTGTGTCACAGGTTCTTATACCTACAGAAAAGGTATACCAGATAAGGGCAGGCAAGAAGATAAGCAAGGAGAGAACATTCTTTCCCGGATATGTTCTTGTAGAAGCAGTACTCACCGGAGAAATACCTCACTTGTTAAGAAATGTACCGAATGTAATCGGGTTTTTGGGTTCTCAGGATGGGGAACCTGTACCACTCAGAAAATCTGAGATTAACCGGATCCTTGGAAAAGTTGATGAACTGAATGCAAGTGATGAGGAATTAAATGTTCCATTCTTTGTAGGTGAATCGGTAAAAGTGATAGATGGACCGTTCAACAGTTTCACCGGAATAATTGAAGAGGTGAACGATGAAAAGAAAAAGCTTAAAGTGATGGTCAAGATATTTGGCAGAAAAACACCACTTGAGCTTAGTTTTATGCAGGTGGAAAAAGAAAATTAACTGAAGATATTGACGGTTGTAATATTCATAATGCTTCCTGAATAACTGTCAAACTCTCGCAATAAACACGCAAATTTTAAATTATGGCAAAAGAAGTTGCTGGACTAATCAAGTTACAGATTCGTGGCGGAGCTGCTAATCCATCACCACCCGTTGGACCTGCTTTGGGTTCCAAAGGTGTGAATATAATGGATTTCTGTAAGCAATTTAATGCGAGGACCCAGGATAAAGCTGGAAAAGTAATACCGGTAGTTATAACTGTTTATGGAGATAAATCATTTGAATTTGTCACAAAAACACCTCCGGTTGCTGTACAGCTTCTTGAAGTTGCTAAATCGAAAAAAGGTTCTCAGGAACCTAACCGCGATAAAATAGCTTCAGTTTCCTGGGACCAGGTCAAAGCAATTGCTTCGGATAAAATGGAGGATTTAAACTGTTTTACAGTAGAGTCCGCTATGCGAATGGTAGCTGGTACGGCCAGAAGTATGGGAATCACCGTTAAGGGAGAATTCCCCGTAAAATAATTAATTAGGAAAAAAAATGACTAAACTTACCAAAAACCAGAAGTTTGCTCTTGAAAAACTCGATAAGGACAAACTTTATACATTGAAAGAAGCTTCTTCTTTGGTTAAGGATATGACCAAAACCAAGTTCGATGCTTCAGTCGATTTAGATGTAAGGTTAGGTATAGATCCGAGGAAATCCAATCAGATGGTTCGCGGCGTTGTTTCCCTTCCTCATGGAACAGGTAAAGAGACACGAGTACTCGTGCTCTGCACCCCCGATAAGGAAGCCGAAGCTAAAGAAGCCGGTGCTGATTTTGTTGGTCTTGACGACTTTGTCGAAAAGATCAAAGGTGGTTGGACAGATATGGATGTTATAATAACCATGCCATCTGTTATGGGAAAGGTCGGTCAGTTAGGTAGAATCCTCGGTCCACGCGGACTGATGCCGAACCCAAAAAGTGGTACTGTTACTATGGAAATTGGTAAGGCTGTTAAAGAAGTGAAGCAGGGTAAGATTGATTTCAAAGTTGACAAAAGCGGAATCATTCATGCCTCAATCGGAAAAGTCTCATTCGAACCAAATAAGATCGTCGACAATGCAAGAGAATTTATCTCAATTGTAAACAAACTTAAACCAGCTGCTGCTAAAGGTACCTACATTCGTAGCGTATTCATTTCCAGCACAATGAGCCCTGGTGTTAAGATCGATCCTAAAGGTCTTGATGATTAATTTGTTAAGTTAAAACTTGAAGAAATAATGAGACGGGAAGAAAAAAATGCTATCATAGACAGCCTTGCTGAGAGATTAAAGGAGTACAGCCACTTTTATCTGACTGATACTGCTCAGCTTAATGCCGCTGATACAAGTGATCTGAGAAGAAAATGTTTTGAAAATGACATTAAACTTGTTGTTGTAAAGAATACCCTACTCAAAAGAGCTCTGGAGCAGTCTAATGGAAACTTTGATGAACTATATCCGGTTCTGAAAGGTACTACGTCCATCATGTTTACACAATCCGGAAATGTTCCTGCAAAACTTATAAAGGAATTCCGTAAGAAACATGATAAACCTGTACTTAAAGGTGCATACGTTCAGGAATCAGTTTATGTTGGAGAGAATATGCTTGAAGCACTTATCTCCATCAAATCCAAAAAGGAACTGATAGGTGATGTGATTATGCTTTTGCAGTCACCAGCCAAAAATGTTATAGGAGCGCTCCAATCAGGTGGAACAAAAATTCATGGTGTTCTTGAAACACTGTCAAAAAGAGAAGAAAAATAAAGTATAATCAAATTTAAAATCGATAAAAATGGCAGATCTTAAGAAATTTGCAGAAGAACTGGTTAACTTATCTGTAAAAGAAGTAAACGAACTCGCTAAAATACTTAAAGATGAGTATGGTATTGAACCAGCTGCAGCTGCAGTTGTAGCCGCCGGCCCGGCAGCCAGTGATGTTGTCGCTGTTGAAGAAAAATCATCATTTGATGTAATCCTCAAAGCAGCAGGTGGTCAGAAATTACAGATTGTTAAATTAGTTAAGGATATCACCGGTCTTGGACTGAAAGAAGCTAAAGCAGTAGTTGATGCTGCTCCTTCTCCAGTTAAAGAAGGTGTCTCCAAAGACGAAGCTGAAGCAATAAAAAATCAATTAGTAGAAGCAGGAGCTGAAGTTGAACTTAAATAAGTTACACCTGTTTGATGGGTTATAGGTTTAGTCCCGCAAACGTCGGGACTAAGCCTTTTTGTTCTTTTAATTATAAGTTCACTTAATCTTTTAATAAATGTCCTCAAAAAATACCGAAAGAATAAGTTTCGCCTCCAGAAAAAATCAGCTTGATTATCCTGATTTTCTGGAAATTCAGTTGAAATCCTTCGGTGATTTTTTTCAGCTTGGAACAACTCCCGAAAACAGGAAAAAGGAAGGACTATTTAAAGTCTTTACGGAAAATTTCCCGATAACTGATACAAGGAACAATTTCGTACTGGAATTTCTGGATTATTATATTGACCCTCCACGTTATACCATAGAAGAATGTATCGAACGCGGACTGACATTCAGTGTTCCGCTTAAAGCAAAACTGAAACTTTACTGTACCGATCCCGAACATGAGGATTTTGATACGGTTATCCAGGATGTTTATCTTGGAACAGTTCCTTATATGACCGAACGTGCTACTTTCGTTATCAATGGTGCCGAACGAGTTGTCGTATCACAGCTGCACCGTTCACCCGGTGTCTTCTTCGGTCAAAGCATCCACGCAAACGGAACAAAACTCTATTCTGCCAGAATAATTCCTTTCAAAGGATCATGGATAGAATTTGCTACAGATATTAATAATGTGATGTACGCATATATCGACAGGAAGAAAAAATTGCCGGTAACAACTCTTCTCCGCGCTATCGGTTTCGAAAGCGATAAGGAGATTCTCGAGATTTTTAACCTCGCTGAAGAACATAAAGTATCAAAAACAAATATCAAAAAACTTGTCGGACGTAAACTGGCTGCACAGGGTACTGAAGACATGGGTTGAAGATTTTGTTGATGAGGATACCGGCGAAGTTGTTTCAATTGAACGAAATGAAGTAATCCTCGACCGGGAAACTGTCATCGAAGCGGAACATGTCGATATGATTGTCGATTCCGGTGCAAAAGCAATCCTTTTGCATAAGGATGATACAACCTTGTCAGATTACGCAATTATATATAATACACTTCAGAAAGATCCATGTAACTCTGAAAAAGAGGCAGTTATCTATATTTACCGTCAGCTTCGTAACGCTGAACCACCCGATGAGGCAACAGCTCGCGATGTAATCGACAAACTGTTCTTCTCCGATAAGAGATATGACCTCGGTGAAGTTGGCCGTTACAGGATAAATAAGAAACTCGGTCTTAACACTGATATGAATGTTAAGATCCTTACAAGGGAAGATATTATCAAAATCATCAGTTACCTGATTGAACTTATCAACTCAAAAACCGATATTGATGATATTGACCACCTCAGCAACAGAAGGGTTCGTACAGTAGGAGAACAGTTATTTGCACAGTTTGGCGTTGGTCTTGCCCGTATGGCACGTACAATCCGCGAAAGAATGAATGTCAGGGATAATGAGGTGTTTACACCGGTTGACCTTATCAATTCAAAAACCCTTTCATCAGTTATTAATTCGTTCTTCGGAACAAACCAGCTGTCGCAGTTCATGGATCAGACCAACCCGCTTGCTGAAATGACTCACAAACGTCGTATGTCAGCACTGGGACCAGGTGGTCTTTCGCGCGAAAGAGCAGGATTTGAGGTTCGTGACGTTCACTATACACACTATGGACGTCTGTGCCCTATTGAAACTCCTGAAGGACCAAACATCGGTCTTATATCTTCACTTTGCGTTTATGCCAAGATCAATACACTCGGATTTATTGAAACTCCTTACCGCAAAGTTAAAGATTCACAGGTTGATTTCGGTGAAGATGGTATTGTATGGCTTAGCGCTGAAGAAGAAGAAGAAAAAATGATTGCCCAGGCAAATGCCCCTCTTCTGAAAGACGGACATTTTCAGGAACTGAGAGCTAAATGCCGATATGAAGCTGATTATCCATTGGAAGAGGTTTCAAAGATCGACCTTATGGATGTTGCTCCAAACCAGATTGCATCAATTGCTGCTTCACTTATTCCGTTCCTTGAACATGATGATGCCAACAGTGCACTGATGGGATCAAACATGATGCGCCAGGCTGTTCCTCTCATCAATCCTGAAGCTCCTATTGTTGGTACCGGACTTGAAGCACAGGTAATAAGCGACAGCCGTATCCTGTTACGCTGCTGAAGGCGACGGAGTTGTTGAATATGTTGATTCAAATGAAATTGTTATCAGGTATACCCGTACTGATGAAGAGAAATTTGTCAGCTTTGATGATGACATCAAACGTTATACTCTTCCTAAATACAGGAAAACAAACCAGAATACCTGTATCAACCTTATTCCTATTGTAAGAAAAGGGGAAAAGGTTATCTAAAGGCCAGGTGCTCTGCTGAAGGATATGGAACCAAACACGGTGAACTGGCTCTCGGAAGAAACCTGAAAGTGGCTTTCATGCCATGGAAAGGTTATAATTTTGAGGATGCTATTGTAATTTCTGAGAAAGTTGTCCAGGAAGATTATTTTACTTCTGTTCATATCGATGAATATCAGCTTGAAGTTCGCGATACCAAACGCGGTCTCGAAGAACTTACCTCCGATATTCCCAACGTAAGCGAGGAAGCAACCAAAAACCTCGACGAGAACGGTATTATCAGGATCGGTGCACACATCAGGCCCGGAGATATCCTCATCGGTAAGATTACACCTAAAGGTGAATCAGATCCTTCACCTGAAGAAAAACTGCTGCGAGCAATCTTTGGTGACAAAGCCGGTGATGTTAAAGATGCTTCACTTAAAGCAGGACCTTCACTCGATGGTGTTGTTATTGATAAAAAGCTGTTCACCCGCGCTATCAAAGACAGGAAAGCCAAAGCAGTTGAGAAACCGCTGCTCGACAAAATTGAAGCAGAATTCAACAGAAGCGCTGACGAACTGAAAGCAAGACTTGTCGATAAGCTTTTCATTCTTGTAAATGGCAAAACATCACAGGGTGTTAAGGATTATCTGAACGTTGATGTTATTCCAAAAGGAAGCAAATTCACTTTGAAACAGCTTGCAGGAAGTCGATTTTCTGAATGCCAATCCAAATAAGTGGACAACAGATAAGAAGAAAAATGACCAGATTAAACAACTTCTCCATAACTATATAATTAAGTATAAGGAGATTGATGGCGTTTATAAACGCAAAAAATATAATATTACAATCGGGGATGAGCTGCCTGCAGGTATCGTTCGTCTTGCAAAAGTATATATTGCTAAAAAACGTAAGGTTAAAGTTGGAGATAAGATGGCAGGACGTCATGGTAACAAAGGTATTGTTGCCAGGATCGTACGGGCGGAAGATATGCCTTTCCTTGAAGATGGAACTCCGGTTGATATTGTTCTTAACCCGCTTGGTGTACCTTCGAGGATGAACCTTGGACAGATCTATGAGACTGTTCTTGGATGGGCCGGGCAGAAACTTGGTCTTAATTTCTCAACACCTATTTTTGATGGTGCAACTCTTAATCAGATAACTGAATATACCGAAGAGGCAGGCCTTCCAAGATATGGAAAGACTTATCTTTATGATGGTGGTACAGGTGAAAGATTCGACCAGCCTGCAACTGTTGGTGTTATATATATGCTTAAACTGGGCCATATGGTTGATGATAAGATGCATGCCCGTTCAATCGGACCATACTCTCTTATTACACAGCAGCCATTAGGTGGTAAAGCTCAGTTCGGAGGTCAGCGTTTTGGTGAAATGGAAGTTTGGGCACTCGAAGCATTCGGTGCTGCTCACATCCTGCAGGAAATACTTACAATTAAATCTGATGATGTTGTTGGCCGTGCCAAAGCATACGAAGCAATTGTGAAAGGCGAACCAATGCCATTACCAGGTATTCCTGAATCACTTAATGTTCTGCTGCATGAACTGAGAGGTCTCGGACTGAGCGTTATCCTTGACTAAGTCAGGGATTTCGCCAGGTTTTGAATTTTTAGTTTTAGAATAAAAAATATTCAACATATGTCATTCAGAAGAGATAACAAAACAAAAACCAGTTACTCGAAAATCTCAATAGGTCTGGCTTCACCTGAAGAAATACTTGATCGTTCAAGTGGTGAAGTACTGAAACCTGAAACAATTAATTACCGTACCTATAAACCTGAACGCGATGGATTGTTCTGCGAAAGGATATTTGGTCCGGTAAAAGATTACGAGTGTCATTGCGGAAAATACAAAAGAATCCGTTATAAAGGTATCGTTTGCGACCGTTGCGGTGTTGAAGTAACTGAAAAGAAAGTACGTCGTGAAAGAATGGGACATATTTCCCTGGTTGTTCCTGTTGCTCATATCTGGTATTTCCGTTCATTGCCAAATAAAATCGGATATCTTCTTGGTCTTCCAACCAAGAAACTCGATTCAATTATTTATTATGAAAGATATGTAGTTATCAATCCGGGTATAAAAGCAGTTGATGGTGTTAAATATCTCGATTTTCTTACAGAAGAGGAATATCTTGAAATCACTGAATCACTTCCAAAAGAAAACCAGTATCTTGAAGATACACACCCGATAAGTTTGTTGCAGATATGGGTGCAGAGGCATTGTATAAGCTTCTGAGCCGTATCGATCTCGATGAGATGTCATACTCACTTCGTCACAGGGCAAATACTGAAACTTCACAGCAGCGTAAGAATGAAGCTCTGAAAAGACTTCAGGTTGTTGAAGCTTTCAGGGATTCCAAGCAGGTTAACAAACCTGAATGGATGATCATAAAAGTTGTTCCTGTTATTCCACCTGAACTAAGACCTCTTGTTCCTCTCGATGGCGGCCGTTTTGCAACAACCGACCTGAATGATCTTTACAGAAGGGTTATTATCAGAAACAACCGTTTGAAAAGACTTATCGAGATCAAAGCTCCTGAAGTTATCCTGCGTAATGAAAAACGTATGCTCCAGGAAGCTGTCGATTCTCTGTTCGATAATTCACGTAAAGCAAATGCTGTAAAAACTGATGCAAACCGTCCTCTGAAATCACTCAGCGACAGTCTTAAAAGGAAAACAGGGACGATTCCGTCAGAACCTCTTGGGAAAACGTGTTGACTATTCAGCACGTTCAGTTATTGTTGTTGGTCCTGAACTGAAATTGCACGAATGCGGTTTGCCAAAAGATATGGCTGCAGAACTTTATAAGCCATTTATTATCCGTAAACTGATTGAACGTGGTATTGTAAAAACTGTTAAATCTGCAAAGAAAATTGTTGACAGGAAAGATCCTGTTGTTTGGGATATTCTTGAAAATGTTCTTAAAGGACATCCTGTTCTGCTGAACCGTGCTCCGACACTTCACAGACTTGGTATTCAGGCATTCCAGCCAAAACTTATTGAAGGAAAAGCTATTCAGCTGCACCCGCTCGTTTGTACAGCTTTCAACGCTGACTTCGACGGTGACCAGATGGCTGTTCACCTTCCTCTGGGCAATGGTGCAGTACTTGAAGCTCAGATGCTGATGCTTGCTTCACATAATATTCTGAACCCTGCAAACGGTGCGCCTATTACCGTTCCTTCACAGGACATGGTTCTTGGGCTTGTATTATATTACCAAAGGAAGAAAGAGCACCGAAACTGATAAAGTAAGAGGTGAAGGACTGATATTTTATTCACCAGAGGAAGTAAACATTGCATATAATGAAGGAGATATTGACCTTCATGCACATATTAAAGTAAAAGCCAATGACAGGAAAGACGGAGAGCTGGTTAACCATCTTATTGAAACCACTGTCGGACGTGTTATATTTAACCAGTTTGTTCCTGCAGAAGTCGGTTATATAAATGAGATCCTTACAAAAAAATCATCTACGGGATATTATCGGACGTGTTCTGAAACTTGCCGGTACAGCAAAAACAGCAAATTTCCTTGATGCATATAAAGAATCTTGGATTCTATTCTGCTTTCAAAGGTGGATTGTCATTCAACCTCGATGATGTGATCATTCCTGAAGAAAAAACAAAATTTGTTGCTGAAGGATATGAGCAGGTTGAAGAAGTGCTGAATAACTACAGCATGGGATTCATAACAAACAATGAACGTTACAACCAGATAATTGATATCTGGACACATGTCAATGCAAGGCTTACCCAGACGCTGATGAAACAGCTGTCGACAGACAAGCAGGGATTCAATTCGGTTTACATGATGCTTGATTCAGGTGCAAGGGGTTCAAAGGAACAGATACGTCAGCTTTCAGGTATGAGGGGTCTTATGGCAAAACCTCAGAAATCAGGAGCAACCGGTTCTGAAATTATCGAAAACCCGATCCTTTCAAACTTTAAGGAAGGTCTGTCGGTTCTTGAATACTTTATTTCAACCCACGGTGCACGTAAAGGTCTTGCCGATACTGCTCTTAAAACAGCTGATGCCGGTTATCTTACACGTCGTCTGGTTGACGTTTCACAGGATGTCATTATCAATGAAGAAGACTGCGGAACACTTCGCGGTCTGATTGCAACTGCAATCAAGAAGAATGAAGAAGTTGTTGAATCATTGTATGAAAGAATTCTTGGCCGTACGACTGTTCATAATGTTTATCATCCTCTTACAGGTGAACTGATTGTTGAATCGGGACAGGAACTTACTGAAGATCTGGCCAAGAAAGATTGAAGATTCTCCGATTGAACAGGTTGAGATCCGTTCGGTTCTTACCTGCGAATCCAAAAAGGGTGTTTGTGCAAAATGTTACGGACGTAACCTTGCCAACGGCAGAATGGTTCAGAAAGGTGAAGCTGTCGGTGTTATTGCTGCACAGAGTATCGGTGAACCGGGAACACAGCTTACTCTTCGTACATTCCACGTTGGAGGTACTGCTTCCAATATCACAACCGAATCAAGGCTTGTTGCAAGATATGGTGGTATTGCTGAGATTGAAGAGATAAGATCAGTTCCAAAGAAAGATGTTGAAAAAGGTGATATTGATATTGTTATCGGTCGTCTTGCTGAACTAAGAATCGTTGACAAGAAAACAGGTATTGCCTTACAACTCATACAATTCCTTATGGATCAAAGCTTTATATTAAACCGGGACAGGAGATTGAAAAAGGTAAACTGATTTGCGAATGGGATCCTTTCAATGCTGTTATTATTTCTGAAATGGCTGGAAAGATCGGATATGATTTCCTCATTGAAGGTATTACCTTCCGTGAAGAATCTGATGAACAGACCGGATTCAAGGAAAAGGTTATTATTGAGAGCAGGGATAAGACAAAGAACCCTGCCATCAAGATCATGAATCCGAAGGGCGAAGAGCTTAGGGTCTATAACCTTCCTGTTGGTTCTCACCTTGTTGTTGATACAAACAAAATGGTTGAAGCAGGTGAAGTTCTTGCTAAAATACCGCGTGCAGTTGGCAAATCGGGTGATATAACCGGAGGTCTTCCACGTGTTACAGAACTCTTTGAAGCACGTAACCCGTCCAACCCGGCAATTGTTTCGGAAATCGACGGTGAAGTTACATTCGGAAAGATCAAAAGAGGTAACAGGGAAATCTCCATCAAATCAAAAACCGATGAGACTAAAAAATATCTTGTTCCTCTTTCAAAACAGATCCTTGTTCAGGAAAATGATTATGTAAAGGCAGGTATTCCGCTTTCCGACGGTGCTATTACTCCTTCCGACATTCTGGCAATCAAAGGGCCGACAAAGGTTCAGGAATATATTGTTAATGAGATCCAGGAAGTCTACCGTCTGCAGGGTGTGAAGATCAATGATAAACATTTTGAGATCATTGTACGGCAGATGATGCGCAAGGTTGAAATCGTTGATCCGGGTGATACAAAATTCCTTGAACGTCAGGTAGTTGACAAGCTTGAGTTCATGGATGAGAATGACTGGATCTACGGCAAGAAAGTGATTATTGATGGTGGTGATTCTCAGACACTTCGACCAGGTATGATCATATCGGCACGTAAATTAAGGGATGATAATTCTGTTCTTAAACGTCGCGACCTTAAAACTGTTGAAGCAAGGGATGCAATTCCTGCAACATCAAGCCAGGTTCTGCAGGGAATAACCAGAGCATCACTTCAGACGAAGAGCTTCTTCTCTGCCGCTTCCTTCCAGGAAACAACAAAAGTGCTGAATGAAGCCGCAATACTTGGCAAGGTCGACAGACTCGAAGGGCTTAAGGAGAACGTTATTGTTGGTCATCTTATTCCGGCTGGAACAGGTCAGAGACAGTACAACGGTATAATTGTCGGTTCACTCGAGGAGTATGAAAATCTTGTGGGTGTTGAACAGGAAACTGAAGTTGAGACGAGTAAATAGATTAATAATTTACTACTATGACAGATCCAAAGAATCCTAATCAAATCAGCATTGAACTGAATGAAGAAGTTGCTCAGGGAACATATTCAAACCTTGCAGTAATTACTCATTCTGCCTCTGAATTTGTTATCGATTTCGTAAGGATAATGCCGGGAATTCCCAAAGCACAGGTCAAATCGAGGATAATTCTTACCCCGGAACATGCAAAAAGACTTGTTGCAGCGCTTGCAGGATAATATTGCCAAGTATGAATCTGTACATGGGACCATAAAGGAAGTAAAAGGCTCAGGACCCAGCATACCATTAAGTTTTGGCGGTCCGACAGCCCAGGCATGATTTGCTTCCGACTGGAGATACAAGCCGTCAAAATGAATTTTTGACGGCTTGATTTTTTGCAATGACTGAAATAAAGATTTACTTTGTTCGTTAATAATTAATCATATAATAAGATTCTTCCAAATGATAGGAAACGCTCTCAGAAAATTATTAGTTATTTTGATAATATCTGCACCGGTCATATCATATTCCGGTTGCAAGAAACAGGCAAAATGCGGTTGCGGCGGGGATGTTCTTTATTCATTTACAGCTACAACTGTTAATGTTTATTTTAACGATACCAAGTCACTTTTGTATTTTATGACTCCCGGGGACCTTTATTCACAATATAATTTCTGCAACCCGAGCGATGCAATTTCCAAGCTTGCCAATGCCAAATCGGGAGATCAGTTACAGGTATCAGGTCACGTTTATTATGATTGCAACTATATTTACCAGTCCAGCAGTCAGTCCTATCAGAGCTTATACAGGGTTTATGTAGTAGAGGAAACAGCACTTTTTCAGGATCTTTACGGGAAGAATAAGCCATCGACAGGAGCTACCTTAAGTACAGATCATACCCGGAATTAAGTATAACCTTCTTAAACCATTCTGTTTATCTGAATTTCAGGTATTTTTGTATATTTCTGAAAAATTAGGTAATGTATCGGAACAGCATTTCTTTTGCCGGGGCAGGAAGAGTTGCAGAAGCTCTGTGCAAAGCGTTATTTAATGCTGGCTTCAGGATTGATCTGATCGTGTCAGAAACCTCAACCCGGGGAAAGTCACTCGCAGCTTCCTGCAACTCAGTATGGTCATCACGACTTCTTTTCCCCGAGACAAGTAATGTTATAATAGTTGCGGTCCCCGACCATAAGTTGAAAATGGTCCTCGAATCTCTAAAATGCGCTCCGGGAACTCTTGTTGCTCATACGGCGGGTAGTATCGGACTCGAGATTTTCCCTGCACATATAAGACATAGAGGAGTGTTTTACCCTTTACAAACCTTCTCAAAAGACAGAAACATAAGTTTTGCTGATCTTCCGTTCTTACTCGAAACTTCCGACGATAAATCATCAGAGATTCTCAGCGATATTGCAATGAGCCTTGGTGGTAAAGTCCATTTTGTTGATACTGAGCATAGAAGGATGCTTCACGTTGCTGCAGTTTTCGCATGTAATTTTACAAATCATATGCTTACTATCTCCAGGGATGTTGCCTCAAAAGCCGGTTTCCCATTCGAGATACTGGCTCCTCTGATTGAGGAGACAATCTCAAAAGCTCTTGACTCGGTCCTCAAATTTCACAAACCGGACCAGCTGTCCGGTATGATCAGAATACAATAGAAAAACACATCGAATTATTATCTTACTCTCCCGATTTACAAAAGATCTACAGTGATCTGACACAGTCAATAATAGATTACTATAAGGACAAAAGTGAAGAAAGAAAGGGGGAGAGTGGGTGACCTGGAGCACCAGGCAACTAGTAACTAGCAACAATAAATATGGCAAATTTTAAAGAAGACCTTGTAAGAGTAAAAGCATTTATCTTTGACATCGATGGAGTTCTTTCACTTCAGACAATTGCCCTCAATTCCTTTGGAACGCCAAACAGAACCGTCAACCTTCGTGATGGCTATGCTCTTCAGCTGGCAGTGAAGAAAGGGTATCGCATCGGTATTATTTCGGGAAGCAGCTCGAAGGAATATCAAAAGAGATTGCGCAGACTTGGCATAAATGACATATATCTGAATAGCAGGAGCAAACTCAATAATTTTAACAGTTTCCTGAAGAAACATGATCTTAACAGATCGGATGTCCTTTTTATGGGCGACGATATACCTGATTTTGAGGTAATGAAAGAGGCTGGTATTCCCGTCTGTCCGTCCGATGCTGATAGTGAAATTAAACAGGTCTCTTCCTACATATCTGACAAGAAGGGCGGAGAAGGATGTGTAAGAGACGTGATTGAACAGGTACTGAGATTACATAATAACTGGATGGATTCTGACGCATTTACATGGTAAATTATGAAGACATTACTTAAACTTATCAGGTGGCAAAACCTGCTGATGGTTATTCTGACAATGGTATTGATGCGGTATGCCGTTATTGCACCTGTCCTGAGCAAGATAGGTGTAATACTCACAAAGGGCAGCGGTGAGGAAATTCCTATGACACTGCAGTTTCCCTGGTATTACTTTGTTTTACTGGTTTTAGCAACCGTTCTCATTACGGCCGGAGGGTATGTGATCAACGATTATTTTGATATTAAAACAGACCTTATTAATAAAGGAAAAGTCATAGTGGGTACAAAAATACCCCGCCGCCAGGCTATGCTTTGGCACTCTGTCTTTAATATTACCGCAGTTGCACTGGGATTTTTTATCTCATATAAAGCCGGCCATTTCTGGTTTGGAGGCATTTTCCTTGTGGTATCGGGATTGCTCTATTTCTATTCGGCGAGCTATAAAAGACAATTTCTGATCGGGAATATAATCGTCGCACTCCTTACTGCTATGGTCCCTTTGCTTGTTGCTTTGTTTGAATGGCCTGCGTTATATAATTACTACTCTGTGAATGCTATCAGGCTTCCCGACATAAACTTCATACTCTATTGGGTAGGCGGATTTTCACTCTTCGCATTTTTAACCAACCTTGTACGTGAAATAATTAAAGATATTGAGGATTTTGAGGGAGATGCTGCTTATGGCAGGAATACGGTACCAGTTGTAATCGGTGTAGTTTCTTCAAAAATTGTTTCTGTCGTCCTCATCCTGATAATGGTGATCCTTTTATACCTTACATGGCACTTCTTCATAAATGACCTGATTACCCTTATCTACATATCTGTCATGATCGTTTTGCCTTTGATATTTGCTGTTTATAAATTACTTCTGGGTACTGAAAAGAAAGCATTGCACAGTGCAAGCAGAATTATGAAAATTGTGATGCTGGCAGGCATTCTTTACTCTGTGGTGGTAAAAATAATACTTACCTGGAACCTCTTCTGATGATTATCGACAGGCTCAATGAGTATAAGATAATACTTGCTTCCCGTTCCCCCAGGAGAAAGCAGCTTCTCACCGAACTCGGTCTTAAATTCGAGGTCGTAATAAAGGAATTTGAAGAGGTTTATCCTGAATGCCTTTCCGGGGATGAAATTGCCCGGTATGTTGCTTATGAAAAGGCAGCTTCCTTTAAAGACGAATTGTCGTACAATGAAATAGTTATTGCTGCAGACACCATAGTGTGGTGTAATTACAAAGTGCTTGGGAAGCCTCTGAATCATGAAGATGCAGAGCGCATTCTGAAGGAGATCTCAGGAAATACACATGAGGTTATAACAGGGGTCTCAATCCGTTCCCGATCAAAGGAGCATACTTTTTCAGAATCGACCAGGGTCACATTTGAGTCTTTCTCAGATGAGGAAATTTGTTATTATATCGATAATTACAGCCCGTATGACAAAGCGGGAGCCTACGGAATTCAGGAGTGGTTAGGCATCGTTGCCTGCAGTCATATCGACGGTTCTTATTTCAATGTTGTGGGTTTGCCTGTTCAGAGACTCTATAAAGAACTTCAGATCTTCCTTTTAGTTTAAGAAGAAATTAAAATGATGAAATACTTACACAGAGAAATGTAAAACCTAGTGACACGTCAAGGTCGAGGCCTAAAGGTTATTTCATAAACCTTTGCCTTAGTAACTCTGTTGCGACTTCTTTCTTTTGGGGATGATGAATGATTGCTCTCAAAGCAGGATCCCCTTAGATCTCATGATTATTTAATGTGACTTTTTTGGTTTAAAACTACTAGCCTGGTCCGGCCGGCCGGGTTGACGCTGAGCCTGGTCTATGAAAACCTTACCTATAATATGTTTCCTAATTAGGATACTATACCTGATTGATCAATTCAGATGATAATGATCATCACTATAATCATAACCCAGGGACCATGTAAATAATAGTACTATTACTTATGATTAATAGACTTCCTAATGAAATTCATCCTGGTAGATTTATATTGAAATTTGCCGGTTTTCTTTGAAAATGTAAGGAGTCAGATATCAACTTTTAAAAATTTGAGAAAATGCTGACTATTCTTCACTTTAAAAAATCATAGAACTTCCAAATAACTAACCTTTTATATTTAGAACGAATATAAATTACAGTGTTGTTATTACATTTTTAAGAATCTCATGTCACAAATATGTGATTTCTGACATGTATAAGTGATCGTTTTCCAAATACATGTTAATAAAGTAATACTATGATTGATTTAAAATGGATATTCATGAGAGATGCAATTCTCCTTATAGCCTGCCATTTATGTGTTTTTTTGAGCATACCAATTATACCTCAAGCTTTTCCATCTAACCTTTAACATATTTGAAAATGAATCTCAAGAGAATACCACTACTAATTTTTGCTCTGTTTCAAATGATAAGTCTTTTCAGCCAAAGAGTCGATTTCACCTACGATGATAACGGCAACAGACACACCAGAACAATCACCGTGCAGGAACTTCAATCGAAGTCTGTTGAATTTCCTGTCATTAATCCGAAAAATTTAAAAACTACGGAGAATGCCATGGCAAAAGGATTAAACGCAGGTGCAAGCTCCCAGAATGATGGTGCAAAATCGCTTGCGGATTCTACAAGGGAAAGAATTAACCTGGCTGAAGGAGAAATCGTCACTCGTGTCTATCCAAACCCTAATAAAGGACTGATAAAGATTGACATATCAAATATGCCATTGAATTCTGTTAGCGAGCTAAGACTTTACGATTTGTCAGGAAATGAAATTGTGATGAAAAAGAATATCGAAAATCATACTGAAATTGATATAACCAGATTTATAGACGGAATATATATACTCCGTGTCAAAATAAATGAAAAGACCTTTGACTGGAAAGTAATCAAGAATCTTCCTTATTCCAACTAGCTGTTCCTTCATTTGTAACCTGAAAAAAATACCGTGATGAACTTTTATTCGAAACTAAGAATATCAATAATTCTACTCATTTTATCGGTTTCCATTTGTAATTCTATGGCTCAGGAGGTTTTGCCTGATTCTTTGGCTCAAAAAATAGTTAGTAACGATTCTTTATTTGTTGTTGACACTCTGTCCAAACAAGTAATTAGTGGCGATTTTGTCATTGACTCTCTGACTCAAAAAGTATTTATTAGTGATTCCCTGAGTATTAGTGACTCCCTGACTCAAATGCGGCAATTACTGACATGCTCAGTTACCTCAATATCCCCATCATCTGTATCTACCGGGCCAAGTGCAGGCCAGGTAAGTCCGTCAATTGTAGTAAATACATCTCCATCGAACTGCACCACTTATTCAATATACACCTCATATGGATGGATCCATTATCAGGTCGTACCTGGAAGGGTTCTGGTATCAGTTGATGCGTTGTATGGACCTACACGGAGTGGGACTGTAAGTGTCGGGGGCTATACTCTCACAGTAAATCAGACCTGTGGAAGTAACCCTATTGCACCTTCAAGTCTATCTGTTGATAGAAATAATTTCTGCTCAAACGCCGGTGGTAACATTACCCTTACGGCAAATGGCGGATCGGGAGTTTATACCAGATGGTTTACAGGGAGTTGTGGTGGGACACAAGTTGGATATACCAGTGGCGCTTCTGTGTCGATTGC
Source organism: uncultured Bacteroidales bacterium (assembly GCA_963715785.1). Classification (GTDB taxonomy): domain Bacteria; phylum Bacteroidota; class Bacteroidia; order Bacteroidales; family VadinHA17; genus LD21. The sequence continues at coordinate 2,900,303 of OY970276.1, forward strand.
TGCACCAACCGCAACAACTACTTATTATGGGCGCTGGGAAACCGGCTGTGGCAATTCGACTTGTAGTAGTATAATAGTAACCGTAAATCAAGCTCCCGTAATATCATCAATTACTGGAACCACCCCTGTTTGTCCCGGCTCAACATATAGATTTACAGCTAGTAATACTGGATTAACAACATACAGCTGGTCTAAACCTTCTGGCGCAACGGGTAGCAGTTCAACTTATTATATTGACCTCACCTTTGGCACTACTTCAGGGAATGTTTCGGTGTCTGGCACTGACGCGCATGGCTGTACAAGTAATACTGCTTCCTATGGCGTAACAGTAAGTTCCTTAACTCATTATACCGCTTCAGGAGGAGGTACTACATGTCCAGGTGTTGGAATGAATGTGGGATTACAGGGAACCACTGCCGGAGTAGAATATAGATGCTATCGAAATGGATCTCCTGTGTCTCCTCCAAAGACGTCAATAAGTGGAGAGGGATTATGGTGGAGCAATTCTTCACCAGGTACTTATACTTTTACTGGCAAAACCGGTACCTGTGAAATCCCAATGGATGGAAGTGCAACAATATTAAATTGGGACAATTCTATTGATCCAACTTCAATAACCGCATCTCCCAATCCGGCATGCAAAAATTCATCTGTTACATTGACAGTAAATGGTGGTAATTTAGGAACTGATGCAAGTTGGAATTGGTATACCAGCCAATGTGGAGGTACCCCATTTACTACTAATCCAAATCGTTCAATGACTGTCTATCCTGCAACAAACACTACATATTTTGTTAAACCTGTTGGTCGATGCGGGACAAATGGTTGTGCCTCGGTCACGGTCACCGTAATCAGTGAACCAGTAATATTACTTCAGCCTGTTGATGTGCATATTTGCGATGGAGCAACAACAAGCTTCAGTGTATCAGCATCAGGAAGCAATACTTATCAATGGCAATATCAGACAGGTGGAACTTGGACTAATATCTCCGGGGCAACAAGTTCAACCTATTCAATACCTTCAACAACAGGTATGGGAGGAAGGGTCCTAAGATGCGCTGTGACAAATTCATGCTTTACAACCAATTCAAACAATGCCCATATATTCTTTGATAATCTCGTACAATATACAATTCATAGCATGGCAACTAACATATGTCCATCTGATCAGAATGAATTCTGGCTCGATGGTTCTGATCCGGATCAAAATGTAACATATAAATGCTATCTAAATGGAAGCCCGATCTCACAACAGCCAATACATGCAAATGGAGGTCGCTTGACTCTTGGATACTTTAGCGGACCCGGGATTTATACAGCAAAAGGATTTACAACACTTGGATGTGAAGTACCAATGAGTGGGAGTATTAATCTTACAGTCAAATTACCATCAACCCCACCAACTTCTATAAGTGCATCTCCCAATAGTATATGTGCCGGCGGGATTCCCGGGGGAGGCTCAGTTTTAACTCTGAATGGAGGTAGTCTGGAAGCTGGTGCTGGTGTTTGGCATTGGTACTCAGGAGGTACGCTTTGTGGGAGTAATCCTGAAGGGACAAATACTTCAACCATAACTGTTTCTCCAACTGTAACAACAACTTATTCGGTACGTGCAGAAGGAGGTTGTGTTATTACTTCGTGCGCAAATACTACGGTAAATGTGAAACTAATGCCTACGATAACAACTCAGCCAGTAAATTCAAATGTTAATCTAGGTAGTGATGCTACATTTTCGGTAACTGCAACAGGTTCAGATCTGCATTATCAATGGCAGGTTTCTCCTGATGGAGTTGATTCATGGATTGATCTCAATGGGCTCCCGGCTCAAAACTTTCAGACAACAACTCTGACCATAAAAGGATCAACAACATTTGAGGATGATTATTACAAATGCAATATTACTTCAGACTGCAATACAATCTCTTCTAATGTTGTAAAAATTGTATTGAGTTTACCTACCGCTAATTATCAAACAGGTGAAGAAATCCCGGATCCTGAAGCCCGAACCATAAACACATCCTTATCTGTAGGTACTTCAAATGGAATAGTAAGTGTCAATCCAATGGGTGGTTCATCTTATACGTTTCCGCTGGTTCTTACACCTGGAGTGAATGGTTTAGCTCCGAGTATTTCTTTAGTTTACTCAAGCAGTACCGGTCCGGGGATTGCTGGTTATGGATGGCAAATAGCTGGATTATCTGCAATTACGCGGGGACCGCAAACTATTTATAATGATGGAGCGACAAAAGGAGTAAGTCTAAATACAGATGATCGGTTTTATCTTGATGAGCAAAGACTTCTAGATACTTTAGGAAGCTATTATGGTGATCCAAATGCTCAGTACAGAACAGAAAATGATGTCTTTACACGTGTTACTCAACAATCCATGTTCAACGGTACAGGATCGTTTAAGACCGAATCTAAATCTGGAATAACGTATGAGTATGGAACTACATCAGTATCACAACAGTTTCTTAATGGATTTCCACAAGTACTAAACTGGTACATATCAAAGGCTTATGATCTTTTTGGGAATGAGATAAATTATACCTACATCAAGGATCATAATAACATATATCCTTCTGAGATTACTTATGGTCCAAATACAATTACATTTTCATATAAGAGTCGGGATGATAAGAATGTTAACTTTCTATTAGGTCAGAAAATTGAACAATGGCTGCTCTTGGATAAAATAATTATAAAATATAATTCCACGATAGTTAGGAAATATGAATTTAACCATTCTTATCAGGGTTCCGATTACAATAAGTATTCAATACTAAATGAGATTGTTGAATACGGAAAAGGATCAGGAAGGTTTAATTCAACAGCATTTTCCTATAATATCCCGACAGATATTTCATTTGTCGATCCATTTGGAAACACTGTACAAGACTTCATAAATTTTTATTCATATATAGTTCCTGGAGATTTTAATGGAGATGGAAGAACGGATTATCTTTGTTTACCAAATCCTGATAAAGAAAGTTGGACTGGAATGAGGATATATTTTGGAGATGAAACTGGAGACTTTTCAACATCCATTTCGAGTTCAACCTCAATTGATTATCCACAAATAAAGGATATCCGTGCACTGGATATTAATGGAGATGGTAAGGATGATATAGTTCTTGAAATTGGGAATGAATATAATCGAATGTTTTATTATATTCTTAGCGATGGGGTCAGTCTATCAAATCCTGTTGGATTCTATGCAGAATCTACTGGTGGTGACGACCAGGGTTTACTTGGTAGAAGTAGGCGAATGTCTGATCACCAGGAAGATGATAATTCAGTTAGTGGTGAAGATTATAATGGTGATGGTGTTAATGATCTTTTTATAACACTACCAGATGGTACTTGGTACATGGCATCACTTATGGATTCAACTGGTGTATTTAGAAATTTCTTAAACACTTTGGGGACTGGAAATTTGAGTTACCTTGCTTCTGCTGAAATTCTTAGTGGTGATTTTAATGGAGACGGTAAGAGTGAAATCTGGGCATTCGGTGATAGCGATCTTCATATATACTCCTTTGCTAATGGAACCTTGAATATTTTATATACATATTCTTTTGCCTCAAAAAAACATTTCTTCATTCTTGGAGATTTTAACGGAGACAGGAAAGTAGATATGTTCTTATATGGATATGGTAAATATGGTACTGAATATGATTGGCCTAATTGGCAAATTCAACTCTCAACAGGTGTTGATTTTGAAGAGCATTCATTTGCTCAGAAAAGAGCCAATCTCAAAAATGAATATGTAAGAATGGGCGATTTTAATGGTGATGGAGCAACAGATATAATGGTAACTTCAAAAGATCAGTCGTGGAACGGAGCTTACTTTTATATTTCAAAAGAAGGTGGCACCAATTTGTATGTTAATAATACACCGAACTATCCAAATGGTGCGACAAGCTTCTCTCTTGGAGATTTTGATGGAGACGGGCAGACTGATTTTATTTGTAATGGTGATTTACCAGAGTGGTTTCATGGTTACAGGATTTACAAATCTTCAAACAATACTAACATAATAATGTCAAAAGTTGCAAATGGACTGGGTGCTTTGACAAAACTAACATATTCAAAAATATCTCACTCCACATCTGCAATTTACCAAAAAGGGTCTGGAGCAATATTTCCGGTTTTGGATTTCCAGGGACCGATTTCTGTTGTCAGTTCGATCCAATCCGATAATGGAATCGGGTCAATGAATACTCAAAATTATTATTTTGAAGGTGCTAAAATACATCGTCAAGGCAAAGGATTTCTTGGCTACTCTAAGACCTCAGTTACTGATGTTGAATCAGGTTTAGAAAACATAAGCATTTCAGGATATGATCCAAATTATTTCTATCCAAAATTACTCCAGTCAATAACAAGACTCAAGTCTACCTCTGAGGTTATGAATACAGTGAATAATAGTTATTCCAATATTGTTTTAGATGGTACTAAAAAGAGAATATTCCCATACGTGCATATTTCTGCTCAGGCAGATTCATTGACAGGATTTCTTACAACTACAACTGCGTTATATGACAACTTTGGCAATCCAACATCAGTTGAAAAAAACTATAATAATGGGATTATCGAAACTACAACAAATCAGTTTAATAATAATTCTTCATCTTGGCTTCTGGGCAGACCAACTAATACTACGGTACAGTATTCTGACAATGATACAACGATCTCTAAAACAACTACAAGGGTGTTTAACTCAAATAATAATAATCTGGTTAGCGAAACTTTTTTACCTGGCACTAATTTTGAGATAACAAATTTTTATTATTATAATTCTCATGGAACCCAGTATAGAGATTCTACGGTTTCAGGTGGAAATTCACATGTAATGAGCTCTACTTTTTGTACAGATAATATCAGGGTACAAACTTCAAAAGATGTATTAGGTCATGTCACTACAAATACCTATGATGTTTATGGATCTTTAAAAAAGCAACAGAACTATCTTGGTGACACAATATCCTATAGTTATGACGATATTGGATGGCAAACTTCAAGTACATTTGCAGATGGAAGTCAACAAAGTGTAAATTATGCCTGGGAAAATCCGGAAATAGAACCAACTCTTTCACGATATTCAGTTCTGAAATCAGGTAATGATGGTGCTCAATCCAAAACATGGTTGGATAAACTGGGTAGACTGATTCGATCCGATATTAAAGGTTTTGACGGATCATGGATATATGCAGTTACGCTATATAATTCAAAAGGTCAGGTTGAACATACTTCTGATCCATATTATTCAAATGATTCCCCGCAATGGACCGATTTTGCTTATGATTCTTTTGGAAGGATGTCAACTGAGAACAGACCCTCAGGCAGGAATTCAACCTGGGTTTATGACGGTGGTACGACAAACGAAACCACAGGTGGAAAATCATTCTCAAAAACATACTCATCTAATGGAATCCTAGTATCAGCAGTAGATGCTGGTGGTACAATAAATTATACTTATTATCCCGATGGGAAATTAAGAACTCTCACAGCCCCTGGGGGAATTGTCACACGAACTTATTATGATCTTGCTGGAAACCAGAAAAAACTTGTCGATCCAAGCGCGGGAACAATTGTATATACCTATAATGGATTTGGCGAATTGACCTCTCAGATAACTCCGGGGCCTAAAACTGCCACAATTTATTATGATTCATTTGGCAAGATTACCAGAAAAGTTACTCCCGAGGGGACAACAAAGTACAGGTATAATTCTAATATGCAGCTTGACAATATTGAGTCACCTGCTAATGTAAGCAGAACCTTTGATTACGATAGACATGGAAGAATAACTTGCACTACTGATAGCATTCCTGGTTCAACACCTTTTATTACTTCATTAAGCTATGATAATATTGGGAGGCTTTCTACAATAACTCATCCATCCGGAATTGTTGAAACAAAAAATTATAATAGTAATGGATACTTAAGTTCAATATCAGCGGGAGGGAGCGACAAATGGACAACAGCAGCAATTAATGCCAGGGGTCAGGTCACATCAGGTCATTTCGCTAATGACCTAAATACAACTTGGGGATATGATAATTATGGTTTCCCAACTTCAATTGTTACTGGCTCAATTCAGGATTATTCTTATTCCTTCGATCATGTTACAGGTAACCTAAATTCAAGACAAAACAATAAATATTCCAATCTTATTGAGGCATTTCAGTACGACAATCTTGACAGGCTTGACAGTGCCAATGTTGGGTCACATAGGTTGGGGATGAATTATGATAGTGAAACCGGGGGAATCATTTCAAAAAGTGATGCAGGTTCGTACCTTTACGATAATTCTAATAATCCCTACGCTATAAGCGGAATTGACCCATCCACTGGTTTGATTTCCTCAAAAGATTCCATAAATTATAATTCTTCTAATAAAGTTGGTTCGATTTTTGAAAATAATTATAGTTCAACTTTTCTCTATAATTCTGATAATGAAAGAGCACAAATGATAGTTAATGACGGCACAGAGACAATATTAACCCGGTGGTATCCATCAGAAAATTGCATTAAAGAAATTGCTGGAGCTACCACAAAACTATATACCTTTATTGGTGGCGATATATATTCAGCACCAGTGGTGGCAATAACTAAGAATGATACTACTGTCTATTATGATTTGTTACGGGATAACCTTGATAACATAACTCACATTGTTAATAGCACCAATAACCAGCTTGTTGCAGAATACAGCTACAATGCGTGGGGAAGAATGCGAAATCCAACGACCTGGATTGATTACGATCCTGGGTCAGAACCAGTTCTTTTTATAGCAGGTCGTGGCTTTACAGGGCATGAACATCTTCCCTGGTTCAATTTAATAAATATGAATGGGAGAGTTTATGATCCGTTAATTGGTTCATTTCTTAGCCCTGATAATAATATTCAATCTCCCGATTTCACCCAGAATTTTAACAGGTACACTTATTGCCTGAATAACCCACTGGTTTATACGGACCCGAGTGGTGATTTTATATTTACTTTACTTGCTGCTATATTCTGTCCTCCATTAATTCCACTAGGAATTGCGGCTGATATTGGAGGTGGTATAAACTTAGGCACTAAACTTCTTCAAGGGAAGATTCATAATTTTGGAGACGGAGTTGCTGCTTACGGTATTGGAGCGGGAGGAGGTGCTCTTGCATATGCCACTGGCGGTGCAGCCCTAGGGGCTATTGGAACAGGTGGTTTCATAGGTGGAGCTGCTGCTGCCGGAACTGCCTATACTTATGGCACAATGTTTACAAGCATGGGAAATACCGCATATTTTGGAGATCCTATGCCAACAGCAAAGCAATTTGTCACAGGAGCAGTCATTTCAATGGCTACCGGTGGACTTTTTAATGGCATAGTTGCTGCTACACAAGGCAGAGATTTTTGGACCGGTGCAGCCAAAATTGTTCCGAGTAATTGGCAAAGCCCTCCATTAAGCACTGATATTGGAGATGGGAATTTAAGTCTAGATGGCATGAGGCCAGAAATTAAAGCGCTCCCAGATATTCAAAACCAACAAACATTTTTACGAGTTGAAACAGGAGATGGTAATGTTCAGTGGATTAGAATCGAACAGCAAGATCTTACATTAAGCCCAAGACAGTCTTTACATCTTGGAACTGTGGCAGGGAAAAGTCCATTAACGATTGATCCAATGAGGGCTTTAACTGATTTAAATAAAGGAAACTTTCAATATATCCAATTAAATAGTAGAGGAATGCCTATAGTAAAATTTGGTTACAATATTGGAGAAGTAATTTCAAGAACAGGCCAAAACTTGGGAACCACCTCATTTGGAGTTGTACACTTAAACTCTGCAGGACAGATACACATTGTACCATGGCTTCCAGGTTGGTAATTAATATATGGACGAATTAATAAATATTAGACTTGCGTTACAAAGGGCACTCCTTGGTAACATAAGCAGTCATGTCAGAGTAATCTGTTGTGACTGGCAAAACAAGACTTGGTTTAAATTAAGATGCTATTTAGATATTGAGCCTAACGAAGAAGAAAAGGAGTTAATATCATGCATATTAACCGAACTAGAGACAGATTTAGCTTTTAAAAATTTTTATGATGAAATTATTTTTACTAAAGAGTCGTTCGATAAGCTTGACAGGCTTAAGGTTGTAGTTTATTGGAGAAATGAAACAGATATCTTTTAATACAAAAAGCCTCGGTCTTCCGGGGCTTTTGCTTTATAATGCTGCTACATTCTTTGCGAAGAAATCTTTAAACTTCTTATTGGTCAGCATCTTTTCAATGAGCCGGAAGATAGTTTGCTTATCTTCTGCATCGAGCTGTTGAATGAGCCTCATTTGCTCGGTTGCTGTTTTATCTTCAATAACCACTTCTTGGGGGATCTTGCCATCGTAGTTTATAATCTGGTCGGTTGTCATGTTAAAGAGCTGCGCCATTTTTTGCAGCTCTTCCACGGTCAAAGCCCTGGAACCTTTTTCAATCTTGCTGTAAGCCGACTTATCAACACCGATATGGGTAGCCACCTCGATCTGTTTGAGGTTCTTCTCTTCCCTGATTGCCTTTATGTTATCTGCTAAGATCATAGCACAAATGTAGCTAAAAAGAACACATTTGCAAAAATGTTTATAAATTGAAAACTATTGAGTTTTTATATTAGAAACTTTATTCTATTTTTGTTGTGGTGAAATTAACCACAAAATAATATAAGCATGGAAATCAAGGAAATAAAGAACCGGCTTTCAATCTTAACAGTTCTTGGTCATTACCATCTTAAACCCGATAAGAACCACCGCCTATGCTGCCCCTTCCACAATGATAAAACGCCCAGCCTGCAGGTATACCGGGAGACCGGAACATGGACGTGCTTTAGCAGCAACTGCAGTGCAGGAAGTGGCGACCAGGTAGATTTTATAATGAGAAAGGAAGGCATTACCAAACACCAGGCAATCCTGAAGGCAAAGGATCTGATAGGAGATCCGGAAAGTTCCGGACCACAAAAATCCAAACCTGCTCCGGATCTGAAACCGACATTAGAGCTTTCCCCGGATCAGCGAACGGAAATATTAACCGAAGCTTTCACGCACTTTGTCCGGAGTTTGAATGCGAAGCCAGAGAAAGCCATCAGTTATCTTGCATCCAGAAAGCTCGATTACAAGAAACTTGCAATTGGCTTCGATGCCGGAACACTCCATAAGATAAAAGAAACCGCCCCCAAGCAAAAGCAGCTCTACCTGCAGGCCGGATTATTGAAGCCCGATAAGTTCTCAAGAGAAAACAGCTTTTATACAAGGTTCAATGGATGTATCGTGTTCCCCCTGATGGATAAGACAAATAGTGTTGTAAGCTTATACGGCAGACACTCAGAGAAACCAGAGCATCACTATTTAGAGGGTGACCACAAAGGACTTTATCCTCATTACCCTGATCCGGGAACAACCAGGCTGATTTTAACCGAAGCCATCATTGATGCTGCCACACTACAGCAACTGCCGGAGATAACCAAAGACTATGCAATACTGGCACTATACGGGACCAACGGATTTACAGACGAGCATAGACAGGCTATTGCAGAACTGAAAGAACTTAGAGAGGTTATTTTATTCTTCGATGGCGATGAAGCCGGAGAGGAAGCTACAAAGCACATAGCAGGGGAGTTAAAGCAAATTAGTGAAAAGCTTATTATTACAGTAGTAGAAACACCCGAAGGCGAAGACGTGAACAGTCTTTTGCAGGGTCATGAGAGTGAAATATTTACCCACCTTCTTGAGAACCGAAAGCCCTTTATTCTTTCAACTGAAAATCATTCAATTGAAAAAGAAAAAATGCAGGAACATGGACTAACTATAAACCCGGCAATACAAAACCAGCTGAAAGTAAGACCTGACTGCCTGGTTTATGAGACCGACAGGCTGCAGATAACTCTCTGGGGTGGCATCGAGATCCACTCCGTTAACCGGCTCAGGGTAACACTTCATATAAAGCTAAAGTCAAATGAATATGCAAGCTTCCGTGACACGGCAGATCTTTACTCAAACAGCCAGAGCGACCGGCTTATAAAACAGGCAGCTGAGAAACTTGAGATAAGCAGTAGCATTGTAACCGAAGCTATTACAGGACTGACAAAAGAACTGGAAATATACCGCTCAGGGAAGCGTGAAGAGAAACGAAAAGGAGAGCAAGTAAAGGAGCAGCAGGGCAAGGATCTGTTTAACCGCGATCAGATGCAGTCGGCAAAAGACTTTTTGAATCAGTCAGCGCTAACCGAAAACACCTATAAGCTTTTTGGAAGCCTCGGACTGATCGGCGAGCAGGATAATGCCACGCTTCTGTTTTTTATCTTCCTGACCAGGTTCTTTAAAAATCCCCTTCATGCCATCGTGATGGGCAGTACCGGCAGCGGCAAGACGTACCTTCTGCAGGGAGTAGCCGCCGCAGTACCAAGGCAGCATATCCATGTGACTACCAGTTTAAGCGAAAACACGCTTTATTATACGCCCCAGGACTTTTTAAAACACAAGATCCTGCTACAGGAAGATCTTGACGGGGCATACAGTGCCTTGCTTCCCCTTCGGGAGCTGATGAGCAACCAGAGTATAAGCCGCTTTAGCACCAAAACCAACAGCAGAACAGGTGACAGCAAACAGGTGTACCTCCATGTTGAAGGTCCCGTTTGTGTTGCCGGAGCAACCACAAAGGACAAAATCTATGAGGACAATGCTAACCGTAGTTTTTTGCTACAGATTGAAGAAAACCCACGTCACGAGGCAGAAGTATTGGAATACCAGGGAAAGATAGCTGCAGGACAGGTAAACACTAAGAAATATGAAGGGAGCATCAATCTATTAAAAGCCTGTCAGCTTCTTATCGAGCCTGTGGAAGTGATCATCCCTTTTGCCCCGAAGCTGGAACTCTCTCCCCACGTTTTTAAGAAGATGCGTACAAAGAACCATTATTTAACCCTTATTAAAGCTGTGACACTCTGGAACCAGAAGCAGAGAAAAAGAACGACCGATCATGAAGGCAATATTTTTTTACTCTCCACTCTGGAAGATGTTGAGTGGGCAAACTACCTGTGCCGGGATGCGCTGCTTCGTAAATCAGATGAGCTTGGAGGTAAGACCCGGAACTTTTTTGAAAGTCTGAAAGAGCTTATAAAAGAGTGGAACGTGAAAACTTTTTATGCAAAGGAGATCCGACGTCATTACCGCATGCACCCGATGGAGCTGCAAAGACGTTTAAACGAGCTGGAAGCAAGGGGGCTCTTGCGTTGCGTAAGCCGTAGCAACAAGCCCGGCAATGAATACGAAATCATGATCTGGAATGATTATGAGCAGTTGAGATCCGGCATTGATATCATGGGTGCGATCTTAGAGAATCTGAAAAAAGATATAGGGGAACCTTCACATGACCTTCACACGACCTTCACAAACCCAGGTGTGAAGGTGGAAACTGCTACCAGTTAAAGGATACAGACGTTTTTAAGTGAACCTTCACAACCTTCACAGGAGGGACAAGCAGCACACTTTTTTTATTTTCAACTGAAGAACCTTTTAAATGAATCCTAAAGAGCTTATCAGCAGGCAGTTTATAGATCTTGAAGCTGGTTTTATAGGCTGGCTCAGAACTCTTGGCTACAGCGAAGCTACCATAGCCACCCGGAAACGAAACATAAAAGAGTTTTTACTCTACCTGGAACGCTCAGGTATCAGCGCCATGGATCAGGCTGCAGGAGATAAGACAAAAGGTTTTGTGAGATACCTCAGGAGACGTGAAAATAAGCTCTCCGGAAGTGGCCTGATGAATGCAAGTATAAATGTCGCAGTAAGCTCTGCAAACAAGTTCTTTGAATACTTACGTCAATCCGGAAATGTAACTCAGATCCCGGATAGTCTTCAGTACATGGAAGAGCAATATAAACCAAGGGTAGTACTGACACTTCAGGAAATCAGTTTGCTCTATGAAGCAACCTACATGCAAAAATGGTTTGCCAGGGCAGAAACTAAAGAGTATCAAAAAGCCATACAACAGCGGGACCGGGCAATGCTAGGAATTTATTACGGTTGTGGACTGAGAAAGAGTGAAGGCACAAGTCTGACGGTAAGAGACATATTAACTGAAAGGAAGCTAATCTTTGTAAGTAAAGGCAAAGGCTGCAAAGAAAGGTATGTCCCGGTAACAGATGGCAATCTTCATTACCTCACTGAATATTTACAGGATGGTCGGAATCTTTTACTTGACAGGAGCCAGGGCGGGACAGAATCCTTTTTTATCAATCAGTTCGGTGGCAGCTGCAGCAACCAGGCATTATCCTCGAGGCTCGACAGGCTTGTAAAAAACAGTGGCAGCGCGGGACTGCAGAGTAAGAATCCGTCACTTCACACCCTGCGTCACTCGATAGCAACACACCTGCTGCAGTTAGGGATGGAAATAGAGATGATCCAGAAGTTCCTTGGTCATGCAAGTCTTGAGAGCACTCAGATATATACCCACCTTGCCAATGAGTTTTAATGAATACCGGCAAAAGAAAGGGTACTCAGAAAAGAGCATCAAAGTGCAGGACAGCCATGTTAACTCATTTAAAAACTGGTGCACTAAGCAAAACATAAATCCTGGCGATATCACCTATAGCCAGACTCTACAGTTTATTGATATTGAAAGAGATAGAGGCATTGAAAAACAAAGCATCATAAGAGAAATCAACTCCATACGGATTTACTTCGATTACCTCTTGGAATCCGGAGACATCAAACAGAACGTTATTAAACGTATCAGGCTAAGGCAAGGGGGTAAAAAGGTTCTCCCGGAAATATTATCCCCTCTGCAGTTCGAGAAGATCTACCAGAATTTTAGTAATCTCCCGGAGTGGAACCATGGGACAGCAGTTGCAAAGCTATTGCATCAGCGTAACACGGTGATCTTAGGACTAATGATTTACCAAGGACTGGACAGCGGGGAGATCGCCAGACTTGAGACTAGCAATGTGAATTTAAGCGAGGGTAAAATATATATCCCATCAGGCAGGAACAGCAACTCAAGAACACTGAAACTACAATCAAATCAGATCTTACCAATTAAAACCTACCTTGAAGAAACCCGCCTGGAGCTTCTTGAAAAACGGAACCTGCAATCGTCATATCTCTTTCCATCGAAGAAATCCAGCGACATGATCTGTAAGATAGTTGAAGCAGTGAAGAAGATCCACACGGAAATTAGAGACAGTCGCCAAATCCGGGCAAGTGCAATAATGAACTGGCTCAAAACAAACAATATCCGGCAAGTGCAATATATGGCTGGTCATAAGAGCATCAGGAGCACTGAAAGTTATCGTAGTCAGGATCTGACGGACCTGGCAAAGCAACTGGAACTGTTCCATCCGCTTAGATAACGAGCCCACGCAACTCCCAAAAATCTTCCATGCTCCCGCATTTTTGGGAGCTGCTCCCCGGGGCTTTGCCCTTCTGGCTTATTTTTTGTCATGCTTTTTGTACCAACGCACATGCGGCACATTGCCCACGCCTGCGGCGGGATCAAAGAGCCGCTCCGTCCCTGCAAACAAAAAGACATGGCCAAAAAATAATCCCCAAAGCTATATTAACATAATGCGGCATTATAGGCACAGCCGCACAGATCCACCACTTAAAAACCAAAGCTGCCCTATAATGTGACACTATGTTAAATAGCCGCTCGGCCACCGAACCACTGACCGGACACAGTCTTAAAACTTTGGCTTAGTGAAGGTAGCTTCCGCCATCGCGCAGTCAAGGTTAAAATGAATTTTGGAATATTTTTTTGATGGCTGTTTTTTATTTTCAATTGAATCAAAAAAATATCCCAAAAACCTTGACACTTCCCCTCGCTCTCGCTGGGTCTGTATCTAAGCCAAAGTTAAGCCATACTTTAAAGTTTAAATGAGCCATTTCCACAAAGAAAAAACCGGCATCGAGAGAAGACTTTTTTCTTTCAATTGAAAAAGAAAATTTTGTATCTTGCATGTAATAGAGTTCTTTGAAAAAAAGCCAGGGACCTGGTCATTGAAAAGTTGAAGTCCTGATATAAAAATGAGTTTTACTGGTATAGTTATTGCCTGAATAATCCACTAATTTATGTGGATCAAAACGGGGAGTTTTGGCATATCATTATTGGAGCTGTCATAGGAGGGATTATTAATACTGCTACTCACTGGGATAAGATAGACAATTTCTGGGATGGAGTTGCAGCTTTTGGAATTGGAGCCGCTGCCGGCGCTGTCGGTGCAGCCACAGGTGGTGCAGCATTTGCTGCAGCAGGAGGAGCAGCAGGAGGAGCGGGTGGATTTTTAGCTGGGTTTGCAGGAGGATCTGTAGGAGCTGCTTATTCAATGCCAATACTGAGCACTGGGAACTCTGCATATTTTGGAGATCCGATGATGACCCCGGGACAATATGCAGCAGGAATACTAACCGGAGGTTTACTTGGAGGAACTATTAATGGTGGTATTGCTTTACTAAAAGGGAACCCTTTTTTAACAGGAACTCCCAAACCAGCCCTAAGCAATTGGCAAAGCCCTGCTTTGAGCGTTGATAGGTCTGACGTAAAGTTGAATTTGGATGGCATGAGGCCGGAAATTAAGTCGATATCGATGCCGGATGATGGTATTTATTATTTTGATAACGCCAAGAGTGCTTTAAAGTATAGTGATGATATTGTAACAGAAATTGTTCGAGATCCAAATTTCAGGAGTAATTTGATTTCTACTTCAGGCATAAATCCCGGAACCGCAACTCATGCCCATCACGTTTTTCCCTTAGAATATGCTTTGAAATTTCAAAATGCGGGGATCAACTCAAATAGTTATGGAGCTTGGTGGGCTCCTGGGCATTTAAGTAATGCAAGTCAATACAACCAGGCTTGGGGTGCATTTTTCCGGGCAAATCCAGGAGCTGCCCAGGCAGAAATTTTTAGAGAAGCAATTAGGTTAAAGTATTTCTTTGGCTATTAATTAAATGTAAAATGTTGCATACAGATTTTTATGTTTTATCAGATAAGTTTTCTCGTGGGGCTTTAACTTTAGTTCCAAAGTTAAATGCAGATTTTTATAAGGTTTTCAGAAGTGAATATATCCCAGAATATGTTGTAGAGTGCATGCCGAGCCTAGGGTCAAAGGCTTTTGATTTTTTGAATTCCGGGTATGCCGGTCTTTACCTGGTTTCAGAAAAGATAATTGAATTGTTTAAGAATAATGCTATAAGCGGATGGAGCAGTATACCTGTGAGAATAAAGGCTTATGAGGGATATAATTATTATATTCTAACGGTTATAGGACGATGTTCCGAGATTGACTACGAAAAAAGCGAGTCATTTATTAAAGCCCCTTTCACACCAACAGGAAAGCCTATAGAAGCTAAGAGAGGTCTCAATTTTGACTTGAATAGCTGGGATGGTTCAGATGTTTTTACACCGGAGAAATCAATGTTTACGTTTGTTACAGAAAAAGTAGAGAAACTTCTTTCTAAGAATAAAGCAACAAACGTCATCATTGAGAATATTACTAAGTTTGAAATATTATAAGTTAAAGCAAAAAGCCTCGGAGTTCCGGGGCTTTTAGATTTTATAGCGCAAGCTGTTTAATCTTTCCCTTTGTAATAAAGGCATCGATAAGCTTTTTAATAACAGTACGGTCGTCCTCGTTCATCTGTTCCACCGCTTTAAATTGTTGCAGCAGCTCTGTATCCTTCAGGGCAGACATGGCTTTTTCACCGGTATCGCCATTAATGAGATAATCAACGGTTGTATCTAAGGTATCAGCAATTTTTTTAATCACCTCTGCCGGTGGCTGTGTTTTTTTTGTTTCATATCTTCCAATCTGGGCATAAGAAATGCCAACGGCATTTGCCAAGTCTGTTTGAGAAAGGTTTTTTCTTTTTCTCAGGTCTAATATCCTCTTGCCTAAATCTGTCATTTTGATACTGTTTTGTAAAATTATCAACACAAATATAGCTAATATGTAGCTGTGTTCGTGCAGTTTTACGACCCATTGTTAATAAGTTGTTGTTTTCAGGAATTGCAAGTTACGGCACATTTGTTTTAATTTACTACTAAAATGTAGCAAGTAAGATTTATCAACAATGGAAATACAAGAAATCAAACATCGACTATCCATTTTAAAAGTGCTTAGCCATTACAACCTGAAGCCCGATAAGAACCACCGCTTATGCTGTCCCTTCCACTCAGATAAAACGCCAAGCTTCCAGGTCTATCCGGAGACCGGAACATGGACATGCTTTAGCAGTAATTGCAGTGCCGGAAGCGGCGACCAGGTAGATTTTATAATGAGAAAGGAAGGGATCACCAAACATGAGGCAATCCTGAAGGCAAAGGATCTGATAGGCGAGCCAGCAGAATCCGGGCCACGGAGATCCCACCCCGCTCAGGATGCTAAACCGATCCCGAAGCTTGCCCCTGATCAGCAGACAGAAGTATTAATGGAGGCTTTCTCACACTTCATTCGGAGCCTGAATGCTAAACCTGAGAAAGCAATTAATTACCTGGCATTAAGAAGGCTTGATTATAAAAAACTCTCCATCGGCTTTGATGCCGGAACGCTTCACAAGACAAAAGAAACCACTCTGGAGCAAAAGCAGTTGTATCTGCAAGCCGGATTATTAAAGCCAGATAAGTTTGGAAGAGAAAATAGTTTTTATACCAGGTTTAATGGCTGCATAGTGTTCCCGCTGCTTGACAGGTCAAAGAATATTGTGAGCATGTATGGAAGGCATACGGAAAAGCAGGAACATCATTACCTGGAAGGAGATCACAAAGGACTTTATCCTGGCTATCCCGATCTGGAAACAATCACGCTGATTTTAACAGAGGCTATCATTGATGCAGCCACACTTCAGCAGCTGCCGGAGATAACCAAAGACTTTGCAATACTAGCACTATATGGGAGCAATGGATTTACTGAAGATCACAGAAGGGCCATAGCAGAACTAAAAGATATTAAAGAGGTTGTCTTGTTCTTCGATGGCGATAAAGCCGGAGAGGAAGCAGTTAAAAGTATTGCAGAAGAGTTACAGCAAATCAATAAAAAACTTATTATTACAGTTGTTGACACTCGCGAAGGCGAAGACATTAACAGCCTTTCCCAGGGACATGAAAGTGAAATCTTCTCACACCTGATTGAGAACCGAAAGCCCTTTCTTTTTTCAATTGAATCGCTTTCAGTTGAAAATAAAAAAGCTCCGGGATCGACTGCTATTAACATACCGGAGCATTACAATACCGGGGCACTAAAAGTAAAACCTGATTGCCTGGTTTATGAGACCGACAGGCTGCAGATAACTCTCTGGGGTGGCATCGAGATCCACTCCGTTAACCGGCTCAGGGTAACACTTCATATAAAGCTAAAGTCAAATGAATATGCAAGCTTCCGTGACACGGCAGATCTTTACTCAAACAGCCAGAGCGACCGGCTTATAAAACAGGCAGCTGAGAAACTTGAGATAAGCAGTAGCATTGTAACCGAAGCTATTACAGGACTGACAAAAGAACTGGAAATATACCGCTCAGGGAAGCGTGAAGAGAAACGAAAAGGAGAGCAAGTAAAGGAGCAGCAGGGCAAGGATCTGTTTAACCGCGATCAGATGCAGTCGGCAAAAGACTTTTTGAATCAGTCAGCGCTAACCGAAAACACCTATAAGCTTTTTGGAAGCCTCGGACTGATCGGCGAGCAGGATAATGCCACGCTTCTGTTTTTTATCTTCCTGACCAGGTTCTTTAAAAATCCCCTTCATGCCATCGTGATGGGCAGTACCGGCAGCGGCAAGACGTACCTTCTGCAGGGAGTAGCCGCCGCAGTACCAAGGCAGCATATCCATGTGACTACCAGTTTAAGCGAAAACACGCTTTATTATACGCCCCAGGACTTTTTAAAACACAAGATCCTGCTACAGGAAGATCTTGACGGGGCATACAGTGCCTTGCTTCCCCTTCGGGAGCTGATGAGCAACCAGAGTATAAGCCGCTTTAGCACCAAAACCAACAGCAGAACAGGTGACAGCAAACAGGTGTACCTCCATGTTGAAGGTCCCGTTTGTGTTGCCGGAGCAACCACAAAGGACAAAATCTATGAGGACAATGCTAACCGTAGTTTTTTGCTACAGATTGAAGAAAACCCACGTCACGAGGCAGAAGTATTGGAATACCAGGGAAAGATAGCTGCAGGACAGGTAAACACTAAGAAATATGAAGGGAGCATCAATCTATTAAAAGCCTGTCAGCTTCTTATCGAGCCTGTGGAAGTGATCATCCCTTTTGCCCCGAAGCTGGAACTCTCTCCCCACGTTTTTAAGAAGATGCGTACAAAGAACCATTATTTAACCCTTATTAAAGCTGTGACACTCTGGAACCAGAAGCAGAGAAAAAGAACGACCGATCATGAAGGCAATATTTTTTTACTCTCCACTCTGGAAGATGTTGAGTGGGCAAACTACCTGTGCCGGGATGCGCTGCTTCGTAAATCAGATGAGCTTGGAGGTAAGACCCGGAACTTTTTTGAAAGTCTGAAAGAGCTTATAAAAGAGTGGAACGTGAAAACTTTTTATGCAAAGGAGATCCGACGTCATTACCGCATGCACCCGATGGAGCTGCAAAGACGTTTAAACGAGCTGGAAGCAAGGGGGCTCTTGCGTTGCGTAAGCCGTAGCAACAAGCCCGGCAATGAATACGAAATCATGATCTGGAATGATTATGAGCAGTTGAGATCCGGCATTGATATCATGGGTGCGATCTTAGAGAATCTGAAAAAAGATATAGGGGAACCTTCACATGACCTTCACACGACCTTCACAAACCCAGGTGTGAAGGTGGAAACTGCTACCAGTTAAAGGATACAGACGTTTTTAAGTGAACCTTCACAACCTTCACAGGAGGGACAAGCAGCACACTTTTTTTATTTTCAACTGAAGAACCTTTTAAATGAATCCTAAAGAGCTTATCAGCAGGCAGTTTATAGATCTTGAAGCTGGTTTTATAGGCTGGCTCAGAACTCTTGGCTACAGCGAAGCTACCATAGCCACCCGGAAACGAAACATAAAAGAGTTTTTACTCTACCTGGAACGCTCAGGTATCAGCGCCATGGATCAGGCTGCAGGAGATAAGACAAAAGGTTTTGTGAGATACCTCAGGAGACGTGAAAATAAGCTCTCCGGAAGTGGCCTGATGAATGCAAGTATAAATGTCGCAGTAAGCTCTGCAAACAAGTTCTTTGAATACTTACGTCAATCCGGAAATGTAACTCAGATCCCGGATAGTCTTCAGTACATGGAAGAGCAATATAAACCAAGGGTAGTACTGACACTTCAGGAAATCAGTTTGCTCTATGAAGCAACCTACATGCAAAAATGGTTTGCCAGGGCAGAAACTAAAGAGTATCAAAAAGCCATACAACAGCGGGACCGGGCAATGCTAGGAATTTATTACGGTTGTGGACTGAGAAAGAGTGAAGGCACAAGTCTGACGGTAAGAGACATATTAACTGAAAGGAAGCTAATCTTTGTAAGTAAAGGCAAAGGCTGCAAAGAAAGGTATGTCCCGGTAACAGATGGCAATCTTCATTACCTCACTGAATATTTACAGGATGGTCGGAATCTTTTACTTGACAGGAGCCAGGGCGGGACAGAATCCTTTTTTATCAATCAGTTCGGTGGCAGCTGCAGCAACCAGGCATTATCCTCGAGGCTCGACAGGCTTGTAAAAAACAGTGGCAGCGCGGGACTGCAGAGTAAGAATCCGTCACTTCACACCCTGCGTCACTCGATAGCAACACACCTGCTGCAGTTAGGGATGGAAATAGAGATGATCCAGAAGTTCCTTGGTCATGCAAGTCTTGAGAGCACTCAGATATATACCCACCTTGCCAATGAGTTTTAATGAATACCGGCAAAAGAAAGGGTACTCAGAAAAGAGCATCAAAGTGCAGGACAGCCATGTTAACTCATTTAAAAACTGGTGCACTAAGCAAAACATAAATCCTGGCGATATCACCTATAGCCAGACTCTACAGTTTATTGATATTGAAAGAGATAGAGGCATTGAAAAACAAAGCATCATAAGAGAAATCAACTCCATACGGATTTACTTCGATTACCTCTTGGAATCCGGAGACATCAAACAGAACGTTATTAAACGTATCAGGCTAAGGCAAGGGGGTAAAAAGGTTCTCCCGGAAATATTATCCCCTCTGCAGTTCGAGAAGATCTACCAGAATTTTAGTAATCTCCCGGAGTGGAACCATGGGACAGCAGTTGCAAAGCTATTGCATCAGCGTAACACGGTGATCTTAGGACTAATGATTTACCAAGGACTGGACAGCGGGGAGATCGCCAGACTTGAGACTAGCAATGTGAATTTAAGCGAGGGTAAAATATATATCCCATCAGGCAGGAACAGCAACTCAAGAACACTGAAACTACAATCAAATCAGATCTTACCAATTAAAACCTACCTTGAAGAAACCCGCCTGGAGCTTCTTGAAAAACGGAACCTGCAATCGTCATATCTCTTTCCATCGAAGAAATCCAGCGACATGATCTGTAAGATAGTTGAAGCAGTGAAGAAGATCCACACGGAAATTAGAGACAGTCGCCAGATCCGGGCAAGTGCAATAATGAACTGGCTCAAAACAAACAATATCCGGCAAGTGCAATATATGGCTGGTCATAAGAGTATCAGGAGCACTGAAAGTTACCGTAGTCAGGATCTGACGGACCTGGCAAAGCAACTGGAACTGTTCCATCCCCTTAGATAACGAGCCCACGCAGCTCCCAAAAATCTTCCATGCTCCCGCATTTTTGGAAGCTGCTCCCTGGGCCCTTCTGTAATTTTTTCCGTCATGCTTTTTGCTCAACCCACTTGCAGCACATTGTTTTGTTGGCTTTTGTGTTGGTGAATGAATATAAGGTAAAAGCCAAAAAACAAAGAGCTGCGCCAATGCTTCAGGCAAAAAGACACGCCCGAAAAAATTACCCCAAGCTATATTAACATAATGCGGCATTATAGGCACAGCCACAAATCCACCACTCAAAAACCAAAGCTGCCCTATAATGTGACACTATGTTAAATAGCCGCTCAGCCACCGCACCACTGACCCAGACACAGTCTTAAAACTTTGGCTTAGTAAAGGTAGCTTCCTCCATCGCGCAGTCAAGGTTAAAATGAATTTTGGAATATTTTTTTGATGGCTGTTTTTTTATTTTCAATTGAATCAAAAAAATATCCCAAAAACCTTGACACTTCCTCTCGCTCTCGCTGGGTCTGTATCTAAGCCAAAGTTAAGCCATAGTGTAAAGTTTAATTAGAACCATTCACAAAGAAAATCAAGGTGATTTTTTCTTTCAATTGAAACGCTTTCAGTTGAAAAAAGAAAATATGTATCTTTAGGGTAATAACGTTCTTTGAAAAAAAGCCTGGCACCTGGTCATTGAAAAGCCAGAAACCTGATGTAAAAAGTGGCTTTACTGGTACACCTATTGCGTAAACAATCCATTAAAGTATACAGACCCAAGCGGGGAGTTCTTTTTGGGTACTCTCTTTACTTTTGTTGGTGATTTTCTCAGGACGACACTTTTTCATGGCGGACTTTCATTTGATAAAGACGTTAGAAATAGAGCATGGAAAGACTTTGATCCTTCAGCTAAGTGGTCCGCAACTAATAAGGCATGGAAAATAGATATCGGTGGGTTTAAAACAGATCCGCATCGCACTATTGTTGGCAGAGGTTTACAACTTCTTTCCAGATGGACCTGGGAATTACCACAAACTTTAATAGGAAAAGGAGCATCGCATATTCGAAACATGACAGGAAACGTCGATGATGTTAGTTATTACGGTGGTGCTACTTTGGTAAATAAAGACGATAATTCGGGTTATAAATGGGGATTTACTTTAGGCCCATACATTAACTCTAAAAATATGGTTGCAGATCCATATACAGATCAGATGTTTAGACATGAATATGGGCACACATTACAAAGTCGATTAGTTGGACCCTTATATTTGACTAGTGTTGCATTACCCAGTCTAGTAGGTCAGGGATTAGATGACTTAGGTCTTAATAATCATAATTATGAATGGTATGAAACTCAGGCAAATAGGATGTCATACAGGTATCTTAACAATCACGATCCTGGTACCATAGATGCTTTGCCATGGCCAAGTGATGATCCAGAATACCCTAGGGAATACCATCCTACTTGGTATTGGTTCGTTGCACACCCACCTTTACCTTTTGCATGGTGGCTTTTCTTCTAAGAATCAAAAACTTAAAACAATGAAAATGAGTAATCTAATAATAATATTGCTTGCATTAAGCAGCATGAGTTGTCAAAAACTCCTTGATCATGCTTATATAATTAAAATTCAAAATAACTCAAATGATACCATACAATTTTATGCGAGTTATAATTATCCAGACACTTCAATGGAGGTTACTAAGCCTTTATTAAAAATGGTTTATCCTTCGAAATACAGTTCTCTTGAGAGTAAAAAACAATGGGATGATGTTTTAGTCGCACCCAGAGATACTATCAGTATATTTATTTTAAGCAAAGATACGGTAGTAAAGTACAACTGGGGTAAAATCAGAAGCGATTATAATGTTTTAAAGAGGTATGATTTAAGCCTTGATGATTTGAAAAATCTAAGCTGGAAAGTAACTTATCCATAAGGAAAAAAAAGCCTCGGTTCTCCGGGGCTTTTGCTTTATAATGCTGCTACATTCTTTGCGAAGAAGTCTTTAAACTTCTTATTGGTCAGCATTTTTTCGATTAACCTGAAAATGGTTTGCTTATCTTCATCATCGAGCTGCTGGATTAGCCTCATTTGCTCGGTTGCTGTTTTATCTTCAATAACCACTTCCTGGGGGATCTTACCATCGTAGTTTATAATCTGGTCGGTTGTCATGTTAAAGAGCTGTGCCATTTTTTGCAGCTCTTCCACGGTCAATGCCCTGGAACCTTTTTCAATCTTGCTGTAAGCCGACTTATCAACACCGATATGGGTAGCCACCTCAATCTGTTTGAGGTTCTTCTCTTCCCTGATTGCCTTTATGTTATCTGCTAAGTTCATAGCACAAATGTAGCTAAAAAGAACACATTTGCAAAAATGTTTATAAATTAAAAACTATTGAGTTTTTATACTAGAAACTTTATTCTATTTTTGTTGTGGTGAAATTAACCACAAAAAAATATAAGCATGGAAATCAAGGAAATAAAGAACCGGCTTTCAATCTTAAGCGTTCTTGGTCATTACCATCTGAAACCCGATAAGAACCACCGCTTGTGCTGCCCCTTCCACCCTGATAAAACGCCCAGTCTGCAGGTTTACCCGGAGACCGGCACCTGGACATGCTTTAGCAGTAACTGCAGCGCAGGGAGCGGTGACCAGGTAGATTTTATAATGAAGAAAGAAGGACTTACAAAACACGAGGCGATCCTGAAAGCTCAGGATCTGATAGGTCAGACAGGAGATCCCGAGCCACAGAAATCAAAACCGGGACCGAAGCCGGAACAAAGAACTGAACTCACCACTGATCAGCGAACAGAGATATTAACGGAAGCTTTTACGCACTTTGTACGGAGTTTGAATGCGAAGCCAGAGAAAGCCATCAGTTATCTTGCATCCAGAAAGCTCGATTACAAGAAACTTGCAATTGGCTTCGATGCCGGAACACTCCATAAGATAAAAGAAACCACCCCCAAGCAAAAGCAGGTGTATCTGCAGGCCGGGTTACTAAAGCCTGATAAGTTCTCAAGAGAAAACAGCTTTTACACAAGGTTTGGTGGTTGTATAGTGTTCCCCCTGATGGATAAGACAAATAGTGTTGTAAGCTTATATGGCAGACACTCAGAGAAACCGGAGCATCACTATTTAGAGGGTGACCACAAAGGACTTTATCCTAATTACCCTGATCCGGAAACAACCAGGCTGATTTTAACCGAAGCCATCATTGATGCTGCCACACTACATCAACTGCCGGAGATAACCAAAGACTATGCAATACTGGCACTATACGGGACCAACGGATTTACAGACGAGCATAGACAGGCTATTGCAGAACTGAAAGAACTTAGAGAGGTTATTTTATTCTTCGATGGCGATGAAGCCGGAGAGGAAGCTACAAAGCACATAGCAGGGGAGTTAAAGCAAATTAGTAAAAAGCTTATTATTACAGTAGCAGACACACCTGAAGGCGAAGACGTGAACAGTCTTTTGCAGGGTCATGAGAGCGAAATATTTACCCACCTTCTTGAGAACCGAAAGCCCTTTATTCTTTCAACTGAAAATCATTCAATTGAAAAAGAAAAAATGCAGGAACCTGGACTAACTATAAACTCGGCAATACAAAACCAGCTGAAAGTAAGACCTGACTGTCTGACTTACGAGAGTGGCCAGCTGCAGATAACTCTCTGGGGAGGCATCGAGATCCACACGGTAAACCGGCTCAGGGCAACGCTTCACATACAGCTCAAAAACAATCAATACGCCAGCTTCCGTGACACGGCAGATCTTTACAGTCACAGCCAGAGCGATAGACTTATAAAACAGGCAGCCGAGAAACTTGAGATAAGCAGTAGCATTATAACCGAAGCTATTACAGGACTTACCAAAGAACTGGAAACTTACCGCTCACAGAAGCGGGAAGAAAAACGCAAAAGCGAGCAAGTAAAAGAGCAGCAGTGCAAGGATCTTTTTGACCGGGATCAGATGCAAGTTGCAAGGGATTTTTTAACCCGGCCCGGATTAACTGAAAGAACTCATAAACTTTTTGGTGGGCTGGGCCTGATCGGTGAGCAGGACAATGCCACGCTTTTGTTCTTTATCTTTCTGACCCGGTTCTTTAAAAACCCGCTTCATGCCATCGTAATGGGAAGCACCGGGAGCGGCAAAACATACCTTCTGCAGGGAGTGGCTGCCGCAGTACCAAGGCAGCATATCCATGTAACCACGAGCTTAAGCGAAAACACTCTTTACTATACGCCCCAGGACTTTTTAAAGCACAAGATCCTGCTGCAGGAAGATCTGGACGGGGCATATAGCGCCTTACTTCCCCTTCGGGAGCTGATGAGCAACCAGAGTATAAGCCGTTTTAGCACCAAAACCAACAGCAGAACCGGTGACAGCAAACAGGTGTACCTCCATGTTGAAGGTCCCGTTTGTGTTGCCGGAGCAACCACAAAGGACAAAATCTACGAGGACAATGCTAACCGCAGTTTTTTGCTACAGATAGAAGAAAACCCACGTCACGAGGCAGAAGTATTGGAATACCAGGGAAAGATAGCTGCAGGACAGGTAAACACTAAGAAATATGAAGGGAGCATCAATCTATTAAAAGCCTGTCAGCTTCTTATCGAGCCAGTGGAAGTGATCATCCCTTTTGCCCCGAAGCTGGAACTCTCTCCCCACGTTTTTAAGAAGATGCGTACAAAGAACCATTATTTAACCCTTATTAAAGCTGTGACACTCTGGAACCAGAAGCAGAGAAAAAGAACTACCGATCATGAAGGCAATACTTTTTTACTCTCCACTCTGGAAGATGTTGAGTGGGCAAACTACCTGTGCCGGGATGCACTGCTTCGTAAATCAGATGAGCTTGGAGGTAAGACCCGGAACTTTTTTGAAAGTCTGAAAGACCTTATAAAAGAGTGGAACGTGAAAACCTTTTATGCCAAGGAGATCCGACGTCATTACCGCATGCACCCAATGGAGCTGCAAAGACGTTTAAACGAGCTGGAAGCAAGGGGTCTCTTGCGTTGCGTTAGCCGTAGCAACAAACCCGGCAATGAATACGAGATCATGATCTGGAATGATTATGAGCAGCTGAGATCAGGCATTGATATCATGGGAGCAATCTTAGAGGATCTGAAAAAAGAGAAAGGGGAACCTTCACATGACCTTCACACGACCTTCACAAACCCCGGTGTGAAGGTGGAAACCTCGATAGGTTAATAGTTACAACCGTTTTTAGTGAACCTTCACAACCTTCACAAGGGGGACAAGCAGCCACACTTTTTTCTTTTCAACTGAAAACCCTTTTAAATGAATCCTAAAGAGCTTATTTGCAGAGAGTTTATAGATCTTGAAGCTGGTTTTATAGGCTGGCTCAGAACTCTTGGCTACAGCGAAGCTACCATAACCACCCGGAAGAGAAACATAAAAGAGTTTTTACTCTACCTGGAACGCTCAGGTATCAGCGCCATGGATCAGGATGCAGGGGATACGACAAAAGGTTTTGTGAGATACCTCAGGAGAAGGGAGAACAAGCTTTCCGGAAGCGGCCTGATGAATGCCAGTATAAACGTTGGGATAAGCTCCGTAAACAAGTTTTTTGATTACTTAAGGCAAAGCGGAAATATAACTATCATCCCGGACAATCTGCAGTACATGGAAGAGCGATATAAACCAAGGGTCGTCCTTACACTTCAGGAAATCAATGCACTCTATGAGGCCACGTACATGCAGAAATGGTTTGCCAGGTCAGAAACAAAAGAGTATCAAAAAGCCATACAACAGCGGGACCGGGCAATGCTTGAAGTTTACTACGGCTGTGGCCTTAGAAAAAGTGAAGGCACCAGCCTGACAATTAGTGATATACTAACGGCGAGGAAATTAGTATTTGTAAGAAAAGGCAAAGGCTGCAAATAAAGGTATGTCCCGGTAACAGGTAGCAACCTGTATTACCTCACTGAATATATGCAGGACGGCCGGAATCTCTTACTTACCAAATCCCAGGATAACACTGAAGCTTTTTTTATCAACCAGTCCGGGGAGAGCTGCAGCGACCAGGCATTATCAGCAAGACTTGACCGGCTTGTAAAGAACAGTGGCAGCGCGGGACTGCAGAGCAAGAATCCATCACTTCACACCCTGCGCCACTCTATAGCCACTCATCTACTTCAATCGGGAATGGAAATAGAAATGATCCAGAAGTTCCTTGGTCATGCAAGTCTTGAAAGCACGCAGATATATACCCACCTGGCCAATGAGTTTTAAGGAATACCGGCAAAATAATGGCTACTCTGAAAAGAGCATCCGGGTGCAGGACAGTCATGTTAACTGTTTTAAGTCATGGTGCCTAAGAGAGAATATAAGTCCTGAGGATATCACCTACGGACAGACACTGCAATTTATTGATAGTGAAAGAGAGAGAGGCATTGAAAAACAAAGCATCATACGGGAAATTAACTCGATCCGGATTTACTTCGATTACCTCTTGGAATCCGGAGACATCAAAAATAACGTTATTAAACGCATCAGGCTAAGGCAAGGGGGTAAAAAGGTTCTCCCGGAAATATTATCCCCTCTGCAGCTCGAGAAGATATACCAAGACTTTAATAATCTTCCTGTGTGGAATCATGGCACATCAATTGCAAAGCTTTTACATCAGAGAAACACAGTAATCTTAGGACTAATGATTTACCAGGGTCTGGACAGCGGGGAGATCGCCAGGCTTGAAGCAAACAACGTTAACCTGGGAGAAGGCAAAATTTATATCCCATCAGGCAGGAATAGCAACTCAAGAACACTCAGGCTACAGGCAAATCAGATCTTACCAATTAAAACCTACCTTGAAGAAACCCGCCTGGAGCTGCTTGAAAAACGGAAACTTCAAACGTCATATCTCTTCCCATCGAAGAAATCCAGCGACATGATCTGTAAGATAGTTGAAGCAGTGAAGAGGATCCACACGGAAATTAGAGACAGTCGGCAGCTCAAGGCAAGTGCAATAATGAACTGGCTCAAAACAAACAATATCCGGCAGGTTCAATATATGGCTGGTCATAAGAGCATCAGGAGCACTGAAAGCTACCGGAGTCAGGATCTGACGGACCTGGCAAAGCAACTGGAACTGTTCCATCCCCTTAGATAACGAGCCCTCGCAGCACCCAAAAATCTTCCATGCTCCCGCATTTTTGGGAGCTGCTCCCCGGGGCCGTGCCCTTCTGTAATTTTTTCCGTCATGCTTTTTGCCCGGCACACTTGCAGCACATTGTAACGCTGAAGCGTCACAAAGAGCTGCGCCGACACTTAATGCAAAAAGACATGCCCGAAAAAATTACCCCAAGCTATATTAACATAATGCGGCATTATAGGCACAGCCACACAAATCCACCTCTCAAAAACCAAAGCTGCCCTATAATGTGACACTATGTTAAATAGCCGCTCGGCCTCACCCTGCCAGCCTGACAAAGGTTGTCCTTTTTTTGAAGATCCCCTTTTTATACCTTGCATTAATAAGACACTTTTTTGTGCTTAATAAGCAGATTTATTGCATTAATAAAACACTACTTATTTTGGGAAAAGTGGAAACTTTGAGTCAGTCGGAGACTATAATATAGAAAAGGATATTTATGAAAAAAAATGAAGAGTTGAATGTTGAGATTGGTAAATTATTTAAAGTGAAATGTGTTAACCCTACCTACCGTAGTATCATCATTGTTATTATAATATTAGTAATCCTTCTCACAATCTTATAACCAAACGGATATCTATCCTGGTCACTCATCTGGAGATCCACTCCGCTGGATCCATCCTGCAGTCTTAAAACTTTGGCTTAGTCAAGGTAGCTTCCGCCCTTGCACAGTCAAGGTTAAAATGAATTTTGGAATATTTTTTTGATGCTGTTTTTTATTTTTAATTGAATCAAAAAAATATCCCAAAAACCTTGACACTTCCCCTCGCTCTCGCTGGGTCTGTATCTAAGCCAAAGTTAAGCCGTACTTTAAAGTTTAAATGAGCCATTTCCACAAAGAAAAAACCGGCATCGAGAGAAGACTTTTTTCTTTCAATTGAACCCCCTTCAGTTGAAAAAGAAAAATATGTATCTTTAGAGTAATAACGTTCTTTGAAAAAAAGCCCGGCATCTGTTCATTGAAAAGTTGAAGTTCTGATATAAAAGTTGGCTTTACTGGTACACCTATTGTATGAATAACCCTTTACGTTATACTGACCCCAGTGGAAACTCATTTTTGGGATTTGGCGGAGATTTTTTATTAGGGTTCTTTAAAGGACTATTTAATGGAGACAATCCATTAAAAAGAGGATGGCATGAAGCCGTGAACGGAGTGAAAATTGATGCTGGTCTTTTTGCCGCCGACACAAAACAGTCTGGATGGGGCTGGCAACTTTTTTCCCGTTTTACATGGCAGTTGCCACAAACAGTTCTTGGGTGGGGCTTTGCTGATATAGACAATAATTTTGGGAAGGTCACAAATGTAGACTATTATGCAGGGGCAACTGTTTTAACAGGTGGACATAATGGTTTACTTTGGGGACATGGAGGTCAGGCAATGACACTGGGCAATTATATAATGGGAGATAAAGATATCGCAACTGATCCAAACAATTCTTTATTCCAGCATGAATATGGCCATTACCTTCAAAGCCAGGCTGTAGGTTGGGCATACTTGCCAGGTTATGCATTACCAAGTTTATTGGGTGACAATAATGATTACGGCCATGACTATAACCCTATAGAACAGGATGCAAATGCAAGGGCTATCAAATATTTTTATAAAAGAACTGGTGGTAACTTTACATGGATTTTTAATAGAAATCCTATAGGCTACCCAGGAACAAGTAGGTCGATGGCAGATTATAATACTTCTGACTTTCAATCATTGCTTAAAAGCTTAAGAGTAAGCCCCACTTGGTACGATTATGCTGGTTGGTTAACTGGTAATGGTATAATTTTATCAGAAATGATTCATTCATTTTATTATAGTGCTCATCCTATTGATTATGAATAACAAAATCCTAGAAATATGAAATACTTAACTATTTTATTCATTGTGATAATAATCATTTCAGCAAAATGTCGTGAGGATAAAGATTGTCACGATACAATTTCAATCATTAATAATTCTGATAAAGTCATTTTCTATAACATTAGTTCCAATTACCCAGATACACTCTCACTTGCTAATAATCCTTTTGTTGCTGGTACTGAATTTGAAATTGAAAAACAATCAATTGGTAAGGATATTTATCGAGATTGCATTGAATATAAATTTAAAATTAATAGTAAACTCATTTATTTTATTTACGATGCCCAGGTATTGGCAACTACCCCATGGGACACGGTAGTAAAGAAATATTTGATCCTGAAGCGGTATGATTTGAGTTTGCAGGATATGCAAAAGAGCAACTGGACAATAACTTACCCTTAAAGCCAATAACAGGGTCCTTTGAAATATAGTTACTGCCTTAATAATCCATTAAAGTATACAGACCCTAGTGGAGATATTTTCTTCTTTGTGATTCCTAATATCAGCTGGAGTCCAAAGAGTGGCCTGGATTTTAGTATAACCGTCGGAGTAGGGATTCCAAAATACGCAAGTGTACAAGGAACAATAGGTTACACTCATGGTAATTTTTATGGATCCATAAGCGCTTCATACGTTGGCTACACCGCATACGCTGGTTACGGAACAAAAAGTGGATGGTTCGCTGGAGCAAATTGCAATCTTAGTCCATTTTCTTTTAATTTTAACTCAAACCTGTTTAGTATAGGTACTAACTATAGCCAGAATGGAGGTTGGTCAGGAAGCTATTTTGGGTGTCAGGTTAGTTCTGCAGGAGTTTCTTTTGATCCAAGTTTTGGAGCTGGGATTTCGTGCTCATTTGATAGGAGTTATATAGCGAATAACCCTACAGAAACATGTGAGATGAGTGAATCATGCTTTAAGACACGCGAAGAAGAATTGGATTATTTGGCAGTGAGGGGTTTTGAAGATGGAAAATATAGAATAACTTCGTATCGTTATGGGGACCGAAATTATTGGGATGGAGAAGAATCATCTGCAGGCGTTACCAATTCATTTTTCATTAATAATAAATTATCAACAATGAGACTCACAATGTTCCCCCATAGAACTATAAACGGATTTAATGAAACTTTTAATCACGAATTGATACATGGTTATGATTATGTGAAGTATGGACTTTCAAAAGATGATTCATACAGAGAGACCAAGGCGTATAATTATACTGATAGATACACTAAATTTAGAACTGAATTACCTAATAATATACCAATTTACCAGGGTGCTATTGATATGTTTGATGTACCTACTTATTTAATTCCAACACTACCTCCAAACACACCATTTCCAAGTGTTAAATCCATAAGACTACCTTAAAATATTGAAGGTTATGAAAATAATAGTAATCATAATATTGTTAGTAAAGACATTACTAGCTGCGTATTCTCAGGATGTCAAATATTACTATTTTTATACGGAGGCTCAAATAAAAGAAAATATTAAGCTAAACCGGCATAAATCATGTCAGGTTTTAGAGATAGAAAATACTGATTTCTTTCTTGGCACTGTTATTGAATTTGGCGAATCTGGAATAGACCCTACAGTTCTAAATTGTATATCAGTTGGGAAAGTCAATCAAATTAATAATGTGTTGTATTGTGTTGATAAAAAGCTCAATAGAACTTATAAATTCAAACAATTAGATTATTATACTATTGAAGCTCTGAATCATACAGCTGTATTTGTCAAAGGGACGAAACTCTATTTGCATTTAGGTTCGGTATCGGGTAAAGCTTATAGGGCATTTCTTCAAGCGCACGATCTGATAAAATCAGATTATTGGAAAACAGGGATTAGAAATGGCATTCAAATTTATTATGACGATAATTTTAGTGAGAAATTAGTTTATTACCAGGATAACATTAGTATAGATTCAATCGCATTATCATATAGCGATTCTGCTTTTAAAGAAAAAAGACTAAATTTTATTAAGCAACACCATGGTGATACAACCAATGTTACTTTTAAGTGAATCATTGCTATAGGAAGACTAATGTGAACTAGCTACGATTTAGTCTGACAGTATGGGGTTAAATTTGAATTGCAAAAAACTGTAATTAACCCCAAAGCTATCAGACATGAATACAGAAGAAAAATTAATCAAAAACAAGGTTGGTTTATTAAAATTAGCTGAAGATTAAACTACTCCCCATTCTTAGGACCACTCTTTGTCTTTTCTTAATTGATTATAATCATTCTTATGATGATGTAAAACAGTGTTAATTAACCGGAAATAACTCGCAGAGTTATTCTGGTTATTAACACCTTTTCTTTTTTGCTACTTTTTTCTTTTGTTAATAAACTCATTTTCTGTTAATATCTTATGCTGCCTTTTTGTACAGATCTGCCGGAATTCTTCTTCCAATACCCTGGTGATGCAATTCGTTGTTGTAATAGCTGATATACTCCTTTAATCCCTGGTATAGTTCCAGACCATCATTAGCCGGATGCAGGTATACATAATCATATTTTAAAGATCTCCAGAACCTCTCTATGAAGATATTATCAAGAGCTCTGCCTTTGCCATCCATACTTACAGTGACGCCTTCTTCTTGTCATATGCTCAATCCAGTCTTCACAGGTAAACTGACTGCCCTGATCAGAGTTTATGATCTCCGGCTTGCCATGTTCTTTAATTGCCTGTTTCATGACCGATAATGAAGCTTCAGCATCAAGAGTGTTGGATATTCCCCAGCCGACGATAAAACGGCTGTACAGGTCTATTATGGCTGTTAAATATAGAAAACCGTTCTTCATGGGAATATAGGTTATGTCGATGCCCCAAACCTGATTTGGCCGTTCTATCTTCAACCCCTTCAACAAGTAAGGACGAATATATTTTATCAAGCCCCAATTTGCTCAGATTTCTCTTGGGATATATCGCCATCATACCCATCAGGCGAAGCAGCCGGCGAACTCGTTTATGATTAACTAACATGCCCAGACTCAAAAGCAGGTCTTGCATGCGCAAAACTCCTGCAGTAGGGTGCTTCAAATAGTGCTCGTCCATCATTCGCATGATCTCGAGATTAGCTTTTTTCTCTCCCTCGGGTTTATAATACAAACCACTTCTGTGAACCTCTAAAATTTCACACTGTTTTCTGGTGCTCAGAACATGTTCACTATCAACAAAATCCAGTCGCTCTCTCACAGTCCAATTTTCCTTAGATTTTTTTTTAGAAAATCATTCTCTATTTCCAACTGGCCGATCTTAGCATAGAGCTTTTCTATATCAATGTCTTTTTCCGCTTCTTTTGATTGCTGGTCGAATACATGTGCGGAGTTCTCTAGAAACTCCTTCTTCCATTTACTAATGATGTTAGGATGAACTTCATAATGCTTTGATAATTCAGCAAGTGACTCACGCTCTCTGAGCGCCTCAATTGCAACTTTAGCCTTAAAGGCTCCCGGTAAATTTTCTTCTAGTTTTTTTCATAATACACTGGTAAAATTAATTGATAATTTTCAACTTAACCAGTGGTCCGAATTTTGGGTAGTATTATAGATCTTGGTAATGTCTCCCATTCATGTAAAATTATGGGATAAAGCCGTGATACCTCTACCAGCTGAAAGACATGTACTATACCGGAGGCGAACTTGCTCTCCAGGAAATCAGCAGACGAAAACCTATTGTGATGAACCGGGTTGCCCCATATGTGTTGAAGAGGCTGTTGTTAAAATGGCTACCGACAACCCGGCATTTGGACAGGTCTGGGGCTTTTACTGCCCGTTGCTTTTCGTGGTTGATAACCGGAACGGTACTTTCATCAATCTGTATATAGTCGCACTCAAGTACAATCTCTTTTAATCTGTAATACAAGGCCCTGAGTAAGTCACTACAACCAGCGAACCAGTCATTTACAGTAGACGCTGGTATTCTTATTCCCTCAAGCTTAAACAGGGATATCTGTCTGTGAAAAGGAACTAGTGTTAAGTTAAATATAATATGACGTATTTCAAAGTATAATTTGTATATTTGTAAAAACTATACAAATGATACGGTACAGAATTAATCTAGCCAAAAACGAAGTAGAGGAATTAATGGACATTATTAATAAGGGTTCACATACTTCACTGACATTCCGGACAGCTTATGTTCTTTTAAACTGTGATGAGGGTGAGTACTCACAAAAAGTTAGTAATGAACAGGTAAGCAAAGTTCTCAAAGTTGGAATGAGGACTATTGACAGGGTAAAAAAGAAGTTCATTGAAGAAGGACTTGAGGCATGTCTTGAACGGCGTCCCACTTCCCGGGTCTATGAATCAAAAACAGATGGGGATGTGGAAGCAAAATTAATAACTCTTTGTTGTAGCGAGCCTCCGAAGGGATATGCCAAATGGTCATTACGGCTGCTTGCGGATAAGATGGTGGAATTAAATTATGTTGAGAGCATTTCACATGTAACAGTGAGAAGTGTTCTAAAAAAAACGAACTTAAGCCTTGGAAAATAAAAGGATGGGTTATACCTCCTGAACAAAGCAGTGAATTTGTATCAAACATGGAACGGGTACTGGATGTATATAAAAGGCCATATGATAAAGATTATCCGGTAGTTTGCATGGATGAGTCTCCAAAACAGTTAATAGAGGAAGCCAGGCAGACAATACCTATGAAGTCAGGACATGAAGCAAGAGAAGACTGTGAATATATCAGAAATGGAGTTGTAAATATTTTCATGGCAAATGAACCGCTTAAGGGAAAACGTTTTGTTGATGTTACTGAGTTTAAGACCAAGCGAGACTGGGCCCTGTTTATAAAAAGAATCGCCGATGAAAAGTACGCCAAAGCAAAACGGATAACGTTAGTAATGGATAACTATAATACTCATAATGCTTCATCTTTCTACGAAATGTTTAACCCCAAAGAGGCTAAAAAACTCTGGGACAGATTTGAATTTGTTTATACACCGAAACATGGGAGCTGGCTTAATATGGCTGAGATCGAATTACAAGTATTAAACAAACAATGCCTAAAACGACATATATCCACTATGGGAGAGATTAAAGAACAGGTTGATGCGTGGAAGATTCATCGCAATAACAAAAACAGCAAAATAAACTGGCAGTTTACAACAAAGGATGCAAGAGTAAAATTAAGGAGACTCTATCCGTCAATTCATAATTAACATATCACTAGTAGCTACAGCAGAAAGTATAATGCTAGGAGTGGGAGATGGCATATTTCAAGGAGATTGGAGTACACTCCAAAATGGCGCAAAAATAGTTGGAGGATTATTTACCGGTTCTGGATACCAAATATTGTCAAGGTTCACAAAAGAGTTGCCGCAAACAATAGCTGGTTATCTAGTTTCACAGGGTCCAAATATGATTGGCGATGTACAAAGTGTAAGCTATTATGATGGGGCAACAGTTGTTCAACATTGGAGTGAAGACTGGGGACGGTTTACATTGGGTTCTTAAATTAACGGGGACAATAGTATTAAAGCTGATCCAACAAATGAACTTTTTCAACACGAATACGGTCATTATCTGCAGAGCCAAGAGGTAAGCTGGACTTATTTATCAAATTATGCTATTCCTAGCCTAATAAATTGTTTGGAAACACCCAATAATTATGATGGTATGAGACAACATGACGCTTTTGGTGTAGAGCAATATGCCAATATACGAGCGAGGGCATATTTTGGAGAAAAGGTTTGGGATTATGACAGGAACCCTATTTTTGACAGCGGTCAGAACCTCAGGAAACTGCATGCAACGTCCCTATATATTAAAACAATTTTGATCGACTTATTAAGAAGGTTGGCTGCATGCAGAGTTTGTACTATCAATAAGCTTTTATCGTCTTAATCTTATCGGCATACATCTGACATACCGCCTGCTGTTTTTGAATTTTTTCATTTACAGCTTCCTGCATTTTTTCATTATTTGGAATATCAGAGTTTGCCTTGTCAATTTCAGCATTGGCTTTATTGATCTTATTCTGATATGATTCAATCTCGTTCTGAGCTTTCTTTTTTTGTTTCTCAAGATCCTTGATATATTTCATCTTTTCTTCCTTCGCCGGTCCTGCTGTCATAGTATCCAGCTGCTTGTTATGTTCGACAAGAGCCGCTGTAACTGTAGTTATTTCATTGTTCTGAATTGTAATATTTTGTTTGTCATTCGCAATATCAGTGTTGCTTGTCTGGATTGATTTTTGCAACCGGGTCTTTTCTTTTTCAAGGGTGGAAAGTTCTTTTTCGATTTCATGAAGTTTTTTATCTTCAACATCGGCCTTTGCTTTTGTTAATTCTATATACTGATTTTTCGAAAACTGTTTTAAGAATCCCTGGGCTTTAGTAAATTCTGAAGGAGTGCCGGACCTGTCAACATATTGGTCCTTCTTAAGCTCAAAAGATACGACCAGCTGAAGCATTGAATCGAGCTTGGACAATTTGCTGTACACATTTACCGGATTTGAAGCAATGTCCTTAATCTTAGCTCCGAAAATTGTCATTACATTATTTTCGGTTACCACTTTGGATTTGCTTCCCGACTCCAGTTCCTTCATCCATGTTTTAAGTGTTTTATCGTAATCAGCCTCGGGAATATTTACCGAGAGTGCAGGAACAGTCACTTTATCTAATTTCAGACTGTCATCAGTTACTTTAACCGGGGTCTGGGCTTTAATCCCGCTGAAGGGAATCAATACAAAAAGCAGAATTGCAGAAATTGATTTCATAATTATAAGGCTGGTTAATTTATACCATGAGATATTAAAATTTCAGATATGATCACCTGACAGTAAAACTCTCCCTGAAAGATTGATTCAGAATGAAAGCGATTATGTAACTCTCTAATTGATACCATTTCAGTGACAAGCGATCTGAATTGTCTATTTAACAATCAGGGATTGCATTATGTTTGAACGAAGAGATAATTATTATTGATTCCTGAGATTTAAACTCTTCGTTCTCAGCCTTCACACTTCTGACTAATAATTACTAACTTTCCCCAAATATAAGCCTGATGAAGATTATTGCTGATGATAAGATACCATTTCTGAAAGGAGCACTGGAACGATATGCAGAAGTCGTATATGTTCCGGGCAATCAGATAAACAGTGATATTTTAAAGGATGCTGATGCAATATTGATACGTACAAGAACAAAATGTACGGGTAATCTGCTTGAAGGATCTAAGATCAGATTTATTGGCACTGCTACTATAGGTTTCGATCATATCGATATTCATTATTGCAGCCGGAATAACATAACCTGGAAAAATGCGCCTGGCTGTAATTCATTATCTGTTCAGCAATACATAGCAGCAGCGCTGCTTGAGATTTCTTCTGAATTCAGGTTTCCTCTGAAAGGCAAGACTTTAGGGATCGTAGGAGTCGGCAATGTGGGATCTAAAGTTGAAATTTTTGCCCGGGCAATCGGGATGAATGTATTATTGAACGATCCGCCAAGGGCAAGGCTGGAAGGAAGGAAGAATTTTCACAGCCTGAATACAGTTTTATCCGAATCAGATATAGTGACGGTCCACGTACCGCTTAATCTGGTAGATGAAGATCATACCTATCATCTGTTTAATGATGAGAGTTTTAAAAAAGTAAAAAAAGGAGCATGGTTTATTAATTCTTCACGCGGTGAAGTTGTTGATACCAATGCTGTTAAGAAGGTCCTTCACACCGGGAGGCTTGCCGGAGCTGTAATCGATGTCTGGGAAAATGAACCGGATATTGATCGTGAACTCATGGATCTTGCATTTATTGCTACTCCTCATATTGCAGGTTATTCAACCGATGGAAAAGCAAATGGTACAGCAATGTCAGTCAATTCCCTGCGAGAGCATTTTGGGCTTCCCGCCGAAAATTGGTACCCTCCCAATGTTCCCCTTCCTTCAAATCCTGAAATAAAAATTGATTGTAAAGGAAAATCAGAGGAAGAAATACTTAGGGAGGCTGTAAAGCATACCTATGATATTGAGGAAGATAAATCAAGGCTGCTCAGGTCACCGTCAGATTTTGAGAAGCTGAGAGGAGATTATCCTCTAAGACGTGAGTTTTCTTCATATAAAGTCAGCCTGAAAAATGGTACCGGGAATGTCAGGAAAATTTTACAGGACCTTGGTTTTAAAGTGGACTGACACTGCGAATCGCCAATGATTCAAATGGGAGTAACAGGAATATTTTTACCTGCTATTGAGTACTCCTTGACCTGGAAAACGAATGCCTGAAGCCGGGTATCGAGAGAAACTGAATCCTGTCCGTCATATGCAATATTTATAAACGGGATATTATTATGATCCTTTCTGAATGTATCGCTTACGGAAGCAACCAGTGTTCCGGGCATGCATGTGAATGGTAGTATGGCAGCTATTCCTGAAATACCTCTTTTCACAAGTGCCATTGATGTCCCGATTGAAACCGCAGGGTCGCCGTCATAAAACTGATTCACATACCTGTTGCATAAGCTGAGCATATCGTGGAGTGAGACGTCTTTTTCATGATCGATGAACTTTTCAATACCCCTGAGGAGAGAGGCCGAGATTAATTCCTGACCGAGTCCCTGTATCCTGGATTTCAGAATTCCTCTTTTGTCATTTTTCCACCTGCTGTCTCTCGTGAATCGGTGTGTGGAATATGTGATCCACTCAGAAAAAGGCGCAACAAGAACTTCGACTCCAAGATCTTCAAGTCTTCCCGAGAGGTTGCCATTGCAGGCGGAATTATCGCGCATGAATATTTCACCGATAATCGAAACCACCGGCTTCCTCTGGCTTTTATCAACCTTAATCGTCATAAAATCCGAAGCAATCGCAGCAATTGTTTTATGCAGGCCATTTGCTCCATTCTCAATGCATTTCTCCAGCTTTTCCAGTGATTCATTGTAAAGCTTGTCTGAATCTCCCTTGTTGACTTCATAGGGCCTTGTTTCACGGAGAAGCTTATGGAGATAGTCAGCAACAACAAATCCTCTCCAGGCATTGATCCTGAATCGCTGTCCGTGTTCACCGGCCACGTCTTCGTAAGAGGTATCATTTGATGGTGTTATCAGCTCAGCTTTCTGAAAGCCAAGCCTGTCGAACAGGATTCTGTGAAACTGGTTATATTGTCCAAATCTGCAGGGCCCATTATGATCGGGCATGAAAAAACTCATTTTTGAAGGATCGGCTCCCGGTTCCAGAAGCTTTTTCAGAAAGCTGCCTGTGGTGCAGATCATAGGAAAACATTCTTTTGATGACGTATATTTTCTGCCAAGGGCCAGTTCCTCTCCGGTCTGTTTCGGAAGCACTTCGGAACGAATCCCGCAGCTTCTGGCTGCAGCCGCAATCATATATGCACCGTCATTCATATAAGGGAAATACAAAACTCTCTCTTTCTGGGGCGACGACGGGCTTGGGCGAGGACGGAAGATCGTAACGTCTTTCTTCTCATTTATTTCTGAACCGCTGAGACTGTCAAGGAAGGCTTCAATACGTGTCACCATTCCGGCGTCGGCGGAGTGTTCATCTATTTCCAAGTGGAGGAATGGTTTCCCTTTCAGCTCTTCAGTTACGTAATGCCAGATAAAAGAGTCAGGACCACATCGGAAATTGCTGATATATACAGCATGCAGCTTGTCATTTTTTGCTACCAGCTGAGCTGCGGCAATTATTTTTTGGCCGTTTGGCCAGTACATGTTCCTGTAGTTCTCGAATATGTTGTACGGAGAAAGGTCGAGCATGTCGAGCGGAATCGGCATGACATTCTGGTTTATTAGCTTATCGGCAAGGCCGAGATTCAAGTGCTGATCGGTGCTGTTGTAGGGCCTGCCCAGCAAGACAACAGGACGGCAGCTTTCGGGAATCGAGTTAAGGACAATTTTCCCATAGTCAATAAGTTTTTTTTCGAAAGCTGTCTGAGCTTCATCAGCCAGATAGATAGCCTTCCTTATTTCATTTTTGCTGATCCCGAATTTCTCGTAGAAGTATCCGGTCATTTCAGGTACAAGAGCTCTTTTGAAAAATCTGAAATGAAGGGTGGGGATCAGAAGTTTTGATTCATCAACTTTTCCCCTGAGAGCGGCTTTTATCATGAATGGGTAGGTTTGAACCCATGGGCAGTTGCAGTTGAGTGTCTTATTGCCTTCCCTGTATTTTCCATTTACAATGAAAGGAAGGAAAATGTAATCGACACCTTTTTCGATAAGGTCAATGACATGCCCATGCATCAGTTCAACCGGAAGACAGGTCTCTGTAGTTATCGTCTCTATTGATTTAGTAACCAGGGAATTATCCGACTCTTTCGATATTACAACATTGAACCCCAGCTTTTCAAAGAATGTACGCCAGAACGGGAACTGCTGATAAAACACCATGAGAGCTCTTGGAATCCCGATAGATGTTGATTTCCAGGTATCTTTTTCAACAAAGCCGTCCATCAGCATTTCCGTCCGCTTTACGAACAAATTTGGGATATTATCATTCTGTTTCTTTCTTTCGTCAGTTTCATACTTCTCACATCTTCCGCCATAATAGAGCGATTTCTTCTCGCCTTCTATTTTTATCCTTGAAATTTCACAGTGGTTGGCACATCCCTTACAGGTAAACCTGGTGACCTTATAGCCGGCGTTTCTTACTCCAAAGCCTTTAAACCTCGTTTTTTGTCCGGTCTTCATCGATCTTTTTGCCAGGATTGCCGCACCGATAGCTCCTGTAACATCAAAATGAGGAGGTATTATTATCGGCTTGCCTAAAACCTGCTCAAAGGCAGCCACGACTGCTTTATTATTTGTAACCCCTCCCTGGAAGAATATCTTGTTGCCCACAGGCCTGTCACCAACCACCTTTTGGAGATAGTTATATACAATAGAATAGGCGAGGCCTCCAATCAGGTTTTCATTTCTGGCTCCCTTTTGCATAAAGGAGTTGAGGTCCGATTCCATAAATACTGTACAGCGGTCGCCAAGTTTTACAGGACAGTCAGATTTTAGCGCCATGCAACCAAATTCCTCTACGATATTTATGTTAAGTTTCTCTGCCTGTTCTTCCAGAAAGGATCCTGTACCGGCAGCACAGACTTTATTCATTTCAAAATCAACGACTACTCCGTTCTCGATACTGATATATTTTGAATCCTGACCTCCAATTTCGAATATTGTGTCAACGGTTGGATCATAATCAATAGCGGCAGTTGCCTGGGCAGTTATTTCATTAACAATATTATCAGCGCCTATAAAGTCGCCCGTGAGATACCGTCCCGAACCTGTTGTTCCGGCGCCAAGTACTGTAATTTCATCTCCGACTTCATCAAATATTTCGGTCATTCCTTTGCGGATGGCATCGAGCGGTTTTCCTGCCGTAGGCAGGTAGCGTCGCGCTAATACACGGTGTTCCTGATCAATCAGAACGACATTGGTACTGAGCGATCCTATGTCGAGACCGAGGTAGACTCCGACTTTATCACTGCCGTTTTTGGTAAAATGAACTGTCTTCCTGTATTCTGCAGCGGATTCCTTTAGCGGAGGAAGGCTTATAAACTCAGTTGCAGCAGATGAAAGATAATTCTCAAGCTTTGAAATGTCAGGGAGATGGTTCATGTCGAGCTTATTGGACCTGGCATAGAAGACGGCTCCGATTGCCCCCATTGAGGAGTGGTGTTCCGGAATTATCAGCTCACCATCCTGAAGATTAAGTGTCTCCCTGAAAGCCCTTATCATGCCTGCATTTGCTGCTACTCCGCCTGAAAAAACCACCGGCTTTTTGATCTCTTTGCTCCTGGCAACATTGCTGCGGAAATTTCGGGCCAGCGCAAAGCACAAACCCGCAACTATATCGTGAAGCGGGGTGGCTATCTGCTGATGATGGATCATATCGCTTTTAGCAAAGACGCTGCAACGGCCCGCAATCCTGGGGGGGTCAACAGATCTCAGCGCCATCGTACCAAACTCATTCTCAATTGGCACACCAATCCTTCTTGCCTGCTGGTCGAGGAATGAACCGGTACCTGCGGCGCATATGCTGTTCATTTCAAAATCAACCAGCCTGGAATGCCCGTTCGTAGGATTTTTCTCTAGAATGATCAGTTTTGAATCTTCCCCGCCTATCTCTATTACAGTTCTTGCTTCAGGGTACATTATTCCTGCAGATGTCGCCTGGGCAATTATCTCATTGACAAAAACTCCTCCAATCAGTTCAGTGGCAAGCTTGCCTCCTGTTCCTGTAAGCGCAATTCCCTTTATTGATCTTGCAGAATACTTTTCAATGACGGATGATAATCTGTCCCTGAGTATGTTAAATGGCCTGCCATGTATATAATCATAGTATTCTTCCAGGATATTGTTGTTTTCATCTATAATAACCGTGTTTAGTGATACGGATCCAATATCAAATCCTAAAAAAAGATTAGTTAAAGATAATCCTGAAGGAGATACTATAGTTTCCATAAAAGAGATTTTGCACAGGTTAAGATAGAATCTTCTGGAACAGAAAACTACCATCTCAAATATATCAATTTCCCAATTAAGAACCATTCTAAATAAATGATTTTATGATATTTATCATCTATTTCTATGGTTGTAACCTATTAAATATCAGTCAGATTAAATTCAGTTTATTTTTTGTTTAAACCCAATCTTCCTGGATAACTTCCCCATTTATCCCTGCAATTATCCTTTTTACCGGTACCTTTCTGGCAGCATTTCCCAGAGCAGTTCTTACCATCTGTAAAAGACCGCCGCAACAAGGTACCTCCATCATCATAACAGTTATGGTATTCACCTTCGCAACATCTATCATGGCTGTTAGTTTCTCCACGTATGATTCAGTACCGGAATCGAGTTTGGGACATGCAATAGCAAGTGCTTTGCCTTTTAGATATTTGCTGTGAAAATTGCCCATAGAGAAAGCAACGCAATCAGCTGCCAATAAAAGATCAGCACCTCTGAGATAAGGGGCATTTGCATTGAGAAGGTGCATCTGAACTGGCCATTGGCTGAGCTCCG
Source organism: uncultured Bacteroidales bacterium (assembly GCA_963715785.1). Taxonomy (GTDB): domain Bacteria; phylum Bacteroidota; class Bacteroidia; order Bacteroidales; family VadinHA17; genus LD21. Next base: position 2,943,102 of record OY970276.1, read on the forward strand.
AAGGCTGATCATTACTTATAATCGTGGCATTCTTATCTGAGGGTTTCTCTATTATCATTGCCCGTGATCCAGGACAACCACCCTTACCATGAACATGTTGCATGGAATTAATATGAATGTGTTTTTCCTGGGCGGGTGATTTGCCGTGGTTATGTACTTCGCTTATCACCTCCTCGAGACTAAAACCTAACTCTGACTTGTGGTTCTTAAGAAATGTTACTCCTTCGTGCAGAAAGCCTGTTTCTCCATGATCTTTCATATGTTTAAGATGGGCAATAATTGTATTCTTACCCTTACCAGTCATCTGTTCCATCACGCGTGTCTCATTGTATGGTTCAGCTTCCCTTGTCTCAATTGTTATTGCACCCTCAGGACAATTTCCGATACATGCACCAAGTCCGTCGCACATAAGTTCGCTTATCAGTCTCACCTTGCCATCAATAACCTGTAAGGCTCCTTCATGACAGTTTGGTACACACTGTCCACATCCGTTGCACAATTCCTCGTCAATTTTTAAAATATCTCTTTTCATACTGGATCTGCTTTTAGTTTGTAATGGCAAAGATGAAGAAATGAAAAAGGAGTAAATGTAACATATGTTACAAAGCGAAGAATTATTTCAGAGGAATTCTGAATAATCCAATGACAGCCTTAGAGAAGTTTTTCCATAATCCCAAGTCTTAAGTTGACGTCTATACCCCCAACCCCTGAAGGGCATAGGCATCAAGCTAAATTTTTTAACTCTCTGATATTCAATAGAGATGACTATTTTTAATCCCATTTCTTTTGAAAACAGGTTTGCTTGACCCCAACCCCCCCGATGGGCAACCCCCCAACCCCCCACATGGGCAACCCCCCAACCCCCCACATGGGCAACCCCCCAACCCCCCACATGGGGGGCTTAATCTAACTGTTCCAAACTCGACTTAAGTTTTGTTATACCCCATTAAAATTGAAGAGATTTCAAAAAGCTATTAACTGAGTCCTAAGCCCCCCACATGGGGGGTTGGGGGGTTGAATTAAGAATGGGTTGGGGGGTTGATTAAAAAGAAGTCGTAAATAGCTTTAAACTTTTTTATTAAACTCTCAATAGAAGGTTCGCATACCCCTCTATATTATACACAGTTTTTCCTATTTATTAACTAGCTAGTAATTAAAGCTTTAATATCCATTAGCTTGATGACTATACCCTGAAGGGGGCTTGAAGAAAATTTGTATCCCATCTTAAATTTGTGGATACGCTGCTAATTCTATTAAATTATAAGACAGAGTCTTAAGACTTATACAGTGTTAGAACCCCCTATCTTAACTTCAGATCATTATCATTCGCCATATTCGTCAGCCCCACATAGATCATCTTCGAGATATCTTCCATGATATCGATTGTTACTGCATCAGGGTCGTCGCCGGGAACGTGATAATACACCTTCTTATACCAGCCGGTAGTCCCTATATCCATTGTTCTGTAGCCGGCCATACTGAATACAACACCATCACTTCTGGGCCTGCCATAATATGAGCCGGGAACGGGAGCAGAAGTTTTCATCGGTCTGTGAATGTATTGAGTATTGGCATTGACGAAATACTTCAGAAGCTCCTGATAAGGGCTGCCTGCGACAACTTCAAGTCCTGTTCCGTTGCCTGCCATATCGAGATTAATGTATGTTATGGTCTTGTCTTTTGCAAAAACAGGTTTTTTTGTATAAAGCTGACTTCCGATCAAACCTGATTCCTCGCCACCCAGAAATATGAAAATCACAGATCGCTTTAATTCAATTCCCGATTCAGCCATGGCTTTTGCCGCTGCCATAATATCAATCACGCCGCTGCCATTATCGAGAGCTCCGTTAACAACTTTTCCGGCATTTCCAACTGCATCGAGATGACCACCTGCGATTATGACCTCCTTTTTTAATTCAGGATCAGTGCCCTCAATCATCCCTATCACATTGCAGGCTTTTCCATCATTATGTCTGACAGTGTTTGCCTTAATCGTAAAAGACTTTCCGGTATTGAAGGAATCAGGTTTAAAAGTCTTTTTTATTTTTTCAAGGATTGCATTATTGTTCGTTTTAAGTCCGGCAAAAATATCATTAAGCGGTTGTTCCCCAATTCCGCATACTATGATAGACGGATCATAAGATATATTGGGGTTTGCCATTGCGCCATCGATATAGAGCAGGCCGGCTGCACCATGTTTTACGGCATTTTCCAGTTTATACTGATGATAACAATAACCAACCCATTTTTTGTATTCAGGATTTCTGGGATCAGTGTATGGAACGTCCCTGTTCATCAGCACAATCTTGCCTTTCACATCTATCCCTTTGTAGTCATCATAATTAAGTTCCGGTGCAGTAACACCATACCCCACAAATACAACCTCAGCAGTTATCTCTCCACTTCCTGAATTCATGCCGGGATAATAATCTTCAGGATAGTTGTATCCTTTCTTTATCAATGAACCATCCTGTTGAGGAAGGTTTATGCTGAGACTGCCATTATCAATCAAGGTTGTAAAAGGGAAATTAAACCATTGATAATAATCGTTATTATCACCCGCGGGCTTAATTCCCCATTCTTTTAATTTCCCGGCCACCCATTCAGCGCTTTTAATATATTCCGGTGTTCCGGTCAGCCTGCCATTAAATTCCGGTGAGCAAAGCGTTTCAAGCCAACTCATCATCTCTTCACTGTGAATTGTATGAAATTGTTTCAGTAATTTTGATTCAAAATCGGTCTGTGAATATGCAAGCCTTGTACCTGAGAATATCAACAATAAGAATAGAAAAGATAGTTTTTTCATTAAATATGGTTTTTTTGGATATTTTAAAAGTAGAAGAAATATTGATTGACATACAACCTTGACGCTTATTTTTTTTAACTCTTTTAAATTTTGAGATACAAAGTAAACAGGATAGTTAAGATTGTGCATAATCTGAAACCACTTTTGTGAAATGACAGCTAAGTGGAATTTGCATTTCTAAAATAGCTTTTCGCAGGCGATATATTTAAATTTGCCAAAAAAACGATGGACTACTCTCTTCTTTCAAAATCCCCGCTTTTCAAAGGCTTAAATCCTGATCATATACGAGTGATAATGGAGAGCGTTCCATTCAGGATTAAAAAATTTCAGACGGGTTCAATGATATCACAAAGCGGAGAACCTGTTAATGCCCTAATGATAATCCTCAGCGGTACATTAAAGGGAGAAATGTCTGACTTTGCAGGCAGGGTGATCAAGATAGAAGATATTCCCGCTCCGGGAGTGATAGCTTCCGCTTTCATGTTTGGAAACCGCAATACCTTTCCTGTTAATGTAACCTCAGTGAGTGACGGAGAATTGCTATACATAAAGAAATCTGATTTTCTTAAAATGTTAAGGATAAATGATGAGCTGCTGGTAAATTTTCTTGATATGATATCGAACCGCTCTCAGTTTCTCTCCGAAAAAATAAAATTCCTTAGTTTTAAAACTATCAGAGGCAAGCTGGCAAACTTTATCTTGCAGAAAGCAGGAAAGGACAAATCTTTTATTACGCTGGGGATGACTCAGAATGAGCTTGCTGATTTTTTTGGTGTAACACGACCCTCGGTGGCCAGATCGCTTGGAGAACTTGAGAATGAAGGATATATCGAAGCAATTGGGAAAAACATTAAAATTATTGACAAGGAAGGGCTGGCTGAACTGACATCAGAGTAAAATCTTATGAGCCAGCCAGAGGATGAGGAATCTTACAGAACATTTATAACTGCCATTTATGTCTGATTTTCAATATTTTAATATGACTTCTATTGAATTCTTAAAAAGGTGTGTATAAATATTTATCAGGAATGACCTCCTCTTTGGATATAGGAAGGATAATTATGAAACAGGTTCCTTCGCCTTCCCTGCTGTCGACAGTGATATTTCCGTGATTAATCTTTACTAATTCATGGCAAAGTTTTAGCCCTAATCCTGTCCCCTTCTCATTTTCCGTACCAGGAGTACTTTCAATCTCAGTGGCTGTGAACAGATATTTTTGCTTCACCTCAGGCATCCCGGTCCCATTATCACATATTTTCAGCATCATTCCCTCATTGTTCATTGGTCTTTCCTTAAGAAGGATGCTGATTCTACCTCCCCTGGGGGTGTATTTTACAGCATTTGATAACAGATTCCTGATAATAATATCAAGGAGATCTTTGTCAAAAAATGCAATTGAGTTACCAACCTGCGTGAAATTAACTGCTATCTCTTTTTTGTCAGAAGTCTCTTTGAAGATGCTTAAGTTTGTCAGGATAATATCAGCGAGATCGCGTTTCTCAGGAGAGTACTTTATTTTATCCTCCTGATCTCTTCCCCATACAAGCATATTCTCCAGCAGGCTGATTACCTGCTGTGCATACTGGATGCTGGAGTTGGCAAATATATCATATTTCTCCTTGTACTCTTTTTCTTTAAGCAGATTGAGCATATACAGAATATTGACCACCGGGCTTCTCAGATCGTGAGCTACCAGAGAGAAGATCTTATTCTTCAGCTGAATGGTCTCTGATAATTGCTTGTTTTGCAGAGCAATCATTGAATTTTGCATTTCAATCTCCTCATTCCTGTTTTTAAGTTCCTGTGTTCTTTCGTTTACCAGGACTTCAAGATTACGATTCACAAAAGCCAGTTCACTTTGAAGTTTTTCCTTTTCATTGAATGCTCTTATCCATTTATACATTATAAGAGCTGTCTGAATGAATACAAACAGCACAATAATATAGGTTAGAAGATATCCAAAATCGCTGCCTGATTTTCCAAGCGATACCCTCAGATCATGCATGCCTCCCAGAAACAGAATGAAGAATGCTATAAAATACAATAAATCGAGGCCGCTTTTATGAATGGCAGCCACAAAGCTTTTGTACATAAGATAGCATATGAGGATAATCATTGATGGATAATATATTATGGAGGAATAGCTGAATATACTGACCGGCAGAAATAGCGTCAGCACGGAATCCAGGAGGAAAATGCCCGTTATTATCCATGCAGTTACCCTGGCAAATCGTGATGGATAAAGATTAAAAACAAACCACGACCAGCCTATTATTATAAGGTACAGAACAAGATATTCCGACCTTACCACCCAAACCCATTTTAAATCGATAAGGTTGTAGATAAGATAATGCGATGTAAACAGAGGCCTGAGTGCAAGCCCAATGGTAGTCATACTGAAGGAGCCCAAAAGCTTTTCAGTTGGATTCAGTATAAAAAATAAAAGGAAAAAGATCGAGAATCCGAGGAGCATACTGATGACTGACCACTCAGCTGCCCAGCTGTTGGCCAGTTTTTTCTGCATCTCCCTGAAGGTGCCTATTTTTACGGGGAGCCAGAATCCGCCGCGCCTGTGACTGTAATTAGCAACGTTTATTAATATATTCAATGTATCCGAATCAGGATTAAACCTGAAAAAATTCGGTTTGTATTCAGGTTTAGTTTCCCCTTCTGATTTTCCGGGTTTACCATTGCCGCCGAAGTATTTGCCGTTGAGATAAATATCATATGAAGAATCAAAAACGGGCAGATCAATAGCCATTGCGTTTTTAAGTCCTTTTGGTAAAAGCACGGTCAGTCTGTATGTAGCGAAACCGTACTTTCCGGTTTTCACTGAGTCTTTCGGATAATCCGTCCAATATGAAGGGACTCTTCCATAATAATCAGGTTTAAGGTTCCTCTTGAGAAAATCATCAGGGCGCAGCAATTTCTCCCAATAAAACGCCCATTGTCCGTTAAGATTGACAGTGAAATGATCAGGATCACTGATGTTGCGGAGATCAAGGATGGCTTTTACAGCTACCTTATCTGTTCTTCCGGCATACAGGTAAATAGGGGAGAAATTAAAGAATAGCATTAAGAAGATCAGCCTTATTCGCATCGACGAAGAGTTTAGTATACAAATATAAATCTTTTAATGTAACAACTATTGTTGTAAAATTAAGCGGAATGATGGCTGAATATTATTGAGAACAGTCTGTCGGGGTATAATCGCCTGTGAGGATAATGCTTCAGGTTAAGTTCATAAAAAAAGGAAAGACACCGGGCGGTGTCTTTCCTCGATTAACCTAAACCTGATCGTTGAAGTCGCCGAACGGCGATTGTAGAGAAATTTTAAATATCTTTATATTATTCTTTTCATGACTATCATCTGAACCTATAACAATCGAACTCCTAAATTTGTTTATTGCTATATATTTATTTTTTATTTTTTTTCTTCCTTCCTTCTCTGTAATCATTCAATGTATAGACGCCTCACAACCTGAATTGTTGCATTGATTTTTGTTAATGATTTGTTAATCATTTGTTAAAATCTGTATTATCCTGATAGTTAGCAATTTATAAATACCTTTTGCAGGTGTGTTTTATGTGCTTTTAGAAAGGGGAACCAATAATTATTTCCATGCATCCTGTTTCTGAGTATATGACCGTTCTGAATGCCGATACCCTTTTACCTGAAAGGAATATCTCAGGTGATTTTAAAGGAAAAATTATTAACTTGCACCTGTCTTTAAGAATACCATGATCGCAAAACTCCGATATAGCTTCATGATGCAACGCCTTGGCAGAAGACTCTATTGCTGTCTTATGTTCTATAATGTTTGACCCGGTCATTGTTCTGTCTCTCAGAATAGATTTCAGTATTTAACTTCCCTGTTATTTTAATTATTCAATTTTTCCTTTTTATGAAAGGACTCATATTCAGCGTTAAAAGATATTCAGTGCACGATGGTCCTGGGATCAGAGTGACTTTTTTCATGAAGGGATGCCCTCTAAGCTGTTTGTGGTGTCATAATCCGGAAGGGATTTCAGCTTCACCGGAGTCTGTTATCCAAACCAACAGGATTGGGGAGGAAGAATTTCATTACTCTGAAGAGGCGGGGAAATATTATACTGTGAAATCTGTACTTGAAATCCTTGATAAAGAAAAAATATTCATAAATCAATCCGGGGGAGGAGTGTCTTTTTCCGGAGGAGAACCTATGCTTCAATTTGATTTCCTGATGAAAGCATTACAGGAATGTAAAGAAAATGGTTACCATACTGCAGTGGATACATCGGGATATGCTTCGGCTGAAAAATTCAAGGCTATTATTCCATTTACCGACCTGTTTCTTTTTGATATAAAGCATCTTGATGAGGCAAGTCACATCCGGCTGACAGGTGTTTCCAACTCCTTAATCCTTGATAATTATATGCTATTGCTGAAAAGCGCAAAAGAGATAATGGTAAGAATTCCGGTCATTCCTGGTATGAATGACGATATGGAACATATGACAATGCTCAGGAATTTCCTGACATCTACAAGAACAGCAGCGCTTAAAAGGATTAATCTTTTACCATATCATAAGACAGGAGCTGCAAAATATAAAAAATTCAATATTCCTTTCAGGATGGGAAGTACAGAGCCCCCTCTGAAGGAAAAGATGCAGGAATTAAAGGAGTTGTTCATGGAGACCGGAATTAAAGTCAAAATCGGAGGATAAGAAATCAGTTTAACATTATGAAAATATCACCAAGAGTTAAAAAATTGCGAGAACAAAGCCTTTCGGCTGTCGAGAAAATCAGTGCAGAGAGAGCATTGCTTATAACTCAGTTTTATAAAAGCGATGAAGCCCGTGAGCTCTCAGCGCCGGTTAAAAGAGCAAAAGCACTCGAATTCCTGCTTAAAAACAAAAAGATATGCATAAATGACGGGGAACTCATTGTAGGAGAGAGGGGACCGGCGCCAAAGGAGACTCCGACTTACCCGGAAATAAATCTGCATTCCCTTAAAGATCTCGAGATTCTGAATTCACGAAAAAAAGTCTTCTTCAGGGTTGATGATGAAGTAATAGAGATATATAAAAATGAGATTATTCCTTTCTGGAAGTCAAGGAGCAACCGCGACAGGATAATGTCGTTGATGACTCCGGAATGGCTGAGTGCGTATGAGGCTGGAGTATTTACGGAATTCCAGGAACAGCGCGCTCCCGGGCATACTGTATTGGGCTACAGGATGTTTAAAACCGGATTTATTTCAGTAAAACAGGAAATAAAACAGGCAGTTGACTCTCTTGATTTTTTTAATGACATCAATGCATTCGAAAAGCTTGAGGAGCTGAAGGCAATGGATATAGCCTGCGATGCAATAATTATGTTTGCCGCCCGTCATGCTGAGGAACTGGAAAAGCTCGCCATTCTCGAGACAAACCCTGAAAGAAAATCTGAATTATCTGAAATGGCAGCAATATGCAGATGGGTCCCGGCACATGCTCCCAGAACGGTACATGAGATGCTGCAGCATTACTGGTTCATTCATCTTGGGGTGATAACGGAACTTAACCCGTGGGATTCATTTAATCCCGGGAGACTTGACCAGCATCTTTTTCCTGTTTATCAAAAGGAGCTTGAGAACGGATCGTTAGTGCCCGGAAAGCTTGACGATCTACTTGGCTGTTTCTGGGTGAAGTTCAATAATCATCCGTCACCGCCTAAAATGGGTATTACCGCAAGCGAAAGCAATACTTATACCGACTTTTGCCTGATCAATCTTGGTGGTGTCAGGCCTGATGGCACCGATGCAGTGAATGAGTTGTCATATATTTTGCTCGATGTGATAAAGCAGATGCGTATACTCCAGCCAGGCTCGATGGTACAGATATCCAAAAAAAGTCCCGACCGGTTTATATATAAAGCTCTCGATATTATAAAAACGGGGTTTGGGCAGCCATCGTGTTTCAACACTGAAGCTATTATTCAGGAGTTGCTCCGGCAGGGGAAGAATCTGACAGATGCAAGGAACGGAGGTGCATCAGGCTGCGTTGAAACCGGAGCTTTCGGCACGGAGGCATACTGGCTGACAGGTTATTTCAATCTTCCAAAGATTCTGGAACTGACTCTTAATAATGGATTTGATAAGAGGACCGGGAAGCAGGCGGGCCTCGAAACCGGATATGCAGCTGACTTCAGGAGCTTCGGGGAGTTGATTGACGCATTCCGGATTCAGTTGAAAAATTTCGCAGATATTAAGATCAGAGGGAACAATGTGATTGAGAAAATTTTTGCATCATGGTTGCCAGTGCCCTTCCTTTCGTTGCTCGTTGAAGATTGTATTTCCAATGGAAAGGATTACAATGCCGGCGGAGCCAGGTACAATACATCATATGTTCAGGGAGTGGGGCTTGGCAGCATAAGTGATACGCTTACTTCAATCCGTTATAATATTTACGAAGAAAAGAAGATAAGCTGGGATGAAATGACAGGGGCTCTGGAAGCTGATTTCAAGGGATTTGAAAAAATTCAATGTGAATTGATCTATAATACGCCAAAATACGGAAATGATGATGACTATGCAGACCAGCAGGCCATTACCGCTTTTGAGATTTTTTATGATGCTTTTAATGGTCGTCCCAACACCAGGGGTGGCGTACACCGGATTAATATGCTTCCCACAACATCTCATGTGTATTTCGGAAGCGTTTTAGGTGCGACTGCTGATGGAAGGAATGCTTTTCTTCCGCTCTCGGAAGGGATTTCCCCATTTCAGGGGGTTGATCATAATGGCCCTACCTCAGTGATCAAATCGGCCTCTAAGATAGATCATCTGCGCACCGGCGGAACTCTTTTAAACCAGAAGTTCACACCATCATTTTTTGAAGATGAGGACAGCATAAAAAATCTTACAGCCCTGATACGAAGCTATTTCAGCCTTGATGGCCACCATATTCAGTTTAATGTTGTGAATGCAGATACTTTGAAAGATGCCCAGAAACATCCGGAAAGATACAGGGATCTTATCGTACGGGTTGCAGGTTACAGCGATTATTTCAACGATCTTGGCGAGGATCTTCAGAATGAGATCATAAAAAGAACTGAGCACGAGGAGGTTTAAATCGTTAGGGAGGAATCGTATAGTAACCTCAAAAAACGCTAAGACCAACTTCGCTACCACCATCACTTCGTTACGGTGGTCAAAGAAAGCTTCGGTGGTTGAAATAGGTACAAATCCCGATATCAATCGGGATTTGCGTATCCGAGTACTCGCGATTGAGACCTCTTGGGAAATCGAGGGTGAGTACTTAGATGTTATTTCTTCTTATCCTTTATCTCATTAAAGACCGAAGTAGCTGTAGCAACCACTCCTGCGATATCTGTCAGATTTGAAGGAATTATCAGTGTGTTATTGGTCTTTGCTATGTTCCCAAAGGCCATAAGATATTGTTCAGCAATCCTTAGATTAACGGCATTTAATCCGTTTTCTTCAGATATTGCCGATGAAATTGCTCTCAGACCATTTGCGGTAGCTTTTGCCAGCTGTTCAATTTCAGAAGCCCTTCCTGCAGCCTCATTGATTCTTTTCTGCATCTCGCCCTCTGAATTTTTAATAAGAGCCTGTTTATCTCCTTCAGCCACATTTATTTTTGCCTGTTTGGCGCCTTCCGATTCGGCTATTATGGCTCTTTTTTCCCTTTCAGCTCTCATCTGTTTCTCCATGGCATCTTTTATGCTCTGAGGGGGTGATATGTTCTTAACCTCATACCTTGTTACCTTCACACCCCAGGGTTCACTTGCTTTATCAACAGCCTCAACTATTGTAACATTAATTGTCTCACGCTCTTCAAATGTTTTGTCAAGCTCGAGTTTCCCAATGACGCTTCTCATTGTCGTCTGGGCAATCTGAATAGAGGCAAACCTGTAATTGTCTATGCCATATGAAGCCTTCTGAGGATCAAGAACCTGGAGATAAAGTATTCCATCTACTTCCACTGCTATATTATCGCGGGTTATACAAATCTGCGGTGCGACATCAATTGCCTGTTCCTTCAGCGTATGCCTGTATCTTACTTTATCGAAAAAAGGTATAAGTAACTGGAAGCCTGCGGTATATGTAGCCCTGTATTTTCCCAGCCTTTCAACAATAATTGCAGTTCTCTGAGGAACAATCTTAATCATCGATGCAATCAGAATAAATCCCAGGATGATTACACCTACAAGAATAAAAGTCGTGCTTGATCCTTCCATTTTTTAGTTATTTTTTAGGTTCAACTATTAATTTAAAACTATCTTTTTCAATTATGACAACTCTTTGTCCTGCCTTAATCTCAGTTGAAGACTCTGCTGTCCAGGTCGTACCTTTGAAATCTACTTTTCCTTGTTTAAGTCCGCCGAAATCTATCCTGGCAAGAGCCTCTTTACCTGTGAATTCATCCTCGACATTTTCAGACTGGTTTCCTTTGCTGAACAGGAATTTCTTCTTGATAATTCTTCTTAATGCTATAAGCAGAATCACTGAGGAAATTGCAAAGATTATTATCTGCAGATTGGTACCGGGATTTGCTATCAGGCAAATAAGCGCTGTGATCCAGGCTCCAAGGCCAAAGAAAAAAATGATAAATCCGGGCATGACTAATTCCAGCAGAAACAGGCCCAAACCCAGAATGAACCAGAACAGTTCAGGCCGGGATAATAAATTTGTGATCATGATCGATTAATTAATTTTGTTCGCGAGAAATTGGTTTGTATGTAGTAAAGATATAATAAAAAATGCAGAATATTAAGAATTCGTTTGATGACATTATTATTTGAGCAGGGGGAAAGTGTTTAGCAGTCTACGATTACTTTTTAGTGGGGCCTTCATTCAGTGATTTCAGCCACATAGTAACTTTCTTGGTAAAAAAATTCAGGTTTTCGCAGGTAAGATCACCCTCCATTTTCATAAGTGAGCCTTTATACTTCCCCGATTTTGCCATGAACTGGTAACAAATATATTGTGTTGTGCCAGCGTCGGCCGATACATTTTTTAAGGCACTTACCTTGCTTGAAGATATGTTTTTGATATAACCGGCATATTTCTGCAACTCTTCAGGAGGCACCGGTTTCCCCGTGTCTGTGCAATATCCTATATTCTCTTTTACCTGATCCTCAGTGAGATTAAAGTCAGTGTCAGGAAAATTCCAGTCCGAGGGATTATTATATGTCAGGATATTTCCTTTGTTATCAACCAGTAAACCGGTGTGCTGGTATCCCCAGGCATAGTTTACAAAATCAACCTGAAATAGAATTGCCTGTTTTTCATTTATGGATACATTTTTTTTGCATCCTGCAGCGAGAAAAGATGTAACAAGTATAAAAAATATATATAGACGGAATCGGTTCATCAAATGCATTTTAGACCATTTTGCTTCAAAAATTAGACCAGTACTGATCATTGCTAATGGATTTTGCGACAAATTTATTCAATATCCCTTAATGAGCGCAGCGATCGAAAAATATTTTATCGATTCGTTTATTTTTTGTAAATTATAGGGTCAAAAGTTCGGAGGGAACTGCACTGGGGCTCTGGAACACCCATCCGTTTAATATGCGGGATATATGATTGATTTACAAGCGTATGTACACTCTGTATTTCTGCGTCCTCAATTACTGATCATATAAAAAGATAACCGGGATGGAAAAGTTTTTTGATTATTTTGATGGCCGGTACAGAGAGTCAATACTTAAGAAGGCTCCTGTTGATGACGGTCCGGTAATTACCATTTCAAGGCTGACAGGCTGTGACGCCAGGCAGGTCGCGGCCACTCTGGCGGACGACCTGAACCATAAATTCGGTACTACCAGATGGAAATGGGTTGATAAAGATATAATTTATGCGATTGCAAAAGAGTTAAATACAGATACTCAACGCGTTGAAAATTTTTATAAGGGTATTGAGTTATCTAATATATCTGAAATGATTATGGCTTTTTCGGGTGGCTTTGTCAGCGATCTGAGAGTAAAAAAAGCAATTAAGGATGTTGTGCTGGCCATGTGTAAAGAGGGATATATTGTATTAGTCGGAAGAGGCGGAGTCTCTATTGCACGCGAAATTACCGATGCTCTTCATATCAGGCTGATAGCGCCATTTTATTGGAGAGTTAACAATATCATGAAGAAAATGTCGAAGAGTATCGAGTCAGCAGAAAAGTATGTTGTCGATACCGATGAAAAACGACACAACCTCATACTCGATTTTCTGGATAAAAAGCCGCTGAACATTGATTATCTGTTTGATGCCACAATCAACAGAAGCTCCTTCTCAATTCAGGATATATCGGATATGATACTTTCGATGTATGAAAAAAAGGTTTCAAAGCAGATAGCTCAGAGGAAGAAAATGAATATTATCCGCTAAATATCAGACATTTATTCTAAGTCTACTGGCTCAGATATTGTTGCATCTGCTATTTTTCTGATATGCTCGCTTATCCGTTTGTCGAGGCTTTCCCTGTATGCTTTCCAGTCAGTTATCGGGTATTTGGCTACTCCGCTGTCCATTGCAGCCTTTGCAACTGCAGGTGCGACACGGGAGATTAATCTTGGATCAACGGGTTTTGGAATAATATATTCTTTGCCAAAGGAAAGTTTATCAAGATTATAAGCTTTTAATACAGAGTCGGGTACGGGTTCTTTAGCGAGCTCCGCCAGAGCTTTCGAAGCTGCGAGCTTCATTTCTTCATTTATCGTTGAAGCACGCACGTCAAGTGCCCCGCGGAATATGAAGGGGAATCCCAGGACATTATTTATCTGGTTTGGATAATCTGATCTTCCTGTGGCAAAGATCATGTCATTCCTGGTGGCTGTGGCATCCTCATACGATATTTCGGGAGTAGGATTGGCCATTGCAAAAATAATCGGGTTTTTCGCCATTGAAGCCAGCATCTGTTTTGACATCATACATCCGGCAGAAAGGCCGAGAAACAGATCTGCTCCTACTATTGCCTGTTCAAGAAAATCAAGGTCTCTTCCTGTTATGAATTCCTGTTTGAATTTATTAAGGTCTTTTCGTTTCCTGTTTATTACTCCTTTTGAGTCGCACATCACGATGTTCTCTTTTCTCACACCCAGAGAAACGTATAATCTTGAACACGAAATCGCTGCTGCGCCTGCTCCGCACACCACCATTTTCAGGTCCTCAATTCTTCTTCCGGTTATTTCAAGGGAATTCAGAAGGCCTGCAGCTGATATAATTGCTGTACCATGCTGATCGTCGTGAAATACCGGAATGTCAAGGATTTTTTTCAACTCTGTTTCTACTTCAAAACATTCAGGAGATTTAATATCCTCAAGATTGATTCCGCCAAACGTCGGTGCAATCTGTCTGCAGAATTCAATAAGTTTTACAGGATCTTTTTCATTTACTTCGATATCAAATACATCAACATCGGCAAATACTTTAAAAAGGAGCCCCTTACCTTCCATGACCGGTTTGCCGGCCATCGCTCCGATGTCACCAAGACCCAGCACGGCAGTGCCATTTGAGATGACAGCAACAAGATTACCCTTTGCCGTATATTTATATGCATCCTCCGGATTCTTTTCTATTTCAAGGCAGGGAAATGCCACACCTGGCGTGTATGCGAGGCTCAGATCAAATTGTGTGCTGTATGGTTTAGTAGGTATTACTTCAACCTTCCCGCGACGGCCCCTGCTATGATATAGTAGTGCATCTTCCTTTGTTGCTTTTGCCATATTTTTTACTTTTAATTGGAAAGTAATATAATTATGTGTTCAAAAATTTTCTATTCGAATTTAATATAAAATAATCACTTTTTGCTTCAGATAAATCAATCATTTGTTTCATTACCCGACTTCACGTATTCAATTAATCTGTTCCTGTTTATTATTTTGGTGCTAATGTCAGAAAAAGGTACTTTCAGATCAGGAAATTAATATCAGGATTTATTTTGCATTAATGACAAAAATAGATATTTTCATCGGCAATTTTAAAATAGATTTGACCTGATTTTTAATTAAGGTTTACATGGAAAAAAACTTAGCAATTGGGACTGATATAGGCGGAAGCCATATCACTTGTGCAGCTATTGATCTGGTTTCAGGCAAGATACTCAGGGAAACTTTAAGTGAAAAGGCAGTTAATAACCAGGCTTCAGCGGAGGATATCATTGGTACATGGACCGCTGCAATATCAGGTTCCTTATCGAAAGTTCCTTCCGAAAATGTAAAAGGAATCGGTTTTGCAATGCCGGGCCCTTTTGATTATGTAAAAGGAATATGTTATATCCGTGGTGTTGCAAAATACGAAAATCTCTACGGATTGAATGTTAAGGAAGCCATAGCAGGAAGACTTGGCGTCAATGAAGATTTTCTGATCCGCTTCATGAATGATGCGTCATCTTTTGCAGTCGGTGAGGCTTGGGCAGGCAGTGCTGCAAGATTCAACCGTTCATTGTCAGTTACTTTCGGAACAGGCTTCGGTTCGGCATTTATCAGTAATCATATCCCAATTGTTGACGGACCTGAGGTGCCCAGACTGGGCTGTATTTATCATCTTCCGTATAAAGATGGCATTGCTGATGATTATTTTTCGACGAGAGGCTTGCTTCTCAGGTATAAAAAGCTGACAGGCAAAGAATTAAACGGCGTTAAGGAGCTGGCTGCAATGGCGCCTGCCGATAAGTTAGTATCAGATCTTTTTGTCGATTTCGGTGATAATGCAGGAATATTCCTGTCGGAATGGTTAAAAAAATTCAAAGCAGAAATACTGGTTATTGGAGGAAATATCTCAAATGCTTATAATCTTTTCGGTGAGGTGTTTGAATCGCGACTGAAGAAAGAAAATTGCTCCTGCGAGGTAGCTCTGTCAGCACTTAAGGAAGATGCGGCTCTGCTTGGAAGTGCGTACCTGCTTGATGATGAATTCTGGAAATCGGTTCAGCATGCACTTCCATTAATGTAAATTTGATTCTTTAATGTATAATCTGAACACCGAAAATCATAGTTCAAAAAGAAATTAACTAATACCTAAGATATGAGCGTAGAGAAAGTAAATATTTCCAAAATTGCTCCGGTGCTAATGGCGTTTTTTGTGATGAGTTTTGTTGACCTTGTAGGAATTGGGGTCGACATGGTAAAAATAGATATGAATCTAAGCTCAACTCTGGCTCAGTTAATACCTTCAGCTGCTTTTCTCTGGTTTCTGGTGCTTTCGGTACCCGTAGGTGTAATACAATCCCGTCTTGGTAAAAAGTTTATGTTAAATATAGGAATGGGAGTGACTGCTTTAGGATTACTTGTTCCGTTTTTCCTTTACTCTTTTACTATGGTCCTTGTCGGCTTTGCTTTGCTTGGAATTGGTAATACGATTGTACAGGTTTCAGCAAATCCCCTTATTGTTGACGTTGTTCCAGGTAACCGGGCTTCAAGCTTTCTGAGTTTTTCACAATTTGTCAAAGCCATTGGCTCTATGTTAGGTGCTCCGCTTGCTGCAGTTTTTGCAACGCATTTCACACACGACTGGAAGCTTTTGTTCCTTACATTTGGTATAGTATCCATTCTTTCAGTGATATGGCTCGCTTCGGTTAAAATTGATGAAGAAAAAAGCGAAGAAGTTAAAGCTACATTTTCATCATCATTCAGCCTGCTTGGTAATGGTTTCGTCCTTTTAATGGTTCTTTCTATTTTTCTTGTAGTAGGTATTGATGTTGGTTTTAACTCAAATTCCGGCCAATTTCTGATAAAACAGTTTGGCATTGATCCCGTAACCGCTGCATCGGGAAGAAGCGTCTACTTTTTTGGCCGTATGCTGGGTACTTTTAGCGGAGCTCTCCTACTTACCAGAATATCATCACGCAAGTTCTTTCTTGGAACCTCAGTGCTGGGTATTCTCTGCCTGATACTTATCATTTTTGTAAAATCTACGGTTTTAGCCTGGGGACTGGTATTCATGATAGGGCTGGCAGTTGCTAACATTTGGCCCCTGGTTTTCTCAATAGCAGTCGAAAAATACCCTGCTCGCAAAAATGAAATTTCCGGGTTAATGATGATGGCAATCTCAGGAGGAGCAGTTATTCCGCTGTTAATTGGTTGGGTAAGTGATATCAGCAGTGTTGCTGTGGGAATGTCAGTACTGATAGTCTGTATGGTTTATCTGTTCTCGGTGTCTGTTTACAGCCTGAAGAGATAAGACTTAATTTAATATATGATCATTTACTGATCCCTTTATTTCTTCCATTTTTTCGGCTCTTTAAGACAGAATGCAAATAACCTCCGGACTGCCCGGTAGTTACTAATATTCTGTTGCATAAAGTGAGTTTAGCCTATTGTTACTCATCCATTCATTTACAAAGTATATACAATAAAACCAAAGGTTCGTACAAATCCAGTCGAATTAGTATTTTATTAATTAAGATCCCACTACTTTTAAGTGTGATTTGATGAGTCTGTAGATGGTAAAATGGGGTAATAAACAAAGGGGAACTCTACTGTCCGTTTCATTTCTCTTATTATCGGCTGTTTTAATGTTTTCTGCGGGGTGCAGAGAAAGCAAAGCTAAGATGGAGAAGTATCTTATGGATAGCAATACACCCCAGGCAGCGGACCCTGAGGTTGATCCCGCATATGTTAAATTCCGCACTTTTCAGAATGCTGACTCTTCATGGGGTTACACTGTTTTCCTGAACAGCAGGCCATATCTGCATTATACAAGAATAGCCTTAAATAAGGAAGGTTCCGGTTTTGCATCGGAAAAAGATGCCGTGATGGTTGCGGAATTCGTTGTTAAAATGATTAAAAACGGAGATATGTCACCAAATCTTAGTAAAAAAACAATCGATAGTCTTGAACAACAAATATCAATTATGGATCATTCGGGTAAATAGTCTTAGGTTTAATTTTTCATTGTTCCGGAGTTCCCCTTTCCCCATTTTCCCAAAATCTCCGGAACATTTTATCCCCCTTCGCTTGAAGCATCTCGGTTCACGAACTTCAAATCAGCGCGAAGGGGGTTCTTTTTTGTTTATTAAAAATAGAACTTCTTCTGTTTGTATTTCGACGGGAAATCCTGCATATTGCAGTTGATTGATTCTTTTAATTCATAATTCATACATCATACATCAAGCTTCATAATTCATAACTGGTATTTTTTACGAGGATCAAAAAAATAAATATATGAGCGAAATTAAAATCCACAGGCGAAATTTTCTCAAAAAGAGCATCACAACTGTTGCCGCTTTTACCATCATTCCGAGGTATGTTTTTGGAGGAAAGGGCTTTACGGCTCCTAGTGATCAGCTTACAAAAGGCATTATCGGTGTAGGAGGAATGGGCAGAAATCATTTTGAATATGAAGGCACACGACTGCTGGCAGTATGTGATGTTGATAAAAACCATCTTAATGATGCAATTGCTGCTGCTGGCGGGAAAATTTCAGGCTATCACGATTTCCGCGAGCTTATTGCAAGGCAGGATATTGATATTGTGCATATTGCCACACCGCCTCACTGGCATGGCATTATTTCAAAGACAGCCGCTGAGGCTGGCAAGGATATCTGGTGCGAGAAGCCGATGACCCGAACAATCGGGGAAGGGATTAAAGTAGCAGAAGCGGTGCAGAAAAATGGAAGGATGTTTCGTCTTAATACCTGGTTCAGATTTAAGGATGAATTTTATGGCATGGATACTACTGTAAAACCTTTGAAGAAACTGGTGAATAGCGGCGCGCTTGGATGGCCGCTCAAAGTTACTGTAAGCGGAATTACCGGGTTCGATTGGAAGTTTTACTGGAGCGGACTCTATAACCTTAAACCAATGGCTGTCCCTCCTGAACTCGATTATGATTTCTGGTTAGGCCCTGCTCCGTATAAGCCTTATAATCCTGAAAGGGTTCATACCAAGTTTCGTGGGTACTGGGATTATGACGGAGGAGGACTGGCTGATATGGGTCAGCATTATCTCGATCCCGTCCAGTATCTGCTGGATAAAGATGATACAGGCCCGGTATCAGTCGAAATTGACGCTCCAGAACAGCACTATGACGCGGTAGGTTCATGGCGCCGTATAACTTATACGTACGCTGACGGATGTCAGATAATTCTCGATGGGGCAAATCAGGATAAAAATGCAGCATATATTGAGGGACCAAACGGAAAGGTTTTTAAAGGATTCAAATCAGATATACCAAATATTCAGCAACTTATTGCATCTCTTCCCGACCCTGAGCCACAGATAACTACATTCACCGAATCGGTGCTTACCAGGAAAAAATTCGCGCTTAATGAATCAAATGGTCATAGATCGTGTTCGATCGTTAACCTTGGGGTAATTGCGTTGAGATTAGGGAGAAATCTGAGATATGATCCTGTTAAACAACAGGTCATTGAGGATGAAGGAGCTAACAGGCTCATCAACCAGCCAATGCGTGGTCCATGGAAGATCTGAAAGATATCATTAGTTTGAAAATTTTATAATAAGCAATAATGAAAATATACAAAAAACTACTGGTCGTTATTTCCTTGCTGACCATTACATTGTCAGCATTTCCACAGGATAAGCGAACAATTGAAACGAAAGTGGCTGATCTCCTGGCTCGTCTGCCTGCAAATGACTTGCAATTGACCGACAGGCTTATGATTGATATGCTGTCATTGGGTGAACAGGGATTAAGAATGATTTGTGATCAGGTTGTTCCTGCCGGAACAGGCGACGATACCCGTCCAAGGCTTGCAATTGCAAGTCTGTCACGGGTTCTTTCCGGAAAAAGCTTAGCAGATCAGAAACCCGTGTGGGAGGATATCTGTATCAGTTATGCATCGGATCAGAAAGATGCCGGTGTCAAAGACTTCTTCATGAAACAACTGCAACAGTTCGGAAGTGATAAATCAGTCGAGGCGATGAAAGTGTATCTGACAGACAAGGAAATGTGCGGCCCGGCAATTGCTGTAATATCTGCTGCGGGCGGAAAAACAGCTGAAGCGGTGTTGGCAGAATCACTAAAGAACAAAGATCTTCCATGTGCCGCAGCTGTTCTGAACGCACTTTCGGTTATGAACTCACAGTTGGCAGTCAATGAGTATGTTAACTGGTCAGCATCAAACGACATTAATATCAAAGCTTCTGCCCTCAATGCCCTGGCAAAGAGCGGAAGTCCTCTTTCCTATCCAGTGCTTCAAAAGAGTGCTGCTATGGCAGAATTCGGATGGGAACCCACTGGTTCAACAGCCGCTCTTCTAAACTATGCAAGGGTCACTGGTATGAGCGGAGATGTCAGAACTGCAGATAAAATCTGTAAGCTGATCATTTCAAAATGTAATGACAATAAAAATATTCAATACAAGACTGCCGCTTTAGATACATATGTTAACCTGCATGGAATAAGTGCAATGAATGAGATATTGAAAGCAGCAAAACACCCTGACAAAAAATACAGGACGGCAGCTATAAGGATGTCACTGGCAATTCCTGATGCTGAAGTTGTAAAAAAATGGATTGAATATTTCCCTAAAGCAATCCAGGATGCACGACCGGAAATCATTAATATCCTTGGACTAAAAATGGATAAGACGGCTCTTCCGCTGATAACTGCCTCATTATCTGATAATGACCTGAATGTCAGAAGGGAAGCTTCAGTAGCTGCAGTAAAAATTTCTGGTGATAAGGCAATTCCGTCACTTATAGATTATATGATGAAATTCAGTACCTCTTCAGATCAGGAAGCTGCGAAATCCGCTCTTATGTCAGTATGCGGAAGTGATAATATTTCACTTCTGGTCCCGGTTCTTAAAGGGGCAACCACGGCTGCACGGATAAGCACGATTGAATTGCTGGCCTGGAATAAAGGGCACGATTACTTTACCAACGTCTTTCCATTTGCATCCTCCGATGACCTGCCTCTAAAAACTGCGGCACTTAAAGCCCTGGCTGATCTTGCAAATCCTGCTGATCAGAAAAGTCTGATTGATCTTCTGTATGCCACTGATAACAAGGATGATATAAGTTATATTCAAACCGCAATCGGAGCGGCGGCAAATAAAGTTCCTGATCCCGAACAGAGATCCTCAGTTGTCATTAAAGCTTTGGAATCGAATATTCAAAAAGAAAAAATTATTCCAGTCCTTGCTCTTACAGGCGGGAGCAAGGCACTAAAAATCGTTGCTGATGATTTTGAAAACGGAAACAGTGTTATGCGGGATGTTTGTTTTAAGACCCTCTCGAACTGGAAAGACTATTCAGCAGCTGCAGCTTTGTATGAGATTTGTGCTTCGGGAAACAAGACTTTTGAAGGAGCTGCTTTCGAAGGATATGTCAGGCAAATCAATTCTGCAAGTATCAACGATGACCAAAAGCTGCTTCTCCTCAGAAAGATCATGCCTTTTGCACTTAACCCTGATCGCAAGAATCAGATTCTTATGGAAATCGGAAAACTAAAAACTTATCAGTCATTTTTCTATGTTTCAGATTTTCTCGATGATCCGGCAACATCATTAACTGCTGCCAGATCGGCGATGTATATAGCACTGCCATCGGGAGGTGCAGAAACAGGATTGTATGGAGAAATGGTCAGGGATATTCTTTCCAGGGCGGAAAATAAGCTTTTAGGGAAAGAGAGCGAATATGATAAGGAGATGATAAAGAAATACCTGGAGTCTATGCCCGCCGACGAAGGCTTTAAACCGATGTTCAATGGTAAAGATCTTACAGGATGGCAGGGTCTGGTTGGAAATCCGCTTCTCAGGGCTAAAATGACGCCAGAAGATCTGGCTAAAAAACAGATCGAAGCAAATAATAAGGTTCCTGCCAACTGGGGTGTAAAAGATGGTAATATTGTATTTAATGGAGATGGAGATAATCTTTGTTCTGTAAAGGAATATGGGGACTTTGAAATGTTGGTCGACTGGAAAATCACAAAAAAAGGGGATAGCGGCATCTATCTCAGAGGTTCACCACAGGTTCAGATCTGGGACACTTCAAGAGTTGATGTTGGGGCACAGGTTGGCTCCGGCGGATTATACAATAATCAGATCAATCAGTCTAAGCCTTCGATGGTTGCTGATAATCCGGTTGGGGACTGGAATACTTTCAGAATTGTAATGATCGGAGAAAAGGTTTCAGTATGGCTGAATGGCGAACTTGTTACTGACAATGTAACCCTGGAAAATTATTGGGATCGCAGTATTCCTATTTTCCCGAGAGGTTCAATTGAACTTCAGGCACATGGTACTGATCTGGCATTCCGGGATATATATGTTAGGGAGATAAATGAAAAGGACTATAACCTGACACCGGAAGAAAAATCAGAAGGATTCGTATCACTTTTCAACGGCAGAAATCTTGATAACTGGGTTGGCAATAAAAAATCATATGTACCGGAAGACGGGATGATTGTTATAAAGCCTGTTGATGATTCAGGTGGCAATCTATATACCGGAAAAGAATATTCCGATTTTGTTTTCCGCTTTGAGTTTCAGCTTACTCCTGCAGCAAACAATGGTCTGGGTATCAGGGCACCGCTCACCGGTGACGCAGCTTATGTTGGGATGGAGCTTCAGATCCTTGATGATACCGACCCTGTATATGCTAACCTGCAACCTTATCAGTATCATGGATCGGTTTATGGGGTCATTCCTGCAAAAAGAGGCTTTCTAAAACCGCTCGGTGAATGGAACTATGTGGAGGTCACTGCAAAAGGGACCCGCATCACTATTGTTCTGAACGGAACCACGATTGTTGATGGCGATATTGCGGGACCAAGGGATAACGGTACCATGGACCATAAAGATCATCCGGGACTGAGAAATACTACAGGCCATATCGGTTTTCTGGGACATGGCTCACTCGTAAAATTCAGAAATATAAGAATTAAGGAGCTTTAAAATGAATTCTGTGAAACTCGGTGCTCCTCTGTGTAACTCTGTGACAGTTCTTGATTTCTATTACACAGAACCACAGAGAAATTAACCAGTTAAACCAATGAAGAAACTTATTTTTCTTTTAATTTCAATCACACTAGCCGCCTGTTCCCAGGTCAAGCCACCTGAGCCTTTTGGCCCGGTACCATCCGACAGACAACTCGCCTGGCATGAAATGGAATATTATATGTTTGTCCATTTTACCGTGAACACCTTTACAGATAAAGAGTGGGGTTACGGAGACGAAAAGGAATCTGTTTTCAATCCAACAGAAATGGATTGCAGGCAATGGGCCAGAGTGGCAAGGGATGCTGGTATGAAAGGTATAATCATAACAGCAAAGCATCATGATGGATTTTGTCTGTGGCCTTCAGCATTTACAGACCATTCAGTGAAGAACTCTTCCTGGAAGGGAGGCAAGGGCGATGTATTGCGAGAACTGAGATCCGCCTGCGATGAGTACGGATTGAAACTTGGAGTGTACCTTTCTCCCTGGGACAGGAACAGTTCTATGTATGGTACACCTGAATACCTTACATATTATCGTAATCAGCTCAGGGAACTACTGACGCAGTATGGTGATATTTTTGAAGTATGGTTCGACGGTGCCAATGGAGGAGACGGCTATTACGGCGGTGCAAAAGAGATGCGAAAAATAGATAACAAGACCTATTATGACTGGGCAAACACTCATAAGATTGTAAGAGAACTTCAACCGGCAGCTGTCATGTTCAGCGATGCCGGTCCGGATGTCCGATGGGTAGGCAATGAACGCGGAATGGGAAGTATGACTAACTGGTGCCTTCTGAAAAAAGATGAAATGTATCCGGGAGGTGATTTTTCAGGCATTCTTGGAGAAGGAAATGAAGACGGTAATTATTGGGTTCCGGCTGAAGTAGATGTTTCTATACGTCCCGGATGGTTCTACCATATGAATCAGGATTCCCTTGTACGGACTCCTGAAAATCTGATGGAGCTTTATTACTCTTCAGTGGGACGCAACAGCAACCTGCTTCTGAATGTACCACCTGACAGGCGGGGGCTCCTTCATGAAAACGATGTCAGATCTCTTCTGGCCTTCAGGGAACTGTTATCAAAGGAATTTCAGACCGACATAGCAAAAGGCAAAAAGGCAACCGCTTCTTCAATAAGGGGAAATGGTTATGAAGCTTCAAATGTTAATGATGGCAATCCCGAAACATACTGGGCAACAAAAGATAATCAGACTACGGGCGATATTATTATTGACCTTGGCAATACGATGGAGGTGAATAGGATAGCACTGCAGGAATATATAAAACTCGGACAGAGGGTTCAGGAGTTTTCGGTATCTGCATTAATAAACAATGAATGGAAACCACTGATAACAGGTACAACAATCGGTCATAAGATAATACGAAAATTTCCAGTCATCAATACTTCTAAAATAAAAGTAACTATCAGCAAATCAAAAGCATGTCCGGTCATTTCCAACCTGGAACTTTATAGATCGCCGGGGAATTGAAACACTGAGAATGAGAGCGGGCGAGATTATTCCACATGAAACATCCTGGCCACTTTGACGGCTGCACTGACTCTCTTTGTCAACCCAGCCCAGTTTTTCTTCAGGATGTGATCTTTTGTGATAAGATTTGAACCGATGCCAACACAGGTAACCCCTGCATTGAACCATTCTGTTAAGTTCTCAAGTGTTGGTTCAACGCCACCTGTCGGCATAATACTCGTCCATGGACAAGGTCCCTTTATTGCCCTTACAAAATCGGGTCCGCCAACTGATGATCCGGGAAATATTTTAACGATATCCGCACCCAGTTCTTCAGCGTAGCCTATTTCAGAAATAGTCCCGCAGCCAGGTATCCATAGGATCTTTCTCCGGTTGCTGACCTTTGCCATATCGGCATTAAGAACAGGAGATACAATGAAGTTAGCACCTAGCTGTATGTATAGTGAAGTAGTTCCGGCATCCACAATTGACCCGGCACCCATAACCAGCCCGGGAGTTTCTTTTTCCGCCCATTTATTCAGCTCACTGAATAACTCATGTGCATAATCACCACGGTTAGTAAATTCAAACACCTTAATCCCGCCTTCAAAACAGGCTTTTATCACGCTTTTGCATATCTGCGGATCTTTGTGATAGAATATAGGAACAATGCCTGCTTCCTTCATCTTAATAATTACATCTGTTCTGGTAAATCGTGCCATAGCAATATGGGTTTATACAAATGTATCTAATTTGGAATAAAAAGCAATGGCTCTTATGCCTTTTTACCCCACAGGAGTTCAATGGACGGTAAGTTATTCATGTCTTTTGGCATTTGAAACCTATAATAATTATCTTAGCAACTCAAATAACCGGCATGGCCTTAAACTATATCTGGATTGCATTTTTTATTATAGGTTTTATTGCAGCTCTCGGACAGTTGATATTCGCGGGTAATACCCAGATATTCAATGATCTTGTTAATTCTATTTTCTTAAATGCCAAAACTGGGTTTGAAGTGTCATTGGGTTTAACCGGTGCACTCACATTATGGATGGGATTGCTCAAAGTAGGCGAGAAGGGAGGTGTGGTGGCAATACTCGGAAAACTAATAGGTCCGCTTTTTGAAAAACTGTTCCCGGGGTTACCCAAAGGCCATCCGGTATATGGATCAATCATGCTTAATATATCAGCTAATATGCTGGGCCTCGATAATGCTGCCACACCCATGGGGCTTAAAGCAATGAAAGAGATGCAGGAGGTAAATCCACAGAAGGATACGGCATCGAATGCCCAGATAATGTTCCTTGTTCTAAATGCTGCTGGTCTGACCATTATCCCGGTGAGCATTATTGTATACAGAACCCAGCTTGGAGCAGCTAACCCTGCCGATATCTTCATTCCAATACTCATATCAACATTTGCTGCTTCTCTCACAGGTATGATAAGTGTTGCAATTATTCAGAAAATAAACATCTTCGACAAAGTGATTATCGCTTACCTTGGAGGACTTTCAGCAATAATAGCTGGCATAATTATCTATTTCAGCCATCTTCCGAAAGACCAGATATCAACTATTTCAACATTTTCAGCAAATTTTATCCTGATCTCTATAATCCTGCTATTTATCGTTCTTGGGTTCATCAAAAAAGTCAATGTTTACGATGCATTTATAGAAGGAGCGAAAGAGGGATTTAATACTGCCATACGGATCATTCCTTTTCTGGTGGCCATTCTTGTAGCCATAGGTATCTTCAGAGCTTCAGGAGCCCTTGATTTCATTATTGCCGGAATTACAAAGTTTTTTGCATGGCTGGGTGTCGACACCCAATTCACAGGAGCTCTGCCAGTGGCATTCATGAAACCACTTTCAGGCACCGGCGCCAGGGGACTGATGATTGACGCAATGAAGACGTATGGTCCCGATTCATTTATAGGCAGGTTATCATGCACAATGCAAGGCACCACCGATACTACATTTTATATTATTGCTGTATATTTTGGCTCTGTCGGGATAAAAAATACGAGGTACGCGATCGGGTGCGGTTTACTGGCAGATCTTGCCGGATTTGTTGCAGCGATTTTTGTGGCTTATCTGTTTTTTGCTTAAACATGAAGTATGGGTATTTTAATAAAATCGTTGCTTGTCGCAATTAGTATACTGGCTATCATTATACTTACATCAAAGCTTAAAATAAAGGCTTTCATTGCTCTGTTCCTCGTTTCATTATTCCTCGCATTCACCACCCTGCCCCCCGATCAGGTGGTAAGTACAATAAAAGAAGGCTTTGGGAATACAATGGCATCAATCGGATTCCTTATAATTCTTGGAGCCATTATCGGTATTACTCTTGACAAAACAGGAGGCACAATCAGCATTGCAAAATATATTCTTTCAAAAACAGGAGAGAATAATAGTCCTGTGGCGCTGGCTGTTACAGGCTTAATAACAGGTCTGCCGATTTTTTGCGATTCGGGATTTATCATATTGAGCGGCCTGGCAAAATCATTCAGTGCAAAATCAAAGATTGCTATGCCTTTCATGGCAACTGTGCTCGCCACTTCACTTTATTCGGTGCACTGTCTGATCCCACCTCATCCTGGTGCTCTGGCGGCAGCCGGAATTATCAAAGTGAATATCGGGTACCTGATTCTCGCGGGAATTGTCTTTGCAATACCGGCCGCCATAGCGGCATTTTTCTGGAGCAGAATGATGTCAACGGGGAAGGATTATCCGCCTGCGAAAATGATAGGTGCCGATAAAAATCTAGATCAAGAAGAACTGCCATCGACTCTGCTCTCCTTTCTCCCTATAGTAGTTCCACTCTTACTGATTACAATAAAATCTTTGCTCAACCTGGCAGATAAAGGAGGACAAACCCTAATCTCAAAAATATTCTATTTCCCCGGAGAACCAATATTTGCCTTATCGATTGGCGTGCTATTGTCAATGTTTTTAATAAAGAAAAGAACTATTGAATCATTAAATTCAGTTTTTGGTGAAGCGATTGAAAAAGCCGGACCAATACTCATCGTAACCGCCGCCGGCGGAATGTTTGGCATGGTAATAAAGACGACAGGCACAGGTGAGGCATTGGGAAGATTACTTGGAGGAACCACTATCGGCATCTTTGTACCCTTTCTTATTGCGGTAATCATGAAGACTGCCCAGGGATCTTCAACTGTGGCAATTATAACCACAGCATCTTTTGTTGCACCTATGTTATCGATCCTTGGCCTCGATTCAGAATCGGGCAGATTACTTGCTATGCTTTCAATGGGAGCAGGCTCCATGATTGTATCCCATGCAAATGATTCTTATTTCTGGGTTGTTTCCAAATTCGCTGACATTGATCCCGGCACTACCTTAAAAGTATATTCCTCATCAACCATAGTTATGGGCATTGTTGTGTTCGCATGCGTCTGGATAACATCACTCATTATTTTATAATAAGTCGGGAAGTAAAAATGACTTTCGATGCAGATTGAAAATAAAAAACTGAAATTCAGAAATATCGAACAGATATTTCTGGCAGGAGTGGAGAGTGTGCTTCCGGATAAATTGATTGCCGGTCAGATTTCTTTAACCGACAACCGCCTTAGGATTGCGCAAAAGGAATTCCCGCTTGATATTATTGATAATATATATGTCATTGGAGCCGGGAAAGCCGTTGCGCCTATGGGTGCCGCAGTTGAGAAGATTCTCTCCGGCAAAATTTCTGAAGGACGATTAGTGGTAAAATATGGGTATGGATATAAGCTTAAATATATTGATGTAACTGAAGCTGGTCATCCTGTTCCCGATTCAAACGGAATAAAGGCGACGGAGGAAATAATGAAAATTGCAGTAAAAGCCGGTTGGAATGACCTGGTAATATGCCTCTTATCAGGCGGCGGTTCATCTTTGCTCACAGATATTCCCGGGAGCTGTACCTTAGAAGATATGATAAAGGTTAATGATATTCTTATAAACAGCGGGGCCGGGATAAGCGAAATAAATACCGTGCGCAAACATCTTTCAGCTGTAAAGGGAGGACAGCTTTCACGAGCCATCTATCCTGCTGCATCGGTAAACATTGTCCTGTCCGATGTGCCCGGAGATCTTCTGGATGTAATAGCTTCCGGTCCGACTGTTCCGGATCCTACGACATTTCTTCAAGCTTTGAATGTTATGGAGCATTACGGAATGACCGGTATTGTGCCTGACAGGATATTAACTTATCTGAAGGAGGGGGTTCTGGGAATGAGGCCTGAAACACCTAAAGAGGATGATCTTGTTTTTGACAGGACGTATAATGTACTTGCGGGCACCAACAGGATAGCTCTCGAAGCAGCACGTAGCAAAGCGCTGGAATATAATATTAATTCAATCATAATTGATGATAAGTTGCAGGGAGACACTTCCTCGGTTGCTGAATACCTGGTTAATACCTCTCTTGAATTTAAAAATGATGAGGATGTAATAAAACCTGTCTGTCTCTTGTTCGGCGGTGAAACAACAGTCAGGATGACAGGCAAAGGTATCGGAGGCAGAAACCAGCACCTGGCCCTTTTATCTGCCATTTTACTGCAGGATAAACCCGGGATCACAATTCTTTCTGCCGGAACAGATGGTAATGATGGCCCAACTGAAGCCGCAGGGGCAGTGGTTGATTCTGATACTATTCATGATGCACTCGAAAAGAATATTGATCCTGAAAAACATATCTCCGAATTCAATTCCTTTAATTTTTTTCAGAAAGCAGGCGGACATATTATCACGGGACCAACAATGACAAATGTGATGGATATAATAGTAATTATTATTGAATGAAAAACAATATTCACTGCAGATTTCAGGAATAAAAAGGAATGATAAAAAAATGGAAAACGCTAAACGATAATCCAATAATAATTAATAATAAATATCTCATGAAAAGTTCACTTATCTTCCTCTTAATTTTCTTAAGTTTGATTTCGTGTAATCAGCCATCAGGCAGGATAACAGATAATGCGAAAAAAAATGAAACTCAGTTTATCGATACTTCCGATATGACGAATAATTTTTACGATAATGTGGAGTCATATCCGCTCCCGGTTCATGAATTGTTTATCGATGGTGAGGTTTCAAATCCTGGCAAAGTGGATTTTTCAGGGCTTAAGCTTCATTCTGTGATCGTCAAGGAAACGCTGCTTGACAGCGCAGGAGGGGACAGGTTTGTTGGAGCTTACCGTTACGACGGCTATTCACTTTTTGATATCCTCGATAAAAGTATCCTTAAAAAAGCTAATGAAAAGGAATTCAAACCCATTATCGATCTTTACGTGGAAGTTGAAAATGCCAAAGGTGAGAAGGTTGTTTTCAGCTGGGGTGAAATATATTATCCCAATGATCTGAATAAAATATTAATTGCCGCCAAAGTGGCAAGAATTGTGCCCTCCAAGACCAAAGAACTGTGGCCGCTGCCGTCAGAAAGTAAAATTGTAGCCGCGAATGATCTTATTACCGAGAGAAACATTACAATACCGGTAAAGATTACAGTCAGATCATATCCTCACTCATTTCCTGTTAAACAGGGCTTGTCTCCAATGTATTCTGCTGGAATCCTTCTTTTTAATTCTTCTCAGAAAACCAGGGAGATAAAAACTCTTCCTGAAAATCTTAATATTCTAACCTTCAATACCATATTTTACGGCAGGGGGAAAGGCATACACAGCACTACTCCGTTCAGGGGAGTCTTGTTGAAAGACCTTCTTCAGAATGATTTTCCCTCCGGCAAAGAAAATCTTAAATCGGGGATACTCTGTATTGCTGGTATAGACGGCTACAGGAGTGCTGTATCATATTCTGAACTATTCAACCGCAACGATCAGCAGGAGTTTATGGCCATAAAAACTGTCGGTCAGGAAGACGGAGGCTTGTTCAGGATATTTGCGGCTGCAGATTTTTTCTCCGACCGTGCAATTAAATCTGTAAGCGAAATTCGCCTTGATAATATTAAATAAATTACATGATTATGAAAACAAAATTATTAGTTCTTTTATTCAGCATTGCAGTAGTTTCTACCGCTTTTGGCAGCAAAAAAGCAGAGGACAGCCCGATTCGGAATTCCGGAATACTCCAGAAAACGTCTTCTGATAATGGAATGATGATTATTGCGAAATTAACTGTAAAGCCGGATAAGATAAAAGCCTTTACTGAGGCAGCTAAAGAGATGATCGAAAAATCAAATAAGGAACCCGGCTGCCTGTCTTATCAGCTTTATCAGGATCCCTACACTAATACAAAATTTGTTTTTGTGGAAGAATATAAGAATCAGGCAGCTATTGATGCTCATTTTGCTGCTGATTATTTCAAAGCTTTTGGTCCCAAAATAAGTGATCTTACAGAAGGACCAGCCAGCATAAAGATCATCACCAAGGCAAATGAGGTGATGAAATAAACCAATGTCATCAATGTGCTCCAAATGAAAGCGCTGGTACTGCAAAAATACAATGAGCTGGTTTATAAAGATGTCCCGGATCCGGTAATTAAGCCCGATGAGGTACTGGTAAAGGTGATGGCCTGTGGTATCTGCGGATCTGATGTGCATGGTATGGATGGAAGTACCGGTCGCAGAGTCCCTCCGCTGATTATGGGCCATGAAGCCTCCGGAGTTATTGTGGAAGCCGGGAATGCGGTTACAGGGTGGAAATCGGGCGACAGGGTTACTTTTGATTCAACGGTTTATCCTCTTGATGACTGGTATACGCTTGAAGGAATGTATAATCTGAGCGACAACAGGGAGGTTCTGGGTGTATCGCCCGGGACATACAAAAGAGACGGGGCATTTGCTGAATATATTGCTGTTCCCCGGCATATACTTTACAGGATCCCTGACAAGGTCACCTTCCCTCAGGCAGCAATGACAGAGGCAATTGCTGTTGCACTGCATTCAATCAATATTTCAGGTATCAGAACAGGCGACAAATGTGTTGTTTTGGGAGCAGGAATGATTGGAGTTTTTATTATTAAGCTTCTCAGGATATCAGGATCATCGGTAATTATAGCAATTGATAATAATCCGCAAAGGCTTGAACAAGCTGCATTAGCCGGTGCCGATAAGACATTTCTGCCTGACGATGAAAATCTTGAACTGCAGATCTTAGCTCTTACGAATAACAGGGGTGCAGATATCTCATTTGAGGCAGTTGGCAAGAGTGAGACAGTATATCTGGCTATTGACACTCTGCGCAAGGGAGGAAAGGCCGTTCTGGTCGGTAATATTTCTGCGTCAATTACTTTTCCGCTCCAGAAGGTTGTTACACGTGAACTGAAAGTCCTTGGCAGCTGTGCAATCAGAGGCGAATATGAAACTGTTCTCAGCCTGATTGAAACAGGTAAGATAACAGTTGATGATCAGATCTCTGCAATTGTGCCTCTGGCGGAAGGTGCAGAATGGTTCAATAAGCTTTACATGAAGGTGCAGGGCCTGAACAAGATAATACTGGTTCCTTAGTTTTAATACATGTCTGAAAGAATTTTTAATATATCTATTGCCGGCTGCAGCAAAGTGGCTCATCTGCATGCAAAAGCGATAAAGGATATACCGAATGCGCGACTTGCAGGTGTCTGGAACAGAACAACTGCAAAGGCGGAAGCTTTTGCTGCTCAATATAATACAAGAGCATACACGGAAATTGGAAGTATGGTCATTGAAAATAAAACTGATCTGGTAATTGTTTGCAATGCACATCCCTTTCACAGCCAGGCTGCGGTGGAGGCGGCCCTGTCAGGCGCTCATGTGCTTGTCGAAAAGCCACTGGCTTCAAGTCTTAACGACTGTGATGAAGTTATTAATGTCTGCAGGCTGAAGAATGTGAAATTAGGTGTAATAAGTCAAAGGAGGTGGTATGAACCGGTAAGACGGGTTAAGAGAGCCATTGAGGATGGTAAGATAGGCAATCCGGTACTGGCTACTGTAACAATGCTGGGCTGGAGAGATGAAGCTTACTATGATTCCGATCCATGGAGAGGAACTTGGGATTCTGAAGGTGGCGGCGTTCTTGTTAACCAGTCACCACATCAGTTGGATATACTTCTTTGGTATATGGGCGAAATTGAAGAAGTGTTTGGCATATGGAAAAACCTTAATCATCCTTATATTGAAGTTGATGATACCGCTTTGGCTATTGTTAAGTTTAAAAGCGGAGCCATAGGAAATATTCTTGTAAGCAATTCACAGAAGCCCGGTCTGTATGGTAAGGTGCAGGTACACGGCAGCAATGGCGCTTCCATTGGTGTTCAGACCGACGGAGGAGCAATGTTCATTGCGGGCAGATCGGGTGTTGCTGAACCTCCGGTTAACGATCTCTGGACTATTCCCGGGGAGGAGGAGCTCTTGAAAAAGTGGATTCGCGAAGACACCGAGACATTCAATAATTGTGATCCTACGATAAGGTATATGCAATGCCAGATTGAAGATTTTCTTTCTGCTATCGCCAATGATACGGAACCTTCCGTGACAGGGGAAGATGGCCGCAGAACGGTTGAGCTATTTACTTCAATCTATCTGTCAAGCCGCATAAATATGCCGGTGAAATTTCCTCTCAAAAGTTAATATTCAGACCTGAATTCATTCTGACAAAATATTATTGACCCACTAATAACCATTTTATGCCACTTATAATTGTCATCCTTGGAATTTGTCTTCTTCTGGTTCTGATACTGGTTCTGAAGTTCAATTCATTTTTAGCCTTCGTTATCGTATCCCTGGCTGTTGGCCTGGCTGAAGGCATGTCGATAGACAATGCAGTTGTGTCAATTGAAAATGGCATTGGCAGTACAATGGGATTTCTTGTATTGATACTGGGTTTTGGATCGATGCTTGGCAAGCTGGTATCAGAAAGTGGTGCCGCTCAGCGAATTACATCAAGGCTTGTAGCTGCATTCGGCATAAAGCATATCCAGCTGGCATTAATGCTGACAGGTTTTATCGTCGGAATATCATTATTCTATGATGTCGGTTTTTTCATTATGATACCCCTTGTTTTTACGGTAGCTGCTTCAACCGGACTTCCTTTGCTGTATGTAGGGTTACCAATGCTGGCGTCACTTTCAGTAACTCATGGCTATCTCCCGCCTCATCCGGCTCCAACAGCGATAGTGACGCTTTTCCATGCGGACCTTGGTAAAACTTTGCTTTATGGACTTTTTGCAGCTATACCCGCGATCCTTATTTCTGGACCACTACTGTCGAGGGTTCTCAGCAAGATAGAGGCAAAGCCTTTACAGGAATTTTTGAATCAGAAAGTTATGAGCGACGAAGAGATGCCTGGTTTCTGGGTCAGTTTTTTTTCCTCACTTTTGCCGGTCCTTCTTATTACAATCTCCACGCTGGCCGGATTCCTTCTCTCACCCGATAACGGAATAAGGAAGATATTGGGATATATAGGGAATCCTGCAATTGCAATGCTGATATCAGTATTATTTGCTATTTATACCCTGGGTCTTGCCCGGGGAAGAAAAATGACAGATATAATGAATTCTTTGGCCCATTCCGTAACAACCATCACAATGATTATGCTGCTGATTGCAGGCGCCGGTGCATTGAAACAGGTTCTTGTTGACAGCGGTGTAAGTAAGTATATTGGTGAGCTGCTCAGTGAATCTACTCTTTCCCCATTATTCCTCGGATGGCTTATAGCAACTATCCTCAGGTTCTGTGTCGGGTCAGCCACAGTGGCTGGTATTACCACGGCCGGTATAGTGCTTCCCCTTGTAACTGGCGGATCCGTAAATCCCGAGTTGATGGTGCTCTCAATCGGTTCTGGCAGCCTGATGTTCGGGCATGTGAATGACGGCGGTTTCTGGATGTTCAAAGAATACTTTAATCTTAGCATAAAAGATACACTTAAAACATGGAGTGTTATGGAAACATCGATTGGTCTCAGCGGACTCGCAGCTGTTATGATTATGAGTTTATTTATAAAATGATGATGTGCTATTATTAAAGAAGATGCAGCTGAAGAAGAACTGGCCTGTTGAATCATGTGAAGGAGCTGTTGTACACAATGATCTTCGGGTTTCAGGGCAGTGTTAAATTGGATTTTTTCTTTTACATTTAAGCTTTAGAAACAAGCTGACAAACCTGGGGATGAAAAAAATTCTTTCACTGGCTTCTTTAATTTTCCTTGTTCTTACTCTGAAAGCTCAGCGTGGTGCACCCTTGCTCACCAATTTTAAAGAAAGCAATGAGATTGAAAACCAGAGCTGGGCTATCTGCCAGGATGACAATAATGTCATGCTTTTCGCTAACAGACGCGGCATTCTCACTTTTGACGGTCAGAGCTGGAATTTTATCCCAATACCGGCTATTCCATACACTCTGAAATATGATCCCAGGGAAAGACGGGTTTATGTAGGCGGCGATAATAATTACGGATACCTGTCCAGAGACGATAAAGGCATCTACAGATATTATTCAATTTCGGGAGATTCAGCATCCTTAGGACTGATTTCCAAAATAATAATAACCGATACCACTATATATTTTTATGGTGAGCAAACGATCAGCAGACACAACATCAAAACGGGAAACCTTGAATTAAGGCTCAGACAGAAAGAAAACGAACCCTTCACCGGGATGTTTGTGACTCCGAAAAATACATTTATAAATGTTTCATCAAAAGGACTTTACAGGCTTGAGAGCGATACCCTGTTTCCAATAGTTACAGGATACTTGTCAAAGGACGATGAAATCCTTTTCAGCCTGCCATATAGTAATAATATGGTTCTGATTGGCAAAAGCAACGGCGATCTGTCACTTTTTGACGGCATAAAATTCTTTGATTACCAGATCAAAGATGAAGGCTATCACCGAAGAAATGTACTATCGGAAGGCTTATCAATTTCTGACAGTCTCTATGCATTCTCAACTCTTGAGGGTGGCGCATTGGTTGTGGAAAGGAAAAGCGGTAACATCAAATACTATATTAATTATGGTAACGGATTGCCCGATGATGAAGTTTTTGCAATGGGCGTTGATAATACAAATGGTCTCTGGCTTTCTCATCAGTACGGTCTTACAAGGGCTGATCTGAGACTGCCTGTAGCCAATTTCAGCGTATATCCCGGATTAAAGGGAAACCTGATTACTTCACTCTGGCATAATCATGAATTATATGTAGCAACAAGTGAAGGAGTATATTACCTGAAAGAGGTAAGAAATTTTAGCGAGAGTAGGGTTTTGGTCAGAGATGCAGGATTTTCTGTACCAATACAACAGTTGGTCGGAAGGAAGATTCCAAATCAGTTACAACAGCAGGAAACCCAGAAAACAAGGAAAAGTATTTTCACACAAATATTTGGAAAGAAACCTGTTACTGCTCCTGCACCTGTAACAAAAGCTGCAGACGAGCAGGAAAAGACTACCATTACATCGCCTGCAATAAAGCTTCCTGAATCAAAATATTTTAAGAAGGTAGGGGGGAAGCTAAAATCCATTACCTATGTTTATGAAAAGATCGGGGGACTGAATGAAAAATGCAAACAGCTTGTATCAGCGGGAAATGAAATCCTCGCATCTACAAACAAAGGGCTTTTCATTATTTCAGGTCACAGTGCCCATGCAATTGTAGATAACGGGTATATCAACTATATAAGCCCCGGCACCAATGATAACAGGTACTATATTGCCACAGCTGAAGGCTATTTTTATGTTGCTTCAAGGAATGGGAAATGGGAAGCTGTCTATCCCGATAAAACATTTATGCATTCTGTTTATTCAATCGTATCGACTGACGAAAATACGATTTGGGCGGGAGGTGATGATATGGTCTACAGGATACGGCTGAATAACGGCTTTGCTTCCGGAAGTCCTGACAAATATAACGTTAAGAGCGAGCTTCCTCAGAGATGTATGATTGAATCTGTAAATGATACTGTTTTCCTCTTTACTCTTTCAAAAATCCGTTATTTTAACTCTGTCAGCAACACTTTTGAGGATTACAGGAGAGAATTTGACGGTACAGGAGCAAAAATAAAATTTGTGTTTTCTCAACCCGGTATCCCCTGGATAAAAACTGATAACGAATGGATAAATATAGCATCAGCCGGCAATATAAATCTGAATGACATAGCTATCTTAAAGATATTTGATAATCTTAATTCAATATATACCAATAAGTCTGACATATGGGTAGTGAGCGGTGATAATATGATTTTCAGAATAATTCGCGATAAAATTCCATCTGTCAAACCCGATGTTGGCTTGTTCCTCAGAAGCATATCTGATGCAAAAGGATTTTATTTCAAGCTTTCTGATATAGTCTTTGACAGCGATGACAATACTGTATATTTTGATCTTGTGGCTCCGGGCTATCTGAAGCAGAATTCAACACAGTACCAGTATATGGTTGATAAAGTATGGTCAAAATGGTCATATAATAATATGATAACCCTTATGATAAAGCCTGGCAAATATACTCTCCAGGTAAGAGCAAAAGATATATGGGGTAATATAAGTACTCCTAAAGTTGTAGGCTTTACTATTGAAGCACCCTTTACCCAGACAACTATTTTTTACGTAATTATTCTTGGGGCAATACTTATTGTCATTATTGGAATAATAAGATTCCGTGAGAAACAGCTGAAAAAGGAAAAAAGGGTACTTGAAACGAGGGTGAAAGAACGAACTGCAAAAATCGAGGCACAGAAACAGGAGATCACATCAAGTATTGAATATGCAAGCAGAATTCAGATGGCGATGCTGCCAGAGACAGATCATTTCAAAAATTCATTTTCCGATTACTTTATAATATTCAACCCCAGAGATATTGTAAGCGGTGATTTTTACTGGATAGGAGAAGATGAAAACCACATATTCTTTACTGTTGCTGACTGCACTGGTCATGGTGTACCCGGAGCTTTCATGAGTACTCTTGGAATTTCTACACTTGATGAGATAATCACCAATAATTCTGATCTGAAGGCAAACATTATTCTGAATTTATTACGTGAGAAAATAAAGACCTCTCTTCATCAGACAGGCAAACAGGGTGAAACAACAGACGGAATGGACGTGGCATTCTGTATTCTTCATAAGAACAAGCAGATACTTGAATTCTCGGGAGCGTATAATCCGCTGTTTCTTTTCCGCGACGGAGAATTTATTGAATACAGGGCAGACAGGATGCCTATTGGAATTTATTACGGGGAAAAGGAATCTTTCACAAATCATGAGATTGAAATTCAGAAGGGTGACACTATCTATATATTTTCTGATGGTTTTGCTGATCAGTTCGGTGGACCGAAAAGATCCAAATACATGAAATACAATCTTAAGAAACTCCTCACAGAGATACATACCAAACCCATGACGATCCAGCGCAGAATTCTTGAGGATGAATTTGCAAACTGGAAAGGTTCAGGTAACCAGATCGACGATGTTACAATATTGGGAGTAAGAATTTAAATCAATTCTCAGCTTTATTTTTCCTGAACCCTGATATCTCCATCTCAATTCTGAAATAATAATTTCGCTATCTTTATCGACTTAATCGGGGAAAATAATGAATATAAAATTTATTGGCGCGGCACGGGAAGTGACAGGAAGTAAACATTTGATTACTACTGATTCGGGTAAAAAAATACTTCTTGATTGCGGAATGTTTCAGGGTAAGGGACTTGAGACCGACAGTATGAACCGTGACTTAATGTTTGACCCCTCAGAGGTTGATCATATAATTCTGACACATGCACATATTGATCATTCAGGACTGATCCCATATGCTTATAAGCTTGGTTTCAGGGGATCAGTGATCTGTTCAAACGGAACACGCGATCTGTGTTCCATTATGCTTGCTGATTCGGCCTTCATCCAGGAGCATGATACGATGACTTTTAATAAGCGCAGGGCAAAAAAAGGATTGCCCCAGGTTACCCCAATATACTCCCAGGCAGATGCAACTGCCTGCATGAGCCTCTTCATTGGCGTTCCCAACAATATGAAATTCAGAATTGATGAAAATATTAAGGTTAAGTTCACTAATACCGGACATATGCTGGGCAGCGGTGTCGCCAATATAGAAATAAACGAAGGCGGCAAGATTAAGAAAATTGCATATACCGGTGACATTGGACGGCCTGTTGATCAGATACTTGCTCCGCCGCAACCTTTTCCGCAGGCTGATGTGCTTATTACCGAATCAACCTATGGTGACAGATTGCATCAGGATTCGATACAAGCTGAGGAGGAGCTTTTGAAAATTGTGATTGATACCTGCGTGACTAAAGGCGGAAAATTAATTATTCCGGCTTTCAGCGTTGGCCGGACCCAGGAAATTGTTTTTTCTCTCAATAACTTCTTCAACGAAGGCAGGCTGCCAAAGATTGATATCTTTGTCGACAGCCCTCTGGCTGTGAATGCCACTACTGTATTCAGGATGCATCCTGAGTGCTTCAATAAAAATTTCAGCAATGTCCTTGAACAGGATCCTGATCCTTTCGGGTTTGATAACCTATACTATATCAACAAGGTGGAAGATTCCAAGAAGCTGAATGATCATAAAAAACCCTGTGTGATCATTTCTGCATCGGGAATGATGGAAGCAGGACGTGTAAAGCATCATCTGGCAAATAATATATCTGATCCGAAAAATACTATTCTGATTGTAGGATATTGCGCACCTACAACTCTGGGCGCAAGAATCGGAAGAGGCGACAAAGAAGTCTCTATTTTCGGTATGATCCATGAAGTAAAAGTTGAAGTGAAAAAGATTGAGTCTTTCAGTGGTCATGGCGATTATAATGAGATGATCAGTTTTTTAAACTGTCAGGATAAGAATGCTCTTTCAAAGATTTTTATTGTTCATGGGGAATATGAGACCCAGAAGAAATATGTTTCTACTCTGACTGAAGAAGGCTTCAAAAACATTGCAATCCCGTCTAAAGGACAAGAGTTTATTTTGTAAAGACTTTGTGGTAATTTTTTTACCACAATACAAAGGATTCTCCCTGAGTTAAACCGATCTCTTGTTGGGTATGATTTTTTGTTGTAAATAAATTGATTTTCGAGCGGCGGGTACTAATATCTTCTGATGATTTTTTATATGTATTTACTGTACATATTTTCTCAGTTCCTTCCTTACGGTTTTCCATTCCGGGAAAACTTCAGCTAAAAGCTTATAGAAATGCGGACCATGGTTGTGATGTTTCAAATGGCACAGTTCGTGCGTGATTACATACTCTATAAACAGGTCGGAAAGCTTTATGAGTTCTGTGCTCAAGGTTATTTTTCCTTTGCCTGAACAGCTTCCCCATCTTCTTTTCATAGTGCGTATTACCAGCCCTGTCGGCTTAAAGCCTTGAATTTCATGTTGTATCAGAACTTTATTCATTACTTCAGGGAAGTGCTTTATTGCTTCACTCTTATACCATTTGTATAGCAATTTTCTGACATTCCCGGCATCATCTGTTTTTTCTGTTCCAATCTGGATCGAATGATCGTATGCCCTTACAAAAGATTTTCCTGATTTTTCAATTTTCAGGACAAACTGGTCTCCATGGAAGAGATGCGTTTCGCCTGTTGTGTATGACTTTTTAACAGGACTCGTCCCAAGCTTCCTGTAATTGTCGCGATGTTTTAAAACCCAGCTGTACTTCTCATTAACAATCCTGCTGATAGTTTTTATTGAAGTGAGATATGGAACCCTGACAATGACTGACGAATCGGGATGGACGCTGATGCCGATTGACCGTCTTCTCGAATATATTACCCTGAATTCCAGATCGTTTATTTTGTGAATTTTTTGTTCCTTCAACATCTTTTATATCACCCGAATTAATTAATCTCTGAAAAAGAATGAAACTGGTAATGTTTGTGCTCCATATAGCTTAAAATTGAATCAAGCCGCAGGTAGAGTTTATCTTTCCTCCTTGGATCAGTTCCGGGATGGATGAGCAGGATGTATCCGTTCAGACCTTTTCTTTTTTCGTACGAAAAGAAGTTCTTCATAAGATAATCGCTTGAATAATACGGTTTCCCCTTGTCAGGAAATGTCCAGTCCTGGTTAATTATTGTCCCGGAGGAGACATTAACCAGTTTGAGTCCCGCTTTAAGCGACCATCGGGCAATAGAATCATTATACCATTCAAACGGAGGCAGGAAAACCTGTGCATCAGTCCTGGATATCCCATATTTCGCAAGGGTCGAGTAATTGTTTTCAAGATCCTCGAGAAACTTATTTTTTGTAATGAGAAGAGAATCTCTGTTTTCCCAGGAGCAATAGAGGAGATGTTTATCGGAATGTGGTCCAATATAATGTCCAGCCGATTTTATTCTGCTGATTAACGCAGCATTTGTCGCGTCACGGCAGAAATCACCGGTAAGGAAGAAAGAAGCCTTTATACCATGATGGTCCAGCGTTTTTAAAATAGTGTCAAATCCGTCTGATAAATCGTGAGCCGTAAAACACAGGTAGACGACTTTTTTAGTAGTGTCCATTCTTACAATAGCACCTCTGTTAACTGAGATATTGGGAGACTGAAAGGAATA
Source organism: uncultured Bacteroidales bacterium (assembly GCA_963715785.1). Taxonomy (GTDB): domain Bacteria; phylum Bacteroidota; class Bacteroidia; order Bacteroidales; family VadinHA17; genus LD21. The sequence continues at coordinate 2,983,788 of OY970276.1, forward strand.
CCTGTGAGAGCTTTGAAGTGATGACAGGTAATATGTCAGGCTTGCTGTGCCATCCATTGTGCATTCGTTCGTGGAATAATCAGCAAAATCATCATGGTATACGGCGAGCTTTGTCTGAAAGGATGCATATTGATCTGCTTTTGACAGGTAAATATATTTGAGTGAATTGAATATAGAGGGATATACGGGTCCGTCAACCAGACCGCCATAAACCTGCAGCCCCTTAACTACATATGAAGAATGTGAATTCTCGGGAAAATCTCCGTTTTCAGGTAATCCGACTATCATGCTGGTGCCCCATGGGTTACAGCCAAACAGCCAATCCCTGTGTGCAGCCTCCAGCTCCGCATAGGTACTATCGCCTGTGATCTCATAATAAAGATGAGCCTGGGTGACGATCGCGGCCACCAGGTTATTTGAGCACCAGATAAATGGCACTCCGACGCGGAAAGGGTTTTTCTCAGCTTTTAGCTCTGTAAGCTCAAGACCATCCTTAATATATCCGGCAAATTCTTTATCATTCCTTATCAGCTGATGCCTGGCGATAGCCGGATGCCCAAGATTTATGAAGGGATACCATTGATAATGGTGGGCCGTATCGCTTCCGATCCATGGTGTTACTTTTTCCTTTCGTCCGAAATCAGTTGCATACCCGAGGTACTTTGATTCTTTTGTAAGGTTGTATAACTCGATGGCTGCCAGCTCCATATCGTCAACCCAGTTATCTTCCTCGTAAAAATACGGGGCTGTTCCGGGGGCAGTCTGACAGACTCCGGGGTTATCCAGTCCAAATTCGAAGGCGGCTTTTGCTTTTTCAGCGAGTAATTCAGAATATCGGGGATCAGAGTTTTTATATACCTGGGCTCCTTTAGAGAATGCGGAAGCAAATTTGCCGGCGGTTGAAGCAATTCCGGTTGTCCTGTTTTTATATTTGAACAGCCCCTGTGGCTTGCCTGTGCAAAAATAAACCGGTCTCTCTTTTCCCTTCCCGTAATAGGCAGTATCCTTATCGGGAAACCTGAATCCTATGTGATCACGGTCGTCTGCGATCTGGTTGTACATAGCTTGCGGACCGGGATTCATTTTTAAGAGCCAGTCGAGTCCCCATTTGCATTCATTCAGGATATCGGGAATTCCATCTGAACCTGGAAGTCCGTTTGCAAGATAATGATCCCGGAACGACGACGGGTTTTCAGAATAGGCGAAAAGCATCTGATAGGTAGCGTTCGCAGAAGTGGCGACATACTGAAGATAATCAGCGGCATCATGCCAGCCACCTGAAACATTTATATGTGCTGAATCGGAAGATTTACCATATATTTCATAACCATCATGAGTATGGCACGAATCTCTGATAAAAGGATTATATCCTGATTGTTGCTGTCGCATATATTGCAATAAAAAGTCGGCAGTGCCGTCATAAACATTGTTACGGATCGGGAAATCAGGGGATACGGCATCTCCGGCACTGATGCGGTAAAGTCCATTTTCTCTGAAACCTGAAAAATAAAGCCGGTAACAGGTTTTGAATGGATCTAATGCTCCTGTCTTAGCCACCTTTGTAAATATCCCTGCTGGTTTGCCGGAATATACATCAATAAGCTTAAATGACTTAAGATCCAAAGCCTTACGGCTCATTAAAACGGCCACTTTTATATCGTTATTCCTGTAGCCCATCTGGTTGATCCTTATTACAGTCTCTTGTCCGTCAGCTAAGGAAATAGCATGAGCTAAAATCCATATTACCAGTGAAATACATATTTTTTTCATACCTGTTCTTCTGAAATCTTAAAGGATGCAATGTAATAAAATAGAATGATGTTTTGGTTTAATGTCTGTTGGCATGCAACAATCAAATGTTAACAATCCCCGCCAAATGTTAAATTAATCTTAAAATCGTTATTTTGGGAATACAGCCGCCTTCATTTTTGTCTAATCTACCGAAATAAGCTTTGAACTTTTATAACAAATTAGTTTGACTGAATAGAAGCGACTAAGTGAAGAATAAAATTAAATTGCATGTTACCCGAGCTGAAAATGGTTAGTAAATTATTCCCAATAATTTTTTTTAGACCATATCTTAACAGGTTAGTAGGTTAGTAGGTTAGAATAGAGATCAGTGAGGGTGATATTAACGGGTGGCGGTTTATCTGCTGCCCGTTTCTATTTCAAATAATTGCATTTAACTTCAAAGCAGATTATGCGTAAAATACCGCAGCGCAAAATTGTTTCTGTATTTCCTAATACCCTGACTGAGACAGAGAATTGAAGAAATCAGTATATCCTTTTTAAATTATTCCTTTTTAAGAGTTATCACAGTGATTTCCGGCGGCATCCATATTCTGAATGGAATAGCCAGACAGCCAAGTCCACGGTTTACATATTGGTACTGACTGCCGGAGGTAGTAAAGACCGTTCCAGTGAGGATAAAAATATTTTGCCGGGCTCCATTTGAATTTCTTTGTCATAATGCCCATCTGCATCCCGTGGGTATGTCCGGAGAGGGTTATTTCAATATTGGTTTTTCCTTTGACATCCTCAGCCCACTGATTAGGATCATGACAAAGCAGGATCTTAAGGTCTGCGCTGTCAAGCCCCAGCATGGCCTGGTTTACGTCGCCATGAATCATATTAGGATGGCGACCTTCGGTAATAACTCCTATGAGACCGATTTTTGCGTTCCCGATATTAATGATTTAAACTCTCATCCAATACCTGATAACCTGAAGCTTTGATCCTGCTGATCATTATCAGTATATTATTTTCACGGTCAGCTTCAGTGAAATATGGATCGTAAGTTCCAACATCATGGTTGCCTAAAATTGCAAAATTGCCATACTTTCCGTTTGCCTTAGAAAGGATTGTATCATAGCCGTCAAATTCCCTCCAGCCGAAATCAATAAAATCACCAGTATTCACTAGCAGGTCAGGTTTCAGGGAATTTATGTCATACATAACTTTCTGCAATAATTTCCTGTGACTGTAAAAACTGGAGAGATGCAGGTCGGAGATCTGTACAATTCTCAACCCATCAAGATCATTATTTAAATCTTTGATTTTTATTGTGACCTCTTCAGTCTTGAAATTAAATCTTCCGTAAAAGGTGCTGATTCCAATAATTGCAAGAATGACTGCCATAAATACCAATCCGATGTTTGTCAGCAGTCTTACGTGATCACCTTTCTTTATTCTCGATAATTTCCCGGAAAAATGTAAAATAATTAAGAATGAACCTTGGGACAATAACCGCTACAATCATTCCAGTCAGGTTCATCATTAGCCATACATGGCGGGGACTGTCGTAAAAGCTTTTGAAAGAGACTGTTTCGATAAAAGTGATCCAGAATGAGAGGCTCAGAATTACATTAATTATGACTGATATGTAGTATTTTGCTTTTGACCTTTGGTAGAAAGTGCTGACGCAGAACACGACGAATGAGAGAATTTCAATTATAATCAAAAAAATCAAAAATCCCATAGGAAAGATGTTTAGGAGTATAAAAATACTCAATTATTTCTTATGCTGATAATTCTTATTTTCGCAAATGAATTATTATTTAATTTACTCTTTGTAATTGCAGGTTTAATCTCCCTGGAGCGCCGTATGAATAAGTTTATTTTTGTCGGGCCCTATTTGATTGTTAAAGAGCAGATCCAAAATATTAAGATTTACAAAATGACAGAAGTTAGATTTTTATGACCCGCTATTTGATCCTGGTACAAAACTCACCTATTCGGTAATATCAGCAATGTACAAAGGACAATGGATCTTTGTGCGTCATCATAAGCGTTCAACCTGGGAGATAGCCGGCGGGCATATTGAAGAAGGTGAGAACCTTCCCTTGAAGCAGCGGGACGTGAATTAATGGAAGAGACGGGTGCCGTTAGATTCAACCTTATCTGCATTGCAACATATTCAGTAACAATTAATGATGAAACCGGATGGGGCAGACTGTATATTGCAGATGTCTTTCAAATTGGATCGATACCCGATATATCGGAAATTGCTGAAAGGGAATTTTCGGATCATCTTCCAGAGAATCTTACTCATCCTGAAATACAGCCGCATCTGTTTAATAAAACTGTTGAGTTTTTGAAGAATCAGCACATGTAGGAAAAACTTTATAGGGAGAAGACTGTATCAGATATACTCGAATGTGACTTTCTTGAGCCATTTCTCTTCAAGCAAACGAGCAATCCGTTTTACGACTGTTCTCCTGATTTCAAGGTCAACCGGGAGGTTTGGATCCTGATGGGCAATATTTATCCTGGTCCCGATAATAAAATGAATTTCGTCACTTTCCATAATCAGTCTTACGATCTTATCCGCTGGTCCCTTTCCCAGCTTAACACTGTTATTATATGTTTTCAGGATTTCATTTACCTTCTGAAGGGTCAGGATTCCTTCGGTAACAATGTCAATTCCTTCGAGGAAGCTTTCGGGCGGCAGCTCCGGATCTTCAAAAATAAGCTCATCGATTATTGTCCTGTTGAGTTCCCTGGCAATAATATCGGCTGTGGTACCGCCCGACAGAATCACTTTTCCCTTGTAAGCCAGCACTTTTGAAGCAAGCTCCTTATCTTTCTCTTTTTCATAGGGAGGGCCGGTGCAGATGAGCAGCTTGCGCGGTTCACGGAAATAGATTGTTGCGCAGCTGATATCATCGCGGGCTTTATAACTATCGTTTTTGTGAGCCATGGTAACAATTTTCCCGGCAAGCATTATCGCCGAAATTGAAGATTCGCTGGTTACCAGTGCTGCTGCATAAGCTGATATATTTTCCCTCTCCCAGCCGAAAGGAAACATTTCACTTCCCATGCCGCTCTGAGAAACGCCATCTGAACAAAAGATTATCCTGTCTTCTTTCTGAGGCATGAAGGAGCAGGTTTTCAGCACTTTGCCTGAATTTTTGCCTTTATCAAGCACAACCTTCTTCCACGACGGGTCAAAGATCTGGTTTCCTCTTAAAACTACACATGACGGATTATCGTATTCCAGAATTGTTGCCTTTCCGCTGCTCTCGATATCAATTATTGTAAAAGTTGAATAGCTGATCTTCCTCTCACTGCACACAGGCAGTGTATTCATGATTATCTCTGCAATCCGGTCCACCTCCTTGTGCTCACGTGTGAAATTGATCGCCATAGTTGCAGTGAGAGTGGCCAGGATATTTGCTTTTACACCATGTCCCATACCATCAGAAAGTACAGCAATGACCCGGTCTTCTTCTTTAATATACCTGTAAAGAAAAACATCCCCGCTGATCCGTTCTCCGTCGAAGTTCTTTTGCTGACTATTAACCTCTATAAAAAAGTTCCTGTTCACTTGAAGTTATCCGGACTAGTTTTTCTTGTTGGCTTTTATTGATTTGTAGGACTCAATTATTGAATTAAGCATCTGCTCGGTTTCTGAAGCGCCTTCACCAAGGAGGAATCCTATTTTCTGAACCATCTCCAGGTTTTTCTCGATTACCTCGCTGACACGGTTTGTAACTTCTTCACCCTGTACTTCGGGAGAATAAAGATCGCGGATTATCGCACCGCATATCCTGTTCTTTCTGATCGGGAAGATCGAGATATTCAGCATTTTGTCTTCAAAATGAACGTCTTTGCTCAAAACGGCCTCATCTTCCTTAATGACAAAGCTAAACATGTTATAAACATTAAATGGGATGAGAGTTTTAATATCTGCGCCAGCCAGTCCGGGAATCACATCCGATATTGCCTTTGCATCTTCGCCAATAATATTGATAAAGCTTTGATTCGAATGGAGAATTTTGAGGTTGTTATCAACTATTACGACCCCGGTAGGAAGTTTCTCGAGCATGTTATTCATCATGTCGGAGGCATTTTGTGCAATCTCTTTTTCATGAAGCGCAATCTCCTCAGATTCCTTGAGCGCCTTTTTAGTCTCGGCAAGCTTACGGTTAGTCTGTCGCAGCGTTTCAATATATTCCTGCTTATTGCGGAGGTTAAAAGTATGGCACATTTCAGGAACGGCGAGCCCTTTTGCCACAGTTGAAGCAAATTCGCGACACGACATATAGCCGCATGCACCGCAGTTTATCTCTTCATCGGGATTGTTTTTACCAATTATTTTAAGAACTTCATTAACAGCCTCTTCAGGAGGTTCGGCAATCCTTTGATCATCAGGCGTGAATTTTCTGGAAAAATTGAGCTTTGACCATTTTTCCATATTTTTCTGCCATAAGGCTTTATCAAGCTGACCTACCCGCTTCTCGGCATACCTGCGAACAAGGGCCCTTCTTCTGAACCTTTCATTATGATGTTGCATGCCCGGGCCCAGGAGGCACCCGTGACAAAAGAAAAGATTAAAATGATGCTGAATCGTATCAATATATTTGTCAAAGTCATTTATTGCTTCCAGTATTTCCTCCTTGCCTGAAGCAGTTATTACCCTGCTCGAGACCATATCGCGTTTTATTCCGCCTGCCTGTATTATACCTGCCGGCAGAGGATAAAGCGCCCCCCAGTTTCCATGAGGAGGATCAAAGTCAGACATTTTAACAAGTCTCTCCTGGATCTTGAATTCATCGAAAAGCTCTCTTAATTCCACAAATGTCAGTACGCCGTCAATAAGATTTTCCGATTCATAAATAAGCGCTTCGTCTTTTGAATCTATACAAGGACCTATCTGTACAACCGCTACCTCGGGTCCGTACAGTTTTTTTACCACCATGGCGGTAGCAACAATAGGAGAGACCAGGGGGGCAAGATTCGGAACAAGCTCGGGATGGAATTTCTCTACCAGCTTGACAATAGCCGGGCAGTTAGCGGTAATAAGATATTTCCCCTCAGCCTTGAGGAATAACCTGGCATAAGCAGCTGCAATGAGGTCAACACCAAATGAATCTTCATGAACATAGTCAAAGCCAAGCGATCTTATCATTGCAACGAATTTCCTGAAATCAGTTATGTCATCAAATTCAGAGGCAATGCTGGGTTCTATCAGGGCAGCAGTTTTTCTGCCTGATGATAAAAGATTCTTAATATCCTGCTTTGAATTGCGGAATTCAATTGCATGCGGGGTGCATGCAACATAGCATAATCCACAGCCGATACATCTGTCGGCAAGAATACGGGGATGAGCTTTCTGGGGTTTTACTTCTATCGCATTGACAGGACAAACCCTTACGCAGGAATATGAATTTCTGCACTTCTCATCATTTATATAAAGAACAGGTTTATTATTTGTCATACTAACCAATTTATGTGCCCCGAGCCAACACAGTATTCAGAGTTACATTTAATATAGATATTTTCAACTCTTCAACCTTTCAACCCATCAACCTTTCAACCCATCAACCCTTCAACTCTTCACTTTTCAACTCTTCCCTCCTACACCAATCCTGCAAATTCCTTCTCCAGTATGCCTTCTATCTTTGACAATGTCACCTCCTCAAGGGTTATCCCGTTTATACTTAGATTCGGACCATTACTGCAGAGTCCCATGCATCGCGCTCCCTTGAAAATTACCTTGTCGTCGAGATGATTCTTCCTGAGATATTCTCTTATGAACATAACAACATCCTTATTTCCACGGGAAAAACATGAACTTCCCAGACAGATCTGCATCTCAATTCTCTGAGCCATATCTTTACTGTTCAAAAATAAACAACGACTTCAAAAGTAATAATTATTTATGAGCTGTCATAAACCACTTTCAATCTCAGATAATTGATTTTCTTATCATCTTAATCAGAATTAAGTCTTCCTTAATATTAATGCACCTGCTGACAAACTTAGTTAAAACACTTAAGTAGCTTATAATAAACGAGATAACAAAATACGAGAAAAATATTATTTGTCTGGATTTATTGTTAATAAAATAACAATGTTTATTTATTAACAATAAATTAAATTATATTTGTATCATAATTCATTACTATTATTTCCGGAATGAGTGCTGATCTTGATACAATACTGAAAAAATATAAACAGGGAAAAAGGGAAGATCTTATTCCTTTGCTGCAGGACATACAGGAAACGATGGGATATCTTTCGGAAGATTCCATTGTAAGGATAGGAGGTTTTCTCGGGCTCAGCACCACAAAAATTTATGGACTTGCCACATTCTATGACAGGTTCAGATTTATCCCTTCAGGGAAGATCCATATCAGGATATGTAATGGCACTTCCTGCTTTCTTAACGGATCACAATCGGTCATTAACAAAATAAAGGAAGAGACCGGCATTACTGCAGGTCAGGCCACAAGAGACGGATATTTTAGTTATGAAATTGTATCATGCATGGGCGGCTGTTGTAATGGTCCGGTTATCAATGTCAACGGTGAGTATTATACCCATATTAAGGCAGAACAGCTTCCTGATTTGCTGAAGCGGCTGAAGTACTTTATTGAAAACGACTAATTCAAGAAAAAATCCCCGATGGAGGACTTAAAGACATTCCTGATAGATAAGGTTCTAACATTTGAGTCAGATACTCTCCCTTTGCAGACAGAGAAATATCTGGAGCAGATCAGACGGGAAAAAACAGATAAGCCGTTGATCTTTGTCTCTTCAGGCACAAGCAGCGTTATTGCAGGATCGGAAAAAACATGTTTGGCTATTGAAACTTATATCAGTGAAAATGCACCCTCCACAGGATTTGTCCGCGTCGGATGCACTGGTCCGGCTAATTATGAGCCTCTTGTTTGTATCCAGCTACCGGGGAAAAATAAACTTTTTTTCAGGAATATAACTGAAGAAAAAGTGGAGCCTCTTCTTAACGGAGTTTTTCATAATGATATAAATGATGAAGACCTGGTGGGTCAGACTGGCACCAGGGGCTTTGAGCTATGGTCCGGGATGCCATTTATGGATGAATTACCTTTTTTTACGCATCAGAAAAGGGTGGTACTCGGAAATTGCGGGTGCTATGATCCTGAAAGCATCGAAGAGTATATTGCGCGGGGCGGATATCGGGCTTATATAAAGGCAATAAGAAATTATACTTTTGAAGAAGTATGTGATATAGTTGAGAGAAGCGGTCTGAGAGGAAGGAGCGGTGGCGGATATCTTACCGGATTGAAGTGGCGTCATGCTCTTAATACCAGCTCAAATGCACGATATCTCATCTGCAATGCAAAGGAAAGTGATCCGGGAGCTTTTACAGACAGGACCATTCTTGAAAGTGATCCTCACCGCCTGATAGAAGGAATTGCCATAGCTGCCTATGCCATAGGAGCCTCGAATGCAATTATTTTTATGCGGTCGGGATCCGACCATGCTAAGAACAGGCTGCAGAAAGCTATCGACAGAGCAAGGGATTACTCACTGTTTGGTCATAATATTTATTCGAGCGGATATAATCTTGATATAGTCATACGTGTTGAGCCCGGAGCATTTGTCTGTGGTGAGGAAACTGCCCTGATCAATACTCTTGAGGGTAAACGCGGAATGCCACAGCTTAAACCGCCATATCCGACGACAGCAGGATTATTCGGCAAGCCAACAGTAATTAATAATGTTGAAACTCTCATGAATGTTCCGCTCATTATGCAGAATGGACCCGAATGGTTCCGTTCACTGGGAACAGAAAATAGTCCGGGTACAAAGGTATTTGCAGTTGCAGGAAAAGGTCGTATGTCGGGAGTTGTAGAAATTGAGATGGGCACTTCAGTGCGCACCATTCTTGAGAAAATAGCTGATGGCATAAAAGATGGTAAGGATTTTAAAGCAATACAACTGGGAGGAGCGTCAGGATCATTCATCACCTCTGAAAATCTTGATATAAAAATTGATTACGACGATCTGAAGGAACAAGGCATCGGAATGGGGGCAGGCGGATTCGTGATAATCGACGACAATACCTGCATGGTCGACCTGGTGAGATATTATATGGAATTCATCAGGAATGAAAGTTGCGGAAAATGTATTCCGTGCCGCGAAGGAACAGGAAGAATGCTGGAGATACTTGAGAGTGTAATAAAGAAGCCTTTAAACGAAGAGTCGGGCACTACTCTTGAAAGATTTAAAGGTGTAATGCAACTCGAAACCATTGCTTCAGTGATGAAAGACACCTCTTTATGCGGGTTAGGTCAGACAGCGCCCAATCCTTTCATCAGCGCCCTTAAAAATTTCAGGGATGAGTTTGAAGAACATATTTTTGACAGGAAATGCCGCGCCAATATATGCAGGGGACTACGGACCTTCTCAATAGATGTTGATAAATGCACAGGTTGTACTGCGTGTGCGGCCAAATGCCCTGTGAATGCGATCTACGGAACCAGGCTCCAGCCATTTTTTATTGTTGATGAGAAATGCACTGGCTGCGGCATATGCTTCGATGTTTGTAAATTCAGCGCAATAAACGTTAAATAGCCTTTATGCTTTTTACAATACAGGTAAATAATAAAAAGATCAAAGCCGAAAAGGGTGAAACGATACTGTCAGCTCTTAATCGCAACGGAATTATCATACCGACACTTTGCAGGATGAAGGAATTCACGCCCACCGGTGCCTGCAGGATGTGTGTTGTAGAGGTTGAAGGCCGTGATCGCCTGGTTACCGCCTGTTCTCAGCCGGTAGAGGAATGGATGAAAATAAAAACACATTCTCCAAGGGTTATAACAGCACGCAGAACGATAGTCGAGCTTCTCCTCTCAAACCACCCCGACGATTGTCTTTACTGCGACCGGAACCTGAAATGCGAGCTTCAGAAACTTTCTGAAGAACTTAACATAAGAGAACGACGGATACGCGGTAGAAAAATCAAGCCGCGTCTTGATCAGTCGAGCCCCGCTATAATCAGGGAACTCTCCAAATGCATCCTATGCGGCCGCTGTGTGAGAGTTTGCGAGGAAGTGGTTACTGCCACGTCCCTCGACTTTATCAATAAAGGAAGAGAAACACATGTCGGCGCTGCCATGGACAGGGATTTTAACTTTTCCAGTTGCATTCATTGCGGCCAGTGTGTGCTGGTTTGTCCAACGGGCGCACTTCACGAAAAACATAATATTACAGAAGTGCAGGAATATCTTAATAAGCCTGAAATTGTAAAGGTTATCCAGTATTCTTCAATGGTTGTTTACGGTATTGCAGAAGAACTCGGCATGAGATATACCAGGGAATTTGACAAGATACTCAACACCATTCTTCGTAAAATAGGGTTTGATAAAGTTTATAAAACAGGTTTGGGCACCGATGTTTGCATTTCTGAGATTTCAGGACAGCTCTCTGATGCCATCGACAACAAATCAGATCATCCATTGTATATTTCTGCCTGTCCTGCCTGGGTAAAATATGCAGAACAATTCATTCCCTCGCTTATTCCGCATCTTTCAACCGTTAAATCACCTCAGCAGATCACTGGTGTGCTTATCAAAACACTTGTTGCCGATCAGCTTGGCGTTAAACCTGAGGAGATCTTTTCAGTATCAGCAACGCCATGCATGGCTATGAAGTTTGAAGCCCGTCGCGACGGAATGATGCGCAAAGGCATCAGCGATGTGGATTCTGTTCTGACTGTCAGGGAGCTTGCACGCCTGATACGCCTTTATGGTATCGACACCTCTAACATTGAACATGAACCTGCTGACGAACCTATGTCAGGAAGAAGCTCGGCTGCTATTATGGCTGAAGTTTCGGGAGGGCTGGCTGAGGGAGTAATCCGTTCCTATCATTATCAGAAAATGAAGAAGGAGCCTGATAAGCAGATCTTTAAAAAACTACGATCAGGCGGTTCGTTCCGGGAGATATCGGTGATGGTCGGCGACCAGGAGGTAAAGGCAGCAGTTGTAGATGGATTGACAGCGCTTGAAAAATTAAAAGCCTCCATAGCTTCCGGGAAAAAGTATGACCTTGTTGAAGTGATGACCTGTCAGGGCGGATGTGTTCATGGAGCCGGCTTACCTTTCAGTCCTTCAAAGGATGAGATAAAGAACAGATCAAAGCTGGTTTATCAGGCCGACGACACAGAAGCCATTAACCTGCCGTGCAAATCGCCTTCGCTTATAAACCTTTACGAAAAACTGCTGAAAGAAAATCCTGACATTGCTGATAGAAAAATATTCTTTACTCGATTTGAGAAGCGAAATGTATTATTATAATCCAAAACATGGTATAATATGCTAGTTTACACCATTAAGGAGCTCTGTCGTACCTGTTACACCTGCGTAAGGGAATGTCCTGCCAAAGCAATCCGCATAGTAGGAGGACAGGCTGAGGTAATTGATGAGAGATGTATCGCCTGCGGCAATTGTACAAAAGTATGCAGCCAGGGTGCAAAGGTATTTCTGAACACTACTGACCGTGTTTTAAAGCTTCTTGAGAGTGAGTCTAAAGTAGCTGCAATTGTTGCTCCGAGTTTCCCGGCTGAATTCTTTGATATACCCGATCATCATATCCTTGCCGGTATGATAAAGTCTCTCGGATTTGAACTTGTGGCTGAAGTATCGTTCGGTGCGGATCTGGTCGCTGACAGGTATAAAAAACTTGTTTCGGGAACAAAGAAATTCTACATATCCTCTGATTGCCCATCAATAGTAAACTATGTTAAGTATTATCACCCGGCGCTTGTGGAAAATCTTGCACCGGTTGTCTCACCCATGGTAGCCATGAGCAGGGTTGTAAGAGAAAAATACGGAAAGGAAACTAAGATAGTGTTTATCGGTCCATGCATTGCCAAGAAAGCTGAAAGTACCGAAATCGATGAGGCGATAACATTTACCGAGCTCAGGGATATGCTGGCTGATGAAGGCATAACTCCATATACAGCCAAACCTGTTGATTTTGATCAGCCTGTCGGAGGCAGGGGAGCCATTTTTCCTGTTGCCAGGGGATTGCTGCAGACAGCCAAAATAAGCGACAATGCTATTACAGGAAATATTATTGCTGCTGAAGGAAGAATTGATTTTCAGGGTGCATTAAAGGAATTTGAAGCCGGCCTGATAAAGAATCAGCATATGGAATTGCTTTGCTGTGAAGGCTGTATTATGGGTCCGGGTCTGTCAAAGAACGGGAAACAGTATAACAGGAGATCCCTGGTGAGCTCTTATGCAAACAACAAAATGCAGAATCTTGATTCCGGGAAATGGCAGCAATATTTTGATGAATTCAGTGAACTGGACCTGTCTTTCAGGCACAGGCCGGATGATAAGAAGATAGAGACTCTTACTGAGGATGATGTTCATGAGATCCTCATTAAAATGGGCAAGAAAACAAAGAAGGATCAGCTCGACTGTGGTGCCTGTGGATATGAAAGTTGTGTCGAACACGCTATTGCCATCAAAAAGGGACTTGCCGAAGTAGAGATGTGCCTGCCTTATACCATTGAAAAACTTCACAAATCTGTTAAGGAGCTGGCTCTTTCCAATGAGAAGCTTTCATCGATGAAGCAGGCTCTTAAACAATCGGAAAAGCTCGCTCATATGGGTCAGCTGTCAGCCGGAATAGCTCATGAGCTGAATAATCCATTGGGAGTGGTGATAATGTACAGCAACATACTTCTTGAAGAAGCATCTGCTGATGACCCGGTAAAAGAGGATCTCAAGCTGATAGTCGATCAGGCAGGGCGTTGCAAGAAGATTGTGGCAGGTTTGCTTAATTTTGCCAGGAAAAACCAGGTTAACCATCAGATGGTCAACATTAAGGATCTTGTGAATCATAGTCTTGAAAGCCTGATCATACCAGCGAAAGTTAAGATCAATATTTATGACAAGACAACCAATCCTGAAGCCATGCTCGATCAGGAACAGATGATGCAGGTACTCACAAACCTCATTAAAAATGCTTTTGATGCAATGCCCTCAGGCGGTGCTGTAAATATTAAAATTGAAGATACTCTCGGAGATGTAATTATTGTCATCGGCGACACCGGAACAGGCATAAAAGAAGAAGACAGGGCTAAAATATTCGAACCTTTTTTTACTACCAAAAGCATAGGGCAGGGAACTGGTCTTGGACTCGCAACAGCTTATGGAATTGTGAAGATGCATAAGGGACAGATTACAGCAGATTCCAATAATGATCCATCGAAGGGGCCGACCGGAACAAGCTTTAAGATTGTATTGCCACGGCGAAAAGAATAGAGGCACAAATATAAAGTATAAATCTTATGTTATTAAATTAACGCAAATCATATTTATCATAATAACCTGTTGATTTAAAGAATTTTTAGAAATTTGTGGAACGATGAAGAAGAGTGATATAACAATCCTGGTAGCTGACGATGATCCGGATTACCTTTTTCAGACTATATTCAACCTTGAGAAGGAAGGATACAAAACTATTGCTGTTGAAAGTCAGGCTGAAGCTGAATCTGTAATTTCAAGATTCAGGCCTGATCTGGCAATTTTTGACCTTATGATGGAAAGTGATGACAGCGGTTTCATATTGTGTTATAAGATAAAGAGAAAATATCCGGACGTTCCGGTTATCCTGGCCACCGCGGTCTCGCATGAAACCGGTTTATCCTTCAGCATCGATTCTGACCAGGAAAAATCGTGGATCAGAGCCGACAAATATCTTGAAAAGGGCATCAGGCCGGAGCAGCTTGACCAGGAAGTTATGAAATTATTAAAACTCTGAGATGGCAGTTCTTAAAGTACTTGTAATTGATGATGAACCGGGGATACGATCAGGAGTATCCAGGATCCTTAATAATTTTCATGTCACTTATCCATTCATGGATGAGGATTACACTTACGCTGTCACTGAAGCAGGAACAGGCGAAGAGGGAATCTCAATTCTTGAACGCGATCTGCCGGATATTCTTCTTCTTGACAATAAGCTGCCAGGCATCCAGGGAGTTGATGTGCTGGAATATATAAGAAAGAGAAATTATGATATTGTTGTAGCTATGATCACTTCTTATGCTTCACTCGATGTGGCTATAAGGGCAACACGCGATGGAGCAATCGATTTCATTCCAAAACCATTTACTCCCCAGGAATTGAAATCGAGCATCGAGAACATTACTAAGCAGCAGTATCTCAAGAGGATAACCCATAAGATGAATCAGGAGGGTAAAAAGATCCGGTACCAGTTTCTGTCTGTCCTGTCGCACGAACTGAAAGCACCTCTTAATGCACTTGAAGGTTATCTGAGGATGATGCAGGGCAAGCAAGCCGGAGAGCTTGTCGATGATTATGCAACCCCGATTGAAAGATCACTTCAGCGCATACAGGGTATGAGAAACCTGATCATGGACCTGCTCGATTTTACAAAGATCAGGCTCGAAAGAAAAGAAGAAAAGATTCAGGAGGTAAATCTTTCGGAAATAGCTTCTGCAGCAATTATTACCGTTCAGCCGTATGCGATTCAGATGGATGTGAATATTAATCTTGATGTAAGGTCAGATGTAACAATAATGGCCGATCCCGATGATATGGAAATTGTTTTTAACAATCTCATATCAAACGCAGTTAAATACAATAAAATAGGAGGCAAAGCAGAAATTACCATTGACAGTTCAGAGAGTGAAGCCATCCTTATCATATCTGATACAGGCATTGGAATTACTAAAAATGATACAGAGAATCTTTTTGCCGAATTTGTGAGGATCAAAAATGAGAAGACAAGGAATATTTCCGGAAGCGGTTTAGGATTATCGATAGTTAAGAAGGTGGTGGAATTATATCATGGAACCATAAAAGTAGACAGTACCCCCGACGTGGGAACAGTATTTACAATCAGACTGCCCAAGAAAACTATAAACATTAATTGAAATTTAAGACGAACCTTAGTCCTATAAATTGAGTTCACTTCTTTAAAATCAATAACTTATGATGAAACTACCAGGAAAAACCGTAGAAAGGCTGAGTGAATACAGGAGGACGCTTCTGGAATGCCTGAATGAAAACAGAAACTTCATCTTTTCTCACGATCTGGCTGCACGTCTTCATATCACAGCCGTACAGGTCAGGCGCGATCTTATGCTGATCGGTTATTCCAGCGTGCTTAGAAAAGGCTATGATGTGAGGGAGCTCATTGACACTATTGGCAAGATCATTGATTCATCTGAAAGCATGAATGTCGCCGTAATCGGCATCGGGAATCTTGGAAGGGCCGTTGCCGGATATTTTAAAGGCAAACGATCAAAACTAAATCTTGTTGCATCTTTTGATAATGATCCCCAGAAAATCAATAAAGTTATTTCAGGAGTTAAATGCTATCCCTACAGCGATGTAGAAAGACTTATCAGGGAACTCAACATAGGAATAGCAATCCTTACAGTCCCTCCTGATTTCGCAAGAGAGATAACTGAAGAAGTCGTTCGCTACGGAATAAAGGGGATTCTTAACTTTACTACCATTCCTTTAAATGTTCCGTCAGGGGTATATCTTGAAGAATACGACATGATAACTTCTATTGAAAAAGTTGCCTATTTCGTAAAAGAATATAAAATTTAGGGCATAAGGTGACATGAAGATCTTCAGAAGTTTTGAGGAAGCAAAGAATATTATCAATCCGGTGGTCACAACCGGATCCTTCGACGGGGTTCATATAGGTCATAAAACAATACTTAACAGGCTGAAGATGCTGGCCGAAAAGTACCATGGAGAATCAGTGCTTATAACATTTGATCCACATCCCAGAAAAGTTTTATACCCCGATACTGCCGGGAAAGATCTTAAGCTGATCAATTCACAGGAAGAGAAACTTGATCTCCTGGAAAAAGCTGGTCTGGATAATGTAATAATCATTGAATTCACAAAGGAATTCTCAAAAATCACCAGCGAACAATTTGTAAGGGATCTTCTTCATGGCATCCTTCATGCAAAAGTTGTAGTAGCAGGTTTTAACCATCATTTTGGATTCAATAAGGAAGGCGATTACAGACAGTTATGGGAGTGGCAGTCAGTATACAATTTCGAGGCTGAAGAGATCCCCGAACAGGAAGTATACCATGAAACAGTCAGTTCTACAAGGATAAGGCAGGCTATAAGCGAAGGTTATATACAGAGAGCTAATGCATACCTCGACCATTATTATATTGTAAAGGGCAGCGCTGAAAAGTATCAGCCGGTTAAAATCAATGATTTCCCCTCTTTTTTCAAAATAATTATTACAGAGGAATGTAAAATTTTGCCTTCACCCGGAATATATGCAATCTCAGCCGAATCACTAAGCGCTGCTTCAAAAGGAATGGTATTGATACATAAGACAGATATTTATAAATCAGAGGTTTTGCTGAATATCTTTGAAGAAACCGGGTTTGTTCCCGGGAATAAAATGACTGTTTCTTTTCATAAGAAAATACATGGAGCAGTTAATTTAAGCGACAATGTGGCATCCTCAAAAATATATATGGCCATCGAGGAGATCTCTGATCTCATTTACTAACAAAAATCATTTCCAAAGGGCCATATGTTGTTTATCTTTGCAGCCGGGATACCTCACCCGGGAAAGCCGGGGAGGAGGTAAAAAGAAGTGAGCTATATAATTCATATTAATAAATTTATTGATGAAGTTTTCACCTGAAAAATTGAGTATTCCAGATCAAAGAATGAAGCCATTTATTGATCCTGAAGAGATATGGAATCTTTTAAATACAACTAAACCAGATAAGCAGCGGGTAAGGGATGTAATTGCAAAATCACTCGATAAGCAAAGGCTTACAATGGAGGAGACCGCAGTTCTCATTAATTCAGTGGGAACAGACCTGGCTGATGAGATCAAGCAGGGAGCCCGTGAATTAAAGGAAAAGGTCTATGGCAACAGGATCGTGCTTTTTGCACCCCTTTATGTGGGTAACCGATGTGTAAACAATTGTCAGTATTGCGGTTTCAGGGTAACTAATGCTGACGCCATACGTAAGACACTGAGCGACAGTGATATAGTTAATGAAGTTGAAGCTCTCGAGGATAATGGACAAAAGAGGCTTATACTTGTGTATGGAGAACATCCTGACTATTCACCGGAATATATTGCCCATACAGTTAAGATTGTCTATGGTGTAAAAAAAGGGCACGGCGAGATAAGAAGAGTAAATATTAATGCTGCCCCGCTGGATATCGAAGGCTTTAGAACAGTTGGAGCATCGGGCATTGGTACCTATCAGATTTTCCAGGAAACATATCATCCCGAAGCGTATAAATGGTATCATCTCGGCGGAAAAAAGAGAGATTACGAATATCGTCTTACAGCTCTTGACCGGGCTCAGGAAGCAGGGATTGACGATGTTGGTATTGGAGCGCTTTTCGGACTTTACGACTGGAGATTTGAGGTGATGGGACTCATCAGGCACACAAATCACCTTGAGGCTTGTTATAACGTGGGACCACATACAATTTCATTCCCACGGATCAAGGATGCCCTCAGCCTTAATATTGACGGCAAATATGAGACCAGCGATGATGATTTCAAAAAGCTTGTTGCGATATTAAGACTGGCTGTTCCTTATACAGGGTTGATCCTTACTGCCAGGGAAGCTCCTGATGTACGAAGAGAAGCAATGCAATATGGTGTATCACAGATAGATGGAGGAACAAAGCTTGAACTTGGTTCTTATTCGGATACAAAGAATGAAAAGCAAAATCTCAACCGTGAACAATTCAAGATTAACGATGCGCGTTCACTTGCCGAGGTGGTAGATGAGCTGCTTGATAATGACTATATTCCATCATTCTGCACATCGTGCTACAGGATGGGACGTACCGGGGAACATTTTATGGAGTTTTCAGTTCCAGGATTCATAAAGCGATTCTGTACACCTAATGCTATCCTCACACTTTCCGAATACATCTGCGACTATGCTGTGGGTGAGACAGTTGAAAAGGGATGGAAAGCTATTGATAAAAACCTGGAGAAACTTGAACCAGGTGTCGCAGAGAGCACCAGGGAGAAAATTGAAAAAATAAAAATGGGAGAGAGAGATTTGTATTTCTGACACTGAACACTTGAGACTGCACTAAACTGATCATCATGATAAAAGTTCTAGGAATAAAAATAATCGACCGTATTAAAGAAGCGGGACTTACCCAGGGTATTTTGTCTCATCATGCAAAAGTCATTACAACCCGGCTGGGTTTCCATGAAGTATCTGATGAGGTTTGCAGCCGTGAGGCTTATATTATTCTTCATCTTAATGGAGATAGCGAAGCTTCAGATAATCTTTCAGCCGAATTAAAAACACTCGATGGAATTGAGATCCGTGAAATGATATTCTCCTCAGAGAAGGAAAATATTGCTGAGGAATCAGCCGGAAGCAAAGTGGAGATCCTCGGATTACTCGTTGAGAGGAGCCAGTCTGTTATATTGTCAGTTCAGCGGCTTCTGACTTCATACGGCTGCAATATACGAACTCGTCTGGGTGTCAATGAAATCTTCTTTGGTGAGCTGGCGGGATTGATTATTCTTGAGCTTATTGGTGATGAAAAACAACGGCGGCACCTTGAAAAAGATCTTAAAGCCTTAGATCATGTACATGTAAGGACTATGGTTTTCTGAATGGAATAACATGAAAACAAATATCATTGCTGGTTTTTTTGTGCTTTTTACAATCGTAAGCTGTCACAAAGAAAATGCCGGTGACTACAAATCAAGCGGAATTATTACTGGTCCCGATATCAGGATGTGCGCTTGCTGCGGAGGATGGTTTATTCAGATTGACTCTGCGACCTATGAATTTGATGCTCTGCCTGATGGATCAAAAATTAATCTGGAAACTGAGACATTTCCCTTGCCAGTTAAGCTTGACTGGCAATTATCCACACTGACCGGCTGTCCCGATTCCAGGATAATAATTCAGAGGATCAAAAAGGAATAACAGAAGGGTTTGCAGTAGCATTACTTTCCAGTAACCATCTGTCTTCTCAGATCATAATGCTTTGAATCTCCCCATTCACCATAGATAACTTCAGCATCTGCCATACTGATGCGCGCTTCAAGACAGCTCTGACAATCTTCGGCAGAATCATTGGTACAGGGCTTGTTATCATATAGCTTATAACTGTCGCGATATTTTCCAGGAGTTATATTTGGCATAAGGATGTTTGCCCCGATTTTAACCGCCTTTTCCCTGCCTGCAGCATCGATAGCCTGAAGTGCTGTAGCTGCAACGATATTGATATCTTTCATCATTATCCTGAGTATGGCAATCATTTTCAGGGTAAGATCAAATCTTTCGGATAGAGGCAAAAGCTTATCCGCATATTTTATCAGCGGCGTGTCGGCATGTTCTATATAAGGTCCCATACCGCACATATCAATATTAAATTTGTTCATGAAAAGAAGATCGCCTGCCAGATCCTCCATTGTCTGAAATGGAAGACCGATCATAACTCCTGTACCCGTTTGGTATCCAATATCCTGCAGACTTTTAAGACATCCGAGTCTGCGGTTGAAATCGTGTCTGGAGTTATTCGGATGAATCTTGTTATAAAGCGACTGGTTGGTAGCTTCAACCCTGAGAAGGTAGCGATGAGCACCTGCATCATACCATCTCTGATATACTTCCGGCTCCTGTTCACCTACTGAAAGGGTAACCCCCAATTTCCCGTCAGACAGTTCCTTGATCTTATGCAGCAGATTTTCGATCCTGTTTGTGACAGAAGGACTTTCCAGCTCCCCCGACTGCAGTGCTATCGATCCGTAGTTATTTGTAAAAGCAAACCTTGCCGCTGCAAGGATTTCCTCATCTGCCAGGTTATAGCGGGTAAGATTTGTATTTCCTTTTCTGATTCCGCAATAGAGGCAATCCTTGCTGCATATATTTGAAAATTCAATTAATCCCCTGAACCATACTTTATTGCCGATGTATTTTTTCTTGATTTCAGCAGATTTTTTATAAATGAGCGTTTTATCTTCTGCTTCCGAAAGCAGCAATGAAATTAAATCTTCCTTTGTAAAATTATCCTTCTCCAGTATCTCTTTTATTGTCAATGCCATACATTTAAATATCAGTCTGCAAAGATACTAAAATTCATTTCAACTTTTGCTTTCTGAAAGCATGAACCTGACTCAGAATCCTCTGCCAAACATACCCCAAAAAGTTATTTTGAGATCTTCCCAACGTTTCATTGCAGCATCCGCAAAGGTGTTGGTATAAGAAGTAAGAAATCTCTTTGCTTCATCATTTTTCCCGTCCTTTACAAGGTCAGATACCCTCTTTTCAACTGCAGGCAGTTCGGCAAAAGCCTTGTCCTCAAATTCCTTTACAGCAGGTTCAATAAGCGCTCTCCCTCTCGACCAGTTAACTGTAGCCAGCCTGTTAGCTTCCCTGAAAGACCAGATAGCTGCATCAGTCCTGTACCTTGGCTGACCACAGATATTAAAACTCTGGGGCAGGCTCATTACACCTGAAAAAATCGGGATCCTTGGGCTTTCGCCAGGGTTATCAAATGAGAACCATGCGATAGCTCCGACTTCATCAGGGAGCCATTCGCGGCATTGTATAACATGAGAATACGAGCACCCGGCTATGGCGATTGTTCTCTCGCGGTCAACTGATCCGGGCTTTAATTCATTAAATAAAGTACGGAGATCATTATTCATCCAGTTGCTGACCACCGGACTTTTTACCTGTTTTACAATTTCATTTCCGGCACTGTCTTTTGACTTTACGGTTATCAGCAGATTCTTTGTCATGTCCCATTGTGTTCCTTCGTATGTCTCCCTGAAAAACTTCATAATATCGCGCGGTGACTGTTTCTTTTCAGGCTTTACTGAAAAGGGAAGTTCCTCGGCATCAAAAGAGAGGTTTAATGACGGTGCCAGGGTGCTCAGAACAAAATATTCTCTTAATGAAAAAGGTTTTTTACCATTAATTACTTTCCAGAATTTAAGTGGCTCTTTCCCGTCCCAATAACCAAGATTTTTAGCAACATTTTGCAAATCAGTACTGTACATAAAATAATCATGGTCTTTAAAATCTATCACTGAGATTCTTGGAATATTTGCACAAATACCTATGTTATCATCGGGTATTCTTTCTGCACACCAGATAGCCGATGGCTTACCTTTGCCTGACCCTGCAATTTCGAGTTGCCAGACTTCTTTCGGATCAGCTATTGAAATGCATTCTGCCATATCTCCATATCCGTATTTCTCAGCAAGTTGCCCGATCAGGGTTATAGCTTCCCTTGCTGTTTTACATCTCTGAAGGGCAATTTTTTCAAGTTCCTCAATAAGGAACATGCCGTCGGGATTAATAAGGTCTTCTCTGCCGTAAATTGTTGTTTCTCCAATTGCAAGCTGCTTTTCGTTAAGGCAGGGGTAAGCAGTATTCAAAAAAGCATAGGTTTCTGAGACTTCCGGAATTTCTCCCTTCTTAACAACTTTTGTCATGTCCCACGCTTCCTCGGTATGAAGCATCCCGGCATAAACAGGATGCATTGATCCTTCAGCATATTTCGTGTGAGGGAAAATTTCCAGCCATGTCCTGTAATTTCCGTCACAAGTGTGAGAGGTCATCACCGATCCATCAGTGGAAGCTCTCCGCCCAACCATGATTGTTGTGCAATTCTCACCGTATCCCGGACCATCAGTGTCGATATCTGAATATTGTGCCAGGGTGAATTGCGAAAAAGAAATTAAAATTACAATTGTCCAGTATAACCTGGAATTTATGGTTTTCATGGGAAAAAGTTTTAAGGTCATTATTTGCGATTGACTGATATTACAAAAGTAATTTTTTAAGGACGATACCAAAATAATAGTTCAACTATCTTCCGTTTATTAAATTCGAAATTATATTTCAAGATCACCACTGAATTCATCACATGATAATTATCTTGTTTCATTACTATTAATTTTATTAACTTGCTGACAGCATTTAAGAGCATAGATTGATTGTAAGTCATTATATATCAGAAAAGTATTTATTTGTCGTTTCACAAAATGTCGGCTTTCTCAAACGGTTTGCCGGTTTGTAGTCTTCCCCGAGAGGATTACTGAATTCAAAATTTCATTCCTTCATCATTCTTGTAGCTTATGATAAATAAACAACTTATTAATCCTGCCAGCATAGTTGTAGTAGGAGGATCCGATGATCTTTTCAAACCGGGAGGGAAGGTTCTTAAAAATATTATTGACGGGCAATATAAGGGAGCTCTGTATGTGGTAAATCCAAAAAACGATAAAATACAAGGCATTAAGTCGTACAGGGAATTAAAAGAGATACCGGAAACTGATCTTGCAATACTTGCTATTCCTTCATCCTTATGCCTCGCTGCAGTCGAGCTGCTTGTGAAAGAAAAGAATACCAGGGCCTTTATCATTATTTCTGCCGGCTTCAGTGAAGCCGGGGTCGAGGGTATGAAACTTGAGAAGGAAATGGCAGAGCTTATCACTAATGCCGGCGGCTGCCTTATCGGTCCAAATTGTATTGGTGTGGTAACACAATCCTATCAGGGTGTCTTTACTTCACCAGTTCCTAAACTCAGCAGTAAAGGATGTGATTTTGTTTCAGGATCAGGAGCTACAGCAGTTTTTATTTTTGAATCGGCTATTCCCAAAGGATTGAATTTTTCCAGTGTTTATTCGGTTGGGAACAGTGCACAGACAGGGGTGGAGGAGGTTCTTGAATACTGGGATAATAACTATGAACCTGGAAAAAGTTCCCCTATCAAGCTTATTTATGTTGAGAGTATACGGAATCCGGACAAGCTTCTTCATCATGCTTCATCCCTGATACGAAAGGGATGCAGTATTGCAGCAATAAAAGCAGGTACTACAGAAGCCGGCAGCAGGGCAGCATCTTCGCATACCGGGGCTATAGCTTCATCTGATTCTGCTGTGGAAGCTCTTATTCCGCAAGGCAGGCATAGTGAGATGTACCGGTCGTGAGGAACTTACCACAGTAGCTTCGGTCTTTTTTCATAAAAAGCTGAAGGGAAAGAACATTGCCATAATAACACATGCAGGAGGACCTGCTGTAATGCTCACTGATGCATTGTCAGCGGGAGGTATGAATATTCCAAGGATAACCGGCCATCACCACGATGATTTGCTGGCTATGATGAACACCGGAGCTTCTGCCGTGAACCCGATAGATATGATTGCCACCGCAACTAATGATCAGCTGGACAGAGTGATAGAATACGTTGATAAAAAAATGTCCATTATTGATGGTATGAGCGTGATTTTTGGCAGCAATGGGCTGAATGATATGACGGAGATCTATGATCTTCTTCACCGGAAAATAACAGATTGTAACAAACCGCTTTATCCGATATTGCCCTCGGTTACAAGTTCGTCGAAGGAACTTGGGTATTTCCTTGATAAAGGACATGTCAATTTCCCTGATGAAGTTGTATTGGGCCGGGCTCTTACAAAAATTTTCAATACGCCTTCTCCTGCTGAAGAGAAGATCTTTCTTGAAAATATTGATGTTCCGCTGGTGAGGAAAATAATAGACGAATCCTCTTCAGGCTATCTGGAACCTGCTGCTATTCAAAGGCTTCTTAGTGCAGCGCATATTCCTGTTGTGCAGGAAAAAGTTGTCAGCTCAAAGAAAGAATTGTTATCAGTGGCGAACAAGACCGGTTATCCTCTTGCTCTTAAGGTAGTTGGACCAGTACATAAATCTGATGTCGGTGGTGTGACGCTCAATATTAAGTCGATGAAACACCTTGAGGCTGAGTTCAGAAGAATGATGCAGATTAAAGGAGTAAAGGCTGTTCTTGTTCAGCAAATGCTTACGGGAACTGAGCTGTTTATAGGAGCAAAATATGAACCTCGCTTTGGTCATATTATCCTTTGCGGCCTGGGAGGGATTTTTGTTGAAGCTCTGGGCGATTTTTCATCCGGGCTTGCTCCCCTTACTTTCAATGAAGCTGAATCCATGATCAGAAGTCTCAGGAGTTATAGTATAATCAAGGGTACCCGTGGTAAACCAGGTATTGACGAGTTAAAATTTGCTGAGATAATTGTGAGGCTATCGAGTCTATTGCGTTATGCAACTGAAATAAAGGAGATGGATCTTAACCCGCTCATTGGCAGCCCTGATGGTATTACTGTTGTCGATGCGCGCATTAGAATTGAGAGGTAATCGGGCGATGTTGATTTCAGCAAATATTAAATTTTATATTATATTCGAAAACTCATTTCACACCAAAATCATTAAAGATATGATTATCCATCAGTTATCAATTTTTCTTGAAAATAAATCAGGACGTCTGACGGAAGTGCTTGAAGTACTTGGAGAGGAAAATATCAGGATAACTGCATTAAGTGTTGCAGATACAACGGAATTCGGCATTTTGCGTCTTATTGTTTCCGATCCTGAGAAAGCAAGAGAGCTTCTGAAGAAACAGAACTTTACAGTAAATCTTACCGAAGTTATATCTGTGATGGCTCCCAATGAGGCGAAATATTATGCGAAGATCCTCAGGATACTTTCCGACCTTGATATAAGCGTGGAATATACATATGCATTTTCAGTGGGTGCTAAGTCGATCATTATTCTCCGGTGCAGCAATACCGAGGATGCAATAAAAGCTCTTAAAAGCCATGAAATGGAACTATTGAAGGCCAGTGATTTATATAAGATTTAAGTAATTAATCCGTGATGTACCTTAGTGTATCCTTCGTGCACCTTTGTGGTAAAAAAAATCCTTTGACCACAAAGAAACACAAAGTTTGTCACAAAGGAACACAAAGGGGAAACCCATTATGAACCCTAAATTTGAATAATTCTCCTGATTAATAGCAATAAAATGGAAATTTGGAACCGCCATTTCGAATGTATGGATCGGGATGGTATAAGACAAGTTCAGAGTGAACGACTGCGGGAAACAGTTGAAAGAGTATATTTCAACGTGCCTTATTACCGGAACAAAATGCAGGAAGCAGGCATAGGCCCCGAAAGTATCCATACAATTGATGATATCGTCAAATTGCCATTTACGACAAAATCTGACCTCAGGGACAATTATCCCTTTGGTCTGTTTGCTGTTCCGATGAGTGAGATTGTCAGGGTGCATGCTTCATCAGGAACAACAGGAAAGCCCACTGTTGTTGGTTATACACGCAATGATATCTCCACATGGTCAGAGGTGATGGCGCGGACACTTACAAGTGCAGGCGCCAACCGGAATGACTTCATCCAGGTGGCTTATGGTTACGGGCTTTTCACCGGCGGATTAGGCCTTCATTACGGAGGCGAAAAGATCGGAGCCTCTGTAATTCCAATCTCCGGTGGAAATACAGTGAGACAAATACAACTGATGCATGATTTTGGCAGCACTGTTCTTGCATGTACACCTTCTTATGCATTATTCCTTGCAGAAGCAATTCAGGAAAGCGGTATAAACCGCGATGATCTTAAAGTTAAGAGTGGGAGTATTCGGTGCAGAGCCATGGACGGAAAACATGCGCCGTGAGATCGAAGATAAACTGAAAATCAAAGCGATTGATATCTATGGGCTCAGCGAAGTAATAGGTCCGGGTGTAGCCAGTGAATGTCTCATCCAGGAAGGATTACATATTAATGAAGATCATTTTTATCCCGAAATTATTGATCCTGAAACCCTGCAGGTTCTGCCAGCCGGGAGTACAGGTGAACTGGTATTCTCAACATTAACAAAAGAGGGATTACCGCTCATCAGGTACCGTACCCGCGACCTGACCAGGCTGACATATGAGAAGTGCAAATGTGGCAGAACAATGGTAAGAATGGAAAAATGTCTTGGCCGCAGCGACGACATGCTAATAATCAGGGGAGTTAATCTGTTCCCGTCACAGGTAGAGAGCGTACTTGCTTGAGATGAGCGGGATTAAGCCTCACTATCTGCTAATCGTTGACAGGGTGAATAATCTTGATACTCTCGAGTTGAAGGTTGAAGTGGATGAAGCTTTTTTCCAGGATAAGATAAGTCAGCTGGAAGCTCTCAGGCAGAAGCTTCAGAATAATCTGGAGAATTCCCTCGGACTTGGAATAAAGGTCACTCTGGTTGAACCTAAGGTCATTGAGAGGAGCGAAGGCAAATCGAAACGTGTAATTGATAAACGGAAATTTTAAACATCTTAATAACTTATGAATCAGATTCCGATACCAATTGAAATAATAAAGTCGCTTACCGGCAGTATCGGCATTCCTTCGCCTGGTACCTCATCCATACGTGAAATTGTTCATCTTGTTAATGTCATTGAGGAGAAAACAGGCGTTAAATTTGTGAGAATGGAGATGGGTGTGCCCGGCCTGGCAGCTCCATCAATCGGCATTGAAGCCGAAATTTCAGCTCTCCGGAATGGAGTCGCTTCCAATTACCCTGATATTTCAGGTATCAAGCCTCTGAAAGATGAGACATCGCGATTTATAAAGCTTTTTCTCGATGTTGACATTGATCCTCAGGGCTGCATTCCCACCGTAGGATCAATGATGGGAGCAATGGTAAGCTTCCTGGTTGCAAACAGAAATGACAGAACCAAAGAGGGGACCCTGTTTATCGATCCGGGATTTCCTGTTCAGAAACAGCAGGTTAAAATGCTTGGCCACGACTATTGTTCATTCGATATTTATAATTTCAGGGGAAAGAAGTTAAAGGGAAAGCTTGAATCACTTCTCAAACCCGGAAAGATCTCGTCATTGCTGTTTTCAAATCCAAATAATCCTGCCTGGATATGTCTCACAGAGGAGGAACTTAAGATCATCGGGGAACTTGCGCGGAAATATGATGTTATTGTAATAGAGGATCTTGCATATTTCGGAATGGATTTCAGAAAGGATTATTCAATCCCCGGGAAACCACCCTATCAGCCAACCGTTGCACATTATACCGATCAGTACATAATGCTTATCTCCAGTTCGAAGATATTCAGCTATGCAGGACAGAGAATTGGGATGATGGCAATATCCGATCAGCTGTATGACAGATCCTATCCTGATCTTTTAAGGTACTATTCAACTGATAAGTTTGGACATTCCGCTATCTTTGGAGCTTTATACGGATTATCAGCCGGGGTAACTCATTCTGTACAGTATGGCCTGGCTGCTCTTCTGAAAGCAGTTAATGACGGGAAATATAAATACCGCGATGATGTATTGGAGTATGGGGAAAAAGCAAGGGAGATGAAAGGAATGTTTGTTTCAAATGGTTTCCGGATAGTTTATGATACGGACCTTGATGAACCGCTTGCAGACGGATTTTATTTTACTATAGGGTATCCGGGCATGTCGGGCGAGAAACTGATCGAGCAGCTTCTTTGCTACGGAATAAGTGCAATATCACTTATTACAACAGGCAGCCAGCGACCCGATGGACTCAGGGCATGTGTTTCCAAGGTGCCGCGTGAACAATTTCCGGACCTGGAAATGCGTTTAAAGGAATTCAGAAAAGATCATCCAATTGAATAGAAATAACAGATAAAAATATGGCAAAAATAAGGGGAAGCATTGTAGTAAATGTTGAGAAATGCAAAGGATGCGAAGTTTGTATGGTTACTTGTCCGACAGGCACCATAGCAATGGCTAAAGAGGTGAACGGTAAAGGCTATAACTACGCTTATCCTGCAAATCCGGAGCTGTGCATCGGTTGTGCTAATTGTGCTATGGTATGTCCGGACGGTGTAATAACAGTGTATAAAACAAAAATATAAGCATTTGATGGAAAAGGAATTAAGATTGATGAAGGGAAATGAAGCGGTTGCTGAAGCTGCAATCCGTGCCGGAGTAGATGGCTATTTCGGGTATCCCATTACACCTCAGACTGAAATAATTGAATATCTCATGGAAGCAAATCCTGCTGAGACAACCGGAATGATTGTGCTCCAGGCTGAGAGTGAAGTGGCTGCAATCAATATGGTCTATGGCGGTGCCGCTTGTGGTAAGAAAGTTATGACATCTTCTTCTTCACCCGGAATAAGTCTTAAGCAGGAAGGGATCACTTATATAGCAGGCGCTGAGCTCCCTTGTCTGATTGTAAATGTCGTGAGAGGCGGACCCGGTCTTGGCACCATTCAGCCTGCACAGTCAGATTACTTTCAGGCAACAAAGGGCGGTGGCCACGGTGATTATCACCTGATAGTGCTGGCTCCTGCTTCTGTTCAGGAGATGGCTGATTTCGTGGATCTGAGCTTTGAGCTTGCATTCAGGTACAGGAATCCGGTTATGATGCTTTCTGACGGCGCTATAGGACAGATGATGGAAAAAGTTTATCTGAGCCCGCAGAAGGAAAGATCTAAGACAGTGCCCGATTGGGCAACTACAGGAAAACCGCCTACAAGGGAAAGAAATATAATAACCTCACTCGACCTTGATCCGAACAGGCAGGAGGTATTTAATCAGAAGCTTATCTCCAAGTATAATGAGATAAGGGAGAAAGAGGTGCGTTTTGAGGAATTTCAATGTGACGATGCTGATTATCTTCTGGTTGCGTATGGCACAAGTGCCAGGGTTTGCCAGAAATCTGTTCAGCTGGCCAGGGAGCAGGGAATAAAAGCAGGTTTGCTGAGGCCAATAACTCTATTTCCATTCCCCACAAAAAGAATTAATGAACTGGCCGATCAGGTCAAAGGAATGCTATCGGTAGAGATGAGCGCCGGCCAGATGGTTGAAGATGTTCTGCTGTCTGTTAACGGAAAAGTTCCGGTTTATCATTTTGGAAGAATGGGAGGAATAGTTACCACACCTGAAGAGGTTGTTGAATTATTTGAAATCAAAATTTATAGGAGGCTAATCAATGGTTGAATTTTCGGGAATAAAAGAAATTATAAAACCGGAGAATCTGGTTTATCAGAAAACCAGCATTATGACAGATAATACACTGTCGTACTGTCCGGGATGCGGACATGGAACTGCTCACAGGATCATTGCCGAAATAATCGGTGAAGAGGGTCTTCAATCGGAAGCTATAGGCGTGTCGCCGGTTGGATGTTCTGTATTTATGTATAACTATCTTGATATCGACTGGCAGGAAGCCGCTCATGGACGGGCACCGGCAGTTGCAACAGCGATTAAGCGTCTGCTGCCTGATAAATTTGTATTTACTTATCAGGGTGACGGCGATCTTGCTGCTATCGGAACTGCCGAAACTATACATGCATGCAACAGGGGAGAAAATATTCTGATAATCTTTATAAATAATGGCATCTATGGCATGACCGGAGGTCAGATGGCACCTACCACTCTGCCGGGAATGAAATCTTCAACTTCACCATACGGAAGAAATGTTAAAACTATGGGCTATCCGCTAAAGATCACCGATATTGTTGCAACCCTCCCGGGATCATATTATGTCAGCCGTCAGAGTGTCCATACGGCTGCAAACGTAAAAAAGACCAAGAAAGCAATCAGGAAAGGTGTTCATTATCAGAAGCTTAACAAAGGCACCTGTTTGATTGAAATTGTCTCAAACTGCCCGTCAGGCTGGAAAATGACGCCTGTGCAGGCTAATAAGTGGATGGAAGAGAATATGTTTCCTTATTATCCGCTTGGAGATCTTAAAGTTCCGGAAGAATAGACCATTGCATTAATACAGAAATTCGAAAAAAATGACAGAGGAAATAATTATAGCCGGATTTGGGGGACAGGGTGTCCTTTCAATGGGTAAAATAATGGCATATTCAGGCGTTATGCAGGATATGGAAGTCAGCTGGATGCCTTCATACGGCCCGGAAATGCGAGGTGGTACCGCGAATGTTATCGTGATTATAAGCAATGAAAGGATAAGCTCACCGATCATAAAGCATTTCGATACTGCGATAATCCTTAACCAGCAATCAATGGACAAATTTGAGGGTTCAATAAAGCCTGGGGGAGTGCTTATCTACGATGGCAATGGTATTACGAGGCATCCTGAAAGAAAAGATATAACTGTCTACAGGGTTGATGCAGCAGAAGAAGCTTCCAGGATGAACAGCCCGAAAACATTCAATACTATCGTTCTTGGCGGCTTCCTTAAGGTGAAACCAATAATAAAGCTTGAGAATGTCATTAAAGGACTGAAAAAATCACTACCCGAAAGATATCATAATCTTATTCCAATGAACGAAAAGGCGCTCATGAGAGGAGAGGAGATTATTACTGAAGTACAAAAAGCTGTTTTTGTTTAAACTCTGTGGTCCTCGTATGTTTGTTCTTTGAAATATTTTATAAAGTTATTGATATATTGTTTTACTTAACTGGCAATAATGTTCTGTGGTGTAGGTCTATTGAACCTGTCGCAGAGTTTATTATGTCAGCCAGGTAAAAATCGGGAAATAACATGGTTTTCGAAACCGCATTTACGAGAAAGATGTTACCTGAAAATGTAAAACAAAAACTATTGCTCTATGAAACTTTATTTGGGAGGTGATGTCAGTAAAGGATATGCCGACTGGGTAATCCTTTCCGAAAAGAAGCAGACTGTTTTGGAAAACTTTCAGCTTGATGATACCTATGCAGGTCATTGTAAGCTTTATTCTATGCTTGAAGCTTATATTGAGAAGCATCCAGGATCAGAAATCTATGCAGCAGTGGAAAGCACTGGGGGTTATGAGAACAACTGGTTAAATACGCTTAAAAGCTATCAGAAGGTTTTTAATCTTAAGGTAGCAAGGATAAATCCTGCAGGTGTTACATTCAACCGGAAAGCTGGGATGAAGCGAAACGTTACAGATGCCATAAGTGCTTTAAGTATTGCAGAGTTTATGATTGATCATCCTAAGAACATCACTTACGATCAGGATGATAAATGGAAATCTCTTTGTCGTCACTGGAATTTTGTTGAAATGCAGAAGCAGCAAAGGGTTCAGACAATTAATCAACTGGAAACAATTTTGTACAGCGCTAATCCTACGTTGATGCGGTATAAGAAAGGCGATCTTCCAAATTGGCTATTGGAGCTAATAATCCAATGTCCAACAGCAGATAAGTTAGCTAAGGCAAAGCCAGAGAAACTTGCAAAAATCCCTTATCTCTCACTAGCAAGAGCGAAGGAACTGGTAGCAGAAGCGGACCAAAATATCGCTTCAGCTACCGACAGGAACGCAGAAATATTGGTAAGTCAGATTGCCATGCAAATCAAGTCATTTGATCAAAACATTAAAAGTCAGATGCAATTAATTGAACGGGACCTTATATGCCCTGAGATTGAACTTTTAAAATCATTTAAAGGCATAAGCACCATATCTGCAATTGGTCTGTTGCTTGAGATAGAAACCATTGAGCGTTTTCCTACAGTAAAGGGGTTTAGTTGTTACTTCGGATTACACCCCAAGTTTAAGCAAAGTGGAGATAAAGTAATAGGTGTACGCATGAGTAAACAGGGGAGCAAAAACATGCGGAAGATACTGTTTAACATTGCTAAAGGAGCTATTACTTATAATCCTCTAATCATGTCTGTTTATGAGAAGAAATTATCCCATGGAATGAAAAAAATGGCCGCTATAGGTGTCTGTATGCATAAGATCTTACGAATAATCTATGGGATGCTAAAGCATAAACAAGAATATAATCCCTTGATTGACAAAATAAACTGTGAAAAATCTAGAGATAAACAACAGGAAAAACAACAACAGGCAAATGCAAATATCGAAAAAAGTCGTCGTTTCCAGGAGTTTGATGTAAAAGCTCCTATCTCCAGAAAACAGACAAAAAAAAGGAGGGAACACGATTTGTCCCAATGTGAAATAACTTCACAAAATACGGGATCTACATGTTCCTCCGAAACAAAATTATGAAAAACATATTATAAATATTTAAAAACTAACAACTTTAACAACCTTTTTCCCCGATTACAATATGTCAAAGAACTTTATAAACTTTTTTCAAAAAAATCAAACTTTAAACGAAATAACTCTGTGTGACTGTTTCCAAGAACTTACACAGAGTGACACTGAGGTCCACTGAGGTCCACAGAGGTACATGAAGGTTTCGCTAAGGATCACTAAGGGACTATTTCTCGTAAAAATGCATCTCCTTAATATATTTCCATACTGCTGGCGAAAGGAAATACGACATATCCTTCCCGCTTTTAATTCCATCACGAATGAATGTTCCCGAGATTTCAATCATAGGAGCATTAATGCGATGAATATCGGCATCCAAAAGTATCTTATCGAGAAGAGGTGAAGCCGGTTTTTCAGCTTCATGACGCGGATAAACGTATATCGGATACCGGCTTACCAGTTCCGCGGCATTCTTCCATTTATGGAGTGTGGAGATATTGTCTTCGCCCATTACAAGGCAGAATTCATTTGCCGGGTATTTTTCTTTTAGATAAGTCAGTGTATCAATGGTATATGACGGTATCGGCAGCCTGAACTCAATATCGGAGGCCCTGAGCCTGTCGTTATTGCCGATAGCCAGCTCAGTCATGTAGAGCCTCTGATGATCAGCCAGAAGAGTCTCCTTCTGTTTTAAAGGGTTATGCGGACTTACTATGAACCATACCTGATTCAGGCCTGCAAATTCTGTCATGTATCCTGCAATCGCCAGGTGGCCGATATGAACCGGGTTAAATGATCCGAAATACAAGCCTATTTTTGCCATCTGAATATTATGGATTATTTTCCGATAAAAGAAGAAACAATTTTCTGTGTCTCTTCTTTTGCCTTATCAAGCTGGTGATTTACAACAATGGTGTCAAAAAAGTCGGCAAGCTTTAACTCCTCATGTGCTTTTTCAACTCTTATTTTTATTTTTTCCGGGGTATCTGTTGCTCTTTTTACCAGGCGGTTCTCAAGCTCCTCAACGGAAGGAGGCATAATGAAGATAGCGATTGAATCGGTGCCGAATTTTTTTTTCAGGCTGATGCCTCCTTTTACGTCAACATCAAACAGCACATGTTTCCCATTGTCCCAGATCCTTTTCAATTCGCTTTTAAGAGTGCCATAGAACAGGTCTTTATAGACTTCCTCCCACTCGACAAATTCGTCGTTCTCAATTCTTCTTTTGAATTCCCCGACTGACAAAAAGAAATAATCCTCACCATCATGTTCGTTTCCCCTTCTGGGCCTGGTAGTTGCAGATACAGAAAAAGCTAGATTCAATCCGCTGTCAAGCAGATGTTTAACAATTGTAGTCTTCCCCGCACCTGAAGGAGCGGAGATGATAACCAGTTTCCCTTCCGGAATTTTATTTGCCAATTTTTTACTCCCAATCCCCCAGCGGGGTTTTTATGTAATGAAACATTATATTATTCAAGGTTCCTCTGTTCTTCTCTGCATCGCTAAAACTTTCGGACGACACGTTTTTGCACCTCGTGATAATTCTTATTTTCAATTTTTATAATACATTCAGGGTTTGTTCCTTTATTTTTTCAAGTTCATCCTTCATCATCACAACAAGTTTTTGTATCGATGCATCGTTTGCTTTCGAGCCAATTGTATTTATTTCACGGCCAATTTCCTGTGCAATGAAATTTAATATTTTTCCATTAGGTGAAGGGGTATTTATGGTATCAATAAAATAATCACAATGAGTTTTCAGCCTTACTTTTTCTTCATTAATATCATATTTCTCGAGATAAAAAATGATTTCCTGCTCAAACCTGTTCTTATCGATTTTATCAGAACCGAGGTTTTCTTCCAGTAATGACATCAGCTTTTCTCTTATTTTTGTGATTCTTCCGGCCTCAAATGTCTGCACTGTTTCAAGCAATGACAATATTTTCCCAATGCATTTTTTCAGATCCGCCATTATGGAATTTCCTTCCTCAATCCTGTACAGATCAAGCATTGTAATTGATTCAATGATCTGATTTTTTACCAATTGCCACTCAGACTCAGGCATCTCGGGTTTTTCGGTTTTAAGCGTGTCAGGCAGCTTCATAATCGCAGTAAAAATCTGATCATCGAGACTGATCTTAAGCTCAGCTGCAATCTCTTTAAACTGGTTATAGTAATTTCTGACAGCTGCCTTGTTTATTACAGTAACAACCTCATCATCAAGCATGTCGCAAAAAATAGAAAAATCAATTTTCCCTCTGTCGAGTCTCTGGCTTATGAGATTTCTTATTTCCGGTTCCTTTTCCTTATAGAGCCAGGGAAGTTTTGTGTTCAGGTCAAGCTGTTTGGAATTGAGTGATTTTATCTCAATGGTAATCTTTTTCTGGGGTGTCTCCGCTATGGCTTTCCCATAGCCAGTCATCGATTTAATCATTTCCTCAATAGTATAATTAAAATAGTGAAGAGAACAAGAGTTACTTATTTCTCTTCAAAATTACTAATTTCAGTATGCAAACCAAGTATAACAGTCATATTAAAGCTTTTCGAGCTTTACGGTAAAGTGTCTCATGATGGGGGCTTCCCAATCTATCTTCACGCCTCTGAGAATTTTGTCTTTTCTTTCATAAACATTTCTGGCTACTGCAGCGACATAATCAGTATGATTGTCAGTATATACCCGTCTTGGCAGAGCGAGTCTTACCATCTCCAGTTCAGGGAATCTGTTCTGACGGGTTTGAGGATCCCTGTCAGCCATCAGTGCACCGATTTCAACACCTCTGACTCCTCCTTCAATATAAAGTTCAATTGCCAGTGTCTGTGCAGGAAACTCTTCACGCGGAATATGAGAAAGAAATTTTTTTGCATCAATAAAAACGGCATGGCCCCCGAATGGCTCCAGAACGGGGATTCCGTATTCTTTCAGCTTGCTTCCCAGTCGTGAAACCTGGTTTATTCGCGATTCGAGATATAAAAATTCAGTACCTTCATATAATCCCCGGGCTAATGCATTCATATCTCTTCCTGACATACCGCCATAGGTTAAAAATCCTTCATACATTATATTAAAAGTTGAAGCCTGACGGAACAGCTCTTCTTCCCTGAAGCCGATAAACCCTCCCATATTAACAATAGCATCCTTTTTTGAGCTCATTGTCATTCCATCAGCATAAGAGAACATCTCTCTTGCAATGTCACGGATATTTCTGTCAGCATATCCTTCTTCCCTCAATTTTATGAAATATGCATTTTCCGCAAAACGTGCCGAGTCAATTATTAATTTCACGCCATATTTATGTGCAAGCAGGCTCACTTCCCTCAGATTTGACATACTGACCGGCTGACCTCCGGCAGTATTGTTGGTAATGGTAACAATTACGCAGGAAATCCTGTCAGCCGGATTGTTCTTTAACACATTCTCCAGCTTCGCCATATCTACATTTCCCTTGAACGGATGCCAGAGAGTTGTATCAGAAGCCTCATCGATTGTACAGTCAACAGCATGTGCCTTCCTGATTTCGATATGTCCTTTGGTTGTATCAAAATGTGAGTTTCCGGGAACCAGATCGCCCTCTTTGACCAGAACTGAGAATAATACGTTCTCAGCTGCTCTGCCCTGATGGGTTGGAAGAAAATAATTAAATCCCGTTATATCTGAAATGGCATCTTTTAATTTATAGTATGAAGAAGCCCCGGCATAGCTCTCATCGCCTATCATAAGCGCAGACCACTGCTGGTCGCTCATTGCACCGGTACCTGAATCCGTAAGAAGATCAATAATTACCTGGTTAGATTTCAGATTGAAAAGATTATACGAGGCATCTTTAATCCAGTTTTCTCTCTGATCACGGGTACTTTTGTGAATCTCTTCGACCATTTTTATTTTAAAGGGTTCTATGAATGGGAGTTCCATAATAAATTTTTATATAATTCAGAATATTAATAATAAACAACCTGTTATAAGCGTGGCTGAAAAAAACAGAAGACTATTTCAGCTTAACACGAAATCCTGTGAAATTAATAAGATGATTGGGCTGTGAAATCAGGAAGGCAGAGCATAAGAATCTTCAGCCTTATCTGGAAGGACAGAGAAAAAAATCTCTGTTTTTTATATTCTTGTATATATTTATAAGACTTTTTTCCGTTAACATTGTACGGGGCATGTTTTCTTAATATGATTCGCGTAAAATTAATAGTATTTTATGATATTATCAATCATGAAATCAGTTCAGAAAAATAAGAAAGATGAGAGTTCAGGTTCTAAAACTATCACTGGTATTTGTTTTAATAAGCATTTGTTTATCAGTCTCTTCCCAAGTATCATCATATAAATCAGGTATAGCTGCAGGGATAATAGATTCATTAAGGATAAGGGGAATCAATCTGGGTGAAAGTCCAAAGAAACCCGAAATTTCGCTCTCAAGCGATCAGGCTCTGAAATATCTTCAACAAAGATTGCATCCACAGTTATGGAAAAATTCGAACGATCCGCTGAGGCAGGAATTCGGTAGGCTGGTATATGAAGCCAGCCATCCTAAATTTGATTCTTTAAAGCTCGCCTTGCAGGAATATCCATTCGATTCACTCAGTATTTCGTGGGACAAATTTTATGTATGGGAACCGCTTACGATTAAGATACCTGTTATTTCTAAACAGGTAAACAGTCTGGAGCTGGATTCGGCAGGCAATGTTAACAATCTTCTGAATAGTGATTCATCAAAGAGCTCTCCCATATCATATGCAAAAACGAACATCTATACACGACCATATATTCAATTAAAGGACACTACAATTATGGTCGTTGTCGATACAGTTGATCAGGTATCCTCGCCTCGCGCCGGGTTTCCATTTAAATATGTTAATAATCCCTATCAGGCTGATTCAATTAAAGTTGCTGTCGAAACTTTAATAACTCAGATTGAAAATCGCGACTCAACGGTTATTACCTTCACGGGACTTGGAAGAGGAGCCACCCCGATGATGATAAATTCAAAATCGAACAGAGTTATCCGGTACTGGCTTAAAAATGAATTTTCGGATTCAGTGGCTGTCTGGCTGGAAAATCCCTACAGGAATACAGTCGGATTGTATCTTGAGCAGGGAATTAACTTCAGAAGGCCGGGAAGACAATTGAATTATGGCCGTCCAAAAGTCAATGCTCCATATATTGATAATAAGAAGCTCCTTGAACAGAAACTTACTATTAAGCCCCAATACTGGACGTACCGCACCGAATCCTCCTTCATTCTCAACCAGTCGGCGTTAAGCAACTGGGTAAAAGGAGGGGAGGGCAGTATATCGACGGCACTTGATATTACGGCTTATTCCACGTATAATAATCCCACATTAAAGCTCTCATCAGACAACTTTATCCGTTTTAATTTTGGTTATCTTAAATCAGGGAAGGAACAGGTTACCAAAAATCTGGATCTTCTTGAAGCTAACCTGAAGCTAAACCATGTGGCTTTCGGTAAAGTGTATTTCAGTGCGATCCTTTTGTTTAAAACTCAGATTGCGAGGGGATTTAACTACTTCAAAACCAACACTGGCGATGATGCTTCAAACCTGGTATCGAAATTCATGAACCCAGGCATTCTTACATTAGGGTTAGGATTTGATTACAAGCCAAACAGTTCGACATCAATAAATTTCTCGCCCCTCTCGTATAAAGGAACATTTGTCACTGATCCTGCATATTATAATAAGGAATATGATTCGACCAGGATAGACCAGACGCAGTATGGCGTACCAAAAGACAAGAAATCGCTGAATGAACCGGGGGCAAGCTTTATGATCAGCAATGAATTCAAACCCACCAAGTCTCTTACTTTTGTCAACAGATTGCAGCTATTTACAAATTATATTCATAATCCGCAGAATGTCGACGTTGACTGGGAAATGATTGCTACTGCACATTTAAACTGGTTCACGGATGTCAGGTTCAATACTCACCTGATCTTTGATGACGATACCAAAACTCCTCAGCTGGATAGTAAAGGACAATCGATACTTCTTCCTGATGGTTCAGAGAAAAAAACCGCAAGGGTACAGTTTAAGGAATTACTTGGAATCTCGCTGTCATTCAGATTTTGAAGAGCCCAAAAAATATGCGATCTGTTGTTTAAGTCTTTGTAAATTAGTATGTTAAATTACAGTTCTTTCTGATAGATACGGAATTTCTTTACAACTTTGCAACCTACTCTTTCGTATTCGCCCCTCATCTTCGTATTATTTTCGAGCACAAGATGACTGTCGAGGGTATCCATTTTATGCTTGATTCCTGACTGCAGGATTTTTACGCCCATTAGTACATCGAGCCCTTTTCCCCTGTATTCCTTCTTAACTCCGCCAAGCATCATCAGAAGTTTCTTTGATCTTTTTGATTCCTTAAGTATCTTAAAAATACCGAATGGGAGCAGTTTTCCGTTTGCCTCTTTTAAACCTTTGCTAATATCGGGCATCCCGACAGCGAATCCTACCAGCATGCCATCAGCCTTAATTACTTTTATGAATTTCGGATCCAGAATTGGAAGATAACGTGCCGCGAAGTCTGTCTTTTCCTTGTCTGTCAGAGGGACAAATCCATATATTTCAGCGAAAGTTTCGTTCATAAGCTCGAGAACATCAATGATATAGGGCTTAAGCTCCTTTTTTGACGTGAATTCAATAATTTTATATTCATTATTGCTTTCCATACGGGCAAGAACCCTTTCATAAATCTTAGGAAATTCTTCGGGAATCTTGCCCAGATAATTCACGAGATCAATCTTCTTGTCATATCCTTCAGCTTCAATCAGTTCAGGCATATATTTTGAATTGTTTGGAGCTGTCATGAACATCGGATATTCAAAGCCTTCTATCTGAAAGCCCTGAGGATCTTTGTCAGAAAATCCTAAAGGTCCCACCATACGGGTCATCCCGTTCTTCCTTGCCCAATCTTCCACTCTGGTTAAGAGGGTATGAAAAACTTCCTTGTCATTATAGCACTCCATGAAACAGAAACGTCCGTGCTGCTCATTATTAATTGAATTATATCTTCTGTTTATGATGCCCATTATCCTTCCTACGGGTTTCTGATCCCTGTAAGCCAGAAGCAGGAGCGCATCTGCATACTGATAAGATTTGTTCTTTTTCTTATTATATAACTCCCATTCGTCCATGTAAATAGGCGGCAGCCAATCAGGTTCGTTCCTATGAACTTTTTCAGGCAGATAAATGAACTCGCGGCGGTCTTTTCTGGTAAGTACCTCCTTAATAACTAATTCCCCCATATAATAATAATTTCAATTTGCCAAGAAACAAAAAAACTTTATAAAGTACAATTCATTGAGAAATAAAATTCATTTAGTGATGCCTGATATAAAGGTCGAGAATGACAAAAATAGCGAATAGTATGCTCGCTATGCCATTGGTTGTTCCAAATGCCAGCGTCACCCTGCTTAAATCGTCATGTCTGACAATACTATGCTGATAGATCAGCAAAATGGTAAATATTGCTGCGCCGGTCCAGAAAATTATTCCTGAATGGTTAATATACCCGACACACAAAACGAGTATAAATGTGATTGAATGAACAATTATAGAAACAGCAAGTGCATTCTTTCTGCCTGTCGCAGATGGAAGAGAGTGCAGTTTATTTGATTTGTCAAATTCATCATCCTGGAGTGCATAAATAATATCAAAACCACTGACCCAGGTAAGAACGATAAACGAATAAAGTACAGGCAGAAGACTGAATTTTCCTGTTACTGAGATGAAAGCTCCAACTGGTGCCAGACTTAAGCCCAATCCTAATACAAAATGGCATAATGACGTGAATCTTTTGGTCAGGCTATAGCCTATGATGACCAGTAATGCAACAGGAGAAAGAAAGAGTGTCAGATGGTTTATAAATCCTGTGGTGATAATAAATAAACTGGCATTGATAATCACAAAGACTGCAGCAGCTTTCCCTGTAATTATACCTGAGGGTAATTCTCTTTTGTTTGTTCTGGGATTAAGTGCGTCAATATCCTTATCAGCGAGCCTGTTGAAGCCCATTGCTGTATTGCGCGCAAATACCATGCACAGGATTACAAGAATCAACAGCCTGATATTTATCTCATTTCCGGTGATGGATACCGCAAGGGAAAATCCGATCAGGGCAAATGGCATTGCAAAGACAGTGTGACTGAACTTCACAAGAGAAAAATAATCCCTGACTGATCTGAGAATTGCGGTCATCGATCCAATAGCTCCTTGTAAATTTCGTAACTCTCGTCATTAAAGGCGACAAATATTACCTTTTCGGGGAAGCTGTTCTTCATCAGGAATCTCTCTGTTTCATTTACTGCGATCGTTGCAGCCAGGAAGATGGGAAATCCATAAGCGCCTGTTGAAATGCCGGGGAAGGCAATAATCTTTAATTGCTTCTCCTTAGCTATAGTCAGACTTGTAAAGTAGCATGAGGCGAGCAATTTTTCCTCATCATTTAAGCCGCCATGCCATACTGGTCCCACTGTGTGAATTACAAATTTTGCCTTTAGTTTGTACCCCTTTGTGATTTTTGATTGGCCCGGCTGGCATCCGTTAAGATGAACGCATTCAGCCAGAAGGCCGGGTCCTGCTGCTGCATGAATAGCTCCGTCAACTCCTCCTCCTCCCCTCAGAGTGCTGTTGGCCGCATTTACTATCGCATCAGCATCGATGGAAGTTATATCTCCCCTGATAAGTTCAACCCGCCATTTATCCATGACTTATCTTATCTGTGCATTAAGCTCTTTTTCGAAAGCCTTAATGAGATTATTCATTGTTTTCTCGATATTCTTATCCGTCATTGTTTTGAAATCATCGCGAAGCATTAAACTGATTGCGTATGATTTCTTATTATCTCCGAGAGCGTCGCTTTCATAGACATCGAAAAGGTTAATATCATGCAATATATTTCTTTCTGTCCTGAATGCAATTTCCCTGATCTGGCCAAACTTAACACTTCTGTCAAGCAGCAGGGCAAGATCGCGTTTAACCGAAGGAAACCGCGGCAGCTCATGGAAGATGATAGAATGAGTTTTGATAAGCTTCATCAGCACATCCCACTCGATATGACCCCAATAAACATCCTGTCCTATGTCAAATTTTGAAAGATACGCCTTTGAAATACGGCCAGCTTCAGCGACCGTCTTCTTATTGTAGAGGTATGTTGAGGATTCTACAAAATATTTCTTATCACTTTCTCCCGAAGATAAGCTTTCAGCCTTCACCCCGAGTCGTGACAATATCATTTCCACATATGATTTTATATTAAAAAAGTCTGATGGATTGGTTTTGAAATTCCAGCTCTGTTTTCCTGTATTCCCTGAAATAAAAAGATCAAGAGCAGTTTTCTCAACATAATCCGATGCTTTGGGATACGGGGCCTCTGACTTATGATAAAAATAGCAATGGCCGAACTCGTAAAGCTTCAGATCGGGATTCTGCCTGTTAATGTTCCAGATTACCGAGCTCAGCCCTCCGAAAAGAAGTGTCTGCCTCATAGCGTTAAGATCCGAACTCAGTGGGTTTGCAAGCATCACCAGCTGTTCCTTTTCAAAATCATCGCTGTTTTGATACCAGGAAGCAGGGCAGAGGGAATTGCACATAATTTCGGAAAATCCATTGTCTGAGAGAAGGTCAGAAGTTATGTTTACAATTTTTTCCTTATTTGGTTTTTCAGGGTAAGAAAGGGTTGAATTCACATGGCTGTTTACATCAACATTATTATAACCATAGATCCTTAAGATCTCTTCAATTACATCAGCTTCCTGTTTAACATCAACACGATATGACGGAATTTCAAGCTTCAGATCCGACTCATTCTCAAGGACAATCTTTATATCCAGCAGGGAAAGGATCTTTTTCACCGTGAGTGGCTCAATCTTCTTGCCAATAAGCCTGTTAATGTTGCTGTAACTGACTTCAACCTGGAGATTTTTTACAGGCAACGGATATACATCGACTATCTCCGAGGAGATTTTGCCGCCGGCTACTTCCCTTATCAGCATTGATGCACGCTTAAGAGCCCAGATAGTAATGTTTGGATCCGCACCTCTTTCAAACCTGAATGAGGCATCCGTTTTCAGTCCGTGTCTCTTTGATGTTTTACGTATGGCAACAGGATTAAAATAGGCGCTCTCCAGAAAGATATTTTTTGTAGCAGCCGATATACCTGATTTAATTCCACCGAATACTCCGGCAATGCACATTCCCTCATTTGGATTGCAAATCATTAGGTCGCGGGAGGAAAGGGTCCTTTCCACATTATCCAGTGTAATGAATTTACTTTTCTGAGGGAGGTTTTTAATTATTACTTTTTTCCCATCAATTTTGTCGGCATCAAAGGAGTGCAATGGCTGACCCACTTCGTGCTGCACAAAATTTGTGATGTCCACCACATTGTTTATCGGATTCAGGCCTACTGCCCTGAGTTTATTTTTTAACCAGTCGGGTGATTCTCCAATTGTTATTCCGCTGATTGTGATGCCTGTATATCGTGGACAGTCGGTCGTATTTTCGATTATCACCTCGTATGGATCGTCATTATTGTCAGGCTTAAAATCCGCAACTGAAGGAAGCGAAGCTCTTTGATCCATTCCCGCGTTGAGGTTCAGAAAGGCTGCGAGGTCCCTTGCAACACCGAAATGTGAACCACTGTCAATCCTGTTAGGTGTAAGCCCAATTTCGAATACGTGGTCCTTTACAATCTTAAAATAATCTGACGCAGGAGTACCAGGCTTAGCATCGCTTCTGAGCACCATGATCCCTTCATGTGAACTTCCCAGTCCCAGTTCATCTTCGGCACATATCATTCCTTCCGATAATTCACCGCGGATTTTGGATTTTTTGATTTCTAAACTTTCATCTCCTTTGAAGACATTTGTTCCAACAGTTGCCA
This sequence comes from uncultured Bacteroidales bacterium, assembly GCA_963715785.1. Classification (GTDB taxonomy): domain Bacteria; phylum Bacteroidota; class Bacteroidia; order Bacteroidales; family VadinHA17; genus LD21. Next base: position 3,027,247 of record OY970276.1, read on the forward strand.
CAGGCACTTTCTGACCGGCAGCAACATTCGGGGCACCGCATACGATCTGCAACGGCTGGGGACCTCCGATATCAACTGTGGTTACCGAGAGTTTATCAGCATCAGGATGTTTTTTACATGTCAGAACTTCTCCGATAACAACTCCGTCAAGTCCTCCCTTAATGGAGACCCATTCCTCCATTCCTTCAATTTCAAGACCGATAGCGGTTAATATCTCTGCAACTTTAGCAGGTTCAAGATCCAGTTTTAAATAATCTTTAATCCAATTGTATGAAATCTTCATCTCAGCTAAAACTTATAAAATTGTCAGTACGAATGCAAAAGTAAAGAAAATCCATTAACCGCAAAGATCGCAAAGTAAGAATTCGCAAAGGTCGCAAAGCGGTTTTTGCTTTGTGTCCTTTGCGTTCTTACCCACCGGGTGATAACGAGGTTGGCTTTGCGTAATTTGCGGTTAAATAAAATTTGGATATAGCATAAACTGAGTATCTTAAAGATTCTATCTAATTTATCTATATTTGTAACTCAAATGAAATAAATATGGTTGTTGAAAAGGAAGACAGGCTGATTCTTTTAACGAATGATGACGGATTGTATGCAGGCGGATTAAAGACTCTACTGGATGTAATGGAAGAGTTTGGGAAGGTAATACTGGTTTCAACTGTCGAAAGCATGTCGGGAATGTCGCAAGCGCTTACTGTTAAGACTCCGCTTCGAGTTAAATTGCTTGAAGAAAATGAGAAGCACAGGATTTATGCATGTAACGGCACACCTACTGACAGTGTGAAATTAGCTATTAATCAACTGGTGGATAAGACACCTGAGTGGGTTGTCTCCGGAATAAACCATGGTTCAAACGCATCGGTAAGTGTTCTCTATTCGGGTACCATGGCAGCTGCCATCGAAGGGTGTCTCTACGGTATAAGTTCCGTTGGTTTCTCTCTGAATAACTTTTCTCCTACAGCCGATTTCTCTGTGTGTAAAAAGTATATCAGGATTGTGATGAAAAAAGTGGCATCTGAACCGCTTCCCGCTGGTATATGCCTGAATGTAAATATTCCTGCTGCAAAAAAAAGCGAAATAAAAGGAATAAGAATTTGCAGGCAATCGAAAGGAAACTGGAGAGAAGAGTTTGAAAAGAGAAAAGATCCGATGGGCAAGACTTACTATTGGCTGACAGGGATCTTCCAGAATCACGAACCCGATGCAACAGATACTGACGAGTGGGCAATAGCGAACAATTTTGTTTCTGTTGTTCCCGTTACTGTCGATATGACGGCCCACTGGTATGTAGACAGGCTTAAAGTAATGTTTAAGAAATGAAATATTCAGAAAAATTTGATACGCTTCTGACAGGCATAATTTCAGGATTTGCATTTCCCTTTATTATTGGCCTGATAATCTTCTTATTTTCATCGGGTCACCAATCACTCGGTGCCTATATTAACAGGATTGCCGATTCAAACATTATAACTCATGCCATTACTCTGTGCGTATTTCCCAATATTCTGATATTCATGATCTTTAACCGGTTCGACATGCTCAGGGCAACCAGGGGAGTGCTGGCAATAACAATAGTATGGGCAGTGATTGTTTTCGGAGTAAAGCTTTTATAATGAGGTATTTTATTATTGCAGGAGAACAGTCGGGGGATCTTCATGGGTCAAATCTTGTCAGAGAGTTATTTTTAGCCGATCAGGATGCCACAATCTCATGCTGGGGCGGAGATTTAATGGAGTCTGCAGGGGCAACGCTTCTCGTTCATTACAAAAAGACTGCTTTTATGGGTTTTAGCGCAGTATTAAAAAACCTTGGCGCAATATCAGAGAATATTAAGCTGTGCAAAAAGCAGATTATTGAATTTAAGCCTGATGTGATCATCTTTATTGATTACCCGGGTTTCAATCTCAGGATTGCTGAATTTGCCAGGAATGCCGGTTTCAGGACTTTCTATTATATATCTCCGAAGCTTTGGGCGTGGAATGAGGGGAGAGTGAAGAAGATCAGGAAATTTATTGACCGGATGTTTATAATTTTCCCGTTTGAAGTGGATTTCTATAAAAAACACGGAATAACCGTTGAATATAAAGGCAATCCGCTCATTGACGAGACTGAAAAACGAATCCGGCTATTTTCTTCAAAAGAAAAGATACGCACTGATCTGTCTATCGGTGAGAAACCTGTGATTGCATTATTAGCCGGAAGCCGCAGACATGAAATTGAGCACATTCTTCCTGAAATGATTAAGGTCGTTGAACAATTTCCTGATTACCAGTTTGTTCTTGCCGGAGTAAAAAATTTGCCCGATGAACTTTATGATAAAATAATAGGAAATGCTCCTGTCAGGGTGATTAAGGAAAAGACCTATGAACTTCTGTATATTGCAGAAGCTGCACTGGTTACTTCCGGTACTGCAACTCTCGAAGCTGCCCTTCACGATACCCCGCAGGTAGTCTGTTATAAAGGTGATTTTTTTTCAATGCTGATTGCCTGGATGGTTGTTAAGGTGAAATATATTTCACTTGTCAATCTTATCGTGGGTTCAGAAATTGTACGGGAATTGGTTCAGTATGATCTCACTAAAAGAGCTCTGGTATCTGAGTTGAAAGCCATATTACCCGGCGGGGAGAAAAGAGAAATACTTTTATCGGGCTATAAAGAGTTAAAGCACAAATTAGGGTCAGCAGGAGCCTCGGGAAGAATTGCCAGGGAGATGGCAGGTGAATTAAGGAAATGAATTGTGAAAATGTGAAAAGTTGTGCAGCTGAATTTAAGCTGCATCACTACGGTGAAATAAAGCAGTTATTCAATTGCAGGCTAATGATAAGACTGAAGATATTCTTCATATTATTAATTGTAACTGGGGCTATTGCATCTGCACAGGTTAAGATCAGGCTTTTCTCCGGCCGGTCTCCCGAATCAGCTCTTTTTTCGGTTACGGAGGGTAAATATGAATTAAATCTTTTCAATGGAGAACTGATACAGGTCTCTCAGGATGAACCGGTTATAATTACCAGATATAACGGAAAGCTGGCTGTTAAAAGACGGAATGCTAAAGGCTCTGTCTGCGATTCTGTATCGTTAACAGGTATGACAGGTAATGATTATTTTTCTCTTTGTATCAATGGAGAATCGTATAACCGGCAACTCTATTCAGGTGATCTTAAGTGCTTTCCGGATATGGAAACGTTAGTTCTCATCAACAATACGGATGTTGAGAAATATATTTCGGGCGTTGTGCTGGCTGAAGGCGGAAGCGGAAGAAATCTTGAATATTTCAAAACCCAGGCAATTATTGCCAGGACTTATATGTATAAATATTTCAATAAACATTCAACAGACGGGTTTAATCTCTGCGATAATACACATTGTCAGGTGTTTAATGGCCTTTCAGGGGATTCACTGCTTAATAAGGCTGCAATTGAAACAAGGGGACAGGTTATACTTGACAAAGACAGCGCTCTTATCATGTCTGCTTTTCATTCGAATTGCGGCGGTGAGACCGCTTCTTCAGAAGATGTATGGCTTACAGATACTCCATATCTTAAAGGTGTGACGGATCCTTACTGTGCCGGATCAAAAAATGCCACCTGGCAAAAGAGCTATTCACTTAGCCAGTGGATAACTTATTTGAGAAATTATGGTTATAAAAATACCGGCGGAGAACCTACGGTATTTAATTTCAACCAGGGGTCAAGAATGGCTGCCTACAAAGCAGGACCATTCAAAACACCTTTAACAACAATAAGATCAGATCTTAACCTTAGATCTGCATTTTTTTCAGTTATTGTGGAAGGTGATTCTGTTATACTGAAAGGAAGAGGCTATGGACATGGCGTTGGATTATGTCAGGAGGGAGCTATGGCTATGGCTGATAAAGGTTTCAATTACCGGCAGATAATCAGCTTTTATTATCCCGGAGTTATTATTTCTGATATAAAAAATGCTGTAGCTTTACTGCCCGGTTCATCAGCAAAGGCCGGGAGGTAGGATGTACCTCTTTCAACTTCGTTATATATAAAAATGAAGTATGGCAGGAACGGTCTATAAATGATAAATTTAATTAGTTAAGTTCATTATAACCTAAAGAAATTTAAATGTTTGCAATTTTCAGAAAGGAGATAAGCGGATTTTTCAGCAGTCTGACAGGCTATATCGTTATAATTGTATTTCTACTGATAAACAGCCTTTTCATGTGGGTATTTCCCGGGGAATGGAACATCATCGATAGCGGATACGCGGGTCTTGATACATTGTTTTTACTTTCACCGTGGGTTTTTATGTTTCTTGTGCCGGCTGTAACAATGAGGATGATAGCTGAGGAAAAGCGTCTTGGAACAATTGAGCTGATCTATTCGCGGCCGGTAACTGAGAGAGGAATTGTTTATGGAAAATACTTTGCATCAGTTTGTCTGGTATTGATGGCGCTGTTGCCGGGCATAATATATTATATATCTGTTTATCACCTTGGCGATACTCCCGGTAATCTTGATAAAGGCGGGACTCTTGGTTCATTTATCGGACTGTTCCTGCTTGCATCAGTATATGCATCAGCCGGGATCTTCGCGTCCTCACTCACAGATAACCAGGTAATTGCATTCATTCTGGCTGTACTGATATGCTTTTTTCTCTTTGCAGGATTTGATTCCTTTGCTTATCTGCCGGGATTAAAAAAACTCGACGAATTTGTGATACAGCTGGGGATCAATGAACACTATAAATCGATAAGCAGAGGAGTTATCGATATAAGAGATGTTGTTTATTTCGCAGCCGTTGCTGCTATATTTAATGAGAGTACCCGATTTCACCTGCTATCGAGGAAATGGAAGAAAAAAAGCTGAGTCATGAAAGAAAAAACAGGTTACAATAGCATTAAGCTGAAAGGCTGGCTGCAATTTCTGACTGCCCTGGCTGTTATCGTACTGGTAGCATCGGCAAGTAATTTTCTGAGATTGAGATACGATCTTACTGAGGATAAGAGATTTACACTGTCGGGAGCTACACGCAACGTACTTAGCCACCTGAAAATCGATATATATATACAGGTTTATCTCGATGGCGAAATACCCATTCCCCTTAAACGGTTAAAGCGGGACGTCGGAGAAATGCTTGACGAATTCAGAATCGCGTCAGGCAGAAAAATTGATTACGAATTCATAAATCCTTCTGACGGGAAGGACCAGAAGCAGCGGGATAATTTATATCAGACTCTTGAAAAAAAAGGATTGAGTCCAATACGGCTTGAGGTAGGCGACTCTGAAGGAGGATCCAGTCAGAAGATTATTTTTCCCGGAATGATAATTAACTATAACGGTATTGAAGTTCCTGTAAACTTTCTTCAGAATAATCCGGCAATACCTTATGAGCAGAATATTCTTCATTCAGCCGAAGGATTGGAATATGATATGATCCAGACTATTTCTACCTTAAGCTCGGATACCATAAATAAGATAGCATTTATTGAAGGGCAGGGAGAAATACCTGAGATTGAGACAGCTGATATTACTATGAGCCTTGCGAAGTTTTTTACTGTCGATCGGGGTGTTATAGGCGGAAAGCCGGGAGTGCTCGACAAATATTCCGCTATAATAATAGCTGGACCCGAAAAGGAATTCAATGAGTCAGATAAGCTTGTCGTTGATCAGTATATAATGAACGGAGGCAAAGTATTATGGCTGATCGATGAGGTGGCTGTGAATGCCGATAGCCTTGCTTTTGGTCAGACCGTAGGGTTGTATCGGCCACTGAATCTGGAAGATCAGTTATTCCGGTATGGTGCAAGAATTAATCCTGCCATTGTTCAGGACATTGAGTGTGTGCCGATCAGGCTTGTTGTGATGAGCGGAGGCACCCGTCAGCAGGTTGTTACTGTTCCATGGATCTATTAACCTCTGCTTAGACCCGCAGAAAATAACCCTATAACAAGAAATCTGAATAGGGTGGAAGGTCAGTTCGTTAATTATATCGATACTGTAGGCCTCGATCCCTCAATAAAGAAAAAGATTCTTCTGTCAACCTCAAATTTGAGCCGGACCATCTCTCCTCCTGTCACAATCAGCCTGAAAGAGACCGAGAATCCTCCGGCTGAGAAAGATTTTAATAAAGGGAACCTGCCTGTTGCAGTTTTACTTGATGGTACATTTACCTCGGATTTTAAAAATCGCATGGTCAGCAATCTGACAGAGGACAAAAATCTGAAGATCAGGACGGAAAGTAAAGAAACCAGGATGATTGTTGTTGCTGATGCCGATATTATAAGAAATGAGGTAAAAAGATCAGGATTGAATGAAATCCCAATGCCGCTTGGCCTCGATAAATATACAAAAGAGGTATATGGCAATAAGGATTTTCTCATCAATTGCATGAACTGGCTGGTTGATAAAAATGGAATCATGGAGCTCAGGTCGAGAGAACTCAAGTTGAGGCTGCTGAATACAAAACTGATCAGATCTCAAAAGTTTGAATGGCAATTGATAAATGTTGCGGGGCCTGTTATTTTTGTGATTATCGGAGGAATTTTATATAGCTTTTTCAGAAAGAGAAAATATTCAAAATATTGATAATGAATAAGCTATTGATCAGAATATTAATTCTGCTGGCTTTATCCGGGCTGTTTGTCATTATCCTTTTAAAAACCAGGCATCCTTTCGGGAAAGATAACAGCTCATTCGCTTCAGAACCAAAGGATGCGATCACTAGAATAGACTTATCAGAAAATGGCAGGAGACTGATCCTTGAAAAAAAAGGTGAAACCTGGATGATAAATGGAAAATATGAAGCCAGGAAAAGCGGCATATTCTTCATTGTCAGGATCTTAAAAGAGATTAGAATAAAATCTCCGGTTTCTTCGCGAATTGTTTGACAGCGTTATTACTGCAAAAAAAATTATTCCGGTAAAGGTGAAAGTCTATGAAAACAGAAGACTTTTAAAAACATTTCTGGTCTATAAAACAGGATCAAATAATTATGGCAATATTATGAAGATAAGAGGAGGGTTCAAAACCTTTCATTGTCTATGTTCCAGGGTTTGAAGGTGATATAGGTTCGGGATTTACGCTTAATGAATTATTCTGGCAGCCCTATACAGTTTTTAATCTTCTTCCTTCTGAGATAGCTTCAGTAAAATTTGAAAACCTGACAGACACTGCATCTTCCTTTTCAATTATTAATACGGCTCATCATTACTCGTCTTACCGGTACCGGAGGCTGGGATTCTTCCCTGGTATTCCGCTATATCTCATATTTCGCCTGGGTACCCTTTGAATCGTGGGCCTTCGATTTAGGAGAAGCCAGGCAAAGATCAATTGAGGCTCAGCAGCCCCTGTACAGAATTACGGTCACTACTGAAGCAGGCGGAAAGAGCATTCTTACTTTATGGGAAATGTACAAGGATCAGGAGGCACAAAGACGGCTGACAGCGACAGATTTTTGGTAAAACTGATGACAGGGATGATCTTTTCATTATGAGGTATTTCGATATTGATCCGCTGATTAAGAAGAGATCTTATTTCTATGCGAAATAAGTCTGGAAGCTAAAAAAATCTGAATTGTTCTCCGATTGCCCCAAATTATTTTGTTTGAGGTAATAGTTTTTTTTTGTAATATTGATAATTGAGAATTGAGCAAACCCCATCGTTCAATTCATTCATTTTGACTTGAATAGTAAAATTTTAAAATCAATAAATCAACTTAAAACGATACCAATATGAAATTTGTAGTATCCAGTTCGGAACTTCTTGGTCATCTGCAGGCAATAAGCAGGGTAATCAGTTCAAAGAATACGCTTCCAATACTCGATAATTTTCTTTTCAATCTCTCAGGGAAACGATCTTGAAATAACCGCATCGGATCTTGAATCGACACTCATAACCAGGATGAAGCTGGAAAATACCGATGGAGATGGCACCATAGCCCTGCCGGCACGAATCTTACTGGATACACTAAAGGAATTTTCTGTTCAGCCCCTGACCTTCGATATCAATATGGAAACGATGGCAGTGGTTATCAGTTCTGAAAATGGTAAATTCAATGTTGTTGGACAGAATGGAATTGATTTTCCTGCTTTGCCTTCAATTAAAAAAGATAAAAAATTCGTTTTCTCAATCAATGCCGATGTTTTGCTTGGCTGGAATAAGCAGAACACTTATTCGCCACTGCCGATGATGAGTTTCGTCCTGTAATGGGTGGCATCTTTGTAGAAGCCGCGACAGACAAGATCACATTTGTTGCATCCGATGCCCATAAGCTTGTAAGATACCAGAGAAGCGACGCCATGCTGATGATAATGCCTCATTTATTTTGCCAAAGAAACCCGCTTCACTGCTGAAAAATATCCTGCCGAAGGAGGAAGGACCGGTAACTGTTGAGTTTGATGATAAAAATGCATTTTTTAACCTGAGCAATTATAAGATTGTTTGCCGTCTTGTTGAAGGAAATTATCCGAATTATAATTCAGTTATCCCGAAAAATAATCCGACGAAAAATAACAATCGACAGAGTCGGAGTTCTTTAATACGCTCAAAAGAGTCTCCGTTTTTTCAAATCAGGCAAGCAATCTTGTAAAGCTTCAGCTGAAAGGAAATCAGGTAATGGTATCCGCACAGGATATAGATTTCTCAATATCTGCATATGAAAGGATAAAATGTCAGTACGAAGGAGAAGAAATTGAAATAGGTTTTAAATCGGTTTTCCTTCTGGAGATACTGTCTAACATTGGTTCTCAGGATGTTATGATCGAACTTGCTGATCCCACGAGAGCCGGGCTATTCCTTCCGGTTATTTCTGAAAATGAATCGGAAGACCTTCTCATGCTTCTTATGCCAATGATGATAAATGCCTGACCTTTGAATCTGAAACTTAAACGTCCGATTGCATTTCTCGATCTCGAAACAACAGGAATTAATGTTTCGACAGACCGGATTGTAGAACTGTCTGTATTAAAAATCAGTCCGAATGGAAAAGAGGAGTGGATGACCACGCGGATAAACCCCGAAATGGACATTCCTTCCAAAACCACTGCCATTCATGGGATAACCAATGCAGATATTGCCAATTCACCTACTTTCAGGGAAGTAGCCAGAAATCTGGCAGCATTTCTTGAAGGCTGCGATCTGGCTGGCTATAATGCCATTAAATTTGATATTCCCGTTCTTGCTGAAGAATTTCTGAGAGCGAATATCGATTTTAATTTCATGAAACGAAGATATGTTGATGTGCAGGTGATCTTTCATAAAAAGGAACAACGCACATTATCTGCGGCATACCAGTTTTATTGCAGCAAAGAACTCCAGGACGCGCATACTTCAAAGGCAGATACCCTGGCTACATTTGAAATTCTGAAGTCACAGCTTGACAGGTATAAGGATCTTGAAAATGATGTTGAAAGGCTTGCCGATTTCAGTTCATTTAACACCAATGTCGATTTTGCGGGAAGAATTATACTGAATGAGGACGGAATAGAAGTTTTTAACTTTGGCAAACATAAAGGCAAACCTGTAGAGGTGGTTTTCACTGAGGAACCGGCATATTATTCGTGGATGATGAATGGCGAATTTCCGTTATATACAAAAAAAGTTCTTACGGAGATAAAATTGAGATCCTTCGGAAAAACCCAGTGATAAAATGAAGATCATCTGCATAGGCCTCAATTACAGGCAACATGCCATGGAGCTTGGCTGGCCTGTTCCAGATGAACCTGTGATATTCATGAAGCCCGATTCCGCAATTCTGAAAAATAATAAGCCATTCTTCCTTCCGGATTTTTCTTCTGATATACATTATGAGGTTGAGGTTGTATTAAAAATCAGCAAGCTTGGCAAGGGCATTTCAGCAAAGTTTGCTCCGCGCTATTTTGATGAAATCACTCTTGGTATAGATATTACAGCGCGCGATCTTCAGAGCCGACTGAAAGCTGAAGGAATGCCATGGGAATTATCAAAATGTTTCGATGGGGCAGCTCCTCTGGGTCAATTTGTGTCGGTTACAAGTGAAATGGATATGACAAACCTCGGCTTCCGGCTTGAAATAAACGGGAAAGTGGTGCAGCTAGGCAATACATCAGACATGATATTCGGGGCGAACAGACTTGTTGAATATGTGTCGGGTTTCTTCACGCTGAAAACCGGCGATCTTATATTTACAGGAACACCGCCCGGTGTCGGCAAGTTGCACAGAAATGATAACCTTGTTGCATACCTGGGTGACAAGCCGCTTCTTGATTTTATGATAAAATAGCTGCTCGGGATTCAATTGAACCAGTACGACAATTTCAATACAAGACCCTGGTTTTTAACACGTAAATTGCCGGGCAAGGCATTTTCGGTATAAACTATGAACAGATCTGATACAGGAGCAAAGCGCCATTGGAACCTTAAATTCAGATTGAGGTTGTCGATCTGATTATTGAATTGTACAAGACTGGTAAAAAATATTTTATCGGTAAATGTAAAATCCAGTCTGGGCCCTATGAGGAAAAATTCAGCGCTTTTGTAAGGCGCAGGCATTTCCAGCCTGTTGTAAGAAGAAACTATTGCAAGACTTCCATATGGCTGTACCCTGTAATACAATTCCCCGTTAAACTGCAACCTTGTGCCGTTGTAATAGCCTCCGTACCTGCCGCTGATAAGGAAATTTAAGGGTTTACGTATATCTGATGTAAAGGAGATCCCCATCTCTTTCCAGTTGAATTTTTCATTTGCAGCAAACGGTGTTCCATGGGTATTTGTTGGATCAAAAGCCGCCAGAAGTTTAATAAAGTCTTCCTTTGCATCAACTACAAGAATGCTTTTGTTCATCCATTCTACCTGGTACAGGAGTTGTGTTTCCCTGTCTGTCAAATTCATAGAGGGATCAAAATACATATCCATTTTCAGGGCAGGTCCATGATCTGCAATACTGCTTGCAGATGGAAAGAATTTATACTGCAAACCCGGGTTAAACTCATAGTACCCGTTTCTTCTTATGTAACCAACCTCTGCTGTATAGTCAGCTCCTACCCATGACTGATTCAAAAAGACATTGAGATATTGTGTCGTATATGAGAGATTTTCGGCGAGAGCTGCAGCATTGCCTTTTGCTCCGGGGTAAAGCGACTGGTGATAGAAGGCCTTTCCAAGCCAATGATTATCAGCACTCGCAAGATTATATTCCAATCCTGCCACACGGTTATAGCTGTTGCCGATAAATGTTGAGTCGTTATTCAGATTCATTGCCTGTTTATTTACAAGGAATGCAGTTATATTGGAATGGCTGAATACCTGTCGCTGTATTGCTGCTACTGTGAAATTCCCGGCTTCCACTGTGTCATTCTGAGCGGTTTGTATATCCATAACCCCTATTCTCCAGTTATTCCCGATCTTTCCGCTGAGCCTTGCACCACCAATGACTGAGCTCTCAAGTCCAATGCGTCTTGAGAAGAATGGCCTGAGATTGTCATTTCCAAGTTTCGCAAAAAGGTCACTGTTTTCAAGGTAGAACTGCCGCTTCTCGGGGAAAAAAAGCTCAAAACGATCAAGATTTGTGACTTGTCTGTCAACCTCAACCTGTGAATAATCGGGATTAACAGTCAGATCAAGATTCATTGATGTGGACATAATTACTTTAGCATCAATTCCTCCGTTCATTTTTTGTTTGAATCCTTCCCCCGCCTCTTTGTTTTGGGTTGTCTGTGCCGACACATACGGTATAAGGGAGAATCTGAGGCCAGACGATGCGGCAAGCGGTTTATCCCAGACAAGCGATCCTGTGAATGCCAGTGTAGCCGTCGCAAACTGCCTTGGCATTGGCGCCCAGCTTGATTTTTCGTTAGTCTTAAGATCGAGCCGGCTGAAATTTATTCCCCATTCCTTGTCTCCTCCATTATACCTTACGCTTCTGAGAGGGATTGCAAATTCAGCAACCCACCTGTCCTTATAGTTCTTTACTGCTGATCTCCATTTAATATCCCAGTCTAAATTTACAGTTCCCCCGTTTGCCTGAACTCCATCCCACTGGGCTCCTGCAGCCGACACACCAAAAGCAAATCCGTTGGTCTGATCGCTATATGTATCAATGAATACAATAAAATTATCGTTCTTGAGGAAGTTGAAATCACGACGCAATGACTCTACCGGCCTCTTCCCCGGAGTTGAATCGAAGCAAACTATGCCAAAATAGATTGTTGACTCGTTATATAATACTTTCACCTCAGTCTGAGCGCTTGCAAAACCTGTATCGGTAGGCAATACCCTTTGGAAATGTGTTGCTTTATCTGCAGTCTGCCATGCCGGTTCATTTAACATTCCGTCAATAGTGATTGTTTCTTTTGTCTCGGTGGTGCTGATTCGGTATTTCTCACGATTGATCCCTTTTGACTGACCCAAAAGAATTGCATTAAAGCACATGAAAATAACGATGCTGAGTAGTAAGGAAGGTTTAAGCATTTAGGATTTTAAAATTTGCCACAAGGTAAAAAAAAGTTTGAATAACCCCGGGATTAACATTGTTCTGTTTTGTGAAAACACTGGCATTCCGGAAGTCATTTATTAATGATTTTCACCTCCCCGTACACGGAATTATTATAATTTTAATGAAAATGAATTTTATGCTTTTTTATTATGACAATAGAAATATGCAATGATGCCGCTGAACTTGGATCGAAAGCTGCACATTTTGCCGCAATGAAACTTAATGAAGCCATCAGCCAGAGAGGGGAGGCCAGGCTTGTGGTTTCCACTGGAACATCACAATTTGAGACTTTTCAGTCTCTGCTGAAGGAAAAACTGCAGTGGGAGAAAGTGACAATCTTTCATCTTGATGAATATGTAGGACTCCCAACGAAACATAAAGCAAGCTTCAGAAAATATCTGCAGGAACGGTTCATAAATCATATTAAAGCAAAAAAATTTCATGCGGTAGATACAGAAGGTGATATTGATGGGAAAATTCAGATTCTGACAGCTGAGATAAGAGAAAAGCCTGTCGATGTGGGTCTGATCGGTATTGGAGTAAACGGGCATATCGCCTTTAATGACCCTCCGGCTGATTTTACCACCAAAGAAGCATATAGGATTGTGAGTCTGGATGACCAGTGCAGAATGCAGCAGGTCCAGGAAGGATGGTTTAATTCTGTTGAAGAAGTACCCTCTGAAGCGGTTTCTATGACTCCCTGGCAGATAATGCAATGCAAGACTATAATATCTTGTGTACCTCATAAAGTAAAAGCATTGAGTGTGAAGAATATGCTTAGTAGTGAACTGACAAATCTTGTACCGGCAACTCTGCTGAAGCAGCACCATGATTTTCATCTTTATCTCGATATTAATTCAGCAGCTGAGATCATACCATTGTAGCATCTGAAGGGCTGCTGCGATTTAAAGCCTTATAAGCGGAACAAAAATGAAAACAATAGAAGCCATTCATTATGAAACGGATAAGCCGGTCAGGATTGAAATCCGCAATGGACTTATTGAAAGCATAACTGAGGTTACTGATCCAACGAATGAAAATCTAAAACTTTATGTTGCACCGGGACTGATAGATAATCAGGTAAATGGATATGCCGGTATTGATTTCTCCGGTAATGAGCTCAGTGCTGCTCAGCTTGTTGAAGCTGTTAGTGCAGTAAGAAGAGACGGAGTGACGACATTTCTTCCGACGCTAATAAGCAATAGCCATGAAATGATGATTAGAAATCTTACTATCTTAAATGAATCGGTCGATAAATTTAATATTGTAAGCGAATCAATACCCGGATTTCATCTGGAAGGCCCGTATATTTCTCCTGATGAAGGTTACAGAGGCTGTCATCCTCTGGCCAATATCCGGAAACCATCGTGGGATGAATTTATGGCCTGCCAGAATGCTGCCGGCGGAAGAATTTTGCAGGTGACACTGGCACCTGAAATTGAGGGAGCCATGGGATTCATAAAAAAATGTAATGCGGGCAAAGTGGTAGTTGCTATCGGACATTCCAATGCCACCTCAGGGCAGATAGCCGAGGCTGTGGAATATGGCGCAAGGTTATCGACCCACCTTGGAAATGGCTGTGCAAATTTCATTCACCGTCATAATAATCCGCTCTGGGAACAACTTGCCAACGAATTACTAATGCCTTCGATAATTGCTGATGGACTTCACCTTTTACCCGAAGAAATTAAGGTATTTTATAAGGTAAAAGGGCCTGATAATATGATTCTTACTTCTGATATTACGCACCTCGGCGGTATGGCTCCCGGAAAATATATTTTTATGGGGAGTGAAGTTTTGGTAACAAGCGAAGGAAGACTGGTAAACACAGAGCTTAATTGTCTCGCAGGCGCATCCTTCCCTCTCATCAGGGGAGTGGAAAATCTGATGAAATTCACTGACTGTTCTCTTTCGGATGCTATTAAGATGGCTTCAGGAAATGTTGCGGGAGTTTATGGCCTTAACGACAGAGGTGAACTTTCAAAAGGGAAAAGAGCCGACCTGATCATGTTCCTGAAAAATGGGAAAGATCTGGTAATTAGCAGGACCTATGTTAAAGGGGAACTTGTCTTCGAGGCAGAAATTTAAGATCCGGCAAAAATTATCGGAGATATGGACATTTGTGGACGGAAAATAATTAATTGTCGATTATTCTTTTCCCTTGGTATTAATTAATTCTATTAATATCTTTGGCGCTTAATTTAATAATTAAAAAGATGGGAAATTTAGGAGCTACTGAGATTTTATTGATTCTGGTTGTTGTTGTACTTCTTTTTGGCGGCAGGAAAATTCCTGAGCTGATGAAAGGTATCGGGCAGGGCATGAAAGAATTCAAGAAAGCTTCACGGTTGGATGATGAGAGCGAAAAACCTGGCGCTGAACACAAAGAGGAAGAAAAAAAATAAAAGCTGGCTCATTGATGCATTGTGAGGCAGCCTTTATTTCATAATGTATTGTAAATCAGTCAGAAATACTATACTTTGGTACTTTTCTATGTTTGGTCCCCTGTTCATAGCTGTATGCTATTTCCAACAGGATGGATTCATTCCAGGCTCTTCCAAAAAATGTAACTCCTACCGGTAATCCTTCCACGAAGCCCATGGGAACGGTTATAGCTGGATAACCTGATATTGCAGCCAGCGATGAACTGCCTCCCACAAAATGATCCCCAAGAATAAGATCGGTTTTCCAGGCCGGTGATCCTGTAGGTGCCATTATGGCATCGAGCTTATAGGTATTCATTACTTTGTCAATGCCATCCTCTCTTGTCGCCTTATTCATAAGAGACAGAGCTTTTTTATATTCCGGTGAACTGAGATCACCTTTTTTCTCTGCCTGTTCAAGAATTGACTGATCGAAATATCTGAGTTCTATGCTGTCTGATTTATTGAACTCTATCAGTTCCTTAATATTCCTGACTGGTGAATCGCTCCCGGGTCCTGCAAAATATCTGTTAAGACCATCTTTGAATTCATAGAGAAGGACCTGATATGAAGCTTCCTCATAGTTATCAGTTTTAGGAAACTCAATATCAATAACCTCAGCTCCATTTGCCTTGAGATACGCTATGGTCTTTTTCATCAGTGTGTCAACTCTGTCATTAAAACCAAGTGATTTCCCGGATAACCCAATCCTCTTGCCATGAAGACCATCTTTTTTGAGAAACTTTGTATAATCAGTAGAGTATTTCCCCTGAGATGCTAATGTCTTGGTATCTGATGTGTCAATGCCTGTCAGAGCCCCAAGCGTAATGGCCGCATCCTCTACTGTTCGTCCCATGGGACCGGGCGTGTCCTGTGTGAAGGATATTGGCACAATGCCTGTTCGGCTGATAAGACCTACAGTTGGTTTAATACCTACTACTCCGTTGTTGTTCGACGGGCAGACTATAGATCCGTTTGTTTCTGTGCCAATTGCAACCATGCAGAGATTTGCAGATACTGCGGCACCTGAACCGGAACTTGAGCCGCACGGGTTTCGATCGAGAACATAAGGGTTTTTTGTCTGCCCGCCAACTCCGCTCCATCCGCTTGACGACATTTTTGCCCTGAAGTTAGCCCATTCGCTGAGATTCGATTTTGCAATAATTACCGCACCTGCTTCCCTGAGCTTTTTGGCAACATAACTGTCAGCAGCAGGAAAAGAATTTCTTAAAACTGTTGCACCTGCGGTTGTCGGCATTTTATCGTGAGTATCAATATTATCCTTCAGAATTACCGGAACACCGAACATTGACCCATGAGTTGTTCCGGCAGAAATCTCCTTGTCGAGTTCGTCAGCGATCAAAAGCGCATCGGGGTTCACAACGATCACTGAATTCAGCTTTGGACCATTTTTATCAATTTCATTTATGCGGTCAAGATAGATTTTAACGATATCCCTTACCGAGTATTTATGGTCCTTATAACCCTGCTGAAGCTGAGCTATAGTTAGTTCTTCAATCCAGCTGTTATCAGGTTCCTTTCCCGTATTATTATTGACAGTTGGTTTGCATGTGATCAACAAAATGATCAGGGTCAGGAATGGTAAAAAAATCAATTTAAAATTTTGTTTCATGGTGGTCAGGATTATATTTATTTCTATTAATGATGCGCGAGCCAGGTATGGTTAAGGCACAAAATTTAATTATTAGTATATTCCTTAAAATTATGAATATTAAATCAATTTGAATAAATTTGTTACTGGAGAATTACGTGATCTCATGTGAGATGCAGTGATGGGTATCTTGAGCATCTCTGCAATTGAAATATCCACAATCTAAAGGTATCGGAATATGAAAAATATTTATCTGCAGATTCTTGATCACAGCTCCGATATTACTAATTTAGTTCTTGCTACCGTAACTTCGACCCATGGCTCTGCTCCACAGAAACCGGGCAGTTCGGCGTTGTATGATCGGAAAGGACTGGTATCCGGCACTATAGGTGGCGGAGTAGTGGAAGGGAGGGTCGGGAAAATTGTTGCTGAATCTCTTAAATCCAAAAAATCCGGGCACTTTCAGTTTAATCTCTCCAATGATATATTGAATAAAGACGAGGCTATCTGCGGCGGGCAGATCAGTGTCCTTATAGATGCCAATCTTCAAAATCATTTATCTTTACTTGAACAGCTCAGATACTCGATTGAAAATCATCAGCCGGGTGTCTTAATAACAATGGTAACCAGGTTTTCGGAAGAAACGGTCCTGATTAACCGTTACTGGCTGAACAAAACGGTCTTACCGGAAATGCCTGCAGAATTTCTTGCTGAGATTGAACCGGTAGCGATTAAAATGCTTTCCGAACACAAGCCATCTGATTACAGGGAGATGGAGCTCCGATTACCCGATGAGGAACCTTCATCACTTTTCCTGCTTGAAGCTGTGTATCCACCTGATCAGCTTATAATAGCCGGAGCGGGACATATAGGTAAATCACTCGCGCATCTGGCAGATCTGCTTGATTTTGAGGTTACGGTAATTGACGATCGACCCGAATATGCCAATTCCCGGAACATACCCGATGCCGACCATTTTATAGTAAAAGATATAGGTCAGGCCATGAAGGAAGTGAAGAAAAGCAATGAGACTTATGTTGTCATAGTGACTCGTGGTCATAAGGATGATGCAGACGCACTGAGGCCGTGCATTGGATCTGATCTTGCATTTACAGGTATGATAGGAAGCAGGACTAAAGTCGCATCGATGAAAGCCAGCTTCATCGACAGCGGTTGGGCAACACCCGGCCAGTGGGAAAATGTACATACGCCGATCGGACTGGAAATTAAATCCCAAACGGTAGAAGAAATTGCCATAAGCATTGCAGCTCAGCTGGTACTGGTGCGGAACAGTGTGAAGTTGTGGAAGTCCCGTTGAGGGCGGTGGAACATTACGTGTTTAAAGTTATCATTAACAAGCTGGTTTCATGGGTGAAATCTGGGCTATAATACTCGCCGCGGGAGAGTCAAAAAGGATGGGTTCTCCTAAAATGCTATTGCCTTTTAATGGAAGATCAATGATTGAAGAAGTCATTTTAAAGGTAAGTGAATCGAAAGCCGATCATACACTTGTCGTTCTCGGAGCTTACCACGAGTCAATAGCTGAGAGGATCGGACCTTTGACAGTAATGAATTGTTTTAATGAAAATTACAGGGAAGGCATGCTTTCATCGGTTCAATGCGGATTCAGAAACCTGCCACAATTTTTTAAAGCAGCGCTGGTTTTTCAGGGCGATCAGCCGCTTATTGCTCCAAACGTCATAAACAGTGTTATAGATGCATATCTGTTATCGGGTAAGGGCATGGCTGTTCCGGTTTATAAGTCTAAACGAGGGCACCCTCTGCTTATTGATTTTAAATACCGGAATGAAATTCAAAAGCTTTCATCCGACACAGGATTGCATTCCCTGATTGAAAAATTTCCGGATAACATTCTGGAAGTTAAGACGAATGAACCGGATATACTGAGAGATTTTGACACTTACGACGAATATATGGAAGGAATAAATCAAATTCATTAGCTATGGAAGAGACAATCAAATTTAAGTTAAACGGGAAACAAACCGAAGCTGTAATTGATCCTACTCAGACCCTGCTATGGGCATTGAGGAATCATTTCGGTCTTACGGGGACAAAATTCGGTTGCGGTATGGGATTTTGTGGCGCTTGCACCGTCCTCATTGATAATGAACCTGTAAGGTCTTGTCAATTGTCAGTAGGCGATGCAGCAGGCAAAAGCATTGTGACCATTGAAGGTCTGGCTACCAACGGCAATCTTCATCCTGTACAGAAGGCTTTTGTAAAACACGATGCTCTGCAGTGCGGCTTTTGCACTCCGGGCATGATTATGAATGCAACAGGTCTTCTGATTAAGAATCCTTCACCCTCTGTCCAGCAGATAAAGGAAGGCATGGAAGACAACCTGTGCCGTTGCGGGGCACATGAACGTATAATTGAGGCTGTGGAGACTGCGTCAAAAGAAATGAAAGGAGGGAAGTAAACATGAAAAAAGAGCAAATAAATGATCAGGAATTATTACCGGTATCTGAACATCATGGCATGCCCAGGAGAGATTTCTTTAAGATCATGGGCGGAGGTATTTTTATATTCCTGCGTCCCTGGGGAGCGCTCAATCTTATCGGAAGTCCGGCTGAACAGGCCCGCGGCGTTCCAACAGATTATAATGCGTTCCTACGTATTGCTGAGGATGGAATGGTGACCTGCTACACAGGCAAAATAGAAATGGGACAAGGGATAATAACATCATTGCCCCAGGAGATGGCCGATGAACTGAGCATTCCCCTGGAGAAGATAAAGATCATAATGGGTGATACGGATATCTGTCCCTGGGACCAGGGTACATGGGGATCTTTGAGCACGAGAGTTTTTGGTCAGATCATGAGGACCGCCAGCGCCGAGGCCAAAGGTGTTCTCCTCGATCTTGCATCAGCCAAACTTGGAGTTCCCGTCGCACAACTGGAGGTCAGGGACGGTATTGTAACCGACACCAAAGATCCTAAAAAATCTGTCAGTTATGCAGCGCTGGCAAAAGGAAAGAAAATGGAGAAATTTCTCGATATTAAACCCCCGATGTTAGATTACAGGAAATTTAAATACATCGGTAAATCATATAACCGGGCTGATTCAGAGCTTAAGGTCAAAGGCGAAGCAAAATATTCAGGTGACATGAAATTGCCGGGAATGGTTTTTGCCAGGATCTTACGCCCGCCGTCTCATGCTGCAAAATTGACTTCAGTTGATTATTCAGCGGCTGAGAAGATAGCAGGCACAAAGGTTGTAAGGGATGGAGATTTCATTGCCGTGATAAATGAAGATCGCGACAAAGCCGATGAAGCGATTGTTAAAATAAAAGCTGAATATTCATTTAATGAGGCACCGGTAAACGACAAAACAATTTATGAATATATGCTTAAGGCCGATTCAACGGCATCGGCTCTCACTTCAAAAGGTGATATTGAAGCAGGGAAAAAACTCTGTGAAAAGACATTTGACTCGGAATACCACGATCCTTACCTGGCACATGCAGCAATGGAAACACATACCGCCCTTGCCAGTCTTGAAGGAGACAAGATGACTGTTTGGGCCTCTACCCAGTCTCCATTTGGCTTACGTGAAGGCGTTATGCATGAACTGAAAATGCAACCCGATAAAGTGCGGGTAATTACACCTTTCGTGGGCGGAGGATTTGGAGGCAAGGGCGAATACCAGCAGGGCGTTGAGGCTGCAAAACTTGCAAAAATGACTGGCAAGCCGGTAATGCTTATGTGGACACGTGAAGAAGAATTTTTTCTCGATACATTCCATCCGGCTGGTGTCATTAAAGTAAATTCAGGGATAGACAAGTCGGGAATGATAAAATTCTGGGATTACAAGGTTTATTATTCAGGTACAAGGGGCGCCGAAGCAATTTATGATATTCCTAATGTTCACATTACCCATTACAATCAGAAAAACGGAGCAAAGCCTGTTCATCAGTTCGGTACAGGAGCATGGCGTGCTCCCAATAACAATACGAATACATTCGCACGGGAAGTTCAGATTGATATTATGGCCGCCGCAGCAGGAACTGATCCGATGGAATTCCGGAAAAAGAATCTCAAGGATGAGAATATACTCGGCTGCCTGAAAGCACTCGAGGAAAAGTTCGGATATACCGGAGCCAAAGGTCCAAGCGGAAGAGGCATAGGAATCGCGTGCGGGGCTGATGCAGGGGCCTGGGTTGCACTTATGGCTGAAGTGAAAGTGGATAAAACAACCGGAAAGGTAACTTTGGTTCGTATTGCCTGCGCTCAGGATATGGGAATGTGTGTTAATCCTGAGGGTGCCACAATACAGATGGAGGGTTGTTTAACTATGGGAATGGGATATACCCTTGGGGAAGAAGTGTTGTTTGACGGAGGTAAAATAAAAACATTAAGCCTCGACGTATATAATATTCCGAAATTCTCCTGGCTTCCAAAAATTGAGACCTTCATTCTCGACAGACAGGACAAACCGCCCCAGGGAGGAGGTGAACCCGCTATAATAGGAGTTGGCGCCGCTGTTGCCAATGCCATTTTTGATGCTACCGGAGCAAGGCTCTACATGATGCCATTTACGCCGGAAAGGGTTCTTGCAGCATTGAAAAAGACATAATGAAATTTACATTTTGAAGTCTTTCAGGTTTTGATGCCGCGACTATCAATTTTTTAAGCCGGCCTGTAAGAATGAGAGACTGCTATAAGTAAATAAGCAGAAAAATAAGGGGGAGCAGGATCCCGATAATTGTCAGGATAGCTCCTCTTTTTTGTATCCCGTTTTTACCCTTGATAATGAATAAACCAGTGATTGTCACAATGATAAGCGCCAGACAGAAAATATCACTGAAGTATTTCCACCACTTGCCCGGGTTGTAATGCAGTAAATTGATCTGATAAAATAATGGCCTTCTGGTTATTCTCTCGATGACTCCCTCTCCGGTTTCAGTGTTTAATTTCACGAGTCCCCCATCAATAAAGATTGTTACCGTTTTGCCCGAAGGGAAGTGATAGGTCTTAAATGACGGATTGACATTTATACTTTGCAGGAGCTTAGCTGCAACGTCCTTATTAAAATCTTCCCTGGTGGTTCTGATATCTGAAGTGAAATTGCGGTCGTCGAAAATGTAATTAGGATTCCAGTCATTTTTATGGTTCAATGCAATACCAGATAAGCTGTAGATAATTGTCAACCCTGCAATGAGATAACCGATATCACGATGGGTAGCCCTGTTGAATTTCCACAGATTCATTCGTTTTATATATTACGAGCCTGCTTATTTCCAGGCATTTCAGTTTGTTTTACAGCTTCTGTTTAACAATATGGCTCTTGTATTGCATCGCGAAATTGGCCAGTGAAGGCTGCTGCTTAAGCGCAGTCTCGGTCTCGCAGCTGTCGCTGCCCATAAGCTTTTCGGCACCTGCCGCTTGATGCATTGACTCCATTCCTTTGGCTTCCTTTTTATTTTCAGCCGGTGCTGTTTCACTCACTCTGGTAATAAGACCTTCGACAGCAATCTCACTTCCCAGCAGATCCATTGGGAATTTTGATATGTTATCACCAGCTGCTACAAACAGTCTTATATCAGGATTATCACCTACAATAAACATTTTTTTACCGGTCTCAGTGCATACATGAACCACCTTACCTTCGACGGTTATATTTTTACCTACATAATTATCGGGATTTGCAGCGAGTGCAGAAAATTCAACTTTCTCACTGTTAACAGCTTCACCGGTTTTATCTGAAGCTTTTTTCCCGGTATTACCACATGAGGAGATTAATGTGGCAGTTAATGCTAATAATAATAGTCTTCTGATCATGATAAAATTGATTTAATGATATTTGTTTAAGCTGTATGTAGAAATGATCAGCAATATGATAAAAAATTGTGAAATATCAATAAAAAATTTCACATTTGACAGATTAATAAACGGGAGGAATCAGAAGAAGAAAGGAAATTGAATCAAGAATACTTTTTGAACAAATACCATAAATTGATTGTACTATAATTGCATTTTAATCTGCTGATGTGAAACTGTTAATTGTCGAAGATGACCGATCATTGAGCCGTTCCATTTATGACTATCTTAAGCTGGAAGGTCATATCTGTGAAGTTGCGCTTACTTTTGATACTGCTATGCAGAGTGCTGCCATAAGTAAATACGATTGTGTCATCCTTGATATCGGGCTTCCCGATGGTAATGGTCTGGATTTAATCCGTGAGATGAAAGCTAAAAAGCTGACTGGAGGAATTCTTATTCTGTCAGCGAAAAGCTCGCTTGAAGATAAGCTTACCGGGTTGAATACAGGAGCCGATGATTATCTCACCAAACCGTTTCATTTTGCGGAGCTCAGTGCACGGTTGAATTCAATATACAGAAGAAATAATTTCCTGGGATTAAATGAAATAACATATAATGAGATACGAATAAATACTGATGATAATCAGGTATACGTGAATGACACGTTATTGATTCTTACAAAAAAAGAGTACGATTTGCTGCTATTTTTCATGGCAAACAGAAACAGAATCATAACAAAAGAATCAATAGTTGAGCATCTCTGGGGAGACAATGTGATTTTAACCGATTCATTTGATTTTGTATATACCCATGTTAAGAACCTGCGAAAGAAAATAGTATCAGCAGAGGGCAGGAATTATATCAAATGCATATACGGTTTTGGATATAAATTCATAGATAGTTGAAACTATTAACCAAGAGTACCTTTTATTATCTGGTCCTTACTATTTTGGCCATGGTTGTCGGGGCCGGGATTTTGTACCTGACAATAAAGAAAGTCATTTACAAGCAGATTGATGACAGCCTGAAAATAGAGAAGACAATAATCGAGGATCAGGTTGAACTTACGGGTGCAATTCCGGATTTCGAGGCAACGTTTGGCCATCAGATTGAAGTCAAGCTCTTTGACTACCCAATTAAGAATTTTCAATCGATAAAAGACACCGACATTTACGATTCAAAATCAGATTCATTTATACCGTTCAGATACATATTTTTTGCAGGAAATACATCCGCTAAAAAAGGTTTTATCATTACAATATTTCAGATTATCAGTGAAAGAAATGAGCTGTTGCAGGATATAGGGCTCTATATGCTTGTATTGTTTTTTTCTTTCCTTATTATTTCAATTCTGACTAACATCCTGATATCCAGAAAACTCTGGAAGCCATTTTATAGTTCCGTTAAGATAGCGGAGAAATTTGACATACAATCAGACCAGCCTCTGGAATTACCCGATACCGATATTATAGAATTTGACCAGCTGAACAGGGTATTTTACACAATGACCCGGAAAATGAGGGATGATTACCTTAATCTTAAAGAGTTCGGGGAAAATGCTTCTCATGAGATTCAGACACCGCTTGCGGTGATCAGGTCAAAGACTGATTTGCTCATCCAGCAAAAGCATCTTAACAAGGATAGCCTCAGACTTATCAAGTCGATCAATGAATCGACCACTAAATTGTTCAAGCTTAACCAGGGTTTGCTCCTGATATCCAAAATAGAGAACCAGGTTTTTCATGAAATGAAGACGGTCTCGCTCAAACAGATTGTTTACACCGTTCTGGATAATTATAAGGAAATTCTGCAACTGAAACATATAAAAGTTGAAACCCAGGCAAATGATGAAGCATTGGTTGAGATGAACGATGTGCTTGCTGAGATCCTTATTTCAAACCTTCTTAGCAACGCTGTAAGGTTTAATATTGATGGCGGATTCATAAAATGCTTTACCGATAACAGGTACCTGGCAATCTCAAACTCCGGTCCGGCTCTGGCAACCAACCCCGAGGATCTCTTTAAAAGGTTTCATAAGAAAAGTGATCACCCTCAGTCCGTAGGTCTTGGCTTATCGATAGTCAAGAAGATTGCTGAAAGTTATGGCATGACAATAGCATATACTTACCATGAAAAGATACATGAAATAAAGCTTCAGTACCTCAGTAGCAGACACGCCTGGCGACCGTTCTGACGGCAAATATTAATTTTTTGTTAAAACTTTCCAACTTCAGACCCTCTTCAAAATCGGGATTTACTTTTGTATTGTCGAATCAATTAAATTTAGCCGATATGAAAAGATTATTAATTCTGATGATAATGGTTATGGGGGCTGTCGTGGTTAATGCCCAGAGAACTCCCGTAAAAGTTCCGGATCTTCCGAAAGGTGTTACTGACAATATAGCTAAGGATTATCCCGGATACACTATTAAGGAAACCACAAAAGTTATTGATCATGGCACTACAACATATGAAATTGTTGTTGCAAAAGGAATGACTCAACTGACTCTTACATTTGATGGCAATGGTAAGTTCCTTAAGAAAAATGATGCAAAATCAGGTATGGTTATTGCGACACCAAAAACTTCTCCCCGCTCATCCACCAGTTCATAAACTATAAAACAATAATATAAGGGAGAAACCAGTAAAAAAGGCTGTCGTGATATTCCGACAGCCTCTTTTTTCTTACAGCTCCCAGCCTTTTCGATATTCCCTTACAAGGAACTTATTAGCTTCAGGGATGTTGGTAATTTTCATATTTTCGCTGTCATATTCAACTCTTTTACCTGCGCGCAATGCCACGCCTCCAAGCAGAATTGTCTCAGTAACAGGACCTGTATATAAAAAGCTGCCTGGCGATTGCGTATTATTTTTGAACGCATCTATCCAAACATTATTCGGATCTTCATTGGATCGCTCCGGAGCAGGTCTTTCGGGAGTGCTTTTCTTATTTTCAATATACAGTTCGGGTTGTTCACCCCTGAATCCGCCGATAATTTTCCCTTTTTCGCCGACAAACATCATTCCTTCACGTGGAAGAGCTTTACCCTGAGCAGCATATTCATCAGGAGTTACAGGTTTCATCCCTCCGTCGTACCAGAACAGATCAAAAGCCGGTAGTTCTGCCTGCTCTTTGAACTTAAATCTTATAATACATGAGAGTGGGAATGCAACGTCGTTTTTTACGCCTACTGAAACATTCCCCTGAAGGGCACAAGTGGTTGTTGCGTAAGCTTCTGCACTTACAGCAGGAGTATTTATCCCGAGCGTCCGGAACAGAGGGAAAAGGCTGTAATGACCCATATCAGCTATACTCCCGGCTCCAAAATCGTACCATCCCCTGAAAACTGCATTGGTATAATCCGGACTGTATGGTCTGTCGGGTACGGGCCCCAGCCATAAATTCCAGTTAAAATCCTTGGGAATCGGAGGCGTATCAGTAGGATTAGCCTGCCACTGAGGCCACATAGGCCTGTTCGACCAGTTATGTATTTCTTTCAACTTTCCAATTGAGCCCTGGCTGATCCAGCTTTTGATCAGATCATAATCGGGCCTCTTAGACCATGCAAGAAGATGCGTGCTCTTACCGGTCTTTTTTGCGGTATCAATTGTGAGCCGGGCCTCATACATCCTGTTTGCTATCGGTTTATGAGTCACTACGTGCTTTCCCTTATTCATGGAAGCAATAGCGACCGTGCCATGGAGATGATCAGGAGTCATGATCTTGATTGCATCTATATCTTTTTCTTTTTCGAGCAATTCTCTGAAATCCTCATAGGATGCACAGCCTTTATAAGTTCCGGAATCTTTCGATTTCCCATAGTACTTTTGTACAAATTCCTGTCCTATATCCCGTCCCCCGGGTATGCCTGTGATATTTTCTCCCCACGATTTATCGCCCAGGGCAGTCCTGATAGTGTTCCTGACATCATTCAGTGACCAGTCAATATAATTTGTACTGAATTTATTTGGATCACATACTGCCACTATCTGCAAAGCAGGATTAGTGATCAATGCAGTCATTTCCCTTAAACCCTGGGTTCCGCATCCTATGTATCCAAGTGTTATCTTATCACTTGGCGGAATGTAACCCGATCCCCCCAGAACTCTTCTGGGAACAATCGTGAGTGCGAGTGAGGCAGTTGCAGCTGATCCCAGGAAATCACGACGCTTAATTTTTCTGGTGTTTGTCATTTTCTGAAATAGATTAATTTTATAGTTAATATCTGATTAGGTCTTATTAATGCGGGCAGTGATTTCTAAAGATTATGCAGATATGAAGCACTCTCTTTGAAAGTATCTAATCCCATTTCCACAAATATGTTTTTTACGCCTCCTGTTTTAAGGGTAGCAAAGAATTCCTTCCAGTCAACTATTCCCTTTCCGACAGGAACTTCCTTCTTTTCGGATGGAGACCAATCAGCCAGATGCGCCGATATGAATCGGCCTGGATACTTTTTAAAATAGGTTGAGGCTTTGTATCCCTGACTAATAACTGCTACCTGAAACTGCATCTTAATGTATGCCGGATCGAACTGGCTCATCAAAGCATCATAAATCAGGGTGTCGCCTATTTTTTCAAACTCCATATTATGATTATGGTATCCCATTTGAATTCCTGCTTTTTGCGCTTTCATCCCCATCGTATTCAGCTCATCGGCTGCCTTAAGCCAGTCACTGATGGTAGCTTCTTTTGGCAAACCAAAGCTCGATAGAATCATCTGGGTTTGTCCTGATTCCCCGGCAAACTTAATTCTCTCATCGAGGTGCTGTCTCAGTTCATCCATACCATAATGGGAACTTGGCCATTTAAGGCCCGCATCATTTATAATACTCTTCATCTCTTTGGCCGTGTATTTCATCAGAGGACCAAATCCCATACTCTCGTAACCGGGAGGTGAGCACATTTCAACACTCTGATACCCCATATCAGCAACCATTTTTAAGGTGCCGGGAAAATCATTCCCTATTTTATCCCTTACGATCCACGACTGGAATCCCAGTGGCATTCGTACAGGAAGTGGAGAAGTATCGGCTGCTGCAACCAGAGGAATCTGTGATGCTATAAAAGCTGATCCTAATCCAAGGGCACTTTTACCCAGAAACTCTCTTCTTGATAATTTCTTCATAGTGAGTACGTTTATATTTATAAGTAATGTATAATTTCCCGCTACCGGAGGCTGGTATATATACAAATTTATAAAATTGCCAAGACAATTAATAGAATCCCTTAATGTTTTTTGTACGTGACAAAAAACTATTTTCTTT
This sequence comes from uncultured Bacteroidales bacterium, assembly GCA_963715785.1. Taxonomy (GTDB): domain Bacteria; phylum Bacteroidota; class Bacteroidia; order Bacteroidales; family VadinHA17; genus LD21. Next base: position 3,054,777 of record OY970276.1, read on the forward strand.
ATCTACCGCAGGCTATGGATAATAACAAACGGGAATGTTTCTTATCATTGATAAATAAATTCTAGGTTATGAAAAGTATAAATTATATATTGTCGGTATTAACTCTATTTACAATGTCATCTACGAAATTTCCACAGGCAGAGATCAGCAACGGATTGATTCATGCAACTTTTTACCTTCCCGATGCCAGTAAAGGATATTACCAGGGAACAAGATTCGATAGGTCAGGAATAATAAACAGCCTGGAATACCAGGGGCATAATTATTTTGGGCAATGGTTTACGAAATACAGTCCCGAAATACACGATGTGATAATGGGACCGGTTGAGGATTTCGCCCCACTTGACTATTCAGAGATCAGGCCGGGGAACAGTTTTATAAAAATCGGAGTGGGAGCAGTGTATAAACAAGATGATAAGCCCTACGACTTCAGCAGGGTATATCAGTTATTAAATCCCGGAACCTGGACGGTGAAAAAGAAACTTGATCAGATTACGTTTATACAAGATCTGTCCGATAAGATCTACTCATATCACTATGAAAAGACCGTTTCTCTGATCAAAGATGAGCCGGAGCTGGTACTGCATCATTCATTGAAAAACACAGGTTCCCATGCTATTGAAACTGAAGTCTATGATCACAACTTCTTTGTTATTGATAAGCACCCGATTGGTCCGGGGCTGGTTGTACGATTTCCATTTAATCTTAAGTATGACAAAAACGGTCCGGAAGTCGTGGGCTGGGGCGACATGTCTGAGATTGTTGATAATCAGATATCATTTATCAGGACTATCGGCAGCAGTGAATTTGTTGAGTGTCCTGTATTGGAAGGATTCGGAACCTCTTCAAAAGACTATGAGATCAGGATTGAAAACAGAATTACCGGAGCGGGAGTCAGGATAACCTGCGATCAGCCGTTATTCCGGCTTGCTTTCTGGGCTTGTCATACGACACTTTGTCCGGAGCCTTATATAAAAGTGAAGGTAGAACCGGGACATGAATTTCAATGGTCAATAAAGTATGAATTCTATACTTTAACAAAATAATTGCTTAACCGTTTCAATCCTTCACTGCACCGGTTCTCTGACTGAGCACGATACTTTCCAGTCACAGTTATTTCACCTCTGTTCTGTATCCTGTAGTGACTACAAGGTTTTTCCTCCATTCACATTTTGTGTCATTCCCATTTGAAATAAGAACGTCGTAAGCTCCGGGAGGACAGACATTCAGGCTTGTGATATCATTATAACTGATGAGTTCAAGGTTTTTGATCGGAGCAGGAGTGCCGGTCTGCTTTGCAGCTGTGCCGGCAGGATATAAATGCATGTTCTTTATACTTTTATTCCCACCCGAATAAACAATAACTCCTCCGTTAAGATTTGTCGAAATTGAATATTTCACATTGGGTTTCATAGTGAAATTCTCAAGCCATACTTTCTGTATCTGATTAGAGATCCCAATAGATACCAGTACATCATATGTACCCGGCTTTATTTTGCCTGATGTTTTGCTTGCTGATTCATCGACAGAAACCGGTTTGTCGTGTTGTCCCTTAACAAAAAATGAGAGGAGACCCATATTATTCGACTGATCAGAAATACCTTTGTACCTGTTTACCTTTGAATCAAAGGCTGACAGACCATTAGACGCCGCTGCTGCCTCTGCAATGGAAATCTGATAGTCATAAATGGTTATTGATACATTTGTTTTTGTTTTGGGCTTAATAACTACATTGTCAACTGTAAAACCCAGTGTTCCCGGCTTTCCTGAAAGCTTAAAGGTTAGTCTTAACTTGTATGTTCCGGGCGTCGCATCCAGCACCTTTACTTCTTTTCCGTCTTTTAAGAGCTTAAAGGATGAGCCTGCAGTCAGATCTCCCAGGGTTCTTGTATTTACAGACAATGGACTCTTATCGCCTGGTTTCAATGCAGCGTAATCCTGTTGTACCCAAACCTGGTTCCAGCAATGATCAGTTTTAACAATAATCCCATTCTCAAGTTTATAGCTGTAATCATTAACGGGTTGAGCCTGCAATGTTAAAATGAATATTGATTGCAGAACTAAAAAGACAATTAGTTTTTTCATGGTACTATATTTTTATTGTTGAGAAAGTCCCAATCAAATTTACACTTTTTAAACAAGAGTTAAAATTTTTTTATAATGAACATGTATCTGAAATGGTTTATCAATGCTCTTTTAAATTTTTAAACAGAATTTATCACATCATTAGGAATATTTAATTCAGAATTGTTGTCTAAGTAAACAGTAAACATTATCTCACATTAATAATTCAATAAAATGAAAAGAGACACCTTGAAAGAAAAAATTAACAGTTCCGCTTTGCTGAGGTCAGCATTTCTGATTCTTATGGTGACCATCGTGACGCCTTCTATTGCTAAAGCTCAGGCTAAGGCCAATTTTGCAGGAAACTGGACGATGAACCAGGAAAAAAGCACGCAGGCGCAGAATAGCGGGATGAGAATGGGCGGAGGAACCTTCGATGTTACTCAGGATGCTAATCAGCTTACTGTTACCCGCACCAGAAATAGTCAGAATGGCCAGCCAACCACGATGACAATGAAATATACCCTCGATGGCAAGGAGAGCGTTAATACCAATCCACGTGGTGAAGCCAAATCAGTTGCTAAATGGTCTTCTGACGGGAAAACGCTTACGATCGAAACCACCAGAACAATGGACATGAACGGCGAGACAAGGACAATGAAATCAACAGAAAACTGGTCATTGATTGATCCGAAGACCCTTAGTATTACTACAACCAGACAAGGTCCGAATGGCGAAGCAAAAAGCAATATGATCTATGACAAGAAATAATTTTTGAATCTTTTTTTAAAAGAAGCCGTCTCAAATCAATAACAGAGACGGCTTTTTTATTCAATGAACCACCCATTTAATTGAAAGATCCTTCAAGGATCTTCAGCCGGTTTTTCTTGTACATGAGAATAAATATTTCACTTCAGTTGTCTATTAAGAAAATGATTGGTCCTCCGGTTTGGCAGGTAACTTTTTTAAAAACAGCAATTAATAATTTAGTATCATGAAAAGGAGTCTTACAGTAGTCGGCTTATTACTGCTGATTTTGTTAGCAGGCAGTTCTTGCCACAGAGCATGGCAGCACAAAAGGGATATGAATGGATCCGGCAGAATGATAAACATGAGAATGGCTCATAATTGGAGAGGGTATGGGAGACATTTTATGTGGCAGATGAGGGGAATGCGCGGGAACATATGTCAGGGTTCAGGCTATGGAATGAGGGGCAGTCGCCCTGGTATGGGATTTGGTATGAGAGGGATGAATCAGGGAATGGGGTCTGGTATGAGAGGAATGAACCCGGGAATGGGGTTTGGGATGATAGGCATGGGCAGGATGGATAGTGTAGGAAAGATGCCAGGGGCTCCGGGATTAAGGCTTCTCGCAAGTATCCCAAATGTAACTGAGAATCAGAAAAAGCAGATCGAAGATCTTATGAAGAAAAATCAGGATGAAATGAAAAAACTCAGAGATGAAATGTCTTCCAAAATGCAGGCACTCAGGGATGCTCATCGAAAGGAGGTTCTCAATATTCTGACTCCTGATCAGAAGAAATACCTGGAATCGGGGAATGACAGAATTTATTCAGCTCCTGAAAACGAAAAATAGATAGCCAGGTTATGCTTTTGTGATCCGCTCCGGTTAAAGAAGAACCGGAGCGGACCCGAAAGGGAAATCATTCAGTTGTTATTTCCAGGGAAAGTTTACAGAATATTAAATTCAGGGATAAAAACTCGCTTTCCTGTTGTCTGCACCGCCGGAACCTGAAAACTTGATTGACAGCATAATATCCTTATATCCTGAAACAGTTGATTTCTTGTTTTTAGCAGAGTCTTCAGCAACATAATTTTTCCTATTTTTTTTCTCGTTAACCCTTTTTACCCATTGAATAAGGGTTTGTCCCAGATTTTTACTCTGCGCACCATAGGATGATTGTTCAGTATTGTCCATTTTCAACTCTTTTATATTGTTAATAAATAACCCTTACGGGCTATAGCTTTTAACAATAATGCTGAAGTTTGGTTCAAATGTGTCAGAGAACAGCCGGGATAGCAAGAGATTATCTACTTTTGAGCAGGAGTATTCATAAGGTCCCTGATTTGCTTCCAGGTGATCAGAATTACATGATTCTCCTTTAAAAGCTGTTTGAATTCCGGACTTGATACCAGATCAAGGTCATGCTGACGCCAGGCCGAACCATAATCGTCGTGACCTTTTGTTATAGCCTGCATTTCTTCATTATCAACAGCAAGATGAACAATCATCTGGTTTAAGCCGGGTTTCATTGATTCCATACCCTTCCTGTAAGCATCGATCCATTTCCCGGAAATCATTTTAGGTTCCAGCATAAATAAGTTATCGAGAAGAAAGATTTTAGATTCCATCGATTTTGCCATTTCAGGAGGAAACCAGCTCAGATAGGCTCGGGGAAAAAGTACAGGTAAATGATATATATCGGAAAGGCCAAGATATATTTTCACAAGTTCAGGGCTTGCCAGTACGCTTCCCATATGAGTATCCAGATGAGTAGGCTGAACTCCTGAAGCTATTGCTCTGTCAATCTGTGCCCTGAGCTCTTTTTCTGCTTCAGCGCCTTTTGCAGTTTTACCAAGTAGTTCGACAGACGGATAAAAGTAATTGTTTGTATCCAGGAGACTCTTTATCTGATCGGAAGATGATATTCCTCCCCATTTATAGAGGTCCCATTCAGCGGTGAGCGTCAGATGGATTCCAATATCGAGCCCGGGATGATCTTTTGCCCATGCCATTATTTCAGGGGCCCAGGGACAGGGTACCATGATGCTCCCTGATGTAATTCCTTTATTATCAAATGCTCTTATGCAGGCTGTATTTACTGAATGAGCAAGCCCCATATCGTCAGCATGTATTATGAGCAGCTTTGAATCATGGGGATATCCAAGTAAATCGGCAAGATTTTTACCAGATTGTGCGCCGACAGCGACGGCGATTAACAGGCCTGCAAAAAGAAGTATAAGCTTTTTCATTTTAAGAGATATTAATTGAATCATATTGTGTTGTGGTACTATGAAGTTTCAGAGTTGAAGCGGAGTTCTGCCAGGTTGGTTCGTTTGCGAATTTATGAATAATTACGACTTAAAATTTAAAGCAGGTATAAATTCTTCCGGATAATCTCTTCATTAAAAGGCAGGGAGGCATCAGTCTGGTACAAAAAAAAAGACCTCACAGGATTCTGTTCCTGTGAGGTCTGATACTTTGCCTTTCACAACATATGCCTGTACTGTAGATCAGAGCATAATATTTTTCTGCTTATTTAATTTCAACAACTGCATACTTTGATATTTTCCAGAATTCCTGTGGATCTTTAATATCAATGCTTGCAATCTTGTTGTCTTTATCACGTACCAATTCATAAGAACCGGAAGGGTGTTCGGTGATAAGTTTAGCTGATTTTGCATTTACCGGAATGCTTTTTGTTTCGGCAATATTGACCTGAGTAAAGGCGTTACTTGGAAAATCGCTTTGTAATGCTTCTTTCTTGCCAAGGCCAAGAAATCCACCTTCTTTTGTAAGGAGGCCTTTAGCTTTCAGACTCTTATAAGTTCCATAAGCAACGAAACCTTTATTCATTTCAGCTGTCTGGTTGGTGATTTTTTCGTCTTTTTGTGCGATAGCTGCTTCAGCATCAGTCATTTTGGTATTGAGCTGGCCGATTTCGAAATCTTTTTGGGTAAGAGTGGTCTTCAGGTCTGCTATTTCAGTTTCACGCTGTTTCATAGTAGCTTCGAGTTCTGCAATTTTAGTTTCCAGACCTTTAATTGTACCACCTGAATTTTTAAGCTGAGCTGAAAGAGATGCGATTTTCTTTTTATTCTGATCAAGGAGTGTATTTACATAAGCTATATCCTTCAGGATCTGTTGCTTTTTGTCCTTTGAAAATTCCTGATCAGATGACTTCATAGAAATAATGTTCTCTTTTTCTTTAACAGTGGCCAGGTTCTTTTCAATTTCGTCAAATGTGAGCATCCACTCATTTATCACAGAATCGCGGGAAGACACTAACTGAGTGTATGAACGTTTCTGGTTCTCTACAATAGCGTCATGTTTTTTTACCTCATTTTTAAACATTGAATTAACCACAAAAGCACCGATAATAAGAAGAAGCACGAAGATAATAAGGGTTGTCGTTACCCCTTTTTTCATGCCTTCCTGTTTAGCTTTTCTTTCATTGTTCCGCGATGCCGCGTTGTCATTAACGACATTCCGGTTACTGTTTACTTCATTTGTCATTTTATTTCCTCCTTAATTTTAATTACTTAAATGTTTCAGATTTTATGATGTTTAATTTCTTGCAGGTGCGCTGAGCGGGTTTATATATTACTCCTGTTTTTAGGATTACTGCTTATATACTCAAACGCTGTGCCTGATTTAAAGTTAACAATAACACTCTTAGAATGAATATTTTATCAATGACACTTCAGATCTGAAATTGTTCATTTTGAGAAAAGAATTCTCATATTGGGAATTAAATGAAGGAGTGGCAGGTAGCGTCCTGAAGGATGCTGAGGTTATTCCTTTTCTTCTTTTAACAAACGGTAGATGGTGGAGATCCCTATATCAAGTTTTTCTGCAGCCAGCCTGATATCGTCGTTATTTTTCTTTAAAGTTGCCTTTATGATCTTTATCTGATATTCGCGTAGTGTAAGATCGTCATTGATATCAGATAACGGATCTCCTCTGTCAATTACCAGGTCCGCCGGTTCTATCTCTTCTTTTGTTGAAAGGGTTACTGCAAGTTCGACAATAGATTTTAATTCTCTTACATTACCCGGAAAGGAATAATTCAATAATTTCTTTTGTGATGCAGCGGAGAGCTTCCTGGTTATAATATTATTTTCCTCGCAGAATTTACCGATGAAATAGCGTGCCAGGATCAGGATGTCATTTGCCCTTTCACGCAATGGAGGCAACTCAATCGGCAGTCCCAACAGCCTGTAAAAGAGATCTTCCCTGAAGTTGCCTTTTTTTACCTCTTCCCTGAGATTTTTATTTGTCGCGACCAATATCCGGCAATCGGTCCTTACAGGTTTGTTACTGCCTATCCGGGCAATCTCTTTCTCCTGAAGCACCCGCAGCAGCTTTGCCTGCAGATTCAGTTCCATTTCTCCTATTTCATCGAGAAATAAAGTGCCTCCGTCGGCTTCCTCGAAACGGCCGATGCGCCTGTAGGATGCTCCCGTAAACGAACCCTTTTCGTGCCCGAATAATTCACTCTCTATAAGCTCAGAAGGTATAGCGGCGACATTTACAGTAACAAATGGCTTGTCCTTCAGCTTTGAGTTATAATGTATTGCCTTAGCCACCAGTTCTTTGCCCGTGCCGGTTTCGCCTGATATTATTACAGTTATATTGGTGCTCAGGGCCTTATCAATCAGGTCGTAAACATTTTTAATTGCATGACTCTCACCAAGGATGCTTTCGCGGAAACTGTATTTCTTCTGCACTTCCTTCCGGAGCGTAGTAATCTCTCTTTTAAGCCCTATACCATTTCGGATATTCTTCACGGTATTAAGCAATCTGTCTTTGATATCATCAGATTTGCTTATATAGTCATACGCTCCCATTTTCAGCAGATTCACAACTGTGTCGATGTCTTCCTGTTCTGAAATGAGGATAACCTGGACATCAGAATTTTCCTCTCTTATCCGTTTGAGAATATCGAGGCCTGTAAAGTCGGGAAGCCTGTAGTCAAGAGTAACAATATCAGGTGATTCATAAAGAGAATTCAGGAAATCTTTGCCGTTGAAAAAGCTTTTTATCTCGAAGTCAGGGTTTAAAGATAATGCATGGACTAAAAGCCTGTTATACCATTCGCTGTCTTCCACAACAAAAATTTTAAATGGCTTTTCAGACATATCTGGTTGAATTCTGGTTAAAGTTCATTACAGCTCTCACAAAGTAAAGTAAAAATGACCGTATTTACGAGAGTTTTAATTGATTTTCGTGATATGATCTTTTATAAGCCTGCTGACTTCTTCAAATTCAGATAAAGATTGAGAAACAAGCATCCCAAGGGAAGATGGATCATCGTTTTTCCGGATATTTTCTTCGATTTTTTTTAAGAGCCTGCTGAGAGAAGCAGCACCGATATGCCTTGAAGGCGGCAGCATTTTATGAGCAAGTTCTGCGACCGAATTCAAACGACCTGCCAAAATATGCTCCTGCATTTCGCTAAGTCCTTTTTCTGTTGATTCAATGAATGAATCCAGCATCTGTTTTACAAACTTTTTATCTCCGCCGGCGATATGATACAGATTTTGAAGGTTTATCTTTTCTTCTCCATTTACTTTAAATTCTCCGTGACTTTCCGGGTATATTGCTGCAACCGGAGTATGATCCTTAATTACCGAGATAATTGATGAGAGCAGCATCTCTTCTGTAAATGGTTTGGGGAGAAAAGCATTCATTCCTGCATTCCTGTATTTTTGCCAGTCTTCACTTATCATTGCAGCAGATATGCATATCACCGGCATTTCCGATTCCGGAATATTCATTTCCGTACGTATAAACTGTGTAGCTTTCAGTCCGTCTATGCCTGGCATCCTGGCATCCATAAACAAAAGATCATATTTGTTGGATTTTAGCAATTCCAGAGCCTCCATTCCATTTTCAGCTTCATAATAACTTATCTGCCACCTTTGCATTATAGTTTTGAAAAGCATTCGATTATATTCCTCATCGTCTACAATAAGTATTTTCAGATTTTTAATTTCTTCAGGAATAACCAGTTGATTTTCCTTTCTGACCAGCTTTTCATCACCTGCGCTGTAGGGGATAAAGCAAGTAATTTTAGTTCCCTGATTTTTTTTGCTTTTGCACTCTATGGAGCCATTATGCAGTTCAATGAGTTTTTTCACAATTGAAAGACCCAGACCGGTACCTCCGTATTTGCGGGTTGTGCTCATCTCCTCCTGTGTGAAATCCTCAAAAATGAAATTGATCTTGCTTTCTTCAATCCCGACACCAGTGTCGACTACCTCCATAATAAGCTCAATATCTGATTTTTCATGTTTTTTACTGTTTATGCTGAAATGTACCTTGCCATTACTTGTGAATTTGACTGAATTGCTGACAAGATTTATCAGTATCTGTTTTAGCCTGTAAGGATCTCCAAGTAATACCTGGGGAGAATCAGGACTCATGGAATAGCTAAGTCTGGTATTATTTCTCCGAGCTTGTCTTTCAAATAGTGCATAAACATCTTCGAGTATCTGGACGATTGAAAAATGTACTTTTTCAAGAGTAAGTTTCCCATTCTGAAGCTTTGAAAAATCGAGGATGTCATTTATAATGTTTGCAAGGTGATCGGAGGAGGATTTGATTATTTTAAGGGTTCGTGTGGTATTTTCATCCAGGGGCTCATGGAGGAGTTGTTCGGTAAATCCTGAAATTGCAGTCACCGGTGTACGAATCTCATGACTCATATTTGCCATGAAGAGTTCTTTTGTCCTTGAAAGTTTTTCCGATTCATCTTTGGAGCTTTGAAGCGCTATCTGATAAGCATGAGTTTTTCTCACATACCTTATTATAATAAACATCACCAGAATTGCCAGCAGTGTTCCTGAGATTGAAAACAGGCCCAGCCAAATATAGGTTTTTGCTGCTAACTTATCTGCTGCAAGAACTTTTGTCTTAACCAGCCCGGCTATCTCGTTTTCAATTTTGGTGATCAGATCGTAAAACTGTTCCTTTATTTCAGTACTTGTAACGGCAAGTTTAGCCTCCCTGCTGGTGAGTCTCACTTTTGTTATACTATCCTGTTGTTCAATTTGCTTCAGATCGCTCAGAATATCCCGTTCACTAAGCCTGTTCTTGTTTGCATGGCTGAAGACCCGTTTCAGAATATTGCTTTCTGTCCGGTTATCTTCAACCGTGTTACTGTCGAGCTTTACAGAAAGCTGTTTAAGATTTCGAACAACAATAAAGTTATGGTGGAGATAGAGAAGCTGATTCCAGATATCGATATTCTTTTCAATAAGTTTGCCAATAGTGTCAGCCTGGTGAGTGAGTATGGAGTCGCCGAGGCATTCGGTGCGTAATCTGGCGACTTTCCCGTCGATGTTTGAAATGATAGAGTAATATGGCCTGAGATCCAATGAATCCAGAGTGTTCGTGTAGATACGGATACTGTTCTGTGCCTTCTCAAGATCCATGGAAATGTCCCGTATACTTGCCAGTCTGACGTCGGGTTTTAGATCAACCTGTACAGAAGATACTATTGAAGAGAGGTTTCTGTATGACAAATAGCCTGTTGCTGAAAGTAATACAACTGCCAGTATCATTAATAACCCAATCTTAGTCTGAACAGATATCTTCCTCACGGGTATTATTGATGGAATAAATAATACCCAAAGCTATAAAAATTTATTTTCAATATATTGATCAAGATAAAGTCGGCAGAGAGCCGGTGCGAATATATCCTTAATAACACAGAAATCGTAATTATTCTGAGTACTTCTCTCTTCCACCGATCGCGTTTGCGACAGCAGAACTGCGAGAGTATTGCTGTTTTCTTTTTTAAGCTGCCTTATGATCTGTGCCCCGCTGATAGCGCTTCCCATATTGTGATCGACAAACGCTACAACATCATTGTCAATGAATTCGCGTGATTCTATTTTTTTCATGCAGTCTGATGAATCTATAAAAGCGTGAAGTACAAGCTGATACTGCATTTCCTTCTGAACAAAATGAGAGCTTTGCTGCAATGCATTGAAAATTAGATTATTATAATATTCGTTGTCCTCAATTACCAGGACATTAATTTTCTGTTTCATTTTGCATATTTATTTGACTTGAAATGGCAATCCAAAAATGTGCCAAAAAAGTTAAGCAATAAAAATGCAAATATAATTAGTTAGTTATGAGTAGTTTAAGTTAGGGCTGGCATGCAAGGCCTTGCACTTTTGAAATTTATATTTCTCAAATTGGGAATTTTGGTGATGAAAATAAAAGACAGACATAAAGTTAAGATTAAAAAAAAATCCCGCGAAAGCGGGAATTTTTCTTAAAAGATATTTAAATATTTTATTGTCTTCGGTGACCGGAATCATTATTATCATTTGTCTTTTCGACTTTTTTAACTGAGGTCCCCGATTTATTGATATTGGTGCGAGCTGAGGAAGATTTTATCTTAGTGTTGGCTGATCTGCTGACAGTTTTGTTTGCAGGAGTGTTATGAACCGCTGAAGAATTTCCAGTCTGCCTGTTCGTCACCGTGGTAGTGGTTCTTGAAGTTGAAGTCGTTTTTGCCGGATTGGTTTTTGTGACATTCCTGTTAACGACGGTATTATTTGATCTGTTTACACCGTTATGGTTTCCATTGTTATTATTTACCGGCTTACTGGTAATTGTTGTATTTGTTGTTCTTCTGTTAACACCTGAATTATTGACAGATGGACGTCCCGTGCTTGTTACTGTTGTAGTGGTAGTTCTTCTGTTATTATTAACAGCTGAGGCAGATGTTGTCCTTCTGTACTGTTCGGGATGGGTCTTTGCAAACATCTCTTCTCCATTTCTTCTGTCTTCGGGATGGGCATAAGTCGATTTATAATTACCAACCTGAATCTGATGTCTTACATCCGGTGAGTATGAACGCTTAGAGGTATAATAATCGGTATTCCAGTGCGTAAAACGATGAGTGTCCCAGCGGCGGTAATGACTGTAATAAACTCTGTCCCAGTTAGAGTGAAAGCCGTAATAGTAATTCCATGAATATGTGTGCCATGGATGCCAGTAACTTGGGTAATAACCCCAGTACCACGAGGAGTGCCATACGGTATATGTTGGCAAAAATATAAATCTCACCAGTGGCCAGGTTGCTATCTGGGCGGGGGTAGTTCTTACATAGGTAACAGTAACTCCGTTAACTGTTCCGGAATTCCCGGCATAGCCAGGGTTTGGTGTTCCTTGATTAACATCATCATAAATAGGTTCGATAATATAATCCTTCCCATACAATGATTCGTCCCCGGTAAGCTGGATCTGCACCTGTCCGTTCTGAAAACGCTGAACGGTAAATACTGCAACATCCTGATTTTCCCTTGGGGTGACTGCATCCTGGAGAACGATGTTATGAACATCCCCATCTACATTATCAATGACCTTTATGTAATCCACAAGATTATCGCTATTAAGGTCGAGATTATTAATATTGGAGTTAGGATCGTTAAGGCTCCTCTCAAAATCTTCAAGGGTTTTTGAATTCTGGAATAGCTTCATAACTGCATAAAGATTGAGGTTATCTCCGGGCAGACCCAGATAATCATTCTGATTATTCTGAGCTTTGAGTGTTGAACCGGCAGCGATTGAAGCTACCAGAAGTGAAGTGATAATAAACTTTTTCATAAAATATATAATTAAAAGAACAAGTTAGTACAATTATAATAACAAATCTTATACCAACTTTATTTTATGGGAAAGTTATTAATCTGCTTCGGAGGCTTCCTTTACGACTTCCAGGTTATGGCGGGCTTTAGTTGCAACTGCCGGATCCCTGCTCTGCGCCAGCTTTTCAAGAAGGTCAATAGCCTTTTTCCAGTTTTTTGCAAAAATGTAATCATTGGATTCTTTGAATACCTGCCCGGTATAAAGCTGTAGTGTATCATGAATTATTATTGGATAAAACTTCGCGACATAATCCTGTCCGGCCTGATAGGCCATATCCTCAATCGCTTCTCTTGCTTTTGCCACTGTCGGTATAAAGACTATCATGCCTGAGGTCCTGGGCTGGTAAAAAGCTGACTCGTCCACTTCACTGCGATCGATAAGTTCTCCATATAAAGAATAGAGGGACAAGAAGAAATTTGTATTGAGGTAGAAATTTATAGTCCGGTACCTGCCTCCGAAATAATTGTTGATAACTGTATCGCGATCAAAAAATATACTTACTGAATCGAGGGAAAGCAAAAGGTTTGATTTGTATCTTTTGCATATTGATTTTATTGTATCTGCTGAAAGCAAAGTTGTCAGAAATCCGGTTTCAACGGTTTTCCTGAGTGTATCTCCAGTTGAGAAGGTGAAAGAAGTGTCAGCGGAAAATGAGGATAACCCGTCAAGCAGATTCATGACGCCATCATGATAGGCCGGAATATTTTTTTTCCCCGCATTATCAGGAAGGGTATAATCAAACAAATTTATAAATACTATGTCTTTGTGCAGATTTCCAATATTGATTTCGGGATCGGTTTTCCTGCTAACGTATACTATTTTGGTACAGGAAGTTAGGAAGAGCACTGATAAAAGTAAAAATAAAACAACAAAAGAAATTTTCATATATTCAACTTGTTCAATTTGGCCTTAAGTCATTAAAAACTGCAGTCTTAAAATATCTATAACGTTAAAGTACCAATATCATTGTTCTAATAGCCAATATCTTACCCTGCACAAATGAAAACTGCTTCCATAAAGAACCAGGCTTTATGAATTGATAAATCAAATTACACAACCATAAAACAATTGACCATAGCCAATGTTCGTATGTTTCAAGTATTGAACATCAACAAAACTTGCCAGGTTCCATAGGAGCGAAATAAACATGATAGTTTGGTTTCCTGGTCTGGATTTATTGTCAGAATTATATAATGCTTAATTTTGCACTGATTAACCAAACCTTACAATTATGAAGGAACTCGTCCGATGCCGTCCTTGCGGTTATGTAATAGAAGCAGATAAGCTTGGAGATGTTTGTCCGGCCTGCGGGATGCCCAGAAAAGTATTCGAGCCTTACAGGGAAAGAGTATCCCGCAAAAGGCTTATGCTGCTTAATTTTGATCTTCATCCTATAGCCATTCATCTGTCGCAGGCCCTCGTGATGGCAATCCCTATACTAATACTTATTGCAAATCTTTTTAAACAATTTCAACCTGAGCTGTTGAAGAATGTTATAATATTTTCAGTTTTCATTTTCCCTTTTACGCTGGTTCTGGCAATCATCACCGGAATTATTGACGGCCTGACACGCTTTAAAACCCTGGCTACTCCAATTCTGAGAGTCAAAATAATTTTCAGCACGATTATTCTCATACTATCTGTAGCATTATTAATTACTGCGCAGAAAGAGAACCTCTATCCACTGACGTTAACCTTAAGCCTATTGACTTTTGGTGCCGGTTTCAGGCTTGGTCTGTGGGGCAAACAATTGATAAATGTGATCCTGCCGGGATCTTACCCGCAAAAAAGAGGCACAAAAGCAGTTCAGCCTGAAATGGAGAAAGCGTAGAGGCAATCTTATCCGTAATACGCAGGGTTATTCAGGCAGCCGGTCGTTCAACCGGGATTATATCAATGTCAACCATCCTGGTCTGGCGAAGGATCTTTATATTTGTCGGCTTCGCTATAAGTTTGCTGCCAATCAGGTGTTTGGTCAGATCGACCGACTGGGTGATTGGTCCGCCATCAAATTCAATTATTATATCACCCTCGTGCAGGTTTGCCCTTCCTGCCGGCGATGAACTTTCCAACCCTGTTATGAGTAACCCTCTTTTTGAATTAAGCCTGTAAAAATTTTTTATCCTTGGATTAATTTCAATCTCATGCGTCATTAAACCCAGATAAGCTTTTATTACCTTTCCGTCGCTGATCAGAAATTTAACAATCTCCTTTGCAGAATCTATGCCAATTGAAAAGCTCAGACCCTGCGCACTGGGAATTATTGCAGTGTTAATACCAATAGCTTCCCCATCGGTACTGATCATCGGCCCGCCTGAATTTCCGGGATTCATCGCTGCATCTGACTGCAAAATATCATCAATCAGCTGACCTGCCGGAGTGCGCATTGTCCTTCCAATCCCGCTGAGTACTCCCACAGATACAGAATGCTGATAACCTAATGGATTTCCGATAGCGATCACAAGTTGTCCGATCCTGAGGTCACCTGACACTCCTAGCTTTAAAGGCGTGTATCCGCTGCCGAATATCTTAAGTATGGCAATATCAGTATCTTTATCTATGCCGATAACTTCACCCGAAAATTCATTCCCATCAAGCAATGAAACATTCAACCGGTTCGAATTTTCAATTACATGGGCATTTGTAAGAATAAGCCCGTCACTTGAAAAGACAAAACCCGAACCCGTTCCCGTAGGTCTTTCATTTCCCCTGAGAATTGTATACTTGTCTATCTTGACTACTGCATTCTTGGCTTTCTCAACTGCAGTTACTATTATTTCAGAAAAAACATCCATAATAACCTCCGTCTTTTAGGAAAATTCAATACAATATTGAAGCCAAAGACCGGAAAGATATTTTATTGCGACAAATTGGCCGAAACTGTTCCAAAAGTGACATGCCATGGTTGGTGATAAAGCTATAAACGAATTAAATACTTTGTGCTATTCATCTGTCATATAAGCCAATAGAATTTCCTGTTCGCCACATCCATAAAAATGGTAACTTTGAATTCAAACCCTTATAATGAAGGCCGTAAGTTTAAAAGAATTAAAGGACGAATTAGCAAACTGTACTCCAAAAGAGACCCGTGATCTTTGTCTCCGGCTTGCCCGATTCAAGAAGGAAAACAAGGAACTGCTGACTTACCTTCTGTTTGAGTCATCAGATGAAGCCATGTATGTAGAGAACATAAAAAAAGAAATTGATCTGCAATTTGAACAGATAAACAGGAAAAGCCCTTACCTGATTAAAAAAAGTTATCGCAAGATATTACGCATAATAAGAAAGTATGGCAGATATTCACAAAAGAAAGAAACTGAAGTAGAACTGCTAATCTATTTTTGCAGGACTCTCAATAAATTCACTCCATCATTCCAGAGAAACACAGGCTTGCAGAATTTCTACAGCCGGTTAACAGAAACAATACGAAAGAAGATAACCTTTCTTCATGAAGATCTTCAATTTGATTTTGGAACGGAATTGAAAACCCTGACGGAATGATATTTAAAAGCCGGATTTTATGAAAGCATATTCTGAATACCTGACAAAACAGGTTTAAGTTTGTTTAATATACTTTAAATTCTGTTTTATGAAAGCAATGCTTTTAACTTCCGTTACTGATCTTGATCACAACCACGAGCCATTGATAATGAGTGACATACCTATACCGGTTCCGGCTGCGGATGAGATACTTTTGAAAGTTCTTGTATGCGGAGTTTGCCATACTGAACTTGATGAGATTGAGGGCAGAACTGCGCCTTCGCATTTCCCTGTGGTGCCCGGGCACCAGGTTGTCGGAATAGTTGAGAAAACCGGCAGCAATGTATCAAAATTAAAGCAGGGCGACAGGGTAGGAGTGGCCTGGATATTTTCCGCTTGCGGGAGGTGCAGTTACTGTCTTTCCGGACATGAAAATTTATGTCCCGATTTCATCGCCACCGGCAGGGATGTTAATGGAGGCTATGCAGAATATATGGTAGTCAGCGAATCATTTGCTTATCCTATTCCGGCGTTTTTCAGCGACTCACAGGCTGCACCGTTGCTCTGTGCGGGGGCAGTTGGTTACCGGTCACTCAAGCTTTCCGGACTTGAAGATGGGAAAAGCATAGGCCTTACCGGATTTGGAGCGTCGGGCCATCTGGTTCTTCAGATGATAAAGCACAGATACCCCGGATCTGGGATATTCGTTTTCGCAAGGAGTGAGGAAGAGAGGTCATTCGCGATGGAACTGGGTGCATCATGGTGTGGAGATACCTCCGATATTTTGCCGGAGAAGCTCGATTGTATCATCGATACAACGCCGGTATGGAAGCCTGTAATTGAATCATTAAGAAATCTCAAACCGGGAGGCAGACTTGTGATAAATGCAATCAGAAAACAGGAGACGGATAAAGAACTGTTGCTTAAACTCGATTTTTCTGTACATCTCTGGATGGAAAAAGAGATTAAAAGTGTGGCAAACGTAACACGCGCGGATGTGATCGAATTTCTTAAAATGGCAGCAGAGATACCAATTCTCCCCGAGATCCAGGAATATAAGCTGAATGAAGCAAATGTCGCACTTCGCGATCTGAAAGAAAGAAAAATACGAGGGGCAAAGGTGTTGACGGTGGCTCAGATTTAATTCTTTTCATTAATCCGATACCGAAAGGAGATTTCCGTCAGGATCTTTAAACCACGCAACTCTTGTTCCTCCGGGAGCTGTCCATATACACGAGTCATCCTGCTCTATTGATGTATACCTTTCAAATGTTATGCCTTTTTCGATCAGAAATTTGATTGTTGAAACTATATCTTCAGCTTCCCAGCCAAGAACTGTAAAGGGCTGGGGTATCAGATTTTCGACGAAGCTAACTCTTATTTTTGCTTCATTTGCCTCAAAATCAATTCCGTAAGAGTCTTCCGATAGCAGCTTAAAACCGAGTTTCCTGCTATAAAAATCACGGGCCTTATCGGGATGGGTTGAAGGTATGAATGCCTTTAATTTATTACCGGTGATCATATATTCTTTATTATGGATTTGAACTTAACCTGTTCTGCAAAAAATCTCTCTCCTCAAAAGTTGGCGGGATATTAAAGTCAGAATACCGGATCCATTCCGGCACAATTACAAAATGAGCAATATCCTTCCAGTTCTTCTTTCGGTCTCTTCCCTCCGGAAAAACCTGGTAATAAATATCCAGCATCTTTTTGAATTCCTTCCCCGATTGAAATATGACCCTTCCTTCATACTGAAGAGTCTTTTCATCATCCCAGCCAATTACAAGCGACACAGATTGGTTCCTGAGAAGATTCCTATATTTCCTTGTGGTATTGACAGTATCAAATATCAGCCTCAGATCAGGCGCCACTGCAAAATAGATTAGTGCAGATTCCGGAGTTCCTGCCTCTGAGATCGTTGAAAGTACCGCGTAGCGGTGTTCTGAAATAAAACTGTAGAGAAAATCTGTTGTCATATTATTTCATGATTTTATTCCTTGAATGTCTGAGAGAAAGGATACATAAACTGCTTCCGGAAAAAAATTGACAACTGAGTCTATCATTCGGGAATGCAACCCAACGATAACTCAAGGTACAGTAAATTTCCGGCAGCGGTTCCAAATTATTAAATAAGCACAACAATTTGCTGTTCATTATGTTTATCAGGAGAATTTATCAATTCATCAATTGGTTCGCTATAACATAAAGAATAATTAACTGGATCTTTTTCACTTGTTTAGCCAAATAAAAAGTTATAGATTTGCACTATGCTGAACCCAAGGCAAAATATCAGAATAATTAGTCCTGATTCAATTATTTTACTATTAATTGTCTTTGTTGGTTTTCTGATGTTTAACCGGCCTCTGGGGACTACGCCTGATCAGAAGAAGGTTCCGGTTTCAACCTATATGCCTGCAAGTGGCAACTATGCAATTGCGAACATAAGCGGCAGGATTCAGATCTTTCAAAAAACGTGGATATCAAATAAGGACAACTTTTTTATCCTGGCATTCAACAGGAATCCTGTATCGGAAAACAAAATTGCAGGAATGAAAGTATCTAATCTTCAGAAAATAAGACAAAGTTCGCATAAATTGCCAGTGTTTCTTCTAAGGTATCATCTCTTTCCTCCGGATTCGGATGAACCTCCTCAATTAAGTTAAATGGCCGGTCTGACGTAATACAGACAAAATTTTTATTCCATTAACTTAATATCACAAAATATGAAAAGCTTAATTTCTTTTATTATATCCATTGTCATTTATATGACATTGACATCTTCCATGCTTAAGTCGTCAGCCAAATCGGAAATAGTGCTTCAGTCGACCGTAACAAACACCAGTTCGGTCTCATTAAAACAATCGGCAGATATTATTTCTGAAAGGCTTAAATTATACGGTCTTATCTCTTTTGAAGTAAAAGTTTTACCTGATAAGGGACAGATTAAGATTCAATTTCCTGAAAAGGCTGACAAATCAGAAATTGAAGAATTGGTTACTTCCAAAGGTGAGATAGCTTTCTATGAAACTTATACTCATAATGAAATCGCAGAAGCACTAAAGCCTGGGAACGAACTCCTGAAACTTCTTGGCAGCGGCCAGATAAAGTCGGGTTCAGATCCGAGGGTAGGATGCCTTGTAAATGAAAGCAGGGAGAAAACTGACCAGTATCTCCGTTCCTCGGCACCTGTGAAAGATTGTAAATTTGTCTGGGGAACTGAATCAAAAAAATCGGGATTGTGTTTATTTGCCTTAAAAACATCCGACGGAAAGCCTTTAATTGACAGGTCGGATATAGATTCCATAAGAATTGTCAGTGGTAAAGATCCTCTGGATAACAAAATTCAGATAAAGTTAAAATCAGAAGCCAGTGCTGTTTTCGCTGACGCAACAAAAAGGAACCTCGACAGGTCTATCGCTATCGTAATAGATAATCAGGTCTATTCCTGGCCGGTTGTAAGGAATGTTATCGAAGGTGGGAAAATAGAAGTAACCGGCGATTTTACCCTGAGAGATGTGAATTGCTTTCCGGCGCTTTTTAATTCCGATCAGCTTCCGGTCGATTTTAAAGTGATCAGGTAGCCGAAATAAATGAGGTTGTCTCACAGGTAAAGATCCGTATTACCCGGGTCAGAAAGGCCTTTGAGACAACCCTTTCTTTTTCTGGAGTTATAGTATCGTTCTCATTTCGACCATTGCTGAACATTTTATGCTGATTCCGGTTATAGTAGTATTAAGATTAACATCTTGACGATAATCTCTTGAGGTTATACAATCTAAACGATCAGGCAATGAGGAGGGTAATATTTCAAATCTTGATATCGCTTGATGGGTACTACGAAAGTCCGGAAAGGAAAATAGACTGGCATAATGTTGATAATGAGTTTAATGATTATGCCATAAGTTTTCTGAATTCTGTCGATACAGTTATATTTGGCAGGGTAACTTATGAGCTTATGGCAGGTTACTGGCCTGCCGGACCGGCCGGAACAAATGATCCTCTGGTGGCTGGAAAGATGAATAGCCTAAAGAAAATTGTCTTTTCAAGGACTTTAAAAAAAGTGGAGTGGGAAAATACCACGATAATCAAAGATGACATAGCTGAAAAAGTTGAAAAACTGAAGGAATCTGCTGGAGGGGATATTGCAATTTTCGGAAGCTCCGATTTAGCAGTTGCATTACTCTCTTCCGGATTGATTGATGAATTGAGCATCCTGGTAAATCCTGTGGTTCTGGGCAAAGGGAAAACATTATTTCACGGCATAAATTCAAGATTAAATCTCACGCTTTTGAAAACCAGGATTTTCAGGTCTGGAAATGTATTGCTGAGCTATGCTCCGCATATTAATTAGGGCAACCTGCTTGACATCTTGCTTGCCGCAGATGGTCATATGGGTGTTAAGCTGGTTAAAATTCAAATGACTTTTTATGAGAACAAAATCAATTAAGCAGACAGCAACATTTGATGCTTCGCCTGAGAGGATTTATGATATGATTATGGATGAAAAGACACACTCCGCTCTTACAGGATTGAAAGCTATTGTGAGCACTGAACCCAATGGAAGGTTTAGTGTGTTTGATGGTTATTGCAAGGGATATAACATTGAGCTTGTGAAAGGCAAAAAGATTGTCCAGGCCTGGCACTTTGCCGAAGATGGGTGGCCTGATGATCATTACAGCATTTGTAACTTCGAACTGGAAAAAAACGGCGAAAAGACAAAACTGAAATTCCTGCAGACAAACATACCTGAAAATAAAGTTGATTCACTCAAAGAAGGGTGGAAGGAGTTTTACTGGGATGCCATTAAAGCATTTCTGAAAAAAAACAATTGATAACGTGTGTTGCAACTAAACTTCTGAGCCATGGAAAAATTGAATAAAACTAAAATTACTGCAACCCCCGGAGCTCCTGAGATTTTGATTATCAGGGAATTTGATGCACCTCGCGATAAGGTTTTCAGGGCGTTTACTGATCCTGATATCTATAGAAGGTGGCTAAGCCCGCGTTCTCTGACAATGAGGATTGTTACTTTTGAACCTAAAACCGGAGGAACCTGGAGATATGTCAGCAGAGATAAAAGCGGGATGGAATTTGCATTTCATGGTGTTTATCATGAAATATCGCCTCCCGAGAGAATCATAGATACGTTTGAATATGAGGGACTTCATGATAAAGGGCATGTCATTCTGGAAACATCTCGATTTGAAGCTCTGCCTGGCGATAGAACCAAGCTGACTGCTCAGTCGGTTTATCAGTCAGTCAATGATCGCGATGAGATGCTTGAGGCTAATATTGATAAAGGCATCAACGATTCCTACAACAGGCTTGAGGAATTGTTGTCAGAAGAGTAGTCCCTGATTATCAGGATATACAACAGTAACTTACACAGTGACCTGTGCAGGCTTTGGTGATAATAGCGGAAGCTTAGTTATTCTGACTCCCGAACACTTTTTTAAGCAGCTCGGAGGTTCTTGCCATAGGATCCTTCCTGATTTTCAATTCTTCTTTTGCAATCATAACAAAGAGACCATCAATTGCTTTTTGGGTAACGTACTCCGCAAGATCGGGATTCATCTTTCTTACAAGTGGGATCTTGTTATATGTTGTTATAAGATCTCCCCAATATCTGGTCGCATTGACGTTATCGAGCGAGCTTTTGATAATGGGCTGAAACTTGATTATCAGTTCGGGAGAGGTAGTATTTTTAAGATACATTGTTGCAGCATTATCAGCTCCCTTCACAATATTGATAGCATCTCTCACAGTCATTCCTTTTATTGCCGATACAAAAATAGGTTTGGCCTCAACAGCAGCTTTCTCAGCGGCTCTGTTCATTGATAAATTAAACTCATCGACCTTTTTGCCCATTCCTACAGCCCTTAGTTTAGACTCCATTTCCCTGGCTTCTGAAGGGAAGGGAATTTTTATTTCAGCATTCCCCCAATATCCGTCGGTTACAGATACGACTTTCACACTTTCTCCGGTACCGTTTATCAAAGCCTCCCTGATACCATCAGCTGCATCTTTTTCTGTCAGCCCTTTGTTTTTGGAATTAAGAAATTTCTTTGCGTCTTTAAAAATCTGTGCATCAAGATGATTAAGACTAATTAATACAATTATTGCAAGAAGAAATGTTTTTTTCATTTTATCAGTTATTTGAGATCAGAATTTAATGTGCTAATATTCTGTCTCAGGCAACGACCATAAAGGAGGTTTATTGTTTGTCGGATGACAAAAGTTTTGAAACCATGGCAAGAAGCTGCTCTTTTTTAAAAGGCTTTGAGATATAATCATTGCTGCCGGCATTGAATGCCTTTAGCATCTCATCACTGAGGGCGAAGGCAGTCTGAGCGATAATGGGAATGTCGGGATAAAGCTTTCTGATCTGTTTAATAGCTTCATAGCCATTCATAACAGGCATTTTAATATCAATCAGTATAATATTGATTTTGTTATTCTGGCATAATTCAACAGCTTCCTTTCCATTTACCGCATGAATCAGGCTGGCACCGGTTCCCCGGAATATTTCCTTAATATATATATAATTGACTTCATCATCCTCTGCAACCAATATTGTTGTATCACTCAGATCCTTGATATTTTCAGACTTCTTTATACTTAGTTGTTCCTCTTCTTTCACAGGTTCATATGGTATCGTAAAGAAAAATTCTGAACCTTTGTTTTCTTCCGATTCAACCCATATCCTGCCTTTAAGCAAATCAATATTGCCTTTACATATGGCGAGGCCTAAACCAACTCCCTCGTATAACCGCAAAGTGTCCTGGCCAATCTTTCTGAAACGTTCGAAAATTATTTGATGAAATTCGGCTCCAATGCCTATGCCTGTATCTTCAACAATAAACTCGAGCTCATTATTTTTCAGAGTGTAGCCATATCTTATCTGTCCTTTATCAGTGAACTTAATAGCATTGTTTATCAGGTTATTCAGAACCTGCCTTAGTCTTAGTCCATCAGTCATTATTAAACCTTTGTTGCCGGAAAGTCCTTTGATTACGGAAAAGTCAATATCCTTATTAATCAGTGGTTTAAAAGACTGATACAATTCGTCAAGCAAGTCATTAAGGTTGACCCTGATTTTGTTTATTCTTATATTCCCGGTTTCAATAAGAGAGATATCCAGAACTTCGTTTACGATATTCAGTAACTGATCTGATCCTTTGGATATCATTTCGAGGTATATAGCTTTTTCTTCCTTTGAAGCATTATTGTCCTTAAGAAGTTCAGCAAATCCCACAATGCTGTTCATGGGAGTCCTGATCTCGTGCGATATATTCTGCAGGAATGCTGTTTTTAGCCTGTCCCCTTCAATGGCTTTCTGTTCAGCATCCCGTATTTTTACGAGATGACTCTTCAGCAGCGCATAGAAGAGGGCTGCAGTGATCAGAACATAGAACCAGCCTTTAAAAGTCTGGATACGGGTCAGGAGATCGGGATCCCTGATAAAATAACTCAGTATTTTATCTGAAAAAATTATCCAGATTCCGCCAATAATTATATAGCCTCCGATTATTTTATATTCAAATTTCAGTTTTAACATGCCTGGCAGACTGATTGATTTCCATTAATTTATGTTTATGGTCCGTTTCCACAGATTTCAAAATTGCAATATTTGTAATCCTCCCCGAATTCTCACCAAATTTAGGAAAACGTCATGATTTATCTGTAAATCCGGTAGTGTATTAAGTTCTGGGGCAGAATAAAATATCATAATGTCAGGAATCGGTACTCATAATTGAGCTATGAGCTGACTTTTCTTCAGATCAAAGGCTGTTCATCCTGTTAAACGCTTTCTGCAGATCATCAGGTCCGGCTTTGGCCATTGCCTCGCTGAAGCCATAAGAAATTTCACTTTTCCCCAGCTTCAGCTGCAGGAATACAGAATCGATAAATTCACTTACAGGTGGTGCTGAAGTATGCAATCCTTCGCCTCCAAGATCAGTATTCAACGCGGGAGGGATTAGCTCTATCACCTCAATGTTTTTTTGTCTGAGCAAATGCCGCACTGACAAGGTAAATGAATGTAAAAATGCCTTTGAGGCAGAATATACCGGCATCTTCGACATTGGTACAAAAGATAAGCCAGAGGTTATATTAATAATAACATTTAATGATTTAAGCTTTGTAAAGAGTGAGGTAAGATGGACAGGAGCTTCAATATTGATGGCAATCTCCTCTTTTGCCCGCGTGAAAAAATCATTATCTGAGAGTGACATCCATTGCTGAATGCCTGCATTATTTACAAGTATATTAAGGTCCTTATGTTCTTCAGCAATCCAGTTATAGAGAGCTTCTCTTTCGGTGGGCCTGGTCAGATCACAGCGCCTTGTCAGAATTGAAGGATGTTTTTTTGAAGCCTCTTCAAGAAGCGATTCTCGTCTTCCGCATATTAAAACTTCATTCTTTTCTATAATAAATCTCTCGGCAAGGCCAAGACCAATACCGGAAGCCCCACCTGTTACCAGGATCTTGTTATTCGATATTTTCATCCGGAATCTTATTATGGTTTATAATCAAATATGAGATTTAAATCCCGGCTAAGGCCATTAAGATAACTTTAGACTGATCATTTGTAGCTTTCAGCTGATTTGTCAATGGTTTGAGCAAGATCAAAATCGAGCTGGGTAATTCCACCTGCACTATGAGTGTTCAGATTGATGGTTACTTTATTGTAAACATTACTCCATTCGGGATGATGATCCATTTTCTCCGCTTCAAGGGCGACCGCGGTCATAAATGAAAAAGCGTTCACAAAATTTTTAAATGTAAAGCTCCTTGAAATATAAGTTCCGTCGAATGACCAGTCTTTTAATTTTTCTGAGAGTAATTCTTTGACTTTGGTTTTTGAAAATGCTTCCATGTGGTTGTTTATTTCAGGTTAATATGCAGAAAATTATTTCTAGCCTCAGCATTGTTCTTAATCAGCATATTTGTTATTGAATCTTCATTTTCCCTGTGATAGATATAGGTGGGGATTTTAGTTTCCTTCATTGTAACACCTGCCGCAGAAGCCCTGTCAAACAGATCGGCATCTGTTCCGAGATATATGTCATGGAATCCTCTTAACTGCAAAAGGATGTTCCTTTCGATAAAAAATGTTCCGCCGATTACACAATCTTTGAGGTTGATCCTTTTTTTATTATCATACCTGTCGGGTACGAATTGGTTTCCAATGATCCTTGCACCGCCATATAAAAACTGAATACCTGGATTTTCAAGAAGGATAGTTTTTCTCAACATAAGATGTGCCGGATTATACTCATCATCGGAGTCGAGAAAAGAAATAATTTTTCCTTTTGAAACGCTGATGCCTGCATTTTTTGACAGGGATTCCCCGGAGTGCAATTTCCTCAGATATCTTATTTTATAATTTGATTTAAGATAGGGGACGATCTTCAGATAGGTGTCGTCGGTGCTTTCATCATCCACCACAATAGCTTCCCAGTCGCCTTCGGTTTGTGAAATGAGAGAATCCAATGCTCTTTTAAGAATATTCCCCCTGTTAAAAGTTGTAATAATTATAGAGAAGAATGGTTGTACTTGCTGTTCATTAGTATTATCCGGTATATTAAAATTTCTCATGATGCTTAATAAGTTTTAGTCAGATAAACACAGATTTTCTTTTATTGTTTATGTCCTTATCAATCCTTCTCCATTCCCTGAACACATTTTTCTTAAATATCCGCTGATAAATAAGGCTATAGACGCCCTGTACAAGGAGAATCACATATCCAAAATGTCTGTATCTCCTTGGCGACTCATAAACTATGAGGTTTGTAAAGAAGTGAAGCTTTCCCAATTTTCTTAACCGTCGGAAAAAGTCAGAATCCTCCCCATGTACAATATTAACATCATACCCATTTATTTCCCTGAATGGCCCACTTCTCACTATCTGGCATTGCCCTCCGCAGATGGGAACCTTTGTTGCAAAGCTAAATCTGACTATCCGGTTAAAGAGAAAATGAAAGATCTTGTCCTTAAGAATTGTCTCATCGGGAAAAATGCTCAGACTTGGAGCTCCTCCAATAATTTCGGGATTCTCAAACACGGAAAATACTTCGGACAAAAAAAAGACAGGTTCTTTAATGACTGTGTCAGCATCACAAAAGATAAAAATGTCACCCGTTGCAATGGCTGCACCTGAATTCCTGCCATTTGCTATAGTTTTAGGGGCATAATTATTGTCGCTTGTCACTATAGCGCCTTCCCTTTCAGCTATTTCGACAGTTTTATCCTCGCTGTGCCCGTCGGAGACAATAATTTCGTAATTGAACCTCTGTTCGAGCATTTTTATATTATCTATGAGAGCTGCAATCCTTTTTTCTTCGTTTCGGGCAGGAATAATAAATGACACTTTTATCTTCATATTGTCCATAGCAATCCAAAATAGGAAGTAAATGCATTATCATTTGTAAAGGTATGGCCTACAGAAAATATGATATGAAATTTCTCAGACGGATTTATTGATCCGCCCACATTGAACCCGATACTTTTTTCTGAATATTTGCTGTCGGCAGAATGATAATAAATTTCTCCTCCGGGGGTCAGAGTCTTTGATATGTCGTATTGAATTTCCCAACCGGCAAATATCCAGTTTTTATTATCTGTGCCCGGGTTGATCCAGTACCCGGCTCCTCCATAAGTCGTCAGTTTGCCCCATGATTTTTGCAGCCATATGGGAAGGAAAATTTTCAGTCTGCCATCGCTGAATTCACTGTTTTTTACCGTAGGGATCTCTAACAGCGGGAATGTTCCTATCTGTGGTACATTATCAGTTTCCCCGACAAAACGAAATTTTATTCCGAATTCTGTATCGGCATATCCTAAACCCGTGCCATTATGACTTGTATAAAAATAGTTTAGGGGTAATAATAGATGAATCTGGATATTTGGAACCAATCCGTAGTTCATTTCAGCATGCGGTGAAGTTCCCGACCAGGTGCCTGGCTGATGATTATTTATTGACGAAATATAATATTCCCAGTGTTTAAAGCTTACAGGCTCGGGATCATCAGTATTGAATGGCGGTCCGGCAAATATGAATTCAGTATCAAGAAGTATCAGAATCAGCAGGAAGGTGATATTTTTCTTTTTTAAAAACAGCATGTTTCACTTTTTTCCGGAGTCCGAGATCCTTGAATCCAGCGACCAGTTTCCCGGGCCATAAAATAACAGGTAAATGAGCAGCAGGGTCATGGCAAAATCAGTACGGTATTCATGTGCCCATGGCCATATGCCTTTGTGCATAAGTATTGGTATTTTCGTCGTGATAAATGCAGTTATCATTATGATAATTAAGGGTATGGAAGCTAATCTTGTAATCAATCCAAGTATGATAAGCATTCCGCATAGAATTTCAAAGGTTCCTGTAAAATATGCCCAGAATGCCGGATTACTGAAGCCAATAGTCATAAACCTGCCGGTGCCAAGCAGATCAGGAAAAAGGTATTTTTGTATCCCTTCTGTCAGAAAAATAAGACCTACTGCCAGCCTGATAAATATTGCCCTGTTATCATTTACAGTATCGAAGATGCATGAACTTATGCTTTTCTTTGATTTCATTGCTCCGGCGATTTAACTGTCTTTCCTGATTCATTCTGTTGTTCAGGAAATATAACAAGAGACAATAACTTTTGTTTAAACATTGTTTATCATATGAAATTGCAGATTACCATATAAATTTGCACTGAAATGATTATAGGATTCAGAGGGCACCAGATCTTTCCATTTTTGATTGCTGGACCTGAAATAGTAATTACTCAGGATATTTTAAGGTAAATGGGAGATTATGAAAAAATTGTTCCGGATAATTGAGATAACAGGCAAGCTTGCTGAGGATATTTCTTCAAAAGAATATCAACCTCATTTTCATGATTTTGAAGAACTTATTATTATAAGTGAGGGCTGTCTTACCCATCATATAGATTTCAGTGAGGAGGTGCTTGTGGCTCCATTTTCGTGTTATATATCAATGGGGAAGATGCACAAAATTATACCCGAAAAGAGTCTCAGGGGTTGGGTAATAGATTTTAAGACCGAGTTTATTCCCGATTCGAAACTAAGCTTTTACTCCAACTTTTTGACTTTTTCGAACGTTCCTCTTAAACCGGGTCCATGCCTGAACAGATTTCTTAGCCTTTGTCAGATTATTAAAGCTGAATACGATCAGGAAATGACCGATCTGACTACTATCAGGCATCTTGTAAACGGCCTGATATCGATGGTTGATGCGGAACAGAAGCGGAATATCCCAGGTGTCAGGGCCATAAATAGTTCCCAGATCACAGCTTTCAATAATTTTCTGAGGATACTGGAAGATAATTTCCGCCGGAGTGAGGGAGTTTCCTTTTATGCCGGCAAGATGAATATGTCTGAAAGAAATTTAAACATTATCTGCAAGAATAATTTTCAAAAGAGCGTTTCGGAAATCATCGAAACAAGAAAACTTATCGAAGCTAAGCGAATGCTGCTTTACAGCGATAAATCTGTTTCTGAAATCGGTTTTGAACTGGGCTACAATGAAAAATCATACTTCACACGGGTTTTTCATGCCAGGATGGGCTTAACTCCAACGCGATTCAGGGAAATGTCGAAGAACATCCTTTCCTGAAAGTACCACTCTTTTTCCAAATACTGTTACCGCTCGCTGTTCCCTGTGAGTTAATTTTGCATTTGATATTTCTGCAATATTCCGGAAATATCAGATAACAGATATTATTTCAAATTTTTAATAAGTATTAAAATGGAAAAACAAGTAAAAACAACATGGTCATTCGACCCGGCCCATACTAAAATTGGGTTTAAAGTAAAACATCTGATGATAACTAATGTACTGGGCAGCTTCAAGGAATTTGATGGACAGGTCATAACCGAAGGGAACGATTTTACAAGTGCCAATGTTACATTATCACTTAATTCCGCCTCTGTAAATACAGAGATTCCCGACAGGGATACCCATCTGAAGAGTCCTGATTTCTTCGATGTAGTGAAATATCCGAAAATTACGTTTGTCAGCACCGGGGTGAAGGACCTTGGTGATGAAATGTACGAGCTAACGGGAAATCTTACTATTAAAGATGTAACCAGGAAGGTAATATTATCTGTGGAATACGGCGGGCTTGTAACAGACCCGTGGGGCAATGTAAAGGCAGGATTTACCCTTTCGGGGAAAATCAGCAGGAAAGATTGGGGGCTCAACTGGAATGCGGCTCTTGAAGCCGGAGGTGTACTGGTTGGTGATGAGGTATCAATAATTTGTGACGCTGAATTGGCAAGAAAAGCTTAATTGTGTTTATGGATCAAAATAATCTTAAAAACATTATCCGATCAGACGGAAATCCGGAGATTATGCCCGTTCTGTTTGTGGGACATGGCAGTCCAATGAATGCTATTGAGGAAAATGAATTTGTACTTCAATGGAGAGCATTAGGTAAAACAATTCCCATGCCAAAGGCAATACTTTGTATATCAGCCCATTGGGAAACCAGCGGAACACATGTGACTGCGATGCAGAAGCCTCCTACAATCCACGATTTTGGCGGATTTCCTCAGGAATTGTACAATGTAACATATCCTGCGCCCGGGAGCCCTGAATTAGCTTACGACATAAAGCGTTCTCTGGCTTCTTCCGATATCGGACTCGATGAGAGATGGGGCCTTGATCACGGGGCATGGAGCGTTATCAGGAACATCTATCCTTCTGCCAGGGTTCCTGTTATTGAAATGAGCCTCGATTATCGCAAAACACCTCAGGAGCATTATGAACTGGCAAAGGATCTGGCTTTCTTAAGAACAAAGGGGGTGTTGATTATTGGCAGCGGCAACATAGTTCATAATCTGGGGATGATAGCATGGGATCATGCCAATGAGCCTGAGTATGGGTTTGACTGGGCAATCCATGCAAATGAAGTTTTTAAGGCTCTGATCGATGACAATAATATAATAGATCTTATCGGCTACACTAGATTAGGAAGTGAGATAAAGCTGGCCGTTCCGACACCCGATCATTTTATACCTTTGCTTTATGCCATGGCTTTGAGAAAGGGAAATGAACCTGTTGCATACTTTAATGATAAACCGGTAATGGGTTCACTTTCTATGACATCACTCCGTATCGGTTGAATATTTTGGAAATGATGGTTCGTGATGAATTATCCGGGAGAATAGGAACGTCTTAACTGATCTTAATAGCAATACCCGAAATAATAGCTTATCTTTGGTACAAAATCAGCTGAGCTGATTATTATTAACCAAACAATAAGTAATTTATGGGCAGATCGCAGGAAACATCAAACAAAAAAGAAGTAAAAAATAAAAAGGATAAGAAGAGAAAGGAGAAGGAAAAAAAGAGGCTTATAAGGAAAGAAAGCGGCAAAAGCAGTTTTGCAGACATGATTGCCTATGTTGATGAGTTTGGGAAAATATCCTCTACACCACCTGATCCAAACAGGAAAATTGAAGTTGAAGCGGAAGATATTGAAACAGGGGCCAGGAAAAATATTCCACCTGTTAAAGCCAGTTATATAAGAAAAGGCGTTGTAACATTTTTCAACGATTCAAAAGGTTTTGGTTTTATTCGTGATATGGAAAATAAACAGAGTGTTTTTGTTCATGCCAATAACCTTCAGGAACCAATTAAAGAAAACAATATCGTCACTTTCGAAATAGGTAAAGGACCAAAAGGACTTACTGCATTAAATGTAAGATTGTTTAAGGAATAATACTGTTCATTTATTTCATCCGGACCAATTTCCTGGTAAAATAGCGGGAAGTTTGTCCGGTTTTTTGTTTTTTAAAATTGAGGCGCCTTTTGATTAGTTGATTTATTTAACCTCTGCCTTTGCTCGTTCATACAGGCCTGCAGAATCACCACGAAACCCCGGCTGATCAAATCAGCATGATGCCAAATAATCGTGCAGGCGGAGAATTATCACCTTCCCCCGGGGAACATCCCTTAAAGCAAGAACTAAACATTTTAAGCCACTCGTTGTTCTTATTACAATGACTGACTTGTTTTTCCATATAAAGCTAACCTGCGATTTCTCAGAAGACAGAGAAATATCAAACTCAAGCATTGCAGCAATTGCAATAACTAACAGTGTAGAATTTCACTCTATTTTCTTATGATTTTGCTATGAAAAGTATAATAAAAAAGATAGTGACGATTACCTTTTTCATGGTATCGGCTATGAAGGCATTTGCTCCTGCCAGTGATTCACTGGTTATCGCAAGACCATTGCCTGTTGATCCTTATGTTAATTTGATTCATGCAATTGGCATGGTTGAAACTCAAAATGATACTCTGGCATTTAATCCTCTTGAAGAGGCAGCCGGTTATTTTCAGATCCGGCCTATCCGACTGATGGATTATAATAACAGAACAGGCAGCAATTACTCGACAAAAGATCTTTTCAATTATAAAATTTCCGAGAAAATATTCCTGTACTATGCTACGGAAATAGGGCCTTATAATTTTGAACGGATCGCAAAAACCTGGAACGGATCGGGTGAGAGCACAATTCTTTACTGGGAGCAGGTTAAGAAATTCCTCTGAGAAGTACTGTCCTTTCTTCAATAAAAGATAATGATCAGCTGATCATAAGAGAGAAATATTTTGTTTTTTTGTATCTGACCTGACAAACTACCTCAGATGAGAAAAAGCAACATCACAGTACTACTCGTTTCCTTACTGCTTATTATTGAGAATTCAATTTCATGCGGACAAGATTCAGATCTTACCAATAAAGCTGATAGTTCAATGAATCTAAAGACCCCGTTTGTGGGTGCCCAGGTCTTTATAGAACCAGGACAAAAGCCTGAAGAGATCGATACATGGTTCAGGGTAATGAAAGAAAATCATTTTTCTGTCTGCAGGATCAGGATGTTTGAATCGTATATGAAGAAAGATGACGGAACATGGGATTTCTCCCTGTTTGACCGTGCATTCAATGCCGCTGAAAAATATGGAATCAGAATATTTGGTACTATTTTCCCGTATACTGATAAAACAGACATCGGAGGTTTTAAGTTTCCCCGCGATGAGGCTCACCTTCAGTCTATTGCCATATTTATTAAACAACTTACGACCCATTTCTCAAAATTTAAAAGTCTTTATGGATGGGTGCTTATAAATGAACCAGGGGTAGGCGGCAGGATTCCCTGGACTGACCTTACAAAGAGTAAGTATGCGGAGTGGAGACTAAGCCATCCCCGGAAAGAATTCACATCCCAGGGTTATCCTGTGCTTGTTGATCTGTCTGATCAGGAGTTTCTGTACGATTTAAATACGTGGTATCTTAATTGGCTTTCAGCAGAGGTGAGAAAATATGACAGCATTCATGAATTGCATGTAAATAATCACGCAATGTTCCAGAATTGTGCGGAGTATAATTTTCCTGAATGGAGAAAATTTCTTACAAGTCTTGGAGGATCGGCTCATGCTTCATGGCATTTTGGTTATTTTAAACGTCAGCAATATGACGTGGCCATGTCGGCTAACAGTGAAATAGTGAGATCAGGGGCGGGA
Source organism: uncultured Bacteroidales bacterium (assembly GCA_963715785.1). Classification (GTDB taxonomy): domain Bacteria; phylum Bacteroidota; class Bacteroidia; order Bacteroidales; family VadinHA17; genus LD21. The sequence goes on from OY970276.1 coordinate 3,087,278, forward strand.
AACCTGCCATGGTTGATGACAGAATTGCAGGGAGGAAATAATACCTATAGCGGAGGGACACCCATGTGCCCGTCCAAAGAAGAGATCGCGCAATGGCTTTGGATAATTTTTGCTACTGAAGGCAAGGGAGGTATTTTCTGGACATTAAATCCGCGAAGTTCGGGTATTGAAGCAGGAGAATGGGCAATGCTCGACTTTCAGGACCGGCCATCGGACAGGATGCTGGAGGCTTCCAGGGTCGTGGAAGCAGTTGATAAAAACAGACACCTTTTTGAAACGGCCAGGGAAGTTGAATCCGGCATCAATATTCTCTATATTCGCCAGTCGCTGTGGGCTGAGAGTAAGATGGCTTCAGGTTCAGAACAAAACTATGAAGCACGTAAGCCTGGCGCTGTAATGAAATCGGCACTTGGTTACTTTGAGGCTTTCAGTGAGATGGGAGTTAACGTTAATCTTAAGGCTTTCGAAGAGTTTGATTTTGAAAAACCAGACTATAAGGGCACAACTATTATTCTTGCTCATCAGATCTCGATACCTGACAGCTATGCATCAATACTTGAAGGCTTTGTCAAAAAGGGAGGTAAGCTTATTGTTGATGGCCTGACAGGCTTTTTCGATGAAAATCTGGTTAATACCATGAAAACCGGTTTTGCTTTTGAGAATCTATTCGGCGGTGATATATCTGAGTTTAAGCTGGTTGACAATCTTTTCGAATTCAGATGGCAAAATTTTAATATTCCTGCTCATTTGTGGAGAGGATTCATCGATACCCGGGCTGGTTATGCTGCTTCAAAAGTTGATGAGAAACCGGTTGCGGTGAGAAATAAGATGGGTGCCGGAGAAGTGCTCTGGATACCATCTCTTTTAGGACTGGGCGGCAGGATATCAGGCGATTATGCCCCACTGATAAAGTTGCTGATTGAGGAATGTTCAGCAAGTATAGTAAAACAGCCCGTAAAATTTCAAACTCCTCAGAAGGACATGCTGATGAAAAGCATGTATTCAGGAGCTTCACTAATAACTGTAATAATCAATAAGAGAAATAGCACTGCCGAAATTGCTCTTGATTTCGGAGGGAAGAGCCTCAGGGGTAACATGCTCTTTTCCGGGGGCCATGGAAAAATAACCGGCAATAAGATCCGGATTGCACCCGAAGAAACAATAGTGATTGAATGGAATTAAATTATGTGAGATCTGATCAAATCAGAATAAATGCTAAAGTTTAACAATCCCAAAGTGGCCGCTAAGAATATATTTGAAAGAAGCCGGATCAGGAAGTGTTTTAATTGATTCCAGCTGCTGGGGGGTATTCATATTGAATATGTCGAGAAATTGTTCATACTTTCCGTTCCTTACAATAAGATTATCTCCCGAAAGAAGGTAGTCGTTACCTATTATATAGCATGATGACCCGGGTGTATGCCCCGGGGTAAACAGTATTTTTATCTTCAGCCCGTCAATATCAAGAGAATCATTGTTATTGAGAGTTTTGTACTCCCCGTAATGCCACACCGTTTTATGAAATTTAGTTTTGCCTGTCGTCCCGTCCACCATCTGCACCTCATTGCTGTGCATATAGATCGCGGCATTTTTATACAGAGCTAAGCTCCCTATATGATCGCCATCAGTGTGGGTAAGCAATATCGTATTAATTTTCTTGGGTTTTATGCCAAGTTTATCGAGTTGCTTATTGAAGTTTTTCTTCCCTATTCCGGCGTCAACCATAAGATATCCTGTCCTTCCCCTGAAGATATATGCATTCACAAAGCGATCTTTTATACACCATACAGAGTCATTAATAGGACCCGTTTCTGCAGGGGTCATCTCTCTGGTTGAGTGTAGAAAATTAAAGAGGAATATTAATGCTCCGAATAAAAATACTCCTGCCAGGGCGGCTAGTGTCCATAGAATTCTCTTCACAGTTTTCTTCATTTATCAGGAGTTTAATGTGCTAAGTTATTAAAAATGTATCAGAGGTCATATAATCAATAACGGATGCGGAGATTAAAAAGTCTTTCTGATCCATTTATGCCTTTAAATTTTATTTATTGTAAATAGTTGCCTGAAAAGTATTTCAAGCCGGCTTCAGACTTCCTGAATTCTCTTTTTTCTGCTGAAAATTGAATTTTCCTGCTGATTGTAAAATGAAACCTGCCGTCTGTTGATTTATGCTTTTCCGGCATTTGTATATAATATAATTTTGGTTCTGCTAATAAGCTAAACTCTTCATAATGATGAAGCAGTAACTTAAAAAATACAAAGAGCATTACGGATTAATTTTTTTAATAACTAAATTCTTTGAAGCCATGAAAAAAATATTTTTTGCAGGTGTGCTAGCACTAGTCTTGAGTTCAGTATCGTTTGCAGGAGAAGTAGTAGCAAGCGGAACGACCCATACATCATTGGGAAAATACAGGATTGTATCTTCAGACAAAACCGTTATGGTCAATGGCGAAAATTTGAAGGCTTACCTTATCACTTATGAAAATTCCCCAATGGAAGTAACAGTACTTGTTCAGCCAGAGAAGAAATGCAAGAATTATATTGTTCTTTCTGACAAGCTTTCAATACAGTATGTTTGCAATGGAGATTATTTTGGAGTTCAGAGACTTGAAACGCCATTTAATATGGATGGTTTTACATCTTCCGATGAAGCTTTGAACAGAAGTGAGTATTTCCATCAGAAACTTATAGAACCGGGAAAATTGAGTGAAGTTCAGAGCACTGAGCTCATTGCAAGTTTTTTTCCAAGGCTTATTAAAGATGAGTTTGTAGCAGCAAAATAATATATTGAATTTTCCGGATAACAACCCGCCGATTACTAGTTTTAGGTTTTAATTTGATTAATCATAGAGACAGGTCCCGCACCTGTCTTTATTTTTTTTATAGGACCCTCTGATCTGAAGACGACTCAAAAATCCTTGTTAATGGACCGTTCATAAAATGCTGAAATTTAGCTTGCCTTATCATGCAGCCTGATTAAACAACTATACCTAACTTCACGTTTAATATAATGGTATTATGGAGAAAAAAAATTCCATTGGCTGGCATCAACTGCTGAAAGGCTATCCCTGGTTTAATTGCAGGGACTGTTATCCTATTCCCGCATATTCTGAATTTCTGCCTCCTCCTCACCTGGGGTGCAAGGCGTATGGTAAGCCCGATTTCCGGATATTGGAAGGTAATGATCCGTTCGGCTGGAAGATATCTGAGATTGAGGAAGCTTATGAGCTCAAGCCTGGAATTGAGCATTTAGGCCGGCAGATAATGAATAATATTCAGAAACTTGGTAAGGGAATTCCTGAGCACTTTATTGAAGGACATGGGGGTCAGAATTTATGCGATAACCCTTATTGGCCGTCTGATCTGGCAGCTCATGCCGGATCACTGAACCATGAAAGATATGTCGTTTTACTGCCAATGATGCTTTCCCGCACCCAGGATGATAAGGGGAGAGTGATCTGGACATTTTTTGGCAACAGTATACATCAGCCGGAAAATGTATTCTGGAAAAGTTTTTTTACAGCTCCCGGAATTGAGGTTCCGGAAAAAGAAGCCATCGCATTTTTCACTGACCTGATATCGGATGCTTATGGCGCGAAAATATCAGGCTCAGACTCTCTTTATAAATCTGGTTTCAGGATACTTTCCACTGAAGGCTCGGTATTACCGGAATGGACCAGTAGATTTTTAATTGATGTCAGCTCTTCACTAATTAATGTGAAGTACTTACTCACATTCCGGCCCTTTAGTACATTACCAGCCGGTCTCAGGGATTTGTACTTTTCAGGGAGCCTGGCATTGCTTCCATTTCCGGGAAGCCTGGTGTTCTGGGGCATGCCAGGATATCTTCAGCTTATGAAAGAACTGCCTATAGCAGGGCAAATCCCTTTACTGAACCTTGTTGCGCGAAACAGGGGAATTGGAGGACTCAGAGTCACACAATCAGGATGGCTCCATGAGCCTCATCCCGGAAGCAGGAATTTCATAATAAATAGTAATCTCATTGATGATTCATACCACCGTACCCATCGCTGGCAAAAAGTACACAGATACCAGGATGAACTGAATGAAGTTGGGCATGAAGTAAAACTTATAAAGGCATTATTCAGTACTGAGCCTGGTGCCATGGGGCTGTATGATAAGCCATTAGCCCGCAACAGCCAGCTCTGGAATCATAAGTTCGAGCTTCTGTTAAATGGTCCTGCTGCAGGAAAAAAACAGATTACTGAGGTTGAAAAAATCCTTACAAAGGGTGGTTTATTCGGTTACAGGATTTTTTATCCGCCAATGCGCACAGGGGATCATGAGATATATCTGCACAGGCCTCTGGTAGCTTTTGTGCCGAAAGGGTCCGACACTCCCGAGATAAGAACCGGATCGCTTTATGGATACATCGCATGTTATCATTCCAGCGATCTGAAAATGGAAAAACCTGTCGAACTCTGGCCCAGGATGGTCAGGCGTGATCATTATTTATCTGCCATTCATGACTTCAACACTGAGAATGATCATTTTGCACATCAGACAGCATTTAATATTATAACATTATTCGAGTCCTCGATGATGCAGGGCGGCAAGCCTCTGCAGAGATCATTTGCGCGAAGTCTCTTAAATTCTGCAAAGCATATAACACTTGAACAATGGCTGGATGATATGGAATCTCATTGCAGACAAAGGGAAAAGGCTGGCATAATGAAGGAGATGCTTGAGAAAAATTTTGAGGCAGCCTATGAGAGTGAGCTTCCTGAAGCAATAACTTTTAATGAAACGTCTTCCCGCAGGTTCGAGGAAAATTGGTGGAATGATATAAGATTTCTCGCACAAGGTGAATTTATTTATAAGGATAATGCTGATATAATGCTGGATGATATAACTCTTTCAATCGTACAGAAGCAGCACAGGGACCTTGACATGCTCGGTGATTATTTACTGGGCAGGTACCGGAAACTTATTGATGATTCAGGCATGCACGGGCATGCTCTGGCTGGTGAACTGCCATTTAAGTGGCAGACCCTATTTGATTTTTCTTCTTTCGGAGGCTGGCTCGGAAATCAGAGCGGTGAAATATACGAGAGAAACCTGCTTGTGATGATCCCGGGGAAGAACCGCAAACAGGCTGTTGTGTTTGCAGATCATTATGACACTGCATATATGGAGGATGTTTATGAGAAGGAGCGGGGCGGCTCCGGAGCAAGACTGGCAGCCAGGGGAGCCGATGACAACTATTCAGCCAGCTCAACTCTTTTGCAGGCAGCACCAATCCTCTTAAGATTATCGAAGGAAGGTAATCTTGAGAGGGATATCTGGCTGGTACATCTCACAGGAGAAGAATTTCCTTCCGATTGTATGGGTGCGAGAAATCTCTGCCAGTCTGTGATAGAAAAGAAACTAAAGCTGAAAGCCGATGGGAATTCTGATATTGCCCTGTCTGATACTGAAATAGTTGGAGTTTTTGTAATGGATATGATAGGTCATAACCGTGATAACGATAAGGATATTTTTCAGATTTCACCTGGTAACAGTGTTCAGTCACTCTATCTCGCTTATCAGGCACACATCGCAAATATGATCTGGAATGAATGTGCACATAAATGGAACAGACAACCTGAAAGATTGAATCTTTGTCGCGGTGAAAGGATCAAAGAGCCTCAGGAAATTCCTGCAATTGCAAGGCACCTTGCACTTAATGGAGAGGTGAGGACACAATACAATCCTCATAGTTCACTTTTTAACACCGATGGCCAGATTTTTTCGGATACGGGGATCCCGGTCGTTCTTTTCATGGAAAATTACGATATCAACCGGAGTGGCTATCATGATACAAAAGATACACTTGAGAATATAGATCTCGACTTCGGTGCAGCATTGGCAGCTATCGCAATAGAAACGGTTGCCAGGATTGCTACTGTCAAAAAAATTGGTTTTTGATTTCGTACATTTGCAAAATTATTTTCAGCTTTAAAGTAATAAATCCTTTGCAGCTACATTATTCTTAAATATTAATTGTTACTGTTGTTATAACTAAATTAAAACTCTAACTCATAATATTATTTTATCATGAATATTACATTCAGAACCATTCCCGAAAAACGCGATATACAGCGAGTTATGGAAATTGTTGAATCAACAAAGTTTTTCTATGACCATGAAGTTGAAATTGCTGCTGAGCTAGTGGCTGAAAGGCTTAGCCAGGGAGAATCCACCGGCTATTATTTCGTTTTTGCTGAAGTTGATGGAGTAACGGCAGCCTACTCGTGCTATGGGCCTATCGAGATGTCAAAAACATCTTATGATCTGTACTGGATAGCTACTCATAACGATTTCCGGGGGAAAGGCATTGGTAAAAAGCTTATTGAGGAGACATGCGGCAAAGCACGAAGCATGGGATGCAAAATACTGATTGCCGAAACTTCAGGTCTGCCTCATTATGCTCCAACACGATCATTCTATGTAAACAATAGCTTCATTCTTGAAGCCACACTTAAGGATTTCTATACAGAAGGAGATGATAAACTCTTCTATACTAAAAGAATAGGATAATCAATGAGCTATAGAGAAAAGCAAGATTCTCATTTAGCTATATCTATTTTCGCTGAAGCTGCTTTTAGCCCTTTTGATTCGGCCTTTACAGTAAATGAGCCTTTGGCTCCCTGTTGAGCTGCTACAATTACCAGACACATACCGTTATAAGCATTCTTTTTATCAGACTGGAACAACTCATGACTTGTGGCGTCCCCATTATCGGTTGCAACAATTCTGCCCGGCCCTTCAATACTGAATGAGATCGGGTTATTGCTTCGCGGAACAAGGAGCTTATTTCTATCCTCTATCTGCACAGTAACATAAACAAGATCAATGCCATCGGGTTTCAGTGAAGGTCTGTCAGCGCTCATTGATAACTCTGAAGCTTTTTCGGTGGTACGCATTACATCTTCTGCCCATTTACTGCCATTTTTATAGGCTATTACCTTAAGTTCACCGGGCTGATATACTACATCATCCCATCTGAGACGATATTCGAATTCTCCTTTTGTCTTTCTGCCAAGCGACTTCCCATTGAGGAAAAGCTCGGCTTCATATCCGGAAGTGTAAACATGAACAGGTGTAACAAGTCCTTTTCTTTCAGGCCAGTTCCAGTGAGGCAGAATATGAGCCATAGGCAATTCAGGTCTCCATTTTGACTGGTAGAGATAAAAACGGTCCTTTTTAAACCCGGCAAGATCAAGTATGCCAAAATAACTGCTGCGTGACGGTACTTCTTTCACTCCGTTTTTCTCAAGCATTTTAAGTATTTCCGTGTATTCCAATGTACCTGGCTTTACACCGGTCAGATCTCCATAGTAAGGCGTTGGCTCGCCAATATAATCAAATCCTGTCCATACAAATTCACCCATTGCGGCAGGATATTTATCAAGCATTGTCCATTGCTGATCAGGTGTTGAGGCCCATGCCGGGTATGCAACATCGTAGGATGTGACCTGGAAAATGCCTTTGCCAGGCAGATTATTATTCAGGTCACCCTGCACAACCGGGAAAAAGTATTCCCCCCGTGAGCTTACTGTTGATGCAGATTCACTCGAATAAAATGGCAGGTCAGCATTGTCTTTAAAGTCAAAAAATCTCTGGTAGTTTTTCAGATTATAATTTATACCGAATATGTCGAGCGTCTTCTGAAAACCATTTGTTATAGAGCCCGGATAGTCGCAGGCAGACGTAACCGGACGCGTATTGTCTTCTGATTTAACTATTGAATTCAGGGCCCTTGCCAAATAGGGATTTATCTGATCAGGAACCTCATTGCCGATGCTCCACATAAAAACCGAGGGATGATTTCTGTCTCTCCTGACCATTGCTTTCAGGTCCTCTGTATGCCAGGCATTGAAAATAAGATGATAATCTTTTGGCTTCTTGCCTAACCTCCATGCGTCAAATGCTTCAACCATGATGAGGAAGCCCATCTTGTCGCAAAGATCAACAAGTTCAGGGGCTGGAGGGTTATGACTGGTCCTTATGGCATTACAGCCCATCTCTTTTAGTATTTTGAGCTGTCGGGCAGCAGCGCTGGTGTTGAAGGCTGCACCCAGGGCTCCAAGATCATGATGATTGCAGACCCCTTTTATAGCAACTCTTCTGCCGTTCAGAAAAAATCCGTTGCGCGCAGTAAAGTCAATGGTCCTGAATCCGAAATTTGTCTCATATCTGTCAGCAACGGTTTTTCCTTGCTTCACAATTACTGCAACCTTATAAAGCTCAGGTTTATCGATATCCCATAGCACAGGATCCCTGACCGGAATGTCGAATCTGAAGATATGTTTGTTCATTCCCTGCACTACAGCTGATTCTATAACCGATTCCGCAACCGGAGTATCAGAAGCTTCAAAATTATCATTAAGTTTATATACCAGGGCACTGACTGATACCGTTTCCGGATCGATTAAATGGCTTTCTACCTCTGCTTCCACGCTAAGCATGCCTCTATCCTTCTTAATTTCCGGGGTAGAGCAGAAGACACCATCATTTGATATGTGGATCTGTGAGGTTTTTACCAGCCAGACATTCCTGTAAAGCCCGGCTCCCGGGTACCATCGTGAATCCCAGTTTTTTGTATCCAGTCTGACCGCTAAAAGATTGTCTTGTCCGGTCACAATATATGGTGTCAGATCCATTCGGAACGAGGTATAGCCGTATGGCCATTCTCCGATAAACTTTCCGTTCAGCCAGACTCTTGCATTTGCCATTGCTCCGTCAAAGTCGGCGTAGATGCGTTTCGCTTTGTCGTTATCGCTGATAGTGAAGTGTTTCCTGTACCAGCCAATCCCTTTCCATGGCAAAAGTCCGGTATTATTTTCCAGTGTGTCGCTGAACGGGCCCTCTATTGCCCAGTCGTGAGGCAGGTCAAGCGATCTCCAGCTGTCGTCGCTGACAGACGGGAGCTGCAGGTTCTCCGGTTCCTTGTTGTCTGGAACGGGTTCATCATAAGCATTGAAGAATTTTACAAATTTCCAGTCCTTGTTAAAGGTTTCCCTCGTGCGTGGGGCCTCCTGTGACATTAAGGCATCACAGATGGAGATTGTTATTATAATCATTAAAAACGAAGGGATGGACGATCTTTTCATATTCAGGTTTTTATAAAATTTGATATTAATGTCTGACTATAGAGGCTAAGCGAAAAATCTTCATCTAATTTCGCACTTAATCCGGGTTTAATATTGAAAATTTAAATCTAATATAAGAAATTATGCCGTGATTCTGCATTTTATCGTTTTTTAACCGATAATTGAACAGGCTAACCGGGCACTCTCCGGAGGTATTGTGAAAGGTTGTTCCAGTACTTTCTTCTCCAGGTTTTTGCTCATCATTTACTTTTATCTTTATACATTTGTCTTTCGTCTATTGTTTTAATATCGAATTCAATGATAAGATTTAAAATTTCTTCATTTGTGATCCCGATTTTGATTCTAAGCTCACTTCCGGTTATGGCTCAGTATCAGCCATCAGATAAGAAAATTTTCACGCGGCAGGATTCACTGCGCGGATCAATAACCCCTGAGAGAGCATGGTGGGATCTTACGTATTATCATCTTGATATTGCAGTAAATCCGACAGATAGTTCAATTCATGGAACAAATACAGTGACATATAAAGTGCTTAAGCCTGAAAGAGTGATGCAGATTGATCTGCAGGAGCCGCTTATCCTGTCTAAGGCTGAACAGAATAATACCTCCCTCAGGTTCAGTCGGGAAGGAAATGTTTACTGGATAGAACTAGCAGAGAAACAGGATACCGGTAAAATCTATTCTGTTGTCCTCACTTATGGAGGCCGCCCGAAAGTTTCAGTTAATCCTCCGTGGAGTGGCGGCATAACATGGAAGAGGGATAAAAACGGTCTTCCTTTTGTTGCCTCTGCCTGCCAGGGTGATGGTGCAAGTTTATGGTGGCCCTGCAAAGATCATATGTACGATGAGCCCGACAGCATGCTTATCAGCGTGAATGTCCCGGATAACCTGATGGATGTTTCGAACGGAAGGCTGAGAAGCATGGTAAAGCTTAAGAACAAAACAAAGACATATAACTGGTTTGTATCAAACCCTATCAGTAATTACAGTGTAAATATCAATGTTGCGGCATATACACATTTCTCAGAGATCTTTAATGGTGAAAAGGGGCCGCTTACCTGTGATTATTATGTACTTAAAGAGGATCTGGAAAAGGCGAAACTACAGTTCAGACAAGTTCCCATGATGCTGACCGCATTTGAATACTGGTTCGGTCCCTATCCGTTTTATGAAGGCGGATACAAGCTGGTTGAAGCTCCTTATCTTGGAATGGAGCATCAGAGTTCGGTGACTTACGGAAACGGGTTCCGCAACGGATACCGGGGGACAGACCTGAGTAACAGCGGCTGGGGCTTGAAATTTGATTTTATAATTATTCATGAATCGGCACATGAGTGGTTTGGAAATAACATAACATATAAAGATATTGCCGATATGTGGGTTCATGAGAGCTTCGCCAATTATGCCGAAAGTCTCTATGTTGAGTACTATTACGGTAAGGAAGCAGGAAGCGAGTATGTTCTGGGTACAAGGGCCAATATTCTCAATGATAAACCGATCATAGGCATTTATAATGTAAACAACGAAGGATCACATGATATGTATTATAAGGGAGGAAACATGCTCAATACATTACGTCAGATAATTAATGATGATGAAAAATGGAGGAGCATTTTACGAGGGCTGAACAAGGATTTTTATCACCAGGTAGTTACTGGTTCGCAGATTGAAAATTATCTGAGCGAAAAAAGCGGTCTCGATCTTAAGCCTTTCTTTAATCAGTATCTCAGGGATATTAGAATTCCTGTCTTTGAATATTCGGTAAAAGGAAATCAACTTTCCTTCAGATGGAATAACTGTGTCAAGGGATTTAATATGCCTCTGAAGATTTACGTATCAGGTAAAGCACAATACATACAGCCAACCATGATTATAAAAACTGTTAAGCTGGATGTTGAAGATGCAGTAATCAGGGTAGATCCCGGGTACTATGTAGCTACCCTCAATGATACCGGAAAATAAAGTGCCGTACAATTTTAATTTGGGGCGGTTAAAAAGGACTTTTTCAACAGCCCCACCAAAAATATAACCTGAAATAGCTGCGTACTCAATTTTCGCATATTTTCACAGCACTCTTATTTCTAACGTTTTACAAGCTCCGGCATGCCGAATCCTATCTTTTCAAGAGGTTTCAGCTGTGTTGCTGCATCACCCACAATCACGTAATACATTTTATCGGGAAGAATATATTTATCCGTAATGGCTTTATCCTCTTCGAGAGTCATATTTTTTATTACGTTTTCATCCTGCTGCACATAATCGTACGGAAGTCCGTATTTTGACATGGTTGAAAGCATTCCAACCAGGGAGCCGTTTGTTTCGAATCTCAGCGCATTGGAGAGTATCATTGCGTTTTTTGTAAATTGAAGGTCCTTTTCATCCAGGCCCTGACGGTATTTCTCCATTTCATCCTTAATGATTTTCACTGATTCGAAGGTAGCATCTGTTCTGACACTTGTAGTGGCTACAAATGGCGCCTTCACTTTCATCTCCTGGAAAAAACTCTGAACACCGTAAGAATAGCCTTTCTCCTCCCGCAATATCTGGTTCAGAATGCCTGAAAATGAACCGCCCAGCTTGTAGTTGACAAAATCCGCCTTTACATAATCAGGATCGCTTCTGGAAAGCGCAAGATATCCTGCGTCTATGACTGACTGGCTTGATCCCGGGACATCAACAAAATAGATTTTTGATTTCTCCGGGTTTGGAGGCAGCGGGTATGAGTTTATTTTGACATCCTTTGCCTTCCAAAGGGTCTCCAGGGGTTTAAGTTCATTAAGAACCTGTTCCTTCGATACATTTCCGGCAACCAGTATTCTGGTAATGGAAGGGGAGAAATTATTATCGTAATAGTCCTTAAGATCATTTATTGTTATTTTCCCAACCGATTCCAATGTCCCCCTGGTGCTATAACCGAAAATGTTATCAGGGCCATATAGTAGTTTGTAGAATAGCTGCCCGGCAACAATCCTTGGCTGTGCTTCTGACTGAATAATTGTGTTTTCAGTGCGGGTGCGTGCCAGGGCAAATTCAGCAGTATCCCATCGCGGTTCAAGAAGAATCTCTTTCATCAGATCAGCAGTCTTGTTAAAGTTGCGGGAGAGTGCGCTTGCAGTTAAGTACATCTCTTCCCTCCCTGCGTTGAGGTTGATAGATGATCCCAGAAGTTCTATATCTTCCTCCAGCTTTTCCGGTGTTTTGTTCTTTGTCCCTTGTGGCAGAACACTGGCAACCATTCCAGCTACCCCGGGCAAAGCGATTTTATCCTGCAAAATCCCACCATCTATTACAAGACTTAATTCAACCAGTGGCAATTCTTTATTTTCAATTCCATAAACCTTTATCCCGTTGGTAAGAGTGGCATTCCATACATCTGGCACTTTGACTTCCGGCGCCGGACCTGAAGGTGGTTCGACAGTCCTGTCGAAGGAGGATGGCGTTTTAACTATTTTCTCTTCCGCGGGTGGAGTTATTTCCACTTCGCTGGCTTCATTTATATTCTCTTCCGTAACCCCCGCAGGAACTGAGTTTTCAGCAGCCAGGCTGACCTCACCTTTTGGCACAAAGCTTATCACCAGATGCGGTTTGTCTTTAATGTATTTGTCATACGCCATCATGACATCATTAAGTGAAACCGCCTTGATGTTTGCAATATCTTTTTCGATATATCCGGGATCATTCAGGAGGGTATTATAGAAAGCCAGCTGTATTGACTTATCGAAATCGCTGCTTATTCCTTCATAAAAGCTTTTCTCACTTGAAGCTTTTACTCTTTCAATATCTTTTTCAGTTATTCCTTCTTTCTCGAAGAGCTTAAAACCTTCATTAACACCATCTTCTATATCTTTAAGAGATTTACCTTCATTGGCTCTGATAGTTATAGTGAATTCTCCGGCCAGCTCGCTTGAGTTGTTACTCGCTGATGTAGATGAGGTCAGATGTTTCTCTTTTACCAGCACTTTGTAAAGAGGCGCTTTTTTACCGGCAGCAAGTATTTTTGCAAGAAAATCAAGTGCATAGGTATCCTTTTGGTACGACTGAGGTACCGGCCATACAAGAGTCAGTTCGGGTGCATTGGCAAAATTATCCACATGGTAAATTCTTTTCGTCTGTTTCAAAACTGGTACCATAGCTGACCGTTTTGGCACTTCACCATGTGATTTTATTTCGCCGAAATATTTATTTATCAATATTTTAGCAGTATCAGTGTTAAAATCTCCTGCAAGAACAAGGGTTGCATTATTCGGGCCATAAAAATGTTCATAATACGCTTTTACATCTGCCAGAGATGCATGCCTCAGATCGGCCATTTCACCTATCACTTCCCAGTTATACGGGTGATCAGGCGGATAAAGGTTTTTATCTATTACATAGTCAGTAAATCCATAAGGTGTATTATCTTCCCTTTGCCGTTTCTCATTTGTGACTACATTTTGCTGAACTGCCAGCGTGTGAGGGGTAACTGAGTTAATAAAGAAACCCATCCTGTCAGATTCAAGCCAGAGCACTTTTTCAAGCGCATTTCTAGGAAACATCTCATAATAAGTTGTGATATCCCGTTCTGTGAAACCATTATTCTCTCCTCCAAGCTCCTCGAGGATCTTATCGAATCTTCCAGGAGCTACGTTTTCCGAACCTCCGAAGAGAAGATGTTCAAAAAGATGAGCAAAACCGGTCTTGCCAGGGATTTCCCTGGAAGAACCAACATGATACATTATTGCGTAAGCGATTATCGGATTCGAATGATCAGTGCTCAATATGACCTGGAGTCCGTTTGGCATGACATACTTTTCATAATTGATCTTCAGCTTGTCGGTATCCGAGCTCTTGTTGCAGGCAGCTGCAGCCAAAAATAAAAGAGTAAAAGCAGAGATCTTGTATAAAAGACGGATCTTATTCATTTTTAATAATTTAAGGTTATTTAATATTTTGCAGGAAAAAATTTGTCAATCTGAGAACATTAAATTTTCCGGTGTTTACTAAAAATAAACAAAGTTTGCGCATATAAGTTTCAGAATGATTAAACAGTATCTGTTTTTTTGTTTAAGAGGGACCATAGCCTTCAAGTTTGAAAAGTTCATCGGTATGCGTTCTGAATATTGGTTTTTTAAGTATATTTCGATAAGATATAATTCATAATAAAATGAAAAGGAAACTCCTTTTATTTGTTTTTTGCCTGTATCCGGTGTTAATTATGGCTCAGCAAAAACCCATTCTGTCAGATATTTACAGTTATCTTGAAAATACAAGTGTTTTTGAGAGGAATCAGGAAGCCGGCCATACTCCTGTTATTCCATATCTTACAGTAAAAGAAGCACTTATCAACGACAAATACAGATCAGACGGATTCATGTCTCTTAACGGTACATGGAAATTTCATTTTTCTGAGATACCCGAAGGAACACCTGTTGACTTTTTCAAGGTTAATTTCAATGACAGGAAGTGGGATACAATACATGTACCTTCGAATTGGGAGATGCAAGGCTTCGGCGACCCGCTTTTTCGGAATGTTACAACTCCTTTTCCCGCAAATCCGCCACATATACCAAGAGAATATAACCCCACCGGGTCCTACAGAAGAAATTTTATCATTCCTGAAACATGGAAGAATAAGGAGGTATTCCTGAGGATGGAAAAAACAGCATCTGCCTCATTTGTTTGGATAAACGGGACAGAAGTCGGATATAATGAAGGAGCACAGGAGCCGGCAGAATACAACATCACAAAATATCTTAAGACAGGCAATAATGTCATTGCTGTGAATGTATACAAATATTCTGATGGTTATTATCTTGAGGACCAGGATTACTGGCGGCTGGCAGGCATATTCGATGATGTATGGCTGTTTGCAACGCCAGCTGCACATATCTCTGACTGGCATGCGACAACTGATTTTGATAATAATTATAAGGACTCAAGACTCGATCTTGAACTGGATATAAAAAATTTTTCGAATGATCCGGCTGAAAATTTCGTACTGCATACTATTCTTTATGATCCTGCGAAAAAAATCGTAAAGTCTTTTAATTCCGGGAAATTCACAGTCTTGCCGGGTGGCCTGCAGACTGTAAAATTCTCTGAAATGATTGATAATCCGGCTAAATGGTCAGCTGAGTTTCCTAACTTATATACTCTCGTTTTTGAACTGGTAAATTCCGCCGGTAAAACAAGCGAAGCAATACAGGGGCGAATCGGTTTCAAAAAGACAGAGATCAGGAATCAGGTCTTTTACCTTAATGGAGTTCCGGTAAAGCTTAACGGGATAAACAGCCATATGCAGCATCCACTGCTGGGTCATACAATGGATGAGGAGACAATAAGGAAAGATATGACCCTGCTTAAGCGGTTTAACATAAATTGTGTGAGAACTTCACACTATCCGCCTGTGATAAAATATCTCGAGCTTGCTGATGAATATGGTATTTATATTGTTGACGAAACAGGAGATGAAGCACATGCGGCAGAATATCTGTCAGGGAAGAAAGAATGGGAGGGAATGTACCGGGAAAGAGCCCGCAGAATGGTATTGCGCGACAGGAACCACCCGTCGGTCCTCTTCTGGAGTGCCGGTAACGAAAGCGGTGAAGGAGATAATATCTGTTCTGTTATTGATGAGGGAAAGAAATATGATCAGACCCGCTACTGGATGTATGGAGGGAACGCCTTTTCCCATAAATGTGAAGAGATAATCGGCCCCAGATACCCTCAGTTATATAACCTCATAACGAATGATTTTCTGGTGCCCGACAGTGTCGACCCACGACCCTCATTTCTTGATGAATATCTTGCAGTTACAGGAAATGGAGGCGGAGGGCTTGATGATTACTGGGAAGCCTTCCGTTCTTTTCCGAGAAGTATGGGCGGAGCAATATGGGATTTTGTGAGTACCGGCATTACCCAAAAGATAAGATCGCTTAAGGACGCCTCAGATAATGACATACAGGTAAATGTTATGGGACGTGCAAAGCTCGTTCCTGCATTTGATGGAAAAGGAATTGACCTCAACGGCCACGATCAGTGGGTGGAAGTGTACCGTGATAATGCACTTGAAATAAATGGAGACCAGCTTACACTTTCACTTATGGTCTATCCCCGGTCGCTAAGCAGTTCAGCAGGTACGCTTATTACCAAAGGAAATTTCCAGTTTGGCATTCACCAGGTCCGAAAGGACTCGCTTGAGTTTTATTTAACTACAAATCAGAGAAAAAAAGTACAGATAGCTCTGCCTTCCAATTGGGAAAATAACTGGCACCATGTGGTGGCTGGATATGACGGACATCGAATTTATTTATCTATAGATGATAGAGAGAGTCCTGGCGTGGCTGTTTCCGGAAATATCAGGAACACTCCTTTCCCTGTAAACATAGGAAGGAATGCTGAAATTCATGGACAGGAAACAGCTGTATATATAAGCGATGCAATAATTGACCAGGCAGGTATCTTCTCAAAAACTATTCCATCGGAATTGCTAAGGAATCCGCTTCCGGATCTGAAAAAGAAAGCTGCCCTCTGGCTCGATTTTGAGGAAATAACGACAGGAGGAGAGTTTTACAGTTATGGGATAGGTGCAAGAACTTATGGCGCAATCTGGCCCGACAGAAGCCCTCAGCCTGAGATGTGGCAGATAAAAAAATCGGGTCAGCCGGTAACTTCATCGTTGATTTCAGCCGAAAAGGGAGAGGTAGAAATAAATAACAGGTATCTCTTCACTGACCTGAAGGAATTGCAGACCGAATGGACACTACAGGGTAACGGAGACATCCTTGATCATGGTATTCTTCCCCTTACTCTTGAACCTCAGAAAAAAGCCGTTGTCACAATCCCGTTTAAAAAGCCCGTGATCAGAGATGGTGTTGAGTACAGGCTATTGATAAGTTTTCACCAGAAAAACAAAACACAATGGGCAGAACCCGGGTTTGAAATTGCATGGGACCAGTTTGACCTTCCATGGTACAAACCCGAGCAGAAATCAAACCGGTCTGACGCCAGCGTTTTGGCTGTTGAAGAGGACAAAAATTATGTTACCATTAATGGCAAGGAGTTTAAATATACTTTTAATAAGTCAAAAGGTATTCTTATTTCTCTGCAGCTCAATGGAAAGGAGATGATCAGCAGCGGCCCGGTACTTAACGTCTGGCGGGCTCCCCTGGCTAATGAAACAGATGATTGGGGATTTGGATATACCGGCAATAAACATTTTACAGACGGATATGGCAGGATGGCAGCCACTGAGTGGTATTCAGCCGGACTCGATAAGCTGAAGACAATCAATGAAATGTTCAATGTAAGGAAATCAGATGATGGTAAGGTTATCGTGGAAATCAGAAATTTGATGTTGTTGGGTACAGGCAGGGGCGCATTCATGAATCATTTTATCTACGACGTTAGTCCTGACGGTGAATTGTCAGTCGATCATTCGGTTGTACCTGATGGAGATATGCCTGAATGGTTGCCGAGGATAGGGGTGTGCTGGGTACTCAGTAGAAGCCTTGGCAATGTTGAATGGTATGGGAGGGGTCCCCAGGAAAATTATCCTGACAGAAAATCGGGTTATAAAACGGGAGTTTACAAGTCAAATGTAACAGCAATGTATGAACCATATCTTATACCTCAGGATTATGGACTGAGAACAGATAACAGGTGGGTGCGGATGACTGATGAAAACGGGGCAGGGCTGGAATTCAGGGGAGATAAACTTTTCAATTTCAGTGCACAGCCCTATTCAACCGAAAATATTACCAGGGCGCTATATACCTATCAGCTGCATCCGTTTGACGGTGTAACCTTTAACATCGATTATGCGACAAGCGGGCTTGGATGTACAGCGCTGTCGGTGTTCCCGGCTTACAGGGTGATGCCTCAGAGATACGATTTCAGGATAACGATAAGACCAATAATGCCGTAAGAATTTTACTGCCTGAATAATAAAAGCTTGAACAAAAACTGAGTTTATCAGTTATTTGTTATTAATGCTTTTAAACTTCAGAGTATATGAAAATCGGGATTATTGGCACAGGCGCTGTTGGCAGGACAATTGCCTCAAAACTGTCAGAACTCGGTCATGATGTTATGATAGGAACTCGCAAGGTGTCGGACAAGCTGACCAGCACTGAAAAAGATATATATACTTCCCAGACTTTCAATGAATGGCTTAAACTGAACAATAAAGTCAAACTGGGATCGTTTTCTGACACAGCATTTTTTGGAGAGCTTATAATAAATGCCACCAATGGCAGCAATTCAATAACTGCTCTTATTCAGGCCGGGGCAAAAAATCTTGCAGGCAAAATTCTCATCGATATTGCCAATCCGCTCGACTTCAGCAATGGTATGCCTCCGACTCTTCTGCCCGGGTTACATAATACCAATTCGCTCGCAGAAGAAATTCAAAAAACATTCCCCGATACATTGGTAGTTAAAACTCTTAATACGATGTGGTGCGGAATTATGATTAATCCGAACCTCGTGGGCCAGGGTGACCATATTAATTTTATTTCAGGCAATAATGAGGAAGCAAAGACAAAGGTTAGAACCCTGTTGAATCAGTTTGGCTGGCTGGACGTGAACATTGTTGACATCGGGGATATAACCGGAGCAAGAGCAACGGAGTCGTTTCTTCAAATATGGCTGAAGGTATTGGGAGTTACAAAAAACGGAGCTTTCAACTTTAAGCTTGTTAAATAAAATATCGGAATATAAAATCTGGATGAAAAATGTTTTAATCACTGGTGCTACCTCAGGAATAGGGAAAGCAACCGTTTCAGCACTTGCCAGCATGGGCTGCCAGGTAATATTCATTGCACGCGACAGGGAAAGGGCAGAAGCAACGAAAAATGAGATAATTTCTACTACGGGCAATAAGAATATTAATTATATTATTGCTGATCAGACTTCAAAAAAGGAGGTGAAAGAAGCTGCCCTGGCTTATAAAAAGATTTATAAAAATCTTGATGTTTTAATAAATAATGCCGGAGTGTGCCTTCCCGAAAGAAGAATTACCATTGACGGCTTGGAAGAGTCGTTCGAGATCAACCATCTTTCACATTTCATACTATCCAATCTTCTTATTGATGCACTCATGAATAGTGATGATCCGAGAATAATAAATGTCAGCTCGGGTGCCCATAGTTCAGGCAGATTTGATCCTGACAACCTGCAGGGTGAGAAAAAGTACAATTCATTAGCTACCTACGCCAATACTAAATTGTATAACATACTCTTTACTTTTGAGCTTGCAGAGAGGCTGAAAAGTTCCGGCATTACTGTCAATGCATTGCATCCCGGCGTGGTACGGACAAATTTTGCGCATGAATTTAAAGGGATTTGGTCAGGAATGCTTAATATTTACAAACCATTTATGATTTCGCCCGAGAAAGGAGCTCTGACATCGATATATCTTGCTTCTTCCGGAGAAGTTAAAAACGTGACAGGAAAATATTTTGTGAAATGTAAGCCGGTTGAATCGGGAAATAAAGAGATAACCCCTGAAAACCGCAAAATACTTTGGGAAAAGAGCCTTGAATTATCCGGATTATAAATCACAGGCAGGGAAATAATTAAATAAGTACTATTTCGATTAAATGAAAAACCCGCAGGAGTTATCCAACGGGTTTTCTTTCATTTGAGATTAGCATAAATTATCAAAGCCCTGCGGAGCTGACTTTTAATTCTTCCATTGCAGGCTTTCTTACCACAGCAAGATTAATGCTTGTAACGTTGCATTTGCTTATCTTGCTAAAAAGTTGTTCAGACTCTTTTTTGTCGCCTTTTTTGTTGTAAGCCATTGCAGTATAGTACCAATTCCACGGATCCTGTTTATCAGCCTGGGAGAGATACTTAATGGCTTCGTCGTAGTTACCCTTTTTGACATCAAAGAAACCAAGCAGCGAGTTTAAATGCATTTGCTCATCAGTATTATTTCTGGCTGCAATTCTTGTTTTACATTTTTCCAATTCAGAATTTGCTTTATCAAGATCATTGTTTGCAGTCAGGAAATAAGAGTGCCAAAGCATCAGATTAGTTGTCAATTGCTCTTTAATGGCAGGAGGAAGAGTTGATTTGTCAAATAAAGCCTGAGCTTTTTCAAAATCTTTCATTCCTTCTGACGGATTTCCTCCTTCGGAAACTGCAAAACCTTGAAATGCATATGAGTTGATTTCATTTGGAACCAGATTATTTGCTTCTGCCAGGGAACGGTATTCGTCGAATGCACTGCTGGCATCAGCTGTTTTTCCTTCGTACACGAATGAAACAGCTTTCAGATACAGAGCAGCCAGTTTTCCATTAACCATTGGAGAATTGTCATAGTCTTGCTGGTAATATTTTCTGGCAGAGGTAAAATCCTGTTTGAAGACATAGTTGTTGCCAATGCCTGCCAGGGAGCTTGCGAATGTCGGATCCTTTTCAAGGGCTTTCTTATACTGAGCAATGGATTCATCATATTTACCCTCGTTCAGAAGCAATTCAGCATAAGAATCGTACGGATTGGGTTGATCAGGCATCATTTTGATATATGTCTGAAAAGCTTTTTCTGCTTCAGGGAAATTGTTTAGAGCAGACTGGCAGTATCCAATCATGTTATACGCAGGTGCATAGTTGCCATCAATTTCAGTTGCTTTTTTAAGGTGTTCCAGGGCTCCCTGAAAATCATTCACAGTATATTCGTAACTGCCGGCCAACGTCTGGACTCGTTTATCAGACGGAAATGCCGTCAGAAGCTGATCAATATACTCCTTCTGTTTATCAACGTTTCCGTTGACCATAGCCTGTGAAAGTTCTATTTCAAGTTTTTCTCCCGGAGATACCTTATCTTCCAGACTGACAGCCTTGTCAACATTCTGTCTGGCAATATTGTAACCGCCCCCAGTCTGGGCACGATAGACATAGGCCAAAGCGAAGGAAGGGTCCTTCTGGATAGCCTGATCAAAAAGCGTAGACGCTGCATTGAATTGCATATTCTCAAATTTATCCCTGCCCGATTCAAAAAGTTTCAAAGCATCTTTAGAAGAGGTGGTGACAGGCACCTCCTTTACCTGCGCTGCCAGATTAAGCGGAACAATCAGGAAAATACTAAGAAATACAGACAAATAATTTTTTATTGTTTTCATTTCTACCTCCAATTTATATTAAACTTAAAAAATCAGGGTCCATAGATAAAAAGGTTTTTAGCCCTTTCTTTTTCCGGAACGCCATATGTTAAGTAACCAATGAATTAAATAAAAGTTTAGCAGTCGCTAAAAAGAAAAAAATACATAATCACATTCGCTGAGTAACAGGAATCATCGGGAAATATAGAAGGAAGCGTAAAAGGAAATTAAAACTAACCTCTATTTTAAAAGAGAATTATGCAATGATCTCAGGAATGTTTTAAATGAGACTAAACATGGGGTTCATTTTCCCATATTATAGTAAAATCTTTCGTGAATGATCTGGTCGTCTTTCCATTTCTGGACCGCCACTTCTTCCATCATGCTTCTCTTGCCATCCTTCATGGTCACATCCATCCAGGATTCTACCATGGTTGTAGCTTCCTTTTCATTGCTGGTGATGGACCTTACACCAGTTCCATGCATATCTTTGATCATCTGTGTAAAGTCCTCCTGAAATTTTCTGTTGGCAGCCTTGCCTTTGCGGGTGTCGCCGGTTGCCTCCACCATTACAACATCGTTATTATAATATTTGTCAAATGCCTCAAGCATTTTTCCTTTGGCCATCATATCATAGATATCCTTAGCCTTATCGTAATAGCTCATATCAGTAGTATTAGATTAGTAATTACCCACCTAACAATTAATATGGCGATAAAGTTTATCCGAGATTAAGAATCTTATTTACAAATGCAACCCATCAGAATTTAACCGGTGATGGTTAAAAAGTTATTCCTGACACAGCATATTTAATTCTGAATTTTATTTCTTTCCTGTTGCAGTCTTCCCATACCAGAGAAGAGCATCGATTACCATTTCATCCTGGAATTTATTATTGAAGGTATTTGAAAGCTGCCGGTCGGTCTTATTATCATAATCAATGTCGTTATGGCCCATATTAATATACAGCATTCTGTAATTTTTATTCGTCCATACAACAGGGTAATAGCCGCTATGCCAGATCTCATTGGGCTTAGGTCCTGTGCCAAGAGGAAAGCTTGTCGAATCAATAGATACAAGTATTTGAATATCAGGATTTTTTCGTAAATCGTTTTTCCAGCAATACCACTCGTTTGGTGATGCTGTAAAAGTATCAGGCAAATTTCTGGTAGCAGGATGACTGTGGTTCTCAACTCTTAAAACTGCAGAAGTCGGATGCCAAGTATTACTCTTATACTCGCCGGAACCCAGAAACGTATTGTGGTACCAGTCCCAGTTCTGAGGATAGGCTGAGGGCGTTAGAGCAAATCCTGAAAAGTGAAAGCCGATCCATGCTCCGCCATTTTCCATATATTTCCTGAACGCAGTTCTCTGTGCTGCAGAATCCGGGCGTGTATCGAGGAAAATTACAACCTGGTACTTTGAAAGCATAGAAGAGTTCAAATTGTTCCAGTTATTTGTCGAATCATATGTAAAACCGTATCTGCCGGCTGCAAGTGAAAACCATTTGTTAGCTTCATGAAAGAAGCTGATATGAGCCTTATCGTTCTTAGCCGTATAAAAAGCTATTACTTTGAATTTTTGGTTTTCCTTCTTTATAATACCAAAACAGTTAAAGGATATACTTGAAAGAAGAATGGTTGCTATCAGAAATCCGTTTCTTATGATTTTGTTAATCCTGAACATCTTAAATATTTTAATAATTTCACTTTTTATAATACACATTGTTAATACGACCAGAAGGAGGATCCGCTTTCTACAAAATAAACAGGTCCGTTGTATATAGAGCTTTTTATCCAATCACAGCAGTATTGCATTCCGGCTTCCTCAGAATTAATATGTCCTATAAAAATAATTGCCTTATTTCTTCCCTGGTCAACGGCATCGCGCATATATTCATAAGTCTCCCATTGCTGAGCTTCACCGGCTATCAGCACATCAACGTTCTTGTCTTCCAGCAATGCAATATGCCTGGCACTTCCCGGAGCACCTTCCGCAAGACGTACATTAGTCAGTTTCATCCCAGGATTGCCTACAACATAAAATGCATTTTTCGGGAAGATCTGCTTCAGGTTTTTCAGCAGCTCCTTTAATGTTGTTTCGGGCAATACGAATTGATTTTCGGAACCTTTTGCGGCATAAGCTTTCCAGCCAAGCTTTGTAACCATTCCTGTCTCAATTCCATCAGGTCTCATTGAATGTATGTAATCATGAAAACGCCATATCACCAGATTGTGATCATTTATGAACTTCTTTTTTTCAAGAAATACTGGATCGTTCTGAAGCATAGCGGTTTCATCGCGATGATTATAATACAGTGGCTCATGCGCAATTATAAGATTGCAGTTTTTGCTTACTGCCTGTTTCAGGACATCCATAGTTGCGAACATGCATGTGATTATTCCTGTAACCTTTGTTTGAGGATCTCCTTCTTTAATGACATCCACAGTATTAGGAATTTCGTTGCTTCCGGTTTTTTTGATTATTGCCGCAATAATCTGTCCTGCCGTCGGATTATCGCTCTTTTGGGCAATTTGTCCTGTAACACTGCCACAAACGAGAATAAATAAAATTGTTGAAAAGATCATTGATAAAGCCTTCATGAAAAGTGAAGATTAAGTTATTTTGATTAGTGTAAAAATAGGAGAAAAACTGGAAAGTCTCCACAGACTTTATATATTTACACATTACCTTCCTGATCAATACCTTAATAATGATATATGATTATATAATAATTGGTTCTGGTTTCGGTGGAAGCGTTGCCGGACTTCGTCTGGTCGAAAAAGGATATAAAGTTTTAATGCTGGAGCAGGGAAAACGCTTTAATCCTGAAGATTTTCCCAAAACAAACCTGAATATTCCCAAATATCTCTGGATCCCTGCGATCCGATGTTTTGGATTTCAGAAGCTCTCATTTTACTCTACGGCCAGTATTCTTAGCGGAACTGGTGTTGGAGGAGGGAGCCTGGTTTATGCAAATACATTGTATGTTCCCCCGGATGAGTTTTTCAGAAATCAGAGATGGTATAAATTTGGTGACTGGAAAAAGATACTTTGGCCTTACTATGACCGTGCCTCATTCATGCTTGGCAGAAAAAAATATTCCAGGCTGAATCCCGAAGACAAAGCTCTTGAGGAAGTGTCGATGGATATGAATGCACATGATACTTTCGATACAGTTTATGTGGGAGTAAATACCGACGGAAAGGAAGAAGAATCTGATCCGTATTTCAAAGGCATAGGCCCACTCAGAAAGACATGCATAGAATGTGGAGGCTGTATGGTCGGGTGCAGGGAAAATGCCAAGAATACTCTTGACAGGAATTATTTGTGGTTTGCCGAAAAAATGGGGCTCGAAATTCTTCCTGAAACTAAAGCTGAAGTTATATCATACAATGACGGTCTTTATAATATTGAAACTAAACATGTGACCTCTTTTCTCAGGGGTAAAAGGTCGGTATTCAGGTCAAAGGGCATAATAGTAGCGGCAGGAGCACTTGGCACGCTCGATCTTCTTTTAAAACAGAAATACAAATATGCCACGCTGCCATTATTGTCGGACACATTAGGTCATGAACTACGGACAAATGCCGAGACTCTTTGTGCAGTTTCAGGAGGCAATGTGAAACTCAATAATGGTCTGGCCATTACCTCAGTCTTCAGCCCCGATCCTTACACTCATGTGGAGATTGTGAAATATCCCGATAAATCAAATGCAATGAAATGGTTCTTCGGACTTTCGGTTGCAGGGGCCCGTACATCTGCCGGCAGGACATGGAAATTGGCTTTAAAGACCATATCTCATCCATTATTGTTCCTTAAAACTCTTTTTAATTTTAACTGGTCTGCCGGGACAGTAATATTATTGGTTATGCAGACTACGGATAATGCAATGAAAATGGTATGGAGAACCGGATTTTTTGGGGGAAGGATGAAACCAGATAATAGCGGCAATAAAAAAGTTCCGGCTTATATTCTTGTAGGTCAGGAAGTTATGGAACGATATGCAAAAAAGGTTTCAGGCATTCCCCAGAATATTTTACTTGAAGTATTTTTTAACCGGCCTACTACAGCTCATATTCTCGGAGGATGCCCAATGTCGGATGAAATTGAATCAGGAGTTGTGGACAGAAACTTAAAGGTCCACGGATATCCCGACTTTTATATAACCGATGGATCAGTTATCCAGGGCAATATTGGTGTTAATCCAAGTCTTACTATAACTGCTGTAGCAGAATATTGCATGGACCAGATCCCCTCAGCTTCAGGTTTTGTGGCAACTGACATATCAAAACAACTTAAACTTCTGGAAGAAGAATGGAAGCAGAAGAAATCCAATTAATCATCAGTAAGCAGCGAAAATTTTTTGCTTCAGGGCAGACACTCAATATCAGATACCGAATTGAGATCCTGAAAAAGCTTCGTGCTCTCATTATTTCGCATGAGCAGGATATAGTTGAAGCTCTCTGGAAAGATTTTCATAAACCCGAATTTGAAGTAATCGCAACTGAGTCAAGGTTCGTCATAAAAGAGTTAAATACTCTTATTGGTAACCTCAAAAGATGGTCGCGGCAGAGAAGAGTCTATACTCCTGTTGTGCATTTTATTTCCAGAAGTGTAGTCATTCCGCAGCCCTATGGGCAGGTACTGGTGCTTTCACCCTGGAATTTCCCTTTCCAGCTTGCATTTATGCCTCTTGCAGGAGCAGTTGCTGCCGGTAACTGTGTGATATTAAAGATATCGGGCCAGGTGCCAAATATTGCCGGTGTGATGGAAAAGATCATCAGTAATCTGCCTGCAGAACTGGTGTCGGTTATAAAGGGTGATCATACTACAAATGATTACCTGTTGGATCAAAAGTTTGATTATATATTTTTTACCGGCAGCCCGCGGGTCGGAAAGCACGTGATGCGAAAAGCAGCCGAAAATCTTATCCCTGTTGCTCTTGAGCTTGGCGGAAAGAATCCGTGTGTTATAGCTTCTGATGCCAGGCTGGATTTTGCAGCTAAAAGAATTGCCTGGGGAAAGCTGATCAATTGCGGTCAGACATGTGTGAGTCCTGACTATGTATTAATTGACAGAAAAGTAAAAGACCGCTTTCTGGAACTAATCACAGCAGAGATCAGAACATTTTACAATGATAATCCCGGAACCAGTAATGATTTTGCACGGGTGATCAGTTCTGAAAGTGTTAAGCGGCTTGAAAATCTTATGAAAAGCGGGCAGATAGTCATTGGAGGTATAACGGATCCGGAAGCCAGATACGTTTCTCCTACCATTTTAAAGGATGTGAGGCCCGGTGACGCTATAATGCAGGAAGAGATCTTCGGGCCAATACTTCCGGTTATTGATTTTGAAGATTTTGAGGAGGTATATGGCATTATAGAGCAAAACCCGAAGCCTCTGTCAACTTATATTTTTAGCACGAACAAAAAGCTTATCGGTGAGTTTTTAAGAAGGACGCAGTCGGGAAATGCAGCGGTTAACGAAACTGTAATGCAGATCGCTTCGTCATATCTTCCCTACGGAGGCGTTGGAAGCAGCGGGATGGGACGGTACCATGGCAAAAAATCATTTGAAACGTTTTCGAATATGCGATCGGTGCTGCTGAAATCCAATCTGCTTGATGTATGGCTAAGATATCCGCCATATTCAAAATTCAAAACAAAAATTGTCAGTTTCCTGATGAGATAACAACCGGCTCTAAACCCGCAGCCTTTTAAGTCTATGGCCCTGACCCAGCTATATCTACCTGACTGGCTCATAGCCTCCCTTAACACCGTCTTTGGAAAGGACAATCTGCCACAATTGACTCTTTTTTCTTGATCTGAAGGAACCGGCAGATGAGAGTAGAAAATATTTCCACATTCTGTAAAAGCGTTCGGAATATTTATCTTTTATTTTTTCCCAGGTTTTATCAAAGTTATTATACCATGCCATTAGAGTCTTATCATAATCCTGTCCAAAGCTGTGCCAGTCTTCCATAATAAATTTATTTTCTATTACCTTCCCGAGCTGGGCTATCGATGGAAGCATTCCATTCGGAAAAATGTATTTTTCAGACCATAGACCCAGTGAGTCCTCTGACTTGTTTGTGCCAATAGTATGAAGAAGGAATAACCCTTCATCATTCAAGCATTTATTAGCGATTCCAAAGAAGGTTTTGTAATTTTTGTAACCAACATGCTCAATCATTCCCACACTTACAATTCTGTCAAATTTTTCATTTAGATCGCGATAATCCATAAGCCGTACATCTACAGGCAAGCCTTCACATAATTTTTTCCCGAGTTGTGCCTGTTCCTTTGAGACAGTTATTCCTGTAACCTTTACATCATATTTCTCTGCTGCGTATTTTCCAAAAGCGCTCCAGCCGCAACCAATATCCAGAACATGCATCCCGGGTTTAAGGTAAATTTTCCTGCATATAAGCTCCAGCTTATTCTCCTGAGCCTCATCAAGGTTCCTCGCATCTTTCCAGTATGCGCAACTGTAGTTCATCCTTTTATCGAGCATATTCTGAAAGAGATCATTGCCAAGATCATAATGTTTTTCACCTACAATAAATGCCCTGCGTTTTGATTGCATATTGTAAAGCTTTGCCGTGAAAAGTTTCAGCAGAATTGAGAGTTTTTGCCGAATCTTCTCATCAAGCCGCGCATTTAAAATATGGAAGATAAATTCATCAATTTTATCAGCCTCCCACCAGGTGTCCATATATGATTCCCCTACGCCCAGTTCTCCTTCAGTTATAGCTCTCCTGTAGAATTCCTCATCGATGACCCTTATGTCCCAGGGATTTGTTCCGTTAATTTTTACTCCTGCGAGTGATAATACATCTTCAGCAATAGCTTTGTAATTGTTTTTCATAGCATTGACCGGATTTCAGGTTAGATGAATATTACAGATTAATTTTCTTTTAAAAATGACTCTTATAAAATTCTGATCTGCAAGAAAAAACACAAAAAGTTTAAATTTTGTTCAACAATTGTTCAGATTTATTGGCAGATTTTAATCTGTAGAGACAACCTCCATTCTAAATGATTATACGCAAAGCGGTTTGCCTTCTTCATAAATTCATTTATTTTTGATTTATTATTGATATACAACTTCTGATGATAAGGGAAAAAGCAATAATAGGATTCATAGGTTCAGGAGGAATTGCGCGCTCACACGCTTATTCGCTTAATTCTTTGAGATATTTCTATAATGATTACCCGGAAATTGAGTTGCGTGCCGTATGCTCAGCCACACAGGAAAGCCGTGAGTCATTTATGATGCGTTTCGGATTCATCAGATCATGTCCTGTAGCGGAGTTCGTTGCTGATGGAGAAATAAACACTGTCTTCATTCTTGGCCCAAACAAGGTGCATTTTGAACATCTTTCAAGAGCTATTGAAATGAAGGGCATAAAACGTATCTATCTTGAAAAGCCTGTATGTTCGAATATTGAAGAGGAAAAAGGAATAGCGCTCCTGGTTAAAAACCATCCGGGAATTGAAATTCAGGTAGGGTTTCAGTTCCTTTTTTCTGCGACAATAAGGGAGATGCTGGCTTTATGGAGCTCTGGTATTCTTGGCACACCTGTCCATTTTGATCTGAAATATCTGCACAGCGATTATCTTCAAAGGGATTATCGGGAGAAGCGTCAGTCGCGCCTCACACCCGCTCCCGATGGGGGTGCTATGGCCGATCTTGGATCACATTCCATAAGCCTTTTGATAGCTTTACTGGGGGATGGTTTGAAGATTACCGGTGCATTACAGGGTGGCCATTTTGAGGATGTAAATATAGATTCAGACCTTATCAGCATGATTTCTGTTTATGATGATAATTCCGGCGCAGTCGGGACCATCACAGCGAGCCGCATCAGTTCGGGCACCGGGGATTATTTTTCAGTTGAACTCTATGCATCAGAAGGAGCCATCAGATATTCTTCTGCGATACCGGATTCGTTTGAGTATTATACTGAAAAGTCAGGACTCTGGCAGAGAAAGTCTGTGGGCAGCAGCTTTAAGCCTGTAACCAGCTTTCCTTCTGCTCATGTTCCTCCGGGATGGCTCAGGTCGATGATCCATGCTCATTATGTTTTTCTTACCGGTAAGAGCCAAAACGAGTTCGTCCCCGATATTAAGCATGGCCTTGAAGTTCAGCGAATGATAACACAGACTGCAGAGCATCTGAAAATTTTCAGAAAACTCTCAATGTAACCCGTTAATCCATGGTTAAATTAAAAGATATCCAGATTCTTTTTTTTCTCTGCAACCTTGCTGTAAAAAACAGCTGTAAATAAAGGATTTGCCCCTGTCAGCAGGTAGATCCCGATGTTGTGTTCCCTGGCATACTGATTTTCAACAACGCCTGATAATTTACATTCTTTAAACGCTCTCCTTAATTCATCTGGTGGTTTATCTGCAATCAACAGTATGTTCTCAATTCTTTTAAGATGGGGCAGCCAGTATATATAATCAGTATTAAAGGCGTAAGCTTCAGGCATCTTTTTTCTGTTGAAATAATTCAAAGCTCCCGCTTCGCCGTAATTACCGCATATTACAAGAGTACTGTCAAGCTCGGTTTCCGGAATCATTTTATAAGCCGCAAGCGCCTTCTCTGCCATCTCACTCCATCCCAGCATATCGGCGAAATCCTGCGGAAGATCATGGTTCTTTCCATCTTCCCATCGTAACATACCCAGCTTTTCAAAAGAACCGGCGTGCTCTCTTATCTGTGCGGGGGAATAAACAGGGTATATAACTTTAAGGGTAAGGAAAAATACTGCCACATTAAAAGTGAGCAGGACCGGCAATACAATACGGCTCCAATTTTTAGACAGAACACTATCAATATAAACACTTCCAATAGCAATCATTACTGGATAGATTCCCACTGAGTAGTAATTTTTCGCCTTCATAATGGCAAAGAGGGCAATTAAGGCTATAAATGTAATTCCTATAAACCTGTAGGGCTTAAATGATTTGAAAATGAAAAAAGCAGCAATGGCGCTTATCCATACTGGCAAAGAGCCAAAAAAGAACATAATCTGACTTATCAGGAAACCTCCTGATGAGTTATTAGCCAGCTGGTTATGCCTTAGCACTTTCATATGTTGAAAGACAGGGAAATGATTTGTTGCCTGCCAGATTATATTAGGGGAGAGCAATAATAAGCAGATAAACAGGGCTTTCCAGAAAACGGGATTTTTAAACAAAACTCTTTCTTTTGTAAGCAGCAATCCAGGCACCAATCCGGCGATCAAAAAAACAAGATTATACTTATTATAGAATCCCAGGGCTATTATAACAGATAACAGGTAAAGCCATCCTGGTTTCTCCGATTGAAAAAACCTGATCAGGAGATAGAAGATTATTGTCCAGGTCAGAATATCAAACGAGTTCGGCTGGAATAAGATATTGATGCGTATCAGTGGCGAGAATAACATGGCTGAAGCCGCCAGAATTTTTGCAATAGTACTTCCTCCGACTGACCCGGCAATCAACCATGTAAACACTATGGTCAGTGCACCAAAAGCCGCAGGGAAAAGGCGGATCCAGAACATACTTCCTCCAAACAGATATATGATTTTGGAAAAAAGCGCTGTTAAAGGAGGAACGCATATGTATCCAAAAGCCAAATGATCAGCCTGGTTAAGGTACAGGAACTCATCGCGGTGGAGCTCATAAGCAGGATTGACGACCACAAATTGCAGAATCATTTTTAAGCATATGATAAGCAACAGGACCCAATATGAACTGATAAAAATTTTGAATTTTGTATTCATAAATGTTTAATGCTTAATCCAAAAACCTGATTTTTAAAGGTACCTGAGAATCTTTTTATCTTTGTGTTCAAATTTATACCTTCCGTACCACTTGCAAACAGGGTACAAAATAACCACTACACCAACCCATACGAGGTAGACCAGGGGAAGGCTAATGCCTCCTCCGGCTTTTGGCCTGCCGTTATTAAACGCTCCAAACATAAAATCACTGCTGCCAAATCCCTGCAGATAAAGCATTACGAACATCAGGCAATGAATAATAAAGAGATGAATTGTGAAATAAAACAAAGGCACTCTGCCATATACCATAAGTATACCGGTAACTCTGTTATTCACTTTTTCCGATATAAACAGAACCACGAAGGTTATCCCAATGAACAACAATGTGAACAGGAGTGAGGGAGGATATTTTGTTGTGTTAATAAACGAAAGAAAGGTAAATAGCACAGATTTCTGGTGTGTCCATGGAGATGGGTCGCCGTAGATATTTATAAGCCGGATCACTATGAACAGCGCCAGAATTGCCAGTCCCAGCCTGATAAAGATCCTGGTTCGTTTTTCAACAGGCATCCCGAAAAATTCGCCGCATGCATAGCCTGTCAGCATTATTCCAAGCCATGGAACGAGAGGATAAGCCGTGTAAAATGCAAAATCAGGAGTTAACTGCATCAGGAATGGACGGAATAATACCGAGGAGAAGAATATTGCAACGGGATTTGAAGGAATTGAAATGCCCTGTAAGAGATTGTGTCCGAAGATTATCAGAATCCCAATTAGCCCTATCGTACGTGAACTAAGTTTCAGTAACAGTGACAGTACTATAAAACTAAGTCCAATAGCAGCAATTACTTCCATAAGCATTAGCCGGAAATGAATATCGAACCACAAAGCAAAATTTATGAAAGTGAATTCGAGTATGACTAACCATATTCCGCGGGTCAGAAGAAAATTCCTGCTTGCAGAAAAGTTATTGGTTCTTTTTAAGGAAATAAAAGCTGAAATTCCCGAAAGAAATACGAATGCAGGGGCGCAGATATAGGTTATCCATCGGGTCATGAATAAAATTGTAGTAGTAGTCTGGAGATTTGTCGGGCTCTGGGTCATTGAGGCCGTATGCATAAAATCCCTTACATGGTCGAGAGCCATGATTACCATTACGAGACCTCTTGTTATATCTATGCTGTTTATCCGTTTCATCTGTGAATGATGTTTTTTTGCACACATCCGCTGATTTCGTTTCCCGTTCCAGTGATAAGGCTGTTTTAATGTATTGAAAATTCACAGACCATTTTCGCTGATCAGTTCACTGATAATTTCTATGGAATCGGAAATGCACTTTTCACAAACTATTTTAAACAGGTTATTTTTATTAGCCAGAAGGTGTCCCTCTTCTGTTCTGATTTCACATTTCAGAAGGTCTATGCAATCTGTAGTGCCGTGGATCTTTTTGAATTTTTCGCTAAACTTCTGAACCATAGGATAGGTTGCATCCTTTCTCTTACCGTTGTCTTTGAATTTCCTGCAATTATGAATGCCTAATACCATATAGGCTCCGGTGACAGCTCCGCATGTTTCCTGCAGTCTTCCCATACCGGCTCCGAATCCGCATGAGATGCTAAGTGCGGCATCCTCATCAAATCCAAGTTCACCAGTAAAGGCAGTCAGTACGGCTTGAGCACAATTCAGTCCTGATCTGAATGATTCAATAACATTTTGTTCCGAATACTTAAGCATATTTTTTTCTTAAAGATAAAATTTTCATTTATAAGTGCCGGAACTGACCTCTGATAATTATTGAATATGATGCTTCAATGAGTAAGGTGGTGGAGAAAATCTTTATTATTCAATTTCCCTCATGAAAACAACTCTGTCGCCGTTGAATCTTCTTCCATACACTTTTCGATGTTCATATTATTATTGCTTATGGGATTTTTGGTTTAAGGATCGTTGCAGGACTGTAGGATGTAAGTTCAAAATCTTTCAAATGAACAAATTTGTAACCCTTCTCTCTTAGTTTCGGTATTATAATCCTGAGTGCCTCATTTGTATTCCATTCGGGATGATTGAAATGCATAATAATTATAGCTCCTGGTTTTATTTTCTTTATCACATTGTCCTCAATTTCCGCTGTTGGTGTATTGGCGACAGCGTCTCCGGAGAGAATGCCATAGCTTATTGGCGTAATCCCTAATCTCAATGCAAGGGAGGCGCCTGTTTCATTCATATATGCAGTTGCTGAACGGTAATAATGTGGCCGACGACCGGAGATAGCCTCTATCTTTCTTGCATTTGCCTCTATCTCATCAAATGCTTCACCGGCATTTGCAGTGCCTTTAATACCGTATATAGTCTCACCATCCAATGAACAGGGTCTGTGGTTAAAGCCATGATCCTCAATCTCAAAAAGAGTGTCGCGGCAGAGATCAACGAAGCTTTTGTACCGGGCATCAATCCATTTTCCGCTGACAAAAAGAGTGGCAGGGATCTTTTCTTTTCTCAGATAATCAATAAGCTCTTCATCATACCCATCCCCATTTTTACCTCCGCAGGCATCAAAAGTTAAGGCAACGATCTTCTCATCTGATTTTATGTACTCATCGACGCCTTTAACAAACGCTCCCCATTGTCCGGGTTTTGCATGTCCAAATTCCGATATAATCTTCGCTTTCAGTTCGAGATAGGAGGTATCTGAATTCAGTTTTTTCAGAAATGCAGCATTTGTGAGCTCCCTTGCTTCCTGGGGAATCGCAGGGATCAACAGCGCTGATAATAAATAAAATATCAGGCCGATACGTAGAAATTTAATATTAAACCTCATCCGGACAAATATTAATGGGTTCAAATTTATCATTTTCAATAAGAAACAGGAAATTCTTATTATGAATCCTGATCAAGTATCACAAAATCCGCTTCTGTTTCAACGAGCCACTCAATTATTGCATCCTTTGTGCATTACTTAGTGAATCCATTCGTGGTAAATAAAATCCTTTAACCGCAAAGAACGCAAAGCTTTTTGCAAAGCTCGCAAAGTATTATTATTCAAAACATTAGGAGCCAGCAAAGGAAAGCGTCCCTTGTGACCCTTTGTGATAACCTTTGTGTTCCTTAGTGGTAAAAAAAAATTAAATTAACCACAAAGGATCCCGATGGATAACACTAAGCAACACAAAGGATCCCGAAGCAGCGCGTTTTCAAGCCTTCTTTTCATATTCTTTCAGGTTTTTTTATAAGTATTGCTTTCGCATTGTCAGCCTTTGAAACAGAGAGAATAAAATCATAGAGTTCTTGATAGTCGCAGGGTTTATAGCGACCTTCATTCAGAGAAAATTTCCTTATATAAATTATCTGTTTTTCATCAGCTGAAATGGTGGAGGAATAACTCCCGAATTTTGAATTCAGGGTCGTCGATGCGGGAATTGATTCATATTTGTAGTTTTCAGGAACGTGAAAGACAGTTGTATCATAATCGACAAATGATCTGTTGGTGAGTATATCAGAATATCTCGGCCTGAGCATTTTCTGAATTGATCTTTGCAAGTTCAGAATGTTGAGGGGGAGTAGCATGTAATCACCTGAAAATGAGCAGTAATTTCTAGAAATTTCAGCCTCATTGATTATGGCTTCAGGTATTGTGCCTTTGAGATCATTTACTGAAAAGTTTTTTATTTGCATCGATGGAAGTGCAGTGTTTGTGTAGAGCCATTTTTTCTGTCCATCATGATTTGCATACAACAATTCGGTAATGTCATCGTATTGAAGTCCACTAAAACGAGTTTTGACTGTGCAGTTAGCGTTGCCCGTTGAATCAATATAAAATTCCGACCTGCTGCTTCTTATATTATCAGTTGGTTCATATTTCGTCGTATGCGCAAATTTTCCGCCGTTTTCAGTGATAATAAGCACATCCCTGTCATCGGTAAAATCGCCCAGGAATCCGAATGGGATTTTCTGATCAGTACACTCAAGCCAGATAGTATCCCGTTGGAAGGGAACACAAAGAATAACATGATCAAACTGCTGGAAATTAGGGAAATCAGTAAAAATTGGTTCCTTATATCTTCCGCTCGAAACAATTGCCGGGTAGGAATTGATACCTATGTATCTGAGCAGAGAGTACATATAATTAACGAGGGCCTTGCAATCACCGTAGCCGGTTTCAAATACAGTTTTTGCATCAAATGGCTGGAATCCACCTAACCCAAGTGTAATAGCTACATACCGGGTGTTCTCCTGCAAATACTTATAAAGCGATTTTATACGATCAAGCGTATCAGGTATTTCTTTTCCGAGTAAGTCCAATCTTGATTTTTCAACTTCTGTAAGATCATTCCTGCCCTGGTATAACGAAGAGATCCATTTGCCATAGTCTTTCCAGTTATCGGCTGTTCCCTCATACTTATCGTATATCAGAACTGAAGGCATAAGGTAGACACCGGGAATCCTTTCTGAAATATCAATTTCAAATGGTTCATGTTCAATGGCTTTCAAATTATTCACCTCCCAGGTTTCAACAAAATTATCGGTATGCCGTTCTGATTGACTTGAATGGATATTTATCTCCTTTTTGTTGATTTTAATCTGCGAAGGATAGCTGAAAATAAGCTTAGCGTGTTGTGCTGATACATTATAAGCAGAGAATGGACGCCAGCAGCCCAGGCTGATTATATTTTTCTGATTTATTTCATAATTGTATTCAACAGTGTAGGGATAAACCGGGCTTAGAGGTTTGTAGTATTTAAGTCTGCTTTCCGAAAATAATTCCGAAGAACTGTAAAAAGGAGAGTCTGTAATATCTGACTGCTTCGCATTTTTAATCTTTTTGCCGTAACTGTCATACAATGTGATCTGTTTTATCGAAACTGCTGAGTTTTTATCATAAGGTATCGCCAGAAATGCCATCCTCTCGCCATCTTTGTCAAGGACCGTGATTACCCGTCTGATCTTTTCAATTCCCCTGTTCCGGGTCAGAAGCTCTATTTCCTGCTTATCTTCGCGAATTACACAATGTGCATTTAACTTCAGGCTGTCAGGGATTAATGCAACAGCATAATCCTGTGCTTTTAAAGCCGAGATTGAAAATGCGAGGATAACGAATAACAAAAATTTAGATTTGTTAATAATGTTCATCTATCTGTGGGATAATATTAATTTAGTCAGCTCGCTTGCAATGAAGCAAGCCTGAAATGTCAGCTATACTGATTTTTTAAGTATGACTTGTTCTGCATGCTTTTTCACGACCTGATCGTACATATTCTTCAGTTTAACATAATCTTCTGGCAGAAATAATATTTTGTTTACATCTCGCTTATAAACTATATTTATCTTATTATCAATAGATTTCACCGTATAAGAAATTGAAATTGAATTATCAGGAAGACTCAGCAATACGGACTGAGGGAGTGACTCAACCTTGTAGCCTGCGGGCAGAGTATAATTAAAAGTATATACTTCCGAAATCGGGTAGTTATAATTGACAGGATATTTTCTCTCTTGCAGAGTATATCCATTCTTTTCCAGCATTTCAAACAATAATGGATCAAAGATGATTTTATCCCCAATAATCTCAGAGTGGTCAGTAATTTCTACGTCCAGTGTATCAATAACAGGCTTATAGTTATCAAACCTGTCAGCCAGTGAATACTTATTTATTTTTAAGCCTTTTAAGTTCTCCTGCAGCTTTCTGAAATAATCATCATTGTTTTTTTCAGAGTTTAATACATTTCTGTATATAATCCCGGCATATCCGTCATAGTTGCCTGCAATTAAGCCGGTTAAATTACCATCAGATCCTATTTCCAGCGTATAGTTTTTCATTTCTTTATATTTCTCTGTTGCATCGAGATTTATCCAGTTTCCTGACAGCGCATCAACGATTCTTCCTCGTCCGTTAATATCATTTGCAGGAAGAACCCCAAACTGACAATATTTATTTACAGCATCAAGAAGGATTATCTTTCCGCCAATTTCAACACTGGAAAGGACAGAGTTAAACTTTGTTATTGTCGGGTAATAAGCATTTGCAATTCCGTTATCGCGTGTGCTGAAAATAACCGGA
The DNA here is from genome assembly GCA_963715785.1 of uncultured Bacteroidales bacterium. Taxonomy (GTDB): domain Bacteria; phylum Bacteroidota; class Bacteroidia; order Bacteroidales; family VadinHA17; genus LD21. The sequence goes on from OY970276.1 coordinate 3,124,316, forward strand.
TTGGAATTTAATCCGGCGGTCTGAAGCATCATTGTAAGCAAAAGGTTTATCTCTGAGGAATTACCTATGCCATCAGTCCACGGTTTTTTTAAACCATTTGAAGCCCACATGCTGTAAATTCCATTCCATTTCATTCTTTTTTGGACATAATTATAAATTGAAACTGCTTTCTCTGAGTCAGAGGACTTGTTTTTGCATAAGGCATTAAGGGTATCTTTAATGAAGCCAACTGTTTTTAAGCGAGCGCCAAAATCTTCATCTTCTTTCATCTTGTTATTTACTGATTCCCAGGTATCTGTGTAATCTTTCCAGGTCTGTTCGGGTAGTCTCATACTGCTCAATTCAAATTCGATTGACTGGATATAGTTATCTTCACAGTCAATGTTAGGTTCTGATATGAACGCCGGTACATCAGTGACGCCTAATGTAGATCTTGTAGAACTGGCATTGATAATCTCCGATGGCCCTGCTTTATGCCGTTCCGAAATTCCGCTTCCTGTAATATTTATAGAAGGGATGCTGAAAGAAATAGAACCCTGGTCCTTCTTAAAAATATCAAATTTCAGGTATCCTTTGGCTGTCTCCCTGTATTTGAAGTATTCAGGAATGTTGTAGTTATACTGACTCCATCTGGCAGGATAGTTGTACTGAAATGTCCACCCTCTGAAGTTGTAGAGAAAGTCAGAAGTAATTGTATATGCCAGTTCAATAACCGAGCCCTCTTTTATTTCAGGAAAGGCAAATTTCACATCGGTAAAGTTTTTGCTTTCAGCGCGAAAAATATTATTGGTTTCTAATTTTGTCTTTACCATTTTCCCGGCTTCCAGGTTATAAGTTACGGCTTTCAGATTACTCATGACTTCCTTGCCCCGTCCGGCTTTGTAAAGTCTGATAGTAAAATTTCCTGCGTTGAAGGCTGACTTCCTGAATATTTTTATTCCACAGTGTCTATCAAAGACGAATTGAAAACTCAACTCATTATTCAGAACAAAATCTGATTTTCCATTGTCGAATAAGATGAGGGCATCGGCAGTTGTATCTTTATCATAACTGGTCAATGCCAGATCTGCAATGTCGATTTTACCAAATTTTGGTTCAACTATTTGTCCCTTAATTACGGTGAATAGAAAAAGAAAGAATAAAATATGTAAAAATTTCATAACAGCAGGCATTAAAAAGGTTAGTCTGATCACATTGCAAATCAAACTTAATGAGAATTAATTAAGAATAAAATAGTTTAATTGAAATGTCTTAAAGATTTTGACGAATGATTAACAATTATCAGTTTTATTCTGATATTCCGGAACCTGAAACCTTTAGCCGAAAAATTTGACTACATAGCTTTATACCTGATCTCCGGTTTTTTATCCAAAAAGTTTGCGTAGATCGCTGCTTTCTGATAGATCAGCGGCATGATTGATTTGGCTGGTTGCTGAAAAAGATTTATTTCAACGATTACTTTATCTTTTTGAATTGTCCGTTTCCATAATCCTGACACCTGTCCATTAATTACTATGGGAGGGTGGAAAATGCCATTACTGGTAACAGCTTTTTTATTATGCAATAATGAAAGTGAACTGCTTCTGTTGCTGTAGCTTATAAGGAATTCATCAAAGGCCGGCAGAAGGTGAACAGGGTCACCAGTCTCAGGTTTAACTGGTAACGAATTTGACAGCCAGTATTTTACATCACCCAATGTTTCTGTATGAAGCGCATCTTTGGAAAAATCGATTGCTTTTCGAGCGTCAGTGAGTGTAAGATTTGTCCACCAGGCAAAATCCTCCGGAGTGGCAGGACTCCGGCTGAAAAAGTATCGTTTTGCAAGTTCAGCCAGCGATTCATCTCTTGAGAGCTTGTGAATATGAGGAATCCTGTCACTGAGCAGGTTATAGGTAATTTTATTATTTTTATCGGGACCACTGCACACGATTCCTTCAAGTTCAGACCAGAACAGGATATGGCTCAGCCTGTTTTCTTCTGTTTTTATTTTAGCATTACGCAATTCCAGGGCAAGCTCCTCGCGTGTCAGGCTTAAGCCTCCGGAGAGTGATTGCCCGATTACCCCGGTTGCTTTTGCCAGGACTGACTCTGACAGGCCTAAATCTTTAAATCTGGTTTTTGCTGAAGACTTTATTTTTTGGGCAGAAAGCTGAATCATCCAGTGAACATCCTCAGCAGCAACTAAATGCCAGGTCGGTCTCAACAGATGAATACGTATAATCTCACCCTTATCAATTGATGATTGAATTTTCTGCAATGAAGGATCATGCATTCTTGTCCCGATTGCCCATTTTGCCATCGCATAATCCTGAGCCTGTATTGCGCCCATTTGGCTGACAATTTCTTTCGCCGAACTGAATTGCGGGAATGTTATCATCTGGCTTTTTAAGCGGGCAAGCGATATGTCAGTCAGCATCATTCGTTATCTTTTTAAAATTAAATGCCAGAGCCTGTGCCGTTATCTCTTTAGTGGTAATAAGCTCAGTATTATAGCTGTAACCAAATAAATGACAATTTTACAAATTTAGATTGTTTTTTGCTTCCGTAATTCTCAGGATTTAGGTTAATTTGCAGCCAGAAACGGCCCGTAGCTCAGCTGGTAGAGCACGTGACTCTTAATCATGGGGTCGAGGGTTCGATCCCCTCCGGGCCGACTTTAAACCGACTAAAGCAGTCGGTTTTTTTATGCTCAATATCAATGTATTATATAATTATTCGATCCTAATCGACGAATTCTCGACAAACTTATCAGGTGAGTATGGAAAGAAGTTAAACACAGTTTATAACTTACCTTAATGATAAAACAGACACGAGGGATTTAGTATCATTGTTAGAAAGGAAGGTAAAGCAAAAAACCGCAATGGGAAACCTGAACTATACTGAATCATTTCGGGGAACTAAGAATTGCCTGGTAAAGCTAGGGTACAAGACCCTTCCACTGGATATGATAACAAATCCTTGGATTAAAGAGCTGGGGGATAAGATGAAGATAAAAGGAAATTCACCTAATACCATCGGTAACCGGATGCGTAATATTCGTACAGTTTTTAACGAGGCTGATACCGGAAGGTTCCCATTCAGGGGTTATAAGATACCGAAGGCTGTAACGACCGAACACAGAGCGCTAACTATTGAACAAACGGCACTACTGGCAAAAGGAAAATTTCCGGATGAATCGTCGCTGCTTCCTTCCCCCTTCTTCTGATTTAGCGACAGGTCATCCCGAATTCTTCCACAAAAAACAAGACTCTGGAATTTTCCAAAACCAATACTTGTGGATGAATGAGGGATCTCAATGGTCTAGGATGTCGATTAAAATTGGCTGCAGCAGGCTCGCATAATCAATAGTGAGGGTTGCGATTTATGTTGCATACCTTAGACATGAGATTTTCAACACACAACCTTAAGGGAGCAACCCGAACACCTATGGATCTATAAGATATTATCTACATGATTATGCATGGATTGTGTCATAAGATTTACGATCTCGAAATATTCCAAAATTCATTTTAACCTTGACTGCGCGATGGCGGAAGCTACCTTTACTAAGCCAAAGTTTTAAGACTGGTTCCGGTCAGTGGTGGGGTAGCCGAGCCGCTATTTAACATAGTGTCACATTATAGGGCAGCTTTGGTTTTTGCGTGGTGGCTTTGTGCGGCAGTGCCTATAATGCCGCATTATGTTAATATAGCTTGGAGGATTATTTTTTGGCCATGTCTTTTTGTTTGCAGCGAGCTTGTGTAATATATCTTTATAGGCAAGAAGCATCTCACGCATACTGACAAATATTTCTATTATTCGTATGCTCATTTTTATAGCCCTCTCGCTCTTGATAACATTAGCAAGCATTAATATTCCGTGCTCTGTAAATGCATAGGGTAAATAACCTCCAAGGTGTTTCCTGGAAGGTATCGCATTTTGCGATACCAGGATATCAACCTCTTTTTCAGATAGCTGGAACATAAAATTTTCCGGAAAGCGTTCCAGGTTTCTTTTAACCTGTTCCCTTAACCGGATAGCTTTTATATCGTATAAACCAGCCAGATCCCGGTCGAGCATCACTTTTTTATCTCTTATCAAATAGATCTTAGTTGATATTATCTCATCTGGTATTGCAAGCTGGTTGGTCTCTTTTGCCATTTGGTCAGGTTTGAGGTTTGTAAATTTACTTATTTAATCTTGAGGTCACAATTTGTGATTTCAAGTTTTGGGGGTCGCAAATTGCGTCCTCCATTTCACTTAAGCGGATGGAACAGTTCCAATTGCTTCGTCAAGTCTGTCAGATCCTGTCCCCGGTAACTTTCCGTGCTTCGCTTTTATGACCAGCCATGTATTGAACCTGCCGTATATTGTTTGTTTTAAGCCAGTTCATTATTACACTTGACCGCAGCTGCCGGCTGACTTTTATTTCAGGGCAGATCATTCTATAAAATTGAAGGTTGGGAGGAAAAGAACCTCAAACAGATCGAGGTGGCTACCCATATCGGTGTTGATAAGTCGGCTTACAGCAAGATTGAAAAAGGTTCCAGGGCACTTACCGTGGAAGAACTGCAAAAAATGGCACAGCTCTTTAACATGACAACCGACCAGATTATAAACTACGATGGTAAGATCCCCCAGGAAGTGGTTATTGAAGATAAAACAGCAACCGAGCAAATGAGGCTAATCCAGCAGCTCGATGATGAAGATAAGCAAACCATTTTCAGGTTAATCGAAAAAATGCTGACCAATAAGAAGTTTAAGGATTTCTTCGCTAAGAATGTAGCAGCACTATAAAGTAAAAAGCCGGATCAATCCGGCTCTTGTGTGTCAGGCTATTTTCTTCAATGCTTTCTGGGCTTCTTTACGTATAAATGGTTTAGAATGATTTAGAAGTTCTGTAAGCTTAGTCTTAGCTTTTTTTGATTTTAATTTACTTAATGCATCAATTGCTTGTGCTGCAACTTCATCATCATCTAATAAATCTATTAATATTTGTTCCGTTTTTTCTGAGGGTAGTTTCCCTAAGGCAAGTACAAACATTTGACGGGAAATGCCATTTGTTTTATCCTTTACAATATTAATAACCATTTCATTTTCTTTGTCTGTTACTACTACTTCTAATGCACTACCAATAGCCCAACGAAGCATCATTCTGTCTTTTGGTATTCTATTATATTCTTCTAACAAAGCGGAACCAGCTAAACCCTTTGCCTCTTTAACTGCTAATGAACGAATAATACCTTCTTTTATCCTATCATCAGAAATTCCTTTCCTGAGCAATTCTATTAATATTGGCAATCCTTGAGAATATGATTTAGTAGTATTTACTAAATCGTATATACTGTTAATTCTTATACCTACTTGTTGAAGTTCTTTGATTATTTTATTTTCATCAATTATCATAGCTGCTTTTTTTATTAGTATTAAGGAATTTTGTAGAAAATAAGGAGACCTTGACTTTCTAAATTTCGAAGCGGACCTGATATTTGAGTGGCGTTAGTATAAATAATAAATTGTCTTCCTGTCTGTTGGGAAAACAAATTAAAATCCATTAATTGTCTTGTCAAACTAAGGCTTTGAACGTTTTTGACTTCTTCAAGAGTTGTTGCCGTAAGCCTATCAGGTATTCGATAACTTGCTGTACCTGTTAAAGATGGAATTCTCACCTTTGAGCCCAGTATCCCAACTGCATCTTCGCCTGCTTTTCCTAAACTTCTTGCAAGTACTGTTCCTCCAGAAGCTTCCCCAAGAGTAAATACATCAACCAGAGCCATTCCAAAAGAAGCAGCAGCGGCCCAATAGTTCCCTTTGTTCAGATTGTCGCCTGATTCTAAAGCTGGACCAACGCCTGGTATTCCATAGTACCACGGGGACCTGTCCCCTGATGTAGGATTATTTTTCACTGGTGCCTTAGCAGCAACAGTAACCTCTCCCAACATGTATGGCTGGCCAGGCCCTTGAAATCCACTTCCGGACTGAACACCACCACCACCACCTTGATCTCCCTGGTAATAGGTCATATTTCCTGAGCCACTATCCCAACTTCCTCCTGAAGAACTATTCCAGAGATTATCAACAACATTCCAAAAATCATCCCATGTTTTTATTGCCAGATATCCACTCGGATCTACATACTTCAGTGGGTTGTTCAGGCAATAGGTGTACCAGTAAAGCCACTTTTTACATCAGGCCTCCGGCTTTTCAATGACCAGGTACCAGGCTTTTTTTCAAAGAACGTTATTACCCTAAAGATACACATTTTCTTTTTTCAGCTGAAAGCGTTTCAATTGAAAGAAAAAATCACCCTGGATTTTCTTTGTGGATGGTTCTAATTAAACTTTACACTATGGCTTAACTTTGGCTTAGATACAGACTCAGCGAGAGCGAGAGGAAGGGGCAAGGTTTTTGGGATATTTTTTTGATTCATTTAAAAATAAAAACAGCTATCAAAAAAATATTCCAAAATTCATTTTAACCTTGACTGCGCGATGGGGGAAGCTACCTTTACTAAGCCAAAGTTTTAAGACTGCAGGATGGATCCAGCGGAGTGGATCTCCAGGTGAATGACCAGGATAGACATCCATTTAGTTATAAGATTATGAGAAGGAGTATTAATATTATAATGACAATGATGATACTACGGTAGGTAGGGTTAACACATTTCACTTTAAATAATTTACCAATCTCAACATTCAACTCTTCATTTTTTTTCATAATTCCTTTTTATATTTTATAGTCTTCAGACGTCCGAAAGTTTCCACTTTTTAAAAATAAATCTTGTCTTAATAAGCCGAAAAACTGGTTAAATAATCCTAAAAGCAGGTTTATTAATGCAAGATATGTCACGAAGATCTTCAAAAAAAGGACAACCCTTTGTCAGGCTGGTAGGGTGAGGCTGAGCGGCTATTTAATATAGTGTCACATTATAGGGCAGCTTTGGCTTTTTTACCATGGCCAATGCCCTGGAAGTCACATCAGATTTTCTGATGAGCTCCCTCACAGATAAGGAACTCCTTAACCAGTTTAAAATGATAGAGAAAATGACGGAGGAGAAAAAGTCAGTGGTTAAAATATTCCTTGATGCATTTATCACCAAGGATAAAATCAAACAGCTCGCCCTATAAGCAAAAAGCCCCAGAACTTCCGAGGCTTTTTAATTCAATTAATAAGTAATTAACCTAGTTTTTAGACTGCTACCTAATCTGCTTTACATTTACAATATTTAAAATATTTGGCTATAATCCGCTTAGAACTAATGTCATAACTTTTTCCGTTCTTGATTAAAATAGTCTCATAGTTTCTATTTCTTTTATAAATCGAATCTCCTTTTTCAATAACAACATCATAAACTATATTAGTTCCTAAGTAGACCCATTCTTTACTATTATTTAATTTTATCTCGACCAATGATTGTGTATTATATTTGAGATCAGTTATCATACCTGAAGCAGAAGAGTTAAAGTATTCACATAAGTTTGTGAAATGTCGATAAAAAACAATCCCAAAAAATAATAATACTGTAATCAAAATGATGGATATTATAATGTTCTTTTTCATATTAAAATTATAAACCAGGTTTTGTAGTTCCATTTCCCCAAGATCCTCCAAGAGTTCCCCCAACACCAGAGCCTCCACCTATCCATAATGGATGCCCTTTGTCATCATATCCGATAAATAAAGTTCCTCCATAAGGAAAGTATCCACCATCAATGTCAAAGCTAGGGCCATAAATATAATCTTTCCGAATCTCATTAGGATTGCCTAAATACCAAGCTGCATTAAAGGAAATTCCTGCATCACCTTCAAATCCATTTCTATTAGTTAATGTATTTGTTACATAGGGGAATATACTGGCGTCTTTGCCATGTGTTATCCAATTAAATTCAATATTCTGCCCTATTCCTTTAACAACAGCTACTTTCAGTTCAATTGAAATGGATATCTTATCGGGAATTATCCTTGCTAATATACTTGTTTTTCCTCCCGGGCCATCACCTGTGGCAATCCCAACATATTCTACTGAAGCAGTGTAGTTTTGTCCCGGAAAAGTAATAGTTGTTGTGTAAGCATTATACCAATCACCATTCACATTAATATAAGAATACATTACATTATCGGCAGGATTATGACTCTGGTAGTCATTCCATATACTTCCCAGCACATCACTTGTTGTGTAAGTTGGGTGTCCTGTATCATAAAATCCACTACCCATTGTACCATAATGGTACACATGACCACCTCCGCCGCCACCGCCGCCGCCGGCCATATTTCCAAAACTCATGTTTTTATCGCATAGCCAATCAAAATATGCATCAAAAGCAGCATCGCCTTCAGGATCCCTGGCTTTAGCCAACATTCCCGAAGGATCTGTATATTTCAGAGGATTGTTCAGGCAATAGGTGTACCAGTAAAGCCACTTTTTAAATCAGGTTTCTGGCTTTTCAATGACCAGTTGAAGGGCTTTTTTTCAAAGAACGTTATTACCCTAAAGATATTTTCTTTTTTCAACTGAAAGGGTTCCAATTGAAAGAAAAAATCACCGTGATTATATGCCAGGGGATGAGAATAAATCTATCCTCAAGGTCTTAACTACCCTGATACGGGATTTTAATGCCAGGCAGGCTTATGTTCTATAAATAAATTCCTTTATAAGAGAACAATCCGAACATTTATTATCTCATTATATTATTTTCTTTTATCAATCGGTGCTATTAATATTAAACCATTTTTTTTATCCAAAGTAATATAGGAATTTCTGAATCTCATCGAATTTATATCAATGTGATCATTTTCTAATAAAATATACCTAATATCCTCAAATCTATCTTCTTTTGTGGGCTTGTAATCATATACTAATACACCTAATTCTGTAAGTTTAAAACAGGAATTAATTTCATTGTTTTTTAGAAACAAAATAAGAGAGAAAATTCGCACATCATTTTTTGAATAATTAGAAGGTTTCAATTTAATTTGAGCCAAAAATGATGAATCAATTTTTCCAATCATGTGGTTTGACAAATACAGAACATTAACATCATCAATATAATAATTAAATTCGGCATAAGGATTTACTAGCGAGTTCATCACTTTTATAGAATCTCCCATAACTGCTATGGGAACTTTAAAAGTTATTGTATTTCGATTATTTGTATTGCTACAACTCACAAAGAATAGATGCAAAATAAAAATTATTTTGAAAAAGCCCCCCATTTTCTTACCATCTATGATTATATCCATTAATGATCATTTCCGTGTCTTCACGATCGTCAAAATACCCACCTGGATTCGTTAAATCTGGATTCCCTTTTGAAATTTGATTAATGCCAGCCCCTAAAAGGGCTTGATTAAGTGTTAACCCAAAATATCTTGCGCCAAGCCCGAAATTATAATTACCAAAATCATCATATCTAAAAACTTGGCCCCGATACAGACCATATTGGCCTCCTAAAGACTTACGGCTAAATGATGTTAATTTAATATCAAATACAGCCTTATCATTTACTTTACTTCTAAAAAACAACAATTTCCCGATTTCTTTTTCTAATCCTCCATTAGGGTAATTAAGATCAAATAAACCGCGTGCAATAGTAAAATAAGCCATCGTTTTTTCAAGTTGAGCATTAAATGCTGTGGTAACATCTTTATAAGCTGCTTGCTTTACTTCATCACTAAAAAAGTTAAATCGCGTTCCATCTGAAAATGAAATTCCAGTAAGAGAGCTGTATGGTTTATCAGTTGTTCCACCATAATATAACCAGGTAACCTGAATATCGCTTATTTCATGAGAAACGTAGTTCTGATTGACCTGTGCCCAAGATACACGTTCACCATAATTATTATAATATTCGCCATCTCCATAATTATAGCTATAGCTGGGAATACTTCCACCGCCACTAGCTCCACCATATAAAGGATGACTCATTTCAAAATCAGCGACCCATTTACCTGAAATATCAAACATATTGTTATCAAAATCACCCTGCATCATCTTCATTCCAGATGGATCAGAATATTTGAGAGGATTATTCAGGCAATAGGTGTACCTGTTATAGTTCTGAGTCAGATCAGGATTCAGAACATAATTATCTGGACTTAAGAACATTCCCAGAAGTTCATCATATACCCTGCCATTCATATTTATCAGATTAAACCATGGTAAATGTTCATGTCCGGTGAAGCCCCGGCCTGCTACAAATAAAGCCGGTTCAGTACCCGGGGCATAATTTACCCAGGTTGTGGGATTTCTCATCCGGCCCCAGGCATCATAGCTATATTCCGCTGTAACCGCTCCGGTTGTAGCATTGATAACATGTGTAATATTGCCAAGATAATCACGCAAAATATTATAATATGTTGTTGTTCCTCCCTGAGTTATTGCTACCACAGGAGCCGTATAACTGTCTCCTCCAAGAAAGGTATATTCATTCGTCACACTTGTAGTTGTTTCTTTTATATAGCTACTAGTGATATGTTAATTATGAATTGACGGATAGAGTCTCCTTAATTTTACTCTTGCATCCTTTGTTGTAAACTGCCAGTTTATTTTGCTGTTTTTGTTATTGCGATGAATCTTCCACGCATCAACCTGTTCTTTAATCTCTCCCATAGTGGATATATGTCGTTTTAGGCATTGTTTGTTTAATACTTGTAATTCGATCTCAGCCATATTAAGCCAGCTCCCATGTTTCGGTGTATAAACAAATTCAAATCTGTCCCAGAGTTTTTTAGCCTCTTTGGGGTTAAACATTTCGTAGAAAGATGAAGCATTATGAGTATTATAGTTATCCATTACTAACGTTATCCGTTTTGCTTTGGCGTACTTTTCATCGGCGATTCTTTTTATAAACAGGGCCCAGTCTCGCTTGGTCTTAAACTCAGTAACATCAACAAAACGTTTTCCCTTAAGCGGTTCATTTGCCATGAAAATATTTACAACTCCATTTCTGATATATTCACAGTCTTCTCTTGCTTCATGTCCTGACTTCATAGGTATTGTCTGCCTGGCTTCCTCTATTAACTGTTTTGGAGACTCATCCATGCAAACTACCGGATAATCTTTATCATATGGCCTTTTATATACATCCAGTACCCGTTCCATGTTTGATACAAATTCACTGCTTTGTTCAGGAGGTATAACCCATCCTTTTATTTTCCAAGGCTTAAGTTCGTTTTTTTTAGAACACTTCTCACTGTTACATGTGAAATGCTCTCAACATAATTTAATTCCACCATCTTATCCGCAAGCAGCCGTAATGACCATTTGGCATATCCCTTCGGAGGCTCGCTACAACAAAGAGTTATTAATTTTGCTTCCACATCCCCATCTGTTTTTGATTCATAGACCCGGGAAGTGGGACGCCGTTCAAGACATGCCTCAAGTCCTTCTTCAATGAACTTCTTTTTTACCCTGTCAATAGTCCTCATTCCAACTTTGAGAACTTTGCTTACCTGTTCATTACTAACTTTTTGTGAGTACTCACCCTCATCACAGTTTAAAAGAACATAAGCTGTCCGGAATGTCAGTGAAGTATGTGAACCCTTATTAATAATGTCCATTAATTCCTCTACTTCGTTTTTGGCTAGATTAATTCTGTACCGTATCATTTGTATAGTTTTTACAAATATACAAATTATACTTTGAAATACGTCATATTATATTTAACTTAACACTAGTAGGATATAAACGCGTCAATATTGTATTTGATCCTTGTTTTACAACCATCTGTGCCCGTTGATTATCTGAACCATAGATAAGAGTTGCATTGTAATTATTTTCAGATATGTAATTTACACTCCCAAATGATGTATAGGTAAATGTTTGGTCCAATGTAGGTGTAATTCCGGTACTTGGATTTATACCACTTACAGCATAGGGTGGTCCAGTAATGTTGTATTGTAATGTACCAACATCACTTTTAGTAGTAATATTCCCCTTCCCATCGTATCCCATGTCAAGAGTCATTGAATCACCTTTATTCGCGTCATCAAGTCTGTTGAGATTATCATAATGAAAAATTTCAGTTAAACCTGTGTAAATATTATTTTGTCGCGAAGTTAAATTACCAGTCACATCATCAAAGTTATAAGAATAATTTTGTATTCCTCCAACTACTGTTGAACTAGGATACCCATACGGATCATATCCAAATACTGCATTTAAATTTCCACCAGATTGTTTCCAATATTGCCCTGATATTACTTGTTGCCTGGCATTCATTCCTTGTGTCGTCCATCGATCAATGCCATTCGTAGATACGGAATATAAATATCCATTTGAATTATAGTTCTTTGTCTCTTCTATTCCTGAAGGATGTTTCACAGTTCTAATTCGGCCTTTATTATCATACGCAAAAGTTGTCCTGAATACAGAACCGCTAATAAATTTAGCAGTTTTTATGACTCTACCATACGTATCATACCAAATAGAATCGTTTACATTACCAGGTGTACTGTCGAATATCAATTGTTTACTTGAATTGTAGACATTGGTTGTAGTCCCTTCTGATGTAATTTTTTGGTAAATAGTTCCGTCTGTATTGTAGTTGATTGATACTGTTTTTGGCCCTGGACTGATCTGAGTTGTAAGTTCACCGAATCCATTATATGCAAACTTTGTGGTTCCAGCGCTCGGGTCCACAAGTTGATCCTGATTACCAGCCAGATCGTAGGTCATACTTGTAGTTGCACTTCCAGGAGCAATAATTTGTTTTATTTTACCATCGGGATAATAGGAATAAGCTATTGTACCTCCTGGATCAGTAGCTGAAGAAACTGTTCCATCTGCTGAGTATGCTTTTGTATATGTTTTCCCTGCTGTGATTTCAGTTACAACATTATCATTATTATATGACCAAGTTGTATTCCTACCAGATGGTCTTGTTAGACTGGTTTTTCTTCCATAATTGTCATAAAGAAAAGAGTTTAACAACGCTGTTCCATTTGAATAATATGGATCGGAGACACTTTCCACCTGACCTTTTGTATTATACACTGTTGAAGTAAAAATCATAGTGCCATCAAATCCTTTAACTCCAGAACAGGTTTCTCTGCCAAGTTTATCAAACCAACTTTTGGTCTGCGAACCATCATTCCCTGTTTTCTGAATAGAATAACGTGCATGAAAAGGAACTGTTGTTGTATCTTGCCATAAATAGTCATAACTGGTTTGTCTTCCATCAGTCAATGAATCCGATATTTGACGTCCTAAACCATCATATTGATATGTTGCTTGATTGCTATGGTAATCAGTTTGAGTATATAATCTGCCGTAGCTATCATACGAATTTATTGTTGAATGAGATAGTTGATCTGTGGTCGAATGAACCCTTATATTATCTGATTCATATGTTACACTATTGGATCTTTACATACTATTGGCAGTACTTGTTTCACTCTGTAGAGTTCCGTTAGAATTATATAAATAACTTTTTAATATTTGGTTATTCGTCCCTGAATACCATGTTTCACTTAATAAATTATTTGAACTTGTGTCAAAAACCCTGGTGCCGGATCTTGTAATTGTAGGACTACCATTTAGGACATACTGAGTGCTTACTGAAAATGGTCTGCCAAGTAGCCATATGGAAGGAGAAAAGGTATTTTCATAAATTGTCGTGGTTGTAACAGTCGGGCCATTTTGATAACTCCTAGTTACTATTGTAGGATTACCGTAAAAATCATATTGGTAACTCGTTGAATTTGAAAAACCTGTCAACTTATTTGTTTCAACCGAATTTTGTATATATGGGAAAATAGTATAAGGAGTATAAATACCAAGTACAAAGTTTAACCAGTAGTTTTTTGTAACCTGAATTGTATCTGATGTACCTGCTCTTAATATGAAAGATTTAAGCAATGTAGGATAATAGTAGGAGGTATTATATCCTCCAAGAGTACCAGATAATATATTCGTTGCAACATCAGTAACACATAATTTCGTGTACTCTATAAATCCTCTTCCCTGTCGGTGGATCTTAGCTCCCTGGTAATAATAATTTTGTGTGTTCTTAGATCCACTTCCGTTATCCTCGCGTACCGATTTAACTATGTACCACGGACCAATATAATCAATAACGGGAAAGATAGCGTTGCTTTCTTTCTGGTACTCTGATGTTGATGCTTGGGATAACTTTGTATATATAATTTTTGTTAGGAATCCGACTCCATTTGCCATCTTATTCATCAATAAACTTGTGATCCCTCCTGACTTATACATCTGATATCCATTCCACCACGGACTCACGCCATCAGTACAAAGAAAATCAGTTCTCCCGTCACCATCAAAGTCAGCCAAATAGAACTTATGACTTGCAGGGGGATATGAAAGTAAACTCTCAGTATATAAATTAGTTCCAAAATTTGAAGATATATAAAAATAGGTCCCTTGCCAGCTCTGATCAGATGAGTTTACCATTAGATCAGAAGAGCCGTCCCCATTAAAATCGCCAATTCGCAAATAATCATTCTTTAAGTTAGCTTTCCTTTGAGGTACATCATGCTGCTCAAAAAGTACGCCATTAGAAAGTTGAATTTGCCAATTTGGCCAATCATACTCAACGCCGTTGCTATCCTTCCATCCATATATAAACAAATCTGTTTTGCCATCTCCATTAAAATCTCCCATAGTGAAATAATATGAATCTGTTGGCCATGATGAATTATATTTAGGTATAATCGCATTAGTCAAATCATAGTTAAATATACTTAATCCGGCAGAACTAAAACTCCAAAAGTCCATTCTACCATCGCCATCAAAATCACCTTCAAGGATATCCGATTTAAAATCATACAAAAAGGTTTGATCGATAAGGTTTATCATTGAGTTGCTACCGTATCTGAAAATCTGAACATGACCATTTGGATCATTGATAAAGACTTCATTTTTACCATCTCCATCAATATCAGAATCAAGTATTAATCCAGTCTTTGGCATGTCATTTGGACTAAGGTTATTCTTTGCTAAGACAGGTTGTTTCGGATATTTGTGAGTTTTTTCATTATCCTCTTCCTGGAATGTACCATTTCTCCTTATTTTTCCGCTAATTCCAGTATGCTGATCAGATTTTAATTTGGTTATTAAAACAGGCTGCGAAAGACTTTGCCCATCACATGTAATAAAACAAAAACTTGATGAATCAGGATTAGGCATTGCATATTCATAAATAATATCATCCTTACCATCACCATTTAAATCTATTACTCTTATATCTCTCAATTTTTGTTGATAAAGCGATATTGTACTACTGCATAATAGAGTGAAATTATCTGAACCATCACCTGCATATATTTTCATGCCTTTCCATGTTGCACCTTTTATTGAATCCGGAAGACACAGAAAATCTGCTTTACCATCACCATTAAAGTCTCCTGTTACTAACCTTGATTTATAGGTAATGTAATCATGCGTTGTATTATTAGTTGTCTGGGAAAATGACACATTTGATGGATTCTGATAAGAGAAAACAGTTGAATTAAACTTACTTGATCCGGTTCCAGATTCAACAACCTCAATTAATGCAGAATAAGAATTATAATTTGATCCCTGAAGCGATTGATTGAATTGGTAAGTTTTTATAACTGTACCATTATATTTTATGATTATTTTATCAAGAAGTAACCATTGTTCAATTTTAGTAGCTAGTGGTGCCACCTTAAAAAAGAGGCTACGGTGGAAAAAACGGTCAAACTGACCACCTCACGCCGGTTTAAACTGACCACCTGACGCCGGAGCATATTGACCACCTCGCGCCGGAGCAAACTGACCACCTGAAAAGAGTTTTTCTCATGTTTAAAAAGTAAGTTATAATCCTTACTGTTGGTTTTATATTAACAGAGGGATTATGGCCAATAAAAAGACAGACATGAGTAAACTAAGACAAATGCTGCGATTACATGCGCAGGGCGAGAGTAAGCTGAAGATCAGCGATCTGACCGGTGTGTCTCGCAACACCCTAAAAAAATACCTTAAAATTTATGTCCGCCTGGGCCTGGACCTTGCGGAGGTCGAAAAGCGGAGCGACCTGGAACTGGATCAGTTGTTTGGCGACAACCTGATGCCAGAACCCAGCGACAAATATAAAGCCCTGGAGCCCTTGTTCCCTATCATAGAGAAAGAGTTGAAGAAAAGAGGGGTGACACGCCAAATCCAGTGGGAAAGGTATATAGCAATGCATCCCGATGGCTTTAAGCTTTCACAGTTCAAACATCATTACCAGCAGTGGCTCCGTCGCAGTAAACCGGTCATGCATATCGAGCATGTTGCTGGCGATAAGATGTATATTGATTATGCCGGGGAGAAGCTTCACCTGGTTAGTAAAGAAACAGGCGAGATAACAGATGTAGAGGTATTTAAATCTATTCTTGGAGCAAGTCAGCTAACCTATGTTGAGGGAACCTTAATCCAGCGCAAAGAAGATTTAATCAGTTGTTGCGAGCATGCCGTATTTTATTACGGAGGTGTCCCATTGGCAATTGTCCCCGACAATCTTAAGAGTGCTGTAATTAAGAGCAGCCTTTATGAGCCAACTTTGAACCAGGCATTTGAGAACTTTGCTTTGCACTACAGTACCACTATTTTACCCTCGCGGGCTTATAAACCAAAAGACAAAGCACTTGTTGAAGGAGCCGTCAAGATAGCTTACAGGCGTATCTACTCCGTGCTGGATAATAAGGTCTTCCATACTCTTGATGAACTAAATGAGGCAATAAGAGAAATAGTAGAGCTTCATAATAATACAAGGATGACGGGTCGATCATATAGCCGCAGAGCCCTGTTTGAGGATATTGAGAGATATGTACTTCATCCTCTTCCAAAATTACGCTACGAATTTAAACGGGATCAGCAAGCTACAATATCTGTAAATGGTCATGGGAAGACCGGTACTATTACAGCGCTCCGTATCATTACATTCGTAAGAAGATAAAGATTATGTACTCTACCGCTACGAACCCAAGGTAAGCAGGGAAAGATTGATTAATGACAGCAGAAGAGCCATTAAGTATAAAAACTACTCCTTTGGTGCTATTAAGTCAATACTGGAAAACAAGTATGAATTTTTACCAAGCTGATTTTAAGACATTTTCCGTAACTAGCCAGGTAAGCGGAATCAAAGAGTACACCGCAGGCCCTTTTTTAAAAAAATGAGAGTTGTCGGACTCCTGGTTTTTTCACATTAATGGCTGAAGCAAGCTTACACGATTGCCTTCCGTGTCGACAAAGGATACATAAACACCGACACCGGGAATTTCCATTGGCTCCCCGAGAACCTTTCCTTTAGCCTTTGTCACTTTCTGTATTGACTCTTTTATGTCCTCAACAGCAATAACAATGGAAGGGTATTGAGCTGTTTCATTATTTTTGGGGTAAAAGCCGCCATTAATAGCTCCCGGTGTTTTCGGGCGTCCTTTTTCATCTGATTCACTGGTGGCTACTGTTACATAATTACCCATTTCTTCACCAAGAACCTGAGTCTGCCATCCGAAAACATTTGAGTAGAAATTTGCCATGCGGTTTCTGTCTTCTGCAGGCATTTCAAAATGTACTACTGGATTCATTTTATTCATTGCTTTAAGTTTTAAATGTTTATAATTCTGATATATCACCAGTTTGCAGAATAGCTGTAATTTTAATTTGCTGCTGGATTAATCAGTCGTTTAGTTTAGCCGTTGATTCGGAGTATTTCCTGAAGTTGTCGAGTATTGACTGCCAGCCTCCTTTTTGTATTTCGGCAGAATTCACATCTTCGGCTTCAAATGATTCAACAACTTTTGTATCATTGCCCTGATTTGAAAATGTTATATTCACTTTTCTTCCATCACCAATTATATACTCTATCTTTTTATGATTGACGATATTTGTATAAACACCTTCAAAATCGAAGCCGGCACTACCATCACGGGCAGCCATCGTAGTTTTGAATTTTCCACCCTGTTCAAGATCATTCTCGGCATAGGGTGCATGCCAGTCATCTGAAGCGAAGCACCACTTTGTAATATGTTTCGGTTCAGTCCAGTAACTCCATACTTTATCCAATGAAGCCCTGACAACTGTTTCAACCGTTATTGTTTTAATTTTAAGAGTATCCATAATTTATTGTTTTTATGGTTTCTAAAAACCTAAACACAAATACTCTTTCAAAGTTCAAAAGTCAGGACTATCGGGCGATTGATTTCAATACAAAAATCATCCAGGGTGCGACTTTTTTGATGACCGTCCGGTTCCGCAACCGAAATCGATAGCCCTGCCTTTATTTACATGTTTTGAGATTATTTCCGGAAGGTCGCGGTATGCAAGGAAATATGTATTCGGAAATTCAAGTCTTGAATACGATGAGGCTCTGGTCTGATCAGCCCAGGAATTTTCAAAATGCAGGTCTGTATCTGGCATGTAGTTCAGGGTTTTAAGATTCTGATGAAACGGAATTTATTTATCTGTTTATTGCAATTTTGTCACTGCTCTCATAGGAAAGATTTCATAAATGTTCAATCCATTAGCCGGGTCGTTGGCTATCAGGCTTTTAAGTTCTTCATCGCTCTCAACTCTGATAACAGCAATTCCATAGCCGCCTGATGGGTCAGCGACAGGGCCCAGGACGATTACCGTACCATTGTCAACATAAGGAGCCCAGTATTCAACATGTTTGTTCATGATCATTCTTTCCTCAGCTGACATGTCCGACATGAAAGTTGATCGTGGCGGATTAAGCTTCAAAAAGTAACTTTTTTTCCCGGTATTCATTACATGTCTGATTTAAATTCTAATAAAGCCGCTGACTTACTGCCACACATAAGATTGCTTTTCTCATTGTCTGAAAAGTTGACTTGTCAAATTTAATGATTAAAGGTTTACCCGCAACCCGCAACCCGCATCCAAATAATATAATTGTATCACGGTAATTTATTGTCTAAATTTGTTATATAGCCTTAAACTTCATTTATACACAATAATGTTAAAATCTTTATTCCCATCTAACCATCAGAATTACAAATTATTAAATAATTGGAGGAAATCATTATGAAAACAAGGAGCTCATTTTCCGTTTTGATCTTTTTTATCATTATTGCAATCGGTCTGGGCATTGCCTATTCCGGTAACAGTAATCTTGCAGGTACTGGTACGCTGGTAATACTGGTATTTACTTTTCTCATTGCAATAATTATTTCATCAGCGATTAAAATTGCTGATCAATGGGAAAAGGCTGTCGTTTTGCGTTTAGGTCAGTTTCAGTCGTTAAAAGGGCCAGGCATATTTTTTATTATTCCGATAATAGACAATGTCGCGTACTGGATCGATAACAGGGTTATCACTACCTCTTTCACTGCTGAAAAAACTCTTACAAAAGATACTGTTCCTGTTGATGTTGATGCTGTTTTGTTCTGGCGGGTGCTTGATGCTAAGAAAGCTGCCCTGGAAATTGCTGATTACAGAAATGCGATTAACTGGGCATCACAAACGGCTCTCCGGGATGTCATCGGCAAGACGATGCTCTCCGAGATGCTTGAGGGCAGAGACAAAATGAGCGAACAGCTACAGAAGATCATCGATGACCGCACTGAGCCCTGGGGCATAAAAATTATCTCTGTTGAGGTTAAGGATGTAAATATCCCATCATCTCTGCAGGATGCAATGTCAATGCAGGCTCAGGCAGAAAGAGAGCGTCAGGCCAGGGTAATTCTGGGGGATTCTGAACGGCAGGTGGCTGAAAAATTCGGTGAGGCAGCCAAAACCTATACCGACAATCCGACTGCATTGCATCTCAGGGCAATGAATATGCTGTATGAAGGCCTGAAGACGAACTCCACAATTGTTATTGTACCAAGCTCAGCGCTTGAGACAATGTCGTTGGGAGGTCTTTCCGGTATTACAGCCCTTAGCATGGGTCTTTCAGGAGATACTAAAAAAGCTCAGGACCAGTCAAAAACAAAGTAAGCAACAAGGTACAACTCCATTTAATTCTGCCGCAGATCTGCCGAATGTGCACATTTGTTTCAATCTGTCCGTAAAAGGACGGAGCTGGTAAAGTGTTGCTTAGGTGAACCGTTTTGCGTTCCTGTTTATTGAACAATCTGTTTCGCCGATCGTTATAAATTACTGGGTTTTACCGGTCGGTAATTAGTCGAACCGGACAGGAACAGGGATAGATGGGAACACAGCATGATAAGACAGAAATTAGATGAAAAGGACATCAGTCGTAATAATCTCGATAAATCATCTTCTCCTTATCTTCTTCAGCATATTGATAATCCGGTGTGGTGGCAGGAGTGGAGCGATGAAGTGACAGACTATGCCCTTAAGAGAAATAAGCTGCTATTCGTATCAGTGGGGTATGCAACCTGTCATTGGTGCCATGTTATGGCTGCCGAAGCCTTTTCAGACAAAGACACTGCCAATTATCTTAATGAGCATTTTATCTGCATAAAGATTGACAGGGAGCAACGTCCTGATATTGATCAGTACCTTATGAATTTTATAAATAGGCAGAACGGAAGAGGCGGATGGCCTCTTAATGTATTCATGACTCCTGATCTGAGGCCTGTTTATGCGCTTACCTACGCACCAGTAAACTCGCGCGACGGGATGCTATCTTTTCTGCTGATCGCCACCAGGGTGAATGAGTTTTTTGAGAATAATAAAGAAAATATTCCTCCCTTTGTTCCGGCAGAAGATCCACCTGAGGTAGCTGAAGAATTGTCACTCGCAAAAACTCTCTCAAAATATTATGATCGGGAGCATGGAGGGTTTGGAACAGCACAGAAATTTCCGCCTCATTGTACCCTGCTGTTTCTGTTGTATCAACTGGGTATTGAAGATAGTCCGTCGATAAGAAGTATATGCTGCAAAACCCTTGATGAAATATACCTGCGGGGGCTGAATGATCACCTCCAGGGAGGTATTTTCCGGTATTGTGTTGACAGGGAATGGACAATTCCTCACTTTGAAAAGATGCTTTACGACCAGGCATTGGCACTCTGGTGCTATTCACTTGCTTACAGAGTGATAGGCAAGGCAACTTATAAGCATATGGCGGAAAAGATCCTTCAGTGCCTCGATGATTGTTTTAAAGTTGACGGACTATACATAACCGGGCATGATGCTGACACTGATCATGAAGAAGGAGCAACTTATCTTTGGAGTTATGAACAGCTTAAAAATGAATTGCTCCCGGAAGAATTTGAAAATTTTTCCAGAACATATTTTATCGAAAAATCAGGAAACTTTTATGGACATATCCATTTAATCAGGAAAAATGATAATCCTCTTGATGAGATTGAAGAAAAGCTTCTGACCATCCGGTTAAAGAGGAAACAGCCTGTGAGAGATGAAAAAATCCTGAGTGGAATGAATGCTCTTGTGGCAATCGCAATCATGCAGGCAGGCAGACATCTTATCAAGCCCGATCTTGAAAAGAATGCAGCAAATCTTATACATAGCCTCTTAGACAAATTCTGGGATGGGAAGAATCTGAAGCACTCATTATATAGGGGTGTATTTCAGGATCAGAGTTACCTTTACGACGGGGCTGCAATTCTGACGGCAGTAAGTATGCTGTTTGAGAATGATGATACCTGGAAAGACATTATGTTGCAGATGACCGCTTATGTCGGATCTTTCAGGGACGGCAACAAATGGTTGGAATCGAAAGCCGGAGATTTTCGTGCAGTATATGCTTCATGGTCCGATCACCCTATTCCCTCAAGCGTAAGCCTGGCAGAAATGGGTTTCACCCGCGTGGCTCTGCTGACAGGTAAGGAATATAGCACCAGGGAATACAGAGAGCCTTTTATATCAGACTTTTACAATATCACTGCTATGATTAATAATGGCCTGTTTCACCTGGTTGAATCGCAAAAAAACCTGCCATGGGATCATTTACCAGTTAATTCCATCAGGATCAGAGGTAATAATGAAACCGACTGCTTCATGGGCACATGCAGCCCATTGTAGTACAATCATTTTATGAATGAACTTTTGAGGTTTGCTCAATGTTATATCTTAACGACCCTCCAAATTATACCTTATACCTTTTAATTTAGGAGTTATGAAGAAGACGGCCTTAATTACGGGAGCTTCAAACGGAATCGGTTATGAACTTGCGAAAATTCATGCTGAAAACAAAGGGAATCTTATACTCGTTGCACGAAGTCTTGATAAGCTTAATAGTCTTAAGGTTGAACTCGAGGAAAAGCACAATATTTCAGTACTTACCATTGCAAAGGATCTTTCAGTTCCCGGAGCTGCAAGGGAAGTGTACGATGAGGTGAAAAAAGAAAGTCTGGGAGTCGACCTGCTTATCAATAATGCTGGTTTCGGCGACTATTGTTTTTTTGCTGAAAGTGACTGGAATAAACAGGAGCAGATGGTCAACCTGAATATTATTGCATTAATCCATCTGACATGGTTATTCCTTCGTGATATGATTTGCAGGCACGACGGTAAGATACTAAATGTCGCATCCACAGCCTCTTTTCTGCCTGGTCCGGCAATGTCGGTTTATTTCGCCACTAAAGCATTTGTTCTGAGCTTTTCAGAAGCTGTAAACGAGGAAGTCAGGGAGCAGGGGATAACAATAACTGCTTTATGCCCGGGTTCTACTCAAAGCGGTTTCCAGGCAGCAGCTGCAAGGCCGGACAAGACTCCCGGCGCGCGTAACAACCTTGCATCAGCCCGGGAAGTTGCAGAATATGGCTACGCAGCAATGCTAAAAGGAAAAGCTGTTGCCATTCACGGTTTAAAGAATAGCCTGATGATTAATACTATGAGATTTATACCAAGATATGTCGTTTTGAAGCTCGTGAAAATGAGTCAGCTAAAGAAACTTTGAAAAATCCAAAAAACATAAACAATGCAAACAATTTTAGGAGCAAATGGCACAATTGGTTCCGTTCTGGCAAAAGAATTACTGGTTTATACTGACAAAATAAGACTTGTGAGCCGTAACCCAAGAAAAGTCAATGAAACTGATGAACTCTTCTCTGCTGATCTTTCAAATCCAGCTATCGTGGAACAAGCTGTCGCCGGGTCGGATGTGGTATATCTTGTCGTGGGCTTTGACTATAATCTTAAGGTTTGGGAGGAGAAATGGCCCAGACTAATGAAGGCGACTATAAATTCATGCATAAAAAACAAGGCCAGGCTCGTTTTTTTTGATAATGTGTACTCGTACGATATAAATTCTATTCCTCATATGACTGAGGAATCTCCGTATAATCCGCCAAGCAGAAAAGGTGCAGTCCGAATGCAGATCGCTGAGATGATAATGGATGAGGTAAAAGCCGGAAAGCTGATGGCCCTTATTGCCCGTTCCGCTGATTTCTATGGTCCCGATAATGATAAAAGCTTTGTTAATGAAATGGTGTACAAAAACTTTAAAAAAGGTATGCGCGCCAACTGGTTCCTCGACGCTGACAAGAAACATTCGTTCACATTTACTCCCGATGCCGCAAAAGCTACTGCTTTATTAGGCAATACTCATGATGCCTATAACACTGTCTGGCATCTCCCTACCGACAGGAATACTCTCACCGGCAGAGAGTTTATCAGACTCTTTTCAACTGAAATGAAAGTTGCAAACAAGCTGTTTGTCATGCCGTTGTGGATGATAAAAGCCGCCGGGATTTTTGTTCCCATAATGAAAGAAATGCCTGAAATGATGTATCAGTACGACAGGGATTATTTTTTCGACTCTTCAAAATTTGAAAAACGATTCAATTTTAAAGTAACTCCCTACGAGGAGGGAGTGAAATTAACCGTTAACCATTCTGCATAGACATAAATGGCTGCCTCTGCCTCTGCCTCTGCCTCTGCCTCAACCTCAACCTCAACCTCAGCCTCACCCTCAGCCTCAGCCTCAACCTCCCCTGGCTTTTGGCACAAACATGAAACTCTGGATAATAAAGACTACCTTCGCCGCCATTCAATCCGGTTGATAAAGACAGAGATCCGGACATTTTCATTTAAATATTAAAATATGCATTTTGAATCATTAAACATTATAGAACCAATACTTAAATCATTAAAGGAAGAGGGCTACACGGAACCAACACCAATTCAGGTACAGGCAATACCGATTGTTTTATCGGGGACCGACCTCATAGGTTGCGCTCAGACAGGTACGGGCAAAACTGCCGCTTTCGCTGTTCCGGTCCTTCAGCTATTAAGCCGTAACAAATCGTTTGACAGAAAGAAGAAGATAAGAAGTCTTATAGTGACTCCAACAAGGGAACTTGCAATACAGATTGATGAGAGTTTCAAAGCCTATGGCCGTTATACTGGTCTGACATGCACTGTCGTATTCGGGGGAGTCAATCAGAATCCTCAGACTAAAGCTTTGAATAATGGTGTGGATATCCTGGTTGCAACACCTGGCAGGCTGCTTGATCTGATGAGCCAGGGATTCATTTCATTAAAGGACGTAGAAATATTTGTTCTGGATGAAGCCGACAGGATGCTCGATATGGGCTTTATTCATGATGTAAGAAGACTTATAGCAGAGCTTCCTCAGAAACGGCAATCTTTATTTTTTTCTGCAACTATGCCGCCAGAAATCGTGAGATTGGCAGGATCTATAGTTTTTAAACCTAAAAAAGTGGAAGTTACCCCATCGGCATCGACAGTTGATATTGTGGAACAGTTTGTCTATTTCATTGACAAAGGAAACAAGAATTCCTTGTTGCTCGAATTGCTTAGTGATAACAGAATAAAGACAGCTTTGGTTTTTACACGCACCAAGTATGGAGCCGACAAAGTCGTAAGGGTACTTAAAAAGAAAAATATAAGCTCTGAAGCTATCCATGGCAATAAGGCTCAAAATGCACGACAGAAGGCGCTTTCCGGTTTCAAGGCCCAGACAACGCGTGTGCTGGTTGCAACAGATATAGCAGCCCGGGGAATTGATGTTGATGATCTGGAGTATGTAATAAATTTTGAAATTCCCAATATCCCCGAAACTTATGTACACCGAATCGGAAGGACAGGCAGGGCAGGAGCCAGGGGAACAGCTATATCATTTTGCGATGCTGATGAAAAAGAATACCTGAGGGATATTGAAAAGCTGATCACTAAAAAGATTCAGGTTATTGATGATCACCCATTTCCGTTAATTGATCTTAACCCGGTTAAGCCTGAGAAACAGCAATTCAACCACCGCATGCCCCGCAGGTCAGGTTCCTCAGGGAAGCTGATCCCTGATCGCAGAAATCAAAGACGATAATATAAGGCTGACGAGCATATCG
Organism: uncultured Bacteroidales bacterium; assembly: GCA_963715785.1. GTDB lineage: Bacteria > Bacteroidota > Bacteroidia > Bacteroidales > VadinHA17 > LD21. The sequence goes on from OY970276.1 coordinate 3,149,528, forward strand.
GCAATCGTGAAGATCTGAACATTGTGAGGCTATTTTTTTTTACTTTAGGAAAATATTTTCCTAAAGAGATACATTTAGGCTGCTTCCAATGAAAAATTTCGGTAATACAATGCTGAATGTTGTATTTGGGTGGCAAAAATGGAGTGCATTCATTATTTTGCATGAAATTGTTAATCCCTTGTCAACAGCATCATACCTTGCTTAAACTGTCATGATCATGAAAATTTTTATCTTTCTTATCATCGTTGTATTTCTTTCAACAAATGCTGATGCTGCTCAAAGAAATCCCGAAGAAGCACCCGAGACTCAGCAAAGGATGAATCAGTTGAAAGCGGAAGTATTTAAGAATCTTACACAAAATCTCCTTCCGTACTGGTCGGATCATATGGTGGATCACAGAAACCAGGGGTTCTATGGCCGTATAAACAAAGATAATAAGGTCTTCGCTTACGAGGATAAAGGGGGAATCCTGAATGCCAGGATCTTGTGGACATATTCTTCAGCTTACCGCATTTTTAAAGATACTGCATATCTGCGGCTGGCTGCCAGGGCCAAAGATTATATAATGGCACATTTTATTGACAAGGAATATGGAGGAGCCTTCATGAGCGTGAAATGGGACGGGAAACCTTCTGATACCAGGAAACAGACCTATACTCAATCATTTTTTATCTATGGTTTAACAGAATATTACAGGGCTACCGGTGATAAAGCTGCCCTTAAAGCTGCACAGGACATATTTGAGCTCGTTGAGAAATATGCGCTTGACAGAAAGGATGACGGATATTTTGAGGTATTCACACGCGATTGGCATCGGACACATGATCTGCTGATAGGTGAAAAAACGGCAAAGGACGAAAAGACAATGAATACCCATCTTCATCTGATGGAAGCTTACGCAAATCTATACCGTGTATGGCCCGATAAAAAAGTGGCTGACCGTTTAAAAAATCTTGTGGAAATTTTTCTGGATAAAATTACGGACCCCGGCAGCTCACATCTTATCTGTTTCATGGACAGGAGCTGGAACAGAACTTCTTCAGTAGATTCATACGGACATGATATCGAAGCATCATGGCTTCTGGCAGAAGCAGCAGGTTTGCTGGGCGATCCCGACCTGCTCAGGAGGGTAAAAGAAACGGGTATGAAAATAGCTGCAGCCGCTGAAGAAGGTTTACAGCCTGACGGAAGCATGATCTATGAGAAGGATGCGTCGAACGGATCGAGAAACACAGAAAGAAGCTGGTGGGTACAGTCTGAAACAATCGTCGGGTATCTCAATGCTTATGAGACAACCGGGAATGAGAAGTATCTTGATCATTCGGTAAATTGCTGGAATTATACAAGAAACCACCTGGTTGATAATAAGGCAGGCGGTTGGTTCAGTTCAGTATCCGAATCAGGAATTGCCGGCAAAGGGGATAAGGGAGGATTCTGGGTCTGTCCATATCACAACGGACGAATGTGCATGGAAATCATTGAAAGAGTTTCTCATGATTCAAATAAGCAATTGTATGACGAGCCGGAAACCAATTTAATTGAAACACTATAGTCTGACCTGACTATACGGACTGAGATTATTCCTTTTTGTCATCATCACGGATCTGGACTCTTCTGATCTTCCCGCTTATTGTTTTGGGAAGTTCAGTTACAAATTCGACTAACCGAGGATATTTATATGGAGCTGTCACTTTCTTAACGTGTTCCTGAAGTTCTTTTGCCAGTTCCTCACTTGGATGGTAGTTTTTGGAAGGCACGATTGTTGCTTTAACGATCTGTCCCCTGTCGGGATCGGGAACTGCGGTAATAGCACATTCCAGTACAGCAGGATGTTCCATAAGGGCACTCTCCACTTCAAAGGGGCCAATACGGTATCCTGAGCTTTTTATGACATCATCTGCTCTTCCCACAAACCAGAAATAGCCGTCTTCATCACACCATGCCATATCGCCCGTCCTGTATACACCATTTGTCCAAACACTTGCAGTCAGCTGTTCATCGCGGTAATAACCGTTAAACATGCCAACGGGTTTGCTTTGTGCTGTGCGGATTACAATCTCACCCTCGTTTCCGGCTTCGCATGGATTGCCTTCTTCATCGACAATTGTAATATCATAGCCCGGTGAAGGCATTCCCATAGAACCCGGCTTTGGTTTCATCCAGGGATAGGTGGCAACTGCTACAGTGCATTCAGTCTGCCCGTAACCTTCCATCAGCTTAATTCCTGTATGTTCAAAAAATTGCCTGAATACTTCGGGGTTTAAAGGTTCTCCGGCAACTACACAGTACTTTAGATGGCTTAGATCAAATTTGGTAAGATCTTCCTTGATGAGGAACCTGTAAATGGTAGGAGGTGCACAAAATGTTGTGATCTTGTATTTTTCAATTACTTCCATAAGGTTTTTCGGAACGAATTTGTCATAATCGTATGTCATTACAGCGCTGCCCGACAACCATTGACCATACAACTTGCCCCATGCTGATTTGGCCCAGCCGGTATCGGCTACAGTGAAATGCAGTCCGTTATCCTGAACATTCTGCCAGTATTTTGCAGTAAGGATGTGGCCCAGAGGGTAAATAAAGTCGTGGTTTACCATTTTGGGCATTCCGGTTGTACCTGAAGTAAAATAGAGCAGCATTATGTCATCATTTTTGGTTGCCTGATCACCGACGGGCCTGACAAAGCTTTCCGGGCTGCTTTCCATGCCTTTTGTGAAATTAAGCCATCCGGATCTATCTTCCCCGATCATCACTTTAAGCTTCAATGTAGGTGACTTTGGCTCTGCTTCCTCTATATGCTGAATGACTTCGGGGTCGGGCAGGCAAACGATCATCTTAATATCCGCAGCATTATTCCTGTAAATGATATCCTTAGTTGAAAGCAGGTGCGTGGCTGGAATTGTAATTGCTCCTATCTTATTCAATGCCAGGGTGCAGAACCAGAATTCAAAATGTCTTTTCAGTATAAGCATTACCGGGTCGCCCTTAACTATACCAAGGGATTTGAAAAAATTGGCTGTTTTATCGCTGTAATACTTCATCTGAGCAAATGTAAAAACAGCTTCATTGCCCTTATCATCACACCATACCATTGCAATTTTTGAGGGATCGTTGTTTGCAATTTCATCAACTACATCATACGCAAAATTGAAATTTTCCGGAATCCTGATTCTGAAATCACTCCTAAATTCCTCGTAAGAGCTGAATTCAATTTTATTGAGATATTTATTTAAGACCATTAGTATTCATTCTTAGGTTATTATAAAACAATCGCAAGAAACTTCACCTGTTCATTATTAAGGGCTCTCATGGCATGTTTGTATCCTGAATCAAAATAGAGGGAATCACCTTCATTCAGAATGATTTCATGACCATCAATAATGGTCATCATGGTTCCCTTTATAACATAATTGAATTCCTGGCCGGGATGGGAATTAAATTCCAGCAATGTATTTTCCTTGTCGGGGTCAACGGTAACCATGAAAGGTTCGACCTTTTTATGTACAAAATTATAAGCCAGGTTTTCATACTTATACTGTTTTCTGCGTTCAAGCTTCAAACCCTTGCCATTTCTGACGACTCCGTAAATATGAAGCCTGGGGTTATCTCCGCCAAGCATAACAGATAATTCCACATTGAAGAGCTCCGATATTTTGAAGATAATTCCAACGGGGATATCCGTATTGCCACTCTCATAATCAAGATAGAGATCTGCCTTTATGCCAAGCTTGACAGCCAGGGTTTCAGCAGAAATTCCGGAGATTTCACGGATCTCTTTTATTCGTTCAGCAATCTGTTTTATCTGTTCAGTCATGATTGATCAGTTTTTTGTACTCAATATTACAGAATTTTTTTATATGGAATTAGTTATTGACAATAACTTAAGCCATGGCTGAATTATTTGAGAGCTTTTTGCAATACATGCTCTCAGAGATTATTATTAAGCGTCCTGTTTTTGGAGGTATCAGGGGAAAGTCAGTACTATTTTACCTCTCGTTTTGCCTGTTTCGATCAGCAGATGAGCAGACTGAATTGCCATATATTCGAATATGCGGGAAACTGTGGCTTTGACAATACCGGCCTTCATAAGATCAGAAATTTCCTGCATATTCTGGCCATCCGACCAAACCCGGAATGTTTCACCGGTTAGACCTCTTGCAGCGGCTTTTTCTTTAACAGATTCCGCTGCACCCGATGGGATACTTATTATTTTACCTGTCTTTTTAAGAACATTAAGGGATCTGTCGATATAATCTCCTCCGATAGTATCCAGAACAAAATCTATATTTTTCACCACCTCTTCGAATCTCTGGTTTTCATAATCGATACACTCAGCTGCTCCCAGACCTAATACGAATTCGCTGTTTTTAGCTGAGGCAGTGCCAATAACGTAAGCTCCAAGGTATTTCGACATCTGTACTGCAAAATGACCGACACCACCGGCTGCCGCATGTATGAGGACTCTGTCTCCATGATTTATTCCCGACTTTAACTTCACTATCTGCCATGCAGTCAAAGCAGCAAGGGTCGCGGCAGCAGCTTCTTCATGCGTAATATTTGAAGGCTTTAAAGCAAGGTGTGAATCAGGCGCCGCTACATATTCAGCGTAAGCCTTTCCGATTCCGGGAAAATTCACCATTCCAAATACTTCGTCTCCCGGACTGAAAGAAGTTACCGATTTTCCGGTCCTGCTTACCGAACCTGAAATATCCCAGCCAAGTATCATAGGGCTGAATTCTTTCAGTCGTGAAGCAAGACCGTATCCCATTCGGGTTTTAATATCCACAGGGTTTATGCTGAAGGCTTTTACCTTTACCAGCACTTCATGGTCAGAAATTTCAGGAACTTCTATTTCCGAGTTAACCAGGTTTTCTACTCCTCCAAATCCTTTTAACACTATTGCCTTCATCAGCTTCCGGTTTTTAATATATTATTGTTAACAACACAGATCACTGAATTAAGTTTGAAATTAAGGTGATATCTTATTAATCGGGTAGCTTTCTGAATTTCAATATCTATTATTATCAGGGTGTTAATAAATATCTTAAAAAACTATGGAAACTTTTTATCTAATATTTGTTTCCTTAGTTTATTTAGAATACTTTTGCGCCATGCATGAAGAATTAAAGAATATACTGCTTAAGGTACGTGAGTTATACATGAAATATGGCATCAAAAGTATAACGATGGATGATGTTGCAAGGGAGCTGGGTATTTCAAAAAAGACTCTTTATCAATATGTTAACGATAAGGACGACCTGGTTGGTAAGTTTATCGATAATGAGATAGAAGTAAGAAAGGAAGAGATATGTAAATGTTTCAGGGCAGGCTCCAATGCAATTGAAGAGCTCTTCGAGATCTCTCTGTTCATGAATAGGATGATGCGCAATCAGAACACAGCTACTGAGTACGATCTGAAAAAGTACTATCCGGTCCATTATCAGAAGACAATTAAAGCCAGGAGAGAAGGAATTTTCAATTATATAATGCTAAATCTGCAGAAAGGAATAAACGAGGGCCTTTACCGGAAGGAATTGAACAAAGAGGTAATTGCAAAATTATATCTCTGGCGATCGGAAAATATCCATTTTGATGAACTTTTTACAGTTGAAGAATTCACATCGGAAAAGCTGTTTGTTGAGCTGTTGACTTATCATATCCGGGGCATTGCCACTGAAAAAGGTATTTCGGAGCTGGATAAAAAAATATCAGAATTGGAAACTGCTAATAATTTATAATATTAACCTAGAATTTATGCGTAAATACCTATTAATGTTTGTACTCCTGGGATTTTTTGCTGAAGGATTCGGACAGGATAAAAAAGACCTGCTAAAGCTCTCAATTTCGGAAGCCCAGGAATTTGCTGTTCAGAATAACCGGACGGTTCAGTCTTCAAAAATTGATGTGCAGAGTGCAGAGAAAAAAATCTGGGAAAATCTGGCAACAGGTTTACCTCAGATAAATGCCACAGCAAGTTATATGCACCAGTTTGTGATACCTCAGATAAGCTTCGGACCCTACCTTGATGTAAATTCGCTTCCCAATGGGTTTATTACAAAAGCTGATGTACAAAATGCATACATAAATGCTCCGCCTATAGCCCTGGGCGTTAAAAACAATACCACAATCGATCTGACATTATCGCAGCTTATATTCAGTGGCGAATATCTTGTTGGCCTGCAGGCTACCAAGGTTGTGAAGGAGATGACAGAGAAAAGCCTTACCAAGACTGAAGATCAGACCAAGGAGTCAGTTGCTGATACATATTTCCTGGTATTGGTACTTACTGAAAATGCAAGACTGCTGAATGCAAGCCTGGCTTCTGTTGATAAGACCTATCAGGAACTTGTTAAAATGAACGAGGAAGGCTTGAATGAGGAAACTGATGTGGATCAGGTTAAGATTGTTAAATCAAATATTCAGACAATGATAACCTCTCTGCAATCGCAGAGGGAGATCTCGATGAAGCTGCTGAAGTTTCAGCTCGGATTGGATTTCGATCAGACAATCCAGTTGACTGACAGTCTTCCTGAAATCATTCGTGAGGGTAATGTTCTTTATCTGACTTCCCCCGTATTCGATGTAAATAACAGCGTTGATTATCAGCTTGTAAACGATCAGGAAAATATATCTGCTCTGATGTTAAAGCGCGAAAAATCGAAGTATCTTCCAACCATCTCCGCTTTTTACCGTCATGAAGAACAAACTAACCAGCCTGCCTTTAATTTTTTAATTAAGGATGTGGTTGGAGCAAACCTGAGTTTACCGATTTTTACCTCAGGAATGCGCAATGCAAAAGTAAGTGAAGCTAAATTTGATCTGGCTAAGTCACAACTGGCAAAGGTTGATGCGGAACAGGGTTTAATAATGGAATTTGAAACAGCCAGAAGCAATTATCAGACTGCTTTCAGTAATTTCAATACCAACAAGGAGAGTATGGATTTAAGTAAAACTGTCTATGATAAAACAGTGATTAAGTACAAGGAAGGGGTATCCTCAAGTTTTGAGCTTACACAGAACCAGAACCAGTATCTTACTGCTGAATCGAACTATTATAGCTCAGTGCTCTCGCTTTTGAACGCCAAAGCCAAACTCGATCGTATTTTAAGCGTCAATAAATAGATCTTCCAATTTATAAATCAGAACAAAAACAAATCAGATCAGATATGAAAACCATTAAATTAAGTATAGCAGTTTCGGTAGCTTTATTTCTTATATTTTCCTGCAGTTCTAACAAGCAGGCTGAGCTCAATAAGCTAAAACAACAGCAGCTGGCGATAGCTGATAAGATAAAGACTCTGGAAACTGAATTAGGCACCGATCCAAAGGATTCACTTAATCCTGAAAAATTTAAATTTGTAGGTCTAAAGGATGTGACCAGTAACCCCTTTGATCATTTCATAAGAGTTCAGGGTAAGCTCGATGGTGATGAAAATGCCGGTGTTTTTGCGGAAGCCCCAGGTACAATTACCTCAAAATTTGCAGATGTCGGAGATAAGGTTGTTAAAGGTCAGGTGCTGGCACAGATAGATGATCAGCAGTACCGTAGTCAGATGCAGGGTCTGGAGAGTCAGTATAAATTTGCATCCGATTTATATGATAAGCAGAAAAGACTATGGGATCAGAAGATTGGAAGTGAAGTTCAATACCTGCAATCAAAAACAAATAAAGAGTCTCTCGAGAAACAAATTGCAGCTCTGAGGCAGCAGGTTGACAAATTCAAGATCAAATCACCTATTTCAGGTACAATAGAAGAATGTAATATAAAGGTTGGCGGAGTAGTCTCTCCTGATCCGCGGCTGGCAGCTTACAGGGTCGTTGCATTTAAAAAGCTGAAGGTAAGTGCTGAAGTTTCTGAAGCTTACTCAGCAAAAGTAAAGATGGGCGACAATCTGGTTGTTCTTTTTCCCGACATAAAAAAACAGGTTGATACAAAAGTTGACTTTGTAAGCAGATATATTAACCCTGTCAACAGGACTTTTATCATCGAAACCTCTCTTCCCGATGGCATCAATGATCTTAAAGCTAATATGATAGCTATTATTCAGATAAATGACTACCATGTGGAAAATGCAATTCAGGTACCGATAAATGTGATCCAGACCGACCAGGCCGGAAGCTATGTTTATGTAGTGCGCCCGAAGGATAAATACAACGCAGCTTTTAAACAGCCTGTGACACTTGGTATAAACTATAACGGAATTGCTGAAGTTCTGTCAGGTTTGTCAGTGGGTGATAAGGTTATTTCTGTCGGTTATCAGGAACTGGTGGACGGTGAATATGTAAGATTTTAACTACCATTCTGATCTTAAACTATCAGAAAATAAAAAATATTTTCATGGAAAAAAAGTATAAAGAATTCTTCGCTACCAGCTGGGCAATCGACAATAAAATAAGTATTTATGTCCTGGTGTTCATTATAGCGGTTTTCGGTCTGATGAACTACTATACGATCCCGAAGGAACAGATCCCCGAAATTGTGATTCCTATGATAAATGTAAACACATTCTATCAGGGAACATCGCCAACCGACATGGAAAACCTGGTAACCCGTCCTTTGGAAAAGAATTTAAAATCGATGAACGGCGTTAAGAAGATCACGTCGCGTTCCATGCAGGATATGTCTGCAATTATTGTCGAGTTTAATACAGGCATTGAGATTAAAGATGCAAAGCAACGGGTAAAGGACGCTGTTGATAAGACAAAAAGAGACTTGCCAAACGATCCATTGTTCAGGGATCCTTCAATAAATGAAATAGATCTGTCGGAGATCCCTATTCAGTATATAAATCTGTCAGGTGATATACCGCTTGACAGGCTTAAGAAATATGCGGATGACATGCAGGACAGGATTGAAAGCCTCAAGGAGATTACCCGAGTTGAAATCGGAGGTGCTCTCACACGTGAGATCCAGGTCGATGTTGATATGTATAAGATGCAGGCCGCCAGTCTGACATTCAGAGATCTCCAGCAGGCAATAAGCGCTAATAATATGACTACGTCGGGTGGCAATATCGATCTGCAGAATATGAGCCGCACCATCAGAGTCGTTGGGGAGGTTAAAAATATTGACGAAATAAAAAATATAATTCTGAGCTCAGCAAGCGGAGCCCTGATTAAAGTGGGCGACATTGCGACTGTAAAGGATGGCTTTAAGCGGCCTGAAAATTTTGCCAGATATGATGGCAAAAATGTAGTCACACTTAACGTTATAAAGAAAAGCGGGCAGAATCTTCTGGATGCATCTGACAAGATCAAAGCTATCATTGCCGATATGCAGAAAACCAAGCTTCCTGCAAACCTGATAGTTGAAGTTACCGGCGACCAGTCGCGGAATACCCGTAACACGGTAAATGAGCTCAATAATACTATAATCCTCGGCTTTATATTTGTAACAATAGTGCTTATGTTCTTTATGGGTCTGGTAAATGCTCTTTTCGTGGCATTATCTGTTCCATTATCAATGGCGATAGCTTTTATATTTCTTCCCTTTATAGGCTTCACAATGAATATGCTTGTGATGTTCGCATTTATTTTTGCACTGGGAATTGTTGTTGACGATGCCATTGTAGTGATTGAGAACACCCACCGCATCCACAAGAAAACAAAAATGGATATAACCCATTCAGCAAAGTTTGCGGCCGGGGAAGTATTTGTTCCCATACTTTCGGGTACTCTGACAACACTTGCCCCGTTCTTTCCTCTGGCATTCTGGCCCGGAGTAGTCGGAAGCTTTATGGTTTTCATTCCTGTGACTCTGATAATCACTCTTTTTGCTTCATTGATTGTCGCTTATATTTTTAACCCGGTATTTGCAGTCGATTTCATGAAGCTCGATGATGAGGAAGCGCCGGTAAATAAGCGAAAAGTGTATCAAACTACTGCTATTATAGCCTTGGTTTCATTGCCATTCTATCTGTTTGGAGCCAGAGGGATTGGGAACCTGACCGTATTTATTGCGCTTTCATTCCTTGGCCATGAGCTGTTTGGCTATAAGATACTCGCAAGATTTCAGTCTCATTTTATTCCTGCGCTGATGAGAAAGTATGAGAAGACACTGGCCTGGGTACTTAAAGGCAGAAGACCTGCTTACATTCTTAGCGGAATGGTAGCTCTATTTGCATTTACAATATTTCTCGATAATATCGTGAAGCCCAAAGTGGTTTTCTTTCCCGATAATGAACCTAATACAATCAACACCTATATTAAGATGCCTATCGGCACCCAGATAGAAGTGACAGATTCAGTTTCCCGCATTGCAGAAAACAGGATCATGAATGTCCTCGGAGAAAAGAATCCGATTGTTGAATCTGTTGTGACAAACGTTGCATTCCTTGCCTCAGACAATAATTTCGACAATTCAAGCACATCGTCAAACCTTGCCAAGATAGCCGTGAATTTTGTTGAATATAAAAACAGGCATGGTCAGAACACAAGTGTATATATGAACAAATTCAGGGACGCTCTGCAGGACATTCCGGGTGCTGAAATAGTAGTAGACAAAATCAAGATGGGTCCCCCCACAGGAAAACCCATAAACATAGAAATCGCCGGTGAAGATTTGTCTCAGCTTGCCTATTCTGCTGATAAGTTCAAGCGATTTGTCGATTCTCTTCAGATACCCGGAATCGAAGAGTTAAAATCTGACTTTGCATCAACAAAACCTGAGCTTATCATTATGCTTGACCGCGAACGTGCAAATACTGAAGGAATTTCAGCCGCAACAGTAGGAGATGCAATAAGAACGGGCGAGCTGGGAACAGAAGTATCAAAATACCGTGAAGGTGAGGACCAGTATTCAATAATGCTTCGTTTTAAGGAAAGTCAACGCAAAGATCTCGAACAACTTCTGAACCTGACTATAACTTACCGTGATATGACTTCAGGGCTTATCCGCCAGATCCCTTTGTCGGTGGTTGCGCATGTGGAATATGTAAACAGTTTCGGACAGATCAACCGTTTGAATCTGAAGAGGGTGATCACATTGTCGTCAAATGTTCTTGACGGGTATAACGCAAATGTGATAAATGCCCAGCTACGGAAAGTGATACCACAGTTTGCGAAACCAATGGACGTTGATATACGGCAAACCGGTGAGCAGGAAGATCAGGCTGAATCGATGACATTTTTATCGAAAGCAATGGTTCTCTGCCTGTTCCTTATCATGTTTATATTGATAACCCAGTTCAATTCGATGTCAAAGGCTCTGATAATTGTTTCTGAGGTAATATTCAGCCTTATTGGAGTGCTTCTTGGTTATATGATTTTTGGAATGACAATATCCATTATCATGACAGGTATGGGAATTGTAGCCCTGGCCGGAATTGTTGTGCGTAACGGAATACTCCTGGTAGAGTTCACGGATAAGCTTAAAGAACAAAAAGTTAAAACCAGGAAAGCTATAATTCAGGCAGGATTGACCCGTATCACACCGGTGGTGCTTACAGCAACTGCTACAATTCTTGGACTCATCCCTCTGGCAATAGGCATGAACATTAATTTCAGCACTTTGCTGAAGGATTTAAATCCCCATCTGCATTTCGGCGGTGATAATGTGATGTTCTTCGGGCCATTATCGTGGACAATTATTTTTGGGCTGAGCTTTGCTACGTTCCTTACTTTGATTCTGATCCCGGTTATGTACTCTGTGATTTATACAAGGAATATCAGAAGGCAAAGACGAAAACTGGCAAAGGCAAGACTGGTTAAAAATTGAAAGATAAGTGAATTTACATTTTTAAGTCCTTGTTAGAATAAACCATTTTGCATTTAAAAGGCTCAGAAAGAGCTAAATATGAATAACCCCCGTCACAATGGGGGTTTTTCATTTTAATAACACCACGCAACTGTACGGAAGTTAATATTAGTCTTGGAGAAGAACCAGTTCTTCGTGTATAAAGATCTGACCCTAAATTGTTAAACAATTAACATTTTTATCTGAACATTTCATTTACTTTTGATGTTAGATTAAATGGTTTACCTTAATTGTTTATTACTATGGCAACTAATGATAATTCATCTGAAGATCCACGTGTAACCAAAGCTCTTGAACATCTGAATTCTGTCCTCGTTAGCGGAGAAACCATTGAAGCATGGGCTATTCAGCGACGGTTATTTGCTCTCAGCAGGAGGCGCATTCTTATAGCTGCCACTTCAGGCAGGTTCATAAAAATTGCAAGAGGTTTACTCGGAGGATTTGATATGAAAGATTTCAGGTGGCAGGACCTTGGCGATGCTAAGATCAAAGTAGGAATTTTTGGTGCAGATATTTTCATGAAAGTATTAGGTTCTTCTGATCTGGCCATATCAGAGGGATCAGATCAGATCTTAGCTATCCCCGGATTAAGAAAGGAGCAGGCGGAACAGCTTTACAGATTTGCTCAGGCGCAGGATCAATCATGGAGGGAAAAGCGAAGGATCAGGGAACTGGAAGAATTGCGCGCAAAATCAGGCGGCGTAACCATAGGCACAAACCAGGGAGGACAGCAGGCAGGAAATTTATCGGGAGATGCAAATACAAAATTACAGCAGGCAAAACAGATGCTTGACAGTAAACTGATTACCGATTCAGAATACGAATCGATCAAAGCACGAATTATCAGCGGATTATAAAAATTCTTAATATTATTCTATGAAAAAGACTCTTCTGGCACTGCTGATTTTATGCTCAGTTGCCTCATTTTCCCAGACACAAAAACCTGATTCTCTCAAGACAGAGAAATGGAAGACTATTTACAGGGCTTCTGCTACAAAAATCAATGACCTGGTGAATACAAAGCTGGATGTCAATTTTGATTTTGCCGATTCATTTATGAACGGGAAAGCCTGGATCACGCTGCACCCGCATTTTTATCCTACAGATTCATTACGCCTCGATGCTAAATCTATGGATATCAATGAGGTTTCAATAGTCAGGGGCGGAAAGAATTTTCCTTTAAAATACACGTATGACAGCCTGCAGCTCAGGATCACACTGGATAAGACCTACAAGGCTGCAGAAAATTATACTGTTTTTATCAGGTATGTAGCTAAACCCAACCAGATAAAAAGGAAGGGAAGTGCTGCAATAAGCGGCGCAAAAGGTTTATATTTCATCAATCCTATGGGGAAAGAAAAAAATAAGCCAACTGAGATCTGGACACAGGGTGAAACTGAATCCAATTCCGGATGGGTACCTACAATTGACAAGCCAAATCAACGACAGACGGATGAGATTACCATGACCGTGCCTGACAAGTATAAGACTCTTTCAAACGGCCTTATGACAGCCAGTAAGAAAAATACGGACGGAACCCGGACCGATACATGGAGAATGACCATTCCTCATGCACCTTATCTGCTGATGATGGCTATCGGGGAATACTCGATAATAAAAGACAAATATGAAAATAAGGAAGTGAGTTATTATGTGGAAAAAGAATATGCTCCTGTTGCCCGGAAGATATTTGGCTATACTCCCGAAATGATAGCCTTCTATTCTAAGATCACAGGCATCGATTATCCCTGGCCAAAATATTCCCAGGTTGTTGTACGAGATTATGTAAGCGGTGCGATGGAGAACACCACAGCCACTGTGCATGCTCAAAGTGCACAGCAGGATGCACGCCAGCTCGTAGATGAAAACAGATGGGAAGATGTGATTTCCCATGAGCTTTTCCACCATTGGTTCGGTGATTATGTTACCTGTGAGAGCTGGAGTAATATTACACTTAACGAATCATTTGCCGATTTGAGCGAGATCCTCTGGTTAGCATATAAACATGGACCGGATGCCGCCGGCGAACATAATTTTAACAGCCAGCTGAATTATTTGAGGGGTGGCAATGACAAAGCAGACCTCGTAAGATTCTACTATAGCAACCGTGAAGATGTGTTCGATCTGGTTAGTTATCAGAAAGGAGGACGAATTCTCAATATGCTCAGGTACTATGTTGGCGACAGCGCTTTCTACAAATCACTTAATCTTTATCTCCGGACAAAGAAGCTTAATTCAGCAGAAGCTCACGACCTGCGTCTGGCCTTTGAGGCTGTAACAGGTCAGGATATGAACTGGTTCTGGAACCAGTGGTATTTTGGTAGTGGTCACCCGAAACTTGATATCAATTATGCATATGATGCTGATGGAAAGACTGCAAAGGTTTTTGTGAAACAAACCCAGCCAGGAAAGATATTCCAGCTTCCTTTTGCAATAGATATATATCAGGGAGGGGAGAAAAAGAGGTATAATGTATGGAATGATCATCAGGCCGACACTTTTACTTTTCATACGGTAGCAAAACCTGATCTTATAAATGTGGACGGTGACAAAATGCTTCTCTGTGAAAAAACTGAGCATAAGACTCTTGCTAATTATATTTTTCAATATAAAAATGCGGGATTATATCTTGACAGGAGGGAAGCGATTGATTTCGCCGCAAGAACCCAGGGTGACGATCCCGTAGCATTCGACTTCATGAAAACTGCCTTGAAGGATAAATACTTTGGATTGCGTATTTATACGCTTTCAAAATTGAACTTCCTTAACGACTCAGTCAGAAAATCGTTTGAACCCCTGATAGCCGCGATGGCAGTGAATGATCCAAAATCTCTGGTAAGAGCAGCAGCAATTGAATCACTTGGACGGTATAAATCCGTAGCCTATAAGCCTTTATTCCTGAAATCCCTGAATGATTCCTCTTATTCAATAGCAGGCAAAGCGCTTGTTGCACTGGGAGCTATTGATACAACGGCAGCTCTTGAAAAAGCCAGATCACTTTCGGGAGCAAAAGTCAGGGGAGCACTCTCAGATGCTGTAACGAGCGTACTATTCAGCTACTCAGGTGAAAATGATTTTGATTCCCTGGCTGTCAGGTTCAATGAACTGCCGTTCGGAAATGAAAAATTTATGATACTGCAACCGTTTGCCAATTATTTAAAACGCGTAAATGACCCTGTTAAATTCAGGAAAGGAATTGATATGATCGTGAGTTTTCGCGATACAATACCTGCTCAATACCGGCAAATGATCGAAGCTTATTTCAATGGCATGATTTTAAATGGTATTGCATCCAGCAAGCAGTCGAAGGGGCAGACTGAACTGTCAGATTATGTAAAATCAAAGCTGCCTGCTAAGGCAAAAACTGCTGTTACAGTTGAAGTACCTTCCGACTCCCTGCGTAAATATACCGGCTCCTATGATTATAATGGCGAAATCGCTCAGATAAACCTTAAAGAGAACAAATCACTCTTTCTGAAAATCGCTGAGGAGCCTGAACTGGAATTAGCACCTGTTTCCAAAAATATGTTCTCTGTCAGGTATATGAATGGCTATTCTGTTGAGTTTCATGTAAATGACAAAGATGAAGTAACAGATTTCGTTTTCAAATCTCCGGGAGGTGAGGTAAAAGCCGTGAAGAAAAAATAGAAGGGTTCTGTACCCCCCAGTAATCTTTACCCCCCAAACCTTTTGGGGGGCTAAATATATTCTCTACCCCCCAAACTCACTTTTTGGGGGCTATTAAGGATATAAATTTCTCTGTGAAACCCTGTATTCTCTACCCCCAAAACCATTTGGGGGGCTAAAAAGGATCTGAATTTTATCTTCAGATCTTTACAAATACTTTGTTCTTGTACAGCCAGTAACACATGTACCACATCACTGCCCATATACCAAGGCTCGTAATTATTTCAGCCATAGCTTCTCCTCCCCATGAAAACAATAAATTGCTGAAGGGTGCTATTATCCTGTGAATAAAATTTGCTCCGCCAATAGAAAAGAACAGATAGATAAAAATGCTGTTCATTCCCACTATTATAAACATTCTGGATCCCGCAATGAATCTTTTTTTGATATCGATAAGCCAATAGCAGAAGCAAAGTACAAGGATGGCCCATCCTCCGCTAGCAAAAACAAATGAAGAGGTCGCGATCTTTTTAATTATCGGTGTAATATTTAATCCGTCGAGGGAATAACCTATAAGCAGTGCCGAAACACCGGCAATGAGCAATATGTGAATTTTCTTTTCGGCAGGCTTATCACTCATAAGAAGCTTGCCGCACAATACTCCCCATACTGTATGTGCGGTTGTAGACACAAAATTTAAGGAAGCCCATTCGCTTGCCTTATCCACTCCTTCAATCTTATTGTTAAACCATGCTCCTAGATTTTCAAAATTTACCCATGGATGGTTAAATCCTTCCACCGGAAAAAAACGGTATGCCAGATCGATCAGGATCAGAACTATAAAAGTGAAGGCAATCTGAAATTTAAAGCTTTTGTTTCTGATCAGGAATGCCACCAGGTAAGTGACTGAAAGTTGCGCCAGGACATTCTGGAACTGGAATACAAGCTTGCCTGCATCGGTAAAATAAAGGGCCCAGCCGAGAAACAGCAAAAGGAAAGACCTTTTAATTGCATGCTGTGTTATTGTCTTTATGCTGTCTCCTTTTTTTAGCCTGTTTGCTACGGCAAATGGAATGGCTACTCCTACAATAAACATGAAGAATGGCTGTATAAGGTCCCAGAAATGCAATCCATGCCATTCATGATGACTCAGTTCAGTTCCAATAAAATGAATAATTCCATTGTGTGATTTCTCAAGCTGACCATAAAGTTCAGTGGCTTCACCCGCTAAAAGAAACATGGTGAAACCGCGAAAAAAATCTATTGACGTTACCCTGCCTGAGAGAGGAGGATTCAATGTTGGTGTAGTTGCTTCCATTTTTCGATGTTGTTGATTAGAATCTTCAGGAAGCCTGAAATATATAACATTTTTTCTATAAAAATGAGTCCGTAAAATTAGATTTTTTCCAGTTCCGCAATTCCAAAATATTAATCGATTATCATTTAATGAAATATATTTGAAAAAGAGACTGATAATCAATGCAAAGGATCAGAATTTAATACTTAGGGTAAAATCATAAAAAAAGCTGCAAAATAATTTGCAGCTCGCATATAATAATTGATGTATTTTCATTTCTTACTGTCTGAGTATGCAATAGTCCCCCCGATAATCTGGGATGTCGTAAACCCGGAAGCCAGCGTGACATTGAGAGTGAATGCATATACATTGCCCGTTTGGGAAACGATTATCGTACCATCTGAAATCTGATCAGTACTGATATTTAATGTATCGCTTCTTGGTGCCAGCATAAACAACCCTGAGTCAAATGTAAAGGGTGTCTTTGGTGTTGATGTGGAAAGATTATAATCTCCTGAAGGTATTCCACCGTCGGCATTGACATAAAGCGTTACCCTGACTTTCGCCTGAACATATGTAACTTCCTCAGTGGTCGCATATAAAGCGAAGTCTTCAGAAGCAAGATCCACTACCATGATCCTTGTTCCTTTGCTGACTTCACCGGAATCAACTATCGCACCTATTGATTTCGAAGTTGGTTGAGGTCCCGGAGTAGTAACAACCGGTTGGGTATTATCGTCTTTTTTTGAACAGGATATCATAATTAATGAGACGAAAACTACTACCAGGATGGCTTTTTCGTTTAGATGAGTTGTCATTGCGGTTATTTTTATAGTTAATATTTACTTTTACCAGGTCTTGATATACTTCTTAATTCCTTATTTAGAAACAATCTAAACAACTAACATTCTGCAAAAAAAAGTGTTCACCCTGCATGAGAAAAGATATTATATTAACCATTTGAATTATCTGATGATATCTTAATGTAAATTGGCATTTATAAGCAGAGACAGGAAAGATAATTTCTTCTTGCGATAATATTTCCGACTATCAGGCAGATAAATGACTCAATATAATAAGAAAATGAAGAAGCTTATCTTTTTATTCCTTTTATGCCTTATTGGAATAACGGCGTCATCGAATGAATTAAGGAACCAACAGCTCCCTGCACCATTCGTGATACTGCCCCAGCCTCAAAATGTGATTCTGATTAACAGTCCGGGGCTCGAGCCTGACGCTCTTCAGCATCTTATACTAAAAGGTGAGACTTGCAGGCCTGTAATGGGAGCTTTACTATCGCAACTTACAGTTGGCGAGGCATCAGGCAAAGGTACACTAACCCTTATCCTGGACAGTTCCTTTTCGCTTCTTCCATCTGATGAAGGTTACATTATGACCATTGATAATGGCAGGGTTGAAGTAAAATCTTCGGGAGAAGCCGGACTATTCTACGGGTGTCAGTCACTCGAACAGCTTCTTGAGGATGCAAGGGACTTCAACAAACCCGTGCCTGCCTGTAAAATTACCGATTATCCAATAATGGCATACAGGGCTGTACATTTTGATCTTAAGCATCACCTCGATCATATGAATTATTACTATGAGAGCATTGACAGACTTTCGCGTTACAAGATTAATGCAGTAGTGATTGAGTTCGAAGATAAGCTGCGCTACCGTCGCCAGCCGCTTATCGGTGCTCCGCAGTCGGTCAGCATTCAGGAAATGGCTGCATTGACTAGGTATGCCAGGGCCAGGCATATTGAGATAACTCCCCTGGTGCAGGGCCTCGGACATGCCACTTTTATTCTGAAACATGTAGAATATGCAGGACTCCGTGAACTGCCATGGAATACCTGGGCGTTCTGTCCATTAAATGAAGGTACCTACCAGGTTATTTTTGATATGTACAGGGATGCCATTGAGGCAACGCCGGGTTCAAAATATCTGCATATTGGTGGTGATGAGATAGGGAACATAGGCTTGTGCCCTCGTTGCAAGCCCATGGCTGACAAAGATGGTATGCTGAGCCTTAGTCTTTACTGGCTGAAAAGGGTATGCTTGTTTGCCAGGGAAAATGGACGTATCCCGATATTCTGGGACGATATGCCACTGAAACATGCCGGAGTTTATGAAAGTACCTGGAGTGATGATATAACAAAGGAAGCGGCAGCAAAAGAATGGGAGGAAGGCACTCCAAAGCTCGATAGTCTTCTTACCGATTTTCCGAAAAACTGTGTGTATATGCGATGGAATTATTCTATGGCTCGTCAGCCTGGTAACATTCTCGCACTCGACTGGTATAAAAGCCGGGGATTAAATGCCATGGTTGCTACTGCCACCAACAGCGAAGGAGGGATGATGTTTCAACCCGAGGAACGCGACAAAGGATTGGCATCATCGGGTATTATTACCATAAGGAGCTTTTTAAAGCTGGCTGCTGAGAAAAATATTCATGGTATGCTTTGCACAGCCTGGGATGATAAATCACCGCATATGGAGAATTACTGGCGTGGTTTTATTGCAGCGGCAGAATACAGCTGGTCGCCCGACGGACGCTCGCTTGATGAATTCGACGATGCGTGGCTCCGGAAAGAATTCGGCTTGTCTTTCCCTGGCTGGATGAGTTTTAACAATAAGCTTAGGCGAGGTTCTGTTTTTTGGTACGAAGCACTCTTCAGAAAAGGAAGCCAGCTGGATGAAGATAATGTATTGCAGAGCCTAAAGCAGGTAGAGCATTGGCTGCCACCTGTTGAGGGAAGGGAAAAAATCCAGTTTGACTACACATCGAAGCTCATCGATTTGCCCGACAGGATTTCCCCCGGATACTGGAGCAACAAATACAAGAGTCTCCTCGACAGGGCTATGGCTGAGAAAAACAGCTTTAAGGAATTATCCGGAGAGCTTTCTTACCTTTATGGTAAATCGATAAGGAACAGATATTACTGGACTCTTTCAACTTCTATTTTTAACCTTCAGAGCACTATACCTGATCTTTTGCTCGCATTGAAGGAGAGTGACACGGACAATAAAGTGCAAAAGGAAAAAGGCCTGAAAGATGTCAGGGTGGCAATAGACGGGTTTCATCGGGCATGGAACGATCTGCAGCGGGTGTATGGAGAGACGCGCTTTATTTCTTACCCTGCAGATTATGTTCCTGACAGATATTTCCACCTGGCAAGTCAGCGCGAGGATCTCACCTGGATGATCCAGCCGGAGGAATTATATCTTGGCATGGTTGAAAAATGGCTTGAAAGCAACTGACTGAAAGGCGATCAGTGAAGCTATGACCGCAAATCAGACCACTTTCAATAACCAGGCGGACTATCCTGCAGTGATACCTATATGCCGCTATCTGTCCTTAAGAGCATTTGCCAGTTTCTCAAAATCCTCTGTCTCTTGTTTTACCCTGATAATGAAGCTGTTCTCCTCTATTGTTCCCACTGCGGCTTTCATTTCTGCCTCGTTGCGGAATGTGGTATGTCGGAATGGGTTGTCAAAGTCTTTTTTTCGGGAAATCAGGACCTGATCACTAATATATTTTTGTATTGTTATTGCTTTATCTAGTGCAGATTTCCATGCAGATTTTGTAATATTTTCAGTTCCTGATAACATACGGAGTACTTCATAGGCATGTTTCTGTTTATCTGTTTTGTATTTGATCCACAGGTCATCATACCTGTTGTGGATCTCCTCCCAGGAGGAGAGCTTTCCTGTTCCAATATCACTGCGCAGGTTATCCAGATCGTCTTCCTGGATAAGCTGTCCGCCAAGATTTACCCATACTGTCTGCCTTTTGCCTTTTAAATCTTTGCCCATGGTCACTAACGTTCGGCCAGGTTCAGAAATCAGATAATCAATGAGATTCCTGACTGCATAATAGTGGAGAATATCAGCATAAGCATGGTATGCCATGAATGTTTTTATAATAACAACTTTTCTCTTCGAGTTTTCCATATTCTCACCTAAAACCTCCAGGTTGTTCAATTCTTCTTCACCGTCGGATAGAAGAAGTCGTCCGAGGCTGGCCAGGTCATCCTCCGTTTTGCTATTGGGCGATACCCTGTTTTGTCTCAGACTTGCCTTTGCTGTCCATATTTCGAGTAATCTCCTTGCTGTTATTATTTCCTCAGCTGTATCGGGAGCAAAGGTTTCAAATTCAATATTCTGATCTTTATGGACACGCTTATCGCGATCCTGAAATTTCCAGGAATTGCGTGCCAGGGCATACATATTATAAAGCCACCAGAATGCAGGCATAACTTCAAGCTGGTCCTTTGAAGTATTATTATTAAGCAATGAAAAGGGAAGGGGAATATCGAGTTCTGCAGGGTAGTCTGCTTTTGATAGAAGCGTGAAGGATGAGAAGCGGCATGAATGCTTAACACTTGTACATAAGCCCGGCCAGAATCCTCTTCCTGCCTGAATCTCATTATCGTTTGCCCTGCTATTATGATTTGAGCCGATTGTTGCTCCCGCTGCCATGTTGCTCTGACCCAGAACTACAGCTGCAATAAGAAACGAATTATTGTGATGCTGTTCGTGAGCCGGAAATATGAGGTTATTCAACACTTCACAGCATGATATTGTAGAATTATCCCCCAGGAATGAGTTTATCAGCCTGGCTCCGTATTTCAGGCTGGAATTATTTCCGAGAATAAATTTAACGGCTTTACAGCCATAAAAGATATGACAACCATAGCCAATTATCCCATTCACCAGTTCGACACCTTCTCCGATCTGTGTTGGTTCCTTTTCAGAAGAATTTATTGTAAGGTTTTTTAATTTATTTGCCCCTTTGATATAGCAGTGAGAACTGATCTTCACATCTTTCAGAATAAGCGAATTTTTTATCACGCAATGATCACCAGTGGTTCCATAATAACCTCGTTTGCTGTCAATGATTTTTTGAGTAATATTTTTAAGATTCGTCTGTAAGGCTTTATCATCACGATACTTGGCCCACAGATAAGCATCAGCAGTGATCATTCCGTCAAACGGCAATACCCGCCGGCATCCCGATTCATTCATCAGATCGAGCCATGTCCTGACATTCTCAGGTTCTCCCTCCTTGATTATTCCATTGCCGAATTTTGCATGATCAGTCGTGTGCATTTCCTGAATATTGAATAAGATACAACTGTCACCGACAATGTAATGAGCCAGGTAGTGTACATTATGGATTGCCACATCATTCCCGATATCTGATGAGATAATCAGGCTGTTTGTTATCCCGGCAGGCAACCTCAGATCGTGGTGCTGCAGAATGATGTTTCTTAAACGCCCGATCCTGACAAGTCCGAAAAATCGCGTATTTTTAATCTGATTCGTATCAAACTGGTCGGTTACTAAAATCTCATCCCAGTTATCAGCCGTATTATCATTTTTAACCAGCTTTTCTACTTCATCAGATCTCAGGTGCCTCCATCCCGATTCAGGAACGGTTACCTGTTTATTTCGCTGGTAATATTCATCCTTGCCTTTTGGAAGATACCCGGCAGGAATAAAATTCTTGCCAATGTTTTCGGGGGAAACTATCAGAACATTCTCCATTTTGAGGAAATATTTTATATTATTACTCTCGGGCTAAAAGTACGCTTCATTCAGGATGATCGGTATTTGAAGCAAAGCACAAATCTCTGTCATTCTGAGTATAACGATCTGAAGCAAGGAATTTATCCGTTTCATATACATTTTAATACTGATTATAAATTTATAATAAATCATCAACAGAAAAAAATATTCTTTATTAACCCTGTATCTACCTGTTATTTATGTATTTCATTTTGCTTTTTATTCCATAATTTCCTAAATTTATACCTGTCTGATGATCAGACTCTTCGAATTAA
Source organism: uncultured Bacteroidales bacterium (assembly GCA_963715785.1). Taxonomy (GTDB): domain Bacteria; phylum Bacteroidota; class Bacteroidia; order Bacteroidales; family VadinHA17; genus LD21. Next base: position 3,172,053 of record OY970276.1, read on the forward strand.
ACACTAAATATCATGTGTAAAAACCACTTGAATTCCCTGCATTGTATTATACCTCCATACATGCTTACGAGGCTTATGGAATCGGGTAATAAAAAGGTTGCTGATCTTGCTGTAAAAACAAATTTCAGGAGCTTCAGGTTCAGAAGTGACAGGATCTTTTTTCAGATGGCAAGTCCTCATGAGAAGACTATACTTGGAGTGATTTCCAAACAGCAGGGAAAGTCGGCATTATCAATGGAAATCTATGATTGCCGGCATAATACAGATTTTATCGGAGCAACATTGCTATGGGATGCAAAGAACAACCAGAAGATCACTTCTGTTGCAGGAAAAAATGTGATAAGAGGAGGGAAGGCGTCGTGGGATTTCTACTGGCAGCTTTTTGGAAGGAATTCAATTGATAACAAAGGTATGATGATAAAGCAGTATGTTCATTTTGATAAGGGAATGGACAATGCTTACTGGGATGGCAGAAGGATGGTCTATGGCGACGGCGACGGAATAGTATTCACCAGCTTCACCAGCGATATTGATGTAATCGGTCATGAGCTCACTCATGGGGTGACAGAGAATGAATCAAATCTTGATTATGAAAACCAGGCTGGAGCGCTAAATGAATCCTTCTCCGATATTTTTGGTATAATGATTAAGCAAAGGTACAATAACCAGGATGTTAAGCACTCCAACTGGCTGATCGGCGAAAAAGTTCTGATTGGACCTAAATATGCCCTGAGAAGTCTGAAAGCTCCCGGCACAGCCTATATTAATCATCCCGAACTGGGCACCGATCCTCAACCGGCAACGATGGAGAATTATCAAACTCTTCCAAACACATCATCGGGTGATTTCGGAGGTGTACATATTAACTCGGGAATACCTAATTTTGCATTTTATGTTGCTGCTTTCAATATGGGAGGCTATGCATGGGAAAAAGCCGGAAGGATATGGTACTCTGTACTTACTGATCCTGATCTGGCCAGGAATGCGCAATTTACTGATGTAAAAATCCTGACCATTGCTCATGCTGAGAAATTGTTTGGACTTAATAGCCGTGAAGTACTGTCAGTTAAGCAGGGCTGGACTGAAGCAAAAGTATAGAGAACAGGATGAAAATTAAGCTTATTCGAACAGGAGGATTCATTCCGGTTACCAGGACCGCAGAGACTGAGATAGATATTTCTGAAGTTGAGATTGACAGGCTTCTTCAGATTATCCGGCCTGACCCTGATGCGCGTCGCATAAAAGACGGCAATTATTATGAACTGACCGTTGGCCTGAAAAGCGCGGCTGTCGACCTGGAAAAAGTGCCGGATGAATACAGACCTCTTTTCAATAAACTGAAGAGTGATCTGAAAATCAAAAAATAGGATTGATATTATATTCAGGGAATAGATTCTCCGGCTCAAAATCCGGAATAATTATTGCGAATAAGATCTCAGGCAGAAGCAAATAATTTAACTTTTGGGTTTCCACAGAGGATGTTCGAAGGATAGGTAGGCAAAAAGACCTGCTTCTCCCTTTGAGGGGCCAAGTCCGATGGGTACAGCAATACCCGGAACAATCTGGAGACCGGATTTGAAATTTATAGCGTACCTGATTCCGGGGTTTATAAGAAGATTTCCGCTAATTCCGGTTTTGGTATTGCTTTTCAATGAATAAGTTCTGCTGCCGACAGTTTCAAACATGAAATTAAAATTTTTATTAACCAGAAGTATCAGACTTATGCCATAGTTGTAAATTACCTGGTTGAACGTAGTACCGTCAGTATTTTTGTAATTGGGTGTATAGGTTACCCCAAGGTTATAATGAGTTACAATTTTCGTAGATAGCAGAAAACTAAACGGGAGGCTTAATTGATAACCCGGCACTCCTGCGCCGAGTTTTTTCTTCCAGTTCCCTGTCGGAATAAGAACTGAGAACCTTGGCGAAAATGCAAACCGGGTCATATATACAGCCTGATAGCGATAGTTTAAGGCAAGGTCCCCAAAACCAACTGCTCCGTTATTTAAAACCGGAACTGTAAAAGAAAGCTGATGTTTCCTTCCCGGAACAGGCCATTCATCAGTAAATGTATACATCCAGGTATGATCTTTCATATACTGAAAACCAGAAATGTGCTGAATTACTCCGGGATCCTGATTATACGCTTCTTCGATAAGAAAGGAATTATCTTCTATCCTGGCAAAATCGTATTTATTGTCTGATTGTCCCAAAGTATAATGGAAGCAGATCAGTGCAACAAAGAATGTTAATGCCAGCCGTTTAAGAACAAGAATCATTGATCTATTCATGTTTCAGGCATTTTGAGGAATTTGGTTCATATAAACACACGCCCGCCACCTTAGCCGTAACTTTACTTCATCCCGAATACAGCCGGAAATCCAAAAACTACAAAGAGTACCCAGAAAAAATATACGGGAAGATATTTTGCAACTGTCAGTTCAACTTTTTTCACTCCTGTATTCCTGAAATATATTCTGTAGAGATCAATTGTGATAAAAATAAGGTTCAGAAATATAAGCAGGTTAGAACCAAGTATTGCAAGTCTGTTCGGAGTTAATCCGTATTCACTTACTCTGTAGAAGATCGCGGAGAGAGCGATCATATTTATAATCATTGTGACAATTGAAAGGAGAAACAGAACCATTTCAGTGAACTTTGGCTTAAAGAACATTGATGTTCCTGTAACGGAAAATACAATAAGGCACATTACCGCGATAAGCATAATATTGAAAACAAGAAGAAAGTCACGGTCATTATACGGGTCCTTTCCTGAAATGGTAATCGCAATAAGGTAGATAACCAGGGTAATAAGAACCAGGGGACTGAAAATATTTGCGATAATTGGTGCAATCTTATTTGTAAGTACAGCAAAGTATTTCAGAATGAATGTTGTGACAATAGGTGCTGAAACGATTCCTACCAGAATTATAAACCGGGAATAGAATTTTTCAATATTCAGCCCAATTGCCTGAAATAATCCTATTGTTATGCCTGTCAATAATCCCCCCGCAATAAGGATCAAACCTCCAATAATAACAAGATCTCCATTATGTTTTATATATTCCATCCTCTTGTTTTTGTCTGTCAGGTCAAAGTTTAAGAAGACCAGCCCGTAAACGAACCATACCAGCAAAGGCATATGTATGTAAACAAGGTTAATTGAGGCGCTGTGCCCGGAAACCGGAAGCAGGTTGATATAAATCGATGAAATTATAAAGATCGAAAATGTTATTACCATGTTCTTGATTGTAAAATTCCTTTTAACCGAAAACGCATAGATTGTAAGTCCAAGGAATACAATGATTCCGGCGTTTTTCTCATAAAAGGGGAAGTTGTTTAAGTCTATCTTGAACAGATCCGGAATTTTAATCATGAACCCGGTAAGAAGACACACTCCTGCCAGAATAAAAATATCTGAGCCTGAGTATCTTAAGCTCTTATCAGAAGATTTTTCAAAATCAAGCCGGCTCTTCCAGAATTTTGCTATTTCAGAACCTTCAATTTCGGGATATATTTTCTCAAAGCCTGATTTGAAGGATTCTCTGTCTTCCCGATAAAGCTTTTCAAGTTTTTCTGGATCATTAATGAATTTTTTTATTTTTTCATTCATTGCAAGTGGATTATCACAATAGACTTTTGCTCAATTTAAATTACGAAATAAGATCTGATTTAGGTTGGTTTTGATTTTTTTTTATAGAAATTGAATTATAAGCTTAATATTCATTATGGTTCATCAATGTCAGTTAATGTCTGGCAATGCTAATTTGTTCACATAAAGACCGAATAAATTTAACCGGTCTTCTTGATAGTATCAATCCTGACACTAATATGAAAATTTTTAAAGAGTGGGCAATTATCCTTAAGAATCCAATAAAAGCTTTGGCAGCGTAAAATAGAAAGTTGCTCCTGCATCAGGCGCCCCTTCGGCCCAAACAGCCCCGTTATGCCTTCTGATAATTCTTCTTACAATAGCCAGACCGATGCCTGTTCCTTCATATTCTTCTTCTTTATGAAGTCTCTGAAACACACCGAACAGCTTGTTTACATATTCCATATTGAAACCGGCACCGTTATCTTTTATCCAAAATGTGTACTCAGTTTTCTTATTGTCTTCATAAGAAATTTCAATCACAGGATTTTCCTTTTTGCCGGTAAATTTTATCGAATTGTTGATCAGGTTCTGGAAAACAAGTTTTAAAAGCATCGGATCGGCTTTAACTTCCGGTAGTTTGCTGATTTTCCAATTAATGTCCCGGTTATGGGTTAAGTCGTTTGTCTCGGCAATTACATCATCTATTATTCTGTTAAGTGAAAGAGTAACCGTTTTAAGATCGGTTCGTCCAAGCCTTGAGTAGGATAGTAGTTCATCAATGAGCATGCTCATTTTCCTTGCAGAGTTTTTTATTGTGCCCGTAAGTCTTTGTATCTCAGGTCCGTTTTTGTCTCCAAGTTCCATTTCAAGAATTTCAGAAAAGCCAATAACATGTCTTAAAGGCGCCCGTAGATCGTGAGATACCGAGTAGGCAAATGATTCTAATTCCTTATTTGAATCCAGTAATTGTTCAGTTCTTTCAACGACTCTTGATTCGAGTTCTATGTTAAGTTCTTTTAATTCATTCTCCGCTTTGTTACGCATAATTGCTATTCCGATGCTCGATCCGAGTCTTTCGAAAAATGGTATTATGCGTTCATTAAAAATGTCGGTACGGTGATCATTCAGCTGAAGCAGTCCGATAATCTCACTGCCCGATCTGAGCGGTATCAATGCCACAGACTCGTAGCCGGAACTATTGCAGCGATTCCGGGTTCTTGTCATGCGGTCCGTATCCGTAGTTGTTGTGAGCAGCGAGGTTGTATTATTCGAACGGAAACTGCCGCCTGTAGTGAAAAACGATTTTGATGCATCGATCCGGCCGCACAAGATGTTCCCGCACATGCATTCGAGCAATGGCTCATTATTTTTATCGCGGATTATATTCCCCTTCGAATCACGCGAGCAAAGGAAACGTTCAGCGGAAACAAATGCATCACTGAAACCTGACGTGGCATAATAAGGAAAATCCTCACCCTCCTTTAATCTTATTGCGACAGCTTCATATCCGGTTTTATCACGGATAGAATTAATTATTGAAGTTATCATAACCTCTGAATCGGTGTTCCTGTTCAGATGTTCAAGTATCTCATTAGCCAGAATGTTTTGTCTTTCTCCGACTTTTATGATTTCCTGAGCAAGTTTCCATTCGGTGATGTCAATTGCTGAAGATATGATGCAGTCCTCCCCGTATAGTTTTAGCAGCTCAAATGAAGCAAGAGCTGTACATACCTCGCCTGAACCTGTCTGAAGATGTATTTCAAGATTATGAATTTTCCCTTTTGCCTTAAGTTCTTCCAGCATCTTTTCCCGTTCAGCAGGATCTTCCCACAGATGCAGAGCGGTCATACTGTATCCTCTTAGTCCCTTTTCTGATATGCCAACCATGTTGCAATAGGCTTCATTCATATCGAGGACCTTTCCTTCATCCAATGTAGTAATTATCAGGGCAGCAGGACTCGAATGGAAGGCGAGATAAAATCTTTGCTCTGACTGTTTTAACTCGTTGTGAATAGATATCCTGTCTTCATCTATGATATTAATTGACCTCGCAATCCTCCAGATGAAGAAAGCAAAGATTCCGATGTACAGGAATGAAATAATAAGGACATCTGTGGATCCGCTTTTGGTTTCACCTTTATCTGAGATCATTCTGAGCCAGACGAATAATATTGGTAAAAAGATCGTCAGCGGCAGAAGACGTCTGGCCATATATCCGCCTGGCCCTTTTACAGTTAGGATCGAAAGGAAACCGGCAGAATGAGGATAGCAGATGATGCCAATGCTGAGAATGAGAAATGTTATTGACGAATAAAGCGACATCTGATTAAAGAAAGCAATTGTGAGTAATCCATTGGAATTGTACATATAGCCAAGAATGATTATCACGCTCAGCAGTGCTGTAAGGAGAGGTAAGATCTGTGACAGATAAATGTAGGATGTAGCCTTTTTTTCAACATATATCAGAGCAATTCCAAGAAACAGCAGACAAATGCTGGTATTGAGAGCCATTCTTCCCGGAAAGAGTGCGCTGTTGTTAAGGGAAACATCCTTAAACAGCAATCCGTCGATTCCCGGATTCCATCCGGTTATATATTCAAGGAGAGTAAATAGACTAACAGCGATTGTAATTGAGATAAATACTTTGGTAACAATTGCCATTTTTCTGCTTTCCTGGAAAAATTTCCGTAATAGCAATGAACCTCCCAGCAGGATAAAACAAATTGCTGTATTTGCCTTCATCGATACAGATGAAGGATCGGGACTCTTTAGAAAATTCAGTCCAAAGATCCATCCGGACACTACCATTAATCCTATAATCACAGTAATAATGCCCGTTGTGACCACGATTACTTTTAAGATGTAGCTTACTCTCCTGCTTAATAACTGAGAGCTTTTTTCAGGAAGGTGATCCAACGGCTGACTTTTAACAGAATTGGCCATGTTTTTAATTTTAATGGATGATCAAACGATCAAAAAAGTCACTGAAATTACTGGCGGCTAAAAACTTAAAATTATGAAAACAGACATAGAACCGATCAAAGATAGTAAATTTTGAATATTACAAAATCACATACCTCTGGCAGGCAGATTTTACTTAATTGAATAAATCAGAAGGGATTAAAAAAGAAAGATGGCATTCGGGAAATCACAGAAATCTCCCTCTCAAGATGGTTAAAATGCGAAGTACAGTTCATGTCCGAATTACCATTCGGTCGGAATGGCGTGTAAGAAATTGAGATTGAATGCCATCTTATGCGGGAATCGCAGGTGAATATTTAATATAAAGAAAGATGGCATCCTGAGAAATCACCAATAAATTTCTCACTCAACACCCGTGAAAAAAAGAAACTAGTCAATGTCTGCTGAGAATTTGAGAGTAAATGACAAGTAATGAGTTGAGTATGAATGCCATCTTATATTGTGGACACGTATTACTATTTGGAGATAAGCTCCCAACCTCAAAGAATTTTCCTTCCCGGAGCACATGCTTCCGCCGCGTCAGTCACATAAGACGACCGACCAGCAGAAGAGAAACTTTTCTGTTCAGAATCCTTTGTTTAATAGTAAACAGGGTGAAATTGTTACCTGGCAGACATCAAATTAATTTCAGGTGACCTGCAATTTAAGTGATTCGTCATTTAAATGTGACAGGAGGTGAGGTAATGCGATGGGGAAATGAAAACAGAAATAGTACTTAAATACTTCATGAACAAAAAATGGCAGAACTTTAAAGTAGCAGTTTGTGAGTCAAGGTCGCAACTATGGTTTCAAAATCTTCAGCACCAGAGGGTCTATATTATAGCTGTCTTTGGAGGTATAGACCACTGATCCCTTACTGACGTCAAGTATATACGTAAAACCGTTTTCACCTGCAACCTTATCTATAGCCTTGAGGATTTTGTCGAGTATTGGCTGAACCAGTTCGGTATTTCTTTTTTGCAGAGTCTCTGACGCATTTTTTTCAAATTCCTGTAGTCTTTTTTCTTTATCGAGTAATTCCGATTCTTTATTTTTCTTTACAATTTCAGAGTATGATGACATATTTTTTTGGTACTCATCAAGCAAATTGTTGTATACGGCAGTCATCTGATCGTAAGTGGACTGATAATCTTTTGTTTCTTTCTCCAAAACTGCTGCGGCACTGTCTTTCTGAGGCATCGCGCTCATTAAGGCTGCTATATCGACATGTCCGATTTTCAATGCTGGCTGCGAGAATGATTTCAACGAAATTGACAGGAGTCCAATTCCAAAAAAAATAGCAATGATCCTTTTCATAACATCCGGATTAATAATTAATTATTTTGACAAAAAGCAAACCTATTAAAGAATTGTTGATTATGACAAGCGTTCTGGTGCGGGTCAGTCAGCTGTAAATTTAATTATGATTTCCTTTTATTCCGGTTAATTTATAGTTAAATGTCTATTAATGTGTAGTTAAATAAAAAATCCCCCGAATTGGCCGGGGGATTGGTTTTTTAATTAAAGCAGCCTGTCTGAGAAACTTATTTAGGGAGCTTCTTTAAAAACTTCCCGGCTTTGTCGTAAACCAGAGTCTCTGAAGCAGTCCCTTTGGTAACGACTACAAGAAATACCTGTGCACTGTTTTCCATAGCAGTCGAAGCTTTCTCGATAGTGTATCCGGGATATTCCTTTGCTACATTATCTGTTACAGCTTTCGGAAGGCTGCTGACACTAACTGTGCTATTCATAGATTTCATCTTGCTGTGTGTCGTATCGACCTGCGCATTCACAGCGAGTACAGACATTGCAAGTACCATCATTAATATGATCTTCTTCATAATATTAAGTTTTAAATTATTAATGCTGCAAATCTATTACCAGATTCTGAAGTAAGTCTGAAGTTATTAAAAATTAACTTCGAATTATTGATAAATTTAAAATGCGTTTAAAATTCAGCTTGGCTGAATAATGCTGAAATGATCTGAGTTATTTTCAGAATAACTGATACTCTCTCACTATCGTCCTGAAGGCTGCACAATTTTTACATACCTGGTATAATAGGTTTGGAGCTTCGAAGACAACGAATCTGCAAGTTCGGTTTTCCCGGCAGTTCTGCAAGCATCTGCAGCCTGCGAAGTATACTGAATTGCAGTCTGAACCTCATAGCCGGCAGACGAAATTATATCGGGCTTCTGCTTAAAATAATAATCGAGCTTCTCAAAATAGTATTTGCTAAGGTTCCTTGTCAGCTCAGCTGCTTTATCTTTCGCACCTGCATTGACATACGCCTCAATTATCTCGGGAACGTACATATCATATGATAATTTCTCAATGGGAAAGGTTTTCATGCAATAATCAAGCACCCCAAGTGCTTTTTCATCCTTGCCTTCAGCCGACAGTGCATTGGCCAGCCTTGCATAATTATAGCGTGCCTTTATCACAAGTAAATTCCTCTTGTGGTTGTAATCAAGATAAACTCCCTTCTCGCTGGCGCCCCGCCAGACAAACTTCTCCATCAGATTTTTATAGAGGATATCGGTATCGATGCGGCCATACCTGAGCCAGCTTTTGTTCTCAGACTTAATTGGCACAAGCCTGTAGGCAAGTCCTTCGAGCTGAAAATATTCTTCAAGCCCCAGAGCATCCTCCTGGTAACCGGTAACATAGTAAATAGGCCGTTTCCAATCATTGTGAGCGAGAATGTCGAGAATAATCAGCGAGCTTTTCATAATCGCACTGCCCTTAAGATGGATATCTATATATGGAACAATTTTGTCAGCATCTTCCGGCTTTACAGTGCCTGATGCCAGCACCTTCGCAGCATCGACAGGGATCCTGATTGTTCTGGAAGGTATATTGTCGAGGAGCTCTGTTTCAGAAACTTGCAGCTTGGTAGCTTTATTATCGCTTTTTATCCAGTCAATGACGGTAGAAATATCAACGGGATCCTTGCTTTTTTCAACTATATAGACCTGATTATTTACCCCATCGTAATATTTACTTTCCGGAAGAGTGATTGGCAGAGGATCGGATTCATGCGATTTATCCTTCATTTCGTTGATATACCAGTCGGTATTCAGAAGCATCAGGTTGCAAATCCTCACATCGGTTCGTTTTCCCTCAACTTCCTGGGCATACCATAGCGGGAAGGTGTCATTATCACCGTTTGTAAAGAGTATTGCATCGGGTGCACATGTATTGAGGTAATCGAAGGCTATATCCCTTGTAAGATACCGGCCGGAACGGTCATGATCGTCCCAGTTCTGAGAACCCATTATAACCGGAACAGCCAGAAAACAAAGAACTCCTGCAACACTGGCGGCAATTGGTTCCTTAAAAAGCCGGGTCAGTTTTTCAAAGATTGCGATCACACCTATCCCTACCCAAACAGAAAAGAAATAGAAAGAGCCGGCATAGGCATAATCGCGTTCCCGTGGCTGATCGGGATACTGGTTCAGATATAAGACTATTGCCAGCCCGGTCATGAAAAAAAGAAGCAGAATGACACCCCAGAATTTATTATCCCGTTTAAAATGATATGTCATGCCTATAAGGCCCAGAATAAGCGGAAGCAGGTAATAGACATTGCGTGAAGGATCATTTTTCATGTCGGGAGGCATGTCTGAGGAACCTACCCTTGGTTCATCAAGAAAATTAATGCCAGTGATCCAGTTGCCGTTCACGACATCACCGGTACCCTGGGTATCATTTTGTCTTCCCGAAAAATTCCACAGGAAATATCTGAAATACATATATCCGATCTGGTAGGAGAACATGAATCGTAAATTCTCAATAAATGTTGGTCTGCGGATTGTCTTGGTCTTTCCCGATTCATCGGTTACCTGGATAGGGATCCCTTTCATTTTTGACCAGATTTGGTATTCCTGGGCATGATCACTATCTTCACTCCACATTCTCGGAAACAGAGTTTCAAACCTGGGATCGTATTCAATATCAATGTCATGACTCGTTATTACATACTTGCCATTTACGTCATTATATCTTGGTTTCCCGTCTTTTGAACCTATTCTGGGTGCATTAAAATAGGGCCCATAAAATAATGGTCTGTCACCATACTGCTCGCGGTTGAGAAAATACAGGAGATTGAATGGGTTGGAAGGGTCATTTTCATTCAGCGGAGGATTAGCCGACGCCCGTATTACCATTATTGCATTTGATGAGAAGCCAATGAGTATTACTGCCACTATTGTAAGGGTGGTATTAAGCACAACTCTGTATTTTCCTGAAATGAACCATACTGCATAAGCAAGAACTCCGATCATCAGTATGTTAAATATAGCTGAACCTGTTAATACCCATATCCCGCTCAGAAAAAGAGCCACGAAGGAGAATATTGCTGTCTTCCTGACATTCGAACCATCGAGTGTTGATTTTATTGCGAGAATGAAAAAGACTATCAGCAGGAGTGATTGAAAAATCATGCCGCTGTTTATTGGAAGCCCCAGGGCATTTACGAAAAACAGGTCAAACCTGGATGCTATAGCAACAACTCCGGGCCTGATGCCATACATCAGCAAAGCCAGGATCAGGATTGAGGTGGAGAGTGCTATGAAAAAGCCTTTCCATGAGAATTCATGTTTTCTGAAATAATAGACAAGTCCGATTGCGGGTATTGTCAGAAGATTAAGAAGATGAACCTCTATGGCCAGTCCTATGAGAAAAGCAATCAGTATTATCCACCTGTCAGCATATTTTTCATCGGCTACATCCTCCCATTTTAGTATAGCCCAGAATACAAGCGCCGTAAAGAACGCAGATGAAGCAAAAACTATCGCTTCGACGGCGGAGAACCAGAATGAATCTGAAAAGCTGAATGCAATTGATCCGACCAGACCTGAAGCCATGACAGCGATTATTCTTCCTGTGGTGTACTGCTCTTCAGTTTTCAGGAGGATCTTTTTTGCAAGATGTGTAATGCTCCAGAAGAGAAAGAGAACGGCAAATGCGCTGGCCAGAGCTGACATGGAGTTCATCATCGCAGCAACTTTTGAGACATTACTGCCTGCAAACAGGGAGAAAAACCTAGCCATAATCATAAATACCGGATTTCCCGGGGGATGTCCGACCTCCATTCTGAATGCCGAAGAAATGAATTCGCTGCAGTCCCAAAGGCTGGTCGTAGGCTCGATCGTCATCAGGTAGGTGAAAGCGGCAATAGCAAAGGCAACCCAACCTGTTACATTGTTTATCAGTCTGTAGTGTTTCGCTTGCATTTACTTAGGGTATAATTATAGGAAAATCAATAAATTGATAGCAGCACTAAATTAATTATTTTTTCACAGATACTGAATAAAGCGCTGATATACTGTTTTCATTCTATTAAACAAAGTTTATAATGATGATGTTAACGACAGGAGCATTATTTTTATAAATACATTCAGGATAACCTTCGGAATGGATTTATAAATAGAAGTCACTTAGATTAAAAAAATCGAAGAAGCTGCCTTATATTAAAATTCAGAAAATCAGATTCCTGGCAGTTTTCAGCGGAATATTTTGTGAAAATGATTTTTCCCTGCATGAATAATTAAATACCACAAACATCATCGCAATCTCATTTGTAATTGCCTGGATAAATACGCGTTCCTCCTGTGTTATCTGCTCCACTGGTAAGATGCAACAGCACAAAACGTTCAGATTCTGAGGATTTGACACTACCGTGGTAAACGGAGGACATTCCTGCTGTTCCACGATCATTTTATTGCCAATATGCGGATAATCAGTGATTAGCCCCCGCCTGGTTTCCATTTGTTCGCTTATTGTTTTTCCGTTGCTGCAGTTAATAATCCTGAATAAGACCCAATCGGAATTTACTATTCCAAGCACATGGTCGCAGAAATACTGAAAGGTCTTTTTGAAATCATTTTTTGATTCGGGAAACCTAATGGTATTGTTAAAAATAGATTTAATTTCCTGGATCTGAACATTGATCTTTCCGATATACTTGCAAGAGTCGTCGAGAGTGGTCTTGGCTAATTGTTTATCCTCGCTTATTTTCTTCACCATTTCCTTTTGTCTCGACGCCTCCTTTCTGTACAGGTTCAGTATCAGAATACTCAGAATAAATGAAATACCAAGGAGAGTGCCTTCAATTATCTCCTCCTCAATAATCATTTTATCGGTTATCCTGAAGGGGCCACTGATTAACTTAGGGATATATACAATAACTGCAAAAAGGATAATATATACAACCAGGTATATTACCTGAAGGACGGAGGGATGAAAGTTTAATTTTTTCATGATTTATAAAATTAACCTCAGCAGTATAACTTTCTCCCGAAAATTTAATTGTGTCAGATTGAATCTTTTTAAGACCCGGTCAAAGCTTATTAGCCATTACAAACAGATATGAAACATACAGGATCAGAGATGATGGTGTTGCGGTTTTAAAGGCCACAACCAATGGATAATCAAATATAAATCAGGAAGATGTTTCGCTTTTTTAAATCCTTAAAGGCCTTCAATAATGCAAATATTATTCCCTGCCGCAGGTTTACCCGGCAGTTGCTTTTATTTCGAGAGAAGCTTCAGTTATTTTTTATCAGCGGGTTTAATTTCGACTTTTTCATTCTCCTCGTCCTTTTTTTCCGGTTCATCATTAAGAGCTGAAGCTTTTTTAAACTCTTTCATTCCCTGACCAATCCCCTTCATCAGTTCCGGAATTTTTTTACCCCCGAATAATAAAACTATCACAAGAATTATTAAAATGAGGTGCATCGGACTACTAAAATCTAGCATACTTAATTTAATTAATTATATATATTACTTATAACGGTTATTTACAATCTTTAATATCTGATAAAAGAAAAAGTCCATCCATTGCACCGCCAGGATCCATGGATAGACTTTATGCACTTAAGGTATTAATATAGCATTTCTCTCTTCCAGCTCCGGATTATTTTTTCTTCGGAGTCTTATGAGAGGCCATTGGTTTTTCAGGAAGCTTCTTAACAAACATGCCATTACTGTCATATACCAGGGTCTCTTTCATAGTACCCTTTTCAACCATTACATGAGTAGTGGTGACATTATTTGCCGTAACGCTTTCTGCATCCTTAATAGTATAACCGGCATAATCTTTATTGATATTGTCAGTTATAGTCTTAGGAAGATCAGCTACCTTTATCATGGTCTTGGAAGGCTTTGAACCAGTAGCCGGTGTCTTAGCAACCTGCGCATTAACAGCTACAGCTGCCATCATTAATACCAATACAAATAATACTTTTTTCATAATTTATAAATTATATGGTTTAACATGCCAAAATTATGGCCAGATTCTGAAGTAAGTCTGAAGTTGTGAATGTTTAACATATAATTAAGTTTTGTGTTAAAATTCTACGACAAAGCTTAATTAGCTTCTGCATTAACAAAACAGGAAGAGAAATGTTCGGTTTTTTTCTAGAAATTCAGAGTTCCGGAAAAGGAAAGGAGAAGGACATTATTTACAGGTCTTTAAATCAATTCAGGGAATTACAAAATAAAAATAAATTGACTCCCTTCAGGTATAAATATCCTTTCTGAGATAGATACGGTATGATAGTCCGGTCAGCAGCAGTGAGATACCTATAAAATAAGCCAGATCCCATAAATCAAGTGAATATGAAGGACTTATGGCAGCCACATTTGCAAAGCTGAAAGGACTCAGATAACCTATATTTGATGCGTTTGGGGTGATCTTTGAAAGAGTGTAAACAAAATAAAAAAATAAAACGAGCCCTATACTTAAGGTGGTAATCGGCTTTGCCCTTTTTACCAGTGTGGACATAAAAAGGCCAATTGCTCCAAACAGGATATTTAACAATAGTGTGTAGACTGATAAAATAATAAATGCTTTTATGCTGAAAGGGCTCTTTTTAAACAGTTCCATACAGATAAAACCTGCCAGAGCTGTTACAATATTAAGCAGAAATACGTTAAGTAAGGCGACGGCAAGCTTGCTTAGAAAGATGTCACTACGGCTTAAAGGACGTGTCAGAAGGTATTCTGCGGTCTTGTCATATTCTTCCTTTAGCAGGATATTTGAGGAAAGAACAATAGAGAAGATACTCCCAAGCACCATCATGTAGATGATATTATTGACCGAATAGAATCCTAGTATTGAAAGCAGGTCATTGAAATTTGAAATGCCCTTGAACTCCAGGGCTCCTTTCGGAACAATACTCAGCATACCTGCAATTTTTGACTGGTTCTCCAAAAATGTGCGGTAGACCGACATTGTCAGGACAATGAGAAATGTGATTACGGTCATCCATATCATCAGACTGAATGCATTTTTCTTCATCTCCTTTAAAAACAGGTTTCGGTTCATCTGATTTATGTTTAGCTTTTGTAATAATGCAGGAAAATTTCATCGAGTGATGGTTCTTCAACCATCAGGTTATTAACCTTCTTTCCGGCTAAAAAAGCAATAAGCTCATTGATATTGCCGGAGTACATGAATGACAATGTGTTAATTCCGGGAAGCGAGTTTAAGCTTTCGACACCCGGGATCGGAAGATTCTCGAGGTCTGTTTTATCACCGAACTCAATACGCACCTTTTTAAGCTGTTTCTTTCGCAGGTTGTCAATATCCTCAAGCTGAATTATTCTGCCCTGCTTTATTATAGCTACTCTTCTGCAGAGGATCTGGACCTCGCTAAGTATATGTGAAGAAAAGAAGATTGTCATTCCCCGTTTGTTCTCTGAACGAAGCAATTCGAAAAATACGGATTGCATAAGCGGGTCGAGCCCTGTTGTAGGCTCATCGAGGATGAGAAGCTTAGGACTATGAAGGAGACTCTGCACTATTGAAACTTTCTTCCGGTTGCCGAGAGAGAGCTCTGCAATTTTCCTGTTCAGATCGAGTTCAAATAATGCTGACAAGTCAGAAATCCTCTTTTCGCCATTACTGACATTATAAAATCGGATACAATAATTCAGGAACTCACTTACATTCATCGACAAATATGAATTGGCATCAGAGGGAATATAACCCACAAAATTCTTGATTTTCTTTGTATCCTTTATCACATCCATTCCCATTATACTGGCGCTTCCGCCGGAAGGGAATATCATGTTCATCAAAATGCGGATGGTTGTCGACTTGCCGGCTCCGTTTGGGCCGATAAAACCGAAGATCTCTCCTTCATCAATCTCCAGGTTAATATGCTCAATACCCCTGGCTTTTCCGTAAAATTTTGAGAGATCTGTTATAGAGAGTACCGGTATACCCATGATATCTTTTATTACTTAGACCGTTAAGAAGAAAAATTCCATATTCAAATATAATAACAATAAGGGTTGAAAGGTCGAAAAGTTGAAAAGTAGAAGGGTTGAAAAGTTGAATTTTGGTTTGAGGCGTGCGGCGTGAGGCGTGAGGCTTAAACCTTTAAAAGTTTAAACCTTTAAACAGTTTGTTGACAAGTTGAAAAGTTGAAAAGCGAGTTCAGTGATTTTACTAAATCTCAAATGATTATTTATTTATAGTAAAATTTCTCTTTGCTTATCTCTACAAGGAATCTGCTGGGATAGGAGAGGAATGCATTATATGTTGAAACAAATGAAGGCATTGTGATTATCAGATCCTGTTTTGCCCGGCTGCAGGCAACGTAGAAGAGACGACGTTCCTCCTCAAGCTCTTCAATGTTATTCAATGCTCTGACCGAGGGGATCAATCCATCGAGAGCATGCGGGATAATTACACTGAACCATTCCAAACCCTTAGCAGAATGTATTGTCGATATTGTCAGCGGTTTGTCTTCCGACTCATCAATTAACGGCACCGTTTTACTGCCAAACTTTTTTGACGGCGGGTCAAGCGCAAAATCTGTGAGAAATTTATCGAGAGTGTCGTATCGCGAGGAAAGATCGGCCAGGACTTTTATATCGAGAAGACGGATCTGATAATCGTATTCTGTAGCCTGGAGGATAGGAGCATAGTATTCAAGTATGATCTCAATCTTCCCTGATATACTTATTTTATTGTCACTGGCGCGGTTAATCATATCTGTTAACCTGTTCAATCCCTCTGCAAACTTTGTATTTTCAAAGGAATTTTTTTGAATGCCGCTTTCTGAAATGATTTTTTCAATGATCTTCCTTGCAGTAACAAGTCCGACTCCGGGAATATATTTCAGTATCCTGTGCCAGGCGACGGCGTCATATGGGTTCTGCAATATTCTCAGATATGAGATAATGTCTTTAACGTGCTTTCTTTCATTGAAGGCAAGTCCGCCGACAGCGATATACGGAATACTTCTCTTATTCAGTTCCACTTCAATGTACCTTGCATGCCAGAAAGCCCTCACAAGGATTGCCACCTGATTAAGTGCAATTCCTTTTTCCCTGTATTCGATGATTTTATCAACTATAAACTCAGCCTCCAGCTGCTGGTCATAAAATTTTCTTACAACAGGCACTGCATCATATAATATTATTGAAAAAAGCTGTTTCTTATAACCAATGCGCGCACTCCCTATTATAGCATTAGTAAAGTCAAGGATCTTCTGGTTGCTCCTGTAATTCTGTTCTATCTTTATTACCCTGCAATCGGGGTATTTCTGCGGGAATCTTAAAATATTCTCATAATTAGCTCCCCTGAATGAATAAATGCTCTGGGAATCATCGCCAACCACCAGAATATTCCTGTTATTTTCCGAGAGAAATTCAACAATCTCTTTCTGGACTACATTCGTATCCTGATATTCATCCACCATTATATATCTGAATTCGTTGTTCAGTTTTCTTCTGAATCCGGGGTTATCACGCAGTGAGTCTCTCAGGACTTCCATCAGATCATCGTAATCAAATATCTTGCATATCCTCTTATATTTTTCATAGCCCTTGTTTATCAGTTCAATCTGATCAATAAATTCAAGCAATCCCGAGAACTCATTTTGGATCACCTCCCTGATAGTCATATTTCTGTTCCTTGCAGATGAGAATATTTCCTGAAGCCTGTTTTTCTTCGGAAATGCTTTCTCCTTTTTTTCGATTTTCAATTCTGATTTAACAAGGTCAATGGTATCAGCTGAATCTTCCGAATCGATAATTGTAAAATTTGAAGGAATTCCAAGAAGATTGGCGTTTTTTCTCAGGATGTAATTTGAAAAAGAATGGAACGTGCCTCCAAAGACTTTTTGTGCTTTATTGTCATTGAGCAATCCCTGTACTCTTCCTATCATCTCGCTGGCTGCTTTCCTTGTGAATGTAAGCAGGAGTATTTCATCGGGGTTGATACCGTTTTCGAGCATGAAAGCTACTCTGTGGACGATGATTCTTGTCTTTCCGCTTCCGGCGCCTGCAATTACGAGCACAGGCCCATTAATTGTGGTTACTGCTTCCAGCTGGGTGACATTAAGTTCGTTCCTGTAGTTGATCTTATATGATTTGGTCAGTTTAATTTCAGAACTTACCTTCGACCTGTTTTCTATCGAACTGATGATCGATTTAAGTTCTTCAATCTTTCTTGCTGTCTGTTCAGTGGAATCGACTTCAGGAAAATCATTAAGTGAAACATTGGTGAGGTCTGTACCCGGCTTTCCGGGATAGGAGTTTGCTCTGATACTCTGTCTCAGAGCAAGATCGCCCACCAGATCGAGAAATTCCCCGGAAGAATTTTCATCTTTTGAAAATTCCGAGCCGGGCGGTACAGACTTATCTTCCTCAAAGGCTGAAACAGCTTTGTTTTTCCTGGAGAAGCCCTCAAATAATCTGTCCAAAACCGACATGGCAAAAATAGTTTTTAAAGTCTGTCAATAAGATGCAAAGGTAATTATAATGAGGGCTGAAAGGAGTCGAAAAGTTGAAAGAGTTGAAAATTGCAGGGGTTGAAGAAGTTGAAGGTTTACCTGAAATGTTGTTTTATAAGCAGGGTTAAGGCACCTGTGTGAATAGGTTTTGCGATATAATCATTGCAGCCTGCTTCGATTGCTTTGTCCCTGTCGCCCGACAATGCATATGCGGTCTGTGCAATAATCACAACATTTTTATTGAATTTTCGTATCTCCCGGGTTGACTCATACCCGTCCATTTCAGGAATCTGTATATCCATGAGTATGAGATCAATATCCGAATTTTTTCTGCATGCATCAACTGCAGCAGTCCCTGTATTCACTTTCAGGATTTCCCTGCTTAGCAATTTTATTTCCCTGCCAATCAGCATCTCAGATGCCAAATCATCCTCTACAATCATGATCTTCAGCATTTTAATCCTTGCCATATCCTCCACGTCAGGATTTATATTCAAAGCAGGTGATACAGCGATCGAATCAGTATTATATGGAAGTGTGAAGTAAAAAGAAGATCCCTCATGCGGGGCACTTTCCACCCATATCGTTCCGCCAAGCATCTCCACATACGCCTTTGCTATTGATAGTCCCAATCCGGCTCCCTGATAGGCGTTCTTATCGATAATGTCTGCCTGAACAAATCTTTCAAATATAGCTTCATGTCTGTCTTCTGATATCCCGATACCAGTATCCCTGACAAAGAATTCCAGTTCTGCTGAAGTTTTTTCGCTCTTTCTGCTGTATCCTACTTCTATTGAACCCTCATCTGTGTATTTAATAGCATTCTTGACCAGGTTTATCAGAATGGCATAGAGTTTTTCAGGATCTGTTTTTATTATGGCTTCTGTTGATGAGAGTGTTTTTTTAACCGTAATATGCATGCCTTTTTTCTCAATCTCGGGTTTGAAAAAGTTATAAATATAATCGAGCTGTTCATTAATATCCGAAACCTTTACGTCAAGCTTCATCAATCCTGATTCAATTTTCGAGATATCAATAATATCGTTTATGATACTGAGCATTCGTTTTCCGCTTTTCTCAATTATGCTGACGAACTCCTGCTGCTCCTGGCCTGAAAGATTTGGCTCTTTCAGAAGTTCGGCAAAACCCAGTATGCCGTTCATCGGAGTCCTGATCTCATGACTCATATTGGCAAGGAATGCAGATTTAAGCTTATCGGCTAGTTGTGCCTTCTGCTGCTGCCTGATATAGAATTTAAGGGCGGCGTTCAGCATAAGAATGCTAAGAAAAAGGTATATCAGCAACCCGGTGTACAAATCAATAAGACGTGCGGAATCCTTTACATATTTACCGACAGATTCCGGAAATCGGTATTCGATATAGAATAAGACAGTGACATTTGCAAAAACTAATACTGAGAAGGCAAATTTTTCTTTTTTTGCAAAAAAGACGATGATAAACGATTCAACTACCACGAACAGATAGAGTATCGGGCCATTTGATCCATAGTTTATAAACCATTGAATGTTTAGCAGGATAATGCCATTTATTATAATAAAATATTTTGAGACAGTATATTTTTCCTTATTTCTGCTATATAAATACATCAGGCCAAAAATGACTGTTGTGCTGAGAGTGCAGATTATTGTAAGACCTCCAAGATGTAATCCGAGATTGATCACGGTTCCTATAAGTCCAAATATTGCAGTTATGAAGCAAAAGACCAGGACCAGGTAATTGACCAGTCCGATTTCTTCAGGGCTTCTGAAAAAATACTGATTAATTTTTTTCAACATACAATACCTTTTTAAAATACTGATCCTGAAATTTTTGACCCCGGATTGTCAACTAAAATGCTAAATGGCCATTTGAGTATAAATACTATCGCATTTCCTGTTAAAAGGATTACTAAATTTAATATAAAAAATCAATAAATCGACAAAATCCTGAATAATTCCTGTCCGGATGATTGCAGATTTCTATGATAAGATATAAACCCGGTTGATCTGAAGGTCTAACAATGTTGTAATGCAGAATGGGCGACCCATTTATTAATACGAGTCACTAGTTGTTAAGTGCAGGAGCGGGCTTCTGAAGGATTGCTAAAAAGGCCGGTGATGGAATGCCGGTCGGTAAATGACAAAAAAAAGGGGTGCAAATACACCCCTGAACAATCTCAATCAGTTAAGATTAAAGACCTTTGTTGAGAGCCGGAGCTGCTTTGAATTTGACAACTTTTTTAGCAGGAACGTTCAGTTTAGCGCCTGTACGAGGGTTACGAACTACTCTTGCACTTCTCTTGTCAACTTTAAAAGTACCCAGACCAGGGAGCTGAATCCTTTGGCCTTTTTTCATTGATTTTCCAAAGGCTCCGACAAATGCGTTTAAAGCTTTGCCTGCATCTTTAATAGAAAGACCTGCGTCAGCGGCAATTTCATTAACTAATTCTTTTTTTGTCATAATACAAAGATTTAATGGTTAGACCAATCTTAATAATTAAATACAAATTTATTTTTTTTAAATTCATGTGCAAATTTATTTTGCCGTTTTTCCACAAATAGTGCCACTTTTAGGTTAAAACAGCGCTAATTTCGGATGAAATCGGGATTTGGTTCAAAATATCGCATCACCTCACTAATCTTGAACTTGAGAACGTTTAGGGAATAATTTTGTTCATAATCTGTTTATAAAAACTATACATAGCTGACTATGAGGTACATACAGAATTGTTTCAAAAAAATTCCAAAAAAATAAAAATATCTTATCTTTGCGGCGGATTATTTGAGAAAAGGAGAAATGGCAGAGCGGTCGAATGCGGCGGTCTTGAAAACCGTTGAACTGTAACCACGGTTCCGGGGGTTCGAATCCCTCTTTCTCCGCCAAATGAAAAAAACTTCCCCACCCAAGTGGGGATTTTTGTTTACAGATGTCCGAGCCAGGCTCGCCTGAGCGAGGACAGATGATAAACAAAAATTAAATGAGCGAAGCGAAAGGGAGTTTTTTTCATTTGAAGCCATCCCCAAGGGATCGCGAGTCAAAATCTGACCAGCCGACTTTTTCCCACATTGCACTTGCATAAGTGACCTTGCCATAAAATTCCTTTTTCACCAAAGTACCTGCATTCTTTAGAAATTGGTTAAAGGATCTTTGATATCCTTGTTTAATCCCAAGAACATTTTTTATGAAGAAAAGAGGTTTAAACAGGTTTGAAACGCGTTCCTGAATTGTATTTCCTGAAACAAAACCCAAAAATTTCCTATTTTTACAAATTGCTGCCGGTCGTTCCCCGAACACACGCGACGATATTATCCGGATTAATCCCAACTCAAAATTGAGGATATTATGCACAGGATATTGATATGAATATATTTTCAAACGCTGAATCAAACAGACAAAATGCTGTATATGAGACCCTTATTTGTTTAATTGGCTATAAGGCAAAAAATTTTATTGATTTTTTGAATTTTTTTCTCAAAGAGGTTCTTAAACAAACACACAGCAGCTCGGGATACATTTTTACTATCTCTGAGGAGAAAAAATCCTTTGAGCTCACAGATTGCCTTGTCAACTCTCAAAGCAATCGATTTGTCAATGAACCTGTTACAGTTTATGAATTAAATACTGCCGGTCCCTGGCTGAAGGCATATGAACTGAAGAAATTATATGTTCTGAACAATGAATCCAGATTATTCCCAAAGTCTGAAAACAGGTGGTCGTATGAATCAGCCGGAAGGCTTTGTTCCATTCCTGTTACCGTTGATGACTGTATAAATACCATACTTGTGATTACCGGCAAGGAAACTGATTACAGCATTGATGATATTGAATTTCTGGAATCAATAAACGGACCATTAAGCAATCTTGCTGCGAATTTCAAAAGGCTGGATAATCTTGCTATTGCAAAAGAAAATGCGGAAAGAAACGAAAAGCGTAAGATATCTTATCTTACAAATATTTCTCATGAAATCAAAACTCCTGTCAATGCTATTTCCGGATTCTCCCAGCTTCTGAAGGAGGACAATCAATCTCCCGGGAACAAACAGAAATTCCTCGACGTGATCATAGAAAGCTCTAATGATCTGGTTTCGATTATTAATAATGTAACGGAGATCTCAAACATTGAATCCGGATTCCTTAAAATTACTAACGAGGAGGTTCTGCTCACTGACGTTTTTAACGAACTGATTGAGCAGTTCAAAGAGGAAGCGCTGAGGAAAAAGATTGTCTTCCAGTCTGATACAGGTATTTCTGTAAAAAATATGAAAATACTCGCAGACAGAAGCAGATTGCTACAGACGCTTTCAGCTCTTTTATCCAATGCTTTCAGGTTTACCTTTACCGGGAAAATTGTATTTGGATACAGGCTAAGCAATGGTTTTGTTGAGTTCTTTGTATCTGATACCGGAGTTGGGATTCCTGACGAGCAGAAGGATAATGTATTTGACCATTTTTTTCAGACAGGCGATTCAGTATTAAAGTCTTTTAAAGGAGCCGGGTTGGGTTTGACAATCTCCAAAGCGCTGGCGGAGAGAATGGGCGGGAAAATATGGTGCGAGTCGGTTGAAGGCAAAGGTTCCGTTTTCCATTTTACAATTCCACATATACCAGTAGTGACATCGAATATTCCTGTTCTTACAAAAGTTCATGAAGAGGGCAGGCCGGGCAGAAAAAAAATAGTTCTTGTTGCAGAAGATGATAATGTGAATTTCATGCTTGTGCAAAACTTTCTTTCGGTGCTCGATGTCGTTTTGCTGAGGGCCTTTAACGGGAAAGAAGCTGTTGATATCTGTGCATCAAATAATATTGACCTGGTTTTGATGGATATAAGAATGCCAGTTATGGATGGCTATACTGCAATTGATATTATAAGAAAGTCAAAACCTGACCAGAAAATTATAGCTCAGACAGCTTATACAAATGACCGGGAAACAGCCCTTGCCAAAGGGTGTAACGATTTTATAGCAAAGCCATTCGCAAAGGCGCAATTCATAGATCTTGTCAGGAATTATTTGATCGAGGCTGATAAACCAACCTGACTAAAAACCTCTTCAGGGGCAGTTATACGGCAGACTGCTAGGAGGAGCAAAAGAAATGAATATAGCCAAAAAAGAGAGGGTGAGCTACTGAAGCCACCCTCTTTCATCATATTTTATTCATTCAGATATCCTTATTTTGCATTTTTTGGCTTGAATAGTCTGACGCCGAGAGTAACCTGGTGGCTTCCGAATGTGTTAAGAGCGACATTCGTGCTCAGGTTATATGAGTAGTTAACAAGTATCCCGTCGGCAACTTCGGCTCCGATTCCCATGCCCCAGATACCGCCGGTACGGAAAACAAGCAAGCCCCATAACTTCTTTTTATAGTTCACCTCTGAAGCCAGTTCTAGTTGTGAAGGATAATTCTGTCCTCCCCGAAAAATGACAAAAGGTTTAACACCCCAGATGTCATTTGCCTGGTAGTAATAGGAGCCGTGGACCAGGTAATTTTTCAACGGTTTGTAGGTAATATCAGCATCGCTGTATTTTGCCGTACCAAACATAACATTTGAAAAGAGTATGCCCCCTTCTATATTTTTATGCCTGTACAAAGCGCTTATATCCGTGGCAACTTTAATTTTCGACTTTTCTGTCCCATACATGAGTGCAGCATCCTGCACATAAGTCTGATCATTATAGTATTTGCCAAGATCAATTGAATTCTTGTAAAATCCTGCTGACAGTCCGAAGTTTAGAAAATGTTCTCCTTCAAAATGCACTTCATATGTATATGTTCCGAGAAGCAAAGTCTGTTTGAAAATGTCGGTTTTATCATATATGAATCTTCCGCCCAGGCCGACTTTTCCTTTCAGCCTGTCGTTATAACTAAGCTGACATGTCACTGGACCACCATCAACTCCTGTCCAATCCGAACGATAGTCAAGGAATATTGTCTTCATGCTTTTTAAACCTGCATATGAAGGATTCATATTGAAGGAATTGATATTGTAGGCTTCCATGAAGGGGAATTGCTGGGCAAACAGTCCAACCGGCATTGCCAGCATTATCGATATATAGATTATTTTTTTCATTCTGTTATTTTTAAGGTCTGTGTTTTGTTTTTATAGTCAGGCTGGCGTTATCTTACAATGTTAACTACTCCTTTGATCATACCTTTCTCTGATGAGTTTATAATATAATAGTATGATGCCTCAGGAAGTGGTGTGCCGTTGTATGTACCATCCCAGTCATTTTTGTAGGCTGAAGATTTGTACAGTAATTTTCCGAACCTGTTATAGATCTGCACCGAAATTATTCCATATTGCTCAATGTCAGGAATATACCAGTAGTCATTCATTCCATCATTATTCGGTGTGAAAAGCGACCTGATATTATCGAATGTCGGAAGAGTTGCAATAGTCTGGGACAGATTTGTGGCAGCATTCCAGTTGTTGTTTCCTTCCTGGCTGGCTGTGATAATTACTGTTCCTTCCTTTATCACCGACATGTTGTCGTCAGAGATTTCCGCAATAGAATTATTTGACGATTCGAATCTTACCGGAAGACCGCTGGATGAGGAGGCAGAAAGTTCATGCTGCTGTTTTGTCCTGAGCCCTGAAGGGATACTTTCGAAGGTAATCAACTGGTCAGCCTTTCGGATTTCAAGAGTCCCGCCTATGTTCTCAAAGCTGTAGTTATTATCAGAGCCGCCTTCAGCATTTATTGCGTATTGTCCGGCATCGGAATTCAGATCAGCTGTTGTAAAGGCTGCTGGTTTGACATCAATGGCATCAATGAGATCACCATTGACAAATCCTGAATATGTCAGAGTGAGATCCGGATTATAATTGCCATAGATTCTTGACTTATTGTCAGCAATAACTTTAAGCTGTGCCTTTTCTATAGTAAGCACTCCATCTGTATTTTCGATCTCATAGTTATTGTCGGAACCCTGTGTCAGGCTGATGGCGACTGTTCCCGCGCCGGTTGCAGCTGTGGCCGTTGTCGATGCCAATGGAAGGGTCAGTAATGAATCTATATTGTCAGAATATTTGAAACCGTCATAGCTGATAGTTAACAACGGATTGGTTTCTCCGTAAATTCTGACCTTGTTATCTGCCCTGGCTGTAAGAACAGCTTTATTCACCGTAAGAGTTCCGTTAACAGAATTTACATCATAATTGTCGGCTGCACCGCCTGAAGCAGTTATTGTATGGGTCCCGAAAGAGGTAGAAGCGCCAGTTGCAGTACTAAGGCTTACACCTGATATAACTGAATAGTCATCAGAGTAATATAATGTTCCTGACGGTGTAAAGTCAAGTACTGGATCACCATCGCCGTAAATTTTTGTTTTATCGTTTGCTGTTACGGTTAATGGAGCTGCTTTGCTTACTGACAGTGTTCCATTAATTTCGATTACGTCGTAGTTGAGGGCTAAGCCACCTGACACAACTATTGCATGTGTACCGGAAGAAGCGGAAGCGCCTGTTTCAGTATTCAGACTGACACCTGAGATAACAGAATAGTCATCGGAGTAATAAAGGGTACCTGATGGTGTAAAATCAAGAACCGGCTCATCCTCCCCGTAAACTTTTAATTTATCGTTTGCTGTTACGGTTAAAGCTGCAGCTTTGCTAACCGTCAGTGTTCCGTTTATATTGGTAACATCATAGTTACCGGCTCTGCTACCCTCAATTGTTATTTCATGCGTTCCAAAAGAAGCTGAAGCCCCGGTTGCGGTGCTCAGACTGGCACCTGAGATAACTGAATAATCATCTGAGTAATACAGGGTGCCCGACGGCGTATAATCCAGAATTGGATCTGCTGAACCATAAACTTTTGATTTATCGTTTGCTGTAACCGTAAGTGAGGCTTTGCTTACTGTAAGAGTTCCATTTACAAGGCTTATATCGTAATTGCCGGCTGAACCCCCGGAAGCAGTTATAGTATGGGTCCCGTAAGATGCTGAAGCGCCTGTTGCAGTGCTCAGACTGATGCCGGAGATAACAGAATAGTCATCAGAATAATATAGAGTGCCTGACGGAGTGTAATCGGGAACCGGATCAGCTGCCCCGTATACTTTAGACTTATCGTTTGCTGTAACAATAAGCGAAGCTTTGCTTACTGTCAGTGTTCCGTTTACAACATTTACATCATAGTTATCAGCCGAACCGCCTTCAGCGGCTATAGTATGCGTACCATAAGAAGCTGAAGCTCCTGTTGCAGTATTCAGAGTGACACCCGAGATGACTGAATAATCATCTGAATAAAAGAGCGTACCAGATGGTGTGTAATCGAGCAACGGATCATCCTCCCCGTAAACTTTTGACTTATCGTTAGCGGTAACAGTTAAAGCCGCAGCTTTGGTTACCGACAGGGTTCCGTCAGCAAGGTTAATATCGTAGTTATCGGCTGAACCACCCTCAGCGGTTATTATATGTGTGCCGAAAGAAGCCGAAGCGCCTGTTGCAGTGCTCAGGCCTACTCCGGTGATGACCGAATAGTTATCAGAATAATATAATGTACCTGAAGCTGTGTAATCCAGAACCGGATCAGGTGCACCATAGACTTTTGATTTATCATTTGCTGTTATTGTAAGCGCTGCAGCTTTGCTTACTGTGAGGGTGCCATTTACAAGGTTTAAGTTATAATTATCTGCTGAGCCGCCAGTTACAATTATATCATGAGTACCGAACGTAGCTGATGCGCCTGTTTGTGTGCTCAGATTTACACCCGAGATAACAGAATAAGTATCAGAGTAGTACAGAGTACCGGCTGGTGTGAAATCAAGATCCGGATCAGCTGCCCCGTAAACTTTTGATTTATCATTTGCTGTTACAGTGAGGGAAGCCTTGCTTACAGTCAAAGTGCCGTTCACAAGACTTACGTTATAGTTATCTGCAGAACCACTGGTTACGGTTATTGCATGTGTTCCATAAGAAGCTGATGCTCCCGTAGTGGTGCCCAGACTGACGCCTGAGATGACCGAATAGTTATCGGTATAATACAATGTTCCTGATTGTGTGAAATCCAGTTCAGGATCTGCATCACCGTAAACCTTAGACTTGTCATTCGCTGTTACAGTTAAAGCTGGCGCCTTGGTAACAGTGAGGGTTCCGTTTATGAGGTTTATGTCGTAGTTATCAGCTGCACCTCCTGAAGCGGTTATTGTATGGGCGCCAAATGTAGCGGCGGCACCTGTTGCAGTGCTCAGGGCAACTCCTGTAACGACTGAATTCAAATCACCGTTATATAACGTTCCTGTAACCGTATAATCCAGTGAAGGATCAATTGCGCCATATACTTTGGATTTATTATTGGCTGTAACAGTTAATGATGCCTTCGATACTGACAGGGTCTGTATTACGGGAGTTGCGGGATTATAAGATGTGTTCCCGGGTTGAGAAGCTGTAATATCTGTGGACCCTGCTCCGAGGATATGCAGTTTTCCTGCAACAATTGTTGCAACAGCCGGATTGCTGCTCGAATATGAAACTGCGAGTTCTGAGCTGGCTGAAGCCGGACTGAAATCTGCAGCGCCATAAGTTTTTACAGGTATTGGATCAAAAGTGATAGTCTGATCATATTTATTCACTGTTACTGTAACTGATGAACATCCAGAACTATATACGCTGTTGGCATTATTCCGTGCATAATAAGTTGTTGTAACAGTTGGGGATACTGAGAGTGGATTTCCTGATCCTGCCAAAGTGCCGCCACAGCTTCCTGAATACCATTCAACTGTTCCCTGTGCGCCTGTTACTGACATTTGTGTCGATGAACCTACAAAAATTGTCGATGGTGTTGCAGAAGCTGATGTGGGATCAGCTGGAATAGTTCCAAAGACGACCTGGTTGCCGTAGCCCGTTCCTATTGAATTGATTGCATAGGCTCTGACATAATATAATGTTCCAGGAGTGAGACTTGCCAGGGAGCTTGTGAAAGAACCAGTTCCTGAACCATCGGTTGTAACGGAGTTTAAAGTGGTTGGATTGGGTGAAGTGCTCCAGCATGTGCCCCGAGAGGTTACTGAAGAGTTCCCGTCATTTGTTATGTTTCCGCCCGATGAGGCACCAGTTGTGGTAATTGATGAGATACTTGTTGTTGAGATTATCGGGACTGAGGTGGTGGTAGTTGTAAATGATACCTGGCTTCCATAGCCTGTACCAATCGTGTTGGTGGCATAGGCTCTTAAGTAATATGTTACACCAGCCGACAGCCCTGTTATTGAGCTGGTATAAGATCCTAATCCTGTTCCATCTGAAGTTTTGTTGTCTGAGATGGTTGGTAAAGCACTTGTGCTCCAGCAAACACCTCTGCCAATTACCGGTGACCCTCCATCCTCGGTTACATTCCCTCCTGATGAAGCTGCACTACTGGTAATTGATGTAACTGAACTTGTTGACACTGTTGGCATTACCGATTCGAAAGCTGCATCAAAGCACATTGTAAAGATTGTGCCACCGGCACCTCCGTTATGAGAGAATTTGATCCAGGTATACGGGGATGTGGAATGGATCATGATCCTTCCTCCTGCATTGCCATCGGCTTTTGAATCATCTATGCACGCAAGCACGTTGCCGCTGATAGACCAGGCAAGCGGACAATCACCGGCGACAAAAGATATAGATGGTGTCCCGTTGCTGACAGTTACGGTAAATGCTTCAGTGGTGTTTGAGCCTGCTAGGTTATATGAAATATCATTCATGGGGATACTGAAATTTGTTTGAAATGTTGCAGGACCGTTAGCGCCTGTCCAGATGCTATTTGCTTTTTCAGTAACACCACATGCAGTATATTCAGCGTCGTAAGTTGTAAAATCGCCGGTAAGTGAATACGAGACAGTAATTCCGTTTTCTGTAAAAGGAAAATCATAGTATCCTTTTTCATTGACACATTGACTGTACAGATTTGAAAATCCTGCCACAGCCAATATCAAAAGGTTTAATATTATTTTTTTCATAATATTTAGTTTGTTTCAGGTTAGTTTTTTTTATTGCTTATTTCAGAATCTGAAATTTCCCACGAATCGCCCTCTTTTTTAAATTCAAGTTTTACCTGAATTGTTTCAGGATTGGAACTGTTCTCATAATGGTATTCAAAAACGACCTTTGAGGTTAAATTGGTAATAATGAATGTCTTGAACAACAGGTATGCTTCACCATTTTTGTCCGCTTTTACTGACATCGGAGCAAACTGAACCTTCTTACCTTCTTTTACAAGAGGCAGATCAATTGGGAATAATATTGGTTGCCAATAATTAATTCGCAACTGTTTTAGATTTCCCGGATTGTCAATCTCTAAATACTGCTGAAGAGCCGGCAGGTCGATACATTTCTGCACAACCTTGCTTATATCTTCAGGTGTCTGTGCTTCAATTCCTGAGATTAATGCAAAAGAGATTAAAAGAATAAGAGTAAATAATTTCTTCATAATTTTAGTATTAGGTCGTTTAAATACAATTTGTTATTTCGTAATAATTTATTTATTGTTTTGTTAGTTTCTGTTTAACGATTCATTTCATGGCAATTTTACCATGAAAGGATCATTTAAGCTTAATTTAAAGGCTTACATAACCTTACAGGTATCTTACAAATTCTTACAATTTAGCTAAGAGAGTGTGGGTGAGGCCCGTGGAATTTTAATAAACAGGCTCCTCAGGATAATCTGAAAACTGAATCCGGAAAAAACATTTGGCTGACGGCCCTTAAAATGAAAGGTCAGAGATTCATCAGGAACTTATTGAAATCCTCGTCAGTTTCTAAGCCGGTTTTCTTCCGCAACCGATGTTTGGCAACATCGATCGAATTAGGCGTCTGAAAAGTTATAGCTGCAATTTCTTTTGTGCTCATACTCATTTTAAGGAAAGCGCAGAGCCTTTGTTCCCTCACAGAAAGATCATTAAGTTTTTCATTCAGTTTTTTATAAAACTCATGATAAACCTGCTCAAAGCAATACTCGAACTCTTTCCATATTTGATCATTGCTCTGATCATTAATTCTGGATTCCAATGAGTTGATTATTGATTTGCCTTCACTGGAAGTATATGGCAATATTGTTTTTAAATCAGAAAGAAGGCTCTGAAGGAAGGCATTGTTTCTAACCATATTTACAGTCTGCATGGTGAGCTGTTTCTGATGATGCTTCAGATCCTGTTCCAGAAGCTGTTTTTCATTAGCAGCCAGATCTTTCTCGTGGTTATTGATAATTTCCTGCTGTGAAATAAGTTTGCGGAAAACCTCAACATGTCTGAGCTGTGTTCGTATTCTGGCTATCAGCTCGACTGTATTATAAGGCTTGTTTATAAAATCAATAGCGCCGGCATCCATTGCCTCCTTTAATTTATCTGTTTCCCCATGGGTCCCGGTCACCATTAATATCGGAATTGACCTGGTCTCATCAGTGGCTTTCAGCAGTCTGATGGCATCGAGCCCATTCATTACCGGCATCTCCCAATCCATTAATATCAGATCGGGCTTGTTTTTCACAGCGATATCAATTGCAGATTTCCCGTTTGTGGCAATAATAAGTTTATACCCGGGGTTATACTCTATAAGGTTACCGGTAAGTATTTTCAACTGTCTTGGATCATCATCAACAATTAATATCAGGTAATCATTCATAGGGATAACTCAATAACTTATTTTGATAAATGTATAAAAAACTAATTTCAAGCCTGCAAAATCGGAAATTTATTTGAGAAACATTATAACTTTAAAAGTTGATAAAAGAGGAGTTTCTAATATAACAACAAGCAATGTATTCTGAGCTGACCGTTATTCTTTCTGTTGTTACTGCTGTTGCAATCTCTGCATTTATCTATTTCTATTTCGGACATTACCTCAGAATTTCCCGCGAAAACCGGCACTTAGACGAGAAGATCAGGGAAATTGACGAGATCGTTGACAGAAAAGTGAAGGAGAGAACGAAGCAGCTTGAAAATATGCGTGACTCAATTTCTAAATTTGCCGTTCAGCGTTTTGAGCTTGCGCAGGAGCTTGAAAATAAAAATCTCAGGATACTTGAGCAGAAAGACCTTACCGAAAAGCAATCGGAGAAGCTCAGAGAGGCTTATGAGGAAATCAAGAAGCTTGAAATTTTTCGCCAGCAAATGGTTCAAATGATGATACATGATCTCAAAAATCCCCTGAATGTGATACTCAATCTTACAGAAACAGAGGCTATTCCCGCAAGACCAGCTACCATCATCCGGCAAATTTCCTATGAGATGCTTGACCTTATTCTTAATCTTCTTGAAGTTCAGAAATTCAAGGAAATGAAAATGACTGTGGATAATGAAAATATCCATCTGAACAGCCTTATTAAGAATTTAACCGGCAAGCTGAGGCTGCTTTTTATCAACGCATCCATTGAACTTAAAACATCTATTCCTCAGACTTGCTGGATAAATGCTGACAGACATATCGTAAACAGGATACTTACAAATATTCTGAGCAATGCCATAAAATACACACCCCCGGGAGGCTTAATTCAAATCTCAGTGAATCAGATAGATGGAGAAATAATGCTTGAGGTCAGGGACAATGGCAATGGAATTTCTGAAGATCGTATTAAAGATATGTTCGAGATGTACAGACAGGGTGCTAAAATGGAGGCTATGTACAATAGTTCCACCGGGATAGGGCTGGCTTACTGCAGGCTCGCCGTTGAAGCGCTCGGAGGCAGGATCGGAATTGTATCAGACTATGGTAAGGGAACAACGGTATGGTTTACATTGAGCCCGGGCATATCTGAAAACACCGGCCCGGCAGGGATAACAGACAATATTGAAATCAAAATACACGAAATCGGACTTACTGATGAGGACATTGAGTTTATAAGGCCATATATTGAAGAATTGCAATTAATAAGTATTTATGAAGTGACTGAAATACTCTCTATTACAAAAAAAATAGCCAGTTTTGATAATGTCAGGATAATGAGCTGGATAGAATCACTCGAAGAGTCTCTGTTTTCAGCTAATGAAAAAAGATACAGGCAGCTCATTGATATAATCTGAAAAATGAAAGGGGAGGGGTGCGGTCAGGCCGGGCCATTTCAGCATACATATTCCAGAGAGCCGGTGTTAGTTCCCGCATTAAATTTGTGAAAATGCCGAGTGTTAAATTCATCCAAACTATCCACTGTTTGATTGAATAATAATATATTTTCGACTAAAATGATAAAAGATTTTCAACTTTAGTTCAATTCTTAAAATTTCTTGGAAAATATTTATTATTTTTGGTCGTGAAATTGCTTGCCAAAACAACAAGTTGCATATGAATTGCATTATAGTTGACGATGATATTTTAACTTGCAAAATACTTGAAGGGTATGTGAGTAAGTCCACTTCTCTCAACCTTGTAGGAACATTCAGTGATTCAGTTGCAGCAAGAGATATTTTGACTAAAAGACAGGATGTGGATCTGGTAATACTTGATATCCAGATGCCTGAAATGAACGGATTTGATTTTATCCGCAGTCTCGACTTTCCGCCTAATATAATTATTGTATCATCTGCGGAGGAATTCGCACTGAAGGCATTCGACTTCAATGTTGTTGATTACCTTCTTAAACCTGTTACCTACGGACGTTTTTGTAAAGCTATAGATAAGACAATCAGGTACTTTGCCCGCAAAGAGGTTGCGAATAACGGCGACGAGGAAATATTTATTAAAAAAGGATCTTCCCTTGTAAAGCTGAAACTCACTGAGATCATATATATTGAAGCTCTTGAAAATTATGTTACCCTTAACACCAATGATGACAGATTTACAATTCATTTTACAATGAAAGCCATTGAGAATCAATTGCCTTCTGGGGTATTCATAAGGGTTCACAGGTCATTCATAATTAACAAGAGCATGATCCAAACCATAAAAGAGAACACTCTCGATCTTATTGTCGGAGGTTCTGTGAAGAGCATACCGGTCGGGAAATCATTCAGGGATTCTTTGCTGAATGATATCAACGTGATGGCCAGATAATCGCAAATCTTCCCATGCTTACTAATCGACAACTGTTCCTGCAGCATCTGGGACAAACTTCGGTGACTCCTATGATGCTGGAAATTGTCAAAGCACAGGGCATCTATATGTACGGGCCTGACGGCAAAAAATATTTTGATCTTATTTCCGGAGTATCGGTAAGCAATACAGGCCATTGTCATCCAAAAGTGGTTGAAGCCGTTAAGCATCAGGTGGATCAGTACATGCACCTGATGGTTTATGGTGAATTCATTCAAAGCCCACAGGTCAGGTACGCTGAATATCTGACTCAGTTTCTTCCTGATTCCCTGAACACCTGTTATTTTGTAAATTCGGGTAGCGAGGCCGTCGAAGGTGCTCTTAAGCTTGCTAAACGATACACCGGCAGGAGCCGCATAATTTCTTTCAAAAATGCTTATCATGGAAGCACTCACGGTGCTTTGAGCTTACAGGGAAGTGAAGCTTACAGGAATGCTTTCAGACCATTGCTGCCCGACACCTTCCAGGTTTCTTTCAATGATGAGAAATCACTGGAGTTCATTGACATGAAAACTGCTTGCGTAATTGTGGAGCCGGTGCAGGGTGAAGGCGGAATTATCTTTCCTGAAAATGATTTCCTTCTTAAACTCAGAAAACGCTGCAGCGATACAGGCGCATTATTGATCTTCGATGAGATACAGACCGGGTTTGGGAGACTGGGGCATATGTTTGCTATTAACCGGTTCGGAGTTATTCCCGATATTCTGCTTCTGGCAAAAGCCCTTGGCGGTGGCATGCCTCTGGGCGCCTTTATTTCATCAGGCGAAATTATGGCGTCGCTAGTCTCTAACCCTTCTCTGGGCCATATAACCACCTTTGGAGGTCACCCCGTTTGTTGTGCCGCGGGACTTGCATCACTCAATGTAATAGTTGAGGAGAAGCTCGTTGAAAAATGCAAAGCGAAATCTGAGCTTTTTAAGAATGAACTCATTCATCCTCTGATATCTGAAATAAGAGGGGAGGGCCTTCTGCTCGCTGTTGAACTTCCTCATCACACCTATATACAGTATGTGATCGCCCATGCCCCTGATTACGGACTTGTCCTTGATTATTTTCTTTTTTGTGACAGAGCCTTCCGTATCGCACCTCCGCTGATCATTACCGGAGAGGAGATTAAAGAAGCAGCGGGGTTGCTAAAAAGCCTTCTTGATGATGCAGAAAAAAATATTAAGATAGAATGAATAAAAAAATCCTTTATTTTTTAATTTTTCTCGGTTTTTTTAGCGGAATTGCAAAAGGGCAGGTTGAAAAAAAGGATATTTCACAGCAGCTGGAAGACCTCTTTGACAGGCTTGTCGATAATTATGATGACAGTAAGCGGATCATGCTGAATGATTCGATAATAATGATTCTTGACGGTTACGTCAGTTCCGATACTGTTTTTACCCACAGGTTTACCAATCTGAGATACCTGGGACAGATAGTCTCTCCCGATTCGCTTTTGAAAATTGTTACATGGAACCTTGTGCTTGAAAATGAGCCGGGCAGATATTTCTGCTATTTCATAAGAAAAATGAAACCCGGTCAGAAGAACAGAATATACCGCCTGAGCACAAAATATAATGAAAAGCCTGTCAGGACTGATACAACGTATTCTGAATCAGACTGGTATGGCGCTCTGTATTATGATCTAAAGCCCTATCGCACTGGTGATGACCTCTGCTGGGTAATGTTGGGGATCGATTACGGAAATGCTTATGTTACCAGCAAAATAATCGAGGTATTGAATTTTACAGCTGACGGCTCAATTGTTTTCGGAAAGAAATGGTTCTCTTCAGAAAAGGAGTTAAAATACAGGGACGTTTTTGAATATGCCTCCAATGCAATGATGTCGCTGCGTTTCAGATCTGACAGTTCGATTGTATTTGATCATCTTGTTCCATTCTCCTCTTCACACAAAGGCGACAGGGAATACTATGGGCCTGATTATTCATTCGATGCATACAATTTTGATAATGGGATCTGGAAACTGAAGATAAATGTTGATGTGAGAAACAAAGAATGATTGTCAGGGCTCTGCCTCAAACTAAACCTTAATCTTTTTCTTTTTTTTATTACCTTCACCACAGCTATGCCAAAGAATATACAGACTCATATTTACTGTTACGACGATCACAGGGCTTTCTCCGAGGATGTAAAAAAGAGATTTTCAGATCAGGCACGATATACAGTACTCTCTTTCCCTACAAGCGGGGAGCTTATTGATCATCTGGCGGAAGAGCATGACCGTAAATATTGTAAGGTTGCAATTCTTGGTCTTCACGATTCACCGGAGCAGTACGGCATGATAGATCAGCTCACCTCGCAGATAAAAAAAATTGATCCTGCTACCAGCCTTATACTTCTCGGGCCTCCTGATAAGATGGAGACCATCCAAAAGACCCTGAAATTTAATATTGATGCTTATATTCCAAAAAATACCAATACCATCCTGCGTATACACAATACTGTCAAAAAGCTCATAAGCGAGCATAGTATCGGGATCTTCAGAAGAAAGAGGAATCTTTCGGTCACTGTTTTGCTGGGATTTCTTATACTGTCGCTGATTTTAATTCTATTAGCCTGGATTAAGCTTCCCCAGTACTTCTGACCAAAAATTCAGCATTGATCAGCTGATTTTTTATTTTCCTTGCATTAAGTTCAGATCTGACCGGATGTTAATTCTTGTGTGACTATTTGTCAGTCGCAAACTAACGGCACACCTTTTGAATGATTTGGCCAGATTGATAATGTTTAACTATAAAAATATCTGATATGGAAACCGGAAAAATTGGAGTAACAACTGAGAACATTTTCCCGATAATAAAAAAATTCCTTTACTCTGATCATGAAATATTTTTGCGCGAGTTGATCTCAAATGCTGTTGATGCAACGCAAAAGCTGAAAACTATGGCCTCTGCAGGTGATTATAAAGGCGAGATAGGAGATACTACGATCAGGGTGTCGGTCGATAAAAAGAAAAAGACAATACAGGTTTCGGACAGAGGCATAGGGATGACCAAGGAGGAAGTGGATAAATATCTGAACCAGATTGCCTTCTCAAGCGCCAATGATTTTCTGGATAAATATAAGGACCAGTCAACCGCCATTATCGGACACTTCGGTCTTGGCTTTTATTCATCATTCATGGTGTCGGACAAGGTGGAAGTTATTACCAGATCCTATCAGGAAGGAGCTCCGGCTGTTAAGTGGACTTGTGATGGCAGTCCGGAATTTTCAATTGAAGAAGTTGAAAAAGAGAGTATTGGCACTGATGTTATATTATATATTGATAAAGAGTCGAAGGATTTTCTTGATGACGGCAAGATCGAACAGCTGCTGAAAAAATACTGCAAATTCCTTCCCGTTGAAATAGCATTTGGCAAGGAAACTGAATGGAAAGACGGCAAATCAGTTGAGACCGGCAAGGACAAAATCATTAATAACACCAAACCTGCATGGACTTTGAAGCCAGCTGACCTGAAAGAAGATGATTATCTTAAGTTTTATCATGAGCTTTATCCTGCCGGTGAAGATCCGCTTTTCTATATTCACCTTAATGTTGATTATCCATTTAAACTCACTGGTATTCTTTATTTTCCAAAGATAAAGAGCAACATTGAAATACAGAAAAATAAAATTCAACTCTACAGCAACCAGGTATTTGTGACTGATTCAGTTGAGGGAATAGTTCCGGAATTTCTGACTCTTTTGCATGGCGTCATCGATTCCCCTGATATCCCACTTAATGTTTCAAGAAGCTATCTTCAGAGCGATTCAAATGTGAAGAAGATTTCCAGCCACATTACAAAGAAAGTGGCAGACCGGTTAAATGATATATTCAAAAATAACAGGGAAGAGTTTGAGAAAAAGTGGGATAATCTGAAACTGTTTATAGAATATGGAATGATCACCGAGGAAAAGTTCTATGAAAAAGCTTCAAAGTTCACACTTCTGAAGAATACTGATGATAAGTACTTCACTCTCGAGGAGTATGAGAAGCTGATAAAGGAAAACCAGACAGATAAAAACAAAACTCTGATTTACCTTTATTCAACGAACAAAATAGACCAGTTCGCATATATCGACAAGGCCAGGAGTAAGGGTTATGATGTGCTGCTGCTCGATGGCCAGCTGGATGTTCATCTTATTAATCAGCTGGAAACAAAGCTAAAAGACACCAGGTTCGTGAGAGTCGATTCGGATGTCCCCGATAAGCTCATTCAGAAAGAAGAATCACGTGAGTCAAAATTGTCTGAAGCACAGAAAGATGACCTGAAGAGCGTCTTTAATGTCAGGTCTAAATCGAAGGAAATCTATAACGTTGTATTTGAATCACTCGACGAGAATGAAGCCCCGGTTATTATTACACAGTCAGAATTCATGCGCCGTATGAAAGACATGTCGGCAATGGGCGGAGGAATGAATTTTTATGGCGAATTGCCTGACAGCTATAACCTGGTCGTCAATCCAAATCACCAGATCATCAGTAAGATCTCTGAGGATCTTAAATCTAAGGAAGGCACAAGACTTGACGAAAACAATAAAGAGGCAAGCAGGATAAAAGAAGAGATTGCCTTCATGGAGCAGGATCATAAGAAGAAAAAAGCTGAAGAAGTCAGCCAGATTGAAAAAGACGATCTTGAAAAACTGCGTAAGGAACTTTCCGGTATTGAGAATACCAGGAAAGATATTTTAGAGTCATATGGTTCAGAAAATAAGCTGGTAAAACAACTTATAGATCTGGCTTTGCTTGCCAATAATATGCTGAGAGGTGAAGAACTCAATACCTTTGTAAAGAGGAGTATCGACCTTCTATAGATTAACATTAATATATAGAATTTCAGAGGTGTCTGTGTAAGCTCTTAAACAGGGAGGTAAGCAGATAATCAGAGAGCTATAATACTATATTATCCTTGAAATTTCAGCCTTAATATAATCTATTGCGACCCTTGTAGGCTCTATCTCGAGTTCCATTATTTTCTCAAGAAGGTTTTTGCTGAGAGCCATAGCCGGTGTTTCAGGCGGCAGCTTTTCAGCTTCACTGTTAATGATCTTTATCATGTTGGAACGGGCATTCCTGACTATTTCCCAGGCCTGCTGGCTCATATAGATCTGCTGGGAAAGATTATGTTCAAACTCGCTTCGAATAGAATTAAGTATAGCCGAATGGAGTTGAGATGCGGTCATCCCGGGAGAACTTACCCGCACAAGCATCGATTCAAGAGAGATCCTCTCAAGAAATAAAATAATTCTTTCGTACGCCTGAAGCTTTATGGGAGTAACGGTCCGGCTATTCTGAAGTACCAGCTCCTGTCTTCTTTTATCCTGATCATTCCTGATCATATTTCTTAGAAGTACCCATGCAGTGAAAAAGACTATCAGTGCAGGGATAGTTACCATTAAAATATCGCCTGGAATATCCATTTTTCTGTTTATTAATTTATATACAAACTTAAGTTATTCTTTTTTATTTTCAATCATTTGTTCTTCCCCGGGGTTTTCACTTTGGAGTGTGTTTTTTAAAAAGTTGTTTTAAGGAATCTTTTGTGGTTTATAATTTTTCATTCAACTAAAGATCAGTAAAGAGCTTATGATAAAAAAATGCAGAACGACAGCCATCGGTTATTCAATTTTAGTTCCTATTTTTATCTGGTCTTTAAACATGGAAAAAATCTTTTGAAAAATGGAATATCTATCAGACAGA
Organism: uncultured Bacteroidales bacterium; assembly: GCA_963715785.1. GTDB lineage: Bacteria > Bacteroidota > Bacteroidia > Bacteroidales > VadinHA17 > LD21. The sequence goes on from OY970276.1 coordinate 3,211,049, forward strand.
ATCAAGACACTATCAGTCTCTCAGACGCTGGCTATGGCTCAGAAGAGCAGGGAGCTTAAAGCACTTGGAATCGATATCATAAGTCTGAGCCTGGGTGAACCGGACTTCAATACTCCTGATAATATAAAAGAGGCTGCAAAACAGGCAATAGATGAAAATTATTCAAAATACCCGCCAGTTCCGGGGTATACCGACCTGAGGGAAGCAATTTCGAAGAAGTTTAAGGATGAGAATGGGATCACTTATTCCCCCGAACAGATAATTGTGTCGGCAGGAGCAAAGCATTCACTTATTAATGTGATGCTGTCGATTGTGAACCCGGGCGATGAGGTAATTATTCTGGCGCCTTACTGGGTAAGCTATTATGATCAGATAATTATTGCACAGGGAAAGCCTGTTGTAATAGAGGCTAAGCTTGAGAATGATTTCAAGATCAGGCCTGACCAGCTGGAGTCCGCAATAACCGCAAAAACAAGATTGATAATTTTCAATTCCCCGTCGAATCCTACTGGCATGGTGTACGATCGCAAAGAGCTGGAGGCGATAGCACGGGTTGTTGAAAGACACGAAGGAGTATTCATAATTTCAGATGAGATCTATGAACATATAATTTTCTCAGGCGAACATGTGAGCCTGGCTTCTTTCGATTTTATTTACGACAGGGTAATCACTGTCAATGGAGTGTCAAAAGCCTTTGCCATGACCGGCTGGAGAATAGGTTATATCGGTGCGCCGCTATGGATCACAAAGGCCTGTATTAAGCTCCAGGGTCAGTTCACATCAGGTGTATGTTCAATAGCACAGCGAGCTGCATTGGCCGCGCTGACCGGCAAAAGTGATGATCGCAGGCTGATGAAAGACGCTTTTCTTCGCCGGCGTGATCTGATCTGTGGTTTGCTGAAGGAGGTGAAAGGATTAAAAGTGAGAATTCCGCAGGGCGCCTTTTATGTGATGCCCGATATAAGCTACTACTTTGGTAAGTCTGATGGAGAAACCAGAATTGCAAATTCCGATGAACTTGCACTCTATCTGCTTGATAAGGCACGAGTGGCAACCGTAGGAGGAATGGCTTTCGGAGCTCCGGAATGCCTCAGAATCTCATATGCAACATCAGATGATCTGCTTGTTGAAGCTGTAAAGAGAATTAAAGGAGCTCTTGACAGGTTGAAGTAAACGGATATTATTTCCCCTCATTCCTGTTCAGGTATGAGGGGAAAAGAACTAGTACTTATTATAAGATACGGTCTCAGCATCTGGCTTACGTCTTTTTTCGCGCTGTTCACTGAGCGAATAGCCAAGAGTGATTAACAGTTCCACACGTTTTGTTTTAGGGATCCCAAGGAGTTTTCTGACTTGTCTTTCATCGAACCACCCTATAATGCACGATCCGATTCCTTCGGCTTTTGCCTGGAGACAGATGTTTTCAGTGGCAATCCCAATATCAATGAGAGAATAATCTTTATTCTTGATCGTTGCTCCCACTTTAGATGACATATTTGGCTTTTCCCTTACAATTACCATGATTACCGGGGCCTGGGCGACGAAGCTGTTCATCCCTATGAGCTTAGCTGATGCCGCTTCAGCGATTTTCAATATAAGTTCATGATCGGTTACAATAATGAATTTCCAGGGCTGGGCATTGCAAGCTGATGGTGCCATCCTTCCCGATTCAACAATCCTTTCCAGCTTCTCCTTCTCAACCGGACTATCATTGTACTTTCTGTCGCTCTGACGACTGATGATCAGATCAAGAGTGTCTTTGCCGCTGATCATTCTTAATAATTATTTGGAAGTAGTTCAAAATAGGCTTCAGGATGCAGGCAGGCAGGGCAATTTTTAAGAGGTTTGGTACCGAAATGTATATAACCGCATTTTCTGCAATACCAGAATACTTTTTCCTCGCGCTGAAATACCCTGTCCTGCAATACATTCTCAAGCAATTTCCTGTATCTGTCTTCATGGGTTTTTTCTGCCACGGCTATTGCCTTGAATGCTGCTGAGATATTCTTGAATCCCTCGTCCTCTGCTGTTTTGGCAAAAGCAGGATAGAGGTCGCTCCATTCTTCATGCTCACCATCTGCTGCGGCAAGAAGGTTATCTTTTGTTGTCTCAATTTTACCGGCCGGATAAGCAGCTGTTATCTCTACCATACCGCCTTCAAGAAATCTGAAGAACCTCTTGGCGTGCTGCTGTTCCTGTAATGCCGTAGCAAGAAAGATCCCGGAAATCTGTTCAAAACCCTCTTCTTTTGCAACTTTTGCAGCAAATTCATATCTGTTTTTAGCTTGTGATTCACCTGCAAAAGCCTTAAGAAGGTTTTGTTCTGTTTTTGTTCCTTTTAAACTCTTTTCCATTTCAGATCAGATTAATAAGTATTAGAATATATTTAAAGTCAAATTGATTTCAGCAGCAGCATAATTTTAGTAAATATAACTATCTTTAGTATAAAATATTTTCTGTTTGCCCATTAAACAAAATTAATTTAAAAATTAAAAAGATGATAGTTGCACTATTTTTTCTGGCGATAATTTTTCTGTTAGTAATGATGGTAATTTCATTATATAACAGGCTTGTCAGGCTGAGAAACAACAGGGAACAGGCTTTTGCCGATGTTGATGTCCAGCTTAAGCAAAGGCACGATCTGATACCTCAGCTTGTTGATTCAGTAAAAGGTTATATGGGACATGAACGCGGAGTCCTGACCGATGTAACAGAAGCCCGGACAAATGCGATGAAAGCTACTACAATCAATGAGAAAATTGAAGCAGAACAAAAGCTTACCACAGCACTCGAAGGATTGAAGGTATCTGTTGAAGCTTATCCCGATCTGAAGGCCAGTCAGAATTTTATGGAACTTCAGAATGAGATTGCTGACATAGAGAATAAGATCGCTGCTGCCCGCAGATTCTTTAATTCAGCCACCAAGGAGCTTAACGTTGCAACTGAATTGTTTCCTTCGAATCTGATTGCTACCTTATTTAATTTCAAACGTGAGCCGATGTTCGAACTTGGTGCACAACGTGCAGAAGCCGAGCAGCCTCCTAAAATTCAGTTCTGAAAATATGAAGTATTTTGGTTTGCAGAGCCAGATCTGGAAGAACAATACAAATTCAGTGCTGATACTGGTAATGTTCCCGTTGGTTTTTTTTGTTCTTACCTGGCTCTTTTTCTACTTCTTGTCCTTAAATTCGGCTGAACATGGAGATATCAGCATGGTCAATCACAGCTTTTTCGCAACTGTGCCATTCATAATAGCAGGGGTTCTGATATGGTTCACCATTGCCTGGTTTTCACATGGGGCGATGATCGATGCAGCTACCGATTCCAAACCTCTTTCGCGGATGGAAAATAAGAGGGTGTACAATCTCGTTGAGAACCTGTGCATCTCCTCTGGTATGGTCACTCCACGTATAAATGTCATAGATGACGATTCTTTAAATGCCTTTGCCAGCGGCATCAACCAGAAAACTTATTCAATATCACTGTCAAAAGGAATTATTGAAAAGCTGAATGATGAAGAGCTTGAGGCAGTTATTGCACATGAGCTTACACACATCAGGAACAGGGATGTGAGGATACTTATTATCTCAATAATCTTCGTGGGGATCTTTGCCTTTGTTTCCCAGGCACTCTTCCGCGGCGTCCAGTTCGGTGGTCTTGGCAGAGGCAAGAAAAACGGGGGAGCCGGAGTGCTTATCGCCCTGGCTCTTGCACTGGTTGGTTACCTTATCGCAACTCTTTTCAGGTTTGCGTTATCGAGGAAGCGGGAATACCTGGCGGACGCCGGCTCAGCAGAACTTACCCACCGGCCTCTTGCTCTTGCATCGGCGCTTAGAAAAATATCAGATGATCCGACTATTGAAGCCGTTAAAAGAAAAGATATCGCACAATTGTTCATCGAAAATCCGCAGGTCAAAGAAAATAAATCTTCTGTTTCCCTGTCTTCACTTTTCTCGACACATCCGCCAATCAAAAAAAGGATCCAGATTCTGGAGCAGTTTTAAAAGTTTAAGGGTTTAAGGGTTTAAGCTTCATGCCTCACGCCTCACGCCGCACGCCTCACGCCTCACGCCTCACGCCTTTCTTTTTTCTTAAGTTCAGAAGTTTTTTCTCTTCTCCTCTCCATATTCTGCCAATATTTGTCTTGTGGGTAACAACAAGGGCAACCCCAACGAGAATGGCAAATATCTTGAACAATAAAGAAGGTGAGTCAAAGAAAAGAAACAGGAATGCCGGAAAGGATATTCCAGCGGTCATTGATGAAATGGACACTATACCGGTACTGAGCAGGACTGCAAGGAATACTCCCATACTGCACAAAGTGAGGAGTGTATTCAAAGCCAGGAAGACTCCGAATACTGTTGCGACACCTTTTCCTCCACGGAATCCAGCAAAAACCGGAAAGATGTGTCCGGTTATGGCGATGATGCCTGATGCCAGCTGAAGATTGGTCATCATAGCAGTGCCAGGTGCTGTAAGATGAAAAAACAGTGGTAACATTGCTGCCAGCCAGCCTTTTGCAATATCAATAAGCAGAACCGGGATCCCGGTTGCCCAGCCTAATACCCTGATAGTGTTTGTTGTTCCTGCATTTCCGCTGCCATGTTCTCTTACGTCAATGTTGTGAAATCGTTTTCCAATCCATACTGCAGAGGGTATTGATCCAAGCAGGTAAGCCAGCAGTGCACAGAGGGCCGCATTCAGTACGTTCATTCTTTGAAATAAATATAAGAAGCCAAATATAACAATTTATCAATGGCTTTATTCAGACTTCCGGACCCGAATTGACGAGCTTTGCTGTTTCCTTGTTTGCTGTAAACTTATTGAAGTTATTTATGAATTTAAGAGCCAGATCAGTTGCAGCAATATGCCAGCGGGCAGGGGAGTCCCAAACTTTTGCAGGGTCAAGAATGTTCTCTTTAATTCCTTTAAGTTTTACAGGGATACTTAAATTAAAAACGGGAAGTGTAATATATTCGGATTCAAGTATGGAATCGTCTAGTATTGCATTTATTATCAATCGGGTTGAAGGCAGATCGATTCGGGTGCCCTGCCCATAAGGACCTCCCATCCACCCTGTATTTACCAGCCAGGCCTCCGCTTTGTGCTTCTTCATTTTCCGGGTAAGCTCATTGGCATATATAATAGGATCGAGCATCAGGAAAGCTGCACCAAAACAGGTGGAGAATGAGGGAAGAGGCTCAATAATACCTCTTTCTGTTCCTGCGACTTTTGCGGTATATCCGCTGAGGAAATAATATCTGGTCTGCTCCTCGGTCAGCCTGCTGACTGGTGGCAGGACGCCAAAGGCATCTGCGGTGAGGAAGATAACTTTCCGGGCATGCCCGGCTTTTGAAACAGGTTTTACAATATTATGAATATGGTAAATCGGATAGGAAACCCTTGTATTTTCTGTCTTTGAACTGTTATTAAAATCGATCGTGCCATCGGGCAGTACTACCAGGTTCTCCAGAAGAGCATCGCGTTTTATAGCATTATAGATATCCGGTTCTGTATCCTTGTTCAGTTTAATGCACTTGGCATAACAGCCTCCTTCAAGATTAAAAACACCTTCATCATCCCAGCCATGTTCATCATCACCGATCAATGCTCTTTCCGGATCGACTGAAAGCGTGGTTTTCCCTGTACCTGAAAGTCCGAAGAATATGGCAGTATCACCTTTTGTGCCTACATTCGCAGAGCAATGCATAGAGGCTACTCCCCTGAGAGGCAGGCAGTAATTCATTACAGAGAAGATCCCTTTTTTCATTTCTCCTCCATACCATGTTCCGCCAATAACCGACATGCCTTCCGTCAGATTAAAAAGGATAAAATTTTCGGAATGGAGACCCTGCTGACGCCAGTCGGGATTAATAGCCTTTGAAGCATTCAGAACAACAAAATCGGGTTTGAAATTTTCAAGGTCTTCCTTATCGGGCCTTATGAACATATTTTTTACAAAATGGGCCTGCCATGCGACTTCCAGGACAAACCTGACACTTAACCTTGTATTCTTGTTTGCTCCGCAGAAGCAATCGACAACAAAGAGTTTTTTCCCCGATAGCTGTTCAGATGCAATATTTTTGCAATGGTCCCATATTTCGATTGAAATCGGCTTATTATCGGAAACTGTCCCGGTATCCGATTTCCACCACACGGTATCCCTGGTTTTATCATCGAGCACTACATATTTATCCTTTGGCGAGCGACCCGTAAAGATCCCGGTATCAATGGAAATTGCACCATTTCGCGTTATAACTCCCTTCTCATATGAATCGAGGCCGGGTTTTGTCTCCTCTGCAAATAAGAGATCATATGATGGATCATAAGCAATCTCTTTTATATCGTGAATGCCATAGTCTGATAGTTCCCGGGAGTTAAACATTTTAAAAAGCTGGTTTTAAAACAATATATTCTTAGTTAACAAAGTATTAGCTTAAATGATCTCGAAATATAATTCATTTTTTTTATAATAAGCGGTATTTTCCATAGGGTAATAGTCTTCTGGCTGGTCTTGTATTTATAAAACGGATTTACAGCTTCACTACCGGTTAGATCAATAAGCCATGAAAAGGAAAAGGGTTCCGCCAAAAACGGAACCCTTTACTATTTATATCGCAGCAGGATTACTTACCAAATTTTATTGAAGCCTGTGCGGCTGCAAGTCTTGCTATTGGCACCCTGAATGGTGAACAGCTGACATAGGTCAAACCTGTCTTGAAACAGAATTCAACAGAAGCCGGGTCACCGCCTTGTTCTCCGCATATACCTACCTTAAGATCAGGACGTGTTGAACGACCTTTTTCAACCGACATTTTGATGAGCTGGCCAACACCATCCTGATCAATAGTCTGGAAAGGATCGGCGGCTAAAATCTTTTTGTCGAGGTAATCATGCAGGAAGCCGCCAGTATCATCGCGACTGAAGCCGAAGGTCATCTGAGTAAGGTCGTTTGTTCCGAATGAGAAAAATTCGGCGCTTTTTGCCATACGGTCAGAGAGAAGGCATGCGCGTGGAATTTCAATCATTGTGCCATACTTATATTCGATAGATTTCACGCCAAATTTTTTGCAGACTTCAGCATAAACTCTGTCAACCACTTTTTTAGTATAGTCTAATTCGTTGACTTCTCCGGTTACAGGCACCATAATCTCAGGATGAGGTTTTTTGCCTTCCTTGATAAGCTCCAGAGCGGATTCAAATATTGCGCGAACCTGCATTTCGGATATCTCAGGGAAAGTAATTCCGAGACGTACGCCACGATGGCCCATCATCGGGTTTGATTCATGAAGAGCTTCACCACGTTTTGCTATGTCTTCCTTTTTGATACCGAGTGATTTTGCCAGCTCTTCCTGTTTTTCTGCTCCCTGCGGAACAAATTCATGAAGAGGAGGGTCAAGAAGCCTGAAAGTCACTGGCAGACCATCCATGGCAGCCATTGTTTCTTTCATGTCTTTCTTGACATGTCCAAACAGTTCATTAAGAGCTTTTCTGCGCTCTGTTTCATTTGCGCTGAGGATCATTTTACGAAGAAGAAAGAGAGGTGTTTCAGATCCTTTTCCATAAAACATATGTTCCGTACGGAAAAGACCGATTCCCTCAGCACCATAATTACGGGCAATTATTGCATCTTCAGGAGTTTCAGCGTTTGTGCGGACTCCCATTTTACGATATTTGTCCACTATGGTCATGAATTCCTTGAAACGTGGGTTCTCAGTAGCATCCATAAGGGTAATAGCTCCTGTATAGACATTACCTTTTGTGCCGTTCAGAGTGAGAACATCACCTTCTTTTATAACTATATCGGAACCTGAAATTTTTGCGATTTTCTTTGCAGAATCAACATGAAGAGCTCCTGCCCCGACAATACAGCATTTACCCCAGCCGCGGGCAACAAGTGCAGCGTGGGAGGTCATGCCACCGCGGGCGGTAAGAATGCCTTCAGCAGCACGCATACCTTCAACATCTTCAGGATTGGTTTCCTCACGGACAAGGATAACTTTTTCACCTCTGCGGAACCATGCAACAGCATCTTCGGCAGTGAATACCACTTTGCCCACTGCAGCACCTGGTCCGGCTGGTAATCCTCTTACCACAGCTTTCACCTTCTTTTCAGCATTCGGGTCGCAGATAGGATGCAGAAGTTCATCAAGCTGAACCGGGTCAACCCTCAGGACAACTGTTTTCTCTTCGATCAGCTTCTCATGAAGCATATCCATTGCCATGTTAAGTGCAGCTGTCCCTGTTCTTTTACCGGTACGGCACTGAAGCATATAGAGAGTGCCTTCCTGTATTGTGAACTCAATATCAAGCATATCGTGGAACGATTTCTCAAGAATGTTGCGGATATCAGCGAGTTCTTTGTATGTGCCGGGCATTGCTTCCTGCATACTGTGAAGATGCATGTTCTGGTCATTCTTAGTATCATCATTGAGCGGACTGGGGGTACGGATACCTGCAACAACGTCTTCACCTTGCGCATTTACCAGCCATTCACCATAGAAGAGGTTCTCGCCCGTTGCAGGATTACGGGTAAATGCAACACCTGTTGCAGAAGTATCACCCATATTTCCAAATACCATCGCCTGTACGTTTACAGCTGTTCCCCAATCGTCAGGAATACCTTCAATACGACGGTACGACACTGCCTTCTTCCCGTTCCAGCTTTTGAAAACCGCTTTAATACTGCCTTCAAGCTGTTCTTTTGCATCGTCAGGGAAAGGTTTGCCAAGAGCGTTTTTTACTATTTTCTTAAACTCCTCTGAAAGAAGCTTCAGCTCATCAGCTGAAATTTCAGTATCTGATTTATATCCTTTCTGTTTCTTAAACTCATCAAGCTTTTCGTCAAGCTGCTTGCGAATTCCTTTTCCTTCTCCCAGATCAATACCTTCAGCTTTTTCCATAACAACGTCGGCATACATCATAATAAGACGACGATATGAATCCCATACAAACCGGGGATTATTGGTTTTTTTAAGAAAACCAGGGATAGTAGCTGAACATAAACCAATATTCAAGAACTGTATCCATCATTCCGGGCATCGAACTGCGTGCACCTGAACGACATGAGACAAGCAATGCATTTTGTGTGTCGCCATACTTCATGTTCATTGTCTCTTCAGTCTTCTTCATGGCTGCCCATACTTCCGGCATCAGATCAGGAGGAAGAGTACAATCATTTTTATAATATTCATTACAAGCTTCAGTTGTGATTGTGAAACCTGCAGGAACAGGTAATCCCAGCAAACACATTTCTGCAAGGTTGGCACCTTTACCTCCGAGAAGGTTTTTCATGTCGGTCCTGCCTTCTGCGGTTTTCTTTCCGAAGGAGTAGACTCTTTTAACGTTTGACATAGTTTTATTGATTTGAGATGAGTAAAATTATTGCTTTTGCAAAATAGGTGGCAAAGTTAATAAAGAAATCAATTAACCGCAAAGGTCGTAAGGATTTTGCATACGAGCCATGCGAACTTATATATAATCTCTTAATTATATGTGATTTGCGTCAGTTTCCGGCAGTACGCAAATCATAAAGGCATTGCATAAAAAGAGTATCTCTATGGTTTTATTATCTTATAACCGATACTCTCAATTCCCGACTTAATCTTCTCAAGATCGAAGGAGCTGCCTTTGATCACAACAGTTCCTGATGTGAGGTCAACTGTGGCTTCTTCAACCCCTTCCGAAGATTTTACACTGTTTTCAACATTGGACTTACAATGGTTACAGGTCATTCCGCCAACGTGAAGTGTCTGAATATTTCCGGCTGAGAAACCGGGTTGCGTGATTGTCTGTGATTTAATTTTCATATATGAAAGAAATTTCTGGATATAGCCGTTGAGAATAAGGAGCGAAAGAGCTAATGCCGAACTGATTTTCAGCCACGCCGGCAACATTCCGGAGTGATCGTGACCCATATGAGTGAAATGTTCGGAAATATTGAACCAGCTGTGCGGAAGAAAATAATCAATAAAGAGTCCCGAAAGCAGAGCTCCTGTTATTATAGCTCCAAGGTATCCGATTAACGATTTTTTCCCGAGAACCTTCCCGATCATCGTTATTGTAGCAGCATTTGTTGCAGGACCGGCCATAAGCAGTACCAGGGCAGCTCCCGGAGAAAGTCCCTTGAGCATCAGCACTGCCGCTACCGGCACAGATGCTGTGGCACAGATATAGACCGGGATTGAAATTACCAGGATCAGGAGCATTCCTATAAAGTCATTCGGGATCTTATCAGCAAAAAAGTCATTCGGAACAAATACCGAAATGAGCGCAGCAATCAGGAGACCAACAATAAGCCAGTTGGAAATATCCTGTAAAAACTCTATAAATGAGTACCTGAACATTTCTTTTACCCTGGGAAAAAACCCATGAGGCAGGTCATCTCCGTTATCATCATTCTGAAGACTTCCAATTGCCGGCTCAGGATCAACTTTTTTTGTTACCATTCCGCCGAATAAACCGGTTACAAAAGCTACAATCGGACGAATAATGGCAAAAGGCAGACCCAGCATGGAATATGTAACAAAAATTGAATCAATTCCCGTCTGGGGAGTTGAAATAAGAAATGATACTGTTGACGCTTTCGATGCCCCGTGTTTATAAAATGAGATGCCGGTAGGGATCACACCGCATGAGCAGAGGGGCAGAGGAACTCCAAGCATAGCTGCATTGAATATTGAGCGGAAGTTATTCTGACCCATATATTTTTTTACCCTTTTCTTGGGAAACAAGAGATGGAGCAAGCCCGCAAAAAAGAATCCCAGCATAAGATACGGAGCCATTTCACTTAATATCATGAAGAGCTCTTTTCCAAACCCTCTTATATAATCCATACTCTGTTAAATTAGATCAAATAAAAACAGTGCAAATATAACAGTTTTTATAAATCAGATTAACAAAAAAAATTATGCTCTCGGATGGAACATTATAAGAGTATCGCGTAAAAAACTTCGGTCGATATGTGTATATATTTCGGTGGTGAGAATTGATTCATGTCCCAGCATTTCCTGCACTGCGCGCAGATCAGCACCAGCTTCGATCATATGAGTGGCAAAGGAGTGCCGGAAGGTATGCGGACTTATATTCTTTCTGATACCTGCCCTGGCTGCAAGCTCCTTGATAATAGTGAAGATCATTGCCCTGGTGAGACGCCCGCCACGGCGATTAAGGAACAGTATGTTCTGGTCTTTGATTACGGGAAGCCTGTTTCTGTCCTGTTTGTAAATATCTATTTCTTTGAGGGCCTTCCTGCTGACAGGCACAAGCCTTTGCTTATTGCCTTTCCCGGTTACAACCACAAATTCCTCATTGTAATGTATATCCGTCAGACGAAGGTTCACCAGTTCCGAAACCCTGAGTCCGCAGCCGTAGAGTGTTTCAATAATTGCTTTATTCCGGTGTCCTTCCGGTTTGCTCAGGTCAATCTCGCCTATCATACTGTCTATTTCAATCACCGATAACACTTCAGGAAGTTTCAATCCTATCTTTGGCGACTCAAGCAGAGAAGCAGGATTTTCTTCAATTTCTCCCTCTATCAGCAGAAACCGGTAGAAGGCTCTTACACCTGAAAGTGTTCTCGATTGTGTGCGGGTATTTGAATTATTCACTCCGTACCATGCCAGAAAAGCCTTGAGATCAGGATAAGATACATCTGCGGGAGAAATGTCTGTTCCGACTTCAATAAAGTACTTTTCAAGCTTGTAAACATCATTCAGATAGGCTTCTACGCTGTTTTCAGACAATGATTTCTCAAGCCTGAGGTATGTTTCAAAATTTTTGAATGACTGTTTCCAGTTGAGACTCATCTGTTCCGGATTAAACTGATCACATTTGGGAATAAATGTACTTAAAATTAATGTTTTTTGAACATCCGGGGGGCATCAAAGGTTCTACATTTTTTATTAAAAGATATTTTAGAAGACTGATTAAAAACCTGGAAATATATTACCTGAGCGCATGATTTTTTAATTATTTTTACTGTAATTATTTATGACTGTCGTCAAACATCCATATGTAATCTTTAGTGATTACCTTTGTGTTCCGTTATGGTAAAATATTTTTACCCTGATTAATTCATTATCTGATGCATGTAGAAATTATTAATGGTCCTAATCTGAATCTTCTCGGCAAGCGTGAGCCTGAAAAATACGGACATTTATCTTTTGAAGACTATCTTCCTGTTCTTGAAGTAAGATATCCCGATATAAACTTCAGTTACTATCAGTCTAATTTAGAAGGTGAGATCGTAAGCGAAATTCAGAAAGCAGGCTTCTCTTTCGACGGAATAATACTTAATGCCGGAGGTTATACTCATACGTCTGTAGCTATTACTGATGCCATAGCAGCAGTTCCTGCACCGGTTATTGAAGTTCACCTCACTAATATTGCGGCAAGGGAGGAATTTCGTCATACGAGTCTTATTGGAAGAAATTGTGCCGGCAGTATAGCCGGATTTGGTTTGGATAGCTACAGGCTTGCAGTTGAAGCCCTGATCGGGATAATTCAATTAAAGAAAAAATAGTTTATGGATTCTAAAAGGACCAAGATCGTTGCAACTATCTCTGATAAAAAATGTGATTCAGCGTTTATTACGGAATTGTATGAAGCCGGAATGGATGTTATCAGGATTAACTCAGCCCATCTTGACATTGAAGGCGCTCTTAAGATAATAAGGAACACGCGTGAAGTTTCTGATAAAATTGCCATACTGCTCGATACCAAAGGGCCCGAAATCCGTACGACCATATGTGATTCTCCCATACCGCTTAAAAAAGGTGCTGAGATCAGCATTATTGGCGATCCTTCCGGGAAGAGTTCCCCGGATGCGATCTACGTATCATATAAGGCTTTCTCATCAGATATACCTCTTGGCTCATTGATCCTGATTGACGACGGTGAAATTGAGCTCCGGGTATTGAGAAAAAAAGGGGAGGCTCTGGAATGTGCAATAGAAAACGATGGACTTCTGGGATCCAGAAAGAGTGTAAATATTCCCAGTGTGAAGATTACATTACCGTCACTTACTGACAAAGACAGAGCATTTATTGAAATGGCAGTCAAAAATAATGTCGACTTCATTGCCCATTCCTTCGTTCGATCTAAACAGGATGTCATTGATGTTCAGGCTGTCCTGAATTCTTTTAAAAGCTCTATTAAAATTATAGCCAAGATCGAAAATCAGGAGGGTGTTGACAATCTTGATGATATCCTCGACAATGTTTACGGAATTATGGTTGCCAGGGGCGACCTGGGAATTGAGATACCATATGAGCAGATACCCGGGATACAAAAGATGATTATCACAAAATGCATCATTACACGCAAGCCCGTCATTGTTGCGACTCAGATGCTTCATTCAATGATAAATAATCCCCGGCCTACAAGGGCTGAAGTAAGCGATATAGCAAGCGCTATCTATTCCCAGACCGATGCCATTATGCTCAGCGGAGAAACAGCAAATGGTAAATATCCTGTTGAGTCGGTAAAAACCATGACTAAAGTAGCACTTGAAGTCGAGAAGAATAAGGAGAAATTTATGAATATTCCCTATTTGAATGTTACAGGAGAAATATCATCGTACCTGGCAAAAGTTGCCGTAAAAACAGCATTCAGGATAGGAGCCAGAGGGATAATTGCCGATACATCGGGAGGGAGGACAATAAGGGATATGGCATCCTACAGGGGTATCAATCTAATTCTTGCACAGTGTTACTCGGATAGCACTATGAGAGAACTGGCACTCTCGTATGGTGTCTATGCAAGTCTCCAGGAGAGGAAAAAATCGGTGGATGAGTTCATCCATATTGCGCTTAAAAACCTGATTGTAAGACATAATCTTAAAAGTGATGACATCGTGGTTGTACTTGCCGGTAACTTTTCGGGAGGTTCGGGTTTCTCATTTATTGAAGTTGGATCTGTTCAGTATCTGAAAGATCGTGTAAGTGTAAAGGAGGAATAAATAATTGGTCTGATTTTTGATATTTATTAATAGCCCGTAACTAACTTATAATGCTTAGAAATCTTGATTTTCCAATGAGCTTTTTACCCTCTGCGGTTGCGGTTAGTGGAACAGGCACAGTTTGTTTTTCGCAATCAGAATTATACATATATAAAATAAAATTATCTCAGGCGTGAAAAAACTAATTGGAAAGAAACTGTTTTTGCTGGTGCTGGTATCCTTTTGTTTTGCCAGGCTGAGTGCTACCCATAACCGGGCAGGCGAGATCACCTACAGACAAATATCGGATCTCACCTATGAAATCACATTAACGACATTTACCTATACGCTTAGTTTTGCGGACAGGCCTACGCTGGATATTGAGTGGGGCGATAATACTATTTCAACAGTTCCCAGGGTCAGTATTCTTACTCTGCCAAACTTTTACAGGAGAAATGTATATATAATGCAGCATACTTATCCCGGACCCGGAATTTACAAAATAGTTATGCAGGACCCCAACAGGAACGCAGGAGTTAAAAACATTCCAAATTCCGTTAATGTGGTTTTTTCTATCTCGACTATTCTCACCATAAACCCTGCGACAGGACGTGATAATAGTCCGATTCTTCTTAATCCCCCATACGATAAGGCAGCCCTTCATTACTTATTTATTCATAACCCCTCAGCTTTTGATCCTGATGGAGACAGCTTATCCTATAACATTACAGTATGCACCCGTGAAGATGCAAAGCCGATTATTGGATATAATCTTCCTCCTGCAACAAGCTCTATAAGAGTTGATTCCATAAATGGAAATCTCATTTGGGATACCCCTGCCGATACAGGTAAATTTAACGTGGCTATGGACATTAATGAGTGGAGGAATGGCAAAAAAATCGGTGTTGTCGAAAGGGATATGCAGATAGAGGTTTTTAATACCAACAATAAACCACCGGTTAATGGCCCACTAAGAGATTATTGCATTGAAGCAGGAGATTCAATTAATTTTCTGTTCACAGCGACTGATGATGATAATGATTTCTTAAGCATAAAGGCCACTTCCGGAATTTTTACTATTGATTCGTGCAAAGCTACTTTTGTCAAGGTTGATTCCATAGCAGGATCTGCTTCTGCAAGGTTCCGGTGGAGACCCTGCTATTCCGACGTCAGGAAACAACCATATACAGTAGTTTTTAAATCAGATGATTCTAATGCTGAAATAAGACTATCCGATATTGATAACATGAATATAAGAGTTCTCGGACCTGCTCCAAAACTTATAAATGCTGTACCGGTAGGGAAAGCTATTAAGCTTACATGGTCGCCTTATGTCACGAATATTGTTACAGGATTTAATATCTACAGGAGGGAAGGCCCTTCTACATTCAAACCCGATTCGTGTACTTCAGGAATTCCTTCCTCTACTGGTTTTGTAAATATAGGCAATGTGGCAGGCAGCTCAAAAATTGAGTTTATTGATAATGATAACCAGCAGGGATTACAATTTGGAAAACAGTATACCTACAGAATTGTTTCAGTATATCCTAGCGGGGCAGAAAGCAAGGCATCAAATGAAATCACATCTACGCTTGTATCAGGCATTCCGATAATAAAAAATGTGAGCGTAAGAAATACCGACCCTGTTAATGGATCTATATTCCTGTCCTGGAAAAAGCCCCAGAAACTCGATACTATTCCTGCTAATGGCCCTTATGAGTATCTGATTTCGCGCGCTACGGGTATAGGCGGCACTGATTTTCAGCAGATTGCTGCAATTGAAACTGTCGACCTGAACGATACCGTATATGTTGATACACTGTTAAATACCTCAACAACAGGTTATATTTACAGAATTGATTTGTATAATAATGCCACAGGCGACCGGTTCCTTATAGGTGATCCCGGTGTTGCATCTTCCATTTTTCTGACATTAGCACCCGGTGACAAAAAGGCCCGGTTTACCATTAACCGGAATGTTCCGTGGATCAATACAAGCTATGACTTCTTCAGACTGAATGATGTAACAAATGCATATGATTCGGTTGGTACAACAAATCAGCTGACATTTATTGACAATGGTCTGGTTAACGGGAAGCAATATTGTTATTACGTAAGATCCACTGGCGGGTACCTTGGTGATAACGTGCCAACGAACCTGATAAATTTTTCAGAGATCACTTGTGTCACTCCAGTTGATAATGAACCTCCGTGTGCACCTTTTCTGGATGTTTCCAGCAAGTGCGACAGCCTTTATAACACTCTAACGTGGGCATTATCTGATTCTGTCTGCAATTCTGATGTTGCCGGCTATAAGATCTATGCACAGATGTCTACAGAACCGGCTCTTACACTGATTTCAACCATTAACGACAGGAATGTTTTTACCTTCAGGCATTTTCCGGGAATGACTATTTCGGGATGTTATGCGGTAAGCGCATTTGATTCTGTGGGAAATGAAAGCGCTAAATCAGTACTGGTTTGTGTTGATTCATGCAACTTTTATGAGATCCCGAATGTTTTTACTCCCAACGGCGATGGCATAAATGACAAATTGATGGCAAAAACAACCGGGTTGGTTGAAAAAATTAATTTCAGGCTCTTCAACCGGGATGGCATGCTCTTATTCAGAACTGAAGATCCAAGGATCAACTGGGATGGTACATATAAGGGGAAGATCGTATCTCCGGGAGTTTATTTTTATCAGTGTGACGTGTATGAAAACCGCATCTCGGGAATCGAGGTAAGACATATACCAGGTTTCGTTCATGTTATTTCCGAAATAAATTCGAGGGTCACTGCCCCGGCAACTAAATGATTTTGAAGGATAAGGAATATGAAGAAGATTATAACTCTGTTTTGTATATTTCTGGGTGTATCTGCCGTTAATGGTCAGCAGACAGTTTACAATATTCTAAAAGCCAGGGCGCTCAATGATGCCGGGAAGCCTGAACAAGCTGTCAGCCTGCTTAATGCGGCGATCGCAGTTACCAGCGATGGCAGGCTTTTTTCCGAAAGAGCTGAGGCTAATGTTATGAAGGGAGACTATTCCGCTGCTATAAGCGATTTGAATGAAGCTAATAGATTAGTCCCTTCCTCGGGAGAATACGGTCTTTCAAGAATTTATGCACTTAAAGGCGACGCATCCACTGCCCTTTATCATCTTGAATTAAGCATGAATTCTCCTTTCAAGAAAAGTGAAAAGGAGATAATGCTCGATCCTGCATTCAGTACTATTGAAAACGGACAGGAGTGGAGGCAATTCTGGAAAAAGGAATGGTACACTGTTCCTGAAAAGAGAATTTCGGAAATTGAATATTATGTGTCTGCCGGAAAAATTGAAGATTCGAAAGAAGTCCTCAGTGACCTTAAGTCAGGTTATGACAACACTCCTGAAGTAATGTATGCTGAATCACTTATAAGTCTGGCTGCAGGCAGGTATTCCGATGCAATTAAATCTCTGACTGCCCTGAACAGTCAGAATCCGGGGAATGAGAAGTATCTGCTCACACTGGCGAAAGCACAGAGCGGCGCCTCAGATCCTGCTGGCGCCTCGGCTACCTATTCCCAGCTTATCAATTCAGGAATTCCCGATGCAGGTTTGTTGTTGCTCAGGGCTGATAGCTACTCAAAAACCGGGGAAACCGACAAAGCATTATCTGATATTCATGAGTACCTGGAATTCTATCCCGACAATACTACAGCGATAAGCATGGCCGGAAAAACCGAGACCAGATCGGGTGATAATATCAAAGCCCTTGAATATTTTTCAAAGAATCTTAAGCTTCATCCAAATGATCCCCAATGCTATGTTGACAGGGCCGATGCTTATTTTATTTCAAAGACATGGGATCTGGCGATCAATGACTACGGCATGTCTCTCGATCTGAAACCCGCTAATTCAGACGTCTGGCTTAATAAGGGTATTGCGCTGCTGAATACCGGAAAAACAGAAGACGCGTGTCACGACTTCAGAATTGCATTTAAACTGGGAAACAAACGAGTTGCTGATTATATAAGCAGAAACTGCATTAAATAATTATACCTGATAATTCTTTTAAAAACACTTCCTTTATCTTATATGCTTCATTATCCTCTCGAAAAGATCATGGGGCTTAAAAGGCTTTAGAACATAATCATTAATCTTCAGATCCTCAATTTTATCGTGGCTTTCCGACATTATTGCTGCTGTAAGTGCAACAATGGGAATCTCACTGATCCTGGGATTTTCAGATTTTCTGATGATACGAGTTGCTTCAATTCCGTCCATCACCGGCATATGCAGATCCATCAGTATAAGGTCAAAATCTTCCTTTGCCAGTAAGTCAAGAGCGATCTGACCATTTTCTGCATGCGAAACCGAAATTCCCCAGCCGATAAGAAACTTATTGGCAACGAAGAAGTTAATTTTATTATCCTCGGCAACAAGTATTTTCTTGCCTTCAAGTCCTGTAAAGCTTTCCTGTACATCAGGTGACTGAGGCTGACTCCCTTTTTCAAGAATACCGAAAGTGATTTCGAACCGGAAGGTAGAACCCATATCTGGTTCACTTTCAATACTTATTGTGCCACCCTGTAATTCTATCAGCTTCTTGCAGATTGCCAGTCCAAGTCCCGTTCCCCCGAAATGACGGGTGGTATCAGATGAAGCCTGGGTAAAACTGTCAAAAATTACAGAGTGTTTGTCTTTTGGAATGCCGATACCTGTATCAGTAACTGTAAATTCTATTTTTGACTGATTTGACGTATGGCTAAGTTCCTTAACTTTTACCTTTATACTGCCTTGAATAGTGAATTTCAAGGCATTCGAAAGAAGGTTTGAAAGAATCTGATTCAGTCTTATCGGATCACCTATGACTTCAGAAGGCAGATCATTTTCTTTCTTTATTTCAAAACTAATGCTTTTGGCTTTCGACCTGAATGAGTATGACCTCATTATTTCATCAAGAAAGTCACTCAGGTTAAATTGAGTCTGCTCAAAGATTATTTTACCCGATTCCATTTTGTTATAATCGAGCACATCATTAACAAGTGTCAGAAGATGATTTCCCGAGAACTTAAGCGCCTTGATGTAATCCATCTGATCTTCCCGGGGGCCACCCTGGAGGAGAAGATTTGTAATGCCTATCACTTCGTTCAGAGGTGTCCTGATCTCATGGCTCATGGTCGACATGAATACCTGTTTTGACTGGGCTGCCTCTTCTGCTTTCTTGCGAGCCATTATTATATTATCGAGCATCATGCGGCGCTGAAGAGCTATAGCTATCTGGTTTGCAATGAAATCCAATATATAGAGGTCGTCCTGGGAAAACTTATCCTCATTATAATAATCCTGGAGGCACATTACACCGATTATATCATTTTCAACTTTAAGAGGCACGCCCATCCATACTTTACATGGAGTGCCCACGAGATCAATCTCTCCTGATTCATCGAGGTCCTTGAGATCCTTTGCTTTAAGAAGGACGGACTTGTTTCTGTTTATTACCCAGCCCGTTATAGTTTTTTTAGTTGGTATTTCATAAAAGTTGTCCTTTTCGTCGGCAAAAAATGGCAAAGAAAGTGTTTCTGTCGTCTTATCATAAAGTGCAATAAAGAAGTTGTTAGTATCCCATATCTTGCTCAGTTCCTGTACAATAATAGGATAAATCTCTTTTATATCGTATTGTTTAAGAGCGGCAGTGGAGATATTAAATAGGATCTCCTGTAAAAGCTGATTTTTCCTTTCGGTTGTAATATCCCTGTAGATCCCGAGATTGGCAACTATCTCATTGTTTATGACAATAGCGGTGGCGACCAGTGTTACATGTATATTGGTATTATTTTTATTCTTTCTTATGGTTTGCCTGACCTCTTTTCTGTTCAGGGAAGCAAGATTATCAATCCTCATGGCTTCTTCTTTCAAATGGTCAGGTACAATAAGATCATTAATGTTCCTGTTAACTGCCTCTTCAAGAGTAAAGCCGAAAAGATTTGTGAATTCGCGATTGATCATTGAGACTATTCCTGAAGGACTTGTAATCGCTATTGCAGCAGGTGTGGAATTATATAAGTGTTCCAGGAACGCTTTTTCCCTGATAATCTGATTCTCATATTCTTTTTGTTTGCTGATATCAGTTACCACACCCCGGTAGCCGATGATTTTGTCATCGAAGAAAAGTGCAAAGGAATGAGTGACGACCGGAAACATTGTGCCATCTTTCTTCCTTGCATAATATTCATTGCTTGATATTTGTCCCGGCATAGTTAATGATTTGAGATTTGCAATCATCTCATTATAGCTGTCGGGAAAAATTTCAGCCATATAAACTCCTGATTCAAGATCTTCCTTTTTAAAGCCGAAAAAAGAAAGTCCCTGTCTGTTTGCATAATTTATCCGCCCTGTCCGATCCACCTCATAAACCATTTCAGGCAGAAGGTCCGCAAATTTCTCAAATGCAAGACCCTGTGAATTCTGAAATTCCTTTATTCTTTGCTGATTTCCAGGCTCCCATGTAACAACAAGATTGCCTGAAGTGAGAAGGAAGCCCATATAGAAGCCTTCAGAATCATCACCATTTTCTGATGCCGATATTTTATATGTATCTCCTGTAAGGTGCAGATGGTTAAGGAGCTCAATAAGCCTGGTACGATCACCTAAAGGAGTTTCGTCAACAAATTTACCAATTACTTCACTCTTTTTTATCGCTTCAACTTCTTCAACCTTTTTGTTCAGATCAATCACATAGAACCGGTTATCCCCATCCACGCTGAAAAGAGCAAGGTAGCTGCTGACCGTTTCAAATATTTCCTCCAGAAGGCTTCCATGGCTGTCTTTTATTTTTCTGTCTTTTAGACCTTTAGCTTCTGTAAAGACTGTGAGAAAGTAGAGTTCATTTTCAAGGCGCACCCTTTCTGCGGAAAAAAGACAGGATTTTTCTTCACCTGTTTTTGTTCTTAGTTTAACGGGGTAACCCTTTATGCTTTTTAATTTGGAAATAAGTTTAAGATATTTATTGCTGTCACCAAATTCTGCAAAAATCTGGATATCATCAGATGTATGACCTATAATCTCCTCTTTAGTATAGCCGAGTGTTTTATGGAATGTCTCATTTACATCTACATACTGACCGGTATCTAATTTGCTGATTGCCATCAGATAGGAATTAGAATGAAATATTCTGAAGATCATTTCCCTCGTGAATTCTGTTTTTTCCTTGCTCTTTAAGCGCACAGATTCGAGTTCCATTTCCAGTCTCTTGCTTTTCTCCAACAACTCTAAATAACTCTCTTTGTAGTCCATCAACCAGGTGTTATCAATTACAATTTAAAATTAATAATTATCGAATTATTTCCATATAATTCTGTTCTTTTCAATCTGTCACTTTCTTTATGTTCTTCCTATAATAAATGCAAAAGTCTGTAAGTCCGCATTTACTGCATAACGGTGTTCTGGCCTTACAGACATATCTCCCATGCAGTATAAGCCAGTGGTGCGCCTCATGAAGCAGTTCAGCAGGAATGTTCTTCGTGAGCTGTCTTTCGACACTCAGGGGAGTAGTGGCATTTTTGACCAGCCCTATCCTGTGGGCAACCCTGAAAACATGAGTATCTACAGCCAGAACCGGTTTACTGAAAACCACTGAAGCAACAACATTGGCACTCTTTCTTCCAACCCCGGGAAGCCTTTGCAATAACTCCGTTTCAGAAGGGATCTTACCGCCAAACTCTGTTACAAGCATTTGTGCCATCCCTGACAGATGTTTTGCCTTATTGTTCGGATATGTGCACGACTTAATAAATTCAAAAATATCCTCCGGAGCTGCTTTTGCCATTGCTTCTGCATCGGGATATTTTGCCATCAGCGATGGAGTTATAATATTAACCCTCTTGTCAGTGCATTGCGCTGAAAGAATCACTGCCACCAACAATTCGAAAGGATTTCTGTAAACTAATTCAGTTTCAGCGAGGGGGAAAGCTGATTGAAAGTATTCGATTGTACGGGAGTACCTTTCCTTAATTGTCACAGGTTTTAATTTTATAGTGCAGGTAAGATAACACTTTTTATCTTTGCACAATATTGATTATTTATGATAAGTTACCTGCAGGCGGAGTCTATAGCCAGACGAATAGGAGATAATCTTCTTTTCGACAATATAACATTTAATATCAATAAGGATGATAAGGTTGCACTGATTGCTGTTAACGGGGCAGGCAAATCGTCCCTGCTCGATATTCTTGCCGGCAGGGAAAATCCTGACAGCGGATCACTTAGCATAAAAAGGGATTTACATATCTCATATCTTCAGCAATCTCCCGTTCTGAACGACTCCAACAGATTAATTGATGAGCTTTTCTGTACCGACAGTAAACTGGTAACGGTAATAAGAGAGTATGAGCAATGTATCTTATCAGGAACTCCCGAGATGCTTCAGATAATGATCCAGAAGATGGATGATCATAAGGCTTGGGATTATGAAGTAGCAGTCAAGCAGATCCTGTTCAGGCTAAAGCTTACTGATCTGAATGCAATAATAGGGACCCTGTCGGGGGGACAGAAAAAGCGGGTGGCCCTTGCTAAAATCCTTGTTGAAGATTCTGATCTTCTTATACTTGACGAACCTACCAACCACCTCGATCTTGATATGATTGAGTGGCTTGAGGAGTATCTGATCAAATCGAGGAAGACTCTCCTGATGGTCACTCACGACAGGTACTTCCTTGACAGAGTTTGCAATGTGATATTGGAACTCTCAGATAATGAGCTTTACAGATACGACGGTAACTATGAATATTTTCTTGAGAAAAAACAGAGCAGGGATTACTCGGCGAAAATGAATACAGAGAAGGCCCAAAACCTGTTAAAAACTGAACTCGAATGGATGCGGCGAATGCCAAAAGCAAGACGGCATAAAGCTAAATCGCGAATAGAATCCTTTTATGATCTTAAGGAAAGAGCCGCAAACAGACCCGATGAAAAGGGCATTAATATCAATGTAAATATCTCAAGGATGGGGAGCAAAATCCTCGAAATAAAAAATGTGAGCAAATCATATGGCGATAAAGTAATCCTTAAAGACTTTACTTATCTGTTCAATAGATTTGAAAAAGCCGGTCTTATCGGCAGGAATGGCACAGGGAAAACTACACTGCTCAATATAATTACCGGACTTACCGCGCCTGATAAAGGAACTGTTGAAAGGGGAGAGACTATAGTTTTCGGCTACTACAGGCAGCAGGGAATTGAGTTTAACGACGAAATGACAGTAATTGATGCGGTGAAGAATATTGCAGAGAAAGTTGTGGTAAGCGATGGCAATGTGCTGTCGATAACGCAGTTCATGAATTACTTTCTGTTTCCGCCGGAAAAACAATATACTCTAATCAGAAAATTATCAGGGGGTGAAAAAAGACGTCTGTATCTCCTTACAGTCCTGATGAAAAATCCTAATTTTCTTATACTCGATGAACCCACCAATGATCTTGATATTCTTACCCTTAATATTCTTGAAGAGTATCTGGCGGGGTTTAAAGGCTGTGTGATAGTTGTGTCGCACGACAGGTATTTTATGGACAAGGTTGTTGATCATATTTTTGAATATAAGGGTGATGGCATCATAAAGGATTTTCCGGGCAACTATACACAGCTCAGGGAAAAACAGAAAGAGACAGAAAAACCTGAATTCGTCCCCAAATCTGCTAAGAATACTGAAAAACGTGAACAGCAGGAATCTTCGCCCAAAAAAGAGAAGAAACAAAGCCTGACCTTCAGGGAGAAAAAGGAATTTGAGGCTCTGACGCTTGAAATTGAAAATCTTGAATCGGAGAAACGACTCATTGAGATGGAGCTGAGCAATGGCATTCTTGCCAATGATGAATTACTGTCAAAGTCAAAAAGACATGGTGAGATAGTAAAGATGCTTGATGAAAAGGAGTTCAGATGGCTTGAATTAAGTGAGAAATGACCCGGAGATCCCAATTTTGCTTAAAAAATTTTTGAATTATGCCGGATTTTTTATCTTTAACAATCAATAAGTTGCGCTTTTGGAAAATATAATCATTAATACGCCGGGATCGAGATCAGAAATTCTGATTGGTGAAAGCTGGGAGACAGTGTCGGGACTTATTCCGCCGGGGGGGACTGTTATAATCACTGATGAGAATGTAAAAAAACTGTATGGCGGTAAATTTCCGGATGCTCCGGTTTTTTCACTTGTACCCGGGGAAGGCAGCAAAAAACTTGAAGTGATTGAATATTTAGCAGGTAAACTTCTCGATGAAGGAATTGACCGTTCAGGTTTTGTTCTTGCAATCGGAGGGGGCGTGGTTTGTGATGTTGCAGGTTTCCTGGCCTCAGTATATATGAGGGGCATTGGATGCGGATATGTATCCTCAACACTATTGTCGCAGGTTGATGCCAGCACCGGAGGGAAAAATGGCGTTAACCTGGGGAAAACAAAAAACATGATTGGTACTATCAGGCAACCGGGCTTTGTCATCTGCGATCCCGCAATGCTACAGACGCTACCTGCGGAGGAATATCTCTCGGGGCTCTCTGAGCTTATAAAGACAGCAATTGTCGGAGATAAGAATCTTTTTGAGCTTATTGAAGAAAGTTTTGAAGGAATAATGGAACGGGATAAAGATCTTCTGACTACCATGATTGCTAAATCAGTGAGATTTAAGGGATTGGTAGTTTCAGAAGATGAAAGGGAGAGAGGAATGAGGCGGATCCTTAATTTCGGACATACTTTCGGTCATGCTGTGGAACTGCTGAAATCTCTAAAGCATGGATTCGCCGTGGCATGGGGAATGGAACTTGCTGCTGAATTTTCATTTGAAAAAAATTACATAAGCAAGGCAGAAAAGTTAAGGATAACCGGACTTCTTAAGAGGTTTGAGCTTACGGGAAGATATGAATTAACCGATGAGCAGATGAAGCAGTTCGTGATTCATGACAAGAAGAAGACAGGCAACGATATTCATTTTGTTTTTTCGCATGGGATCGGGAAAGCAGCTGTTGAAAAAATCCCGGTAGACGAGGTCCTGGAATTTTATTCAAGATTCAGAGATAAAAATTATTAGTATGAATTCTTTCGGTGTAGTATTCAGAGTCGCCCTCTTCGGTGAATCGCATG
This sequence comes from uncultured Bacteroidales bacterium, assembly GCA_963715785.1. Lineage (GTDB taxonomy): Bacteria > Bacteroidota > Bacteroidia > Bacteroidales > VadinHA17 > LD21. The sequence goes on from OY970276.1 coordinate 3,236,105, forward strand.
GTCCGTCAATAGGAGTTATCATTGATGGGTGTCCTCCGGGTATCGCGGTAACAGCAGATGATTTTTTAAGTGATCTTAAAAGGCGGCAGAGCGGGGCAATTGGAACCACAAAACGTCAGGAACCTGATCTTCCTGAGATACTGAGCGGTGTTTTTAACGGTTTTACTACCGGTGCACCGGTGGCATTGATAACCAGGAACAGTGATAAGATATCATCCGATTACGATGAATTCAAAAATATTCCAAGACCCGGACATGCCGATTTTGTATCGTCGCTAAAACACTCTGGTTTCTCTGATCTGCGCGGAAGCGGTCATTTTTCAGGAAGAATAACCTGGGGGCTTGTTGCTGCTGGCGTTCTGGCAAAGAAAATTGCCGGAAAGGCAGAAATAAGTGCAAAGCTGATCTCTGCAGGAGGTTCGTCAGATATTGAGAAAGCAATAAATGATGCGGTAGCAGCAAATGATAGTATTGGCGGCATTATCGAATGTCGGATTAAAAACCCTTCAAAAGCTATAGGAGAACCATTTTTCTATTCGGTGGAATCGGCTATAAGCCATATGATATTTTCAATCCCCGCTATAAAAGGAATTGAGTTTGGTGCAGGATTTTCTGCTGCTTCAATGAAAGGTTCTCAGCACAATGATCCCTTTATTGACAGCTCGGGAAAAACTTCAACAAATAATGCGGGAGGAATAAATGGTGGCATCACCAACGGCAATGAGATCATTTTCAGGATAGTCGTTAAGCCGACTTCCTCGACAGGTGTTGACCAGACAACCTTCAATTTTAAGACAGGAGCAATGACCACGCTGAAAGTAAAGGGGAGGCACGACACCTGTATAGCTCTCAGAATGCCTGTTATAGTCGAAGCTGCTGCTGCAATTGCCATAGCCGATCTTATTCTTATCGACAGGGGAATACATGGAGTGCGTTAAGACTTGCAATGTAAATACACTCCGGATGCTGCAGAATTGAAATTACTTTGTTTTGATAAGAAGCCCTTTTTTTGTTGACCGGGTTATTTTAAAGCGGTTATCTATCCTGTCACCAATAATCCATACAATTTTACCGTCAGATTCCAGGATAAATATATTTTCCTTATCAAAAAGCGAGTATTTTTTATCGATAAAATAATCGCTCAGCTTCTTTCTCTGGTTCATTCCAAGCGGATAGAACTGATCTCCGGCTTTCCATTTTCTGATGATCATCGGAAAAGTCACTTTTTGAATGTCTATGCAGGCAGTTCCCGGATCGGAAGGTATTTTATATGCTTCTGTTATCATGATTTCCTTTACAGAAGAAATACCGGGAAAACCTTTGAATTGCTTTTCATTATTTACAATATATTCTGTTTCAGGCGCCGCAGTTTTTTCTGAAATTATCAGCTCCTTCCTGTTTTTTATTATACGGTGGGTGGATGTCGTGACCTGCCCGCCCGTCTTTCCTTCAATAATTTTCAACAGATCTGTTACCAGGGCATTTGTAATACCGAATGGCTTAAACAATTCATAAATAACAGCTCTGTTTTTCAGAATTTTTTTTAACTTATTGATATTAAATAATATGAATTGTTCTTTTTCCTCCGAGATCTTTTTACTGAGACCTGATATATATTCTAAAACAATTTCATTGAATCCTGAGAATCTCTCAGCAGTTTCATTAAGTGTTGTCTCAATGGAAGGATTGATCTCTTTGAGAACCGGGATTACCAGGTGCCTGATTTTGTTCCTTGTATATTTCGAATCGGCATTTGACTTGTCTTCGCGGAATTTAATACCTTTCTCTTTTTGAAAAGTTATAATATCGTTTCTTGATGCGAAAAGCAATGGTCTGATAATTCTGTTGCTGACTGGTTTCATGCCTGACATTCCGGCAAGTCCCGTGCCTCTCGTGAGGTTTATAAGAAGGGTCTCTATATTGTCATTGAGGTTATGTGCAACAGCTATCTGATCATATCCGTTTGTGCTTCTAATTTCCTCGAACCAGGCATATCTCAGATCGCGTGCAGCCATCTGGATTGAAAGCTTATTCTTGCTGGCAAAAGCTTTTGTTGCGAAACGTGTTGCGAAAAACGGCAGGTTGTGGGCAACCGCGAAATTTCTGACCAGTTCCTCATCCTTATCCGATTCTGTACCTCTCAATGAAAAATTACAGTGAGCAATACCGGTCTCATACTGTTGGCCCAGGAAAAGGTAAGCCATTACCATTGAATCAATTCCACCGCTGACAGCCAGCAGAATCCTGTCTTCCTGTTTTATCAGGTGATTTTCAGCAATGAACTCCTTAAATTCAGCAATCATCTTTACTGTGCATTGAGATGTAAAAATAGAAAAAGGTATCCACCCGTGGATACCTCTTTATAATTATTGTGAATTATCTAGAGTGCCGTAAGATATTCAACAACGCTCTCCTGTGTTTCCTTCATTGCTTTTTCTCCTTTATGCCAGTCAGCAGGGCACACCTCTCCGTTTTCTTCAAAAAACTGTAAAGAGTCAACCATTCTCAGAGCCTCCGATATGCTCCTGCCAAGGGGCATATCATTAATCACCTGATGTCTTACAATTCCCTTTTTGTCAATGAGAAACAAGCCTCTGTAGGCCATTGGTATGCCATTGAATGTGATCTCACCATCATCGGAATAATCGTACTCCCCGGCAAGAACATCATAATTCTCTGAAATTGTCTTGGATAGATCGGACACAACCGGGTAATTAACACCCTTTATTCCTCCCTGATTTAATTCCGTCTGGAGCCATTTCCAGTGTGAGAATTTCGAATCAACTGAACATGCAACCACAGCAACATGTCTTGCTTCAAATTCATCAAGCCTCTCCTGGAATGCCAGAAGTTCAGTCGGGCAAACAAATGTAAAATCAGCGGGGTAGAAAAAGAATAAGACATATTTTTTACCCAGGTATTGTTCAAGAGAGAACCCCTCTATGATATCACTGCCATTAATCACGGCAGACGCGACGAAAGCCGGCGCTTTTTTTCCAACAAGTACAGCCATTTTTTGATTTAATTTTAAGTAAGTATATAACGATCATACAAATTATATACAAACAAAAGAATATTTTGTTCATTACCTGTACGGAATGATTGCAGGAGGGCCCGGTTCAAAATTAACAGGACTCAGGAGTTGTTCTCCCGAAACATTTACGGGTGAAATTGAAGAGTAGGCGGGAGGATTCGGAAAATATCCTATCCTGATCTGGAGAGTATTAAATACGAGATTGTCATTTCTGATCCTGATACCAATGCCTATACTGGAAAGAGCATAACCTCGTCCAAGTATTTCAGTCGTACCGGAAAGAAAGGAAAAATCGGTAAACCCGAAAAACGCAAATCTGAAACCATACAGGTTTATGGGACTGAACAACACGGATTCAAGGCTCACTGATAATCTTTGTGTCCCTCTTGCTGTATCATTTCTAAAACCACTGAATCCATTAATATTATTGAACTGAAGGTATTCATTTGTATATCTGCCAAATCCCCTTGTATAATTGAGATATACGAAATTCCTGATCTTGGAATTTCCTGCATAAAGCAGGTTTGAAAAATAACTCATGCCCAGCGACAGCACTCCCTGTTCGGTGAGGGTTTTGTTGATATAGGTAGATAATCCGCCATATGTATAAAAATAGCCGAGTGCAGGGCTCAATGCGCTGAAAGACGCTTCACCGCCAAGATATGTTCTCAGCTTGAACTCATTATATTCCCTTCCGGCAGTGACTTTGAATAAAGAACCATAAGGGATATCCTCAGTCCGGCCATAGCTGTAAAGCAGGTTCGTTTTAGTGTATTTTTGTACCGACAGGGCTGCCGATGCAAGATAAATTTTATATTTCTGGAGATTATAAAAAGATTCAGATGTAATAAGAGGATGATCGAATACATTATTATTAGTGTATCGTGCGCCCAGTATTATTCTGGATACTGATTCCTTATTTATAAGGAAAGACCTTGACAGCCAGTAATCCTGTAAATTGTATTTCAGCGGCGCCGGATTCTGTGGAGTATTCAAACTTTCTGATATATACATCATGCGCACCGAGATTCCCCCTGCATATTTGGTCGTTGAGCTGACCAGTTTGCGGCTCATATCGAAACCATAAGTCCTTAAACCAAGCCCTTTGAGAAAGGAAACATTGAGATTAACGAAGGATCTGGCGATATTGTTAACAATATAGTGGGCTCCGATCCCGGGAGAATCAGGAGCCGAATTATCAAATGGCATGTCGATTCCAAATTCATGGCCCATTCCGAGGATATTCTTATCAAATACCGAAACGGCTCCTTTCTCAAGACCTTTATAGGTATAGGATCCTCCCAGGGAGTAAACATCCTTTGTAAGGACAATAACATCTGCTTCATCATCTGAAACAGGTATTACAATGATCCTGGCATCATCGATGTAGGGGAGCTGTCGTAAAATTCTCTCATTGTCGCTGAGGGTTAGAGGTATTATTACCTGTCCTTCTGAAAACAGAAGATTCTTTTTGATAATTTTTTCAGCAGTGTTGAAATGTGTTTTATTCAGAATGTTGTCAATTTTCTTTGGATTTGATGAAACCGGATCATTGATGTCCACCCCGAATACATTAAGTCTTTGAATAATTATTTTCCTGATCTTTCTTCCTGCATACTGATTATAGTTATCGTTGGTTGGCAATGAAAATCTTTTTTTAATCAGGGTATCGGGATTTATGACGAGGAAACTGTACAGGCTTCTGGTAAGACGGTTCTTTGATGCTTTTACTTTAAGGGAGTCGAAAAACACAATGTTCCTGTCCTTCATCTGGATAGGAGAAGGTTGTATTTCCGATGGCATGCTTAAAAGAAACTCCCTGGAAAAAATTGATATATTTTCTCTTATCCTGTTGATAACATAAGGGGGGATCTTTCTGAGACTATCTGCTGCTGTTGAAGCATTCAGAGAATATGAAATGTTGCAGGAGATCAGAAGGATAAAGAAGATCCCTGATTTGATAAAGGAATTACTGTATTTTTTCAGATTCCTGCACATCAGGTCTCTTGAGGATTGCTAATCAAAACATCATCAGAATTAAACTGAAAACCGAGTCGTTTTCCTGTTATAACTCTTGAATGCTGGATCTTTGCCTCTGCCTGGCCCACTGTGGCTATTTTTACCGCGTCGTAAGGCGGTACAAGAAGATCAAATTCAAGAGCATATTGAATAGCTGTGGAAATTATCAGTTGTAATGATTGCTTGCTGATCTCTTCACTTCCAAAATTGGTGAACAGCATTCCCATCTGTCTTTTTCCTTCAACAAAATACTGCTTTTCATGGTTGATGAAGATCCTGGCTATAAGATAACCCAGATCATCCAGCCGCGAGTATTTAAATGAATCACTCAGGTAATTATAAATGTTTATAATGCCTGAATATGCATTGTATTTGTTTTTCTGTATATAAGGTGTTTTCCATGCAGGGTGATCGCGGTCGAACTGAAAGATATTTGAGTGCATACTGAACAGCAAGATATCTCCTGCAACCTTAATCTGGGCATCAAAATTGCTTCGGTCAGTATATTCGAGCCTTATTCGCGAATCCATGCCACTCAGACTGGCATTTACATCTTTCGAAAGGTTTTTAAGCACTTCCTTCGCTATACAAAATGATTCAAGAGTGTTATCGAATACCTTTTGCTTCAGCAGCGATTTTTCTTTAAGAGTTCCAATTATTGCCAGCTTTTTATCATCCTGATCAGTCATGCAAACACAATTTTAAGTGAGATATCGGCTTCTAAAATAATAATTTAATTAATAGGATCTTGCAAAAAGAACTCTTCGTTTAGAGGGCTTTCCCGAATAGACGCATCTTCCCTCTTCCTCAGGACTGTCAAATGGAATACACCTGATAGTAGCTTTAGTCTTTTCCTTGATTATTTCTTCTGTCTCAACCGTGCCGTCCCAATGCGCCATTATAAACCCGCCCTGGTTATCGAGGATCTTCTGAAATTCATCCCAATTATCAGCATAAAAGGTATTTTCCTTCCTGAAATTTAGGGCTTTATTATAAATATTTATTTGTATCTCCTCAAGAAGTTTCGGCACATACTCAAATATACTGTCAATTGGTATTGTTTCTTTCGTTAAGTTATCCCTCCTGGCCACTTCAACCGTATTGTTTTCCAGATCACGAGGCCCGATTGCCAGACGCACAGGAACTCCCTTCAACTCGTAATCGGCAAACTTCCAGCCTGGCTTATTGTTATCCCTGTCATCATATTTGACTGAGATTCCTGATGCTTCCAGCCCTGTCTTTATTTTTAAGGCAGCCTCGGATAATGCGCCTATCTGGTCAATATTTTTATAGATAGGAATGATCACAACCTGGATAGGCGCAAGTTTTGGGGGCAATACCAGTCCCTGATTATCAGCGTGTCCCATAATTATAGCTCCCATAAGCCGTGTTGATACGCCCCATGAAGTGGCCCATACGTAATCGAGTTTTCCTGTCTTGTCGGTGAACTGAACATCGAAGGCTTTGGCGAAATTCTGACCTAGAAAATGGCTGGTGCCGCATTGCAAAGCTTTTCCGTCCTGCATTAGTGCTTCAATTGCGTATGTGTCTATAGCCCCTGCAAAACGCTCATTTTCACTTTTATATCCTTTAATAACCGGAAGAGCCATTGAATTTTCAGCAAAGCCGGCATAAACATTTATCATTTTCTCTGTCTCCTCAACAGCTTCTTCACGTGTGGCATGAGCAGTATGGCCTTCCTGCCATAGAAATTCCGTGGTTCTCAGGAACAGCCTGGTTCTCATTTCCCATCTTACCACATTAGCCCATTGATTTATGAGGATCGGAAGATCACGGTAGGAATGGATCCAGTTTTTATATGAATTCCAGATGATAGTTTCTGAAGTAGGACGAATTATCAGCTCTTCCTCAAGTTTTGCATCAGGATCAACGATCACCCCTTTCCCATTCTCGTCATTTTTGAGCCTGTAATGGGTTACTACCGCACACTCCTTGGCAAATCCTTCAACATGAGCTGCTTCTTTGCTGAAGAATGATTTTGGTATAAATAAAGGAAAATATGCATTAACATGACCTGTTGCCTTAAACAGTCTGTCGAGCTCTGCCTGAATTTTTTCCCATATTGCATAGCCATAAGGTTTTATCACCATGCAACCTCGCACAGCAGAATTTTCTGCAAGATCAGCCTTGATAACCAGATCGTTATACCATTGTGAGTAATTTTCGTCCCTGTTTGTTAAAAACTTCGCCATTTTTTGGTATGGTATTTGTTTGTATTATTTATAAAATGATCGGTAAAAATAAATAAAAAGATCTGTTATTACTCAAAAAAGAAAGGGAGGTTCATCATGAAAGCAAAATACTATATAGGAATCGCAATAATTTTTATGATTACCGCCTTACCGGCAAAAGCTCAGAGAAATGATCCTGGATACAGCAATAATGATGATGCCAGAGTGATTGTAAATAATTATTATAATAATGGTGATTTTGATTATGCAGCAAGGATTAACAGGTTTCACCGATCCTACGCCGTCTTTGATTATTATTCACCTGTTTATGCAGATTCTTACTGGTACGATTACGAACCCTGGTACCTGGGATTAAATTTCTACGGCAGCGGTTTCGGCCTGAACTATGGATATGGAAATTATTACGGCTACGATCCATATTTCGGAGTGAATTATTACTCGAACTATAATCCTTATTATTACAACTGCTGCTTTTCACCGTTCTTTTTGAGTTTTAACTTCGGAAACAGATGGCGATATAACGATTGGGGATGGGGCGGCCATCACAATTACTATGGATATAATGACTACAGATATGATCATCACCGGGGAAATTCTTATTACGGTTATAATTCAAACAGATATTCATATTCCGGATCACAATCGCGCAGGAATCAGGGTAACGGGTACGGATCACAATCATATAACAATGTATACAGAAGACAGAATTCATCCGGAACCTATACCAGAAATGAAGTAAGCAATGGCAGAACCGCTTCAAGATCAGTGAATTTCTCAGGCCAGACAGGTACCAGGAGAACGGTATCCCAGGCTAACCGGGGTCAGGCTAGTAATAATACCAGGCAGACAAATGCCGGAACCACAAGGTATTACGCTAATAATAATGCAGGTATCCAGAATCGGAGAAATATCACCGCTGCAGGAAATAATTATCACTACAACAATAACATTGCGCGAGGAACTGCCGGAGCCGGTATCTCTCATATAAATTCAGGAACTTCCCGAGCCAGTATCTCTCATATAAATTCAGGAACTTCCCGAGCCGGTATCTCTCATGCAAATTCAGGAAACACCGCGCATTCCTTCAGATCATCCGGCTCTGTAGCACATTCATCTTCATCCAGATCAATAAGTTCCGGATCAGGATCGAGAAGCAGCTCTTCACACGGCTCATCCCGATCATCAGGTTCCAGATCAGGTTCATCAGGTGGCAGATCATCGGGTCGCAGATAAAACAGGATCATGCAGAGACAATTCCCTGCATTTTTCTTAAATAATATATTTATTGAATCTTAACACTTAGTTAAATTAATTTGTTTCTTTGGTACAATATTTGCGTGTTAACAAGAAAACAATAGGGGGAATTTAAAATGAAAACATTGTCTCAAATATTAATCCTTTTTCTTTTTGCTCTTAGCTCCTGTACCTCAAGCCTTTATACCGGTGGAGAGTATGATGATCTTTACTATTTGCCTTCAGATCAGCCGGTAGCAAAAAACAGACCTGTGGTAAATCAGCAAATCCAGGGTAACTCAAATGATAAAGGATATTATGATAATATTTATGCTGCCGATACTCTTGTGTCCAAAGATTATGCAGGTGCTGTGGACTTAAATAATCAGGTCGGCGATACAAATAATTATGATAATAGCCAGCAGGGATATGAATATTATGATCAGTATCCTTATTCAAACAGGTTGAGAATGTTTTATGGCAATTATTTTGACCCATACTGGCAGGATCCGTTTTACATGAATTATGGAATGGGTTTAGGTTTAGGCTATGGATTTGGTCTTGGCTATGGTGGTTACGGTTATGGTTACGGAGGTTACCCCTATTATGGCTATGGCATGGGTTACGGTTATGGAGGCTATTATGGTGACTATTATGGCGGATACCCTGGATATTATGGCTATTACGGACCCGGATATTATGGAGGTCTTTATGGAGGATACTATGGCCACTCATATCTTCGCGAAAAGAATAATGTTCCTTATGGAAGACAGCCCAGGCCAAGTAATATGTCGCCAAGATGGAATAGCAACGTAGGAGGTATTGGTTCAACAAGACGTGACAGTTATATATCATCAGGCTCAGCCTCCCGGGTTGGAGGAAGGACTGCCGGAGCTCAGACTGCAGGAACGGTGCAGAGAAGCACAACATCCTCTGCTTCAGGTACTACCAGGTCTGCCCAGGTTCAAAATCAGACCAAGACCCCGTATAACAGAACAACCAATAGTTCAGTACAAAGGAGTGCAGCAAATGCAAGACCGGCTTATAACAGCGCTAACAGGGTGTATACACCAAGCTATAATAATCCAAGGATGAGCACCAGGCCTTCTTATAACAATAGCCGTGTGACCGAGAGTACCGGTACTTACAGAAGTGTACCGTCAAATAATGTGAGAGCTTATAATAATTCAGGTGCTGTGAGAAGTTCTTCAAACCGGGGCTCTTACCAGAATAGCTATAATAATGTCAGAAGCAGCTCATCGGGAAGCAGTGTCCAGAGGAGAACACAGGCACCTTCAAGTTACTATAGTCCTGCCAGTCAGTTCAGATCAAATTCATATAGAAGTTCTTCAGGATATTCAGTACCTTCCAGAAGCAGTGTAGAACGCAGTAGCAGTTATTCCTCCGGGTCTTATGGCGGTAGCAGATCTTACAGCGGATCTTCAGGTTCTGAATCAAGAGGGTCATATTCTTCCGGATCCTCCTCTTCAAGTTCGTCAGGTGGCGGTTCTTCAAGAGGCGGTGGCGGCGGATCATCTTCGGGAAGACGATAGGTTGAAACAATAATTTATTGGTAATAAAGGTTCATTCTAAATAAAGAGTGTCGGGCTAGTATTATAAAAAAAACAGGAAACTTATGAAAAAGACAGCTATATTAATGTTCGCGGCATTATCAGTTTTCGCAGTGGCTACTTCCCAAACTGTTGACGACGCACTGAGGTATTCCCAGGTTTTTTATGGAGGAACTGCCAGGTTCATGTCAATGGGCGGCGCATTTACCGCACTGGGAGGAGATCTTTCATCACTGAGCCAAAACCCTGCAGGTCTGGGCGTTTTCAGATCATCTGAAATTAGCATCACGCCACAATTGTTCAGTATATATACAAAATCCGGTTTCAATGGAACATCTACTGATAATACTGATAAATTCAATTTTCCACAGATCGGATTTGTAGCAAAAATCATGCAGGGCCAAAAAGAATCAGGTCTTATAGATCTGAATTTCGGTTACTCTTTCAATAAGACAAATAACCTTAGTCAAAGTATAGTTATCCAGGGGGTTAATAATACCAGTTCTATGGCTGATTATTGGGCAACACTTGGTAATTCAGGAAATAATGGAGCCGGCACACCCTATCAGCAGCTTCAGGGAGCTGAAGGCATAGCTTTTGATACCTGGGTAATGGATACCGTAACTGGTTCAGGCGGACAAAGATACGGAACGGTATTCTCAAATTACGGCGATAACCCGACATCAGCATATGGACAGACTGTTCAGCGGATAGTCACAAATGAAGGTTATATAGGTGAACATTCATTTTCACTTGGAGGAAACTATTCAAACAGACTTTTCTTTGGAGCTACTTTTGGAGTCACAACCTTAAGATTCACCAGTCACTACGAACATCGCGAATCAACAAATGTTCCGAATGTGAACAACTTTACTGATTTTACATACACCGACCACTATGAGGATAAGGGAACTGGATACTCACTAAAACTGGGAGCTATATACAAACCAGTCGATGCCGTCAGGATAGGGGTGGCATTTCATTCACCAACCTGGTACAAGATTGATGATTATTATTATAATGACCTTACTTCACACGTTTTTAACACAAGCTTTGAATCTTCAAATTCTCCGACCCGCTTTAATTATGCCCTGGCAACCCCGTACAGACTGCTTGCCGGCGTGGCATTCCAGATCCAGAAGATTGCTCTTTTGAGCGCCGATTATGAATTTGTAGACTATAGTTCTGCACGGTTTTCACAAACCGGTGATGGTTTTGATTACAGCCAATCTAACCTGGGTATAAAGAACACCCTTAAAACAGCAAGCAATATCCGCGTTGGCGGCGAATTAAGGTTAAACTCTCTGTACCTGAGAGCCGGTTATGGTTATTATGGAAAACCTTTTCAGTCAGGAGACGTAAACTCGAACCTTAGCTATAATACAATTTCAGGTGGCATAGGTTTCAGAGAAAGAAACTTTTCTGTGGATCTGGCTTATACCAACTTCAGCTATTCACAGAAGTATGTTCTTTACCCGGTGGGTACGGATTTATCCGGTAATCCCATTGAACCTGCTATTGCAAATCTGAACACCATGAAAAACATGTTCACTCTGACCCTGGGATATAAGTTTGGTATGTAATAAATTGATGACTTCCTTGTAATGGGCTGTTTCTCATGAGATAGCCCTTTTTTAATGGTTCTCTGTATGTTTTAGTCCGCCACAAAATCCTGTTTAAGATAGTCAGGGGCATCGGGACCTAAATTGAAGATCAGATCAATTATGCTTAATCTGTTATCAAAGCCGGTGCCATTTCCAAATACCTGTAAATATCTCCCGGCTCTGAAACCCGATCCGATTTTTGGAGAGATCTTATATCTGAAATCATTTTCGTCACCTGTTAATGGTTGAAAATGAGATGTATATATAATTTCTTTCTCAAATTTAAGCATCTCTAAAACTAAGTCAGTAAGTTTCATATTCAGGTCCAGCAGGAAATCTGTCTTTACTGATATTACTTTTTCAAAAGACTCAAAATAAAACTGGAAATAGGGAGATGAGCTGTATGCTGCATTCATTGCCCCCAGGTGTACCTGCTGCCACCGTTTTGAATAGTCTATCCTGATATCTTTTAAGGGAGTTTTATGCAGACTGCCTGAGATATACCGGTACCGACAATGGCTGAGGGCCATGCGCCGACAAGATATAGCATCTGTTCCGGTAAGATTGTTTATGATAGTTTTCCTCCTTTTCAATGAACACTTCATCAGCATCTGAAATCAGTGAGAAGTATTCAACAGGTGGAAGGTAAGCTGTGGAAAGCAATATTTTCCCGGCCATTATAAAATGAATCACTCAATCTTGTTAATCATACTGGCAGCGAAGCCGGCACCGAACCCGTTATCAATATTAACAACTGTGACACCTGTTGAGCAACTTGTCAGCATTGCGAGCAGTGCTGAGATACCTCCGAAATTGGCGCCATATCCGACACTTGTGGGCACTGCAATCACAGGCTTGTCAACCAGTCCTCCTACGACGCTCGCAAGCGCTCCTTCCATACCTGCTATTACAATAACAACCCTGCATTTCCGTATTTCAGGTAATTTATCTACCAGACGATGGATGCCGGCAACACCAGCATCATAAATCCTTAACACATTATTTCCGAGGAGTTCGGCAGTGATTGCGGCCTCTTCAGCCACCGGCATATCTGATGTTCCGGCAGTTATAATGGCAATTCTGGTTTCGGGAACAGCAGGTTTCTTCTTTTGCAGAGAGATGATCCTGGCAACCGGGTAATAAACAGCGTCGGATGAAATACTTTTAACCGCTTCGAACATTTCATTATTTGCTCTTGTACCCATTACATTGCTCTCATTTTGAGCCATGACTCTGAATATCTCACTGACCTGTTCAATGGATTTTCCTGCGCAATATATAATTTCGGGATAGCCCGTCCTCATTTCCCGGTGATGATCTATCCTTGCAAATCCGAGATCGGTATATGGGAAATTTTTGAGTACTTCCAGGGCTTTGCCGACACTTGTATCTCCGTTTTTAACATCAGTGAGCAGTTTTTCAACTTCCTTTGCGTTCATATTTCAGTATTTTCAGGATTTGAACTTCCTGTTCTGTAACCTTCAAGATCCAAAGATACATATCTGAATCCTATTTTTTTCAGGCTTGATATTATATGTTCGCTGCTCAGGATTTCGAATGATCTTTTCCATAAAGCCAGGTAAACATTCAATTCTCGCCAGATCGCCATGAATCCTTACTCTTGTTCCGGGATAACCGTGTTCAAAGAATATGTTTTCAGCCTGCTTCCACAAGGCGCAAAGTTGCTTCCTCAATATCTGTATCATAAGGAATTCTCGTCAGCAGACAAGCCATAGCAGGCTTGTCCCAAACATCAAGATCGGCCTGTTTTGAGAGATCCCGGATATTCTGTTTTGTGAGTCCTGCCTCCAGAAGCGGGCTCCTGATGCCCAGTTCCTTCAAAGCTTTCATTCCCGGCCTGAAATCTCTTGTGTCGTCGGCGTTTGTCCCATCCGTAACAAACTGATATTTATTTCCTTTGGCAAAGCTCATCAAATCAGTGAATATCGATTTTTTGCACATATAACACCTGTCCAGTGGATTATTTCTTATCATTTCCGGAAAGGCAATATCTATGATTTTATGCCTGATGCCAAATGAACTTGTGAATTCAATCGCCTCCTCAATTTCCCGGACAGGGATATAAGGAGTTCTGATCGTAACTGCAATTATGCTGTTCTTTTGTACTTTGCTTGCCCGGTGTAAAAGAAATGTACTGTCAACTCCTCCTGAAAAAGCAACAACAAAGGAATTGAGATCTTTTAATATTGAGTCGAGTTTTAAGGATTTTTCTTCTAATGTGTCCATCTGCCTATTTTCTTTTGTTTATGCGGAACGTATTGTTCCCTTTTACATTAGTATGAGTGACCAGCCATTTATTGTTTCCATTCCGAAACAATCTGATTGCTCTCTGAAAATAATTCACGTTACCTGGTGCTTTTGAAAAGAGAGGCGATTATATTATTATAAACCTCTTTTACGGGAATGCTTTTTTCAGCAGCTATACGTTTACATTCCTCGTATTCCGGTTTAGACGATACTTCTTCCCCGTTATAAAATGAACGTTTAATTGTTATATCACCGTACATTGTCTGTATTGTCTCAAATTTTCTTACCAGGGTGTCTTTGCGGAATGGGAAGGTTCTGATTCCCAGGGAAGTCGATTCCCTGAAAATTATATTTTTAACTTTATCCGCCAGATTCTGTTTCGCATATGACATTAAGCAGGATACCCGGTCTCCCTTTTTTCATCATAATATTTAAAAAGAAGACATCCGAAGCACCAGCTTTAAAAAGTCTGTCGGAGATATATTCGAAAAACTCGGGATTCATATCGTCAATGTTGCATTCAATCTGAATCGCATCATGCCCTGATCCGGAGTCAGGAATTGTTTCACCCAGGAATACTCTCAGAAGATTAGGGACATCGGGATTTTCTTTCTGTCCGACTCCGTAGGCTGTTTTTTCAATATTAAAAGTGAGAGAAGGTTCAAAGCTGGTAGCCAATACAGCCAAAATTGCAGCGCCTGTCGGTGTTGTTGCCTCAAAGTCGACTCCTCCTTTTTTTACAGGCAGGCCTTTTATAATTTCCGCAGTGGCAGGTGCAGGAACCGGAAGCCTTCCATGATCGCATAATACAAAACCGCTTCCGAGCTCAACTGCAGAAACATGAACTGCCTCGACTTTCAGAGCATTATAACATATTGCAGCACCAACTACATCGATAATTGAATCAACGGCTCCCACCTCATGAAAATGTACATGATCAATTGAAGTTCCGTGCACAGAAGCTTCTGCCTGTGCAATTTTCATGAAAATTTTTATGCTTAATTCTTTTGTTGAATTATCGAGCGCTGAGTCGTTTATGATTTTTTCTATATCGGAAAAATGGCGGTGAGCATGCTCATGCCTTGTTTGTTTAACTGTCACCATGGTACCGGTAATTCCATGTCGTTGATCCTTCTCAGCGATAAGCTCCCAACCCGGAAGATTAAGCTTGTTCAATTCATTTATGAGAAATATCCTGTCGACGCCAAGATCAATCATAGCACCAAGATTCATGTCTCCGCTAATGCCTGAGAAGCAGTCGTAACCGATTATTTTCATTTTCCCAGAGTAGTATTAAATGCAACATTGAAATATGTTATTTCGCGCAAAGATACTCTTTACAAACTTTACGGAATAATAAAAAAAAATTGTATTTTTCGGCACATATCTAAAAATCATTTTATAAACGAGTTTATTAAGGTTATGAAACGAAGGGATTTTCTTCAGGACATCAGTAAGTGGCGGTCTGGCAGCCGGAGCAGCATTAAAAATGGGTGGTTTTAGTAATCTCGGCAGATCTGCTTCTACAGCTGAAAAATATGATATGGTTGCTTTGATGGGCGGCGCACCTGATGCAATGTTCGATCTTGGCATTCAGGAATTGGGAGGAATGGGGACATTTGTGAAGAAAGGACAAAAAGTATTGATTAAGCCTAATATCGGCTGGGATGTGATTCCGGAACTGGCTGCCAACACAAATCCATTGCTTGTAAAGAGGATTATTGAGCATTGTTTTAAAGCAGGTGCAAAGGAAGTATATGTATTTGATCACACATGTGATAACTGGGTTAATTGCTATAGTAACTCCGGGATAGAAAAAATAGCAAAATCAGCCGGAGCAAAGGTAGTGCCTGCCAATTCTGAAAGCTATTATCAGGAAATTGAAATTCCCGGCGGAGTAAAACTTCAAAAGGCAAAAGTTCACCAGCTATTGCTTGAAACAGATGTTTTTATAAATGTTCCAGTATCTGAAAGATCACAGTTCAACACGTATGACTTGCTGTCTTAAGAATACAATGGGAATTGTGTGGGACAGGGGATTCTGGCACTCAAACGATCTGAACCAGTGTATTGCTGATTATGCACTTTATGAGAAGAAACCTGCCCTCAATGTTATTGATTGTTATAATGTTATGGTTAAGCATGGTCCGCAGGGAGTATCAAAGGAAGATCTCGTCCCCATGAAATCTCAGATACTCACAACCGACTGGGTGGCAGGCGATGCCGCAGCAGCGAAAATGCTAGGTGTGGCAGTTGAAACGGTCGAATACATTCCGATTGCTCATAAAATGGGATTGGGAAATATGAACCTTGAATCCCTGAATATTAAAAGAATTAAAATGTAAGTGCTGATGAGTTCATCCATACTTAGAAGAATCCGGATCGTTTTTTCAACTCTTATTCTTATCTTTTTTATCCTTGCGTTTGTTGACTTTAAATCTCTGATACCGGCTAAATACGTTAACTTGTTAATGTTTTTCCAGTTTATTCCTTCTGTCCTCAAATTTTACAGTTTAAAAACTCTGGCGGCAGGAGGCTTCCTCATAGTTCTCTTACTCACCTTAATTACAGGCCGGACATACTGCTCATTCCTCTGCCCATTGGGAATAGGTCAGGATCTAAACAGCCGGATAGGAGGAAGGATAAAGAAAAAATTCAGGAGATACGGCTTTAAGAAGCCATTTACGATACTTCGCTATTCACTTCTTGGTATAACCCTGGTAGTCACTATGATCTGGGGTTTTTACATGATTACCCTTCTTGATCCTTATAGCATTTTCGGCAGATTTATGACTTATTTTGCAAAGCCCGTCATTCTTCTGATAAATAATTTTCTTGCCGGAGTACTTGGACACTTCGATATCTATACGCTAAGCAATGTTCCGATAAAGGGCTTTCCTTTGATCGTTTATTCCATCCCTGCAGTTTTCTTTTTGCTTGTTGGCGGCCTTTCCCTTACCAAAGGACGACTCTATTGCAATATGTTTTGTCCTGTCGGTACATTTTTAGGACTTATTTCCAAGATCTCACTGTTCCGGATAAGATTTGATGAGACCTCTTGCACAAGGTGCGGCCGTTGTGCTATGAGATGCAAATCTTCCTGCATTGATTTTCTGAAATATGATGTTGACCTGTCAAGGTGTGTCAGTTGTTTCAATTGCATACATACCTGTCAGGACAAAGCGATCTCTTATGGATTGGTCAGGTTCAAAAAAAAGGTTCACGAGACAGACGAAAGTAAACGAAAGCTTATAATCGGGTCACTTCTTTTATTTTTTGGAATATCGGGGGTTTCAAAAGGACAGGAAAAAGTTGCCCCAAAGCCAAAAAAGGAATCAACGGTCAAAGAAAATAGAACATGCCCGGTATGTCCTCCTGGAGGAGTAAGCATTGTGGATTTCAACAGAGATTGTATTGCCTGTTCCCTGTGTATAAATGCGTGTCCAAACGGTGTTCTGCAGCCTTCATACAGGGAATATGGTATTGCAGGCATAATGCAGCCGGTTATGAATTACCATAAAAGCTTTTGTACTTATAACTGTACAAAATGCACCGAAGTCTGCCCTGTTAACGCACTGCATCCACTGTTGCTGGAAGCAAAGAAGCTGACTCAGATAGGAAAGGCAAATTTTATTAAGGATAATTGCATTGTAAAAACTGAAAAGACTGCCTGCGGAGCCTGTTCGGAATCTTGTCCTACAAAAGCCTGCCATATGATCCCTTATGAGGGGAATCTTGTTATCCCGGAAGTTACGGAGGATATCTGCATTGGCTGCGGCCATTGTGAATTTGCTTGTCCGGCTTCTCCATATAAGGCGATATTTGTTGATGGAAATGCTGTTCATGCAGCTGCAAAAAAACCTGTTAATGTTGAGTCTGATATAAAGACACCGGTTGAGTTTCCGTTTTGAAAATCCAATAAATGCAAAGATCACCGGCATATAAATCCCATGATCTCAAAGACCTGATCTATACAATTCTTAATTATAAATAATTTATGTTATCTTAATGAAACCATCTCATATTGAACATATTGGGATTGCCGTTACAAGCCTGGAAGCTGCCATAAGCTTTTATGAAAATGTAATGGGTCTGACCTGCTACAATATTGAAGAAATAAAAGATCAGAAAGTCAGGACTGCCTTTTTTCAGGTAGGACAAACAAAAATTGAATTATTGGAATCGACAGATCCCGATGGTCCTATTGGTAAGTTTATAGCGAAAAAAGGTGAAGGATTTCATCATATTGCCTTCTCAGTTGAAAAAATTGAAGAACAACTGGTACATGCAGCCGATCAGGGTATAGCTCTTATTGATTGCAAACCCAGGAAAGGCGCTGAAGGGCTCGATATTGCCTTTTTGCACCCAAAAGCTACTTCTGGAGTTCTGATAGAACTTTGTGAAAAAAAAGCCGGGCAGTGATATGAACTGATCTGTCGGTTTCCGCTATGGCTCATGTTTAAAAAAATCATTAGGTTTGTATAACATTACCAACCATGAGATATGAAAAAATCCATTGCAAGAGCGGGAAATTCAGGTCCAAAAGTTAGGTCTGATTGTGAAATCTTTTTGGAGTTGAAGCCGGAGGGTGGAATTGTCATTGAACTTACTTCAAAAGTCAAGGTTTTATATGGTGAATCCATAAAAAAGCTTACTGAAGAAATCCTGTATTTTTTTGGCATTAAAAATGCTGCTGTTCAGATAATTGACTCAGGAGCACTTCCTTTTGTCATTGCCGCGCGCCTGGAATCAGCAGTAAAGCAATTAATAACATCCGGTCTGGAGTATCTGCCTGCAATGTCTGAAGAAAACAGTTATTCCACAGAACCTGACAGGTTTCGTTTTTCACGGTTATACCTGCCCGGGAATAAGCCAGGATTAATGATAAATGCAGGTCTTCATTCAGCCGATGGAATCATCCTTGACCTTGAAGACTCCGTAGCTCCGGAGAAAAAAGACGAAGCAAGGATACTCGTAAGGAATGCGCTAAGACAGGTAAATTTTTATGGTGCCGAGCGGATGGTAAGAATCAATCAGGGCGAGAGAGGGTTGGAAGATCTGAAATACGTTATTCCTCATAATGTAAATCTTATATTAATCCCGAAATGTGAGAGCGCTGATCAGATTAAACGGGTCGAAAATCAGATTGAGGCGATAAGGAAAAAATTAAATCTGAAAAACCGGGTTTTCCTTATGCCTATCATTGAGAGTGCATTAGGGGTTGAGAACTCATTTGGAATAGCTGGCAGTTCCGGCAATGTTGTGGCCATGGCAATTGGACTGGAAGATTATACTGCCGATCTGGGTGTTTCAAGAACGATTGAAGGCAAAGAATCTTTTTATGCCAGGACGAGGCTCATTGTGGCTGCAAGGGCAAATGGCATTCAGGCTATCGATTCCGTCTTTTCAGATGTAGCCGATATGGAAGCATTGGAACAAAACGTGAGGATATCAAAATCACTTGGTTTTGAAGGCATGGGGTGCATTCACCCGCGACAGATCAGTGTTATAAAGCAAGGATTTGCTCCCGATTATGAAGAGATTGAAAAATCGAAAAAAATTATTCTTGCCTATGAAAAAGCAAGGATTGATGGCGTTGGTGTGGTTGCCCTTGGTTCAAAAATGATAGATGCGCCGGTAGTGGCACGTGCACAGAAAAACATTGATCTGGCTGTTAGGCTTGGTCTTTTGCCAGAAGAATGGTTATCAGAAACTAAATCTGAAAATAATTAATTCTTATCATCAGATATATGACAGTGAAAACGGTGATGAATGCAGCAGGCAGGCAAGTTCCTCTGGAGGTAAATGGTCAGCCTGTGATCCCTTTCAAGGGAGTTGGTAATTATAAGCCGGAAGGCAGGAAATATTCCCCGCCGATCCCTGTATGTTCTGATTATCCGGCTGATGGCAATAAAGTTTTAACCTCTCTTGAAGAAGCACTCATAAAATGTGGTCTCGCAGATGGGATGACCATTTCTACTCATCATCATCTCAGAGATGGTGACATGGTAAGCAATAAAATTTTTGAAATAGCAGGGGAGCTGGGAGTAAAGGACCTGGTATGGTTTCCTTCTGCATCATTTCCCTGTAATGATCCTCTAATTAAATATCTTGAAGACGGTACGATAAACAGGATTGAGGGAAGCATGAACGGACCTCTCGGACGATTTGTTTCAGAGGGACGAATGAAGGGAACTGCAGTGCTCAGATCGCACGGAGGCAGGGTACAGGCTATACAGGACGGTGAAGTAAAGATTGACATTGCGGTACTGGCTGCACCGACAGCAGATTCATTTGGCAATGCAAAAGGAACTGGCGGTCCATCGGCATGCGGAGTACTTGGCTATGCAAAGGCTGATTACATCTATGCCAGTAAAGTGATAGTGGTAACTGATAATCTGGTTGACATACCATGTTTCCCAATGGAGATTGAAGGAAATTTTGTCGATTATGTTGTAGTCGTTGATAAAATCGGAGATCCTGAAAAGATTATATCCGGAACAACACAAATTACCAAAAGTCCCGACAGGCTTTTAATTGCAGAATTGACTGCAGCCTTTCTTGAAAAATCAGGGATATTAAAGGACGGAGTGACGATGCAGGCCGGAGCTGGCGGAACATCCCTTGCCATCGCTGTATTTGTGCACCAGATACTTAAAAATAACGGCTGGAAATCAAAATTCGGTTTCGGAGGCAGCACAAAATATATGGTAAAAATGCTTGAGGAGGGTCAGATGAACGTTATTCTGGATGCCCAGGTCTTTGATCTTGACTCGGTTAAGTCAATAGAAAACAATCCGGGTCATGTTCCATATTCAGTATTCAATGCGTATAATTATCATTCAAAAGGCAACATCACAAGCATGATGGATATAATGATTCTGGGTGCTACTGAAGTTGATTTGAATTTCAATGGGAATGTGGTCACGCATTCGGATGGTTACCTGCTTCATGGCATCGGGGGCTGGCAAAACTGTCTCCATGCCAGGAATGTTATTCTTCCTGTTCCTTTATTTCGCGACCGTATTCCTGTGATCGTTGACGAAGTTACCACATTATGCGGACCCGGTGAGCTGATAGATGTTGTCATTACTGAGAGAGGAATAGCTATCAATCCCCTGAGGAAGGATCTTATCGAAAGTGTTAAAGGTAGCGGTCTTCCAGTTAAATCGCTTAAGGAGTTAAAGGATGAAGCTGAAAAAATATGCGGTGTGCCGCAAAAGCCTCAGTTTGAAGAAGATATTGTTGCAGCGATCAAATGGGTTGATGGAACGGTCATTGATGTTGTAAGAAAAATAAAAAGAAGCTGACCATAATATGGAAAAATACAAGTGCGTTGTTTGCGGTTATATTTATGACCCTGCTGAAGGAGATGCCTCAGGCGGGGTTGCCCCAGGTACATCTTTCAGCGAGCTTCCTGCTGATTATATCTGCCCTGTTTGCGGAGCCGGCAAAGATGAATTCGAACCCTACGATTAGAAAAATGCCGGGTGTTATTTTTGAGGGATATTCTTTACGACATCGATAAGAAGGTCCCAGAACATCTGAGCTGTCTTGATTTCTATCATCTCTTCAGGAGTATGGGCTCCTTTGATCGTCGGCCCGAAAGAGATCATATCAATTCCTTTTATCTTCTCGTAAACAAGACCGCATTCAAGACCTGCATGAATTGCCCGTACTAATGGTTCCTTACCGAAAAGATCGACATATGATGTCCGGGTAATTTTAAGGATTTCAGAAGTCATATTTGGCTTCCAGCCCGGGTAGCCGTCTGAATGAACTACAACGGCATCTGCAAGCCTCAGGCATGATTCAACCATGGCACCCGCATTAATTTTAGCCGATTCCACGGAGCTTCTCTGGGTAGTGATTATCTTGATGGTATTATTCTCACTGAATTTCGCTGAAGCCAGATTTGTTGATGTTTCTACAAGATCGCTCATTTCATTTGACCAGGCAATCACACCATGTGGACAACAGGTTAAAGCATTCAGAAACTTATCCTGGTTCTGCTTATCCATTATGAAAGCCGGCATGGCAGTTACTTTAACCGAAATTTTCAGATCTTTTTCAAGATTACCGTATTCTTCTGCCAGAGTCGAAGAATAGTCTGCAGTCCAGTTTTTTACTGCTGATAAGGCCGACTTATCAAAAACAATTGTTGCAAAAGCTTCCCTGGGAATGGCGTTTCTCAGATTTCCTCCATCGAAATCACCTATTGAAATATTATAGTTATTTGACAGGTTCCAAAGCAATCGGTTCATTATTTTCACTGCATTGCCATATCCTTTATGAATTTCATCACCAGAATGACCTCCATGCAGTCCTGTGACCGCTATCTCAAGTGCCTCAGATCCATTTGGAACAGAAACTGGCTGATAATTCATCGTCCCGACCGTATCCATTCCTCCGGCACAACCAATAAACAGGATGCCTTCATCTTCCGAATCAAGATTAATGAGGGTTCTTCCGGTGAAAAAATCGGGCTTAAGATTTATTGCACCCGTCATCCCTGATTCCTCATCAACAGTAAAGAGACATTCAATTTTTCCGGTTTGAAGATTTTTATCAGTCAGAATTGCCAGTTGCGAAGCTATCCCGATACCATCATCAGCACCAAGAGTTGTGCCGGTAGCAGTGACCCAGCCTCCATTTATTGCCGGAATAATAGGATCAGTGGCCCAGTTATGCGGATAATCAGCATTCTTTTCACCTACCATATCCATATGACTCTGGAGAACAACCGTCTTCTTATTCTCCATTCCCCTGGCAGGTGGTTTGATAATCAGTATATTTCCAACCTCATCTTCTTTTGATTCCAGATTGTTTTTCTTTGCGAATTCACGAAGATATTGTCTGATTTTCCCCTCATTCTTTGACAGACGCGGAATACTACATATTTCCTCAAAGTAGATCCAGAGTGGTGCTGGATTTAGTTGACTTAATAAACTCATGCCAGGAATACTAATGCTGATTTTGGCGCAAAAATACTATTTATTTTCATCTTTCAGGTATATCCATAAAATTAAAGTCAGTTTTCAGGTACTGACAAAATTTGACTATTTTTGGGAATAACTACCTGGCTTAAATTAAATAATAAAATTATATGTCGAAACGTACTATTGTTACTTTACCCGGTGATGGAATAGGTGCGGTCGTTCTGGGAGAAGCCATCAGAGTCCTGGATGCAGCCGGTTTTGAAGCGAACTATATTCACGGAGATATCGGATGGGAATTCTGGTGCCGTGAAGGCAATCCATTGCCCCAGAGAACCATTGACCTGATTGAAAAACACAAGATTGCTCTTTTTGGCGCAATAACCTCAAAACCTAACGATGAAGCAAAAGCTGAATTGTCTCCGCAGCTTCAGGGGAAAGGTTATACGTATTCAAGTCCGATTGTAGCTTTGCGGCAGTTATTCAACCTTGACATTTGTGTGCGTCCTTGCAAATCCTATAAGGGAAATCCGCTGAATTTTGTACGAAGAGGTAAAGGAAATACTATCGATGAGCCCCTGGTTGATGTTGTAATCTTTCGTCAGAATACTGAAGGTTTATATTCAGGCGTCGAATGGACCAATCCGCCGGAAAAGGTTCACCAGGCTTTAATGACCCATCCGAAATTTGTCGAGAATTTTGGAAATGTGCCTGTTGATGAGCTTTCAGTTTCAACAAGGATATTCACAAGAAAAGCTACAGCACGAATCCTTAATGCAGCTTTTGAGCACGCGAAAAAGTATGGTTATAAATCAGTTACAGTATGCGAAAAGCCAAACGTAATACGAGAGACTTCAGGGCTGATGTGGAAGCTTGCAAAAGAGATACAGAAAAACTCGTATCAGGAGATTAAGCTTCTTAATACCAATATTGATGCTCAGATGATGTGGTTAACCAAGAATCCGGAAGATTATGGTGTAATTGTTGCAGGCAATATGTTCGGCGACATAGCATCAGACGCTTTTGCCGGTCTTATAGGCGGCCTTGGATTTGCATGCAGTGCACAGTTCTCCGCCAGTGGTGTTGCCGTTTTTGAACCTACTCATGGGTCAGCTCCGAAATATGCAGGATACGAAGTCTCAATCGTTAATCCTATTGCCATGATCGAATCGGCTTGCATGATGCTTGATTACATAGAGGAGAAGAAAATATCGTCATTAATCAGAAAGGCAATTGCAGATGTAATAGTAGAAGGGAAAGTTCGAACATACGATATGATGAAAATGGCCGGAAGACCGGAAGTAATAAAAAATGGCGCAGCTTCAACATCGCAAATGACGGATGCTATTATTAAGAAATTAAAGTAACTAAAATCATTTCATATGACTGAGCAGGTAAAAAAGCTATGGCCGGAACTGGAGTGGATAAAAGACCTGGCACTCAGGGAACAAACTGCCATGACGTGGGAAACAGCTCTGAAGAGAAGCGTACTGAAGGCTGAGGACCTTGACACGATCCCTTTTACTCTGCTGTGCGGGCCTGACCTTAAGGTTAGTTTTATGGCTCATAAAAGGTGTGTTGTACATATTGCAAAGGCAAGCGGTGAAAAGATGAATGAGTTTTTTGGCCCGGCTCTGCCTGTTAACATGGATGTACTTATCGCTGGTGCCATACTTGCTGATGTGGGAAAACTTCTTGAATATGAGCTTGATACAAATAAGATAGCCATTCAGGGAAGATATGGCCAATATCTCCGGCATCCTTTCTCAGGAGTGGCGCTTGCTGAAGAATGCGGTGTACCTCCTGAAGTCTGCCATATTATCGCTGCTCATGCGCATGAAGGTGATCTTGTGAAGAGGACCACCGAGGCTTATATTGTGCATCATGCAGATTTTATGACGTTCCTTCCCTTTAAAAGCAGATTGATAGTATAATAAATCGGGATCCAAATCCATTAACCGCTATGCACACATAGCTGAGCAAAAGGCGCGCAAAGTTAAATCATTAACATAACGATCTGTTTGTATTTGGGATTAATTGAATAGCCAGCCTGCGGGCACCTTAGTTTTTTGTTGCCCGGGTGCCTCAACCAGAAATTCGAGTCCGATTCCACCTGTATTCTGAAAATATTCAATCCTGAGTTTATGGAAGCCTTTTGAGAATGGAAAGGTTCTTCCTTCTTCCTTCATCCCGTGTATTCCATCATTAACAACAGGTTCGGTGTCATCAATATATAATTTGCTGCCATCGTCAGAATTTATATATAATCCATAAATGCCATCAGCAGGAATTTGAATATACCCATCAAAGACAACTGCAAAGAGCGAATCTTTAGCGGCTGTTTTGTGACTAACTACAGATACTGTTTTTGTCGAGGTGGCTTTAATCGATTTAAAATCAGGTAATTCATTAAAACTGCCATCATAGATCATGGCCTTCAAACCTGGTTTCAGTTTATCCGTTTTTATTGCAGCCAGCAGACTCTTCTTTTCAATAAGAAAAGTGCCTGGCCGGCTTTGTGAATCAGGCCACTTTGTAAATGTTTTAATATCAGTTGTTTCTGAAATATTAAATGGGCCTGAATATAATTTTGAACTATCAGTCGGATTACTTCCATCGAGCGTGTAGAAAATTTTACCGCCTTCCCTGTTATTTTTAAGTACTACGGTATAGCTATCAGTAAATATTCTGAACTGGGATATTAAGGAGGCAGGAATTATATTCTGATTAGCCCTGAAAACATTTTCGATCCCCATTTTATTTACTTTCCTGTCATAGGTCATAAGACCATTTGTCTCTGTCTCACAATCAGTGGTCTGAGTATATATTGAAGCGCTCAGACCGTTTTCCCTTACAAATTTATGTACCAGGTCAAGATAAGATTCATATTTGGCAAGCAGCTGAAGAGTATCGGACATATTTCTATAGCCCCAGTTTTTTTGCTCCCAGGTATGGCCCTGAACAGGGAGACCAAGGCCTCCGAACTCGCCAAGCACTATTGCCCTGTTCTGTTCTGCAGGCTGGACCACAGGATCGGGATAATGATGGATATCATTTATATTGCCGGTTCCGCGGTCAGTCCATCCTGAGGCACTGTTAACAAGGCGAGTGGGATCATAATCAGCAATGAGACTTGTAATTTTTGCAGTTTCAAATTGTCCCCAGCCTTCATTGAACGGAACCCATAATATGATTGACGGGTGATTGTATTTTGTCTCTATCATTCTTTTCAGTTCATATTCATACTGGTCTGAAGACTCTTTGGATCTGCTGATATCGGGAAGATCTCCCCATATCGACTGATCACCGCTTGGCATGTCCTGCCAGACCAGTATGCCAAGTTTATCACACCAGTAGTAAAAGATCCTGTTTTCAACCTTGACATGTTTTCGCAGCATGTTGAACCCCATTTTTTTTGTCATCTTAAGGTCAAAGACCATCGCATCTTCAGTGGGAGGGGTATAGATGCCATCGGGCCAGAAGCCTTGATCCAGCGGACCATTCTGATAAATAAATTTATTATTAAGGAGCATTCTGGTAAATCCGTCCCCAGTTTTTCCGATGGATATCTTTCTGATACCGGTATAGGATTTCACTTCATCAACTGTCTTTCCGTTATTCATTAGGGTTATGGCAACATCATATAAAAACGGATTATCAGGCGACCAAAGGATAGGATCTTTGATGGTCAGGGTTATTTCATCACCGGGTTTTCCCGTTGCTGAGGCAATAGATTTACCATCTTTTATTATTTCGTATTTCAGTAAGCAGTCATCTGCATTTTTTGCGTCTGTTTTGAAGTCTACAGTGCCATTATCTGCATTTGTAACTGTTCTGAAAGAGGATATGAAGGATTCATTAATAGGCTCGATCCAGACTGTCTGCCAGATGCCAGTGGTTGAGGTATACCAGATGCTGCCGGGAGAAGATACCTGCTTGCCTCTAGGCTGGGTCCCTTTATCAGTAGGATCCCATACACGTACAAGTAATTCATGCTGTTTAGTCTGGCCCAGATATCCGCTGATATCAAAAGTAAACGGATCGTATCCTCCACGGTGTGTGCCTGCTTCTTTGCCATCGACCCATACTGTTGTTTCCCAATCGCAGGCTTCAAAATTTAATAATATATGCTTCCTGCCCCATGATGCAGGAATTTCAAAAGTTCTTTTATACCACAGATTTTGGTTCTCACTTACTTTTTTTCTGACACCAGAGATGGCTGATTCAACCGGATAAGGAACCAGAATTTTGCCATCCCATTTTTCGGGTTTAAGACCTTTTCCTGTAATTGCATAATCCCAGAGGCCATTAAGGTCGCTCCAGTCATCTCTTTTCAGATCGGGACGGGGATACTGAAACCATGGTCTCAAAGGATCCACATCAGCAGCCCATTTGGTCATTATCGGGTTTTCGGCAAGCTTCCATGGTATTTCCTGTTTATGTGTACATGCCATACTTAAAAGAGCAATCAGGGCTGTTGTGATATAAAATGATCTCATAGGTTAATATTAAGATAAAAGATAAAAGGCAAGGGCAAGGGGAAGTGACAAAAGAAAAAAAAGGTAACGCGAAAAGTGAACCCGGGTTAGCCCAGTTTCATCTTTTCTACCTGCTCGATATTTCTTTCATTAGTAACTGCCTTTGCGTCAGGAGTATATAGATAATTAATAAGTTCCTCATATTTATCCATAACTTTTCCTCTTACTATTTTCATAGTTGAATTCATCAGGCCATTTTCTTCCGTAAAGCTTTCTTCCAGGATTCCAATAGATACGGGGAGCCAGCGCTGGGGAAACATATTCCCGTACTTTCCATTTATACGGTATTCAAAAACTTCACTTTCGATCAGATTAATCACGGCTCGTTTTCCTTCGTCTGAATCAGCTGTCAGACTCTTTTCCTCGAGATACAGCTTGAGGAAATGCTGGTTAGGCACAATAAGCGCAACAGTATATGGTTTCTGGTTATTATATAGCATGCACTGATCAATGTATTTCGATTGTTCCGAAATAGCTTCTTCAATACCTTCAGGACTGAATTTTTCTCCGTCATCGGCAATAAGCAGACTTTTGAATCGTCCCAGTACATAAAGATATCCATCCTCAGACATATATCCCATATCGCCGGTGTAAAGCCAGCCGTCGCGGATTGCTTCCCGGGTTGCCGCATCGTTTTTCCAATAACCATACATCACATTCCCACCACGTATGACTATTTCCCCTTTTTGGCCATTGGGGACTTCATCTCCGTTATCATCGCAGATCTTAAGATCCATATTATTCACTATTGCACCGGAAGAACCCAGCTTATGCCTGGCTGTAGAATTTGAGGAGATAACCGGAGAGGCTTCGCTTAGTCCGTAACCCTGGTACATGGGGATTCCAAGGGCGTAGAAGAATCTTTGAAGCTCAATATCCAGAAGCGCACCGCCACCAATAAAATAATCCAGCTCTCCACCATATGCCTCACGGATTTTACTGAAAAGAAGCCTGTCGTAAAATCTGAGGATTGGTTTTTTCAGCCTTTGTATGCCTCTTCCCTTGTTCCAGCCCTCTTTATTATAAGAATATGCAATTTTAAGAGCATTATTAAAGAGAATTTCGGTAATCCTGCCTTTTTCCTTAATTCCTTTTTCGATATTCTTTCTGAAATTTTTCGCAATAGCCGGTACACTCATCAGAAGGTTCGGTTTTATCTCCTTAAGGCAAATCGGGATGTTTCTCAGAGTTTCTATTGGTGTTTTGCCCGACTTAACCGAGGCGATACTGGCACCTTTTCCCATAAAGGCAAAGATTCCGCCGGTGTGTCCGAATGAATGGTCCCATGGAAGTATAATAAGGGTTTTGTAGAATGAGGGAATGTCCATAAGGCTGTAGGCCTGGTAAACATTTGTCACATAATTCCCGTGAGTAAGTATTATACCTTTAGGATCTGCTGTTGTGCCGGAAGTGTAGCAGATATTTGCAAAACTGTCAGGTGTCAGGCTCTTATATAAATCCTCAAACTTTGCAGTATTCGAGGGCAATTCGAGCCATTCCCGGCCAATTTTCCTGACTTCATTGAAGTGGATCTCATTATTTGCATATTCCTCCTGGGTATCGAAATGTATTATTTTTTCAACTGTGGGGCATTCCGTTAAAATATCTTTAAGTTTCTGAGCCTGGATAGAAGATACCAGTACCATCCTTGATCCCGAATGATTGATCCTGAATTTTATTTCATCGGGGTTTAGTTTTACAGACAGAGGTACATTAACGGCTCCGGCATAAAGTATTCCCATTTCTCCGATTACCCAGCTGTTGCGGCCTTCTGAGATAAGACTCAATCTGTCACCCTTTTTGATGCCAAGGTTAATAAGTCCTGAGGCAAATTCATAAATCTGCTTTCTGGTTTCGCCATATGTGGTACCTTCATATTTATCATTGGGTTTTTCCCAGAGATAGACATTATTACTGTATAGCTCAACACTTTCTTCAAAAAACTGTATAAGTGATTTCATCAACAGGATTATTAATGTTGTTCCAATATTTTATGTTCCGAATATACAAAATCTGAAGTATATTGATATAACGCTTATGGAAATATATCATTTGGTTGGGTTTTCAATAATTTGTATCTTTGAGCTGCATACAATCCGGATGTTTAAAAAAAGTAATCCATTGATCTTAAATTTAATGCTATGAGACATTTAATGGTTATCTTGTTTGCCGCTTTTCTGATCGTACTGCCATCATGCAAATATTTCAAGGGAGGTATTTTCGGGAAGAAAGCAAAGACTACGGTTATTCCGAAAGTTCATGAAGACAGTGTGCGGGTTGCAGATTCATTACAGAAAATCAAGGATCAAATGATGGCTCTTGAAGTAGCCAGGATTGATTCTGCAAGAACAGCCGACGAAGCGCAGCTTGCAAAGGAATCGAGGTTTAAATATAATATTATAGTTGGCAGTTTCATTACCTCATCGTATGCTGACAGGCTGGCTGAACACTACAAGGAACTTGGTTATAAACCCAAAATATTAGATCCGGAAGGAAGCAAATTTGAATTTGTTTCGCTTGAAGGACATGATAACTTCCGGGAAGCTCTCAAAAGGCTGAAACAGTTTCAGGATACTGTTCAGACAAAATCATGGATATTCGTCAGGAAATAATTCTCTGACAGCCTGATTCAGCAGCCACAGTGGTCATCCTGCTAATTTCTGAAAATAGTTTCTTCCCTGTCGGGACCCACAGAGATCATTGTGACAGGAACTCCGGTCTCTTTTTCGATAAATGTTACATATTCTTTAAGAGGGTCAGGTAATTCATTGTATTTTCTGATACTGCTTATGTCTTCCTGCCAGCCTTTTAATTCGGTATAAACAGGTTCTATTTTATCGTTGCTGTCGAAAGGAAGCTCAAGCGATTCTTCCCCATTGATAAGATATGATGTGCAAACCTTGATGGTTTTAAATCCCGACATTACATCAGCTTTGGTCATGAAGAGCTTTGTAATGCCGTTAATCATGATTGCGTATTTTATAGCCGGCAGGTCGAGCCATCCGCAGCGTCTGGGTCTTCCTGTTGTTGAGCCGAACTCATTTCCTATATTTCTTAAAGTTGCTCCGGTGTCATCGTTCAATTCGGTAGGGAAGGGGCCGCATCCTACCCTGGTACAATATGCTTTGAAGATTCCATAAATGTCACCGACCATTTTCGGGGAAATACCTAAACCGGTGCAGGCTCCGGCAGAAATTGTATTTGAAGAAGTTACGAAAGGATAAGAACCAAAATCCATATCAAGCATTGTTCCCTGTGCACCCTCGGCCAGAATTCTTTTGCCCGATGAAGCGAGCTCATTAACAATATATTCGGTATTCCCTATGGGAAACTTTTTCAGCATCTCAATACCTTCGAACCAGCTCTTTTCATACTCTTCAAGGTTGAACTTGAAATCGTAATTTTTTAATATTGCCAGGTGACTGTTAAGATGATCAGTATACAGTTGCCTGAAATCGGCCTTTAATATATCACCTACCCTCAATCCGTTCCTGCTTGTTTTATCTGTATATGCCGGACCGATCCCTTTAAGCGTGGAACCTATTTTTGAATTACCCTTGCTTGATTCATAAGCAGCATCAAGGATCCTGTGACTTGGCAGAATCAGGTTTGCCTTATTCGATATTATAAGCCGCTTAATCAACTCATGAACCGGCGGGCCCAGCTCTTCAATCTCCTTTTTGAATACAGCAGGATCAACTACGACACCGTTACCGATTATGTTCAGCTTGTCGGCATGAAATATGCCTGAAGGTATGAGATGAAGAACGTGTTTAACATTATTGAATTCCAGGGAATGCCCGGCATTAGGTCCCCCTTGAAAACGGGCAATTACATCATAAACCGGACTCAATGCATCAACAATTTTACCCTTTCCTTCATCACCCCACTGAAGTCCTAACAATATGTCAATGTTCATATTAGCTATAGTATATACATGTTTTAAAGTATTTACAAGGTACGAATAATATCAACTTATTAGCCTCCTGATAATAGAATGTTCATAACTGACCGAATTAACCTGAAGCTGAAATCATTCAACAAATATTAAACGTTTCCTGGCTTTTATCCAGGACCTTTTTAGGGCAGTTTGACCGGGCTGAGACGAAGCATTTTAGTATTTCACTCTTAATTTTCATATATTTGCTTTAACCGTCAGATCTATATTGTTTTTTAACCTGCCTAATCTGTAGTTATCATGAAAAAAGTTCTGATTCTCTTTTTTATTACTGTACTGAATCTGCCCTTATTTTCGCAGGAAAATTCAGTTGTTAGCACAGAAAAAAATGTTATAAAGGTCAATACCTTAAGTCTGGTTATTGCTACGGGTTCCATCTTTTATGAACGCAAGCTTTCAGATTTAACATCTCTCCAGATGGGTGTTGCTTATATGGGTTACACTATCTCAAAGGCAAAATTTGCCGGATATGTCTTAACTCCTGAGTTTAGAATTTATCCGAAAAAGAACGCACTCGATGGTTTTTATGTCGCACCATATTTACGATATTTTAATCTGACCGCAAAGAGTACCTCCTCAAGCGACAAGGCATCTTTAACCGTGATGGGTGGCGGAATTCTTATCGGAAGGCAATGGATTACCAAATCAGGTTTTAATATGGATCTTTTTGTTGGCGGACATTACGCCTCCGGTTCTGCCAGCGCCAATTCTGGCGATACCGAATGGGTTGATTCAAACTTGTTCACAGGATTTAAAACCAGGGTTGGCTTTGCAATAGGATTCGCGTTTTAGACCCTACTCTTCGTTTTCTTTCCCTTTGTAATTGCCATAAATATAAAGAGAATGATATTGAGGAGCGAACCCATGAAGTTCGCTTGCAGTATTTATGATCTCATGGATCCTGGGATCGCAGAACTCGATAACTTTTCCTGTTTCTATGTCGATCAGATGGTCATGTTGTCCGCACTGATAAGCTCTTTCAAACTGGGCCATATTTTTTCCGAACTGATGTTTTATTACCAGATTGCAATCAAGAAGCAGCTCAATGGTATTGTACAGTGTAGCCCTGCTTACCCGGTAATTCTTATTCTTCATGAAAATATATAGCGACTCAATATCGAAGTGTCCCGACCTTGAATATATCTCGTCAAGAATTGCATACCTTTCGGGTGTTTTACGGTGCCCCTTCTTTTCAAGATATTCAGTGAAGATCTTCTTAACGGTTACCTTTGTATCATCACTAATCATATCTGGTCTAATTTAAAATAATAACAAATGTATTTAAATTTCCCGGATTTAAGGGGTAGAGGAAGGATAAAAAAATCAATTGGTCATATCTTCCACTCTTCTCACATTTTCTATTCCGTTGATATTGGAAATTTTGAGAATCAGATTGTTCAGGTCTTTTGTATGATGTACATATAAATCTATTGTCCCTTCGAAAATCCCATTATTGACAGATATATTTATCCGAGTCATATTTACTTTAAGTTCTGCTGAAATAATTGTGGTAATATCATTTACCAGGCCGATCCGGTCGATGCCTGTCATGCTTATCCTTACCAGGAATGAGATCAGTTTATGGATGGCCCATTTTACAGCGATTATCCGGTTTCCTTCATTCGACATTATCCTGATGGCCACAGGGCATTTAGGTTTATGAATAATGATCGTTCCGTCGGGTGAATGATATCCGGTTACTTCATCACCGGGAATAGGATTACAGCATTTTGCTATCTCATATGACTGTTCAGCATTTTCAACATTTTCCCTTAAAAGGAACGGAACATTTTTATCAATGCTTTCCTGGAGTACCGGATCTTTTTTTTCTTTTTTTGAACCTATCAGCTTTAACTCCCAATATTTAATAACGTTGCCAGCCGGTTTTTTCTTAATAACTTTCTTAAGATTATCAAGGTTTATCCTTCCTGTAGCTACCGATGAATACAGCTCTTCCTTACTCTGAGCATCATAGGCCAGGATTAGTGACTTGATGATTTCATTATCTGAAGTATATCCTATTTCCTTAAGCTTTGATTCAAGAATCTCCATTCCTTTCTGTATACTATGGTTCGAATCGTTTCTGAGAGCGTTTTTAATTGCTTCCTTAGCTTTTGCTGTCCTTACAAAGGCAAGCCATTCCATATCGGGTTTGGCAATATCGGAGGTAATGATCTCAACCTGGTCACCACTCATCAGTACAGCGCTTATCGGATTGAGCTTGTAATTGATTTTTGCTCCAATGGCTTTGTTACCTATCTCCGTATGAATTTCATATGCAAAATCGAGGGCAGAGGCACCTTTAGGAAGGCTTACCAGGAAACCTTTTGGTGTGAAGACCATTATTTCTGAAGAGAAGAGGTTCATTTTGAATTCGTCAAGAAACTCCACAGGATCTTCATGAGGATTTTCCAGCATTATGCGGATTTTTTTTATCCATTTGTCGAGCTCACTCTCCTGCGCATCATCTCCCTTATATTTCCAGTGAGCAGCATAGCCTCTTTCGGCAATATCATCCATACGCTTGCTTCGTATCTGTACCTCCACCCACTGACCTTCGGGACCCATTACAGTAACATGCAGGGCTTCATATCCGTTTGGCTTGGGCCTGCTTACCCAGTCACGAAGCCTGTCGGGTTTGGGGAGATAAGAATCAGTAATTATTGAGTAGATATTCCAGCACTGTGTTTTTTCAGGAATGCCAGGTGCGGGTTCAAATACAATCCTTATCGCCAGAACATCGTAGATTTCTTCAAAAGGAACATTTTTGGCCTGCATCTTTTTCCAGATGGAGAATATCGATTTAGGCCTTCCGCTGATGTCAAACTGCAAGCCGGCTTCAGTAAGCTTTTCAATTATCGGGAATGAGAACTTATTTATGAGCGACAGATATTTTTTCTCGCTGTGTATTAATTTCGAGGAGATTTCCTCATAGATCTGAGGCTGACGGAATTTGAAGCTGAGATCTTCGAGCTCACTTTTGATAGCATACAGACCAAGCCTGTGAGCCAGTGGCGCATAGAGAAAAATTGTCTCACCTGCCACTTTCATCTTTTTGTGCTCGGGCATAGAATCAAGCGTTCTCATGTTATGGAGCCTGTCAGCGATTTTTATCAGAATGACACGGAGATCATCAGAAAGAGTAAGGAGCATCTTTCTGAAGTTTTCAGCCTGGAGAGAAGAAGAATTCTCCTTATTGTAAGTTCCGGAAATTTTAGTCAGGCCGTCTATAAGCGATCTTATCTTCGGTCCAAAATCGCGTTCTACATTTTCGAGTGAATACTCGGTATCCTCCACAACATCGTGAAGAAGAGCAACAGCTATTGAACTGGCTCCGAGTCCAATCTCACGGTTAACTATTTTAGCAACTGATATCGGATGAATAATGTAAGGCTCACCCGATTTTCTGCGCATATTCCAATGAGCTTCATTTGCTATCCCGAAAGCTTTTTCAATAAGCTCCAGGTCTCCCGGTTTATTACATCTCAGAAGATTATTTACAAGACTATCATATTCTGTCTGAATACGCTTTCTGTCTTCATCATCAAAAAAATCTTTGTTCCCCATAAAATAACCAAGCGGCAATTTCTTGTCTGATTTACAAAGATAGCTTATTCCTGCTTAAGATTTTATGGCTTCAAACAGGTTTAGTGATCTAATTTGCAAATTGATTAGAGCGATACGGGATCACTTGTTATTTACGATCGTAATTGTACCTGTTTTTGAAATTACCTTACCCGACGGAGTTGTTAATTTTAAGAACCACAGGAAAACGCCTTCTGATTGTGGGTTCCCGTTTTTTGTACCATCCCACGATGCAAGATAATCCCTTGTTTCAAACAATACATTGCCTTTTCTGTCACTTATAATAAGCTGGTATGTCGATGGGGTGAATGAAAGAACCGGCCTGAAAAGATCATTTTCAAGATCTCCGTTTGGGGTGAAGACATTGGGAACCGTAACAATCTCGGTGGGAGAGGTACAAGCTTCAGAAGATCTGCTTTCACCTGTAACACCATATGGGTTTGATATTTCGGAGGCAATCAAGTAGAAACAGACCTCTTTCGTGGAAACCTGGTTCATGATTTCCTTATATCCCAGATCGAACAGACTGTCTGAAGCCGCAATTACAGCTTTTTCTTCAAATCCTCCTCCGGTATTGACATATAATTTGTATGATGAAATCGTTCCAAGCCATTCTTTGTATGGATTCCAGGAAAAAATTATATCGGGCCCCGATCGTTCAAGTGAAAGAACAATATTTGAGGCCAGATTTGAAACCGTAACTGGCAGGTTGCAGCTGTTGACAGCTGAGAGTAAATAGTAATTAATTATATCCGAAGCGGCCTGTTTATCAGTGAAACTTACTTTACCATTTGAGGAAACGGGCTGTGATATTTCCTGAAATAGCCCGGCTGGCCCGGTTTTTCTTTGAAGACTGAAATGTGTTATCTCCGAAAGAGGGTCAATGGTAAATGATACTGCTATATTTCCATCGGCATCGATTGTTGCCTGATCGGCATTTATCCAATCAGGAGGACGCTCCATCTTCGTCGATACGCATGACTTATTCGAAGTTGAATTTGAACCATTTTCAAGATCAGCCCTCACTACAAAACAATATTCAGAATTAAGCGCAAAATTGCCGAGTACAAAATTTGTGGCATCCGGATTGAAAGTTCCCGATACAGAATAGGTGCTGCCGTCAACCGACAGGAGTACAGAATAACCGTTAACCTTTACGGGCAGTGAGGGATAGCTATTCCATGAAACGGAAATTTTTTTCATGCAAGTATCTATCGACGCTTCTTCAAAGATGGAATTGATGACATTAGAGAAGATACTTGTACAGCGGGGAAGACGCATGGCTGTTAAAACATATGCCACGCTGAAATATTTTGAGGCCGTACTCGATAAAGTATAATTAACAGCAGCAGGATCGCGAATTGTGTCGATCGGCATTCCATCCCCATTTTTAAAAGAGTACAATATATAAGCTGCAATATTGGGTGATGGGCTGGGTGTCCATGTAAAATTAGTATAACCTGTAACCGGATCTATTGAAACGGAAGTCAGTACAGGTGGTAACGGAGGGTCAGTAAGGCAATCAGTCTGCGAATATAAGCTGCCAGCCTGAAAGCCGGTTAAAATTATTAAAATAATAAAATAACTGAATCTC
This sequence comes from uncultured Bacteroidales bacterium, assembly GCA_963715785.1. GTDB lineage: Bacteria > Bacteroidota > Bacteroidia > Bacteroidales > VadinHA17 > LD21. The sequence goes on from OY970276.1 coordinate 3,272,658, forward strand.
ATTTTCAGCCTGCTGTTATTTCATAAAGATCATCAATATTGTAATAGGTCTTTGCAAGAGAGTTAATCTCATCAGGCTCAATTGTCTTTATCTTCTCAGCCAGGGAGTAATAATAGCTGTTACTGAGCCCGAATTCCCATACCGATTTGAAACTCTCGGCGAGGGCAAATGGTCCATCGAACATGCGTACCATTTCACCCGACATATAATTTTGCACAACCTTCAGCTCATCCCTGGAAACAGGCATTTTCTGCAAGAGAATTATTTCCCGGTATATCTCATCGATCGCCTTTTGATAATCTTTCTGGCCTACCTCCGTCGATATTACCTTGTAGCCCGTGAGGTCGAGAGAAGAGAGCGATGAACTGATTCCGTAAGTATAGCCTTTTTCTTCACGGATATTCCTCATCAGCCTTGATCCGAAATAGCCGCCAAGGATGGAATCAAGAACTTTAAGCCCGGGATAATCGGGATTTCGTTTATTGATAATTGTTGAACCTATTCTGATGGCGGTTTGTACGGCTCCCGATTTATTTATATGAATTTTTTTCAATTTCTCACCTTTTACGATACTTACCGGGCCGGGTTTTTTAGTTTCACTGGCTGCTATATTTCCGAAATATTTATTAAGGAGCTCACCTGTTTTATTGTGTATCCTGCCGGAAATTATGATAGCCATGTTTTCGGGAGTATAATATCTCGAGTGGAAATCCGAAAGCAATAAAGGAGTAATATTTTCAAAATCCTCTTCCATGACCTGATAGCCATACGGATGGTTTTTACCGAATATAGATTCAAAAAACTTGTCCATTGCAATGTTCTGGACTTTTTCCCTGTTTACGAGGTACCAGCGCAGCCTTTTTTTCATGAGTGCATTGAGCTCATGTTCAGGGAATACAGGACGAAATAATATTTCGTGGCTTAGTTCTAATACTTTTTCAACATGTTTGCTCAGAAAGAAACATACAATTCCGGCTGTGTCCTTTTCAGCCGATTGGTTTAAAAAGACCCCGAAGTAATCAAGGATTCTGCTTAATTCCTCAGAAGTGTAATTCACTGATCCTTCTGTGAGCATCATGTTGCATGTCGACGAAAGAAGAGGTAAGGTATCCCTTATCTGACCAGCCTTGAAAGTAAATTCAAGACGCATAATGTCCTCAGTTCCGGCTTCGATCATATAAACAGGGATCTCATTATCCAGCAGGAAACTTCTGGCTTCGGGAATAATTACTTTTTCGCTCGGGAAGACTGGCGGTTGAATTCTTTGGAGGTTCTGAGTCATTTCTTGTCTCGTGTTGATAAATAATTAATGGTACTGCAATTGGAAGGGATAAAGTATTTTCTCAGGTTTTCTTTTACCATTTCGTAATTAATCTTCCTGTAAGCCTTTATCTCTTCATTTATCAATCCTGCATTACCTATTAACTCAAAAAAGGAGAGATTTGCAGCCTTATTAAGTATACTCGTATTTGAAAAGACAGTTGAAGATTCAAATTTGTTTTTCACTTTTTCCATTTCCTCCTCTATATCATCCTCATTCAGCAATCCATCGATGACTTCAATTATGGATTCGTTAGCATTCTGAATATCAACACCCTTCATTAGTTTGCCCTGAACTATGATCAAACCGGGGTCAAGGTCGGCAGTCAGGTAAGCATTTATTTCGCTGAACAGTTTTTTCTCCCTGACAAGTTTTGTATGAAGCCGTCCCGATTCGCCGCCTGCCAGAAGGTCTGTGATCAGATCAAGAGTATAGAAGTCATCATTTGTCCTTGAACCTGTATGCCAGACTTTATATAATGCTGTGGAAGGGACATCTTTTTCAATGGTAAGTACCCTTTCTTCAGTCTGAACCGGCTCAGCTGGAAGGTTTCTTTTCTGAACGGTTCTTTTTTCAATAGGGCCGAACCATTTTTTAGAAAGGTTGATTGCCTTTGTATAATCAATATTGCCTGTAAGGCATAGAATTGCGTTATTAGGTGCATAATGTGAAAAGAAAAAGCTTTTGACCTGCTCAAGTGTCGTATTTTGAATATGGTCCACATCCATTCCTATAGTGGGCCAACGGTAGGGATGGATTTTATATGCAAGCGGGCGCAGCTTCAGAATAGCATCTCCGTATGGCTGATTGAGATATCTCTGATTAAATTCCTGAATTACCACGTTCCTTTGGGTATCGAGATTTTTCTGAGAGAAATCCAGTTCAAGCATCCTGTCAGATTCCAGCCAGAAACCGGTTTCGATATTTTCTGATGGTATTGTCAGATAGTAATTTGTAATATCATTATTTGTAAAAGCATTATTTTCACCTCCGACAAGCTGCAGGGGGGTATCATAATCCGGAACATTAACTGATCCTCCAAACATCAGATGTTCAAAAAGATGAGCAAGTCCTGTCATAGCAGGGTCCTCATCACGCGATCCGACGTTGTAAAGGATGTTCATTGCAACAAGCGGGGAAGACTTATCTTCATGTACAATAACCCTTAAGCCATTATCAAGGGAAAATCTTTTATAGTCTATCATACTTCATAACTTACGTTCTCTGAAATGGATAAGCACATGCCATAATAATATCCGGTGACAAACTTAATTAAAAATCGGTGAAGGTTTAGTATTGTTTTTATATTTGCATAATTATGTCGGGAAATCAGTATTTTAAAAAAATATTCAAAAAAAACCTGTTTAAAATCGATCAGGTTAAACTGGTGTACTTCCTGAGTCTAATTGTCGGATTGCTGAGTGCCCTGGCTGCTGCAGTTCTTAAATATTCCATTCATTATCTGCATAAAATACTTACCGAAGGCATAACTTCGGAATCAGGGGCAATTTTATATCTGGCATATCCTCTGTTAGGTATATTCATGACATATATGTTTATAAAATATGTTGTGAAGGATAATATTGGACATGGAGTGAGCAGGATCTTGTATTCCATCTCCAGAAAAAACAGTTATCTTAAAACACATAATTCATGGACCTCTATAGTCGCCAGCACGCTTACTATTGGGTTTGGAGGGTCAGTTGGAGCTGAGGCTCCTATCGTTTTAACGGGCTCATCTATCGGATCCGCATTGGGGAGGTTCTTTAAACTAAATTATAAAAATATAACGCTTCTTATAGGATGTGGTGCTGCCGGAGCTATTTCCGGCATTTTTAAAGCGCCGATAGCAGGCATAGTCTTTACATTGGAAGTACTGATGCTGGATCTCACAACATCCTCAATCGTTCCATTATTAATATCATCAGTGACTGCTGCAACTGTTGCCTATTTTCTGATGGGAGACAAAGTACTCCTTAGTTTTACGGTTGTGGGATCTTTCAGCATTTCAAATATTCCATGGTACCTGCTTCTTGGAGTTATTTCCGGTTTGATCTCCCTGTACTTTTCGAAAATGACACTGTTTCTCGAAGAAAAGTATCAGGCAATGCATAATTCTTACTTAAGGATTATTTTGGGAGGTATTGTACTCGGAGGCCTGATTTATCTTTTTCCTCCATTTTATGGGGAGGGATATGACACTATAATGTCATTGCTTCAGGGAAATTCGGATGTAATATTTGGCAGCAGCATTTTCAATCATTATTCCGGCAGTTTCCCGGTTATTATTTTATTTATGTCGGGACTGGTACTGCTCAAAGTTATTGCCAGTAGTTCAACAAACGGAGCAGGAGGAGTGGGAGGGATATTTGCACCTACCCTGTTCATGGGAGGTGTTAACGGATATGTAGTAGCAAGTTTGCTTAAAAAGATTTTTAATGTCGATCTGCCCGATAACCGGTTTGTACTTGTTGGCATGGCAGGAATGATGGCGGGTGTCATGCATGCCCCGCTTACTGCAATTTTCCTGATAGCTGAGATAACCGGCGGTTATAATTTGCTGATTCCCCTAATTATAACGGCAACGGCTGCGTATATAACTACCAGAAGCTTTGAGAAACATTCAATCTATCATGTTCAGTTGGCACAGAGTGGAGATCTAATAACCCACGATAAGGATAAAGCCGTCCTCACACGCATGGACTGGAAACGGGAAATTGAAACGGATTTGCTGAAAGTAAAGCCGACAGATACGCTTGGTGAGCTCACAGCGATAATCGCCAGATCAAAAAGGAATCTTTTTCCTGTTGTGGATGAATATAACATTCTGGAAGGAGTCGTTTCACTTGATGACGTCAGGGAAATAATGTTCCGGAAGGAATTATATTCCACCACTTTTATGAAGGATCTTATGAAGATACCTCCTTCATACATTGATAAAAAGGAGAATATAGAGGCTGTTATGGAAGCTTTCAGAAAAACAGGAGCGTGGAATCTTCCAGTCCTTGATAAGGGTTATTATGTAGGATTTATAAGCCGGTCAAGGATTTATTCAACCTATCGTGAATTATTGGTAGAATTTTCAGAAGAATAAATGTTTTAAAATTATATATTATGAAAAGAGATTCTTTGGTTTTCGATCTTATTGAAAAGGAGCGTCAGCGCCAGATAAATGGTATTGAACTGATTGCATCGGAAAATTTTGTCAGTCCTCAGGTGCTTGAAGCAATGGGCTCCGTATTGACAAATAAGTACGCTGAAGGGTATCCAGGCAACAGGTATTATGGTGGCTGTGAGATCGTTGACCAGACTGAGCTGATCGCTATCGACAGGTTAAAACAGCTTTTTAATGCAGAGTATGCAAATGTTCAGCCACATTCTGGCGCGCAGGCTAACATGGCAGTATTCCTGACCGTTCTTAAAGCCGGTGATACATTTATGGGATTAAATCTTGCTCATGGCGGGCATCTTTCGCATGGGTCTCCTGTTAATTCCTCGGGTATATTTTATCGACCTGTAGCCTACAGCGTTAAGGAGGAAGATGGTCTGGTTGATTATGATATGATGGAGGAGATAGCTCTGAAAGAAAAGCCAAAAATGATTATGGGTGGTGCATCGGCATACTCAAGAGAGTGGGATTACGAAAGGATGCGAAAAATTGCAGACATGATCGGAGCGATCCTTGTGGTTGATATGGCTCATCCAGCGGGTTTGATAGCTGCCGGATTACTTAAGAATCCTTTGAAATATGCACATATAGTCACTTCAACTACCCATAAAACCCTGAGAGGTCCAAGAGGAGGAATTATTCTCATGGGCAAGGATTTTGTGAATCCCTGGGGAATTACCAGTCCAAAAGGCGAAGTACGGATGATGTCTTCACTTCTGAATTCGGCAGTCTTTCCAGGAATCCAGGGTGGTCCGCTGGAGCACGTAATTGCCTCAAAAGCAGTTTCTTTCGGCGAAGCATTATCGCCCGGATTCAATGAGTACCAGGCAAGAGTTAAAAAGAATGCTGTCGTTATGGCTAAGGCATTTACCGATAAAGGCTATAAGGTTGTTTCGGGCGGGACCGACAATCATCTGATGCTGATAGATCTCAGGACCAGGTTCCCCGAAATATCAGGTAAAAAGGTTGAGAACACACTTGTCAGGGCGCATATTACAGTGAATAAAAACATGGTTCCGTTCGATAGCAGGTCACCATTCCTTACATCGGGATTAAGAGTCGGAACTCCTGCAATAACCACCCGTGGCATGAAAGAGGAACATATGGGAATGATAGTGGATTTAATTGATGATGTAATTTCAAATATAGAAAATGAGGCTGTTATTGCCGCTGTGGGAGAAAAAGTTGTAAAGATGATGAAAGACTATCCTTTGTTCTCAATGTGATCGGGGCCATATAATGGGTAAATTAAAACATAAATGATTCAGATATTATTTTAACTTTGTGTATACTATTTTCAAGCATTCATAGATGAATAACCCGAGACTTATATTTATTGTTGATGATGATCCTTTTATTAACATGCTGGTTGTTAAGCGATTTACGTCAAAAGGTTACCGGCTTGAAGCATTTGGCTTTGGTGAAGAGTGCCTTCCTTCCTTAAATAAAAACCCCGATCTTATCATACTTGATTACTATTTTATCGACCATGACCGTAAGGTGATGAACGGAATGGAGATCTTTGATAAGATAAAAGAGTTCAAACCCGAAACACCTGTTATAATTTTATCAAATCAGGAAAAGGGGGAAGTAGTTCTTGAGCTTGCAAGAAAAGGGATTGATGATTATATTATAAAGGATAATAACCTGCTCGATAATCTGAATCTGGCAATAGAGGAAATATTCCAGAGGCAGCAGGCATAAATTAAGAAGGGAATTGTCGCGACAATTCCCTTTTTAACTTTCCAAAAAATTATTTCAGGATAAAATTATAGGTGATTGTACCTTTCTGAATGACAGGAGCATCTGCTTTTACTTCGAATCTGGCTGCCATGGCAGCATCCTTAGCAACTTTTAAAAGATAATCATCGAGTGTTGTTGAACCTTTTGTCCCGGGTACAGCCTGTACAACCTTCCCTGATCTGTCGACACTGACTTCCACAACTACTTTTCCTCCGCCCTGGTAATCATACTTCGGCTGAGGCAGTGACTGGAAGCCTCGCCCTTGCAAGGTATAAGATACGCCTTTGCCAGCACCGGTGCCATTCCCGCTGTCGCCTAATCCACTGCCGATACCCCTTACTTTTGAGTTTATTGACCCATTGGGGTCACCCTGGTTTCCGGGTCCTCCGGCAATACCTTCTCCGGTTGAGCTTGTCCCGGTATTTTTTGAGTCAGCCAGGGCATTTTTTGTGCGGTTCATAATATCTGTTGTGCGCTGCTGTTCCGCTGCAATCTTCTTCTTTTCAGCATCTTCTTCTCTTATCCTTATCCTCTCAGCCTCTTTTTCTTCCTGAATCTTTCTGTCAGCTTCTATCTTCTCAGCTTTTTTCCTGGCAACTTCCGGATCAGCTTTCTTCACTGCAGGAGCTTCCTCTGAATTCTGAGAAAGAAGAGCTTCTTGCTTTGCAGAAGCACTGGTTTTAGCGGCAGGAGGATGCGATACCACTTCCCTGCTTACCGGCGGTGAAGTTTCACTCTTTCCAGCAGGAGGAGAGGGTTCTATCTCTCCCATACCGGTCTCTCCTGTTCCGAAATTAACCAGGATACCGTCACCTGTTTCAGGAGGGGGATAAGGAACAGAGAAACCCACAAGAATGAGAATTCCGAACAACATTAAATGTACCAGTATTGTTCCCAGAATACCCTTTCTCCTTCCGGAGGCCGAGATCTTTAATTCGCTATGTGACCTTGTCTGCAATTCTTTTACAATATTCAGTTGAAAACAATCAAAATTATTCCATTATCTCCACTCCGGATTTAATCCGTACGAAGTTATGAATAAACGAGCTTATATCCTTCTGTATTATGTGCAGTTAATAACATTGACCAAAAAATTATAAACGGCTTAAGTTAAACCAGAAGGAATCTGGTCTTTTTACTTTTTGCTTTTCGCTTTTGTCTCGTCTTCCTTTTTCATATCGGCTTTGGCTTTTTTCCGGAATAGATCAGAAAACTTGTTAAAATCCTGCTTGTAGAAAATACCGACACCCTGGGTATAAGGGCTCAGACCAGTACCAGCATACGTATCATTATATCTGTTGAATACCTTTAACCGCATTTTTTCAGTTAGCTTTAATTCCGCATCAAAATCACCCGTCAGCTGATTGGTATTATTTGTTGTTGCTCCAGTTCCCCTGACATCAAAATTACCATTCAGCACTACTTTATTGTTAAGAACCTGTGTCGAGAGGGCGACCTCAGCTTCCTGTGGAGAGATAGTATTTGATCCGGGCCTGATATTTATGCCGATATCGACATCTTTACTTAATTGAGACAGCCAGTTGCTTATCTGGTTTGAGAGCATCTCAAAAGTTGTGGCTGTCATTGCAGAGGTGCCGTTTGTTGTTGTTGATGTAATCACCGTTGAAGAAGTTGCACCCATTGAAATAAAGCTGTTCATTAACAATAGGGCGAAAACCTGCTTTGTCAGTTCCTCTTCGGTTGAAATAGCATTTCTCAGGTATGATCTGGTAGCTTCATCGGCATCGGGAAGATATATATCAAACCCAACTATGGGATTAAACAGTTTTCCTGACAGGTTTAATTGGGGTTCGACCGGTATTCGTTCTGCATATTTCTCTTCCCCCAGTATGGGCATCAGCGAAGCTTTCAAATTTAAATAGCTGGCTTTCAGATCTATCTCGGCATCTTTCAGGTTTCCGTTGAACATTATTTTTCCTCCGTTCTCCACACTGAAAGTCTTGTTTACTATATTGCCGAAAGTGAAAGTATAATCACCGTCTTCTATCAGGTAATCGCCATAGATCCCGAAATCACCACTTCTGTTAAGAGTAATATTCAGGTTCTTGCTCGATCCATGTCCTTTCATGACATCACCAACCTTAGAATCAAATATTATCTGAACTTCTGCATCGGGGGTGACTTCAAGATTCATTGTGAGTTCCATACCCGTTGGTTTGGCAGGAGTATTGGAAGTGTTTGAATTCCCCTGACCTGACTTCTTATCTTTTGTTGAATCGGTAAATGAGATATAGGAATACTCCGATACTGACAGGCCTTTGCTAATTGGTATAGCCAGCCGGGAATTTTTACCTGTCGTTGCAACCACATCAAATGAAAGAAGATTCTGATCGCTTTTTATCTTTGCTGATCCTGAAGCATATGCTGTGCCATAGAATAGCTGATTGTCCTTTGGCTGGGTATTTAACACCTGAAACTCCCTGGAGACAATATTAATTATAAGATCGGCGGAATAATCACGGAAATTTTTATGATCAACTGAGCCTGAGAGAGTGGCTATATTTCCTTTTATATCTTTAATCTTAACATTGTTAAACTTAATTCCCTCTTTATCAAATCTCACAGAATCGCTCATCGTATATTTTGTCTGAAGATAATTGATCTTTAGAGAGGCATCATTAACCATAGCCGCTCCCTGAAGATAAATATGGTCGGCATGGCTGGTAAAATGCAATTTCCCTGATGCATAACCGCTTATGTCAGAGGCGAAGATCTTGAGAAGGGGATTCAGAAAGGTTATCGGAAGCTTTTTTGCATCTGCAATAAGATCTATTTTCTTCTCTGAGGGATCATACGTACCAGTGACGTTAAACATACTGATCGAATTCAGATTGTTACTGGCTTTTATATTTACAATTTTCTTAGCGTTATCCAGATCTGAGTTGATAGAAATATTCCCAAATTCACTTCCAAGTACAGCAAAATTGTTAACCACAATATCTCCAGCCAATAACAGACTTTTATAAACATTTGATATAAGGATCTTGCCATTAAGCTGACCTTTAAAATCAAGCGGAATCATCTGCGGATCATTATTCTTTCTCCTGCTCAGAATATAATTAAGAGGTGCAATGTCAATTCCCCGGAATTCAAGATGCAGAGTATCCTTAGGATTTTCAGAAACTGAGCCATCAACAAGATAAGATCTGTCTTTACTTTTCAGAAGAAGCTTGCTGATATTGATTGAGCTGGAATCGATTATTATCGAAGAATGGTTTAACTTCCATTGGTTATTATCAACATAGATACGCGAAGAATCTATGTCCACCTTAAGAATTGCATATTTTTTACCGGTATTGTTCTTTTCAACTACCCCACGAGCAAGGAAACTGCCTTTGTTGAGAAGAGTGTCTTTATTATCCCAGTTGATTCTGAAATTGAAGTTATCGGGCTTTGTATTAAGCGCTATTGTGAAATCTTTCAGATCCGATTGCTTCAGCAAGCTTAGTGTTGAACTACTTACGTTTGCCGTAAGAGCTGAGCCTTCTACCATGGCATCAAACGAAAAATCCTGAAATACATTATTCTTAAAAGTAAGCTGATCTGTTTTGCCGTTAATGGTTATAACACTGTCGGCAAAAATTCTTCCTTTAATAAAACTCTTATCAGCAATTAAGACACCGGTCTTGAAGAAACTATTTATTTTATCAGTATTCTTAAAATTTATAGTGAAGGTGAACTTATTCTTTGCAAGAGCAGGCAGATTTTGCTTAAAATGAAACTGTGATGGCATCAGTCTGACAAGAGTAGATTTTACCAGCTCGCCAAGAGCAGCAAAATTATAATGACCCTTAATATCAGCATCCAAAAAATCCGTTCTCAGACTTAAAACAGGCTGATCAGTCTCCTTGTATGTCCTGATTGACAGGTTATAAAGATCCAGGTTATTCCCGAATTTTGTGAAACTTGAATTCAGCAGCTTTATTTCACCGTCGAGGTTATCAATATTGTTGCCTTTAAAGTTTGAGGTAAGCAGAAGAGTAACTTTTGAAGTGGTGTCAGTTTTGTCAAAGTTCAATTTGTAAAGATTCGCATCAGTTACATTCAAAGTAAAATCGAACTCTGGGAGAGTATTTTTAAAATTCAATAACCCGAGAAGATCAAGCTTTATATTCTTATCGACTACATTAATGCTTCCGTCCCAGGTCTTCTCAGTAAAGGACCCGTTTAGGGTAATATTACGGTATAAATATTTATTTATCTCAATACTGTCCACTTTAGCAGTCAGGTTGCCAGAGAATTTTTTGAATGAAGAGGCATAGCCGTCAATATTGGCCTGCATGCTCATGTTTCCCAGCAGATCAGCCTTTCCGCTTAACTCTCCGATATTTATATTACTTCCTGTAATCAATCCTTTAATCTTGTATGTGTCGGCTTCTTCAGGTCTCAGAGATAGATCTGTCCTGATATTCCCCATGCTGGTCTTTATCTCCCCATATGTTACAAAATCTGTGGTAAATCCGGTAAAGCTTCCATTAAACGAGATGTTTCCAAGGTTCTTTATCACATCGGGCACGATCAATAAACCGGTGCGCGGCAAACTCACATGTTCAAGGTCTTTTGCATTTGTTTTCAGACTGTTGACTCCAATATACATATATGCGCTTTCGATTTTAGGGAGTCCTGAAAAGTCAAAATCACAATCAAGCGAAGTAAAATTCCCGTAAGAAAGCTTTACATTCCTGCCTCTTAATTCAGAAACAGTGCCCATTATTTTTCCTGACAGCCATACTGATTCAGTCAGGCTATCAGCAAAAGGTATAAAATACTTTAGTTCAGTAGAACTGATAAGGGATTTATCGAGAATCAGATTAAGCTTCACCTTTTCCGCAAAGTTTTTGAAGCCGGTAACAGGATCAGGAAGGAGAGCAAACCTTGGAATATTGAGCATGCTGGCCTCGCAATAGATGGTTGCTGAATTAAAAACAATATTCTGTCGGGCTATGCTGACTGAACTGTTCATTTTTTTTATGAAGAAGCCGCTTGATTCTCTGAATGTCAGATTAAATACACTAAAGGTGGTGGAATCATTCTCCACCCTAAGGTCCTCTATTATTCCATTCAGATCTTTAAGATGCAGATTATTAAAGTTCATTTTTGTCTTCCCATTTATCCCTGATTTGTTAACAAGAGAAAACCTGGCATTCCTTACATCGATCTGGTCGACCCTGATCCTGCTGCCAGCTTTTTTTATTGTATCACCAGGGCTTTTCAGCAAATCGAGATACCAGGCAAGATTCATCTGTCCGGTTGAATCGGTAATAAGCTCTACAACAGGATTTATAATACTTACTTTGCCCAGGCGGAACGACTTATTTTTGAAGTTCATCCATCTTAATCCAACAACAAGATCGCGGGAATATAACAGCGTATCATTATTTTTGTCTTTAACAAGGAGGTTGTTTATGGACAGCCTGTTAAAAAATTTGAATTCAATGGAGCCAAAAGATATTGTTGATTTGAATTCCTTTGAGAAGTGTTTTGATATCCTGTTGACCATGAATGTCTGAACTTCGGGAGTTCTCACTAACAGGTAAAGCACGGTGGGGAGCAGCAGAATGACTCCGAAAACAATAATAAAATACTTTAGCGATTTTTTAATATTTTTGAGCATTTAAAATCTAATAAAAAATCAAACATCAAAATAACCTAAAATATACCGAAAAACAAAGTATTGATGACAGTTACAATCTTAGGCATAGAATCGTCGTGTGATGATACCTCAGTGGCAGTAATAAGGGATGGATATGTTCTCTCAAATTTAATCGCCAATCAGGATATTCATATGTCGTATGGCGGGGTAGTCCCGGAGCTCGCTTCAAGAGCTCATCAGGCAAATATCGTGCCGGTTACAGATCAGGCGATGCTGAAAGCCGGTGTTCGAGCTGAAGATATTGATGCAGTGGCCTTTACAAGGGGGCCGGGACTTCTTGGCTCACTTCTTGTTGGCACATCATTTGCCAAGGGATTTGCACTTGCTCAAAATATTCCCCTGATTGAGGTAAACCATCTTCAGGCTCATGTGCTTGCACATTTTATTTTAGAAAAGGATAAAACTAACAGAGTACCTGCTTTCCCTTTCCTATGCTTGCTTGTTTCCGGTGGTCACACCAGGATAATAATTCTGAAGAGCCAGCTCGAGATGGAGGTAATAGGAAACACCATCGATGATGCGGCAGGAGAGGCTTTTGATAAATGCGGAAAAGTGATGGGTTTCGCATATCCTGCCGGACCGCTTATCGATAAGCTGGCGGCAGAAGGGAATAAAAATGCTTTCAGATTTGCAAAGCCCCATGTTACAGGTCTTGATTTCAGTTTTAGCGGACTAAAGACTAGTTTTTTGTATTTTCTCCGCGACAGAATAAAGGAAGATCCGGATTTCATTGAGCATAATAAGGCAGATCTCTGTGCGTCGCTTCAGCATACGATAATAAGTATTCTCATCAGTAAAGTAATCTCGGCATCCAGACAAACAGGTATAAATGAAATAGGGATAGCCGGAGGTGTTTCAGCAAATTCAGGTCTGAGAAGTGAAATGGGAATAGAGGCAGTGAAAAATGGCTGGAACCTGTTCATCCCTGAATTCAGATTTACCACCGACAATGCAGCTATGATAGGTATCACCGGTTACTTTAAATACCTTAGAGGAGAATTTTCAGGCCACGACATAATTCCCCTGGCCAGGTATTAATTTATATTATGGCAAAACCCGGATTAAAAATTCTCGTTGTTGGAGCAGGAGCCATAGGCGGGATAACAGCTGCTCTATTGAAAAAAAATGGAGCTGATGTTGAAATAGTCTGTAAATATGACGATTACGCTTCTCTCATCTCCCACACAGGTGTAGAAATATCAGGAGTTTGCGGCAAGTTTACCATAAAAATTCCGGCTTATGCAGCCATTTCGGAAATTACAGGTAAAAAAGATATCGTCCTTCTTGCAACAAAAGCAACAGATATGATCGGAGCTGCAGAGTCAATTAAGGCAATTCTGAGCGAGAACTCTCTTCTGATCTCACTGCAAAATGGAATCTGTGAGGATGCTCTGGCTGCGGTTGTGGGCAGAGACAGAATAATCGGATGTGTAACGGGCTGGGGAGCTACCATGAGCTCGAAAGGGAAATTCGAAATGACCTCTGAAGGAGATTTTATAATAGGGTACACCGATCGTGGCACCGATAACTTTCTTCTGCAGATTGCAGAATTGCTTTCGCCGGTAGTACCTGTCAGGACAACTGATAATATAATGGGTCACCTCTATTCAAAGCTTATTATCAATTCGTGCATCACTTCGCTGGGAGCTGTTTGCGGACTATATCTCGGAAAAATGCTGCTGATGGGAAAAATACGCAGAATATTTATTGAGCTGGTAAGAGAAGCTGTTGAAGTGGCTGACAGGATGAACATAAAAATTGAGGTCTTTGCCGGGAAACTGGACTTTAAGGAATTCCTTAAGGGAAAAAGTATTTTTAGCTCTGCACGCCGTCACCTGCTTCTTCTGGTGATTGGTTACAAATACAGAAAACTGAAATCGTCCAGTCTGCAGTCGCTTGAGCGGGGCAAACTGACTGAAATAGATTTCCTGAATGGCTATATTGCCACGAATGCTGTAAGACTGGGCGTTTCGACACCTGTAAATGATACAATTATTACTATGATACACCAGATTGAACAGAAGAAGCGGGAAATAACAGTCTCAAATTTTGACGATCCTTTTTTTGACAGATTCACCAAATAGAATGCAGTTTTTGTGATAAAATTCGTAAATTCGTAACAAATTAACTGTGATGGAGGAGTTGAGGATTTCGCCGACAAAGAATACACCCGAGGTGGTTTTGAGCCCTGAGGGTATAATCCGGATTAAAGGCAGGTCAATTCACGAGAATGTGACGGATTTTTTTGAACCGATAGAGGACTGGATAAGTGAATACATAACTGTTCCTGCCGAGGTGACCTGTGTTGATATGAATCTTGAATATTTCAACAGTGCAAGCGCAAAAGTTTTTATTCATATTTTGCAAAAGATCACTTACGTAACCCTGAAGCATAAAAAATTCATCTTCAACTGGTATTATGAAGACGGTGATGATGATATCCTTGAAAGAGGAGAATATTTTGCGTCAGTTCTTGATGTGCGCTTTAACCTGATAAAAATCAAGCAATCCTCCTGAGCGGCTGTTCAGGATCAATATTCAAGTTTCCAATTGCTATTCTGCCAGCGGATCTGCTACCCTGCCCATAAAAAGAACAGAATTTGTTGTGGTCTCCCGTATAAAGTAAAGGAATGAATGGTTAACATTCAGCGCAAAAGGATCCATGACTGCAGTGGGCTCAAAACCTACTACTGTGGCGGCGGCTGCTTCGGTGCCTTCCTCATTTGTCTCAATAAATGCCTGATGTTTAATAAAACTTATAAGAAGGCTCATTTCTGAGATATTTGAAAAATCGGCGTTGTCGGTGAATGCAATTCCCATTCCCATATTGTTTAAGATATTTTTAAGTTCTTTCTTATAACCATACTTGAATTTTGGAAAAGTGAGATCAGTTTTTCTAACGGCCATGTGATCGAGCCATACTTTAAAACTATATTCATTTATTAATGGAATTATGTCATTGACACCGTTATTAGCGTCAGGCAGAATTACATCCATTACAAAATTACCCTGTCCGTACGGTAATTCTGCCATTGTAAATCCATCACCGATGTAAATCTTATACTCAGAGGTTTGTTTCATCATCGGAACCTGTTCTGATTCGTTGTTGGTCCGATAAAAAGATCCATCCGCAGTATTCGCAGGATCAAACTGTGAATTCCACTTCCCTTTAAAATAGATTGCATTTATAAGCAGCATTACAGTGCTGCTGTCAAGCTTATCAATCATGTTTTTTATAAGGCCGTTTGTCTTGTCTGCAATCCAGTTATTTATCATTGACGGTGCCTGCGCATCAGTTATGTCAAATGACTCTGATTGTGCATTGTAAAATTGTGTCAGCACATCCGTAAATGGCTTTTTTACAACAAAATTCTTCTCGGTCCATACTGAGTTGGCTATTGATATAAGAATCCTCTGATCGATATGCAGGAGTGACTCTGTGAGAGTCTTGTATGAAATGTTTATTTCGTCAGGAGTTAATCCATTGTCTCTCAGGGCAATAAGTATCGAGTCGCGTGTTGCTCCGCCTGCACCATTGAGAGTCATCGATAAAGCTGATGATATGCTGAGGGGAGAGATAATTACATTCTCAGATTCAGTAGCGTCTTGCATCACTTTTTTAAAAATATCAAACGCAAACGTATTTTCAGACGAGATAATCGAAATCTGGTCGGCTGTGAGTTTTATAGGAACCGGGTCTTTAGGCAGGTTTGAGCCAGATTCTTTTTTGCACGATGAAAAAATTAAAGGAAATGAGACAATTAAAGTCATAACGGATTTGATCATTTGCTTCTTCATAGTTTCAGTTTTAAGGCTTAAAGAATCAGGATTATGCATGATCCGGGTCAGCTGATTCATGATTGTCAAACAAAATGATCAAAAACTATGCCATCCTATTTTGATTTCCGTTTTTGTTTTTTTGAGGTTTCCTGATATGCCCTGAGATAAATAAACGACACAACAAAAAACACCATACCCAGGAAAAGAAGCATTATGAACGCAAAAACTGATGGTTTGTCAAGACCGGGAATGGGATGCTTCAATCTGTAAGTGTAACCGTATATGGTGTAGATAAGCACCATGATGGAAACAATAAAGCTGAAAATTATTGTTGTCCCGTCAAAGATCCGTGTGGTTTTATAGAATTTGGTGCTTTTAAATGTGTTATAAGATGTACGGGCATACACAGTGGCCCTCATTCTTGACCTGTCCTGCCGGTATTTTCTCCAGTCTTCCATAGCCTGTTCATATGCTTTTTCATCTGTCTTAATCTTATCATGATTGGCCAGTAAAAATTCATAGGCTTCAGTAATGCTTATAAAACGGTCTTTTGCATCCGGGGCAGGATTAATATCAGGATGATAAAGACGTGCTTTTCTCCTGTATGCCTTTTTTATTTCTTCAACAGTGGAATTAACAGGCAACCCTAAGATTTCGTAATAATCAGTTTGTGTCATTTTTCTAATGGAAGAAATATAACACAATTAACGAATTTTTTTTTGTTTTTGAGAGTATTGTCTTTTTTTAGATCAGATTCTCTTAATCTTCTGGTATTTACATTACTTAACGATTCCTGAAAAGCCCATGAAAGCAAGGGCCAGAATTCCTGCAATAACCAGAGAAATGGGAACTCCTCTCATTCCTTTGGGAATATCGGCAAGCTCGAGCTGCTCCCTTATCCCTGCAAGTATTATTAGTGCAAGTCCGAATCCAATGGCTGTTGAGGCACCATATACTACACCTTCCACCAGATTGTAATTTTTCTTGATTACCAGTATGGCAACACCGAGTACTGCGCAATTTGTTGTTATCAGAGGAAGATAAATGCCTAGCGCCTGGTAAAGAGGCTGACTGATTTTTTTTAGTATGATCTCAACCATCTGCACGAGTGCGGCAATTACAAGAATGAATGTAATGGTCTGCATGAAGGCCAGGCCAAGTTTGTCAAGAACATAAACCTGAATAAGATATGTCACCATTGTTGCAAGAACAATAACGAAGGTAACAGCCCCGGCCATTCCCAATGCGGTATCAACCTTATTTGATACGCCAAGAAACGGGCATATCCCAATTGTCTGTGCAAGAACGACATTATTAATTAAGACAGCGGATATAATTATGAGTATGTATTCCATATCAAATCACTTTTAGGTTTTTTTAAGGCGGTTAATGAGTGCAATAAGATAGCCCAGTGCCCAGAATGCTCCGGGAGCCAGTACAAAAACAAGGATCCCGTCACCCTTGAAGAACTTATAACCGAATAATGTCCCGCTGCCAATCATCTCCCTGAACGCACCGAGGATCCCCAGAGCCATCGTAAATCCCAGACCCATTCCCAATCCGTCGAGAAATGATGAGAAAACAGAATTTTTACAGGCAAAGGCTTCAGCCCTGCCAAGAACAATACAGTTGACTACTATCAGCGGGATAAATATTCCCAGTGTCTCATACAATGCCGGTACATAGGCCTGCATAATCAGATCCACAATTGTTACAAATGAGGCGATAATTACCACAAACGCCGGAATTCTGACTTTATCAGGGATAACATCGGCAAGAAGCGAAATAACCACATTTGAGCCTATCAGTACGAATGTGGTTGCAATACCCATACCCATTCCGTTTAATGATGATGTTGTTGTCGCCAGGGTAGGGCAGGTACCTAATACGAGAACTAGAATGGGATTTTCTCTGAAGAATCCCTTGGTGAAGTTTTGTAACTGGTTCATTTTAAAACTCCTTTCTGTAAAGTATTGTAAGCTTTCTGAACAGCATCGCAAAATGCTCTTGAACTGATAGTTGCAGCAGATATGGCATCAACATTTCCACCATCTTTCTTTACTTTCAGAGAGAATTTGGCCGGATTTTTATCAACGAACTGATCCTTGAAAGCAGATTCAGTCATTTTTGCGCCAAGACCAGGGGTTTCCTTCTGTTGCAGAATGGTAATATTGTATATTGTTCCGTCAGGCTTAAACCCTGCAACAAGTCCGATATTTCCGCTGAACCCTCTCTTTGAATACGTATTAACCGCATATCCTACTATCTGATTATCTTTTTTGGCAGGGTAGACTTCAAGGCTGTCTCCATCACCTGTTGGCAGCCGGAACATTTCATCGCTTGGATTATTGTTAAATTCAGGAACCACTTCTCTGATGGCTGATAATTTTTTATTCATGGCAGAGAGTTCAATAGGCTTTTTTGTCATTTGATAAACAAAGCCGAGGCCTGCCGAAGCTCCCAGTGAAATCAGGGTCAGTGACAGTACCATATTTCTGAAGTTCGATGCAGCTTTAGCCATTGCTTACCTCCTCACCGAATCTTTTAGGTTTTACATAAGCATTCATAAGCGGTACAAAAGCATTCATTATCAGGATTGCAAAAGAAACACCTTCGGGATAAGCCCCCCATACCCTTATAATAACTGTGAGTATGCCGATCCCGCAGCCATATATTATCATTGCTTTCGGATTCATTGGGGAAGTAACATAATCGGTTGCCATAAAAATTGCACCCAGCATGACGCCACCGGTAAGCAAATGGAATACAGGACTGGCATTTGATTCCGGGTTTTTAAGCCACAGTATCGTGGTAAATATTGCCACAGTTCCAAGGATTGAGACAGGGATATGCCAGGTAATTATTTTTTTATAAAGCATATAAAAGAATCCAAGCAGTAAAGCCGCTGCCGCAACTTCACCCATTGATCCACCCATTTTCCCCAGGAACATCTGGATAGTTGTCGGGACTTTTTGCATAAGTTGTGAGATCGACTCTCCGTTTTTGAGTCCTTCCTTTATGACTGCAAGAGGCGTCGCACCTGTAATGGCATCGGTATATGCTGTTTTAAATCCTGAAGGAATGGGCCAGCTTGTCATTTGTACAGGAAATGATATTAGCAGAAATACCCGTCCGACGAGAGCAGGATTAAAGGGATTATTACCCAGTCCTCCGAATGTCATTTTCCCGATTGCAATTGCAGCAAAGCTTCCGATAAGTATCAGATAGAGAGGGATATTCGAGGGAAGATTGAAAGCGAGAAGCATGCCTGTTACCAATGCTGATCCATCAGTAATCGAAATTGGCTTTTTAAGTATAAATCTCTGGAACAGATATTCGAACAGCAAACACGAAATCACCGAAGTTGCGGTGACAATCACCGCTCCGATTCCGAAATAGAACACAGATGTCAGGAGTGCCGGCATCAGAGCAAGCACAACACCCAGCATCAGCTTTTTTGTAGTATCCTCGCTGTGCGTATGCGGTGATGGAGATATATTAAGCAGATTGCCCATTATTATGATTTTGTAACTGTAATTTTGTATTTCGTTCACGAGCCATCCTGAGAACTGTTGCTTTCCCAAGCCTGACATAGTCTAATATTGGTCTGTTTGAAGGACATGTATAACTGCAGCTGCCACATTCCATGCAATCGGCTATATGCTCTTTTTCGGCCCTCTCGAATAACCCTTTTTCTGACAGTTTCATCAACAGGTATGGCTCAAGACCAAGAGCACAGATGGAACTGCATTTTCCACATCTTATACATGGCTGGATCACTGCTCTTCCCGATTCTTTTTCGGGAAAAAGAATTATGCCTGATGTACCCTTTACAACCGGCACATCAGTATTTCTGACTGCTTTTCCCATCATGGGACCTCCGTTCACAATCTTCCCGGTATCTTCAGGAATGCCGCCTGCAGCATCGATGAGCTTGCTTATAGGAGTTCCGATCCTGACAATGAAATTGCCTGGTTTTGATACAGACTTACCGGTTATTGTCACAACTCTTTCAAAAAGTGGTTTATTTTTCTGTACAGCTTCATAAACTGCGAATGCCGTTCCCACATTATAAACAACAGCACCAACATCCAGGGGAAGATGGCCTGAAGGCACTTCGCGATTGATAAGTGCCTTAATAAGCTGTTTTTCAGCACCCTGTGGGTATTTAACCTTCAGAGGATATACTGTTATTCCCTTATACTCTGAAGCCAGTTTGCTGAGATGCTCAATAGCATCATGCTTATTATCTTCAATTCCTATCATAGCTTTATCCACCTTCAAAGCTTTCATAAGTATTGATACGCCGATAAGGATTTCTTTTCCCTTTTCAAGCATAAGCCGATGATCTGATGTCAGGTAAGGCTCACATTCAACGCCATTGATAATAAGAACCTCACATTTCCTGCCTTCAGGAATGGTCATTTTTACATGGGAAGGGAAAGTAGCTCCGCCAAGACCGACAATTCCTGATTCAATGCATCTTTTTGTTATCTCTTCCGGTGATAGCTTTATCACGGAAATTATCTCGTCTGTTCTTATTATTGATTCGCACCATTCATCGCCTTCAACGTCAATGAAAACTGCTGTCTGCTTATATCCGGAAGTGTCTATTATTGTATCAATCTTATTGACTTTTCCTGAAACTGATGAATGAATATTGGCAGATATGAAACCTTTGCTCACTGCTATGATCTGTCCGGTCTTTACATAATCGCCCTTGCTGACAAGGGCTGTCGCAGGAGCGCCGATGTGCTGTGAAATAGGAATGGTCACATTCTCAGGTACGGGCAGATAGGATATAGGCTGACAGCAGGTGAGCTTATGTTCAGGCGGATGAATACCTCCAACGGGAAATGTTTTCAACAACATTTTTAATATTTTATTTAATTATCTGTCAATAGTTTCTGTCTGAACTTCAACCTTTGGCTTCCTGGGCGCAAAGTTCAGTTCGATAATTGAATTGGTAGGGCACTCAGTTACGCATTTTCTGCAGAAAGTGCATTTTCCGGCATCAATATATGCGAGATTATTCTCAATGGTAATCGCTCCAAATTCGCAGACCTTTACACATTTTGTGCAGGCTATGCAGGCAACCTTACATGCTTTCCTTGCAGGGCCACCCTTGTCGCAGTTTGAACATGCCACATAAATCTTTCTTGATTTTTTTGCTTTTTTCCTGAGTTCAATGATCTTTCTCGGACATGCCTTCACGCATAATCCGCAGCCAATGCACTTGTCATCATTAATCACAGGAAGCTTTGTGACCGGGTCAATATGGATAGCGTCAAAAGAACATGATCTCTCGCAATCACCATAACCAAGGCATCCATAGCTGCAATCTGTCTCTCCGATATAAAGAGAGGATGAGATCCTGCAATCAGCTGCCCCACTGTACTTTGAAGTATATGGCCGGTTTTCCGGAGTTCCGTTACAGAGAAGGACTGCAACCAGGGGATCGGTAACAGGAGCTTCTTTGCCTAATATTTTTGCTGCCTTTTGCATCACTTCGGCACCGCCAACCGGGCAATTCAGTCCGTCAAAGTTATCGGCTTTAACCAGAGCTTCCGCAAGGCTACGGCAGCCTGCAAATCCGCAACCACCACAATTTGCCGATGGAAGAACAGCCTGTACCTCGTCAATCCTGAAATCTTCAATCACTTTAAATCTCTGGGCAATAAAATAAAGTATAATTGCCGAGACCAGGGCAAGCAGGCTAAGGCTAATGACTGTAACAGGAATTATAGAATTCATCAATTAAACTTTTAGCGTAAACGTAAATTTTTTATCTATCCGTTCTCTGAAGAAAAAGAGGACTGAATAATAAGGGATTAAAATTCCAATAGAAATCAGACCGGATATCAGTTCTGGTATTTTAACAGCGATAAGTGTTATTAAAAGTGCAATTACGGTTATTCCAGGGAGTATGTAGCCCAGAAACAAGGCGATATAGCCCATGGATTGCTGCATATGTATGGTCACCTTATCGCCAGGCTTCACATTATAGTTTCCATGTACTTCTATAATTTTTTCCTGTTTATCTGACATTGTGCATGAACCTTCGGCATGGCAGCCGGCACATGCAGCTACCGAGGAAATACTTACGATTACAGTATTTTCATCCCGTTTCTGGACTATTCCATCATGATTAATGGTTCCGGAGTTGTTTGATTGCGTCATGAACTAACCTGAAAAATGTCAGGCGCAAAATTAAGATTACCCTTCAATCGAAGGATGCTTTTTATCATTATTTGCGCCCCGATCGTAATTTATTCTGATTTTAAATAATTACGATTAACTTATATTGCTCCACGATTGCTTCTGACTGAAAAGCCGTTTTAACTGCGACTGAAAAATAAGATTCTGATCGTTTTTCAGAAGGGGATCGAGATTAAGTACTTCCTCGGCAATGTTTCTGACATATTCGATTAATTTTCCGTCTTTGCCCAGGTCGGCAATCTTAAGATCAAAAGGGATTCCGCTCTGCAGTGTTCCCTCAATGTCGCCCGGGCCACGCAGCTGAAGATCTGTTTCGGCAATTTCGAAACCGTCGTTTGTCCTTATCATCACCTCAATCCGTTTTGCGGCTTCTCTTGAGAGCTTGTCTGAGCTCATAAGCAGGCAATACGACTGGTCCGCGCCTCTGCCAACCCGTCCCCTCAGCTGATGTAACTGGGAAAGCCCAAACCGCTCAGCGCTTTCGATTACCATTACTGTGGCATTTGGAATATCTACTCCGACTTCTATAACTGTTGTTGCAATAAGGATCTGAGCAGCTCCATCCTTAAAAAGCTTCATCGATATTTCTTTATTGGAGGGAGTCATCTTGCCATGCACAACACTGATACAGTATTTCGGGGCTGGAAAAACCCTGGTAATAGTGTCCCATCCATCTTCCAGATCCTTATAGTCCATTGTTTCAGATTCCTTTATCAAGGGATAGACAACATATATCTGGCGATGTTCCGCAATCTGGTTCCTGATAAAGCCGAAAACCTTATTTCTTTCAGAATCAGTGAAATGCATAGTCTTTATTGGCACCCTTCCAGGGGGAAGCTCATCAATAACCGACACATCCAGATCACCATAAACGGTCATAGCCAGAGTCCTCGGTATAGGTGTTGCTGTCATTACAAGAATATGAGGGGGATTCAGGTTTTTCTGCCAAAGCCGTGAACGCTGTTCAACCCCAAACCGGTGCTGCTCATCAATGATAACCAGGCCCAGGTTACCAAACTGTACATTTTCCTCGAGCAGGGCATGAGTGCCTATAAGGATATTAAGCGATTTATCGAGAAGTGAACCGGCAATATTTTTACGTGAAGACTTTTTAGAGGAACCTGTAAGCAGCTGAATCTTTATATCCATGCCATCAAGCAGTTTGCTGATAGTCTGAAAGTGCTGGTTAGCCAGAATTTCGGTGGGAGCCATGATGCAAGCCTGATAGCCGTTGTCGATGGCAATAAGCATACTCATAAGTGCCACAAGTGTTTTTCCGCTTCCTACATCTCCCTGCAGCAGACGGTTCATCTGCTTCCCTGAGCCAAGGTCCTTGCGGATTTCTCGCATAACTCTTTTCTGCGCTTCAGTGAGAGTAAAAGGTAAATGGCTGTAATAGAAATTATTAAAATTATCACCTACACTGGAAAATACAAATCCCTTGTATTTTATGCCCCTGTTTGTCTTAAATCTTAAAAGATTAAGCTGAATATAGAACAGTTCCTCAAACTTAAGCCGGTATCTTGCTTTCTCCAGCTCTTCCGGACTGCCGGGGAAATGAATTTTATGGAGAGCTTCGTGGAGATCCATAAGCTTGTATCGCGAAACAACGTAAAAAGGAAGAGTTTCGGGCAGCCTGATTTTCAGCTGTTTTAACATATTTCCAATCAGCTTGCTGAGAGTCTTTGATGTGACAAACTGATTCTTAAGCTTTTCAGTGGTGCTGTATTGTGCCTGCAAGGCAGAATTAATTCTTTCCGCAAGCTTATCCACTGCTTCGATTTCGGGATGAATTATATTTATAATTCCATTAAATACGCCTGGTTTTCCAAACACTATAAATTCAATTCCCGGACTGAAGTTTCCTGTTATCCATTTGATTCCTTTAAACCAGATCAGCTTCAACGTTCCTGTTTCATCCTGGAAATCAGCAACTAATCTTTTTCCGGCTCCATGACCTTCAGTATAATAACCTTTGATTTTACCTCTGATCTGAACAAATGGGAGGTCAGGGTCAAGCTCGGCGATTTTGTAAAACCTGGTTCTGTCGATGTATTTATATGGAAAATAGTACAAAAGATCGCGGAAGGTAAATATATTAAGCTCCTTATTGAGTAGTTCCGCCCTTTTTGGGCCCACTCCCTGCAGATAGGTAATTTCAGTATCTAAAAACTCTTTTGAAATCATATAAAATGAAAATTCCTTTATTTGGAAAGGTAAGGTATACTATTTTACCCATAGTGTTACTTCGTATTCCTTTGTGGTTAATTTTTTTTTACCGCGAAGGTATACAATCCCGGGTACTCGGGATCACTATGGACACAAAGGTTATTCAGAGCTCACGGTTTTCTACAGCGAATACCAAAATTTTTATAAAATCGTTATCCGAAAATACTTAATTTTGGATACCTGACCTAAAAAAAAATATCAGTACGGCAATGATTTTTTCCCGGGCATTCAAATATCTGAGCTACATTCTTTTGTCACGTCACAAGAAGGGTCATGGAATTCACAGCCCCTTCGTTTTTGATCTGGTGTCAAGGGTCTTCAGGAATGATATCGATCCTGTCAGTGCAGCAATGATAGAAAATATCAGGAAAAAGATGATCTCAGATAAGCGTGTTATCCGGATTCTGGATCTTGGCAAAGGGTCAGGATCATTAAATGCTTATCAAAGAAAAGTATCAGCTATTGGGTTGCATTCGCCTGTTACCCGGAAATATGGTGAATTATTGTCAAGGCTGGCAAGGGAATTTGGGAAACCTCTTATATTGGAATTAGGGACTTCACTGGGAATAAGCACCATGTATCTCGCCGCATCATGTCCCGATTCGGATGTATGGACCATCGAGGGCTGTCCGGAGACTGCAGCTATCGCTCAGGAAAATTTTAATGAAGCAAACTTCCGGAATATCAAATTATTTAAAGGTCCCTTTGATGAAGTCCTGCCCGGTATCTATGCGGAAGGACTCAGGCCCGGTCTTGTTTTCATCGACGGGAATCACAGGAGAGAACCAGTTATAAAATATTTTAATCAGCTTGCAGAGCATTCTGATGCCGGAACAGTTATCATTATTGATGATATTTACCATTCCGCTGAAATGGCCGATGCCTGGAAAGAGATTAAGAAACATCCCGGAGTTTCAGTGAGCATTGACATTTTCAGGATGGGAATTGTCTTTTTCAGGGAGGGTATCAATCGCAGTGATTATATAATCAGGTATTAGTAAATATTAGAAGATTATAATTTATTATTTGACATATTTAATCTAATTTCGGAAATTAAAATTTTTATTGTTATGGAGAAAGTAATTGAGATTCATAATATTGTTAAGAACTACCAGGTAGGATCAGTTATCGTCCAGGCATTAAGGTCGATCAGCATTGATATTCAACGTAACGAATATGTGGCAATAATGGGCCCGTCGGGATCAGGCAAATCGACATTAATGAACCTTCTTGGATGTCTTGACACTCCGTCAAGCGGAAGTTATATTCTCAATGGCACAGATGTCAGTAAGATGGAAGATGATTATCTTGCAGAAATCAGGAATAAGGAGATCGGCTTTATATTTCAGACATTTAACCTGCTGCCAAGGTATTCTGCGTTGGAAAATGTAACCCTGCCATTAATTTATGCCGGTGTAGCGAAAGCTGAACGTGAGAAAGTCGCCGTTGAAACCCTGATACAGGTAGGACTTGGCGACAGGATGACACATAAACCGAATGAGTTGTCGGGCGGTCAGCGCCAGCGTGTCGCAATTGCCAGGGCTCTTGTAAATAATCCGTCAATAATCCTTGCCGATGAGCCTACAGGTAACCTCGACAGCAAGACTTCCGTTGATATTATGGGTCTCCTCGATGAAATTCACAGGAAAGGAAATACAGTAATAGTTGTCACTCATGAAGAGGATATTGCTATGCATGCTGCCCGTATCATCAGGTTATTCGATGGCGAGATTGCACAGGATTACCATAATGAGAAACAAAAAGTTACTGTAAAGTAATTTTAGTACAATACTTTGTATTTCGTTTGATGTATCATGAAGATTTATACGCTAACAGGTGATGATGGAACAACCTCATTGTCGGGAGGCAGAAGGGTTCCAAAGCATTCAATCCGTGTTGAGGCGTATGGATCGGTTGATGAACTCATTGCATGGATCGGTCTGTTAAGGGATCACAAGGAAAATATTAAACGGAAAGAGCTTCTGATAAATATCCAGAGCCAGTTGATGAAATGTGCTGCCGCTTTAGCATACGACAGTAAGAATCCCGGAAGTAAGATGATCCTGCCTGATAGTGATTGCGTCGCTGTTCTTGAAAAAGAAATTGACATTATGGAGGAAACACTGCCACCGCTCAGGAACTTTATCCTTCCCGGTGGAAATATCCTTATATCGTATTGTCATATAGCCCGATGTGTTTGCAGGAGGGCTGAACGGGCAGTTTCTGTTCTGAATAAGACTGAAGAATCACCCGAAATGGTGATTAAATACCTTAACAGACTTTCAGATTTTTTATTTGTATTGTCCAGAAAAATTGGATTAGAGCTTGATATTGAAGAGATTAAGTGGTTAGTTTGATATGTTAAAAAACTTAAAATATGGTATTGTTTTTTAAGTAAAATAATATATATATTTGCAAACTTTGTTTTAAGGTTTACTTAATGAGGAAAATATGTATTGGACACTTGAATTAGCATCAAAACTTGAGGATGCTCCATGGCCTGCCACTAAGGATGAGCTGATCGATTTCGCCATTAGATCGGGTGCCCCGATGGAAGTTATAGAGAATCTGCAGGAAATTGAAGATGAAGGTGATATCTATGAGAGTATTGAGGATATCTGGCCTGATTATCCCAGTAAGGACGACTTCTTCTTTAATGAAGATGAATACTAAAAGAGAGGCTGATTTTGCAAGTATCAGCCTCTCTTTTAGTTTTTGAATATATCTTCACGCTTTTTCGGTCTCAGATTATCAAACCATTTGAATCCGGGAAGTCTTAGCGGGGCTGATCGGGAGAGGAGGATCAATAAACCCTTCAGGATTATCGTATTCATAGATCTCCGAAATCTTTCCCTTTGTAAATAATATTTCAATATTAGCGCACTTTGATTGCTCTACACCAGCAACTGTTTCATTCGTCAAGAAGATAATATAGTATTTCACCATTGCCCTATTATGTTAATCTTATATAACTCATTGTTTTTGAAATGACCGGTAAGCGACCGGCCTTTTACCTGGTCGAATCTGACAGTGTCTACCTGGCTGGCAATAAATGCATTGTTATATAATTCCAGCCGGTCAGTCTGACGATTTTTTGTAAATACAGCCATTGAGTCAGATGTGAGCTGATCATCTGCTGACCATAGTACCGGAACTTTGTAAAGCCTGATAACAGAATCCTGAAAAGAATATGAAAGGGAATCGCATTTGGCCTGCAGATCCTTGCTGAAGACACGGCACCCCATAATATGCCCTCATAAGCCTGTGATATTTTCCGGCAGAATCGGTTACTAGTGACTGAACTTATGGTATCAGCATGCAGGAATAATGAATCCTTGTCAGATATCTGAATAAACACTGCCCTGTCAGTAACCTTGAATCTTTCAGGTTGCTTATAATACCAGGCATAATTGCCTTCAACTGCAATTTTGTTTACAGTATCTTCAATAATAACATTGCGGAATGATTGTCCAAATCCTGTACTATCATTAAAAAACAGTGAATCACCGTGAACTATTTGTTTCCGGTTATCAATCATTGCATTTTTCCAGACTGACGTAACTTTGTTTTTTGTATCGTACCAGCCTCTCTCGCAATAGATATACAGACTATCTCCGTTTAGTGTAGTCGGTCCATTAAAATACGCAATCTCTGATACTGTGTTGTAGTCCATGGTATCGGCTTTCATAACATACTCGGGATTGACTATTTTTACGCTGTCTTTAAAATGAAACAGGTTTTCAGCCACAAAAAAAACACCAATTATACTGGTAAGAGTATTCTTTTCATTTGTAATTCTTCCCCTGTCATTATATCTGGCAATCCTGTTGTTTACATCATAGTTTATTGAATCGGTATAGAGATGTGTTTCCTTATCAATCATACAACATTGCCTTTTACGAATGCCTGCTCGGTGGTGCCGTCATAAAAAAGATAATCGCCATACAGGTTTAAAGTATCGCCTTGTATTATATGAACTTTACTGAAGGCTCTTACCTGGTTTTTGACCTTATAGTAGTAAGCGCTGTCGCAATACATCAAAACATCATTATGCTTGATTTTTATATTTCCAAGCAGGCGATTGAGGTCTTTGTCAACCAGGTCATTTATCAGCCATTCATCTGCATTAAGTATTTCAATTTTTTTTGCAGCTTTGTTTGCAGCAGTACTTGCCTGCGGATATAATTTCAGGGGAATTAAAAAGAGCAGCAGGACAAACAGAAGGTGTTCTGATGCTGATAAAAAAATCCGTGGCTTGAAATATTTTATTTCAGCCATCCTTTTTGCAAAAAGTCGCATGATTTGAATTCATCACTTATTTTAACATAAGTGATGCTAATTTTGTTTTTAACCCATTTGTCAAACACTTCGGCTCTTTGCTTTACGAGCGCCTGCATCGTACAGGCTCTGATAATCGTCTTTCAGGTTGGCTGTATGTGCAGGCAGGACATTATCAAGCTTTACTATTCTGAAGACCTCATTGTTATTCTCATCAGTTGTCTTGAATGCGATCAGAAATTTCACCAACTTTCATATCCCTGATTTTTACATACATTTCCGGGTTTAGTTCTTCCAGTGTGAACCAGGTGACCCGTGCTGATGGATTTGTGCTTACAAGCTTGCCGCCGTTTATCCTGCTGTCCTTATGTGTGGAAAAACGCATTGCAGCTGTTTCGAACTTAATACTATCCGTTCTTATCAGATTGGCAATGCTGTCGAGCTTTGAAATTGCCCGTGCAGCTTGTTCCGGTTTTACCTTTGGTCTGATAAGGATATGACGGGTATTGACCATATCTCCTTTACGATCGATGAGCTGAATAATGTGAAATCCATATTTTGTTTCGACAATTTTTGATACTGTATTCTTTGTAAGACTAAAGGCAGCATCAGCATATGGTTTTTCGAGTTCACCTCTTACCCTGAATCCGATTTCTCCTCCTGCTTTGGCAGATTCGGTATCTTCTGAGTACATAATAGCCAGTACATTGAAGCTTTTGCCGGCGAGTATCTGACTCCTTATGTCGAGAAGCTTTTGACGGGCTTCTGCTTTATTTTCTTCATTATCAGGAGGATCTAGCTGTATGATGCTCATTTCATATTTTGCAGGGACAACAGGAAGACTGTCTTTAGGAATAGCGTTATAATACTTTTTCAGTGCCCCCGGTGTGATTGTAATATTTTTTGCAATCTTGCTCTGGACTTCTCCAACAACTTGCTGTTCCATAAGTGATTTTTTGATATCTCTTCTGATTTCAAGCATACTCTTTTTAAAGTAAGAAACAAGGGCCTCTTCACTTCCGGCTGTACTGATAGCATCATTCATTCTCATATTCAGATCACCCTCAACTGCATCATCGGTTACATTGATACTATCGATCCTGGCCTGATCCATAAAGAGCTTCGAAACAAGTGTTTCCTGCAGTACAGTGCAGGTCAGCTGATCAAGCGGCAGTTTGCTGCCGTTTCTCCTGAGATCAGTTATTGTGTTTTCCAGATCAGACAAGATAAATTACTTCATTCCCGACAATCGCAGCTACTGATTCAACAAGCACCTGTGCATTAGCCATAAAAACTCCCGGCAGGAACAACCATATCAACGTCAGGCAAAATTTTAATGTTCTTTTCTTCATTATATAATTTATTTTAAATTGTATTAAACCTGCCAATCTTCATTCAGTCTTACAGGTTTATATTGTATTAAAAAATTTTAAACCGGTTCTCTTTAAGCGCATCATTATAAATTCCATTCTCGAGCGATTGAATAAATTCAAATTGCCTTGTATTCCAGATTATCCTTTTTATATCATCCTTAACATATTCGAAAGGCGCAAGTGAAGACCTTAGTCTGTAATCCCTGATAGAAACCATATATAAATAACTTGAATCGCTTGATTCCATAAAGGTGTTTCTTTTCAGGAAATTTTCCTCATTACCAATATTTTGCTGCAATTCAACTTTTAGTCTGTCCATTGGAACCCAGTCTCCGTTAAAGTCGTCAAATTTATCAGCAAACTGGTAACATAAGCTCTCAAGCTGCTGAAGATCGTTGTGGTCATTTGATCGTGCAAGCGACCTTATTTTATTTAGGTCCGGAGTTTCCAAAGGTAGTTTAATAAAGAGAGCTTTTACAATGTTTGAAGTAAGCAAAAAACTCTTCTCATTTTCAGCATAATAATTCTCGAGTTCCGAATCAGTCAGTACAGTGTCAAGTTTTTCGAGAATCATCTGGCGCTGATATTGATATATCACCAGGTTCATTCTTGTGTCTTCAAGCTGCCTGGCTATTTCATCTTTTAGCGCCGGGGTCAGATTATCTTCAGCCTTTTGCAGAAGAAGTTGTCTTTTGGCCCATTTATTTATATAATTCTGGTACAAAACAACGGAATCCGCATCATTTATTCCGTGCTGAATAAGTTTTGGCATTTCATCATAGTAGAGAATTGCTTTACCTACTTCAGCTATTGGGGTTCTTTTTGCCTGTTTATGGCTATTTCGGCAACCCGCAAGAAAGAGAAGGCTCAACACTATGAATAAAGTTTTATGCATTTTTCAGTTTCTTCTTTACTTCGTCCAGTACCAAATTATCAATCTTAACGTTATATTTTTTATTTAATTGCTTTATCCATTCACTCTCAAGGTAATCCTGAAACCCTGTCATCACTTCTCCCTCTACCTCCCCGAATTTTTTTGGCGAAGGTTCAATTACCCTGTTAATACAGATAATCGATGGAAAACCTTCCCAGGTTAGAGAATGCGGACCTGCGACCCATTCTATTCCGTCAATTTCCTGACTATCTCCTTTAAACCACACGGAATGTTTAGTGAATAGCAGAGTATCATTTTTTTTATTGAATTTTTTGGTCAGAAGTTCACCCATGTTTGATTTATGGGAATACTTACGGATTGCTGCAGCAAGCTGTTGTTCTCCGCCGGCTTCTTTCAGAGTATAAATATCTGCCTCGATTCCTCTTTGTGAGAGCCAGTTGTTTTTATGATCTTCATAATAGCGATGAAGTCCTGCCGAATCCTTGCTGACTCTGTTCCAAACATTCTTTTCGGAGATTTCAAATAACAGCATTCCATCATGAAATTCCTTTATTAGATATCCGAATTCAGGATATTTCTTCTCGAGGATTGAATTCTCGTAGGTCATAATATGATCTGATGCCCTGATATCCAAAAGCCGTGTTATAAATTGCGATGAATCCTTTGTAATAATCATTGATCCCCTTTTTTCAATATAATCGGCGAATTCGCTGACAGGGAAGTATTTGCCTGCAAATGCATATATGTTGCCCGGGGGCATCGTTGTACGGTCGTATTTTTTTAACCCCTGTATAATCAGAGTGTCAGTGTGGCTGACAAACCAGTTAAAAGCTTCATTGTTGATCTGGAAGTTATATTCTTTTTTTAGCTTGTCAACGAAAAATTTCTTACTTATTGAATTAAGATATGACTGGTTAATTTTACTTTCAAGAAATGACTTTGATTCCTCAAATGTGCCCGGAGTTTTTTTCTCCAGAAGTTTAATTATATGCCAGCCGTAAAGAGTATGAACAGGTTTTGAATATTTTCCCGTGTCGCTGATTGCAAAGGCCGGCTCCGAGAAATCGCTTGTAACTTCACCGGTTCCAAACCAGTGCAAGCTCGCCTCCTCTGGCAGCTGATTCCTTGTGATCAGAGTATTTCCTTGCAAGTTCGGCAAAAGATGCTCCTCCCTGCAAGCATATTATAGATGCTGTAGATCTCATCCATTGCTTTCTTGGCCTCTGCTTCATCAGCTTCGGGAGGCACGGCCTTCATTATATGGGCAACTCTTATTCTGCCTTTAGATGGCCTTTTATCTGCCACCTTAATTATATGGTAGCCATATGGCGTTCTGACTGGCATTGAAAGAACACCTTTTTTCAGTGAATAAGCCGCGTCCTCGAATGGCATTATCATCTGAAAAACTGTAAAATAGCCAAGGTTTCCTCCATTTATCTTAACCGATTTGTCATCTGAGGTTCCTCTTGCCACACTCTCGAATGATTCACCCTTTATTATTCTTTCCCTGATGTCCATAGCCTTGTCCCATGCTTTAAGCGTATCTTCAGGAGATGCATCCTGAGGCAAGGCAACGAGAATGTGCCATGCGTTTATTTCAGTAAGGGAGCGCTGGTATGCCTTTTGCAAGAGTTTCTCCTTAGTCTGTGGATCGGTGAGATAATTCTGTGCCAGCTGTTTTCTGTATCCATCAAGTTCATTTTTGAATGAGCGTGTTGTATCATATCCTTCGCTTAATCCGTCGGCCACTTTGAGTTTAAAAAGCGTAAACTGCTGCAGGTATGTATCAATATTGAGAGTTTTATCAGGTTCTTTGCTTTTTAAATACATCCTGATAAATTCCCCTGCCTGAATTTTATTGCCATTTACTGTCATCAGTATCTCAGAATTCAAATCCTGTGCCTGGCATAAGGCCGGCAACAGAATTATCATAATTATTAAATTAAATGATCTGATTTTCATCAGGAATTTCGGATACCGATTTATTCAAATGATTTTCTGCTGTAGTTTGGAGCTTCACGGGTTATGGAAACGTCATGAGGGTGACTTTCTATTATACCTGAATGTGTGATCCTGACAAATTTTCCGTCTTTTTTGAGAACCTCAATATTTTTAGCTCCCAGGTAGCCCATTCCGGCACGGAGACCGCCGGTCATCTGGTAGATTACCTCAGCAAGAGTTCCTTTATAGGGCACTCTCGCTTCGATTCCTTCGGGAACGAGCTTTTTGATATCATCTTCTATATCCTGAAAGTACCTGTCTTTTGAACCCTGCTGCATTGCCTCAATTGACCCCATTCC
The DNA here is from genome assembly GCA_963715785.1 of uncultured Bacteroidales bacterium. Classification (GTDB taxonomy): domain Bacteria; phylum Bacteroidota; class Bacteroidia; order Bacteroidales; family VadinHA17; genus LD21. The sequence goes on from OY970276.1 coordinate 3,305,639, forward strand.
CCTGTAGGCTTTAAACTTACGTCCATTATAGATTATAGTGTCGCCCGGAGATTCTTCGACCCCTGCAAAAAGAGATCCTGCCATTATTGAATCGGCACCTGCAGCGATTGCTTTTATAATATCACCGGAATATCTTATTCCCCCGTCAGCGATAACCGGTATTCCTGAGCCCTCAATTGCCTTTGCCACGTTATAGATGGCTGAAAGTTGAGGAATTCCAACACCGGCAACTATCCTGGTCGTACAAATTGAACCCGGACCAATACCTACCTTAACCGCATCGGCACCTTCATCAACGAGTTTTTTAGCTGCTTCAGCTGTGACAATATTTCCGGCAATGACATCTATTAGCGGGTAGTTCCTTTTAATTTCTCTAAGAATATTGATAACACTTTTTGTGTGAGCATGCGAAGTATCGATAGATATTGCATCGACACTGGCATTAATCAGTGCTTCCACTCTTTCCAGTGTATCGGCTGCAATTCCCACTGCTCCTGCAACTCTTAGCCTTCCTTTGTCATCTTTGCATGAATTAGGACGATCCTTGGTCTTTGTAATATCCTTGTAGGTAATCAATCCGATCAGTTTTCCTGATTCATCAATCATTGGAAGTTTCTCAATCTTATGTTTCTGAAGTATCCTGGCAGCAGCTTCAAGGTTTGTCTGATGGTTGGTAGTGATCAGACTGGTAGTCATTACTTCGGTTATCCGTCTGCCATGATTATTTTCAAACCTGAGGTCCCTGTTTGTCACAATCCCTTTCAGAATTCCATTATTGTCAATGACAGGTATACCTCCGATCTTGTATTCGCTCATTAAATTCATTGCTTCAGCAACGGTAGCTTCCAGATTAATTGTTATCGGATCAAAGATCATAACATTTTCAGCCCTTTTAACGCGCTTTATCTGTGAAGCTTGTTTTTCAATAGACATGTTTTTATGGATCACGCCAATTCCGCCTTCTCTTGAAATTGCTATCGCCATTTCATCCTCTGTAACCGTATCCATCGCCGCCGAGACAACCGGAGTATTGATACGTATGTTTCTGGTAAACATGGAACTGAGGTCAACTTCTCTTGGAAGTACTTCAGAATATGAAGGAACCAGAAGAACATCATCAAATGTTAAGCCTTCATATAGTATCTTATCTTTTAGAAATGACATCGGCTGAGATTTTAATTTTTGTTGGCGCAAATTACGAAAAAAAAACAGATCTGGTAAATCCTCACATCTTTTAGTGGTATGAAATCCATTAACCGTACCCTTCGTCAGGCTCAGTGAGGGTTGAAACGATCATTGCTCAGATGGAGAAGTTAAATCAATAGCTCTTAACTCTTTGCGAGCTCAGGATTTTAACCCTATCGGCCTCTGCAGTAAACAGGTATTTGTTATTGTCCTGCAAATCTCCTAAATTGAACAACTGTTCTTACATTTGCATATGTGCTACCGGAATGAATATTGAATCATACAGACAGATTTTAACAAAATACTGGGGATATTCCTCTTTCAGACCTCTGCAGGAAGAGATAATACGTTCGGTTGATGAAGGCAGGGATACTCTCGCGCTTATGCCGACTGGCGGAGGAAAGTCTATAACTTTTCAGGTACCAGGTCTCGCACAGGAAGGCATTTGTCTGGTTATCACTCCTTTAATCGCCTTGATGAAGGATCAGGTTAACCGCCTTAATGACCTTGAAATAAAATCGATAGCTATTCATTCAGGCATGACGGCTGAAGAGATAGATACTGCCCTGGAAAATGCTGTTTTTGGAGATTATAAGTTTTTATACGTCTCGCCGGAGAGAATTTCGACAAGGATTTTTCAGGCAAAGGTTACACGGCTTAATCTCTCTCTTGTAGCAATTGATGAAGCTCATTGCATTTCGCAATGGGGATATGACTTCAGGCCTTCGTACCTTAAGATTGCATCTCTCAGAGAACATATATCTGATAAAGTTCCTTTTCTGGCATTAACTGCATCAGCTACTCCGCAGGTTATTGAGGATATAATGAAAAAGCTGGCATTCAGGGGAAAAAATGTTCTCAGAACCAGTTTTGACAGGAAGAACATCTCTTACCTGGTACGGAAAGTGGAGGATAAAGGAACTTACCTCGTTAAGACTCTACTTAAAACAAAAGGAAGCGGCATTGTATATGTCAGAAGCAGAAAAAGATGCAAGGAGGTCGCTGAACTGCTTGTGGCCAATGGTGTCAGCGCTGATTTCTATCACGCCGGCCTGACCGATGAGCTTCGCGACAAGAAGCAGGCATCATGGACGATAGGAGAGACAAGGGTTATTGTTGCCACAAATGCTTTCGGGATGGGAATCGATAAATCTGAAGTGAGATTCGTAATTCACTGGGATATTCCTGATTCCATTGAAAGCTATTTCCAGGAAAGCGGAAGGGGAGGACGTGATGGCAAACCGGCATTTGCAGTTCTGCTGTATTCGCCCGCTGATAAAGCACGACTGACAGATACGGTAAGGAAGAAGTTTCCGGCAATCGAAAAGATCAAAGACATATATGAAGCTTTATGCAATTATCTCCAGGTACCGCTCGGATCGGGGAAAGATATTGTTTTCGACTTCAATATGTACGATTTTGTTGCTAAATACAGGTTGCCGGTTATAGAAACTTATAACAGCCTGCAGTTCCTTCAGAGAGAAGGTTATATGGAATTCACGGAAGAAATAAATAATCCTTCACGGGTACATTTTATCGTCAGTCGCGATGATCTCTATAAATTCCAGGTGGCTAACGAATCATTTCGACGGATTCATAAAACTTCTTTTAAGATCTTATACAGGAATGTTCAGCGAATTTGTGCCGGTGAATGAAGAAGCCCTGTCCAGAAAATCAGCTGCATCACGAGATACCATTTATCAATATCTGGTAAAACTGGCTTCACAGAATATAATACGGTATATCCCCGGGAAAAAGACGGCATTAGTAATTTTCACCGAGGAAAGACTTGTCAGGAAGGCATTAATGATCTCACCCGATAATTATCTACATGTAAAGGAAAAATATGAGATCCGCGTAAACAAGATGATTGAATATGCTGATTCGGATAGTCATTGCAGGTCGGTCTACCTCCTGAATTATTTTGGGGAAGAGTCGGACCGGTGCGGAATATGCGATGTTTGCAGGGAGAGAAATGAACTGGATCTCAGCAAATATGAGTTTGATATTATTCTTGAAGAAATAAAAGGGGTCTTAGATGAAAAGAATCCCGACGCGGACGAACTTGTTAAGCTGATAGATTATCCGGAAGACAGGATAATTAAAGTGATCCGCTGGCTGCTCGACCATAATAAAATAGTGCAGGATGCCGACATGAAACTTTCATGGAAAAATTGATTGACATTTTTAAATTATCGCGAATCCCTTCTGTCGCCTCGCTTAAATAATGTAAAATCTCAGGGAAGTCCTCAATTGTCCGCTGTATTTTTTTCAGATCGGTTATCTATATAAGATTTTGGTCTGTCTTCGGTTGCGGCGCCAAACAATTTGTTTGGCACAGGTCCCATATTAAGTGTTAAGCTGCCGCCATTCATAATATCCTTATAGGTAATATACGCATGAGTGTATGGGTTCCCATTCAGTGTAACTGACTGGATATAAATATTTTTATCGCTGTTATTTAAGGCTTTCAGGGTGAATTGCTTATTTTCCGGCAATCTGATTGTTATTGTATCGAAAAGAGGACTGCCGAATACAAATGTTCCGCTGGCCGGATTAACGGGATAAAACCCGATCGATGAAAATATATACCAGGCTGACATCTGACCGCAGTCTTCATTGCCACTTAATCCGTCAGGCTTATCTGAGTAAAGAGCGCGTTGAATGAAACGGTTTTTTTCAGCGGTTTTCCATTGCTGGCCGGCATAGGCATAAAGATAAGTAATATGATGGCTGGGTTCGTTTCCGTGCGCATACTGTCCTATTAATCCTGAAATATCGGAGGATGCATCTTTTCCCATATCCCCTTTAACCACAAACAAACTATCTAGTTTGACCAGGAAAGGCTTGTCACCTCCAAATAGCCTGATCAGACCCTCGACGTCCTGAGGAACCAGCCAGGTGTACTGCCATGCATTGCCTTCAGTATAATCACCCCATTCATGAATTGATTCAAAAGGACTGAAAGGTTCGCGGAACTTGTTATTGTCCAGTTTAGCTCTCATGAACTGTCTCCTCGTATCAAAGTATTGTGCATACAGAACAGCGCGTTTTGAGTAATAATCATAATCTTCTTTTTTGCCAAGTTTTTTTGCCATTTGGGCAATGCACCAGTCAGAAATACAATACTCCAATCCTTTAGAGACAGATTCTTTTTCTTTGTCGGCAGGTATAAATCCTTTCTCCTTTAACAGTTTCATCCCGTAATCATCGCGTGTGGAAGACGCTTTTGCGGCTTCAAAAGCAAGATTTGCATCAAACCCTTTAAATCCTTTAAAACAGGCATCTGCTATTACAGGTATAGAACTATATCCCGGCATGCAATCAGTTTCATTTCCCATAAGGTGCCAGATCGGCAGTTTTCCCTGTTGCTTATAAATGTTTAGCATTGAGTTCACCATATCATTCACCCGTTCCGGCTGAATCAGAGTAAAAAGGGGTTGTTCTGCCCTGTAGGTATCCCATAACGAAAACACAGAATAATTGTTAAATCCGGGATTAGTGTATACTTTTTTGTCTGTTCCGCGATAATCGCCGTTGTTATCATTAAAAAGCACAGGGTGAGTAAAAGCGTGGTATAATGCGGTGTAGAATATCCGCAAATCGTTTTCGTTTTTCCCCACGGCAATTATTTTGCTTAATTCCTTATTCCATAGATCGTGGGCATCTGTTACAACTTTTTCGAAATCCCAGCCGGGAGCTTCAGCTTCAATATTGGCAAGAGCATTTTTCTCACTCACAGGTGAAATTCCTACTTTCAGTATTATTATGTCGCCATTTCTTGTTGAAAAGCTAAGAATCCCAACAGCTTTCTCACATTTTATAGAGTCGCCGGTAACTAATTTGCCATCATTAAACATTTCGGCTGATCCAACAGGTTTTGAAAATTTAATGGCAAAGTAAAGTCGCTGGTCTTTGGCCCAACCTGTAGAAAAACGGTAACCTGTGTAGGTTTGAGAATCTGTTTTTTTAAGGCAGCCTTCTGTTGGCTTATCCCACCCAATGCCATTGGTAAGATTTATGGCAATATGAGCCTGCTCTGATTGGGGAAAAGTATATTTGTGAACAGCCACCCTTTCAGTTGCTGTCAGTTCTGAATGAATATTATATCTGCTCATCCTGACGGAATAGTATCCTGGTTTTACATTTTCTTCGCTATGGGAATACCTGGATGCATATCCTGAAAGTGGGTCTTCAATAGTACCGGGAGAAGTTTTCAATTCTCCGGTATAGGGTGTAATTAATACATCACCTAATTCCCCGATACCCGTTCCGCTCAGGTGGAGTTGTGAAAAACCTGTCACTATACTGTCTGAATAATGATATCCTGAGCACCAGTCCCATCCTTTATTATAATTGTCAGGTCCAGCCTGAACTCCTCCGAAGGGGACATGAGCGCCAAGGAATACATGGCCATGACCTCCAGTGCCAATATAGGGATCAACGTATCGGGTAAAATCGGTATTTTCAGTAAGAGCTGATTTGTTGTTTGAGCAGGCGCAGGTTATCAGAAAGCATGGAATAAGAAAATATTTGTTCATTATTTATCTTTTAGAATTACTACTGTATCGGCAGGTATTTTTCTTTGACATTCCATCCGGCTATTGAAACACCGGCCTTTTTATTAATGGACGGTGAATATTCAATTGATACGGTTTTACTTTCACCCGGTAAAACAGAAATATAATTATCGCTGAAAAATGAAGGAAGTATTCTTTTGCCAGTCTGATTGTTCACAAGTGAGATCCGGTTAAAAAATGCGACAGGTGAGTTTGCAGGATTACTGATTGTAACTTCAACTTTTCCTTCTGATATTTTTGTGATTTCAGATTTGACCAAAGCCTGATTCATTTTTTGCAAGCCGGAATAGTTTCCCGATGAATCAGGCAGCCAGTAAAGATTATCATTTAAAATGTGCTGACTTTTATCCAGCAGTCGTACAATCAGGAAAACTCCCTCCTTTGCACGCAGTTTATCGGCAGTCTCTTTTACTGAAAAGTATTTTTGAACAGATGTTGGACTTATGTCACAAAATACCTGGCTAAGCAGGGTCTCTTTCCCATTCATATCAACAGACTTTACCTGCAGCATTAGATCGTGCCATGAATGGAAAGCATTATTTACTGTCATTACCATTCCATCAGGGCTGCACATCACATGAAGCTGTGCACCGGCATTATGAAGGCCATAGAGACAAGCATTGGGATCGAGATAATAATCGTACATCTGACCGCGCAATGCGGTCCATGGATTTTGAGTTTTCCAGATTATCACCCCGGTATACCAATCCCAGGCATGAGCACTGAAACCTTCAATAAGTGCCCGGTATTGATCGTAATTTACCAGTTGCGCTTTGAAAGCAAAATCTCTGACATTTGCGGGAACGCCATATGAATCAATGTAATTGCCGTATCCAAGGTCTTTATGATATTGCCATACAGAATCGATTTTCCTTGCAGCATATTGAGGAACCACCATATTCTCTTCGGGTATGAACCGTTCCAGTGATTCATAATCACCGGTACCCACATTTCCGACCTCAGAATTGAAAGGGAAGGAGCGGGTGTCCCAAAAAGTGCTTACCGGTTGTATTGAATATGGACCATCGCCTGTTCCGCCAATCGAATTATAGGACATGCTGTCTGAATTGGAATACGCGAAAAAATACCGGGTCCCATCAATTTTTGGCAAAACAGAATCCTTCATAGCCAGGTAGATATCTTCAGGAGGAACAATTTCATTGCCCCCGCAATAAAACGCAAGTGAGGCATGGTTACGGATCATTTTCACCTGGTCAGCTACTGATTCGATGAATAATCGGTGATTGTCAGGGTATTTTCGTCTGCCAAACTGGTCATCTTTTTTCTTTGGATCAACCCAGCGTCCGTTGCAATCTCCTGAAGACCAGAAATCCTGAAATACCAGTATTCCATATTTATCACAGGCATTATAAAATTCGGGCCTTTCTGTCAGAGCACCGCCCCAAATGCGGATCAGGTTTAAATTCATATCACGATGAAACCTGATTTCAGCATTATAGCGTTCGTCGCTGAATCTTAACATTGCATCGGAAACTATCCAGTTACCTCCTCTGATGAATATTTTTTGGCCATTCACCATTACCTGCATGCTTTTGGTATGATCATTCCAGAGAGTTTGGATTTCACGTACTCCAATTTGGAGAGAATCACTGTCCAGTATCTGGTTTGAGCTATTGGTAAATTCAAAATCAGCCGGGTAAAGATACTGCTCTCCATAGCCATTGGGCCACCACAATTTAGGATTAACTAATTTATAGTCGGGCAGCTGAAATTCTGAAATTGATTTTGGCTGAATGGTGATTTCCTTCTTTATTATATTTCCGTCTAATTTATATTGAAGGATACCGGTTATTGCAGATCCTGTAGGATTTTCTATTTCAGCAGTGGCTTTTATGATGGCCGGCTCTTGTTTCTCATTGGGAAATCTTTTCCCGGGAACGATCGTTATGATATGAGGGTTTTTCAGATTGATCAAATTGGTCTTTTTTACAAGCACTTTATCCCATATCCCTGTATTTCTATCGTGAACAGGTTGGATCCAGTCCCATCCGGCAGGATATTGATGTGAAACATTCCTGGCTATTGTGCCATCGCCACCCTGGCCCCCATTAGGATTTCCAACAGGATCAGGCGGATAGACTATGACTGCCAGCCGGTTATTGCCGTCGCTGGCCAGGAAAGCTGTGATATTATAGGTCTGACGCAGAAACATTCCAAAATGTGTTTCCGCATTTAACTTATGTCCGTTCAGATAAATATCACAGCCGTAATTGACACCCCTGAAAATGAGCCATACGAGTTCATCCTTTGAATTGACTTTTTCTTTGAAATCTTTGACAAACCAATAAGTGTAATAGTCGCGACCTGTGTCATAGATATCGGGAATTTTTTTATTATTCATTCCCCAGAAAGGATCCGGAACAAGCTTGTTGTTGAAAAGTGTTGTAAGAACCGTACCCGGAACGGTTGCCGGTAACCATCCTGATAGTTTGTAGGAAGGGTCGGATATTCTTTCACCCGTGGAGGTTACTTTTGCAATTTGGATGCATTTCCAGCCGCTATTAAGTTCATATGCATTCCGGGCATGTAAGCTTAATGCTGCAGATATAAAGCATATCAGGATAATAAAAATTCTTCTTCGCATCTGATCGTGGTATGGATAAGGGCTTAACAAAAATAACTCCAAACACATAAATTTACAAGTGTTTGGAGTTATATGAATAGATTATTGTTTTAGAAGTTCGGACCAGCAGTATCCCACCAAACTCTTGAGCCTCCTTTATCGCCTGAAATACCGTTAGTTCCGACTAAAGTAGCTGCCGCTTTGGCAACTGCAGCCGGATTATTCTGATATTCCGAATTAGGATATATTACCCTTCTGACAAAGTCGGCAGTATTAATGTCTCCTCCGCTGTAATTTACCACAACAGGTTCCAGCTTAGGATAACCTGTTCTGCGGAATTCTGCCCACGCTTCAATTCCATCAGGAAATTCTGCAATCCACTTCTGGGTAATAATTTTTTCCAGTTTTTGCTCATTGGTAAGACTTTCGTCCCATGCAATTGTGACATCGCTCGTGGCCGAAAAGCTGTTTCCTGCATTATGAGTGTCAACGTAATTAGCAAATTTACTCGTTGCATCGACGATATATGAAGTATATCCACCAAGTCCGTATTGATCAAAAGATGCTTTTACACCAGCTTCGTAATATGCTTGTGCAGATTGGCCTCCCATATTCCATCCTCTGATGACACCTTCAGCACGAAGGAAATAAACTTCGGCTGCTGTCATTATTTGCAATTTTGCAGGTTTGGCATAAAACATTGTGCCCACAGGGGAATAATCCTCGTAAGTACTTTTTGATTGAATATCGATTCCCTGGCGGATCCCCTTAAAATCTCCTTCAGGTGCTGAAGCTGTGGTGCCTGGCTGGAAATAAACAGGCATCCTGGGATCTTGGTAGCCTTTCAGGACAGACTCCATCGTAGCGCTCATCCTTGTATCACCCCAATCAATACTTATCATACCGAGGGCATGCCCTTTCTGACTGAAAATATTAAAATTGTCATTGTAATTTTCCAGTACACCGTAAGTCTGGCTGATGGCTTTTTCCGCTTCAGTTTTAGCTTTTACAGGGTCTACTTTCGAAATCCTGATTGCTAATCTTAGCCTTAGTGAGTTAGCAACTTTTATCCAGCTTTTTACATTACCTGAATAGGCAAGATCAAAATTTTTGAAAGCAGTGCTGGTCACATAATTACTGAGTGTATCAACAATTCCGTCCAGTTCAGAGAAAAAGCTGTAATAAATGTCGTGTTGCGAATCATAATCTATCTCACTTTCTGTGGATCCGTAGTTACTGTATATTATAGGACCATAATAATCAGTTGTCCTTTGCATTGTAAATATTTTAAGCAGGTTTGCCCATGCGTAGAACTGCGGATAGGTAATGTCAATACCTTTCTTTTTATAGTTCAGGATGACAGGCATTGTATTGCTGTAGCTGGTGTTCCACTGATCGGCATACCATTGATAGTGATAGGTAACATTATTGACATTGCCTGCGAAGGGAGTAGGAGGTATCATGTATTGGGCAAAGGCGTCACCTGTAAGGTTTTCATCAGTTTGTAATCCATCATACAGGTAGATATTCATCTGTAATTGTTTGAAGAAGCCACCTACGTTATTAAAATTCTGTGTCAACGATTCATCAGAGATCTCATAGGGATTTGTGTTAAATTCCGTAAAACCCTTGGTACAGCCTGCTACCGTCAGTATTGCAGCAACAATCGGTATATATATTAGTATCTTTTTCATTTTACGACTATTTAAAAATTAAACTTGAAGTTAAACCCAATACTTCTTGTTGGAGGTAAACAAAAATTTTCGACGGACTGTGAGTTAATACCAGTACTTATAGTATTATCGGGATCAAAAGGAGCTGGCAGGTAAAAGAAAAATAAATTGTGCCCGACCAGTGAAACATTAACATTGTCGAATAGTATATGATACGGTTTAAGATTTAAATCATAGGTTAATACTACCTGACGCAATCTGATATTTGTGGCATCATAAACATAAGGTTCCACAAAGCTGTTTCGTCCTCCAATGCGGGTATAGTAACTTTTGGCATCCACTGTAGCGGATACCGGGGTACCTGATTCCGTCACTCCTGTGACATTTACCCCGCCGGCATCACGGGCGTCAGCGCTTCTTTGAGACAATCCAAACCCATCATACCACGCTTCAGTCATATCCACGAACTTGCCGCCGAACTTACCGTCAATTAAAAAGCTCAGTGAGAAGTTTTTATACTTAATGGTATTATTCCATCCTATTGCAAAGTTGGGATTTGCACTTCCTATTTTGCGTGCGGTCTGGTCTTTTTCCGGCAAATTGCTGTCGTCGAGGATTATATTGCCATTTGCATCACGTTTGAATGCAGTTACATAGATATCTCCGATAGATCCGCTTTCTACAATTGTCATGTCGTACCCTTCTCCTCCCTGGCCATTAGAGTACTGCCCCTTCAGTGTCGGATCTAATTTTACAATTTTGTTTCTGTTAAGCGAATAATTGATACTCGATTCCCAGGAAAAATCATTATTCTTTATCGGGACTAATGTCAGAGTAACTTCGGCACCTTTATTCCTTATCTCACCAGCATTTACAAAATAAGTCGTATATCCCGAGCCTGCAGGAGCAGTCAGAGGAAGAAACTCATTCGTATTATTTATATTATAATAAGTCGCTTCAAATCCTATTCTGCTGTCAAATAATCTCATTTCAGCACCAATCTCCACACTCTTCTGCATTTCAGGTTTGAGTGTTCTGTAAGGAACCTGTGTATTTAGTTTGATGCCATTAACAGGGTCAACTAAGTTTTCAGGAGTCGTCATAAACGAGGGAATTTCCTTTCCAACGTATGAATAGGATGCACGTAATTTGGCAAAACTGATTGCCCTGGGCAGAGAAAGCATTTCGCTTAGAATAGTGCTTATGCCAACAGATGGATAAAAATAAGAAACATTGTTGAAACCAGGCAGAGCCAGCGTTGATGACCATTCATTTCTTCCTGAAAGATCAAGATATAGCATCTTTTTATATCCCACTGAGAGATTGCCGAAAACAGACTCTTTAATATCTCTTGAAGCTATAGTTGAATTTAGCGTTCCATTGAAAGAAGCTGTATTCACATTATTAAGGTAAAACTCATTAGGAACTATAAGGCCGCCTGTATTTGAGTCAATTTGGATTCCATTACCGATTATTCTTTTCTGATAGCTGGTTCCCAACACACCATTAATGTCAAATGCTCCTGCAAAATCCTTATTATAGTTTAAAATTATGTCAGCATATTGCTGAGTACTTGTCAGATTATTATAACTCCATCTGCCATTGGAATTTCCACCTATCAGAGTGGGAGAACTGCCGGCTTTTGCATCCATCTCAAATATCTGATCGGTATAATCATAATTTCCACGAGCCTGAACAGACAGCGCTTCGGTTATTTTGTAGGTAAGATTCAGACCTGCATAAATCCTTTTAGTTGTCTCATTATTCGGATCGTTATTTAAAATCCAATAAGGATTCTGCTGGGTATCGGTGATATTTGAGGAAGCAATTCCCCAGTTTTGTGTCATTAAATTACGGTCAGGATCTAAGACCTGGTAATTGTTTTTATAGTTATTAAGATCCCAGCCGCGTGGCATAAGATACAGACCAGTCAATGGATTCCAGTAATACCCGTTCTGCATTTTATTGTGGATTCTCTGATCCGTCAGCATAATATTGGAAGAAACCACAAAATTTTTAAAGAATTCTGATCTTTGTGAGAATGTTAAATTATTCTTATTGAACAGGTTGGTAGGCATTATTCCCTGTGAATTAGAATTTGCGTAGGATAAATAAGCCGAAGTGTTATCATTTCCGCCGCTGACTGAAACACTGTTTAAAAGATCAACACCTGTTCTGAAAAAATCTTTTACAGGATTGGAATATGATCCTTTTGCTCCCCAACTATCAATTGCTCCATCGGCAGTCTGTCCGTATGATGATTGCAATCTGGGCAGGATAGCTGGTGTCTGAAAGGCAGTACTTGAAGAAATTTCAACTTTTGTTTTACCTTTTGCACCTTTTTTAGTAGTAATGATAATCACACCATTTGAGCCCTGGCTGCCATATAGCGCTGCAGCGTTTGAACCCTTTAATATATTAATGCTTTCAATATCATCGGGGTTCAGTGTAGATAAACCGTCACCACTGTCGTGGCCACCCCACATGCCGCTTGCGTCGGATGTTTGATAATTAGCAAGCGGAACGCCATCGATTACAAACAAAGGCTGACTGGAACCCAAAAAGCTTTTGGTACCTCTTAATAAAATCTTTGTAGATCCTCCTGCTCCGGCAGCACTTTGACGAATATCAATACCGGCAGCTATTCCGCTTAAGCTCTGAACAAAATTCAGATCGTGGCCTTGTGAAATCTGATCTGTAGAGATTTGTTGAGAAGAATAGCTTAAAGCTTTTTTCTCGCGTTTGATACCTAATGCGGTAACGACTACTTCATTGAGTTGTGTAATATCATCATCCAGAATTACATTTAACTCTGTATTATCACCTATGCCAACTTCCTTGTTCTTGTATCCGATAAAAGAGAAAGCAAGTATACTGTCTTGTAATGGAACACTTATTGAAAATACTCCGTTCACATTTGTAAAAACTCCTATTGAAGTTCCTTTAACTACGACATTTACTCCGGCAATGGGTATTCCGTCTTTCCCGGTAACCGTACCGGATATTTTCTTTTGCTGGAGTTGTGAAGCTTCTGTTAAATATTCCGGCGCAAGAATGATTTTACGATCGATGATTGTGTATTTCACGTCGGTACCAGCGAACAGATTATCCAATATCGCACTAATCAATTGATCTTTAGCATTGATATCTACCTTGCGATCAGTATCCAGCAGCTTTTCATTATAAAGGAAGAAAAAGTCACTTTCTTCTTCAATTTTGTCTAGCACTTTGACAAGATTTGTGCCTGAAAAATTCAGGGACAATCGCGTTTTCTGTGAATAGACCTCGTTTCCACGTGCTTGCAGGATTCCGAGAATCATAAGAATAGCAGCAATACGCATAATTAGTAGGATTTTTTTCAGGGAACGATAAAACAATTCCCCGAAAGGGTTGTTTTTTTTCATAGATTTGTAATGATTTAAGTTAAAAAATATCAAATAGATGTTTTTTGAGGAAATCGTTGACGCGATTTCCTTTTTTTTGTCTTTTTCATTTATGGTCCGCTGAATGCTTTCATAGTTTCTAATTTTTTAAAATCATTTTTTCATATAAATTGTTACTTCTTCCTTTTTGAAGGTTCCATCCGGCATAAGCGCACGAGGAATTATTGTATATTTTATTGGTGAAGTCATACTCAGGAATCGCAGTACCGATTCCAGGGAGTCGTCCTGGAAGGTTGCCCGGAAAGAATATTTTTCAAGCTCTTTATCAGCCAGTTTAATCTTTACATTATACCATCTTTCGATCCGGCGAGCCACCTCTGACATGGAATCACCTCTTAAGACCAGCTTGCCTTCAGTCCATGCGTTATATTTGGCAGGATCTGTCACCGACTTAGTGATCTTGCCGTTTTGAAAAACCAATCTGTCGGATGGAAGCATGGAAACGGTCTTTTCACCTTTATCTGCCAGAAACTCCACTTTACCTTGCTGAAGTACTACTTCAACATAATTTTCAGCAGGGTATGCACTGATGTTGAAGCTGGTACCCAGCACCTTCACCATTGAATTACCAGCACTGATTTCGAAAGGATGATCTGAATCGTGTTTGACTTCAAGCCATGCTTCACCTTCAAGTTTTACCTTTCGATAATTGCTAAATGGCAGAGAATAACTTAGTTTGGAACCGCTGTTCAGCATTCCAACCGTGCCATCGGGCAAATTGAATTTTACACGCGATCCAAGCGGAGCATATATCGCAGATGTGACTTGCTGATCGGATACAGCAGAGTGTTTTCCCAGAAAAATGCCGCCTGCAATTATTAGAGGCAAAAGTAAAATTGCGGCAGCTCTCATATATACTCTGATATACTTTTGCATTGGTTTCTGCCTTTTCAGCGTCTCATTTTTTCTGATTATATGATGAATCCGGTCGAGCAGGTGGCTAAGATTAATATCAGGCTGTGAGCTATCTCTTAATATTGTTTCCCACTCATTTTTCAGGTAATTTCTTAGGAATTCATTAGTTACGCCGTCCTCAAACAAAGATTCAACATATGATTTTTCATTTTCGTCTGAGTGTCCCAGAAGATATCGCTCTATCTTTTCAGCTTCGTCCTGTTTAAGCATATCGTCTTTGATTTTTGCTTTTAAAACTATTTTTCTCTTTCTTAATATTATATACCCTTAAGTAACCTGAATCTAATATGCAAATTGCATTTTTTAATGATGGTTTATCTTTTTTTTTCAAAATTGTTCCATTTTGCCATGAACACTTTACCTTAAGAATGGTGCCAAAAAGCTTTCAATTTTATTTTTTCACTCCTCTGAATAAGTCTGAATAAAACTGACAGGCATTACAGAGATAAACTTTAAATAAACCTGTAATTACCTGTCAGTACCCTTACTAACCTAATTAAATTACCCCGGCCTTTACCAAAGAATTGTCATATTGTTTAGACATGTTGAATTGATTATTTAAAAATATCAAGCATCAGGTTTCTTAGATTTTATATTATATCCCTTGATCGGCAAGATCTCATATAGAAATTGAATAATTTTTAAAAACGATTGAAACCTTTCAAATCAATTGTAAAATCGAAATGTTTATTTTATGACTGCTGGCTTGAGGCGATGAGAGATTTATTTCCGATTAAAGGAAGAAAAGCGAGAAAAACAACAGAACTGACAAATTTTTATTTTTTAATTGAGCTCGGATAATTTTAAGTGATTCGGAAATATAATTATCAACCGTTCCGGCAGAGAGGCCCAGTTCCTTTGCGATCTCTTTGGTCGATTTTTCTTCCATTCTGCTTTTCAAAATAATTGTTTTCTGCCTTTCGGGGAGTTTGTCAATGATTTGGTTCACCTGTTCCAAAACAGACTGGTAATCGATATCGTTTTCTGTTTCAGATGATGACTGAGGATTCTCATATTGACTGTCGTCAATGAATTTTTGCAGGTATTTCCTTTTCCGGAATAGTTTGCAGATATCATTATATGCTATAGTAAAAAGAAATGATTTGAATGACAATTCTTTTTTAAGGTCTTTATAGTGTTCCCACAATTTCAGAAAAACTGACTGGACAAGTTCTTCTGCTTCATCCGTAGACTTGAGATATCTTAATCCAAAGGCGTAGAGTTTCCCGGAATATCTGTCATATAACAAATCAAAAGCTTCAACATCTCCTTTTTGCAGCTTCTCAACCAATTCATTATCTTCAGAAATCACTTTCAGTGTGGTCTTTTATGGGTCTCTATTGTGTAAAGATATCTTTAATAAGATTATCTTATAATTATCAACTTAAAGTTTTTATTTTAACTGATTGTACTGGCACAATCGTTCAATTCAGAATAAATTCCATAAACCCGTAAGGAAACCTTAATTATTTCTCTGATTTAGGTCCGGAGGTTCTGTCTACCAGGTATATTATTGATTTGTAGGATATTCCGCTATGCTGGCTCAGACCTATTTCGCAGGTTCTGCTTGTTGAATAGCCATGTATTACCTCTTCAGTAAGCTGGTCCTTTAAATTGTTTAAGCCATGCTTATTCAGTTCAGGGTAAGTAAATCCCCGGTCACCTGCAAAGCCGCAACAATTTGTTTCCGGAACAATTACATTTTTTGCACAAATTTTAGCCAGTTCAGTAAGCTTTTCATCCAACTCCATCTTCTTCATGCTGCATACAGGAAACACAGTAATGGTTTCGTCCACAGGTGTTATTACAAGCCACGGCAGGAGGTACTCCATTATAAATTGCACAGGTTCGTAAAGTTTTAGAGCTGGACCCATGTTTTCTTTCATCGTAAACAAACATGGACTCATATCACAGAGAACCGGGTATTCTCCGTTGTTGCTTGCTTTCAAAAGAGCTGCCTCCAATTCCTCCGATTTTTTAGTCCCGGCTTTTGTATAGCCTTTGCTCGAAAATGCCATGCCGCAACACAGATCATTCAGGTTTTCGGGATAAATTGGTACATACCCGGCTTTTCTTAATAACTCTATCATCTTTTCCGACAGTTGTTTCTCCTCTCTGTGATCAGGTGATACGCCCATAGAACGGTTTATGCATGAAGGAAAATATACAACTTTCCGGCATTCTGGCGAAACAACATTATTTACGGAATTGATTGCTACTGCGCCTTTTGGCATAAATGGGTTCCACAGAGGTATTCTGTTCCCCGATACCTTCCTTAAGCTTTCTGAAATAACCCTCATAGCGGAAGTCCCAAGCACCAAATGGAAAAAACTGACAGCGTTCAGAGATCTTCTGGCAGCAGAAGTGATGAAGCTCATGTGGTTTGCGATCCATATGCCCGAATTTCCCCTTGCACCAATCTTTGTGGTGCGCAGATTCTTTATGAGCTTGCCTGTATCAATTTTGACCGGACAGCTAATTGCACAGAGACCATCTGTTGCACAAGTCTGATTTCCAGGATAATCAAATGATTTTGCCAAAGCTGCTGCCCGATGCGGTTCATGGCCGCTTTTTTCGAGCGCTACAATTTCCCTGTGCACTGCTATACGCTGCCTGGGAGTAAGAGTAAGACCCGCTGAAACACACGCTGGTTCGCAAAAACCGCATTCTGTGCACTTATCAATAATTTCATTGGCAGGAGGGATCGGTTTAAGATTCTTCAGATGGACCTGATTGTCGGAATTCAGGATTACTCCGGGGTTAAGTATATTCAGAGGATCGAATATCCTCTTAATCTCTGCCATCAGGTTATATGCATCTTTCCCCCATTCCAATTCAACAAACGGAGCCATATTGCGACCGGTCCCATGTTCAGCCTTCAATGAGCCATTGTATTTGTTAACCACCAGAGCCGATACTTCTGACATCAGCACAGCATACCGGTCAATTTCACTTTTAGTGCTAAAATCCTGGGTGAAAACGAAATGCAGATTTCCTTCAAGGGCATGGCCAAAGATTACAGCCTCATCGTATCTGAGCTTTTTGAGAATCTGCTGTAAATCAAGCGTTGCCGCTGCCAAAGCATCAACAGGAAAGGCGACATCTTCTATTATCACTGTCGTGCCTGTCCGTCTCATAGCGCCAACTGAAGGGAAAAGACCTTTGCGGATTTTCCAGAGGAGTTCATATTCAGCGGGTATCCCCGTAAAAATAACAGGCCTTTCAACAGTTATGGCTTTTATCGAATTCTTTATTATATCAATGTTCCCATCTAAATCAGCTTTATTTGCCGCGACTGTCTCGACAAGCAAAGCGCAGACACTGTCGCCGAGAAGTTTCAGAAAATCGGGAATCCCTTTTTCGTTTTCAACCGATCTTAATCCGGCCCGATCGATAATCTCAACTGCTGAGACTGGTGAGGACTTCATCAGTGATACTGCATTGCATGCTTTTTCAATATCCGGAAAGAGCATAAGTGCGCTTGCCTTGTAAGGATATTCGGGAACAGTTTTAAGGCTAATCTCAGAAATAAATCCCAGAGTGCCTTCCGATCCGATCATCAGATGCTCAATAATGTCAAATGCATCGGTGAAATCAATTAAAGCATTCAGACTGTAACCAGTTGTATTCTTCATTCTGTACTTCTTCCTTATTTTTTCAGCCAGAATGATATTTCTTTTAGCTGATATTGCCAGGTTCTCTATCTCGTTGAGGAGTTTTGAATGAGATTCTCTGAAAGCCTTCCTGCTGGAATTGTCTTTTGTATTAAGGATAGTGCCATCAGCAAATATGATTTTCAGCCCGTTAACAGTTTTATAGGAATTCTGGGATGTTCCGCAACACATACCGCTGGCATTATTTGCCGCAATTCCTCCTATCATAGCGGCGTTGATTGATGCCGGATCGGGACCTATCTTACGGCCTAAAGGCGAAAGAAGCGAGTTTATATACCCGCCGGTCAGCCCCGGCTGAAGAGTGATCTCAGAGCCATTTTCCATGATACTGAACTTTTTCCATTGACTTCCGGCTATAAGAAGAACAGAATCTGTGATAGCCTGACCTGAAAGGCTGGTTCCAGCTGCACGAAATGTAACGGGGATGCCAAGTTTCGAGCTCTCGGTTAAAATAAGCGAAACTTCATTCTCATCCTTTGCTCTGATCACGAGCTTAGGGATGAGCCTGTAGAAGCTTGCATCAGTTCCAAAAGCAAGGGTAAATAAAGGATCATGGAACATCCTTTCCCTGTCAATCGACCTTTCAAGTTTTTCGTAAAGGGTTTTATATTTCCCGTTCAGCATGGCATGAGAGTTACACAAAGATGTGCAAAGGTTTAAAATTAATTCTTATTCCAAACATCAAATGGCAACTCAATTCCGGATAAAATTACGATTATCCGGATAATACCTCCCGGCTGATTAATGAGTCAACGTTTTATCTGCATGCAGATAATTTGCATTTTAAAATCATAAAGGAATCGGTATAGGTTCCACCAGGATCAGATTCCCGTTGCTATCGTAATAGGTACAGGTCATATTTGCAATGTCAACAATCCATTTATCAACGCCAGACCTGGCACAGGCGCTGCAAAAATCCTGATAAGAGGTTCCTCCCTGCTGATGCTTTTTGAGCTCATTTTGAAATTGAGTTTTGTCACCTGTTGCGGACACTTCAATGGCAGGATAGGTTTTATCTGACTGGGTCTTGTACTCATTTGCTCCAAAATACAATGAATGACCATCATAAACAAAGGTTTCAAACTTTGTGACCCCCAGACCGATCAGATCTTGCACATACATCGGGAAATCCGCTCCGCTTCTAACTTTTGAGTGAGCTTCTGTTATCTGGCTAATTGTAAACATGATTTCAAATTGATTAAGTTATTTAATGAAAAAAGAAGTAACAACAGATTCAAAAAATTGTTGTATCGGCCAGTTTTATAAAATATATAATAAAAAAACCTGCCTGCAGTTTTCTGCAGACAGGTACTTGTTTAAAATCCTGAACTAAATGGTCAGAATGAGAATGTTACCTGAAGAGAGGCAGTTCTTGCCTTCGGATAGGTATAGGATGAAATCCCTGATGACACTTCAGGATCCTGTCCCTTAAATGCCGTAATTACAAATGCGTTTTGAAGGATGGCTGAAATACTGATATCAGGTTGTCGCTCTTTTGTGGTCTTGAATCTGTAGCCCAGCCTAATAAAATCCATACGGAAAAATGAGGCATTACTCACGAAATAATCTGACAAGGGATATGCAGTCGTAAATTTCGTGTCGTTTAATTGTATTGAAGCATTTTTCAGTTCGACATCATAAAGGCGATGGATCGTACTAAAGGCATTCTCACTATCAAACAGATAATTACCCAGACTAACCCTGCCTGAAAATGCAAAATCCCAGTTTTTAAATGTCAGATCAGATGAAATATCCATGAGCGCATCAGGGTTACTTGTATGATAATGGTACTTATCCCCGTTATATCCATAAAGGCTGCCATTTTTTCCGTCCAGATCAACGAATTGTCCCTCAAGCGGCTTTCCTGACTGGTCATACACCTGCTTATATACAAAAAAGGAATTTACCGGATAATTATTTGTTAGCATAAATATATCTCCATATGTCATGCCGTAAGGATATCCATAGATAAAATTCTGATCAACTTTGAATGCCTTGTTATTACTAATTAAAATATTATAACCGATTTTCCAGGTCAGGGTTCCCGAAGAAATGACCGAAGCGTTAAGAGTAAAATCAATGCTGTTGTTTCTGATTCCTCCGGGGCTTATTATTAACTGATTTGGACCTGATGTACTGAACAATGTGTACAATGCCCAAATATCATTTCCTGATTTCACTGAATAATTGATTCTTCCATCGATCCGGTTATTGAGAATACTAAAATATAACCCGGCATTTAATGTGGTTGTCTTTTCCAGCTTAAAATTTTGAGGGGAGAAAGCTATAATTGATCCATGTGGTACTTCATAAGGCTGAAATGGGGTACTAATTCCATACCCGGTGTAGAATCTCAGTCCCGAAAATAAATTTCCGTCTGTCATGAAAGGCTCATTTCTGATATCCCATTCAAATGAAAATGAAGGGAAGAGATTACTCTTTTTTTGGTCTATATATTCTGAATACCGGTCATTGCAAAGGTTAAAGCCGAATGAATACCTGTTCTTTATGGCAACAGTCAATTTACCGAATTCAGACATTTTGCGTAATTCTCCCTGTGAAAATGAATACTGATAAAGTATTTCAGGATCAAGTGAGGATGTCTGACGCAGATTTTGTGTTGCCTCTGATTTAATCTCAGATATTCCGGCAGTTAAGCCGATTACAGTTGAAAGTGATTTCAGATTTTTTGAATAATTCAGGAACAGATCAGTTTTACTGTTATTAAGCTTCCTCCCGGTTTCAGTAAATTGTCCCGAACCGTAAATAAACGGAAACAAAGCCCGGGCATCGGTTAAATTATTATCTGTATTGTTCATGTAATCAATTCCCTTATTGAATATTATTCTGAGCTCGGGCAGGAAATGAACTCTGTAATCGACATTGATATTCCAGATCAATCTGTTAATTTTGACCTGGTCGTTGGTTACATTGAGTTGTGCAACAGGATTTGGAGTGAAACCATAAGCGTTCCATTGAAAATAAGTTCCGTCGGAGTTGTAAACCGATTGTGTCGGATCGAAAAGAATAGCATTCCTGACAGCTGATTCCGGCGCAACCCTGTCATTGTTGAAGATCCCGTTTACATTCATCCTTATATTGAGATGATTGTCAAATAGTTTGGGTGAAATTGAAAGGGATGTTGCAGTACGGTCAAATTTTGATGTTTTTACAATACCCTGCTGAATGGTTTTGCCGAAAGAAAGTCTGAAGGGGATATTAATAACCGAGCCTGATAAATCCAGATGCTGATCAGTACCATAACCGGTTCTGCTGATCTGGTCCTGCCAGTCGGTGTTTGATTTTCCCAGCGAGCTTATTGCCTGTGGAGTATCCGCGAAGACATTACTAATAAACTGCCGGAATTCATCTCCGCTGAAAACATCAACCTTATTCTGCAGGAATGACACAGAGTATGTACTTCTATAATCTATTTTTAACCTGCCTCCTCCTTCTTTAGTTTTAATCAACAGTACTCCATTTGCAGCGCGTCCTCCATAAATACCGGCAGAAACCCCGTCCCTCAGAAAGGTGAAGCTTTCAATTTCATCAGGATTTATGGAAAGAGGAGTGCCGGTAAGTGGAACATTATCAACAACGATTAAAGGCGTTAATCCAAAAATCAATGATGAATTTTCGAGGTTAGAAATTGTATATTCGCTGCCCGGGCTTCCATTCAGGGGTGAAATAGATAAACCTGGTATCTTTCCAATTATCAGCTCTGCAGGATTGAGAATCATCCCCTGGTTAAAATTCTTCGAACTGATGATTAATTCCGAACCGGGAGCTTCTCTTGCAAGAGTGTCAGAGACGTTCCCGATTATACCATTTTGCGCATGCAATAAGTTAATGCTGAATAGGCTTACAATCAAGAGCAATGCCGGAGGATATTGTTTGTTCATAGTGGTTTCTTAAACTCCATTAATTTAATGGCAGCCTGATTAATTTTTTATTCATGATCATTACTCTCTGAAGAATACAGCCAATGAAAAGGACAAAACTCCATTTTTCATTACTTCATCAGGGTCATTTGAAAGGTTGACCATACCCAGTCCATAATTAACTCCCAGCTGAATTTTTTTTATTTCAATGCCAGCCCCGAAATTCAAGCCTAAATCGATTTTTTTCATCTGATCGGTCTCAGAACCAAACTCAATAGTCTGACTGTTTGTTCCGGCTTTCATTTTAGCGGATATCCCAACACCCAGGTATGGGCCAGCCTGGAAATACAGTTTTGAATTGCCCATATCATATTTATAAGTCAGGCCCAGGGGAAAATCAATGTATTCGATTGGCATCTCACCCTCAATTCCGAGAAGGCTTAATTTTGTACCCTTCTGGGTATATAGAATACCGGTGTTTATGAAAACTTCAGAGGATAGCGGCAATTCAAAAACAATACCAATCTGGCCTCCGGTTAGGTTTGAAGTTGAAATACTGGTCTGTGCGTACTCGTAATGCGCATTTCCCAGGGCTAATCCAGCTTTAATGCCGGTTCTTTGAGCGTTTAATGTTGCCATAACAATGGACAATACAAAAATCAGAGTAAATTTTTTCATCGAATGTAAGATTGGTTAGTTATTAATATAATTAAGGTTAGTTGATATTATTCTTTTGTTTATAGGCTTTAAGATATGTCTCTATTGCTCTCTTCGCGAGTGGATGACCAAAGAGGTCAGCTCTTTTCAGATCCTCATAGGCTTCATCAGGTTTGTTAAGCTTGATATTAACAAGCCCCCGCGTATAAAGAGCCGTTATTTCGACATTGTTAATTTTAAGGGCAGCAGTCAGGTCAGCCTTGGATTTCTTAAATTCTTCAATGCTGTAATAGGCAAGCCCTCTGTATATCAATGCGTCTATGTTTTTGGGATTGATCAGAATTGCATTGCTAAAATGCTCTATGGCAGATTCATACTGCCTTTTCAATAGATTTATTGTGCCAAGAAGATAATAACCCGTTTCGGTCAGATATCCTGCATTATCATAAGTTTTATTCAGAAGATTATAGGCTCCGATAGTATCTCCACTAAAATATTCACATACCGACATCTGAGCAGCTGATTCAATATCATAGGGATTATGTTCCAGCACATGACTGTAATCGAGGATGGCTTTTCTATAATTTTCAAGTGATTTATAGCAAAATGCACGTGAAACATATATATCAGCACGGGTTGAGTCAATCCCTAAAAATTTATTGTAATCCAATATTGCCGAATCGTAGTTTGATATCTGAACATATGCATTAGCCCGTGCTCTGTAAGCATACTTTATGCTATCATTGGTCCTCAGAAAGACTGAAAAACTATGAATTGCATCCTTATATTTCATTTGTCCGAATAGTGTAATCCCCTGTCTTAAATATACTTCAGGTGGAAAAATATTTTCTTTAATTGCATTTTCATAGCTGTTTAATGCAAAATCAGGTTGGTGAAGACTTTCAAAATTAAAGCCTCTGAGATAATGAATGAGACCCGGACAAGTTGAGTGATTTAACAGATTTTCATAACATGTTTCAGAGTCATTGTTTTTTTCAAGAACGAACAAACAAAGCCCACGCATTACTTCATTCTGTTCAGAAAATGTTAAGTACCTGGAATAATTCCGGTAAGTATTAACCTGGCTGATGAAATCATTTGCCATTTGAATTTTCGGGGATGCTTCAAAATCACCGGAATAGTTTTTCGACCCGATTGATTTCATAACATGCACCAGGTCGTTTATACCATCATTATAGAAATTTTTATTGATGTAAAGGAAACTTCTTGCAAGACGAAATCCATTGTTCAATGAATCAAGATCAATTGCGATTTTCCAGTCATTAAGCGTTTCATGGATATTCCCCTTTGAAATGTTTAAGCATCCCCTTAAGAAATATGCACTGGCAAAAGACGGATTTATTGTTATCGATTTGTCAATGAATTTAAGTGACCTGACAGGATCGCTGAATGAATACAGGATCGCTAAATTGAGATAAGCAAAAGAATTACCCGGATTAAGTTCAATTGTTTTCTTATATTCTTTTTCAGCCTTTTGCAGATCACCTTTCATCATGCTGAGATTGGCCAGCCCAAAATGCGCCTCACCAAATTTTTTATTTATGCTGAGGACGCGATTATAGAGTGAATCAGCTTCGTGTGTTCTCCCTTTCCTGCTATAGACCTCTGCTGAATAGTACAGGTTCAGGACATTGGTATCATTATATTCAGTAGCCTTTTTGAAATCTGCAAGTGCAGCATCAAGAGAATCCATCCTGAACATAATAAATCCCTTGAGAAAATGGCCATAGCTTAATGTTGAGTCAATACTAAGCGATTTTTCAATATCCTTACGGGCTTCTTTGAAATAACCCAGATCCATCTTATCAGTGGCACGCTTCAAAAAACCTCCTGCATCATTTAAATTGACATCTTTCGATAAGATCCATATCTCCTTAAAATAATAGTTTGAAGTGTCCCTCTGCAGGAGATTGAGCTGATCAGGCTTTGGCAGAAGATTCTGTGCCACTAAATTATTTGAGACAAGCAGAAATATAAAAAAGAGGATCTTATCCGGAGATCTTTTTATAGTGCTTAACATCAGTTAAATTTTAACATTATAAAAAACCAATTTGAATATATTAAGCCACAGCCTTATCAGTCACACGCACTTATTATGTTAATGCACTATAAAAGACCATGTTAACATATTTTAATTCAGGCTTTCACGTTCAACAAATCAAATGAAAGATAATAATTAAAATGGATTAATAATCTGACTGATGGCAGTATGGCAAAAAGCTTAAAGATTCAGGTTTTGTACAAACCTGATATTCTTTGCCTTCTTCCCTTTTCCATGATTAGTTAACAGTTTCTTTTACCAGTCAATTTTTATTACTTTTGACATCTTGAAAATATAATGAATGAAGTTTAACTTTCAGACACATTGCCGGGTTTGTTCAAAGAGCACGAGCACTCACAGGTTTTGAAATTAGTGAGCTGGAATGAATGATAGTACCAAAATATAATTGTGAATTATGGATACCGGTTCAGATCCTGTCTATTCAAGAAATGTAGTTGAATTTGTAGCTGTTGCAAATGAGTTTTGCAAATATGCTGAGACATGCATCAAAGCTGAAAGGGGATGAGCTGCTGAAGATACTCCAGCGCATCTTGCCTCTTTTGTATCTGAAAGCATCGCTTTTGCCACAACTCGAACCATATTTTGAAGAAGGCAATGAAAAATTCGTAACGGAAGCTGACTGGATTGAGATTAATGATACCCTCAGGGAAAAATTTGGAACTGCAAACGATTATCTTGAGGTTTTCGATGAAAAAATAAATGATACGGAAGGGCCGGTGATATCAAGCATATCTGAAAATATGGCCGATATTTATCAGGATATGAAGGATTTTCTGCTTCTTTATCAGACAGGTACAGAAGAAGTTATGAATGATGCTGTATGGGAATGCAGGATGAACTTTGAAAATTTCTGGGGCCAGAAGCTTGTGAATGCCATGAGAGCAATTCATAAATTCATCTATTCAGGTGAAGAAATAGGAAAGGTCGAAAAGAAGAGTGGTGAGGACGAAGAGAACAGGAATACTGCAGACTGGTTTATTACAAGAAGGCAAAAAGATTTCAGAGGAGAAAATTAATTATATGTACAAGGAAAATATTACGGTTGAGGAATTGGCTGAACATGAACTTTCATGGTTTAAAGGTGAAATAGTTTTAGTAGATAATCTTAAGATATTTTATGAGGTCTTTCCAAGACTTCTCAAATCAGAACTTCTCGGTTTTGATACCGAAACCAGGCCTACTTTCAAAAAAGGAAGGAAGAATGCTGTTTCACTTATTCAGCTATCCACCGATAATCTTGCATGTCTGTTCAGGATAAATAAAATAGGAATACCGGATGAGTTAGTTCACTTATTGTCTGATCCCTCTGTTATTAAAGCCGGGGTAGCAGTGCATGACGATATCCGATTCTTATCGGTGTCAGGAAATTCAAACCTGAAGGTTTCATCGATCTGCAGACAATGGTTAAGGATTTTGGCATTCAAAGCTCAGGATTGAAAAAGCTTGCAGCCATAGTGCTTGGATTCAGGATATCAAAAAGACAGCAGGTTACGGACTGGGAGGCAGAACAGCTTACGGAAGCCCAGGAGATATATGCAGCAACTGACGCCTGGGTTTGTCATCAGATTTACAGGAAGTTGATAAATGGATCAAAGGTTTAAATAAAAGAGTAGCTCAGTGTCGCTCATGCTTCTCAGTGTAACTCTGTGTCAGTTCTTAATATTTATTACACAGAGGGCCACTGAGGATTCACAGAGAACCACAGAGATTTATCCAAATTTTAAAATAGCTAATGCAGGAACGAGTTAAAATAGTTCTGAAATCGGGAAAGGAGCAATCGATCCGCCGGTTTCATCCCTGGGTTTTCTCAGGTGCAATCAAAAAAATGTATGGGAATCCTGTTGAAGGAGATCTCGTGGATGTATTTGACAATAAAGATACATTTCTCGCAGTAGGCCATTATCAGCCAAGTTCAATTGCAGTAAGGATACTATCATTTAAACAGGAAACACCTGATATCAGTTTTTTCAGGGAAAAGATAAAACGTGCCATTGATTACAGAAAAGCAATTGGTATTATCGGTAATCCTCAGATCAATGTATACAGGATCATTCACGGGGAAGGAGATGGGTTACCCGGACTGATAGTTGATTATTATAATGGTGTCGCAGTAATGCAGATGCATTCAATTGGCTTTTACAGGATCAGAAAAGAAATAGCAGACATACTGTCTGAGCTAATGCATGATACGATTATTGCAGTATATGATAAAAGTGAAGGTACAATTCCTCATATGTCAGGCATAACGGCGACAAATGAGTTTCTTTTTGGAAACTCAGGACCTGTTATTGTCACGGAAAACGGATACAAATTTAAAATTGACTGGACTACCGGTCAGAAAACCGGATTTTTTATTGACCAGAGGGATAACAGAAAACTGCTTGAAAAATATACTGAGGGGAAAAGTGTATTAAATATGTTCGGATACACAGGAGGATTTTCAGTTTATGCTATGAAAAATGCAGCGATTGTTCATACAGTCGACAGCTCTTTCCCAGCAATAGAACTGGCAAATGAAAATATCAGGCTCAATTATGGTGATGATAAAAGGCATGAATCATTTCAGGTTGATGCCTTTGATTACCTGAATCATATAAAAGATCAGTATGATCTTATAATTCTTGATCCTCCTGCATTTGCAAAACATAATAATGTTCTCGCAAATGCTTTGCAGGGATATAAAAGGCTGAATATAAAGGCAATTGAACAGATTAAACCGGGAGGAATTATTTTTACATTCTCATGTTCACAGGTTGTAACAAGAGAGAATTTCAGGAAATCAGTATTCGCAGCTGCTGCCAATACCGGACGCAGTGTCAGAATATCTGCATCAGATGAGTCAGCCGCCTGATCATCCGGTAAATATTTATCACCCCGAAAGCGAATATCTTAAAGGTCTTGTTATTTATGTTGAATAATAACAATATGAACACGAACAGAAATATTTTACTCGTTGCAAAAAAGCTCGGACTCCATGAATGGCAGGTTGAAAACACTATCAGGCTGATGGATGGCGGAGCTACTATACCTTTTATCAGCAGGTACAGGAAAGAAATGACAGGCAGCCTCGATGAAGTTCAGCTTATGCATATAAAGGAAGAATATGATCGTCTGAAAGATCTGGATGCAAGGAAGGAAGCTGTAATAAAGTCAATTGAAGAACAGGAGAAGATGACTCCTGAACTTCGTAAGAAAATTGATGCTGCAATTACAATGTCTGAACTTGAGGATATTTACCTGCCTTACAAGCCTAAGAGGCGTACACGAGCAACCATTGCAAAAGAAAAAGGACTTGAACCTCTTGGCTGAACTCTATAATGGATCAGAAAGAGAATGATCCGCGCATTAAGAGCTGAAGCATTTTCTGTAATGATGATGTTGCAACAGTTGAAGATGCAATTGCAGGAGCATCTGATATTATTGCAGAATGGATAAACGAGGATGAAAAGGCCAGAAGGCAGCTAAGATTTTTATTCGACAGGGAAGCTGTTATTTATTCAAAGGTAGTAAAAGGAAAAGAAGCTGAAGGAATAAAATACAGTGATTATTATGACTGGTCAGAACCTCTGAAAAAGTGTCCTTCGCACCGGCTTGCTTGCAATGAGAAGAGGAGAGGAAGAAGGATTTCTCAGGTTATCTGTTGAACCTGATGAAGGACATGCTCTCGATATGCTGAATTCTATTTTTATTAAAGGAAGAAATGCTTCATCTGATATTGTTAAGGATGCAGTAAAGGATAGCTGGAAAAGGCTTCTTTCAGCCTCCATGGAGACGGAATTCAGGAATATTTCAAAGGAAAAAGCAGATATAGAGGCAATTAATGGTTTTTGCTGAGAATCTTCGTCAGCTTCTTCTTGGTTCTCCTCTGGGTGAAAAAAATGTTCTGGCAATTGATCCGGGTTTCAGAACAGGCTGTAAGGTTGTTTGTCTCGACAGGCAGGGCAATTTCATTCATAATGAGACAATCTATCCTCATCCGCCGCAGAATGAGACAGCGATGTCGATAAAGAAGATATTGTCACTTGTAAATGCTTATAAGATTGAAGCCATTGCAATTGGAAATGGCACTGCCAGCCGTGAGACGGAAGATTTTATAAAATGGGTAAAGTTCGACAATGATATCCAGGTTTTTGTTGTCAGTGAAGCCGGTGCATCAATCTATTCAGCTTCAAAGACTGCAAGGGATGAATTTCCTGATTATGATGTTACAGTACGAGGTGCAATATCTATTGGAAGAAGGCTCATGGATCCGCTGGCTGAACTTGTGAAGATCGATCCGAAATCGATAGGAGTGGGTCAGTATCAGCATGATGTGGATCAGCAAAAACTTCAGAAGTCGCTTGATGATGTTGTCATGAGTTGTGTAAATGCTGTAGGTGTTGAGGTTAATACGGCAAGCAAGCATCTTCTTACTTATGTTTCAGGTCTTGGACCTCAGCTTGCACAGAATATTGTTGATTACAGAACAGAAAACGGGCCATTCAGGGCGACGAAAGGAGCTTCTTGAAAGTTAAAAGAATGGGAGAGAAGGCTTTTGAACAGAGCGCAGGCTTCCTTAAGGATCCGGAATGCTGATAATCCTCTTGATTCAAGCGCAGTTCATCCTGAAAGCTATCATGTTGTGGAAAAAATGTCGAATGATCTTGGCTGCGATGTGAAGGAACTAATAATCAATGATGAACAAAAGAAAAGAGATTAAACTGGAAAGATATGTTACGCCCGGTGACCGGACTTCCGACACTAAAGGATATTATTGAGGAGCTTGCAAAACCAGGACGTGATCCGCGATCAAAAATAAAGGAATTCAGCTTTGCTGATGTTCATTCAATGGAAGATCTGAGTGAAGGAATGATTATTCCGGGCATTGTAACAAATATTACAAAATTCGGCGCTTTTGTTGATATAGGTATCAAACAGGATGGTCTGGTTCATATTTCAAATATGAGCAGGACATATATCACCGATCCTTCCACGGTGGTAAAGCTTCATCAGCATGTAATGGTGAAGGTCCTTGCAGTTGATATTGAGCGAAAACGCATCCAGCTTTCAATGAAGGATGTGGAATCAAAAAAAGCTTAACGGGAAATGCGTATAGACAACCAGCCCGGGTGTCTGTATTTTGACCCAGTATTAATCGATATGAGACGCGCAAATTGCGCGTCTCTGCAGTTCTTTTTCGTGTCCTGAATTTTATTATTTGATTTTACTGAATTCAATCTTCCTCGTGGTATTCAGTAACTGACTTTTTTCCTGCCCGGGGATTGTCATATCCATATTTACGTCTTCGTATAATATACCATATTCTATCTGTTTATCTGAGAGTGACAGCCAGACAGTTCCCCAATAGTGACTCCTTCCTTTCATCAGCATAAAATCCGTTTTAAAGTCCAATGGATTATCCATCGCCAGAAACTCTATTACCGCGCAGGTTTTGTGATTCATTGTTGATATGCCTGTCCATGTAAGCTTGATATGCTTGTTTTCAAAGTTTCCAAGTCCTTCCAGGTCTAATTTCCTGTTCATTTTATTAGCTGTATAAGGAATGTTGAGCTGAAGCGAATCATAGTAAGTCCAGGCAAAAACTTCGAAACTGATCACATCCCAAACCAGGTTTTTTGCGAAGACACTTGTCATTGCAGGAAAATTCTTAAAGGCTCCGGCAGACAACATATTATCCGAAGGGTTGTAAGTGAAATTTTCCATATAGTCCTGCTTTGCTTCATTTGTGAAAGGATCATCAATCCCTGAAGCCTGTGATATGGTTACATCATTCCAAATTACTTTGCCACCCTCAAGACCGCGGGTATATGTTCCTTTCACCTGCTTTTTGCTTTTGAAATTTCCCAGGATATCATTATTATAATAATCTGTAATGATTTCATATTTGTAAGGCTTAGGTTCCTTCAGTACCAGACCTGAAGGAAGCTTTCTAAGGGCCAGATAGTCAATCTTGCTTTTCTTCTGTGCATAAGCATGAGACATTGAAAAGAAGAGAACAATGAATATCGAAGCAGTGATTCTCTGCATTCCTTGCATTCCGTGGTGATTGATTTTTATCGGTTTCATAATAATGGGTATTAATTATGAGGATAAAATTCGATGAACCATCCGGGAATAAAAATTAAAAATTGCAGAACGGGAGAATTTACACCCTAAACCGGTATTTTTTGCCGTTGGATCGGATCTGTAGAGACGCCCAACTCAGGCGTCTCCAGAGAATTTTGGCGTCTCAAAATATACGGATTGAACGAAAAAACGGGACCTGTTGAAAAAGTCCTTTTTAACCGCAAAGTACGCTAAGTAGGCGCAGAGTTAGCAAAACCAATACATTATAGATCAGCTATTTGCGTTCTTTGCGTATCCCAAGTTTAGTTTTTTACATCCGTGGTGCCTGATTTGCATTCTGGGCAGGCATTACAGGTTTTCCAGGAAGCTTGACATTCCGCATTGCCGCATTATAAACGAAAGATGCTGTAATTACTGCATTCTGTTTAAGATCAGCCATCACCAGTCGCTCATAAGTGTCCATGACAGTATGATAGCCACGTCCGTATTCAATCTCATCCTGAATGAACTGAAACCCGGGAAGTCCCACACGGTCAAACGACAGATGATCTGTGCCGCCTGTGTTTCTTATAGCTATTGTTGAGCAGCCCATATCAGCGAATGGTTTTAGCCATTCTTCAAATACAGGACGGACAAGTTCGTTTTCCTGCAGATAAATACCGCGATATTTTCCGGAACCGTTATCCATATTAAAATAGCCGGCAAACTTATCATAATCGGGTTTATGTTCCTTTGTCTCAGGATCAACCAGATATTTGTCCACATAACCTGAAGATCCGAATAAGCCCTGTTCCTCGCCACCCCACAATGCTATTCTTATGGTTCTTTTCGGTGCAATATTCAGTGCTTTAAGAATGCGAAGAGCCTCCAGCATTACAATGCATCCCGATCCATTATCCGCAGCGCCTGTTCCTCCATTCCACGAATCTATATGTGCTCCCAGGAGTACCACTTCATTTTTTAGAAGCTTATCAGTCCCGGGTATTTCGCCAATTACATTATAAACAGTGGGACTGTCAAAGAATTTGTTTTGTATTTCAATCTCCATTTCCACGGGAATGTTATGCTGAATAAGGCGAACCATTCTTCCATAATCTTCGATAGGCAGATTCAGCTCGGCAACCGGTTCTTTATCACCTGTTTTGTAATTTTCTCCGTTTGACCTGGGAACATTAAAAGGTCCGGAATTATTCAAGATCACTGCAGCGCCTTCATTTTTCAGAAAATCGTTTATTTTGGATCTGAGAACACGCTGAGCCATCATCGCAGCACGGTCAAAAGGAGGCCTTCTCGGATTTGAAGAGGTCGCCATGGTGAGATCTTTTAACTGGGCATCGGTAAGACGGCTGGCCAGTGGCTCAAAGCTTACTTCATATGTTGCAGTGGACGGGATAAGAACTATTTTTCCCGCGATTTTTCCTTTATATTTCACCAGGTCACTGTCTGCCTTTACATCCAGAAGTATAACATTGCTTTTAACTAAGCCGTTTGTGCTTCCTGACCATGCGACAGGGTTGCATGCGAAGTTGGAATAGTAAGGCGCCGTCATTGCTGCATAAGTCTTGATGTTGTCCCATCCTCCCCGGCTGAAGTCCTTCGCGGCCTCAATTCTTACATTCTGAAAGCCAAATTCCTCCATCTTTTTCTTTGCCCAATCAGTCGCATGATTATACCCGCTCGATGCTGTAAGTCTGGGTCCAATGAAATCAGTGAGCCAGAAGGCTATATCTTCGACTTTTGAGTTTTTTAAGCCTTCCTGTTTGATTTTATAAATCATGCTGAGATCAACATTTTCACTCTGTGACATCAGCCAGGCAGGCAACAGGATAAGAAGCATTAAACTGATTGAAATTTTCTTAATTTTCATGGATTTATTGTTAAGGTTTATGATCACAGGAATCAAATGTAAATAAAAATGAAAACCAAAATGTGATTTAACAATTTTTAACTTTGAATGCCACAATCTCCTTTTACAAGGAATTAAGTGTTTCTGCGGGATGAGGAATCTTCCGGAACCCGGATGTCACAGAGATTCTTTAATCAAAATAACCCAACTCCTGCTCCTTCATTGAGGGGATTTTTAGCTTACTTTTGTCTTGTTACTTTTTGTCATTTATCTTTAATCATGATTTATCCTGAAAATTTTGAATATAAGATCGGGTTTGACAGGATCCGCAACCTGCTTGGTGAAAAATGCCTGAGTCCGATGGGACTGGAGAAGGTGAATAATATCAGCTTCATCGATGATTATGATCATTTATCCGGCATATTATCTGCTACATACGAATTCCAGCAAATACTGATTTTTGAAGATTTTTTTCCTGCCGAGCATTACTATCAGATCTCCGACTGCCTGAACAAGATCAGGATAGAAGGGACGTTCCCTGAAGTTCAGGAGGTGTTTGATCTTAAGCGCACCCTGGAGACTGTTAAATTGATCCTGAATTTTTTTCGCAGCAAGGAGGCAGCAAAATATCCTGTTCTGAGCTCTTTGTGCAGTTCCGTAAAAATCTATCCTTATGTACTTGATTCTATCGACAGAATTATTGACAAGCGCGGAGTAGTAAAGGATAACGCTTCTTCCAGGCTGAAAGAGATACGGGCTGAGCTGATTGGTAAAAACATGCATGTAGCCAGGCGGCTCAATGCAATTCTTAAGCAGGCACAGGCTGATGGTATCGTAGATTCAGATACGGTTGTTTCTGTCCGTAACGGACGCGGAGTCATACCTGTAGGTTCCTACGACAAAAGAAAGATAAAAGGTCTTATCCATGATCAGTCAGCCTCAGGAAAGACAGTATTTATTGAACCCGAAGAGATAGTGGAGATAAATAATGATATCGTTGAGCTTGAATATGAGGAGAGAAGAGAGATTGTAAGGATACTGACTTCTTTTGCCGATAATATCAGACCCTACATAGATGATCTTCTTGAATCGAATATTTTTCTTGGGGAAATTGATTTCATCAGGTCAAAGGCCCTTCTCGGAAACCATCTTCACTCAATCAGGCCAATCCTTGTAGACAAACCGTTCCTCTCATGGAAAGGTGCCATTCATCCGCTTCTTGCACTTACATTTGAAAAGTCATCCGGCAGAAAAGTTGTTCCTCTTGAGATATCGCTCGATGAGAAGGACCGGATATTACTGATCTCAGGTCCCAATGCAGGTGGCAAATCTGTTTGTCTTAAGACCGTCGGTCTGCTTCAATACATGCTGCAATGCGGTCTTACTATTCCGGTTGCCGAGGGTTCCGAGACCGGGATCTTCAGGAACATTCTGATCGATATTGGTGATGAACAAAGTATTGACAATGACCTGAGCACATATAGCTCCCATCTTATTAACATGAAGTACTTTGTGAAGAATGGAAATGATAATACAATCATTCTTATTGATGAATTCGGTACAGGCACTGAACCTATGCTGGGAGGTTCAATTGCCGAAGCTATCCTCGGTGAGTTGAACAAACGAAAAGTTTTTGGAGTGATCACAACCCATTATACCAATCTTAAACATTTCGCATCTCTCACCGATGGGATTGTAAATGGGGCCATGGCGTTTGATAACCATCTGATGCAGCCTCTTTTTCAACTGACAATCGGCAAACCCGGAAGCTCTTTTGCTTTCGAGATAGCGCGAAAGATTGGCCTTCCGGAGGAGATTCTTGAAGAAGCTTCAGTCAAAGCGGGAGTGAAAAATATTAATTATGACAGGCACCTGAAGGATATTGCACGTGACAAACGATACTGGGAAAATAAAAGACAGAATATCCGGCAGCAGGAAAAAAGACTTGAGGAACTGATGGCTGAATATGAAAAGGAGCTTTCAGGCGCAAAAACTCTCAGGAAGGAGATAATTTCAAAGGCCAGGGAGGAAGCGCAGCAGCTGCTGAAAGATTCGAACCGGATGATCGAGAATACGATACGGCAAATAAAGGAGTCACAGGCCGAAAAGGAAAAAACCAAAGATATACGCCAGCAGCTTGAAGAATTTAAAGGTGTTGTAGAAAACGATACGGTGCTTCCTGAGACTGAGTCAGAAGTAAATATTGCCAGGTTAGGCACAAGAGCCAGACAGATTAAGCTTGAGCCGGAACCCGTGAAGGAGAAAAAAGCTCCTGTGCCTTTGAAAAATGCACCGCTTAAACCGGGAGATTCTGTCAGAATGATTGACACGCAGGCTGCCGGTGAAATAATCGAGATTAAAGACAAGGTGGTTCAGGTTGAAACCGGCAGTATGAGATTTTTTGTCCCTCTCGACAAAATTGAGAGGATCTCCCGATCTGATCTGAAAAAGAGCCTGAGGGCAAACCAGGTTTTCCGTGAGAATGATCCGGCTATTGTACAGCGCAATATCAATTTTAAGCCTGAGATAGATATTCGTGGAGTCAGGGGCGAAGAAGCCATTAACCAGGTCAGGGATCTTATTGATAATGCACTTATTGTGCAACACCGCAATCTAAGGATCCTGCACGGGAAAGGTAATGGCATACTCCGGCAGCTTGTCAGGGAATATCTTGCAACTGTTGATGTTGTTAAATCCTTTCGTGATGAACATGTGGAATTCGGAGGCTCAGGGATTACAGTAGTTGAGATGGATTTTTGAAAATCATTACCTTAGTTAAATTTTTTGTGATTTGTGTTAAAAAAATTCATTAACCACTAAGGAACACGAAGTAAAATTCTTTGCGTTCCTTTGTGAAAACCTTAGTGTACTTTGTGTTAAAAAATCCATAACACGAAGTAAAACACAACGTAGTTCAAATGTAAATCCAAAAAAATCGAATATTGAAATATGAAAACTAAACTGATTCTTTTTTCATCACTGCTAATCACTGCATTAGCTCTTTTTGCCTGCAAAAATGAAAACAAATCATCGCAAAACCAGACTATTGCTGCTATTCCAAAACAGCAGTGGGCTATAGTAATTCATGGCGGTGCGGGAGGCATGACCAGGGAAAATCTTGCACCTGAACTGGATACGGAATACAGGGCTGCCTTGACAGTCGCAGTCAATACCGGCAAAAAGATACTTGCAGACGGAGGATCGGCACTCGACGCTGTAGAACAAACGATAAGGACAATGGAAGACAACCCCCTCTTCAATGCCGGCAAGGGAGCAGTATTTACTCATGAAGGTAAAAATGAGCTTGATGCTGCGATTATGGATGGTTCAAATCTGGGTGCCGGGGCAGTGGCAGGTGTCACGGATATCAAAAATCCCATTACTGCGGCAAGGAGGGTTATGACTAACAGTCCGCATGTTTTGCTTTCGGGAGCAGGCGCTTCGGAATTTGCCCGGGAGCAGGGTCTTGATATAGTTCCTCCTTCATATTTCTATACTGAAAAGAGATTTAAAGAGCTTCAGGAAATATTGAAAAAAGAAAAGCACGGTACTGTAGGATGCTGCGCTCTTGATAAAAACGGAAACCTGGCTGCAGGGACATCAACCGGAGGAATGGCAGATAAGCGTTATAACCGTATTGGGGATTCCCCTATAATAGGGGCCGGTACTTATGCCAATAATAACACTTGCGCTGTTTCAGCCACAGGTCATGGCGAATATTTTATCAGATGGACTGTTGCTCATGATATTTCAGCATTAATGGAGTATAAGGGGATGAGCGTTAATGAAGCATCTGACCTGGTGATAAACCATAAACTTGTAAAAGCAGGGGGAAGCGGTGGTGTGATCTGCCTTGATAAACTGGGCAATGTTTCAATGCCTTTCAATTCCGATGGCATGTTCAGGGGTTTTGCTACGGCTGATGGCAGGGGAGGTATATTTATTTATAAGGATGAGGGAAAGTAAAAGGATTCTCATCATTTTGACCGGGCGCAGCTGAATATACCGGAGATAGATTATTGTATCGAAAGTTTTCCTGATGTTAATCTGATTTTGATAAGCGCTTCAGGATTCCTGTTCTTGCCGGCTGTCCCAAGAAGAGTCGTTGAAAAGTTACTCACAGTCCTGGTAATTCCTTTAAATTTACCAGCTGGAATATCGGTAGTTACATCCGTTGCTATGATATCGGCAGTGAACGAAATGTCGGGAGGGGTGATGAGTGAAATCTCAGACTGTGAGGCTGTAATATCTATGCCGCTGAACCATTTATCAAGATCCAGGATATTTATTGATCCGTAGGTAGCTTTGGAAATCAGCCGCCCGTCGAGTCTGCCGATTTCATATTCGGAATAAGTACTTTCAGAAACAAAATTAGTTATTGAATTTATATTGTAGCTGTCTGATTTTGAATTGCTCACCAGGGAACTGATATTTCCGAGCCGGATTTTTGATATTACCGAATTTATCATCAGCGCCCTGGCGTTTTTAATATTGACAGTGGGGCAATTTACAATGGTTAGCGCCATCCAGTTTACGTTATCAATATTGATTTTACTGTGATCAACTACAAGTGTATTTAAAGGTTTAATATTTCCTCTTGTAAGATTCTTGGCATTCAGGAATCCCTGGGAGAGCTTAACATTGAGTGCTCCTGACAGCTCATCTACCATTATATTGCCAAACTCATCGGTAATATTAAGATTCATATAAGCAGGCATTTTTATCAGGTAATCCACGCTGAACCTTTTTCTGCCTTCCCGGTATGTATCAGAAAAGAACTTCCTGTCGTATGATGTTGCAGCGAATATAGTATCTTTTATTTTATCAATATTTATTTTAATGAGTTTCATGCTTCTGTCGATCAGGTTATTATCATCCTGTATAATGGTTATTGTCGAACAGATAATAAGAGAATCCTCTTTTCCGGTGACGACATTTATGTCACCATATTTATTTGAAATGGTCAGAGTCGTTCCCATTTTGACGGGCAGTGTTTTTTTGAGATTGCAATTGCTGTTTTGAGCCAGAAGGTTGGTGCTGATCAGTATTAAAATGAATAATACTGATATTCTTTGAAGTGGTTTCATTTTTGTACATCTTAAATTTAAAGAACTTCCTGATGCGCGTTCTCTTTAGCATAAAGACGTAATTTAATCTCCTTTGCTGCAAAAAAAGACGGGAATGTTAGGCATTCCCGTCTGAAAATATATGAATTAAGGTAGTGATTAATTGAGCTTTACCGAGCCATAGGAGGCAAGTACAGTTACCGTTGATGAAGGATTCTCCTCATTTCCGACAGTACCGGATACTTCATGCGAGTTATTTTCGACAATACGTTTCTGATTCTTAAAATTATTCTCATTGTACTTCAGTCCTCCGTAACTCACTTTCGCATCCAGTTTATAGTTTGCCGATTCTTCAATACCAAGTTTGACTCCCATATAGTGTGTCTCTACGTCGAGTGACTCAAATCCGGCAGGTATACGATCGATGGAGAATGATCCATAACTTCCGGTATAATTGAGTTTTTTTGTCAGTTCCCCTATATTAACTTCTGTATAGCCATTTTGGAGAACCAGGTTATTAATGTTCTCAATCCTGATATTGTCGTATTTACTTTCACCTACAATTGAACTTGTTTCCCCGATGGAAATCTTGGAATATTTGCTGTCAAGAAGTATTGCCTGGCTTTTGGCTATATCCATTGAGCCTACATATCTTTCTGTCAGGTCGAGCCATCCTGTTTCATCGATTGTGCCTTTTCCGTAGGCAATATTGAGTCTGCTCAAAGGTTTGACATTGCCGCGTGTTAACTTACCGGCTGTAAGGTTTCCATATTTTATGTCAAGGTTCATTAAACCGTGTAGTTCGTCTATATCAGTATTTCCGTATTTATTAACAAGTGTAAGATCAGTTCCAACCGGCATCTTAATGTTATAATCGATGCTGAATTTTCTGTTGTCGCCCCATCCTGTGAAGTTGAACCTATCATCTATAACTGTTTTGGCGGAGATTGCGTCGGATCCTTCATTAAATTGAACGTCAATCAGATCCAGCAGTCTCTGAGCTTTTTCTTTGTTAGGCATATCAACTGTTACTTTAACATCAATAACTATCTGGTCCTTAGTTCCGCTCTGGATGACCACGTCGCCGTACTTATTGCTGATCTCCAGAGTTTTTGTTCCTGCAGTATACTCCTTATGAAATTCCTTTTTGACCTCCTGAGCGGATATTACAGAAGAAAGGAGAAAGAGGGATATGATGAAGAACACTCCTGGTTTACTAATTGACTTTTTCATTTTTTTTCTTGTTTTGGTTATCATTTCTGACAGTTTTGAGCTGATTTACTATATAAGTCATGACTTCGAGTTTGGTCTGATAGTGCTCGATCATTGCATTTATTATTCTTTCATCATTTGGATTTGCCTTGAGTTCTTTCTGAAGTGATACATATGTTGAATCCATACTTTTCATTTCATTCATAAGCATTGTTCTTTGTGCAGGGTTATTTTTGAGGTCAACATTCACGATTTCGCCTTCCATGAGATTTACCTGATGCAAGTAATAGTTTTCGACCTCTTTATACTGAGGCGATACCTGTCCCAGTGTCATTTTGTTGTTAGCGGGACGTATGAAGTGATCCCATGTCCATAATGACGAGAGGGTGATAAGCAATGTTACCACGGCAGCTTTTAACAGGTAGGGTACAATACTTCTTTTAATAGTAGCGACCTGGAATCTTTTTTCAAGTTTCCTGTTAAATCTTTCCAAGTGACCGGCCGAAGGTTCTGCATCTTCGAAAAAGTCCTTGTTGCTTCTGATTATGTCCTCTATAGCTTTTCATATCCGTTGAATTTTCATTTTCCTTTTATTTCTCCAATGAGTTTTTGTTTTGCCCTTGAAAGTTGTGATCGTGAAGTACTGCTGTTAATTGAGAGTATTTCCGCAATCTCATCATGATCGTATCCTTCAAGAAGGTAAAGAGAGAGGATGACCCTGTAACCGTCGGGAAGTCGTTCAATAGCCTCTTTTACCTCTTCAACCCTTACATCAATTTCCTCATATCTGGCTGTATCGTCACCGCTGTCATCTCTTATACCAACATGTGACTCAATATCTTCAAAGACCGCTTTTCTTTTATTCAGGGCATCCAGTGACCGGTTAACCACTATTTTTTTAAGCCATGCACCGAAACTTACTGTTCCTGAATAAGTGTCAATTTTTTCAAAGGCCGACAGGAATGATTCCTGCATTATATCTTCGGCTTCCATCGTGTCATTTACAATCCTCAGACTCGTATTGTACATGGCTTTATAGTACAATTTGTAGATCTGAAACTGAGCCTTCTGGTCACCGATTTTACACCCGTCCAAAAGATCCTGGTGTAGGTTTCTGAATGCCGCTTCTACATTTGCCATCTTTACGTAAAGACTAGTTTTTATATGTGTTGCTGCACCCACTTTCCATTAATTTTCTAATCAATAGACGTGGTATTTTTTTTAATGCTGCACTCAATTTAAGAAATTTTAAAAGAAATTTCAGAAAAAAGTGAGAATTATTCCCTGAGTCACCTGCCCGCTGGAGTAGCGCAGCTCGGAACCGAACAGGCTATGCGGTATAGAGAAGACAAGTAGCAGGATAAAGGCCGCAAGAATTGTATATACAGGTTTGTCTCCTTTTTTATTCATTACCACGGCTAATATCCAGAACAATAATGCTATAAGTGTTTTATTATCTGTCAGATCCCAGCCAAATGGAATCCCTGTCCATAAATCTCCGAATGCAAAATATTGTACCAATGGACCCAGTACAAAACCGCCTGCAATAAAAAGAAACAGTGTCCAAACGGCATACTTTTTATATAACGGGTACTTGATTAAGGCCATAAGACCTGCAAGCGTCGAGAGCATCATTGCAACAAACATCAAAAGGATATGGGGAACGAGCACAAATGCCGGTACTTCTCCTTTAAATCTTATGACTTCCGGTGACTCCTTGAGATATGTACGCGTCCCATGGGAATCAGTAATTTCAAAATAATACTGAATTTTACCTGCCGGAGGTTCCTGTGGGACTGTAGCAAAGAAACCTTTGTCTTCATACATTTTGAAGACCTTATTCATAATAAATGAATGGACAGGGTACACTTTATAGGAAAAACTGCTAACCTGATAATCATCGTTGGTCTTGAATCGCTTGAAGAAGAGTCTTGCCTTTACAGAGGTATCATTAATGTTCAATTTTACCTCTGGCTTTTCATTAAGTCCAAGGCTCCTTATAAGTTTTAGCTTACATGTAGAGTCATTTACAGTTATATCTAACTTTTTTGGATAAGTAGGTCCGGTCATACGCTGATAAATCGCAGCGCTGATTGTAATAAAGAATGCCAGAAACCATAGAATAAATTTCTTCATGCTGAGATAAATTTAATTTCCGATATTGAGTTAGACGTATATTCCTCTATAGTTGTATCACTAAAACTACATTTTTATTATTTCGCAAAACTTCCACACTTATTATCTCACCATGTTTAAGCTGACCCATCCTGTACATATAGTCCTGGATATTATTAACCGGCTTCCCGTTTATAAAGGTAATAATATCTCCTTTTTGCATACCACCCAGCGCAGCAGGTTTGCCCGGTGTCACAAAATCCGCCCTCAAACCATTTTTTACAACCCCTGCGAAATCAGGCATAATGCCAAGCGTCATTCCTTTTCTTCCCGGATATCTGTTAACTTCTACTTTTGGTCCGGCTTCCTTAAAAACCAACCGGCTATTTTCATCTGCAAGATCCTTCGCAACATTAAATATAAGACCCGATATCTCGACCATCCCCTTGTAATTTATTTTTTCCCAGGTATCAGTCGGTGTATGATAATCCATGTGGGCTCCTGTAAAATAAAATAATACCGGGATGTTCTTCCCATAGAATGAAGAATGATCTGAAGGGCCATAACCTTCTTCTGAAAGAGAAAGCTTTATGATCGATGTATCGGTATTTGCATACACGATGTCTTTCAAGCCTGTGGCCGTACCGACCCCGCCTATCTGAAGATTATTGGCTTCATTCAACCTGCCAACCATATCCATGTTAATCATCACATTTACTTTGGAAAGATCGATGCCAGGGTCATCAACAAAATGCTTTGAACCCAGCAGTCCTTCTTCTTCACCGCTGAAAGAAAGACATAAAATGCTCCTTTTATGGCTGCCTTTTGTCTTCGCGAATTTTTCCGCGAGCTCAAGCATCATTGCCACGCCAGAAGCATTATCATCAGCCCCATGATGTATCCCGATGGTGTCTAATGCCCTGCTGCCAGAACCTGGTCCGCCCATACCCAGATGATCAAAATGTGCTCCTAGAATAATAAACTGATCCTTAAGCTTTGGGTCCTCACCTGGAAGAACCATTACAACATTCCTGGTATTTGCCAGTTCCCTTACTATTTCAGCTTTCCCATTGATGGAAGTAAGGGTCGGAAATGAAAATGGCTTTTTTGTGTCATTCAGCTTTTTCTCAAGTGATACAATCGTGTTATTTGATTTTGACAGAATTACATCGGCTATCTCCCTCTTAATTCTAAAAACAGGAATATCAACCGAATATCCTTCAAGGTTCAGGGCTTCAAAAGCATCCTGCTGATCAAACAAAGGACCAGAGACCATTAGTACTCCGGCAGCACCCATGTCTTTTGCGAGCAGTGCTTTATCCCTGTCGGCGCTGAAGGTGATATATGGGCTTTTATTATTTTCAGGTTCCGGGTCGCCCCGAAGCATCATTACCCATTTGCCTTTTACATCGACACCATCATAGTCATTCCATTTCAGACTGTCAGTATTGATATTGAATCCATAACCCGTGAAAACAACCTCCGATTCCAGGCCGGTATTCGAGCTGAAAGAAAATGGCATAAAGTCTTTATCAATTTTATACTCTGTTCCATTAACTGACAAAGAGTTAGATTTACCGGCTACGACTCTTTTTGTTACTTTATACCTCTGAAAACCATCACCTGACAGCGGTTTCAATCCGTATGATGTCAGCTTATCCTTAATATAGACGGCCGCCATGCTATCACCCGGAGATCCGGTAAGTCTTCCTACAAGTGCATCAGAGGAAAGATATTTTATATGTCCCTGAAGTTCCTTGACAGTGACCTGACTATTTCCGTTGCATGAAAAGATTAAAAATGTAAACAGGATCGGAAATGTCCTGATGATATTTCTCAATGGCATATATTTTTTCATTATCCGGAATTTTTATTCAAAGAGTCTGAATGCTTCCTTAATAAGTCCGATTGCTTCCATTAATTGCTTTTCGGTGATAATAAGCGGGGGAGCGAATCGTATAATATGATTATGAGTGGGTTTCGCAATGAGACCTTTATCTTTCATAGCCAGACAAACATCCCAGGCTTCTTTTCCATTTTTTGGACTAATTACAACCGCGTTCAGGAGACCTTTTCCACGCACGAGTTCAACCATATCTGATTTTATTCCGGAGAATTCTTTGCGGAATATCTTTCCAAGCCGTTCAGCGTTTTCAGCCAGCTTCTCATTTTTCACA
The DNA here is from genome assembly GCA_963715785.1 of uncultured Bacteroidales bacterium. Taxonomy (GTDB): domain Bacteria; phylum Bacteroidota; class Bacteroidia; order Bacteroidales; family VadinHA17; genus LD21. The sequence goes on from OY970276.1 coordinate 3,348,796, forward strand.
ACTTCCAAAGCTGCAATAGCGACTTTGGCTGCAAGCGGGTTGCCCCCGAAAGTGGAACCATGTTCTCCGGGCTTTATTGTAAGCATTATCTCATCATCAGCAAGCACTGCCGACACAGGAAGTACTCCACCCGATAAAGCTTTTCCAAGGATCAGAATATCGGGACGAACACCTTCATGATCGCAGGCAAGCAATTTCCCTGTACGGGCAATTCCGGTCTGTACTTCGTCAGCAATGAACAGAACGTTTTTTGACTTACATAATTCATATGACTTTTTCAGGTAGCCTTCATCAGGTACAAAAACTCCAGCCTCGCCCTGTATAGGTTCAACGAGAAAACCTGCCACATCCGGATCTTTCAGGGCATTCTCAAGGGCTTTAAGGTCATTATAAGGAATTATAATAAACCCGGGAGTAAAGGGTCCGTAATCATTTCTGGCATCAGGATCGGTCGACATCGAAACTATTGAAATAGTACGGCCGTGAAAATTGCCCTCGCATGCGATTATCTTAGCATTGTCAGGTTTAATTCCTTTTTTCTTATATGCCCATTTACGACAGAGCTTAAGGGCTGTTTCATCAGCTTCGGCGCCTGAATTCATGGGAAGCACCTTATCATATTTGAAATATTTTGTAACGTATTCCTCATATTCTCCAAGTACAGAATTATAGAATGCCCTTGAGGTCAGGGTTAGCCTGGATGCCTGATCTGTGAGAGCCTTAATAATTTTTGGATGACAATGACCCTGATTCACAGCTGAATAGGCGGAAAGAAAATCGAAGTATCTTTTACCGTCTACATCCCATACAAATGGTCCTTCTCCTCTTTCGAGTACTACCGGCAGCGGATGATAATTGTGCGCGCCGAATTTGTCTTCCCGGTTAATATAATCCTGAGTATTCATATTGTTGGTTATTAGATAGATAATAAATTATTAAATGTGCATACAATCTTACAAAAGCTTTTTTATATTTCAAAATGCGCAAGTGGCCAGTCTCCCGGTCATCCTTTATCTCTGTCATCATAAAGATCAGGTCTCAGGCGTATAGTCCTTTCCTCTGACTGTTCATGCCTCCAGGCGTCAATCTTTGCTGCATGACCGGAAAGAAGAATATCAGGAACTTTCCAGCCATTGAATTCCGCAGGGCGAGTATAGACAGGTGGTGCAAGAAGATCATCCTGAAATGAGTCAGATAATGCAGACTGTTCATCAGACAATGCCCCGGGGATAAGCCTTACAATCGCATCAGAAATGATAGCGGCAGGCAACTCACCTCCTGACAGAACGTAATCACCAACTGATATCTCTCTGGAAATAAGGTAGTCACGAATTCTTTGGTCCACTCCTTTATAATGCCCTGCAAGGATAATTATATTCTCCTTCATTGAGAGCTGATTGGCTAGCCTCTGATCGAATCTTTCACCATCGGGCGATGTGTAGATTATCTCATCATATTCTCTTTCTGACTTCAACTTCTCAATAGCCTTAAAGACAGGCTCGATCATCATTACCATACCGGCGCCTCCTCCAAATGCATAGTCATCGACGGTCTTATATTTATCATTAGTGAAATCGCGTAGATTAATGATATTTATTTCTACCAGCTTTTTATCCCTGGCTCTTTTAACAATTGAGTGGTTAAATGGACTTTCCAGCAACTCCGGTTGTACGGTAAGGATATCGATTCTCATTTAATACATTTTTTGTAAAAATAAGAATAAATTGCCTCTGAACTTCATTTCCTCTGTGCTACTTAGCGTTTCCTTTGTTTTCCTTTGTGGCAAGAAAGAAATCAATTTAACACAATGACATTGCTGTTCATAAAGGCTCATGAAGGTAAATGGATGAATTGAATCAGGCATCACTGTGTAGTTTTTGATATATTTGCGACATGAAATGCAGGGAAAATTGCGGAGCTTGCTGTATAGCATTATCAATATCATCTCCAATGCCTGGTATGCCTGAAGGCAAGCCGGCAGGAGTGAGGTGCATCCATCTTATGGATGATTACAGATGTGCTATCTATAATGATCCCGGATATCCAAAGGTATGTGCAGGGTTCAATGCTGAAAAGGATTTTTGCGGCAATGACAGGGAGGAAGCTATGAGGATTTTAGGCTCTCTATCGGATAGAAATCCATTAACCACAAATGGGCTCTAAGGATTCACAAGGGATCACAAAGGTTTTTAACCTAATAGACTTGCTCCTGTAGTGATGATCTGAAGAACTAAAGACTTTCTTTGTGGGGAAACATTTTAAGTTTTTCCATCAACCTCATGTCTTAGGTTGATGGCCATGTAGTGGCCAGGGAGCATTATTTTCCCGAAGCATATACAACTTTACCACCTGTAATTGTATAATCAACCTTTGTTTTCATAATCTCGTTTTCAGGAATTGTCAGCAGGTCTTTATCAACAATTACTATATCGGCCAGGAAACCCGTTTTGATCTTACCTTTGCGGTTTTCCATAAACTGTGCATAGGCTGATCCGAGAGTATAATATTTTATAGCGTCCTCCATGCTTATCTTCTGTTCGGGATGCCATCCGTTACCAGCTTCACCAAGCCTGTCTTTTCGTGTCACTGCAGCATAAAGCCCTTCCATAGGATTCAAAGGCTCAACCTGGTAATCTGTTCCGAAGGCCAGCATTGCTCCGGCGTCTGCCAGACTTTTCCAGGCATAGGCGCCTTTAGCTCTTTCAGCGCCAATCCGTTTTTCGCAGAATTTTTTATCCGATATGCAATGAGTGGGTTGCATGGAGGCGATAACTCCCAGACCGGCGAAGCGTGGAATGTCTGAAAAACGGAGGTTCTGGGCATGTTCAACCCTGTGACGGCTGTCGCGTTTTCCATTTACAGCAGCAGCTTTTTCATATGCGTTTAATACCCAGTTATTGGCTTTATCTCCAATTGCATGAATACCAATCTGGAAACCTAATTTATCCGCAACGATTACCATCTTCTCCATCGTATCATATGGCATCATTGCCAGACCTGAAGTTGAGGGATTATCCGTAAAGGGTTCGAACATCAGCGCAGTGCCTGATCCAATCGTTCCATCCATAAATGCTTTCAGGTATCCGAATCTAATCCAGTTGGACTCAGAGGGATAGCTTTTTTTTAGCTTGATAAAACTGTTAAGTTGTACAGTATCCGCGGTAAGGAATTGCCCGATATCTACCCGGCATGTCAGCTCACCATCGTCCTGTAGTTTCTTATATGCGTCGAAATCGGCTGATCCCGGAATCTGCACACTGGTTACTCCGTATTCCCTTGCTTCCTGCATTGCCATAAGATAGCCTTTCAACATTCTGGCCTTTTCTTCCGCAGCAGTTCTGACAGGCTTAATTTCTCCGGTTTTAATCAGCTTCTCGGCATTTTCCTTTAAAATTCCCGTTGGTTCGCCGGTTACAGGATCTTTCTCAATCACTCCGCCGAAAGGGTTTGGAGTATCTTTCGTTATTCCTGATGCTTTCAGAACCAGGGAGTTTACCAGCACAGAGTGGCCATCGGCCCTGCTGAGCACCACCGGATTATCGGGTGATACTTTATCTATGAGTTCTTTAGTTGGCCATTTTTTGTCGGTGAACATCTCATGCTCCCAGTGGCCACCGCTTATCAGTTCACCAGGCCTGGACTTTTCCACCTGGGCTTTAACTCTGCTGGTTATTACTGAAGGATCTGTCGTATAACGCAGCTCAATATAATCGGGATCAAGAGGACCAAAATGAACATGAGCATCATTAAATCCAGGGATTACCAGTCTTCCTCCGGCATCGATGACTTTTGTGCAGCACTTTTCTATCAATAATGATATTTCAGATGTAGAACCGACTGCTATTATTTTTTCTCCCTTTATGGCGACAGCCTGGGCTATTGGATTATCATTGTCTATAGTCAGAATTTTTCCGTTTATTATAACGAGGTCGGCTTTTTCCATTTGTCCATATGAACCTGCTGTTATCATGATAAATACTGATAATGAGATGATTAGTTTTTTCATTAGTCTATTATTCCGTTTTTGAAACAACTAATAAAGATAAGATGGAAATCCGGAATACGAAATCCATTAACCGCAAAGAGCGCAAAGATTTAAGAACCTCATGCCTCACACCTCATACCTCACACCAAATTTTAACTTCTCTTTAAGAATTTTGTTGATTATTAATAGTGCAGGATGTTACAAAACGGGTAATTTCGCTAAAAAAACGATTGCAGATGAATATTGCATTAATAGGGTATGGAAGAATGGGTCATGAAATTGAATCTGTTGCCATAGCACGCGGCCACTCTGTTAAACTCATTATAGATAAGGATAATGGAGATGATCTGACCGGGGAAAATCTTAAGGGTATCGATGTGGCGATTGAGTTTTCATTACCCGATGCTGCATTCAATAATATTAAAAAGTGCCTCGATGAGCACATTCCTGTTGTTTCAGGTACCACTGGCTGGCTTGAAAGATATAATGAGGCAGTTGATCTATGCAATAAAAAAAACACCGCCTTTATACACTCTTCAAATTATAGTATAGGTGTGAACCTGCTTTTCAGGCTGAACTCTGAATTGGCTGATCATATGGCACGTTATACAGACTATCATGTGTCCATTGAGGAGATCCATCATGTAAAAAAGCTGGATGCACCAAGCGGAACTGCTATCAAACTTGCTGAATCAATAATTGAAAAGCATCAGGGGTATACAGAATGGTGCCTTGACACAAAGAAAGCAGATTCATGCATACCTGTTCATTCCGTTCGTGAGGGTGATGTACCCGGAACCCATATAGTTTCGTGGGATTCAGATATTGATAATATAAGTCTGAAACATGTTGCGAAGAACAGAAAAGGCCTGGCACTTGGTGCAGTAGTGGCGGCTGAGTTTATCCATTCCAGAAAGGGAGTGTTCACTATGAATGATGTAATGGGATTCTGATAATTATTTCTATTTTTACCGGCTCTATAAAAATATCTTATTATGAATGAACTTTTTACTAAGAAAAATATAAAGTTTGCGATTGTTGCAATTCTTTATATTATTGTGGTCATCTGGATTGGTAATTTCTGGTTACTGATCGGTCTGGGTGTCATTTACGATCTATATATCACCGAAAAAATCAACTGGACTTTCTGGAAAAAGCGCCACGAAAAGAACAGTGCGTTCATAGAATGGCTTGATGCCCTTATTTTCGCAGTGATAGCTGTTTCTCTCATAAACATATTCCTGTTTCAGAATTACAGAATTCCAACGCCGTCAATGGAAAAATCGTTGCTTGTGGGTGATCATTTGTTCGTCAGTAAGCTCGCCTATGGGCCAAGAATGCCAAACACTCCACTCGCCTTCCCTTTCACTCAGAATACGATGCCCCTCACCAATGGTAAATCATGGTCAAACCTCATAACCTGGCCATATAAAAGACTTAAAGGCTTAGGTAAGGTCAGAAACAATGATCCGATAGTTTTTAACTTCCCGGCAGGTGATACGGTTGTTCTGGAGGAAACAACCAACAGCTACTATGAGATCGTGAGAAGGAGAGCCAGGGAGCTGCAGGAGATGGAGGGAGAAACTTTAAAGAAACCCATGAACTACTATCTTCAGATGGCAAGAAAAGAAATATGGGATAAATACACGGTTATCTACAGACCTGTTGACAGAAGAGATAATTATGTCAAAAGATGTATTGGAATTCCGGGTGACACAGTAACAATAAAAACAGGAGTGCTGTATGTCAATGGTAAAATTGTCCCTGATAATGGTACTCAGCAAACAACCTATTCCGTAACGACAAATGGTACAAGTATCAATCCTCTGGCATTTGAAAGGCTTGATATTTCTAAATCTGATCAGTCAATGTTATCCGGTACGGTTTATCTGCTGCCACTGACCAAAGGAAATGCCGAAGCAATATCAAAGTTTACAAATGTTCTGGCTGTAACACCGGTATATTCAGCAAAAGGTGAGTACGCGCCGCATATCTTTCCATATAATCCGGTATATGCCTGGAATGAAGATAATTACGGGCCAATATGGATGCCGGTCAAGGGTTCAACAGTAAAAATTGACACGTCTAACCTTTGTTTGTATGAGCGTATAATTCAGGTATATGAGCATAATAACCTTAAGGTAGAGGGAAGTACTATTTACATCAACAAAGTTCCTGCAACAAGCTATACCTTCAAGATGAATTACTACTGGATGATGGGAGATAACCGCCACAATTCGGCGGATTCGAGGTACTGGGGCTTTGTTCCGGAAGATCATATTGTTGGAAAACCCAAATTCATATGGTTATCTCTCGATAAGGAGGCAACCGGTCTCAGAAGAATCAGGTGGAACAGGATGTTCATGAAGGCGAAATAATTGTATAAACGCTCACCTAAAAATAAGAGGGTGTCTCAAAAGGACACCTTCTTTTTTATTTTCATTTGACTATGTCGAGCTCGCCCTTCCAGGGCTTCGGTTCTTTTTGTTCGTCCAAAAAGAACCGAGCATAATAGGTAATAAGTTATAAAACAAATTAAGCCATGCGAGCTCGCCGAAGGCAAACGAAACAAAGAAAAAGGGCGCCGGAACCGAGCCGCAGGCGAGCTCGGCGAAGCCAAATGATAACTTCAGCCTTTTTTGGCAAAATGCCTTAGGCGTCACGCTCCCAAAAAAGGCTGAAGTTCGCGCCATTTCCGGTTTGCCACCGCACGTTTCCACTCGAAACTACTGTTAATAATTGATGTAAAGTGTTGAAAAGAGAAATCCAACCAAAATCTCCCTAAAAACATACAGTAGTAAAGATTATCAGAATAACTCAAATAAAAAAAGCTGTCTCAATTATGTTATGAGACAGCCTCCTTTTTTTTATCATAAGATTATTTCCTATTTTACCTTCTCTACGATAGCCTTAAAAGCTTCAGGATGGTTCATTGCCAGGTCGGCAAGTGTCTTCCTGTTTAATGTGATTCCATGTTTGTCAAGCTTGCCTATGAATACGGAATAGCTCATATCGTACTGACGTACCCCCGCATTAATTCTTTGAATCCAGAGAGCTCTGAACAAGCCTTTCTTTTTCTTCCTGTCGCGATAGGCATACCCCATACCTTTGTCGAGGGTATTCTTTGCAACTGTTATTACGTTTCTTCTTGATCCGAAGTTTCCTTTTGTCTGCTTAAGAACCTTTTTTCTTCTGGCCCTTGATGCAACTGAATTTACTGATCTTGGCATAACTCATTTTTTTTGAATGTCAGCGGTTCGCCAGCTGGCAAACTCTTAAAGCTGATCAATCTGTTAGTACTATAATTAATTTGATCAAAGCGTCCGACAATTATTTCATTGCCAGCAACAGTTTAACATTTTTCAGATCGGTTTTATGAACCTCTCCTGCATAGGTAAGATTTCTCTTACGTTTGGTTGATTTTTTTGTCAGAATGTGGCTTTTAAATGCATGCTTCCGCTTGATCTTTCCTGTTCCGGTCAATGAAAATCTTTTCTTTGCACCCGGATTCGTCTTCATTTTTGGCATTTCTCTCGTTCAAATATATTTAAAAAACTATTTTTTCTTTTTAGGTGAAAAGGATACAATCATTCTTTTACCTTCAAGCCTCGGAAGCTGTTCTACTTTCCCGAATTCCTCAAGGTCGTTGGCAAACCGCAATAACAGCACTTCTCCCTGTTCCTTGAAAAGAATCGATCTTCCTTTAAAAAATACATAAGCTCTTACCTTTGCACCCTCTTCAAGAAATCTCATGGCATGCTTGAGCTTGAAATTATAATCGTGGTCATCGGTATTTGGTCCGAACCTGATCTCTTTGACAACCACCTTTGAAGCTTTGGCCTTGATCTCTTTCTGTTTCTTCTTCTGCTGGTAAAGAAATTTCTGATAATCAACAATTCTGCAGACTGGCGGGTCCGCATTTGGAGATATTTCAACAAGGTCGAGTTCCATTGAATCTGCGAGCCTCAGAGCATCCTGGATACTCATCACATCAGCTTCTATTTCTTCACCTACTACTCTGACGATTTTGGCAGTGATTCTGTGGTTGATTTTGTGAGCCGGCTGGGTAACCCTTGCCGGGCTTCGCCTGATTGGTAAAGCTATAGTTCTTTCCTCCTAATTTTTATTAATACTCAAATTAACTATCGAAATTAAACTGTAATTTCCTTCTTGATCTCAGAGTTGATAAAGTTCACAAATTCTTCTGTTTTCATGCTACCTTTATCGCCTTCACCCTGCTTCCTGACAGCAACTGTTCCGCTTTCAACCTCTTTTTCACCTATAATAAGAAGATACGGAATTCTCTTTAATTCATTATCCCTGATCTTCTTACCAATCTTTTCGCTCCTATCGTCAATTAGTGTGCAAATATCGGAATTATTTAGAATTTCCAAAACTTTTCCTGCATATTCATTGAATTTTTCACTTATCGGCAGAATGACTGCTTTTTCCGGAGCTAGCCAGAGAGGAAACTTTCCGGCAGTATTTTCGATTAATACCGCTATAAATCTTTCCATCGATCCGAAAATAGTCCTGTGGATCATGACCGGGCGGTGTTTTTGGTTGTCGCTTCCATTATAAACCAGATCGAACCTCTCAGGCATATTGTAATCGACTTGTATAGTACCGAGCTGCCATTTTCTGCCAATTGCGTCTTTTACCATAAAATCGAGCTTTGGTCCATAAAACGCTGCTTCACCTGTTACAATAGTTGTCTCAAGATTCCTCTCAGCAGCCACTTCAATAATATCACGCTCGGCTCTTATCCAATTCTCCTCAGATCCGATATATTTTTGTTTATTTTCGGGATCGCGAAGCGAAATCTGGGCAGTATAGTCATTGAAGTTAAGGATCTTAAATATATACAGAATAAGATCAATTATGTTTTTGAACTCATCTCTCATCTGATCCTCCCTGCAAAAATGATGGGCATCATCCTGGGTAAAGCTTCTTACCCTGGTCAGTCCGTGCAGTTCGCCGCTTTGCTCATACCTGTACACTGTTCCGAACTCCGCCATTCTGAGAGGCAGATCTTTATACGAATGTGGTGTGGCGTTATAGATCTCGCAATGATGAGGGCAGTTCATAGGCTTAAGCATAAACTGTTCTCCTTCCTGGGGAGTCGAGATAGGCTGAAATGAATCGGCACCGTACTTCTCAAAATGACCCGAAGTTTTGTACAGATTTACATTTCCGATATGCGGTGTTGTTACAATTTTATATCCTCTTTTCCTTAATTCCTTTGTAAGAAAGGTGATTAGATTCTGCCTTATGTCTGAACCTCTCGGAAGCCATAACGGAAGACCCATTCCAACTTTTGGCGAGAATGTGAACAGCTCCAGCTCTTTGCCAATTCTTCTATGATCCCTTCTTTTTGCCTCTTCAAGGAAGACAAGATAATCATCGAGTAGTTTCTGTTTCGGGAATGTGATACCGTAAATTCTTGTTAGCATTTTCCGATTCTCATTTCCACGCCAGTATGCCCCGGCAACACTGAGAAGCTTAATTGCCTTTAACGGTTCAGTTGAGGGAAGATGAGGCCCTCTGCAGAGGTCGGTGAAATTTCCCTGTGTATAGAATGTGATTGTTCCGTCAGTAAGTTCACTTATGAGTTCTGTCTTATATTCATCGCCCTTTTTTGAAAAATAATCCAATGCCTCTTTTTTACTGACATCACTTCTTTTATAAGTGAGATTCATGGCTGCCAGCTCTTTCATCCTGTTCTCAATCGGCTGAAGATCAGCTTCTGTTATCACTCTTCCATCCCCCGGATCCACATCATAATAGAAACCGTTCTCAATGGCTGGGCCGATCCCGAATTTCATTCCCGGGTACAAAGATTCCAGAGCCTCAGCCATAAGATGTGCCGATGAATGCCAGAATGCATGCTTGCCTTCAGCATCTTCCCACTTATGCAGCTTCAGCGATGCATCATTATTTATAGGTCTGGTCAGGTCCCAAACCTCACCATTCACTGTTGCAGCATAAACTTCCCTGGCAAGCCGGGGACTAATCTGTTCTGCTACTTCAAGACTGCTGATACCTTTGTTGTACTCTCTTGCAGATCCGTCAGGAAAAGTTATCTTTATCATTCTGATCGCTTCTTTTTAATGGAGTGCAAAGATAATTATTATTTTTTAATTTATTTGTTTAAAAAAGTGAGCCATAGATGCATCCTTCGACCATTAACTTTGACTTTGCAGTATGGCAACACCAATTTTTGTACCTTATTCCTTAAATTTTAAAAACCGTAAAAATGAAAAGATTAATCATCCTGTTCATCATGCTTCCGCTGATACTTATTTCCTGCGAGAAATCTCCACAGGCTTCATTCACTATTGATACCAATGATCCCGTTGTTGGTCAGGTTATAACGTTTATTAACAATTCCCAGAATGATGAGAAGTCTGAGTGGGACTTTGGTGATGGATTCATCTCGAATGAAAGAAACCCAACTCATATATTTACATCTACTGGTTCCTATGATGTTACCCTCACTTCCATCTCAAAAGGCGGTCATTCCGATGAAGCCAGCCTTTCACTTAATGTACAGATACCTACGCTGCTTGAAGTTGAAGTTCGCGAATATTACAGTGAAGATTTAATTCCTGATGCCAGTATAATTCTCTATCCCTCCCTGTCAGACTGGAATGCGCAGACGAATATGATTGTAGAAGGTATCACTGACGCAGATGGAGTGGCAGTGTTCTCAAACCTTGATTCATATGTCTATTATGCCGACGTTTGGGAAGCAACACACGATAATTATACTCTGGCAAGTGAAGACGTGGGATTCATCACTACACCCGAAATAATTCCTCATAAGATAAACAGATTTGTCGCATGGGTCGACTGGTGACACATTCCAAAGGAATTACCAGCGGGAAAAGGGAAATGATTGTTAAAAAATTCGGTAGAAAAGCATCCGATAAAATTCAACCTTCATATAATTCAGGAACGGATAACTGGCAGGAGCTTTATAACAGAAGCGTGGGGAAATAAGACCTTTTTGTGACTGGAGCTATAGGCTAAGGTTTTTTTAAATGATCCTATCTTCCCAGGACATTTATAAGTTCATTTTTGATTATTCCTGTCCAGACCGCATACCCTTTTTCGGTGAGATGCAGGCTGATCAGCCCTGAATAAATCGTCTATGGGTATGCCTTTTTCATTCAGAAAAGCAAAATCAGTGTCAATGAAATATGTATTTTTCTGTTTTTCACAGATTGCTTTTATGAGATTATTTGCTTTTTGAATTTCAGGCCAGACCTTCCAGCGTGACGCAGTAGGAGTGACTTCAATCCAGAATACCGGTGTTGATGGATGCAAATTTGCGAAAAGTCGTCAAAACATTTCTGAATAATGCCGCAACCTCTTCAGGTGATTTGTCATTTTCAGATCCTGTAATATCATTTGCAACAAATAAAACCAGCGCTTTGCATGGATGACTGATCAAAAATGCGTTTGGCATACACTGCAAAATCGCTCAGTTTTGCTCCTCCATAACCTCTCTGGATAATATGATATGGAGCCATGTCATTTTCAAGTGTGCTCCATAATCTGATGCTTGAGCTTCCTGCGAACAGAATGGCATCATCGGGATATTTAACAGTTTTGTCAAGTTGTTCAAAATTCCGGATATCGTTTTCCCATGACAGTACTTCCGGAAGATTCCTGTATTTGCTTACCGGAGAACAGGAGAGAAGTATCAATGAGATCAGTAATAGAATATACCTGCGCATGATTGCCCGATTTAAGTTCGATCAAAAATACGATTTAATTGTTTAATAATATCAATTGGCTGTACGCGGAAAGTGCCCTTATTTAACTTTCCGGGTTTTATAATGGTATTTTACAAAAAAAAAGTTAGGTTTGTAGTAATTAAACTTAATTTAGAACTTTCAAACGAACCAAATGTCAAAAAGCCGGTTATTTTTAACAAAGCCACTTCCTCAGCTATTCAGTGAATCTAAGGAATCGGGTGGCCTGAAGAGATCCCTTACAGCACTGAATCTTACAACATTAGGAATCGGAGCTATAATCGGAGCCGGTATTTTTGTTCTGTACAGGTCAGGCTGCAGCTCAATATGCTGGTCCGGCTATTGTTTTATCTTTTATTATTTCAGGATTAGCCTGCGGGTTTGCCGGACTTTGTTATGCTGAATTTGCATCTATGATACCTATTGCCGGAAGCGCCTATACCTATTCGTATGCTACTCTTGGTGAATTTCTGGCCTGGATAATCGGATGGGATCTGATCCTTGAATATCTTTTCGCGGCATCAACTGTCGCTGTCGGCTGGTCAGGCTATGTGGTGAGTTTCCTGAAAGACCTGCATATCTTTATTCCTCCGCAATATACCGGTGCGGTCGGGACAGTTTTGGTTAATGTTCCTGATATGGGCTGGAAGCCATTATCTGAAGCTTTCGCGAACACACTGGCTGCATCAGGTGTTCACGTGGATTCATTAGCCCATGTAACATGCGTTATGAATATTCCGGCCATGTTCATCGTAGCCCTGCTTACAACCCTTCTTGTTATCGGCATCAGAGAGTCGGCCAACTTTAATAATATTATGGTTATAACCAAAGTATCGGTTATTATTCTGTTCATCGCCATCGGTTTCATGTTTGTGAAATCAGTTAACTGGCATCCTTTTATTCCCGCTAATAAAGTTGAATCTGCTCCAATATCTCAATACGGGTCATTGTGGGGCTGGCTGAAAGCCTACAGTCATGAATTTGGCAAATTTGGCATCAGCGGAGTACTGAGAGGCGCCGGAGTTATCTTCTTTGCATATATAGGATTTGATGCGGTTTCCACAGCAGCTCAGGAGGCAAAAAATCCACAGCGCGACATGCCTATAGGTATTCTCGGTTCGCTGGGTATTTCAACTGTCTTATACATTCTCGTGGCAATTGTACTCACAGGTATTGTCAGTTACACAACTTTAAATGTTGCTGATCCGGTTGCAGTAGGTGTCGATGCGATGGGCAAAGGCATGTTCTGGCTAAGGCCTATTGTAAAGATCGCAGCCATTGCCGGATTAAGCTCGGTTATCCTGGTCATGCTTCTGGGACAGCCCAGAATTTTCTATTCAATGTCAAAGGACGGATTGCTGCCTCCGGTATTTTCAAAGGTTCATCCGAGGTTTAAAACTCCATATATCAGCACCATTATTACAGGAAGCGTTGCAATGATTATTGCTGGTGTTCTTCCGATAAGCATCCTGGGGGAGCTGGTTTCGATCGGTACTCTTCTGGCCTTTATTATCGTTTGCATAAGCGTTCTGGTACTAAGGAAATCGAAACCCGATATTGAACGTCCGTTCAGAACACCATGGGTTCCGCTGGTACCAATTCTTGGAGCATCAATTTGTTTTCTGCAGATGGCGTCATTACCACTCGATACCTGGTTAAGACTTATTATCTGGATGGCTATAGGATTTGTGATCTATTTCTTCTATGGAATTAAACATAGTAAGATAAGACAATCTACGCCAAAGGAATAATGGCTGATATGGTATAATTAATCAGATCACTAATTAAAAAGATGTTTACTGAGCAGTCTTAATGCTTCAATCTTATTGGATGTGTCAATAAGGAGTGAGAGACTGTTAGGACTTCCTCCGTATGATATCATTTTCAGAGGGATGGTATTCAGGGCTTCAAATATTTCAGGCGCTGAACCGGTCCTTTCTGTCCTGAAATCACCCACAACACAGATTATTGTCTGATTTTCTTCAACTTCCACCGTTCCGAGTTCTTTAAGATCCTTTGCAATCTGCTTAATAAATTCGGGGTTATCAATTGTTATTGAAACAGCAACCTCTGACGTTGTTATCATATCAATCGGCGTCCTGTAGGCTTCAAAAATCTCAAAAACCTTGCGCAGGAAGCCATAAGCCATAAGCATCCTGTCGGATCTTATCCTTAATACCGAAATCCCATCCTTTGCTGCGACAGCTTTATAATCCTGCAGTACCGACGAAGAGGTTATCAGAGTTCCTATATCTTCTGGTTCCATTGTATTCTTAAGCCTGACAGGAATATTTTTTTCACGGGCAGGATTGACACTTGAAGGATGCAGAATTTTAGCACCGAAATAGGCAAGTTCAGCCGCTTCATCGAAAGACAATTCCCTGATAACCTTGGTATTTTCTACAAAACGGGGATCATTATTATGAAATCCGTTAATATCCGTCCAGATCTGAATTTCAGAGGCTTTTACAGCGGCTCCTATCAGAGAAGCAGTAAAATCGCTTCCTCCTCGTTTGAGATTATCGATCTCTCCATAAGCGTTCCTGCAAATAAAGCCCTGTGTAATGATAATCTTTTCTGCTGTATGGTTTTTCAGTTCCCTTTCAATATTTTCTTCAATATAGAATGCGTCGGGTTCTCCGTCCTTATCGATACGCATAAAGCTAAGTGCCGGTAAAAGGACCGATTTGATATTCCTTTCCTGGAGCAGAAGATTAAATAATGACGTGGATATCAAGTTCTCCCTGAGCAAGGATTGCTTTTTCCTGAGCTTAGTAAAAACTCTCAGCGTAAAATTCCGGATATATTCAAAATGGGAATCGATCAGATCGTGTCCCGATGTTCTGAAGTTCTCAGTCGCAAAAAGCTCGTCAACAACCTGATGATATTTTGATCTTAATTCGTTATTTCTTAAGGATGCTTCATTGATATTGTCGGCATAAAGAAGATTAGCAATTTCGACCAGGCTGTTAGTAGTTCCGGCCATTGCCGATAATACTACGATTTTTCTCTCATCGCTGCTTATCAGTGGTATCAGCGCTTTCATTCTGTCGGGGTTTCCCACTGAGGTTCCCCCGAATTTCATGATTTTCATAGACTATTATTATTAAAAAAAAAGCCCGCATCTTTCTGCAGGTCAGTATTTCCTTTATTGCTTAAAATATCCGCGCAAAGATAATAAAGACCTGTCAGACCCGGATAACCGGAATGCCTTAAATATCTTTTTATCTGTTTGTTCATACTGTGGAATCACGGAGCAAAAATATACTTTTAATTAATAATGATTATTCAATTGGTATATTTTTTGTTAACAAATTCATTTTGGGTTATTTTAAATACAGGCACAAAATGAAGAAAATAGTTTTTGTCATCCTGGTTATCCTGACTGCATTCCAGACAGTCGGGTTCAGCCAGACAAAAAAGGACAGGAGAGAAATGAAATCTGACACAATTGCTGCAGATAGTCTGGAACACCGATTAATAATTCTTGATCCGGCGTTTGAAAGCTGGTTTGCGACTCAGCCGGATAAAAATTTCTATTCAAATAGTTATTATGCTCAGCGGAATCAGCTCTTTGTTCAGGAGTGGAATCGCAGGTACATGACATCAAACAATAAAGATCTATATGATAACTATATAGAGTATGATCCCAAAATCGATTACGGGATAGATATTAATTACAAACTTTATTATTACTTCAAGTACTTCGAGCATAAGTATCATTTGAAGCTTCTGGGTTTCGACCAGGAATAGCCTGGTTGAGAAATAAATAAAAAGGAGTTACAGAAGGCACGTCTGTCATATAGAATTTTTATGCAATAGAAAGTTCTGCAAGAGGGGAAACGGCTGTATGAGATTTTTGAATCTTTTTTCTTATATTTCATTTTTATTTATATTTTTGCACCCGCTGTGAACAAATGTGTTCGCCCAGATGGCGAAATTGGTAGACGCGCTAGTTTCAGGGACTAGTGTCAGTAATGATGTGCAGGTTCGAGTCCTGTTCTGGGCACAAGAAACGGCGCGGCGGCTTAAGGGCACAACGGCTCAACGGCAGAAAGCGTAGAAGTTCTTTTTAAAGTTAAAATTAAATTACCAGGGTTTATAAGCCATTGTGCCTTTGCGCCTCTGCGCCTTTAAGCCTTTAGTTCTCCCGCCCAGATGGTGAAATTGGTAGACACGCCAGCTTGAGGGGCTGGTGCTCGCAAGGGTGTGCAAGTTCGAGTCTTGTTCTGGGCACAAGAAACGGAGCGGCGGCTTAAGGGCACAACGGCTCAAAGGCAGAAAGCGTAGAAGTTCTTTTTAAAGTTAAAATTAAATTACCAGGGTTTATAAGCCATTGTGCCTTTGCGCCTCTGCGCCTTTAAGCCTTTAGTTCTCCCGCCCAGATGGTGAAATTGGTAGACACGCCAGCTTGAGGGGCTGGTGCTCGCAAGGGTGTGCAAGTTCGAGTCTTGTTCTGGGCACAAGAAACGGCGCGGCGGCTTAAGGGCACAACGGCTCAAAGGCAGAAAGCGTAGAAGTTCTTTTTAAAGTTAAAATTAAATTACCAGGGTTTATAAGCCATTGTGCCTTTGCGCCTCTGCGCCTTTAAGCCTTTAGTTTATTTCAACAGCTATTCAGAATTAGCATAAATGTAATTAGCTGTAATGAAAATATTTACCTATTTATCGAATCATAAATCGCCTTAAGAATCTCCGATCTTATATTCAGATTATAGAGCTCTTCATTTCGTCTAGTCGGATAAACTCTGTTGCAAAGGAATACATAGCTGATTTCAGATACAGGATCAACCCAGACAAATGTGCCTGTATAACCTGAATGTCCGAAACTTTCCGGAGAAGCTTCTTTTGTCGGATAAGATTCTGCTTCCGGCAGCTGGGAATTATTCAAGAGAGGCTTGTCAAAACCAAGTCCACGGCGATTATTATTACCGGGAAACTGAACTTTTGTGTAATCCTCCATAACACTTTTGCCGATGATCTGCTTGCCGCCATAATCTCCCATTCTCCTGTAAAGCTCCATCAGTTTCATAAGATCATTCGCGTCAGAGAATAAGCCTGCATGTCCCGAAATACCTCCCTGCATGGCTGCAGCTTCGTCGTGGACCGTTCCATGCAACTGTTGCTTTCTGAATAATGAATCATATTCGGTTGGCACTATTCTGCTCATCGTAAATCTTTTATATGGGTTAAATACCATTTCAGTTGCGCCGATTTTCTTATAAATACTATCTGTAACAAATTCATACCATTTCTGTCCCGTAAGATTTTCAATGATTTCCGGTGCAATAATAAATGTGAGGTCGGAATAAACGTATTTCTTTTCGCCAAGTGCACTCTTCTTTATTTCTTTGAACATCTTCTTCCTGTAATTCTTATAAATATAAAGACCCCGTGCAACTTCAATCGGGTATCTCTTCCCGTATTCACAACTAAATGTTCTTGGTTTGAATGTCCCGTCTTTTCTCAAAGTCTCTTTCCAGAATTGTATGAAAGGCGTCAGTCCTGCCTGGTGGGTGAGAAAATCTCTCATGCCAATATTCCCCTTATTTGTTCTCCTGAAATCGGGAAGATAATATCCGAGAGTCTCATCGGGGGAAAATTTTCCCTCAGTGTTGAGGAGCATTAATCCTGCCAGGGTGGAAGATATTTTAGTAATGGAAGCGAGATCATAAAGGTCATTTACGTCTACGGAAATCCTGTCGTCATATGTCTGATAGCCATATGCTTTCCTGAATACTACAATTCCATTTTTTGCAGCCATAACCACACAACCGGGATATGCTTTAGCCTTAAGCCCTATATTTACAATTGAATCTATTCTCGAATCCAGAATCTCTGACGACATACCTGCACTCTCGGGTATCCCGTACTGCATTCTGATATTCCCGGGAGTTGAAATTCCAAAATTGCAGGGCCATTTGTTATTGATGGTAACAGGAAGAGATCCTTTAGCTCCGATGCCTCCAAAAATTAGCTGGGCTGAAAGGTCTTCAGTATAATCATTTTCCTGGTAAGCCAGAATAAGGCCACTTGCTTTCTGCAAACATTCAACCTTATCGATTCCGTAAGGATTTCCGAACCATGATATTATAGTCTTGTTTTTATCAATCAGTTTTTCAAGGAAAGTGATAAGCCCGGGCTTTATTCCGAATCCAAGATTAGGTCTCTGATCGAGATCAAAGACTCCTGCAATTACCAGATCATATCCCGATAACCTGGTCAGAAGCTTCCTGCATGCTGCACTGTCAGCAGGATCAATGAAAAATTTGTCGGAGGGATAGTAATCATCTATTCTTTTCTGAAATGCTGATATATTTTTACTATTGACTGCAATAGTAGCAATCCTCAGATTCTGAAGGTCTTTTACAGGTATAATATTGTTTTCATTATTCAGTACGGTCAAAGCATTTGCATATAGTTCCCTTATCAATGCCTTCGACTTCATGGGAGATAATTCATTTTCAATATTATCCTGATTTATTTCGGCAGGCTTATTTAACCCCGACCAATATTTAAGAGCAAGCACTTTCCTGCATTTCATTGCTATATCTTCCGGAGAAAGTTTTTTCAGGGCTATATAGTTTTTGGTTTCCCTTATGGTAGCTTCAACATCCGTAACAAATTCAGCTACGTCATTCCCGGCTTCAAGAGCCTTGGCATCAGCTTCTCCCGGCTTGAAATATTTGGTCACTGCTTTCATCATCATTGCATCGGTAACCACTAATCCTTTGAATCCCAGTTCTTTCTTAAGAAGGTCGCTGATTATTACATGAGAAAGAGTTGATGGCAAACCTGTAGTGGTATCGAGTGATGGCAGGTTAAGATGAGCCACCATAATACTTCCTATGCCTTCACTAATCAATTTCCGGAACGGGTAAAGCTCAATGCTGTCGAGCCTTGCCCGCGAGTGTGTGATCACAGGCAGATCGAGATGTGAATCGACATTTGTGTCGCCATGACCCGGGAAATGCTTACCTGTGGCTAAAATACCATTGTCTTGCATCCCTTTCATGTACATGATGCTTTTGGATGTTACATTTTCTCTGTTTTCACCGAATGAGCGATAATTTATAACAGGATTTTGAGCATTGACATTTATATCAAGGACCGGAGCGAAATTCACCTCAATCCCGAGCCTTCTGAATTGCAGAGCCACAGCTTTGCCAAACTGGTAAATCAGCGAATCATTTTTTATTGCACCAAGAGTCATCTGGTATGGAAACCTGTCAACATTTGCAATGCGCATTCCTGCTCCCCACTCTCCATCCAGAGATATTATCAGCGGCACTTTCGAGATCTTCTGATAGTAATTGGTCAGTTCTGCCTGTTTCGCTGCTGTTCCCTGGAAGAAAACAATTCCTCCGACTCCGAATTTTCTGATTATATCGGATGTTTCAACTTCATGAGCAACATCCATGTTTGAATATCCTGCAATCCATATGCATTGGGCAATCTGCTGGTCAACCGACAGGGTTTTCATTATAGAATCGACCCATGGATGGTTGAGGTATTTCAGGAAGGGGGGATCCGACTTTTGTGCTGAAATTTTATTGACCGATAATATTGCAATTGAAATCAGAAAAAAGAACTTTAATGATTTTAATAAATTCATGTCGATGCTTATTTTATTGAAAGTTTCATGGATTATTTTGGAAACCGAAATCATCTCAAAAGTAACATTTTTATGAATCACAATCTGACATATTTTTCCTTGGATTATGCAGATCAGCACAGAATGCGACTAAATATCAGTGTAAGTCAGCGAGATTTGCGCGAAACCTGATAATCGGGTTAAATTATTATTTTTACCGGATATTATCTTTTCTATGGCAAAAACAAGTGGCAGGCTAGCTTCCCTTGACATCTTCAGAGGATTAACAGTAGCCTTTATGATTATCGTAAATGATCCGGGCAACTGGGATTATGTTTATTCCCCTTTAAGACATTCAGAATGGAATGGCTGCACTCCAACTGACCTGGTTTTTCCTATTTTCCTGTTTATAGTGGGCATGTCTGCCTGGTATTCAATGAAAAAATATGGAAACGAGATCAATGGTAGTTCAGTTTTAAGGATATTCAGACGCGTAATAGCCATTTTTGCTGTCGGATTGTTCCTGACAATATTCCCTTATTTCGGACGGGATTATTCAACACTGAGGATAATGGGAGTGCTGCAGCGTATTGCTCTTGCCTACGGCATCGGATCAATTTTATGCCTTTCGGTAAAAAGGGAGTATCTCTGGATAGTTATCGCAATACTTCTGCTTACGTACTGGGGATTACTGGCATTTTTTGGCGGATCAGATCCATATAGTCTGGCTGGTAATTTTGCCCTTAAGGCAGATCTTGCTGTTCTGGGTAAAAAGCATATGTATACCGGTTTTGGTATTCCTTTTGAACCTGAAGGGTTGCTCAGTACCATTCCGGCCGTATGTACAGTTATTATCGGCTATTTTGTAGGAGGAATTACGGGAAAAGGAGCGCCTTCCGGAAAAACAGTGATGCTGCTGATTCTTCTGGGAGCAGCTTCTGCAGGCCTTGGATATCTGTGGAATATGGTTTTCCCGATCAATAAACCATTATGGACCAGTTCTTATGTGTTATATACCGCAGGTATAGCCATTGGAGTATTAGCAGTGATCTACTTAATAGCAGATGTGCTGAAATTTCAGGTGCTGGGAATCTTTTTTATGATTTTTGGTATAAATGCAATGTTTTCATATTTTATTGCCGGGATCTGGATCAGGACCCTTTTATTTATACAAGTTCATTCCGGTTCTCAAAAAATTAACCTCTATCAATGGTTTTACGAAAAGGTTTGTGTTCCCGTTGCAGGCAATTTAAATGGAAGTCTCCTGTTTGCTATAGTACAGATGCTTATAATCTGGGCCATCGCACTTGTTCTCTACAGAAGGAAGGTATTTATCAGATTGTAATTAATATTTCATCACATGGTTTAAAAATGAAGAGTAAATGAAGATGAAACCTATATTCGGATGATAATAATGAGTTTATTTGTGAACCCTTTGATAACTTTACCTCCGCTTGTGAATAAAAAAGATGAAATTAACCCACAATTATGAATGAGATAGAAAATGTTACGGCGGGATACAAGGAGTTTTTTGGTGAATATGACATTGATGTTTCTGCCTTGCCGCAGTCGGGTTCTGACAGGAAGTATTTCAGAATAATCTCCGGAAAAAAGAGTGTTATTGCAGCCCATAATCCAAATCCCGAGGAAAATGAAGCGTTTATCGGCTTCACCAGGCATTTTATCTCCAAAGGACTGCCCGTGCCCGAAGTATTCGGATATCTGCCTGAGAGATCAACCTATTTTCAGCAGGATTTGGGAGATATTAATCTTTTTACCTGGCTGCAGGAAAAACATTCCGGAGCCGGATTCGATAAAGAAGCTGAAGTTTTCTACGGCAAAGTTCTTAAAAAACTTATCTCTTTCCAGATAAAAGGCATTGAGGAACTGGACCTTGATCTTTGCTATCCGCATAAGAGTTTTGACAGGCAGTCGATGATGTGGGATATGAATTATTTCAAATATATGTTTCTTAAGCTTGTTGCAGTTCCATTCAATGAGCGCAGGCTTGAGCACGATTTTAACCTTCTGGCTGACTTTCTGCTGGAGACGAGGCAGGATTACTTTCTTTACAGGGATTTTCAATCGGCAAATGTTATGATTGTTGAAGGTGAGCCATGGTTTATCGATTATCAGGGAGGAAGAAAAGGTGCACCGCAATACGACGCTGCCTCGCTTCTTTATGATGCAAAGGCTCATATACCGGAGAAGTCGAGGGAGAGGCTGCTTAATGATCACATAAATAATTTCTGTGCGGAATCGGGAGAGAGCCCGAATGAATTCCGGGGATACTATGCTGGTTTCAGTATGATCCGTTTGATGCAGGCTCTGGGCGCATTCGGTTTCAGGGGGCTTTATGAGAAAAAACCCACCTTCACCGGCAGTATAGTTCCTGCAGTAAAGCTTCTGATTCAACTGATCGATTCAGAACAGCTTCCTGTCAGCCTTCTGGAATTATTTCAGACAGTTAGAGCAATACCCGGGGTTCAGATCTATAAGACACTTGAACTTGGGGAAACTGTTGAGTAATTTTCACCGACTTGTTATTACATAATACAATAAGCTAGAATAATCCGGAAGAGAACAGATGAAAGCAATGATATTTGCAGCAGGCCTTGGCAAAAGACTGGGGAGCATAACAGAAAGCATTCCCAAGGCACTTGTCGATATTAATGGAAAATCAGCTCTCCGGAGAGCAGTGGAAAAATGTTCCGGAGCGGGTTTTACTGACATAATAATAAATGTGCATCATTTCGCTGATCTGATGGAGGATGAAGTGAAGAAGCTTAATTCCTCAGGCTTCAGAATATCGGTTTCGGATGAACGTGAATTGCTGCTTGAAAACGGCGGAGGTTTGTACAAAGCTCGTTCTTTCTTCGGAAATGATCCTTTTCTCCTCTATAATGTGGATATAATTTCCGATCTCGACCTCTCTGTCCTTTACAGCTATCATCTTGAAAAAAAAGGACTTGCAACACTTGCTGTCAGGCACAGACCGGGGAAAAGATTTTTGCTGGTAGATAATGAAACCAGATTGCGGGGCTGGAGAAATATTTCAAGCGGTGAACAGATTCTGACAGGCGGCTCAGTTGCCGGCCTTTCTGAAATAGCATTCTCAAGTATGCACATTGTTGAACCTGCAATCTTTAATTATATGCGGGAGGGAATCTATTCCATGATCGATCTCTACCTTGAACTGTCTGCAGCACATCCTATCTTCACATTAAAACACGATGAGGGCTACTGGGTAGATGTCGGGACACCGGAAAGTCTTAATTATGTAAGAAAGCTGCTTGCCGGTAAGTAAAATATCCTTCACTGAAAACTCACAATTTCCAGAAAGCATGGGTAAATATTGTGAAAACCGTAATTATCTCGAGTCTTCCGATTATCATCAGCAAGCTTAGTACTACTTTGCTCACCTCAGGCATACCTGCAAAATTACCTGCAGGCCCTATGGTTCCAAGGCCTGGACCTATGCCCGCCATACAAGTCGCCACTGAACTTGATGCTGTTACCGGGTCAACTCCGGTAATCACAATAATGATTGATCCAAGTACAAAGATAAAAAGGTATAAGACTACAAATGAAAGTATAGAAATGTTGGTATTCTCAGTAATGCTTTTCCCATTCAGCTTTATAAATGAGATGGATTTCGGATGGTTAAGCTTCACAAAGATGACCCTGATGTTTTTTATGACAATCAGATGTCTGGCCATTCTGATCCCTCCTCCGGTAGAACCGGTGCTGGCACCTGCGAACATTAACAGAAAGATCAGTACAAGCGCTGCTCCCGGCCAGATCAGATAATTCGTTGAAGTATAACCCGTGCAGGTTATTATCGATATGACCTGGAAAAACCCTTCCCTGAATGATTCCTCAAATGACCTTGCCGAATTCAGATGAAGCATAACTGTTGCAATCGTTCCGGCTATCAGCAGCACTGAAATGTAGAACCAAAGTTCTTCATTCTGCTTCACTTTTTTAAAGTTAAGCTTAACAATGTAATAGTAAATAACCTGGCTGGTCCCTGCCAGAAACATAAAAATCATTACAATGTATTGACTGTAAGATGAATAATAAGCCAGACTAGTGTTTTTTGTTGAAAAACTTCCTGTTGCTACAGTGCCAAATGAATGACAGATGCTATCAAAGAGATTCATGTCACCAATATTCAACAGTACGATTTCAGCCAGAGTCATTCCAAGATATATAAATAGCATTCTGAAGACAATCGATTTTGTTTTGGGATGAATCTTTTCTTTCATGGACGACTCGAAAGTAAATAGCTGATAACCGGTCGCTCTTATCGAGGGCAGCACAATTATCAGAATTACTATCATGCCGATTCCCCCGATCCAGTGAGTAAGGCTTCTCCAGAAGAGTATCGAGAAGGGAAGATTCTCCACATTTTTAAGGATCGTTGAACCGGTAGTTGAGAATCCGGAGGTCGATTCAAAAAAAGCATTGGTAAACGAAGGAATTGTTCCGCTTAACAGATAAGGCAGCGTTCCTAACAATGAAAAAATCACCCATGATAATGTGACTGCCAGATAGCCATCCCTGCTACTGAATTGTTCCGGGTCAGCATCTCTTGATGTAAAATAGCAAACCGCTGATAAGACTAATGTTATTGCTGCTGACCAGATGAATGGGAACGGTGATTCCTTATAAATAAACACTACAGGAAGACAGAATAAGTATGTCAGTGTCTCTATTAAAAGGATAGTACTTAATATCCGTACGATAAGCAAGGGATTGACAAGCTTCATAGTCAGGTTTCACTATTTTAAGGAAACAAATATAGTCAGAATTATTTTGGTTCAGATTTTAGAAGCAGCTTCTTCTGCAAGATATCTGCGAATGATAAAAGATCATTGACGGCTCATTTTAATGTCTTATATTTGGAGCAATTTATTGTCAGGCTTTGCTTTGATTTCAGCCTGACCAACATTTAGAAATAAATATTATATGGGAAAAGTTTTGGTTATTGGTGCCGGGGGTGTCAGCACTGTAGTTGTCCATAAAATGGCCTCTTTGCCGCAGGTTTTCACTGAGATTATGATTGCCAGCAGGACAAAATCGAAATGCGATGCCATGGCTGCTAAAATTGGGAAAGATTATATTAAAACTGCTCAGGTTGACGCTGATAATGTTACACAGCTCGTAAAACTTATCAGATCTTTTAAGCCCGATATTGTAGTAAATGTTGCACTGCCATATCAGGATCTTCATATTATGGATGCTTGTCTTGAAACTGGAGTGGCCTATCTCGATACAGCTAATTATGAGCCACTGGAAGAAGCCAAATACGCATACGGCTGGCAATGGGCATATTTTGACAAATTCAAAAATGCAGGAATAACTGCAATTCTTGGATGTGGCTTCGATCCGGGCGTAACTTCCATATATACCGCATATGCAGCTAAACATCAGTTTGATGAAATGCATTACCTTGATATTGTTGACTGTAATGCAGGTGACCATGGTAAACCTTTCGCCACCAATTTTAATCCTGAAATTAATATAAGGGAGGTAACACAAGAAGGTAAATACTGGGAAAATGGCAAGTGGATCACTACTAAGCCGCATGAAATTCATAAACCGTTGACATATCCGGAGATAGGTCCGAAAGAATCTTATCTGATTTATCACGAGGAGCTCGAATCACTCGTGAAAAATTATCCGACTCTGAAAAGAGCCCGGTTCTGGATGACATTTGGTCAGGAATATCTTACTCATCTGCGTGTCATTCAAAATATTGGCATGGCCGGTATAGAGCCAATCATGTATGAAGGCCACGAGATAGTTCCTATCCAGTTCCTGAAAGCTGTGCTTCCCAATCCGGGTGAACTGGGAGAGAACTATACTGGCCAGACTTCCATCGGATGCCGGATTAAGGGCATAAAGGACGGCAGGGAAAAAACTTACTACGTTTATAATAACTGTAGCCATCAGGCAGCGTATGCTGAGACAGGAGCACAGGGCGTCAGCTATACAACCGGTGTGCCTGCAGCTATCGGGGCAATGATGTATCTGAAAGGGATCTGGAAGAAACCCGGGGTTTTCAATGTTGAAGAGTTTGATCCTGATCCATTCATGGCTGAACTGAACAGGCTGGGTCTGCCCTGGGTTGAACTGCATGATGTAAATCTCGAACTTTAAAAGCCGTCATTCAGGACAGCAGAAAAAAACCGGCATAAGATGCAAAACTTTTTATTTATGATGTCAAGATTGCTATGTCAATAGATTATAGTAAAATTCCATCTCCGTGTTATGTAATTGAGGAGGAGCGATTCCGCAAAAATCTTTCCCTTATAAAACATGTTTCCAGTGAATCGGGGGCGGAAATAATTCTGGCGTTCAAAGGATTCGCAATGTGGGGAGTATTTCCAATTCTTAGGGAATATATCTCAGGAGCAGCCGCAAGCTCAGCCGATGAAGCCCGTCTGTGTTTTGAAGAGATTGGCTCTCACGCACATACTTACTCTCCGGTTTATGATCCCAATACCTTTAATAAGATCATTGACTTTAGCTCACATATAACATTCAATTCATTAAACCAGTATCGGAAATTCTCTTCCCTGCTGAAAAAATCCCCACGGAAAATATCTTCAGGATTAAGAATAAATCCTGAATTCTCAGAGATCAGCCATGGGCTTTACAATCCATGTTCCCCCGGATCAAGACTCGGAGTAACAGCCGGAGATCTGAAAGACGGGCTGCCCGAAGGCATCGAAGGGCTTCACTTCCATGTCCTGTTTGAATCAGATTCATACGCTCTTGAAAAGGTACTTGAGGTGGTGGAATCAAAATTCGGGAAATATTTTCCTCAAATTAAATGGATCAACATGGGAGGAGGTCATCTGATAACAGGAAAAAACTATGATACTGTTCATCTGATAAAAATTCTGAAAAAGTTTCAGGAAAAATATAACCTGCATGTAATTCTGGAACCCGGAAGTGCTTTCGCGTGGGAAACTGGAGAACTCGTTGCGACTGTTGAAGACATAGTTGAAAACAATGGGATCAGAACAGCAATTCTTGATGTCTCATTCACTGCCCACATGCCAGATTGTCTTGAAATGCCGTATAAACCAAAGATTGCAGGAGCTTCTGAACCTGTTCCCGGGAAACCTGCATACAGGCTGGGCGGCAATTCATGCTTATCCGGAGATGTTATGGGTGACTGGACATTTGAAAAGGAACTAACGCCAGGCGACAGGATCGTTTTCCTGGATATGATCCATTATACAATGGTGAAGACTACCACCTTTAACGGCGTACATCATCCTTCAATCGGAGTTTGGACAAAAGACGGCCATTTCAGACTGATAAGGGAATTTGGTTATGAAGATTATAAAAACAGGCTGTCCTAGGAGAAATACTAATTAGATCATCTCATAAAATTGACCATAGCACAATTTCTCAACTGGTTATTTTTTCCTGTTTATAGTTATATCCGTCACAAACATTTTATCAGTCACTATAACAGCATTCACAATTTTTTCTGCTACTTCTGCCGGATCCATAAAGCTGCTCGTGTCACGGTTTTGACCCGGGAATATCCCAGAAATTAGTCCTCATGCCCCCTGGATAAACCGCAATTATATTCCTTTTTGTGCCCTTTAATTCCGTTCTGAGAGCCTCGGTGTAACCTCTTGCGCCCCATTTCGCGGCACAGTATATTGTTTCTTCTGCTCTTCCGAGCAGAGCTGAGGTTGACATAATATTTACGATTGTAAGTTCTTCGTTCTTCAGGGGTTAGTTTCAGAATTTCAGAGGTCAGAAGAATCATTCCCTTTAAGATTGGCCTCAAAAATTGTATCAATCAGAGCAGCTGTTGAGTTTTGTGCTTTTGTGAATAAGCCCCATTCCGGCATTGTTAAAAAGGTATTCCACCGTGTAGGAGTTTGCTTTAAGAAGGCACCGACCTTTCTGATATCCTCTTCACTTGCCTATATTGCAGATCAATGATTCTGCAGTAAGATCTGCTGAAGATTTTTTGAGCAACTCCGAAGCAGCGGAAAGCTTTTCATTTGTTTCGTCCAAGGATCAGAACATTTTTCCCGTGTCTGATAAGATGACTGGCAATTTCCAGTCCCAGACCGCTTGTTCCTCCGCTTATTACTGAGATTTTTTTCATTCTTCTATTAAGGAATTTAGTTGTCAGCCTGCATTAAGCATCATTTTTTAATTATTCAAAAAGATATTATAATCTTTCTTCAAATATATCCTTATTTCCCGGATGCTGAATAATCTCTCCAGGCATACAATATTAAACCGGAGCAGAATTGCAGGATAAGGAAGACAGACCCGCATAACCCGTTACTGATGGTTCTGAAGAAACGTCGGGTGACTGGATGCTTGTTGTTGAGAAGACAGACTAAGAGTTCTCAATCGATTATTTGAAAGTCTTAGGGCTTTTTATATTTTTGCGACTCAATTTCTGAATATGCACAAGAGCCGGGTAAAAACATGGGCACATCTGTCACTTCTGGCAGCCAATATTATTTATGGGCTTAACTATTCCATTGCAAAGGCAGTTATGCCTGATCATATAAAACCATTTGCCCTGGTTTCTCTCAGAAGTATATCTGCAGCAGCTCTTTTCTGGATCACAAGCCTTTTTGTGCCAAGGGAACCTGTAAACAGGAAGGATTTATTATTTCTATTCGGCTGTTCATTTTTTGGAGTCGTTATAAATCAGACTCTCTTCCTTGTCGGACTGGATATGACCACGCCTGTAAACTCATCGATTATACTCTCTACAAATCCGATCTTTGCATTTGTCTTTGCTGCACTGATACTTAAGGAAAGAATAACTTTTCTGAAAGGAACAGGTCTGGCTATAGGTCTTTCAGGCGTACTTTTGCTGATCTTCAGAATGGAGTCCCTGATCTTGCAAGCACAACCTTTCTGGGAGATATTTATTCAATGATTAATACCATTAGCTGGGCATTTTATACAGTAATTATAAAAAGGATGCTTGAAAAGTATCATCCTGTTACTGTGATGAAATGGACCTTCTTGTTCGGGATGCTTACTAATATTCCTGCCGGTTACCATCAGTGGAGCACTATGGACTGGTCATCTATTCCCTTAACTGCCTGGCTCCAGATTGGTTTTGTAATAGTTGGTGCAACCTATCTTGGCTATCTCTTCATTACTTTCGGTCTTCGCCGGCTCAGTCCGACAATTGTCAGTACATACACTTATACTCAACCAATTATAGCAGCTTATCTTGCTACAATTATGGGACAGGATCATATTGATTTCGTAATGATAGTGTCTGCCTTACTGATATTTGCGGGAGTATTTGTGGTAAGTATCCAGAAGAAGACTGTTCAGGCTGGAATTACTCGTGCTGATGGCTGCCCAACACCTGATATTCAATTGTGAAACAAAAACATTTTATATGTCATCTGTTTATTACTCCTGATCCGATAACTTCATCCTTATCATACCAGGCTGCAAACTGCCCCGGAGCTATTCCGCGCTGTAGCTTATCAAATATTATATAAATTCCGCCGGTTCTCGTAAAACAGCCGTGCAGGCTGCAGCGGCTGACGGTATCGAATCCTCACCATATAGTTCCGGGTTTCACCTTCCTGCATCTTTAAATCAGGTCTTACCCAGTGTATTTCGTCTTTCCTGATGAGCAGTCCTTTCCTGTTTAATCCCCGGTGATTCTGGCCTTCACCGACATATACAACATTTTCTTCAACGTCAGTGCCAATTACGAACAAAGCCTCCTTATGGCCGCCGATATTCATGCCTTTTCGCTGGCCAACAGTAAAAAAATGAGCTCCGTTATGAGTTCCAATAACATTCCCTGATGATAAATCATATCTGAACGGGTCTGTCATTTCTGATAATGATTCTTCTGAAATATTGTTTTCCGGCAGGCCTTCAATTATTGCCGGGTAGCTATATGTCCTGATCCTTTTGGATTCTTCAACCCATTCTGCCGCTTCAAAAACTTCAACAATATTTCCTTTTTTTGCTTTCAGCTTCTGCTGAAGAAATGTGGGCAGATGTACCTTTCCGACAAAACAAATTCCCTGTGAATCTTTTCGGCTGTGCCGTTGCCAGTCCCAGTTTCTGCGCAATATCACGCACTTCGGGTTTGGTCAGATCGCCTACAGGGAAAAGAGCTGCGGACAGCTGCTCCTGATTTACCTGGCAGAGAAAATAACTCTGGTCCTTATTATTGTCCTTTCCTGCCAGTAGTCTGTAAATGGTATTGTTGCCTGTTACTATTTCATCTTTTCTGCAATAATGGCCTGTTGCCACAAATTCACCACTAAGCTTTCGTGCTTCCACAGCAAAAGAATCAAACTTTATCTCTCTGTTGCACAGCACATCAGGATTGGGAGTACGGCCTTTTTCATATTCGGAGAACATATAGTCAACAACCCTCTGCCGGTACTCATTGCTCAGATCAACCACGTGAAAAGGAATTTTGAGTTTTTTTGCAACCATCTCAGCAAACATCAGATCATCTTCCCAATGGCAATCACTCTGAAGAAGACCTGTGGTATCGTGCCAGTTTTTCATAAACAGACCTGTAACATCATACCCCTGTTCCTTCAGAAGCCATGCTGCTACACTGGAGTCAACACCTCCTGATAATCCAACAACTACTTTCTTTTTCACGGTGCAAAGTTATATAAAAAGCGGTAACTTTAGCAACATGGGACAAGGCACTCTGACCATATACAGCGCATCAGCCGGATCGGGTAAAACTTACAGGCTCACAGCAATTTATCTGGCAAATCTTTTCCGATCGAGATATAATTACAGGAAGATACTTGCGGTGACTTTTACCAATAAAGCCACCTCCGAAATGAAATCGAGGATCCTCGATCATCTGCATAGACTGGCTGCAGGAGACTCTTCAGATTATCTTCCCGGCTTAGTAACGATTACAGGCAAAACAGAAGAGTGGATAAGGACAGAAGCAAAGGAAATATTAAATGTCAATTCTACACGATTTTTCCAGGTTTTCCGTCTCAACCATCGACAGTTTTTTCCAAAAAGTGCTTCGTGCTTTTGCAAGAGAAGCAGGTCTTCATTCGGGATTTAGTATTGAGCTCGACCATACTGCAATTCTTTCATCAGCCATAGATGAAATGATTGCATCTGCTTCCACTGATAATCAGCTGAAGAACTGGCTTATCACCTATGCTATGTCAAATATTGATGAGGAAAAGAGCTGGAATCTTAAAAATGGCATTATCAGGCTTGCAGAGGAATTGTTTAAGGAAAAATTCAAAATACTCTCAATTGGAGAGCGATCAAAACTGGGAGGATAAGAAATTTCTCCTTGAGTATATCGAAAAGATCAGATCGCATATCTCATTCATTTGAGAAAAAGCTGATTGACTTTGGAACAAAAGCTTCTGAAATTTATTCGGAGTTCGGACTCTCCGATGATCTTTTCTACCGGAAAGGGCAGGGGATACCAGGCTTCATCAGGTCCCTGGTTTCAGGTACTGTGAAAGACCCCAACAGCTATGTACGCGAGATTGCAAATGAACCTCCAAGATGGGCAACGGGTGCTATTTCACCACTTCTGGAAAGTGCACTGAGAGCCGGACTTGATCAGGATTCTGAATGACGCGATTCATTTTTACGATGAGAATATAATTGGCTACAGGAGTGCTCTTTGCATACTGTCAAATATTTATGCGCTCGGAATACTCTCAGATGTTTTGCGTAATGTTCATGAGATAACCACCTCTGAAAACAGCTTTCTCCTGTCAGATGCAGGGGAAGTTGCTCAATCTGATTACCCGTGAGGATCAGTCTTCGTTTATTTATGAAAAGGCAGGGAACAGTTATGAAAATTTTATGATTGATGAGTTCCAGGACACATCAATTATTCAATGGAATAATTTTAAACCATTGATTGATAATAGTATGTCAGAAGGTTTTGATAACCTGGTGGTTGGGGATGTAAAACAATCAATTTACCGTTGGAGGAACAGCGACTGGCGCATTCTTGGAATCGATCCTGGTAAGTATGAAAGACAATAAAAGAATCCTGAGTGAACCGCTAAAGACCAACTGGAGAAGCAGGTCAAATATAATCAGGTTTAATAATGCCCTCTTTACAATAATTCCTGAACAGCTCGATATAATCTCTCTCTGATGATATGCTTCCTGTAAGCTTTAAGAAACTTTATTCAGAGGCTGTACAGATTGATCCCTGCAGGAACGATAGCGGTTATGTAAGGCTGGAGTTCGTTGAGTCAGCTGATGAAATGAAATGGCAGGGATGTCGTTCTCGGCAAATCTGCCAGGCATTATAGAATCAGTCCAGAACAAAGGGATATAAGGCTTCAGATATAGGAATTATTGTGAGAGATGGAAAAGAAGGGGCGCTGGTGCTGAATACTCTGATTGACTATGCTGAAAAACTTCCGAAGGAAAAGTCCGACTTCAATTTCAATGCAGTATCCAACGATTCATTGTTGCTTTCCAATTCTCCGGTTATTATTTTTATAATCAGTGTTCTCTCTGTGTTAAATGACCCCGGCGATTTTATAAGCCGTGCAATTATGCTGAGGTTCTATCTTATTATCCAAAGAAAATCCGGAAGCGGCGAAAGTATCACTTCTTAGGGATAAGCTGTCGGAATCATCAATGAGTCTATTTCCCGGAAGGCTATGAGGAGCATTTTTTGACATCTAAGGCAAATGCCATTATTTGAAGCAACGGAGAGCATAATTAAGTTTTTTCGGTCTCGGAGAATACTCCTGGAATGTTCCTTTTCTGAATACATTTCAGGATTATGTTGTGAGCTTTACAGGCAATAAGAATGCCGATATTCAGGACATTTCTGGAATGGTGGGAGGAGAGCGGGAAAAGAAAATCAGTTGTTCTTCCAGGTAATCAGGATGCAATCAGAATACTGACAATCCATAAATCAAAGGGTCTCGAATTCAAAGTTGTTATTTTGCCTTTTCTTTCATGGAATCTCGATCATATTCCCTCAAAACAGCCGGTGTTCTGGGTAAAACCTGAAATTCAGCCATTCAATGATCTTGGCATACTTCCTGTAAAATATAGTAAAGATCTGACCAACACTATCTTTGCAGATTATTATAAGGAAGAAAAATATTCTGTTTATCTCGATAATATTAATCTGCTATATGTCGCTCTTACAAGGGCAAGAGATGTTTTGTATGGATTTTCGGTTGATAATCCGCGATCTGACAATTCAATTGCCGGTGTCTTAAAGAATGCATTAACCTCACAGTCGGAACTTGTCAGCGGATCAGATTTCAGTTTAAAGGACCATTACAATGATGAAAATAAAGTTTTTGAGTATGGGGAAATCCCAGTGAATGAAAAGTGTATCGGCCGATTAAAAAGAGTATGATTACTTCCAGCATACTCTGTAAGCAAGACGATGGAATCACTGAAACTTAAGCTTCATGGAGAAAATTATTTTTCAAATGAGAGTCAGGCTGTCAGAAAAAAAATTAATTATGGAAAGCTGATGCACGAAGTCTTTGAGGGTATAGATACTCCCTCTGATATTCCAGCAGCATGTGAGAAAAGCTTGTTCTTGAAGGTAAACTGTCTGATAATGAAGTCGATTGATGTTGGAAGAAAGGTAGAATGAGATGATAAGCTCACCACGGTTGCTGATTGGTTTGCACCAGGCAATACTGTACTGAAAGAGGCTGGCATTCTGCTTGCCTTCAGGCGTTACACGTCGACCCGACAGGGTGATATTTAATAATGGGAAAACAATTATAATCGATTTCAAATTCGGTGAAGAAAACTCTCATTACGCCGAACAGGTTGACCAGTACCGCAGGCTCCTGAGTGATATGGGATATACAAATATTGATGCATTTATCTGGTATGTCGATAAAAATAAAATTGTATCCGTCTGAATGAAGCCTGACAATAAAAACACAGAAGCATTTCCCTGGGGCCATGAACGAAGATTCAATGCCTATTCCAACTATTTCAGGACTATTTACGGGGCACGTGTGCAGAAGGTGTCCATTGATGCCGGTTTCACCTGTCCGAACCGCGATGGCTCAAAGGGACTTGGGGGATGTACATATTGCAATAATGATGCATTTAATCCTTCCTATTGCCAGCCGGTAAAATCAGTTCGTGAGCAGATTGCGGAGGGAATAGAATTCCATAAATGGAGATATGCTGAAGCTGTTTCATATCTCGCTTATTTTCAGGCATATTCAAATTCGTATGCATCAATTGAAGTTTTAAAGAATTTATATGAAGAGGCATTAAGCTATCCGGGAGTGATAGGTCTTATAATAGGAACCAGGCCTGATTGCATCGATGATGAAAAACTCAGTTATTTAAGGGATCTTTCGTCTAAGTACTATATTGCCATTGAGTATGGGATAGAATCGTGCTATAACAAAACCCTGGAACGGATAAACCGCGGACATTCATTTGAAGATGCCGTTGCGGCCCTTGAGAGAACAGCGGCATTTGGTATTACGAGCTGGCGCACATTTTATATTTGGCTTGCCCGGAGAAACCCGTAGGCAGATGCTTGAATCAGGTTGAGATTATCTCGGAACTGCCTGTAAGAACAGTAAAGTTTCACCAGCTTCAGATAATTAAAGGCACTACAATGGAACAGGAATTTAAAAATAACCCCGCGTGATTTTGAACTGTTCACCTGGGAGGAATATCTTGAATTCTTCATTTCATTTCTTGAAAGGCTCAATCCTTCAATTGTAGTCGAACGATTTACCGGAGAAGCACCACCCCGTTTTCTTAGCGGAGAAGGCTGGGGCAAGAAACGGACCGACCAGATAGTAAACCTTATTGAAAAGAGGCTTGCGGAGCTAAATACGTGGCAGGGACGGCTTTATACGCGAAAAACCTGATAATGTGAACTAAACCAGACCTACTGACAAACAATGACCTATTTTCTCGAACATATAGCTGAATCGCTTTACAAGGAATTTGGAAACAATTTAAACCGGCATTGTCTCGTATTTCCAAACAGAAGGGCCGGATTATACTTTCTGAAATACCTTGCCGCCAGGATAGAAAAGCCGGTGTGGGTGCCATCAATATTGACAATAAATGAGTTATTCAGATCCTATTCATCGATGCAAATAGCCGGTGATGAGATATTGCTGTTTGAATTGTATAAGAACTATATCAGGCTGAAAAAGCAGCCAGAGAGTTTTGATGAGTTTTATTACTGGGGCGATATGCTTATCAACGATTTCGATGATATTGATAAATATCTGGTTGATGCCTCCCGATTATTCCGGAATGTTCTTGATATTAAAAATATTGACCTCGCATTTGGTGGGCTCACTGAACGACAGATTCAAATAATACAAAGCTTCTGGACAAATTTCAATCCTGATAAACCAACAAATGAAAAAACCGGATTCCTGAGTATCTGGTCAATTCTTTCAGAGCTTTACATCGCTTTCAGGAACTCCCTCAAAACTCAGAATCTTGCATATGAAGGCATGATATTCAGGGAACTGGCTGAAAGACCTGACAATATACAATCATCAGACAATCGATGGGACATAGTTCATTTTGTTGGATTCAATGCTTTGAATGAATGCGAAAAAACTTTGATGGCTAACTTCAGGAAAGCAGGGAAAGCCAGGTTCTACTGGGATTATGATAATTCGTATATAGATGAATCGAGGCTGAATTCGGCGGGGTTCTTTATGAGGGAAAATCTTAAGCTATTCGGGAACGATATGACTTCAGGCTGGAGCTTTGATACGATGCTTTCAAAAAAATACCCTGAAGTGAGGAGAAAAGTTATTGACACCTCATCCGATGTTGCCCAGGTAAAGATTGTATCTCAATTATTGAATGAAATACCTGATATAACATCAGCAAATGCACATCATACTGCGGTGGTTCTTGCCGATGAAAATCTGTTGATGCCGGTACTTACCAGTCTCCCTGAGAACATGCCTGATATCAATATAACCATGGGTCATCCTCTTAAGCAGACTATGGTATACACTTTTCTAAAGCATCTGATGGAGCTTCAGAGAAATGCAACAGCTTCAGAAGAAATAGTCAGGTTCGGTTATAAAGAAGCGATAAGCGTCTTTAATCATTCACTGCTTACGCCGCTGATGAATGAATCAGATAATGAGATAGTTAAAAAAATACTCACGACTAATCTCTCAAAAGTGTCTTCTGATTTATTCGCCGGATCGAAAATTCTTTCCACGATATTCATAAAACCAAAAACTCCTGCAGAACTATCGGCATACTTCAAAAATATTCTCTCATCCATAGCATTAAGCGGAGGAGGGAAGTCACCAGGCGGCAAGGTTCAGGATAATATACGGATGGAGTTTATTTACAGGGTCGTGCTCTCGCTGAACAGGCTCGAAGCAATTGTTAACAGCCATGAGGTAAGCTTTTCTATCGAAACATATATCAAGATCCTCGACAGGATGCTGAGAATGCAGTCGGTTCCATTTTCCGGCGAACCTCTGACCGGAATTCAGATTATGGGGATCCTTGAAACAAGGGCACTCGATTTCAAAAATCTGATAATTCTTTCAGTTAATGAAGGAATACTTCCTGCAGTCTCGTCGGGTTCTTCATTTATTCCCTTCAGCCTCAGGGAAGCTTTTGGCCTTCCATCCGTCAATCACCAGGAATCAATCTATGCCTACCATTTTTACAGGCTTTTGCAAAGAGCTGAGAATGTTATGTTTGTATATAATTCAAATTCAGAAGGCTTGCGTAGCGGCGAGATGAGCAGGTTTCTCATCCAGATGAAATACGATGAAGTTTTAAAGCCTGAATTTCTTGATCTAAGCTTTGAAATAAAAACCCCGGCAGGTCCTGGTGAGAAAATTGAAAGAAACGAGGAACACTCCAGGCAGCTTGAAGCATATTTATCGGGTGAAAAATCTGCCAGGTCGCTTTCTCCGTCTGCAATTAATACCTGGCTGAATTGCAGGATGAAATTCTATTACCGCTATATATGCCATCTTAAAGAGCCTGACAGTATTTCTGCCAACATTGACGCAGCCATGCTTGGCAATATATTGCATGAGGCAATGAGGTCTCTTTACAAGCCATATGCCGGGAAATTGCTAAGCAAAGAGGCTTTGGATGGAATGATCACGAATAAAGAGTTCCTTTCCGGCATCATTAATGCTTCAGTAAATGAAAAGTTCAGGGCAGGAAGGAATGATTCATCAAGTGGCAATGAATTGATAGTCAGAGATGTGCTAATGGCGTATCTTTTGCGTATCCTTAATACCGACAGGGAAATAGCCCCCCTGGAAGTCATTGATCTCGAAGCCTCTTTCAGATTTGTTCTGCCAGTTCCTGTCAACGGGTCGGATATTGGAATTCTTATCGGAGGTAATATTGACAGGATAGACGCAGTTCAGGGAGTTACCAGGATTGTTGATTACAAAACAGGTATAGTTGCTGAATCGCTCAGTTCAGTTGAAGATCTTTTTACCGGCGACCGGAAGAAAGATCTGGATGGATGGCTTCAGACTCTTCTTTATTGCGAAGCTTATCTGGCTTCAAAGCCGGGATCAAAAGTACGGCCATCTGTTTATAAGATCAGGAAACTGAACAGTCAGGCAGCGGGCGACAGGCTTAAATTAAAAACAGGCAGCAGGAACTATACTTTATTAGAAGATTATAGTGAGCTGAGAGACGAATTTCTTACCGGTCTAAAGGATCTTCTGAGTATTATTTTCAATAAGGATGAGCCATTTATAAAAACATCCGATATCAGGGGCAAATGTTCCTGGTGCCCGTACAGAGTTCTGTGTATGAGATAGCTGAAGCGACTGAAGGACAATTCCGGGGCCTTTAGACTGTCATTTTTCAGTTTCGCGCTGAAGTTGAGCCATTTTTATAGCCGTCACAGCGGCTTCATCTCCTTTATTGCCCAGCTTTCCTCCGGCCCTGTCAACAGCCTGCTGCTGATCATTTGTGGTCAGAACACCAAAAATAACAGGCAGATTGTATTCGAGGTTCAGCTGGGTAATGCCCATAGTTACTCCCTGACAAATATAAGTGAAATGAGGTGTTTCTCCCTGAATAACACACCCGAGACATATTATAGCATCAAGATCGTCATATTCAGCAAGAAATTGTGCGCCCAGGGTGAGTTCAAAGCTACCCGGTACATGTTTAACAACAATATTCTTTGTCAAAGCACCGTGCTTCGTGAGAGTATTCACCGCACCTTCAAGCAATGACCAGGTAATTTCCCTGTTCCAGTCCGAGACAACTATACCAAATTTCATATCCCTGGCATCAGGTACCTGATCGGGGTCATAAGCCGATAAATTTTTAGTGGCCATGTTGATTTATTATAAATTAAAAACGCATCTGCCCTGATAACATGAGCCTGATGCGTTATATTGTAAAATCAGGGAGCTGCCCCGAAAATCTATTTGATCAGCATTTTTACCCTGGCAATATATTTTGCAATAGTTGTGCCTTCAGTGCTCTCCGGATATTGATCCTCAATTCGTTGGTATAGCTTTAAGGCATCAGGATATTTACCCTTCAATTCATAAATTTCCGCGGCTTTCATCAGGTACAATGGTGTATTAAAGGAATTATTGGCATAATCAGCTGCTTCGATATATTTAGATATTCCCTTGTCAAGATCGCCTAATTCAACATAGGCATCGCCTGTTGCGCCAATTGCTAATGAACCGACAATCTTATCTTTCTTTGAATATTTAGTCAAAAAGTCAATGGCGTCATTATAGTCACCGAGACGCAGATAGCATATTCCCGCACAATATTTGGCAAGATTGGCAGACTTTGTAAATTTATAATCCTTTGCTATATCAAGAAATCCAAGATAGTTGCCATCTCCGTTCAGAGCAAGTTTCAAGGAATCAACTTCAAGATATTTTTGAGCCTGGAACATCTGTGATTCGGCTTCGTCGTTTCTTTTTCCAAGATAAAGCTTTGTGAGCCAGCCAAGTCCAACCAGCAGAATTATTACACCTAATACTATTAAGAGTGTTTTGTAGTTTTCCTCAAGGTATTGCTCGGTTTTGGTAAGTGTCTCTTCAACACTGGAGATACTCGATGGATTTACATCCTTTTTATTCTTTGCCATATAGGTCCTAAATGTTTAACTTCAGAATTTACCACCGCAAAAGTAATTTTTTTCATCATATTTTAAAACATTTAATTTAATGAATATCAAATATGCTTCAAAATATTTAATATTCAATTGCAGATCAGGGAAATCAAAGGAATATATTTTGGGATTTTTCATGCGGCTTATGTTATAATTCGTTCATTAGCAGAAAAACCGACCTGTTGATTCTGCATGAAGTTTTTTTTTACACTACTTTTGATTCCTGACTTTGACTATATATTTATGCATCTTAAAAAGCTTGTCCTTACCAATTTTAAGAACTACGAGCTGACTGAACTTGAGTTTTCACCCAGGATAAACTGTTTTGTGGGCAATAATGGAGTCGGAAAAACAAATATCCTTGATGCCATTCATTATCTGTCGCTTACAAAGAGCTTTTTTAACAGTATCGATAGCATCAGTGTCAGGCATGGCGAAGATTATTTCATTATTCAGGGAACATTTGTCAGGGACGACGCGCAAGATCAGATTTATTGTTCATTTCAGAGGCAGAAGCAGAAGCTTTTAAAAAGAAACGGCAAAGAGTATCAGAAACTTTCTGATCATGTGGGAAGATATCCTGTGGTAATGATTTCACCGGCCGATAGTGCATTAATAACGGAAGGAAGCGAGGACCGCCGGAAATTTATGAATAAGATTATAAGTCAGTATAGTCCTGAATATCTTGATTCTGTGCTCAGGTATAGTAAAGCCCTTCAGCAGAGAAATAAACTGCTGAAGGATATAAATTCTTCAGGAGGAGCGGATATCGATATCCTTTCAATCTGGGATGCCCAGCTGGTTAAATACGGGAGCACAGTCTACAATGAAAGGGAGACTCTTATAAATGAGTTGATTCCGGTATTCCAGGAGTATTATTCTCTGATATCATCAGGGAAGGAAACGGTGAGGCTTAAGTACAAGTCGCATCTTTCGGAAGGCAGTTTTGAAGAGGCTCTCCGGAACTCCGTTTCAAAGGACAGATATCTGGAATATACTACAGTCGGAATTCATAAAGATGATCTGTTATTGGAAATGGATGATTTTCCGGTCAAATCCATCGGCTCTCAGGGTCAGCAGAAATCATATCTTGTGGCACTTAAGCTTGCAAAATTCGAATATATAAAGCGGAAAGCAGGGTCTTCACCAATCCTGCTGCTTGATGACCTGTTTGATAAATTTGATGCTGAACGCGTTGAGCAGATTATAAAATTGGTTGGAGATCAGAAATTCGGTCAGATATTTATTACCGATACTCATCAGAACCGTCTTCAGGAGATATTATCATCCCACAAGACTGATTACAGGTTATTCCGGATCGCTGACAACGGAATTGTTGAAGTAACTCACAATGGCGCAGTTATAAAATGAGACGAAGCAAGACTATATCCCTGGCTGAAGCATTAAATGATTACATCAGGGAGATGAATATCGGAGGAAAACTCAGTGAAGTGTCGGTAATAAACTCCTGGGAAGAAATTGTCGGAAAAGCTATCAGCTCGCGTACAACAAAAATCTATATCAAGGACCATGTCTTATTTGTTCATCTCAGCTCCTCAGTGGTTAGAAATGAATTACTGATGCTCAGGGAAGCCCTGAAGGAACAGTTGAATAAGAAGGCAGGCAACGAGGTTATAAAGGATATAGTACTTCGCTAAAAACAATCGCCCCTATATGATTGTGTAATCCGTTCCCTTTATCCTTATGGATTTCCGGAGGTTTTTGTGTGAAATGAAATGAAATTGATGACCTGACGAAGATAAAATAACATCATTATTTTCTATTTCAATTGAAACATCCGAGATCTTGTCATTGTGCAGAAGGAAGCCGGCAAGCAAAAAAGCCTTCTCTATCCCATCTCCGCGTCTGAAATTCCAGACTTCATCAGGCTGGGCAAGCCTGTTACCTTCATATATTGATTCGAGCGGCAGCTCTTTCAGTATAGAATAAACTTCATAATTAGTCTTTTCGCTCAGGTCAATAAAAGCCACCGGATTCCTTTCAACAGCTGCCTTAATAAATGGACGCCAGTCGGTTTTATCCATGTCGCGGTAAACATATAACGCAAGTAGTGCTGTTTCGGAATTTTCCTGCTGAGCTGTTATCGTGTTAATAATATCTTCACGGCTGCTATCGGTTTTAATATCAAGCATTTGAACAGCAGTATAGCTCTTTTGACGGTCTGGAATTTTCGGATCTATGAAAATAAAATCATGAAGTTCTTTAAACATCTCCTGTATGATTTCTTCATACTCAGTCCCCGTCTTTTTTATAAATTCAATTTCAATTTCAGCCAGGCTCTTTCCTGAATGTTTATCGAGGATCTCCTCAATATCATTCAGCATTATTTTCCATTGGATAGGGCTCAGGTGAAAATCATCGCCTTCAATATCCTTGACGAGCGATCCCCGGGTTTCGGTTGATACACTGTACTTGCTTGAGTGCTCGTATTCAAACATTTTTTCGAGAGAGATGTATCTTATTGAACCTGAACAATCGCACCTGTATTGAAAAAGCGATTTGTATTTTGACTTGAAACGAAGAAAATTAATGAAGATCAGGCTGGTCAGATCGGTGGATAGAAACTCTCTCAGCTTCTCTGAAAAATATGTATAAGCCTCAGGATCAATTGTGGCTTCACGGTAGAGAGTATGAATAAAGCCAGAGATGTGGGATACGATGGTCACCTTTTCATTCTCCATTGCCCTTCTTGCTTTTTCGGAAAGTGAAGTTCCGTTATACCACATGTTTTTGGTAACGATCCTTCGGTTGTTTGTTATCAGCCCGTCTTTCTCAATAACAAAGTTCTGCGAATGAAGCGGTGTTGCAATCAGAAATATCCTGTCAAGCGGCACTCTTCCAACCACAAACATTGCAGCGGCGTAAAGAGCTGACAATGAGACGCATTCTCCTGCACCGGTTTTGAAGTTCTGTTTGTATTTAAATGCCCCCATTGCTTCAATCGTCTCAGTTTTCCAGTACGGTATAATATCCGAATCATATTTGTCGAGACCAAAATGTTTCCTGATATCAATATCGAAATAGTATTTATCTCCCTCATATCCGAAAAGCGCATTTGATTGCTTAAGCATTTCCATATCAAAGAAATCCTTAAATCTTGCAATTTCCGCGGTCTTCGATGTCAGTCCCCATGTTGAGAGATCAAGATTAAAGACATAATTCTGAATTATATACTGTTTTATCCTGTTCGCCTTATAGGTGAATCCTTTCTTTTCAATGTCCTTAAACCATGGATCAGACCTCCATGTCCAAAGTATCGGGGACATTATGTCGGCAAGAATAAGCGGATAAAAAAGCTCAGGGAAAATAAAGATCTCCATGTCGGAGAGCGTAAATGCGGAAGAATACTTCTCAAGATTTTTTTTACCGGAAAAGTCTATATTGATCTTTGAATCCATCTAATGTTAAAATTTTCTGCAAATCTAATAACACTATCCGGTATATAAAGTTTTGAGTTTGAGAAAATGATAGCTCTTAAAATAATAATCACATTATAACACATCTTCTGATGAGCCATATCCATCTTCCCAACCAACAAACTATGCCCCCGACCCCAAAAAAGGCATAGCCATCAAGCTAATGGATATTAAAGCTTTAATTACTAGCTAGTTAATAAATAGGAAAAACTGTGTATAATATAGAGGGGTATGCGAACCTTCTATTGAGAGTTTAATAAAAAAGTTTAAAGCTATTTACGACTTCTTTTTAATCAACCCCCCCAACTTATTTTTAATCAACCCCCCAACTTCTTTTTAATCAACCCCCCAACCCCCCATTTGGGGGGCTTAGGACTCAGTTAATAGCTTTTTTGAAATCTCTTCAATTTGATTTACTGTATAATCTGTTTCATTTATTATTTGTTCATTCGTGAATCTGATAACTTTAATTCCGAAGTCATTCAGGATATCGCTTCGACCAAGATCATGATTATGAAATTCGGGAATATCATGTATACTTCCATCAATTTCGATAGCCAGCTTAATTTTAGGGCAATAAAAATCAACGATAAATTTGTTGATTGGATGTTGTCTCCGAAGATGAAGACCAGAAATCTGATTTTTATTTAGTTTTAACCAAAGGATTTTTTCTGCCTCTGTTTGAGTCTTCCTTAATTTCTTTGCCAACTTAAATATTGAAGGTTTAGCACCATAATACATTGGATATTCTACACTTAACCCTTTCATGATGTTTTTTGATTTCAAGATTAAAATTATAATAATCTTATGAAAAAAACTAAAAACTATAACAATCTTAAGCCCCCCATGTGGGGGGTTGGGGGGTTGATACACCGGGAGTCGGAAACGCTGGTAGAAGGAATAATTAATGGGATATAACAAAACGTAAGTCGAGTTTGGAACAAAAGCTAGACGAATCTTATGCCCCCCGGGCATAGGCGTTAACTTAAGCTTTGGAGATGAGTGAGACATTGCATAAATTAATTTTCCCCACTGTCGTACCCGAAGACGTTAAATGCGGCATCAGGGGAGCCCGGTGACAATGTTTTTTAAATGTATTTTCAGTCTCTAAAGAAATCTCTCAAAACCTGAGAAAAAGAAGTTTGCCTCTATGGTTGCGTTTTCAGGGCTATCTGAACCATGAACCGCGTTCATCTGAACTGAAACCGCAAATGTTTTCCTGATTGTACCGGGTTCAGCTTTGGCCGGGTCAGTGGCCCCTATGAGTTTTCTGAACTGATCGACAGCATTCTCATGTCTTAAGATCATTACTACCACCGGTCCTGAAGTCATAAATTCTATGAGTCCGTCAAAAAATGATTTTCCTTTGTGTACTGAATAGAACGATTCAGCCTGAGGAACAGTCATTTTAACCATTCTCATGGCAGCAATTTCGAAGCCGGCTTCATTTATCATGGACAAAATAGGGCCTGTTTTACCCGTCCTGACTGCATTTGGCTTAATAATTGAAAAAGTAAAGTCAGTGTACATATATGAAAAGATTTGATTTTAAGCTGCTGAAACGGTCTTAAAGAATATTTTTTATCTTTAGCCACTCGAATAAACACAGGCATCAGTGATAGATTTATCCAAATATACAAAACAATTATCGAAACTTTTCTCCGACTCTGAGAATATATTAATTATCTGCCACATCAATCCTGACGGAGATTCAGTAGGTGCACAATTAGCTCTGTATCATTATTTTAAGAGTAAAGGTAAAAATGTAGGACTACTGGCTCCAAACAATATCCAGGAGTTTTTGAAATGGATGGACGGCTCTGACCAGATAAATATATTTATTAAGGACAGAAAAATGTGCCGCACACTGATTGATAATGCTGATCTGATAATAATGCTTGATTTTAATCAGGCCAACAGGCTTGGCGAGGCCGAAGATACTGTTGTCAGGTCCGGTGCCATGAAATTGATAATCGATCATCATCTTGATCCTGAAGACTTTGCTGACCTGATAATTTCCGATCCTACGAAATGTTCAACTTCGGAGCTGGTGCACGAGCTGATTTGTGAGCTAAATGGTTCAATTTTCATGAACAGGCCATATGCTGAAGCCATATATGTTGGCATAATTACCGATACCGGGAATTTTGAGCATGGGTCATATGGTTCAAGGACTTTCAGAATTGTTGCGGATCTGCTTGATACTGGCATTGAAAAGGAGAAAATTATCAACCTTATATATAATAATTTTTCAAGCGACAGGATAAGATTACAGGGTTTTGCCCTTAATAAGCGGATGGTTGTCATTCCTGAATATAAAACTGCCTATATATACCTGTCAAAGGACGACCTCAGGGAGTACAACCATG
This sequence comes from uncultured Bacteroidales bacterium, assembly GCA_963715785.1. GTDB lineage: Bacteria > Bacteroidota > Bacteroidia > Bacteroidales > VadinHA17 > LD21. Next base: position 3,393,081 of record OY970276.1, read on the forward strand.
TAAAGGGTGATACTGAGGGATTTGTGAATATGCCATTATCCATTAAGGGTATCAGCTTCACTGCCTTGTTTATTGAAAAAGACAATTTCATAAAGCTTTCTTTTCGCTCAAAGGGCCATTTCCCTTCGAATGAATTTGCATCTATGTATTTTTCGGGAGGAGGGCATATGAATGCTTCAGGAGGAGAATATAAAGATACCCTTGAAAATACCATCGCCTATTTCCTTAAAGTCCTTAAAGAAAATGTGTGGAAATTTGAAGATGCGGGTTGAATCTCAGGTGATCAGAATATCTGTAATCATCTTGTTATTAATTTCTTCTGTTGCATGCAGACAGAAACACGGAAGAGTTGTCGGCTCCAAGCCAGGAGTGTCAGAAATGGCTGACCTCAATAAATACCTGGTTCAGAAAGACCGAGAGAGAATCATGAACTACATTGAAAGAAAAGATCTTAAAATGGAAGAATCTCCAACCGGCTTATGGTATCAGATAATAAAGGAAGGCAGCGGGCAGAAATTTACTGAAAATGACAAAGTAGTTATGGATTACGACTGTTCGCTTCTTGATGGAACAAAATGCTATTCTTCAAAAGATCTCGGTCCAAAGGAGCTTATTCTGGGCAAAAGTGAAATGGAACAAGGACTGAATGAGGGACTGAGGTTGTTGCGGCCCGGCTCTGAAGCTATCTTCATCATACCTCCATTTTTAGGTTATGGGCTTATAGGCGATAGAAAAATGATACCTCCTAGGGCCGTTATTGTTTATTATGTTTATATCTTGCAGGCCAAATAATAATTTGGTATAGCACTACGTTTAGATAAAAATATTAAAACTAATTCTATGATCAGAAAGCATTATCAATCAATTTTCCTGTTTTTGGCAGCAGGGTTATTATTGTCTCTGGGCTCATGCAATCCTGCAGCAAAATATGAAAAAACTGAAAGAGAATCAATTCAGAATTACATTACAAGCAATCCAACTGATACTTTTACGCTTGAAAAGAGCGGTTTATATTATCGCGATATACTTGTTGGAACCGGAAGAGCTGCTCAGCCTCATGATACGGCGTATGTGATATATACGGGGAAATTTCTCAACGGAACGACCTTCGATTCAAATGTCGGATTAGCTTACTGGGTATTTGCAGTTGACGAAGGATCAAATATCGCTGGCTTTGACGAAGGTATTACATATATGAAAGCAGGAGGTAAAGCTGAGCTTCTCATGCCTTCAAGCCTTGGCTATGGAACATCCGGTTATTATGTCATACCCGGATATACTCCTCTGATCTATGATATTGAACTGGTTAAGCTCTCGCCTGGTCCGGCCAAATAATTTTATTGCATCACAAAGACCACCAGTTTATCCTTTAAATCCGGGATCGCTTTCTTCCATTCAGCAATTGTCAATGTCCTGATTGATTCTGTCGGCAGTGTTATATCAGCTGCTATGCAGAGCAAGGTATCATTATGACAGTGCGTTAGAATGGATTCCATCATCTTCTGATTTCTATAGGGTGTTTCCATGAAGATCTGGGTAAAGCCTTCGCCGGCTTTTTTTTCGAGGTCGCGCAGCTTTGCAGCCCGTTCCTCAGGTTTTACCGGCAGATAGCCGTTGAAGGTAAAATTCTGACCGTTGAGTCCCGATGATATGAGAGCCATAATGATAGAAGAGGGGCCTGATAATGGCGTAACGATGATCTTTTTCTGATGGGCAAGAGCAACAATACGCGCTCCGGGATCTGCAATACATGGCAACCCGGCCTCGCTCAGGACGCCTAAATCAGATCCATTAAGAACAGGATCAAGATAATTTGATATATCCGAATCTCCTGTATGTTCATTCAGCTCAAAGAAGACTGTATCATTAATCGGAAATTCCTTGTAGATATGTCTTAAAAACCTTCTGGCACTTCTGATATCCTCCACAACAAAGAATCTCAATTGTTTCGCCAGATTAATAACTCTTTCAGGGATCACTTTAAGAAAATCATCGCCTCCCAAAGTAACGGGTATCAGGTAAATTCTGCCTTTCAAAATGATGGATTTATTTACTCAAATATAACAAATATCCCGGTTTGTCAGATTATTGCAAAAAGTGATAATGCTGTTGTCAATTAATGAATTTTAATATAGGTTTGTCAGGAAATGATTTAAACGTGAAAATAACATTTCTAGGCACAGGTACATCTCAGGGCGTTCCGGTAATCGCCTGTGATTGTAATGTTTGTCTTTCTCCGGATCCGCTTGACAAACGACTCAGAACATCTGCACTTCTGGAGACTGATAATATAAATATAGTTATTGACGCCGGACCCGACTTCCGTCAACAGATGCTGCGTGAACATGTTACCAGGCTCGATGCCATTCTTCTCACGCACGAACATAAAGATCATATTGCCGGTCTTGATGATGTAAGAGCATTCAATTACAAAAGCAAGGATGCAATCGACATTTATTGTGAAGAACGGGTTCAGAAAGTAATAAAAAAAGACTATTCCTATGTTTTCTCAGAATATCAGTATCCCGGGGTTCCTAAAATGAGACTTAATCCCATACCTGACGATGATTTCTATGTCAGAAATATAAAAATTACTCCTGTAAGAGTATTCCATTACAGGCTTCCTGTATATGGATTCAGGATCGGAAATGTTGCTTATATCACAGATGCAAATTATATACCTGAAGAAAGCAAGGAGAAGTTGTATGGAGTCAAATACCTGGTGATTAATGCACTCAGAAAAGAAAAACATATTTCCCATTTTAGTCTCAGGGAAGCCATTGATATTATCAGACAAATATCACCAAAAAAGGCTTTTATAACACATATAAGCCATCAGATGGGTTTGCACAGGGAAGTCTCAAAGGAATTGCCTCCTGAAATAGTGCTTGCTTACGACGGTTTAAGCTTTAAGAGCGAAGATTGAACGAAGTATCTACTTCTGTTTAAAGGTTTTATTCAGTTTCTTCTGATATCCCGACGAAAAATAGTACTTGTTTCTGCCTAACTGTGAGGCATTTACCTGGGAACTTTTCTTTCTCTTTTCGTAATATGGATTCTTTTTGGCAGGAGCACATGAGACATAAGCCGCAATCATAATCAGAATGAAAATATAATTCAATATTTTAAATACCTTAGACATTGCCCTCCTGATTTTGAATCATCCCTAAATATACAATTAATTTATATAACCAAAAAATCAGGCTGATATAAGGGCTTGATTCTGGCTTAATTCTGTAAAACATTTTTTATATGGTTTGTAAGTTTTATATTGCATACTGATATTTAACTTTTGTACGAATTAATATTGAAAATGTTACCGATAATCGATTTTTCAAGGGCATAATTAAAATGAAATTCTATCGTTTACTAAAATTGATAAAAAAATTCCGGTGAAAGCCGCAAATTCCAAATGCGATGGCCGGCTGGTGCTGATATAAGCATCCTTCAGGTGAGTTTCAGAGTGCAAATACTTGTAAATAAAATATGAAAAAACATTTTTTAAATTATCCTGAAAAGTCAATATTCCTTTTGATTTTTGCTTTCCTGATTCTTACTTTCCCCGGTTATGCACAGGTTCTTTCTGACATAGGGATCAGAATGGATAAAGGCCTTCGCTCAGACAGGATTTTCCTGTCTGACAGCAGTTCCATTCTGCTGCCTGGCAGCCGGCCGGTATACAGCTTTCTTCTCAATTCGACGCGGCATAATTCCTCTGAAGAAGGGATTTTAAAATCAAATGACTTATATACCCAGACATTCGAAGGCAAGCTCAATGTTTCATTCAGAATATCAGGACGATATGATCACGGATGCAGATGTGAGCTGACCTTTGAAAACATTGGTACAGATACACTGTCAATAAGCAATGTAGTTCCATTCGGAGTTGATACAGGGTCTGTTTATATAACTGGCAGAGGCCCGGCCGGTCTTGCAAGAGCCTGGCTATTCAGGCCTGATTATCAGCCTGTGAGAGTCATTCTTCCTGATAACGCCTGGGAAATGGGCTATTCTTCATTTCCTGTCGGGAAAGGATACTCGCTATGCTCCGTAGCACGCCGGTCGCAGATTGATGGCGGCCAGAAACAACGGTACAGCACCCTGTTGCCTGGAAAGGCAAAAGTCACATATATCTTAAACAGCGAGGTTTTTAAGGGCGTATGGCAAAACGGCCTTCGTATAATGTTCAGAGACAGATACTTATTTGATCTGGATAGCTTTGATGATTATATGTTCAAAAGAGCTGATCTTGCCTGGATAAGGAGTAGTTATCTGATTGTGCTGCAAATGGCCTGGGACAGGGAATTTTTCGACAGACTCACAGGAAAATATACATATGCTGAAGTGCTTCAAAAGGGAATTGAACAGCTCGGTAATATCGATGTTTATGGAATCTGGCCGACATGGCCCAGGCTTGGTCTGGATGAGCGCAACCAGTGGGATCTGTACGCGGACCTTCCCGGAGGGACACAGCAACTCAGAAATTTCGCAAGAATGTCGAGAATGGCAGGCACTCGTTTCTTCATTGCTTATAATCCGTGGGATAACAGCACCCGAAAAGAAGATCAGTACAAGGGAATGGCGCAGCTTATATCTGATATTGATGCCGACGGAGTAGTTCTCGATACAAGAGGCAGTTCCAGCCGTCAGCTCCAGGCCGCTGCCGACAGCATCAAAAAAGGGGTGGTAATGTATTCGGAGGGAATGGCCGTGCCAAAAGATATGCCGGGAATCATTTCAGGCCGGGTTCATAATGCAATTTTCCTGAGTCCTGAACTGAATCTTAATAAATTAATCAAGCCTGATTTTGCTATTTTCAGAGTGTGCGATGTGGGAGAGGATATAATTCACCGCGAGATTGCAATAGCATTTTTTAACGGATATGGTACGGAACTGAATCTGTTCAGACCAGGAGGAAGAGATGAAAATTACACAAATGACCTTAATTTCCTGGCCCATACAACCTATATACTCAGGCAGAACAACGATGCTTTTCTTGATTATAACTGGACTCCCCTCATTGGGACATTACTCGATAAAGTCTATGTAAATCGCTGGAGTTCAGGCAAAAAAACTATTTTTACGATTCTAAATATGAGACCCGAGGGTGTCAATGGAAAACTGTTCGAGGCAGATACTTCCGGTGGAACTCATTACATCTCATTATGGAATCACGAAAATCTGATTCCAGTTGCCGAAAACGGGAAATCATATATTTCAACAACTGCTGCCGGATGGCAAGCTTCCTTTTCCGGTACAAGACGTGAGGGCTCTGTTGACTGTGTTGCCGGATTGCCCGATCTTATCAGATCAAGGCTGATCGGTGACTCAATAAAAATTCATGCGTCCGGAGCTGGTACTATTTTAATATGGAAAGGAGAGCCATCGTATAAAACATTATTCAAGGAATTCAGGGTACTTAAGGATACGACTCTCAGGGCAAAGGATATTTTTGGATTTTATGAAGGAAAGATAGTGTTACAGCTTGTTGAAGGCAGAATATTAAAAGACGAGAATGTTCTGGATCTGAAAGGGGGCAAGCCCTGGATAATAAGTAAAGTGATACGGACAAAAAACTCTTCAACCATCCCATCTGATATGGTGCTGGTCCCCGGGACAGCTTTTTCATACAATGTATCTGCCAATGAGGACTTTATCCCTTATCCCGATGTGAGTAATAAAATTACACAGATTGATAGTTTCCTGATTGATAAATACCCGGTAACAAATGAGCAATATTTCCAGTTTATTCTGAGCTCAGGTTACAGACCTGTTGATACTACAAGATATTTGCGCCATTGGGAATCAGGAACATTTAAGCAGGGTCAGGCAAAATACCCTGTGATCTACGTTAGTTACGAAGATATGCAGGCTTACGCAAAGTGGTCACAAAAGCGGCTGCCTACGCAGGAGGAATGGCAACTTGCCGCACAGGGTACGGATAAGCGCAAGTGGCCATGGGGCGATGAATTTCATGGTACATATTGCAATAACTCTTTCGGCAGGATGACGCCTGTTGATGCCTTTTCAAAAGGCGAGAGCCCATATGGAGCTATTGACTTGGTTGGTAATGTATGGCAAATGACAAATGATATGTATTTTAATGGATCTGATTATTTTACTATTATACGCGGCGGAAGCTATTACAAGCCTGACTCCAGCTCGTGGTATTTGCAGGGAGGCCCGCAATCACTCGATAAGACCCAGATGTTGCTTATGGTCTCTCAGGGCTTTGACAGAAGTCAGACTGTCGGCTTCAGATGCGTCAGGGATATCAATAGTAAGATTTTGAAAGGAAAGAAATAGATGCCAGCTGAATCACTGGCAATCATCATAAAATTAGTGGAACCGGGTTAGTATCCGATTCTACCGGCCCCATCGCCGATCTCGGGCTGATAAAAATCAGCAACCAGCCCAGTCCTTTTCTGATATAAAGACGATAATGAAGCCATAAAGCTTGCTGAATCGGCTTTTTTTACAATGCTTATTGTGCATCCGCCGAATCCGGCTCCGGTCATCCTTGTCCCAATAACTCCCGGGAGTTTTCTGCCTTCATAGACAAGAGCATCGAGTTCCGGACCCGTAACTTCATAATCATCTTTCAGAGAATCGTGAGATTGATTCATAAGCACACCAAACCTGTCGATATCGTTGGATTTTAGTACACTGACCGCTTCAATTACTCTGCCATTCTCACTGATAACATGTTTTGCCCTTTTCCTGATGACAGGATCCTTAATGTATTTTGAAAGTATGTCGATTTCGCTGATATTGAGTTCGCTTAAATTTCTGATCGGTCTGTAAGCCTGGAGCAACTCAACAGCCTTTTCACACTCACCGCGCCTCTCATTGTACTTTGAGTCGGTAAGCCCTCTTCTTTTGTTGGTATTTGTTATGATAAGAGTGCTGTCATGGAGTATAACCGGGACATTCTCATAAAACAATGTATCGCAGTTCAGGAAAATTGCATTATCTTTTTTCCCAAAACCTACTGCAAACTGATCCATTATACCGCAATTCATCCCAACAAATTCATTTTCCGCCTTCTGACTCATCTTTACAAGTTCAAGCGTATCATAGCCGGCATGGAAGAAATCGTTTATTGCAACTGCAGTGACCATTTCTATTGAAGCTGAAGAGGAGAGGCCTGCCCCGTTTGGAACATCTCCATAATAAAGAAGTTCCAGCCCGGTCAGATTTATTCCTCCTTTGATGAACTCATTGATTACCCCAAGCGGGTAGTTTATCCATTTTTTGCCGGTATTTATAAAGAGTCCCCTGATTTCCGCTTCCGAATCGTCGTTGAAATTAATTGTACTGAATTTTATGCTGTTTGTTCTTGTTTTTCTGATCAGAAGATATGTCCCGTAGTTTAAAGCACAGGGGAATACAAATCCTCCATTATAATCAGTGTGCTCACCGATAAGGTTTACTCTGCCGGGTGAGAAAAAAAGAACAGGCTTATCGTTCCTGTTCCCATATTTTTCAAAATATTTTTCAACAAAATTTGTTTTCTCCATCCTTAAACCTTTAATTTTTTCTCTATCTCATTGATCTGGTTTCTGAAATGTTTATCAGTATCAATAAGATTATTAACAGTTTTACAGGCGTGAAGAACTGTCGCATGATCTTTTCCTCCGATATGTGATCCAATGCTTGCCAGGGATGATTTTGTAAGGCTTTTAGAGAAATACATTGAAACCTGTCTGGCCTGCACGATCTCTCGCTTCCGGGTCTTCCCCTGGATCAGTTCAATTGGTATTTTATAGTAATCGCAAACAATTTTCTGAATGTACTCGATTGTAATTTCCCGCTTCGAGGTGCTGATAAGCTTTTCAACCATCAGTCGTGCCAGATCGAGTGTAATTTCTTTCCTGTTAAGCGTCGACTGGGCATAAAGAGATATAAGGACAGCCTCAAGCTCCCTGATATTATTTGAAATATTAATAGCCAGGAATTCAAAGATCTCATCCGGCAATTCAATGCCGTCATTATAGGCTTTCTTTTTAAGAATAGCGAGCCGTGTCTCATAGTCGGGCCTCTGCAGATCAGCCTGCAGTCCCCATTTGAACCTGGAAAGAAGTCTTTGTTCCATTCCCTGCAGTTCAACAGGTGGCCTGTCGCAGGTGAGGATAAGCTGCTTCCCCGATTGGTGGAGGTGATTGAAGATATGAAAAAATGTATCCTGTGTTTTCTCCTTGCCGGCAAATTCATGGACATCATCCAGGATAAGCACATCAATCATCTGGTAGAAATGAAGAAAATCGTTCTTATTGTTATTTCTGACTGACTCAACAAACTGGGTCTGGAATTTATTCGCGTTCACATACAGAACAGTTTTATCGGGATGTTTTTCCTTGACGAGAATTCCAATTGCCTGCGCCAGGTGAGTTTTGCCGAGCCCCGAGTCGCCATATATCATCAGAGGATTGAAAGCAGTACCTCCCGGGTTATTTCCTACGGCAATGCCCGCTGAACGTGCCAGTCTGTTGCATTCTCCCTCGACATAATTACTGAAATTATAATCAGGATTAAGTTTAGGGTCGAAATGTACTTTTTTTATTCCGGGAATAACAAATGGATTTTTTATTGAAGGCTGAGTGACATCGAAGGGGACCTGTACTGGTTTATTATTAAGATCTGATTTATTTCTTGAAGGATATCGTACTGTATATGGTTTACCGTCGGAATAATTTGAATTCTCCATCACAACATTATATTCAAGCTTTGCATCAGTTCCGATTTCCCGTCTGAGAGTTTTCCTCAGAATGTCAATATATTGTTCTTCGAGATATTCATAAAAGAAAGGGCTTGGCACCTGTATAGTAAGAACATTATTCTCAAGCTTGAGAGGAATTATTGGTTCAAACCAGGTCTTATAACTGATGGATGGAATTATGTCACGAATAATCTGAAGACAGTTATTCCATACGTCATTGTGTGACTTATTCATGAATATAGGTTTTTTAAATAATTTCAAGGTTAGAATCAAGCCGATTCACGTAGCAATATTTGTAAAAAAAAAACTAATAAAAAAAATTTTTTTTGCTTGACTTTCTCATAAAAAGTATATGTTTTTAACCATCAGCAACTTAGGAATGAAATTTTTTTTACAGAATGCAACATTGTGATTGTCAGATAGATATTAATATTCTTGAAAGTTTGACTATGTAGGACAACTCATTATGAATTCTTACTCAAAATTCAACATAACATGTATAAAATGAGGACTATTTTGCGCTTGATCTTGTTTAGGTTTTTAAGATCAAGATTATCTGAATTTTAGAAAAGGATTATTTAGAGGGAGCACTTTTTTTGCCAAAGACTGAAAAATGAACATATCGTTTTGGATTAGCTTTCATATCCTTTAAAAGCAGATTTAAGCTCTCCAGACTGCTGCTTAAATTTGTATAAAGAGTGTCATTTGTAAGAAACTGACCAGCGCTTCCTTTTCCCTTATTCAGATTATCCATCAGGGATGCAGCTTTTACAAGGCTTGCTTTCAGATTTGTAACGGAACCCGAAAGATCAGAAGCTGCCAGTGTATCTGAAATTTTTTCCAGATTACTGAATGTTTTGTCCATTTTTCCGGAATTATCAGAAAGCATCCTGGTGAAGGTATTGATATGATCAATGGTTGCTGCCAGCTCTTTCTCCTTTGATCCCAGTGTTCTGTCAAGACTCCCGGTGGTTTTATTAAGGTGAGTGAAAGTTTCTGCAAGCTGTTTTCTGAACTCGGGATTCATTACTTCATCAACTGAACTGATTACAGAATCGAGAACCACAACGAGATTGGAGATTTTTTCCTTAACCGGGAGAATTTCAGTATCGATCTTATCCATAAGCGATTCTGCCAGTCGGCCCGGTATGGTATCACCCTGGGAATATGTTCCCGGACCGTTTCCATAGACGAACTGGACTTTCATTCCGCCAAGCAGAGAGACCGGGACAATTTCGGCAATGGTTCCTTTTGGAATTTTGAAGTTCTTATTCACAGAAAATTCCACCAGGAGCCTGCCACTCTTTGGATCAATAAAATCAAGCGCTCTCACAACTCCCACTTTATAGCCGTTTACCTCTACAGGACTGGATTCGGCAAGGCCGCCGACTTTGTCGTACACTGTATAATAAATAGCGGTGCTTTTTAAAAAATCTTTTCCTTTAAGAAAATTATAAAGCCAAATAAAAATTATAATAGTCAGGAGTGCAGTTGCTCCGACTTTAACTTCATTCGAGATCTTTTTCATTTATCAGTCTTTTTGTGTTTTGCGCTTTAGATCCAAAGCCTGTTGTAAAGGTAATATATTGTTGTCTTTTACAGCTATAACAAATGCATCGGGATAAAGTGTTTCAATCTTTTTTCTGTAATTTACTGCATCAGAATAATCTGTGAAGCTTCCGGCTGCATATTTATACCTATCCGGTGCGCCTATTTCTGTTATATCGTTCAATCCTTTGAAGTTATCTGGTTTTATTTCAGTTTTTGATGCGGAGGAAGCCACCTGAACCATAAAGTGGATCCCGCCTTGTCCGTGAGCTATATCGTTTAAAGTATCAGATTTCACCGTTGTTTCCTGATTTTTGTCCCAGGAGATGCCGCTCTTGCTGTCAATCTCATTAAGATAATCCCTGCAGGCTCTGTATATTGACGAGGCAAGATAATCCTGACCCTCCCTGGAGTTAAGGTATTTCTCTTCAGTAGGGTTCGTAATAAAGCCTGTTTCAACCAGTACGCTTGGCATTTTGGTGTTGTATAGCACCCAGAACCCTGCTTGCTTGACGTCGCGGTCATTTCTGTTAACCCGTTCCCTGAATTGTTTCTGGATTTTTGTTGCAAGATCCGTGCTTTGTTCCTGGAAAACCTTTTGTGTTAACGAAAACATAATATATGACTCTGATGATTTCGGATCAAATCCCTCGTATTTTGTAGAGTAATCATCCTCAAGAAGCATAACGGCATTTTCATTCATTGCAACCTCAAGATTCGCCTGGTCTTTCGCCAGACCCATGATCCAGGTCTCTGCGCCCATTACCTTCCTGGAATTCGTAGAGTTGGTGTGAATGGAAATAAAGAGATCAGCATTTGCCTTATTCGCTATTCTTGGCCTGTCCCTGAGCTCCACAGTCGAGTCGTCTTTCCTGGTGTAAATGACAGTTACATTCTTGATATTCTGTTTAATGTATTCTCCGGTTTTAAGAGCAATTGCCAGGTTTATATCCTTTTCCTTGCTTATTGCTCCCAACGCGCCAGGGTCCTTTCCGCCATGACCGGGATCTATGACTATTATGCGGTTTTTCTCGTTTTTAGTTACATTTGCTGAAGAGGAAAGAATTGGATTAGCGATAAACAGGAAAAACAATATTACACAGCATATATTAAAGGTATGATCTTTGCCGTTTTTAATTCCTGTACTCATTTTTCGTTATTGTTTTTTAATTAGTTTTGCGCAGGCATCCCTGTTTACACAAAAACTGTACAAAAATAGCATTTAAGTTGTATTTTTTTAAAGAAAAGCGGTTAGTAATATTGTTCCTTTTTTTGGTCCAATCTTTTTCTCTGTATTCGCAGGAAGGCAAAATGATTTCAGATAGCCTGGTAATAAAGAAGGACACTATATCTGCCGACACGGGTGCCATTAAATTAAGGAAGCCGTCTATAAGTGCCGTTGATTCAAAAATAACTTATAAAGCCGCACAAGTAATTAAAAGAGATATAATTAACAAGAAATTTATCCTTATCAAGGATGCTGTAATAAATTACGGAGACCTGGAGATCAAAGCTGATTCGATTGTCATTAATATGAATACGAATATATTGTTTGCGGCCGGGAGAAGTGATACCACCGGAAAGATCATCGGTAAGCCGGCTTTTAAAGAAGGAAGCAATGCCTTTGAATCGGATGAACTTACCTACAATTTCAAGACCCGCAAAGCTTTGATTAAGAATATTGTAACAAAACAGGATGCCGGATTGTTACACAGTGCCTTCACCAAACTACTGGAGGATGGTACATCAAATATTTCACATAGCACCTATTCGACATGCGATGCTGACACTCCGCATTTTTATATCAATCTGCCAAAGGCAAGGGTGTATCCGGGTAAGAAAATAGTATCAGGGCCGGGTAATCTAGTGCTTGAAGGTATCCCTCTGCCGCTGGTCATCCCATTCGGCTTTTTCCCAATACAGACAAAGAGGGCAGCTTCCGGCTTGATCATCCCACGTTACGGGGAGGAGAGGGTGCGCGGTTTTTCACTCACCGACGGCGGCTATTATTTTGCCATCAGTGATTATTTTGATCTGAGGCTTACTGGGAAGCATTTATGCCAACGGATCGTGGCTGGGAACTGCACAGACCGATTATAAGAGGCTATATAAATACAGTGGCAACTTTTCATTCAGCTATGCAGATAATAAGGCCGGCCACCAGGGGCTGTCTGACTTCTCCGAGAGTAAGAACTATCATCTGGGATGGACATTTACACAGGATGCAAAAGCCTCTCCCGGTTCAAGGTTTTCTGCAAGCGTAAATATGAGCTCAAGCGGATATGACCAGAATAACAGTTATAATGTAAGCGATCATATCACGACACAACAGACAGTCGAGTGTGAGTTATAGCAAATCATGGGACGGAACACCTTTCAATTTCTCAATTAGTGCCAATCATAGTCAGAATGTGAGGGATAAGTCGGTTAACCTGGACTTGCCAAAGGCAAGCTTTCAACATGAACAGAATCTATCCGTTTAAATCAAAGAACAGTACCGGAACATCAAAATGGTATGAGGAGATTCAGCTTTCATATACGTGCATCACTTGATAATCAGATAGCTACAAAAGACAGTCTTCTTTTTACTTCCTCCAGTATGGAAGCATATGAGAAACGGGTTTAAACAGGATATACCGTTAAGCTTTCAGATCCGTCCTTTCAAAAATTTTTCAATTTCACCATCGTTGACCTATTCAGGGGTATTATATACTCAGAAGATTGTAAAAACCTTTGATCCCGATTATAAAGATCCTGCTTTAAATATCATACGGCCGGCAGTAGTGAATGATACCCTGCATGGTTTCTTTTACGGACAGGCTGTCAATCCTACAATTAGCGCAAGTTTCAACCCTCAGTTATTCGGACTTTATGATTTTACAGGTAAAAGTCCTAATTCAAGGCTTCAGGCAATCCGTCATGTGATCAAACCATCAATAGGCTTTAGTTTTACTCCAAGCGTCGGAGGTCTTGCTTCACGTAATATGTACAGACAGGTACAGACAGATACTTTAGGTACCAGCATCTTCTTATTCAATTTATGATGGCAATATCTATGGAACACCTTCACTTCAGAGCAAAAGCGGAAACGTTTCGTTCAACCTTGTTAATATTCTGGAAGCCAAGGTTTTTGAAAAGAATGATACAACAGGAAAACCGAAAAAGATAAAGCTGATTGATAATTTCAGCATCAGTACATCATATAATATTTTTGCTGATAAGTTCAGGTGGGCTCCAGTGTCGATGCAGTTAAGAACCACCCTGATGAATAATATAAATATTTCGGCAAATAGCAGTTTTACCCTTTATGCTTCCGATAGTACAGGCGCGCTCATAAATAAATTCTTACTTGTTCAGGACCATAAGCTCATGAGACTGACAAGTTTTGGCACCGGTGTTGATTTCAGCCTGAGCGACCTGTTTAAGAAAAATAAAGAAAAAGGAAAGGGAGGTGCAATTCAGAATACCACTTCGGGCTATGGGAATCTCGGATCACTTTCAAATTCAGGGGATATAGAAGATCAGAGCCAGAAACAGGAGCCGCCGCCGGGCGCTGCCGGACAGAAAGATGCATATGGCTATCCTGTTTTCAATATGCCATGGACCCTCAGGATGCATTATTCTCTTAATTACAATCCCCTTGCTGTAAAAACACCTATTGATCAGAAGCTTTCATTTGACGGAAGCGTAACTATTACAAAGAAAATGTCAGCTACTTTTTCAAGCGGCTATGATTTCAATGCAAAAGAGATTACTTATACCACAGTTGGAATCAACCGGGATCTCCATTGCTGGACCATGAGTGTTAACTGGGTTCCGATAGGTACCACGCAGGGCTGGAACTTTCTGATCAAAGTCAAAGCTGCAGTTCTGGGTGATCTGAAATACGAGCGGAGAAAAGATTTCCACGATTCGTATTAAATCGGGTTCACCGGTTTAATACCGCAAAAACGCCCATTTTTGGGTGTATCAACGAATAATTCATTACGAACGATTCATTACAATACATATAAAAAAGTAGAGACGCCCAACTTGGGCGTCTCTCAATAATTAAATATTTTCTATAAAATATTCTATTCTCCCTGGATCTCAAATTCAACCTCAACTTTCACATCCCTGTGAAGTTTGATAATTGCTTTGTAGTTTCCGACTTCCTTGATCTGATCTTCAGGAAGAGTGATATTTTTGCGGTCAATATCAAATCCTTTTTCTTTCAGTGATTCGGCAATTTGTATAGTATTTACCGAACCAAATATTTTCCCTGAGGTGCTGGTTTTCGCACCAACAACAATTTTAAGGCCTGCCATTTTTCCGGCCATTTCCTGTGCAGCAATCTTTATCTTCTCTTCCTTATGGGCTCTCTGTCTGAGATTTTCAGTATGCATTTTTTTTGCTGAAGATGTTGCAGCAATGGCAAAACCTCTTGGGATCAGAAAATTTCTGCCGTATCCGGCTTTAACATTTACTAAATCGTCTTTCTGTCCAAGTTTATTGACGTCCTGTATTAATATAATTTCCATATTGTGTCCTCCTTATTTTAAAAGGTCAGTAACATAAGGAAGAAGAGCAATGTGCCTGGCTCTTTTAACGGCTTTTGCCACTTTCCTCTGATATTTAAGTGAAGTACCTGTAATTCTGCGTGGCAGAATCTTACCCTGGTCATTCAGAAATTTCTTAAGAAATTCCGGATCTTTATAATCAATATAACGGATCCTGTTTTTCTTGAATCTGCAGTATTTCTTTTTCTTGATCTCAACGGTTGGTGGAGTCAAATATCTGATTTCCGATTCGTTCTGTGCCATATTTTATTCCTCCTTCGTTTTACCTGATTCTTTCTGTTTTCTCTTCTTCTCTGCATATTCGACGGCAAATTTTTCCATCCTGAATGTTAAAAACCTGATTATCCTTTCATCTCTGCGATATTGGACTTCAAGTTTTTCAATTAGATCGCCTGTGCCTTTAAATTCAACCAGGTAATAAAAGCCTGTTGACTTTTTCTGGATTGGATAGGCCAGTTTTTTCAAACCCCAGTTCTCTTCATGAACGATCTCACCGCTGTTGTCGGTGATGACCTTCTTGAATTTCTGTACCGCTTCCTTCATCTGGTTCTCAGATAAAACGGGAGTTGCAATGAAAACGGTTTCGTACTGATTCAACATAGTAATTAATTGTTTATTAGTTATATGATTTTGGCTCGCAAAAGTACAACTATTTTGTTTTATTCAAAAATTATATGATGAAAAATTCGATTTCCCCTGAATTTTGAAATCCTTTAACCGCAAAGGACACAAAGTATTCACAAAGTACGCAAAGTAAAACCATACAGTTCAGCCTTTGCGATCTTTGTCTTAGTTCTTTGTGATCTTTGCGGTTAATGGATTTGGATTTATTTTTCCTTTCTTCTTTTTACTTTTTCCTTTTGCCTTTTTAACTATATTTGTCTATCCCGATATTTGAAAAACAAGAGTAAGTAATTTATGGAAAACTTCATTGTTTCAGCAAGGAAATACCGGCCAGCCAGTTTTGAAATGGTTATTGGTCAGGATTCTATAACAAATACGCTGAAAAGTGCAATTAAAAATAACCACCTGGCTCAGGCTTATCTTTTTTGCGGACCAAGAGGTGTGGGAAAAACAACCTGCGCAAGGATCTTTGCGAAAACAATCAATTGCAGCAACCTGGGTGACAATCCTGAAGCATGTGATGAATGTGAATCCTGCTTGTCTTTCAATTCATTGAGGTCATTTAATATTCATGAGCTTGATGCTGCATCAAATAATAAGGTTGAAGATATAAGATCTCTTAACGACCAGGTCAGGATACCTCCACAGATCGGAAAGTACAGTATCTATATAATCGATGAGGTTCATATGCTTTCTTCATCTGCCTTCAATGCTTTTCTTAAAACACTTGAAGAACCACCTTCTCATGCTATTTTTATTCTGGCTACTACAGAAAAGCATAAAATAATCCCAACAATTCTATCACGTTGCCAGATCTTCGATTTTAACAGGATCAGAATTGAGGATATTGTCAGCCGCCTGATGTTTGTTGCAAAAAATGAAGGTATAAATGCTGCCGAAGAAGCACTTCATATTATTGGCCAGAAAGCTGACGGAGCTTTGCGTGATGCTCTGTCAATTTTTGATCAGATCGTCAGTCTGAGCGGAAAAACAATCACTTATAAGGATGTTATTGATAATCTTAATGTTCTCGATTATGAGTATTATTTCAAATGCATCGATGCTGCTCTGATAGGTGATGTATCAACTGTTCTATTAACCTTTAATGAAGTGCTTGGAAAAGGGATTTGACGGTCATAATTTTATTTCCGGACTTAACAGTCATCTTCGCGATCTTCTGGTGAGTAAGGATGAGTCAACTCTGCGGCTTCTTGAAGCAACACCTGCCATTAAAAAAAGATATCTGAGCACAGACCGACAACATGTCCTGTTGATTTTCTTTTCAAAGCTCTGGAGATTGGAAATAATTGTGATCTTACTTATAAAAGCAGCAAGAATCCACGTTTGCATATTGAACTTTCTCTTATCAGGCTTTGCAGGTTAATGACTGAAGCTGAAGAGCCGTCTGAAAAAAAAAAGTCTGATACCCGTAGATATGAAGAAAACAGGAAGAAGATCTTCCGCTTCCTTCAAAATCAGAGATTATCCGTCAGGCTGATCAATCATCCTGAAAAAAGTTATTCACGACATGAAGAGATTTCAGGCAGACATGATCCTGTAATTGAAAAACCATCAAAAGCATTCTCTATAAAGGAAATCATTTCTGAGGATATTAAACCAGCAGGAAACAGACTGAAAAAACATCTGTTCTGCAATGAGCCGGAAGTCACATATGAAGACCAAAGGAAGAGTTCACACCTGAAGCCTTTGAAACAGCCTGGCTGGAATTTACAGATCAGCTTAAAGGTGAAGGTACCCGAATTGTAAGTATGTTTAAAACAATAAGACCTGAATTGGAAAATGATCAGACAATAAAGATCCATCTTAACAATGCTGCCCAAAAAGATACTTTCATACTTAAATTATAAACCAAAACTTATCAGCTTTCTTGAAAATAAGTTTATTCTGTCAGGAGTTAGATATTGAAACAACTAGTGGATCTTTCGGAAACAAGCTGAAATTTTGTATTCTGATGAACAGAAACTTAATTATCTTATCAATAAATATCCGATTCTCAAGGAAATGAAAAAAACATTTAACCTTGATATTACATAAAATGATGCTTGATAATCAGTTTATTTGGGTAAAGAAAGAAAATCACAGGTAATATGTAAACTCGGTATATTTACTCGCAGCAGCCTTTATAAAATAAAACTATCGAATTGAAAAGGAAAGCTTGAAATATCCGACGGTAATGATTATTTGAAATTTCTGACAAAAGAAAAGGATATTTCTGATCAGATTATTAACCATTCAAGGTCAATGATAACGATCATTAACCGTGATTATATTTATGAGAAAGTTAATTCCACCTTTTGCAATGCCCATCAGGTGGTTATTGATACAATTCTGGGAAAATCTCTTGAGGATGTTTGGGGACATGATACTTTTCAGAATGCGATCAAGCGCAATGTTGATTTCTGCTTTTCAGGGAAAACAGTACAGTATGAAGCCACATTTTTTACACCCGCATCAGGGAAAAGACATTTTGAAGTGGTTTTCAGACCACTTTCAGTTGAACCCGGAAAGATTACTCATCTGCTTGCAGAAACTTTTGATATTGATGATCTGAAAACCACAAAGCTGGCTGTTAAGGAAAAAGAGGAAGAACTTCGGAAATTTGAATCGAATCTTCCTATCGGTTTTCTCAGATGCGATCCTGACGGAAAGATATTACATGCCAATGAAGCTTTTCTGCAGATTGCCGATTGTCACGATGAAAAGCTCTTACCCGTATTGAATCTAAAAAGCTTTTATCTTGAAGAAGAGACTTTTTGATCTTCAGTTTGAACAGCTTACGGAAAGCCATACAAAAAATTTTGGAAGGGTCACTCTGAAAAACTGCTATGGAAAGGAAATACCTTGCCGGATAAGCGGCTTTCTGGCTGTGAACCGTTCAGGCGTTCCTGCATATATTGATTTTGCAGTTGAAGATTGCTCGCGTGAACTGATGCTTGAAAACAGTCTGCTTCAGGCTCAGAAACTTGAAACAATCGGATCTCTTGCAGGAGGAATTGCTCATGATTTCAATAATATACTGGCAACAATCTCAGGTTATTCCGAAATGCTTCATGAAGATCTTCCTAAAAACTCCGATCTGTCAGATAAAGTCAGCAAGATTCAGAGTGCAGTTAAAAAAGCTCAATCTATTACAAACCAAATACTTACATTTAGCCGGCATGTTGAACAGGAGAAGGTTCTGATAAATGTGTCGGAAGTTACTTAAAGAGACTATTGGCTTCATAAAATCTTCGGTTCCGTCCAATATTGTTCTTAAAGAGCAGGATCCCCAAGATGAATGCGAATGTTCTTGCTGATCCGACTCAGTTATTCAGGGTCTTCCTAAACCTGATGACAAATGCAATTCAGGCAATGGAAGAGAATGGAGGAACCCTGTCGGTAAGTATTGAAGTGGTTAAAAAGGAGTTTGTTCAGCATGAACTGAATAAGGATATTGTTGCAGATGAGTATGTTCTTCTGACTTTTAAGGATACCGGAGAGGGGATGGATCCGTCGCTTATCGGAAGAATTTTTGAACCATTTTTCACAACCCGGGAGGTTGGAAAAGGTACTGGACTTGGTCTGTCGGTAATACATGGAATAATTACCGAAATGGAAGGCGAAATAGTTGTTTCAAGCAAGAAGGAGAAAGGTTCCGTGTTTAATGTTTATCTTCCTGTATCAAAGAACTATTCCTCTGATTCCCCAAAGAAAGCCAGCAGGAAAAAAATACTGTTTATTACAGGAAATAAGTATGAATCCAGAATATTATCACTGGCCCTTGAAAGTGCCGGTTATGAACTGATTTTCATTTCTGATGGTCGCAATTTTGTTAAAGTGATGATAAATCCGATGGAGCGCCCTGATATGGTTATTTATATGAGCGATTCGAAACAGATCACCCCGGAAGATCTTGTCGGAATTTTCAGAAGCCAGAAAATTATTACTCCCTGTATCTTAATTACTGACCCGAAACAGGAGATATCAGACGAAAAATTACTAAATTCGGGAATTATAAATCAACAGCTCACAAAACCGGTTTCGCTGAAAGAAATCAGAAATGCAATACAGGAATTATTGCGATAAAAACCTAACCTTAAGTTATTTACAATGCCAGGAGTACTATTAGTTGAAGATGATAAGGAGCTGAGGGAAATGCTGAAGCTTGCTCTTGATCAGGAGAAACTTTACAGTTCTGGAGGCTGAAAACGGGAAAGCTGCCATTACTCATTTCAAACCATCGATAACGGATATAGTTGTCACTGACCTGATAATGCCGGAAGAAGATGGACTGAAAGTAGTTATAAAGCTTAGGGAATTAAAGCCGTCGCTTAAGATTATTGCAATATCGGGAGGTGGAAAAGTAGGCCCGGGAAGTTATCTCAACCTGGCGAAAGCGCTGGGTGCAGATGCAATATATTCCAAGCCTTTTTCGATTAATGATCTTATTGCAAAGATTGAGCAGTTACTGGATTATGAACAACTTAATTAAAATAAGTGTTATAATGCTAACCTATAAAACTTATTTTTATGTTAAAGAAAAAAATTGAAGATATCTGCAACAGGCAGGTAGAAAGAGAAGGTTATTCTTCAAATCTTTATCTCGCAATGGCATCCTGGGCTGAATCCAGCGGATTTAGCGGTGTAGCAGCCTGGATGTACAGACAATCAGATGAAGAACGGGTACATATGCTTAAGTTCATTAAGTACATCAATGAACGGGGCGGAAAGGCTGTTATCCCTGCTTTCAAAAAGCCGGCAGGTGATTTTAAAAGTGTTGAGGATGTTTTCAAAGAGGTTTTAAAACACGAGGAGTTTGTTACGGGGAGCATTAACGAAATTGTTGCTCTCACTCTTGAGGAAAAAGATTTTAATACACATAGCTTTTTGCAGTGGTTCGTGATGGAACAGATTGAAGAAGAATCTTCCGCAAGAATCATCCTTGATAAATTGAAACTTGTTGGCAAAAACAATATGTACGAATTCGACAGAGATATCGCAGGACTAAGGAAGACGGCCGCCAAATACCGAAGGCGCCGAATGAAGAAACTCTCTTTTTTCCTGACAGGATTATTATTTCTTAATACATTTCTTCCTCTTAACGGCACAGGATCTGATAAGGAATTCATCAGTTACCGGCAGGTGCTATGCAGGGACAAAAGTAAACAGATTATACATTCCTCCTCCAAAGGAATATTTTAATAAGGTGCGATCAAAAAGCGGGGGTTCAATTATCGTTTATTACTCAGGCTTTTCTGCGCAGGCACAGGCAGCAGTCCAATATGCAGCCTCTATTCTGCAGAACACTTCTTCCCGCCGATACCAGGTTCACAATAAATGCCAGCTGGGAGAAAATCTCAACTGCAGGGGTTCTTGCCCAGTCAACAATTACAAATTATGTCGGCGGTTCAGTAATTGATGCCCAGAATCCGCTTTCGTATTATCCGATAGCGCTTGCTGAAAAGATAGCTGGAAAAAGCCTGAATGAGGACATTCAGGGCGACATAACCCTGGCAGTTAACAGTTCAATAAACTGGTATCTGGGCACTGACGGTCAGACACCTGTCTCAAAGTATGATCTGGTAACAGTTTCTCTCCATGAGATGTGCCACGGACTGGGCTTTTTTGACAGTTTTAGCTCTGATGGGACATTCGGGTCATATGGCATCGGTTCCTTACCATTTATTTATGACACATTTGTAGAAAACTTCGCTGGCGACAGATTAACTGATACCTTGAAATTCCCCAACTCTTCAAGCTCGCTCCAGGCTCAGCTTACTGGAAATCAGATTTATTTTAACGGGCCCCTCCTGAAAAATTATACCTCCGCAAACCCATCAGGCTATTCCGTTTTCAGGGCTAAGTTATATGCCCCGGCTACCTGGGATCCGGGATCAAGCATTTCTCATCTGAATGAAACATCGGTTCTTCCTGCAGATGCATTAATGACTCCTTTTATTGATCTTGGCGAGGCAATTCACGATCCGGGAAAATATACTTTTTCGATTCTTGGCGATGTTGGCTGGATCAATACCAGGATAATCCATACACCATCGGGCGATACTGAAAGTCATATATCGCAGGTAACTTTATCGGCCGATATAAAATCTGATACAACTTATAATCACAACAGCGTTGGTGTAGCGTACTCATTTGATAATTTTCAGACAATTGACACTACTTATCTGACTTCCCCTGGTTCCAATAACTCGTACGTCACATCAATTTCAATACCTTCCTATAATTCCGACCTTCAGTATTATTTCTTTGTTCAGGATTATTTTCTAAGATCATACAGATCTCCGTCTGTGTACAAGGACTTCTCTGTAATAAAAAATAACCGTTACCATGTTTATATTGGCACTGATACGATAAAACCGGTAATAGTTCATACCCCGGTTGCTTATTATTTACAGACCGTAGATTCATTAAAATTTAACAGCAAAGTAACTGATAATCTTGGCATCGATTCCGCTTATCTGGAGTTCAAAGTTAATAATGGACCCTCAAAGTTTATTCGCCTCAGCAAAGGAGCTTCTGATAACTACAGCACCGCTTTCAATGCGAAATCATTGTTATTAAAAGGACATGATTCGATACAGTACAAGATATTTGCTGTCGATACGGCACAGGTACCGAATATCGCGGCTCTTCCGAAATCCGGTTTCTTCGTGAGCCATGTAGAGGAGATATACTCAGACATAAAAACTAATTATTCCACAGATTTTTCTGGTGCAGCCGCCGATTTTTTTAATATCGGATTTGATATCTCAAGACCCTCAGGGTTCAGTAATTTCGGACTTAATTCAAGGCACCCGTATGAGAGTCCGGAAGACAACAACAAAACTATTGACTACACTGCTGTTTTAAGACAGCCTTTAAAATTCAGTGAGTCGGGTATAATGTTCAATTTCAATGAGCTTGTTCTTGTTGAACCCGGCGCTGCCGGAACTGTTTACGGTTCCGCTGATTTTTATGATTATGTTATCGTTGAAGGTTCCAAAAACTTCGGTAAAACCTGGTTTGGTTTTATTGATGGGTACGACAGCAGGCTGATCAAATCATGGGAGACAGCATATAACAGTAGTATCAGCGGTGATAATTCAACCTTTACCGGTACCGAATCGATGCTCAGGAAACATGCCTTTTTATATCGTCCGACTGCCAATATTTCAGCCGGTGACACTCTTCTGGTCAGATTCAGATTATTTTCTGATCCTTTTGCCAACGGATGGGGATGGGTACTGGAAAATCTTAAGTATAAGCCCGCTCGTTGATGCAGTTCCAGAAACAGTCAATCATGCCATAATCATATATCCAAACCCGGGGAAAGGCGTCCTTAATATTTCTTCTGACGCTGTGAGCTCTAAGCCATTGCATTACAAAATCTTCAGCACTTCAGGTATTTGTCTGAGAGACTCGAGGACTACAGGTTTTTCTGAAACGCTTGGTGATATCTCATCATACCCTGCCGGAATATACATTATTGTCTTATATCTTGATGACGGAATTAAGACAATTAAGTACAGCCTGATAAAATAATTAGCTAAGCCCCGCAAGAATGGCGGGGTTTTTGCATTAGTTGGGATTTTGGAATCCTTTATCGGAAAATATAGCTAATTTTGCACCGATATTTAAAAAAACTGTAACACATCTTAAAATGAGCATTATAAATAGTGTACTCGGCCTTTTTCTGGGTAATAAATATGAAAGAGATCTAAAGGAAATTAATCCTTATATCGAAAAAATACATATTGAATTTGAAAAAATACAGGGTTTGTCAAATGATGAATTAAGAAATCAGACTGATGAACTCAGAAATGAAATACTCAAAAGTGTTGAAGCTGATGAAAATGAGATAAAATCACTCAGGGAAAAAGCTGAAAAGGAGGAAGATGTTTACCTGAAAGAAGAGATTTATAATGCAATTGACAAGATTGAGAAACAGATAAATGACAAACTTGAAGCAACGCTCGACACGCTTGTGCCAAAAGCTTTTGCCATCATAAAGGAAACAGCAAAGCGCTTTAAGGAAAACAGTGTGCTTGAAGTAACGGCACGACAATATGACAGGGATCTGGCTGCCACTAAGAGAAAATATCACGGTGGATGGCAATAAAGCTTTCTGGAACAATAAATGGATCGCTGGTGGCAATGAGATTACATGGGACATGGTGCATTATGATGTTCAGCTAATTGGAGGCGTCGCACTGCATAAAGGGAAGATAGCAGAAATGGGAACAGGAGAAGGTAAAACTGTGGTAGCAACGCTTCCGGTTTTTCTGAACGCTCTTGCAGGCAGGGGCGTGCATATCGTCACAGTAAACGACTATCTGTCTAAACGCGACTCTGAATGGATGGGCCCGATTTACGAATTTCACGGCCTGACTGTTGATTGCATCGACAAACATCAGCCTAATTCCCCTGACAGGCGCAAAGCTTACAACGCAGATATAACCTTTGGTACAAATAATGAATTTGGTTTTGATTATCTGAGGGATAATATGGCTATTAATCCCGAAGACCTGGTTCAGCGTAAACACCACTATGCCATAGTTGATGAGGTCGATTCAGTTCTGATCGATGATGCCCGTACACCTCTTATCATCTCAGGGCCAACGGCTAAAAGTGATACTCAGCAATTCGACGAGCTTAAACCTAAGGTAGAAAAGCTGGTAAGCGCACAGAAGAAGCTTGTGACACAGATTCTGGCTGATGCAAAAAAACTGATAGCTGAAGACAAAAATGAAGAAGGAGGATTGCTGCTTTTAAGAGCATATAAAGGTCTTCCCAAGAATAATGCCCTCATTAAATATCTGAGTGAAGAAGGAAATAAGTCGCTTCTGCTTAAAACAGAGAATTTTTACATGCAGAACAATAGCAAGGAAATGCCGAAGGTGACTGATCCTCTCTATTTTATTATTGATGAAAAAGCCAACTCGATTGAACTCACTGAGATTGGAATTGACCTTATTTCAGATTCTGTTGAGGATGTCAGCTTTTTTATTCTTCCGGATGTCGGATCCAAAATTGCTGATATTGAAAAATCAGAAATGTCCGACAAGGAGAAACTGAAGTTAAAAGATGAACTTCTTCAGGACTATTCAGTTAAGTCGGAACGGGTACATACAATGACCCAGTTGCTTAAAGCCTGGACACTCTTTGACCGCGACACTGAGTATATTGTTGTTGACAATAAAGTAAAGATTGTTGATGAACAAACCGGAAGGGTTCTTGAAGGCCGGCGTTATTCTGACGGACTTCACCAGGCTATTGAGGCAAAAGAAAATGTAAAGGTGGAAGAAGCCACTCAGACCTATGCTACGATCACTCTTCAGAACTATTTCAGGATGTACCATAAACTGGCAGGAATGACAGGTACCGCCGAAACAGAAGCTGGAGAGCTGTGGGACATTTATAAACTCGATGTTGTCGTTATTCCGACAAACAGGCCGGTTATCAGAGCTGACAGGGAAGATCTGGTATATAAAACAAAGCGTGAAAAATATAATGCCGTAATAGATGAGATTGCTGAAATGAATCGTCAGGGACGGCCTGTTCTTGTAGGTACTACTTCAGTAGAAATTTCAGAACTGCTCAGCAGAATGCTCAAAATGAAAGGTCTGAAACATAATGTTCTGAATGCCAAACTACACCAGAGGGAAGCAGAGATTGTTGCTGAAGCAGGTAAGACAGGCACCATTACAATTGCTACAAACATGGCAGGACGAGGTACCGATATAAAGCTTACGGAGGATGTCAGGAAAGCCGGCGGACTTGCCATAATTGGAACTGAACGGCATGAATCCAGGCGTGTGGACCGTCAGCTGAGAGGTCGTTCGGGAAGGCAGGGTGACCCGGGTTCATCACAATTTTTTGTTTCTCTTGAAGATGAGCTTATGAGATTGTTTGGCTCGGAGCGTATTGCAGGGATCATGGACAAACTCGGTCTCAAGGATGGCGAGATGATCCAGCATTCGATGATCACAAAATCCATTGAAAGGGCACAGAAAAAAGTAGAAGAAAATAATTTTGGGATAAGGAAAAGACTTCTGGAATATGATGATGTAATGAACTCCCAGAGGGAAGTCATCTATAAAAAGAGAAAACATGCCCTTCTTGGTGAAAGATTAGCCGTCGATATTGCCAACATGATGTTTGACGTAACGGAAAGCCTTGTTGAGACCTACCACAACGATGGTGATTTTGAGGGCTTTGATTTTGATCTTATCCGTTCGTTTTCGATGGATTCCCCTGTTCCTGAACAGGAATTCAAAAAAGGCAATTCCGGTCAGGTAACTGACCAGGTATACTCTAAAGTGCTGGACACTTACAAAAGAAAAGTTGAATCAATATCATCACAGGCATATCCGGTACTGAAGGACGTATATGACAGGATGTCGCATGTATATGAAAACGTTGTTGTGCCTATTTCTGATGGTGTAAGGGTTTTTCAGGTTGTGACCAATCTTAAGGCAACAGCTGAATCTGAAGGAAGGGAGCTGGCAAAATCATATGAGAAAACTGTTGTTCTTGCCACAATAGACGATGAATGGAAGGAACATCTGAGAGAAATGGATGAACTGAAACAATCGGTACAGAATGCCACATACGAGCAAAAAGACCCGCTTTTAATTTACAAGTTCGAATCATTCGAGCTGTTTAAGACAATGCTCACTAAAGTGAACAAAGATGTAGTAGGCACACTGATGAAGGGCCATATTCCTTCCCAGGATCCTGAACAGGTCAAGGAAGCTCAGCGAAAACGGCAGATGGATATGAGCAGTCTGAGAACATCCAAGAGCGATTTTTCTCAATATAGCAGCACAGGGGGAGGAGAACAGGATAAAAATAAGAGAACAGAACCGGTCAGGGTTGATAAAAAAGTAGGCAGAAATGATCCATGCCCTTGCGGAAGCGGCAAGAAATACAAAAACTGCCATGGAATGCAGCAGGTCGGAGCAAGTGCAAATGCCTGATCAGTTTTTGCTCACTTCATCAATCGCTTTCTGAATACGTGTTAGTACAGCCCTGTTAACCGTGACCAGAGGGAGTCTGAGATTATTCTGACAGAGATTCATAATGCTCATCATCGCCTTTACTCCTGCAGGATTGCCATCAACAAACAAGAGCTCTATGATCTCAAGATAACGGCAGTTTAATTCCCTTGCCGATTTGTAATTGCTTTTCAGTGCGTTTGTTACGAGCTCAGATGTGACAGAAGGGAATGCATTAGCCAAAACAGAAATAACGCCGGAACCGCCTGAAGCAATTATGGGTATGGTCAACATATCATCGCCCGAGATTACACTGAAATTATCGGGTTTCCCTCTTATTATTTTCATTATCTGAGCCAGGTCACCCGACGCTTCCTTGACAGCAACTATATTATCGCATTCGTGCGCGAGCTCAATACATGTTTCAGCACTTATGTTACTGCATGTTCTGCCCGGAACATTATAAAGTATTACCGGCAGAGGGCTGCCAGTTGCTATCGCCTTAAAATGCTGAAAAAGTCCCCTTTGATTGGGTTTATTATAATATGGAGCAACTGAAAGGATTCCATCAACTCCCGTGAGGTTTGTATGCCTGATGCAATTTATTACTTCCTGTGTGTTATTGCCGCCTATTCCCAGCACCAATGGAATGCGGCCATCATTGACCTCAACCACATAGGAGATGACCGCCTTCTTCTCGTCTTTGGTCAGGGTAGCTGATTCACCGGTGGTTCCCATCACAACAATATAATTTACGCCACCATTAATAACATGATTTACAACACGTTCCAGTGCGGCAAAATCAATACTTGAATCATTTTTAAAAGGCGTTATTATAGCTACCCCGGTCCCTCTGAATTTTTTCATATAATTTGTAATTGGTATTCCTAATTTATGTTTTCTGACTTTATCATTCCGAGATAATGGACTATATGATTCAGGTACTCTTCAACATTTACGGGACTTTTAAGATCCATCATAAGGTCGAATGGGGCAATGCCTGTTTCGGATTGTAATAATCCTACTTTAAAACAGGCATTCGATAACGATGAAATATATTGAAGAGGCAGTAATTTATTGAAATTCAGATCAATAAGAACATCGAAGCGATTCCCAACAATTTTATTTATCTCTGAAGACACAGGATGGTAGAAAAAATTTAGTTCATCTTGTTTTAGTATTGTAAGATACCTTACTGCCGTATATTGATTTGGCAGGTTTTTCCCGGGAAAATAGCCAAGTATCCTGACTTCAGTTTTCCCCTCGTGCATCTTTTGATAAAATTTCGAGAGAAAGGCAAAATCCTCAGTCTTTGTAGCATCCCACACAATTACGATATTCTTAACCTCAGCTATATTGGTATAATGAACTTTTCTTTTGGTATTGGCAATCTTATTTTTGAGAATAGTATCTCCGATACTCAGTCTTATTTTCTTAAACAATTCCATATTGCAAACCTAAGTTTTTTTTGCTAAAATAAGGGTGGAAGATATTATTATTTACCAACTAATTTAAGGAAGTCTGGTTCGCTCATAATAGGGATGCCAAGCTCCTCAGCTTTCTCTTTCTTTGATTCACCCATATTCTCTCCGGCAAGTATGAATGATGTATTACCGGATACCGACGACGCATTTCTGCCTCCATTTTTTTCAATTATTTCTTTGTATTCATCACGGCTGTGTTTGCTGAATACTCCCGATATAACAATTGTCTTGCCATCCAGAGAATTCCCTTCTTTTACGGAAGCGCCCTCTTTACTGAACCTGATACCTGCTGCTTTCAGCTTTTTGATCATCTCGAGGTTATCCGCATCAGAGAAGTATGCAATTATGCTTGCAGCTATTTTAGGTCCTATTTCATTGATGCTTGTCAGCTGTTCAATATCTGCGTTTATCAGGTCATCAATTGTAGCGAATTTGGAGGATATCGTCTTGGCAACTGTCTCTCCGACATGACGTATGCCCAAAGCAAACAGTACCCTGGGATAAGGTGTATTGACCGAGTTTCTGATGCTTTTTAATATATTGGATGCCGACTTTTCCCCAAGACGATCGAGAGGGGTAAGCTGTTCAAGCTTCAGATCGTAAAGATCGGAGATGTTTCTGATAAGATTTCTGCTGAAGAGCAGATCTACCGTTTCTTCTCCAAGACCATCAATATCCATTGCCTTGCGGCTTATAAAATGCTCTATCCTTCCTTTTATCTGAGGTGGGCAATGAAGATAATTGGGACAAAAATGATTCGCCTCGCCTTCATTCTTGATAAGTGCTGTTCCGCACTCCGGACAGTGTGTAATAAAAATTATTTTCTGGCTGTTATCATTTCTTAAGGAATGATCGACACCGACAATTTTTGGAATTATCTCGCCGCCCTTTTCAATATAAACCATATCATTCAGATGGAGATCAAGCAGCGCGATCTGGTCTTCATTGTGCAGGGTTGCCCGTCTGATGGTTGAACCTGAAAGAAAAACCGGTTCAAGATTTGCCACAGGGGTAACATTGCCGGTTCTGCCAATCTGGAATGAAACCGACAATAATCGTGTTGTTGCTTCTTCAGCTTTATATTTGTACGCGATTGCCCAACGCGGAGATTTGGCAGTGAATCCAAGTTCCTGCTGCTGGCTTAGCGAGTTGACTTTGATGACTACGCCGTCGGTATCATAAGGGAGGTTTTTTCGTTCCGAGTCCCAGTATGATATAAACTGAAGTACTTCATCAATGTTTTTGCAGAGTTTTATACTTTCAGCTACATTGAATCCCCAGCTTCTGGCCGTTTTCAGATTATCAAAGTGATTATTGTATGGCAGGTTCTCCGACAGGAGAAAATAGACCATGCAATCAAGAGATCTTGATGCCACAATTCTCGGATCAAGAAGTTTAAGAGTTCCTGCGGCTGCATTCCTGGGGTTTGCAAAAGGAGTAAGGTCTGCCCTGGTTCTGTCTTCATTCAGTTTGTTAAAAACAGCCCTTGGCATTAATATCTCACCCCTGATAACAAACTCATCAGGTATATCTTTATTCGCTATTTTTAAAGGAATAGTCTTAATAGTTTTTACATTCAGGGTAACATCATCACCCTTATTTCCGTCTCCACGTGTTATTGCCCTGAAAAGCGAGCCATTTCTGTATATTATGCTTATGGAAGCCCCGTCAAACTTCGATTCGCATACATACTCTATAGGTTGAGAAACAGATTTGCGTACCCTGTTGTCAAATTCCCTCAGTTCCTCTTCATTATAAGTGTTTCCAAGGGAAAGCATCGGATAGGTATGCTCATACTGTACAAACTCCCTGGTTATATCGCTTCCAACTCTTCGGGTAGGTGATTCCTCACTGATGAATTCCGGGAATTTCTTTTCAAGTGCATTTAATTCATTCAAAAGCAGGTCATACTCAAAATCCGAAATTGAGGGCTGATTTAATACATAATATTTCTCATTATGTCCTTCAATTTCCTTGCGTAGAATATCTATTCTTGCTTTGGCTTCTGAGCGTTTCATAGGGGATTTATATATTTAAGGAATCAGAAATCGGTTATCAGAAAAATTTAATTCCAGACTCCCTCAATTGCACTTCCGCATTTACTGCACTTCCCATCCCTGATATTATTGACCGAAATGCGGTAACCCTGCCTGGAAACAACAACAGAGTTACAGGTCGGGCAGATTGTATCTGAGATTTCATTGCCCGGGGCATTTCCTGTATAAACATATTTCAGTCCTTCTCCTCTTGCAATATTATAAGCACGGTTCAGTATTTCAACAGGTGTTGGAGGCAATTGTTCAAGCTTGTGTAAAGGATAAAATCGGCTGAAATGAAGTGGCGTATTTTTGAATCCATTATCGCTCAGCCACTTGCACATCCTGCCAATTTCATCCTGGTTATCTGTCCAGTCAGGAATAATAAGGTTTGTTATCTCGAGCCATACTCCGCTGTCTTTAAATACTTTGAGTGAATCAAGCACAGGCTGAAGCTTTCCTCCCGTTAATTTAAGATAGGTACTTTCAGTGAAAGCTTTCAGATCAATATTGGTAGCATCGAGAACTGTACAAAGATGTTTCAATGGCTCAGGGTTAATGTATCCGTTTGATTTGAAGATATTTTTTACCCCGGCTTTTCTTGCAAGTGCCGCTGTTTCATATACATATTCATAAAAAGTGACAGGCTCTGAATATGTGTATGCTATTGACTGACAGCTATTATTGGCACATTCTTCAACAACTTTTCCAGGCATGAGATCAAAATTCCTTGTTTTATCCGGACTGGTTTGGGATATTGTCCAGTTCTGACAATTAAGACAAACAAGATTGCAGCCGGCAGTAGCAATTGAAAATGCTTTTGATCCGGGAAGGAAGTGATATAACGGCTTCTTTTCAACAGGATCGACATTTACACTACATGGATTTCCAAATGCCATCGTATACAGCTTCGAGTTATGCACAATCCGGTTATTGCATTTGCTTAATTCACCCTCCTTCAGAACACATTCGTTCGGACAGATCCTGCACATGATTCCACGCGCTGTTTCCTCCTGGTACAACGCAAGTTTCCTGTAAACAGATTGTTCTTCCCGGGCAGTCTCCGGAAATAATGCTTTACAGGGAAAGCACATCAGTCCAGCCGATAATGCCAATGATTTTTTCAGGAAATCACGTTTGCTGAAATCACATTTCTTTTTGTGCATCTCATTACTGATAATTACTCTTCAAATGCCTCATACAAATATACAATTTTCCGGAAGCACGCCAGGGGAAAAAGCCGGTCAGCCAGACTTTTAAAAATCATTTTCCTTTACACATACGAGCTTTGATTGAAGAGTAATCCTGATTAACACTTTCTTAAAACGAAATAAGAAGGTGTATTTCACGCAGCAAAAGAAAAAAACTTAAGTCTGTTTAGTAATGATTATACAATTAACGAATGAAAAAAAACCAGATTATTGTCGCTTTCCGCCGGTTTTCCCGGAACAAAATGTCATCAATCATAAAACTTATAAGTTTAACCATCGGAATGGTTTGCTTTTCCCTGATAGCTATTTATGTTTATTACGAACTTAGTTTCGACCGCTTCAATAAACATGCAGATGAAATTGCCAGGGTCACTATGGAATACTCTGTAAATGGTGCCCGTAATCAATGGGCAGTAACCGGAACCAAGGCAGGGCCAGAACTGCAGCGTACATTCCCGTCTGTGAAATCCTCCGTCAGGATGATCAGAAATTCGAAAGTGGTTAAAAATAAGAACATTATCTATAACGAGAAGAATTTTCTGTTCGTCGATTCAGGCTTTCTGAAGATATTTACTTTTCCAATTATTGAAGGGTCGGCGACAGATGCTCTTGATGGCCCTGGCAAAATAGTACTGACACGATCTATGTCAAAAAAGTATTTTGGGAATGATGATCCGCTTGGAAAGAGTCTTATTATTGATGGCAATCAGAATTATACTATTTCCGGCATTGTTGAAGATGTGCCAGATAATTCACAGATAAAATTTGATTTTCTTGCATCGTTCGTCAATCTCGATGTTTCTAAAACCGAAGAATGGTTTTCTGCCAATTATTTTACTTTTCTTTTACTTGAAAACGGTACTGATATCGGAGACCTTGATAATAAGATTGATAGCTATATGAAGGAGATCAGCCTTAAAGAGAAAGACTTATCGGGAATTGATTATTTTACTCTGCACCTTGAACCTTTAAAACGCGTTCACCTGCATTCAAATCTGGACGGCCTTGTTCCTAATACGCCGTTTGTTTATATCTATGTTCTTATCATTATTGCAATACTCATTATTTTGATCGCCTGTATTAATTATTCAAACATTGCGATTGCGCAGGTCTCGGGAAAAAGAACAGAAATCGGGATCAGAAAATTATTGGGAGCAGCGGATTCACAATTATTCATTCAATTAGTCGGAGAATCCGGAATGCTTACACTAATCGCAGCAATACTTTCAGTTATTGGAACTTTGGTCTTGCTGCCTTATTTCAGCATTCTTACCGGAAGAATTTTTACCAGCTCTTTGCTTTTTCAACCGGTTATAATCGGGACGATATTTATTTTATGTGTCTTGGTAAGTTTGATTGCAGGAGCATATCCGGCAATGATCATTTCAGGCCATACTCTGAATAATATTCTGAAACCCGGGTCTCTTTTAGCCGTCTCAGGAGGGAAATTCAGGAAATCTCTTATAATATTCCAATTTGTAATATCAATTGTGCTGATTATTGCCACTATTATTATCCAGCAACAAAGATCATTTATGCAACATATAAATCTGGGGTATGATAAAACCAAAGTGATTTTTCTTCCGATCGGTGCACATGATTGGCCCGGTTATTATAATCTTAAAGCTGAATTAAAAAAAGACCCCTTTGTTGAGGAAGTCAGTGCCGGTAACACAACGCCTGTAAATATCACTTGGACAAGTGTCATGAGTGCTGCCACTGAAACCGGTAAGAAACAATTTAATACAAGGGCAATCCCTGTGGACCTTGATTTCATTCAAACTCTGGGCATTAAAATATTAGCAGGCTCTGACTTTAATGAATCTGACCTTCAACAGGTGAAAGCCTTGAAAAATGCCGACGGTTTTAAATATAGCATGATCCTGAATGAGACTGCAGTAAAAGAAATCGGATGGACTCCTGAAGAGAGTATTGGCCGCCAGGTGGATATTGGATTTAAAGGAACTGTAAAAGCGGTAGTTAAAGATTTTCATTTAGCTTCCTTGCATGAACCTGTTAAGCCATTGGCTATTTTTCTTCTTGATCAATATCAGAAAGTGATCCTGGTAAAAATTAGTGGCAATGATGTTCCTTCTGCCTTATCATCCATTAAAAAAATCTGGAATGGACGGATGATGGACAGACCTTTTGAGTATCATTTTCTCGATGAGGAATATGATACTCTGTACAAAAACGAACAGAATACAGCACGTATATTCAGTACCTTTTCCGCGATAACAATCCTGCTGGCGTGTCTTGGATTATTTGGTATCGTAGCAATAATGACTGTTCAACGCACAAAAGAAATCGGTATCAGGAAAATAATGGGTGCTACCGGTGTAAATATCGTTATGCATATTTTTGCGGATTATCTCAAACCGGTATTTATAGCATATATTATTTCGGTTCCACTGGCTTTTTATTTTACAAATAAATGGCTTCATGGTTTTGCTTACCATATTGCCATACCTGTTTGGGCCTTTATCATAAGCGGGCTATTCTGTATAGCTATTTCAGTGGCAACCATAAGTATCCAGTCTCTGAAAGCAGCTCTTTCAAATCCTGTTGATTCACTGAGAAACGAATAAAATGATGGGATAATAATCAGATTGCAATAGTTTGATTCAGGAATGGCTATTTGCTAATTGCTTTATTTGAATCTGCAGTTATTCTGTCTTGAGTGCCGTATTGCTGAATATGCTGATAAGAATCCCTGTAAAAACCAGTGCGGATAGCAAAAATATAGAAATTCTTATTCCAAATGCGGGAATAAATATGCCTGAGATAAATATAAAACCGAATGCAGATCCCGCCAGATCAGCGCTGTATACAGCCGGAGATGAGGAAAATTCTTTGCCTTTGGCCTTAAGTGTAAGTTCATTAAATACCTGGCCGGTTATAAATGCAGGTAAAAAGCCCGAAGCGATAATTAACATGACCTGGAGAAAAACACCTTTCAGTTCTATCATGAAATTGTAGGTTATCCCAAAAATGATATAGAATATTACCAGGAAGAGAAGCTTGCTTCCGGGTGAAATATTATTGAGGAAACTGCTATTAATTCCTGACCCGACAGCCAGTCCGGTCATCAACCCTGCAATAATAAGTCCGGTCAGCTGATACATGTTCCCTATCATTATTTGCAGACTCATAAGGATAATAATCTCAAAACCTGCCAGGGAGGCAGCAGTGAAATACATAGGCATATTTCTTCTTTTGACAGTGACAGAAGGGAGTGCGAAGACCAGCATCATCAATATAATTGCAGGTATCTTCTCGCCCCGCGTCTTGCTGAACTGATACGATTGTGAATGCAAACATGCCACAGGGAATGCCTGTGTATTTGGTTTTGCATTACGGTCAATGAGTGAATTTACCTCATCTGATTTTTTTTCAATAAGATCATCATCCAGATAGTCGGAACATACATAGATATTTTTTATTTGTCTTTTTTCTGTCATCCGGCAGAATGATAATGATATAGGCTGATCTGAAGCGAGAAAATAAAGCTTATTTCCCACTACAGGCTTTACATATTTGAAATGTGCAGCAAGGCTGTTATACACCGACGAATAAAGAATCAAAGATTCCTTATTGACATAATTGTCACCTGGTCCGGGAGAACACATGAACACGCCATTAACCGTAAGCCTGTATTTCACTGCTCTGAAAAATTCACTGGTATAATACCTGTTCAAAAGCAAAGTGGAAGGAGGAGGAACCATCAGTATAATAACATCGGCTGACTCATCTGAGTTCCGTATATATGTGTAGGGATCTGTATTCAGCCTGGCTACCTTACCCGTGAATAACCCGCTGGCAGTGTCTTCATACCGGGAAAGGAACGGATCTCTTTCAATATAAATTATTCTGCTGACAGGATATTTCAGCACCTCGGGTATATGCGACCGGGGTGATCCTGATATGAGAATCACAGTGTGAGGGGCATCACTCTGGAGCATGGCATAGTGTATATCCTCTTCCCTTTCCGTAACATCATCATTGTAAGCAAGAAGCCGTTGATTGTAGTAAAGGCTCTCTTCTCCCTTATATTTTCCCTTTGTTATATTGCCATATGGAGTATCTGAAGTTGCTGTGACTTTGACTGCCGGAAGCAAAATCTGCCTGAATATCAAGTCGGGATTTGAAAGAAGTATAAATGCCGCTGCAAAAAGTATAAATAATTTGAATGAAATTTCAGTTTTAGTGTTTTTGATATAGAATGCCACGACTGCATATGTTACTGAAAGTAATATTATCAGAAGCAATAATTTATAGGTGCTGAGTACCCCGGCACTGAAAATTGCAATTACAATACCGGCAACAATGCCTCCGGTAGTCTCTACCGAAAATGATTTTCCTGGTATTATACTATTTATCTCGCCTGCATTTCTGATCAGCTTTATAAAAGTAAATCCTGATACGAGACAAAATGGGATGAGTACGAGGAAAGTGTATATTATAGCTGCCAGAAATGAAGGAGACTCGCCGGGATTTAAGAATACCCGTGAAAGAAAAAGCATAATAAGGAGCGAAACCAGCGGACTGAATGAAAATACAAGATTTATCTTCCGGATATCATAGAGTTCAGACCTTCCGGCCAGCGAGGCGCCAATTGCAGATCCGATGAGCCATGATGCCAGGAATGAACCCGTTATGAGCTCATAACCGCCGGTAACATTCATAATTTCTCTCATCATGAGAAATTGTATGGAAGAGCTGACAAAACCGATAATAAACAGATTGGTTTTTATTGTAATGGCAGTAAATTCCTGATATCCGGCGTTTTTGTTCTTTATCACTGGCCCCGTTAACAGCTTCCCATAGTAATTCAGGTGCCATGTCAGGTGGAACAAACCGGTAATAGCCAATCCCGTTCCAATCTCAACATGCCACTTCAGCACTGATTTGATAAAGGGAAGGTTCCATTTATAATTTACCTGCAGGGCAAGAAATATGCCAGCCATAGCCGTAACTATAAATGCTGCACCAAGCAGGGTGTTCCAAAATTTTCTATGAAGCTGAAGGGAGTAAAAACCCAGCTTGTAAAAAACGTAGCTTATTAAATATAATAGTATTGCAGTAAGGCAAGTGCTAATTACATGATACATATTTAAGTGCCTGAAGTGCCTATGGTGTTAATCTCTCAGTCCCCCGGTTCTTTTCTGTCTCTACGTCTCTACGTCTCTCAGTCTCTCAGTCTCTCAGTCATTTAGCTTCCTCCAGAACAACTCCTTCATAGATAAATATTTCCGCATCTTTCCATCCATCCCAACCTAATCCGGCTTTATCACGTGAGGTATAACCGAGGAACTCCTCAAGGGTCCAACCGTTCTCAGTTGCAACCTGGGGAAGCATCGTTCCTGCCTTATTGCCCTTTTTTATATAAATCCCATCTTTCCCTAAAATAATCTCATTGATATTGTTTATTTTTTTCAATGGTCCAAGTACGGTAATTTCTACATCCGTGTTTTTATATTCTTTTTTGGTGAGAGGAGGAAACCGGGGATCCTCAAATGCCGATGATTCAGCTGATTCCTGGACCACCTTATAAAGTGGTTCTG
Source organism: uncultured Bacteroidales bacterium (assembly GCA_963715785.1). Classification (GTDB taxonomy): domain Bacteria; phylum Bacteroidota; class Bacteroidia; order Bacteroidales; family VadinHA17; genus LD21. Next base: position 3,429,823 of record OY970276.1, read on the forward strand.
AAGAAACGAACCTGCCTATGCAACCTCTTAAATTACCATTGATCTTTAAGGTAACAAAAGCGCCCAATGGTTTATTTAGGACTTCGGGAATTGTCTTGTCATCCGTCTCATATTTTGGTTTGTTATCAAGTTTAGCTTCAATGCTGCCTCTGGCAATCGCGAACAATTGCTTTTTTTCGGAAGCTGTGAAGGCAATACTGTTCTCTGATCCCTGAAGTGCAGAAGGACCCGGCTGTTTAACAGTCATAACGAGGGCATTGTATCCAACGACCTCGCTTTTACCACCGCTTGGTGAATCTCCTGAATTGCAATAATCTACGAGTTTTATTACAAGATTCTTATTTCCTTCGGCCAGATCGAGTAGGGCAAGCCCGGAAGTCCAGCCGCACATACTGGTGACAAGTCCATGAATATGTTTTGAAGCGTTTCTGGCGAGTGTTGCCAGAAATGTATCAGGATTACCGGAAATTAAGGCAAGGGCAGTTAAGCTGTCATTAATGACGGCGTCTTCATAAGAGGGGTAATGAGAAAAGTCACTGCTTATGACAAACAGATTATCAGGAGTAAACCATGGCCTGAGAGCTTCTGCAATGCTTTTTACCGTATTTTCATTGTCAGTTCCGATTATCACTGGCACAATAGGAGGCAAATTCTTAAAGTAATACTGAATAAAAGGCAACTGGTTCTCTATGCTGTGCTCCTGCAGGTGAGCAGTAACCGGAAAATTAAAAACCTTATTGTTTTTTATGAGCTTATTGGCAATTTCTTTATTTACAGGCACTTTCCCCAGGGGTGTAATGTAATCGCCGCAATTATAAACGGAAGCACCGTCGAAATACATCACATGACTTGATCCGATAATAAATATATTTTTATATACTGCATTTTTGGGAATAGCTGAAAATGCAGCTGCAGAAATGCCCCCTGAAAAAATATATCCGGCATGTGGACTGATGATCGCTCGTACTTCCTGATTGCCTGAAGACTTTTTGCATGTTTCGAATAGGTCCGATAGTTCTTTTGTCAGGGTTTCCTTGTCGGCGGGGTAGAATCTTCCTGCCGCAACCGGCTGCCTGTCGGTTGTGATATTCTGGGAAAAGGTTTCCATGATAGTAAGTATTGAGAGCAAAACAATGAATACTGCTCGCATGGCTACAACAATTAATTGGCGAATAAAGTTATGCCAAAAAATTGAAGAAATAATAGAATACCGATAAAAGTTGAACGGGGAAATTAAATAAGAACCATTGATTCTTTCAGGATCTCACCTTTGTCATCAGTTCCGTAAATCTTGATACCGAGACTGACAGTTGGCACTCCGATCATATGAATTATTGGGTGAAGTTCATCCTTGAGATCTTCAGCTTCCATGTTATCATAATCCTCAATATTGAAATAAAGATGAATCATGAGTGTATATTCACTGTCTTTTATTGACCCGAGCGTCTGTACTATCTTTGCCAGCCAGATTGCTGAAGCAGTATTGAAATATTCAAGATTCAAGCGCAGATTAGTGGTGGGCCTTGGGTGCTTAATATATTGAGTCACCCATTTGAGAACAGCTTCATAAATGATTGCAGCATTTTCCGGGATTGATTTTCCTGACATTATAAGCTCACCGGCGGGATAATTTAAATCTACCTGTGGTGTCTTGGCTGTCGGCTCGATAAATAAGTTTTTCAAATCCACCTTTTAATCTATTATTGATGATAAAGTTATAAAAAAATCATATTCAAATGTAAAATAACTTTTTTATTATAGCATTTTTCTTTATCAAAAAGAAAAGGCGAGTTGTCAAATAAAACATATGTTTAGTATAAACGTTTGAAATCTGCAAATGGAATCAAGTGCCCTTTTTGGGCATGTTTTCGTGTGATTCAATATATTAAAATTATTATCTTTGCAGCCTGAAATTTGTTAAGAAAAAATGGAGATTGTTCTTAAAGAAAAAATTAAGGAAGCTGTTCAGGTTGTCTACAATAGCGAAGTTAAGGATGACCTGATTCAGATCCAGGAGACAAGAAAAGATTTCAAGGGAGATTTTACTATAGTTGTTTTTCCGCTACTTCGTTATTCGAAGAACACCCCGGAAAAAACCGGCGAAACGATCGGGCTGTATCTTACGGAACATTTCCCGGCTGTTTCCGGATTTAATGTCATAAAAGGTTTCCTGAATCTTGAAATATCCGATGAATGGTGGGTTGAATATTTCAGATCGCTGACAAACGAAAAGACTCATCTGGGGCAAAGTCAGGTCTCAAAACCTGAGACCATTCTTGTTGAATATTCTTCTCCTAACACAAATAAGCCGTTACATCTCGGACATATACGCAATAATCTCCTGGGGTTCTCTCTTTACCGGATTCTTTCTGCATGCGGACACAAGGTGATAAAAACCAATATTGTAAATGACAGGGGAATCCATATCTGCAAATCAATGCTTGCCTGGCAAAAATTCGGAAATGGTGAAACGCCAGTCTCATCAGGAATTAAAGGTGATCATCTGGTAGGAAAATATTATGTTTTATTTGAGAAAAACTATAGAAGTCAGGTTGAGAAACTTGTTAGTGAGGGTGTTGATGAAGCTGAAGCAAGAAACTCCGCACCGCTCATGAAGGAAGCAAGGGAGATGCTGCTGAAATGGGAAGCAGGCGATAAAGAAGTGGTGGGTTTATGGAAAGTGATGAATTCCTGGGTATATGAAGGTTTTGATGAAACTTATAAAAAGCTTGGAGTGGATTTTGATAAAATCTACTATGAATCGGATACGTATAAGGTAGGAAAAGACATTGTTATCAAGGCTTTACATGATAAAATCCTTTACAGAAATGAAGATAGTTCGATATGGGCTGACCTCACTGAAGATGGACTCGATCAGAAGCTTTTGCTCCGGTCGGATGGCACGGCAGTATATATGACCCAGGATCTCGGAACAGCTGTGGACAGGCATACCGAATATAACTTCGATAAAAGTATCTATGTTGTTGGAAATGAGCAAAACTATCATTTCCAGGTTCTTAAATCGCTTCTCAAAAGGATTGGATATAAATGGGCCGACGGGTTGATTCATTTCTCGTATGGCATGGTAGAGCTTCCGGAGGGAAGAATGAAATCGCGCGAAGGGACTATAGTTGACGCAGATGACCTCATAAGGGAAATGCAGGAGACTGCGAGGGATGTTTCGCTTGAACTTGGTAAGCTTGCGGATTTTTCCATTGAGGAAAAAGAAGATGTATTCAGAAAGATCGGGATGGGCGCTCTGAAGTATTACATACTTAAAGTGGATCCCAGGAAGAACATGACATTTAACCCGGCTGAGTCAATTGATTTTAATGGCAATACGGGTCCGTTTATTCAATACACATACACAAGAATACAATCGGTATTCCGTAAGGCACATCAGATGGGAATTGATACTGAAAAGATTTCATTTACCGGTGCAAAAGCAGGCGTAAAAGAGATCGGTCTGATAAAATTACTGCGAAAGTTTTCAGAAACTGTCTCAGCAGCCGCAGAAAGTTATAGTCCGGCTTTAATCGCAAATTATTGCTATGAACTTTCCCGGGAATATAACCAGTTTTATCACGATTTTTCAATCCTGGGGGAGAGTGATGAAGAAGTACGGAATTTCAGGCTTGTGCTATCGAGAGTGACCAGTGAAATTATTCATACAGGCATGTGGCTTCTTGGTATTGAAATGCCGGAAAGGATGTAGGAGTGAGGAGAGGGGTGTGAGGTGTGAGGTGTGAGGAATAAGAAGTGAGGTGTGAGGAGTGAGGAGTGAGGAGTATTTACAATAAACGAAAAACGATAAACGATAATGTTTGAAAATTTAAGTGACAGGCTGGAAAAATCCTTTAAGCTATTAAAGGGACAGGGCAGGATATCTGAAATAAATATTGCTGAGACACTTAAGGAAGTTCGCCGGGCTTTGCTCGATGCCGATGTCAATTTTAAGATCGCAAAACAATTCACTGATACTGTCAAGCAGAAAGCAATAGGTCAGGAAGTTCTGAATTCTGTCAATCCGTCACAGATGATGGTTAAAATTGTCCATGACGAGCTGGTCGACCTCATGGGCGGGGATAAAACAGATCTTAATATTAAGATTAATCCTTCGGTCATTCTTATTGCCGGATTGCAGGGATCAGGAAAAACAACATTCAGCGGAAAACTTGCCAAATGGGTAAAGACAAAGAGAGGCAAAAATCCTCTTCTGGTTGCCTGTGACGTTTATAGACCCGCCGCTATTGAACAGTTAAAAATAATCGGTACTCAGATCGAGGTACCTGTTTATACTGAGGATGGAAATATGAGCCCTGTCAGTATTGCGCGGAATGCTGTAAAAGAGGCTAAAAAGTCCGGGTACGATCTGGTGATTATTGATACCGCCGGGCGTCTTGCAATCGATGAGGAGATGATGAAGGAAATTTCATCAGTTAAGGATGCAGTAAGCCCTCACGAAATACTTTTTGTCGTTGATTCAATGACAGGACAGGACGCGGTCATTACTGCCAGGGAATTTAACGAAAGGCTTGATTTTGATGGAGTTGTATTGACAAAACTCGATGGTGATACAAGGGGTGGAGCTGCTCTTTCCATCAAATCAGTGGTCAACAAACCTATCAAGTTTGTCAGTTCAGGCGAAAAGATGGAGGCAATTGATATCTTCTACCCCGACAGAATGGCTGACAGGATCCTGGGGATGGGCGATATAGTTTCCCTGGTAGAGAAGGCACAGGAGCAATATGATACTGAAGAGGCCAGAAAGCTCCAGAAAAAAATTTCAAAAGACCAGTTCGATTTCAATGATTTCATATCACAGATCCAGCAGATAAAGAAAATGGGAAATGTCAAAGACCTTATGGCTATGATCCCGGGCGTAGGCAAAGCAGTAAAAGATCTGGATATAGACGATAATGCATTCAAGGGCATCGAAGCAATAATAAGAAGCATGACACCGCAGGAAAGAGTCAATCCGGTCGTTCTGAACGGCAGCAGAAGGAAAAGAATCGCCACCGGCAGCGGAACGACAGTACAGGAGGTGAATAAGCTTCTGAAACAGTTCGACGAAACAAAAAAAATGATGAAGATGATGACAAAGGGCGGAAATGCTGCGAGGCTCATGGGTAAGAAATAATATTCAATATGTATACGACCATTGACGGTAAGAAAGTAGCATCTGAAATTAAAAGGGAAATTGCCGGGGAAGTTGCAGAAATGATAGCGAAAGGAGGAAAGCCCCCTCATCTTGCAGCTATTCTTGTAGGTAATGACGGATCAAGTGAAACCTATGTTGCTAACAAAGTAAAGGACTGCGCTGAGGTTGGCTTCAAATCGACGCTCATCAGGTTCAGCAATGATATTTCTGAGAAGGTTTTGCTTGCAAAAATTGACCAGCTGAATAATGACAGGGATGTTGACGGATTCATAGTTCAACTGCCATTGCCATCTCACATATCTGAAAATAAAGTAATTAAATCTATTGATCCTGACAAGGATGCGGACGGTTTCCACCCGGTTAACATAGGCAGTATGGTAATCGGTCTGCAGGGATACCTGCCTGCCACACCATTCGGTATTGTAGAGCTCATCAAAAGGTATGGAATCCATACCTCAGGAAAAAACTGCGTGGTGATCGGCCGGAGCAATATTGTCGGACGCCCTGTAAGCATTCTTCTCTCGCAAAAGGGAATGGATGCGACTGTAACGGTTGTTCACAGCCGGACAGATAATATAAAAGAGATTGTCAGACAGGCCGACATTATTATTGCTGCTATAGGGTCTCCAGCTTTTGTTACTGAAGACATGGTCAAAACAGGAGCAGTCGTAATTGATGTGGGTACCACCCGCGTTCCCAACCCTCAATCGAAGTCAGGTTTTACGCTGAAAGGAGATGTTGATTTTGAGAATGTGGCTCCGAAATGCTCTTATATTACACCAGTACCGGGAGGAGTAGGGCCAATGACCAGGGTGTCACTGCTGAGGAATACCCTGGTTGCAGCAAAGAAAAATATGGGACAGGTTTTCTAATTATTCAAAGGAAAATCAACACCGGTAAAATATAAATCAAAACCGCCTTTTCCACCGGGTCTGTTGGAAGAAAATATAAGGAACTTATTTGTAAAATACTTGTCATAGCCCAGGACCGGCCTGTATTCATCCGCAGAGCTGTTAACACGGGGACCGAAATTTACCGGAGCACCCCATTTGCCATTTTTCAGAACAGAATAATAAAGGTCAAAGCCGCCCAGGCCGCCTTCCCTGTTTGACGTAAATACCATTATATTTTTGAATATGAAGGGGCATTTATCATCAAAAGAGCTATTTATACTGTCAGTTCTGGAAGGAAGAATGTAATCGAGACTAAACCATGAAGGAAGATCCTTCCCGGCCGGTTTTGCAAGCGAATAAATATCATAATTCCCATCCTTGTCCGATGAATAATAAGCAGTATCCTGAGCAGTGTTAAAACACAGATATGCATCATTCGAACCGGAGTTCATGATCTTAACCGGGAAAGGGCCCGAGATAGCCGGAAGAATTGCACCATATTCAGGTTCATTTTGCAGATAAAACAGATCGAGATTGCCCGCCGTGTTTACTGAAGAGAGTATTAGATATTCATACCCGTCTTCTGTGCTGAACATTCTGTATGGTCCGAAATCATTGCCCGGAGTAACTGCTGTTCTGATCAATTTATCGAGAAATGGATCTGTGGTCATCGCCGATTTGAATGTAAATTCACCTGAAGACTGATCGAACGTATAAGTTATGCTTCCCTGTTCAAGATCAAACTGTCCGCCAGAGCTTTTTCTGTTACTGGAAAAAACTATGGGTAAAGTCCCATTTAACTGGTATAAAGCAGTATTGTAGTCATCATAGGCAGAGTTGATATCTGTAATATTCAGAACTGTATCGGGGAAGGTGCCTTTGGGATATTTGATCGGATTCTCTGATTTTTTGCAATCGGTTAAATAAATTGAAATCAATATTACAAGAAAGCTCAGAAAAACGGTTAATCCTGATTTTTTCATTCGGAGTGATTTTTATTAACTCATCATCACAAATGTATTAATATAAAATGAAAAACCGGGAGGTCGCCCGGTTCTTCGAAGGTAGAATTTAGGTTAATTCTAGGGTAAATAGGGTATGATTTTTCTAAAATATTTCAGTTTTACAATTAATAGATGAATATTTTATACCACAGGTTGCGTCAGCTTTTAATTTATTTTTAATATATAAGCGTTTTATTTGTACATAACTGTTTGTCAAATGGTTAAAAAAAAGTTAAAATGTTAATAATTGATTATCTGAGTAAACAGCCTTATAAAAAATAGTATTAATTTTGTAGACATATTTTTGTGAGCCATGGAAGATGATAAGTTTGGGTTTTCCTACGAGGAAGAGGTGAAGCATGCGGTACAGAAGTTCGAGAAAATGAGAAAGAATAATGAGAATTATTTTTTTGATGTAATTGAATTTGAGACTATTATTGATTATTATATAGAGAGCAATAATTCCATTAAAGCATTTGAAGCTGCCACATTAGCCAGCGAGCAGCATCCTAATTCAGTTTCAATTCAATTGAGGAAGGCAAGGGTCCTTCTGGATAAAGGGAGGGCTGTTGAAGCTCTCAGGTTATTGAAGAAGCTCGAGAGTATTGAGCCTGGAAACCATGAGATCTATATTGCCAAGGGAACTGCGCTGGGCATGCTGGGTGATATCCAGGGAGCAAAAAAGATGTTCGATTTTTCCCTCACTCTTGACTCCGAAGATGTTGAAAATATTCTCTTTGCAATTACTTCCGTATTGCAAAACCTGAATTATTATGAGCATCTGATACCATATATGGAAAAGCTCATTGAAATGGAACCTGAATTCAATGCTCATCTGTATGATATGGCTTATGCTTATGAAAAGATTGAGGATTTTGAGAACAGCATTATATATTACCTGAAATATCTCGAAGAGGAACCATTTTCTGACAGTGCCTGGTATAATCTCGGTATTATATATAATAAGCTCGAACTTTATGATAAAGCGATGGAAGCATATGATTATGCACTCGCAATCAACTCTCAGAATACCTTCGCAATCTTCAATAAAGGAAATATTCTCAGTAATCTGGAGAGGTATGCCGAAGCCATTCCTGTTTACCATGAGTACCTGGAAAATGAGCCTGAAAGCTTCGAAGCTATGACTTACCTTGCTGAATGCTACGAGAAAATAGGAGAGGTGATAATGGCCCGCAAATATTACCAGGAAGCCATTGAGCTTGCGCCTGAATTTGCAGACCCATGGTTCGGACTTGGTGTAATTGCCTTGAATACAGGCAATATTGATGACAGCCTGATATTTTTCAGGAAAGCTGTCAGGCTTGATGATGAAAATCCGGAGATATGGTATTTGCTTGGGAAGGCCCACTATTCCAAAGGTGAGAAAAAGGCAGCTTTAAGATGCTTCAGGGAAGCGCTTAAGCTTGATTCATATTATGATGAAGTGTGGGTGGATCTTGGTACATTAATACTTAAGGATGGCCTTTCTGAAAAAGCTCTTCCATATCTTGAACATGCATATAAAGTAACAGGCGATATTCCCGGAATAAACTATCTGCTTGCTTCATTTTATCTTCATTCCGGATCAACTGATAAAGCCTTCAGGCACCTATCGCTGGCTTTAAATCTTGATAAAGAACTATTCACTGATTTTGAAGAAATCTTTCCTGTCAGACTTTTTAACAGGAAGATTAAAAAGCTTCTTGAGAGTTTTGACCTATATTAGCCTTTTATTTTAATTAACCTGATTTAATGATGCAGCAACTCCCGTTTATTCCTGAAAGGCCTTTAAAGCCAAGAAATTCAGGTATCACGATGGTAATGGATAAAGGATTGAGTGTAAGGGAAGCTGAAGACTTTATGTCGGTAGGCAGCGAATATACCGATTATGTGAAGCTTGGCTTTGGTACATCGATCATTACACCCGGATTTGAAAAGAAAATATTAATATATAAACGGGCAGGCGCAATACCTTATTTTGGAGGCACGCTCTTCGAAGCATTCATTATTCGGAATATGTTCAGGGAGTTTGTTGAGTTCCTCGATAAATATGAAATAGAACTTGTTGAAGTGTCCGACGGATCATATGATATCGAACATAAAAGGAAACTCGAGTATATCTCAAAGCTCAAAGAACGAGGCACTGTCATTTCAGAGGTTGGCTCAAAGAAAAAGAACGTGGTATATTCGCCTGAAGAGTGGGTTGCATATGATGAAATCTGAATTGTCTGCGGGTTCTGTAAAAGTCATTGCCGAAGCAAGAGAATCAGGCACCATTGGGATCTACAATGAAGATGGGTCGGTCAATAATACGATTATATGCGGTATTGCCGAACATGTAAAGCTCGAAAATGTGATATGGGAAGCTCCGCTAAAATCACAACAATCCTGGTTCATAAAAAATTTCGGGGCAAATGTGAACCTTGGAAATATTGCTCCGCATGAAATCATATCCACTGGAATCATTAAGGCTTGGACTTCGCGGCAGATACATTCTTTCAGTTCCTGCCCAATGAAATGAAACAGTAGGGAGTTTATTCCTGTAAAATAATCATCAACGAATAACAGCCAAATGAGAAAATATGGTCTCATCGGATATCCCCTTGGACATTCTTTCTCAAAAACATATTTTGCTGAAAAATTTCATAACGAAAATATCAGTGACTGTTCATATGATAATTATCCATTAAAAAACCTTGATGGGTTCCCCAACCTGATCCAGTCAGACAAGGAACTGTGCGGATTGAATGTCACAATACCTTATAAATCAGATATTCTCAGGTTTCTCAACGTAGTTGATCCGGAAGCGGAAGAAATAGGTGCTGTCAATGTTATTAAGATACACAGAAACAGTGGAAAAATTAGCCTTTATGGTTACAATAGCGATGTGACAGGCATTAGAGATACTCTTCTTCCATTTATGAGCGAACGGGTCAGAAATGCTATCGTTTTAGGTACAGGCGGAAGTTCAAGGGCTGTCTGCCATGTTCTCAGCCAGATTGGACTAAAAACAACCCTGGTATCCAGAGTCAGGAAAGCCGGAGTTCTTGCATATTCTGATTTAAATCAGAAAATTCTGGAAAATACTCAGCTTATAATCAATACGACACCTCTGGGAATGTTCCCTGATATTGAGAATAAGCCTGATCTGGACTATAAAATGTTAAACATAAATCATATATTATTTGATCTTGTTTATAATCCCGGGCTTACTGCTTTCCTATTGATGGGAGAGAATCAGGGTTGTCGTACAATCAGCGGGATTAAAATGCTCCATTCTCAAGCTGAAAGAGCCTGGGAGATCTGGAATGATGACAATTTTTGAAGCTATTATTAATCAATGCCACTCACAGGTATTTCTCCATTGCGTCACAGGTAATGTTCTATAGCATCTTTCAGCTGATTGATCCTGATAGGTTTTGACAGATACCCGTCGCAGCCCGCTTCGTCGGCTTCAATTTTGTCAGAGATCATTGCGTATGCAGTCTGAGCAATTACAGGAAGATCAGGCCTTTTCTTCTTTATGATCCTGGTGGCCTCATAGCCGTTTAATACAGGCATTTTGATATCCATTAACACAAGGTCGATAGTTGGATCATTGTCACAGATATCTGCAGCTTCGCGGCCGTTTTTTGCCCACACAACTTTGAAATTCATTCGTGTAAGCAGAATTTTTAGAAAATCGAAATTCGATTGTTCATCTTCGGCAATTAGAATTGTTTTGCCTGAATAGTCTTTATTCATTTTCAGATATATTATTATCTATATTTTTATCCGGCAGCTCATGATCAGGCATATCTGGAATTGTAAACATAGAATTCTGATCCTTCTCCGGGCTGAGATTCAACCCATATTTTCCCTCCCAGCAATTCCACTGTCTTTTTTGCTATCGAAAGGCCAATACCCATACCACCGAATTTTCTTGTATGAGTATCATCAATCTGCCTGAATATATTGAATATGGCATCGTGATAATTTTTGTCTATACCGATTCCTGTATCCCTCACATAGAACTGGAATAAGTCATTTTCCGATTTATTAATTACAGTGTAGCCGAATTCTATATGTCCGGTATCGGTGAACTTGAGCGCATTTCTGAGGAGATTCAATAAGACCTGTTTTAATTTCCGCCTGTCAGTAACAAGTTCCCTCTTATTCCTGGCACCATCCAGATTAAGAATAAGGTCGATACCTGTTTTATTCTCGCTGATACTCTCGCCCCTGATAATATCTTTTACTTCTTTCAGAACCGATACTGCATCAGATTTTTCGTAATTGATCTTAATCTGTCCTGTTTCAATCATAGTGATATCAAAAATGTCTTCAACCAGGCTAAGAAGATGTTGTCCGCTTTTCTGGATAATCTGGGCATAGGATAAAGTATTCTCATCAGGTCCCGACTCACACATCAGTCCCGAAAAACCAATAATGGCATTAAGCGGCGTACGAAGCTCATGTGACATATTGGTGAGAAAGGTAGATTTCAACCTGTCACTTTCCTCAGCTTTCTCTTTTGCATCAATAAGCTCCTGCTGGACTCTTTTTCTTTCGGTTATGTCAACAGCTATTCCTATGAGAGCGATCGAGTTGCCCTTATCGTCCCTGATATGTGATGTTGAAAGTTCAATAGGGAATTCAGTTCCGTCTTTTCTTCGATTTATGAGTTCCCCATTCCAGCCGCTAATGATTGTTTCTGCCAATATTTTTTCAATCAGATTGTCCTTAACGCCGGCTGATCTTATGATGCTGATATCGGTACCGATAATCTCGTCAGAAGTATATCCGTAAGTCTTGCAGAATGCATTATTTACGAAGATGGTTTTATTATGAAGGTCAGTTATGGAAACGCACTCACCTATACTCTCCAGCGCCCGGGAAAGTGTAAGCATGCTCTCATTAGAACGTTTCTTTTCAGTAATGTCATTTGATACGGAAAGAATACCCATGGCACCATCGGGAAGCACGATCCCGGTTTCATACAAAGCGATCACACAGGTCGTACCATCTTTTTTGATGTTTGTAACTTCATGGATCATAGTTTTTCCGGAAAGAATTTTTGCGATATTTTGCTCAATATCTCCTTCATTTTCCGGTGAAGCGAACATTCTTATATTCTTCCCGAGTATATCGCTTCCTTTATAACCGAGTGTTTCACAAAAGGAAGAATTGACCTCTATTATCTTGCCTTTTTCATCAACAAGTATAATTCCTGCAGGTGACAGTTCAAACATGACCCTGAATCGCTTTTCGCTTTCAATAAGCGTTTTCTGGATGAGTTTTCTTTTTTTCTCTTCCTTAAGGACATTGCTTGCTTTGAAAGAAAGATAGAAGTATGTCGACAACACTATAATAATGAGGGCAATGAGGATATAAAGACGGTCACGGAAAGAGGTAAGCTTTGCAAACACCTCTTTTTCAGGGGTAAAGATAAAGATGGTCCAGAAAGTATTGCCAAGGGAAACCCGGTAGAAAGCTATTAATGTCCTGACAGGTACCTTATCGCCTTCCCTGTCAGCTACAATGTTGCAGGTTGCAGTACCCTCAATTTCATTCAGGGATCTGCCTATTAGCTGTAAAACAGCTGGTGAATTGCCGAATAGCACATCTGCAGACTTCCCTGTCTGACTGTCATTTGGATTGAATAATTCAATTCCCTTCTTGCTTAGCATCCAGCCATAACCAGTTTTTCCGATTTTGATGTTCTCAATGAATCTTTTGCCAAGCTTATCAATAGGGATTAATATCGCGATACTTCCCTGGTAGCCTTTATTTGTTATTACAGGTATATGGTACGCAATTGCCTTAAATCCCTGTACTGAAGTAAAGACATCGCTTACAGTGGGTTCATGAGACTCTATTACAGTTTTTACATGAGGTTGATCAGAAATATCCATGCCTATTGCTCCATTATTCAAAGGATATGTAAACAAGAGTATACCCTTTGAATCGACCATGGTGATGGCCTCAATCTGGTCAGAATGGCTTTTATAAAAATCGGTAAGCAGATCTTTTCCCTGATCGGTCAGCTCGGAAACTGATTTTATTTTTGATAAGAACGAAAGCTCTCTCTGATAGTAGATGAAAAAGCTTTCTATGCCCCTGGATGCCTGTTTCGCCAGTGTGAACTGCTGGACATTGAATTCATTTAACGTCCTGTCCTTTACATCCTTATAGGCAGAATAAAAAAGGTACGACAGAGAAATTAAAACAACAGGTGCAAGAAGAAACTTTTTTGATAGTTTCATGAATCAGGTCAGGTGGCGAATTATCGGATCTACAGTTATAAACTCGGCAAATATGTAGAAAAAAAAATGAAGAATGCAATTTTTAGTGTTAAAACCTGAGCTGGCCTGATTTCATACAGAAAATAAAGAAAATGAATTTATGCCTTGCCGGTTTTATTCATTTTCAGATGCATCGGATGCAGGCTTTCTGGCTGATTTTCTCCTCATCCAGTATCGCGGATCGCATTCAATACATTCCTGTTTCCAGTAACCCGGGGTAACAAATGTTCCTTCCCTCGTTCTCATCTGCCGTTCGTATATAGCGAATACAGGATTAAACATAAGATCTGTTACACCAATAGTATATGTGGGCTCTTCTCCGGGAACTTCCGAAAGAGTCTTAATTTCTTTTACCTCAAGCTTATTGAAACTCAGCAGATCGCTAAGGAAAGCACTCCGTTCCAGGGTGGCTCCGGTTTCGACAATAGTACAGCGAACACCGTCTATCTCACCTATGATATGCTTTGCGTTATTTATTGCCATTTTTTTACAATTTATGGTTTCTTAATCTCTGCCCTGTGCATTGGCCCTCTGATCTGATCAATGCCTTTAAACGCCTGAAACTTAAGTTCCTAATAGCTTCAAAGATAATACTTGCAAACCCTGTAACGACAATGCCGGCCACACAAATACCCAATGCCAGCCGGGTTGTCAGATCGCTTTTGAATTTTGCTATCGGCGACTCACTTTTATTTATGAACATTGCCTTAACAACAAGCAGATAGTAAAACAAGGAAATGATTGTATTTAGAACAGCAATAAGCACCAGCAGGTAGAATCCTTTCTGAGCTGCTGCAGTAAACAGGAAAAATTTTCCAAAAAATCCGGCGACAGGCGGGATACCGGCAAGAGAGAATAATGCCAGTGTCATCACCAGGCTTAATCCGGGGTTTGTATGATATAGTCCGTTATAATCATTGATATTTTCTTTCCCCACAGCGTTTGAAACAGCAGCTACTACACCGAATGCACCCAGGTTTGAAAAGATATATACCAGTATGTAATATATGACAGATGCCATTCCAAGCTGATTTCCGCCGATGAGTCCGAGGAAAATATATCCTGCCTGTGATATTGATGAAAATGCGAGAAATCTCTTCAGATTCTGCTGACGTATGGCAAAAAGGTTACCGATAGTCATAGTGAGAATAGAAGTGACAAAAATCGTTTTCTGCCATGTCGCAATTATAACCGGAAATACGGTAAAAAGAATGATCATCAGGATAAAGACCGCTGCTCCTTTGGAAATCACAGAAAGATATGATGTTATGTTGACAGGAGCGCCTTCATATACATCGGCTGTCCAGAGATGAAACGGAACTATCGATATCTTAAATGACATCCCTGCAAAAAAGAAAATGAACCCTAATATCTGCAGTGAGCTGTTGTGGAATAACCCGGATACTTCGTTAAAATATAATGAACCTGTCGTTCCGTAGATCATTGATAAACCATACAGCAGAATTCCCGACGACAGAGCAGATGACAATATAAGCTTAATACCTGCTTCGGCAGATTTGTTTTTATAACGGTCGAAAGCAGCAAGGGCAGCAATAGGAATTGTTGCCAGTTCTATTCCAATATAGAACATAATAAAATGCCCGGCGGAGATCATGAAATTCATTCCGACAAGTGTTGAGATGAGCAGAATAAAATATTCGCTCACCTTTTCAGAGTTCTCTTCTTTCCTGAGCCAGGTTACAGACTGGATGAAAACAATTAATGCTCCGATGTTCAGGATATTCTTCATTAGCAGCCTGGCTCCGGTCGAAATATACATGCCACCGAAAAGCGTTCCTTCCTGCGACGGTAAAAAGCCTGTAATAGTTATCAACCCAAGAATGATTATTGAAAAAAGACTTATGCTTCTCTTTTTTTCAGGATCCCAGAATATCTCTGCAATCAATACCAGAAGAGCTGCCGCAATTAGCAGCAGTTCGTGACGCATTATTAAAAAAGTACTTAGACTCATATCAAAATATTATCCAAAACATTAATATACCGACGAATCAAAATGGATTAAGAGCAGATAATCTTTTCAATAATAGGATGAAGACTTGTTCCAATCATTGTCGAAAGCCAAAAAGGTGCAAGCCCGATAGCAGCAACAGATCCTATCAAAGTAACAACTGAGATCTTCTCAAACCATTTTGCATCCGGCAGATGATCGAAATGCTCATTTTTTGAAGGACCAAGTAAAAGTATTGCAATTACCCGGAGTATGTATACAGCAGTTATTACAATGGAAGAAACAGCCAGAATGGTGACTATCCTGTAAAATAGTTCAGGATGCTGGAATGCTCCGACAAATATTGTCATTTCAGCTACGAATCCACTCAGCCCCGGAAGTCCAAGTGATGCAAGACCTGCAATAACATAGCACACTGAGAGGAACGGAATTATTTTCATCAATCCTCCCATCTCATTAATCATCCTGGTGTGTGTCCGTCCATAAAGCATGCCGATAAGGGCAAAGAATAGGGCTGTCATCAGACCGTGGGATATCATCTGGATTATTGCCCCGTTCATGGCAGTCTGATTCATCATCAGAACCGCGAAAAGTACCAGCCCGCAATGGCTGACAGAAGAATATGCATTGATATATTTAAGGTCCTTCTGAGCAATGGCTCCGAATGCACCATAAACGACACTGATAGAAGTAAGTATGATAAATATCCATGACAATTCATGCGCTGCTTCGGGCATGAGAAAAATTGCCACTCTGAATGCACCGTAGCCTCCCAGCTTCATGAGCACGCCGGCATGCAGCATAGATACAGCAGTAGGGGCAGAGGCATGTCCGTCAGGCGACCATGTATGGAAAGGAAATAATGCGCCAAGCACACCGAATCCCACAAATGTCAGGGGGAAAAATATTCTCTGGGCAGAAAGGGGTATAACAACTTTTGAGATCTCTAGAATATTGAAGGTAAGCTTGCCGGCATCGGGTGATGAATTAAAATAAATTCCAAGCAGACCAACAAGCAGAAGTGCAGAACCGCCCATAAGCATGAGAGTAAGCTTCATGGCTGAATACTCCTTGGGTCCGGTTCCCCAGATCCCTATCAGCAGATACATTGGTATAACGGCGAGTTCGTAAAATAGGAACATCGTGAAAAGATCGATCGATATAAAAAATCCAAATACACCGGTCGCAAGAAGTATAAGTGAAACGAAGAACTCTTTTCTGAGGAATTCAACTTCCCATGATGCAAATATACCGGCAAAAACAACCAGTGACGTCAGCGATATCATTGCAACAGATATGCCGTCAACACCAACAGTATAATGAATATTAAGGCTCCTGAACCAGATATGGTCCTTTATGAATAGCATTTCATCGGTATTTCCGGCATGACGGGCAGTCAGATAAAGGAATACAAGCGTTGCAGCCATCAATAGCTGCAGACCCATCCCAAAAGCCGATACTAGCCTGACCTGGCGGGCATCCTTTAAAAGAAGGATAGCGGTGATTGTTAAGACCGGAATTACAACAAACAGAGATAGAATATCCATAATTAAAAGTCTTTTTCTAGTTTATCACTTATTTCCACAGGTATATAAATAAAATCGCCAGCATCAAAACACCGGTTATAAATACAAAGGCATATTTCTGCAACTGTCCCGACTGAAAACCTCTTATTCTGAAGGAAACAGTCTGAGTGACATTTGCTATAGCATTCATGGTAGCATCAACAACATGGCGGTCGAACCAGGCAACCGGGTCAGCTATTAACCTGAAGATTATCTTCTTTGTAACAAACAGGTAGAGTTCATCGATATAGAATTTATTATAGGCCCATTTGTAACCGTATTTAAATGTTGCGGCAACCCTGTCAGGCAAAGTGCTTTCCTTTTTATACATTACAGATGCAATTCCTATCCCCAGAAGACCAATAAGGACCGATGGGATCGCTATCATAAGTTCTAATTCACTTTCAAGCACTTTACCGTCTGAAGTAACGAGCTTGTTGAATGGAATAAAACCTGATACTGCTGCTCCGAAAGCCAGAATTATTAATGGGATTGTCATTGTTAAGGGCGCTTCATGGGGTGTATGATGATACTCTCTATCTTTTCCCCAGAAAATACTGAAGTAGATCCTGAACATATAGAATGCAGTGATGCCTGCAACGGCATATTCGACATAGAAAAGGAATCTGTTGCCTTGGAATGCAGCTGCAAGAATTTCATCCTTGCTGAAGAAGCCTGAAAAAGGAGGTATTCCTGAAATTGTAAGACATGCAATCAAGAAAGTTATATGGGTAACAGGTAAATATTTGCGAAGCCCTCCCATATCAGTCATAAAGTTGCTGTGAACAGCATGAATGATAGCTCCTGCAGCCAGGAAGAGTAGTGCCTTGAACATTGCATGCGTAAAAAGATGAAACATGGAAGCAGTATATCCCAGTCCCTCATTTCCGCCATAGCCTGCCACGCCGAGGGCCATCATCATATAACCTATCTGCGACATTGTGGAGTATGCCAGAACTCGTTTTATGTCAGTCTGGGTACAGGCTATTACAGCTGCAAAAAGTGAAGAAAAAGCACCGACGTATGCAACAACATGCAAAGCAACCGGAGCTGAGATTGCATATATTGGAAACATTCTCGCCACCAGGTAAACACCAGCGACAACCATTGTGGCTGCATGAATCAGCGCTGAAACGGGAGTAGGGCCTTCCATGGCATCAGGCAGCCAGATATGAAAGGGGAACATGGCAGATTTCCCCACACCGCCCATAAACACAAAAATCATTGACCATGTCATTACAGAGAGGCCAAGAAATCCAATAGCGCTTCCCTTAAGGATTGCTTGTCCAGCCGGATTTGTGAGGCTTATAAAATCAAAGGTCTTGGTATTGAAGGATAATATCAGAATGCCGATAAGAAACCCAAGGTCTGCGAAACGTGTAACTATAAATGCTTTTTTCGAAGCTCTTACCGCTGAAGGTTTCTCGTAATAGAAACCGATAAGCAAAAATGATGAAACGCCTACAAGTTCCCAGAAGATGTACATCTGGAATATATTTGTTGCAAGAACAAGCCCGAGCATGGAGAAGCTGAAAAGGGAAAGAAATGAGAAGAACCGCTCGAATCCTTTTTCACCTTTCATATAACCGAGACTGTATATATGCACCATAAAAGAAACAGTGGTTATAACCACAAGCATCATCACCGAAATAGGATCAAGCAGAATGCCCATGTCAATATGCAGCTTGTCAGTGAACTGCAGCCAGGTGAAATTCAGCGCAGTAAGCTTCTGATATGCTCCGTCAATCTTTTCGCTCGCAAAAAAGTATTTGAACGCAGTTATATAAGATAAGACAGTAATAATGCCCAATCCAAAAGTTCCGAGCAATCCTGAAAGTTTCGGTTTAAGCTTATGCCCGGCCAGTCCCAGCAACAGAAACATCAGAAAGGGCAGGAGCGGAATCCAAATTGTATAACTGAAATTTGTCATAACGAGAGTTCTGTAAAATTTTACTTTTTAAGTGTTATAAAGCCTGGTTGTAAACACGGCAAACCGGTTATTTCAGTATTTCATTTCATTAACATCTTCTACATTTATTGTAGAGAATCGCCGGTAGATATTTATAATTATGGCAATTGCGACTGCAGCTTCTGATGCTGCCACAGCAATTATGAACAGGCTGAAGAACATACCCTCAAGCTTATGGGGATACAGGTACCTGTTGAAAGCCAGAAAATTTATATTTACCGAATTTAGGATCAGTTCTACGGACATCAGTATAGTTATCAGATTCCGTCGTGTCAGGAAGCCGTAAATTCCCGCAAAAAACATTACAGTCGCCAGAATCAAAAAATATTGCAGTGGTATACCTGAATTCATTTCCATATGAATATTATTTTTGTAAACCGATTGTCTTTGGAGCGCCTTTTTTTGCAACAACAATTGCTGCCACCATTGCAGCCAGAAGAAGCACTGAAATTACCTCAAAAGGGAGTGCATATCCATCATAGCCTACCGACAACAGGCTATTTCCGATAAGTTTCATATCTACCTCCCTGGCAGCTTCAGTGGTAGCTGAAAACTGGTAATCGAGAATAGTAATAATGGATAATATTGCACCTGTTACCACGGCAATTGCTGAAAAGATATTCTTTTTCCAGCCTGATGGATCAGAATCCTGACCTATATGACTGGTCAGGAGAATTGAGAAAATTATCAGGACAACAATACCGCCGGCATAGAGTGTTAGCTGAACTGCAGCAAGAAACTGGTAGTTGAGCATAAAATACAATCCTGAGGTCGATACCAGAACAAACAGAAGATAAACTGCAGCTCTCAGGATTCTGCGGCTGGTGACTGTCAATATTGAAAAGATGACAATCATCGCAGAAAAGAGAACAAACATAATCTGATTAGCAGCCATTATTCAACTCCTTTCATTAATTGTGAACCTGGTTTATTTAATTGTTTGATCAGCAGTGCCCTGTTAAAGACGGCATGTTCAAATTTCTGTCCAAAAGCAAGGGCATTTGAAGGACATGTCTTTACGCATAAACCACAGAAGGTGCACATGCTTAACCTGTATATGTGCTTGTCTATGGCTTTCTTCTTTTTGCCGTCATCGGTAATAATTGTTTTTGAGATTATTTCTATTGACCCGTTCGGACAGTTAATTTCGCAGATCCCGCATCCTGTACACTTATGTTCATTTTTTTCATTATGAGGCATTATTACCTCACCTTTAAAGCGGTCGAACATTACGAGATCTTTCCGGTTCGATGGGTATTTCTGAGTAACTATTGTACTTGGCCTGAAAAAATATGAACCGGTGACTTTCATGCCTTTCAGTAGTGACCATACACCGAATATTATTTCCTTCAGATATTCTATTATACTTCTCATTCAGAGATAAATATTTACAGTTATTTAATATTAAAAGTGCCAGCCCATCAGGACTATAAATGCCATCATCAAAACATTGAAAAGATTGATAGGCAGGAGATATTTCCATTCAAGGGTAAGAAGCTGATCAATTCTCAAACGTGGGAAAGTCCACTTGAACCACATCATCAGAAAGATCACAAAAAATGTCTTTCCTATGTACCAGATAAAAGGCGGAATAAAGTCCATTATATGATTAAATCCTTCCCAGTGACCCACATGGAACGGCATCCATCCTCCGAGGAAAACGGTTGCAGCTATGGAAGCAACAATAAACATGTTAATATATTCCGCGAGGAAGAAGAACGCGAACTTAATACCGGAATATTCTGTATGATAGCCTGCCGTAAGTTCCGATTCAGCTTCGGCAAGGTCAAAAGGTCCCCTGTTGGTTTCGGCCGTGCTGGAGATCAGGAATATAATAAATGCGATCAATGCAGGTATGTGGCCTTTAAAAATAAACCAGCCATCTCTCTGAGCTTCAACAATTACCGATAGTTGCATTGAGCCTGCGAGTATAACTATTGTTATGAGCGCCAGTCCAACTGACAGTTCATAGCTAACGATCTGAGCCCCGCTGCGCATTGCCCCAATGAGCGAATACTTGTTATTGCTCGACCAGCCGGCCAGCAGGACGCCGATGACGCCCATAGCTGAGACAGCGATTACATACAAAACTCCTATGTTCATATCAATTGCCTGCAGTCCTTTGGCAAACGGTATTGCAGCTATTGCCATGAAGGATGCTATAATAACAATGAAAGGTGCAAGGTTGAAAAGGAATCCGTCCGCATTTTTAATCGGGATCAACTCCTTAAAGAGTAATTTGAACAGGTCAGCGATTGTCTGGAATATACCGAAAGGCCCAACTCTGTTAGGCCCGAGTCTGTTTTGCATGAACGCACAAACCTTTCTTTCAGCATATACCAGAAAGAGTCCTATCAGGGCATAGAAAAGAAGTATTAATATGCCGATTATGACCATCTCAGTTATAGTTGTCCAAAAAGGAGACATTGCATTATGCAGACTCTTGTCTATCCATTCTGTAAGAGCAGAAAAATCGTACACGACTTTCCACCATGGAACTGATAACGAAGGGGAAGTATTCAGAGAAACAATCTCAGGTAGCATATATTTTAACTTTAGTCTTTTTTATTATTATCAATTCATCTGAATATTTACTCTATTTGCTCTTTAACTCTAGTCACTTTAGTCACTCTAGTCACTTTAGTCACTTTAGTCACTTTAGTCACTCTAGTCACTCTTTCCACTCCTACCTGTCAATATCCGGTATTATAAGATCAAGTGATCCTCCAATTGCAACAAGGTCAGCTATTTTGAATCCTTTTGATATATGGTTAAGAACCGACAGGTTAGAAAAATTCGGAGATCTGAACTTAACACGGTAAGGATTTTTATTGCCATCGCTGATAATAAATACTCCCAGCTCACCACGTGCGGTCTCCACTCTCTGATAATATTCACCCTCCGGAAGTTTTATCACCGGCTTCATCTTTACTACATACGGACCTTCCGGAATATTATCTATAAGCTGTTCAATGATGTCCATTGATTCCCGCATCTCCTCAATGCGTACAGCATACCTGCTGAATGTATCGCCTTCGGTCAGAAGGATCTCATTGAACTTTACCCTGTCGTAGGCACTATATGGTTCATGCTTTCTTACATCGCACGAAAAACCCGATGCCCTGCCGGTTGGTCCTGTGACTCCGAATGATATTGCATCTTCTTTTGACAATATTCCAATTCCCTTGCTTCTTTCCTGGAATATCACATTGCCAGTCAACAGCTGATCATACTCAGGCAATATTTTCCTGAAGTATTTTATGAAATCCTTAACGCGCTTCTGAAAATTCGGATGAATATCGTACATTAGTCCGCCCGGACAGTTATAGCTGACTATCATTCGTCCGCCGCATGTTTCCTCAAAAATGTCAAGTATTTTCTCCCTGTCGCGCAGACCGTAAAAAAAACAGGTCAGTCCGCCAAGATCCATCCCGAAGCAAGCCCACCATAGCTGATGTGACTGAAGACGAGTAAGTTCCGACATAATTGTCCGGATTACCTTTATCCTGTCGGGAATATCCACCTCAAGGGCCTTTTCGACATTCAGGCACACCGCCTCATTATTGATATGAGCCGAAATATAGTCCATTCGGTCGGTCAGATGTATGATCTGGGGATAGGTAATGCTTTCACACATCTTTTCAATTCCACTGTGTATATATCCGACATGAGGCTGCACATTCTGAACCATTTCACCCTTCAGTGAAACAAGGAGCCTCAGCACTCCATGAGTGGAAGGATGCTGTGGACCCATATTCACAAAATACTCCTGCAGGTCGTCAGGCGAGTTGATTATTTTGTTTTCTTCCATAAATTACTTGGTAACGATATTTACATCATCAACATAGTCTTTCCTCAGCGGGAAACCCCACGAATTATCAAGGAATAGCCTTCTGAGATCGGGATGGTTTTTAAATTTTATTCCTAACAGATCATAAACCTCCCGCTCATGAAATTCGGCTGTCTGCCATAAATCAGTCACTGAATCAAGCTGTGGATTGTCCCTGTCCGGAGTACGAGTCTTCAGTACTACAGTATGACCAAATACCGATGAGCGCAGGTGATAGATAACTCCCAGATCAGTGCCCCAGTCGACTCCTGTAATACAAAAGAGGTAATCGAACCGCGTTTCAGAATTCTCTTTTAACTGACGGGCAACTTCGTGGAGCGATGAAGGAGGTATTGTAACTTCAATGAATTGTTTGCCTTCCCTGATCTCCAGATCACTGCCTGTTGATTTGATAAATTCGCTTAATTGTGTTTTATCCATTGATGATGAGATTTCCGGAATTATCTGTTACTTATTTATAATCATGCGAGAGATTCCTCTCTTTTCTCGATTTGATTGTTTGTGTTTCAATCAATCTTTGCAATTGAAGCATACCATATAATAAAGCTTCGGGTCGGGGAGGACAGCCAGGAATATAGACATCCACAGGAATAACATGCTCGACTCCTTTTACTACACTGTAAGAATTCAGGAAGAATGGACCGCCTGATATTGCACATGCACCCATAGCGACCACATACTTCGGTTCTGCCATCTCATCATACAGGCGTTTTAATACGGGGGCCATCTTATGAACAATTGTCCCGGCAACAACGATAACGTCTGCCTGACGGGGACTGGCCCTGTATACTTCCATGCCGAACCTGGCGAAGTCATGCCTTGAAGCGCCCGCAGCCATCATTTCAATGCCGCAGCATCGGGTAGCAAAAGTCAGAGGCCAGAGCGAATTCTTCCTGCCCCAGTTGATAACATCATCAATTGAAGTCAGAAAAACATTACTTCCGGATTCCTTAAGAAGATCAAGGCTCTCATTATCGCCAAAATCTTCTCTCTTCATTCCTTTTATTCCCATATAAGTGCGTGTTTTTTCCAGGCATAGAGTAATCCAAGACCCAGTATGAAGAAGAATATTAATATTTCGATGAACGCAGCCATTCCTGTCTCCTTCATAACTACAGCCCATGGAAAAACCAGGACTGTCTCAACATCAAATACCAGGAACAGGATGGCAAACAGGTAATACCCGACATTAAACTGCAGCCAGGTAACTCCCTCGGTGGGCATCCCACACTCGTAGGGCTCAAATTTCTGAGGGTTTATTGATTTTGGAGCAACAATTCCTGAAAAGATCAGTACTAATCCTACAAAACTGGCTCCGACAAGAAAAAACAGAATTAACCATTCGTTATTCATTGAAAAATTGAATTAGGTTTAGATCCAAGCCGCACAAAAATAGATTATTTTTTTATTATGTGAAATTATTAACATATGATTATAATGATATATATCACTTCGTACCTAAGCATGTGTTATTTATTTAACAGATTTGATGCATGTTATACACCATGAATAGGATAGGCTTATTTTCCATTTTTTATAATTATCCTTAATTTGACAATTTTCATGTTAAAAAATGGCAATAATAGTTACATTTAGCAGTTGATATAACCGCATTCCTAAGCAAAACTAATATAAAAATTATGAGTTCAGATACACTTCATGCAGGAATATCAGGACTGGGAGGTGAAGTATTGGAGCATACTGAAATAAAGGTCAGCCATTGTTACCAGTGCGGCAAATGTTCAGCAGGATGTCCCCTCGCTGAAGAGATGGATTATCCGCCCAGTGTTATCATGCGGATGCTGCAGACTGGCAGGCCTGATCTCGCGGATAAGGTGCTTCGCTCTTTTTCTATCTGGGTGTGTCTCACCTGCGAAATGTGTTTTGCTCGTTGCCCTATGAGCATCGACATTCCCAAAATGATGGATTTCCTGAGACAGAAATCATTAAAGGAGAAGAAAATGAATCCTAAGGCAAAAGAGATAATTGCCTTTCACAAATCGTTCCTTGACTCAATAAAATATACCGGCAGATTATATGAAATTGGATTATTTATTGATTATAAAACCAGGACACTTAAAATTCTTGATGACCTCGCTCTTGCTCCAAAAATGTTGAAAAGGGGTAAACTGAATATAATTCCCGAATTAATAAAAGACAGATCAGGTGTAGCTTCTATTTTCAGAAAATCAAACAAAAAGAATAAATACTAATTATATGACTCTCGGATTTTATCCCGGTTGTTCTCTGAAAGGATCTTCGCGTGAATATGCTGAATCGGTCCTTGCCATCGCAAAAGCCTTCGATATCCGGCTCGAGGAAATTAAGGACTGGAATTGCTGCGGGGCTACTGCCGCCCATAATATTAATAAAGAACTTTCTCTTGCATTGCCTGCAAGAATACTCTCTCTTGCTGAAGAACAGGGCATGAGTGAAATAGTAGTTCCCTGCGCAGCGTGTTACAGCAGACTGAGCGTTACAAAACACGAATTAGCAGAGTCCTTGCCTTTGAAAACGCTTGTAACTGAGGCCAATGGCCTGAATTACACGGGATCGGTCACCATCTTAAATATCGTTCAGTTTCTTGATAAATACATTATCCCTAACCTTGAGGCAAGGGTTGTAAAGCCATTTGATCACAAAGTGGCATGTTATTATGGTTGTCTGCTTGTAAGGCCTCATAAAATACTTAAGTTTGATCGTGCAGAAGATCCTCAGACCCTGGATGTGCTGATGTTAAAAGCCGGCGCAACTCCAATAGACTGGGCCTTCAAGACGGAATGTTGTGGTGCCGGACTCTCTGTTTCGCGAACAAGCTCGGTTGGAAGACTTTCGGGTAAAATTGTCGATGATGCCAGGGATCGTGGGGCGCAGGCTATAATCGTAGCCTGCCCTATGTGTCATTCGAACCTTGATATGCGTCGCGATGATATTAATTCGTACTGGGAGAAAAAGTTGATATCCCTGTGATTTTTGTCACACAGGCTATTGGTCTTGCTATCGGACTCGACAGAAAAGCGCTGGGTCTTAAAAGGCATTTTGTGAAAGTTACAGTTTGATTATTAATCAGTATATCAAGCAATTATATGTCCAGAATAGGAGTATTTGTCTGTCATTGCGGCGAAAATATAAGCGCGACAGTCGATTGCGCAAAAGTAGCTGAGACCGCCAGCAAATATGATGGAGTGGCTTTCAGCATTGATTATAAATATATGTGTTCCGACCCGGGACAGACCATTATTAAAAGTGCAATTGCTGAGAAGGGCCTTACGGGAGTTGTTGTATCCTCCTGTTCGCCACGTATGCATGAACCAACTTTCAGGAAAGCCTGTGCAGAAGGCGGATTGAATCCATTCCTGTGTGAAATGGCCAACCTGAGGGAACATTGTTCATGGGTCCATGAAAAAAATGAAGCCACCACTGAAAAAGCTATTGACATGGTGAGAACACAGGTAGAAAAAGTAAAATATAATCATTCGCTTTCTTCTATTAAAGTGCCGGTAACCAAAACTGCTCTTGTGATAGGAGGCGGGATAGCAGGAATCCAGGCAGCTCTTGATATCGCTAATACGGGTCATAAAGTCATACTGATTGAGAACGCTCCCTCAATCGGGGGCCATATGTCGCAGCTTTCCGAAACATTCCCCACACTCGACTGCTCTCAGTGTATTCTTACTCCAAGGATGGTGGAGGTAGCCCAGCATCCGAATATTACATTGTATACTTACGCTGAAGTCGAGAGCGTTGACGGATTCATTGGTAATTTCAAGGCTAAAATAAGAAAGAAATCGAAAAGCCTAGATGAAAAGCTTTGCACCGGGTGTGGTCAGTGTACAACCAAATGTCCGGAAAAGAAAATTCCAAGCGAATTCAATCAGGGCATTGGTAAACGGACTGCCATCTATGTCCCGTTTCCACAGGCTGTACCAAACAGACCTGTGATAGACAGAAAAAATTGTACCTATTATATTAAAGGTAAATGCAAGGTTTGCGAAATAGTTTGCCCTACAAGGGCGATCCGCTTCGATCAGGAAGATGAGATCCTCGAAGTTGAAATCGGAGCGATTGTTGTAGCTACCGGGTTTGCAGTAAAACAACCTGATTTCTTCCCTGAATATGGCTATGGCAAGTACCCGGATGTTATCACGGACTTCAGTTTGAACGTCTTGCTTCTGCCTCTGGTCCAACCCTCGGGGAAATACGAAGGCCGTCGGATGGTAAGGTGCCTCAGAAAATTGTATTTCTGGCCTGTGCCGGATCTCGCGACCCTGCAAAAGGGATCCCATATTGTTCAAAAATATGCTGCATGTATGTGGCCAAACATGCTATGCTATATCAGCATAAAGTACATGACGGGAAGTCTTATGTTTTCTATATGGATATCAGGTCAGGAGGTAAGCAATATGAGGAATTCGTCAGAAGAGCTATTGAAGACGATGGCGTAAATTACATCCGTGGCAGGGTTTCCAGGATTTATGAGAAGAATGGAAAACTATTAGTCAGCGGTGCCGATACACTTCTTAACGCTATGCCTGTTGAAATTGAAGCTGATATGGTGGTTCTTGCAACCGCAGGTGTAGCTAATGAAGGTGCCGAGGAACTCGCTCAGAAGCTGCATGTCTCTTATGATCCGTATAAATTCTTTGCCGAAGCACATCCAAAGCTGAAGCCTGTTGAGACAAATACTGCAGGTATCTTCCTCGCAGGCGCCTGTCAGGCTCCGAGTGATATACCTGATTCAGTGGCCATGGCATCGGGTGCTGCAGTAAAGGTCGCAGGATTATTCTCACAGGATGAGCTCACCCGCGAACCGCTAGTTGCTGTTGTAAACCGTCAGGCTCCTCCGGTTTATTCATCTTGTGTCGGCTGTTTCCTCTGCGTTTCAGCCTGCCCTTACCAGGCTATTGAAAGAGAAGAGATCAAAAACCGTAACGGCGAAATAATAAAAGTGGTTGCAAAGGTCAATCCCGGCTTATGCCAGGGATGTGGCACATGTGTAGCATTCTGTCGTTCAAAATCCATTGATATACAGGGGTATTCAAATGAGCAGGTGTATGCTGAAGTAATGGCTTTATTAAATGAATATTAATTTTTACTATTGATGTCAGAATTTGAACCAAAAGTTGTTGCCTTCGTCTGTAACTGGTGTACCTATGCAGGCGCCGATCTGACCGGTACCAGCCGCATCAAATATGCATCTAACGTCCGGATTATCCGATTCCCTTGCACAGGGCGAATTGACTATATGCTTCTGCTGAAGGCTTTTGATGAGGGTGCCGACGGAATTATTGTATCGGGCTGTCATCCGAATGATTGTCATTACACATCAGGGAATTTTCATGCCAGACGAAGATGGATAATGTTCAGGTCATTATGCGATTTCACCGGTATCGATACTGAGAGGATAAAATTCTCATGGGTCTCTGCAGCCGAAGGTGCCAAATGGGCTGATATTGTAAATACCACGGTTGCTTCGATACGTGAAATGGGTCCTTACAGCGAATATAAAAAAATTGCAAAATATCCTGAAAAGGAGGTGAATCATGGTTGACCTGATAAAACGCGCAAAAGAACTACTTCAAACTTCTGCCGTTAAAGTTGTAATTGCTTATGAACAGGGCACAGGGAATAAGACCAGAGCTCTGTTTGCAGAAAAGTCCGAAGAATGCGACAGATTCATTTTTGACAGTCGTTGTGTTCAGAATCTTGCAGCATATGTCACAAAAAAAGAAGTCAGGGAGAAGGGGAAAATGGCTATTGCTGCCACTTTGCCTGTTATGAGAAGTATAATCCAGCTTGCTTCGGAATTCCAGGTAAATGATAATAATCTCCTGGTTCTGGGCATAACCCCTGAGAGTAAACTTATTGAATTCGGAAATCTGGCTGAAGTTGAAAAATTTGTGCATCAGTACCAGATCAAGATTGATGATCGTAATAAAGAGATGCTCGACAGACTGGAAAAGATGACCAGGGCTGAGCGCTGGGAATTCTGGATCAAAGAGCTTTCTCCGTGTTTCAAATGTTATGCCTGCCGTGCAGCCTGCCCTATGTGCTATTGTGAGAGATGTACGGTTGATTTCAATCAGCCTCAGTGGATCCCAGTTCCGTCAACAGAACTGGGCAACCTCGAATGGCATTTTATGAGAGCAATGCATCTGGCCGGACGCTGTATCGATTGTGATGCCTGCTATAATGCGTGCCCGCTTTCAATACCTGTCAATCTGTTAACAAAGAAAATGATGAACGATGCACGGGAATTCTTCGGAGATTACCAGCCTGCGTTGAAGGGAGATCATCTTATGTCAACATATAAACCTGATGATAAAGAAAATTTTATACTATAAGAAATGAATATTGATAAGCGATTAGTCAGGAAAGACTCACTGGAAAAGCTTTTCGATATCTTAAAGCAAAACAGTAAATCCATCTACGCCCCCTTTTCAAGGAACGGGAAGATTACTTTCAGGAATGCAGCCAGCTTTGCAGAGATTTCAACGGATTATATTCAAACAACCGAGTCATCAAAGGATATCGCGTTTCCTCGTACTGAAAAGATCCTCGATTTTTCAAAAGATCAGAATGGAATGTCAGTCAAAGGAGCAGATCTGAAGGATGTTCCCGAAACTGTGATATGGGGAGTCAGGCCTTGTGATGCAACCGGAGCAGGTGAACTGAGCGCCATTTTTAACTGGGATTATAAAGATGAGATCTACAATAAGCGCCAGTCAAAAGTTACTATTTTGGGTTTCAGCTGCAGCAGATGTGATGAATATTGCTTTTGTACATCTGTAGGAGGTAATCCGGGAAATACACAGGGAAGCGATATTCTTTTCACAAGACTTGGAGAAGATGGCGATTATCTTGCTGAGGTTGTGACCGAAAAGGGAAAAGAAATTGTTGCCATTGCACCTGATCTTTTTGAAATAGCAGAGATTGCCGGAAAAGAAAAATTTCTCGCAGAAGTGCCCGTAAGATTTAATCATGAAGAAATCAGGACGAAGCTTGAAAATTTTTTTGAAAGCAGTTATTGGGCCAGCCAGTCGCTTAAATGTCTTGGCTGCGGGGCCTGTGCTTATGTCTGTCCGACATGCGCCTGTTTCGATATACAGGATGAATCCCATGGTAAAAGAGGATCACGCGTCAGATGCTGGGATTCCTGCGGCTTTTCACATTTCACTATTCATACATCAGGACATAATCCGAGAGCGGTTCAGTCGCAGCGCTGGAGACAGCGTATAATGCACAAATTTTCATACATGCCTGAAAGACTGGCAGTATATGGCTGCACCGGCTGCGGCCGTTGTTCAAGAGCATGTCCGGCTGATATGAATATTCTGGAACATTTAATTTCAATTCAGGAGGTTACAGTATGACGGATAATTTATATATGCCATACCTTATGAGGATTGAGAGGATCACTCATGAGGCTCCCGGAGTAAAAACATTCATGCTGAAATTTATAAATGAAGCCGACCGGGAAAAGTTTTCATATAAAGCCGGGCAATTCGGGGAATATTCGGTTTATGGAGTTGGTGAGTCGACTTTTTGTATTGCTTCTCCTCCTACACGGCAAGGCTATATTGAATGCACTTTCAGACAGACAGGGAAAGTTACAAATGCTCTTTCGGGGTGCGAAGAGGGCAGCATAATAGGATTCAGAGGTCCTTATGGAAATGTTTTTCCGATAGAAGAGTGGAAAGGCAAGAATCTGTTGTTTATTGCTGGAGGAATTGCCTTGCCTCCAATGCGTTGCGTAATATGGAATGCACTCGACCTGCGGGAAAGCTTCAGGGACATAACAATAATTTACGGAGCGAAAACAGTTAAAGACCTTGTCTATAAGGAAGAGCTTAAAGAATGGGAACAAAGGAAAGACATAAAACTCATTACAACTGTTGATCCGGGCGGAGAGTCGCCTGACTGGAAAGGTGAATCGGGTTTTGTACCCACGATTGTTGAGAAGGTCGCACCTTCATCAAAAGACACTATTGCTATAGTATGTGGACCTCCGGTGATGATCAAATTTACGTTCCCCGTGCTTGCAAAGCTAGGATTCGCTGATGAAAATATTTACACAACCCTTGAGAATCGCATGAAATGCGGCTTTGGAAAATGCGGCCGTTGTAATGTAGGTAAGGTTTATGTCTGCAAGGACGGACCGGTATTTACGCTGGCCCAGCTGAAAGAGCTGCCGGATGAATACTAAAATAGAATTATGATAGCGGCTTTGTTGACGGCTACCCGCCATGGGTGGCTTCTGGGCTTGTAAAAATCTCTTCCGGATACTCAATATCTGTCAGGAACAATCCCTTTGCAGGCGCTGATTTACCGGCTCTGCAACGGTCCTTTGCCAGAATTATCTGCTCAAACCCATCAATGTTAAGTTTTCCAAATCCTACATCAACCATTGTTCCTACAATAGCCCGAACCATATTCCTCAGAAAGCGGTCGGCTTTAATAGTGAATACCAGTCGGTTATCCGATTCTTCCCATACTGCACCGTAAATCCTGCATATATTTGATTTCGCTCCCGAATGAAGCCTGCTGAAGCTTGTAAAATCAGAATGCTGCAGTAATATATTGCATGCGTTATTCATTTCCCCGATGTTGGTCAGACCATGCAGATACCAGCTTGAACTGCCTGAGAAAGGATCCTTGGTTCTGGAAACATAATATTTATATGTTCTCGATATGGCACCGTACCTTGCACTGGCATCGGGTACAACCTTTCTTAAAGCATTTACGGAAATATCCGCAGGAAGGAACTGATTAAGCCGGAAGATCAGGTTTCCGGTATTCAGAAGGTCGGGTGACAAGCTCTCAAAGTGTGCGCAAAACATCAGGGCATGCACCCCTGCGTCGGTTCTTCCAGCGCCTGTGGTAGAAATTACTTCATTAAGGATAACGCTTAATGCTTCATCGAGTATCTTCTGAACCGTTACAGAATTAGGTTGTACCTGCCAGCCATGGTAGGAAGTACCTTTGTATGAGATAAATATGAAGTAACGGGTTTTCAAGAAAATATTTTTGTAAATATATGATTTTCCCGATTCATTTTTTTTACCATTAAGGTCACGAGGAAGAGTGCACTTTAGAGTAATAATTGCTTTTTGTACTTTGTGTCTGCTTTGTGTGCTTCACGGTTAAAGGATTTCCAGCGCATGCCTGGGCAGTAACTATGGAATATTCAAATATTTGATACTGCAAAAAGCCTTTTAAAAATGTATTAATAAAAAAACGAGACTGTATTTCGGATCAGTCTCATTTTTTAAGTTTACAGATAATATGGTTACCTTATTTTTGAGCCTTTTGTAGCGAAAAAGACGAGGTAAATATAATATAAGAACATCAGACTTACAGCTATTATTACTGAGCCTGTTACAGCCTCTATTTTGCCCATAATCAGTGTTGAGATGGAAGCGCCAATGACCGAAGTTGCAATGACACCTGAAGCTACTTTTGAATGTGGTCCCAGATCTTCCAGTGCAAGATTGTAAATAACCGGCCACATTATAGAGTGGAATAATCCAGTGCCAAGGAATAACCACATTGCAATACCAGGAGCGCTTGAACTGAGCGCAAATGAGCTGCCAAGTAAAACAAATCCACCTACTGCGCATATGGTCAAAATCAAACGAGCTTTGTATTTTCTTAAAATAAAGATTCCCAGTACACGACCGACCATCATACCTCCCCAGTAATATTTAAGCATATCGATAGGGTTTATTCCATGAATACCAAGTTTAGCTGCGTAATCGGGAAAAAAGCTCGAGGGACCAATTTCAATTCCCATGTATAGAAAGATGGCTAAAGAGCCCAGCCAGACATGAGTATATTTAAAAGCACTTGACTTGTATTGTTTCTTTTCAAGTCCCTCAGATCCATTTTCTTCACTTTTGATTTCAGGGAGTTTTAAGAAGAACATAATTACAAGTATAACTGCTGTAATTATACCAATAACCATAAATGGGCCTTTAACAATATTCCGTATTGCAGAATTTTCCATTTTAATGCCTGGTTCGAGTTTCGGAGTTACTAGCAGAACAGAAACAAAAATTGGAGCAATGATTGTTGCTACTGAATTAAGAGCGTTTGTAAGTGTCAGTCGGCTGGCACCGGTTTCAGGACTACCCAATGCATTAACATAGGGTCCTGCAGCAACCTGAAGAATCACTACGCCAATAGCAAAGACCGAAACTGTGCTCAGAAATCCGTAATAACCCATAGAAACACCCGGAATGCAAAGGAAGAATCCCAATGAAATTAAAGCCAGTCCGAAAAGCACCCCATTTTTGTAACCTATTTTTGTCAGCATCAACCCCACAGGCACGGAAAGAATATACGCTCCATAGAAAAATGTGTTGGGTAATTGTTTCTGAACATCGTTTAGACCAAAGGAATTTTTCAGAAAGTCGATAGTGGAGTTGTTCATAGTTGTTATAAAACCGAACAGAAAAAAGAGTGAAGCCATGACTATCAGAGGGAACAGATAATTGGTTTTTCCAGAGTTATTCATAATGAGTTTTTTAGTTTATTTAATTGACAATTTTATCCAAACAGGTACATTAATGCTCTTCACAGCTTTTACAGGTTAATTTTATCAGCTCCTTTTTGTCTGATAAACAGATTATGACATGCCGATTTACCGAAGACATGCTCTAATGTTGTGATATATTTTTCCAGTAAATTCTCCGGAACAAATGCCTGAATTGTACCTGCAAATCCACCTCCGTGTACACGCCAGGCTCCTTGTCCTTTAAGTACAATGTCGCTCAATGCAAGAGCCAGTGATACCCCTTGTTCCCTGATATTATTTACCGGGTAAATGTTCTGGTTGTACATAAATGAACTGAGACCTGAGTCGGTAACCATACCCAGAAATGCTTTAAAATCATTTTTTTCTAATGAGGCTACCTGCTCAACAACCCTCTGATTGTCTTTCTGAAAGTGAATTGCACGGAGGATAGCCCTGTCACCAACTTTTTCGCGGATTTCAGGTGTAATATCCAGAATTTGCTCAAGACTTACCTGCCGCAGAACTTTAGCACCCAATTCTGCAGCGACTGCCTTCATGTCAATTGGTATTGAAGCGTATTCGTCATTCAGATCGGCATGATTACCACCGGTATCAGTTATTACAAGTGAAAATCCGGTAGCAACGAAATCAAAATTGACCTTTTTAACAACCGGGTTTGATGGATCTTTGAAATCAATAGTAACAAGTCCACCAACAGCACACGCTGTTTGATCCATTAACCCGCATGGTTTGCCAAAATAAACATTCTCGGCATATTGTCCGATGATAGCATTCTGAACCGCTTCAAGCTTTCCATTATTAAAAAGATGGCTGACTATTGCGCCAATAAGAACTTCAAATGAAGCAGAAGAACTAAGTCCCGATCCCACAGGTACCCCACTATCTATACAGCAGTCAAATCCTCCAATTGTAAAACCAAGTTCTTTCATTTTGGCACTAATACCACGGATGATTGAAGCAGATGTAAAATTCTCAGTTTTAATTGGCGACAGGTTCGATAAATCCACTTCAATCTTATCATAACCGGAAGAGAGAACATGTACAATATTGGAATTATTATTTGCTGCAACAGCTATATTATCCATATTGACCGCTCCTGCCAGGACTCTTCCATAATTGTGGTCAGTATGATTTCCTCCTATTTCAGTGCGACCAGGAGAGCTGAAAAGCATAATGTCTTTTTTGCCAAAAACATTATGGAATTTATCAATAAGTAAGTTGTACCTATTCGCCTGTTGATGAAGGATTGTTTGATTGGTACCGTACAATTCTTTGAATGTCCTGTTGTTGCTGTCAATAATTTTTTCAATCATCGCTTTATCTGTTTCTTTTAAGATTAGAAATTTGTCAATAAATATAATAATTTATAGTTCACAAGTTAAATCTTTTTTTTAATGACGATTTGCCGATCTAAACCATTTTAGAATGGATTTTTAAATAAATTTGTGCGTAATTTTAAGTATAATTACTTAATGAAGCGGTACATAATTCACCTTTATCAAAAATCTTAAAATGGGAATAAATAATAGAGGCTTCGCCAGTGATAATAATGCAGGAATTCACCCTGAGGTCCTGAAAGAATTAATTGCATCAAATAATGGTCATGTAACAGGTTATGGATCTGATGTTTACACTGAAGAGGCTATAAGTCTGTTTAAAGAGCATTTAGGCAGTGAAACTGAGCCTTATTTTGTTTTTACGGGTACCGCAGCAAATGTACTTGGCCTCTCGGGAGTATTGCGATCATGGCATTCGGTTATAACAGCATCAACTGCTCATATGGAAGGAGATGAGTGCGGGGCTCCTGAAAAGTTTATAGGATGCAAGGTACTGGTTGTTGATACACCCGATGGTAAAATCCGGCCCGGGCTTATTGAGAAGCATATGCATGGCCTTGATTTTGAACATCATTCTCAGCCAAAGGCAATATCAATTACCCAGTCGACAGAAATGGGTACGGTATACACTGCAGCT
Source organism: uncultured Bacteroidales bacterium (assembly GCA_963715785.1). Lineage (GTDB taxonomy): Bacteria > Bacteroidota > Bacteroidia > Bacteroidales > VadinHA17 > LD21. The sequence continues at coordinate 3,465,029 of OY970276.1, forward strand.
GAGGTTGCAGAGCTGGCTTCCTATGCTCATGACAGAGGCATGCTGCTCCATATGGATGGAGCTCGGATCGCCAATGCTGCAGTATCTCTCAATCTGCCATTCAGAGCATTTACCACTGATGCCGGAGTAGATATCTTGTCATTTGGAGGAACAAAGAATGGGATGATGTTGGGAGAATCAATCTGTTTCCTGAAGCCGGGACTGTCCGCTGATTTTAAATATATCCGAAAACAGGGGATGCAGCTGGCTTCCAAAATGAGGTTTATCTCTGCCCAATATATCGGATATTTCCGCAACGATGTATGGAAAACCTGTGCTGAACATGCAAATGCAATGGCCAGATTGCTGGCAGATCATCTTAAGCAGATCCCTGGGGTTAAGCTTACACAGACGGTGCAGGCGAATGGTGTATTTGTAATTATTCCCAGGGAAGTCGCAGAAAAAGTGAAGGGACGCTACTTTTTCTATCCCTGGGATGAGAAAAGGTCGGAATGGAGGCTAATGGCCAGCTGGGATACCCAGGCAAATGATATCGAGGATTTTATTGTTCTGCTGAAAAGTGAACTGGAACGCCACTGATTTTTGGGCGAGGAGAGGGGGAACTGGTTCCCTGCAGGCAATCTCCGATTAATACAAATAAAGAAGGTGTCCTTTTGAGACACCTTCTTTTATTTATATGTAAACTAGGATTTTACTTAAGCGTAAAGGCTATAGGCACCATGTACCATACTGGTACTGGTTTTCCGCCCTGTTTTCCGGGTTTGAAAGCCGGAAGAGTGTTAACAACCCTGATAGCTTCTTTGTCAAGTTCGGGATCAACTCCCTTAAGAACACTAACCTGACTTACACCTCCCTTAGGTGTAACACAGAACCTGACAATAACTTTACCCTGGATATTATTTTCCTTAGCAATTTCAGGGTATTGTGTATGTTCGGCAATGTATTTAAGAAGAGCTGCATCACCACCAGGGAACATAGGCATTTCTTCGACAACAACAAATGGTTGTTGTTCTGGTTCAGCCTCCTGTACTTCTTCTTTTGCCTGAGGAGCAACTTCTACCACTTCCTTATTAACAACCTCTGTCTGTGCCTGATCAGCAGTCATAAGCTGCTTTACATCTTCAGGTTTGATTGAGTCGACAACAACAGGGGGAATATATCTCTGTTGCTGGACAACATCAGCCGGAGGAGGCGGTGGAGGAGGGGGCGGTGGGGCTGCCTCAGTAGGAGTATTGAGATTCTCCATCTTAATCTCAACCTGTCTTTCAGCACGTTTGGATTTGTTCACCGATGCTTTTGCATTCAGGTAAGGAGTAATTACGGCTGTTGCAAGCATTATGACTCCAATTCCAAGTGCTATAAGTACATTACGGTTGTACTTTTTTCGCAATTTATAAGCTCCGTATTCCTTATTCCTATCCTCAAAGACTATGTCGTCAAAGGCAGGAGCATTTTGTATTTCGTTTGCCATTTTCTTATCGGTTTACGGTTTATTTCTTGGTTGAAGGAGTGGTTGGTGCAATTCCGAGAGCGGATTCAACCATCTTTTCTTCATACCACCAGATATCAACAAACGTATAACGTGCGATTCCGCAGATATTCATTTCGTCGAGAATATCCACAAAATTTCCATACGTCGAGGTCTTATACGCTTTTATGAGAACGATTGGACCTGTATCATCATCAGTTTTCAATTTACTGATTGCTCCCTTAACTGAATCGGGTGAGATTATGATCTTCCCCTGCAATACTTCCTTTTTGAAATCGTCGATCTTTTTGAACAACGATCTGTTTCTGTCAAGAAGCAATTTGCGGATACCATTTGGACTGAAATCTGTAACGTTGAGCGGAGGAAGATTATTATAATCCTCTGGCTTCACAGTTCCGGGATACCAGAATATTTTATTATCAGGACCCAGAATAATGTTAAGAGTGCGGCTCGCAGAAATTTTTGGAGGCACTGCGTTTGGGTCCTTGACCTTCTCAGGAAGGTTTATCTCCATCACTTTTGCTTTACTGAAAGCAGTAGTAAGCATGAAAAATATGATAAGAAGACACATCAAGTCAACCATTGGTGTCATGTCAATATGTGGGACATGCGTCTTAGCTTTTCTTTTCCCGCCTTTTGCCTTTTCTTCTTGTATTATTTCTGCCATATCACTTTTGTATTTCGTCGATGTTAATTTTAGCAGCTTCAAGACTTGTGATCAGATTGAATTTATTCACATTCTTATCCTGCATAATATCAAGAACTTTCTTAACTATCGGAAACTCTGTTTTGGTGTCACCTTTAATATCGACCTGTAGGTTTGGATTTATCTGACGTGCAAACAGTACCCACAGGGCTAGCTGGTTGTCAGTTGAATCGAGAGGAATACCGGTTTGAAAAACTGCTCTTTCCTTGCTCCCTTTTGTGTCGAGGAAATCCTTCATTTTCAGAATAGGAACTCCAATGGAAGTAGGATATTTTTCAAATTCCCTTAATTCACGAGCATTAAATTCAATATTGTATCTTCCTCCCATAGCAGCCAGGATCTTCGGCCTGTACTTAAGTAAAGTATCGGGTCCGTTGTCAAAATTCAGGAATACCCTGTTGTCTTTTGAAAGAAGAACTGTCATCGTATTAAAATCAGGTGTTGGTTTCTCTGATATTGAATAAGGCGTATCAATAGGAGCCGGTTCGGTTTGTCTCATGGTTGTTGTTAACATAAGAAATATTAATATAACCGAGAACAGGTCGACCATCGGCGTCATGTCGATTCTTGGAGATTTTGTTGGTAATTTAATCTTTGGCATTGTAGTTTTTTATTAAAAGATTTGAACCAAAAGATAAATTTACAATTATACGTTTTTCAGCGAAGCAGCAAAATTCTGTGTCAGACTGAAGCCAGCTTCATCAATTTTAAAAGTATAGCCGTCAATTGTAGATGAAAAATAGTTAAATGCAATAATTGCCAGGGTAGATCCTGTAATACCAAAAGCAGTATTAACAAGAGCTTCAGAAATACCGCTTGCAAGCTGCAGGGCATCAGGAGCACCTGATTGTGCAAGAGCAGCGAATGCACGGATCATACCAAGTACTGTACCGATAAGACCGATCAACACTGAAATTGAAGCAAGAGTTGAGAAAATGACCATGTTCTTTGACAACATCGGCAGCTCAAGTGCTGTAGCTTCCTCAAAGGATTTTTGAATTGAAAGGATCTTCTGGTCCTTCTCAAGTTCTTTATCCTTCTGAAGGTCACGATAGCGGGTCAGACCAGCTTTCATAACGTTGGCAAGAGAACCTTTCTGATTATCGCAAGCATCCATAGCTTCTTCAATTTTGTCGGCAGCAAGAAGACCCTGGAGATTGCTGACAAATGTATTCAACCTGCCTTTGCCTTTTGCTCTTGAAAGGGTTATAGCCCTTTCAATAATGAAAATGAAGAGAGTAAGTACACATGTCATCAGAATTGGAACAATGTAACCACCTTTGTAGATGATTCCAAGATAGTTGCCTTCCAGCGGCTGGCCTTTCGGATTGCCACCTTCGAAATTTACAGAATTACCCATAATGTTCACAAATAACAAATAGGCAACTATAAAAGCTATTAAAATAGCGCTCGTTGCAAATACATTTTGCAACACATCTTTAAACGAACTTCCTTGTTTACTCATTTTTATCGATTTGTTTAGGTTTAATGATTTTTTACGATTTGCAAATATATGTTATGAATTGTTTTTTTCCAAAAGAGTCAATGATAATGTTTGACTTTATGTTTAGTTTAGATCAAGTCTCTAATCATATGATCGTTTAATCAGTAATTTACCCTATGGAAATGTCAAATAATTTTAAATTAACACCTAATTTATCTCTATAATTGCTCAAGAGTTACATTATAAACCCTTGATTTCGTTATTGGCAATTCCTGAGGCTTGTAGCCTTTGGCGCTTATAATCAGAACCTCTGAACCCTGGGGAATCTCAAATTTAAACTGACCCTTGGTATCGGTAAGGTTCTCAGCAGCAGTATCCTTTACCCTGATAGAAGCATAAGCCAATGGCTGACCGGCTGCATTCTTAACTACACCCTTGATCTCGTTCGGATTTATACCTTTCTTAATCTGAGCTTCATATTCATGGATATAATTGATCTGACTCTTTGCAGCTGAATTCTCCGGATCGATACCCAGAATTTTATTATAGGCTTCGGCTGCCCTGGCAAGGATAGGAAGCCTGTCTTCATTGGACTTTTCAGCAGTTGTTGACCGAAGCTCAACAGAACCAATCCCCATATACCCCTTGATCTTATTTTCTTTATTGTTCGGATCTATATTGACCATCCTGCTATAGTAATCTTTTGATTTGCCGAAGTTATTGTTCAGCATATAATAATAGCTTAAATAGCCAAATGCTTCAACCATTTCAGATTCGTTCTTGATTGAATCAGCCTTTGATTCCTCTATGAGCTTTTCGAATTTAGGCTTCGCAATTCCAAGCTTCAGATCAGGATCCATTTTAGAATATGTCCTGGCAATCATGAGATAGGCTGGAATATAATTCGGAGACTTGACGAGAGCTACATTGAATATTGAGTCGGCAGATTTAAATTTACCACCGGTATAATAGGCTCTGCCTATTCTCATAAGGTCTTCGGTATTATCCTTTGTAGGATCCAGATTAAGCATTTTAGCCCAGGTCTCAGCTGCACCGTTATATCTCTTATAGTTGTAGTAATTAGTTGCAATCTCGTTCAGAACACTTCTGTCGTTAGGATTATAGCTGAGAACTTTATCATATTCCTGAAATGCCCGGTCAATCTCTGCATTTGCCTTTGCGACACTGGCTTGCAGATCTGCTACTTTTTTAGTAAGAGTATCAAGAGCAGGTTTTAGTTTTGCTTTTTCAGCATTTGAAGCTATTGAATATTTGGATTTATCCTTGTCCAGCTGAGCTTTCAGACTAACCAGATCATCAGCCATCTTGGGATAATTCTGATTTTTCTTCAGAAGGATCCTGGCCATATAATAGTAGTCCTTTTTAATTATACGGTCGGGGGGCACAGTTTTAAAGAGAGTCTCCATATACGCAAGAGCCTTATCATAATCGGGGGGAGTCTTCTCATAGCATGAGTAGCCGGCGATACGGTTCAGATAGGTCCTTGATTTGTCGACCTTGAATATATCTTCAACGTTCTTTATGACATTATCATAATCCTTTGCATAAAACAGAGCATTCACATACCTGATTTTTGCAGGAATATTGCCTTCGGTAAGATCAAGATATTTTTTAAAATACTCTTTAGCCTGATCAAACCTCCCGGCAGAAAGATATAATTGTCCCAATTCACGATAGGCAGGGGCATAATTGGCATTTAACTGGATAGCCTGCTCATAATAAGGAATTGCTGCCTGCAGTGCACGGCCTTTAACATAAATATTACCGATTTTCATGTTAGCTGTTGGAGAATTCGGATCGGCAAACTGGGCCTGATTATAAAATGAAATAGCCTTGGATCCGTCATTTACCAGTATATAAATATCACCTGCTATCAGATCCACATCCTTATTGTTGTTATCAATCTTCAATGCCTCCCTGATCAGTGGCAAGGCAAGTGTAGTATCTACCGCATCATCCTTTATATATGATTCTGCAATCTTTGCCAGTGCAAAAGCATAATCTTTTGCAGGCGGCACAATCTTCTTTATATTTTTGTAGGGCAGGAGAAGACTCCTGGCCTTGGTACGCATCTCAGTTGCAGTCTTATCATCGCCCAGATAGAAAGCGACTTTAGCCAGACCTATATAATTAAGGGGATCGTTTGGATTGGCTTCAACACCTTTCTGATATACTTCCTTTGCCGATTTTGCAACAACTGTAAGCGAGTTGGAGATGGTGTCAGCAAAATAATCCGACAGGTAGTTTTCCCCGAGAAAGAAATAATTTTTACTGTTGGTGGGGTCTTTCTTAATTAAATCCTGAAACATGGTCTGAGCTTTGTCATACTGTTCGCTCCTCGTCAGGAGTATTGCAGTATTCAAATCCTGCGCTTTTAAGTTAAATGAAAAACCTGTTAATAATACTGCCAGAAAAATTGCTGGTCTTGAAATTAAACGTTTCATAGCTAACATTATTTGATATCAATTTTGGTATTTAGTATTCTAATATTCTTCTGCTAATTTATTTTCCGCTTTCTTACTATTTACAACCGTTTCCGGCAGCTAATGCTTTATCTGTACAAGCCTTATCGGCATTGTCGCAGGCACAAGCCCTGATTTCAAAACGATTCGCTGTCCCTGTTCCCCGCACGCCCAGTTTATGAATCCCGATCCTAATCCTACAAAGGTCTCTCTCGAGATCAGGTAAATTTCTCTGACGAAAGGGTAGGATTTGTCATAAATAAAACCCTGTTGCGGGCGGTAATAGCTTCCATCATTAATATACTGCTGTGAAATAGCGAGTACATTTACTTTTTTAACAAAACTCATGCTCAATGAGTCATTCTTATCACTTATCCAGTTTACGGAAATAATTCCAAGTGCATCCGGATTTCTCGATACAAAGTTAATAACTTCCGCATTATTGTTGACAGCATAGAAATTTTTCCCCAAAGAATCTTTTATATCGAAGAGGTCCTTAAAATATCTGATATTTCCTGATTTTGTATTGTCGAAAATAATATTGATATCACCCAGGTTTGATTTTTCATCGATTTCCTTCCATGTTTTTATTTTACCAAGAAGAACATCTTTTACGGTATTATACTTTATTAATGTGTCTTTATTTGACCTGTTGGTAATAAGAGCCAGAGCATCGTAGGCAAAAGTGGTGGTGCGTGCAATAATCTGCGTGTCGCGCAGGTACTGAATCTGTGAATCTGTAAGTTTCTTGCTGGTGACGATAACTTTTACCGAATCATGCATGAAATCGTTTATCACGTCATTCTCAGGCTTATAAACAGGAGTTACATCTGCACTGGTGTAAAGATGCGTAAACGTAAATACTTCAGTCTCTATCAAAGGCTGAAACGATTCATCAGATTCAATCCTGATATTTCCCCTTGTAGCTGTCTCATTTGTTGCTCTTTTACCCATCTGCCCGCAGGATGAAAGCAGAAGCATTAGTCCAAGCAGAGGAAACTTCATGTACGAAAATAAATTATGATTACTTCTTATGTCCACTCTATTACTGTTTGTAGATCTTTTAATCCGGCACGCAATAATAATAAAATTTTGAATAACTGATACTCTGTTCATATTCCTAAATTTAGTTTAGTTTTAATATTTTCATTCATATACCGCAAAGTGTGTGCCAAGGCTCCGTAATTGAATGAATATTTTCTATTTACAATTTCGCAAGGAATCGTGCGAACTACTCGTTATCACCGTCTTTTTTGAAGAAGACCTCCACTATTTTAACATATGTTCTGTAGGCTCTGTACAAGCCATAAAAAATAAATGTTGAGCCCATTATTACCCTTACCGGCTTGTCAAGATAGCTAAGATCAGAATAGAAAATAAAGTACCACCCGAATCCCAAATATACTAACACCATGAATATTGAGAAAATCGCTGTTACCTGTTGCGTTAGTCTGTTCCCGTTCATCTGAAATTATTTTAATATCAAAATAAACAAAACCTGATCTATTTTCAAAATTAAACTAATTTTTTCGTTATGCTCAGACAATTTGATAAAATGATCTGTTAAATTGATGAATGTTTTGTCATCGCATCAAAAGAGAGCTGTCTCCATAACTTAAAAATCTGAACCCGTTTTCAAGTGCAAAGGTATATATCTCTTTCCACTTTGTCCCTGTCCAGGCCGAAATAAGAAGCAGGAGAGTGCTTCGCGGCTGATGAAAATTTGTTACTATCCCATTCGTCATTCTGAACTCATAGCCCGGAACAATTAAAAGACGTGTTGAAGCGTGCAGGACGGCAAGTTTCCCTTTTTCCAGGTAATCTAACAAAGCCTGAAGAGAATCATTTACCGTAACGGAGGTTTTCATCCCATATGCTTCCCATTGACCAAGTGCCAGTTCCCTGTCTGCGACTGAAGACTCCCCGATGAGCTTAACTCCCAGCCAGTAAAGACTCTCGAGCGTACGTACCGATGTTGTTCCGACCGGGATAATCCTTCCCTGATTTTCAAGCAGCGTTGAAATTGTTTCAGCATCTGCCGAAAAATGCTCGCAATGCATCTCATGACCCGAAATAAACCTGGCTTTAACCGGTTGAAAGGTGCCTGCACCTACGTGAAGTGTCAACTCAGCCTTTTTTATTCCCCTCGCCTTAATTCTTTCGAATACATATTCAGTAAAATGTAGACCGGCAGTGGGGGCAGCAACAGATCCTTTTTCATTTGAATATACTGTCTGATAGCGCTCAATGTCTTCTTCCGTATCTTCCCGGGTTATATAAGGCGGCAATGGAATATGACCTGTGGCTTCAATTACTTCTCCAAAGCTCAGATCTTCCGGCGTCCAGCTGAATCTTATGCGCCATGCATCACCAATTGGGTCAAGCCGTTCAGCATTAAGACAATGATTTCTTCCGTCCGCTGTAAATGAATATGCTAAAATACCGCTTTTCCATTTTTTAAGGTTGCCGATAATGCATTTCCATTCAACAGGACCTCTTGAACCAAATGAGATTGAATAATCAACTGGTGAGAGAGGCTCGAGACAAAGGATTTCAATCCTTGCGCCGGTCTCTTTCTGAAATAGAATGCGCGCGCGGATAACGCGCGTATTATTCACCACCAGCAGCGAATCGGGCGGAAGATATTCATCTATATTCCGGAAACTATCTTTGACTATCCTTCCATCCTTGTAAACAAGAAGTTGTGACCTATCCCTTTCCTGAACCGGATGCTGCGCGATTCTGTTTTCAGGCAGATCGTAATCGTAGTCATTTATATCAATATCAATCATATGTTATTATAACACCGTAAAGAGGCTCATGGTACACGAAGGCTTCAAAATTAACCATTATTGTATAGTCTGCGGCAATTCAGCAGCAATTTCTTACCTTTGCACCGCAGCAGGCTGTTCCATCGTTCCGCCCTTGGGCTATGCTCAGGGACGGAAAGGAAAGTCCGGGCAACACAGAGCACCATGCTTCCTAACGGGAAGATATCCGTGAGGGTATAGTAGTGTAACAGAAAATAACCGCCTCGTCGAGGTACCAAGCCTGACGAATAAGGGTGAAAAGGTGAGGTAAGAGCTTACCGGTCCGGGTGGCAACATCAGGAGCCGTACACCTTATGGGTTGAAAGACCATGTATACCGGCAAACAGGGCTGCTCGTCCGATGCCGGGGGGTAGGTCGTATGAGCACGGCAGCGATGCCGTGCCAAGATAAATGATGGAAACCGGTTTTAAAATTCTTTCACAGAAACCAAAACCGTACAGAATCCGGCTTACAGGCCAGCTGCTTTATAAAGAAGGGTGTCTCAAAAGGACACCTTCTTTTTTATTTTCATTTGACTATGTCGAGCTAGCCCTTACGGGGCTTTGGTTCTTTATAAAAAAGCCGTCTCATTAATTGTAATGAGACGGCCTCTTAATTTGAAATTCTGTTTTCCGCAATTTGCGGCTTATGGAGTTTATTTTACTGAAAATGTGCTGTCCTCCATAGGAATATCAACCTCAACTTTGGTGAAATTAATGAGGATATCCATACCCTGTGCGGATGTACTGGTTTTCATAGGTATCATTAAACCATTGGTTTCAGTATAATCGGAAGGATAAGAATCCATTGTTACCGTGGTTCCGTTTGCGTCTGTCGTTGAAGCTGTTTTTACAAGGAAAAATGTTTCCTTATCAATAAATAAATCGATAATTGCTCCGCCTTCCACAGTGGCTTTGATCTTATATGCAGGCTTGCCATTTACATTTTCCTCGCCTTCAAGAGTCAGCTGACCATTTTTCAGATAATTAGCCAGGTAATTCTGAAACATATTTCCTCTCAGGGTCTGGTGCAGCCTGTTCAGGAGTCATCTCCACCGGATCCGTCGACCCGGTCATGGGATTAACAGAATAACCCTTTACACCGTCAAATACATTGATCATATCCTGTCCGTTAAATGAAGTTACGGATTTGATTTTGTTAGGGTTTTTCATATACATTACCATAGGCATTTCCATGCCCATAACAGACAAATTAGCCGTTATCTTAATTGTTTTGAGACTGGCAACCTTATCTAGCTTGTTAGCCTCTGTATACTTTTTAACGATTTCGTCAAGTGACTGTGCACTAATGACAGACATGACTATCAGTCCTGCCATAATAAAAATTAGTTTCTTCATACAACTGGAATTTAGGTTTAGTAATTAAATGAATTTATTGTTTTTCTTAATGCGACGAGTTTTCTCAAAAGATTATCCATGCCAGAGAGCTTAAGCATATTGGCTCCATCAGATTTTGCAACCGAAGGATCGGGATGGGTTTCGATAAAGATGCCATCTGCACCCACGCTTATCGCCGCCTTGCCCAGGGTCTCTATCATCTCAGGTCTTCCTCCTGATACACCTTTTTCCTGGTTAGGCTGCTGAAGCGAGTGCGTGATGTCCATTATAACCGGAACACCTATTTTCTTCATCTCCGGTATATTCCTGAAATCAACAACAATATCTTGATAACCAAACATATTACCTCTGTCAGTGAGCATAATGTTATTATTGCCTGACTCTCTTACCTTTTCAACGGCAAACTTCATTGACGGCCCAGAAAGAAACTGACCTTTTTTAATATTCACCCATTTGCCGGTAACTGCTGCGGCTGCCAGCAGATCAGTCTGCCTGCACAAGAAGGCCGGGATCTGCAGAACATCCACGAACTCTGCTGCCATCTCTGCTTCGTTCGGATTATGTATATCGGTAATAACAGGAACAGAGTATCTTTTCCTGACCTCTGCAAGAATTTTGAGAGCCATTAAATCGCCGATGCCTGAAAATGAATCTCCCCTCGATCTGTTGGCTTTTCTGTACGATGATTTAAAAACGAATGGTATCTGGTATTTTTCCGATAACTGTTTCAGATGTTCAGCTGTTTCAAATACAACTGACTCACTCTCAACGACACACGGGCCAGCAATCAAAAGAAAGTTGCCAGATTCAAGGAATTGTAAACCGGGAATATTTATTACAGCCTGTGACATATTAACACAAAATTAAACAAAATAATTTAATTAGAAAATGGAGAGCGTATGATTTGTTCTATTTATTTATATCATTGCGTATTGCATGGAGGTGAGAGAACCCGGTGCAGGTTATCGGGTAATCTGAAGTTCTATGGGAATATTTATTTTTTGTTGTAGTTGTAGATATCTTTCCACATAACCTTCAACCGGTTTCTCACCTCATCTTCCCTGGGATTTGACCCCGGATCATAAAAAATGGTTCCTTTTATCTCTTCCGGAAGAAAATTATCGGGTATGAAATTTCCGGTATAGCTGTGAGCATACTTGTAATCCTTGCCATATCCCAGGTTCTTCATGAGAGTGGTTGGGGCATTCCGGATATGAAGCGGGACAGGCAGATCACCTTCTGACCTGACCTTTGCAATAGCATCATCAATTGCCATATAGGAAGAATTGCTTTTCGGTGACGTGGCAAGATAAATAGCTGTTTCAGAAAGTATTATTCGGGATTCCGGCCAGCCTATAACATTTACTGCCTCAAAACAGGCCTGGGCCAGGAGCAATGCATTTGGATTGGCAATCCCTATGTCTTCAGCAGCAAGGATCAGCATTCGTCTTGCGATGAACTTTGGATCTTCACCACCTTCAACCATTCGTGCGAGCCAGTACACTGCTGCATTCGGATCGCTGCCCCGCATCGATTTAATGAATGCTGAGATAATATCGTAATGCTGTTCCCCATTTTTATCATAGAGGGCAAGATTCTTCTGAACATGCCTCAGAACCATTTCATTGGTTATAACGATTTTTTCAGGATTGGCTTCATCAATCTCAGAGCTTACAACAAGTTCGAGTGCGTTGTATAATTTCCGTGCATCACCGCCTGACACACGTATAAGAGCCTCATTTTCTGCTATTTCAATATCGATGGCTGAGAGATAAGCATCCTTCTTCAATGCTCTGTTCATCAGGTCCGTAAGCTCTTCTTCAGTCAGGGGCTTCAAAACATAAACCTGGCACCTGGACAGGAGAGGGGATATGACCTCAAAGGAGGGATTCTCCGTAGTTGCACCAATAAGCGTGATAATTCCCTGTTCAACAGCACTAAGAAGTGAATCCTGCTGGGATTTATTGAAGCGGTGGATCTCATCAATGAACAGTATCGGATTGGGCTGGTTGAAAAATTGCTGGCTCTTTGCTTTTTCTATTGTCTCTCTCACATCCTTAACACCTGAATGCACCGCACTAAGTTGAAAAAAAGGTCTTTTAAGAGTATTCGCAATGATTCCTGCAAGCGTGGTCTTTCCAACACCCGGAGGGCCCCACAGTATGAAAGACGGGATATTTCCCGATTCAATAACTTTCCTGAGCACTGCATTCTTGCCTACCAGATGCTCCTGACCGCAGAAATCACCCAGATCTCTCGGCCTTAATCTTTCCGCAAGAGGTTGATTTGCCAGCATCATTAAAATGTTTTCCCAAAAGTAGTAAAAACAATTTTTGTTCCGGCAGATTTTGACTCACACACACTAATTATAGCAGGTTTATAGTTATTATTGTATCAGAGAAGGAATAAGCAAGCCTGCTTGTGTATGATTTAAATTTGATGGCCGATTGCATATTTCAAGGAGTAAAAAAGCGTTAAATAAATGAACTATCTATCTATCAAAACATTTATATAAACAGCAATGAATCAGCTTATCAGCTTGCTATTGTGCATCTTGGTTTTTATGAAATCCTCCACATCTGCCAGAACAGAAAAACCCGGATTTATTGAAGGCCGGGATGTTGTCGCAGACAGTGGAATGGTTGTCTCGGCACAACTGCAGAGTTCAGCAATTGGAGCAAGTATCCTCCGTAAGGGCGGCAATGCCATTGATGCAGCCGTGGCTACCGGCTTCGCGCTGGCGGTTTGCTATCCTGAAGCCGGGAATATAGGTGGAGGAGGATTTATGCTCATCAGATCAGCAAACGGCAAATCTTCATTCTTGGATTTCAGGGAGAAGGCTCCTCTGAATGCTTCACGCGGTATGTATCTCGATCAATCGGGGAATGTGTCAGAAGGTTCAAGCACAAATACACATCTTGCAAGCGGGGTTCCCGGTAGTGTTGACGGACTCATAACTGCCCACCGGAAATTTGGGAAACTTTCATTCAGGGAGGTGATTCAACCAGCAATTGATATGGCCGAAAAAGGCTTCCCTGTTACAAAAAGACAGGCAGATGATCTTAATTCTTCAAGGGAGGCTTTCATAGAGAGAAACTCCCATTCGACTCCTTTTGTAAAGGAATCATTATGGAAGGAGGGAGACACTCTTATTCAGAGAGATCTCGCGGAAACTCTTAAGAGGATCAGGGATAATGGACGCGAAGGATTTTATTCCGGAATTACAGCACATTATCTTATAAATGAGATGAATAGAGGAAAAGGTGCTATAACAGAACGCGACCTTGAGGAATATAAATCGGTGTGGAGACCTGCCCTGACAGCCGATTACAAAGGTTATAAACTCATTACTGCACCACCGCCTTCCGGCGGAGGCATTATACTGATACAGCTTCTGGGCATGATCACTCCTTATCCTTTTGCCGGATGGGGAGTCCATTCTGCTTCGGCCATACATCTTATTACTGAGGCAGAACGCAGGGCCTTTGCCGACAGATCAGAATATGCCGGAGATCCTGATTTCGTAAAGATTCCTGTTGAGCAGCTGATAAGTAAAAAATATTGCTTCGAAAGGATGCGCTCATTCAATGAAGGAAAAGCTTCGGCTTCCCGGGAAATAAAGCCCGGATCACCTGAAAAATATGTAAGTGAGGAAACAACTCATTATTCTGTAGTCGATTATATGGGCAACGCGGTTGCTGTCACCACCACTCTTAACTGGGGGTTTGGGAACTGCATAGTTGCCGACAGCGCCGGATTTCTGCTTAATAATGAGATGGACGACTTTTCAGTAAAGCCGGGATTTCCAAATCTGTACGGACTTACCGGAGGAGAAGCCAATTCAGTACAACCTGGAAAAAGAATGCTTAGCTCGATGACTCCAACGATAGTGGAAAAAAATGGAAAGCTCCTTCTGGTGCTTGGATCGCCGGGCGGATCAACAATTCCCACTACTGTTTTTCAGGTCATTATTAATGTTCTCGATTATGGTATGAATATCAGTCAGGCAGTGGGTGAGACGAGGTTCCATCATCAGTGGCTTCCTGATATCCTGATATTACGAAAAGAATGCTTTTGACAGTCTCACTTTGAAAAAGATTGAGAAAATGGGTCATACCGTTCAGGAACGCTCTTCAATAGGCAGTGTCAATGCAATCATGATCCTTCCGGACGGTAAAATTGCGGGCAGCGCTGATAAAAGAGGTGATAATTCATTCATGCGGTTACTAAAGGTCTTTGCGGTTCAATATTTTTTACTAAATTGCCTCAGATTTATTTTCCTTTAAAAAAATAAATTAATACTTTTAACGATTAAATTGACTTTTTGGAAATAATCGGGTTGTTGTTATTGTATTTCAATACATTCAGATTTATTCAGTTATGAAAAAAACTCTGCTTATTGTAGTAATAATCCTGGCAGTGATTATTGCATTGCCTGTAATTAACCTGATCCGATGGAGTGTTCAGACAAAAAGACCGTTGGATATTATCATAGTTGATAAAACTGTGCCAACTCTTGAACGCGATCATCACAAGTCATTTGACTGGATTCTTACTAATGATAGATTTGTAAATAGAGAAAGAAATACCAGCTATTCGTATACAAAGGATTATTATGGTTTCTTTCCACAGCGCCCGCTGCGTGATAAAAAATGGGACAGGAACGATTACAGGCTTACTGATCTTATAGGCCTTGCTGAAAAAAACGACGCTATTTATTTCACCGACACATATGGAGTCTTCTTTAACGACTGGTTCAGGGGAATAAACAAAAGCCGCAAATCGAGAAAAATATACGGGGGACTTAATAATAATGACTTCCTGCTCCTTAAAGAAATGAAGGACAGGAATAAGCTTATTATTATGGAATATAATTCATTTGATTATCCAACAGCACAGTTTGAATCAGTGAGGACCCAGGAAAAGCTTGGAATTAATTTTTCAGGATGGACAGGTAAATATTTCAGTACTCTCGATACTACAGACAGGGATTTTCCTATCTGGATGACTGCTATGTACAGGAAAGAGTATAAGAAGCCGTGGACATTTACAAAACCCGGAATTGTGCTTCTGAAAGAGAAGGATATAGTTGTCCTTGAGCAGGGGAAACAGCTTAAGAACCCAATGCCGCAGATAATCACAGACGGTGCTGCAACCCAGAAATATGGTGTTGTTCCATCGGTAGCTTTTGATCAGTGGTTTGATATAATTGACCCTCTTCAGAATAACGTTATTTCTAAGTTCAGGATCGATACAACTCCATCAGGCGATTCCCTTCTTGTCAGCAATTCACTGACCAATGAATTCCCTGCTGTAGTCCAGGATGCACCAACCCAGAGGACCTATTATTTTTCTGGCGATTTTGCCACATGCGATCTCCCTTTCTGGACAGCAAGGTTTAAAGGAGTTGAAAAGCTGAAGGGCATACTGTTCTCTGATAAGGAAGATGATACCCGCAGATTCTTCTGGCTGTACTATAAACCCCTTATCAACGGTATATTCAGCGATTATTACACCGCTTTGAATAAAAAATAAACATTATAACCTAAAACTGACCCGATTGAAGTACAGGATCTTAATGACCTGTACTTTTTTTTTCTGATTCCAGGCTGGACCCACCTTCCTTTCCACGATCATTTCGAGTCATGTGTCAGCGGTCGAGGTAACTTCCCGGACAACTATACCAACTTTATCTTACCTTTGTTCCCATGAAGATCTCAGTCATACAACCCGACGTTTTCTGGGAAGATAAAGCTTCCAATTTTAATAATCTTTCAAACCTGCTATCTCCGCTTTTTAATAAGACCGACATTGTCATTCTGCCTGAAATGTTCAATACAGGCTTTTCAATGAATACGGAACAACTTTGTGAGCCGACTGACGGTGAGACGTTCAACTGGATGAGAGTCATAGCCGGAAAGGGCAATTTTGGCATCTGCGGAAGCATAATCATAAAGGAGAAGGGCAAATATTATAACAGGTGGTTATTTGTCTCGCCCGAAAATGAATATTGGTATTATGATAAACGCCATCCATTCAGTATGGCGGGTGAGGATAAGCATTTTTCTGCAGGGAAGTCGAAGCTGGTCTTTACCTTCAGGAGCGTCAGGATCAGCGCTTATATCTGTTATGATCTCCGCTTCCCGGTCTGGAGCAGGAACACTGACAAAGCGGACCTTATAATCTATGCCGCCAACTGGCCGGAAAGCCGCCGGAATGTTTGGGATACCCTCCTGAAAGCCAGGGCAATTGAAAATCAGTGTTATGTGGCCGGATCAAACAGAACCGGAACAGATGGTTCGGGAATCGCCTATTGCGGCGAATCGATGATAATTAACCCTCGCGGAGAAATTATTGCCACTGCAGGCATCATGAATAATTCTTATGTTTCAGCTGAAATATCACTCACTGAATTGTCGGCTTTCAGGACTAAATTTCCAGTTCTGAATGACGGCGATGAATTCATAATAAATACCTGAATCCGGAACAGAGAGCCTGCCTGCAGCAGTGCTGGCAGAAAAGTTTCCAGGTCAGTTCAGACAACAGGACAGACTTTCCTGACACAAAACCGGAAGATCGATTACAGCAGGCAAAATATCACAGACCCAAGCGGCTTCAGATTGGCTTTCATCATGGCCCTTATGTTCATCCGAGCAGAAAATGCAGCTTTTTGACCTGCTGAAATATTGCTGACCTTCTTTTACCGCATCTTTTACTCGAGTGAATTCACCAAGGTAAATCCTCTTTTCCTGATCAGGCAAAAACGGACAGCCTTCTTTATGAACGCTGTGGTTTTCATTTAGCTGGGCTCTTATTGCTACATAATATTTTGCATTCATTTGAGATAATTTTTTAGTGTTAATTTGCTGCAGATCTGAATTTAACTTAACATTTACTGGAAATTATATTTTATCCTTTCAGTCAAATTGTACTGTTTTATCGGGTTTATTCATAAATTGTTACCTCCATTCTGAAATAAAACTGAAAAAGAGTTGTCAAAACTGTGGAAAAATGTGGTTTATAGAGTGCTTTGCACTTCATTCGGATTAAGAGCTAAGTTTAGAAGAGCAAAATATCAGATGCAGCCAGGTATGTATTTAAGAGTCTTTAAGCACGGAACTTTTGTGGCAGAGGTTTATTTAAAAGCGAAAAAAGATTATAGGCAGCATATTTGGAATTGTTGTTAATAACTTTTGTATTGAATTATAAATCAGTGCTATAATGATGCTGAATAGATGGTGGCGAGAGAAATATTAATTAATTTAAGGTAACATTTTTATACGTATTCCTATAAAACCTCAGAAATTAATTAAACTTAAACTATAAAACCATGAAAAAAGCAGAAAAATCAACAGGGATCAGAAATTTTGATGAGTTAGTTTCAAAATTATCAGAAGATAAAGTTTTAAATACTCAGGCTATGAGCTGTGTGAGAGGCGGATCGACAGACGGTGAAGGGGATGGCGGCGTTGTTGTAATTACTAAACCAAAATTTTAGGCGCTTTCTATATAACATTCTAAATTTGATGTAGATGAGAGTATCCTTGGTTAAATTCAAATGTATTTATTAAAATCTGTGTTTTACGCTTGCATTTAAAATACATTTCTTTTAATATTTTTTTATACAAATAATCCCATGCCTAGCATGGGATTTTTTGCATAGAACATATTCAGCTTTTAGTGAATCGAATATAAATTCAGGGATTTTACTGAGCTCTTAATACTCTTTGCAAATTATTAAAAATCATCCATGGCTATGATCTGCTATCGCGGGTAATTCATTTTTAGCCGTTTCTCGGGAATTTTTGCTAAAAATAAATTCAGAAAATATTAAACGAAGAGTTTACTATTTTTTGGTTGGACAGAATAAAGGTCTATTCCAAGTTTTCGGAGTGATGAATCTTTAAGTAATATGTTTTTCCCCTGAGAATCCTTTCTTAATTTAATTTTTCACTAATTTGCTGCCGAAATCAGCATTCGAGGAAGTATAAATAAGTATTAGCATTGAAAACTATCTGCCTATTATTGTGCGTTATAGCTTTATTTGATTTCAATATCGAATCTGCAGCCCAAAATGAGGACAAAGCCTTATTATTTCAAACATTCTTAAAGCAGTTCACAGCCGGTGATTTGATAAATGCTGAACTTACTTTACAAATATTCCTCGAATCCAAGGATAATCTTACAGAGGAGCAAAAGAGTGCTGCTTATAATAATCTGGGAGCTATCAATATTTTGCTTGGAAAGTACGATATAGCTCTTGAGTATAATGAAAAGGCTGAATTTTTCGCGAACAAAATACAGAATAATACAGCCTTAGCTGATATTTATAATAATAGAGCCCGAATTTATACTTTAAATAAATCCTTTAATTCTGCAATTGATTATTTAGAAAAGGGAATCAGACTTTATACTAGCTATTTAAAGCCTGACCAAGACATTATAATGAATCTTTCCTCAGCTTACTTAAACATCGGAATAGCTTATTATAACTTAAGAGAATTTTCTACTGCTGAATTATATCTTGAAAAAAGTTTAAAACTAAAAATCATTTATAAATTACCGGAAATCGCTCACGTCTATCTTAATCAAGCGAAGACATTTTCGAAGTCAAATAAAAAAAGATTGGCAGAAATTTTTTACATTAAGAGTATTTCAAGTTTTGAGAGTGATTTTGGAAAGGAGTATTATAGGATTGCTGATGTTTATTTTGATTATGGATTGTACCTGCGCTCTGAAGGTAAAATCTTAGAAGCCCGTGAGGCTCACGAAAGAGCCTTATCAATCTGTCTCAAAAACTATGGAGAAAAACATACACTTACCTCATTATCTTATAAGCACCTTGCTGACGATTATCTTAAGTTGAATAAATTGGATTCTTCACTCTATTTTTACCAGAAATCGCTGATGTCGGTTGGTAAAGATTTCAGTAATCCCGACATTTTCACTAATCCTTCAATAGATTCATCATTATTTGATATCCGACTGCTCGACAACCTTAAAAGCAAGGCCCAGGCTCTCGATCTTTATGCAGGAGAGCAACAGGATCCTGTCATGAAGCTTAAAGTCATGAAGGCGTCTCTTGCGACTATCGGTCTCGCGCTGCAGCTTATTGACAGGATCAGGAATGATTACATGTCGGAAGAAAGTCGCATATATCTTGCTGAAAATGAGAAAGAAACTTATATTTTTGCGACTCATCTGGCATACAGTCTTTATTCAACCACTCACGATGAATCCACAGGCATCAGGATGTACAGCATAGCCCAGAAAGCAAAGGCGGCAATTCTGAGAAATGAGATAAGCGGCAATGAACTGCTTTATTCTGCCGGCGTGCCTGATTCCCTTCGTGAGAAACAAAAGAGGCTCACCGGAAATATTGCCGCCTATAACAACATGATCCTGGAAGAATATCGCAAAGTGAAGCCTGACAGCAGCAGGATCTCGCTATGGAAAGATGCACTCTTCGATATGAACCGGGAAAAGGAAAAAGTAACCGCCAATATTGAAAAAGCTTTTCCTCAATTCCACGATCTGATACGGAAAACTGAACCTCTCTCGTTGCAGTTTATCCGCAAACAGCTGAAAAAGGATGAAACCATTGTGGATTACCTGGTATCAAATCAGTACACTGAAGGGAAGAGAAGACTCTATATTTTTTTAATATCTCATGATAGTCTCGATATTCATGAAGAGTGGCTCGATTCGCTCTTTGTAAAAAACGCTGAGCTCATACGAAAAACCGCCAATCCATCAAATTCTGAAGCATCTCAGGAAGCTGATTTCAATTCTTATACCGGCGCACTGCATTATATGTACATGAACCTGATAAAGCCCGTTGAAAGCCGTTTCAGGGGAAAGAAGCTTTTTATCATTCCCGATGAAGAGATAGGCTGGCTTCCGTTTGATGCCTTCCTGAAAGAAATGCCGCATCGCGATCAGCACGACTATGAGGGTCTCTCATACCTGATCAGCGATTATACTTTTTCATATGGTTATTCCTCATCACTCATATTCAGCCAAAAACCAGGCATGAACAGAAGATCGAAAGTACTTGCATTTTCTCCTGATTACAGTAAAGAAACGGACAGTAAAGAAACAAATACAGGTCCTTCAATCTCAGCGCTGCAGGGAACCGGCCCCGAAATTCAATCAATATTTAAGAATTTCAGGGGAAAGAGCTTCATCGCCGGAAATGCCACAAAAGCCAACTTTCTGAAGTCTCTGCAGATTCCTTCAATTTTGCACCTTGCAATGCATTCCATGACTGACACTTTAAATTCGAAATACTCTTACCTGATGTTCGATACCCATAATGTTCCGGTTGAGCAGGGTAAATTATTCAATTATGAGATCAGTCTGACAAGGATAAAATCTCCAATGGTAGTTCTCAGCGCCTGCAATTCAGGTGCCGGAACATTGTTTTATGGTGAGGGAACAATGAGCCTGGCCAGAAGCTTCAGACTTGCAGGAGCATCGTCTGTCATTGTTACTGACTGGGAGATTAATGATGAAGTAAGTGCCGGAATTATGAGCAGGTTTTATTATTGTCTCTCTGAGGGAATGGAAAAAGATGAAGCAATGAGACAGGCCAAACTTGAATATCTGAAAAGTGTCTCTCCTGCCTTTAAAAACCCATATTACTGGGCAGCTTATGAGGTGGTTGGCAGTAATGCCCCGGTAGCATCAAATACAATAAAATATCTGATTTATATAAGTTGTGGAGTTATGTTTGCAGCAATAATGATGATCCTTTATTTTAACCGCCGCAGGATCTTTTCCGACCGATCGCGGTAGAAGCCGTCGGATTTAGCGAGATATTCAAAACATTCTGCTGCTTTCTGCTTATCAGCTGTTCTGAGATAGGCAAGACCCAGATACCACATAGCCTCTTTACTGTATTCACCGGATAACTGACTGACTCCCGAAAGCAGATTTATTGCCTTGTCATAATTCATCAGGGCCAGCTGGGATAATCCCTCAAAGAATTTCGGTGAAACGGCATCAGGGTTTTGCCCGGATACTTTTGCAAATTCCATGGCTGCTTCCTGGAAATTCCCGCTTTTATAGTTTACAATCGCTGAAGAATAGTTGTCAGACACATTATTATTTATGCTTCGGGTGGTCGTTGAAATTGCAGCAAACGGCTTATAATATGAGTTGAAAAGTTTTTCAGGATCTGAGGAGGGGAGAAGCGATCTTATCAGCAGGAAAGCTCCAATCAGAGCGGCTGCTGAGAGAGAGGTATACCGTACGAAGAGCCCCCTGTGGAAACTTTTCCCTGCATCATCGTGCAATGTTTCTGCAGGTTCCTCTACCGGAGAATTAAGAGAACCTGTAACGAAATCGCTGATCTCTTTTGTCTTCGTATTATTTATCCCGACAGATTGCTTTTTCTGATGCCATTCCTTAACCCATTCCGAAGTTATCTCGTTAAGCTTATTGTCGTCGATCTCCTGTCTGATAAAGCTTATCTCATCGGTAATTCCCGATTCATCACCATTATCTGCGATCACGCCCCTGATAAATTTTTCATTCTCCCTGTTCCCTGACGAATTCCTGTTGTAATCAGATATCATCTCTTCTACAGTTTGCCTTGCAGAGGCAAGAGCCTGATCGTTTTTTACATCCTCAATGTCGAGACTGCCCTTCATATAATCGCTTATTGCTTCAAATAGTGCTGAATCTTCGCTGTCAGGCAAAAGGTCATTCCTGAAGCCATTTCTGGCTTTATACCTGATCTTCTCTCCGGGTTTGTTACTGATATGGGTGATCCGTTTGTTCATTCCTGGTTGCTGGTTGTGTGTTTCTTGTTTTGCGTTTTGTGTTTTTTGTTCTCTCCTTTAATGAACAACCTCCCTGGCCGCCATTTCAGTTCTTTTTATTTTCATATAACCCGGATGTTTCTTAACCTTCTCCGTGAGTTCACTTTGTGCCTCACATTTTTTCTTTCTCACATAACCGTAGGTATACCCGAGTTTATCGGCAATTTCCTGGGGAGAGATCTCCTGCCAGTATAGGCCCAGAATCTTTTTGCTTATAGGGTCGAGTGTTTCGAATGCATCCCTGAATATCTCCTCATACATCTGGTGATCGATAACATCGGTAAAGTCCTTTTCCGTTTCAGGTTCGCTTCTTCTTGCCATATAATTTGATGCTGCCTGACGCTTATCGAGTACTGATTTCCAGAGGTTTTCACAAACACAATAAAGAAATGTCTTGAATTTGCAGGTAAGGGCAAACTGCTTGTTGTCGAGTCTTTCCAGCATAATTATAAGTCCATCCTGAAATATATCGCGCGCATCCTCAATGGATCCACCTTTCTGATAAACCATCAACCTGATCATTGGCATATATCTGTCAGACAACCAATGAACTACATAGCTCTGTCGGTTTCTCAGGCATTCGATTATTTCATTATCTGTATACTCTTTCACAATGAGATGATTTCTGCAGAATCTTTCGATAATAATCCAAATATAGCGATTTTTTTTAATATGCAAGTGTTTAATAGAAATTCATCGAATACAGAAATCCGCAACATTTTCGCACCTTTAAAAGGAAGCCACAGTTTTATATTCCCGGGACAAGCATAAAAAAAAGAAAGGAATATGGGTAACAAATTCCCGTCTATTCCTATTAACCTTTGTTTTGATCCTTACTTAACAAAGAGAATTATTGTAAGGAGTTAATAATGTGTACTTTGCTGATTCCTCCGAATGGTATCGACAGAGTTGTTTTCTATTTTATTGAAGCAGTGAAAGAAAAGAGGCAAAAAAAAAAGCTAAGTATGGAAACTGAAAATTCTTCCGGGTATCAGAGCTGCCGTTTCTGCAAAGATGTAGAAGATCAATTTACAAATAACGGCGACTTTTTGTGCCAGGCTATAGAGAATGCCGGCGGAGTACCTTATCAGCTGAATTTTGGTCAGGGTCTGGGTGACGGCTATTTTCTGAATGCAGGATACGGGATCAAGCATCTCTTTGGAGTTAATAATCTTGAACTTACCGAAAGGCTTTTCTATTCGATGATCGGTGAGATCATTCCTCTCTATGAAGATATTTCCGAAGACCCGGTGGTCACACGCCGAAGGATTATCAACGGTGAAATACGGCGTTATAAGGCTGATCTTCTTATTATAACTCCTGTCGGAGAGCGAAAGTGGATCAGGGACTCATCAATACCTCTTGTTGATGACAAGACAGGCAAAGCGAACGGATTAATTGGGATTTTCTTTGACATAACCGAGCAAAAACAGACCATCTCTAAACTTGGAAAAGCTATGGATAAAGCGACGGAAAGCGATCGCTTGAAAACAGCATTCCTGAACAACCTGCCTCATGAGATCAGGACCCCGCTTAATGCAATTGTT
This sequence comes from uncultured Bacteroidales bacterium, assembly GCA_963715785.1. Taxonomy (GTDB): domain Bacteria; phylum Bacteroidota; class Bacteroidia; order Bacteroidales; family VadinHA17; genus LD21. Next base: position 3,488,691 of record OY970276.1, read on the forward strand.
GGATTTTCCACTTTGCTGGGTGAACCAGGACAAAAAATGGAAGACCGGATGGAATTCCGCAATATTATAACTCATAGCTCCGATCATCTTCTGGAAATAGTTGATGATGTTGTTGAAGTCTCCAAAATTGAAGCCGGAATAGTAAGGCTCATAAAAAAAGAGGTAAATATCAGCCTGATGATGCAGCGTGTTTATGACAGGTTCAGGCCGGCTGCTGAAGAGAAGAACATAATTTTAAGATACGATGCTCCGGTGTCAGGAAAGGAAACCATTGTTTTAACTGACGGTTATAAACTTTTCCAGACACTCTCAAATCTGCTGAGCAATGCTGTTAAGTTTACAAGCGAAGGTAAAGTTGAATTTGGATACAGTATAAAAGAGGATAAGATTGAATTCTATGTCACGGATACCGGGATTGGTATAGGCATAGAGCATCAGCCAAATATCTTCAAGCCATTTTACCAGGCGGAGACAAGCAGCACAAGGCGGTCGGAGGGTACTGGACTGGGGCTGACTATCGCAAGAGCGTATGTCGAGCTTCTCGGGGGGTCTATATGGTTCAATTCTGATCCCGGAGAGGGATCAGTATTCTGTTTTACTATAAGTGATGCCATATAGAGGAAGAGAAAGTCTCACATTACAACAACAATCCTTCCTGAGTATTATGACCATAGTACAGATTTTTTGATGTACTTTTCCATTTTCCTGTCATCAATGATTAACTTGTCAGGATTCATTAATCGGACAAAATGAAAAAGTATTTAAGCAACGATTTTGATCTCGCAGAATATGCCAATGTATCTGATGAATGTTCTGTGTGGTCAGCGCCATTTGGACTAAAACTGCTGGATTACATTGATTATAAGCGTAATATCACTGCTCTCGATATAGGATTCGGAGCTGGTTTCCCTATGACTGAGATTGCATTAAGGCTTGGAGAGAGTTCAGTGGTTTATGGAATTGATCCCTGGTCCGATGCCATTGCACGGGCAAAGAAAAAAATTGAGTACTATCGCATCTCCAATATCAAAATTATTGAAGGAGTTGCTGAATCTATCCCGCTCACAGACAATTCAGCTGATTTGATAGTAAGCAACAACGGTATAAACAATGTTAATGATATCGACCGGGCAATCGCCGAATGTTCCCGGATATTAAAACCGGGAGGACAATTTATCCAAACTATGAACCTTGACAAATCGATGTTTGAATTTTATGGAGAATTGGAAAAAGTGTTGTCAGAACAGAACATGAGTGATGAAATCAGGTTGATGCGACAACATATTTATGAAAAAAGGCGACCGCTTGAGGAAATGATCTCAATTGTTCAGCGCCATGGCTTTGAAATAAAAGATTTAGAGCATGATCAGTTTAACTATAGGTTCGCAGACGGCACCGCAATGTTAAGCCATTATTTTATCAGGTTGGCATTTATGGATTCCTGGATTAAAATTCTGCCTGAAAATAAACTGGAACAAATTTTTGATACTATAGAGATGCGGCTCAATGAGAAGGCAAAAATTCTGGGCGGAATAAAACTTACTATTCCTTTTGTTCTGATCAATGCAATTAAAAAATAATTACCTTTTACAGTGACAGTTCAGAGCTGGTATCTGTTATCCCTTGCCGGACCGGCAAGCCAAAACAAAAACAGATGATCAATTACCTCATTTTCGGTTTAAGCTACGCCTTTGCATGCGTGGTACAACCCGGGCCATTCCAGGCTTTCCTCTTTTTCTCAGAGTGTAAGTCATGGCTGGCGGAAAGCTTTTCCTTTAGTATTTGCGCCACTCATAAGTGATCTGCCGGTAATCATCCTGGTATTATTTGTACTAACGAATGTTTCTCATACAATATTGGGAATTCTTCAGTGTCTGGGAGGAACATTTCTATTCTTCCTTGCTTATAATTCATTCAAAACAATTCGCAAGCTGAACTGTGTTGATAAGGAGTATCTGCCCCGGTATGCCAGTCTGTCTGAAGCAGTATTAGTAAACTTATTAAATCCGAATCCCTACCTTGGCTGGAGCCTCGTTATGGGGCCTATGCTGATAAAAGGATGGAAGGCGAATCCCGGAAACGGAATAGTGCTGTTAATCGGATTCTATAGCTCGATGATCATTTATTCAACAATCATGATTGTGTTCTTTGCTGCTGCAGGAAAACTCGGGCCACATATTAACAAAATACTGTTAAGCATCTCGGTGCTTGCTTTTTTATTCTTTGGATTTTATCAATTGTGGTCAGGAATTACAGGATTACTATAATGTCCCTTTTCAGCAGCTTGCACGAATCAACGGTATAGGAAACTGGACAGCAGATATTTATCTGATGTATTGCCTTCAGTCGAAAAATGTATTTCCCGCTACTGATATTGCGATTGTAAACACTGTACGTGAACTTACAGATGCAAAAACCAAAGAAGAAATTATAAAACTTGCTGACCGATGGAAGCCGGTTCGTTCTCTGGCAACTTATTTTTTATGGCATTATTATCTTTGCAAAAGGGGAAAAATGAACAGATTTTAACAGATTGTACACTTAGTGGCAGTAGTCAGATTCCTGTTCAGGCATTCTCATGGTGCATCATATTTAGTTGTTTCTGGGTCGGGGAGTATATAAGATGGATTCTATTTATCGCATCACCAGATATTTGACTTCAGATGCTTACATATATGGCACAAAATTTGATGAATGAAGCGTAATCATTGCCTGACGGTTTTAAACAATTATGCAAAAGTCAATTCTGTTCGTTTTAATGCTTTCTTTATTATTGTTTCAGTCATTGTACTGTGAAGGTTTTTTACCTCAGGAGCCTTCTGATCAGGACTCTGCGAAGATGATTGAGAAAGTTTATCTTCATGTCGACCGTAACCGGTATTATCCTGGCGATGATATCTGGTTCAAGGCATATCTTATAGATGCTTCAGATATGATTCTTTCGTCCCATAGCATGAATCTGCACGTAGAGCTTATTTCCCCTGAATTTAAAATCATTGAAAGCAGGGTTGTTAAGCTGGAAAATGGGTTGGGGAAAGGAGATTTTCATCTGGAGGAAAAGCTTGCCTCAGGTGAGTACTCTTTAAGAGCATATACTAACTACATGCGGAATTTCGGATCACAGGTATTCTTCAATAAGGTTATTACGGTTATAAATTCTTCAGATGCTGATAAAGCATTTTCCGATAGTCTGAATTATAGCCCGAATAAACTTGTGGTTCGTTTTTTTCCGGAAGGCGGTTCCCTTGTTGAAAATGTAACCTCCGTAGTTGCTTTTAAAGCTGAAGACGAAAATGGAAATTCACATGATATAACAGGTGAAATACTTTCTTCAAAGGGCGAAAGAGTTGCCGGATTCAATTGCATTCACAATGGGATGGGAACATTTTTGCTAAAACCGCTTACTGGTGTAAGTTACTATGCAAAAAGCAGGGACATGAACGGTGATTCTGCCAGATCTGAGTTACCTGCAAGCTTTTCATCTGGATTTGTCATGAATGTATCCAAAAATCAGGACAGGCATCTGTTGTTAACATTCAGAACAAGTGCTGAAACGTTGAGTAGCCTTCCTGATAGCGATTTTACCCTGACTGTTTCTTCGCATAATGAAGTGTATAAGACTTTTTCCTTCATAATGAAATCTCTGAATAACTTGCTTAATCTGTCTGCGGATGATCTGCCTGAAGGCATTGTCGTGTTAACACTCTCCGGCACTAAGAATATTCCTCTTTGCGAAAGACTTGTATATGTCACACATAATGAAGATGTTAAAATTAATATTGAGACCGATAAGAAAGTTTATAATCACCGCGACTCCGTATCGGTAAAAATATCCCTCAAAGGAAGTTCTGCTTTGCCAGATTATGGCTATCTCTCATTATCAGCTACCGACAACTTTTTCAGAGATAATTCATATGCCTATCCTTCAACAATTTCTTCCTGGTTTCTTCTGGAATCAGACATACGTGGGCCTGTCGAAGATCCGTCATATTATTTTGACCGGTCAAACCCTTCGCGTTTGGAGGATTTGGATCTTCTCCTGCTGACACAGGGCTGGAGGGACTTTAAGTGGAAGCAAAAACCAATGGAATACCTGCCTGAATATGGATTTGCCCTATCAGGAAGAGTCAGAAAGAAAATAATAGACTTACCAGTGAAGGATGCGACCGTTAACATCGGAATATTTAATAACGGTAAGCCCTGGATAAGAATTCTTCCTGTCGACGAAATGGGCAGGTTTTCTATTAAGGGCCTTGATTTTTCTGGCAGGGCGAGACTGATAGCCAGTGTGACAGGAGATATGGATGATCTGAAGGGATGGCTGCTTCTGGATTCTCTCAGTTATAATCCTGCTGATATCACAGGAGGCCTGGTAAGGGCAAAATTCATACAGAATGAAAAAGAATCCATTAGCACAGGTCAAGTCCTGAATGATTATCAGCTTCGAAGAAAAGACCTGGATACTTATATTCATTATTATGAAATCAGGAATGCAATACAGAAAAAATATAAATTATCGGATACCATTAAGCTGGGGGAGGTAAGCATAATTGAACATAAGGCGGACTGGACTGATTCTCCGGCTACCAGAAGCAGACATTATCTAATGGGAACTCCCGATTATGAGGTGAAAATTACTTCGCTTGACAGGGGTTATGCCACTGCCTACAAGCTGATTAGTGTAAAGTATCTCAGTCAGGGTAATTTACCTTCATGGTTATATAATCCAAAAATCCACGCTCCACTGTATATGATTAACGGCAGGATAGCTGAAATGAATGAGATAAAGGCGCTTCCGATTGGCTGGGTTGATAGGATAGATGTTGTTAAAAATTCAGCGTCGATGATGGCCCTTCGAACGATGGTTCCGTATGAGATTAAGAATAAGATGGGATTGGACTCAACAGCTTATGGGTATGCAGACGGTGCAATTTCCATAATTTTAAAAGATGGGGCTGAAGACAATAGATCCTATCATTCCGTATCTGTGATTTTTTCAGGTTATAATGAGCCAAGGATTTTTTATTCTCCCGTTCATCGAAAAACTTTAGAAAGCGACTTTAAACCCGATCTGAGGACCACATTGTTATGGGAGCCTGACATAAGGGTGCAAACCGGGAAAGATCTCTTTTTGAAATATTTCAATGCCGATAATTCTTCCACTGTCAGGATTGAAGCAGAAGGCATGACCTCATCAGGCATACCGGTGACGTGCTATAAAGAATATGAAGTGAAATAGTGTTGCCTTTTAGGGAGTGATCGGCTCACTGCATAAGTTCAGGTTCAGATGTTCCGGTTTGGTATTTCCTTTGATGTAAATTTTGTAGCGCGTAGCAGAATCGAACTGCTATCTTCGGATTGAGAAACCGATCTCCTAGCCATTAGAGGAACGCGCCAGATTATTTTTAATTGCTCTAACATTTCAGAATCAAATTTGTTAAAGCGGATGCCGGAAATTGAGGCTGTATCATTATTGTCCACATATCGCTTGACTGTTTTATTGCCGGGCAAAATGGGGGATTAGATTGTTATATACCAGCATAGTTATATCCCAGAATTGTTACCTACCTGAATGGTCACATCCCAAAATTGTTATATACAAGGATGTCAATATTCTAGAATGGTTATATACAAGGATGTCTATATTCTAGAATGGTTATATACAAGAATGGTTATATACAAGAATGGTTATATACAAGAATAGTTATATTCTAAAATGGATATATATAAACAGATTGTATATAATAAATCATGAAAAATGAATTTACATGAAAAATGAATTTACATAAAAAATGAATTTACATAAAAAATGAATTTACATGAAAAATGAATTTACATGAAAAATGAATTTATTTGACTTAATCCCAGCTCCCGGACCCGCAAATAATTTAGATGCACCAAAACATTATTTCTTAATATCAACCGTAAAAATCCTTCATACACCCCTATAATCCATCCATTTACCGATTTTTCTTTTTTTTTAACCATTTAATGGGTTTAAATTTGTTTAGCAATTCCTGATTCCTTTAATACTAACCTGATGAAAAAGATTTTAGTTTCAAATGTCGCATTCCTGTTTTGTTTCTCATTGCTTGCACAAAACAGCGTTAACCTTAGAATGAACCTGGAAAAAAATAAAGTTTATCGTCTAAACTCTGTTTCAGAACAGACAGTGACTCAGACCATAAATGGGAATTCGCAGACATCGGAGACGAAAACCGATAATACCATATCTTTAAAAATGATTGACACTACCCCTTCATTTATGATCCTCGAAGTCCGTTTTGATTCCCTGATCTCCAATTCAAATTCCATGGGGAAAATGATAAGAATAAACTCCTCTATGCCTGGTGATATAAAATCATCAGAAGCAACTGATGTAGTGGCTTGCATTACAAACCGTCTGAGTAAAAACGCTCTTTATGTTAAAATGGATTTTACAGGCAAAGTGCTGGAAATTGTGAATCTAAAGATGTTGTCTGATTTGATACTGAAAGATACATCTTCCATAACTCTTAAAAACCCGGTTGCTTCCCTGATAAAAAAACAACTGGAAAATATGGTCAGCGACAATACCCTGAAAACCATGATTGAAGTTTATACCTACTGCCTGCCCGGAAAGGAGGTGTCACAAGGCAATGACTGGAACATCGCGTTAAACACCTCCGCCGGAGGAATGTTCCTTGATGTGATAACCGATTATCACCTCGACAGAATAGCTGATAACAAAGCAAATTTAACTGCCGAATCAAATATTAAGGCACCTGATAATGTTGAGCCAATGACAATGGGCACTGCTAAAATAACCTATGACAATTTGAAAGGACTGAGTAAATCGACCCTGGTAATTGATGCACGAACAGGTTTAATTTTAGAAGAAAAGTCGAAATCACATATTGCAGGCGACCTGGGTATCAGCGCCCCGGGTATGAGCATGCAAATGCCTATGGATATTAACGGTGAATCAACAGTTATGGCATTGAAATGATCTGAATTACAAATAAAATGAAAAATATTTTGCTTATCTTATTTCTTGTCCTTTCCGTTACTGCCGGGGCTCAGAATATCAAGGGGAAAGTATGTCTTGAGAAAGATAGATCGCCTGTGCAATTTGCAACAGTCGGACTGCTTCAACTGCCTGATTCCAATATGGTTACCGGAGTAATAACATTAACTGACGGTGGATATTTTTTTGAAAAAGTAAAGCCCGGAAATTATTTTATGAAAGTGACCTTTGTTGGCTATAAATCCAATGGAAAACCGGTTACTGTGCAGACAGGGAACAGTGATATTTCAGTTGACACTATCTATTTGGCCGAGACCATTGCAAGCCTTAATGAGGTAAGCGTCGTAGCTGAGCGGATGAAAGGCAAGGAAATGGTCGACCGTACAGTTTATGCCGTGCCCGAAGTAATAGCCAAATCCTCTGCCAATGGATATGACATATTGAAAAAAATACCACAGGTGAACGTGGATTTTCATAACAATATAACTCTTAATGGCAGCAGCAATTTTATTATTCAGGTAGATGGAAGGCAGCGTGACAATGAATATATTGCCAAACTTCTGCCTTCAGATATAGAGAGCATAGAGATCATCAGCAATCCATCGGGTAAATATGAAGGAGATATCGATGGTGTTATAAATATCATCCTCAAGAAAGAAGCAAGATATGGTATTAGCGGTAATGCTATTTTAAGCGTAAAACCTTTCAATAAGCCCACAGCTTATGGCTCAGGCAGCCTTGATTATTCTCTGGGGAAAATAACCTTTTACATTACTGCTTTCGACTTTTCACAACGGCTTACCATCAATTCAGCCTCAGATGACCACTTTACTACTATCGACTCCACTACCCAAATGTCAGGAAAGGGCAGCATCAAAATAAGCAACTTATCGGTGAACAGCGGATTCGATTATTACATTAATGATAAAAACAACCTGAGCTTCAATATCAACTACAAACCAATTGACCAGGATGTAATTGGTAATAACGGAACTGATCTTTTTAAGAACTCCGATCCAATAAATACGGTTTCATCGGTTACCAGCAACAGAACTCATAGTGATGAAGCTTCATTATCACTGTTTTATAAAAAGACATTCAGGAAAGCGGTTCAGGAATTCACTGCCGAGACTAATTATTACATGTTTAAGTCAACTGATTTGAATGATTTTACAAATATCACCCGCCCATATTATGGAGATTCAACTCTTGGTACCTATTCCCGCCTGGAAGAAAATGTAAATAAAAGGAATTACTTTTCGGCAAAACTGAATTATGTCCAACCCCTGGGATTGTCTTCAAAAATTGAAGCAGGCTATCAACTATACTATCAGCAGCTGGGTTATGTTTTTAATATTGATAACCAGGAAACCAATAATCTGTTTGAATATACCGAATATCGTAATTCCGTTTATGGCAGCTTCACCTATAATCTGAAAAAAATCGGATTTCAGGCAGTGTTGCGGCTTGAAAACAGCCATATCAAGGCTGATTCGGTCACCAATCCGGATTATACCTGTTTTTTGCCGTCTGTCAATCTTCAGTATAAATTTTCGGCCTCGCATAATCTGAAATTTACCTATAACCGCAGGATTAACCGTCCTGGAATATATGATATGGATCCATATTACAGGATAGGACAGAATTATGATATCTCACAGGGGAATCCTAACCTGAAACCAGATTACCGCGACCGTTTTCAGCTTACTTATACCTGGAATTTCGGGAGTAATTATTTTTCACCTTATATTTACAGGGAGTACTTCTCAGATAAGGTTGGGAGGGACTTTCAGGTAATCAGGTCACCTGTTGACAATACATTGACTACAATCACCAAACCCTATAACCTTCTAAGCGGGTACGAAACGGGAGGGGGAATGAATGCAATGCTGTGGTATATAAACATTAATGCAAGGATCTATAAGGGACATTTTAATGAATACTCCGGGCCATCCGTGTTCATTCCGGCGGTAGATTATTTTTCATATAGTATAACCAGTTATGCCTTTGTCTCCTTTGCTAAAAACAAGAAGACGACAGCGTACATGTTTTTGAACTATAATGGAGTTAATCTGGCAGCTCAAACCAAATCTTACAGCACTCCCTTTTATGGCATTGGTTTGCAGCAGCAAATTAAGGACCATAGTTTTGGCGTATTTTACCTGTTACCTTTTTCAACCAATATAAAATTCACCAGAACCGATACCCGGACAACGGCATTTAATTCGCAGAGCTTTATGGGATTTGATGTGTCCAATTATATCCAGTTCATGTATTCCTATAGGTTCAATAAAGGAAAAAATATAAAAAAAATAGGACGGAATGTAGATGTTGAGAGTGATAGCAAGAGTCAGGCTATCGGAAAATAACTTCTAAAATTTTCAAAATCTCAATATCACTCCAAATTTGCTTAAAAGCTTAGGAAATTATGAGTAAACTCATGATCCTTACAAAACAAGATGTCATCTGGTTTATTTCCTTAATAATCTTTCTTTTACAGATGTAAAACATTATTTATGGCATGGTTTTTGCAGATGCTTTTTCTCATTAAATCGATAGAATGAAACCCGATAAACTAACTATTTTTTTAATTTTATGTCTTCTTGCTCTCTTTTCAGAATGTAAGAAATCCGATAATTTTATTGACCAGAAAACTTTCGCATCCATAAAATCTGCTTCAATCGCTTCAACCTCAAATACTTCAATTATTGCTACAAGAAAGGGGTCCTCTGCCGAGATAACGCTTCACTATTTTGATTCCTCGTTATTTAACAAGACAAAAGCCTCTTACGCATATCCCGATCATTATGAAGTTTATCTTTCTAAAAGTACACCCGAAAGCTGGAGAATGATCAGAACCATAGATACTTCCTACATTAATAAAAGCTTTATTATTGCCGGATTGGAGAATGATGTACTCTATTATGTGTATCTGAATGAGATTTACGCTTCCGGCGCAGCGGGAAAGAATTCTAATGTTGCGGTATTTATTCCTTCAGCGTTTGAACCTTCGTACGATTTCATTCAGAAAGATTTTTATGGTCACGATTTGTATTCATTTGACGTAAATAGTGTAAATAAGCTCGTTTATGCTACAACATACTATGAATACCGGCCTGGTTATGCCGCTGCTTCAGTATTTATCTCGGATCCCGGAATTGATCCTAAGTTAGTTGATATTAACTGCTGGTTTCCGGCAATGAACAAAAGCGGAACAACAATTTCATATTCTTCCGATAAGGGTGAATTATTCGACGGAGTGATGATGCCTGAGCATATTGTACTATATGATATCAACAGTAAAACACCGACAAAAGTGACTTTCGGAAATTCAGTCAATAAATATCCTGCCTGGTCGCCTGATAATTTATTGATTGCATATTCATCATCAGATAAAAGCGATGATGAATTGAGAATCAGAGTCTTGAATACCGAAACACTTTCTCAGAAGATCCTTCAGCGAGGCTCGGACCTTCCTGATAATGTTTTATATTACAGCCAGATACATCCTGTCTGGTCTTCTGACGGGAAAATGATATACTTCACCCAGAGAAATTATACCAAAGATAATTTAAACCCCGGCTATTTTGATATCGGCCAGATAAGCAGCGATGGCGGAATACCTGAACCATTGTTTGATTTTAAGGGGATTAAATGTTCGCCAGCGGTTTCCCCCGATAATTCAAAGTTAGCTTTCTTAACCGACCTGAACGGACAGCTTCAGATCTGGATCTACAATTTCACTGAGAATAAATTTTCTCAGCCCCTTAACACTGCCGATTACAGTTTTTCTGAATACTGGTCGCAAATAAGGTGGAAAGATGATAACACTTTATTATTCACAGCCTATTCAGCATCAAAAGGCGGAGAAAACTCATTGTATTCAATCACCGTCGAATAATAATCATTGACTGATCCTTAATCAATCTTGCGATCTTTTAATTCAGATCGGTTTTACACAGATCAATTTATCTGTGTTGAAATGATAGTCGAAGCCTATTTATATCTCAATGCCTGTGTCGGATTGTAATCAGCGGCTTTTAGGGCTTGAAAGCTGATCGAGACCCAACCGATAACCAAACCAATAAGGCTGGCTGAAATGTAAATAAAATGGCCAATGCTGACCTTTTCTGCAAAGCCCTCAAGCCATGCCTTGACACCAAAGTATGCGACAGGATATGCGACAAGTGATGACAAAGCAATAAGACCCAGTACTTCTCTCGATAATAATGCCACAATAACATTTCTTGATGCCCCGAAAGTTTTCCTGATTCCAACCTCCCTGGTTCTGATTGCGGTCATGTAGGTAATCAGTCCAATTAATCCAAGGCAGGCAATGAAAATTGCGAGTATGGAGAAAAGAATAAAGAGTCTTCCGGCTTTAAATTCTGTTTCATATTGCTTGTTGAATTCTTCTGCAAAAAAAGAATATTGAAATGGACGTCTGTTTGAAAATTCGTTCCAGAGATTTTCAATTGATCGGATTGTGCCCTGTACATTATTTCCCTTAAGCCTGATGCAAAGATATCCCGGATAATTTCCAGGCATGAATGTAAAACATACCGGGGCTATCCTGGTATGAAGAGACTCAATGTTGAAATCTTTCATAACACCCACTATCTTTCGTTTAGCAAATGTCCCGGGGCCTGAAGGCTGAAGTATATATTTTCCGATAGGATCAGTGAGCCCCAGGGATTTTACCGCGGTTTCATTAATAAGCATATTGGTGGTATCTGTCCCGTATTCCTTAGAGAAAAACCTGCCGGCAGCAAGTTTGATTCCCATGGCTTCGGGGTATCCGTAACTTACCTGATCCTGCATGATCAGATGGGTTGCCTTTGCAGGATCGTCATCGACCATAAAAGCATTATTTGAATAAAGCTTGCCTGGTACAGCAGTTGCGTTTGAGGCCTTTTCAACTCCTGGAATCAGCACTACTTGTTGTTTAAATGCTTCGATCTGATAACCCAGAACATCAGGCCTTTTAATTACAAGGAGGTTTTCCTTATCGAGACCCATATCAGCTGATGTCATGAAATTAAGTTGTCGGTATACTACAAATGCGCCAATGATTATTACAGTTGAGATCGTGAATTGCAGCACTACAAGGATCCCTCTGAGTTTTTTGGATATTGATCCCGGATTTAACACTCCTTTCAATACGTCAACAGGATTAAATGATGCGAGGACAAAAGCAGGATATGCTCCTGCAGCAGTACCTACAAATAGTATGAGCACAATAAGACCAAGAAAGCCTTTATAATCTGAAAACAGTCCTGCTGAGATTTCCTTTCCGATGAGCTGGTTGAATAAAGGAGTAAGAGCAAGCACAAGCAATGAAGCTATTATCGTTGCCACTGTGACAACTGCAAGAGACTCACCTATGAATTGCATAATAAGACCGCTTTTGTCTGACCCGGAAACCTTTCTTATTCCTACTTCTTTTGCTCTTCGGGCAGATTTTGCAGTGGCAAGATTTATATAATTGATAATGGCTATTACCAGTATCATAAGGGCTATGCCTGCGAATATATAAACATTTGTCAGTGATCCCGGCGGCAGAAGCGGGTATTGCGGAGCCCCTTTGAGATGAATGTCTTTTAGTGGTTCAAGCTCATAGCCGAATTGATTCCCGGCCTTCTGAAAATCCTCGATCGTTACACCAAGAAACTGTTTCAGCTGAGGTCCTACGTATTTTAAAATGACCTCGGGAAACTTAGCTTCCAGATAGCTCTTCTTTGTCCCTTCTTTTAGAACTATATAGGTATAAAAACTATGGCCGATCCAATTACCGCTTCTCGATGAAGGCAAAGACATCAGGGAGCAAAGCATATCAAATTTGAAATGAGAATTTGAAGGTATATTCTGAACCACTCCGGTAACAGTGTAGAGATTGGTATCAGCTTCCAGACTCAATCGTTTTCCGATTGGATCTTCATTCCCAAAATATTTTTCAGCCGTTTTTTTTGTGAGTACTATTGACTTTGGATTTGCCAGAGCTTTTGCGGGATCACCCATTAGCATCTTAAAGTCAAAAACGCTGAAGAAGGAGGAGTCTGCAAATAGAAGGGCATCTTCATAAAATCTGGTATCTCCATATTTTACAAGCCAGGTGTTTGAACCCGATTTGAAAAGTCTTGCCGCGTGTTCAACCTCAGGATAATCTGTGAGAAGTGCCTGTGCCATAGGGGGGGCAGATACAGCCTGATTAAGTGTCGATCCTGCCATCAGGCCGGTGATTTTTATACGGTAAATGTTCTCATAGTTTTTATGAAACCTGTCATAGCTCAGTTCATGCAAAACATATAATGTAATTAAAAGGAATCCAGTGATCCCGATTGTTAGCCCGGTAATGTTCAGAATAAGATAGCCTTTGTCCTTTCTCATGCTCCGGATTGATTTAATAAAGAAATTTTTTAACATAGATTAGGCGTTTAGTTTAAAAATTTGTGATAAAGACAACACAACAGAAGAATTGCTGCATTTTTTGCTAAGATTGTTAACTAAAATTTATTCTCAGATAGTGTATTAATAATTTTCTGATCAGGAATATGCAGGAGCCGGAAACTGACCGTACATGCAGCTATTTATTTTTTTTACTGTCTTTGGATATATTAAGATTTAGGATAAGGAGTCGGAGTAAATAAGCCACTTGCCAGATGATCGAATTGTATGCTAAGATAACCGCCCGATGAAGAAACTCTTTTATTTGTTTTCAATTCTGACAATAGCCTTTGCGTGTGTCTATCGGAAACCTGAAAAGGCAGAGATCAGATTTGTCAATAACGCGGTAGTAAGGGCCAAAAATGGAAATAAGCTTGTTGTTTTTGAATTCTGGGCTCCGGAATGTGGCCCATGCATAAGATTGAAGCATGATGTCCTTGATAATGAAAAATACCGGGAGTTTCTGAATAGAAATTTCATCATTGTAAAGGTATCTCCTTCTGATTCTGTCTATAAACCACTATGGCAGTATTTTAATCTTACATATCAAAGTTCTGTTATCTTCCTCGATCAGAATGGAAATGAGATCGACCGCACAGTAAGCTATGATGGGAACAGGGCAGCCTATTACAACTTTCTTAAAGAAGTCTCTGAAGGAAGAAATCTTTACAGTGTCATATTCTCAATTTATGAAAAGGACACTTTAAATGTCAACTCAAACTATATGCTTGCCAGAAAGCTTTTATTCAGGTACCAGGTAAAGGATGCAGTCAGGCATTTTAACAAAGTGTTGTTATACGATCCTCAGAATAAATACGGACATAACGAAGAGTGTAAATTTAAAATTGCAGAAAGTGATCTTTTGCTTCATGGAAAAATGCGGGGCATCATGGATTTTGTCAGAGCTGATTTAAAAAATGATTATGTTCCTAAGGCCTATGAGTACCTGATAGATGACCTGATAAACAGGAAAAGCAGGGATAGTTGTCTTTCACTGTGCGAAGAGGCTCTCATAAAATACCCAGGAAGCTATGAGATACTCAACAAATATGCATGGGCAATCTGTACATTTGAATTAAAGAACGACTATCCCAAAGCTCTTCTTATGGCTCAGAAATCAATCTCTATAAATCCTGAGAGATCAGGAACATATGCAACAGAAGCCTGGATTGAGTTCAGGCTCGGAGAGAGGCAGAAAGCGATAGAACTTCTTGACAAGGCTATTGAAATATATCCTCACCCTTCGTATCAAAGAGATCTGGCTCAGTTTAAATCGGATCCTGTAAATCAGAAATTCCCGCATTGATTCCATCTTCAGGGAAACATTGAAAATCAAATCATGTTATAGTAATATTGGTTTACTACTGCCGGGTTGATACATTATCAGCAGTAAACTGGAAATACTTTACAATAACGTACTGATACAGAGATGTATAATTAGATTTTAATTACTCAGGTAAAATTGTTGAAAAAATCCTAACTTTGGATAAAAGGGGAAACTTATTATTACCAGGGAATGCGAAAAATAAAGTCAGCCGTCTTATTATTATCAATGAGTTTGATATTCATTTCGGTATATTCTTGTCTAAAGGGACCATTCACCTCCAGCGATTTCATGATACAGGTTGACTCAATACATGTTGCCGACACTGTCAGGTCAAATACGCCTTTCTCCGTAGATTTTTTCGGGACTATCGGATTTGACGGCTGTTTTAATTTTAAAACATTTAAAAAAAACATACAGGACAGTATTATAAGTGTGGAGGCATGGGGAAGCTATGAGAAAATGGATGGACAATGTCCGACAGAACTTGTGACTTTGCAGGGAAGGAAGCTAAGCATGTCTATACCTATTCCCGGCAACTATATATTAATTGTGAAAGAGCCTGATTATTCGGTATTGGTCAAACGCATTAAAGTGACCGGAGTCATTCCTTACTGATTACTTTATTGTAACAAGATTATTGAAATATCAGGCATTGGTTTTAACCTGACACAGCGATTTACACACATTAATTTCAGGATCTATTGGTATGAAAGAATCAAAACACATAGAATTAAACAAGACAAAATGGGACAAATGGTCAGAAACAGCCGATGGGAAAGGATTTATTTATGAATATCTCAGAAGGGCACAGCTTAACGTAATATCTCTGCTCGATATTAAGGCGGACATGAGCTTTCTTGATATTGGATGCGGTACCGGATGGGCTGTAGGACAGGTGGCAAAAGCAGTGGAATATAAAGGTATTTTCTATGGCATTGATATGTCTTCAGGCATGATCGGGAAAGCTAAGGAGAAGTTTAAGAGTTATGAGAATATTCATTTTATTGAAACCAGTTCAGAATCAATTCCACTTGATGATAATCTGTTTGATAACATTATATGTACAAATTCTTTCCATCACTATTTGCATCCTGAAAAAGCCATGAAGGAAATTGCCCGTCTGCTTAAGACAGGAGGAAAGATTTATATACTTGATCCTGCAGCAGATATCTGGTTCATAAAGATTATAGATAAGCTTATCAAAATATTTGAGCCACAGCATGTTAAGATTTACAGCACTGAGGAGTTTAAGAACCTGATGTCAGAGGCGGGTTTAAAACATCTTGGTTTTAGAATAATAGCTGGAAGGCAAAAGGTTCAGATTGGAGAAAAATGACGATCTTAGATAATTCGTGAGATTTGATTTATACGGATTCCTAAGTCAGAAATTGACGGCTCTGAAGCAAGATGGCATACGCAACACAAAGAAACTGATTGAGAAATACCTGTAACACCCGGTAAGTTCAAAACAAACTTATCTTCTGATTGTTACCTGTTTAGTTAGCACATTTTTTGAATTATTATCAAAGAATCAAAGATATGACGACAGATCCACAGGTACCGCCAAACTATCATACGGTTATGCCTTATCTGATAGTTGAAAATGCGACAAGATTCCTGTCATTCGCAGAAGAAGTTTTTGGAGCGAAAGAGATGTACAGGGCCATGCGCGATGCTGACACGATTATGCATGCGGAAATTATGATCGGCGACAGCACGATAATGTTTGCTGATGCTACTGAAAATTACAGACCCATACCGGCAGGTTTATTTATTTACGTTGATAATGCTGATGAGAGATTCAGGAAAGCGATCGATGCCGGTGCAAAAGTGATCAATGAAGTAGCTAACCAGCCATATGGACGCAGCGGAGGTGTCATGGACCCGTTTGGGAACTCATGGTGGGTAACCTCTGTCAATCCGACGAAGTCACAATAATCTCTTCTTGCAAAGAGCATAATTATGAAGAAAAACTATGATCCGGTGGAGATTCTTATAGTTGAGGACAATCCCAACGATGCTGAGCTGACACTCAGAGCGTTGAAAAAAAACAACCTTGTAAATGATGTGTTTGTAGCCGTAGATGGTCAGGAAGCCATTGATTTTATCTTCTGTAAGGGGAAATTTTCAGGGCGCATCAATTCCACTGCATTGAAAGTTATTTTCCTCGACCTGAAATTGCCTAAAATAAGCGGATTGGAGGTGCTTAAGATGATTAAATCAGATCCGAAAACGAAAAAACTTCCCGTGGTGATTGTTAGTTCTTCAAAAGAAGATCCTGATATAAAAGCTGCGTATGAACTTGGAACAAATGGATATGTGGTAAAACCCATGGACTTCAACGATTTTATAAGGGTGATACATAACACGGGTCTGTTCTGGCTTCTGGTCAACGAGGCTCCGAAATAGACTTGGTTCAACTCCGGATAACATCTTATGAGCTTTTTTAGGCTTTAATAAACTTTGGAGTGAACGTCTCATTGGAAAACATTATGGCAGTATTTATTAACGCCAGGTGTGAATAGGCCTGGGGGAAATTTCCAAGAAGCCTCTTTGTGGTAAAATCAATATCTTCACTAAATAACCCGAGATGATTTCCGCAGGCCAGAAGGTTTTCGAATATCTCTTTTGCTTCAGCAGTCATTCCGATTTTGAAAAGGGCCTGGATCATCCAGAATGTACATATAGTGAATGATGACTCTGGTCTTCCAAAATCATCAGGGTTAAGATAACGGTATACCAGGCCGTTATAGAAAAGTGCTTTTTTAACAGCAAGAACGGTTTTTTGATATTTTATATCGGATGCCGGTATAAAGCCATAATCGGCCATCAGGAGCAGCGACGCATCAAGCTCTGAATTGCTGTAAGTCTGGGTGAAGGTCTGAAGATCATTATTCCATCCGTTTTTCAACACATCCTCTTTTATGTCATTTGCAATCCCACGCCATGTCTCAGCATAATAGTTTTTATTTAATATGATGGCGATTTTTGCAGCCCTGTCCATAGCAACCCAGCTCATGACTTTTGAAAAGACAAAGTGATTTTCTTCGTTCCTGAATTCCCAGATACTTTTGTCGGGCTTCTCCCAATGTGTCGAGACGGTCAGTGAAATGTTCCGTACAATTTCCCATATGTCCTCAATTTCATCAAGTGTTCCGGGAAAGAATTCATAATACTGCAAAATAACATTAAGGAGATAACCAAAAACGTCATTTTGTTTCTGATAAAAAGCTGCATTGCCAATTCTCACCGGTTTTGAGTTTTCATATCCTGCCAGATGAGGCAGATCAATTTCTGTGAGATCCCGCTCGCCTCTTATTCCATACATTATCTGGAATGAATCGTTCTTTGACTTCAATATCCCTTTTAAATAGCCCAGAAAACGCTGTGCGGAGTAGTAATGACCCATCCTGAGAAGGGTATCGATCGACATTGATGCGTCACGAAGCCAGCAAAAACGATAGTCCCAGTTCCGCACCTGACCAATCGTCTCAGGAATACTTGTTGTTAATGATGCCAGCATTGCCCCGGATGACTGGTATGACATTATTTTAAGTACAAGCAGGCTCCTGATGATTTCTTCATTGTATTTTTCATATTTTTTCGAACGGATAGTCCAGTTTAACCAGTATACCTTTGTCCTCTGAAATTCGATATAGACCCTCGTAATGTCAATGTTTACCAGCTTCTGATTATACGAAAGCAGGAGAAACTGATGTCGTCTGAGGGTGACTTCCTTTGATTCAAGTACATCATTCAAATCGAGACTGGAATAGAGATAAATGCAATCGGTCGGTATATCTCTGGAATAGGTCTTAATATGATTATCCTCTATTATATTCGAAACCTCTTCCCTGGCATAGTTAAAGGCGGGGAGGTATCTTACTCTGAATGATGGTGTTCCCGACATCAGCTTTATATAGCGGAATATTTCAGCAGGCGCAAAGTAATCCGATTCGGTGAGTTTATAGCGGGGCATGAAATCTATAACCTCAAATGTACCCTTGTCTGATTTGAATTCTGTACAAAGAACGTTTGTCCAGTATATATATTTCTGGGAGATAACATATTCTTCTCCAACCTCAAAACTGAATGAACCTCCTATTTTGTCATCAAGTAGCTTGGCGAAGATTGATGGTGAATCGAAATCAGGCAGACAGCACCAGTCTATACTTCCCTTTTCAGAAATAAGGGCCGCGCTCCGGCAGTTCCCGATTACCCCATAATTCAGATTATTCATAATAAGATTTCGTTAAAAGTTTACATCCCTTTTTTATTAGCCCGCGAAGATCTTCTCTTAAAAATACAAATATAAGATTGAATTTCTTATCTATTCAGTAGCAAACCATTAAGATGTATACTCAAAAATCTGATTCCAAAACAAATTATTACTCAGTTTGTTTAACTTTATGCAATCCTTAAGACTCTATATAATAAGTAAACAGATATTATCCCAATAAATATTTATGATGGACGGTAAGACTGAAAGAGAAATCCGGGATAAATTCAAAAATGCAAAAAGCAGACTTGTTCTGCTCGACTACGACGGTACACTCGTTAAACATACGCCTTTGGCTGGAACAGCAAGCCTGCCTGAAGATATGTCGGAAATTATAATCAGACTGGTGGCGGATCCTCATACGGAAACTTACATAATTACCGGCAGGAGTAAGACCGATATTGATTTATTTTTGAATCACATTCCGATTGACATTATTGCTGAGCATGGTGCTATGATGAAAAAGAATGGAATATGGAAAAATCAGATAGCGGACAATTTCTCGTGGAAAGGTGAAATAATACCCCTTATGAATCAAATTACTGCGATTTGTCCTGAATCATATATCGAGGAAAAGAATTTTTCTTTAACTTGGCATTATCGTAATGCCGACCCCGTTCTTGGATACTCATGTTCAAGAAAACTTATCCGCCTTTTAGAGGAAGAAATTCATTCGTATAATTTAAAAATTCTGGATGGTAATAAAGTAGTGGAGATATTGACAAATGCTGTTGGTAAAGGCTATGCCGTAAAAAAGCTGCTTGATCAAAACCACTATGATTTTGTTTTATCAATAGGAGATGATGTAACTGATGAAGAGATGTTTTCCTTCTTTTCATCCGATTTGGATGCGGTTACGATTAAAGTTGGAGAAGGTATTACCCTGGCAAGATATATGCTTTCCAATATCATGGAAGTTGAAGACTTTCTAAAACATCTATCAGAATGAAATTTGCACTTTCGTTTATCTTTTCAATAATTTTCGCTGTAGGCCTGGTAGCGTTTGTATTTGCTTTGTTCCAGAGTTCTTCCGAAAGATCTAAACTGAATAATGAACTTGAGAAACGCACTATCCAGGTTTCAAAAAAAATATTAAGCGATGACACTCTGATTTTTAATAAAATTAATCCCGGTAATATAAAACATATCTCCGACAGTTTAGACAAGAGATACAATTTACTTGGAATGGTGCTGTATTACAATTACGATAGCATTCTTAGCAGCAATAATGTAAAATCACTGGCCGAATACTCACGGGAATATATTTCACGTTCAATAAATGCTGATACAGCTTTTGGTGTTATAATCAAGGTTAAGAAGCATAAAATATATCAATATATAACGCCGGTAAGAATCAATGACAAGTCAAATAGCGCTATAGTTTTTTGCACCGATGCTGGTTATATCGATAAGGTGATCGGAAATATATGGCTCCGAAATTTCATGAGCTGGTTCGTTCAGGCATTTTTGGTCTCATTGCTGACATTGCTGCTCATACGTTGGGGAATATTCCGCCAGATAAACAAAATTGTACTCTGGGTAAAAGCAGTAAGAGCGGGGGATGGCAAACATATTATGCCTGAGCCTCATCTTGATATTCTCGATCCTCTTCACAAGGAGATAGAATCTATGGCAAAGGAGATGAACGAAGCTAAGGCTGTTGCAGAAGAGGAAGCCAGGTTAAGAACGAGCGCCGAAGCAATCTGGACGCCTGAGCGCTTGAGAGTGGAGATGGAGAACCTGTTGCATGGAAGGAAAATGATCGTTGTTTCCAACCGTGAACCTTATATGCATATCCATGAAGGCAAAGAAATAAAATGCATCGTTCCTGCGAGTGGGATGATAACAGCCATGGAACCCATATTAAAAGCCTGCAGTGGCCTGTGGATTGCCTCAGGAAGCGGGGACGCAGATAAGGAGACAGTAAATAAACACGATAAGGTGGAAGTGCCTCCGGAGGATCCTAAATATACCCTGAGGAGACTCTGGCTTACTACAGAAGAAGAAAACCACTATTACTATGGCTTTTCAAATGAAGGACTATGGCCTCTCTGCCATATAGCCCATACCCGGCCAACATTCAGGAATGATGACTGGCTTTATTATAAAAAGGTTAATGAGGCTTTTGCCAAGGCAGTTTTGGAAGAAACAAAATATGAAGAAGAACCATTTATCCTGATACAGGATTTCCATTTTGCTCTTCTTCCTGAACTTGTCAAAAAAGCAAAGCCGAAAGCCAGGGTGGGGATTTTCTGGCATATCCCCTGGCCGAATCCTGAATCATTCGGCATCTGCCCGTGGCAAAGGGAAATATTAAATGGGATGCTTGGCGCGGATCTGATCGGTTTCCATACGCAGTACCATTGCAATCACTTTCTGGAAACTGTAAATAATGCTCTGGAAGCACGCGTTTTATGGGATAACTTTTCGGTGAAGATAGGCGGACGCACAACCCTGATTAAACCATTTCCAATCAGTATTGCATTCACCTTAAAAGATTACGATGTTGATTTGATGAAGGTCAAAGCCTCCGATCTGCTCACTTCACATGGACTTAAAGCAAAATTCATTGGTATTGGTGTCGACAGAATAGATTATACAAAAGGAATTGTTGAGAAATTTCAGGCTATTGAACGATTTCTGGAGAAGAATCCGCATTACGTCGGCAAGTTTACTTTTATACAGGTAGGAGCTCCGAGCAGGACCCAGCTAAAAAATTATTCTGATACGGTAATTGCAGTCGAAAATGAGGCAAACAGGATCAATTTAAGGTTCAAAGCAAGAAACTGGAAGGCTATACTGCTTCTGAAACGCCATCACAGCCACGAAGAGATTTCCCCATACTATGCATCAGCTGATTTTTGTATGGTAACATCTCTTCATGACGGAATGAACCTCGTAGCCAAGGAGTTTGTTGCGGCGCGGAGCCAGAATGACGGTGTTCTGATCTTAAGCAGGTTTGCCGGAGCTTCCCAGGAATTACAGGGAGCTATAATCATCAATCCCTATGACATTGAAAAATCTGCCGACGCGATCAAAACAGCGCTGGAAATGACCAGGGAGGAGCAGAATCAGCGAATGATGCAGATGAGGATGGTTATAGTCAGACATAATATCTATTCCTGGGCTGCTACCCTGTTAAGGACAATGGCTGCAATAACCTGATAAATCATTTTGCAAATCTGTCGGACGGCTCAAAGGCTTTCTTTCTTTTTTCTCAGCGCATTGTATAGCACGACTGCAGGATGCAGTGCAACACGCCCTGTACCATCCTTGATATGGTGTCTGCAGCTTGTGCCGGGTGCAGAGATTATGGTATTCTTATCAGCTTTTCTGACCTCTGGGAATAATATAAGTTCACCGACCTGATTGGATAATTCAAAATGTTCCTTTTCATATCCGAATGATCCTGCCATACCGCAGCATCCTGAAGGGATCTCCTTAACTGAATAGTTTTTAGGTATCGACAGCATCTCAAGTGTGCTTGCAGAGGAAGCGACTGCTTTTTGCTGACAATGGGCATGCAGAAGGATGCTTGCCTGATCATCAGAAAATAATCCGGCATTTATTCTGCCCGCCTTATATTCTCTCGTGATGAATTCATCAATCATAAAACTATTTGTGGCAATTTTATCAGCAGCTGCTTTAAGATCTTCTCCCGCCAGTTCAGGATATTCATCCCTGAACCCAAGTATCGCTGAAGGCTCAATGCCAAGAAGAGGAATATCATTGCTTACAATTCGCGACAGTACCTCAATATTCTTCCTGATCGTTTTCTTTGCCGTGCGCACAAGACCTTTTGACAAAAATGTTCTGGCACTTGCTTTGTGATCAGCTGTGACCACTTTGTAATTCAGGGACGTAAGCAGCTTAATGGTGATTATACCTGTCTCCGTGTCGTTAAAATCGCTGAATTCATCAATAAAAAGACACACTGATCCGGTCGGCGCATCAGGATTTATTAAAGGAAGATTTTTCCCTGCCCATTTTCTGAGAGTTGTCTTGTATATCAGTGGAATTGATCTTTTTGAAGCGAAGCCGGTCAGTCTTTTTACAATGCCTGATGTAACTTTGTTTTTCAGGAAAAAATTAAAGATAACCGGGGCAAAAGAACCAATCCGGTTAATCACCGATATATATGCAATCATTCTGGTTCTCAATGGAATGCCGTGCCTGTCGTACCAGTGCTGAAGAAATTCTGACTTAATTTTGGCAATATCAACACTCGAGGGGCATTCCGATTTGCATCCTTTGCAGCCAAGGCAAAGATCCAGTATATCGTATATCTCCCCGTGATCCCATGGGTCACCTTCTTTACCCAGATACTCACGCACAACATTTGCCCTGGCGCGGGTGCTCTTGTATTCATCTCCGGTGGCCATGAAGCTGGGACACATCGTTCCGCCAATCAGTGCTGATTTCCTGCAGTCGGCCGTACCATTGCATTGTTCAGCTGCCCGTATAATGCCATAGGTTGAGGAGAAATCGTAGATTGTTTCAATTTCCGGGGTAGCCTTGCCGGGTATGTATCTGAAACTTGTATCCATCGGAGGAGTCGCTGTGATCTTACCTGGATTCAGAACGTTTCCCGGATCCCAGCATGCCTTTATCTCCTTCAAAAGATTGTAGTTGTGGGCGCCAATGATAATCGGGATAAATTCGCCCCTGAGACGTCCGTCACCATGTTCGCCGCTGAGTGATCCACGGTATTTTTTTACAAGATGAGCCGTTTCGAGGCCGATTGTTCTGAATAGCCTGACATCTTCCTTATCTTTCAGATTGAGTACGGGGCGAATATGCAATTCACCCGATCCTATATGAGCATGGAAAACAGCGTCTTTTCCATATTTTGCAAGCAATATCTCAACTTCATCCATATATGCAGGCAACAGCTCCACACTTATAGCAGTATCTTCAATAAGGGTCACAGGTTTTGAATCACCTTTCATATTGGCCAGAACACCCAGTCCCGCCTTTCTGAGGTCCCATACCTTCGAAATATTTTTGCCTTTTACAATAGGATAGGCGTAGCCATAGCCAGCTGACTTTAATGCATTGATCATTTCCTGCGAAGCGTTGTCGATTTCCTCCGGAGTTTCTCTCACGAACTCAACGATAAGGATTGCTGCCGGATTCCCTTCAAGGAAAAACCTGTTGTTTCTCTGGCTTGCATTATCTACTGTGAGCTCCAGGATACGGTTATCCATCATTTCAACAGCCGAAGGCTTGAATTTCAGAGCTACCAGATTGGCCTTAAAGGCATCATTCCTTTTCTTCAGATGAACACACACAAGTGCCTTATTAGCAGGAGGTAATGGTACCAGATTAAGCTTGACTTCAGTGGTGATAGCCAGTGTGCCTTCCGAGCCTGTAAGCAATTTGCTGAAGTTGAACTTTTTCTTTGAGAGCTCCTCAAATATTTCGGAATCGAGTAACTGATCAATGGCATATCCTGTATTTCTCCGGTGAACTGCCGGATCAGGAAAACCTTCCCTGATATTTTCCTGATTTATTTTATCCCCGAGTATATTATCTATGTTTCTGTATATGCTGCCCTCAAGATCTGACAGGTTGCATTTATCTTTAAATTCCTGCTTTGTCAGAGGGCCGAACAGAGCTTCACTGCAATCACTTAACAGGGCCCTGATTTCTATTGTATGATCCCTTGTCGATCCGTAAACAACAGAGTGTGAGCCGCAAGCATTATTCCCGACCATACCGCCAATATTACAGCGATTTGATGTTGAGGTTTCGGGACCAAAAAATAATCCATGTTCTTTAAGTTTCAGATTCAGTTCGTCAAGAACAACTCCTGGCTGAACTCTCACCCACATTTCTTCCTTGTTAATCTCAAGGATATTGTTCATATATTTTGATATATCGACAATAATACCGGAGCTTACCACCTGACCTGCAAGGGAGGTTCCTCCGGCCCTGAGAGTCAGGCTGGTTTTTTCACTCACCGCAAATTGCAGGAGCTTTCTGAGATCCGATACCGTTTTTGGCCATGCAACTGCTGAAGGCTCTTCTTTATATACCGACGCATCGGTTGAATACATGGCGGTTGTGATTTTATCATATTTCAGATCACCTTCGAGACTTTTGGCAAGAGCATCCAGCCGTTCAGAAAAAGTATCCATTTAATTAGCTTTATTTTGATCCGCTAATTTAGGAAAATGATTGAATCATAGTTTTTATGACGTCATTTTACAGAAATAAAATTTTAGAGATGGTACAATAATGATATTAATCATGTTATTCAAAATTGTTTAATAGAACTTTTTTTTCGTACATTTATAAAAAATTTTCGAACTTATTAATATGCTGATACACAATGGAATTATTAGATCGAATCAAACAAAATGCCAGAAATCACATTATGCGGATTGTGCTTCCGGAAGGGTATGAAGGTCGGACATTAAAGGCAGCTGATATTGCTATCGGGGAGGAGCTGGCTCAGATAATACTTTTAGGTGATCCTTCTGAAATACACTCACATGCCTCCAGCCTGGGATTGAAGAACATTTCAAAAGCCACAATAATCGATCCGAAATCGCATGATAAGAAGGAACATTATATTGATTTGATGGTTGAGCTCAGGAAGAGCAAGGGAATGACCAGGGAAGAGGCATCAAAGCTGATAGAAGATCCGCTTTATCTTGGTGTGCTTATGATTAAAAACGGTGATGCAGACGGTGAAGTTTCAGGAGCTGATCATGCCACCGGGGATGTTCTTCGCCCTGCTTTCCATTATGTTAAAACGGCTCCCGGTATTTCTGTTGTTTCAGGGGCCTTCATAATGATCCTTCCGGATAAATCGTTTGGTGAGAATGGTGTAATAATATTTGCAGATGGTGCGGTTCATCCCAATCCGAATGAAAAGGAGCTGGCTGAAATTGCAGTTGCATCTGCACATACGGCAAGGGCTATCTGTGGTTTTGAACCCAGAATAGCAATGCTCAGCTTCTCAACAAAGGGAAGTGCTAAGCATGAGATGGTTGACAGGGTTGTAAATGCAACAAAAATAGCGAAGGAAATGGCGCCCGACCTGCAGCTAGATGGTGAATTACAGGCCGATGCCGCTCTCATAGAAGCAATTGGTAAAAGCAAGGCGCCCGGAAGCCCGATTGCAGGCAAAGCAAATGTTCTTATATTTCCTGATCTGAATTCAGGGAATATTGCATATAAACTCGTTCAGAGACTCGCACATGCTGAAGCCATAGGACCAGTTTTGCAGGGCATGGCAGCACCTATAAACGACCTTTCGCGCGGCTGCTCGGTAAGTGACATTGTAAGCATGATCGCAATAACATCAAATCAGGCCGCAGGTCTGAAAAAATAAGAAATAAACACAGAAAAATAAGACTAAGGGTATGACAGACAATATTGAACGGTTGGAGGATTACGGACTTTCAAAAGACAACAAACCAAAAACGTTGTTTTCACGGGTGGGTATTATTGGAGCTGGTTATGTCGGACAGAATATCGCCAGGATGGTTAGCTCAAGGGGACTGGACGTGATCATACTCGACCTGACCCAGGAGAAGATCGATCAGGCCTTCTTAGATATGGCCAGAGAACTCGATCGTATGATAGAGCGATGGGGTATGACCAATTCTGAAAAGCTCGGGATATTATCGAGAATAAAAGGCACTACCAACTATGCAGGTTTCAGGGGATGTGATATTGTAATTGAAGCGATAAAGTCATCGAGCAGGGACCGGACGCGTGATGAACGTTCGGAAATATTGAAATTAATTGAAATGAATGTTGATAGAGATACTATTATTGCCACAAACTCTTCGACTCATGTAATTACAGAGCTCACTGCCGATCTGGTTCATAAGGACAGATGCATTAGTTTCCATTTTCTTACGCCAGAGGCAGATGCAAGGGTCGTTGAGATCGTTAAAGGCCTTTACACATCGCAGGAAGCATATGATAATTCAGTCAAATTTGCCAATCTGATTGGCAAGAAAGTGGTCTCCGTGAAAGAATCTCCCGGGATTATCAGTACCAGGCTTATTGTTCCCTTTATAAATGAAGCTTGCGAGATACTGATGGAAGGCGTTGGTACAATGGAGGATATCGACCTTACAATGAAAGTCGGATTCGGCCTTCCACTGGGACCTTTTGAAATGGCTGACAAGATTGGGCTTGATAAGATTCTCAGATGGTGTGAAAATCTTTACGATGAATTCGGTGATCTGAAATATAAAGCATCGCCTATATTAAAAAAGCTGGTAAGGGCCAATCAGTGGGGAAGGCGCACCGGAAGAGGATTTTATGAATACAACAAAGATGGAGTTAAGATCCTGAACAGTGCTTCCATAGTGGAATAATTTTATATCTGGCGAAACATTAACTTAAAAACTTTTTCATAATGATTATATTAGTTCTTAACTGCGGGAGTTCATCAATTAAATACCAGTTATTTGATATGAATTCCGGTGTAGTGCTTGCAAAGGGGATCGTTGAGAAAATTGGCCTGAAAGGCTCATTTCTGAAGAATGAACGATTCGACGGAGATAAGGTAAAGCTCGATGGTGAGATACTCGACCATCAGACAGGTATCGAGTATTTGCTCGGCCTGATGGTTAGCAAGAGGAGAGGTGTGATAAAGGATCTTAATGAAATAGATGCAGTTGGCCATCGTCTGGTGCATGGAGGTGAACTTTTCCAGGGTAGCTGCTTCCTGGATGATGAGACCATCAAAGGCGTAGAAAACTGCTCAGATCTTGCTCCGCTGCATAATCCTGCCAATCTCAAAGGAATTTATGCAATGAAGAATGTTCTTCCAAATGTTCCCCAGGTTGGTGTTTTTGATACATCGTTTCATCAGACTATGCCTGATTATTCCTTCATGTACGCATTACCCTATTCGCTTTATAAAAAATACGGGATCAGACGTTACGGTTTCCACGGCACCAGCCACAGTTATGTCTCACGGAGAGCATGCGAAATTCTGAAGCTCGATTATAACTCCCAGCGAATCATCACTTGTCATCTTGGCAACGGAGCTTCAATAACTGCGATAAAAAATGGCAAATCAGTCGATACTTCGATGGGGCTTACGCCGGTTGAAGGACTTATAATGGGTACAAGATCAGGAGACGTTGATGCAGGAGCCCTTACGCTTATTATGGAAAAGGAAGAAATTGATTATTCCTCCCTCAATACCCTGCTTAATAAGCATAGCGGAGTACTTGGCATCTCAGGTATCTCATCAGATATGCGGGAAGTTGAATCAGCGGCTGAAGAAGGAGATGAGAGAGCAATCCTTGCTCTTAAGATGTATGATTATCGTGTCAAAAAATATATCGGAGCCTATGCAGCTGCGATGGGAGGCGTTGATCTGCTCATATTTACCGGCGGTATTGGAGAGAACGGCTATGACACTCGCGAAAACATATGTAAGGACCTCGAGTTTATGGGTCTTGAGTTTGATAAATGCGCAAACAGCGGTGTCAGAAGCAAGGAAATGATAATAAGTAAAAAGGATTCCAGGGTAACAGTTATGATAATTCCTACAAATGAAGAATTCGTTATTGCATCAGAGACCCGCGAAATAGCACAACACCACATGGTAAAGATATAATCTAACACCTCTTCCGATGGTATTAAAAAACATGAATGACCTGAAACATCTTGTTGAGGTCGGAAAAAAAGAAAACTCGTATTAGCTGCTGCTGACGATCAGCATTCACTGGGCGCAGTTTTACGAGCCTGGAGAGATAACGTTATTGATCCTGTTCTGGTTGGTGATGAAGAAGGAATTATGAAAATCTGTGCCCGCTATAATTACGATATCGCCGGGATCACAATAATCAATGAGCCTGATCAGCAAAAGTCTGTTGAAACTGCTGTAAAAATAGCCAGCAGCGGAAAGGCTGATATTCTTATGAAAGGCAAAATAGGTTCCGCCACACTCCTCAGGTGTGTGCTAAATAAGGAGTGGGGGCTCAGGACAGGTAATTTGTTGTCACATTTTGCCCTGTTTGAAGTTGAGACATATCCAAAAGTGATTGCCGTAACTGATGTAGCCATGAACATTGCGCCGACACTACAGGACAAGATTGCAATAGTAAATAATTCCGTTGCCTGTCTTAATCGTCTGGGGTACAAATTGCCTAAGGTTGCCGTTCTTGGAGCAGTGGAAATGGTTAATGAGAATATGCAGGCAACACTGGATGCAGCTCTGCTTTCCAAAATGAATCAGCGCGATCAGATAAAAAACTGTATCATCGATGGTCCGCTTGCCTTCGATAATGCCGTAAGTCTTGAAAGTGCACAACTTAAAGGAATAAAGAGTGAGGTGGCCGGTGATACTGATCTGTTGCTGATGCCTGATATCGAGGTAGGCAATGTGCTGTACAAGTCATTGGTTTTCTTTGCCAAAGCCAAGGTTGCTTCAATTATTCTTGGAGCTATGGTTCCGATAGTGCTGACTTCAAGATCAGATTCGGAGCAGGCAAAATTCGACAGTATTCTTTTAGCCGCTGCTGCCAGTCAATAAGCAATATATGATCAGAACCCTGGACGAGATGGAGAAAATGGTGCTCAGGCTTAAAAGGAAGCATCGTATTGCCGTTGCGTGGGCAGAGGATAGCAATACTATAGGCGCTCTGCAAAAAGCCGTTAAAAAGGGCCTGATTGAGGCTATTTTGATAGGAAGGGTTGAGGAGATAAAAAATACCTGCCGGGCTGAAGGTGTTACAGATGATTTGTTCACCTTTATTGAATCGGGAAATGAAGTTCAGGCATCTGCAGAAGCCGTCAGGCTGGCCAAAACCGGGAATGCTGATATTGTGATGAAAGGCCTGGTGTCAACTGATAAATTCCTGGGCGCAATTATGGAAAAAGAAAAGGGCTTAATGCTTCCTGGCGCAGTGTTGAGCTATGTAGGCGTTATGGAAATACCTGCCTATAACAAGCTTCTCTTCCTCACCGATCCTGCGGTCATCCCATTTCCTGACCTTAATCAGAAAGTTGCAATGGCAAGATATGCAATTGAAATGGCTATCCGATTCGGCATCGAAAAGCCCAGGATTGCACTTATCGGTGTCTCCGAAAAACCAAGCCGTCATTTCAGATATTCAGACGACTACCCTGCAATGTGCGCGATGGCAGAACGAGATGAAATAGAAAACTGCATTATGGACGGTCCTCTCGACCTTTTCCTGGCATGCGATAAAAAAAGCGTGGAGATAAAAGGTGTGAAGACCCCGATTGACGGGGAAGCTGATATACTGCTATTCCCCTCACTGGAAGCCAGTAATCCGTTCTATAAAGGACTCATGCTGTTTGGAAAAGGGGAAATGGCCGGACTGATACGCGGAACGGAAAAGCCCGTTGTGGTTATGTCGAGAAGCGAAAGTGAAATATCAAAGTACTACTGTATTGCATTGTCTTGCCTGATGGCATAATATTTTGATAGTCACAACTCACCAACTGTAACCGACGTTATTTATGATAAAGCGACTAATACTGGCAATCAATCCGGGATCGACTTCGACTAAATTTTCTATATTCGAAGAAGATAAGCTGGTTTTTGAAAAGACGCTAAGGCACTCTTCAGAAGAATTAAAGAATTTCGAAAGAATATCAGATCAGTTTCATTTCAGAAAAGCCCTGATAATGAACGAATTATCTGCACAAAAAATTGAAGTGGAAAGGATTGCCGCTGTCGTGGGACGAGGCGGACTGGTGAAGCCGATAGAATCGGGTATTTACCGTGTCAATAAGAGAATGAAGGAAGATCTGACTGCCGGTTACTCAGGCCAGCATGCAAGCAACCTGGGAGGCCTGATAGCTGACGATATTGCTTCATCCCTCGGCGGTGCATCAGCCTATATCGTAGATCCTGTGGTCGTAGATGAACTTCAGGAGGTTGCAAGAATTTCCGGCCATCCTGAAATTAAAAGAAAATCCATTTTTCATGCCCTTAATCAAAAAGCTATGGCGCGTCTTTATGCAACCGCCACAGGAAGAAAATATGAGGATCTGAACCTCATTATAGCCCATATGGGCGGGGGCGTGAGTGTAGGGGCACATAAGAATGGCAGGGTAATCGATGTTAATAATGCGTTGGACGGAGATGGGCCTTTATCGCCCGAACGCTCAGGGGGTCTGCCATCAGGACAGCTGGTTGATCTTTGTTTCAGCGGACGGTTTTCCCTGAATGAACTTAAGTCGATGATAACAGGCAAGGGAGGTATGGTGGCATACCTTGGAACCAATAGCTTTATTGATGTGTGTAAAATGGCAGAAGATGGCGATAAGAAAGCTCTTCTTATAAGAAAAGCAATATCTTATCAGATAGGAAAGGAGATCGGAGCCATGGCTGCAGTACTAAATGGAAAAGTTGATGCCATTATTCTTACCGGAGGTCTTGCCTATGAGGAGTCAAATATCAGTGACATAAGGTCAATGGTCAGCTATATTGCCGAGGTTGTTGTGTATCCGGGTGAGGATGAGCTGAAAGCACTGGCGTTTAACGGCCTGCTTGCACTGGATGGAAAGATTGATATAAAAACCTATGTCTGATTTGTGATATTATCGCATGAAGTTATTTATTCAGGATTCCCCACTGCCACCGGCAATATCTTACCATTAAAAAACTTTTGTCCCGTCAGGGCAAAACCCGAGATAAATTCTGCCATCTCCTTCGCTTCAACCGGGGCTTTAGAACCTGGGAAAGCCTTTTCAAACATCTCAGTATGCACAGCACCGAGGGCAAGACAATTTACAGCTATTTCATCCTTTGCAAATTCCACTGCGAGACACTCGGTCAAACATGCAAGTGCTGCCTTTGAGGCACTGTAATATGACAAACCCCTGAATTTTGTGCTGCCCTGGAAGCCTCCCATGCTTGAGATATTGACAATGTGAGATCCGGCATTCAGTAAGGGTTTTAATGCTCTTATAACAAAAGCCTGACCGAAAAAATTGGTATCCATAATCTTTCTGGCATCTTCATCGGTCATATCCATAAAGTCTTTTGCAATGAGATAACCAGCAACATTTATCAGAATGTCAATTTTTCCAATATACTCTGTAACTGCCTCAATGAATTTTTCCTGCTGACTCTCAAAGAGAGACAAGTCGAGCCTGAACGTTTTCACATTCTCTGATGCTCTTGAAATACTCAATAGGGATTCTTCGTCTCTTCCTGTAACAAGGATCTTGTTATCGCTATTTTGCGCTAAATTATTGACAACCTCCCTTCCGATACCGCGAGTGCCTCCGTTTATTATAATGTTCATACTGCCTGATTATTACTTCCTTTAAAGATATTCAAATAATAGCTTATTAATGCAAAAAAGGCACGTTTCTATTCTTACTCTTTATGTTAATTATAAAACGAAATATATAAAACATCAACTAAGATAACCTTTTACATAAAATAATTAAATGTAAAAGCTTATATTTGCGAATAAACGTATTATAATTAAGCAAATTAATGTAAAATTGAAATGCTTGATAATTACGTGGTCATATAAAACATAACCAGTACTAACATGTTAAAAAGCAAAATCGCAATAATCGGCTGCGGAAATATAGGTATTTCCTTGTTACAGGGTTTATTAAAGGGCGGAACTGTTCCTGCGGCAAATATCACAGTCACCAAAAGAAATATAGGCGAGCTTTCCTACCTGTCTGAATCGGGAATCAGGATAACTACTGATAATAAAGCAGCTGTTAAAGAATCTGATCTGATAATAATTGCAGTAAAACCATATAATATTATCAATGTTCTTGAAGAGCTTAAGCCTTACCTGGATCCGGACCATCATTTACTGGTTTCTGTAACGGCAGGAGTGACTATAAGCAGGATCAGGGATGTAACCGGACCGAGGCTTCCTGTATTTCGGGCAATGCCAAATATCTCAGCCAGTGTTGGCAAATCGATTACCTGCATATGCTATAATTCCGCTGATGCCAAAGATATTGAATTGGTTAAATCGGTCTTTGACATTATCGGGACTAGTATGATAATTGATGAGGATCTTATGGAATCTGCAACAATTCTTGGTGCCTGCGGTATTGCATATGTCTTGCGGTTTATAAGGGCTATGATACAGGGAGGAATTCAGATTGGCTTCGATGCAGCAACGGCGAGCATAATTGTTAATCAGACAGTGAAAGGGGCTGCCGAGCTTCTGATCGAAGGCCGCCAGCATCCGGAATTTGAGATCGACAAGGTGACTACGCCTAAAGGCTGCACTATTGTAGGATTAAATGAAATGGAGCATAACGGTTTCAGTTCTTCATTGATCAAGGGGCTTGTAGCGTCATTCGATAAAATTGAAAAATAGGCAGCGTATTTTCATTTTATAGGCCCCAAATGGTGATTCCACTTTGTTTATTGATTTATATACCCTGTTTATAATTAGAGCTATCTTCCTCCGCTTTCTTATATAAAAAGATTACCTGCCTTTTATATTATTATAGGCATTTTTTCGTTTATTTGTATCGCTTATAGTAAAAGTAACATTCTGAAAAGATGATCTTCAGTAATAGAAAATTTTCGCTCTTCCGCATTGGTAGAGCATCCCTATTAGTTTTAATACTTTTTTGTGCTTCATATGTAACAATATATGCACAAAAATCAAAGTCAGATCAATTACCCTTTGAAGATAACACACAAGATCAGGCACCTCCTTTCAGGGAGAGAGTGTTTGTTGGCGGAAATCTGGGTCTTATGTTCGGCACTTTTACAGATATTCAGATTTCCCCGGTTGTAGGATACTGGGTTCTGCCACGTGTCGCAGTTGCTGTGGGACCAACTTACAGGTACCTTAAAAATGAATTTGACAAAACAGCTATTTATGGTGGCAAAGCCTACGTGCAATTAGTTATTGTTCAGGATATTAATTCTGTTCTTCCTATGGGTGTTCACACTGGAATATTTCTTCACGTCGAGAATGAATTGCTGAGCCTGAAAACTTCCTTCTGGAAGAACCCGCCTTATACTTCTGACAGATTTTATATAAACACTGTATTGGCCGGTGGCGGAATCAGCCAGCAGATAGGTAAGAGGTCTTCACTGGACTTCCTTATACTCTGGCCTTTAAATGATTCAGGTTATGATATTTACAGCAAACCTGAAATAAGAGTCAGCTTCATTTTCTAGCTTTAGGAATAATCCCCGTCATCTTACAGATTAAAAAAAATTTAAAGTTCGTCCCTAAAATTTGAGTTCCGTCTTCTGTCGGCTTGCAAATTGAATTATATTTGCACCTTTAAAAATCAGATTATGAAAATTGGAAATAATAAGATGGTATCCCTGATATATGAACTGAGGGAATCCGATGCTAATGGTAGAATTATTGAAACACTGGACGAAACCAGGCCTTTGAAATTCATTTATGGAACTGGCAGGCTGCTTCCTGTATTCGAATCAAATATAGCGCTGCTCAGAGCTGGTGAAATTTTCAGTTTTACCCTCAACTCTGAGATGGCATATGGTGATAAGAGGGAAGAAATGATTGTTAATGTGCCTGTTGCGGTTTTCGAGACAGACGGAAAATTAAATGAAGACATATGCCGGGTGGGTAATGAAGTACCCATGACTGATTCTGAAGGTCATCCCCTGACAGGAGTTATAAATGAAATTACTGACACCTATGTAAGAATGGATTTTAATCATCCTATGGCAGGCCTTGACCTGTTTTTTACAGGGAAAATCGTTGAAGTCCGCGATGCAACCGAAAATGAATTGGCTGCAACTGCACATTCTTGT
This sequence comes from uncultured Bacteroidales bacterium, assembly GCA_963715785.1. GTDB lineage: Bacteria > Bacteroidota > Bacteroidia > Bacteroidales > VadinHA17 > LD21. Next base: position 3,523,492 of record OY970276.1, read on the forward strand.
TCAGGCTGTGGCAGCGATGACCATTCAGATTGTTCAGGAAATTGCGGATGATCTGAAAGCAGATTATATTGTTTGCATAATAATGAAATTTGATGCAAAAAGCCTGGAAACTATTCCCTTACCTGCTTCTGAGTGTTATAAGCATCACATTGATCCTATCGGTTTTAAAGGTTAATGATCTTCTTGAGATATCACCTTCTGTATTACTGATATTTAGATTATTAACTATTTCGGCTCTTTTAATTTATGCTATCCGCAAACGGTCTCTTACCACCTGGATCCTGGTGTCAATGGTTGCAGGAGCCGAATTCGGCTATGATATTCCCGAAACAGCTAAAAAACTTCAGGTCTTCAGCGACATATTCCTGAGGATGATAAAAACTATTATTGCCCCTCTGCTATTCTCTACACTGGTGGTGGGTATTGCCGGACATGCAAATATCAAGCAGATTGGCAGAATGGGTTGGAAATCCCTGCTGTATTTCGAAATCATTTCAACCCTTGCACTGTTCATAGGGCTGCTGGCAATTAATATTGGAAAGGCAGGTGAGGGCGTAGTTCTTCCGCCAAACCCCGAGGTTCCGCCAATTTCCACAATCAGTGCTCAGTCTGCAAGTGATTTTTTTCTTCACATCTTCCCTGAAAATTTTGTAAAGGCTATATATGAAGGCCAGATACTGCAGATAGTTATTTTCAGTATTATTTTCGGAATTGCAGTCGCACTTGTAAAGGAAAAGTATCGCCTTCCCATGATCAGATTCAGTGAGAGCCTTTCTGAAATAATGTTTAAGTTTACAAATATTGTTATGTACTATGCTCCTGTGGCTGTTTTTGCTGCTATTGCATATACTGTAGGACATATGGGGCTTGACATTCTTTATAATTTGTTTAAGCTTCTGGCTACCCTGTATGTTGCATTGATAGTATTCCTCACCTTTGTTCTGATTCCTGTTACTTTTATATTCAGAATACCCTTAAGACCTTTTATCAGGGCAGTCTCAGAACCTGCAACTATTGCATTTGCTACCTCCAACTCAGAATCTGCCTTGCCATCCGCAATGGAAAGTATGGAGAAGTTCGGGATTCCCCGGAAAATTGTCGCGTTCGTTATACCGACAGGATATAGCTTTAATCTCGATGGCACTACTTTATACCTCTCTCTTGCCTCTATTTTTGTTGCACAGGCCGCAGGGATCAATCTCTCTCTTGACAAACAAATAGTTATTGGCCTGACGCTTATGCTTACCAGTAAGGGCGTTGCGGGTGTTTCCAGGGCAGCCCTGGTAATTTTGCTGGGAACAGTCGTCAGTTTCGGGTTGCCCGTTGAGCCTGTTTTCATTATACTTGGCATCGATGTACTTATGGATATGGCCCGCACTTCGGTGAATGTTATCGGGAATTGCCTGGCAACTGCAGTAATTGCACGTTCTGAGAACGAGTTTGATGAGATTGCAGCCAGGAACTTCCGGGCTGAATAACGTTCTGTCTCTTAGTCCCTCAGTCCCTCAGTCCCTCAGTCCCTCAGTCCCTCAGTCCCTCAGTCTCTCAGTCCCTCAGTCCCTCAGTCCCTCAGTCCCTCAGTCCCTCAGTCCCTCAGTCCCTCAGTCCCTCAGTCCCTCAGTCCCTCAGTCCCTCAGTCCCTCAGTCCCTCAGTCCCTCAGTCCCTCAGTCCCTCAGTCTCTCCAACCTTTCACTAAACCTCTCCAGAATAGAATATTCTGTCACTTGCCATATCCGCTGCGCAAATATTCGATTTTCCGAAAGCATTTAAAATTTTGGAATTTATAAGCTCTCCGGATATATTCTTCCACAGGTAAAAGATATCAAAGGTTACATTAAAAAACCAGCATTACAAATGTAACATACTAAAACAGGGTAGTATATTTACACATGTAACACATATTTTAATATTCTAAAGTTACAATGCTAATCTCTGAAGTCAATATAAATGCGTATAATATAGATATAAATAAATCAACACTTTATATCCGCTTATCTTAATCAATTACACATTGTTAATTGTTTTTCACATCCAACAAATGACAAAATAATTTAGATACGGGGTATAAATAATTGTATACCAGTAATTTATGCATCTAAACTCCTCCATGACTTTAGATACTTTAATTTAATAAACCCCATTAAATAAGCTAATTACAAATGTAAGTGATATTGATCATAATTCTAACACTAAGTGTAATTACAAATGTAACTCGATATAATTACACATGGAATGTTTAATATGTTTACATTTGTAATACTTAAAATTGTAATAATGAAAGAGCGTTTACTGGAATTTTTAAGGAATGAAAACAAATCCTCTGCACAGCTTGCTGAGGAAATTGGTGTTCAGGCATCAGGCATCTCCCATATATTATCAGGGAGAAATAATCCAAGCCTTGATTTCATATTGAAAATGCTGGAGAAGTATAAATTTCTCTCAACTGACTGGCTGCTTTTCGGCAGAGGAACAATGTATAAGGAAGGCAAAATGCAGAATCTGTTTGATGAGGATCCTGTTTATAATAAGGAGGCGGTTGAAATGCAAGCAAAAACCGAGGAAAGGCTGTCGAAGTCAGGATCTGAATACAGCGAAGCTTTACAGAGCGATTCTGCCGCTGAAAATGCGGAATCGCACCGTGATTCTTCGTCAGAGGTAATCAAAATAGTCTGGTTCTACGATAATAACAGCTTTGAAGAATTTCTGCCTCGCCGGTAATCATACTGAAATATTAGGGTTAAAAAAATTATGACTGGTTAAATTTTTTGAAATCAGCCTTTACGCTTATCTTTGTTGTAAACGCAAACTGATGGCAAAGAGGATCGAAGATCTTAAAATAGTTGATAATAAGCGTCTTAATGATGATTTTTTTGTACTGGAGTTATCGGGAAACGCTAAAATTCCCGAATTTAAACCGGGTCAGTTCGCACAGGTCCGGGTTGACAGCAATAAAGAAACATTTCTTCGCAGGCCAATCTCAATTCATGATGTTGATTATGGAAAGAACACTTTCAAGATACTTATTCAGGTAGTGGGAAGTGGTACCATGGCGCTTTCAAAGCTTAGAAACGGCGATACCCTGAATCTTGTTTATCCTCTTGGAAATTCGTTCACTCTGCCCTCATTAAATGAGAAGATACTTCTAGTCGGCGGCGGTTGCGGAATAGCTCCCCTGTTGTTTCTCGGCCGTTATTTAAAGATCCATGGCTTTGTGCCTGATGTGCTTCTCGGGTTTAGAAACCGTGCCCGGATAATTGAATTTGAGGAATATCATACAATAGGCAATGTATTCGTAACAACAGAAGATGGATCTATGGGAGAAAATGGATATGTTACCGACCATACTGTATTATCGGCACGGCAGTATAACAGGATTTACTGCTGCGGGCCAGACTCAATGATGAGGGCGATAGCGGCTTATTCTAAAAAGAAAGATATTATCTGTGAGGTGTCACTTGAAAACCTCATGGCTTGCGGAATTGGTGCCTGTCTGTGCTGCATTGTTGACTCAGTCAGGGGTAATCTCTGCACTTGTACAGACGGACCAATATTCAATGTAAACGATTTAAAATGGTGAATCTGGGTTTTTCCATAGGTGATCTGCATTTCCGGAATCCTGTACTGACAGCTTCCGGCACATTTGGATATGGATCTGAATTCGAAGACTTTCTTGATGTATCAAGGCTTGGAGGCATTATACTGAAGGGAACGACTATTGAGCCAAGGGAAGGCAACCCATATCCCCGCATGGCTGAAACACCTTCAGGAATGCTTAATACGGTGGGATTACAAAATAAGGGTGTTGATTACTTTGAAAAGTTCATCTATCCACAGGTTCAGAAATATGATACAAACGTAATTGTAAATGTAAACGGAAGTTATGTTGAAGATTATGTTGCCCTTGCTGAACGGATTGATAAGCTTGAAAACATATCTGCCATTGAACTCAATATTTCCTGTCCCAATGTAAAAATGGGAGGAATGGCTTTTGGAACGAATCTCACCTCCGCGCGGGAAGTCACAAGGGAAGTAAGATCAGTTTATTCTAAGAAGCTGATTGTGAAGCTCTCTCCCAATGTTACAAATATTGTTGATTTCGCGAGGATCGCAGAGGAGGAAGGTGCGGATTCCGTGTCTCTTATCAACACCCTTCTTGGCATGTCAGTGGATGTCGGAAAAATGAAGCCGGCCTTATCGACTATAACAGGCGGTCTTTCAGGACCTGCGGTTAAGCCGGTGGCCCTGAGGATGGTCTGGCAGGTCGCAAATGCCGTTATGATACCCGTCATAGGAATGGGAGGAATTATGACAGCCAACGATGCGCTGGAGTTTATCCTGGCCGGAGCAAGTGCTGTTCAGATAGGAACTGCCTCATTTGTGGATCCTCAGGCCTCAATAAAAATTCTTGATGGAATTGAAAATTACCTTTTAAAAAATGGATTCAATGATATCAGTGAAATAACCGGTTTTATTAATCGCACAATCTGATGTGAGTATAGCTGTATAATAATTGTTCAAACAATTTGATTATTATCGATACTCTTTCCTATTTTTCCTTTAAATTTGTAAGATTTTAAAAACTAATTGTATCAATCTATTAATTAATGAGTATAGAAATGTCTGAAAACTTACAAATTGATAACCTGGATAAGAAAATTCTCGACATCATAACAAAAAACGCAAGGATTCCGTATCTGGAAGTTGCAAGAGAATGCGGTGTTTCAGGTGCTGCCATACATCAGCGTGTTCAGCGGCTTATAAGGATCGGTGTTATAAGGGGCTCAGAATTTAAGGTTGACCCGGTTATGGTAGGCTTCAAAACATGCGCCTATATTGGTATTTTTCTTGACCATCCCGGGCATTTCCGGGAAGTTATCGAGAAGTTCAGGGATATCCCTGAGATCATTGAATGTCATTATACTACCGGTAATTACTCGTTGTTCATTAAAGTTTATACAAGGGATAATGAGCACCTAAGGATGATACTGACTGATACAATTCAGAATATTCAGGGGATAGTGCGGACAGAAACCCTTATATCGCTGGAAGAATCAATCAACCGTCAGATACCTGTACTGTCGAGATAGTTAGAGTTTAACCTGATGCAGATTGCGGACTGGCTGATTAAATGATTGAGCGAAATGATAGCTAATCTTTGAAAAATTGTCCCAAACTTTTGCATTAAAATAAAATTATCATACATTTGCACTCGCAAAAATAGAAAGGAATAAGTAGCTCAGCTGGTAGAGCATCCCGCCTTGCGGGAGGGTACCAGGTTCTTTAAATAAAATGATTCAGTAGCTCAGCTGGTAGAGCATCCCGCCTTGCGGGAGGGTACCAGGTTCTTTAAATAAAATGATTCAGTAGCTCAGCTGGTAGAGCATCCCGCCTTGCGGGAGGGTACCAGGTTCTTTAAATAAATGATTCAGTAGCTCAGCTGGTAGAGCATCCCGCCTTGCGGGAGGGTACCAGGTTCTTTAAATAAATGATTCAGTAGCTCAGCTGGTAGAGCATCCCGCCTTGCGGGAGGGTACCAGGTTCTTTAAATAAAATGATTCAGTAGCTCAGCTGGTAGAGCATCCCGCCTTGCGGGAGGGTACCAGGTTCTTTAAATAAATGATTCAGTAGCTCAGCTGGTAGAGCATCCCGCCTTGCGGGAGGGTACCAGGTTCTTTAAATAAAATGATTCAGTAGCTCAGCTGGTAGAGCATCCCGCCTTGCGGGAGGGTACCAGGTTCTTTAAATAAATGATTCAGTAGCTCAGCTGGTAGAGCATCCCGCCTTGCGGGAGGGTACCAGGTTCTTTAAATAAATGATTCAGTAGCTCAGCTGGTAGAGCATCCCGCCTTGCGGGAGGGTACCAGGTTCTTTAAATAAAATGATTCAGTAGCTCAGCTGGTAGAGCACATCCCTTTTAAGGATGGGGTCCTGGGTTCGAGCCCCAGCTGGATCACAGAAAGGCAAAAGGAATTAGATTTTAATTCCTTTTTTTTTATGAGCAAAAAGAAGATGTATACTTTGTATATACTTCATAGTAAAAGCCTTGACCGCTATTATGTCGGTTATACGAATGATATTGCAAGGCGGCTAAGCGAACATAACAGAAAAAAGAAGAAGGACACTTCTGTACCTCTTCACAACGATCGGCGCACCAGTAATTTAAATTGAAAAAACCTCGGGCGTGTCATAACAGCTTGTAGCATAAGTTCCAATAATTATGCTATATTAGCTATAGAATTGTCTTATCTGAAAGGAAATTCATGAAAAGAATTTTTGAAGACAAAGTTGTCATAGTTACAGGAGCATCTTATGGAATTGGAGAATCTATTGCGCGTGAATTCGCTTTAAATGGAAGCAAGGTCATCCTGGCTGCCCGGACAGTGTCAAGGCTATCTGAGATAACGAAAGAGTTGGTCTGTGCGGGTGCAGATGCCATTTTTATCAAAACAGATGTTAGTATTGAATCAGATTGTAAATGGTTAATAGAGAAAACTGTTGAAAGATACGGTAGGATAGACATTCTGGTTAACAACGCCGGATTGTCAATGAGAGCACTGTTTCCCGATGTTGATCTAAAGGTACTTCATCGTTTGATGGATGTAAATTTCTGGGGCACTGTGTATTGTACTAAATATGCTCTTCCATATCTCATAAAAAGCAGAGGATCCCTTATTGCTGTCTCTTCCGTAGCAGGGTTCCATGGATTGCCGGGGCGAACTGGTTATTCTGCATCGAAATTTGCGATTCATGGCTTTCTTGAAACGATCAGAATTGAGAATTTGCGGAAGGGTCTGCATGTAATGATAATTGCTCCGGGATTTACAAGATCTGAAATCAGAAAACGAGCTCTCATAGCCAATGGAGATGAGCAGGGCGAATCGCCCCTGAATGAAAAGTTGCTCGTGCCGCCTGAGTATGTTGCCCGATGGGTTCTTAAAGGAATCAGAAAGAGAAAAAGAAACAAACTTCTTACCTGGGATGGAAAGTTCACTGCCCTGTTCCAGAGAATTTTGCCCGACCTGGTCGACTGGGCTTATTATTATGAAATGTCGAGGGAACCAAAATCACCGATTAAATGACTCCATAACGGGTCTTTACATATTCTGAGTGAGGCCCGACAAATCAAATAATACGGTCATTGTGAGGGGCGAAGAAACGAAGCAATCTTATGTCACAAGCCCACATCCGGATAGAAAGATCTAAATTGTCAGAATCTTTGTAATGAATTCTCCTCCGCTGCGTCATGTATTAAAACAATTAATAATTCTTAATACATACGCTATGAAAAAATTATTTGTATTGATGGTTTTAACCATGACCGCAACACTTGGGTTCGGGCAGAAATCAATAGATGATCTGTTTGAAAGATATGCCGGCAAAGACGGCTTTACCACAGTTACAATAAACGGGAACCTGCTAAAATTATTCCATGGTTTCAGCGATGACAGTGTTGACGCTGAGCTTCCTGCAACAATTAATGAGATACGGATACTGGCACAGGAGGACAAAAATTTGCATGTTGATAATTTTTATAACCTGGTCATTAATGACATTGATCTGAAAAATTATGATGAATTTATGAGAGTGAAAAATTCAAATGAAAATCTCAGGATGCTTGTGCGTTCGGAAGGAAACCGGTTCAGGGAGTTTTTGCTCATTGCAGGAGGAGAAGACAATGCGGTTATCCAGGTAAAGGGCAATATGACATATGAAGATGCCAGGAAGTTTTCAAAAGAGGCTGAGAAAGACCATGGAATGCATATAATAAAGGAACATAAAGAATAAATTATGTGGCTATCTTTAGGAACCGCAAGTTTATTGCTTTGATAACGAATGACAAGGACCGAATTCAATGATCTTGTCCGGCAGCAAAACCGGAGCCTGTACGGTTACGCCTTCCGCATCCTCCGCAATCAGGAGGAGGCGGAAGATGCTGTTCAGGATGTTTTCATTAAGCTCTGGCACCTTGGAACAAAACTTGATGAGTATAATAGTATAGGAGCACTTGCAATCACAATGATTAAAAACCTTTGCATCGATCAGCTCAGAAAGAAGAAACATTTTATACTTGACGAAAATGAAGGAAAGGAATTGCAATACCCCGACTACACATCTCCGGATCAGATACTGGAAAAGAGTGAGTCAGAAGATATCCTGAATAATATTATTGATAAATTGCCGGATATCTATAAAGATGCCATAAGGCTCAGGGAGATAGACGGATTATCGTATGAAGATATAATAGTGAAGACAGGACAGAATATTAATACCCTTAGGGTTACACTTTCAAGGGGCAGAAAAATGATCAGGGAAGAATATAATAAATATCAAAATGAACGAAGAGGAATTAAAAGGCTTGATTGAAAAGTACTATAGTGGAGAAAGTACTGAGGAAGAGGAGAAAACCTTAAGGGATTATTTCACGCAAACCAGCGTGCCCGAGGGGTATGAAACTGAGCGGTTGATTTTCAGCTATTATAAGGAAACTGCGAAGATGCCTGAGCCGTCGATTGATTTAGAATCAAGGATTCTTACAAGGCTTGACGCTTCGGAAAATGCAGCAGTATCAGGGAAATTCAGGAAATTCCTTTTACCGCTTTTAACAGCAGCTGCCGGTATACTTCTTCTTGCAGGTTCCTATTTCTTCTTTGTCAGCAGACATGCCTCGGGGGATACTTTCTCAGACCCTGATCTGGCATATGCTGAAACACTGAAGATCCTTAGAGATGTATCTGCACAACTGAATTATGGCTCCCAGGTTCTTGAGCCGGTTGGTAAAATCAATGAAGTCACAAAAAAAAGTTTTAAAACAATAAATAATTCAACAAGAATTGTTGAGAAGAGTCTGAAGAATCTCGACTATCTCGAGAATGCTGCAGAAATCAGTCATTTTCCGGTTGAAAAAAATGCAAACAAATAAATATCAATGATATGAAAAAGATTTTTCTCTTTCTTACCGTAATGTGCCTCTCCATTCTATTGAAGGCTCAAAGCAATCCGGTTGATGAAATGTTCAACAAGTACTCTGAAAAACAGGGATTTACTGTCGTTTCCATTTCCAGTAAGATGTTCAGCATGTTCGCGAATAAAGATGCCTCGAATACTGATGCAGACAATGTTATTAGCAAACTTAAATCTATAAAAATACTATCTGTAGAAGATTCATTGCTGAATAAAGATCTGAATTTTTATACTGAATTGAGTAAAAAGCTGAACCTGTCAGACTATGAAGAACTAATGGCGGTAAAAGCAGGCCCTGATGTCACCAAGTTTTTGATAAAGCAGAGCGGAAAAACAATTACTGAGCTTCTTGTGGTAACCGGGGGCCCTGATGGTAATTCACTTATATCGATTAAAGGAGAGCTCAACCTGAAAAATATTTCTGAAATCTCAAAAAGTCTTGACATGCAGGAGCTTAAGAGCCTTGATAAAATTGACAATAAAACCCCTGAAAAGTAAGGCAGCGATTTAATTTAATCAGGAAGCAACCATATTTCGATTGGAATAGTCATATAATTGACTGCTGATGTCATTCCCAGCAGCCAACCTGACCGATAATTTTTATATTTGTATTAATTCGAAGTATGAATAAAAACAACTGCTATGAGTAATAAATTCGCAAAACGATCCGGGGTTCTGATGATCAGTCTATTTCTGTTCTCATTTGTATCCTATTCACAATTTAATAATGTTGATTACCTGAGAGGCGTTCCTGCTGATGGCGTGAAATACATCCAGGCCTATCTTTCACCATGGGCAAATGCCTTTGGAGCTGGTCTGAGCGGAGGGTGGTATAATACAGCAAAACCGCATAAATTAGGAGGATTTGATATTACTTTAAATACCAGTGTTGGAATTGTTCCATCTTCAGCAGAAACATTTGACGTCACAAAGATCGGATTAACTTCTTTAACAGGAACCGGATTGGCTCCGACAGTCGCTGGACCAAAGACTAACGGCTCTCCACTAACCTATAAAGTCAATGGAGTTACACTGGCTTCATTCAATGCACCTAAAGGAACCGACTGGAGATATATACCAGTACCATCTGCTCAGGTTGGCATTGGCCTTCCTTTTGGTACAGAGCTAAAGGTGAGATTTATTCCAAAAATAAACATAAAGGATGGTGATATTTCTCTCTGGGGAGTCGGTATTGTTCATAGTATTATGCAATATCTGCCGGGTTATAAATTATCGCCATTTGATGTTTCAGTATTTGCAGGGTATACCAGGCTTAATGCGGATGTTCCAATTGGACTGGATCCGGATCCTGCCGTCAGCCAGGCATATACAGCTCCTTATGATGCAGCAGATGCATTCAATAATCAGAATCTGAAAATCAGTGTTAAGGCCTTGAATTTAAGTGCCATTGGTTCGGTTAAGCTGGCTGTCATCACTTTTTATGGAGGACTTGGATATTGCAAAACAAAAACATCGATGAATCTCAGCGGAAATTTCCCGACTCCGGTATTGGTGACTCCTGTATCAGGCGCTCCATATGCCCAATATAACAACTCGGGAGTAAAGAAAGGTTCGGATTTTCCTAATATGGATATCAAGAATTTCTCAGGCCTGAGAGCGAACTTAGGATTCAGGTTAAAGCTGGGACCCGTAACATTTCATGCAGATTATACAAGGGCACAGTATAATGTGCTAACAACGGGATTGGGAATTTCTATAAGATAGAATTATATTTGTCATCAGGAATCCCCGGATCATTGAGAGTTCCGGGGATTTTTTGTATATATGAGAACTATTTGCCGGATTTTGAGTTAATAGACTGAATCAAACTACAAACAGGCTGATGAAACCTGAAACGCAGAAGATAAACAATGGTTACAAGGCACTGCTTATTGCTGCCAAAAATACGGTTGCACCGGAGGATATCCGCGTCATCAGGAGAGCAATGGATCTTGCTATCCAGGCATGCGGAGATAAAATAATCCTTACTGGTGAGCCAGAGATTCTTCATGCTCTGTCAGTTGCAAGGATTATTGCAGGAGAGATGGGCCTTGGACTAACATCTATTGTCACAGCTTTACTGCATGATTCCTTTAACAATCTGGGTCTTACTGAAAAAGAACTGGAAAAAGAGTTTGGGAAGAAAGCAGTTGAGATACTGAACGGCTTTGCACGGATTACAAGCATTGACTCAATGCAGTCTTCCTACCAGGCAGAGAATTTCCGCAAATTATTACTGAGCCTGGCTGATGATGTAAGGGTTATACTGATTAAGCTTATCGAGCGGCTTGAATATATGCGTAACCTTGATAACGCGCCGGAGAAAGATAGAATACCTATGGCATCGGAAACCTATTTCCTTTATGCTCCGCTGGCTCACAGACTGGGGTTTTACAATATCAAATCGGAAATGGAGGACCTTGCTGTCAAGTATCTTGAGCCAGAACAGTATACCTATGTCGATTGCAGGCTGAAACAAACAACCGCATCAAGGAATAAGCTGATCCGCGACTTCTCTGTCCCTGTGCAGGAAAAGCTTGAGAAGCTCGGTTTCAGATTTACTATTAAAAGCCGCACTAAATCAATACACTCTATAATGCTGAAAATGAAAAAGCAGGGTGTGGAGTTCGAAGAAGTGTACGATCTGTTTGCAATAAGGATAATTATTGATACTGAAGGAGAGAATGAAAAATCCGATTGCTGGAGGGCTTATTCAGTTGTAACTGATTTATATCAGCCCAACCCAAGCAGGCTCCGTGACTGGATTTCTGTGCCAAAATCGAATGGATATGAATCACTTCATACTACAGTAATCGGACCAAGAGGCAAATGGGTGGAAGTGCAGATCAGGTCAGCCAGGATGGATGAAATAGCAGAAAAGGGGCTGGCAGCTCATTTCAAGTATAAGGGAATAAAGGGGGAGGGCGGTCTTGATTCCTGGTTGTCAAAGATGCGTGACATACTTGAATCTCCCGAAAAGGAAGATACTGCTTTCCTTGATCAGGTGAGGTCAGGGCTATACACTGATGAAGTTTTTGTATTCACGCCCAAAGGCGACTTGCGTCAATTGCCAGTAGGAGCGACGGTGCTCGATTTTGCCTTTGATATACACACCGATGTGGGATCATCATGTGTTGGAGGTAAGGTCAACGGCAAGAATGTCACAATAAGATATGTTTTGCAGAATGGAGATCATGTCTCGGTAATTCGATCAAAGAACCAGAAACCTAAGCAGGATTGGTTATCATTCGTGGTTACCTCGAAGGCAAAAACTAAGATCAAGCAAGTCCTGAACGAAGAAAAAACAAAGGCAGCTGCCGAAGGCAAAGAGATTCTGATGAGAAGGATGAAGAACTGGAAAATTGTTTATGGCGATACCCTCATTCAAAAGCTGCTGAATTTTTATAATCTGAAGACAGCCCAGGAACTATATTATCTCATTGCAGCTGAGAAGATAGAACTTCTTCAGATCAAAGAGGTGCTGCTAAAGGAAGAGACCTCAGATAGCAACGTTGTGGCGCCAGCTGTTCCGGAAAAAGATCAAAGAGAACAGATTGATTCTCAAATATCAGATTATCTGATCATTGAAGATAGGGTAGAGGGACTTGATTATAGGCTTTCCCGATGCTGCAATCCGGTTTTCGGTGACAGCGTTTTTGGCTTTGTTACAATTTCCGAAGGTATAAAAATACACAGGACAAGTTGTCCAAATGCTCAGAACATGATGTCAAGATATCCCTACAGGGTTATTGCAGCGAGATGGTCTAAATCAAAGAGCGCCGTTTCATTCGTTGCCGCTGTAAAAATTACAGGCATTGAGGATACCGGGATGGTGAATAAAATTGCCGATGTGATAGCCGGCAATAAAGCCGTGGTAAGAAGTTTCAACTATAATATGACTGACGGCCTATTTGAAGGAATACTTCATATAATGGTTCCCAACAGCGATGTTCTTCATGGTATTATAAGAAAAATCCAGGAGATAAAAGGCATACTGAAAACAACCAGGTATGACAGTGTCCAGTGATTTTGTTCTCACACCTCACGCCTCACACCTCACGCCTCACGCCTCACGCCTCACACCTCACACCTCACACCTCACGCCTCACGCCTCACGCCTCACGCCTCACGCCTCACGCCTCACGCCTCACACCTCACTAGTATCTCATGTCTGGTTTTACAGGCAGCTTAGCCATCTTCTCCACCTCAAGCGACGGAAATCCGAACTCTTCAACTACTTTTCCCAGTATAAGATATGTTCCGCTTCCTTTAAAAGGCCAGCTTTTAAGTGATTGGGAGAAATGGGTCGTATCGAAGAAATTGCCTTCGGCATCGATAAAGCAGCCGAAATTCATCCAGTCATTTTTTGCTGTCTTTATATACTTCACAGTAACCAGATGTCCGACCATCCTTACTTTCCTGCCGGTAAATTCTCCCATTCTTCTGGCTGAGACCTCTCCTCTGAAAGTCGTTTCGAGCATATCAAACCAGCTCATAGTCACAGGAAAACCGAACAGTTCTATTTCATCATATACGTCTTCTATTTTTCCATGGACAAGGTCGGGAAGAGAAAAATCACGTACGGGAGAGGAGAAAAGCGGACGAATATTATCGGGTTTATTCCTGTTGATCATCATATGAGCTTCCCACAGAAGCACCGCCTTCTGTTTTCCTGTGAATCTGAATGCTCCCGCTTTAATCAGCAGGATCAACTGTTCAAGTCCTGGATTTACCCTGGTAACAAAATCATTGAGACTGGCAAAAGGCCCGTCAACATTGCGGATCTCCTCAATTGACTGGGCAATAGTGTAATCGAGACTCATGATATGAATGAAGCCGAGATAAATATCAGTGCCATAAATCGTTGTCTTATAAGTGCTTTTATTTACACAGGGAAGCTGAATAATTGCACCGCACCGTCTTGCTTCATGTACATAAACCCATGTCCGGTAAAAGCCTCCGAAGTTATTTATCACAGCTACCATAAATTCGAGAGGGTAGTGTGCCTTTAGATAAAGACTCTGAAAACTTTCAACGGCATATGACGCAGAGTGTGCCTTTGAAAACGAATAGCCGGCAAATGATTCGATCTGCCGCCATACCTCTTTTGTTACCGCGTCGCTGTAACCTCTTTCATGGCAGTTCGAGAAGAATTTTTCAATTATTCGCTGCATTTCCTGTTTAGACCTGTATTTACCGCTCATTGCGCGCCGAAGGGTATCGGCATCCGAGAGGTCGAGTCCTGCAAAATGGTGGCATACTTTCAGCACATCTTCCTGGTAGACCATAACTCCGAATGTCTCTGCAAGCTGTTCCTTCATAACCGGATGTATATATTCGAATTTTTCGGGATTATGAAACCTGTAAATATATTCCTTCATCATACCCGAACGTGCAACACCCGGTCTTATCACTGAGCTGGCTGCCACCAGAGTAGTGTAGTTGTCGCATCTCAGTTTCTTCAAAAGACCGCGCATCGCAGGACTTTCAATATAGAAGCAGCCTTTTGTTTCTCCGATTCTCAGATATTCTTTTACCTTTTCATCATTTTTGAACTTCTGCACTGCATGAACATCGACGTCGATGCCCCGGTTCCGGAGGATTATCTCAGCGCTCTCGCGTATATGGCCTATTCCCCGCTGACTCAGGATGTCGAGTTTTTCGAAGCCGATCTCTTCAGCAGTGTACATATCCCACTGGGTGGTCGGAAATCCTTTCGGAGGCATATCGAGAGCAGTATAACTGGTGATCGGTTCTTCAGATATAAGTATCCCCCCGGCATGTATGCTCCGCATATTAGGAAAGTCAGCGATCCTGAGGCCGGTTGAGAAAATAAGATCGGTTATCTCATTTCGGTTTGTCGCTGCAGCTGGATTATCAATGAGGGAATCAATTTCTTCTTTTGGCAAACCATGCACTTTACCAAGTTCACGGACAATGGATTTGCCCCTGAACGTGCTCATAGTTCCCAGCAGTGCAGTATGTCCGTAACCATACCGCTTGAAAATATAATCGATTACCTCATCCCTTTCCTTCCATGAGTAGTCGATATCGAAGTCGGGAGGACTGCTCCGTTTCGGATTTATGAACCTCTCGAAGTAAAGGTTTAGATCAATAGGGTCAACATTGGTGATTTTCAGGCAATAAGCGACGACGGAATTTGCCCCGCTACCGCGACCGACATGATAAAAGCCGCGTGCCATTGAATATCTCACGATATCCCAGGTAATAAGAAAGTAGGCAGAGAAACCAAGCTTGTCGATGATCTCCAGCTCGTGCTTAACTCTTTTCTTTGCTTCATTATTCTTCCTGCCATACCGGTATATCATTCCGTCCCATGCCAGTTTTTCGAGAAGCAGTTTGTCATCGTACCTGCTGGCAGAATAGATCTTCTTGTTTTTAAGACTCTCGCGGTCGAACTGCAGGATGCAGTCATCCAGAAGTTTTTTTGTATTATTAATCAGCCATGGGAATTCGCTGAAAATCTTTTCATTCTGACCGGCTGTTTTAAAGAACTCATCTTCTGAGGCGCATTGCGATTGCTGCAGGTGACTGAGAAGGATATTATTATCCACTGCCCTCAGACTCCTGTGAATAAAAATATCGTCAGTTTCGGCAAAGGTAACAGGCTGGAGCAATACCATCGAATTCCTGTTTATTGCGGTAGTCAGCGTAAGAAGGCTGTTAAGCTCGTGCGGCTTTATTCCTATGCGTTCGTTGTCAAAGAGTTTACGGGCAGGGACTTTTTTAAGGGAGTATATAACATATGACTCACTGAATTGCGGTGCCGGGAAAGGGACCGATAACTTATTGAAGTTGAGTTCGGAGAGAAATCCGTTCAGCTCCCTGAGGCCTTTGTTATTACGTGCAATTCCGATATATTGAAAGTCATTTCCATTCCTGAATTCTATGCCTGCAAGGGGGCGGAGGTTGTTTTTGACGCATTCTCCCGCAAATTCCGGTATTCCGGTTGAGTTATTAATATCGGTCAGCACAATAGTATCAGCTCCTGCTTTAAGTGCGTTTTGCACAAGCAATTCTACGGACATTGTTCCGTAGCGCAGACTGTAATATGAGTGGCAGTTCAGATACAATGGAGAGTGATTAAAGTGATTAGAGTGACTAAAGTGACTAGAGTGACTAAAGTGACTAGAGTGACTAGAGTGACTAAAGTGACTAAAGTGATTAAAGTGACTAGAGTGACTAAAGTGACTAAAGTGACTAGAGTGACTAAAGTGACTAGAGTGACTAAAGTGACTAAAGTGACTAGAGTGACTAGAGTGACTAAAGTGACTAGAGTTTAGAGGTTTAAGTTTTTACCAATTGAAGTAAAAATTGCCAGCAATTCATTTGATTCTTTGAGCGCTGATTCTAATTCAGTAGTTTCAGCCCATTTCATATCTGTGCAAATTTCTAACCAGTAACTTGTTTCGCTGGCCTCACTTTCGCTGATCTTAATTTTGTTTTTAAAGTCTGCTCTGCTTCTTGCTCTGTTTGCTTCACGGTAATTTGCACCAATACTGGTTCCTGCCTTAGTCAGCTGGTTTCTGACAGTCTTACCTTCAATTGTGCAAGGAATGGTGGCAGACAATTTGATAATCCTTATCGCAAATGCTTTTGTTCTTGCTTCAAGCTTTTTGCTAAACTCTTTATTTTCCATATATTTTAACTTTAGTTACCCTTAACTTTAGTCACTCTAGTCACTTTAGTCACTCCAAACTTCCCAGTAACTTGTTTCGCTGGCCTCACTTTCGCTGATCTTAATTTTGTTTTTAAAGTCTGCTCTGCTTCTTGCTCTGTTTGCTTCACGGTAATTTGCACCAATACTGGTTCCTGCCTTAGTCAGCTGGTTTCTGACAGTCTTACCTTCAATTGTGCAAGGAATGGTGGCAGACAATTTGATAATCCTTATCGCAAATGCTTTTGTTCTTGCTTCAAGCTTTTTGCTAAACTCTTTATTTTCCATATATTTTAACTTTAGTTACCCTTAACTTTAGTCACTCTAGTCACTTTAGTCACTCCAAACTTCCCAGTAACTTGTTTCGCTGGCCTCACTTTCGCTGATCTTAATTTTGTTTTTAAAGTCTGCTTTGCTTCTTCCTCTGTTTGCTTCACGGTAATTTGCACCAATACTGGTTCCTGCCTTAGTCAGCTGGTTTCTGACAGTCTTACCTTCAATTGTGCAAGGAATGGTGGCAGACAATTTGATAATCCTTATCGCAAATGCTTTTGTTCTTGCTTCAAGCTTTTTGCTAAACTCTTTATTTTCCATATATTTTAACTTTAGTTACCCTTAACTTTAGTCACTCTAGTCACTTTAGTCACTCCAAACTTCCCAGTAACTTGTTCGCTGGCCTCACTTTCGCTGATCTTAATTTTGTTTTTAAAGTCTGCTTTGCTTCTTCCTCTTTCCATATATTTTAACTTTAGTTACTCTTAACTTTAGTCACTCTTAACTTTAGTCACTCTAGTCACTCTAGTCACTCCAAACTTCCTAATGCCAATATCCACCCCGAAGTCTCTCCTCCATCATATTTTGCTCTTTGAGAGCATTTTCAAGCTGTCTGAGGGCCTTTTCCTCTCTTTCGGTTGCAGTCATTACTCCCGAGGCTCTCCTGACTGCATTTCGCCCGAAACGCTTCCTGATCTTGTCCATTGCCATATAAAGGCTGACCTTTTCAGGTGTGTCATCAAACATGTCAAGCTGCTGAACTCCTCTTACCATATGGCTGAACCTTACTCCAATAAGTCTTATAAGCATGCGCCGCTGGTATAATTTTGCAAAGAGTTCCTTGGTGATATCGGCCAGAACATGGTCAAATGACGTGTATGGTATACGTTTTTGCAGTGTATGTGTATCGAAGTTTGAATACCGTATCTTGACAGTGACGCATGAGGTGAGCTTCTCCTGATTTCTCAGCTCGAACGAAATTTTTTCCACCATGCTTACCAGCAGCTGATTTAACCTTGTCAGGTCGGTGGTGTCTTTTTCGAAAGTATGTTCGGTGCTTATTGATTTCTGTTCAGAATAACTTATGACAGGAGTAGAGTCTATTCCATTGGCTCTTTTCCAGATTTCGATGCCATTTTTCCCCATCAGCCTTTCAAGCATCTCAATGGGGATATTCCTCAGTGTATAAATTGTTGCGATGCCCATTGAGCGAAGTGCCTGGTAGGTCTTTTGGCCGATCATTGGTATTTTTCTGATCGAAAGCGGATCGAGGAACGGAAGTACGATATCTTTTTGAACTTCAATCTCACCATTCGGCTTTGCCTCGCCGGTTGCTATTTTTGATACGGTCTTATTGACTGAAAGTCCGATTGATATTGGCAGACCGGTCTCTTTTATTATATACTGACGCAATTCATGTGACCATTTATAGCAGCCATAGAAGCGGTCCATACCGGTGAGATCGATATAATGTTCATCGACCGATGCTTTCTCATATAATGGTGCCCTTTCAGCAATGATGCCGGTCACCATATTTGAATAGTTGGAGTAGAGCTCCATATCGCCTCTTATAACTATGGCATCGGGACATATAATTCTGGCCATTTTCATCGGCATTGCGGAGCTGACGCCATATCTTCTTGCCTCATAACTGCAACTGGCTACAACTCCACGGTCCGACATGCCGCCTATTATGACAGGCTTGCCGTTCAGGCGGGTGTTCTTAAGCCTTTCGACCGACACAAAAAACGTATCGAGGTCGAGATGCAGAACTGAGCGGTCTATATTGCCGGTGAGGATCATAATGAATAGTTTAAAGTGACTAAAGTGACTAAAGTGACTAAAGTGACTAGAGTGACTAGAGTGACTAAAGTGACTAGAGTGACTAGAGTGACTAAAGTGACTAGAGTGACTAGAGTGACTAAAGTGACTAGAGTGACTAGAGTGACTAGAGTGACTAAAGTGACTAGAGTTTAGAGGTTTAAGTTTTTACCAATTGAAGTAAAAATTGCCAGCAATTCATTTGATTCTTTGAGCGCTGATTCTAATTCAGTAGTTTCAGCCCATTTCATGGTGGCAGACAATTTGATAATCCTTATCGCAAATGCTTTTGTTCTTGCTTCAAGCTTTTTGCTAAACTCTTTATTTTCCATATATTTTAACTTTAGTTACTCTTAACTTTAGTCACTCTAGTCACTTTAGTCACTCCAAACTTCCCAGTAACTTGTTTCACTGGCTTCACTTTCGCTGATCTTAATTTTGTTTTTAAAGTCTGCTTTGCTTCTTCCTCTTTCCATATATTTTAACTTTAGTTACTCTTAACTTTAGTCACTCTAGTCACTTTAGTCACTCCAAACTTCCCAGTAACTTGTTTCGCTGGCTTCACTTTCGCTGATCTTAATTTTGTTTTTAAAGTCTGCTTTGCTTCTTCCTCTTTCCATATATTTTAACTTTAGTTACCCTTAACTTTAGTCACTCTAGTCACTTTAGTCACTCCAAACTTCCCAGTAACTTGTTTCGCTGGCTTCACTTTCGCTGATCTTAATTTTGTTTTTAAAGTCTGCTTTGCTTCTTCCTCTTTCCATATATTTTAACTTTAGTTACTCTTAACTTTAGTCACTCTAGTCACTTTAGTCACTCCAAACTTTTAATCTTTCTAGAAAATTTATTGCCTAAATCTTGTTTATATAACAATTTAGTTTTACTTTTGATTAGAAATTAATCAATTTTATGCTTACAATATAATCAAATTCCATTATGTACTTCGCATCGAACATAAAATTTTTAAGAAAGAGGAGGGGCAGAACACAGGATGATGTGGCGTTTGCCCTTAACCTCAAACGTTCGACCCTCAGCGGTTATGAGAACGGTGTGGCCCAGCCCGGTATCGAAATCCTTATATCGTTTTCCGGTTATTTTAATATTGCTATCGATACAATCCTTAAGCTGGATATTTCAAAACTTTCGGAAAGTCAGCTTGGTGAACTTGAAAGGGGATATGATGCCTATGTGAAAGGAAGCAACCTTAGGGTATTGACAACAACCGTCAATTCTCAAAACCGTGAAAATATTGAACTGGTGCCCGAGAAAGCGAAAGCAGGCTATGCAACCGGATATGCCGATCCGGAATACATCGGAGAGCTGCCTGTATTCAATATGCCGTTTCTTTCAGATAAAAAGAAATACAGAACTTTTCAGCTGAAAGGCGATTCAATGCTCCCAATACCCGACGGTTCATGGGTCACCGGAGAATTTGTTCAGGACTGGATGCAGATTATCAGCGGCAAGGCCTACGTAGTGTTTACCATCAGCGATGGCATTGTATTCAAGGTAGTTGAAAATAATCTTACAACAGCCGGGAAACTGGTGCTCTATTCACTTAATCCGGTTTATGAACCTTATGAAGTACATGTTAATGAGGTTAAAGAGGTTTGGAAATTTGTCAATTATATCAGCAGCGAACTGCCTGATCCTGTTCTGCCCGAAAAACAACTGATACAGGCAGTGGCTGGCATGAAGCACGATCTGGAAAGAATAAAAGCCAAATTAGGAAAAGATATTTCGGATATACGGGAAGAGAGATAATAACACATTTCAGGGAATCCGGAGTCTTGGAAACTTTATTGTATTGATTTCCACATCCCATTCTCAAACTTTATTGGTATTGAATTGATCAAAGCCAATTCCTCCAGCTTGAACAGTACATGAGGTAATTCCTGTAAGTGATTTATATTCTTGAATTTATTTGGAGTATCGGAAGTCATTATTATAAATACTCCAGGCTCTGCAAAGCTCCTCAGAGCCGGAGATTCACATATTATTGGTGCCCCTGCAGGTATCAATTCCAGAATTTTTTCAAAGACAAACTTGAGCCGGTCATCAAGTACCTTGGCATAGTAGACCTTTGCGGCACCAGAGTAAAGCATCCTTGATGTGTCCTTAAGCGGTTCCCTGCCGGTTTCTTCATAAATCGCATATCCTGGTTCTTCATGGATAACTTTCAATCCCGGAGTTGTCTCATGAAAATGAGGAGTAATCTTGACCGCGGTGATATTCAGATGCCTGAATTGCTCAATTATCCTGCAGGCCATGGTCGTTTTCCCCGACTTGGTACCGGTGCCTGCTATCAGAAGAAGATTCGGGATAATTATCATAATCCGCGGATTTTACAGCAGATACGCCCAACTTGGGCGTATCACAGGTTAAAACTGATTAAATGTGGCGCCCAACTTGGGCGTATTTACTGGTTAAAACTGGTTAAATGAGGCGCCCAGACTGGGCGTATCTGCGTTATTCTTTGGTAAGCGCAATAATCAGATCGACGATCTTCTGATTGTCTGTTTCAGGAATATGCCCTTTGTATATTGCCCTGCATACCCTGTTCTTATCAAGAATAACCACGGTGTAATTATCTTTTGGCAGGCCCCATTCCGACTGCAGAGTGGCTTTATAATCAAATAATATTGTAGTGTCATATTTTTTAGCCTTGTTGCCTGCAATCATTCTTATAAGCCCGTTTGGCTTCCAGGTAGATTTGCAATCAACAATTCCGAATCCCTTGAACAGGTCCTTGCTTAATGTCTTATCTACATCAGTCGCTTTTTTTACTGCATCATTGAAAGGGTCATTCAGGTCAGACTCATCCGGGTCTACATAATTTATCTGCAGTACTTTACCAGGCCATGAATTCAGAGTGAATTCTTTTTTGTCAGCATCAGTGAACATCCAGTCCGGAGCTTTTATTCCGACTGCAAGACTGACATTCTGCTGTGCAAATATTCCTGATAATGCGAAAAAACTGAATACAAGTGTTATGATCATCTTTTTCATGTCTGGCAATTTTAAATTTGATGACCAATATATGAATTTTTTATCATTAATTAATTTTCGGAATTTTTATCATTTATCCCGGCAACAATATTACTTTTGCGGTCTAAATAATCTGTATGCAATTAATACGAAATATAGCGATCATTGCGCATGTTGATCATGGTAAAACCACTCTGGTTGACCGGATTATACAGGAATGCCAGGTTCTTGACCAGAGAAAGGAGGCAGGTGATCTTATACTTGATAGCAACGATCTCGAGAAGGAAAGAGGGATCACCATACTCTCAAAAAACGTTTCTGCCAATTATAAAGGCGTTAAAATTAATATCATTGACACCCCGGGTCATGCTGATTTCGGGGGTGAGGTGGAGAGAGTTCTCAAAATGGCTGACGGTGTATTACTGCTTGTAGATGCACTTGAAGGACCTATGCCCCAGACCAGATTTGTTCTAGGAAAAGCCATTGCCCTTGGATTAAAGCCAATTGTGGTGGTAAACAAGGTTGATAAAGATAACTGCCGTCCCGATGAAGTTCAGCAGGACGTTTACGAACTTATGTTTAATCTTGACGCTACCGACGACCAGCTTGAATTTGCTACTGTTTTCGGCTCTTCCAAATATGGCTGGATGAGCGGCGACTGGAAAAAACCTACCACTGATATTAAATATCTTCTCGATACTATCCTTAAGGAAATTCCGGAACCCGCCTACGTGGAAGGAACCGCACAGATGCAGGTCGCATCGCTGGATTTTTCAAGTTATGTTGGCAGAATAGCCATTGGCAGGGTGTTCCGCGGCGATATCACCACAGGGCTCGACTATACTTTATGCAAAAGAGATGGTAAAGTCAAGAAAGTGAGGGTAAAGGAATTATATGTTTTTGAGGGACTGGGAAGAATTAAAACCGAGAGTGTAAGATGTGGCGATCTATGCGCAGTAATCGGACTTGAAGATTTCGAAATTGGAGATACCCTTGCAGATTTACTGGCCCCGGAGGCTTTGCAGAGAATTGAAGTCGATGAACCGACAATGAGCATGGTTTTTACTATTAATAATTCTCCTTTGTATGGAAAAGAAGGTAAGTTTGTTACCTCAAGACATCTAAGGACCAGACTCGTAAGAGAGACCGAGAAAAACCTTGCACTTAAAGTCGAGGATACAAAATCAGAAGATACTTTCAATGTTTTCGGCAGGGGAATACTTCATCTATCAATTCTCATTGAGACAATGAGAAGAGAAGGTTATGAATTCCAGGTAGGAAAGCCAAAAGTTATCCTGAAAGATATAGATGGTGTCAAATCAGAACCATATGAGACTTTAACAATTGATGTTCCTCCGGAATATTCAGGTAAGGCAATTGAACTGGTCACCCAGAGAAAAGGCGAGATGATAATTATTGAACCTAAGGGCGACCTTACGCATCTGGAATTTGATATCCCTTCAAGAGGCCTTATCGGACTGCGGAATAACATGCTTACTTCCACTGCGGGCGAAGCAGTTATGCATCATCGTTTCAGGGCTTATGATAAATATAAGGGCGATGAGCTCATTCCTAAACCAAACGGATCACTGATCTCTCTCGATCAGGGAATGGCAACCGGCTATGCAATTGACCGTCTGCAGGAC
The DNA here is from genome assembly GCA_963715785.1 of uncultured Bacteroidales bacterium. Taxonomy (GTDB): domain Bacteria; phylum Bacteroidota; class Bacteroidia; order Bacteroidales; family VadinHA17; genus LD21. Next base: position 3,546,860 of record OY970276.1, read on the forward strand.
AGGGGCCAATTCTACATCGATCCGGGAGAACAGGTTTACAGAGGCCAGGTTATCGGCGAAAGTACCAGGCTTGGGGATATTGAAGTAAATATTGTCAAAGGCAAGAAACTTACCAATATGAGGGCATCCGGGTCAGATGACAGTCTGAGAATTGCTCCAAAGCTTAAGTTTTCTCTGGAAGAGGCAATGGAACAGATAAAAGATGATGAGTATCTTGAAGTTACACCTCTCAATCTAAGGATGAGAAAGATACCGGGTTATAAATTCGCTTAATAGCTAAAAGTATGTCGTATTTTAAAAATAGTATAACTGGAAAAATAAACAGGTATTGCTTTATGTTAATTGTTTTGGCAATAGCTGGCAAATCCTTTGTTTATGGGCAGGATATCAATTATTCCGCCTTTGGAATAGAGACAAAGGACAGTCATATTCCTATGGGTTTGAAAGCAGGAGACAAAGCTCCCGATTTTACCGGATACGATCAGACTGGCAAGCAGGTTGAATTGAAAAAAATTCTTGAACATGGACCCTTGATCCTGTTTTTCTACAGGGGTAATTGGAGCCCCGTATGTAACAGATATTTAAAGAATTACCAGGATTCACTTAAAGTGCTTACTGACCAAGGTTTTAATGTTGTTGCCATAACTCCCGAATCAATTGAAAACGTGGAAAACACTGTAAAAATTCATAATTTAACTTTTTTGGTCATTTATGATTGCCAGGAAAAAATCATGAAGGATTATGATCTTATGTTTAATGTAACAAAAGCGTACCAGGAAAAAATCCTTACCAGGGATTCTGTCAATATAGCTGCTTTTAATGGAAGGGATGTTGCTCATTTACCGGTGCCTGCAACCTATATTATAAATAAGGATGGGATAATCGTTGCTGTTCAGTTCGATCCCGATTACAGGAACAGAGCTTCCGTAAAATGGATGCTGAAAAATATGGGACTGGCTTTCTGATAATATCATCTCAGCTTCAGGCCCCTTGCGGCATTGCTGAAAGATCTCATGTTAAAGGGCAGCAATGTCATAAACAATATTCAAGACTCATACATTTTATCCGTTGAGATCCACATTAAGGTAATCATTTAATGGCTTCATGGCCTTGAACACCTTCATGACATAGTCAAAATATCCATTGCTGAGAACCATCTTATCGGGTACTTCATTTACCGCAAGGTAACTTTTAAATTTGAGCAGCTCAATATGAGGATGGTCAGATGGATAACCTTTTGGAGCTGTTTTGAGTTTTTCTCCGTCAATAGTTCCGAAGTATTTAATGAAATCTTTCGCCTGGGTTATTTCGAGAAACTCATCTGCAGTATCACTAATCTTTTCTCTTATGGCTGATAGCCAGGGAGATGGAGGTATGTATGCTCCACCAGCCATCATGCTTTTACCGGGTTCAATATGAAAGTAATAACCGGCATATCTGTCGCCATTCTTTTTCCCTCCTCTGACCATGAATGCACCAAAATTGGTTTTGTAAGGCGACTTGTCATTTGAAAACCTGACATCACGGTTAATTCTGAATATACAGTTTTTAGCTTCCAGGCCTTTCATGATCGGCTCAAAAAGAATAATATGGTTAATAAGCTCCTGCACGAAGGATTCGAAGTTTTCTTTGGCTTCCAGATAGGCAGGCCTGTTTGCAATAAACCAGTCACGGTTGTTGTTGCATTTTACGCCAGTGAGGAAATCAAAAGTCGATTTTTTGATTAGTTCCATTTTATTAAGGCATTTAAATATAAGATTGAAATCGGATATTTCATGAATTATTGTTTAAGGGATTCATGAATAACCAAATATACAAAGGAAAGTTCTATATATCAAGATGAAAGCTAAAGCCTGTGTATATCAAATGCCATCAGTACATTTCCATGACGCTGGTAGAGGATTCCTTTGTGAATTACAGGATGAGAAAAATGCTGCATTGTTCCTTCCTTAATTCTGAATGAGCTAACCTTTTCAACTTTTCCGTTATTATAGTTCACAAGTATCATGTCTCCTTTCTGGGTATAGTAATACAGCATATTATCTGCAGCGATTATTGCCCCGCTTCCTATTCTTAAAGAATCAGTAAGAATTCCGGTTGTTGCATTTAGTGCCCTCAAATCTGGTTTTACAGTTCCGCTTCCATATAAATAATTTCCAATCTTTACCACACCGCCCATGAAGCTGTCAAATCCCTGGTTTCGCCATAATTCAGTTATTTTGGAACCGTCATCCGATAATCTGAGCTTAACAGCGCAATTCCCGTCACCCTCGACATAATAGATTGATCCATTATCATAAAGAGCTGTGTTACAATGCGTATCGCCATAACCCGGAAGCCTTTTTTCAACCGGATAATTGTCCTGTTCACTTGACCAGAGAAGCTCCCCGGTATTTGTATCAAAACCCATCATATGATAAGCTGAAAAGGTAACTATAATTTTTCTTGAAGGAAGTTCAATCAGTTTCGGAGAATTATATGCAGAGCGTTCTCCAAATCCTTTATTTGACCATATCAATTTCCCGGTGAACCGGTTAAGTGCTACCACATTATTAACTTTTCCTCCTGTAGTCCAGAATACCTTGTCTCCCTGGATCAATGCAGACTCCGAATGTCCATGCAGAGGCAGTGCGCCATTGAAATCGGCGCTAAGATCCTTCGACCATACAATTTTCCCGTTTGTCCTGTTTATACAAAAGAGGTTACCCAGTCCTGTTCCCACATAAATAAGGTCATCTGCAATGGTAGGGGCCGATCTTGATCCGGGATATGATTTTGTCCATTCCTTTCCCAGGCTGGTTTGCCATTGTTTTTCACCTTTAAGATTAAAGCTAAAAAGCATTTCCGTCGAATCAATTTCACCAGTGATATAGAAATTTTCATCTGTGAATACCGGCGATACAAATCCATTTCCTATGTTTTTAATTGACCAGAGTTCTTTTGGGCCTTCTGCAGGCCAGCTTTTCAGCAGTTTTGATTCGTTGTAGATCCCTTCACGGTCGCGACCTCTCCATTCATATATTTTGGTTGTTCCTGATGAAGATGTTAAAAAAAATAAAAGTGCGAAAAATATAACGGTGTTTTTCATGGGATAAGGTTAGATTCGTACAATAAAGCCCAAAGATAAATTCATTGATCAATAAATCAGTAAGCAACAAAAAATTCATTATAAATATTATTAGGGAGAAATGGGATACAGACCATATAAATAATGGTTCCGTATCCCACAACCCTCAGCCGGTCAGAGGGAAAGCTGAGTTCCCGGATTTCTATAAGTTATAGCCTGAGATATCGACAACAGGTTCTTCACCGCCTGTATCCTCATCTTTCAGGCTCATTGTAATTACCTTTGTCTCGCCTGGCATCAGTGAAACATAATTATCGCTGTAGAACACCGGCAGCAGCCTGTTTCCATTCTTTTTGCCAACTACTTTCAGTCTGATCATCATGGCAGGAGTCTTAGAGGTATTATTTAGCGTTGTAGTCAGGAGCCAGTTATTACCCGATCTGATGGATTTCGTGCTATGGTCAAGCTTAATGACAGGTAATTCACGGAGTGCCTGGTAATTGCCGTCAATGAGCCCTCGCCAGTAGAAATTCTCCGAAATGGTTTTGTCTCCCTGTTTTAACACAAGCTTTATAAAATGAACCGATGACAAGGTTTTTGGGAATTCAAGCTTAAAGCATTTAGCTGTCGAATCCTCTCTGCAATCAAGTGATCTTTCCTTTTCCCACTTTAAGGAACCGTCCATATTAAGAATCTGGGCTTTTGCAGTGAGCCCCGTCTTGTTTCCTGCATTGTAATTTACAACTTCAATGCTGTCAAAGACAGGATTCCACTGAATATGAATAGGTTCAGAAGCCTTTTTGCAGGCAAAATAGGCTGCTGTTGGCTCAAGATAATAATCATATGTCTGCCAAACCATCGATGGCCAGGCGGAGTGGCTCATCCAGAGCAGAAGTCCTTTTCGGTAAAGACTTCTTCCTTCAAACATAGCCCTGTATCCGTTATAGTTTATCCATTGTGCCAGTTCTGTAAATTGTTTGGCATTTTCGGGTTTTCCAAAACCTGTTTCAATCATCTGGTTAAAGGAGGCTCCTCCCTGGGCACTTTCAAGACAGTAGTCGTGCATGCCCCAGAGGTTGTTTTGAGGCCATAGGGCAGAATCGGGAAGAGTTTTTCTGAGGCTTTCATAGGTCATAACATTAGGCATTCCACGTTCACTGTGTAATTTATTATAACCATATAGAAGAAAATAATCTCTTACGGGAAGCGCACGGTACGGACCACCGCCACTGACAACACCGGAGGCCGAATTCGATATGTAATGCAAACCAGGGTGCAGTTCTTTGACCAGCGAGCGGAGGGCAGTGTCAAGTACGGGAGGAGGATTGCCTTCGTTTCTGCCTACATAGAGTGCCATGGATGGATGGTTTCGTATACGTTTGACTACGTCCCTGGCATTGTCGATGAACATCTGCGGATTATCAGGATCGGGGCCATCGGCCGGGTTTGCCAGCCAGAAATCCTGCCATATCATTATCCCATGCCTGTCGCAAGCTTCATAAAATTCATCATCACCTGTCTGACCGACCCAGTTTCTGATCATTGTGAAATTCATGTCAGCATGATAGGCGACCGCTATATCATACTCTCGTCCGCGATATTCGAGATTTGATTCAGGGAAGCCCCAGTTTCCCCCGCGGCCGATGAATCGTCGTCCATTAATATAGATTTTAAGTACCTGGTTAGATTCGTCAAAGGCCATTTTTCGGATTCCCGACTTAAATTCCTGTCTGTCAGAAATTCCTGATGTTGTTTTGAAAGTGAGCTCAACATTATAGAGGTATGGATTGCCATAACCATTTGGCCACCATAGCTTTGGATTTTTAATATGTAATACGGGATTCGTTGAAGGGTTAACTTTTACAACCTTTTCAGCCGAGGGTTTCATTGAAACTTCCTGGTCAAAACTTATATCACCGAATCTAACGCAGAGAGTTCCCGATACTGGTTCTGCTTTACAGTTTTTCAGGGTGACCTCAATTGAAACATCAGCTGAAGTTGTATCCGGAAGCGCGAGATCGGTAGTTACCAGAGGATCCTGTATCGTTACAGGCCCGGTAACACTAAGGAATACATCATTCCAGATTCCAATATTCCTGCCTCTGATAGTAGGTATCCAGTCCCAGCCAATCGATGCATGGTATGTGGGGTTGTCTGCACCGAGGATTCCTCCATTCTTGTCGTGGTTCTGAAGTGTTGACTCTTTTATTACTCCGATGTTGTCATTTTTCCTGATCAGGACAGCTATTGTGTTTTTCTGACCCGGAATAATAAGATCTGTCACATCGAATTTTCCCCTGATGAACGCTCCATCAATCTTTCCGGTTTCATGACCGTTGACAAATATTTGAGCTTTCCAGTTGATTCCATCGAAATTAAGGAACATTTTTTCTCCTTTGAAATCAGAGGGTACCTCAAATTCATTTCGGTACCAGAAATCCGAATTGAAAAATGATTCCGAGATCATCAGCTGGTTATCTCCAAAGTTTGGATCAGGCAATGCGCCCGCGTTCCAGTAGCTGACAAGCACAGTGCCCGGGACAGTTGCCACAGTCCAGTCTTTCACCGGAAAGCCCGTCGCAGATATAATACTGCCAGGTTCAGTCACTTCGGAAGATCTCCGGATAGTCCAGTTTCCGCCACACAGATCCATCCGGTTTCCGGAAATAACGGGACTGGCTTTTGGTTTTGGTTCCAGTCCACCTTTTCCGAATACTTCAAGCTCGCTAAGTACATATTTATTTTCATTTGAGGGTTCTGTCATCAATACCCTTACAAAACGGCCTTGTACTGCCTTCTGAAGAGATATACTGTCCACTGGTCCTGTGTTTGCCGGCAAAGCAGCAATATCAGTCCATTCTTTTGCATTTTCTGATACCTGAATCGAACCCCTTGCTGCCTTATTCACCCAGTATAGCTTTAACTTGTCAATAGTGCTGGAGATTCCAAGGTCGACATAAACCCACTCTTCTTTTGTGCCTGCGCTCATCCAGGCACTTTGAAAATTATAAGATGGAATTATCCTTAGTTTTGTAGTATCCCTGTAAAAGTCAAGGCTTCCGAATCTCCAGCCTTCAGCACATTTTGCCGACATGTTTACTTTGTAGTAATGATAGGAGACAGGTTCCTTCAAATCAAATGAAATGTTTAGAATCCTTTGAGTTTTTGGCTTTTCAAAATTAAATGAAAAGGATGGCTTCGGAGCCGTTGAATCATTGCCATATGGGCCAGAAAAGAAAGAAGCAAATGGATTAACCGGTCGTTTTTCCTTTCCTTTATGATTCGACATTAAAGCAGCATAAGGATTGGGCCTCTCTTCCCCGGGTAGGCCTGAACCTGAAGTATTTCCTATTTCATCCCAGGTTTTGCCATCATTTGAGCCTGAACAGGTAAACCTCCACCCGGACAGTGGTTTTCCGCTGAATTCAAGACTTCCGCTTAGCTTAATCCCGGATATTTGCGGAACTGAATTGCCCGGATCAATTTCAAGCTGAATCCAGATATCATTGCCCGGAAGGTCCACCTCAGTAACGCTGTTATCATCCAGCAACCATTCTCGTTCATTTTTGGGTAATTCTCCCTTATTGGTGGAAACAGAAATGTAGTCAGGCATTTCATGAATTATGATGCCATCAGTAACAAGCTGAGCGGTAAGGTTATAATCATAACTTGATGAATGAAATGCGGGACGTTGCCTTGCCAGATTCCTGTATGCCTGATTGTCATTGACAAGGACCGGAGAAAAATCTTCTCCGGGATTGCCTGGATAGATTCCTGCACCGCGGTTATATTTCTCAGATTTTTGATTGCACCCCGCGAGCGCTATCATCATACCGACAAGGCAGGCGATATGGAAAATACGACTATTGGTTTTCATAGGTTATTTAATTGAAATTTATAAAAACATAATTATGAGGATATTGCAATATTGAGAAAGGATTTTCCATTGTCATAGCATTTATATAAATTGTATGAAATGAAATTTCTCTTAATTTTATTTAATTATTCTAAGATTAAAACTGAATTTTTCTACCGGAACGAAGATGTTCAAAATATTTATTCCTGAAGATATGAAGAAATGTTTGATAGTTTATTGCTCGGTTGCTTATCTTGTTAATTACTTTATTATCCTGCAGCAGTAATGTTATGACACAATCAAATCAGAAGATAAGGCCTCTTAAAGATACGGTCGGTTTTGCCCAGTATCCGTGGCAGATGGATAGCCTGATGGCCAGGATTGAGCAGACTGGATGGAGACATTCCGCAGGTCAGCCCTGGAAGATGGTTATCTGCCCTCATGATGATTATACTTACGTTGGAACTCTTTATCCAGAATTACTCCAGAATGTAACAGCTACAAAATCTTATTCTGATTGGTGTTGCCCATAAGGCAGCTCAGCTTGGCATTGAGGATTCCCTGGTATTTGACAGCTACACATCATGGAAAGGCCCATGGAAAAATGTCAGTGTTTCTCCGGTCAGGGAGGAGATTTATAATTTGCTTGCCGAAAAATTTGCCATAGTAAATGACTCTCTTCAAAAAGTTGAACATTCTGTTGAAGCACTTAATTCCTTTCCTTCAGTATTTTAACAGGAATATTACAATTGTTCCTATTCTTGTACCGGCGATGAGCCCCGACAGGATGGAAGCTTGCGGAAAGGCACTTGCAGAGGCTATCAGGACGGTTGCCAGACAGCACAGCTGGGAGTGGGGCACCGATTATGCAATTGTTTCAACCACCGATGCCGTACATTATGGAACAGAAGATTGGGGCGGGATAAATAGGGCCTGTTATGGCTGTGATGACCAGGGCAATAGGAAAGCCAGGGATCATGAGGCTGTGATAATTGACAGTTGTCTTAAGGGCGAAGTGTTACCTGAAAAAATAAGGTTATTTAACAGCTATACACTGAATCCTGATAACTTCAGGGAGTATAAATGGACCTGGTGCGGAAGGTATAGTGTGCCTCTTGCGCTCTATACCTCATATTATTTGAAAGACCACAGTAAACTGACGGGTGAACTGGCAGGATATTCCACAAGCATTACCTCTCTGCACATTCCGGTGGATGATATAGGGATGGGGCGGACTGCTATTGCAACTAATTGTCACTGGGTCGGTTATGCGGCTCTCGGGTACAGATGAAAGTAAATTATGAAAACAGAGAACTGGCTGACTTTGTTTAAGAAATTCGGGTTAATACTGATGATCCTGTTAATTCTGAGCAGTTGCAGGAACTCCGGCATACCGGAATTACAAACAGAAATCAACAAAATAGCGACACAATGGGTGCCTGATCACAGATTAGGAATATGCAATATCACTTTGAAGGCGGGCAGGGATGGTGTAGAAATACTTTCCGGAGAAACTACAAATCCTCAAGCAAAAAATGAGATAATTAATACTTTAAATAACAAAGGTATAACATTATTAGACAGTGTTTTAATTCTTCCGGATACGATTAAACTAATTAAATTTAAAGGACTGGTTACACTAAGTGTCATAAATCTCAGAAAAGAACCCGACCATGCTTCCGAATTAGTATCACAGGCGATACTTGGTACCCCGGTATTAATTCTCAAGAGCCTGAATTCCTGGTTTATGATTCAAACTCCCGATAATTATATTTCATGGACTGAAGAATCTTCTGTTGCCCAAATGTCAAATCAGGAAATGGCCGCGTGGATTTCAGAGCCAAAGTTTATTTACCTGGAAAATTCCGGATGGATATATGACACAACATCTGTTTCTTCAGGTATAGTGGGTGATCTGGTAGGAGGGTGCATAATGAAAACAATTGGAGAACATAATGGCTTCGTGAACGTTATGTTGCCTGATGGCCGGAGAGGATACGTTGAGCAAAAGAAGGTAATGGATTTTAATAACTGGAGAAATACAGTCGTGTGTACGGAAGAAGGCATCACCAAAACAGCAAAATCGTTTATGGGAGTGCCTTATCTATGGGGTGGCACTTCAGTCAAAGGTGTAGATTGCAGCGGTTTTGTGCAATCAGTTTTTTTCAGGAACGGCCTGATATTGCAAAGAGATGCTTCTCTACAGGCAAAGCATGGCATCGAGGTCGATATATCTGATGGTTTCAGCAATCTCAAAACCGGTGACCTGCTGTTTTTTGGAGCTAAGGAGAATGGCGTGTCACGGGTCACGCATGTTGCTATTTATCTGGGTAACAACGAGTATATAAATTCATCAGGAAGAGTTATGACAAACAGCCTCGATCCGGAGGATATAAATTATAATGGCAAAAGGATAAATTCCCTGCTCTCAGCCCGACGGATTATTGGTACGGAAAATGATAAGGGTATCGTGCCAGTCCTTAAACACCCTTGGTACTAATATTAAGAAATTAAATATGAGCTCAAGAAGAAAATTTCTGACAGATTGCGGAATGCTGGCCGGTGGCGCAGGATTTTCGTACCTGGCATCAGGACAGAAACATTTGACAGAACCGGTTAAAAATAGGTCGAAAAATGCAAGGCTCATTCTGCGATTTAAGCCTTATGACCTTCATCTCAGGCATGTTTTTACAATAGCTGAAGGCTCAAGGAGCTCAACACCGGTAATGTTGACAGAACTGGAATTTGAGAATATAACTGGCTATGGTGAAGCATCTATGCCTCCGTATCTGGGCGAAAATCACGAAACAGCAAGAGCTTTCCTGAGCAAAGTCGACCTGACAAGCTTTGAAAGCCCGTTCCTTATGGAAGATATACTTGCTTATGTGGATCAGATAGCTCCGGGAAATTATGCAGCGAAAGCGTCCGTGGACATTGCCCTGCATGACCTGACCGGGAAGCTCATGAAGCAGCCATGGTTTAAAATCTGGGGCCTTAATCCTGCCAAAACTCCATATACTTCCTTTACAATTGGCATGGACAAACCGGATGTTATAAAGGCAAAGGTTAGGGAAGCTGCTCCTTATAAGCTTCTTAAAGTAAAGCTTGGACAGGGAACTGATAAAGAAATGATCGAGGCGGTGAGGAGTGAAACAGACAAGCCTATCTGCGTGGATGTAAACCAGGGCTGGACTGATAGATCAATGGCTCTGGAAATGTCTCACTGGCTTAAAGAGAAAGGAGTAGTCTTTATCGAACAGCCGATGTCAAAAACATCGTTCGACGATACAGCATGGCTGACGCAAAACAGTCCTTTGCCCATTATAGCCGATGAAGCATTTCAGACAGTAAATGATTTTAAGAAAGTTCAGGGAGCCTATAGCGGAGTAAATATAAAATTGATGAAGTGCGGAGGCCTTCGCACAGCTTTCACAATGATAAAGATGGCAAGGGCCCTTGGCATGAAAGTTATGATAGGCTGCATGACAGAGACTTCATGTGCGGTCACTGCAGCCGCGCAGCTCAGTCCACTGGTCGACTGGGCCGATCTTGACGGTAATCTTCTGATAGACAATGATGTATTTGAGGGAGCCACAATAAAAGACGGCAAGATTATTCTGCCTGACCGTCCTGGTATTGGAATCATACCTGTTAAAGGCAAAAGTTGAGAATGCAATTAAATAAATCCTGTAAAATCGGGATATAATAAATTATAAAATGACAAAGACCAGTAAAAGGATACTTTACGGAGTATCGGCCGTTTTCGCTATTGCAATCATCGGTGCAGGAATTTATATAAATAGTTTGCTGCCAATCATTACCGGCTATGCAGCCAAGAACTTATGCTCGGATGTTTTTGTGTCCGGTAGAACCCCGGAAGATGTGAGTGCCATAGATCTTAATTTTTCATTTATAAAGCTGACAAAGAATGATGTAAACTATGATGAGAAGAGTGTTACAAGCCATTTCCTCTGGGGCAGATCGAAGGCTATCTATAGAGATGGGTTCGGAGTGACATTGTTAAGGGGCATTACTGAGCAGAAGCTTCGCGAATCAAAGTATCCTTCGGGAATAAATCCCGGGTATTCGCAGGACACTATAAAATGGCCGCTGGGTGATATTATGCCGGGAAGGAACACCGGGATCGATACAGTTAGGCTTGGCGAGATCACAAAAAGACTGATAACCGACAATGCCTATGGTGGAGATGCGTTCGCATTCATGGTGGTGCATAAAGGCGTACCTGTATCAGAAGCATATAAGCCGCAGTTCAGCTGGAAAACAAGATTTCTGAGCTGGTCGATGGCAAAGAGCTTCATAAATGCCATGGTTGGTATCCTTGTCAGCCAGGGGAAGCTTGATATAATGAAACCCCTTGGAATTGAAGAATGGAAAGGCGATGAAAGAAGCAAGATAACGCTCAATGATCTGATGCACATGCAAAGCGGTCTTGAATGGAATGAAGATTATGGGAACAGGTCTGATGTAACTCTTATGCTTCATTGTGAAAGTGATATGGCCCATTTTGCTATTGATAAGCCCGAGGCTCATCCGGCAGGGACTTATTGGTACTATTCTTCCGGAACAACTAATATTGTCAGTTACCTGATCAGAAAACAATTCAGTAACGATTCTTCGTATTATGTCTTTGCGAATAACCAGCTTTTTAACAAGATTGGCGCACCTGATGCCGTGTTTGAGGTAGATCCTTCCGGCACTCGTGTAGGATCATCATATCTGTATGCGACTGCCCGTGATTATGCCAGATTTGGATTATTATTCGTGAATGATGGTGTATTTAACGGGAACAGGATATTACCTGAGGGCTGGGTAAAATATACTACCACAGTTGCTTCAGCCAGTAAGGGAATATACGGATCTTTCTTTTGGCTGAATAAAGGAAAAAGCCTGCCTTCGGCACCTGATGATATGTTTGCATGCGATGGTCACGACGGTCAGCATATATACATTATACCATCAAAGGAACTGATTGTTGTTATTCTGGGTTACTCACCATCCACCGGAGGAGGAATGAAGACGGATCAGGTATTAAAGGACATTCTGGATTGTTTAAAATGATCGTGATTCCTGATTATTTCATAAAATGTGCTCATTTTGATATAATTAATTGTATATCAGATAGATAGACTTTAATGGCAAGTGAAAAGAATGATAATGAAGGACTGAGAAGAGAAATCGGTGTCTGGGGTCTTGTTGCTAATTCAATTAATATTATTGTTGGTGCAGGTATTTTTATTCTGCCTGTGATCGTTGCAGAACGTTTGGCGACCGCCAGTATATGGGCGTATTTGATCTGCGGAATATTAATGATATTCATAATGCTCTGTTTTGTGGAAGCCGGAACTAATATTATCCGGACCGGAGGAGCATATTCTTACATTGAAGATGCATTTGGGAAATATGCCGGATTTCTTACAACTAACATTTTCATTTTTGGTGCAGCAGTAATGGCAAATGCTGCTGTTGCAAATGGCCTGGCTAATACCCTCGGATATTTTTTCCCGTTTTTTAAAGTTCAGTGGATCAGAGTATTATTCTTTGCTATTATGTTCAGCGGTCTGGCGTATATGAATGTCAGAGGCGTAAAAAAAGCAATTTTCATAGTTAAATTCAATACTCTGGCAAAGCTTACTCCATTAATTTTGATTGCGACAGTGGGGTGGTTTTTTGTGAAACCCTCAAATCTAAGCTGGACGACCGGACATTCTGTCCCGGATCTTGGTCAGATGTCTCTTATCCTCATTTTTGCATTTGTGGGAGCTGAAACTGCTTTAAATGTCAGTGGCGAGATCAGGGATCCAAGGAAGACCATTCCTAAAGGGATATTATTGAGCATTTTAATAGTTGTTTTATTGTATATACTTATTCAGATGACCGTTCAGGGGATCCTTGGCGGCTCAATCACTGAATTCAGGGATGCGCCTCTGGCTGAGACAGCCCGGAGAATTGCTGGTCCGGCCGGCGCTGCAATAGTTATTATAGGCGCCACCTTCTCAATGTTTGGAAACCTCAGCGGTATGGTACTGAATATGCCCAGGGTATTGTTTGCGGCTGCCAGGGATAAGGTTATACCAATATTTGCACTGGCAAAGGTCCATAAAGATTTTCATACGCCTTATAATTCAATTTTAAGCTATGCTCTCCTGGGGTTTATATTTGCCTCAATGGGTGAATTCAAGCAGTTGGCAATGCTTTCAAGTGCCTCTTATCTGCTTATTTATATGGGAGTTATATTAGCCGTCATCAAATTCAGATTTACGAGTTTCAAAGTTGTTGGTTCTTACAGAATACCCGGCGGTTATATAGTGCCAGTAATATCAGTTGTGGCTATTATCTGGCTTTTATCAAATCTTCCTTTCAGAGAATTAGGGGCAATGCTGATCTTTGTCGCACTGCTGACTTTGATTTATTTCGTTTTACAACTTTTTAGCAGAAAAGGTCAGGAAAATTAAAGTCTCATGTCCTGTGACTTTTCTCTTTTGTCTTTTTTAAGCAATCCTATTTGACATAATATCAGGCAGAAGGGTAGGTGAGACCCGGAATCAGGGGAGGACTAAATTAAACTGCAAATTTCAATGCCGGCTGCAAGAATTAAGTCATCAGGGGCTATTTTCAACTGTAATCCCCTGATACCGGCGCTTACAAATATCCGGTCATAAAGAATACAGTTTTCGTCAATATAAGTAGCAAATTTTTTCTTCATTCCAATCGGTGAACATCCGCCCCGGATATAGCCGGTGAGTTCGAAGATTTCCTTCATCTGGACCATTAATGCGTTTTTATTTCCTGAGGATCTGGCAGCTTTCTTAAGGTCAAGTTCCTTACTTCCCGGTATGATACAAATAAAAACACCTGTTTTATCGCCCCGTAAAACCAGAGTTTTAAAGACCTGATCAACATCCTGACCAAGTTTTGAGGCTACAGCATATGCACTTAGGTCTGATTCATCCACATCATAACTTATCAGTTCATAGGGTATACCTTTTGAATCAAGTAAGCGTGCTGCATTTGTCTTATTCATAATGCGGATTACATTTAATTTCAAAACTAAAATTACGAAATAGAATTCTATATCTGATTTTATGTCAACCAGCAAGCTCATTTGCTAATAAGTCATCATAGAATTTCCTTTGACATAAAATCGTATCGATATAGAACCCGTCTAAGAGGAGATCCGAGCTTGCTCTAAGCATTGTAAAGCCTCATTCTAATCTGATTTTATGTCAACCAGCAAGCTCATTTGCTAATAAGTCATCATAGAATTTCCTTTGACATAAAATCGTATCGATATAGAACCCGGCTAAGAGGAGATTCGTATTTGATCTCAGCATTGTAAAGCCTCATTCTATATCTGATTTTATGTCAACCAGCAAGCTCATTTGCTAATAAGTCATCATAGAATTTCCTTTGACATAAAATCGTATCGATATAGAACCCGGCTAAGAGGAGATTCGTATTTGATCTCAGCCTTGTAAAGCCTCATTCTATATCTGATTTTATGTCAACCAGCAAGCTCATTTGCTAATAAGTCATCATAGAATTTCCTTTGACATAAAATCGTATCGATATAGAACTCGGCTAAGAGGAGATTCGTATTTGATCTCAGCCTTGTTAAGCCTCATTCTATATCTGATTTTATGTCAACCAGCAAGCTGGCGGAAATTCTATTAATAAAGCCTATAATTAATATTATGTAAAATAGAACTATTCTGATTATAATCATAGTGATGCCCGAATTGTAATTAATATATCAGGTCAAAATATAGACCTCTATCCTGCTTTAATGATGCTGATGTTAAGAATCTATGATTTCAGTTCTTAATACGGGAATTAAAATTTCTATTTTGAACAATGCCGTCTTTATTCTTTCTAACTGGCAAACCGGGGAAAAACATCAGTCTTTCTGAATTACAAAACAAAAAAGGTGACTTATTAGGCCACCCTTTCTCTTAATATAATATATTGTGATTATTTCTATTTTTTATCAAGCGAATCAAGCTTGGCTTTAATAGCAGCGTATTTGTCAGTCATTTTTAGTCTGTAATACAATTCCTGGAGGCTTCTCATGGTGTAAATATCATCGGGTTTAAGCTCCAATGCTTTTTCCATGTACGGAAGTGCCTTTGCATAAACAGCATTAGCGGCATCAATTGCATCACTATATTTTTTTACATCCATTATATCGTTGGCTGCCTTGAACATATCAGCGGCCTTGTTGATATATGCAGCTCCAAGTCCGTATTGTGTATCATAAACATCTCCTTTGAGCTCTATTGATTTCTGGAGTTCCGGAATTGCATCATCATATTTATTTTCATTCAGAAAGATAATACCAGCAGCAAAATACAAGCTGTAATTTGTCGGATCAGCCTCTTTTGCAACCTTTATGTATTTTTGTGCCTCTGCATTTTTCCCACCTTTTATATATAGGTCAATTAACTGAAGCGTGACATTTTTGTCATCCGGGAATTTGCTGCTCAGTCCGGTCAAAGTTGATTCAGCAGCTGCAGTATCACCTTTATTCAGGTAAGCTTCTGACATCTGAAAATATGGAGTAATGCCCATATATTTCATATCGGCACATTTCTGGAAATATTTAATGGCGTCATCATATTTGCCGGAATTAACAGCCGCGAGGCCGGCATTATAATACATTCCGGTGTCAACTGCTCCCACATACAAGTCGCTTTCAGTGATCTTGATCTGAGTCTGGAAAGCGTTGAGCGCGCCAGCGTAATCTTTGTTTTCAAAATCTTCGCTTCCCTGGGTGTAAAGGCTGACAGCCAGCTTGTTATAAATAGATCCTGTGAGGATTTTCTTTTTAATTTGTCCTTTTGGGTCCAGTTCCAGGGCTTTTTCATACGAAGTATATGCCTCTTCAAGCGGATTAGCATAATAAGCCTTGATTTTAGGATCTTTGGAGTCAAAAGTCGCCTGACACAGTCTACCTTTTGCAAAATATGTATTGAACCAGTTCGCCGTGGCTTCATTTGCCAGCGCCTGATCCAGGGCATCTTTTGCCTTATCAAGAATTCCCTGGTCAATGTAACTGAGGGCACTTGTAACCTTGCCCTTCTGGGCCATGGCTCCTAATGAAATACTAACAGCTGCTATCAGCAAAAAAAACTTTTTCATGGTTATAATTTTAATTTTTATTTGTTTGGTCTTTAAAAAATTTTCCCAAATTTAAAACATTACTAATTAAACATCAAATTCTTTGCCATTTTCCTCAGCAATATTGTCACTTTCTTCAGAATTTTCTTTCAATTCAGACACTTCACCTTCTTCCTCATTTACCAGGACACATGCTACCGATGCTATAATATCATTTTCCCTGAGATTGATCAGCCTGACTCCCTGTGTGGCCCGGCCCATGACCCTTAATGCCGATACCGGGCTCCGGAGGATATTCCCAAACTGAGTAATGATCATAAGATCGTGATTATCAGTCACATCTTTTAAAGCTATGAGGGTACCGGTTTTTTCTGTCACATTAATGGTCTTTACACCCTTTCCACCTCTGTTGGTAATTCTGTAACCATCTATGTCAGACCTTTTCCCATATCCCTTCTCAGAAACTACCATGATATCTTTTTCTTTATTCTCAACAGTTATCATTCCGATTACTATATCGTCTTTTTCGCTGGCAAGCCTTATGCCTCTTACTCCTGAGGCGGTACGGCCCATAGGCCTTACGGCTGCTTCAGGAAACCTGATTGCCCGGCCCGATTTTACGGCAAGCATGATCTGATGATTTCCGTTCGTCATCCTGGCTTCAAGCAATTCGTCACCTTCCCTCACTGTGATGGCATTAACGCCATTTAACCGTGGTCGTGAATATGCTTCCAGTGAAGTTTTCTTGATTATGCCCTTGGTTGTACAAAGGACAATGAAATTATTATTTATGTAATCGTCATCATTAAGATTTTTAACATTAATAAACGCCCTTACATTATCATCGGGTTCAATGTTAATAAGATTCTGCATCGCCCTGCCTTTCGATGTTCTCGATCCTTCCGGGATTGCATATACTTTTAGCCAGTAGCACTTTCCGTTCCTGGTGAAGAAAAGCATGGTGTTATGCATTGTTGCTATATACAGATGTTCAATAAAATCCTCATCACGGGTTGCGCCGCCCTTTGCACCCGTTCCGCCTCTGTTCTGGCGTCTGAATTCTGTTAAAGGGGTCCTTTTTATATAACCCATGTGAGATATGGTAATTACCATCTCATCGTCGGCATAAAAGTCCTCAGGATTGAACTCCTCAGCATTAGGAATGATCAGGGTCCGTCTTTTATCTCCGTACTTTTCCTTAATCTCCAGCAGTTCATCTTTTATGATCTTCATCTGTAGCTCAACACTGGCCAGAACACTCTTTAGATACTCGATGAGTTCCATTACCTCTTTGTACTCGGCTCTTAACTTTTCCTGCTCGAGTCCGGTAAGCTGCCGCAAACGCATCTCAACTATGGCCCTCGACTGCACTTCTGACAGGCCGAATCGTTCCATCAGCCTTTCCCTGGCCATGTCCGGAGTCTGAGATCCCCTGATTATTGCTATCACCTCGTCAATATTATCACTTGCAATAATCAATCCCTCAAGTATATGCGCACGCTTTTCAGCCTGATCGAGATCAAATTTTGTTCGTCTGATGATTATATCATGCCGGTGGTTTACAAAGTAATGAATCAGATCCCTGGTATTCAGTGTTTTAGGACGTCCTTTGACAAGAGCTATGTTATTAACGCTGAAAGATGTCTGGAGTGACGAAAACTTATAGAGGTTATTCAGAACCACATTGGCAGAAGCATCTTTCTTAAGGATTATCACGATTCTCATCCCATTGCGGTCCGATTCATCATTGATATAAGAAATCCCCTCAAGTTTCTTTTCATTTATCAGGTCGGCGATCTTGCGTATCATCTCTGCCTTATTGACCATGTAAGGGATCTCTGAAACGATAATACATTCCCTTCCTGAATGAGTCAATTCAATTTCAGTCCTCCCCCGTACCACTATTCGTCCCCTGCCAGTTTCCAGGGCATCCCTGATACCCTGTTCACCGTAGATGATTCCGCCAGTCGGAAAATCAGGACCTTTCACGAAATGGAGAAGTTCATCATTAGTAATGTCATTATTATCAATATACGCTATCGTTGCATCGATTATTTCAGAAATATTATGGGGAGGCATATTTGTTGCCATTCCGACTGCAATACCGGATGCCCCGTTAACAAGCAGATTGGGTATTCTTGTTGGCAGTACGGAGGGCTCGGTTAACGAATCATCGAAGTTTGGCTGAAAATCAACGGTATCCTTGTCAATATCTGCAAGAGTTTCTTCTGCAATTTTCTTGAGCCTGGCTTCAGTATACCTCATTGCAGCAGGACTATCGCCGTCAACTGATCCAAAGTTGCCTTGTCCGTCAACAAGCGGATACCTTAACGACCATTCCTGTGCCATTCTTACCATTGCCTCATAAACTGAAGAGTCGCCATGTGGGTGAAATTTTCCCAGCACCTCTCCCACTATTCTTGCGGATTTCTTATAAGGTCTGTTTGAGAGGACACCCAGTTCCGACATTCCAAACAACACCCTGCGATGAACTGGTTTAAGGCCATCCCTCACATCCGGCAATGCCCTCGACACAATCACCGACATTGAATAGTCGATGTAGGCCGATTTCATTTCCTCCTCTATGTTCACCTTTAAGATTCTCTCTCTCTCTGCCATAACAGATTATAAATTAAGTATATACAAATAAACCAATAATTCCGGGTTTAGATTTACGAAAGTAATTAAAATTTGCGTACTTCCGAGCCTGACTTGCGGTGAATTTTTAACATTCATTGTTCATAAATGGGCATGAAAATTGCCATATAGATATTCAGCATAATTTAACTTTGAAATAGTACTTATGCTTACTTTTGTAAAACATTATCTGACAAAATGTCGGATAACATTTATTAAATTTGTAATTGATATAATAAAATATGGATTCACAATTTTCACAGAGGGTTAAGGATATTCTGGGTTATTCCAAGGAAGAGGCTATAAGGCTGGGAAACAGTCACATAAGTCCTGAACACCTTTTTCTGGGCATACTCAGAGATGGAGAGAGCGTAGCCATAGAGATCCTGATGAATCAGGGAATTGATCTGCTGGTTCTTAAAGGATCCCTTGAAAAAAGTATAAAGGTGGAAAGCCCTGTTCCGGTGGCTGACCATGAGGTTATTCCGCTTTTGCGGAGCACGGAAAGAATACTTAAGCTTGTCTATCTTGAGGCGAAGGCTCTCAAAAGCAGCACAATTGATACAGAACATTTACTTCTTGCCATACTCAAAGATGAAAATGCTTTAGTAACAAGGTTTCTTTCGGAACTGGATGTAGATTACCAGTCAGTCCGAAAAATGGTCGAATCGGAATCGCCGACATCTAAAGCTGATTTTCCGAGAGATGAAGACGATGAAGGTCAGAGTTTTAGCGGTCCCGGGAAAGGACAGCCTTCCTCTCCTTCTTCTTCAAAATCATCTTCCGATACTCCAGTTCTGGATAATTTCGGGATTGATCTTACCAAAGCTGCTGAAGAAGGCAGGTTAGATCCTGTTGTTGGCAGAGAGAGGGAGATTGAACGGCTCGCCCAGATATTATCGAGAAGGAAAAAGAATAACCCGGTGCTTATCGGAGAGCCCGGAGTAGGAAAATCTGCCATTGCTGAAGGATTGGCTTTGCGGATTTCAAAAAAGAATGTCTCAAGAGTTCTCTTTAATAAGAGAGTTGTTGCTCTTGATCTTGCTTCTATTGTTGCCGGAACAAAATACCGCGGACAATTTGAAGAAAGGATGAAAGCTATACTTAATGAGCTTTCAAAAAATGACAATATCATTCTATTCATTGATGAGATTCACACAATTGTTGGTGCAGGTGGTGCTACCGGATCGCTTGATGCGGCTAACATGCTGAAGCCTGCTCTCGCACGTGGTGAGATTCAGTGCATTGGAGCTACCACCCTTGATGAATATCGGCAGCATATCGAAAAGGATGGCGCTCTAGAGAGAAGATTCCAGAAAGTAATTGTTGAGCCAACTTCAATAGAGGAAACTATTCATATTCTGCATAATATAAAAGAGCGATATGAAGAGCATCATAACGTTATATATACTGACGACGCCATTGATGCCTGTGTGAAACTCACAAACCGTTATATCTCCGACAGGCACCTGCCTGATAAGGCAATTGATGCCCTTGATGAATCCGGCTCCAGAGTTCACATTTCAAATATTGTTGTTCCTGAAAAAATCCTTTCTCTCGAAAAACAGCTTGAAGATACCAAGAAGGAAAAAATGATGGCTGTAAAGAATCAGAACTTCGAAAAAGCTGCCAGTTTCCGCGACCGCGAGAAAGATCTTCTGGATCTTATTGAGCAGGAAAAGAAAAAATGGGAAAAAGAACTTGCTGTCAACCGCGAAACCGTTGATGCTGAAAAGGTCGCTGAGGTTGTAGCCATGATGACAGGTGTTCCGGTTCAGAGAATTGCTCAGACTGAAGGTACAAGACTTCTAAAAATGGCCGATGAGCTTAAAGGAAGTGTTATTGGTCAGGATGAAGCTATACAAAAGGTAGTTAAATCAATTCAGAGAAACAGAGCCGGTCTTAAGGATCCCAACAAACCAATAGGTACATTTATCTTCCTTGGTCCTACAGGTGTTGGAAAAACACAGCTTGCAAAAGTGCTGGCAAAATTCCTGTTTGATACAACCGATAACCTCGTAAGGATCGATATGAGCGAGTATATGGAAAAATTCTCCGTATCGAGGCTTGTTGGAGCTCCTCCGGGGTATGTAGGCTATGAAGAAGGCGGCCAGCTCACAGAAAAGGTAAGAAGAAAACCATACTCGGTTGTTCTGATGGACGAAATTGAAAAAGCCCATCCGGATGTTTTTCATATCATGCTCCAGGTGCTTGATGAAGGACAATTAACCGATAGTCTCGGCCGACGGGTTGATTTCAGAAATACAATCGTGATACTCACTTCAAACATAGGCACGCGTCAGATAAATGAGTTCGGACATGGAATGGGCTTCGACACCTCTGCTAAAAAAGCATCCAAAGATGAACAGACAAAAAGTATTCTGCAAAAAGCTCTGCAGAAAACATTTGCACCTGAGTTTCTGAACAGGATTGATGACGTAATTATGTTCAATTCACTGGGTAAAGAAGAGATCAATAAGATCATCGATCTCGAATTGAGAGGTCTTTACGACAGGGTCAAATCGCTTGGTTATCAGCTGAAAATTGCTCCGGGAGCACGTGATTTCATTGCGGAAAGAGGCTTTGATGCAAATTATGGCGCCCGTCCGCTTAAACGTGCAATTCAAAAATACCTGGAGGATCCTATGGCTGAAGTTCTTATTAAGGCAAATCTTAAAGAAGGCGATACCATCAATGTGACCTTTAATACAGCCAAGTCAGAAATAAAGATTAAGATTCATAAGAAACAGTTAGAGCTTCCTGAAAAACTGGATACTCCGACCTGAAATAAATGGAGGGTGTCTCAAAAGGACACCTTCTTTTTTATTTTCATTTCTTTTTGTTCGTCCAAAAAGAAACGAAACAAAGAAAAAGGGCGCCGGAACCGAGCCGCAGGCGAGCTCGGCGAAGCCAAATGATAACTTCAGCCTTTTTTGGCAAAATGCCTTAGGCGTCACGCTCCCAAAAAAGGCTGAAGTTCGCGCCATTTCCGGTTAGCCACCACACGTTTCCACTCGAAACTACTGTTAATAATTGATGTAAAGTGTTGAAAAGAAGGGGGGATGCCTCCTTAATCATAATATTTAAACTTTATCACTGAAGTTGGAGCAGTTGAAAAAGTCAAAATCCATTAACCGCAAAGGGGCTCGATCGTTAAATAAATAGCCCGGTGGGCTATTTTAGCGAAGGGGCCAGCCTGCCGCGAAGGCTTTTACGCAAAGAACACAAAGAGCAGATATATAGTGTTTTGACTTTGCGAACTTTGCGCCTATTTCAACCACCGAAGCTTTAGCGAAGGTGGTCTTTGCGTGCTTTGCGGTTAAAAAGGACTTTTCAACAGCTCCAAATCCATTAGATCACCGGCTCCCCATACAGATCAAATTCGGTTGTTTTTGTGATCAGGATATTATAGAAATCACCAGGCTTCAGATCATGTTCAGCTGAAATCAGAACCTCCTGGTCAACCTCGGGACTGTCATATTCTGTTCTGCCTACAAAAAAATCGCTTTCTTCCCTGTCGATAATCACTTTTAATGTTCTGCCGATATAAGCATCATTCAGCTCAGACGATATGTTCTGCTGAATCTGCATCAGCTCAGCAACCCGCGATTCCTTAACCGCTGCAGATATCTCATCATCGTATTCGATATATGAATAAGTGTCCTCTTCATGTGAATATGCAAAGACGCCCAGCCTGTCAAACCTGAAATCTGCGATAAATTCTTTCAGCTCAAGAAAATCTTCTTCACTTTCTCCCGGATGCCCGGCAATCAAAGTTGTTCTGATAACCGCACCGGGAATTTCAGTTCTGAGTGTATTAAGCAATCCGAGGGTTTCCTTCCTGTTGTGAGATCTTTTCATTTTACCCAGCATGTTATCTGTAATATGCTGAATCGGGATATCAATGTAGCGACAGATCCTGGGGTTTTCTTTCATCAGCTGAATAAGTTCCAATGGAAAGTTTGCAGGATAAAGATAATGCAGCCTGATCCACTCCAGCGATTCAATTTTCAGAAGCTCGGTAACCAACAAAGTCAGAGATTGTTTTTTGTACAAGTCAAGACCATAATAGCTAAGATCCTGAGCAATCAGAATTAACTCCTTTACTCCGCTTTCAGCAAGTATTGATGCTTCTTTTACAAGTTCTTCAATGGGCCTTGAAATATATTTTCCGCGGATTAACGGAATTGCGCAAAAAGCGCAGGTGCGATTACATCCTTCTGAGATTTTCAGATAAGCATAATGGCCGGGGCCTGAAAGAGTTCTGTCGGTCATGAGATCGGCTCTTAGATTAACGCCCAGTTCATTCAACACTTCGCTAATGTTATTTACACCGAAATATTTTCGTACTTCAGGAATTTCTTGTTTGAGGGCTTCTGCATATCGTTCAGAAAGACAACCCATTACATATAGGTTTTCTATCTTTCCCGACTTTTGAGCTTTCACAAAACTGAGAATTGTATCTATGCTTTCTTCCTTAGCATCATTTATAAAGCCACATGTGTTTATTATGACTGTACCTCCTTCAAAATCATAAGAATTATGAAGCACTTCGTATCCACCGGTGTTCAATTGCTTCAGAAGCTTTTCCGAATCAACAACATTCTTGGAACATCCTAATGTGACAATATTTATTTTTTTGGAATTCATTCAGATAATTTAAAGTGAAATCCATTAACCGCAAAGGTCGCAAAGATTTCTCGCAAAGGTCGCAAAGAAGTAAACTCAATAAATTCACGCTTATCGCACTTTGCGCTTTGATACTTACCGTAATTTTTGTGAAAATGGCTTTGCGAACTCTCGGTTAATAAAATCGTTATTTTGAACTAAAAAGTGAATCTACAAAGTCGAACCTGTTAAATACCAGGAGATCTTCGAGCTTTTCACCTATCCCGATATATTTTACAGGTATTTTAAATTGGTCGGAAATGCCTATCACAACTCCGCCTTTGGCAGTTCCATCAAGTTTTGTGATTGCCATGGCAGTCACATCAGTAGCAGCTGTGAACTGTTTGGCCTGTTCGAAAGCATTTTGACCCGTTGATCCGTCAAGAACCAGCAGAACCTCATGAGGTGCATCTGCAATCACTTTTTCCATCACTCTTTTGATCTTTGACAGCTCCGTCATAAGATTGATTTTGTTATGAAGTCTGCCAGCAGTATCAATAATAACGATATCTGAACCTATTGATACGGCTGATTTGAGCGTATCAAAGGCCACTGATGCAGGGTCGGATCCCATCTGCTGTTTAACAATCTGCACTCCCGCCCTGTCGGCCCATATCTGCAACTGATCGATAGCCGCTGCTCTGAAGGTATCGGCAGCTCCGATCAGCACCTTCTTGCCTGCTGATTTGAACTGATATGCGAGTTTTGCAATAGTGGTTGTCTTACCCGCTCCGTTAACTCCTACAACCATAATAACATATGGAATACTTTTTAGAGGCTGGGAGAAGTCTGATGCTGATTCATTCTGGTTTTTCTCCAGCAGAGCGACTATCTCCTCTTTCAGGATCGTATTTAATTCGCTGGTATTTAGATATTTATCTTTAGCTACTCTTGACTCGATACGCTCAATGATGCTAAGGGTCGTTGCTACACCTACATCTGAAGATACAAGAACTTCCTCGAGGTTATCAAGTACTTCTTCATCAACTTTTGATTTTCCTGCAACAGCTCTTGAGAGCTTATGAAATACGCTCTCTTTGGTTTTTTCGAGTCCTTTATTCAGGCTCTCCTTTTTCTCTTTTCCCAGGAATCCCAGCAAAGCCATCATAATGATTAATTTGAAAGGCAATTATAAAAAAAAGCTTCCTTCCGCTAAGAAGAAAGCCATGAATATCTTAAAAGCAATAAACAGTTACTTCTTAGTGAAGAAGTCCTTAACATGATCATTATGGACTATCTCTTCTTTGAACTGATAGGAGCCTGATTTATCTGATTTAATCATCTTTATGCATTTTGTAAATGATTTTCCAGCTCCTGTCTTAAGTGATGCAACAACTTTCTTTGCCATAATTTATCTTATTTACTTAATTTCTCTGTGTAGTGTATGTTTTTTAAGAATAGGATTGTATTTCCTTCTTTCAAGACGGTCAGGTGTGTTTTTCCTGTTTTTTGTTGTTATATATCTTGATGTGCCAGGTAGTCCGCTTTCCTTATGTTCTGTACATTCCAGGATTACCTGTTGTCTGTTGCCTTTAGCCTTTTTTGCCATTTTCTATCCTGTATTAATAATTCAAAATGTAACCCTTTTCTTTAGCTTCTTTTAGTACGGAGGTGAGTCCTTTCTTACTGATAAGACGGATGCCTGAGGCTGAAATCTTAAGCGAAATCCATCTCTCCTCTTCCGGAAGATAATATTTTTTAACAAATAGATTAGGATAGAATTTTCTCTTAGTCCTTCTCTTAGAGTGCGAAACGTTGTTTCCGACCATCGCCTTTTTCCCTGTAACCTGACAAATTCTTGACATTGATGTTTGTTTTACTTCTTAACTAACGTTTGTCCTTTTTAAACGAAGCGCAAAATACGTGATTTTTATCTTATTAAACAAATATTTAATATACTTTTTTTACGGGCCTTCGTTAAATGAAGCTTATGAGCTGATAATCTGTTTTCTGAGCAAGTTCAAGGCTGAAAGTGAAAACCGTTTTATATTCATGGTTCTGTCACTTCCAAAAACTCTTTTTTCGCTTACCACTCCATTCCTGGAAGCGACTGCGATCCAGACAGTTCCAACGGGCTTATCCTCAGATCCTCCGTCGGGTCCTGCAATGCCGGAAGTGGCAACGGAAAAATCAGTATTGAATAATTTATTTGCGCCCACGGCCATTTCTTCTACTGTTTCCTTGCTCACTGCTCCATTTCTGTCGATTGTATTTTCCTGAATGCCAAGTATTTGAATTTTTATTGAATTGGCGTAAGCAATTATCGATCCGGCATAATAAGCAGAGCTGCCTGCAACACTCGTGATTAAGTGGGCAATCTCTCCTCCCGTACAGCTTTCCGCTGTACATAAAGTTCTTCCCTTTGCTTTCAGAAGTCTGCCAATGACCTGTTCCAGCGACTCCTCGTCTTCACCGTAAATGTACTGAGGAATAGTAGCATAAAGTTTACATACCTGTGCATTGATCAGACTTGAAACTGCATTACGGTCTGTACCGGTCCCGGTTAATCTGAGCTTAATAATTCCCGATGCAGGCAGATAAGCCAGTTTAATGCTGGCTGGCAAGCCCGACTCAAAATTAGTGAGTATCTCTGCCAGAATTGATTCTCCAGTACCATAAGTCATTATATTTCTGTGAATTATAACTTGAGATGTGAAGCGTTTGTTTAATTCCGGAAGAACTAGATCTGTCATCAGGTATTTCATCTCATGTGGGACACCCGGCATTGAAATATATATTGTGCCATCTTTTTCAAACCACATTCCCGGTGCAGTTCCTGCAGCATTTTTCAACACCCTGCATGATTCTGGAACTTCAGCCTGCTTTCGGTTTTTTTCATTCATCGGGAAGTTGCGCAGGCTCATCATCTTTTCAACCATACTAAGCACTTCATAGTTCATAACCAGATGAGTATTGAAAAACTCGCAAAGGGTAGGCTTGGTAATATCGTCGCTGGTTGGCCCCAGCCCTCCGGTAATTATTACGACATCCGCTTTGCCTGTGGCTTCAGTCAATGCATATATTATATCCTCTCTTTTGTCGTGGACAGAAGTAATACGAAAAACGTCGAAGCCTGATTTACTCAGTTCAGAACCAATCCATGCCGAATTGGTGTCTATAGTCTGCCCTATAAGAAGTTCATCACCAATTGTAATTATTGCTGCTTTCATAATTTTCTTAAAAATGCAAAGCTATTGATTTTCTTTCTATACCGCACAGAACAATCCTTGTCATTGTGTTACTTTGTAAAGTATATCACTGATGAGCACCTGGTAGTGTTTACCCTGATTGACCACTTAATCAAATTCAATAAAATGAACAACAACGACAGAATATTACGGACAGAAAACTTTGTACGGCAACAGATGAAAGAGTATGACAGTGGTCACGATTGGTGGCATATTGAGCGGGTAAGAAAACTTGCTTTATATATTAATGAAAAGGAAGCGCTTGCAGATCCTTTCACCGTTGATATTGCAGCATTACTGCATGATACTGCTGATTCAAAATTTGCAGTAGGAAAAATGGAAGAGGGATATTCCCTGATAAGTGCCTTTATGGATGAATGTGAATTATCGGGTATTAAAGATCAGGTAATGAATGTCATAAAGAATATTTCGTTCAGTAATAAAAAGAAAACAGGGAATCCTGATGACCCGCTGCTCTGGGTAATACAGGATGCTGACAGACTGGATGCCATCGGGGCAATTGGCATAGCCAGGGCTTTTAATTACGGGGGATTCAGAAATAATTCCATATACCTTCCTGACGAAGAACCAGGAAGTCCTTGCAAATCAACTATTGGCCATTTTTATGAAAAACTCCTTAAATTAAAAGATCTCATGAACACGTCTACAGGCCGGGCCATTGCGGAGGAGCGGCATAAATTCATGGACCAGTACCTGGAACAGTTCTATCTTGAGTGGAATATGACTGACTATTCAAATTGAATCTTATTGCCAGCAAATGCGTTGCTGAGTTGTATCAATGCTTCACTTTTCACACTATCGGCTACAATTATTGTACTCCAGAAGCGTACTGTCAGAGTACAACTCTCATGTGTTACTTTTGTGTATAAAATCACTGGTTTTTTCTGAGAAATCACACCGGGAAGATTCTTTATCGTATCATTAATCACCTCATTTATTGTGTTGGTATCCAGCTCTTTTCCAGTTAAAATAAACCCAATCTTAACTCTTTTCTGATCATTTGTAAAGGTCCAGTTAGTAATGTTCTGCGACAGAAGGTTTCCATTTGGTATTATAACATCAGCACCATCGGCAGTGCTCAGTGTGCTGGCCCTAAGGCCTATTTCCTTCACTTTGCCTGACTGTCCCGTGACTTCAATTTCATCTCCTATTTTAAGAGAACCGTCAAAAATCAATATGATGCCGGAAACGAAGTTGTTGACTATATTCTGCAGTCCCATGCCGATGCCAATGCCTAATGCACCAAGCAATATGGTGATTTTATCAATTGGCAATCCCGATGCGGCAATTGCCAGCATGTATCCACCGACCAGCACAAGTAACCTGATAATAAGCAATCTGGAATGTTGTTTTTTTGAAACAGTTGTAATGTCCTCGCTTTCAATGCCGGTTTCTCCAAACAGAAAACTTACCAGCTGTTGCATAATATGAGCAACCCAGATAATGATAAAAAAGTACAATACGCTTATCAGCTTAAATGATATGCTTCCGACAGCTACAGGAGTGGTGAGAAAATCCGAAAGCTGGTTTGTCAGGGCATGGTAGATGTTTAAGTTTGAAGTAAGCATTACGAACCATAATGCAAGTGCTGCAATCAGCAATGGCATCCTGATTTTCTTAACGATGATTGAACTGTCAAAGGGTTTGTCAAATCCCTTTTTCATTCTTATTGCCTGAAGCTGAAGCAAAATGATTTCAATTATAGTCTCAACAAAAACAGGTAAAACCACAGCCTGTGTAATAGCAATAATTGCCGATATACCAAATATGCCTGATAGTGAGAACCTTCCGAAAAAATTGCAGAGAATACCGAGACCTGCCAATCCAACTGCTATCATAGCAGCTCTTTTAATCCATTTATAAAATGGAATGTTTTTATTCAGCTTTCTGTAGAATAGGAATGAGAAAATGACAATGCAGATCTGAAGTATCAGTAGCAAGATCCTTCCCATGAATGCCGGTTCCATGAACAAATATGACAGGGAATCTGCAATGAATAATATCACAAGTATCAGCCAGCCGGCAATGAAGGCACGGCTCTCCTTTTTGAAAAAAATAAAAGTCGAAAAGGTAAGAAATAACAGGTATTCAATTGAGATATATGCTGTTGGAGCATAAGCGTCAAAAAAAGGCATCAGGCACATTAGCACCACTAGAATTGCCAGGACAGGATAATTATTCAAATATTGCAGATGGAGAAAATCCAGCGAATTGTCCGGTTTGCTGATTGATCTCAAGAGCTTCCGCTTTAGAAATAGCCATATGAAGAGCAGGATTCCCAGTAAAAGCACTAACAATCTTTGCCTTGACGTCTGATTAAAATAATAGCCAATTGCATTTTTCTCACTGCCTATCTTGGTAACTGTAACTCTGGAGTTGACGGGAGCCGGGATATTTATCAGGGCCTTTTTGCCAGAGACTGTTAACTTCCTGTCCAAAAAGCTGCTTGCCTGCCCTGTCCAGCCGCATATCCATCATATTTAGCATATCTGAAAGATTCACTGCATTGTCAGCTATCTTCACCTTCATGGCATTAAGGGTATCGACATTTTCTTTTGTGATGCTATCGGTTCTATCCCATTTCCGCTCCAGCCTTGCAAGGTTCCTTTTAAAGGTACTGCGAAGTCTGGGATCAGTGTACAGAGCTCGTAAAACCGAATCGGACAGGACGGTTTTAAGCCTGAGTTTTGCTTTATTGACACGATGATAAAGTATTGACGTGCGATCTTCAATCCGGTCGTTCTCGTCATTTAATGCAGACGCAAAACTTTGGTACAGGTAAAGATTCTTAATATTAAAGGAAGAACTTCTTCCCCTGATGCTTTTGCGGATTATGCTTATATCGTCTGTAATCCCATCGATCCTTCGACTCATCCTGACTACTTCAAATCCCATCCTTGAGCTGTCACTCACAGAATTTAAATTATCATTCACCCTGTCAATACTCATCATGTAGTCGCTCATAACAAGAGTATCCTTTGACTGGATTAATTTCTTGCGCAGAGATGTTTTGACCTCTACTTTTTGAGAATCGGTTTTGCTTTTCAAAGCATCTGATATTTCCTTATCTGCCGGCAGTCGCTTACCAGGTAATGAAGTTTGTTTTTGCTGAGATTGGCCTGCAACAACAAATCCAATTAAAATGAAAGTGCAAAAAATGATTAACCGTCTCATGGGATACTTTTTACATAAAAACCTGTTACACAATAATCCGCAGCAATGCCTTCCTGAGAAGCATAACAATTGCAAAGGCCGAAATTACAAATTTACATTGAGTAGTTGATTTAGAAGTAATAAAAGAATTTCGGGATTTAGATTTCCGAAAGCTGGTGATGCTACGCTCTTAAAAGAGCTGAATAATAAATTTGCTGAAATGAATCTATTCATTATTTTTGTCAGGCTTTAAAATTGCGGGAGTAGCTCAGGGGTAGAGCATCAGCTTCCCAAGCTGAGGGTCGAGGGTTCGAATCCCTTTTCCCGCTCTAAATGAAAGGAAGCCGCCGGCTTCCTTTTATAATATTTAATACTTTTGCCGGATGCACCTATCAGATATGTTTATGAGAAGGATTATGATACACAAAAAAATAAAATTAGCCGGTATTATGTTGTGCTGCCTGGCATTCACAGGCTGCCATTTGTATTCTGTGCAGGACATTGAGGGGAACAATTATAAGACTGTGACAATCGGCGACCAGGTGTGGATAGCAGAAAATCTGAAAACGACAAAGTATAATGATGGTACACCAATACCGAAGGTCACTGATAATGATGCCTGGATCAAGCTTAAAACGCCTGCATATTCCTGGTACAATAATGATTCTGCGGCAAATAAGAAACCTTATGGCGCCCTTTATAACTGGTATGCTGTAAATACAGGCAAATTATGTCCTGCAGGCTGGCATGTTCCCACCGATGCTGAATGGATGAAACTATCAAACACTCTTGAAGGGCTGTTATTAGCCGGTGGCAAGTTGAAAGAAAAGGGAATTGAGCATTGGAAAAGTCCCAATGAAGGTGCGACCAATGAAAGCGGATTTACAGCATTGCCAGGCGGTTACAGGAGCCTTGAGGGTATTTTTAACTACAAAGATGTGGCCGGTTATTGGTGGAGCTCAACAAAATACAATGAATCAAGCGTACTATTCTATAACATCCGCTATAAACTTGATTTCCTGTACAGGTACAGAAGTGAATTGTATTGCGGCTTCTCAGTAAGATGTTTGAAAGATTGAAACCGGCTTAAGAGGCTTAGTTAAAATAACGGGAGTACGAAGATGGAAGCGAAAGCAGTGGCTTGATTTTGATATCTTTATAGAATACCTCTGCTCCTTCACTCTGTATCTGGATCTTCCCTTTTATCATTGGTTCTGCTTTACCTTCCTTTATGTTCCGTGAATTGCTGAGTATCATTACGACATGGCCATTCACGATATGCAGGCTTTTTCCGTTGAAACTTATCAATTCTAATGTATTCCATTCTCCGGGAGCATTTTCGTAGTTTGCGCTACGCAGGCAAAACCCGGATACTCCCCCATTTCCGAATGGTATAAAAGGCTGACTCTTATCAGCCACGGAGTTCATCATTTCTCCTTCCGGGATATATGCCTTTATATCGATCGCAGAATTTAACTGGCTCCAGTAATCACCCATATGTCCTTCCATAACCTGGAATTCCTGGGATAGCATCCACGACCTCCAGTAATCATTTCCTATCGGTCCTGTTGAATGATAAAGAATCCCGGAATCTTTTAAAAGCTTTTTTCTGGGATCCCATTTCTTGTCACCCCATTTTACTTTAAGGCTAAGGTGATAATTTGAATACTCTTCTTTTGTAATTACACATCCGTAAATTTCGCCGCTTATCTTTAGCACTGGCTCATTGTTTTCTTCAATGACTGTAAATACATCATATCCCGGCTGGTTTAATCCAACCGGAGATATTAAATTACCAGCTGTGTCTCTTGGTGCATCACCGTTATATCCAATTGGCATTCTGAAACTGAGATAGTTATCCCAATGTGATAAATTTTTATCCAGAAGATTTGTCCATTTGCCTTTTTCAGTACATGAACATAATGCTAATGTTATCAGAACGGGGATTATCAGCTTGCGCATATTTTAAATTTTTGGAGCCTCCAATGGGACTCGAACCCACGACCTGCTCATTACGAATGAGCTGCTCTACCAACTGAGCTAAGGAGGCAAAAATTTTGGCAAATATAATTAAAAAGGCATTAAAAGCTTCAATTGCGTTAAATGTAAAGAACACCTTGCAACAAACATTTTTTAAGTCTCTTAAGCTTTATGATAGCTTTCCGATTCCAGTTTCTCCAGCCTTTGAAGCAATGAAGGATGAGAATAATGAAAAAAAACGTAAGCCGGATGAGGCATCATATTTGACAGGCTTTTTACTGATAACTTTTTAAGAGCAGATGCCAGAAGTTCAGGCTTAAAATTTTCTTTTGCATACCTGTCGGCAGCGAACTCATTTTTTCTTGATATAAAATTTGTCAGCATTCCTATTATAAGCGATAAAGGACTGTAAAGTATGCCAAAGACTATCAGGCCAAGGTGAAAACTGGCTTTCTGTGATCCTAATGCCCTGGAAAGTGAAGGGCTGCTCACCACTTCAGACAAAAGGAACAGCATAAGTCCGGTTATCATGAAAGAAAAAAGGATATTAATAAGAACATGTTTTTTCTTGTAATGGCCTATTTCATGAGCCAGAACCGCAACTATTTCTTCATCTGAAAGCTCTTTTTGAAGCGTGTCGTATAAAACAATTCTTTTTTTGGGTCCAAAGCCTGAAAAATAGGCATTCGCTTTGGTGCTTCTTTTTGATCCGTCAATAATAAAGATATTTCTCAGTATGAAGCCTGTTTTCTTTGAAAAAGTCTCAATCATTGTTCTTAGGGAACCCTCAGGCAGGGGAACCTGCTTGTTAAACAATGGAACAATAAGCTCTGAGTAAAAAATATTGATAAAAATAGAAAATATGGTGATTACTCCCCAGGCATATAGCCAGAAATTCCTGCCTGTTTTGTAATAAAACCATGTAATCAGGCCAAGTACAGGAACTCCGATCAGAAGTGCGATAAACCATGATTTGATATGGTCGGTGATGAACGTTCTCACCGTAGTAGTATTAAACCCGTATTTTTTTTCAATCACAAATGTCTCATAGGTGCTAAATGGAATGTTGATGACATCGGAAACAAAGCCAATAATTCCGAAGAAAATAAGGGATATTAATATTGCATTTCCGGTGAGTGTCCTTGCCAGGTCATCTACCAATGCGAAGCCGTGGGCGATGATCATTATCAGGATGACGGCCAGATTAAAAGTGGAGGACCATAGTGATAAACCGTTATTGTCCTTTTGATATAGCTGTGATTTCTTATATTCCTCAGGGTCGCATATTCCCTCAAGTTTTTCCGGAAGAGTATCCGACCACATCAATGAGTTGAGATAATCGAGATATCTCTCAATAATAAAACCAGTTACGGGTATTATCAGTATCAGGATGAAAATTATATTTTGCATGGATCAGCAGTCTAAAAAAAAAGAAGCAGGGCGCCCTTTTAAAATAAGTGTGGAATAAATATGTCTCGCTGCATTTCCTCGTGCTAGAAAGGATGGGCACCCTGCGGTTTCGTAAAGATAATAAATATTTTTAAGTTAACATACCCCCGCATACATGAATTGTTTGTCCGGTCACATAAGATGACAGATCAGAAGCAAGGTATAAGGCTGTATTTGCCACATCCTCAGGCGTTCCGCCACGCTTAAGTGGTATCTTTTCAGCCCATTCTTTTTTTACATTTTCAGGTAATTTTTCTGTCATTTCGGTCAGAATAAAGCCGGGCGCGATAGCGTTGCATCTTATGTTTCTTGATCCAACCTCTTTGGCAATACTCTTTGTAAAACCAATGATTCCGGCCTTTGAAGCAGAATAGTTGCTCTGGCCAGCATTACCTGAAACGCCAACAACTGAGCTCATGTTTACTATTGAGCCATTTTTTTGTTTGATCATTGTCATCAGAACTGCCTTTGTAAGGTTAAATACAGATTTCAGGTTGACAGCAATCACCGTATCCCATTGTTCTTCCGTCATACGCATGAGCAAAGTATCACGTGTAATACCAGCGTTATTGACAAGAATATCAATTTTGGTGAAATCCTTAACTACATTATCTATAACTCGTTGGGAATCATCGAATTTAGCTGCGTTTGATACATAACCTCTGGCTTTGACTCCCAGTGCCGCAATATCACTGATTGCCGTTTTGAACTCATCATCATCGATAATATTTGTAATTGCAATATCTGCGCCTTCACTGGCAAATCTGAGAGCAATAGCTTTTCCTATTCCCCTGGAAGCCCCTGTTATAAGAGCTGTTTTTCCTTCAAGTAATTTCATTTTGATAATGTTAAAATTCGTGCAAATATAAATAATTCTGTTTCTATTCCAATGCCACTCAGCGGGCTGTTGAAAAAGTCGAAATCCATTAACCGCAAAGTTCGCAGAGATTTTACGCAAAGAACGCAAAGAGGACCGAGCGTAAAAAAATAGCCCGATGGGCTATTTTAGGTGCCAGACTGCAGCGGTAGCATTTTGACTTTGCGTCCCGATAGCTATCGGGATTTGCGCATGCTTAGCGCGCTTTGCGGTTAAAAATGTCTTTTTCAATAGCCTCAAAATTGGTATGTGAACATTGCATTGATCAATGAAGAATCTAATAATTTTACGAAATTAGTCCCCCTTTAGGGGGTTGGGGGACCCTAAGGCTTTTGACACAGTTTTTCCGATGTCGGCTGGTGACTCAACTACATGTACGCCGCATTTCTTCATTATCTCCATTTTTGCTGAAGCTGTATCGTTTTTGCCTCCTATTATTGCGCCTGCATGCCCCATTCTGCGGCCTTTTGGAGCGGTCTGACCTGCAATAAAACAAATAACCGGCTTGCTGCCATTGTCTTTAATCCATTCTGCTGCCTCATTCTCCATGTTGCCGCCTATCTCCCCTATTATCACAATAGCTTCAGTTTGAGGATCTTCCATCATTAATTTTACAGCATCGAGGGTGGTTGTTCCAATAATTGGATCTCCTCCGATACCTATACCTGTCGATTGTCCGAATCCCTGCTTTGTAACCTGGTCAACAGCTTCATAGGCAAGAGTGCCGGATCTGGAAATAACTCCAATCGTACCTTTTTTATGAATGAATCCTGGCATAATGCCGACTTTAGATTCGCCGGGTGTAATGATACCCGGACAGTTTGGTCCGATAAGCCTGCATGGGAACGATTTAAGATATTCTTTCACCTTAACCATATCAGATACCGGAATACCTTCTGTTATGGCTACAATGAGCTTTATTCCGCCATTGGCTGCCTCCATTATTGCGTCGGCTCCCATGTTAGGCGGCACAAAAATGACAGAGACATCAGCAGAAGTCTCGGCGACTGCTTCCCTTACAGTATTGAAAACAGGAAGGTTGAGATGGATCTGCCCTCCTTTGCCGGGAGTAACCCCTCCCACCACTTTTGTTCCATACTCTATCATCTGTGCCGCATGGAAAGTGCCTTCACTTCCGGTAAATCCCTGAACAATGACTTTTGAGTTTTTATTTAATAGAATGCTCATAAATAAAGGGTAATTAATGATAGCTCAATAGGACTTCAAAAATATCAATTTTTTATTGGCTTTAATTTAAATCGATTGATAATTATGTATCTAAACTAAGATTCATATCATTTTGTTTTATGTATTCATCCGCATTGTAATTTTATCGTGCCGGGCCTTTAATATCTGCCATGTGTTCTACCCGCCTCGCACCCGATTTTCCCGCCTCAATTAAGTTTTATACATTTGCTGCTCAATTGAATTCATTAAATGATCAGATCTGAATCGACAATTTGTGCACCAGCATCAGCACTCGGTGGCGCTATCGCGGTAATAAGAATCAGCGGACAGCAAAGCCTTGAAATCTGTGAAAAGATATTCTATCCGACAGACAAAGATGTAAAGCTTGCCGATCAGAAAGGCTATACAGTTTTATTTGGAGAGATACGGGAAGAAAGCAGTGTTATAGATGAGGTGCTTCTGACGGTATTCAGAGCGCCCCGCTCCTACACCGGTGAAAATTCAGCTGAGATCTCCTGTCATGCCTCCCAATTTATTGTCAGGAAGATACTGGAATTGCTTATAAAAAATGGGGCTGTCTCAGCAGCCCCCGGTGAATTTACACAACGTGCATTTTTCAATGGCAAAATGGATCTTTCACAAGCTGAGGCAGTTGCAGATATAATTTCTTCCAAAACGAGCATTTCTCATAAGATAGCCATAAACCAGATGAAAGGTGGTTTCTCAGCCGAGATCAGCCGGCTAAGACAGGAATTACTGTATTTTGCATCTCTGATTGAACTTGAATTGGACTTTGGAGAGGAAGATGTTGAATTTGCCGACAGAAGCAAACTTAAAGCTATCATAATCAGGGTAAAGGAACTTGCAGATAAGCTTGCCGGCTCATTCAGGCTTGGCAATGCACTTAAAAACGGGATCCCCGTTGCAATTGTAGGGAAGCCAAATTCTGGAAAATCGACGTTATTAAATGCTCTTCTTATGGAGGAAAGAGCCATAGTATCGGAAATCCCCGGCACAACTCGCGATATAATTGAGGATACTATTGATATCGATGGTATCGAATTCAGGTTTATTGATACTGCCGGTTTAAGGGAAACTACTGATATTATTGAGGCTATGGGCATCAGAAAGACACACGAAAAAATCAGCCAGGCCTCCCTCATACTTTTGATTGATGAGGTATCAGATTCTGCCATGTCAATTAATAAGCGTGCAGAGTCGGTAAGAAAAATGATAAGCGAATCAGATAAGAGGCTGATTATACTTATAAATAAAACTGACATAGCGTCAGCCAGCTCTCAAAAAGTTCTTAAAAGCCAGATAAGTCTCGATGAAAAGGATACACTGCTCTTTATTTCAGCCAGGGAGAAAACAGGGCTTGAAGAGCTGCGTTTGAAGCTCGGTGAGCTCTCTATGAAGGTAAAGATGAGCTCAGAAGATGTAATAATCACTAATTTAAGGCATTATGAAGCTCTTACACGCGTGTCTGAAAGTCTCGGACGGGTATTGTTGGGGCTAAATGAAATGATTCCGGAAGACCTTATTGCAATAGATATCCGACAGGCAATCCACTATCTTGGAGAGATAACCGGTGAAATAACGACTGATGAGATACTAGGGAATATTTTCAGGAATTTCTGTATCGGAAAATAATAACAGAATCTAAAAGCTGCTAGTAAAACCTTATTATTAAGCTTTTTAGGAAAACCTGCATTCCATTTGAAAAGAACTTTTTTGCCCCTCCCTACTTTCAGTTTCAAGTTCAAATGTAGCTAAATTGATATTTAATTGATTTCCAATTGTCTGACAATTGTCAGTTCAAACTATAACTTGCAATTTGAGTTAATTATTTATATTTTTGAGACTACGTCCATTATATTGATTATAAAATGGTACCAGTCTAATTTTGAATCCTATGAAATCACTGTCCAATCAAAAATTTCTGGCTAAATCTCTTACAGGTATACAGGGTCTTGATGAAATTACCGGTGGAGGCTTGCCAACCGGAAGACCAACTTTGATAGCAGGTAATGCCGGGTGCGGCAAGACTCTGCTTGCAATGGAATTTCTTGTGAATGGCGCAATTAATTATAATGAACCGGGAGTTTTTGTTGCATTCGAGGAAACTGAAAAGGAACTTAAAGACAACGTCGCATCGCTGGGTTTTGATCTTGACAAACTGATTAGCCGCAAAAAACTTTTTATCGATCATGTCCACATTGAGCGCAGTGAGATTGCAGAAACGGGTGAATACGACCTCGAAGGTCTTTTTATCAGATTGAATTATGCCATTGATTTAATAGGTGCCAAACGGGTGGTTATCGATACCATTGAATCATTGTTCGCAGGTCTTCCAAATCAGGCTATTCTGCGCTCTGAACTCAGAAGGTTATTCCGATGGCTTAAAGAAAAAGGCGTAACCTCAATTATAACGGGCGAAAGAGGCGATACCACCTTTACCCGGCAGGGGCTTGAGGAATATGTTTCGGATTGTGTCCTGCTTCTCGATCATAGGGTCACTGATCAGACATCGACCAGGAGATTAAGAATTGTCAAATATCGTGGTACTTTTCATGGAACAAACGAATATCCGTTCCTTATTGATGAGAAAGGCTTATCAGTCCTGCCCATTACCTCCCTCGGATTAACTCATTCCGTGAGCAATGAAAGGATATCGACCGGTATTGCAGAACTTGATAATATGCTCGGGGAAAAAGGATTTTTCAAAGGAAGCAGCGTACTTATTTCCGGCACGGCCGGAACAGGAAAAAGCAGTCTTCTGAATCATTTTGCTGAAGCCTCATGCAGGAGGGGTGAAAAAATCCTTTATTTCTCACTGGAAGAATCTCCTGCCCAGATCATAAGGAATATGCAATCAATAGGTATCAAACTTGAACCATATGTAAAAAAGGGACTTCTTCTGTTCCATGCTATGAGGCCAACATTTACAGGCCTGGAAATGCATCTTGCCACAATGCTAAAACTAATTAATGATTACAATCCAGCTTCAGTTATTGTAGATCCTATTAACAGTTTTGTCTCATCGGGGAATCCTTCAGAAGCAAAATCACTGGCAATGCGGTTAATTGACTCGATTAAACTTAAGCATATTACAGCTCTTTTTTCATCTCTCACAAGCGGAGGAGATGACCTTGAGCATACCGATGTTTTTATTTCATCTTTGATAGATACATGGCTTCTGTTACGCGACATCGAAATCGGCGGTGAACGTAATCGTGGAATTTATGTGTTAAAATCAAGAGGCATGGCCCATTCAAATCAGATACGCGAATTTCTTCTTACAGATAATGGAGTGGTTTTACGCGATGTTTATGTAGGTATGGATGGCGTACTCACCGGTTCTGCCAGGGTGGCCCAGGAAACAAAGGATAAATCGGAGCAATTACTGCACAGGCAATTGATCGAACAGAAGAAACTGACACTCGAAAGAAAACGCAAGAATATTGAAGCCCAGATCGCCGAGCTGAAAAATGAATTTGAAGCCGAGGAAGCTGAAGCTGTTAAATTAATGGAAATCGAGGAGGCCCAGGTCTCCACCTTTGCCAAAGGAAGAAAAGAAATGGCAGTAAGCCGGCATTCTGAAGTAAGAAATAATAAATCAAAAAACAGGAAGATAAATTAATCTTAAACTGATGACATTCAAAATATATTTCAATGAAATCGAATATGTCAATTGCAAAAAAAACTTCAGGAAAACCGAAACCAACGCCAGACAAATGGGTTTTGAGGTTATACATTGCGGGTTCAACTCCAAAGAGTTTAACTGCCTTTGAAAATCTGAAGAAAATTTGTGAACAAAGGCTCAAAGGCAAATATTCAATCGAAGTAATTGATCTTCTTGTGAATCCGAAGCTTGGACAAGAGCATCAGATCCTTGCAATCCCTACGCTTGTAAGAAAACTGCCTGTTCCGGTCAGAAAGATTATAGGCGATTTGTCCGATACTGAAAGAGTATTGGTTGGATTAGATATTAAATCGGCTGAATAATTCAATTTTTATCGTTCAATGAAAAAATTAAAAGAAGAAAAGTCAAAACCAAAAGGGTTTGATATTTCCGTTAAGAAATTAAAGAATGAGACCTATATACTAAAATTGTATCTAACCGGAATGACTCCTCAATCCGCTCTTGCTCTTGATAATTTAAGGGCTATATGCGATGAACATCTGAAAGGCAGATACAACCTCGAAGTGATAGATCTTTATAAAAATCCCAGCCTGGCAAAAGGTGAGCAGATTATAGCTGCCCCTACTCTTATTAAGAAATTGCCCCTGCCCCTACGCCGCATTATTGGTAATATGTCAAATACAGATAAAGTTCTGGTTGGACTTGACCTGAAGAAGAGTTAGGGCATAGCTATCAGTTAACTGCAAGACACAAGACATTATTAAAAAGTTTCTCTTTATAACTACTTAACAGACAGAGTATGGTCTATAAAGAATTAACACATGATCAGCTTCTTCTTGAAAATGAAGAGTTAAAATCGCGTCTGAATGAAGCTGAAGAAGCGCTGAGCGCTATCCGTAACGGAGAAGTGGATGCGATAATAGTGTCTGGAACAGGGGGAGACAAAGTTTTTTCCCTTACATCTGCGGAAACACCATACAGGCTGTTGCTTGAAGAAATGGATGAGGGCGCTTTGAACATCGGAGCTGATGGTACTATACTTTATTGTAATAAAAGGTTCGCAAGACTTATTTCCCTACCCGCCGAAAAAATCATTGGCATAAATTGCCGCGAATTTGTTGCAGCTGGTGATATAGCCAGGTTTGACGAACTTATAAAATCTGGTCTCAAAGGGTATTCAAATGATATTATATCTTTTTCTAAAAATGGTTCCTTATCAATTATTCATCTCAAACTATCTGTAAAAGCCCTGCCGAAAGGAATGGCCGGCGATCTGTCTGTGGTTGCTTCAGATGTTTCCAATTTGAAGAAACAACAGGAAAAGCTTGAAATTCTTGTAAATAAGCGAACTTCAGAAATCCAAAGATCGAATGAGATACTTCAGAAAAAAATTATTGAGATAAAAGAGTCAAAAGAAGCCCTTCGTGAAAGTGAAAATAAATATTCTTCTGTTTACAGTTCCATGTCGGAGGGAATCGCCATTCACGAGCTCATTTTTGATGATTCGGGAAAGGCAGCCGACTATTTGATAACAGATGTAAATCCTGCTTATGAGCAGATTATTGGCGTTAAGAAAAAGAATGTTGTAGGACTAAAAGCAAGCGAAGTCTATAAGGTAAGCTCCGCTCCCTACCTGGACATTTACAGCAATGTTGCCTTATCAGGTGATTCTCAGACATTTGAGACCTATTTTCCTCCGATGGACAAACATTTTCATGTCTCGGTTTTCTCACCCGGAAAAGGAAAGTTCGCTACTGTTTTCCAGGATATATCAGAGAGGAAGCATTCTGAAGAAAAACTAAGGCTCACGCTTAACCGGTTCTATCTTGTTCTCTCTAAAATGCGCAATGGGATTCTGTTGCTGACCAATGAAAACCGGGTTGAATTTGTCAATCAGCCTTTCTGCGAAATTTTCGATCTGAAGAAAAACCCTGAAGAGCTTCTGAATTTGACTGCCGACAAAGTCATTTCACTGATCAGAGACAAGTATCTCGAGCCCGACAAGGAAATCGGTCGTATCAAAGAGATTGTAGAAAAACAGATTCCTGTATCTGGAGAAGATATTACTATGAAATCGGGCCGTACTTATATCCGTGATTTTACACCAATCTATATAAATGAAAACAATTATGGACGGTTATGGAGTCATGTGGATATTACGGACAGGAAAGAGTCGGAAAATATTCTTAGTAATACGCTTCAGAGGTTCTATCTGATGCTTTCAGGTATGTTTACCGGTGTATTGTTAATGACAGATGAAGGGAAGGTGGAACTGGTAAACCAGGCGTTCTGTAATTATTATTATTTAAAAGAATCTCCCATCGACCTGATCGGAATTAGTTCAGCTGAACTTCTGAGGAAAATTAAACCTGGGTTCAATGATCCTGATTTAGCTTTAATCAGGATCAGGGAAATATTATCTAAAGGAGAATTCGTAAGGAACGAAGAATTCGCGATGAGGAATGGAGAGACTGCTTTGCGAGATTTTGTTCCTCTTAAGGTAAATGGAGTATCAGTCGGGCGTTTCTGGATTCACTTTGATATAACCGAACGTAAGAAAGCAGAGACTGCCTTACGTATAAGTGAGGAAAGGCTCCGGGTCACACTTACCAGTATAGGAGATGCAGTGATGACATTTGATACTGCTTGCAGAGTAGTTTTTCTCAATCCTGTTGCTGTTAAGCTTACAGGATGGGAACCTGAGGATGCAGCAGGTCAACCGGTTGAAAATATTTTCCGGTTAATAAACGAATTAACTCAGGTGCCTGTTGAAAATATTGTTGCAAAAGTATTACAGGAAGGCAAAGTAGTAGGTCTTTCTAATCACACCTCCCTGATTTCAAAAAATGGAAATAAGATACCCATTGAAGATAGTGCAGCACCTATTAAAGATCCATTCGGAAATGTGATTGGGGTCATACTTGTTTTTCATGATGTTACGGAAAAAAGGCAGGCACATGAAGCTTTAAAAGAAAGCGAGGAAAGATTCCGGAATCTTGTGAAGAATGCTCCTGCCGCCATCTATGAAATGGATTTTACAACCAGGAAATTCATTAATGTGAATGATTCCATGTGCATACTTTCAGGTTATACAAGAGATGAACTTCTTTCAATTGATTCTCTTGAACTTCTTGATAATGAAAGCAAAAATCTCTTCCTTTCCAGGATCAGTAAAAATCTTAAAGGTGAAAAAACCGAAGAAAATGTTGAATATAGGGTAAAAGCGAAAGATGGCAGGATGATTGATGCGATCCTGAATATGAAATTCAACTTTAATGAAAAAGGCATACCTACGGGAGCAATTGTTGTAGGACATGATATTACTCAACGGAAACAAGCTGAAAGAAAGCTTATTGAGGCAGGTGAGGCATTAAAAGAAAGTGAAAAGCGTTTCAGAAACCTGGCTGAGAACACACCCGATATGATCCTTCGTTTTGATAAGGATCTGACGCTGTTATATGGTAATGAGGCGGTATTAATCCGAACCGGTCTCCCCATTAATTTTCTTGAAGGGAAAAAACCAACAGAGTATAGTTCAGGTTATGAATCAGCTAAAAAATGGGAAGATGCAGCCAGGAAGGTTATAAATACAGGTAATATTATAAGAATTGAACAGGTTAGCATCTGGAAGGGAGCTTCCCAGGTTTATGATATACTTATTGTTCCTGAAAAAGATGAGACCGGAAAGGTGAATTCAATAATATCTATTGCCCGCGATGTGACTGAAATGAAAAAAGCAGAAAACATACTCAGGGTCAGCGAACAAAGACTCAAATATCATTTTGAGAACTCTCCTCTTGCAATAGTTGAATGGGACAGGGATTTTGATATTATCAGATGGTCAAATGAAGCGGAAAGAATATTCGGGCTTACCCGGGATGAAGTGATTGGTGCACGTATCGATATGCTCAATCTTATATATCCGGAAGACATTCCTCTTGTGGCAAAAACGATGAAAAGGTTAACAAGCGGGAAAGAGTTAAAAGTTGTCTCTCAATACAGGAACCTTACAAAATCTGGCGAAATTCTGGAATGCATATGGTATAATTCGGTTCTTATGGACGAAAAAGGAGAAGTGAGTTCTGTTATGTCTTTGGTTGAAGATATTACACTTCTTCGGCAAACTGAAAAAAAGCTGATGGAAAGCAGGGAGAGCTACAAGGAACTTGTGACAAATGCCCGAAGCATGATTTTGAAATTCGACAATGAAGGCAGGTTTACCTTTGTCAATGAATTTGCGCTCGATTTCTTTGGTTATAAAGAAGAAGAACTGCTTGGAAAATCGGTTATGATCGTGGTTCCTGAAATAGAGAGCACAGGAAGAGACCTGAATGAAATGGTCAATAATATAAAAGAAGACCCTGATACTTTCTCAATAAATATAAATGAGAACATTAAAAAAAATGGAGAAATAGTTTGGGTGGAGTGGCGCAATAAGACATTGTTTGATGAATCAGGCAGAAAAACCGGTCAGATTTCTATTGGCATTGATATTACAGAAAGGAAGAAGGCTGAAGAGGCTCTCAGGGATAGCGAGAACAAACTGCGATCGGTTCTGAATGCAGCCAGGGAGTCAATTTACATGTTTGATAAAGATTCAAATGTTTTAATGGCAAATGAAACAGGCCTTTCAAGATTAGGTAAAACAGAGCAGCATGAAGTTATCGGACACCATTTTTCAGAGTTTATGAATGCGAAGCTTGCAAATGAAAGAAAGGAGAAATTACTTTCAGTTTTTTCGAACGGACTGCCTATGGACTATAGTGATGTACGTGCTTCGAGGACATATCATCATCGCTTCTTCCCTGTTTATAAAGACAATAAAGTTCAGTTTGTTGTCTCGTACAGCACCGATATTACCGAAAGAAAAAAGGCGGAACAAGCTCTTTTACAAAGTGAAGACAGATTCAGAACAATAGCTGAATCGCTTACTGTCATGATTGCAATTACCAGGATCAAAGACCTTAAATTATCTTTTCTGAATGAGCCGTTTGAAAAAACCTTCGGATATAAAAAAAGTGATTTACTTGGAAAAAAACTCCCTGATATCTTTTACTATCCAGGGGATGCTAAATTTATTTCCGATATTTTTAAAGTCAAAGGCTTCGTGGAGAATATGGAGATCAAGGTAAAAAAGAAAGATGGGACTGCGTTTTGGATCATGACCTCGCTAAGGAAAATCAGTTTCATGAATGAACCTTCTTATCTTACTTCGTCAATTGATATTTCCGAAAATAAAAAAGCACACGAAGAACTCATTCGGCTAAACCGCACACTCGATGCCCGGAGCAAGAGCAGCCAGG
Source organism: uncultured Bacteroidales bacterium (assembly GCA_963715785.1). Classification (GTDB taxonomy): domain Bacteria; phylum Bacteroidota; class Bacteroidia; order Bacteroidales; family VadinHA17; genus LD21. The sequence continues at coordinate 3,591,028 of OY970276.1, forward strand.
CAATGATGCATAATTCCGATGAAAAGGAATATCTCGATAACGTATGTGAGATAATTATTAAAGACTGTGGGCATGCAATGGTATGGGTTGGATACGCCCAGAACGATAAACGGAAAACCGTTAAACCTGTTGCGCACTTTGGTTTCGACAAAGGGTATATTGATCAGATGAACATTACCTGGGATGAGAGCCCAAATGGTAGCGGCCCTACAGGAACTGCAATCAGAACGGGAAAACCTTCAATCTGCAGGAACATGATTACCGATCCCAGTTTCAGACCATGGAGAGAAGCAGCTATAAGCAGAGGTTATGCATCGTCAATTGTTCTGCCGCTCAAATCAGAGGGAAAAACATTTGGCGCTTTAACTATATATTCAAAAGATCCTGACCCATTTACAGATGCCGAAGTGGATCTTCTTACTAAACTGGCGGACGATCTGGCATATGGGATTGAATTTATCAGGTTAACCGAATATGAGAAAGAGGCTGCAAGAGCAATACAGGAGAATGAGATAAGATTGAAAGAATTAGTCACTACAAAGGATAAGTTTTTTAACATCATTGCCCACGATCTCAAGAATCCCTTCACCAGCCTGCTGGGAGCATCCGAGCTGCTTTATGATAATATTCGCCAGATGACACCTGAAAATATTAAAGACCTGGCTCTTATTTTGAACGACTCCTCGAAAAGCGGTTATGCTATACTTCAAAACCTGCTTGACTGGTCAAGATCACAGACCGGTCAGTTAAAATTTAATCCGGAAAAGGTAAATCTGAAAACTATTATTAATGAGAATATTGAGAACCTGCAGCTACAGGTAAACAATAAAGAGATAAAACTGACCTCAGACCTTAACAAAGATTTATTTATAACTGCTGACAAGAATATGATAAACACCGTTTTAAGGAATCTTCTCAGTAATGCGGTAAAATATACATTTAAAAACGGAGTTATCAGGGTGATAGTTTCTCAGGAAAATGGGGAAATAAAATTAACAGTGAAGGATACTGGTGTTGGAATGTCGAAAAAGAAAGTTGATTCACTTTTCAGGCTTGAAAATGCCTTGTCACTGCCAGGTACCGCTAAGGAACAAGGTACAGGAATAGGTTTAAAACTTTGTAAGGAGTTTACTGAAATAATGGGTGGAAAGATTTGGGTCGATAGCAAAGTCGGCGTAGGAAGCGAATTCAGGTTTTCAATACCTGAATCCTGAAAAGCATTACTGATGTACAAGCTATGATAAGCTGATGGGCTCAGCGATCTGAATGCAAAAAACTTAAAATTAATTAATTATCAGGATGATCCAGGAAATATCCCCCCACCGGTTCAATAATCAATATCTCTCACACAAAAATATCGGAAATGAGGATTTTGTACTTCATTTTAAGGAAAATTCACTGTTATTGAAAAGCTATGGTGATCAATTCGAAATACCGCAAAAGCAAGATTTTTCGGAGATCTCAGATAAAACAGAAAATACTTTTTTATTTACACTTAATGACGTTCCATGCTTTCTTATATGGGATAGCCTTGAGGCAGATAAACCTCATTTCGTCTACAAGGAAATCAGCTTTTTCAGAACGATACGGCAGCAAGAGATAGCATGGATAAGTATTGTAGCATTTCATCTGATGAATTGGTATTCTAAGAATAAATTTTGCGGAAAATGCGGGACAAAAACTCAGCAAATGATTGACGAAAGAGCTATAATATGCCCAAATTGCAATACAATGGTCTATCCAAAAATTTCTCCTGCTGTTATAGTGGCAATAATTTGTAATAATAAAATTCTGCTGGCCCGCAATAAAGATTTTCCCGGAAACTGGTATTCATTATTAGCCGGTTATGTTGATGTCGGTGAATCTCTTGAGGAGACTTTAATACGTGAGGTCAAAGAAGAGGTGGCGTTGGATATTAAAAATATCCGGTATTATAAAAGTCAACCCTGGCCCTTTTCAGGTTCGGTAATGATTGGCTTTATAGCTGAAGCAGATGAGAATCAGCCAATTTCCCCAGACAATAAAGAAATTGCAGAAGCTGCCTGGTTCACCAGGGGAAATCTTCCCATGCATTCTTTGAATATCAGTATTGCGGGCGAGATGATTGAAAAATTTGAGAAGGGCGAACTATGATAAAAACCAATGATGACTGAATATCTGTCAGCAGGCTTTTCCCGGAACTATTTCTGATTATACTCAAAAATTCCATCCCAAAGTTCATCTATAATAATGAGAGCCTTGTCTAATGGTTTAACTTGCCATTTACCATTAGTTTCGATACCAAGACCAATACTTTTTAATTTAAATAAAGCATCTTCCACATCAAAATCAAGGTCTGTATTAAGTTTTGTTCTGAACCACGATTCAATTTGATAGTCCAGCTCTTCTGCTGTTAAGGGGTTCTTGCTCCTATTTAAAAATGCATAAGCCAAAATTGTTTCCTTCACCACTTCTTCTTCAGAAGAGTTTAACAATGAATAAAATGCTCCACTATTGTTGCCTAAATTTTTAAAGTAAAGACTATCAGAAAGCATCTTTGAAAATTTTATTTTCTTATTCACGAAACTACTGTATTGGCGAAACAGGTAACCACCCAACACGGCAAGTGCAATTAAGCCTTGATTAAGTGCGGTTTTGCTATTTAACAGATCTAATGACTCACCTGATTTGTAGGCTGCATACATTGCAATCAATGCAGGAATTACTTTGGTGCTTAATAACGATATACCTCCGCCGATTCCCGGTACCCAGAATAATATTTTATCTGTCTTTGACATCCTGGGAATTGCATTTGGAAAAATAGTCTCGAGGTCGTTTTCAGGAACACGTTTGAAGATCTTTAATACTATGCATCCGGGATCAAACGGCATTTTACTTACGCGAACCTTCTTCTGCTTAAAGTAATTTTCATCTTTGTAATTTAGATAAATCATTACGCGGTCATAGTATTCAAACTCTATTTCTTTCTTCCAAAAAAAGAATTTAGTTATCTTTTCCGTGGTTTTATGATGACCCCGAACATACAATCCATAATCTTTAAAATCATTAAAGTCAATTGAAAGTTTTAAACCTATCAAATCTGAGTTTTTTAAGGCTTGTGTCAGGGTATCCTGGTCAACAAGACTAAAATTCCCTCGTTCAAGAACTTGAAGAAGAGTTTCTTTAAAGACTTGAAAGTCACTTTTGCCTATAAATCCCTCTCGTTCTTTTGGATTCAGATCAGGGTCGAATAGCGCATAATTCTGTTTTAATTTACGGATAAGGTTGAATGCTTCATAGTGAAAATAATGTTCCAGTATATTGAATAGCTTTTTGAAATCATCGACATCCTTTTTATCCACAGTGTATTCAGCTATTTGTTGTTCGAATAAGAATGCCTTATCAAATGGAATATACTGTTCCCGTTTCATTTTAAATTCTGTAAGATTAGTTCTCAGTCATTTCCGGGATCAGTATCCTCTTCCCTAACTTTCAATGGTGTATTCATCCAGAATCTTCCAGAATCGTTGGATATGGAAATACAGTTCTGTTCAAGTGGCACCGCCTCTATAAAACAACTATTCTGAAATTTCAGCGGCTTATTATATTCCTGCACAAAAAGTTCTCTGAACTGACGAAATTCAAGATCTCTTCGTTTGTCAATCATATTGCCATTTATGTCTTTTACGCTTTTAACGTTTAAATAACAGGAATCAAGTTCGCTCTGGAATTTGTCATCTCTCACTGTTATGTACAAGTTGGGACCGTTAACTTTAATCCTTGTAATCTTCGCTTTTCTTTTGCCGATGGTCATGTCGTAATTTTCTATTCTGGATCCCGAAACAGGATCTATCTCCCTGTTGAAATAAGCTATAATTGTCATATTGCATAAGGGATAATTGGCATAAGGTCCACCGGGTTGCTCCCATTCTGATCTCAAAAATTTGAAGAAATTCTTGTCACTTGAATCTGGAACAATGAACGAATTATTGAAAGATATGTATTTAAGGCACATCCTGGAAGTAACTGCTGGCTCATGCCCATATTCAATCTCTATATTGAAAATTTCTTTTTTCTTTTTTTCTGAATCTAAATATGAACCGGAATACTCAAGTCTGTGTATCGAATAATCATCAGGCTGAATGAATATAGCACCCTGGTAGATATCCTCAGTAAGCTTACGTTTTGCGGTGAAGTCGATCTTATATAATAATGTACTCCCATCATAAATTCCGACCGGCGTTGAAAACCAATGATTTCTGAGAAAATCCTGATTCAGGATATGAACAAATGAAAATGTTTTTTTATTGAAATTTCTTATTGCATCGTGACCCTGGAGTATAAAAAACTCATTGCCGTACTGATCACCAACTATTGCATGCGGAATTCTTTTAAACCATATGTCAGAATGTTCAGTTTCCGGAAGGTCATAATAGGGAGTTATATTCTTTCTTAAAAAATCCATATTCTTTTTGAAAGCCAGTAATCTGTACCTGTTTGAATCTGAGGCATACACAAAACCCTTATCCAGAGTCTGAATTATTGCCTCATGCAGGTTAAGATAATTACTGCTGTCTTTCTGATAATCCCTGTAATAGGACACATAGCTGAATGGTACTGCCGGATAATTCTTCTTAATATTTCTGAGTGCCCTGGCTATTATAATTTCCGGGCTGAGCCTTTTTTTTCTCGCTGTTATCCTGACCTCCTTCAGACTATAGATGTTGGGCACAAGCTTAAGGTTGTTCATTGCGGATGTTTTTAGAACACTGAACGCCAATGAAAGTCTGTAATATCCAATACAGGAAACGATCAGGCTGTCTGATTGAAATCCGGGATTATTTAATATTCTGAAATCACCTTCAGCATTTGAAATGACTCCAACCTGAGAGTTTTTAAGACGTACTGTCGCGTATGGTACGGGTTTGGATGTTTTAGAATCAACAACTTTCCCGCTGATATAATCAGGCTGCTGGCAATAAATTACAGGATAACTAATTGAGAGTAATAAAACAATAAAAATTAAGTGCCGTAACATTTCTTTTCAATTTATGTGGTTTTGTTTTAGTGACTTGATCTGAAATAAATTAAGCTGTGGAGGATCAATATAACGTGTTTATTGCATGTTGATGTTTGTTTGCGGATCATTTAGCAAATTAATAGTTGCATTTAATTATTCAAAGAATCCTGTAGCTTTTCTTCAGCTTTTAATGGTGTATTCATCCAGAATCTTCCTGAATTGTCAGAGCGGGATATACTGTTTTGGTCAAGAGGCATAGGCTGTATAATACAATTATTCTCAAATTCCAGGGGCTTATTATATTCCTGTACAAATAGTTCCCTGAACTGACGAAATTGAAGTTCTTTTCGCTTGTTAATGATATTGCCATTAATGTCCTTCAGGTTTTTAATATTTAAAGTACATAATTGAATTTCCTTGTTGGAAAATTCGTCATCTCTCATGGTCAGGTACAAGGTGTCGCCTGCAATTTTAACCTTGTTGATCTTTGCTTTTCTTTCGCCTAGGGTTATCGTGTAGTTTTCCAATCTGTTTCCCGAAACAGGATCGATCTTTCTGTTGAAGAAAGCAATAATTGTCATATCAATGTTCCTTTCATACGATATTCCTGTAAAATATGGGCCTCCCGCTTTCTTCCATTCTGATTTCACAACTTTAAAGAAATTATTGTCACTGGAATCAGGTATGGCGAATGAATTGTTGAAAGATATGTACTTAAGGCACATCCTGGAATTGACTGACGGCTCATGTCCATATTCAATCTCGATATTAAAAATTTCCCTGTTCTTTTCTTCTGAATCTAAATATGATCCGGAATACTCAAGCTTATGTATGGAATAATCATCGGGCTGGATATATATTGAGCCTTTCAGCTGGATAGTTTTACCTGTGATCTGACGCTTTGCGATGAAGCCGAACTTATATAATATTGTACTTCCATCATAAATTCCGTCAGGATTTGAAAACCAGTGATTTTTGATAAAATCCTGATTTAGAGTGTCAACAACTGAAAATGATCTTTTGTCGAAATTTCGGATTGCGTCGTGAACCAGCAATATGAAAAGCTCATTGCCATTTTGATCGCCAACTCTTGCATAGGGTATTTTTTTATACCATTCATCTGAATGATCAGTTTCCGGAAGATCATAATAAGGAGTCATCTTCATTCTCGGGAAATCCATATTCTTTTTGAAATCGATTAATCTGTACTTGTTTGAATCCGGAGCCATAGAAAAGCCTTTATCCTGAGTCTGGACAATCGCCTCATTCAGGTTTAGATAATTGAGGCTGTCTTTCTGATAATCTCTATAATAGGAAACATAGCTGAATGGTTCGACCGGACAGTTCTTTTTGATATCTCTAATAGCTCTGGATATCATAATAACCGGACTGACCAGTTTTCTTTTCCTTGCATTAATCCTTACCTCATTCAGGCTATAGATGTTATGCATAAGCTTAAGGTTGTTCATTTCAGCTTTCCTTAACTTACTGAAAGCTATTGAAAGCCTGTGAAATCCAATACAGGTCACGATCAGACTGTCGGATTGAAATCCGGGGTTGTCTAATATTCTGAAATCACCTTCAGCATTTGTATAGATCCCAACCTGAGAGTTTTTTAGATGAATTGCGGCAAATGGCACAGGTTCTGATGTTTTAGAATCAATCACTTTACCTCTTATATAATCAGCCTCCTGGCAGAAAATTAATGGATGACTAATCGAAATTAGCAGACCAATAACGATAAGGTGTCGGAACATATCTTTTCATTTTAAGGGGTGTCTCTCGGTGGAATTGTCCTGCACTCGTAAGTGTTGTCTAAGAGCTTGTCGATCTTCTTCTTACAAAAAGCGTACCACCATTATTGTGAATAGGCAGTAAATCACTGTCTTATAACGACCGTATAATTGAAATGCCATTCCTCCTCCAGCTGACGGATGGCAGATCGTTCTTTTTCAAATTGAGCATGTCAGGTAGGTGTACCGGACATTTTCAGGAAATGTTTTGATATAATTATCGACAGTCTCTTTATTCATTTTTGTTGATTTTATAAAGAAATACAAATCAGACATTTTTCAGCCATGGTTTCCGAATGAATCCACCGAAGCCGATTCTGAAGGGAGTATGTAATATTGCAGCAATCTGCGAAGGTGACAGCCAATTAAATAAACAAACCGGGTTCGTCTTAGCTGCGATCCTGTTTTCAAAGTTGAGCCTCAGGTATGATTGGCTCAAATAATTCAATTGGATTTCCCGAGGGATCTTCGATTATGATTTGTTTTACCCCCACCCCTGTTACAATATTGTTACGAAAATGGACCCCTTTGGTTTTAAGTATTTCCACAATTTCAGAAAGATCATTGACTTCAATGGCAAATCGATTCCAACCTCCCGGATATTGTTGTGTTCCTTCAGGCATCTGCTGCCCTCCTCCGGGCAAAGTATTTGGTTTACTTAAAATAAGACGAAGGCCATCAAGGGAGAGCATTGCAAAAAACTGATTAGGATGCACATCTACTTTAAATCCTAATTTTTCAGTATAAAAAATCACTGCAGCATCTACATCATTCACTATATATCTAATCTGAATCTGCATACGATTGATATCAAAAATTTTTTGTCCATAGTTCTTGTTGAACCTCATGTTATTCTCATTAACAATGAAGTTGGTTCTGTGTTCAAACTATAAAACTCGTGATATATTCGACTGTGGTACACCTGATGGCAGCAGTATAGTATGTTGGCATATGAGTTGTGATTCGATTCATGATGGGTCAATTACTCATAATTTCTTGCCTGCATTCATAATTTTTTTAATTTCATTTGCTATATCCTCGGGTGAAAGGATAAAATCTATGCATCCACTTTTTATTGCACTCTCAGGCATATCTGGTTGAGTAGCAGTTTCAGGCTTCTGAGCAATAGTTATTCCCCCCACCTTTTTAATGCCACATAATGCTTCGGCTCCATCTCCGTCATAGCCAGATACAATTACCGCAATGAGTATCCCATCCCAGTGCTTAATAAGAGAATGCAGGAAAACTGTAATCACATCGGGCCAGCCTCTGGGCTTTGAAATAGGTTTTAGCCGGAACTCATCATTTAAAACATGCAAGTCGTGCTTCTCGGGTATGATAAACACATGGTCTGGCCGAATGTCCAGTCTTTCAGTAATCAGTTCAACCGGCATTTTTGTGTGGTATGGAAGAATCTCATGCAGTGAAGTGGCTACAGTTCTCAAATGATTAACTATGACGATTGCAACGCCCATATCCGGAGGCAGCTTATTTAGAAGCCTGGTATAGGCGTCTAATCCACCGGCTGAACCACCAATGCAAACAATTGGAAAATCTTTCACGATAGTCTTGGTAACCATTGATAAGTATTTTACAAGTTAAAAGAGATTACAATGCTAAGTTTCAAAGTCAAAGGTTAATCAGATTTCTTAGACTTTGTTGGTAAAGTAAACAAATAAGGTACGGGTTGGTTATCTTTTATAGTAATAATTATCCGCTGATACCTTGTGAGCGAAGGTGTTCCATTATCTGTTGCTTCGAGAATCAGATGAATTGTCTGACCGCCAATTGCATCATTGGGAATAAGAACTTGAGCCTGCGCCGAATTTGGATTTGAGATAATAACCTTATTTGGATAACTGCCCACCCGAAATTGCCACCATTTAATGGAAACAGCATTTCCATCCGGATCTGAAACTTCTCCATTTATACGTATTTTTTCTCCGGCAGAAGCCAATAAATTTAACGGCCCTTCAATTTCTACAACAGGTTCATGATTTGCACTGGAGTAGCTGGCTGTTACAGACCATTTAAGACGAGCGGCAAAATCACTTTGTGCCTGAGGAAAAAAATCAGGGTAGTCCAATTCCGTCGCACTATTGTTTAACTGATTCTCCCTGCCACCCCAGCCACCATAGGAACCTGCTTCATAGGAACGCAATCCATTTCCCAGCATATTCATAAATGTATGATCATCCCCTTCGCCCAGCCAGGAGCCTTTCGCTTGCACAGGCATCCATACTGCATATCCCATTTTCCGTAATTCATCGTCAGTGTAACCTGAGAATCCAAAATAGTCCATTATGTCACCTTTTACCATCTGCTTTCCATCACCCCAAACCCGATATAACGCTCCTAACGGACCACGATCAGAGACATTTTCCTGCATCCACAATGCAGTTAAATAGATAGAATCCGCTTGTTTAGCTCCCAACTGCGCGCCATAACCATAATTTGGACCACTTCTGAATTGCCGGTAATCAATATCAGGCCAGTTAGGTTTAATATAAGTTGCATAAGTATCATCCTGATCGCCAGAAGGCAGCAATACCACTTTTCGCGATATTTTCTCTTTTATGGCCTTCCATTCATTTGTGTATTCATATTGCTCTTGTATTGATCTAAGCGCTCGTGCAATTGTGCTTTGTCCTCCCCAGGCTGTAATAAAAAGTGGTCCGGGCTTATCATCCAGCATTAACGATTTTATAAGGTCTGAACCCGGGGAATCTTTAGAGATATCGCCGTCAAATTCAATGTTTCCGTACCTGATTTTTGAAATTAGTTCATCAGGAGCCGGATAGTCTGAGTTGTGCACTTTCAGATTCGGATATACTTTTTTATAAGCTTCAACGGCATTATCAATGAAGCGTTCATTATTGGACCATCGCCATGATTCACAAGGACATGTATCTAAACCAAAACGTGAATATTCTCTTCCGGGAACAAACCATTTCGTTCCTTTTCCGTCTCCTTTCCAGTGGTATCCGCTGCTCGCATAAATAAGTCCCTCTATCTGCATATCGCAACTGTAGAGAAGAAAACGGATAAGTGAGTTATTATCATCGAGTTCCGGATCAGCAGTAACAACAATGCGTGGTCTCACTTTTCCATAAGAAGATTGCGCTTCTGCACGGTTTGCAAAAAGGCACATAACTATTAATCCGATTGCATAAAAGCTGACATTTCTCTGTGGACTAATTTGATTTGAACTCATTATTTTTGGTTATTATGTAGATAGTGTGTTAGGGTTGATTCAGATTATTTTGTTATTGTTACACCCGTCGGCCGGCTGTCGGGGCGGACGCATACAATTATTTAATCCGTCGGGGTTGGTGCCAGCTTCATTGAATTTCGATCTTTGTGAGCTTATCTATATTCATTGGTGTCACAGGTAGTGTAATGAAATGTGATTTGCTTCCATAAACCAGACTATCTCTTAAAAATAGTGAATCAAAATACAGTTGGATACGTTTGCCTGAACTATCGGTCAATCGGATGGCTGTCTGAGGCTTAACTTGAAACATGACATCTTTTCCAGTCTTATCTTTACATTTAATTGCTTCAATGCCATTATAAAAATTTTTACCTCCTTTTAATGCAACTCCCATTAAGCCAAGTCTAAAATCATAGGCATCATTTATCTTATTAGGATCAATACTTTGAAGTTGTTCTTTAAAACTTTGTGAGGTCAGATAGTAAGTTGAACATGAAGTCAAAAAAGATGTCATAATTATTAAAGTCAAAAAAAGCTTTTTCATATGATACTGTAAATTGTTAAGTTATTTTAATCTCAAAGCTATAAATTTTCAAGTTCTAATGGGTTCATTAATCAGTGAATGTTCCAATTGATTGTATGAACGATCTTATGACAGCCGCAAAGCGCTCAGGCTGATCATAGTGGAGTCCATGGCCAACTTCCGGCATCCGGGCAACCTGAAATCTCGGATTAAGACGTTGCAGCTCTTCGGCAACAACAGTTGAAACCACACCTTTATTACCAAATACGAGCAGGCTTGGAACATCAATAGCACTCACCAATTTCTTAAAATCAGGGTTTGGCGGGGTGAGAATGTCGAAAGCTGCCATACTGGTTTGAAGTCGCGCCCTGGCGATTATCTCGATAATATCCGATGACCGATCTGGGTGTCTCCTCTTCAAATCAGTCACCAACTCCTCTAATGATTCACCTAGAATTCGCCGGTGCTGCTCGGCTACATCACTATCGTGAATTTCGCGCTGAACTTTTATGCTCAGGAACGTTGGATCAGCTAGTATCAGGCCTCGGAGTAGCTTAGGGCTGCGACTTGCTACTACGGCTGCTGTCATACCTCCCATCGAATGTCCGAGCAGAACCGGAGGAGGAAGTCTTAGTGAATTTATAAGACCTATTACATCGTTTGCATGGTCCTCGTATCTATATCCAGAGTCAGGAACACTTGATTCTCCATGGCCACGGGCATCAGGCAAGATTATGTCATATTCTTTTTCCAGAAAATGCGCCAGGCCTGTCCAGCATGCGCCATTAGCAGCTAATCCATGTAGTAATACTAAAGTGGGTTTGCCTTCCCCGGTTCTCGCGTAGTGTATGTTAATTCCGTTTGTTTCGCAGATTGAATTATTCCAACCGGTCATCCGTCATTTCCTCCGAGGGTAAAATTTATGGTAAAGTTAATTAATTATGATGTGCCCTGAAATCCGGAGGATTGTTTGATTTCAACTGCGCAAAATCTTCATTCATTACAAAACCAGCTTTTAACGTCTGTTTTAGAGACAGGTATTTTAATTCTAAATGTTTCGTTGAATCAAATACATTATAATGCATATAGAAAGCCCAATTCCAGCACCAAACAGTACTTCTTTTAATGTATGTCTTGCCAGAACTATTCTTGACCAGCCTATTAAAACAGTGAATAATAAAATAACACTCGCCAGGATTGAATTAAATGGCATAATCAGAAAAGACAAATAAATGTTTAAAGATACATGTAATGAGCTCTTGATGAACAGGTTCACAATTTGTGATATAAAAACAATTGCTAATCCAAAAAATACACTTATACATAGACTTTTTGACTGACCTGTTGTAAATAAGACCAGAATTGCAATCATAACTAACGGCAAGGCAAAATAGAATAGAGATTTTCGTTGTACTCTATCTGAGACATCAAAATTAGTATAAGATCCATTTTTTGATTTTATGTACATTCGGATAATGAGTGGGATAAAAATTAATCCTATAATAGTTGCTGAAATAAATGTGGCTTTTTTAAAATCCTCATGAGCGAACATCACAATAATCACAAAAAGTGGAATGGTAAATAATGGATTGCCGGCAATGGATATGAATTTTGCAACTGAATTATTCATTTTAAATTATCTGTTAATTCAGATGAATCTGTAGCTGTCTTGAATGTATAATTTTTCTGTGATAAAAAACTCAGGAAAATAGTCAGGATGGAAATTATCATGTTTGATGGGGTTGGCCAAAAATCAAATAGATCAACAAGGATCTTTAAACCCAGATAGTTTATAGCAAGATTAATAATAAACACTGTTGAATATCGAAACAGCTGTGTCTTTCCACTTAGCTTTGAATTTGAAAAGGTTACATATTTCTGCAAGATAAATCCGGAAAAAAGTATAATTGGAATTTTAATCGTCATAGCTGCAATATGAGAACTAAGTGTTACTATCCCAAGGTTTAACATCTCATGTCGTAAGACAAAATTGTATATTACAAAATACAAAAACCAGTCAAAGACTAAATTAGCAGCACCAGTAAATCCATATCGGAATAGTGAGATAGAAATGTATTTCTGAAAAGGAGGATAGAAGAAGTCGATAATTCTTCGAATGATATTGCCAAAAGTTATAAATGCTTTCCTCATTTCAGTCTGTTGCTTCCTTAGTTCTGAATCTATCTGAATTGTAGTTATCTCTGGTATGAGTCTTACAATGAGTTGATGAAATGCCGCCTAACAGCCCGGTGGTTTAATTGAGTCGGGGTCTTTGCAGTGGTGGTAATTTTAATAAATGGGTTTAATTATAATTGCATAGACTTAGTGGTCTGATTACTTAGCAGGCAATAACCCTCTTACCGCTAACTTAGGAGTTTTATAACAATTTTTACAGTGAAGGCTGATCCCTCAAAAAAAGTCTGTCATTTTGTATCTGATCCTATCATTTTAATTAATTATAGTCGGAATAATAGAGACAATTTCTTCCTCTGTCGTTCTTTAAATTTTTTATATGTGCTTTCTGAGAGCATTCCAATTATGAAAAAGTACAAAGACAATCCCAACAGTAATCCACTAATAAAATCTGGAGTTGATAATATGTATTTAAGAACTGTGCTTACAGCAAATATTCCAAGTGCAATTTTAATTTCTGTTCTCATTAATTTCTGTTTTAATTTGTTTTTCTTTATTGTTGTTAAGTCGTACTAAGCTGAATACCAATCCAAAAATTGATATTAACATAATAATTCCGGTGACACGTAATACCCAGTCGGGTATTGACAAAATAAACCGACACAATAAAAAACTGACTATCCCAACAACAAGTATAATAATACTTGCAATCTGTAATCGCTTCATAATTCTTTACTTTTTTTGTTTATGCATGGTCATTTAAAGCTGAAACACAACGATTGTGTAAACGCTATAGTTCAGTTTATTTCTGACTTGGCTGTTGTGTCTTTTGTTGATAGCTTTCATGCAGTGAATATAAGGAAATTTCGAATACATACTTGCTTTAGCCAAAGATCTGATGTGTCATGTGTACTTTCGAATGCTTCGCACTTTATTCGATTTTGAACACAATCGATGATTCAAACTGCATTTTTGACGGACAGGTTATAGCGAGGCCATCAGCTTCCTGTTTCCATTGTAGATTGCCCTCGTACCCAAGCAGTTTCACTGTTTTGATTGGGATAATTCTTTTCTATGGATTCCCAGGTGGGCTCGAACGGCACTTGGGCAAAAGTTTTCCAGTCACCCATTGTAACACTATTAATAGGCTGTTTTGCTTGCTTTTGTTATAGGCTGTGAATAAGATATACTACCAGGAAAATACCAACAGCAAGTACCAGAATGGTGAGTAGTATATCAAGTATCGAGGATGATTGGAATGTATTTGAGTCTATTTGTCTTTCGACTTTTTTGTACCTCACAAATGCGAATAAGACCAGTAACGTACCCATTCCGACAAGGAATATCCCAATCATGGCAGAGTATCCATGAGAAGGAGGTATAGTATTTTCAACAGCTGATTTCCCAAAAATAATCGACATTTGTTTCATAAACAAGGTAAACTTTTCAACAACAAAACCAAATGCCATTATCCCAATGCTTGTTCTGATCCATGCAAGAAATGTTCGTTCATTCGCCATATGAACACGGCGATTTCCTACTTTTCCTGATTCCTTATCTTCAATTATATCGGTCATGCCTCTGACACTATTAAAGTTTAAACTATTTTTTTTAGGTTGGATATTCAGCTGTTCTAATTATAATTTTACTTAAACTCATGTGCACATGTATTTTGTCAGCAAGATGTAAAAATTTTTATTCCGGGCAGCTGCGCGAGTCCAGTTGCCGGGCTTAAGTACTTGCTGAAGCGCTTTTTTCTTGAATGGACTGGCTATTTGATTTTCCCTTTTTGATTTATGATGATAAGATAAATTATGCAGATAATCAAAAATATTACAGAAACGCCAGACATAATCCAGGAGTACAGGATTGCATTATTCCCTTGAGTAATTTTCCAGACATTTATTATGCTCATTAGTCCTACGCCTATCCAGAAACTCATTGCCAGCTGTAAATTTATTTTTCTTTTGTTCAGATCGATCATAGTATTTTTACGTGTTTATCATTTCCGGCTTTGTGCCCTTTCCTTGATGAGTCAATTGATTAATAAAATGTACTTATACAGACAGAAACAATATTTATGCAGAAAATGTTTTAATGGCATGTTCATGGCAGTTAGTTAGAATTTCCGGGAATTCTAAGTCTCGGCAAAAAAAATTGGTATTTCAAATATTTCTAGTATGATTCCAAAACTCCACCAAAAAAACAATATTATTTCTGCTCCCTCCGTCTTCTGAATCATTTTTTAGGTTCCACAATTACGAAAAATAAGATATACTTCAAAAGCGACCACTTAAGCGCCAACTGTACCAGTCCTGATTTCTCCGACTCGCTTGCAGTTAGCGAAGATCACACCGTTTGACATAACCAAACTATCTGTTAGAGTAAAGGTTGTGTTTCTAACCTTGTCAATAATTTAAGTTTCTGCTTTTGAATAAATTGTCCCAGTATTTATTTGTGCTATCCAAAAAGGAATTTTGACTTATTTTTATTTTTAAGCTCCTATAGGTATTTTTTCTTATTTTTCCATAGTCAACAATTTCGTGTGTAGCTGTTCTTAATGCCTTTAGGAATCGGACTAATAGCATATAGTTAAAAGGATTCTGTAAAAGGAATATCCCCGCTGGTCTATATATCTCCGCTATCAAAGGTGTGTGTGAGCTGTGACTATATAGTTTAAAAAACGGTTTAACAGAGTCAAACTGACTGAAGCTAGGAAAACCACAAATTGAAAAGACGACTATAGACTTATTTGATTTTTCTCTCCTTGGATGCCGGATTTCATTTATACCTTTCTCAAAATAAGGATGTTGCCTCATTACGCCTCTGTCAATAAAATTTTTAAGTATACCTGGTACGCCATACGCGTATAGAGGAAAAGCATAAAAGATTAAATCACTTTCCTCATACAATTTATAGACATATTTAACATCATCTTTTAATATACATTCGCCATCCTTTTTAAGCCAGCATTGCAAGCACCCCAAGCAATTCTGGATCTTGTACTGTGAAAGTAAAATATGTTTAACCTCAACGTTTTTTTCTTTAAGAAAGCTTTCAATCTTATCACAATATAGTTTTGTGTATCCTTTATTTCCTCTAGGCGATGAATCGATTAATAATACCTTCTTTGGCTTTTCCCAACCGAATGTCGGCGTCTTTTCAAAGTCAGTAATTTTGTCTGTAAATGGCTCCAAATTAACTAAATACAAGTCTTTTGGTATTAATTTCTTAAAATATGAAACATCACCGGTAAATTTTAGTTTTCCAATTATTGTTCCCACTATAGGATTCAGCTTTTTCTGAGCAAGAGCGAGCCAGTTGCCAAAAGATGCATCTAATCTTACATTAAAAAGTTCGCTTATGCCTTCACAAAAAATCATTTCTTCGCCATTTGCACAGAAGTAACAATTAATTATTTCATGATTTTCGGTAAGACAAAACTGTATAGTCCCCGTCTCTTTTTGAGGGAGATCTTTATAAGCATCTGCCACGTATTGATGCATTGTCTTCATTACATCAATGGGTCTCGGAAATTCTTTCATATTAATATCTAAAATTTATAAAAAGTATTAGGAACGAAGTGTTTCTTGTTACGATGAAATATTTTTGGTGACATGCAATAAACAATGCCGCGGCCGCCAGTTGGCGGACCATAATGGCCCTTCGGTTTGGCTAGTTGGCCCCGTCGAAGGAAAAGTGTCGCATTGACGCTTTTTTATTGTCAGTGAGAAAATTTTATCTGATATATTGTTGGCCAAAACTTACCTGTCACAAAGATTCTGTCATTTGATGAATCATAAGCTATCCCATTAGTTGCCTCTGACATGGGGTAAGACTTTCTTGCCTCATAGAAGAGAGAAGAAAGATCGATTACTCCCACTATTATGCCAGTCTCAGGATCAATTTTTGCTATATTATTTGTTGTCCAGACATTAGCGTATAGATACCCATCTATGAATTCTAATTCATTCATATATAAAGCTGACGATCCATTGAATGTTACGTTTAGTGTTTTAACAACTTTTAGACTGTCCGGATCGAAATATGTTATGATATTTGTCCCATCACTCATAATAATATCTTTGCCATCTGAGGTTAATCCCCAACCTTCTTTATTTGAGTATTTAAAAGAACCTAATTTTTTGTAACTCTTTAAATCATAGATAAACCCAGTCTGATTTTTGTAAGTAACCTGAAATATTTTACCTTTAAATATAACGATCCCCTCTCCAAAATAGCTGTTTCTGTCTAATTCGACCTTTATATCAATTTTGCCTGTATTCAGGTCTACAATCCCAAAGACCGATCTTGTTATCGGAAACTCCTCAGGTGAACCAGTGCTCTCAAAGAGTTGACCGTTATAAAACAGAAATCCTTCAGTGAATGAATCGGTGTCATGCGGGTAAGTCTTGACGACTTTAAAACTAATTGACTGGATTTGATGGCCTTTACTGATAGCCCTTTTACCTGAATGCGTATTATTGGTGCACCCCACTGAAATCCCTATTAGAATCAAGATTTTTAGTATTCTGTGCATAGCTGAATTAATTCTCATGTTTAGTTTTCAATTATTTATGCAATCCAGTATTTCTTTTAGTGTGTTGAGTAGTCAATGGTTATCTCTGTCTTTCTCACTAAGACTTTTTAATGCGATTACTAATTTGTCCGGGTTGTGCTGATAAGGGCAAATCCTTTTGGGGCCTTGACAATCGCCGTATTTGAATTTATCTTTTATTGGTGTCCTGTTATGGTAGCTGGCCTTGGAAATGTCTGATAGTGAGGGCTGTAGTCTATTAACCAAAATGGCCCTATATTGTTCGTGTCAGCATTTCGGGCCAATTTATAAACTGTCTTGTTTCGGAGCAAGTCAGTCAAATGAAAATCTATTAGTCTTAATATTCCCCCTTAATTACAAAAAAAGAACCACGAATTATTCCAGCAAGTTTTGATTTTTGTCTTGCAAACTTGAATTTCTCCTGGAGCTCTTTTGGTACTTCCATACCTTCTGAAAGCTTAAAGCCCACTGCTCTTTTTTTAGGATCATTCAGTGCATACATAACGTTAATTGAAAGTCCGCTTTCATAGAAAATGTATGTCCATTTTATACCGTCAACCACGAATTCTGATGTTTCAAGGGGTTTTGATAAAATTTTAATATCACGTTCAATTAGAAGAATATTTTTAACATAGTCAAGAATATCTTTGCTTTTCGCTGCAGGGCTAACAGTAAAATCATGATTGTATTTGTTTTTAAAATACCTTGATTCATTGGCTCGTAAACCTGCAAGTGATTTCGACACAGGTGATGACTCTAAGCCCGCTAAGGATACATTTTCAAAATCTATAATATTTGACATGGTAACCCTCCTTTTTTATTAAAAATAACAGATAATCTTTTGTTTATGGCTGTTCATTAAATAGCTGATTTCATTTTGTATAGTTCAAAATCACTCCGCCTGTTAAGAGTTGATGTGTCGAAATGAGAGTTAAATTTTTAGGAGAGATACCTTGTCTGAAAAGTGGTCTTCCATTTCCTAAAATAACTGGCGCAATTCCAATTCGGTATTCGTCAAAAAGATTGTCACTTATAAAAGTCTCCGAGAGGTTTGCACTACCGAAAACATACAAATCTTTACCATCTTTCACTTTAAGTTTATTGATTTCTTCAGTAGCATTTTCACTTATTAGAGTCGTGTTGTTCCAATCGGCTGATTTTAATGTTTTAGAGAAAACAAGTTTGGGGATTCTGTTCATAAGGTCGGCAATTTCTCCTTCTTCCTTAGTCCAATATGCTGCCATGCCTTCATAGGTTACACGTCCAAAAACAAGGTAGTCTGCTGAATGTAATTGATCAACGCTTAGTTTTTCAAGTTCTTGTCCCCAAACAGCATTATGAAAAGTCAAGTCCCAGTTTTGATTTCCTTCAAAGTAACCGTCAAGGGTTATGATATTCCACATTATCAGTTTTCTCATTTTCCCTGTCTATTATGTCAGAATAAATTCCAATTGGAAAGCAGTAGGCTCATTAAATTCACACTTGTTATTCTCAACATTTTTAATAATAATTTTGTTCATTTAGTGTGAATAAGAGTACCTGCTAGTATATAGAATCTGCTAAAAATCAAAGTCATAAAGCACTTAATCTTTCAATAATTTTGTTAGCATTCTCCTTAAAATCCCATTGCTTTTTTTATTACAGCCATTTCTTCTTCTGAAGTAAGCATTTTTAATAATTCAAATGCAACACCTGGAGCTGTCTCAGGACAATAAGATGTAATAATATTACCATCAACCACAATTGGCTCATTCACAACATTCACTCCAAATTCTTTCAGTTTTTTTTGCCAATATGCATTTTTTAAGTGATATGTAGTTGCTTTCCGATTCTTAAGAACTCCACTTTTTCCTAAGGGCAATGCCGCAGAACAAATTGTAGCAATGATTTTACCTTTTGCATTAAATTCCTTAATTAATTCTAAAAACCTTTCGTCATATGCTTCTTCATAAAAGCCAAATTCCCCGAATCCTCCCGGTATTGCTAAAGCGTCATATTCGTCAGCGACTATTTCTCCAATGGTTTTATCTACTATTACTGGTACATTAAAAGTGCTTATAACTTTATCAGTAAAACCACAGGTATCAACGAACAAATTATGTCCATAATCATTTCGAGCCCAACCAAGAACATCTATAAAAACACTAAATTCCATAGTTTCAAATCCTTTTGCCAGAAACACTAATACTTTCTTATTTTGCATACTTTTCAAAATATCAATTTGTTACAATTCCTATTAGTTTTGCTATTCTCGCCTTACAGCCAACATACGGTTATTGTGGATATTAAGAATAACGGTCCACTAAGTAGTCCGGGCTGTGAATCGCGCCAGCCGAAGCCACCTCAGTTCTGATATGATGAACATTGGGTTTGAGACAGGTTGTGAAGGCTGAATCCAAACGAAGACCGACCAAAATTTTTCTTTACGTAGTAACCTGTAATTTTATTCAGTCGAGCTCATTGAACAATTGCCCCAGCAATTGTTCAATAATTAACTAGACCGTCTGAGTTAGTATTGGCCTTTTTTTAATTAATCAACGAGAATTTCTTTCAGAACGGATTTGACTTCTTTGATCTCGGGTTTTGAAAGTTTTCCAAGGTCCTTTATAATCCGTTGCTTATCAATGGTTCTGATTTGATCTAGAACAATCCACCCCGTCTTTATTATCATGTTTAACCTCGACTCTTGTGGGATAATTTTTGGAGCTAGTTGTCATGGGTACTATGATAACTGTTCTTAAATATTTGTTCATCTCATCTGGAGAAATGACAACGCAGGGTCTTGTTTTCTTAATTTCGCTTCCGATTGTAGGGTCAAGGTTGGCAAGAATGATTTGATATTGGTTTATTTCCATTCTTCAAGATTTTCGTCTTCAAATACGTCCGGAATGAGTAATTTGTCATCACCTTTGGCATGCATATCCATAAAGGCTTTTTCCCATCCTTTTCTAGGTCGAGCAAGAGGCTTTATTATAATCTGCCCTTTATCAAGTATCAAATCCACTGTATCTCGGATATTATATCTCTCGATTATGGTCTTGCTAAACCTTATCCCCTTCGAATTCCCAATCTTTATAACAGATACTTCCATGGTTAAAACTATTTACAAAATGTAATTACAAAGTTAGTACATATTTTTCATAAACCAACTAAGCCTTGGAAATTTTTTAACGAAAATCTGTACTCCCAAAAGTAAGAACCTGTCGAGGTACACAGCATATTGGAATCGCTAAAGCATAAAGGCCGGGCAGTTGATGGAGTAAACGTAGGTGGCGCCGTATGCTGCTTAGATAAAGTGTTTATTTATTGTAATTAACCTTCGGGAGGGAATGGCATTGTCCATGCACATACTTTTCCCAAACTGGGCATAATTAATTCCCGATTAATCGGGGAAACAAGGCTTGCGCAGCACGAAAGCAGGCCGGTCCCGACAAGATAAGGTTGGCAGAATTGCTGAGAAATATTTGCATAAAATAATCATTTATGTTTTCAGGTAATGAAGAGCAACACTTCCTGATTTAAAGATCTTTGAGTCAACAAGTTTTAATTGTGATTTCTTCTGCATGCTAATACCACCAAACAACCGTCTCCCTTCTCCAGCAAATACCGGGTGAACCACAAAATAATATTCATCAACTAAGCCAAGTTCTATAAGTTGTGATGGAATATCTACACCGCCTGCTAAAAGATAATTTCCATGTTCCTGTTTTAATTTAAGTATTTCGTCCTGAAGGTTGTTGCGAACAATTCTCGTGTTTCTTCCTTCAGCCCTGTCTAGCGTACGTGAAAAAACAATTTTGTTGCTGGACTCGAATGCCAGAGCAAAATCGAGGTCTGCTTTTGTCTGGCCAGTAAGGTTTTTCGCGACATCGGGCCAATAAGGAACCATCAATTGATAGGTTTTCCGCCCATATACAAGCAGATCAGCATCTCGCACAAGGTGGGTAAAATATTCAATCAATTCGTCATCAACTATCCCATTGGTATGGTCGAAGCAGCCATCAATAGTAAGATTGATTCCATAGATTAAATTTCTCATCTGATTGAATTTAAATTGTTTCTCATTATGATAACTTTCGGTATGTCGCTTTAGAATGAGATAACACAAATTTTTCTTTAAAGTTTGTTTCTGGAGCCCAATAACCAGCTAACGGCCCGGCTGTTAATCTTCTGCGAGCCGAGCTCGGCGTAGCCAACCGAAGACCTACCAGAAAGCCATTTTGCGAAGCATTTTGAAAAACTTCTACGGTCCGAGCTTTTGGCATGTATCATATGATTATTCTTTCACCGCTTCATGTATTTTAGTACCATCAATTATTCTCAATTTATTTTCATTTGGGAAGAACTCTAATTTTGTTATCCCTGGTTTATATTTAAATACGTCCCCTCCAATGCAAACTAATGGAAACGATGTATCACCTACTTTGTATAATAAAATACTTCCTTCTTTGCTAAACGTAATTTTGTAAGTGAAATCAGGGCATGAATAAACACCAAGATATTTGTCCAAATCTTCAGATTTTAATATAACTTCTTTATACTCAGGAGGCGTATTTGCTTCTTCTATACTCTCTTTTTTTAAGTTATCAAAGAATGTTGTAGAGACCCAGAAAAAATCCTGGGTATCAGTATGCCTCATAAAAAACAAATACTTTCCATCCGGAGATACAACGGGAAATCGTTCCGTTACCTCTGTATTTACCATCTTCCCCATATTTATTGGATAGCCCCAATGACCATCAGGTGTTTTGAAACTGATATACAAATCAAGAAAGCCATATCCATTTTCTTTAAATGCAGAGAAAATTACATAATCTTCATCAGGTGAAACATAAATTGAATACCATGGGAAAAAATCCTGATGAAAAATTACTGGTTGAGGGTCGGAGAACTTGCCATTTATATATTTAAAACAAACTGGTTTTTCATTTTTATCAGAATAGTAATTCCCCATTCGAAATGCATTGCCGTTTTTTGTAAATACTGGTGTCCAATCAGTAACAGATGAGTTATAAGGCTCGCCTACATTGATTGGATCACTCCATCCTTTATCTATTCTTTTTACATACCAGACATCCCTTTCTCCTAATCCGCCTGGGCGATTCGAAGTGAAGAACAAGTTATTTCCATCAAGTGAAAATACTGGACCACCATTATCAAATGTCAAATAATCTCTAACAAATTCCGCCAATACAGGTGTTGTCCAAATCTCATTTTTAAGCTTAGAATAAAATATTTGCTCGGTATTTTTATTCTCAAACTTCGTTGACCATGCCGACCAATATATCTCATCTCCTTTTGGAGAAATAGCTACCTGACAATGTTCCCACCAACTTGTATCTGATACTATTCCAGTTGCAAATATTGCAGGAACAATGTCTGGTAGTTTTTGACCTAAATATTTTCCTTTAAGTACTGGGAATTCTTGAGATTCCTGCGCATAAAGAGCGCTGTTAAAAACTAACAGCAATAAAAATAAGATCTTTTTCATTCTATAAAGTGTTAGCGAATGTACGGCATCAGCGTCGGCATAAAAAATTGGCCAGGTTGTGTTTCGTGGTACAAGTCTTGCCATAGTTTTAACCGTTTAATCCAAGGTCAATGATGCGCGTCGGCCCGCAGCCCACTAAACTTTATGGCTGGAGATAAAACATTCGAGGTGCACAGGCTTTTATAAATGGAATGAAGTTAAATTTCATAGCCTTTAAGGGCTGATAACGACGTAATCCCGGCTGCGGACCGTGACGACCGAAGTCGCCTCAATCCCGATATGATAAACTTTGTGTTGAGATAGATGGCGAAGGCTGAAGCCAACCGAAGACCGACCAAAATTTTTCTCTGCGTAGTAACCTGTTATTTTTTTCGGTCGAGCTCATACTAAACCGTCGGAGTTAGCGGTTCATTGTTTTTCTTAAGTTAAATTTGCCTGCTATTTTTTGGGTCAAAATCTAAAATCCATTCAATACCGTATTTGTCTCTAAACATACCAAAATATGAACCCCAGGGGCTGTCTCCAATTGGCACTTCAACCTGCCCACCTGCCGAAAGTCCATTAAATAATCTGTCTGCTTCTTCTTTGCTTTCTGCACTTATTGAAATTTTGCTTCTATTTTCATTTTCATTTGTCTTTCCCATACTTTCCGGAACGTCATTTGCCATTAAAACATTTTTTCCAATTGGTAAAGCAATGTGCATTATTTTATTTGCCTCTTTTTCTGTTACTGGGAATTCTGGACTTGATATGTCTTTGAAACGCATTATTATTGCGAACTCACCGCCAAAAACTGATTTGTAAAATGTAAATGCTTCTTCGGCATTTCCATTGAAGTTAATATGTGGATTTATTTGTGCCATTTTATTGAATTTTAAGGTTGTCAAATTACCAGATATTTTTATCTGACCATCGTTATAACATGTATAAGTCAGGGTTTGTTCTAATATCGACAAATTGTCACCTTTATAGACCTCTTTCTTACGAATTTATTGAAATCGTTTATTTTATATCCGCAAGATTATTTATGCCTTTCAGAACATCCTCCCTTATTATTTTCAGCATTTTATCCGATTCCTCAAAAAATGGACTGTGAGCGGATTTTTCAAAGATGTAAAATCCCTTCACAGGTGCTTTGAGTTTCTCAAAATAATTCTTTGCCTCTACAGAAGAACAGGTGTAGTCATGTGCTCCTTCAAAAAAATATACAGGGATCTTAAGTTCAGTCACTTTTTCTGAAAGATCTGTTGCCAGGATATTTTTCCAAACAATGCTTATGCCGGCACGCGATTTGCCAACCCACGTATTTACCTTTTCTAGTAATGTATATTCCCGACATTTCAGCGAAGGAATGAAGATCCCGCTTACCACCGATTTCATATCTTGCGTTGTGCCAATGCCCAGTTGATGCATGGCAATATCCCGTATAACAGCATAACCATGGGGAGTGCAATTTGACAATGTTACCGGGGAAGCTTTCAGTTTCGCTACCATTTTTGAATCTCCTTTATTCTCGAACTGTATAAGCATAAAATCATATGCAAGTTTCTCTGATCGGCACTGATTTGAGATTTGGGCAACTCCAAGATAAGCGTTGTATAATTCCGGATACATTTTCGCTGTCTGAATTCCGATGAATGTTCCACCAGAATGTCCCATCAGGTAGATCTTTTCTTTTCCAAAACGTTTGCGAAGGTAATTTGTGACCTCCTTTGTATCCGAAATCATTTGTTCAGGCGTCATGGTCTCGGGAGGAATCGCTTTGCTGTAGGAAAGTCCTGAGCCACGCTGTTCCCACCAAACCACTGTGAAATAGTCTTCAAGGCCTGTTGGATATTTTTCAGTGAGAAAATAGTCAGGCATCCCACCGTGAAGGTATAGAAGCACAGGGCTGGTTTTATCTTTACTTTTGATAAACATACCTTGCCTGACTCCATTGATATCGATAAAAAGTTTTTCTGAAATGCTTCCCTCAAGAGGTTTTCCTCTTTCATCTAAGAATGGTCTGGCTTTTCCTGGACTGTATAACAGAAGCAATCCTGAAAGAAGAAGTATGAAAAATAATAAGAAAGTAATTATAATCAACATAATTCGCCCCCCCTTTTGTGTGATTGATATATTTGAAAATCGCCTCATTTTAATTGCTGGTTTTTAATTTACAATATTCATGTTAATTTCTATTTACCGAATAGCACACCTATATAACATGAAAAGCCCCTGACGCTTTTATCGGTCACGTATTCCAAATGGGCATGGTGAACATACCGATAGCTGATACCTGCATGAAGCCACATAAACCTGTTAAGAGCGACTTCGCTGTACAATGAAGGCTCGAGTACAGGGAAAATATTAAAGTCATCATCGAATAACTTCTCACTTTCGCTTTTTGGCTTATTTTGCCAAAATGCCGCACCGGCAGCAATCAGCAGAGATCCCCCGACTCTTACCTTTTGCCCTGGTAGCAAGATGTAACCCAATTCTATCCCACCGTATCCCATCTTAAAAAATCTGCTGGTGTCTTGGCTCGAACTTGACAGATCGATTGGGTTGGCTATTCCATATCCCCCACCTCCAATGGTATATCTATTATTGATTGTAATTGCACCACGCCCTCCTGTCATATATGCAAACTGATTATTGAAACTGGAAAATTTCAGAACAATCCCACCGTAGCCACTGTTTGTGATTGTTCCGCCGAATAATGTTCGAGTAGCATCTGAACTTCCCGACATGGAAGTTGCAGAATTATCCGGAATGTTATTCTGAGCAAAAACTTGTGTCACATTTAACTTCATAAATAGCATAATGGACAGAACCCAAATAGAAATTTGTAGTTGCCGAAATTCCAAATTCCAATTTCTTTTTCTTGTTTTCATAATTCCTTGCTTAAAGATACTCCTCGTTTTTTTCAACCGGTCCAGTTGTAAGAATTATAGGGAAACTAATATTTTTATTTGAAACTATAGACGATATTTATTTAAGATTGTTGCATCCTTTAAATTGGTCATATTTACTTAAATAAAGTATTTTTTATTTAATGGATCTTTGCAACAGTCCAAGTAAACTGTTGAATATGTGACGAAGGCTGAAGGCAACCGAAGACCGACCCAAATTTTTCTCTACGTAGTAACCTGTAATTTTATTCGGTCGAGCTCATTGAACAACTGCCCCGGCAATTGTTCAATAATTAGCTAAACCGTCCGAGTTAGGTGCTGATGTATGTTAATATCCTAGAGTAATAAATCACTATTTCAAAACAAACTCTTTATTTCGAACTGTTACTCCATCTTTCACCGAATAATCACAGCAAAGAGATATTTGTTCCGATCCTTCGTTGTCAAAAAGATTATCCACAATATAGGAAAACTCGTTGCTCTTTTCTGCAAAAGCAAGAGAATCCCATTGTTCATCTGCAGGTATCATTGTAAGATAGGTGCTAAAAGAACTTAGGTTTTCATTGTCCCATTTGAATTCTCCTTTTTCCAGCTGTTTATATGATAAAGTATAGCATTGGCCTTCATCTATTACAAAATCCATTGCGTCTGAAGGGGTTAAGTACCAGTACGAGATTGCATAGATAGAAAAACGTCGGGTTGCAGCAGAATATTTTTTACCTTCCAGATTGAATTGTATCGTCTTTTGCGGCTTTGGAACATACCTGGAAAAATCACCACTTTCATTATCCTGGCAGTCATTATCATCTGTTTGCCCTTCACTATCGGAAGTGGAGGTCAGCTCAAAAGAAAGTTTATTTATCCGTATACTCACACCATCTTTTTTAAAACCTGCATTTACCTTGCCGGCATTAATGAATAAATCTATGTCTGATTCAAATTTCACTGTACAGGTTGTATCGAATGATGTGGAAAATGATGTGTCGGATGCGTTTAGGACAATTGGTATTGATACAGGTTTGTCTCTAAAAATTGAAAAATTAATAAAAAACCCATCTGAGGTCGTGTCTGAGCGTACATTAACAAATAAATTCCCATCATCGCTGGCAAAACGATCCCATATTTTGTTTTTCAAAACATCTGAAAGCATTTCATAACTTGCTCCTTCGCCGGCTTCTGACAAATAATTGCTTATAACCGAATCGCAATCGAATAGTGTCGCTATATCAGCATCGATCAGATTCTCCATTGAAATCTCGTAAGAACCTATAACAAATTTTTTAGTAGCTCTTGTTTTCAGAAGATTGACAAGCGTCTTAGTTAGCCCGACGTATTTCACTCCATGTCTATGTGAAGCTTCAGAAAGTTGTTGTGACCCAGATATAAAAATTAGCCAAGGAATTATTAATACAGAAATAAGTAATTTTTGGATGGTAGATGGTTTCATTTCAAATATTAATTAAAAGTAAAGTTTTCACTATTTCAGGACGAGATAGTTATGCTTAGGCGTGTTCTAATTGTCATGAGGTAGCAGTCTCGATGTTTACGAAGTTGTCCAGGTGGAAAGGAACTTAATTATTGGATGTCAGCGTTGAGTAATTTTCTGGTTTTCAGTAGTCCATAAATAATAAATCCAATTCCCAGGACAATGTAAGGGATACTTAAAAGTTGTCCCATATTGAATGTCATCCCATCTTCAAATCCGACTTGGTTCTCCTTTACAAATTCAATTATAAATCTAGCTGTAAAACATAAAACGACTACAAGCCCAAAGAAGAATCCGTTTTTAAGTCTATCTCTCATTTTTTTGTAAAGAATCATCATAATCGTAAAAATGATAAAATAAGAAATCGCCTCGTACAATTGAGCTGGGTGTCTTGGTACGTTATCTACTCGCTCAAAAATCACACCCCAAGGTTTTGTTGTCGGAATGCCGATAATTTCAGAATTCATAAAGTTTCCAAGTCTGATAAATCCGCCGGCCAAGGTTCCAACGACTGCAACCAAATCAAGGGTATCAATCAGTGAGTGTTTAGTCTTTCGAGAATATAAATATACCGCAATCAGAAATCCTAGCGCACCACCATGACTCGCCAATCCTTGATAACCACTAAATTTATATCCACCGCCAGGTTGTGGTTGAATTGGTAATATTATCTCAAGTGGATGAGCTAAATAATATGAAGGCTCATAGAATAAACAATGTCCAAGTCTTGCCCCTGCAAGAATACCAATCATACCATACAGTGCTAATTTCTCAAGATTCTCTGATGGAATGTTTTCTCTTTTATAAATCCAGCCTAAAATATAGATGCAAAAAATCAATCCACTTACAAAGAGTAATCCATAGTATCTAATCGAAATCCCAAAGATATTTACTATCTCAGGGTCAGGGTTCCAGTGAATATAGTTCAATATCATCCGCCCTGACAAAAAATTGTTATAAAAATGAATATGACCAGTCCAAAAAGAAACCTTTGTAATTTGATATTATTCATGTTTTCTGACTTCTCAATAATTGACAGAATTTCATTTGATTCTATCAGCTGAATAGCATTCATAATCTTCAGTTGCTTCCAGGCTAGTTTAAGATTGTTTAGCCGCATGATACTCATTGTTAAATTTCATTTTTAATTGAGACTTTACTCGATTGAAGCGAGTGCCAACATTAGTTGGAGACATGTTCAAAATTTCAGCAATTTCTTTGTTCTGGTAGCCTTCCAGATGTAGTACTACAATCGCTTTGTCAATATCCTTTAATGATTGAATGATAATAAAAAGCAACTCTACATTATCATCAGCTTTTGCATTGGAAATATAATGGTGGTGTAAGTCAATTGGTTCGACAGTTACTGATTTCTTCTCTTTTTTGATTTTAGTGAGAATAGTATTAAGACTTACCCGATAAATCCAAGTACTGATTTCAGATTCTCCGCGAAATGTATCGAATGATTTCCAAAGTTGAAGAATGATATCTTGAAAAGCATCTTTTTGATCCTCATTACTTCCATAATATATTTTACAGAGGCTTCTGATAGTGCCTCTATTTTCGTTTATTATTTTAATGAAGTTTTGCTTTTTTAATCCCATTTCAAGCTATTGCTTTTATTGTATTAGTAGCAAAATTTTAGGAATTGTCACAGTCGGATGATGATTTTTTTACCAATTCACTTGTCTCTCCGATCATAAATATACTTTTCTAAAGTTATGCTTAGGCGTTTTATTTAGGGTAGAATCTGTCTCATATGTCGCAGACGCTTAAGCATGACGGAAATTGTTTTATCCTCTCAAACTCGTTTAGAATTGATTAGAATTGTCATAACTCTGGATATAATCGGTAAGATTTTTTGTTTCGGTACTAAATAATTGATTAGTAGCTTTAAACAGGGAAAAATATAAATTCCATTCAGAGGGCTTTTTTAATATTATTGGATAGACCTCATTAATATTTAATCTAATAGTTTTGTCAGGTATACCTGATGCATAGTCTCCTTCATAATAAGCTTCAAACATTAGACTAATTAATTCGAGCTTAATTTTCTCATCCTTTATTGAAATAATTAAAGTGTAGATACAGCTATAGTTTTTAATGAGATTTAAGCTGTTTACTAAAATTATTTTTCCGTCTTTCAAATTGAAATATGTGCTGGTAGGAAACAGTCCATAATTTATTGATAACCATTCCTGGGTTCTGGTGAAAAGTTTTTCTTTGTCATAACCTTTGAATTCATTGATAAAAACATAATGGACCTGTCCATTTTGATCCATCGGAAGATCAGGATATTTTATTGTTCTGATTTTCTGATTCCATTGAGACCAGATTTTCGAAAAATCGACTTCAGTTATTTCTTTGGACATTAATTTATTATATATAATAGCCTTTTCCAGTGAATCAGTTTGTCCAAAAAGATTTGATTCAAAAAGTAAGATTAGAAGGAAGATGTAATTTTTCATAAGTTAAGGATAATGTGGATTACTTGTCAGTTGGATTGAGATGTCTTATTAATTTGAATTGAAATGAAAGTATGGCTCTTTCCAGAAAGTTTCTTGATTATTGATCAATTATTGAGCCAGATAATATATTGCTTTTCTACAATGTTTTTTTTCTATTCTAATTCAGCAAACCGTCCGAGTTCACAGCAATTTATTTCATTCCTGTCAGCACTTTTTCTAATATTAAATTAAATTCTGTCGGTTTTTCTATCATTGGATAATGTCCAGTTGCAGAGATAGTTTCCACTTGAAAACTATTTTTACAATGGTTTTTCAGTCCAGTTTCGTTTGTTGGGAAACCGTCATTATTTATTAAATACAACTTGTAATTAAGTTGTTCTAATCTTTGTGCATCGTTATAAGCGTATTGCATTTGGTTCATAAATGTTCCATAGCCAATAACGGAATCGCTATTTGCAAAATCAGTTTTTACTCTGTCTTTCACTTCCTTTGAAGTTGTTGGGTGAAAAAGCATCATATCTGCGTAAACAGGTGCTGAATTTTTAAAATCCTTTTCAAGCATTGGAAAAAAATCGGTCATTTGTTTCATTTGTTCTGGTGTAAATGCAACATCAATAAATTTGAAATTGTCAACACCTACAACGCCTACTATTTTTGTATTGTTGGTTAATGCAGTTTGTAACATAATTTCGCCTGCCATAGAATGTCCAATGATTACAACATTTTTAAGGTTCATTGTGTCAATAAATGCTGTTACATCTTTGGCATATTCTTCAATTGTCCAGTTGGTTCTTTCGGCTTTGGATTTGCCAAAGCCCGGCAGGTCAATTGCGAAAACATTGTAAGTTTTAGAAAAATAATCAACTTGATTCTTCCAAAACATTCCGTCAATACACCATCCATGTAAAAAAAGAAGTGTTGTGTTGCCTTGTCCTTGTTGAAAATAATTGATTTCAACTTTTTTTTCTCTGATTGTGATTTGTTTAGTTGTCATCCTTTTTTGTGTTTGTGCCTTGCTTACATTCGATAAAAGTAAAGCAAAGACGATTAATAAAATTGCTTTTATATTCATTTTTGTTTGAATTTGAAGCAAAGATAAAAGGAACATAGGACAGCCCTTTGTCAGGGGTTTAAAATATTCTTTTTGAACGTTCTTCTATATAGTGTTCAATGCTGAAAGTCTTGTCGGGTTTGAAATAAGTTTGCAGTAATTTAAGTTCTTTTATTTGGAACACCTGCAAGTCTTAATGTTTGAATGTCTCTGTAAATTGTCCTGTTTGTAACTTCAAACCGTTCAGCTATTTCACGGGCAGTTGACAGTCGTTTAGATTGAAGTTGAATGAGTATGCTGGTTAGTCTGTCAAGTCTGTTCATCTGTCTGTGTAGTGTTTCGTTAAATTGCTGCTGACGGCGCGGCGGTTTAATTGAGTTGCCGTTCCTCCGCCAGCTGGCGGATGCATCGGAGTTTGCTGTGTGGGATCATTGAAACTTTAATGTTGCACAGAATAGCCGAAGGAACGGTTATTGTCTTATTCATTTCGCAATGCTACTACTGGATTTCTTGTTGCTGTATACCAACATTGTAAATTCACTACCATTAATGCAATCGCAAATGTTTGTAATTCATTGATGTGTTTAAAGCAATGCGATAAATCCAGGTCGATATTTTTGAGTCACCTCTGAATCGCCCGAATGATTTCCAAAGTTCAAGAGTGATGTCATTAATCAAGTCCTCTTTATCAGAAAGAATCTGTGAATATGCTCTTGCAATCTTTATAATAATCCCAATATTTTTCTCTAAAATATCCAGGAATTGGTCCTTTTGTCTACTATCTGTCATCAGTCATGCTGTTACTTTTTGATAAATAAATCAAAGTGTGATCACATTTTATCCAATTAGTAACAGGTCGGGCTTAAAAATCACAAACGAGTCGTTTTATTTTCGCTGATATGTTGATTTTTCAAGTTAGCGTTCGTTTAATCCCGGTAAATTAGAATTTTGTGTCAAGATAAATTGTCAGTAAGAGTGAATAGAGTACGTGTATGTATCTCGATAAATGAACGCTAACGGCCCGGCAATAAAGGGAGGTTGTGTTAGCATGCAAAAAGCATACAAACAACTTACCTTTATTGTCTGCGTTATGCTTAGGCGTGTTATTTGTCCAGAGAAAATGTAGTCAATTGTTATTTATTTAATAAATCACCGATTTTGACACAATATAAATCAAATCCACCTCTGCCTCCAGGTCTGTTTGATGAGAAAATCATGAGGTTGGAATAGCTGAAAAAAGAGAATGTTATTGGTCTGTATTCATCGCTTGATGAATTAATTTTATCTCCAAAATTCACAGGTGTGCTCCATTGATTATTTATGAACTGTGAATAATATAGATCGTAACCACCATAACCACCGTCCCGGTCAGATGCAAAAACAATAAGATTCCCATTAATTGAGGGACATTTATCATTTGCGTTACTGGATAAAACTGATTCTTTGGAGATTTGGACAGAATTTGCACCGGTTAAGTAATCTTGCAGGAGAACGTCTGTATTTAAATCAATGCTATAAATATCAAATGATCCATTCTCTCTATTACTACAAAACAATAGCTTAGATTTATCTTGATGGATGGTGGGATACAAATCATCGGATAATGAATTTACTAAAGTCACATTACTTGGACCAAAAAGTCGGTGTTGACCATCATAAGTTCCCCAATCAAGACTAGGTGTATAAACAAATTTGATATCAAAATCTCCCGATTCATTATTTGCATAGAAAAAATAATTCCATTCGTTTGTAGCAAATGAAAATGGACCGAGTTCATCGTGCTGGGTATTAATCAATTCAAGAAGGTTGGTCTGATAAAGAGAATAACTATTATTAGTGGGGATTGAGAAATTCAAAATATTGTCCTTCTCATGATAAGAGATGTCTATAGCTCTGCAAATGATATCGTAATTATCTCCACCACTATTTCTGTTCGATGAAAAATATATTTCACTTCTTGCGCCCGGGTAGGGTAAATTTGAGTTGTAGTCATCATCTGCTGAATTCAGACTTTGAAGATTTGTTGCTGTATCCGTAACAATGATTTCGTATTCAAAATTAGGGTCCGGTTCAAAAGGGGTACAACCACATAGAATTAAACCGATGATCAAAGTTGAAGTAGCTTTTTTCATAAGAAATTAGATCGTTGTGAAAATATTAACAGCAAAAATTATTCCAAATTTATTCCGTTATGCTTAGGCGTGCCCGACATGCCACAACTGATGGTAACGTTCAATAACCATTTCGTCAGATAGCAGTTGTTTGAGCAAATCTCTGCAGTACCTATTTATGCCCATTAGTTTATATCTTCAGGTGCTTCGTATTCAGATCAAATTCCAAGTCAGGTTTAACCTGTTGCAGATGAAAAATAACTTCTCTATTAAAACTGGTATCCAACGAATTAAATCGTCCGAGTTAGCATTTTCTTTGTTTTTTACATGTCACGGATATAAGTTTAATAGGAGGTTGATCTGTCATGAATTTTATTGGCTCTTCTATCTCCTCGTAATCAATCAAGCCATATTGTGAAAACTCTTTGGAGATTGATAAGTTATCATAGAAATATACATTCAAGCCATTTGATATCTTAAACCTGTTTTTGCTAAGTTTTTTGCCCATCCCAAACATACTTGTCTCTGTTGATGCAACTACAAAGATCATTAATCCATTATCTTTTAATTGATTGAGGCAAGATTTTAAGAAAGCCTGTCGTTCCTTTTTATTTAAAACATGAATTAATGCATAGCAAAAAATGCCATCATATCGTTTATCATCAAATGGCATAGAAGTCACCGAACCATGATGAATGATGCAGTTTATACCATTGGCTCTTGCTAATTCAATTGCTGATTTTGATATCTCAATCCCAGTTACATCAAAACCTTTTTCAATGAATATCCTTGCATTTCTACCATATCCAAAGCCAGGGATCAATATTTGGTTTAGATGGTTTGATTTAAAAATGTCTACAGTCCTGATAGCAGAATCGGAAGGTAAGAAATCCCACATCAAACCACCATCTTTATATTTGGTTTCCCAATATTCTCTCATGCTGACATATCCTGATTATTTATTTGAAAAACTCAAAAATACACATTGCTTTCAATATCTTCAAAAAGAGTTGAATATGAAGGTTTCCAGTCCAAATCTTTTTGTGTTTTCTCATTTGAGATAGGAATATTGAGGCTAGCAAAATGGAAAAATCCTGCAAAGTAAGATTTAGCTTCTTCAACAGACAATGAGACCAACGGTAATTGAAGTTTTTCACTGAGCAGTGAAGTTAAATCCTTTAAAAAGATTTGGGATTCTGCCACCGCATGGTAACGCGTGCCTGGTATTTTATTTTTCTCCATGACTAACCGATAAACCGGAGCTGCATCCAACTTGTTTACTGCTGCCCAGCAATTGGAACCATCACCAATATAAGCTAACTGCCCTTGCTTACGGGCAAGATTGACCAATGTTGGAACAAATCCATGTGTATCACCAGAACCGTGAACAGATGGCGGCAGACGAACCACTGCAACGTTTAGGCCTTTTGCTGCTAATTCATCCACTGCAATTTCAGTGATGACGCGTGGAATATTTTTATTCACGCTGCGATCTTCCTCGGTAACCCAGTCCCCGGTAGCTACCGCTCCGGCAGCCGCTGTAATTACAATTGGTTTCTTAGAATTCATAAAAACTTCGCCCATGGCTAAAATAGCCTGCTTGTCTTCATTACAAGATTCCTGAAACCTTGTGAAATCGTGATTAAATGCGGTATGAATGATTCCATCTACCTGTTCAGATGCCTTTTTGAGACTATCAACATTCTTAATATCTCCATAGTGAACTTCAGCCCCAAGGGCTTTTAATTTCTTAGCAGATTCTTCCGAACGAGCTAAGCCCAGAACTTCATAACCATGCTCCAATAAATCTTTTACAACTGCTGAGCCAACAAACCCGCTTGCTCCTGTTACGAATATTTTCATCTGAATAAAGTTTTAATTAATATTTCAAGTGCAAAATTCAGAAAAATCAGGTAACCGAATGTATCCAAAACATAAATTATTGTATCCAAAAAATATTTTATATCGTTTTGACGGGGAAAAGATGTTATTCATACAGTTAACGGCCAGAGAATCTGTATGATCAGAAACGGGTTGCCTATAACGGCGCGGCGGTTTAATTAGTTGCCGTTCCTCCGCAAGTTGGCGGATGGCGGTTCGCGATGGCGTGTTTTTTGCAAAAAACAAGGCACCATAGCGCTGACTGTCAGCCCTATTGACTTTGTCTCGGAAGCAGTATTAGTCCGGGTGTCACAAGGTTTTATAAGTGGGTTAAGGGTTACTCACATAGACCTCCTCTCCCGTTACGAAGTAGTCCGGGCTGCCGACCGTGCCAGCCGAAGCCGCCTCAGTCCAGTTAGACAAATTTTAGGGTTGAGACAGGCGGCGAAGGCTGAAGGCAACCGAGGACCGACCAGAAAGTTATTTTGCGAAGCAATTTGATAACTAATATGGTCCGAGCTCATTGAACAATTGCTTTGCAATTGTTCAATAATTAACTAAACCGTCCGAGTTAGCATTTGGGCCAATTTTAAATCTGCCAATGTTTCAATGTTTGTCAGTCAACAGATATCTGATTAGGGGTTCTAGTTTGCAAGCACGCTGGATTGATCTTGGTGCCAGTTCTTTTATCCGGGTATTATAATTTTATTGCCAAGAAATTTGGGTTTTTTGTCTACCCAAAAATCTAAAAACGTTTTTACTCTTGCTAACCTCTCTCTCCATGGAGTTTCCAAACCTTGTACGTTGCCCGCTTCTTTCGCATTAAACCCAATGGCGATAATACCTTCTCTAGAAGCGATGTAAAGAGCTCTTTCATTGTGAAATTGTTGCGAGATGATTGTCACAGAATCCTGGCCGAATATTGCTTTTAGTCGTATTATTGAGTCAAAAGTTCGAAAACCTGCGTAATCAAGATAAATTTTTGTCGAATCTATACCTCCTTTGATTAAGTCAGATCGCATAGATTCTGGTTCATTATAATCTTTACGGCTGTTATCACCGCTAATAATGATATATTTTATTTTGGCTTTTTTCAGAAGATTTATCGCTGCTTCTATTCGATAATCGTAATATGGGTTATTATGTCCGTGCCCACCATATTTATTGGCGCCAAGCAAAAGACCGACTTTATTGAAGGGGATTTTATTCACATCAGAATACAAATTGTCTTTGGCTGCATCAACAATTATTTTATTGCATAAATATATTATTGTCACTACTGATATAATTGTAAAAAGTATTGAATAAAAAAAAACTCTTTTATTTCTCATGATCTCGAAGTATGGAACCTAACAATATATAGAATCTTCTAATAATCAAACTTACAAAGTATTTTGAATCCCGATGTCAAGTGAAATTATACTTTTCTGTAAGCATTTCGGGCCATTTATATGCGTTGCGTAACTGTCATGCTAAGTCTAAATTGAAAAGGCCTGGTTGCTAACGGCCCTGCGGTTTAATTAGTTGCCGTTCTTCCGCCAGTTGGCGGATACTTCGGCCGGCAGCCCTACCCTATTTGTCTTGGCTGCAGGATGAGTCATGGTACCTAAAGTTCTATAAGTGACTCAGAATTAATTCTAAGAGACTTTTGGATTCGATAACAAAGTTGTCCGGGCTGCCGACCGTGCCAGCCGAAGCCACCTCAGTCCAGATAAACAAATTTTAGGGTTGTTTCAGGCGGCGAAGGCTGAAGGCAACCGAGGACCGACCAAAAATCTACAATGCGCAACAATCCGATAATCTTCTACGATCCGAGCTCGGCGCAGCCAATTAATTAAAGCACCGTCCGAGTTAGCGTTTCGTTAGTTTTTGATTTATTAAAAATTTAAGAGTCCCAGTAGTTAAATGGCTTATTAATCTTTCACACAACGAACAGAGTTGCCGTCCTGAGCATAGTAATAATCAAACTGCCTATATAGCAAAGGACTAAAATTAATGACATGACGGTTATTCCCGGTTAAAGACCACCAATGAGCTTCATATCCTATGGGAACTAAAAAACGACCAGCGAGGTCACGATTACTGCCTGGTAGGGCTGAAAACCCACTTTCATTGGTCGCGTCTTTATAAGTCATATCCCAAGACAAAGACGACTCGATTAGCCAATGCTTTGCACCAGCTTCTTTCATTTTTCCACCAGCCTTAGCTTCACCAAGGTATGTTTCAAGTGTTGTCCATTCAGCATCTGTAGGGATATGCCAGCCGACCGGACAGATATTGCGGCTGTCGAATATTGCATACCCATTGTAGAGTCGTCCATAAATATTGACAATACCAGGATCATTGTTAAAATTACAATACGCTCCGGTTGTAAGATTGGCCCATTGGCTATTATCAATTACGTCGGGTATAGGGTCACCATTGGCATAATGTGTCACTTTAAGGTTTTCTACCATCCAAACTTGCGATCCAATGGTTACAATGTCATAACCATTCCCATCAATGTCGGAGACAGCAACTTGTCCAGTCGTAAATGACAAAATACTGCCATAACTTGTACCTATACTATTTGTGGCATAAGCTGTAAAATAATAAGTAGTATTGGAAGTCAAACTACTTATTGTGGTCGCAAAAACGCCTACTCCATAGCCATCAGTCGTGATGTTATCTGCTATAGTTGGTGTTTGATTTGTGCTCCAGCATATTCCCCTGACCACATCTAATTTACCATCTGATGAGACATTACCTCCAAGCGTTGCTGAAGCACTAAAAACTGCTTTGGCTGCAATTGTACTCACTTGCGGTATCGTTGCTGGAATTTCTTTCTTACAACAATTTAATAATGAAAAAGAAACCGCTAAAATAGAAATAGAGAATAGCATTTTCGAACATATTATTCTTTTCATGATTTCAGTTTTTGGATGATCTCTTTCTTAACCTATATTATCCTTATAAAGGTTTAAAAATTATTCAAAATATTATTAAAATGAATTTGCCTCTGCTCATGAGTTAGGGTTCAATGGATCTCTGTTAATTATTAGTTATATGTAAATCAGGAACAGTTTCGTCCTATTGTTAGAAATGAATCTTTAGTTTATAAAGGAATTGTTTTCATGGTATTTGACCCAATCTTGACTGTAATTTAAATTCAACATCTGCATAATAAAAGACATCCCATGCTTTCCCTTCCTGAATTGCTGGTTTCCAGTCTGGCATAAGGCTTAAAACTCTTAATGCTTCTGCATCTAACAATGGATGGATAGATTTAACAACTGTAAAATCTTCAAGCTTACCGCTTTTAGTAATGATAAATCTTATAGTAAGTTCCTTCAATTTTTTCTTTTGCAGCTTTGTCAGGATATTTTACATGTTGGTCAACCCAATCTTTAATTGCAATATCATCCGCTTTGAGCGTAGTATCTTTGGCTAGAGGCATTTGAGGCATCTTGCCATCAAGACATCGGTGGAGCTCTTCTGGAAGTGTGAAATCTACCTCTCCAAGCACAAATATGGGAATGTCTTGTGAACTTAATACCCTTTCTGGAATATCAAATTTAATGTTTAAAGAAGATTTACGATCAGTCGCAAATTCCTTGTTTTTTGTTAGGTTGTGAAGTTTTTTTTCTGGTCATGGTAGAAATTAGTCTGGTATAATTCTGCTGAGTCCACACGCTTTCGCCACGTCAGTCACATGAAACTAACTATGTATCTAGCTCTATGTCAGCGTCCTATATATGATTATGTAACGTCAGGTCGGTATTGCAATCAAATTTATCAAAAAAAAATGGCAATACAGAATCTATTTGAGGTCAGTTAGGAAAATTTTGAAGGGGAATAAGTCCAGATAAGTGCTACGATCCGAACTCGACGAAGTCAACCGATGATCGATCACAATTCCAATTTGCGAAGCAAACTGAAATCAAATTTGATCTGAGCTCAGCGAACCTAATTAATTAAACCGTTCGAGTTATAGTTAATTGTTAGTGAAGCATATTTTATTGAGTCCTGTGAGATGAACTCAGCTATGGATTTTAGATCTCCAGATTACTTTAACCATGTTTTAAGCTCTTTCTTAACCTGATTCGTTGTAAAGACTCTCCCTTCCTCTATATCCTTAAGTCCTTCCTCAATCCTATTAAGAATCACAAGCTCCTCAACTATCTGGTCAACAGAGAAGTTATCTGGCAACCTATCAATGGTCTTTCTTACATTATCCTTTGTTAACATGATCATCTAATTATTGATGCAAAGGTACTGAAAAGTCGGAGAATTTGTCCTGCGAGGGTCGAGATTTGTTAAGGCTAACAGCCCGGCGGTTTAATTAGTTGCCGTTCCTCCGCAAGCGGCATGGTCCCGATAAATGTACGCAGGTTTGGTGTCGTGATAAAGTTGTCAAAGTGGCTCTGCAAAAACCATGATCCGCCAGCTGGCGGATGCGTATGCCGGCAGCCCTACCCTATTTGTTCTGGCTGCAGGATGAGTCATGGTACCTAAAGTTCTATAAGTGACTCAGAATTAATTCTAAGAGACTTTTGGATTCAAAGCTTATAAGAAAATAAAAAGGCTCGTTTTTCAAATCCAAGTTTCAAATAAAATTCATGAGCTCTTTCTCTTTGAAATCCCGAATCCAACTCTAAACGTTTAAGTCCCTTGTTTTTGGAGTCTTTAATAGCCTCCCTCATAAGCAATGTACCTAATCCTTTTCCTCTTTGTTTTTCATCTACTACCATTGCATACATATAAGAGATGTAACCAGCCTGCCATAAGTTATTAACAATAGCATATGCGCAGAATCCAATTATCTCATTTGAGGAAACAAGGCATAATAACTCATCAGTATCTGAATTAACTCCACGATTGAAAACTATTCGTAATTCTTTTTTATCTAACTCTTTATTCGGCCAAAGTTGTTCGAAGAGTGGAAAGACTTTATCAAAATCTTTTTCCGTAGATTTTCTGATTGTAAAATGCATGATGTCA
Organism: uncultured Bacteroidales bacterium; assembly: GCA_963715785.1. Classification (GTDB taxonomy): domain Bacteria; phylum Bacteroidota; class Bacteroidia; order Bacteroidales; family VadinHA17; genus LD21. The sequence goes on from OY970276.1 coordinate 3,630,610, forward strand.
AATTAAAAGTATAGAAACAAATAATATCCGGGTAAAGGAATAAATATGTCTATTCAACCGAAAGATGTAAAAATAATCAATCTAGGAAAATTGAAACCATATCTGATCCGAGCTCGACGAAGTCAACCGATGATCGATCACAATTCCAATTTGCGAAGCAAACTGAAATCCAATTCGATCTGAGCTCAGCGAAGCTAATTAATTAAACCGTCCGAGTTAGCATTTGTGCCAATTTAAAATTTTATGAGTATTTGCATTTAGTAATAAACAAAAATTGATTTTCATGAGTTGTTGAGAGAAAAAAAACCGGTATATCGATGTCTCATTAACGAACGGCAAACTTTTCGTAATGTATTCTTCGCTTCGATACCCCAAGCTTCCGTAAGGTCTGCACTATTTTTAGCATCATTAGCGGATTGCCGCAAATAAAGAACTGGCCTTTCTGAAAATTATCAACATACTTTTTAATTCTTTCAGTGTCTATATGCCCTTTTTCACCCTGCCAGTCATCCTGTTGTGACATCACATGTACCAGCTTTAATGATGTCATTTCCCTGCCCATCTTTTCCAACTCATCCCTGAATACAATATCCTTTTCCGTCTTATTTCCCCAAAGCAAGACAATGTTTTTTTCTAATTTCTTATCATTTATGTACCTGAGCATGCTCATGAAAGGAGTTATTCCTATGCCTGCAGCTATGAGAATGAGGTCATCAGCATCATAAGAAAGAAAGCTGAATATGCCATAAGGTTCTTCTATATATGCATAATCGGCAATCCTGGTTCTGGAAATTGTGGAGGTGAAATCACCGACAGATTTGATACTGATAGACAGCCTGTTGCCTGTCGGACTCGATGAAATTGTAAAAGGGTGTGATTCGGATATAGTACCATTTCTTACAAGTCTTATGAGCATGAACTGACCAGGCTTAAAAACCGGGAAATTCCCATCGAAAGAAAGAGTCCAGGTATCGTGAGTTTCCTGCAATACTTCCGCTACATAATAAGGATGACTCCTGACATATATTCTCATCCGCAGCCTAAATAGCAACACAATTACAAAAATGCAAAGCAGAAGTGACCAGAATACTTTTAAAACAGCTATTGCCCTGACATCGCTATCTATAAAGAAACTATGGACAAAAGCCAGGGGGAGCACTATATACATTATTTTATGAACATTTTTCCAGATTCCATATTTCAGGTTAAGATATTTATATATCAGGGCAGCTCCCGCTGCCAGACATAAAAGAAACAGAGTCACTTCTCCTATTATTCTCAGGGGGGTAAAAAAATGAAAATCATTGTTTTGCAACCTTGAACCAGTAAAAAGCAATACAGGATGAATCAATATCAATAAAAGGCCAGTCTTTCCGCATGTCCTGTGAATTGTAAAAAGCCTGTCGAGACCGATACCTCTTTCGATTAGTTTAATCCTGGAACTTAGTACAAACTGAAACAGTATAAAAACAAATCCCGAAAGAGCGAAAAGTCTTCCAGTACTATGAATATAGTTACCGGCCGGATTAATTACAGGTGACTCGCCGGGGGCCAGCGTATGCATCCATATTATGATCGGAATGGCTACGAAAATGATTATGATAAAAAGTAAAGCATCTCTTTTTAAATGGTAAAATTGCGATTGTTGAAGTATCAACTTGAACAAGATTCTCGGCATTAATTTTAATTATACTTTCAGTTTTTTTATGTCTGCAATTTGCGAAATGCACACCACCTGCTTTTAGAATCGAACATAAAGTTATCAAATTAGTTTTAATCTTTTGCTTTTAAAAGTTAGCATTAGTGCTTATTTTGAACGATACGTAGCTGTCATCATATAAGAATATTGTCTCCAAAACTGAGCACGGCATTAATGCTAACGGCACGGCGGTTTAATTAGTTGCCGTCGGAGCCTGACCAGATCCGCCAGTTGGCGGAGAAGGATCGCGGTGGCGTGGTTTTTGCAATCCCGTGGCAGATGATGGAAGAGTCCGGGCGCATGATGAAGTTTTGGCTATTGAAGCTGATTTTGATCGGACATCCATTTCCTGACCTTTTCATGTTCCGTCTGGTATTTTGCTTCAACTTCTCTGACAATCTGCTGAAAGGCTTGTTCCTTCCTTATACTATCGAATAATGGATCATTTTTAATCAAAGTTACAAGCCATAGTGGGAACACCTGACCCCGGTTAAATAATTTTAAGCTTTTATAAGCATCTGTTTTATTTCCTCTGAACGCATAAACAGCAGCCAGGTCGTAATATGTATAATTTTCAATTATGCCAGGCCGACCCGATTTAATAATCCTGTTACAGTAATCAATTTGCTTATTGAAGTAATATTCCGCTTCTTTCCTGAATCCATTTACCCAATAGGCATATCCTATCCTGTGCATGCTACCCGGATCAAACTGGCCGAGAGAACTTATTTTGTCAAACCAGATTTTGTAATATTTCAATGATTCCTCATGCCGGCCAAGAAACATTAAGTTTCGTGCTATACCTTCAAAAAGATTAGTCACATTGTTGGAATCTAATTTGTTGACTTTCATGGATAATGCCAGCGATATTTCAAAATTCCCCAGATTTCGTTCAAACTCGGAGAGGAATGAAAAATAGCGAGCAGAATCTCCATCCAATTTAAGTGCCTCCTCATTGTAGTATTTGGCTTTATCAATGAATCCTGCAGCATCGAATTCATTTGAAATGTTTCGTAATAACATTGGTAGAGCTGATCCGTGATTCAGGGATGCGGCTTTTAGAAAGTTTTTTATTGATTTAATATAATCATCATCAGCATATAAATTGCCCTTACCCAAATATGCCATCCAGTCATTTGGATTTACGTTAATGGCCTTGTCATATTCTTCAATAGCCTTATTTGCAAGGCCTTTCAGAGTATAATATTCACCTTTTATATCGAATGCTTCTGACAATTGGCTATCATATTTTAAAGCAATATTTGCCAGTATCAGAACTGAATCCAGAAAGTTTCTGGAAAAATATTCATCATAATAATGCTTGGCCCAGTATATCATTGCAAGTCCGCTGTAAGCCCGCGCAAAGGTTGAATCATAGTTCAATGCTTTATGATAAAGATCCTCGGCTTTTTTCAGAGCTTCCCTATTGTCTTCGTTTAGAAAGTATTTTTCTATCTCCTCCTCTCCTTGCTGGTAGAAATCATAAGCTGTGAGGTTTACAGTTAGCGGTTTTTCAATAAGTTGTTTTTCCTCAGGGGTAATCGTTGTTTTTAAATTTTTGGCTATTGACTGAGCAATCTGGCTTTGTATTCTGAAGATGTCGTTAGGATCCCTGATTTCCTGCTCATAAGAATCAGCCCAGAGGTGCCGTTCATTAGCCACTGCTATCAATTGAACTCTGAGGCGAAAAGTATTGCCATACTTTTGACCGCTTCCTTCGACAATGTAATTCACATTCAGTTTTTTTGCAATTTCAGGAATTGTTGGTCTATTCTGGCCCTTATACTGATCGGTAGAGGTACGCGAAAGGACCCTGAAATCCTTTATTTTTTGCAGGTCATTCAGAACTTCTTCCATAATACCGTTAATGAAATAAGCATTCTCGGAATCAGGACTATCATTGACAAAGGGCAGAACGGCAATTGATTTATCAAGTTTGGCCAGGGAATGTAAGCGGAGGTTTGATTCAATTATTTTAAATAAGGAAAACGCGCCAGCAAGAAAAAGCAAAATTGCAATTGCTGTTTTTGTCTTTCTGTTCGATCTAAGGCCTCCAGCGGTTTTCCTGATAGTTCTTTTCTCACCGGAAGCGTTTCTGCCATCAGGAACACGGTGAACAATTGTCATATTTGATACAGGGGGATCATCCTGTTCGCTATTATGTGATCTGATCAATTCAATGATGGCATTGGCTACTTTATTGATCTGGTCAGGATAGTATGTTCTGTTAAGATTGTCATTGGGATGATCTTCGTTAGACCTCAGTGGTCTGTTTACTCCTGATGATGTTCTGAATACGAAATCGATCCCTCTGATAATACTGCCAATTTCTTTCTCAAATAACATAATGTCTTCAGGATCAAGATCGTGTATTCTCACGGGAAGAATTCTGCTCGCAACATTACCGTTCCTGAGCTTTATGTCCTTACCAATAGGATCTTCCTTAGAGGTTTTGTTGAAAATCAGGAATTCATTCGCCCAGGCATAACTTTTCGGGTCACAGTATGTCCGCGACAGAATGGGGATAAAAATGAAACTTTTCAGCTTGGCTTCAAGACTTTTATTCACATCATGTGATTCCAGCAGACGGTCGTAAGGGTTTTCGTCGAAGTAAATGGAAATATCTTCTTTAAAAGTGGATTCAAGTTCTCCTTTAAGATTACTAACAAACTCCGATACCCAACTATTGTGCTTATTATCATTATGTCGATAGCTTATGAATACGTCGTACTCAAAACCCGGTATGATACTTGCCATGCTAAATATTAATTCATATATAGGTATAAAGTTTTATTGATCCAGTATGAATAACCTGCACCCTATTAAAAAGAACAGGAAGTATGAATATTATACTTTCATAATAAGGAGAATTGTATCTCTGATTCGTAATCCAACATTTTTATAAGATCATTAAACAATCTTTCGGGCGACATGTTCGATGACGGCCGCAAACCCTACCGACTCTCCCGGAAGCTCGGAAATAGTCCGGATGGCAGAAGACTTGAAAAGCGGTTATAAAGTTTTCTTTCATAGACTTTTGGGGTCGACGAAGAAGCAGTCTGGATTGGCGAAGGCAACCGAGTCCCGCCTCAGCGGGACGAGCTCAGCGTAGCTAATTCAGCAATCCGTCCGAGTTAGCTGACGGATGATTTTAAGAAGTCCCCAGGAGTCATGACAGGTAGGGTTGATTTCTTATAATCTTTTGTATTTCTAGTAATTATAGCTTCAACTTTTTTACAGTCAAGAGCGCAATAATATTGGATACTGTCCTCAAAATCAGGAAATCCTGAATCAATAGCATCTCTAATGTTTTGATCATCAACTTTAAGAATAGTTAAAAGTTTTGAAAGACTGTCAAGTTTTGAGATTACTTTTTTTTGTGGCTCAATTTTACGGAGAACATAGAATAAATTACTAAAAGTCAAAGACGAAACATAGCCTTTGAGTTTTTTCTGATCAATCAGAGTAAAGATAATCGCAGCTTCTCTGGAAAATGGTTTCCTATCAATCAGAAAATCGACTATTATATCTGTGTCAATGAAAAGATTAGTCATCTTAGAGATGTTTTTTTGCTATTGCATCAGCTAGTTCCTTTTTGTAGTCAAAGTCTTTTGGTAAGGATACAGATCCAAGCAAAGCCCTGACTCTTGGAGAATACTCTGAATTTTCAATAGAAGAGTTCTTTGTCAAGAGCTTCAAATAGTTTTCTACTAGGTCTGAGAGACTTCTACCTTCCTTCTTTGCATAAACCTTAGCTTTCCGGGCTATATCTATGTCTATGTTTAATGTTAATTTTGCATCCATCTTACGTAAGTATTGAATCACAAAGATACGTATATATTTTATAATTGGCAAGGTTTTCTCTTTGTTTTCTCTGGTGTAGTTTGCTCAAATCTGGCAGATAACGGCCCGGCAATAAAGGGAGGTTGTGTTACCTGGCGCAGCCATCCGGCCACCGGTCCTGGTGCTTTAGCCGAAAAATAGTCCCGGTAGACAAAGTTTAGAAAAAGCACTGGCGCAGTGTCGCGGTGTAATTTGTCTCAGAGCCAGAAAATTGTCATGGTTCAGAATGTTTATTGGGAGCAACTGCGCGTGTCCGGGTGCCGTAGAAATCTGTTTTTTATATTTATATTTTCTCAAGGTTTTAATATATTGATTAGAACGATTCTGCTAAAGTTGAGCTGATATTAAAATCAATGTATTTTCATAATGCAAAGTCAAATTTGTTCTTAATTTCTTTTGGGATAGCTTCTTTATTTATCATTACTGAAATTGTTTTCAGAAGTAAGTATTCCTTTGACATGTACATATATCCGCCACAATTTCGTTGATCACTTGAATTTTTAACTATGTAGAATCTTTTCCCTTTGTTATTCTCTGCAATTCCAATAATATGCATGTTATGTTGATCAATGGTATTATAATTATCAAAATCGGTTTGCCTCATTTCTTGTGTAATGGTATTAATAGAATCGTCCAATACTGCGAAACCATCATTAAAACCTTCACATCTATATGCGTCACCATCCCAGCATACTGAATAATTGTGTAACAAAGCATAATCAATAACAGTGCTAAAATCTCTTATTGGCAGATTAATGTAGTAGTTATTATTCCAGTTTGACTCAATCTCTAGTATAAACTTTGAATAAAAAGGATGATGACTGAATGAGGTTATTTCAACATAATCATCTGGATTGACTCCAACCATTTCATTGGCAAAAGATTTTGGGGTATATTGCTTTTGGTTATATGTAAAAGTATCAGGGGCTTTGCCCATTGTCTGTGTTAAGATTTCATCCATATCTTTTCTGTACCCCTCAGTTGTCATGTTTCCATGTCCGTATTTGACATAATATTTGACCTTTTCGAGCAGTGCATTGTCCATTTCTACATGATTATATTTTGAAGTGGAGTCTTTTCTTCCTGAAAAGACTGTCAAAGGAATTGCCCCATAATTTTTATAAGCTTTCAATAGACTGAATGTTAAATCGCCTGGCCCAAAGTAGCTTTTGCCATTCATCCTTATATATTTCTCAGCTTTGTCAATATATGTCGGAGTAACATAAAACATCGGTGAAAGTACAACAGGATTTTTCCCAAGTCTTATTGCTTCTGTTTCAATGAAGGATGTAGTGGCAAAGCTCCAACAAACACCAGTTGCCTGTTGATCTTTAATCGGTGAGCTTTCAATTAATTTAATAATTTTATATCCCTCAATTTCAGGATTCAAATTTGTTTTAAGTGTAAAAATGTAATTGGTGCGACTTAGCCTTAATCTTAGAGCCCCACCCCAGATTCCATCAATAATCGAATCACCAAGGAGTACTCTCCCTTTAAAAATAATACCTGCATTTAAAGATTTAGATGCATCGACGAATACACTATCTTGAATAGTCCATGCTTTATCAAAGGGCAAATCCTTAAGTCCCTGGTCTGGGCTGTCAAGAAATCCTTTGATATTGTCATATGTTCCTTCAAATCTTAAAAGTATACGTAATGAAAATTTATCCGTAGTAACCCTCCCCATCCATGAACCTTGCAGGATCTGTGTTTTATTGTTCTGTGAATAAATTATTGAGGGTAAAAGAAAGAAAAGAGATAGAATAAATATTTTTGGTTTCATGAATTAAAATGTTTATTAATAAATGTGTTATACTTAACCATAGACTTTATATGCGATGTTAGGCCCGCATTCATTTTATATTATTCTTTTCTCTTAATCGCTCTATAATCTTGGCACTTACCCAGAAGACGTCCTGATTATGATCAGGAGTCCAACGCGTGAAGAACAAATACTTGCTGTCAGGACTAATCCATGGTAAACGTTCTTGAGCTTCTGTATTTATTGGCTCACCCATATTAATAGGTTCAGTCCATATGTCTTTATTAATGTCATGAAAACTGATATACAAATCACTACCACCAAATTCGCCTTTCCGATTTGAAGAAAAAATAAGGTAGTTCTCATCGGGGTTAATGAACGGTGTCCAGTTAAGGGTGCCACTTGCCATATTGATATTACTGGAAAGTGCTTCTGGTTTCTCATATTTACCATTTATGAGTTTGGAACGATAGATGCCGTAATTATTCAGAGGTCCTTCCAAATAGGCCGTAAAGTAAAGTGTCCCATTGCGTGTGATTGAACCAACATATGCAAACTTCAATTCAGGATACTCAGTGAGGAAATTGAGACACTTAGGCATACTCCATTTATCACCTTGTTTTTCACTAATCCAAATGTCCTTGTTCTCTTGTGAAGTGAAATAGCCACATTTACCATCTGGAGAAAGTGCTGTAATATGGTAAGGAGTGATAAAGGGTGCTGACCATCGCTCGTTAACTCGCTTCATAGTCAAGGCTCTGTTAATCCAATCGATATTATTAGCGCCGGGGGGTCGGGCAGTAATCCAGTATACTTCATTTCCATCGGGAGTAAATATTGCTGGACTATGTTCTAGATCGTCAGTTGAGATTATTCCTCGGGCAAATACAACCGGAGTATCGCTTGGAGGGGTTTGTCCTAAATAATCACCATATAAATCACTGAATTTTAGAGTATCTTGAGCATAAATAGAACTATTAAATGCTAGTAGTAAAAATAAGAGATATTTTTCCATGTTAAAATAAATTTTGTTTTTGAAATATGAATCCTACGTGTCGCTTTTAAATGTGGCCTAACGATTGTGTAAACGCCATAGTGGAATTTATTTCTGACTTGTACTTGGTGTCATTTTCGTTATTTTTGTTAATGTAGTAAATATAAAAAAATTCAAATAAGTAAATGTTATAATCATAGGTATAATGTGTTTAGCGAACTTTTTATCTGATTGAAACCCATGGTAGTTACTTAGGTATAAATCTCAGTGGTCTTGCTGCTCTCCTGGTCCAACAAGTTGTCTCGTCGGTAAAGTCAGGGCCGGCAAAAAAGCATGTGTTTGGTAGCAGCGTCGGGTGTCGCGGTGGCGGCTGCCAAAAGATTTTATAAGTAGACTAATGTTCACTCACATAGACTTTTGGAGCCAATTACGGAGTTGTCCGGGCTGCCGACCGTGCCAGCCGAAGCCGCCTCAGTCCAGATAAACGAATTTTAGGGTTGTTACAGGCGGCGAAGGCTGAAGGCAACCGAAGACCGACCAAAAAGTTATTTTGCGAAGCAATTTGATAACTAATATGGTCCGAGCTCATTGAACAATTGCTCTGCAATTGTTCAATAATTAATTAAACCGTCCGAGTTAGCTGTAGGGCACATTTTAAAACTGTCATGTAGTAGTCTTTTAATTTTAAGTCATGCTTTCGCCACGTCAATCACAGACTACCAACTAGTTATTAGTCAAGGCCTCAATATTTTAAATTACAAATCTCGTTTAATCAGGTATAGCATATCAAATCTATCAATTAAACTGGACTTTCAGAAATGGTTCTGTCAATTTTGTCTCAACTGTGAAGCTGTTATCGTCATAAGGCAGGGATGGGATGGAAGGCTCTTTACGCAAAACTATAAATTACTCTATTCAACGTATATTTTTCTTTGCGTAATGTGCCTGACATGGAAGGGACGGTCTCAGTGTTAAATGATTATTCCAGTTTCTGTCTTATTATCTCACTACTCGTATCGTAGAGCTTCAACTGGATTTTTACCTGCTGCTCTGTACGATTGAAAGCTCACTGTCAATAATGCAATAAGAAAAGCAATAGAGCCGGCCAGTACAAATACCCACCAGCTTATATCTATCCGATATGCAAAGTTTTGAAGCCATTTATTCATGGCATACCAGGCAACCGGGCATGCAATTATAATTGAAATCATTACCCATATAATATATTCTCCCGATAACAATGTGAATATTTCATTGGACTTTGCCCCATTAATTTTCCTTATTCCTATCTCTTTTGTACGGCGCTCTATCATAAATGAAGAAAGTCCTAAAAGACCAAGACATGAAATGAAGATTGCAAGAAATGAGGAATAACGAATTATTTTACTCATGTTTTGTTCTGTCCGGTATAGGTTGTCATAATCATCAGCCAAAAAATGAAAATTCAGCAGATATGACAAATTAAATGATTGTACAGTTTTCTTAATATAAGGAACTATTGAGGTTACTTTGTCAGGCTTCATCCGGATAAAAAATTCGATATCAGGATCTAATGTCATAATAAGCGGTTCAATTTTATAATGCAAAGATTTATAGTGAAAATTCTTTACTACACCAATGATATGTAATTTCGATTGCCAGGGCGTCGATATAATTTCCCCAATTGGATTAGTAAATCCCATGATTTTTGCTGCACTTTCATTGATTACTGCTGCAGAAGAATCCGTTGAAAATTCAGAGGAAAAAAAACGCCCCTTCTCAAGGTCAAGTTGAAAGGTTTTGGCATAATCTGCATCACAACTCAAAATATAAAATGAAATATCATTACCTTCATTATTTCCAGTCCATTTAAAGCCATTCGAATTATTCTCAATGTTGACAGGATTATTGCCCCGAGTTATACTTACTATATCCGGGTTGTTTAAAAGCTCCTTTTTTAAGTCTTCAAGTATGGAGCCTTTAGGTCTGGCGTGACTAGTAAAATAGCCTATGTTATCTTTATTTAATCCAAGACTCTTATTTCGAATATAGTTGAGTTGATTTCCAACAATTAAGGTGCATATGATTAGCAAGACCGACAATGAAAACTGGAAAATAACCAGGACTCTTCTGAATTGTGCATTGCCGGGATTTTTATTAATTACGCCCTTTATTGTATTCAGTGGCTTTAATGAAGACAGATACAAAGCTGGATAACTTCCGGCCAATATACCGCAAAACAGTATAACTGCAATAAACCATATATATAAATGAATGCTTTGATAGTTAATATAAAGTTGTTTGCCAATAAGGTAATTAAAACTGGGCAGCAACAATTCAACTAAAATCATAGCTATTACCTGGGAAATAAATACCAGGAACAGACATTCTCCCATAAATTGAACAAATATTTTTCTTCTATTTGCTCCTGCCACTTTGCGTAAACCAATTTCCCTGACCCTTTTGGCAGATTGCGCAGTATAAAGGTTCATAAAATTAATACAGGCAATAAGTAGAATAAAAACAGTAATGAGGCACATAATTCTTACATAAGTAATGTCACCATTGCCTTTATATCCTGTCATATTTGCCGGAAGAATACAAATGGATCTTTTTGATGTTTTGAAGAGAAATACCAATAGTCATCGTGCTTGAATGATCTTTTAAAAAATTTCGAATTTTTTCATTAACTATTTTACTGTCGGTGCCTTTTTTTAACTCAACATAATTGTAACAAAACAATAGCATTTTATTTTTAAGACTTTCAAATTCTTTTCCGAGCTTAATTGGAATCAATAAGTCAAACATGAGGTGACTATTATGCGGATTCTTTACAACTCCGGTAATTGTATATATTTCATCAGATTCAGCCATTTTCAATGTTTTACCAATCGGATATTTGTTACCGAAATATTTCCTTGCTATTTTTTCTGTAAGAACAATATTGTTGGGAGCATTTAAAGCGCTATTGATATCTCCAGCAACAAACTCAATATTAAACATTTTTAAGAAGTCATTATCAACAGGGAAAACGGTTTCATCTATAAATTCATCTCCCATTTTAAATGATAACAGGGAACCAACGAAACATCTGGAAGATCTGATTATTTCAGGATATTCTTCTTTTAGGGCTTTTGCTAATGGGGCAGGTGTTGTTGCATTCAAAGAGCTTTCTCCTTCAGTAGTACTCATGTCACTAATCACACGGTATAAACTATCTGCATTATCAAAATGTCTGTCGTAGCTCCATTCATCCTGAACCCATAAAAGTATTAAAATTGCAGATGCCATGCCCACAGCCATACCACTAATATTCAATATTGAATATGTAGAATTTCTTTTGATATTCCGGATAGCTGTTTTGAAGTAATTCTCTATCATAATTAACTCCTATTACTTAAAATTTGGGAATTTCAACTGCAATTTTCAATTACCATACCAGTATTTATTACTTTCTGAAAATTAGTTGTTTAAGTAAAACAGGTAAAAAATATTGTCTAAATATGCCTAATATAAGGACATTAAATGTCCATAATATAGACATGATAAGAAAATTTAAGTATATAAGATATGTGGCTTGTTAAATACTATAAAACATGGGCATATGAAAAAGTTGTCCAGATGGCGAAGTCTGGGCAGGCAAAGAAGCATGTGTTTTGCAGCGAAGGGACGGTTGCCGGTAGATGGACGAGTAGCCAAGCGTCATGGTGAAATTGCTAAATGGTATCAAGTCCTGATAGATAGACGAAAGTTGTCTGGTCACGATAAAGCTGTCAAGATAGAATAGCAAAAACCATGATCCGCCAGCTGGCGGATGCGTCGGCCAGCTGGCCTATTGACTTTGTCTCGGCAGCAGGAACAGTCCAGGTGCAACAAAATGTAATAAGTTGAACTGAGTTTAATCGCATAGACTTTGGGGGCTAATTACGAAGCAGTCTTGGCTGCCGACCGTGGCAGTCGAAGCCGCCTCAGTCCAGTTACAAAAATTTAAGGTTTGAGACAGGCAGCGAAGGCTGAAGCCAATTAATTAAACCGTCCGTGTTATGGGTTAGTTAAGAGGTAGTTATTTTCTTTTTGATGGTCAGTTTATTATATATTCTATTTGTTTTTCGCTTAAAGAAGTCATTGGTGAAGCTGTGAAGCTACTCCAAGACTTAACTTGCCCATCGACATAAATCTGAAGATTATAATTCCGAGAAGCATTAGTATTATTGTTGACCTTAACATTTAGTGTAGCAGTGAATGGTTTTTGGATAACTTGGATTGTTTCTGTCCCATTTTGAATTTGAGAAATATTGTCTATAGTCTTCAGCTGACCCGATTGGTCTGTATAGTTAATTTGAATTATATAACTGTCTGCTGGATCAATCTTATATTGTACCTGAACCTCAGTCGTTGATTTTTTGCATGAGTTAAAAAGAAGAGTAAGAATTATTAACAAGCTGAAAGAGGCAAATATTTTCATTTTCTTAGCTTTTAGAAATTTATCTTATGAGAATATTTGCTCTACAACATTTATTGTTGTCATTTTGTTCAATTAATTCATGCGACGAATTTTTAGACAGTCTGACGGCCCGGAGGTATAATTAGTAAGTGTTACCCGATGAAACATCCGGTCAGATCCTGGTACTTTAGCCAAAAAATTGTCATGGTGCAAGGAGGGTATGGCGCGTGTTTTTGGCGTCATGGTATAAGTTTTATTGAACACTGGCGTAGTCGCGGTACAAAGTTTAATCGAAGCTGGAAGACTGTCACGGTACAAGATTTTTGTTGGGAGCACTGGAGCAGTGTCGCGGTACTCCCGATAGCTATCGGGATTGTTTCGGAGCCAGAAATTAGTCAAGGTGCAGGATTTAAATTGCGTGCGGATGCGCGTGTCCGGGAGAAAGAACCATTACAAATCTGTCTTGAGTGCAGGAGCAAAAGCAAAAAGTGTGACAACAACTTACCCATATTGTCCGTGTTATAAGCAGGCCATTATAAAACTTATCAATTTAACTCTTATCTCATAAGGCAGTGTAAGCACATTGTTTATGAAAAAATTAGAACTTCGGTTTATTCAGTTTTTGGTAGAGGAAGGTTCATTTTCTTACAAATGGAAATGAATCTGGGATTCCCGAACAATGGATCTAAAATATGTGCTGATTTGGTTATATACGTCATTAATGGGTCATGTAATTCAAATCCCTTTTCAATCCAGTCCATAGCTTTATCAGGTTGATTCGCTATAATGTACCTGTAAGCCATTTCAAAAAAACCAATGTAATTGTTTTCAGCATATTTTTCCAAATGTTTCATTATTTCTTCATACGACCTGACAATTCCCGATTCTCTGTAAATTCTCTCAATATCCTTAAAAACATCTTCTTCAATTGTAATTGGAAGCGAGTATTTTCCCATTCTTATTACTTTGTCATAATCCTTCGACTTGTATGCTACAATTTCAAGCATTTGATTAAGACTGACGTCCTTCGGATTATCGGCTAAAAGTTCTTCCCCCAGAGGCAAGCTTTTTTTGCAATCACCTGCTTGAACCAGTGTCCCTAAATATAAGAACTTCGTAAAAAGATTTAATGGATCGAGGCTGATTGCAAGCTCTCTCTGCTCCACCGATTCTTTATCCCTGTCCAGTATCAATAATAACTGGGCATACATCATCCTGTAGATGGCGTTGTTGGGATTAATGGCCAGAGCCTTTAAGAACCCTCTTTCGCTCTTTTTCCAGTTCCATTCCACCAATTGAGCAATCACGGCACTCTGATAATGAACTTCAGCAAGATCCGGATCCAATTCCATCGCTTTGTTAAGGTTCTCCATAATTTTGGGACCAGCAACAGAAGGCAATTCATATCCCTGTTGTTGAATCCATGTCCAGACCTCTGCACGACCGGCATAGAGAGGTGCCCAGTCAGGATTTTTCTCAATGGCGCTGTTAAGATATTCCAGGGCTTTATTCGATGATTCCTTCGAAAAATTAATCAAATAAGAGCGAGCCTTCATATATTTATCATATACGTCAAGGTCAGTGGAAGGTATTTTTTCGATTCGCTTTCTCTCTTCAGGGGTTATGACCGCCTTAAGTTCACCAGCTATTGATTCTGCAATCCGTATTTGTATATTAAATATATCTTCCACTTCAGTGATTTTTTGCTGGAATGATTCACCCCAGAGATGTGACTCATGCTCTGCCATGATCAGCTGTGCCCTAAGACGAAATGAACTACCATATTTCTGTCCGCTGCCTTCCACAATATAATTCACACCAAGTTCTTTTGCGATCTCAGGAATTGATTTTTTCTTATTCCGGTATTGTTCAACTGAGGTGCGGGAAATAACCCTTAAATCTTTCACCTTTTGAAGATTGTTAAGTACCTCTTCCATGACACCATCCAGGAAGTAGGTGGTTGAATCATTAGGGCTATCATTTATAAAAGGTAAAACAGCAATTGATTTTTCAAGCTCTTCTTTTGGTTTGATAAGTTTTGGAAAGATGAAATATCCGGCTACCATTAAAACCAACAATATTAAAGCGCCAATAATAATCTTTGTTCTAAAGTTTATCTTAAGCGAAGATTTGTTTTCTTTAATTACTAATGGGGTCTTTTCCTTCTCCCTGTCTGGATTTTTTAATACATTAATAATCTCTTTAATCGCATTGGCTACCTTATTGATCTGATTCCGGTAGTAAGTTTTGTTTAAATTATTATCTGGATGATCTTCATTAGACAAAAGAGGACGGTTCACTCCTGGTTCCTTGTAAATGAGCTCAATTCCTCTTAAGAATCCTCCAAGTTCACTTTCAACAAGCTTCCTGTCATCAGGATCGATTTCGTGTATCTGAACAGGAAGTACACGATTTGCCACATTGCCACCGGGAAGTTTAATCTTCAACCCAAACTTATCTTTCGAAGCCTGTTTCAAAAATGCTTTAAATTCGTGTTCCCATGCGAATGACTTGGGATCACAATATGTTCGTGAAATAATAGGAATAAAAATAAGGCACTTCAGTTTATCTTTCAGGGAGGCATCAACATCATGAGTTTCCAACAGGCCGTCACGGGGATTGATATCAAAATAAACACCTATTTCTTCCTTGAATGTAGCCTCCATCTCCTTCCTCAGGTTGTCAACAAATTCAGTCACCCAGCTATCATACTTATTGTCTTTCTGGCGGTAGCTAATAAATATATCATAATTATAACCTTCAATAAGACTGGCCATATTTTATTTTTTGATGAGATTGATAATCAATTGCTTTGTAAATTTAACTTATTTCCCTAAAAATGTCAAGCTTAAGTAAAATCCTGTGCGAGCTTGCTTATAACGGCCTGGCAATAAAAGGAGGTTGTGCTATCCGACGCAGGCACTGAGCAGGGTTCTGATACCCGCCAACTGGCGGGCCAGAAAGCTGTCACGGTGCACAGTATTTTAAGTGCGAGGAGATGAGCATGTCCGGGTGCAACAGCCATTACAAGTTTATCTTGGGTTGCAGGAGTAAAAGCAAAAAGTGTGACAAGCCCATTAATTATACCATCCGTGTTAGCATTACAAGCCATTTTTAAAACTGTCATGATAACCAAGGCTTTCACTAATTAGAAGTCATGACTATTTCAATGCTTTCTTAGATTTTAAATATTCTTCCCTTATTTTAATAAGATCAAAAGATGAACAATCAATAATTAATTCTCGCACAATCGCGATTGGCATTTCGTTCTCATTATTAAAATTGATACAGCCCTTCTGGAAATTGGCTAAAGGTAAAAGAGTCTTATACTTTGAATGCAATGTAATTGAACCATATATTGGCATTAGATGCAATGATATATATTTTTTCATACTAGCAAGCCCATATTTCATAACTCCCTTTCCCTTATAGACAATCATTTCTTTTCCCATCATTAATTCAACTTTGGCAATTACACTTTTATCATTCTCGATAATAGCTTTATGAATATCTAACAATATTTTTTGTCTGTCTGTGGGTTGGCTATTAATATATACTTCAATTTCCATATTCAATTGTCTTTTCTTAGTTTACTGGTAAATCGTTTAAGTTATCAAGTATTAATCAAAGTTACAAAGTTTTTAAGTCATGGTTAAAGAGTGAAATTTTGCTTTTTCTGAAGGCAATTAATTAAACCGTCCGAGTTAGGCATAGTAATATTTACCAATTATCTATATGTATACGTCCGCTTATGTCTATTGTTTTCTGCTTTAGCACTTTCGCGCTGTTATCTCTATACCCAATGGGTATTATAGCTGCTATTTCTAAGTTGTCTGGGATTCTCAATCTTTCTTTTACTGTCTCTATATTTTGTGGTATATAGGTTACTCCAAATACATCATGTTCGGCTAAACTAAGTAAGAAATTCTCAATACATGTCCAGACTGAAGCCAAACAGTTCAAATCATATATTTTCTTTGCATCCAGAACTTTTGTTTTAGGTTTAAAGACAACAACAATTACTATTGGGGCATTTAAAATCATCTTTTTTTGTTTTGGAATAGCATCCAAATACATTTCTTTCAGGATTGTAGCTTCATTTTTAAATACACTCTCTAACTCCACTTTGGATGGTGTTTTATCAAGATTTTCAGCATTTATCAAATTTAGTTTTGATTCAAGGTCCTTAATAATAATGAAATCCCATTCCCTAAGATGATTATAGGAAGGTGCTTTAATTGCATTTTCGATTGCATAGTTAACTATGTCACGAGGGACTTCCATATTCTGAAAGTCTCTAATAGTTCGTCTTTTTTCGATTACGTCTCTTAATTCCATGGTAGTTTGTTATTTTATGCCTAACGGCCCGGCGGTTTAATTAGTTGGCGTCTGTGTCGCGGTGGTGTGGTTTTTGCAATCCCGATAGCTATCGGGACGGGTAGGGATTGTGAGTCCGGGCACACGATGAAATAGTCTAGATGGAATAGCAAAAACCATGACACCATGCGCGTCGGCCCGCAGCCCAATAGACTTTATGGCGGGAGATGAAACATTCAAGGTGCCAAAGGGTTTTATAAATTGAAATGGCCTTAATCTCATAGACTTTAAGTGCAGATAACGAGGTAGTCTGGGCTGCGGAAGCCAATTAACTAAACCGTCCGAGTTAGACGCCGTAGTAATTTTAAAGGTCATGAAGAGAATTTGTCTAGTATGATAATAATCTGATACTAGGCTGCATGTTCCTTTAATCTTTTAATGTTTTTGAATTCAACACCTTTAGATTTCTTTTCCTCTTCAAGATCAAAGTCATTTTGAAGTCCAAGCCAGAATTTTGCAGAATTACCAAAATAGTAGCTTAGTCTTATCGCTGTATCTGCTGTTATACTTCTATGTCCTTTAATTATCTCTGAAGTCCTTGTCTGCGGTATTCCAAGATCCTTTGACAGTCTGTAAGCAGATATATTTAAAGGTTTTAGGAATTCTTCAAGAAGAATTTCGCCTGGGTGTATATTTGAAAGCTTTTCCATTTCTTTTATTTATGATAATCCATTATCGTAACATCACTTGAGTTTCCGTCGTCCCATTTAAAACCAATTCTCCATTGGTCATTTATCCTGATGCTGTAGAAGTCACTCATTTTACCAGAAAGTTTCTCTAGCTTATTAGATGGTGGAACTTTTAAGTCCATTAGATTCTGTGAGTTATTAAGCATCCTTAATTTTCTCCTTCCGATTTGTTGTATTTCTTGAGGTAGATTCTTTACTCTATCCCCATTCCATATTTTTTCAGTCTCTTTAGACCCAAAGGAGTTAATCATTTTCCGTGTCGCGTTACTAACGCCAAAGATAAGTATTAATTATTAATAAGCAAAATTTTAAACTCCATGAACGAAAATGTCTCTTAGCTGTTAGGCGCCGTAGTATTTTAGTCCTGATTGATGTGCAGGAATTGTCATGGTGCAAAAAGTCGTCAAGATAGAAGAGTCTCGCTAAATGGTTGAATATTTTCGTGTCCAAGATGAAATTCTCTAAATGAGAGACTGTTGGGGTTCTGAACTATGGCGCCTAACGGCCCGGCGGTTTAATGGTAGAAATTGTCCAGTTAGATATCTTCTAACCCAAATGTTTCTAAATAAAGGTTTAATACAGCATCAGAGAATCCCCATGCAATGTTTTCTGATAGATTTACAATATTATGAGCCCTTTCTTTAAAAATGTTATGCAAAGAATTATCATCGATCAGTCCTAATGAATCGCGAAACATTTTTGCTAAGCTCACATAATAGTTTTCATTAATATCTCCATAATTTTTTGTGAATTCAACGCCACATTCAATGTAATATAACATTAAGTCGACCAATGATTCTGACGAGATAGTGATCCATTTGTTCAGCCTCCGTATATATCATCAGTAAATAATCCATCTGATCCTCTAATCTTGTATGCAACAAATCATACTTTGTTTTATTTACTGTAAACTCGTTCTATTGATCCATTCAAATATAAAATGACCTGTTTCGCTGAAAATAACAAATGAATCGAACAAATTAATTCCTAACGCAACGGATAGACATGCCCAACATATTACCGAAGTTGCTCCTGCCAACACTGCTGTACTCGCAGCCCATTTTCCGCATCCAGGCGGATGCGGGACCGATCGCGGTAGCAGTCCACCAGTAGGCTTCGTACTCAATGTCGTATTCTTCGAAGATGCCATAGTTGGTACGATGGCCTCCCGGAAGGGCTGAAAAACCGGTGGTGTTGTATTTCTCAGGGTAGTCGGTGCTGCCAACTGTGCCCGGAAGGTTACATGAATGCCAAATTGAGTCTGAGGCCAGGGCTTTTCCTATTTTATTATTTGAGTCCCTGTTGCCTGTTGTTGTGCCATCGTAATTAAAGCCATTGGCTATGAGATAATTTTCCAATTTGGTCCATTCTGCATCGGTTGGCACATGCCAGCCCATGGGAGCTAACTTGCCTGTGTTTACCGTATACCAGTTATAAAGTGCACCATATGTGGCTTGATTTGAAATATTGTTGTCATACCAACAATAGGCTGGTGTGGTCAGGTTTGACCAAGTTGTATTATCTGTTACATTGGGTATGGTATTGCCATCATTGTATTTTGTGGTTCTAAGGTTTTCAGCCATCCAGGTTTGGGTGCCAATGATTATTGTTTTGTAAACATTTCCATCGATATCGGTTACTGTGCCTGTTGAAGCAATTACATTTATTTTTACTGTTTTACTTGCAAAATTGTAAGCTGCCGCATCTGTTGGTTTAAAATCAACTTTCAAATCCTGACTTGCTCCTTCATCTAGTTTTGTTCCAATTGCCGGGGTATAAATAAATGAGCCCGATACATCAGCCGCTGCATTTAATTGTGTAGTACTTAGTAAAGTACCATATGTTATATCTGCTGGATTTGCCCAAGTAATTACAGGATCGTTTTTAGATGATTCTTCATCTTTCCCACAACTATTTGCAAGAATTAGTACAAAACAAATTACAAAAAATAGGCAAATCTGAATTACGTTTTTCTTTTTCATGTCAATTTTTACTTAGGGTTAAGTGTTAAATATAGTAAGTATGATCCAATGCCTGCTAACGGCCCGGCGATTTAATTAGTTGCCGGGAGCCTGCCCCGACTAAGGAGGGGTGTCGTGGTACCTTGTTTTTTGCCAGTCCCGGTAGACGGCAGAAAGTTTCGGGTCACGGTGAAACTGTTAGACGGTACCAAGTCCCGATAAACGGTAGTGAAGTTTCGTGTCACGATTAAATAGTCTAGGTTACGAGCAAAAAACAAGGCGCCAGAGCGTCGGCCGACAGCGCCAAAGATGCTGTCCCGGTAGACGAAACTGTCCGGGTACCACCGAATTTTATAATCGGAACAGAATTTTTGTGCATAGTTTTTGGGGCTGGTTACAAAGCTGTCCTGGGTTGGCGGAAGGCACTTAATTAAACCGTCCGAGTTATGGTTAGTTTTTTAATAGTTTTTATGATTTACTCTATAGTCTAGGTAAATTGGGAAGGATACATCTCATTATCCAAAAAAATCTTAAGATGGTTACTCTTATATTAGGCAAAGAATTAAGCAATACCGATTCGTATATTGTGTTATGCAATTTTAACTTTAAAAACTTTTGTTGCAAATACTTCTATTAGAAAGCCATAGATAATACCAGCAAAAGTGAAAAACATAAAACCCTTTATATTGCCATTTAGAAAAGGCATAGAGGTTATCAACGAAACAAATAGGCCAATCAATATACCATGAACCAAGTAATTAATTTTTAATTTGCTTATTCCAATGATGAAGCCTAGCATTATTCTATTAAAAAACGCTGGAGCTATTGCAAAAAAACTCAATTCTGGAATATTACCGCTTAAGAGACCTCCAGTGGAACAAATTAAACCTGATATTATTCCTCCAAGGGTACAAATTAATAACCGTTTATTATCCATATCTTAAACTTATTAGTGAATAAAATAAAACTATTCATTATACAAATCCTTCGAAAACAGGATATTGTTTATTATTGCAAGTTAAGAAGATTCTGGCTTTTCTGTTATGGTTAGTAGTCAGGGTTCATATTTAAAATGCAGATATGTATGTTATTAACCATAACGGGAGTCTGTCTAATAACTTACTCTGGATTTCTCAATTAAGCCAGATTCGGAGATGTCCTTACTCCAAAACGGTAGGAATTGCGCCATAAAAGGTCTAAAAACATTGAAAATAGTATCCTCAGATACTCTTTCAACCGATCTGCGGTTAAAATATTCACAATTCTTCTGAGATTGTACGAGATCAACATCAATCCTACATCGGAGCTTGCCCTCTCCATTCCCTTTTTCGTAAGTATGTAATTGAACCCCCATTGTCGCTTTAAAGTGCCATAGGGGTGTTCAACAATTGCTTGTCGTCGCCTGTAAAGCCTTTCCTTCTCTTCAAAGTTTTTGCGATTCTTTTCGTAGTATTCTGCAAAGGTA
Source organism: uncultured Bacteroidales bacterium (assembly GCA_963715785.1). Taxonomy (GTDB): domain Bacteria; phylum Bacteroidota; class Bacteroidia; order Bacteroidales; family VadinHA17; genus LD21. Next base: position 3,651,823 of record OY970276.1, read on the forward strand.
GTCCGGTGGATTAACCTTCCGTTTTTGGATCTTGTACACTCGGAATGAGCACTGCAATCTCTGCAAGCAGATGTTCTGTACTGCTTGAAAATGATTATGTTGGTTGGACTGTTTTGCTCCTTGTGCCACATCCCTGTTGTTCTTAAAGTATTGCCCTCCGGACAGGTGTAAGTATCAGTTTCTTTGGTGTAGATAAAATTTTCAGAGTTATAATCATGGTTAGGAGCCTGACTCGTTGATGGAGCTCCGGGTATTGCTACAATAGTTTCTATCCCAAGGCAGTGAAGTTACGGGTCACGGTGGAACTGTCCCGCGGTACCAAGTCCAGGTAAAGATTGTGAATTAAGGGTCACGACGAAATAGTCTAGGTGGAATAGCAAAAACCATGACACCATGTGCGTTGGCCGCCAACCCTACTGACTCTGTCCCGGAAGAACTGAAACCCGGGTGGCAGAAAACTTGAAAAGCGGGTTAAAGTTTAATCTCATAGACTTTGGAGGCTAATTACAAAGCAGTCCGGGTTGGCGACGGCAATTCAGCAAACCGTCCGAGTTAGCCTTAGTGATTATTTAGATTTCAACGCTTAGTTTGAGATGTCCACCGAGTCCCTCCTGTATAATTCTCATGAGGGTCGATAACCTGATATCTGAGGCATCATTCTCTATTCGGGAAATGTAGGTCTTGGTAGTCCCACATTTTTTTGCCAATTCCTCTTGAGTCATTTTTTGTTTTTTACGCATCTCCTGAAGCATGACTCCAAGTTTGAACGCTTCAAATCCTTGTTCGTAGCTGTCTCTTACTGGTGTGCCTATCTTACCATATTCGTGGTCAAGATGTTCGTTGTGAGTTGTAATTTTATTTTTTGTCTTCATAATAGTCTTTTTTTAATCTTAATGCTCTTTCTATTTCAACCTTTGGTGTCTTCTGTGTCTTTTTTTGAAATCCGTTTAATACTATCACAAGTCGCTCTTTATCGAAGAAGCAGAAGATCCTAAATATATTGTTTCCAAAACCGACTCTAATCTCGTATAAATCAGTTTCCTCAATATGCTTGAGGTACTTTTCTGGAATAATCTCAAGGTATTGAAGCAATCCAATCGTCCAGTTGATTTTTTCCCTGACCTTAATCGATTGCTTTTTATAGAAATCCCAGAAGAAATCTCCATAATAAATTACCTCTCTGATTTGTTTGTCATTCATTTTGCAAAGTTAGCTAATTAGATAACATTTACAAAATTTGTGAGTATCTTTTTGGGCCAATCTATCTTGGAGTCGTTCGATTCATTAAGGCTAACGGCCCGGTGGTATGGTTAGGTGCCGTCTGTGTCGGGGCTGGCGAGTTTTTTGCCAGTCCCGGTAGGTGGCTGTGAACCTCGGGTCACGGTGAAGCTGCGAGACAGTACCAAGTCAAGATAGATGTAAGTGAAGTTACGGGTCACGATGAAATAGTCTCGGTGACGAGCAAAAAACGAGGCACCAGCGCGTCGGCCGACAGCGCTAAAGAGTCTGTCCCGGTAGACGAAACTGTCCGGTTATTACAGAATTTTATAAACGGTAAAGAGTTTAAGGGCATAGATTTTAGGATTGACTGAGAAGCTGTCATGGCGCTGGCGAAGGCACTTAATTAAACCGTCCGAGTTAGGTACAGGGCTTATTTATTAATTATTAGTCGTTTTTATAATCTGAGATCACATAACCCCGATCATTTGTATTGAACTTATTTACTGAAAGACTTAGACTCACTCTGTCTTGCCCACAATTCTTTAGAAAGTTTATCAATCAGTAACGTGTATTTTTCAAGTACTTCTCCGGTAATTAATTTACCATTCACATAGAATTTTGGTCTTCTATCTCCTATCAAAACCAGTTTGTATTTCACTCCATTATCATCTGTAGTTATTATTGTATTCAGGTAGTTTTCTTCCTCACCCTTGCTAAGGTCTGGAAAACTTACGCTTTTATCCTTATTTTCAACGGTGTCAGCAGGCGACGTTACCTGCAAAGGCAGAGAACTGGTTTTTGAAAATGGTTTTTTAAGCAAGAAATAGCCAACAATTAAAACTGCCAAAACAAGCATTGATATTACATATTTGTAAAAAGACCGTTTTGTTTTTTCAATGGTTAGTTCCTCCTCATTGATGTTTTTCGATATAGTGGCATGCAAAATATAACCCTTTTTAGGTACCGTTTCTATAATTTCTTTATTCTGGTCGCCAATTACTTTTCTAAGAAATGATATGGCTTGCGTAAGCCCTTCATCAGCTCCTCCATAATCATTCCAGATTTCTTTGATAAGATATTCACGGCTCACCACCTTGCCTTCATTTTTAGAGAGTATGCAAAGAAGAAGCATCAAACGTGGCTCTAATCGGGTTTCATTCGTCCCTTTTATTTCTTTTACAATATTGGTTGCTGGGTCTGTAAAAAAACGGTTGTTAATATAAAATGATTCAAGTTCCATCTTTAATTGTATTTTAAATGCAAAGATACAAAGACAATTTATCGAAAATGTCCAATTCTATATTCTAAATGTATTCCAAAGCATTTATAAAGGTATTCTAGATGTTTTCCATACCACCCATTAGGTTCCTGTTACTTAATTTTGACGCCACAAACATTAAAAACAAAAGTTATGAGACGATTATTATTACAAACACTATTGGGTATTGCCTTATTCAATGTGTCGGCCAAAAATACTGATGCACAAAATTCGAACTCAAAAATCGAAAGTTATTTTAACGAGATATCCAAGTTACATCAATTGAATGGCAATATATTGCTTGCCAGAAAAGGTAAGGTAATTGCAAACAAATCTTTGGGCTATGCTGATTTTGCAACCTTCAAACCCAACACAACGGATGTACATTATAACCTTTGCTCCATTTCCAAGATATTTACGTCAACGGCTATTCTACAACTCAGGGATAAAGGGAAACTATCATTAGATGATAATGTTGCCAAATATTTACCTGATTTCCCGTATGCTGATATTACAATTAAACAATTACTCACCCATACTTCAGGTCTCCCTAATCTGGAGCTATTTGAGGATTTAGTAAAACAATACCCCGATACAGTGATTACCAATATGAATGTCATTCCCGAGCTTAAAAAGTGGAAACAGGGTTTGTATTTTAAGCATGGCAACCAGTACCGATATAATAATATCGGTTATGATTTGCTTGCTATGATAATTGAAAAAATTACAGGATCATCCTTTCCCGTTTATTTAGGGAAATATATTTTTAAACCTGCCGGAATGAATGAAACCTATCTCAGTGTTTACCCAAATCATTATTATGTCAACGATACTACATGTGTAAAAATGCACATTCAACGTCACCCCTATTACGACACAACATATTCGTATGCTGATTCTTCATCGCAATATAAATATACCAATTATAATTTCACAGGGACTCAAGGTAACGGTAATGTTATTTCTACAACAGGCGACCTAATGAAATTCGATCAAGCATTTTTTACTGGACGGTTACTTAAGCCTTCAACCATGGAAGAGGCTTTCACACCTTTAAAATTAAATAATGGTGAAACTTATTACGGACCGATGGATACTTATCTAGGTGAAGGAAAAATGAGCTATGGGTTGGGTTGGGATATCTGGGAACAACCCCGATATGGTAAATCAGTCGGGCATGGTGGCTTTATGTTTGGTAATGCTACTTTTTATGTTCATAACCTGGAAAACAAACAGACGATCATCGCATTCAATAATAGTGATTGTAGTGAATTCGGACGCATCGTAACTTCTGCAAATTATTTGCTCAACGGGGATGAACCTATGGAGATCAGAAACTCGCACTCCCTGGCTTTTGTTTATGGAAGCACTTTAGTGAAACGAGGACCGGATGCAGCTGCCAGTGCTTTTAATGCAGTTAAAAGCGATACTGCTCATTATTACCTGAGTGAATGGGAATTCAATCAACTGGGAGGAAATTTATTGCACGAATCATCTTTTAAAGGGCACGAAAGCTTGGCTGTGGAGGTTTTTAAGATTAATACCTTTTTGTTTCCTGCCAGCTTTAATACCTATGACAGTTATGCCATAGGATTAAGAGTAATTGGTAAAAAACAGGAGGCCATTATTATGTATCAAAAATCAATTTCATTAAATCCCAACAATGAAGATGGTAAAAAGTACTTGGAAGAACTATTAAAAAAATAAAATATTAGTATCATCGTAATTTAAGCAACCAAAAATATTCAATTACTTCGTCAAGTTTAAAATTTTGTTTAACAATGGAAGGTGGTTTTTTTTAGCCTTGTACCTAACGGCCGGCGGTTTGAATAGTTGCCGTCAGCGTCGCGGTTGGCATAGGTTTTTGCTAAGTCCCGGTTGACGGGCAGGGTTTGTCATGTCACGGCAAGATTGACTTGACGGGATAGTCCCGGTAAGTGGGCAGAGTTTCGATGTCACGGCAAAATTGTCTAGGTGGCTCTGCATAAACCATGACAACTCGAGCGTTGGCTTGCAACCCTATTGACTTTGTCTCGGTGGCAGGAACAGTCCGGGTGGTACAAAATTTGATAGATGGGAAAGAGTTATCAATCATAGACTTACTCATGCGATTAGAAAATTGTCCGGGTTGCAAAAGGCAATTATTTAAACCGTCCGTGTTAGCACAAGGATTCAATTCTATTTGTCCTGATGTAAGAGATTATTAGTTTGGGAATTGACTATGTTAACTATTTATCTCAAGACAACCAATATCCTTATAATTGGGATCGGTCAGGAATGTTTTTATCAACTCAAAATTTCTCCTGAAGACATTCTCAATATTCTGTGTAGAAGTGTTGCCGAGTCTAAGCCAGATTACTTTAGGTGAAGAACCTTTAACAAGTCCTAAATCATAAAAATCTCCATCAAATGTCACAATACAGTAATCATTGTCTTTGGCATAAGTCCACAGATATGAATCTTTAGAGTTTTCAAGTCCCAAGTCCTTCACTTGTTTTGAACCAGGAAATAAGTCTTGGATTTTGCTTGTAATCCTTAATGAAATGTTTTGATCAAGAAGTAATTTCATCAGATAGTCTGAAGTTTGCGTTCTCTATCAGCTGCGAACATCAAACTTGCTTTGATATCCTCTCTTGAAAGTTCTGAATAGTCATTTAGGATATCTTCGAAACTCATCCCGGATCCTAACCAACCAAGTATGTCAAATACTGCTATTCTGGTATTTCTAATGCAAGGCCTCCCAAATCTCTTATCGGAGCTGATTTTGATTATCTTATTATAAGCTTTCATGGCTCAAAGATACTACATTTTTAATTTGGATAATTCGTATCACCCTCTTTGCTGTTAGCACAAGTATTGGTTTATTAAAGTGCGAAGGCTTAGTCCGGATTTGAAGAAGATTATAAAACATATTAGCAGAATATGCTAAGTAGTGTGCGGTGGCCATTCTTCTCATTTCGAAATATTTGTGCTAACGGCTCGGCGGTTTGATTAGTTGGCGTCCGTGTCGAGGTGCCGCGTTTTTTGCCAGTCCCGGTAGACGGACGATAAGTTTTGGGTCACGATAAACTGTCTTGACGGTACCAAGTCCCGGTGACGGCTGTGAGTTTTGAGTCACGATGGAATAGTCTAGGTGGCGAGCAAAAAACAAGGCACCAGCGCGTCGGCCGGCAGCCCTATTGACTTTGTCTCGGTAGCAGGATTAGTCAAGGTGCCACAAGATTTAATAAGTGGGGCGATGGTTACTCGCATAGACTTTTGGGGTTGATAACGAAGCAGTCCGGGCTGCAGAAGCCAATTAATTAAACCGTCCGAGTTAGCCGAAGGCTTTTTATCTGTTAATCATATTATCAACAATTTTTCGGTGAACAAATACTGTATAAAAGCGACCTGGCAAGAGGCATATAAAAAATTAGTTGCATTTTATACAACTTATTTTATCGATTTACAATCAATTGTGTTGAGAATTGAATATTTCCTTTACTTGCAGTAACGATGTAATTGCCCCTTTTAAGATTCTGAATTGGTACACTAAATAAGATTGTTGATGTCTTAAATGATAAGTATACTACACCTGATTTATCTGTAATAATTATGTTATAGTTTTCAATATTGTTATTAGAAGATAAAGTCAGTTTTGGAATAGTATCTTCTTCAGGAGGAGGTTCTTTTATTAAGATATTTATAATGTCAGATGCAGGATTTGGTGAAATAATTAATGAATATCCACAATATCCATATACAGTGGTATATTTAAATGCATAACTTCCACCTTGACCACATTCGTTATTTACTCTTCCTCCAACTGCTCCGCTGCTAGTCCCAGAGCGAAGAGCTAAATAACGAGTGTTTTGACCTGAATCATATGTCCATCCAGTAGGCCAAGTCCAATTAATTGAGGTAACCCCTGTAAGTTGTGGCATATTATAATAAACGTATGAATTACATTGAGCTGAACTGGGACCTGATATTGGATAATCTGAACTACTATATGGGCCAAAATGAAAATCATATTCAAAAACTAAACTTTGAAGATTACAACAAAATTCACTGTAAAAATTACAACCCCATTTCCATTACTTAAATTACTTGCTGAAGCTGTAGTGCCACTGCCAGAGCACTTTGTAGTGCTCCCTTGTTTTATTTCCCAGGTAGCTGAAGAATATGTTGGCATTGCATTTAAATAAAAAGAGGTGGGATAGCAACAGACCAATTTAGACCCTGAAATATACATTGGTGTAACAACATGTAATGATGCAGTTGCAGTATCTCCCCATGAAGGATATGGTTGTTTATTAATTGAAAATCGCATACCTTCCCATGAATAAAGTTCCAAAGTACTATAAGATCCTCCGAAAGTGATATCTACCTCGGCAGTGGATTTATTTTGTTGAACCCATTTAAAATAGCTACCATAAGGCTCAAATGCCGGGTATGTCTCATACGTTGCAGTTCCAAAAGCTTTAGGATCATATAATGTAAGGAAATAATTATATATTTCATTATATTCTAAATTTGATATATTGAAAATTGGTAATTCAATACTATAATTACTTTCGGGTGTATAGCATTTGTACTCAAAATCCTTTATTGAGCTCCCAATAACCGATACTTGAGGTAAAGTCTGACAATATGAGCTAAGAGGCTTACTGAGAATAAGGAATGCAATAATTATTAAATGCTTTTTCATAATACTATTAGTTTTTATTCAATTCATTTTTAATTGTGTTTAAGTAAATCTGAAACCCAATCAAAATATTTAGCCCTCTTGTTTTTTCATTTTCCTTTAATTCTGATAGATTCGTGTATAAAAACTGATAATTAATCATCGGTTCAATCGCTATTGATTTATTTATAAATATACTATAACCAATACCTGCACTCCAAGAATAAGTATCCCATTTAATGGCATCATTTCCAGATAGATTTTTTAAGAATCCTAGGCCTGCAGAACTTTCAAAAAAAATCCCAGATTTCGTATAATATCTTATGAATGGGCCAATCGAGACATTTCTCTCAGATATGCTTGGTTCTGCAATTGTTGTTAAACTATTGGTTGTTGTTTCTTTTGAAAATATTATTCCATTTTTTAACCCCATGGACAAGTTATTAAAAAGGAAATACCCTAAAGTTAGATTTGTTTCTATTGCATCTCTCTTTGTATAATAAGTAACATTTGGTAATGGACTAATGCCAGGTAAAAATTTGTCCGTATTATCAAAGTCTAATGAAAGAGATCCACCTATAAGAAGGCAACCTCTTGTGAATGGTTTTTCATCTTGTCCAAGAGTAGGCTTAATTATCCAGCTTAACAATAGGTAAATGAATATTAGATTTTTCATTATTCTTTACAATTAATTAGTTATTAGTAATATCGACCCTTAATGTAGTAATGAAGTAATCTTGATAAACCTCGACCAAAATTCAAAGTTTAATAGGTTTTGATAATTAATTGCTACCTTCTTTTAGTTAAAATTTATTAGTCCAAACCATAATTTATATTGATTCTATATAAAAAATGTCAAATGCAGAATGGCTAGAGTTCGGCAATACCTGAAATGTCATGAATATTGTTTAACCTTGGGTCAGGCTGTCTCGTCCTAGAATAGGTTGTCACTTTTGGGTGTGACATAATTGATTTAAAGTTAAAATATTTTCTTCTTTCTTTTTTCTAAATCTGATGGGCCATTTTTTTAGTTCGATATTCTCGTTGGTATGAGTTTCTCGAGGGGTTAAAAATTTACAGCTTTCATGTGGTCTGAGGTTGTTGTAAATCCAGATAGCTTTGTTGATCTCACGGTCAGCATTTTTTTGATCGGGAAGGCTATCTCCAAGATCAAATTCATTTTTAAGAGTGCCATTAACTCTTTCAGCAATAGCATTCTCATAAGGATCGTGCTTGGTCGTCATGCTGATACCGACATTGTTATTATCAAGAGTTTCAATATAGTCAGGATTACAGTACTGAAAGCCGCGGTCAGAATGGTGTATTAGAGCTCTATCAGGATACTTACGGTTTTTGATAGCTGCTTTAAGGGCATTGATACAATTAATAGTTTTAAGGTTATCAGAGAGCTGATGTCCGACTATCTGTTTAGAGTAGGCATCAGTGATCAGGCTTAGGTAGAGCCATCCCTGGTAGGTTCTGATGTAAGTAATATCACTGACCCAGACTTGCTCAGCCCGGTTAATATGAATGTCCTTAATGAGGTTTGGATACTTGTAGAACCGATGGTATGAGTTTGTGGTCCTCATATAGTTCCTTTTCTTTTTAATAAGCATTCCTTCGCTTCTAAGAATATCCATGGAGCTTGTCCCGGCCACATTTAATATCCAATCTATCAAGATCCGGCTTGATAAGGATGTAGATTTTTTTTGTGCCTACTCTGGTCATTAGAACTCTCTGATGTTTAACAAACTCGATAATCTTTTTTCTGTTTTCTTTTTCTCTGCTGTACGTCTGGATCCTTTTATAGTAGGCCTGACGACTCTTCCCGAACAGCTTGCAGACAGCCTTCACTTTCACTTTGCTTTCTTCTTCCTGGCTGGTTTCTTTGTTTGCAGTCCGGGCAAATACTTTTTTACGACTTCCTCACCATATTCATCCCGGATAATGTCCATGACGTACTTAAGAGTCTTGTTCTCTTCCTTTGCAGCGCGGAGAGCTGCTTTTAGCTCAACGAGCTCTTGCTGAGGTGTTTTTTCTTCCATTCTCAGGTAATTTTTCTCAAGATTACCATATTTTTTCTCCCATGCAACAATTGTGGTGCGGTGAACGCCATATTTTCTTGTTACTTGTCGTTGGGACATTTGTCCGCTTTGGAAGGCTTCTATCACTTCCATTTTGAATGCGTAACTGTAGATATTTGACCATCTTTTATACGCAGGTACTTGTCCTATTTCCATGCTCATTCCTCCTTAGATTGATTAAAAAAGTGTCAACCTATTTCAGGACGACTCAGTGCGGTTATTGCCCCTAACGGCCCGGCGGTTTAATTAGTTGGCGTCTGTGTCGGGGTGCCGAGTTTTTTGCCAGTCCCGGTAGACGGCAGTGAGTTTCGTGTCACGATGAAATTGTCGAGATGGCACCAGTCCCGGTAGATGACTGCAAAGTTTTATGTCACGATGAAACTGTCGAGATGACGAGCAAAAAACACGGCACCAGCGCGGTGGCCGGCAGCCCGACATAGACTTTGTCCCGGGAGACGAAACAGTCGCGGTGCAGTGAAGCTAGTAGACGGCAGAAATTTTTCTCTCATAGACTTTAAGAGCTGACTCTGAAGCTGTCCGGGCTGCCGAAGGCACTTAATTAAACCGTCCGAGTTATAAGCCGTTTCATTAAGTCCAGGTGGATGAATTGTATCTGATCTCTATGAAGTTTGTTATGTGTATAAGGTCCTGATAATGTTTCAAAGTTTCTCAATGAAGTTGAGTACATTATAGATTTTAATCTCGAGATCTTTATCTATATCTTCAATTGCGAGTAATATGTCGCCAAATATTTTTAATTCAAACCATTCACCACTATATCTCTTGAGGTTTAGTGTCTCATGAATTTGTCTTTCGACTTTTCTAGGGAATGATGTTTCAATAAAATACCATAGGTCAATTGTAAAAGGATTCGATGTTTTAAACTCCCTTAGCCTTCGGTTTATATTTTTAGTAATGCCAATTTTAAATTTATTAGTATCTCTAATATTAACGACATAAACTCCATTTTTATCCTCAAGATCTTGAAGTACTGATGCTAATGCTGATTTACCCTCATAGAATAACCTACCGAATCCTCGTGCTACATATGGCGGTTGGTCTTCAATAAAATCAAATCCAAGTTCTTTCAACATTTCAAGTGAGGGCCAATATCCATCATCTAAATCGTCAAATTCTGTTTTATATTTTGTAACTATTGGAGATGGGATATTACAAATGAAATCTGCGTTTGCATCTCCCTTATTAAAACCCTCGAAGTTTTCGTGGCAACTACAAGCTTTTTTTATAGATGTAGCAACAATGAACCAATCTTCAAAATGATCGTGAGTTTCAACCCAAAATAATTTCTTCATTCTTTGAAATTAATCGAAATATCTCGGAGCCCAATGGCTTATAACGGCCCGGCGGTTTAATGAGTTGGCGTCCGTGTCGGGGTGCCTCGTTTTTTGCCAGTCCCGGTAGGTGGACGATAAGTCTTTGGTCACGATAATTTGTCTAAACGGTACCAAGTCCGGGTGATGGGTGTGAGTTTTGGGTCACGATAAATAATCTAGATGGCGAGCAAAAAACAAGGCACCAGCGCGTCGGCCGGCAGCCCTATTGACTTTGTCTCGGCAGCAGGATCAGTCCGGGTGCCACAAGATTTAATAAGTTGGTTAATGTTTACTCTCATAGACTTTGGGGGCCGATTGAGAAGCTGTCCGGGCTGCCGAAGCCAATTAATTAAACCGTCCGTGTTAGGTGAAGGGTAAATTCTTGTCATGGTATGTCGCAGTTTACTTTAATCTTGGTCATTTAGATCATGTGAAAGAAAGAGGGCTCTTTTGCAACTCTTTTGTTGTTTTAGTGTGTAACGCAAATGTGTAAGAGTTGCAAATGTGCTCTACTGCGAGGGTAGTCATGTTGTTAAAACTCATATGGCAATATAAAGCTATCAAGTTTAATACGTTCATAATTACAATCAGCATTTTTTATATCAATTAATTGTGCCAGATATGATTCACTTGCATTTGGGTCCTGATAATATATTATTATTTTACGATCCTTCAATTGTCTAAAAAGCTCAAAGTCTATTTCTTTATTGAAATTTGGGAAGGAATAACCAATGATGATTAATATGTCAGTTGTTGAAAATATTTTCTTTGCATATTCTCTGATTGTCTTTGAAGTCATATTCGATTCCCACGCATAATTTATGTGATTCATAAAATCAAGTTGACTTCTCTGCCTAGCTGTTGAAATGAAATCAATTGAATTTAAAATATCATTTAGTTGTGTTGATTCAGTCAAATCAATAAAGGAATACTCTTTGCCTTCTGTATTATAAAAACCATGATATCCGTTTAAATGGCATATTTGCAGAAAAGAATCAGTCCTTTCGTTTATTCTGAATTTAAGATTTTGTGATAAAGATTGCCAGCTGATATTATTGTAACAAAATGCTTTATATGCTAACTCTAATTGCAAGTCATAATTCCAAGTTACAAATCGAATATTATCTTTAATTGATATTTTGGTATCATTTTTTTTCTCAATGATTGCAGCTAATAAATTGATATATCTTCTATCGATTTCCTCATATGAATCATTAGAATTATTTCTGTCCCGTGACTTTATATGTTTGTCATCAGTTAGTTGCCATAATGTGAAAAAAATGCTAACTGCCATTTTGAGTCTTGATAACTCGTCAAATGAATTGTTTAAACTTAACTTTTTAGCATAAGTATCAATTGTGCCATATGTTAATCCCTTAAATCCAAAAAAACCAATATCCCATAAGAAATCTTGTTTTTCAGTGAGATCGTAAGGCTTTTTTTTTGAAAAATCACATTTATCTTTAGGTAATAGAATAGTTGCTAATTCAATCATTTTCTCACTTTGTGCTTTCAAAATTGGACATGCATTATAGCTTGCTCCTGCACCTAAAAAGTATGTTATATTCTTCATTTTATATTAATTACCCATTTAATCTTTAATACAGCGAACTGAAAATCCATATGATTTATCCCAATAGTCCCTTGTAACATCTTTGGTATTATATTTCATGCCTCGCCGCCACGCATTACCAACCTCATGTCCAGTTGAACTCCACCACATTCCAAAACTTCCAATATTTAGAAATGATCCCAAGTAAGAGTAAGTCCAAGATCCATTCACATTAAGATAAACACTCCCATGATATCCATTAGGAAGGGCAGTAAATCCACTTTCATTGGTTGCATCCGAATTCGGAGTTTGCCAATGTGTCAGACCAGCTTCTTTCAGTTTTCCACCAGCTACATCTTGACCACCAAGATAAGTTGTTAGTGTTGTCCATTCCGCATCAGTTGGAATGTGCCAACTTTTTGGGCAAACGTTTCGGCTATCGCTTATTGCATACCACGTGTATAATCTCCCATAAATTGGAACGTTATTCTCATCTCCACCGTAAGCCCATTGATATTTTGGTGCGTCCTCAGAGGAGATGTCGATTGTGGTGGTAGCTATTAGGTCGCTGTTTTGGTATTTGGTAGTTTTTAGATTCTCTGCCATCCATATTTGAGTTCCAATTGTTACGGATTTAAAGAGGTTTCCATCATTGTCAATTTGGGTAGTGTTATCTTTATCTTCTTTCTTGCAGGCGGCAAGAAAACACATGTAAAGGCTTAATGAGATAGTTGTGATAATAAGGATCTTTTTCATACTGATCTTGTTAATATATTAGTCATAAAGTTATCGAAGAAAATGTGGTAAAAGTGCGTTGGTAAAAGCATGTGTTTGGCGTCAGCCAAACTCTTGCTTGTGCGTTGGTAGTCACTGTAATATGGCCGATACCTTTCACCTAACGGCCCGGCGGTTTAATTAGGTGCCGTCTGTGTCGCGGTGACTTGTTTTTTGCCAGTCCCGTTAAACGGTAGAAAGTTACGGGTCACGGTGAAGCTGCGAAAAGGTACCAAGTCCAGATAGACGGCAGTGAAGTTACGTGTCACGATGAAATAGTCTCGGTGCCGAGCAAAAAACAAGGCACCAGCGCGTCGGCCCGCCAGCCAAAGATGCTGTCCCGGGAGATGAACCTGTCCGGTTGTACCGAAGTTGATAGATGACTTAAATTTTTCTCTCATAGATTTTGGGGACCGATTGAGAAACTGTCCTGGCTGGCGGAAGGCACTTAATTAAACCGTCCGAGTTAGCTGTAGGGCCAATTAAAATTGTCAGGTTAAAGAATTCTTTTTTGACTGTCTTGTTGCGATGAAATAGTCTCGGTAGGTCATGCTTACGCCGCGTCAGTCACATTCAACCAACTAGTTATTAGTCACGGTATCAACGTTATATATAATATATTAATAACTTTCAGGTATTGCATATCAAATTTATCAAAAAAACCGGATTTTCAGCGGTTTAGTTACCTCTATTTTGGCCCCGCTGGTAAAGGCAATAAGCATTTAATTGTAAATGTTGGTCTTGATTGAAAGATTAGGAATGCTTATTGCCTGTACCAGCGCGTTAGCTGTAGGGCGACTCTTTTATGACTGTCATGTTAAAAGGAGATTAATTCTTTAGTACTCTATCTCGTTAGTGGCAGGGACGGGCTGGAAGGCTCTTTATGCAAACTATTGAAGACTTATTATATGTAGGATTTTATTGTTTGCGTAATGTGCCTGACAGCTAGGGGACGGTTTATTAGTTAATATTGATCTCGTGTAAATTTATTATCTTGAGATATTGATATTCTTGCACTATTAAACCAACCAACAAATTTATCCCATGACTCTTTATTATTCTCGATCCATAAATTAAAATTATCAGGATCTCCACTACTGAGCAGCCAATAATTATATGCTTGAAAATAGCCCAGTTCAATTAGTTTTTTCTGGAAGTCGAAAAGTACATTAGGATATTTGAGGTTGTATTTTTTATCATAATAATTGGCAACATATTTTGTTCGTATTCTATCGAGTGAATTCAAGTCAATTTTTTTTTCTCCGACAGTTGAAATCATCAAAGTCGGTTCATAAATCATTGACCCGAAAGGAAGCTTGAAATTGTCAAAGTGCTTTAAATCATTAATTGACATGTTGATGGTTGCATTTTTGCTGAAGTTCATAGTAAAGGAAGTATCTGAAGAAAATTTAATTTGAGATTTATATGTTTCAAACAGTAATCTGCTTATTTCCTCTGTTCTTTTAGAAATAGGTTCCAGATTTAGAAAAATCTCACCGTATATCATACCCCATACCGCTTCATCTGAATTACATAATAACTTGCAGGCTCGATAATAATTTGATGGAAAAGTCGGATCAATTTTGATTCCCTGTTCATAAAAAGGCAATGCCTCATTGAATTCTTTTTGATTATAGTAGACGTTTCCTTTCTCTAAATATAATCTCCCTGAATTTGGGAATTTTTTTAATCCCATATTATAAGCTTTTAAAGCACTTTTCGGATCATTATTATAATCATAACTATTGCCTAACATTTGATAACATAGGTCAGTCGCATCCTTATACTTAATAACTTTTTTATATATTTCAAGAGCCTTTAGATAATCTTTTTTATCTGTATAGGCATAACCAATTTCATAATCATAGAGATATGTATCAGGATCTAGCTTTTTTGCTTCCTCAAGAATAATAATTGATGCATCAGGTGATCCATTGTCCATAAGTTCAATAGCTTTGTTCCTTTTTGCTAAAGCTAATTCTCTATTGGTTTGACAAAAAACATTAGGAGCTGTTATCAGCACTAATGTTACAAAAAGAAATTTTTTCATAGGTGGATATTATTTAAATCTAGAAAATTTTCTGAAATTAAGACTACTTTCTTAATTTGAAGTATCTTGGTAATAATTCATTTTTTGAAAAAGGGGAATAGGTAAAATTGATTAATAATTTTTTAAACACCGAACAGAAAGGCCCATATATCCTATATTACTACCCATAACCAAATATTGAGAATCACAATCTAAGTCATGAGTAGCAGCTCCATCTTCATAAGTCCTAATTGTTGTCCATCAAGATACAACATGATCAATATAATGGAATATATTATCTATGTGGAAAAGCCAGTGGCCTTGACTACATCTGACCGGATCATATTGACCACCATAAGTCGGAAGTAAGTGCCTGTTGTTTACTTATTTATGTTAATTGTAATGTTACCGGCCAAAGGTGATCAATATGCCCGGCTTTTGCAATTCAGATTTTAATTGACCCTCAGTTCAGGTGAAACTGCTCCAATTCAGCAATTGCCCATAGAATTGCGCTTTTTTCTCAATTCCGGCAATTAAAAATCCTTTCTAGGATCCACGTCGAGAAGTTTAATAGTAAAAGTATTGGAAACACGGTCAATGGTAAATAGAGCATTTCCCTTTTGAAAGGTCAAAACTCTACTATTGAGCAATTCAAAATCGTCAAAAAATAGTCCATAATTACTTTTCGCCATATCAATAAAATCAGATGTAATTTGGCCACTGGAAGGTATAAATCTCAAATAGTTTACTTTATTATTTTGATCAACTTTAAATGAAATAATTCCAGTTTCGCCACCAAGAGATGTAGTCGCCTTTGATTGTGTATAAAAACGAGCATCGTCTCTTTCTAAAAAATTATCATAAAAATCGTTAGTTTTGTTTTTAACTTTTTCAACACTCGTCGAATTTATTACTCCTTGAGGTAATACATCTGGAGGATTTTCCCCAAGATAAATTCCTTTCATTGATTGTCCTTGAATGACAATGGAATAAAGAATTATTAAAATTATTATTGTACCTTTTTTCATCTCACTACCTTTTCTTTGTTTCTTATTATATATAATCAATTGTCTTTGATACACCTGACGGAGAATCCAGTTTTTTTATCCACCCCACCTGAACCAACTTCATTAAGGTCATTTTGCAGATCTCTTGCTATTGCTTCATCTTTACTGTTTTCAGTAGAACTCCAGAATCCACAGTAACCTGCAAGGCTATGATATGGTCCATCAGAATCACGAGCGCCACCTGGACGAGCAGTGAACCCGCTACTATTTGACGTTTCAGGATTAAGTGAAATCCAAAGCAATCCAGCGCCTGCTTCCTTTAATTTTCCCCCGGCAACACTTTCGCCACCCAAAAAGGATGTTAAAATCGTCCATTCTGAATCAGTAGGTACATGCCATCCTGTGGGACAAAGTTTGCCAATATTGACTGTGTACCAATTATACAATGCACCAAATGGACCTTTGTAAGAAGCTGCATTATTTTCATACCAGCAGTAACCAGGTGTACTCAATGATGACCATGTGCTGTTACCAGGAGCCTCAGGAATATATGAGTCATCACTATATTTAGTGGTTTTTAAGTTCTCAGCCATCCAAACTTGGTTTCCAATTGTTACTGTTCTATACACATTGCCGTCAATATCTTTTAATGTCTGAGCTTGTAATTTTATCAAGCTGAAGCAAAATAACGTTACTACGATTAGGTTCAATTTTTTATATTTCATTTTGTCTTTCTTTTGATAAATATTTAAGTGAATGATTAATCTGATTTTATTATAAACTAGGTTAATAATTAGAATATAGAATAATCCTAGAAGCCAGGGAAAGTTATTAGTTTTAAAAATCTATATAAATCCCGAACATATGATTTCAATTTCGAGCATACGTCTCAATCACTGGTAACAAAACATCGTAAAGAATTATACTTGCAATTTTACTATCACGCTTAGAGACTTTAGCGTAATCACCATATGGGAAGTCCGTAGTTGATGTCGCATGCCAACTTATCCGTTTAGCTTCATCAACCTCTAATAGTGCATTACTTTTTTTCAGGAAATCAACGAGGGAATAGTAAATTTTTTGAGTTTTACTATCAGTATACATTACATCATTGTATTTTCTGTTGAGTGACTGAAAAAATTCTGATGTAATAGAAACCTTGTGACCCATATATTTAATGGTTCCATACTCTTGAGAAAAAGCTATTATTGTAAACAATGTAAGGACGGATGTAGCAAGAATTTTTTTCATAATCAAATATTTTTAAAAACTTATTTATTAAAAATGGTTATAGGTTATACGTGACTTAACTATTCTTTTCAAAAAGAGATAGCTATTTATTAGACAAATGTGATAAATGTAGTTTTATTAATACCGTCATTGTTTATATAATATATTTTCATAAATACTCCTGATTTTCATGTCTTTTGTAATAGTCATGATTATATTCATATTGAATGATTTGTCTTTATTGTTTTCAGCCATGTGAATATAATAATCCATATTAAATGTCACATAAAATGCTTCATTTGATGATTGAGTAATCTTTAACGTTTCCCAGTTAATTTTGTTACTGGCAGAAGCAATTTTAAATTGAGTCCAATAGATTTTTGCATTTTCAACCGCTTTAGCTGAATTGATGTTAAAGGCACTGAAGAATCTATCAAGGATAGGAGTATAAAGACTATTTAATGTAATATAATCTCGTTTGTAAACGGTTGCATAATAGTTAATGATTGTTGATTGGATCAATTCAACAGGAACTTTATCTTCTTTAATCGGGGTGACTTCTTCCGAATAAAGATTTTCTGGAAAATTCACATCTGAAATGTTAATTGCAAAATTTAAATTTGCCGCTGCAAATCCGCGTGATGTTATGCCAATGACCTGACCATATTTATTAAAAAGTGGCCCGCCACTACTTCCATGAGTTATTTCCGCAGTAGTTTGAATAAATTTATTTTCTTCTCTATATCCTGATATATTTCCTATAGATAATGTCTGAGTAAGTCCTTCTGGATTACCAACAGCAAAACAGGTAGCTCCGATTTCAGGCATTTCTCTGGAAATCTGAAGAGGGAAACTTTTATTGAATTGATTTTCAACCCGGAAAAATATATAGTCTAGGTCCTTATTGTAACCTATGATTTTACTAATTAAATAACTTTCTCCATTATCTAAAATTGCTATTGCACTATCTGCTTTTTCGAAAACGTGAAAATTACTTATTGCCACCCCGTTAGTATTTAAAAAGAATCCTGTGCCTTGTGAAATGTTACTATCAACACCCTTAGTATATATAATAAAAACCCCCTGTTTGACTTTCTTATAGAGTTCCGAAATTGGCAACTCATTATTTTTAGCCTCTTCTACTAACTTCTTTGATGCTTCTAATTCCTTTTCTTTAAGAGCAAGCTCTCTTTTTAATAATTCATTTTCTTTTGTTTTTAAAGAATTTTCATACGAAGTATTCTTCTGTCCAAAGGGTTGAGTACAAGAGCCACAGATAAAAAGAAGAATAAGCAAAATGCTCTTTATTGAATGTCTTTGTAAATTTGAACACTTTCTATACATGATAAAATGATTTAAGTATTATAACTATTTTCAAATCCTTGATTTATTCTTTGCTGAATAATTGATTAGTATTGGTTCATAAATGCTTAATATTTTTTTTAATTATTAGTATTAAATCCTCTGGATTAAAAGGTGTAAAAATATAATCTGTAAAACCACCTGTAAAAAATCTTACCGAATCATAGTGAGATGTAGTTTGAGCAATAATTACGATATCCTTATTAAAGCCTCTGATTTCTATTGTTGCCTTAAAACCATCCATAACAGGCATCTGAATATTCATTAAAACAATGTCAAATTGTTTATTTTGACAGAGTTGAACAGCTTCTTTGCCATTCTCAGCATGAGTGATTTGAATTTTTGTAGGTTCAAGGTATTTAGAAATCAGTAAAGATAAAAACGGGTCATCGTCTACTATCAATATTTTAAGATTCTTCCATTCTTCCATTTGATATTTTTAATTTAAGGCAAATACTAAATATCAATGCTTGATGCTTTTATAAAGCGTTCAATTGTTCATTATAATTAGACTAATGTAGATTTCAGACCTACTGAATATTGCTACTCAAAGTAAATAAATTAATTAGAATAGACTAATTCCCTTTGTCATAGATTATAAATTTATTTTAAAGCTAAAGTGCCCGATAAACGGGTAGGGTTTCACATGTAATGAAAAAATTGTTCAGATGGCGGAGTCCGGGCGGGCAAAGAAGCATGTGTTTTACAGCGACGGGACGGTTGCAGGGAAGGGCTGCAAAACTCTTGCGAGCGCGTCGGAAGTCATGGTGCAGTGCGAACTTGGCCGCAATTTGCCTTGCAGCTAACGGCCCGGCGGTTTGGTTAGTTGGCGTCTGTGTCGCGGTGGCGTGGTTTTTGCAAGTCCTGGCAGATGGCTGAAGAGTCCGGGTGCACGATGAAGTAGTCTAGATAGTACCAGTCCGGGTAAGGTTAGTGAGTCCGGGCACACGATGAAATAGTCTAGATGGATTAGCAAAAACCATGACACCATGCGCGTCGGCCCGCAGCCCAATAGACTTAGTCCCGATAGATGGAACAGTCCGGGTGAAACAGGATTTTGTAAACGAATAAGGTTTCAATATTGTAGACTTTAAGGGCTGATAACGAGGTAGTCTGGGCTGCGGAAGCCAATTAACTAAACCGTCCGTGTTATAGTGCGTTATATTTTAAAATTGTCTTGTATCAACGAATTTGTCTCGGTGCCAAGAGGTCATTAAATAGGCATTAAACTGAAAAAGCAATAGAAAAATTGGACAATTCTTTACGCACCGAGTAATTCCTTGCTATTTTAATAAACTATCTATTTGAGCTTGTAAATCAATGTATTCAGCGTCATTAACTAGGTTCGAATATATTTTTGTAATAATCCCTGATTTATCAACTAATAAGTTCGTAGGGTATTCATCTATGAAAAACTTCTTTGAGATATTATCCGTGCAAGTTTTTATGCTATTTACTGGTCCAGTTTGTTTGACGGATTTACACTCAGCAATAATCGGATTTCTGATACTTTCAGATTTCAACATTTTTCGTATTTGATAAAAGACTTTGGAGGTATCTCCAATTCCTTGATAGGATTTTATATCTTCTATGCCATTACCCATGATGGTCACAATCATAAAGTTGGTGTTTTTATATTTTTCATGCAGTTTATCCAAATTGGGTAATTCTTGCATGCATCCTTGGCATCCAATGAACATAAAATTCAAAAGGATAACCTTTTTATCTAAAAACGTCTCATCAACTACTGATTCGTTGATTAAGTATCCTGTAAAATGAGGTACCTTTTTATTGAGTAAGGTATTTACTGAAGGATCGCTGGATTCATTTAACTTATTCCCATTATCAATTTTGAAAGATAAGAGAACTGTCAGAATAAGCAATATTGAAATTTGTTTCACATTTAAAATATTATTGGTGGTTAGGTTTGTATTATTAACGATAAAATTACTTTGAGATTGTATAATTGATGCCTGAATTAGCTTCTGTTGTGGTTTTTGCAAAGTCCTGATAAGTGGGAAGGATTTACGTGTCACGATAAAGTTGTCCAGATGGCTGAGTCCCGATAAACGATACGAAGTTGTCTCGTTACGATAAAACTGTCATGATAGCTATGCAAAAACCATGTCTGAAGTGTTTAGGTCGGCAGTAATTGTAGCAAGATTTGTCATTGTATACATATTTAAATTACTAGAATGAACTTGAGTTATAGTGCGTTTGTCTGGGTCAATTTGGGGTCAGTCACGAGCTCCGAATGCACTATAACGGCCCGGCGGTTTAATTAGTTGGCGTCTGTGTCGCGGTGCCGTGTTTTTTGCCAGTCCCGATAAGTGGATGAAAGTTTCGTGTCACGATAAAGTTGTCCAGATGACAGCAAAAAACAAGGCACCAGAGCGCTGGCTGGCAGCCCTATTGACTTTGTCTCGGTAGCAGTATTAGTCCGGGCGCCACAAGGTTTTATAAGTGGGTTAAGGGTTACTCGCATAGACCTCCTCTCCCATTACGAAGTAGTCCGGGCTGCCAAAGCCAATTAATTAAACCGTCCGTGTTAGAAAAAGTGCGCATATTTAAGGGTTTACGAAAATCCAAAGGTCCTGGTAGACAAGATGAAATTGTCAAGAAATACTGAATTTTATAAAAGAAGTATCTCAATAATGATACGTATATGTCTCGTTATTAGATATTTGTATAAACAACTGTTAGCAAATGTGCGGCATCAGCGTCGGCATAAAAAATTGGCCAGGTTGTGCTTCGCGGTACAAGTTTTATAAGTTGATAAATTAGTCCAGATAACGAAGTTTTATATATGGTAGTGGCGCGAGTGCCAATTTTTTATACTTGCGCGTTTGGCAAAAGGATTCGGCTAGGCAATTGCGTGTCGCGATATAAAACTGGTAAATAGTAGTAAGTAGTCATGTTAGAAGATATTCTATTACTTGCACTTGCGGGAAGCCGAATACTCTCCTACACTACTGCGCATTTTTGCTAACGGCCCGGCGGTTTAATTAGTTGCCGTCCGTGTCGCGGTGCCGCGTTTTTTGCCAGTCCCGGTAGGTGGACGTGAACTTACTGGTCATGATGTAACTGTCGAGACGGTACCAAGTCCGGGTAAGGTTTGTGAGTTTTGGGTCACGATGAAATAGTCCAGATGGCGAGCAAAAAACAAGGCACCTGAGCGTCGGCCCGCAGCCCAATTGACTCTGTCCCGGGAGACGAAACAGTCAAGGTGCTACAGAATTTTATAAGTCGGTTAAAGTTCAATCTCATAGACTTTGGGAGCGGTGATGAAGTAGTCCGGGCTGCGGAAGGCAATTAATTAAACCGTCCGAGTTAGCATTTAGGTGTTATTTTTTTGTCTGTGAGCACTAATTAGATTTTCTTCTCGATCATCCATTGATGTCCAAATGGGTCTAGGAGATCCCCTTGTCGATATCCATAGTCATAGTCTTGAGCAGGGCTTAAGAGGGTTGCGCCAGCTTTAAGAGCATTATTCATATACAAATCGACATCTTCAACAAAAAGTCCAATGAGAGTAGTAATACCTTTTACTTTGCTAGGTTCTAACCTTCCTTTTTGAGGTCCCTCCTCATGCAGATGAAAGATGGTTCCATTAATAGAAAGTTCAGCCACATGAACAGATCCATCATCATTTTTCAAATTGAGGATTTCGGTTGCCCCAAATGCTTTCGAGTAAAAAGATATGTCCCTTACCCCGCTTGGGATAAATAGTTGTGGTGCAAAAAAAGGTTTGTTGTTCGTTATCATCTTCTCTCAATTTGATTAGTTCTTAAGGGATAACGATTCACTTATTTTTTTGTTCAGGGCAGAAAATAAGGTTGATAGAACATCGGGGTTTCCCCAACACTTAATGCTAACGGCCCGGCGGTTTAATGAGTTGCCGTCCGTGTCAGGGTTGGCATGTGTTTTTGCAAAGTCCCGGTAAGTGAGCAGGATCTCTTTGTCACGATAAAGTTGTCCAGATGGCGTGGTCCCGATAAGTGGACAGGATTTGTCATGTTATAATAAAACTGTCCAGATGGCGATGCAAAAAACATGACAACTCGAGCGTTGGCTTGCAACCCTATTGACTTTGTCTCGGCAGCAGGAACAGTCTGGGTGCAACAAAATTTGATAAGTTGAAATGAATTTGCTCGCATAGACTTTAGGGGCTGATTGAGAAGTAGTCCGGGTTGCAAAAGGCAATTAATTAAACCGACCGAGTTAGCTTTAGATTTTTATTTTATTATCTTACTGTCAGGATCTTGCCGGCAGTCCCAAATCGTGTGGATTATTATCTTGTCTTCCGTTACCTCGTAGTAAATAATGTAGGTGTCAATGATTAGTCCTCTGACAGACTCTTCGGAAGTCTTTAGTCCAAGATCAGGGTATTTCAAAAGAAACTTTACTTCTTTGTTAAGAAGTTTATAGAGTTTAATAGAATATGATTTACTTTTATTTCTCTCGATGTAAAACTCGAGTATTCCGTATAGCCTTTTCTTTGCCCTGTCAGACCAGACTATCTTGCGCTTAGCCATTGCATTACCTCTTTATCAAGATGACCTTGCTCAATGAACATGCCATTTTCTATCTCTTTCTTAGACAAAATTATATCATCAAGCTGATCAGGAGTTAATTGGATCACACCTGTTTCAGTTTTTGAATCAACAATTGTTTTAAGCGCTTTAAGAAATGAAACATCGTTTATTTCAGTAATGCGATGAATAAGTAATGTCTTTAATTCTATTGCTGTCATGTTAAAACTGATATTTCACAAAGATAACAAATCAATGGAGTTTTCGGTCAAGGTCGAAGCCTGTAATTTAAAGCTAACGGCCCGGCGGTTTAATTAGTTGGCGTCTGTGTCGCGGTGCCGTGTTTTTTGCCAGTCCCGGTAAGTGGATGAAAGTTTCGTGTCACGATAAAGTTGTCCAGATGACAGCAAAAAACAAGGCACCAGAGCGCTGGCTGGCAACCCTATTGACTTTGTCTCGGTAGCAGTATTAGTCCGGACGCCACAAGGTTTTATAAGTGGGTTAAGGGTTACTCGCATAGACCTCCTCTCCCATTACGAAGTAGTCCGGGCTGCCAAAGCCAATTAATTAAACCGTCCGTGTTAGAAAAAGTGCGCATATTTAAGGGTTTACGAAAATCCAAAGGTACTGGTAGACAAGATGAAATTGTCAAGAAATACTGAATTTTATAAAAGAAGTATCTCAATAATGATACGTATATGTCTCGTTATTAGAAATTTGTATAAACAACTGTTAGCAAATGTGCGGCATCAGCGTCGGCATAAAAAATTGGCCAGGTTGTGCTTCGCGGTACAAGTTTTATAAGTTGAAAATTAGTCCAGATAACGAAGTTTTATATATGGTAGTGGCGCGAGTGCCAATTTTTTATACTTGAGCGTTTGGCAAAAGGATTCGGCTAGGCAATTGCGTGTCGCGATGTAAGCTTGTTAAAAAGAAATAAGCTGTCATGTTAGATTAAGGTTGATTACTTGCAGTAGCGGGAAGCCGAATATTCTCATCCCACTGCGCATTTTTGCTAACGGCCCGGCGGTTTAATTAGGTGCCGTCTGCGTCGCGGTGCCTTGTTTTTTGCCAGTCCCGGTAGATGGCTGCGAAGCCAAGGGTCACGGTGAAACTGCGAGACGGTACCAAGTCCCGATAGACAGCAGAGAAGTTTCGTGTCACTATGAAATAGTCTCGGTTAAGAGCAAAAAACAAGGCACCAAAGCGTCGGCCGACAGCGCCAATGATGCTGTCCCGGTAGACGAAACAGTCCGGGTGCCACAGGATTTAATAAATGTAACAGAGATTAAGGGCATAGATGTTGGGAAGGATTACAAATCTGTCCTGGCGCTGGCGAGGCACTTAATTAAACCGTCCGAGTTAGGCGTTCGTAGTAATTTTAGTGAGTCAGGTATGAAAACTGTCATCGGTTACTTACCACATAGATTTTATCCAATTCTTTTGATAATTCTATTGCCTCAGTAATTATCTGTTTCGGATAATCATTAATCTCGAGAATCTTAATTGCATTTCTGTTTTTTAATTTACCAACCTTAAGTTTAAAGTCAAAATCAACAGTTTTATCGTCCACCTGTTCGCTAAAATGGTACAAGCTGTAGGTGTCCTTCAGCAGATCAGCCAATTCAATGTCATGTGTGGATACAAATACAATACTGCCTTTATTATTAAGATATGATAAGACTGCCTTTCCTGCAGCTATACGTTCAATAGTATTTGTTCCTTTGAATATCTCATCAAGTAAAAACAAATTAGATTCGTTGGTTTTACTTATTTCAATCATTTCTTTAATCGTAAGTACTTCCTCAAAATAGTAGCTTCTATCATTCATTAAATTATCACTTAATCTGATCGCTGAAAATATTTTCAATCTGGGAAAACAAAGTTGTTTGGCAAAGCAAGTGTTTATTGTTAGCCCTGATATTATATTAAGCCCGATTGTTCGAATAAAGGATGTCTTACCTGACATATTTGATCCAGTTAAGAGAATCGAATTGCCATCTACCTGAATTGAGTTTGAAACACAATCAATAATCAGCGGATGATATATTTCAGTAGCATTAATGATTTTATGGTTATTATCAATTTGAGGTAAGCAATAAGACTTAAGCCCATGCCTTAAGGATGATATAGAAACGAGTGAGTCTACATAACCGACAAAAGAAAATACATTTTCAATTTCTTTCCTTTTAGTATCAAGTTGTTTCAAAACTCCAAACAAAAGAAGAGGTTCCAAAAGAAATAATGCCTTAAATAGCTCGAGAAAAGTCAAAAAAGCAGTTCCAACATCAGTCTGAGCTTGAACTTCGAGCTTAAAAAAAGACATATGACGCCGAATCTTTTCAATACTACTTATTGATTCAGGGACATCTTCATTTATTTTTTTAAGTATATCACACTTTAACAGCTTTTTAGCAACCTTTATCAGTATTAGCAGATGAGGAATTGTTCCTAAATATTCATTAAGGTTTTGTTTATTCCAGACATGAATGCCCAAGTTTACAATAATTATGCCTAATAAGACAAAGAAGAATTGAGGAGTAGATGGTATCAGCACTAGTGACATCAGACTGGAAAATGATAAAATCGGAATTATGAAGAACCATTTAGGTTTCTTAATATGTTCATCCTGAAATAATGTAGTTATAAAATAAGTACTATCTCTTGTTAATTTGTCTAACTGAAGTTGTATATATAATCTCAGTTTTGAATCATTTGTTATCTTTTGAATGAGACTCTCCTGTTCAGGGAATTTGTCGCTATTTGATGGAATAGTTCTTAATGTGTTGTATAAGAATTGTTGTCCTATCTTTGAAGTAGTCCTGTCTATAAACTTGAATAATTCATTAAAATCTAAATCATTACAGGTTTTATCTGCCAAAATTTGGAAAGCCCCTGTATGGTCTTTGTTTCTGAAATACTTTTCAATCGAGTCAAAATAGTATGGGTCATCTTTAATCTCCCCAAA
Source organism: uncultured Bacteroidales bacterium (assembly GCA_963715785.1). GTDB lineage: Bacteria > Bacteroidota > Bacteroidia > Bacteroidales > VadinHA17 > LD21. The sequence continues at coordinate 3,677,840 of OY970276.1, forward strand.
GGATTGAATTAGTCTCTGCTTTATCTTCTTTTTGGTTTCAAACATCGTCTTCAATTTGTTTCATTGTCAAGATATAAATTATTGCTGTTAGGCGCCGTGATTTCGGGTCTAGATAAAGTTGTCAAGATGGCAAAGTCCTGATAAGCGGCTGAAATTATAATGTCAAGATATAATTCTCTAAGTTAGAGCCTGTCGGGTTTTCAGAACTATGACGCCTAACGGCCCGGCGGTTTGGTTAGTTGGCGTCTGTGTCGCGGTGGCGTGGTTTTTGCAAGTCCTGGCAGACGGCTGAAGAGTCCGGGTGCACGATGAAGTAGTCTAGACGGTACCAAGTCCGGGAAAGGATTGTGAGTCCGGGCGCACGATGAAAGAGTCTAGATGGAATAGCAAAAACCATGACACCATGAGCGTCGGCCCGCAGCCCTACTGACTCTGTCACGGAAGCACTGAAACAGTCCGGGTGGCAGAAATTTGAAGAGCGGATGTAAGCTTTCTCTCATAGACTTTAAGGGCTGATAACGAGATAGTCTGGGCTGCGGAAGCCAATTAACTAAACCGTCCGAGTTAGCATTTGTGTAAGTCTATATTATTGATGCTGAATCTGGTCAAATTTTGCCTCATGCACAGAGAATTAACCAAGGCTGTTTTAACGTAAAGTTGCCGGACGTTTAACTATTTTTTTTTGTGGGGAGACATAAACAGAAAAGCCCTAGAAATTATAACTACAAGACATGCTATTACCATGAATGGTAAACCACTCAAAAATTCACCCCACGTTAAAGGATTATCACTAAAAATTATCCATCTCATCATTAGCAATAATTCAACAACAATAAAAAATACAAGAAATTGAATTAGATATTTAATATTTTTTTTTTTCATTTTTTCTTTTAAAATTTCTTAATACAAATTCAAAACGTTATAATGAATCTGTCTTGAAAGACACTAGCTATCATTGAGTTTACTGTGACATGAATGCTAACGGCCCGGCGGTTTGGTTAGTTGGCGTCTGTGTCGCGGTGGCGTGGTTTTTGCAAGTCCTGGCAGATGGCTGAAGAGTCCGGGCGCACGATGAAGTAGTCTAGACGGTACCAAGTCCGGGTAAGGTTAGTGAGTCCGGGTGCACGATGAAGTAGTCTAGATGGAATAGCAAAAACCATGACACCATGCGCGTCGGCCCGCAGCCCTACTGACTCTGTCCCGGAAGCACTGAAGCAGTCCGGGTAGCAGAGTTTTGAAGAGCGGATTTAAACATTCTCTCATAGACTTTAAGGGCTGATAACGAGGTAGTCTGGGCTGCGGAAGCCAATTAACTAAACCGTCCGAGTTAGGTTGTGAAGTTTTATTATGGTCACGGCAGAAATTTGTCTTGGTGGAATTCTTTCTTATCCACAAGCGTTCACTGTTTTATTTGACTATGATTTTGTGCTGTCTTAGAATTCATTAAATCCAAGCTTACAGTGTAGAAATTGAAATACCTTGCATCTGGCGCCTCTGTTCGCACTTCAATATTAGAACCATTAGTAAAAACAATTAAGGGTTCTCCAGATGATTTATATGGTTCACTATTGCGAAAATATCTTTTGCTCTCATTCGGATATTTAATTTTGATTTTTTCAAGGAAAGCCTTCATTTGATCAGCGTACTTTGAATCTCGCCTAACCAAAATTCTGATCGTTTTAATTACATCTGGATGTGGTGCATGGTTTGCCTCCCATTCAAACATGTTAATCATAAAAATTGATTGATCCTGTGAATTTTTTAGTACCCAATTTTTCGATTTGAGAATTTTTAGATCGGGATATAACTGATTTGACATTGTTCCAGGTGCGTTAAGCTCTGATGCACCAGTAGTATAAGACTCAAATTTGTGCTCACTTAATATTTTACCTAAGTGGTCGACATTTGTTAAAGCTTTTTCAAAGTCTTCAACTGTCAAAGAAGGTTTACTTAGTAGTTGGCAATTACCAGTGCTATTTAAAAAGCTAAGAATTAAAAGGATTACTAATTTTTTCATTGCAATCACTATTGAATATTTGTTTTTAAGTTTCTGCTCAAAAAATATGCCATTTGAGGGTCAGTAGCGAAAATTTTGATGGGTAATGAGTCCAGATAAGTTGAAGGAATTTTAGTGTCACGATGAAGCTGTCTCGATGGGACTTTTAGGTACCAAGATACTTTGCAACCTAACGGCCCGGCGGTTTAATTAGTTGCCGTCTGTGTCGCGGTGCTGCGTTTTTTGCCAGTCCCGGTAGATGGATGAGAGTTTTCTTATCACGATGAAACAGTCTAGACGGTACCAAGTCCGGGTAAGGTTTGTGAGTTTTGTGTCGCGATGAAATAGTCTAGATGGCGAGCAAAAAACAAGGCACCAGAGCGTCGGCCCGCAGCCCTACTGACTTTGTCCCGGGAGACGAAACAGTCAAGGTGTCACAGGATTTTATAAGTTGAAATGAATTTAATCGCATAGACTTTGGGGGCTCATTACTAAGTAGTCCGGGCTGCGGAAGGCAATTAATTAAACCGTCCGAGTTATATGTAGCGTTTTGAAACTGTCTCGTTGCCAGAAAATTGTCTCGCCGTTGATTACAATTGTGTCAGAAATTTGTCTCGTTGAGAATAGTTGGTATAATACGAGTCCCGATAGATGAATTGAGTGTCGCGGCACAATTTGAATTACTTTTGAAATCTTTCTCTTTAGTGTTATTTTATTAACAGTAGCTGAGCGTTGGCCTTCTCTCCTATTTACCTGTCTCTGGAGAGTAAATTTGTCCCGATTCTGTTTACGAAACTGTCTAGAGTTCTGACCTGGAATCCGTTACATATAACGGCCCGGCGGTTTAATTAGTTGGCGTCTGTGTCGCGGTGACACATTTTTTGCCAGTCCAGATAAAGGGATGAGAGTTTCGTGTCATGGTGAAATTGTCTAGATGACAGCAAAAAATGTGGCGCCAGCGCGATGGCCGGCAGCCCAATAGACTTTGTCCCGGGAAATGAAACTGTCGAGGTGCAGTGAAGCTGATAAATGGTTCAGAATTTACTCTCATAGACTTTGAGGGTCATTACGAAACTGTCTGGGCTGCCGAAGCCAATTAATTAAACCGTCCGAGTTAGAAAAAGTGCGCAAATTTAAGGGTTTATGAAAAGCCAAAAAGTCCTGGTAAAAGAGATCAAATAGTCCAGTTATACATAATTTAATAAATGAGGCAACTTTATAATGGCGTAGAAACTGTCCAGTTGTAAAAAATTGAATAGATGGCCGTTAGCAAAAGTGCGTCCTTGCAAATGGCTAAATCTTATGGAAGAATTTGTCTCATCAACGACCATTTGCAAGGCATCAGCGTCGGCATAAAAAATTGGCCAGTCTTGAGTGTCGCGGTGCAAGTTTTATAATGTAGATAAGTAGTCCAGTTAGCGAATTTTTATAAACGGCAGTGGCGCGAGTGCCAATTTTTTATATGCGTATTGGATGAATTATTCGGCTGGGCTTTTGCGTATCGCGATATAATTTGGTAAATGGTGATAATCTGTCCGGTTAACGAAATTTTAATAATTGCAGTGCGGGAAGCCGAATGCTCTCCTCCCCTGCGGCGCATTTTTGCTAACGGCCCGGCGGTTTAATTAGGTGCCGTCTGCGTCGCGGTGACTTGTTTTTTGCCAGTCCCGGTAGATGGCAGTGAGTTTCGGGTCACGGTGAAGCTGCGAGACGGTACCAAGTCCAGATAGACGGCAGTGAAGTTACGTGTCACGATGAAATAGTCTCGGTGCGAGCAAAAAACAAGGCACCAGCGCGGTGGCCGGCAGCCCGACGTAGACTTTGTCCCGGGAGACGAAACTGTCGAGGTGCAGTGAATTCAATAAATGGCAGAAATTTTTCTCTCATAGACTTTAAGGGCTGACTCTGAAGCAGTCCGGGCTGCCGAAGGCACTTAATTAAACCGTCCGAGTTATGGGTAGATTTATTTATTCAGATAGTATAAATCCAACAAGTTTTCCTCCTGAGAGTCCTGATATTCTCCAGCTGTAAGTATTGCATAGAGACAACGATTGCTAATAACTTTTATAAAAACGACATTTTAGAAGCAAAAAGACTTCCGCAACTGACAGACTTTGGAATGATATTCATCCTTTTTTTGTTAAATCGTTATTTGCAGAACGTTTAACCTTTTTCTTTTTCGTGGGGGACATAAACAGGAAACCTCTAAAAAATACAACTGCAAGACATGCTATTACCGAAAAGGGCAAGCCTCTCAAAAATTCACCCCAAGTTATAGGACTATCACTAAAAATAATCAATCTCATCATTAGTATTAATTCTACAACAATAAAAAGTATTAGTAACTTAATTAGAAATTTAACAGATTCTTTTTTCATTTTTTTCTATTAAAATTATCTTTTGATATCTCTCCGTTTAATAATTGTTGGTTGATATTTTGTGAGTTATCAAATATGTTGTTCGGGATTTGTCCCGTTATAGGTTTTTGCGTTTATAACAGATCTATAAAGGATTGCTAATTTGTCTTACAAGCTAAATTATCTCGGTAACTGTCATTTGGTCAGCGCTATTTACCCATAACGGCTCGGCGGTTGAATTAGTTGGCGTCCGTGTCGTGGTGGCGTGGTTTTTGCCAGTCCGGGTAAGGTTTGTGAGCCCAATGGTCATGATGAAATAGTCAAGATACAAGCAAAAACCATGACACCTTGTGCGTCGGCCCGCAGCCAAGACTTAGTCCCGGAATTAGTAAACAGTCCGGGTAGCAGAAGACCAAAGAGCGGGTTTAAGCTTTCTCTCATAGACTTTTAGGGTTGATTACTAAGCAGTCCGGCTGCGGAAGCCAATTAATTTAACCGTCCGAGTTGGCTGCAGTAATTTTTTATAGCAGAAAAGCTGTCATGTTTTACAGAAGCTAGGTTTGCCAGCGCGAAGGCAAAGCTTGAAGATGATGCTCATCGTCCGGTTTTGTAAATTTCAAAACAAAACCGCTGAATTATCATATGCAAGCGTGCGTCGGGGCAAACCGGGTAAACGGGGTTCTTTAACGGAATTATCGAAGTAAAACAAATCTATTATGATATTCAAATTAAGCTTGCGAAGGGTTGGCTGCTTTTTGCGGCCAGTCCAGTTGAAACAAATCTATCTCGAATTACTAATTAGTCCCGAAGTAAAAAAGTAGTCATGTTAGAGTCGCAAAACACTCCTGGTGCAAGCGGGCAGAAGGCGACGAAAATTTTATTGCAGCCTAACGGCCCGGCGGTTTAATTAGTTGGCGTCCGTGTCGCGGTGACACATTTTTTGCCAGTCCAGATAAAGGGTTGAAAGTTTCGTGTCATGATGAAATTGTCTAGATGACAGCAAAAAAATGTGGCGCCAGCGCGATGGCCGGCAGCCCAATAGACTTTGTCCCGGGAGACAAAACTGTCGCGGTGCAGTGAATTCAATAAACGGCGAAAAATTTTCTCTCATAGACTTTGAGGGTCATTACGAAACTGTCCGGGCTGCCGAAGCCAATTAATTAAACCGTCCGTGTTATAAAAAGTGCACAATTTAAAGGTCTGGAGATAATTAAAAAGTCCTGGTAGACGAGAATAATTTGTCAAGTTAAACTGAATTTTATAAATGAGGCACCTCAATAAATGACTCTAAACTGTCTAGTTATTAATAATATATCTAAATGACCGTTATAAAAAGTGCGTCCTTGCAAATGGCTAAATCGTCCACAGAAATTTATCTCATCAAAGACCATTTGCAAGGCATCAGGGTTGGCATAAAAAATTGGCCTGCCTTTTTGAGTGTCGAGATACAAAGTTTTATAATATAGATAATTAGTCCAGTTAACGGAAATTTATAAATGGTAGTGGCGCGAGTGCCAATTTTTTATACGCGCGTCGGCAAAGGGAATTCGGCTGGGCATTTGCGTGTCGCAGTATAAACTGATAAATATTGAAAATCTGTCCTGTTATTGTGCATTTTATTACTTGCAGTGCGGGAAGCCGAATGACATATGAGCCAGCCGCATTTTTTATAACGGCCCGGCGGTTTGGTTAGTTGGCGTCTGTGTCGCGGTGGCGTGGTTTTTGCAAGTCCTGGCAGATGACTGGAGAGTCCGGGTGCACGATGAAGTAGTCTAGACGGTACCAAGTCCGGGTAAGGATTGTGAGTCCGGGTGCACGATGAAATAGTCTAGATGGCGAAGCAAAAACCATGACACCATGCGCGTCGGCCCGCAACCCTACTGACTCTGTCCCGGGAGACGAAACAGTCAAGGTATCAGAGGATTTAATAAACGTGTACAAGTTCAATCTTTTAGACTTTGGAGGCTCATTACAAGACAGTCTGGGTTGCGGAAGCCAATTAACTAAACCGTCCGAGTTAGGTGGTCGTAGCAAATTAATTATTTTAAATATTTATTAAAGTCATCTCCTATTAGCGTTTTGAGTATTTCTGAAATATGGTCTTTGCTTAATAAGCCATCTATTCCAAGATTGAATAGTTTCCCCAAGACCATGGATTTAAAATCTTTTTTTGAAAATTTTTGTGCGTCAGCTCTAAGTGATTCTATTTCGTCAAAAATAATTTCATGGCCTTGATCTAATTTTTCCAAGAATTCCAATATAGAATCTATCTTTAAGTTTATGTTCTTTAATTCTTCCTTAGAATACTTATCTCCATTAAGTTCTGAGCCTTCGGATATAATTTCTTCAATTTTTGATATTCCTAAAGAAGTCAGGCTTATATCCCCTTCTTTTGTTAATATTTCAACATATCCAAAGTCCATTAAAGTATGAGAGATATTACGAGATTTCTGCTCATCCCAGTTTAATAATTTTCCAATATCAACTAAATTGAATATGGCTGATGAATTTCCTTCGCACTTATCATAAAGAATTTTAAGATAATCTAGTCGTTCTTGACTGATTGATTTGCTCGAGCTTTTTTTATGATTAATTGATTCAATATAATTTAAATATTTGTCGTACGCTAAAGCATTGACTTTATATTGTGCTTCAATCTTAGATGACCCTACTCTAACAATTTGATTTGGTCCAACTATTGTTGTTAAATCCAACTTTCCATTTATAGCATTTCGATGAAAAAATTGTATTTTAATAATCTCATTTAATGGTAGTTTCCAATTGCCTAAATCAAAAATACCCTCTTCCGCTTGAATTTCTCCTTGTAGAAGTAACTTTATTGTTGATAATTCATATCTAATCAAATCATCTTTTCTAATTGACAATTTTAGCCTTGATTCTAAATCAGAAATAAGCTCATTATATTTCTTCTCCACTGCTTCATAGAAAATCTCTTTTTGTTTAATAGTTATCTTTTCTAATTCTTCTTTTGGGATGTTGTATAAATTTAGCTTAGAACCCAGTAGCCCTGAAGTCCAGTCAGCATAATTGTATGATCTATAATTATATTCGTTAGTTATGTTAAGAAAATATGAAAGTGTGTCAGTAACAATTGGGTAGTTTTTACCATTCATTTGTCTAATATCGGCTTGTAATTCTTTCCTTGCATAAGAATCTTGATCAAGTCTTTCCAGATAGTCGGAAGCCAATATTGATCCGCTTACTGAGATTACAAAAGATTGTCTGCATTGATTACATATATAATCAAACGAGTCTCTTGCTGGTTCATCAACTACAGGTATTATTCCAGAAGTTTGACATATAGGGCAAATACTATTTGCAAGTTTCTGTTCTTTATTACCTAAAGATTTTAAATTGTATAATCCCATTTTTAGAAATTAAGTATATATTAATCTGAAAGATATTAAACATTTTGATTGGCTGTTAGGTGGCGTAGCTATTTAAAAGTCCTTATAAATGGAACATAACCTGTCCTGAATGCGGGCAAAAAACTTGAAGACGATGCTCATGAAACAGTCCCGGGGTTTGCACGAGCTATGCCACCTAACGGCCCGGCGGTTTAATTAGTTGCCTGACCGTAATAGCGGTGGCGTGGTTTTTGCAAGGTCCAGTAGACGGTAGTGAACTTGCGTGTCATGATGAAATTGTCCCGGTGGCAAAAACCATGACACCACGTGCGTCGGCCGACAGCGCCAATGATACTGTCCCGGTAGATGAAACTGTCCGGGTGCCACAGGATTAATAAATGGTAAAGAGTTTAAGGGCATAGATTTGGGGATTGATTATAAATCTGTCCTGGCGCTGACGAAGGCAATTAATTAAACCGTCCGTGTTACAAGTAGTAGCAATTAAAAGTTAGGGTTAACTACTAAGTCCTGGAGGATTAATAACTGAAGTCCGATTTTATTGAGCTGGTCTCGCTCTGATATTTTTTAGAAAGTCGGGTTCGTCATATTTTGAGTCTTTTTTCCTTGCGGGCATCTCTCTGCAAATCGGCACGATCTTTTTTAAAATCATCAAAATGTATCTGTGCACACAGCTTCATAAACTGAATTTCTTTGCTTCTTTCGATAGTGATCAATCGATGTGACCTGGCAAGTCCGGGGAAATTGGAAGGTAATTCGATTTTATCGGATTTCGAGGCTATGCTTTTGATATGTTGTCTATCGTTCATGAGATCTGAGGTTTGCTCTTTAGGGGCGTGCTCGACTATTACTTGTAACGGCCCGGCGGTTTGGTTAGTTGGCGTCTGTGTCGCGGTGGCGTGGTTTTTGCAAGTCCTGGCAGATGACTTAAGAGTCCGGGTGCACGATGAAGTAGTCTAGATGGTACCAAGTCCGGGTAAGGTTAGTGAGTCCGGGCGCACGATGAAATAGTCTAGATGGATTAGCAAAAACCATGACACCATGCGCGTCGGCCCGCAGCCCAATCGACTTTAATGCGAGCGATGAAGCATTCATGGTGCACAGGATTTAATAAACGGATACAAGTTCAATCTTTTAGACTTTGGAGGCTCACTACAAGACAGTCTGGGTTGCGGAAGCCAATTAACTAAACCGTCCGAGTTATAAAAAGTAGGCAAATCTTTATGCTTAAGACAGAAACCAAAAGTCCCGATAAAAGGTAGTAAGCTGTCATGTTTTACAAATCCGTCGAGATATAGGCGCTCATAAATGACTGAAAAACTGTCGAGGTTTAAAATAGAATTTGACAAGGCTGTTATAAAAAGTGCGCCCCTTGCAAATGGCTGGTCGTAAGTAGAATTCTTCTAATCAAAGATCATTTGCAAGATCAGGGGCGGCATAAAAAATTGGCCAGGTCATGTGTCGCGGTAGAAGCTTTATTAAATAAGTTGTTTGTCTCGTATAGTAGTAAGCTATGGAATAAACTGAGAGAGCGAGCGCCAATTTTTTATATGCGCGGTGGCAGAATCATTCGGCTGGGTAATTGCGTATCGCGGAATAAACTGGTAAACGGCAAATATCTGTCTGGAAATAATCCATTTTATTGCTTGCAGTAGCGGGAAGCCGAATGTATTCATATCCACTGCGTATTTTTTATAACGGCCCGGCGGTTTGATTAGTTGGCGTCCGTGTCGAGGTGCCGCGTTTTTTGCCAGTCCCGGTAGGTGGACGATAAGTTTTGGGTCACGATAAATTGTCTTGACGGTACCAGGTCCGGGTGACGGATGTGAGTTTTGGGTCACGATAAAATAGTCTAGATGGCGAGCAAAAAACGAGGCACCAGCGCGTCGGCCGGCAGCCCTATTGACTTTGTCTCGGCAGCAGGATCAGTCCGGGTGCCACAAAATTTGATAAGTTGAGATGAGTTTACTCGCATAGACTTTGGGGGCTGATTGAGAAGTAGTCCGGGCTGCCGAAGCCAATTAATTAAACCGTCCGAGTTAGTGCACGCTTTTTAAAATTTCCCGGAGAACTTTGAAATATCAAAATATATTGTTTTTTTCAGTCCTTCAAAAGTTATAATGTCAATAATATCATATGGAACACTCTTATATTTTATAAGCCATTGTCCATTAAATTTATAGTTTGGGTAACGTTGTTTTAACCATTCATATTCTGCATCAATGCCTTGCTTATCGGTTCTCTTATTAATTATAATTGCTGTCTCATATGATAACCCGTCTCTCATATCAGATATAGAACTCTCAGTAGTTGTATGATTGGTCAACTTTTTTGTTGAACTACACGCTGAAAAGACACATAACAAAACTAGTAGTAAAGCGGTATTTTTCATGTATAAATATTTGGTCACTTATCGAAGATGTCGAGTTTTCGGAGCGTTAGCACTAACGGCTCGGCGGTTGAATTAGTTGGCGTCTGTGTCGCGGTGCCGCGTTTTTTGCCAGTCCGGGTAAAGATTGTGAGTTACGAGTAACGATGAAATAGTCTAGATGGCGAGCAAAAAACAAGGCACCAAGCGTGTCGGCCGCCAGCCCTACTGACTCTGTCCCGGAAAACGTAAACAGTCCGGGTGGCAAAGTACTTGAAAAGCGGGTTGAAAGTTTTCTCTCATAGACTTTTGGGGCTCATTACAAAGCAGTCTGGGCTGGCGAAGCCAATTAATTTAACCGTCCGAGTTGGCTGCAGTTATTTTTAGTAGCAGTGAAGCTGTCATGTTTTACAGAAGTAAGGTTTGCAAGCGCGTTGGCAAAGCTTGAAGATGATGCTCATCGGCCGGTTTTGTAAATTTCAAAAGACAAAACCGCTGAATTATCATATGCAAGCGTGCGTCGGGGCAAACCGGGTAAAGGAGTTCTTTCACGGAATTATCGAAATAAAAGAAAACAGTCATGTTATTAAAATTAAGCTTGCGAGCGTTGGCTTCTTTTTGCGGCCAGTCCAGTTGAAACAAATCTGTCTCGAATTACAAAATAGTCCCGAAGTAAAAAAGTAGTCATGTTAGAGCCGCAAAACACTCCTGGTGCAAGCGGGCAAAAGGCGGCGCACACCTAATTGCAGCCTAACGGCTCGGCGGTTGAATTAGTTGGCGTCTGTGTCGCGGTGCCGCGTTTTTTGCCAGTCCGGGTAAAGATTGTGAGTTACGAGTCACGATGAAATAGTCTAGATGGCGAGCAAAAAACAAGGCACCAGCGCGTCGGCCGCCAGCCCCACTGACTCTGTCCCGGAAGCACTGAAGCGGTCCGGGTGGCACAAGACCCAAAAAGCGGAATTATAGTTTTCTATCATAGACTTTTGGGGCTCATTACAAAGGAGTCTGGGCTGGCGAAGCCAATTAATTTAACCGTCCGAGTTGGCTGCAGTTATTTTTAAATTGCAGTGAAGCTGTCATGTTTTACAGAAACCAGGTTTGCAGAAGCGTCGGCCACAGCTTGAAGATGATGCTCATCGGCCGGTTTTGTAAATTTCAAAAGACAAAACCGCTGAATTATCATATGCAAGCGTGCGTCGGGGCAAACCGGGTAAAGGAGTTCTTTCACGGAATTATCGAAATAAAAGAAAACAGTCATGTTATTCAAATTAAGCTTGCGACGCGTTGGCTTCTTTTTGCGGCCAGTCCAGTTGAAACAAATCTGACTCGAATTACAAAATAGTCCCGAAGTAAGAAAGTAGTCATGTTAGAGCCGCAAAACACTCCTGGTGCAAGCGGGCAGATGACGGCGCACACTTAATTGCAGCCTAACGGCCCGGCGGTTTAATTAGGTGCCGTCTGTGTCGCGGTGCCTTGTTTTTTGCCAGTCCTGATAGACGGACGAGAACTCTCTTGTCACGATGAAGCTGTTAAACAGTACCAAGTCCTGATAGATGTTGGAGAAGTTTCGTGTCAAGATGAAATAGTCTCGGTGCCGAGCAAAAAACAAGGCACCAGAGCGTCGGCCGACAGCGCCAATGATGCTGTCCAGGTAGACGAAACTGTCCGGGTGCCACAGCATTTTATAAATGGAACAGAATTTAAGGGCATAGATGTTGGGGTTGATTACAAATCTGTCCTGGCGCTGGCGAAGGCAATTAATTAAACCGTCCGAGTTAGGGTTATTCCTTTTTGGCAAGTCCGCTTTTATGGTCAATCTCATCAATGTAGTCTCTGCAGGCCCTAAAGATAGCCGAAGAGAGATAATCTTGTCCTCGCTTGGAGATCAGAAACTTCTCTTCGGTTGGATTGGAAATAAACCCGATTTCTGTAAGTACACTTGGCATGACGGTCTTAAATAATACCCAAAAACCAGCCTGTTTCACTCCTCTGTCAAATCTGCTGATCCTGTCTTTGTATTGAGTTTGAATTTTTGATGCGAGATCTATGCTCTGAGATTGAAAAACATTTTGTGTCAATGTGAATATGATAAATGATTCTGGCGATTTCGGATCATATCCTTCATATTTTGTGGAGTAGTCTTTTTCGAGATAGATAACTTCATTCTCCTTCATTGCAACCTCTAGATTTTCTTCCTCTTTTGTTACGCCCATGACATATGTCTCTGTTCCCTTGGTGTTTATTGATGTTGTCGAGTTAGCATGAATTGAAATAAAAAGATCGGCTTTATATTTGTTGGCAATTCTGGCCCGTTCACCTAGAGCAAGAAATGTATCTTTGTCTCTTGTATAAATAACAGTTGCATTACTTATATATTTTTTAATATACTCACCTGTCTTTAGAGCAATTGCCAATGTAATATCTTTTTCAGAACTGGAAGTACCTATTGCTCCATGATCTCTACCTCCGTGACCGGCATCAATAACGATTATCCATCTTTTGACATTATCAAATGCTGACACTGACCTTGAAAATAGTGCGAGGAAAATAAAAAGAAAAAACAGTTTCATTTTATACATTTTATTCCGATAAATTTTACCATTCTTAACAACAATACTCACTTTTAATCGTAGTATTGTCCAGATATTAGGAATTTGTCAAGCTGAATGAAGGAAAGTTGTACAAGGTATAGAAATTTTCTTTTTCAGTTAGGGTTAGTCTTTTGACACCTATCTAACGTGCAGGAAGGCTACGGATTAACCCTAACGGCCCGGCGGTTTAATTAGTTGGCGTCTGTGTCGCTGTGCCGCGTTTTTTGCCAGTCCAGATAAGTGGATGAAAGTTTCGTGTCACGATAAAGTTGTCCAGATGACAGCAAAAAACAAGGCACCAGAGCGCTGGCTGGCAGCCCTATTGACTTTGTCTCGGTAGCAGTATTAGTCCGGGCGCCACAAGGTTTTATAAGTGGGTTAAGGGTTACTCGCATAGACCTCCTCTCCCATTACGAAGTAGTCCGGGCTGCCAAAGCCAATTAATTAAACCGTCCGTGTTAGAAAAAGTGCGCATATTTAAGGGTTTACGAAAATCCAAAGGTTCTGGTAGACAAGATGAAATTGTCAAGAAATACTGAATTTTATAAAATGGATACCTTAATCTCAATAATGATACGTATATGTCTCGTTATTAGAAATTTGTATAAACAACTGTTAGCAAATGTGCGGCATCAGCGTCGGCATAAAAAATTGGCCAGGTTGTGCTTCGCGGTACAAGTTTTATAAGTTGATAAATTAGTCCAGATAACGAAGTTTTATATATGGTAGTGGCGCGAGTGCCAATTTTTTATACTTGCGCGTTTGGCAAAAGGATTCGGCTAGGCAATTGCGTGTCGCGATATAAAACTGGTAAATAGTAGTAAGTAGTCATGTTAGAAGATATTCTATTACTTGCACTTGCGGGAAGCCGAATATTCTCATCCCACTGCGCATTTTTGCTAACGGCCCGGCGGTTTGATTAGTTGGCGTCTGTGTCGCGGTGCCGTGTTTTTTGCCAGTCCCGATAAGTGGATGAAAGTTTCGTGTCACGATAAAGTTGTCCAGATGACAGCAAAAAACAAGGCACCAGAGCGCTGGCTGGCAGCCCTATTGACTTTGTCTCGGTAGCAGTATTAGTCCGGGCGCCACAAGGTTTTATAAGTGGGTTAAGGGTTACTCGCATAGACCTCCTCTCCCATTACGAAGTAGTCCGGGCTGCCAAAGCCAATTAATTAAACCGTCCGTGTTAGAAAAAGTGCGCATATTTAAGGGTTTACGAAAATCCAAAGGTTCTGGTAGACAAGATGAAATTGTCAAGAAATACTGAATTTTATAAAATGGATACCTTAATCTCAATAATGATACGTATATGTCTCGTTATTAGAAATTTGTATAAACAACTGTTAGCAAATGTGCGGCATCAGCGTCGGCATAAAAAATTGGCCAGGTTGTGCTTCGCGGTACAAGTTTTATAAGTTGATAAATTAGTCCAGATAACGAAGTTTTATATATGGTAGTGGCGCGAGTGCCAATTTTTTATACTTGAGCGTTTGGCAAAAGGATTCGGCTAGGCAATTGCGTGTCGCGATGTAAGCTTGTTAAAAAGAAATAAGCTGTCATGTTAGATTAAGGTTGATTACTTGCAGTAGCGGGAAGCCGAATACTCTCCTACACTACTGCGCATTTTTGCTAACGGCCCGGCGGTATAATAAGTTGCCGTCTGTGTCCGGGCTGGCGGGGTTTTTGCAAAGTCCCGGTTGAGATGCAGGATTTTCTCGTCAAGGTAAAGTTATCTTATGTTAGAGTCCCGGTTGACGGGCAGGATGTTTCTCGTCCATGTGAATCTGGTAGATGGACGCTGCAAAAACCGTGACAGCAGAGCGTCGGCCGGCAGCCCTACTGACTTTGTCTCGGCAGCAGGATTACTCCCGGTACCGGAAGTTTGATAAGTGGGGAAGAGGCTTCTCAAGTAATGTTTACGTGTTATCACGGAACTATCCGGGCTGCCGAAGGCAATTGATTATACCGTCCGTGTTATAGTGCGTAACTTTTTCTATTCTAGATCTGAAGAATTAGTCTAGGCATTTTGAAAATCGTTGATTACTCTTGTTAAAGTCATTGCTAGGACATCGGCATTGGTATTTAGTACGAATATTGGACTTTTACCGCTGTCTTTTTCAACTCCTACGCCATCACTATATGGGTTTATTGAAAGAATTTTGCTTATTTGAATGCTTGAGTTCTTTGAATTTCCAACAAAGATTAATCGCTTGTTTGTCAAATAAAGTTGCCCTGAATCTATTTTTCGAAGTTCCTCTGAAGTAACTCTTTGGACATTCATACTTCCAGCTCGATAGTAAAATCCTTTCATTATTTTAATCCGAGCAGTTGGGCCACCATAATTTATTCTTTTAGTTACAGTTCGATTTTCTAACCAATCTACTCTTGCCGAGAAGTAGCATAATTCATTTTTTTGTAGGTTAATTGTAACGGTAATTACTGGTAGATCCCCGTTTTCAATAAGCCAATTCAATTTGAATTTTTCAAGAATTTCCTCCTCGTCTTTTTTAAACTTAATCTCAAACCGTAACTCTTTTTGAACAGCAATAAAATCATCCCACTCAGTCGGTGAAATCCTTTTATCTTCAATCATTTGATCAAATTTCTTTTGGATAAATTGTTTTCTGCCCTCAAATAGTATTCTTTCTTCTGCAGTGGTTGAGAGCTTTAAATCTATTTTAAGTTTATCAAGAAATTCATCCTCTTCTTTATCAATTTTCCCATCTGATATAACTACATCATGAAATTTTTTAAAGATATCCCCTGCTACTTCATCATTAATATTCTCAACTTCAGAATCATTTAACATCAATAGTCTTTTTAAATGATTGAGGGTTACGAGATCCTCATTTGATAAAAGATTATCAGAGAGGCATTGTTTTAACTTTTGAATATATAAATCCTTTAGCTTGACAATAAATCTTTTCCGAATATCAACTTTATATTTTGATGAAATCTTTTCTATTTCTTCGAATTCAATTTCTTTTAATGGTCTTGAAGAAAAAAGATTATTTATTTCAATGAACGCATTTTCTTTTGGATCATTCTTTAAAAGTCGTTGGAAAAAGTTTGGTTGGATAAGTTCTTGAGGTTTGCAGATATTGTCCATATTATTAGGTTTTAATAATCTTGAATAAAGGTAAATCAATTTAATGTCAAATAATTATACGAAGTTTATTAATAAATTTCAATTCCACTATTTTAACTGAGGTGCATCTGGTTTTTGCACAGTCCAGGTAGATGGATGAAGATTTCGTGTCACGATGAAGTTGTCCAGATGGCGTAGTCCCGATAAACGGCCGCGAGTTGTCCTGTCACGATAAAACTGTCTTGCTAGGAATGCAAAAACCATGGCTGTTGTCTCTGATGAATTAGCTGGAGTTATAGTGCGTAAGTCTGCATGTCACTGAGAATGTGGACTGTGGATTATGCACTATAACGGCCCGGCGGTTTAATTAGGTGCCGTCCGTGTCGCGGTGACTTGTTTTTTGCCAGTCCCGGTAGATGGCAGCAACCTTTGGGTCACGGTGAAGCTTCGAGACAGTACCAAGTCCAGATAGACGGCAGTGAAGTTAGGTGTCACGATGAAATAGTCTCGGTGACGAGCAAAAAACAAGGCGCCTGCGCGTCGGCCGACAGCGCCAATGATGCAGTCCCGGGAGATGAAACTGTCCAGTTGCCACTGTATTTTATAAATGGAACAGAATTTAAGGGCATAAATGTCGGGTTTGATTACAAATCTGTCCTGGCGCTGGCGAGGCACTTAATTAAACCGTCCGAGTTAGGTGTTGAAGTAATTTTTCCATCATGGCAGGAATTTGTCCTGTGAAATTCTGTCGTGTTCACACGCTTTCGCCACGTCAGTCCCATAAAACTAACTATGTAATAAGCTCTATGTCAGTGCCCTATATATGGTTTAGTAACGTCAGGTCGGTATTGCTACTCAAATTTATCAATTAATTCTAAGATTTTGGAATCTATTTGAGGTCAGGTGCTAAAAATTTGATGGGAAATGAGTCCAGATAGCGGACGGAATTTAACTGTCACGATGAAGTTGTCTCGATGAGACCTGTTGGGACGAACGCACTTTGACACCTAACGGCTCGGCGGTTGAATTAGTTGGCGTCCGTGTCGCGGTGCCGCGTTTTTTGCCAGTCCGGGTAAAGATTGTGAGTTACGAGTCACTGTGAAATAGTCTAGATGGCGAGCAAAAAACAAGGCACCAGCGCGTCGGCCGCCAGCCCTACTGACTCTGTCCCGGAAGCACTGAAGCAGTCCGGGTGGCACAAGACCCAAAAAGCGGAATTATAGTTTTCTGTCATAGACTTTTGGGGCTCATTACAAAGCAGTCTGGGCTGGCGAAGCCAATTAATTTAACCGTCCGAGTTGGCTGCAGTTATTTTTAGTAGCAGTGAAGCTGTCATGTTTTACAGAAGCAAGGTTTGCAAGCGCGATGGCATAGCTTGAAGATGATGCTCATCGGCCGGTTTTGTAAATTTCAAAATACAAAACCGCTGAATTATCATATGCAAGCGTGCGTCGGGGCAAACCGGGTAAAGGAGTTCTTTCACGGAATTATCGAAATAAAAGAAAACAGTCATGTTATTCAAATTAAGCTTGCGACGCGTTGGCTTCTTTTTGCGGCAAGTCCAGTTAAAACCAATCTATCTCGAATTACAAAATAGTCCCGAAGTAAAAAAGTAGTCATGTTAGAGCCGCAAAACACTCCTGGTGCAAGCGGGCAGATGGCGATGCAAACCTAATTGCAGCCTAACGGCCCGGCGGTTTGATTAGGTGCCGTCTGTGTCGCGGTGACTTGTTTTTTGCCAGTCCTGGTAGGTGGCAGTGAGCTTAGGGTCACGGTAAAGCTGCGAGACGGTACCAAGTCCTGATAGATGGCAGAGAAGTTACGTGTCACGACGAAATAGTCTCGGTGGCGAGCAAAAAACAAGGCACCAGCGCGTTGGCCGGCAGCCCGACGTAGACTTTGTCCCGGGAGACGAAACTGTCGTGGTGCAGTGAATTTAATAAACGGCAGAAACTTTCTCTCTTAGACTTTAAGGGCTGATTCTGAAGCAGTCCGGGCTGCCGAAGGCAATTAATTAAACCGTCCGAGTTATTGGTTAGTGTTTATTAAATCTCAAGTCCGATTTATATTCTTTAGCCGAAATTTTTGTCTTCAGTCCGGGGATGATGATAAATTTCGAGTCATACTGCAACCGTCATATACTAAGGACATTACCAATAACGGCCCGGCGGTTTAATGAGTTGCCGTCCGTGACAGGGTTGGCATGCGTTTTTGCAAAGTCCCGATAGATGGACGAACGTTTGGTGTCACGATAAAACTGTCCAGATAGAGTGGTCCCGATAAGTGGGCAGGATTTGTCATGTCACGATAAAATAGTCTAGGTGGCTCTGCAAAAACCATGACAACTCGAGCGTCGGCTTGCAACCCTATTGACTTTGTCTCGACAGCAGGAACAGTCCGGGTACCACAAGATTTAATAAGTGGGTTAAATTCTTCTCTCATAGACTTTTGAATGCTGAGAAAAAATAGTCAGGGTTGCAAAAGGCAATTAATTAAACCGTCCGAGTTATGGGCAGTTATTTTTTAAATCTGTAGTTCAGTCCAATTTGAAATTCCGTGAATCCTAATGCACCTGAAAATACTGGAGGAATACCTCCAAATACTTTATAGTTTTTTCCTATCAGTATTTCAGGCCTAATTGTGAAGCACAACGACAATTCAGGTAATACAATTTTCTTAATTTCTATTTTTGAAACTAGACCAATTCCAAAATCTTTTGTTAGGCCTATATTTTGAGAATAATTAAAGTAGTTTGGAAGCTGATCCATTCGTTCATGTACTTGATCCTTTCCCCATAGAAAGTTATAACTAATTTCTGGGCCTAGTGATAAAGATACATTTTCATTATCTCTGAGTAATCGCTGAATATTTAATCTAATTGAAATCCTATTAGAATTTGATTTTATTTGTTCGTCTATGATTCCCATCGAAGATCCAATGAAATATGGAATGTTATCAAATTCTGATTTATTGAAATTGAAATGTACGCCTATTCCAACTTTGTATTTGCTATTAATTCCCTGTTGATATTGAAGGCCATAGCCAAAAGCACTTTGAAATCTTTGTTCTGATGAAGTATTTAATGAACCTGCAAATTCAATTTCTTGAGCTAAACATGTTATTCCAGTTATTAGAGCCAGAAATGTTAATAGTGTAGTCTTCATATTATTATTTTTTGGTTAGAGGCTGTTATAGGCAAGTTGCGCTGATAACGGATTTGTCTAGGTAAAAGTGAACTGTCAAGGATTACGAAATTGTTTAGGTTAACTGTCACATGGTCAGTGCTATTGACCATAGCCTGTTTTTATGCTTAGTCTTTTATTTATTGTCTGGATAATTATGGTCTCAGTGTATAGATTTTAGAGGAAAAAACCAAGATCTAAGGCATGAGTTTTGTCCACATCATAGACAGTAATATTAATTATTCTACCGGTGGTACAAAAGCAAGAAAAACAACCACTAAGTGGTCCATCGTTTGAGATTGAGATTTTCTTAATATTAATGTTTTGTTGCTCTAAGTAAGTTTTGACTTTATTTTGGTAATCAGGGTCGTTATTGCCTACACTCCATGGATTAGCGCATCCAGTTTCGTAAAAATGCATTTCTATTAAATCACCTTTTTTCTGACATGACCAATAGGGGATTAAGAACAGCATCGTAATGACAAGTAATACTTTAATCTTCATAGTAAGGTATTTTATTGAGATGATGTTAATTTATTAACACAAAAATTGTGCCGACTTTATTCTCAAGAACTTAGTGAGTTTTTTTCATTTAGATTTATTTAAAGTTTCTGTTTCTAATAAGATGGTCCGTTATAGGCTAGTTGCGCTGAGTACGGAATTGTCAAGGAAAAACTAAATTGTCTCGTTAACTAAGTTGTCTTGGTAACTGTCACGTGGTCAGCGCTATTGCCCATAACGGCCCGGCGGTTTAATTAGGTGCCGTATGCGTCGCGGTACCTTGTTTTTTGCCAGTCCCGGTAGATGGCAGTGAGCTTCGGGTCACGGTGAAACTGCGAAACGGCTCCAGTCCCGGTAGATTGCTGCGAAGTTTCGTGTCACGATGAAACTGTCGAGATGACGAGCAAAAAACAAGGCACCTGCGCGTCGGCCGACAGCGCCAATGATGCTGTCCCGGTAGATGAAACTGTCCGGGTGCCACAGGATTTAATAAATGGTCCAGAATTTAAGGGCATAGAATTGGGGAGTATTACAAATCTGTCCTGGCGCTGGCGAAGGCACTTAATTAAACCGTCCGAGTTAGCACAAGTTTTAATTTTTAATTAATTCAGGCTCAAATTGTTCTTGAGAAATATTAAAATTAAAAATAGTACCGTCAATCTTAAATTCACATGAAAGTCTTTGTTCGTATTTATTATTATAGACATCACAAAATTTCACAAAAAGATTGATTTTTTGTGACTCCCTTTTTAATGATGCGATATCAATAATAAAGTAAAGGGATTCCTCAATTTTTAGATGATCTCTAAATGAATAATCTGAATCATTTGAGTGTAATGATATTTTCATTGCATGTCCAAGACCAATATTTTGAATTTCATAAATAGCAACAAGGGCAATTTGGTCCGCTGGAATATTAAGATTAATACCTGTTTGTCCCCCTTTCCAAATAAATTTATCTGATTTAAAAATTAGAGATGGAAAATCAACAATATAAACCCCGTCTTTTGTTGGGATTAATTTGCTTTTATCGGCGAGTTTTATTCTTATGTATGGAAGCTGGCTATATCTTAATTTTTCTTGCTCAATCTCATGGAATTTTTTATTCTGAATAATAACTATATATGCTATTGAAATTGTTCCGATAAATGAAAGATACCCGCCCGAAAAAACTAGCCAATCACTCTTATCTAGACTTTCTCCGATTTCGAATGGGCCATTGATTATGAAGAGAATCCAAATGATGAGATAGATTATACCAAAAAGTAAGGCGCCTATCAAAATTTGTTTGTAATTAATTTTTGCATTCATGAGATTTAATTTAAAAAAGTTAGCACAAGTTGTCCCTGAAGGAAGTATCAAATTGGCCGGGAACGAAAATTGTCAAGAAGGAACAAATTTGTCATGTTATTATTAAATTATCTAGAAATACGTGAGCGTAGGCCAAGTCCGGATAGACGAAAGAAAACTCCATATTAGAGTTATTTTTAATAAGTTATGGCGTGTGGCCAATTCGTTTTTTTGTTGGCAATTTGTGCTAACGGCCCGGCGGTTTGATTAGGTGCCGTCCGTGTCGCGGTGACTTGTTTTTTGCCAGTCCTAGTAGAGGGTGATGAGCTTCGGGTCATGGTGAAACTGAGAAAAGGTACCAAGTCCAGATAGAAAGAAGTGAAGTTTCGTGTCACGATGAAATAGTCTCGGTGCGAGCAAAAAACAAGGCGCCAGCGCGTCGGCCGACAGCGCCAACGATGCTGTCCCGGTAGATGAAACTGTCATGATGCACTGAATTTAATAAATGGCTAGAATTAAAGGGCATAGATGCTGGGATTCATTACAAATCTGTCTTGGCGCTGGCGAAGGCACTTAATTAAACCGTCCGAGTTATGGGTTGCCCTTATTAATTTAATTTATATCCACCAAGATTTATTCTGAGATTTGTCTTGGAAGTTGATTGTTGGCATGGTAGGATTCCGATTATTTGATTCTCTATAGCTTCCTCCAATGATCTCTTTTGTTTTTATATCCAATGTAAATGCTGTCCAGGGCTTATTTGAATTTGTTGGATCATATGATAGTCCTGAAATAATATCACCAACAAGTGTTAACTCTTTAAAACCATCCCAGGAAATTCTTTCACTTTGCCAAAGCTGTCCGATTTGATTATCAATAATAAGTATAGAAGTATCGTCTGGACATATTAAACTCCCGTTTTCAGTTTGGAATATTTCATTTATAGTCAAACCTACAAAACCAATTGGCTTTTCATTATTGGGAGACATTATATAACCGAGTCCACCAGCAAAAACGATAATTCTGTCATGATGTGGAAAGTCAAAAACTTGATTCAAATTTGTCAAGCCCGGTTTAAAATTTACAACCCAACTTGTCCCATCGGACTTAAAAAAGCGAATTGGGAATCCTTCTGAGAAATAGGGTTCGGCATCCTCTGTAATTGGGATATACATTGGCCCATATGGAGGTAAATGGTCTAGTATTTCGTATCTTTTCGTTGCTGTCATCGACTTTGGTTTGAGGTGGGGTTACCCATAACGGCTCGGCGGTTTAATTAGTTGGCGTCTGTGTCGCGGTGCCGCGTTTTTTGCCAGTCCCGATAAGTGGATGAAAGTTTCGTGTCACGATAAAGTTGTCCAGATGACAGCAAAAAACAAGGCACCAGAGCGCTGGCTGGCAGCCCTATTGACTTTGTCTCGGTAGAAGTATTAGTCCGGGCGCCACAAGGTTTTATAAGTGGGTTAAGGGTTACTCGCATAGACCTCCTATCCCATTACGAAGTAGTCCGGGCTGCCAAAGCCAATTAATTAAACCGTCCGTGTTAGAAAAAGTGCGCATATTTAAGGGTTTACGAAATTCCAAAAGTCCTGGTAGATGAGATAAAATTGTCAAGAAATACTGAATTTTATAAAAGAAGTATCTCAATAATGATACGTATATGTCTCGTTATTAGAAATTTGTATAAACTACTGTTAGCAAATGTGCGGCATCAGCGTCGGCATAAAAAATTGGCCAGGTTGTGCTTCGTGGTACAAGTTTTATAAATTGATAAATTAGTCCAGATAACGAAGTTTTATATATGGTAGTGGCGCGAGTGCCAATTTTTTATACTTGCGCGTTTGGCAAAAGGATTCGGCTAGGCAATTGCGTGTCACGATATAAAACTGGTAAATAGTAGTAAGTAGTCATGTTAGAAGATATTCTTTTACTTGCACTTACGGGAAGCCGAATATTCTCATCCCACTGCGCATTTTTGCTAACGGCCCGGCGGTTTAATTAGGTGCCGTCTGCGTCGCGGTGACTTGTTTTTTGCCAGTCCCGGTAAGTGGCTGCGGTGCCGAGGGTCACGGTGAAGCTGCGAAACGGTACCAAGTCCAGATAGACGGCAGCGAAGTTACGTGTCACGATGTAATAGTCTCGGTGCGAGCAAAAAACAAGGCGCCAGCGCGTCGGCCGACAGCGCCAATGATGTTGTCCCGGGCGATGAAACTGTCTGGGTGCCACAGAACTTAATAAATGGAACAGAAATTAAGAGCATAGATGTTGGGATGGTTACAAATTTGTCCTGGCGCTGGCGAAGGCAATTAATTAAACCGTCCGAGTTGTGTGTAGTTTTATTATTCAAGGTCTTTGTGCAAAGTTTTTAATTTTCTATTATCTCTAACATTAATTGTTTTTATATTCCTCTTGTCTAGGTCCTGAAGAACTAATTTCGCTTCTGTGTTTCTGCCGGCAAGATGAAGCAATAGTGCTAATCCATAATATCCGTCAATTTTATCAGGGTTGATTTCTTTTGCTTTACCAAATAATTCAATTGCTTTCAAAGTGTCCTTCATTAAGAATAATGTATTCGCTTTAATAACTAGGGCAGACGAATTATTTGGATTTATTGTTAAAGACTTGTCACAAGCTTCTAAGGATTTTTGATAGTCTCCAGTTTTTTGGTAGCAATACCCAATTAGATACCAAGCGTCACAATAATTTGGATCCTTTTCGAGAGCTTTCTCAAAGTTTTTCAAAGATCTTGAATATTGTCTGGTATCAAAAAGTTGGATACCTGTATTTACAGCATTATATGCAGAATAGTTTTTGGCTTTACAGGTTTCATAATAGTTCTGAATTAAAACTTTATCATCGTCATTTTGTGAATATGCGAGATGTGAGATTAATAAAAGAAATAAAAGTACAGATGCTTTCATAATTTTTGTTTTATGAGTGATTTGTCTCAGTGAATTTTCGGAAATATCTCAGCAGCATGGAATTACACACAACGGCCCGGCGGTTTAATTAGGTGCCGTCTGCGTCGCGGTGCCGCGTTTTTTGCCAGTCCCGGTAGGTGGACGAGCACTTGCTGGTCAAGATGTAACTGTTGAGACAGTACCAAGTCCGGGTAAGGTTTGTGAGTTTTGGGTCACGATGAAATAGTCCAGATGGCGAGCAAAAAACAAGGCACCAGAGCGTCGGCCCGCAGCCCTATTGACCTTGTCCCGGGAGACGAAGCAGTCAAGGTGCCACAGGATTTTATAAGTTGAACCGAGTTTAATCGCATAGACTTTGAGGGCTCATTACTAAGCAGTCCGGGCTGCGGAAGGCAATTAATTAAACCGTCCGAGTTATGTTTAGGCTTTTTTTATTTGTCATGGCATGTCTCGCGATCTTTCTACTAGTCAAGGCTCGCTTTTGTCCTGTCAACTTATAGTCGTGGATTAAAAGTCCGGGGGAAAGGTTTAATCGTCCAGTAAGATTGCGAATCATCTCTACTGTTAATTTGCGCTTACGATTCATTATTTCTGAAACTCTATTTTTTCCGCCAATTGTATCAGCCAGGTCAACTTGTTTTAAATTCAATTCTTCCATTCTGATTTTAATGGCTTCAATTGGATCTGGTGCTTCAATCGGATAATGCTTTTTTTCATACTCGTCAATCATTAGTCCAAGAATGTCAGCCTCATCACTTTCTATTGTCCCGCTCTTTGCATCAAAAATGACCTCAAGTCTTTTCAGTGCTATTTGGTAATCTTCTTCTGTTTTTATAAGTTTTATATTCATAGCCTTTGTTTTTAGATTGTATTCGCATCGATTTTATCATATTCAGTATGAGATCCGATGAATCGAATAAAAATCCATTGTTTCTCAAAGTTGAATTTTGCAACCAATCGATACGTATTACCTTTTATATTAAAAACTATCCTGCTCTCTTTCAGAATACTCGCATTAACATAAGTCTTTTTAACATCATTTGGAGTATTCCATTCCGAATTCATTGCAGTGTCATACCAAGTTTTTAAGTACTGCTCAGAGTCAGGGTGTTTTTCCCAAAATTGTCTTAAAGTACTTTTAGCAAATATCCTCTCCATTCATTTATATTCTTGCTACAAAGATACAGATAATTCCCATATTGGGAACTATTTTGTCAGATTTTTTTAGTGCAGGCCAAATTGAAGAATCATATTACCTCTTAGCGAGTTATGTTTAGGCTTTTTGTCTAGATAGAACAGATCCCATCGTCATGTCAAAATTGTCTAGGCATTGGGCTGGGAACCAGCTGCTTAAACATAACGGCCCGGCGGTTTGGTTAGTTGGCGTCTGTGTCGCGGTGGCGTGGTTTTTGCAAGTCCTGGCAGATGACTGAAGAGTCCGGGTGCACGATGAAGTAGTCTAGATAGTACCAAGTCCGGGTAAGGTTAGTGAGTCCGGGTGCACGATGAAATAGTCTAGATGGAATAGCAAAAACCATGACACCATGCGCGTCGGCCCGCAACCCTACTGACTCTGTCCCGGAAGCACTGAAGCAGTCCGGGTAGCAGAAGACCAAAGAGCGGATTTAAACATTCTCTCATAGACTTTGGAGGCTCATTAAGAGACAGTCTGGGTTGCGGAAGCCAATTAACTAAACCGTCCGAGTTATGTGACGGTTTTTATTTAATTTTAGTCTCGAAACAAAACTGTCGAGCCATGGATAAATATGTGTCAAGTCCGGAAGAAAACGAATTATTGCCAAATCTTTTAAATCTTAATAATAGAGAAGAAATTGACAAATCTGAATTTGAAGGATTTCTATTAGCAGAACTAACTCTTTCGGATGAACTAACTAATAGGACAAAATTTAATGTTAAGTATATAAAAAGGATTCATAAACTGTCATTGGGTCATTTGTATTCCTTTGCTGGAAAATTTAGGACTGTTAATATGTCCAAGGGTGGCTTTTTGTTTCCTGCAGCTAAGTTTATTTCTCAGAATATTGACAATTTCGAAAAAGAAATTCTTTTAAAACTCCCATCGAAGTACGAATCAAATAATGCTTTAATTAAAGATATTGCTAAAGTACATGGAGAATTTTTGTTTATACATCCTTTTAGAGAAGGAAACGGTCGAACAGCAAGAGTTTTAGCTAATTTGATGGCAAGAAAACAAGGAAATAAAGGATTAAATTTTGATAAAATAACTGAAAAGGTTTTTCCAAAATATGTACTTGCAGTCCAAAGTGTTGCTGATAGAAATTACGAGCCTATGGAAAAGATAATTGAACTTATTTTTTAAGTTTTTTCTTGACTCTATTATAGATTTCCTGAGCTGCAGTTTCAGAGATATTGATTTTTTCTATTTTGAAAGATGCAATTAAAGACCTCAAGATGCTTTCTCTCATCTCATCAGTACTGGCAGTCATGATATTTTTCGGTGCCTGTTTCATATTACAAATATACTAATAATTAGTGTAAAACTGTCATCGGATTGAGTTGCAACTGGCACATAACGGCCCGGCGGTTTGGTTAGTTGGCGTCTGTGTCGCGGTGGCGTGGTTTTTGCAAGTCCTGGCAGATGGTTGAAAAGTCCGGGCGCACGATGAAGTAGTCTAGATGGTACCAAGTCCGGGTAAGGTTAGTGAGTCCGGGTGCACGATGAAATAGTCTAGATGGAATAGCAAAAACCATGACACCATGAGCGTCGGCCCGCAGCCCAATAGACTTAGTCCCGATAGATGGAACAGTCCGGGTTAAACAGGATTTTGTAAACGAATAAGTTTTCAATATTGTAGACTTTGGGGGCACATTACATAGCAGTCCGGCTGCGGAAGCCAATTAACTAAACCGTCCGAGTTAGGTTTTGAAGTTTTATTAATGGTCATGGTTGAAATTTGTCAAGTGGAAAACATATGCTTTCGCCACGTCAGTCCCATATAACTAACTATGTATCGATCACTATGTGAGTATCTTAAATATGAATTATAACGTCAGGTCAGTATTGCTATTCAAATGTATCAAAAACTTTGGTATTTGCAGAATTAGCGATATGATATTTGGGAAAGGAAGAGTCCAGATAAAGTAGACGAAGTTTGATGCGGTAAGTTTTAAGCTATGCACCGACTTTGAAACCTAACGGCCCGGCGGTTTGGTTAGTTGGCGTCTGTGTCGCGGTGGCGTGGTTTTTGCAAGTCCGGGTAAGGTTTGTGAGTTATGGTTAAATGATGAAATAGTCAAGATACAGCAAAAACCATGACACCATGCGCGTCGGCCCGCAGCCTAGACTTAGTCCCGGAATTAGTAAACAGTCCGGGTGGCAGAAGTTTGAAGAGCGGGTTTAAGCTTTCTCTCATAGACTTTGGGGGTAAATTACATAGCAGTCCGGCTGCGGAAGCCAATTAACTAAACCGTCCGAGTTGGCTGCAGTAATTTTTAATATGCGTAAACTGTCATGTTTTACAGAAGCTAGGTTTGCCAGAGCGCAGGCATGGCTTGAAGATGATGCTCATCGGCCGGTTTTGTAAATTTCAAAAGACAAAACCGCTGAATTATCATATGCAAGCGTGCGTCAGGGCAAACCGGATGAAGGGATTCTTTCAGGGAACTATCGAAATAAAAGAAAACAGTCATGGTATTCAAATTAAGCTTGCGAGCGTTGGCTTCTTTTTGCGGCCAGTCCAGTAAAAACAAATCAATCTCGAATTACGAACCAGTCCCGAAGTAAAAAAGTAGTCATGTTAGAGCCGCAAAACACTCCTGGAGCAAGCGGGGAGAAGGCGATGAAAATTTTATTGCAGCCTAACGGCTCGGCGGTTGAATTAGTTGGCGTCCGTGTCGCGGTGCCGCGTTTTTTGCCAGTCCCGATAAGTGGATGAAAGTTTCGTGTCACGATAAAGTTGTCCAGATGACAGCAAAAAACAAGGCACCAGAGCGCTGGCCGGCAGCCCTATTGACTTTGTCTCGATAGCAGGAATAGTCTGGGTGCCATAAGGTTTAATAAGTGGATTTACATTTAATCTAATAGACTTTTGAATACATTACGGATTTGTCCGGGCTGGCGAAGCCAATTAATTTAACCGTCCGAGTTATAAGCAGTGTTTTGACATTTTAAGGTAACAGAATGTAATTAAACGAGAGTCCCGCGTTAATTCTGAATTTTCACTGTCAAACGAAATTTGTCTAGGAGAAAGTCCTGGTAGATGACCGATAAATTTGTTGTCATGGTAAGTATTGTAAGTGGACTGGTCCTGGTAAATAACCGATAACTTTCTGGTCATGGTAAATTCTATAAGTGGCGTTGTCCCGCTAGATGGGACAAATTAGTCTCGTCAAGATTTTTCATGCATTGCTTATAACGTCTCGGCGGTTGAATTAGTTGGCGTCTGTGTCGCGGTGCCGCGTTTTTTGCCAGTCCGGGTAAAGATTGTGAGTTACGAGTCACTATTAAATAGTCTAGATGGCGAGCAAAAAACAAGGCACCAGCGCGTCGGCCGCCAGCCCTACTGACTCTGTCCCGGAAAACGTAAACAGTCCGGGTGGCAGAGGACTTGAAAAGCGGGTTGATAGTTTAATCTCATAGACTTTTGGGGCTCATTACAAAGCAGTCTGGGCTGGCGAAGCCAATTAATTTAACCGTCCGAGTTGGCTGCAGTTATTTTTAGTAGCAGTGAAGCTGTCATGTTTTACAGAAACCAGGTTTGCAGAAGCGTCGGCCACAGCTTGAAGATGATGCTCATCGGCCGGTTTTGTAAATTTCAGAATACAAAACCGCTGGATTATCATATGCAAGCGTGCGTCGGGGCAAACCGGGTAAAGGAGTTCTTTCACGGAATTATCGAAATAAAAGAAAACAGTCATGTTATTCAAATTAAGCTTGCGACGCGTTGGCTTCTTTTTGCGGCCAGTCCAGTTGAAACAAATCTGACTCGAATTACAAAATAGTCCCGAAGTAAAAAAGTAGTCATGTTAGAGCCGCAAAACACTCCTGGTGCAAGCGGGCAGATGGCGATGCACACCTAATTGCAGCCTAACGGCTCGGCGGTTGAATTAGTTGGCGTCCGTGTCGCGGTGCCGCGTTTTTTGCTAGTCCCGATAAGTGGATGAAAGTTTCGTGTCACGATAAAGTTGTCCAGATGACAGCAAAAAACAAGGCACCAGAGCGTCGGCCGGCAGCCCTATTGACGTTGTCTCGGTAGCAGGAATAGTCCGGGTGCCATAAGGTTTAATAAGTGGATTAACATTTAATCTAATAGACTTTTGAATACATTACGGATTTGTCCGGGCTGGCGAAGCCAATTAATTTAACCGTCCGAGTTATAAGCAGTGTTTTAACATTTTAAGGTAACAGAATGTTGTTAAACGAGAGTCCCGCTTTAATTCTGAACTTTCACTGTCAAACGAAATTTGTCTAGGAGAATGTCCTGGTAGATGACCGATAAATTAGTTGTCACGGTAAGTTTTGTAAGTGGACTGGTCCTGGTAAATAACCGATAACTTTCTGGTCATGGTAAATTCTATAAGTGGCGTTGTCCCGCTAGATGGGACAAATTTGTCTCGTCATGATTTTTCACGCATTGCTTATAACGGCTCGGCGGTTGAATTAGTTGGCGTCCGTGTCGCGGTGCCGCGTTTTTTGCCAGTCCCGATAAGTGGATGAAAGTTTCGTGTCACGATAAAGTTGTCCAGATGACAGCAAAAAACAAGGCACCAGAGCGCTGGCCGGCAGCCCTATTGACTTTGTCTCGGTAGCAGTATTAGTCTAGGCGCCACAAGGTTTTATAAGTGGGTTAAGCGTTACTCGCATAGACCTCCTCTCCCATTACGAAGTTGTCCGGGCTGGCGAAGCCAATTAATTTAACCGTCCGAGTTATAAGCAGTGTTTTGACATTTTAAGGTAACAGAATGTAATTAAACGAGAGTCCCGCGTTAATTCTGAATTTTCACTGTCAAACGAAATTTGTCTAGGAGAAAGTCCTGGTAGATGACCGATAAATTTGTTGTCACGGTAAGTTTTGTAAGTGGACTGGTCCGGGTAAATAACCGATAACATTCTGGTCCTGGTAAATTCTATAAGTGGCGTTGTCCAGCTAGATGGGACAAATTTGTCTCGTCATGATTTTTCACGCATTGCTTATAACGGCCCGGCGGTTTGGTTAGTTGGCGTCCGTGTCGCGGTGGCGTGGTTTTTGCAAGTCCTGGCAGATGACTGGAGAGTCCGGGCGCACGATGAAGTAGTCTAGACGGTACCAAGTCCGGGTAAGGTTAGTGAGTCCGGGTGCACGATGAAATAGTCTAGATGGATTAGCAAAAACCATGACACCATGCGCGCTGGTCCGCAGCCCAATAGACTTTATTGCAGGAGATGAAATATTCAAGGTGCACAGGGTTTTATAAATGGAAATGACCTAAATCTCATAGACTTTAGGGGCTGATAACGAGGTAGTCTGGGCTGCGGAAGCCAATTAACTAAACCGTCCGAGTTAGTGGCTGCCATTCTATGATTGTCTTACTCATCTTCTGCAAAAGTCAAGATATAACCATTGATATCTTGAATTGAAAATTCTGTCGCTCCGTAAAATGCTTTTTCCAGCCCCTTTACCACATTTACTTTGTCTTTTATCTGGTCGTGCAGCTTTCTTATTCCTTTTGTCTGGATATACAACAACAGAGAACCTCCGTCCTGTCTTGTTATTGCGGGCAAGTCAGCACCTAAGCTGTCAAATGTCTGGAACATAAAAGTCACGTTTCCGCAAGTCATCATTGCCCAAACAATGTCGCCATGTTCGGGAACTGTCGTAGCAACATTAAATCCTAATTGCTTGTAAAAATCAATTGTCTTATTGATGTCTTTTACAAAAATGTTTGGTGATATTGAGTCCATATTTATTGATTTTATTGTCTGTTTATGTTTGCGTTGTCGTCGTCAAGGTTGCCACTAACGGCCCGGCGGTTTAATTAGGTGCCGTCTGCGTCGCGGTGTATTGTTTTTTGCCAGTCCCGGTAAGTGGACGAGTAGCCTCGGGTCACGGTGAAACTGCGAAACGGTAACAAGTCCCGATAGATGGCAGTGATGTTTCGTGTCACGACGAAATAGTCTCGGTGCGAGCAAAAAACAAGGCACCAGCGCGTCGGCCGCCAACCCACATAGACTTTGTCTCGGTAACAGGATTAGTCAGGTTAACAAAACTTAATAGACGGTTAAAAGTTTCGATCATAGACTTTGAGGGTCATTACAAATTAGTCCGGGTTGGCGAAGGCACTTAATTAAACCGTCCGAGTTATAAAATGTACGCAATTTTAAGGTCCGACGATAATTCAAAAGTCCCGGTAAACGAGACAAAATAGTCAAGGTATACAGAATTTTATAAAATGTGTAACTAGTTAAATAACCAGTAATTGTCACGTCATAAAAAAATTGAAGAAAGTGCAGTTATAAAAAGTGCGCCCTTGCAAATGGCTGTATTTCATACAAATCTATCTCATCAAAGATCATTTGCAAGGCTAGGGCAGGCATAAAAAATTGGCCAGGTCGAGTGTCGCGGTACAAGTTTTATAAATTTGAATAATTTGTCCTGATTACGAAGTTTTATAACGTGCAGTGGCGCGAGTGCCAATTTTTTATATGCGCGTCGGCAGAAGTATTCGGCTGGGCAATTGCGTGTCGAGGTGTAAACTGATAAACGGAACAAATGTGTCTTGTCATGAAAAACTATATTACCTGCAGTGCGGGAAGCCGAATATACTCATACTCGCTGCGTATTTTTTATAACGGCCCGGCGGTTTAATTAGGTGCCGTCTGTGTCGCGGTGACTTGTTTTTTGCCAGTCCCGGTAGATGGATGAGAGTTGTCTTGTCACGATGAAACTGTCTAGAAGGTACCAAGTCCGGGTAAGGATTGTGAATAATGGGTCACGATGAAATAGTCTAGACTGCGAGCAAAAAACAAGGCACCAGAGCGTCGGCCGACAGCGCCAATGATGCTGTCACGGTAGACGAAACTGTCCGGGTGCCACAGGATTTAATAAATGGTAAAAAACTTAAGGGCATAGAATTGGGGATTGATTACAAATCTGTCCTGGCGCTGGCGAAGGCACTTAATTAAACCGTCCGAGTTAGCATTTGGCTTTATTTTTAATCTCGGTGTCAACTTTTTTTACTTTAGAGTATTCTTAAGTCCCAACTTGTTAATAAACTCCCTTTCAAAAACCTCAACAAGTTTTTTTACGTCTGGATCTTTTAACTTATATCCTCCGGTTTTATTGATATTGTCAAAAGCTCCGATAAGATCAATCTTTGAAATATTCGGCTGTAACTTCTTAGAATAAAATTTAAATGTGAACCTATCATCCATTTTCTGCCCTTTAATTTTTAAATTGATATAATAAGAATATCCTTTTGACACATTGCCTACCGTGTCCGTAAAATTGTAATCATATTTCTCAGGATTGTCTAGAACATTGATCATGGTTGATCTCAAAGTTGAAGCTGAAACCTGAAATTTGTACTCTTTGATTGGGGGGTAGACTGAACTAAACATGGAAACAAAATAGAGCCAACCTCCAAAAACGGCGAGAATTATAATGCAAATCAATATTATTATGTATTTCCTCTTCATTGCTTGTGGTATTAATCTAAGTGTATGACGATTCCTCTAGCTGAATGCTAACGGCCCGGCGGTTTAATTAGGTGCCGTCTGTGTCGCGGTGCCGCGTTTTTTGCCAGTCCCGGTAAATGGCAGAGAGCTTCGGGTCACGGTGAAACTCTTAAACGGTACCAAGTCCAGATAGATGGCTGTGAAGTTTCGTGTCACGATGAAATAGTCTCGGTGACGAGCAAAAAACAAGGCACCAGAGCGTCGGCCGACAGCGCCAAAGATTCTGTCCCGGTAGATAAAACTGTCCAGGTGCCTCAATTTTATAAATGAGTTAGAGCTTAAGGGCATAGAACTGAGGATTGATTACAAATCTGTCCTGGCGCTGGCGAAGGCACTTAATTAAACCGTCCGAGTTGGCATTAGTTTTTTTGTTTTTTGTCCGGGGTAATGTTTTTTACTTCAATTGAGTCAATTGGTGACGGTTTAGGTGCTTTAGCATAATGAGTTGTATCATAGTTGATAGTATATCTAACAAATTCAGATCTGCTGTTTTCAAAGTCAGTAGTATCATTAATATTATTATACTTTTTTAATAGAAACAATGAGTCAAGAGCATGATATAACCTAATGAAGTTATTAACCTCATTATGATAGTTTAAATCAATAAAGTCAAAATATTTGTATCCATTATTGACATTAATTATTCTCAATTTCAGAATAGGACCATCATAGATTAGTGGTACTCCATCAAAAACTTTGAATTTATTTGAATCAACTACATTGGCAGAATTAAGTATTTTGTCAATAATGTTTTTACCAACACTAACCTTAAAATAATAAGTTACCACTTTGGGGTACCCATGGTAAACATAAACATCACCAACACCCGTATTATCCAAATTAGCGTACATCCTGCACTTGAAAAAGAATGGAACTTCCATTCTAGTAGAATCGTTAAATCTGCTCCAATTATAAGCCATAAATTCAATTTTATCGGATTTGTTCTTTGGTGTGGAACAACTTATAAATGTTAGAATAATTAATAGGAACGCGAATTTGTTTTTCATTTCAGGATTGTTACGAATTTGTCAGGTTTGGAATAGTTTAAAGAGCTAATTCATGTGATGGAGGCCAGTAATTAATGCCAACGGCCCGGCGGTTTGGTTAGTTGGCGTCTGTGTCGCGGTGGCGTGGTTTTTGCCAGTCCTGGCAGACGGCTGAAGAGTCCGGGTGCACGATGAAGTAGTCTAGATGGTACCAAGTCCGGGTAAGGTTAGTGAGTCCGGGCCCATGATGAAATAGTCTAGATGGAATAGCAAAAACCATGACACCTCGTGCGTCGGCCCGCAGCCCAATAGACTTTATGGCGGGAGATGAAATATTCAAGGTGCACAGGATTTTATAAATTGAAATGACCTTAATCTCATAGACTTTAAGGGCTGATAACGCGGTAGTCTGGGCTGCGGAAGCCAATTAACTAAACCGTCCGAGTTATAAGGCGTTTTATTGTCTCGGCCTAGCAAGATTAAATTTATTTATAAATAATCGTTGGATCAAGATCCAATTATTTCAGATTCTCAGGCTCTTGCCGCTTTTCTGTAGCTTTTAATGGAGTATTCATCCAAAATCTTCTTGAATCGGTAGAGTTTGAAATACAATTCTTTTCAAGTGGTGCAGCTTGTATAAAACATTTATTCTGAAATTCCACCGGTTTATTATATTCCTGAACAAAAAGCTCCCTAAATTGACGAAATTCAAGATCTCTTCGTTTGTTAAGGATTTTGCCATTAATGTCTTTCAGGTTTTTTATACTTATATAAACGGAATCAATTTCCTGGGGCTTGAAATTGTCATCTCTCACTCTTATATACGAGTTGGGTCCATTAACTTTAATATATGTTATTTTAGCTTTTCTTTTACCGATGGTCAGTTCGTAATTTTCTGATCTTCCTGCCGAAACGGGATCGAGATCCCTGTTGAAATAAACAATTATATTCATATCGGGAGGATAGCCAGCAATCATACCAGCATAAGGGCCGCCTTCCTGCTGCCATTCTACGTTCAAAAATTTAAAGAAATCATTGTCACTTGAATCTGGAAAAATGAACGTATTATTGAAAGATATATATTTAAGACACATCTTGGAATTAACCGCTGGCTCATGCCCGTATTCAATCTCAATATTGAAAATATCCTTTTTCTTTTTTTCTGAGTCTAAATATGAACCGGAATATTCAAGTTTGTGTATTGAATAATCATCAGGCTGAATGAATATTGTACCCTGGTAGGTATCTTCCGTGACCTTACGTTTTGCACTGAAGTCGATCCTATATAATAATGTACTTCCTTCATAAACTCCGAAAGGTGTTGAAAACCAATGATTTTTGAGAAAATCCATCATCAGAGTATGAACATATGAAAATGATCTTTTATTGTAATTTCTGAAGGTATCGTGCGCCAGTAATATAAAAAACTCATTTCCATATTGATCACCAACTATTGCATGGGGTATTTTTTTAAACCAATAATCAGAATGATCTGTTTCCGGGAGATCATAATATGGAGTAACATTCTTTGTCAAGAGATCCATATTCTTTTTAAAATAGAGTAATCTGTACCTGTTTGAATCTGATGGAAAGGCAAAACCTTTATCCAGGGTCTGGATGATGCCCTCGTTCAGGTTAAGATAATTACTGCTGTCCTTTTGATAGTCCCGGTAATATGATACATAACTATATTGAGTGAAAGGATAATTATTTTTGATATTTCTGAGCGCCCGGGCTATAATAAGTTCCGGGCTGAGCCTTCTTTTTCTTGCAGTTACTCTGACCTCACTAAGAACATAGATATTGGGTACAAGCTTCAGATTGTTCATTCCAGTCGTTTCTAGATCGCTAAAAGCCACTGAAAGTCTATAAAATCCAATACAGGAAACGATCAGACTGTCTGATTGAAATCCGGGGTTGTTCAATATTCTGAAATCACCTTCAGCATTCGAAATGACTCCAACCAGAGAGTTTTTAAGACGTATTGTTGCGAATGGTACAGGTTTGGATGTTTTAGAATCAATAACTTTCCCTCTTACATAATCAGGTTGCTGGCAATAAATTACAGGAAGATTAATTGAGAGTAGCAAACCAATAAAGATTAAATGCTTTTTCATCTCTTTAGATTTTAAGTGGTGTCTCGTCCTGGAATAAGATTCGATAATATTTTGTTTTTACGGTCATGGTCGAGGTTTTACTTACAAGAAGTGTGCCACAACATCGTGAATGGGCAGAAAATCAATGCCTTATAACGGCCCGGCGGTTTGATTAGGTGCCGGCTGTGTCGCGGTGACTTGTTTTTTGCCAGTCCTGGTAAGTGGCCGCGAAGCTAAGGGTCACAGTGAAACTGCGAAACGGTACCAAGTCCAGATAGACGGTAGTGAAGTTTCGTGTCACGACGAAATAGTCTCGGTGACGAGCAAAAAACAAGGCGCCAGCGCGTCGGCCGACAGCGCCAACGATGCTGTCCAGGGAGACGAAACTGTCCGGGTGCCACAGCATTTTATAAATGGAACAGAATTTAAGGGCATAGATGTTGGGATTGGATACAAATCTGTCCTGGCGCTGGCGAAGGCACTTAATTAAACCGTCCGTGTTAGGCGCCGGAGCAGTTTAAAACTGTCACGCATGCTCAAATTTGTCACGGGCAGCAGTCTAGTTTTATTTTGATTTATAGTTTCTGCTAAGCACATGTTGCACCGAAGGACTTATTGACTTGTCCGTACGATGAATGCAACCTAACCAGCAACAAGGCCGGCGCTTTCCTTCTTGCAGTTCAGTGATTACCCGTCCTATATGTTTTTTTCTGGTCTCATCTGTTTTGACGGTTATTGTCCAACAAATCCACTCATTGCGAGCTAGTGGTGTGAGGTCTTCCCATATATCTAGGGCAGCTTTGTCAGCCATTAGGGCTTTTTCCAAATCAGCCGGTACCTCATGAACCACACCAGTGGCGATTTTTTTATTCATAATTGTGCTAAATTTTTGCTTATGCTCCTAGACTTCCATTATCAACAAACAAGAAAACGCGAAGTTATTGTCACGGAAAAATCTCTAACGAAGATGTATGGGGCGTTGTACCACCTCTGACGCCTAACGGCCCGGCGGTTTAATTAGTTGGCGTCTGTGTCGCGGTGCCGAGTTTTTTGCCAGTCCCGGTAGGTGGACGATGAGTTTTGAGTCACGATAATTTGTCTAAACGGTACCAAGTCCGGGTGATGGGTGTGAACTTTGGGTCACGATAAAATAGTCTAGGTGGCGAGCAAAAAACAAGGCACCAGAGCGTCGGCCGGCAGCCCTATTGACTTTGTCTCGGCAGCAGGATCTGTCCGGGTGCAACAAGATTTTATAAGTTGAAATGATCTTACTCGCAAAGACTTTTGGGGCTGATTACGAGGTAGTCCGGGCTGCCGAAGCCAATTAATTAAACCGTCCGAGTTAGCGATTGAATTTTTTATTCAAGTAATCTAGGTATCCCTTAATTTATTTTTAGATAAAATATGGTTCATATTCTTACCAGATAAATGGAATTAGTCTGTATTTTGTTCTCGACATATATTCATTGTATCCTGGCAATTCCTTCTGTAGCATGCGTTCTTCAAGAATTGTACGCCAAGCGAGTATAAAGGCAACTATCGGACCAACAAGGATTCCATACCATGCTCCAAGCATTAATGGAGTACCTACAACGAATATTAGAGTTGCAGCATACATCGGATGTCGTATAAATTTGTAAGGACCAGACG
Source organism: uncultured Bacteroidales bacterium (assembly GCA_963715785.1). Taxonomy (GTDB): domain Bacteria; phylum Bacteroidota; class Bacteroidia; order Bacteroidales; family VadinHA17; genus LD21. The sequence continues at coordinate 3,714,947 of OY970276.1, forward strand.
AAATTACTACTTGTCCACGATCTTCTTGGACTCGAACAACTGGGGATAAATAGGTGTTTTCTCGAAATGTTAGAAAAAACAAAATAAACGATACTATAAGTATGAGCGCTCCAACAAATTTAATCCATTCAGGTACAGGTGACCAATGGAAATGTCCAGCATCATAGGCGGTGAAAAGTAGCCAAATGAATACAGCAACATAAAGAAGCGGACGGACTAACTTGTCCCATCCCTTCTGATTAGTTGCACCCGCAAGCATACGTTCCCAAAAAAGTTCTGGGTTCTGTAAGTAAAGCCACATGAGAATGAAAAACCAGAATCCAAACCAAAGCCCAAGAAATACCCAAGCGGAGATCCACGCATGTATACCCGCTGGAATAAACACGGGAACGGCATAAATAAGTAGTGTGCTGATAACTTGGACGAGAATAAGCATTATCCGTGGTTTCATTGCTTGCATAAAATATTTATTAGATTGTTATAAAGGTACTGAAATTGAGACAAATTTTATCGCTAACGGCTCGGCGGTTGAATTAGTTGGCGTCCGTGTCGCGGTGCCGCGTTTTTTGCCAGTCCCGATAAGTGGATGAAAGTTTCGTGTCACGATAAAGTTGTCCAGATGACAGCAAAAAACAAGGCACCAGAGCGCTGGCCGGCAGCCCTATTGACTTTGTCTCGGTAGCAGTATTAGTCTAGGCGCCACAAGGTTTTATAAGTGGGTTAAGCGTTACTCGCATAGACCTCCTCTCCCATTACGAAGTTGTCCGGGCTGGCGAAGCCAATTAATTTAACCGTCCGAGTTATAAGCAGTGTTTTGACATTTTAAGGTAACAGAATGTAATTAAACGAGAGTCCCGCGTTAATTCTGAATTTTCACTGTCAAACGAAATTTGTCTAGGAGAAAGTCCTGGTAGATGACCGATAAATTTGTTGTCACGGTAAGTTTTGTAAGTGGACTGGTCCGGGTAAATAACCGATAACATTCTGGTCCTGGTAAATTCTATAAGTGGCGTTGTCCAGCTAGATGGGACAAATTTGTCTCGTCATGATTTTTCACGCATTGCTTATAACGGCCCGGCGGTTTGATTAGTTGCCGTCTGCGTCGCGGTGACGTGTTTTTTGCCAGTCCCGGTAGACGGCTGAGAGTTTCGGGTCATGGTGAAATTGCGAAACGGTAACAAGTCCCGATAGACGGCAGTGAGTTTCGTGTCACGATGAAATAGTCTCGGTGCGAGCAAAAAACAAGGCAACAGCGCGGTGGCCGGCAGCCCAACATAGACTTTGTCTCGGAGGCAGGATTAGTCATGGTGCAGAAAACTAAATAGAACACTGTGAATTTTCTCTAATAGACTTTAAAGGCTGACTCTGAAGCTGTCCGGGCTGCCGAAGGCAATTAATTAAACCGTCCGAGTTATGGTTAGTCGTTATTTTTTAATTCTTGAGTCGATGATTTTGTCCTCAGGATCCCTTCGGCAGTCCCAGATCATTGAAATTAAGATAGTGCTATCAATGATTTCGTAAATTATCTGATAATCACCAGAGATAAAAGCTCTAACAGTTTCTATCCCAGTCTGAATACCGATTAATGGCTGTTTAGCAATCAGCTTAACACTATTGTTGATTTTCGAATTTAGCCTTTTGCTATATGCTGAAGATTGGTTTCTAACCACATAAAAATTAAGGATATCGAGAAGGTCAAGTCTGGCCTCAACGGACCATTCTACTTTGAATTTAGCCATTGAAGAACCTCTTTGTTAAGTGCCTCATTTGAAATTGTCTGTCCCTTCTTAACTTGCTCTCTGCTTGCTTCGATTCTTTTCTTCTGAATATCAGAAAGCTGGTAGACTTTTTCATCAGCTTTAGATTCTACAATGGTTTTGATTGCCTTGAGAAACGAGGTATCATCGATATGTGATAATTTCTGAATTATGATATGTCTTAGCTCAACAGTGCTCATTTCTATCTATTTTTTACAAAATTACTCTTTTTCGTGGAGAGTTGTTCTTCTATTGCAAATTTATTACTAAACTCAAGCTTAGGGTTAAATGCTTTGGTATCTCTCTATTGGGCAGGATGTCAGTCGATTAACCATAACGGCCCGGCGGTTTAATTAGTTGCCGTCTGCGTCGCGGTGACTTGTTTTTTGCCAGTCCCGGTAAGTGGCACCGAAGCCAAGGGACAGGGTGAAACTTCGAGACGGTAACAAGTCCAGATAGACGGCAGTGAAGTTACGAGTCAAGATGAAATAGTCTTGGTACGAGCAAAAAACGAGGCACTAGCGCGTCGGCCCGCCAACCCGAAGATGCTGTCCCGGGAGACGTAACTGTCCGGGTGCCACAGTAGTTTATAAATGGAACAGAATTTAAGAGCATAGATGTTGGGACTGGTTACAAAGCTGTCCCGGGTTGGCGGAAGGCAATTAATTAAACCGTCCGAGTTATGTGTAGGGTAAATTTAAAATTTATCTTCTAGTAATCTATTCTTTTAGTTTTTTTTCAATAGTCTTGCATAGTCCCCTATAACTGCACCATCAAAAGGAGCTGTAGCCGGTTCTTCAATTATTTCTTCGGTAGTTCCAAAATACATGCCACCTAATCCCTGATTTTTTCGAATAGTTTTGGTTGGTGACTTTTCATGTTCAATAGACTCAATTGTACATACTTTGGTCTGAACATGAATAATTTTACCCCTACCTTTAATGATTTCTGCTGCCTCTAATATTTGACCATCTTCAGGATCAACAATTGGTTTTGTGAGACTATAAATTAGAAAAATATCTCCCTTTTCTACTCCAGCAGCTGTGCCACAATTCAAAATCATTTTAAATGGGCTAACAATATCTGCTACTCTATAATCTTTCATGTAGTATATATTAAGATGTTAGTTGGATAAATACAGAATTATTTATTTTACTTTTTAGCTTAAAGTTTTTTTCTTCTTTACGGCTGATAATATCACTTAAACTCTTGTCAACTGGAAATAACTTTAAACCCAATGCATAATTATGATCAATATCTACCACCTTAATTAAGGCTACAGGAGATGAAATACTCGTAGAATTATCATATAAAACAAGCATTAAGTCAATATGTAGTTTACTATCTTTTTCTATTTTGATTAATTCAATCCCTTCATAAATGCCTGAACCTAAATTATATCCTAAGAAATTAAAGTCTAGCTCTCTGAATTCAAGAAGTTGGATAATTATTTTTAGAATAAAAGCTATTGTTAATGCAATTACAAGAATTATTACTTTTTGTTGGAAACTTACCCAATCCTCTGGGATGACAATATCGAATAGAAAAGCAACAAATGCAAAAATCCAATAACCATTTTTCCAACCTTCTATGAAAATTAATTTAAAGTTCTTCATTCAAGCTATGGGCTTTAGGGTTTTATTCTGAGGTCATCCAGTTTCATACTTGGGTGTATTTTTGGGAATAATAAAGTTTAAATTTATGAATATATTATGAATTATAAATTGAAGTCATAATTTTCAAGTGCTTCGAGTAATTTATCTTGTATTGAAATAATTGAGTCAAGCTCATTAATTCGACTCTTAATATCTGATAGACTAAAAATATGATTTTTATTAAAATGCCAGGTCTGGTCAAGTCCTTCCCAATGACTTTCCTTCTTTTCTTTATACCTTATTTTCTTTTCGTCACAGACAATCTTAATTGTACCCTCAGATTCAAAGGGAATGCTCCATATTCCATGAATAAATAGGTTTCTATCACTTTGAATTTTAACTATTTGCTTAATCAAATCAGTTATTATTGTGTCTTGAAATTTTCTTATTCTGTTCAATTTTTTTATTAAATCAATGTTTTTGGTTAGGGAATTATTCTCGGTAACAGTCACAGGTATTAAATCATCCTCTGTTCCAAAAAGTCTTCCCAGAATTGTTGAAAGTTTATACTCCATCTGTGCAAATTTCACCGAAAGTAGTCCAAGGTAAGCATAGAATTCAATTTCGTCGTCTTTCATTTCTAAACTATATTTTATCAGGGAACAGTTACAAATTTTATCCTTTTTGCTGTTATGTGTAGTGTGGTTTTAAATCTGTCTAGTTAGCAGGTGTCCAACACCTTACACATAACGCCCCGGCGGTTGAATTAGTTGGCGTCTGTGTCGCGGTGCCGCGTTTTTTGCCAGTCCGGGTAAAGATTGTGAGTTAAGAGTCACAATGAAATAGTCTAGATGGCGAGCAAAAAACAAGGCACCAGCGCGTCGGCCGCCAGCCCTACTGACTCTGTCCCGGAAGAACGTAAACAGTCCGGGTGGCAGAGAACTTGAAAAGCGGGTTGATAGTTTATTCTCATAGACTTTTGGGGCTCATTACAAAGCAGTCTGGGCTGGCGAAGCCAATTAATTTAACCGTCCGAGTTGGCTGCAGTTATTTTTAAAAGCTGAGAAGCTGTCATGTTTTACAGAAACCAGGTTTGCAGAAGCGTCGGCGACAGCTTGAAGATGATGCTCATCGGCCGGTTTTGTAAATTTCAGAATACAAAACCGCTGAATTATCATATGCAAGCGTGCGTCGGGGCAAACCGGGTAAACGGGGTTCTTTCACGGAATTATCGAAATAAAAGAAAACAGTCATGTTATTCAAATTAAGCTTGCGACGTGTTGGCTTCTTTTTGCGGCCAGTCAAGTTAAAACAAATCTGTCTCGAATTACAAAATAGTCCCGAAGTAAAAAAGTAGTCATGTTAGAGCCGCAAAACACTCCTGGTGCAAGCGGGCAGATGGCGATGCACACCTAATTGCAGCCTAACGGCCCGGCGGTTTAATTAGTTGGCGTCTGTGTCGCGGTGATACATTTTTTGCCAGTCCAGATAAACGGTTGAGAGTTTTGTGTCATGATGAAATTGTCTAGATGACAGCAAAAAATGTGGCGCCAGCGCGATGGCCGGCAGCCCAATAGACTTTGACCCGGGAGATGAAACTGTCATGGTGCAGTGAAGCTGATAAATGGCTCAAAATTTACTCTCATAGACTTTGAGGGTCATTACGAAACTGTCTGGGCTGCCGAAGCCAATTAATTAAACCGTCCGTGTTATAAAAAGTGCACAATTTAAAGGTCTGGCGATAATCAAAAAGTCCTGGTAGACGAGAATAATTTGTCAAGTGATACTGAATTTAATAAATGAGGCAACTTTATAATGGCCAAAGAAACTGTCCAGTTGCAAAAATTTATATAAAGTGCCGTTATAAAAAGTGCGTCCTTGTAAATGGCTAAATCGTACAGTAGAAATTGTCTCGTCAACGACCATTTGCAAGGCATCAGGGTAGGCATAAAAAATTGGACTGCCTCTTTGAGTGTCGCGGTACAAAGTTTTATAATATTGATAATTAGTCCAGTTAAAGAATATAAATAAATGGCAGTGGCGCGAGTGCCAATTTTTTATACGCGCGTTGGCAAAGGGAATTCGGCTAGGCATTTGCGTGTCGCGATATAAGCTGATAGCTATTGAAAAACTGTCATGTTGTTGTGCATTTTATTACTTGCAAAGCGGGAAGCCGAATGTAGATATGAGCCAGCCGCATTTTTTATAACGGCCCGGCGGTTTGGTTAGTTGGCGTCTGTGTCGCGGTGGCGTGGTTTTTGCCAGTCCTGGCAGACGGCTGAAGAGTCCGGGTGCACGATGAAGTAGTCTAGATGGTACCAAGTCCGGGTAAGGTTAGTGAGTCCGGGCCCATGATGAAATAGTCTAGATGGAATAGCAAAAACCATGACACCTCGTGCGTCGGCCCGCAGCCCAATAGACTTTATGGCGGGAGATGAAATATTCAAGGTGCACAGGATTTTATAAATTGAAATGACCTTAATCTCATAGACTTTAAGGGCTGATAACGCGGTAGTCTGGGCTGCGGAAGCCAATTAACTAAACCGTCCGAGTTATAAGGCGTTTTATTGTCTCGGCCTAGCAAGATTAAATTTATTTATAAATAATCGTTGGATCAAGATCCAATTATTTCAGATTCTCAGGCTCTTGCCGCTTTTCTGTAGCTTTTAATGGAGTATTCATCCAAAATCTTCTTGAATCGGTAGAGTTTGAAATACAATTCTTTTCAAGTGGTGCAGCTTGTATAAAACATTTATTCTGAAATTCCACCGGTTTATTATATTCCTGAACAAAAAGCTCCCTAAATTGACGAAATTCAAGATCTCTTCGTTTGTTAAGGATTTTGCCATTAATGTCTTTCAGGTTTTTTATACTTATATAAACGGAATCAATTTCCTGGGGCTTGAAATTGTCATCTCTCACTCTTATATACGAGTTGGGTCCATTAACTTTAATATATGTTATTTTAGCTTTTCTTTTACCGATGGTCAGTTCGTAATTTTCTGATCTTCCTGCCGAAACGGGATCGAGATCCCTGTTGAAATAAACAATTATATTCATATCGGGAGGATAGCCAGCAATCATACCAGCATAAGGGCCGCCTTCCTGCTGCCATTCTACGTTCAAAAATTTAAAGAAATCATTGTCACTTGAATCTGGAAAAATGAACGTATTATTGAAAGATATATATTTAAGACACATCTTGGAATTAACCGCTGGCTCATGCCCGTATTCAATCTCAATATTGAAAATATCCTTTTTCTTTTTTTCTGAGTCTAAATATGAACCGGAATATTCAAGTTTGTGTATTGAATAATCATCAGGCTGAATGAATATTGTACCCTGGTAGGTATCTTCCGTGACCTTACGTTTTGCACTGAAGTCGATCCTATATAATAATGTACTTCCTTCATAAACTCCGAAAGGTGTTGAAAACCAATGATTTTTGAGAAAATCCATCATCAGAGTATGAACATATGAAAATGATCTTTTATTGTAATTTCTGAAGGTATCGTGCGCCAGTAATATAAAAAACTCATTTCCATATTGATCACCAACTATTGCATGGGGTATTTTTTTAAACCAATAATCAGAATGATCTGTTTCCGGGAGATCATAATATGGAGTAACATTCTTTGTCAAGAGATCCATATTCTTTTTAAAATAGAGTAATCTGTACCTGTTTGAATCTGATGGAAAGGCAAAACCTTTATCCAGGGTCTGGATGATGCCCTCGTTCAGGTTAAGATAATTACTGCTGTCCTTTTGATAGTCCCGGTAATATGATACATAACTATATTGAGTGAAAGGATAATTATTTTTGATATTTCTGAGCGCCCGGGCTATAATAAGTTCCGGGCTGAGCCTTCTTTTTCTTGCAGTTACTCTGACCTCACTAAGAACATAGATATTGGGTACAAGCTTCAGATTGTTCATTCCAGTCGTTTCTAGATCGCTAAAAGCCACTGAAAGTCTATAAAATCCAATACAGGAAACGATCAGACTGTCTGATTGAAATCCGGGGTTGTTCAATATTCTGAAATCACCTTCAGCATTCGAAATGACTCCAACCAGAGAGTTTTTAAGACGTATTGTTGCGAATGGTACAGGTTTGGATGTTTTAGAATCAATAACTTTCCCTCTTACATAATCAGGTTGCTGGCAATAAATTACAGGAAGATTAATTGAGAGTAGCAAACCAATAAAGATTAAATGCTTTTTCATCTCTTTAGATTTTAAGTGGTGTCTCGTCCTGGAATAAGATTCGATAATATTTTGTTTTTACGGTCATGGTCGAGGTTTTACTTACAAGAAGTGTGCCACAACATCGTGAATGGGCAGAAAATCAATGCCTTATAACGGCCCGGCGGTTTAATGAGTTGGCGTCTGTGTCGCGGTGCCTTGTTTTTTGCAAGTCCTGATAAGTGGCGATAAGTTTTGGGTCACGATAAATTGTCTTGACGGTACCAAGTCCGGGTGACGGAAGCGAGTTTTGAGTCACGACGAAATAGTCTAGATAGCGAGCAAAAAACAAGGCACCAGTGCGTCGGCCCGCAGCCCTATTGACTTTGTCTCGGCAGCAGGATCTGTCAAGGTGCCACAAAGTTTTATAAGTTAAAATGCATTTAATCGCATAGACTTAATGAGTTAATTACGAAGTAGTCCGGGCTGCGGAAGCCAATTAATTAAACCGTCCGAGTTAGCATTTGTGCTCATTTTAAAACTGTCCCGATGGGACGAATCTGTCACGGTAACTGAAATTTGTTAAGGTTACCAATCCGGATAAAAGGAAGGATTTGTCTATTTTTTATTACTTACCTCTAAGCACTAATGATAATTGAGAACTATCACGCTGCCCGTTTAATTCTACAGTAAAATCGTCAAAATTCTTCCAATATCTAAATGTCGTGATGTCTTCAACACATTCTCTATACATCTTTATTTCATATAATTGCAATTCCTCCCTATCTAACCAATCTTTGCCAAGTAGTTTATAAAGTTCATTAACAAAATCTCGGATGTCTCTCTCCTCTGAAGTACTCTTTGCAAACAATATTACTCTTTTATTGTCTTTAAAATCTGTCAGAAGAATAGTATCAAATTTCCAAAAACTAACACCTGATGAAAAAGATGTTCTAATTTTACCAGCTAATTCATCATCAAATGTTAATTCTTCCGGTGTATAATCCTCGTGTTTAATGGAATTTATATCTATTCCAACTTGAAGAAGTTTTTCAACAGCAAGATTTTTCTTCCTAGTAAATAATCCCATGTCGATAGGTTTTAGTGTTTATATTTAATAGTATCAATTAATATCAATTTGTTCTTTAAATCGAGTATTATGGAATCCTTTTTAATATTGGCACTGTCAGATTTGAAAATCTCTGTTTTCAAAATTTCTAATTCTGAGGTTATTTTTTTATTATGATTCCACGACCAAATATTAAATACTAGCAAGGCGAATGTTAATAAGGGCCCAATGATTTTAATTAAAAAGTCCTTTATCTTGGCACTTTTCACCTCTTGTTTCTTATGCAATAGAAATTTTGAAAATGAACCATGATTTTCTATTTCTTGCTTTATTTCTGGAATGGGGAATATCTTTAAATCGCTTTCTGTGCTTACTTTAAAAAATTTGTTTTTGTATAAAGCAGCCATATGTCTAACTTCATCCAGAGTTAGGCTGATGGGATACTCCTTTGCAAGCAAATCAAGCTGCCACCAACCTGGATCTTCGCCATATATTTTATTGGACACGAATTCTAGAAATTCTAAGTGATTTTGTGGTATTTTATCCATAGTTGATTTATTATTTTGAAAATTGTCAATCCATTAAAGATATGCTCTTCTGTGTTAGCATTTGTGCGATCTGTCATGGTAACGTAACTGTCATGCTATAAGTAAATTGTCCCCGAAGATGGCGGCAGCCGCATAAATGCTAACGGCTCGGTGGTATAGGAAGTTGCCGTCTGTGTCAGGGTTGGCGAGTTTTTTGCCAGTCCCGGTAAACGGACGAAAGTTGTCTTGTCACGGTAAAAGCCGATTACGTATGAGTCCCGGTAATGAAAACGCAATTTACTTGTCACGGTGCATTATATAAACGGAGAGCAAAAAACGCTGCCAACTGCGCGTCGGCCTGCAGCCCCATTGACTTTGTCTCGGCAGCAGGATGAGTCAGGGTACACCAATTTTAATAAGTGAGATGAATTTACAAGCATAGATGTAAATAGCTGATTACGAATGTGTCCGGGCTGCAGAAGGCAATTGCCTATACCATCCGTGTTAGGTTTTCGTTGCCTTATTAATTGTCATCGACTGAAATTGTCTCGCTTTAAAATTGTCTCGGTATGTTGAAAGACTCTATTGGTGTGCAATAAAATTGTCTGCTAATTTTAAGAGTTAATTGATTTTAATCTTTCAGATTTAGAATTTTATTACATTTATTCGTTTTTAGGTTTTGCAATACATTGAGAAAATTAAAAATCATAGATAATATTTCAGGGTTACAACTTTTCCAGTTGATGAGACCCTTAACTTTTCTAATTATAAGCATTGTCTTCACTCATACACTTAAAGTTGAACAGGTAGCTCAGTTTGAAATGTTCATGTTTATAGGCGGGGCATTAACCTTTTTCTGGGTGACGGGCATAATTCAATCTCTTCTTACGCTCTATAAAAAGAATAAAACTTTTCATAAATCTGGAGATAATGGGCCAGCAAAGTCTCCTGAAATCTTCAACGCTTTCATTTTATTGTGTTTCTTCAGTTTGTTCATGTTTTTAATGGGCCACTTACTTAAAAATCATTTTTCGGTTTTTCACTACACCGGGAATGTGCCATATATAAATCTGTTGTTATTGTATGTTCTTCTGAGTAGTCCAGTTTGTCTAATTGAATACATATATCTATTAAACAATAGGTCTTATCGCATTTTTCAATATGGCCTTATAACATTCTCAGCTCAACTGGTTTTGATAATTATACCTGTTCTTTTGGGGAAGGATTTCCTATGGTCAATCTGGGGGCTGCTGGCAATTGCTTCAGTGCGATGGATATGGCTAATAATCTTGTTGAGAAGATATTCTGAAATGAAAATATCATTCAAATTCATAAAAGAACATCTTTATCTCGGCATCCCATTAATTGCAACCACATTTATTAGCGGATCAGCTCAGTATGTTGATGGAACTATTATTTCAGCTCATTTTAAGGATGAGACAACCTTTGCAATTTTCAGATTTGGTGCCAAGGAGTTTCAGCTTGTAATTATGATGGCAACTGGATTAAGTACTGCTCTCCTATCTGAGTTTTCGACACGTGAAAAGATGAAAGATTCACTTAGTTTGATAAAGGAGAAATCTAGTAGACTTATGCATTTTCTGTTTCCAGCTTCAATGATTGCAATGCTATTGGCAAATTGGGCTTATCCTAGAATATTTACTCCCGCATACGCATCAAGTGCCGGAATATTTATGGTTTATCTATTACTGGTTATTCCTAGGCTTGTTTTTCCACAAACAATTGTTGTGGGAAGAAAGAGAACTAATATTGCTTTAATCACTGCTGTAATTGCTCAAATAATAAATATACCTCTTAGTCTTGCCCTAATTCCGCCTTATGGAGTAGTGGGTGTGGCTCTTGCAACTTTTATAATTTATACTCTTGAGAAAGCCTTTTTAGTTATTTATGTAAAGGTAAAGATGAAAATACATCCAACCGAATATATTCCAGTCAAGCTATTCGCATTCTATTCGGTTATTATTGCAATACTCTTTATTCTGATTGACCATCGGATAATATTAATTCGCTAAAATATGGTCACTTTCTTGTTAAAAGTAAGTCGTCGATGTCAGAATCTGTCTGTTTTTAACTTGTCTCGGTGATTGAAAAGGTTCTCTTTGTAACAATGTAAGTGGCAATAAACCAGCTCGTCAAGGTCTTATTCTTATAAAAGCCGTTAGGTTTCTGTTGCCGCTTCTTAAGTCCCGGTAAGTGGACGAAAGTTTACTTGTCATGATAAAGTTGGTAACGGCAGAGTCAAGGTTTTATAAGTGAGGCGAAATAAACTTGTCCAGGAATAACTCTCTAGGCAAGACTGTGTCGAGTAGCGCGGCAATGAAACCTAACGGCCCGGCGGTTTAATTAGTTGCCGTCTGCGTCGCGGTGCCGCGTTTTTTGCCAGTCCCGGTAGATGGACGAGAGTTGTCTTGTCACGATGAAACTGTCTAGAAGGTACCAAGTCCGGGTAACGGATGTGAGTTTTGGGTCACGATGAAATAGTCTAGATGGCGAGCAAAAAACAAGGCACCAGCGCGTCGGCCGGCAGCCCTACTGACCCTGTCCCGGAAGTACAAAGTAGTCCGGGTGGTAGAAGTTTGAAGAGCGGGTTTTAAGTTTTCTCTCATAGACTTTAAGGGCTAATTACGAAGCAGTCCGGGCTGCCGAAGGCAATTAATTAAACCGTCCGAGTTATATGTAGCGTTTTGAAACTGTCTCGTTGCCAGAAAATTGTCTCGCCGTAGCTTACAATTGTGTAAGAAATTTGTCTCGTTGAGAATAAGTTGGTTTAATACGAGTCCCGATAAATGAATAGAGTGTCGCGGCACAATTTGAATTACTTAATAAATTTTTCTCTTTAGTGTTATTTTATTAACAGTAACTGAGCGTTGGCCTTCTCTCCTATTTACCTGTCCCGGGAGAGTAAATTTGTCCCGATTATGTTTACGAAACTATCTAGAGTTCTGACCTGGAATCCGTTACATATAACGGCCCGGCGGTTTAATGAGTTGCCGTCTGTGTCGTGGTGCCGCGTTTTTTGCCAGTCTCGATAGATGGTTGAAAGTTTCTTGTCACGGTAATTTGTCTTGACGGTACCAAGTCCGGGTGACGGATGTGAGTTTTGGGTCACGATAAAATAGTCTAGGTGGCGAGCAAAAAACAAGGCACCAGCGCGTCGGCCGGCAGCCCCATTGACTTTGTCTAGGCGGCAGGATCAGTCCGGGTGCAACAAATTTTTATAAGCAGGTTAAATTTTTCTCTCATAGACTTTGGGAGTTGATTATAAAGTTGTCCGGGCTGGCGAAGGCAATTAATTAAACCGACCGAGTTATGCTTAGGCTTTTATTTAATTCTTTTATAGATATGATTGAATCCATCACAGCAAAAATCATTCAAGAATAATGTATCGCGTACTATTGAAAACTTCAACTGATTCGACGAGTTAAATTTAATAACATCTGCAGTCCCAGGTAAGTCTGAAGTAGGGGATATAAAAGTCTGGAATCTAGTAGTCGATATCAAAGTATCATTTTGATAAGTATTAAACATTGAATCTACTGTAATAACAAGATTGATTTTATGATTCGTTGTTTTAGGAGTATAACAATTATAAGAAATACCTCCACAAGAACTTATCCAAGCCCATTCACCAATTAAGCTTGATGAAAAGTTTGAAGGATTATCTTTTTTGCATTCATAAAAGGAAATTAAAACTAGAATTAGAACTACAATTTTTTTCATGATTATTTCAATTTTCTCAGTAGGATTAATACTTTAATAGCAAATATTGTTCCAAATGACAATTTAATTTTGGGGTCGCTATTCGTATATTTTTAATTGTGTTTCTTCCCAGTCTTATTAGAGCTACAGAATCATCGGGCTAAAGTGAGGTTTTCTTGATGGCCTGAGTCCTGATAGATGGGAGTGATTTTTCATGCTTAGATAAATTTGTCTAGGTAACGAAGCAGTAACCAATGCTGTTAGGTTTGTTCCAGTCTCGTAATGTGCTGGGGTTTAAGCATAACGGCTCGGTGGTATGGTTAGGTGCCGTCTGTGTCAGGGTTGGCGAGTTTTTTGCCAGTCCCGGTAAACGGTACGAAGTTGTCTTGTCACGGTAAAACTCTCTTACGTATTAGTCCCCGTAATGAAAACGCCATTTACTTGTCACGGTGCATTATATAAACGGAGAGCAAAAAACGCTGCCAACTGCGCGTCAGCCTGCAGCCCTATTGATTTTGTCTCGGGTGCAGGATGAGTCAGGGTACACCAAAATTTTATAAGTGAAATGAAGTTTGGAACATAGACTTTAGGAGCTGATAACGGCATTGTCCGGGCTGCAGAAGGCACTTAACTATACCATCCGTGTTATATTTAGGCAAGTATTAAAATTGTCTCGGTTGAGCCATTTGTCTCGATGAACGGAATTGTCTCGGTTTAGATTTTATCTTGTTCTCAGTAGCGTAGTTGGCCTCAAACGCTTATATGAATGATGAACTGTTAATATATGAACAGTCAAGGTGCTGGTAATCTTATAAATGATCCGGTAATTTTCAAAAATAATCTCCCTATACTTATCCTTTCTCCACATCTCTGGAACCATACGACCAATTCTGGGATTTGTCTCGAGATATTTTGTTACATCAATTATTCTCTCGATTGTGAGAGAGGCATATTTAATTGAGTCTTGGGAGATATACCCAGCAATAGATTTTAAATCGGTCAGGGATCTCTGAGTCCAGATTATTTTAACCATGTTTTAAGCTCTTTCTTAACTTGATCTGTTGTAAAGACTCTACCTTCATCTATGTCCTTAAGTCCCTCCTCAATCCGGTTAAGAATCACAAGTTCTTCAACTATCTGGTCAACCGTGAAGTTTTCAGGTAACCTGTCAACTGTCTTTTTTACTTTGTCTTTTGTTAACATGATCTTAATAATATGATGCAAAGATACTAAAAAGTGTTCTTTGTCGGTCAACTGAATCGGCTTCGAAAAGTTATATTTAGGCAAATCGACATTAAATCAGTGGTCACGGCCCACATTGCTTAAATATAACGGCCCGGCGGTTTAATTAGTTGCCGTCTGTGTCGCGGCGCCGCGTTTTTTGCCAGTCCCGGTAGATGGATGAGAGTTTTCTTGTCACGATGAAACAGTCTAAACGGTACCAAGTCCGGGTAAGGATTGTGAGTCCGGGCACACGATGAAATAGTCTAGGTGGCGAGCAAAAAACAAGGCACCAGAGCGTCGGCCGGCAGCCCTACTGACTTTGTCCCGGAAGAACAAGACAGTCCGGGTGGCAGAAGCCCAAAGAGCGGAAGCTGAGTTTTCTCTCCTAGACTTTTGGGGCTCATTACAAAGCAGTCCGGGCTGCCGAAGGCAATTAATTAAACCGACCGTGTTAGAAAAAGTGCGTAATAAATTAAGGGTTTTGCGATGAACCAAAAGTCCTGGTAGAGGAGATGAAATAGTCAAGATTTACTGAATTTTATAAATGAGGTGGCTTAATAATGTAACGGAAGTTGTCATGTTATATAAAAATTAACTAGAAGGCAGTTAGCAAAATGTGCGACCTTGCAAATGACTAAATCGTCAGCAGAAAACCATCGGATCGAAGAACATTTGCAAGGCATCAGGGCAGGCATAAAAAATTGGCCAGGTCGAGTAATCGCGGTACAGGACGAATAAAGTAAGTAATATGTCTCGGATAGTACTAACAATTAAAATAGAGTGGCGCGAGTGCCAATTTTTTGTGCGAATGGCAGAATTATTCGGCTTGGCAATTGCGTGTCGCGATATAAAACTGGTAAAAGGTAATAAGCAGTCATGTTAGAAGAATTGTATTACTTGCACTTGCGGGAAGCCGAATATTCTTAAAACCGGATCGCATTTTTGCTAACGGCCCGGCGGTTTGGTTAGTTGGCGTCTGTGTCGCGGTGGCGTGGTTTTTGCCAGTCCGGGTAAGGTTTGTGAGTTATGGTTAAATGATGAAATAGTCAAGATACAGCAAAAACCATGACACCTTGAGCGTCGGCCCGCAGCCTAGACTTAGTCCCGGAAGTAGTAAACAGTCCGGGTGGCAGAAGACCAAAGAGCGGGTTTAAGCTTTCTCTCATAGACTTTGGGGGCACATTACATAGCAGTCCGGCTGCGGAAGCCAATTAACTAAACCGTCCGAGTTATAGGCTGCAGTCATTGAAACTGTCTTGTTACCAGAAAACTGTCTCGCCATAGCTTTCAATGAAGTTAGAAATTTGTCTCGTTGAGAATAATTCTTTAAAGTGATGATCTCGATAGAACTAATTGAGTGTCGCGGTACAATTTGAATTACTTAATAAGTTATCTCTTTTATTGTTATTTTATTAACAGCAGTTGAGCGATGGCCTCTTTCTATTATTTACCGGTCCCGGAAGAGTAGGGAAGTCCTGATGTAGTTTACAAATCTAAAGTCCTGATCGATTACCTGTTGCCTATAACGGCTCGGCGGTTGAATTAGTTGGCGTCCGTGTCGCGGTGCCGCGTTTTTTGCCAGTCCCGATAAGTGGATGAAAGTTTCGTGTCACGATAAAGTTGTCCAGATGACAGCAAAAAACAAGGCACCAGAGCGCTGGCCGGCAGCCCTATTGACTTTGTCTCGGTAGCAGTATTAGTCTGGGCGCCACAAGGTTTTATAAGTGGATTTACATTTAATCTAATAGACTTTTGAATACATTACGGATTTGTCCGGGCTGGCGAAGCCAATTAATTTAACCGTCCGAGTTATAAGCAGTGTTTTGACATTTTAAGGTAACAGAATGTAATTAAACGAGAGTCCCGCGTTAATTCTGAATTTTCACTGTCAAACGAAATTTGTCTAGGAGAAAGTCCTGGTAGATGACCGATAAATTTGTTGTCACGGTAAGTATTGTAAGTGGACTGGTCCTGGTAAATAACCGATAACTTTCTGGTCATGGTAAATTCTATAAGTGGCGTTGTCCCGCTAGATGGGACAAATTAGTCTCGTCAAGATTTTTCATGCATTGCTTATAACGGCTCGGCGGTTGAATTAGTTGGCGTCCGTGTCGCGGTGCCGCGTTTTTTGCCAGTCCCGATAAGTGGATGAAAGTTTCGTGTCACGATAAAGTTGTCCAGATGACAGCAAAAAACAAGGCACCAGAGCGCTGGCCGGCAGCCCTATTGACTTTGTCTCGATAGCAGGAATAGTCTGGGTGCCATAAGGTTTAATAAGTGGATTTACATTTAATCTAATAGACTTTTGAATACATTACGGATTTGTCCGGGCTGGCGAAGCCAATTAATTTAACCGTCCGAGTTATAAGCAGTGTTTTGACATTTTAAGGTAACAGAATGTAATTAAACGAGAGTCCCGCGTTAATTCTGAATTTTCACTGTCAAACGAAATTTGTCTAGGAGAAAGTCCTGGTAGATGACCGATAAATTTGTTGTCACGGTAAGTATTGTAAGTGGACTGGTCCTGGTAAATAACCGATAACTTTCTGGTCATGGTAAATTCTATAAGTGGCGTTGTCCCGCTAGATGGGACAAATTAGTCTCGTCAAGATTTTTCATGCATTGCTTATAACGGCCCGGCGGTTTAATTAGGTGCCGTCTGCGTCGCGGTGCATTGTTTTTTGCCAGTCCCGGTAGGTGGACGAGAGGCCTCGGGTCACGGTGAAACTGTTAAACGGTACCAAGTCCCGATAGATGGCAGTGAAGTTACGTGTCACGATGAAATAGTCTCGGTGACGAGCAAAAAACAAGGCACCAGAGCGTCGGCCCGCCAACCCAAAGATGTTGTCCCGGGAGATGGAACTGTCCGGGTGCCACAGTATTTTATTAACGGAACAGAGTTTTCGAGCATAGATTTTGGGCTTGGATACAAAGCTGTCCTGGGTTGGCGGAAGGCACTTAATTAAACCGTCCGAGTTAGGCTTTGGCTTTTTTTATTTCAGATATTTATTTTCTTTGAAACTTCTAACCTTATCGTCAAAGTCATCTATTTTTTTCAAATCATTCCCTGAGACAATTAAGTATTTTCTATAAAATGGCTCTCCAAGTGACGGTGGAGGAGGTACTGGTAAATGAGACTTACTATAAAGATAAAATGAATTTGGATTGTAGTCATTCAGACCTAATATTAATCCCGTTTTTAATTTACTTTTATTAATGAAATTATTCCCACAAGTTGAAGACAATCCGTATATGGAAACAATTTTTGATTTATAACGGAAATACCCAATCATAGTTTGGCTATCATAATTTTCAAAGTCCCCAACTAATTCAACATAACATCCTGACTGATCCTGTGAAAAAGTAATAGTATACGATTTCACTTCTCCATATGTTGAATAAACATTCCTCATACTATCTTCATGAGCGATGATTTGATCTAGACAATTCATGAGAGTTGAATTGGTAATAATGTTGCTAACCTTTTCATCAGCTCTTCTACAACTAATGAGTAAGGAAACTGAAAAGAAGAATAGGCAGAAATTTCGTATCATCTTGCTAGTGTCTTGGATCATTGTCATTTTAATAGGAGTACCGGTACTGAAGCCTAACGGCCCGGCGGTTGAATTAGTTGGCGTCTGTGTCGCGGTGCCGTGTTTTTTTGCCAGTCCGGGTAAAGATTGTGAGTTAAGAGTCACGATGAAATAGTCTAGATGGCGAGCAAAAAACAAGGCACCAGCGCGTCGGCCGCCAGCCCTACTGACTCTGTCCCGGAAGCACTGAAGCAGTCCGGGTGGCACAAGACCCAAAAAGCGGAATTATAGTTTTCTATCATAGACTTTTGGGGCTCATTACAAAGCAGTCTGGGCTGGCGAAGCCAATTAATTTAACCGTCCGAGTTGGCTGCAGTTATTTTTAGTAGCAGTGAAGCTGTCATGTTTTACAGAAGCAAGGTTTGCAAGCGCGATGGCATAGCTTGAAGATGATGCTCATCGGCCGGTTTTGTAAATTTCAGAATACAAAACCGCTGAATTATCATATGCAAGCGTGCGTCGGGGCAAACCGGGTAAAGGAGTTCTTTCACGGAATTATCGAAATAAAAGAAAACAGTCATGTTATTCAAATTAAGCTTGCGACGCGTTGGCTTCTTTTTGCGGCCAGTCCAGTTGAAACAAATCTGTCTCGAATTACAAAATAGTCCCGAAGTAAAAAAGTAGTCATGTTAGAGCCGCAAAACACTCCTGGTGCAAGCGGGCAGATGGCGATGCACACCTAATTGCAGCCTAACGGCCCGGTGGTATGGGAAGTTGCCGTCTGTGTCGGGGTTGGCATGCGTTTTTGCAAAGTCCAGATAGATGGATGCAAGTTTTCTTGTCCAGATGGAACTGTCTTGATGGCTGAGTCCCGATAGATGTGTCGGATTTGTCACGTCACGGTAAAACTGTCTAAGTGGTACTGCAAAAACCATGACAACAGCGCGTCGGCCGGCAGCCCTATTGACTTTGTCTCGGTAGCAGGAGCAGTCATGGTACACAAGTTTAATAAGTTGCGATGTGGTTTCTCGCATAGACTGTTGGGGCCGATTACGGAGCTGTCCGGGCTGCTGAAGGCAATTACCCATACCATCCGTGTTATATGTAGGGTTAATTTTAAAACTGTCCAGTTGTATGAAAACTTTGTTGTCCAGTCCTTAATCTTGTCGAGAGGCGGGAAAGGGCTGGCAGGCTCTTCCCGCAAACTTCGGACTTAATTCAATTCGCCTTGTTTGGTTTGCGGGATGTGCCAGCCAGCGTAGGGAGAGATCAAGTTGATATTATAAAATAATGGACTTTTGTCCCACTTTATTTTATTCAAATCGTAGTGCTTCTACCGGATTACTTGTTGCTGCTCTCCAACTCTGCCAGCTGACTGTTAATAACAAAATTACTAATGTAATTATCCCTGCAAGAACAAAAATCCACCAACTCAATTCAGTTTTGTAAGCAAAATTTTCAAGCCATCTATTGATTGTGTAGTAAGCAATAGGTAGGGCAAGAACGAAAGCAATTGCCACCCATTTTACAAAGTCCTTGTTTAACATGGCCATTACTTCCGAAATTTTGGCGCCGTTGATTTTGCGGATACCAATTTCCTTTGTACGTTGTTTTGTTAAGAACACCGAAGTAGCAATTAATCCAAGACATGTAACTGCAATAGCCAGAATAGAAAACAACATTATGATGTGAGCTTGCCTCTTATCATCTATATAGTTTTGCTGTATTACTTCATCTAAAAATTGATATTCAAAAGGATATCCAGGATTAATATTCTCCCATTCAGATTTGATAAAGCTTAAACTTGATTTAAAATCATTGCTATTTAATTTTATACCCATTTGGTATAAATCTTGCTTTAAACTAATACTGATAACTGCTGGTTCAATTTTATCATGGAACGACTTAAAATAAAAATTCTCAACCACTCCTAAAACGACCTGATCCTTCTGATTCCAGCCATTTTTAAGACGTTTCTCAACTGATGATTTCCATCCCATCTTTTCAGCAAAGGCTCTGTTAATTAATACTCCTTGGTCTTTATCCGAACTAAAGTCGGCAGAAAAGTTTCTCCCTTCAATGATTTTTATTTTCATAAAATCAATGAAATTGAAATCCACAAAAAAGTATTTCGCTTGGATGCTTCCTTTTTCTGGATCGTCAGGCGAACTAGCTGATGAAAAATGATATTGATTGGGAGGGAAAGAGGAGGCAAATGTAATATCTTTAATTTGAGGATTCTTTAATAACCTTTCCCTTAGTGGTTTTGCTGTTTCAAATGTTTTATCAATTGGGATGGTTAATATAAGGTCAGCTTTGTAACCCAAATCAGATTGTTGTATGAATTTCATCTGTTTAAAAATAAATCCTGAGCTAATAATTAAAATGATAGACAAGGTAAACTGAACAGATAAATAGATGTATGATTTAGAAAATCCAGCCAACTTTGATAAATCGTGTCCTCTAATCAGACTTAAAGCCCTATACTTTAAAATATTATTAGAAATATATATTCCTGATAATATGGATATTGATAAAGCAATGCCAGTAGAAATAAGTAAGAATGGAATCCTGGTTAGCTCCGCATTATTGAAATAGAGATTGATATAACGATCTAATAATGGATGTATTAACTCAACAAAAAATATTGCAAAAATTAATGAAACCATACATATAATAATTGATTCAGCTATATACAGGCTATTGATATTGGAAGTTTTAGCCCCAAATATTTTTCGGACGCCAACATCTTTAACTCTTTTTGTAACTATGGAAATACTTAGGCTAATATAATTTATACATGCAATAACCAGTATACAAATCGCAATGCTTAAAAAAATAAAAATTGTACTAATATCCCCTGTTGGTTCAAGATTATCAGCGATTGATTTGGAATACAAATGGATGTCAGAAAGTTTTTGTAGTTTTATATTTAAAATATTTTTTCTGCTCTTGTCATCGACATATTTTTCGGCGAAACTCTTAAATTCATCTGTAAATTGCTGCTGAGTAAAATTTTTAGATAAGAGCAAATAAGTATTGAAATTATTAAAATCCCATGATTGTTTAATCCAATCTCCCCAACTTTCCAGTCGAGTTGGCTCATAAACTAAAAAATTAAAATGAAAATGCGAATTTGCAGGAAAGTCTTTGACAACACCAGTTATTGTAAGGTTGGTCATATTATCAAGAACAATTATTTTTCCCAACGGATTTTCTACTCCAAAATATTTTTCGGAAACTGATTTGGTAATTATTACTGTACCTGGTGCGTTTAAAGCACTGGTTTTATCTCCTGCAATAAAGTCAAAACTGAAAATATCAATAATAGAGGGATCAGTATAAAACAGTTTATTAGCTTTGAAAGCTACTTTGTCGAAAGAAATAATATTTGGCCCCCAGAAATTATATAGTCTTGCAGACTTCTCAACTCCATTGATGTATTCTGCGCAATCAGGCCCCAATCTATAAGTTACATTTGCACTAGATTGTCCATTTTCTGGATTATAAGACAGAAGTCGAAAAATATGATCTTTTTTCTCATGAAAATTATCATAACTGATTTCGTTTTTGATAAATAAACCTATAATAATACAGCAGGCGAAGCCTATTGACATGCCAATGATATTGACAGAAGTAGAAAATTTTTGCCTCCAGAGTAGTCTAATCTGCTGCCTAAAGATTTTCATTTGTTTAAATTTTCATTGCTACTTGTTCACTATTTATATACCAGAATGATGCCATACATATATGTGTGTGATACAAAGTCATTTAAAAATTATGATAGTTGTAAGCAGTAAATATATTTTACAGTCAATCGTAAAGTTATTTTACAATGTATTAGCTATGTTTTTCACTTTAAAAGGGAAAAGTCAAAAATCTTGATTACAATCGTCCAGAGTAAAATTGACTAATCCTGGTTGGCAAAAAAGCATGTGTTTGGCAGTGCGGGCATGATTGCAGGGATGGGCTGCCAAACTCTTGCTTGCGCGTTGGATATCACGGTGATACGGAATACCTTACATATAACGGCCCGGCGGTTTAATTAGTTGGCGTCCATGTCGAGGTGCCGCGTTTTTTGCCAGTCCCGGTAGGTGGACGGGAGTTGTCTGGTCACGATAAATTGTTTTGACGGTACAAAGTCCGGGTGATGGGTGTGAGTTTTGGGTCAAGATGAAACAGTCCAGATGGCGAGCAAAAAACAAGGCACCAGCGCGTCGGCCGGCAGCCCTATTGACTTTGTCTCGGCAGCAGGAACAGTCCGAGTGCAACAAAATTTAATAAGTTGGTTGATGTTTACTCTCATAGACTTTGGGGGTCGATTGAGAAGTAGTCCGGGCTGCCGAAGCCAATTAATTAAACCGTCCGTGTTAGCTGACGGATTTATTTTTTTGTTTACGGTCCTGTCATGCGAAGGGTGAAACAAAAGTCATGTAATCTCATCTTTATTTTGGATGAGATAAATTGTCTAAGATGTTCTTTGGAGTAATATATCCTCTTGGGCTCGATTTATCAGTGAATAAACTGCCAAAATGAATGTCCTCAAGTCTATCATAATCTATTGATTCAATTGATTCAGCGGCAGCAATGTGATATTCCAAATTGAACTTTAACTGATTAATATGGCCCAAAATGCTCTTGCTATTGGTTGCAAAAATATCAGGCTTAGAATCAAGCTGAAAATGAGGTTCTAGATCTGAATATCCAAGTCGCTTTAATAGTGCAGAAGTCCTTAGTTTAAGTTGTGGGATCACCTTGTTGAGTGATTTCCCAGGAATCAGGATTGAAATAAATGTTGGATAATGAAGAAAATGAACAGCTAGTTTTCCTGGTTGTTGCAAAGAAATAGTCGAGGCATACCATTCTCCTGGCATATTTTTATTAGGATCGCTGAGATTCTTTGTAGGAGTAATCCCCGATATGTTTAGCAACTTTTTTGTAGCTCTGATAATCATGGAAAATCATTTTTGCAAACGGTTCATAAAGGTAAATTGAATTAATCAAGGTCCAATGTTTTACGAAATTTTATCGTTCAGTCGGAATCACCGGTGCTGTTGTCCCTCTGGCAGCTAACGGCCCGGCGGTTTAATTAGTTGCCGTCTGCGTCGCGGTGCCACGTTTTTTGCCAGTCCCGGTAGATGGACGTGAAGCCAAAGGTCACGGTGAAGCTGTTAAAAAGTAACAAGTCCCGATAGACGGCAATGAGGTTTCGTGTCACGACGAAATAGTCTTGGTGCCGAGCAAAAAACAAGGCACCTGCGCGTCGGCCGACAGCGCCAAAGATGCTGTCCAGGTAGATGAAACTGTCCGGATGCTACTGGATTTAATAAATGGTAAAAAGTTAAGGTATAGATGTTAGGGTTGACTTAGAAGCTGTCCTGGCGCTGGCGAAGGCAATTAATTAAACCGTCCGAGTTATGTGTAGGGGAAATTTAATTTGTCAAGTTGGCATCCTTATTTTTTAGTCAGGGCATATTTAATCCCTAGTTGACAGTCGAAAAATCCGACCAAGGGTGTGTCACCTAAGACTGAAATAATTAGTCCAGGTTCTATTACTGTGGAAAATCTTTCGTTTACTTTAAAGTTCGCCCCAAGTCCAAGCCCTAGGAACATAATATAGCCAAAATCAGAATTAGTATAAAACTTTCCATAAGTGTCTGGGGCGAATTTTTCGTAATTGACTTTAAGTGCATTCGTGATTTCAGTCTTGGCATACAAATTAAACTTTTGGTTTGGTTTTAATATGTAATAATTCAAACGGAGTGGGATTCCATAATAGCTAATTTTGTTTGTTGATTTTATGGGTCCGGAATAAGCCCCGGAGAACCCATTATCTATTAATATCCCATTACCAACATGCTTCTTGAAAATAATGTGAACGCCTGTAGAAAAAGAAAGTCTTTCATTTAGCGAGAAATCACTAGTGAGATAAAAACTGGGCGGCCAAAAGTCGTCAAAAAACAGTTTATCATCAAATAATGTGAAATAAGTTGGGGCATAAGCAAATGTTATGGAATTGTCTCTTTTATTAGATTCACCAATCTTCTGTGCTTTGATAAGTACCGGGATGAAAATTAGTCCAATGAATAGAATTAATAGCTTTTTCATAGTGGAGAATTTATTAATGAAGTATTTAATTTATAATTGAAATTTTAGGTTTAAGAATCTTATAGTTGGCAGTGTAGTCCAATCCCTTACACATAACGGCCCGGCGGTTTGGTTAGTTGGCGTCTGTGTCGCGGTGGCGTGGTTTTTGCAAGTCCTGGCAGATGGCTGAAAAGTCACGGGTCACGATGAAACTGTCCCATGGTACCAAGTCCGGGTAAGGATTGTGAGTTTTGGGTCAAGATGAAATAGTCTAGAAGGCGCTGCAAAAACCATGACGCCTTGTGCGTCGGCCCGCAACCCTACTGACTCTGTCCCGGGAGACGAAACAGTCAAGGTACCACAGGATTTAATAAATGGATACAAATTCAATCTTTTAGACTTTGGAGGCTCATTACAAGACAGTCTGGGTTGCGGAAGCCAATTAACTAAACCGTCCGAGTTATGTGCTGTATCATTTTGTCAGGACATGCCGTACAATTTTCGATATTTTAAAACCCATCTATTATGTTTACGCTCGTACAAAGAGTAAAATCCTTCTCCCCCTAGCCAATCTGATTGAGTCCAGTCTACCAAGAAAGCTTGTGTCATACTCTTATTAAAACCTATCCTTGAGAAGTATGTAATACCTTGTACATTGCCGTATCTTTTGTAGAAAATATTCCAAGCATCGTATTCTTTATCAGAGAAAATATCATTGACTGTTTTCATGTCAATAAGAGTAATTCTCTTTTTCGTAATAAATCGATTTTTGAGTGTATCAACCATTTTAATTTTATCATTAAAATCGGTTAAAGTTTCTTTGTCCAAGGAAGGAAGTTTAATAATTAAGTCATTGTACTCAAACGAAACGAAGGGTGGCCTAGTCTCACATTCAATTACTAATGAATTATGTTTAAAAGAAGAGATAACCTGAGAGTAGATTTCGTAATCAGGATTGATGCTCTTTTGTTCAGAACAAGAAACTAAAAGAAACGCAAATAGGATACTAAGTTTGTTCATTGGTGTTTAAGCTTCAGAAGATACCGATTAATCTGTCTCATTAGCAGGATATTGCACATAACGGCCCGGCGGTTTAATTAGTTGCCGTCTGTGTCAGGGTTGGCATGTGTTTTTGCAAAGTCTCGGTAAGTGGGCAGGATTTCCGTGTCAAGATAAAGTTGTCCCGATGGGTGTGTCCCGATAAACGGTACGGATTTGTCACGTCATGATAAAATTGTCAAGATGGCGATGCAAAAACCATGACAACAGCGGGTCGGCTTGCAACCCTATTGACTCTGTCTTGGCAGTAGGATTAGTCCGGGTGCCACAGAATTTGATAAGTTGAACTGAGTTTACTCGCATAGACTTGAGGAGCTGATCGAGAAGTAGTCCGGGTTGCAAAAGGCAATTAATTAAACCGTCCGAGTTAGGTTTAGGAATAATTTTAAAATTGTCAGGATGAATGATAACTATCTCGTCTAGTCTTAAGTCTATGAGGAAATCTGGTAGTATCTGGCAGGCTCTTTTGCAGCTTTTGGTCTTCTCCTATGGCAAAGAGCGAGCTGCAAATGTGCCTGACAGAAATGATGGTGGATTAGAATCTTGTTTTAACAATAGAATCTTTAATATAGCATGATTCACATAAATTGACTTTAATTTTAGGATATACCATTCCCCAGAAATACTTCCAATGGTTATCTTTTCCTATTGGAGTAATCCCACACATTGGACAAATCCCAATATTTAAATCCTCATAATTCTCCAGAAGCATAGCCATGGGTAAGCTTACCATGGTTATATTCCATCCTTTATATACTGCTTCAACAGCGTCTTCAGTTGGATTGCTACTTGAGAAAGCTGATTTAGGATTAAGTGGTTTTAATCTTGTGAATATACCCAGGTAATAACTAATTAAATTTGATCTCTTTTCATCATTGTTTTCTTGTGTGTGTTTTAATAATCTACCTCTTAGTAACAACATTACTCTTTCTCGGTCATTTATTGCTTCCTTGAGCGTTGGGCATAGTTCAATAGCTTTGTTATAATCACGCAATGCTTCTTTTAATTTATCAATCTCACGATAAGAGTTTCCTCGATGGTAGTAAGCATCAATAAGAAGGGGATCAAGGTTTATTGCATTATCGTATTTTTCAATTGATCTTTCATATTCCTCAAGACAAAAGTATAACCAGCCTTGGTGGAAAAAGATTTCTTTGCTCTGAGGCCATAATCTTTCTGCTTTATCAAGTAATGCTAACGCCTTTTTAAAATCTTGATCAGATTCATCATCAGATTTACCCATTACATTAGAAGCCCTCCTAATATACCAATTTGCTATTATCTTCTTGAACATAATTTAGGTTTTAATATCATTTTTTAGAATTGATTTGATTCTTATTGCATTTTTAGAGTCTGATTTTGAATTATCAGGATAAATTACTCTAGCCCGAAGGTGATAATTTTTAATTGTATTGTTCTTCAAAACATCAATATTTCTACCTCCGTCAGAATGAATATAGGACATGTCGAATTTGTAAACCCTTGATTCTCCGGGTTTGAATAGAGTTGTTTTCATTTCATCCTCTGTTTGAAATATTATTGTTTTCGATTGGAATGGGAACAAAATGAAAAACCTAGACGCAACGAATACAATATTTTGGATTGATATATTGTAAGAAGTACGGTTCAGTAATTTAACTTGAATCGTCATTATTTCCTGATCCCCTTCTTTAGTCTCAAAATAACTTCTTTTATATTCCCATACTACTTTAAGTTGTTTTCTGCTTTCAATTATTTTTAGTATTAGTAAGATTGTTGAGATAACAGCCCCCCATATTGCTAGAATTTTTGTCAAAGATTGATTCATGTACTATGTTGTATATTCCTAGTTTATTTAATGACCAAAACATTAAAATTACGGATTCTGAATCATTTAGCAATCCTTGGACGGCAAAAAAGCATGTGTTTGGCAGCAGCGTAGGATGTCGCGGTGGCAGGCTGCCAAACTCTTGCTTGTGCGTTGGATATCACGGTATTGCACCGAAATTCTTAAACCTAACGGCCCGGCGGTTTGGTTAGTTGGCGTCTGTGTCGCGGTGGCGTGGTTTTTGCAAGTCCTGGCAGACGGTTGAGAGTCCGGGTGCACGATGAAGTAGTCTAGATGGTACCAAGTCCGGGTAAGGATTGTGAGTCCGGGCGCACGATGAAATAGTCTAGATACCGATGCAAAAACCATGACACCATGCGCGTCGGCCCGCAGCCCAATAGACTTTATTGCAGGAGATGAAATATTCAAGGTGCAAAGGGTTTTATAAATGGAATAAAGTTAAATCTTATAGACTTTAAGGGCTGATAACGAGGTAGTCTGGGCTGCGGAAGCCAATTAACTAAACCGTCCGAGTTAGGTTTAGGGTTTTTAAACCATCTTGATTGACGAATCTGTCTTGTTAATACTCTGTCTCGCTTTCAGGTGTGCCTCCGCGATGGCAGGCTCTTTTGGAGCTTTGGGTTAAAGTATGAGGTTTGTGCGAGCTGCAAAAGAGCTATGGCGGACTTTGATAAAATCAGCTTCTAACAGTTATCTAAAAATCCGTGTTGAAGCATAAATTTTATAATATCTGTCATTCCTCTCTTCCGTAGTTCTTCAATTAAAATTCTAGGTGGAGGCCAATTACTCATATAAGGATTTGAATCCGCCCCAGTGTAAAGTCCTCCTCCAACTCCTTTAAAAAGTCCTCCTCCCACTCCAGTAAATAACCCGCCACCAACGCCGGTATAGAGACCGCCACCTACACCAGTATATAAACCTCCCCCTACGCCTGTGTATAGTCCTCCCCCAATACCAGTGTACATTCCACCTCCGACACCTGTGTACATTCCCCCTCCAACACCGGTGTAAGCTCCACCTCCAACTCCTGTATATAATCCACCACCAACTCCTGTATAAAGTCCACCGCCCACTCCACTGTATCTATTCCTTGGCCACATATTTTTCATGATAAATATTAATTGATAAGTCTAATCCTTTATTTGTAGTTGATTAACGTAGGGAGATAATTTAAATTGAATTTACTTGTATTTAATCAAGTTCAGCATGGATTCATCGATCGTATAAAGTTACAAAATATTTTAATTCAGGTCAAAATTGGCAAAAGCGTTTGCTTGGCGTGAGCCTGACTCTCTCTTTTTCCGGTTGGCTGTCCCGGTTATGGCCGTATACCCTTAAACCTAACGGCCCGGCGGTTTGGTTAGTTGGCGTCTGTGTCGCGGTGGCGTGGTTTTTGCAAGTCCTGGCAGATGACTGAAGAATCCGGGTGCACGATGAAGTAGTCTAGATGGTACCAAGTCCGGGTAAGGTTAGTGAGTCCGGGCCCACGATGAAATAGTCTAGATGGAATCGCAAAAACCATGACACCATGCGCGTCGGCCCGCAGCCAAGACCCAGTCCCGGAATTAGTAAACAGTCCGGGTTGCAGAAGACCAAAGAGCGGATGTAAGTTTTCTCTCATAGACTTTAAGGGCTGATAACTAGGTAGTCTGGGCTGCGGAAGCCAATTAACTAAACCGTCCGAGTTAGGTTTAGGGTTTTTATTTTTTTCTCAAGGTCCAAGAGTAGCTAATTTTATAATGTAGTCAATTTGGAATTTATACTTATTGTATTTCTCTTTTAATGAGGGATAAGTTTCGAAGAATATTTTTCTACAATTATCTACGTTCAGGATTGGTTTAGGTTCATTATCATAAGCAGTTATCGCATTATAATCCTTATTTGCGTTTTGACTTCTGTGACTGTAGGCTCTATTAACATAAAAGCCCCAGCTTATTGCAGAAAGTAATAAAGTGTCTTTGCCTACAGTGTTTAAAACTAATTCTGGAAATTTAACTAATATCCTTTCCAAAGCGTAATCTCTTTCCTCTTCTGCGGAACCATCTGTGAAATTAAAATATTTAAGATAGTAATCTATTCCTAGCTGCCCTCCCGCTTTGATACAAATATCACCAAAGGTTTTGGTTAAACTGTGAGATATATAATCGACATTATTTACCACAGTGTCAATGTAATCAGTATATCTAAGGTTATAAAGCTTTTTTGTTATTTGAAAGCTTTTTTCTAATTCCATAGGATTAACCTTACTTTTCTTTAGGATAACAAGAAGTACATCAAAATCCTTTCTACAGTCAGAACATTGCTGACCATAAAGTCCCCCTTTAAAAACCAAAATGAACGTTAAAATTAAGGATGTGATTTTCATATGGTATTTATATTTCTTTGGTTATCAAACTGCGCACCGACCCTTAAACCTAACGGCCCGGCGGTTTAATTAGTTGGCGTCCGCGTCGCGGTGACACATTTTTTGCCAGTCCAGATAAACGGTTGAAAGTTTCGTGTCAAGGTGAAATTGTCTAGATGACAGCAAAAAATGTGGCGCCAGCGCGATGGCCGGCAGCCCAATAGACTTTGTCCCGGGAGATGAAACTGTCGTGGTGCAGTGAAGCTAATAAATGGCTCAAAATTTACTCTCATAGACTTTGAGGGTCATTACGAAACTGTCTGGGCTGCCGAAGCCAATTAATTAAACCGTCCGTGTTATAAAAAGTGCAAAATTTAAAGGTCTGGCGATAATCAAAAAGTCCTGGTAGACGAGAATTATTTGTCAAGTGATACTGAATTTAATAAATGAGGCAACTTTATAATGGCCACAGAAACTGTCCAGTTGCAAAAATTTAAATAAAGTGCCGTTATAAAAAGTGCGACCTTGCAAATGCCTTAATCCTCCACAGATATTTGTCTCGTCAAAGATCATTTGCAAGGCATCAGGGTAGGCATAAAAAATTGGCCAGGTTGTGTTTCGCGGTACAAGTTTAATGAATTGATAAATCTGTCCTGATACTGAAGTTTTATAAGTTGCAGCATGAGCGAGTGCCAATTTTTTATATGCGCGCTGGCAGAAGTATTCGGCTGGGCATTTGTGTGTCGTGGTATAAGCTGATAAATGTTAATAATCTGTCTTGGTATATGATACTTTATTATTTGCATTGCGGGAAGCCGAATATAACTATGTACACCTCGCATTTTTTATAACGGCCCGGCGGTTTAATTTAGTTGCCGTCTGTGTCGCGGTGGCGTGGTTTTTGCAAATCCCGGTAAGTAGCGATAAGTAACGGGTCACGATAATTTGTCTTGATGATACCAAGTTCCGATAGATGGACGAAAGTTGTCGGGTCACGATAAAATTATCTAGGTGGCGTTTGCAAAAACCATGACAACACGAGCGTCGGCTTGCAACCCTATTGACTTTGTCTCGGCAGCAGGATCAGTCCGGGTGCAACAAAATTTGATAAGTTGAAACGAGTTTACTCGCATAGACTTTAAGGGCTGATCGAGAAGTAGTCCGGGTTGCAAAAGGCAATTAATTAAACCGTCCGAGTTAGTGTTTCGTAATTATTTGGGATTTGTAGTCTTAAAATCTTTATGTCCGTCCTGGATCTCTATCAATTTGATATTATTTATCGAGATAGCTTTTTGAGCTCCTATGAATCTTGATCTGTCACCAATGATTAAGCTGTCGGAGAGAAAAACTCTGTCAAAATAGAAAACTGTCTTTTTATTACTCTTATCGGTAAACCGAATCTCAATAGACGGACTATTTGGAAGAAGAAACGGCCTACCTTGTTTATCGTTACAATGTATATACCGTACAAGATTAGCAGGATAGACATATAGTCCGCCAAGTGGACCACGAGTTGTCGTTACCTGCATGGTTGTAGGATTTACATCTCTTAATTGGGATTTGAAACTATCAATCGAAATGTAGTAAGTCTTGCAGCTAAGTAGAAGTATGGAAAGGAAGATGATAATTTGGATTGGTTTTAATCTCATGGATAATTTTTATAAGTAAACAAATCTAAAAAATCTAATGCTGTGTAGAGAATTTGTCTCGTCCTAGAATAGGTTGTCACTTTTGGGTGTGACATAATTGATTTAAAGTTAAAATATTTTCTTCTTTCTTTTTTCTAAATCTGATGGGCCATTTTTTTAGTTCGATATTCTCGTTGGTATGAGTTTCTCGGGGGGTTAAAAATTTACAGCTTTCATGTGGTCTGAGGTTGTTGTAAATCCAGATAGCTTTGTTGATCTCACGGTCAGCGTTTTTTTGATCGGGAAGGCTATCTCCAAGATCAAATTCATTTTTAAGAGTGCCATTAACTCTTTCAGCAATAGCATTCTCATAAGGATCGTGCTTGGTCGTCATGCTGATACCGACATTGTTATTATCAAGAGTTTCAATATAGTCAGGATTACAGTACTGAAAGCCGCGGTCAGAATGGTGTATTAGAGCTCTATCAGGATACTTACGGTTTTTGATAGCTGCTTTAAGGGCATTGATACAATTAATAGTTTTAAGGTTATCAGAGAGCTGATGTCCGACTATCTGTTTAGAGTAGGCATCAGTGATCAGGCTTAGGTAGAGCCATCCCTGGTAGGTTCTGATGTAAGTAATATCACTGACCCAGACTTGCTCAGCCCGGTTAATATGAATGTCCTTAATGAGGTTTGGATACTTGTAGAACCGATGGTATGAGTTTGTGGTCCTCATATAGTTCCTTTTCTTTTTAATAAGCATTCCTTCGCTTCTAAGTATTCCATGGAGCTTGTCCCGGCCACATTTAATATCCAATCTATCAAGATCCGGCTTGATAAGGATGTAGATTTTTTTTGTGCCTACTCTGGTCATTAGAACTCTCTGATGTTTAACAAACTCGATAATCTTTTTTCTGTTTTCTTTTTCTCTGCTGTACGTCTGGATCCTTTTATAGTAGGCCTGACGACTCTTCCCGAACAGCTTGCAGACAGCCTTCACTTTCACTTTGCTTTCTTCTTCCTGGCTGGTTTCTTTGTTTGCAGTCCGGGCAAATACTTTTTTACGACTTCCTCACCATATTCATCCCGGATAATGTCCATGATGTACTTAAGAGTCTTGTTCTCTTCCTTTGCAGCGCGGAGAGCTGCTTTTAGCTCAACGAGCTCTTGCTGAGGTGTTTTTTCTTGCATTCTCAGGTAATTTTTCTCAAGATTACCATATTTTTTCTCCCATGCAACAATTGTGGTGCGGTGAACGCCATATTTTCTTGTTACTTGTCGTTGGGACATTTGTCCGCTTTGGAAGGCTTCTATAACTTCCATTTTGAATGCGTAACTGTAGATATTTGACCATCTTTTATACGCAGGTACTTGTCCTATTTCCATGCTCATTCCTCCTTAGATTGATTAAAAAAGTGTCAACCTATTTCAGGACGACTCAATTTAATTATGAACACTAACGGCCCGGCGGTTTGGTTAGTTGGCGTCTGTGTCGCGGTGGCGTGGTTTTTGCAAGTCCGGGTAAGGTTTGTGAGTTATGGTTAAATGATGAAATAGTCAAGATACAGCAAAAACCATGACACCATGCGCGTCGGCCCGCAGCCTAGACTTAGTCCCGGAATTAGTAAACAGTCCGGGTGGCAGAAGTTTGAAGAGCGGGTTTAAGCTTTCTCTCATAGACTTTGGGGGTAAATTACATAGCAGTCCGGCTGCGGAAGCCAATTAACTAAACCGTCCGAGTTGGCTGCAGTAATTTTT
Organism: uncultured Bacteroidales bacterium; assembly: GCA_963715785.1. Taxonomy (GTDB): domain Bacteria; phylum Bacteroidota; class Bacteroidia; order Bacteroidales; family VadinHA17; genus LD21. Next base: position 3,747,261 of record OY970276.1, read on the forward strand.
AATATGCGTAAACTGTCATGTTTTACAGAAGCTAGGTTTGCCAGAGCGCAGGCATGGCTTGAAGATGATGCTCATCGGCCGGTTTTGTAAATTTCAAAAGACAAAACCGCTGAATTATCATATGCAAGCGTGCGTCAGGGCAAACCGGATGAAGGGATTCTTTCAGGGAACTATCGAAATAAAAGAAAACAGTCATGGTATTCAAATTAAGCTTGCGAGCGTTGGCTTCTTTTTGCGGCCAGTCCAGTAAAAACAAATCAATCTCGAATTACGAACCAGTCCCGAAGTAAAAAAGTAGTCATGTTAGAGCCGCAAAACACTCCTGGAGCAAGCGGGGAGAAGGCGATGAAAATTTTATTGCAGCCTAACGGCCCGGCGGTTTGGTTAGTTGGCGTCTGTGTCGCGGTGGCGTGGTTTTTGCCAGTCCGGGTAAGGTTTGTGAGTTATGGTTAAATGATGAAATAGTCAAGATACAAGCAAAAACCATGACACCTTGAGCGTCGGCCCGCAGCCAAGACTTAGTCCCGGAATTAGTAAACAGTCCGGGTGGCAGAAGACCAAAGAGCGGGTTTAAGCTTTATCTCATAGACTTTAAGGGCTGATGACGAAGTAGTCTGGCTGCGGAAGCCAATTAACCAAACCGTCCGAGTTATAGGCTGCAGTCATTAAAACTGTCTTGTTACCAGAAAACTGTCTCGCCATAGCTTTCAATAAAGTTAGAAATTTGTCTCGTTGAGAATAATTCTTTAAAGTGTTGGTCTCGATAGAACTAATTGAGTGTCGCGGTACAATTTAAATTACTTTATAATTTTATCTCTTTTATTGTTATTTTATTAACAGCAGTTGAGCGATGGCCTCTTTCTCTTATTTACTGGTCCAGGAAGAGTAGGGAAGTCCTGATGTAGTTTACAAATCTAAAGTCCTGATCGCTATTCTGTTGCCTATAACGGCCCGGCGGTTTGGTGAGTTGCCGTCTGTGTCGCGGTGGCGTGGTTTTTGCAAGTCCCGGCAGATGGCTGAAGAGTCCGGGTGCACGATGAAGTAGTCTAGACGGTACCAAGTCCGGGTAAGGATTGAGAGTCCGGGTGCAAGATGAAATAGTCTAGACGGAATAGCAAAAACCATGACACCAAGCGCGTCGGCCCGCAACCCAATAGACTTTATGGCGAGCGATGAAATATTCAAGGTGCAAAGTATTATATAAATGGATTAAAGTTAAATCTGTTAGACTTTGGGGGCGCATTACAAAGTAGTCCGGGTTGCGGAAGGCAATTCAGCAAACCGTCCGAGTTATATGTAGGGTTAATTTTAAAATCTCGTCCTGGGTTTTAATTTATTTTTTGACAACATCTTTCATCGGCGGAGGAGGTGGTGGTAGCAAACTATCTGTCCAACTTTCAAACTTTAAAGATGAATCCACTGATTTCATTGATTGACCAACAAAATTATATAAGTACATAACATAATCTTCTAATATTTTAAATTTACTATCTACGCCAAGATCTCCAAGATGAAAGAATTTATACTTTTTTTCTTTTGTTTTGATGACTAATTTGAAATCCATGCAGCTTAAACAATCAGTGAAATAGACTGAATCAAGTTTTGATGTTATTATATTCTTTGTTAATAAAGAAATTGTATCAATTACATCCTTGCTAACCGTAAAAACATAATTATTTTTTTCCTTAAAAGGATGGAAAGTATCTAGATTTTCGGAATTAATAAATGCTTGGCCATCCTTAAGGATCTTTAGCTTGTATACCTTTTGGGAACGATCCCTGTAAATTGAAAAATCAACATAATCAAAATTAGTTTTTTGTCTTAGATTACAAGAGGTAATCAAAATTACAATTAGTGCAAAAAGTAAAATATTTTTCATAGATTATTTTTTAAAGTATATCTAGAAGTCAGAATCTGAACACCTTACATATAACGGCCCGGCGGTTTGATTAGGTGCCGTCTGCGTCGCGGTGCCGCGTTTTTTGCCAGTCCCGGTAGATGGCTGCGAAGCCAAGGGTCACGGTGAAACTGTTAAACGGTACCAAGTCCAGATAGATGGCAGTGAAGTTTCGTGTCACGGCGAAATAGTCTCGGTGCGAGCAAAAAACAAGGCGCCAGCGCGTCGGCCCGCCAACCCAAAGATGCTGTCCCGGGAGACGAAACTGTCCGGGTGCCACAGTATTTTATAAATGGAACAGATGTTACTCGCATAGATTTTGAGGCTGGTTACAAAGCTGTCCTGGGTTGGCGGAAGGCACTTAATTAAACCGTCCGAGTTAGCATTTGGGCCAATTTTAAAACTGTCAATGTTTCCACGTCAATCAATCAAATGATATCAGAGTCGTGGTGCAATTTTGATAGCGTGTTGGATACTACTTATTTAAAGATATTGAATAATATACCATTAATTCTTTTACTGAATTCTTCGGCCCTTTTAATCAAACTATCACTCTTTTTTCTTTCATTCCAGTCATCTATTGTGGACAAACGAATTTGAATTTTATCAAATTTTTCATTGAAAGGATCAAAGGCTTTAATCTCATATTTAGCTTTTTGATTAGACTTTAATCCATATGTTTTAATCGGCAATATGTCAAAATTATCTTCTCCAATTTTGGACCCAGTTCTAATAATTGTTAACAATAGATCCTCTATAATACTATCAGTTTGATTATCAATGCTTATAGTTATCTTGTTATATCTAGGCGGGAATTCATTTGGATAAAGTTTCACTAATTTCCGATTGAAGGAAAGAACAGTCACTTTGACTTTTTTAAAAAATTCGTTCAATTCAAATTCCTTGTTTTCAATAATCAATTTGTAATTCATAAGAGCATTATCATTAGTGGGGTTTAATTTGCTTTTTTAAGTTAGCATTTCGGGCCATCAGTTTTCGTTACGAAACTGTCATGTTAATTGTAATCTTGGCCGTCGAAAGGCCTGAATGCTAACGGCCCGGCGGTTTGGTTAGTTGGCGTCTGTGTCGCGGTGGCGTGGTTTTTGCAAGTCCTGGCAGATGACTGGAGAGTCCGGGTGCACGATGAAGTAGTCTAGACGGTACCAAGTCCGGGTAAGGTTAGTGAGTTCGGGCGCACGATGAAATAGTCTAGATGGAATAGCAAAAACCATGACACCATGCGCGTCGGCCCGCAACCCTACTGACTCTGTCCAGGGAGACAAAACAGTCAAGGTGCCAGAGAATTTAATAAACGGATAAAAGTTCAATCTTTTAGACTTTTGAGGCTCATTACAAGACAGTCTGGGTTGCGGAAGCCAATTAACTAAACCGTCCGAGTTATGTTTAGGCATCATTGTTGTCATGAAGTAACTGATTTCGGGTCCCACAATTAAAAACTATAACTCAGCCTTATCCCTACATTTATCGCTTTGACCTTCAGAACATCAGAAATTTCAAAAACCTGTGATCCACCCGGTATTTCTGCATTAGACATATGATAAGGAAAATTTGCACTAATGTAAGTTGCATCTATCCCAATTTCGAAATTTTGAGTAATCTTATAATCTGCAGAAATGGAAGAACCGAAAGTAAATGCATGAGGATCAGAACTACTAGCTACGTTAGCAAATATTATGGGAGGATAGGTATATAAAAGGATAAACTTATAATATGGGTATTTGGCTATAGAATAACCCAAGTACATACTAAAGGAAAAGTCGAATTTGTCTAAGGCGTAAACATATCCGATCCCTGGAGTAAAAGTCAAAATTTTGTATTCGGATTCCTCAAATAATTGATCATTGTCATATGTTTGAATCAGATAGTCTGTAATGACGTTGGATTTAATGGGATTAACAAATTTACTACTCAAAAATAGTAACCTTAGAGATGGAGAAATCTTGTACCTAATTGACAAATTGTAATTAAATCCCGAGTTAGCAAAACCATTCTTATTTTTTGCGAAACCTATAATCCGGGTAAATGACACGTTTTTGTCTAGGATAGCTGATTCTGTTGGATTTTCTTTAACGAATGAACCAACTGGAAGTGATAAACCTCCACCGAATGAAATTTCGAATTTATTATCGTCTTGACCCCAAACATTGGATTCTAGAGACAATAGAACCAGAATAAAAACAGAGGAGATAAACTTTTTCATATTTATTTGTTTAGGTGAAATAGATCTGTCGAGTCATAACGAAATTGTCTAGGAATCCTTCCTTTTGAGGCCGTCCCCCTGCTTAAACATAACGCCCCGGCGGTTGATTTAGTTGGCGTCTGTGTCGCGGTGCCGCGTTTTTTGCTAGTCCGGGTAAAGATTGTGAGTTTTGGGTTAAGATGAAATAGTCTAGATGACAAGCAAAAAACAAGGCACCAAGCGCGTAGGCCGCCAGCCCCACTGACTCTGTCACGGTAGCTCTGAAGCAGTCCGGGTGGCAGAGAACTTGAAAAGCGGATGATAGTTTAATCTCATAGACTTTAAGGGCTCATTACAAAACAGTCCGGGCTGGCGAAGCCAATTAATTTAACCGTCCGAGTTGGCTGCAGTAATATTCTAAATGGTTGTAAGCTGTCATGTTTTACAAAAGCTAGGTTTGCCAGCGCGTTGGCAAGCTTGAAGATGATGCTCATCGGCCGGTTTTGTAAATTTCAAAAGACAAAACCGCTGAACTATCATATGCAAGCGTGCGTCGGGGCAAACCGGTATAATGGAATTCTTCATCAGCATTGTCTAAATAGTACAAAGCTCATATTTGCTTCGAATGTAGCTTGCGATGCATAGGCCTGTTTGCGGCCAGTGAAGAGAGACAAAGCTATGATTCATTACAAAATAGTCAAGAATTAAGAAGCAGTCCGGTTTGAGCCGCAAACACCTCCTGGTGCAAGCGGGGAGAAGCCAGTGAAAACATTATTGCAGCCTAACGGCCCGGCGGTTTGGTTAGTTGGCGTCTGTGTCGCGGTGGCGTGGTTTTTGCCAGTCCCGGTAAGGTATGTGAGTTATGGTTAAATGATGAAATAGTCAAGATACAGCAAAAACCATGACACCTTGAGCGTCGGCCCGCAGCCTAGACTTAGTCCCGGAATTAGTAAACAGTCCGGGTTGGCAGAAGACCAAAGAGCGGGTTTAAGCTTTCTCTCATAGACTTTAAGGGCTGATTACAAGGCAGTCCGGCTGCGGAAGCCAATTAACTAAACCGTCCGAGTTATTGGTTAGTGCTTATTAATCTCAAGTACTAATTTGATTCTTTAGCCTGGTTTTTTGTCTTCAGTCCGGGGTAAGAAGAAAACCTTTGGGTCAGTGCAAATCTCAAAAACTAAGGGCATTACCAATAACGGCCCGGCGGTTTGGTGAGTTGCCGTCTATGTCGCGGTGGCGTGGTTTTTGCAAGTCCTGGCAGATGGCTGAAGAGTCCGGGTGCAAGATGAAATAGTCCCGTGGTACCAAGTCCAGGTAAGGTTAGTGAGTCCGGGCGAACGATGAAATAGTCTAGATGGAATAGCAAAAACCATGACACCTTGTGCGTCGGCCCGCAGCCCAATAGACTTTATTGCAGGAGATGAAATATTCAAGGTGCATAGAATTTTATAAATTGAAATGACCTTAATCTCATAGACTTTTAGGGCTGATAACGGAGTAGTCCGGGCTGCGGAAGGCAATTCAGCAAACCGTCCGAGTTATGTTTAGGCATTATTCTAAGTCTCTATTTACTTATCCCTCAGATAAAGAGGATTACTCCAAATAATTTTGTCCCATTTGCTTTTATCACCAATAACCTTATCCCAGCCGTTAGGTGATTGAAATCTCGAAGAATCAATATAGATTAAGCCAAATTTGGTGGTCATGATGTTTTGATGAAGGGTACTTTCCCTTCTATAAACAGATGTCTTTAATACTAAGCTGTCATTTGGATTCAAGCTCCTACGCATTGGAAAATTAGCATCACAATTCCATGCACACAATCGGATGTAATCATTATTAATCAAAATGTTTTCATACCAGGAACAATACATCATCCAAAATGAAACATGTGAATTAGAATTATTTACAATTGAAATCGAAATATCAAAAGTTCTATGAGAGATTGAATCTTCATAAAGAAAAGTTGAATCATATGTTCTACTTAATCTTGCAATTAATAAAACACTGCAAATTGAATCGGCAGACCAATTTGTTCTTGAATTATCAATATACCTATAAGGGTTAGGTTTTGTATGATTGCAGGAAATAGTTAAAATCGCAATTAGGATGAAAATAAATTGTTTCATATGTTGTAGATTTTTCTCGTGGATAAGAGAATTTGACCCTAAGTCATCTTGGCGATCGAAGCTGCTTAAACATAACGGCCCGGCGGTTTAATTGAGTTGCCGTCTGTGTCGCGGTGGCATGAGTTTTTGCACAGTCCCGATTGACGGACGAAAGTTCGGTGTCACGATAAAATTGTCTTGATGGCATGGTCCCGATAAATGTACGCAGGTTTGGTGTCACGATAAAGTTGTCAAGGTGGCTCTGCAAAAACCATGACACCAGCGCGTCGGCCGGCAGCCCTATTGACTTTGTCTTGGCTGCAGGATGAGTCACGGTACCGAAAGTTCTATAAGTGGCTCAGAATTTATTCTAAGAGACTTTTGGGGTTGATCACAAATCTGTCCGGGCTGCCGAAGGCAATTAATTAAACCGTCCGTGTTATAAGTAGTTTTTTTGAGACTTCTAGTATGTGATATAATTGTCTCGATAGTTCGGTTTAAGCTGAACGCGTTGCGGTTTTTCTGCAATTTCTATCATAAGTCTCGATCCAACTACCATTTTTTACAGTAAATGAGCTGCCTGCAGCACCTTTAACCAGTTTATTAGATGATGACATTGACGCGATTTTTTTACATTTTTCGTCATAGGTTTCAATCCAAGAACCTGAGACAGTTACGAAAAAGTCACTAGCGACTGCCAAAACTTCTCTTTGTGATGCAGACATTGTTGAAGCTTTTTTGCCATTTGAATCAAAAACTTCAATCCAACTTCCTTTTACTTGTACATCTGAAATCATTTTTTTAGTGTTTAATTATTTGTGCCTACTCTTTTCGGTTTTCAGCTTACCCGTATATTATTGATATTTAGCTCTCAGGGGGTAAATTACTTATAACGGCCCGGCGGTTTAATTAGTTGCCGTCTGTGTCGCGGTGCCGCATTTTTTGCCAGTCCCGGTAGATGGAAGAGAGCTTTCTTGTCACGATGAAACAGTCTAGACGGTACCAAGTCCGGGTAAGGTTTGTGTATTTTGGGCACACGATGAAATAGTCTAGGTGGCGAGCAAAAAACAAGGCACCAGAGCATCGGCCGGCAGCCCTACTGACTCTCTCCCGGAAGTACGAAACAGTCCGGGTGGCAGAAGCCCAAAGAGCGGAAGCTGAGTTTTCTCTCATAGACTTTTGGGGCTCATTACAAAGCAGTCCGGGCTGCCGAAGGCAATTAATTAAACCGACCGTGTTAGAAAAAGTGCGTAATAAATTAAGGGTTTTGCGATGACCCAAAAGTCCTGGTAGAGGAGATGAAATAGTCAAGGTTTACTGAATTTTATAAATGAGGAGGCTTAATAATGTAGCGGAAGTTGTCTCGTTATAAAAAAATTAAGTAGAAAGCAGTTAGCAAAATGTGCGACCTTGCAAATGGCTGAATCGTTTAATTAGTAACCATCGGATCGAAGAACATTTGCAAGGCATCAGGGCAGGCATAAAAAATTGGCCAGGTTGTGTTTCGCGGTACAAACTTTATAAAGTAAGTAGTTTGTCTCGGATAGTACTAAGCTTTTAAATAAACCGTAGTGCGAGTGCCAATTTTTTATATGTGCGTTGGCAGAATTATTCGGCTAGGCAATTGCGTGTCGCGATATAAAGCTGGTAAAAGGTAATAAGCAGTCATGTTAGAAGATATTGTATTACTTGCACTTGCGGGAAGCCGAATATTCTTAAAACCGGATCGCATTTTTGCTAACGGCCCGGCGGTTTAATGAGTTGGCGTCTGTGTCGCGGTGCCGCGTTTTTTGCCAGTCCCGGTAGATGGACAATAAGTTTTGGGTCACAATAAATTGTCTTAACGGTACCAAGTCCGGGTGACGGTGTGAGTTTTGGGTCACGATAGAAATAGTCTAGATGGCGAGCAAAAAACAAGGCACCAGCGCGTCGGCCGGCAGCCCTATTGATTTTGTCTCGGCAGTAGGATTAGTCAAGGTGCCACAAGATTTTAAGTGCGTTATTATCTAATCGCATAGACCTTCTCTCCCATTACGAAATGGTCCGGGCTGCCGAAGCCAATTAATTAAACCGTCCGTGTTATAAAAAGTGCGCAATTTCTATCCTTTAGCCGAATTTGATTTTGATTTAAAAGTCCTGATAGATGGGTGTAAGTTGTCCTGTTTTTACAAATCTTTCTGAATCTTGCAAGCTCGTAAATGGCTGAGAATTATCCCGTCATAATGAATTACAATAAAAAACCGTTAGCAAAAGTGCGACCTTGCAAATGGCTATATCGTCTGGAAGTAATATGTTTCATCAAAGATCATTTGCAAGGCATCAGGGCTGGCATAAAAAATTGGCCAGATTAAGTGTCGCGGTATAATTTTGTTGAATTGAATAATTTGTCCTGTTTACGAAGTTTTTAAAATGTTCTGGCGCGAGTGCCAATTTTTTATATGCGCGTAGGCAGTCGAGTATACTCATTGCTGCCGCGCATTTTTGATAACGGCCCGGCGGTTTAATTATGTTGCCGTCTGCGTCGCGGTGACTTGTTTTTTGCCAGTCCCGGTAGGTGGACGATAAGTTTTGGGTCACGGTAATTTGTCTTGACGGTACCAAGTCCGGGTAATGGGTTGTGAGTTTTGAGTCACGATAAAATAGTCTAGGTGGCGAGCAAAAAACAAGGCACCAGAGCGTCGGCCCGCAGCCCTATTGACTTTGTCTCGGCAGCAGGATCTGTCCGGTTGCAACAGAATTTGATAAGTTGCAGGGAGTTTAATCGCATAGACTTTGGGGGCTAATTACCAAGTAGTCCGGGCTGCGGAAGGCAATTAATTAAACCGTCCGAGTTATAAGGCGTGTTTTTTAATTAATCTGTCCAGTTTTTTCTCTTTTTGTCCTTTTGGATATTCATATCTAACCTGAAATCCTGTCATGTAGGCGACAGCTTTATCATTGCAAACTGCTTTCTCAAATGCTAAATTTTTTAAAATGGATTCAGCTTGTTTGATAAACAGATCTCCTAATTCAGTTTTAATTGAATAACAATAGAGATTACCATTTTTATCTATTAAAGCTCTAATTTTAACATATCCAGAGATTTGATATTGTTCAGCGTCCTTTGGATAAATCTTTAGTTTCTCAACACTGAGAATTCCTCCTTTGATATTTGGAAATATAGAGCAATCATGGTTTATAAAAGCCCTTGCAGTCACTGTATCAGCTATCACAAAGAAATCATTGCAATCTATAATATCATCAGTATTCTTATTCCAATTAAACTCAGCATATTCAAATAAATCGCCATATCTTAATTGTTGAGAAAGGCATATAGCTGGCAAATAGAGAAATGCAACAAGAGTAAATAGTTTAAGTTGTTTCATGTATCAAATTTTGCTAATATTTATCAAGGAATTACCTCCTATGCAGTTACCCCCATGCCTTATAACGGCCCGGCGGTTTAATGAGTTGGCGTCCGTGTCGCGGTGCCGCGTTTTTTGCCAATCACGGTAGACGGACGAGAACACTCTGGTCACGATAAAACTGTCTTGATGGTACCAAGTCCGGGTGACGGGTGTGAGTTTTGTGTCATGATGAAACAGTCCAGATGGCGAGCAAAAAACAAGGCACCAGAGCGTCGGCCGGCAGCCCTATTGACTTTGTCTCGGTAGTCGGATCTGTCCTGGTGCCACAAGATTTGATAAGTTGCTGAAAGTTCACTAGCATAGACTTTTGGGGCTGATTGAGAAGCAGTCCGGGCTGCCGAAGCCAATTAATTAAACCGTCCGAGTTAGCTTGTCGTACTTTTATTTTTTTTGAGATTCTCGTTTTATGAAATAGTGATGTTTCTTATAGACGACCACTTCGCTATCTAGGTATACAATCTCCCCATTTTGATTTTTAAACTCAAGTACAAGACTAAAATCTACTGGAATCATTTTATCTTTTATTTGTCTAAAAGCTGGACTCCATTTGGTATTGTTACTGATACAGTCAATAACTGCTTTATTAAAGATCTCATTGTCGGAATTTACAACCTTATAATCAAAGCCCTCACCTTTACAATTAAGGATAAGCCTTACAGAAAATTTTTTCCCATTTTCTAAATTGTAGTTCTTCAATGGCACATCCCGATTTAACATAAGTTCGAGTTCTTCAGCACTTATATTAGATGAAGGCATAATATCTGTAACGACCCAAGGTAATTTTATTGAATCACAATAAGTCTGTGCAGTAATAAATAAAGATTTAAAGGCTAGAAAAAGTACCAGGATTGGGAAAATTCTATTCATTGTTGCTTTCTTTTAAAGGGTGAGGAGTATGCAAGCTAACGGCCCGGCGGTTTAATTAGGTGCCGTCTGCGTCGCGGTGCATTGTTTTTTGCCAGTCCCGGTAGGTGGACGAGAGGCCTCGGGTCACGGTGAAACTGTTAAACGGTACCAAGTCCCGATAGATGGCAGTGAAGTTACGTGTCACGATGAAATAGTCTCGGTGACGAGCAAAAAACAAGGCACCAGAGCGTCGGCCCGCCAACCCAAAGATGTTGTCCCGGGAGATGGAACTGTCCGGGTGCCACAGTATTTTATTAACGGAACAGAGTTTTCGAGCATAGATTTTGGGCTTGGATACAAAGCTGTCCTGGGTTGGCGGAAGGCACTTAATTAAACCGTCCGAGTTAGGCTTTGGCTTTTTTTATTTCAGATATTTATTTTCTTTGAAACTTCTAACCTTATCGTCAAAGTCATCTATTTTTTTCAAATCATTCCCTGAGACAATTAAGTATTTTCTATAAAATGGCTCTCCAAGTGACGGTGGAGGAGGTACTGGTAAATGAGACTTACTATAAAGATAAAATGAATTTGGATTGTAGTCATTCAGACCTAATATTAATCCCGTTTTTAATTTACTTTTATTAATGAAATTATTCCCACAAGTTGAAGACAATCCGTATATGGAAACAATTTTTGATTTATAACGGAAATACCCAATCATAGTTTGGCTATCATAATTTTCAAAGTCCCCAACTAATTCAACATAACATCCTGACTGATCCTGTGAAAAAGTAATAGTATACGATTTCACTTCTCCATATGTTGAATAAACATTCCTCATACTATCTTCATGAGCGATGATTTGATCTAGACAATTCATGAGAGTTGAATTGGTAATAATGTTGCTAACCTTTTCATCAGCTCTTCTACAACTAATGAGTAAGGAAACTGAAAAGAAGAATAGGCAGAAATTTCGTATCATCTTGCTAGTGTCTTGGATCATTGTCATTTTAATAGGAGTACCGGTACTGAAGCCTAACGGCCCGGCGGTTTGATTAGTTGGCGTCAGCGTCGCGGTGCCGTGTTTTTTGCCAGTCCCGGCAGATGGCTGAAAAGTTTTTTGTCAAGATAATTTGTCTTGACGGTATCAAGTCCGGGTAATGGGTGCGAGTTTTGGGTCACGATAAAATAGTCTAGGTGGCGAGCAAAAAACAAGGCACCAACGCGTCGGCCGGCAGCCCTATTGACTTTGTCATGGCAGCAGGATATGTCCAGGTGATACAAAATTTGATAAGTTAGAATGAATTTACTACCATAGACTTTATAATGCATTACGGATTTGTCCGGGCTGCCGAAGCCAATTAATTAAACCGACCGAGTTATAAAAAGTGCACAATTTTAAGGGTTTAGTCAGAAGCTGATTTTAAGTCCCGGTAAAAGGCAGAAATTTGTCAAGTTGTAACGGAATTTGATAAATGTAGTAACTTAATAATGACTTGTATCTGTCTCGTTATAAAATAATTGAATAGAAACCCGTTATAAAAAGTGCGCCCTTGCAAATGACTTTTTCGTCTAGAAGGAATTGTCTCGTCAAAGAACATTCGCAAGGCCAGGGCAGGCATAAAAAATTGGCCAGGTCTGGTGTCGCGATGCAAGTTTTATGAAATTGAATAATTTGTCCTGATTACGAAGTTTTATAAAATGCAGTAGCGCGAGTGCCAATTTTTTATATGTGCGTCGGCAGAAGTATTCGGCTGGGCATTTGCGTGTAGAGGTGTAAACTGATAAGCGGAACAAATGTGTCTTGTCATGAAAAACTATATTACTTGCAGTGCGGGTAGCCGAATGTACTAATAGCTACGACGTATTTTTTATAACGGCCCGGCGGTTTAATTAGGTGCCGTCTGTGTCGTGGTGCCGCGTTTTTTGCCAGTCCCGGTAGATGGCAGAAAGTTTCGTGTCACGGTGAAGCTGTCAAACGGTACCAAGTCCAGATAGACGGCAGCGGAGTTACGTGTCATGATGAAATAGTCTAGATGACGAGCAAAAAACAAGGCGCCAGCGCGTCGGCCGGCAGCCCTACTGACTCTGTCCCGGAAGTACGAAACAGTCCGGGTGGAAGAGGCTTGAAGAGCGGGTTTAAACTTTCTCTCATAGACTTTTGGGGGTCATTACGAAGCAGTCCGGGCTGCCGAAGGCAATTAATTAAACCGTCCGAGTTAGGCTTAGTTTATTTTTTAAATCTAATGGGATCCTCCTAGTTTTGCTATCAATTTTTTATTTGCTTCTATAATTTTCTCAAAGTTTATCATATTCGAGTTGTATATATAATCATAGTTAGGATCTTTAGGTTTAAATTGATTCACACCGTATACTATGCTGTTAGCAGGCATATCTTTTGTGATAATTGATCCTGCAGCTACAACAGAATGTTCACCAATTATTATAGGTCCTAAAATTTTTGCTCCATCAGCGACTACAACGTTTTTACAAATTATTGGAGTACCAATATTTTCCCATTCATTACTAACTTTGTTAAATTTCAAATTTGCTCCTATAGATACATTTTGAAAAATCACAGCATTTTCGCAAATCTTAGAAGCAACAATCGTACATCCGCGTGCGTGGTGAGCAAACAAGACACTTTTGTCTATTTCAGTACAATTAATTTCACAACAATAGAATTTCTCAAGCAAATTACCGGCTACATTTCTTAGCATTCTATTCTTAGAAAAGCAATTAATCTTTACTAGTTTATCAAACATATTCACATATTTTTCCTCAAATTTTCCTCACAAATCTACTTAAAAACTCAGTAACTTAAATTAATAAACGGGGCTACGAATTAAGCCTAACGGCTCGGCGGTTGAATTAGTTGGCGTCCGTGTCGCGGTGCCGCGTTTTTTGCCAGTCCCGATAAGTGGATGAAAGTTTCGTGTCACGATAAAGTTGTCCAGATGACAGCAAAAAACAAGGCACCAGAGCGCTGGCCGGCAGCCCTATTGACTTTGTCTCGATAGCAGGAATAGTCTGGGTGCCATAAGGTTTAATAAGTGGATTTACATTTAATCTAATAGACTTTTGAATACATTACGGATTTGTCCGGGCTGGCGAAGCCAATTAATTTAACCGTCCGAGTTATAAGCAGTGTTTTGACATTTTAAGGTAACAGAATGTAATTAAACGAGAGTCCCGCGTTAATTCTGAATTTTCACTGTCAAACGAAATTTGTCTAGGAGAAAGTCCTGGTAGATGACCGATAAATTTGTTGTCACGGTAAGTATTGTAAGTGGACTGGTCCTGGTAAATAACCGATAACTTTCTGGTCATGGTAAATTCTATAAGTGGCGTTGTCCCGCTAGATGGGACAAATTAGTCTCGTCAAGATTTTTCATGCATTGCTTATAACGGCCCGGCGGTTTGATTAGGTGCCGTCTGCGTCGCGGTGACTTGTTTTTTGCCAGTCACGGTAGATGGCAGTGAGCTTCGGGTCACGGTGAAGCTGCTAGAGTGTACCAAGTCCCGATAGATGCCAGTGAGTTTCGTGTCATGATGAAATAGTCTCGGTGCCGAGCAAAAAATAAGGCGACAGCGCGTTGGCCAGCCAACCCAAGATGCTGTCCCGGGAGACGAAACTGTCGTGGTGCACAGTATTGTATAAATGGAACAGAATTTAAAGGCATAACTGTGAGGATGATTACAAATCTGTCCTGGGTTGGCTGAAGGCACTTAATTAAACCGTCCGAGTTATAGGGCGTATTATTTTTCAAGGACATATCCAATTTTTATCCCAAAGGTAAGGTCAGGTCTGATTCCTTTGTCCACAGGGATTTCGAATGGTCTCATTGTTTTACAACAAATTGGATCATTGACTTTATAATCGTATGATCCATTGTAGTACTTTAACCCTAATCCAAAGTAATAATCAAAGGTTAATTTTATTTTTGTGACTGCTTGATACCCAATTTTAAAATTATCGCCGACAATAAATCTCCTGATCCTTTCATAATCGTGATAGATATAACTAGTATCCAACGATTGCTCGTAATGGATGAATGTATCACCGCGTTTAAATTTATCAAAGATGAAGTAAAGTTCATTAGCAATATAGAATCCTTTGTAATTTGAAGTTTTTTGTTTTTTTGAATTTAAATAATATCTGATCTCAGGTTTAATTTTAAAGCCAAATCTGTCTTTAATTCTTGAATGATCTAAAATGCTTGTATATATGGCAAAATCAGTTTCGATGGAAAATGGACCCTTCAAGTTGAATTCACTACCAAGATGCAAATTCTCACCAAATGGATCTAAGAGACTTAGAGGAGCAAGCTTTAGAACTAGATTATCTGCTTTTTGGCCAAAAGATTTTTGGGTGATTGATATTACAATCAAAAGGAACAGTAGGGATAATCTAATTTTCATATTGAGATAACTTAATAATGTGATATCCAGAGGGTATCGGCTATGCCCTATAACGGCCCGGCGGTTTGGTGAGTTGCCGTCTGTGTCGCGGTGGCGTGGTTTTTGCCAGTCCCGGCAGATGGCTGAAAA
Source organism: uncultured Bacteroidales bacterium (assembly GCA_963715785.1). Classification (GTDB taxonomy): domain Bacteria; phylum Bacteroidota; class Bacteroidia; order Bacteroidales; family VadinHA17; genus LD21. The sequence goes on from OY970276.1 coordinate 3,762,270, forward strand.
GTCACGGGTCACGATGAAACTGTCCAGACGATACCAAGTCCGGGTAAGGATTGTGAATCCGGGTGCAAGATGAAATAGTCTAGATGGAATAGCAAAAACCATGACACCTCGTGCGTCGGCCGCCAACCCTACTGACTCTGTCCCGGAAGTACAGAAACAGTCCGGGTAGCTGAGGACTTGAATGCGGGTTTAAAGCTTAATCCCATAGACTTTGGAGGCTCATTACAAAGCAGTCCGGGTTGGCGAAGGCAATTCAGCAAACCGTCCGAGTTATGGGTTCGTGCTTTATTTAGGTCTAGTAAGTTAAAACTCCAGTATGCATTGTCATCTTCCATTCTGTTCCAATCTTGCTGTAGACTTTGCAAACTCGACCTTTCCAATTATCCTCATTGTTATCTTTGTCAATCCATAGAGTGTCAATATCTACAACAGCAAAGGCTCCATCCTTTTCCTCGGAGATTACAATTTTTTTTATCTCTCTAATATTGTGAACTAGCTTATGTGTATCAAAAAGATTTTGCCACCCAGCACACCACCTTTGTTTATTGTATCTGCCAAGTGGCATTATCCAGTCCATAGGGTCATGTGATTGATATGTTCTTGGCCAGGGCCAAACCATGTCAGGATGGAATATTGATATTAACAGATTTACATCTTGAGTGTCCCAAGCTCTTGTCTCTCGATTAACTATCTCAGTTATCTCAATTTCCTCTTTATTCATAAAATCATATTTATTGAATTTATATGCTTTAGCGAAAAATTTCGGGTTATAACCCTGTCTCGGTATTCGCGAGCATGACCCATAACGGCCCGGCGGTTTAATTAGTTGCCGTCTGCGTCGCGGTGACGTGTTTTTTGCCAGTCCTGGTAGATGGCACAAGGTTTCGGGTCACGATGAAATTGTCGAGAAGGCAGCAGTCCCGGTAGACGGCAGTGAAGTTACGTGTCACGATGAAATAGTCTCGGTGCCGAGCAAAAAACACGGCGCCAGCGCGGTGGCCGGCAGCCCGACGTAGACTTTGTCCCGGGAGACGAAACAGTCGAGGTGCAGTGAATTCAATAAACGGTAGAAATTTTTCTCTCATAGACTTTAAGAGTCAACTCTGAAGCTGTCCGGGCTGCCGAAGGCAATTAATTAAACCGTCCGAGTTGGTGGTAGCATTTATTTTAAGTCTAGGGTCAATTTAAGATGACCTCCTAGTCCGTCGGTGATAATTCTCATCAGTGTTGAGAGTCTGATATCACTAGCATCATTCTCAACTCTTGAAATATAATTTTTCGTAGTCCCGACTTTTAGTGCAAGTTCTTCCTGAGTCAGATGTCTTTGTTTGCGTGCTTCCTGAATCAGAACTCCAAGCTTGAATGATTCGAATTCTTGCTCGTATTTTTCTCTTGTCTTGGTTCCGGTTTCTCCATATTTCTGGTTCAGATGATCGTCCCAGGATATGAGATTTTTATTCTTTTGCTTTTTCATAATAGTACTCCTTTTTTTGGTTTTCTGCTCTAGCAATCTCTTTTGGTGGAGTTTTTTCACTCTTTTTCTGAAATCCACCAAGAAGAATTACTAAGTTACCTTCATCAAAGAAGCAGAATACTCTGTAAATATTACTGCCAACTTTGATTCTCATTTCATATAGCCCGTCAGTACCCTCAAGATGTTTAAGATATTTCTCTGGTACAATGCGTAGAGCCCTTACTAAACCAATTATAAAATCAACTTTAGCCTGAACCTTGAAATTCTGCGAATTGTAAAAATCCCAGAAGTAATTTTTAAACACGAATGTGTCTCGAAAAAATCGTTCAGCCACAAATTGTTCTTTTGATAATTGAATGCAAAGTTACCTAATTAGACAACATTCTCCAAATCTATTCTGAATTAAATGCAATGTTGGCCGAGGCTGGCAGGGAGCTTTTATGTTACCACCAACGGTTCGGCGGTTGAATTAGTTGGCGTCCGTGTCGCGGTGCCGCGTTTTTTGCCAGTCCCGATAAGTGGATGAAAGTTTCGTGTCACGATAAAGTTGTCCAGATGACAGCAAAAAACAAGGCACCAGAGCGCTGGCCGGCAGCCCTATTGACTTTGTCTCGGTAGCAGTATTAGTCTAGGCGCCACAAGGTTTTATAAGTGGGTTAAGCGTTACTCGCATAGACCTCCTCTCCCATTACGAAGTTGTCCGGGCTGGCGAAGCCAATTAATTTAACCGTCCGAGTTATAAGCAGTGTTTTGACATTTTAAGGTAACAGAATGTAATTAAACGAGAGTCCCGCGTTAATTCTGAATTTTCACTGTCAAACGAAATTTGTCTAGGAGAAAGTCCTGGTAGATGACCGATAAATTTGTTGTCACGGTAAGTTTTGTAAGTGGACTGGTCCGGGTAAATAACCGATAACATTCTGGTCCTGGTAAATTCTATAAGTGGCGTTGTCCAGCTAGATGGGACAAATTTGTCTCGTCATGATTTTTCACGCATTGCTTATAACGGCCCGGCGGTTTAATTAGTTGCCGTCAGCGTCGCGGTGCCGCGTTTTTTTGCCAGTCCCGGTAGACGGACGAGTAGTTACTTGTCACGATGAATTTTATAAACGGTACCAAGTCCCGATAGATGGCAGTGAAGTTTCGTGTCACGATAAAATAGTCTAGATGGCGAGCAAAAAACAAGGCACCAGAGCGTCGGCCGACAGCCCCATTGACTTTGTCTCGGCAGCAGGAATAGTCCTGGTACCACAAGATTTTATAAGTTGAGATAAATTAAATACCATTGACTTTGAGGACCTATTGAGAAGCTGTCTGGGCTGGCGAAGGCAATTAATTAAACCGTCCGTGTTATAAAAAGTACGCAATTTTTCTCTTTTAGTCCAAATTTGTTTTTTAAAAAGTCCCGGTAGATGGAAGCAAATTGTCCTGTTGATACCAACCTTTATAAATCTTGATTGCTGGTAAACGGGAGGAAACTATCTCGTCATTAATAAATTACAATAAATGACCGTTATAAAAAGTGCGCCCTTGCAAATGACTGGATTGCCCAGTAGTAATTTGTCTCACCAAAGATCATTTGCAAGGCCAGGGCAGGCATAAAAAATTGGCCAGGCCTAGTGTCGCGATGCAAATTTTATGAAATTGAATAATTTGTCCTGATTACGAAGCTTTATAAAATGCAATGGCGCGAGTGCCAATTTTTTATATGCGCGTCGGCAGAAGCATTCGGCTGGGCATTTGCGTGTCGCGGTGCAACCTGATAGACGAAACCAATGTGTCTTGTCATGAAAAACTATATTACTTGCAGTGCGGGAAGCCGAATGTACTCAAAGCTACGACGTATTTTTTATAACGGCCCGGTGGTATAGGGAGTTGCCGTCTGTGTCAGGGTTGGCATGCGTTTTTGCAAAGTCCCGGTAGACGGACGAAAGTTTTCCCGTCCAGATAAAGTTGTCCAGACGGCTGAATCCCGGTAAACGACCGCGAGTTGTCCCGTCACGATAAAACTGTCTAAGTGGCTATGCAAAAACCATGACAACTGCGCGATGGCCAGCAGCCCTATTGACTTTGTCTCGGTAGCAGGATTAGTCACGGTACCGAAAGTTTTATAAGTGGGAATGATTTTAATCACATAGACTTATGGAGCTGATTACGAATTAGTCCGGGCTGCTGAAGGCAATTACCTATACCATCCGTGTTATTTTTAGGCCAAATTTTATAATTGTCAGCTGTGACAAATTGTCTCAGCATTTGGAACAGTCCTGTTGCGACGAGTTTTAATAAGTAGGTTAGATTTATCACTCATAGATTTTTGGGGTTAATTAAGAAGTAGTCCGGACTACCAAAGGCCATTAATCAAACATGCTTGTTAGTTACTGCTATTTTGTTTTTTGTTTTCCAACTAGTCTTGCTGGTATGTATTTAAAAATTTCAAAAGATCCATTCTTAAATTGTCTGTAATTTATTGAAGCAACACCATAATTAAACTTTAAACGAAGAGTTATCAGTTTTTTCAATCCTGTTGGTCTAGGATCATTCCCAAAACTCTTTAATGTGTTAATTGCTTCTTCAGATAACTGGTCACTAGGAGACTTCTCAATTTCTATCGATGAAAGTGATCCATCACTACTGATATTACACTTCAGTACTACTGATCCCATAATAGCATTCTCATAAAGGAGGTCTGAGTATTGAAAGTTATTAATTATGGTCTTAATTATATAGTACTCATATTTTTGGGGTAGAAGAACTGAATCTATCGTTTCTAAATGAGATTGGTCAATAAAAACACTGTCATTTGTTATAAATTCTTTTGTGTCCTGTGCAAATGAAGTCAGAGAAATGAGAAATAGGATAATTGTCAAGGTAAAAGTTTTCATGTCGAGTGAAATTATTGGTGCCTAACAAAGATATATCATTATGCGTTGATTTTGGAGTTATATTTAGGCCATTGATGTCGAAGTCTCTAGTATTCAGTCGTTTTATGGCTTAAATATAACGGCTCGGTGGTATAGTTAGGTGCCGTCTGTGTCAGGGTTGGCGAGTTTTTTGCCAGTCCCGGTAAACGGACGCAAGGTGTCTGGTCACGGTAAATGCCGATTACGTATGAGTCCCGGAAATGAAAACGCAATTTACTTGTCACGGTACATTTTATAAACGGAGAGCAAAAAACGCTGCCAACAGCGCGTCGGCCTGCAGCCCTACTGATTTTGTCTCGGTAGTAGAATGAGTCAAGGTATCGAAATTTTGATAAGTAGAATAAATGTTTCTCTCATAGATCTCCTCTCCCATTACGAATGTGTCCGGGCTGCAGAAGGCACTTAACTATACCATCCGTGTTATAAAAAGTGCGCGAGTTTTCTCGTCAAGGACTAAGTTGTCATTTTTTAAAAGTCCCGGTAAACGGAAATAAGTTGTCATGATAATACTGAGTTTTATAAATCTGGTGGCTTCTAAACGGCTCGAAATTGTCTCGTTATAATTAAAAAATTCTTGATGGCTGTTAGCAAAAGTGCGCCCTTGCAAATGACTGGTCGTCAAGCAGAAACTTTATAATTAAAAACCATTTGCAAGGCCACAGGGCGGGCAAAAAAAATTGGCCAGGTTGTGTTTCGCGGTACAAGTTTTATAGAAATGATAAGTTGTCTCGGATGGTGTTAATTAATAAACAGTAGTGGCGCGAGTGCCAATTTTTTTTATTTGCGGGTTGGCAGAAGTATTCGGCTGGCATTTTGCGTGTCGCGGTACAAATTTTATAAACGCTGAGAAGTTGTCTTGTCACGGTAAACTTTATTACTTGTAGGACGGGAAGCCGAATTATCAGAGGTCCCGCGCATTTTTGATAACGGCTCGGCGGTTGAATTAGTTGGCGTCTGTGTCGCGGTGCCGCGTTTTTTGCCAGTCCGGGTAAAGATTGTGAGTTACGAGTAACGATGAAATAGTCTAGATGGCGAGCAAAAAACAAGGCACCAAGCGTGTCGGCCGCCAGCCCTACTGACTCTGTCCCGGAAAACGTAAACAGTCCGGGTGGCAAAGTACTTGAAAAGCGGGTTGAAAGTTTTCTCTCATAGACTTTTGGGGCTCATTACAAAGCAGTCTGGGCTGGCGAAGCCAATTAATTTAACCGTCCGAGTTGGCTGCAGTTATTTTTAGTAGCAGTGAAGCTGTCATGTTTTACAGAAGTAAGGTTTGCAAGCGCGTTGGCAAAGCTTGAAGATGATGCTCATCGGCCGGTTTTGTAAATTTCAAAAGACAAAACCGCTGAATTATCATATGCAAGCGTGCGTCGGGGCAAACCGGGTAAAGGAGTTCTTTCACGGAATTATCGAAATAAAAGAAAACAGTCATGTTATTAAAATTAAGCTTGCGAGCGTTGGCTTCTTTTTGCGGCCAGTCCAGTTGAAACAAATCTGTCTCGAATTACAAAATAGTCCCGAAGTAAAAAAGTAGTCATGTTAGAGCCGCAAAACACTCCTGGTGCAAGCGGGCAAAAGGCGGCGCACACCTAATTGCAGCCTAACGGCCCGGCGGTTTGGTTAGTTGGCGTCTGTGTCGCGGTGGCGTGGTTTTTGCAAGTCCTGGCAGATGACTGAAAAGTCCGGGTGCACGATGTAGTAGTCTAGACGGTACCAAGTCCGGGTAAGGTTAGTGAGTCCGGGAGCACGATGAAATAGTCTAGATGGAATAGCAAAAACCATGACACCTTGCGCGTTGGCCCGCAGCCCAATAGACTTTATTGCAGGCGATGAAATATTCAAGGTGCACAGGATTTTATAAATTGAAATGATCTTAATCTCATAGACTTTAAGGGCTGATAACGAAGTAGTCTTGGCTGCGGAAGCCAATTAACTAAACCGTCCGAGTTATAAAAAGTAGGCAAATCTTTATGCTTTAGACAGAAACCAAAAGTCCCGATAAAAGGTAGTTAGCTGTCATGTTTTACAAATCTGTCGAGATATAGGCGCTCATAAATGGCTGAAAAACTGTCGAGGTTTAATTAGAATTTGACAAGGCTGTTATAAAAAGTGCGCCCCTTGCAAATGACCGGTCGTCAGTAGAATTCTTCTAATTAAAGATCATTTGCAAGGTCAGGGTTGGCATAAAAAATTGGCCAGACCTGAGTGTCGCGGTACAAGTTTTTAAAATGAGTAGTATATCTCGGATAGTAGTAAGCTTTGGAATAAACTGAGAGAGCGAGTGCCAATTTTTTATATGCGCGTTGGCAGAAGCATTCGGCTGGGTAATTGTGTGTCGCGGTATAAACTGGTAAACGGCAAATATCTGTCTGGATATAATGTATTTTATTGCTTGCAGTAGCGGGAAGCCGAATGTATTCATATCCACTGCGTATTTTTTATAACGGCCCGGCGGTTTGATTAGGTGCCGTCTGAGTCGCGGTGACTTGTTTTTTGCCAGTCCCGGTAGATGGCTGTGAGCTTTGGGTCACGGTGAAGCTGCGAGACGCCACCAGTCCCGATAGACAGCAGGGAAGTTTCGTGTCAAGACGAAATAGTCTCGGTGCGAGCAAAAAACAAGGCACCAGCGCGTCGGCCGACAGCGCCAATGATGCTGTCCAGGTAGACGAAACTGTCCGGGTGCCACAGGATTTTATAAATGGAATTGAAATTAAGGGCATAGATGTTGGGCTGATTACAAAACTGTCCTGGCGCTGGCGAAGGCAATTAATTAAACCGTCCGAGTTAGGCAACGTGTTTATTTTTCAAAAGCATCTTATCATCAATAATTTTCATGTTTATGTTCAGTTTACTCAGACATTCTGATAATTTTAATACACTTTTCTTACTTATCAGGAAGAAACTAAAAGTTACTCTTTTGTTAGTGTTTTTAAAATTAATCACCATGCGTGGCACAACACCCTTGCCTCTAATATAGTAGAAATCAATATTTTGTATATTATTCAATTCATACTTATTAGGTTTTAGGAAAAACAAAAAAGGAGAATAATTTATTATCAAAAATTTATAAGTCAATGCAATAGAAGACTTAAAAAACAGATTAAAAATAAAGGCAAAAAGTAGTAAATAACCAAAAATAATTGGAGCCAGTTTTAAAATGTCATCTTTTGATTTGTAAGTGGCCATAAATGAAATAATCATGGAAACTAAAATAATACTCCCTATATATGAAATTGAGATTTTAGTCTTGTAAATCGGGTTTTCCATTTTAATCAAAGTTAAGTTAAATCAAGGCAATGAGTCCAACATGATGCCTAACGGCCCGGCGGTTTGGTTAGTTGGCGTCTGTGTCGCGGTGGCGTGGTTTTTGCAAGTCCTGGCAGATGGCTGGAGAGTCCGGGCGCACGATGAAACTGTCCCGCGGTACCAAGTCCGGGTAAGGATTGTGAGTCCGGGTGCACGATGAAATAGTCTAGATGGATTAGCAAAAACCATGACACCATGCGCGTCGGCCCGCAACCCTACTGACTCTGTCCCGGGAGACGAAACAGTCAAGATGCCACAGGATTTAATAAATGGATACAAGTTCAATCTTTTAGACTTTGGAGGCTCATTACAAGGCAGTCTGGGTTGCGGAAGCCAATTAACTAAACCGTCCGAGTTATAGGCTGGCTTTCATTAGTTATCGTGGGAAGAGCTCGTTTAATTGTTTGAAATGAAGTCTTATCTTTTATATTGAAGATATTTAATGCTAAAGAGTAAATACAAAAGTAGGGTACTTCAACTAAAAACTTTCTCCGTTTAATGTTTTATATGCATCCTTTAAACCGGAGCTACTTAGACCAATAGACAGTATTTTAGCTTTAATTTTATCACGAACCACATTAGCTTCAGGAAAGTTTTGGTCGGTCCAAAATCGGTCTTTACTTTGGAAGTAACCTGTTTCACTAAGAAAGGCAACTCCGTAGCGAAAAGCATCACCCATTGTATCATCTAAGTCACTTATTTTAAAAGATCCATCAGGCTTATAAGATTTTGTAAGGCACCAGTTAAGCATCCGCGAAATCTCTATCTTGACTTTCGCTCGTGTTGAAGTATCAAGAAAAGGCCATGCATATCTGAAAATCTTAACTGCGTCCCAATTTAAATGGTTCTCAAAGTGTCCCTCAAATTTGATACCTGCGGGAAAATCTGTATCACAGAGTTGAAGCAATCGTTTTGCAATTAAATCTTTATGTTCTACCTCACCTTTTAGGTCAGAAATAACATGAAATGTTATACCCATATCGTCCATTTTCCAAATGTTTTCTTGTCGGTCAATCATCCACTGTCCCCAACAACCTGTCTCTTTGTTCTGCCAATGTATCACATAATTTTTTAGAGCAGTGTCGAGTTGCGGGTGGAAAGAAAAAGCTATTGGGTTGCTTTTATTCAACAATCTAGCAATTGCTGAAAAAGTTTCATCAAGTTCTTCCCGGTTGAATCCACCTGTTTTTGTAAAATTGTCATATAGGTTTGAATCAAGTTGCGCCTTAAGTTTTTCAGGAGAATTTATCCGGTCAAGAAAAGATAAAGGATACCGAGAGGGCAGGCTATCGCCCAAGTTATCTATAGAATAGTAAAGCCTGAGAAACCAAACAGTTATTCCGGCTCCCCAGCTTCCATCAGAAGCTTGTTGTAAAGATGCCAATTTTTGTTCCATTGGTTGAGATATACTCTGTCGGAGATCGTCAATTCTTAAACGAGTGGTTACAGTGTCAGAGGTAAAGTTTAATCGCCAGCGAATTTCCCTATAGATGTGCATCGAATATGACATTGCCTCGCCTGCAGCTTGTTTTCTATTAATTTCTTTAATAAGTGGCTTAATAGTTGGATTCCATTGTTTTAATCTTGTCTCCCGTGCCATTCGAAGCTCTGACATATCCCAATAAAATTGAGCTTCGTCCCAAAATCTGGGCCACCATGGTTCATTTGATATTTTTGAAGGCGTAGTAAATATATGCTCATGATAAATTACAAACGCAATCACTGCACGTTGCAATCGTTCGCGATTAATGTAACCTGTGAGCATCAAGCCCAAAATTATTATTAGTACAATCAGCCAGTGTCTACTCCTCTGTTTATCTTTTATTTTAATAAATGATGATATCATTGTTTTATTTGTATTCCGTTTTGCTATGCGCTCAAATGTAATATGATTTTGTGAACTAGACTTGAATCGGTCGTAGCTTGCCTATAACGGCCCGGCGGTTTAATTAGTTGCCGTCCGTGTCGCGGTGCCGCGTTTTTTGCCAGTCCCGGTAGGTGGACGTGAACTTACTGGTCATGATGTAACTGTCGAGATGGTACCAAGTCCGGGTAAAGATTGTGAGTTTTGGGTCACGATGAAATAGTCCAGATGGCGAGCAAAAAACAAGGCACCAGTGCGTCGGCCCGCAGCCCTATTGACTCTGTCCCGGAAGATGAAACAGTCAAGGTGCCACAGGATTTTGTAAGTTGAAATGAGTTTAATCTCATAGACTTAGAGGGTTCATTACTAAGCAGTCCGGGCTGCGGAAGGCAATTAATTAAACCGTCCGAGTTAGGTAATGCGATCATTAAAATTGTCTCGGTGGCAGAAAACTGTCATGTTAGACTTATGATTAGGTTATGAATTTGTCTCGTTAGACTGATTCTGGTAATGATTATGTCCGGCAAGAAAACTATGAAACTTGGTGTCAAGACTTAATCTTATATGTGTCGTGTCCCGATAGCAGATACAAACCTTTCTATTAATAAGTTGCAAACCTCGTGTTACCTAACGGCTCGGCGGTTGAATTAGTTGGCGTCTGTGTCGCGGTGCCGCGTTTTTTGCCAGTCCGGGTAAAGGTTGTGAGTTACGAGTAACTGTGAAATAGTCTAGATGGAAGCAAAAAACAAGGCACCAGCGCGTCGGCCGCCAGCCCTACTGACTCTGTCCCGGAAGAACGTAAACAGTCCGGGTGGCACAAGACCCAAAAAGCGGAATTATAGTTTTCTATCATAGACTTTTGGGGCTCATTACAAAGCAGTCTGGGCTGGCGAAGCCAATTAATTTAACCGTCCGAGTTGGCTGCAGTAATTTTTAATATACATAAACTGTCATGTTTTACAGAAGCCAGGTTTGCCGAGCGCGTCGGGAAAGCTTGAAGATGATGCTCATCGGCCGGTCCCGAGTACTCGGGATTTCAAAATACAAAACCGCTGAATTATCATATGCAAGCGTGCGTCGGGGCAAACCGGATGAAGGGATTCTTTCAGGGAACTATCGAAGTAAAACAAATCTAATATGTTATTCAAATTAAGCTTGCGAGCGTTGGCTTCTTTTTGCGGCCAGTCCAGTTGAAACAAATCTGACTCGAATTACAAAATAGTCCCGAAGTAAAAAAGTAGTCATGTTAGAGCCGCAAAACACTCCTGGAGCAAGCGGGGAGAAGGCGATGAAAATTTTATTGCAGCCTAACGGCCCGGCGGTTTAATTAGGTGCCGTCTGTGTCAGGGTTGGCATGTGTTTTTGCAAAGTCCCGGTAAGTGGGCGAGCATTTGGTGTCATGATGAAACTGTCCAGATGACGTGGTCCCGGTAAATGGGCAGGTTTTGTCATGTCACGATAAAGTTGTCTAGGTGGCATTGCAAAAACCATGACAACTCGCGCGTAGGCTTGCAACCCTATTGACTCTGTCTCGGCAGCAGGATCAGTCCGGGTGCAACAATATTTTATAAGTTGAACTGAATTTGCTCGCATAGACTTTAGGGGCAGATAGAGAAATAGTCCGGGTTGCAAAAGGCAATTAATTAAACCGTCCGAGTTATAAGGCGTTTTTTAATTTATGGAAGTGGAATTTCGGGTCATGAGGAGACTATCCAGATGGCTTAGTCTCGGTAGATGAGTAGATTTTGTCATGTTTGGGTAAACTTACGAGATGGCGGAGATATAGCTTTTAATCTTTCAAGTTATAAGGCATTTTTACTTTTTGTCTCATCCAACTGTGAAATTTTCTCCTTAATCTCTTTTAAAGAATCTAGCATCTCCACCATCATCGGATTTGATTTTGAAAGATTTCTTAACTCCTCTTCTCGAAAGCCCAATTTAGTGTCCATGTAGCCTAATAAAAGTGAGAGAAATACAAATAGGATAAGCGCAATTGGTATTGAAATAATTGCATATTTAAATATTAATCCTCCCAAGTGTCCACCTTTGAAATCTTTCAGAAATACGTATCCAATTAAGAAAAACTGAATATAGCCAATGTACATTCTGGATCTGTCAAAATAGATTTTCCACCGGATAAAAGTTCGTTTGTTAAGAGGGGTTTTATGAATTTTCATTTTGTAGGAGTTATTAATAAATATATGCGAATCTTGCTATAATCTTGGATTGTATCGGTCTAGTACGCAGCCCGATGCCTTATAACGGCCGGCGGTATAGTTTGTTGCCGTCTGTGTCGCGGTTGGATTTGTTTTTGCATAGTCCCGATAAACGAACGAAGGCTGTCTTGTCAAGATTAAGTTGTCCAGATGGCGTGGTCCCGATAAGTGGGCAGGATTTGTCTTGTCACGATAAAGTTGTCAAGGTGGCTCTGCAAAAACAAAGACAATTGAGCGTCGGCCGGCAGCCTATTGACTTTGTCTTGGCAGCAGGATCAGTCCGGGTGCAACAAAATTTAATAAGTGTATGTGATTTTACTAACATAGAGATTTGGACTGAGTGAGAAGCTGTCCTGGCTGACGAAGGCAATGAACTATACCGACCGAGTTAGTGTTTTGGGTTTTTATTGAGTAGAGCATGATCTGTTACTTTAGCCTGAAACTATCTATAAGTCCTGGTAGGAGGAGCAAAACTGTCTTGTCAAAGATAATCTTCATTTTACTTTGGACCTGAACACTAACGGCCCGGCGGTTTAATTAGGTGCCGTCTGCGTCGCGGTGACTTGTTTTTTGCCAGTCCCGGTAGACAGCAGTGAGTTTCGGGTCACGGTGAAGCTGCGAGACGGTACCCAGTCCAGATAAACGGCAGTGAAGTTACGTGTCACGATGAAATAGTCTCGGTGCGAGCAAAAAACAAGGCGCCAGCGCGTCGGCCGGCAGCCCGACGTAGACTTTGTCCCGGGAGACGAAACTGTCGCGGTGCACAGAAGCTAATAAACGTCTGAAATTTCACTCTCATTGACTTTAAGGGCTGACTCTGAAGCTGTCCGGGCTGCCGAAGGCACTTAATTAAACCGTCCGAGTTAGCATTTGTGTAAGTTAGAATTTGTCCATGGTGATTTTAATAAAGTCAAACCCAATCTTGCTTTTATAAGAACATAGGTTAATCTTTTGTCCAATTGAAGTTTTAATCCAATAATCGCGACTAGAGATAACCTTAGTGGAATTTCCGTTAATACTTACAATTAGATAATTTATTTCAGGGGAGCGGTACCCTCTATTAATTTTATATTTTTCAATAACACTGTAATCGTCACAAACTTCGACTTTTGATATGCCCTTATTAATTATTGATCCAATCAAAATAAAGATGCCGATAAAACCAAATGTTAGTATGAAGCTGGGACGCCAAAAATTAGATTTTTGCTTCTTACTCAATTTCAAAAATGATTTGAGTTTAATAGATATAATTAGTCCACTTGAAATGCCTAGAATTGCTAAGATTAGTACAAATGAATATGGGTGACTGTAATTCTGAATACGAATTATTCCTATAACAACTGTAACAATACCAGTTAGAATCATCAATATTGAGAAGATCCCAATATAAATACTTGATTTCTTATCAATTACATTCATGTTTGTCGTTTTCAATTTGGCGAAGGTTGGTTAACTGTCAGGTTATAAGTAAACTGTCTCGGAATGGGGCCGGGACATGAATGCTAACGGCCCGGCGGTTTGATTAGGTGCCGTCTGCGTCGCGGTGCCTTGTTTTTTGCCAGTCCCGGTAGACGGCTGAGAAGCCAAGGGTCACGGTTTAACTGAGTAAAGGTACCAAGTCCAGATAGATGGCAGTGAAGTTACGTGTCACGACGAAATAGTCTCGGTGACGAGCAAAAAACAAGGCACCAGCGCGTCGGCCCGCCAACCCAAAGATGCTGTCCCGGTAGACGAAACTGTCCGGGTGCCACAGTATTTTATAAATTGAACAAAGTTTTCGAGCATAGATTTTGGGACTGGCTGCAAAGCTGTCCTGGGTTGGCGGAAGGCACTTAATTAAACCGTCCGAGTTAGGTGTTCGGCCCTCTTTTTGGGTATTTAGATAACTCGTTTTGAAGTTCAGAGGAAATTCTTGTTAATTCAACTTTGTCAGCTTTAATCTCGATATAGTATTCTTGATCATCAGCTGCAGATTTCGGACGGGATTCAGAGCCAAAATTAATTCTGATTAGTTTAATCGGGTCCGTAGGGGAATTGCGCAGAGTAAATTTGAGATTTGGTTCGACAAAATCTTCTTCGGACTCCAATGATTTTTTGTTTTCAGATAAGTCCATGAACCAGTTAATCAATCTCTGCAACTCCCAAGTTAAGAGTGATGGGTCTATGGTCTGCCAATTGCCAAATTTAGAAACTACATTAATGTATATATTAAGCCAGTTACTATCCCAGTCTCCGTCATTATTTTCAGGAAATTGGTAATTAGTAATCTTTAGCTCCAACAACTGGTTGTCAATACCGTAAAACTTCATATTTAATCTTTACTTTATGCTGAGGTCATCAGGCTGACACCTAACGGCCCGGCGGTTTAATGAGTTGCCGTCTGTGTCAGGGTTGGCATGCGTTTTTGCAAAGTCCCGGTAGATGGAAGAGGGTTTGGTGTCACGAGAAACTGTCCAGATGGTGTGGTCCCGATAAGTGGGCAGGATTTGTCATGTCACGATAAAATTGTCTAGGTGGCGTGCAAAAACCATGACAACTGCGCGTTGGCTTGCAACCCTATTGACTCTGTTTCGGCAGCAGGATCAGTCCGGGTGCAACAATATTTTATAAGTTGAACTGAATTTGCTCGCATAGACTTTAGGGGCAGATTGAGAAGTAGTCCGGGTTGCAAAAGGCAATTAATTAAACCGTCCGAGTTAGGTTTTGTAACAATTTTAAAACTGTCATGGCGTGATAAAATTCTCATGTTTTGACGGATCAGTCACATTTTAATTATTTTTGTTTTTGACTTAAGTATCCAGTCATACAACACAATTTATCTAAAATGATTAATACCTCAAGCTATGTATCGTTTTGAACCAGGTGCTTATAAAACACCTGAAGGTTTTTTACCCGCAATTGGCTGTTATAAGATAATCACAAGTAGCTCTGAAGTTTTTGATTATGTTCTGGTAAATGTCAAGACTATTTTAAAAATTGAAGATCATGCAGTTGAAAAGGCTACCGAATCCTTGAATAATGCATTTAAGAAAAGAAAAGCTACCGGAAAAGATAAAACAGTAGGTGAATCGCTGCATAAAGAAGGATACAAAAAGATGGATAATCCATTAATTGCGAAATAAATAAACTGTATTGTCACTGGAGTAGAATTTCCAAAAGTAATAACGGAATTCTCTTTTGGCTGTTAGGTTTCGTAACTTGTCTTAAGTCCTGATAGATTGGAAAAATTAGGCTTGCCGAAGGGTCGGTCAGTTTGTAAATGATGCTCATGAGCCGGTTCTGTATCTTCTTCCAAAACAAAACCTTGAATTATTACATTCATGCAAGCGTCGGGGCAAGCCGGTCATGTCCAGATAAATTTGATAGATGACGAATTCGATAAATGGGACAAAATATTCATGTCACGGTAAATTATCTAACGAAGACGGTTCGGTTTTTCTCGAGTTATGAAACCTAACGGCCCGGCGGTTTAATTAGTTGCCGTCTACGTCGCGGTGACTTGTTTTTTGCCAGTCCCGGTAAGTGGACGAGAAGCTAAGTGTCACGGTAATTTGTCTTGACGGTACCAAGTCCGGGTAAAGATTGTGAGTTTTTGGTCATGATGAAATAGTCCAGACGGCGAGCAAAAAACAAGGCACCAGAGCGTCGGCTTGCAACCCTATTGACTTTGTCTTGGCAGCAGGAACAGTCCAGGTGCAACAAAATTTGATAAGTTGAAATGAATTTTCTCGCATAGACTTTAGGAGCTGATCGAGAAGTAGTCCGGGTTGCAAAAGGCAATTAATTAAACCGTCCGAGTTAGCCTTAGCTTTTTTTGATTTTTGATATCCTGTCTAGTCGAAATCAATTGTCTGGGCTCCGCTAATTTTGAAAATATCAGTTGGAGGATTCTTATAATCAACGACTGGTTTGTCAAGTTTAATATGTGATTCTCCAATTGAAAACCCCATTTTATATCCAAGATTGTATTCAGTCGTTAAATAAACATTATCATAATCCTTGTCCGATTCTGGAATATATAACATGACACGCTTGTTTAAAATCTGGTCTGTCATCCAAGAATCTCCTTTCTTTGTGGAACACCATGCAATAATTTCGGGTTTATAATCAGGCTTAAGGCAAAGCTCATTTGCATATTTAAGATAGTTTATGAAATAGCAAAATTTTTCAAAATCTATGTCATAAGGGAACGTAATAATGTATTGATTTTCAAATACTGTTAATCTAGGTTTTGCAATTATTCTTTGTTTGTTATAGATCTTGCAAAATTGTTCGATTGCTTTTTTAAGATAATCAAGTGCTAATTTTTTGACAATGATTATTTTATCATTATCTTTTTGATTAATAGAACCTTTAAAATCTTTTGTCTTGATTTGATTTTCGCGTTCAGCTTTAGGATCTGCGAATCCAAATTTATAAACTAAGCCTACGATTGCAATAACAAATCCGATTACTAAAAAGCCTTTTGTCATATAATAGTTTTAAGAAATTGTCTAGGTAATTATCAATAAATAAAGGTAATATTTTGAGTGATTATTAGTCTGGATGAATCCACGAGTTAAGGCTAACGGCCCGGCGGTTTGATTAGGTGCCGTCTGTGTCGCGGTGCCTTGTTTTTTGCCAGTCCTGGTAGATGGCCGCGAAGCCAAGGGTCACGGTGAAACTGTTAAACGGTACCAAGTCCAGATAGATGGCAGTGAAGTTTCGTGTCACGACGAAATAGGCTCGGTGAAGAGCAAAAAACAAGGCACCAGCGCGTCGGCCGACAGCGCCAACGATGCTGTCCCGGGAGACGAAACTGTCAGGGTGCTAGAGAATTTAATAAACTGTAAAAAGGTTAAGGGCATAGAGGTGGGGATTAACTGAGAAGCTGTCCTGGCGCTGGCGAAGGCACTTAATTAAACCGTCCGAGTTATGGTTAGGCTTTATTTTATTCGAATATAGCGATGCCCAAACCCATCGAATGCCTCTTCGGATAAAGTCAAGGTATCTAAATGAGCAAATCTAATGCTCTGTGGCAGAGACAATGAGTTAGTTATTAGGATGAGTGCACTATCTTTGCCATAGATAGACAAAGATTTCTCAATGAAAAATTTGGATTCTGATTTTAAGATTTCATTTACGAAATATTTGAAATTATTGTCAGTATCAAATTGAATTTTCCTTACCTCTCCTGTAGTCTCAGGAGTGGAAATGAAACCAGCGTATCCCCCAGATGAGTATTGCCAGTTCCAAGTGCCAATTAAAGTTGCAGGTACATCGACATAAGATTTTGTATCTACTGTTTTATCCTTCGTGCATGATGCAATAATCAAGCTTAATAGGACAATAATAAATAGTCGTGATCTCATAGGATTTAAAGGTTAGTATTAATATTTTTAAAATAGCAAAAATTGTACCAACTGAATCCCAAATCTTTGAACATTATCTCGATAACATATTTTTCGTGTCATGAGAATTTGTCTCGGAGTGATCTCGGGGATGTACGAACGCTTAACCATAACGGCCCGGCGGTTTGGTTAGTTGGCGTCCGTGTCGCGGTGCCGCGTTTTTTGCCAGTCCTGGTAGACGGCGGTGAGTTTTGGGTCACGATAAAATTGTCTAGACAGTACGAAGTCCAGGTAGATGGCTCTGAAGTTTTGTGTCATGATGAAACTGTCAAGGTGGCGAGCAAAAAACAAGGCACCAGAGCGTCGGCTGCCAGCCCTATTGACTCTGTCTTGGTGGCAGGATTAGTCAAGGTATACAAAATTTACTAAGTTGCTTAAAACTACTCCCTGAGACTTTCTCGTGCATTACCAAATTGTCCGGGCTGGCAAAGCCAATTAACTAAACCGTCCGTGTTATAAAAAGTATGCAATCTTTATTTTTTAGTTTAAGTTTGATTTAAAAGTCCCGGTAGATGGAAACAAATTGTCAAGTTGATACGGACCTTTATAAATCTTATATCCCGGTAAACGGAAGTAATCTATCTCATTATTAATAAATTACAGTAAATGGCCGTTATAAAAAGTGCGCCCTTGCAAATGGCTTGATTGTCCAGCAGTAATTTGTCTCACCAAAGATCATTTGCAAGGCCAGGGCAGGCATAAAAATTGGCCAGGCCTAGTGTCGCGGTACAAGTTTTGTAAATTGATAAATCTATTCTGATTACGAAGCTTTATAATATGAAGTGGTGCGAGTGCCAATTTTTTATTTGCGCGATGGCAGAAGCATTCGGCTTGGCAATTGTGTGTCGCGGTGCAACCTGATAAAGGGAACAATGTGTCTTGTCACGAAAAGCTTTATTACTTGCAGTGCGGGAAGCCGAATATACCTGGATGCGCAGCGTATTTTTTATAACGGCCCGGCGGTTTGATTAGGTGCCGTCTGCGTCGCGGTGCCTTGTTTTTTGCCAGTCCCGGTAGACGGCAGCGAGCTTCGGGTCACGGTGAAGCTGCGAAACCGTACCAAGTCCAGATAGACGGCAGTGAAGTTACGTGTCACGATGAAATAGTCTCGGTGAAGAGCAAAAAACAAGGCACCAGCGCGTCGGCCGACAGCGCCAATGATGCTGTCCCGGTAGACGAAGCTGTCCGGGTGCCACAGGATTTAATAAATGTCAAATGGTTTAAAGGCATAGAATTTGGGGATTAATTACAAATCTGTCCTGGCGCTGGCGAAGGCACTTAATTAAACCGTCCGAGTTAGCAACTGTAACATTTTATTCAAAGTCTAATAATTCTAATGAGCTATACTCAATTGTCCTTGTCCCAGCACTTGTACCCAATTTAATTTTTCTTCTTTTAATATTCATTTGATTTAGCCCGGCACCTATTTGATAATTAATTTCACCATAGTCTTCAAAATCTAATATCACTGGTTGTGTTGCAAAGGGAATTTCTTTTATCATATAGTTTAAGCAGTCATGGAAACGTAATATTTTTTTCTCAAACACATTATTATCCCAGTCAACAGGGTAATCAAGTATAAAATCAATTGTGTTATTCTCAGTGTTTTCAATAACCTTGATTATTGTTGAATCGTGTATAAAGAAATCTATTGTCTCCATTGTCTATTATTTATATGCTGAGGTTTATAGTTGCTAACGGCCCGGCGGTTTGATTAGGTGCCGTCTGCGTCGCGGTGCCTCGTTTTTTGCCAGTCCCGGTAGACGGTTGCGAAGCCAAGGGTCACGGTGAAACTGTTAGATGGTACCAAGTCCGGGTAAGGGTTGTGAATTTCGTGTCACGATGAAATAGTCTAGATGGCGAGCAAAAAACGAGGCACCAGCGCGTCGGCCGACAGCGCCAATAATGCTGTCCCGGGAGATGAAACTGTCCGGGTGCCACAGGATCTAATAAATGGGAAAGAGTTTAATGGCATAGAATTGGGGATTGATTACAAATCTGTCCTGGCGCTGGCGAAGGCACTTAATTAAACCGTCCGAGTTAGCCATAGTAATCATTCTCGTCCAATTTAAAATCAGATTCCTGAAGTTTAAATGCGGTATCTATGATAAAATTTTTGCAGAACTCAAAATCCTCATATGAAAAAGTTTTTCTTTGTACGTAATGTGGAATAATTTCATCTGAAGTGGTTACACTATATCCCGGCACATAGGCTGAGAATTTTACATATTGTTTATAATTTATTCCAATCGTGAGTAGTCTTAGTATTTCTTGAATTTTACTAATAGAATTTGTTACACTTTTAAGGTATCTTTTTGACTCATTATCTAAATTGCTTGGAATACTGGATCTAAAATGATCACTAAAATCGAAAGGACTTCGGTATCTATTGTCAATTTTGTTTGACTCAAAAGCATTCAGGAGATAGCCAAATGATTTTGACAAATTGTTGAGACATTCTTCGAGTGATTTATTTATAAACTCTTCTTCTGCTTTTTGGATATGAGATTTGCATTTGATATTTTCTATTAAATCAAGTAAGGAGACTTTTTCATATTCTAGTTTGAAAAATTTAACATAATTCTCCGTGAAAAAGCTCAAAGTCATTACTCTGAATGATTCGATGTCAGTTTTTGAAGGAATAATTCCATGATGTTTAAAGCCAACTCTAGCTTTATTTAATTTCTGCATTGAGGTTTGATGCGAAAGGAGCTCTGGAGTATTTTTTTTGTTAATCTCCGTCCAATAATCCATAAAGTTTTGTGGAACTTTAATATTCTGAGTTTCACATAGGAGATTCAAAAACAATTCTACACTATCGTGAAATTGAAGCACTGAGAGTCCATTTAAAGGTTCAGGCTGAATTGATTGCTCAGTGGCTTGGTGAGACAAATATTTTATTAAGGCTAATCTTTCTATGGTTGGTTTTATCATGGGGTGTAGTTATTTATTATGGCTAACGGCCCGGCGGTTTAATTAGGTGCCGTCTGTGTCAGGGTTGGCATGTGTTTTTGCAAAGTCCCGGTAGATGGATGAATGTTTGGTGTCATGGTGAAGTTGTCCAGATGGCTTGATCCCGGTAAGTGGGCAGGATCTGTCATGTCACGATAAAGTTGACTAGGTGGCATTGCAAAAACCATGACAACTCGCGCGTTGGCTTGCAACCCTATTGACTCTGTCTCGGTAGCAGGATTAGTCCGGGTGCAACGAAATTGTATAAGTTGAAATGAATTTGCTCGCATAGACATTAGGGGCAGATTGAGAAGTAGTCCGGGTTGCAAAAGGCAATTAATTAAACCGTCCGAGTTAGCATTTGTGCTTTTTGTTATTATCAAGGCCGGAATTCAAAAATGGTAGTAATCCTGAATTTTGCAGTATTTCTCTATTAGTTTGCAAGTTTTGTACTACGAATGCTGTTCTTTTTTAACCAGTAAAGAAAGCTTATTGCAGCTAGGGCTAAGGATATAAGCAAAGTTTCTATTGAACCAAGATAGTAATTGAACCTATCAGGTTCACTAATAATCATTTGTGTGTCATTATTTAGATGAATACTTCCGAACATTATCACAATCCATCCGAAATGTAAAGCCCATGAGTAACCTATATGACCATTATCGATGATTAGATTATTCCTTACGAATCCAATCATAAATAATGTTATCAATGTTGTGACCTGGATAGTTCCTTTGTCAGTAAATATCCATCTGTAAAATATGAAGTGAATAAATGAAAAACAAACAGCTAATCCAACCGAAGCTATAATTGGTTTGATTTTCCTCTTATTAACTAATAAAAAAAGAGCTAGTGCTCCTAAAACAACCTCTTCATTTAGGATATAAAAAACATCATGATAATAATTTCTCCAATTTGTAAACTGAATAGTTAAGTTGTGTTTTTCCGCAATATAGTTCATTAAATAAAATGAGCAAAGTATAGCTATTGCTGCAAAGGATAAGGACTTGAAAATAATAATAAAACTCAATTTTAGTCCGATTACTTTTAAAAACTCCTCTTTCCAATTCAATAAGCTGAAAAATAATATTAAGATCGTCCCAATAGATGAATACCACCATCCACCAAAAAAGTAATAGGAAAACAATATATATGATAATATCAATAATCCTATCCAGAGTTTTTGAAGAAACAATTTTTGTATTTCACTTTTCATATTTGGTAGACATTGTTTTTGTATTGACATATCTCGTTTTCTACATTTTTGCATATTTAAAATTATCAAGAGAAAATTTTGCTCTCTTTAGTTAGCATTTGTGTGATTTGTCATGGTTACGGAATTGTCAAGTTATAAGTAATTTGTCCCCCGAAACGGCACCACATAAATGCTAACGGCCCGGCGGTTTAATTAGGTGCCGTCTGTGTCGCGGTGCATTGTTTTTTGCCAGTCCCGGTTGATGGTAGAGAGCAAAGGGTTACGGTGAAGCTTTGAAACGGTACCGAGTCCCGATAGACGGCAGAGAATTTTCGTGTCACGACGAAATAGTCTAGATGGCGAGCAAAAAACAAGGCACCAGTGCGTTGGCCCACAAGCCCAACCGTGCTGTCCCGGGCGATGAAACTGTCTGGGTGCCACAGAGCTTTATAAATGTTACAGAGTTTTCGAGCATAGATTTTGGGGATGTTTACAAATCTGTCCTGGGCTTGTGGAAGGCACTTAATTAAACCGTCCGAGTTAGCTACCGTTGTATTATTTTTTATTTGTCAGGTCCTTGACTATATTTTCAATCTGAGCATTGTAATCGTTAATCTGTGTTTGGTACATTGGGGAGTCTTCTTCAATAGCTTTATAACTTAACTCCAAGCTCTTAACTCTCAATTGACAATACAGTAATAATTTCTGGTTTTTCTCAATAAGGGGTGCTGGAAGTTTTAATTTTTCAATTTCCTTTAACAATGCAATGTTTTCGTTCCAGTAATAAATGCCTCTATTTCTTATTTCATAAAGCATCGTTTCTTTAGGAGTATTTGAAGCCAATTTGTAAACTTCCAACGCTCTTGACTCAGTTGGTGCGAACTCCTGTATTAATTTATCATATTTGCCAAAGTCATTGGGAATGTTCTTATACGAAATTGTTGTAAAGGCAATTACTAACACTGACAAATATAAAATTGCTTTAATTTTTGATTCAGATTCCTCCGTTTCTTTCAAACTAGGGATGAAAGCATATCCAATAATTAGACCTCCGAGTAATCCACCTAAATGCGCTGCGTTGTCAATTCCTCCTTTGAGACCATTAAGTAAATTATATCCAACAAATATGACAATACTAGTTAGTAGTGCTTTTCGGGCTGTTTTCTCTATCAAATTCGTAGTCAACATTGCAAGAAATACACCATACAAACCGAATATGGCGCCAGATGCTCCTGCGCTTATGATTAATGGATGCCATAACATACTAGTGTTAAGTTAAATATAATATGACGTATTTCAAAGTATAATTTGTATATTTGTAAAAACTATACAAATGATACGGTACAGAATTAATCTAGCCAAAAACGAAGTAGAGGAATTAATGGACATTATTAATAAGGGTTCACATACTTCACTGACATTCCGGACAGCTTATGTTCTTTTAAACTGTGATGAGGGTGAGTACTCACAAAAAGTTAGTAATGAACAGGTAAGCAAAGTTCTCAAAGTTGGAATGAGGACTATTGACAGGGTAAAAAAGAAGTTCATTGAAGAAGGACTTGAGGCATGTCTTGAACGGCGTCCCACTTCCCGGGTCTATGAATCAAAAACAGATGGGGATGTGGAAGCAAAATTAATAACTCTTTGTTGTAGCGAGCCTCCGAAGGGATATGCCAAATGGTCATTACGGCTGCTTGCGGATAAGATGGTGGAATTAAATTATGTTGAGAGCATTTCACATGTAACAGTGAGAAGTGTTCTAAAAAAAACGAACTTAAGCCTTGGAAAATAAAAGGATGGGTTATACCTCCTGAACAAAGCAGTGAATTTGTATCAAACATGGAACGGGTACTGGATGTATATAAAAGGCCATATGATAAAGATTATCCGGTAGTTTGCATGGATGAGTCTCCAAAACAGTTAATAGAGGAAGCCAGGCAGACAATACCTATGAAGTCAGGACATGAAGCAAGAGAAGACTGTGAATATATCAGAAATGGAGTTGTAAATATTTTCATGGCAAATGAACCGCTTAAGGGAAAACGTTTTGTTGATGTTACTGAGTTTAAGACCAAGCGAGACTGGGCCCTGTTTATAAAAAGAATCGCCGATGAAAAGTACGCCAAAGCAAAACGGATAACGTTAGTAATGGATAACTATAATACTCATAATGCTTCATCTTTCTACGAAATGTTTAACCCCAAAGAGGCTAAAAAACTCTGGGACAGATTTGAATTTGTTTATACACCGAAACATGGGAGCTGGCTTAATATGGCTGAGATCGAATTACAAGTATTAAACAAACAATGCCTAAAACGACATATATCCACTATGGGAGAGATTAAAGAACAGGTTGATGCGTGGAAGATTCATCGCAATAACAAAAACAGCAAAATAAACTGGCAGTTTACAACAAAGGATGCAAGAGTAAAATTAAGGAGACTCTATCCGTCAATTCATAATTAACATATCACTAGTCGTACTAGCAGTAAGACAAGTAAGGATATAAGCAGCAATGAATCTGGTTTTGCCTAAATGAGGTTCAAGGTGGAAAAAACGGACATATTGACCACCCTAGATCGTTTTCGTAAGACCATGCATTTCCGGCTGCCAAAGACCACCCTAAGTTAACATCCTTTTTTGCCTCATTTTCATCATAATTTATAGGGTGATTTTACAAAGTTATTTTTTTAGTCTGTTTCTTCAAGTGATATATTCATTTTATTAATGTGTTTCCTCATTGATTCGCCAGAGAGTTCAATACGATGGGCTTGATGTACTATTCTATCAAGTATAGCATCTGCGATGGTATTTTCTCCTATTATCTCATGCCATTGTAATACCGGTAGTTGTGAAGTAATGATTGTAGAGCGTCTGCCGTGACGGTCTTCGATAATTTCCATTAGTGATGAGCGGCTTTGATTATCAAAGGGCTGGATCCCAAAATCATCGAGTATTAAAAGATCCTGCTTTTCAATGCGTGCTATTTCTCTGAGATATGACCCATCGGCTTTCGACATTTTTAGTCTTGCAAAAAGCTTTGTGGTATTGGCATATAAAACTTTGTATCCCAGCATGCATGCCTGATTACCGATAGCGGAAGCCACATAACTTTTACCAATGCCCGTGCTTCCTGTTATAATTATAGCTTCTGATTTATCGATAAAATTGCAATCGGCAAAGCGCATGATTTGGTTCTTATCAAGATTCCTTTCTGTTCCAAAGTCGAGGTGCTCGATATTAGCTTTGTAGCGAAAACGGGCTTGATTTATGTGCCGTTCAATACGGCGGTTGTTACGGTAGTCCCATTCCGATTCAACCATGAAAGATACCATCTCATCTGCAGTCATACTCGCCATACGCCCGTCTTCAAGAGTGGTTTTAAAGGCTGTAGCCATACCATGGAAGTTCATTTGTTTTAGTCTCTGTAATGTTAGATCATTCATATATTTATATTTTTAAAGTTCATAATATGATTAATCCAGCCACGAGCCCATCGTGACTGGATTTTATAAAATTGATTATTTGTAGTATCCCCCGCCTCGAACATTGCCGTGACCAGGCATTTTTTTATTGTCATTTTCTGTGTCGAATGGCTCCTGATCCAGCCTTTTCTCTATGATTGTACGTATGGCATTATAACTAAAGTCACCATAGTATAAAGCTCTTCTACAAGTCATGTTCAGACGATCACTACCTATGCGGGTAACAAAACTGAGTATCCCCTGGCATGTTTTATAAGCCTGTTCGGGATGCTGCCTTATCTCAAGAATACGGGTAATATAATCCCTGGTGTCGCTTCCGATAAATGTTGCCCTCTGGATGAACTTCTCAGG
Organism: uncultured Bacteroidales bacterium; assembly: GCA_963715785.1. Classification (GTDB taxonomy): domain Bacteria; phylum Bacteroidota; class Bacteroidia; order Bacteroidales; family VadinHA17; genus LD21. Next base: position 3,787,421 of record OY970276.1, read on the forward strand.
CGTCCAGTCGCTATTAAACTGGTGATGTGATGCAAGGTGATCTTCATTGGTGGTGTAACCGTAGAGCTTTAAATTGCGTGTATGTGATGCGATCTGGTCATAATGGTAATAAACTTCTACAAGATCTTGGGTGTAAAGAATGGTAACCTTCTTTCCGATATAGCGATAAGGAACACTGTAATAATGCTTGTCTTCAGCAAGACAGACATGGTTGTTTTTCATAACTGTAACTACTTTCTTGCGCTTTGCCTGGTACCGGTATCGTGGTAGTGGCTGTAGATCCGATTTTTCTATCTCTTCAAACAGCTGTCTTCGGCTGTAGGGGCGTCCGGTCAATAACTTATTATTATGGTCCACAAGAGCTTCCCTGATAGCAGTATTTAAGTCTGCTAAAGAAAAAAAGGTGCTTTGTTTAATCGAGTAAAAAATCGTTCGGTATATTATCTTAACTGCTCCTTCCACCAAAGCTTTGTGTTTTGGTTTATATGGCCCTGCCGGAAGTGCTGTCATGTGGTAATGTTCCACAAAATCACGGAACATCTCGTTAAGAGTAGGTTCGTACCGGTCGCTCTTAATCACAGCTGATTTTAAGTTGTCTGTTACAATAGCTTGTGGCATACCTCCGTAGTAATGAAGTGCATTTTCACAGGAACAGATAAAGTCTTCTTTACGCTGAGTCATTGAAGCCTCGACATAGGTCAGCTGGCTGGAACCAAGGATGGCGACAAAAACTTCCACTGGAACCACTTCCCCTGTTGTCTGACAGGCAAAGGACAACTTGTCCCCGGTATAGTCCACATACATCTTGTCACCGCTCTTATGCTCCATGTGCATCGAAGAGTTCACCTTCTTGCTCCATAGATTATAATGTTCATTAAACTGTGTTTTGCGATAACCATCCGGATGCTTTAAAAAATATTGATTCCACTGTTTTTCTCTGGTCTCGCCTTTGCGTTTGAGAGCCTTCTCCATGCCAGGAAAGAAGGCCATCAGGTCTGCCCTGCGCTTGTCCGAAGGGACCTCCGGTCGGGGGGTTGAAAACACTGCTTCCAGTTGAGTGTCACTGAGTTTATCAATTTCATCAAGCGTCTTATCCATAGCAATAAATTGCCGGATATACTTCTTAACCGTGTTGCGGGTAGCTCCTGTACGGAGACTGATTGATTGTTTACTTACACCTTCGGTGTACATTTTTAAGATTGTTCTTGCTTTGCTCATAATAATTAAATTGTTAGACATAAATGATGGGTATTGTATAATACCCTCAACGTTAATCATTCAGCCTAATAAATCATGATAAAAAGCAAGACAGTAAGGGGGTGGTCTCTTTACTCCGGTTTTGGGTGGTCAATTTGGTCCGGTGAGGGGTGGTCAGTTTGCTCCGGCGAAGGGGTGGTCAATTTGCTCCGGTCTTAGGTGGTCATTTTGACCGTTTTTTCCATCAAGGAGTAAACCTATGTATAATAGGGCATACATATTCATTAACAAGTGAAAAATCCCAATATGAAGAAAACAATTTGTAATGAGTCGCCACCATTGACCATCCAAGGTAGAAGGCCTAAAATTAGCGCCCCACCTTAATAAACTCTCAGAATCTGGTAGCAATATATTAACACCGCCTACCGCCATTATTATGAAAATGAGGATATTAATATTTAAAATGATTGGGGTTATAAAATATCCTGGACTTGGAATGAAGACAGAGAAAAAGCTGGCTATCTTACTTTTGGCAGATTGTGGTTGTTGAATTAAAGGATCCTCTTCTTCTGAAACAAATGATTTCTTTAAATCATTAAATTTTATCGAAATATCATCCGAAGATAATGTCGTTTTTATCTTATTAAAAACACTGACAAATTCATTTGTGTTATTTTTATTTTTCCCCCAATCCACCATTTCAGTGCCAGTTGAAGTGCTGGTAATTTTTGCAGTTCTCTCACTTATAACTATCTTAATTTCTGAATTCCTGGAAAAGATGCCTTTATTAGTATAAGCAATAAGCCCATTGTTGCCTATTAAACCAATCTGCCAATTAAACTTTTTAACAGCCTCGGTAGCTATTACTAATGATTGTTCAATCGTAAGATTCTCAAGAGATAGATCCTGAGTGTATTTTGGAGTTATTCCGAATGCCATAATAGTCTTATTAAAAAAACAAGATATAGATTATTATTAGTGTCTGTGAAAATCGAGATAATATTTTGACTAAAAACTGTCTCGGTAGGGTGCCAATGGTAGCTAACGGCCCGGCGGTTTAATTAGGTGCCGTCTGCGTCGCGGTGCCGAGTTTTTTGCCAGTCCCGGTAGACGGTTGTGAGCTTAGGGTCATGGTGAAGTTGTGTAACGGTAGCAAGTCCGGGTAAGGGTTGTGAGTTTCGGGTCACGTTGAAATAGTCTAGATGGCGAGCAAAAAACGAGGCACCAGAGCGTCGGCCCGCCAAACCAACCGTCTGTCCCGGGAGACGAAACTGTCGGGGTGTAGAAAAGTCAATAAATGACTTAGATTTTTCTCTCATAGATGTTTAGGATGGACTACAAAGCTGTCATGGTTTGGCGGAAGGCAATTAATTAAACCGTCCGAGTTAGGTTTAGGGTTTGTTTAATTGTCTTGATTGTCAAAGTTGTCTCGTTTTACTCTGTCTCGATATTAGGCGTGTCGTGATGCAAGGCTCTTTTGCAGCTTTGGGTTGCAGTAGAGGATTTGTGCGAGCTGCAAATGTGCCTTGCATAGCGCTGGCTCTTAGTTAATAATGTCTGCATTTTATTCGAATTTTAGTGCTTCGACAGGATTACTTGTGGCAGCCTTCCAACTCTGCCAACTTACTGTAAGAATTGAAACACTAATCGCTAAAAATCCAGCTACAATAAAGATCCACCAACTAAGGTTAGTCTTGTAGGCATATTCTTCGAGCCACTTGTGCATACAATACCATGCCACAGGAGTAGCGAGAATAAAGGCAAAAACGATCCATCTAGTAAAATCTTTATTAAGCAATAATAATATTTCAAGAATTGTTGCGCCGTTAATTTTACGAAGTCCAATTTCTTTTGTACGCTTTTTGCATGAATTAAGGGAAATCGCAAATAATCCAATCATTGATAAGAATAGACTAATAAGACAGCAACTACCAATAAGTTTTGCATAATTTGAATTTTCACGATGATACCATTCATATCTGTCTCTTAATAATTCAATATCCGGAGGATTATCTGTAATAATTTTTTGCCAGGAATCTATAATTGAATTCTTTACATTTGAGAGTGTGCCAGCCGAAGTTTTTATAAGAATATGACTCCCATTCATTCTAAATTTAATAATGCACGGTTCAACGACCTTCTTTAAGCTTGTATAGTTGAAATCTTTGACAATACCTATAACTGTCAGATCACTTTCACCAGGAAGTTTTAATCCAATAAGGTTTTGATTGGGAAATTTTCTTGCAAGAGATTCATTTATTAGACAATTGTTTTTATCGGATGAATTGTTACCTGAAAAATTTCTTCCATTGATTAAACTGATTCCTAAAGTACTGATGTAATTTTCATCTCCACTGAACATTGATGGTGTATATTGTTTCTCCTCCCCATCTTGAGTATATTTGGATAGGACAGACCAATGTTCTTGTAGAGGAGAAGCTGACGTTATAGAAACTAGGGTAACAAATGGATTTTTAAGAATTTCCGTTTTAAATACCGTAGTCTTGTCATTATATTGATCTGGTATTTTGACTTCTATCACTTGCTTATCCAAACCTATATCCTTATCTTTTATATAGCTAATTTGTTTGATTATTACTAAAGAGCAAATTAATAGTACAAGAGATATAGTTAATTGAAGAATATTAAAAACAGGAATCTGAATAACTTTTCCGTTATTATCTACCCATTTACGGGGAGTTGAAGAGATTGATTGAAAGTTTATTCTAACAAATGAAAACAATAAAGAGATCAATAACATGAAAGCTATCACGGCTAACATGATTAGTAATTTTTCTGCCTGAAAAAAATGTTGGAATCGTATATTCGATTTAGTTAAATCATTAAAAAATGGAATAGCCCAATTCAATAAAATAAGACTAAGTATAAAGGCAAAACCTACCACAATAAGATTTTCCAACATAAAATTTGCAATAAGACCGGCTTTAGATCCACCATTTATTCGCCTTACGTAGAATTCATAAGTTTTATTCGATAATTTATTATTTATTAATCCTAGATAATTAAATGACGCAACTACAAGAATCAGGAGGCCAATTATTAATGCAATCCAGATATCAGATTTATCTCTTATTGGACCTAGTTGGGCTCTTTGTGTTGTATCAAAATATGTATGTTTAAGGTCTTCGAGATAATACGTCCCCGGTGTACCAGCATTTATACTTGGTATTTTATCTTTATTTTCAGCTAAGATCTTTTCAAGGGCTGAATTATCAGTTTTGTCTTTTAGTAATAGGAAAGCGAAACTTTCAGATTCTTTCGCAAATGATACTAGATCAAAATTAAACTGAGTATTTTCTTTTGGTTTTCTGAATACTCCTTTTATAACATAATCACTTTTTGTATCTCCTATTGTCAACGATATCATTTTGCCAACAGGTAAAGATGTTCCAAAATACTTTTTTGCAAGGTCTTCTGAAATAGCAATATCGCCCTTCGATTCAAGTACTGAACTTGAATTATTTGAAAGTAACTTAAATGTAAAAAAGCTAAAGAAATTACCAGATGCCTCGTATAAAACTAGATTGTCAAAATATGCTTGGTCGTTTGCTACAACTTTCTGAACAATCGAATTGTTAATTCTGCAATAATCTTCTACTTGGGGAAGATTCTCCTTCATAAATTCCGCAGCCCCGAGACGACACGCAAACATTTTGGATCCCTTGTTAAACGGATCATCACATTTAAGTAAATATATACGATCAACATTAGCTTGAAAATGATCCGTTTTCAATTCTCTGGTTATAAAGAGTATTATCAGGTTAATACATGTAAGTCCTATAGCAAGACTAACTATGATAACAGAGGTATTTAACTTATCCCTGCGAAGACTTCTAAGAATCTGATTCAATTTCATTTTTTTAAGTTGTGATATCGCTATCATTATTAGTCCCGGCTCGATAAAAAAGCATGTGTTTGGCAGCTGCGATGGGTGTCGCGATGGCAGGCTGCCAAACTCTTGCTTTTGCGCGTTGGATGTCTTGGTCTATCGGCGGACCGTAACCTTAAACCTAACGGCCCGGCGGTTTAATTAGGTGCCGTCTGTGTCGCGGTGACTTGTTTTTTGCCAGTCCTGGTAGACGGCAGGGGGCTTCGGGTCACGGTGAAATTTCGAAATGGTACCAAGTCCAGATAGACGGCAGCGAAGTTACGTGTCACGATGAAATAGTCTCGGTGCCGAGCAAAAAAACAAGGCACCAGCGCGTCGGCCCACCAACCCAAGATACTGTCCCAGGAGATGAAACTGTCCGGGGTGCCACAGTATTTTATAAATGAATTAAAGTTTTCGAGCATAGATTTGGGGCTGGTTACAAATCTGTCCTGGGTTGGTGGAAGGCACTTAATTAAACCGTCCGAGTTAGCGGTTAGGCATTTTTACAGGGTCACTATAATTGCCTCAACTTGATTATCAGGTATAAATTCAATAGTATAATCTAAGCCTACATAAGTAATGAGTCGATTTCGAAGTGAGGTGAAATTAGATAATTTAAAGGCACCGTAAATTGACATAACATTCCTCCCAATATGAAAGCCTGGTTTGAAATACGTATTTAAATAAGATAATGCATTTCCCGTCTGCCACAAATAACTATTATCTCCGTTATGAATATATGCACATGACCATTTATAGATCAGTTTTAATATTTCAAAATCTATTGGATCATAATTGATATCACTCTGATTTGCTTCAATAAAACTGAATATTTTTTTAAATCCATAATCTGGAGCATTCCGACGATTTTTCTTTATTTTATAAATCCCAAATATCCTTTTTGTTTTTATCTCGATACTTTGTCTTAGTGTCATTGAGACCATTCCCTGGCTTTCCTTGTATGGAATTGGGTTTCTTCTAATCGATGAATTATAAAACAATCCTCTGGCAATAGCAAAAGTTTCAAAGCTACTTGTCGAATAACTTTTCCCACCTGTCAGAAATATAAAATTGAGATCTGTTTTATTTTTATAGTAGTTGATGAATTCATTTATATCAAATAGAAAGTCAGTTAAAAGGTTGCTAAATAGTTTGATATTGGAATAATTCAGCCCTCCCTTTTTTTGTGCTATCTCGTCAATAATTCTGTTTAATGTCCTTTTTGCAACAAAGAGGTTTACCTTTACATATTCTTCAATGTCTGCTGGTTGTATTGAGTCTTCATAAATCCACTTTGCTATTTCTAATTCACTGTAAGTTTGTGTGCCTAAATATTCATTGATCGTATTATCGATGAAATCTTTCAATTCGATAAGACATCGATTCAATGATTTTCTTGGCAAGGGTTTTCCTGCTAACATTTTTTTATCCTTACTTTTTCTAAGGAAATTTGTAACCACCTGTGTACTCATTTTTTTAGAATTATGTTATAAATTGGGATTATGTATCTGTAGGTGCTTACCGCTAACGGCCCGGCGGTTTGGTTAGTTGGCGTCTGTGTCGCGGTGCCGCGTTTTTTGCCAATCCCGGTAGATGGAGGTGAGTTGTCTTGTCATGATAAAACTGTCAAGAAGGTACCAAATCCAGATAAATAGACGAGCAGTTACGTGTCAAGATGCAATTGTCCAGATGGCGAGCAAAAAACACGGCACCATAGCGTCGGCCGCCAGCCCTATTGACTTTGTCTCGGCAGCAGGATCTGTCTGGGTGCAACAAATTATTATAGGTGAATTATGTTTTTCTCTCATTGACTTTTGGGGCCGATTATGAAACCGTCCGGGCTGGCGAAGCCAATTAACCAAACCGTCCGTGTTAGTGTTTCGTGCCGTTAGGGGCTGAGCAGAATCTTATGCTTTAGCCTGAAGCTATCAAGAAGTCCCGGTTTAAAGTAGATACTGCGATGTTTATAATGATTATCATTTTTTAGGGGCATGGACACTAACGGCCCGGTGGTATAGGGAGTTGCCGTCCGTGTCAGGGTTGGCATGCGTTTTTGCAAAGTCCCGGTAGGTGGACGAGGGTTTTCGTGTCATGATAAAGTTGTCCAGATGACTGAGTCCCGATAAATGGGCAGGAGTTGTCCCGTTATGATAAAACTGTCTAAACGGCGATGCAAAAACCATGACAACTGCGCGTGGGCCAGCAGCCCTATTGACTTTGTCTCGGTAGCAGGATCTGTCATGGTACACAAAGTTTTATAAGTTGGGAAGAGGTTTCTCGCATAGACTTTTGGGGCCGATTACGGAATTGTCCGGGCTGCTGAAGGCAATTACCCATACCATCCGTGTTATAGTGCGTTTGTTATTTTTTTGTCTGATTTAATTGTCTGATTTTTCAAAAGTCCAGGTAGGTGGACTTAGGCTTTCTCGTCTAGATATATATGTCAAGGTGAAGTATTTTAGCATATAAACTAGCCTTGTTATATTACAATATTATAGTCAGAGCTATCCAATTTTATTTGTCTTTTCAAGATTACATTTTTTGCATAGTAATTGCATATTCCTATAAGTCGTTGCACCACCTTTGGAAAATGGAATAATATGATCGAACTCTAAGTTTTCTTGGCTCCCACACTTTACACATTTTCCTCCATCTCTATTCCAGACTTTATCCATAACTTCTTGTGGAATGGATTCCCTCATTCCCTCTTTATTTGTGAAGTGGTTAAAAATCTGTCCTGATTCAATTAACTCTGCCAATGCTTCTTTATGGAGACGTTTTTTTCGTTCTTCATTAATAATTTGTTGTTTTAAGGTTTCTTTTTCAAGTTGATCATTCTCTAACTGTTGATTTTTAAGATATTCCGTTCTTCTTACTTCAATCTCGTCCTTATGCTTTTCATAGAATAGCTCAGTCTTGTTTTTTAGTAGAGGGTGTGTTTTTAGATAATTATCGAGATCAGATATATTTCTAAATTGTACTTTCCGAGAAACGTCTCCAAGAAAAGGGCCAATAATACCAAATTCTTCTAATTGATCTATGATTCGTCCTGATCTGTTATATCCAATTGAAAATGTTCTTTGGATTAGAGAAGTGGAACCTTGTTGTTTTTGAACAATCAGTCTTGCTGCATCTAGAATCAATGGATCTGTTCTGATCGAACTAGTATTGTCCAATAGAGATTCATCTCTTGCCATCATGTCAATCATTCGTTCGGTCTCATTCTCATCCATATTAAGGATTAGATTGTCTGAGTTTTTTGGAACAAAGTCTTGGGTAGAATTTAAAGAACTGCTATTAGTATCATGCAGTTTCGTTGAATCATCAGCATGCTTGCCAAATAATTTATTGAGGAATCCCATAATAAAAGATTTAGATAGAGTATTTTATCAAAGGTACTTGAAATATATTTTGTATTAAGCTGTTATAGTGCGTTCGTCCAGGCAAATTTGGGGTGTAACAGTTTTTTCGAATGCACTATAACGGCTCGGTGGTATAGTTAGGTGCCGTCTGTGTCAGGGTTGGCGAGTTTTTTGCCAGTCCCGGTAAGTGGCGCGAAGTTGTCTGGTCACGGTAATAGTCGATTACGTATGAGTCCCGGTAATGAAAACGTAGTTACTTGTCACGGTGCATTATATAAACGGATAGCAAAAAACGCTGCCAACTGCGCGTCGGCCTGCAGCCCTATTGAGTTTGTCTCGGCAGCAGGATAAGTCAGGGTACACCAATTTAATAAGTGAAATGAAGTTTGGAGCATAGATGTAAATAGCTGATTACGAATGTGTCCGGGCTGCAGAAGGCACTTAACTATACCATCCGTGTTAACAATAGTACTATATTAAAATCCCTACCGATCTAAAGTCCCGGTAAACGGCCGAAAACCCAAACGTCAAAAAGAGATTTTCTAGGTTGCCGTTAACAATAGTGCGCCCTTGCAAATGACTGGTTGTCAAGAAGTAATTTACTAACCAAGGATCATTTGCAAGGCCCCAGCGTCGGCATAAAAAATTGGCCAGGTTGTGTTTCGCGGTACAAGATTTATAGGAATGGTAAATTGTCTCGGTAGTGTTAATTTGTTAACAGGACGTGGCGCGAGAGCCAATTTTTTATACGTGCGCAGGCAGGAGGATTCGGCTGGCATTTTGTGTGTCGCGGTATAATTAATAAACGGACGATAATTGTCTTGTCACGGTAAACTATATTACTTGTAGTGCGGGTAGCCGAATGGTCTGAGTTTCTGCGTATTATTGTTAACGGCCCGGCGGTTTAATTAGGTGCCGTCTGCGTCGCGGTGCCGCGTTTTTTGCCAGTCCCGGGAGATGGCAGCGAAGCCAAGGGTCACGGTGAAGCTGCTAAACGGTAACAAGTCCGGGTAAGGGTTGCGAGTTTCGGGTCACGATGAAATAGTCTAGGTGGCGAGCAAAAAATGAGGCACCAGCGCGTCGGCCCGCCAACCCAAGGATGCTGTCCCGGGAGATGAAACTGTCCGGGTGCCACAGTATTTTATAAATGGAACAAAGTTACGTGCGTAGATGTTAGGGCTGGTTACAAATCTGTCCTGGGTTGGCGGAAGGCACTTAATTAAACCGTCCGAGTTAGGCATAGTATTATTTTAATTTTTTCTCAAGCAAATCAATGATATCATTGGAAAATTTTAATAATGAAATCCTTTCATCACGACCTATCCTTAAGTTTTCATGTAGAATCATATTTCTAGTTTTTAGAAGATCGAGTAATTTTTGTTTGTTTTCACCTGTACTAATCTCCTCGTTAATGTATTTAAATATGTAGTTGAACGAATTTGAGCTTTTTTCATCGTAACCATTTTTAATCATTAATTCGCGCGTTAATCTTTCAATTACTTGCCATTTTTTAACAATCTCAAAATTTTCAGATTCCTGGTCGAGTCTAGAATTACTAATGGATCTAAAAAGAGTATATTTTTTGTCTATCATTTGCTGATAAAATAGAATGAAAAATGAAATGGTTAATCCAAAAGCTGTTATGATTAAACCTATGTCATTAGAGAGATTGAAGTTTTTGTTTTGATAAATAAAAATGAGTAGACCAATTATTGCATATATTATTCCTGAAACACCAAGTAAATAATAAAATCTCTTTCGTTTGTTCTCAAGATTTTCTTTCTTTTGAGTTTCTTTAAAAATCAGATCTTTAGCTGTTAAAACATCGCTCAATGATATTTCTTTATCTTCAAGATGTTTTTCTCTGGCAATTGTAAATGCTTCGTCTAAAATCCTAAATTTTAATTCTTCAGTAATTTCATCCAACGCTTTAATTGCAGATGGTGTCAATTTTTCAAATATTTGGTTATCCATTTGTTTCATTATTAAAGGTTAAGAATACAGTTGTTGAAACTGAAATGAATAGAAAGATTATAAACCAAATAACATGGTCTACTTCTTTAAATTTTTCAATTTCAAGCAAATTACCAGTTATCATAGTTGAGATAAATGAAATCGCTTGAATTAGTTTAAGCCACCATGGTTTCGTTTTTTTCAAAGGGTAACCTTTATGAAAGATATCCGCCTCTCTCAAAATGGTTGCAGTAATTTCTGATTGTGTGCCAGGATTCCTTCGAATCTCTTCAATTCTTAGAGCTTCATTTAGGATTTCTTCTGCATACCTTTTTGTGAGATTTTCAAGTTCATATTTAGCATTATTGCTAAGATTCTGGACTTTTTCATCTTGAATCTCAAATTCGACAGTCATGTATAATTTAATTAATTGAAGGTTAATATCATAGGGGGTATATTATGCCTAACGGCCCGGCGGTTTAATTAGTTGCCTGACCGTAATAGCGGTGGCGTGGTTTTTGCAAGGTCCAGTAGATGGCAGTGGAGTTTCGGGTCACGATGAAATTGTCCCGGGAGCAAAAACCATGACACCACGTGCGTCGGCCGACAGCCAGTTGAAAGTTAAGGTCGGAATACAAAACTGTCCTGGCTGGCGAAGGCAATTAATTAAACCGTCCGTGTTAGGTTTTCGTTGCAATTTTTTGTCAAGGTCCATATGAGAGTTTTCGTCGGGAAAGCGGGTGGCGTGGTGGCGTGGTTTTTGGCGGTCCAGGAAATGGTTGTGATTTTCGGGTCATGATGAAACTGTCTTGACGCAAAAACCATGACACCACTGCGCGGTCAGTGAAAAGACAAAGTTCCTCGTTTGTGTTTTTATAAGTGGCAAAAATCTGAATCTCGAATTAATATTTCTCGACGCCGTTAGGTTTCGTTGCCTTTTTTGACCTATAAACGAATGAAATGTAAGAGTCATAGAAATAGTTGGAGAATATTGTCTGTCGGTTTTCGCTGGCAATGAAACCTAACGGCCCGGCGGTTTGATTAGGTGCCGTCTGCGTCGCGGTGACTTGTTTTTTGCCAGTCCCGGTAGACGGCAGTGAGCTTCGGGTCACGGTGAAACTGTTAAACGGTACCAGGTCCAGATAGACGGCAGTGAAGTTTCGTGTCACGATGAAATAGTCTCGGTGACGAGCAAAAAACAAGGCACATGCGCGCAGGCCGACAGCGCCAATGATGTTGTCTCGGGAGACGAAACTGTCCAGGTGCCACAGGGTTTAATAAATGGTAAAGAGTTTAAGAGCATAGAATTGGGGATTGTTACAAATCTGTCCTGGCGCTGGCGAAGGCACTTAATTAAACCGTCCGAGTTAGAAACAGGGTTTGTTAATTTTTAATTCTTATAAGATATTTTGCAATTATGTCGACTTCCTTTTCAGTAAAAATCGGTTCGAAATAGGTTATATATGTATTCAATTCTTTTAATGATTTTACTTTTACAAATTTGAAATCCTCTTTGGGTTTTTCGTTTATCATTACGATAATATTTTTAATAGGAATCTGTTTGTTTCCCCAATGATGTTCAGTCAATTTAATCTTTGCATCATTTACAAATAGAAACAGAGCATAACTTGTCCTAGTGATCTGTTCTACAGGCGATCTTAAATCCAGAGAATCAACAGACTTTTTACTCCAATTTTTTGTCTCTAAAATATAAATGCCTGATTTTGAAATTAATAGATGATCGATTTGAATTGAAAATATTTTATCTTTAGTATTCCTGTTATATATTGGTGGATTAAATTTCAGGTTATAGTCATTGATTAGAATATAATCATCAGGCAATTTCTCTATTTCTTTTACTACCAAACTCTCTCCAACAGCTCCTGCTATTACGGGGTGTAAATCTTCAATTATTTTTTTAACATTATTCAATTTTCGAATCTCTGGCAAACTTCGGTCCTTAATGATTAGGTCATTGTTTTCATTAAAATACTTTAGTTGATTTTCGTCATTCTCGATTTTTCCCTGAATGTTTTTGGTGGCATTTGAAATAATCAGTGGTGTATTCGAACTAAAATAATCCAATAATTTTTTTTGTTTCTTTAATCTATAGCTATATAAAATCTTATGAATAAAGCCTTTATTTACTCTCGCTGTCAGATTATCAATGTTTATTCTAATAGTATCAATTCTAACTTCTATTTCAGTTAGTGTATAATACTCCCCAAAATTCGGACCACTGGTTAAGTTGAATATTATCAATTAATTTTACCAGTGCATTATGAAAAGAACCAGAAGAAAATTTACAGGAGCCTTTAAGGCAAAAGTTGCAATTGAGGCGCTCAAAGAGCGTGAGTCACTTGCTGAATTATCAAAGCATTATGAGGTTCATCCCAACATCATTACTAAATGGAAGAAGGAGTTTTTAGAGAACTCCGCACATGTATTCGACCAGCAATCAAAAGAATCGGAAAAGGAGATTGACGTAGAAAAGCTATATGCAAAGATCGGCCAATTGGAAATAGAGAATGATTTTCTAAAAAAAAATCTAAGGAAAATTGGTCTGTGAGAGAGCGACTGGATTTTATTGATAATGAACATGTTCTGAGCATCAGAAAGCAATGTGAGATTTTAGAGGTTCACAGAAGTGGTTTGTACTATAAACCCATGGGAGAGAAAAAAGAAAATCTTGTTGTTATGCGAGAGATGGACGAACACTATCTAAAGCATCCTACTGAAGGAGTTCTGCGCATGCAGGACCTGCTGCTGAGCCTTGGTATGGTAGTCAATCATAAACGAGTTCGTCGACTGCTTCGTCTAATGGGTATGATGGCTATATATCCCAAGAGGAACCTGAGCAAACTGGGGCTTATAAAATATATTCGTCCTTATTTGTTGAAAGGCATTAAGATAGAACGTTCAAATCAGGTTTGGGCCATTGACATAACATATATTCCCATGAAGAACGGTTTTCTTTATTTAACGGCCATAATAGACCTATACAGCCGCTATATCGTTGGCTGGGGAATATCTAACACCCTTGATGCTGAAGCTTCATTATCGGTTATGAAACAGGCTATAAAAGAACATGGCAAACCGGAGATCGTAAACTCTGATCAGGGTAGTCAGTTTACCTGTGAGTTGTGGATTGATCATATGGCAAAAGAAGGCATCACTGTAAGCATGGATGGCAAAGGCAGAGCTCTTGATAATATCTTCATAGAAAGGTTCTGGAGATCACTGAAATATGATTATGTATACCTGCATCCGGCAAAAGATGGTTTGGAGCTATACCAGGGATTAAAGGAGTATATCAGATATTACAACCACGAATTGAAGCACCAGGGAATTGGACGAAGAATCCCGGCAGATCTGTACAAAAAAGCAGCATAGATATTAACAGAAAATGGATTTATTAACAAAAGAAAAAAGTTGGCAAAAAAGAAAAGGTGTTAATAACCAGAATAACTCTCCGTTTCACTACAAGTTATCTCCGGTTATTAACACTGCTTTACATCAACATAAGAATGATTAAATAAACTAAGAAGAGACCAAGAGTGGTCCTAAGAATGGGGAGTAGTTTAGTGTTTTACTTTTAGTTCTCTCACATTTATCTCGGTTTTCTTTTAATCTTAGGTTTAAATCCTTGATTTCAGTTATTAAGATTTCTTTTTGAGTGTTGATTATTGCTTCTTTTTCGTCTTGGAAATTATACAAGAATTCATTTATCTCTTTTATTGATTTAAACCTATGAATGCCACAAGAGCTTAATTCGAACTTTAATTTCTTCAAGCATTCAATCTGACCATGTATTTGAGCCATAAAATTTGGTCTAATTATTAAGGTATTGAAAATATGCAATGTTAATGTCATTCACCTATTTCAGGACGACTCAAGGCCCACCTTGTTTCTAACGGCCCGGCGGTTTGGTGAGTTGCCGTCTGTGTCGCGGTGGCGTGGTTTTTGCCAGTCCCGGCAGATGGCTGAAAGTTTCGGGTCACGGTGAAACTGTCCCGCGGTACCAAGTCCGGGTAAGGATTGTGAATTTTGAGTCACGATGAAATAGTCTAGATGGAATAGCAAAAACCATGACACCACGTGCGTCGGCCGCCAACCCTACTGACTCTGTCCCGGAAATACGGAAACAGTCCGGGTGGCAGAAGACTTGAAAAGCGGCTTTAAAGTTTAATCTTATAGACTTTGGAGGCTCATTACGAAGCAGTCTGGGTTGGCGAAGGCAATTCAGCAAACCGTCCGAGTTAGCCTTAGCTCTTTATTCCTTCATTATCTTGTCATAATGTTCAACTGAACCATAGTAATTGAAGCCCTCCAATGAATCAATTCTCCACTGGTTTCCTATTTTTTTTGCTGTCATTCTGTATTTATGTGGGTCAAAACTTGGACTTTTATCCCATGTCCAGTAAAAACTTGCAGTATTGTTTTCAATTTTTAAACTTGATAAAGTCAAAATCTCCCAATAATTATCCGGATAGTCTTGACAACCACACCACGCATCAGCATCTAGATCCCATAATGGTATACCATCATTCATATTTCTCCATTTTATATCTGCTTTTTTTATTGATGAGTCAATATTTAATGCGATGACCTTATGAATGGATAAAAATTGATCAGTGAAGAAATTTGTCTTTTTAAAAATTTCAATGTTCTTATTATATGCATCCCAGTCAATTCCGGTAAAAATACTTTCTGATGTTTTTTCGTATTTATAGGGAAAGTCATCCAATCGATTGGTCATATGCCATTTATAAACTTGTCTAACTAACTCTGTTAGTTGTATGCTGTCTTTGGTCAACGTTTCTTCGGTTTGCTGTGCGTTTAATCGATTTGAACTTTGATTGTCGGAACCATTACAAGATGTCATGAAAGACATTGTTGAAAAAAGTACGGATAAGAAAATTGTTTTTATCATTTTATGTGTAATTAAATTTAATGTAATCTATCTCTTGTGCAACGAGTTAAGGCTAACGGCCCGGCGGTTTAATTAGTTGGCGTCTGTGTCGCGGTGCCGCGTTTTTTGCCAGTCCAGATAAGTGGATGAAAGTTTCGTGTCACGATAAAGTTGTCCAGATGACAGCAAAAAACAAGGCACCAGAGCGCTGGCTGGCAGCCCTATTGACTTTGTCTCGGTAGCAGTATTAGTCCGGGCGCCACAAGGTTTTATAAGTGGGTTAAGGGTTACTCGCATAGACCTCCTCTCCCATTACGAAGTAGTCCGGGCTGCCAAAGCCAATTAATTAAACCGTCCGTGTTAGAAAAAGTGCGCATATTTAAGGGTTTACGAAAATCCAAAGGTCCTGGTAGACAAGATGAAATTGTCAAGAAATACTGAATTTTATAAAAGAAGTATCTCAATAATGATACGTATATGTCTCGTTATTAGAAATTTGTATAAACAACTGTTAGCAAATGTGCGGCATCAGCGTCGGCATAAAAAATTGGCCAGGTTGTGCTTCGCGGTACAAGTTTTATAAGTTGATAATTAGTCCAGATAACGAAGTTTTATATATGGTAGTGGCGCGAGCGCCAATTTTTTATACTTGCGCGTTTGGCAAAAGGATTCGGCTAGGCAATTGCGTGTCGCGATATAAAACTGGTAAATAGTAGTAAGTAGTCATGTTAGAAGATATTCTATTACTTGCACTTGCGGGAAGCCGAATATTCTCATCCCACTGCGCATTTTTGCTAACGGCCCGGCGGTTTGATTAGTTGGCGTCTGTGTCGCGGTGCCGAGTTTTTTGCCAGTCCAGATAAGTGGGTGAAAGTTTCGTGTCACGATAAAATTGTCCAGATGACAGCAAAAAACAAGGCACCAGAGCGATGGCTGACAGCCCTATTGACTTTGTCTCGGTAGCAGTATTAGTCCAGGTGCCACGAGGTTTTATAAGTGGGTTAAAGGTTACTCGCATAGACCTCCTCTCCCATTACAAAGTAGTCCGGGCTGCCAAAGCCAATTAATTAAACCGTCCGTGTTAGCAAATGTGTGCAATCTTAAATTTTAAGTCCAAATTATGGTTTTATTTTTTTTGTCCTGGTAAATGGCCTGAATTTGTCATGATGATCAAAATCTCTATAAAAATTATTGCCCGATAAATGGCCGAAGACTGACACGTCATGCTGGAATACAATAAGTGGAGTTAGCAAAATGTGTGCCCTTGCAAATGACTAAATCGTCACGTTGTAATTTGTCTCGACAAAGATCATTTGCAAGGCACCAGCGTCGGCATAAAAAATTGGCCAGGTCAAGTGTCGCGGTACAAGTTTATAAATTGATGAATCTGTCATATTTGAGAAACTTGATAAAATGCAGTGGAGTGAGCGCCAATTTTTTATTTGTGCGTTGGCAGAAATATTCGGCTGACGAAGTAAGTTGTCAAGGGTGCAGAATTTGTCCTGTTAAACAAAATTTCTAAAAGACCTCTGGAACGTCGGATTGTGGGAAGCCGAATGTATCGATGCTGCCGCACATTTTTGCTAACGGCCCGGCGGTTTAATTAGGTGCCGTCTGCGTCGCGGTGCCTCGTTTTTTGCCAGTCCCGGTAAGTGGACGAGCAGCCGAGGGTCACGATGAAGCTGAGTAACGGTACCAAGTCCGGGTAAGGGTTGTGAGTTTCGGGTCACGATAAAATAGTCTAGATGGCGAGCAAAAAACAAGGCACCAGCGCGTCGGCCGACAGCGCCATTGATGCTGTCCCGGTAGACGAAACTGTCCGGGTGCCACAGGATTTTATAAATGGAACAGAATTTAAGGGCATAGATGTTCGGGTTGATTACAAATCTGTCCTGGCGCTGGCGAAGGCACTTAATTAAACCGTCCGAGTTATAGTGCGTTTTCTTGATTGTTCAGATAGAAGAATTGGCTTCTATTATAACAACTTTTCTAAATCTGTAGTAATTTTTAATAGGTCACCCTCTGAATGTTCTATTATTATTCCATTTTTATCAATGAGAAAATAAGTTGGTCTACCTTTAAGGTCATAATCACCAATAATTTGTTTATCACCAAAAATGTTAAGATACCTCAAATTATTTATTCGCATCAGTTTTTCCACTTGAGGTTTATTCTCTGTTGTTATCCCTATTACAACTAAATCATTCCGATATTTGTCTTGAATTTTTTGAATTTCAGGCAATGCAAAGATGCAATGGCCGCACCATGTTTCCCAAAAATCAAGCAAAACATATTTGCCTTTTAGATTATTCAGAATAATTGAATCATTGGTAGAAGTTGAATACTTGAAGTTTTTGGCTTTTAATCCAATAAAACTTGAAGTCCATTTCTGATTCGAACCTCTTTCAAATTCTGTCATCATATAATCGGGATAAGTATTTTGTAAAGTAACACTGTTACTAATTTCGGAATTATTAATTAAAAGACTATCTATACCAACAGAGGTTTTAAATTCAACACCACGCCATAGGGAGGTTTTTTGAATCTTTTCGATAGCGTACATTCTTTTATTTATAGTGATTTGTACTGTCAGCTCTTGTCCATTATCATCTGCGGGATATTTAAACGCAATTCTGTAGGAATTTTTATTGTCGAGTAAAGTTACTAATGGATTGTTTTTTTGAAGAGTTCTTGAAAGATTGGTATCCGTCAATTCATATATCAGCGGAGCCAAAGCTGTCCTGGCTTTAGCTGGGTTATTGGCATTATTCTCATACCTGTAGGGATCAAATATTTTAATTGTTTTATTAGCATGTCGTATTTCGTAGCTTTTCGTACCGTCATAATAATATTCAAATGATCCTCCTCTATCAATTCCTTTCAGATGAAAAACTGAGCCAAAAATACTGTCTTTGTTATTAGGTCGAAGCCAAACCTTCCCCTCAACTTTGAATATGGAATCTTCCGTTGTTGGGTTTACTTGCTCGTATCTCGTGTAATATGAGATTGAATTTATACCCTTATTCTTTTGTTCGACTTTAGACAATAATTCACTTATTCTTCTGACATCAGTTGATTGCGTTTTACAATTTATGCACATAAAAATAAGAAGGGAGCTTGTTATAAGAACTGTTTTCATAAAGGATTATTTTAGATGAAAAGATTGTCAATAAGGTGGTTTTACCAAATAGAGTTAATTTTGCTTGAGTTAGAGTGCGTTCTCCCATGCTAATTTAGGGTCGGTCACTAGCTCCAAATGCACTATAACGGTGTTTAGTTTTCTTTTTTTTTTGTAGAAATCAATAAGACTATCGAGTTGCGTCGTAACCAAAAAAGAAAAAATTATTAGGAAAAGGATAACAAGTTTATCCAATGGAATTCCCCAAAAGGACTCTTTTAACTTTGAAAGTACTATGGTTGCAATTATTCCAAAAGTGGATCCAAGGATAAAAAATATCCATGAAAGCTTGATATCTCTCGTAATTGACACTTTTTTTGAAAGTCTCTTTTCAATGAGTCTCATTACATCATCATCAAAATTTCGGGAGGGGATATTTAATTTGCTATTTGACATTATCTCCTTGAAGAAAATATCTTCTGAGTCTATTTCTTTCATTCGTAAAGTTCATTTTTGTCAAGTTTGTAAATTTCAGTAAGGATGAGTTTTAGATTAATCCTTGCTCGATGAAGAATTACTTTTATATTCGAAGAAGACCAACCGGTTTCCATACATATTTCTTCAATATTATTTTCATCTAGGTAAAACAATCTCAAAATAAGACTCTCTTTTGGAGAGATTTTTTTAAGTGCTTCATTTATAAAATACTTCTGATCGTCTACCTCAAGCTTCAAAATTGCATTTTCGATTTCGCTAGGAATTTCTGGAGGAACCTCTACAAAATCTATAAATTCTGTTTTGTGCTTTTTAGCATATTTGAAGGATTCATTAATTACTATTCTATAGAACCATGTACTAAACTTTGAAGCTCCTCTAAATGTGGATAGTTTTTCATAAGCAATTAAAAATGAACGTTGAAGGATCTCTTCTGAATAAAATTCATCTTTAATAACAGACATGGCAAGTGAGTAAGCTATGTCCTTATATTTAATAATTAATTCCCGAAATGCTTCCGAATCTCCATCAAGAATTTGTCGAATGCAAATTTCATCCATAACCTATTTTTGTGCTTTTTTTGCATCAATAAAATATGCTAGGATTACAGATACTCCAGTAAACAAAAGAATCACAGATTCAGATGTATTGGAACTAAGATTGGTAATTGTCACAAGTATTGCTCCTAAAGCAGTTCCTGTAATTATTATTCCAATTCTTAGCCAAGGGGAATATTTTTTGGTTTCTTCCATTAATTTGAGGTCTTTAATGTCAATTCCATTTTCAACTAGAGTTATTTTTTCTTTAAACTTTGCTCTTCGAATAAAATACCATGCCAGAAATAATGGAAAACCAACAAATAAAAGCACAAAAGCAAATACCAGAATAGGCTGTGGGATACCGTAGAATGAAAATGACCAGTCCATGACGTTTGGGGTTTTGGTTACTCTTATTTGATACAATCAGTCCGAAAAAGGTTACAAAATAATGAGCATTTCTTTTGATCTAATATTGAAGTTAGCTTCAATGATGACGTTAGGTAATGTAACTCTTCCTAAGTGATTCTAGATCGTCTGTGTCTAGGTGACTTGTTTTTTGCCAGTCCTATTAAACGGTTGAGTAGTTTCGTATAATGATTAAGCTGTTAGATGGTACCAAGTCCCGATAACTGGACGAGCAGTTTCGTGACATGATGAAATAGTCGAGATGACGAGCAAAAAACAAGTGCGATCGGCCAAATCATTTTTGGGGTCAGTCACGGACTCCGAATGCACTATAACGGCCCGGCGGTTTAATTAGGTGCCGTCTGTGTCGCGGTGCCTTGTTTTTTGCCAGTCCCGGTAGATGGTAGTGAGCTTCGAGTCACGATGAAGTTGCGAAACGGTACCAAGTCCAGATAGATGTCAGTGAAGTTTCGTGTCACGATGAAATAGTCTCGGTGCGAGCAAAAAACAAGGCGCCAGCGCGTCGGCCCGCCAACCCAAAGATGCTGTCCCGGGAGATGAAACTGTCCGGGTGTCACAAGATTTAATAAACGGAACAGAGTTTTCGAGCATAGATTTTGAGGCTGGTAACAAAGTTGTCCTGGGTTGGCGGAAGGCACTTAATTAAACCGTCCGAGTTATGGGCAGTTTTTATTGGATTTCAAAATTGTGCGCTGTATCTTATTGTCCTTTTAGTACTTCTCCAATTTCAGGATATTTTTGTCTACTTTTCCAACTCATCAATGTCCGAAGAGCATTTGCCATTACCCATTTCAAATTTTTATCTTGCTCTTTATAAAAGAGCTCTAGTATCTTGTCAGTAGCTATATGCTTGGCTTGTTTTTCAGTTAATGCTCTTATAATTCCTTCAATTATTTTAGGATGATACTTCTTATCTAAATGCCTTACAAGAACTGGATAAGCTACACTATAATCACCAATAAAATTCGTTTCTAAGTAAGGATGTGGTTTATTATTTACTAAATCCCAAACTGATTCTACGTTAATTCCTAGATTATGCAAATCACTTACAATTGGTTCTTCATCTTTAGTTAGAAAATCCATTTGCTTTTTAACGTCTTCATACTTCTTCCTAACTAAAGGATTTTCATGAGACTCTATCATTTTTAAATATTCATCGCGCGTCATAACTAATATCTAACTACTGCCTAAAGAAAAATAATTTGTCAAGATAGACGAAATTGTATGGTGACATATCACTGGGCATCAGTGCTATTGCCCATAACGGCCCGGCGGTTTAATTAGGTGCCGTCTGTGTCGCGGTGCCGCGTTTTTTGCCAGTCCCGGTAGACGGTAGCGAGCTTCGTGTCACGATGAAACAACGAAACGGTACCAAGTCCCGATAGACGGCAGTGAAGTTTCGTGTCACGATTAAATAGTCTCGGTGCCGAGCAAAAAACAAGGCACCAGCGCGTCGGCCGACAGCGCCAATGATGCTGTCCCGGTAGACGAAACTGTCCGGGTGCCACAGGATTTTATAAACGGAAAAGAATTTAAGAGCATAGATGCTGGGGTTGACTACAATCTGTCCTGGCGCTGGCGAAGGCAATTAATTAAACCGTCCGAGTTAGCACAAGTATTGATTAAGTCTCGAAGTAAAATGATTGTCTCTTTTTTTAGGTCAACTATTTATCTCCAGACATCCAATGTCCTTGTAATTGGGATCTGTCAAGAATGTTTTTATCAGTTCGAAATTTTTTCTGAGAGCATTCTCAATATTCTGTGTGGAAGTATTACCAATCCTAAGCCAAATGACTTTTGGAGAAGAACCTTTTACAAGCCCTAAATCATAAAAGTCGCCATCGAATGTTACTATGCAATAATCATTGACTTTAGCATAAGTCCATAGAATCGAATCTTTGGAATTCTCAAGCCCTAAGTCTTTAACTTGTTTTGAACCTGGAAATAAGTCTTGGATTTTATTTGTAATCCTGAAGGAAATGTTCTGGTCAAGAAGTAATTTCATCAGATTGTCTGAAGTTTACGTTCTCTATCAGCCGCAAACATCAAACTAGCCTTGATATCCTCCCTTGAAAGTTCGGGATAGTCATTGATTATTTCTTCAAAACTCATTCCGGAACCTAACCAACCAAGAATATCAAATACTGCAATCCGGGTATTCCTAATACAAGGTCTTCCAAATCTCTTGACTGAGCTGATTTTGATTATCTTATTATAAGTTTTCATGGTACAAAGATAATACATTTTTAAATTTGAATTTACTCTTCAGTTAGCACAAGTATTTCATTACTGTCGCGCGCTGGCAAAGTCACGATAAAAAGCAATATGGTTTGATTTTATAATGGTCACTTTCTGATGACGGCGGGATGGCAAAATGTCAATCGAGCGAGGGGAAGGTCCATGTAAAGTGCAGAAATTATCTTGTCAAGGCGAAATATAATAAATAAGGTGTGATGGCTAATGGTCTAGTATTTAGATATTTGTGCTAACGGCCCGGCGGTTTAATTAGTTGGCGTCTGTGTCGCGGTGCCGCGTTTTTTGCCAGTCCCGATAAGTGGATGAAAGTTTCGTGTCACGATAAAGTTGTCCAGATGACAGCAAAAAACAAGGCACCAGAGCGCTGGCTGGCAGCCCTATTGACTTTGTCTCGGTTGCAGTATTAGTCTGGGTGCCACAAGGTTTTATAAGTGGGTTAAGGGTTACTCGCATAGACCTCCTCTCCCATTACGAAGTAGTCCGGGCTGCCAAAGCCAATTAATTAAACCGTCCGTGTTAGAAAAAGTGCGCATATTTAAGGGTTTACGAAATTCCAAAAGTCCTGGTAGATGAGATGAAATTGTCAAGAAATACTGAATTTTATAAAAGAAGTATCTCAATAATGATACGTATATGTCTCGTTATTAGAAATTTGTATAAACAACTGTTAGCAAATGTGCGGCATCAGCGTCGGCATAAAAAATTGGCCAGGTTGTGCTTCGCGGTACAAGTTTTATAAGTTGATAAATTAGTCCAGATAACGAAGTTTTATATATGGTAGTGGCGCGAGTGCCAATTTTTTATACTTGCACGTTTGGCAAAAGAATTCGGCTAGGCAATTGCGTGTCGCGATATAAAACTGGTAAATAGTAGTAAGTAGTCATGTTAGAAGATATTCTATTACTTGCACTTGCGGGAAGCCGAATATTCTCATCCCACTGCGCATTTTTGCTAACGGCCCGGCGGTTTGATTAGGTGCCGTCTGCGTCGCGGTGACTTGTTTTTTGCCAGTCCCGGTAGATGGCCGCGAAGCCAAGGGTCACGGTGAAACTGCGAAATGGTAACAAGTCCAGATAGACGGCAGTGAAGCTACGTGTCACGACGAAATAGTCTCGGTGAAGAGCAAAAAACAAGGCGCCAGCGCGTCGGCCCGCCAACCCAAAGATGCTGTCCCGGGAGATGAAACTGTCCGGGTGCCACAGTATTTTATAAATGGAACAGAGGTTTCTCTCATAGATTTTGGGGCTGGTTATAAAGCTGTCCTGGGTTGGCGGAAGGCACTTAATTAAACCGTCCGAGTTAGCACAAGTATGTTTTAATTTTTCATTAGATATAAGCTCATTAAAAAAGGAACAGTTCGGTGTTATTTCTTTTTTGGGCTATCAGGTTTTGTCATCACTGTATAAATATTATTCAAGTATAAGGAACTTGCTTGATTATTGATTTTTATACTATCTAGGTCAACTGATATCTTTTCAAGCAGCTCGCCTTTTTGATTTTTTTCTCCGTTAAAAGGATTCCAGATTCCAAGTATCCCGAGAATCAATGCAATTGTAATACCAATCCAAGCGACAGAAATATTCTGTTTATGCTTTCTATCATCCTTTGATTTGAAATTATGTTTTATTAAATCAAGAAGTTCCTCACTTGGAATAATTAATCCGAACACAGTATTATAAATAAAATCGTAATACTCATTTAACAATCCACCTTTAAGGATAATCTGGTTACTAGAATCTTTTATTAAGTCGGGCTGAGTAGTATCTAAATAATCTCCTTTGGAATTTAAAGTTAATATATTGCCATTCAGTGAAATTGAAGAATCAAAATCTGAATGTAATGCCTCTAATGGAGCAGCAGGTTTTGTTGTAGTTATTATCGAAACATAACGATTTTCTTTTAAATATGACAACAGGACAAGTAGCTCAAATAATTCATGATTTGATTTCCTAACGTTTTGAATGTTGGTAAACTGGACGGGGTCAAGATAATATAATACATCCTTAGAGTTATGGTTTACAATCAAGGCTTTTCCATTACTCTTCGTGAAGAAATTATCTGAAAGAAATCTACTACAAGTTGACATTGAACTAATATCAATCTCTGCTAGTTTTCTCATAATTGATTGTTCTCTTTTATTAAATTCTCTCATAGTGATATTTATGTTTTAATTATTAATAATCGGGACCAAGTGAGCGAAGAATTATTTAAGATCGAAAGCATAATTTTTTTTATAGAGATGTAATTGTACCAAAATCAGAATAAGTCACATATGTTTAAATTCAATCCCATCTTTGTTAGCATAAGTATTTGTTAACTCGCGCGATGGCAGAATCCCGATAAAGAGATAGTGTTGTTAATTTAATAATAGAATCTACTAAATGATGGCGGGAGGGCCGATTGTCGGTCACGCGATGGCCAAGTCCTGGTAAGCTTCGAGAATTTCTATTGTAAAGACAAAAATTTTAAAATACAGCGCGGAGGCGTAATCGTCACATACTGAAATATTTGTGCTAACGGCCCGGCGGTTTGATTAGGTGCCGTCTGCGTCGCGGTGACTTGTTTTTTGCCAGTCCCGGTAGATGGCCGCGAAGCCAAGGGTCACGGTGAAACTGCGAAATGGTAACAAGTCCAGATAGACGGCAGTGAAGCTACGTGTCACGACGAAATAGTCTCGGTGAAGAGCAAAAAACAAGGCGCCAGCGCGTCGGCCCGCCAACCCAAAGATGCTGTCCCGGGAGATGAAACTGTCCGGGTGCCACAGTATTTTATAAATGGAACAGAGGTTTCTCTCATAGATTTTGGGGCTGGTTATAAAGCTGTCCTGGGTTGGCGGAAGGCACTTAATTAAACCGTCCGAGTTAGCACAAGTATGTTTTAATTTTTCATTAGATATAAGCTCATTAAAAAAGGAACAGTTCGGCGTTATTTCTTTTTTGGGCTATCAGGTTTTGTCATCACTGTATAAATATTATTCAAGTATAAGGAACTTGCTTGATTATTGATTTTTATACTATCTAGGTCAACTGATATCTTTTCAAGCAGCTCGCCTTTTTGATTTTTTTCTCCGTTAAAAGGATTCCAGATTCCAAGTATCCCGAGAATCAATGCAATTGTAATACCAATCCAAGCGACAGAAATATTCTGTTTATGCTTTCTATCATCCTTTGATTTGAAATTATGTTTTATTAAATCAAGAAGTTCCTCACTTGGAATAATTAATCCGAACACAGTATTATAAATAAAATCGTAATACTCATTTAACAATCCACCTTTAAGGATAATCTGGTTACTAGAATCTTTTATTAAGTCGGGCTGAGTAGTATCTAAATAATCTCCTTTGGAATTTAAAGTTAATATATTGCCATTCAGTGAAATTGAAGAATCAAAATCTGAATGTAATGCCTCTAATGGAGCAGCAGGTTTTGTTGTAGTTATTATCGAAACATAACGATTTTCTTTTAAATATGACAACAGGACAAGTAGCTCAAATAATTCATGATTTGATTTCCTAACGTTTTGAATGTTGGTAAACTGGACGGGGTCAAGATAATATAATACATCCTTAGAGTTATGGTTTACAATCAAGGCTTTTCCATTACTCTTCGTGAAGAAATTATCTGAAAGAAATCTACTACAAGTTGACATTGAACTAATATCAATCTCTGCTAGTTTTCTCATAATTGATTGTTCTCTTTTATTAAATTCTCTCATAGTGATATTTATGTTTTAATTATTAATAATCGGGACCAAGTGAGCGAAGAATTATTTAAGATCGAAAGCATAATTTTTTTTATAGAGATGTAATTGTACCAAAATCAGAATAAGTCACATATGTTTAAATTCAATCCCATCTTTGTTAGCATAAGTATTTGTTAACTCGCGCGATGGCAGAATCCCGATAAAGAGATAGTGTTGTTAATTTAATAATAGAATCTACTAAATGATGGCGGGAGGGCCGATTGTCGGTCACGCGATGGCCAAGTCCTGGTAAGCTTCGAGAATTTCTATTGTAAAGACAAAAATTTTAAAATACAGCGCGGAGGCGTAATCGTCACATACTGAAATATTTGTGCTAACGGCCCGGCGGTTTAATTAGGGGCCGTCTGCGTCGCGGTGCTGCGTTTTTTGCCAGTCCCGGTAGATGGCAGAATAGCCAAGTGTCACGGTGAAACTGTTAGACGGTACCAAGTCCGGGTAAGGGTTGTGAGTTTCGGGTCACGATGAAATAGTCTAGGTGGCGAGCAAAAAACAAGGCACCAGCGCGTCGGCCGACAGCGCCAATGATGCTGTCCCGGTAGACGAAACTGTCCGGGTGGCACAGGATTTAATAGATGGTAAAGAGTTTAAGGGCATAGAATTGGGGATTGATTACAAATCTGTCCTGGCGCTGGCGAAGGCACTTAATTAAACCGTCCGAGTTATATGTAGGGTTAATTTTAAAACTGTCAGGTCGTAAAGAAATTATCTCATTTAGTCCTCAATATTGTCTTGCGGGCAGGGATGGGCTGGCAGGCTCGTTTGCAAATTCTGTTTTATTGGTTAGCTGTATATTATCTGCAAATGTGCCTGACAGCAGAAGCGAGAGATCAAATAAATGATCAGTAATTTTATTACCCTCTTTCCTTTTATTCAAATCTTAAATATTCCAGTGGATTACGAGTAGCTGCTTTCCAACTTTGCCAACTGACAGTTAATAGCGCAATAGTTAATCCAGTAGTACCTGTCAGAACAAATATCCACCAACTTAATTCAGTTTTATAAGCAAAATTCATTAGCCATCCATGCATGACAAACCAGCCTGTAGGAGCAGCAAGTATAAAAGCAATAATTACATGTGGCAAATATGTTGAAATCAATAATTTCACTACCTGTATTCTTGTTGCCCCGTTAATTTTTCTTAGTGCGACTTCTTTAGTGCGTTTTTGTATCATGATCGCAGTTAAAGCATATAAGCCAAGCATTGCAAGTAACAACGATATTATACCAGCATAAGTTGATAAAGTTTCCATCTGCTCATGCGAACCATATTTGTTACGACAAAAATCTTCAAGCACAACGTAATTCATCAGATAAAATGGATCAAATTCTTTAATTATTTTTTCAACTTTCGGTATGATAGTATGGATATTATTGCTAGCCAGTTTCAACTCGATATATGCTGCACGATTATCATATGTGAACATCATAGGCTCAATGATCTCTTCAAATGAGGAGAAATGGAAATCCTTTACTATGCCAATTACATGGAGAGTATCGTTTTTCAAAATACGGTTGTTAAGAGGATCAGTCAGACCGAACGTTCTGACAGCTGTTTCATTCAGCACTACAGCTTTCTCATCAGTTTTGATGTTTTCATCAAAGGGCCGGCCTGAAAGAAACTTAAAACCAAGAGTTTCGAAGAATCCAGGTAAAACCCTGTACTGCTTTATCGGATATTCCTTCTTATTATCTTTCCCAATAATTTCAATACGTTGGCCACTTGGGCTGTCACCAAAGAGATGACTTGATGCGCCAATGGACATAATATCCGGAATACTCTTAATGGCATTTTTAATTGCCGGATAAGATTTTGATGTGTTGTAGTTTAAGTCTGTTATAGTAATAACACCTTCAGAATTAATGCCTAAATCGGCATTTTTCATGAAATTTATTTGCTTTTTCATCAATGCAAGACTTACCATAAGGAATATCATTATGGAGAATTGCATTACTACAAGTATCATGGTAAACCAGCTACTTCTGGTGACTGACAAATTCCTTTTAATCAGATTGTCAGGAGAAAATTTAGAGATAAAAAGAGCAGGATATATACCTGAAATTAATCCCACAATTACAGCAAGTAGCGGAAGCACAAAAAACAGAGTAAAGTTACTATGATAAGTGGTTACAAGATCTCGGTTTAAAATCATTCCAAGTTTGGGAATAAGCGAATCAACCAGAAAAGCAGCAAATATCAATGACATGAATGAAAAGATGAATGACTTCACCAAAAACGATGTGATAATTTGTATCCTTGATCCTCCAAGTGCCTTCTGGATACCTATGTCTTTAAGTTTACTTTCGTATTGAGCGGTTAATAGGTTTATGAAATTAATAATGGCAATGAGCAATACAACAAGTGCGAGTGACAGATAAATAAATACTTTCTTATAATCGGTATCAGATCCTCCCTTAGCCTGAAAGCAGGATTTCAAGTGAATATCCGTCAGCTTTTGAAGAATGCAGCCTGTTTTCTTAATTTGTTTGTTAAAATGTTGAGATAGAAGGGTATTATATGAAATAATGGTTTTATTTATCCCTTCTTCCAGATTGATGTTATTATGGAAAAGAACATATGTATTAAGTTCGCAACCCCAACTGTAAATATCAGAAAATGATTTAAGGGGCATTATTGCATCAATCTTTATATGAGAGTTTGAAGGATAATCTTCAATTACTCCAGTGACTGATAAAGGTTCTTTTGTATAGTTTTTAAGAATTGTTTTTCCAAGAACATCTATCGATCCGAACATTCTTTCGGAAAGACTCCGGGTCAATACTACAGAGTTAGGTTTTATAAGTGCTTCATCAGCGATTCCCCTGATATAATTAATTGTAAAAACCTGATGAATATCCGGATCGGAATAAATCAAATAAATATTTTTAAACTTCTCATTGCCTTTGATAAATTCTGTTAGATTGGAAGAATTATCTGTAAAAATTTGCAATTGATTTTCTATTTCGGGAACCTGCTCCTGGAGAGTGCCGTCCTTAATCCCAATACAAACTGGAATTATCTCATCGGTCTCTTGTGTTAAAATTGAATTTATTCTATAAATACGTTTCGATTTCTCTTGAAAACGGTCGTAACTTAATTCATACTCAACATACGTAAAAAGTAATATTGTAGCAGTCATACCAACAGTCAACCCAAGAATTGTTATCGCTGAGTATAGTTGAGTATTTTTAAAATTTCTGAAGATAATTTTAAACTGTAATAATATCATTTTAAACGATCTTGTCTTAAACAACTAGTAATTGTCTTCATCAGGCTTTAAGGACTAAGTACCATAATAATGCCAAAATTGTAAATATCAGATATACAATAGTATAATTGTTATTCTAATTTTATTAAGTAAATATTTTTTACAGAAAACGTAAATATTTTTTACAAATTGTAGATTCTTTGTTAAACCCTTGAATGTATTGAGCGTTTATTAACGAAACCTAATTGGCAAAAAGCATGTGTTTGGCAGCGAAGGGCATGCTTGTAGGGAAGGGCTGCCAGACTCTTGCTTGTGCGTTGGCTGTCCGGGTATTGTGCTGGAAACCTTACATATAACGGCCCGGCGGTTTAATGAGTTGCCGTCTGCGTCGCGGTGCCGCGTTTTTTGCCAGTCCCGGTAAGTGGACGAGAGTTGTCTGGTCATGGTAATTTGTCTTGACGGTACCAAGTCCGGGTGATGGGTGTGAGTTTTGGGTCACGATGAAATAGTCTAGGTGACGAGCAAAAAACAAGGCACCAGAGCGTCGGCCGGCAGCCCTATTGACTTTGTCTCGGCATCAGGAACAGTCCGGTTACAACAAATTTTAATAAGTCGTTGAGAGTTATTTCGCATAGACTTTTGGAGCCGATTACGGATTTGTCCGGGCTGCCGAGGCAATTAATTAAACCGTCCGAGTTGGCAGTAGATTCATTTTTTCTTTTTGAGTTCTTCCAACAAACTGTCATGTTCTGTCACTAATCCCAGATATTTGTGATATCTCAATCCGGAAGTCTCATCATCTGCATTTTGCTCTGCTAAATCAGCGAAATATCTAGCCTGTTCATCACGATTCTTCTGCTTGTTTATAATTGAAAGCAGA
This sequence comes from uncultured Bacteroidales bacterium, assembly GCA_963715785.1. Classification (GTDB taxonomy): domain Bacteria; phylum Bacteroidota; class Bacteroidia; order Bacteroidales; family VadinHA17; genus LD21. The sequence continues at coordinate 3,817,419 of OY970276.1, forward strand.
GAGTTTACTTTATACTTTTCAATGGGGAATAGTAGCCTAGGATACCTTTCCAACAATATTGTTTCAATTTCATCGTAAGAACCAATGTCACCAGATTTGATTGCTAATTCAGAATAGTCCAAATAAGCTAGTGTCTTAACATTTGGATAAATTTTCTCAAAGTCCAGTGCTTGTTTATAATAATTTAGAGCCTGCTCAAAATTTCCCGTAACTTTATAAATATTTCCTAATGCATGTAAGGCAGAACCTTTATCGAAATTATCGTCAGGATAATCTGACAACATTTTATTTAATAAGTCCTCAGCGACTTTCAGAAGTTTTAAATCTTTGGTTTCAATCAATTCTATTGCTTGAATTTTTAAGTATTGAGCCCGTCCATCTTTTCTGGCTCGCCCAAGCTTTTTGAAGAATTCATCCTCGTCTACTTGTGTCCAATTTTTTCTTCTATACCAATCTGTCATTTTTTCTTTCTTAGGATATTACGGAATGTTGAGATTTACTGCCAACGGCCCGGCGGTTTGATTAGGTGCCGTCTGCGTCGCGGTGCCGCGTTTTTTGCCAGTCCCGGTAGATGGACGAGAGTTGTCTTGTCACGATGAAACTGTCTAGACAGTACCAAGTCCGGGTAAGGATTGTGAATTTTTGGGTCACGATGAAATAGTCTAGATGGCGAGCAAAAAACAAGGCAACAGTGCGTCGGCCCGCCAACCCAAAGATGCTGTCCCGGGAGATGAAACTATCCGGGTGCCACAGTATTTTTTAAATGGAACAGAGTTTTCGAGCATAGATTTTGGGACTGGTTACAAAGCTGTCCTGGGTTGGCGGAAGGCACTTAATTAAACCGTCCGAGTTATAAGCCGTTTTTTAAGTCTTGGTGGATGAGAGGTCTTATGTCTTGGCCTTACATAGTCTATTATAATTCAATCTTATAGTAAGATGTATCTTTATGTTCAATCCAAACATTATTATTAACTACCGAATCTTCTTGCCCACTATTCTGTATTTTATAGAGAAATATCAGAAGATTATAATTTTCTTCTGGAATTGCATCGTTAATGTAAACTATTGTATCATGAAGGTTCCATATATTCCTAAAACTGCTTAAAACAAAGATCTGATTAAACTTTTGGGTTTTATTTCTAATATCAAGTTTTAAAATATTAAAATGTTTTACATTAAAATTAAATTCGTTTGTCTTACCGGCCTCAATAACCTTTCTTTCAATTGGCGAATATAAATTATGGAAATCACTTTCTAATTTATATGAAAATTCATGCTCGCAAACCAAAGAAACATTGAAAAGCCCATTACTGTCAGTCTTAATTGAGTCTACAAACCCAGCAATCCCGTCAAAACTAAAATAACGCTCTCTCATAATCTTTAGCCTGTAAGAATTAACTGGATTGTTTGAATAGAAATCTGTTACAAATCCCTTTAGGACTGTAGGCTTGTCTGATTTTTCACACGAAATAAGTAAAAAGAAGCATGCAATTATAAAAAGCAACCTTTTATGTCCGCATTTAATCATATAAGGCAACATTTTATTTTATCTTTTAAAATTAGGAAAAAAAGTGAACTATCTGTCGTGCAGGAATTCATGGCTTATAACGGCCCGGCGGTTTGATTAGGTGCCGTCCGCGTCGCGGTGCCGTGTTTTTTGCCAGTCCCGGTAGATGGCAGCGAAGCCAAGGGTCACGGTGAAACTGTTAAACGGTACCAAGTCCGGGTAAAGGTTGCGAATTTCGGGTCACGATGAAATTGTCTAGATGGCGAGCAAAAAACAAGGCACCAGCGCGTCGGCCGACAGCGCCAATGATGCTGTCCCGGGAGACGAAACAGTCCGGGTGCCACTGGATTTAATAAATGGTAAAGAGTTTAAGGGCATAGATGTTGGGGTTGTTTACAAAACTGTCCTGGCGCTGCCGAAGGCACTTAATTAAACCGTCCGAGTTATTGGCTGTGTTTATTAATCTCCAGTCAAATTTAAATGCTTTAGCCGGTTTCTTTGTTTTCAGTCCGGGGCAAAAGATAAGTTTCGAGTCACGTTGCAACCAAAAGATACTAAGGACATTGCCAATAACGGCCCGGCGGTTTAATTAGGTGCCGTCTGTGTCGCGGTGCCGCGTTTTTTGCCAGTCCTGGTAGATGGCAGTGAGCTTCGGGTCACGATGAAACTGTTAAACGGTACCAAGTCCCGATAAATGGCAGTGAGGTTACGTGTCACGACGAAATAGTCTCGGTGCGAGCAAAAAACACGGCGCCAGCGCGGTGGCCGCCAACCCGACGTAGACTTTGTCCAGGGAGACGAAACTGTCGCGGTGCAGTGAAGTCAATAAACGTTAGAAATTTTTCTCTCATAGACTTTAAAGGTTGACTCTGAAGCTGTCCGGGTTGGCGAAGGCACTTAATTAAACCGTCCGAGTTAGGTGTTGTGCTTATTAATCTATCTTTCGAAAGTCTTTGTTAAGATATCTAATATCCTTTTCAGCTTGTACTGCAAAATCTGGATCAATATTGTGGAGTAAATTAATTTGTTGGGAATATAGAATGTTTATCGAATCCTTTTCTTTGATTTCGTTCAATAGATAATAGAATATTGAATTTTTAAATATCCAATATAATAATTCATCAGTCAAAGCTGTAAATCTTCTGTTTTCAATCCCTCTATCATTAATCACATAATAATAACCCTCCTTACAAAATTCGATGTTGGGAACGTCATCAGATCTTGGATTATCGAATGTCGGGTAATACTTTTCTGGAACATTGATTTTTTTCGCATAAGAATAGAATTTTTCTATAAACTCATGCTTATTCAGGGTATTGAAATCGGAAAATGTCATTTAGTTAATCTTAGTTGAACAATCATTAAGTAGTCTCTGACTGGGGCATGACACCTAACGGCCCGGCGGTTTGATTAGGTGCCGTCTGCGTCGCGGTGCCGCGTTTTTTGCCAGTCCCGGTAAGTGGCCGCGAAGCCAAGGGTCACGGTGAAACAGCGAGATGGTACCAAGTCCCGATAGATGGCAGTGAAGTTTCGTGTCACGATGAAATAGTCTCGGTGAAGAGCAAAAAACAAGGCACCAGCGCGTTGGCCGACAGCGCCAATGATGCTGTCCCGGGAGATGAAACTGTCCGGGTGCCACAGGATTTTATAAACAGAACAGAGTTTAAGGGCATAGATGTTGGGGTTGATTACAAATCTGTCCTGGCGCTGGCGAAGGCACTTAATTAAACCGTCCGAGTTAGGGTTAGTTTTTATTATGTATTCTTTGTCCAACACTATAGCAATAAATAGTTATCGGTAACAGCAAAAGTATTATTATAATGGTTGGGAAACTTCCTAAATATAAAACTTTGGTTTTTAAATTAAACAACATTAATGGAACTATATATAACGCGTGAAAAAGAATACAAGGAATAACAGAATCTGTCTTTACTCTCAAATATTGCATAATTATTCCAAGCTCAAAACAAGAGACAATAAACAACGGAAAACTTATCCAGATATGCCCCTCAAGGGTATAATAATGGCTTGGAAGATGCCATATTGCCCAAATCAAGTTAATTATTACGGTAATTTGGAACCAAGTCATACCTTTTAATTTGGTAAATAAGTATCCACGCCAAGCGGTTTCCTCAGTAAGACCAAGAAGTAATGGTACCAAAACGTAAAAGATAATACTTTCATTAGGTTTTGACAGCTCAGCTAAATTGAAGTGAGTCAGTATAATAATCGATAAGATCAATAATATGTAGGTAATTATAATAATTACAATAAATGGTAATGGTTTAAATAGTTTAAAATTAAAAGAGGAAAACTTATCTCTAAGTATCAACATAAAAGCAAAAGCAACAATTATCGGACTTATATCGAGAAATCTATGTAGTAAAAGCATCCGAACACTCACTACGACAATTAGAAAAGTCAAAGAAAAAATCAGTTTGTTTTTCATGCAAGGTTGGATTTAGTAAGGATTTACATAAGAAAATTATCCAGATAATTAGTCCAGATAAATATGTAGGAGCTATCTAGGAATAGCGAATTTGTCGAGGTAATCAGTCCTGGTAAACGGTTAGTAATTATCTTGGTTAAAGAATTTTGCTTTTGCTGTTAGGGTTAGTTTTTAGGAGTTGTATAACGTGCAGAGAATGTTGAAATTAACCCTAACGGCCCGGCGGTTTAATGAGTTGCCGTCCGCGTCGCGGTGACTTGTTTTTTGCCAGTCCCGGTAGATGACAGGGAAGCCACCTGTCACGGTAAAGCTGCTAGACGGTAACAAGTCCCGATAGATAGGAGAGAAGTTACGTGTCACAACGAAATAGTCTAGGTGGCGAGCAAAAAACAAGGCACCTGAGCGTCGGCCGACAGCCCCATTGACTTTGTCTAGATGAAAGAAATTTGTCCGGATGCAACCAAATCCGATAGATGGGTAAAATTTTGCTACCATAGACTTTTGGGGCAGATTACAAAACTGTCCGGGCTGGCGAAGGCAATTAATTAAACCGTCCGAGTTATATGTAGGGTTAATTTTAAAACTGTCATGATATGCAAATTATTCATAAGTAATCGTAAAATCCATATTTTTTAAGTCATCGAGTGTTAATGAATAGTGCTTTAAGATGGTATTTTTAGATTCAATTGAATCACAATCATAAAAAATAGTAGGAGTATTATAATGATCAGGGTCTACAAGATAAATTTCTTGTGAACGTCCATCTGCCAATTCGTCTTCCCAACATTCACGCAGCCGAAATTCATATTTTTCAGAGGTTTGGAGTGTGGATCCACTTAAAATACAATTATTTGAAGTATTTATAAACTTCAAAGCTGGAATAACTGCTTTACTTGAATTGTTTATTATTAAAATATAAAAATGACAATCAGGGCCTGCCTTTTGACAGGTTCCTGCCATGATTATCATTGAGATTACGATTAATATCTTTTTCATTTTAAAGTAGCTTGAGTTTATTTCTGTTTTTGTTAATGTGATAAAGAAAAATTCAAATTTCAAGACTCGATTGGGCGTTGGTATTTACGCTGTTATGTGTCAAACCTTACATATAACGGCCGGCGGTATGGTTTGTTGCCGTCTGCGTCGCGGTGCCGCGTTTTTTTGCCAGTCCCGGTAGATGGCGATAAGTTTTGGGTCACGGTAATTTGTCTTGGTGGTACCAAGTCCCGATAAGTGAACGAAAAGTCTCGTGTCATGATGAAATAGTCTTGACGGCGAGCAAAAAACAAGGCACCAGAGCGATGGCCGGCAGCCCATTGACTTTGTCTCGGCAGCAGGATCAGTCCGGGTTTTACAAAATATAATAAGCGGATGAAGGTTACTCTCATAGACTTTGGAGGTCGGTTGAGAAATTGTCCGGCTGCCGAAGGCAATAAACCATACCGCCTTTGTTGGCTGCAGTTATTTTAAGTGGACGTAAACAGTCATGTTTTACGAAAACAAGGTTTACCGAAGCGTCGGGTTAGTAAAATGACAGAACTCTTTAGCAGGCAGAAAGAAACTTAAAAAACGAATACTTGAATGAGGCAGTTGAGTGTCGCGGTAAACCGGGTAAACTAAGTTCTTCATTTTTAACTTTCAAAACGGATCAAAACTCTATTGTCACTCAAATTTAGCTTGCTAAGCGCTGGCTCGTTTGCGGCCTGTCCAGATTAAACGAATTTGTCTCACATTATGAATTAGTCCCGGATTAGAAAACTGTCCCGGTAGAGCCGCAAACATATCGTGGGGCAAGCGGGCAGATGACGATGAAAATTATAATTGCAGCCTAACGGCCCGGCGGTTTGGTTAGTTGGCGTCTGTGTCGCGGTGGCGTGGTTTTTGCAAGTCCTGGCAGATGACTGAAGAGTCCGGGTGCACGATGAAGTAGTCTAGATGGTACCAAGTCCGGGTAAGGTTAGTGAGTCCGGGCGCACGATGAAGTAGTCTAGATGGATTAGCAAAAACCATGACACCATGCGCGTTGGCCCGCAGCCCTACTGACTTAGTCCCGGAAGCACTGAAGCAGTCCGGGTGGCAGAGTTTTGAAGAGCGGAAACTGAGTTTTCTCTCATAGACTTTTGGGGCTCATTACAAAGCAGTCCGGGCTGCGGAAGCCAATTAACTAAACCGTCCGAGTTAGGTTGTCGGGCTTATTTAAAATTTCACTGTTTTTTCCCTTTTATAAGTTTCTAAGTTGAGCTCAGATCTTAGAGATTGAATGATTATTGAAAGCTTCGGAATGCACTCATTTATCTTGTTCAACTTACGCCTTTTCTCATCTTCAGAGGTTGCTTCCATATTTAATGCACCAATAAACTCTTCGTAAACATCTATCTCTTTCCTATAGCCATATATTTGAATTGTTGCTCTAGCACGCTCTAATTTGTCCTTGAAATCTTTTTGAGCAAAAGCTTTATCTGTACCCTTTGACATTTCGAATATAACAGATTCAACAACTGACTTTAGAGCTTCTAATCTATTATCAATTCGTCTTTTAGTAATCTCATGTTTTTTATTTAACCGATTATTTACAAACCACCCTGCAATTACAATTATTGTGGCTATTAATGTCTGCCAGTCTTTTAAAACTGAGTAAAAATCAAGATGAAGTGATTTATTCGAACTAATACCAGATGAGTCTTGGGAGAAAACAATCAATGTTAAGAAAGTCAACCAAGTTATTAAGATAAGTTTTTTCATTTTTTATTGCGATTAAGTTGAAATCTCTTTCTGTCTTGGCCTGCAACCTAACGGCCCGGCGGTTTAATGAGTTGCCGTCTGCGTCGCGGTGCCGCGTTTTTTGCCAGTCCCGGTAAGTGGACGAGAGTTGTCTGGTCATGGTAATTTGTCTTGACGGTACCAAGTCCGGGTGATGGGTGTGAGTTTTGGGTCACGATGAAATAGTCTAGGTGACGAGCAAAAAACAAGGCACCAGAGCGTCGGCCGGCAGCCCTATTGACTTTGTCTCGGCATCAGGAACAGTCCGGTTACAACAAATTTTAATAAGTCGTTGAGAGTTATTTCGCATAGACTTTTGGAGCCGATTACGGATTTGTCCGGGCTGCCGAGGCAATTAATTAAACCGTCCGAGTTGGCAGTAGATTCATTTTTTCTTTTTGAGTTCTTCCAACAAACTGTCATGTTCTGTCACTAATCCCAGATATTTGTGATATCTCAATCCGGAAGTCTCATCATCTGCATTTTGCTCTGCTAAATCAGCGAAATATCTAGCCTGTTCATCACGATTCTTCTGCTTGTTTATAATTGAAAGCAGAGAGTTTACTTTATACTTTTCAATGGGGAATAGTAGCCTAGGATACCTTTCCAACAATATTGTTTCAATTTCATCGTAAGAACCAATGTCACCAGATTTGATTGCTAATTCAGAATAGTCCAAATAAGCTAGTGTCTTAACATTTGGATAAATTTTCTCAAAGTCCAGTGCTTGTTTATAATAATTTAGAGCCTGCTCAAAATTTCCCGTAACTTTATAAATATTTCCTAATGCATGTAAGGCAGAACCTTTATCGAAATTATCGTCAGGATAATCTGACAACATTTTATTTAATAAGTCCTCAGCGACTTTCAGAAGTTTTAAATCTTTGGTTTCAATCAATTCTATTGCTTGAATTTTTAAGTATTGAGCCCGTCCATCTTTTCTGGCTCGCCCAAGCTTTTTGAAGAATTCATCCTCGTCTACTTGTGTCCAATTTTTTCTTCTATACCAATCTGTCATTTTTTCTTTCTTAGGATATTACGGAATGTTGAGATTTACTGCCAACGGCCCGGCGGTTTGATTAGGTGCCGTCTGCGTCGCGGTGACTTGTTTTTTGCCAGTCACGGTAGATGGCAGTGAGCTTCGGGTCACGGTGAAGCTGCTAGAGTGTACCAAGTCCCGATAGATGCCAGTGAGTTTCGTGTCATGATGAAATAGTCTCGGTGCCGAGCAAAAAATAAGGCGACAGCGCGTTGGCCAGCCAACCCAAGATGCTGTCCCGGGAGACGAAACTGTCGTGGTGCACAGTATTGTATAAATGAAACAGAATTTAAAGGCATAACTGTGAGGATGATTACAAATCTGTCCTGGGTTGGCTGAAGGCACTTAATTAAACCGTCCGAGTTATAGGGCGTATTATTTTTCAAGGACATATCCAATTTTTATCCCAAAGGTAAGGTCAGGTCTGATTCCTTTGTCCACAGGGATTTCGAATGGTCTCATTGTTTTACAACAAATTGGATCATTGACTTTATAATCGTATGATCCATTGTAGTACTTTAACCCTAATCCAAAGTAATAATCAAAGGTTAATTTTATTTTTGTGACTGCTTGATACCCAATTTTAAAATTATCGCCGACAATAAATCTCCTGATCCTTTCATAATCGTGATAGATATAACTAGTATCCAACGATTGCTCGTAATGGATGAATGTATCACCGCGTTTAAATTTATCAAAGATGAAGTAAAGTTCATTAGCAATATAGAATCCTTTGTAATTTGAAGTTTTTTGTTTTTTTGAATTTAAATAATATCTGATCTCAGGTTTAATTTTAAAGCCAAATCTGTCTTTAATTCTTGAATGATCTAAAATGCTTGTATATATGGCAAAATCAGTTTCGATGGAAAATGGACCCTTCAAGTTGAATTCACTACCAAGATGCAAATTCTCACCAAATGGATCTAAGAGACTTAGAGGAGCAAGCTTTAGAACTAGATTATCTGCTTTTTGGCCAAAAGATTTTTGGGTGATTGATATTACAATCAAAAGGAACAGTAGGGATAATCTAATTTTCATATTGAGATAACTTAATAATGTGATATCCAGAGGGTATCGGCTATGCCCTATAACGGCCCGGCGATTTAATTAGTTGGCGTCTGCGTCGCTGTGGCGTGGTTTTTGCAAGGTCCAGTAGACGGCAGTGAAGTTTCACGTCATGATGAAATTGTCCCAGGTGCAAAAACCATGACACCATGTGCGGTGGCCGGCAGCCCGACGTAGACTTTGTCCCGGGAGACGAAACAGTCGCGGTGCAGTGAAGCTGATAAACGGTGCAAATTTATCACTCATAGACTTTAAAGGTTTACTCTGAAGCAGTCCGGGCTGCCGAAGCCAATTAATTAAATCGTCCGTGTTATTAGCAGTGTTAATTAATTTCAGGTCCATTTACTTGCTTTAGCCGATAACTTCTTCTGTCTTGGGATGATAAGTTTTGTGTCACGATTAAATTGTCTAGAGAGTACAAGTCCAGATAGATGACAATGAGTTTCGTGTCACGATTAATTTGTCTGGTACCTGGTTTTATAAATGGCAAAAAGTTTAAGCATCATTGCGAAATTGTCTAGGTAACATTCTTATGCTAAGGACATTGCTAATAACGGCTCGGTGGTATGGTTAGGTGCCGTCTGTGTCGGGGTTGGCGAGTTTTTTGCCAGTCCCGGTAGGTGGACGCAAGGTGTCTGGTCACGGTAAAAGCCGATTACGTATGAGTCCCGGTAATGAAAACGCCATTTACTTGTCACGGTGCATTTTATAAACGGAGAGCAAAAAACGCTGCCAACTGCGCGTCGGCCTGCAGCCCTACTGACTTTGTCTCGGCAGCAGGATGAGTCAGGGTACACAAAGTTTAATAAGTGAAATGAAGTTGAGAGCATAGACTTATGTAGCTGATTACTAATGTGTCCGGGCTGCAGAAGGCACTTAACTATACCATCCGTGTTAGGTGCTGGGTTAATGTTAAAATTGTCCTGATGGAAGAGAGCTTTCTCCAAAAGTACTAAATCTAGTCGAGTTGTCAAGATAGGCAAACAGGTTCTTTTGTAACTTTTGGTTTAACGTTGGATGGTATGAGTTGCAAAAGTGCCTAATAATTAGGATGATTATATTTTTTAAAATGCCCGGATTGCGCGCACATTACAGGCGAAGTACTTTTGGATCCACTCGAGAGAGGGGTAGGTGCCACTACTAATTTTATAGGTACATGCTAAGTCCGTCCAAATACCACCAGCCTCGGAAGAACTCCAATACCAGAAACCCAAATCAAAACCGCCAATTGCTTCTTTATTTAGACAAAGTTGGTACAACTCATCTTTACTTGGTAAATACCAGTCACTATAACCACCCAATACTAAATCATAACACAACTTAGCCGCATAGCTTCCTGCTCCTTGACTAGCAACTATGGCGTTTGTGTTTGCATTTCCTGTGCCTAATGCTCCTCCGATTGCACCTGTATTTATATTCTTTTCATTAAACCATTGTATGCCTCCTCTTATTTGGTCACTTTGGGCAGCTATTAAGCCATGTGTTTCACCTGCCACATACCCAGGGTCTCCAGATTGTAAAATATAGGCTACTTTTCCTCCCTGATAGCTATCACCAATTGTCAATAATTTGGTTATTGAAAAGCTTAATTCATTTCCGAATGCTGTACCGATGCTGTTTGTGGCATAAGCTCTAACATAATAAGTTGTACCTCTATTCAATCCTGACAAATTACTTATAAAGCTACCTAAACCTGTACCATCGGTTGTTTTACTATCTGTTATGGTCGGATTAGTAGATGTATTCCAGCAAACACCACGCGCTGTTACCATCGAACTTCCCTCATTGGTTATATTTCCGCCACTTGTCGCTGTTGTTGAAGTTATATTAGTAACGTTTAGGGTTAAAACAACAGGCACGTTCTCTTTCGCTTGTTCGCATCCTTGTAAAGGATTCAATAATAAAATCATTATGAATGTCAGATACTTCTCAGTAATTTTATTCATAACACAATCAATATTTTTCATACCTATATAATGGATTAAGAATTTCTACACATATCTAAATCAATTTCAATTGGATAATTATATTGTTCCAAACCGGCAGGATTTCTCACAGGTTTCAGTCATTAAGGTATTTAGAACTAGAAAATTCTTTATTTTAAATTGTAACAAATTAGAGAGCCATCTAGTGAGAACTCATAGGTAAATCTATCTAAACCAAATTTCTTAATACTATTCGATTCAGTGAGATCTTGATATCTTCCATGATTAATATCAAGAAATTCTAGTAATGAAATTTTACGTTCATAATGACAAACTAATAGCATTAAAAAGTTATAAGTGCCATAATCAGTTTGATGCAATTGTAAAAATTCATTTTTAAATCCATCTGGAATACCAGCAAGAGCTTCAGATTGAACGTTTATTTCATTTAAAATTTTGTTTTGATTAGCTCCCCAAAATTTTCTTGCGAGACGTTCAAGATTTGAAATAATTTCAGGATTTAATTGTTCCCATTTCTTTGCCCACATATTTAAACCATCACCTGTCTGAAAACCAGTAAGAAATCCATCTTTAAACGACAAATATAAGTCTAAAGATTTAGCATAGAATATTCCAGTCGGTTTCGTGTCATTGAGGCTTAAAACTCTTGAAAGAAATTCAATATTTAATGATTTATTATCAATCCCTGTTTGTAATATCTCTGCAGTGTTGAGACTGTCAAACTCTTCACTAAATTTAAAATTTCTTAAAAAATAGTCAACTTTCTTTTTGTTAAGCTTGACTACACTAGAACCCTTAGTAAATACAAATACTATGTTACAAGAAAAAATTTCGATCACGACTGTTTGGACATCATAGTTTAGATCGAAATCTCCAAAAACGATTCTTATCTGATCAGGATTGTAGCCAAGATGAATCGAAATGCCGTTTATAGAGTTGTCTTCAATGGAATCTGTCAGTTCTTTGTATCCATCTCCGTCTGGGATAAAAATTCCACTAGATTTTTTTTGAGAAAATGAAAATAGTCCCATAATTTTGTTTTATAGTTTATACTTAAAAAAGGCCCTAAATTGTTTGAAATTCTTAATATTGCAACCATGAAAAATCATATAATTTATCCTCACTTTACTTTTTATTCTCGATTAATTCTAAAATTTCTTCACTATCCGCTTTTAATTCAATTGCATTACTGACATCTACCCAGTTAATTTCTTCTACATAAATCGGATCTACCTTTATTTTTAAAGTACCATTTTTATCAAAGTCTCTTGCAAGAAGTTCCCATTCTATATTTATTGTATCAACATTGAAATTTGGAATTAAAAACGCATTAAAATATCGATTATCTTTTTGAATTAATGGTTCATTCCTATATGGTCGATAAATAATCATTTTCTCTTCTGGATATGCAAATGCAGTTCTTTTTTCTAGTAAATCATTATAAATATTTGAATGAAGTATCGGATCTACATCGAAATCATCATCAAGTTTTTTTACATTATTATCTAACTTTAGTCTTAGCTTCCAGTCTTCAATTACAGCGTTACCTGTATTCTGCATAATTATCTCAAATTTACACCAAGTACGATTAATTTTATTAGAACCAAATATTGAAGGTATTTCTATATATTGCTGCGTTAATATTGACCGGGGAAAGTCATAATAAAAATTATCATTCGAAATTTCCTTGATTCGATATTTCGTAATCTTTTTGAGAAATTTTGGACGAATAATTAAGTCTTTACTAAAATCATTGAGAAATACTTCAAAATCATATTTGTCTTTAACATTACAATCATTTAGATACCAATAATATGTATCTCTATTTTCTTCAATTAAATCAACAATATCTTCCCAGCAAAATATAAGAATCTCAAAAGATCCAGCGTTCTTATTTTCTTTATCTTTTTCACGAACATATTCTTCGATATTTACGTCCTTGTTCGCGGTAGTTGTTATAATAAACACTTTTAATGTAGGTTTAAAATGCTTTGCCTTTTCTAATTCTTGGTCAATCTCCTTTTTTGTAAGTTGAGCATTTGTATAATCATCTTTACCTTTGCATTGGATACCCCAATAATCATTTTCTCCTTTCGGAATTCCAAAAATGTCAACACCAAATTGTGTCTGACCTAACCTTCCATTTTTTTTAATTTTATTCGGGATACCCCATATTTCTCCCCATAACTTTTTGCACAAAGTTTCAAAATCTTGCCAATTCTCAGGTTTTCTAAGTGTCTTTTTCATAAGAAGTATGTCAAAGATGGAATCTTAAAGTTACTGATTGTTTGTCTCATTATAATCCAGTGTTGGCAAAAAAGCATTTGTTTGGTAGCAGAGTATGCCGTTGAGGTGCCTGTTGCCAAACTCTTGCTTGTGTGTTGGCTGTCACGGCGTTACGCCCAACCTAGCACCTAACGGCCCGGCGGTTTAATTAGTTGGCGTCCGTGTCGCGGTGACACATTTTTTGCCAGTCCAGATAAAGGGTTGAAAGTTTCGTGTCATGATGAAATTGTCTAGATGACAGCAAAAAAATGTGGCGCCAGCGCGATGGCCGGCAGCCCAATAGACTTTGTCCCGGGAGACAAAACTGTCGCGGTGCAGTGAATTCAATAAACGGCGAAAAATTTTCTCTCATAGACTTTGAGGGTCATTACGAAACTGTCCGGGCTGCCGAAGCCAATTAATTAAACCGTCCGTGTTATAAAAAGTGCACAATTTAAAGGTCTGGAGATAATTAAAAAGTCCTGGTAGACGAGAATAATTTGTCAAGTTAAACTGAATTTTATAAATGAGGCACCTCAATAAATGACTCTAAACTGTCTAGTTATTAAAAATATATCTAAATGACCGTTATAAAAAGTGCGTCCTTGCAAATGGCTAAATCGTCCACAGAAATTTGTCTCATCAAAGACCATTTGCAAGGCATCAGGGTTGGCATAAAAAATTGGCCTGCCTTTTTGAGTGTCGCGGTACAAAGTTTTATAATATAGATAATTAGTCCAGTTAACGGAAATTTAATAAATGGCAGTGGCGCGAGTGCCAATTTTTTATACGCGCGTCGGCAAAGGGAATTCGGCTGGGCATTTGCGTGTCGCGGTAAAAACTGATAAATATTGAAAATCTGTCATGTTATTGTGCATTTTATTACTTGCAGTGCGGGAAGCCGAATGTACATATGAGCCAGCCGCATTTTTTATAACGGCCCGGCGGTTTAATTAGGTGCCGTCTGCGTCGCGGTGACTTGTTTTTTGCCAGTCCCGGTAGATGGCAGCGAAGCCAAGGGTCACGGTGAAACTGCGAAACGGTACCAAGTCCAGATAGACGGCAGTGAAGTTTCGTGTCACGACGAAATAGTCTCGGTGAAGAGCAAAAAACAAGGCACCAGCGCGTCGGCCGACAGCGCCAATGATGCTGTCCCGGTAGATGAAACTGTCCGGGTGCCACAGAATTTAATAAATGGAACAGAATTTAAGGGCATAGATGTTGGGATGATTACAAATTTGTCCTGGCGCTGGCGAAGGCAATTAATTAAACCGTCCGAGTTGTGTGTAGTTTTATTATTCAAGGTCTTTGTGCAAAGTTTTTAATTTTCTATTATCTCTAACATTAATTGTTTTTATATTCCTCTTGTCTAGGTCCTGAAGAACTAATTTCGCTTCTGTGTTTCTGCCGGCAAGATGAAGCAATAGTGCTAATCCATAATATCCGTCAATTTTATCAGGGTTAATTTCTTTTGCTTTACCAAATAATTCAATTGCTTTCAAAGTGTCCTTCATTAAGAATAATGTATTCGCTTTAATAACTAGGGCAGACGAATTATTTGGATTTATTGTTAAAGACTTGTCACAAGCTTCTAAGGATTTTTGATAGTCTCCAGTTTTTTGGTAGCAATACCCAATTAGATACCAAGCGTCACAATAATTTGGATCCTTTTCGAGAGCTTTCTCAAAGTTTTTCAAAGATCTTGAATATTGTCTGGTATCAAAAAGTTGGATACCTGTATTTACAGCATTATATGCAGAATAGTTTTTGGCTTTACAGGTTTCATAATAGTTCTGAATTAAAACTTTATCATCGTCATTTTGTGAATATGCGAGATGTGAGATTAATAAAAGAAATAAAAGTACAGATGCTTTCATAATTTTTGTTTTATAAGTGATTTGTCTCAGTGAATTTTCGGAAATATCTCAGCAGCATGGAATTACACACAACGGCCCGGCGGTTTAATTAGTTGGCGTCTGTGTCGCGGTGCCGAGTTTTTTGCCAGTCCCGGTAGGTGGACGATGAGTTTTGAGTCACGATAATTTGTCTAAACGGTACCAAGTCCGGGTGATGGGTGTGAACTTTGGGTCACGATAAAATAGTCTAGGTGGCGAGCAAAAAACAAGGCACCAGAGCGTCGGCCGGCAGCCCTATTGACTTTGTCTCGGCAGCAGGATCTGTCCGGGTGCAACAAGATTTTATAAGTTGAAATGATCTTACTCGCAAAGACTTTTGGGGCTGATTACGAGGTAGTCCGGGCTGCCGAAGCCAATTAATTAAACCGTCCGAGTTAGCGATTGAATTTTTTATTCAAGTAATCTAGGTATCCCTTAATTTATTTTTAGATAAAATATGGTTCATATTCTTACCAGATAAATGGAATTAGTCTGTATTTTGTTCTCGACATATATTCATTGTATCCTGGCAATTCCTTCTGTAGCATGCGTTCTTCAAGAATTGTACGCCAAGCGAGTATAAAGGCAACTATCGGACCAACAAGGATTCCATACCATGCTCCAAGCATTAATGGAGTACCTACAACGAATATTAGAGTTGCAGCATACATCGGATGTCGTATAAATTTGTAAGGACCAGACGAAATTACTACTTGTCCACGATCTTCTTGGACTCGAACAACTGGGGATAAATAGGTGTTTTCTCGAAATGTTAGAAAAAACAAAATAAACGATACTATAAGTATGAGCGCTCCAACAAATTTAATCCATTCAGGTACAGGTGACCAATGGAAATGTCCAGCATCATAGGCGGTGAAAAGTAGCCAAATGAATACAGCAACATAAAGAAGCGGACGGACTAACTTGTCCCATCCCTTCTGATTAGTTGCACCCGCAAGCATACGTTCCCAAAAAAGTTCTGGGTTCTGTAAGTAAAGCCACATGAGAATGAAAAACCAGAATCCAAACCAAAGCCCAAGAAATACCCAAGCGGAGATCCACGCATGTATACCCGCTGGAATAAACACGGGAACGGCATAAATAAGTAGTGTGCTGATAACTTGGACGAGAATAAGCATTATCCGTGGTTTCATTGCTTGCATAAAATATTTATTAGATTGTTATAAAGGTACTGAAATTGAGACAAATTTTATCGCTAACGGCCCGGCGGTTTAATTGAGTTGGCGTCCGCGTCGCGGTGCCGCGTTTTTTGCCAGTCCCGGTAAGTGGACGGGAGTTGTCTGGTCATGATAAGTTGTCTTGACTGTACCAAGTCCTGGTGATGGGTGTGAACTTTGGGTCACGATAAAATAGTCTAGGTGGCGAGCAAAAAACAAGGCACCAGAGCGTCGGCCGGCAGCCCTATTGACTTTGTCTCGGCAGTAGGATCTGTCCGGGTGCAACAAGATTTTATAAGTTGAAATGATCTTACTCGCATAGACTTTTGGGGCTGATTACGAGGTAGTCCGGGCTGCCGAAGCCAATTAATTAAACCGTCCGAGTTAGCGATTGAATTTTTTATTCAAGTAATCCAGGTATCCCTTAATTTATTTTTAGATAAAATATGGTTCATATTCTTACCAGATAAATGGAATTAGTCTGTATTTTGTTCTCGACATATATTCATTGTATCCTGGCAATTCCTTCTGTAGCATGCGTTCTTCAAGAATTGTACGCCAAGCGAGTATAAAGGCAACTATCGGACCAACAAGGATTCCATACCATGCTCCAAGCATTAATGGAGTACCTACAACGAATATTAGAGTTGCAGCATACATCGGATGTCGTATAAATTTGTAAGGACCAGACGAAATTACTACGTGTCCACGATCTTCTTGGACTCGAACAACTGGGGATAAATAGGTGTTTTCTCGAAATGTTAGAAAGAACAAAATAAACGATACTATAAGTATGAGCGCTCCAACAAATTTAATCCATTCAGGTACAGGTGACCAATGGAAATGTCCAGCATCATAGGCGGTGAAAAGTAGCCAAATGAATACAGCAACATAAAGAAGCGGACGGACTAACTTGTCCCATCCCTTCTGATTAGTTGCACCCGCAAGCATACGTTCCCAAAAGAGGTCTGGGTTCTGTAAGTAAAGCCACATGAGAATGAAAAACCAGAATCCAAACCAAAGCCCAAGAAATACCCAAGCGGAGATCCACGCATGTATACCCGCTGGAATAAACACGGGAACGGCATAAATAAGAAGTGTGCTGATAACTTGGACGAGAATAAGCATTATCCGTGGTTTCATTGCTTGCATAAAATATTTATTAGATTGTTATAAAGGTACTGAAATCGAGACAAATTTTATCGCTAACGGCCCGGCGGTTTAATTAGTTGGCGTCTGTGTCGCTGTGCCGCGTTTTTTGCCAGTCCAGATAAGTGGATGAAAGTTTCGTGTCACGATAAAGTTGTCCAGATGACAGCAAAAAACAAGGCACCAGAGCGCTGGCTGGCAGCCCTATTGACTTTGTCTCGGTAGCAGTATTAGTCTGGGCGCCACAAGGTTTTATAAGTGGGTTAAGGGTTACTCGCATAGACCTCCTCTCCCATTACGAAGTAGTCCGGGCTGCCAAAGCCAATTAATTAAACCGTCCGTGTTAGAAAAAGTGCGCATATTTAAGGGTTTACGAAAATCCAAAGGTCCTGGTAGACAAGATGAAATTGTCAAGAAATACTGAATTTTATAAAAGAAGTATCTCAATAATGATACGTATATGTCTCGTTATTAGAAATTTGTATAAACAACTGTTAGCAAATGTGCGGCATCAGCGTCGGCATAAAAAATTGGCCAGGTTGTGCTTCGCGGTACAAGTTTTATAAGTTGATAAATTAGTCCAGATAACGAAGTTTTATATATGGTAGTGGCGCGAGTGCCAATTTTTTATACTTGCGCGTTTGGCAAAAGGATTCGGCTAGGCAATTGCGTGTCGCGATATAAAACTGGTAAATAGTAGTAAGTAGTCATGTTAGAAGATATTCTATTACTTGCACTTGCGGGAAGCCGAATATTCTCATCCCACTGCGCATTTTTGCTAACGGCCCGGCGGTTTGATTAGGTGCCGTCTGTGTCGCGGTGCCGAGTTTTTTGCCAGTCCCGGTAGACGGTTGAGTAGTTTCGGGTCACGGTGAAGCTGTATAACGGTAACAAGTCCGGGTAAGGGTTGCGAGTTTCGGGTCACGATGAAATAGTCTAGGTAACGAGCAAAAAACGAGGCACCAGAGCGTCGGCCGACAGCGCCAATGATGCTGTCCCGGTAGACGAAACTGTCCGGGTGCCAAAGAATTTAATAAACGGAACAGAGTTTAAAGGCATAGATGTTAGGATTGACTGAGAAGCTGTCCTGGCGCTGTCGAAGGCACTTAATTAAACCGTCCGTGTTAGGCGACGGAGCATTTTAAAACTGTCATGTAGGCTCAAAATTGTCACGGGGCAGAAGTCTAGTTTTATTTTGATTTAGATTTTCGGCTAAGCACATATTGCACCGAAGGGCTTATTGACTTGTCCGTGCGGTGAATGCAACCTAACCAACAACACGGTCGGCGCTTTCCTTCTTGCAGTTCAGTGATTACCCGTCCTACATGTATTTTCCTGGTCTCATCTGTTTTGACGCTAATAGTCCAACAGATCCACTCATTGCGTGCCAGTGGTGTGAGATCCTCCCATATTTCTAGGGCAGCTTTGTCAGCCATCAGGGCTTTCCTCAAATCAGCAGGTACTTCATGAACTACACCGGTGGCGATTCTTTTATTCATATTATGCAAAATTAATCATTCTATTGCTCTTTGGCCGCATTCGAAGTTTGTGACACGGAAAAATCTATTGGGGTGGCGCAACTCTGACGCCTAACGGCCCGGCGGTTTAATTAGGTGCCGTCTGCGTCGCGGTGCCTCGTTTTTTGCCAGTCCCGGAAGATGGCAGAGTTGCCAAGTGTCATGGTGAAACTACGAAACGGTAACAAGTCCAGATAGACGGCAGTGAAATTACGTGTCACGGCTAAATAGTCTCGGTGACGAGCAAAAAACAAGGCACCAGCGCGTCGGCCGACAGCGCCAAAGATGCTGTCCCGGTAGATGAAACTGTCCGGGTGCCACAGGATTTTATAAATGGTACAGAAATAAAAAGCATAGATGTTGGGGTCGATTACAAATCTGTCCTGGTGCTGGCGAAGGCAATTAATTAAACCGTCCGTGTTATATGCAGGCTTTTTTTTAGTATGGTCTAGGTATTATTCTCTAAGAGAAGCGAATATCTAAAATCTCAAATAATTGTAATTCATTAATCCATAGTATGATAATACATTGGTAGAAGAGAGAATTTTCGATGACTATAGGACGGATAAATTGGGAAAGACTCAGGATCTTTTAACAGTAATTCTATATGACCCAAGGTATTCTCTCATTTAAAACATTTTCAATAGAAGAGGATTTGTATCAATACCGTCGATTAAGTTATTTATCCATAATATTATAGTATTGTATTGTATTATATGCATTTTAATTTATAAGAAAGCTAACCACCAAAATATCTTGATGGTTAGCTATTGGGTGATATTGGTTTATTTTCGCTTAATTATTAACTGACTTGTATTTGAAATATTACCATTATTCACTTTGACAGTATAAGTACCTTCCTGGAGGTTATTTATTGGGATATTAAAGATGTTACCAAGCATTGTGTAACTCCCAATGATGCTTCCAGAGCTATTATATAAATTAACACCATACCTTTGATCTGGAATTGAAAGGGATGATGTTTCGCTAATAGAAACAGTAACATTATCAGATGCTGGATTTGGATATAAAGTGAAACTACTTTCCATATTAAGGTTACTACTTGGAAAAAACGGACATATTGACCACCCTAGATCGTTTTCGTAAGACCATGCATTTCCGGCTGCCAAAGACCACCCTAAGTTAACATCCTTTTTTGCCTCATTTTCATCATAATTTATAGGGTGATTTTACAAAGTTATTTTTTTAGTCTGTTTCTTCAAGTGATATATTCATTTTATTAATGTGTTTCCTCATTGATTCGCCAGAGAGTTCAATACGATGGGCTTGATGTACTATTCTATCAAGTATAGCATCTGCGATGGTATTTTCTCCTATTATCTCATGCCATTGTAATACCGGTAGTTGTGAAGTAATGATTGTAGAGCGTCTGCCGTGACGGTCTTCGATAATTTCCATTAGTGATGAGCGGCTTTGATTATCAAAGGGCTGGATCCCAAAATCATCGAGTATTAAAAGATCCTGCTTTTCAATGCGTGCTATTTCTCTGAGATATGACCCATCGGCTTTCGACATTTTTAGTCTTGCAAAAAGCTTTGTGGTATTGGCATATAAAACTTTGTATCCCAGCATGCATGCCTGATTACCGATAGCGGAAGCCACATAACTTTTACCAATGCCCGTGCTTCCTGTTATAATTATAGCTTCTGATTTATCGATAAAATTGCAATCGGCAAAGCGCATGATTTGGTTCTTATCAAGATTCCTTTCTGTTCCAAAGTCGAGGTGCTCGATATTAGCTTTGTAGCGAAAACGGGCTTGATTTATGTGCCGTTCAATACGGCGGTTGTTACGGTAGTCCCATTCCGATTCAACCATGAAAGATACCATCTCATCTGCAGTCATACTCGCCATACGCCCGTCTTCAAGAGTGGTTTTAAAGGCTGTAGCCATACCATGGAAGTTCATTTGTTTTAGTCTCTGTAATGTTAGATCATTCATATATTTATATTTTTAAAGTTCATAATATGATTAATCCAGCCACGAGCCCATCGTGACTGGATTTTATAAAATTGATTATTTGTAGTATCCCCCGCCTCGAACATTGCCGTGACCAGGCATTTTTTTATTGTCATTTTCTGTGTCGAATGGCTCCTGATCCAGCCTTTTCTCTATGATTGTACGTATGGCATTATAACTAAAGTCACCATAGTATAAAGCTCTTCTACAAGTCATGTTCAGACGATCACTACCTATGCGGGTAACAAAACTGAGTATCCCCTGGCATGTTTTATAAGCCTGTTCGGGATGCTGCCTTATCTCAAGAATACGGGTAATATAATCCCTGGTGTCGCTTCCGATAAATGTTGCCCTCTGGATGAACTTCTCAGGCGTCCAGTCGCTATTAAACTGGTGATGTGATGCAAGGTGATCTTCATTGGTGGTGTAACCGTAGAGCTTTAAATTGCGTGTATGTGATGCGATCTGGTCATAATGGTAATAAACTTCTACAAGATCTTGGGTGTAAAGAATGGTAACCTTCTTTCCGATATAGCGATAAGGAACACTGTAATAATGCTTGTCTTCAGCAAGACAGACATGGTTGTTTTTCATAACTGTAACTACTTTCTTGCGCTTTGCCTGGTACCGGTATCGTGGTAGTGGCTGTAGATCCGATTTTTCTATCTCTTCAAACAGCTGTCTTCGGCTGTAGGGGCGTCCGGTCAATAACTTATTATTATGGTCCACAAGAGCTTCCCTGATAGCAGTATTTAAGTCTGCTAAAGAAAAAAAGGTGCTTTGTTTAATCGAGTAAAAAATCGTTCGGTATATTATCTTAACTGCTCCTTCCACCAAAGCTTTGTGTTTTGGTTTATATGGCCCTGCCGGAAGTGCTGTCATGTGGTAATGTTCCACAAAATCACGGAACATCTCGTTAAGAGTAGGTTCGTACCGGTCGCTCTTAATCACAGCTGATTTTAAGTTGTCTGTTACAATAGCTTGTGGCATACCTCCGTAGTAATGAAGTGCATTTTCACAGGAACAGATAAAGTCTTCTTTACGCTGAGTCATTGAAGCCTCGACATAGGTCAGCTGGCTGGAACCAAGGATGGCGACAAAAACTTCCACTGGAACCACTTCCCCTGTTGTCTGACAGGCAAAGGACAACTTGTCCCCGGTATAGTCCACATACATCTTGTCACCGCTCTTATGCTCCATGTGCATCGAAGAGTTCACCTTCTTGCTCCATAGATTATAATGTTCATTAAACTGTGTTTTGCGATAACCATCCGGATGCTTTAAAAAATATTGATTCCACTGTTTTTCTCTGGTCTCGCCTTTGCGTTTGAGAGCCTTCTCCATGCCAGGAAAGAAGGCCATCAGGTCTGCCCTGCGCTTGTCCGAAGGGACCTCCGGTCGGGGGGTTGAAAACACTGCTTCCAGTTGAGTGTCACTGAGTTTATCAATTTCATCAAGCGTCTTATCCATAGCAATAAATTGCCGGATATACTTCTTAACCGTGTTGCGGGTAGCTCCTGTACGGAGACTGATTGATTGTTTACTTACACCTTCGGTGTACATTTTTAAGATTGTTCTTGCTTTGCTCATAATAATTAAATTGTTAGACATAAATGATGGGTATTGTATAATACCCTCAACGTTAATCATTCAGCCTAATAAATCATGATAAAAAGCAAGACAGTAAGGGGGTGGTCTCTTTACTCCGGTTTTGGGTGGTCAATTTGGTCCGGTGAGGGGTGGTCAGTTTGCTCCGGCGAAGGGGTGGTCAATTTGCTCCGGTCTTAGGTGGTCATTTTGACCGTTTTTTCCATACTACTAGCTGAATTCATCATTTTCCCACTTGTTATACGCAACATCCAAGAGGGAGTATTGCTTATACATCCTTGAGCAGATGTATAGGTTAAGTAATAAGGACCCAAGGGATCGTTATCATGATAAACTCCGACAGAGGCGTCTTTGTCATAACTTGTAAAGTTCGGTCCTGTCCAGGAATAGGATGGAGTGCCGTCTCCTCCATATGTTACGCTGGACTGTAAGTATATCCAATCTTGATTTACAAATGCTGAAGGAGGTTGCTGGGATATTGATACAAATGGAGTTGCATAGCATGTTACGGTTACAGTGGCACAAGTTGAGTTTCCTCAACCAGTTTCCCAACGACCATAGTAAATTGTTGTGGAATTTGGTGCTGAAACTACACAATCTTGCCCTGTACCAACTGATGTTCCATTTACACAGCCACCTGTACGCCACCTAAAAGTTCCACCCGAACCACCGACATAATGCAAGGTAATTGTGCCACCTCCATCATGGCAGACGCTTGTTTTATTACTTGAAACAGTCAAAGGAGCTGTGGGGAGAAGACTAACAGAGACTGGGAAATTGGGTGAAATTGCACCGTTACCATTAATACAATTGTTTGTCCCGCGGACAGTAATATTGCCAGATGAAGCCGATGTACTAAAGCTTACCGTTACTTGATTTGTGTTATTACCAGATGTAATTGTTGCACCATCTGGTAAAGTCCAAGCATAGCCAGTAGCATGTGTTATAGTAGGAACACTATAAATAATCCCAGTTTGACCTTGACAGACAGAAGCTGAACCAGTAATAGAACCTGCAGCATCTGGCTGAATACTACATCCTTGGACCACGAAAAGACATTTATCTCCAATGCCAAAACATCCACTTCTAGGATGCCAATCAGTATTTTGAGTTACTGAAATACTAACTGTTAAACCATTCTTTATATATGACATCCATGCATAAGAGTTAGTGATGGTATAATTAGTGCAATTGTTTAATGTCGACACACTTACGGAAGGATATACCTGCCCTGCACCGGAACCTGCGTCAATTTCATCTGGTGTGATGGAGTTTACTGGGCATTGAATTTGCATTGGTTTTTTTTGTGCATTAACTTCTGTTAAGCACAAAAAGAATAGAATACCCAAAAAAGGAGTAATTTCTTTTTTCATTTTCTTTTGAATTAGGTTAAACAATAATGATTTTTATTATTAACGACCTTAGTTGTTATGCATGAATTCAATGGTGAATTATATAGACAATTTGTAATCTAATTCTTAACTATATCAGATGATAATAGATGGAGTTATAAAAACAAACTTAAATCCTTACCTTTACAACTAATTGAAAATATTGATTATACATTTTTGCTTGACCCAAAATGTTAAATTTTTCATCATATAAGGGCACTTTTATAAGAGGTGAAATACCATGGTTGTATCTTAGACCTAAATCAATCCTTTGTATAATCTTGTAATTTATACCTACGAGACCAGAAAATTCAAATTTGTTCTTATAAATTGAATACGCATTACCGTTCAAGTTAGGATCAACATTAATAAATTTCGCATTTATCATGTATGAAAACTCAGGACCAATTGATAGGTATAGTTTTTGAAAAATGTATACATTGGCAAGGATCGGTATTTGCAAATAGTTGAGTTCTAATCTGCAGCTTTGCTGAACTCCACAAGTTCCTCCCTTTTGAATTAAGCCAGGCTCAACGGAAATTCCCCATACATCTTTATTTTTGTAAGTCAAGAAACAATTAAAATTGTAAGATTTCATATTACCATACGGCTGTCCTATTTGGTGCGGCTCCCGAGGTGTCATATAAATATTTACCAAGTCGAAACCTCCTAATAAACCAAATTTCAGTTTCTGCGCGTTAATACTAATCTCTGTAATCATGACAAGTCCGATAATTACCAGAATAAATTTCCTATTCATATCGTAAATTAATTAGTTTGCCTAGGTTTTAAGGATACTACAAACAGATATTATAAGGATAATCTGAAACTTAATCATTTATAACTGTGCCTTGTTAAAATTCAACCTTATTTAGATTCTAATATACATGTCAAGAAACGCCATTTTGTGACACGAATTCTTTAACTTTTTTTTCAAATGTGGCTAATATAGAATCATTCTAAGAAACTATGGGTACTCCATTAAGATCAGGCCAGCTTGCATATAACTCATTTATTGCGGTAGCATTTTTACATGCTATGTATGAATAAAAGCGGATAGCAGTATGTTTATTACTCTTATGGGCCCGGCAATATGGGGAGGCTATGTCCGACGCTGCACTGGACACTCGACCTGGTGATTTAGCTAAAAAATAGTCCTGGTGCAAGGAGGGTATAGAACGTGTTTTGGCTGTTATGTTGTAAACTGGTGCGTTAACTGAGTGTCGCAGTATAAACCTGGGCGGAAGCACAAATCTATAAGTGTTTCAAATTTGGAGAGCGGTCCCTGGTGCGTCACTGGTGCAGTGTCGCGACGTAAATCCAATCGAAGCCTGATAGTAGTCACTGTGCGGAATTTCAATCATGTACAGTGAGCGCGTAGGGAGGTTGCGAGCATTAGGAATCTGTAGTGATACAAGAGAGCTGTTGCAAAAACCGTGACAAGTATCTTGACCATATTGTCCGTATTAGGTATAAGGTAGCAGACTCCAAAGAAATATAAACAACCGTATGGTCTATAATTCTGCATCCATTAAAATCTTGACACTCTGGATTTTATTACGACACTCCTTTAACAATTATCTGTGGTCAGAATTTGTCATAAATCATCTGATTTCTAAAAATTTGTTAAGTATAAAATAGCATTAGTGTCCACTAAAAATTAAATATCGTTCTTTGAAATCTTGAATCCATCTAGGTTGTAGCGTTTTTTGATAGCGTGACGATTTGAAATGAAAATACGGGTTTTAGCTTTGTTGAAAGCGAAAATCCATGAATCAGGGCAAATATGTCTTCAATCAGCTTACAGATTTTTTACCTCAGAGAGTACTTGATCGATTAGTTGAAAAGTACAATGGGAATAAATATGTAAAATTCTTTTCATGCTGGAACCAATTGTCCTGTATGTTGTTTGGTCAACTGTCTGGTAGAGAAAGTCTGCGTGATTTAATGATTGGCATTGAAGCACATAGGTCCAAGTTTTACCACTTAGGCTTTGGGAAGAATGTGAGCCGGTCCAACCTGTCCAAGGCAAATGAAAGGCGTAACTATAGAATATTCGAAGAGCTAGCCTATCATCTTATTGACGAAGCCAGAAGGGTTACTGCAATAAAAGACTTTGATCTCAACATCGAACCTTACAATACTGCAATCATACCGAAGCTGAAAAGATAGCTTCCAGACCTCGATGCCTGCTCCGGCAATAAAACCGGCATTATGCCTTTTAACATCATTAAGATATCCTCTGGAACTCAAATTTTAATAACCATAAAAACTAGCCAGGTACATTGTGTTTTGTCCTTACTCATGAGCAGTTAGCCTTAGATTTATTTTTTGAATTTGTACTGAGTTGTTCTTTTGTCTCCAGTCTTGAATAAGATACCCGCACCTACTGCAAATTTCAAGTCCCTGCTCGCTGTTGCAGAAGAAATATCTTTGAACTGTCTCATGTAGTCTTGTCGGTCAAATGAAGATTGCTGGATTTTTTCTTTATAGATATCAATTCTGTCTTTGGATGTCAGATTAACATTCTGATTTAGTAATAATTCCTCTAGTGATTCATAAATAATTTGTAGCAGAAACTCAATAAAACCGGTTGAGTCTCCAATATTATCTGAGTCACCAAGAATTTTATAATATTCAGATTGTCTGCTTTTTATTAATGACTCTATTGGAAGAAACTCAAATACCGGAGAATATTTCCTTAGAATCAGCGTTTGCCAAAGTCTTCCAATTCTACCATTGCCATCCAAAAACGGATGGATAAATTCAATTTCGTAATGAAAAACGCAACTTTTAATTAGTGGAAGATCCGGGTCTGTTTTTAAATAGCTGAAGAGATCTTTCACCAAAGATCTTACGATATTACCAGGAGGAGCAACATGGGTAACTGTAGAACCTTTAATGATGCCTACTGATTTGGTCCTGATTTTTCCAGCGTTTTCGATCAGCCCAGTCATGAGTATTTCATGAGCTTTACAGAATGAGATCAGACTTGTTGGATTAAAAGATTCAAAACTATTATAAGCTTTTATTGCATTTTTTACCTCAAGGATATCTTTTCCAGGGGCAATTATTCTTTTATTATCAATGATGGCGGCTACTTGATCGAGAGAAAGAGAATTCCCTTCAATTTCAAGAGATGACTGAATTGTCTTGATTCTATTTTTCCTTCTCAATTCTGTAGAAGGCCTATATAGATAGGCTGCATTGATCTCACCAATCTTTTGTGAAATTGAAGCAATTAATTCAATGATTCTACTGGTAATCTTATGGGGTGGTTTCATTTGAGTTGTATCTTGATACTATCATTTGATACTATCAAAGATAGTGATATGTTTCTCTTTTAACCAGTCGGGATTTCTGAAAATTTAAGGTTAAAAGATATGGGGTAATAGCAGTTTAATTTCCTAAACAACCTTATTTCCTTCTATTGCTACCGGATCATAAACACTGTAACCATCCCCCTCACCTACTTAACGTCCATGTCTTCTATCGGACTCCGTACCTGGATGAGATTACGCCGGCTGACATGAGTGTAAATCTCTGTCGTCCTGGAGCTCTTATGACCTAACAACTCCTGGATATACCTGATATCCAAACCGGTCTCATGAAGATGCGTCGCATAACTGTGCCTCAGACTGTGAACACCTACATCTTTCTTAATCCCTGCCTTGTGCAACGCTTCTTTAAACACCCTGTACACACTCTCAACTGAATATTTTCCTCCTGCCTGCCCCTCAAACAAATATTTCACCGGGTGAAAACCATCAATATATTCATCAAGCTTATCCCAAACCTTGGCGGAAACAGGAACAATGCGATCAACCCTTCCTTTTCCCTCCCTTATATGCAATATGCTCCTGTCACGATCAAGATCATTCAGCAGAATGTTGGTAACTTCAGATCTCCTCAATCCACAGGAATATATGATCCATAATAAAAGCTTATGCTTCGTATTCCTCGTTGAATTCAAGATCCTTCTGACTTCCTCTTTTGAAAAAACTTTTGGCAAGGGCCTGCTTTTTCTGGGTCTTTCTATAATTTCAAGATCAACATTTTTCTTTCCCGAGATCCTGTAAAAAGTTTTAATTGCAGATATCATCTGATTCTGATAAGATGCAGAATATCCATTGTTTACGATAAAATCATATACAAATTGAGCAACTTCATCCATGGAAACATCCAGGGGATCCTTTTCATTAAAATATTTGAAAAACAGCTCAAGAAGAGCCATGTACGATTCGTTCGTCCTGGCACTGTACCTTACTTCATCAAGATATTGACTCATACGGCCAAGCCCTGCAATCGCCTTTTGATTCAAGTCCCTCTTTCGGATCTCATCGCCTAGCTCACGTCTTGCCTGTTTTAAAACTGCAGCAGGAGATGATTTGATAATTTTTACTTCAACACCGCACGATGAAAAATAATCAGAAAGAGAATCACCAGTCATAACCGACCAGGGCAAAAGAAATTCCTGCGTAGCTTCATTATAAAAATATTTCCCGTATGAAACAATCTCTCTGATCCAATCTTTATCGTAATAGCCTGTAAACCTGATAGCCAGTCTGCCATCCTGTTCGTTGATCCTGAATTCAACAGGACTGAAACGACTTCTTTCAATGACTTTTCTGATATTCTTTTCAGAAGGTATTATTTCATCTTCATTGTCAGATTTTTCAATTCTTCCTGTTTCTTCAGGCTCCGGATTGATAATGGTTAACTCCTCCTTTTTTCGCAATGGCTTTTCAACAGTCTCCGTTGTCGCATTCCCTGAACTTCTTATCAGCCGGGTAGTATCAATATCTGCCTTTCCCCTGAATGCCTTTAAGATTTGTCTTAACGCCTCTTCATCGTCGCTTATATACCATCCGTTATAAGTTGAACTATAACAACTTCCCGACACTTGTCTGATTGTATTAGTCAACTCTATATCATATTTAAATGAAACCAATATCCGCCACTTTCCACGGTGGAATATCCTTGACAGAATAATCTTTGTTTTCATACAGCGATAAAATAACCAGCACTAAAGAGTTATAAAGTTACTAATTAATACACTTATTTTAAAATTTTATCTGTGAAAACTACATCATGTGCATCCTGAATAAACCTCACGCCGCCAGACAGCACCGCTCCGTCAGTCACAAAAGCAAAATGCCGGAAAAGCAGTTGAATACTGGCTTAATTAATACTTTTGACTAACTTTCAACAATCAGAAACGAAAGATAATGAAAATCATTGGGATATTTGCTGAACAACCTCACAGATAATACCGAAAATATACCGGGATTTTGACGAAAAATCAAATATGAGCTCTTACCGGTTATAAATTCCTAAAAGACTGATCAGTCTCATACTCATAAATAAATCTGGGCTTACGATATGATGGATTTTTTACAGCACCTCCCAGTCATGAGAGCTTTTCAATTGCCCTGAGCGCCCTGGAAAGAGATATGCCTGATTTAAGAACAGGAAGCCAGAGATCACCTACCCTTTTAATGCGCTGGTTAATATTTTTTATGGTGAACATGTCGGGTGACAAGTGATGGCTGACTTCTTTCCAATTCAGCGGGGTTGATACAGTTGCCATGGCCCGTGGCCTTACACAATAAGGTGCAGCAATAGTCTGCCCCTTCCTGTTCTGCAGAAAATCAATGTATATCTTGTCTTTTCTTTTTGAAACAGTCCTCTCGAGGCTGGTCGTCGAAGGCAGCCTTGCATGAACGATTTCAGCAAGAATTTCAGCAAATGTTTTAGCCTGATCATAATTGTATTTAGCTCCCAGCGGTATATAAATATGCAACCCGGTGGCTCCGCTTGTTTTGCAATAGCTGTGTATCTCGATTTCATCACATAATTCCTTTATTACAAGAGCCGTGTCTGTTACGGCATTAAATGAAATTTCCCCGGGATCCAGATCGAGCATCATGTATGTAGGAAAATCAGGTCTTCTATAAGTGCTGTGCCATGGATTGATCTCTATACAACCGAGGTTGACCATATATAGAAGGGTAGCCAGATCATTACAGATAAGATAATCGATACCCTCAGGATTCGTTCCGGATTCCATTTTTGCAGTTTTAATCCATCCGGGGATATTTTGAAGATCCATATCCTTCTGGTAAAAACTATTGCCATCAATGCCATGCGGCTGACGATTAAGTGACTGTGGCCTGTCTTTCAGGTATGGCAATATGATGTCGCTGATGCTCTGATAGTAAGCTAGCAGATCACCTTTGGTGTATCCTTCATTCTTCCAATATATTTTTGAAATGTTTGTAAGCTTCACATTTTTCCCGGAAACCACTAAAGTCTCTTCCTTTTTTGATAATTGTGGAACTTTAACCTCTTCTGCATCAGATAATGCTTTCATTTCATTTACTACTTCCCGGACATCTTTATCTTCCCTCAGGCCCATAAACACGGGTTCTCTCATAATCTCATCCCTCGACCATTCCATGAATTTTATGTTAGCAACAAGTATTGGTTTTATCCATACAGGCGCCCCCTTTGCCCATGATAGTTCCGGAGGCTTGCCAAAATAACATTTCTCAGTTCTTAATAATTCAAACTTTGCATGAAGTTCTTTAAGTGAGCTGTCACCGAACCCTGTACCGCAATTTCCTATGTATCTCAGTATTTTCCCTTCATACAACCCAAGAATAATTGAGCCAAAATATTTCCTGCTCCCCTGAGGCAAGGTATAACCGCAAATTACTGCTTCCTGCAGCTGTACAGATTTCACTTTGAGCCAGGTATCTGAATGTTTCCCTGGCAAATATGCACTATTGGGATCTTTCGCAATTATTCCTTCATAGCCTTTAGCAGATAAGTTTTGAAACAGCTTTTTCCCATTTCCGGTTTGAAAAGTCAGCTTTGACGTTCTTTTGAATTCGTATTTATTAAAAAAAGCATCCAGTAAGTCCTTTCGCTTTACGAGAGGAATTTGCATGATGCTGTGACCGTCCATGTAGAGGATATCGAAAACGTAATACTTCAGCTCACCTTCCCTGGTTGTAAGGTAATTCTGCAGTAACTGGAAATCACTTATTCCATTCGATTTTTCAATTACAACCTCTCCGTCGAGGATAAGGCTTTCTTCAATCTTCCCGAGATCATCACGGAGCACTTCAAATTTAGAAGTATATTGGTTTCCGTTGCGCGACATAAATTCAACCTTGCCATCCCGCACTGAACAAATCATCCTGTACCCGTCGAGCTTTGTCTCATAGATCCAGGCAGGATTGTCGGGCACCTCCCCGGTAAGCTTTGGGATCATTGGTTTTGGAAGCGGATCAGGAAAAGGGTCCTTTTTAGATACTCCTCTTGAAATCTGTTTTGATTTAATCGATGGGATCGACTCTATATCAAAGACTTCAGTAGCAAATTCATCTGCCTTCTTAACAAGCATCCATTCATTTTCCTTTTCAGCATTTTTAAGACTAAAAAGAGCAAAACGACCCTTCAGGTATTTGCCCTTAAGGCTGAACTTAATATCGCCTTTCTCAAACATCTCTTGAAGATTTTTTCCGGGATCTCCCTTTTCACTTGACGGTGTGTAAGTTCCCTTGTCCCAGATCTCAACTGTCCCTGCTCCATAATTACCCTTTGGGATCTCGCCATAAAACCTGCCATATTCAAGAGGATGATCTTCTACCATTACAGCCAGCCGCTTTACGCCCGGGATCATAGAAGGACCTTTTGGAATTGCCCAGCTCTTAAGAACCCCGTCCATTTCAAGCCTGAAATCATAATGGAGCCGGGTAGCATCATGCTTCTGTACCACGAAACTCAACTTCCTGTTTTTTTCTGAAGTCTTCCCCGGAACGGGTTCCCGGGTCTGTCTGAAATCTCTTTTCTTATTATATACTGTCAGACTCACCTGTTATGAAGCTTTTTTTCTTGCAAGACTTGCTTTAAGCTGATCAATAAGATTGTCAGTATTTTTGTATGTAACCGTCAGTTTCCTTGTTTTGGTCTTTATGCCTGAGGCTCTTTCCTCGATCACCTTAAGAAGCGCTGCGGAGTATTCGTCCTTGTATTTCTCTATATTGAACGGTTCGGTGTACTGATTTACAAGATCCAGAGCCATTTTCATCTCTTCCGGCTTCAATATCGACTTTGAAGGTAATTTTAGTTCCTCCGATCCCCTGATCTCCTGGGCAAACCTTATTTTGCTCAAAACCAGCACATCTTTCATCGGCTTCAGCACTGATAGAGTTTCAGATGTCCTGAGAACAAACTGCGCCAGGCCTACTTTCGCAGATTTAGCCATGGCTTCGCGAAGCAGAGCATATGCCCTTTCCCCTGATTTCTCAGGTTCAAGGTAATAGGAATTCTCGAAATAGATAGTGTCTATCTCTTCTTCCTTCACGAAGTTGTTTATCATGATCACCTTGCTTTTCTCAGGAGCTGCAGCTTCAAAATCCTGCTCCTCAAGTAAAATATATCCACCATTGTACATATACGCTTTACCGATGTTTTCCATTGTCAGTTCCGCACCGGTATTCTCATTGATCTTTTTAAACCTTACTTTTCCCATATCGCGCCGGTCAACCATGTCCAAATCAAGGTTGCTTTGCTGAGTAGCACTGTACAGTTTGACAGGAATATTAACCAGACCAAAGCTTACTGAGCCTTTCCAGATTGCCCTCATTATCTTTATTATTAAGTTACTTATAAACAGATAAATGGATTTTTAAAAATCCTTTATTCAAATAGCAATTCAGAGCAGAACCATAGCAACCACATATAAACAATTCAGCGATACAGCTTGTTTACGCCATTGTTAATTTCCTGTTCATAACTTTTTTCCGGATTTTGATCTTCCTTCCTTCCCGTTAGCTCAGTTTGAAGATTTCTACAGTAATGAAGCTAAAATTATTTCAGCCATACCGCTTCCTTTTTTCTTATATTTGCCACCTGACAATACTTATCAGTTTACAATTTACGGCTTATCCGGAACCGGCATTTGTAAGTGATTTATAATCACTGATTATTTACGTCTGTATCGGAAACTGGCCGTTACAGCCAAAACCACACAATGATATCTTATGACCTGTTGATATTATGAAACTGAATTTTTGCAGTCTTAGCAGCGGAAGCAGCGGGAATTGTTATTATATCGGTAATGAGTTCCATGGTATATTAATTGATGCCGGAATTTCAGCCGCAATGATCCGCAAGTTTCTGAAGGAAATGGATATTTCCATGCAGACTATTATGGGAGTCATGATAACGCATAACCATATTGATCATATCAGGGGACTGGAAGTTCTTACGCGGAAAAACAATATGCCGGCATTCACAACAATGAAAATTTGGGAGAGCATTCTTACTCCGCATAAGAAAATATCGCATGACTGCATCCGCGAGATACCTCTGCAGGAAAAGTTTCATCTTGCAGGTTTCGACATAGAAGCATTTCCTGTTCACCATGATGCTCCAGAAACAATAGGTTTCCAAATTACAGCAGAGGATAAAAAAATTACAATTGCAACTGACCTCGGTCATATCAGTACAACTGCCGCTCCATATATAAAGGATGCGAATTTGCTTGTTATAGAGTCAAATTACGATGAAGAGATGCTGGTTAATGGAAAATATCCTTATTATCTGAAAACCAGGATACAATCTGATCATGGACATCTGGGGAACCACCAGACATCAGATTTCCTCGCAGAAGTAATTAACAACAATCTATCCCATATCTGCCTGGCCCATCTCAGCAAAAACAATAATACGCCCGAAAAGGCTCTTCAGACACTGCTTGGAACATTCTCAGAGAGGGGGATCACTTTAAATCCTGAGCAGCAGATCTCAATTCTTAAGCGAAATGTGCCCTCAGATATTATAAGACTGGGGAAATAGATAAAAGCAATTGAATGTTATTTTTTTATCCTGCTCCTGATCAGTAATATAACAACTATTATAGCCACAACAATGAATATCCCGAAACCCATTCCGGCTTTAAATATCTCGCCTAAAAATCTACAGCTCTGAAAGGACAGAATGATTATAATGAGGATTGCAATATTTAATTTCTGAATTTTCATATTCTTGATTTTCTGATTAATACCTTATGTTGACAGTGCTCACGATAACTCTAATGTGCAGGCTGAAAGCCGGGATTCCCTGTCTGCCATAAAGCAAAAGCAAACATATTCGCCAGGTTCTTATTTGTTACATCCTTGTCTTCAGTAAAATGGCCATTATTATAATTTACTTCAAATACCACTGGTTTACCCGATATAGTAGCATTTTGAAGCGCAGCAGCAAACTTACCAGGCTGCCAGGCTATTACCCTCGGATCGTTCATTCCTCCGACACAGATCACAGCAGGATATTTTGTACCATTTTTTACATGTTGAAATGCATCCATCTCATATAGTGCCATACACTCTGTTGAATCCTTAACTGTCCCAAATTCACGAGCATTATTCAGTCCATTAGGAGTATTTTCAAAACGGAGAGCATTACTGCAGCTGACCTCACTAATTGCTGCGCCAAAAAGATCAGGACGTTCAGTGATGGCTCTTCCGATAAGGATCCCTCCTGCGCTTGCACCAAATCCTGTTAATTTTTCAGCTGTTGTATAGTGGTTCTTTACAAGATACTCTGCGCATGCGATAAAATCTTTCCATGTATTTGGCTTAGTAGTCTTATACCCGGCTTTATACCATGCTTCACCCTTCTCTCCCCCGCCCCTTACGTGCGCAAAGGCGATTATGACACCCCTGTTCAGCATCGCTAATAACTGCGGAGAAAAAAACGGGGTTGTGGAAATTCCATAAGCTCCATACCCATCAAGAATACAATTTGCACTTCCGTCCTTTTTGACATTTTTATTATAAACCACCGAGAGTGGAACCATCGTCCCGTCATAGCTTGGCGCTTCTACTTCATCCACCTCAATATCGCTGACACCAGGATATTTTGTTTTAATGTCAAAGACACTTTCTTTAAGTGTTTGTTTTGCAGCATCATAATCATAAATTATCTTTGGCTGTTTCCATGAAGTGAGATAAAAAAGAGCATCATCTGATTTTATATCGTAAGGCTGCAAAGCTGCGTCACAGCTGAACGGAAGGTTTATTGAAGTTATTTTACCAGTGGCCAGATCATATTGCTTTGCAGTAGAATTTATTCCATCGCTGTATGTAATCAGTAAATAATCTTTTGTTCTTGAGATATTGGTTATTACATTTTTATCCTCCGGAACAACCAGCGTAGCCCTACCAACTGAAAAATCCCGAAGGTTACCCTTGATAATTTTATATCTGGCTGCGCCATTGTATGTGAGCATATAAATATTGTCACCATCAGCAATTACATTTGTTACATGATCCTCTTTTCTTAATAATCGTTTCCATTCAATATGGGGTAGCAACAGTGACGATGCAGACGCATAAAAACAATTCATATCATTATTTACGCCTCCAAGAATGCCAATGATATATTTGAAATCTTCAGTGTAAGCTACAAAACATAAATCTTCGGGTACTATTCCCAATCCGGGATACTTCTTTAAGGAAAATATTTCTTTGTCATTTTTCACATCTGTCCCGGGTATATGATACATTGAACGGGTATTGGTAAGCAAATTCATAGACTTATTATCCGCAGTTGTCAGTGCAGTATAAATAAAGCCCTTGTTATCGGGAGACCATCCGCTCACACCAAACCCAGACGGGAATATTGTTTCAGGATACTCAGTTTTTGTATCAGCATTTAAAATGTGAATTGTTGTCACCTCTGCTCCTCCCTCAGCAATTCCGATTGCAACTTTCTTCCCGTCTTCAGACGGCCCAAAATAGTTAATACTGAAGGTTTTGCCCTTGGCCGAGGCATTGGGATCATATAACAATATCTCTTTACCATTCATACCATCCCTGTAATATAGCTTTCCAACCTTCTCCCCTGGCAAAGTTTTTTTATAAAAATAACGGTCCGACTTCCTGGTTATATCAGAAATCGTGGCTGTTGCGAGATCATCGAATCTTTTAAAATCCAAATAAAGTGAATCTCTGCCTGGAATCTTATCAATCAGACTGTTGGTATAATCGTGCTGGGCCTTAAACCATGCCTGAACCTTTGGATCATTCATGTTTTCCAGCCAGCGGTAATTGTCAACAACCTTTTTGCCAAAATAGATATCCGTTACTGGTATTTTAACAGTAGCCGGAGGCTGAGCCACCACAGCCAATGATATCATATTCAGAAGCAATACAGATACTCTTTTCATATTATTTTTTATTATACAAATAAGCAGAATGTATTATTTCAAATTGAAGTTTTATTTCATTGATTTAAGCCATGTATTAATAGTTTCAGGATCAAGACTCCTGATTAAGTCGACACCGTTAAGGTTTTTTCCACCTGGTGAATAATTCTTCAGTGCTGCTCTTATAAGCCCGGTTTTCAGCCTGGGATACAATGCATAACCTAATTGAGCAAATTTCTGCTGATACCAGTTATAATTTGACGGACCAACATCCATGTAAAAGTTTTCAAAGTCTTTCAGATTCCTGTGCGACACATGATAATCGGTTTTAAACTCCGCTTCTAATTCAGGTGCGATATTTTTTTCCTTTATGTAACATATCATAAAATATGTAGCAAGAAATTCATTTAGCCATTTTTCTTTATACAACTCATGCAGTGTAAAGAAAAAATAATGTCCTAACTCATGAAGAGGCTGATAATCAAAGCCATAAAGGACACTGTCGGGTGTCAGCGGCTCATCAGGAAGACCGCTTAGCTTTCTTAACGCATTCTTCTCTGCGGCAATTACCAGGATTCTGTTTCTGCTGGTATAAAATGGCATTCCATAAGGGACACCGAACGGAGGTTTATTCCAGTCAGCTTTGTTCAGAATATAAACCCTCAGATTGAATTCATTTCCCGGGAACTGTTCTTCATAGAAGCTGATACAACTTCTCAGCAGCTTTTGAAGGGTCTTTGATCGCGTCTGAAAACCATCACTGTAAAAGGTTTCGGGTTTGCCATCAAGCTCATTCAAATGTTCATTTGCAAGAATGGTATCAATAGAGATCTTATTTTGAAGCGCATTTCCACGGGATTGTCCAAGGCATCCCGCAGAGAATGAAAATGCAAGAGGAATTATAAGTATAATTAAATATTCTTTTTTCACGATGTGCGCAATTTTATTATCAATATCTGACAGTATATATGATAGATATGCAAATTACGTTACAACAAGCAATCATTCATTGAGCACCAGCATTTTGCCGTGATTTCTTCCGTTGAATAAACCAATAAAAGCTTCCGGCAGCTTGTCGAAACCCTCAATTATGGTTTCAATATATTTTAGTTTCCCCTCCTTATGCCAGAGAGAAAGCTGTGTTGCTGCTTCCGCAAACCTGCTGGTGTAATCACGTACTATAAATCCCTGCAGCCTGACACTTCTTGTAAGAAGATGAGGTAAGATCGAAAAACCAACATAGGGCTTTGAATTGTTGTATTGAGAGATCTGGCCGCATAATGCAATCCGTGCGTGAAAATCAAGATTTGAAGCAACTGCTTCAGTGATCTCGCCTCCTACATTATCGAAGTACACATCCACACCTTCGGGACAAAGAGCAGCCAGCTCCTTTCTCAATGATTTTGATGTCTTATAATTGATCGCTTCGTCAAAACCGAATTCCTCTTTTATCAGGGTACATTTTTCGTCGCTGCCAGCAATTCCAATCACTCGCAATCCCTGGATTTTTGCTATCTGCCCCGCTACTATTCCAACAGCCCCTGCCGCACCAGAAATAACAGCAGTCTCTCCCGCGACTGGTCTGCAGATATCGATCATCCCAAAATAAGCAGTATATCCAGGCATGCCCAGCAATCCAAGATAATATCCGGGAGGAACATCAGTAATATCCACCTTTTGTAATTTATCTGCCTTTTCTATACAGAATGTAGCCCATGGTAATGATCCCCTTACAACCTCACCCTCATGGATTGTATTACTTTTGCTTTCGATAACCTTGGCAACCGCACTTCCTATGATAGGCTGATCAATTTCCCACGAGGCGGCGTACGATTTTGCATTGTTCATCCGCCCACGCATATACGGATCTACCGATATGTACCATGGCTTTAACAGTACCTCATTGTCTTTAGGTTTCTCCAGCACTTTTTTTTCAATTCTGAAATTATCGGCTGAAGGCAATCCGTTTGGACGCGATGCAAATACATACTGGGAACATTCCATGGATCTTGTATTATTAATTAGCAGTCTCTTAACAATAATTTCGAATGTAATGTTCAATCCGACCGTCACAAAGAACAATAAATGAAAAGTAAGGTATAGGTCAGAACTTTTTCAGTAAACCATTGTTAATCTGAGCAAAGAAAATTGCAAATTAAAACCAGCTAAAGATGAAAAATCAAATCTTATCTATGACTGTCATGATCAGCTCGCTATTTCTTGTTACCACTCAGGGTGCACGATCTGCCGGTCTGGCTCCTGATATAAAGGAAGCTACCGTCTCTTACACCGCAAATGGTGTGACTTACAAAGGCTACGTAGCTTATGATAATAATGTAAAGGGAAAACGCCCTGCAATACTTGTTGTGCCGGAATGGTGGGGCCTGAATGATTACGTAAAGATGCGGGCACGCAAACTCGCCGAACTTGGTTATATAGCAATGGCAACAGATGTATTCGGTGATGGGAAAGTTGCAGCTAATCCGACTGAAGCTCAGCAGCTTACTGGTCCATTTTATAAAGATCCGACAAAAATAAAAGTTTTGTTGGATGCGGCTTTAACAAAATTAGAGGAGTATCCTCAGACAGATGCCGGCAACCTTGCAGCCATAGGCTATTGTTTCGGAGGATTTGTGGCTTTAAATTACGCAAAGCTTGGCGCCAACCTGAAAGGTGTTGTAAGCTTTCATGGAGGAATGGGTGGCGTGCCGGTCGAAAAAAATCTGATGAAAGCAAAAGTACTTATTTGTCAGGGCGGCATTGATAAGTTTGTGTCAATGAATGATGTGGACAAATTTAAGCATCAGCTGGATTCTATCGGAGTTGAAAATACTGTAAAGGTTTATCCGAATGCGACTCATGCATTTACCAATCCTGCTTCAACGGCAACAGGGAAGAAATTCAATATGCCTATTGAATATAATCCTCAGGCAGATAAGGATTCCTGGAACGACATGAAAACGTTTTTCGCAAAAATATTCAAAAAATAGTTCACTCATAAGAGCTCCCCACCACCCTAAAGTGGGGCAAATCCATCTTTTGCCAGAATTTAAGGAGAAATTAAGTGATTCGCTATTTCTCCTTTTTTTTATTGTTTAAGGAACCATTCAAAAAGTCCTGTGAAATAACTTCACAAAATACGGGATCTACATGTTCCTCCGAAACAAAATTATGAAAAACATATTATAAATATTTAAAAACTAACAACTTTAACAACCTTTTTCCCCGATTACAATATGTCAAAGAACTTTATAAACTTTTTTCAAAAAAATCAAACTTTAAACGAAATAACTCTGTGTCTTCTCAGTGGCCCTCTGTGAAATAATAAAAAAAAACAGCAGAATCCCGGGGAGTTCGGGAGTCTGGAATAAAGGTTCATATATACAATGTGGACCTTTTTGCATTTTAAAAATAAATATCGCTTTTCGGTGTAACCATTTGTAACTTTACAGGTAATCATAATAGAAACATAAAATCAGACGGTGGCAGATATTGAGGATGAAATAATAATGCAACGTGTTAAAGACGGGAATCTGTCTGAAATGTCTGTGCTGTTTGAACGATATAATGTCAGGCTGTATAATTATTTTCTAAAACTGACCCGAAATAAGCTCATCAGCCAGGATTTGACTCAGAATTTATTTTACAGGATGATAAGGTATAAAAGTTCATATAATAACGAGTATGGAGTAAAAGCATGGATGTACCAGATGGCCAGGAATCTACATATTGATTACTGTAAGGAAGAGAAAAGAACGGGAGAGCTCTTCATGAACACCGAAACCTATCCGGTTGATATAAGCGATGAAGATGAGGGTTTCCTCGAAGAGGATTATGAAAGGCTCGAGAAGGCATTTTCAGCACTGACCCGGGAACAAAGGGAAATTATTGTGCTGAGCCGGTACCAGGGATTGAAATATGAGGAGATATCAGTAATTGTAAACCAATCAGTGCCGGCAATTAAGGTAGCCATGCACAGGGCAATCAAAAGGCTCAGAGGTATATATTTTAAACAGATTTAAGCAAAGAAATATGAAATGCGAGGAAGTTGATGCTAAAATGATCGATTATCTTGATAACAACCTGGAAGATGGTATCCGTGAAGAAATCGAAAAACATATTGAGACCTGTGAAAGATGTCTGGATGAATTGAAAGACAGTCAGCAGGTACTGAATCTGCTTTCAAAAAACAAAATGATTCAACCCGATGATTCACTGCGGATCAATTTTTACCATATGCTTCATGGTCAGATAAGGAAGAGCGAAGGCAATGCCGCTATACCATATAATAAGCCTCCGGTCCGCTGGTTTGAGCTCGGCAGGTACAGAATTGCCGCCGGTATTGCGATCCTGATCGTTGGCACATTTATCGGTATGATGTTCCACGAGCGCATGAATAACTACTCTGCTTCATCAGAGATCAGGCAGCTGCATTCGGAAGTCTCAGAGCTGCGAAAAGCCACGATGTTCACAATGCTTAAAGAAGAATCGTCAAGCGACAGGATACAGGCTGTCGGTTATGCAAAGGACCTTAAGAATGCAGACCAGAATGTCATTGATGTGCTTGTTAAAACATTGAATAATGACAAGAGCATAAATGTAAGAATGGCAGCCGCATATGCACTTTCTAAATTCGCTGATAAACCACAGGTCTGCGACTCGCTGGTTAAGTCTCTTTCAGTCCAGAATGATCCTATTCTGCAGGTGACTCTTATAAATATTCTTGCGGAACGAAAGGTGAAAAGTGCACTCGTGCCTATAGAGAAAATAATTGCAAATAAAAGTACATTAAAAGAGGTAAGAGCCGTAGCAGAAAACAGCTTAAGAGTTCTTATCTGAGAAGCAAAAGGGAAAAAATTGAATTCAATTAAAAATAGATCGTGGCAGATTCCGGGTCTGCCTGATTATAAATGTTAATTATTTAATAAAAAAAGTCATGAAAAAAATGAAAATCAGCCTGATAGGTCTAATACTATTGTTTTCCGCAGGAATCCTCTCTGCTCAGGAATTCAAAATACCCACAACCAATTCAAAGGATACAAGACTCGTTCTGAAGGATTTTTCCGGTGCACTTCCGATCGAAGGTTACAACGGGACAGATATTATAATTACATCAACATCTGACGATTTCACTCCTCCGGAGAAAGCCAAAGGACTAAAACCAATATTTCCAGCCGGAACTGACAATACCGGAATTGGTCTCGATGTGGAAAAATCTGAAAACGTAATTAATGTATCCTGTCTTCTGCCCTTTACAAGAGCCGGAGAATACAAACTCAAAGTTCCTGAAAATCTGTCTGTTGAAATTACCAGCGGATGTGAGCGGAATGCTGAGATCTCAATACAGAACATGAAGAACGAGATTGATATAAAAACCTGTCATGATATTAAGCTGAAAGATGTTACCGGTCCACTTGTACTCTCAACGATCAGCGGAAATATCGATATCACTTACAGTACAATCAATTCCGCCAAATCATCTTCTGTTAATTCAATAAGCGGAGATATCGATGTCACATTACCAGCTAAAACAGCGACAGACCTTGAATTAAGAACAGTTTCCGGAGCATTCTATTCCGACTTTGATTTTTCAGACTCAAAAAAGGATCTGAAGAAAGTTGGTGGAAATGAGATGAATTACTCTCTTAACGGAGGCGGTTTCACATTCAATATCGGCACTGTAAGCGGAAATATCTATCTGAGAAAAGGAAACTAGGGAGATATCAGGATTGCGGATTCTCAATTCCGGATATGAACGACCGGAAATCCGCAATCCGTAATCCTCAAGCTTATCAGTCAAACTGTTAAATAATTAAAATACATATTCCAATGAAAGCAGGTACAATTATAGTTGTAACGTGGCTGTGCTTTGGTTCAATGCAAGCCCAGCAGATAATCGAAAAACATATTGATTTTTCAGGAAAAGAATCTCTTTCCATGAAAATACAGATAGCTGATTCCATAAACATTCAGACCTGGAATAAAAATGAGGTTTATGTTAAGGCTTCAGTAAATGTAAATGATAATAAGGATAACGAAGGCTATGAAACTTCTTTCGGCGACCAGGACAACAAGGTTGTTATAAAGGCAAATTTCAGGGACAACTACTTTAAAGGCAAACGGAATTGCTGCAA
This sequence comes from uncultured Bacteroidales bacterium, assembly GCA_963715785.1. Classification (GTDB taxonomy): domain Bacteria; phylum Bacteroidota; class Bacteroidia; order Bacteroidales; family VadinHA17; genus LD21. The sequence continues at coordinate 3,859,525 of OY970276.1, forward strand.
TGAAACAGATATCTACTGGCAGATCTATGTCCCGGAAAAATCCAGGTTTTCATTGGAGACAATCGACGGAAATGTGACAATCACAGGCCAGACCGGTGAAATGACCGTAAAATCAATAAGCGGATTTATTGACCTGGCCGTACCGGCAAACAAAAAAGCAGACATAGATTTCTCCACAATTTCGGGCAGAATGTACTCAAACCTTGATCTTACCGGAGATAATGTTCACACCGGCATGCCGGTAAAAATCACCGAAAAAATTAACAACGGAGGTGATCCTATTAAGCTTGAGACAATCAGCGGTGATATCTTTTTCAGAAAATCTGGTGGTAATTAGCCTCATTGCTAAAACCCTGACACATGAAGAATTTTAATATTACAATAGCGCTTCGAAACATTGTGCGCCACAGGCTGATCTCCTTTATAACGATTATCGGTTTGTCTGTCGGACTGGCAGGCAGTATGTTCATCTTTTTATGGGTTTCTGATGAACTCCATTTCGATCATTTTAACAAGCTTGGAGACCGCTTATATCGTGTTGAAGAGGATCAGCCTTATTCAAAAGGACTTTTTCATGTGAATGTAACACCATGGCCATCGGGACCGGTCTGGAAAGAACAAATACCTGAAATTGATAACGCATGCAGAATGACAAATGCAGGAAGCCTGCTGTTCCGCAGAAATGATAAGGTATTCTATGAAGATAAGGTAATGGCAGTGGACTCTTCATTTTTCAAAATGTTCACGTTTCCTCTGCTTGCCGGCGATGACCGTACTGCACTCTCAGCTCCGCAGTCGGTGGTGATAAGCGATGAGATGGCTTTAAAATATTTTGGACTTGAAGACCCGCTTGGGAAGAGCATCGAGATTAATAACACTGAAGCGTTTCAGGTAACAGGCATTATGAAAAAGGTGCCAGCTAACAGCTCAATCCAGGCAGATTTCCTCATACCCTTCAGTTATATGAAGAAATCTAGCTGGTATTCAGATAGCTGGAGTAATAACTCGATAGCAACATATATTCTGGCAGGAAGGGGAACTGAACCCGGCCAGATAAATCTTAAAATCAACAAGGTTGTAAAAGAGCATAATCCTGAGACCACAACAACATTTATGCTCTTCCCTTTCCTAAAGATACATCTGCATGCGTATTGGGGTTTCGGTCACTCACCTGGTGCGATAGTAAACATATGGATATTTTCATCTATCGCGTTACTGGTACTTATAATTGCCTGTATCAATTTCATGAATCTAAGTACAGCAAGATCTGCTTCAAGAGCCAGGGAAACAGGATTGCGCAAGCTTAACGGGGCCTACCGGCATGACCTTATTGCCCAGTTCTTCGGGGAGAGCATGCTTCATGCGTTTACAGGCATGGTACTTGCTATTGCACTGGTTGCTGCACTGATTGGACCTTTTAACTTTCTCACCGGGAAAACATTCAGGGAAAGTGACCTGTTGACGCCGGCATTTATATTGAGCACACTGATAATCACAATAATTGCATCACTGCTGGCAGGAAGCTATCCGGCATTCGTGCTCTCTTCTTTTATGCCGGTCAAGGTCTTAAAATCAGGCATGACCGGCGGAATAAGAGGTGTTTGGTTCAGAAAAATAACTGTTGTAGCTCAATTCATAATCAGCATTGCTCTGCTCCTTTTTACAATAGTCACCTACAGGCAGCTTAAATTTATGCAGAGCAAGTCATTGGGATATGACAAAGAGAACCTAATCTATGTCCAGATGAAAGGCGCTATGAGAGACAATTATACTGCCCTTAAACAGGAATTATCGGGAAATCCCTGCGTCATTTCAGTCACAGCCTGCACAAACCCTCCGCATCAAATCGGCAGTAATGCGGATAACATATGGTGGGATGGTAAATCACCTGAAGAACATTCGCTTGTCAGCATGGCTGGAGTGGATTTTGATTATGTACACGCAATGGGCATTAAAATGAAGTCAGGAAGAGACTTTTCAAAGACATATGCGACAGACATTCCCCACGATACAACCGGTAACTTTCTTATCAACGAACAACTTGAAAAACTTATGGGAACTGACGATGCCGTGGGGAAACAACTAAAATTCGGAACAACACGCAGTCTGATCGTCGGTGTGATGAAAGATTTTAATTATGAGTCATTGCGATCGAAAATTGAACCACTTGCCGTTTGGATCTGGCCTGAGAAATACCTGAATTTTATATATCTCAGGGTAAAACCGGGGAATCTTCACGAGGACCTTGCCAGTATCGAGAGGACCTGGCAAAAGGTTATGCCTGAATATCCCTTTGACTATCAGTTTCTCGATCAGGAAATCGACAAGATGTACAGGGTGGAGGAAAGAACAGGATCGCTTTTGAAAGATTTCTCGGTATTAGCTATTCTAATTGCCTGCATCGGGCTTTTTGGACTTGCCACATATACGATTGAACAGAGAAGGCGGGAACTGGGCTTAAGAAAAGTTCTTGGAGCTTCAGGCGTGTCGGTTTTCAAGCTTATTTCCGGTGAATTTATGCAGCTCCTTTTTATAGCTTCATTTATCTCGGTTCCTCTTTCTGTGTTCCTGCTCCAAAAATATCTGAGAAATTTTGCATTTCATATCAATCTTACAGCAGGCATTTTTGTAATTGCTCTTTTCATTACCATGCTGGTAACATGGCTGGCAATCGGATACCAGCTGGTCACTGCAATCAGAACAAATCCCGCAAAGAGTCTCAAATATGAATGAGCCGATGAGGGATTATCGTGGCCGGTGACAGGCCGGAAAATTTGATAAAATTGATGCAACTATTATCGTGAAATAACGTCTTTGAAAAATAAGCTGTAACCCTTGAACATTTGAAGCGTTACCATAATTATCAGCTAACATTTTAATTCATTCTTTAACCGATCTTACTTTATGAAATATATTTTTCTCAGAATAAGCATCCTGATCCTTCTAATGATCCTCTTCTGCAAGGTTACCTATGCACATTCAACTGATTCAACCACTGTTGCAAAGCGATCATATCAGACTGCATTTACCAAAACTGAACCGGTAATTGATGGTCTTATGGATGACGATTGCTGGAACCTGGTTGACTGGACAACCGATTTTATTCAGAGTCAGCCTGCAGAGAATAAACCACCTTCACAACAGACTGCCTTTAAAATTCTTTATGATAATGATAACCTTTATATGTTTGTCCGGTCTTATGACACTGAACCCGATAAGATAAGCAAGATAATGTCGAGAAGAGACAATTTCAGCGGAGATATGATATTCGTGGAATTCGACAGCCACTTTGACAAACAAACGGACTATCTGTTCGCTGCTTCAGCATCAGGAGCAAAAAGCGATGCTGCAATGTCGGAAGACGGACAGAATGAAGATGACAACTGGAATCCGATCTGGTACATGAAGACTTCAATTGACGATAAAGGATGGTGTGCCGAAATGAAAATACCTTTGAGTCAGCTTCGGTTCGACAAGAATGCAAATCAGATCTGGGGACTTCAGGTGACACGAAGTATCTACAGGCTTCAGGAACGCTCGCAGTGGCAGTATATTCCAAAAGGTTCACCAGGGGTAATTCATTTATTTGGCGAACTGCAAGGGATCAATAACATAAAGCCAAAGCACCAGATCGAACTCATGCCATACACGGTGGCGCGGACTGAAAGATATCAAAAAATTGAAGGAGATCCTTTCAATACCGGAAAATTGTCGAAGATCTCAGCAGGCCTCGACGGGAAAATCGGTCTCACAAATAATTTCACGCTCGATTTCACAATAAATCCCGATTTTGGTCAGGTGGAAGCCGATCCATCGGAGGTAAATCTTACCGCATTCGAATCATATTTTTCAGAAAAACGTCCCTTTTTTATCGAAGGACAGAACATCTATCAGTTCATGCCAGCCCAGACTATCGTTATTCATAACATGTATTCCGACAATCTGTTTTACTCAAGGAGAATCGGAAGATATCCACAATATTACCCTTCAGTTGGCGACAGTGTACATGTTAAAATGCCGGAATCAACAACAATTCTCGGTGCAATGAAGTTATCGGGTAAAACGAAAAAGGGACTTTCTGTCGGGATTCTGGAAAGCCTGACATCCAGAGAGGATGCTCTGATTGACAGCTTAGGGTTCAGGAGGAAAGAGACAGTAGAACCACTTACCAACTATTTTGTAGGCAGGGTCCAGCAGGATTTCAATAAAGGCCAGACTATTCTTGGTGCTATGTTTACATCGGTAAACAGAGATATAAAATCATCCAATCTCGATTTTCTTCATTCAGCAGCCTATACAGCGGGATTAGATTTTCAGCATAACTGGAAAGACAGAACCTGGTATTTAAACGGAAATGCTGAATTCAGTTATGTAAAAGGGTCAACACAATCAATAATTGGAACGCAGACATCATCGGCACGGTATTATCAGAGGCCTGACGCCAAATACCTTTCGGTTGATTCAACTCTCACCTCACTTCCGGGTTATGGAGGAACGGTGAAATTCGGAAAAACGAGCAAAAAGAGGCTGCAATTTGAAACATGCGTAATCGTCCGTTCACCGGGACTTGAATTCAACGATATCGGCTATATGAGATATTCTGATGTAATATATCAGGGCAACTGGATGGGTTATTATTTACGAAATCCGTTCTGGATATTCAATAATTTGTATCTCAATACAAATCTATGGGAGTACTTTAATTTTGGCGGACAGCTCTTATCGGTAAATCACAATACAAATTTTAATGCCCAGTTCAAAAACAAATGGCAGATAAACGGGCAATTCAACCTGCAAGGTGAAAATATTTCTACAACTTTATTGCGTGGCGGCCCTTCAATTATTATGCCCGGAAATCAGAGCTTTAATTTGAACCTTAATACCGATCATTCGAAGAAACTCTCATTCAATGTAGGCAACTATCATGGTTCCGGCGATGCGTCAAGTTTCAGAGCACATGAATATTGGGCCGGAATTTATTACAGACCAACGAACTCTGTCTCGATTTCATTTGAACCTGACTACAGCATAGGGAACACTGAACTTCAATATGTAAGTACGGTTGGCTCCGGAACAAATCCTGTCTACATTTTTGGCAAACTTAATCAGAGGACATTATATTTCACATTCAGATTGAACTATACAATTAATCCCGAGTTAAGTATCGAGTATTATGGTCAGCCTTTTATATCGGCAGGGAAGTACACTGCCTTTAAGAAAATAAGCGTACCTGATGCCGGTACATTCAACCAGAGGTTTATTGATTTTACCCCTTCCGAGCTTACATACGATCCTTCAGGCAGTAATTATAATGTCAATGATGGAGGAACTTATTCCTTTGGAAATCCTGATTTCAATTTCAGGCAGTTCCGTTCTAATCTCGTGGTCAGATGGGAATATTTGCCGGGATCAACTTTGTACCTGGTCTGGTCGCAGGGCAGGACAAGCACCGATACAAATGGGATGTTCTCTTACGGAACCGATATGAAAGATCTTTTCAGGATAACGGCCCAGAATGTTTTCTTAATCAAGTTTTCGTACTGGTTTGCGTTATGAGGCGCTAAGGCGCTCAAAGGCTCAAAGGCTCAAAGGTGTAAAGGCTCAAAGGCTCAAAGGCTCAAAGGCACAAAGGCTCAAAGGCTCAAAGGCACAAAATTGTAAAGGCTCAAAGTTCGCAAAGATAAAACCATTTTTTCCTTTGCAGCCTTTGCGTAATTCCTTTGCGACCTCACCCTGAGCTTGCCGAAGAGTGCGGTTAATGGATTTTGTTATTTTTTTAAGTTTCTGCTGGTTACATACCCAATAATGGAGTAGACCGCTCCTATTATCAGCAACATGAATACGAAATTAATGAGTGTATCACTTACAGAATGCGACCTGCCATCAATATCCATAAAGCTGATAATCGCAAAGACAAATCCGGCCACTAATATCAACCATCCTATTGCCGATGTTGGCATAAAAAATATTCCTATTCTTTTGAACCAGGGAAGTTTCATTTTAAAGATTTTAAAGTGAATAAATTATTAAGATCAGGAGGGATAAAATGATCATCAGAATATTATGCCAGACAACCTGAAGGAAGTTCATCACCTTTGGATTACCTGAGAGAAAGTAGATCTTTTTTATACTGAATGCATTAACCAATATGAGAGCAAGCGGTGAAATAAGGAAGAAGACCAGTGAGATGTATTTTTCACTGCCGGCAAGCCCCTTTAGGCTGCCTTTCAGCGTTGTACCGGGCATAAAAGTTGTTTTCATCAATAGCATCAGGATAATAAACAAGGGGACACTCAGCCACCATAAACTGACCACAGACTTATCCTTTGCATTGACGATTGCATTTGCAAGCAGCTCCTCATGTTTAAGATGAGGGATTTCGGGTTTTGTCATTTCAGTTAATTTCATTTCAAAATTATCGTTTTCCATACCAATAATGTTAAAAATTAAAATTGGTTGCACTTTTGGCGAAGTTTTCAGTTGCAGTTTCATTAATTGTGACAAATAATCTTAAATTCTGTTCCATCAGGCTCTTTATTCCTGAAACTGAAAGGGAATCCATGATTTGTGAGTATCTCCTGTACAAGTGTCAAACCGATCCCCTGCCCTCCTGGTTTTGTAGAAAAGAAAGGTGTGAATAGTTTTTCTGAGACATCCTTTGATAAACCCGGTCCATCGTCCTCAAATATCACAGCAACCGGATTATCTTGAGTTGTAATTTTCAAATGCCCATTAACCGGAACAGCTTCTTTTGAGTTCTTAATAATGTTAAGAAAGACCTGTTCCATCTGGCTACGGTCCGCTTTAATCAAAGGAATGGTATTATCAATATTCACTTCCAAAGCAATATTTTTATCTTTCAGTTCGGCAGAATATGAATCAATTACTACCGATAACGAATCATTAAGATCCATCTCCTCCTTATCTGGAAAAGGCAGCTTAACGACATTTGAAAAATTCTGCATAAATCTGTTCATCTGGTAGTTCCGTTGTATCGCAACCCCTAGCATCCTGATTATATCATCCTTTTCGGAAATAATAAATGTTTCGGGATTCGACTGGATGCTGGTCATAATTGAGTTTACTGAGCCAACAGTATTATTTACCTCATGGGCCATCATTCTGATCAGTTTTCCATAAGCCTCTTTTTCTGCTCTTTTTATTTCTTCGGTGAATTCTTCTATCAAATAAAAAGGATGTTTAAATCCATGATCCATGAAAAATAATTTACGGCAAAGATATTTCTGTCCATCTGCCAGAACTACCAATTGTTTTTCATCATAAGCTATCTTATCTATTTCAACAGAAAGATTGCTGCTTAATTCTTTAAGATACTTCCCTTTATAACTATCCTCTTTAATGCCGAGTGATCTTATTGCAGCCTTATTTATTTCCATTATCCTGTCATCCAGATCCATCATTACAATGCCGAGAGGCGATGATTCAATAAGAAGATCGAGAAAATGATTCTTTTCCCTTACCGACAGCCTCTCTTCGCGCAGACGATTAATCATCGAATTATAGACTTCGATAATATTATCTATATCGCTGTTCCCGGTTTTAACAAGGGTAATGTTGAATTCTCCTTCTTTAAGCAGATTAAGGCTTCTCCCGATACTGGATATAGGCTTGAGTGACCTCATCATCATCCATATCGTAATTCCATATAATACTGGTATTACAAATTCGGAAGCGATGAGAAGAAACGGATTATTTTTATGGAAAGAAAATATTGCCAGCGCCAGGAACAGGGAGAATACGAATGTCAACCAGAGCAATGTCCATCTTTTACTCATTCTTATCTGTTTGGATTCCGTGTTTTTCCATTTTACGGTATAGAGTGGCTCTGCCTATACCAAGCTTTTCTGCTGTTCTTGACAGGTTACCCAGGCATTCTTCTATTGTATTGATGATCATCTGTTTCTCCATTTCATCAAGTGTACCGCTGGTCAGGTTGAGCGTGCCGCTGGTCAGGCTGAGCGGAGTCGAAGCCTGACCTGCGGTTATAAAATCATCCGGTTTTATCTGGTCACCTTTTGTGAGCAACAGACTTCTCTCAATAATGTTTTTCAGTTCCCTGACATTCCCGGGCCAGGCTTGTTCACAAAGCCATTCATTTGCTGCCTTAGACAATGATTTTGCCTGTAACGAATATGCCTTCACTGCATTATTTATAAAATATTCAGCAAGGACTGGTATATCGCTTATCCTTTGACGTAATGGAGGTACTTCGATCTGGATAAGATTAATACGATACAGCAAATCTTCCCTGAAAGATCCCTTCTTAACCTGTGAATAAAGATTCTGGTTTGTGGCAGACAGGATTCTCACATCAACGGTAATGCTGTCAGGGTCACCTAACCGCTCAAAAGTCTGGTCCTGGAGTACTCTCAGCAATTTAACCTGGGAAGTAAAATTAAGGTCCCCGATCTCATCGAGAAAGATGGAGCCTTTATTTGCTTTTTCAAACCGGCCAGTATGGTCGCTTTTGGCATCAGTAAAAGCGCCTTTCCGGTAACCGAACATTTCAGATTCGAACAGACTGGCTGGAATTCCGCCAAGGTTAACTTTGATGAATGGTCTGTCTTTCCTCGTACTGTATTGATGAATTGCAGAAGCAATAAGTTCTTTACCTGTTCCGCTTTCACCCGTTATTAATACCGGAGCATGAGTTGTAGCAACTTTTTTTATAATGTCAAGGATCTCAATCAGCTTTGGATCATTCCCGATAATTGACTCAAATTCAGCGGGTCGTCTTGATTTATGAGAGCTGGTATGTTGATTATCATCTGATGAGGTATTCTCTGACAAGCTGATGGATGTTTCAATTATTTTAAGTAATTGCATATTATTCCACGGCTTCGTGACAAAATCCGATGCGCCAAGTTTCATTCCCTGAACTGCAAGTTCAACTGAACCCCAGGCTGTTATCAGGATCACTGGTGTTACATTATTTAATTTTTTTATTTTTTTCAGAATTTCAATTCCCTCATCACCATTTATTGAGATAGAAAAATTCATGTCGAGTAAAACCAGATCGAATTCAGTTTCGGCAACGTATTTGATAATATCATCCGGTTTGGAAGCGAAGAAAGTATTATATCCCTCTTTATCCAATAAGTACCCCAGGGAGCTTCTTACAGCATCATCATCATCACATATTAATATCCTGAAAGATCTTATCATGATGGCGAAAGTACTAACTTATTCTGTTTTCAGGGCAATTGCAGGTCGTATTTTTGATGCGATAGTTGCTGGTATCCATGTGCTTAAAAATACCAGTACAATCATGGATATAGCACTTATTATTATTGAATTTAACAATACTCCTGATTCCGGCGGACCATCTCTGCTGACAAGGACAGGAATCTGTAGGACTATTAAAAGAACCATCAATAATCCTGCTCCTGCAATGACCAGGTTTTCACATATCAGTAAACGTTTTATACCTTTGCCTGTCGATCCGAGTGCGCGTTTTATTCCGATCTCGTGGATCCTAAGGTTAGTGTTGTACCATAATATACCGATGGTTCCCAGAAAGATGTTTACGAGAACAAAAAGTGCAATTACGACTGTGAGGTAATTCCGCTGATAGTTTTCATTATTCTGCTGCAGACGCATGTTATCCAGAGAATTCAAGCTGCTAATAGCCCAGCTTTCAGAATTAAGTGTTGAATAAACCTGGCTTTCTGCAATGGCCAGCATATCGCTGGTTTTATTTTCTTTTGTACGTATAAGGAAAGAAGTTTGCCAGTTTGAACCTGCCTTTATTGAATCCTTCAAAATAAATGCAACAGGGTATGGTTTTTCAATATCACTTCTCTTGAACCTTTCAACTACACCGATAATTTCAAAGTTTATTTTGTTTGGTCCGACTGTTTCATAAAGTCTTTCACCTACAGCATTGCCTTTGAAATACTTTTCATTGGCTTCTGTAGAAATGATTATAGGCTGGACGGCTTTTCCCCGGTCTGTTTCATCGAACCATCGCCCTTTCAGGGGAACTATCTTCATTACCCTGGCATAATCGATATCAACTTCACGGTTGGCGAAACCAATCTCAACACTGTCGTGATTGAACCCGGTGGTGCTTATGTTATAATTGTACGGAACAGCATTAGTATTTATAGATACCGACTCAACAAATGAGTTTGAGGCAAATACCTTTTTAAGATTCTGAAATGAGACCTCGGCAATTTTTTCAGATTCCGGGTTCTTTTTAGTTATATCAACAAGAATAACGTTATGGGTGTCGTAACAGTTCTTAATATGAATTACCGACAGCATGTTTACCAGATAAAGAGTCAGATTAACCAAAACAAAGGATATCATAAACAGTTCTATGAAAACCAGGATATTCCGTCGTTTATTATTCCACAAAGATTTAAAAAACAAGCGAATCATAATTCACCTCCTTTCAGATAAACAGCTGGTTTCATTTTTGATAATCTGACAGCCGGGAGAAAACCTGAGAGAAGTCCAAAAATCAGACAAGCTATAAGCGCCCCCGCAAATACTTTATAATCGAATGAGAAAGACAGTGGAACATTATTCATAAAATCAATACTTAGAGTTAGAGAATTTCCAAGAAGGGCGACAACTAAATATGAGAGAATTATGCCTATTAGCCCGCCTGCAAGTGTCATAAGAATATTTTCGAATAAAAACTGTCCTCGTAAGACTTTGCCTGCTGCACCGAAGGACTTTCTGATAGCAATTTCCTCTCCGCGTTCGTGTATGCGGGCAAAGTTTAATGACATCAGATTTATAGCAGGAAGAAGTATGAAAGCAAGGGCCATCATCAGATATTTAAAAAGGCTCGTTCCCATTGAGTAGTCTTCGGGATCGCCGTATCCCACCATCATTTTTTCTATCTGCGAATATGGTCCGGAAAGAAAAATTGCCCGCGATGTATCAGCTGCGTCGATACGAGACACCATGTCCTGAACTTCATTTCTTATTGGTTTAAACTTTTTTGAGGAACTTTTAAACGCAACCCTATATCCACCGATGTAATCATCAAAGTCGTCGCCTTTCATAATAGTATAAGGAAAATAAAGATCACCAATTGCATTTTGATCTGTTTTTGGGGGATCATCTACGACACCCGTAACAACCAGGTTCATAGAAGTATATTTGATCGTCTTACCAAGAACATTTTCCTCATTACCAAAAAGCAGTTCTTTCAGCGATTTAGTGATAACAGCCAGATTGGTGCCATTTGTAACCTCATTATCATTATATGGTCTTCCCTGAAGAAACTTGTAGTTAAAAATTTTCCAGTATTCAGCATCTGTATGGTTCTGTAGCTTCTTCTGGTAGTTTCCGTTAAAGATGAATTCCCACTGATTAGGTCCGGAATACATTGAAACTATATCTGCACTCTTCGTTTTTTTAAGATGCTCTTCACAGAGCCTTTTGCTTACGGATGCAACACTATAACCCTCACTCTTTTTACCCTTGTGGGTTTCTTTAGTCTTCACCCTCTGGCAGAAGACAATCTTATTGAGGTCTTTTTCAGGTCCCGATCCGCTTGTTATCTTTGATATTGTCATGCTGAAGATCATTACAAACATGATCGTCAGACTTATCCCGAAAAGGCTCAGAAAAGTGAACAGCTTACTCTGCCAAGCGACTTTCAGAAATATTTTGAAATAGTTTTTTAACATGGTAGTATTAATTTATTCATAGCTTTAACCTTGCCTGGCACGGATTATAAATCCGCTCCAGCGTTTTTAACCTTTGTGAACCTTTGTGTATCCTTTGTGTCCGTCACCCTGAGCTTGCCGAAGGAGTGGTTAATGGATTTTTTTCTCAGCTTTAACTTCAACCTTAGCTTCGACCCCCTAAATCCCCCATATGGGGGACTTTAGTTCTCATACACGGAGCAGCTTAGCCCCCCATTTGGGGGGTTGGGGGGGTGTTTTATCCAACCAGTCTTCCATCAAACAGTCTCACTATCCTGTGGGTGGATTTTGCAAGCATTTCATCATGGGTAACCATTACTATTGTCGTACCCTTTTTATTTAGGTCAGCCAGAATATCAACAACTTCATGGCCAATCTTACTGTCTAGATTACCCGTTGGTTCATCTGCCAGAATTATCTTCGGATCCCCTGCTACTGCCCTTGCAATTGCTGCACGCTGGCACTGACCTCCGGAAAGCTGGCCTGGGTAATGTGACATCCTGTTTGTGAGTCCCACTTTCTCGAGTGCTTCCATTACTCTCTTCTTACGCTCGCCTGCAGGCGTTTTTCTATAGATAAGTGGCAATTCAACATTATCGTAAATGTTGAGTTCCTTGATAAGATGAAAGCTTTGAAAGATGAATCCCACAAGCTGGTTTCTCATCCTTGCGGTCTTTTTATCCTCATAAGTTAATATGTCCTGCTTGTCCAGAGCAAGTTTCCCGTTATCCGGTTCATCAAGAAGGCCTATTATGTTCAGCAATGTGCTTTTTCCACATCCGGAAGGACCCATAACTGATACAAATTCCCCTTCCCTGACTTCAAAATTAATGTTGTCCAGAGCAAGAGTTTCAATCTCTTTTGTCCGGTAGACTTTACTTATGTTTTCGAGTTTGATCATAATGTTTTTTGATAATATGATTAGTGTTTATATTTTAAATTAAATCCATTAACCACAAAGATCACAAAGGTCTATATTATAGTGTTTTAGCTTTGCGCTCTTTGCGCTTCTTTGCGTGCTTTGCGGTTAAATAGTTACTATTTTTTTAATTTAATTTCTTCTCTTGTATACTTATCACCTATATCACTTAATATCACCTTTTCTCCTTCTTTTAATCCTTCCAGAACTTCCACATAATCGAAGTTTGAATCCCCAAAAAGTATCTTCGTTCTATAAGCTTTGTTTCCCCTCACGACATACATCTCTTTGTATCCACGATCCTTATAATAAGGCCCATTTGGAAGCCGGAGAACTTTGTCCTTTTTTGAAATTATAACCCTGATTTCCAACTGTTGCGCCGGACGTAAGTTTGTGATATCTCCTTTATCTATACGAATTATGCATTCCATCATTCCCTGGGTAATCGCAGGCATAATATTCTCAATTGTTCCGGTGAGGTCTTTGTCCTGGTTTCTGATGTCAACTTCCTGTCCTGATGCTACCCTTCCTGCCCAGGCGTTGCTTATTGTTCCTTTAAGCTTATAGCTTGAAAAATCTGCTACCCTTGCGATCTGCTGACCTTCTGAAACTGAAGCCCCCGTTTGATCAATCACCCAGCTTAAATCACCATGGAATGGGGCTTTAACGTAAGCCTGATCAACCAGATCCTTTGCTTTAATTATTTTATTCTTCTCAATGTTAATTTCAGTTTCGAGTTCCCTGATCCCGTTGTTCCTTGAATTTACCTGGTTATTAAAATTATATTGTGCCTGGCTGTTTTCGAGTTGCTCAATATCCCATGCGGTTTTTGCTTTTTTCACTTCTGAAGCAGGACTGCCTCCCATCTTATTAAGAGTGACCTCACCTTCGTACTCCAATCTTGCATTTTCAACTTTTATCTCTTTAATTTTCCTGCTGAATTCAAAATCCTCCCTTAGCTGCTGTAATTCGATCTTAAGTTTATCAATACGGATATTTTCAAGAGCCAGTTCATTTGTAAGTAAGTTCAGATCATTCTCCGCCAGTTTATTATTGAGAATCAGCAAAGTATCTTTAGGAAATACCTTATCTCCAGGCTTTTTAATAATTTTCACGATGTTGCTTTTGAATGGGGATGTAATGATCTCCTCATAAACGGGAATTACATTTCCTGAACCTTGAACAGTAATCTGGATATCGCCTTTGTCAGAAATGCCTGTTGCGACCTGGGAAATACTTACAGAAGGAACAAAAGCACTCTTCATGAAAAGGATAATCAGAAGCGGGACTATAATAATTATAGAAGTAACTCCAATCTGTCTGATTAGTAACTTTCTTTTGTGTTCTTTTGAAACCGGACGGTCCATAAATTAGGGCATATTTTTTTATCTGTTAAATAATACAAGACTTATGCCACTAATATAAGGTTCATATTATTAGATATTTAGAAATTGTATGTAATGAATCAGTGTATCATAATGAGACAATACCGGGCAGTTGGTATGATTTTAAGGCATTTTAAATATTCATGGGAACTTCCATAAGAAGGATTTCCATATCCTGGGAGAGTGAAACAAAAGAAATTTTCTCAGTGTCCCAGATCCCCAGTCCATCTCTTTTCGCCAGGGTGGCTTCATTGACTTTCACATCACCCTTAAGAACAAAAACATATACCCCGTTTTCCTTCCTTTTCAGATTATAGCTGAATGTAAAATCCTTATCAAACTGTCCCAGATAAAACCACGATTGCTGATGTATCCAAACGCCATCGTCGTCGGGCGAAGGAGAAAGTATTTGCTTAAGAGTATTATGCAATTCACTATTATCAAGAGTGATCTGGTCATAACGAGGGGTTACGTTCCGTTTATCGGGAATGACCCATATCTGAAGAAATTTCGCAGGTTTGTCTTTGTTCTTATTGTACTCACTGTGCATTATGCCCGTGCCTGCGCTCATTACCTGAACATCTCCCCTTCTTATGACCGAGACATTACCCATATTGTCTTTATGCTCAAGATCTCCCTCAAGCGGAATGGAAATTATTTCCATATTGTTGTGAGGATGGGTACCAAATCCCATTCCTGCTTCAACATAATCATCATTTAAGACCCTCAGGGCACCAAAATTCATTCTCTCGGGATCATAGTAATCTGCAAAGCTGAACGTGTGCCTGCTGTGAAGCCATCCATGGTTTTCATCGCCACGGGATGCCGCCTTATGAAGTATTGTGTGTCCCATATTCATGCCTTGTTTTTGTTGCTCATTATTACAATTTACTTCAAACGGGTTAACAATCGGTTAGACGGTTTGTTTTTATCCCGCTCATATGGGGGCTAAGATTCCAGCTAAGTACAAGGTAATTGCCAGGAGCCTGCGACGAAGCAATCTTCTGGAACATCCAGTGAACTAAAGTCCCCCATTTGGGGAATTTAGGGGGTGGATACAATCATATTTTGGGGTTGACAAAATCCCCTATTTGGGGGATATAGAGGGTTGAAAAAGTCATATTTGAGGGATTTAGGGCATAGCCATCAAGCTAATGGATATTAAAGCTTTAATTACTAGCTAGTTAATAAATAGGAAAAACTGTGTATAATATAGAGGGGTATGCGAACCTTCTATTGAGGGTTTAATAAAAAACTTTAAAGCTATTTACGACTTCTTTTTAATCACCCCCCCAACTTCTTTTTAATCAACCCCCCACCCCATAGCCGTCAACTTAAGGGTTGATAAAAATTTATATCTGTCTGATAATTAACGGCATGACTATTTTTTTGCCCATCCCTTTGGAGAACGGGGTTGAATGATGTAATTTTACTCATATTAAAGAACTTTTTTTTGATTTTTAACGGGATGCTACTTAGTACGTGCGTCCCGTTTTCTTTTCTAAATATACACATATACATTTGATTTGCAAAACATTATATAAAATATATTTTCTAGTCCTACTTTATTTTTCTTTTTCTCCAGCCAATGATTTTCGTTTAATATTCTATTTGTCCACTGAATAAATTTAGCTATTCCTTTCCTTCCAAGTCTGAGAGTTTCCCGTAATCGATAGATATTGTCAAACAAGGTTTTAAAACATTTATTAAGGCTTAACAACTTTCCCTTCCATCGATAATGATAGTTACGTTGTGTCATGATTATGTTCCAATTAACTATCATCATAAGTAACTTGAAGTGCAATAGGCATAACCAACGATGGTACTTCATTTTACGAACATTATGTATGCCAAATACAGATTTCCATATCTTGAATATCAACTCTACCTGCCAGCGCATCCTGTAAAGAGAAGATATGACTTCATCCGGCAATACTTCCCTGGTAACATTGGTAATGAAGAGATTGAATCGGGCTAAAAGCTTATATTTTTCGCTAGTTTGACGTCCCTTTTTCTTATGGAGCTTTTTAATCTTTCTCATTCGCTCCTCATAAACATCATCAGGCATGAGTTCTATTGCCAACCTGACGGGGATCTTTTCTTCAGACCCAATAAATACATCTTTGTAAATCCTCGATAGTTTACCTATCTTCATCTGATTGTAGACATCTTTAAAATCAAGTTTTTTAAAACCCCCGGTTTTCATCTCAAAAACATTCGCCTTAGCTCCTAGTCTAGAGATAAAGAAGGCTTCTTTTTTTATGATATTGATCAACGATTTAAAAGCATAATATCCAAGATCCCTTATGATCAGGTCGCCTTTTTTTACATTGTCCATTGACTCCTGCGCATCTTTAACATCCGGCCTGTTTGAAGCTGTAAGATCCATAACTTCTATTTGACCACTTTTTAAATCAAACTCAAATTGAATACACGCTCCTGCTTTGGAACCGCTACCCCCAGAACCAGGGAGATAATCCTTGTATTCTTCCGGAAGGTGGAAACGTGTTCCATCTTTAATAGGAACCCTATTAAATGAACTCAGCCATCCTGCATCAATATTAAGGTCTAATTCGACCGATAGCTGCTTTTCAATCAACTTCTTTATGAAAGACAGAGTATGTTCATTAAACTTTTTGTCGATTGCTTGTTTTGTAACACCAATGTCATGTTCGGACCTTGCTTCAATAGAAAGCTGGCTCAGGCTTTTCGATGCCCCTGAACTCATGTCATACATTAATAAATCAAAGAACACCGCAGGTTTTACCTTAGATTCTCGTCTATAAAACCCAGTCTCTCTGGCCGTAGCCTCTAACTCTTCTGAAGTAAAAACTTCAGCCAAAGAATTTTTAAAATCAGGGAGTAGAGTTTTGCATACCCCCCTATATTATATACATTTACCTAAAATTTACGCATTAGGTTGACGGCTATGCCCCCCACCCCCCCATTTGGGGGGCTTAGGACTCAGTTAATAGCTTTTTTGAAATCTCTTCAATTTGAATTACTGTATAATCTGTTTCATTTATTATTTGTTCATTCGTGAATCTGATAACTTTAATTCCGAAGTCATTCAGGATATCGCTTCGACCAAGATCATGATTATGAAATTCGGGAATATCATGTATACTTCCATCAATTTCGATAGCCAGCTTAATTTTAGGGCAATAAAAATCAACGATAAATTTGTTGATTGGATGCACAATCTAAATAGTGCCCTTGGGATAATTCTGTTACTAAGGTTAAAAAAATAGAAAATAAGGTTATTCACAGCCGAAAAGCGGATATCCATATATGTTGATTATTTTTTTAACCTTATTTTTTCTTGAAACCTTAGTAGAAAAACCGTATCTCAAAGATTACAACCTTATTACCTTATTTAAATAAACCCAAATAAGGTAATAAGGTCTAAAGTCTCCGAAAATGAAGACCAGAAATCTGATTTTTATTTAGTTTTAACCAAAGGATTTTTTCTGTCTCTGTTTGAGTCTTCCTTAATTCCTTTGCCAACTTAAATATTGAAGGTTTAGCATCATAATACATTGGATATTCTACACTTAATCCCTTCATAATTGACAGGTTTTATTTTAAAAATACTAAAAATTAACCAATCTTAGATCTTTAACCTCAATCTGAAGCCCCCCATGTGGGGGGTTGGGGGGTTGGGTTGTGGTCAAGCAAACCTGTTTTCAAAAGAAATGAAATTAAAAATAGTCATCCCTATTGAATATCAGAGAGTTAAAAAATTTAGCTTGATGGCTATGGGATTTAGGTGGTTGATTTCTTGAGCAGAAATGGGATCCCCAGTTTTTTATAATTATTTTCAGCCAGCGGATTATAGCTTATATGTTCAATCGGTATCAGCTTATTAATTCCATGAACAAACTCTTCGATTTCATTCAGATTGTCTTCAGTATCAGTTATCCCTTTTATCATCGGGATCCTAACCAGTATTTCTTTACCTGATTTTGCAATGTGCCGGAAATTTTCCTTTATGATATCGTTTGATTTCCCGGTGTACTTCAAGTGCATAGTGCTGTCACAGATCTTCATGTCTATTATGAAAAGATCCACGAAACCGGATATCCGATCGATCGTTTCTTTGTCGCAATACAGACAGCTTTCGATAGCTGTGTGTATGCTGTATTCCTTACATGCTCGCAGAATCTCTACTGAAAATTCAGGTTGATAAAGCGGTTCGCCCCCTGTCAGCGTAATACCACCGCCCGATCTGGTGTAATACAAAATATCTTTTTCAATCACGGAAAGAATATCCTTTACACTGATTTTATATCCTGTAAATTGAACAGCGCCTGTCGGGCAAACATCTACACAATCACCAGATAATGAGCAGAGTGCCCTGTCAATATTGATGATCGATTCTAAACTATCAGAAAGCTTTAAGGCTGAATTTGGACAAGTTTTAACACATTTGCCGCAAGCAATGCATAGACTGTTGTCATGCCAGATGGCAATGTCTGAACTTATTCCTTCAGGACTGTGGCACCAGATACAGTTAAGAGGACAGCCTTTCAGAAAAACGGATGTGCGTATTCCCGGCCCGTCGTGAATTGAAAACCGCTTTATTTTAAATATAGTCCCTGTGATTTCAGTTTTCACCCTGTGTCGTTCTTTTAATTATTTCATCCTGTAAATCTTCAGCGAGTTCCGTAAAATAAGCTGTATAACCGGCCACTCTTATTGTCAGCCCCCTGTAAGATTCCGGATCAGCTTTCGCCTTAATTAATTCATCAGCAGTTACAACATTGAACTGTACATGGTTTATTGGCAAATCAACGAATGATTTTAACAAAGCGGTGAATTTCTCCCTGTCAGCAGAATCATTAAATAAAGAAGGCAGAAATTTCATATTAAGAAGTGAGCCATTTGTTGCCAGCCCGGAATGAAGTCTGCTAACAGAATTTAAAACAGCGGTCGGACCCTGTTTATCGCGACCGTACATCGGCGACATTCCCCCATCAGCAAGAGGTGTTCCTGATAGTCTGCCGTCAGGAGTTGCTCCAACATTTTGCCCCATTGGAACATGTGCAGAAACTGTATATAATCCCATATGAAATCCCCCGCCCCTGTAATTCCAGAAATGCCGTAGTTTGCCGGCAAAATATGCTATCCATTCTGCTCCCAGCTCATCAACCCACTCAATGTCATTACCATATTTGGGCACCCTGTTGATACAATACTGCCGGAGTTGTTCGTTGTCCTCAAAATTTGTACGCAAGGCTTTAAGAAATTCTTCTTTTCTTACACTCTTTTCGTCAAATACAAGTTTTTTAATCACGGCTAAACTATCAGCAATATTTGCTGCCTGGATAGCCTGTATGCCTGAGAGATTATATTTTGCTCCTCCTGCAGTGACATCTTTTCCGTTTTCAAGACAATTATCAACTACGCTTGAAAGGAATGGTGAGGGTAAATGCTGCTGATGACATTTTTCTACAACATCACAGGCTCCTGCCATTTTATCTATAAAAAAATCTATCTGCTTCCGGTATGCGCATTCAAAAGCCTGATAATCATTAAAATTCTCTAGCGTGCCAGTTTTAAGTCCTGTCTGTTTACCGGTTATAATGCATTTTCCGTCATTGAGAGTCAGCTCAAGCACCTTTACAAGATTAAACATTGCAGCATCGCTCCAGCCAAGAAAGTTACCCTGGGTGCTTAATTCAACACATCCTACCAGTGCATAATCCAGAGAGTCAATATTTTCAATTCCAATTGTCCTAAGTGCAGGAATGATGCTTTCATCATTCACAATCTGCGGCATCCCGTTTCCCAGACCAATTACTCTGCTGCATTCGGAAATAAATTGTTCTGGAGAGTTTTTATGAAGACGGGCGGTAAGATTCGGTTGTGGCAGCCTGATATGATCCTCCGCTTTAAGAATAAGATATGAAAGCTCATTTGCAGCATCAACTCCCTCTTTTGTCTGTCCGCCAATAGTCACATTGAAACCTATGGGAAAACCCGCGAAATATTTTGCGCTGTGGGCATTGCGCATATAAACTATCTGATTGAACTTAATGAATAATACTTCAAGCAGTTCAATTGCTTTTTCATTATCAAGTCTGCCCGCCTCAATGTCTGATTGATAATATGGATATAGATATTGATCCAGTCTACCGGGCGAAAATGATGATGCGTTCGATTCCATTTGAAGGATTACGAACAGAAACCATACAGACTGAAGGGCTTCCCGAAAAGATTCGGGAGGATTTTCTGACAATTTGTGGCATATAAAACCAACTTCTTCAAGATTTGATCTCAGTATCGCATCCTCCTGATTTTTAGCCAGATCATACGCTAAAATACTATAACGACTTATAAAAACTGAAGCTGCATTAAGTGTAACGCATACACTTTTATAAAATGCTTTTTGATCCTTGTCAGCATCTGAGAGCTTTTCATCAGCGATTTTCAATAATCCTGCCGGACCGTATCTTAGCCAGTCCTCAACTTTCGGACAGATATGCCCCTGGGCATGATCTTTCTGGTTTATTTTAACTACTTTCTCAATAGCTGAAATTTCTTCACCATACAAGCTGAAAATGTCATCTTCCAGAGTTTTTCCGCGCCAATAGGGTTCAATTACTTCTTTGAAATAAACAGCATCCTTATCTCTCACATTAAATGGATCCTGAGGTCTGCGTGCCAGTGTATCAATTTCTTTCACCAGCCAGTTTATGCCGGCTTCGGGGAACACCACACCTGCCCTGATGTCGGGAGTGCGGTTACCAACAATAAGTTCTTCAGGATCAATTGCAATTGGCATTTCCAGAAGAGATGCTGCGAGGGCCTTCGCACGTTTCATGGTTACAGGAAGAGATTCATTCTCCTGGTATATGCGGGTTATTATTTTAGCCTGGTCTATTGAAAGATATCGGTTAGAAGACAGAGTTTTATTTCTGAGTGAAAGAATTCTTGCAGTGGGTTTAAGATTTTGAATTTCCGGTAACATTCATTAACAATTCAGAATTGTCTAAATTATATAAAGAAATCCAATTACCACATAAATCAACCTCCTAAATCCCCCATATGGGGGACTTTGATGCGTAATCGGATAAAGGTTACGCTTATACACCATAGAGGCTTGAAATCCATTAACCACAAAGGGACACGAAGGTAAACACGAAGGCTCACAAAGGATAAAATAAAATCGGTTTAGCAGCCCCCTAAATCCCCCATAAGGGGGACTTTCAACTTTCTTAAGCCCCCCAAATGGGGGGTTGTGGGGTTTTAATTATTTATACGAATCCACATGCACGCTCTTTACAGACCGTCCTGAAGGATCGTTCAGATTTTTAAATGAAGCATCCCATGCCAGAGCCTCCGGAGTGCTGCAAGCCACTGACGGGACTGATGGCACGCATAACGCAGCAGAATCTGAAGGAAAATGCTCAGTAAAAATACACCTGTAGAAATATTCTTCCTTCGACATCGGAGGATTGATCGGGAAACGGTATTTTGCATTTGCAAGCTGATCGTCAGTCACTTCATGTGAAGTAAGTTCTTTAAGCGAGTCGATCCAGTTATAACCAACCCCATCAGAGAATTGTTCTTTTTGTCTCCATGCAACGCTGGCAGGAAGGTAATCCTCGAAAGCTTTTCGGAGGACCCATTTTTCGATACGATCCTTGTTAATCATCTTATCTTTTGGATTGAGACGCATCGCCACATCCATAAACTCTTTATCAAGGAACGGAACACGGCCTTCGACACCCCAGGCAGCCAGAGATTTGTTTGCACGAAGGCAATCATACAAATGAAGTTTGCCCAGTTTTCTTACTGTTTCTTCGTGCAGGGCTTCAGGTGATGGAGCTTTATGAAAATAGAGATAGCCACCAAAAATTTCATCGGCGCCCTCACCGGAAAGAACCATCTTCACTCCCATTGATTTGATAACCCTTGCAAGAAGGTACATTGGAGTTGAAGCTCTTATCGTTGTAACATCATATGTTTCAATGTGATAAATAACGTCCCGGAGAGCGTCGAGACCTTCCTGAACGGTGAAATTGATTTCATGATGAATTGTCCCAATGTGATCGGCGACTTTCCGTGCTGCAGCAAGATCAGGTGAGCCCTCGAGGCCAACGGCGAATGAGTGCAGCTGTGGCCACCAGGCTTCACTTTTATCCTGTGATTCGATTCTTTTAGGGGCAAATTTTTTAGCTATGGAGGAGACGACAGATGAATCGAGGCCACCCGAGAGAAGAACTCCATAAGGCACATCCGACATTAACTGACGGTGAACTGAAGCCTCAAGTGCCTCCTTGAGATCGTTGATGCTTGTAGTATTGTTTTCAACTGCAGAATATTCCTCCCAGTCGCGTTTGTACCATCGTGTCATAACGCCATCCATGCTGTAGAGGTAGTGTCCGGGCAAAAATTCCTGTATCTTATTGCAGACTCCCTCCAGTGCCTTAAGTTCAGACGCTACATAAAAGTTGCCAAATTGATCCCAGCCAATATATAACGGTATGATTCCAATATGGTCCCTGGCAATCAGATAGCAGTCTTTCTCCCTGTCATACAGCGCAAACGCAAAGATCCCGTTCAGCTCCTCAATAAATGCCGGGCCTTTATCCCTGTAAAGAGGAAGAATTACTTCACAATCGGAATGAGTCTGAAATTCGTAAGTGTCTTCGTAGTGTTTTCGTATTTCCTGGTGGTTATAGATCTCCCCGTTTACAGCCAGTATAAGGTTGCAGTCCTTACTGTATAACGGCTGCTTACCCGACTGTGGATCAACTATGGATAACCGCTCGTGAGCGAGTATTGCTTTTTCACAATAAAATATTCCCGACCAGTCAGGTCCGCGATGTCTTACTTTCTTCGACATTTTAAGGACTGTTGATCTTAACTCCATATGGTTGACCTTCAGATCAAAAACACCTACAATTCCGCACATATAAATCAGTATATCAGTTTAATATTTTTTTATAACCAAGATTACAAAGCTAATACTATATTTTAAAACTACAAATCACATTGACATTATAATTGCTATAAAACAGATATTAATTAAGTAAATATACATGCTGTGTAAATAAATGATATTTAAAAGCTATTATTTATAAATATTATTAAAATGACAATAAACATATTTAAAGTGTTTTCAATAGTGTGATCCTGTTCTTGTCCATCTCCGTAATTCAGGTATTAAATACAGTAATCTATATACACACAATCGGTTTTTTCATCTCAACATTGCATTTTCTTGAAACCTTAGTAGAAAAACCGTATCTCAAAGATTACAACCTTATTACCTTATTTAAATAAACCCAAATAAGGTAATAAGGTCTGAATATATTTGGAAAATTTATGCTACTAAGGTCAAAAAATAGAAAATAAGGTTATTTTGACTGAAAGGGACCTTTCATATATGTTGATTATTTTTTTAACCTTATTTTTTCTTGAAACCTTAGTAGAAAAACCTTATCTCAAAGATTACAACCTTATTACCTTATTTAAATAAACCCAAATAAGGTAATAAGGTCTAAAGACATTTGGGATAAGGTTAAAAAAAGAGGAAATAAGGTTATTTTGACTGAAAGCGACCTTTCATATACATTGATTATTTTTTTAACCTTATTTTTTCTTTAAACCTTAGTAGAAAAACCTTATCTCAAAGATTACAACCTTATTACCTTATTTAAATAAACCCAAATAAGGTAATAAGGTCTAAAGACATTTGGGATAAGGTTAAAAAAAGAGGAAATAAGGTTATTTTGACTGAAAGGGACCTTTCATATATGTTGATTATTTTTTTAACCTTATTTTTTCTTGAAACCTTAGTAGAAAAACCGTATCTCAAAGATTACAACCTTATTACCTTATTTAAATAAACCCAAATAAGGTAATAAGGTCTAAAGACATTTGGGATAATTCTGTTACTAAGGTTAAAAAAAGAGAAAATAAGGTTATTTTGACTGAAAACGACCTTTCATATAGATTGATTATTTTTTTAACCTTATTTTTTCTTGAAACCTTAGTAGAAAAACCGTATCTCAAAGATTACAACCTTATTACCTTATTTAATTAAACCCAAATAAGGTAATAAGGTCTGAATATATTTGGAAAATTTATGCTACTAAGGTTAAAAAAATAGAAAATAAGGTTATTTTGACTGAAAACGACCTTTCATATAGATTGATTATTTTTTTAACCTTATTTTTTCTTGAAACCTTAGTAGAAAAATCGTATCTCAAAGATTACAACCCTATTACCTTATTTAAGTAAACCCAAATAAGGTAATAAGGTCTAAAGACATTTGGGATAATTCTGTTACTAAGGTTAAAAAAAGAGAAAATAAGGTTATTTTGACTGAAAACGACCTTTCATATAGATTGATTATTTTTTTAACCTTATTTTTTCTTGAAACCTTAGTAGAAAAACCGTATCTCAAAGATTACAACCCTATTACCTTATTTAAGTAAACCCAAATAAGGTAATAAGGTCTAAAGACATTTGGGATAATTCTGTTACTAAGGTTAAAAAAATAGAAAATAAGGTTTTTCACAGCCGAAAAGCGGATATCCATGATTTAACAGTTAATTTATTAGCAGGAGAAACTCGTTATAGAAATTCTTTATCCCATGCACTATTTTGGAAGAATGTTGAAACAAAGCAAATGTGTACCGGGCAAATATTTTGATAAATCCTTATATAGTTAGTTTTCATATTTCAACATCATATGTTATAACATATTTGCAAACAATTCCACCTCTATCCTATTATTGAGTCGGTTCGTGATTATCACTTGTTTTTTCCTCTTAAAGAAAAAATATTGACTTATTAAGGAAGAATGGGACTCACTTTATATTTTAATTTTTAATTTGGCCACTTGAAAATAAATATAGATCTATGCCACTGATCATCCTTGAATCAAGCTTTTAGAACACATTGAATAAGAAATTTCCTTAACTAAAATGAAATAAGAAAATGAAACACAGAAAAATATTAATACCGGCCTTAGTCTTTTTATTTTGTATGTCAAACATTTACGCGCAGGACTGGCCACAGTTTTTTGGGCCCAACAGAGACGGGGTGTCATCCCAGAAAGATATTTTGCGCTCATGGCCTCAGCAGGGGCCCGAAGTTTTGTGGACAGTCAATGTGGGCATAGGCTATGGAGGACCTGTTATTAAAAGTGGTAAGGTATATTTACTGGACAGGGATGACAAGGTTGGTGATAAACTGAGGTGCTTTGACCTTTCCAGCGGCAAAGAACTCTGGAATTTTGCTTACGATGCCCCCGGGTCAGTAATGTTTCCTGGCTCACGTAGCGTACCTACTTTGGATGGTAACCGTATATACACATGCGGCCCTTACGGAAACCTTTATTGCATCGACATCAACACACACAAACCAATTTGGAATAAAAATGTCTGGACAGATTTTGGCGGTGGTGAAATTCCGACCTGGGCAATTACCCAGTGTCCTATTGTTTTCGGTGATTTGCTTATTGTTGCTTCACAGGCGCCACAGGCAGGAGTTGTGGCCTATGAGAAGCTCACAGGAAAAGTCATGTGGAAAACTCCATCACTCGGACCTGTAGGATATGTCAGTCCGGAAATAGTAAAAATAGACAAGGAGAGCCAGGTTGTTATGGTAACCGCTGCAGCAGGCAGGGGGGCAAGTGCAAGCGGTGGAAAAGTAGTAGGAATTGAGCCTCTTACCGGTAAGATCCTTTGGGAATATTCGAACTGGCAATGCGGAATTCCGGTCCCGAATGTGGTTGAAGCCGGCGAAAACAGGTTGCTGATTGCAGGTGGCTACCAGGCTGGCGCAGCAATGATAAAAGTGTCAAAGAAATCAGATGGCACATATGGCGTCACAGAACTTTATAAAAATCCTGATTTCGGCACACATACTGAACCTCCGGTTTTAATTGACGGCTATTTTTATGCTCAATATACCACAAATGAAAGAAAAGACGGCCTCGTTTGCATGAGTGTTGACGGCAAGGTTATGTGGAAAACCGGCAGGGCTCCGTTATTTGATAAAGGCGGCATGATTTTCGCCGATGGGCTGCTTCTGAGTACCGATGGTGTCAACAAATTATACCTGATTCAACCGGATCCTTCAGCCTTTAAACCAATTTCCTCTGCAGAATTGCTTAAAGGAGGAAAAACTGGTCCCTCAAATCAAAACTGGGCTCCTCTGGCCCTTTCTGCCGGAAAGCTCCTGATCCGTGATCAGAGCCGCTTAATGTGTGTAAAAATTGTTAAGTAATTTTTTCGATAATTAATTACCGGATAACTGATAAAAGTTTGAATTATCTGGAAAAATATACCAATTCGTACAGACTCGCACTAATCAGCCTGGTTAGTGCGGTCTTTATAATTTATCCCAATCTGGCTTATGCCAAATGGGAACTTGGTTTTCTTGATAAGTCGCTGCACGAATCGTATGTATTGTATTTTGGATTCAGGTATTTGTTCTTTTCAATTTTGATCTGGATATTAACAAAGTATAACCTACAGAGGATTAAGACTTTTACTTTCAAGAAGAGGTTATATCATACTTTCCTTTTAGCTGGTACTGCCTATCTGGCTTATGTTTTATTATCACTGCTTTTTAGTTATAAGGGAGACTGTTTTACAGGGATATTACTGTTTCAGTTTTTTGTAGTTTTTATTATCTGTGCATTCGTGGGTCATGTTTCCTTCCTGAATTTTGAACAGATGAGAATAGAACAGGAGATTGAACAGTTAAAGGTCGAAAATCTTCAAAGCAGATATGACGCGCTCACCAATCAGATCAACCCGCATTTTTTCTTTAATTCACTTAACGGACTCACATCCCTGATACGCAAAAAAAACGAAGAGAATGCACTCGAATATGTAAATAAGATGTCGGACGTTTTCCGTTATATTCTTCAAAGTGACAAGAAAGGACTGGTAACTCTCGGTGAGGAACTGGATTTTGTAAAAGCTTTTTTCTATATGATGGAGATCCGTTTTGCGAATAAGATTGTTTTCAATATAAACGTGGCTGATGATAAAAGGAACCTTAAATTACCCGTTCTTTCCCTGCTCCCGCTTATCGATAATGTGGTTATTCACAATACGATCGACAGTGAACACAAAATGGAAGCAAAAATATGCCTTAACCCACAGATGGAACTGTCGGTATCCAATCCGGTTTTCCCGAAACTATCTGCACCCGACACAAACGGAACGGGGCTCAGAAATCTTGAAAACCGGTTTTTATTATTGATGAACAGACAGATCAGAATTAAAAATGAAGGATCGAGGTTCACTGTTTATTTGCCCCTGAAAGAAGAAAAGGATGAGAATACTAATAGTTGAGGATGAGACTGCAGCTTACGAAAACCTCGCTGAGATACTGGCTGTACTTGATCCTGATATTGAAATCGCAGGAAATACAGAAAGTATAAGCCAGACAATTAACTGGCTGCTTACAAATCAGAATCCCGATCTTATTTTGATGGATGTCCATCTGTCTGACGGATCTGCTTTTTCGATTTTCGATAAAATCAGCCTCGAAGTCCCCATTATCTTTACCACAGCTTATGATGAATATGCTATGGATGCTTTCAAGGTCAACTGCATTGATTATCTGCTCAAGCCTATAAAGGTGGAAGAAATGAAGCGGGCTATCAATAAGTTCAGGAAATGGACACGTCAGGATATTTTGCGTTACCTTGCCCAGTTGAATCAGCTGGCACTGACTACAAGATATAAGGACAAGATACTTATCCCGGTTAAAGACAAGCTCCTTCCGGTTAACATGAAGGAGATCTCGTGCTTTTATACAACTAATAAAAACACCATGGTATATCTTAAAAACGGGAAAAGCTATTCCTATTCAAAAACACTTGAACAGATTGAAGGAATATTGAATCCTGCAGAATTCATACGTGCAAATAAGCAGTTCATTCTTGCCCGGCACAGCGTTAAGAATATTACTATCTGGTTCGACAACCGCTTGCTTGTTACATTGGATATTGAAACTCCCGAACGGATTTACATCAGCAAAAACAAAGCTGCAGAGTTTAAAGCTTGGATCGTAAACGAGATTTGAATATCCGTTATAATTCTTTTTTTAGTAATCGAATATTTCATCGGGAAATAAATCAACGAATTACGAAGCACTTATTAATTTCATTTTACATCTAATTTTATGCGTAAAACATTGGGTTTGTCGGCATCCATAATTCTTATTACAGCTTTATTGTCTTGCAGACAATCAAATGCAATCCATACACAGACAGATTCGAATGTAAAACTTGAAGTTTTGTATTTTCACGTCACGGAACGCTGTCCCACATGCCTGTCCATTGAAAACAATACGAAAAAAGTACTTGATGAAAACTTTAAAACTCAAATGGACAGCGGTATAATAAAATTTACTTCTTATAACATTGAGGAAAAAGCAAATAAATCTCTTATTGAAAAATACCAGATAAGTTATTTGACGCTTCTTCTGATAAGATCAGACGGCACAAAAACGGATTTTACAAATACCGCATTCAAATATGCAGATGCAAAACCTGCAGAATTCGAAGAATTGCTAAAAGCCGAAATTGATAATAGTCTTAAGTAAATATGGTATTTTTTCAAAATCTTTTAAATAGTACCCGGGCTCCGTTTATCTACGCTCTTATATTAGGGCTATTAACTGCCATAAGTCCTTGTCAGTTAGCAACAAACATCACTGCAATAGCCTATATTGGCAAAGATATTGAAAATAAAAGACGGATATTTGCCAATGGCTTGTTTTATGCATTGGGAAATGCAGTCGGATATTCATCAATTGGTCTGATCCTCTATTTTGGCGTCAGTAAATTTCAAGTTTCAAGGATTCTTATCTCCAATGGAAAGATCTTTATAAGTATCTGGCTGATAATAATTGGGGTTTTAATGCTCGATCTTATTAGAATCAGATTCCCGATCTTCGAAAAACTCACTGAATTAGTTCAAAACAGACAAACCAGGGCGAATAAATTAAATGCAGCTTTACTGGGATTTTTTTTCGCAATAACATTTTGCCCCTATAACGCAGTCTTGTTTTTTGGTATGTTAATACCTTTAACGATAACAAGCGTATTTGGATTATTTCTGCCACTGGTATATTCAGTATCTTCCGGTTTTCCTGTAATAATTATAGCATATTTGCTGGCTTTCAGCATTTCAGGGATAGGGAGCTTTTACAATAAAATGAGGTCATTCCAAAAATGGTTTAACAGGATTGTTGCCATTGTTTTTATTGCTGTCGGATTGTATTTCCTCATAATTAAATTAATTTGAAAACTGATATAATTTGCTTATTGAATGATTAATGAGCTTCGTTCGTGATCGTGACTTGTTTTTTCTTTTTACTGCTACATTAATACTCAGCTGATATATAATTCTGTTATTTTAAGACACTTTTCATGTTAATCTTAAATGAAAAAAATAAAAATCAACAACCTTTCTAAGAAAATCATCATAATGAAATATATTTTATCGGTTTTTCTTTTCCAGCTATTTATCCTGCCCTTAAATGCACAGGTTCAAAAGAACAGCCTGCGTGGAAAGATTCTTGATTCAGGTCAAAATGCGCTTTCCGGGGCTAATGTAATTATTGTGGGGACAAAATATGGTGTAATTGCCAACGAATCAGGAGAATATCGTTTTGAACAGATTCCATCAGGCAACGTGAAAGTGCAGGCTTCATTTGTTGGATTTAATAGTACAACGGTTGATTTTGATGTTCAACCGGGTGAGAATCATCTAGATCTGGTATTAGAGAACAATGCTGTTAATCTTGAAGGTGTAACAGTGACATCACAAAAAAGGGCACAACAAATTTTGGATGTTCCAATTACCATGAGCGTTGTTGATTCCAAAATGATAACTGACAATCACATCACCGGGCTCGATGAATTATCGGAATTTGTCCCGGGATTGCACATCAGAATGCAGGGAACAGATCGTCCCAGCTTTGTAATTCGCGGAATTAACAGCGACGAAGTAAGTCCTGCAGATCCTCCCAGAATTTCAGTTTTCTACAACGATGTTCCTATCAGTCGCCAGAACGGAGCCGCCATGGAACTTTTCGATATGCAACAGGTGGATGTCCTTAAAGGTCCGCAGGGAACGCTTTTTGGAAGAGGCTCTGAAATTGGCGCGATTAATTACGTCAGCCAAAAACCTTCAAACAATTTCAATGGATTTCTTAGTGCGGGAATTGGAAATTTTAATCAGAAAGAAATTGATGGTGCAATAAATATCCCGATCATTAAAGACAAATTAATGATCCGCGCGGCCGGCATTTATGATTACCAGGATGGGTATATTAAAAACACTTTTGGCGGAAGATTAAGCGGAAGAAATACAAAAGCCGGCAGGTTTTCAGCTACTTATTTGCCAACAGTTAAGGATAAAATCGACTTCGTGCTCAACTATCAAAAGGACAATAATCCGGGTCTTGGCTATATGAGTATGACCTATCCGAACACAACAGGCAGCAGTAACCCTTACAATTACGTTGCTTCTCTTGAGCAAGGCAGGAACCTTGCAAATGACAGGAATATCTTTGATGCAACTTTAACAATGAAGCATTTTTTTAATGAAAATAATTATCTGACTTCCATCAGCTCGTTTCGCAAAATTTCCACTTACACACGATGGGACGGCGACGGAACAGCTGCTCCTGCCATTGATATGAGCGAAAAGGACGGGGCCAGACAGTTTTATCAGGAACTCAGGTATAATTATTCAATTACAAATAACCTGAATGGAAGTATCGGAGGAAGCTACTTTGGTGAAAAAGCAAACCAGACTTACTGGTTCTCACCTAACGAACAGGATATGTTCAATTTGTTCTTTAACACTGGTTACCTTGTCACGCCTGATGGCCAGCCTTACCCGGTAACCAACCTCCCTGCCGATCCTCAACTGGGTCCTCTGGGAGGTCAGCCATTAGTTACAAACCATCAGGAAGAAGATTATAATAATGCTACCAATCAAACACTGCAGGGTTTTGCTGACATTAATTACAGGCTTACCAGCAAATTAAGTTTTATTGCGGGGATGCGGATTATCAACGATTGGATTAAATTAACCAATAATGCACAAATGACCGGAGGCAGCCCTTCGACTCTGGGATTACTTTCAGGTAACTATCCAAACTTATTTTTTAAACCAAGCGCCGAACAGGAAATTGATACAAAAACTTTTGTGTTAACTTACCGGACCGGCTTGAAATATACATTAAATGAAAATTCTGTTCTCTTTGCAACCTATGGGACCGGAAATCGTCCAAAGGTCCCGCAATTTACATCAGCCGGAGAAAAGCAGACTCTGAAAGAAGAAACTGTCAACAGCTTCGATCTTGGATTTAAGACCTCTATTCAGCACCGTATCTGGTTTGATATTGGTGTTTTTTACTACGGATATACCAATTTTCAATCATATGCCTGGATAGCAGATGCAAGTACAGGTCAATTTAATTATATTATGATTGATGGAGGAAAAGCTTCTGCTTATGGTGCCGAAGCAAACGTCAAATATGAAGTGTTCAGGGGATTACAGTTTTTTGCAAATTATGCATACATTCACGATCGTTTTGCAGCAAATAATAACAATGGTGATAAACAACAATATGCCAGCAATACATTCAGCCTTTCACCGGATCACAGCTTTGCTATCGGATTGAATGCAAGGGTTGGAATTGCCAGAAATGTATTTTTATTTGCAATTCCCTTCTATTCGTACAAAACAAGAATCTTTTTTGACGATGCCAATACAATGAAACAGAATGGGTACGGACTACTGAATTTCAAAGGTGGGATTGAGTATAAAAATGTTTCCCTGGCGTTTTGGGAAAGTAACCTGTTAAAAGAAAAATACATTATCAGCGAAGGAAATACCGGCAGCTTATTCGGAGATCCGACACAAATCCCGGGAGCACCGCGAATGTTTGGGACAAAAATCAGCTGGAAATTTTAATTTCTGGATCAAAAAACGAATATTATAAATTAACTACCCCTATTTGAGATGTCTGACCTGTATTTAGCATACATTTTTTTAAATTGCGCAAATTTATAAATAACAGAATATTGTCCATATGAGAAAAACCACCATCGTAACAGGGATAACCGCCATAGTTTTTACTGTGGTATTCTCGTGGTGGATTTTTGCCATACCTTCCTACACTACCTCAGAAAGGATCCCCGGTATGGATAACAGACCTCCTGCGAAGCCAATGTCCGATATAGTTGATATTGGAGAGAATTTCGATTCTCTCGGACAGATGGATGAAGTATTGGCAGGAAGCTGGCCTCATTTCAGAGGCACCGATTTTGATGATATCAGCAAGGATCAGACCCCACTGGCAGAATCATGGGATACGTCGGGGCCCGGGATCGTATGGAAGACTACTCTTGGTGAAGGTTATGCCGGGCCGGCAGTGCTGAATGGCCGTGTATACATTCTCGATTACAACGAAAAGAGAAAAGCAGATATGCTAAGGTGTTTTTCCCTTTCCTCAGGAAAAGAAATATGGAGAAGATGGTACAAGGTCGAAATGAAGAGAAATCATGGATATTCCCGAACAATACCTTCTGTAACTGATAAATATGTTGTTACAATAGGTCCCAGGAGCCACGTAATGTGCGTGGATCCGATTTCAGGAAAATTACTATGGAAGCATGATCTGGAAAGAGAATTCGGTATCCCCGGAACTGCTAAGGGAAGAATAACTCCTGACTTTTATACAGGGCAGTGCCCCCTGATAGACAACGATATGGCTATAATAGCCCCGGGAGGAAAGGCCTTGATGATTGGTGTAGATTGCAAAACAGGGAAGATTGTGTGGCAGACGCCAAACCCCGATTCTCTCAGGATGTCACATACCTCAATAATGCCAATGACCATCTCTGGAAAGAAAATGTATGTTTATAATGCCGTTGGCGGAGTATGTGGTGTTTCGGCAGAAGGTGATGACAGGGGAACCATCCTATGGAGGACACTCGATTGGAGCCCTGCTACAGTTGCTGCTTCACCTCTCTATCTTGGCAATAATGAGATTGCCGTCTTTGGAAGCTACGGAGCAGGAGGAGCAAAAATAAAAATCAGTAAAACTCCTTCCGGATTTGAAGCTTCGGTAACAGATGCTCATAAGGCAACAGAAGGACTGGCAAGCGATCAGCAGACACCCGTGCTTAAAGATGGCTATTTATGGACTGTTATGCCGGAAAACGCAGGCATCCTGAAAAAACAACTGGTATGTTACCCTGCTTCTGACATTCTGCATCCGGCCTGGTCAAGTGGCAAGGAAAGCAGGTTTGGAAGAGGTCTGGGGCCATATATCATGAGCGGTCAAAATTTATATCTTCTCGATGATGACGGGAAACTATATCTGTTTAAGATTGAAAAGAATTCCGCCACGCTTGTTTCAAGTAAGGTCATCTTCAATGCAACTGAAGCCTGGGGCCCGATGGCTATAGCTGGTAAATATCTTATTATGAGGGATTCAAGGAACCTGATCTGCCTTAATATTGGCGTAAAGACTGAATGAAATGGATAAAAAAGTTGCATCGGGATTAATAATTCTTATCATAATGCTTTTTCTGGGGTACATTATCTACGATGTTGCTTTCAGAAAAGAAGAGAATGTGGCTGAGAGTTCAGATTCAGTAACTCCTGAAATTGCTGATTCATGGAAAATCACTTCTACAATTGATCCTGCATCAGGGAAGATTGAATCAGTAGGGATCATGAAGAATGGCGATGTGATAATTGGTGGTGACAGCTTTATTGCATGCTATGATCCTGAATTGAGAATGCTGTGGAACAATAAGACCGATGAACCCGTTACGGCAATTTCAACTTCGGGAGATACAATCTTTACTTCTACCGCTGAGACTATACGATTGCTTAATCATGAAGGAAGAAAAATCGGAGAATGGGGGCCATTTGAAGACAGTGCAATGATCACTTCAGTATCAGCAAACAAATCATTTGTGGTATTTGCTGACGCCGGTAATAAAGTATTAATGGTGCTTGATAAAAAAGGAAATCTTAAATCGATGATCGGAAAAAGCGGAGAACCTTTTATCCTGCCAAGCCCTTATTTTGATGTAGCTATTGACGCTGAAAACTTCATTTATGCGGCTAATACAGGAAAACACCGGATCGAAAAAAGGAAGATTGACGGAACTGTGATTGAACAATTTGGTGGAACAGGATCTGCTCCTGAGTTTTACTGCGGATGCTGCAACCCGGCACACTTTGCACTTCTTCCCGGAGGATTCATCACTGCTGAAAAAGGAATTAACCGGATAAAGATTCTGAATAGTAAAGGAGAGTTCGTGGAATTCATTTCTTCGGTTAACAAATTTATACCATCAGTCCCTATTGATGTTGTTTCGTTGGATGGTAAAACCATATATGGTGTAAATCCCGCTGATTCTAAAGTTTATGTTTTCAATAAAAAATAGAAATAATGATAAGGGCCAAATTCATTAAACAACTTATAAGATACCTGCTTTTCGGCCTTTTAGCACTGATAGCAGTAGCAATGGGAAACAGGATCGTCAGTGGTTCTGACTGTAACACATGTCCAGGCAAAGGACTATGCTCGGGAGAACAGGATTGTTTTAAATATTTATCGCGTAAGGATGGGAAACGATAAGAATAAATATCAGTCAAGAAGAGACTTTGTGAGGGCTGCCGGCAAAATAGTTGTAGCCTCACCCCTTCTTGTACTTCCTGTTCTGCTGGCCAGGAAGACAAATGTTAAGGGATACGTCTGGCAGATCGATCCCTACAAGTGCACTCAATGCGGTCAGTGTAAAACTAATTGTGTTCTCACTCCTTCTGCTTCAAAATGTACCCATGCATTTAAAATGTGCGGCTATTGCGACCTCTGCGGAGGATTTCTGAGGCAGGGTGCAAAGACAATCAGCACAGGGGCTGAGAACCAGCTGTGTCCGACCGGGGCAATTAAAAGAAAGTTTATTGAAGAACCTTATTTCGAGTATACAATTGACGAGAAGCTTTGCGATGGTTGCGCAAAATGTGTAAAAGGATGTGGTGATTTTGGAAATGGATCGTTGTATATGCAGATAAGACACGATATCTGTGTGAACTGCAACGAATGCTCTATCGCACGGACTTGTCCGTCAAATGCTGTTATCAGGGTACCTGCTGATCAGCCATATGTAAGAAAAAGTTGAAAGGTTGAAAGGTGGAAGAGTTTAAAAGTTTAAAAGGTAAAGAGTTGAAAAAGTACATTCTATATATACTAACGGCCTTAATGCTGATCTGGCATACAGTGGCTTATTCCCAGGAACGGCAGCAGCAGCAACGGTTCCCCCGGCCTGAATTTGAATCGGGTTACCAGACTCCTACTTCCCAGCTTCTTAACCAGCGGGGGCCAATGTGGGAATATGCTGATGTGGCTGTACTTATTGTTGCGCTCAGCCTAACATCATGGTTCGCAATAAAAAAGAGATCCAGAAAAGGGATACTGTGGATGTCGGTTTTCTCACTTGCATATTTCGGCTTTTACAGGCAGGGATGCATATGTTCGGTTGGCTCCGTGCAAAATATTTCACTTGCACTTTTTAACAATAATTATGCGATACCTCTTTCTGCAATACTGTTTTTCATAATTCCGCTCATCTTTGCCCTTCTTTATGGCAGGGTATTTTGTGCCGGAGTGTGCCCCCTGGGAGCAATACAGGAACTGACAGGGTTCAGGCCTGTAAAGATTCATAAGAGTGTCGAAGCGGTTCTTGCGTCAATCCCCTTCATCTATCTTGGACTATCGGTTCTTTTTGCAGCCACCCAAAGTCAGTTCATCATTTGCAGGTATGACCCGTTTGTAGGTATTTTCAGACTTAATGCACCTTTTACAATGATCATATTCGGGGTACTTCTGCTTCTTGTAGGTATATTCGTTAACCGCCCTTATTGCAGATATCTGTGCCCATATGGGGCTCTGCAAAATATTTTTTCGAGGTTTTCAGGTAA
Source organism: uncultured Bacteroidales bacterium (assembly GCA_963715785.1). Classification (GTDB taxonomy): domain Bacteria; phylum Bacteroidota; class Bacteroidia; order Bacteroidales; family VadinHA17; genus LD21. Next base: position 3,895,520 of record OY970276.1, read on the forward strand.
ACATCTTACCATAACACCTGCGGAATGCACAAACTGCAGGCTATGTGAAGAATCTTGTCCATACGATGCCATCCTTCCTTCCGACGATCTGAAAAAAACAGAACCGAAAGAAACTTCGAGGAAAAGATTCCTGCTTTATTTAGTGATGATCCCTGTTTTGACTGTCGCCGGCGCATTTCTTTTTTATAACTTCGCCCCCGCTCTTTCAGCAGTGAACAGCAATGTAAAGCTGGCCAGGGAAATAAGGATGGAGAAGGAAAAAGGAGTTCCTGCAGTGTCTAAAGCCGCCGTAGCCTTTAAGGAATCAGGAAAAACAGAACAACAGCTTTTTGATGAAGAATCAGGTATCCTGGGAAGATTCAGGAAAGGAGCTCCATGGGTCGGGGTTTTCCTGGGATTATCCCTTGGCGCCGGCCTTTTCAGTATGACAATCAGAAAGACCCGGACCGAATACAAGCCTGACCAGGGAAAATGCTTCAGCTGTGGCAAATGCTTTGAATATTGTCCAATAGTGCCAAAAATATCGAAATGAAATTATCCGATAAAGACTTAAAAATTTTAAGTGGTGTAAGCCAGGTTGCTGCTGTTTTTACTCTTATTGTCGCAGTCACAATGATACTCGGACTCATTCAGCTTAAAGTGGTGAACCCTCTTGATAGTCAGCCACTTGTTTCAATAAAGGAACAATACGATAAGGATCCTTCAGATAAGAATATAGCTGAAGAGGTCAGAGCCATGGACCTTATGGCACGACGGGCATATTTTTCATCACGCTGGCAGGTCGAAACAGGTTCATACCTGCTTATTGCAGGGGCAATAATTTTTGTTCTCACCCGGCGGTTAATTTCCGGATCTGAAAAGCCTGAACCTGCATTTGCATCTGAGAAACCTGATATTGTCAGCCAGAAGAAGAAATACAGGGTATACCTGATCTCAGCAGCAGGATTTATTACAGTTGCAGCAATTGTCTCTTCATTTGTGCTAAGGGGCTCACTTCCTGGAGGGGGAGCCAGGAGTGCGGTGGTGGGACAAAACACCGCGGAAGTCAAAAATACAGGCCCTGCTGCCACACTGGGGAGTACGAACTACCCGTTCTTCAGAGGTGAAGGATCGAGAGGGATAGCAGGCGGGTCAGGATATCCTATTGAATGGAACGGGAATGAAGGAAAGAACATTAAGTGGAAAATTCCTGTACCGGGTCACGGGAAGAATTCACCGGTTATCTGGGGCAATAAGCTTTTTCTTACAGGACTAAGAGGAAGCACACTGGAAGTATATTGCATTGACAAAATAAAAGGAGAAATCCTCTGGACAGCATCTGCCTCTGATTTTCCAGGAGCATCTCAAGAAGTACCTCAGAGCGATGCGGAAGCCGGGATGGCTGTTCCTACAGCTGCTGTTAACGGTGAAGTGGTATGTGCAATATTCGGCAATGGCAACCTGGTTTGTTTTGATCTGGACGGCAAAAGGCTTTGGGGTAAAAACATAGGAGTACCGAAAAGCGCTTATGGGTATGCGGCATCCCTTCTTATTTATGGGAAAATATTGATCGTACAATACGACAGCGAGGCAAAGATCGCAATCAAGGGTTTCGATCTTTCAAGCGGAGAACAGAAATGGGAAACACTTCGGCCGGGCAGACCCGTCTGGTCGTCTCCTGTTCTGGCTAGTATTGATGGTCATACCCAGGTTATAATAAATGGAAATCCGAATGTATCAGCCTACGATCCTTCAACCGGTGCAGAGCTTTGGAGTCTGCCAGGGGTTTCGGGAGATGTTGCCCCATCGCCGGCAGTAAACAGCAGGTTTATTTATGTGGTTACTGATTATGCAAAGCTGATTGCATTAAAGCCCGGTAAGAGCGGTTCCACTTTATGGGAGGATAATACCTTCACTCCTGATGTCTCAAGTCCTGTGGCTAATGATCAGTTCCTGTTCCTCACAACCGGATCAGGAGATGCAGCCTGCTACAATGCTGAAAAGGGGGATACCCTCTGGTCACATATTTTCGATAATCCTTTCTATGCGTCGCCAATAATCTGTGATGATAAGTTGTGGATGCTCGACAGGACAGGAACAATGTATGTTGCCGATGCCACCGGAAAATTCAAGCTTCTTGCAGAATCGCCACTCGGTGAAAGTTCTGATTGCTCGCCTGTATTTTCAGACGGCAGGATATATCTGAGGGGAAATGATAATTTATATTGCATTTCAAAAGATTGAAAAACAAGGAAGAAAATACTATAAAAAAGTGCGACTGCGCTGGAATTGATATCACCACGGTAATTAATGTGGTTGAGGAAGTCGTTGCTTTTACAGGAACAGAAAAGGATAAAGTGATCCCTATCCTGCAGGAAGTTCAGAAGAGATTCAATTATATACCTTCGGAGGCACTTAAGCATATATGCAAGATCACTGAAATTACACCCGGTCAGATCTCAGGTGTTTCAACATTTTATTCCCAATTCAGGCATATTCCGGCCGGAAAACATATTATTAAGATCTGCCAGGGAACTGCCTGTCATGTAAAAGGAGCAAACCTTGTTTCAGATGCCTTCAGAAGGGAACTGAAACTGGAACCCGATTCGGGCACTACTTCCGATATGCTTTTCTCTGTCGAGGAAGTAGCCTGTCTCGGATGCTGTACACTTGCACCGGTGGTACAGATCGACGACAAGACATACGGACATGTCAGCCCGGCCGGTGTCGACATGATAATTGCCGATTTTCTAAGTCAGGTATCCTCCGGAAAAAAGAGCACTGAATTAAAGAACCAAACATCGGTAGCCTCCGAAATAAGGATCGGACTTGGTTCCTGCTGTGTAGCAGGAGGAAGCAGGGAGATCCTCTCCGAGATTATAGATATCAGACATAAATACGATCTTGATGTAGCCCTGAAACCAGTCGGATGTGTAGGAGTTTGCAATCAGACTCCGCTTATGGAAATAATCACAGGAGACAACACTGTTTCAAAATATACAAATGTCAGAAAGGATCAGGTGGAAGATATTATCCTCAAGCACATTATGCCACGTTCAGTAAATAAAAAGCTGAAATTAAGGATAAATGATCTTGTTGATACATTTGTAAGCGACAGCAAATTATTTAATCCAGCCCTGGTTCCTCAGGAAAAAAGGGAAGAGATACTTGTAAGCTTCCTTCAGAATCAGCTGCATATTGCTACTGAAAAGAGCGGGACTATGTCTCCGGAATCTCTTGATGAATATTTACTCTTTGATGGTTTCAGTGCATTTAATAAATGTCTTCTGTTCAGCGACAAAGGTGAGCTTATCAGCATAATCAGGGAAAGTGGTTTAAGAGGTCGCGGAGGTGCAGGTTTTCCTACCGGGAAAAAATGGGAAATATTCAGGAATTCCGATGGTGACAGAAAATATGTTGTATGCAATGGAGATGAAGGTGACCCTGGTGCATTTATGGACAGAATGCTGCTGGAGTCATTTCCGTTCAGAATAATCGAAGGTATGCTGATAGCAGGCCTTGCAACCGGTGCTGAGAATGGAATTTTCTATATCAGGGCAGAATACCCACTTGCTGTCTTAAGGATCAGGAATGCAATCAATTTATGCCGGAAAGAAGGCCTTATAGGTGATAACATAAAGGGCACGGGATTTTCTTTTAATATTTCAATCTTCGAAGGCGCAGGAGCATTTGTGTGCGGAGAGGAAACTGCCCTGATAGCATCAATGGAAGGGAAACGCGGAACTCCCCATCTTAGACCTCCTTTCCCCGCTATCAGGGGTTTCAGGGAGGCTCCGACACTTGTAAATAATGTTGAAACACTCTCCCTGGTTTCGTGGATTATAAACCATGGGGCCGAAGAATTTAAGAAGATCGGGACAGACAAAAGCAAGGGAACCAAGGTTTTTGCTCTTGCAGGCAAAGTGGCAAGAGGCGGGCTGATAGAAGTTGCAATGGGCACTACAATCCGGGAAATAGTGGAGAATATCGGAAACGGTGTTGCCCCTGGAAGAAAATTTAAGGCAGTCCAGATTGGAGGACCCTCAGGCGGATGTATACCCGAGAGGCTCGCCGATACTCCAATAGATTATGAAGAGCTCACAAAGCTTGGTGCTATGATGGGATCAGGAGGTCTGGTCGTGCTTGATGATGGCGATTGTATGGTCGACATGGCCAGGTACTTTCTTACATTTACTCATCAGCAATCGTGTGGTAAATGTACATTCTGCAGGGTTGGAACCAAAAAAATGCTCGACATCCTGGAACGTCTGAGTATGGGCAAAGCCACCTCTGCTGAACTTGATGAACTGGAGTCGCTGTGTACATCAGTCGCAAACGGAAGCCTGTGCGGCCTTGGCAAAACAGCACCAAATCCGGTTATTACCGGTCTGAGATATTTCCGCGAGGAATATGAAGAACACACAAAAGGAATATGCAGGGCAAAGAAATGCCAGTCACTTGTGCAATATTCAATTTCTGAAAGATGTACAGGATGCACAAAATGTTCCCAGGAATGCCCTGTGAATGCAATTGCTTTCAAACCCTACGAGAGACATGAAATTAACCAGCAGCTGTGCACTAAATGTGATAACTGCAGGATTGTATGTCCGGAAAATGCTATTGAAATAGTGAATATAAATGCCACAACTTAAAATAGATAATAAAGAGGTTACCACAGCAGCCGGCACAACCATACTGGACGCCGCAAAATCACTGGGAATCCATATCCCAACGCTTTGTCACAGCGACCTGGTTGAGCATTATACTTCGTGCATGGTATGCATGGTAAAAGACCAGGCAACCGGAAAATTTCTGCCTTCCTGCACTGCTCCCGCTATGGATGGAATGGATATTGATACTTCCGGAGATGAAGTAATTTCCCTGAGAAAAAAATCAGTCGAGCTGCTTTTATCTGAACATCGTGCCGACTGTGACGCACCATGCCGTTTAGTGTGCCCGGCCGGTTACAATATACCTTTGCTGAACAGGCTTATTGCATCCGGAAACTTTATCAAAGCTGGTGCTATTATAGCTGAACAGACTAAAAACGACCCGCTGTGGTGCATAAACTGCCCGGGCTATTGCCAGAACGCTTGCCGCAGGAAAAAGGTGGATACGGAGATATCTATAAAAAACCTGCAGATCTATATAGCGCATCCGGAAATCAAAGCTGACAGCCAGCCAGAAATTGTACCTTCCAAGCCTCCCCGGAAAAATAAAAGGTTTACCTCCCTTACCGGAAAAATGACAGATAAAGAATTGAATGAATGGCTGAAGGAATGTGAGGAAGATATTAAACGCTTTTCAGCTATATCTGACGATGAATCTGCAAGGCAAGAGGCATCGGCCTGCATGCATTGTGATTGCAGAGCTTCGGAAAACTGTGATCTCAGGGACCTGGGAGAGAAATTTGCATTGAAGAACCCTTCCGGGAAACTGGTAAATTCGGAAGCTGTAAAGAAAATCAACCGAAAGGCAAACCTTATCTTTGAGAATGCAAAATGTATTAAATGCGGCTTATGCGTCAGACTCTGTGAAGACAGTACAACTGAACCCGCACTGTGTTTTATTAACAGGGGATTCGTAAGCATCCTGTCCGAACCGCTTACGCACAGCTTTGAAGATGTGCTTAAAAGCAAGGCAAAAGAATGCATCGAAATTTGTCCCACAGGAGCCTTGTCGTGGTTTAAAACTGATCCTGCTGATGAAATTAAGATATAAGATATTACTTTTTCTGGCGCTGAATTCTGGTGTAATTATGTCTCAGAGTCAGGATTGGTCTATTTTTCGTGGAAAATCAGATCTTTCAGGAAATACCGAATGGCCACTCCCTTCCAATCCGAAGCTGTTATGGAGTATGAATTCCGGCTCTGCAACAAAATCCTCACCTGTAATAAGCGATGGTCTTATCTATTTCGGAACAGACAAGGGATCTCTTGTTGCATGCGACACTCAAGGCAAGCTTGCCTGGAAAACAGCTGCCGGCGACCCGATAGAAGCCCCTCCGCTGGTCTCAGACAATAATGTTATTTACAGCACATCTGAAGGCATACTTTATGCGGCAAATAAAAAAACCGGAAAGATTGTGTGGTCATATAAAACTGACAATCAGATAGCCGGATCAGCAAATATCTGGAAATCGGGAACTTCTTCAGGTATTATCGTTGGCAGCTATGATTATTACCTTCATTGTATTAATCCATCTACAGGGAAAATGCTCTGGAGAGTTGAAACAGAAAACTATATCAATGGGACACCAGCAATATTAAATGGTAAAATAGTATTCGGAGGATGTGATGGAATGTTAAGAGTTATCGATCCGCTTAATGGAAAACAAAAAGACACAATTGATATCGGGGTCTATATTGCCTCCTCTCCTGCCCTTGCCGGGAATATGGCATATTTCGGGGATTATGACGGCACAAAATATTGTGTGAATATTGCCACAAAAAAGATTGCATGGAAGATTCCGGGGGATGAAGAATCAGGGGCAATTCTCAGCATTCCGGCAATCGGTAATAATTATATCGTTATTGGAAGCGAAGATAAATTTCTTTACTGTTACAATGTTTCTGATGGCAAAATCGCCTGGAAATTCAGAACAAACGGGAAGATTGACGGTTCTGCAGTAATAACACCATCAAAGGTTCTTTTCGCAGGAATGGATGGTTATATATATATTCTCAGATTATCTGATGGAAAGAAGCTCTGGAGTTTTAATGCAGGTACTCCGGTAAGCAGCTCTCCTGCTGTAGTCGACGGGAAATTCTATATTCTGACGGAGGATGGAAGATTGATGGCCTTTGGAAATTAAACCTCTGTGACCCTCTGTGTCTTCTCTGTGTTCCGATAGCTATCGGAACACTGTGTAACAATTTATTAAGAACTTACACAGAGTAACACAAAGGGGCACAGAGAGCACAGAGAAGAGCATATTAATATGAAAATTGTTTATCTTATAACAGGTTCGGGCGGTTCATTTTATTGCGGGAATTGTTACCGCGATATGATTTACCTCAGGGCTATCCGTAAAGTACCCGGAATTAATGCATCTGCCATACCATTGTATCTGCCTCCCGATGATATGAACACCGAATCGGGAATGGATAAGAATGTCTTCTTTGGTGCAGTATCAATGTATCTGAGAGAGAAAGTCCCCTTCCTTAAGAATATGCCTGTCTTTCTTGACAAACTTTTTGATTCAGGCCCAATGCTTAAAATGGCTGCAAAAAGAGCCGGTACTACACGTACTGAAGGATTTGAAGAGCTGACCCTCAATATGATTAAGGGAGAAAATGCTTTTCCTGAGAAAGAGCTCCTGAGGTTGATCGACTATCTCTGTAAAGATGGGAAACCCGATATTATTCATCTTTCAAATGCCCTTGTAATAGGACTTGCCCGACTAATTAAGAGTAAGCTTGATGTGAAAATTGTATGTTCCCTTCTGAATGAGGATGATTGGATCGATGAAATGGCAGAACCATATCAGTCGGGAGCCTGGAACCTGATATCGAGGGAAGCACATAATGTTGATGTCTTCCTCACGCCAAGCTCCTATTATAAGGAGCTGTTCATTTCAAAAACGGGAATATCAGGTGATAATTTTAATGTTATTCCGCTAGGTATCGACCCCGGTGAGCTGGCAAACATTGAGAAACAGGATAACTATCCGGCTATAGGGTATTTCTGCAGGATCAGTTCTCAGAACGGCTTCGACAAGCTTATCGATGCATTCATTGAACTAAAGGCAGGAAACGACCTTCCTGGTCTTACACTGCATGTCTCAGGAGGCTATACCGGAGATGATAAACCATTTATTGCACAGCAGATAAAGAAAATCAAGTCAAGCGGATATAAGGCGTTTATACGGATTTACCCTGAATTCCACGGCGACAGCAAACACAGGTTCTTCAGCAATATTGATGTTATGAGTGTGCCAGTAAGGAAGCATGACGGCTACGGACTTTATCTCCTTGAAGCGAATGCTGCTGGAATACCTGTAGTACAGCCGGCTACAGGAGGTTTTCCCGAAATAATTCAAAGAACATCCGGAGGTGTGACCTATTCACCCGACAGCGTGAGCGAATTGTCATCAAGTTTGCTGAAATTATTAAACGACCATGATATGCGTCTCTTACTGGGAAAACAAGGTAAAGAAAAAGTTCTGGCAGAGCTCTCTCTTGAAAAAATGGCGGAAGGCTTATTTAAAGTTTATAATTCTTTAAGTTAATCTTATATGTTCTTAACTTCGTGTTGTTCAGTTTGGTACTGGGTGCCGGGTGCCAAAAGGGAAACACGTTGTAAAAGCAATAGAGTGACATATATATACCTATTATAAATGCTTTCAGTAAAAAATCTTTCGAAATCCTTTATTCAGCGCGGTTTAGTTCTCGATAATCTTTGCCTTGAGGTTGCCGAGGGAGAAACCATTGCCATAATGGGACCATCAGGCTCGGGAAAAACAACTCTTATGAATATAATTGGGTTACTGGATAAACCCGATTCAGGTGAAATATCTTTCAGAGGTGCACCAATAGCGGGATTTTCAGAGGATGAGTCGGCGGAATACAGGAACAAAAATATTGGCTTTGTATTTCAGGACCATCACCTCCTGCCATATCTTACTGTTTCGGAAAATATATACCTCCCGCTTCTGGCTTCAGAGCATTCTAAGGAAGACCTTTCTGCCAGTCAGGACTATTTGGAGGAACTGATGGAAATGACCGGCATCTCTGAGCTAAAAGATAAATACCCTTTCAGGATCTCAGGCGGAGAATCTCAACGCGTAGCGCTGGTCAGGGCGCTGGCAAACAAACCTTCAATCATTCTTGCAGATGAACCAACTGGTTCACTTGATGCAAAAAATGCCGAAAACATGGGCGAACTACTTATAAGAATGAATATTGATTTTGGCAAAACAATCATTCTTGCCACTCATTCAATAAGCCTTGCTCAAAAGATGTCAAAAATATTGTACCTGAAGGAAGGTAAACTGAAAATATCTGCAGAATAGCACTTAATTTATCATTATGCCCGGTATAAAGTTAGCTGTACAATCAATTAAATTTTATAAGAATCAGGCTGTTAACCAGATTCTGATAATTGTATTGCTGACAGCTGTTATTACAGGATCATTACTGACAGGACGATCTGTAAGGCAGAGTCTGATAAAGACTGCGTCACAACGTCTGGGAAATGCTAAAATTGTGATTAGCTCGGGAGCCAGGCTCTTCAGTCTGGATCTCGGTACCAGAATGCGTCAGAATTCTGGAATTGTCAACACCGGAGTTCTTGAAACGATGGGTTATTGCCAGGGTCTTAATAGCCAGAAGGGATCATTCAATACAAATATTTTTGGAATAAGCAGGGATTTTTTTGTTTTCCAGGGACTTGACACGATGAAGATCCAGCCTGGTGTAGTATTTATAAATAGTAAACTGGCCGGGATCATCGGAGTTAAGCAAGGCGACGATATTATTTTGCGATACAAAGAATTAAGTGCTATTCCTTCGGATGCTCCTTTTGCACCTTCCCGGGGTGAGAATAAATCAATAGTAATGAAGGTTGGCCATATTCTGGCTCCTGATGAGACTGGTAACTTTTCATTGTCGATCAGTCAGATCACGCCATCAAATGTTTTTGTAAATCTTTCCGATCTCGAGGAAAATCCCGGTAAATCACCAGAAATAAACCGGCTGCTTATAAAACTATCGGGTTCTGGTTCACTGAAGAAGATCTATGCTGCATTGAAAAGTTCCCTGACGTTATCAGATATAGGACTTAAGTTAAGAAAAGTAGAAAAAACAGGGTCGTATGAACTTATCTCTGACAGAGTTTTTATCGATAAATCTATAATCAGGCAGATTGATAATGCACTGCCAAACACTGCGGCTGTAATAACGTATCTCGGCAATAAGTTTGTTGCAGGATCAAAATTTACCCCCTATTCATTTGTTTCCGCGCTGCCTCCTGCGCTCTATCCTGACATACCATCAGATGACGGCATGATAATAAACAAATGGATGGCTGAAGATCTTTCTGTTGGTTTAGGCGATACGATTCGGATGTACTGGTACTCTCCCGATTCACTGAATAAGCTTACCGAGAGAAATAGCAGTTTTATTGTGAAGAAGATAGCCAGTATGAATGGGATCTGGTCTGATTCATTGCTGATGCCGGAATTCCCGGGGATCTCAGGAAAGGCATCATGTACCGGTTGGGATGCCGGAGTAATGATAAAAACCAGTGAAATACGTGATAAGGATGAGCAATACTGGAACAGGTACCGGGGTACCCCGAAGGCTTTCATAAGTTATGAGAAAGGCAGAGAATTATGGGGAAATAATTTCGGACCTGCAACAGCGCTGCGGTATCCTGCAGGGATAACTGGTGCAGAGATCGCCAGTAAGCTTGATGGATCGCTTGATCCCGAAGAATCAGGATTCAAAATCACCGATCTGGCTGATGAATCTCTGAGAGCGGCGAATAACGGCGTGGATTTCGGAACCCTATTCCTGAGCCTCGGATTCTTCCTTATTGTAGCTTCCCTGGTGCTGCTGTCTTTTGCTGCCTCTTCGTATTTCTATTCCAAAAGAAGCCAGATAAATACTCTGTTTGCTCTTGGCTTTAAAAACAGGCAGGTTATCAAGCTGCTGATCCTCGAAAGCGGGTTAATTGCTTTAATTGGCTGTTTTGCAGGCTCATTTTCAGGTTATGCCGTCACATTAGTGATTACATGGGCTCTCAACTCAGTGTGGAAAGGAGCTGTTCAGACAGATACCATAAAAGCATTCTTTATTTTCGTGCCTATCGTCTCAGGATTTCTTTTAACATTTTTCACTATTATGATCCTGATGTATATTAAAATAAAACGATATCTCAACCGATTGATCTACAATAGAATGGAAAAATATTCAATCCCATCGGTGAGTAATAATGCTATCCTGTTGGCAGTGTCCGCAATAGTTACAATTTCACTTTTTGTTCTTGCTATATTTTTAAGGAGCCAAAGACTGTTATTCTCATTTTCTGCCGGAGCAGTGCTTCTGATCACCCTTATGCTGGCATGGAGACAGTTTTTTGTAAGCCGGAGAATTAGCGGCAGAATTGTAATTAAAAACAAAAGGGAGTTATCGCATTTATACTATTCATTTAACCCTTCCGTTGCAGTTACCCCAATCCTTTTCATCGCTGCCGGTATATTCACAGTCTTTATAACGGGTGCCAACAGAATGAATTTCAGCGAAAAGCAGCTGACCAGGGCAGGCGGTACCGGAGGATATTTGCTTTGGTGCGAAAGTTCCATCCCTGTAATGGCAGATCCAAATACCCCACAAGGAAGAAAAACACTTGGATTCGACACTGAACCGCTTTCCGGATTAACCTTCATTTCTATTAAGAGAGCCGCTGGAAATGATGCAAGCTGCCTTAATCTTAATCATATAATTTCGCCTCCTCTTCTTGGAATTGATCCGGAAGAGTTCATCAGAAACAGATCATTCTCATTTGCGTCATCAATAAAAAGGAAAGAGCTGAATGACCCGTGGCAATACCTTGATCTCCCGCCGGAGCACAATACCATTTACGGAGTTGCAGATCAGACTGTTCTCGAGTGGGGATTAATGATAAAAACAGGAGATACGCTTGTAATGAGGGCAGAAAATGGTCAGAGGTTGAATATTATTATTGCAGCAGGATTGCAATCATCTGTATTTCAGGGCAACGTCCTGATCGGAATGAAGAATTTCACATTATTTTATCCTTCTGTTGGGGGAAGCCAGATTTTGCTTGCTGATGGTGATATATCTCTGATAGATACTTACAAAAAAGAACTTGCCGAACGTCTTGAGAATTATGGTGAAGATGTCGAAAAGACTTCTGACCGGCTTGCTTCATTTTACCAGGTTACGAATACATATCTTTCGGTATTTGGAGTATTCGGAGCGCTTGGGATGGTGATAGGCATAATTGGACTCGGGTTTGTTCTGATGAGAAATTATAATCAGCGAAAACAGGAATTTGCCCTGCTTCTGGCTACCGGGTTTCATATCAAACAGATACGACGAATGATTCTGCGCGATCAGATTATGATGCTTATTGCCGGAGTATCATCGGGCATAATTTCTGCGCTGGTTGCAACATCGGTTTCGATAAAAAACAGTCCGGGCATTCCCTGGCTATTTCTGCTCATTATGATCCTGGCGATACTCTTAACCGGTTTTGCTGCTTTATTTCTGTCAGTGCGGTCAGTAAAGAAGACTTCTTTAATATCAAGCTTAAAGAATGAATAGTACGATCACTTTTTCCCCACTCCTACGAGATACTTCTGGGTTCTGAAAATTATCATTCCATCGGTTAATGCCGGAACGCTCATACATATATCATTCATTGGTATCTCAGCAAGAAGATTAAATGTATCACCGGCACTGATAATATATACAGTCCCTTCTTCATCAACAATATAGATTTTTCCGTCAGAGGCTACAGGTGAAGCAATGAAGCTTTTTGATTTTCCGAGTTTTGCATTATAGATCTCTTTCCCTGTAAGTGGATCAAGACACATTACAGTGCCATTCCAGTTAACATTATACAGATGGTTTTTGTAGAGTAATAATGTATGCATATAGGAACCGCCACGTGGAAGACTCCATTTTATATATTCATTCGATGTTTCGTTTTCCTTCAGAGTAATGTCGCCAACGGCATTGTTTTTTACAGCAATTATCGGAGAGTATTTTCCATGTGCACTGTTAAAATAGATGAGATCATTTCCTGCAATGGGTGTGGGTATTTGAATATCGCCGCCACCTGACATCCTCCATACTTCTTTTCCTGTCTCAAGATCGTACCCGCCCCGGTTTTTATATCCGTTTAGTGCTATATAAGTTTTTCCTGCAGATGTATAAATATTAGGAGTACACCATCCGGGATATTCATCACGTTGGGTCTTCCATATTTCGTTTCCGGTTTTCACATCGTACACTCCCAAAAACGAGTTTTCGAGAACATCACATTGTATAATAAGCTTCCCATCATAAATGACCGGCGAGCTTGCGAATTCCCATTCCGCGGATTTCATTACAACCCACACTGATTTGAGCAAACCGAAACTTTTCTTCCACAAAAGGGTACCATTCATATCATAACAGTAAAGGCCTTCCGAGCCAAAAAAGGCAACAACATATTTCCCGTCTGTAGCCACCGAAGTGTTCGCATGAGTAGATTTTGGATGCCGCTTTATTGCTGGAATACCTTTACATGATGTCTGCTGCCAGATTATTTTCCCTGAGTTTTTATCGATACAGTAGACTTTCCATTCATGAACTGAAGAATCTCTGACGGGTGTAACATCACCATACAGACCCGGTTTATATCCGGCTTTGTCTGCCTCACTGATTGCAGTTGTAATAAATATCTTGTTATCCCAGATGACTGGACTCGAAAGACCAAGACCCGGGATCTCTGTTTTCCACCGCACATTGGTCATGGTCTTCAGATCAAATGAATCGGGAAGATTCGTATTATCCAGAACTCCTGATGAGAATTTTCCACGATAAGAAGGCCATTGTCTGTCGGGATTAACCTGGCTTGAGACTTTTTCAAATGAAAAAACCAGGAAAATGGATATAATTAAGAAAATCGTATTTTTTTTCATAGGTATATAAATTATGAAACCAGATTATTTTTTCCCAACCGCAATCAGGTATTTCTGAGTTCTGAAAAATATCATTCCATCAGTGATAGATGGAGCCGTGAGGCATACATCATTCATAGGTATTTCAGCTATCAGTTTAAAAGCAGTACCGTCTTTTATGATATACACATCACCTTGTTCATCAACAATATAAATTTTACCGTCAGAAGCCACAGGGGAAGCAATAAAACTCCCGCTATGTCCAAGCTTTGCACGGTAAATCTCCTTGCCCGTGGCAGCATCAAGGCAGGCAATTGAGCCATTCCAGTTAACGTTATACAGATGGTCGCCGTACAGTAGCATGGTATGAATGTAAGAACCTCCCCTGGGAATGCTCCACTTTACATATTGGTTGGTAAGTTGTCCGGGTTTCAGCGTAATATCTCCTTCAGCTTCTTTACTGATTGCAAGAACAGGAGAGCTGGGACCATGCGCACTGTTAAAATATACCAGGTTCTTTCCAATAACCGGCGTAGGTATAGGAACATCACCGCCGCCCGACATTTTCCAGATTTCCTTTCCGGTTTCAAAATCATAGCCGCCTCGATGCTTGAATCCATTTACGGCTATTCGTGTATTAGTGCCATCTTTGTATATATTTGGTGTGCACCATCCGGGATATTCATCTCGTTTTGTTTTCCATAATTCTTTTCCTGTTTTCAGTTCAAAAGCGGCCAGAAATGAATTTTCCAGCACGTCGCATTGAATTATAAGTACCCCATTATAGATTATGGGTGAACTGGCAAACTCCCATTCTGCGGCATTATAATCAAAAGCTACGGATTTAAGAACACCAAAACTCTTTTTCCATACCAGGTTCCCATCATAATCATAGCAATATAAACCTTCCGACCCGAAAAACACGACAGCATATTTTCCGTCAGTTGCTACGGAAGCATTTGCATGAGTTGACTTGGGATGGCGTCTTATTTTAGGTATTCCGGTATAAGCTGTCCGTTCCCAGATAGTTCTCCCTGTATTTTTATCTATACAGAACACTTTCCAGTCGTGCATTGAACTATCCGCAACGGGCATTCCATCCCCGTAGATGCCTGTCCTGATACCCTGATTGTCAGATTTGCTTATCGCACTGGTAATAAACAGTTTGTCGCCCCAGATAACAGGACTTGATATTCCCAGGCCAGGAATTTCCTTCTTCCATTTCACATTGATCATTTTTGTAAGGTCGAATGATTCGGGAAGATTTGCGTTATCGAGAACTCCTGAGGCCATGTATCCCCTGTATCCGGACCATTGACGTTCAGGGTTGACCTGTCCGGAAATTGTCATAGAAATAGTAATTAAAACAATTACCGGAATAAACTGAAAACTGGTTTTTTTATGCATGAAGATATAGTCCTGATCGTTATTGCCTGCTTTTGAGTGCCCCATTGTTCATCCAGAGAGTCACCCGACCCATTCTGTCAAACGGCGGATAAGCGTGCATGCCTCCTGTTACAAAATCCATTAAACCGTCGTTGTTGAAGTCTCCGGGCTCAAGTGTAAGAAGGTGAGTGGGAGAATTAGCTATATTATGGACTACAAATTGCATATTACCTGTGTTTTCCAGCCAGATAAAACTTTGAGATTCGGGTTTATCCCACAGATTAAAGGCGCTTACGCAAAAAATATCCAGATCACCGTCGTTATCAATATCCACTGGTCTGGCATTATAGGCTCCTACAAAATCAGCTATCCTGTGAAATTCAAAGTTAAGGTTTCCCTTATTTTCAAGCCACTGGATCCCGTGCCATGGCTTTCCCTGTGGCGGAATATAATCGAATGCGTCACCATTGGTATAAAGGATGTCATCATCACCATCCTTGTCGAGATCGCAGATATAAATTCCACTCGAGCCGAAATCCTCATTATTTGAGCCATATATCAGCTTTGACGTAAATTTGCCTTTGCCGTCGTTTATATAAGCATAAATCTCTTCCCACTCCTGGCTTACTAGCGAAATAATATCAGGGAAACCATCCTTGTTTATATCAACAATTTCGACATTGATCGGTCCCGACAGGTTTTGCAGCACATGGCTTTTAAACTGCCAGTTCCCCATATTTTCCATCCACTGGGTCTCACCGTCATCATAACCAAATTGTGCAACAGCAAGATCCATGTCGCCATCTCCGTCAAGATCGCCTGCCCTGACATCCGAAACCCTCGCAATTTTATCGGCAATGACATGTTTTATGAAGTGATTTTTACCATCATTCTCAAGAATGATAATTGATCCTATTTTGTCGTTGCTTGGGAAAAGCAGTCCAAGCACAGCAACAATAATATCTTTATCCCCATCCTTATCAAAGTCAATTACCTGAGCATGTGCCGGGGCATTCAGCCCGTCGGCAATTACTGTTTCGGTGTACACACCAGCCGGATACTGACGGATCCAGTTTACCGAGTTGCTCTTGCAGTCGCAAACAATAATATCGAGTAACCCGTCTCCGTCAAGGTCGACTGCCTGGACATTCGAGATGAGTGGCGGCTCTTTAAACGGGAATCCTACACGACTTGGATCAAGAAAATCTATCTTCGCCCCTACAGTATTACCCTTAAATTCAGCAGTAGTTTTACTGACCGGGCCTGTCTTATTGAAAATTCTTTTTATAACTGCAGTCCTGGTCATCCCTTTTTGTTTTGCCTGATAACCTATTAACAGATAAGGAATACCAATAATCAGGCACAAGACAAATGCCAGCAGAATAAAGGTTCTAAGTCCCTTCTTATGATTTGCGGTTGATTTTTTAGGTTCTGACATGTATTTTTATTAAACGTAACTAAAAATGTGATAATCCCAGCAAAAATAATCTAAATGTGCTTTATGACAGCACCTCATTGAAATAATTTAATTATCATTGAAAATTATAGACCCCGCCATTTTGGTGCCGTGAAAATCATACCACTAAATGTTATTTTCCTATAATGAAAAGTAGTTCAAGACATTTTCTTAACCTATTAATAATCATAAGCTTTGGTTTGGCTGCTGCAATCATCTGTCAGGCTTTTACTAAGAAGCCTGTAAGCAGGCATATTCATGTAAGAAGCTTTCGTTACGGCAAGGATCCATATGTTATCAGGTGCAACAGGGGAGATACGCTTCATCTCACCTTTTCAACTGACGACACCGGGCATTCATTTTTTCTGCAGGAATTTGACATCGATGTTAAGATAAGCCCATCAAGGGATGAGGTATCGGTATTCAAGACGAGTGATCCATCTGTCAAGCCATATCAGACAAAAGAAGTTATCCTTATTGCAAAACATCCGGGCATGTACAATTACCTGGTTTCGAAAAGTAATTATCGGTGTCATGTCTGGTGCGGACCAATGCATGCCTTTGAACAGGGTAAGCTTATAATATTGCCTAATACACTGCTTATATTAAGTCTTGGGAGTTTGCTGGGAATCATATTCATCTGGCTGGTCAATATATTTAAGAAGGTAAATACAGAAGCTGACCCCGGTGAAGAGAAGGCAGGATATAAGGACTTGTTAAAAAAGAACGGATTACTGCGCAATATTGTAACCTCAAGGTATACTCAGGCAGGCCTCATAATGATAACGATGGTTATGATATATATCGTTATTCTTACCTCTGTATTCGGCACAAAAGTCTCAGGCAGGAACCTGGGAGTGTTATTGATGTGGGCCGTCTGGCTATTCGCTTTGGTAGCACTGATTACGCCATTATTTGGCAGATCGTGGTGCACGATATGTCCTCTTCCGTTTTTTGGCGACCTTATACAAAGAAGATCTTTTTTTAATCCTCTGAAAGGCAAAACAAAAAAATATAACAATGCTTTTTCAGGATTTTTCCTGAAATGGCCTGAAATGCTTAAAAATGACTGGCTAAGATTATTAGTCTTTTTAATGCTGGCTACCTTTTCAACTACCCTAGTGGCAACTCCATTTATATCAGGAATTACAGTACTGATGCTAATGGTTGTGCCTACTGTTATGTCGGGTATCTGGGAATTACGTGCGTTTTGCCGTTATGTTTGTCCGGTAAGTGTATTTGTCGGACCTTTCTCCAGAATGAGTACGCTGGCACTTCGTAACAAATCACAGGAGGTATGTGATCAATGTAAACCCCACTACTGTGAAAATGGCAATACAAACGGATGGGCATGCCCCTATGGGCTGAATGTCGGGAAAATCAGGGAGAACAGCGACTGTGGTTTGTGTCTGGAATGCCTGCGCAGCTGCACATACAATAATGTGTCGCTCTATAAGCGTCCTTTTGCCTCTGAAAAGGGTTCCCGTAATATGAGTGAGGCCTGGATGTCGATGGCTACGTTTACAATATCCATCATTTACAGCATTCTCTATCTTGGTCCCTGGCCGGTGATCCGCGATTATGTAAACATTCTCGATAAGCATAACTGGGGCCTCTTCGGGATCTATTCTCTGACTATGTGGACCACAACACTGATCGTTGTTCCGGGAATAGTTTATTTGCTTTCCATGCTGGGGCTGAAGCTTTCAGGAATTAAGCTGAAAACAAGGGAAGTATTCCTTGAATACTCCGGATCGCTCCTGCCTTTTGCCATGATGAACTGGATTGCTTTTGTGATACCGATGCTTTTTGTCAACGTAACTTTTATTAAGCAGTCATTATCAGATCCTTTCGGCTGGGGTTGGGATTTTTTTGGCACTGCAAATACTCCGTGGCATCAGTTTCTTCCTCAGTTCATTCCATGGTTCCAGGGAGCTGCAGTACTGACCGGGTTATTTCTCAGCTTAAGGAATGTCAGAAAATCGACTTATTCCAGGGGTCCGAATCCTTCAACAATATTAAGGCTAAGCCTGCCAATCAGTCTTTTTCTTATCGTTGTAGCCGTTGCCATGTTATTTTTCTTTACAAATTAGATCAGATAACCGCCGCCATTAATCAGGCAGCCAGTCTTTCAATCCCAGCCCGAAAACCCGATCTCTTTGGTTTTAACGGGCTTTATCAAATTTCAGATTTTTATATCGTAGTTGAGTGACAGGATATTGATGTCAGAAAGATGAGGCTGATAATCGCGCTGATAGATATATTCCAGTTCAAATGATTGCCTTTTTGTAATTTTTAATTCCAGTCCTGCTGCAAACCTGTTTTTGCCAATAGTCCCCGATTTTCCTGAAAACATCGGACAGAATGTTTCTGACCACACGTACGGATTAACAGGAAATGCTGCAGTTTTATACACTGCTTTCAGCTTTATTCTTCCTGTATAATCGGGATGATCATCATTTTCATCCTTTATATAAGTTTTTATCCGTGTTTCGAATCTCAGACGGCCAGAGAAGCTTAATTTTCCAATTGGCACATTCCCTTTAACATCAAGCTGATACCTGTGCTGAAAATAGTATGAATTATTATTTTCAAGATTGTCATTAAGCCTGTATGATCCTGCTATATCCAATCTCCGGGTAAGGTTATACGACAGGCCTCCTTCAATAAATGCCTCCTCAATTTTTGAAGCTTTATTGAATGTTCTGATACTCCCAGCCAGATCAACCCTGAGTTTTTTGGCAACCTTATGTTCTGCTGCTACTCCATACCATATACCAAAATCTTTATCCTGGGAATATGAAATTTCAGAAATCACTATCAGGAAAAAACAAATCCACCAGGCTCTATTCATCGTCATCATCCCAATTACCTTTATTATCAAAATGTCCGTTACTCACAACCTGATAGCCTTTCACATCAAAAAATATCATAATTCTGCAAGTATCTTTCAGAAAATCGATTTTCCCAATTTCAACTCTCTTGATATTTTCAATGCCGGTTCTCTCTTTCAGGTCTTTCAGTAGTTCCTGGTGATTTTCCGGTTTGATAAGGTCAATCTTTTCATAGATAATGATTTTTGATAATTCGTGTTTCAGAAGCCATATTTTCTCCATGCAAAATGTGATTGTGATAATCACAAAGTTTGTAAACAGAACTTCCGCTACGCTGGTTTTGGTGTCGGCGAGCGCATTAATAATAGATACTCCAATGATCAGGAACAGATATGTCATCTCTTTTATGGGGATAGAGCTGGTTCTGTACCTTATTATTCCGAAGATTGCAAAAAGGCCGAGAGCAAATCCAATCTGGAGCTTAACACTTGCAAGAAGATAGCATAAAAGGAATATAAGGCTGGAGATGAGCATATAGGTGAAGAGGTAATCTTTTCTCCTGGTAGTTGAATAATAAAGCCATCTGACAAGTATCAGGATAACTATCATGTTAAGTGTGAAACGCCCCAGCAGTTCAAGGAAACTGGGGATGTCTATAATTTCTATGCCTGAAATGTTTATTTTATCAGGGTCAGGTAGATTGAAGGTATTCATGTTCTATTTTATTAATTAACATCAGATTACGCTTTAATGTGTTCATTCTGGGCATCTCCATGGTGAGTGTGCTTCCAATACAGTATTTGCTGAAGCTGTTAGGCTTGATGCCATTTTGTTTCATAATATTTCCAAGGGGCGACCGACTGAAATGCCTTTCTCTTTTTAATTCTGCGATAGCAAGCCAGGGTATTTCAGAACGCCTGCCGTTGTAGCTTTCAAATGTGATATCATAATCGAGAGTAACACGTTCCCTGAATTCTTTTCCGACAAGAGTGATCCTGTTGAAGCCATTTTTTACAACGGGTCTCAGATCGGGCAAATCATAAGGCAGGTATTCCTTAATAAATGCTGAGGCATTGATATCCGGAGCATTATTGGTCAATACATTCTCGATCCTCCATTTAATGGTTCTGTTTTTATTAGTCCTTTTCTTGATCTCAAGGTATGATGACCCCATTGTTTCATATATTCTGTACCGGATTTTATGCCGGTTAAGCTTGCCTCTGACCTGCTGCGTATAGAAAAGAAAATCAGGAGTATCGAGATATGTTGTATTATATGGGAAGCATCTTATTGAACTAATTTCCAGAATTTTATAATTCGCCGACAAAAGTCCCAGAATATCCGGAAGTTTACCCGAGGAAAATACATATTTGGTCTCAACACGGTTCATTAAACTTACGTTATCCATTTCAGCTAAGCCAACAGGCTCAAATGAACTCAATATTTTATGGATCTCATTCAGGGGCATTATTCAATAGGTTGTGTAAACATAGGTTTTTTTCGACTTTAATTTCATATTGGAGTCAAATACGGTTTTTTCAATACGCATACCATTTGCATATTTGTATTCCGATGTTTCCTTAAGTCTTCCCGCAGGATCAAATTCCTCTTCCTTTATTTTGTTATTATCCGAATCATACTGATACTTGAAATGCTTATCCTGTTTGCCTTGTTTATAAGTAATTGTTTCCGTGACATTACCCTTTATATCATAAAAGGTCTCTGATTCCTTGTACTGTTTTTTAACCAGCATGTCGTATTTTTCCTGAGAAACTACCATGCTTTTGATCTTCCCATCCGACACTGATTTCTGACATTCAGCCTGGAAAACCCAGCCTAGCATCAGTATAATTAAAATAATTGATCTTAAGCTTTTCATAATCCGGGTGTATTTATTGAGTTGTTAGTATTCTTCCAATATCTGTAGTTTTAAAAAGCAGGTCTAGTGGTTTCAAATGTACGTTTACTTCAATTCAGTAGAAAATATTTTCAAATTATTAATAGAAATATTTCAAATTAATGACCGCTATCTTATCTACAACCCTTCATGCTGGAAAAAGCACTTCAACTATAGCTCTCATTAAATCCTCAAAATCTGACATATAATTAGAGCAAATGAACACTTGTAAAAAATTATATTTCAAAATCTGACTTTTTGAACAAGATAGTCAGACGGATTGTTATCTTTGCATCTTTTTACGAAAAATGAATATTACAAGATCCGGTTCAGAGAAGAACGAAAAGGTACAGATGATAATTGAAGCCTCTCAAAGGCGTTTTGGATTGTATGGTATGGAGAAGACTTCAATGCAGGATATTGCAGACGATCTGAAATTGTCAAAAGCATCATTATATTATTACTTCCCTGATAAAGAAAGTCTTTATAAAGCAGTTGTAGAAAAGGAACAGGATGAATTCATTGCAAAGATTTCTGAAAGGATTTTCAGCATTCAGGAACCTGAGCAGCTGCTTGTGGAATATGCAAATGCACGTCTCTCCTACTTTCGCACCCTGCTAAACTTAAGCAGGTTAAGGCTCGAAATATATTCAGGACTTAAGCCCGGATTTCTGGATACGATTCAGGTATTTAAGGACAAGGAGAAAGAGATAATCAAGATGATATTCGAAAAAGGAACCAGAAGCGGAAAATTTTTCATTCCGGATACTGACCAGACTGCCTCTTTATATCTTGATCTGCTTAAGGGATTGAGGGTTGCTCTTGTAAATGAAAAGAAAACACTTTCCATTGAACAGGATGAATATGATATTCTTTCTGAAAAGACTATTGCCTTCACACACATTTTTATAAGAGGATTGAAAATTAGTTAATTTAACGCATTGATATATAACGTTTTAATTTAATTCAGAACAGCTTTATGAAAGAAGAATCGAAGAAAAACCGGCTCAGAGTTTATATCCCGCTTGCACTCGTTATTTTGTTGGTACTGACCGGTGCATGGTTTTGGTATAGAGATTATTCCATGTATATTACAACTGACGATGCACATGTTGATGCTGATAATGTTAGTGTAGGCGCAAAAATTATGGGGCGAATCGCTTCGGTTTATGCCAAAGAGGGAGATGAGGTAAAGCAGGGGGCTCTTCTTGCAGACCTTGACAGTACGGATCTGGTTGCACAGCGCAGCCAGACGTTAGCGATGAAAGCACAGTCGCAGGCGAATTTAGCGCAGGCGGAAGCAAAATATTATTCAGATGAGAAAAGCCTTAAAGTACTTGAAATAAACCTTGCCCGCGCTTCGGATGATATGACCAGGGCGAAGAGCCAGTCAGAGGGCGGGGTAATTCCGCCGGAACAATTTGATCATATAAAAAAGGCTTACGAATCGGCAGCTGCCCAGCTTGAAGCCTCAAAAGCAATGCTGCTTGTATCAAAATCTATGATTTCCAGTGCAGCTGCTTCAGTCGTCACAGCAAATGCACAGATAGACGTAATTGATGCCCAGCTCAAAAATACAAGATTATATGCGCCGGCAGATGGTGTAATAGCAAGGAGATGGCTCTTACCGGGAGATGTTGTTCAGCCAAGCCAGGCGGTTTTTACGATTACAAAGAGCAATAAGCTGTGGGTTGTGGTCTATCTTGAGGAAACTAAAATTGCAGAAGTACATCTGGGACAGTCGGTACTATTTACCCTTGATGCCTTTCCCAAACTGAAATTCAGAGGGAAGATTTATCTTATTGGTTCAAACACTGCATCTGTTTTCTCTCTCATACCAGCTAATAATGCAGCAGGTAATTTTACCAAGGTTACTCAGCGTATCCCGATAAGGGTCTCAATTGATAGTGTGGATGATAATAAAGAACTATCATCATTAAATATTCTATCGGGGATGTCGGCAGTTGTAAAGATCATTAAGTAATAAAATGGACAGACGAAGAACACCTTCACACCGGATAAGATACCTGGTAAGGAACGGAAATTCTCCTTTCCATCCTAAGCATTTGTCATACAAATGGTTTCTGCTGGCTAATATCATGCTGGGAACTTTTATGGCGGTGCTGGATGCTACCATTGTGAATGTCGGATTGCCCAAGATCATGGCATCATATGGTGTAAGCCTCGATAAAATTGAATGGGTGGTAACTGCATATATGCTAGCCATGGCAGTTGCATTGCCTACATCAGGCTGGCTTGCCGATAAGTTTGGCTATAAAAAGTTATATTTTATTGGGTTATTTCTTTTTACACTGGGATCAATGTTGTGCGGCAGGTCCTCGGATGAAAACATGCTTATTGCATCGAGGGTGATCCAGGGTCTGGGAGCCGGTACAATTCAACCTCTTGGGATGGCAATCATTACAAGGGAATTCCCCCCTCATCAAAGGGGAATTGCACTCGGGTTTTGGGGAATTTCTGCTGCTGCCTCCGTATCATTCGGGCCGCTGATAGGCGGGTTTCTTATCGACCGTTTCAGCTGGCCGCTGATTTTCGATGTTAATATTCCTGTTGGCATTCTGGCAATGATATTTACAATTATCATTCAGAGTGAGTACATAAACAAGAAAACCCGAAAATTTGATCTTGTGGGATTCATTTCCGTAACAATTTTCCTTCCTCTTACACTTTATATTCTGTCTCAGGGGAATGCAGCAACCAACTCTGAAGGATGGCATGCGCCGTTTATCCTTTTTTATGGCGCTATTGCATTGATCGCGCTCACGGTTTTTCTTACTGCCGAATTGACGGTTAAAGAACCGCTGCTTGATCTGAGGCTTCTTTTAAATCATAATTTTGGCATTGCAAATATTATTTTGCTAATCTTCAGCCTGGGTATGTTTGGCAGTACATTTCTACTGCCTATCTATCTCCAGAATTCCCTTGGCTACACGGCTCTTCAGGCTGGTTCGGTTTTTCTTCCCATGGGTATCCTGCAAGGTATCATCGCTCCTATTTCAGGCAGAATTTCTGATAAGATAAGCCCAAAGATCCCTTTATTGATCGGTGTCATTCTTTTTGCCTTCAGTTTTTACCTCAATGCCTACCTTTCATGGCTGACTGAATTGCCATACATAATGACGTCGCTATATATCAGGGGTATAGCCATGGGACTGATGTTCACTGCATTGACAACAGTTTCACTATCAGAAATTCCTCGCGAAAAAATGGCTCAGGCCTCTGCAATAACCAATTCAATACGTCAGCTGGGTGGAAGCCTTGGGGTTGCGCTGCTTGCAACAGTGCTTACTTCAAGAGTCAACTTCCATTCCCGGATTTTTGGCGACGCGATTAAGCCTTCTTCCGAGATCTTTCAGCAAACAGAAAAAAGAATCAAATATCATCTTCAGACTAAAGCCGGGAGCTCACCGGCTATTTCAGCAAGACAAAGCCAGGCATTTTTGATGTCAAGCTTAAGTAAACAGTCTTATATACAAGGTATTGATGATGATTTCCTGCTGGCAGGCATAATCACCCTTATCGGGGGGATTCCAATCATATTTCTGCATACAAAAAAATTAAAAAATACAAAACTTCCTTCAAATGAATAAACGAATATATACCAGAACATTTTTCTCCGTATTAGTAATGAGCCTTTTGCTTAATACCCATGCAACCGGGCAGAATGCAAAAGACAATGTCAAAACTTCTGGCGATTCTTTAATACTTGAAGATGTTATTCAGCGGGTGATCTCCTCATACCCATCAGTAAAAGTTGCTGAAGAAGCTATCAGGAATGCTGATTCAAGAATAAGATTAGCAAAGACCGGATATAACCCTGTGGTAGATATGACTGCCAGTTTTGCAGATCTTGCCCCCGTGACCAAACTTACTTTTCCCGGACTTGGAACATTTCAGCTTTACCCCGAGTATAACTATTCCGCTTCAATCAACTATCAGCAGTTGGTATATGACTTCGGGAGGACAAAACAAAATGTTGATCTTGAAAATGAGAACAAGGCAATTGGTGAACAGACCCTTGAACAGGTTAAGCAAAAACTGTCACTATATACTGTCAGCAATTTTTATACTATGCTTTATCTGCAGGCTGCGATAAAAATTAAGGATGAGCAGCTTTCGACCTTAAACGAGCACCTGCAGTACATTGAAAAAGTTATGGCCACGGGATCTGCAACGGAATACCAGGTTCTGACCACCCAGGTAAGAATATCCACAGTGCAGAGTCAGAAGGTCGATCTTACTGCTGCTCTCACTGCACAGCAGGCAGCCATGAACTCACTGCTTGGACGCGATCAGTCATTTATTCCTGTCGTAAAAAATGAATTGAGTGCTGAGCCTCCGGTAATTCCTTCAGATTCAGTTTTATCTTTTGCCTTTCACAACAGGGATGAGGTGCTGATAAATGAAAAAAGAACAACTCTGGCCGAGTTGAAGCTGGGGATGATCAAATTGCAGAATAAGCCTTTATTGAGCCTTGAGGCCTCAGCCGGAGCAAAAAACGGCTATATTCCTGATCTGGCAAAATTTACACCTAATTATGTTGTCGGATTGGGTCTGCGGATCCCTATATTTGACGGACAGAAGAACAAGTATAATATTGCTCAGGTCCAATCAGGTATTACCTCATTATCTTATGAGTCAGAACTTACCAGGAGAAATATTTCAAATGAGGTATCAGAATCGGAAGCACAAATGATTGCAGCCAAAACAAAAGTAAGCCAGTCGGAACTCCAGTTAAAACAGGCAGTTAAGGCATACTCGCTTGCAGAAACGAGTTTTAAATCGGGTATAATAACAAATCTCGATTTATTAGATGCGAACACCTCGGTTTCAGAGAGCAGCTTAATGCTGCTTAAGGCAAGAATTGATTACGCTGCCAGCATCTTCAGGCTTAAAGCTGCACTTGGAGAAAGGATTTACTGATCATAAGCCGCTATCAAAATCTATTATTCAGAATCATTTGATTTGTAGTAGGTTGGTGTTTTCCATACAAACTGACCAGTGCCGTTTGGCACTCTCGAATAAGACAGCTCAAGGGTCTGTGCGGGAAATGCGATATTATCTGTCACCCTCCCATCAGGTTTGACAAGAATCACTTCTTCGCCGGCAGACGAAAGTTTAAAGCTGGCATGTAACCCGGTCTGAGTGCTGTCATTATCGGCCCAGATGATAATATAACCTTTTCCCGTGATGAAGGTGCCTTGTGGAAATTCCCATTTTGTAAGTTCCTTCTTGCTATCAGACAGATAGTAACCTGAGAGATCAATGTCTGAATATGATGTGTTGAATAATTCTATCCAATCATCATACTGTCCATCCTGATCAGCAACTGTAGTGGAATTGGATGGCATAAGTTCATTAATTACCACGGCTCCGGGCTCCTCAGCGTAATACTTTTTACATGAATTTAAGGATGGAAGAATAAGCAGAATAATTAAAACGACTCTATATTTCAACATCTTTAATGTTTTTCCGGATATCAGATTTTGCATCTTGTAAGACCAAGATTCAAGGCAGATTTTGAACCTGAAACGACCAATGCAGCTCCAAGCGCTGATCCATTGGCAATTTCAGAAGTAAATACTGATTTTCCGGGATATGCTCCCGAAATCAGGTTCTGGAACAGTTCGCTCTTGGAAAATCCGCCTGTAAGAAAGATATTATCAATATCATCGTTTTGAGGCAGGATAAGATTGACAGCTTCTATTGTCAAATCGCCTAATTCATTCATTAACTGGTGATAAGCCTCCTCGAAACTACTGAACTGGTACATATCTATATATTCTTTCAGATCGCGCGAATAAGGGCCGGTCTGGAAGAAAACTTTCTTCCCGCTGTATTTCGATTTGATAAGTTGATTCAAAGGTTCATCAGATTTTACTTTTTTATAGTAATCCTCCTGTTTCCCGAAATGATCGCATATTTGCCTTAAAACTGTTTCGTGGAGGTGGCCAAGAAAGAGCCTGGAAGATTTGACTGGCTGCCTGTTTATGCTCATATAGCACAGACAATCCTTATCAAGCTGCTCTACAGTAAGTTTCTCGGTATTGAAAGGATTCATGCTGATGCACCATGTACCGGTGGATATCAGGAGGAACTTGCCTCCTTTGTCTGAAAAGTACGGGGCAAGCGATGCTGAACTATCGTGAATTCCAATACCCACCAGAATTTTTTTCCCG
The DNA here is from genome assembly GCA_963715785.1 of uncultured Bacteroidales bacterium. Classification (GTDB taxonomy): domain Bacteria; phylum Bacteroidota; class Bacteroidia; order Bacteroidales; family VadinHA17; genus LD21. The sequence goes on from OY970276.1 coordinate 3,922,905, forward strand.
TCAATAACCACTTCATTCAGTGTTTCAACAGGAACAGGTTCAGGAAGATTCAATCCATAATTACTGACCCATGGATGGTATCTCATATTATCGAAATCCCACAAGGCTGTATGACATCCGATGGATGTATGTTCGGAATAGATCTTTCCGGTAATCAGGAAAGAAAGATACTGCGGAAAATGAAGCACATATTTTACCCTTGCAAAAATATCGGGTTTTACGGTTTTAAGCCATAAGGTCTGCAGACCTGAATTTAACATCCCAAGCGCCGGGGAAGCTGTCCGTCTGCAAAACTCATCTCTGCCTCCATGTCTTTTATACAGGCTCTCAGAAATTTTCTCATCCATAGGCTTCAGGTAGTTGTACACAGGTGTCAGCCTGTGACCCTGTTCATCAAGGTAGACTACCGTTGCGCCGTATGTAGTAAAATTAACTACCTTTAATTCGTACTTATCTGAGTTTACAAGGATTGACAGAGACTCTTTGATCCATCGTTCAATATGTTCAATATCATCACATTCGAATCCGTCATCATCAATCGATTCAGAGAATTTCTCTTCAATCTCCGAAACAATTTTAAAATCATAATTAAAAAGAATTATCTTCTTATTTGTTTTTCCGACATCATAAATTGCTATTACTTCCTCTTTCATATAATCCCCCAATCCCTTATGCCCCGATTTTATTCATAAAAATAAAAATTATCTTTTCAGCAGGACCTCTTTTTCATATTTAATAATATTATCAATATAATCACTTCCGACCGGCACGTCATTTTTCAGGCAATAATAATCATAAACGGCTCCGAAAGGCTTTGTCTTAAGCAGTTCAAGCAAGGCCAGCCTTTCAAAATTTCTGCCTTCATCCTCATAACGTGTAAGGGTCTTTACCGGCTCGAGAAGTGCATACATGAATCCGAGTTGTGCTGACCTGGTGCCTATAACATAAGCGCCAATGCGGTTGAGGCTGGCATCAAAGAAATCCAAACCAATATTAACCTTTTTCAACGCATTTGAGCGCACAATTTCCTGAGCAATCAGCATCAGTTCTTCATTAAATGTGAGAACATGATCGCTGTCCCAGCGGACACCTCTTGTCAGATGTAACAGTATCTCATCAACAAACAGAAGGATGGAAGAGATCTTATCTCCTACCTGTTCCGTAGGATGAAAATGGCCGTTATCAAGAGTTATCAGAATATTGTTTTTTACAGCATATCCAAGATAGAAATCATGAGAGCCAACAACCATGGCTTCCGATCCTATTCCAAACAGCTTGCTTTCAACGGAATCCTTAAGATATTCTTTAGAATATTTCACTGCGAAGATCTCATCCAAAGATTTCTTCAGCTGCTTTCGCAGGGTATTTCTGTCAACAGGAGTGTCTTTCATTCCGTCAGGTATCCATATATTATGCACTGAAGGCGACCCCAGCTGTTTTCCCATTTCAGCAGCAATTGCCCTGCAGCGTTTAGTATGTTCAACCCAGAATTTCCTTATTTTTTCATCTTTGCTTGATAATGTAAACCCATCATCAGCAAGAGGATGCGAAAAACAAGTACAGTTAAAATCCAGGCCAATGCCTCTTTCACCAGCCCAGTTGATCCAGCCCTGAAAATGCTTTGGCTCGATCTGATCGCGGTCGACAAGCTTTCCTCCGAACTCGCCATAAATTGCATGAAGACTTAATCGTTGTTTCCCGGGCAGGAGCGACATAACCTTATCAAGATCGGATCGCATTTGCTCAATAGTTTTAGCCTTTCCCGGGAAGTTTCCGGTAGCCTGTATACCTCCTCCTCCCAATACCGATCCGGGTTTTTCAAAACCACCCACATCATCAGTCTGCCAGCAGTGTAAACTGATATTTATCTTATCCAATTCTGAAAGTACAGCATCCGTGTCAATTCCAAGTTCTGCATACTCTTCCTTTGCACGGAGGTAGTTTTTTTCAACGATTTCCTTTTTCATTTCATTATTTTTTAAAAGATCTTCTGTGTGGTTTGGATCAGCTTTGTGGCTATAAGCGCAGGTTCTTCATTCAAAATTCTATTGTTCTATTGTTCTTTTGTTCTTTTAACCTAATTTAACGACAAAGGTTGAAAGAATCAGAATAATTATACCGACAGATAACACGATCATAGTCCTTGTTCCTGCCCCTTTCCATTCTTTGAGAAATACACCCCAGATATTGCTGATTGCTATGTTAAGTGCCATCAGTATACTCCAGCCGAAAACTGCCATGCCCTGTGGAAGCTTACTTGATCCCATACCAAAAAAATGAAATTGAAGAAACCAGAGGAACCCCGCCAGGAAAGTAAAAAACAAATTATTTAACAGCACGCTGCCAGGCACCGAGAAATAATCCCTGTATGTCTTATTCTTTATATTGAGGTAACCGCAATAAATGAGATTTGTGATAAATCCTCCCAGTAGTATGAATATAAGCGATGGATTCTTTTGAAAAAGAGGATTAGTGCCATGAGCTATTGCCACAGTTTCTATAGGCTTGCCAGCTTCGAATCCAAAATTAAAACAAGCGCTCATCACCCCGGCAAAAATCGCAATAAGAATTCCTTTTTTTAAGGCAAATTCCTTTACCGCAGCCCGTTTTTCCTCTTCTGTCATCTGCCTGCTTTTAAGCGAGCCGGCATAACCGATTACGGCAATTCCAACAACAGTGATTGAGACCCCGGCGATCGTCAGGATTCCGGCAGTTGATGAAAAGAGATTATCACCTGCAATAACCGGAGGTATTAATGTTCCAAACGCTGCACAAAGCCCTAATGCTATGCTCTGTCCGAGTGCAACACCAAGGTATCTTATGCTTAATCCAAATGTAAGCCCTCCGAAGCCCCACAGAGCTCCGAAAAACATAGCCATGAGCTTAGCCCTGGCAGGAGCTTCATGAAGAATTGGCATTAGTTCCCCTTTTGGAATAAAAATAAAAGCAAACAATATTGGGGCTATAAGCCAGGCAGCAACACCCTGACTTATCCAGTATGATTCCCACGCCCAGATCTTTACCTTTTTAAAGGGCACATAGAAACTTGCGGCGCCAATGCTGCCAAGCGCTATCAGAAGTATACCTGCAAATGGATTCATGTAAGATTCTTCAATTTGATGATCTGCAATTTATAAACTTTCGGGCTTCAAAAAGACTTTTCCGAAATTTTTTTATTCAGACTTTTTTTTATATCCTTGGTGCAAATTACCTAATAATTAAGAACATGAAATCCATCAGACTGATTATCATCTTCCTTTCAATTTCCGTGGTTGCACTGGCCCAGGATCTGACTATTAAGGATTTAACAACAGATCATAAGATTAACCCGGTTGGTATTGGAAATACAGAACCGCGTTTCTCATGGAAGATCAGCGGAACCGGCTACGATATAATGCAAAGCGGTTATCTTTTAAGGGTATCCTCTGATGAAGCATTTTCCTCTTCCGCAATTGTATGGCAATCGGGAGAAATATTGTCAGGAGAATCTGTTCTTCAGAGTTATAATGGGCCTGCGCTAAAATCGGGTCAGAGATATTTCTGGGAGGTAAAAGTATGGACTGGTAACGGGAAGGAATCAAAATGGAGCGCACCAGGTTATTTCGAAATGGGCCTGCTCTCAAAAGCTGAATGGAAAGCAAAATGGATTGAGATGGAAGGCGATACTTTACGCTACTCCCCATCACCTCAATTCAGAAAAGAATTCACTTTAAACAAGACAGTTGCAGCTGCAAGAGTATATGTCACTTCGCATGGATTTTATGAGCTTGCACTTAATGGAAAGAAGATAGGAGATCAGGTGTTTACACCAGGTTGGACTTCGTATGGAAAGCGACTTCAATACCAGGTTTATGATGTTACCAGAATGCTGACCAGGGGCAATAATGTCATTGGTGCTGCTCTTGGTGACGGCTGGTACAGGGGAACGCTTGCATGGGGAGACAATTGGGCCATATATGGAAAAAGACTCGGTTTATTACTGCAACTGAAGATTACCTATACAGATGGCTCTGAATCGGTCGTGACCAGCGACGAGACCTGGAAGGCTTCAAATGAAGGTGCCATCAGGATGGATGATATTTATAATGGCGAAACTTATGATGCCAATAAAAAGCTTAGTGGCTGGGATAGGCCGGGATACGAAGATAAAAGCTGGAAAAGCGTAAGAATCGGATATTATGATAACAATAATCTGATCGCATCTGAGGGATCTCCCGTGAGGAAAATACAGGAATTAAAGCCTGTAAGGATATTCAGAACCCCCAAAGGATCGCTTATAGCTGATATGGGGCAGAACATGGTTGGATGGATAAGATTAAAAGTATCAGGCAGCAAAGGCACTGTGGTTACATTAAGACATGCCGAGGTTCTTGATAAATCAGGGGAGTTTTATACCGAAAATCTCAGGGCTGCAAAATGTCAGCTGACATATACACTTGATGGTTCGGGAGAAGAGACCTATGAGCCAAAATTTACATTTATGGGATTCAGGTATGTTGAGATCACAGGATTCCCGGGCACCCTTACAGCCGATAATCTGACTGGGGTGGTTATACATTCTGATATGCCTGTCACCGGTAAATATGAATGCTCCAATCCCATGATAAATCAATTACAGCATAATATTCAGTGGGGCCAGTACGGAAATTTTGTTGACGTCCCGACTGACTGTCCGCAAAGAGATGAAAGACTCGGCTGGACCGGTGATGCCCAGGCATTCTGCAGGACTGCTGCATATAATATGGATGTATCGGCATTTTTTACAAAGTGGTTAAAGGATGTTGCAACGGACCAGAAACCGGGTGGAGAAGTACCTGATGTCATTCCGGATATTCTTGATAAACAGGGTTCGCTTACAGCACAGCCTTCAGCTGGATGGGGTGATGTTGCAGTAATTGTGCCCTGGACCATGTACCAGGTTTATGGCGATAAAAAAATCCTGGAAAATCAGTACCCGAGTATGAAAGCATGGGTTGAATATATCAGAAAGAAAGCTGGTGACAGCTATCTCTGGACAGGGGGAAGCAAGTACGGAGACTGGCTGTTTTATCATCCCCCGGTAAATAATCATACCGAACCCGATGGTTTTACCGATCATGATTTTATTGCTACCGCCTTTTATGCCTACTCTGCAAGTTTGCTCGCAGACGCTGCCAAAGCTCTTGGCAAGACAGAGGATGCCAAGACATATTCTGATCTGTTTAACAAGATCAAGGAGGTTTTTATTTATAATTATGTGACAGCTGCAGGAAGAGTTGGAACGAATTCGCAAACATCGTATGTTTTGGCCCTTAAATTCAACCTTCTGCCTGAGGACTTGAGAAGTAAGGCAGCTGCATTCCTTGTTAACGATATAAAAGAGAGGGATAATCATCTCTCTACAGGATTCCTGGGGACCCCTTATCTTTGTCATGTCCTGTCGGATAATGGTTATACAGATGTTGCATACGATCTGCTGCTACAGGAATCTTATCCTTCATGGCTTTATCCTGTTAAAATGGGCGCTACTACTATTTGGGAGCGCTGGGACGGTGAAAAAACTGACAGTACCTTCGAGGACCCCGGTATGAACTCGTTCAATCATTATGCCTATGGTGCCATTGGCGACTGGATGTACAGGGTTTCGGCAGGTATTGAAACAATGGGAGCCGGATACAAACATATTATAATCCAGCCGCACCCTACAACCAGGCTCGCTTATTCGAAAGCCTCTTTTGAAAGTCCATACGGCACTATTGCTTCTGGTTGGGAAATTAAGGATGGGAAAGTGATTATTAATGTAAAAATACCGGCAAATACAACTGCTACCATTATTTTACCGGCAACAAACCCGGAAAAAGTCACTGAAAACGGAAAAGCATTGTCTCAGAATCTATTTCTCAAGGAGGTTAAGATGGTGAATAACAAGCTTACCATGCAAGCCGGTTCCGGAGATTATACCTTTGAAATTGCGGAATAAAAAAATCAATTTATCACGAGTGAGCCTAGTATAGCAAAGAACGCAATGCTATGGCTCCTCTGATAAACGCTTGAAACGTCGAACATTCCTAAAACGGCACGCGGGCGCTCCCTATCTGTATATACCTCTCACCTTCCATTTCGCCTTCTATTCCGCACGACAGGAAATCCGGAAGAGAACACAAAGCTCAAATTTAATTAAACTTTTGTCATTAAAATCGCAATGAACGTAAAGTAAAAACCACATAACATAACTCTTTGTGAACTTTACACAAAATCTTTGGCAACTCTGCGGTTAATGGATTTCGTTTTATATTTTTACGGCCTTTAAAGATAACTACTGCAATCCCTGGTCAAAATGATTTTCTTCAATAATCATCTTGGTGAACTTGCCGCACTGCTGACAGCGCTCTTCTGGACAGTCACATCACTTTCATTTGAATCGGCAAGTCTTAAAATCGGGTCTGTAGCCGTTAATATTCTCAGGCTGATTATCGGTCTTGTCTTTCTGAGTGCATTCACATTAGTGCGCAGAGGCAATCTGCTGCCGTCAGATGCTAGTATGGATAACTGGCTGTGGTTATCAATTTCCGGACTAGTTGGGTTTGTGTTTGGCGACCTCTTTCTGTTTAAGTCGTATACTATCATCGGATCGAGGTTTTCAATGCTCATAATGACACTGGTGCCTCCTATCACGGCTTTTTTCAGCTTTGCAATTCTTGGTGAAAGACTTACATTGTTTCATTACCTGGGTATGACCTTAACCTTTTCAGGTATTGCGCTTGCCATTTTCGGGCGCAGGGCAAAAGGCGAAAAACTTTCATTAAAACTCGCCCCAAAAGGAATTCTTTACGCCTTTGGAGGTGCTGTAGGTCAGGCGCTTGGTTTGGTTCTTAGCAAGTTTGGGATGAAAAATTATGACCCATTTGCTGCAACCCAGATCAGAATAATTGCAGGAGTTTTCGGATACGCAATACTTGTAACATTCCTCTCGAGGTGGAAGTATGTTAGAACCGCTACTCATAACAGATCCGGCATGCTGCTAACCAGTCTGGGTGCATTTTTCGGGCCATTTCTGGGCGTTTCATTTTCGCTTATAGCCATAAAATACACAGCAGCCGGCATTGCTTCCACAATTATGGCGCTGGTACCGGTATTTATTATTCTTCCGGTAATAGTTTTGTACAAGGAGAAAGTTTCATTAGCTGAAATATCGGGAGCAGTTGTGAGTGTTGCCGGTGTTGCATTGTTTTTTCTTTAATATCTGAAGTGATGAATGCTGAGGAATTAAAACAGCGGATCCCTGAAAGTGAATTTCTTTATTCTACCTCCAGAAGTGGTGGACCCGGAGGACAGAATGTCAATAAAGTCAATACCAGGGTCGAGCTTAGGTTCAACCTGGGTTCAACCTCTGCCTTTTCTGATCAGGAAAAAGAAATTATTTTCAGAAAACTTAAAAACAAGATTAATAAGGAAGGTGAAATAATTTTTGTTTCCCAGGCTGAGCGAAGCCAGCTATTAAACAGGCAGGCCGTGACGGAGAGATTTTATGAGATCGTTTCAAAAGCACTAACAGTACCCGCTCCAAGACGGGCAACCAGACCGACAATTGTTTCGAAGATTAAAAGACTTGAAGGGAAACGGACCAGGGGGATCCTTAAGAAGCTGAGGAAAGATCAGGGTGATCAGGCAACTCAATAGATCATACCTTTTTTAGCTTCCATTTTCCTCTTCTGAAGACCAGCCAGGCGATAATGGTCATCAGAGACTCTGCAACGACAATTGAAGTGTATACGCCCTCTTCATGAAATCCTGTCTTAATAGCCAGCAGCCAGGCAAGCGGAATTTCAATAAACCAAAAAGCAAAAATGTTAATTTTCAATGGAGTGGAAGTATCACCCGCTCCATTAAAAGAATTTACGAGAACCATTCCAAGGCCATAGGCTGCGAATCCTATGCTGATGATCCGTAAGCCGGGCACACCGGATTTTATAACATTTTCATTATCAATGAAAAATCGTATAAATATTTCAGGAAAAAGAAAGAGTATCAGGCCAATTACGCTTAACAGGATCATGTTCACCCAGCCTGTAATCCAGACAGATCTTTCTGCCCTCTCTGGTTTTCCGGCACCAAGGTTTTGACCGACAAGAGTTGAAGCAGCATTACTTATGCCCCATGAAGGCAATAATGTAAATCCAATTATTCTTATAGCTATTGTATAACCCGCCACAACTTCGCTTCCGAAGATAGAAAGGATTCTTACAAGAGCAATCCAGCTGGTGGTGCCGATAAGGTTCTGTCCTATACTGCCAAAAGCTAATTGCAGCAACTTGAACATAATTTTAAAATCGACAAGAAGGTGATGTACTGAAAGCCTTATTCTTTTCTTACCGAAAAACAACAGGTAGAATTGAACCAGTACTGCCGTGCCTCTGCCTATATTTGTCGCCACTGCGGCACCCACTACACCCAAATGGGGAAACGGTCCAAGTCCGAATATAAGACAGGGGTCGAGGATTATGTTTATTATATTCCCAATCCACAGGACTTTCATTGCTACGGCTGCATCGCCGGCACTCCTGAATATGGCATTAATGATGAAGAGCATCATTATGACGATATTCCCTCCAAGCATAATGGAAGTATAGCCCGACATGCTGCCGATAATAATTTGTGAGGCACCCATTGCTCCCAGAAGCTTTTTGGACAATAATGCCCCGGGCAAACCAATTAAAATCGAAATCACAAAACCTGTCAGTATGGCCTGATAGGCAGCTACGGACGCAGCATCAGGATTTTTTTCACCTATCCGTCTTGAAACCAGCGATGTTGTTGCAGTGCCAAGTCCAATTGCAATGGCGTAGATGATCGTCACAATCGATTCTGTTATACCTACAGTTGCCACAGCATTGGCGCCAAGCTTTGAGACAAAATATATATCAACAATCACGAAAACAGATTCCATCACCATTTCAAGAACTGCAGGGATAGAAAGCAGCAGGATTGCCCGGCTCAGTTTTCCTTCAGTGAAATCCTGTTCGGAGCCTGATACTGCTTCAGCGACATTCTTAAAAAACGATCTGAATATGCTGCCTTTTCCGGTTTTAAGTTCAGAAGACATTTTAGTTGTAATTCTCTGGTCTGTCAATAATTCAGCGGATGCGAAATTATCTCAAATTTATCAAACAAGCTATTTTATGTCATAGACAATTTGAGTGTATGGTTTGATAATATCTGTCTTCTTGCAACAATATTGTGTGAAGTACGTTTAAGTTCTTAAAATATTAACAAGCTTAATTTAATGACTAACCTTAAAACCTGTATTATTTCTAAATTTTTTGTTCGTGTGGAATATTATAGATTGGAAAAAATCTTTTTCATGAAAATCAGGAAATATGTTGTCAGCAAAACTGAACCTGTCAGATCAAAATATTACCAAAACTGCTTTAATTCCCGGTTCATTGGATAAATCATACAATAGTCTGCTATTCAATGCAATAACATGCATTTTGGACACTCAGGAAATATCGATTGTTAATAAAATGGCAATACTGTTAATATTTATGGTGGTCAGGTGATACATTGTATTTATAGATTATATATTTTCGTGGCTAATAATTTTAGATAAACAGTATTAATTTAAAAAAACAAACTTAAAAAGAAAGGTGAAATTTCATCATCCGTTATGAACGCTAACAATAATGAGGCTACGACTCTCCACGGAGAGAGTCGCCTCGTGGGTTGCTCTTCTGATGAAGAGCCTGGCGCGAAAACCACGATTTTTTCGCAAAACGAAATCCCAATTCCGTTAGTTAGCAACCGAAGTACCGAGTTCATGCACCGTTACTTCCCCCTAACGACTATCGACTCCTGGAATGATTGGAAATGGCAGCTCAGGAATACCTTCAACAGCATCGACGATCTAAAGAAAATCATGAAATTATCCGAGAAGGAGATTCTGGCTATTAATAATCTAAAAGGTCGTCTGCCACTGAGAATTACCCCCTATTTTGCTTCATTGATTTACGACAGCAAGCCGTCGCATCCTCTGCGTCGCAATGTAGTGCCTGTTGTTGAGGAATTACTTGAAACAAGTAGTGAACAATCTGATCCTCTCCACGAAAAGTCATTCTCGCCAGTTAAGGGAATTGTTCATAGATATCCCGACAGGGTTTTATTTACAGTTACCCAGGTATGTTCAAATTATTGCAGATACTGCACGCGTTCACATTCTGTCGGAAGGCTTGATAAACTTGGAAGACAGGATTTCGAGAAAGCATTTAATTATATTGCTGCTCATAAGGAAGTTCGTGATGTTCTCATCAGCGGTGGAGATCCTCTGACCTTAAATGATGAGACCCTCGATTATATCCTTTCTAATATTCGCTGTATCGAACATGTCGAAATAATAAGAATCGGAACCAGAATTCCTGTGGTGCTTCCTCAGCGAGTTACTGATAACCTAATAAATATTCTCAGAAAATATCACCCATTATTCATCAGCCTGCATTTTTCACATCCTGATGAGATAACAGATGAATGCTCAAAAGCCTGTAATAAGCTTGCCGACGGAGGATTTCCGCTTGGCAGTCAGACAGTACTCCTTAAAGGCATAAATGACAATGTTCCGGTAATGAAGGAACTGATGCATAAGCTGCTTAAGATAAGAGTCAGGCCATATTATCTTTATCAATGCGATTTGATACCCGGTTCAGGGCATTTCAGAACAACGGTAAAGAAGGGTCTTGAAATTATTAAAGGATTAAGAGGCTTCACAAGTGGTTACGCTGTTCCTACTTTCGTCGTTGACGCTCCCGGTGGTGGCGGGAAAATTCCATTGCTGCCAAATTACGTTGTGGAACATAATGAAGAAAGAATTGTTTTGCGTAACTACAAGGGTGTATTATGCGAATATCCTGAAAAATAAGGCTGATAGATGAAAGTAGGTTTGACGTATGATTTGCGGTCATGGTATATTGACCGTGGTTATTCCATGGACGAAACTGCCGAATTCGACAAGCAGGAGACAGTCGATGCAATTGCAAATTCACTGAAAGCGATGGGTCATGAGACAGAACCGGTTGGAAATGCATTCCAACTGGTTGATGCTCTGGCTGCAGGCCATAGGTGGGATATTGTCTTCAATATTGCTGAAGGACTCTACGGCGATGGCAGAGAATCTGTGGTTCCAGCTCTTCTTGATCAGTATAAAATTCCATATGTCTTCAGCGGACCTGTAATAATGGGATTATCGCTGAATAAACATCTTGCAAAGCTTGTGGTAGCTGCATCTGGCGTTCCTGTCAGTCCGGGCTGCCTGATAAATGAGATTAACGATCTTGACAAGTGCAATTTGAATTACCCACTTTTCATTAAACCGGTTTCAGAAGGTACAGGCAAAGGAATCACTGAAAAAAGTCTGGTTGCTTCTGCTGACGAGCTGCATAAAATGGCCGAATGGATCCTGAATGAATTCCATCAGCCCGCTCTGGTTGAAGAATATCTCCCGGGAAGGGAATTCACGGTTGGGGTCGTCGGATATGGGGAAGATGCCAAAGCAATTGGCGGAATGGAAGTGATGACCATAAATAACCTGCCCTATTCGGTGGAAGTAAAAGAGAATTATCAGAACTATTGTACATACAAGCCTCTTGATGCTGACATAATTGAAGAATGCAAATCAGTTGCAGTCCTTGCATGGAAAGCTCTCGATGCTGTCGATGCCGGAAGAGTTGATCTGAAAGCCGACAGAAATGGTAAGATATGTTTCATAGAAGCTAATCCACTTGCCGGATTGAACCCTGTTCATTCTGACCTTCCTATTTTATCGCGGATGTATGGCATCGAATACCAGACGCTCATTGAGATGATAATGAATTCTGCCATCCGGAGGATCAGGGGATAAGTGGATAAGCTAAGAAATCTGTTATGCAAGGACTAATAATTACAAATAATGCAGAGATGTTGTATTATCTATAATGAACCGCGTGCCGGGGCCCTGGCAGATGAACTGGATGTACTTGATCAGGTGGCTTATATAGAAAAACACCTTATTGATCTTGGGTTATCTGTCTATAGAAAAGGCATAACAGAAAATTTCATGGCTGAGATTGCAATTCTGGCAATTGAAAAACCTGATTTTGTATTCAACCTCGTAGAATCAATTAATAATAAAGGAGAACTCATCTATTTTGTTCCGGCTTTGTTGAATTTGCACAGGATTCCTTACTCAGGGAATTCACTGGAATCAATTTTCCTTACTACTAATAAACCTATATGCAGCAAGAGCATGAAGAATGCCGGCATCAATAATCCGGGTTCCTATATGCCCTCGCAGTTTAAATCACTTATTCCGGGAAGAAAGTATATTGTCAAGCCAATTTGGGAAGATGGATCGCTGGGCATAACCAGTGAATCTGTTTTTGAATGCAAACCGGGCTTTGAGAAAAAACTTGATGGCCTCGATGATTCACATTGGTTCATTGAGGACTTTATTGATGGAAGAGAATTCAATATCAGCATGCTTGCAGGCTCTCATGGTCCTGAAGTCCTGCCACCGGCAGAGATCGTATTTGTAAATTATGATGCCGACAGGCCACGGATAATTGACTTTAAAGCAAAATGGGAAATGGATAGCTTTGAATATATAAATACAGTTCGTGAATTTCCGGGAGAAAAGCTCAGTACCAGGCTGAAGGCAAACCTTAAAGAAGCTGCTATCTCCTGCTGGAACTTATTCGGGCTAAAAGGATATGTAAGGGTGGATGTGAGAACTGACAAAAATGATAATGTTTTTGTGATCGAGATAAATGGCAATCCCTGCATATCTCCCGACGGAGGGTTCGTGGCCGCCACAAAAGAGGCGGGATATGCTTTTACGGAGGTGCTTCAAAGGATCATCAATGATTTGAACAATTAATTGTAACCCCTTGTTTATTTTTTTTTAAAATATGAAAGGGCTCTATACTGTTTTGCTTCTCATAATGTCAAATACTTTCATGACGATCGCATGGTATGGGCATCTGAAGCTGAGAACCATGAGCAGGTTTGCCGCTCTTAGCCTGTTCACCGTAATACTTATCAGCTGGGGTATTGCATTTTTTGAGTACACCCTCCAGGTGCCTGCAAACAGGATAGGCTTCAAGGAGAACGGAGGCCCGTTTTCTCTTATTCAGTTAAAGGTTATTCAGGAAGTAATATCGGTTCTAGTTTTTACCGTGTTCACACTTATTGTTTTTAAAAATGAACATTTCCGACTTAACCATATAATAGGATTTATGTTTCTGATCCTTGCAGTGTATTTTATATTTAAGAAATAGCTGTCACTTAATGAGGTTAGCGTTGTAGTACTGAGGCAAACCGGTAACCTCTTCTCCAAGCCATTCCGGCTTATCAAACGATTCATTATCTGATTCCAGCTCTATTTCTGCAATGATAAGACCCTCATTCTTTTCATGAAATACATCAATCTCATAAATGTGTTTGCCGGAAGGTACAATATAGCGGGTTTTTACAATTCTTCCGGGAAGACAAATACCTGTCATCTCCCGGGCGTCATTAACCGGGATCTCAAATTCCCATTCACTCCTTGTTATTGAGTTTTTCCCTGGTCTCGTTTTTATTGTGAGATATGCTTTATCATCAGCTATGCGGAGCCTAATCGTTTTTTCCGGATCAATAGTCAGGTAAGATTGTACAATTTTTATCTCTCTAACGGCCAGATGTCTGAATTCTTCTTTTACAAGAAATTTACGTTCCGTTTCAGTTGCCATTTTTATTTGCAAAGCTAAAACTAATAATTAAAATTACAGGCCCTTTGTAAACCTATGTGGTCACGATTGCATGCCACAACCTTTGTGTATCTTAGCAGTAGAAAAAACATTTCAGAGCCTTGCCTGAAATTAATTATCACTAAACATGGATGTTAAGATTGAACCAAGCTGGAAGACGAAGCTTCATGGCGAGTTTGAGAAGGAATACTTTCTCAATCTGACAGAATTTGTAAGGGAAGAGTACAGGAAGAATACCATATATCCTCCTGGAAATATGATCTTTAATGCTTTTAATCTATGCCCATTCGAAAATGTAAAAGCTGTTATCATCGGGCAGGATCCTTATCACGGACCCGGACAAGCCCATGGTCTTTGTTTTTCAGTCAGAAATAATGTGGATTTTCCGCCAAGCCTGATCAATATCTTCAAAGAGATCGAAAATGATCTTGGAATAAAGAAACCAGTGAACGGTAATCTTGAAAGATGGGCTGCACAGGGGGTGCTTCTTCTGAATGCTACGCTTACGGTAAGGGCTCATCAGGCTGGTTCTCACCAGAAGAAGGGATGGGAACAGTTTACAGATACCGTGATAAGCGTACTTAATAATGAAAAGCGTCATCTGGTATTCTTTCTATGGGGAGCTTACGCGCAGAAAAAGGGCGAATCAATAGACAGATCTAAGCATCTGGTTTTAGAATCGGTTCATCCTTCTCCGCTTTCTGCCTCAAGAGGCTTCTTTGGCAACAAGTTCTTCAGCAGCTGCAATGAATACCTGAAATCTAATGGGATTGAACCGGTAAACTGGCAATAAGACATAGCCGCCAGGCTCCGCCACCAATTATTTGATCTGGTTTTTGGGGGTCATTGAAAGCCTCAGATCTTTGATAATGCCTTTGAAATGGTTGCCTCCAGACCTGTATAATCTTCAAATCCCACTGACAGTCTTATCATTCCGGGCTCAGGATATTTAGCACCCCAAACAGCTTCTACAGGCATCAGTATTGAGCTGGAATCTCCCAGAGTAGGGATCAGTTTTATCTTATCCGCGACAAGCTCAATAAATTTGTCACGCCTTTTTCTCTTTTCATCTTTATCCGTTCCATCAAAATCGAATGTGATCATGCCGCCAAATCCTTTGCCCTTAAACATCTTATCTGCAATATTGTGGGTGGAATGATTTTTTAGCCCCGGATACCAAACCGATTTGACCAAAGGACTTTTCAGAAGAAATGCCGAAAGCTTGCCGGCACTCTCGCACTGTCGTGAAAATCTGAGCTCAAAAGATTGTATTTGGGTCTGCAACCTGTATGCATCATCGGGAGAAAGCATGTGTCCGACAAATTTTCTGTATTCAATGGCAGAGCTCATAATTTCATGATCGTTACCACAGATAACTCCGGCGGAAAGGTTGCCATGACCCGAAAAATATTTTGTAACACTATGAATGATTATATCTGCGCCTTCATCCAGTGGTTTATAAAGCCATGGTGTGGCAAAAGTATTATCAATGATGACCCTTGTTCCATTTTTCTTTGCAATCCTTATAATTCCCGGCACATCAGCAACTATCAGCATCGGGTTCGAGATCGTCTCAATATATACGAATTCAGGCTGTAATTCGGCTATTACTTTTTCAAATGCGCCAAGGTCATAAATACCATTTTCGGGAGTAAAATAATGTATGTTGAGCCCCCTTCGTGCTTTGAGGACCGACTCGATGAACGAGATAGTTCCGCCATAGATCTCAGTGAAAAAAAGCCATGGCCTGGTATCCCTGCCATGCTGAAAAACAGAGAGTGCAGTGTCAATTGCCGACATTCCCGATTGTGTGAGCAGAGCCCATCTACATCCCTCAAGCTTCATAATTTCTTCCTCCGCTGAAACAACTGTCGGGTTACGATACCTGGAGTAAATATATTTTTCAGGTACTCTCAAATGTTCTGCCTCTTTTCGGAATGCTTCAGCTGTTGATAAAGCATCGTGCAGCTCAAAGCCGGCGTCACGGTAAATTGGCATTCGTGAACTATTCACCTCTTTTCTTTTCATTTTTTTCAGTGTTAAGTTGCTCCTTAATCAGCGCATTTATATTCAGCGGATTAAAATCGAGATAAAATAATATTCTGTCAAGCAATTCGCCTGTCAAAAATACTGAAACTATTAACAGGTCTGTATTTGAAATATGAAAGATCATACCGGCTCCCGGGACGATCAGAAAAGCCAGTCTGAGAAACCTGATACCCTGATCATTGTTGTTACGCTTTTTATTGAGTAGACCGGAAAACGATGATATTAATTTTAACAATGCCACAAAAATAAAAGGCCAAAGCAGGCCCGACACATAAGATATTATCAGTAAAGCGCTTGTGAATGTTTGTCCGCTGTGAAGAAATACTGACCTGTTTTTGTCAGAATAAATATATACACCATCGATAGCCAGAAGAAACACAAGACCCAGAACATCGGATGCCAGGAGAAATACAGGCAGGTGAGAGAAAACTGTTATCAGGGAAAATAAAGAATAAGCAATAAAAGCAACTATTTCACGGCTTAATGGAGATTTTTTTATGTTGATAACTGATCTCCATGATCTCATTTTTTTGCCGAGATGTAAAAATGTAACTGCGCCGGCGAGAACCAATACCGGAATGAAAATGGCTTTTGACGGAAATATTCCTTTAATAAATGAAGAAATAATCGTTGATACAGAAAGCGTTGACAGGAAAGTGAAAGCAATAAGGCTAAATTCACCTGTTATATTTTTAGCGTTCTTATCTGGCTCTGTAACCGGTCTGCTGAAGTGTTCTTCAGGAATTATTTTCAGAGGGGAGTCATTTATGTTACCGGCAAATTCAAAAGCAGGTCTGAGATTTTTATCAGGGAACCATGAGAAAGTATTCTGAGCATTATCAACGGTAAGTTCCCCGTACTTAAGTGCTCCTGTCGGACAGGCAGAAGAGCAGGCAGGCTGACGACCCTCCGATAATCCGGAATAGCACAGGTGACACTTCGCGATTGTTCTCAGTTTGTTATCAAGCTTCGGGGCATCATAAGGACAGTTCCATTGACAATATCTGCATCCGATACATTTGCTGTCATCAAGGACTATTGCTCCTGTGGCAATATCTCTAGTAAAGGCCGAGACAGGGCAACCTTCCATACAAACAGCTGATTCACAATGATTACAGGCTAATGAAAGATTTATGACCGGCAAGCTTTGATCAGCTTCAGCATTATAAGTAAAGATATGCCTTGGCAGAACGCTCCATCCGTTTTCAATAACACAGGCAGCACTGCAGGCATTACAACCAACACATTTTTTATGATCAAAAATAAATCCCTTACGCATAGTCAACCAACTCTTTCAATCTCAACCATGTTATCGTGGAAAGCTGAACCATAACCAATATCTGTCTCTCTGGCTGAAATCAGATTATTTACTCCACCCCCTTCATTAAGCCAGACCCCGTTTGGAAATACTATCACTCCTTCAGGAATCCTGTTCGATACTTCTGCAAGGCTTACTAATTCTCCGGTCGTATTGAATACCCTTATCCTTTGTCCGGAAGAAATGCCACGACAGTCCGCATCTCCCGGTGAAATTCTTACAGCCGGAGAAGGTGTTGTATCCTTGATTATCTTCAGGTTTCCAAACTGAGAGTGTATGCGGCTGCCAGTATTAGGAGTAATGAAATGCAACGGAAATTTTGCTTCTTCTCTTGAATATTGTATGGATGTATAATCAGGAAGAGGAGATATTCCCCATTTCCTGATTGCTTCCTTAGAGAATAATTCAATCTTGCCAGAAGGTGTTTCAAATTTCAGATCTTCATATGCGATCTCCTGAATACCCGGAGCCAGAACAGGTGATCTTTTAAGTGTTGGCAAATCTATCTCAGAATACCCTGCAATCCGTTTCTCAAGCCATTTTTCGATATTCCCGTTCCCTGGTTCTGGGATTAGTTCCGTACTTATGCCCAGTTTCATCCTTTCAGACAGGAGATAGTAAATTTCACTCTCAGGAAGCACTTCAGCCGGAGAAGATATTACTTTAGGCTTGAACTGAACATAAGGTGACCAATATGAACTGATTATGTCGGATTGTTCGAACATATTCTTAGCCGGCAGGATAATATCAGCCAATGCTGCAGTATCAGTCATGAATTGGTCAACAACAACTTTAAATTCAAGCGCTGAGAATGCTTTTTTCACGCAATTTGAATCAGGCGACTGCAAAACAGGATTACCACGTTCAATAAATATTGCCTTTAATTCAGGTTCTTGCATCTTAAGCATATCCTCACCCAATCGGGCCATGGATACTGTCCTTCTAAACGGGGCATCGGAATCCGGATCGGGATAATATGAAAGCGGCTCTTTGAGCACATCAAAAACATAGCCTTGCAGATTTGCATAATTGAAACCAGCTCCCCGCTTGCCGATATTACCTGTCATCACCGCCAGTAAAAGTATAGCCCGTATAGTCTGGCCGCCGTTCTGGTGCCGCTGCAGTCCATATCCGGGAAGTATGGTTACAGGTGAATTATTGCCGATTACTTCGGCCAGCTCAATAATATTTTTTTCAGGAATTCCGGTAATATGTTCAGCCTCAGAGGGTGAAATATGCAATGACTGGCGTAACTCATCAAACCCAAGTACATTTTTTTCAATGAATTCATGGTCAATCAGGTTTTTGTCGATTAGCACTTTTGCAATGGCAAGAGCAAGAGCGCCGTCTGTTCCGGGCCGCGGGCTGAACAAAATATCGGCCTTATCGGCAGTCGGAGTTCTTACCGGATCAATAACTATTATAGTTGCTCCTCTCTCCTTTGCCTTTGCAATAAATGATATTTCCTGGATATTGGTCTCGGCCGGATTCTTTCCCCATATAATAATTGATCTTGCGTTTTCAAGATCCCAGGGAACGTTTTGTTTCACGGAACCGAGTGTCAGTCTTACAGCTTCAAGTCCGGCAGGCCAGCATAAATTGCCATAGGTTAAGGTTGTGCCTCCGAAGGCTTTCCAGAAATGATAACCGATTTCATTCGTCAGTCCCGACATGCCGCTTCCCCTGAACCAAAGAATACTTTTTGATCCCCATTTTTCTTTTATTGAGATCAGCTTTTCACTTATAATACCGATGGCTTCACCGGTGCTTATTTCTTCAAACCTTCCCGATGATGTTCTCAAAAGTGGATGAACAATACGCTCAGGGGAATTGGTCCTTTCTATGTAAGATAATCCTTTTATGCACGGACCATCAGGTGTAGCAAGGTTGCCTGAATACGGGAGGATGCGTACGATGCGGTTGTTTTCAACCTGCACCCTGAAAGTACAGGTACTATAGCAGTTTCTGGGACAAGCGGTTACGAATTCCTCCATAAGAATTATGATAATGGCAAATGTATCAATATAACTAATAAAAAGAAATAATGAATTATAAGAACCTCAGAAGAAAGCGTGCAGACTATTTTAAAACCAGAGGTTCCTCCTCAATTATGTTAGTGATTACCAGTTCCCTGTTGGTCAGATCTGAAATATTCACTTCATAAGTGATCTTGTCGCGGCCTATATATTGCATATAGGTATAATCGACAGGTCCGGTTGAAAACGTTTCCAGCGAACCGGAAATATTTATTTCGGCAGAGATCAGGGCTTTTGGATAAGCCTTTGTAAATCTTAAATAATCAGATGTGGATCCATTGATAATAAAGCTTATAGTATCAATATCTTCTTTATTGTCAGAAGTACTGATGACTACGTTTGTAAAAGGCAGACCGGAAAGATTTCTTATTCTTACATCAGTTGGGCCTTCGGGAGAATTCTCTTTTTTCTTGCATGCAACTAATGCTACAATAACAATTACTACAATGATTAGCTTCTTCATGGCCGTCATCCTGATTTGTACTTTATTATCTGACCTGAAATATAGCAAAATAGTTGCAATGCTTCTATATTATTGTCAGGCTGTTGGCAGGAATCCATCCTTTATTTCCATCTGAAAGTCGTATCTCGAGCCAATCTCCGGCTTTGTCTTCAACAGTCACTTTTGTCCCCTCGTGCAGAACAAACAGATCAGTTCCGCTTTTGTCAGGAGCACTTTTCCCGTTCACAACCGGATTTGAAATTATAGCTTTATGGCTATCGTAAACCAGTGCTTTATTACGGGCAGTGAAAGCCAGGGTACTCAGAGAAATAATTATACAGAAAACTGCCAGCCAGAAACCAGCCACCTTATCACGGTGTCTTGAAGAATAGATATAAAGCGACAGAGATAATAGGAAAAGGATAAATGATATTAAGCTGATTTTTGCCCAGGTATTTGTCGATAAAAACAGTGAAACAAAATTATACCATTTGATAAAAAAAAGTTCGGGAATTTCCTGGAAACGATCCACTGTCAGGGTTCTCGCTACCTGGAGATTATAGTTAATATTTTCATCTGCCGGCTTAAGCAGGTAAGCGCGTTCATAAAAGAGTATCGCTTCGGGAATATTATTTAGCTTATAGTAAGCATTTCCGATGTTATAATCGAGGTTGGCCGATCTTACACCGGTGCTGTAAATTTCAGTCCAGACCTGTAAGGCTTCTTTGTAGCTGCCTGCTGTAAAGTAGGTAACTCCCTGATAAAATTTATCCTTATTGGTATCCTGCGACCGGGCAACGCCTGCAATCATAAAGAGGAGCAGAAAAATAATAATATGTTTTTTTGAGTTCATTTTTTAGCCTATTACGTTTTCCACAGACTTGATAAATTGAGTGGTCCCTTCATAAATCGAAGCAGCTTCAGTGCCTGATGATGACGGAGCAAATCTTGCATATTCGCATACATCAAGTATCCCGGAGAGCCTGGTGATCTCCTCTTCTTCAATGCCCTCCTGCTGAAGTGCAGTGATTGCATTGTTTCTCGTAAGGTCTGATACCGGGATATTCAGCTTGTCGCTAAGGTAACCCCATACCGCCTTTAGAATCTCATCATAGAACTGATCGGTCTCTCCATTTTTAAGGCATACGGATGCAGTATGCAATCGTTTGATTGCGATTTTCCCTGCTTTCCTGTTCCTTACCTGCGAAAGATCTGAATTCCTTCTTATATGCTCTCTTCTTAAAAATAAAATCACGAGGAACGCTAATAATGAAAAAGCATAAGCGCTATAGAATGATTGCTTTACAAGTATAATATCTCCTGTTTTTTTCAGGTTGCCCGGATCTGATTTTATAAATCGTATATCTTTACCAAGATACTGGACATCTTCTTTTGAAACACCACCATACACTGATGCCCCGGTATTTTGTTGTCCTCTTACTTTCTGGGCCGTGAAATGGAATTCCGGTGTTGATATCTTATCATATCTGCCGGTCGTGGTATTAAAATACGAATAAGATACCGAAGGAATTGTATAATCCCCATTATGCCTGGGTATCATAAGGTAATCAAAGCTTTTCTGACCGTTGGTCCCGTTTTGGCCGTTTTTAAGATTGTCGGTAATCTTCGGGTCAAAAACATCAACATCCGGCGGCATTTTCACTACAGGGGCAGCAGCTATCCGTAGGTTTCCGTTTCCGGAAAGGGTTAATTTGTAACTAAGAGCGTCGTTTACATTTACGGATTCCTTATCAAGCGATGCTTTCAGATCAATTTTACCTACCACTCCTGAAAAATCTGCAGGTTTGATACCGGGAAGAGGTTTTACTCTGATTTTGACAGGCATACTGGCAGCAGCCTTTGGTATGGTCTGATAGGATGAAAAAAAGTCACCAAAAAACGGGTCAGACTCCCCTTTCATTTTTTGTTGCACCAATACTGATATCTGAACCGGATCGATGGTAATCTCGCCGGTTACCTGCGGATAGAGCAGGAACTGCTGAATTATTCCTGTTCCATATATTGTTCCGTTTACATTTTCCTGACGGAGTGAAGTAAGTGGAGGTGTATCTATATCAGATCTCAGGAAGCTGTTAAAGTCGGGATACTTGATTTCATTTATACCCGCAATATTCATTCTAGAATAGATTTTGACTGTTGCCACAACTGGTTCACCGATTAAAACTTCCCTTCTGTTTACACTGAGATTGATCATAAGATCCCTGCTGGAAGGCTCCGGCTCCGCATCATCGGATGCAGTATTATTCCCCGATTGTTTTGTACCGGATTTCTGTGCTGAGCTTGCAACAACTTCAATATGCAATGAATCTGAGTAATAGGTTTTATTCTTCAGGGTGAATCCGGCCGGGGGAATCACGAACTTCCCTTCCCTGAGTGCCTGCAGATAATAAACATATGAGTAAGAAGTTTCGTTCGACACCTTTCCATTTATTATCTGGGTACTCGAACTGTAGGAAGTCTGTGGCCCCATAAGCTTAGTAAAGCCATTTAATGATGGAGCTGAAAACTCACCGCCTCCTGAATTAACGGTCCACATAACCGAGAATTGCTGCCCGGCAGCAACAACGGAGGGAGATTCAGCTTTTACAATTATATCCTGTCCTGAAGCTGCTAATGAGATCAAGAAGATTAACTGATATAATAATGCCCTTTTCATCTTAATTTTATTCTGTTTACCAGTTTATCCTTGTTTTTACTTTTGTTTTTGCTGCTTTTGCGAGCTTGACTTTTTCCTCGACATTCTTTTCATCATTAGCCAGTGAATTCAGCAGTCTCTCGGCATCATCCTTAGAAATTTCCTGCTGCTGCGGCTGTTGCGGCTGTTGCTGCTTATCTTTATCAGGATTCTGATTCTTATTCTGCTGGTCTTTGTTTTTATCATTCTGATCCTTCTGATCCTTATTCTTATCCTGTTTGTTCTTATCCTTATTCTGGTTCTGCTTATTCTGCTGCTGCTGCTGTTTTTGTTGTTCCTGCTGTTTTTTCAGCAAGTCCTGGGCATACCCCAGGTTATATTTCGCATCCTCATTATTCGGACGAAGAAGCAGGGAGTTTTTATAGGCATCAATGCTTTCCTCTATTTTATTTGCTTTCAGCAATGAATTTCCAAGATTGTAGTACCCAGCAGATTTCTTTATTTTGTCGCTGCTCTCATTGGTATTTTCGACAAATTGTTTTCCAGCCTCCTCAAATTTCTTCTGTTTATAAAGAGCATCGCCGACGTTGAATATAGCGTCGTTTGATTGCTTGTTTGCATCGATTGCCTTTTTATAATCTATCTCAGATTCGGAAAACTTATTATTTTCGTATTCCCTGTTACCCTTTCTGATATATTTCTTGTCGGTTTGAGCGTTCAGAGTTACAGTAAGCAATATTAATAAACAAAGCGAAGTACCTTTGAGTATTAACCTGTTACGTGTTATTTGAATCATACCTGACATTTTATATGAATTAAACCTTAAATTTAAATAATCTGATGTTCGCAAGCCTTCTGTTTTTCCTTTCCATTATAATAAAATCAGCTACAAGAAAAAACAATGCTATTGCAGCAAATATCTGAAACTGATCATTATATTCTGTATATCTAGTGCTTTCGAGATCCTGCTTCTTCATCTTTTTAATATCGTTATATATCTCATCGAGACCTATATTCGAATTGCTTGCCCTTACATAATTTCCATTCGTGCTTAATGCGATTTTCTTCAGAATATCTTCATCCAGCTTAGTAATAACGATATTTCCATTAGAATCTTTCAAGTAATCTCTTTTCCCGTTAACAGTTATAGGAATAGGTACTCCCTCAGTAGAACCTATTCCGATAGTATGTATAACGATACCCGCCTTTGCAGCTTCCTCCGCTTCTTTAACCGGATCATCCTCATGGTTTTCTCCATCGGTAATAATTATCATTGCTTTGCTTTTGTCCTCTCCCGGACTGAAGGACCTCATTCCAAGGCTGATAGCTGAACCAATCGCTGTTCCTTGTTTTGGTACCATATTTGGATTTATAGTTGAAAGAAACATTTTTGCTGATACATAATCAGTAGTGAGAGGGATTTGTGTGTAAGCATCACCTGCGAAAACTATCAATCCGATCTTATCATTATCAAGGTCATCGACAAGCCTTGATATCGCCTGTTTAGCACGTGTAAGCCTGTCAGGCTGAATATCCTCTGCAAGCATTGAGTTGCTGACGTCGAGTGCAATTATCACCTCTACGCCCTGTTTTTTAACATCTTCAATTTTTGACCCGAATTGCGGACGCGATAGCATAATTATTCCTGAAGTGAAAGCCACGAGAAGCAACAGAAACTTTAAGGCAGGGCGGATCCTCGACATTTCCGGCACAAGAGTGCTTACAAGATTAATATCTCCCAGCCGTTTTAGCGCTTTTCTCTTTCTTATCTCATTTATAATATACAATAGTATTATTACCGGAAGCAGAAGCAACAGGTACAGGAAAACCGGATTTGCAAATCTGAACAATTGCATTTTCTGTTCTGCGTTTAAGTAAGCGTTTTAAATATCGTGTTTCTGGCCAATATCTCAAGTATAACCATAAAAAAAGCAATTAATGCAGGCAGCATATATTTCTCCTCTTTTCTTGTGAACTGCTTGACATCAATTTTTGACTTTTCAAGCTGATCTATTTCTTTGTAAATCTTCTCAAGAGAGTCATTATCGGTAGCCCGGAAGTATTTTCCTCCTGTAGTCTGCGATATCTCCTGCAATATGCCTTCATCAATTTCAACAGGCATATCCTGGTATTGTATGCCGTACGGAGTCTGAACCGGATAGGGAGCCATTCCCTGGGTGCCAACGCCAATTGTATAGACCCTTATTCCAAATGTTTTTGCTATTTCAGCTGCGGTCAGAGGGGCAATCTCCCCCCTGTTATTCACCCCATCTGTAAGAAGGATAATAACCTTGCTCTTTGCCTTGGAATCCTTAATCCTGTTGACAGCTGTTGCAAGTCCCATTCCTATGGCTGTTCCGTCTTCTATCATTCCGCTCTGTATTTCCCGGAGAAGATTGATCAATACCGCATGATCTGTTGTCAGCGGACATTGAGTAAATGCTTCTCCGCTGAAAACGACAAGCCCAATCCTGTCGTAAGGCCTTCCTGAAATGAATTCCGTGGCAATATTCTTTGCAGCTTCCAGCCTGTCGGGCTTGAAATCGCGGGCAAGCATACTTCCGGAAATATCCTGTGCAAGGATAATGTCAATGCCTTCGGTGGAAACATTCTGGAATTTATCGGTTTTCTGAGGCCTGGCAAGAACAACAATTAAAAGTGTCACTGCCAGCATCCGTAGTGCAAATAAGATATGCCGGAGATAATACCTGAAGGTAGTGCCGGCTCCGGCAAAATGCTGTAAACCGGGCATACGAACTGAAGCAGTTGTCTTTTGCTGTTTAAGCAGGTAAAATATAACCATTGCCGGGACTATCACCAGCAGATAAAGAAACAGCGGTTGTGCAAAAGAGATTCCGTTCATGATACTTCCTCCTTCCCGCTAACGCTTTCCTGAACCTTCTCGGGTTCCATTTCAACCTCTTTCGTAGCCATGACAAAATTCCATGAATTCTGAAAATACAACTCATTTTCAGAAGGTAATGGGTTATGCTTTGCAAATTTTACCAGATCAGCACCAGTGAGCACTGCCTTTAATTCATTATATGAGCCGTCTTTCCTGAACCCTGTTTTGATCAGGGCATCAAGTGTTTCAGCTGTAGTAAGTTCAAGGGAGTATACTCTGAATCTGTTTTCAAGATATTGGCGCATTATCTCAGTAAGAGCCGTATAATACTTTTTATTTTCTCCCTTTTGCCATAGTTCCTCGCTTTTAAGCCTTTCGAGTTCCCTGAATGCAATAACATGTGCAGGCTCAGGAGGTATATATGCCTGAACTCCCGCATCAGAGTTTTTATGAAGACGGATAAATCTTAAAACCAGCCATAATATTATACCGGCCAGCATCGCAATAAGGATCCAGGGAAGAACTTCTCCGACAGTCACCGGAGCACGGTATGGCTTGATAATATCAAAAATTTTCGCTGTAGTATCAGCAGGTGTTATTGACACCCGGGAAACATCAAGTGTGGTATAATCAGAATAGAATCTTTTGATTCCTCCTTCATTTTTGGTCTCGGCAAACACAGGTTTTACCTGATAGCGGCCTGAATCAAAAGATGTTATCAGGTATTTTTGAATTATTTTAATTCTGCCATTCTGAACAGCAGTGCTATCTGTTTTAGGACCCGAAATGATTTCTATATTCTTTACCAGGGTATCTTTCAGGACAGGAATCGAAAGCTTCAGGTTTGATGGCTTATCAATAGTGATTGTATATTTTATCTGATCACCCAGATAAATACGTGAAGAATCAAATGCAGCAGTTATTTTTACATCCTGGCCAAAAGAAAAAGAAAGAACTGAAATAAACAGAAATATTGAAATTATCAGAGTCTTCATACTAATTATCTTTTCTCGAACAACATTATGAGGGGTTTAACATAATCGGTATCAGTTCTCAATTCTGCAGAATCAACTCCGCATCTTTTGAAGGTATTCCTGATGATTTCAATATGATTTGTCCACCATTTCTCATAAGCCCTCCTGGTTGTGGCGGAGGAACTATCTATCCATTTGTCTTCTCCTGTTTCTGAATCGGTGACTTTAATAAGTCCGATATCAGGTAATGCCTGTTCAACAGGGTCGTATACTTTTAATGCAACAATATCGTGTTTGTTTGATGCTATTTTAAGGGCTTCCTCAAATTCAGGCACAATAAAATCTGATATAATGAAAGCCGTGCATCTTTTCTTAATAGCATTTGTGAGAAATCGCAATGGTTCACCAAGGTTAGTACCCTGGCTTTGCGATTTAAAATCGAGGAGTTCCCGTATTATCCTGAGAATATGTTTTCGTCCTTTAAGCGGCGGTATGAATTTTTCAACTTTATCTGAGAAGAAGATAACACCAATCTTATCATTGTTATAGATTGCAGAAAATGAAAGAACAGCGGCTACTTCAGTCATTATATCTCTTTTATAGCTGACTTTTGTTCCAAAATTCCCTGATCCGCTTACATCTATCAGTAACATTACGGTCAGTTCCCTTTCTTCTTCAAAAATTTTCACATATGGGTGATTAAACCTGGCAGTTACGTTCCAGTCGATGCTTCTGATATCATCACCATACTGATACTCCCTTACCTCGCTGAAGGCAATTCCACGGCCTTTAAAAGCACTATGGTATTCCCCGGCAAAGATATGCCGGCTCAGCCCCCTGGTTTTTATCTCGATTCTCCGAACTTTCTTTAATAATTCATTCGCTTCCACCTTACAACAAATTATTTTTCTTGTTCAATAGATATTACGCATGACCACTTACCATCCGTCATTTCAATGACATACTTCCTTCCATCGCGTTTTTCAGTCCATTTGTTCTCTCCGCTTTTATGGTATTGAGAGTTGTATTCCTTTATCTTCTGAGATTTAAGAGCTGTGTCAAAAATTATTCTTTCACTTTTGCAGACTGAATCCCTATTCAAAAAAAACAGGAAAGTCTGGTTGTCCAGATTATCAGAATATTTCAGATAACTAAACTCAGGATTTACAACATTATTATAATTCATATCGGTGCGGTTTGCCTTCATATATTTACGTATTTCCTTTTGCTTATACCCAATAAGGTTCTGGCTTTTGGCGCAGATACATGTGAGCAAAATTAATACAGACAATGCGATGGTCTTCATACTCTATCCTCTATGGTACCTCAACAACATTTAGAATTTCAGAAATTATATTGTCCTGATTAATGTTTTCAGCTTCAGCCTCATAAGTAAGACCGATCCTGTGGCGCATAACATCATGGCATATAGTTCTTATATCTTCCGGAATGACATATCCTCTTCTCCTGATAAATGCATATGCTTTTGATGCCAGTGCAAGATTTATTGAAGCTCTGGGAGATGCACCGTATGAAATCATATTTTTAAATGCCGGCAGTCCATAGTTTTCAGGATTGCGGCTTGCGAAAACAATATTAAGTATATAGTTCTCGATTTTTTCATCCATATACACTTCCCTGACAATGTTCCGGGCACGGATAATATCAGCTGTCTTAAGAACGGTGTTTGGCACAGGAAAATCCTTGGCCAGGTTCTCCCTGATGATCAGTTTCTCTTCATCCATAGCAGGGTAATCAATCAAAACCTTCATCATGAACCTGTCGATCTGAGCCTCCGGAAGCGGGTATGTCCCTTCCTGTTCAATAGGGTTCTGAGTCGCAAGAACAAGAAAAGGCTCATCAAGCTTAAATGTATTCTCACCTATGGTTATCTGTCTTTCCTGCATAGCTTCAAGCAAAGCGCTCTGAACCTTCGCGGGTGATCTGTTGATCTCATCGGCCAGGATAAAATTTGCAAAAACCGGTCCTTTCTTAACAATAAATTCCTCTTTCTTCTGACTGTAGATCATTGTGCCAATGAGGTCGGCAGGCAAAAGATCAGGAGTGAACTGGATCCTGCTGAATTTTGCATCAATTATAGAGGCCAGCGATTTAATCGCCAGCGTCTTGGCAAGACCAGGAACCCCTTCAAGTAATATATGCCCATTTGCAAGAAGACCTATCATAAGACTATCTGTCAGGTGTTTTTGTCCAATGATGACTTTGTTCATTTCCATCCTGACCATCTCGACAAAGGTGCTCTCCTTTTCAATTTTCTCGTTTAGAATTCTAATGTCAGCAGTCTGCTCCATAGTTTTAAAATTTAAGTAGCAAATATAATAATTTGAGTATCATTTAACCATACCCGTTTTTGCTTATGGAAATCTGGTACAAAAGAAAGTCACAATTTTTTAATCTCTTGTTAAGGAGTGTTAAAAATTAGTTAAAGATTATGGGCTCATGGCTTCAACAAAGCCTGATCACAACATTTATATCTCAAACTGCACTTATTTCAGAGAGAGAGGATTCCAGTCAAATGCTGATCTGACAGAACTCCTTACCAGCAGGATAAATGCCAGAAGATAAAATGATAAGTTGAAACCCTGGGGCAGGACACTGTGAATAATGATAAATCCGGCAGAAATAAAAAACACAAAACGGAACCATATTGTGCCGGCTCTGTTAAGGATCAGCATAAGTAAGCAAACTAATATAAAAGGATTGAGCCATATGATATTCAGGTTCCATTTCATCTGCTGGTGATCGGTAAAAAAATTAAAAAAAATCATCAGAACAGACAGCACAGAGAATATTGAAAATATCGTAATATCAATTGCTCTTATGATTTTCCTGTTTTTAGTTAATCCAGTCATTATCAGAATAATAACAATAACGAGGGTAAAAATAAATGCAGGAGAGGTGAAAAATTTCTGTTTTACGTGTGGTTCATCGAATTCCAGTAAAGCTTCCGGGTTCTGAAGCAAAGGAATCATTTTGTCGGATCGGTAGATAACCGTTTCTGAAAGTCCCTGTTTCATATCAAGAGGAAGGAACATCCTGTTTCTGAAATCTGCTTTCTTATCAGCAGTGGAACCCATTATCAGATCCACGCCGAACCTTAGCCAGGGATATGGATTCTGATATTTGGCTACAAGGTCGCGGAATGTCGGAGCCTTACCTGTCTCAGGTGGCGGATACTTCAGTTTATCTCCGATTGATTTCTCAAGCAGATCCCTGATCCTTGTAGAGCAATCATCATAGAAAAAATCGTACCTGTATTTCACATTCTCAGGTTTTAAATTCTCATTGATAAGGCTTACAAGCTTTTGAGTCTCTTTTGGATTAAGATTGATCTTTTGGGAATATACAGATCTTTTTTCGAAGTAATACTCTTGCAGAAATCCCTTGAGAGTCTCTTCGATAAGCAGATAATCAAGTCTCCCCTTTGCAAATTTCCAGGCAAAATTAGGAGTATCAAAATCAAATACTCCCCAATTGAAAACGGCATCAGTTTTTTTATCAGGAATCACGATTCTGAGTGCACTGTGTCCATAAATGGAATAAGTTTCTGTGCCCGGGGAACATGTTATCAGATAGGCCACCGTATCTCCTGCTGACTGTGGCATCGCTTTGCCGAAAGGAATAATCAGGAATAAAAGACTTAAATAAAATATCCTTTTCATCTTCAAATTAAGATTTACTGAACAGACTTCAGCGTTTATTTATTTACTCTTGTTGTAAACGTAAGGGATTTTTTGCAGAAATGAAAGTATCAGAATCTAATTGAATAATGTTTCAATTTTATTAACAGAGGTGTTTGCTGCCGTTTGGCTTTTTTCTTAGATTTACAGCCTTATTATTCAAGGGAGTAAATATTAAGCATTTAATAATAAATCAAGATGAAAAGAATTGCGGTATTAATTATGGGTCTGTTATCAGCTGCATTTTGTTATAGTCAGGATAAAAGTCCATTTCCTCTTACTGATCTTCATGTTCACTGCAAAGGTGGATTTTCAATTGAGGATGCGGTAAAAAAATCTGAGGCCGAGCACATAAAATATGGACTTGTAACAAATGTAGGAATCGGATTTCCTGTTCACTCCGACAGCCAGATTGATTCTGTGATAGCTTCTTACAAAAATTATCCCCAGTTTTTAATTGGCATGCAGGCTGAGGGTAGAGAATGGCTGAATAATTTTTCAAAAGAATCAATTGCCAAATTTGATTATGTTTTCACAGATGCAATGACTTTTACTGATGCAAAAGGAAGAAGGAACAGGATCTGGATACCGGAAGAAACATGGATAGATAATGAGGAAGATTTTATGAACTATCTGGTTAACACAATCGTTAAAATACTTAGCACAGAGCCCATAAATATGTATGTGAATCCAACTTATTTACCGGAAAAGATGGCCGGCAGATATGATGCTTTCTGGACAGATGAGCGGATGGACAGGGTAATAAAGGCGGCAAAAGATCACAATATCGCTATTGAGATAAACAACAGGTTCAGGATCCCATCTGCTAAGTTTATAATGAGAGCAAAAAAAGCAGGAGTCAAATTCACTGTCGGAACAAATAATATGGATTCCAATTTCGGAGGCGCTGCTTATGCAATAGACATGATAAATCAGTGTCATCTTACCCAATCAGATTTTTACATTCCTGTCAATAAAAGACTGAATGGGAAACTTTGATTTAGCCCAGATTCTAATATTTCTTCCGGGAATTATTATTGGATTAACAGTACATGAATATTGTCATGCCCTTGTAGCCCAGATGTGCGGTGATTTCACTGCAAAAGAGCAGGGAAGGGTAACCCTTAATCCGCTCAAACACATTGATATTCTGGGATTTATCATGCTAGTTGCTGTCGGATTCGGATGGGCTAAACCTGTACAGTTTAATGAACAGAATCTCAGGCACCCCAAAAGAGATATCATTAAAATTGCACTTGCCGGACCTTTATCAAATGCAGTGATTGCAATGCTGCTTTCTGTTATATATGTCATATTTTCTTCGTCGCTTTCAGGCCGGATAGTATCTGAGGTCTTCCGTTCAGCTATTTTCATTAACTGGGCACTTTTTATCTTTAACCTGATTCCTTTGCCCCCTCTGGATGGTTCCCATCTCCTTTTATCGCTGTTCAAAAAATATCCGGTTATATACAATGCTTTGTATAAATACGGATCTTTTCTTTTATTCGGACTTGTAATAGTCAGCCTGGTTTCGAAGATTAATGTATTTCCCATATTGCCTGTTATTGATTTTTTTGGAAATGGATTTCTCAGAATATTAGGGTACAGTTAAGACAAAAGAGGGAGTCGAGACCTGATTTCTGGGTTGATTTGAATTAATTAAGATATACTAATTACTTTATTATCAGCGTTATATTGATGAGACCAATAATTGAATATTCTGAAACAATTAATAATAACAGATTATGGATCATACTAAGACAACAACAGCATTTGATATCAAAGGTTATACAATTGTCAAAAACCTCGGTGTCGTAAGAGGCATTCTGGTGCGCTCCAGATCGATATTCGGAAGTATTGGGGCAGGTCTGCAGACTCTTGTGGGCGGAAATATTACTATTTTGTCAGAGCTTTGTGAAAAAACAAGGGAAGAGTCATTTGACATCATGATGAAACATGCCGAATCTCTCGGCGCCAATGCAATTATCGGCATAAGATACGAATCAACTGAAATTTTCCAGGGGGTTACCGAGGTTCTTTGCTACGGCACTGCAGTGGTTGTAGAGTAGACTCTTTCGTAGAATCCGAGTACGAAAAACCGGAAAAACATTAAGCCGAATGCACAAATAATGGCATTGATCCAGAAGATAGCCGAAATGGAAATATTCTGTGCAATCAGACCTCCCATGATCATTCCCAGTCCCATGCCAAGATCGACAGCAGTATAAAGAGTCGAATTTGCGGCTCCGCGATGCAATGAATCCGCAAGATTATTAATCATCGACTGAAAGGTTGGAAAGATGACGCCGTTACCAAATCCGATTATTACTGCTGAGGTATAAAACAAAGCAGCGCTTTTAGCCATTGCCAGCAGGGGGAAGCCTATTATAAGCAAACCCATGCAAAGGGTAAGAATCCTGCGCGGTCCGTTCTTATCAAAGACTTTTCCGGCAGTAAGTCTTGCAGCGGCAATACCAATGGAAAAAATAAGAAAGTACAAAGAGGAATTTTGAATTCCGATTTCACGGCCGTAGAGGGCAATGAATGAAATCAGCCCTCCGTAGGCGATCATTGTAATAAAAACATTTAATGAAGGACGGATCGAGTTTCTGTCGAACAGGCTGTTCATCTGCATCCGGATGTGTTTACCGACAACAAAGCGTTTTCGCATATGTACAGCATAAGCACAACCCAGACTTACGACGCTTATTAAACAGCCAGAGACAAACATTACGGTATATCCCCATTGATGGCAAATAAATAATCCGATGACCGGACCGACTGACATACCAAGAGTTGTTGAAAGTGCAAAATATCCAATCCCTTCTCCCCTTTTTGATGCAGGAACGTTATCTGTAGCTATTGTGGACCCCGAAACTGTGGTAAACCCCCACGTAAGACCCTGTGCAAACCTTAGGATTATTATGGAAGTGATTGTCAGGGCAAAAAGATATCCTGTAAACAGAAGGGTATAGAGCACGAGCGCCAGTAAAAATATTGTACGTCTGCCAAACCTGTCAAGAGAAAATCCCGAGAACGGACGTACAAGAACGGAAGCAATCGTATAGGCTCCAACTACCACGCCTACCTGCATTTTTGTGGCCTTGAGATCGCTGACCAGGTAGATCGGCAACGCAGAGAGTATCGCGTAATAGGTTATGTACATTAAAAAGTTGGACAGTATAAGAAATATGAAATCCCTGGTCCAGATCCTCTCAGTCATTTAGTTCAATTATCAAAATCAGTCAGCAAAGTTATTAATTAAAGAATAGAGAAAAATTACTTTAATCATGTGAAGCCAGGGAATTGGCATGCGACTAGAACGCACGACCCTCCCGATTGAAGTCGGGATGCTCTATCCAACTGACAATGTTTCATTGATTGTGATAATGGATAAAATAAAAAGAGTCAGATTACTCTAACTCCTTCTTTTCTTATGTGATTCCGGTGCGACTCGAACGCACGACCCTTCCCGAAGCCTCGGGATTGCTCTATCCAACTGACAATGTTTCATTGATTGTGATAATGGATAAAATAAAAAGAGTCAGATTACTCTAACTCCTTCTTTTCTTATGTGATTCCGGTGCGACTCGAACGCACGACCCACAGCTTAGAAGGCTGTTGCTCTATCCAACTGAGCTACGGAACCTTTTTCCGGCTGCAAAAATACATTTTTTTTCAATTTTTACAACCCTAATTCTTATTTGGATATGCTTATATACCGATAAGCAATCTAATTATTTTGCTTTCATATAATTAACAAGCCCTTTGCAATCGATGATCTGTTTAAGCTTATCCGGAAGAGGTTCAAATTTAAAAATTTTGGTACCTATTTCAATTTTTCCTGACCCGAAGTCAATATTCACCTGATCGCCAGGCTTATATGCTTCAACAGCTTTCTTATGCACAATAAGAAGCAAACCCTGATTGATCGAGGAACGATAAAATATCCTGTTTACTGACTTGACTATTATGGCTCTGATGCCCAGATATGCCAGTCCAACTGACGGATGCTCGCGTGAGCTGCCGCAACCAAAATTATCGCCCGCAATAATAATATCGCCCTGTTCAGCATTTTTTCTGAACGAAGGATCGAAATCCTCAAAAAGAAGCGGAACGATCGATGCAGGATCTGAGCTTAATATATTATAAGTGTACTTTCCTGCAAACATCTGGTCAGTGTTCAGGTTGTCGACATCAGAATAATTCCACACTGAACCTGTTTTCCTGTTCTCATCAGCTTTTATCTCATATGTTTTACTTTGTGAGGTCTTATACGGATATACTTCATTCCCGCAAACCGGTCGTGGGTCGGTGATGAGGCCGGTAATTGAAGAATGAGCCACAGTTGCAGGCGAGGCAAGATATATCCTGGCTTCCTTATTTCCCATCCTTCCCAGAAAATTACGGTTTGCAGTGGAAATAACAGTATGACCGTTAGCAGGAATACCCTGTCCTGTGCCGAGGCATGGGCCGCATGAAGGTGTAAGCACATTTGCTCCGGCCTGTATAAAAACTGAAATAATTCCTTCCTCTATTGCCTGCAGGAATATTTTTCGTGAAGCAGGAATAATACTGAGCTGAAAACCATCTTTTATCGTTTTCCCTTTCAGAATGGACGCGGCGATCCTTAGATCTTCTATCCTGCCGTTTGTACATGTTCCTATCAGTCCTTCATGCACGACAATACCTGAAGCATCAGCTATTGAGATGATATTATCAACATTGTGAGGCGCAGCGACTACAGGGAATACGTCCGGAAGATCAACATCTATCTCATTGAAATAATTTGCACCGTCATCTGCCCATATCCCTACGGTCTTTTCACCATAAAATGTCTCAAGAATTTCATCTGCAGGGAATACTGCGTTTTTGGCTCCCATCTCCGAAGCGAGATTTGCTATTGTCATGCGGTCTGAAATATTCAGCGTCTTAACTCCCTCCCCATGATATTCTATCGACATATAATTTGCGCCATCGGTGCCGATCATTCCAATGATCCATAATGCCAGGTCCTTGGCAGAGACATGTTCCCTTAATTTTCCTGAGAGATTGATTCTGATCGATTCAGGCACCCTGAACCATGTCTCACCCCTCTTCCATATCCCGGCTGATTCGGTGCGGTCAATACCTGCTGCAAAGGCATTAAACGCACCTGCAGTTGACGTATGACTATCGCTGCCTACAATCAGCATTCCCGGACGCGCATGGTACGACATAATCTGATGACAGATCCCTTTGCCTGCATCATAAAACTTTTTAATACCCTGATTAGTGACGATATCCCTGATTTCCTGATACTGAGTTGCCAGTCTGGCATCAGCTGGCGGAGCATTATGATCGAGCACGACTAGCATCTGATCGGGATCGGCTACATTACTGCCTCCCATCTTCTGAAAGGTTTTATAGATGCTTGAAGTATTATCATGACTTAGAATGATATCGGGTTGTTTAAAAACAATTGCGCCTGCCGGGGCATTAAATATCTTTTCCGCAAATGTCTGATGATTCATGACTCAGAGTCTTTTTTAAAATTCAAAAATTACATCCTCAAAGGTATTAAATTATAATATCCGAAATTTGTTTTGGATAATAATGCAGACATTGCATTTATTGAAACACCCAGGGAAATCTACCGGCTGCCTTTAACAAAAACCTTTAATTATGTCAGCTGGATACCGGCAGGCGCAGCACTATTTTCCCAGTAATCCTCCTTTGAGAAAGATTTCAAGCTGTACATCTGAGAATGGTTCTCCTTCGAAAATCTTCTGATTTTTAAGATTCCTGATCTCACCGGTTGTAAGATTTACTCTTATCATGTCGTTTTCTTCAATGTCGGCTTCAGCAAGTTCCCTGCAGACAACTACAGGAAATGCTGCGTTAATAGCATTTCTTTCATATATCGCGCCAAAGGATTCAGCCAGGATTGCCTGTATCCCGAGAGACCTGAAGCAATCGACTGCCTGTTGACGTGAACTGCCGCAACCAAAATTTTTTCCGGTTAAAATAATATCACCTGGTTTTGCATTTTTTGAAAAGTCCTCAAATCCTTTCAGGTTGTCAAATGCATACTGACCCATCTCTTTTAACTCAGTGATAGCCAGATATCTGTTATGGAATATCATATCAGTGTCTATATTATCCTTACGTATAATCCTGGCTCTGCCTTCAATTATTGTTTCTTTTCGTTGCAGGGCATCAGGGTTCCGGATGATGATCTTAGTTTCCTCAGTCTTCTCAGGCCGGATAAACAATGCCGGTTGTTCGGGGATCTCATCGGGTGTCGTAATATATCCTGCTACAGCTGATGCAGCGACTACTTCGGGGGAGGCAAGATAAACATTGCCTTTTCCCTGTTTCCCGGGAAAGTTCCTGTTCCCCGTACTGACAGTGACTTCACCCGGTCCGTTCTGTCCCACCTGTCCGGCAGCGCAACCGGCACACCCTGCGTTGGAAACAAGGGCCCCGGCCTTTTTGAAGACATCAATCAATCCTTCTTTCAGACATTGCTTCCATATCTCATCTGTTGCGGGAACAATTTTCAGTACGACACCGGGAGCGACCTTCCTGTTCTTAAGTACGGCTGCGGCCTTATTCATGTCACTCATCCTTCCGTTTGTACAGCTGCCTATGAATGCAGAATCGATCTTTCTGCCTGCAACCTCTGAAATATTTACGGTGTCGTGCGGCTCTCCCGGCCTTGAAACCATTGGTTTAAAGCCAGTAACATCGATTGAAAATGTCTTTTCATAGTAGGCATCTTCGTCGGCAAAGAATGGTTCAAATTTTATCTCCGATAGTTTCGAGCAATAGTCAATTACTGCTTTTGTCGGAGGAAAGAGAATAATTATTGCTCCCATTTCGGTTGCCATTGAAGATATGGTAATCCTGTCATCGAGGTCAAGATTGTCAACAGACTCGCCATACATCTCAATTGAATAGCCAAGAAGCGAGTTAGCACCAAATATTTTTAACAGGTTAAGGACGATATCTTTAGAGCTTACATCTTGGGGGATCATGCCTGCAAGGTTGATCTTAACCGAGGAAGGTACTTTGAACCATACTTTCCCATTATGCCATGCTGCAGCAATATCCATATCACCCATTCCCTGCCCGAATGCGCCAATTGCGCCAAGAATATTTGCGTGAGAATCAGTTGAAACGACAGTTGAACCCGGATGAACATAGCCCTCCTCAATCAGGATATGAGTTCCAATTCCGGCATTAATATCAAAAACCTTTATTCCATTTTCGCGGGCAAAAAGCCGGCAGATATGCTGATTGACAGCGTATTTCTGATCTGAGCCTGTTGGATTGCAGTCAAAAGTAAAATAGGTTTTCCCCGGATCATTAATTGCAAGGCTGAAATCCCTTAGATTCTTCACAACATTGGCACCGCCAAAATCACGGGCAACCCTGCAGTCGATTTCGATATCAGCAATCTCACCGGGGCGCAGGACAGCATATTTTGAATGTGCTGCAAGAATTTTCTCAAGCAATGTCATTGCCATAATAAGATTTTTTTTGAATTACAGGCCCGAAAAATAACAAATTATCAGATACTATCTGAATTGTGCCCTGAAATCTCTGGGTGAAATTCCTTCAGCTTTTCGGAATTGCTTATTGAAATTGGATATGCTGGCAAAACCACATTCCATTGCAATATCATGAACAGGGTATTCTGTCTCCCTTAAAAGATAACATGCTTTATTTGTCCTGACCCTGTTAAGATATTCAATGAATCCTGCGCCGCTGTTTTTCTTGAAATACCTGCTGAAGGCGAATGGGCTCATCTTTGCTATTTTGGCTATTTTTTCAAGCGGTATGGATTTAAAATAATTCTCCCTAATGTAAGTATAGACATCCGACATCCTTTTGTTGCCTCTTTCATCGAAAGCAAGTTTATAGTTTTCTGAACAGAGCCATACTTTTTTATCAGCCGAACATAATATCTTAATGAGATTGAAAAAATCTATCATTTTATCAATCCCCTTATTATTAATCATCCGTATCATGTACTTTTCAGCTGCGACAGAATCCTCCACAGAAAAGGCAATCCCTCTTTCAGCTTCATTAAGCAGTTTTTTCAGGGAATGCATTTCATGCTGCGACAATAACGCATCGCCAATGGATTCAAGCTTGAAATTAACAACAATCCCATGTTTTTCAGGAAGAGTATTGTTTTGTCTGTAATAGTTCCAGCAGTGAGGTATATTTCCTGCAATAAAGACCATATCATACCTGTCAAACAACTCGACGCTGTCACCCACTATCCTGGTTCCGTTGCTTTTAATATTCAGTACCAGCTCATATTCCGGATGGAAGTGCCATATGCCGCCTGTATCATTGATGTACGCAGCCCGGAATCCGCCGCCGTCATCATATAAAATTTTTTCCAATTCAGCTACCATGGTATAGTTTGCAGGTTATGATCAGGTACTATAAAATTAAGAAATTATTTTCCAATATTTAACATTTACACTTTATAAATAATTTTTCATATTTATTTGATTTAATCAATTTTTAGTCTAAATTTGTTGCAAGCTCATGCTATTGGTATTAAGAGGAGATGAGCAAGGGTAGGGAGTGAAAATCAACAGGATTGTATTGCAGACATTGACTTTCACATCAGGGACCTGAGGTATAGCGCCAGCTAACTATGGTTCCATCCTTTTATCAGACAGTAGACACGGGAATTATCTCATTAATAAAGCCCGCTCCTGATTATCACTGCCTCCCTTCCTCCTCTTATTTTTTTTGCCCCTGCTCAATCCTGCGTTGCTCATTCTCACACTCTTTCTATCGCGTCCACTTAGGGACGTAAAGAACTCATTTATAATATCTTGACTTTGTGCACTTTGCGCCTATTTCAACCACCGAAGCTTTCTTTGATCGCCGTAACGAAGTGAAGGTGGTAGCGAAGGTGGTCTTAGCGTGCTTTGCGGTTAAAATGGACTTTTTCAAAAGCCCCGGGTGATACTCAGTTGATAATGTGATGCTCTTTTTAACAGCACCTATGTAGAGTGAGTTCATTGCTGTAAAAGTCCAGTTAATCCAAAACACATCAGAAAATTAGACTATCTTTGCATGCTTTCAGAAAATGGGGTTGACTGAATATTTGTATAAATAAGCTGAATAGAGTAATGAAGACCTATATCAGAAGAAGGGAAAAGAATAATCATCTTGTGGTGTTTTATGGCGGCTGGGGAACAGACGAAAATGTCTTTTCGCCTCTGTGCAATGATGAATTTGATTTCATTCTTTTTTACAATTATTCAGCTGATGAAGCGCTTGTTCTTCCTGAAATGAAGACCTATGAAAAAATAACCCTTATCGGATGGTCGCTGGGAGTATGGGCTGCAGAATATCTTTCCCCAAGAACCGGCATAAAACCTGATGTTACCATTGCCGTAAATGGAACGCCGGTGCCTGCCGATGATCAGTACGGCATCCCCTTGCATGTTTTTGAGGGAACACTAAATCACATCACTGAAGAAAACATAGATAAGTTCTATTACAGGATGTTTGGTGATAAGAAAACATACCAGTCTAACCTCGACAGAATTCCTCACAGAAGTCTCAAATCGCTGCACGATGAGCTGCGCTGGTTATATAATCGCATAATGGAACAAAAGGAATCGGGTTTCAAATGGGATTATGCAGTGACGAGCGAGATTGACAGGGTTTTCCCCTCGAAAAATCTTGAAGGTTACTGGGAAAAGGAGAAAAACACCAAACATATTGTTTTGCAGCTCCCCCATTACCTGTTCAACGAATGGGATTCCTTCAGCGATTTCATAAATTTTGTTGAAAACTACCAGGTTAAAAACAATTTCTAGCAGCAGAGCTCACGCTTGCTGCTGAAACATTCAACATAAATCCTTGATTAAGATATTTGACTCAGATTTGGCGATGAGCCTGTCGAATTTATCAAGCATAGAAATGACTTTCTCATATTCTTTATTTCTGATTACCATAATCTCTTCAATACCTTTCTTATCAAGCCGTGAAAATACAAAGCTCACAGTAAGCTTGTTAATATCAATTGCCGGCTGATACAGCCGCTCCTTTTCTTCATTCTCATGAATAATGGAAACAAGGTTCACCGAGTTCAGATCCTGAAGAATATCGCGGGCAAGCCGCACCGGAATCTTTAGATTGGCTGCAATATATGTTGCACTTATTGGTTTTTCGCCAAGCATGAAATTGCGTATAATCAAATGCATGATCATCAGCACAAGTGCGCGCTTCTGATAATTGCTGATATTTAATGCCTCTGACTCCATCTCATAACGCGATACATTCTGATTGGCAAAAGATATTTCAGCTCCCAGCAATACAACAATCCAGCTGGTCTGCAGCCATAGGACAAATAAAGGAACCGCCGCGAAACTACCATATATGGCACTCAGTTTTGATATACCAAACTGAAGATCAATATAAAGCCATTGTATCCCCTGAAGTATGGTGCCGGCAATGATTCCCGAGATAAGTGCAGGAACAAATTTCACTTTCGCATTGGGCATTATAATAAACAGAACAGTAAGGGAAATCCAGGTTATAATATACGGAGTGAACTTGACCAGGAAGCCGATAACCGGCTTAAAAAAGTCAATAATCGGTGCTCTTGCCAGGTAATCAGGCAGCTGTGTGATTGTAAAACCTGTCAGTCCGCTGGAGAGAATAATGAAAACAGGTGCAATTAGCATGATAGTCAGGTAATCAGTGAATTTCCGGTACCAGGGCCTTGAGGATCTTATCTGCCAGATATGATTGAAAGAGCTTTCGATGTGATTAAGCAGTGACATAACTGACCAGAACAGGATTATGATACCGACTCCGGCCATATATGCACCTTTAGTTTTTTCGAGTGCATTGTTAGCATTATCCAGAAGCCAGTTTAATACCATCTGTTCAGACTGGAATTTTTTTATTATCAGTAATTTAAGGTTTTCATCCAGACCAAAGCCTTTGGCGATTGCAAAGGCAATGGCAGCCATGGGAATTACAGAAAGCAATGAATAGAATGTCAGGGCTGACGCTCTCAGCTGAACTTTATCATTAGTGAACCCTCTGGCGGCAAGGACAATAATTCTCAATTGTTTTAAGACGAAAGTTTTTCCTCTTGATATTTCCGAAAGCTGGGTACGCCATATTGCATCATTCCATCTTTTTATCTGGTCAAGCGCCCATGTCAGAGGATTTACCATATTGTTATATTTGCATTAATAAGAGACAGTTTTTGAATAAATCACTATCAGGTTCAAATATACAAAATACCTGAAGGTGAGAAAGGTGCTCTGGTAAAAAAATGCTATTTTCACTTCAAAATATTACCCGAATGAAGGTTGAGATCCTGGAATTTGTTGAGGGAGCCCGAAAGGCAAAAGGAATCGCAGTTATAATTGACGTATTCAGGGCATTTTCAGTTGCATGCTACGCAGTCGAATCAGGCGCAGTACGGATAATTGCCACCTCCGGTGTTTCGGAAGCTTTTCAGTTAAAAGATAAATATAAGAACTCCGTACTCGTGGGAGAAAGAGATGAGAAGAAAATCGAAGGTTTTGACTTTGGGAACAGCCCCACCGAAATAATCAAGGCAGATCTCACAGGAAAAACCGTAATACACACAACCACAGCCGGTACGCAGGGACTGATAAATGCGATAAATGCAGATATAATTCTCACTGGCAGTTTCGTAAATGCCGGCGCAGTGGTGAAATACATAAAAGCTGCAAATCCGAAGTATGTCTCACTTGTGGCAATGGGATACAGGGCAACATGTTCAGCTGAAGAGGATCTTCTTTGTGCAGAATTGATTAAATCGGAACTTAACAGTGAAGGCCGTGAGGCTATTGACAGAATTCCTGAACTTCAAAACAGTTCGGGACAGAGATTCTTCAATCCTGTCAATCTTGATTTTTCCCCTCCCACTGATTTTTTTCTTTGTACAATGGTGAATAAGTTCGATTTTGTTTTAAAGGCATCGAAAAGGTTCGATGGAAATGTCGATCTGATGAAAATAGACCTATAATCATTTTATAATCAAGCGAAAAATTAATTCTGCTTTCACAAACAGCACGATACGAAGTAGAATGCCTAAGAAAATATCCATAGTCATTCGTATGCCGGATAGTCTCTGGTTTGACTATTTTATGACTAAAGAAAAGGCAGAGATTTTTTTCTTGTGTGTATTTCCCGGTAAGTACAAAACATACTCATTTTGTAAAATCCGAATAAATAAAGAGAAATTTCGCTGGAATCGAGCCTGATCTCCATACGGTCGCGGTACCTGATGAAAATTGCAGCTAATATCCTTGTTAATCCCAATAACTTAAGCTTATTATAATATCTGAGTATTGTAACTGTCTCGGAAAATGAGACTTTATCAGTAACCTTATCATAAAGTTTGCTCAGGTTCTCAATGCCGAGTTTGGTTTTATTCAGGAATTCCCTGTTTGATTCCAGCCCTTCATGCATGAGTCCATTGTCAATATGAAGTATTCCGATCCCGGCTTTTTTCAACTGGTAACCAAGCAGGGTATCTTCGTGACCATACTGCTTAAGTTCCTCATTGAACCTGATTTTCGAAAATATAGTTTTATCAATGAGCACATTAAATGTTGAAAATCCGGCATGAGGATGCTTATTTCGTTCAACAGCGCTTTTTTGTTCTCTCCATTTTCCGTATTTCCACCGAAGAAGTTTGTCAGGGTCTCCTGGAGCGCTGTCATGATATAATGTTCCTCCGCATATTACTCTTGATGCCTCGATAAAAGGGATCCATTTCAGGAAATATGCTTCAGCAGTTCCCGGCAACATTACATCCGCATCTATAAAAAGAAGATAATCGCCGCTTGCTTCCATGGCCAGCTTGTTCCTGATAGCTGCCCTTCCGATATTTTTTTCAGAAGAGATAACTTTTATGTTTTCTGATTCAAGTGTGAGGTATTTAGCATGGTATTCGGCTGAAGATCCGTCATCGCCGATCACAATTTCATGAAATTCAGGAACCTTGCCCATCGCACTTTTCATACTGTGAACCAGTGCAATTATATCATAATTAAGAACAGGAATCAGAAGGGAGATCTTCATTTTAGCTGTAGGTTATAGAATCAAAAGTACTATTTATTTTCTAAATATTTGTCTGGCAAACTTTGGCAGGAATATTGCATTGGCTATTTTTGCACTGTTATTAATAATCCAGGGCATAAATGAGAAGGATAATTTTTATTGCTTTATTTCTTTTGTTTCCGGTATTTGCATTTAGCCAGTTAAAAAACGGTTACGAAATTGGCGTAACGATTAAGGGTCTTCAGGACTCAACCGTTTTTATGGCCTACCATCTTGGCGATAAGCAGTATATTAAGGATACCCTGAAGCTCGACGGAATGGGTCATGGAGTTCTTAGCGGAAGAGAGGCCCTGCCTCAGGGAATATATATGATTGTCCTTCCAGGAAGGAAATATTTTGAATTTCTTATCCCGTCCGGCCAGTATTTTTCAATGACCTGTTCGTTCAGTGACTATTTTAATACTCTGAGGTTCACAGGATCAAACGAGAATTCAGCTTTTGTAGAGTACCAGAAGAAGTGGATAGTTATGCAGCAGCATGCCGCAGCTATTTCAAAAAGAATTCAGAATAACAGGCAAAATAATGATTCACTAAAGATTCTTGGATCTATTCAGAAGCAGAATGAGGCAAATATGAAGTCGTACCTTAAAAGTGTGATTAGTGAAAATGAAGGGACTTTTCTGGCAACTCTGGTAAAAGCGATGCTGCCAATCGATATCCCCGATTTCCCGGTCCCTGTCGGATATGCAAATCCCGATTCGGTAAGATGGGTTGAAAATTATAATTATAATAAGAACCATTTTTTTGACAATATTGATCTAACTGATGAAAGATTGCTTCGAACGCCGCTATTATATGCCAGGCTTGATGCCTTTT
Source organism: uncultured Bacteroidales bacterium (assembly GCA_963715785.1). GTDB lineage: Bacteria > Bacteroidota > Bacteroidia > Bacteroidales > VadinHA17 > LD21. The sequence goes on from OY970276.1 coordinate 3,966,627, forward strand.
TTTCAAACGTTCTTATACAATCGCCAGACACCATAAATAAGGAAATCGATAAGCTTATTAAAAAATGCAGCGCCGATCATAAAATATTCCAGTTTGTGGCTATCTATCTTTTCAATCATTTCCGTGAAAGTCAAATCATGGGACAGGATGCAGTAATGGTTAAATTGGCAGACGATATATATTTATCGGGCAAGGCTGACTGGGTAACAAGAGAATTTAAGGATGATCTCCGGAAACAGATTGATCTCATCAGACCCAATCTTATCGGTAAAAAAGCCGAAAACATTGTAATGGATTCATATAATGGAATATTCGTTTCATTATATGACATCGAAAAAGATTTTACAGTACTTTATTTTTGGGAACCTGATTGTGGCCACTGTAAAGAGGCTACTCCAAAACTCAAGGCTTTCTATGATGCACCAAAGGATTACACCCTGGAAGTATTTGCTGTATGCACAACCGCTGACAAGGCAAAATGGACAAAGTATATAGAAGATAATAAACTGACCTGGATCAATGGTTGGGATCCCACGAGAAGTTCACATTTTGATTATTATTATAATGTGCAATCAACCCCTACTGTTTATATTCTGGACAGGAACAAAAAAATAATTGCAAAAAAGCTGGCAGTTGAAGAGATCGGCCCATTTATCGATAATTACAGAAAGTTTTATAAATAAGGGCTAAATATCGTCTTCCAGCGATGAGATCATTTCATATATGGATGCAAATTCGGTCTGTTTGTCATGAGTTACCACTCTCCATTTCTCATAACTCTCTGATGGAACAATAACATAGGGGAAGGTCTGTTCCTTTGAAATATTGTACCCTGCCCTGGTGAAAGCCTTCTCCGTCCAGGACCTGCTCTGACCCTCTCCCATTATAAATATGCTTCCTTTCGGTTCAATGCTGAATGAACAGGTCCCATCTTCCGGATTAAAGACTATTGCTGATGAATCGAACAGATGATCAAATGCTCCTGCAATCATAAGATCTTCCGGAGCACCCTCAATAAGCTTGTCACCAAGGATCAGCCATATTTTATCTGACTGACTCAGAGCCATCTGAAGATCATGAGTTGAGAAGATAATTGTCTTATTGCTCTCCCTGGTGAGCCGGTGCAGAAGATGAAGAATCTCATATCTGCTTGCAACATCAAGAAAGGCAGTTGGTTCATCCATTATCATTATTCCTGTGTCCTGGGCTAAAATACGAGCGATCATTGTCTTCTGACGTTCCCCGTCAGACAGCTCTGCAACAAAATGCCCGCGAAATGACACCATGGAAGTTTTTTCAAGCGCATCGATAATGACCTCATGATCACCCGGTTCAATTTTGCCAATCCAGTTTGTGTGCGGAAACCTTCCCAGGGCAACCAGATCATAAACAGTCATATTACTTACCTTAACAATTTCGGTTGAAATATATCCGACTTTTTGCGCGAGCTCCATCCTGGAATGATCTTTCAGATTTTTTCCGCTGTAAAAAATCTCCCCGCCCAACGACTTCTGTATACCCGTGAGAGTTCTAAGAAGAGTGCTCTTTCCGATCCCGTTCCTGCCAATAACTGCGACGAGCTCACCGCTGTTTGCACCGGTTGTGAGCGGCGGCAGAAGGACTTTTTCAGTCTTCCCCGACAGATACCCTATACTGAGAGCTTTTACTGATAATATTTCGTTAGTAATTTTTTTCATCAGAAGAGTCCTGAATATTTCCGGTTACGCAATATTACCCAGATCACTACCGGAATCCCGATCAAAGATGTAATTGCATTTACCGGCAGTACACTTTCGGAACCTGGCAGCTGGGATATAATATCACATATCAGCATGGTTGCTCCTCCCATAAGAATTGTGCCGGGAATAAGAGTCTTATGATCAGATGTTTTGAATATAATCCGCACAATATGAGGAACGGCTATGCCAATAAATCCAATGGGTCCGCAAAAAGCTGTAACGCTCCCGGCAAGGATGCTTGTGCAGATAAATATTACAGCCCTTGCAAACCTGACATTCAGCCCGATACTGCCGGCGTAGTTTTCTCCAAGCAGCAAGGCATTCAGCATTTTTGAGGAGAATAGGCTGACAATAGTTCCTGCCGAAACGGAAATCAAAAGTACATTAAGCTGGCTGGCAGTAAGGTTTCCCAGACTTCCCATGGTCCATATTACATAAGCTTTCAGCATCGATTCACTGCTGAAATATTGCATTATGGTCACAATAGCAGAGATTCCGCTTGAAAGCATTATACCGAGGATCAGGATGGTCATGATATCTTTGACCCTCGCTGAGATGGCCATAATCAGCAATATAACCGCACCAGCACCTGCCCACGAAGCTGCGACAAGTATCCAGTTGCCCAGTCCGCTGATACTTTCAGGAGTTACAAATGAGGAAAATCCCAATATCACAAAAGCCACTCCCAGTCCTGCTCCTGAACTAATGCCGAGCACATAAGGCCCGGCCATAGGATTCCTGAAAACAGTTTGCATCTGCAGCCCGCTTAAGGACAGAGCTACCCCCACAGCCAGGGCTGTAAGTGCTTTTGGCAGCCTGAACCTGAGAACAATGATCTCAAATTTATTTTCATTATTCGTGAATAATGCTCTCAGAACCTCAGATGCTTTTATGCTTACAGATCCTAAAAAGATATCAAGAATAAGCAAGATGACAACAAGCAGTAAAAGTCCCATGAAAATAAGCCGGATATTTCTTCCTGGTTTAATACCAGCATCAAGTTTATTCAGGATATCAGTTTTCAAGAGATCTTTATTAATAAATTTTCCTGTAGTACCTCAGATTATGATCACTGAATAACTCAGGGTGAAGAATTGCAGCCAGATCTTTGAGGATCAGATACGGATGAAGGCTGCCACTTTCCCAGAAATCATTTCCTCCGCTATCTGTTGTGCGGTTAATATTATTGAACAGGTTATCATTCTTAAAACAGGGAAGTTCCTCGAGCCGCTGATCTATAGCTGAAATTTCTATTTTCGATTTTGCTGTACCGATATTCAGCCAGTAGTCGGCATTCAACCCGCGCAAAAAGACATTTTCTATACCATAGGGAATCGACATGGAGGATTTAATGTCGCTCCACAGATAATCTCCGCCGGCATCACTTATCAGCTTACTGATGAAGGAGTTTCCGGGAGATATATACCATGTATCCTTAAACGGAAGGCCGAGTAAAACTTTTGGTCTGAACTTAATGTTTTGTCTTATGTATAAAGCCATATTGTTATAACTGCCGGTTTCTGCATTAAAAATGCTGTCTGCTAAATTTTCTTTGCAGTAGAGAGCTCCAAACAATTTTATCCACTCTGCCCTGCCTAGCGGATCATCTTCAAGATAATCAGCATTCGTAATTATCTTTATTCCCAGCTCTTTTATTTTTCCAAGGTATCCGGTCGATTCACTACCTATTCCATAACTCATAACCAGGTCAGGGGAAAGTTTAAGTATCAGCTCTTTATTGAGATTAGCTTCATAACCTACATCTGCAATTAATCCGCTTTCTGCATCTTTGATAAGCCGGGGTGAATAAATTAAATTGGTGCCCGATACTCCAACAATTGATTTTTCTTCGTGAAGAGCTGATATCATTGCAATGTGGGTTGTGGACATGCAGATTATTTTCCTGACAGGAACAAATATTACATCCGCTGAGTCAATACCTGCAGGAAGCTCAGATCCTCTGTTTACCAGAAAATAAACCTGCGTTATACCAGTTGCTCCCTGCCATGGATTGATAATTCTGACTTCGGTCAATCCATTTTTTTTCTGAAGCGTGAATCTTTCCGCCCTGATAACTTCGTTGTTTTGATCCAAAGCTTTTTGGCGGCCGGGCTTATTTTCAGTCCTGCACCCCAGGGCGGTCAGAATCAGAACTATCAATATTAATCTGCCGCAATTCATACTTTTCTGACCAGTTAAATAAAAGGGGTTTCTTAATTAGGCTTAGAATCAATTCTAAGCCTAAAGCACATTGCTCCAGGGATTATACCAGCCTTGTTTTTTGAAATAAAAACTCCGTTATTCTTATAAAGACTAACATAACCTGCCTGCTGGAAATCAACTGCATCAGTTATGAATATATCGCTATTTATCGCGTTTATGGCAATCTTATAGAAATGTGCTCCTGATTCAGTTATCATTGGCCCTAACGGCAGGGCAGAAGAACCGATATCCATCTGTCTGAGTCCGCCATCGAGGTAATAAAGGGTCTGCCCAAGGCCATCAATCTTCAGACACGAAGGTGTGGATTCCTTGCTCGGGAATGTGAACTTTTGTGCAACATGATCATCCTTAACATTTATCATGTCAAGTTCAGGATATTGCAGATTGTCCCAGCCACCATCACAGAGAACCCATAGCATTCCGAATCTGTCGACAACCATACTCTCAGGTTCGTACCCTACTTCAATAGAATCAATTAACTTATCGGTTTGTGCATCGATAACCATTAATTCATTTCCTCCCACCCAATTTGCCACATAGGCTTTATTGCCCGTAATTGTTATTGCTTCAGAAGTCCGGCGTATGTTTATATAACCCGAAATGGAATTATTAACGAGATTAATAATTGCCACAGAGTCGGAATAAATACTTGAAACATATGCTTTGTTGTCATTTACAAAAGAGATGTTCCGGGGCGAATTCAGACCTGTTATTTTCGTTTGGGCAATAATTGTGTTTGGATCAATAATTTCAATTTTACCTGAATTATTTACCACAACATATAACTTATTGTTAAAAAGTGCTATTGAATTCGGGACATCCCCCAATGGCCGGCCGTTAGCCTTATAGAAAATATCATTGGTGACCGTCGAGGAATCATAGGAATACATCGAAAGTGAGCCATTGCCAGCTGTGTAATTTCCCTCATTTACAATAAACACTCCTCCGCCAAAAGTATAAGTTGATATCGGCAGCTGACCATTTTTTGAACATGATATTACGGCCAGGCTGAGAATCACAAATTTTACGATTTTTTTCATTTTAGATCTATTTAATAAATTGAACCAGAATCTTTATTAGGTATGACCTTCCGGGCATTGGGTAATGTGCAATTGACTGATATCTGAAATCAAAAAGGTTATTGACATTTACGCTTAAATCAAGTGATGCAGAATGCAAAGGTAGTTTAATGCCGGTAATTGAATTACTGATTATATAATATGGCAGAAATGTCAAATCGTCCTTCGAAGTATATCTTTTTCCTGTAAAACTGGTGCCAAATGAAGCATATACAATTCCATATGCTAGTCTTACAGTACTATTAGCCTGATTAACAGGAATATATATTATCTGTTTCCCTATTGAGTTGTCGTTGGGTGAATCCTGCATTTCAGGAACAGATTTTGTAAATGAATAGCCAACATTAAGACCTGCCGAAAATCTATCGACTGAATAAATTATAGCTGCATTAGATTCAAGACCGGTTGAACTGACCCGGTTGATGTTATTTGGAGTCCAGAAAACACTGCTGACCGGATTCCATTGGATAAGGTTCTTTATTGAGCTATGGAAGAGTGAAAGATCGGATTTGATATTGATTAAAGATGATAATTTTTGATTCATTTCACCTGCCAGCTCATATGTAAATGAATACTCGTTCTTCAGATTGGGATTGCCAGATACCGGGTAATAAAGATCGTTTGTTGTCGGAATTCTCGAGTTTCTTGAGATACTTGCTTTAAGGTAATACTCCCTGTTCTCAATTATCCTGTAGAGGAATCCTGCAGAGAAATCAGGAATAAGCATTGAATGGTTCATTAATATTTCGCGTAAAAGTAAAGTCATGCCAAGCCTGTTGACGGGTTCTTTCTCAAATAAAACTGTTAATGTTCCGGAATTTCTGTGAACAACTTTGTCGTAAAGATTGGAATTAACAATAACCAACTCATTATTAATACCTATTCTGAGGTTTGTATTCTGCCATGGATGACTTTCTCTTTCCGCTTTCAGAATAAGTGTTTTGGCAAGGCTCCTTGAATCATTATGCAGGTCAGAATAATTCAGTCTTCCGCTCAGCCATGCGCCAGTAAAGGAGTAACTGTTTTTACCCACGGAAAGGTTATCGTTCAGCATTATTCTTAAAGCTTCATCAAACTGCTTTCCGTTTCCGTCGGTCGACACAAGATTAGGCGGGATATGCCTGTCGGATGACTGATACCAAATTCTAGCCGAAACAGCATTAATACTATTTTTAAAATATAGTTCCTGAATAAAACCTCGCTGGCTCACCTGGCTGTTTGTCCTTGTCTTCCAAACGGATGTATCACCGCTTTCATTATCAAAATACCTGAAATTATTTTCAGCCGACTCGAGATATCCCTTTGTGACTGATTGAAATTTTGAGTTGCCCGTCTTCACCTTCAGCAATCCTGAATGCTCCCCGAAACTTCCTGTTCCTGTATTAAGCGTAACAATTGTGTTCGCTGCCCAGTCTGGTTTTGTCTCAAGATTAATGGCTCCTCCAATACCTCCGTCATTCAGAAGCATTGATGCACCACCGAAATAAACATGTATATCATCAATCAGTCCTGCAGGGATAAGAGAAAGGTCAGTCTGGCCAAGCATCGGACCATTAATATTAATTCCGTTCCAGTCTATAACGGTTTGTGTAGCTCCTGTTCCACGCAAGGAAGGCGATGCCACCCCTCCCATTCCATAACTTTTAATATACATAAAAGACTGTCCTGAAAGCATTCCGGAAAGGCTTGCAGTGCTGTAATCTGCAAGGATTGCTGAATCGATTGCGAGTTTTTTATATACCAAAAGGTAAGATTCTGTTTTTTTCCGGCTTATCACGACCTCATTTATTTTAATTGTATCGGTTTCCATCGACATTTGTCCCTGTAAAGACAGTGAAGAAAACATTACAATATATAATAAAGTGTATCTCAAATTGCCGGTTTTTGTTTCTTATAATATCACCTTACACACTTATGTAAGGTCATTTTACAATATTATTACATTCAGCCTGTGCGTCTGATATCCAGAGCTGACCGGAAATTTGAGTGGGAATCAATGAATGATCCTGTGCTTTTTTTCCCGAAAGCTTTGAATATTAGTTTTATCTGGCAGGTCTTCTGACTTATCCCGGTTTTATGAAGCCTTCCCATCCCAATTACCATGGACAGTGGCAGGTATTTCGTAAAACCATCATCCCGCCTTAGGCGGGATCGGGCATCACAGCAGCGGGTACTGTTGCGGATTCAAACCGCATTCCCTTTTCATTACAATGGTATAATATCATTGTAACACCAAAACACAACAAATATAAACTATATTTCTCCCCCGGCAAACGCTTAACAAGGTCAGATATCAACAGTTGTTAACAATCAGGTTCGGGAAAAAGCCGGGACAGCCTCGTGTCAGATCAATTCTCTCTGGAGCAGTATTTTAATATCTGTTCGCCTATTCCGATTCGATATCCGGAGGAAAAGAACAGAATATTTCCATGATTGTCAGCTACCAGTACAGCCGGCAGGCTTATTTCAGACGGATGATCCAGCTTAACCACTTGTTTCAGCATCATTAAATGATCGTCTGACGCAAATGCAGAATTTGCCGGAAGCTCATTTAAAGGCATTGTATTTAAACTGCTGTCATTCCCGGTCTTATCGGAAAGAAAAAGAAATTTTCCACCCCACGCATCAAGTTCTTTTTTCAAAAGAGGCAGATCATTAATGACATGCCTGGAAGGTTCCTTTTCAGGATCCAGCCAGACAATGACAAGTCCTTTATCATTATTGCAGGCCTGAGAAGTTCCATTATGTAAAATGAGAGAGTCTATCCTGCTCAGAGAGAGGGTACCAAGAATCTGATTTTCTGATACGTCCCTTCTCAATTTTACTATTACTTTTTTGTGTTCGTTTTCCGAAAGATCAAAAAATGAGATATTTGCCAATATTTTACTGTCACTTATTCTATTTCCTGTTACGAGCATATAATGGCCTGGAGGAAGTGCAAGCTCATCAGTGAAATCAGTGATCTTCTTATTGTAATCATACTCCAGGGTATTGTACCGGCCATCTTCAAACCGGGCAAGCGTGAAATGAATGTAATATTCCGGAACAGGCTTCGTGTCAGACGATTGCAACCTGATAAAACCCTTGTTACTGTCGGGAGGCTTCTGATCTTTAAAATATACGTCTGACCATTTATTATCGCGGAAATACTGAGGCTCATTTCTCCCCGGTTCCAGCCTCGATGGGATCCCGAAAGTCCTGCAGATAGCAACAAAACAGATTGCTCTTGAAATTTTATCAGAAACTTTAAGTTCATTAACTCCAATGGGAGTCAAGGGTGTCTGATAATAATTCTCATCATCGTCAATCTTTATATTTTCATTCAGGTAGGTAATAATTGCTGACGGATCACTTTTGCCATCTTTCAGCAATATGGAAGAAAGCTTTGTCAGAAAATATTGCCGCCATGGAACCAGCATTTCATTCGCTACCCTGGGATTCATGATATAATCCATGAACATCTTATTATCATAGACACCGGGAGAAGCAATATAAGGACAGGAATTTTTCAGATGATCAGACAAAACGGAAGTACGTGTATCCCTGAGATCTTTATCGGGAAGTATCTCAAGAAGCGATAGCGCGAGGGCATGCAGTGAATCGGGAGCATCCGAGAGAAATGATATTATTTCCTTATAATTGCCCATGCTTCGGGTGATTTCGTGAAGTGTTTTCGAGGTATCGAGGCCAAGCTTCAGGGCCAGACTCTTTATTTCTACAGGCTTTATCCACGAATCTATATACTTCTGGCGGATAGAATTTTCATGGGTTATACGCAAGGCGTTCTTTGCTGTTATTTCCTGTGAAGGGCCCGGCAGCGGAGTCCGTAATACAGGAACGTCAAGATCAAGGTCCTCACCGGATGAAATACCTGATGAGTTTTTGACTCCGGGTTTCAGTACCAGTGTATCAGTTTCCGCAACTGAGATTTTCTTAAAATCATAACTATTGCCTTTATGTGCCCATATCAGCAGGTCGCCCAGACCGGTTTCAAACTGACTAATGCCATTTTCATCTGTTGGTACCACAGCTAAAGGGTAGAACTCGGCATAATTGTACAGCTGGTACTCTACCATGGCATTGGCGACCGGCGAGTTTGTACTGTCGGTAACTTTTACAGTAATTTTCTTGGTCACGGCATACTTGGCCAGGTTATTTACATCGGTATAATCGGGGTATTGCTGAATGACATTTTCGTTACATGAAAAAGCACCAAATGACTTGGTATGAACAAGCATGGCTCTTCTTGCCGGTTCAGTGAACCAACCCCGATCCAGAACCGGTTCCGGCTCACAAGCGCCCATATAGTACCATTGACCGTTTACCCATATTTCGACCCAGGCATGATTATCGTCAGTATGAGCCCACCTTGGAGTATATACCTGCCGGGCAGGAATACCCACAGTACGGAGAGCGGCAACTGTAAAAGTGGATTCTTCACCGCACCTTCCCTGTGCCGAGAGGATGGTGCTTAATGGAGCTGAGGTCCTGATATCGGAAGGCTGATAGCTTACTTTTTCATGACACCAGTGGTTTACTTCCAGTGCAGCTTCACTCATATCCTTACCGCTGACCCTGTTAAAAAGTTCCTGGTAACAGGCAATCCGGAAAGAATCAAGATTTTCATTATTTATTCTGTAAGGCAGGACATAATGAAGAAAAATATCTTCAGGGATATCTTTGCCCCAATTTGTTTCCGACTGGGCGCGCAATGCGATATCAGCATTGGCCAGGAAAAAGCTGCCATTATAATCGGCAAGGTCGTTCAGCGGCATATAAGCAAACAGAAACTTAAGTGCTTCAGATTGTCTGACCGATAGATTTTTATGAAAAACAGAGAATAATGCTGAATCCCTGTTCTGTGCAAGCAGCTTACGCTTATTGAATGTCATTTCAGTGGCAGAGAGATATTTACTGTTGCTGATCAGGTGCCTGTTGCCCGAATGGCACGATGATAATACGATGGCAGATGCCAGCAGAGTGGTTAGGAATATTTTCATACAGCAATATTACTAAATAGTGCCGCAGGAATTACGTACGATTAGTTCCGGTGAAATATTTACCTGTCTTTTAAATTTGCCTTTCCCTGAATTCTTTACTTCGGACCAGATCATGTTTGCAACTTTTGTAGAAATGCCGGAAAGAGGCTTACGAAGGCAAGTCACTGGTGAAAACATCAGATCAAAACCGGTACCCTCTTCCATTGATACAACTGCAATATCCTGAGGCACCCTTAGTTTTTTCTTCCTTAAGAGGGTCATTATCGGATAAACCAGGCTTGCATTCATTATAACCATTACATCAGCGCGGTAAGGCGGGCGGAGATAACTATCAAACTGAGCAAAATCTATATCGTCACCGGCCGGCCTTTTGTCTAATTCAACTACAACAGGAGGTTCAATACCTGGCTTTTGCCCAAGGGTATTCAGGATATCCTGAACTGCTGTTCCGTCGGAATGTGATGATCTGTGATCTGTAATAATTATCACATTTTTATATCCAAGTTTATCAAGGTGATTTGCAACCAGTTGTGCTCCGGCAACAGTATCAGTGCTTACTGTATTAAGGCGTAACGTTTTTGTAGGCTTTTCAAGAAGTACAAAAGGATAATCAGTTGTTCTCAGAGTCCTTATCGTCGCTTCATCGGCAGCGTCACCAACAAGGATCAGACCGCTGTAAAACTTTTTAAAAGCTCCGACGAGCCGATCATATCTTTGATCATCCGGATCTTTCGTAACGATAGAGAATCCAACACCGATGCTTGAAAATGCTTTCTGAAGATAAGGTGTTATCTGAACTACGAAAGGATCATTGATTGAAGGTACAATCATGCCCAGAACTCCCGGCTTCTCTTCCACTGGTAAAGATTCATTTTTTTCGTGAGCTGCATCAAAAAAGCCCATCTGCCTTGCCATCATCAGTACTTTTTCCTGGGTGTCTTTCCGAATACCCTGCTGATCAGCTTTATTATTAAGAACGAGTGAAACCAAAGTACCTGAAACACCGAGCCTTGCGGCTAAATCTTTGTTTTTAAATTTTTTTCCCATTTCCCCTTAGATTGGAAGAAATAAATTTAGTGTTTTTTTTTTACAGCGTACATGAATTAAGGTTTTTTAACTTTTTTTAAATAATGGATCAATATTGATCGGATAAAATGTTCAGAATGACAGATAGTTGTATTTTGGGTGACCTTGCAAGTAAAATTCACTTTTATTTATGAGAATAGTGGCAAAAATAAAAGGCTGCCTTTTTGAGACAGCCTATTATATCTAAATAAATCATAAATTATTTTTTCGGAGGATTGATACCTCTCTGTTTAGCAGCAGCTTCAAGACGCTGCTGCCATTTCGATTTTTTAAGGGGCTTCTTTCGGTTCTCCTCCAGGGTCGCAAGCACAGCGTCAGCATCGATGAACCTCTTTGAAATTATATTCTGAAGATATGTAAGCATGTTCGCAAGGAAGTAATAATAGGTAAGTCCTGCAGAGAAGTTATTCAGAATAAGCATGAACATTATCGGCATCATATACATCATCATCTTCATTCCCGGCTGATCGGAACCTGGTGATGATCCTGTCATTTTCATTGTGAGAAGTGTTGAGGCCGTCATCAACAATGTAAAAAGACTGACGTGATTCCCGTACATGGGAATTGTAAAGGGCAGATTCAATATGGAATCATAGGTAGACAGGTCCGTAGCCCACAGGAAGTGCGCCTGTCTGAGCTCAATTGAAACAGGGAAAAATCGGAACATGGCAAAAAGAATCGGCATCTGGAGGAGCATCGGAAGACATCCACCCATCGGATTCACTCCTGCCCGTTTGTACAGATCCATTGTAGCCTGCTGCTTTTTCATTGCGTCCTCCTTCTTGGGAAATTTCTTCCCAAGCTCTTCAACCATAGGCTTTAGGACCTGCATCTTTGCCTGCGACTGATACGATTTAAAAGTCAGCGGGAAAAGAACAACTTTTATAATAATTGTCAGAATAAGAATTATTATGCCATAATTTTTAATATAATGGTTAAGCCAGTTGAATATAGGTATTATGACGAATCTGCTGATCCAACCAATAATATTTCTGCCCAGGAAAACTATCTTTTCAAGCTGAAGGCCTTCTTTCCTCAGAGTTGTTATGGAGTTGGGTCCATAATATAATTTCATTTTTAGTGTACGGTCAGATCCTGAACCGAATGGCACTCCTATTTCCGAAGTATAATATCTCATGTATTTTTTCGATGTCAGAGTCCTTGTGGACGATACTGAAGCATTGAGAAAGTAATCATTTGTGATTATGATTGAAGAGAAGAACTGGTCTTGAAATGCAATCCAGCTAAGCTTTGTTGTAAGGTCAGCTTTTTCCAGCTCTTTTGACTGACGCTGCTTAAGCTCAGTGACATCATCCTGGTAATATTTATACTTTATAGTGGAATAATTCTCTTCATTTTGCCTCCCCTTTTCCTGTTGAGGTATGAACATTTTCCAATCGAGCGTTATACTGTTCTGGTTAGAGGCAATAATCCCTTCCATAGATTTTAAGTCAACATTGAAGTCAACTACATATTTATCAGGCTCCAAAGTATATTCATATTCAATATATTTATCTTCACCTGCATATAGTCGCAATAAGACACTCTGCGGCCCAGAGCCCGCATTGTACTCTTTCTGGTCGCTTAAAGCCTTGAAATAAAGATTATTTGTCTGAACAGCTTTATTGTCGGATGTAAAGAAATTAAATCCGAAAACCGTAGAGTCACCAGAGAAAAGAATAAGGGGTTGTCCGTCAAAAGTTTTATAATTCTTCAGGCGTGCAGAGTAAATCCTCCCTCCTTTCAATGAAATTTTAAGTTCAATTTTATTGTTTTCCAGGGTGATGAATCCGTTCTCCCCTTCAGCAGCACCGGCAAATACGCCATACTGATTCGCATCTGTTTTTTCGGCCGTTGCGTTTGAAGCCGGAGCCTCTGAAACCGGATTCTGAGCATTTAGAGAGTCTGATTTCGCTTTTCCCGGGGTATTGCCGAGCTTAAGATTGATTTCATTTATTTTTGCAAGGACATCTGGCTGATTCTGTTTAATTCTCAGAGCATTTATATATTCCGTTCTGGCTGTCTCGAGATCTCCTTTTATGTAATCTGCTTCCGCCACTGCCACAGCTTTATCAAAAGCTTTATTAATCTTGTTGCTGTTGAATAAACTGAATCCAATGAAGATTAAGAAGATCAGGATAAGACCTGTAATTGTATTTTTATCCATTCTGTAATGTAAATTATAATTTCTGGTTTAAAAATTAAGAATTCTATTAATCAATGCCGATACTCCATTCAGGAGCATCTAGCCAATACAGGCTTTAATAAAGCTGACAAACAAAGGATGAGGGTTTATAACGGTTGAACTATATTCCGGATGGAATTGAACTCCGATAAACCACTTATGACCAGGTATTTCAATTATTTCCACAAGACCTGATTCAGGATTAATCCCAACCGGGATCATTCCATTATTCCTGAACTCGTCAAAATATTTATTATTGAATTCATATCTGTGCCTGTGTCTTTCCACAATTTCAGTTTTTTGATAAGCATCGAATGTTTTTGAGTTCTTATCAATTATGCACTTGTATCCTCCGAGCCGCATAGTTCCGCCTTTGTCTATGATGCTTTTCTGTTCTTCCATGAGGTCGATCACAGGATATTTGGTTTTGTGGTTTATTTCTGTCGAATGCGCACCCTCAAGGTGCAGCACATTGCGGGCGAACTCAATAACAGCACATTGCATGCCAAGGCAGATACCAAAGAAGGGTATATTGTTTTCCCTTGCATATCTCGCTGTCAGAATCTTACCCTCGATGCCCCGCGAGCCAAACCCCGGAGCAACCAGTATACCATTTAAGCCGCTAAGCCTGTCGGTAACATTATTTTCAGTAATATCCTCGGAATGAATATATTCCACATCAATTTCACATTCGTTCATAGCACCACTGTGCACAAACGACTCAGCAATTGATTTGTAGGCATCAGGAAGTTCAACATATTTTCCAACCAGCCCGACTTTGATAGAGTGTTTCGGATTGTTCAGCTTAGTCAGAAATTCCCGCCATTCGGTGAGTGGTGGTTCAGGTTCGACCGGAAGAGCCATTTTTCTCAGAACGGTACGGTCGAGGCCTTGTTCAAGCATCTTTATAGGCACCTCGTAAATGGTCGATACATCAACTGATTCAATTACTGCGTTTTCCTCAACGTTACAGAAGAGAGCAACCTTTCTTTTGATATCAGCGTTCAGATGCCGTTCAGTCCTGAGAACCAAAACATCCGGTTGTATTCCTGTTTCAAGAAGCTCTTTAACGGAGTGCTGTGTTGGTTTAGTCTTCGATTCTCCGGTTGATGAAAGATAAGGAACGAGTGTGAGATGAATCACTATGCAATTATGAGTCCCCAATTCCCATTTCAACTGTCTTACGGATTCGATGTACGGAAGCGACTCAATGTCTCCAACCGTCCCTCCGATCTCTGTTATGACGATATCATATTTATCACCTGAACTGACAAGCTTGATCCTTCTTTTGATTTCGTCAGTGATGTGAGGGATTACCTGTACTGTCTTTCCAAGGTAATCTCCTTTACGTTCCTTATTGATAACAGACTGGTATATTCTGCCGGTTGTAACATTGTTTGCCTGGCTTGTCGGAACATTCAGAAATCTCTCATAATGCCCCAGATCAAGGTCAGTTTCAGCGCCATCCAGCGTAACATAACACTCACCATGCTCATATGGGTTGAGAGTACCGGGATCAACATTTATATATGGATCCAGCTTCTGAATTGTAACCGAATATCCTCTTGCCTGCAATAGCTTGGCAAGAGAGGCAGAAATAATCCCTTTTCCCAGAGAGGAAGTAACTCCTCCTGTCACAAATACATACTTTACGTCTGTCAATGCAATGAAAATTTATTTTTTATTCGATAAAAGATTTTCCATTCATTAATCATCAAGACCAGACTGGTCAATCATCTTAACTTTTTCCTCAAGCGTTTTTATAAGTTTTTTAGCACTATCAATTTTCTCCTCCACTTCCCTTATCATGGTATCTGCATTGGTGGATTTAGCAAAGAAACCAATGTTATTCTCCCATAATACGATATCACTTTCAAGCTGTTTGATCTTTGTAAAGAATTTATCCCTTTCATTCCTGACTTTTCTGGAGGCTTTTGGATTTGCTTTAAGATTATCGAGCTTCGTTTTATATTTGAGTATGCTTTTATCCTCATCGCCGATTTTGAGCTTATCAAATTCCTTGTTGATGGCAATCCTGTATTTATTCGTGATTTCATCTTTAAGGTTGAATGGCACAAAACCTATTTCGGTCCATCTTCTCTGAAGATCTTTAAGCCGTTCAAAAGCCGCCTGGACATCTGTACCGGGATCAAATTTTTCGAGTTCGTCAATGATAGCAAGCTTAGCTTTAAGATTGTCTTCATATGAAGTATCAAGAGCTGCAAAGAATTCGGTCTTCCTGTTGAAAAAATGATCACAAGCCTTTCTGAACCTTTTCCAGCAGCGTTCAGACTGTTTTCTTGGTACAGGACCAATTTCCTTCCATTCTTTCTGAAGCTTTATCAGGGCATCAGAAGTTGCTTTCCAATCGGTGCTTTCCTGAAGGGTCTCGGCCTGCACACATAAATCTGTCTTCAGCTGCAGATTAGTAAGCTGTATCTCTTTGTTATCGGCATAGAAGCTTCTTTTCTTTTCAAAAAATGCATCACAGGCATCTCTGAATCGCTGGTAGACTTTATTATTCTGTTTTTTAGGTGCGAATCCGATCGTTCTCCACATCTTTTGCAATTCAACGACCTTTGCAGCCCGTTCATCAAATTCCTTGAAGTTCTTAATCTCAAGCAAGTTGATTGCATCTACTTCTTCACAGAGAGCTACTTTGGCATCGAGATTCTTCTTTTGGTCATCCTTCTGCTTCTCGAAATATTCATGATGCCTTTTATTTATTTGAGATGTTGCCTCTTTAAATCTTTCCCATATCTCGTTTTTAGATTCCTGGGGTACGGGCCCTATTTCACGCCATTGATTATGAAAGTCCTGCAAAAACCTGAAAGCATTAACCGGATTTGGCTCAAGAAGAAGTTCTTCAGCTTTCTCACATAATAAGATCTTAGCTTCAAGATTCTTCTTCAGATCGAGGTCCCTGAGTTCCTTGTTTATCTTGATATAGTCATAAAAAATCTCTACGTAATGGTGATAGTTTTCCCACAGATCCTTAAGGGAAGACTGCGGGACAACGCCTATGGCATGCCATTCATTCTGCAGGGCCCTGAAGTCGTGAAATGTTTTATTTATTGACTCTTCCCTGTTTACCAGATCCTTTATCTTATCAATTATATCGTATTTTTTCTTGAGGTTCTCGTATTTTTCAGCTTCCTGAATTTTATTATAATCAGTCTTTTTTTCTTTATATTTATCGAGAAGATGTTTTACCCGTGCATCATCAGGATCTACCCACTGCCTGTAGTCTTCAATTTTGCCTCCACCCTCCAGAAACTTACTTTTCCTTTCTTCCGATTCGCTCTTCAGTTTCTTATAGAAAAGGATTTTAATACGTTCAACATCGTCTCTGATTTCAGAGGTAGGCCTGTTTTCAATAATAAGGCTCAGCGTTTCTACAAGGTCGTGCTTTGAATATCCTGAATAATCTACCTCGGGAAGTTCAATATCCTCAAATGAGTGTAATTCTTCGTGCTCCGGCTCTTCTTTTTTATCTGCCGGCTCAGGTTCATCAACCTGTTTAAGCTCTTCATTTTCAACCCCTTTCTCCTTTTCCTCTTCGACATCTTCAGCATTTTCAGCAGAGACAGGTTCTTGCGCGTTTTCCGCTTGTATGGCATCCTCAGTTCCGAAGGCATTTTCATCTGCCCCGGATTGTTCTTCATGAACAGAGTCATCCGGATTTTTCTTGGTCATAATCAATCCTTTTATAGTTCAGCTCTTTAGCAGTATTATAGACCATGGCTCTCCATGGAATTTTCAGAGTACGAAAATATCGAAATATTTAATAATACTCAAAGTTTTGACATAAATAAATGTGAGAATCAGATAATAAGCCAGCCTGAACACTTAGGGGTGAGCAATATTTTAATGAATAAATTCTTCTGTTCTGCCACCAATTTTCAGATATTTGTTATGAAAATTATATATTTGAATTATAATATCACACTTTCCTGAAAACTGAATCAAATACCAGATACCTATGGATAAAACTCAGATTTTTTTAATTGTTTCTGTTCTTATTGCTGTATCAGTCAGATTATATTTGAAATATAAAAAGAAAAATGAAACCAATCCGGGTACAGGAACGAAGTCTCGCCCTGTCAATTCTCCGATGTATGGAGGAAAGGATGATGATTATGAGCCGTATTCTAAAAAGTAAGGCGGATCATCTTTTGTTTTTTGAAATCAGATATCTGAAAGGATTAATGATTTTTTGAAGCAGACTTATATTTTCAGTGATTATTTCCGCTGTTCCCTGCATATTCTGAGTAAAGGTCAGCCTGGTGCCATATAATGTAGTCAGGCCTTCAGGCAATTCAATTTCAATTACATACGCATCGCCGGCAGGTACAAGAGATATTGATTTTACAGTGCCTCTGACCATTCCGTATTCAAGATACGGATAACCGCTTAATTTAATATTAACTGCAAGACCGGTTTTTACCTTTCCTGACCGGTCCATTTTCAGATTTATCCTTCCAAGAAAGCTTCCTGCCTCCAGCGGGACAATGCTGACCACTGGCTCATCCTTTACCACTGACTGATTTGCGCTCCAGAACTTTGTAAATGATACAGTACCATCAACAGGTGAAATGAGCAGGTAAGTATTTTCCCACAGGTCAATCTGGGCCTTAAGATTCAGAAAAGATTCCCGTAATGCCGAAACAAGATTTTCTATTTCGTTGATTCTTGTTATCCTGTAATCCTCCAGCGTCTGTCGTTTCTCAGCAAGCTCTATTGTCTTTGATGAATGGTCGAGCCGCGCCTGCTGTAATTCTATATTTACTCCCAGTAATGCCTGGTGTGATTTTTCGAGCTCACTCTCAGCTATAACCTTTCCTGAAAAAAGAGATGAGTCCCTGCTGTACTTTCTGGCTTCCAGCCTCTGATTCTCAGA
Source organism: uncultured Bacteroidales bacterium (assembly GCA_963715785.1). Taxonomy (GTDB): domain Bacteria; phylum Bacteroidota; class Bacteroidia; order Bacteroidales; family VadinHA17; genus LD21. The sequence goes on from OY970276.1 coordinate 3,984,839, forward strand.
ATAGAGCCTCTCTTTTACCGCTAATCTGGCTACAAATTCCTGTATTCCTTTGATCTCATCACTCAGCGAGGCAATTTTGCCGGCATATAAATCATTAGACTCATAATTATTCAGATCGGAGAGATTTTTCAAGAAGTTTGCATAGAATCCCTGGAGCTCCCCGAGCTCAGAGAACATAGGCAGCAGATGATAAGAGAGTAATTCCGGCCTCGTTATTGTATCGACTGTTTGTTTAAGAAGGTCAACCTCATGCAGGGAAGCTGTTGTTTCCATAACTGCTACAAGCTGGCCGGCTTTGACTTTTTCACGCTCCTTTACAAAAAATGAGTTAATATGTCCCGTTATCTTAGTGACAAGAGTCACAGGAGGATTTGTAGTTGTTATTTCAACCGGGGCCAGTACAACGTCGGGGTATTTAATTAACCATGCAAACAGTATGAAAAGAATAAAGATCAGTACCATACTGGCAGTGCCCCATCTGAGTATCCTGCCGGGAGGCTTCCCCATAATCTCCTTTACCGGGTCGGAATATAATATTTCTGGTCTCTTTTCCTTCATAACTTTATACTATGAGCCTAGCTCAAGCTGATTTCTTACCAGGTTATAATAAGCGCCTCTGTTCCCAACAAGAGTCTCATGCGTACCTGTCTCAATTATCCGCCCGCTGTCAAGAACCACTATTTTGTCAGCATTTCTTACAGTGCTTAACCTGTGGGCGACAACAATCACAGTTTTTCCCTCAAAAAATTTCTCCAGATTCTCCACTATTGCCTTTTCATTGTTGGCATCAAGAGAATTTGTTGCTTCATCAAAAATAATAATATCCGGATTTTTATAAATAACCCTGGCAATAAGCAGTCTTTGCTTCTGACCTTCACTTAAACCATGTCCGTTTGCTCCGATTTTTGTGTTATAGCCAAGTGGCAGCGACTCAATAAAAACTCTTATGTTAGCTGTTTCAGCAGCCCTGATCAGTTTTTCCTCATCTATGTCATCTGATCCGGGAGCGATATTTGCTGCAATGGTATCCGGAAAAAGGAAGCCATCCTGCATGACTGCTCCTACCTTTTTTCTCCATACCTTAAGGCTCAGGTTAGCCAACCGCAAGTCACCAATAAGGATTTCTCCCGCAACAGGATGATAGAACCCCAGAAGCATCTTAAGCAGCGTTGTTTTCCCGCTTCCGCTTGTGCCTACTATTGCAGTGATTTTCTTCTCTTCAATAAACAAGTCAATATCCTTTAATGCATATGGCGATCGGGGGCCCTCGTACTGAAATGAGAGACTATTAAAATAAATGTCTTTCTTCTCGGGAAACTTGCGCACTTTTATTTCCGGGTCCGGCTCTTCCTCTTCCAGATTATGGACTTCAGCCAGCCTGTCGAGGCTCATTTTGGCATCCTGCGACATCCGGAAGAAAGCAATTATCTGACTGACAGGTACATTCAGCTGACCAATAATAAACTGCACCGCAAGCATCATACCCAGGGTCATGTCGCCTTTAAGCACGGCTGTAGCTGAAGCTATTGTTATAAAAATATTAGTTACTTCATTTATAAATGTGGCACCAGCTGATTGATATTGAATTATACTGAGTCCCTTTACTTTCAATCCGAATAAGGTCGCCTGCAATTTCTCCCAGTCCCAGCGCATGCTCAATTCGCTTTGCGTAAGCTTGATCTCCTGCATTCCATTAACAATATTAATCAGCTTGTTGCCGGAAACTGACATCTGTTTGAATCTCTGATGATCGAGTCTTGCACGCGATTTCATAAAAAGTGAAACCCAAACAATGTACAGGATTGACCCGATAAGGAAGAAAGCCAGAATTTTCAGGCTGAATATTGCCAGTACTATTCCAAAAACCACGAGATTAAAAAATGAGAACAAAATGTTAAGGCTGGCAGAAGTAAGAAATTCCTCTATCCTGTTATTATCCTCAATACGCTGAAGAATATCACCTGTAAGCTTTGTATCAAAAAAGGCTATGGGAAGAGACATTAGTTTTTGCAAAAATCCTGAGATGACCGCCACATTAACCCTCGATCCGATATGCAGCAGCATCCAACCCCGGATGAATTCAACCGACATCCGTCCAATAACAAGAGCCAGTTGTGCAAATAAGATCAGATATATAAAACCTATATCGTTGTTGTTTAAGCCAATATCAATTATCGACTGGGTAAGAAACGGAATAACGAGCTGAATGCAACTTCCCAGTACCAGGCCCAGAATCAGCTGGTATAGATATTTCTTATAAAAACGAAAATATTTAAAAAGAAACCTGAAACCATTAGACTTTTCTTTTTCTGTCTCATTTGTGAATAGCGACGGCGTCGGCTCAATTATCAATACCAGTCCGGCCTGTTTTCCATCAACCACCGTGGATGTCCAGCTGCTCATAAATTCCTCAATACTGAATTTTACCAGTCCAATGGCCGGATCAGCTGCCCATATCTTATCGTTCTTGATTTTGTAGATAACTATGAAATGTCGTTGCCTCCAATGCACAATGCAGGGCAATGGCACATTTTCTCTCAGTATTTCAAAGGGGATCTTCACTCCCAGCGTTCTGAACCCTAAAGAATCCGCAGCTTCAGAAAGTCCCAGAAACGATACTCCCTCTCTTGTGATATAACATTTTTTCCTGAGGGATTCGAGCGAAAAATTCATTTTGTAAAATCCTGCAACCATTTTAAGGCAGGCAGGTCCGCAATCCATTGCATCAGGTTGTTTTACAAAAGGGAAAGACATTTGAGGTTTCCGGAAATTTATTTATAGACAAAGTAAAGATATTTATATTTTGATTAAGATAAAATCACTTGCTCATTATAAAATCAAAAGCTCACAGTTTATAAAAAGAGTTTTGGATTTTGGAAACACTATATTTGCCATTTGATACTTCCAAATAAGATAGATTGTTTAACAGGATATCCGATATTAACATAATTAATGGAGTGCGGAATCAGGATGATAAGATCCTGAATTGGCTATATGATAATTATTTTCAATCAGTTAAAGATCATGTCCTTAGCAACAGCGGATCCGTTGCAGATGTTTCAGATGTTTTTCAGGATTCAATAATTGCGCTTTACAATCAGATAACATCAGATGATCTTAATCTGACCACAGATCTGAAAGGCTATTTTTTTGGGATTGCACGAAACGTGTGGAGTGCCCAGCTCCGGAAAAAGCAAAAAACAACAGAGCTCATTATAGATGTGCCTGATGAGGATCCTGCCGAAGAACAACCCGATCCTGTTCTTGAAAGAATTATCAGCAGGGTGTTCAAGAATTTAAATCCCGACGAGCAGATGGTTCTGAGTCTATTCTCTGAAGGTCGTTCCTATGAAGAGATTGCAATAACGATGAATCTTAAAAATGAAGTTTATGCACGGAGAAAAAAATATCTGTGCAAGGAAACCCTTCTGGAAATGATAAAAAAAGATCCCGAATATCAGGAGTATTTTCGTTTCCAGAAATAGAAACCAATCATCAGAAACAGGATTAATACAATACTTATTGCCAGACCCCACTTATGAGGATGGTATAAAGGCATATTATCTCCATATATTACTAAAGCTGACCAGAAGTACGGATGAGATCTTAACCGGTCTGCATTTTTCAGAAATTTTATCCTGGCGTTTTTAAGAGCAACGCTTTTGCTCTCTCCCTTTTTAAGATTCTGGTAAAACATCTTAACAATTTCCGTCCCTGATTTGTCTTCAATCTCCCACATTGACATTATTACCGACTGACTTCCTGAGTAAATGAATCCACGGGCAAGGCTTAAGATGCCTTCGCCTGAATATAACTGACCAGTGCCTGTATTGCAGGAACTGAGGACGACCATCTTTGCTTTCAAAGGAATTCCATAAATCTCATATGTTTTAAGCAAGCCATCTTCAGGGGAGTCATTCTTCTGGGAGAAGATCAGTGTTGAATGCATCGGATCCTTATCACTGACAAGAGTGTGCATAGCCAGGTGGATAATATCATATTTTCCAGCCTCTTTCTTATAAACTGATTCTTTTGCAGCATTATTTTCATATAATGTTCCGCCGGTAATATCTGCAACGTATTGTGCTTCCTGTCGTGCATAGGGAAGGTCGTTCAAAACACCTGATTCACTCTGCCTCGATTTTAATGCTGATTGGATATTGATGGGTTCAGGGTAATCCGGGGCAAAAGCTATGAGTTTATTTCTTCCCGTAATTTTAAATTTCTCTGATTCTGCCATAAAAGTTGCAGAATAAGTGTACGAAATATCAAAGTCGTTCATAAGATATTTTACGGCATTGTATCTTATGCTTTCACCTTCGATAACAGATTCAGGTATAGTCTCAAATGGCAGGTACGAAAGGATATTATCAGGAGAAATAAACACATGGCTTGAAATGAGGTATGATCTTATAGGCTCGATAAGAGTCTTGAACAGCCGGTAGCCTGTGTTTTGAAATTCTTTAAAATTAGATAACGCGTCCTCTGACGGTGAAGGCATTGCCAAAAGACTTCTGAAACGTCTGATATCACTGAAAAAAGATGAGTCAATATGAATTGCGAGTAATTGCTGATGAATTTTATTAACAACAAATATGTACAATACGCTATCAGAAACGACATAATTAATATAATTGCCTTCCTTCCCTATAATGTCGGGAATATTATTGAGGCTGGCCATATGTGTATTATACTTAATGGCATAATATTCCGGATATTGTTTTTCAAAAACCTTAACCAGGGAATCTCTTTTCCTGCTGAAATCAAGAAGGTTTTCCTTCCAGCTGCCGATAAGTGTCATATCGGGATTATTGCTCGTAGATTCTTCAGATATTTTGGCATTTATAAGACTGATTTCACGTTGTAATTCCCTTTCATAGTCAGCAATTCCTGAAGGAATATTAAACTGAACTGCTTTTAGCTCCCTGGTGGAGGCCAGCAAACCGGCCGCTTTGCTTTTTTCAGAATATTCGAAAGCCTTTTCCAGGTAGTGCCTGTCACTCGTTTTTTTATAAAGCATATCAAAATCGCAAATAAGATTCAGGTAAGATTGTCTGTACTTGTCACCTAAAATAAATCTGCTCTCATCCTCATTGATGTTTATCCTGACCTTATCCAGAAGTGAAACTATCAGTTCTCCTGTACTGGCTACAGCTGCAAGAGTTTTGATATCAACCTTTCTATTATATATATCCCACAGGATATCATATTTTAGCCTTAATATCTTCAGGGTTGCTCTATCAGGTTTTAGAGTTTCAATCGCCGGATTACTATATTTCCCAACCGTTTCGCTGTTTATCCTTTCTGAAAAAAGCAGGCTCTGAACTGTAGCGAGCGCTTTGTCGAGTTCCCCTGTCTCTTCCAATGCATGAGCATATCCGGAATTAACTGAAGTTATTAATTCAAGATCATGGCTATTATTTTTGAGATACTGAATGCATAGGTCATATAAGTTAATAGCTTTCCGAGTATCAATCTTATATTCGCTCAGATAGCCGGCATAATTCTTCAGAACCTCAAAATAGCTTCTGAGATCAAATCCCTTATCAGACTTTGCGCGGGAAAGGGATTTTTCAAGTAACTTTTCTCCTTTGGCGGCTTTTCCATTATCGGCAAGGAATACGCAATAGCTATTTATCATATTCAGTGCAAGAGAAGAATTATTAGTGATCGCAAGCCTGGTTCCCTGCTCATAATAATCTTCAGTTTCATCCTTCAGTCCGAGAGAATTACAGGTAAGGGCAAGACCATTCATGAGATTAATAAAACGGTCATCCTTATCGAGTCCCGAATTTTTAACTATAGCATATGTTTTGTCAAAATAGATCTTTGCCTCCGAAAAATCAGCTGTTTTATTGTAACATACGCCAAGACTATAGTAAAGGTCAGCCAGGGTCGAAGGTGGTACCTTGCCAGGCTGACTTTCAGCCAGGGCCAATCCGGTATTAAGTATATTGATTGCAGTCTCGTTTTCATTCTTGTCAGTATAGGCTATTGCCATCGAGAGATATGATGGTATGAGATGCAGATTTGATTCACCATATATTTTCTTCCATATATCAAGTGATCTGGCAGCATAATATTCAAACATATGCAGCTCTCCAAGGCTGGAATAGGCTACACTGAGGTTGTAAAGAGCTTTTGCATAATGGGAATCAACTGCTTTATGTCTTTCTTTATATGAAACGCAGGAATCGAGTAAATGAATGCTTTCTTTAAAATCACGTTTGTAAATCTGATAGATCCCTGTAAGGTAATATGAATCCCATACTATACTGTCGCCAATATCTTTAAACTCTATTTCAGCCATCAACTTTTCGACGACTGGACCGCAAGCGGCTATATTTTTTAAAAGAAGATATTTTTTAAGAGTATCATTCAGGTGTTCAGTTCCTCCTGGCTTCTTAAAGGCGAGTCCATTTTCAGCCTTTACCCGCAATGAGTCTATGTTAAATAAGGATACCGGTAATACGGTAGCTGAGACGACTGACGAGCTTAGAAAGCACGCAGAAACAAAAACATAAAAAATAAATATCAGGCTTTTATAGTGAAATTTCATGAATCGGCTGCATAGATTAAGAGTCTCCCCCTGTTTTTCCTGGTCAAATATAATAAAACCAAATTAAATCCATTCTGAGTGAAAAAAAACATGCTTTCTAATTAGCTGATTATGTGCAGATAAAAAAATAATTTAAAAATAGTTGATTTTTTCGTGTCACAAATCGGCATACTCCGACATGTAGGGTATAGAAACAGAATTAAGAATTACCCTAACTAATAAAAAAAAATATGAAAACCCTGAATTCAAACCCGACAAAAGACATTTTTACTGAATTTGCACTTTCAAACGAAGAGATGATTTGTGTACGTGGCGGCGAAAACGATCCAATAATAAAACCAGCCGTTCCCCCGGTAATTATCTGATCGGGACAGAAATTTCCTGTTTTTTTGAAAACAGGGTGAATTGTTTTTAAGCATTGTTTATGATTTATTATAAGTTTAGGCCGATTTTGTAATAAAATAAGGCATTTGCTTCAGGTAAGCAAAAGAAAGAGAACATATACTGCTGATATTGAGTGTTAAGAATTACTCTGCTGGCAGTTATAATTATGAGAATTAATTAAATGAGATAATATATTGATATCCATGAAAACAACCGATTTTTCATATTTCATTGAAAGGTATAATGCCGGAGAGATGAGCGAAGCCGAGAATAACTGGTTCCAAAAGGAACTTGAAGGTAATGAGGAACTCAGAAATGAAGTCAATCTCAGAAAGCGTACGGAGGACATTCTGAAAAGACAGGATATAATGTCTTTGCGGAATAAACTCACTGAGATTGAAAAACAAAGGGAAAGCATAAAACAACCTGCAAAGGTCTCGAAGAAAACTATTTACATAAGATATGCTGCAATTTTTACAGGACTGGCACTGATTGGCAGTATTTTAATGTTTTCCGGAGGGAATCTTACCAGTGAAAAAATAATGAAACAATATAGTAAGGTGTATGAGCCTCCAACAGCTCAGAGATCGGCGAATTCAGTTACAGATGCTGACTTCACTCTCGCACTTGAGTTTTATAACACTCATGATTACGAGAAAGCTGCAGCTCTCTTCAGTAAAGTTCTTGAGAATAAGCCTAATGATATGCAGACAGTCTTATTGCAAGGGGTATCAAATTTTGAAGATAAAAAATATCACGAAGCCAAAAAGTCATTCGGTAAAGTGATAGACGATAAGGATAATCTTTACATTGACCAGGCACAGTGGTATCTTGCTCTGTGTTATCTTAACACCAATGAGAACGATAAAGCAAAACAGCTGTTTAAGGAAATAGCAAAGGAAGACGGCATTTACAAGACGCCGGCAAATAAAATTTTAAGGGGACTGAAGTAGCCAGCAGGAAGCCTTCTCCTTCAGAGGTTGGAATTAATGCAAAGTTGAAGTTTAGAGGAACTGGAGCAATATGAATACATTAAATAGCAATATGGTAAGTTGTCCAACAGTTTTAACAGGAGTTTCTCACGAGATGAGAACACACATGAATGCGATAGTTGCATTTTCTTTCCTGATGAAAGACAATAACTGCAATAATAAAGACCGGGAAGAGTTCAGCGACCAGATATTGACTGCTTGTGAACAATTAATAGGTCTTTTTGATAGTTTTCTTGACTCAGCTATAATTGATACGGGTAATTCAAAGGCTGATTCTAAAATATGCAAATTCGACAATTTTCTTGATGATCTTCTTTCTGAATTCAGGGAAGAACTTAATAAAGAAAGTCACAGGAACATTGAGCTCGTAACTGAAATACAGTACTCAAATTCTACCGAAGTTATTATTGATAAGAACAAGATTTACAGGGTAATCAGAAGTCTTTTTCAAAACTCGGTAAAAAACACAAAATCAGGGTATGTGAAAATCGGGTACTTTCTCAGGGACGATAAGGTTAACTTTTATATTCTTGATTCGGGCCAGGGCTATTTCAAATGCAAGGAATTTATTGAGTCGGATGATCTTAACGAGGCTCTTATCCTGCATAATGATACTTATACAGCAATAAATATCAGCCTGGCCAAAAAGCTGATCCAGATTCTTGGAGGAACTATCTCCGTTGAATGCAACGGTTTGACAGGAACCGGAATCTATTTTTCAATTCCTGCTAAAATAGTGGTAAGCTCCGACATCAGCATAAATAAATATGTAAATACCATGATCGCAATCTGATAAAAGCACGTGTTATTTTTTTTCAATGTCTGAATACAACCGGCATGAGAGCGAATGGCTGTTTCACCAATAAACAGCCATTTTTTTATTTTTTAATCTCGATGATCTTCGCTTCTGTCCGTCTGTTTAACTTCCTGCCTTCGGTAGTCACATTATCTCCAAGTGGTGAAGTGTTTCCATAACCTTTATATTTAAGCCTGTCAGCAGAAACTCCTTTCCTGATGAGATAATTAACTACCGACAATGCCCGTTTCTCGGATAATGCCAGATTATACTGAGCCGACCCTGTTGAATCGGTGTATCCGCCAATTTCCATAACAAGATTTTTATGCTCCGATAAGAGAGACACCAGATTATCCAATTCGGTCAGCGACTCCTTCTTTAATTGCCAGGAGTCCACTTCATAAAACACATTTGAGAGTTGCATCTTCTCTCCCACTTTAACAGGATTAAGTACTATTTTCTTTATATATGGCTCAGAAACAGTATGGGTTCCTTCCAGCATAAAATTATCAGAATAAAACAGATATCCCGGACTGCTTACATTTATCCCGTAGTTATATCCCGAAGGAAGGCAAACAAGGAAATTGCCATCCTCATCAGTCGCATTTCGTATAATTATTTTGCCTGTAGAAAGATTTACAAGCTCGTAACCTGCTTTCAGGAGCTTGCCAGTTTCCTTGTCGTAGACTTTTCCTTTCATATATGAAACGGGATTTGGTCTGACGGCTTCATATAGAAGAAAGGAATAGATGTCCTTTCCTTTGGATTTATCTCTTATCGAGGAAAAATATCCTTTCTGTCCTCCTGCATCTATAATAAGACCCATCTCATCATTCCAGGTGTTTATCGGATAACCAAGATTTTTTGGTTCAGTCCATGTGCTGTCGTCTTTTAGTCTGGTTACATAAAGATCAAAACCGCCCATGCCAACTCTGCCGTCGGAGGCGAAGTATAGAGTTTTTCCGTCAAAATGAATAAAGGGGGAGAGCTCGTCGCCTTCAGTATTGATGGCACCGCCAAGATTTACCGGTTCCGACCATTGATTTTTATCGTCTAATCTGCTGACCCATATATCCTTACCTCCAAATCCACCGGGTCTGCTGCTTGAGAAGTAGAGAGATCTGCCATCGGCACTTAATGATGGTGTTGATTCCCACCGGTTTGTGTTAACAGGAGGCCCCAGATTTGATGGCTCCGACCACGTTTTGTTGCTGAAAGCCGAAAAGTAAAGATCACAATTGCCCATTCCGCCCGGACGGTTGCACGCTGTAAAAATCATATAGCTTCCATCAGATGAAAGCGACTGCGCTCCTTCGTTTTGATTCGTATTCAGCGGAGCTCCGGCATTGAAGGCTTTTTGCCAGACGTTGTCCTTAAGGTAACTGATGTAAAAATCTTCCTGGACTACCCCAGTGAAACCCGGATTATTAATAATATTAGGCTGCCTGGTAAACATCATGGTCTGGCCATCAGCAGTTATTGAAGGCCAGTATTCATCATCAGTTGTATTTATTCCCGAACCAACATTTACCGGATTAAATGGTACAGGTTTCTTCATTGCATTTATGGCAAATTCGCAGTTTTTTATGCTCTTATCTGCTGATGTTTTATTTTTAGCAAGCATACCTTCCTGTGCTTCGTAAACTTTAAAATGAACCAGTGCCTTAGGATAATCACCCGACATCATTTCCATGTTTGCAAGATTAAAGAATACCGGCTTAAAAAATAAAGAATCGATTTTCACCGCAGCCAGGTAGTTTACTGATGCTTCCCTGTATCTGTTCTGTTTGGCCATCAATTCACCCAGCATCATGTATGCCTCATAGAATCTAATATCAATGGAGACAGCTTCCTTAAAACAGCTCTCGGCCTTCGGATAATCCAAATAATCAAATGCTGACATTCCCTCATTATAAACTTTAAGGGCTTTATTGGATGATGTATGCAACCCCTGGGAATATCCGGCTTCGGGTAATAATGATAAAACTGATAATATGATTAAAGCATAAATGTATTTCATACAAGGATCATGGGATATGCATATATTTATGAATCTGAAGTGAGATCCTCCATACCGGGTTCTTCTTTATATATTCAACTATTTCCGGAATAATTAGTTCAAAACGGCTCCACTCAGGCTGCAGAAATAATCTGCACTCTTTTCTTACTTTCTCATGATATTTTTCTGCCCACTCAAAATCGCTGTAATCCTGGATTATTACCTTAAGCTCATCTGCATATTGGCATATTTCAGACAATGGAGGCATGTTTTTCTTAGGGGAAAGGCAAATCCAGTCCCAGGTACCGGTGAGGGGATATGCTCCCGAAGTTTCAATATAGGTATTAATACCATTTAACTTTAACCCGTTGCACAGGAAATCAAGATTACACATTAATGGTTCGCCACCTGTGACAACCACAGAATCTGCACCTGATTCCACGACTCTGTTAATAATATCTTTTGTTTCTGCCATCGGATGAATATCAGGATTCCAGGCAAAACGGGAATCACACCAGCTGCATCCTATATCGCAACCTCCCAGCCTGATGAAATATGCAGCCTTACCAGTCTGATACCCTTCACCCTGAAGAGAAAAGAACTCCTCAACTAACGGCAGCCTTACCCCATCTGACACTGATTCTGCTTCCTTTTCCACGTTTATTATTTCAATTCTGTTTAGTTCTTCCGAAGAGAAGCGGATATTCAATGTTTTCGGCTTCTTTTACCCATTTTTCAGGAATTATCTTCCAGTTATTCAATGGCTCCGGATTAATTGTTTTCTTTTCTTCAATGGATTTTAAAATAAAATATCTGAGATCACGATCTGTGGATGAGATGAGTCTTTTGCGCAGCTCATCCTTTGAAATGCCGGCACCCTCTGTAAAATGTCCTCCTCCCCCGTTTCCGCGGTATGAGTTAACGGCTACCTTGTACATTTTATTTTTGTCAAATGGCCTTCCGTCGGTAAACCCTTTAATCTCCACTCTTGAACCTTCAGGTTTTGAAACATCAACGATATAATTAATCCCTGCCGCTGAATCGAAATTATATGACTGATTCTTAAACCAGGCTTTATTATTAGTAAGAACGGGTTTTCCGTCTTTCCCGACCCTCAGCTTTAGCAACAGGTCATCGGGCCCTTTCATTGTATTAAGCCAGCCCGCATACGAATATTCCAGATAATTCTTAATCTCTTCGCCTGAAAGAGACATTGTGTACAACATATTTTCAAACCTGTACAGCTTGAACATGTCGCCTACTGTAATTGGTCCCTTATTGATCTGAACATCGAACGAAAGCGGCGCAGCAAACGATATATCAGCGCCGGTAATTTCAAGCTGGATTTTATGTATCATATCTACAAACGCTGAAGGACCAAAGTACGCATCACGCGATGAGATGTCAGCCGATGAGGTTCCGATAGTCCTGTCCACATAGGCATCAATTATTTTGTATTCAGGCGTGAACTTTGCAATAAATTCAGGATCAGGCTTATAATCAGAGACATTAATTATTTTACCTTCAATCTTCATGTTTCCCCTGCCTTTTTTCTTGCCTGAACTATAGGTGATATCAGCTTCTGCCAGATTCTCCGACCTGCTTCCACCATTTAGGATAAGCACTGTATCACCGGCTGAGTTGACAAACTTTTCATTAGCCAGTTTGTGATCATGACCATTGAAAATTATATCAAAGCCAGGGACATTGTAGGCCACCGCAGCAGATCCGTTTTCATTCAGATTGTCGGTCTGCACTATTTTCGCCTCTGATTTATCCCAGCCTGAATGAAATAGTCCGATAACCAGATCGGGTTTTTCACCCAATATAACAGGCATCCATTTTTTTGCAGTTTCCACCATATCCCTGAATTCGATCCCCGAGTAGAGCTGCGGGGGAAGCCAGTTCGGAATAGCCGGCGTAACCATGCCGAAGACAGCAATCTTTAATCCTCCTTTTTCAATAATGCGGTACGGTTTGAAGTATGGTTCCCCGGTTTTACTATTAACAGCATTTGCAGCAAGCAGTGGGAAATTATACTCCTTAACCAGCCTGTCGTATACAGCATGGCCTGCTTCAATATCATGATTACCGACAGTTCCGGCATTATACCCCATATAATTCATTACTTCAGCCACAAAATGCGGGGAAACTGTATCAATGAAATTATAATAATATACTTCAGGCTGACCCTGCAGATTGTCTCCGTTATCGAGAAGCAGCATCTCATCCTTATTCTTTCTGACAAGTTTTATATAATCGAAGGAGGATGCCATGGATGCTTTCATGTCCTTATTTTCGATAAAATCATGAGGAAGAATTACTCCATGTACATCAGTTGTTTCGATAATGCTCATATTCTTCTTACCCGTAACTGCACATGAAACCAGGAGCAATAATATGAGTAGTTTTATTGAAAAAAGGAGGACGCGTCTTTTAGTCATATCTGAATATATTTTTTAATGCCCAAACTTATGAAAGAATAATCATTTTCGGATATTATCTCAATTATAATTGATCATTTAAGTATGTTAAGCATATATTTGTCGGTAAAAAAACAACAATGGTAATTACCGGTCTCGAATCTATATTAAACGATTTTCCAGCTAAGCTTAGAGGAAAAAAAATTGGAATATTATGTCATGCTCCAAGCATAACAAGCGACTTTGAACATATTTCAGATATCTTCAATAAAAGGAAGGACTGCAAGCTTGCGGCAATATTCGGACCCCAGCATGGCATTCATGGACAGACCCAGGACAACATGATTGAATGGCAGAGCCGCAAGCATCCGTTATTTGATATTCCGCTTTACAGCCTTTACGGAGAGAACCGTAAACCAACGCCCCAGATGCTTGAAGGAATTGATATTCTTTTGATTGATCTCCAGGATGTAGGCGCCCGGCTGTACACTTATATATGGACAGTCAAATTATGCATTGCTGCCTGCACTGAGGCCGGAATACCCGTCTGGCTTCTCGACAGGCCAAATCCTGTTGGCAGGCTTCCGTTCGACGGGCCGGTGCTGAAAAATGAATATTTTACATTCGTGGGAGGTGCTTCAATTCCCATGTGTCACAGGATGACAATTGGCGAAATGGCAATATGGATTAAAGAAAAATATTACCCGGGCTGTGACCTGAATATTGTGGTGATGAAAAACTGGAAACGATCCTCTCTGTACAGCGAAACAGGGCTTCCATGGGTATTGCCTTCTCCTAACATACCCACCCTTCAGTCAGCTGTCGTATATCCCGGAACTGTTCTTATCGAGGCTCTTAACCTTTCTGAAGGCAGAGGCACCACTATCCCGTTTGAACTATTCGGAGCTCCTTTTATTAATTCTGACAGGCTGAAAAAGAATCTTGATTCAAGGCACATAGAAGGATGTTCATTCAGGCTCCACGATTTCATTCCGACATTTCATAAATTCAGCGGTGAAAATTGTTTTGGAGTGCAGATCCATATCACTGACATCACAAGGTATAAACCGGTCGGGACAGCCCTGGAAATTTTTGATGCAATAATTGAAACGTCGGAGCCAGATGCCCTGAAATTCAAACTGCCCCCGTACGAATATGAATACAACCTTATGCCGTTTGATATCCTTTCCGGTGATTCAGGAATGAGAGAAACTTTAATATCACGAAGCAGTCTCAACGCAGAAAAAGAGAGGTGGGCAGACGAAACAGAAGTATTCAGTAAGGAATTCAGACAAATTGCTCTTTATGGGGAGTAAATTAACCAGAGGTCAATCATGCCTGAGATTTGTTATCAGCTTGTCAATGAGATTTTGTGAAAGAATTGGTTTAATAATATAATCAGTAAATCCGGAATTGAGTATTTTCTCCTTATCGCCCATGAGGCCGTAAGCAGTTTGTGCTATCACAACCAGGTCTTTTCTGATCTCCCTGATCCTGGCTAAAGCAGAATAGCCGTCCAGCACGGGAAGTTGTATATCCATAAGGACAATATCTATCTGAGGGTTCTTTGCAACTGCGTCCACTGCCTCCTGTCCGTCACCTGCATTGATAATAATAACCCCTGCTTTTTCAAGTATTTTATTAAGATATAATCTGCTTGACAGGTCATCCTCAACAATCAGAATATTTTTTCCTTTTAAAAACTCATTTTCCATATCAGATAATTTTATTTAAAAAGACCTGTATCTCTTAGGAGAAGCAATATAGCTGAGTGTGGAACTACAACATATTTTTCCTGGTTAAATTCAATCTCAATAGCACTGTTCTGAAGATAAACAGCCTGATCACCCGCTTTTGGCTGAAGCGGAACATACTTTGGTTCATCGGATCTGTTTTTCCATGGTTCATCAACATCATTTACAGAAGGTATCGGATATCCGGGTCCGACCTTTACCACAAATCCAATCTGAACCTTCTCATTCTCATTCACACCCGGAGGAAGCAACAGTCCGCTTCTTGTCTTCGATAGCGGCACTTTTGGCTTAATAAGGATCCTGTCACCAATGACAATCAGCTTATCCAGGTCTTTTTCGTCCAGTAATACACTCATATTCCAAAACAATTCCTGACAAATGTATTATTTTTTATAAGAATCAGTAACAGGGGAAAATAGAAATAATGAATTCAATCATTGTCTTTACAGTCTTAATTAAACCTTTCTGATTACCTTTGTGTAATTAATTATCAGGCGTAAAAGCCGGCTATCACTGAAAGTCGCAGTGCAGCATCGTTAAGAAAACAGGCTAAAATTTGTAATTTCTGCAATGATTTCTGATACTTATAAAACAATAATATCATCCGCACAGGGAATCTATAAAGAAAAAGGAAGCAGGTTCATTTCTTCGGCATTTCCTGTTTCTGATCAGGAAGAAATAAAACCGATAATAGACCGAATCAGGAAAGAGCATCATGAAGCAAAGCATCACTGTTTCGCTTATATGATAGGGCACGAAAGAAATACCTGGAGAATGAATGACGACGGAGAGCCTGCGGGTACAGCAGGCAGGCCGATCCTGGGCCAGATAAATGCATATGGGCTGACAAATATCCTAATTGTTGTCAGCAGGCATTTCGGAGGAACACTATTGGGTGTCAGTGGTTTAATAAATGCTTACCGGACAGCCGCAGCTTCTGCAATTCAGAATGCCGGCCTTACTGAGAAAACTTTGCAGGAATATTATGAAATTACGTATCCCTATATTTCTATGAATGATGTCATGAAGATCCTTAAGGAAGAAAATCTCGGACAGTCACAACAATCATTCAATAGTGAATGCAGCATTTTATTGAATTTCAGAGTGTCGGTCAAAGAGAAAGTGCTTAACAGGCTCTCGAGGGTCGATGGTCTGAAATTCAGATATATTGAGACTCTTTAAGCAGTTCTGTTGCTTAAAAGTTTTTAATTAATTATTAACACAGCCCGATTTTGAGGCAATTCTTAAGTAAATTTGATACCTGACCAGTCATGAGCGTTTTAAGTGTCGTATTAATGAAAAAGAGAAGCTTAGTTTCAATTGATGATTTCTCGACAGAAGAGATCCTGAGGATTCTGGATCTGACCGAAGAATTCGAAAAACAACCAACCCAGAAATTGCTCGAAGGAAAAGTAATTGCAACTTTATTCTTTGAGCCTTCCACCCGGACCAGATTGAGTTTTGAAAGCGCCATAAGCCGGTTAGGCGGAAAGATTGTCGGATTTTCCGATTCTTCAAATTCGAGTGTCTCAAAAGGGGAAACATTAAATGATACCATTCTTACTGTCAATAATTACTGTGACCTGATTGTAATGCGGCACCCAATTGAAGGAAGTGCAAGGTATGCTAGTGAAATTGCCAGTGTGCCGGTTATTAACGCCGGTGATGGCGCTAATCAGCATCCTACTCAGACATTACTTGACCTTTATTCAATCCGCAAAACCCAGGGCACGCTCGATAACCTTAACATATTTATGGTTGGAGATCTTAAATATGGACGCACGGTGCACTCTCTGGTAATGGCAATGTCGAGGTGGAATACGACTTTCAATTTCATAGCTCCGGAAGAACTAAAAATGCCTGATGAGATCAAATTATATCTCGAAAACCTGGGCCTCAGATATTATGAGCACAATGATTTCACCGATATAATATCAAAGGCTGATATTATCTACATGACTAGGGTACAAAAGGAACGATTCTCAGATCCAATTGAATATGAAAAGGTGAAAAATATTTATGTTCTCAGGAATTCAATGCTGAAGAACACTAAACCAAACATGAGAATACTACATCCCCTGCCAAGGGTAAATGAAATACATCAGGATGTTGACAATAATCCCAAAGCTTATTATTTTGAGCAGGCTCTTAACGGAGTGTATACCCGTCAAGCCATTGTATGTTCGCTTTTAGGAATTAAATAAGATACTGTGATGAAGGAAGCAAAACAAATGAGTGTCAGTGCTATTCAGAATGGCACTGTAATTGATCACGTGCCCGCTAGCAATCTTTTTAAGGTAATACAGATACTCGGTCTCGACCGTATTGAAAACCAGATAACTTTCGGAACAAATCTTGAGAGCAAGAAACTCGGGAGAAAGGCCATAATCAAGATCTCAGGCGTCTTTTTTGAAGATGAAGATATTAACAGGATCGCCCTGGTGGCGCCTGATGCCAAGCTGAATATCATCAAGGATTATGAGGTTGTCGAGAAAAAAGTTGTTGAAGTTCCGGATTATATTGTCGGAATTGCAAAGTGTATGAACCCAAAATGTATAACAAACTTTGAGTCTGTAACAACCCGTTTTAAAGTGATTTCTAAAAAGAATGTCTCGCTGAAATGCCATTATTGTGAAAAAATAACCAACCAGGAGAATATGCAGATCATCTGACAAAACCTTAACCACAAAGGATCGCAAAGTAAGACACAAAGAAACACAAAGGAAAAATTAAAAAATCATTCATTCTGAACAGCTGATTTTATTGGCATTACCTTAGCCTGTCATAAGACTTAACCAACTGGTCATCCTTCCTTATACCCCTGTGAGTTAAAACAGCAAGTATCAATAATAATACAGGGATACTCATTTTAATTCCAGGAATAAGGTGGCTGCTGAATTTACTTATTATTGTAAAAGAATAGAAAGCCAAGGTAAGCAACAAAGCGGTGATAGCTCCAATAAGTATTTTTGAGAGCCATAGTTGTATGGCTCTTTTCTTAAAAAAGAAGATCGTAATAAGAGCCAAAATAGGGATAACTGACACTATTGCGGAGAGAAGAAACAGTTTTTCAGGAGGAATTCCACTCTGTCCGACCGCGCTCTGGACTATCCCTCTGAAGGTTATTTTCATAATAATCCCGGCGTTATCATAGAAAGCCAGGATATTTCCCTTAAATAATAATAAGGAGAGGAGTGTTATCAATGACAGGTACACTGATTGGATGCGCTGTATCATTTTCAGATGTATTTATGCGGACAAATTTAGTTTCTTTTAATGTAATTCGGAATACTAAAATCATTGTGTCATTTTATGAATATTTAACATTATTTTAGATTTGATGCCCATATTGAAATTTATAATTTACATACATTTGTGCGATTATTTGATTTATATGAATTTATAGCTGAATATTGAAGATAAAATCAATGTTTTAAAACAATATTCTAATTATTTCAAATGCACTCTAACAATCTCACTATATAAATATGAATAAGAAAATACGTCTGGCCGTAACCTCTCTTCTGATAATTTTGGCAGTTGGTATAATTCTCTATCCTAAGTACAAGCCTTTCCTTGCGAAAAAAATCCAGGGAGAGGGTATTGGAGGTGCGCCTCTGAGACAGGCTCAGCAGAAACTAAATGCAATTGGCTTTGTAATAAAAGCGAAACATCTTAGTGAGCTTGTCAATTCAACTGGTACCCTTCGTCCGGATGAAGAAGTAGATCTGTCATTCGAGACATCAGGGAAAATTGTGGGCATAAATTTCACGGAAGGCACCCGGGTAAAGAAAGGTGATCTTCTTGCTAAAATAAATGATCGTCCTCTTCAGGCTCAGCTTGAAAAGCTTGAAGCACAGCTTAAAATGACAGAGGCTAAAGAATTCCGGCAGCGCAGTCTTCTTGATAAGGATGCTATAAGCCAGGAAAGCTATGATCAGGTAGAGACTGATGTACAGACTATTTCGGCAGATATAAATCTAATAAAGGCAAACATTGCACGAGACAGAGCTCAGAGCTCCGTTTGACGGAATTATCGGACTCAGGTACCTTAGTGAAGGCAGCTTCGCCACTCCATCTACAAAAATTGCAAAACTTATAAAGATCAGCCCGTTGAAGATTGAGTTTTCGATTCCTGAGAAATATGCATCGGAAATAAAGATTGGCTATCCTATAACCTTTACTATTGATGGCAGCACTAATATTTTTAAAGCTTCAGTTTATGCTGTTGATCCCAAAATTGATATTGAAACCAGGACGATCATTCTCCGTGCGCTCTACCCAAATACAAATGAAGAGCTTAAATCCGGCCGGTATGCCGGGATAACGCTGGAAATGTCGCAGATCGATAATGCAATTGCTATTCCGACAGAAGCTCTGATACCACAAATGGACGGAGAGCAGGTATTTATTTATAAACATGGCAAAGCTCAGGTTATAAAGGTGAATACAGGACTCAGAACAGAATCCCAGATCCAGATTACAAATGGTCTTCAGTTCGGAGATACCCTTAATTACCTCGGGAATTATGCAGTTAAGACAGGCTCTCCCGATCGTACTTGATACAGTGATCCTTAATCAATAAAGCGGAATTCTGATATGAGTTTATCATCAGTAAGTATTAACAGACCCGTATTAGCAACCGTATTTGCTATAGTAATTTTGCTCTTCGGAGTAGTGGGCCTTACATTTTTAGGTATCAGGGAATTTCCGAGTGTGGATCCTCCTATAATTTCGGTCAGCACATCCTACCCGGGCGCTAATTCAGACGTCATTGAAACACAGATTACTGAACCTCTCGAACAGTCAATAAACGGGATCCAGGGGATTCGTTCGCTTACAAGCGTAAGCCGTCAGGGACAAAGTGACATAACTGTTGAATTTGAGCTGTCGGTTGATATGGAGACTGCAGCAAATGATACCCGCGACAAAGTTTCACAAGCCCTGAGGATGCTTCCACGGGATTGTGATCCTCCCGTAGTTGCTAAAGCCGATGCTGATGCCAACCCTATTCTTCAGATCACAGTTCAAAGCGATAAAAGATCTCTTCTTGAACTTTCAGAAATAGCAGAACTGACATTAAAGGAACAATTGCAGACTATTTCAGGAGTAAGCGCAGTTGGTATATGGGGGCAAAAACGATATGCTATGAGGTTGTATCTCGATCCTGTGAAACTTGCCGGATACCAGTTGACTCCACTTGATGTCAAGAAACGCAGTGCTCAGGGAGAATGTAGAGCTTCCATCAGGGAGCATTGAAGGGAATACAACTTCGTTAACTATCAGAACTCTTGGACTGATGTCCACTCCAAAAGAGTTCAATGATCTTATTATCAAGCAAACAGGAGATCAGATTGTTCGCTTTCAGGATATTGGCAGGGCAGAACTGGGACCTGAGGATATACGCGGTATTCTTAAACAAGACGGAGTGCCAATGGTAAGCGATGTTATCATTCCACAACCGGGGTCAAATCAGATTGATATTGTTGATGAAGTATATAAGCGTCTGGAATTTATAAAGAAAGACTTACCCGAGGATGTAAAAGTAAATGTTGCATTCGACAATACACAGTTTATAAGGAATTCCATAAAGGAAGTAAAAGATACAATTTATATAGCATTTGCACTTGTTGTTGTAATTATCTATTTCTTTTTAAGAAGCTGGAGAGCTACTTTGATTCCGATTCTTGTTATACCGGTTTCACTCATTGGGGCATTCTTTATAATGTATCTGGCAGGGTACTCAATTAATGTGCTTACTCTGCTGGCGATTGTACTTGCGATTGGAATTGTGGTTGATGATGCCATTGTCGTGATGGAGAATATATATGTAAAAGTGGAAAACGGATTGCCGCCTGTACAGGCAGGACTTGAAGGATCCAAAGAAATATATTTTGCGATAATAGCCACCACAATTACGTTGATTGCAGTTTTCTTCCCGATTGTGTTCCTTCAGGGAATAACAGGAAGGCTCTTCCGTGAGTTTGCAATAGTAATGGCCGGCGCAGTAGGTATATCCGCATTTCTTGCACTTTCATTAACGCCGATGGTCTCTACAAAAATGCTTCGTCATGAGACAAAACACAGCTGGTTTTACAGGAAAACAGATAAATTTTTTAACAATCTTAATGACTGGTACAAAGGCGCACTTTCTTCATTCCTCAATCACAGGAAAGTTACCTTTCTGATATTGATAGCAGCTTTAGGCTTGATTATATTTCTCTGGAAGAATATTCCGGCTGAAATGGCACCGCTTGAAGACCGGTCACAGATATCAGTAAATACAACTGCCCAGGAAGGATCAACATTATGAGTTTAATCGTGATTATATTGACGATATAACGAATACAATGAGCCAGACTTGTTCCTGAACGTATCGGGATTCTATCAGTGGCGAGAGAGGGAGGTGGATTTTTGAGAGTGACTCTGGTCAGTCCCAAGGACAGAGATCGCACTCAACAGCAAATAGCCGATCAGATGGGTATTGCACTGAGGTCAAAAACCAAGGCAAGATCAATGGTTATGCAGCAATCTACTTTTGGGGGAAGACGTGCGGGCATGCCTATTCAGTATGTACTTCAGGCTACTTCAATTGATAAGCTCAGGAAAGTACTGCCGGCATATATGGCAAAAGTCATGGAAGATCCGATGTTTCAGATGGCTGATGTCAACCTTAAATTCACCAAGCCTGAACTCAGGATTCACATAGACAGGGAAAAGGCCAGCAATCTTGGAGTATCAACAACAAATATTGGTCAGACATTGCAGCTTGCCCTGAGCGGACAACGCTTTGGATATTTCTTCATGAATGGCAAGCAATACCAGATATTAGGAGATCTTGCAAGAGGCGACCGGAATAAGCCATTGGATCTTAAATCACTATATGTAAGGAACAATTATGGGAATATGATCCAGTTCGATAATCTTGTTACTCTCACTGAAGAAACTGCTCCGCCGCAGCTTAACAGGTATAACAGGTTCGTCTCGGCTACTATTTCGGCAGGTCTTGCAAAGGGTAAAACCATTAGCCAGGGACTGGATGAAATGGACAAGATCTCTAAAGAGGTCCTTGATGATACTTTCAGAACTGCACTTGCAGGTGATTCAAAAGATTTTAAAGAGAGTTCATCAAGCCTTATGTTTGCGTTTATGCTGGCTATTGTGCTCATATTCCTTGTTCTCGCTGCCCAGTTTGAAAGCTTTAAAGATCCTTTTATTGTCATGATGACCGTGCCACTTGCTCTTAACAGGAGCTCTGCTCTTCATGTGGTATTTTAATGTTACAATGAATATATTCAGCCAGATCGGTATTATAATGCTTATCGGCCTTGTGACTAAAAACGGGATTTTGATAGTAGAATTTGCAAATCAGAGGAAACAAAGCGGCATGTCTAAAATGGATGCAATAAAATATGCAGCCGCATCGCGGTTCAGGCCAATTCTCATGACAAGTCTTGCAACTATACTTGGAATTATGCCACTTGCCCTTGGATTGGGTGAAGGTGCACAGAGTCGCGTTTCAATGGGGATTGCAGTAGTCGGAGGCATGGTCTTTTCTACATTCCTGACTCTCTTTGTTGTTCCGGCTATTTATACATTTATTTCAAGCGAAACAAAAATCACTGAAAATGAGGTTCATCAAGCTTAGTTTGCCTTTTTCTGATATCAGGAACTATTCTTCCTGTTAAGTGCAGGTCAAAGTGTATATGGTCTTAAAGATTGTATTTCAATAGGTTTGGAAAGAAATTTTCCATTCTGATTGCAAAAAATGATGAGATAATCTCAAAAAATAATTATACGCTTGGCAATGCAGGCTATCTGCCTACTGTAAGTCTGACAGGAACACAAAGCGGTTCATATGGCAACTCTTCACAGAAAAATACCGATGGCACTTCCGATTTCCTCGGATAATGCATTTGGTACAATAAACTCAGGTTCGGCGGTACTTGGAATGAATGTATTTAACGGATTCAAGGTAGCAACTACCTATAAAAAGCTCAGGGAACTTAACCAGGTCGGTCAATTGAATACCCAGCTTACAATTGAGAACTTGATTGCTGATATTGTTTCAGGATACTATAATTATATTCTGCAGGAACAGCTCATGAATAATCTGAAGTATGCATTAGTTCTTTCACGGGAAAGGCTGACGTATCGATGAAGACCGTTATTTGCTTGGGTTCCGGTTCAAAACTTGAGGTGTTGCAATCGCGAGTTTATGTTAATTCAGACAGTTCCAATCTCTCACGTCAGAATGAAGTTATCAGAACTGCTCAGATAAGGCTGAATCAGATGATGGCTGTAGAGAAGCTTAGCAATGAGTTCTCATTGAAGGACACCACAATAGATGTAAATCCCGACCTGCTTTATGAAAAACTTCTCGATGAAACGCTTGAAAAAAACACAGGACTGCTGATAGCGTCGAGGAATAAAACAATTTCAGAATACGACTATAAACTGGTGGTTTCCAGATCATACCCTTATCTTAATTTCTCAGGCGGATATAGCTATAATTTTAATACATATGATGAAGGCGCCATTAAGAATCAAACGATGAGCGGCATGAATTACGGGTTAACTCTTGGAATAAACATCTTCGATGGGAATAACCAGAGGAGAAATATTCATAATGCATCGATCGATAAAGACAGTAAGGTACTGATGTATGAGCAGGTTGAACAGGGAGTCAGAGCAGATCTTCTGACCATTTACAGTGCTTATAACAACAATCTCAGACTTATAACGCTCGAAGATCAGAATTACCAGACCGCAAAAGAAAATCTCGATATAGCCCTTGAAAGATACAAGCTTGGAAGTTTGTCAGGCATTGATTTGCGGGAGGTTCAGAAAAGCCTGCTTGATGCCAGGGAGAGGTTGATCTCTGCCCATTACGAGACCAAGCTCGCCGAGATCTCGCTTGAACTTATTTCAGGCAAGATAATGGGATACTATAAGTAATAAGCAGGTTGCAGGGTTGCAGGGTTGCAGGTTTTTTCAATGTGCAATTCGTATAACTCTGTGATTCTCTTTGCAACTCTGATTCTATGTAACTCTTTGATTATCTGTGCGACTCTGTGAAACTCTGTGATTCTCTGTGCAACTCTGTGTCAGTTCTTAATTCTTACAATGCGTTACAAGCTTTAGCGCTATTATTTTAAACCTTATTATACCTTACTTTCCCACAATTCCCGATTTCACACTTTCGCTTTAAAGAGCCGCTTGCCGTTAATGCAGATTGTATTAAATTTGCGTCTAAACTTTTAATATGCAAAAGAAAACTGAGTTAATCACCAATAAAGATGGAAGCATTTTTCATCTTAATCTCCTTCCTGATGACATATCAAATAAGATTATAATTGTAGGTGATCCGGGCCGTGTAGAGATGCTTGGATCACTTATGCACGACATCAGGGTTAAGAAAGAGAACAGGGAATTTCACACGATAACCGGAACATTTGACAATAGCGAGATTACTGTCATTTCCTCAGGAATTGGGACCGATAATATAGATATTCTGGTCAATGAACTTGACGCGCTTGCAAACATTGATCTTAGTACAGGCATCAGCAAAGAAGAGCCTGTTTCTCTTACATTTGTGAGGCTCGGCACTTCCGGCGGCCTGCGTTCAGATATTCCTGCAGGTTCATGTATTCTTACCGAAACAGCCATCGGGTTTGACGGTCTTTTGCATTTCTACGAAGGATATGACTGGCTGCTTGATACCGGTCTGGCAGATACCCTTGTTGAATACCTCGAGTGGCCCGACACGCTCTCCTACCCTTATGCGGTTAATGCCGATAAGGAGTTGCTTGAAATGTTTCAGACTCTTAATTTCAAGAAAGGAATAACGATCTCGGCGCCCGGGTTTTATGCTCCTCAGGGCAGGCGTTTAAGGCTCGAGACTTTTGATAATGAGATAAACAACAAGCTCGCTGAATTCTCATTCAGGGGACGGACAATAAGCAACTATGAGATGGAGAGCTCTGCAATATATGGTCTCTCGGGGTTACTCGGACATAAGGCACTGACAATATGCCTGGTAATCGGTAATCGTGTGACCGGAGAATTTGTACAGGATTACAAGCCATTGATGAGAGAGTTGGCGTTAAAAGTATTTGAGGTAATCTGAGCCTGGCATATCTTAATTTCTTAATTTTAATATATTTGTACAACTAATCTTTCCCAAAATATGTCAGAAACAACAACTAACAAAAATGCCAGAGAAGATGAAATAGATCTACTGGATCTCTTCAGAAGAATGGGAAGAACTTTAAACCGTTGGATCAATGGTCTTGGCAGAGCTTTTCTGATATCCCTGGTTTTTATATTGAAGCGGTGGTTACCATTAGGATTAAGTATTGCTGCCGGTATTGGTGTTTCGTATTTGCTTAAGAGCACAGCTGTTTCCGTTTACACCTCTGATATAGTATTAAAGAATAATATGGCTGTAATTGAGAAGCTTAAAACGCGGGATAATACTGGCACCACAGCTGATCTGATCTCTAAAATTAATGTGCTTCATTCATATTGCTCAGGGAACAATTATCCTGCTTTAGCCCAGTCTTTGGCGATGAACACTGAATCAGTCCAAAATATTTATGATATTAACGCTTACTGGATTATAGATCAGGGGAAGGATGGCATTCCTGATTATGTTGATTATAAGAATGCTCTGAACGCATATGATACTGTAAATATAAGGATGCCTGACCGTGTTGACATAAGGGTGGTGGCTCATCTCCCCAAAGATTTAAAAATAGTACGTGATGGTTTAATAAAGTATATTGACGATGACTCATTATATCAGCAAAGGAACAGGTTACGTCTGAGGCAGAATCAGGATTTACTTACACGGCTTAACTTTGATATTGTCCAGCTTGACAGTTTACAGAAGGTTAAGTATTTTGAAGAAACAAGGGATATAAAACCTGCTGCCAGCGGACAGATAGTATTTATGCAGGAACAGAAGACCCAATTGATTTATCCCGATATATATTATCTGTATACAAAGAAACAGGTGATAGAAACTGAAGGGGATCTTTATAAAGGAATAGTGACAGTTCTAAGTGACTTTTCCTTACCTGCCAGAAGGGATAACGGAGTTTCTTATTATGCAAAAATTCTGGTTCCTTGCTTCTTCTTTCTGACTTTGTTAGTTATGATTATTATGGCCAATATGAAAAGTCTAAAAGAGTTATTTAAAAAATACTAAAAAAAAAGCCGTCTCATTAAAAGTTTTAAGACGGCCACTTCATTACTTTCACATCAGAGAATATTTATCCTCCTGATGGACCGAATAACTTGAAAATTGTAAGGAAAATAATCCTCATATATTGTTTGATGCTTCTATCCCTGAGATACTGAATATTTAATTTCAGTTTTTCAGGCATAATAATTTTAATATAATATTCATCAGGATTTTCAATCCCGGATAATAATTCATTTTCGTTTCTGAATTCAATTGAAGCATAATCCGTTATCCCGGGTTTAACCATTAGTACCCTCTTTTGTTCCTCGGTATAAAGCTCAACATATTTACGAACCTCAGGTCGTGGGCCGACAATGCTCATATCAGCTTTTATAACATTTATTAATTGGGGAAGCTCATCTAACTTAAATTTCCGGAGATAATAGCCTATATGCGTAACACGCGGATCTCTGCTGCCAATAGTAATAAGACTTCCATCTCCGGAGTAATTATGCATAGTCCGGAATTTATATAACCTGAAAGGTTTAAAATTCTTCCCTATTCTTTCCTGAATAAAAAATACAGGTCCGGCAGAGTCAATCTTAATAATTACTGCGATTATTAAAAAGACAGGAGATAATATGACAGCGGCAGTAATTGAAAAAACGAGATCCAAAAGCCTAACCATCTGTTTTTACCTGATTATACGATTCAACAACGCTGTTTATAATAAGATCTACATCAGTCTCTTTAAGCTGAGGATAGATTGGAAGTGAAATTTCGCATTTGTAGTTATTATAAGAAAGCGGGTAATCTTCCATACGATACCCCATTTCTTTAAAAAAAGACAGCATCGGAAGAGGAATGAAATGAACATTAACAGCCACATCACTCTTCGAAATTAATTCAATAATCCTGTCTCTTTCTTTTTCCGTAATACCTTTAATTCTTAGTGGATAGATATGATATGACGATTCAGTGCTCCCTATTGCCAGAGTTGGTAAAATTGCCCAGGGCTTCTTTTTAAAAGCATCATTAAAACGATTTGCAATAAGTTTCCTTAATGGCAATAGAAAATCTTTATATTTCCGGATCTGCACCAAACCTATTGTCGCGCATATATCGGGCATATTCATTTTAAACCCGTCGAGTATTATATCATATCTCCAGTCGCCTGCCTTATTTTTACTGAATGCATCCTTTGTCTGACCATTTAAAGACATCAGTTTCATCGTATTAAACACTTCATTACTCTTGAAACTGTCAGGAAGCGTGATACAAATGGCACCACCTTCTGCTGTTGTAACATTTTTCACGGCATGAAGCGAGAAGACCGAGATATCAGCCAGTGAACCCGATGGTCTGCCATCATACATCGCCCCAATAGAATGGGCAGCATCACTTAGAACCAGAATCCTTCCAAGGTTCTTCTGAACAGGATTTGCAGGTCTGAAGCGGTCGACAATCTCAGAAGATCTGACTATTTCAAAAATACTGTCATAATCGCATGGATAGCCAGCAAAATCGACAGGAATTATTGCCTTAGTGGATTCAGTAATCAGGTCACTCAGGCCTTCAATTTTCAGATTAAAATCCTCGTCAACGTCCGCCATTATTACTTTAGCTCCCAAATGATAAGCAGCAAGCGCAGTGGCGCAATATGTATATGCCGGAACAATCACTTCATCGCCTGTGCCTATTCCAAACCATTTTAATGCTATCATCAGTCCGGAGGTTGCGGAGTTAACACAAAGGACATCCTGTACACCGCAGAACTTTCCCAGCTCGTACTGAAGTTCATTTGTCTTCTTCCCTGTCGTAATCCAGCCCGATCTCAGCGTTTCACTAACAGCTTCGATAATATCTTCATCAATGTATGGAGGAGAAAATGGAATCATAATTCTGATATATTAAATATGTCGTTTGCTAATATTCTTCAACAGGTCTTAAAAACAGACAAAAAAATAAAGCGTAAAAAATAACACCGGCTGCTCTTTCCAGAACAGATTCAAAGAGACAATTGAAAGCAACAATGTAGAGAAAGAAAAAGAGAAGCGCATCCTTTTTCCTGGAAGCAATTATCAAAGGAAAAACAAATATGGAAATAAGTACACAAAACCCAATCAGTCCCAGTCCGATAAAAGTCTCCAGGAATTGGTTGTGTGCATTAAGCTTAACTTTTTGAGGATCATCAGAACTCACGTAATCAAGTGAATTTACAGTGTCACCGGGCCCGACTCCAACTAAAAAATGGCTCTTTATCTGATTGATGGATTTTTCCCAGACTTTTATGCGTGTATTTGAAGTTGATTTTAACCCTGCATAATCGTATGAGGAAAAATCCCTGCTTATAATCGAGAAACGTGAAGAAGAAAATAATAAGAAAATTGAAATTATTGTGACCAGTATTATTGGAATAAAAATGATTTTTCTTGATGATTTAAGAAGCTTATAACCTACGAAGGAAATAACTGCAATACCAAGACAAAGAATTCCGGCTCTGGATCCAAGCAAAAAGATTGCAATAATAAATAATGCAATTAGGGATATCATCAAAACCATCCAGACTTTACTAACGTGTTTGTGTAGGAAATATATTAAAATCCCTATTGAAAAAAGTAAGTACATAGAAAAATACGAGGGATGCAAAAACACTGAAAATGAGGAATATGAAAAGTAGCTCCAATTGTTTTTAAGCAATTCTAAAAATGGATAATTTCGAGTTCCATCCCAGATTGAAGAATTAAAGCTAAGTCCATTTGCATTAACAGTAATGGAGTTAGCTGTAGCAACAACAATACATATCAGCAGCGCAGTAAAACTTCCGGCTACAAAAGCTTTCAATACTCCATCTGACTGTTTATCACTTAAAACATTCCTGCCTATAAAAAAAAGCGGAAGAAGCAGAAATGTTGCTTTCACCTCCAAATGTTTCAATCCATCATTCAGATTAGTTGTATATAGCAGGGCAATTACATATAATATGTAATACAAAGCCAGAAGAAGAAGCAATCTGTTGGATCTGATTATGGCCCAAGTAAAACGTGATTTGAAGTTGCCCAGAAGAACCCACGTTACAAATAATAGGATAATAATATAGCTCAGATACACCGCCCTGATAGCCAATGGCATCGAAAATGCCAATAGAAGAATAAAGAAATAGTTTATTCTTTCAATATATCCTCGTGTTTGCGTATTAAATATCATGATTAAATCAATCTTCCAAAACCTTAATAAATTTCTTTGACAGCGATTCGTAGGTATTATTACGAAGAATATATTCCCTTCCTTTTAAACCCATTCGATCCCTTGTCACTTTATCATAATTTGCAAGCTTCAAAATAGCTGCAGCAATGGATTCAGGGTCTTCCGACCTGGCTGAGAATCCGCATTCAGCTTCCTTAACCATATTGTTTCCCGATTCAATTGACTGTATGACAGGTCTTGCTGCCATCATATAGTCAATTAGTTTATTGGGACTGATGCCAAACCGGAAAAGCTTTTGCCTCTTTAATCCGATATAAACAATATCAAATTCTGAAAGAAGTGCAGGAATAAAGTCTTTGGATATCGGATTCAGAAAGAAAATATTAGTCAGGTTATATTCTTTGGCTTTCTTAATAAGCATTTGTTTTTCAGGCCCGTTCCCGACAATCAAAAATGATATTTTCTCATCAACAAGCAGTTTTGCAGATTCGACAAAGCTGTCCAACGCATTTGCTATCCCGATTGAACCTGTATAGCCTACTATTGTTCTGTTCTCCGATTTTAACTTTTGAATCAGTATTTTATATTCATCAGGAATAGACACATTGCTGTTCCAACTGCTGATGTCTATACCATTTGGAATATAACTAAACTTATGTGGTTTTAATCCGTGCATTTCCATATGGCTAAATGCAAGAGGAAGCATGGATACAACTTTATAAGAGTTTCTATAGGCAAAGTTTTCAGCATATTGAATCAAAAGAATAAAAGGATGAAACCTGGAATAATTTCCAAGCTCCATTGGCGACAAAGGCCATAAATCATGAACTTCAAATACAAGTTTAGCTTTGGATTTCTTTGATATTCTGAAAACCGGAAAAATGTCAAGCGGATAAGTCGATGATGCAATAACCGCCTCTGGTCGGGTAATTTTTATTATCTTTTTTGAAAAAACAAATAGCCTGGTTACGAAAACTAACATATTCCATATACGTCCTGCTCCATTTCCGCTGTAGGATGGTGTTTTTAACCATATGTACTTTATTCCGTCAATAACCTCTTCATTAAAACTTTCAGTAATTAATGGTTGGGTGGTTCGGACATGAGAATAAGAAGCTGCAACAATTGTTATATTATGGCCCATTTTCAGCCAGTATTTTGCAAGGTAATAAGGCCGGTATTCCATTCCCAGCTTTGGAGAACCTGCGTAGTGATTTATCAGAAGAATATTCATCTAAGAAATTTTAGCATCACTTTCCGTTGAACTTAATAGTGCATATATTTTCTTAAACCTGACTGGATCTTTGAATATTTTTTCAGGTAAAAATAAAACCTTATCCAGCATATCCAAAGTGTGCGGGAACCTTTCGTTTTCTGTAAATCCAAATTTAGAAGCGTTAAAGAGAGTATTTTCCCACAATATAAAACTATCCACGCCAGATTTATATAGAATATTTTTTATCTCATTCCTTCCAGAAGAATCTGAGAAAAATAATGGGAAATATAAAAGGCGTTTTGCGTCATTAATATTTACCTTAAGTCGCATTCTTTCGGGAATTTTTAAATACTCTTTCGTAAAATCATTTTTCTTCCAAGACAGTTTATTTCCTATGATATATTTTGCAATGAAGCAGATTTTATAAACGCTGATATCGGTTTTGTAATTAAATTTTGTTTGATACCTGTTTTTCTCGAGATTACTTATCAGCAGGCTATATATCAATGGATTAAAGCCATAATTTCTAATTATTATTCTTAGATAGCCCAGGATACACTTAAGAGTGCTTCTGGCATGCAGTTGATTATATGAATCTTTAACCTGCAGGCTCTCAGATTCATTGTTGAATATCAGAGCGCCACCTGAACCGGCTGCAATGGGCTTGTGAAGATTAAAGCTGTAAACTGAAATATTGGAATATGGGTTTGGAACGTAATCCAAGAAAGACAAGTGGGCACAATCTTCGATAATAATAAGGTTTGGATATTTGAGTCTTATTTCGGATAAGTATTCAAAACGAAGCCCGAAATAATGAATAAGTATGATTGCGTCAAGATTTGATAAATCATCAAGATTAAAAGTATATCCTTCTCTGCTAAGGGAAATATCTAAAAAAACGATAGTATTGCCAGAGCCTGCAACACTTTCGTAAACTGAAAGACATGAATAAACAGGAACCCCTATATTAAGTTTTTTGCCTCTGTTGATACACTTCAGGTAATGAACTATTGCTTCAGTTGCTGAATCAAAAAACAAAACATCTTCAGAATTAGCCTTTAAAAAATGATTATACCCTCTTGAAATGGAGATCAGATCTTTCAGGGTAATATCAACAGTGTATCTGGGTATTATCATAACTTAATCAGCTTTTGTTTCTGTAATATTGCTTATAAAGCCTGCCGGCCTCAGCCAGATAGAAATATACTGAGAATCCCTTTTTATTTATCCTTTTGATCTTATTCAGGAATCGGAAAATTGAATACAGGGTTTTATTAAACAAAAAATTATATGAAGGAGATATTACCGCCAGCCTGGCAGCAGGCCTGGGGGTAAATAACATTCCCTTTTTAAATTTGTCAAGACCTGGCTTCTCCTCAAAAGAAGCCAAACCATATGTTATTTCAATCTGTTTCTCTCTTGATAGGACTTCATTTATAAAAGAAAACAGAATTGCGTTCATTGGATTCAAAGAAGAAAATGATTCATCCCGAAATGGATGTTGAATTATGTATTTATTATTCAACTTAATAAAGATTACATAGCCAATCAGTTCATCATTTGAATATGCACCCTTGATAAATATATCTTTTTTATTGAAGAAATTGGCGATGTATCTCCCCCATTTCTCACTATCGGTAAGAAAGGATGTTTTCCTTTTTTGTCGATTAAGTGTTTTCTTGTTAATTTCCAGTCCTTTTGTAGCAATTGATTTAAAATCAGCATCTTTTATAACACAGGAATTAATCCCTTTCCTTATTTGATTACGGATCTTTGAATCAAACATCTCCATTTCATATCTGTCACTTAACAATACATATTCAAATGTATTGGTTACCTCCAATTCGCTTCTAAACAGCAGAAACCTGCAATTTTCATTAAACGCCAGCTCCATGTCCGATTTTGTTGGGTTAAATGCATCGAGTGTCGGAAATGAATGTGCATATCTGTTTTCGCTGATTAACCAGTTAACAGAAGGGGTTTCTATTATTTTGAATCCTAAATCTATATGGAGACTAATGTACTCGGATGTGGTCATGCTTATAACGATTTTTTGCCAAGGAGATCATTGTAGAGTGATATCAGTTTAATCTCCTCAGCCTCCCAGTTATATTTTTCTTCAACGACTTTAAACCCGTTTCCCCCCATTTCAGCTGCCCTGTTTGCATTTGAAAAAATATGCTGAATGCCTTTAGCTATCTCTTCCCTGTTTTCAGGATCAACGCAAATTCCACAATGATTTTCCTCGACAATCTGTCGCCACAAAGGAAAATTAGAACATATCACTGGAATGCCAGCCGACATATATTCAAAAATTTTATTTGGCTGTGAGAAAATATGGTTTTTTTCAGGCAGAAATACAGCTATTCCCGCAAGAGAATCTATAAGCGCTTCTTTGAGATCAATTCGTGAAAGAATTCCTTTATATTCTACTTTCTCCCAGCCATTTAAAGCTTTTAACTCATTTTCGTATGAGGGAGGATAAATTTCACCGGCAAGAATAAGTTTGAATTGAATCGATGGGTCAATAAACGGCAATGACTGAATTAATTCAGATATGCCCCTTTTCCTTGTGATCCCTCCGGCATATATGATCCTGAATTCTTTAACTTTATGAGAATTATTGACCGGTGAGAATTCGGATTTAAAAGGATAATTATTAATTACAATCGTGTTCTTCAATCCGGAATCAATAAATCTCTCCTCAATAGACGGTGTTGCACAGATAACAGAGTCAAAAACGCGGCAGCAAAAAGTTTCAAAAGATGAAACCAATGTCGAGATTACCCGTCTGAAAATAACTGGTAAGTATTCTTTGTCCATGATCGAATCACGATAATTTTCATGTACATCATAGATCACTTTCTTGCCAAAAATCTTAAGTGTCAGACCGGCAAAAAGCAGATCAGGATCATGGAAATGATAAATCGCACAATTTTTAGGGAGAAATAAAAAGAAGAAAAGAGATTTAAACAATCTTTTTATTCTTCTTTCCTCGTTGAAATTTTTGTTGTAGTGAACTTCAAGATTGGGATCATTATATTGTTCATGATTCTTCAGATGCCTTTTATCGACGTTTAAGTTTCCCTTGTTTGTAAAATAAATAACCTCCATCCCATTATTCAATAAACATTTTATCTGTTTCTTAAAAATACGGATATCATTCTCAAGATGTGTTGAGGTAAATACACAAATTTTATCTTTCACAATTGTCCAACTTTAAAAGAGTACTAATATTCAGAGAGAGTATAAATGCATAATAATTGAGAAACATTTCCGCTTAAAGAGCCATTTTGATCAACACTCAAAGGGAAAATTATTTAAAAGCCTTTCTTATGATTTTCCGGAATCCGAGACCAGTTTTAAAAAGCCATTCATTCGACGGATAGTCGAGATAAGTTTTTATTGGCCGGCCAATCAGTTCTTTAAGAGTCTCGACAGAGAGATCAAGTTTTTTTGCA
Source organism: uncultured Bacteroidales bacterium (assembly GCA_963715785.1). Taxonomy (GTDB): domain Bacteria; phylum Bacteroidota; class Bacteroidia; order Bacteroidales; family VadinHA17; genus LD21. The sequence continues at coordinate 4,018,818 of OY970276.1, forward strand.
ATATAATCGTAATCATCTTCAAGCTCATATCCGCTGTAAACAGACAGGCTTACTTCTTTCAGAGCGTCTTCCCTGCTCATTTTCCCTGCAAGAATTAAACTCGAGAGATGAGCTCTGCGTTTATCATAGCCAAATTTTTCAGGCAGGTAGTAAGCCTGGAAAAATTTTGTAAACCTCGACTCATGATGCTTTCCGCCATAGTATTTCCATCCCAGGTCATTGCTTAATAGCCTGATAGCATTTTCTTTATCATAGTCAATATAATTCAGGAGCTTCACAACTTTCATTTTTTTTATGAAAGTAAAATAGATATACCTATCGAAAAAAGTAACATGAGGAAATGTTTTTAACGGAACAGTGCCGAATTTTTTATGTACCCCTTTGATATGACGGTAATCAAGAGCATTATAGCCCCATGCTTCAGGAAGAACAGATTCGGTTTCAAAATTGCTTCCGTTCAAAACATATTTAATTGAGTTATCTACAGCGAATCTGTAAAGAGCTGCGAAAATTGCATGATCCTGAGGTATATCAAGATTCGCAAGGCTGGCTTTAAAAAAAGCAACCTGGAGGTCTTTCATTTCTTCCCAATCCACAACATGAGTATGAAGTTCAAGATTCAGGTGTTTTACAATGTTCTCAATATTTTTGACTGCAAGTTCTGAATTCCAACCACAGTCTACATGTACCACGAGAGGTCTCAGACCCTGTTTAGCAGCGAAATAAGCTAAGAATGAGCTGTCAATTCCACCGCTTAAGCCAAGAATACAATCAAATTCCTTGCCGGCACCTTCCTTTTTAATTTGATTAATGATTATCTCAAGTTGCCGGTTTTTTTCTTCCGGAGGCAGCTTAAGAATTCCGGCTTTCTGATCAAACTCGTGACAGTGATTACAGACTCCGTCATCATCAAAGTAGATTTGCGGGTCTGTTGTATCCATTATACACCTTGTACAGATATTATACTCATTAATCATCGGATCACTTGTTAATTTGAGTTATCTATTTCAAATAAGGTAGCTGCATCTTTAAAAGCACCTTCTTTTGAAATCAGAAACAGGTATTTAAGCTGTTGGATATGAATTTTATGATAACTTGGAGACAAAACTTTATGCTTCAGACAATAGAAACTGTAATTTCCAGGATTTCTATATAAAAGAATATTATCTTTTATTGTTTTAAGAGCCCCGGTTAAATAAGTTCTCACTTCACTGTCATCGGGATTAATATGATAATAATCGTAAATTCCGATTATTGTAAATAGGAATCCATTGAGAGCTGATGTCGATGGATAGAATGGATACTCTTCAAACCAGAGGTAACCTGATGAATCAATTCGTGAAACACATATTGATTGAGGCTTAATATGACCTTTTTGAGTTAGAGTTAAGCTTTTGAATGTTTTTTTACACAGATCCAGGTACTTATTATCATTTGTAATCTGGTAACAGGCAGAAAAAAAAGAAAGGACTGTACCCTGTGCCATACTGGAATACCAGGGACTTTTCATTTCATCAGCTCCGCCATGAAGCTTAAAGTTAAAGGTGTAAGGATAAAACATAGCGCCTTGTTCTGTGACTGAGATCTCCACTAATTTATTTGCATACAGTTCAGCCTTATACAAATAACTACTATCAAGCGAGATTTTGAAGCTATTCAGATAATCTAATCCCTTAAATGAGATAGTTACCGGATTGTATTGTTTAATGCTGTCATATAAAACCATTAAGATACCCTGATCATCATGTACAGCCGGGTCTTCAATTGAAACTACCTGGGTAGAAGAATAAAAAAGATCGAAATAAGCGAGGTTCTTTATGGTAAAATCTTCGTTATTGAACTGTCTGTTTTCAAAATTATTTACCTTTTCACAAGAAGACATAGTCAGATAAAACACTATTATAGAGAACAATTTTAATAATTTCATAAATTAACGTGTCATGTAAAAACTGATTTTAAGTGATCTTGTGAGGGATAACTGATTAAAACAGCTTTGAGTTTCCCATGAAAAACGAACATGCTACCAGCAGCCAGAGCAGATGCTCCGGAATTTAAAGCACTTTTGAAGTCATCAGTGTTCTTTGCGCCCCCGCATGCGACTACTGGGATATTTACGGTGCTTGAAATTTTAGCTATGAGTTCCAGATCATATCCATTCATGACACCATCCCTGTCAACCGAATTTAAAAGTATTTCGCCGGCTTCCATCTCCTCAATTATCCTGACATATTCAAGTGGATCTGTCTTTGTTAATGTTTTACCGTTATTCAGTGCAACTACATATTTGCCCCATAGATTCTTCTTAACATCGACTGAGACAACAATTGTTGAACTTCCGAACTCATTTGCAGCTTCTTTAATAAAAGAAGGATTTGAATATGCGAAGGAATTTACAGATACTTTTTCAACCCCCAGGTTTACGAGTTTCCGTATATCATCTAACGAGTTAATGCCGCCCCCATAACATAGCGGCATAAAACATTCGCTTGCAATCTTCCCGAGATATTCAAAATTTGGTTTTCTCCTCTCACCTGTTGCAGTTATATCGAGAAAGATAAGCTCGTCTACTTCTTTTTCATTAAAGATCTTAACTGCGTTTATTGGGTCACCTATATATTTTGGGTCCTGAAATTTAACTGTTTTTACAAGTCCTTTATTCTTAAGCAGGAGTACAGGAATAATTCTTGGAACACTCATAATTAGTATAAATCAATATAATTTTTTAATAGTTTCATTCCGTATTTATGACTTTTCTCGGGATGAAACTGAACGCCCATAACATTCTCTTTCTCAACAGCAGCCACGAACTCATTTCCATATGAGGCAGTAGCCAGGATATCTTCAGCTTTGTGGGATTTTAAATAATAAGAATGAACAAAATAAAACTTTGGATCAGCTTGCATATCAGTAAACAATTTGCTTTTTTTTGAAATCGTCGGATACACCCAGCCCATATGAGGAATTTTCAGATTTAAACCAGTACCTGCAAAATTAAATTTAACTACCTCAGAATCAACCCACCCTAACCCTTTGATACTTCCCTCTTCACTTCCATTTGAAAGCAATTGCATACCCAGACAAATACCTAGAACAGGTGTGCCTCTCTTTATAACTTTTTCATACAAGACATCAATTAAGCCAAGATCCTTAAGATTTTGCATCCCGGTATCAAAAGCTCCAACCCCCGGCAGGATCAATTTGTCGGCCGATAATATTAACTCAGGATCTGAGGAAACATGAAATTCAGTGTGAATTTTCCTTAACATATTCTGAATCGATCCCAGATTTCCCACTTTATAATCGATAATCACAACCATAGTATGTCTATCCTTTAATTACGGAGAGTATTGGTCTTTATTAATTTTTTTGAGAGTATTGTCCTGCCGTGATACTTAAATAAAAGTATATAAGATCCGCTATTCAACGCTGATAGATCCAGTTTTATCTGATTCTCTTCATTATATACTGTAGAATGAATAACAATCGAACCCTTAATATCTATAACATATAAATCCAAATTTATGTACTTTAAATCGTTCATTCTGATAGTTAAGTTACCGGAAGTCGGATTGGGATAAACTCTGGATTCCTCAAATAATGCAACATCCAGATTCATTTTTGCATGTACAGTATCAGAAGTTGCTTTACATCCCATATAGTCCATCACTGTCAAAAAATAATCGCCGGAAGATTTCACAGTAATGCCTGGTGTATTTTCGCCTGTATTCCAATGGATAAAAGGATATGATAATGATGAAAACAATTTTATACTATCGCCAAAATTAAAAGTAAAAGATGGGTCTGCTATAATTTCTGCTTCAGGTTGGGGATAAACATATTTTGATTTTGACTGGTTTCTGCATCCGTGATAATCGGTCACCCATACCGAGTAACTACCGGGCTGATCAACGCTGGCGACACGGGTTTCCTCACCATCTGTCCATAAGTAATCATGATATTGTCCTGTCGAAAGAAAATTTGCCTTTCCGGCGCATAGTGTATCGCTTGTAATTATCTCAGGTGCTGGAAGGGGCTTTACATTAACAGTAATTTTATTAGAAGTGTCGGAACAGCCATTCATATCTTTTGCAATGACAAAATACTCCTCTGAGTTTTTAACATATATCAGTGGTGTCGTTTGACCTGTTGACCATAGATAGTCAGAAAACACAGCAGTCGCATATAATTGAAGGCTATCCCCCTCGCAGATATAATTATATGAATTTGCAGCAATTTTAATATCCGGCAGCGTGGTTATAGTCACAACATTCGAAGAATCTGTACATCCGATTTCGTCTTTTACTACGACATAATAATCTCCCGTATTATGCACTTCAATTTCCCTTGAAGTATCTCCGGTATTCCAATTATATTCAAGGTAATTGGAATCAGGAAACAAGTAAGTGCCCGAGCCTTTGCAGAAGGAAGTTGGACCTGAAGAAGATATTTTTGCATTTATTGCCGGATTTAAAACTTTAATATTAAAAGTTTGCAGGGCATTTTCTCCATTGGCGGTATAGGCTTCGACCGCCACTGTTGAATCGGAAATACTGCAGGAAGTTGGAACACCGCTTATCAACCCGCTTGCAGAATCAATTGACATCCACAACGGAGCATTCCGGATTCTGTATCTTATGGTGTCATTATTCGCACTGAAATCTGCATGGACAGAGTAGGTATAATGCGAATTGATGTCAATAGTTTTGATTGGCTCTGATGTTATGGTTAATTTATTTATATTTAATTTCCAGACATCATTATAGAAATTATCGTTGTTTGCATAGCCTCCGAAAACATAAATATTATCATTGAAGACCACGGTGAAAGGGGCATGCCGGGGAAGAAAAGTTTTTTCTCTGTAATATTTATACCATTTTGCTCCATCCGATGAATACCAGACCTCGTTTGAATTTCCACTGTTTATCCCGTATGGATAGGACATGTCTTGACCAGCAATTACCCATAATTTCCCTTTATATACTATCGGAGTAAAGAATCTTCTCCGGCTCCAGTCAGCGTTTGCAGTTACCTGCACCCAGTTGATACCATCGGCTGATGACCATACATCATTATAGGTTTCGGTCAGATCAGGATAATTTACGCCACCAATTACCCACAACCTGTCATTAAAAACAGTCAGTCCGAAGAATGACCTTTTTGGCCAGGGAAGAGAATCTTTTTCATGGGTCCAGGTCTTTAAATCTTCAGAGCTATATATTCCGGTAGTACCTATCAGCCATATTTTATTTTTGAATGATACCGTATACCCATCTTCAGGACTATCTGCACTATTACTCCATTTTATCCCGTCATCAGAACTAAGAATATAATGATTTGTCTGCCACAATTTATTATTATACACAAGGCTCAGGTTGTATCTGTCAGACGTTGACTTGACCTGCACCCAATGGCTACCATCAGAGGAACACCACTGGTCGGGAACAATATCGAGATATTCCCAGTTATACCCTCCGCTGATCCAGATTTTACCATCAAATACAACTGCCTTGTTATATGTTCCTCCACAATCACGAGGCGAAAAAGCAGTATGCTCAGTCACTAAAGTCCATTCTGAATCAGTCTGAGAATAACTTACAGTTGCTGAGAGAAGAAAAGTCAAAAGAGATAATGATAATATTTTATTCATCAATAGTTCAAATCATTGAACAAATTTGTGAAATATGATTTTAATTATAAAAATGACCTGTTCTGATCAGGATTTATTTGCAGTACCTAAAATACACCAGCCTCTGGAGATCCCGCTCATAAAAGGTCTCAAAACAAATGATAACAGGTAGAGCAAAGAATAGAATATATTTTTTGTAATCCAGATATCAGGTAAAAAGCCAGCCGCCTGAAGCTGAACGTTAGTGAAACCTTCATCCTTTAATATGACTTCCATTTCCCATGCGTTAATAGGGTTTATATGTCCGTAATCGAGCGATGATTCATCAAAGCTTATAAACTGTCCCTTAAATAAAAAATTCAGCCGTGAAAGCCACGATGTTATGTTTGGGGTCGTTAATATTATTAAGCCTCCGGGTTTCAAAAGAGATTTTAATGTTCGGATGTATTCCCAGGGATTTTCAATATGTTCAATGACTTCTACACCTAAAACTGCATCAAAATATTCAGCAAATTTAAGTTTGAAGCTTGTCACCTCATCAGATTTATTGAAATCGACTTTATGGAAAACCGAAATGTCAGCTTTAAAATCAACACTCATATCAACTGATACAACCTGAAAACCTAAATCGAGAAGACGTTGACTTAAAGCTCCCTCTCCCGCACCCAGGTCAAGAATCCTTGAGCCTTTAGGTACTCTTTTAAGGATAATCTGTTCAAGCTCATCGTGTAACCCCGTGTCTGCCTTAATCAAAATACCTTTATAATATTCAGGTTTTTTTCGTCCTATCTGCAATAATTTCTTCATATTAAATTATGACATAGAATTTTTAATCCAACAATTTAAACCAATTCAGCGAGTAAAAGAAATATCATTTCAATTATGATTCTGGCAATATATTATCATTTACAGTAATGATCATCATATAAGACACCGCAAACGGAACCCATACCAAAGGAAACCTGAAAACACTTGAGGATACATTGATCAGAATTACAAAATAAAAGGTTTGAACCAGTCCCAGCCGGTAAATGGAATGCCTGCCAAAATACTTAAGTGAATAATACAGGGGTATGAAGATCAATAAAGCCACAGGGATGAGTGCAAAATATCCGAAATTGTAAATCACCTCAAGGAAAAAAGAATGAGGATCAACAATCTGAAGGTGCTTCTTTTCGGGTATTATAACAGCACCCGCTCTAAACCCTTTCCCGAAAATAAACTCTGCAGGATTCTCCCATATTATCAACAAAACCTGTGATCTTTCATTAAAAGAGGAACTCTTGTTGCTAAAATTATCTTTAATATTAACGAGTGTAATGAATCTGTTATAATTCCGTACAAACAATGAATTTTCATTAGGCAGGTATTTGAATTTAAGGTTAAAAATAATGATGACAATCACTATCAACGAAAAGCTTATCAATGTGAATCTCAATAACTTTCTTTTGATGAGTAAATTGAATAATGGGAATACTAATAACATTGCCATGGCCACTCTTGACATAGTAAGTATGACAATAGCAATAGTTATAAGCGTAAGAAATCTTTTTTTTGACTTGCTCTTAAAATAGTCAGCAAGATAATACAGGACCGGAAAGAATAAGACAACAATTGCTGAGAGGTCATTTGGATTTGTAAATACTGTGGTAGGGATAAAAATACTTTTTTCGAAGTAATAGGTAGATGACGGCAAATGCTTTCCAGTGTATGCTTCAAACAATGCGATAAGCAACAGGAAAAACTCTATTGCCAATAAGGTATTCAGAAACGACCTGAAAAAATCAATTTTTGATTCTTTTATAGCTGTAAATACTATAAAGAAGATATTCAGGATATAGGTCATATAGATAAAATCCTTTATTTGTTCAAAATCGCGATAAAAAAGGATTAAATAAATAAATCCGATAAGTATGAATGTGCCTATTATGCCCAGAACAAATATAAAATTACGATCATATTCTCGTTTAGTAAATACTAAAATATAACATAACAGAAGAAACATAAAAAAATTGAAGAAAGTAAAAGATGTAGAGATAAGATAAACATTAGATCCTACAAAAGCAGCAATTAGAATGAGAATGAATAACCTTTTCAAATCGAAACGTATTTCTTATAAATTTCAGATAAAGTATTCGAGACCGAGGAAATTGAGAAATTCTCGATAACGTAATTTCTGATGAATCGGGCATCGTATTTTTCCTCTGTCGCTTCCAGCAAGGCCTCACCAAGACTGGTGCTGTTGTTTTCGCAAAGAATTCCCAGCTTTTTATGCACAATGATAGATTCAGGCCCTTTGCTTCTGGTCGAAACAGCCGGAAGTCCGCAGCTCATCGCCTCAATAATTACAATTCCAAATGTCTCGTAAGTACTTGATAGAACGAAACATGAAGATCGACCCAGAATCTCTTTTATCTCATTTCGGGTCAGCTTTCCTAAAAGTTTTACCTGATCCCTGATTTTCAGATTGTCGATAAGACAATTTAATTCTGATGACTTCATTCCCTCGCCTACGATTATTAGCTCAAATCCGGAAATTCCTTTAAAATATTTTGAGAAGCTCTCAATTAATAATTTATGATTCTTATTATCGTCAAGATTTGCCACATTCACAAAAACGAACCCGGTTTCTGACTTTATACCTGGCGTAAAAAAGTCAGTATCAACTACATTTGGAATATAATTGAATTGTACGTTAAATCTTTCAGATAAATAAGCTGCAAACTCTTTGCTTACTGCAATATTATAAGAGCTTTCAGAATACACCTTCTGAGCCAGTGCGATTTCCCATTTCTTAGCCAGATTTCTTGCGAAAACAGATGAATGCTCTGTGAGAACAAATTTGATAGAGAATTTTCTTTTCGCCCATAGAGCTAACGCACCTCCGTCATATTGCTGTGCATGTAAAATTTGTGGCAGAGCATTTGCTTTAATGTACTTCCTGAAAAGAAGCTTCATCAAAAGCAGCTGCATTTTGAAGTTAAAACGCTTCATTTTAGGAAAAGAGATGAAATTTGAAAGATATACTCTTTCAGTCTTTGTATCTGTAATATTGAATTCCGGAATCAGGTACCGGAAACTTCTGTAACTTTTTACAGCTACCATATTTACAGCAATTACAGATACTATGTGATTTTTATTCCCTTCAGCGGCCTTTACCTGATCTTCAAAAAAGATCGATGACAATGGGTTAGTGGGATGATGAAAAGACGGAGTGCAAAAAAGTATTTCCATTTAATGACTATAACCAGTCAATATTGCAGCAATCTATAAATACAGGAATATAACTGCATTATATATGAATACCTCGATGATCTCTAAAATTACCAGAATTTTTAAACCGGTAAACAGATCATTATTCAAATAACCTATATAGATTGCCAGCGGCCTGTAAATAAATGTGGCAATACCAAACAATACATTAATCTTCTGCTTACCCAGAACCAGATAAGTCGAACTGGTTGGAGAGCTTATAAACATGAACAATATCATTGGTGCCAGAAAGGCAGATATTTGTCCTGCTGTTACCCACTCGGGTCCAAAAACAAAACCAAACAGTTGTCTTCCAAAGAAGAATAATAGTCCGAAAGGAACTATCCCGATGGCAAATAATATGACCCAAACTTTAATCAAAAACCGTTTAGCATCATGCACTCCATCACTAATTATCTCAACAAATTTCTGATAGAAAACCTGTGAAACAGCAGCGCCTATAAGTGTTATTGGAATGGATAATATCCTGGTAGAGAAAAAATATGATCCGGTTTGAGAAGGATTAAACCACATCGAAATTAATAGAACTGGCAGCTGGTATGAGAAATTATTTAATAGAGTGTTTGGGAGTGTAAAGAGTGGAAAATTTTTAAAATCAACAGCGACTTTCTTTAAGTTGAGCTTTGTAATTTCTGATGAAAAATGATTGTTTCTTAAGAACTTGCCTGAAAGCACCAGTGTCGCGACAAAGTCTCCCATGATTTGTCCGATTATTAACCCTCCTTTAAGTAATTTGCTTACACCCAATAAAATATTTCCAAATGCAATTGTACCATTTCTGATAATTTTATTAAGACCAATTACCTTAAAGTTTTTTTCCCTGTTAAACCAAAAACCAATTATAGAGTTTAAGGTCAGAAACAATACGGAAACAGGAACCAGCAAAAGCCATAATGATATGCGGGAGTTGTTTAAAAGCTGACTTACCTGGTTATGAAATATCAGGAACAATATAAATGAAACTAAAGAGGTCGCTACTGAAATAATAATCGAAAGTGCCATCAGATTTTTGGCATCGACATCTTTTTTAGGAAGTACAATTGCAAATTCATAAGTCCCAGCGGCAATCCCCGAGATTACTCCCGCCAGAGAGAAAAACAGTCCAAAAACTGCAAAATCATCAGAATTAAATAATCTCGATATTACAGGGCTGAGAGCCACCGGAATAACTTGTGCTATTGTTGTTCCGGTAATCAGAATCAAACTATTTTTCAGAAACTCACTTCTGTCAAATATCCTCTTTATAAGATTCATTAATAGATGAATAAGAGCTTTAAGCGGGAAAACTTAATTATTGACATACTCATTTGCCCCACCAGACAGGGTGCATTAATATCTGGATGCGATCCCCTGGTTTGGAATTTTTCAAGCTTTCAATAAATCCCGAAAAACCACCTGGCAACTGACCGCCATTATCTGAAAAATATAGATTACTCTCCACATGATAAGCTTCATATAAATATCCAAATTCCTTTAGACTATGTAATCCTAATCTATAATCTATACCCTTATAGTGTACAACAGGATGGTCATCAAAATCAGAAAATATTTCATAATTTTCTACTTTAAGGGCAGCTTCAAGAGATGATCCATGAGCTGCAGAACCATATATAGGTATATGGATCGATTCGAAAAAGGCAAGATCGTCGCGATTAAAATTAAACGGGTTCAGGTTATACTGAAGCATAACAGTTATCAGATCATTATGTATCCCGATTTCGGCTCCCAGGGAATCAATTCTTTCATATATTTCACTCATCGAATAAAATCGCTCCAAACCATTCTTCGACAGTATGCCATAGTAACTTGCAGTCGGTAATATAAAGTACGTAGCCTTAAAACCATATTTATTCTCTAATTCCGCCAGCTGGACTGCTTTAAAGGGATGGCAGTCAATATCATGACGTAAACCAACAATCACCTTTGAATTATTAACAGAGTCACGCATTTTGTTCAGAGGAAGTACAATAAATTTATCATCCGACAATACCTTCAAGAATTCTTCATATTGACCAAAAGTAAATGTAGCTCTCCTGTCAAAACTCTTCCTGATATGATATTCAATCGAAGGAATATTGTCTTCTATAACATCGTCTTTTTTACAGCCTGAAATAAAAATAAAAGTCAGGAATATGATTACCGGCAATATCTTGTCAATTCTCATTTTGTAAAATATCATATTAATCGGCCATTGAAAGCTCAAAAGTTTATCTGAATCAGGCATTACTTATACTGAATACTTAGTATAAATCATTCTGATGCCTTCCTTCAGATCAATTTTTTCTTTCCAGCCAAGATTGTTTATTTTAGAAACATCAAGAAGTTTCCGGAATGTTCCGTCGGGTTTGGATGAATCCCAGTCAAGCTGACCTTCAAATCCAATAACATTTTTGACTAACGTGGCAAGTTCTTTTATTGTAAGATCGCGTCCGGTTCCGATATTTATATGAGTATTTTTTATGTCTGCATCATGCTTATGTCCTGATTCTGATTGCACAGGGCTCAGGACATGTGGAGCAGGGCGAAGGACCTTAAGATCTTTAAAATCGACACCCTCCATTATAAAAACACAGGCATCGGCAAGATCATCGACGTAAAGGAATTCGCGGTACGGATTACCTGAGCCCCATAAGGTAATTGTTACGGGTTGCTGGGTGCCGGGTGCCGGGTGCCGGGTGCCGGGTGCTGGGTGCTGGGTGCTTGGTGCTGGGTGCTGGGTGCCGGGTGCCGGTTTTGGAAAATCAGAGTAATGGATTCCATATTTGTTGAGCTTCTCAATAATCTCACTTTTAGTTGAATCTCCCGTTACGCCTTCAACAGAATATTTGTTAAAATCTTTCCGTATCGTCTCCCAATCATTGTTTTCGAGACATTTGCCCAGATGCATTTTTCTGATAAGCGCAGGAAGTACATGTGAAGTCTCCAGATTGTAATTATCATTCGGCCCGTAGAGATTTGTCGGCATCACCGATACGAAATTTGTACCATACTGAATGTTGTATGATTCGCACATTTTAATACCTGCAATTTTTGCAATCGCGTACGGCTCATTCGTATATTCCAGTTCTCCTGTCAGCAGATACTCCTCCTTAATAGGTTGTGGGCAGTCCCGGGGGTAAATACATGAACTCCCAAGAAACAGCAGCTTCTTTACTCCATGTTTATAGCTTTGATGAATGATGTTATTCTCTATCATCAGGTTTTCATAGAGGAACTGTGCCCTGTAGGTATTATTGGACATTATTCCTCCTACTTTAGCTGCAGCCAGAAAAACATATTCAGGTCTTTCCTTTTCAAAAAAATCATCTACCATTAACTGGTTGGTAAGGTCAACCGGGGGAAAAGGAGAAAAGAGAAGATTGGTGTATCCCAGCGCCTTTAATCTTCTTACAATTGCGCTGCCAACCATCCCATTATGGCCGGCCACATATATCTTACTGGTATTTAACATATTAGCACTTATTTATTCGAGACGTTTCCGGACTTTTTTCAGATCTGACTTCACCATGATCTTAACCAGCTCTTTAAAAGTAGTTTTTGGTTCCCATCCGAGTTTTTCGCGGGCTTTAGCCGGGTTCCCTATGAGTACATCAACTTCTGTCGGCCGGAAATAACGCGGATCAATAGAGATGACTTGTTTGCCTGTCGATTTCAGAATCCCTTTCTCTTTCAACCCTGATCCATCCCAAATAATCTCATCTCCCAAAACTCTGAATGTTTCATCTACGAATTCGCGTATTGAGTGAGTCTCATTAGTCGCAATTACATAATCATCAGGTTTATCAGCCTGCAGAATAAGCCACATTGCTTCGACAAACTCAGGAGCATATCCCCAGTCACGTTTTGAATCAAGATTACCGAGCAGCAGCTGCTCCTGCTGACCGAGGATAATTTTAGCAGCCGCAACCGTGATCTTCCTGGTAACAAAAGTTTTTCCTCTTCTTTCGCTTTCATGATTAAAAAGAATGCCATTCGATGCGAAAACATTATAGGCTTCCCTGTAGTTAACGACTATCCAGTAGGCGTATAATTTAGCAGCAGCGTATGGACTGCGGGGATAAAACGGCGTTTTTTCCGTTTGCGGAAACTCCTGCGCCTTCCCAAACAATTCAGAGGTTGATGCCTGATAGAACCTGGTTTTGAGTCCGTTCTCTTTTATAGCATCAAGAAACCGCAGAGTTCCTGTCCCATCAACTTCCGCAGTATATTCAGGTACCTCAAAGGAGACCTGCACATGAGACTGAGCTCCAAGATTGTATATTTCTGTAGGTTGTATCTTTTCCACCAGGCGATTCAGGTTACTCGAATCCGTGAGATCTCCGTAATGCAGAAAGAAGGTTTTATTTATGAACTCAGGATTATTAAAGATATGGTCTATTCTAAAAGTGTTGAACGAACTCGACCGGCGTATAATTCCATGTACAATATAACCCTTTTCCAGCAGAAATTCTGTAAGGTATGAGCCATCCTGTCCTGTGATTCCCGATATTAATGCAACCTTTTTCATTTTATTGATTATATTCTAATTCATGTAATAGTCAGATCCAATAATCCTTAATTCTTATTTTAACTCTTATAGCATTGGGTATTTCTTTTTCACTTATCAGTATCAGGTAACCACCTCCGCCAGCACCTGATAGCTTCCATGAAAGCGCTTTTTCTCTATGGGTGTCGATTGCATTGGCAACTTTACCGTTCATCATTTTGGGAAACATCCTCACCTGTGAATCGAAAGATGCGGCAAATCCTCTGACAAACATCTTAATATCCTTATTAATCAAACCCTGCCATGTCAATTCAGCTGCTTCAGTAAGTTTTTTAACATTGTCGTAAGATATGTTTGTGTTTTCAAGCACAATAAAATCTGTGGGTCTCGGCCACAATGTTATCATATAGATCCTGTCTTCCAGCCATTTAATTACTGAAAGATCTGTAATTGTCTCAAATTTTGAGGGCCAATACTTTTCCTTATCGTAATAGAACCTGTTTATGCCCGGCATTGTAATACCGATTGAATCCTGAGAACCGCTAACATCCTTTGTTCCCGGATCATTATCGTATCGGAACAGTATTTTTGCCAGCTTTTCAGGGTTCTCCATAGGAAGATTATCATTCCAGAGTTCAATTGCCTTCTTTCTGGTTGATGTTGCCATTCCCGAACGTTCATTGAATTCAATTGTCGGTTCTATTGAAGCGGTTATTGCCCATCCCGGATTGAATTTAGAAACATAAGGCTGGTCAATCCATGTCCCGGCAAGATCGATTCTGTAAGGAATCGGTGTTTCCTTTCTCAGGGAAGTTGTAGAACGGACAGGGAGATTTGCATAAGGAACTCTTTTCAAAACTTTGTATTCAATACTCAGGTCTTTGCAGATTTCCTCTTTAACCGGAGTATGACCATCTTCATTGACAATAAAAACATCGGGTTGGATCGCCTTTATATCTCCAAGAAAATCGAGTATTCCACTGCCCTGATTAATCCGTACCTTATGAACACAGGAGAGCGCTTCAAGCATGTAAAGACGTTCCTCTTCAGAATTCACAGTCTTTCTTCCTTTCAGATCATATATAGTTTTGTCAGAACCAAGTCCCACATACAGATCGCCATACAGGGCGGCTTCCTTCAGGAAAGCTATGTGTCCTGAATGAAGAATATCAAAACAACCACTGACAAATACCTTTTTCCGGCTCATCAATTATTAAAGTTCATTTCATGAATTGTACGCGGATTGCGATATATAAGGCTAATATGTTCCGGCCACAGGTATAGCTCACTTTTCATTCTGCCCGATCAGTTCAAACTTGCTTACATATCCCGGAACGATTTCCTGCATCTCCTCTATAACCATCGCTTCTGTCATTTTGTTGATGGAAGACAGGATTTTATCAATTTTTGTATTAATAGAATTAAAATCAGAATCAGCAATCTGGGCTATACTTATTTTTGGATGATGAGTTGGGATCATCGGCTCATCCAGCGCGAAGAGTTCTTCATACAGTTTCTCTCCGGGCCTGAGGCCAATGTATTTTATCTGAATATCTTTGTAAGGCTCGAGACCTGATAGCCGTATCAGGTTAAGAGCAACGTCCATAACCTTTACAGGTTCTCCCATATCAAACACATAGATCTCTCCGCCGTTACCCATAAAACCTGCTTCCAGCACCAATTGACAAGCTTCAGGGATTGTCATGAAAAAACGAGTGATTTCAGGATCAGTAATTGTTACCGGACCTCCGTCAGCGATTTGTTTTGTGAAAAGGGGAATTACAGAACCATTGGAACCCAGTACATTCCCGAATCTGGTGGTTATAAATTGTGTCTTTATCCCTTTTTGGCGCGATAATGAATGAACCAGCAACTCACAGATCTTCTTTGTTGCACCCATTACGTTTGTTGGATTTACCGCCTTATCGGATGATATCATCACAAACTTCTCGACTTTATATTTTAATGCAAGACCTGAGATTATCTTTGTTCCGCCGACGTTAACACGGAATGCTTCCCTGGGATGCATCTCCATTAATGGCACATGCTTGTAAGCTGCAGCATGAAAAACAATTTCAGGTTTATATTCTTTGAAAATATTCTCCATATAATCGGGACGTGTCACATCGCCGATGATTATTTTGAAATTGCATCCCGCTCCCTTTTTCTTTAATTCTTCACCGAGGAAGAAACATGGAGTTTCAGCCTGATCAACAAGGATAAGCTGTTTAGTATTAAACCTCATAAGCTGTCTGGCAATCTCTGAACCGATCGATCCAGCCCCACCTGTCACAAGAATTGTTTTACCGATTAGGCCATTCTGGATTTTCTCCAGATCAAGCTTGATGGCATCTCTTCCAAGAAGATCCTCAAATTTTACTTTTTTAAGATTTTTAACCTCCAGCCTGCCATTCATCCATGTATCAAATGAAGGAGTATCAAGTATTTCACAGCCAAGCTGGATCATCGATTCTATCACCTCCTTCTTTTTAGCAGGCGCTATATTGTTTATTGCAATTATAAAAACTGTTATGCCAGCGTCATCAATATATTCCTTTGTGAGAACCTGTCTTGAATAAACCTGATAGCCATCTACCTTCTTGCCCTGAATTTTCTTATCGTCATCGATAAAACCTTTTAGTCGGAACATGCTTTTAGGGTCACCTTCAATGAGTCTTTTAACAAGGATTCCCATTTCGCCAGAGCCATATATTAAAACATTTTTTCCGCTGTGTGATGAGGTTGAAGCAAATTCATAGAATAATTTAATAAGGACCCGGAAGAAGAAGAGGAGGATTGTCACAGAGCCCATGTGTATAAGTAAAATTGATAATGGAATATTAAACACAGCATTCCATTGATATTTCCGGCTCATTATTGTGACTAAGAACAATACAGCCAGGGCACTGAAGTTTGATATGATAATCTTATAGGTATCCCTGATCGTAGTATGTCGTATCATTCCTGCATATGACTTGAAAATGAGGATAAAGATCGCATAGACGAATAACACCAGAAAAGCCTGTCTGAAGGTAGAAGAGATATCAAAAGTAAAAACCTCGAAATTATATCTCAGCATGTAGGCAATAAGAAATGAGAAATATACAACTCCGGAATCTATAAGAAAGACCAGCCAGCGTGGCAATGAATGGTTCTTAAAAACCCTGATTACCCTTTCTTTAAATGCTTCTATCATATCATGATAAGTATAGACAAATGTATGCAATAATTATTAACCATCCTCCGCATTACTAACAGTCACGAAGGTCGGAAGTTTCAGATCTTTTGAGACCTGTGTAAAGAATTAACAGAATTTTCTCAGGCGATTATACAGCTATCGCTCCGTCAGTCACATAACTGATGCTAGTATATGTCTGACTATGAGTTTTTTGAAGTGCATGCTGTAACCAATGTTACAAATTTTTCCAATACCATCCTACCGCCTCTTTGAGCCCATCCTCAACATTAAAAGCAGGTGAATAGAACAATAGTTTTTTTGCTTTATCAATTGATGCCAGAGAATGCAGAATATCTCCCTCTCTGAAAGGTCCGTATTCAGGTTCTATTCTCAAAACTTTCTTGTCATATTCTCCTGCCAGGCTGCGGATCATATAGTATAACTGATTGATAGATGTCCGTGTACCGCAAGCCACATTATAAACCTGGTTAAGAGCTTCATTATTTTGGACAACAGATGCGAGATGATTAGCCTGAACCACATTGTCGATGTAGGTAAAATCACGTGAAATACTTCCATCACCGTTTATAACAGGTGTTTCATGCTTCATCAGCATCCTCACAAATGTCGGGATTACCGCAGCATATGCACTATCGGGATCCTGACGCCTTCCAAAAACATTGAAATAGCGCAAGCCTATCACCTCGATGCCATATGATGAAGAAAAGCTGGCCGCAAATAACTCATCAACATACTTGGTAATTGCGTAAGGAGACAAGGGAGATCCGATTTTGTCTTCAACTTTTGGAAGACCTGTGTGATCGCCATAGGTGGATGAACTGGCTGCATATATGAACCTTCTGACACCCGATTCCTTGGCAGCAAAGAGCATTTTTACAAAACCACCTATGTTCACATCAGTAGTTGAAACCGGATCTTTTAAGGAGCGAGGAACAGAGCCGAGGGCGGCTTCATGAAAAACCACATCTACATTCGCGGTTGCTTTTAAGCAGTCGTCATAGTTACGGATATCTCCTTCAATAAGCTTAAAATCAGAGCTTGAAATAAAAGGTTGAATATTTTCCCTCTTGCCTGTTGAAAAGTTGTCGAGACAAACGACTGAGTTGCCCGAACGCAGAAAGGACTCCACGAGATTTGAGCCGATAAAACCTGCTCCACCTGTAACCAACACTCTCTTATCCTTCAAGATTCGTTCCATCAGCTTTTGAAAACCTCAATATTACAAATTTTAACAGAATTTAACAGTATAAAACCTACTCTTTTTCGAACATAAGCAGTATTTCGTTCAATATGAATTCAGCCGTTTTACCATCTCCGTAAAAGCCAGGATAATCGAGTGCCAGGTTTGAATCAGAAAATCTAAGAAATTCATTTCTGATCAAAGTATGATCAGCGCCCACAAGCTTTGCCGTGCCATTATTAACAAGCTCGATCCACTCAGTTTCTTCCCTGAGCACAATGCAGGGCTTTTTAAAGAAATGTGACTCTTTCTGCACTCCGCCGGAATCGGTCACAATCATTTTGCAGTTCTTTTCAAGAAGTATCATTTCAAGAAATGAAACAGGCGGAAGAATTTTAATATACGATGAATTCTTTAGTTCATCATAAAAATCCTTGAGCCTTGTTTTGAGAGAAACAATAGTTCGCGGATGCAAAGGCATTACCAGCATCAGACCTTTTTCTTCGGCAAGAGCCTTTAGTGTGCTGAGTATCTCTTTTAGTCTTACGATATCATCAGTGTTGGTGTCCCTGTGGATTGTTACAAGAATATAATCATTCCGGATCAATGACAGATTTTTAAGGAAAGTTGATTTCTTTTTCTCAGCCAGATCAGAAAAGAACAATGTATTGTCATACATTATATCACCCGTAAGATATATTTTCGGATTATTAATGGTATAAGGAGGGCTGTTTTCAGGCCTGAATCCCTCTCCCATAAGGTTTTTAAAAGCTGTATTTGTCGGAGCAAAAAGGAGCGTTGATGAATGATCGCTCATTATCCTGTTTAGCTCCTCCGGCATTATTTTATTAAATGATCTTAATCCTGCCTCTATGTGAATAACCGGAAAGTGGAGCTTGGAAGCAGCCAATGCTCCTGCCAGCGTAGAGTTGGTGTCACCATAAAGCAATACGCAATCAGGCTTCTCTTTAAGCAGCACATCTTCAATACCAGTTATCATAAGGGAAGTCTGCCTGCCATGACCGGCAGAGCCCACTCCAAGGTTATAATGCGGCTTATGGATTTCCAATTCATCAAAAAAGACATCTGACATTTCTTTGTCGTAATGCTGACCTGTATGGACTATGATTTCAGTAATATCGTGGGAGTAATGATTTCTGATGGCTCTGCTTATTGCAGATGCTTTGATAATTTGAGGTCTGGCACCTACAATATTTATTAGTTTTATCTGTGGCATTTAATCATTACTTTTATCAGGCACCAAAGATAAAAAAAGAAACACTGAATCAAAGCATAAAATATCATGAAGGGCATCTAATGTCTCAGATGCCCTCTATGAAAGTCTTAATTAATAGCTATATTATTTAGCGTAGTTTACAGCGCGTGTTTCGCGGATTACCGTAATTTTAATTTGTCCGGGATAGGTCATTTCATTCTGTATTTTCCGGGCAATTTCAAATGACAGCCCTTCGGCCTCCTTATCACTTACTTTTTCGGCGCCGACAATCACGCGCAGCTCCCTCCCGGCCTGAATGGCATAGGTTTTCATAACACCGGGGTACTGAAGTGCAAGAGATTCAAGTTCTTTAAGTCTCTTGATATATGATTCAACAACCTCGCGACGGGCACCGGGACGAGCACCGGATATAGCATCACAAACCTGAACTATCGGGGCAATAAGAGTGGTCATCTCAGTTTCATCGTGATGAGCACCTATAGCGTTGCATATCTCGGGTTTTTCCTTGTATTTTTCGGCCATTTTCATTCCTAAAATTGCATGCGGCAATTCCGGTTCATCATCCGGCACTTTACCTATATCATGCAATAATCCGGCTCTTTTGGCCAGTTTTGAGTTAAGCCCCAGTTCAGCGGCCATTATTGAACACAGGTTAGCCACTTCACGTGAGTGCATCAGAAGGTTCTGACCGTACGATGATCGGTATTTCATTTTGCCGATTAGTCTTATCAGTTCAGGATGCAGACCGTGGATACCCAGATCAATGGTTGTTCTTTTGCCTACTTCAAGTATCTCATCCTCTACTTGTTTCCTGGTTTTCTCAACCATCTCTTCAATTCTTGCAGGATGTATTCTTCCATCAGTCACAAGTTGGTGAAGGGCGAGCCTCGCAACTTCCCTTCTGATAGGGTCGAATGCGGAAAGAACTATTGCCTCAGGGGTATCATCAACAATAATTTCCACTCCTGTAGCTGCTTCAAGCGCTCGGATATTGCGTCCTTCACGACCAATTATGCGTCCTTTCATTTCATCTGACTCAATATGAAACACGGTAACGGCATTTTCGATGGCATTCTCGGCTGCAACTCTTTGAATTGTCTGAACAACAATTCTTTTAGCTTCTTTATTAGCTGTCATCTTTGCTTCGTCAAGTATTTCGTTGACGTATGACATTGCACCGGTTTTTGCCTCTTCTTTCAGTGACTCAATAAGATGGTCCTTTGCTTCTTCAGCAGAAAAACCTGATATTGCTTCCAGCTGTTCAACCTGCTGTCTGTGAAGACGGGCCAGCTCTTCTGATTTTTTATCAATCAGTTCAAGCTGGGAAGTGAGATTTAACCTGATTGCATCAGCTTCATTCTTTTTGCGCTGAGCCTCTTCAATTTTTTGTGAAAGCGACTGTTCCTTCTGCGCAACTCTGTTTTCTGCCTGACTGATCCTGGCTGTTTTTTCGTTTATTACTTTCTCATGTTCTGTTTTTAGCTGAAGAAACCTTTCTTTTGCCTGAAGTATCTTTTCCTTTTTGATCACTTCAGCTTCGGCTTCTGCTTCACTGACTATTTTCTGGCTCTTGTTTTTCAGGGTAAGCTGCCAGACAAAGAAAGAGGCACCGAAACCCAGTATCAAGGCTGATATACACAAGACAAGCAACAGCCCGTTACTTAATGTTCCTATTATTAAAGTCGTCATAAATCGTTTTATTATTATATATTAAAAAAAACCCGCAAAGTTCCTCCAGATTTTATAAAACCCCATGTCTGAATGGCTGGAGCTACTAATCCAGTTTGAACTTCCACTGTCCCGTTTTACCGGGATCCCGACGAATCAGGATGAGGCCTGTTCTACCTGAACTAAGAGTCGCTCCAAAGTTTTAACTGTTGAGTTTCAAAAATGAAATGAAGAAACAATGCGGGCAATCAGATTATGTATTTTAAAGAACGCTGTTACTCTTTTTCAAGGACTGAATCGATCTTTTGAATCAGTTCCTTCAAGGCATCGGGCAGATAATCCTTTTCAAGCTTTTCCTCATCTTCAGTGAGTTTAATCACATACTGCAACGAAGCCATAGCTAAAAAGTCCTGTACATCTTTATCACTGTACCTCTGTTTGTACTGCAGCACCTTCTCATTAATCATCCTTGCTGCTTTCCTTATCTTCTCCTCGTTCTCCCGTTCCACCTTCAATGGATAATATCTGTCTGCCACATTAACCCTTATCGATAGCTTCTCATCCATTGTATATCTTATCTGTTTAAAAGAGCAACACACCTGTCAATCTCCCGCACCAGTTCGGTTATCTTTTTCTTTGCTTCCAAAGCACTTTCACCTTCACCTGACAATGCTCCCGATAATTTAATCCGTTCATATTTAATTTCAAGTTCTTTCACTTTCAGTTCGCGTTCTTCAAGCTTATTTATTAAAACATCATTACCACTCTTTAGAACGTTCACTTCCTCCTTTAATGTATTGTACCGATCAAATAATTCATCCAACTTTCTGTTTAAAATAATCAACTCTTCGTATCCCTGACCGGACATAGTTAAATCTTTAGTACAAAATTAACATTGTTAATGATATTTTCAAAAATTTGACTGAAATAGTTTGACTGAATGAACCAGAAGTATAGCTTTGCAACTCTGAGTTTCTAAATATTTAATCATATGCTTCTAATCAGATTTTTTATTTTTAGTGTATTGTATTTCAACAACATAAATGACATTCCAAAAGACAGAACTATCTTTATTTCGCCTTTAAAGATACCGCAGTTATTATCAGCAAATTTCGGTGAATTAAGAATAGACCATTTTCATTCCGGACTGGATATTAAAACGCAGGGTGTTACTGGTAAAGAGGTTGTTGCGGCTGCAGACGGATATATATACAGAATCAGCATTACCCCCGGCGGATTCGGGAATGCGCTTTATATCAGGCATTCATCGGGCTATTCCACAGTATATGGTCATCTTGAGAGATTCATACCTGAAATTGACAAATACGTCAAAGCTGAGCAGTATGAACGAAGGACCTTTCCGATTACGTTATTTCCACAGAAGGAGCAATTTCCGGTCAAACAGGGCCAGATAATCGCATACTCAGGAAATTCCGGAGCATCAGGAGGACCCCATCTCCACTTTGAGATAAGAAAATCAGAGAGCGAAAAGCCTGTCAATCCGCTGCTTTTCGAGTTCAATATGAAAGACAATATCAGTCCTGTAATTGAGAAATTATTTATTTATCCCGTCAATCATCATAGCTTAATAAATAACAGGAATTCAATAAAAAAGATAAATGTAACAGGTAGCCATGGCGTATATTCTCTTCCGCAGGAAACACGGATAAATGTTTACGGCCTTACTGGTTTCGGCATCAAAGCCTACGACATGCTTAATGACAGTCCAAACAGATGCGCTGTATATTCAATTGAGCTGATAATTGACAGTACTTCGGTTTTTAAGTATGTAATGGACGGTTTTTCTTTTGATGAGTCCAGGTATGTCAACAGTCACATTGATTATGAAACCTTTATGCGGGATAAAATCTATATTGAAAGAACATTTGTCCTGCCCGATGATAAACTGGATGCATATAAAGATGTTGTAAACAGAGGTTTATACAATTTTAATGATGGAAAGCTACATAATGCCAAAATCATTGTTTACGATGCAAATAATAACAAATCGGTGCTGTCATTTCAAATTAAATCACAATCCGAACAAGCACAGCAGGTTACAGATTCGGCAGATAAAAATTTAATAGTAATGCCGTATAACAGGGTAAACAGGTTTTCATCTGAAAAAATTTCAGTAACTATTCCTGAAGGAGCGCTCTATGATACTCTTCTATTTTCCCATACGACTGCTAAAGCCACTGGTGGCATGCTGTCGGATCTTCATTATGTAGCCAGTATATATACTCCTCTTCAGAAACCATGCTCAATATCAATCAAGCCCGATTTTATTCCTGCAGGCAAGGAATCAAAGATGCTTATCGTTCATTCGGGCGATGATCAGAAGGCATCGGGAGTCAGCAGCAGGTGGAACGGCGAATATCTCACAGCAGATGTGCTCACACTTGGCGGGTATTATGTTGGAATTGATACCATTCCGCCGGTTATTTCAGCTAACGGGCTCATTCAGGGAGCCAACCTTTCAGGAAGGAAGGAGATCAGGATTAGAATTACAGATGAGCTCTCAGGCATAAAATCATATGAAGGAACAATAGACGGCAACTGGGCACTTTTTGAATATGATCAGAAGAATGACATGCTTGTCTACAGATTTGACGAAAGCAGGATAAGCAAAAGATCGGAACATAATTTATTATTGAAAGTATCTGATAATAAAGATAATATAAGGACCTATAAGTGCAAGTTCACATGGTAAGCAGGGTGCTTGGCATTACCAATAAATTAAGCTTTGATGATGAATGAGATACTGCATAATAAAAAAGTTTGAGCTGTTGAAAAAGTCCCTTTTAACCGCAAAGCACGCTAAGAAGGCGCAAAGTTCGCAAAGTTAAAACACTACAAATCTGTTCTTTGCGGTTAAAGAATTTTATTTACCACTAAGGAACACAAAGGTTATCACAAAGGGACTCTAATTTTGACTTTTCTCCTTTGTGTTACTTTGTGTCTTACTTTGCGATCCTTTGTGGTTAAATTAAATTTTTTTACCTCGGGGGTCTCAAAGCTGGAATGGGCTCCTATCGGACTGTTAAATATTCCTTAAATAAAGTTAAAGGCAGAAAAGTCAGCCAATTTTGGCTATCTTTGCATATTATGTAAACATTGGTCATTCTGATCTGTTATATAGTAAGTGTTCTAGTCCATATTATTTGTACCTCAGTTAAGAAAGCGGATAAACTTATCTTTATTTGCTGAGCCCGGTCAGAAAACCGGACGGAGGAATATCTCTTAACGTAATAATTACATTTATATAGATTATGATGAACGGAAGCATTTCATTGATGTTTCTGCATTCTATTCATGGACTTTCGCACTGCAGGGTTAAAATAATTTTTTAAATTAATTTTTGAACAAAATATTATGCAAGAAAAAAAACAGACCGTTTTCAAAACGCCGGATATTACAAGAATGCAGGAAGTAGTAATTAATGCAAGGACAAAAATTTATATCGCTGTCGGTGCTGATCCAGAAGAAGCCAGAAGCCGCTATTGGGCCCGACAGGATGCCAAAAGCAAGGTACTCTTAACACCTAAGAAAGCTGTAGCAAGCTGATTTACACTAGCTTTTCTGCTTAACAATTAATAGATTTTGGCCGGATAAATATTGCGGCTTATCATGTTTTTGATACTATCGACAACAAAAGGCTTGTCTTCCCGGTAAGTTACTCCGAACCACCTTTCGTTGCTCATTAATATCTTTATTGTTATTTCTCCGCTTTTCACAAATTTATCTACAGAAGTAGGGATATCAAGTTCCGCTTTAAGATCCATGCCATGCGCGTCGATGAAGTTTCTGAACTCATCGCCCAGGAAATTGAAACAGGATGGCTTAAATCCCCAAAGATTCATGGAGACTACCTCGTTACCGGTGAATTTCTGAAATTTTCCGTCGGCTAATGGAGCTCTGGCTCCGTCGGGCGTCTTCTCAATCTGGCGCGTTTCAACGATATTTTTCAGAAGACCGTCAGTGCCGACACCGCAGACACCCCTGTTAACATGACCATGCTCTGAAAGGGTATTTCCCAGCTTATACCCTACTATACAATAACCATTCGGATCCTTATCATTTACAAGAAAATCGTGCAGGATTTTAAATGATTCAACACCATAATAATCATCGGCATTTATCACACCAAAAGGCTCCCTGATCTTCTGTGATGTTACGAGTATGGCATGACTGGTTCCCCAGGGTTTCTGCCTTTCCGGTGATACTTTTACACCCTCGGGCAGATTTGTTATTTCCTGGAAGACATAATCAACCTCAATTTTCCCTTTCAGCCTTCTGACAAACCGCTCTTTTACCTGTTCTTCAATATCACGCCGTATAACAAAAACAATTTTGCCAAAACCTGCGCGTATAGCATCATAGATTGAGTAATCGATGATCGTTTCGCCTGAAGGTCCTACTTCATCAAGTTGCTTATTGCCGCCATAGCGTGTGCCCATCCCGGCTGCCAGAACTAATAGGGTTGGTTTCATAGGTTTAATTTTTTGTTAAGCACAATTATACAAAAAATTCATTACTTTTAAAATAATTGTAAAAGGACGGAGTAAACGAGGAAAATCGATTAAAATCTGGCTATGAAATACAAGTTAGAGATCTGTATCGACAATGTTGAGTCGGCAATTGACGCACAGAACGCGGGGGCCAACAGGGTGGAGCTGTGCAATAATCTCTCAGAGGGAGGAACAACACCAGGCGTAGGAACGATCATATCTGCAAGAAACAACCTTGACATTGCACTGCATGTAATAATAAGGCCAAGAGGCGGAGATTTTCTGTACTCTGATCTTGAATATGATATAATGAGAAGAGAAATTGAGTCATGCGGAGAGTGCGGTGTCGATGGCATTGTTTTAGGAATACTTGATTCAAATGGCGGAATTGATATTGAAAGGACGGCTAAGCTGATTGAGTTTGCACGGCCCATGAAAGCTACATTTCACAGGGCATTCGACATGTGCAGCGACCCGTTCATTGGACTCGAGGATGTAATTTCCACAGGTGCCGACAGACTTCTTACATCAGGACAGAAAAACAAAGCTGAAGATGGCGTTGGTATTATAAATAAGCTGATAAAACACGCAGGAAACAGGATAATAATTATGCCCGGATCCGGAATAAATGAATCCAACATCGCTGCGATCGCAGGGGTTACGGGAGCAGAAGAATTCCATCTCACAGCCAGAAAAGTAATCGACAGCGGCATGATCTTCAGAAATCACAGTGTCTCGATGGGTGGTTATCCAGGGATACCGGAGTTTTCAAGACAGATAGCAGATCCAGATATGATAAAACGGATTATAAGTATCCTTGAGGGGATCTGACTCATTTTCTGCCTTCTCCTGATATTCCAAAACTCAGCATGATTGGTCGCAGTGCACGTCAATAATCCTTAGACAGCTTTAATAACTTACTGAATATGTGTAATTTAACATAAATGAAAGAATTTTGGAGTTTAATATAAAGCTGATATCTTTGAAGACTTATAATTGAAACTTTACCACGATAAACAGACCATAAACATTAATAATTAATTTATTTTCCCAATATGAAAAAGTTACTCGCTTTATTAACGGTGCTCCTTTTGTCAGGTTTGATTTCGGAACAGATAACAAATGCCTGTACAAATTTTCTTGTTACCAAAGGGGCATCCGTAAAAGGATCTACAATGATAACTTATGCAGCCGACTCGCATCAGTTATACGGAGAATTATACTATTGGCCGGCAAAAGATTATCCCCAGGGTACCATGGTCGATGTTATTGAATGGGACACCCGTAAGTACATGGGCAAGATACTCCAGGCAGCACACACCTATTCAGTTGTCGGAAATATGAATGAGCATCAGCTTGCTATAGGTGAAACTACTTATGGTGGAATTGAAACACTGGTTGATACATCAGCAATTGTTGATTATGGCAGCCTGATATACCTTACTCTTCAGAGAGCTAAAAATGCAAGGGAAGCAATAAAAGTTATGTCTGACCTGGTTTCGGAATATGGATATGCCAGTGAAGGGGAATCATTTTCAATTGCTGATCCGAATGAAGCATGGATCTTCGAGATTATCGGTAAAGGTCCGAATAACAGAGGCGCAGTATGGGTAGCACGCCGCATACCTGATGGCTATATTTCAGGTCATGCCAACCAGGCCAGGATACAGACTTTTCCTCTTGCAACAGGTAAAAAGAACAGCATAGCAATTACTTCAAAAGAACTCTCCAGAATTTCTGAACCGAATATTGAATGCGTTTATGCTTATGATGTTATTGACTTTGCAAGAAGCAAAAATCTCTTTAAAGGGAAAGATGCTGAATTCAGTTTTTCTGACACCTACAATCCAATTACTTTTTCCGGTGCCCGTTTTTGTGAGGCACGTGTATGGTCGTTTTTCAAATCGGTGAACGCCGATATGGGTCAGTATTACAATTATATCACGGGTCACGATCTAAGCAAACGCATGCCCCTGTGGATCAAACCCGACAGGAAAATCTCCGATTATGACATGATGAATTTTATGAGGGATCATCTTGAAGGGACACCTCTTGATATGAGAAAAGATATCGGAGCAGGTTCGTTTGGTCTTCCTTATCGCTGGCGTCCTCTTGACTGGAGTATCGATTCTGCTAAAAACGCGCCGGTGTATTGCAATGAAAGAACAGTTGCCACTCAGCAAACAGGGTTTGTATTTGTGGCAGAGTGCCGTAACTGGCTTCCTGACCCTGTCGGAGGGATATTCTGGTTCGGTGTCGACGATGCTGCAACGACAGTTTTTACACCAATGTATTGCGGTATCACCACTATTCCCGATTGTTTCAAAGTCGGCAATGGAGACATGCTTACCTACTCCCCCACTTCGGCTTTCTGGCTTTTTAACCAGGTAGCCAATTGGTGCTATACCCGTTATGATATGATGAGCGCTGATGCACAAAAGGTGCAGAAGCAGCTGGAAACAGGCTTCATAGCAAAAACCGATTCCGTGGATGCAGAAGCGCTTAAACTGTCTGAAAAAAACATGACTCTTGCTAGGGATTTTCTGACAAATTATTCAGGAGCCATGGCTCAGAATACTTTTAATAAATGGAAATCATTAAGCGAATATCTTCTTGTTAAATATATTGATGGCAACATCAAAAAGGAAAAAGACGGGAAATTTGAAAGAAATAAGTGGGGAAACCCTGTAATGCCATTGCAGCCCGGTTATTCGGAAGCCTGGAAAAAATCAGTAGTTGAAGAAACAGGGACTAAATTGCTTGAGCCGGCGCCGGTGAAAAACTAAGAGGCTGAGGCTAAGGCAGAGGCTGAGGCAAAGGCAGAGGCTGAGGCAAAGGTTGAGGTAGAGCTTAACCTTAATCTTAACCTTAACCTTAACCTTAACCTTAACCAGGCTGAGGCAGAGGCTGAGGTAGAGGTAGAGCTTAACCTTGACCTTAACCTTAAATCAGGCAGAGATTTATTAAAAACTTTTTATTGCAGGATTCGGATTATCAAATTTTTATTTGTAAGTTTGCGACCTGATTTTTGAAACCAAACTGAGTATACAAAATACATTGTGCGATGAATTTAATGAATGTTGTTGAGAAAGAATTTGCGGTAACAAATGAATTTCCCAAATTCGTAGCTGGTGACACCGTTACTGTCCATTATAAAATCAAGGAAGGAAATAAAGAGAGAATTCAGCAGTTCCGTGGCGTTGTTATCCAGAGAAGCGGCGAAAAACACACCGAGACATTTACTGTACGAAAAATGTCGGGTAATATCGGGGTGGAAAGAATTTTTCCTGTTGCCTCTCCTTTTATCGATAAGAT
Source organism: uncultured Bacteroidales bacterium (assembly GCA_963715785.1). Classification (GTDB taxonomy): domain Bacteria; phylum Bacteroidota; class Bacteroidia; order Bacteroidales; family VadinHA17; genus LD21. The sequence goes on from OY970276.1 coordinate 4,047,313, forward strand.
AGAGGTGAATAAGCATGGTAAAGTGCGCAGGGCCAGGATATTTTATCTTCGTGATCTTACAGGCAAGAAGGCACGTATACGCGAAAAGAAATTTTAATGAGAACTTTTAAGATAAAATAAGGCTGTTCGTTATGAGCGGCCTTTTTTTATGAGATCCTTCGGCTTCCCAAAACAACCCTAAAACCCCTCTGCCGCTTCGCGGCATCTCCCTTAAAGGGGAGCTAAACGTTCAAAAATACGGGACCACTATCGGTTTGCTGAAAGTACCTGTCACTTTTACATTCAACTTAAGAACATCGGCAGGTTTATATTTAATCCCAAAAGCAGCAGCCCCGGCCGACAGTTTATCAAGAAACGAATTGACAGAACTTCCAAGGTCAGAGCGTGGCAGCTCTGTTTTGACAATGTAATTGATTGTCTGATCGAGTCCCTGATCGCCGCTAATATTCATTTTCAGATTGCCGGTTCTTACGTCGAAAGGGCTGACGTAAACTCTTCCGTCAGCGATTCTGAAGCTTATATTTATGTCCTTAAATGTTTTACTATAATTATCGCCAAGCTTAAGCACTTCCTTCATCTGATCGAAGGTTTTGGATTCAAGAAGAGTTATTTCATTTGATTTAATAACCCCGTTGCCGTTAATCGAATTAGTGATTGGCATCATATCTTTACCCAGCTGGCTTACATAGTTTATCTTCGCACTTATATTTCCATCTATCTCCTCAGCGGCAGGAGCCAGTTTTTTCACCGTATTGAAAGTATTAAATGCATCCCTGACTCCGATGTTCTCCATATCCAAATCAGCCTTCATCATAGGTTTAAGTGTATCACGGGTGTCATAATCAGCATTCATTTTAATATTACCATTGAGAATATTCATTTCAGCATCTTTTATGCTCAGTATTCCGTTTCTCACAATTACATGTCCTTGTACTTTCCGGGCTTTTATATCGTTATAATTGAAATTTTCGATATTGGCATCAATATCGAAATCGACATTCCCAGGTATTTGTATTGGCTTCATTCCAGCTGTTACGGGTGCGGTGTCAGAAGAAGTAGCTGTGGCTTGTACACGAGCCGGAACAAAAAAAGGAACCATCGAAGAAGTAATTACTCCTGAATTCGGATCAGCAATTCGTGTCACTTTTTTGACTGGAGGAGTCGTAGCTGATATTTTTGACATTATATCCGAAGCATCAACCTGCTTCGATTGTGAGATAAGATTCCCTTTAATAGTTTTATTGCTTAGGAAATATGGTATATAATTCTCAATTCTTCCTTTCAGGTTAAAGTCGCTCTTCCCTCCCACAATCAGACTTGTACCTGACAAAGCAGCATAAGCCGGAGTAAACTCAAGTGTTCCCTCATTTATTTTTACATCAGGGTAACCTTTCATGGCGATGTCCATATTTTTCACACCAACTGTTCCAGATGCTTTATACTCATTTTTTTCAATCATCGACATCTTTCCGGCCATCTGTACAGATATATTTATTATTCCGGAAAGTGACATGCCGTTCATTGGAACGGCTTTGTAAAGAGCTGCCAGGTCGACACGGCCAACCATAGAACCTTTGAAATCAGGATCGCTGATCGGGGTTTTTAGTGTGAGGGTCATATCAAAGGGATTGCCGGCAAGCTCCATATGAAACTGATCTATATTAATAATAGTATTGTCGGGCTTCTTACCATTAACGAAAATATCGGACTTAATATTTATATTTTGCAGTTGCTCAGGTAATGACGGGTATTTGACCATTCCATTTGAAATATTTATAGCGAGAGTTACATCCGGCAGTGTGCTGTCCGCATCGCTATAGATGCCTGTTACTGATCCTGAAAGGGAAAAGTCACCCGTAGCCTTCAGATCCTTGTAATCTTTCATGTAAACGGAAGGTATAAGGGATAACAGGGTTTTGAAAGATGTTGTCTGTGCAGTCGCGAATTTTATGTCCGTTGCGATATTACTTCCCGGCATTTCCACAGTACCGGTAAAATTCAGCTTTAAGTCATTCAATGAAAAGTAATTCTCACGGAAAGTGAACTTCCTTTTTGCGAGATCGGCAATCAGATCAATTTTAGAGTCGAGGACAGCCTTATTGATATACCTGGTACCATTCATGATAAACGAGAAATCACCGGCGTTGAAGGCTATCTGCAAATCTGTTTGGCTCGTTGTCATATCTCCGGTTAATGTAAAATTTACCTTATCCAGGTACACCTTAATCTTAGAGCTATCGTCGATATATGAGAAGGAGCTGTTTGTTACACTGACTTTTTTAAGCAGTATTTTCATCCCTGCCGGAGAGCCAGATGATTGCGATTGATGAGTTATCGCCGGTTGGGATTCAGAGGATGTCAATGGTTGAGATTGGGAGGTTGTTTGTGGTTGGGATTGTCCGGCCGCTAAAGGTTGAGACTGTGGCGTTACAGCAGGTAGGGATTTGGGAGGTACAGCTGGTTGGGGCTGAGGTTCTGCGATTACATGTGAAGTGTTTTTCATGATATCCCAGTTCGCCGTGCTGGTATTACCTTCTTTTTTAACGATCGCATTTATGACGGCCCTGTTGATTGCCACCGATTTTACCTCATACCCGGTTTTTTTGAAAAGACTTGAGAGGCTGAAAACCAGATCAAAGGATTTGAAGCCAGCAAGGGTGTCACCTTCAAATTTTCCGATGCCTATAACAGATACCCTGCTGAGAGAGAATGACAAGTTTGGAAAATCCTTAAAGAATCCGATATTGTAATCATCGAATTTTACAGTGGCATTTACAGATGAAGCAATGGCCTGTTCAACCTTTGTTTTTATCTGTTTCTTAAAAATTATCGGTATGGTAAAAAGTGAAACCAATATTATGAGGATCAGACCTAAAAATACTTTCAGTATTATACCGGTTGCCTTTTTCATACTTTATGACTTTATTAATTGATAATCAGTACAATATCTAAGACTTATTACAGATTGAGATGATAAAAGTAGTTATATTTTTTGAATCGGATAAATCAGACTGCCCCGCAGAAAGTAAAAAACAGACAGCAGGGCGTTCCTGTTTTTTGCCAATTGCTCAAGGCTTTTCCAAAAGGGAGTCACATGAGGCTTCTCTTGTTCTTACCAGAAACCTTCATTGAAAAGCTAATCAGTATATATAAAAGAAAAGCTGTCCCTTTTTGACTTGGGACAGCTTCTCATTCAATTCAATCAGTTGTGGTAAATATCAGTATAACAGAATTATTTATATAAGACAGAACTAAAGAATGCCTTCATTTCCGCTGCATAATAAACTCCGTACTTTGCGAAAGTTGCTTTTGTATTTGCATCGGGTTTCCAATCAAAAAATGCATGACTGGCACCTCCAACCTGAACATATTCTGTCCTTTGACCTGCTTTCACAAGAGCATCAACATATGTCTTTACAGCGTCGTCTTTTATAATCGGATCATAAGTACCTCGCAATAAATATTGAGGCACAGCTCTTTCAGATGCCGGAGGAATGTTACTCATAGGTGCAATTGCGTCCTTCCATGTCTCGTCGGCATTGGGATCGTCCGAATAGGTATTAAGGAGATTCCCACTAAATACGCCGTAGCTGGGAGCCGCAGCTTTTACAGCCGCCATTATTTCATTTCTCACCTGCTCAACAGTTTTGTTTTTAGGCATATATGAAGGCAAAAACTCAAAAACACCTTTTGTTTTTCCAAAGCCGCCATCACCAATTTTGTTGGCAGCATCTGCCGCAAAAGCGGAAAGATGTCCACCGGCGCTGTCGCCTGTGAGGCCAATCCTTGTCGGATCACCTCCATATTCAGAAGCATGTTCAATTATATGGGCTATGGCACCGAAAACATCATCAACAATATCAGCCATGGTGTTATTAACAGCATCGCCATCGAGCTTCATTGCCCAGCGATAATCAATGCTGAAGACTACGAACTTCCCTCCTTTTGTAAGTTCCCTGGCAAGTCCGCGCATGATATCTTCGGTATTGGTTGTCCATCCTCCACCGTGGATTATAATTATGCAGGGAAGATTTTTTGCTCCTTTTGGCGAGAAGACATCATACTTGAGAGGTTTAACACCCGGTTTGGCGTAAATTATATCCTGTGTTACATTAATGTCAGCAACTGCCGATTTTTCTATGAATGAGGCTCCTATATGTTTTTCATGATCGATCGTTACCTTAAAAACCGGATTCATCGATTCAAAATACATCTGTCCCCATCTGCCTTTATCAGAATAATAAACTGCATCGAGTACATACCCTGCGTCGGGTTTCGCAGTTACTGTTACAACGGTTCCGGCCTGATATTTTCCATCGGCGGGTAAGGAAGGATCGAGTTTAAATGTTCCATTTACAGGTTTATCCACTATAACACTAAAGGACTGTCCAATTGAAATGCCTGATCCTGAAATAAGCACAACGAATGCGCAGAGTGACAATTTCGATAATAATTTCTTCATGACTTCGGTAGTTGAAAATAAGCCCAAATCTACTATAAAAATAGTAGCCATAAAATAAAAAACGCAATCAACTGATTTACAACCGATTGAGATTTTACTTGGGTGAACCGAATTGGACTCAATTTAATTAAGCTAAAGCGTTAAATATCAAGTGAAAATAAAATGAACATTCGCCTAATTCTACAACGATTCAACAATTAGATGGATTTTACAGCATATTCAGGGTAAAAAGATTTTAACGCGATCAGATAAGAACCTTACAAAACCTTACATTCAAAAAGGTTGTTCTCCGGTCAATATAGAGCATAAAAAACCCCTCTTAATTGAGGGCTTGTTTAGCATATTGATGCTAAGATTTGCTAAGTTTCAGAGGCTTATTTTTCTACTTTCACCTTTTCGCTGGCCTTCCTGAATGAGATGGCACTTATACAATTCTAAGTATTCTCTTTGGTTTCACTGGTATCTCTAATTTTCTTTTTTAGTCATTAATTAACTGCCTCTGAGCTTCGATTAACTGGTTTTTACCTTCAAGCAGCAGCTCTAAGGCCTTTATTTTTTCGTTGAGTAATTCAATTTTTTCTTTCATTGCTTTAAATTTAATTTATTTATGTAGCTAAGATATGAGATATTGCAATGATTGTCAAGAGTTTAAAAGCAGTAACTTACTGATATAAAGAAATAAAAATGTTACGAAATGTTACGGTTTGAGAATGAAAGCCAGACAAAGTGAAGCTCCGTGAATGCTGCTTATTGGCAGTATCAACAACCTGAATACCTGTAATTTATAATGATTCTAAGAAAATAATTGGTTTAGTCTGGCAAAATTCATAAATTATATATATGAAAACAGTCACTTTTCAGATTATAGGTAAATATCTTGACCAAATACAGGCGGGTGTAAAGGTTGAAGAATACCGGGCCATATCAGAACATAATACAAAGTTACTCTGTGAGCTCATTGATAAAAAAGACCTGAGCCCTGATGACCATTATGTAAAACATAATCAACAAATCTGGCGGGTGAAAAAAGACTTTACCCATGTTCAGTTTCTTAATGGTTATAGGCCAGACCGTAGAAAATTGCTTTGTGAGCTTAAAAAAGTAGAAATAAACGAGTTTATAAAATTTATACCAGCAGGTATGAAGCCAGGTACCACCTGCTTTACTTTGTTTCCTGGTCAGATAATTGAAAATTGAGTCATAATCATTTTGCAGCAATAATAAAATAAGGTTAATTTTGGCATCCATGTCGTACCAAAAGGGATTATTCCAACAAAGGACCTTAAATAAACTTAAAAATAAACCCATAAGTTGATTCAATGGAAATTATTCGTATATTTGACAATTGCTTATTCTCATTTTTTTACGATAATGAATCTTCTGATGAGTTTGAGAGGTTATTTGATCTCTGGCAAGATCCGCAATACCTTTTTAGTTTTTTTACAAAGAACATAACAGACTTAAATGGGGGTTATTATGGAACAATCTCAGTTGATGAAGCAGTTGTTAAAACGATTGAGGATGCCCAATATTTTGAGGGACTTTTTCTTGAATTATCAAGAAAATCAAAAAAGAACCAAAAGACTGGACTGGACTTCCTATTTGTTCCTTTAGATGATCCACCAATTTCCCAAGCTCTTTATTTAAATAAAAGTAAAGCAAGAAAAAGTTGGCTTCGAATTTATGCCTTAAGAATAGAGGGAAATGCTTATATAATTACAGGAGGGGCAATTAAGCTTACAGGAAAAATGAATTTACGGAGGCATACAAAGCAAGAATTATTAAAACTTGAAAAATGCAGGAACTATCTTCTGGAACAAGGCATAACAGATATAGAAGGAATTATAGAGGAAATGGAAATTTAAAAAAATTATGAAAGAAAATAAAGCTTTGACTAATTTGAATAAAATTGTTTCTAGTAAGCCCTCTAAATGGATTGAAAAAGCTAAACAGAGAGAGGCCAATAGTGAATGGATTAATAAATCTGTAAAAATTGCTATACACATTCTGCATGAGATTGAGGCTCTTAAATCATCTCAATCAATGTCCCAAAGAGTACTCGCTAAAAGGCTGGGCGTTTCACCGCAGTATGTTAATAAGATCCTAAAAGGGCAGGAAAACCTTTCATTAGAAACTATATGTAAGATTGAAAAAGCTTTAAATATTACTCTGGTACAAATTCCATACTTTAAAGCAAGCCATGGTACATTCATTTCAGATGAACAATATGTCTTCCCAAAGAACCTAGCCAGGCAAGTTTATAACAAAAAACCCGAACCTGTGACATACACTTCTTATAATCAATCAGAATCCGAAGAAATTCCAGCATGATGGAAAACAAAATCACAAATATTAATTTTGTTCTGCGTAAGGTTACAACGGAACAATTTGCAATTATCGAAGAGGGATTCTCTGAGCATAATGGAATTAGAATAGGTACAAGCATTCGTTTTGGTTCTGATGAAAAACAAAAGATGGTTGCTTGTTTTTCAGCTTTTACCTTTGAGTCAAATGGGAAACCATTTATTAAAGTTGAAGCAGGGTGTCATTTTCAAATTCTTGAAGAGGCATGGAATCAAATGCTCAACGTTGAAAAGAATACTCTTAAGGTCCCAAAAGGATTTTTGAGTCATTTGGCTATGCTTACTGTTGGAACAACTCGTGGCTTATTACATGCAAAAACAGAGGGGACTTGTTTTAATAAATATGTAATACCAACAATTAATGTCTCTACTCTGATTATTGATGATGCGCTGTTTATTTTCAAATCGGATCTTGTGAAATAATAAATCAATTGCTATATAAATCTTAACCCCGGCCTTAAAAACCGGGGTTTTGCTTTATATGAGTTTCCGGGTTTGTTGTGGGAATGTTGGAGAAAATAACGCAATTAAAAAACGCAATCAATTGATTTTCAATTTAATTGCGTTTTCTAAAAGTGAACCTGAAGGGACTCGAACCCCCAACCTTCTGGTCCGTAGCCAGATGCTCTATCCAATTAAGCTACAGGTCCTGCTGTGATGCGGACGCAAATATAGCAATATTTGGAAAAATCGAATAACTAATTTTAAGGAAAGTTCCATATATATGAAAAGGATTGCTTTGTCGCTTCACTTCTGGTAATGACCTCCCGGTTAGTTTCTTCTATAAGTACCTAAACCAATACATTACAAAATCAGAAAAAGCGTGGATTCCATTTGGAAAAAGGAATAATTATGCGTCTATAGAGTTTTAATATCCTATTATTGTTTTCTTTTTTTGACCAGTTCTTGCTGGCCTTTATAGCAAAGGTAAGCTGAACCGGCTCCGATGACAGCTCCCACCAATACATCACTGGGAAAATGCACGCCCAAATCCATGCGTGAATAACCGACTGCACCAGCCCATGCATAAGATGGAATTATAACGTACCACTTCGGCCAGGTCAAGCTTATGGAAGTCGCCAATGCGAAGGCATCAGATGAATGACCTGAAGGGAAAGAGGGACTTGCGCCACCTGTTAATTTTTCAATGAACCAATAGGTTACAAATGGTCTCGGTCTGTCAACGGTATATTTCAGGATATTTGTTATTATGGCCGAAGATAAAACGGAAGCTCCGATATAAAACGAATTCTGCCGTTTGACTGTGTCTTTCTTTAACAGACTAAAGACAAACAGCAATACGGGGAAACCAACAGCAAGCGGTCCGGCCGAATTGGTCAGGCTTCTGAAAACCACATCAAGCCGAGTGTTGCGATTCAGATTAATATCCTTAAGAATGTCAACATCAGCTTTCTGTGTACATCCTGAAATTAAAAAGACAGAGATTAGTATTATAAGATGTTTCTTCATTCTGACTCATCTCTTAAATCGTTTGCAAGTTAGCCAGTGGTAGTTCATGATTCAATTTACTGCAAATTAAACCATCCACCCAAGATTAACTTAGATGGATGGCATTAACCCCAAAAACTATATAACTTATTAATTTATTTGACTGGCTCAATTACTAAAACAGTAAATGTTCCGGGCTTAATTGCAGGCCTCGGTCGTGGATTATCAGCCGTTTTTTCCGGTGCTGGACCAAATTCTGCTGTTGGCAGATAAATTCTATGCGTTTTTTCACTTACAGATATTGTTCTGGCTCCTGCCTGTGTAGGAACGTTTGCCAGTACTTTAAATGAATTTGCGTTTTCTTCCTGCACAACAGTAAGAACACCTTCACCACACGAACTATAGGCACGCTTGAGACCCGGGTCAAAACCGGCACCATCCACGCTACCACCTGTCGGAATAGTTGTGATTACCTTGCCCGTTTCTGCATCAAGTATAACCATCAGTTTATCAGTAGCACTGAAAAGGCGATGAGTGACATTATCAAGAGCAAGACCACTTGGTTCTTCACCCGGACTAATTGACCATGTCTGTTCTACCTTCCATGTTTTCGTGTTTATCATGCAAACTTCACTTTTGTCCTCAATATTTACATAAACTTTACCCTTTCCGTCGGTTACTGATGCCTCTGGTTTTCCGGGAAGTTTGATCGTCGCAATAACTTTGTCGGTTTTGGTGTCTATAACCGTAGCATTCGATGACCGACCATTCCAGGTAATTATGGTTTTTGTAAATGGCTCATACATAATTGCATCGGGATTTTTCCCGGTTACAGCAACTTTTTTAAGGACACTGAAATCTTTTGTGCTAAAAACAGTCACATTGCTATCTGCCCCATTGCTGATATAACCTTTTTTCAGTTCGGGGTCAATGGCGATACCATGTACACCATTCACATCAGTTATGGTGGCGACACTTTTACCGGTGTTCAAGTCTACTACATTCACCATTTTCCCATGCGAAACATATAACATACCAGTTGCATCATCAGCATTCAGATAATCCCAGAAACCATCTCCGGGGAGACTTATCTTCTGTACTATCTTATACCCGTTAGAATTTTGGGCACTTAAACCCATTAATGACAGAAGAATACCTGCCATGATGAAGATTGTTTTTTTCATTTTATGAATTTTAAATATTTTCTAAATATATGACTCAATTCTGTAAATATTCTGGATTTAGAATTTTACCACAACCTTATGTAAGTTATCTTCATAAACATAACTGATTTCCCATTTGTTTAAGCTGCAGATCTCGTTGACAATAGCCAATCCAAGACCTGGAGAATCAGAAGATTGGTTTGTTTTATAAAACCTCACAAACAGTTTTGACGCCGGAATGGATAAAGATTCTCCGGTATTTGAGATTTCAAGATGATTTTTATCTAATCTGATATTTATAATCCCTTCTGCAATGCTGTGTTTTACAGAATTGCCAATAAGATTTATCAAAAGCGATTCTGCAAGAAAAAAGTTTGTCTCAACGTAGCAATCCGGAGCGATTTCCTTATAAAGTGTAAGGGATTTCCCTAATATATGATCTTCGAACATTTCAATTTTCTCTCTCAGAAGCTCAGATAGGTTTACCAGTTTTTTTTCAGGAAACTGATCATTTGCAATTTTGGTTAATAGCAGGAGTGTCTGGGTAAGCTTCGAGATCCGAAGAGTATAAGAATAAGCAGAATTGATGATCTCTGCCTGTTCTTTTTTTAAATCGGGATACTGCATCAGAGTCTCCAGCTTTGATTGAATAACCGCAAGAGGAGTCTGAATTTCATGTGATGCATCTTCAGTGAATCTTTTAAGTGATTGATAATCAGATATCACTTTCTGAGTAAGTTTTTCAAGTGCGTCTGTCAGCTCTTTAAACTCATCAGGTTGACTCAATGAAGAAAGTTTAAAGTCTGACCTGTCGTATGAAAATAGCTTAAGCTCGTCGAGAGTATTATAAAAAGGACGCCAGATATTCAATGAAAGTTTCCGGTTTATAAAATAGAGGCTGACCAGCAGAAGAATAAAAACTGATGAAGTAACTATTGCAATCACACCCAGTAAATCATCTTCTTCAAGAAGAGTATCCCTTGCAGCTATGAAGTATTCCTTGTTTTTAATATTAGTAACCAGACTGATCTGACGGAATAGGATTTCCCTTTTTTCCGCCGCATCGAGTATTATAGAAGTATCTTTGACCTCATACGGTCTGTCAGGTTGACCAGGAACTTCTCTGATTTCAATGAAAGGATAATAACCGGGCAGAGTTCCATTTCTTTTTATTAAGCGTGTAATATGTCTTATGTCGTGAAAAAGTTTTTCATTCAGCTGATCTTTGAAAAAAAAACTGATCACAAAATAGAAAACTACTCCAGCTATAATAAATGCAGTTCCAGAGACTATAAAATAAGTTCGGTTTGTTTTTTGGAGCAGTTTCATCTGTCTGAAAATTTATAACCCATACCGTATACATTATGAAGGTAGTTTCTGCCATTATTAAGCTCAATCTTTTTTCTGATATTTTTAATATGACTATATATAAAATCGAAATTATCGACATAAGATATTTCATTGCCCCAGACATGTTCAGCAATTGATTCCCGTGTTATTACTTTGTTCTTGTTTACAATAAAATAAAGAAGGATCTCATATTCGGTCTTTGTGAGGTCAATTAAAGATCCGTTAACCAGAACCTCATTGGATTCTGTATCAATTCTTATCTCATTGAAAACTAAAGCACTCGATCCGTCAAAATGTCTCCTTCGGGCAAGAGACCTGATACGGGAATTAAGTTCCGCGAGATGAAAAGGTTTGGTAATATAATCATCAGCTCCCATATCAAGTCCCATAATCTTGTCATCAAGACTGTTCTTTGCGGAAACAATCAGCAGACCGGCCTTCCTGTTCATGTCTTTTATAAGTTTAATCAGGTCAAGACCATTTCCCCCGGGTAAGGTCAGATCAAGAATTATTATATCATAAATGTAAGTTGATAAGGAATCTTCTGCCTCAAAAAAAGTGTAAGCTGTCTCGACAAGAAATTTTTCAGTTTCGAGGAAGCTTTTTATTGCCAGTACAAGTTCTTTCTCATCTTCAATTATAAGGATCTTCATTTTGAAATATTAATGGAGTAAATATAGGTTGTAATTCTGGACAAATTCTGTATCGTTTTGACCACAAACTTGAGCTTGATTTTTGCCAATTTCTGATTCATTTTATGAAATCGAACCTTTTAAATAACTACTAAATGTCTACAAAATCATTTTTTACCATTGTGAAATAAATTCAGGAATCTATGCTGAACAGACAAAAATAAACAGGCCATTAATCAATAAGAGTAAAAAGGATCAAAAGAAATTAATTAACATTTAAAAACTAAGCAAAATGAAAACATCAATTTTAGTTATTGTCGCTGCTCTATTCATCAGTTTAAATGCGTTTGCTCAAAATCCTAAAGATTTACCTGCAAAGGTTAAAACTTCATTTGATCAGAAATTTCCCAGTGCACAGAAAACAAAATGGGATAAGGAAAGCGCTAAAGAATGGGAAGTTGAGTTTATTATGAACAATAAAGACTACTCTGCAAGTTACAGTCCTGATGGAACGTGGTTGGAAACAGAATACAAAATCAGTGAAACTGAAATACCAGCAGTCGTTACAAATACACTCAGTAAAGAATTCCCGGGTTATAAAATTACAGTTTCAGAAATATCTGAAACGGCAAAGTCTAAAGTGTTTGAGTTTGATATCAGTAATGGGAAAACTAAAAAAGAAATCGCCATAAACGCTGATGGAAGCCTCGTAAAAAAATAAGCAAAAAAGGAATTAATTAAAGTCTAACCTTTTCATCAGTCGTCTTAGCGTTCATGGTCATAATGTTCCATGAACGCTATTAAAAGTCACATCCGGCCAGAACGAGTGTAACTTTTTTTTATTCATTTCGTATAAAAAACAGTTTTGAGTCAATTTTGTAAGTCGTTGCGGCTTAAAACACTGATTAAATTTAAATGTCATGAAAATCTTCAGTATCGGGTATATACGCTGTAAATTTCTGGAATGCAGGATCTCCACAATAGAAGAGAGAATGGAAAAACTTCAGGAATTGAGTTTATTCTTTCAGACCAGATTCGATAAAGACAGGTCTGATAAAATCAGGGATAAGATTGAATATCTTGCCAAGAGAAAAATGGACTTAATGGCGGTTTTTCAATAATACTGAGGCAGTTATCTGTTCTTTTTAGTGGGGACAATTAAAAGCGGAACCGAAGTATGATGCAGAACCTTTTCCGTAACACTTCCCATCACTATATTTTCAAGCCATTTCCGGCTATGCGAGCCTAAAACAATTATGTCAGCCTTCAGTTCTTTTGCAGTCTCTAAAATAGAGTCGGCAAAATCGCCTTCTTTAATAACGGTCTTAATGGTTTTATCTCCAAGGTGCTGTTTTGATTTATTGAGGTATTGAAGAGAAGCATCTTTCAGCCTCTTAATGCTGTCCAATTGCAGCGGACCAATATCCAGATAACCGTTAAACCCCATTATCGGCGAATATCCCGATGTGAAATATAATGCCGGATCAGTTATTACATGAAGCAATATTACTTCAGCATTCATGGATTTTGCCATTGAAAATCCTGCCTCTGCCACTTTTTTTGCAGTTGGATTGTAATCCAAAGCTATCAGTACTTTTTTCATCTTCTATGGTTTTAAATCCTATATAATCTGTTTCGCTTTAAGTAACAATACATTGGCAGTTTCCTTCAACCCTGGTTTTCACTTAAATACTTTTATAGCCTTTGAAGCCTCTACCGGGGCCGTCCCTCCTAATTCATGAGCATCGTCGAGACTACGCAACAATGCTGTCAGTTTTTCTCTTTCAGCCTGAGTTAGCATCGCCAGCAATACATGATGTGCACCCCTGTTAAAGATAAGTGAGCTTTTACCATCACGAATCGAATACAGTAGAGGCACTATGCTTCGTCTCCCGATATTTATAAGACCTTTTGCTGCGATCCATCTTATTTCAAATTCCTCATCATCCAGAAGATTTATCAAAAAGGGAATTGACCTTCTGTCGGCTATAAGCTCAATAATTTTTACTGCTTCTGTGCGAAGAAGTTCATTGTCGGAATCCAAAAGTTTATGCATAAGTGGAACAATGGATTTCCCCATTTTTACCAGTGCACTTCTCGCCTCAAGTTTTTTAACCGGTTTTTTAGAATCAAGCGATACTTTCAGGAGAGATGTGATATTATCCGGAAAGTCTTTCAGATATACATCTATATCAGAACTCTTATTTTTATTCATAATCTCAGAAGATACAAAACACTTTTATTGTCTTAAAATAACGAATAAGCATAGAATTAAGGATTCATCATAATCCTCAATATCTATGCTATAGTTGATTAAGGACAAATAACTACCTGAGCTTTAGCTTGTAATTGCCAATGTCTTTATTATCACTAAAAACCTGGACAGTGTAAACTCCGGAAATTAATTTGTCTTTCGAATTATCTTTAAGTTCTATTTTCCGTGCATTTTCAGGATCTGCTGAAGCTGATGACAAACTTGCAGTCATGTTCTGCGGACTATGGTCCAAAATGGCCCATGCAGATAATTTATCTTCGGGATTTATTATTTTCCCTGACGGAGAAATTATTTTGTAGCTTATTGCATCAGCTTTACTGAGAGGTGTATCAAAACTAAGATTCAGCTCTCTGGCTCTCCTGGCAATGAATGTAATTTTGTCTTTTCTGTTTCCCCTTGAAGCATAGAGCTCGACATTATCAATTCTGTCTTTCTGTGAACTTTCCAATTCACTCATAAGTTCCTTTCTTTCAGAATCAAGTGCAATTTTTGAGTTCTCCAGATCCTTGATGAGCGATAATGCTGTCTCATGCTGCAGTTCCAGATCCTGATAAGATTTATCGAGCTCCGTTTTTGACTTCTTCAGCTGTGCCAGCTCATTTTTATCTTTCATCAGAGAACTGTTTTCCTTTGACATGTATGCAATTCTCCGTTCCTTTTCTTTCAGTATTGTTTTTTCACTGGCCAAAGCTTTATTTGTTGTTTCCTCTTTGGACTTTAAGGCAGTCAGGTCGCTTTTTATATTATCAAGATCTTCCGTAGCCTTATTTTTCTGAGACATTATGGATTCATTCTGAAGTTTCTCCTGCCTCAAATTGCGTTTATTCCTTGAATTTGAAAAGAACGCAATACCTGCAATGATTAACAGAACAACTATTATGGCAGATCCTGCTAATCTTACTCTCTTTTCCTTCATGGCTTTAATATTTAAATTGATTAAATTAATTAAAGCAGGTAAACCAAATTATATGCCAGACATTGCTCATTAACAATAGATTAACATTTGATTAAGATAGTATTAACTGATGAAGCATAAGGTAAAACCTGACTTAGTATCCTTAATCTCAAATAATTCCGGAATAATTCATCTGTTAACCCGGCCTGTTTTGTTTTTCCAGAGCTGTCACTTTTGCAAGCCTGCGTTTAAATCTTTCCTCACCTGAAAAACGTGCGTTCAGAAAACCATGTATTAAATCAAGTGAGAGGGCATATCCGGTGACTTGTCCTCCCAGGCAAATAATATTCATATCGTCATCCTCCACCCCCTGGTGCGCTGAGTAGGAGTCGGTAATCAATGCCGCACGTACACCTGCGACTTTATTCGCTGCAAAGCACGCACCCACCCCGCTTGCGCATATTGCAATGCCCCGACTGATATCGCCCTCCGAAACTGCCAGGGCCATAGGTATGACAAAATCGGGATAGTCGTCACCGGCCACAAGCTCATGAGCTCCGAAATCCTCAACCTCATAGCCAGCCGCATTTAGTGCAGACTTCAACTGTTTTTTAAGCTCAAATCCTCCATGGTCTGATGCCATACCAATACGCATCGCTTCTTTCTGAGGTGTTATTTCTGACTTTTTTATTGTTTCCATTTCCAGTTAAGTATTTCAGGCATATCCACGCCATTTTTATCAATATAGAGTTTGTGCTCAATGAGCTTATCTTCTGTAAACTTTTTCAGTTCCGCACCTCTTGCACCCAGCTTCGGAACACGGTTTATTACATCCTGAACCAGATGGAATCTGTCGAGATCATTGAGAACTGTCATATCGAAGTATGTTGTAATTGTGCCTTCCTCTTTATAGCCGCGCACATGCATGTTTTCGTGGTTGGTACGCCGGTATGTCAACCGGTGGACAAGCCAGGGATATCCATGGAATGCGAATACAATGGGTTTATCTTTAGTGAATAAGTCATCAAAATCTTTGTCACTCAATCCATGCGGATGTTCCGTTTCAGGCTCAAGTTTCATAAGATCGACGACGTTGATGACGCGGATTTTAAGTTCGGGCAGTTGCTCCCGAAGTATAGAAACTGCTGCCAGTGTCTCGAGTGTTGGTACATCGCCGCAACAGGCCATAACAATATCCGGCTCGTTGCCCTGATCGCTGCTGGCCCAGTGCCATATTCCAATTCCTTTTGTACAATGTTCAATGGCTTCTTCCATTGTCAGCCATTGCGGCGCCATATATTTACCCGCCACAACGACATTGACATAATGCCTGCTTCTCAGGCAATGATCCCACACTGAAAGAAGACAGTTAGCATCGGGAGGAAGATAAACACGGACTATTGAGGCTTTCTTGTTTACTACATGATCAATAAAGCCGGGGTCCTGGTGAGTAAAACCGTTATGAGCCTGTTGCCAGACATGCGAGGCAAGCAGAAAATTCAGTGATGCAATTTTTATCCTCCAGGGCAATCCTGAAGTAACCTTAAGCCACTTGGCGTGCTGATTAAACATGGAATCGATTATATGAATAAATGCCTCATAGCAGTTAAACATTCCATGCCGTCCCGTGAGCAGATATCCCTCAAGCCAGCCCTCGCACTGATGCTCGCTCAGCATCTCCACTACCCTGCCGTCAGGTGCAAGAAACTCATCGTCCTTAATTGTCAGAGCATCCCACTGCCTGTCTGTGCTCTCAAAAACTGCATTCAGCCTGTTGGAAAGAGTTTCGTCGGGACCGAAAATCCGAAAATTCCGTTGTTCGCTATTGAAGCTTACCACATCGCGAAGGAACTCACCAAGCACATGTGTATCGGCGAATTGAACCGAACCGGGTGAAGGAACATTTACTGCATACTTGCGAAAGTCAGGCAGAATGAGATCTTTCAGAAGGAGCCCTCCATTAGCATGAGGATTAGCTCCCATGCGCCTGTTTCCCTTAGGCGCCAGACCGGCAAGATCAGTGATCAGCCTGCCGTTTTTATCGAATAATTCTTCCGGCTTATAGCTCTTCATCCAGTCTTCGAGCAGCTTCAGATGATCGGGGTGCTCGGAATCCACCAGTAACGGGATCTGGTGAGCCCGGAATGTACCCTCAATTTTTAGTCCGTCTACTACTTTCGGACCTGTCCAGCCTTTTGGTGAGTTGAAGACTATCATCGGCCACAGCGGACGGGCGGCTTCTTTATTTTCTCTTGCTTTCCTTTGAATCTCTCTTATGCTTTCAATGGTCTTATCAAGCGTGCCAGCCATTAGCTGGTGCATTGCGGGAGGGTCATCTCCTTCAACAAAAAATGGGATCCATCCGTAGCCCCTGAGCAGCTGATCCAGTTCTTCATGGCTTATGCGCGCCAGGATTGTGGGGTTAGCTATCTTATATCCGTTGAGGTGAAGGATAGGCAAGACGGCCCCGTCGGTTACAGGGTTCAGAAACTTATTCGAGTGCCACGATGTTGCCAGAGGACCTGTTTCTGCTTCACCATCTCCTATTATACAGGCTACGATCAACTCAGGATTATCGAAAACGGCTCCAAAAGCATGACTGAGTGAATATCCCAACTCTCCCCCCTCATGTATAGAACCGGGACATTCAGGCGATACATGACTCGGTATTCCGCCCGGAAATGAGAACTGTTTGAATAGCTTTTTCAGTCCCTCTTCATCCTGTGTGATATTCTCATATATTTCACTGTACGTGCCTTCAAGGTAAGTATTGCCAACAAGTGCAGGACCTCCATGACCAGGACCGGCAATATAGAACATATTCAGATCGTACTTCTTTATGATGCGGTTCAGATGCACATAAATAAAATTCTGGCCCGGGGTTGTGCCCCAGTGTCCCAGAAGCATTTTCTTCACATGCGAAAGTTTCAATGGCTCTTTTAGCAATGGATTATCCCTGAGGTAGAGCTGACCCACCGACAGATAGTTGGCGGCCCTCCAGTAGGCATTCATTTTTTGCAGAAGCTCCTGCGACAGTGCATTAAGATTTTCCATATCACATAATATTATTCAATTTTCAGCCCAAATGAGGCTAATTCTGAGGAAGTTGACAGATAATCCTTATGATGGATGCTTCTGATCCCCAAATCTCTGGCTACATCGACGAACATCCGGGTATTTTCAATGAACACAACCTGTTCAGCAGGAACCTGTGCAATATCGAGTGCAATCCGGAAAATATCTGCATCGGGCTTCCGGAAATGTACAAAACATGAAGAAATGTAAAAATCGATGAACCGGTTCAGCTTAAATTTCTTAATCCTGTGCTCATTCAACTCCCGGGCTTCATTGTTGACAACGGCTATTTTCAGATGGTTCCGTTCCTTCAGCCTGGTTCTAAATTCAATCATCTCCGGATAAGGAGCAGACTGATCAAACATGAACTTCTGAAATTGTACAGGAGTGAAATCGCGTTTCTGATAAAAAACAACACGGTCAAGGTATTCTTTCAGGGTGAGTTTTCCTTCTTCATAAGTCACGAACGTGAGATGGTGCCTTTCTTCCATTTCGCTTAAATTCAGGTCAAATTTTTCAGCTGCCAGCTGGCGCGATTCATGTCCCCATCCGTTTGTCAGCATTACGCCGCCAATATCAAGGAATAATGTTGTAACGTATTCTGATTTTTCCATTTTATAATTATTTTTAATTTTCAAGACCGTCTGGCAAAGAGATAGCCGGGCTTTATTAATTTTACTATCCGGCTCATTCTGCGGGCAACGGCCATTGTTGTCCGTTACCGAATAACTTGACTGTTTCAGGTCCCCATGTGCCGGCAAAGTAATTAGGGAAGTCTTCCGGCGGTGTTTCGGCCCAGTATTCAAGGACAGGCATTATGATATTCCATGCTGCTTCTACCTGATCGGATCGCATGAAAAGAGTAGCATCATTATTCATTAAATCCCAAAGCAATGTTTCATAGGCATCGGGGCTGGGAATTGAGAAGCTTTCCTGGTAATTGAATTTCATTATCACCGGTTTTAATAATAACCTGGTTCCAGGCTGTTTAGCCTGAAAGCGGAGGACAATTCCTTCATCAGGCTGAATAGATATTATGAGACTGGCAGACTGCCAGTCGGAGGTAGCTTCAGGGGGAAAAGATTTATGCGGTACGGCACGGAATTGTATAGTTATTTCTGAAACCTGCGTTGGAAGACGCTTACCGGTGCGAAGGTAAAAAGGCACATCCTGCCATCGCCAGTTATCCACAAACAGCTTTAATGCCACGAATGTTTCGGTATTCGAATCAGCCGACACATCAATTTCTTTGCGATATCCGGCGACCTCTTTACCCTGGGACATACCAGGTCCGTATTGTCCCCTGACTGCAAATTCATTCACTTTGTCCCTAAGAATTGGCCTGACAGCGTGAAGCACATCCACTTTTTTGTTCCTGATCTCATCAGCTTCAAAAGATACCATGGGTTCCATTGCTACCAGGCAAAGCAACTGCATCAGATGATTCTGAACCATATCGCGCAATGCTCCTGCGTGTTCGTAATATTCTCCGCGATGCTCCACACCCAGCTCTTCAGCAACCGTTATTGTAACATAATCCACATATCTTCTGTTCCAGAGAGGTTCGAAAAGAGGGTTGGCAAAACGGAATGCCAGGATATTCTGCACTGTTTCCTTGCCCAGGTAATGATCAATCCTGAAGATCTGGGATTCATTGAAATTGTCTGTGAGTATCTTATTGAGATTCAGCGTTGATTCAATATCGTGACCTATTGGCTTTTCAATCACTATTCGCGCACTCTCAGACAGATCTGCGAGTCCGGCGTCCTTCAGATGTTTCGGAATTTCGCCAAACATGGCAGGCGGCGTTGCCATATAAAAAACCAACTGAGCTTTTGTCTTCCATTCTTTCTCCAAAACCTTGCATTGCTCTTTCAGCTGGGCATAGATTTTGGGTTTGGTAAAATCGCCCTGCCTGTAATAAATATGTCTGGTGAACTTTAACCAGATCTTATCACTGACCTTCCCTTTCCTGGAAAACTTTAAAACTCCTTTGCGGTAACGCTTATGCAATTCTTTTTCGTCGAGTTTTATGCGATCGAGGGCTATAATTGAGAAATCGTCAGGCATACTGGAATCACGAAACAGGTTAAAGAGAGATGGCACCAGCTTTCTCCAGGTCAGATCGCCTGATCCGCCGAAGATAGCAAATACTGTAGGCTGGATATGGGATTTTGTTTTCATTTTGAACCTTTTAGCCATTCTGTATGATATGTTCCTTTTGAATCAATGCGCTCATAGGTATGAGCGCCAAAATAATCGCGCTGAGCCTGAATAAGATTCGCGGGCAGCCACGAACTTCTGAATGCATCGAGATACCCCAGAGATGACATTAAACAGGGAATGGCAATGCCCATATCGCCTGCAACACATACTATCTGCCGCAGGTATTTTTGATTTTCCTTTATTTTCTCTGAAATGTTTTTATCCAGAAGCAAATTCGAGAGATCTTTCTTCAAATGAAATGCTTCCTGAATGTCTGTGAGAACTTCTGCACGGATGATGCAACCGCCCTTCCATATCCTGGCAACGGCTTCCGGATCAATATTATATGTGTACTTCTCCGATGCTTTTGCAATGATTGCAAATCCCTGGGCATAAGTAATGATCATTGACGCATAAAAGGCATGACGAAGCTGCAAGACAAGATCATTCCGGTCGCCTTTGAAATCTATTTCAGGAATTTTGAAGATTCGCGATGCCATATCGCGGTCATCTTCATATACGGATAAGTCGCGCATCGCAACTGCGTTATCTATCGTTGGCACAGGAACCTGAAGCTCCATTGCGCTTTGAGAGGTCCACATACCTGTCCCCTTTTGTCTCGCCACATCAAGTATTTCATCTATCAGATGCCTGCCAGTTTTGTCATCGACCTTTCCAAATATGCTGCTGGTAATTTCAAGCAGGAAGCTATTGGCTTCACCATTGTTCCATTCACTGTAGATCTCCCTGAGCTGACTTTCAGAGAATCCTCCTGCAAGCTTCAGCAAAGCATATGTTTCTGAGATCAGCTGCATAATACCATATTCAATGCCATTATGCACCATCTTAACAAAATGTCCTGCAGAACCCGGACCCAGGTATGTCACACACGATTCATTTCCAATTTTTGCAGCAGCTGCCTCGAGGATGGGTTTCACTCTCTCATAAGCTTTTTTTAATCCGCCTGGCATGATACTGGCACCATGCCTGGCTCCTTCTTCTCCGCCCGATATTCCCATTCCCATAAAGAGTATTCCCGGTTTCTCCAATCTGATCGTACGGATATCGGTATCCTTAAAATACGAATTGCCTGAATCAATTATGAGATCGTCATTCTGAAGCAGTGGTATCAATTCATTTATAACGGAATCAACCGGAGCTCCGGCCGGTACAAGCAGGATTATAGCACGTGGCAGGCGAAGACTTGAAATAAAATCCTGAAGATTACCCGTACAATGGATTTCACGGTTCTCAGATTCGATGCGCATGGCATCAACTTTAGCCGGGTCATTGTCATAGCCGGCAACCGGGAAACCATGATCAGCCATGTTTAATAACAAGTTGCGTCCCATCACGCCTAAGCCTATCATTCCAATTTCGTATTCTTTCATCATTTGCAAAAATTATAGAAGTCCGGAACGTTTATTAAAAACACCTTATGTGTTAAACGATATACCGGGTCGAAGGTTCATTACATATGTTGTTTTTTGGTTATGATGCCGCGGTGCGGATAATGTTATCATAAGCTCCTGAGTCGGAATAAAAAATCAACCAACCCAGCTGTTGAAAAAATCCTTTTTAACCGCAAAGTGCGCTAAGCAGGCGCAAAGGTCGCAGAGGCTGAGGTAGAGGTTGAGACTGAGGGAGCTGTTGAAAAATCCTTTTTAACCGCTAAGTGCGCTAAGTAGGCGCAAAGGTCGCAGAGGCTGAGGTTAAGGTTGAGACTGAGGGAGCTGTTGAAAAATCCTTTTTAACCGCAAAGTGCGCTAAGCAGGCGCAAAGGTCGCAGAGGCTGAGGTAGAGGTTGAGGCTGAGGTTGAGGATGAGAGCCCCGGAGCGGGCGAAATAACCTGAATCAGAAACCAATGAAACCCGGGTATTTTAAGAAATTCATCTGATGTCGTCTCTTGGCGATAAGATCTATTAATTCGAGGGTCATATTTTCATTTACTTCCTTTGCCATAGGAAGAACATATTTTTCGGTCTCGTCAAGATAATCAGCCATTTTCCTTTTAGAGTAAAAATCGCGATGGAGATCTGTCAGGTTACTTATCCTGTCAGCCACTTTCAGGAGTTTTGCGTTATAGGATCCTCTTTCAAGAATTCCTTTAAGAAAGTCGGGTTTTGACATTCCGGCGGGCTTTGTGACTTCTTTTACAAGATCAACAACCTTATCAGCTTCATCATCTATAGAGCGCAGAACGGATTCATTGGTATCGGGAACATCTTCAAGAAGATCATGGATCACGGATGCTTTAAGAAGAACATAATCATCGAACAGCTTATAATCCAGCAGGATTGCCAGGGTGGCAAAGGCATGCCGGAACTGATTGCCACCAACATTTCTTCCTTTCCCTATAAGCGCTGTGGCCTTTATTATATATGGAGCCAGGGTAAGGTTTTTTAATTTTTCAGTATCGTTCATATGAATCTGCAATTAAGCCTGTTCCGGATGCCGCTCAAACATAATATTTCCGGCATTATGATCATAAATATAATAAAATCCCGGGAAATATAATTGACAGATTCTAAGAAAAAGACTGCTTAAATAATATCCGCACAATTTTGTTAACAAAGATTTTTTTCTCTTATATCGGATATCCTGATTAGTGCAGGATCACTGACTGAAGAAGGTAGACTGCAGCTCCTGCAAAAAATCCAATTAATGCCAGCCAGCTGATTTTCCGCAGATACCAGAAGAAATTGATTTTTTCCATTCCCATTGCAGCCACTCCGGCAGCTGAGCCGATAATCAGAGCGCTGCCGCCTGTTCCCGCACAAAATGCCAGGAATTCCCAGAAGAAATGATCAGGTACATATTGTGTCAGGCTGTACATTCCCTGAGCACCGGCTACCAGGGGCACATTATCTACCACTGATGACAGCAATCCAATAATAATTACAATTATGCCGGCATTTCCTATTCTGATGTCAAGAAATTGCGCCAGTTTCGTCAGAATTCCTGTAGCCTGCAATGCAGATATGGCTATCAGTATCCCAAGAAAAAACAGTATAGTTGAAGTGTCGATCCTTCTAAGGGCATTCATAACTGAATATTTTTTCCTGGCATCTTCATCCTTAGATTTATGCAGAAGTTCGGTAATTATCCATAGAATGCCCAGACCAAATAATATCCCCATGTAGGGAGGCAGCCCAGTGATCGTTTTGAAAACAGGGACTGATAATAGGACTGCTATACCCGAAAACAGCACTGTTTTTTGCTGATTTTTTGGCAGGGCGACTGCATGTGCCGTCTTCCTCGATTCACTCCTGCTCACATCCCCTCTGATTCTGAAGGAGATAA
Organism: uncultured Bacteroidales bacterium; assembly: GCA_963715785.1. Classification (GTDB taxonomy): domain Bacteria; phylum Bacteroidota; class Bacteroidia; order Bacteroidales; family VadinHA17; genus LD21. The sequence continues at coordinate 4,070,486 of OY970276.1, forward strand.
TAATTAATGGTATCAGAAGGCAGAAAAGGCTTGGTAAAAATAATTTCATTACTATGGTAAAAGCGGTGATTTGTCCTCCAATCCACAACATGGTTGTGGTGACATCTCCAATAGGGGACCAGGCGCCGCCGGCATTTGCAGCAATTATCACAATCCCTGCAAAAAACAGTCTGTCATTTTTTTCATTTATCAGCTTACGCAAGAGTGAGATCATGACGATTGTTGTAGTCAGATTGTCCAAAACAGCTGATAAAAAGAAAGTGATGAAACCGATTATCCATAACAGTTTCTTTTTATTTGTAGCTTTTATCCTTTCGGTAACAATATCGAATCCATCGTGAGCATCGATCAATTCAACAATTGTCATTGCGCTCAGGAGGAAGAACAATATACCGGATAAATCGCCGAGATGCTCTGTAAGCTGAGTGTTAACTAATTGTTTATCCGGAAGATAAATAATATAAATGACCCAGCATAGTACTCCTGTTATTAAGGCAGAAGCGGCTTTGTTAAGTTTTATACTATGCTCCAGTGCAATTGCCGCATAACCCAGAATGAAGATCAAAATTACAAGTTCTCCCATAATGCCTATGTTATATAATGCAATTAATACACTACGAAGTTTTGCTTAATCAATCAAAGATAGTTTTTGTAAGGAAAACAATATCAAACGGATAAAAGGTAAAATAAACAGGAGATTCTTCCTTTCGCCTGGAATCTCTTACTTTTTTTCGGCAAGTATTGTAACGAAATATATAAAATGAAAGCAGTTGTCGACTGATCTGAGAAGACAACTGCAATCACTTGAAAAACAAAGTATTAAAAAAACAAAGTATCGTGTGAATTTTAAACCATATTAAGCTGTCAATATTACCCTGAACCTGTTGCGGAAATTTGTCCGGTTTTGTGAACATTCAGATTACTATCGGAATTTCACATCAAAAGTCCATAGGGCAAACCTAAGCATGAATTTCATGAACGCTAATTAGAAATTGATTAGAAGATCATAAGAATCTCATTAAAATATCATTTCTTGAAAATCGTGTTGTAACTTTGCACAAAATGGCAGAACATTATGAATGAAATTTCAATTTTAATTGTGGAAGATGAACAACGGGTGGCTGAAATATTAAAGAAGCAGCTGGAAGACAGTGGATTTAAAGCGGATGTTGCTTACGACGGAAACGTAGGAAAACAGCTGGTTGAAAGAAAAAAATATAATCTTATCATTCTCGACATTAATCTGCCATTAATGAATGGATACGACTTATGCAGGGAAATCAGAAAAGTCAACAGCAAGGTGCCAATAATTATGCTGACAGCTCTTGGAACTCCCGATAATAAAGTGACCGGTTTCGATGCCGGGGCCGATGATTATGTATTAAAGCCCTTTGATTTCAGAGAATTGCTGGCGCGTATCAATGTGTTCTTAAGACGAACAGAAACCTTCACTTTGGCAGAAAAATTAAGCATAGCAGACCTCGAAATTGATATGAACACCAAAACAGTCGTCAGGGCCAATAAGAAAATTGACCTGACTGCAAAGGAATGCCTGCTGCTCGAGACATTTCTGAAGAATAAAGAGAAGCTTCTCACACGTGAGTTTATTATTGAACATGTGTGGGGGATAGAATTTGATCCCAGCACCAACATCATAGATGTTTACGTTAATTATCTGAGAAAGAAAATTGATAAGGATTTTGAGCCAAAATTAATTCATACTAAGTTCGGGTTCGGATTCTATTGCAGTGAGAAAGAATTGTAGAGATGAATATAAAGACGCGGCTTTCCTTTCAATTTACCCTGATTGTTGGTGTGATCCTGATTTTTTTCTCAATTCTCGTATATTACTTTTCATATTCGAGCCAGCTCACTAAATTCAGGAAAGATCTTCTCGACGGAGCTGAGAATACCGCAGTTTTGTTGATTAATGTGGCTGAAGTTGATTCTTCATTGTTATTGAAAATACAACAGTCAACCATTGCATGGAAAACTGAGGAAATTGCGCTCACCGATTCCGCCTTTAACCTGATATACAGCAATAATAATCAGGTTCTGTCAAACAAAATCATGAGGCAGCATGCAAAGAATGGCGATGTAAACTTTTTCTCCATCGGCAGAAAAGATGGCGTATGCTATAAACATACTTTTCATAACCACACCTATAATGTGTTTGTTATGGCGTATGATGATACCCGCACTGAAAATTTATCGGAACTGCGAGGAATCCTCCTGTGGAGCATACTTTTCAGCATATTGCTTTCGGTGCTTTTGTCATATCTGTTTTCACGAAAAGCTATACAGCCGATTTCACAGATAATCAAAAGCGTAAAAAACATCAATTCCTTCAGGCTGAACAACAGGCTTAATGAAGGCAACCGGAAAGATGAGATAGAACAGCTTGCAATTACTTTCAATGAAATGCTGACCAACCTCGAGATTGCATTCAGGAATCAGGAAGATTTTGTTTCAAACGCATCCCATGAATTACGTACTCCCCTCACCGTGATGATCGGAGAAAGCGATTATCTGCTGGGCCATGAACAAAAAAGAGAAGAATATATAAAACATATTTCAGGACTTGTTAACGACCTCAAGAAGCTTAACACTCTGCTAAACAGCTTGCTGGAACTGGCTCAGATTAACCGCGATAATGCCATACCTCTCACTCCTGTACGTATTGACGAAATAATCTACAGCGCGATTCATGAAGTAATAAACAAATATAAAGGCCGCAAGATAATACCAAAGATACTCTATCCGGAAAATGAAAATGATCTGCTGATTAAAGGAAACTCGGGTTTGCTGATAATCGCGTTCAACAACCTGATTGAGAATGCCTGTAAGTTTTCAAATGATGATGTGATAATAGAATTTGAGATTAAGGAAAAGTTCGTAAAGATCATAATCTCTGATAAAGGCATTGGAATTCCGGCAAGCGAGATCGACAGCATCTATCTGCCTTTCAAGAGGGCATCGAACGTCAGGTTTAAGGGCGGTTTCGGAATTGGCCTCACGCTTGTAAGCAAAATATTTACTCTGCATTCTGCTGAACTGAAAGTACACAGCGCCGAAAACGAAGGAACGAGCTTTGAAGTGTCGCTTCCCAAATAGATCGGTGATGACTGGTTGCGGTAATTTAAAGTTCAGTACTTTCAGGATCAGATGATTTGATCCTGATTTTAGAGAAGGAATCAGGATAATTTACGTTGATGAAATCGATGAGCTTTTCCCTTAATTCCGTCCTTAAATCCCAATTCCTTGATGGATCGCTGCTCGTGACCAATATTCTGATTTCTTTGTACTTTTCAGTGGTGTTGGTAACCTGCACATTCCAGAACCGTTCATCCCAGCCGGGATTATTTTTCAGAAGGTCAGGCAGAGCCTTTCTTATTGAGTCGACAGGGAAGCTATAATCAACATACAAAAAAATGCTGCCCGTAATATCAGCTTTGGCGCGTGTCCAGTTCTGAAACGGCTTTTCCAGAAACCATGTTACCGGAAGCAACAGGCGTCTTTCGTCCCATATTTTTACAATAACATATGTAAGGCTTATTTCTTCGATTCTGCCGTATTCGCCTTCCACGACCACAATATCGTCGAGACGTATAGGCTGGGTGATCGCCAGCTGAATGCCGGCCAGTATCATACCAATGCTCTTCTGAGCGGCAAATCCTATAATTATGCCCGCAATGCCTGCAGATGTGAGTAAGCTTATGCCGATACTCCTGACCTGCTCAAAGGTCAATAGCGCTGCTGAAATTGCAAGGATCACTATGAGCGAATTGACAATTCCCTTGAACACTTTTATCTGGGTAAGGCTTTTGCGTGCATTGAGGTTGTTGACAACGCTTATATCGAGCTTCCCCTGGAGATAATAGGCGCCGGCATGGACAACTTTTATTGCGATCCATGCAATTGCGAAAATCAGCAAGAGGGTGTTAATATGAAGGAGCGCCGGAAAGAATGGCTTATCACGTAAAAACAGATAGGAAAAGATTTTTAAAAGGATCCAGTAAAACAGCCATAAGGCAGGAATCTTAAAAAGCTCAAGTAAAAAATCATCAAATTTCCCGGTTGTTTTCAGGACTCTTTTTTTGAGATGTCTGAAAATCAATCTGTATATAAAAAAAATAATTGTAAGAAGAACAACAAAAGATACTATTGGAATAATAAGATTTATCGATTCATTATTTAGACTATTTGTCATATCACAATTATTTTCAATTGAATAATAAATATATTCCGGGTTTCAACCTCTAATATTTATTCTAAGCCTGAAATAAGAGAGCATTAACATGTAAGCAATTAACTGCTCAGTCAAAAGATTAAATATGATTAATCCGCTCATTAATAACAGCGCTCTAAAATACAAAATTATACATCATTTGTTAAAAATTGAAAAATTGAAACTACTTTAACTTATTACAGGAAACAGAATGTGAAGTTTTTTGAAAGTATGATCAGGAACTTCATTTCAAACTATCAGACAGTAACTTTATGAAGCGATGAATTTGTCTTGCCTCCTATTTTTCATCCTTAAACTGGAAGAAGTAGTATGGAGAATCGTACCAGACATAGACACGAACTTTGTCAGTGTCACTGGAATAAGCCAGGGAGTAGCTTACATCCTTGTTTGCAAGTTTTTTATTAACAACTGAAAGATGATCAATCTCATTATCGCCGCCCTTTCGGGGAAATGAATAGATAAGTCTGTCAGGGAAGCCTTTAAATGTATCCAGGATTCCCACTTTTATGGTATTCTCCTCTCCGGGGGTATATATAATGTCGACGAATAGCTGATTCTTATATGTCCACGATTCATAATACCCGCCTGCCGCAGATTCAGTGCCTGTCTTCCCCGACATTTTATATCCGTTTTCCCTGAGTCTGGATCTTAGAAAATCCTTATTGCTCAATCCTTTAATAAAATCGGAACTCTTCAGCGTAATGAATTCATTCTGAGCGCTTATTATTCCGCAGGACAGAATCAAAACAGTGACAATCAGCAGCCGGATTAATATTTTCATGATATTAATAATTAATCAAAGCTACAAAATCCTTAAACAATACTCAATGCTCCGGGAGAACTTTTACAGCGCTAATTTGACAAATGGTTTTCAGGGTATGACCATTGTAACAAAAGTGTATTGCAACAGGGGAAAAAAGTGTGAGGGATGAGGGATGAGGGGTGAGGTGTGAGGCGTGAGCCTCCTACGCTACCACCTTCACTTCGTTACGGTGGTCAAAGAAAGTTTCGGAGGCTAAAAGGTGCTGGGTCGGGTATTTCATTCATTTAATTCCTGGATCAGTGCGGCGACCAGACCGGTCCATCCTGTCTGGTGGGAGGCTCCCAATCCCATTCCATTGTCGCCATGAAAATATTCATGAAACAGAACAAGGTCCTTATTTTCTTCCCGCTGATAAAAATCTTTATACCGCCCGAAAACGGTTCTGGTTGAATCCGCTTCTGCCTTGAATATATTTAACAACCTTTTTCTGAGCTGCATAGCCACTTCCTTCAGGTTTATAAAATTCCCTGAACGTGTTGGAAATTCAACCTTAAAATCATCGCCCAGGTATTGATAGTAGGCATTTAATGACCTTATTATAAGATAATTCATTGGAAACCATACAGGTCCGCGCCAGTTGGAATTGCTACCGAAGATTCGTGTGGATGATTCGCCCGGATCATATTTAAGAGAGAATGTATGTCCGTCCACTTCAACCTGATATTCACTGGTATGTTTTTTTGAAACTGACCTGATGCCATAAGGTGAAAGAAATTCATCTTCATCAAGCACCGCCGCCAGAAGCTTTTGAAGCCTTTCAAGGTATATAAGAGAAATGAGCCTGTCGCTTACTTCTTTTTCTTCCTTCTGAATAACTGCCACATATAATCCGCGATCGATACAAAACTTTCTGAACCAGTTGATCCCATGATTGACCTGGTTAATCTTTTTCAGGATCTCCGAAGGCAGAAAAAGGGTAGCGAACAATGAAGTGACACCGACAATTGAACGAACCTTAAGCAGCTGCCTGGTGCCATCGGGATATTTAAGAACATCATAAAAGAAGTTCTGCTCATCATCCCACAGGCCTTTTGTATTCAGGGATTCAGCTATCAGAGTATATTGTTCGAAATATTTAAGAGCCACATCCTGGAAAGTATCATCATAAAGAGCTATTTCAATAGCCATCTCAAGCATGTAAGTGGCAAACATTCCCATCCACGCTGTGCCATCTGCCTGTTCGAGTATACAACCTTTCTGGAGAATCGCATTACGGTCAAGTACCCCGATATTATCGAGTCCAAGAAACCCACCCTCAAAAACATAGTTTTCCTCAGCATCTTTCTGATTTGCCCACCAGGTGAAGTTGATATTTAATTTCTGAAAGATCCTCTTTAGAAAATCGATATCTCCTTTTCCTGTCTTTTTTTTATCTATTTCGTAGACTCTCATTGCGGCCCAGGCCTGGACAGGCGGATTAACATCGCTGAAGCTCCACTCATACGCAGGGATCTGCCCATTCGGGCGGGTGAACCATTCCCTGTTTATCAGGATCTGTTGCTGCTTGGCAAAATCAGGATCGATATATGCATAAACTATCATGTGAAAAGCCAGGTCCCATGAGGCGTACCATGGGAATTCCCATTTATCGGGAACAGAAATAATATCACGGTTATTAAGGTGCTTCCAGTTACTGTTTCTGCCTTCAAGTCTCTCCTGCGGCGGAACAGGCTGGCCTTTATCTCCACCCAGCCACTCCCGTACATCGTAGTAATAGAATTGTTTGTTCCAAAGCATCCCTGCATAAGCCTGACGGGCAATCAGAGCCATCTGTGGTGAGATATTTTCCGGCAATATGTTCCTGTAAAAATCATCCGCCTGCTTTTTCGATTCGGTGAAAGCGGTGTCATATTCCATGCCTAACGGATCTGCAAGATTTTCCTTTCTGGTAATGCGAAGCCTGAAGACTGCTGTGCCGCCCGGCTCAATATTTGCCTTAAAAACAGGGGAAAATTTTGTTCCCTGCTTCTTAAACCTGAAGATTTCAAAGTCATTTTTCAGGACTGCCGTGTGAAAGGCATCTTTAACAAATGGTGATTCATTTGCTTCATGAAACAATATTTCCCTGTTCGTCTCATTCTCAGTGAACAGTAATTCTTCAGCGTTGTCAAAATAATAATTATAACGGCCGATAAACGGGTGGTTAGCAGCCACATAATGAACTCCCTGTGAATTAGACTGAAGGCTGATATCAGGCTTGCCTTTGATCAGATCGGGCGACCACTGCTTACGGTACCACAGAGTGGGAAGGACGGTAAGTGGTGCAGCGTTCCTGCCCCGGTTCCTTGCTTCGATGCGTATGCAGATATCCTCCTGATCAATTTTTGCATAAGTAATCAGAATATCAAAATAGTCGTTATCATTGAAGACACCGGTATCCAGCAGTTCAAACTCAGTTTCAGCGAGGGATCTTTTTTTATTTTCATCCAGCAGCTGCTGGTAGGGAAAAGCCTGATGAGGATATTTATACAGATACTGCATATATGAATGCGTAGGAGTATTGTCGAGATAGTAATATAACTCCTTGACATCCTCGCCATGGTTGCCCTCTGAATTTGTCAGGCCAAACAGTCTCTCCTTAAGTATCGGATCGGAACTGTTCCAGAAAGCGGGTGCGAAGCACAGCTGGCATTGTGCATCGGAAATCCCTGCCAGTCCGTCCTCTCCCCACCGGTAGGCTTTAGACCGGCTATGCTCATGCGTGAAATATTCCCAGGCATTGCCGTCCTTGCTGTAATCTTCGCGCACTGTGCCCCACTGCCTGTCGCTTATATACGGGCCCCAGCCGGCTGTAGGGAGCATTTCGTCCTTTTGTTTTGCCAGACGCTCTTCTTCAATAGATCCGGGTTTGCTCATAGATGTTGTATTATATATTTCCGAATTCCGATCATCCATTTGTTGAAAAGCCCGGATATAACGTCATCCCTCCATCGACAAACAGAGTGGCTCCATGTACATAATCGCTGTCATCGGAGGCCAGCCACACCGCTACCTTTGCAATATCGACCGGCTCTCCCACCCTGTTATAGGGAATTAACTGTAGCAGTTTTGCTTCTGCCTGTGGCGTCTCCCATGCCGTATGGTTGATCGGAGTTTTAATTGCGCCCGGAGCAATACTGTTTATCCTTATCTTTTTTTCTCCAAATTCCTGTGCAAGCGACTTCATAAGCATACTGATGGCCCCTTTTGATGCTGCATAATTGACATGTCCGGCCCAGGGAATTGTTTCGTGAACGGAACTCATGCAGATAATCTTACCCAAAGCCACCGAACGGCCCGGCACCGGTCCCCTTCTCAGAAATTCGGTTATTGCCTCGCGCGAGCATAAAAACTGTCCTGTGAGGTTTACATCAAGCACCAGCTGCCAGTCATGCAGGCTCATCTCAACAAATGGTGAGTCTTTTTGAATTCCTGCATTATTAACCAGTATATCAATGGTCCCGTATGTCTCAATTGCTTTACGGAACATTGCTTTCACCTCCTCCTCTTTACTTACATCCGCCCTGATCGCTATGGCAGATCCTCCGAAGGATTTTATCTCATCAAGCATTAATGCTGTTGCATTTTCATCGGTGACGTAGTTGATCACCACATTTGCATTTTCATGAGCCATTGCCATTGCTATGGCATATCCGATGCCTGAGTTGGCGCCGGTTATCAGGGCCGTCTGCCCGTTCAGTTTTCCGTCTGTCATAACTGTTGTAAATTCTGTTCCGTTACTTTATTAAACTAAAATTTATTTGATACGCGGGTAATCTCCCACCTTTCCTGTTTCCCTTTCATGTTTGATCCCGTTATCTTCACCAAACGGGTGACCTCCGAATCCATGGCGCATCATTGCAATGGCTTTTGCCCAGATATGCGTTTTCTCCCTTGAGGCAAAAAGCTGCATCACCGACTGGGCAATAACAGGTACCGGCACTTCCATATGCATCGCATCGCCTATAAGCCAGTTGACTTCACCGGTATCTTCAATATATGAAGGCACCTGTGAAAAGCCTTTCTTTTCATCATAAATCTTGCCCATCAGCTCGATCAGCCATGAACGGATCACTGACCCATTGTTCCAGCAACGAAGTACCTCCGGAAAGTTCAGCTTTTCGCGATAATGGCTCAGCAGATCCATTCCTTCACCTATAGCCTGAAGCATGCCGAACTCTATTCCGTTATGCACGAGTTTAACAAAATGGCCCGAACCGGGAGCTCCTGTATGGATATATCCTCCGGGAACAGACAGATCAGTTAATATAGGAGCCACGTGAGCAATAGCCGTTTCTTCACCTCCGGCCATAAAACAAGCGCCGTTTCTTGCCCCGTCGACACCACCGCTGGTACCACAATCGATTAAAAATAATCCGGCTTCCTTTAATTTTTCAGCTCTTCTGATTGAATCGCCCCAGTACGAATTGCCGCCGTCAACGATAATATCCCCCTTGCTGAGAAGGCCGGTGAGATTATCCAGCACTTTATCGACCGCGTTTCCGGCGGGGATATAAATAAAGACGATCCTGGGAGCAGGCAATTGCTTTACCAGTTCTTCAATACTGCTGACCAGCTGAAGATTGTTTTTTCCGAGATCTTTGTTTGGAGCTGGGTCGTAACCAACGACCTTAAAATTTTTATCGACAGCCTGCAGGGCGAGGTCACCGCCCATTTTGCCAAGGCCGATAATTCCGAATGTTGCTTTAGTCATTTCTTATTTTTTATGTGATGAATTTTTTTGTTTTCCAGACAGAAAATAAAATCATCTTTTATCAGATACTAATTAACTTACGGAACAATAACGTCATTTCTAATTCATTTGTTCACACGCCTCTTCGGTAGAGGTTGACTCCTTAATGCGGTTGTTTGCCCCTTTTTGAAAACAGGTTTGCTTGACCCCACCCCCCCCCCGATGGGCAACCCCCCAACCCCCCACATAGGGGGCTTAAGATTAGGTAAAAGAATTAAGATTGGTTAATTTTTAGTATTTTTAATATAAAACCTGTCACTCCCGGTGTATCAACCCCCCAACCCCCACATGGGGGGCCTAAGATTAGGTAAAAGATCTAAGATTGGTTAATTTTTAGTATTTTTAATATAAAACCTGTCACTCCCGGTGTATCAACCCCCCAACCCCCCACATGGGGGGCCTAAGCTAACTGTTCCAAACTCGACTTAAGTTTTGTTATACCCCATTAAAATTGAAGAGATTTCAAAAAAAAAAAAGCTATTAACTGAGTCCTAAGCCCCCCAAATGGGGGGTTGGGGGGTTGATTAAAAAGAAGTTGGGGGGTTGAATTAAGAATGGGTTGGGGGGTTGATTAAAAAGAAGTTGGGGGGTTGAATTAAGAATGGGTGTAATTAGCAAATAAAAAAGTATCATTTTTTCGCAATAGTAAAGTACCACTTACCATGTTAAAGATCTTTGTGATCACGAAGGAGGTACGACTGAGTGATCACAAAGATCTGCTTACTTCTTTAGGATATCTTTACGATTTTCCATTCGGTAGCTGTTCCCTTCAAGTTTTATGACTTCACAATGATAGAGGACTCTGTCAAGCAAAGCTGTGGCTAATACCTCGTCCTCTAGAGCTTCCGCCCATTGCTTTGGTGATTTATTGGTTGTTATTATTAATGATGCCTGTTCATGCAAGTGATTCACCAGGTTAAAGAACGCTACTGCCTCGTGCTTCTTTACCGGGAAGAGCATGATATCGTCTATTGCAATCAAGTGGGCCCGCATAAATCTGTTGTACGCATTCAATGCAGAAGAAGTCATCTCCTTCATCTTCAGAACATTTATGAGATCTTCCATGCTTGTAAAATAAGCCCTATAGCCTTTTAAAACAGCCTCATGCACCAGCCCCGCGGCAATAAATGTTTTGCCGGTTCCGCTTGGCCCCATTAAAACAACGTTATATGCCTGCTCCAACCACATCAGCTCGCGGATCTCCTGCATTTGATTTTTTGTTATGCCAGCTGAGAAGTTGTAATCATATTGATCCAGATCATGGTTTTTTGGAAGCCGGGCTAGTTTTATTCTGCGTTCCATATCGCTTCTTTGTCTCTGCTGGACTTCCTTTTCCAGAAGATCACAAGTATAGGCCAGGTAAGTTGGTTTATCTATTTGTGCCTGGTGAATAAATTTCTCCGCATGGTTACGCATCAGCGTAAGACGCAAGTGATCCGCATACTGCTTTATTTTTTGTATCTGTTCCATTGTTATAAGATAGTCTCGTAAGTAGATATATTGCTTGTCTCTGGCATCATGTCCAATGTATCCAACCTGTTCTTTATACTTATTTCAGGTATTATCATAGTTACCTTTGATGTTTTTGATTCAACCTGGTAATGCCTTGCTACCTCAATAAAAGTATTGGCATTATAGAGATTGTTTTCAAGGCAAAAGTCAAGTGACTGGACTAAAAAGTCCATTTCAAGACCGCGTATGTGCTTTTTCATCAGCAGCAGATTATCCCGAAAATAACGAGGTTTTTCCCTTGATATCATCTCTACATATTGAACGCTTTTTTCTTTATTGGGCAGCATGCCTATTATCTCTTCTTTAAGCTTTAGTATAGTTTGGCTCTTATCTCTTATGTGATCGGTATTGCGTATTGTCATCCCTCTTCCAAGACATAAAGGATGAATGGCCAGGAGATCATTATCCGGGGTATATAATCGTATTTCTTCATTGTAGTTTTTTAGTTGGACTACTGTTTCCGGCCCTTGATATGTTCCTGTTGGAAGTGTATAAAAATTACTCCTGTAATTTATCGTGTTATCCTTGCGGACTTTATACCTTAAAAGAGGTTCTGAAGCGATTTTTATTGGATTAGTCTTTACCGGCAATAAATAACTGCGCTCTATCTCCCATTCCCTGACTGGAACCTTTTTTGTACTGCTGTGTTCCTTTGCATTTGCGGTCCGTGACAACCATGCCAGTGCTGATTGATTAAGATTCTCTTCACCTTCATAAATACGTCCGCGAAGAAAGTTGTATTTCACATATTTTACTGCATTTTCAACTTTCCCTTTACTCTCCGGATCAGATTTCCGGCAAAATATAGGTTTAAAATCCATCTGGCTGCAATAGATCTTAAATTCACGTGTCAGAAGTACGTCTCCAAGATTCTCATCCGTTATTAATATTCTGTCCTGATCATAAATTATTTCCCTAGGTTGACCTTCATAAAATGCGAAGGCATTTTCATGAGCTGTAATAGCATCATGTGATGTGAATGGAGCATTCCTGAAGTAGACATATTTCTGACGGGACCGACACAGGATCAATACCATAAAATATACCTTTTTCCGGCTTGCTCCATTTGTTTGCATATTATACTCTCCCATATCTGCCTGTGCCTGAAGCCCATAATCTAACTCCGGTAACTTTTGATATTGACGGGGCTGATGGCCTGCCTGTTTCTTTATCCCGTATTTATTCCTTATAATCTGTACAAAATTGTATACAGTTTTACTATGAACATCAGGTAGTTGCGAGAACTCTTCTTTTAACCGATCCTCGACCTGCGCTGCTGACAGATAGGGATGACGATCCAGCAAAATCCTTACATATTCATAATAATCATTAAGCTTTCTGGGTAAATTTTTTGGCTGTTCGATCCATTTGAAAAATTCATCTTCACTCATAGCCAGGTATTTTCTGACCGTTTTTCTATGGATTCCAACTTCTAAAGAAATCTGGGTTTTATTGAGTCCCTTTTCACTTAATTCCTTTACTTTGTACCACATAAATGCCTTTTTAAGGTGTTTACTTTTTTGAGCTTTCATATTGCACAGGTTTAGTCACCTCTAATATGAAAGCTTTTTTTCTTTTTCTAAACTGGCACTTTTTGATTGCGAAAAAGTGGTACTTCAAAGTTGCTACTTACAATGGGTGGGGGGTTGATTAAAAAGAAGTTGGGGGGTTGATTAAAAAGAAGTCATAAATAGCTTTAAACTTTTTTATTGAACTCTCAATAGAAGGTTCGCATACCCCTCTATATTATACACAGTTTTTCCTATTTATTAACTAGCTAGTAATTAAAGCTTAGTGCCCCTAACCTGAGCTTGCCGAAGGGTGTGGTTAATGGATTTCTAACCGGGGAGCGTCTGAGATTATAAGAAAACTCATAAAAAATGAGTAACCGGAAAATAAGGTGAGAGAAAATTCTTTTTATCTTTGTTTAACATGAATAGAAGTTCATGGCATCTAAGGGCTTGAGATCATGATAACCGCAAAGTGTGAAGAGTGAATAAATTAAAAACCTACAGATCAGTTCCTTGCCTGAATTGAGAATGACAATCACAAACTTCGTATTTACTGGTTTTATTGGTTTAACTCAAAACAACAAGGATGAGCAAGATTCCGGATACCATTCATCGCTTTTTCTCAGCCATGTCCAGGTCTGCATCGCCTAATGAAGATGAAATAAATAAATTGTTTCTCTGGTTCCTCTTTCTTGCGGCAGTAATATTAATAATTGTCATTTCCGGTGTACTGATCGGGGTGATCCGGTACCGGAGGAGACAATCGCAGGGGGAACCTGAACAGATCACAGGAATAAAATGGCTGGAAATTACATGGACCATACTGCCTTTTTGCATCCTTTCATTCTTCTTTTATTTTACCGTGAAATTTATGAAAGAGATCGGGCCTCCTGTAAAAGCGACAGCGAAGCCCGATATTATCATAATTGCTCATCAGTGGTGGTGGGAGCTGCAATATCCCGAATATAATTTCACCACTGCAAATGAATTGCATATTCCGGTTAACAAGAACCTTCTGATGAAGGTGGAATCGGCTGATGTCATTCACGACTGGTGGGTTCCCGCGTTAGGCAGAAAAATCGATGCGATACCGGGAAGGGATAATTTTACATGGATTGAGGCGGCAGTCCCGGGTGAATACCAGGGAGCCTGCAGTGAATATTGCGGCACCCAGCATGCAGGGATGCGTATACTCGTATTTGCTGAGCCTCCTGCAGAATATGACAAATGGGTCAAGGTGCAGCAATCGGTACCTGCCCAGCCTGCCGACAGCACGGCACAGAAAGGGTTAAGCATATTCCGCGAGAAAGCATGTGCCAGTTGCCATGCCATTGCGGGAACAAATGCCACATCACATATCGGTCCTGACCTGACTCATCTCTCCGGACGAAAGACGCTTATCAGCGATGGTTTGCCAAATACACCTGAAAACCTCTTAAAGTGGTTGCAGGATCCGCAAAAACTGAAAAATGGAGCGCATATGCCGAATTTCATACTGTCGACCGAAGATCTTGATGCACTGGTAAAATACCTGGAGGAATTAAAATGAAGTACAGAATTCATATCCCTGAATCGACAAAGCCGATACCTGATTTCAGGACCGGCGAAGGATTGCTGCAATGGCTGTCGACTGTGGACCACAAGCTGATAGGTATCATGTACCTGTGCGCCGCGATGCTATTTTTCGTAATGGGTTTTGGTGAAGCTCTCCTGATGCGCATCCAGCTGATGCGTCCCGGAAATACCTTCCTTTCTCCGGAGGCATATAATCAGATCTTTACCACTCATGGCACCAACATGATCTTCCTGGTGCTTACTCCCATGCTGCTGGGGTTTGCCAATTATAACATCCCTTTAATGATAGGTGCGAACGATATGGCCTATCCTCGTCTCAATGCTTTCAGCTTCTGGATATTTTTATTGGGTGGACTCTTGCTCTACTCCAGCTTTTTTGCCGGAGGTATGCCCAATGTAGGATGGTTCAGCTATGCTCCTCTCAGTGAACGGTTCTTCAGCTCGACTCCCGGAGTCGACTACTGGGTTTTCAGCCTGCTGCTTATGGGAATAGGCACGGTGGGCACTGCCTTGAACATTGTTGTTACCACACTGACAATGCGGGCAAAGGGTATTTTGATGAATAAGCTCCCTCTTTTTGTCTGGATGGTATTCATAAATTCATTTTTAATACTTGCAGCATTTCCGGTTCTTAATGCGGCCCTTTTTATGATACTCATCGACAGGCAGTTTGATGCACATTTCTTTGTAAGCGCCACAGGAGGCTCCCCTGTGATGTGGCAGCATCTCTTCTGGGGCTTTGGTCATCCGGAAGTTTATATCCTGGCGTTGCCCGCGTTTGGAATGATCTCGGAGGTGATACCGGTATTTTCAAGGAAACCCATCTTCGGATACGAATTCATAGCCGCATCATCGGTGGCAATCATGCTGCTCTCATTCGGCGTATGGGCGCATCACATGTTTGCCGTCGGATTGGGAACGACGTTCAATGCCTTCTTCGCGGCTTCCAGCATGCTGATAGCCGTTCCGACAGGTGTTAAAATATTCAACTGGATAGCGACAATGTGGGGCGGCTCGGTGCAGCTTAAGACGGCCATGCTGTTCGCACTGGCATTGATCGTCAATTTTACAATAGGCGGTTTAAGCGGAGTCGGGTTTTCCCTTGTACCGGTCGACTGGCGTCTCACAGATACATATTTCGTGGTTGCACATATTCATTATGTACTTATTGGCGGCTCGCTTACGGGGGGATTTGCCGCAGCGTATTACTGGTTCCCGAAGATAACAGGAAGAATGCTTTCTGAAAAGATCGGGAAATGGCATTTCTGGCTGTTTTTTATAGGATTCAACTGCACATTTTTTGTGTTTCATTTCCTTGGTCTGCTCGGGATGCCCAGGCGTGTTTATACCTACCCCGATCTCCCCTTTCTTCATGGCCTTAACCTCTTCTCCACCCTGAGCTCATTTCTGTTCGGGATCTCATTTGTGCTGTTTTTCTGGAACGTCTTTTACAGTCTCAGGCATGGTAAGATCGCAGGAAATAATCCCTGGAACGCATGGACGCTTGAATGGCTGGCTACATCACCTCCTCAGAAAAAGAATTTTGAAACGGTGCCACTGGTGAAAAGCCGCCGGCCATTATGGGATATGCTGCACCCGGAGGATCCTGACTGGAAAAGAGAAAACAAGATGAAATCAAAGTCCAAAAAAGTAAGCCAATGAACAAGAACAGAGTGATGATGTATTTTTTTGTCGGCTCAGAAGCTTTCTTTTTCCTGGCTTTGATCATCTCATATATCTATTACAGCCATACAGGAGGAGTTCTGTCTAAATCAGCTCATTATCTCGATATTAAAAGAACAGGAATATTTACCATTGCACTTCTTTCAAGCAGCGTAACAATATTCCTTGCCGATCTGAGCCTTGCAAGACAGAACCGCAGAGCCCTTCAGCTATGGCTTGCAATGACCGTATTGCTTGGACTGATATTTCTTGTTGGTCAGGGCACCGAATATATGAAGCTGTACAAGCTGAACTTTACGATAAGCAGGAACGTATTCGGATCGGCATTTTTTACGCTCACCGGATTTCACGGCCTGCATGTTCTGATAGGTTTAATAGTGCTGTCAATTGTACTTTTCATGCAGCTGAATGGAAAATTCAAATCCATTGAAGGCACCGCTTTGAAATCAGTTGCAATATACTGGCACTTTGTGGATATTGTATGGATAGTGGTTTTTAGTGTTGTTTATATAGGAGCAGTAATATGAAAACAACAGAATTCTTAGCTGATTACTGGCAGCTGAATACAATGGCTTTAGCATTTATTGCCTTAATGATCGTGTTTCATCTGATTACCAATGAGTACAGGCTTAAGCGTAATAGCGTCAGGTTCTTTTCGGGTGTCATCCTGTTTGCACTTGTGACTCTTTCGCCATTGGATTTTCTGAGCAGGAACGGGCTCTTCAGCGCTCACATGGTGCAGCATATTGTTTTGCTGCTTATTGTGCCTCCGCTCCTGCTTACCGGCACTGACAAGGGATTTCTTGAAAAAATATCTAACGTTGAATTCTTAAGGAAATCAGGGAATATCTTCTTCTACCCTCTTGTCGCCTGGCTATTCGGTGTCGGATCGATGTGGATAATGCATGTACCGCGCATCATGATGCTTATGGATAGCTCGAAATATCTTACGGATCTGCAGATGCTCATTCTGCCTGAACTGGGATGGATCTTTATATGGCCGGTTTTTACTCCGGTGAACCACTGGAGGTTAGAGCCTCTTCAGAGCTCGGTCTATCTGTTTCTCGCATGTGTGGGATGCACTGTATTGGGGATCCTGATAACATTTTCTCCCGAAAGCATGTTCACCTCCGGCATGGGAACAGCTGATATGAATGTAGTAAATATGGTACGGGCTAACTGGGGCATTACACCTGCTATCGATCAGCTGATGGGCGGATTGATCATGTGGGTGCCGGCATGTATTATTTATCTGACAAATATTATGATTGTGCTGTTCAGGTGGTTCACCAGTGAAGCAGCGAAAGCATAAGCCGCTGAGGCGTGAGGCGTGAGGCGTGAGGCGTTGAACATTTATAAACACAAAATATTATGGAAGAGCCTGTTACAAGTAGCACTGAAGTAGAATACCCGTCTCAGCCGGCCGAGCCAGCCGAAATACCCGAATCAACCTACTGGCCATTTGCCCTGGCATTCGGGGTTACATTCCTGTTCCTGGGTTTTCTTACATCTCTCATCGTTTCCGGTGTCGGCCTCCTCTGCATGATAATAGCAATAGCCGGATGGATAGTGGAAATGAAGCATGAAAAATAGAAATTAAAAATGGAAAAGGACCGACGCTCATTCATCTTAAAATTACTGGCAATCGGAGCCGGAATAACAACAGTGATAGTTTCCATTCCCGTGATCGGAGTCTTTCTTGGACCGCTGGCAAAGAAAAAACCTGAATCGTGGAGAGAGGTTGGCGGCGTGGATGATTTTAAGATTGGAGAAACGGTGCTCGTTGATTTTCCAAATTCGTCCTCATTGCCATGGACAGGAACCGTATCAAAAACAGCGTCATGGCTCAGAAGAGTGTCTGCGGCTCAGTTTATTGCCTTTTCAGTCAACTGCACCCACCTGGGATGCCCCGTTCACTGGCTGCCTGATGCTGAGATCTTTCTTTGTCCCTGTCATGGAGGCGTATTTAATAAAGACGGCTCGTACGCAGCTGGTCCTCCTCCGAAGAATCTGTCGCAGTATCCTGTCCGTATCAGGAACAATAAGGTTGAGATACTTGCCAGCCCGGTACCAATTACCAATTTAACCTCATAGCCATGAATGTCTTTAAGAATGCATGGAATTGGATAGATGACAGGACCGGCATCACGGAAGCCGGCAAGCCATTGCTTGATCACCCTGTTCCGCCGGAAGCGCGATGGTGGTATGTTTTTGGAAGCGCAACCCTCTTCTGTTTTGCGCTGCAGGTACTTACAGGCTTGTCTCTGGCATTCCTATACCAGCCATCCACGGCAGCTGCCTATGATTCGCTGAAATATATCACTCATGAAGCTCATTTCGGACATTTCCTTCGCGGACTTCATTACTTCGGCGCCTCGGCAATGATCCTTCTTGTCGGGATCCACATGATAAGAGTTTACCTGATGGCTGCCTTTAAATATCCGCGTGAGATGAGCTGGATAAGCGGATCCATATTATTACTGCTGACTGTAACGATGGGCTTCACCGGCCAGCTGCTGCGCTGGGACAGCACGGGTGTATGGTCGGCCATTGTAGGGGCGGAACAGGCGGGCCGGGTGCCATTTATAGGCACTGCCATTGCAAAAATATTACTTGGCGGCGATACAATCACCGGGTTAACGGTGAGCCGGTACTTTTCGATACACGTATTTCTTCTCCCTGCCATGATCTTCGCGCTGCTCGGTCTGCATCTTTACCTGGTGCTGCGAAATGG
Source organism: uncultured Bacteroidales bacterium (assembly GCA_963715785.1). GTDB lineage: Bacteria > Bacteroidota > Bacteroidia > Bacteroidales > VadinHA17 > LD21. The sequence continues at coordinate 4,089,305 of OY970276.1, forward strand.
AATATCAGAGCCTCCGCAGGCGGGACAAAAGGTAGACATCAAAAGCTACAGGAACTGGTACCAGGGAATGCTGAAGAAACGGGGAGTTCCGTTCTGGCCCGACGCAGGCTGGAGAGATCTGACTTTCGGTATATTGGTGATTCTGACAATAGCCGCTCTGGCCTTGTTTGTAGGACCTCCGGAAATAGGCAAGATCCCCAATCCGGCAGATATTGATGCCAATCCCCGCCCCGACTGGTACTTCATGTGGATCTTCGCACTTTTTGCCCTGATGCCCAGGGATATTGAATCAGTTGCGATAGCATTCAGTCCTGTGATACTCGGAGCAGTTCTGATCCTTCTGCCAATCATCAATAATAAGGGTGAGAGAAGTTTGCAGCGCCGCCCGTGGTCCATAGCAATTGTAATCGTTGTGGTAACCATGATCGGAGCATTCTGGTATATCGGGATCCAGTCGCCCTGGTCACCTGCTTTTGATACAAAGCCCCTGACTGCAGAGGTTATTGGCAATGTTAATCCCGACGCCAAAAATGGCGGGGACCTTTTTTTCAAAAAGGCATGCATCTATTGCCATACCATTTCGGGAAATGGCGGGAAGAGAGGTCCGGACCTTACCTTCGTGGGCGACAGGCTGACAAAAGATCAGATAACGATCAAGATAGTTAACGGAGGTGGCAATATGCCGTCGTACGGAGCCACGTTGTCGAGCCACGATCTCAATGACCTGACGGCTTTCCTTAGAACCAGGGTGAAGTGAGGCGTGAGGCGTGAGGTTAAAAAAAAAGCCGCCCTATTGAGGCAGCTTAACTGGTCTTTCTTCTGCATGGGATATACTCACCCCCTTCCCCTCTCTACGAGTAGAGAGGGGCGATCACTTTACAGATATGATAATATTGTCGCTACTTTTCAGAGCAGGGTTGATGAGCATAACTAAAAACCATATCAGGAGCACTCCCTCTTTACGAAGTAGAGAGGGATGGGGTGAGTACTTTTCAGAGCAGGGTTGATGAGCATAACTAAAAACCAGATCAGGAGCACTCCCTCTTTACGAAGTAGAGAGGGGCGATCACTTTACAGATATGATAATATTGTCGCTACTTTTCAGAGCAGGGTTGATGAGCATAACTAAAAACCATATCAGGAGCACTCCCTCTTTATGAAGTAGAGAGGGGCGATCACTTTACAGATATGATAATATTGTCGCTACTTTTCAGAGCAGGGTTGATGAGCATAACTAAAAACCATATCAGGAGCACTCCCTCTTTACGAAGTAGAGAAGGGATGGGGTGAGTACTTTTCAGAGCAGGGTTGATGAGCATAACTAAAAACCATATCAGGAGCACTCCCTCTTTACGAAGTAGAGAGGGGCGATCACTTTACAGATATGATAATATTGTCACTACTTTTCAGAGCAGGGTTGATGAGCATAACTAAAAACCATATCAGTAGCACTCCCTCTTTACGAAGTAGAGAGGGGCGATCACTTTACAGATATGATAATATTGTCGATACTTTTCAGAGCAGGGTTGATGAGCATAACTAAAAACCATATCAGTAGCACTCCCTCTTTACGAAGTAGAGAGGGATGGGGTGAGTACTTTTCGGAGCAGATGAACATATCTCAATAAAGCCATAATGAGAAGGAAAAATGTATATTTTTACTAAAATATTACTCAATGGGCACACATAAACATCTTGATTTCAAGATTGTTAAAAAGAGAGCCCGGGAGCTTAGAAGTCAGGCAACATTTTCAGAGACACTCCTGTGGAAGGAATTAAGAAACAGGAAACTTTGCGGTTATAAATTCCTACGCCAGCATCCTATAACTTATAATCCGTATGGTTCAGGTGTGAAATATTTTGTAGCTGATTTCTATTGTGCTATTAAGAAAACAGTAATTGAACTTGATGGTCCCATTCACGAAAACAATCTGGAATATGACCAGTTCAGGGACGCAGAAATGGTGAATTTAGGTCTTCATATATTAAGAATAAAGAATGAAGAACTTCATTGTATGAAAGATGTACTTAATAAAATCGAAACTTATTTAAATTCAATAGAATAAAAATTGTTTTAAACAGATCCGTTATCCATCTTTTGCCATTTTATACAGTCTCTCATATCATGATGTAAAAGCTTATGAATTTATATGGATCTGGATCATGTGCACTCCCCTCTTTGCCCCGCAGAGAGGGGATGGGGGTGAGTTCTAATAGCTATCGAAACTCAGAGGAGACACAACCAATCCCGATTGCTATCGTGCTTTGCGCCTGTTTCAACCGCCGAAGCTATCCTTAGTTTGTCGAAGGGTAGCGAAGGTGGTCTTTGCGTCCTTTGCGTCTGCTTAGCGTTCTTTGCGGTTAAAAAGGACTTTTCAACCTTAACCTCAGTCTCAACCTTATCCTCAACCTTATCCTCAACCTCAGCCTCTTCCTTATCCTCAACCTCTTCCTTTTCCTCAGCTAGTTTGCATTTGCCTTTCCGCTCATATTGAAGACAAGATTACCGGATGGGAATGCTGCCACTCTTTCCTTAATATTAACCCTGTTTTTCGATGTCTTCATTGCGAAATATCCCGCTATGATGGCAGAGATCTCCGCTTTCTTTTTCTTCCGGGCCTGCAGTACCAGTACATACGACATAAGAGACGCCAATCCCAGTATCACAACCATGAGCCAGATAATTCCGATGTTCTGAAGTGCAAATGACAGTATAATAAAAAATACATTAACTGCTATCATTATTAGAGTAGCCTGCAGGTGTGTGCAACCGGTCTCCAGCAGACGGTGATGCAGATGCTGCCGGTCGGCTTTAAAAGGAGACCTGCCCTGTTTCACCCTCAGTGAGAACACCCGCAGCGAATCAAAAAGCGGGACAACAAGGACACCGAACACCACAGCAGGAGCTGATTCAAAATATGCTGTTCCGGGAGCCGACAGATCAAACCGGAGCATCCGGCAGGCAAGGATCCCTATTACAAAGCCTGTTAACATGGATCCGGTATCGCCTAAAAATATTTTATTTTCTTTACTGAATACATTGAACCAGAAAAATGACATCAGCGCTCCTACAAATGAGAAGCTCATTATTGCACAGGCATAATGGCCTGAAACGGCAAACCAGATCCCGAAGACAGCTGAAATGAGGATCCCTATTCCGGAAGCAAGTCCGTCGATGCCATCTATAAGATTAAAGCCATTGATGATAACTATAAAAACAAAGACGGTAAGCAAAATGCTCGGAATATAAGGGATCTGACTGATGCCAAATAATCCATACAGGCTATTGATCCTGATATCGGCAAAGACGGCAATTAAAACTATGGCAAAGATCTGGCCCGCAAGCTTTTTATATGGATCAATGATCAGGATATCATCTTTGATGCCTACGAAAAAGACTATTATCAGTCCCGATAAAATATATTTCAGCTCAAAGATGAACTGATTGCCCGCGAAGATCACTGTCGCCAGTACCAGGCCGATAAATACGGCTATCCCTCCGAGATTCGGGATGGCATTGGTGTGGGATGTACGGCCATTGGGGACGCTGCAAAGGTTCTTCATTCTGGAGATGCCAACAACTGATGGTATGATGAACCAGGTCATGACAAAAGCCATTGAAAATCCAAGGAAGATCAATAGCCACTGGGGGGCGAAGAAAGATGAGATGTTAGCCGGTAAATTCACAAGATCAGGTTGAAGAAGTCGCTGGAAAAAACCATCAATTAAATTTAGTCAATAATAGTCTTTGTTTTACGGCTATTAAGCAAGAGACATTCGGCGAAATTCAATAATCTGAAAAATATATTCACACAAACTCCTGATAAAGTAACAGTTATTAACTGAATGTCAGGATTTTCAAAAGTCTGATAATTTTACGAAAGCCAATTATTTTCGTACGAATCTAAACATTTAGCAAATGAATTGTTTAGGGTTTTTTTACTCTTTGGAGAGGATACTTTAAAGAGCGGCTTATAGTAATAGTTCAGAGCTAAAAGTGCCAGGGTTTCCGGATAAGACTAAAAAGATTTTGAAACGTTTAAGAGCAAGCCAGAGGAGTTATAGTACAGCTCTCCCAGATCGAAGGCTCCTGTAAATCCAATGTTCACTCCCTGTTTAAGTTCTTTGTTGATATTGAGATATGTTGACTGTTGTTTTTTTTCACCAAATATTCCATATACAGGAGGAGTTCTGAGCTTACCAATTGTATGTCCTTCGGGGCTTGTGCCAAAGGTACCATAGTTCAAGGAGCAGGAAGTTTTCAGGATGAAGTTATATTTCTGAATAGACCCTTCAAATCCAAAATGGAAGACAACCACCCTGTTATTGATAAAATAGTCAATGGGGTCAGCTGGTAATCCTTCTCTGGTATAAGTCTGATCAGAAATAAATGGGTTACCTATTCCCAGACCTTTGTATGACCAGCCGGTCAAATATTGATCATTATTATAATAATTTTCATCACCTGAATTAGTGCGTGGAGACCACATCTCACCCGCCTGATTTTTGGTGTACAAAACTTCAACAAGCATTTTTCTCCATTGAAAGTCTCTGTTTGTATAACGTGTATTTGTAAGACTTATACCATTCAGTCCATCACGGATGTTTGCAAAATGGTAAAGTGCTCCCGCATCATAGATATTCTGACGATATGCAAGAAGTCTTAAATTTTTAAAGCTATATTCAAAACCAAGGTCAATTGAACCCAAATGATCTCCTATTCTGTTTCTGCCAGTAATAACAGAGGCATAAGTTTTTAGAAGCGATGTTGAGAATGGCACGGCATTTTCATTGCACCATATAACCTGGTGGTTAAAACCTCCGTACAATTTAAATTTCCAATAGGGTTTTCCAAATCTACCGTATAGAGATTTTTGATGAAAATATGTAGTCTTTTGATTTATCACATCATTAGAGCCGAAGGCGGTTTTTCCGATCCAACCTTGGGCATAATTGCCTTTAAAGGCGAATAATCTTCCAAAAAAGGGTAAACTATAAAATTCTGGTATGCTGATTTGCACTTTTGGAATACCAGGAGCATTTCCAGAAACAGCCCAGGATCCTGAAGTTAAGCTTGTATCGCAGAGGCCCATTATTTCTTTTGACCGGCCCGCGCTTATTTCAAATATACTTATTCTTACTTTGGCATATCCTTCGATTAGGATGAAGTTCGATCTGTCTCCGATATTACCTCTTCCCTCAAGAGAAAATCCCCAATCAAAAATCCTTGCTTTGGAATTGTCATAATCTTTATGAATCGAACCGATTAAACTCAAAGAAGCATTATCAAGCGGAATACTGCCGAACTGGTTTGATCGTAGCCAGAATGGTATATGCCTGGGAGTTATATAACTTGCAGCTGAAGCCAGATCAAACGAAATATTTTTGTTCTGGCCGAAAATGCTTGGAAGGAAGAAAAGGAGGAGTAGTGAGATGAGCTGAATTTTTCTCACAGAAATTAAGGTAGATGATGTGAAAAATGACTCTATGGAAATTAAACCCTTTGAGACCTTAGCCTTAAACCAACCCTGCAGTCTGGCTCCTTCGCTAAAATAGCTCACTGTGCTATTTCTTAACGCTCGGCCCCCTTTGCGGTTAATGGATTTCGATTTTGGCCCAAGAAAGGCCGATGATCGCATGCAAAGCAAAACATTTAATTTTTCAAAAGATAATTGTTAAAAATAGAATTTGAAGCAGCTAAATCTCAACTGTTGGAACATTTCCCCAATCAGTCTTCTGAAGAGCGGTTGCGATATCTGTGAATTCAAAATCGGACAACCATTTTTCAAGTTTATTTGCTGCATTTTTAAGACCTACGTAAGACTTAAACTTTCGTATCAACGACAACTCATGAATGATTGGTTGTGTTCCATCGAAATCACGGGGATGAAAGTAGGACATTATATAATCTGATTTTGTTGTCCAATGCTTTATTAAAGAATAAGGAAATAATCTGAAATAACCACCGCCGGAGAATATTATTTGATGTCCAAGCCAAGATGTATAGTTTATGGGGAACTCTTTAAGACTAACTCCTTGGTACTTCAGAATTGATGGCACTGGGTTTTTATAAGATGGGAACCCACCATGAGCCCGAAGGCCAGGAAAGATAGAACTATCAACTTCAATTCCCAATCCCAAAAGAATTTCAAAAGCCCATTTATTATCTTCTCTGATAGAAAAGCCCGGAGCACGGAAATATTTTACTTTTCTGCCACTAACATCCTGAAGAATTTTAATAGAACGATCTACATCTTTTCTGAATTCACCAGGGTTTTGTTCATATGCTAATTGGTGCATCATTGAATGTGAGCCAATTTCATATCCATGATCAACGATTCGCCTTATAATATCAGGATATTTTTCAGCAATCCAACCCAGGCAAAAGAATGTTGCTTTTTGATCTACCTTACCTAACGTTAAAAAAAGCCGATCAATGTTAGCATAAATGCGGCTCTCATAATTCGACCATTCAGTGATTGTTTTTGTCGAAGAATTGTCAAGTATATGAAACCAATCTTCAATATCAAATGTGAGGATATTCATCAATAGAATTTTTTACCGGCCTTGTAAAATTCCGATACATCCTTTTTTGTAGGAAAGGTGAAATAGGTTTTCTCGCAATCAGGATTTTGAATTAATTGATAACGACCTACTTGAATAAGGCTTATTGCCTCAATAATTGCCTCCATACCAACCCTCTTTGAAGTACGGATTAATTCAGCCTGAGTCATATTATTGTGAATAGGAATGTGTTTTTGAACAAGTATCGGACCACTATCAATCCCTTCATCAATAAAAAATACTGAAACACCTGTCTCTTTTTCGTTGTTTTTTAATACCCAAAACGATGGCATTAAGCCCCTATATTTAGGTAATAGTGCGGTGTGAAGATTGAGGCAACCTTTAGGTGCAAGGTCAATCAATGACTTTTTAAAAATTTGATTGCCCGCAATTGAAACTAATAAATCAGGCTTAAATGATTTTATTCTATCCAATGAAATGGAATGATTTATGCCATTTTGCAGATAAATTATTGGTATATGATGCTTTTGTAAAACTCTTTTAACAGATTTGTTCGGATTTATCTTATTGATTATAAACTTGAATGCATAATTAAGAAAAAATCTATATCCAAATATTCCAATCGTATTCTTTGTCTTCTGTAAAAAGGTCTCTCTTTTTCCAAACGGTGATGCTTCAAAAAGTACAGTTGAAACAACTTGACTATCTGGTGGCAAGTTATTCACCAGATAGTCAATATTTTCCGCAAGAAAAAATGGATCAGATTGGGTAATAAATATAATTCTCATTTCTTTATCCTAAGTTTATATAATAACACATCTCTTATAAAAAGAGGATTGGAACACAAATTTCTTTTTCCCAATCTACTCGGACTTAAAATACTACGATGAAGCCATTCCAAACCAATTTTTTGCATCCATTTTGGAGCTCTTTTAATTGTACCTGCATAAAAATCGAATACTGCACCAATTGAACAAATAATATCTGCACTAAGCTTTGATTTATTTTCGTAGACCCATTTTTCCTGTTTAGGTGCTGTCATACCAACGAACAACACATCAGGCTTAAACATATTGATAGCGTTTATCATTAAAAAATTGTCATAATCACTGAAAATAGTTTTGTAAGGAGGGCTGAATGACCCCACCCTTACAGCAGGGTGTTCTCTGGCAAGTCTCTCCCTTAACTTGCTAAGTGTTTCGTCAGAAGACCCCAGGTAAAAGCATGAGCCTTTGCTCACACTCACGGCATCTATCATCATACTATGCAGGTCAGAACCTGTTATTTTCTCTATTTTCTTCCTCGCGAGCACTCTTGCAGCAATTACAATTCCAACACCATCAGGTATTAAGACATCTGAAGTCATTAATGCCTGTCGGAAGAGAATATCATGGCTTGCCATAATATACGAATGAGGACTAATTGTGTTAATAACACCCTTAAGCCTATTTTTGAAATACTCCTTCCTTCCTGAGAAAACATCATAGCCAAGTAACTTTATTACTTGTTGTTGTGTCATATTAGGATCATATTTCAACTTTTATTAATTAATTTTAAATTAGCCATTTAATTCGATAATAGTAAATCAAATTAAGAATTTGCTTCAGTTCAATAAATAGTATTTCTTAGATTCAGCAAGAAGTTTGAAAAAAAACAAAATAGATACAATTCTTATTTTGGCTTATGATATGTAAACTTTGAATATTGTATCTTGTTTGTTGATATTTCTTGTACTATAATATTGGATATGGAATCTTTAAAATGAAAAGGGTCATTAAAATTACTCTTGTTATTAGTAATTATATTTGGATAATTAAAATCGTATAAATCACCAAAAGATTCTATATCAAGTTTAAATCTTTCATACTCTTCATCTAAATTAAAATCATGTACCTTCTTTTGTAAATCAATGTGGGTTGGAGTTATGACAAAAACCAGTTTAATATTTTTTTCTAAACAGTAACTAATGATTTTTTTAAAATCCTCATAATAATTTTTTGGATATGAATAATTTTTTAAATAACGAGAGCATAAATCAATTTGACTTTGCCAAAAAATATCTTTAGATGAAGGTGGTTTGTAAAGGTCTAACTGTTCATTAAAAATCATCGATCTTAATATAAGCATAGTCGATGAGAAAGTATATCTGTTTAACAAATATAACAACAAAGAGTTCTCTATCTGAATTGATGGTAATGCTCCATTCCGTAATCGAGTCCCACTATAAGATTCAATTGAAACTCCCCAATATATCTTTTTAATATAGTGCTTATTAGATACATACCTAAATATTTCTATAGCATCTTGTATATTACCACCGCCTATTGCTAAATTTGCTACTTTCTCTTTTTGATTGCTCTCAAATAGTGATGGAGATAACTTATTCATACGAGAATCGCCTAAAATTAAAATAGGACAAGGATTTCTATCGTACTTAATTAATTTATATAAATATGTGTTTGCTTTTTGAGAAATATTTTCCTTTAAAATATCCAATTCTTTATCATTTTCTTCAGAAAAATAGTTAAATGGATCAATTATTGCCTCAATTGCAACTAATATTAAAAATGGAATCATAAAAATAAATGATTTCAGAGCAAATTTTATCATAAGTTAAAATTGAAAATAAATAAACTTCTCCTGACCAAATACTCCAATTAACAGAATTATAAAAATGATAAAATAATAAGACGTCCACCTGATAAAAATATTCTTATTCTCAAACAAAAGAAATTTATCAGGGAAAAACTCATCTCTTAGTTCTTTTAAAAATAAAATGCTAAGCCCAATAAAACTATATAACATAGTAATACCATCTCTATAAGGATAAGGAAAGTGAAATATCCCACTGAATATTTTGGAATAGATTAATAATGCATCATTCAAATTTTTCGCTCTGCTAAAGACCAGAGAAGATGAAAACAAGACAAAAGTAAGAGTAAATGACAAAACAATAAACCATACCTTCTTATTAAGGCAGTATTTGGATTCGAATAATGCTCTTTTCTTATTTGTCAATGCCTCAATACTTAGGAACACACCCTGCATCATTCCCCAGATAATGAATGTTAAAGCTGCTCCATGCCAGATTCCGCTTAAGATGAACGTAACCATTATAGTTAGTACAATTCCCCAGATTTTAAACCTTCTTAAAGAAAAAGATACGGGTGTAAAAACGTAATCAGTTAGCCAGGAAATTAATGAAATATGCCAGCGACGCCAGAATTCGGACATAGAGATCGAAAAAAATGGCCGCTTAAAATTTTGCATCACACTAACACCTAATATTTTAGCTGTCCCAACAGCAATTAGGGAATAACCTCCAAAATCAGCATATAATTGAATTGAATACAGGAAAGAGGCTAGCAATACTGAAGTACCATTATGCTGAGAAATATTTCCGTAAACAGCATCAACATAAATTCCCACCCGATCTGCAACTACAAGTTTCATAAAATACCCCCACAACAACAATTTCAAACCTTGTGTGGCCATTTTATAATCGATCTTTGGCAGTGTTTTAAACTGAGGTAACATATTTTTTGCACGCTCAATAGGCCCCGATAATAATAAAGGGAAAAATGAAATAAACAGTGCTAAAATTCCAATGTTTTTCTCAGATTCAATTTCCTCGTTATATACATCAATAGTATAACCAATTGCCATAAATGTATAGAAAGATATGCCAACGGGAAGTAGTAATTTAATCTCGGGTAATGGCCATCTTAAATTATAGGATTCTAGCAGTGCAACGATGCCATTATTAATAAAAATAAAGTATTTAAAGAAAAAAAGGGGTAATAATATAAGTACTATATTAATTAACATAAAAACTTTTTTTCTTGATTCATTCTGGCTTTTATCCATTAATTGTGTAAAAATGTATGTGGTTAATGTAACACTTGCCATAAGTATTGCAAAAACGGGTTTAATATTGATGTAGAAGAAATAACTTGCACAAAGCAATATTAGCCATCTAAATTTTAAAGGTGTAATATAGAAAACTAAGAAAAGTATTGGAAAAAAAACTAGAAAGTTTAATGAAGTAAAACCCATTTGATTTACAATTTTGACATTATAATATCAATCAAATCGCCAGTATTATGCATTTTGTTCAAATCTTTCAATTTAAATTTTATAGAGAATGCCTCTTCAATTTCCGATATCAAAATCATATGATTTAATGAGGTCCATTCATCTACATGGCTTGCAGACATATCTCTTGTAATAATCAACGAGTCATTGCTGAATACTTTTCTAAATATTTTTTCCAGAATACTTAGAATTACTTTTTCATCCATTTTATTAATCAGTTTATAATAGTTTTTTCAAATTCTATTCAATACAAGATAATAACATACATTAGTAAACTATTTTAGAACCCATTGACTTTCCTCATCTACACAGATTAGGAATCCTAGCTTCATCTTTCTTCAGTCAAGAATGAGGACACTCTGACATACACTTATTATTTTAACTAAAGTTATAATAGATCATTTGAAGATACTCCCAAATAATTTGCAAGCGACCAGCCGTTAAAATCATTAAATAAGTCATCAGTTACATCCAGTAATTTTATTATCGAATCCTTGCAATAAACAAAAAAACTTTCCTCATCAATAAAAACAATTTTCCCAGGAATAGTACCTTTTTCATATTCCCCTTTTTCAATTGAACTAACAATAACTTCCTTATCATTATGCCTTATTTTTGCATATAAGAAGGGGTTTTGGAAAGGCAAATAATTTAAGCCTCTTACAAGTCTATCAATCTCTGAACCGGTTTTATGGAAATCTATATAGCCTAAATTTCCCGGATATTTTTTTTTGCCATAGTATGAGGAGTCTTTTAATTGCGGAATTCCTTTTAACTTATTATCTTGAATTTGCTTTAAAAGTTCAGGAAAAAGCTCAATACCTTTATTAATACACTTAACCATTAAAGATGATGCAATTTCATTTTTCGTCAATGGAAATTCAGTAAAGACTAACACATCACCCGTATCTATTGTAGATTCGACGAAATGCCACATAACTCCATGAGTTTCTTCTCCATTTATTATAACCCATGAAGGTATATTTAATCCACGGTATTTTGAGGGGGAAGAAAAATGAAAGTTAATAGTACCTTTTTTTGGAATTGCTAAAATATCAACACTAATTATCCAATGATTATAGATGCTAAATAAATAATCAGGCTGTTTGCAACTTATATAAGATACAATTTCAGGTGTATTTAATTTATCTAATCCTTGATATTCTAAAGCACGAGCTTCACAATAAACATCAATAGGATTCATTAATTTTAATCTGTTCTTATCGTATAGTACAAATACAATTTCAAACACCTTTATTTTGCAGAGAATCTCAAGACAATTTATGACCATCTGATCATTGCCAATGACACCTATTTTCATTTTGAAATGTTTTCAATTATTGGTCTTCGCATAAAATTAAAACTTATTTCACAAAAGCTTCGACTACAAGTTTCATGAGATACTCCACAATATTAATTAATAAGCCTCTGACTTTAAAAATATTTTATTAATCAAAAAACTAACCATTTTGTTGTTGATATAGTTCTATTAAACCTGTCACAGAAGAGAATAGATAACAAAACATTCCTTGATCCAAAACTTCTGATACTATTGGTTCAAAAAGAAGTCTAAAATTTAGCTCTTCAAGTTCGTTTATTGATTGCACCAAGTTTTCAACTTTGTAACATGTATGATATGGAGTAGTGCCTGAATTTTTAACAATGTTGGAAACCGGGGTATCATTATTTAGTGGTTCAACTAACTCAAGCGTTGGACTGCCTTCCTTTGATAAAAAGCAAATCTTTACATTTTGTGACGGTTCTATTTTTATACGAGAAATACTATATCCAAGTTCACGATAAACGCTGACGCATTTTTCAATATTTCTAGTTGCAATACCTAAATGATGAAAAATAAAATTTGAATTCATGATTGCGATGGAATTATTTGTTTCAACATATTTCGATCTATTTTCCCATTTGAATTTAAAGGAAATTTTTTAATATAGAATATTTTGGTCGGAACCATATAAGAAGACATCTTCGATTTTAAATATGATACTAAAGTGTTTGAATCGTTTTTTTTGTCTTCTACAAACAAAGCAATTTCTGTATTTAAGGTTTTATTCTCAAAAGAGACAGCAATCACATTCTGCCCCTTTAAACATTCACGTGCATGATATTCTATTTCGCTAAGTTCTATTCTATATCCTTGAATCTTTACTTGATAATCTGATCTGCCAACATACATTATATCCCCTTCATTATCAATAAAGCAAAGATCGCCTGTTTTATAAAATCTTCTGGCAGTTCCTTCCCACTTTTTTATAAAAAAAGATTCTTCAGATTTTGCTGGATAATTCCAATAGCCAACTGTTAATTGGGCACCTGAGATACATAGCTCTCCTTTTTGGTTGGGTCCCAGGATATTCCCTGCCTCATCCAGAACAATTGCAATCAGACCATTCATCGGCTTTCCAATTGAAATCATACCATTCAGATGTTTATTAACACCATTCCTTTTATATTTGTAATATGTACAATAAATGGTGGCTTCTGTAGGACCGTAGAAATCAAAGATTTCGGCATTAGGAATACACTTGGACCATTCAGTAATTAAATTTAAAGGAGATGCTTCTGCAGTGAGAATGTTATATCTCACGCTAGGAACCTTGATCTCCTCGAAATATGGACGCAAATAACGAATCATTGAAGGAGCCATCGCTCCAAAAGTTAATTGATGTTCTTCTAATAATCCATAAACATAACTGTATTTTATTTGATCAAGTGGAATAGTATAATTACAAGCACCTTTTGTAAGCGGAAATAAAAATGATTGAACTGAAACATCGAATGTCAAATCAAAACACTGAAGACACTTATCATGACTGTCAATGTTAAATCCAACCTCATTGAATGATTTAATAAAGTATCCTAAATTGGCTCTTGTAATGGGAACACCTTTAGGTTTGCCAGTGCTACCTGATGTAAACAAAATATATGCCAGTGCTTCTTCAGGAATGATTTTTGGTTTTAGGCATATACCTTCAAATTGCAATTTTGTGCTTTCCATGATTTTTAAATTTGTGAATACAGAAATAGAACTTGAATCTATCACTAAATCAATATTTGCCTGAGAAATTATTTCCATGCTCCTTTCAATAGGTTGTTTAGGGTGAAGTGGTACATAAGCAAATCCCTCAAGCCAAATTGCAAAAATTGAAGCATATGTTTCAATGTCATCATTAGCTACCAGCCCTATATTCTTACTTTTAGAATTTAAGAATTGCAAAGCTTTGCGGATTTTCGAAATATGTCTAGCGAACTCGTTAAAAGTATAAAATCGCTCAGCTATACAAAAGGCATTATTATCTCCCAAGTTCTCAAACACATAAAGAAGAGGCTGGATTACATTCTCATTAAACATAAAAATAAACAATCATTTATTCGAATAGCAGTATTTAATAGAGCGGCCCTCTTAAGCCTGGGCTTTAGATTTGGTGAAATTACAGATTAAGAATTAATAACATATAGATATTCAAGCTATATCTTTGATATTCTATGTATTAAGAATTTTTTAGAATTGAATCTAATTTACAAGGTTCGTGAAGAAAAGTTAGGATATCCCCTTCAAGAGGTTGTCAAATAAGCTTATTGATTATTATACGTATCTGCATATATGCTGTTTAATTTAAGAAAATAATTGTCAATATTGAATTCACGTTGAACAGTTGAAAATGCATTTATGCTCAAAAATTTTAAAAATTTCCTGTTTTTACTTAATTTAATAATAGCCTCAACGATTTTAACGGAATCATGCATTGGTACAATTATTCCATTTTGATTGTTATTAATTACTTCAGGGATCGAACCTACCGGAGTAACAATTGGTACACAAAAATAACTCATCGCCTCAAGTAAAGCATTAGGTAGACCTTCATAATAAGATGGTAGTAGAAAAATGTGCGTCTTTTTTAAAATATTTATTTTTTCATTCCCTTCGACAATACCAAGATACTCAACCTGATTATCAAACCGACCATTAATTTTATTCAAAAACACATCCTTGTAAGGTCCTTCACCACAAACAGTTAAAAGAAAGTTAATCTTTTTTTCTTTAAGAAGTAATAGAGTATCCTCAATTTCTTTAAATCCTTTGTCTTCATCTAAACGACCAAGATATAATATATGTAAACGATTATTGAAATTTTTTTCATTTAATGTCTCTACTAAAGGCATTTTAACAGCATTTGGAAGAACAATTATCTTGTCTTCAGGTATAAGATATCCATTAGATATTTTTTGTTTTTCCTTTGCCCCCAGAACAATGATTCTTGCTGCCTTTATTAAAATAATGCTTATAAAATATCGTATAAGAGGATTTTTACACGGTTGTGTTAAAAATTTACCTCCACGAATATGGACTATTGTGTTCTTGTGGCAAATACCACATATAAATAAGAGAATTAAATCTCGAATTATAGCCAGAGTTCCAAATGGGACATTAAGGTGAACTAGAACTGGTTTTGTTTTTTGCAAAAAAAGGAAAAATCGTATTGGAAGAAATAATTGCTTTAATAACCAAAAGACGCCTCTTCTTTCTTTGTCTCTCTTCCCCAATTCAAATATCTGGTAATTGACGTCCCTATTTAGGGAAATCATCAATTTTGTTAAATTGGCAATTCCGCTGATATTATTTTGAGGGATAAGAGAAGGGCTTGTAACAATAATTTTCATTCTATTGCAATCAAATAAATTTAATTATTGCATTTGTAAAATATTAATATTTAAGAATGATTTATTGTTCAAACATCCACATTGGAAAAAAATCAGTAGACTGACTTTTAAAAGTTTATAAAGTTATTTGGCTGAAATATTTATGCATATTGATATATAATAAACAAGTATTTTACCACTTGTTATGCTATCAATTATTAACTATGTCTTAAATTATGGCTATTAATTTTATTCTAATCTAAACTTTCCTATGATTTAATAATCAAGTTATATTTTAAGGATTTTCTCAAGTGTTACGTTACTCTTTTACTTTTTATTAGATTTTATCATCTACGAAATTTTCTATTGTACTCCTTCAATATTTTCCACATACTCTAATTTCTTATTTTTAGGAAAAAAGGTAAATAAAAAAATTAAGTTAAGAAAGTCAAAAACAATGTAATATAATATGTACTGAAATACTGAAAATTTAGGAACCTGCTTTACACTTCGGAGAGAAATAGCTAAAAGATAAATAATTACTAAAATTGGAATTGTTGTCGGGAAAAGAATCATAAAAATAATTGAAATAATTAGTAATATAAAAGTTTTATCTAGCGCCCAAATTGCATAATACATGTACCTATTAGTAAAGTGATCCCGATATATTATACATCTTGGGTAAAATGCCGCTTTACTTAATATCGCTTCCCATTTTCTTGATATATCCTGGTTCTGGTAAGTATAATGCTTTGTAATTATTTCATCCTTACGAATAAAAGTAGAACCTTTCTTAAGTAACCTGTACCCTAAATCGGAATCTTCACCTGTATTAAATTTGGATTTCATCCCATTTACAGATTCCCAGTCTTCTCTATTTATAATGAAGATACCACCAGGAACTAACTGGCTGAAGGCGGCTGAGGGATCATTCTTTCTTGGATAATGCAATTTATCAGGAAGACCTTCAATAATGTCTAATACCTGACCAGAAACAAATTTATATTTAAAATTCAATTTTTCGTCTAAAACGTTGGAAAGAAATTTTTTTTCAATCTCCATATCTCCATCTATAAAAAACAATATATTCCCGTATGACTCTTTCGCACCAATATTACGTCCAACTGCTGCATTACAAAAACCTGTAATCAGGAAGACCTTTATTCCTTTAAAACTATGTGCGATCTTAATACTACTATCCGTGGATTTTGAATCAACATAAATAATCTCATACTCTCTAATTCTGTTGTATTCGATTGTGTTAAAGATACTTTGAAAGCATCTTCTCAAGTTTTTTTCCTCGTTACGACCAATTACTATAAATGAGATCATTTTTTGGTTAACACAATTTTAATATTAAAATATCTACCTATACACGTATTAACTTAATGTAGTAGTAATAATATGATAATTTTAAGCATAAAAACGATTAATTTTTCCATAAAGTCCAAGTACTCCTCCTACAGCAGAAACTAGTTTTAAAAGTCCTTTAATCTTATTTTTTTTTGCCACTATTAAAAATGGCAACAAAATAATTAAGCCGTAAAAAAATCGTAGAAATAACCGTGGTAATTCTCTATTTTTACTAAAACCATGTAAGGAAAATGAGTTTATGAAATAGCCTGTATTTGCTTTACGAAAAGTTCTCTTTAGTGCAAAAAGAATAGTTGTCCTTGAATTTGGGACTAATTCATAAGCGATCGCTTTGGGATTAAAACGAATAGAACCCCCATTTTTAATAATTATTTTAATTAAATGATAATCCTCTCCCCCAGTAAAATTCAATCTTAAATCAAATGGGCCAATAATATTTTCCAAAACACTCTTTCTCAGTAGTAAACAACCGGTACCGGCATCCTCGACAAGATCACCATAATGGAAGCTTCTAGGTTCATGAAAATAATTAATGTAGCTTGGAACTTTCTGGCTAAATATTGGAGGACATAATCCCCAAACCCCATCTGCATTAAATTCTATCTGGCATTTTAGTAATTCATAAAGCCAATTTGAGTCAACAATTTGATCGTCGTCCACAAAGCAATAAAAATCGACTCCTTGAGCTTCCTTAATCGATCTGTTTCTAGCAGATGCAATTCCCCTATTCGTTTCTAAAAAATAGTCAATTTTAATCGTACCTCTATTTGAAAAATAATTCACAATCTCTTCAGAATTAGGTTGTGAATCATTTTCAACAACTATTACTTTTACATCTACTTCACTTGGCACAATTAACTTTTCAATACTAATTAAAAGTCTTTTTAAACCAAACTCTCGCTTAAATGTGCATATGCAAATTGCTATCTTCTTCATTGCAAGAATATCTTTGGCAAAAAGTGTCTAATAAAAATAATGATATAGATTATAAATTCACTAGGAATATGTAAGAATTAAACAAATATTGATGATTTTTATTAGATCCTTAATCCTATTATTAATTTTATTTTAAGTTTTGAATTGAAATTACTTTTTTAAAAATAACACTTAAACAATTTAACAATAGATCTAAACATTTTGATTAAATACAAGCGGGTAATTGTGTTCTCAATTTTTTTTTCAAGCTTTAGCGAACAACAAAAACGATATGTTATTTCTTCAATACAACTAAATGGAAGAATATCAATTCTTGCTTTAATTGTCTTATAGAACCAAATGAACAAGAGCTTCTCAAGTTGATGAATTTCTATATTTAGGTTATTATGATTAGCTTGGTCACAGATCCATTTAGAAAATTGGATTTGTGAATTATATTTCCTTTTTAGAATTTGTATATCACAATTGTTTGGAGAAATATTGAATAAACTTTTACGCCAATAAACTTTTGCATTTTCAATATTCTTAATGCCTTTATACTTACTTAACTTAATCCAAGTGGCATCGTCACTGCCCCACCCTAAATCAAAATTTTGAAAACGCCCATTAGCCACAAAATTTGATTTTCGAAAAACATATTCTACAACTGTACTAAAGTAACCAACATTTAATTTACCTATCAGAAATTCTTCACAAGTCAAAATAGAAGGAAAATCATAAAAATTTCCAATAATATTGTTGCGTTCATCTATCTTGCTTAAATTAAAATGAAATATATCGAATTCGGGGAATTGATTCAATGTAGAATAGAAATTTTCGACGCACATAGGATCCATTAAATCATCATCAGAAAAAAGCCAAATCCATTCTTCGTTTCCAATCAGGTCTATACATCGTTCCCATTGTGAAACGAGATCGTTTATTCCTATATTTTCATCAAACTTCTTATAATAAATGGGAATTATGTTTTCAAATTTACTAACAATACTATCTAAATTTGAAGGACTATCGTCATCGCCGATATACAATCTAAAGTTCTTGTTAATTTGATTAGCAATAGATAAAAGTGTTTGTTCAAAAAAATTATTTTTATAAGCAGGAATAACTATCGCTAATTTGATCATATTTAATTAATTAAATCGAGTTAGTTTTATGTAAAATAAAAGCAATCAACGAATGTTTCAGAAATAATAAAATTCATTAGCAATGGTGAACTCTATTAATTGGTACTCTTAAAAAACTTTTTAAAAGACTAAAATATGTTTTCCTAAAATTGCTTTCAATAAATTATGCTGCGTTCAGAGGGTCAATGTCCTACGAATTCTCGACAATTTAATCTAATGGCTGAATTTTATTAGGCGCTATTTCCAATGAAATCAATATATTTATGTTCACTGAATTGTTAAAATATTGAAATATTTGAGAAAAACCACAATAAAAATTAATATAAAAAATCACTAGTGATATGTTAATTATGAATTGACGGATAGAGTCTCCTTAATTTTACTCTTGCATCCTTTGTTGTAAACTGCCAGTTTATTTTGCTGTTTTTGTTATTGCGATGAATCTTCCACGCATCAACCTGTTCTTTAATCTCTCCCATAGTGGATATATGTCGTTTTAGGCATTGTTTGTTTAATACTTGTAATTCGATCTCAGCCATATTAAGCCAGCTCCCATGTTTCGGTGTATAAACAAATTCAAATCTGTCCCAGAGTTTTTTAGCCTCTTTGGGGTTAAACATTTCGTAGAAAGATGAAGCATTATGAGTATTATAGTTATCCATTACTAACGTTATCCGTTTTGCTTTGGCGTACTTTTCATCGGCGATTCTTTTTATAAACAGGGCCCAGTCTCGCTTGGTCTTAAACTCAGTAACATCAACAAAACGTTTTCCCTTAAGCGGTTCATTTGCCATGAAAATATTTACAACTCCATTTCTGATATATTCACAGTCTTCTCTTGCTTCATGTCCTGACTTCATAGGTATTGTCTGCCTGGCTTCCTCTATTAACTGTTTTGGAGACTCATCCATGCAAACTACCGGATAATCTTTATCATATGGCCTTTTATATACATCCAGTACCCGTTCCATGTTTGATACAAATTCACTGCTTTGTTCAGGAGGTATAACCCATCCTTTTATTTTCCAAGGCTTAAGTTCGTTTTTTTTAGAACACTTCTCACTGTTACATGTGAAATGCTCTCAACATAATTTAATTCCACCATCTTATCCGCAAGCAGCCGTAATGACCATTTGGCATATCCCTTCGGAGGCTCGCTACAACAAAGAGTTATTAATTTTGCTTCCACATCCCCATCTGTTTTTGATTCATAGACCCGGGAAGTGGGACGCCGTTCAAGACATGCCTCAAGTCCTTCTTCAATGAACTTCTTTTTTACCCTGTCAATAGTCCTCATTCCAACTTTGAGAACTTTGCTTACCTGTTCATTACTAACTTTTTGTGAGTACTCACCCTCATCACAGTTTAAAAGAACATAAGCTGTCCGGAATGTCAGTGAAGTATGTGAACCCTTATTAATAATGTCCATTAATTCCTCTACTTCGTTTTTGGCTAGATTAATTCTGTACCGTATCATTTGTATAGTTTTTACAAATATACAAATTATACTTTGAAATACGTCATATTATATTTAACTTAACACTAGTGTCCACTTAATTAATAATTCAATATCTGTAATAACTTGAATTTATGCAATATATATTAAAAAATGCATGTCCACGATCTGAATTCATACTTTTAAAGACAAAGATGAATGAAGGACTATGCTTACTGGTAAATATGTATTTGCTCAACTTATCGAATTTCTTCCGCAAAAGACATTTCAACGTATTGTAATGAAATATCAGGGAGATAAATATATTAAGTTGTTCAGTTACTGGAATCAGCTTCTGATTATGATGTATGGTCAGCTGTCTGGTTGTGAAAGCCTTAGAGAACTTGTCTGTATAACTACTGCTCATGCCCCGAAGTCTTACCATCTGGGTTTCGGTAAATCTTTGATAACACACAGCAATCTGGCAAAAGCAAATGCTAGCAGGGACTGCAAGATCTTTGAGGAATTTGCTTACAAAATGATATCGATCGCTCAGAGAAAAAGAATCACTAAAGAATTTGAGATTAGTGGGAGGTTTTATGCTTTTGATTCTACTACTATTGACCTGTGCCTGAACCTTTTTTGGTGGGCAAGCTTTCGAAAAGCCAAAGGTGGTATCAAGGTACATACCCTCTATGATGTAGTTACACAAATCCCAACCTTTCTTCATATTACCGAGGCCAAAGTTCATGACATGAATTCCATGGATGAAATTCCTTACGAACCGAATGCCTACTACATCTTTGACCGGGGATATTTTGATCTTGCACGACTCTTTACAATCAATCTTATTGGCTCCAACTTCATAATAAGAGAAAGAGGACAACTTCAATATGAAATCATTGAAGGCGAGGACCTTCTTGAAAACCCTGATAACATTCTCTACGATCAGATGATACGACTTACTGGACAGCAAACAAGGAAAAAATACCCTGTCTTGCTCCGGCGCGTCGGATATTACTCTGTGGAACATAAAAGAACGTTCACTTATCTTACTAACAACTTTGGAATCAGTGCGAAATATATTACGCTGCTTTACAAAAACAGATGGCAGGTGGAACTGTTCTTTAAGTGGATTAAGCAACATTTGCAGGTAAAGTCTTTCTGGGGTGTAACCGAAAATGCAGTCAGAATCCAGATTTACTCGGCGATTATAGCCTATTGCCTTGTCGCTATTATTGAGCATGACCTTCAGCTTAATCGAAGCACCTTTGATGTGCTCCGTATCCTCAGCATGTCCCTTTTCGACAAAACTCAAATCAGAGAGCTCTTCGAAAGACCAGAACCTGTGGACAATATGCCTGAAAATGGACATGCTCAATTATACTTTAATTTTTAGTGGACACTAGTGATAAAAAATATCAAGGTTTAAGTCAGATTATATTTTGGTTTGTACTTTTATACATGCTAGTATATTAATTATATTGAAGTAATGGTTGCACTACCTACTTTGTTTATATACATAGTTTGATAAATGTATAGTGCAAATACATTAGCGATTAAATAGCTATAATGATAAGTACCCGCTGACGTTAGACTTGTTAGGAGAATAAACCATATATAATACTTTGGATAGAAACATTCCTCTGGTAATTGTAATGTAAAGCTCTTAATCCAGATAAGTATATATGCCATTACAGCTAGAATTCCAAACATTGAATAAAATCCAATTATTCCAACATCACTCATATAAATACCAATTTGTTTTAAATCTTCGACAAACGTGCCATAATTTGAACTGCGGATATTAGGTACACCATTGCCAAATAATTTACTTAGATTATCTGGTGAAAATTTATTTATAAAATAACTTCCAGATATAATTCTAACATATTCATGACCATCCTCAGAAGTCTGCTCCTGAGCTTCAACTAGACCATTAACAATGCGATTATTTGAATGATTTACGAAATATATTATAAATCCAAAGAAAGACGTTAAAACAATAATTTTCCTAATTAGCGATTGTTTTTTAATAAAATGATAAAGATATATTAAAACAACTCCTGCAATATACTGTCTAGTAGCTTGAAGTATTGGTAATAACAATCCAAATATCGAATACATCAACCAAATCCATCTTCTATGTTTTTGACTGGTGAGTCTGTTTAATGATATAAATGCAGCCAAGAAGAATATTCCTTGGCCTGTAATTGCTACCCTTATAACACCTCTCTCCTCTCTGAATTCTTCTAACCCACCAAAAAAAACTGTCTGACTATTGAACAGTTGAAAGAAAAAAACAAGAACGTATAATCCACCATATATTAAAATAATCAATTCAAGAGTTTTAACAGAAATTTGTATTCTCATTAAATAGAAAAAAAAAAGCCATAACAATAAAGGAACAGTCACAATTATACTTTCTATAAAACTTTGACCCCAAGATATTCTTGCAATGAATATTGAAATAAATATGGAAAAAGAGATTAATTGAATAGGCAAGATGAAACCATTTCTTGAGCGAAATAAATTTGGTACAGAGAGTGTGATAGCGCTTAATATATAAACGAATACAAAATAATTCGTATACCTCTCACTCAAAAACCTAGCATCAAAAAAATGAAAAGATACAATTACAATAAAGAAAACAAAAAGAACTTGATGACTTTTAGGCATTTAGGTTTATTACAAGATTGTTCACTTCAAAAAATCTAATTATTTCAATTATACAATTGTAAATTATATATTAAATGTTAGCTTGATTGTTTTTGACACTTTATTCTAATCCTTACCATATATGATGATTTGAAAGCTAGGTCATAAATAAATCTTATCCTAATATGATTAGTAATTCATTTCAAAAGACCTATTATGTCAATTTTATCCAATAAAGAATATTGATTTTACTTATTAATATCACATCGACTCCATTTCCAAGCACATTATTTAGTTACCATGAATTGGTTTTGCGATGCAAACAAATTGTTCATATTTAGTATCGTTAAAAACACCCACTGTAAAGAGATTAAACAACTGGAACTTTTTGGAGTGTGTTTTATTGATCCCTTCTTGCATGATTAAATTATAACCCGCTTCCTCAAATAAACGTTTCATACTTTTTTTAGTAAAAAAACGTAGATGGGTTGAATCTAAAATACCTGCATCTTTGTATTTCCAATCTTTTTTAATAAGTAGTTCATAAAGGTTTGAATAATACCTGACATTGGGAATTGAGGCAATAATAATACCTTTATCAGAAAGTTTTGGTTTTATCATTTTTAATACATCTGAAGGTTCGAGTAAATGTTCTAATACATCGTTAAAGGTAATACAATCAAAATAGTCATCGGGAATTGAATCAAGAGTATCCTCTATTCTGCCTAATATAATTTTATCTGCTTGATTTTTTGCTCTATTAGCAATTTCATTTATCACTTCAACTCCCCAGGTTTCCGCTCTGGTTTTTTCTTTAACAGATTTTAAAAAAGTGCCTTGTCCACAACCAATATCTATTATTGTTCTAATGTTTTGGGGTACAAAGAATACAATTTCTGGTCTTATATAACTATAATAATTTGTCTTTTCCTTCATTAATTTTTATGTCTCCTAGGTTAAACAATATAAAACTGGATTATTTTGTTTTTATATTAATAATTCCTGCAATTGCTTTGGATACATCTCTTTGAGTTATTTCTAAGTCATAAATAACTACAATTGGCCACTTCCAGTTTTGATATAACCCTTGGGCAATTCCAGGTGCAGCGATCATAGACCATAATCCGAAACTTGCTAATTGAGAAAAGTATATCAAAAATATTACTGTTAGACCTCCTGAAAGTAAAGCAGCTTTGAAAAATGGAACTTCATTCTTTGAAAGTAAAATTGAGCCTGCCATGCTATGGTTGCTCTCTAAAAAGGATACGACAATTGCAACCATTATAAGTAATTGAGGCATTAATTTGGTTTTGCTACCAATAAGGTTAAGTGCCCATTCACCTAATATCATCAAAACAATTCCTCCCGCAATGTAGGTTAACAACAGGACTATCTGGCCCTTCAGGTAAAGTTCTTTTATCGCTGGACTGTCATCCAAAATACGTAACTGGGCGATTTTAGGCTGATAGGTACTTGTGTAAACTACTGACAATCCTGTAATTACTGCGATTAATTGCATTGTAATGCCATAAGAAGCAATTTCGTCTAATGACAAATACAATGACCCAATTATAATAGCTGATCTTGTCACCATGAAACCACCAAGAGAAGTTAATCCTATTTTGAGTGCATTAGGATAAATGGCCTTTAAAACTTCTCTTTGTGGTATAGGTTTGACATTATATAAACTTTGCTTGATTTCTCTGGTAAAAAAGGAATGATACGACATCCAACGAATAATGATAACTGAAGATGCCTGAGCAGAAACAATGGCCACTAATCCATAATCTGCCATTATCAATATAGTCGCAATAATTATATATACTGTCTGCCCAATAATAACAATTTGTTTTGATCTTTTCACCATACCTTTTCCCTGCAGCAAAGAATCGTAATAAAGTGTATAAAGATTGTAAGTATTTATTATACAAAGTAAAGTCCATGCTACATATACCTCTTGATGTTCGCCAGTATAATTTTTTAACAATGAATTAATATAATAAGTACCTAAAGTGGCAAGCAACAAAAACAAAATGATTGCCATCCGCAAATAGAACCATCTCATAGCACAAATGACACCTTTCAGTAGCCCATAATCAATGCTTTGATTTTGTATTGAGGCAGAGTCGAAACCTTTTATCTTCAGTATACGCACACCACTGAAAACATATGTAACATTGCGTGCGAAGGAAGTATTAAAACCAAAATCGAGTAATGCTGAAAAAGCAGTGATCGCCATAAAAACCGACCAGATGCCAACCATTTCGGAGGGCATCAGCCTTAAGATAAATGGCAATAGAAGAACTGATGAAGCTATTTTCAGAAAAGTTGCTGCGTAGTTCCAGATTATATCTTTTCGTCCAATCTCCATCATATATTTTTGAGCATATTGTAATAAATTTGTACTTCTATATCATTTCCGATATTCTCTTATTTTGTAAGTCCAACTTCTGAATCTTTCTTCACTTGCTTAGGTGTCCTCGATTTGCTATAGTTATAGCCATATCCATACCCATATTGGTCGCTGTAAATCTTATTATCATTAAGTACTATGCAAACATTCTCAACCTTTTTAAGCAGCAGATCTTTCATTATTAATGTAAACACCTTCTTTAGAGTATAATTTTGACGTGTCACCACTAGTTTTAAATCAGCATGATCGATTAGTAGATAGGCATCAGTAACCTGTGCCATTGGTGTAGTATCAAGTACAATAATGTCGTACTCTTCATTAAGCTTGTTAAAAAGTTTTTCAGTTTTATCAAGGGCTATTAGTTCCACAGGATTTGGAGGAAGAATTCCGGAAAGTATATAATCAAGTTTATCATGGGGTGATTTGATTATTATATCTTCAAGATTTAATTTATCGATCAGATATGAACTTAATCCTTCACGGAGATCTTCTTTTTCATTAAAATATGTTTCAGGTTTTCGCAGATCTAAATCTATCAGTATTGTCTTTCGTCCCAATTGTGCATAACTCATAGCCAGGTTCAATGCGATAAAAGTTTTTCCTTCTCTTTCAAGACAGGAAGTAACCATGATCACCTTCTTCTGGCCTCCCCTCACATAAAAATCGAGGTTCGTCCGGAGGGCCCGGAAAGATTCTGCAATATTGGATTTGGGGAAATCATATACCACATTCCTGGTCTTGTAGTTATTATTTAGAATTTTTCCTAACAAAGGCACGTTGGTCAATTGTTCAATATCATCCTGACTTTCAATCTTATTGTTGAGTGCACTTTTAATAGATACGAAACCAAAAGGTATACACAAACCTAAAACGAAGGCAATTAGATAATTCAATCTCTTATTCGGGGAAATGGGTCCCAGACCGACCATTTTTGCAGGTTCAATAATTAGGTCATCTGGTAAATTTGAGGCTTTAGTGATTTTAGCCTCAGCCCGTTTTTCCAGCATATAGTTATAAATCGCATCATTCAGCCTGTACTTTCGTTCAATATTACCTAACCGTCGCTGAGTTAATGGCAGGCGACTTATTTCAGCTTCAGTTTTTTTGATCCTCTTGTTCATTTCATCAATCGAAATACTTGTCGTTTTACCGACTGCTGTAATATTTTCGGAAATTGTCTGCTTCACATTTTCAATCTGGATTCCAAGTTTTTGAACCAGAGGGTTTTTCTCCTGGTTATTTTCAATCAGATTTGATCGTTGAGCCTGGGCTGATATAAGCTCCGACATAAGGTTGTTCAGCAAGGGATCCTGTATGCCAAGAGATGCAGGAACTATCATATTTGAGAAATTGCTGTTCTTACCGAGATAGTCAGAAACATAATCGTAATAGCGCTTGCGTGTAACCAGTTCGGCAAGCTTATTCTGCAGATCCATATACTGGGCGGAAATTCCTGTTGCCTGATCAGTGATATTAAGCAATTGATTCGAAGAGCGAAAACTCTGAAGGTTATCTTCTGTCTGACTTAATGAGTCTGAGATTTCATTCAATTGTTTTTCAATATAATCAATTGTAATGGTTGCAATGTGATTTTTCCGTTCCAGATTTTGGTCTGAATAGACATTCATAAGTTCATTTACAATATCTATTCCTTTATTTAGAGATTCAGACTTAAGATTAAGCTCGATTACAGTAGCCAATTTATCCACCACATTGAATTTCAGGTTTTTTTTAATCTCATTATTTAGGGAAGTCCCTGTTTTGAATTCAAAACCCCAGTTGGGAGCCTCTTTATTGAATAACTTTTGGGAACTGTCAGCTTTTACAACAAATGCCAGGTCATCTGTTTCGATCAGTTCTCCAACCTTTCCATTCTTTGTGTAGTTCCATTTATCCTTTTGAGACGTTATCTGACCGGTAGTGAAATTATAAAAAGAAGTCTTTCCAGATTTTGCCCTTAACTGAAAATAGCCGTTCATCAGGAAAGTAAGTTCAAACCGCACATTTACCGGCTGAGGATGATTCTCAAGAAAAAAGACCTGAAAAGGCACATTCTGATAGGCATCATAATATTTAAATTTATCTTTTTTGTAATAAGAAACCAGGAGATCCAGGTTCCTGATAGTCTGTTCCAGTACCGGGGATGATTTCATAACCCACAGCTCATTCTGAAAGTTCTGATTTTTCCCGAAAAGATTGCTGTTAAGAAAATCATTTACATCAGGGCTGCTTTGCTGTGTCTTATTCTCTTTAATTAGCATCGAAGAAGAAATGCTATATACAGGTATTGAATAACGGTTTACCAAAAATGCCACACCAACTGCTATAATTACGCTTACAATAAATAATTTGTAATTTCTCTGAATCAGTTGATAGATTTTATTAAGATCGTTTTCTTCCTGAGTTTTAATGTTCTGGGACTGAGGCATAACCTGGATTTTTTAAATTTAGATAAAGAGCATTCCCGGATCAGAGTGGATTGTTTAACTCTGATCCACTAATTACTTAAAAATACTATATATGAGAAGGCCGGTTGTTAATGTAGAGAATAGCACGGAAAAAGGGAATTGTCTCATACCCCAGAACTTGTTTCTGAGTGGCTTTACATAAACGATATCGTTGGGACGAAGGTTATAATAATCCGAAGCAAGTATCCCGGAATTTGTCAGGTTTAAATTTACGCGTATGTTTTTCCCATTCTCATTCCTTACCAGTATAACATTATCTCTATTCCCATAATCTGTAATGTCCCCGGCCAACCCGATTGCATCATAAACTGATAATTTATCCTGGGCATAGGAGAAATGCCCGGGATTTCTGACTTCCCCTAAAACTGAAACATACCTGTTTACGAGCTTCACTGTAACTATCGGCTGATTAAGGATATGAGTAAGCGAGTCTTTCAACAAAGTGCTAACCTCAGATGTAGTCTTGTCTTTTACCATAATTTTACCTATCACCGGCAAAAGTAAATACCCGTCTTTGTCAATTGTATATGACATCAGAGAGGCTCCGTATGGCTGCATGGTTCCAATATAGTAGGACTGTTCCTTGCCGGTTGAAAACACATTGGCAGCTGCTTCATCAAGACTGGTTATCTGAATATAAAGCTCATCATTCGATTTCAGCCTGTAATCGGGAAATGCAGCTTCATTAAAAGATTTAACATCAGCATTCCTGTCCTGAAGATATTCAACCTTGCGTTGTGTAACGCAGGATGAGAAACATGTGAGTATAAGAAGAACGACGATGGTGTGATTGATTTTCATGGGATTTAGATAAAAATTAAAGGATACGATGCGATTAAGGATTGCTTCGTCGCTACCCTCCTCGCAATGACGTCGGATTTAACTTAATTTTATTACGCTAATGTGATGTTTGTAATCTTATTTATGAAAGTAGATCCAGGCAGTAGAATCAATATTGCGCTTGAAACTTACCAGATATTCTTTTGCATCGTTGTTATTTTCAAAAGAGATGACTGAAACGAGCATTATCTTCGTACCGTTTTGTCCGGGTGTCTCAATTATGCCGGTCTTATAACCCTTGTTTATATATTCTATTTGACACAATTTAGCATTTTCCGAATTTGAAAAACTGCCAATTATAATATGATAGCTGTGTTTCGGACTCTCTGTGGAAAGTGTTTTGGATCGTAAATTCTTTAATGTATCGTGTTGAACGATCTTCCCGGGATTTTTAACAATCACAAGACTTTTAAGTGAGTCGGCAACCCTGGCGCTGTCTTGTTTAGCCCACAATAATGCCTGCTTCAGCGATCTGCTGTGAAAGATACCGTTCTCCTCCAGAAACCTGCAAGAAGGAAGAACCATTATGCCTGAAACGAGGATCATTAAAAATAAAAACCGATTGATATCGAATCTGAATTTGCTCACAAAAGGCAGATAGTTAATGAAGACAATCAAAAATACAAATTATTGAATGTATCGCATATTGTCTTCATATCAATAAATCCAAAATCCGATAATAATTTTACTATTAAAGTTAAACCAGGCAGGTCTTAAGAATCCTCGCACCTTTAAGCCTCCGAAGCTCTCTTTGGCCGCCGTAACGAATTGAAGGTGGTAGCGAAGGAGGCTCACTCCTTTTCCTCCCCTCCGGGCACGCTTCCGCCCCGTCAGTCACAGGGAAATGGACCAACATCGGGCACGGCGAAGGATCAGATATTCAGCTTCATAACCGGACATGCAGTTACCTGCAGTCAAGCTGCTGAATCTCATTCAAAAAGCTTAAATAAAAATTTAAGCCATTAAAAATGCAAAAAGCTCAAATCTCTGATTATCCGATCGTTTCAAGTTAATTTCATTCAATATTTTCAGCTGCGCCTGACTTGTATTTTAAACCCCGATTTCCGATTACGGCTCCGGCAAATAAGGAAGCCACACAGAAACCAGGTAAAGCCTTTAAAATAAGAGCCTTAGGAATACAATCTACTACAGGAACACAGGTCCGGTTCATTATCACTATTAAGTTAGTTGGCTGATGAATCGCAAGCACTAATATATGGGATAAAATATTCAGATTCCTGTCAGTTTTTTTGAAAAATGATCAATTGAAATATCGTTAGTATGAATATTAGAAATATGAGGCTGAAATAGATAGTTTGATGTATGAAGGAGGGATTAGAAATTCTATCTTTTTTTATTTTCATTTCTTTTGCTCCTCCAAAAGAAATGAAACAAAGAAAAGGAGTCCGGAAAAGACAACCTTGCCCTTTTTGTCCGCCCGCTACACAAGGCCATTATGGCGCCACCAAAAAGAGCAAGGTTCGCACCTTTTCCGGTTTGCCTTCGCACGTCCTAAAGATGTAAATTGGTTATAACCAGTAAAAAGAGGGATGTCACAGTTCGCCGAAGTCATCAGAGTTGAGGACGAGGCTGAGGTTGAGGTTGAGGATCTGCCCCCTGATCCCTGATCCCTGATCTCGCTGGAATACTATTTGTTACACAGAGAACACAAAGAAGACACAACTTGTCCCGCAAGGCGGGAGAGCAGCACAGAGAAGGTTGAGGTTGAGGTTGAGGTTGAGGTTGCAGGTTGCAGGTTGCAGGTTGATTGACTCACGACGCACGACACAAGGAATTATTCCTCCATAAGGAATTTTCTTAAGTTCTTATGTTCAATCCCCTGGATCGTATTCCTGTACTTTTTATCAGTTGTGATTACCATTTTTGGATAATTATCGTCAATCTCCAGGAGATTGCCGAATTCACGACTGACTGTCTTGTCACTGTCAAGGGTCAGTGCTACCTGGATATAGATCTTTTCATTATTTCTTGTTGCTATAAAATCTGTCTCATGATCCCGCTTCCATCCTGTCATCACGTCATAACCCCTGAAAAGCAGTTCATTATAAACAACATTCTCAATGATCTTAGCTTTATCATCAGGTTTGTAACCAATAATTGCGTTGCGTATACCAATGTCTTCAAAATAATATTTTTCACCGGTTTCAAAAATCCTTTTCCCCTTAATGTCATACCGCAAAACTCTGCTGATCAGGAAAGCATCATTCAGATAACCAGTATATACCTGTACCTGATTATGTGGAATCATTACCTTTTGAGACTTCAGAAAATCACTTATGCTTTTTGAAGAGAAAAGAGATCCTGTATTATCGGCTAAAAAGCGGATCAGCTGCTCAAGAAAATGAGTGTTTCTCAGATTATAACGTGTTACAACATCACGGTAAATTATCGTATTGTAGATGTTTTTAAGATATTCAAAAACAATCATATCTGTAAGCTTCAGATTAACAAGGAAAGGAAGTCCCCCGAAAAGAAAAAAACGATCAAGACTTGCTTCCGTATCTTCGAGATTATGAAACTGAAGAAACTCTGAATAAGAGAGGCTGTAAACTCTTATCTCAATTGTCCTGCCTCCAAGAAATGTTGCCAGCTCACCAGACAATAAATTTGCATTGCTGCCTGTGATGTAAATATCATTCTTATTATCAAGTAACAATGACCTGATGGCTTTTTCAAATCCGGGAAGTTCCTGTATCTCATCAATAAAGATATAGGTAATTCCACTTGCTGCTGACTTGCTTTTTATATACTCAACTAAATCATGAGCTGTTGCAATAAAATCGAAACGCAGATCCTCATAGTTAATATAGATAATGTTCGAATCAGGGTCTTCCTTCCGAATCCTTTGAATAAGCTGGAACAACATATAGCTCTTGCCTACCCTGCGTTGACCGGTGAAAACCTTGATAACAGGTTTTCGGATAAATGGCTCAACCTTTGAGGTATAAGTCTTTCGAACAATTATATTCCGTGGCAGGGTAAATTCAATCATTTGAAAGTATATTTACAATATTATGCAAATATAATAAATGTTTAAATTATAACTTCATGTTTTTAGCCAGATATTTAATCATTACGGGCGCAGGACACACGACGCACGACTCACGGAATTATTGCCCGTAGTTCCGAAAGCTATCTGAAACGCAGATTTTCGCAGAGATCGCCTCACATCTCATATCTCATATCTCATATCTCATATCTCACATCTTTTTTAACCACGAGTTTCACGGAGTCATACACGGAGTTACACTGTTATGTCTCTTGGTCCCTTAGTCCCTTAGTCCCTTAGTCCCTTAGTCCCTTAGTCCATCCAACCCGCAACCCGCACCAAAGTTTCAGATACTCTTCCCCGCCAGCCTTGTCATCCCATAATACGCACTACCCAACAGAGACGCATTCGATCCGAGATGGGCCCTCTCAATCCTGACTTCCGCCCTGCAGTTCTGGAGTGAATTGGCAAAAGCACTTTTTCTGATCAGATCGAGATAACTGTCTCTGGCTTCCGACATGCCGCCACCAACAACAATTATCTCGGGTGCAAATATTGTAATAAGGTTGGCAAGACCAATACCAACCAGTTCGGCATTCTCTTTAACGATTTGTGATGCGGGGGAGCAATCTGTATAACTCAACTCAAAGATCTCATGGCACGATAAATCTTTTCCATCCGTCGCGGCAGATCCATTAATTTCCTCTTTATACCTGCGAACAACAGCAGAAGCCGAAGCAAAATATTCATAAGAACCACGTATGCCTTTATCACTTACTCCATTAGTGTAATTAATGATCATCTGCCCTACTTCACCACCTGCATTATTTACACCTCTGTAAAGCTTGCCGTTGATTATTATTCCGCCGCCAATACCTGTGCGAAGGGCAACAAATATAATATTGCTGTATCCTTTCGCTGCTCCAAAACGGTGCTCGGCAATGGTCATCATGTTTGCATCGTTGCCAACATAGGCCGGCAAGCCAGTCTCCTGATTAATTATCTTTGCCAGAGGAACATTTATCCAGCCTTTTATTCCCTGGTCGGGACCAATAACCATGCCCGACATATGGTCAATAAACCCCTTGGCGGATAGCCCGACACAGATGGGATTAACGCCTTCCGATGCAACTGATTGCCTGATATCCTTAATTGCTTCGAGAAGCTTAGAGATGATATACTCCCTGGTTTGAACCGGTTCGAGCGGAAATGCTTTTGCAGCAATAAGCTCGCCGCTGATCTTCACTACGGCAATCCGGATCGAATTACGGCCTATATCGGCCCCAATGGCTGCTGCATGATTGAACATGTTGAGAGTTTTATGCAAAAATAACTTTAAAACTCGACTACGCTCGTTTTGATCTTGAAAAAAGTGAATACCATGAAGGGTCAAGGGTGAGGATGAGGCTGAGGCTGAGGATGAGGCTGAGCGGAGGTTGAGTTCGCAATGGCGCAAACCACCTTCGTTTAGGCCATGGCGTCGAAGGAGGTAACATTTTCAGCCGGTTTCTGATTTCTGGTTCCGGTCAATCTTTAATTTATTTCCCCGACAACTCTCTTGATTTCATTCCCAGGTATCCTCCATGGTGTCTTTTGGCATAGTCCTTTATGCTGAAATCGATCTTGCTCATCATAAGAACAACAAGCGCATCGCCAATGACTGTCATCATTGTAGTGGATGTGGTGGGAGTGAGACCGAGGATACATACCTCGGGGGGAGCCCCTGTAAGGATATAACAATCGGCTTTTGAAGCCAGCGGACTGTGCTCATTTCCGGTTATCACAATAACCGGTATCTGCGGGAAGAGATTATTTTTAAGTTCTATCAGTTCAATTATCTCACGTGTTTTGCCGGAATTTGACATTGCGAGAAGAACATCATTTTCCTGCATTATGCCCAGATCACCATGCTGTGCTTCGCTGGGGTGAAGAAAAATGGAAGGAGTCCCGGTTGAGCTGAAAGTGGTGGCCACGTTATGCGCTATCTGACCCGCTTTTCCCATTCCGCTGGTAACGAGTTTACCGTTCTTGCCGTGGACATGCCTGTAAATTATTTCTATCGCAGCTTCATAGCTTGCAGTTATCGGTATGTTCTTAATGGCATCTGCCTCTCTCTGAAATATTTCCCTGACTTTTTCTATCATTGGATCACATGAATAATGGTATTTCAAAGTTATCAAAATTTCAGGAAAGTCGAAATCCATAAACCGCAAAGATCTCAAAGGTTTAAATCTTTTTAACCGCAAAGCACGCAAAGACCACCTTCGCTACCACCTTCACTTCGTTACGCGGTCAAAGAAAGCTTCGGTGGTTGAAATAGGCGCAAAGGTCGCAAAGATGAGGATGAGGTTGAGGTTGAGGCTGAGGTTGAGGATCTGATCCCTGATCCCTGATCCCTGATCCCTGATCCCTGATCCCTGATCCCTGATCCCTGATCTCGCTGGAAGACAATTTGTTACACAGAGAACCATGAGGATTACACAGATCTAATAGCCCCCCATTTGGGGGGTTGGGGGATAAAAACCAGGCTGAGCCTTAATATCCCGACCTTGTCTTTTCATTCTGCAATGACAACATAGCTGATTCAAGGGTTTCCTGGAAGAGGTTGGCATTTTCTATCCACTTCAGGATCTTCTCATTGGCAAGCGGGTATTCCGGAGTTCGCATAGATACCGTTCTGTAGGCATACTCCTTCAACTCTGCAACATTCTCCAGGACTTTCTTAAAATAGACCCGGAAGAATGAGTCTGTTATAAAAAAATAACGCTTACGGTCAGCGGGAAAGGTTTTATAATCAATGATCTTATTTTGAAGCATATAGTTAAGCGAGTTGCTTACCGAGCTTTTACTCGCCTTAAAGTAAGTGACCAGCTCGTCAAAGGTCTTCTCGGGAGGATCACTTACCGTGAAATAAGAAATAATTCTGCCCTGCATGGGCGTCAGGCCAAATTTTTCAAACACTTTGCCTGTCTCTTCTATTGTTTCCCGAATTTTCTTGTCCTGGTTGGTAAGCATTATTATAAATATTTGTTAATGGTAAATAAAGGCGCAATGGCACAAGGGCACAAGGGCACAAGGGCACAAGGGCACAAGGGCACAAGGGCACAATGGCGCAATGGCACAAGGGCACAAGGGCGCAATGGCACAATGGCACAAAGGCGCAATGGCACAATGGCGCAAGGGTGCATGGGCGCAAAGGCGCATGGGCGAAGAGCGTAGAGCATAGAGCTTCTGACTCAGGGCAAAATTACTCTGTGGCTCTTTGTGCTTCTCCTGATTTCCTCTGTGAAAGTTCTTCAAAGCAATAACGTAATGGCGTCTAGGCATAAAGGTGCAAATGCGTAAGCACAAATTTAAAATATTTCCTTGTTAGTTCTATAACTTTTGAACTAAAAAAACAAATTTATTTTTTCTTGCTACCATCAGATAAAAAGACTAGTTTTGGAAAGTTCAGTATGATACCTAATAATAATTAACTACTCGGTCATGACTACCATCACAGCTTCAAACCCTATCAGCAGGAAAGATTATATTTTTTCCGTTTCCATTATCGGTCTCTTCTTTTTCATTTTCGGATTTGTCACCTGGCTAAATGGGATACTGATCCCTTTTCTCAGAACTGCCTGTGAATTAAACGATTTCCAAGCTTATTTTGTAACATTTGCATTTTATGTATCTTATTTTGTTATGGCATTGCCCTCTTCGGCAGTGCTGAAAAAGACGGGTTTTAAAAACGGCATGACACTCGGTTTATGGGTTATGGCTGCAGGAGCGCTGATATTCATACCGGCAGCCATGACAAGAACATTCGGCCTTTTCCTGTTAGGACTTTTTGTTGAAGGAACAGGTCTGGCTCTTCTTCAGACTGCCTCGAATCCATATATCACAATCATCGGTCCCCCTGAGAGCGCTGCCAAAAGGATCAGCATCATGGGAATTGCAAATAAATTTGCAGGCGTTCTCGCTCCTATCATCCTTGCAAGCATAATATTAAAAGACGCAAATATTCTCGAACAAAAACTGGCACAAGCCGCTGATGCAGCCTCCAAGGCAGTTCTATTGGATGAACTTGCAACAAGGGTTATTTTTCCATATATTGTAATGGCAGTGATCCTGGTGCTACTCGGACTTCTGCTCAGGTTTGCCCATCTGCCCGAGATTGACACCGATGCAGAAGATGCAACCAGCAGTGAATCAAACCTCAAAAAAACAAGTGTATGGCAGTTCCCGCATCTTATAATCGGCGTCATCACCTTCTTCTTCTACGTGGGCGTAGAAGTTATAGCCGGTGACACTGTCATAAGATATGGCCAGTCGCTTGGTATAGCCATGAGCTCGGCAAAATACTTCACATCTC
The DNA here is from genome assembly GCA_963715785.1 of uncultured Bacteroidales bacterium. Taxonomy (GTDB): domain Bacteria; phylum Bacteroidota; class Bacteroidia; order Bacteroidales; family VadinHA17; genus LD21. The sequence continues at coordinate 4,125,196 of OY970276.1, forward strand.
TTACCTTGCTCAGCATGATAGTGGGATATCTTATCGGCATAATACTCATACCAAAATATGTCAGGCAGGTTACTGCCCTGAAGATCTGTGCCATCCTTGGCGTGATTTTCGCCCTGGCTGCAATCTTCACACCCGCTCATATTACCTTTACAATTCCATTCCTGGATATTGTCACTTTCTCTCCCCTGAAACTTGTTTTGCCCCTTACAGTTCTGTTTGTCTCATTGATGGGTCTGGCAAACTCTCTCATGTGGCCCGCATTATGGCCCCTTACAATAACCGGACTGGGCAGGTTCACCAAAACAGCATCAGCGATGATCATCATGGCAATTGCAGGCGGTGCAGTATTACCTTTATTATACGGAAAACTGGCCGTAACTTTTTCAACACAGCTGGCATACTGGATCTGCGTCCCGGCGTACCTGATAATAATGTATTACGCTTTCATCGGACATAAGGCAGGGAAATAATATGGACCTTGACCTGAAGAAAATATTCGGATGCTTCAATGCTGAAGGCACTTTCCTTTTCGGAGAGCCATATGGCAGCGGACATATCCACGATACCTTCAGGATTGAAACAGCTGAAAAGGAGAAAGACGATTATATACTTCAAAGGCTCAATAACAGGATATTCAAAAACATACCCGAGCTTCAGAATAATATAGAAAGGGTGACTGTTCACCTGCGAAACAAATTAAGCGCTATTCCCGGATCCGACATCAAAAGAGAGTGCCTCAGGCTCATCCCGTCACACGACGGAAAGACCTGGACAGTCGACGGGGAAGGCAACTACTGGAGGATGTATATCTTCATTTCCAATCATCATTCGTATAATATTGTTGACAGTCCCGATAAAGCTTTTGAAGGAGGAAAAGCTATCGGCCGTTTCCAGGCGATGCTGTCGGATATGCCGGGGGCTCCTCTCTTTGAGACTATTCCATTCTTTCATGATATAGAAAAAAGGCTTGAAGCCTTCAATGCCAAGATAAAGGAAGATCCGGCAGGGCGAGTCAGAACGGTAGCCGGGGAGATACACCAGGTGCTCAGCAGGGCGGAAGAGATGAAGATCATTCTCAGGTTGGGGAAGGAAGGCAAAATACCCCTGAGGATAACGCATAATGATACCAAGTTCAACAATATTCTCCTTGATGAGAATGATAAGGCGCTGTGTGTGATCGATCTCGATACTGTGATGCCCGGTTATGTCCATTATGATTTCGGCGATGCCATCAGAACGGCGGCAAGCACTGCGTCGGAGGATGAGGATGATCTCTCAAGGGTCAGCATGGATATAAACCGTTTCAGGGCATATGCGGAAGGGTATCTCTCGGAAACAGGTGAGACTCTTAACGATGTGGAGAAAGAGTTTCTTGCTTTTGCTCCGAAATTAATTACGTATACAATCGGAGTCAGGTTCCTGACTGATTTTATAGACGGGGATCATTATTTCAAGATACATAATGAGTTTCATAATCTTCAGAGGGCCAGGGCGCAGCTGAGGCTTGTTATGAGCATGGAGCAGCAATATGAGGATATGAAGAAGATTATCAGGGGGTTAACTTAGGTGCTGGGTGCTGGGTGCCGGGTGCTGGGTGCCGGGTGCCGGGTGGACTTTGCGAGCTTTGCGACTACTTAGCGTACTTTGCGGTTAATTGAAACTTTTCAACAGCTCCTGACTTTCGTAATACAGAGTAAAATATTCCGTGTTAATCCGTGCAATCCGTGGTAATTTTTTAAAATACTCACCCCTTCCCCTCTCTACTTCGTAAAGAGGGGTGACCTCCGTACGAAAATTCCGATTTAGATTTGTAATCGGTGCCTTAAAAGTACGCAGTAAAATATTCCGTGATAATCCGTGCAATCCGTGGTAAAAAAAACATAAATTTCTGCTTTAAAAAAACAATACAAATGAGACTATGGATTGGACAAAAGACGAAATAGAATTTCTGAAGACTATGAGTGATCCCGACAAGATCCAGGGATTCCTCGATTCAATAGACTATAATCCGGTATATGAATGCAGGTCACCACGCCGGGTGATAAGGAAACGGTCGGCACATTGTTTTGAAGGGGCGCTTTTTGCTGCTGCTGCCATCCAGTTCAACGGATTCAGGCCGCTGATAGTCGATCTTAAAGCTTATAATGATGATGATCATGTAATTACTGTCTTCCAGGTAGACGGCTTCTGGGGAGCAGTCGCAAAATCGAACTTTACTTCTCTCCGGTTCAGGGAACCTGTTTACCGGACATTGCGTGAACTTGTAATGTCATACTTTGATTTCTATTTTAATACCGACGGCGATAAATCACTCAGATCCTATTCGGTGCCGCTCGACCTTACGATATATGATCCCCGCCACTGGACAACAACTGACGAAGACCTTGAATTCATCGGAGACAGACTCGAGCAGCTGAGACATTATCCGGTTATTAATGATAAGATGATCAGAAATCTCAAAAGAGCCAGCAGCCTGATGATGAAAGCAGGAATGCTCGGGTCGAATGCAGAGGGGCTGTTTAAGCCGAAAACTTTTACGTAATCTTAAGCCCCCCATATGGGGAGTTGGGGGGTTGATACACCAGGAGTTGGGGGGTTGATACACCGGGGAGTCGAAAATCCCGAATTTCATGCCGTTCGAAATAACGTATTGTCTAATTATTTGTATATCTGTAACTTACTGATACTGCCGCTGTGACGGTCGAAGGTTCTTTTTGTAATTACCATGATATTACCTATTTTTGAATCCTTAAAATAAAAATGGGTATGGAATTATCAGGTAAGTATTATAAAACCTTCATCGAGCGACAGTCGGCTATTGAAAAGCAATACAGCCCGAAACAAGCTGAGAAGCAGCATTCAAAAGGTAAGCTTACCGCGCATGAACGTATAAACCTTCTTTTCGACAATAATAGCTTCGAAGAAATTGATGCATTTGTAACCCCGGCTGATCAGCCAGTCGAATTCGGAAAAGTTGAAAGATCATATGGCGACGGTGTAATTGTCGGTCATGGGAAAGTTAACGGAAGGCTGGTATTCGCTTACGCACAGGACTTCACCATTATGGGGGGTTCACTGGGGATTGTTCATGCCAAAAAGATAGCAAAGATCCAGGAAATGGCGCTGAAAATGGGCTCACCTATCATTGCTCTCATTGATTCCGGCGGAGCAAGGATACAGGAAGGTGTTGCCAGCTTAAGCGGCTATGCGGGTATCTTCCAGAATATAATTCATTCATCGGGAATCATTCCGCAGATCTCCGTGATTATGGGCCCGGCCGCCGGTGGCGCAGTCTACTCCCCTGCCCTGACCGATTTTGTCTTCATGGTGAATCATACAAGCTATATGTTTGTCACCGGACCAAATGTTGTCAAAGAAGTTCTGAACGAAGATGTAACTTCCGAAGGTCTGGGCGGCGCAGAAGTCCATGCACGTAAAAGCGGAGTCGCCCACATGATATACGATGACGAGGAAAATACGATCCTTGCCCTCAAGAAATTCCTGTCTTATCTTCCTTCAAATAATGTTGAAAACCCGCCGGTGGTAAATGACGACGGCTCAGTTAATGAGATCAATGAAAAACTGAGAGACATTATCCCTGAGGATCCGAATAAAGCCTATGATGTCAAAGATGTAATTGCCCAGATCATTGACAGGAACAGTTTCTTTGAGACTGCCGAGCTTTTCGGCGCCAGCCTGGTCACCGGCTTTGCCAGATTGAAAGGCAAAACGATAGGTGTCGTTGCAAACCAGCCAAAGGTACTTGCCGGTGTTCTGGATATCGATTCTTCAACGAAAGGCGCGAGGTTCATAAGATTTTGTGATGCCTTCAATATACCAATTATCACTTTTGAGGATGTTCCGGGATTCCTGCCAGGAGTGGACCAGGAACATGCCGGTATTATACGTCATGGCGCAAAGCTGCTATTCGCGTACAGCGAGGCAACAGTGCCTAAAATTACTATAATCCTCAGGAAAGCTTATGGAGGCGCTTTCATAGTGATGAACAGTAAAAACCTTGGGGGTGACTTCAGCTATGCCTGGCCGTCTGCAGAAATTGCCGTGATGGGTCCCGATGGCGCTGTAGCTATACTCTATCGCAGGGAGCTTGCCGAATCAGAGAATCCTGTTGAGCTTAAAAAAGAACTCGTGAAAAAATATCGTGACAAGATAGCAAATCCATTCATCGCAGATGAAAGCGGATATATTGATGAAGTAATTGATCCTGCTGTAACAAGAAAGAAGATCCTCTCTGCCCTGAATGCGCTTAATAATAAATGGGTTAAGGTGCCGGCGAGGAAGCATGGGAATATGCCGCTTTAGGGAGGCGTGAGGCATGAGGCGTGAGGCGTGAGGACCTGCAACATGCAACCTGCAACATGCAACAAAAAAAAGAACTCTTGGAATAACTTAAAATATGAAGATTAAGAGAATACTTATCGCTAACCGGGGTGAGATTGCAGTCAGGATAATGAAGACTGCACGAAAGATGAAAATTGAGACTGTAGCTGTCAAGACGGCTGTGGAGACCAATGCCATGTATCTTTCATCAGCCGATATTATATATGATAACACTGAGGACAATTCGGAAATACCTGTCTTTCTCGATATTGAAAAGCTGATAGCCATTGCACTCAAGACGAATGCGAATGCGATACATCCCGGGTACGGGTTCCTGGCGGAAAACGCATATTTTGCCCAGAAATGCATTGACAACAAGCTTATATTCATCGGCCCTTCTCCCGATGCGATCTTTAAAATGGGAAATAAGACCATTGCACGAAAAATTGCATTAGCCGGCGGCATCCCCATGGCAATGGGAAGCGAGGGTAATATTGCAAATGAGGAAGAAGCTGTTTTGATCGCAGAAAAGATAGGCTATCCGGTAATAATCAAGGCAGCATCAGGAGGAGGCGGACGCGGTATGAGAATCGTACGCAAGTCTGAAGAGATGGAAAGGATGTTTGTTATTGCCAGTAAAGAGGCTGAAAAGGCATTTAACGATCCCTCGGTTTTTGTGGAGAAATATATTGAAAATCCAAAACACATTGAATTTCAAATACTTGGAGACACAAAAGGCAATGTGATACATCTTGGTGAAAGGGAGTGTTCAATCCAGAGAAAACACCAGAAGCTCCTCGAGGAGGCTCCTTCCGGAGCTCTCGATGAAAATCTCAGGGAAAAGATGGGAGAAATGGCGGTGCAGATCGCAAAGGCTGTGGATTATCATTCGGCGGGTACAGTTGAGTTCCTGCTAGATTCGGAAAAGAATTTCTATTTCATGGAGATGAACACAAGGATCCAGGTGGAGCACCCTGTAACAGAAATAGTTACCGGACTTGACCTCATTGAACAGCAGATCCTTATTGCCAACGGAGAAGAGCTCAAATTCAGGCAGAGCGATATCAAATTAAAAGGCTGGGCAATTGAGTGCCGCATAAATGCTGAGGATGTTCAGGCTGGCTTCGCACCCGATCCCGGGAAAATTGAAAATTTAAGCATGCCTTCCGACGCGTCAGTAAGGGTTGACACCGGAGTTCAGGTCGGCTCGTCAATTGTAGCAAACTACGATTCGATGATCGCCAAGCTGATAGTAAAAGGGAAAGACAGGAAGGATGCAATCAAAAACTGCAAGATAGCTCTTGATAAAGTATGGATAAAAGGGACAAAGACAACACTCCCGTTCTTCCGTATGCTTGTCCGTCATCAGAAATTTCAGGATGGCACCTTTACCACGTCTTTCATTGAAAAGGATCTCGAGAAGTTCTATTTTAACAGTGAATATGAAGAGCTTCTGGCAGCATGGCTTGCCACCAAGCTTTTTGTTGAAGAAAACCTTAATGACGACAGTATAAATGTCAATTTTGAACATGGAAAAGTAATGAGCCCATGGTTGCTGAACAAAAGAATTAACCAATTTTAACTCAAGCTGTTAATCCTATGCCTAACGATAAACTCCAGATCAGGAAACTATATGTGCTTTCTTCAGAAAACAAGAAATTCAGTTTTTCACTTCCCCTCAAACATAAGATAAAGATCGGCAAGAGGGAGTATGAGGTCAAGCTTAAAGCTGACGAAAAGTACGGCACTTATATTCTCTGGAAGAACAGGAAATATCCTGTCGAAATAGTGCGCTCAAGCCAGAATAAATATGAGATCCTGTTCAATGATATTAGTTACACTTTCACTGTCGAGACACCTTTTTCACTTCAGAGAAAAAAAGTCCTGAGCTCAAAAACCGGGAAAAATGAGAAAGAGTTAATAAAGGCGCCCATGCCCGGGAAAATAATTGATGTGCTTGTCAGGGAAGGCTCTGCCGTGGTAAAGGGGGAGCCACTGGTAATTCTTGAGGCAATGAAAATGCAAAATGAAATTATGTCGCCGGTAAATGGAACCATAGTAGCGGTGCTGGCGAAAGCAAATACGAATGTAATGAAAGATGATCTCCTGGTTGAGATCAGGCTTTGACGTTTGTACTGCCTCCCTCGTTTAATCTGCTTCTTCATTTCGTTATAATTTGATCTGAATCGGTATAATAGTGTCATTTGTAAACTCAAAAGCACCATCTGTAGACTGAAACTGTCTTCTTTGAGGTTATATCACTAAATTGCAATGGTTTGAACGTGACTGTTTAATATTTGTATAAGGAGAACAAAACAGAAGTCTGTCATGTTTTAAGTATATTTGACAAGTGCCTTTAAGTGCCTTCAATATTATGAAAACCAATAAGCTGACTGTGCCAGCTCTGATTTTATTCATTGTGATGTCATCCGGATCATTGCAGGCAAAACCTCTTCCCGTTCACACTAAGATAGATATAAGTTCAAACGACGACACATCGGGGGTAAGCTTATATATCAGGAAAGTGTTTAATCTCGTTTCATATCCGCGGTATCTCAGCCAGATGAAGGCAGATATTGATTCCGCTGAATCAATCTGCAACAGGAATAATATTGAATTTCCGGCCATTTTACACCTTGCCAGGGCAGAGTATTTTTTCATGAAAGGAGATTTCAAAAATGCATCGCAGGAAGCCGCTATCGCTGAAAAGAAATCAAGCAGCTCACAAGACATGTATGTTCTTGCCAAAACCATGAATTTTCTTGGTCGTTATAGCCTGCGAACCGGCTTTTTGAAAGAGAGCATCGACTATTTTAACAGAAGTATCGAGCTGGCAAAGAAAAACAAAATAAAAGGTCTGATCCCCATTGACAACAATAATATTGCCGATGTTTTCAATTCGCTTGGAAATCTGAAGGATTACAGAAAAAGTCTGGAAAAGACTGTTGAGAGCTCATATCTTGAACATGACTCGCTTTATCTGGAAGTCGGCTACTGGAGGTGGGGAACTTCGTATACTGATAATGACAGAAATTTCCACAAGGCCGACTCGCTTCTGAGGAAATGTCTTGAAATTTCCATTCTTAAAAAAGATACCACTTATATCTCACTTGCTTTGGCTAACATGGGCTGGAATTTTTATCTTGAAAAGAAATTCCAGTCCGCTATCAGCTCATATAACAGGTCGCTCGCGTACAGCGTTCCTGCCAGGAGGTATGAAGCTTCCGCAAATTCGTACGGTAACCTGGGCACCATCTACAGGGATCTGGGAGAGACAGAAAAATCGATCCGGTATTATCATAAGGCGATTGAGCAGGGGGATCTTGGAAAAGACTCGTATAATCTCTCGTGGGTTTATCACGATATGAGTGAATTGTATCTCATAAAACGTGATACTGCCAATGCGTACAAAAGCTATGTCCTGTTTAAAAAGTTCAGTGACAGTCTCCTTACCTCAAACAGCAGCAAGGGTCTTAATGATGCCAAGATCAGGTATGAAGCAGCGACTGAGAACAAGGAACTTCAGCTATTGTCACTGAGAGTGAGCAACCAGAGATTGCTGATCTATGGATTCACCGGATTATTTATACTGAGTCTTGCAATAGGGATACTGCTTTACAGCCGGTCGAGAATTGAATCGCAGCGGCGGATAAGTGAAATGAACCGGCAAATAGCGGAAATAACTCAGGCTAACCTGCGTCAGCAGATGAATCCCCATTTCATTTTCAACACTCTGAATTCGATACAGTATTATATGTACCAGCATGACAAGCTGGCCACAAATAATTACCTGACAAAATTTTCGAGCCTGATGAGAAAAGTGCTGGAAAATTCTCAGCATACCTCCATTCCGCTTCGTGATGAACTTGAGGCTTTAAAGCTTTATCTTGAACTGGAGATGATACGGTTTAAGGATAAATTTGATTATGAGATCACGGTTGATGAAGAGATCGATACCATCCTGTACAAAGTGCCTACAATGCTTATTCAGCCTTATGTTGAGAATTCAATCAGTCATGGGCTTATTCCCTGCGAAGGCAAGGGGCTTGTAAAAATAGATCTGAAGCTTGAGAATGAATATATCTTATGCACTATAGAGGATAATGGCATAGGCAGGGAAGCGGCGCTTGAAGAGAAGAGAAGAAAGGAAATTAACCACAGCTCACTGGGAACCCAGATCGTTGCATCGCGACTTGAGCTTGTCAATGCACTGTATGGCACCAGCCTGCAAACTGTCTATACTGACCTCAAAAGTGCCGGAGGTGAACCAGAAGGAACGCTTGTTAAAATACAAATTCCCATAATGACATGAGAAGCAAATTAATAGCTGTAATTATTGACGATGAGCCTGATGCAGTCGATTTCATCGCTTCCATAATAGCGGAATATTGTGAAGACCTTGAAGTATGCGGGAAAGCAAATAATGTTAAGGAAGGCGTTGCTGTAATACAGGATTTAAAACCCGACCTGGTTTTTCTGGATGTTGAAATGCCAAATGGCACGGGGTTCGATCTGCTGACACATTTCCCCGATAAGAGCTTCGATGTAATATTCATCACAGCATTTAATCATTATGCCATTCAGGCCATTAAATTTTCTGCAGTAGATTATATTCTGAAACCTATTAATATTACCGAATTCATTGAGGCAGTCAAAAAAGTGGTGACAAAACGATCTGAAAAATCCTCCATGAAAAACGAGAATTTTGAGATCCTGCTGGAGAATCTCCGCACCTCCCATCCTACCCGCATGGTAATACCCACTTCCGACGGCAGGGAATACCTGAATCCCAAAGACATTATCAGGATTGAGGCAGACAGGAGCTATTCGTGGTTTTTTCTGGCCGATAAGCGAAAGATCCTTGTCTCAAAACATCTTAAGGAGTTTCAGGATCTTCTGAATGACCGCAATTTTTTCCGGCCTCATAATTCCCATCTTATCAATCTTGAGTTTGTAAAGAAATTCGTGCGTCACGACGGAGGATATATTGAAATGACGGATGGGGCACAGATCCCCATATCGAGAAACCGCAAGGATCTGTTCCTGGCACACATGTCGAGATTCACAGGCTGAGGTTCCGGGTAAGGTTACGAACTTGTTTGTCTGAATGTTCCTTTTAACTTCCCGGAAAATAAAATGATCAGTATGGCTGCCGACAGAAACACTGCAACAGCGCCGTAAATCAGGGCTCCGGCAGGTGAACGGACAATCCAGGCACAGGCTATCCAGTAAAATGGTGAGAAGAATGCCAAATAATTAAACGGATGATGAAGCAGCAGTCCGGCAGGCGCTGCCACCAGGAAAATAATATAAAGCCATGAGATCAGCTTCCCTGACATTTTGTTTCTGTCTCTCAGAGTAAAAAAAAGAAAAGCAAACGGAGCCTCTACCGAAAAAAGGATTGCTGCATACAGATTTCGCAGCCATCCCTGGCCGGGAACCGGCATTACCAGACTAACAGACGACCAGATAATTACAAAACTGATTATTGCCGAAATCAGCATTCTTTCACAGCTCAGTGTTCGTCTTTCCACATCTTCAAATGGTATTAAGGAGTACAAATTTCCGTATAATACCGGAATGACAGAAACCAGGAATATTGCAGCAAGCGGGTAGTAACCGGCTGTGCGGAAGCCGGTTTTTGATAAAATGTATTCCGAAAGAGACGGAAAAACGAACAGAAGGAAAGCAACGATAAATACCGGGAACAGAATGTAACCCAAAAGCTTTTTCTCATGAGAGAGGAACCTGATATCAGCTATGACTGAGCTCCTGAATTTGCGCCACATTTCGATCGGAATGAAATATATGCAGTATGAGAACCTTAGTGATGATCTAAATTCCGCATTAACGTGCTTTCCCCCTGTTTCCCTTAGTTTTTAACAGGGATGTTTTTAAGCGATCCAACAAGAAAATCCCAGAATTTCACAACTGAGGCAATATTAACCTTTTCGTCGGGAGAATGCGGGTACCTGATAGTCGGTCCGAATGAGATCATATCCAGTTCAGGATATACGCCACCAATAAGACCGCATTCCAGTCCGGCATGGATTGCTTTCTTCTCAGGAACATTTCCGAACATATTTTTATACACGTCGCTCATTGTCTGCAGGACAGGCGACTTCATATTTGGTTTCCATCCGGGATATCCACCGGCAACCGAGACTTTTGCGTCGATAAGGTGAAAAACTCCTGCAATCTGCCATGCAGCAGCTTCTTTGGCCGAGTCAACAGAGCTCCTGGTGAGATTATAAGCTTCAAATTTCCCACCAATGCATTTAACTATTGCCAGGTTATTCGAAGTCTCAACCAGACCCTTCATTGCCTGGCTCATTCTCAGTACCCCGTTCGGGCATGCAAAAAGCGCCCTGATTATCCGGTATTGATCAGTCTTATTCATCACCTTTGCAGGTGCCGCAACCTTTTCAGCAAAAAATTTAAGATCAGGTTCAGTTTCGGCAAACTCAGCACGGTACATCTTTTCATAACCCTGAACGAATTTTTCAAAATTTCTTGCCCTCTCCTCTGCCACCATGACAATTGCATATGATTCACGGGGTATTGCATTCCTAAGGTCACCGCCGGCAGCTTCGGAAAGCCTGACAGCAAAATCCGATTCGGCCTGCATCATGAATCTGAACATTATCGAGTTTGAATTTGCTCTTCCCAGGGCGATATCCACGCCTGAATGACCACCTTTAAGACCTTTTGCAATCACTTTGTATGTAACCATTCCACCAGGGGTATTTTCCTCGGCATAGTCTTTTGTGATACTGACGTCGATACCTCCCGCGCATCCGACATAGAGTTCCCCTTCATCTTCCGAGTCGAGATTCATCAGAATGTCACCTTTCAGAAGCCCCTTTTTAAGTCCGAATACTCCCGTCATACCTGTTTCTTCATCAATGGTAAAAAGAGCTTCCATCGGTCCGTGGGCGATATCTTTTGAAGCCAGAACTGCCATTGTTGATGCGACTCCGATACCGTTATCAGCACCAAGGGTTGTTCCGTTTGCCCTCACCCATTCACCGTCGATAACTGTTTCAATAGGATCTTTCTTGAAATCGTGTTTTTTATCACTGTTTTTCTGTGGCACCATATCGAGGTGTGTCTGCAATATAACCCCTTTTCTTTTCTCCATTCCTTTTGTGGCAGGTTTCCGGATAATCACATTACCCACACTGTCTACAATAGTTTCGAGATTGAGTTTTTTCCCGAACGCCTCCATATATTCAATCATTTTCTGTTCGCTTTTTGAAGGGCGTGGAATCTGTGTAATTTCATGGAAATAATTCCAAAGCTGTTTCGGTTGTAGATCACGTATGTCGCTCATATTCAATAGTTTTTTAAGTTCAGAAAATAAGGCAATAAAATTAGTACAATTTACCAACATAAACAATGAAAAAATGAAAGACAAAACAGGAAGAAAATTTTAACAGGCAAAAACAATATTTTGTAACAAAAACTTAACCGGTTTCAGCTTTTGAAATATGTTACATTTTTGTTACATTGCCGACGCCTGATTTGAGATAAAATCAAATTATAACACAATAGAAATTAACAGTTTAACATTTCATACCTATTAATAAGATCACAGGACTTTAATCATTGTCAATAAAATTTTCAGCATGACATTTTTATATATTGTAATAGGCCTTGTAATAATTTTCGATTTTATTAACGGTTTTCATGATTCGGCAAATTCGATAGCGACAGTTGTTTCGACCAAGGTTCTTTCGCCATTAGCGGCAGTGGCTATGGCTTCTTTCTTCAATTTCATTGCATTCGTGGTATTTCCTCTCAAGGTTGCCGATACGATGAGTTATGGTGTTGTAAATGCCAATATCATCAATCTGACTGTTATAGCTTCTGCAATTATTTCCGCTATTGTATGGAATCTTGCGACCTGGTGGTTAGGCCTCCCTTCGAGTTCTTCCCATACACTTGTCGGCGGACTGGTTGGAGCTGCTGTGGCAAGTTCGGGGTGGAGCACGGTTGTCCTGGGAGGTGTATTAAAAATTGTAATTTTTATTGTAATAGCGCCGGTGTTGGGAATGGTTATGTCGTTCATAATATCGGCAATTGTGATCTATCTTGCCAGAAATCATACACCTTCTGGAATTGATAAGCAATTCAGGAGGCTGCAGCTATTATCTGCAGCAGCATTCAGTCTTGGACATGGAGGCAATGATGCGCAGAAATCGATGGGCATAATCTGGGTATCATTACTTGTTACCGGTGTTGTTACAAAAAATGAGACTATAAAAGATCACATGTGGATCGTCCTTTCCTGCCAGACAGCGATCGCTGTTGGAACATTGCTCGGAGGCTGGAGAATAGTTAAAACGATGGGGCAGAAGATAACGAAGCTGAAGCCGTTTGAGGGCTTTTGTGCAGAATCTGCAGGCGCCATTACACTTTTTGTAGCCACGCATTTCGGAATACCTGTAAGTACAACACATGTGATAACCGGGGCAATAATAGGTGCGGGGGCAAGAAAAGGAGCTTCTGCAGTAAAGTGGGGCGTTACAACCAAAATATTCTGGGCCTGGTTACTCACAATTCCGATAAGTGCAATAATCGGAGCAATAATGTATCATTTTTTCAAATTAGTTCTGTAAAGAATATTTATACCAACATTTAATTCACGATCATATGAATATTGATAAATTTCTGAAGCTTTTTGTGCCAAAGGATCACTCATTTTTCCCTTTGTTTGAAAGCGATGCACAAAACCTTGTTAAGGCAACTGAATTGCTTAAAGAGCTGATGATCATTGCGGAACAATCAGAGCATGAAAGACTGTATAATGAAATCAGGAACTATGAGCATATCGGTGATCAGATCACAATTAAGACGTATGATCAATTAAATAAATCGTTCATTACTCCATTCGACAGGGAAGACATACACGAGCTGACCGCGAATATTGATGATGTAGTTGATTCTATAAATGGCATTGCCAGAAGGATCTGCCTTTACAAACCTAAGAAGCTCATACCGATCTATAAAGAGATGGCTGATCTGATATATGATGCTGCAAAAGAAATAGAAACAGCAATACATTGTCTCAAAGATCCTGCGTCGAACAGGGAGAAAATATTCAGGGCATGCGGGATTGTCACGGCTATTGAACACAAGGCTGATGAAATATATTTTACAGGAGTATCCGAATTATTTGAAAAAGAAGAAGATCCAAAAGAATTGATCAAGAACAACAAGATCCTCGAGATGCTTGAAAGGTGCGTTGATGAAGCTGAAGATGTCACCGATACCCTTAAAACCATTATGATTAAAATGGCATAGGGAGGGTTGGATTTTCTTAAAAAAGTTTAAAGCTATTTACGACTTCTTTTTAATCACCCCCCCAACCCCCCATTTGGGGGGCTTAGGACTCAGTTACTAGCTTTTTTGAAATCTCTTCAATTTTAATTGGGTATAACAAAACTTAAGTCGAGTTTGGAACAAAAGCCAATTGTATTAAACAATATTATTGATTAGACGAATCTTAAGCCCCCCATGTGGGGGGTTGGGGGGTTGATGCACCGGGAGTCGGAAACGCAGGTATCTTAGGCCCCCCATGTGGGGGGTTGGGGGGTTGATACACCGAATATCAGAGAGTTAAAAAAATTAGCTTGATGGCTATGCCCTTTAGGGGGCTATGCTAATCCTATTTAATTATCAGACAGAGTCTTAATACATAGACAGTAGTAGAACCCCCTTTAGGATCAAGGAGGTAAACCATGAGAAGAACATGGGTAAAATAATCCGTGTTAATCCGTAATAAAAAAATGTTCACCACGGAGGACACGGAGAACACGGAAAAGAGCACTGAGTAAAATAATCAGTGTTAATCCGTGCAATCCGTGGTTATTTTTTTTCAAATACTCACCCGTTCCGATAGCTATCGAGAGGAGATGAGATTGCAAGAATAAAATGAAAAGATGTATATAAAGATTAGATCGTTTAAGGGAAGGGTTGAGTAGGGTTAAGTATCAAAGGCATTGGTAACAACCCCTCCCATTTCGGCCAGCCTGAAGAAGGATTTAACAAAAGTTTAACAAAATTGACTCATATTTAATACTTTATATCAGAAAATTGGTAGTACTTTTGGCCGTTCAAATTATGAATTTTAAACAAATTCATAGAAAGTCATGTTTGTTGGGATAATTAAGTAAATAATTAATGAAAAAGTGGTTCAACAATCTATATAACTGGATATCCAAATCAGCAACAACCAGGTGGGGTGCACTTGTGTTGTTTATTTGTGCTTTTGCCGATGCATCTTTTTTACCTGTTCCTGTTACAACATTATTTCTGATACTTATTCTCATGAATACGAAAATGGTATACAAATACCTTATTTTCGTGGTATTGGGTACAGTCACAGGAGCTTTGGCAGGTTATGCGGTTGGTCATCTTGCCTGGCTGAAACCAAGCGGGGAATACACGGCAGCAGTTCATTTTCTGTTCAATCATGTTCCAGGATTTTCAGAGGCAATTTATCAGAAAGTACATATCCTTTTTGCAAGGTGGAATTTTTGGATATTATGTGCCGCAACCGTTACCCCTCTTCCATATGGAATGTTTTCAATTGCATCCGGGGTATTTGAGATCAATATATTTGTCTTCCTGATCACCACACTCATCAGCCAGGGAATTAAATTCATGGTATTATCAGTGGTGACAATTAAGCTGGGCCATCAGGTGAACAGGCTTATGCAGCTGAACTGGAAGCCGGTGGCTCTGATAGCTTCATTATCAGTGTTGATAGTTATCGTAGCCTTAAGAATCCTATAACCTTTGTTCTATTAACCTGTTCTTCTTAAATATCCAGGGCTGAGTCTCTGAAAGAAGGCCTTTATAAACACAGATAAGCTTATTCCTTATAATATCCTTATCAAACTGTGTGATCAATTGTTCTGAGATTTTCAATCCCTCAGAATAAAATTCCTTGTCGTAGGTCATTTTTCTTATCAGGGCGATAAATCCTTCATTATCTTTTGCTTTCAGATAAGGATTCAGATATAGCGATTTATATTCCTCAATATCGCGGTAAATAACCGGCATACCGCATGCGGCGGCTTCAACCGGAGCGAGAGGGCAATTTTCCTGGTAAGACGGGAAAAGCATAAGATCGGCTGCGGCATAGATGCATGGCATATTCTCAAGATCAACCTGGCCCGCATTAATAAAATTATTACCTGCTTTACTAAGCTTTTCATTTATTCTCTCAATACCCTCCGTCAGGCCCCCGAATGGCCTTCCTCCTGCCCATACAAATTTTACTTCAGGAATGGCTTTGGCAACATCAAGAAAATCATCAACACCTTTTCTTCCTGATAATTGCCCTGCACCAAGAACAACGAACTCATTTTCATTCAGGCCCAGAAGCTGCCTGCCTTTTTTACGATTCTCAGCAGTTCTTTTCCAGTTATCGATGTTAACAGGATTGTAAATTCGTACAATTCTGGTTTTGGCCCCGGTATCAAGTATTGCTTTTTCGACCGTGGGTGAGATAGCTATACAGATATCGGCGTAGGAATATACTATTCTCAGACCAGCCTTTATAAAAGGCATGAAGAACCATGATGCAGGCAGAGAACCCTTTATCGAATCAGGTATCACATGAGCAGTGAAGACCCTTCTCCCCTTGTACTTCCTGCCTTTCCATATATAATAAAGGCCATAGGTATGACTATGAAAAACATCTCCTGTACCTTCATCATTCACAATAACTTCCACATCGTCTTTTTCCTTTAATAACTCAATATGATTAAGAAAAGCGGTGTGAACACCCGTCGCCTTCATAATAAATTGAGTCTCTGAGATCACATGAACTTTCATAATGCGGTTTTTCTGACTTAACAATTAATTGCAATTCAGGAAATATTCATTCCGATATTACGCTTATTCTTCCTTCTCCGGCGGAAATAATAAGCGATTACAACAACAACTGAAATTATTGCCAGGACACTGATCATGTAATATTTAAAAGTATAAATGTTCCTGGTAAATAGATCCCAGTATGGGCCAATCAGATTACCTGCAGCTATGTAGGCTGTTGCCCAGGTAACGCCTGTAATAAAGGCAAGCGGCAGATAAATCTTAGGTCTGACGCGGAGCAGACCTGCAATTACCGAGGTGTACCCTCTGGTAAAAGGCGTGAGCCGGAAAATATACATTGGCAACCTCCCTCCTTCTGATATTTTAACCGTCATCCTTTCCAATGTCGCGACAGATAATGGAATCCATTTAGGTTTTTTCCGTATTATAAACGATCCGCCCGTGAAAAACAGCAAATAAAGTATGTTGGTACCGATAAAATCAGCGGATGCAGCGGTAATGATCAGTAAAGGCAGTGAGAAAACCCCTTTGAATGACAAATACCCTGAGAACATTAACAATAACTCATTAGGAATGGGATTCGGCATTCCTGTTTCCTGGAGAAAAACAAGCAGGAATATTGCCAGGTACCCGTATTTAGTGATATATAAAACTACTCCTTCCGGCATATGCATCGAATCTTATTATTCGTTAATCAACTAGTAACAATTAACAATGCAAATATCCCTATTTAAGTAGCTTATAATTCAGAATACCAGTAATTTAATATTTTCTTAACAGAGATGTTAGAATATTTTAACAGGATATTAACGGCTATATTAGTGTGTTATCTGAAAAATTCTTAAAGATTATATTCATTATTTCAAATAGATGGCTAGTATGGATTAGAGACAGAAGGTCCATCAATTCCAACAATTTGTCTAACAAAAATGTAATAATTGAAACATTTCATAAATAATTACTTATTTATAACCTCACAAAGTTGTAACCACTGTGTATTTATTAAAAAATAGATTTGTCCAAAATAATTTCCATGGACAAACTGAACCTGACCAGAAAATTTAAAGCTCTTCTTTTTCCCTTCTTTTTCTCCTTAAGCCTTATTTCCAACGCGGCAATAATCAAAGGACGGGTAACCGATTCAGTAACACATAAACCGGTATCAGGCACTGCTATCAGCATCGTAGAAATGAACTTCATGACTGCCACTGACGCGCATGGCAATTATACTATTAATAACATAAAACCGGGAACATATTCAATCATGGCCACTTGCATGGGCTATAAGAACTCTACCCAAAAAAAAGTAACAGTGCAAGCCGATGACGTAACAATCTCAGTTGACATAATTCTTGATCCATCAATAATTGAGATGAATGAAGTTGTGGTACAGGGCATACAAAATAAGGAGTCAAATTCGAGCGCCAGAACAGATGAACGGATTTCATCAAATATAGTCAGCATTATTTCAGCAAAAACTATTGAGAATCTCCCTGATCTTAATGTAGCTAATGTATTGCAGAGAGTTTCAGGAGTTTCAATGATGAAAAACAGCTCAGGAAACAATACACAACTGGTCATACGGGGTATGGCGCCCCGGTATAACAGCACACTTGTTAACGGAACAGTTGTTCCTACCACCAGCGGATCGACTCGGGCTGTTCCGATGGATATTTTTCCATCAGTTTTTGTCGGACGGATTGAAGTGACAAAGGCACTGACTCCCGATATGGAAGCATCAGGATTAGGAGGATTAGCAAATATAGTTATGAAAAATGCCCCTGATTCTTCAATTTTATCAGTTGATATAGCGGCAGGATATAACCTGTACTTTCAGGATCACAGGTTTTCAACATTCAACTATAAGGTAATAAACAGCAAAAATCCTGCACAGATACATGGTGCTGATTATATAACCAGTGTATCAGATTTCCCGACAGCCAACCTGGTATTAAAACAAATTCAGGCTCCCCCCGATCTTAATGGCACTATTTCATACGGCAACAGGTTTTTTAAAAAGAAGCTGGGCCTTCTGGTATCAGGTTCTTTACAGACCAGTTATCAGGCCACAGTGAATAATTACATTGGAACTGCTTTGAATCCAAATACAAACAATCTTGACACTACATCATGGAACAGAGTAGAGCTGTACAATCAAATAAATAGAAAAGGATTCGTCGTAAGACTCGATTACAGTATCAATGACAATAACCAGATAACTTTTTCCAATAACTATTTCACTTTGGATGAAATAAGAGCCCGGCATGAGCAGGACACAACATCTGATATAAATAAAGGCAGGCTCTATTTCGGAGATTTTACCAACCTGGATAAATCCAGCCTTGAAAATGCAGTTTTACACGGGATACATAATTTAAATGAAAAACTAAGTATTGACTGGTCGCTGGGATATTCTGTTGCCGGCTCACAATCGCCGGATTATGTTTCGGTAAATTACAACCAGGTAATTCATCCCAGTGTGCAACCTGAATACCTGAACTACAAAGATGCAATTGATCGCATATGGCAATGGAATAATCAGAATGAAAAATCGGCTTACATAAATATAAATTATAAACCAATAGTAGCAGGACATCTGTTTGAGCTTAAGTTCGGGGCAATGGCAAGGGACAAATATCTGATGAACAATGAAAATGATTATCAGAAAGATTTTACCACTACCGGCAGCTACCCTAATCCCGATGTAATTACAATTTTTAAGGAGAATCTGTTAACATGGCTGAATGATCAGCAATTACAGGGCGATGCAGTTTATAATTCTGCAAATTTCAAAGCCCATGAAGACATTGGAGCTGGCTATGCAATGATTAAATCGGGTTTTGGGAAATTGCAGATATTAACAGGTGTCAGATTTGAAACTACATTTGCTTCAAATACCCATAACGGTCTGGATCACGGCCAGAAAGTGCTTTTAAGCGCATCACAGAAATATTCAGATTTTCTGCCTAGTTTGCACCTGAAGTATCAGATAAGCGAAAAACAAAACATGCGTTTCTCTGTCTATCAGGCTATTAACCGTCCTAATATTTCTGAAACTGTACCTTATACCAACAGAAGCGCCAATGGAAATTCCTCAGGCAACCCTAATCTGAAACATACTACAGGAACCTGCTTTGATGCACGTTATGAATTTTATCCTCAACGTGAAGAAGTTCTGTCTGCAGGAGTATTTTATAAATACCTGAAAAATCCAATTGAAGAACAGGTAAACGGCAATAATGACAGGACTGTCACAAATGCCGATAAATGCACAAATTATGGAGTTGAATTAGTCAGTATTAAATACTTTGGGAACATTGGAGTAAGCGCCAATTATACCTATACAAAATCCAGTATCCGTCAGCCAAAAAACTGGAACGACCCAACTGCAAATAATGGACTGGGTGCAACCATCACAAGGATAGAAAATCGTCCCCTGGCTGGTCAGTCTCCACATCTGTTAAATATTGCATTGATATACAGAAGTTCCGGTATCGGCTTAATAAGCCAGGTTACATACACAATGCAGGGAAAGAATCTTGTCAACATAAACAGCAATTACGGACTTGACGGATATCAATTAGCTTATAATGATGTAGGTGCCAGCGTGGAAAAAAAGATATTTAAAAGTGGCTATTTATATGTGAAAGGCTCAAATCTGCTGAACGAGAGTATACGCTTTCAAACCAAAAATGGTATTAACACCAGAACTCTGACCTCTCAAAGAAGTTTTTTAATCGGACTAAAATTTAACTTATAATCAGTAAAAAAAGAAATCATGAAAAAGATCAGTTATTTATTTGTAATAGTGTCCATCCTGACACTATCATTACTTTCCTGTAAAAAAGATGAGGTAACACCCACACCAGACCCAAAACCAGTAACAGGATTTAAAGGACTAAGTCACAATCTGAAAGGCACTATCAAAGGAATTATGAAACAAGACACTACCTATTTCCTTGATGACAATGTTACTATTAACAAGGGTGATACACTAACAATTCAACCCGGAGCAGTTGTTAAATCAAATGGTAATTTTTCTTTTAACATAAGTGGCAATTTTATTTGTGTTGGCACTGATGCAAAACCAATTACGCTTACTACAAGTTTTGGAAGCCCTGTTCTGGGATTTGGCTATTGGGGCGGGATTCAGGCAGATTCAAATGCTTTGAATATTCAGATTAAATATACCCACATCGACTGGACAGGCGGTCCGGCAGCAGACTTAAGCACACAGGCAGCTATTGATATTGAAGGAACCCAGGCTTATGACTATGGTGCAAGAATCATAATTGAAGATAACTGGTTATTTGGAAGTGTTGACGATGGCATCCACCTGGTAGGACAGATTCACGCCAGTGTAAAAAGAAATGTATTACAACACCTGGGAGGGCCCGATGGCGAATCAATGAACGTCAAAAAAGGGGTTATGGGCGACATTGCTTATAATTACATATGGGCAGCTGCAAACAACAGCATAAAATTAGAAACAGGCAGCAGTCTTCCACAGACAGCCATGAATGTTTTTAACAATACAATCATAAATGGAGGATGGCGGAAAGTCGGAGAATTCACAAATGGTATCCTGATCGATAAAAATACAGTCGCTAATGTTTATAACAATATTCTGGTTGGCTGCAGAAATGGTATTAATATAACCGATCAGGCTGACTACATTAACTGCAAGGAAGGCAACAACCTTGTTTATGCGATAGATGATTCGTTGGCTGTAAATGAATTTTCCGGTCAGATCAAAGCATCTGCTTCAGATATTACCGGAGCCGGCATTGCTGCATGTAATACTGTTTTTTCAAAATGGGATCAGAATATTGATATATCAGATCCTGTTTTTTCAGATATAAATATTCCAGGTCTTTCTGCCGGTTCTCCCGCTAAAAATAAAGGAACAACAACTCTTGTCGGATCAAGTAAACTTTCAAGCTACTATATCATAACCGGAGCTACAAATGATGTTTTGAATTCAGATATGGGGGCATATACAACCGACGGAAAAGGAAATAAACACATGCCGACTTCCGCACAGGGAATTAAAAAGTTCCTTAAATAGACTTAAGCCCGGGGCAGACATCATTATCTGTCTGCCCTCAATTCATAATGCTTAAGAAGATAGAATGTAAAAATATCGTTTAACAAAAATATTATGAAAAAAATAAGATTTATTCTGATAGTGATTCTTGGATGTTCATTTTTGTTTCTGAATGCCCAGAAAGCTTCAAATTTTAAAATTGTAAATAAAATCCATCTCGATGGAGATGAAAAATGGGACTATTTATTCTCAGATGATCAGGGAGGCAGACTATATGTATCGCATGGGAAAATGGTACAGGTAATTGATGAGTCAAAAGGTGAAGCAGTTGGAAAAATAACTGATCTAGATGGTGTTCATGGGATTGCCATTGCTCCCGACCTACATAAAGGTTTTATCACTACAAAAAATGACAATTCAGTTACAATATTTGATACAAAGACTTTAAAAGTAATTAAAAAACTTGCAATTGATGGTAAAAGTCCCGATGCAATTCTCTTTGATTCATTCAGCCAAAAGGTTTTTGTTTTTAACGGTCATTCAAATAATGCAACTGTCATCAATGCTGAAAACAATGAAATAGTTGCAACTATTGCATTAACCGGTAACCCCGAATTTTCAGCAACCAATGGGAAAGGCAAAATTTATGTGAATCTTGAAAGCGCCAGTAGTATCGCTGTTATCAATGCATCAACTTACAAGGTCGAAAATATCTGGCCCATAGCACCAGGTGCAGAACCAACTGGTCTGGCTCTTGACAATGATACACACAGGCTGTTCAGCGTTTGTGCCAATAAATTAATGGTAGTAATAAATGCTGAAACGGGTAAAGTCATTACTACTCTGCCGATAGGTGTAAAATGTGATGGCGCTGCATTTGATCCGGGATTGAAGTTTGCTTACAGCTCAAACGGAGATAAAACAATGACAGTTGTTAAAGAAAGCTCTGATCAAAAATTTATGGTCTCAGAAAATTTTCCGACACAGGAAGGCGCCCGTACCATGACAGTTAATAAGCTGACACATCATATTTATCTTTCTGCCGCTGATTTCGAAACACCTGCTGATGGTCAGAAACCTAAAATAAAACCAGGAACTTTTGTAATCCTGGATATAGTTGCGCAATAAAATGAGTTAAATAAGCAACTCATTAATGAATCAAGCCAGCATTCCCGCACCCATGACCCTGAACGCAACTTTCACTCATGGGTGCTCTTTTTAGAAATTTTAAAAAACTTATTAAACAGATACCTACAGGAATGAAAAATAAAATATTATTACTCAGTTTATTAGTAGATGTTTTTTTAATGTCATCATGCAACGGTCCGAAAAAACCGGCTCTGGCAGCTAATCCTTTAATAAATAATACAGCATCATCCGAATTGGTTACCTCAAAAACTTTCGGACGGGCATTTAATTTTATTATTGTGAGCGACTGGGGCTGGAACGGCTACAAGCAGCAGCAGGAAGTCGCTGATCAGATGAGCAAAACAGCAGACAGCGTTCATGCGAAATTTATAGCAACATGCGGAGACAATTTCCAGGTGAGCGGAGTAGCTTCAATTCATGATCCGTTATGGTCGTCAAGCTTTGAAAATGTCTATAAAGGCCTGTCTCTTCAGACCGAGTGGTTCCCTGTTCTTGGTAATCATGATTACAAAGGCAGTCCTCAGGCAGAAATTGACTATTCTAAAATCAGCCGCCGTTGGCAGCTAAAAGATCATTATTACACTTTTGTCAGAAAAGTTAATGATTCCGTCTCAGTGCGCTTTATTTTTCTTGACACACCACCTCTTGTTGCAGAATATCATAAAAGAGCAGATGAATATCCGGAGATTGCGAAGCAGGATACTGCTAAAGAAATCAAATGGCTGCGGGATGTACTTGAAAATTCAAAGGAGCAGTGGAAACTTGTTTTTGGGCATCACCCTGTGTACTCTGCGAGTAATAAACACGGGAATACACCAGAGATGATCGCTCGGGTAAAACCGCTCCTGGAGAAGTACAATGCCCAGTTTTATTTCTGCGGGCACGATCATGATTTCCAGCATCTGCATGAAAAGAGCGGAAAAGTAGACTATATTGTTACCGGCACAGGCGGCGAAATAAGGCCCAGCAGTACCAATGAAATGTCGGTGTTCAGCAAATCGGAAGCCGGATTCTCAGTGATTTCGTTAAAATCCGACAGCCTTTCGGTATGTTTCGTAGGGACAAAGGATAATATTATTTACAGGTTTAAAAGAAGCTATAGGTAGATCAGTTTGGGTTTCGAATGTTAGTGTTTTGAGTGTTAGTTTGCCTGTGTTTACATGTTATAGTGTAAATACAGGTTTTTTTTGATATGTGCAATGGTTCCTATATATCAATAGACGATACAATTAAATATTAAATTTCGGTGGCGATAAATTTCTTCCTGTCCTGGTGACATATGATCTGAATGATATCCCTCGATGATTTCGCACCGGATGGAACACCTCCTGGAGGCTGAACCCACATTCCTGAAAGCCAGAAATTCTTTAATCCCGGGAGTGTCTTTTTTAACAACCGGTGTTTCTTCATTAGTCCGGGTGTCATGATCCAGGTCATATAAGATCCCCTGTAATTTCCCGTATAACGGACATAGGTCATGGGTGACAATACATCTGTCTCTTCAACCCTGGAGCTGAAACCCGGATATTTTTTGTCCAGCTCAGCAAGTACGATTGTTGTAATTCTTTCCTTTTCAGATCTATAAGCTTGCTTATCTTTATAGAGCGCCTCCCAGTAATCAAAATCTTCAGCTATAAAAGTGCATTCAACAACCGATTTTCCTTTTGGGGCAAGTGTTGCATCAAAACAGTAATTACGGATCATGAACCAGTCAGTCTTTTGATTTCCAATGGTTAGCGGTGTTTCAAGTTTATAAGATTGTGCTATACAATCAGGCTCCGGCGAGAGATCCATATCAACGCCAAACGATACCTGAACTGAGGAGCTGAAAATCCTGGAATTGCGGAATAATTCTTCATGCTCGGGTTCAATATATTTCCCGTTAAGCAACTTATGGACAGTTGTACGCAGATCTGCCGCAGATATTACGAAATCTGCAAAAACTTCCGTGCCATTCTCCAGAAGGATGCCACTTGCTTTGCCATCCTTAACCATTATCTGCCCCACTCTCCTGCCATAAAATATTTTCCCGCCCAGATCCAAAAATCTCTTCTCTATTGCTTTTGCAAATTTCAGTGATCCTCCTTCAGGAAATCCGCCGGCTTTCTTATGTACCAGAGCCATTGTGACAACAAATGCTATAAGGCTCATATCCTTGTCGCCAAAGATCAAAGGGAATACTTCACGGATCAAGGGGTCACTGAAACGCCCTGCGAATTCTCCCATTGTGACATCGCTGCAAAATCTGAAGATCTTCATGTAAGGAACAATCGAAATGATCATTTTGAGAGAATCAAAAATATTATAGAGTTCATAGGCTTTTGTCTCGGACGAACTGAATTTTGAAAACTTTCTGATCATTTTGCAAAGCAGTTCTATGGGCTCAGAATCAACGGGAGCAAGTTCCTTCATGTGTTTTTCAAGTCTGTCAGCATCACAATAAAGTATCAGTGTCCGTCCGTCGCTCCAGGTAAATCTGTAAAACTCCTCATGGTTATACATGCGACGGTCCTGAATTGCGCCCAATTCCTTCCAGAACTGATAGAAACTGTCCGATGGTGCTGAACCTGTAAGCCAATGCAGACATCCGTCGATTGTATAACCGCCTTTCTTCCAGGCAGTGCATAAACCTCCGGGCTGAGAGTGCGATTCATATATTTCAGTCTCATAACCGTTCATCCGGGCATAACATCCAGCCGATAGTCCGGCAATACCGGCCCCGATAACTACAATTTTTTTCTCCATTGCTTAAATGATTTAAAAGATTTATGCTCCCTCTATCAGCATTCCCCTCAGCCAATTAAAGTTAAACTAAAAATTTCAAACAATATATTCGGAAAGTTCACATTGTTGAAAATTTTACAATTAATGGAAATCTCACTATCTTGAAGGCAACTTAACCGGCCTGGACGAGATTAAAATGACAGCAATTGAAAGACACAGGCATTTTGATCAGAAAGTTATAAAATACCTGAAACATTAAGTCGGGGAGCATTAATCGGAAATCAAATTGACAAATAAGAATTAATAGTCTGGATATGAGTGATATAATTCATACATCAATGAATATTGCATGGGCAATATTAATCCTTTACTGGTTTATTTCCGGCATAAAATCTAAGAAATCTGTCCTTATGGAATCAATATCCAGACAGTTTATTTTTTACTGGCTGCCTCTTATCCTGGCAGTCTATCTTCTTGGTCCCGATGAAAGGTTTGGAAATTATCTGTTAACAGCCAAATTTGTCCCGAATAACGATCTTGCCGGGCTAACGGGTCTTTCGGTATGTATATTTGGTCTTGTTATAGCCTGCTGGGCCAGGTATACTCTGGGGAAAAACTGGAGTGTCTCGGTTCAAAAAAAGGAAGATCATGAGCTTATAATAAAAGGTGCTTACAGACTTGTCAGACATCCCATCTATTCGGGGTTATTACTGATGTTCCTGGGCAATGCCATAATTGTGGGCAAATGGCGAGGGTTGATTGGTGTATTAATTGTCTTTGTTTCTTTCTGGTACAAGCTTAAGAAAGAAGAAAAATGGCTGACAGATGTATTCGGCGTCAAATATTCCGAATATATAGCCAAATCAAAAGCATTGATACCCTGGCTTTTGTAACAAACATGCCGGTAAGATGAACCTATATGTCCTGAAAAAAAAATATTGTATCTGCAGGTTCGATAATGATGCTGTTTTACCTGATTGTATCTATATATCCGCCTTTTATTCAATAACCAAAACCGATGATGAGATCTCAGTCGTGGTGGAACAGACAGATCAAATGCAGGAGGATCTTATATGCAGCAAAGACTGGAGGATCCTTAAATTTGAAGGGCCTCTTGATTTTTCGCTCACAGGTATTATTGCCGGTATTTCAGCGATTCTCAAAGAAAAGGGGATACCAATATTTGCAATTTCGACTTATGATACCGATTATTTTCTTCTCAGACAGGATAATTTAAAAGCAGGTATTAAAGCTTTAAAAGATAAAAAATACACCATTTCCGAAGAGAAAGAAAATAGACCAGTGTAAGACCAGGACAAAATAAGGAAACTATTCTTCCTCATCCTGGCATACGGCAAAAAGCTCACTGTTTTGCGTTATGCATTCAAAAAACGTAACATTAAATTAATAATTCCCGGTCATAAATTTCAGATCATGCAGTAATTTTGATCTTTATCTTTGTATTACTTAAATAAAAGTAAATCATATGGATAAAGTTAAAGTCTTGTTCCTATGTGTCCATAATTCTGCACGCAGTCAGATGGCGGAAGCCTTTATGAATCAAAAAGCAGGTGAAATATTTGCAGCTGAGAGTGCGGGCCTTGAGCCAGGTATTTTAAACCCTTTTGTAGTTGAAGTAATGAAAGAAACAGGGATTGACATTTCCGGCAAGCCGACAAGAAGCGCATTTGATTTATTTAAACAAGGCCGGCTTTTTCAGTTTGTAATAACTGTTTGTGATGCTGCCAGCGCAGAACGCTGCCCGGTTTTCCCAGGTGTAGTCAAAAGAATAAACTGGTCGTTTGAAGATCCTTCAACCTTCAAAGGCAGCCGGGAAGAGATACTTTCAAAAACACGGATCGTCAGGGATAAAATAAAATCTACTGTTGAAAAGTTTATTAGTGATTACCGTCTGACAAACTGAGCAATAACCAACAGGGCAACTACCTGTATAAGTAATACATAAGCTTAATAAGCCCTGTAGTAAGCGAAATAAATCCATACCTGTAAACCAAACTATCCTGTTTATTTCGCTCCTATGGAGCTTGATAAGTTGTGTTGATGATCAACATCGGGCGTTGCCCGATGCTAAGATATATGATGGTGTCTCAAAAGGACACCTTCTTTTTTATTTTCATGCCATTTGGCTTCGCCGAGCTCGCGAAATTTAATTTACTAATAAACCAACAATTATTTATTCGCTCGGTTCCGATTTGCCACCGCACGTTTCCACTCGAAACTACTGTTAATAATTGATGTAAAGTGTTGAAAAGAAGGGGGATGCCTCCCCTCTCCAAAATCCTCAGGTTATGTAACTTGAGGTATGCAAAAAATAGATAGAACAAAGGTAGTCTTTAAAGATTACACAAAGACCGATCATGATGCTACCTTCGTGAGAATGAAAGAGAATCACCTGCTCAATGGCCAGTTAAAGCCCGGATATAACTTGCAGATAAGCACTGAGAACCAGTATATTTTAGGATACACCATCCATCAAACTAACAATGACACGACTACATTCCAGGCCCACATGGAATCCTTAAAAATAATCCTTGTTTTTATCTGAAATCCAACCAAAATCTCCCAAAAACATACAGTAGTAAAAATCATCAGAATAACTCAAATAAAAAAAGCCGTCTCAATTATGTTATGAGACGGCCTTTTAGAAATTACAATAGAATCTTTCTTAGCCCTGTCATCATCCCTCATCCGCCGGATGGCGGATGAGGGATCTTATGGAAACTGTTGATCGTTTTGTTGCATCGACCCAGATGAGGGATCTTATGGAAAATAGAATTAAATTTACAAGTTAATTAATGATGGGAGGTTGCGTATCATTCCGGAATGTATTACAGTTCTCATGTCTGACTTAAACAAATAAAGAATGAGTTTGTTATCCTGTCTGATTATGTTGAGAAAATGAGATTGTTGTCTGACTGACCCTATGAGCAAAAAATTGAAAAAATATATAGCAGTCCTGTTATTATTGGTTTTTATCCTGCCTCTGACAGTAAAAATTACTCATCATCATTCTTACTTCCCGGGAAAAATCCCGAATGACCAAAATAGCATAGTTCTCCGGAATAATTGTCCGATCTGTAATTTTGAGTTTCCCGGTTTTATCACAAACGGTGAAAATATAATTCCTGCGAGCGAGAATCCTTCCGACAGGTATTTTAATAATTACAAAGCTGAAAACTATTCAAACCTCTTCCTGTATTCATTTTCTTTACGTGGACCACCTTTGCAGCAAATTTGAAATACAAAATGTCAAAAAGTGTTTTTAAAAATTTGTTGAACAGTTAAGGTTCTATTAATGAGAAAATTAGTATTTTTTTGTTTATTGCTTCTGCAATACCAGGTATTAATCGCACAAACCATATTAACGGGTAAAGTTACGGACAAAAAGTCGGGTGATCCCGTTGCCGGCGCAACGGTATTTATACCTGAACTGAAAACAGGGACAATTGCTGATAAAGATGGTGTTTACAAAATTGAAAATCTTCCAAAAACCAGGGTCATTGTCCAGGTAAGTTTTCTCGGGTATAAATCGATAGTTGAGAATGTGGACCTGTCAAAAGTAAGTACCTTGAATTTTCCCATGGAAGAGGCAATTACCGAGATGAATGAGGTTGTAATTACCGGAACCTCAAGAGCTACTGAGATCACCCGGAGCCCTGTTCCAATGATAACTGTGAATACCAGGGAGCTGGAACAGAATTTAAATACGAACATCATTGATGCAATAACCAGGCTTCCGGGAGTGAGTGCTGTGACGACGGGTCCTAATGTATCCAAACCATTTATTCATGGATTAGGCTTCAACAGAGTCTTAACTCTTTATGACGGAGTGCGGCAGGAAGGACAGCAATGGGGTGATGAGCACGGAGTTGAAATTGATGAAAATGCCGTCGACCGGATTGAAATTGTCAAGGGTCCTGCAAGCCTGACCTATGGTTCAGATGCCCTGGCAGGGGTAGTCAATATGCTGCCTGCTCCACCGGTTCCCAATGGAACGATAAAAGGTCATGCCGAAGCTGAATACCAGACAAATAACAGGCTCATCGGGGCTCACGCTGCAATAGGCGGTAATAATAACGGGTTCATATGGGGAGGTGTAATTTCACATAAACAGGCCACCAATTATAAGGACAGGTACGATGGCCGGGTTTATGGAACCGCTTTCAATGAAACTGACCTAAGCGGTTATGTGGGGCTGAATAAGAGCTGGGGATATTCGGATCTCAACTTTGCAATTTTTGATGATCTGCAGGAGATCCCTGACGGAAGCCGCGATTCGACAACCAGAAAATTCACAAAACAAATTACGGAAGCTGATACATTCAGGCCAATAGTATCCAATGCTGAATTAAATTCCTATAAGATAGCAGTATTGCACCAGCATGTCCAGCATTATCAGATTTACACCTCAAATAATATTATAATCGGTGAGAGCAAGCTTGGATTCACACTTGGTTATCAGCAAAGTGTGCGCAGGGAATACAGCCATCCGCAGTACGCAGATATCCCCGGATTATATCTTGATCTGAAAACCTTTACCTATGACATTAAATATTATTTGCCGGAAACGAAAGGCTGGCAGTCAACTGTCGGCCTGAATGGCATGTATGATATTAATGTCAACAGAGGCACGGAATTCATAATACCCGATTATAAACAGTTTGAAGTCGGACCATTCATAATGGTCACCAAGACTGTCAATAAGCTTGATTTAAGTGCCGGGATAAGGTACGATACGCGTATATTTAAAAATGATCCCATGTATACCCTGACTAACCCTGAAACCGGTTTTGATATGCAGGTGAATTTGCCGGATACTGCAGGGGCAGCTCATCCATTTTATAGCTTTAAGCATACTTTTTCAGGATTATCGGCAAGCGCCGGAGCTACATATAATTTTAACGAGAAATTCCTTATAAAAGCCAATATTGGCAGGGGCTTTCGTGCACCTAACATAGCTGAAATATCTGCCAATGGTGTTCATCCCGGCACGCTTATCTATCAGATTGGCAATAAAGCATTTAAGCCTGAGTTCAGTCTTCAGGAAGACATTGGCCTCTCCTACAGGTCGGATCATATAAGCGGGGACATCGATTTTTATAATAACAACATATCAAACTACATCTTCAACCAGAAATTGCAGAACCATCTGGGTCAGGATTCAGTTATCATAAAAGGCAATCAGACATTTAAATTCTCCCAATCCCGAGCGCAATTATACGGATGGGATGCAAACCTTGATGTTCATCCATATGACTGGCTTCATTTTGAGAATTCAATTTCAGCAACTTATGCGGTAAACAAAGGAGGAAACGGAATTCAGATTACAAGCGGCTCGAAATACCTTCCGTTTATCCCTCCGCTTCATACAAACTCCGACTTACGTGCAAATATCAAAAGTATATCCAGGCATTTTCGCTCGTTATACGTGAAGGCGGGTATGGAATATTATGCAAGACAGGGAAGGGTTTATTCTGCCGATAATACTGAAACACCAACTCCCGGTTATGTTCTTTTCAATGCAGGCGCAGGCGCCGATATTACAAACGTCAAGGGCAAAGTGATTATCAGCCTTAATATTCTGTGCAACAATATCGCTGATGTTGCATATCAGTCGCATCTTAGCAGACTTAAGTATTTTGAGCCATATCCCAATAATCCATCAGGAAGAAGCGGTATTTATAATATGGGAAGAAACATAAGCTTTAAGCTGACAGTTCCATTTAACTGAAATGGAACCTTCCCGTCCTGAGTAATAACAGGTATAGTTCTGTAACCGTGAAACATATATTTAAATCTATTGTTATACTTCCGGATCAGAATTTCTGGGATTAATAACCAGAAGAACTGAGATAAAAAGCATGTATTAATATCAATTCCGGAAAGCTGAATGAATCTCCTGAAAATAATTAAAGATTCTGACGCACCTTTTGAAGATTCATCACCTGATGCACGGCAAACCAATGGAATGAATGGCTGGAATTCCAACCCTCCATCACTTTCAATGCCTGAAGTAAATTCTACTGTGCCGGTTGATTCATCTGCTAATTTCTGGCGCAAGCTGTTTGCATTTTCCGGTCCGGGTTTTTTGATCGCAGTTGGATACATGGACCCGGGGAACTGGGCAACGGACCTGGCCGGAGGAGCTCAGTTTGGTTATATGCTCCTGTCAGTCATAATGATCTCCAACCTTATGGCCATTCTTCTGCAACACCTTTCTCTGAAGCTGGGGATTGTATCGGGCCGTGATCTGGCCCAGGCATGCCGAGACAGTTATTCAAAGAGATTCTCAATATTCCTTTGGATACTTTGTGAGATAGCAATAGCAGCATGTGACCTGGCGGAGGTAATCGGTTCAGCAGTAGCTCTTAATCTGCTGTTTAAGATCCCTTTGGTAGTCGGCGTTGTTCTGACTGCTTTTGATGTCCTCATCGTATTGTATCTTCAGAATAAGGGCTTCCGGTATATTGAAGCCCTGGTGGCAGGGCTTATAGCTGTAATAGGATTCAGCTTTCTTTATGAACTGATCATTTCAAATCCCTCCTTTTCAGGTATAGTGGGTGGATTTATCCCGGATCGCCAGATTATTGTTAATCCCGGAATGCTTTACATTGCAATAGGGATATTGGGAGCTACAGT
Source organism: uncultured Bacteroidales bacterium (assembly GCA_963715785.1). Taxonomy (GTDB): domain Bacteria; phylum Bacteroidota; class Bacteroidia; order Bacteroidales; family VadinHA17; genus LD21. The sequence goes on from OY970276.1 coordinate 4,156,964, forward strand.
AATGCCTCACAATCTTTATCTGCACTCAAGCATCGTTCAGACACGAAGATATACCAGGACAGCCCAGGGCAGAAAGATGGCGATAAAATTCGCTACCATAGATTCCACATTCGCTCTGATGTTAGCCCTTTTTATCAATGCGGCAATACTTATTCTCAGTGCAGCTGTCTTTCACGGCAAAGGGCATCAGGATGTTGCCGATATAAATGATGCCTACAAACTGTTAAGCCCTCTCCTCGGCGCTCCTCTTGCAAGCGTACTTTTTGCAATTGCCCTTCTGGCCTCAGGACAAAATGCAACATTAACGGGAACAATGGCGGGTCAGATTGTTATGGAAGGATTTCTGAATATCAGACTCCGTCCCTGGGTACGCCGGCTGCTCACCCGTCTTGTCGCTATTGTTCCTGCAGTGATCGTGGCTGCATTTTATGGTCCGAAAGGAATTGGCAGTCTGCTTATATTTTCCCAGGTGGTTCTTTCAGTGCAACTGGGTTTTGCGGTGGTGCCTCTAATAGTGTTTACGAGTGACAAGTCAAAAATGGGCAATTATGTAAACTCGCTCTGGCTAGTAATCACATCGTGGATTGTTGCCATTATGATAGTGGTGTTGAATGCTTATCTTCTTTACCAGGTAGTCACAGGATTGTTCAAATAACGATGCTTCATAAACCAAAAACCGATGTACAAAAACATTCTGATACCTCTTGAAAACAGCTGCTTCGATGATGTGATTCTGTTGCATATTCGTCCTCTTGCTAAACTTACCAATGCAAAGATAACCCTGGTTCATGTTGCCGACGGATTCATGGCAAGAAATCAGAAGGATCTGGGTGAGTCGGAAGAGATGCGTGATGACTTTCAATACCTGAAGCGACGCGAACTTGAACTTCATAACGAAGGCTTTGAGGTTAAAGCAGTGCTTCTGTTCGGCGAACCATCGAAGGAGATACTGGCGCTGGCTGAAAAAGAGAAATTCGATCTTATCGCTATGGCAACCCATGGTCACAGAGGTTTAAGCGATATCATTCTGGGCTCTGTAGCATCGGATCTCAGACATAGTACCAGGATTCCTGTATTGCAGATTAAGGCATGAAGACTTGCAAAATAACTTAACATTTAATTAATATTCACAAAACAGATACGTAACACCCTGCTGATAATTTTGCAGCTAATGACATAGTATTAAAATTTAAATTCAAAAACATGAACGAAAATGCACGGAGTTATCCTAACCCTCATTCAAATACAGTTACAGAGGTTTCCCTGCTGATCATATTCGCAGCGATAATTATTTTCTCTGCTGTGGTCTTACTTGGCCTCTAGGAAATAAGGGGGGCTTTCAGCTTGAAAATGATTAGGCTTTTCCTGCTTTGCACACCTGATAGCCATCATCATCAAACATGGCAATACGCTAAATATTAATATATTCTTAGTAACTCTGTAACAAGTTAGTAACATTGCCTGGCTAACTTTGTGCTATGAAATACAATCTATATCCCGGAAATTTTCAGAAAATGTCATACAGAAATGATTCGAATTGGATATGGATTGATTGCAGAACTAATAAAATTGAACATGAATATCCTGGTTTTATCTGATTTACATATAGATGCCTGCGACAATTTCGGCACATTCCAATGGAATGAGACGGATCTGATCAGACATATTGAACAAGTAAGAGAGGTCTACTCGATTGATAAGGTGATACTCAACGGCGATGTATTTGAACTGATTAAGTATTCTTATGAAGAGATTAAAAAAGCCAACCCGGTATTGATGAAATACTTCAGTGATAATAAATTCATATTCATCAGGGGCAATCACGATATAATAAACCATTACGCAAGGGATCACTACGACATTACAAATTCGCTGGGCCAGACAATTCATATTGAACACGGACATAATGCCGACTGGCTGAATGGGAACAAGCTGGGAAGGGCTATCGGTAAATTCGGATTAACGCTGCTGAAGAAATTGTCGCATCACAAATGGCTTATGAAGATTTATTTTAAAAAAGTAACTCTTGAAGATGAAATAAATCATATCCCGAAGAAATATAACACCATAAAATATCTCACATACGCTCTTAAACTACTTAAGGATCACGACGTTGTTATACTTGGTCATACCCACAAGCTTGAATCGCATCATACCTATTACCTTAACAAGAAAAAGCGTTATCTGAACAGCGGAGCCTGCACGCTCGGGCGTTTCCAGTGTATCATAATGGATACCGAATCCCTGAAGTATGAATTAATCAAAGAAAGCAGGGAGTCGGTCAGCAATTCCTACCAGCTGCGGTACGCAATCTAAAGTTTATTTAATACCCGCATAACGGGATTTGCATCCGGCATGCATATTGCCGGATGTAAACCGTAATTTTCCCAAGGGAGTTTAATGCAACTACCTGATCCGTTTTTACTTTTTAATATTCGGCAGTTCAAGTCCGTAGCCTTTTTTCTTATCTTCTGCCTTAAGAAGAAAAGCAAAAAGAAGGGCTAACACACTCAGTGTTGTAAAAAGCACCAGGTCATAGAAATAGTTATATCTCAGGTTCAGCTTTGCTTTTTCAATTAACGGATAAATAGCTTCTGAGGTTTTTATTTCAATATCTTTAAAAAATTTGTCCTTATTTTCTGAGGCATTGATTCCTGAAAGTGCAGCGGCTGTGCTGGTTGAAATATTATTTTTAAGAGCGAGCTTATCATCTGCAGATATCGGAGTAGCCTCATAAAGAGAATTTTGCACAAGCGAATCGATTGTCCTGCTACTGGCTTTTTCAGCAAGCTGCAGTATCTCCTTAGGAGTAAGATTGAAGGATTTGTCGGACAGTACCTGTGAGTAAGCACTTGAAACAGCATCTTTCACTGTCACTTTATTAGGTGTTACATCGGGATTTGTGGAATTAAGTATGATACCAAGAACGAGAGGGATTATCCATAATCCGATATTTTGAATCCAGAAAATTACAGCATAAGCTGTTCCCAGCTGTTTTTCAGGAATAATTTTTGGAACGGAAGGCCACATAGCAGCCGGAACAAGTGAAAAACCGATACCCAGGATTATAACAACAGCTGCTGCAAGCCACCATGCATTTAAGAATGGTATAGTAAGCATGCCATGAACAAATATCAGAATTATTGAGCCGATGATCATAATCGTTGCACCCTTGCCCTTTTTGTCATAAACAGTACCGAAAAGCGGCGTCAGGAATATTGTGCCAAAAGGGAGCAATGCAGGAATAGTACCTGCAAGATTCGGATTAACATGATATTTATTAATCATCAGATCAGTTGCATAAAACAGAAACGGGAACACTGCTGAATAGAACAAGACGCACAATATGGCAATGAACCAGAATCCTTTATTCCTGATAATAAATAAAATATCCTTAAGCTCAAATTTATCTTCAGTAACATTTCCGCTAACATTCTGTGCTATAGAAGCATCGAGCTTCTTATCCATGAATGTGTAAATGACAAATGAAGTGAGGGCAATAAGCATGAATACAAATGCGAGCAAAACCGGGGAAGAATAAGAGTAGCTTTTCGCCAGTGGCAAGGCTATTCCTAGTGCAAGAGCTGTACCAAGACGAGCGATAGACATCTGCATTCCCATCGCCAGTGCCATTTCCCGTCCTTTAAACCATTTTACTATAGCCTTCGATACGGTGATTCCTCCGGCCTCGGTGCCAACGCCGAAGATTCCGAATCCGATTGCCGATATTATTACCTGAGTTTTTATTCCGAAAATCATGGCTCCTTCAGGAAATACATGTATGAGAGCCCAGTAATTCAGTCCGGTCCCTATTGCCATCATGGAAGTGGCAGCCAGACCGGTAAACCGTACACCCATTTTATCGAGAACGATACCGCTGAATATCAACATGAATAAAAATACGTTAAACCAGGTGTAGGAAGATGTATAGATCCCGAAATCAGAGCTGTTCCATCCTAGAATACTTTCGAGCATCGGCTTAACGGGGGAAAGTGCATAATTAAAATAGTATGCACCGAACATCGAAAATGACACGAATATCAGCGCAGTCCATCTCGCCTTTTTTGAATCACGTAGTGTACTGAGTATTTGTTCCATGTTAATTGTTATAAATTATTGATTATTGAGAGGTAAATGTAATTAATATATTTTTTATACAAATTATTCAATCAACTAATTATGAGTGCCTGCTATAGTCCGCAGGATTAGGATCATTCTTCAATATTCGGAAGTTCAAGACCATATCCTTTTTTCTTGTCTTCTGCTTTCAGGAGGAATGCAAAAATAAGAGCCAGAACTCCAAAACCAGTGAAGATGATCATTGGAATAGTATAATTGTAATTTGGAATGGTTCCTCCGTCGACCACTCTTGTTCCTGTTATGCAGTATTTATCGAGTACCCATCCAATAAGTGCTGGAACTCCCATAAGTCCCCAGTTCTGCACCCAGAAGATCAGGGCATAGGCTGAACCTAACTGCCTCTCCGGAATTATTTTTGGAACTGATGGCCACATTGCAGAGGGGACGAGTGAGAAACCGATACCCAGAACAATTATCAAAATTATCGCAACCGGCTTGAAATTGAGAAATGGAACTGAGAACAGTGTATGTACCAGGATGATCAGTACTGCCCCGATAATCATCAGAGTTGCTCCTTTTCCTTTACGGTCGTAAATGCTGCCGAAGAGCGGGGTCAGAAGTATTGTTCCGAAAGGCAGCAAGGAAGGTATGGTACCTGCAACCAGCGGATTCACTCCAAACTTATTAATCATAAGATCGGAAGCATACTTCAGGAACGGAAAAACGGCAGAATAGAACAATACACAAAGGATAGCGATATACCACCATCCTTTATTTTTTAATATGAACTTTAAATCAGCCAGTCTGAAGGATTCCTCTTCAGCAGTGCCGGCAGCCACTGCCTCAGCTGCAATTGATTTGTCGAGTTTTTTATCCTGAATAGTATAGAGAAAAAATGAAATCATCCCTATACATATCAATATAAGCCCCAGGAAAACAGGCTTTGCCACTCCTCCCATCCAAATGGCGAGAGGATAGGAAGCGAATAATGCAACTGCTGTTCCCAGACGGGCTGAAGAAAGCTGAAGGCCCATAGCGAGCGCCATTTCTTTTCCCTTGAACCATTTAACGATTACCTTTGAAACCACAATTCCTGCTACCTCTGCCCCCACTCCGAATACTGCATAACCCAAGGCCGCCACCACTACCTGGGCTTTCATTCCGATAAGGTGCATTCCGTCGAGGGAATGAGTGGAGATAGCCCAGTACTTGATCGCGGTACCTGCCACCATAACAATTGCCGCCATATCACCTGTGAACCTGACGCCTTTTTTATCGAGAATGATTCCCCCAATGATGAGCATTAACAGGAAAACATTGAACCAGCCATATGCACTGGTAAAGAATCCGTACTCGGTACTGTTCCACAGAAGTTCCTTCTCAAGCATTGGCTTCAGCGGGGCCATCACATCAGTGATATAATAAGCACAAAGCATTGTAAATGAGACTATAGTCAACGCTGTCCAGCGGGCGACTTTTGAATCACGGAGAGTATTTGTAATAGTTTCCATTAATGGGTTCTTTGATTTGTTTGAAGGGGGTGAATGTAATTAATATATTTCTCAAAAAAAGAAAAAATTAATTCAAAACCATTTTTAAACCTGATTTGTCAGAGCCAGAATATCATATTAAATACCTTCATTAGTGAATTATGAAAAAAATCAGTTTATTTGCAATTCTGCATATTAAAACCATAGAAATTGATATAAAATGAAAAATTCTGTAATAATATTAGTGCTCATACTTTTTTCGCCGCTGGTCTTTTCACAGCAAAATGTAAAGTGGTATACAATACAGGAAGCTGAGAAGCTCAATAAGCAAAACCCGCGCCCCCTTTTCATTGATACATACACCGACTGGTGCGGCTGGTGCAAAAAGATGGACAAGGAAACATTTACCAACCCGGTAATAGCCGATATACTTAATTCTAAATTCTATCCAGTAAAGTTCAATGCTGAAGGTAAGGAAAGTGTCACCTTTTTTGGCCAGACTTATATAAATGATGGCAAATCAGGCAATGCTAATCAGCTGGCTGTTGCGCTGCTTAACGGACAATTATCCTACCCTACTGTTGTTTTTCTTGTTCCTCAGAAAGATGGGAAGCTGGCTTCCCAGCCGATTCCGGGTTTCAGGGAACCAAAAGATATGGAAGTATTGTTGAGTTACTTTTCTGACAAAGCCTACCTTGCCCAGTCATGGGATGATTTTCAGAAGACATTCCAGGGAAAAATAAAATAGTTCCGCGATAAGTTTCCGGCTTTATTTGCCAATAATGTAGTTTTCCGGAAGCTGAATTATTTCACCGAACTGGTAGACCAGCTTTCTGGTTTCAAAAAGTTTCTGTGTACCAAGACTGATCTTAACATCTGCGATATCCGGCACCCTGTAAAATAATTTATCGTAGGTTTTGGATTCCGATTTGCCTTTTGTCCTGTTGATTATAGTAAGATCTTTCGTCGTTTTTTCAGGAGTAAACTCCGCGGTAACCGGTTTCCCCAGGGTTGATGAGCCTGTAACTGGTCCGGTCTGATCCGAGAACTGGAAAAGAGTAACCGGTTTGCCAATCATTGTTTTTTGAGGGATCAGCGGGTAAGAGAATGTAAAAGTCTCCTTCAGGGTTTTCCCGGTAAACAATTCGGTATATGCTTTCTCCAGACGATTAATTTCATTTATCGGAGCCTCACTCTGAGGAAATACATTTGCCTCCCCGGTAAGAATGAGCTGTTTGCCATCTCTGAGATCCATCAGCCTTTTTGCTGCTTTTTCAGCCAGCTGATCAACAGGGAGCTGCTTTTTCTTTTCAACTATATACGGAACGCGGATGAACGTAGAATCCATGCTTAGCCTTTTATATGCAGTGTCACGCTGGGTCTGAAAATATTCATCAGATCCAAGATCATACGAGTGAGACTGTACATTACCTGATTCATCGGGAATGCCCTGCTTTTCATGTGAATAAAAAATCTCAGGATTCAGATCGAGTATTAATCCTTCCTTTTTAAGCGACAACGCATTGGTCTGAAAGAGAGTCGAGCTGGAAATTGCATAAAACTCCGACGGATCAAGCTCCTCATGAGATTTGAGAGTTATACTTTCAATTGACCATGATTCAGTTTCGCTTTTGATAACATCAGAAAGTCCAAGAAGGTCCTCTGCATATTGTGCATAAGGGCCTGGCTTTTCAATAGTTCTTTCCATTGAGACAACCACTGTGAAGACTGTCCTTGGAAGTCCATAAACTATGCTCCCGTCACGCAAGGCCATTGAATCAGAAAGGGGAGTTATGATGCCTTTTGAATCAGCAATTTGTCGGTTTGTCATACAAGAGTCAGCCAGTAAAAGGATTGCCATTAACACGGATAATCTTATTGCAGTTTTCATAGAGATATATGTTTAATCAAAATTATTATTCCAGTTATTAATTCGCTGCACAGCTGAAGCCTGAGCACAGACGGGTCAGTTTTCCTTCCAGGTCTCAGGTTCTCTGATATTATTAAATGCTTTTGAAAGGTTTTCGATGATATCAGACGCAATAATTGATTCCTGTCCTGATGCTGCCGCTGCAAAATCGCCTGCAAGACCATGAATAAAAACGCCCAGTATTGCGGCATTTTCAGATGCATAGCCCTGTGCCAGCAAAGATAACAAAATACCTGTCAGGACATCCCCGCTTCCCGCAGTTGCCATCCCCGGATTACCGGTACTGTTGAAAAATACTTTTCCTTCCGGGGTTGTCACAGAAGTATTGGCTCCTTTGAGTATCACAATGCATTTATGTTCTTTAGAAAACTCAATCTGCCTCATTAATCTCTGAAAGCCAGTGGCAGTTTTTCCGGCAATTCTTTCAAACTCCTTCGGATGCGGAGTGAGAATAGCACCCTCAGGTATCAGAGAAAGCCTGTCCTTATCGATTGAGAGGATATTAAGAGCATCAGCATCAATAACAACCGGGTTTTTCCAGTCTTTTAAGAAGCTTAGGACGGCATTCTGTGTTTCAGGTTCAGTGCCTAAGCCCGGTCCTATTCCCACAGCGTTGAATGATTTTAAGTCTTTTATCTCCGAGATGCATTTTTCACTTTTATCTGCCAGTGCCATCGCTTCAGGGATAGCTGACTGTGCAATTTGTATACCGCAATAAGGCAGGTGACATGTTATCAGTCCGACGCCTGCGCGCAGAGCTGCTTTTGCTCCTAAAACGGCAGCACCCATCTTGCCGTATGACCCGGCGACCAAAAGTCCATGACCATAGATCCCTTTATGATCAAATTTTTTTCTTTTTTTAAGCAAGGGAGAAATTTCTTCTTTCCCGAGGTATCTGTATGGCGATTCGGTGTCTCTGATTGCACTCATGCTCAAACCTATAGGCAATACAACCCATTCACCGCAACAATCTGAGTTTTCACTAAACATGAAGGCAATTTTCGGGAACTGGAAACTCAATGTATAGTCGGCGGAAACAATGCATTCATAATTATTGGCCGAATTATCTTCTCCGAATAATCCTGAGGGAATATCAATGGAAACAACTGTTGCATCTGTACCGTTTATTCGCTTTATAATATCTCCTGCCAGTCCCTGCACCGGACGGGTTAGACCCGAACCGAAGATCGCATCGATAACAACATCCTCGCTTGAAATTAAAGGGAAATAATCCGGATCGGTTATATGAGTGACCGAAACTTTTGACTCAGAATTAAGCCGCTTAAGGTTGGTTTTCCAGTCGTCAGTGGTCTTATCTGTAAACTCCACATAATAAACCTGTGGCTCATACCTGTTTGATTTCAGCAAACGTGCAAGTGCCAGTCCATCGCCTCCATTATTTCCGGGCCCGGCAAAAATAAAGATCCTTTCTTTTCTTTCGAACCTGGAAATAATCCATCGGAGAAGCTGCCCTGCAGCTCTTTCCATCAGATCAATGGATTCCACAGGTTCCTCTTTTATGGTGTATCCGTCAATTTGTTTAATCTGATCGCTCCGGAAAAGTTTCATCAAATATCATTTTTGTTTCACAAATTTACATTCTTAATGTGTCAATTAAAAAGATGCAGACATATTATAACAAAAATGAGAGCATATTGTGGCACATTACTTTTAAAAAGATTGATATATTTGTTCAGTGCGCCTGGCGCACGGCACAAAGCTCACGATTCACGGCATAATGTTAGAGAAGGTTATATCACAAGAACATTTTTGCTTTTTGCGCCAACCACCGTTAGTCGTGCATCACATGAAATGGAAAAAATTTTAATTAATTGAAATAAACCAGATAATCTGACCAGACATGCTGAAGAATCATCCGAAAGGACTACTCGTAGCCTTCTTTTCCAATATGGGAGAAAGGTTTGGATTTTATACCATGATGGCTATACTGGTGCTTTTTTTGCAGGCCAAGTTCGGGCTTTCCGCTGCAAAAGCCGGGACTATTTACAGCTGGTTCTATTTCGGTATTTATGCTCTGGCCCTGGCAGGAGGAATACTCGCTGATGCAACAAAAAGGTACAAGCTGGTTATCCTTTCAGGCATTATCATAATGTTTGCAGGATATATTATCATGGCTGTTCCGGGCATGTCCCTGACAATCACAATAGTCGGGCTTTTTATCATTGCCCTGGGAAATGGATTGTTCAAGGGTAATCTTCAGGCTGTTGTTGGTCAGATGTACGATGACCCGAAATATGCAGGTTTGCGCGATTCAGCATTCATGATTTTTTATATGGGGATAAATATCGGCGCTCTTTTCGCACCCTTTGCGGCAACAGGGATCAGGAACTGGTGGCTTAAAACCAACGGGTTTGTGCACGACGGAAGCCTTCCGGCTCTCTGTCACCAGTTTATAAACGGGACACTGGCAGACAAATCACTTTTTCAGCAGATGGCCGATAAAGCCAATCTTGGCGGTCATGTTACAGACCTGTCAGTCTTTGCCCATTCTTATCTTGAAGTTTTTTCAAGAGGCTACAATTTTGCATTCGCGATAGCAGCAGGGACGATGGTGATTTCACTCCTGGTATATATAATTTTTAACAAGTACCTGCCAAATAAGGAAAAGAAGGTGACGGAAATAACAGAAAAGGTCGAGTTCAAGCCATCTGTACTTTTTGCCGCAATATTGGCGCTGGGAATCACTGCATTCGTGCTCCACTTCATAAAACAGGTAGGCTGGAAAGAAGGTTTTGCATTTGGATTGTTCGCGGCATTTGTAACCTGGATAGTCCTCACAGCGAAAAAGGAGGAGATGTCAAGAATAGTTGCCTTGATCCTTGTATTCATAGTTGTCATATTCTTCTGGATGTCGTTTCACCAGAACGGATTAACCCTTACGCTTTTTGCCCGCGATTACAGCGCCAAATATGTCAGTCCTGTAACCTATCTCTTCTTCAATGTGGTCTCACTTCTTGCAGTTTGCGGATCAGTGGCCGGACTTGTTATGCTGCTGAGAAAAGGAGTCAGTTCGACTGTAAGGATTTCAGGGGGAATTCTTTTTGCTGTGGCTCTGATCGTCAGCTATCTGAAAGTCACACACGCTGAAAAGCTGAATGCAATATCACCTGAAATATTTCAGTCATTCAATCCTCTTTTTGTTGTCGCTCTTACTTTTCCTGTTATGGGCTTTTTCTCATGGCTTAACAAGAAAGGACTTGAACCGTCGGTGCCCAAAAAAATCGGTTTCGGAATGATAATAGCTGCTGCAGGCTTCATTCTTCTGCTTGTCAGCTCCTTGAACCTGGTATCTCCTCTTATGCTTAAAGGAACGCCTGTACCTGATGCTGACAGAGTCTCTTCCTACTGGCTTATAAGTATTTACCTTGTTTTAACCGTTGCGGAGCTCTTTCTTAGTCCCATGGGATTATCATTTGTTTCGAAAGTTGCACCATCACGTTTCCAGGGGCTCATGCAGGGTGGATGGCTTCTAGCAACTGCCGTAGGCAATAAGCTGCTCTTTGTGGGAACACTCTTATGGGACAAAGTGCAACTCTGGCAGTTATGGCTGGTATTCATTATATGCTGTCTCACATCAGCAGCATTCATATTTTCTATTCTCAAGAGGCTCGAAAAAGAAGGAAAAGGTTAGGATGGCAGCAGGACTTAGCTGTTTTATTAAATCAATGAATCAAACAACCCGGTTCAAAAGTATGGCAAACGTTTTAAGTTTTTCCATCATCCCCAGGTCCTACGTTGACGTCTATGCCCCCAACCCCCTAAAGGGCATAGCCATCAAGCTAATTTTTTTAACTCTCTGATATTCGGTGTATCAACCCCCCAACCCCCCACATGGGGGGCTTCAAGTTTTTCCATCATCCCCAGGTCTTATATTGACGGCCTTTGGGCCACAGTCCGGTACTATTGTGATTTTTATTAACCACTTTACTAATTTCACTGAACCTTTTGCATTTCTTTATGCTAATTAGTTAATAGATCGAATATTTCATACTATAAATCAGTAATTTTGTTATTTTTGTTCTGATTTTTAATGCATCTTTTGGGATGCATTTTCATTTTACACGCTATTTCTAATGAAAGTACTGAAGTTTGGTGGTACATCAGTTGGCTCTCCCGAGCGGATCAGGGGAGTGAAAAAAATAATTGAATCGCAAAGTTTTCCATGCCTGATTGTTGTATCAGCATTCCAGGGAGTTACCGATGATCTCAAGCTTATAAGTGAACTTGCTTCGGGCAGGAATGATGAATATGAGATACTCCTTGATAAATTAATTGAGAAGCATATAGAATTTGCCAGACAGTTAATTGCTAAGGAGAAACTTGACATTCTTCTTAAAGATATCAGGAACATTGCGGAAGATCTCCGCGAAACACTGAGTGGTATCTATTTGCTCCGCGAACTAAGCAAGCATTCACTTGATCAGACTTTAAGCACAGGAGAAATACTGGCATCGCTTATACTCAGCAACCTGATCGATGACAGCCAGTTAATTGACTCGCGCAAATTTATCAGGACTGACAGCAATTTTGGATTTGCCAGCGTGGATTTCGAAAAAACAGATAGTCTGATCTCGAAGAGTCTTATGGGAATTAAGAAGCGGATAATTGCACCCGGGTTCATCGCAAGCAATGAGAAGGGTGAGACAACAACGCTGGGAAGAGGAGGATCTGATTACTCGGCATCTATTTTTGCAGCCGCTGTAAATGCCGAGGTACTCGAGATCTGGACCGATGTCGACGGGTTTATGACTGCCGATCCGAAGAAAGTCGAAAGGGCCTACGCGATTGAAAGCCTCACCTATTCGGAAGCCATCGAACTGTCGCATTTCGGGGCAAGGGTGATCTACACTCCCACCCTGAGACCTGTTTACAAAAAGAACATACCAATAGTTGTACTGAATACCTTCAATCCTTCCTCAAAGGGAACGCTCATAAACAATAAACCGGGAGAGAATAACCGGAGCCCCATAAAAGGCATCTCATCAATTGATCATATCGATCTTATAACCCTCCAGGGCACGGGAATGGTAGGTGTAACAGGCACTTCCATGAGACTCTTTGGCGCTCTTGCACGAAAGAATGTAAATGTAGTGCTGATCACTCAGGCCTCCTCGGAATATTCCATAACATTTGCTGTAACTCCCTCTGACTCAGTAATAGCTTCACGTGCTCTCAATGATGAATTTGTGACTGAGATAGAGCATAATAAGGAATTAAAGATCCTGGTTGAGAAAAACCTGTCAATTATTGCCATAGTCGGGGAAAGGATGAAAAACACACCGGGCATTTCGGCAACATTATTCAAGTCGCTCGGCCGCAATGGAATAAATGTTATAGCCACTGCCCAGGGCTCCTCTGAGCTGAACATTTCAGTTGTAATAAAAAATGAGAATTTAAAGAAAGCCCTGAATGTAATCCACGATGGGTTCTTCCTGTCACGATTCAAGGAGATGTATCTGTTTATAGCAGGCACAGGCCTGGTGGGCACCAGTCTTTTGAAACAGCTTCATACTCAGTACTCTACCCTGGTAAGTGAGCATAACCTAAAGATAAATCTTATTGGTGTGACCAATTCAAGGAAAATGGTTATCGACAAAAAAGGCATACCTCTTGAAAATTATAAAGATGCTCTCAGGACAGCCGAATCTAAGGCAGACATTTCAGCTTTCATCCAGCAAATGACAAAACTGAACCTTCGGAATTCAGTATTCATCGACTGTACTGCAAATGAAGATGTTGCAGCCATGTATGCAGAGATTCTTTCAAAATATGTTTCAATTGTCACAGCCAATAAGATAGCTTGTTCTTCAAAACAAAGCTATTATCAGGAACTCAAAAGTATTGCAAGTGAGCGGGGTGTGAAATTCATGTACGAAACGACTGTGGGAGCCGGCTTGCCGATTATAAAAACTATCAACGATCTGGTTCTCAGCGGCGACAGGATACTTAAAGTAGAGGCAGTTCTCTCGGGTACAATGAATTTTATATTCAATGAGCTCAGCCCCGACATGCCCTTGAGCAGCGCAATAAGAAAAGCCAGGGAGATTGGCTATTCAGAGCCTGATCCAAGAGTGGACCTCAGCGGTACTGATGTAGTCAGAAAGATCATGATCCTTTCACGTGAAGCAGGTTATTCCATTGAAAAAGAAGATGTTATTATCAAAACATTTCTTCCTGACGAGTGTTTTAAAGGCGATTTGAACAATTTCTTTGAAAAAGTCAGGGATTTTGATGCCGGGTTCGAAGAGAAGCGTAAGGAACTGACCAGGCAGAATCTGAAATGGCGGTTTTTTGCGACAATGGAATTGGGTAAAGCAAGAGTCGAACTGCTCACAATCGGCCCGGATCATCCTTCATATAATCTGGAAGGCAGCAACAATATTATACTGCTTACGACAATAAGATACAATGAGCTGCCGATGGTTATAAAAGGATATGGTGCAGGAGCCGAGGTTACTGCTGCCGGAGTATTCTCGGATCTTATGAGGGTGGTCAATGTCTGATTAAATTTACTTCAATTGAAAAAAAAACCTGTAAAATATTATTCAACAAATCTGAAGTCACCTGAAGTTGATTTCAGGACTGCTCTCCTGAGCGGTATTGCTCCTGACGGCGGATTATATATGCCTGATTCACTGCCTGTAATAACACCCAGGGACCTCGATTCTTTCCAATCACGCGAGTATCATCAGATAGCGTTTAATATCTTGCATAAAATCCTTGGCGATGAGATCGATAAGGAAGAATTGGCAAAAATCTGTGCAGAAGCGTACAATTTCGACGTACCTCTTGAAAAAGTGTATGACCGAAGGTATGTCATGCGACTTGACCAGGGACCCACTGCATCGTTTAAAGATTTTGCAGCCAGGACGATGAGCCGCATGATGCAATACTATTTATCGCTGAATGATCATCATCTGACGATCCTTACCGCCACTTCGGGAGATACCGGAAGCGCTGTGGCAAATGCCTTTTACGGACTGAAAAACATAAATGCCATTATCTTATTCCCTGCAAAGGAAGTCTCTCTGATGCAGCGAAAACAGATGACCACGCTTGATGATAATATCCGTATAATAGAAGTTGACGGGAAATTCGATGATTGCCAGAGACTCGTTAAAACTGCATTCCTCGACCCCGCATTATCAGATATTCCTCTCACTTCAGCAAATTCAATAAATATCGGAAGATTACTGCCTCAGTCGGTATACTATTTTTACGCCTATTCAAAGCTTGCTGCCAATAACAGGGACACAATAATTTTCAGCGTGCCTTCAGGAAATTTCGGCAATCTGATGGGTGGGCTTATTGCTAAGAAGATGGGGCTTCCTGTGAAAAAATTTATAATTTCAACAAATGAAAATGATGAGGTTCCTGAGTTTCTGAAAACAGGCAGCTACTCAAAAATTGAACCTTCCAGAAATTGCATTTCCAGCGCTATGAATGTGGGCCATCCCAGCAACCTGGCAAGAATAGTCGCAATCTATGGAGGTGTTATGGATGAATCGGGGAATATTATAAAGTCACCGGATCTTGATAAGATGCATGAGGAGCTCTTTGCGGTCAGCATAACCGATAATGAAACGAGGGTTACGATTGATGAATCATACAGGAAATATAATCTTCTGCTGGAACCTCATGGTGCAGTTGCCTGGAAGGGAATGTCAGAGTATTCAAAGATAAACAGAAGGGCCGGAACAATTAAGCCCCTCTATATTTCTCTTGAAACAGCCCACCCTGCCAAGTTCCCGGAAGAACTTCACAGGATCCTGGAACTGGAGCCATCAAAGCCGGCATCACTTGAGGGATTGGATCAAAAGCCGGAAAATTATTTTTCTCTGGAAAATAATTATACCTTGTTGAAGGAATTTATACTTAAATATTATAGATAAGCAGGCTATGCATATTGTTTGTTCGGATCTCGAAGGTGTTTTTGTACCTGAAATATGGGTGAATGTTTCCATTCATACGGGGATTGATGAGCTCAAGCTTACCACGAGGGATATCAGCGACTATAATGTTCTGATGAAAAGAAGATTGGAATTGTTAAAAAAATACGGGCTGACACTGCGTGATGTGCAGAATGTAATATCGTTGCTCAAGCCTTTGCCAGGTGCGCTTGAATTTATTGAATGGCTACGATCAAAGACCCAGCTTATTGTGGTATCGGATACATTCAGCGAATTTGCGGATCCTCTTATAAGACAGCTTGGAAGACCCACTCTCTTCTGCCATCATCTTACAACCGATAAGGATGGGAATATTACTGATTATAACCTGCGCCAGGATGACGGAAAAAGACATGTTGTCGAATGCCTTCAGAATCTTAACTATAAGGTAATTGCCGTTGGGGATTCCTATAATGACATTTCAATGCTGAAGAAAGCAGATCGGGGCATTCTCTATAATCCGCCACAGAATGTTGCGGATGAACACAAAGAGCTACAGGTGGTAAATACATATGCTAGTCTTAAGCGGATCATTTCCCAACATCTTAGCGTAGAGGAATAGGCAGTATCCCGGCATGGAATTATGATGCATGCCTTGATTTTTTCCCTGAAATTTATGAAACGAAGCTGACAGTTCAGATTGTTTTATTGATTCTAAATTGTTAAAATGTGGATCAATAATCCAATAATTTCATATTTTTACCTTACTCAAGTTTAACCAACTGACCGCCATCATGAAACTTCCACCATCAACCAAAAACTGGCTTACCATTATCGGTTCTATCATAGCCGGAATTAACCTGGCTCTGATTCTTCTCCTGTTTATCATCTCAACGATCTTCAATAAGGGAAATACTAACCTTGGTCTGTTTATATATATCATACTTCCGGGTTTTATGATTTTTGGGCTGCTGATGATCCCAATTGGGATGATACGGGAAAGAAACAGGATAAAAAGAAGTGAAATTAAGGAAGAATCCAGGTATCCCAGAATAGATCTCAATGATCCGAGACATAGAAATGCCTTTGTTATTTTCACGATTACAACAATAATTGTGTTGTTTCTTTCGACCCTGGGAAGCTTTCAGGCATTTCATATAACAGAATCCGTTGAATTCTGCGGAACATTATGCCACCAGGTTATGGAACCTGAATATACTGCCTATCAGAATTCCCCCCATGCCAATGTTTCATGTGTGGAGTGCCATGTGGGATCAGGAGCTTCATGGTACGTAAAATCAAAGCTTTCAGGCCTTCACCAGGTGTGGGCTGTGATGACAAATACCTATCCGCGGCCAATAGAGACTCCTCTGCACGACCTGCGTCCGGCAAGAGAGACTTGTGAAAAATGCCACTGGCCTCAGAAATTTTATGCACGGACGCTATGGACAAAAAAATATTTTCTTGCTGACTCACTGAACACAGAATGGAATATTATGCTTGAAATGAAAACCGGTCCGGAATACAGCGAAATGGGATTTAAGGAAGGAATTCACTGGCATATTAATCCCGATGTAAGCATTGAATATATTTCCGATAATGACAAGCGTGAAAATATAACCTATGTAAAATATACAAATAAGTCTACCGGCGCAGTCAAAATATTCAGGAATGACAGTAATCCTATCTCCGATAGCCTTATTTCAGTAGCCTCACCCCGCACAATGGATTGTATCGACTGCCATAACCGTCCTTCCCACAAGTATAATTCACCGCCCGTATATTTCGATAAGGCTATGATTACAGGTGCAATTTCAAAAAACATTCCATTTTTCAAGAAGGTGGCGATGGGGATACTGAAAGATACTTATACCAGTAAGGATACTGCATTGATGACACTCAGAGACAGTATTAGCTCCTTTTACAAAACAGATTATTCTGATTTTTATTCCAGCAATAAAAATATGATAGATAGTTCAATAGTGGCTGTTGAGCAACAATTTAGTCAGAACACATTCCCAAGAATGAAGGTCACTTATGATCATTATCCTGATCATATCGGTCATCTTGAATCTGATGGCTGTTTCAGATGTCATAATGATAAGTTCAAGGCCGCAGACGGAACCACAATATCCCGTGACTGCAATCTATGTCATAGCATAGTTGGCCAGGGTAAGGACGGAATGATTGAATATGCCAGTATCAAAGATAATCTTGCCTTCAAACATCCGGTGAACATCGGCAATGCCTGGAAAGAGGCTAATTGCTCGGAATGCCATAAGTTTCTCTATTAGAGCTTAGACCGAAGCCAGATATAACTTTACATGGTACTTAGTGTATAGCCCAGCAGCCCTTGCAGCATTTAAAAATATAAGCTGGAACGGCGGGGTTGGGATTGCGGATTTCCTTTAATGTAAATATTTGTAATTATATATTTCTGTAAACATTGAGGTAAAAAGGTTTTTAAAAGAATACATATGAATTCTGAAAAATTCAAAGACAAGTTGTTCCCTGCATTCCTGACCATCATGAGAATTGTAATAGGATGGCATTTCCTCTATGAGGGAATAGTGAAACTAATTAATCCTGCATGGACAGCACGTCCGTTTCTTGAAGGCTCCCGCTGGATCTTCGGTGATATCTTCAGGTGGATGATATCAGGGAACACCGGTATGTGGATTATCGACACATTAAACGCATACGGGCTGACAATTATTGGCCTTGCTCTTATTTTAGGCCTTTTCACAAGAGTCGCATTATGGGCTGGTGCCGGATTATTACTGATGTACTATATTGCGTACCCTCCTTTTGGCGGCTTCAGCTACGGCGCCCCATCAGAAGGAAGCTACCTTCTTGTTAATAAAAACCTCGTTGAGCTTGTAGCAATGATTCTGCTGAGCTTCGTCAACCCCGGACAATTTATCGGGCTTGATATGTTGCGCAAAAAGAGAAATATCCCTGTCGCGAAAGAATCAGCGATAAATGAAACAGCTTATAACCAGGAGTCAAATCCGCGAAGACAGCTGATAAAGTCAATGTTAGGATTACCCGTTCTTGCAGTTTTTGCCGGAGCATTTTTCAAAAACATAACCGAAGAAGGTCCCGACGCTGTGTCCGGTGCAACAATAAAAGTTGATTATAAGCAAATCAATGAACTAAAGGGAAAATTACCTTCTGGAAAACTCGGTGATCTGACAATAAGCCGGATGATCATGGGCTGCAACCTTATCGGCGGATGGGCGCATGCCCGCGACCTTATATATTCCAACACACTCTTTAAAGCATATAATAATGAGAGAAAGATAATCGAGACATTCCTGCTTGCTGAACAGGCAGGCATAAACACTGTCTTTATGGTGACCCAGTATTATCCGACTTTAAATAAATATAAAAGTATATATAACAGCAAGATGCAATCAATTTGTCAGGCTATGCTGCCTGACAAGGATTTTTTCTCTGACATTAATGATGCTGTAAAAAGCAAGCCAGATGCAATATATATTCAGGGTGGAGAAGGCGACAGATATGCCCTTGCAGGCAAATTCGATATGCTTAAAAAAGCTGTCGATTACATAAAACAGCAAGGCTTTCCTGCCGGTATTGGCGCTCATTCTCTCGAGACAATAAAATCATGCGAGAGAGAAGGCATAAACCCCGACTTCTACGTTAAGACATTCCATCATGATAAATACTGGTCGGCACATCCGATAGAAAACCGGGAAGAATACAGTGTTATAGGTCCGGGTTCGCCCGACCATAACAGGTTCCATGAAAATATGTGGGATCTGTTTCCGCTGCAAACTGCAGAATACATGAAAACAGTTAATAAGCCGTGGTTCGCATTTAAAGTCCTGGCTGCCGGCGCAATTGAACCTAAGGATGGTTTCAGGCATGCCTTTGAGAACGGTGCAGATTTTATTTGTGTCGGAATGTTCGACTTTCAGGTTATCGATAATGTGAATACAGCTACTGAGGTACTGGGCAGCCTGGGTCAGCGTGAAAGAAAATGGTACTCATAATTGCTATCTGAGAATCTCAGAGGTATATTTATCTGCTATCTCAGACTGATCTTTCGACAGACCGGATATTATGACAATGCGGCTATCTTTCAGGGAAAGGAAAATAGTTCCGTTATATCCGTCCTTAAACATATATCTGCCGGTATCTGAATCTGCTGATTCACTGCCTGATGCTTTTAAATATTCATTTACAGTTTTAAGAGCCTCTTCAGGTGATTTGTTATCAATAATAAATATTGAAAAGACATCATTACCGTTCTGATATGTCGCTTTAAAGGCTTTATTCAGGAACTTATGGCCCAGAACGCTTTCATTAATATACATCTCTTCATTGGCTTTTATGCCTGCCGGCGGAAAAAGTGAAAGCTGTGATGGCATTGCCTGGCCCCCGGGAAGCATATCTGCAACTTCGTGAGCAAGAGTTTCAGCAGATTTCAAAGTATTCTCCTTCTTTGAATAAGTTCTGATCTTAACATAATAGTTCCCTTTAAAAAAATTATATGCTCCGTCAATGGAGTATCCCTGTGAACCCAGATTCATATAGTGGAACGATGGGGAACGTTCGGTCGAATAGATGCCAAAAGCCATGGTATTATCGGACAGCCTGTAAATTTCAAGCTTTATAACGTTCTTCCCTTTTTTATAACCGGCGACATGCAGGTCGGCAAAACCATAAGCAAGATATGTATCAGCGGCGCCATCGATATAATCCCAAAGGTTATCCGGAAGATATACCGGTGCACTGACATCTTTCTTATAACCTTTTAGATCCGGCATTTTTATATCCTGAGACAATGCAGATAATGAAAATGCCATAAGGAAAGAAGCTGCAAGCAGAATATTTCTCATCGTTAAAGGTGGTGTTTCCCCATTGAAATAAGAACATTAGTTTTTATCTCAATTGGCCATTTATTTCAGGCTTCTGATCCTTACATCAATACCTGAGCCCTGAAGCAGCTTTACTATCTCGCTTGTGTCAGTATTCCCATAGTGATAGGGATACAATATCTTTGGTTTGAAGGCAAGGGCAGCATCGGCAACCATAGCCGGGGTCATCGTATATGGAAGGTTCATGGGCAGAAAAGCGATATCTATATTTTTGAGCGCCTTCATTTCGGGAGTGTTTTCAGTATCTCCGGCAACATAAACTCTTTTTCCGCCGATTGTCAGGATATATCCAATTCCTGCACCTTTCGGATGATAGGGATGACCGGGAGAACTTTCATTGACAATATTATATGCAGGCACTGCTTCAATAATTATGTTATTTATTTCCTGTCTGTCGCCGGCATTCATAGCCATTCCCCATGGAATTTTCTCCAATGAGTTCTGGTTGCAGAACAGAAGTGTCCCGGGCTTTTTCAGATCAGAGATCAGCTGCGGATCAAGATGATCTCCGTGTTCATGAGTAACCAGTATAAGGTCGGCTTTTGGAAGGAATTCGTAATCGCCTGAACTTCTTACCGGATCAATATAGATAACATAACCGTTTATCTTAAACATAAGCGATCCATGACCAATAAAATGCAATTCAAGGGTACCCGCTGAAGTTGCAATCTTATCCATTTCAGGATATTCCTGAGAAAATGCAGGAAGGATCATAGCAGTAAGGATCAGGGTTAGAAAAGATTTTTTTAGTCTCGCTAAATAACAGTATTTCATATCATTGTTTTTTGGTCCGACAAGATACAAAAATTAAAAAAAATATCAAATATTAACTTTCCAAATCTTCCTTTGGCCCCGATTGCAAATCGGTGCCAGCGGAGCTTCTGCGACCTGGTTTCAGACTGTCTGTTGATAATAATTACATCAAAATTCTCGCTGCCAGCCCCATTATATGTACATTTTTTAATAACTTGGCACAGAATTTAGGTCATTGTGTCAATTAATTAAAATTGATGCTTTTAGGGAATGTTAAACAAGCTATTTTATTAGCGGTTCTTCTGGTTTTTGCAGCTTCATCCGCCGGACAGACAGGAACAGGTTATAAGTTCCATCTTGATGGCAGTATGCAAAAAAACGATGTCCAGATCAATGACCGGTCCATTTCAATAAACTACTCAATACCAGAAATTAACGTCGGGAATATCACTAATGCTTCCGGAACATTTTACCGCATCAGCATTCCCGGTCATATTCCATCAGCCGGACCCGGTAAGCCTGAGGTCCCTGTATTCTGCCGGCTGATCACTATTCCTTTGGGTTCACAACCCGAAATAAGGATATCTGCCATCAAATCAGTCAGGATAAACCCTGCAGGTAAAAAAATAAAAGGTCTCCTCTTCCCGGCGCAGGAAAGTGAAATGAAAGAAGTTCAGCAAAAACAGGTTTTCAAATATGATAAAACTGTTTATGCTAACAGGGGATTAATCCCATCTGATACTGTCAGGATTGAATACCTCGGGACAGTGCGAAACAACAGACTTGCCAATTTATATATATCGCCTGTCAGATATAACCCCCGTTCAAATACACTGGAAGTCATTGAATCTATGAAAATTGAGATAACATTTTCAGAACCGGCAGGTGCAACTTCAAAAACTCTGGCCACGCAGCCAGTTCAATTCAGTCAGACACTTGACAAGGGAGTGCTCAACTACAATCCTGGTGAAGTTGTTCCGGGCTATTCCGATCAGCCGGTAAAAATGGTAATCCTTACAGACACTGCTTTTAAAAAACAGCTTAAACCGTTCATTAAATGGAAGACACAAAAAGGCTTTAAAATCCAAACCATTTACAGGGGAGCCGGTATGGCCGGGGATGACTATACTCACATAAAGTCCACATTAACAGATATTTATCATTCAGGAACTTCAACTGATCCACCTCCTGAATATCTGCTTATTGTCGGAGATGTAAACAGAGTCCCATATTACGGCTCAGATGGCTCAGGGAATATAACTGATATGTATTATGGTGAATTTGACGGAAACGGCGATTATATACCTGAAATGTTCATAGGAAGGATTCCGGTAGCCGATACTACTGAACTGAAGACCGTGGTGGGCAAAATAATACAATATGAAAAGTTCCAGTTTGCGGATACAAATCAATTTTACTCACGTGCATTGGCAAGTGCCGGTTATGATGCCGGATATGCCACTTATATGAATAATCAGATCAGGTACGCTGTCACTAACTATCTGACTGCTGCTAACAACATAACAGAGTCACATTTTAACTATCCTGATTCATACACTGCTAAGGACTCCA
This sequence comes from uncultured Bacteroidales bacterium, assembly GCA_963715785.1. Lineage (GTDB taxonomy): Bacteria > Bacteroidota > Bacteroidia > Bacteroidales > VadinHA17 > LD21. Next base: position 4,179,606 of record OY970276.1, read on the forward strand.
TAATCAAGATTATTAATAACGGTACATCATTCATTAATTATACGGGTCATGGCGAGGCCCTTGGATGGCTGCATGTCAATATCAAAACCTCTGACATTCCATCGCTTCAGAATAAAAATATGTATCCCTTTATAATCAGCAATGCCTGCAGGACTGCACAATTTAATCTGCCGACAACTTTCGGCAACAGAATGCTGCTGACGGATCAGAAGGGAGCTATCGGGTTCATTGGCTGCTCAAACGACTCTTACTGGGATGAAGATTATTACTGGGCTGTCGGACCAGGCCCCATTGCCTCAGACCCTGCATATGACGGATCAGAGCTGGGTGCTTATGACAGGATGTTCCATACTCATGGGGAATCCCCTTCTGACTGGTATTTTACCATGGGTCAGATCAATTATGCAGGAAACCTGGCAGTAAGTGCAACAACCTCTCCGAGAAAGCAATATTATTGGGAAACATATAATCTCATTGGAGATCCGAGTGTTATACCAATCCTTGGGACTCCCCGAAAATTTAACATCGCATTGCCCGATACACTTCCAAATGGTATTAAATCAATTTCGCTGAATGTTGACCCGTTTTCGTATGTTGCTGTTTCGCACTTTGATACATTATGGGATGCCTCATATGTGAGCAATTCAGGCTCTGTAGTGCTTAATATGCCTGGTCTGTCAAATGATTCGTGCCTCATTGTAATTACCGGTCAGAATAAAATACCTCTGATAAAGACTGTATATCTCTCCAATATTCATAAAGAATATATAAATCTGACTTCAACTGCCATTAATGACAGCCTGGGCAACAATAACAAAATAGCTGATTATGGAGAAGCTATCTATCTTAAGCTCGGATTGAGCAATCTGGGATTGACAGATTCGCATAAACTGTATGCTAAAATTACATCAACATCCGACCTGGTAACAATTACAAGCGATTCAGTTTCAATAGGAACCCTGCCCGCACGATCGGATTTTGTAATTTCAAATAAGCTTGGAATTCTCATCTCAGACAATGTTCCGGACATGGGAATAGCAACCATAAATCTTATTTTAAAGGATAGCTTAACCGAAAAACATTATACCATTGATATTTGTATGCATGCACCGCAATTGCAGATTATAAATTGTGTAATGGATGATAAGACGGAAGGGAACGGCGATAATATTCCTGATCCCGGAGAATCATTCAGGCTTGTTTTTAAGGTTCAGAACCTGGGGAGCAGCAATATCTCAGGTCAGTTTAACATATCCACTGGCAGCAGCGACCTTTCCATCTCAGAACCGAATGTTAAGTCGGGCATTCTTCAATTCGGACAAACAACCGATATACCGGTACTCGTCAAACTCGGGGAAAATGTACCGTCAGGAAGCCTTATATCGTTTTCTGCTTTACTCGATTGCAATCCATATATTATAAATAAGGACTTTTCATTCAGAGTCGGAAAGATCAGGGAAAGCTTTGAAGCGTCCTCTTTTAGTGTCTTCCCATGGATCAATATCAGCCAGGTACCCTGGGTAATCAGCCCTGCGAGCTCATACGACGGCAGTCTTTCCGCAAAATCAGGAGCGATCGGCCCGAGCGGAACTACGACCCTTTCTATCAGGACGATATATGCGACGAATGATTCAATCAGGTTCTTTTACAGAGTATCGTCCGAACCAAATTACGATTACCTCTCATTCAAGCTTAATGGCACTGAAGTCTTTAAACAATCGGGCGAAATTCCATGGTCAAAAATGACGGTTGCAGTGCCGGCGGGGCTTAATAAATTAGAATGGTCCTATAAGAAAGATAATTCAGTTTCAAAGGGGTCAGATTGCGCCTGGATAGATATGATAGATTTTGCCCAGTCAAGCTCTGTCAGTTATATCCAGAAGGACCTTCAGGTTGCGAGAATTGTTGCTCCCGCGAAAGGCAGACAGCTTGGCATACAGGATATCTCGGTTAAAGTGCTTAATCCGGGGAAAGATACTATTAATGGCTTTAACCTTGTATATCAGATAAATAATCAGTATCCTCTTGTCAGGCAGTCTTTTAATAACCTAATTATCCCGAACAGTGATTCCGTGACAGTGACTTTTAAAACGAAGGCAGATCTGTCGAGATATGGCATATATAATATTGTGGCTTACGGTGCCGGCAACAATGATGATTATGCTTTTAATGACACTGCATCTGTCCACATTGAGAATACAAATCTTGATGAGACACTGACTGTTTTCCCGAATCCTTTCACTGACAAATTCACTGTTACGATCAATTCACAGAATAATGACAGGATCAGGATTTCCCTGACTAATATGAAAGGAACAATCTTGTATGATACTGAGAAAGATATTATATCAGGAAATAATTCATTTCCCATCAGTGATTTAGTACTTACTCCTTCAGTTTATTTCTTAAAGATTCATGGCACTGTAATAGATAGAACGATAACCATTGTGAAAGTCAGATAGGTCTGATAATATTAATCTCAACAAACTAATTTTAAAATGCAAACGATCAACCCAACGAGGGAAATAGCTCTTGAGCTGTTTAAAAAATATAATAAATCTGAAAGCCTGACAAAACATGCATTGTCGGTAGAGGGTGCAATGCGGTATATGGCAAAAAAATATGGAGGTGATGAAGAGAAGTGGGGAATAATCGGACTTATACATGATCTGGATTACGAGATGTATCCCTCTCAGCATTGTATAATGACCGAGAAAATATTACGCGAGAATGGATGGCCTGAGGAATATATCAGGGCGGTCATGAGCCATGGCTGGGGCCTGGTAACTGATGTAGAACCGGTCACATTGCTTGAAAAATCAATTTATGCCGTGGATGAGCTGACGGGACTTGTAGCTACGAGCGCTCTGGTGAGGCCGTCAAAGAGTGTGCTGGATATGGAAGCCAGATCAGTGAGAAAAAAATGGAATGACAAAAAATTTGCTGCAGGTGTGGACCGTTCTGTAATAGAAAAGGGTGCAGAAATGCTTGGGGTCAGTCTGGATGAGCTTATTACCGATTGTATAATGGGTATGCGCACCGTGGCGAAGGAAATCGGACTTCAGGGAACGGTTTAATCAGGAGCGCCATAAAAAAAAGACCGGATCAAATAATCCGGCCCTTTAATAATAGATCACAGCTTACTAGAGCATTTTAAGCTTAATGTTTTTGAACCAGACATCATCCCCATGGTCCTGTAACCCTATGTAACCTTCTTTGGCAGGATTAACTACCCATTCGTAATCCTTAAATTTCGAATTGGCAATCATTTTTTTCCAGTCTTCTGTCCAAAGGTGGAATTCAACCACATGTGCACCATTCTGGGAGAATACTACAGTACCCTGGTAAACAAGAATATCAATATGATTCCATTCACCGGCGGGTTTTGTATTCTGTGGATTTGCAGGAATGAGATCGTAGAGTGAACCGGCCATACGGTCCCCATTCACCCCAAGCTTGGCATCCGGATGTTTTTCATTATCCAGGATCTGCATTTCGAGACCCGATTTCCAGATTGGTTCATTTGGTATCTCCTGAGCCAGGATAAAAACACCGCTGTTTCCGCCTTCAGAGATCTTCCAGTCGAGTTGCAGCTCGAAGTTGGTTAATTTCTTGTCATAGATAATATCTCCGCCACTTCCGGCTTCACCGTTACCGGAGCCTATACAATGCAAAGTTCCATCCTGAACAACCCACCCTGAATCGGGGAAAGCCGGTTTGTCATAGCCACGCCAGCCTGTTGTAGTTTTTCCGTCAAAAATGGAGACAAATCCTTCATCGGAGGATGCTGTTTTTTTTGCGCTTCCCTTGGATCCGCATGATGTTGCAAGTCCCAGAACAAGCACACCTGATAAAATAATGTTAAATAGCTTCATAATCTGTAATATTTTAAAAGTGAAAAAGTCACAGGTAAAAAAACCTGTGACTTAAATTAATTATGCCGGCATATCAGGTAAACTAAATCCTTTCCGGTAGGTATGCTTAATCATTTCGGCAGAGAACTGTTTTGCATTCATTGGGTCAGTCCACTTTCTGTCAAATTTTGGATCACCATTAGTGATTGTAAAGTTATCTGAAATACAGATTTTTACATTATCAGCATCATTGATATTGGTGAATTCCATTTTCTGTCCGTCCCAATCGAGTTCTTTGTTAAGTCCCTGAAGTCTTACAGCAAGAACACCCATCACAACCATTTCGTTAAATGGCCCTGCTTCTGAGAAGTCAGATTTGGTCATAACCCTGTTTTCAGGACTTTCCTTACATGCGCGAACCCAATCCATTTCATGACCGCCGTTCATAGCATTTTCAATTCTTCTTTCAGTTTTTGGCACAACAGGTTTACGACCTGATAGCAGCCATGGCCTGACGCCGTAGCAGCCGCAGACGAGAATGTCTTTTGAACCGTGGAAAATTACTCCTCCGCCTGAATCATTCATATCTTTTCCTGCAGGCCAGCCGGCTGGTTTCGGGGGCTCAAGACCACCGTCATACCAGGTAACAGTTACTTCAGGAAATTTAACTTTTGAGCCTTTAGGAGCAACTCTTTCAGGGAAAGTAAGAGTAACCATTTGAGCGTTTGGAGCGCAATCGGTCAGCAACAGAGTTGAGCTTCCCTGTGCTTTGATGGGGTAACCCAGTCTGAGGCCCTTAAATATCGGATGCATAATATGGCATGCCATATCACCAAGTGCACCGGTTCCAAAATCCCACCAGCCTCTCCAGTTCCATGGAGTATAAACACTACTGTAAGGACGCATTTTCGTAGGGCCAATGAAGAGATCCCAGTTAAGAGTATCGGGTACCCACTCTCCTTTTGGCACATTAAGTCCCTGTGGCCATATCGGACGATCGGTGAAAGCTTCTACTTTCTTCACTTCGCCAATTTCACCAGCGTTGATCCACTCAATGGTCTGACTTACGCCTTCATCTGATGAACCCTGGTTACCCATCTGGGTAGCGACTTTATATTTTGCAGCCAATTTTGTTAATAAACGTGATTCATAAACCGTATGAGTAAGCGGTTTCTGGCAATAAACATGTTTGCCCATCTGTATGGCATTTGCAGTTACACCTGCATGTGAATGGTCGGCTGTTGCACAAATAACAGCATCGATTGATTTGCCGAATTCATCATACATCTTTCGCCAGTCCCAGAAAGGTTTTGCATTTGGGTTTGCAGCGAATACTCTTTTAGCATATCCCCAGTCAACATCGCAAAGTGCGACAATATTTTCAGTTGGGGCAACGTGCATCAGGTTTGAATTCCCCATACCACCAATACCTACGACAGCAATATTCAGCTTGTCGCTGGGAGCCTTGTGACCTAAGCCACTGACAACTTTACTCGGAAGTATAGTCAGACCTGCCGCAACAGCACCGGTAGTTCCAAGGAACCTCCGGCGTGTAATGTTTTTTGAATTTTCTTTCATCTCAGGTAAATTAAAATTTATAATTGGTCTCTAAAATTAACTATTTTCTGTTTAGTCTTACAAATGATAATTCATATTTAAAAACATATCAGAAAATCTACAACTCTCTGACCCATATATTTCTATAGGAAACAGGATTTCCATGATCCTGCAGTTCAATGCTGCCCGGCCCATGTTTCTTTATAAAATATTCCGGGATACCAATATATTCTGTTGGTCCCCTGAGGGAGACATTATTCTGGATGAGAACTCCATTTTGCAATACAGTGATCCTGGGAGGAGTAAGATAAACTATCGAGTCATCTCCGAAGGTAGGTGCAGTATATATAATGTCATAAGTCTGCCATTCTCCCGGCTTTCTGCAATCATTAACCAGAGGAGCATGCTGCTTATAAATACTGCCTGCCTGACCATTTCTGTAGGTTCTGTTATTATAGCTGTCGAGTACCTGGACCTCATAAAGTTCCTGCAAAAAGACACCGCTATTTCCTCTGCCCTGACTCTCCCCTGTTACATCCGAGGGGGTTTTCCATTCAACATGCAACTGCACATTGCCGAACTTACGCTTACTCTTTATGTATCCTGCTCCTTTCACACTTACAAGAGAACCATCCTTAACAATCCACTTCGAGGGATTGCCCTGTACATCGGTCCATTCCGTATTCACATCAGTTCCGTTAAACAAAACGATAGCGTCTGAAGGCGCATCGGAATTCGTGGCGCCAGGCTGGATAATTTTTACTTCAGGCTCCCATAGCTCCGTCATTCCAGGCGTCATTTTTTCAAGCTCAGGATACTTTTGCGGGGAAGGTTTTGCCGGTTGTTGCACCTGTCCCGTAACATAAGCTGATGCAAGCAACATTGAACTGATAATCAACACTTTTTTCATTTCTTTGTTTTAAGTTATCTAATTGTTAGCAACATGCACATAATAACAATTAATAAGTGCCGTTGTTTAACACAAATATAATGCTGGATTTTATAAAAACCTAATTGATTTTATGTTCCGGATGCTGACTGAAAGAAGGGCAAGAAGCCGATCCGCCGGCATAAAAGACTTGATACAACAGTCCCGGCGGAATGATCAATTCCGGAAGCCGTAAAAAAAGTATTCCATTCGTAAAAAGGCGGTTTGTAGCGACCTTTTTGATATTCTTTGAACGAATTTCAGATTTTTTAGCTAATTTTAGCGTAAGTGACAATTAAATTGAAAGTTAATATGCACAAAGGACAGATTACAATAAAGGATATTGCCAAAGAGCTTGGGATTTCTCCATCAACTGTTTCAAAAGCTCTGAAAGGTCACCGCGATATCAGCAGTACAACAAAACAAGAGGTAAAGAAGCTGGCAGAGAAGTGGAATTACAAGCCCGACCAGATTGCGCTGAGTTTAAAAAGCGGTCTGAGCAAAACAATAGGAGTAATAGTTCCTGAAATAATACACTATTTTTTTTCAACTGTGATTAGCGGAATTGAAGATCTTGCTTATGATTCGGGGTATCATGTGATGTTTTGCCAGTCGAGTGAATCATATGCCAGGGAGGTTAATGCCGTTGATACGCTTCTTGCAAGCAGAGTTGATGGGTTCCTGGTCTCAGTGTCCAAGGTGACTGAAAATTTTGACCATTTCAGAAAAATACAGGAAAACAATATCCCCATAGTATTTTTTGACAGGATATGCGAGGAAATTGAAGCCGACAGAGTAATAGTAGATGATGAGGAGGGAGCATATGAAGCTGTCAGTCATCTTATTGCAGTAGGATGCAGGAATATTGTCCACCTGTCAGGCCCACCCAACCTGCTGATCGGAAAAAACAGGAAGGCTGGTTTTATCAGAGCAATGAAAGAGAATAATATGCCTTTAAATGATGACAGCGTAATACGGTGCGACACAATGGAAGACGCAGTACTATTAGTCCCTGAATTATTCAGAAGAGCTGAAAAGCCTGATGGATTATTTGCTGTTAATGATGTTACGGCTGCGGCAGCAATGAAAATAATGAATGATCTTGGTTATAATGTCCCCCGCGATGTAGCAGTTGCCGGTTTTACCAGTGGACTGATCTCTGATATAACAAATCCGACTCTCACCTCCGTGGAACAGCATGGTTACCAGATTGGAAAGGAAGCCATTAAACTGCTGATCGATCGCCTGGAAAAAGACGAGGCTGCTCCCTTTCAAACTAAAATCATCAAGACCGATCTTGTTATAAAAGGATCTACCAGGAGGGCTGGCTTTGTTCAAGAAATTTTATAAGGTGATCCGGATCGGGACTGATACCTGTCCTGACATATGATCCTGCGACAGCATTTGCCACCAGCAGTGATTGAAAGAGATTTAATTCATTATACAGTGCAAAACAAAACCCGGCATTGAAATTGTCTCCTCCACCAGTAAGTATCTTGGGTTCCCTGCAAAAAAAAGTCTCACATCTTTCATATGAGCCTCCATCGAAAGCCAGGGCATCATCTGTCCTGTGAATAACCACAATATCAGCATTGCACCTTGAGTAAAGCTCCCTGACAAACTCTTCATCGGAATTAAATCCTGAAAGTCCAAGGGCTCTTCCAATCAGCTCTGCTTCATTCTGATTCAGGCTAACGTGGACCCTGAAATAATTTTTGAACCGTTTAAGCAGTTCAATCGCAACCTGGATCTCCGCTGCCGACTTCCTTGAGCAGTCAGAAAAATCGGTGAAAAAAAAAGGTTTTGTTCCGGTTTGCTTTATGCCAGGTAATATTTCATCGAGCACCCCTTTCCATATCTTTGAGGAATTTTCAATCTCGCTCCAGTTCAGAAATGCAACCAGCTGTCTGCCTGAGATAAGTTCCTTGAGTTTTTCAATGCCAAGAATTTTTTTAATCGCATCCCATGTAAGATTATTATAAGGCCCGGGATCGAACATAATCACTTTTGAATTATTGAATTCCAAAGCTGTTGCAGCTATTGTGTCGGCTATTGTATGCAATGAACAATTAACTGACATTGACCTGAAGACAGGTAAGATATCGGGAAAACCAAAAGTCCCTATACATTCAGCACTGATTCCAAGGTTACCAAGGGCATTCCCGGTGATGACCATATTTCCGCCAATCTTTGACAGTTTTGTCTGAAGCTCTATTCCTGCGCTTTTGTTATTAAGATTGATCAGGAACTCGCCGAATTGAGTGGTATCGTTAAAAAAAGCAGTCACTTCATTCTCTTTCTTCTCCCTGACAATTCTTATTATATAATCAATACAGGCATCAAATCCCAGAACAGCCCTTCTTTGAGAGATCGGGACCTGTTTCAGCTTAGAAACTGTGGCTGCAATTTCTTCAGTTATCGTCTTACGCACATTGAATCATTTAATGAATTTCGCTGCCTCTCTATCGAGTAATAGGAAAGAATTTGGATGCAGCTTAACAGAGGATGCCGGCAAGGCTTCAGAAACCTCATTATCAACCAGACGCGTGACAATATCAGCCTTCCTTTCACCATTCAGTTGCAATATCATGGTTTTGGCTTCAAGGAAATACTTAATACCTAAGGTTATGCCTTTTGTGAGAGTCACCTTGCCTGAAAAGTATTTCTGTCCCACAGTTTTCGTGGTATCATCAAGAGCTACAATGTGTGAATAGAGACCGAAGGAGGTCCCCGGCTCATTCAGTCCCAGATGGCCATTCATTCCTGCTCCAAGCAGAACCATATCTATTGGCCCGTATTTCTTTATAAAATCATCTGTCTTGCGGCATTCCTTTGTCAGGTCGGCAGATTCTCCATCGAAAAAGCATAAGTTATCGGCAGAATAATCGATGTGATCGAACAGATGTTTTTTCAGAAATGAGAAGCAGTTCTCTTTTTTCATTGCTCCTATATTTGCCCATTCATCGAGACCGACAATTTTACATTTTTTAAAACTGATCATCCTTTTATTATTAAGCTCTATCAGATGCTTAAAGGTTCCAACAGAGGTTTCTCCAGCCGGGAAGCACAGCAGGGCGTCGGGTTTTTCCGAAATTATGGCTGCTATCCGCTCTGCGGTCTTTGCCGATAATTCCTTATAGTCGTTATAGATTATTTGTTTCATTTAATTTTCGATAAATGGAAATTTCCCTATATCTTTTTCGTTAAAAGACGCAAAGTCGCCCTGTTTTTTTATTCTCACAATTTTATCTCTCCCCAACCTTTTCTGTATTCGCGTTTTACAAACTGGTTAGCTTTTTCAAAATTTGTTATTCTCATATTTTCGCCATCCCATTTGTAATCAATGTACCTGCCGGGGAACTCATATCCCTCCATCTGACCATAAACAGGATCTTTTCTGCTTATCTTTTCCCGAATATTGAAGCTTCTTAATAAAAGGTTACCCATGAGCACTGTTTCAGTCAGCGGGCCTGCATATCCGACAAATGGAGAATCAACTTCTGCATTGCCATATCCTGCAATGCATGCGTCGATCCACTGCCACCAGTGGCCATCCATGTCACCTTCTATGCGGGGGTATTTCTTTGGAACATTTATTTCCTTATTCCTTGAGAGAGGGAGGAGCACAGGATTACGGCCACCCCAGCCACATGCAGCTTTGCCTTTTGTACCGATAAATAATGTTCCTCCTTCATAATCATTCAGGCCTAAAGGATAATCACACATTATTTCATTCATATTCACATCGGGTTCCAGCTCATTGGGTCGTTCAGGTGTTATCCCACCGTCCATCCAGTACAGATCGAGGTCTTTCCCGTTTTTAAGCTTGTATCTGAATCGGACAGAGCTTGATACAGGGCCGCTTTCGGGGTAAAGACCTTCCTTGAAGATCCCATTATAAACTGTACTGGCGCTGCATGAAACCTCCGTTGGATATCCAAGACTGAGAAGCTTAAACGGCGGGCCCATTATATGGCATCCCATATCACCCAGAGCCCCGGTGCCAAACTGCCACCAGCCACGCCAGTTGAACGGAACAAGATTATCAATATAATTGGTTTCCTGAGCCGTTCCCAGCCAAAGATCCCAGTTCAGTTCCTTCGGTATTGCCGGTGATGTTTTTGGCCAGGGAATGCCCTGCGGCCATACAGGCCTGTCAGTCCAGCAATAAACCTTTTCAATCTGGCCCAGCACATCCGCTTCAATCCATTCTCTCAGGGTCCTCATCCCATCACACGAGGCACCCTGATCACCCATCTGGGTAACAACCTTGTACTTTTCGGATGCCTGTGTGAGTATCCGGGCTTCATAAATATCATGCGTAAGCGGTTTCTGAAGATACAAATGCTTTTTCAGCTGCATTGCACTAAGGCCAACAATAGCATGATTATGATCAGGAATTGCTACAGACACGGCATCAAAATTCTTGCTTTCCTTATCGAACATTTCACGCCAGTCGTGATAAAATTTAGCTTTCGGGAATTGTTTAATCCTCGGTGCAGCCTGCCTGTCATCGACATCGCACAGAAAAGCTATTTCAGCATTTTTCTTCGGGGCAATTGAATAATGACGGATGTCATCAGCAGCTTCACCGCCGCAACCCACCGCAGCAATAAGCAGTTTGTCGCTGGGCGCAACATGTCCAAGACCGCTTACAGTGAAACTTGGCAGAATTGTAAAAACTGCTGCCCCTGAGGCAGCAGTTTTTACAAAATTTCTCCTTGAGAGGTTATTGGAGGTCCCTGATTTATATTTTATAATTCTCATGTCTGTCAGGTCAAGATATTTTCAATATTCTCTCAGCAACTATTTATTCTCTTCCATTTTCAAAGGCTTGAAAGAGACCTCTTTAAAGAAGACAACATCTTTATCGCTGTGGTTCTGAATTCCCATAAAACCAAATTCAGGGCGCAGTCCGCGCTGAGGTTCGAAATCAAATTTACGCGGAGGGACGGGATCCCCTTCTTTGAAATCCGTCACTTTCACGCCATTAAGATAAACAATAGTGCGCAAGCCATCCAGCGTTATTTCCATGGTGTTCCATTGCGGACCGGGTTTACCCGTTTTCGCTAAAGGCTTTGTAAGTGAATATAGCATTCCGGTGTAATGATAATCATCTTCACCAGAAGCTTCAGGATTGTTATCTATCTGAACTTCATATCCATAATTTACCGGCATCCATTCTTCACGGGGTTCAACAGGGATGCGGATAAATACTCCGGAATTGCTGTTTTCATCGCGCATTCTGTAGACCACCCTGATCGTACAATTGCCGAACATTCCTCCAGTCCAGTACAAAAGCCCCATTCCTCCCGAGGATTTAATGAGACCATCTTCAACAAAATGCTTTCCGGGACCTACCTGCTTCCAGCCTGTCAGATCCCTGCCGTTAAACAGAGGTATCCACTGTGATGTATCAGCAACAGCGACACCTGCCGATGCGGTGTTTGTAATAAATACAAGGCATATCAGCATGACTGACATTAGCAATGTTCTGGCTGAGAAAATCCGCGCCGTGGTTCTCCGCGTTTCATTTGATTCTTTTTTCATTGTAAAATTTTTTAAAATTAATTAGTGACTTTCTTTCTTATTGTAGCATTCTGAATAATAGGTTTTGCCCAGAAGCTTAAGCTCAGTATATAAATTAATGGCAGATATAGTATCGTCATTCCTGCCTGTAATCCGATAATGTCCTTCAGTTTGCCGATCAAAAGCGAAAATATCGCTCCGCCCGCAATTGCCGTACACAAGATTCCGGCAAAGGAACCATGATATCTTGCAACACTGTTAAGAGCGAGAGAAAAAATAATCCCATACATTACAGAGAGACAAAAGCCCAGAGCAGGAAAACCATATAGGGCCATTTTAGCATTGCCAAAAAGTGTCAGGGTAAGTACAATAAAACATGTGGCGGCAAAAATACGCAATACCACCTTACTGTCGAGGATTTTCAACAGCACAAGGCCCAGAACACAGCCAACTGTCATCATGCCCCAAAACAGGCCTACTGTTGCAGCCCCTTCCGTTTCGGGTCGGAAACCATGATAAGTGCGTAAAAATTCTGATATCCAGTTAGCGATTCCCTGTTCCATACCTACATAGGCGAATATACCAAGGAAAAAGAGGATAACAGTCTTCTGTTTGAATAGTTCAACATGCGTTGCCCATGCTCCGACAATTTCATCTTCTTTCCTGACAACCTTAGGAAAATGAACCAGCAGAATTATTGCAACCATCAGGAAACTTATAAAAGCAAAGATCCAGTAGATTGATACCCAGGCTAATTTATGAGGTGTGATTGTTGAAATGAAATTGATAAATATGCCCTGTCCTATGTGCTGATTGCTGAGATTTGACACGAGGTATGAATAAACAAAAGGGCTCAGGAAAGAGGCAATTCCGAATACGAGCTGAACTATCAGATTGTTGAAAGCAAAATTTTCTTCCCCGCCCGTGACCCTGAGAAGCGGAAATAATGCGACCTGAAGGAGCGCCATTCCGCAGCCGATAAGAAACAATGAGCCTAAGAATACGGGGAATACCGGAACAAGGGAAAAAAGCAGAGCGCCTGAAAATGCAAGTATCCAGGCAAAAACCAGACTTTTCTTTTCATCATATTTTTGAACGATCATTCCGGAAGGGATGGACATTAGGGCGTATGCAATAAAAAAAGAAAATGGAAGCAGACCTGTCATTGTGCCATTAAGAGAAAAGCTATCGCTTACATTTGGATTTATAGATCCCAGAATATTAGTGAGGAAGGATATTGCGAAGAAGATGAAAAAGATAAGGAGGACCAGGTAATAATTTCGTTTCATACACAAGTTTTAAGTGATTCTCAGGATTTGCCGCAATAAGCACGTTTACACCTAAAACTCTGATCTCCTGAAGTATAACCGGCGGAATGCCACTGTCACTGATCAGTGTATCAATTTCAGACAGAGGAGCTATTGCTGTTATTCCCTTACTCAGTAACCTGGATGAGTCTATCAGTGCGAATACCTTTTTGGGTCAACGCATGAGTTCATTCCCCTGAAAATATTGTTAGGTTACGTTTTATTTCATACCAAAATTAGAAAAATATTATTTGATATATAACGAAACAGGAAAATTAATTCGACAATGCCGGAATAGTGACTTTGATGTAAGCCGGGCTGCCATAAAACAAGTGTGCTGACAGTCTAAAGCAAATAAGGCCCACATACGGTTTAGCGATTACAGTGCCAGTTTTGGATTCTTCTTAAAAAAGAAATAAATTGCCGGAAAATGATTCATGGAAACTAAGCATTTCACGCTCAGCTCAGTTGAGAACAACAGGCTGATAAAAATTATCCAGGTATTATTCGGCCTCGTTTGTTTTGCTGTTGCTGTATTCTGGCTGATATTCAGCTTCAGAACAGTGAAGATTGAGAGATCTCTTTGGATAACAATTATCTTTCTGGCCGGTTTCGGATTTTACCAGGTATGGTCAGGTCTGGGAAAGGCGGCAAGATTTATTGAAATAGGTTCTGAAAAAATTATTATTAAGAAGACCATTTTTCTTCCTCCCTCGCAGCTGTCTGCCAACGAAATTCAAAAAATTGAAGTGTACCCTTTCAATCTTATTTTCTTCCTGAAAAACAATAAGAAAATATTACTCAGGCTCAGCACTACTTACGTGGAGACCAACGAAAAAATTAAGGATGAAGTTCTCACTTTCGGGGAAGAAAACTCTATCAATATTGAGTTCATTGACGAGAAGATATGAGCTCAGTCCTCTACAGAATTTTCAATTTTGAATGGAATTGCAGATGAAGATCATATCATAGATTCAGTAATTTTTCCCAGACAGCAACAGGGACAGGAATCCCGTTTTTCAAATTCTCTTTTCTCAGTTGAGGGACATTTTCCCCCGGGTATCTGATTTCGGATGAAGGATCGGATGGATCAGATTTATGCAAATCTTCAATTATCTGATTTATTGAAGTTTCAATTGCCGGAAAGTTATAAAGTTTTTTGATGTCAATAGAAATAAATACCTGGGACACACTATATTCCGAATTACAACTCTTGATCTGGTGTGTCGACAGTCCGCCGGAAAATATCGTTGCCATGATATCGAGCAATATTGACAAACCCGCCCCTTTCCAGTAACCTGCAGGCAGAACCCGCCATGAATCAAGGATTTCCCCGGGGTTATCTGTAAGTCTGCCATCTTTATTGAAGCCCCCCGGATAAGGCAGGGTGAGTCCTTCTTTATTAAAAGCTTCCAGCTTTCCATAAGAATATTGCGACATGGCAAAATCGAGAACTATTGCTTCTCCGCGATAGGGTACTCCTATCACAAAAGGATTATTGCCGATGCGCGGGTCGGTTGCACCCCAGGCTGGCATATTCTGGCATGTGTTTGTCCAGCAGATCAGAACAAAACCTTTTCCGGCTGCCTGCCACCCGTATGTTCCTCCGCGCATCCAGTGATTGGTGTTCGCCAGCGTTACCATACCAATACCATTTTTGGATGCGAGAAGCATGGCCCTGTCAGTCGCAAAAGTTGCATTGAGCGGGCCGGGGCCCAGATTGCCTTCCCATTGCTCAAAAGATCCGGTATCATGTATAAGCGACGGAACTTCCTCAGGTTTAACATACCCGTCAGTAACATTTTTTATGAACCTGGGAAACCTGTTAATGCCATGGGAATTGACTCCATCTAAACTATTCATTGCAAATATTTCAGCGCACTTGTCGGCATTTAGTTCAGAAAAACCAACTCCAGTAAGGACCCTGAAAAATTCAGATTTCAGCTTTTCAAAGGGTATTCGTATTGTATTTCCGGAAGTTCCCATAAAGTTTTTTACAATAATTGCATATGCAATTTGGTTCTGCCTTTGCTTACAAGCCGGCTATTTCATGAATCTGTCAGCAAAATCCATTATCCATGTCCAATCACGAAGCAGGAGATTATGTGCACCGTCCCTGATATGAAAGCCAACTCTCCCGCTGATTATCTGTTTATTCAGCGGAGGCATTGAATCGGGAATTGCAGAATCAATGCCGAGCAGCTTATATACAGGAACATCATTATAAAGTGACAAATATGAGCCATGGGGATCGCCCCATAAGTCAAGGTCCGCGCAGTCGATATATAATGGTCGGGGTGCAATAAGCGCCAGCAGCATATGCATATCTACGGGCATGGAATCTTCCATGTTGTTGAATTTCTTATAGTTTGTACAGAACCAATGAGGGAATACTGAATTAAGTCGTTCAACGGTTTCTCCATATCTGCGTCGAGCCAGTGCAGCTCCCCCTGCACCCGATTCATTCGAGACAACCAAAGCAAAACGAGGATCTTCAGCCCCGGCCCACAAAGCAGTCTTTCCACCGCGGGAATGCCCTATTATCGCAATCTTATCGGGCGAAATATCTTTGTCGCTAACCAGGTAATCCATGCATCGGCTGGCGCCCCAGGCCCACGCAGCCAGCGTTCCCCATGCATCATCAGGACGCGGAGCATGATCAAGAAGCCCGTGAATTCCGTTTTGAAAATTATCGAAGTTATCAGGATCAAGATCTGCACTGCTGAACACCGCCATCCCATATCCTCTTTTCAGTGCTTCCTGAACCGGAAAAAATTCATCATTTAATTTCCACGTCTTATCAGAATTTGTGGCCAGCCAGTTATCTATCAGCAGAAACGCCGGCACCGGATGCACAGTGTTGTTTGGAGTAAAGACTGTCAGATGTATTATGAGGAACTTTCCGTCATTTTTAATTGTGATCTCAACATGCTTTTCAGTGGCGGTTCCTGCCAGTGAATGCCTGTCGGTTTCCACAGTTTTAATCTCCTCCCCATAAGATGTTTCGGGAACTCTGCCATAAACATATTTGCGGAACATTTCAATTATTTCAGGTCTGCGCTTCATTGTCCACAAGTCAGCTGAAGTGATCTTTGTCCGATCATTTGATGAAAATAAATCAGGCAAAGTATAGGAAGGGACCTTGTCTTCAGAATAATTGAATCCGGGAGCCTTAGCAGAAAGCTCCTTCACGGTATTGGGGTTGGCATGCCAGCTTTTGCTTTCCTGTGCTGATACTGAATTTACAGCAAGAAAAATCATCGGTGAGAAAGCGGAAATTCTCAAAATAGCTTTGATTTTCATATATGCTTTTTGCAAATTTATTAATATTTGCCGATTGCAGGATTTATAATTGCAAGTTACCGGGTTTGAAGAAGTTTATGTTCTCTAACCTGACCGTCCGTGCAAATAATATTACAATATTTTGAACATTTTCCTAAAAATGATATTATTCAGTAAGTATTTAAGCAATTGCGGTGAACAATAAACTGGATCAATTAATCGAGGACATAAAAGAGGAAATAGGACTCTTACTGAGTGTAAGTTTCGGGATCTTCCTTTTCATTCTATTCTTCCAGCCTTTTCCATTTACAGGTTTCGACTTTAATAATACCCTGCTTTTTGTCGGAGGCTTGAGCACTATCGTTTTTCTTATCATGGTATTAATCCGGATAGCCATACCAAGAATTCTGAGAAAGAAATCTGAACAAAGTCCCATGCTTCTCCTGCCTGCATATTTAAATGGATTTATAATTCTTTTATTAAATTCAGTTGCATTTGTGTTTTATATCCGCTATGTAGGCATGGTCAGCATCACATTCTTTATCACATTCAAAGCAGTTCTTATCTGTCTGGCTCCTCCCTTCATCTTAAGTGTTTTTGATTCAGTGAACGAGTTAAGACAGCAAAATGAGATGCTTATAGTGGAGAGGAAAATCATACAAAAGCAGATTGAGAAATATGAAGAAGATCTCCTTAATAAATCGATTGAGTTTATCGCGGAAAATGGAACGGATGGTTTGAATTTGATGATTGCTGAAGTTGTTATGATAAAGTCGGCTGATAATTATGTTGAAGTGGTATATAAGCTGGGAGACGCCTTTAAAAAAAAACTGATCCGGAATACCCTTAAAAATATTGAACTCCAGGTTAAACAGTATTCCAATTTTATCAGGTGTCACCGAATTTGTATCGTGAATTTGCATTACATCGAGCGCCTTGCAACAAGTGACAATAATCACTGGCTTATTATTAAAGGATTCGATGAGCAGGTGCCTGTTTCACGTCAATATCTTCTTAAGCTTAAAGAAGCTCTTTAATGCTCGGGGGTGAATGTCATTCACCTGCTTTTCCTGATATCTGCCACACAATGATATCATTAACCCCGATTTCCTGCTGATTAATCACTATTTTTTACACTCTGTAAATTCTGTATATAACTTTGACCGCAGTTATAATGAAGGAAAAATTATAACAGTGAGTTTTGAGTTTAAATAAATATAAATTGATATTAGTATGTCAACCGATATAAATGCAAATGACAGGACAAACAGGTCATGGGAGACAGTGATAATGAAGTATAATCACCCCGATCTGAGGAAAAGTTTATGGCAGATCTTCAATTCTGTGATTCCATATATGTTCATGTGGTATATAATGTACCGTAGTCTGAGTTATTCCTACTGGATCACACTTTTGCTTTCATTAGTCGCATCCGGTTTTCTGATAAGAATTTTTATCATCTTTCACGATTGCGGCCACAGGTCTTTTTTTGTTACAAAGAGAGCAAACAACATTGTAGGCATGATAATGGGGATCTTTGCCTTCACGCCATTTTATATCTGGCACCATCAACATTGGATGCATCATGCAACTTCAGGCAATCTTGATAAGCGTGGTATAGGTGATGTTTGGACTATGACTTTAAATGAGTATCTGCTTTCCTCGCGCTGGCACCGGTTTCTTTACAGATCATTTCGTAATCCATTTATAATGTTTACAGTAGGGCCTCTTCTGGTGGTACTGGTTCAAAACCGACTGGCTAAAAAAACATTAACAAAGCAGGAAAAATGGAATGTGTATTTTACAAACTTAATGATCTTTGCAATGGCCGGATCTGTAAGCCTTTTAATTGGATTAAAGGCCTATCTGTTAATTCAGTTGCCAATCATTTTTATCTCGCACAGTATCGGTCTGTGGCTATTTTACATCCAGCATCAGTTTGACGATGTAGCCTGGGAACGTGACCGCAATTGGGATTACAAAAAATCAGCTATCACAGGTAGTTCATTTCTTAAACTGCCAGCCGTCCTGCAATGGTTTACCGGTAATATCGGTTTCCATCATGTCCATCATCTGAGTTCAAGAATACCAAATTATTACCTCGCAAAATGTCATTATGAGAACGAAATCTTCAGGGATATCAAGCCAATTAAGTTATTCTCAACATTCAGGGCATTGACTCTGGGGCTTTGGGATGAAGCAAACCGCAGGATGATAAGTTTCAGAAAAATAGCTGATCATCAGGCTGACATGAGTTCTTCACTGGTGACAATGTGAACCCCCAGTTTAGCAAGTTCACATTTCACATCGTCAAATTTATCGGGGTACAGAGGGCGTGATGCATCTTCAATAAGAGTAGCAGAAAAGCCTTCAAGCATTGAATCGAGGATGGAATAATAAACGCAGATATCCGCAGCCAGTCCGCAAAAATGAATTTCTGAGACTCCCTTATCTTTAAGATAACCGGAAAGACCGGTGCTTAACTGATGGTTATTATCAAAAAAACCGCTATAGCTGTCAATCGCGGGATCCATTCCTTTGCGAAAAAGGGCAGCTATCCGGTTTGGCTCTAGATCTTTTTGCAAATCGGCTCCCCGCGATCCCTGTAGACAATGATCGGGCCAGAGAGTTTGCTTAATCCCATTAAGAATTATATTCTCAAACGGTTTTCTGTTATAATGGTTTGAAGCGAAGCTCTTATGGCTCGCCGGATGCCAGTCCTGAGTAGCCACAACCAGGTCAAAATAAGGCAGCACCTTGTTAATGACCGGAATTATGTGGTTTCCTTCAGGAACCTCAAGTGGTCCTCCGGGCATAAAATCGTTTTGTACATCTATGAGAATAAGTGTTTTCATCGATCTTATTTTTTAAATTCATTAATGAGCCTGTTGCGTTCAGATTGAAGGTTTGCACTGATACCCACTTTATAAATGTGAGGGTTGTCGAATCTTTTATACTCTGCAGGCAGTTTCTCAAGCCTTTGCCTGCTGTATTGCGCTATCTCAAAGAGAGACCGGGAAGCCATGGTTCTCACACCGTTTTCCACTACCTTATGCAATAATGGTTCTTTAACTGAATTTGTAAAAGACAGAGATTTGAGAGGATACATTGGATGATACATCATACTGACATCTTTCTCATCTGCCAGAGCTATAGCATCTGCACCGCTGAAGTTATTATTTGCATCGAGTATCCGGAAAACCTGTTTCATATGAGGCAGAGTTATCTTGCTGACATTCTCTGATAGTTTTATAGTGGGTTTCCCATTAGCGAATGAAAGCTTGTAAACTCCATCGAGGGCTGAATCGGGATGACCTGTTACCAGGCTTGTGCCTACGCCAAATATGTCTATCGGAGCCTGCTGATCGAGAAGACTCTTTATAATATGTTCATCGAGTTGGTTTGACACGGCAATTTTAATATAGTCAAGACCCGCTTCATTTAATCTTCTCCGTGTCTCTTTGGCAAGATAGGCCAGGTCACCGCTGTCTAAACGTATACCGCGCATCCGATGGCCTTTTTCTTCCATCATTTTCGCAACTTTTATAGCATTGGGGATACCGCTTTTGAGAGTGTCGTAAGTATCCACGACTAAAACACAGTCATTAGGCTGCACTTCAGCAAATTGTAAAAAGGCGGACAATTCATCATCATAGCTCTCGACGAATGAGTGAGCCATTGTGCCGGAAACAGGGATTCCATAATCACGGCCTGCTATAACGTTACTGGTAGCATCAAAGCCACCGATAAAAGCTGCCCGGGTTGCAGAATACCCCCCTGCGCCCTGCGCTCTTCGCAGACCGAAATCAATCAGACTCCGGTTATCGGCAGCCTGTCGCATCCGGCTGGCCTTGGTTGCCACCAGGGTCTGAAAATTAAGCATATTGAGTAACAGAGTCTCGATAATCTGTGCTTCAATTATACTTGATTCTATCTGTACGACAGGGCGAACCGGAAACACAATGTCGCCTTCAAGGGAACTATAAATGTTCCCCGTAAATCTGAATTTTCTGAGATAGGTGAGAAAATCGGGGTGATAACCCAGTCCTTCCAGGTAGTCAATATCCTGATTATCGAATCTTAACATTTCAAGAGTATCAAGCAGATCCTCAAGTCCCGCAAAAATTGCATATCCGCCATTAAAGGGCAATTTCCGAAAGAAATAGTCAAAAACGGCCCTGGTGTCCTTCTTCCCTTTCAGAAAATAAACCTCAGACATTGTCAATTGATACTTATCGGTATAGGTAGCTGTATAATTGAATATCATAATTAACCTTCGTCTTTATTTTTTATTAAGTATCAAGATATGAGAAAATAAGAAATCTTTTATGGAAAGATATTAACAAGACCGGAATGATCACAAATAGATCAGTTTTGGGACTTCCCATCTTATGGGATTTCATGCCTGTTCCGGAAACATTTGCCATTGGGAATAAATTTCTCATAAAATCTTGACTGACATGAAATTTTCTCTCATAAAAATCTGCAATTTTATGTTAATTTTCTGTGTTACTTATGATAATTTGATTGGCTGGTGAATCATAACATGCTTGACAATCCCTGCCGCTTTGGCCATGAACATTCATTATGATCGATTGTTAAATTCTATATCAAAATACGACTTTTGATTAACTTTCAATGTACTGAACAATCCTATACCTAAAAAGTTTTAAACGAATTAATTGAACGATGGTCATCCTTATACACCGCCGGACAGCTTCTAAACGATACCGTAATATTCACAATTTTTACTATCAGGTTTCACGCTTTTTTCCTTTTTTCAGATTGAGCAAAATCAAAATAATGTTGTTCGTACTGATAGGGCTCAACACTGGTCGAATGGAAGGCCAGTTACTGAAAGATACAAGTTCAATAAATCTCATAAAAAAAGGCATAGATTATGTATATAATTTCCAGTTCGGCAATGCTGCCAGAATAGACAAAGAACTCAGGAGGCTCTATCCCGGGCATCCGTTAACTTATTTGTTTAAAGGCATGATAACATATTGGGAGAATTATCCGCTGACAACAACATCGGCTGCCCGCCAGTCATTTGAGGAAGACATGCGAAAATGCATAGATCTATGCGATAAAAACTCGAATCCGTCGTCCGAAGCTGAAATATTGCTTACCAATCTGTGCGCAAGAGGATTTCTTCTCTTATACTATACTGATAATGACCTGAGCTTTGATGTATTCCCGATTGCTGCCAGCACTTACAATTGTATCAGGCAATCATTTAATTTTACCTCTGATTATACGGATTTCTTTTTTTTCACAGGGGTATATAATTATTTCCGTGAAGCTTATCCCGATGCACATCCCATTTATAAGACGCTTGCATTCCTGTTTCCCAAAGGCAGTAAGGCAAAGGGACTTGAAGATTTACAGACAGTTGCCAGGAATTCCATATTGCTTAAAGCTGAATCATATACCTTTCTTTCTGAAATATACCTGTATTTTGAAAATAATTATAACCAGGCTACCTTCTATAGCAAAAGTTTACACTTTCTATATCCTGAAAATCCTGAATATCTTGCCAACTATATCAAAAACCTGCTGCTGATTAAACAGTACGATGAAGCAGAAAAGGAAATTGAATCTTCAGACAGTGATCTCAAAAACACTTTTTTCCAGGCCCAGGTTGCTGTGTTTAAAGGCATCCTTCAGGAAAAAAAATATAACAACAATGAAAAAGCCCGGGAATATTATATGAAAGGCATCAGGGATATATCTGCATTTCGAAGCTACGGGGATGAATATGCTGCTTATGCCTATTTCGGTTTGAGCCGGATCAGCCGGGTAAAAGGAGATAATGAAAGTGAAAAAACATACAGGAAACTTGCATTAAAACTAACTGATTTTAAGAATATAAATTTTGACTAGAATCTATTTAGGTTTCAATCAAATATAAAAAACACAGAGATGAAAACACGTAATTTCATTATCCCGATTCTTTTCCTGCTGACTATATCGTGTACAACTAAAAAGAGTGTATTTTACGATAAGGTTCTGGGCAATTTTGGAAAAAGCAGTTATTATATTGCCTTAAATATCAGGTCATCTTCGTACAAAGGGCGGGCGGTAATTAAAAATACTGACCTTTACACTTTTATCAGGAAAACCGAGTCCTGGGATACAGCGACATATATATCGCGAATAAGAAAAATTTTAGTACATAACAGGACATTGAATATAGGCAATGCTGATCCTGCAAAATGGAATTTTCACAAAGTGAAGTATATAAGCAGTGTGATTTTGAGCGCGAATAAAGGAGTTGACTCTTTTATAGCTGTTTATTTTGATGGCGTGGCTATCAGAAGCGATCTGCTGGAAGATGATACGGATGCAGTAATTAATCAGTTGTTTTTCTGGCATATCCCCGTTAAGTACGATGATGTTTCAGGCGAGGCGATGCTCGGATCCTGATATTCTCCGTATATCTTAAATCACGACTATCTCAGCTGTTTACGGATCTCAGACTGTTATCTGCGTAAACGGCTGACAATTATCAGACATGATATTCATCTTCCTTCCTGAAATTCTTCTCAAGCGCCTCAAGCTTAGCTTTTCCATATGTAAACCGCGTGATAACCACGAATAAGACAGGCACCATAAAAATACCAATAAATGTTGCGGCAATCATTCCTCCGAATACTGTCCACCCGATGGTCTGTCGTGCAACAGCGCCTGCACCTGAGGCAAATATCAGCGGAGAAACTCCCAGAATAAATGCCATGGATGTCATAAGGATAGGTCTTAACCTTAGCCTGATAGCTTCAAATGTGGCATCAAGAAGCGGCATACCGCTATCTACTCGTGTCTTGGCAAATTCAACTATCAGAATTGAATTTTTTGCAGCAAGTCCGATAAGTGTTACAAGTCCGATCTGTGCGTATACGTTATCGCTAAGTTTTGGAACAAGCGTAAGCGCCAGGATAGCGCCAAAAGCTCCCAATGGCACAGCAAGAAGTACGGAGAAAGGAACAGACCAGCTTTCATAAAGAGCTGTCAGGAAAAGGAATACAAACAATATTGATATAAAGAATATACCAATGGATTTGGATCCTGCACTTATCTCCTCCCTGCTTAATCCCGAAAATTCATAGCTGTATCCTTCTGGCAACACCTTATTGGCTGTTTCAATCAATGCCTGAATAGCCTGCCCGCTGCTGTAACCTTTGGCGGCATCACCATTGAATTCGGTTGAACGATACAGGTTATAATGATTTATAACAGGGGCGCTTTCTGTAACTTTGTGACTTATAAAGGTCTTAAGAGGCAGCATATTCCCCTCGCTGTTCCTGACATAATATCTGTCAATGTCTGAAATATCCTCTCTGAATGCTGTATCAGCCTGGGCCATTACCCTGAAGTTCCTGCCATAAATTGTAAAGTCGTTGATGTAAAAGCTTCCGAGGTAAGTCTGCAGGGTGTTAAACAGTTCGGAAAGCGGTACTCCCATTTTTTTACATTGTTCCCTGTCAACGGTTATCGTATACCTGGGTGTGCTGGCTGTGAAAAAAGTAAATGCACTTGAGAGTTCAGGACGCTTATTTGCTGCGATCATAAAGTTTCTGACAACAGTTTCAAACCCTTTAATATCATCAGTGCTTTCCCTCTGCTCGAGGATAAAGCTGAAGCCACCTGTATTTCCAAGACCCGGAATAGCAGGCGGCGCAATAACGATGACCCTTGCCTGCTTTATCGCAGCAAAACGCATATTTAATTCGGAAATTATACCGTTCAATTGTTCTGATTTTGCTTTCCGCTGATCCCATGGCTTCAGTTGGCAAAAAACGGTGCCGCTATTCGATTTTGTTGAGAATGTCACCACGTTGAGCCCGGCAATTGCTGCGAAATGCCCAACGCCTTTTACACTCTTAAGTATATCCATTACATTTTTCAGAACTTCCACGGTCCTGGCAGTTGATACGGCTTCCGGCAATTCGAAGGTAATATAAAGCCTTCCGTCATCCTCCGTGGGGATAAAGCCTGTCGGTTTATTTTTGAATAAAACAACGGTACCGAAGATTACGAGTATCAGAATAATTACTACATAGCGTGCATGCTTTATTACCTTCAGAACTGTTGAAGAGTAAGTGTCCACTCCTTTTTTGAAAAGCCTGTTAAACCTCTCGGAAAACCATTCTGTTGCGCCTGACCTCTTTATCGACTTATGAGGGATCAGAAGAAGTGAACTTAATGCCGGAGTAAGTGTAAGCGCCACAAACGCTGACAAGAGAACTGATACTGCAATGGTGATGGCGAATTGCTGGTACAGCTTTCCGACAATCCCCGGGAAAAACCCCACCGGAATAAAGACAGCAGCAAGGATAAGTGCTATTGCTACAACGGGCGCTGATATATCCTGCATTGCCTTAAAAGCTGCTTCCTTTGGAGTAAGATTCTGATCATCAATATAATGCTGGATTGCCTCAACCACAATTATGGCATCATCAACAACAATTCCAATCGCCAGAACAAGTGCAAAAAGGGTCAGCGTATTAATAGTGAATCCGAGAGGAGTGAAAAGTATAAATGTTCCGATTATCGATACCGGTATTGCAAGAATAGGTATCAGAGTGGCTCTCCAGCTCTGTAAAAACACAAATACCACAATCATAACCAGGCCCAAAGCCAGCAGCAATGTCTTCACGACCTCCTGGATTGATACTTTCACAACCGACACGGTCTCAAATGGAACATTGTAATCAATATCAGAAGGAAAAGACTTCTTTAGTCTGGCCATCTCGGCAAACACCCCATCGGCAGTTTCCATTGCATTAGTTCCCGGCAACTGAAAAACCAGAAGAAATGAGGCTAATTCTCCATCAACATAAGAACTGCCGGAATATGTAAACTTACCGAGTTCCACTCTTGCCACATCACTCAGATGCACTATTGAACCATCGGCTGGATTCGTTTTAATGATAATATTCCCGAATTCCTCAGGAGAAGTGAGTTTTCCTTCAACAAAGCAGGTATATTCGAAAGCCTGATAATTTTTTTGTGGCGGAGCGCCGACAATCCCTGCAGCCACCTGCACATTTTGCTCCTGCACTGCCTGTATTATGTCCTCTGCCGTGAGATGCAACTCGGCGAGCTTATCAGGGTTGAGCCAAAGACGCATACCAAAGGGATCGGCACGGGTAAAAATATCTCCCACTCCGGGGACCCGGGCAAGTGCTTCCCTTATATACAGGTTCGTATAATTATCAACAAACTTGATTCCATGCGTTTTATTCGGGGAATAGATACCGATAACCATGAGAATGCTGGGCGTCCGTTTACGGACAAGAATCCCAAGGTTCTTTACTTCAGCTGGTACGTCGGGAAGAGCCGCATTGACCCTGTTCTCAACATCAAGGGCTGCTATATCTATATTTGTACCTGTCTTAAAAGTTACGTTCATGCTCATCGATCCGGTACTTGTGCTTATTGACTGCATATATGCCATACCCGGAACACCGTTTACCTGCGATTCGATCGGTGTTGCAACAGTCTGCTCAATCACATTTGCATCGGCACCGATATAACTTGCGGAGACCTGCACTACCGGCGGCGTTATATCAGGATATTGACCTACAGGAAGGTTTACAATCGAAATCAATCCCAGAATTATAATTATCAGGGATATAACTATGGCAGTATTAGGTCGTTTAATAAATGTATCGGCAATCATTTCTGAAAGTGTTTAGTCTTTACCCTTACCTTTTTATTATTTTTTCTCTTGCGGCGGTCCGCTCTTTCCCTGTTCTGTCTGACCCTGTTTGTTTTTATCCATTGGATTAGAAGTAGTTACAAGAGAACCCTCGTGTACCTTCTGTAGACCTTCAAGAACAATCTTATCTCCAGGTTTCAACCCTGATTTTACGATCACTACTTGTCCTTCGGTCGGTCCCAGTTCAAGTCTCTTCTGCCTGACAATATTAGCTGTATCGATAGTATATACAAAATACTCTCCCATCTGCTCGACAAGCGCCCTTACCGGGATATTAACCTGGAGACCGGAATACTGGTTCAGAACTTTGATCTTGCAGTCCATGCCCGGTCTGAGATTTCGTTCAGGGTTAGGAAAAACAGTTCTGATTCTTATCGTCCCTGTCTGTGGATCAACGGCCCTGTCAATTATACTGAGTTTCCCATTATACTTATAATCAGAATTATCCGGTAATAATACTTTGAATGTTGAGTCACCCGGCATTGGCTGCGATTTCTGAAGATTGATCAGGTATGGAAGTGTTTTCTCATCTGCAATGAAATCCACTGCTATGGGATCGACAGAAGAAATGGTATTCAGCAATGTTTGTCCGGCAGTCACGAATGCGCCCGGCTTGACCTGTGAGAGTCCTATTGCCCCGGCGAATGGGGCTTTGATTATCGAGTAATTAAAATCTGTTTCAGCGTTTACCAGATTTGCTTTTGCAGATCTGACCTGCAACTGCGCATTTTCAAGGGCAGTTATTGCATCATCCAGTACCTGTTTGGCTATAGCATTTTGTTCATCCAGCTTTTTGTATCGGTCTGCATCCCGCTGAGCTTTCTTAAGATTGGCATTTGAGATATCAAGGGTGGCTTTGGCCTCTTCATATACTGCCTGAAATTTCCGGCGGTCGATTTCATACAGCCTGGAGTCCTTTGTAACATCACTGCCCTCCTTGAAAAATATGCCAGTAATAAAACCGCTTACCTCGCTCCTTAGCTGCACTTCATCTGTTGCGGCTACCGTACCGGGATAGGAATCGTAAAAAATAATATTCCCTGTCTGCACTGTGTAAGGCAGAACAGGGACCGCTCCACCTGCCCGACCAGCTTGTTTATTCGTTTTGCATGAACCCAGTAAAGTAACCAGGAACAAAACAGTGCAAATAGATTTCAATCTGATTCTAGTCATTGTAATATTTGATAAGTTAATATTCAACTGAGATCTTTCCTGTAGCCTGCTCTACATCTATCTTACTGAACATCAATAGAATCATAGAGCTTAAATTATTGAGCTCTGCTGTTAACAGGTCCGTTTCTGAAATAATTACGTCTAAATAAGTTTTAATCCCCTGTTTATACTGAAACATTACAGTATTATATACATCCCTTGCTATACCGATGTTCTCCGTTGTGACGTTATAGGCTGCCAGATTACTTTTATATTCTGCCATCGCCTGGGCATAACCCGTATTCAATTCATTTTTCAGATTAAGGGTATCAAGAACAAGTCTTTCATATGTCAGTTTGGCCTTTCTGATATTATGCCATTTCCTGGTTCCCTCAAGCAGTGGAAAGCTCAATGTGAGACCAATACTTGAATTCGGAAATGACATATTATAAAGGGCCGAGTTACTGGCATTCTGAAAGATCAGATTATAATTCGCATAACCTGAAAGAGAGGGAAGAAAGCTAAATCTATTGTAATCAAGGGATAGTTTTTGCAGGGTTAAGTTTGTCTGAAGCAATTGATATTCAATCCGATCATTGTAATGCAACTGCTGAAGGGTGTCAATAAGCACATCATTCTTCATTGCATTGTAATTATATTTAAGAGCCAGCGGTTTATCCTCAGGATAATTCATCAGTTGTCTCAAAACACTTTTCTTGGATTTTATAGAATTTTCAATACCGGTCTTCTGTGACTTTGCGTTATTCAGGGCGATTGTTGCCCTTTTGAAGTCAATTTTATCAGTCGTGCCATTTTTATAAAGCGCCTCCGCATTACTGAGACTGTTCGTGAGTCTGTCAATATCTTCATTGATGATGTTAAGCATTTGCTCTGAAAGCAATACATCATAAAATGCTTTGCTTACATCCACAACCAACTGTATGAGCCCCTGTTTTGTCGTTTGCTTTACCTGTTTCCTGTAGTATTTTGAAGTCCTTCCCGCGAAATACAGATCTGGCGTAAAAATGTTCTGACTTCCGTTCAGCAGAAGACTTGAGTTATATTTTAACCCGGTCGTAATCTGAATATCCGGTCCGGTTGGATCCGCAGTATTCGGGAAAAAGGCAACAGGCCGTTTCAGATAGTCCTGATATCCTGCAGTGGCGGTTATCTTTGGAAGCCAGTCAGAAAGAGAGATCCGGATATTCTGATCAGCAATAGCTTCATCAATATTCAGCTGCTGTACAAGTGGCTGATTTTTCAAGGCATAACTAAGGCATTGCTCAATGCTTGCACTGTCTGTTATCACAGTACCCGGATTTTGCGCTGATAAAACCCTGGAACCCATGAATATCAGTATAAGAATTATCAGATACCGGGAATAATCACTGATCCTTACTTTCATGAATACAGTATTTATTATAATTCCTTTCATTGTACATAAATATGTCTTTATGTTTCTTCTATTCTGAGACATATATTTCTTAGTTGCTTAAACACATAAGTGAATTTTTAAAATTATTCAGTTATTGTCCTCAGATAATTAAACACCGGTTAATCCTTAATTAAGAAATGGTTAATTAGTTCCGCCAAGGATGTTATTTTGCTTGTAATCATATCATTGTGTATTGAATAGTCTAATTTTTATGAATAATACTGTATTTATTAATCAGCGTACCCTGCTCATTGATTTTTACAGAACTCAATAAATTTAAGCTTACATCAAGTTTTTCTTCAGTGACTATGCAATCGCCTGTTCCAAATAATCTTGGTTCAATCGTAAGCCATAGTTCATCGATAAGGTTATCTTTCAGGAATGATGTGGCAAGCCTGGGACCACCCACAACAAGTACCTTTTCTTCGCCTTCATTTACAAAACGCCTGACAATCCCTGAAGGAGTCTCACTGGTAAACTCCAGCTGCCCGGGAACCTCTTTGTTTAAATATTTATCAGTTGCACTGGTCATTACTATGTACAGATGCTTTGCTACAGGTATAACGGGATCAGGATTGTAAGTACCGCTGCCCATAATTATTACCCTGACCTGATTAAGAACCGAATCAAAATAATCCTGATCGCCTCTTGATGACCATGACCTTATGAATGGATTACCCCATCTGGTAACTTTGCCGTCAAGCGTGGAGACAAAAATCAGTATTGTTTTCATTTTCAAAAGCTAAGAAGTAATTATCCTTCTGATGTTTACATGCTCTCCATTATAATGGAATCTTTTCTGATTCCAAGTTCACCCAGATCCTTCAGAACCAGATCCATCATAGGGGGTGGTCCGCACAAATAGTAATGCTCCGAGTGTAAAGGAATTTTTGCCTCCAGAAATTCTTTTGTAATAAATCCGTGAGAAAATCCTTCCAAATTCTCCTCTGATAAGACATTGATAAATGAATCGCCCAAAAGCCACTGCAATTCACTTTCAAGAATTATATCTTCCCTGGTCTTATTTGCAAATACCAGAATATTACCTCCTATCTTTTTCCGGTATTCCAGCTCTCTGAAAATAGACAGGAATGGAGTGATCCCTGCTCCTCCCGCGATAAAAACACCTTCTCCTTTAAATGAAATATCCCCCCACACTTCCCTGATGATCAGCTCAGAACCTGCTTTTAGCTTGCCAAGCTCATTCGTAACACCATTATGATCAGAATAAATTTTTATTGTAAATTCAAGGTAATCTGAGGAATTAAGACTGGTAAAGGTAAAAGGTCTCTTTTCATTCCTTAAGGACGGAGTATTTATGGATACGTCAGTGGCCTGACCGGGAATGAATGAATAGCCTGCCGGCTTCTCAAACCTGAATCGTTTAACATCGTGGGTTACTTCCTCTGTACTGAGAATTTTAACGATATGCTCCTCCATTCGTAAGAAATTTTATTGTTTAACAAATAATGTGATTTTTGGTTCTGAATTTTATTAAAATTCAGCATGTAAATGCTCTAAACCTTAAGAAACAGACCTGCCAGAATAATTACCTGATAAGTTTAGAGTTTGTCGATTTTGGCAGCCAGAATAAAATCATTTTCGGATAAGCCATTAATGGAATGCGTCCATAATTCGGCAACTGCTCTTCCAAAATAGATATGCAGCACGGGATGATGTCCCTCTTCTTCTGCGATATCCGCTACTTTGTTTACAAAATCAATGGTCTGGCGGTAGCTTACGAAGTAAAATTCTTTGGTAATTTTATTATTATCAACAACTTTCCAGTCATCGCTGATATGTTTTTTGTATTCCGCAATTTCTTTTTCTTTCAGAGGAGGAATTCCGCCTTCACATGGAACACATTTCTTTGCACTTAGGTCCATAGTTTTATATGTTTGAATTTTAAACATTACCTGTCATTGTAATAGTTTAAAAACAAATGAAAATATAAATAGTTTTTACGGTATGAACCTTTACCGGAAATCCGACAGAACCTGTTATGCTAAGTTGTATATCTGTTCTTTTTTACCCGGCTGATTCTTTGGCCGGAATTTCTCCCCTCAGAATACTCCATAACTCGTCAGAAAAATTAGTGCTGTTCTCCAGATAGATCTCATAAGCTCTTCTGAGTATGTCCAATTCAGAATATTTTTCATCCGATCTGTCTGATTCTGATGTCATAACACCGCTTGCTTGTCTTTTTGTGGTAATTGAATTTTCCATGGCATTAAAATTTTAAGATCATTATATGTTAAAGTAAAGCATCCTTATATCTCGTCTCCAGTTTTTCCCAATTGATCAGGTGCCAGTACGCATCGGCATAATCAGCTAAATTATCCTGATAATCAAGATAGTATGCATGTTCCCAGACATCACAGGAAAGCAATGGAATAAGTCCGATCCGCATTGGATTACCTGCATTATATTTCTGTATTATCCTGATTGCTCCGGCAGGATTCATTACGACCCACACCCATCCCACTCCCAGAAAGGATTCCACTGCTTCTTTAAATTGGCTTTTAAAAAATGAAACCGATCCGAAATTAAGATTAATGACTGCTTCAAGAGATTCTTTAATACGGGTATCATTTCCGGGCTTTAATGACTCAAAATAGAATGTATGGTTCCAGACCTGGGCTGCAAAATTAAAAACCGGGCCATCAGCAACCTTAATGATAGTGGAAAGATCAAGATCTTTGAATTTTGTACCCTGAATCAGCGTGTTAAGCGTTTTTAAATACCCCTGCAGATGTTTCCAATAGTGTAAATCAAGAGTTCTTTTGGAAATATATGGTTCGAGCGCATTTAACTCATATGGTAATTCAGCCAGTTCAAATTTCATAATAAACTAAAATTTAAAGGACCAGAGATACTGTAAATTGATTTCAAGATAATAACCCGCATCTGATGAAATAAAAGTATGGAAATGGTGATTATCCCCAATTAAGCGGACATTAATCTTAGATTAAGATTCAATTAAAAAAATATCAGATATGAATTCTGAAATCAGATTTGAGGTTCCTCGGAGAGAAGATAACCAAAACCCTTTTTTGTATGAAGCAGCTTCTGAGAGAAGTCTTTATCTATTTTTCTTCTTAATGAATTAATATGAACGTCGATTACGT
This sequence comes from uncultured Bacteroidales bacterium, assembly GCA_963715785.1. Lineage (GTDB taxonomy): Bacteria > Bacteroidota > Bacteroidia > Bacteroidales > VadinHA17 > LD21. The sequence goes on from OY970276.1 coordinate 4,211,502, forward strand.
TTGTACCTGAATTAAATGAATAGCCCCACACCTTTTCGGCTATCGCCATGCGGTCAAATACTTTACCCTTATTGCTCATCAGCAGTTCCAGGATCTTGTATTCAGTGGCGGTAAGTGCGATTTCTTTTTCGTTGCGCCTGACTTGTTTTGTTACAGAATCAATTTCAAGGTCAAGTACCTTCAACACCGGAACCACCACCGCTTCTTTGCTCCTGCGAACCAGGGCCTTAATCCTGGCAAAGAGCTCCTGGAAGCTGAACGGCTTTACCAGATAATCATCGGCACCGCAATCAAATCCTGTAAGCTTATCATCAACCGAATCGAGCGATGTAAGCATAATTACAGGAGTGGAAATATTATTGTTCCTTATTTTTTTGCACAGATCAAACCCGGTAATGCCGGGGATTATTACATCAAGAATTATAACATCGTATTTTTTTGAAAAAGCAAGTTTTTCACCCATAGCGCTATCATAGGCGTTGTCGATTAGATAGTCATAACTTTCAAGGCCTATTTTTATGAAGGAAGCAATTTTAGGATCGTCTTCAACAAGAAGGATTTTCATGATATTTTACAGTTCAACTAAATTTCAAACATTAAAATTTCACAATAAGCGGATTATCAATAATTAAAATTAATAATAAATATTGACAAAATTGCTGAAACACTCTCATACATCATACCAAAATGTGTGAAAAAAAATAAATTTTTCATAAATTTGATGTACTTACAATAAGTTATGTCAGAAAAATCCAGCAGACTGATACATGAGATGGATCCGGAAATGTTCAGGAGATCAGGGCCTATCAAACTAATTATATGGTCATCAATTTCATTGGTAATACTCATTACAATACTTGATTTTACCGGCTGGATTTTCAATATCGATTTTCTCATGAGTGTCGGACCTGAGTGGGAACCTATGAAACTCGTGACTGCCAGCTGTTTTATTATTTCTGCGTCGGGACTGGCATTGATATATCTGGAACTTAAATCTAAATGGATAAGAATACTCTTATCCCTGGCTGTTGCCGTGATATTGTTTATTAGTCTGGCTACTGAATACATCTATTTATATGCATTAATCACGTCGCGGGAATCACACCTGAGCCAGTTCCTGTTTTTCAATTTGTTCCTTTCAGCCGACAACAGGATGGCTTTCTTAACTTCAGTGTGCTTTTTGCTGACCGGTTATATATTGTATCTGCTCCAAAGCAAAAAATCGCGCTCTGTTAATATTGCTTATCTTACTCTAATCCCCCTATTCCTGATCAGTTATTTTACCATTATTACCTACCTGCTTGGCAACTACGATGCTACTGAATTGATGCGGGTTCCGATAGCACTGAATACAGGTATTGCCTTATTTTCATTGGGGATTGCTGTATTACATATCAGACCCCTCAACTCACTGATAAAACTATATAATCCCCAAAACACAGGCGGTATCGTTTCACGAAGACTACTGCCCCCTGCAGTTATATTGCCTATCGTGATCGGATGGCTCCTGATAAAGGCTGAAAGATTTGGAGTGTTCCTTTCTGAGGAAGGTCTTATAATAGTTGCAATAATATATACTTCCTGTTTCATATTTTTTGTATGGCTTACAGCCAGATACATAAATAGAATAGATCTGAAGCGCAAGGCTACTGAAAGAATCCTGAGGGAGAGCAGGGAACAGCTGGCGGCAATATTTAACAGTGTATCAGAGACGCTGATGCTGCTTGATCTTAATGGCAACATTATTGCTGCAAATGAAACAGCAAAACACAGGTTCAGTAAGGACGACACGGATATGGCAGGCAGGAATATCTATGAGTTTCTCCCTGCTGATTTTCAAAAACTTCGTAAAGAACAGATCTCAGAGATTATACGTACGAGAAAACCGTTCAAGCTCGAGAACAGACTTAGCGAAGCTATTATAGACCTGACACTGTATCCAGTCATTGACATTAATAACAATGTAATTCAGATCGTTTCATTTGCGGCAGATGTGACAGAAAGAAAAAAGGCTGAAGAATCAATTCTTTCACAATCAAAGATGCTGGAAGCTGTTAATGATGCTATTGTTGGCACAGACCTTAATTTTAATATCATCTACTGGAACAAAGGTTCAGAAAGGATCTATGGATGGAAAGCAGAGGAAGTCTTGGGCAAAGCAAGTCACTTAGTACTACGATCGGAGATTAAGCCGGAAGACCGTGAAGCAATTTATCGAAATCTGAATGAGGGTCATCCGTCTGTTACGGAACTGGTCCAGTATACTAAAGAAAACCAGCGGCGTATAGTTGAAGGCTATACCATTCCTCTCATGGATTCCGATGGAAAAATAGCAAGCTTTGTTGCAATAAACCGCGATATAACAGATCGCAAAAATGCGGAAGATGCCTTACGTGAAAGTGAAACCAAATTCTTCTCAATTTTTCATCTCAGTCCTGTGGCAATGGTGCTGAGTTCATTAAATGACGGAATATATCAGGATGTAAACGATGTTTTTTTAACTGATACCGGCTATTCACGTGAGGAGATCATTGGGAAAACTTCTGAAGATTTGAATATTTTCTTCGATATAAGTGAACGTGACCGCATTGCAAACCGTGTTAAAAATGAAGGTCAGATTTATGGTGTTCCGATCAGTTTCAGGTTAAAGAACGGGAATATACTGCCGTGCCTGATATCTATAAATATTATTTCTATCAGCGGAACAAGTTTTTTATTGTCAACTATCCAGGATATTTCAGAAATAACAAATACCAGGGAGGCATTGAGGCAGAGTGAGGAGCGGTTCAAAGCTATCTCTGAGGTATCACCGGTAGGTATAAGTGTTCTCGATAAAATTAACGGCAGTATTCATTATATAAACCCGGCTTACGAACATTATTTCGGATATAATAAAGATGAACTTCTGGGCAAAAAAACTCACAATATATTCTGGGATCGCTCTGACCGGGAAAAAATCCTTGAAATACTGAATGAAAACAATTATGTATCCAATTATGAGGCAAGGCTCAGGAGAAAGGACGAATCTGCTTTCTGGAGCATGCTGTCAATAAGACAAATCAGTTTACTGAATAAACCTGCGCTTCTGGCTACCTTTACTGACATTACAAAAAGAAAGTACGCAGAAGATTCCCTTAGAATAAGTGAGCAGCGCTTGAAATTTCACATTGAAAATTCACCTTTGGCCGTAATTGAATGGGGCCACGATTTCGTAGTGACAAAATGGTCGGGTGAGGCGGAAAATATTTTTGGATGGACAAAGGCAGAGGTAGTGGGATTGCCTATTTATGAACTGAATATGATTTTCGAGGACGACATTCCAATAGTTGAAAGAACAATGGAACGGCTTACCGGCGGCGTAGAATTGCAGGTAGTATCAGAAAACAGGAACTATACAAAAAACAGACAGATCAGAAATTGTATCTGGTATAATTCCGTGCTGCTCGATGAATCAGGCAAGATGTCATCAGTTATGTCGCTTATAGAAGATGTTACTGATACAAGAAAGGTGGAAAAGTTGCTCAAGGAGAGTGAAGAAAAATTATGGTCGGTTTTAAACGCAAGCCAGGAATCGATATTTATGTTCGACAGAAGCGGGGTGATAACAATGTCGAATTCCAAAGGAATGGAAAGGATGAATATAAAGTCTGAAAATGAGCTTATAGGTCACCATTTTTCAGAATTTTTACCCGTGACAACTGCTGAAGGAAGGGATAAAAAGCTGCAGGAGGTGTTTGTCACCGGGCATCCGCTGGAATTTGAAGATGTACAGGATGCAAGAATGTTCAGTCATAACTATTTCCCTGTATTTAAAGACGGACAGGTTTCATTTGTTGTATCATACAGCACTGACATTACTGAACGCAAAAGAGCTGAAGCCAATCTGAGGGAAAGTGAAGACAGGTTCAGGACCATTGCTGAATCATTGCCTGTCCTGATCGCAATATTTAATATAGCAGAATCTTCTCTTTCTTTTGTTAATAGAACATTTGAAAGGACCTTCGGCTTTAAAGACGGGGAGCTTCTTAACAATAAACTGCCAGATACATTCTTTAACCCTGAAGAGATGAAGGAACTTGGCACTATGTTAAAAGAAAAAGGCAGGGCTTACAACAGAGAAATAAAGGTCAATAAAGCTGATGGAACATCATTCTGGATTATGACTTCGATAAGACGCATTATGTTCATGAATCAACCTGCATATCTTACAGCTTCGATCAATATAACCGAAACAAAGAAGGCTCAGGAGGAATTATTAATTGTAAACCGTACCCTGGATGCCCGCAGTAAGAGCAGTCAGGCAATGATGCACTCAAAGGATGAGTTCAGCTATCTGAATGAAGTATGCAAGATAATTATTGAGGATTGCGGACATTCTATGGTATGGGTTGGCTATGCACAGAATGACGAGAAAAAAAGCGTTAAACCTGTAGCATATTACGGTTTTGACAAAAGTTATGTTGAGAATATGAATATCACCTGGGACGAAAATGAGCATGGAAGCGGTCCTACAGGAACAGCCATTCGTACCGGTAAAATTACACTGTGCAAGAACATGCACACTGATCCATTCTTCAAGCCCTGGCGAAAGGCAGCGCTGGAAAGAGGTTATGCATCATCATTAACATTACCCCTGATACTCGACAAGAAGCCATTCGGTTCAATTTCAATCTATTCAAAAGATCCGGATCCCTTTTCAGAAAATGAAATCAACCTGCTCTCAATCCTGGTTGACGATCTCGCATATGGAATTTCATTCCTCAGGCTTGAAGAATTTGAAAGAACATCCACAAAACTCATAAGGGAAAACGAGGCAAAACTTAAAGAGCTTGTGGCAACAAAAGATAAGTTCTTTAATATAGTTGCCCATGATCTTAAAAATCCGTTTACGAGCCTTATCGGATCATCTGAATTGCTTTTCGAGAACCTCGATCAGCTTAATGCCAAAAGTATAAAGGATCTTGCCATGATACTGAATGACTCAGCTAAATCGGGCTATGCAATTCTTCAGAACCTTCTCGACTGGTCGAGATCTCAGACCGGCATGTTAAAAATTAATTCTGAAAAAGTAAATCTGAAGGATCTGATAAATGAAAATCTTTATACTTTTCAATTGCCTGCTGCAAATAAAGAAATTAATATATTAAATGACGCGACCCAGGATATAATTGTATTTGCTGATAAGAATATGATTAACACCATATTAAGAAACCTTCTGAGCAATGCCTTAAAATTCACTTTTAAAACAGGCAAGATCATAATAACCTCCGCCCTGAACAAAGGGGAGGTAATTGTTTCTGTAAAAGACAACGGTATGGGAATACCGAAAGACAAGATTGATTCACTCTTCCGGCTGGATGTGAAAAATTCAATTCCCGGAACGGAAAATGAACAGGGAACAGGACTTGGGCTCAAACTCAGCAAGGAATTTGTTGAAAAACTTGGCGGCAGGATCTGGGTTGAAAGCGATGAAAGCAAAGGAAGTACTTTCAGTTTTTCAATTCCCCGGACATTCAAGCCCTCCTGAGAAAGGCAAACTTGAAAATAATCAGGATAAATGGCAAACCTGTTTAAAAAATATGACGAGAAGCTTGAGTGTCTTCTGTGCCCTCACCACTGCAGGCTTGACATTGGCAAAACCGGGATCTGCGGCGTCAGAAAGAATACAGGCCAAAAAATAGAGCTGACCACATATGGGGTTATCTCGGGCTATTCTCTCGACCCGGTAGAAAAAAAACCACTGTATCATTTCTTTCCCGGACAAAATATTTTATCCCTGGGATCTTTCGGATGCAATATGAGATGTGATTTTTGCCAGAACTTCCATATTTCCCAGAATGTCCCAAAGAGCCTTACTCCTGAAATGACAATAAGCAAAATAATTAAGGACGCGCTGTCAACCGACAGAAATATTGGTATTGCATTTACCTATAATGAACCAATAGTGGGCTTTGAGTATATGAGGGATGTTGCTCTGGAAGCCCGGAAGAAGGGGTTATATACTGTAATGGTGAGTAACGGGTACGTCACAAGCGATCCCCTAAGAGAGATTATAGAATTCACAGATGCATTTAACATTGATCTGAAGGCATTCAATAATGATTTTTACAGGAAACTCACAGGAGCTGAACTTGAACCTGTTAAAAACACTCTTAAACAGATTGCAGCTTCGGGCAAGCATCTTGAAGTGACCACACTGATCATACCTGGTCAGAATGACAGTGAAAAGGAAATGGAATCACAATCAGAATGGATGGCTCATGAGTTGGGGGAACATGTTCCCCTTCATCTCAGCCGCTATTATCCTACATACAAAAGAGACAATCCTCCTACCACGGAAGAATCCCTGAAGAAGCTCTTCGAAATTGCATCAGCAAATCTTGACTATGTATATATGGGTAACACAAAATCCAATGTGGGTCAGAATACTGTCTGCCCGTCATGCGGAACTGAAGTTACAATACGATCAGGATATAAAACACGTCTGATAAACCTTGATGAAGACGGGAAATGCACTGGTTGCGGCAACCAGATTTACAGGAACTTTATTTTTTACTAACTGACAGGGCACTAAGCCGTTCAAATAATTTGTCAACGCCAGTGAGAAGATCTTTTTCGACAGCTTTGTAATAGGCTTTTACTATTTTGGGATTATCTTTCCCGTCAGGATTGTTTACTCTTGCAATCAGATCATTCCTGAATTCAACAGCATCTGAAATCACTGCTGTCACTTCATCATTTTTTATATCAGGATGAACATTGGAGAAAACAAAACAATCTGAAATCACTTCATAAATCAAATAGTCAATATCTTTTTTCAGGTTTCTTATGCTAGCCATATCAAATTGGTTATATTAATAAAGGTACAAATATAATAAATTATCATTCAGTATATTTAAACAATCCAATATTACCTGCGAAACAAGCTGATGCTCTCCACAGCTTTTTCAATATAAAGCTTCCTTAGTTTTTCAAGAACCGGATACCTGACATCAAAGAATTGATCATTAATACTGCTAAAAGGAAGAACAATGGGCGATGTCCCTGTCATAAACACTGCATCATACCGGCTGAGCTCACTTGCACCAACACTGCCATATTCCAATTTTATCTTATGTTCCTCACAGAGTTCAAGGATATGTTTTCTGGTAATGCCATTCAGCACCAGATTATCGGGAGCTGTTATCATGGTATCACCCAGCAGGAAAAAAATATTAGAACGGCTGCCTTCGGTTATGATATTATTTTCATTCACAAGAATGGCTTCATAACCGCCCTCAGCAATGAGTTTATGATAGATCATGGATCTCAGCCTGTGGTCGATTACTTTTGATTCCGGATCTTTACGTTCGGCAGAGAACAATATGCCTTTAACTCCATTTTGATATTGCGCTTCTGTAGGATACATTGGTTCAATAAAATAAACCAGGTAACTTGATTTTCCTTTGTTATAGTTAAAAATGATTTTCAGGTTTGTCTCACGCTTTTTGTCTGACCGCGTGAGGTTAATGATGTCTTTTCTGATATTGGAAATATCGGTAAGAAAATCTTTTTTCTGAAGCTTCACGCTCATAACCAGCCTTTCCATATGATCAGGAAAAAAGATCGGAGCGCCTTTAATCATCCGGAGGACTTCATAAACTGATTCACCCTCATAGACAAGTGATTTATCGAACGTTTCAGCAGGCTGAAGAACGCCATTGAGTATGAAATTTTTACCGTAACATTCATTCATGACAAACAGTAATTGGGATCACAAAAATACAAACTATCAGACGATCTGCATGCAATTCTCATTATATTCGTACTCACAATTCAAAGGAAATTTCGGGGCATGTATGCGATAATTGACATTGAGACGACCGGGGGAAGTTCACGAATTGAGAAAATCACCGAAATAGCTGTATATCTGCATGATGGGAATGAGATTACCGAAGAATTCAACTCGCTCGTAAACCCCGAAAGGAATATCCCGTATTTTATAACCAACCTTACCGGAATAACCAATGAAATGGTTGAAGATGCCCCAAGGTTTTATGAGATAGCCAAAAAGATTATTGAGCTTACTGAAGGAAGGACTTTTGTTGCTCACAATGCAAGTTTTGATTACTCATTCATACGCCAGGAGTATAAGTCTCTTGGCTTTAATTTCAAGAGAAACGTTCTCGATACGGTTGCACTCAGCAGAAAACTGCTGCCAGGCCATAAATCATACAGCCTTGGAAATATTTGCAAGGATCTGGGCATCACAATTAACGGGAGGCACAGGGCTGCCGGAGATGCCCTGGCCACAGTGAGGCTCCTTGAGATCCTAATTGCCAGGGATACTGAAATAAATGGATCCGGACCTTCGCTTTTGAAAAATACCAGGGTGTCAAAGCTTAACCCGAAGCTTGATGTTTCCAAGATCGGTAATATCCCGGATGAACCCGGCATTTATTATTTTTATAATGAGAAAGGCGATCTTATTTATATTGGAAAGAGCCGTAATCTTCAACAGAGGATCAGCACCCACCTGTCAAATAATTCAACTAACCGTGCAATGGAAATGCGTGACATGATAGCCGACATTGACTGGGAAACTACCGGCAGTGAGCTTATTGCCCTGCTGAAGGAATCATCAGAGATCAAGCTTAATAAACCTGTTTATAACAGGGCCCAGCGCAGAACCGGTTTCCAATGGGGTATTTTCAGTTTTTTTGATAATAATGGCTATCTGAATTACCGTTATGGGCAGGTCAATGATGACGAAGCTCCTGTTTCAATATTCACATCAAAAGAAAGGACCAAATCAAAATTAAATTCTCTGGTTGAAAAATTTGGGCTATGTCAGAAACTATCAGGACTATACGATACCGATGGGGCCTGTTTCCATTATCAGGTCGGGATCTGCAAAGGAGCATGCATAGGTAAGGAAACGGCTGCAGTATATAATGAGCGGGCTGCAAAAGCTATTGAAGAATTCATTTTCAGGAGGCGCAACTTTTTCATTATCGACAGGGGCCGTGAGCAAGATGAACGCTGTGCCGTAAGAATTGTAAATGGCAAATATACCGGGTATGGCTATTTCAATATTAACGATATGGGTTTCGGCTTGTCAGCCATTCATGAATGCATTGAGCACTGTGCCGATAACAGTGATATACAGGTCATTCTAAAGCAGTATCTCAAAAGCAACAGGGTGGAGAAGATTATAGAGTTTTGATTTGTGTAATCCGCGGTAAAAAAAAAATTAACCACGGAGAACACGGAGGACACGGAGAAGAACACGGAGAATAATCCGTGCTAATCCGTGACATCCGTGGTGAAAAAATGAAAAAAATTAACCACGGGTTTCACGGAGAGCACGGAAAAGACACGGAAAAGAATACGGAGTAAAAACGAGATATTAAAAATATTCATTCATGAAAACGATATCCGATTCCTGATTCGGTTATCAGGAACTTTGGTTTTCCGGGGTCATCCTCGATCTTCTTTCGAAGCTGAGCCACAAAAACCCTTAATATCTGAGTTTGACCGATGTAGCCGAACCCCCATATTTCCTTTAATATACTCTGATGTGTAAGCACTCTTCCAGAATTTTTTGCAAGAAGGGCAAGCAATGAAAACTCGGTTGAAGTTAATTTCAGGGTAGACTCATTTTTACGTGCAACATGATTTGCCAGGTCAATAGTCAGATTCCCGAAGGTCAGTTTCGCCTGTACATCCGCACCCGGGTATTCTCTAAGCGCAACCCTTATCCTGGCAAGCAGTTCGCCAGTCCTGAAAGGCTTGGTAAGAAAATCATTTGCGCCGTTATCGAGAGCAGTGATTATGTCATCTTCCGAATTTTTTACTGACAGGATTATTATTGGTTTCTGATACCACTCCCTGATTTTTTTCAGTATTTCAATCCCGTCAATATCCGGTAATCCAAGATCGAGAACGATGAGTGCCGGGTGATGAGTAGCTGCTGCGATCAGTCCTTCTTTTCCGGTACCGGCTTCAGATATCCTGAATCCATTGGATGAAAGTGTAATTTCGAGAAGACGCCGGATCTGAACCTCATCGTCAATAACCAGAATTGTTTCGGGAAGATCCATATCTGAAATGTTTATGGCTTAATTTCAACCTGAGGTATCTCTGTTGGTATTCTAATTGTGAATTTTGCTCCCCCGTTCTGCCTGTTTTCAACCGTTATAGTGCCCTTCTGAGCTTCAGTAAACCCTTTGGCAATAGATAGGCCTAATCCTGTTCCTCCTGCTTTTGAACCCTCTACCCTGTAAAACTTGTTAAAGATAAGAGATATTTCCTTAGGAGAAAAGCCCGGACCTCTGTCCATTACCTGGAGAGTCATTATTCCATTGTCATAAAATGCCTTAACGCGAAGATTAGTAGAGGATGATGCATATTGAGTTGCATTATATATCAGATTATAAAGTACCTGTTCCATTAAACCAAAATCTATTTTCACAAATGGCATGTCTTCAGGAATAACAATGTGGAGGTTGAATGGTTTTAATTCATCCTGTAGACTCTCCGATACTTTATTTATCAGATCATGAATATCGCACCAGTCTAACTTCGGTGTTATGCGTCCGCTTTCCAGACGCGACATATTCAAAAGATTTTCAATGAGGCGGTTTAATCTTTTTGAAGCTTTGAAAATTTCATTTGAAAGCTCCATGCTGATAGCTTCAGGATGTCTGGTGGTAAGCAATGAGTCTGAAGCGCCCATAATTGTTGCAACGGGGATCCTGAGTTCATGAGATATCGAATTAAAAAGAGTCTTATAAAGCTTATCAGATTCATTAAGCAGAAAGGCCTGTTTGGCCATATTACGAAGATATTCTCTCTCAAATTTACCGGATATCTGTGAAATAAACGCCTCCCAGAACTGCTCTTCGCCCTGGGTAAATACCATATCCTGTTGAATCGCAATTACGCCAAGATTCATCTGAATCCCCCTTAGCGGATAAAATGTATAACTTGAGGATGGAAGAGTGTCGGTATGCTTACCTGCCTTGACAGTGTGCTGGAATGTCCATTCTGCAACACTCATGTCATTTCTTGAAAGATTGATCTTTGAATTTTGCTGAATGGAATAATCGAGTTTGTCAGAGTCATTTTTAAGAAGGATAAGGCTTTTGAGATTGAAATATTTATTTACACTGTTCTTGGCTATTGTTATCACCTCGTCGATGCCGGTGGCTGTTGACAGGTCTCTGGTTAACTGATAAAGTGCGTTGGTACGCTCTTCCCTTATTCTTATCTTCTTTTCCTGTCTTTTAATCCTTGAGGTTAGAACTCCGCTTAATAATGCTATTATGAAAAACATAATAAGCATAAGCATGTCTTCCGGCTTATTGACATGAAGTGTATAAGGAGGCGGTATAAAAAAGAAATCCCAGATAAGTGCGCTCATAGTGGCGGAAACCAGTATTGGTCCGGTACCAAAGAAAAACGCCAGGGTAGAAACAATAAATAATAATGCATACGAGACTACCTGGTAACCAATAAAATCTTCTATTGAGTAACAGACAGTAGCAGTTAAAATTACGACAAGTGAAGCTATCAGATATTGTCTCAGAGTGGAAGTGAATGATGGCAGGGAAACTTTTTCCTTAAACCTGTCTTTAACCTGAATGTCTGAACCCAGTATATAAACATCGATATTGCCACTATAACGGATTAGCCTGTTAACAAAGTTGCCAAGCCGCAACAGAGTAAGAAGATTGCGCACCCTCGGTTTCCCGATTATTATATGGGTAATATTTTCTTTTTGTGCAAAGTCGACTATCGCTTTCACCATATCTGTATGGGTAATAAAGCGGAACTTAATACCAAGCTGCCTGGCCAACGTTATATTTTTATTTAATTGTTCGCTTTCCCTGATATTGGGTTTGTATGAGGTCTCGACGTAAACTGCCTGAAGATCAGCGCCCATTGTGTATGACAGGTTTTTTGCCCATCTTAATAGTTTAGCTGACTGCTGGGTATGACTCACGGCAACCAGCAGATGCAATCCGGATTTCCAGGGGCCTTTAATTCTTTTGAGCTGCATGTACTCGTGGAGCTGTTTATCCACGCGATCTGCAACGATGCGCAAAGCCATCTCCCTGAGCGCGGTTATATTCCCTTTCCTGAAGAAGCTTTCAATTGCTTCCTTTGACCGCTCAGGGGCATACACTTTCCCTTCCGATAGTCTCTGAAGCAGCTCATCAGGAGTAAGGTCGATAACTTCGATCTCATCGGCATTTTCAAAGATCTCATCAGGCAAGGTTTCCCTGACTACAACTCCCGTAATCTGTGCAACAGTGTCGGAACGGCTTTCCAGATGCTGAACATTAACTGTTGTATATACATTTATACCGTTTTCAAGTATTTCAAGTACATCCTGGTATCTTTTTGTGTGACGGCTTCCGGGAGCATTAGTGTGGGCAAGTTCGTCAACAAGCACAAGTTCCGGCTTTCTCGCAATTATCTCATCGAGATCCATTTCTTCGACTAAGGTTGACTTATATTGATACTTTTTCCGCGGAATAATCTCAAAGCCCTTTAGCAGCTCAGCAGTCTCTTTCCTGTTATGAGTTTCAACATAACCTATAATAGTTTTGCACCCCTTGTTTTTTTCAGCCTGTGCGGTCTGAAGCATAGTATACGTTTTGCCTACACCGGCGCACATGCCGAAGAATATTTTCAGCTTACCTCTCTTATTTTTCTCCTCTTCGAGTTTCAATGAAGCCAGGAGTTCGTCAGGATCGGGACGGTCTTCAGTATTATCCATAATTATCGTTTACCTTCAAACTTTGAAATCAGACCAGAAGCTTCCTCTTCAAGACTTCTCATTTTCAACAACAATTGTTTCAAAACTTCAATGTCTCCTGCAGAAGATTCTTTTAAGTGAGCATCGGGTAAAGTTACAGACATTTTTTGCTTGTTATCCTTTAATTTCACAGCCATTTCATTCAGTAAGAGGGAAATCTCATAAAATTCATCTTTCCCGTCGAAAAACAGATGCTGATCATAATTGCTTGATACAATTTCTTTTATTCCATTATATAATTGAAAGAAACGCTGGTTAAAATAAGAGGCAAAACCATATGTAAATCCCATGCCAATCAGGAAGCAGAGTGTTGCAAGAATAGTCATCTTGGTGAGGGCGCTTTTAGAGGTAGCTTTTGCATCATCTGTTTTGTATTCGAGGGCCTTGCCGTTCATGCGTGACAAGAGAATAAGCAATTGTGAAAGAGCTCCTGATTCATTTTCAAGAGAAACTATTTGTGCCGGTTTTTCAGTTGATCTCAGTAACCTTAAAACCGATTTATGGTACCCGTTATAATATGTCTCGATATCTGCTACAAGCTTGTCCTCACCGGGCTCTGTAATGTTGCCTTTCTCCAGCTGAAGCGACTTGTTTATTAAATTAAAGTTATCCTCGATTTTCAGGCTGTCAACCTTAGTATCTGACACAAAACCGGTAGTAATTTCCCTGTTAATGTTCATTATGCCCTCCGACATATCACGTGCATAAACAACGGATAAATAATTTTCCTTCAATATTGCACTTGTTTTCTTTGACAGTTTATTCAGATAGTAGCCCGAAAAAACCGATAACAATAAAATGATCAGAAATAAAAAGATCATTCCTGAGGTAAATCTTGTTTTGATTGAATGCTTCACGGGATTATTTGTTAGTTGATGATGTATCATTTATATTATCCAGCGCCATATTAAGACGCAATACATTGATTCGCGGTTCGCCGAGAATCATGAACTGAGGTTTTTCAGTCAGATGCCTGATATCTTTCAGCAGTTGTTCTTTCTGAAGATAACTGAATTTTCTCGCTTTTGAGACCCTGTCTGCCTGTAATATTGCAGCTTCAGGTGATATGTCGGGGTCAAGACCGCTTCCTGAAGCAAAAACCATCTCCTTAGGAACAGTCAGCAGGTCAGTTATCGAATTCATTTTAGAAAAGAGGATGCGCCGGGCTTCAACCAGCTTCTTCAAAGTATCACTCGTCGGACCATAGTTTGATCCACCTGAGGGGATGGCATTATAATCTGTCGCTGACGGTCTTGACCAAAAATAGATGCTACTGTCGAACTTCTGACCTATCAGTTCAGAACCTATTATTTTGCCATCCTTAGTTATAAGGCTGCCATTTGCTTTAGAATGGAAAAAAACCTGTGCAATTCCGGTCATAACCAACGGATAAATAATTCCGAAAAGCAGTGACATAACAACCAGAAATTTCAGGGCAATAATCGTTTGTGCTTTCATAGTAATTCTGAATAATTGATTATCGGGTATTAAATTAAATGCACTGACACGAGTAACATATCAATCAGTTTTATTCCTAAAAAAGGAACAATAATTCCTCCGAAACCATAGATGACAATGTTCAATGCCAGAACCCTGTTAGCTGAAATAGGACGGTACTTCACTCCTCTGAGTGCAAGAGGAATCAACGCAACAATAATTAGGGCATTGAAAATCACCGCACTTAAGATTGCGCTCTCAGGAGAGGTAAGTTTCATAATATTCAGAACATTTAATGGAGACACTCCGGAAGAGGTAACATAAAGCAAGGTTGCAATTGCAGGAATGATGGCAAAATATTTTGCAACATCGTTTGCTATGCTGAAAGTTGTAAGAGCTCCACGCGTCATAAGCAACTGTTTACCTGTTTCGACAACCTCAATAAGCTTTGTCGGGTTGCTGTCAAGGTCTACCATATTCCCGGCCTCCCTGGCAGCCTGAGTACCGGTGTTCATAGCGAGTCCGACATCGGCCTGTGCAAGCGCAGGTGCATCATTTGTACCATCGCCGATCATCCCTACCAGGTGACCGTTCGTCTGTTCTTCTCTTATCCTTTGGAGTTTATCTTCGGGTTTTGCCTCTGCAAGAAAATCATCAACTCCTGATTCAGCAGCTATCGCAGCGGCGGTTTGGGGATTATCACCGGTAATCATAATTGTACGGATTCCCATCATCCTGAGCTGTGCAAAACGCTGCTTTATACCTCCCTTGACAATATCCTTCAGGTGAATGACTCCCAGTACCTGATTATTTTCAGCAACAACTAAAGGTGTAGCGCCCTGACGGGAAAGATCTGAAACAACTTCTTCTACGTTCTCAGGGAAAAATCCGTTATTGTTTTCAATGAATTTTCTTATTGCAGCTGAAGAGCCTTTTCTGATACTTCGCACCTGGCCATCAGGACTTTTTAAATCTATTCCGCTCATGCTTGATTGGGCTGTAAACGGAATAAATATAGTTTCAAGCGTTTGCATTTCTCTGGCCCTGATATTAAACTGTTCTTTAGCCAAAACAACAATCGACCGGCCTTCCGGTGTTTCATCAGCAAGAGAAGCTAATTGAGAAACATCAGCAAGCTGCGATTGAGAGAAGCCTTCCGCGGGTATAAACTCAGTAGCCATACGGTTTCCCAATGTGATTGTTCCTGTTTTGTCGAGCAGCAATACATCTGTATCTCCGGCGGCTTCAATAGCCCTTCCGCTGGTAGCTATAACATTCTTGCGCAAGAGTCTGTCCATTCCGCTTATTCCGATCGCGCTTAGCAGCCCTCCAATAGTTGTAGGGATAAGACAAACAAGAAGTGAGATCAAGACAGGCAGTGAAAGATTGTTATCGGCCGAAATATGTGAGGCTTTCAGGCTATACCCAAAATATGCCGGTAAAGACACCACTACCAGCAGGAAGATTATTGTAAGACCTGAAAGCAGGATTAAAAGTGCAATTTCGTTAGGAGTCTTCTGACGTTTTGCGCCCTCAACAAGTGCTATCATACGATCCAGGAATGTAAACCCGGGTTCAGATGAGATTTTAATTTTAATCCGGTCGCTGATAACCTTGGTACCTCCTGTAACAGCGCTCCTGTCACCACCGCTTTCCCTGATTACAGGTGCCGATTCTCCCGTAATTGCAGATTCATCGACACTGGCAATACCATCTATTACATCTCCGTCGGCAGGGATTATATCTCCTGCATCACAAATAACTATATCGCCTTTCCTCAAATCGGTGGCCAGCACACTCTGTTCCTTATTATTGACAAGCTTGCGGGCTTTAGTTTGGGTACGGTTCTTTCTTAAGCTATCTGCCTGGGCTTTACCTCTGCCTTCAGCCACTGCCTCTGCAAAGTTCGCAAACAAAACTGTGAACCAGAGCCACAGAGTTATCTGAAAGTTAAAAGCAGAAAAATGCTTGCTATAAATATCACCAATAACAACCACTGTGGTTATTACTGCCCCTATACCGACGATGAAGATAACCGGGTTTTTCACCAGCACTGACGGATTCAGTTTTCTAAAGGAATCTTTTAAAGCATTTGCAGCAATCTCCTTTGTAATCAAACGAGTTAAATTTCTTTTTTCCATCTTATTAACCTTACAATTTAAAATGTAACACCCAGATTCATTAAGAAATGTTCAACAATAGGACCCAGAGCCAGCGGCGGAAAGAACGTTAAACCTCCGACAATAAGGATAACACTTATCAGTAACATCACGAATAGCCAGTTGTCGGTTCTGAATGTACCGGCTGAGACAGGGGTGATCTTTTTCCGGGCCATGCTTCCTGCTATTGCCATAACCGGAACAATTATTCCAAAGCGGCCTATAAGCATGCCAAATCCTATCATCAGGTTATAAAAAACCGTGTTTGCATTGATACCGGCAAATGCGCTGCCATTGTTCCCTGCAGCCGAACTGAATGCATATAATATTTCTGACAACCCATGCGGCCCGGCATTATTCAGACTCGAGAGACCCGCAGGTACTGAACAGGCAATGGCCGAAAATAATTTGATGACGATACTGGGGGCCAGAATTGCAAGAATGGTCATCTTCATTTCATAAGATTCAACCTTTTTACCCAGGTATTCGGGCGTACGGCCAACCATTAATCCGGCAATAAAAACAGTTAGCAGAACAAAAATGATAATTCCGTATAATCCCGACCCTACCCCACCAAAAATTATTTCCCCTAGCATCATATTAAACATTGAAACCATCCCTGACAAAGGAGATAAACTGTCATGCATAGAGTTAACTGACCCGTTTGAAGTAACTGTTGTGGTAACAGACCAGAGGACACTGTTCATAACTCCGAAGCGGGTTTCTTTTCCTTCCATGGCGCCCGATACATTCAGCACATTGTTATGACTAAATTCTGACCAGAGAGATATAGCAATTCCCACCGCAAAAAGGGCGAACATCGTGATGAATATTGCCCTTGCCTGTCGTTTGGATTTCATATAATGACCAAAAGTAAAAACCAAACCGGCTGATATTATTATGATTGAAAACAGTTCTAACAAATTGGAAAAGGGTGTGGGATTTTCAAATGGGTGGGCACTGTTGGCATTGAAAAATCCCCCTCCGTTTGTTCCAAGCTGCTTAATCGCTATCTGAGATGCAGCAGGGCCAAGAGGTATCACCTGCTGAGCTCCCTGCAAAGTAGTTGCTTTGACATAATGAGAGAAAGTCTGCACAGTTCCCTGTCCTACCAGAAGGATAGTAAGTATTATTGCGAGTGGCAACAATACATAAAGTACACTTCGGGTCATATCCGCCCAGAAGTTACCAATAGCGTCTGTTGTTCTCCTGGTTAAGCCACGTATGAGAGCCAGTGCTACTGCAATGCCGGTTGCTGCGCTTACAAAGTTCTGGACAGTCAGTCCCAGCATCTGAACCAGGTAGCTAAGAGTATTCTCACCCCCGTATGACTGCCAGTTGGTATTTGTCATGAAGCTCATTGCCGTATTGAATGAAAGATGCCATGACACATTTGGCAGTTTTTCAGTATTCAGGGGCAGGTATGCCTGGAACATCTGTAACAGAAACAAAAACAAAAAGCCAAAAAGGTTAAACATAAGAAGACCTGCAGTGTAGGTCTTCCAATTCATTTCCTCTTCACTTTTTATACCGCTAATCCTGTAAATGCCGTTTTCGAGCCATCCAAAAACCGGCAGCATAATGTGTTTCTCACCCATAAATACTCTGGCCATATATTTTCCTAATAAAGGAGACAGAATGATCAGCAGTAACAGGAAAATTATCAGTTGAATAGCTTCAATCATGGCATTAAAATTTTTCGGGATGCATAAGTGTGTAAATTAAATAACCAAGGATGAGAAGGGCTATGACACCCCCGATGAGATAACTAACAGTACCATTAGCAGCTGCCCCGGCTGAATGGATGGGAACAACTGCAAGAGACATAAACAATTTTGAAATTTTTGTTTTCATAATGTTTTCTTTTTTTATAATATGTCAGAACGTTATGCCAAATACAATATGTATGTAGTCAGTTCTAGAATAGGTGGCGGAAGGATTAACTACCAGGGTCGCTTTGAGTGGCAATGAAAATGTTTCATTAATCTTCAGTGCTTTATTTACACTCATACCAATATTAACTATAGAAAATGCCTTTTTACCTGCTGCCGGATCGAAGGCTGTTATACCATAATTATTGTATAAACCTGCCCATGGAGTAAACCCCAAAAAGTAACTGGCTTCACCCTTTGAATAATTTAATTCAATATATGTTGAATAAGCCTGATTGGTGGAGTCATCCAATTTTTTGTCAAATCCATAAAATATTGTATTCCACGTAACACTGACAGGAAAGGCATCGGTACCTATAGAGCTTATGCTACCTTCAAACATATGTCCTGTTCTGCTATTCGTGTAATTGAAATAATTTGAATGGTTGAAATTCCAGTCATAATCTGTCAGTGCAAGCTTAATGGGACCTAATTTATACGTTATGTATGGGTCAAGCTCTTTATAGCTGCCTGCAAAATCAGTAGAACCCCACACTCCTATTTCAAAATTTCCCTTGGCATAAGCTAATGTCGGCTGAAAATTTGGCGTGGGGCTTCCGGTTGCCATCGAACCTCTCCATACATAAGTACTTACAAGATCAGCTGTTACTTTGAATGGGGAATCCGGTTCATTTTTTTGTGCACTCAGTTTAATGCTGATAAAGCTGAACAATATAATAAACAAAATACTCAGAAGGCAATTGGTTTCCCATTTTAAAAAATTTGGGATTTCAATGGTCCGGATGGTCAGGAGAATCATTGAGTTCATTTTGTATAATTTTACGATACAAAATTGCGACAGAAATTATCAGGGTTTTATAAAATAAATATTCAAGGCATAAAGATTTCATAAATATTTGACAGAAGGGCCATAAATTGATGGTTCAGATTTGCAAGTCCGCGCCAACACGGCCACAAGATGGCTATTCCACCCTGATCGGAAAGATTACTATTGGAATTCCGAACTTAAAGAATCTCTTCTGAATTGAAAATATTGTATGGTTATGAAGAAGTTTGGAGAGGTAAAATGTTTTTGAAAATACCAGCTGTCCGCCAAAGAATGCAGCGCCGGTTAACCTTGGTCGCAATTTCTTTACAATCCGGTATATCTCGTTTACCGGATCCGTGCCAATTGTCCAGATACTTTTCCCGTACAGGCCGAACTGATTTGCTATCGCAACATATTTTGCGCCATCTTCTTTTACCTGTTTTTTGAAATGATCTAACTCAGCTGAACCCTTGTATACTCTCGAATTAATAATCCCGATCCTTACAAAAACTATGTTATGATACACACCTTTAAAGTTTTCAAGAATCCTGAGAAAAGTATACAATCCGGTACCTCCGAAGCCGCTGACGAGAATTATGGCAGTTTTGCCTTCTCTTTCAAACTTTGGTTTTATCTGGTTCATTTCCGCACAGGGACGTGCTCCAACCAGTTTTTCTATTTCCTTGAACGCACTTAATCTTAATTTCTGCAGTTTAACGGCCGTCCGGAAATAGTGACGCTTGATATTTATAGCCAAAAGAATCAATATCCCGGTTATCAGCAAAGTAATCCAGCCTCCCTGTCCGAATTTTATGATTATAACCGATATCAGTATAAACGACGACAGTATAAGGCCAATGCCGTTTATTGCCAGTTTTCGCTTCCAGAGTAGTTCTTTTCCTCTCATTTGCCACCAATGCTTAACCATCCCGGTCTGCGAAATAGTAAAAGTTATAAAAACGTTTATACTGTAAAGGACGACCAGCAGTGCGACTGAGCCTTTAGAGACAAGCATCAGTATTATTGAAGCTGTTCCCATAAGCAGAACACCATTCATAGTAACCAGCCTGTCGCTGAGTGAAGCAAAACGTTTTGGGAACCAGTGATCAATTGCCATATTTGCCATTATCCTGGGACCATCAATAAAGCCGGTCTGGGCAGCAACAAAAAGCAAAGCAGCTTCTGAAATCAGAGTAATCAGGACAAAACTACCCGACCAGAAAGGGCTCCATCCTGCCGAAAGGCTGCCAAATAAAACGGCGTTTAGTGTCTTATGAGTATCAAGCTGCACATTGAAAAGCATATAGCATACCATTAAGCCCAGCACCATAAAAGAAAGTGATGCGGCCATTAAAATCATGGTCTTTCTGGCTGTTGCGACTTTTGGCTCACGCAGGATTGGCATCCCATTGCTTACGGCCTCAATTCCGGTATAGGTTCCGGCTCCCATACTATAAGCCCTGATAATTATTAAGAATGTAGCAAAAAAGCCTAACTGCGAGACGGTTGAATGTATTTGATACGTTGTCTGAGATGCTACTGCAGTAAAATTGTATGATTTAATATAAAGCCCGTAAATAATGGCGATAAGGTGTGTAGCAATGAAAATGATAAAAATCGGGGCAAGAGAAAGAACCGACTCTTTAACACCCCTCAGATTCAGCATTATTAGCAAACAAACCCCAATGATGGCGAAAGGAAGCTTGTAAGGCTGCCATGCGACAGGAAAATAACTAAAGATAGCATCGGCACCACTTGAGACCGAGATAGTAATTGTGAGAACATAGTCGATAATAAGTGCTGAGCCGGAGATCATCCCGGTTGTTGGCGACAATAATTTGCTTCCAACCAGGTATCCTCCACCTCCGTGGGGAAAAAGCCTTATTATCTGGTTATAACTGGAACTGATTATCAGAATGGTCAGTACCGATCCTATTGCTACAAAAATCGCTAAACTTGTATGACCCTGCAAATTCCGGAAAGCCTCTTCGGGTCCGTAGCATGAGGAGGAGATTCCATCTGAACCAAGGCCTATCCATGCAAAAAAAGCAACTAAAGTCAATTTGTGAAATAATCCCTTGTCCTGAAGAGTCTTAGCTCTTCCGATAAAAGTATTTTTCAGTTTTTCAATGAAAACATTTCCTTCAGTTGAACTCTCCATATTCCCTTCTTAATGTAACTCAATAACATTTTTTTCACCTGAAGGTTTTCATTGGCTAACCCTTGCAGTAGATAAATCGCGCGAAATTAACCGATTGTCCATACGGAATATATAAATATAGGTCATTAACATATAAAGATTTTATAAAGATTTGCTTTGTATTTTCCGGAAATGTCAATGCACTAATTTCCGGTAAGGTCAAACATCAGGCATCTTCAGTTCATTTTGAATGTTATGGCTTTTTCTATATATTTGTTATAGTAACCTTTTAACTGCACAACATGCCAGTCTTTACCAGAACCACAAAAAATCTAATACTTAAGATTGATGAATTCTTTGATGATATTGATGTCGGGCTTCTGGTATTCAGAGAGGGCATAAAAGCATATCTGGACAAGGATCCCGCAGCTTTTCAAAGGCATCTGCAAAAGGTCGACGGACTGGAGAACAATGCTGACAGACTCCAGCGTGAAATTGAGAATGAGATGATAACTCATTCAATATTGCCGCAGCACAGATCTGAAGTCAGTACGCTTATTGATGAGCTTGATGAGATTATGGATGCGCTAAAAAGCTCATTGAATGAGATAAACATTGAAAAACCTGATATTCCTGCCTCCCTGAATAAAAATTTTATCAGCCTCACGGAAACATCAGTAAATGCGGCTGAAGAACTTGTGCCCGCAGCAAGAGCATATTTTAAAGCGCCTTATACAGTCAGAGAAAAACTATTGAAGGTCTATTACTTTGAAAGCGAGACTGATAAACTGTCATGCAGTACAAAAAAGGTAATATTTCAGGAAATGGACAATCTTGACCTGGCACATAAAGCTCATTTGAGATATATTATTCACCATATTGAAAATATCTCAGACCTTGCTCAAAAGGCAGCTGACCTGTTGTCAGGAATGGCGATTAAGATTGCAATGTAGCCGGCGGGACCAAGGTGCAGAAGGATCCTGCGCAACACGTAACCTGTAACCTGTAACCTGCAAGTTTTAATAAAAATAAATTAATTCACCGGTTGAATTTAATTAAACCATGATACTATTCTTCCTGACAAGCGGGCTTTTTCTTGGCTGGTCTCTCGGGGCGAATGATGCCTCGCATATATTTGGCTCAGCTGTTGGATCAAAAATGGTCACATTCAGAAAAGCTGCAATAATAGCATCATTGTTTTTTATTATTGGAGCTGTGATTCAGGGATCAGGAACATCTCACACTCTCGATAAGCTTGGCTCGGTAAATGCATTGGGAGGATCATTTACCCTGGCCCTGGCTGCTGCAATTACCATCTATATGATGACCAAGTTAGCACTTCCGATATCGACTACCCAGGCAATAGTGGGAGCTATAATCGGATGGAACTTCTTCACCGGAAATCATACTGACAGTAAAACTCTTGAGAAAATAGTATCGGCATGGATTGCTGGTCCGGTCATTGGAGCTGCCTTTTCTGTGCTTTTATACATTCTGGTTAAGAAATTCAAGAAATCAGCAAATATCCATCTGATAAGATTTGAATCTTTTATTAAATCCGGTCTTATCGTGGTCGGAGCATTCGGAGCGTACAGCCTTGGCGCGAATAATATTGCGAACGTCATGGGAGTTTTCATTCCGGCTTTTCACCTTAACGTTCTTAATCTTTGGATTATTCATCTTAGCTCAAGTCAGCAGCTTTTTCTCATTGGTGGACTAGCTTGTGCGACCGGAATCCTTACATACTCCTCGAAGGTGATGAATACAATTGGGAACAACATTCTTGAATTATCATCGGAAGCTGCATTGGTTGTGGTTCTTGCCCAGGCTCTTGTCCTTTTTATCTTCTCATCAACAGCACTTTCAAATCTGCTCGTAAGAATAGGTTTGCCGGCAATTCCGATGGTCCCCGTGTCAAGCTCACAGGTAATTGTTGGCTGTATACTTGGGATTGGCCTGTACAAAGGTGCCAGGAATATAAATTTCAGGATACTCGGAGAAATTGGGATGGCCTGGATCATTTCTCCTGTTGCTTCAGGGTTGCTGACCTTCTTCCTTTTGTTTTTTATGAAGAATATTTTCGGAATTGATGTAGGATCGAAACAGGGGGAATCGGTTACTGATCATACAGGAGCTCTTGCTACCTACTCCCAGTCGGATGTATCGGGTATCGTTAAATATCTCCTCCTTGGTGTTATTATCTTCGGAACAATCGGAACCATATTTTACATTCTCCTCGAAAACAGAAAGAGACGTGAGATGCAACGATCTGAGGAGAAATTCTGGAAGAATATGAAATAAAAATTATAATGCTCCCCGGTTAGAAATCCATTAACCACACCCTTCGGCCGGTGTATCAACCCCCCAACCCCATAGCCGTCAACCTAATGCGTAAATTTTAGGTAAATGTATATAATATAGGGGGGTATGCAAAACTCTACTCCCTGATTTTAAAAATTCTTTGGCTGAAGTTTTTACTTCAGAAGAGTTAGAGGCTACGGCCAGAGAGACTGGGTTTTATAGACGAGAATCTAAGGTAAAACCTGCGGTGTTCTTTGATTTATTAATGTATGACATGAGTTCAGGGGCATCGAAAAGCCTGAGCCAGCTTTCTATTGAAGCAAGGTCCGAACATGACATTGGTGTTACAAAACAAGCAATCGACAAAAAGTTTAATGAACATACTCTGTCTTTCATAAAGAAGTTGATTGAAAAGCAGCTATCGGTCGAATTAGACCTTAATATTGATGCAGGATGGCTGAGTTCATTTAATAGGGTTCCTATTAAAGATGGAACACGTTTCCACCTTCCGGAAGAATACAAGGATTATCTCCCTGGTTCTGGGGGTAGCGGTTCCAAAGCAGGAGCGTGTATTCAATTTGAGTTTGATTTAAAAAGTGGTCAAATAGAAGTTATGGATCTTACAGCTTCAAACAGGCCGGATGTTAAAGATGCGCAGGAGTCAATGGACAATGTAAAAAAAGGCGACCTGATCATAAGGGATCTTGGATATTATGCTTTTAAATCGTTGATCAATATCATAAAAAAAGAAGCCTTCTTTATCTCTAGACTAGGAGCTAAGGCGAATGTTTTTGAGATGAAAACCGGGGGTTTTAAAAAACTTGATTTTAAAGATGTCTACAATCAGATGAAGATAGGTAAACTATCGAGGATTTACAAAGATGTATTTATTGGGTCTGAAGAAAAGATCCCCGTCAGGTTGGCAATAGAACTCATGCCTGATGATGTTTATGAGGAGCGAATGAGAAAGATTAAAAAGCTCCATAAGAAAAAGGGACGTCAAACTAGCGAAAAATATAAGCTTTTAGCCCGATTCAATCTCTTCATTACCAATGTTACCAGGGAAGTATTGCCGGATGAAGTCATATCTTCTCTTTACAGGATGCGCTGGCAGGTAGAGTTGATATTCAAGATATGGAAATCTGTATTTGGCATACATAATGTTCGTAAAATGAAGTACCATCGTTGGTTATGCCTATTGCACTTCAAGTTACTTATGATGATAGTTAATTGGAACATAATCATGACACAACGTAACTATCATTATCGATGGAAGGGAAAGTTGTTAAGCCTTAATAAATGTTTTAAAACCTTGTTTGACAATATCTATCGATTACGGGAAACTCTCAGACTTGGAAGGAAAGGAATAGCTAAATTTATTCAGTGGACAAATAGAATATTAAACGAAAATCATTGGCTGGAGAAAAAGAAAAATAAAGTAGGACTAGAAAATATATTTTATATAATGTTTTGCAAATCAAATGTATATGTGTATATTTAGAAAAGAAAACGGGACGCACGTACTAAGTAGCATCCCGTTAAAAATCAAAAAAAAGTTCTTTAATATGAGTAAAATTACATCATTCAACCCCGTTCTCCAAAGGGATGGGCAAAAAAATAGTCATGCCGTTAATTATCAGACAGATATAAATTTTTATCAACCCTTAAGTTGACGGCTATGCCCCCAACCCCCCACATGGGGGGCTTCAGATGCCTGCGTTTCCGACTCCCGGTGCATCAACCCCCCAACCCCCCACATGGGGGGCTTCATCTAACTGTTCCAAACTCGACTTAAGTTTTGTTATACCCCATTAAAATTGAAGAGATTTCAAAAAAGCTAGTAACTGACTGAGTCCTAAGCCCCCCAAATGGGGGGTTGGGGGGTTGATTAGAAAGAAGTCGGGGGTTGATTAAAAAGAAGTCGGGGGTTGATTAAAAAGAAGTTGGGGGGTTGGGGGGTTGATTAAAAAGAAGTCGTAAATAGCTTTAAACTTTTTTATTAAACTCTCAATAGAAGGTTCGCATACCCCTCTATATTATACACAGTTTTTCCTATTTATTAACTAGCTAGTAATTAAAGCTTTAATATCCATTAGCTTGATGGCTATGCCCTTTAGGGGGATGGGGGCATAGACGTCAACTTAAGAGTTGTAGGTCATTATAAAAACGAATACTTCCTGCCATATTCCAACATCTGGCTCAGATAATCATCAGGATAATCAACCCTGACATCAGCTATTTCATCTTCTGAATCATAAACAGGTGTTAATACAGGATTTACAAACCCGGTATATGGCGCGAGATTGAGCTTCTCATAGCGTGAAAGTATTTCAGCATGCAATTCCGGATCCACCTTCACACCATAATTTTCGATAATTTTTTTACCGGCTTCATAGTCGCCTTCAGACTTAATTCTCTGTATCTCGCGCAGCAGTTCACCAAAGAGCTTTCTTACCGCTTGATAGTCATTTATCCTGATAAAGCTTTTTCCATCATTTCTGAAAAACTCAACGACATTTTCTATTCTGCCTTTCTGATAGACCCAACGGGCTATTGCTGATCTGTTTCTCATATGAGCTTCCTCTATATCTTTCCCTGGTCTGATTCTGACTATCTGCGTAAGAAAGCCATTACGGAGATAAGTGTCATATGAAGCCTTTGCAGCATTTTCATCAGGTAACAGTCCAAGTTCAATTAATTTCGGATCCATCATAAAATAAAGAGCGAAAAGATCGGCCCGTGCTTCTTCCAGGGCCGACGCGTAGTTTTTCAATGAGTTGGGATCAGTTCCTTCTGCCAGTTTTCCGCTCGCATGCCCGACACATTCATGCAGATCGGTATGCAATGAATCTGCCAGTACCCCATATTTTCTGACCCGTTCAGCCTCATTCTTATCTGCGGCAAATTCTTCAAGAAAACCATTACCCTGCGAAGTGATATCAATTGCTTCTGAAATATTGGCAAGAGTAACCGATTTTGAACCAACCTCTTTCCTTATCCAGTCTGCATTAGGAAGATTAATTCCAAGCGGGGAAGCGGGGTAGCAGTCGCCTCCAAGCATAGCTATATTAATGACACGGGCAGCAATGCCGGTAACTTTTTCTTTCCGGTACTCAGGCTGAATCGGAGAATTGTCCTCAAACCACTGGGAATTTGCTGATATTATCTTAGTGCGCCTGGTGGCTTCAACATCAGTATAATCCACTACCGCTTCCCATGAAGCTTTCATCCCGAGAGGATCATTATAAATCTCAATAAACCCATTTATATAATCAACCACAGATTCGGTATTACGAGCCCATGCAACATTATAGTCGTCCCAAAGTTTGAGATCCCCCGACCTGTAAAAATCAATAAGCAGCCGCAGTTCCATCTTCTGTTGGTCCGATTCTGCAACAAGTATTGCTTTTTCAATCCAGAAGATTATCTGATCGATAGCCTCACCATACAATCCGCCGGATCTGTATACTTCTTCAACAACCCTTCCTTCTTTCTTTTTAACTTTTGAATTAAGACCAAGTGAAACCGGATGAGGATCTTTCGGATCAGTTTTTCCGCGATAAAACTCTTCTGCCTCAATCTGAGTGACATTTTCATACATGTTGATAGCTGAGCCGGTAACTAAATCAGCCCCCTCCTTCCGTTCTACCTTGCGGCTGAATAGTTTTTCGTTAAAGATCACTGGTGAAATAACATGAATAAGCTGCTCTGAGGTCTGATCATTTGTGAGCGGGAGCTTGCCTTTATCGGTCAAACTAACAAGAGAAGCAAAATAGCTTTCTGTGAAATCGGGCAATAATTTATCGTTGGAATAATGGTGATGAATTCCATTTGAAAAAAATACCCGTTTTGCATATACTAAGAAGGCCATGTATTGATCAGTAGTCCTGTCGCCCGGATAAGAATCAATAATAGCCTCGAGAGTCTTTCTGATAAGCAAATTATGCCTGAAATTCTGGGCCCATAATATATCCCGCCCCGACAGGGCTGCCTGACTCAAATAATATATATATTGTTTTTGCTGAAGAGTAAGTAATTCAAATCCGGGGAGTCTGTACTTCAATACCCGGATATCCGCAAAACGGTCAACCAGGTATTTGAAACTGTCAATGTTTTCCATTAGTGTCATTTTAGTCCATAAGTCGCAAAATTATTAAATAGATAAAGATCAATGATTATTTTTGTTATAAAAATGTGAAACAAATCCATGTGTTGATTTGTGGGATAAGAAAGAAATGAATGCAGAAAATCAATAATAAATACAGTAACAATTATGTCAGAACTAATTGACGAGATCAGGAAGGAACTTATAAATAATTCCGATGAGAAGACCAGGTTGTCGGGTGAGCGGTTTTTTAAGGAGGAGGTTAAAATGTACGGCATTAAATCAGCCCTGGTGATAAATATCAGTAAAGAATTCTTTAAAGCAATGCAGGATAAAAGCAAGGCTCATATTTTTTCTTTATCTGAGGAATTATGGAAATCGGGTTATATGGAGGAATCATTTGTTGCTTGTAACTGGTCGTATAGTGTGAGTAAACAATTTGAGCCTCAAGACATAGATCTATTTGAAACCTGGGTAAATAAGTATGTCACGAACTGGGCCTCATGCGACACTCTTTGCAATCATACTGTCGGTACTTTTATGGAAATGTATCCCGGATCTCTGAATCGTCTCAAAAAATGGGCCGGATCAACAAACCGGTGGGTGAAGCGTGCATCGGCAGTATCTCTCATTATTCCGGCCAGGAAAGGCAAATTTCTGACCGACATTTTCGAAATTGCCGATATTCTTCATTCCGATAATGACGATATGGTGCAGAAAGGATACGGATGGATGCTCAAAGCCGCCAGTCAGGCTAATGAGAAAGAGGTTTTTAATTATATAATGAGGAAAAAGGCTACAATGCCAAGAACTTCACTGAGATATGCGATCGAGAAAATGTCTCCTCAATTAAAATCGGAGGCAATGGCAAAATAGTGAAGACCGTTATTTACCTTTGACGAGTTAACTGATTTTGAAATGAGAAGAATAACTTCTTTGATAATTGGTATCCTGGTAAGCACTGTTTCATTTTCGCAGGACAGGATTACCGGCCATGATTTTGCCACAAGATCGGAGGTAATAGCCCGCAATGGGATGGCAGCAACGAGTCAGCCGCTTGCAACCCAGGTAGCTCTCGATATACTTAAAAAAGGCGGAACTGCAATTGATGCCGCGATTGCCGCTGATGCGGTTCTTGGAGTTGTTGAACCAACAGGCGCCGGTGTCGGTGGTGATATCTTTGCAATTATCTGGAGTGCAGATAAAGGAAAATTATACGGATTGAATGGCAGCGGAAGATCGCCAAGATCGCTTAAGCTTGAGTATTTTAAGGAGAATGGTTATGAATTTATTCCATCATATGGCCCGCTTCCGGTTTCAGTTCCCGGCTGCGTCGATGGCTGGTTCGAGATGCATGATATGTTTGGCCATCTTCCGATGAAAGATGTCCTTCAGCCTGCTATTACCTATGCCAGGGAGGGATTTCCAATGACAGAGGTCATTGCCTTTTCTCTAAAGCAGGGAACTGACTTATTAAAGGATTATCCCAACATTAAAGAAGTATACATGCCAAATGGGAAGTCGCCATCGAAAGGCGAGATCTTCAAAAATCCCCTTCTGGCAAATACCCTCGAGAAAATAGTCAAAGGAGGGAGATATGAATTTTACAAGGGATCAATAGCAAAGGATATAGCCGCATTTATGAAAACACAGGGAGGATTTCTTTCCTATGATGATATGTATCGCCACCACTCTGAATGGGTTGAACCTATCAGCACCAACTACCGGGGATATGATGTTTGGGAACTTCCGCCGAACGGACAGGGACTGGCAGCCCTGCAGATGCTTAATATTCTGGAGGGATATGATATAGCTTCCATGGGCTTTGGTTCGGCCGATTACATTCATGTATTCACGGAAGCTAAAAAGCTGGCATTCGAGGACCGTGCAAAATTTTATGCCGATCCATATTTTAATAAATTACCTGTTGCACAGCTCTTGTCAAAAAAGTATGCCGCAGAGCGACGGAAGCTTATTGACATGAATAAAGCTGCTAAGATCTATGATCCTGGCAGAATTGAAGGAGGAAACACAATCTATCTGACAGTAGCCGATAGATTCGGTAACATGGTCTCACTTATTCAGAGCAATTACAGGGGCATGGGCTCCGGCATGTGTCCTACCGGACTGGGTTTCGTTCTTCAGGACAGGGGTGAAATGTTCAGTCTTGCAGAGGGCAGCTATAATGTTTACGCCCCGGGGAAAAGACCTTTTCATACAATAATTCCTTCCTTCATAACCAAAAATAAAAAGCCGTGGATCAGTTTCGGAGTCATGGGAGGCGACATGCAGCCGCAGGGACAGGTTCAGATCGTTGTTAACCTGATCGATTTTAAGATGAACCTGCAGGAGGCTGGCGATGCTCCGAGGATGCACCACATAGGATCATCTGAGCCGACAGGACAGCAAATGACAAATGGTGGCATCCTTCTGCTGGAAAGTGGTTTCCGTACAGAAGTTATACAGAAACTCATGTCAATGGGCCATATAATACAATGGGACCTTGGCGGATATGGCGGTTACCAGGCTATCATGTGGGATGATAAGAACAAAGTATGGTTCGGAGCCTCAGAATCAAGAAAGGACGGGCAGGCCGCCGGATATTAACAGGAACCTGACTATCGTTATTCCGGATCATTTATTTTTTTATTCCCAGCAAATCGACTACCCCGTTTATGAACGTCAATGGATGCACGGGATTTCCCGGAACATAAAGATCAATATGATTTTTTTCGAGAAAGCTTCTGTCGAGTGCGGGACTTCCTTCAAAAATACCTCCGCTGATTGCATCAGTACCTGCCAGTATGATTATTTTGGGTGAAGGAGTAGCCTCCCATGTTATCCTGAGGGGTTCTGACATATTCCTGGATATAGGTCCCGTGATCACTATTCCATCAGCATGACGCGGCGAAGCCACAAACTCTATACCATAGCGCCCCATATCAAAATTCACATTTCCGCAGGCATTTAGTTCGAGCTCTGTACTATTATCTCCGGCAGCGGATACCTGTCTCAGTTTTAGCGAACCTCGGAAAAGGTTCCTGATCTCTTTTCGTATAACTTCAGGATTAATCATAACCGGCGACACTATTCCTTCGGCAATAATCAGACAGTTCCTTTCATTAGCCGAAAGTTTATAATCTGTTGTGAAATGGATCTTGTCTGGAAATAGTCTTGCACATTCCCCGCAAAAAGTGCACTTTCCCAGATCTATACTGACTGGATTGGTTGAAATTGCATTTGTAGGACAGGATTCTGCCAGAGACCTCTCATCAACCTTTTTCAGGCTGATTTCCGGACGACCTCTGAAAATCCCCGGGACTTTTGCAGTTGTCGGATCAGGGATATATTGTTTACCCTGATGATATAATATTTTTAATGTATTTAACATGTTTCTTGTCTTTTATGCATCATAGGTCATGTCCGCAATATGACAGATCAAAGCTTTTATTACAAACAGGAAAATCTGATATTTCATTGTTCCTGACAGCAAGAGCAAGAGCAAGCCAGTTATGAAATGACGGATCCTTTATCTTGTATATTATCATCTCTCCGTTTCTGTCGGTAACGCAGGCGTGGCTGGCTTCACCGCGCCATCCTTCGGTAAGAGAGATGCCGAATGATGCAGGCTTCAGATTAACTGGCCCTCCAATTATAGTATCAGATTCATTTTCAGGCACATCGTTAAGCAATTGTCGTATATAGCTTATTGATTGAAGTACCTCCTGTTTTCTGATCTGCACTCTGGAGTAAACATCGCCGTGATGCTTGATGATCGGCTCGTGATCAAATTCAGTGTACAAACCGTAAGGATGGGAGATCCTCACATCACGATTCAACGCATTCATTCTGGCTGACATCCCCACTGTGCCAATTGATAACAACAGGTCATACGATAACATTCCTGTCCTTTCAAACCTCGATAATGAGCTTGGCAGCTTTGCGAGTTCCGTGTTCATTTCAATAAAATCGGGCTCAAATGCATCAAGTATCGTAATTAATCTTGAGGCCAGTTCCTTATTAAAAGGAAATGGATTATACCCTGTTCGTATCAGTCCTTTTGATAACCGGTTTCCACACCATTCCTGGAAGAAATTTATAATAGGGGTCCTGAGCCTGCCGAAAACAGAACTTCCGAGCTGGTAAGCAATATCGGTGCATAAACCGCTCAGATCGCCGGTATGTATTGCAATGCGTTCAAGTTCCTGAGCCAGTGTTCGTGAAAACAAAACTTCTCTGCCAGGGACATTTCCCGATAGTGCTTCCATCAAAAAAGCGAAAGCTGAAGCATGCTCTATAACGCTGTCACCGGCAATTGACTCAGCCAGGGTAACACGCTCAATAAGTCTCCTCTTTTCAAGGAAAAGCTGCTCTACACCCCGGTGCTGATAGCCAAGCTGAATCTCGAGATGCAATACCTGTTCCCCATTACAGACAAACCTGAAATGACCCGACTCAATAATTCCTGCATGCACGGGTCCCACTCCTACCTCATGAAGTTCTTCACTGTCAATGCTGAAAAATGGATAATTTTCAATCTTTTCCGATTTATCCGCCCGGTTTTCAGGGTAGCGTACTGGTTTTAGCCATGGGTGATTGATGTATTTGATTCCGAAATTCTCATGAATTTCACGCTCAAATCTCTCAAATGAAGGGTTAACCGCTGAGAAAGCTTCAAGGGAGGCGCCTTCTGCTACCAGGGATGAGGATACTTTTATATTATGATCATTGTCGTCGGCAATGCAGCATAAAAGCCGTATAGATTTATTTTCACGGTAGCCAAAATATTGTACACAATGTCTCTCAGGATGATTGTTAATCAGAGAAGTGTTGACCTCAAAAAATGAAGTGTAATCAAGTTGCGGTATAGAGGCAACAGGAATCGATTGATTGTTATTTATATCTATGAAATTCATTTTAGTGCGGTAAGATTTTGACAGCATCCTGGAGCATGTTGACGAATACTGCTGGCGGATTCAATCCAAGCCAGACTGCTGTGAATAACAGGGCAAACTGGGTAAGCGATTCCCACGGATTGATTTTCGGTATCACTGTTTCATCGATACCCTGAACAGGCAGAAACAAGATCTTCATAATGTTTTTTCCAAATGCCCAGATTACAATTGTAAGCAGAAACAATACAGCGATCAGCAATATTATGAATTTGCCTTCAAACAGCGCCTTGAAAACAAGGAACTCGCTGACAAATAATCCGGAAGGCGGCATAGCTGTGGCACTTATAAAGCCCAGCAATAATACCATTGCCCCGGTGGGATTATATTTAAAATAATTGCCTGTATACTGAATGCTCTTGCTCTGAAATGTCATGTATAGCTGGTTAAACTGAAAGAACATGCTCGATTTCACAAAAGAATGTAATACAATATGCAGAATGGCAGCATAATACCCTATCCCACCTGCAGCAATTCCAAGCATTGCAATACCCATATGCTCTATGCTTGAATATGCGAACATTCTTTTTATATTCATTACCCTTGTCATATAGACGGCAGCAACGAATATTGAGAGGAAAGCTGCGATAAATATTATCAGATTCGCCCAGTGATAAAGAGATGTATGAGAGACAACACAATATGTTCTGAAAATTGCAATAAATCCAAGGTTCATAAGGACACTCGACAGCAAAGCTCCGGCAGGGGCAGGAGCTTTATCCTTGGCATCAATTCCGGCAGTATACATTGGGACCAATCCAAGTTTTACAGTGAATCCCGTGAAAATGAACAGGAATGCAAGCCTGAGCCAGAAAGGGTTCAGCTTGTCTTTAAAGGCCATCAGGTTTGCAAATGAAAGGTCAACGGAACCGGAAGCCTGAAGGGCCAGGCTAAGAAATAGTATGCCGATAAACACGAATGTGATGCTTATGGCACATATAAAAACATATTTCCATGTTCCTTCAAGGGCCAGCTTATTGCGGTGGTGGTAAATAAGCATTGATGCCGATAATGTTGTCATTTCAGTAAAGATCCATACTACTGCTATATGATTTGCCAGATAAGCAGCAGAAATTGAAGTAATCAGAATAACAATAGCTGAAAAATATATTGCTCTCGACTGAGGCGTCTCATCATGTCGTATTATATATAGGTAGCTGTGAAAGAGAGCAGGGATAGCGATTATGGTCAAAGTCACCAGGAGAATCAGACCAACCGAATCAAAAGTGAAATACTGAAGCTCACTGGCCCGGTACTGAAAAGATGCATGTAAAGTGAAGCTTACCTGAAGCAATCCGAAAATTACAATAAGTATATTGTTAAAAAGAGCATTCCGGTTGATAAAGATCAGACCGGCAATCATTAAAGCACTTATCAGGTAAATCCCAATCATTTTTTTACGGTTAATAGTCTTTCAAATTACTTAACTGGTCGACATCAGCAGCTTTAAATACATCACCTATCTTATTAAGAAAAATGCCAAGGATCAGTACACTGGCAAACACATCGAGCATAATTCCCAGGTTCACAAGATTGGGCATTTCATTACCTATCGCTAGGGAAAGGACAAATACACCATTTTCTATCATAAGGTATCCCATAACATGGGTTATTATTTTTTTTCTCGATGCTATAAAATAAAGGCCTGTGAAAAGGGTCGAAAGCGATACAATAAAAAATATCTTGTCGAGATGTGTGTCGTGGATTGAATTTGCCAGTAATACTGTAATAACTATGATCAATGTGACAATTATCAGGGAAATGAAATGTGGCAGATATGGTTCTGTTTCACGGGTTATCTTATTCCTTTTAATCAGATAGCTCAGGAAATATGGTACCGCAACAGTTTTAAACACTATTGTTTCGAGCAGGATCAGCACCAGGTTCCAGGTCTGGATATCTTTCAGCTGCAGAAAAGTCACACCGAAGAGAATTAAGCCCTGCAAAACCAGAACTCTTACATATGTAATGATCCTAT
The DNA here is from genome assembly GCA_963715785.1 of uncultured Bacteroidales bacterium. Classification (GTDB taxonomy): domain Bacteria; phylum Bacteroidota; class Bacteroidia; order Bacteroidales; family VadinHA17; genus LD21. Next base: position 4,246,079 of record OY970276.1, read on the forward strand.
TTGCGATAGTGATATATAAAAGACTGATAATGAATATGATTAATAAAACGTTTGTCATATCTGAAATTTAAATAAATTTCCCCAGCACCAGGAGTACACCAAGAAAAATTAAGAAGCTGACTGATGAGAGAGCTAGGATGAACTGAGCATTATGGCTCATCCTGTATCTTGCCATGAATGATTCTATCAATCCTACGATCAGAGCAAACAACAACTGGATTATAAGAAATAACGGAACAGCCACGACAAGCGATAATCCTCCTATAAAGAAATCGGCTATTATAGCGCCATACATTGCAAATTTAAGGTAACCGGTAGATAGTATAAGGCCAAGATCAAATCCGCTGTTATCAAGTATCATCACTTCATGGATCATAGTGAGTTCCAGATGTGTTTTTGGATCATCTACCGGCATCCTGCTGTTTTCTATCATGGCTATCATAATAAGCACAAAGGAAGCAAGTCCTCCGAGGGTATAAGTAATGGAGGAACCGAGATGCAGTGAAGAAAAAATATTATAAAACGATGTATTTCCCGTGAGGAGTGCAAAAGAGCCAATAAGAATAAAAAATGCCGGTTCGGCGAACATGGAGTAAAGCGCTTCACGGCTTGCCCCCATCCCTTCAAAGCTGCTTCCTGTGTCCATTGCAGCTATAATACTGAAAAATTTTCCCAATGCAAGGATATAGGCAAAGAAAACAAAGTCGCCGTCAAAGCTCACTATGCCTTTCCACGAACCAAATGGCACAACAAGACAAGCCATCAACACTGAGGAGAAAGTAATTACCGGGGCGATACGAAATATTATGCTGGTAGTTTCACTGTAAATGGCACCCTTCCTGAACAGTCTGATCACATCTTTTACAGGCTGCATTATTCCAGGACCCATTCTTCCTGATGCAGTGCTTTTTGTACGTAATATAATTCCTGTAAAAAAGACACTGCTGAATAATATTAATAACATACTTAGCATGTTACAAATTATTTAAAAAATGAATTAATGTCAATATCTTATCTATAATAAGTGGCAGGCAAAGTACCGCCGTAATGAAAATAATTCCATATAGAATATACCTCTGCAGATGACCATTCTGAAGGAAAAGGAACATATCCGAAATTTTATTGATCAGTTTTAATGGCTTGTCAATAAAGAACCTCTCAATTTTATCATAGGGTTCTGTTTCATAATGTTTTTTGCCAGGAAAAACTTCTGATATTTCAACTTCATTTTTCTCAATATCCAGTACCGGTTTTGCCAGTTTTGAGTAACTCCTGACAAACGAATTTGCAGTATACTGGATCTTGCTGCCGGAAGCGCTGTATCCACAGCCCCAGGTAGGTCCTGCTTCAATAGTCTTATGCCTGCTCAGATATTTTCTTAATCTTATTACCGCAAAAACAAAAATGATAAATGCAACAAATAGCCAGTTTATGACTTTTAATGAATCGATAGCGCCAACCTTGAGAAGATTTAAATTGAACACTATATTGTGGGTGTACAGGTTAACCGGGTGCTGTAGAGCTCTGAGGAAAAATGAGGGGAACAGGCTAATCAGTATCATTAAAGCAACTGTAAGGTACATTGGGAGAAGCTGTCCGGATCCTCTTTCGTGTAAATCATCTGACTGAGGAGAGCGTGGAGTTCCCAGAAACACAATACTGAATGCCTTTGTAAAACATAATAAGGCCAAACCGCCAATCAGTACTAATCCTCCCAGCGTAAATACGATAGTGATCAGTGAAAGAAGGCCAGCACTGTAAAGCCAGTTGTATAAGCCGCCATATATCAAAAATTCCGAGATAAAACCATTAAGAGGCGGAAGTCCGCAGATTGCAATTGCAGCTACCAGAAAGAGAAGAGCTGTCTGAGGCATTCGTTTCAATATTCCTCCGAGACGCTCAATATTCATCGTGTGAGTTGCCTGATAGACGTTTCCCGCACTGTAGAATAGCAGAGATTTAAATAATGAATGGTTGAGGGTATGAAGAAGAGCGCCGGAGAAACCGAGAATGGCCATCCACTTATTAGTCGCGCCCAATCCTATGCAGCCCAGTCCTATTCCCATACCGATAATGCCAATATTTTCTATGCTGTGATAAGCCAGCAGTTTTTTAAGATTATGCTGAATAGTCGCAAGCATAACCCCATATATTCCTGTAATTGTGGATAGTATCAGGATAATATAACCAATTGTAGTGTAATCTGTTTTTATTAATAGCAGCATTCTCAGGATACCGTAGATTCCGATCTTGATCACTACTCCTGACATTATACCGGAAACATGGGTGGGAGCTGCAGGATGAGCATATGGGAGCCAGGTATGAAATGGGACAAAGCCTGTTTTTATGCTGAAACCTATAAAAAAACAGAGAAAAAGCGCCATCCCCGAAAGGGTTGACTGATGCTTTGAAAAATCTGAAATAGCATCGAAAGAGTAAGTTCCGGTCTTGAAGGCTACATATATGAATCCGAGCATTAAAAAGAGAATACTGATGTGCGACTGCACCAGGTAATTTATTCCTGCCTTTATAGTATCTGGTTTTTCATGTTCAAATATTACAAGAACAAAAACAGTAAGTGCCGTAACCTCCCAGAGCAGCAGGAATATAATTCCGTTTTGAACAGCACAGAGCCCAATCAATGAGACCTGGAGCAGTATATAAGCTATGGTGTGAAGAGAAATATCGTTCCTTCTCTCTCTGTAGCTTTTCATATAATAGAAGCCATAAAGAGCGCCAGTGAAAAGTGTGAAGTTGATCACAAGAATAAACCAGCCTGACAGGGCATCTATCCTGAAGGGAACATTTCCAAAAAGCATAGTTCCTTTCATGAGCACATCATAATTATTACCCATAAGAGCTTTTACACCCAGATAGCTGCTCAGCAAGCCAATTATACCCACAACTGCGACGGTTATAATGCCTTTAAGCTTTGTATTAACCAAAAGAATGGCAAATACTGCTGTTAATACGATGACTATGAAGATATTGACCAATGCCAGAAATTTAAAACCGTTCAATAAAGATTTCAGGTATAATACTATACCTTAAACTACATACGCCTTGACCTTACCATTCTGAACAAACTTAAACAAGTTAATAATTCGTGAAATAAGATCTATTTTCAAAAGGGGCGCGATTACTTCAAACAGGGTGCGAATATAAGAAAAAAGTACAATTTCTGAGAACAGATAATGTGATTATAATCGGGACTTACCGGATTGGAGGCGTCAGGGATGAAGCAGGAGCGGAATGGTTTTTATCATGCTTCCTGTTTTTTAACTGGTAAACAAAATGGTTATCCTTGTAGACTGGCTCAATGACTCCTAAATAAATCAGATCCGCCAGAATATTTTCAGCAGCACTTTTTGGCAGGAAGACAGTCCGGCATAATTTAGAGACAGATATGGCAGGATTCAGCTCAAGATAATCTAACAGCTTCTTTACCTTCTCACTATATTCGATCAGTATCCCTGAATCATGCGTTTTGTTTTTCCACACTCTAAGATGAACAGCTGTGGCAAGTATATTTTCATCCTTTACACGTATATAGGCCAGCCATTTCCCAGGTTCCGACTCTGCAAAATAAGGATAGTTTTTGCCTTTCGGTATTGTAACTTCCAATACGGTTTTGCCATCCGCGATCCATCGTCGTGATTCAAATTCAATTTCAGGCCTGCAGTACATGCCTGCTGCTGCCTGAACCATAAAAAATTCTTCATCAGTCCGTACCCCGGCTATGCTTCCATTATCTTTAACACCTATCAGAAGAGTGCCTCCGTCGGTGTTGGAAAATGCCACAAGAGTTTTTGCGATCTTCCTGGAATCGGAAATTTCAAACTTAAAATCAAGTCTCTGATGTTCACCTTCCAGTATGAGCCTTTTTATATATGAGTCCTGTCCGTGATGAACAGCATTTATTGATCCTGTGCGATATTTTACCATCTCAAATAATTTTACGACTGGTAAAAACAAATCCAAAAAATACTCTGGCAATATTACAAATTCCTGAAACACAAAATATAATGAGAATACGATAATCAGGCTTTACAGGCAAATATTTTTACGGAAGAATTGCTCTTGTATTTCTTCTTATTTTTGAGTAATTATGCTCTGATATTTTTTATGCTGGCTTTTTGAGCACATTCATTTTAACTGATCAGCATAAAAATCTGTACCTGTCCTGGTTGCCTCTGACTATCTTAAAGTTAAGCCAGGAGAAGTATATTGTGAAGTTGCCAGGGTCGGAACAAAATCAGATCAGATATGAAGTCACCATTCAAATTCCTCGATTCATACACCAAAGAAGACCGTGAAATATTTTTCGGGCGCGACAAGGAGACAGATGAATTATACCGGCGTCTTTTTGAAAGCAAAGTATTGCTGGTCTACGGAGAATCAGGCACTGGAAAATCATCGCTTGTCAACTGCGGACTGATTAATCGACTTCGCGACTCGGAATTTATGCCAATGAATATCCGGCGCGGCGACAATATTCTTGAAAGTCTTTCTGCCGCTATTCATTTATTACTTAAAGAATCCTCACCCCGTCAGCTATTGACGGCTCTGCTCTACAAAAAAGCTATCAGGGAAGCGGCTGATGATATAAACAAGCAATTAATATTCATCTTCGACCAGTTTGAAGAGGTATTCATATTTGGATCAAAAGAGGAGAAGCAAAGTCTTGTGCAGGTTTTGAAGGTTCTTGTGGAATCTGACATTAACTGTAGATTTATTTTTATTTTCCGGGAGGAGTATTTTTCAGACATCGCTGAGTTTGAGAAGCATATACCCGACTTTCTGTCCAACAGGATCAGAATTGAAAAAATGGACAGGTCCAGTGCTATTGCAGCAATTAAGGGATCGTGCAGTGTTAATGATATTCAGTTTGAAGAGGGGTTTGCTGAGAGCCTTCTCAAAAAACTCAATCCCGACACCACAGGAATAGAACTTACCTATCTGCAGATTTTTCTTGACAGGATTTTCAACATTGCAATCAGAGATGAAAGTGGTAGTCCAACTCTTTCATTTACTGTGGATTTAATTGAAAAGGCCGGTAATGTTTCTGATCTGCTGGGAAGTTTCCTTGATGACCAGATCTCATTATCAGGCAGCCCCGACAAAGAACTGATCATACTTAAATCTTTTGTTTCATATAAGGGTACTAAACGACTCCTGAATCTTTCCGAAGTTAAAGACTATGCCAATACGCTTGGAGAAGCGGTGAGAGAAAAAGATGTGACCGAAATAATCGCTTCACTCGTACAACTGAGAATATTGTGTGATAAAGATGAAAACGAATATTACGAGTTGCGTCATGATGCCTTGGCAGCCAAGATCTTTGAGAAAATTTCTGCCTCAGAAGTAGAAATCCTGGAAGTCAGACAGTTTATTGAAAGCGCCTACTATTTCTGGAAAAAACATAATGTTCTCCTATCTGAGGAAGACCTCAGGTATATAGATCCATTCGAAAAAAGGTTATCACTTTCCGAAGAACTGATAAGCTTCCTTAGATTAAGCAGAGAGACCTTTAACAATAAGAGGACCAGGAGAAGAAAAGTCCTTTTGTCGGGAAGCATAATTATAATTCTCCTGCTTTCATTATTTTCAGTATGGGCGCTCACAGAGCGAAATCGTGCTGAACAACTCAATGTAAAGGTATTAGCTGAAAAATATAATCTACTTGCTACCAATGTTGCGGTGCTTAATCCGACAAAGGGATTAAGGCTGGCTGAATATGCCTATTCACTCGACTCTTCCAATCAGACTATCCTGAAAAATATAAAACGAATATACTCTGATAATCCTCTTTATACCTTAATTGCCAGGCAGGAGGAAGCAATTGCCAAGGAGGAGGATGCAATAAATGCAGTAGCATTTTCACCCGACAGCAAGTATATTCTGACCGGTTCAGGAAATGCAACAGTCAGATTATGGGATCTTGAGGGTAAACAGCTCAAAATATTTATCGGTCACTCAGGCTACATAACTTCAGTCGCTTTTTCTCCCGGCGGGCAATCAATACTCAGTGCCTCAACAGACAGGTCCGCCAGGCTATGGGACATCGACGGCAAAGTTATATGCGATTTCAGAGGACACAGTATGCCTGTCAATTCGGTGGCATTTTCCCCTGACGGAAATAGTATCCTGACGGGTTCATCGGACTTTACTGCGCGTCTTTGGGATCTCAAAGGTAATGTGATCCATATTTTTACGGGACATCTTTCCTCAGTGAATGCAGTTGCATTTTCACCCGATGGCCAGCATATCCTTACCGGCTCTTCCGATTCAACGGCAAGGCTCTGGGATTTAAAAGGAAAACAATTGTTAATCCTGAAACATCTTGATCACATAAATACTGTTGCGTTTTCACCCGATGGGCTGACAATGATTACTGGCTCAAGCGATAAAACAGCAAAACTATGGGATCTGCAGGGAAAATTAATCAGGATGTTCACTGGATTCCCCGGAGAAGTCAATGCAATAGCCTTTTCACCTGACGGAAAAAAGATAGTGGTAGGATCAAGCGCAGGGTACACTATCTTATACGATCTGAACGGAAATGAAATAAAGGAGTTTAAGGGACACAGCATACAGATAAAAGCGGTCGCCTTTTCACCCGATGGCAGTAAAATTGTGACAGGCTCCGGAGATTGTACTGCCAAGCTCTGGGAACTAAAGGGAAACCTTAATGAAGTTTATAACGGCACTAAGGCCAGGATCACCTCGGTTAAATTCCTTCCGGGAGGAAAATCATTTATCACTGGCTCAATGGACAAGACAGCCAGGCTATGGGATATCAAAGGAAATACAATTGTTATTTTCAGTGGACATACCAAAGGGATTAATGATGTCTCCATATCACCTGACGGACAAAAAATCCTTACGGGCTCGGATGACGGAACTGCAAAGCTTTGGGACCTGCAGGGACACTTATTAAAAACCTGCACCGGGCACAAATCAGGAATAACAAGTGTTGCTTTTTCTCCTGACGGCCAAAAACTTCTGACCGGATCACTCGATAATACAGCCAGGCTTTGGGATACCGACGGCAAAGAGCTCGTGATCTTTAAAGGACATACCAAAGGAATCAAGTCTGTTTCTTTTGCTCCCGATGGCAAATCAATATTGACAGGGTCAAATGATTATTCTGCAAGGATCTGGGATTTGAAAGGAAATTTAGTGACAGCCGTTAAAGGTCAGTTAAGCTCAATTAATTCAGTGGCATTTTCTCCTGATGGGTTAAGTTTTATAACAGGAGGTTTTGGATCAGATCCCTCCCCCAGGCTCTGGGATCTTAAAGGCAGATTATTAAAGGTTTATAATGGACATACAACTTCTATTTTCTCGGCAGCATTTTCACCCGACGGCAAAAAGATTCTGACAGGGTCGGCTGACCGGACTGCTATCCTATGGGATATAAACGGGAATGTTGATCAGGTTTTTTCAGGCTACAATTCATATGTTACCAGCGTTGCTTTTTCACCTGACGGACACCGCGTCCTGATAGGCCTGGATAATGGTACGGTAAGATTATTTCCTGTTAAGTTACCATATAATGAATTCAGCATAAAGAGTGAATATGAAAAACTCACTTCATTTGATAATCTTCAATACGGTATAACCGACTTTAATTCTGTGAAAAATTCAAATGACGAAAAAATACTTTCACAGGCTTCAGAATATTATTTAAGTGAAGCCATGCAAAGCGGTACGGCGGAGAAAAATCAATTCCTTGACAGATCGCTGGAACTATTAAATAAACTTCGAAAGGAAAATCCTGAAAAATCGGAGTATCTCTATAAACTTCTGAGGGCAAGTGTTTATGATTACGAAGCCAATCATTCCGATCAGATAAAAAAAGATATTACAAGAATTAATGATAAAGTCCTTACTCTTAAGTCGGTAAATGATCTTACACTTGCAGGTTATACATATTGCGTTCTCTGTGCCAAAAATGATTCTTCAATTATAAGACTCGGAATAACGGATTGCTTCCTTCAGATCTGCAATAAATTAATGGAATGCAAGGATCTGCCTCAGTCAGAGAGATTCGACATCAGCAGATGGTGTGCTTTTCTTACCTCCGATCTCATTCAGAAAGGTAAATTTCCAGAAGCACTAAAAGCAATTCAGACTGCACAGAAATCAGACAGCACATTTATCGAATCGGAGCTCTTCCTGCCAATATTATATATTCTTAATAATCAGTATGATAAAGCAAAGTATATTCTAAACAAAAATAAAAATAAATCTATTTCAGGTCTGGATTTCTTCAAGACCTACAATGAAATCTATAATTATTATATTGATCTGCTTGAGGACAGAGCAATTGTTCATCCTGATTTTGAAAAAGCAAAAGAGCTGTTAAGAAATTAGTTGCAGATAGCTGACCTTATTTCTTCTCAACGGGTTCTGTATGCTCCAGCACTTTTGTTGTTCCGCCGGTCTCGAGGTTTATGCCTATAGGCTTGTTTGTTTTCCACGATCCGCCCGTATAGTCAGGGACATCAATTGATTGCGACCTGTTAGCTACTGACCATTCACTTAACGGAGCAATAGAACTCCACAGAACACCATCATAAACGCTTTGGTCGAGGGGTAATCCATTTCTCAAACAATCAATTAATCTCCAATCCATTATGAAGTCCATTCCGCCATGGCCGCCGACCTTTTTTGCCATTTCTCCAACTCTTTTAACGATTTCGGGCGAATACTTTTCATAGAACTCTTTCATTTTTTCAGGATTTGCCCACTCTTCACCGAGCGCGATATGCTCTTCCGGGAATTTCCGAACCTTTCCCCTGGTACCCTGAAGGAGATGTATCCTTGAGTATGGATGATCAGAAGATACATCATGCTGTACCATTATAGTTTTGCCAAGTGTCGTCTTAATTATAGTAGTGTTCATGTTGCCTCTGAATGTTGAGTCTTTCCATGGAGCATAAAATGAATCCTTAGCGACCAGCTCTTTCTCTTTCGGCCCCATGGTGAAATCAAAAGTCGAAACTGAGGACAGATGTTCCATCCTGTCTCCATAGTTAATATTCAAAGCCTGACAAACCGGTCCGAGTCCGTGGGTCGGATAGAGATTGCCGTTCCTTGCAGCATTCTCCTTAAGCCTCCACATATCAGTATAAGCACCGTCGACCTGTTTATCATCCTGGGGCTTATTAAAATTATAACCCATAAGATTATGTATATATGCTCCTTCTCCATGTATTATTTCCCCGAACATTCCCTGGCGTGCCATGTTGAGTGTGAGCAGCTCAAAAAAATCATAGCAGCAGTTTTCGAGCATCATGCAATGTTTCCTTGTTCTCTCAGAGGTTTCAACGAGCTGCCAGGCATCATCAATTGTACGGGCTATAGGGACTTCACAGGCAACATGCTTTCCATGCTCCATTGCATAGACCGAAATGGGGGTATGCATGATCCATGGCGTGCAGGTATAAATCAGGTCAAGATCGGGAAGCTCAACAAGCTTTTTCCAGATATTTTCATCACCATAGAATTCCTGGGCAGCCGCGCTCCCTATACCGGTAAGATATTTCTGTGATTCCTTGACGCATACCTCTCTTTTATCGCATAAAGCCTTAATTTCAACTCCGTCAATATATGTCAGCCTCTGAACTGCATCACTACCCCTGTCGCCCAGGCCTATGATACCGATGCGCACCACAGGTATGGCAGGAGCCGCGTACCCGCACATGTTAAATTTCTGATTATGAGCCTGTTTTACTGAATTAATAATAGCTGCCAGTTTTGATTCAGGCTGTTTGGGAGTGCAGCTGGAAATTAAACCACCAGCCACTGCCCCGGCTCCGGCAAATGCCGTTGTCTTAAGAAAATTTCGACGATTGGTTGTCATGAGGATATTATTTTAGGATTAGATCATTAAACTTAATTAACCGCAAATTAATATTTTATTCAGTACGATGCACATCTAATTTTTAAGATTCAGAGACTTTTTAGCTATCGGTGTCTCTGATTACTTTTCTCTGTGTCCCTCTGTGCCTTCTGTGCAACTCAGTGTAAGTTCTTGAGTTTATTGTTACACAGTGAAGGCACAGGTTTACAGAGGGGTAAGAGAAGAAATCAGAGTTCTTTGAGAATTGAGCTATAAAGTGTTACAACCTTTTGAGATTCAGTTTCCCAGTTTAATGATTGCGATGCAATGGCGGCATTTCGTTTAAGTTCAGAAAGAAGTGCATGGTTATCCCGCAACGCAATAATTGCCTTACTTATTTCTTCAGGGGTAACTTCAGGGATAACAATCCCGCATTTAAACTCCGACAGAATTCCGGAAATCTCTGTTAGATCGGATGCAATTACCGGAATTCCTGCACCTATATAATCGAATAATTTATTCGGCAGACTGAATTTGTAATTCAGGTTAGAATTCTTATCAAGACTCAGTCCGGCATCAGCCGATATGGTGTATTTCATGAGACTAAGCCATGTGCATTTTGGTATGAATCTGATTCTTTCTTTGAGTCCCAGTGTTGTCACTTTCCGGGAAAGATATTCAAACTGATCACCTGATCCCACTATAAGCAAAGAAACATCCGGAGTTAAATTTACAGCATCAATCAGCTCCTCCCCGCCCCTGTCAATATTGATTCCCGTACCCTGTAATATCAGTAAAAGACTGCCTGGATTTATTCCCAGCTCTACACGTGTATAAGTAATAATATCACCTGTTACCACTGAACAGTTTCTCACGGTGACTGGTCGCAATCCATACTCGCGTTCATATTGAATTGCTATGGAATCACTAACGGTCATTACGTATTTTAAATCAGGGAAAACTGATCTTTCAATGCTCTTCCATATCCATTTAACAAATGGTCTGTTCTGAATTTCGGGTACCCCGGTAAAATATTCATGAGAATCATAAACCAGAGGGGTCTTTCTGAGCTTTGAGATGAGAAAATTTGGAAGAAGCGTATCAAGGTCATTAGCCACAAGGATATCATATTTATGAAAAAGAAAAAATATGAATAACCTGATATTGAAGAACATATAGAAAAGAAAGCCTTTTCTGAATATCATTCTGAATCTCCTGTTATTAAAAGGGATCGTATCTGATCTGGTGCATGCCCCCGATTCTCTTCCTATTATAAAAACATCACATCCCAGGGCTTTGATTGTCCCAGCCATTTTCAAAATCCGCTGGTCGTGACAGATGCAATTGGTAACCGAGAAGGCTACTTTGATCTTATGTGAGGAGGATGACATTGAGTAAAAATACTAAAATACATAAGAATAGAAGATTTCTGATTCCCGGTTTCTCGTTTTGCTATTTTTTTTACCACAAAGGAACACCAAGGTAATCACAAAGGAACACCAAGGTAATCACAAAGGAGCACAAAGGCAGGCAGTTTGAAGCCTCGCGCCTCACGCCTGATCCCTCATCACTGATCCCTGATCTCTGATCTCTGATCCCTACATCATCCCTGCCTTAACATTTTTTTCTGCCCTCTCGACAATCCTGGTAATCCTTGCAAGGCGTGTTTCAGGTCTCTTTGCGTCTTTGAGCCAGAAAACATAAAGTTTGCGGCTTGATGGAGGGAAGTTTTTGAAATTATTATAGGCTACGGGATTGATTTTAAATGCTTCAGCAAGGTCATCAGGGATCAGCAAATTCTCTTCGTCCTTTGTACTATAGAATAACTGAGGCCTTTGCAATGCCCTCTCATATTCCAATAATCCTTCAGGCTTCATCATTCCTTCCCTGATCAGCTTCTCGGCTCTTCCAATATTCAGTTTCGACCATCAGCTGTGAGGTCGGCGTGGAGTGAACCACTGCATATAGTAATCATCATTTACCCGTTTGATTTTTCCGTCAATCCAGCCGAAGCATAGAGCTTCTTCAACTGCTTCATTGTATGGTATTCGCGGTTTACCTGATGCCTTTTTATAGTATATCAGCCATATTCCCTGAAAGTTGGAATGATTTTCCTCGAGCCACTTTCTCCACTCATTGCGGTCTTTCAGGTACAGTTCCATCTCTTTTTTTAAGGAAAGATAAAATAAATTAATTTTACAGTAAAGATCCTGATGATGATTTATAGAAATATCCCGCTAACAAAGTATAATACATTTGGTCTGACCTGCAACGCGAATTGTATGATCCGTTTCAGAACAGAAAAGGAGGCTGTGGAACTCTTTGATGGGACAATACCAAATAAAAAACCACTGTTAATTTTGGGAAGCGGAAGCAACATTCTCTTTACTGAAGATTTTCAGGGTACAATTTTGTATCCACAGATAGGCGGAATCAGAATAGAGAAGAAAGAGCCTGAGAAGGAGAGCGTAATAGTTTCATCCGGAGCAGGAGTTATATGGGATGACTTTGTCGGTTGGTCAGTCAGCAAGGGTTTCGGAGGAGCGGAGAATCTGTCACTGATACCGGGAAAAGTCGGGGCAACACCTGTTCAGAATATCGGGGCATATGGTGTGGAGATAAAGGAGCTGATATTAAAAGTAAGAACAATTAGCACGGAGAATGGCTCTGTTCGCTACTTCAGTAACGAAGAATGCAAATTCGACTACAGGAACAGTGTCTTCAAAGGAGACTTAAAAGGGAAATACCTGGTTACAAGAGTCTATTTCAAGCTGGCTACCAGGCCTGTATTAAATTTAAGATATGAGTCGCTAAAGGAAGAAATAGAAAAGCTTGGAGGGGCAACACTGAAAAATGTAAGGCAGGGTGTAATAAATATAAGGCGCAGAAAGCTTCCCGATCCTGATTTAACTGGAAATGCAGGAAGCTTTTTTAAGAATCCGGTGGTAACAAGCCAGTTTGCAATTAATCTTAAAAATGAATACCCCGACATGTCGGTTTATAATGACCGGGAAGGATATATGAAACTTGCATCAGGCTGGCTTATTGACAAGTGCGGATGGAAAGGCAAAAGAATAGGGAATGCCGGAGTTCACGAAAAGCAAGCCCTTGTGCTGGTAAATTATGGAAATGCAAGCGGGAAAGAGATATATTACCTGTCGGAAAAAATAAAGGAATCAGTCTTTAATAAATTCGGAGTGATGCTTGAACGGGAAGTTGAAGTCGTCGGGACTATTTGAAGATCTTTCTTTTATTCAGCTCTTTTTGATATAGTAAGGCATACTTATTATGTTCCGAAAGAGTTCTAGAAAAATTATGATATCCTGAAAAATCATTCTTAGCCGCGAAGAAAAGATAGTCATTTTTCTCAGCATTCAGCACAGCGTCGATTCCATCGATAGTTGGGCATCCGATAGGTCCCGGAGGCAATCCGGCATGTTTGTAAGTATTATAGGGAGAATCGACAAGAAGATCCTTTTTTAATATCCTGGTGATTGAATTATTCTTCAGGGCGAATTTAATTGTAGGATCTGCCTGTAAAGGTATTCCCCTCCTGAGCCTGTTGAGATACACCCCTGCAATTCTCGGTTTTTCATCTGTTTTAGCCGCTTCGTCATCAATAATTGATGCAAGAGTCGAGACCTCACCGGGATTTAGGTGTTGCTTTTTTGCCTTTGCCAGCCGCTGTTCGTTCCAGAATAATCTGTATCCTTTCAGCATTTTTGTGTAGAGCGCTTTTGCATCGGTGTTCCAATAAAACTCGTAAGTGTCAGGTATGAAAATGGAAATAATGGTTTCCTTCCTGAAACCATCGCCTGCATAATTTGATTCATCGGAGAGGAAACCCATTATCTTTGACGAGTCAGCTTCCAGCTGATGTCCTATTTTACCAGCAATATCATTAAGAGTGTTTACATTACTGAAGGTTATTCTGACAGGTGTTTGTCTCCCTGACCTGAGAAGATTAATTAAACTATTGTAACTAAGAGAGCTGCTTATGACATAACGGCCCGGCTTTATCAGTGCCGGGTACTTTTTCTTTTTTGCAAGCCAGTTAAAAACAGTTAAGTCATTTATTTTCAGATTTGATTCGAGAGTATCCAATACCTGCGCATATGATGAACCCGTAGGTATATAGATAACCTTATTGTATCTATCAGCCGTTACATTCATACCGAACAGGCTCCTGTATATTATGAACAGTATAATTATTGCCGAAACGATTGCACCGGCTAAAAAATATAGTATATTTTTATGTTTCATAGTCTCTCACCTTCAACGCAAATTTAAGGATATTGTTGCAGGCGGCAAAATGACTAAATGAAGGTCTAGTCAACTATGGTGCAAAGGTACAAAGGTACAATGGTACAATGGTACAATGGTACAATGGTACAAAGGTACAATGGTACAAAGGTACAAAGGTACAATGGTACAAAGGTACAATAGTACAATGGTACAATGGTGCTACGGTATTCTTTGCGACCTTAGTTCCTGATCCTTTGTGTGCTTTGCGGTTAATGGATTTTAGCCTGTACTTTTGTCTATTATCTTTTGTCTTTTATATTTAATTTTGAGTGATTATTAAATTAATAACCTATGAAAATGACAACATCAATGCTACTTATCCTGATCCTTATAGGGATCATAACCGGTATTATGGCTGGAATGCTCGGAATAGGCGGTGCAGTAATAATGATACCTGCCCTGGTATATATTTTGGGCTTAAGCCAGCATAATGCACAGGGAACAAGTCTGGCTGTGATGTTGCCGCCTATAGGTGTGATAGCAGCCTACAATTATTATAAAGCCGGCCAGGTTAATATCAAGTTTGCAATTATCCTTGCTGTTTTTTTTATCGTAGGTTCTTATTTCGGATCGAAGCTGGCTTTGAACATTCCTCAGAATACCCTGAAAAAAATATTTGGCGCTCTTCTTCTTCTGGTGGCGGCGAGGATGCTTCTTACGAAATGAAAAAGGACACACCCGGCCAGGCGTGTCCTTCCTTACCTTTAAATATTTTTATCAGAACATTATTCCAACGCTGAACAGAAAAGCATTAGGTCTGTCATCAAGATTGTATTTTGTACCTGCGATGTTTTGTATCTGATTCTGGTATTTTTTAAGACTCCCTTCATATCTCAGATCAAATGTAAGCAGCTTGAATAAGTCGAAGCCCACACCTGCCTGGTATCCGAATGTCAATTTGCTAAAATTATTTTTAAAATCCGGATTAGTAATAATATCTTTTGGTGAATTAATAAGCAGAGATCCTGCCGGACCTGCATTTACTCTGATAGGTCCAAGTTTAAACCCAACCATTATCGGGATATCAAGTCTGTTAAAATTTTGTTTTGCTATATACGATACGGGCGATGCCTGATTCGTTACATCTTTAACCGTATATTCATTTGTCCGGGTTGAAAATAACAACTCAGGCTGAAGATAAATACCAAAAAGTGTAATACGAACAAAGGCTCCTCCGTGAAAGCCATACTTTGCACTTGTCAAAGCATCAACAGTATAGGTAGAGCTGCCATTCGTCACAGTCTTGATTGAAGGCATTGATAAGGAGGTGGTACTGACACCGGCTTTAAGTCCGAATTTAATCTGAGAGAAGGCCGGTAATGAAACCAGAACTGCAAATACTATTGCTAATAATTTTCTCATGGTTTTTACTTTTTAGTTAGTCAAATCAACAAGTTAGCATTTTTCTTATGCCAGTTAGATTACATTATAACGCAATTCAATGTATAAAAGTTGCAATTTAAAAGCACTTTGTTTACAGTTCTGTCTTAAAAACGAACAAAATGAAACAGTTATTTTGCAGCAAGTTCCTGAAAGATTGTTCTTTTCATTTTCTCAAATTCATCTTTCCTGTAAAGTCGGGTAAGAAAAATTATATTGCCTGACCGGTTAATAATAACATTCCGTGTAACACCTGCTTCCTTCCTGGCATATAGTCCGAAAATGCCGGCGCCTGGGTCGAGGGCAAGAGGATATGTTATCCCAATATCCTTTTGGAACTGCAGAACATTTCCAGCCGTTTCGTCACGGTCAATCCCGATAATGATTAATCCGGCATTTTTCTTTTCCTGCCAGATCTCGCTCTCAATGAATGGCATTTCTGTTCTGCAAACGCTGCACCAGCTTGCTGTAAACTGAAGCATTACCACCTTCCCTCTAAGATCTGAGAGCTTGTATGTTTTGCCACCTGCTTCCCTTACTGTGAAATCGGGGGCCTTTTCTCCCACCTTCACGATATATCCCTCATCATATACTTTTTTTTCCTGAGAATATAGAAGTGAGCTGAACAAATATATGAGCATTAAAAATAAGCAGGTCCTTTTCATAAAATACTAAATTGATTTTTCAAAGATAAAATAGTAAAGCGGAATTGTAATAAATAATTACCTTAGTGACATCAACTTTATTTGGGGAACCATCTTAAAAACTTAATAATTTTTAAAAATGAAATCAGTTATAATAATGATTCAGATTGCTTTACTCACAGTAGTAATGCCATTTGTAAATGCACAGGGGCAACAGGATCACAAGCTTCATGTGATAATAATCGGTGCCCATCCTGATGATGCTGACGGAGCCGGTGGTGTAGCATATAAGTGGGCTCAAATGGGCTGGGATGTTCTTATGGTTTCCCTTACAAACGGAGATGCAGGACATCAGTCAATTCCCGCAGATAAGCTGGCCATAATAAGGCGCGAGGAAGCAAAAAAAGCCGGAGAAGTTATTGGTGTAAGGTATATAACCCTCGATAATCACGACGGACAGCTTATGCCAACCTATGAAAACCGCTTGCAGGTAATAAAACTAATCAGGGAACAGAAGGCAGATATTGTAATCTTTCCTCGTCCATACGATTACCATCCCGATCACAGGTACACTGGCGTACTGGTTCTTGATGCAGCCTACATGGTTACCGTTCCAACTATTCTCCCCGATGTGCCATATCTCAAGAAGAACCCAATGTTTCTTTTCATGAGCGACGGATTTCTGCATCCTGAACCTTTCAAAGCCGATGTAGCCATCGATATTGATGATGTGATCGAAAAGAAAATGGACATGTATCATCAGCACAAATCACAGATGTATGAATGGCTGCCTTTCAATCAGGGCATTCTCGATCAGGTTCCTGCTTCGGATGCTGACCGCAGGATATGGCTCGGGAAAACAAGGAAAGGTGAATTCAATGCTACTCCCTACAGGGCAAAGCTGATCGAGATTTATGGACAGGAAAAAGGTTCAAAAATCAAATACTGCGAAGCATTTGAAGATTCAGGTTACGGAGCAAAACTCACGAAAGAAAATTTAACCTATTACTTCCCTTTCCTGAAAAAGAAATAATTAATCTGCGGAGATTTATATGGCATGATATTTGACTTATTCCAGTTAAAATATATGCCATGAAAAAACTGTGCATTTTTATTATAACTCTTGTGATTTTGTCGTCTTGCACAACATCAAAAGAGGCAAAGTCATCGAGGGCTGAGTCGCGAAAAGAGAAAAAAATTACTGATCAGACACTGGTAAAGAATGCTGTTGAATCCAGAAAGTATATCATCAAGTTTGACAGGATTTATCTCGCGTATGGTGGATTCAGAGAGCTCATACCAAGGGCAAACTATATAATTGTCGACGGTAACAGGGCCATTCTGAACACTGCTTATGTTGGGAGACAGTACGATATAAGACCTATTGCCGCTATAGATATACGTGGACGGGCTGAAGGGTACGCATTGACAAATAATACGAATAAAGGCTCGTATGAGATAAAGATGAAGGTAAATAACGGAGGTCCTAATTCCTTTAATGTATACATAAATATCAGTAAAAATGGTTACAGCACTATATCCGTATCAAGTCTGAAAATCGATAATATAAACTATGCGGGATACCTGGTGCCGATTCCCGGAAGCACAACTAAATCAGAAAAGGAAGAAAATACAATATAATAAGCAGAAATGCTGTAATTAACAGAAATGCGGATTAAAGTTCAATACTGAAAATCCGCATTTTTCTTTTCATTGATATTCAATATATTGACTATTCAGGCTCAATTCAAGGAAATCATCTCCGGTTTCTCGGTAGCCGTATTCAAAACAATAATGATATATATTTCCACCGGATGTTTCTATAATATGGGTAAAGAAACTGAAATTGTAGCCAAGAGCGAAAAGTGCATCCTTATGCACTTTAACTTTCCCATCGGAATATAGATCCGCAAGTATTCTCCTGTTCTTTCTCAATAACCCGTGAACATTCCTGACGAAATTGTTCGAGTCGCGGTTCAGTCTGTTATTATAATTATTGCGGCACTGGTCAGAACAGAATTTTTTATCGGTGCGACCTCTTATTAAGTCGCCGCAATCGAGACATTTCCTTTCCACAGCACTAATGTTTTGTTAAAGATACAAAATTTTAAAATTACATACTTATATGAATCTCATCATATTCTGTTGATACAGAAACAAAAAAGCATTTTCAAACGGAAACAAACGATTTTAAATGATTAGGAATCGTATATAATTAATTAGCAACCGGCACAGAATACCGGCATGGCATAAGTTTGCTAAGAAATAATTAATTAATCATTTAAAACTTAAAGTCATGAACTCATTAAAAAACAGAGTAACACTGATCGGCAATCTCGGCCAGGATCCGGAAACGAAAACCACCGAAACAGGAAAAAAAGTAACCCATTTTACACTTGCAACCAACGATGGTTATAAAAATGCCGATGGGCAGAAAGTCAGCGAAACTACCTGGCACAATATTGTTGCCTGGAACGGGCTTGCAGATATTGCCGGAAGATTTCTTAAAAAGGGTAAGGAGGTAGCAGTGGAAGGAAGAATTGTTTACCGCAGCTATGAAGACAAGAAAGGAGTTACAAAAAACATCACCGAGATAGTATTAAATGATCTCCTTCTCCTGAGATCAGGGAAAGAGCAAATGAAAGATGAGGAAGAATAGCCATCTGTGGGAGAAAAACCATCGCTGCTATTTAAAAAGAGGAGGGTGTCTGATAAGGCACCCTCTTTGATTATTTCAGACTATATAACTCTGTATCTGTTTGATACAGCTTTTTTCGGTAATTAATCCCGGTGATGATTCTGGGGTAAAGCTATATTATCGTCTTTCCCTGTTCTCTATCTCGGTTACGGTTGCCACTACAATTGACTGGTCGGCAGGAGTTTTTTCCATCATGTAAAAAAGGATATGGCAAATTTCACTATAGGAGAGGAATATATTCTTGTTTCCGAGAAGCATTTCAATGTATCTTATAGCTCTGTCTATCAATTTATTGTTGCTGGCTCTTAAATAGGTCATTACATTACCTTCATACCTTCCGAGTCTTCCCATTATTAACGTGGAATGAGTATTCAGGATCATCTTAAGTGCAAGATGCTTAAAAATCGGAGTTGAAAAGGGTGTTGAAAAAAAGTGTTCTTCACCGTCAAGAGCAAAACTGATCCCATTCTGATTGTCAAAAATCTTAAATCTGTGCTGGACGGTTGATTTCTGTTGCCGCCTGGACAATACATTATTACTGAAATCGAAGCCAAGCAGCCGTTCCCTCGAAGCAATGCCATCTATTTCGGGCCACTCCAGCGTTCTTGGATTACGCCACAGCAGGTTCTTCCATGCCTCTTCACTGGAGCGCCCTTCTGGCAAAAACAGGTAGCACAGTGACAGGTGCATTTCTTTTTCGTGCACATTTTCAAAAGGATACAGACTAAAAGTAGGTGATCGCTCAGTAGTATCGGTAATAACAGTTATTCCCAGGCGGTTATCTGTTTCATATAACAGATACTCATTTTTTTTATAGCTGTCTGTCTCACTTTTTATGAAGCTGCATATAAAGCTTATGTCGCTCGAGTTCCAGAATGTTCTGAAGGCTTCTATTTCGTTTTTAATTACTTCATTGTCTGAATCATAATAAAAGAGGGCAATTCCTGCAACTGCCAGCAGGATCGTAGAAGACTGCATCCTTGTGCTGCCTGTAACCGCCATTGGTCCAACAGTAAGATTTATCTTCTCAATCTGAGGATTCTGAATTACTCTTTTTGACCGTTCAGCGACCTCACACAACAGATCATCCGGGTTGCAATAAAGGAAGAAAGGTTTTCTTTTTGAAATCTTTGTTGCCTCTTCAACAGCACCAATTACAAACGGGGTTTCCCCGCCTTCGGTAGTTCCTATTAAAAGATCACCATCCCTGAAGCCGGCTTCAGCAAGTTGCCTGGCTCCATACTGAGGGAAATCCTCAAAGTTCTCAATTGACCTTATAAGTGCGACATCTCCCCCTGACATGAAGCTGAATACCCTGTTTTCATTAGAATCTCCGTGATGCGTCTGCCTCCACAGGGTTTCAATGGTAAGCGACAATCTTCCGGTGGCTCCGCAGCCGCAGAAATAGACATTGTTGCCCGACTTGAATGTATCCCGGACAACATCCTTCAGATGGTAAATTTCTGATAGCTTTTCTGACAGGACTTTTATTGTTGAATTGTCAAGTTCTTTAAGTTTTTCGACTGCTTTGGGAAGATCTTCCGAAGCCAGGAAAGAGAGATCCCTTGTAAACGGATGAGACGATTCCGTAACCAGTTTTCCAAGTTTATACTGCGAGGAAATTGAAAGAAAGTTTTCTGCTTTAATATCTGAGTCTGTCATCTTTAAAAATAGGTATAACGGGAGTTAAAATAGTTTTATGCAAGCTGCCCCGGAATGAGGATAGCTGCAAAGCTACTACTATTTATTAACTCCGGAAACTGTGAGCAAAGCACAGTTCAACCTTTTTACATGTTTATTGAAAGTCAAGCAGATCAATATTCGATCGGGTATCTCCAAGAAGATATTCGGCAAAGTAATACCACATCAGTCTGTCAAAATATGGAATATCATTGCCATATCCATGGCGCTGACCTGGCAGCATCATAAAATCAAATCTCTTATTTGCCCTTATCAGTGCATCAACTACCCGCAAGGTATTACCAGGATGAACATTATCATCGATGTCACCGGTCACCAGCAAAAGATGGCCTTTAAGGTTTTTTGCAATATCCTGATTTTTGTCGACAGCTCCTTTAAAATCTATTTCGATGTCTTCTTTCTTTTTAAGAGTATCCTTGTCCTCCGCATTTCTTGCTATTTTCTTATCAATCTCTGTGACGCCGTTATGAGTTTCACCCCACCATTGATTATATATGTTATTATCATGATTTCCTGAGGATGAGACAGCTACTTTATAAAAATCGGGATAAGAAAGAATTGCAGCGGTTGACATAAATCCACCGCCTGAATGGCCATATACACCAACCCTGTTTATATCAATGAACTTATACCTGTCAGCAAGCTGTTCAATTCCATATTTATCATCAGCCAGCGGATAGTCTCTCAGATCTTTATAGCCAAAGGTATGGTAGTATTTATTTCTCATAGGGCTGCCTCCCCTATGCCCAAAGTTTACAACAATAAATCCAAGTTGCGCCAAAGCTACATTCTTTCCTCCTGAGACCGTAAATGAATATTGAACAGATTCTGTCTGGGGGCCCGGATATACATAGGAGATGACCGGATATTTTTTTGTAGAATCAAAATCAAAGGGCTTATACATAACCCCATAAAGGTCGGTAACTCCATCTTTTGCCTTAACGACGATAGTCTGCGGCATCTTCCAACCCGCTTTGAAAAGCTGAGAAAGATCAGCTGTTTCCAATCTGAGGATGATATTCCCATTATTATCTCTCAGAACTGCTTCAGGAATTTTTTCCACAGTGGAATAGGTATCAACAAAATATTTGTCAGTTTTTGACATCTCGAATGTATGGCTGGCTGGTTCTTTGGTGAGCAGAGTAATCATTCCCTTATCAATTGAGGCCTTATATTTCATGCTGTAATACGGATGCACCCCTTCCTCTTTTCCAAATGCCTCGAAATAAATCATCCGTCCCAGGGTATCTATTCTCTCAACCTTGCCGGTAACAAAATATCCATCGGTAATCTGGTTTTTAAGGTGACCCTGTCCATCATAATGATAAAGCTGTCCCCATCCGTTTCGTTCCGACCACCAGATCAGATCATTGCCTTCATTCAGGACAGATAGCCTTGTGTATTCATTATTAAAATAAGGCCATGTTTCTTCACTGAAAAGCACTGAAAGCGCTCCTGTTTCAGTATTAACCAGACAGACATCAAGGTTTTTTAAAGGCCTGTCCTTACGGATAAGAATCAGTTTATCGGCTGATTTTTGCGACGTCCAGGCAACTTCAATTGTCTGATCCTTCCACTTTTTAAGATCGATATCGGTTCTTTTCCTGGTTGCAACATCAAAAATCATCAATTCAGACTGAGGCACAAATTTTTCACCGGGCATCGAATATTTGTATGTTTCAAGCTTAGGACGCGGTTGCGCAAGAACATCGATCACAAACAGATCTTTAACCTTGCGTTCATCCTCTCTTTCGACATACAGCTTTTTTGAGTTTTTGAACCATTTAACATTGGCCTTTACCTTTTTATTAGAGGTGGTATCCTCGGAATTAGCGGCAAAACTATGGTATCGCTCACCATCGGTGGTAAGCTGCACTTCAACACTATCCTTCTCTTTCGCTTTCATCAGGAACAGGTTATGGTTTTTAGCATAAGCAATCCACACACTGTCAGTAGAATATGTCGCCCAGGAAGGCTTCTCTTTTTCTTTCCAGCTGGAATCTTTTATCGATAATGCCTGAGTAGTAATATCAAAATTAAATTTCATGGTATCGACTACAAAAGTAAATTTCGTCGTGCTATTTTTATTAAACGTAATATCCTTCAGTGGAAGATCCAGGTCATTATAAGGATGATGAGTCAACCTGTTTAGTTCGGAAGCCATATATTTACTGCCAAACATCAGCTGTTTCGATTTGGTGGCGGCGTTAACATAATAATATTTTTTTCCGGAAGATGTTTTAAATGAATACCAGAAAATATCTGACTCCCCAATCCAGTTGGCATTTACAGCCAAATCACCATATTTGGGAATAAGATTATCAGCCCTGAATTTTTCAGCTGCCTTAAAATCAGCTTTCTGTGCTGCTAAAGATATTGAGATGGCAAAAAGGAATTTTATCAGTAATAATTTTTTCATTCGTGCTAATATGTTATAATAGTGTTCAATTTACATTTATTGGGAATGTAATATTTTATAAATATTCAGGTATAATTAACCAATATGTATAAATATTTTACATTCGCGAGTCAACTAAAGCTAATATGCTAACTCAGAAAAATGGAAAAAATTTGATTCTTTAATATTATATTTATCATATGCCACTTCCATCTATATTCGCAATCAATTGCAAATCAAGTCAAGCTATCTGCAAAAATTTTCTGGAGGATACTTCTAAAACTATTGGTTTTGGCCTAAACTAGCCTGTTCTGGCAAACAGCCGTGCAACCTTTCATTCAGGTTCTGAAACTCAACGAACACTCACGTCCTGCCCGCAGAGCTTTAAGATTGACATCGACTATCTGGTCACCTTTTCTTTTAAACAACGCCTTAACTGCATTTTCAAGACTTTCCAGCGACATGTCGATGAAAGCTGAAGCGGCACCCAGGATAACTATATTACCTGACCGGACTGATCCGCAATCCCTGGCTATTTTGTCCGCATCAATAATAATATGATTCTTTACTTTTTTAACTTCATTCAGTATAACTTCCAGGTCAGGGTAGTCAGCAATATTGACAAACGGACTTGAATTGGTAACCAGCCAGCCGTCCTTAGAAAGCCAGGGAAGATATCTTAGAGATTCCATCGGTTCAACCGAAATGATAAGGTCAGCTTTCCCGTAAGGAATCAGATCAGAATAAACCGGCTTATCCGATAGCCGGAGATGCGATTGCACGTCTCCGCCACGCTGGCTCATGCCATGAACTTCAGACTGCTTAAGAAAAAGATCGTTGGCAACTGCAGCCAGACCAATGGCTGCAGCTATTGATAAGATGCCCTGTCCTCCTACTCCCGATAATATTATATCATTTTTCATGTTAAATAACTGAGGTTAGTCCTGAGAATTTCCCTGTTTCTTCCTTCTTGCAGCTGTCTGAATACACTCACGTGAAGCAATAACGACCGAAACGCCCTTATATTGAATCTCTTCTTTAAGAATCCGTACATTTTCCTCATGATTCCTTCGTAATGGAACAATGGCTCTGAGATGGTCCTTTTTAACCCCTATCCCTTCACAGATCTGTTCAATTCGCCCAGTAGCCTGTGACTTCTGACCACCGGTCATCCCGGTTGTGGAATTATCGGTGATAATTATTGTAATATAAGTGTCTTTAACCACAGCATCGAGTAATCCTGTCATGCCTGAGTGGGTGAAGGTTGAATCTCCGATTACTGCAACCGAAGGGATTAATCCTGCATCAGATGCTCCTATGGCCATTGTGATGGAAGCGCCCATATCAACACATGAATTTATGGAACTGAAAGGGGGAAGAGCAGCCAGAGTATAACAACCGATATCTGAAAAAACGTGTCCCGGACCATATTCTTTTATTGCTTCATTCAAGGCAGTAAACAGATCAGCATGACCGCATCCGCTGCAAAATGAAGGAGGCCTGATCTTAACCAGGGGTGGAACTTCCTGTCCGTAGCTTACTGGCAAACCGATGGCTTTTGCAACCAGGGAAGGATTCAGTTCCCCATCGCGCGGGACTGTGCCATCCATTCTTCCATAGATTTTAATTCCGTCATCAAGAAATCCTCTGATAGATTCTTCAATGAAAGGTGCTCCTTCTTCCAGAATAAGAATTTCAGTGCATCTGGAGGTTATATCTTTAATCAGATCCTTCGGAAATGGATAAGCAGCAATTTTAAGGACAGGATAATCGCCAATCATCGCGGATATGTTTTCAAGCAAATAATTATGGGCAATTCCGCATGTTATTATTCCCAATTCTCTTCTGCTCCCATCTTTAAAACTGTTATATTTCGAGATCCTGTTTTCATATCGTAATGATTCATAAGCCGATAATAATGATCTGTATCGTTTTCTGGCTATGCCCGGAAGAAGAACAAATTGAAGAGGATCACCAGGCAAAGAGATTTTATTCTGGCTCAGTGCGGTTCTTAATGTAACATTCGCCCTTGAGTGTGCAAGACGCGTTGTAATTCTGAAAAGAACAGGAAGTTTATATTTTTCAGAAACTTCGAATGCGTCAAAAATCATATCATATGCCTCCTGCTGGTTTGAAGGTTCGAAACAAGGCACCGAGGCAAATTTCCCGTAGAATCTTGAATCCTGTTCATTCTGAGAAGAATGCATTGATGGGTCATCAGCTGAAACTATAATCAGCCCGCCATTTACTCCGGTGATAGCCGAATTGATAAAACCATCTGCTGCCACATTAAGCCCAACATGTTTCATTGCAACCATAGCCCTTTTGCCTGCATATGACATCCCAAGTGCAGCTTCAATAGCCGTTTTCTCATTAGAAGACCACTCCCTGTGAACAGAATGCTCAGAAGCACCATCAGATGATTGTATATACTCCATTATCTCTGTCGAAGGAGTCCCGGGATAAGCGTACATGCCACTTAATCCGGCATCCAGCGCGGCCTGTGCTATAGCTTCATCACCCAACAAAAGAAGTTTTTTCATATATTGATTAAAGAATTACATCAGCATTAAATTACTGTGAGCCGGCTGAACTACTGTCAGTTAATTATCCTCTGATATTAGTTTGAAATTCCGTGCCACAAATATTGGAATATTTTCGAAACTTTAATATGACGAAATAGTTTAATATGTTCTTTTGAAGAATTCTGTCGTTTATGCATGAATTCAGAAATGCAGAGAGGCTGCGTTAAAATATAGTTAAATGTTTTATTGTTATACACAATAATGTTTATTTTGCATCGCTAATAGAGCAGAGTTTAATACAGAGATAGACTAATTGAATAAATTTTCTTATATAGCTATACTTTTCGTTTTTTCATCAGCCGCTTGTCTTGGACAGGCGATTGAAAATGAGAAATATGTCCAGGTAAGCGGAATAATTACTGACATGTCATTTCAGCCTGTACAGGGAGTTGCTGTCGTATCGGTAAAGCTAAAGAAAGGCACGCTAAGCGAAAGATCAGGAATATATTCAATAACAAGTATTCCGGGAGATACCATCTTTTTCAAGGCGCTGGGGTTCAAAAGATATCATACGATTATTCCGGAGAATTTCGAGGAGAGACATTGTGAAGTTGATATAGCTCTCGAGATAGATACGATTCAGATAAAAGAGGTGAATATCATGCCCTGGAAAAATTACAGTGATTTCCTGAAGGATGTAACCAAGGCTCGTCCGGTTGACCCCATTATTGAAAACATGAATGACAACATTGCATCAATATATGTAGCGATAGCAAATCAGGGAGATTATAAAATATCACCTGAGGCAGGATTCAAATACGCGATGGAACAGAATTTTAGTGCCATGGCAACCAGAGGGCAGTATCCCATTAATAATCTTCTTAATCCGTTTGCCTGGGCTAAATTCATAAGGGGGATTAAAAACGGGCTTTTTAAAAATCAGAAGTTCAATAAGCCCACGAAAGTTAAAGTGAGAAAGAAAATAAAAAAATCTGATAATTAATCTTGCTACTTTATATCAGAATAATAAAGGGTTTATTTCAAAAAGCAAAATGAGAAAGCGAGTTTTTGCAGACATATTCATTGACTGATCTCCGCGGTCTTTTCTTTTCGTCTCTCTTTAACAGTTCTGAAGTAAGTGATGATCCATCACCCAGATATCCCACTCCCATCATAGCAACAGGTTCAATATCATCGCCAAGCTTTAAATACTCCTTTACTTTTTCTACAGAATAGCCCGCCAGCTGATGGACTAATACATCCAGCGCCTGAGCCTGCAACAGGAGATGTGCAACAGCCATGCCAAGCATAACCAGCCGCTTCAAACATTGCTTTCAGTTTGAATCTTTCAACAGGTGCCGGCGAAAAAGCGTAAGGGCTCCATCTTTCCTGTATGATCTCAAGGATTAATTCTTTTTTCATAAACCATTTATAATATCATATTCATGTCAGTGAGATTACTTGTGCCATTTTCCGATAATAGTCATCAAGCCGATAAGAATTAATAATAAAAGTAATTAAGTACCTCAACAAAAGTAATAATTTATAATTTCGCATTGTATGAGAAAGAATAAGGGCAAACTGACTGGCATTCTGGGTACAATAATTATTCATCTGATTGCGGGCATTATATTCATGTCTCTACAGCTTAGGTCGTTACAGAAAAATATTGACAGAGAATATGAAGTAGAGCTTGCGCCTCAATCTGAAATTGTGCAAAATCAGGAGAAGGTTCCCGAACCTCCTGCTCAATCGGGTGAGAAGGTCCTCAAAGGTGATGACGAGATGCTTAACATAGCCAGAAATCTTTCAAGCAAGCCCACTGAAAAAGTAACTGCAGCGGAGATTATAGATAAGGTCAAAGAGGAGCTGATAAAGAGCGGGAAACTGGGAGCCGACAATTTTTTAGATGAGCAGAATAAAACTAATGACAATGGCGGTGATGTTAATATTGCGCCAAAAAGGGATACAGCAAGCAATAGAGAGAATGAAAAAAACAAGGAAGCTTCTTCGCAAAAAATGGCTTCAAATTTTAAAGGGCCTACCAGGATCTATTATGATCTGATTGGACGTAATCATCTCTATCTGCCTCTCCCTATATATGAATGCGAAGGATCGGGTAAAGTAGTTCTGACGATTGAGGTTGATCAGAGCGGGATTGTCCAGAAGGCACAGATCATTTCCAGGGAAAGTACAACCGCTGATCCATGTCTTATTGAAACGGCTGTCGAAACAGCGCTCGAATCGAGATTCAATCCCGATGTAAATGCCCCTAGGATCCAGATCGGCATGTTAACTTACGAATTTGTGGCGCAATAAACTGCGTCAGAATAGAACACCTCCTGTACCGTATTGATAAGGTTTGATGATATCCGGAGTATTCCGGTCTGCACTTCTTGAATTGATCAGCGGGCTGATTGTATGGGCTTTCAGAATTCCCTCAGGTAAAGGGGTCAGAAGACTCAGGGCATCAGCTGAAGTAACTGAGATATCAATCCATTTTTTCTCAGAAGATTTATTGAGTATAACCGGCATTCTCTTTCCCGAATTATGAATCTCAACCATCATTTCATTAGCTTCTGTCGTAACAATTGAAAATGTACTGAATACCTCGCCGGTATTATTCTCAACCCAGTTTTCGTATAAACCTGCAATGGATAATATCTCGTCTGTAGAATTATAAATATACCAGGGGATTTTTTCGTTCCCCGCATGCTGCCATTCATAAAAACCCTTAACAGGTATAATGCATCTTTTCAGGCGGAAGGAAGATGAAAAGGAAGGCTTTGTAGCAATGCTCTCTGATCTGGCATTGAAGGTTTTATATCTTATTATATTTGCTTCGTCGATATTTTTGGTCCATGAAGGTATCAATCCCCACTTTAAAAGTTGTATTATTGAAGGATCCCCCGAGCATACAGCGGGTAAGGAGGGCAGACCGAAAGCATGATAATAATAGCTTGGCCGGTATTTTTCAGGATCAATCAGGGTAGCACCATACCGATTCTCAAGCTCCTCTTTAACGAGGTTCACATTGACGGTAAAACACATGATTAATTTTTAGGAAATTCAGTTAAAGATGTTTTCAGCGGTACGGGAATAGAATACGAAAAGAGGTCATACTCAGGCCATTGACCTACCTTTGAAATTGCCTTACGCATCATATTATTAATGTACGAGTATATTTCAGGACCATTCCATGCACTTGTATTAAATAGGACTACCCATGATAATCCATCCGATTGTCGTATCATCATTCCCGCACTGCCGGGGAAAGAGCCCGTCCTCCACCAGGTGCCATCCATTACAGTTCCCTTCCACCCTACCGGAGCAAATCCGTTATTATTATCTGTCATGAATCTGATACTTTGATCACTCAGAAAATCAGGTCGCGTACTGAAACCATCTATTGCCAGCAATAATCTCATCAGGTCAGGCGCAGTAGCTACCCAGGCTCCTGCTGCACCCAGTGTGTGGATATCATTTCCGCCGTAACTGGGAGTAACCATTTCACCGGTGCCATAAATGGATGGCTTTAGGACTACGTCTGCAGGCTCATAATAAGTTACTTCGAATGGCGCCTTTTCAGAAGGCAGATTCCCCGCGAGTTGCATATCATAAATACCAATGGGTTCGAGAACTGCCTTCCTGCAAAATTCTTCATATGGCATTCCTGTCACTTTCTCAATTACCAGCCCAAGAATGCTGTATCCCAGATTTGAATAAGCTCTTTCTGTACCCGGAGTATAGTGAAGTCTTTTATTTAGCACAAAACGGACGATGGTTCTTATATCGACAGGGGGTTTTACACCCATCTGTTCGGCTATCGTAAGAGGCATAAACATCTGATCACCATAGCGCTGCGTCCAACCGGCTTCATGACTCAAAAGTTCGGCTATCGTAATATTGTAGACTCTCTTGTCTTTAGGTTGACTGAAATACGGATCGTTCAGAATTCCGTGAGGACCAAATACGCTGTCAGTTAAAGAAAGCTTTCCCGCTTCCTGGAGCTTCATAATGCCTACAGCTGTAACCAGTTTCGAAATACTGGCAATTCTGAAACGGCTGTATGGCTGGGTTTCACTCCTTGAAGCAGTATCTGCAAATCCGAAGCCCCGTGCAAAAATCAGTTTACCATCTTTTGCAATAGCAATTGAGGCTCCTTCGATTGACCATTTCCTGAGAAATGAATCTACTGTCTTTTCAATACCATCAAATTCCCTGCCCTCACAGTAGCTATTTGTCAATCTGATATTATCAGGTACAAGCTTATCGATGAGCACAAAACTGTTTTCCTCTGCTCCCGGATTTATGCTTACCAATAATAATAAAGCCGTAAATAATATTATTTTCCCTTTTCTACTCAACTCTGGGTTTCCTTTTATGGAACAAAAATAAAAAGTATTCCGTATAACTTGCCAGTATTGCCAAAAAAATTAATATTTTGATTAATAATATAACTTTTCAGGAAAGAAAATACTTTTTAAAGCAGAAAAGACTTTAAATTATTAATTAAGCGTTCCTGAAACAATTCATTTGGCATGCGATTTGAAATATTTATTACATCAAACCTGAAGAAAAACAAATATTATCAATAAAGGTTTAATTGAATAAAAGAATCAAAAAATTAACTTTGTACTTTATGCGGTCAATGAAGCTACTTGATATACGTATTTTCTTTATATTAATTCTGCTGTCTGTTCCAGGAGGTATCTATTCTCAGGGCATATTGTCAGATACCGGTTATTATGATACGACAGAATACATACCTGCATTCTATAAGGGCTCGCTGGACTACAATCTTATGATTGCTGCTTCAAAAGGATACACTTATGAGATTAACAGGCTTGTTATGCTTGGTGCCGATATATTTGCAGAGACCGATCAGGGTGTTACTCCTCTGGTATTTGCAGTGGCAAGCAATCAGACACAGGTAGCTAAATTGCTGATCGATTATGGGTCAGATGTGAATAAGGTGACCGGCCAGTTAGTAACTCCGCTTATCATTGCGGTTAAAAATCAGAATCCGGAAATTGCTGAAGCGCTTATAAGAGCCGGAGCTGATATAAACGCAAGTGACAGATTCGATGCCACAGCCCTGCACTATGCAAGTGCGTACGGATTTCTCCAGATTGCTGATATGCTGCTATACTATGATGCTGACCATGAGAAAAAAACAGAGGAAGGATCAACGCCTCTTATGGCTTCTGTCTGGGCAGGCAATGCAGACATAGCTGATCTGCTTTTACAGAATGGTGCAAATATTGAGGCCAGAGATAACGAAGGATATACTCCATTCCTGATGGCTGCCATGAATGGTGATACACTGCTTATGGATCTGCTGTTCAGAAAGGGAGCAGATATATATGCAACCAATAACCTGAAATATAATGCCCTCACCCTTACAATAATTGGTGATCAGATGGATGCTACACAATATCTGCTTAAAATAGGCAATAAATGGGCTACTCAGGGTAATAGTGCGGTAAGTCCCTATAGTGTTGCGTCAAAATATCGAAGAAAAGACATGATTAATGTCCTGCAGAAAAACAATATCCCCGGAAAAATTGAACACTCAATAGACCAGGCAGATATTATGATATCCTCAAGGTTCTTTCTTCATGATTATTATTCCGGGATAAGTGTCTCATTCAAAGAACCTTTCATAAACGGTGGCATTATAGTCGGATTTGACACAAAAATTTGGGATACGAAAGTATTAGTTCAGCAATCAGAGCATACATTTTACCAGTATATGAGCAAAGGGTCGGTTTTTTATGCAGGATTGTTTAAAGATTTTGCCATAACTGATTTTGCATATAAGGGAAACTTTGGCTTTTCTACATCGCTGTCTGCCGGTTATTCATTTGGAAATCAATTCAAAGGCACTTTAATATCAACACGGAGCAAATTTATGGCTATTCCCGCAGTGGCATTGAAATGGACTAAGAATGAGCTTTCCGTCTCCCTGGGTGCCGATTATATGAGGACCGATTTCTATAAAGTCGGACCTATATGGCTCAGGGCTGGCGTATCATACAGTCTTTCATTCGAAAAGATAAGACCAAAGGTTAAAACATTAAAATGGTACTAGAGACAATTATGAGGAAAACAATCAAATTATTACTTGCGACCACTTTGATCTTATTCTTTTCATGTGAAGATCAGGGACTTATAATTAAATGTCCAGATTGCAAAACTGAGGAACCCACCAGTACTGATCTGGAAGTTCAACTGGATGAAGGACCCATCACGCAAATCAATGTGTATGAGGGTAACCTTGAAGACAGTGTCATGTACAGCTCCTACCAGACCTCGTCGCCGAGTTATTCAATTCCGGTAACTTTAAATAAAAAATATACAGTCACTGCAACCTACTTCCTGAAGGATAATTACTATATCGCAATTGATTCGGCTACGCCACGGGTAAGATATGATAAATCACAATGCGATGATCCCTGCTATTTTGTATATGACCGGAAGATAGATCTCAGGTTGAAGTATACTAAATAAGTTTTCTCAATTCACCCTATTTGTTATATTTTTGGCATCGTACAATATTCTCACACTATGAAGAAGAGTTTCGTATTGTTTTTTTTTATCCCGCTTATTTTATCATGCAGGCACAACAATATCAAGGTCAGATCTGAAGAGTCAATCAGAAAAGAAATAACTGATTCGACTATCAGCTACGCCAGGAGTAAATTTAAATCTTCGAAAGTAACCGTGGCGGCAGGAGGCATTGTTATCGTTGCGGATAATGAGGTTAATTTTGTTGCTGCCAGTTCACCCCAGGCCAAATATGTGATAGATCCTGCAAAAATAGTAACCGGGATGATTGATGCTGATAATAATGAAGATGCCATCATAAGTGTAATTTCCATTGATGCGAAAAACATGGAAGCTCCTGAAAATCTGATTTTCATTAACACTGATGGTAAATTCATGCTGAACAGGGTCATCGAATCCAATATGAGGGTATTGGGCATCAAAAACAGGATTATAACTGCTGAAGTATCAACAAGGTCGCTGAATTCGCCATTACGCGACTGCCATATATGCAAGGAAGTTGTAAAATATCAGTACAGGACAGGCGATCTGGTCAGGATTGAGTAATTTCAATAATCGATATTCCTCTGCAGGTAATTTAGTCTGAACTTAAGCTTTCTCTCAGCTTCATTTTTGAGTATGCTCAAAAACCGTAGCTTTTGCCCTGTTGAAGCCTGCAACAACCAGCGATGTATCGCCTTTAAAATAGAGCAGCGACTCTACCATTCCCTGGAGCAATATTCCGCTCTGAGCAGGTGTAAGTACCTCGAAAGACGGTTCGCCGGCTTTCCGGTTCTTTCCCTTATTAAGCAGGACAATCCCCTTATTAGCATCGTAATAACCGGTCGAAACATTATAAGTATAATCATTGCCTCCTACTAATATATCGGGATATCCGTCACCATTAAAATCTTCAACAATCATTTTCTTTATTGGCGATACCTGTAATTGCCATGGTAATTTTTCCCATCTGAATTTACCCTTCTCATTCCATAGTATATAACTTGATGTTGTATTTACATCGAGCGTGAACTGCACCCGTTTCATCATATTTGCATCAAACATATCCTTAATTCCTCCATAGCTGAAGGATGTATAATCTTTGAATTTAGCGTGAAAGAAGCCCGACTGAGCTGAAAGCTCATCGAGATAATCAAGAGGGTATTCTTTCATTTTGCCATTTTCGTCGGGCCAGTATCCCGAAATTATCGGGTCAATTATGCCGTTTAAATCAAGATCTACAGCATACAGATTCAGAGGGTATTTATCACTTGCAGTGAACCTGTTATTATCTCCTATATTACCTACGATATAATCCATATAACCATCTTTATTAAAATCGCCGGCGGCTATTGAATACCATATTCCACGATGTGATTCAAGCTCAGGAATTTTCTGAGGGACAAGCTCTTTCCCATTTATGTTTTTCAGAAGTATAAGTGAATTCCAGTCCCTTACAACCAGGAGATCTTCCCAGCCATCATTGTCATAATCGGTCCATATCGCATCAGTCACCATGCCCAGGTCGAGTTTCGAACTCTGATTAACTGTGAGTTTCCCTTTATCATTTATAATCAACCATGAATGGTTTGAATACGGATACATATCCTTTTTAACTCTGGAACCTACAAAAAGATCGGGATAACCATCGTGATTAAAATCGCATGGTCGTACTACGGAGGCAGGAAAAGACGGAATAGGCAGCAAGGTTCTGACAAAAGTACCGTTATGGTTTTCATACAGGTAATGCTTATAGTCAGCTTCATTCATATTTTCATACCCTCCTGCCACAGCAACAACATCGTTTTTTCCGTCTTTATCTATATCCACGACAGCGAGATCCGCTTCTGAAAATTCTTTTTGGGTTGTCAGGCTTTCAATATCAGTTTTTACAAAGCTATTACCCTTACGCAAATAAACTGAAGTTGGCAATATATCGGTTGATCCAACTATTATATCTTCGAGACCGTCATTATTCAGATCGCCTTTTGCCATACGCGGACCTATCTGGGAGAATTTATGGGGAACAGTTTTCTGACTCAGTCCAAAATCAACATAGTCGTCTTGCTGATGAACATAATCAAATACATTTTCTTTTTGTACAAATAGTAAATCATTATTTATCAGCGGCTTATACTCTTGTTTTATTGTTACAGCATCTTTTTCGTCGAGATTAATTGTAGTATTGGCCGCGATATTTTTAACTACCGAAATTTTCCCAATCGCCGGCCAGGTGACTCTTACAGAATCAACATGTGTATCACTTCCAAGCCCGAAGTGAATAACGGGATCCACTGTTGATGCATAGCCGCGGGTCAGAAAATTCTCAATAAACTGATACTTGCCATTTGCCCATATTTCTACTTTTGCACCTATTGCATTCAGGTTTCCAATTTTACCTTTCAGCTTAATTCTTAAAAAATCAGATGTCTTCTTCGATTTTTCAACTGTTGTATTCTTTAATATAAATGCTTCGTCATCGAGATTATTTACAACATAATCAAGATCCCCGTCATTATCGAGATCCACAAAGGCTGCTCCATAGGAATATGACGGGACGTTAGGCAGCCAGTTTTTTTGTTTAACGAAACCCTTTGTCCCTTCATTTTTGAATGCAATATTTGGAATCTTAACCGAAGGAGCCATGTCCATCAGGGCGTCATCGGAAGCAAATGAGTTAGCGGCTTTGACTTTGAATCTGGTCCAGTCCTTGTCTGTCATATCTTTCGGGAAGCCATTAGTTACAATGAGATCCTTGTAACCGTCATTATCATAATCAGCAAATAACGGCGACCAGCTCCAGTCAGTTTTGTAAATACCCATCATTTGGCCAACTTCGCTATATGGAAGCATCTTCCCGTTAAGAAATCCATTATGCAGATGAAGCATATTTCTCAGGTACTGATGCTCATACCCATATTTCTCATCGTTAACATAGAAGATATAGCTGAAGCCATTAATAGTCTGTTTTCTCTTTGGATAATTCTCGGGAAGCATATCCAGTGTGAACATATCAGGGTTTCCGTCATTATTGACATCAGCTATATCATCTCCCATAGAAGATTTTGACTGATATGACATGTATTTGGCAATTTCATTTTTAAAAGTTCCGTCCCCCTGATTTATATACAGCAAATCATTTGACATAAAATCATTTGAAACATAAATATCGGGGTACCCGTCTTTATTTACATCACCGATAGCAAGTCCCAAGCCATAGCCTTCATTTACAATCCCGGCTTTTATTGTGACATCCGTGAAAGTACCGTTACCGTTATTGTGATAAAGCTTGTCATTATTTGTCGCGGTGCCGTCGGTAATTTTACTACTTATAGTTGGTAACCATCCTTGATGTTACCGTATTATTAAGGATATAAAGATCAAGGTACCCGTCGAGGTCATAATCAAAAAATGCTGCATTAGTTGAATAAGGAAGTATCGGCAATCCCATACTTGTTCAGCCATTTCAGTGAAAGTAGGATCCATTCCGTCTTTTGCGCCATTATTACCCACAGCCGGTTTTTGCGCTTTTCAGGATTATTATTTTCCGTTGATGTAAGATAGACATCCTGCCATCCGTCATTATTTATATCAGCAATCGTCACGCTGCTGTACCACTGATCATTTGTAAGGCCTTGAAATTTGCAGTAATATCTTTGAATTTGAAGTTACCCATGATTCAGATATACACGCGGAGAAACCTGGTTTCCTGCAAATACTAATATCCTGCAATCCGTCATTATTAAGATCAGCAATGCCCACTCCGGCTCCATTATATATATATTCATATTTCATAATATTAAAGCTGTCGGTTTCAGTCATTTTGTTATTAAAGGTGACTCCGGTTTGCTTTGAGTTTAAAAGTTGAAATTTGGGTGACTCTGAACAGGAGATTAATAATCCCACAAACAATAAGCAATATTAGATTCCTCATATACTATGATAATAAATACATATGTTTCTACGGCAGTCGGTTCGCCTGTAAATCCAAATTAATATTCAGCTTATTATTCAACGCTGTCCCCTGTCAAAATAATTTTCGAAATCGGCTGATTGGAAAATTAAAATTCAGTTCACAGGGCGTAAATGTATAAAAAAAAGTGGACTACTGAAAACAGTAGTCCACTAAAGATATTATCAGTTTAAATTACTGAAGTAGCAGGATTTTGAACCAGTTTTCCGTTGCTCAGGTCAATCTGACGTTGTGGAATCGGGAATACAACTGCTTTGCTGGTAACTGTTGCAGCTCCGTAAAGGCTATTGCCCCATTGCATTGTCTTTCTCATAAGTAAGAGCTCTGGTAAGTTCGGTAACGGTGTATTCCCCATCTGTTAAGGTCAAACCATCTGTGGCCTTCGGTACCAAGTTCAAGTTTTCTTTCCATGCGCAGAGCGAGACGGGCATTATCCTGTGTATCAAATGGATATGCAGAAGCGCTTGGGTAGGTATTGATAACATAATTTGCAGCAGGTGTGCCATCAGTCAATCTTAACAAAACCAGCAGGATTTGCTGCTCTTGCTCCTGATAAGATTGATGTTTAGTGAATGCACCAGCCAAGATCATTGGTTTCAATCTGACATTCAGCGATCAGTAAGAGCAGATCAGCGTAGCGGATCATACGGTAACCGTTGGCGGTATAACCTGATGTCCAGCTGCTGATGTCGGTATACTGACCAGTCTGTGATTTTTTGTAAACCTCTTTCTTAGGATTATATGGTCCTGAGTAGGTCTGGTCACGAATCCAGTCTGCGCCTGTGTGTAGACCCCAATCCCAGTATGGAATACCTTTTCTTCCAACTGTCCAGTCAAGGCGTGGATCCAGTGGACCTGCATCAGCTACCCATGTTGCTATCTGTGTCCATGAAGCGGCACTTGTAGCAGGTGCATTGCCCAGGTTATTATCAACCAGTGATTTATAAAATGTGAAATGAATATTATCAGCGTTGATTGTAGCTATTACTGCATCTTTAGCATATTTTGTTGCAGCATCCCATGGGTTTGAAGCAGGAATTCCATAATCATTCTTAACAGGAAAGTTATTGTACGTATCATCAAGCAGAGGTAAGCCACCAGCTGTTCTGAATGAATTTACAAATTCCTGGGTAGGATCAAAGAAACCGCAGCAACCACCCGGAGATCCACCACTTTTATAAGGGAAGTTCAAAACTTCACCAACGCTGGCATTCCATGCACCTGAACCATCATTTACAGAATATTGAACTGTATAGATTGATTCAATGTCATTACGGTTAGCAGCATCAAAGATCTCGCCGATAAGTCGGAGCAAGTCCGATTGCGCCGCCATTTGGTTTTGTTCCACCGAGAGCAGCGGTAAGAATAGTAAGAGCACCGGCATAATCGTGTTTCATCTGCATCATAGCTTTTGCAAGGAATACCTGGCAAACAGTTTGATTGAATCTTCCGATAGCGCCCATGTTTGTTGGCAGAGTTGTACCAGCTGTCAGGTCTGCAAGAATCTTCTGAGTCACATCGACAGTCATTTGCAACAGTTACAGGATCAGTAGTTCTCATCAAGATATGGAATCTTTTCCCACATTCTCCATGCTTCAAAATGATACCAGCCACGAAGAGCTCTTGCTTGTAATGTAAGATTAGTTGCCTCATCCTGTGTAATCTTACCGGCAGCTAATGCTTTATTAGTCAACTGAATTACAGTGTTACATCTGGAGATACCTTCATAAACTGCTCTGCCATTTAACATTAAGGTAAGGGTTGGTAGCATTTTCCGAGTAGGTCTGAATCGGGTTGATATCAGGCTGGTCGCCACCATCTGTTCCTTTATTAGCTTCCATACCACGAATACTTCCGAATACCCAGTTGCTGGATGTTGATTCCCAGCCGCTTCCGACCTGAGACGTGGTACCATCGATCATCGAGTAGGCGCCGATCAGTAGTGTTTCAAGACCTTTCTGAGTTTGCAGTAGGTTTTGATCCAGACTACCTGCAGGGGCGACAGTAAGAAAATCCTTCTTGCAGGAACCCCATGTTCCGACTACTGCAAGGATTAATAATTAATATTATATACTTCTTTTTCATATTCTAACAGTATTTCAAATTAAAAATTCAGGTTAAGTCCGAAAAGGAAAGTTCTAACCAGCGGGTAGTTACCAGTATCAGAACCGAAATGCTCTGTCATCACCACCAAGTTCGGGATCAAGTCCTGAATATTTAGTAATTGTGAAAAGATTCACAGCCTGAACATAAACTCTCAAAGATTTCATACTAATCTTGCTCATAACACTTTCCGGGATGGTATAACCTAGTTCCAGGTTTTTCAATCTCGCGATATGATCCTTTTTCAAGATAATAGCTGCAAACCTGGGTGTTAGATGAGAAGTTTGACGTGTTGGATGCAATCGGAGTTTTTGCATTCGGTGTTGGTCTGGTGACCAGCTGTTGTAGAACAGATCTGTACTCTTTTCACCCTGGAATGAAGGCCAGAAATCGGTGAAATACCTGTTTGAGTTAAAAATATCAGCACCATATGAGCCATAAAGGAATGCGCTCAGATCAAAATTCTTATATGTGAATGCAAGGTTTAATCCATATGTGAATTTTGGGTTTGGATTGCCAATGAATACTCTGTCGTCAGGTGTAATTAGCACCGTCGCCATTAGTATCCTGGATATTTGAAGAATCCGGGAGCTGCACCGTCCTGAGTAGCTGAACTTGACAACGTCAGCAGCGATCTTCTGGAACAGACCTACAACTTTGTATCCGAAGAATGCAGACATTGGATGTCCAACCATGTTCCTGTTATTGGAACCGATCCTGGTTGTTCCACTGCCATAATCAAAGAATGTAACACCGTGTGCAATTTTGTCAATGTTATTTTTATAGGTGGTTAAAACAGCACTTGCTTCTACACCCAGATCACCAAATTTATCGTTTGATAGGAAAGTTCAGCGTCAATACCTTTGTTTGACATAGCTGCAATGTTGATGTAAGGAGCACTTGCCAAACCTACTGTACCAAGTACTTCAGGAGCATATAACAAATCTTTGGTTTTCTTGTCATACCAGTCGAATTTTATTCCGAATTTGCTGTTCAGGAATGAAGTTTCAAAACCGATATCTGTGGTAATGTTTGTTTCCCATTTTGCGTCAGGATTTCCGATACGTGTTGCGCGGAATCCCTGAACTGATGAAGTAAATGTACCATTAATGTCATAGAATGAGGAACCTGTGAGTACCACCGTAGGCAATAGAACTGGTTCTGTGGTGAAACAGCAAGCTGGTTACCCATTGTACCATATGAACCTCTGATTTTCAGGTCATTGATGAAAGTAACACCTTTAAAGAAAGGCTCATCGCTTACGCGCCATCCTGCAGAAAATGATGGGAATACACCATAACGGTTGGAAGCTCCAAATCTTGATGAACCATCACGACGTACTGTAGCGCTCAACATATACCTGTCCATGAATGAATAGTCAGCTCTTGCAAATTGGGAAATCAAGTGTTGTTGGAGCAACATCATAACCTGCAAATGCTCAACGGTCCAAAATTGGAGTTTGCTGAGTTGATTGTTGATCCATTGCTTAATGTACGATAGTTTGGATCATCTGTGAAATAACCACCGCGGGTAGCGTCCATATTACGTCCAATATCATATTTAACAGCTTCATAACCTGCAACTGCAAGTATTTTGTGCTGACCGAAAGTTTTATCAAGTGTCAGAGTATTTGTCCATACCCAGTCACTTCCATAGTATGCATGTTCCTGGAAACTGTTGGAACCTGTATTTTCTGAGTTTTCATATGTCAGTATAGGTGTAGCCTGTTCCGTAACCGTCATCATAGGTACCTCCGATTGTGGATCTTGAAGTTCAGACCCTGTAATATCTTAACATCAACATAACCACTGGCAATTGAACGCATGTCCCAGTTAATGTTGTCTTTTCCCCTGGTAAGGCTTGCTACCGGGTTGGTGGCATTGCCTAATCCTGTGGAGATCCCTGTACCTGCCCAGTCACCTGCGGTGAATGTATGGGAAATACCGCCAAAATCAGCACCGGTCCATGTTACCGGAATAATCGGTTGTTCCCTGTATGCTCCCATTGAGATCGGGCTTCCTTCTCCAAGGTTGGTAACTCCAAGGTTTGTACTGTAAGTGGTGGTGAAGTTTTCCCCGACTTTTACCCTGCCATCAAGGAATGTGAATTCTGAGTTGAAACGGGCAGTGTATTTGTTTTCGTTGGTATAGATTACGATACCATCCTGCTTGCGTATTCCAAAACCTGCAAAAAATTTCGAATTGTCGCCTACCTCCTGATAGAGAAAGGTCGTGATTCTGCATTGAGGCTTTGTGTGTAACTGCTTTATACCAGTTTGTATGAGCAGCCCATGTCGGAAGGGTTGGATTTGCATTTCCAATCCATCCATAGATAGGATTGATCACCTGGCTTCCGTCAGTATTATAGGGTGAGGTTCCGTCATTCTTGTAAACAAGCCACTGAAGTTGTGAATATTCTTCGGTATTTAACAGACCTTTAGGTCCATTGCCCGGATCCTGAATACCAGTGTACATGCTGTAGTTTACTTTTGTTCCCTTGCCACCTTTTTTGGTTGTTACGATGATAACACCGTTTGATGCTCTTGAACCATAAATTGAAGCGGCACCGGCATCTTTCAAGAACTGAAAGTGATTCGATGTCGTTCGGGTTCAAAGAGTTAATGTCCTGTGTAGGAACACCATCAACAACATAAAGAGGATCGTTGTTTTCAAAAGAGCTGAATCCCCTGATTCTTACTTTGGCAGTTGAGTTTGGCTGGCCGTCCCCTGTGACAACAACACCGGATGAACGTCCCTGCAGTGCATTACTAACATTTCCTGTCGGAACAGCAGTCAGTTTTGCAGGTTCAACAACTCCAACAGATCCTGTTAAATCTTTTCTCCTCTGTGTGGTGTACCCTGTTACAACTACTTCACTCAGCGCAGTTACATCAGATTGAAGAACCATGTCGATAGTAGTCTGGGTACCAACAACCACTTGTTTGGTTGTGTAACCAACGGATGAAAAAATAAGAACAGATGCCGTATTAGGCACTTTGATTGTGAAGCTACCATTCAGGTCGGTGATCGCTCCGATCGTCGTTCCCTGAACAGTAACGTTGACACCAGGCAGAGGTCCTTCGCCTTGGGCAGTGACCTTCCCCGTAATGGTCTTTTCCTGAGCAAAAAGAATGCTCGAAGAAAGCACCATGCTTAGAAAAAACAGCGCAATGCGCCGTACACTTGTAGAAATTTGCATAGTCAGTCGTTTTTTAAACATGTTAGTTAAAAGGGTTTATAATATAAAACAAGCATTTACTTATTCAACGATAGGTGATAGGTTCACGGATAACGAAGGTATAAATAAAAACAAGAATAACAACATCCATAGCTCATTTTTTATTCAATGCTTAAAAAAAGTTAAAAACAATTTTAAGCAAAAGATTGTCTGTAAATATTATAGACAGGGCTTGCTGAAAAGCTATAATGAGCCTAATTTAGACTCAAACCAAATAAGAAAATTTTAATTCAGGTGAAAACCGGCTAAAATACCACGAGAAAGAACTCCAATATTTATTCCCAATACAGGAAAATCTGAAATGTCACAAAAAACAAAAGCATAAATCAAGCTATATAATATAAGGTATACTATCTATATTTTGAATGTTATTTCAAACGATGTCGGAAAGATCTGAAAAACGACCCGGGCAATTTGGAACTAAAAATTAATACGGCTGAGCTGTAAAAAATCTCATCAGATTATAAATCAAAAAACTACATGAACTAATTCTAATATTGAAAGAAAATCGCCCGTGAAAATAAGACTATCCTTTAAAGTGATAAATCTGCAGGCAGAGCTTTCTTCTTCCTGATCTCCACTTCCTGAAATATAGTTGTAACGCTTTGTATAAATGGTAGTTGACGTGACTTTAATCTGAGCAATACTGAAATACAGGGCGACTGCAGTTGAATACTTATACTCCAGGTGTAGCCTGACAAGGATAATGTATCCAAATAATGTATATTTGCTACAGTAAGCTGAATCTGAAATAGTATGAATTTAGTAGAGTGAAATAGAAGATTATATAATATTAAAGGTATCATATTTATAGTATTTATAGTTGTAATCAATGAAAATATTGATTGTCGAAGATGAAAAGAAGGTCGCATCATTTATAAAAAAAGGGCTGGAAGAAAATAACTATGATGCTGAAACTGTGCATGATGGATTAATGGCTGAAAGTCTGGCTCAAGTCAACCGGTACGATCTTTTTATACTTGACCTGGTGATTCCGGGAATTAATGGAATAGAACTATGCAAAAGGCTTAAAAAGTTAAATTCAAATCTTCCGGTTCTGATGTTAACTGCCCTTGGCACCACCGATGATAAAATCACAGGCTTTGAAGCCGGAGCTAATGATTACCTGGTTAAGCCTTTCGAATTCAGAGAACTTCTGGCAAGGGTGAAGGTTCTTGTAAAAAAACCCGGCATTCCGGTTGAAAAATCAAACAGTATTATTGTGGGCGACGTCGAACTTGATCTGGAAAGGAAAGTTGCACGGAGAGGAACTGCGTATATCGATCTGACTGCCAAGGAATTTTCTCTTCTGGAATATTTTATGAGGAATAGCGGAAGGGTTCTTTCGCGTGTTGATATAGCAGAAAAAGTATGGGACATTAAGTTCGATTTTGGGACGAATGTAGTAGATGTCTATGTGAACTTCCTCCGGAAAAAAATTGACAAAGGTCATGATAAAAAGATGATCCATACCAGGGTCGGTTTTGGCTACATATTCGGAGATATTTAGAATGCAGATAAGGACCAGGTTAACATTGCAGTTTCTCCTGATTGGAGGCGGGATTATGATCATTGCATCAGTTGCAATCTTTTATTATTCGGCGAAGTTCCGGAGGGTAGATTTTTATACACATCTTCGCGACAGAGCGGTAAGTACGGCCAATGTACTCTTTAACACCGATGTTGTAGATGCCAGCAGGATCCTCAGGATCGAAAAGGAAAGTCCGGTATTCCTGGAAGATGAAAAGATAATGATTCTGAATTTCAGAGATGATACTGTATACAATTCCGATGGGAATTCACCTATAAAAATAAAGAATAATGTTATTCAGAAAGTTCGCCAGGGCTATGATATTACATACAAACAAGGCGCATATGATGTACTGGCAATCCTGTACTTCACCAAATACGACAGGTTTGTAATAGTCACCGCTGCTATCGACGCCGCCGGCACATTGTACCTTGAAAAACTAAAAATCAATCTTATAATGGTCTGTCTTGCCAGTCTGCTGATATTTTTTATCGCAGGATGGATATATTCAGGAAGAGCGCTCAAACCTATATCTGATGTTGTAAATAAAGTGGAAGACATCTCCATAACCAGCCTGAATTTAAGGGTATTTGAGGGCAACGGCAAAGATGAGATAGGAAAGCTTGCAAATACATTTAATAAGATGCTCGAACGACTTGAAACATCATTTGGCATGCAGAAAAGCTTCATATCAAATGCTTCACATGAGCTCAGAACTCCCCTGACATCAATAAACGGACAACTTGAAGTCCTTATGATGAAAGACAGGTCAGCAGAAGAATACAAGACAGCCCTGGAATCAGTACTTGACGACATTAAATCGCTTATAATACTATCGAACAGGCTATTGCTGATCGCCCGTACAAGCGCGGAAGGTCCGATGAATTTCAATAAAAAAATCAGGATCGATGAAATTCTGTGGCAGGCTCAGGAAGAGATAACCCGGTTCAACAGCGAGTACCGTATCAATATATCCATTGATAATTCGCTTACCGATTCGGATCAGATGGTGGTAGTCGGTGACGAAAACCTGCTAAGGGTAGCCGTCTCCAATATCATTGATAATGCCTGCAAATACTCACAAAATCATTTGGTTGACATAAAATTCAGACATATAGATAAATTTATTGAGGTCGTTTTTGAGGATAGCGGGATAGGCATTTCTGAGGCAGATCAGCAGAAGATTTTTGAGCCTTTCTACCGGGGCTCAAATACAATTACAATACCGGGCACAGG
Source organism: uncultured Bacteroidales bacterium (assembly GCA_963715785.1). GTDB lineage: Bacteria > Bacteroidota > Bacteroidia > Bacteroidales > VadinHA17 > LD21. The sequence goes on from OY970276.1 coordinate 4,290,209, forward strand.
GATAGGCCTTGCCCTTGTTAATCAGATAATTAAAAATCATTACGGAACCGTTAAACTTGAATCTCAGTTAAACAAAGGGACGAGAGTTTCAATTTTGCTGCCGACAGCATCGTAGAGGCTGTCTCAAAAGTCAAAAATTGTTTTAATTCTTTCTCTGTGTTGCTCTGTGTCTTCTCTGTGCCACTCTGTGTAACAAATAATTAAGAACTTACACAGAGATCACAGAGTCCCTCCCAGAACTTTTGAGACAGCCTCTACGATTTGGGGTTTCCATAATTTTAATTCTTTTTTAATTTCATTTTAATCCTCATTTAATAGCGCGGTAGTATCATTGCATATGTTAGTTTTTTAAATAGGGTTCACAATTTTCTTTTTTTGCATAGTCAGGTTCGTTTTTAGTTTACGGTAAATATTGTCGGGTCAATCCCGACAATAAAATAAGGTAGTAGGTTTTACAAGTTAGGTCGTAGGGTAAAGGGTAATTTATAATTATTATATTTACGGCTTTTTGATTTGTAGAGTCTGCTTTTTGTTTTAACTGAACACTGATCACGATATTATTCATAAAAGATAACCTGACCATATTTATGAAAAAGAACCTCTGTTACAATTCCGGTAATCCAATTTTTTTCATCCTTCTGTTTATCGCATTTCTGACATTTTCATCATGTCAGTCAAGAAACTCATCTTCCTCCGGATCAGCTTTAACCGCTCCGGCTGCAGATGATGAGTATTTTCAGGAGATAGGTCCACAGATCGGACTGGATTTTGTTCACTCTGTTGGAGAAGATCATTTGAACAATATTATTGAATCAGTTGGTGGTGGTGCTGCCTTTCTCGATTACGATCAGGACGGATACATGGATATTTATGTATGCAGCGGTACCTGGATTGAAGGACTCGTCAAGACCAAAAAGCCCGATGATTTGCCGCATAACCATTTATATCACAACCTGGGGAATGGCACATATGAAGATGTCACCAAAAAAGCAGACGTTGGCGGTCCCTGGTACAGTATGGGGGTTACGATCGGTGATTACAATAATGACGGATACCCCGATATCTATCTTTCTAATTATGGACCGAACGTACTATATAAGAATAATGGAAACGGGACTTTTACAAACGTCACAAAACGGGCCGGCATAAGTGGTGGAAGGGAATGCAGCGTAGGCGCTACATGGCTTGATTATGATAATGATGGTTTTCTTGATCTGTATGTAGGCAATTACCTGACTTTTGATCCTGATTATAAATATTATTATGCTCCTGATGGTTTTCCGGCACCATTAGCATATGACGCCCAGCCTGATGTTCTTTATCATAACAATGGTGATGGCACTTTCGAAGATGTGACAAAAAAGATGGGAATTGTTGATAATGACGGAAGAGCAATGGGCGTTGGGGCTGTTGACTATGATAATGATGGTTTCATGGATATTTTTGTAGCTAATGATCATACACTCAATTACCTATGGCATAACGACGGAGGAAAGGGCTTCTCTAACAGAGGCACTATGTCGGGAACAGCATTCAGCCAGGCAGGTGAAGCAACTGTAAGCATGTCGGTTGACTTTGCAGATTATAATGGCGACGGGCTGATTGATATGTTTAAATCTGACGACAGCTATTGCTCATTATTCGAAAACCAGGGAAACGGAATCTTCACCGACAAGGCGAATGCTGCCGGTATATCAATGGCTACAGCACAATTTGTAGGGTGGTCCTCATCTTTTTTTGACTATGATAACGATGGGTTAATAGACCTCTTTAAAGTCAATGGCGCACTTAAGCACCTCTATGGCATGGAGGATCAGATATTTAAAAACGAAGGGAACGGGAAATTCAGGGATATATCCCTGGAATTAGGGAAATATTTCAAGAAAGAGCTGGTCGGACGAGGATTATGCCTTGGTGATTATGACAATGATGGCGACATTGATGCATTTATTGTTAATTTAAATGATCATGCTGTTTTTCTGAGAAACAATAAGGGGAATCAAAATAACTGGCTGATTATTAATCTGATCGGAACAACAAGTAACAGGGATGGCCTGGGTTCAAGGGTTAAGATAATTTCGGGGGGCAAAACGCAGACAGCCCAGAAGGTAAGTACGAATGGATATCTGTCGCAAAATGACCCGAGATTGCATTTTGGCCTGGGGAAAAATGAGATGGTTGACAGTATTGAAATAAGATGGCTGTCAGGCAAAGTGCAGGTTTTGGAGAACATCAAAGCTAATCAGATTCTTACAGTTAAAGAACCCAAATAAAAAACAATTTTATGTATCGGAAAAAAACAGCTGGAGTCTTATTTATCATATTTGCCATTGGATCTTCAGGATTTATTTTATCATCATGTAAGGCAAAATTCAGGGAGGGTATGATTATACTTACAGAGGTGATGGGAAATATCAATAATACTGATTATGTAAATGATGATGCATGGCCTCAGTCACGCATTATTGCACTCGACCCTGAAAATCCGGAGAAACCGGTGAAGATAATTTCAGGAGACTTTTACTCAGCCAGGTCGAAGGAGATTTCATATGACGGAAGATCACTTCTCTTTGTTGCTCAAAAGAATCAAAACGATCCGTGGCAGCTGTGGGAAATGAATCTTAAAAATTCTAAAATCAGAAAGGTTATATCCTCAACAGAAAACTGCACCGATCCGGCTTATTTGCCGGGTGGCCGATTGGTATTCAGCAAATCAGTTACAAATGACTCGTTAAAATCGGGACATTCACTTTTTACCGCCAATATCGATGGCACTGATATTAAAAGAATAACATTCAATCCTTCTACATATTTTGCTTCCGGGGTTCTAAATGATGGCCGTGTTTTGAGTATCTCAAAACAGGTTTATCCCCATCAGAAAGCTGCTTTACTTATGGTGATGAGACCAGATGGTACAAAGTCTGAACTCTTTTACCAGGGCAATATTGGCACTTCATTATTAAGCCGGGCATATGAAACAATGGATAGAAAAATAGTCTTCATTGAATCAGACAAGCCAAATCAGCAGGGAGGTGATATAATTTCAATTAATTACAACCGTCCTTTACATTCCCGTGAAAATCTCACAGCTCAAATTCAGGGTGATTTTAATGCTGTCTTTCCTCTTCAGTCAGGTAATTTTTTGGTTTCATATCGAAAGTCTGATTCCGAGAGGTACTCATTATACAAATTTGATCCCGCAAAAAAAGTTCTGGGACCGGTGCTTCATTCCGATGCAGGTTGCAATGAAATGGAAGCTGTTGAGGTAAAAGTGCACGAAAGACCAAAGAAACTGCCAACTGAAGTGTTCATGGAAATCAAAACCGGATTAATAGTCTGCCAGGATGTCAATCTCGTTGATCCGCAAATATCGCGTACCTCTCCGCCCCCGACAAAGACCGCATATATTGAAATTATGGGAGTAGACTCCTTACTTGGGGTTATTCAGCCTGAGAATGACGGTTCGTTTTATATGAAAGTCATTGCCAACAAACCCTTTCAGATTAGGTCTGTGAACAAAGAGGGACATATTACCCAGAAGTGTGACTGGATATGGTTGCGTCCCAATGAACGCCGTGGATGCGTTGGCTGCCACGAAAATCATGAGCTTGTACCCGAGAACAGGATACCTTTAGCTGTAAAAAAATCTCCGATAAATGTTCCGACACATGTAGATAAAATTATAGAAAAATTTATTGATACAGAATAATTATGAAGAGATCGACTATATTAATTCGTCTGTCGGGAATCATTCTTGTCCTTGCTCTTATCATCTCTTTTCCGGGGCGAAAATGGGCCAGGGCACATGTAAACGAAAAAACAGCCACAACCGATCATCCGCTTTTATGTACCTCATGCCACCTCTATACTCAGAAAACCGGCATTATTTCAAAACTGATAAATGCAGACTATTTATCACCATTTAACCTTGCTGTTTCCTCAGATGGTAAAAGGTTATATGTTGTTGCACAGGAAGCCAATGCTTTGTTGGTTGTTGATGCTGAAAATAAAAAAGTACTGAATAAGATAATGGTCGGAGTACAACCACATTCAGTAATACTCAGTAAAGACGGAGAAAAAGCGTATGTCAGCAATCAATGGGCTGATAATGTTTCGGTAATCGATCTTGCTTCTCAAAAAGTCATAGATACACTGAAAACAGGAAACGGGCCTGCAGGGCTTTCGCTGAGCGCAGACGGACGATCACTCTACGCTGTTAATTCTTATTCTTCAGATATTTCCGTTTTCGACCTGAGTACCGGAGAAGAGATAAAAAGGCTTGCAGCCGGGAACAATCCGACAGGGATAAAATTATCTCCTGAAGGGAAAGAACTTTATGTAACCAGCCGGCGTGCGAATATTGTTCCATATGGAAAACCCGTTGTAACCGAACTCACCATAATCAATGACAGTATACAGAGAGTCAGCGAATATAAAAATATGGAATCGGCAGATTTGATGGAAAATGTTGCTTTCACTCCCACAGGTGACCTTGGATTTGTTACGCTGGTCCGTCCGAAAAACCTCATGCCTGCCATACAGGTTGAACAGGGATGGATGATGACCTTTGGTATTGGTGTAATCGACAGAAAAAACAATAACAGGGTGATTCAGTTACCGACGGATGAGCCCAATCAGTATTATTCTGATCCCTTCGGCATCGTTATAACCCCTGATGGAAAGAAAGCCTTTATTTCAAGCTCCGGCGCTGATCGTATTTCAGTAATAAATATTGACTCTGTAAGGTCATTAATGTCAGCTGCAGATACTGAAATGCTAAATTCTTATTCAGATGATCTGGGTTTAAGCAGTCATTTTATCATTAAACGCATTACTACGGGAGCTAATCCAAAAGGACTTGCACTGTCGCCTGATGGTAAAATATTATATGTTGCTGAGACTCTCGAAGACAAGCTAGCCATGATTAATACTGAAACGCTTGAGACAATTTCAACTATTGACCTTGGCGGACCCCGAAGAATTACAGTAGCACGTCAGGGCCGCAGACTTTTTAATAATGCCGGGCACACTTTTCAGAATCAGTACTGTTGCTATACCTGTCACCCTGATATGCACGAGGATGGCCTGGTTTATAATATGGCAGGCAAAGACATGGGGCGTAATGTGACAAATACTGAGACTTTACGCGATATAAGCGAGACAGCTCCATTTAAATGGACAGGAACAAATATGACTGTATATAAACAAGACGGTATGCGTTTTTCTACCTTTCTTACAAGAACTGAAACATTTAGCTACAAAGACCTCGATGCACTGGCTGCATATATCCTCACAGGAATTCATTACCCTCCTAATCTTCTATATAATCCTAATGGTGAATTAACTGCATCGCAGCTCCATGGAAAGGCTATTTTTGAACGTTCAGTGGATAATTTTGGTAAGGAAATACCTGTAAATAATCGTTGCATAACCTGTCACCCGGCTCCTTATTATACAAACAAAAAACTTGAATACGTAAGCACGCTGTCCAGAACAGACGATTCCGTATTATTTGATACTCCTCAACTTACGAATATATATGCTTCACCCCCCTATTTGCATGACGGACGCGCCGCCACCTTAGAGGAAATATGGACCAAATATGGCAAGGATGATAAACACGGATTAGCCGGAGATATGACAAAAAATGATCTTAATGATCTGGTCGATTATCTTAAATCACTCAGATCACCGGAATACGATCTGACAACTTCAAAAAAACAACATGTTTCAAAAATACAACATACTTCAAATACATCTTATTAAGACGGGAAATTATGAAAAAAAGAATACAACGAAATTTCTTTAAACGTACAGCATTTGCCGCTGTGATTTTAAGTATGAGTTCAATGGGGTTCATTCTGGGTCAGAAACAAACCACCAGTATGAATTCTCAACCAGCCAATAAACAGGCAAAAGCTGAGAATTCAAAAATAATTTCTGAAAAGAACATTTCCATTGATGAAATGGTCAAAGATGCAAAACCAATGCCGGTATATGGTCACTGGCGCAATTTCACCACCAAGGATGGCTTGCCTTCAAACAAAGCCTACACTGTCCGTATCGACGGTGACAGGGTGTTGGTCGGAACGCATGAAGGTCTTTCAGTATATGAGAATGGCAAATGGCGCACTTATACAACTAAGGATGGCCTGCCGCATAATGGAATTGTTTCAATTGATGTCAGCAAACTTACAGGAGATGTATGGATCGGAACTTTGGGCGGATTAAGCCGGTGGTCGGCAGGTAAGTTTGAAAACTTCACCCAGTTCAACAGCGGAATGCCCAATGACCTGGTTTATTGTGTATTTTGTGACGGTAAAGATGTCTGGGTTGCAACAGGTGGTGGCGCCGGTCACTATGATACATATACAAAACAATGGGAGATATTCACAGAGAAAAATGCTCCCATGCATGAGCCCTGGACCTATGGTGTTTCCGGATCTGATGGAAAGATATATATTGCTGCCTGGGGGGGAGGCGTTATAGAATATAATACGAAAACCAAACAATTCAGGGATTATGTTGATCCTGATGGCTTTATGGAAATTGATCTTCAGCCGGATGATGGCGTAGTGCATGATATAACTACAGCAACATCATATGTAGATGGTATCTTATGGGTTTCAACATACTTTGGGATGAGCCGGTATGATGGCAAAAACTGGAAGGGCTACTTTGATCACGACAGCGGCCTGGCAAGCAACTTTATTAACTTTGTCAGGGCTGAGGGTCAGGTTGTGTATATTTGCAGTGATCAGGGATTAAGCAGTACTAACGGCACCAGTTGGGTAACATATAAGAAAAATGACAATAGCCAGGATGGAATGGCTATCATCAAGAATTTTGGCCGTATCTATGATAGCACCACCTATCAAAAAACGACCAGGGAAATACCATTATCACCATCTATCGCACATAATTTTATAATTGGTGTCGATGCCGACGATAAATACCTGTGGGTTGCAACTGAAGGTGGTGTAAGCCGGGGAGAACTGCTGAAATAGATGGAAAACTGAAGAGTTGAAGGGTTGAAAAGTTGAAGAGTTGAAAAGTTGGAAAAATATAAATTATAAAGGTTTGAACAAATGGAAATCGCTGAAATAATGGAGGAAAAAAAGTTATTGATAGATCTGTCAAAACTTACAGATGGAGAACGCGAGGAAATGAAAAAACTCAGGATTTTATCTGATGATAATAAAATTATCAGAAATGTTTATCCTCCTCTCCATAAGAAACGGCCTCCTATTGAAAAACATGTGGTACATGCTCCGAATGTAATCAATGAAGCCTATGATTATCAGAAGCCCTCATCCTTTTCAAGAGCGCTGCGCCTCGATTTTGGCGGACATAAGGTTCTGCTTATCTCGGGAACTGCCAGCGTGAATGAAGAGGGTAAAGCTGAGCATATTGGTGATTTCAAGGCCCAGCTCTGGCGAACCTATGTTAATATTACCAACCTTCTCGAAGCTGAGGGAATGACCTGGCATGATGTTGTCAGAACGACAAATTACCTGAGGGATATTGAAAGGGATTATACCGAATTCAATAAGATCCGCACGTCATTTTATCAATGGATGAATCTTGATCCCCTTCCTGCTAGCACAGGAATCCAGGCACGACTTTGCTGGGAGACTCTGCTCGTTGAGATTGAGACTTATGCTATATGTAAAATAATTTAATGCTAAGAATATGAAACAACAGTTTAAAAAATTAGTGAATTTAGTTCTGTTAATCATGCTGTCTTTTCTGTGTGTAAACGGACAGGAGACTATAAAGAACTACGGAAATATACCTGATGAACTGGTTGCTTTTGACAAATATCAAAAGGCATATAAGTATCACTTTCTCACCCCTACAAAGTTTTATGGGACAGGACGAGAAATCCCCGCTCCCACTGATCTGAAAGAGGTCAGGATTGGATTCCTGGGGCCACTGGAAGGTTCAATTATCTCAGACCTTGGTAAGCAGATGCTGCAGGGATCTTTGCTCGCTATTGAGGAAGCTAACAAAAAGGGAGGTTACCATGGGATACCATACAAGCTGATGGAACACAATGATGTTGGCTTGTGGGGAGCTGCAGCCAATGAAGTTGTGAAGATGGACGACGAAAAGGTATGGGCATGGATTGGAACAATCGATGATATTAATTCACACGTTGCAATCAGAGCTTCTCTGAAACTGGAGATCCCTGTCATCAATCCGGGTGATCCTGATCCTACATTTACAGAAACAAATATTCCCTGGGTCATACGGGTTATTCCTGATGACAGGCAAAGCTGTTATGCTCTTGTTGACTATATATTTAAAAAGACCGGACATAAGCGTGTAGCCGTAATCAGGGCCAACAATCGATATGGAAGAGTAGGAATCTTACATTTCAACCGTTCATCCACCCGTATTGGATTTCCTTCCGTTATTGAGGAGCGTTTTAATGACGGCGAAACAGATTTTAAGTCTCAGCTCGAGAGAATACTGGTAAGTAAGCCGGATGCAATAGTTATATGGGGAAATGCAAAAGAATCAGCACTTATCTTAAAACAAATTCGTGCTATGGGAATGCAGCAGCCTGTCTTCGGGTCTGACAGGATGGTTAATCCGGATTTTCTAAAGATTGCCGGTCAGTTGGCTGATGGGGTTGTTACTACCTGTCAGTATAACCCCGATGCTGACATTCCAAAATTGAAAGCATTCGAAGCAAATTATCTTAAAAGATTCGGCATGGAACCCGATGTCTTTGCAGCCCATGCATATGATGGAACGAATATGTTGATTGAGGCAATCCAGAAAGTCGGACTTAATCGTGCCTTAATCCGCGATGTATTAACTGACCTGAAAACATTTAACGGATATCAGGGTGTAACAGGCAAAATTATTTTTGATGCATCCTTTAATAATGTCAGACCTATTTTTTTAACAAAAATCAGTAATGGCAAATTTGAATTTTCTCCCGCTCCGCGATTTGAAAAGGATGACAAGATTTACAAAAAAGCCCCGATGTATTAATATTTAAGGGAAAAACAATATGGAGACGACATGCAATAGACCATTTGATATTAACTTCCACGTTCCTTCAAGAGTAAGTTTAAAGAAGGAACAGGAAACGACTATCGTGAATGTCAATGGAGTTATGGTAGGAGGTTCTGAAATTGTTGTTATTGCGGGCCCCTGCGCTGTAGAGAGCCGTGAACAACTATTTGAAACAGCAAGATCAGTCAGGGACCAAGGGGCGAGGATACTAAGAGGCGGGGCATTTAAACCACGCTCGTCCCCTTACAGTTTTCAGGGTCTTGGCGAAGAAGGATTGAAACTGCTTGCACAGGTAAGAACGGAAACCGGACTGCCTGTTGTGACGGAAGTAATGGATACAAGGCAGGTTGAATTGGTGGCTTCATATGCCGATATGCTTCAGGTTGGTTCAAGAAATATGCAAAATTTCCCTCTTCTGAAAGAAGTAGGTATGTGCCGGAAACCCGTTTTGCTTAAGCGGGGAATGATGGCAACTATAGAGGAATTCTTACTCGCAGCGGAATATATCCTGAACCAGGGTAATGATCAGGTGGTTCTCTGTGAACGTGGTATACGTACTTTCGAAACTGCAACCCGGAATACACTCGATCTTAGTGCTGTCCCAATATTAAAAAGACTCACACATCTTCCTGTTATTGTAGATCCCAGCCATGGCACAGGTCACAGATGGCTCGTTCCGCCAATGGCCAAAGCCGCTTTGGCTGCGGGCGCAGACGGACTGATAATGGAAGTCCATTATAAACCTGAAGAAGCGCTTTGTGACGGCTATCAGTCTCTCAGCCTTCAGGAATTTTCAGAACTGATGAAGGATCTTAAGAAAATTGCCTTAGCTGTAGGACGGGAAATTTCAATTCCAAAAACTTCACCTGTCTGAGAGTGGACAGGCCAGTTAGATGAGATTCCCGGGACTGTTATCGGTGTGTTTATTATTCGTGTTGGGGGAATTTCTTCCCCCGGGCTTGCAACAAGTTAATGATCCGGATCTTCCGGATAAAACAATAAAAATAGGTCTGCTGATCCCTGCCTATAACTACACAGCTGCAAGAAACGGGGCTGAATTAGCAATTATGAATGCTAACCGGTACGGGGGATCTAACGGGAAGAAATTCAAGCTTGTGATAAGATCAATGGAGGGTCCCTGGGGAACCGGATCTAAACAGGCAGTAGATCTTATCTTTAATGAAAATGTATGTGCCTTAATGGGGTCCCACGATGGACGGAACGCTCACCTTGTTGAACAGGTTGCTGCTAAAACCAGAATAGTTTTTTTATCTGCCTGGGCAAGTGATCCTACTCTGGCACAGGCTTTTGTACCCTGGTATTTCACATGTGCGCCAACAGATCTGCAGCAGGCTGATGCCTTAACCGAAGAAATCTGTAATAAAAGAAAACTGACTAAAATAGTCGCAATAGCTGATAATGGATACGATTCGAAACTGGCACTGGAAAGCTTTTCCAAAAGACTCAATGAAACTCAGAATTTCTCTCCGGTCAAATTATATTACGATGATCAAAATCCCGGTTATGATCTCCTTGTCTCAAGTATCTCAAAGGCTTCCCCTCAGGGAATAATATTTTTTGGCAAGCCTTCCTCGACGCTTAAACTCATCGCACTTTTGCATAAAAGGCATCTGAATCTGCCCCTTTTCGGACCATTATCCCTCGAGGATGAAAATGATATGAGAGAGCAGGAATTGGCTGATTACGGAGACATAACACTGATTTCTTATGGTGATATACTCTCACCAAAGAATATAGCTTTCCGGAAAGAATATAAAAGTGTCTATGGCAGGAATCCGGGTGCTGTTGCCTCATATGCATTTGATGGTATGAATTTATTGATAAATGCGATAAGAAAAGAAGGGACTGGAAGGGAAAGCATACAGAAGGCACTTAAAGGAATGCATTTTGAAGGAGTCACCGGAACAATTCTGTTTGATGATAAAGGGAAACGTCTTGGCAAACCTGAACTAACGAAATTAATAAATGGTATAGCTGTTAAGACTGAGCGATAAACTCAGGTCTAAGTCCCCTTTATTTCTTAATTTTGATTTGGTGAAGCTTTTGAAATATGAACAATAGAAATCCATTAACCGCAAAGATCGCATCTTAGCGATCTTTGCGGTTAAAAGATTTATTTTACAAATAATAAATCAGGGCATTAAAGCAAATCGATGGTGATGAAAAAAAACTACATTTTCTTATTAATAGTCCTCTGCTCCTCTCTTTTTTTCAGCTGCAAGGAATCTCCGAAAGACAACAAGCAAAGATCTGTTGAACTTATGACGACCCAATCCCTGGGCCTTGCCTATCTAGAAGAGTTTAAGCTTGATGATGCTGAAAAGGAATTCCTGAAGTTCATAAAAATGTCACCCAAAGAAAAACTTGGATATGCAAATCTGGGACTGACATATCTGAGGATGGGGAAGTATCCCGAAGCAAAAAAACAGCTTGCTGAAGCAATAAAAATTGATCCGAAAGATCCAGATATCAGATTGCTTCTGGCAACGGTTTACCAGATGAACGATGAACGCGATAAAGCAATAGCAGAGCTTAAGGAGGCTCTTACATTTGCTCCCGACCATATAAAAATTCTGTATGATCTCACAGAATTATATTCAGTCTCGTCCGATCCTGAATCTCTGCAGGAACGAAAGAACTATCTTCTTAAACTTGTTGAGAAAGCTCCTGATAATCTCGTGCCACAGCTTAATCTGACTGATATCTACATCAGAGATGGAGATAATGATAAAGCGATTGCCCAGCTTGAAATCATTCACAAGCAATTTCCTGAGTTCCCAAAGGAGGCAATTGAGTATTACAATAAAACCATTTCATTATTGAAAAAGAATGATAAGGAAAATGCGATCGTCCAGTTTACAATATTCCACAATTATCTCAAGGTCACCTCTCCATATCAGGCTGGTATAATGGACCTGAAGGGCCCAGGAGGATCACTGATTGGGTTTCCTCTTATCACATACGATCAACAGCCGGCTTCACAGTCATCGGATAACAGGTCACTTCTTGATGTTATCAAATTTACCGATGCAACTGAATCTGCAGGCCTTACCATACCGGCTTTTAGCAATGAAGAAAAATATGAAGCGTTCAGATACTCCACTCATGTGGAAGCAGCTGATTATGACAGCGATGGAGATATTGATCTTTATGTCGGAAGCTACGACCCGGTAACATCTTCTTACAGGCATTATCTCTTTAACAATGATATGAACAGGTTTAAGGATGTATCTGAAGAAGCCGGCTTGAGACATTCCGGAATGGAGTCTTCGGCTTCATTTGCTGATTATGACAATGATGGATTCCTCGATCTTTATATTGTGAAAGAAGGAGGAGATATTTTATACCGGAATGCCGGAAAGGGAGTTTTTGAGAATGTCACTGAAAAAGCCAATATAGGAAGCAAAACAGGAGGAAACAGAGCCCTGTTCTTTGATATGGATCATGACGGAGACCTGGATATGTATGAAACACGATCAAATTCGAATCTTATGTTCCGGAATAATGGGGATGGCACCTTTCAGGAACAGGCTGAGAAAATGGGAATGTCGTGTAAGGATGCAAACAGCCGCGACGCAGAATTTGGCGATTTTGATGATGACGGAGACATTGACCTTTTTGTTGCAAACGAGAATGCAAGCAATAATTTGTTTTCAAATCAGCGTCTGGGATTCTTTAAAGATATTACTGAACAAAGCGGACTCACAAGTAAAGGCGGTTCTGGCTCAGCAACCGTTGGAGATTTCAATAATGACGGGTTTCCCGATCTTTTCATAACTTCGGTTACCGGTGATGGCCAAAAATTATACCGCAATAAAGGCGATGGCATTTTTGAACTGGTAAAAAATTCAGAAGAGATGTTCTCCGCAGTCCGGCAGGTGAAGGCTTACGATGCAAAGTTCTTCGATTTTGACAATGATGGCTTCCAGGATCTCATTATTGCGGGTGAACAGGCAGATCCAAAGGGCCGGGGAATATTCCTGTACCATAACGACGGCAAAGGGAACTTTGAAGATGTTTCCAGGCTGCTGCCTGATGAGCCAAAGTCAGGAAGACAAATAGCCCTGTTCGATTATAATGATGACGGAGATCTCGACATTGTGGTTGCTGGATTGAATGGCAGCATTACCCTTTTGCGAAATGATGGCGGCAGCAACAACCACTATTTAAATATGAAGCTCGTCGGATTAAGGGCAGGAAGTGCAAAGAATAATCATTTCGGGATAGGTGCAAAAGTGGAAGTCCGTGCGGGCGATCTCTATCAGTCAATGATCGTTACTGATCCGAATGTTCATTTCGGACTTGGCAGCCGGTCAAAAGCAGATGTAATAAGAATAACCTGGACCAATGGGGTGCCTCAGAACATATTTTCACCAGGTTCCGATCAGGCACTTATCGAAGCGCAGACTCTGAAAGGATCATGTCCTTTCCTCTTTACCTGGGATGGCAGTGAATATACTTTTGTAAAAGATGTTATGTGGAGAAGCGCCCTGGGAATGCCAACGGGAATTATGGGAGGTAACACTGCCTTCGCATTTCCTGATGCATCGGATGATTATATAAAAATTCCCGGTGAATCTCTGAAGCCTGACAACGGTCTTTATTCTATCAGGTTAACCTCTGAATTATGGGAAACAATGTATTATGACGAAGTACAACTTTTAGCGCTCGATCATCCTGATAATGTGGACGTTTTCGTTCCAGAACAATTCTCTCCTCCCCCATTCCCGGGTGATAAGCAATATCAGGTTTCTGAAAAAAGTATCCCGGTATCTGCAACAGACTCTGAGGGAAATGATGTTTTATCATTTATCTCAGAAAAAGATAACAATTACCTTCACGATTTTAAACCTGGTAAATATCAGGGAATCACAGAAATGCACGATTTAATTCTTGATCCGGGTAAAATTGGAGAAGACGATAAACTGTTCCTGTTTCTGGAAGGCTGGATATTCCCCACAGATGCCAGTATTAATGTTGCCATTTCACAGTCAGCCAGTACAATGGTGACCCGACCAATGCTTCAGGTTCTAAATAAAAAAGGTGAATGGGAAACTGTTATTGAAAATCTCGGATTTCCAATGGGCAAGGATAAAACGGTAATTGCTGATCTGTCAGGCAAATTTCTATCGGCCGATCATAGGGTAAGAATCAGGACTAACATGGAGATATACTGGGATTACATCTTTTTCTCTGATAAGGTTTCAACAAATCCGGCAGTAACTACAGTTTTAAATCCGGTTTCTGCTGATTTACACTACAGAGGGTTTTCGGAAACATTTAGAAAAGGCAGCCGTTATGGCCCTCACTGGTTTGATTATTCTAAAGTCGACCGTAATACCAAATGGCGAGATCTGTCAGGAAACTATACCCGCTATGGTGATGTTTTGCCGCTGCTAACTGAATCTGATAATAAGTACGTAATTGCAAACGCGGGAGATGAGGCCTCAATTAAATTTAATTCAAATGTGTTACCCGAATTAAAAAAAGGATGGAAAAGGGATTTTCTTATCCATACTGTCGGATGGGTCAAAGATGGTGATATGAATACCGCATTTGGGAATACAGTACTGCCTCTTCCTTTCCATGGCATGAAAAGTTATCCGCCTTCTGCAACTGATATTTATCCGCAAGATGCTGAACACCAAAAATATCTGAAGGAATATAATACAAGAACTGTAACTTTTGATAATTTCAGAAATGCACTGAAAATTAAATGAAATCCATTAACCGCAAAGAACGCAAAGCAGGCGCAAAGGACGCGACCTTTGGTTTTCAATCTCTGTGACCTTTGCGGTTAAAAAATTTTTAATTGAAGTTTGTTAATATGAAACATAATTTGCCGGTTCTGTTTTTTTTCTTTTTTCTGGTTTCTAATGCGCTTACATCATCTGCACAGAAGAAGAATGTCATATTCACAGATGTTACTAAAAAAGCAGGTATTCATTTTAACTTAAACTATGGCGATAATTCCTATAAGAATATCCTGGAGAGCAGTGGTTCAGGAATTACCATTTTTGATTTCAACAATGATGGTCTTATGGATCTCTATTTAATGAACGGGACCTATCTGGAAGGAATTTCCGACCCATCGGGTATAATATATAAAGACTCTCATAACGAATTGTATAAGAATAACGGTAACGGAACATTTACCGATGTTACAAAAACATCAGGAACAGGTGGTCACGAGTGGAGCATGGCCGCAGGTGCAATTGACCTTGATAATGACGGATATAAAGATCTTTACGTTTTAAATTTTGGCCCGAATGTCTTCTATCACAACAATGGCGATGGTACCTTCAAAGACATCACATCCTCTTTAGACCTAGCCGGACCTGACACTTTAAATGGTTTTACAAAGTGGAGTATCGGGGTATCGTTCTGGGATTATAATCTCGACGGAAGACTCGATGCTATGGTAGGAAATTTCCTGGCATTTGATCCGGCTTATGTTACCCCTGCTTCCCCTGAGGTGATGCCCAGTCCTTCTGAGTATAAAGGACAGGCTTCGATGCTTTATGAACAGCGGGCCGACGGGAAATTTATCGATGTCACCAGGAAAAATAACCTTTATTACCCCGATTCGAAATGTATGGGGCTTACCGTATATGATTATGACGATGATGGGGATCTTGACATTTTTCAGGCAAACGACCACCAGTTGAATTTCCTTTTCAGAAATGACAAAGGTGTGTATAAAGAAGTTGCAGTGGCAAGCGGGGTAGCCGCCAACAGCCAGGGCAAGGGAACTGGCTCTATGCATGCATCTATCGGCGATATTAATGGTGATGGTTTGATCGACATACTGGTTTCCGATCTTGATTACGGGGCTCTGTATCTTAATATTGGAAACGGCCTTTTTGAAGATATAACTGAAGAAAGCGGTGTTGCAAAAGCAATGGATGGCAAAGGCAGCTGGGGAGCGCAGCTTTTTGATTTTGATAATGACGGTGATCTTGATATTGTCGCAGCTAATGGGATAGCTGAAGAACTTATACCACAATATCCTCTGCTGCTTGAAAACGACGGAAAAGGCCATTTTAAAGATTCAGGCAGGCAACACGGTTCATACTTCTCCACAATGCGCTCAGGCCGCAGTCTGGCCATTTGGGATTTTGATAATGACGGCGATCTGGATATTATTATATCGCATCTTGACAAAGGAGGAATCCCGGCTTTGCTGAGAAATGATGGTGGCAACAGTAATCACTGGCTTGGTCTTACACTCGAAGGAAAAGAAGGACCCGCCGCTGCAATCGGAGCTAAAGTGACATTAACTGCGGGAGGAAAGAAATATGTAATGGTGAACCAATGGGCAACATGCTACCTTTCAAACAATGACCCCAGGGTACATTTCGGCTTAGGACAGCAAAAGAAGATCGATCTCCTTGAAATAAGCTGGTCAGATGGTAACAAAGAAATATACAAAAATATCGACTCTGACCGTTATATAACAATAACAGAGAGTAAGGGAATTAAATCAAAATAATAAATTTGCGGAGATGCCCAAATTGGGATTTCCCCCGGAAACATTGATATAGCAAATAATTTAAAATAGAGAAAATGAACAACCAGTATGTTAACAGAGTTAAAGATCTGACAAATCCTGAGAAGAATGTCATTTATAATATGACGCATGAAGAAGCTGTTGAAATTGTGAAAACTGGTGATGTGAAAGCCGTCAGGAAGATCGATGGACAGTTCTCTCTTGTCTCCGTCGAAGGCAAAACAATCAGAATGGCAAGATCCATCGGGCGTCCGTTACGTTATTTCATAGCCAAACGCCCGGCCGGTCCCGAGCTGGTTATTGCAGAGCGTATCGATGCGATTTTTAATTATCTCAAACAGGAAGGTCTTGATCATCAGTTTCATCCCTCCTATACCAGGATGGTACCTGCTCATTACATTACCAAAATAGAACTGCTCGGTTGTCCTGATCCTAATCCGGTCTATGAACGTTTCTTTGCTCCTGAACGCAATAAACTTACCGGTGAAGATCCTTCAAAAATCGGCGAAAAGTATATCAGAACAGTATATAATGAAATTAAAAAATGGTTGCAATTACGTGCTAAAACAGGACCCGTTGGAGTAACTTTTTCAGCAGGTATTGACAGTGGTTCAGTATTTCTGCTTACATATCATGCCCTGAAAGAACTTGGGGAAAGTCCTTCGCGTCTGAAAGCTTTTACTCTTTCAATCGATGGTGACGGAGCCGATCTGCTACAGGCCAGAAAATTCCTGGAAGCTCTTAACCTTGAAATGTTCCTGGAACCGGTTGAAGTGAATTATTCATCGCTCGACTGGAGAAAAACAGTTAAGATCGTTGAAGACTATAAAGCCCTTGATATTCAATCCGCTACAATGAACCTGGCGCTTATGCAGGGAATCCGTTCACGTTATCCCGACTGGAAATATCTTATAGACGGGGATGGAGGAGATGAAAATCTTAAGGATTATCCGATAGAGGAAAATCCCGAGCTCACTATACGCAGCGTTCTGAATAACCTGATGCTTTATCACGAAGGCTGGGGTGTTGAATCAATAAAACATTCTCTGACCTATTCAGGCGGACTAAGCAGAGGATATATGCGCACATTTGCCACGGCAGATCTCATGGACTTCGAAGGATACAGCCCCTATACACTGCCAAATGTGATCGAAATTTCTGAAGGTATTCCATATATCGATATGACTAACTGGGATCATGAGAAGCTCTATGAACTTAAAGGGAAAATAGTCTCAGCCGGAGTTAAGGCAGTCACCGGTTTGGAAATGCCAGTCTTTCAGAAAAGGCGCTTCCAACACGGTGCAGCATCTGACAAAGCTTTCAGCAGGCAATTTCCCGAAAAAGAAATAGAGTACAGGAAAGAGTTTCTTTCACATTATGAATGAAAATCCTGAATTACCATTAAATGACCGGCAGATAGTTTCTCTCAGGGGCAAAAAGAATCTTGTTGACGCTCACAGGCCGTATGGATGGCTTGTTGAAAAAGAACGTACCATAAAGGGAAAAATTGAAGATACAGGAATTATTTTTCTTACGAACAGAGAGTGCCCGTTTCATTGTCTCATGTGCGATCTGTGGAAAAACACAACAGACTGCACTGTTGCAATCGGAGACATTCCTCATCAGATTGAGTGGGCGTTGGAACAAATGCCAGGCGTAAAACATCTTAAACTTTATAACAGTGGAAGTTTTTTTGACAAAAGAGCAATTCCTGAGGAAGACCATCAAAAAATCGCATTCATACTGAAAGATCTTGATACAGTAATAGTTGAGAGTCATCCCAGGCTGATTAATGAAAAATGTCTGAAATTCAGGGATCAGCTGGTGCCGGAATTGCAAATATCTATGGGCCTTGAAACTGTAAATACTGAAATTCTGAGGAAACTAAACAAGCGGATGTCAGTTGAGGATTTTGGCAATGCTGCCGGGTTTCTTAAAAAGCATGAAATTTCCTCACGGGCATTTATATTGCTCTGTCCTCCATGGCTGAATGAATCAGATGGGGTCTTATGGGCTGAAAGATCGATCGTCTTTGCATTTAATGCAGGGGTTGAATGCTGTACAATTATTCCGGTCAGAGGAGGTAATGGAGCCATGGATTTACTTATGCAAAAAGGAGAATTCATTCCACCTGATATTCAGTCCCTTGAGAAGGTACTGGAATACGGAATCGGATTGAAGCGCGGTCGTGTTTTTGCAGATACCTGGGATCTGGGCCTGTTCTCGAAATGTGAGATTTGTTTAGATAAAAGAATATTCCGGCTGACAGAAATGAATCTTAGCCAGGAGATGGTACCTCCTGTAAAATGTTCGTGCAATTCTTGAAGAAGCGGCGATTACATCCAGTCAACCTGCAACCAGCAACCTTCAACTCTATATATTTATCACCGGTCTCGTCTCGTAAGAGACTTCGTCATCTTTATAATAGACCTTCTCCAGAAACAATCCGCTTGGAGGCGCAGTAAGTTTGGCAGGAATATCGGTTTTAATTTTAAAGAAATTCGCCAAGTCATCCGGAGATAATTTTCCTCTCCCGACTTCTACCAATACCCCAGTCATGCGTCTTACCTGTTTCCATAGAAAATGTGAACCTACCACATGGAAGACCAGCAAGTCTCCAAAATCATTTACTTTTGCATGCAAGATCTCTACCTTTGTTGAAGTCTGTTCTCCCTCTTCATCTGTAAAATACCGGTAATCTTTTAATCCCGGGAATTTTTTAGCAGCTTCATTCATAAGATTGATATCGAGCGGATCTTTTATCCACCACACAAATTTTTTTCCGAATGCAGTTCTTCTTCTGCTGATCTGGTAGATATAACTTCTTGCATTTGCATCATGCCTGGCATGAAATTTCGGATGTGCAACCTCAACATTCCTTATGCAGACATCCGGAGGCAGCCTGTCGTTAATGCCATATTTTATTTTCAGCGGCAACAGATCCGTTTCAACCTCCAGATGTGCGATCTGTGCCAAAGCATGGACACCGCCATCAGTACGGCCGGCACCGAACACATCAATCTCGTCCGTGTTAAACAGTTCTCTGCAGGCATCAAGAATCTCACCCTGAATGGTTTTCCCTCCCTTTTGCATCTGCCAGCCCGAATAGCGGGTGCCTTCATATTCTATTGTAAGTTTGAATCTGCCCATCTTATAAATGTTTGAGAGCGTAAATGTACAAAAATTGTGCTGCCTGACTGCATGAACTTAATTACCATGCGGTATGTTGAGTACATGGTTACATTTCGTATTTTTGCAGGGGAAAGGAAACAGCATATCAATTGAACTTATTTTCAATGAAAAAGAAATACATGAATCCATATATGGCCGGTACATTGCTGGGGCTGGTTCTTCTCCTGGCAATGTTCCTGGCAGGAAGGGGGCTTGGCGCCAGCGGCGGTCTGAAATACTGTGTGGTATCTCTTGTTGGAGCAGTTGACCGTCCGCATGCTGACGGATCGATATATTACTCTAAATACTTTGAAGATGGTAAGAAGCCTCTGAAGAACTGGCTTACCATTGAAATAGCCGGAGTCATTGCCGGAGGATTTTTATCGGGTGCAGTTTCAAAGAGACTAAAATTTAAAATTGAAAAATCACCAAAGATCTCCAATACCCGGCGGTTGGTCTTTGCCTTCCTGGGCGGAGTGTTTTTTGTTTATGGAGCTCAGCTGGCCAGGGGATGCACAAGCGGTGCAGCTCTTTCCGGCATGGCAGTTCTGTCTGTTGCAGGCTTCGTTACTATGATAGCTATATTCGGATCTGCATATATGTTCGCCTGGTTCTTTAGAAAAAACTGGATATGAGAAACGGCGCAAAGACACAAAGGCATAACGGCACAATGGATTTAAGCGAGCTAATAATTGGTTTTACCTTTGAGCCGTTGAGCCATTGAGCCTTTATATTATCAATAAAAAGTTAATCACTTATTATGGGACCAATATCATCACTAATATCAATGCCCGAATGGCTCAATCTGCTGATTGCCTTGCTGATCGGTGTCGGTTTTGGATTCGCACTTGAACAAGCCGGATTTTCCTCCAGTCGCAAGCTTGCAGGGATGTTCTATGGATATGATACCACAGTTATAAAAGTATTCTTTACTGCAGCTATCGTGGCACTGATAGGGTCACAGCTTCTTAGCTATCTGGGTCTTCTGAATCTTGACCTGGTTTTTGTGAATGAATTTTATGTAGCTGCCTCAATTATAGGAGGAATCATAATGGGAGCTGGTTTTATCATGGGAGGATTTTGTCCGGGAACAGGTTTGTGCGCACTTTCCATAGGGAAAATAGATGCGATGATCTTCTTTTTGGGAGGTCTCACCGGCGCATTCCTCTTTGCTGAAACATACCCGTTAATCAAGAATCTGGCTAACGGTTCATACAAAGGACCTGTAAAAATTAATGAAGCAATGGGCATATCGCCAGGTTTGTTTATTTTTCTGCTCATACTTGCTGCTATCGCAATGTTCTGGCTGGCAGAGGTTGCTGAAAAGAAATTTGCACGGCCAGATATAACAAATGAAGTTTAAAATTAAAGGAAATGAATGCACGTCAAAAATACTCAATCGGATTGGTTTGTATCGGCCTGATCCTTGCTTTGCTGCCACTTTCTGCAAGCAGGTCATTTACAGTTAAGCCTCAGAAGCTTCTTTCGGAGGTTATGGACCAAAATACTTATTATAATGTCGACCAGGTTGCTAAGTTTGTTGTAACCGAGGACAGCTCTGTCCAGATCATAGATCTGAGAACGCCCGAGGAATTCAGGGCATTTAATATACCAGGTTCCATAAATATTCCCTATGGAAAATTTCTGGACAAGGATCCGGGAAGCATCTTAAATAATGGAAAACAGGTAACCATATTCTATTCCAATGGCGACTTTAATTCAAATTATGCACTTGCCATTGCAAAAGGACTGAATCTTAAGAATACTTTTGTTATGAAAGGCGGTCTGAATGAGTGGTTCAATACCATTATGAACAGCAATTTTACCGGAACCCGCATTACCGCAAGGGAAAATGCACTTTTTGAAACAAGGACAAGGGCAAGAAATATGTTTAATGAAATGAATAGCATGCCCGACAGCCTTAAAATGAAATTCATTGAATCGAAGCATCTGGCCGCAAAAAAGCTTGACGGAGGCTGTGAATAAATACAGGGATCTGCAATATGGAATTCATCAAAAAGATCAAAACAGTAATTGTCATAGTCCTGGTCATTCTGGCTCTTGTAATTATCAGATCATCAGGTATGTATCATTTTAAGAATGATGCAAAAAAATGGGCAGAAATTTCAATGAAGCAATCCAATAAATTGACAATCAATGAAGCCCGGTCACTGCCGGGAAATCATCTGATTATCAGTCTTGACACATCTTACAGCGGGAATGACGGATTATCAGGTGATATAAAGAATATACCGGCGAAATCAATCCTCGACAAAAAAAATATCCGCCTGATTATGGGGCATGATGGCCCGGTTCTTCTCTCATCATCAGATCCTGGTGTCTCAGCCAGGATATGGATGATACTCAGTCAGATGGGAAGGAAAAACATCTATATTGTGACTTCAGATTCTGACAATGAAGTATTAAAGTATAAATTTCATCCCGACACCTCCGGAACAACTTTCTGAAAAAAATCCGGTTATGATAACAAACCACAACCGGATCTTAAGTTATTATAGTATTCAGAAAAGTCAGAAAACTATTTTACCACTTCAAAATTATTAACTTCTGCGGACGTAAATGGAAGCCACGATAATGCGGTTCTTTGTTTGACCATCTTGTCGTACATAAATCCATTATTACCATACTTAAGAGTATGTGCATCATAGCCGAACAAACGCAGATAAGCTGTAGCGAACCCTGAATTATGACCTGTTGCACAATAAACAACAACAGGTTTGTCAAGAGGTATCGAGGCTAACTCGTCAGGATATCCTAAGGTTCCATCCTGTTTGTATCGTACGGCACCCGGGATATGTCCGTCATCGTACTTGTCTTTACGGTCGAGATTTATTATATAATATTTGCCGGGATCATTGAATACCTTATCAGCGGATATCAGAACGCTGTCGGTTCCCTCCGCGAACAATTTCCTGAATCTTGCGGTTCCAATCTCCTGTCCGGTCTGCAAACCTGTTTTAAGATCTGGCATACCAAGCAATGGAGGTCTCTCATTTTCGGTATTTTCAAGTTTAGTTTCATACTTTCCGGATACTCCTTTCAGCCAACCTTCCTGAGCATACTTATTATTCCAGGCACTCATGCCCCACCGCATCGAGTAAACATTTCCATAACCCATCAGCCTCAGCAGACACGTGGCATAACATGAGATCTGCCCGTCATCACTAACCATTATTATTTTATCATATTCAAATGGTTTGATCCCGGTTTCGAAATAAGCAGGAACATCAGTAAATTTTTTGCTGACAGCACCTTTGATATGACCATCGGCAAACTCTTTTGGTGAACGCAGATCCACTACCAGGATATTCTTGCCCAGACTTTCGTTTACTATGGAAGCCTTGATAATAGAGGGATAAGCTTTACTATTGACATAATCTCCATTATCCTTAAGATCTTTTAACAATAGCGTCGTTTCATTTCCTAATATCAAAGGTTTACTCTCAGTCTTAGCAACAGGTTTCGTCGCTTCTGCCTCAGGAATAACCTCTTGTTTGTTTTCTGCCTTCTTCCCTTTGCATCCGGAAACAGCAATTAAGCCGAGAACGAGGAAAGAGAATATTGAAAAATTAATCCTCTTCATATCGGTTATTATTTCAAGGCTGCCAGATTCACCGATACATTATCCTTATCGTATGAGAGTGTTTCGGTCCGATGTCCAAGATCATCATATTTATATGCTGTGACGGCTACTCCGTTATCTTGATTATTAATTAAATTCCCGTCCTTGTCCATATTTTTTACTTCAAGAACTGCACCATGGCTGTCGTATGAATATTGCTGTATAGGGATCAATTTCCCGCCAACATATTCATTGTCCTGATCAAAGAGTCGGGTCTCAAGCAAATATCCATTCTCATCGTACTTGTTGACACGTTTCGACCAACCCCAATAAAGGTTTGACATCTGTCCGGTAACATTAAATACCGACTGGTTTTCAAGGTCACCATACTGGCTTGGAGTAAAGGTGAAGTACGAAACGCCTATATCACCACAGTTTTCTGCAGTACAGTTATACAGAGTGTCGGCTTTAAAGTTTGCCATGCGCACCGGATATCCTTTGTCATTATAACTAAACCTCAGCTCATAAAAGGGGCAGAACTGATTCATAACTGTTTCTTCTCCCTTTAGGTTGTAGCGAAGTTCTCTCACCATCCCATCGGGAAGGACATTCCATTGCCAGGAATGAATTTTGTTCCTGTTCTCAATCATGGATCCGTCTTTTCCAAGACACATCAGGCCAACACGTTTCCCGTTGGAATCCAGAGAATAATCGAGAGCAAAAACCCCTCCTGATTCAATTGGCTCATTATCCTTATTGAAAAAATGCTTAGTCTGTTTATGATCACCATATTCATATGTGATTTTTGCGGCACCCTGCATCGAAGAATATCCAAGGAGAACATTATTCCTGACATATTCAACTGATAACAGACGTCCTGAATTATCATATGTAAATTTATAGCTGTTAATCAATTTCGCCTGATCCGCTGTAATAGGGTGAGTACCCGTTTCAATATCATAAGGAGTCTCAGAATACAAAAGGTTCCTGTAATATTCGACGCCAGAGTGCTTGCTTTTGCCTGTTGCATTACCCGTACAGGAAACAACAGCAATCCCAAGAACAATTATCAGGATTAACGGAATTACAATTTTGCTTAATTTCATATTTTTAACTGTTTTGGTTTAAAATAATTATCAAAAGTATTGATTATTTAAATATGGAGATATTTGTAAGTGTTAAATTAACAATACATTTGCCATAATGTTCATGGTTCCGAAACGAACAGGCTGACAGATCATGCAAAAGACGGTATGCCACAGGGTTAAAAAACCAGGAAACTGAACCATTTATAATCTTATCCGTTATGTTATTGGGTAATTATAGTGCAATCTGTCATCGGCAGCATTAAATATCAAAAAAAATAAAAATAAATAATGATCAAGGTCCTTCGTTTAATTCTGATTTCAGGCGGAGGGATCCTCTTTCTGATTCTATTTGTGATTTTCATTATTATTATTACGCACAGCAGCGGACAACCACAACCTTTCCTTGCTCAGAATGGCAGTAAGATCCCGGGCAGTATATCAGAAATCGTGACTGCAGATATAAATGGACTGAAACAGCGGATAATCATCAGGGGCAGGGATTCAACAAATCCGGTGCTGCTATATCTTCATGGCGGACCGGGAGATCCTGAATTTCCATTTGTACGGCAGTTTAACCCGGGCGTTGAAGATCTGTTTGTTGTTTGCTATTGGGACCAGCGTGGTGCAGGTCTTTCATATTCAAATAAAATTCCGGTACAAACAATGACACTCCCTCAATTTGTTGATGATGCCGGAAAGGTTTCGGAATACCTGATCAAAAAATTCAATCGGGAAAAAATATTCCTTCTGGGTCATTCCTGGGGATCAATGCTTGGATCATTTACCATTAGCAAATTCCCCGGCTACTATTATGCCTTCATTTCTGTGGGACAGGTTGCAGATCAGGTGCGTGCAGAAAAAATTTCGTATAATTTTGTACTTGACAAAGCAAAAGCCAATAAAGACAGGTGCGCAATCCATAAACTCGGGAAAATCGGTCCACCCCCCTACTCAGATCCGAAAATGGCGATAAAAAATATGATGACAGAGAGAAAGTATGTCATCAGATATGGAGGAGCTGTCAAGAAAGGGAGCTTTTATCCCCGTGCCATAAAACCCGTCATGATCTGCAAAGAGTACAGTTTCACTGATAAGATAAATTATTTAAAAGGGATGAGATTTTCAAAAAACCAATTATGGGATGTTATAATGAAAACTAACCTGTTCAAAGTTCTTCCTGCACAAAGCATCCCGGTATATATCCTGCAGGGTAAATCGGACTATGAAACATCGTATGCAGTGGCAAAAGAGTACTTTGACATACTTCAGGCACCCTATAAGAAGTTCTATTCGTTTGAGAATTCAGCTCATTCTCCTGTTTTTGAAGAGCCAGAAAAATTTGATCGGATTCTGAAGGAAATTCTTTTGCAGCAACAAATAAATGCAAGGTAATTATGTCTAAATTTGCAGTCAATTATAATATGACCTTCATGGACCAGTTCAGTAACCATCCTTTATATCGCAAACACAGTATTGACACCGCATTCAGCTCTCTCTGGGATTTTTATAAGAAAAAGTTCCTGACATTGTTCATTGTATCTGTGGTTATGTCACTGGTGATGCAGTATGTTTCCACTATGGTAAATATGAAGGATCTCTCATCAGTAACTGACCCTATGGTTTTGCTTGAAAAGATGAAAGGATTGCTGATCCCTATTCTTGTCATATCATTGATTAGTCTTCTTTTTACCACAATTCTTCAATATTACATTATCCATAATCCGGTAAATAGCGGGATCACGTTTTTTTCGGCAATTATCAGGTCTCTTAAATATTTTATACCATATCTTATTATTATGATTCTTCTTGCTTTTGCAGGAACAATTGCAATAGTTCTTGGTATTTTTGTGCTGGTTGTTGGCGCTTTCTTCGCAATGCTTTATATCGTAACTATATACCTCTTTATCCTGCCTGTCATGATGGTTGAAGAAACCAATATTGGTACAACTATCTCCAGGGTAATAACCCTTACACATAAAAGCTTCTGGTCAAATTTAGGGTGGGTTGCCACTTTTATTATACTTATGCTGGTAATGTCGGTGATCTTATCCGGACTCATATTGCTGCCTTTCAGCGGGAATTTTATTAAGAATATTGTAAATCCTGAAGATGCGGCTAAAATGACTGACATCACCGGTAAACCGGTCTTCATAATCCTTTCAGCATTGGTTAGTGCCCTTACGCTTCCAATAATGCCGATATTTGCATGTATTCTTTATTTCAACGGCAAGGCAAGAGAAGAACAGGTGCAAGTGCTTCCTGCTCCAGATGCTGAAGATAACAGGGTAAGGGTTGAAGATCTTTATGCAAAACCTTATTCGGATGATCATCCGGATAATCCTGAGAAAAAGACTGAATAAATCGAAGTTCCTCTGTGCTTCTTTATGTAAGTTCTTCTTTTTGTCTCACAGAGATCCACAGGATTCACAGAGGACCACAGAGAAAAATTAAATCCTTCTAGAGATCGTTCTCCCCTTTTACATATCCAAAGTTGGCCAGGATCCCCCCGTCAACATAAAGAATATGACCGTTAACAAAGTTACTGGCTTTGGAAGCAAGAAACAGCGCTGCATTCGCAACATCCTCCGGTTCGCCCCATCGGCCTGCAGGTGTCCTTGTCATTACCAGATCGTTAAAAGGATGCCCGTTTTCACGTATGGGCGCAGTCTGGGAAGTTGCGATATAACCCGGACCAATGCCGTTGATCTGGATATTATATTTTGCCCATTCACATGTCATGTTCTGTGTCAGGAGTTTAAGACCTCCCTTTGCCGAAGCATATGCAGAGACAGTATTCCTTCCATACACGCTCATCATGGAACACATATTAATGATCTTTCCGCTTCGCTTTTCAATCATTTTTGGCACTACACGCTTTGAAATGATCAGTGGGGCGACAAGATCGACATCGATGACCTGTTTATAATCAGCTATAGCCATTTCCAGTATGGGAATCCGCTTGATTATCCCGGCATTATTAACGAGAATATCAACCGATCCAATACTTTTTTCGATGTGAGATATTCCTTTATCGACGTCATGTTCATCTGTTACATCGAATTTTAAGGTGAATACATCTAATCCTTCATTTTTAAAACTCTGCCTGCAGCTCTGAAGCTTATCATCGTTAACATCATTTACACAGACTTTTGCCCCTGCCCTGGCAAGCAATAAACCAATTGCAAGTCCAATGCCATGCGTTCCTCCTGTAACAAGAGCCACTTTACCGGTAAGATCAAATAATTCTTTCATTCTGCAATCATATTTTTTTAACGGCTTATTTAATAGTGTCGCTTTGACGGATATCCATATCCCCGTAATCAAGATTTTCTCCTGCCATACCCCAGATAAATGTGTAATTGGAAGTCCCTGCAGCACTGTGAATGCTCCATGAAGGGGACAGTACTGCCTGTTCATTCTTCATCCATATGTGTCTCGTTTCATCAGGCTCGCCCATAAAATGACAGACAGTTTGTTTTTCCGGTACCTCAAAATAGAAATAAGCTTCCATCCTTCGGTTGTGAGTATGAACAGGCATTGTGTTCCATACGCTGCCTGTCTTCAGCTCAGTCATTCCCATCTGAAGCTGACAGGTTTCGATAACACCGTTAACAAGGAGCTTGTTAAGTGTCCTGTGATTTGAAGCTTCAGCCGATCCCAGAAGCACTCTTTCAGCATCCTTCAAAGTCACCTTTCGGCAGGGAAATGCATGATGTGCAGGAGCTGAATTAATATAGAGTTTCGCCGGAAAATTCTTATTCACTGACTTAAATACTACATCATGAGTGCCTTTGCCCAGGTACAAAGCCTCTTTGAACGCCAACTGGTATTCTATATTACCTGCTTTAATCACGGCATCTCCGCCGATATTTATAATTCCCATTTCCCTTCTGTCGAGAAAACTTTCAGATTTAAGCTCATCAGCTGTTTCAAGAAATAACTCTTTTTCCAAAGGCATTGCGCCTCCTGCCATATAGCGATCATACAACGAATAAACCAGGTTTATTTCCCCCGGGACAAATATTTTTTCGATCAGAAACTCTTTCCGGAGCCTCGCTGTATCATATTTTTTTACATCATCAGGATGCGATGCATATCTTAATTCTACTTTCATAAGCACTTATTTTAAATTATTCACTTACTGAATCGATGGCATTACGCTTAAGGTATGAGGTGTAAAGCTATAGGAGGAAAATTAATTTCCATATTGACCTGTAGCCAACAGCCTTTATTTCTGTTTCCCAAATAATGCATCAAGAACATCATTATTTATTTTACAGTTATCAAACTTCACATTCTCAGCCAGTTTCATTAAAGTCGCCTTAGCTTCTTCAGCAGAAGGTTTGGGGCCTTTTCCTTCCCAGTAATCAACGATCTTCCGGTATCCTGAAGGTTCAGCAATAGTCATTAAGCTGTTCTCAGCACCTATTTTTTTTATTGTCCACCATGACCAGCCGATGTTATTTGATTCTAAAAGCTTCACAGTCTCTCTAAACCAATCATTGTTATTTTCGCCTGATTCACCCATCCACAGGGGAACATTAAATTTATCCCTCAGATCAAGGTATTTCTGTATGGTTTCCACTGTTGTCGGATTCCAGTATTTATGGAAACTGTAAACCATATTCTTATCCCAGGGGGGTGTCAACCCTGTATAATCATTTGCGAACTGGTTCCCCTCAATAAAAATTATATGATTTGTGTCAATCTTTCTGATCTCTGATGTGATTTCAAGGAACAATTTTTTCAAAGGCTCATTGCCCTCCATCTTATAATTGGTTTCGTTTATAAGGTCATATCCTCCAATCCATTCTTCATCCTTATATCTTTCAGCAAGTTTTTTCCATAAGGCTATTGTCTTTTTCTGATTATCAATGCTCTCCCAAAGTCGTGGTTTAAGAGTATCAATATCGGCGATCGGGCGGTCATTTCCCTGGCCTCCCGGTGTGGCATGCAGGTCGAGAATCAGATACATTTTGTTTTTCCGGCACCATGAAAGCAGGTTGTCTGTAAGCTTAAAACCCGTTTCCAGCCAGGTATTCTGACCTTTAACAGGTTCTTTATCAACAGTAAGCGTAAAGAGATTAAAATGCATAGGAAGTCTGATGGAATTAAAACCCCATTTCTTAAGGGCATCTACATCTTTTTCCGTTATAAAATTATCCAGGTAAGCTGTATAAAATTCATCGCAATTCTTCTGCCCAATCAAAGCACTTATCTTGGATTTAATCTCTGTCTGTGTTCCGGCTGCTTTTGAAAGGTCAAACATATATGGCTCCTGCAGCATCCAGCCACCAAGGCCTATTCCCCTGAGTAGTACATTTTCACCCTTCCCGTTAACAATCTTTTGTCCGTCGGTTCTTAAGAAACCCTGTCCCCGGGCAACTGACATTAAGATAAAAAATGCAGTAGCTGTAATCAAAAAGTGTTTTTTCATAGTTTTAATATTATAAAGCATGATTTATTTCTTCATTTTTTTTAACCGCAAAAGTCGCAAAGGTCTAAAACCCGAGGACGCAAAGAGATTTGAACTAATATTTACTTTGCGTTCTTTGCGCCTACTTTACTGAACCAATATTTACTTTGTATCCCGATTGCTATCGGGATTTGCGCCTACTGTGCGTGTTTTGCGGTTACTGGTTTTCTTTTTTTCTGCCTTTTTACAAAATTCCCTTATCAATCAGCCGTGTAATCTCAGTTCCTGCCATCAGGAATCCTCCGACACCATATACTTCAGTCATTTCTCTTGTAACCTTTTTCGGATCCGCCCCAATTGGTTGAATATATCCTACTTTCCCGTCGGGCCATACAGATGTCACCATTGATTTCCAGCCCTTTTTTATAGCAGGAAGATAAGTTGCCCTGTCGAGATATCCATTATTAACTCCCCAGGCCATTCCGAATACAAAAAAGGCTGTAGCGCTCATCTCAGGACTCGGATAACTGTCGGGATCAAGAAGGCTGGCATGCCAGAAACCATCAGCCGACTGAAGCGAGAGAAGCTTTTCTGCCATCTCTTTGAAAATAGTCACGAAATATTCCTTATGCACGTAATTTGCCGGCAGTTCCCTTATTATGACCGGCAGTCCGGCAAAAACCCATCCGTTACCGCGTCCCCAGAATATTTTTTCTCCGTTCGCCTCCCTTTTTGTAAAATAATTTGAGTCCCTGAAATACAGATGCTCCCCTATATCAAAGAGATAATCAGTGGTTGCCTTGTATTCACTGTACATAAAATCAAGATACTTTTTATTTCCAGTCACATTTGCCATTTTTGCCCATACTGTCGGTCCCATAAAAAGGGCATCGCACCACGACCATCGCTGGGTCGCCCAGTAATCCTCTGTGTCCTCAAATTTAAGATCCCCCTTTGCCGGGTCTTTAAGTATCTGGTCAAAATACTTTCTCATCGGTTCAATCATCTTCCTGTCCTTATATTTTCTGTAGAGCTCTATATAAGTCTGACCTACACAGTAATCGTCTGCGATGTACCTTCCGAGCGGATTCTCCCTGGTCATATGTGTCCAGTTGTTCTTATCCGAAATTCCTTTCAGCCATTCAAAATAGGAGTCATTTCCGGCAATTTTTGCCCATTCCACCATACCTGCATATAATGCGCCATTTGTCCAGTCGGCTGGATCATGAACCAACGGTGTCCTTACCTGCCAGTCTGCAACAGCTTTCAAAACAGCTTTAATATCAGTTTTATTTAAATCGGATTTAAATGAAGATGAAGGTTCATCCTGAGAATAGCCGACAAAACAACCTGTTAACAATATAGACACGATAAAGATTTTCCTGATTTTCATGATCTCATGCTTATTTTAGTGTATTTAATTCTGAACTCACTATACTTTTTAGGAATCCAACCGGAACAAATTTCGTCATTTAGATCGGAGTTTCCTCATCAGCATTCACACATTGTCATCATAAGCATCAGCGAAGGATCTCCTGTAATGACACTTAAATTTAATAATCATAAAATATTTCTTGATAAATTGCTTTGTAATTTATATTTTCGTGATCGTTAACGATACTAATTATCAAAATTAAAAAAAATTAATCCATTCCGAAAATATGAGACCATTTATTCATGATAACTTTATGCTTGGCAATTCTACTGCTGAAAAGCTTTATCACGAATACGCTGAAAATCTGCCTGTTATCGATTTTCACTGCCATCTCTCACCTGCAATGATTGCTGAGGACCATCGATTTTCAAATCTTACCCGGGCGTGGCTCGAAGGAGATCATTATAAATGGAGAGCCATGCGGACAAATGGTATCGATGAAAAATTCTGTACAGGGGATGCTTCAGATATCGAAAAATTTAAAAAATGGGCGGAAACAGTACCGGCTACAGCAGGTAATCCGCTTTATCACTGGACACACCTCGAGCTTGCACGATACTTCAAGATAAACGAGCTTCTTTCTCCATCAACGGCTGCCGGGATCTATGAAAAAGCTTCGGCGATGCTTCAGACGTCAGAGTTAAATATAAGATCTATTATCCATAAGATGAAAGTGGAAGTGATCTGCACTACCGATGACCCTTCCGATAATCTTGAACATCATCTCAAACTGAAAAACTCTTTTGATATTAAGGTTCTTCCGACTTTCCGTCCCGACAATGCGATAAAAACAGAGGATCCGGAAAAATTTAAATTGTGGATCGGTAAACTGGCAGAGGCGAGCGCTGTTGAAATCAAAAACTTTGAAACTCTTCTTGAGGCACTGGATAAGAGACATCGCTTTTTCCATGAAATGGGCGGAAGATTATCAGATCACGGACTCGATCGTTTCTATTTCGCCTCTTATACTATTGCTGAGGTTGATGTGATCTTTAAAAATCTGCTTAAAGGAAAGAATATTTCCGGCGAGGAGGCTGAAAAATACAAAACGGCTGTGATGCTCGAACTATGCAGGTTGAATCATAAAAGAGGCTGGACTCAGCAGTTTCATGTCGGAGCGATGAGAAATAATAATGCAAGGATGTACCGAAAGATGGGTGCCGACACAGGCTGGGATTCAATAGGTGTCCCTCAGAACGCTTTGAAAGTGTCTGAATTCCTAAATGAGCTTGATAATAATGAGCAGCTTGCCAGAACGATTCTATACAACCTCAATCCTTCCGACAATGAGATGATGATAACCATGGCAGGAAATTTTAATGACGGATCTATTCCAGGAAAAGTCCAGTATGGTGCTGCCTGGTGGTTCCTCGACCAGAAAAACGGGATGGAAAAACATCTCAGAGATCTGTCTTCTCTTGGCATTCTGAGAAGATTCGTCGGCATGGTTACCGATTCACGAAGCTTTCTTTCCTATCCCCGTCATGAATATTTCCGACGTGTTCTTTGTAATTTTATCGGAGAAGAGGTTGAAAAAGGCTTAATTCCTGATGAAGAAGAAATATTGAAACCATTGATTGAAGGCATCTCATACAGGAATGCCAGGGATTATTTTGGATTTTGATTCAGCAACACAACATATAACATTCAATATGAATGATTTAAATATAAAAGGTAAGGTAGCGGTCATAACAGGCGGTGCCGGCATAATCTGTTCAACATTTGCAAAATCACTTGCATCTCACGGTGTTAAAACTGCGATCCTCGATCTGAATTATGAGGCAGCTGTTTCAGTGGCGCTGGAAATTGAGAAAGAGTTCAATACACTGTCAATCGGAGTTTCAGCCAGTGTTCTTGACAAGGTATCACTGGCTCATGCGCTTGAAGTCATTCAGGAGAAACTGGGACCTGTCGACATACTGGTCAACGGAGCGGGGGGAAATTCCCCGGCTGCAACGACTATAAGCGAAAAAATAGAAGCCAGTGATAATGAGAATTTAGGGGACACATTTTTTGGGCTGCAGATTGAGGGTTTTGATAAGGTATTCGACCTTAATTTTAAAGGTACGCTCATTCCTGCAATGGTCTTTGGAGCCGGCATGGTAAAAAGAAGATCAGGAGTGATAATTAACATTTCATCAATGAACTCATTCAGGCCGCTGACAAAGATCCCGGCTTATTCCGCTGCAAAAGCCGCAGTGAATAATTTTACACAATGGCTGGCGGTTCATTTTTCCAGGACCGGGGTAAGGGTAAATGCAATTGCACCGGGATTTCTGCTGACAAATCAGAACCGGTTTCTTTTAATTGATGAAAAAACAGGGAAACCCACTGCCCGGGGAATGAAAGTTATAAACGGTACCCCAATGGAACGCTATTGCGTCCCCGAAGAATTAACAGGAACACTTATTTACCTTGTTTCTGACCTGTCAAAATTTGTAACCGGTGTTGTCATTCCGGTTGACGGCGGATTTAGTGCTTACAGCGGAGTGTAAATTTGGGTGCCGGCCTCCTACTCTACCACCTTCACTTCATTACGGTGGTCAAAGAAAGCTTCGGAGGCTTAAAGGTGCTGGTTAAGAATAGCGACTTACAAAATTTAACAAGCAACAAGCAACAAGCAACATATTGTGAGTGACGATAACAAATAACAATATTTAATATATTTCCCGATGCCAAAAAACGTAATTGTCGCCCAATCAGGCGGACCCTCACCAGTTATCAACAGTTCATTGCGCGGGATCATTGAGACCTGCAAAATGTTCCCCTATAAATTCGGAAGCCTGTATGGCGGATGGCATGGCATTGAAGGAGTTTTGAATGAGGATCTCCTGGACCTGTCATCGCAGAAGGAGGAAGAAATATCACTTTTAAGAAACACGCCTGCAGCAGGAAGCATAGGAACCTGCCGATATAAGCTTCAGGATAAAAATCAAAAAGATTTCCAGAGGATCATTGACGTCTTCAGGGCACATAATATCGGTTACTTTTTTTACATTGGAGGCAACGATTCACAACATACTGTTTTTAAAGTGAGTGAAATGGCAATGAACAAAGGTCTCGATCTCATTGCTGTGGGTGTGCCGAAAACAATTGATAATGATCTGGGTGACAATGAATTCACACTTATAGATCATACTCCTGGATATGGAAGCGTGGCAAGATACTGGTCGTACATAATTCAGAATGCAAATGAAGAAAATATGGGCTCTGCTCCTGCCGACCCGGTTCTGGTTATTCAGGCAATGGGACGGAAAATAGGTTATATACCGGCGGCGGCAAGACTGGCAGATCCTGAAAGAAGAATGCCATTACAGATCTATTTGACAGAATCGAGGGTATCATTAGATAACCTGGTTGAAAATGTAAATGATCAGCTGAAAAAGGATGGCAGGTGTATAGTCGTTGTGAGTGAGGGATTTGATGTAGGAAATATCGGCGAGGTCAGGGATGCCTTTGGCCATACCTCGTTCGGTTCGAGTCAGAATTCTGTCTTTCAAACTGTTGTAAATTATCTTAACATGAAAGGCTTAAAGGCAAGGGGAGCCGCCCGGGGCCAGGTAATGGGAACAGATCAGCGTGATACAACAGCTTACGCCTCAATAGTCGACCTCGACGAAGCATATAAAGTCGGACAAAAGGCAGTTGATATTGCTGTAAAGGAAGGGAATGGCTGGATGGCGACAATTCTCAGAGAACCCGGAATTATTTATAATGTACGATACGATAAGGTTCCTCTTGAAAAAGTCGCTCTTTCAGAACGGACATTTCCCGAAAAATGGATAGCAAAGAGCCGGTATGACGTTACAGATGAGTTTCTTGCATATGTTAAACCACTTATCGGAGAGGACTGGCCATCGGTACCAATGATAAATGGGCTTCAAAGATTTGCCAAACTCGACATGAAATTTGCAGAAAAAAAGCTCGCAGCCTATAAGTTGGAAGCGTACGAAAAATAAAAATTTTATCTCTTATAAATTCTATGAATCCGCACGAAGAGTTAACCGCACTGAAACCTGAAAAAGAATTTTTCATCGGAATTGATTCCGATGGATGCGCTTTTGATACCATGGAAATAAAACAGAAGGAGTGCTTCTGTCCAAACTTCATAAAATACTTCGGAATGCAGCCCGTGTCAAAATATGCCAGGGAAACCTGGGAATTTGTAAATCTCTATTCAACCTACAGGGGATGCAACCGGTTTCTGGCCGTGAATGAGACTCTCAGACTTCTGGCAACACGTCCTGAAATAAAAGCCAGAAATTTCAATATCCCTTCTTCTGCTTCTCTGGTTGAGTGGACATTGAAAGAGACAAAGCTTGGCAACCCATCACTAAAGAAATATGCGGATGAGATGAAGGATCCTTTCATCACCAGGACATTGGAATGGTCGCTTAAGGTAAATGAGGACATCCAAAAAATGGTATTCGGAATCACTCCATTTCCTTTTGTAAAGGTAAGTCTCGAAAAAATGAAGCCTGATGCTGACATCATGGTGGTTTCACAGACTCCTTGCGAGGCGCTTAACAGGGAATGGATGGAGAATGGCATCGATCACTATCTGCGGATGATTGCAGGCCAGGAACACGGCACCAAAGCCGAGCACCTGAAATATGCCGCGAGGGACAAATATCACAATGACAAGATCCTTATGATCGGAGATGCGAACGGTGATCTGAAGGCTGCAAAATCGAACGGGGCCCTCTTTTTTCCTATAAATCCGGGAAATGAAGAAGAATCATGGGAAAAACTGTTTAAAGAAGGACTCGACAGGTTCTTTTCCGGAACTTTTAAAGGTCCTTATGAGAATGAACTTATCAGGGTGTTTGAAACTTATTTACCTGAACATCCGCATTGGAAACAGGTATGAAGGGAAGCGTGAGCCGTACCGGGTAATTTTTTCTTTGCGTTACTTTGAGTGATCCTTCGTGATCCTGTTGGTTAAATATTTTTTACCACTAAGTCACACAAAGGTTATCACAAAGGTCAACAAAGGATATTCAAAACAGTCGTTATTTGAGGCTGGAATTAGAAAATAAGTGAATTATGATATACTTCAAATCAGGATCTGAAAATACAGTTCTTGATTCAAAAGATCTTGAGTCAGGAATATATACAGCCCTGGAAAAACTTGGAATCAGGAAAAAAGTGATAGTTGTTCCACCCGACTGCACCCGATTCCATTCCCGAGCCGGAGAATTGACTTCATATATCTACAGTTATTACAAAGAAAGTCTGAAAGATATACTTCCTGCCCTTGGGACCCACTCCCCCATGACAGATGCCCAGCTAAGCGACATGTACAGGGGAATTCCAAAGTCGCTGTTCCGGGTCCATGACTGGAGAAAAGATGTAGTCACAGTGGGTACAATACCAGGTGAATTTGTTTCTGAAATAACTGGCGGAGCCTTGGACTACGAGTGGCCTGCACAACTTAACAGATTGATTTTCAATGGAGGGCATGACCTCATTTTATCTGTAGGTCAGGTTGTTCCCCACGAAGTGATGGGAATGGCGAATTTCAATAAAAATCTATTCGTGGGCACGGGTGGTCAGGAAGGAATTAATAAGAGCCATTTTATTGGAGCGGTCTACGGGATGGAGCGGATTATGGGGAAAGCAGATAATCCGGTGAGATCCTTATTGAACTATGCTTCTGCAAATTTTACCAGCCATCTTCCAATTGTATACATGCTTACCGTCATTGGCCGTGATGAAACAGGAAAGCTTGTGGTAAGAGGGCTTTTCATCGGCGATAATGAAGAGGTCTTTAATCTTGCTGCGGAGCTTTCATTGAAGGTAAACTTCAATGTGCTTGAAAAACCTTTAAAAAAGGTTGTTGTTTATCTTGATCCTTCTGAGTATAAAAGCACATGGCTGGGAAACAAAAGTATTTACAGAACACGGATGGCGATGGCTGATGAAGGAGAACTGATTGTCCTTGCACCCGGGTTGAAAGAGTTTGGAGAAGACAGGGAGATTGACAGGCTGATCAGGATTTATGGATATCGTGGTACTCCTGCTACATTAAAGGCTCTTTCAGGAAGCGAGGAGCTTAAAAATAATCTTAGTGCAGCAGCACACCTGATTCATGGAAGTTCAGAAGGAAGATTTAAAATAACATATTGCACTGGTTATCTTACCCGGGAAGAAATTGAATCAGTAAATTTCAATTATCATGATTTGAACGGTATGATACAAAAATATAATCCTGGTAAGATGAAAGATGGTTTTAACCAGATGCAGGATGGCGATGAGGTTTATTATATTTCAAATCCTGCGCTTGGATTATGGGCATCGAAAGAACGACTGGTATAAGAAATAAACTTAATTACATAAAATGATAAACTGGGGTATAATCGGATGCGGTAAAGTGACTGAGGTGAAGAGCGGTCCGGCTTTTAATAAAGTCAAAGGTTCCAGGCTTGTAGCTGTAATGCGCAGAAATGCAACTCTGGCTGAAGATTACGCAAGACGGCATAATGTTCCTAAATTTTACTCAAAATCGTCAGATCTTATAAATGACAACGAAGTAAACGCAGTGTATGTTGCCACTCCGCCTGGAACTCATGTTCAATATGCTCTTGAAGTGATCAAAGCCGGGAAACCAGTTTATATCGAAAAACCGATGGCTTTGAATTATTCCGAATGCGTTAAGATTAACAAAGCCGCTCAGAAATACGGAGTTCCGGTTTTCGTGGCATATTACAGAAGAGCATTGCCCGGCTTTCTGCTGGTAAAGGATCTTGTAGATAAAGGGAGCATTGGCAAAATAAGGTTTGTAGTGATACAGCTGTTCAAATATCCATCTGAAGATGAAAAAGCAGGCATTCTTCCCTGGCGCCTGGATCCTAAACTTTCCGGTGGCGGACATTTCTTCGATCTGGCATGCCATCAGCTTGATTATCTTGATTTACTTTTCGGTCCTGTGCAGAAAGTCAGGTCAATCGCAGTCAATCAGGCAGGGTTATACAAAGTTGAAGATTTTGTATCAGCACAGTTCCTTTTCTGTAATAATATTATAGGAACAGGTACCTGGAGCTTCAGCGTTTCTCCCGAAAGCAACAGAGACACTATTGAGATTATCGGTGACAAAGGATCAATTAAATTCACCACTTTCAACTTTGAACCTATTGTTCTTATGAATGAATCGGGCCGTCAGGAATTCATTAATGAACGACCCGAAAATATTCAATACTACCTCATTGATAAAATTGTCCGGGCTCTTAAAGGACAGGGCGCATCGCCAAGTACTGGCATAAGTGCGGCGAGAACAAGCAAGGTAATGGATGAAGTCGTAAAGGAATATTATAAAGGAAGAACATAGCGGAAAGGGGGAGAATGCTGCAACCTGCAACCTGCAACATTAAAAAGCGGTAATAAATTTGAATCAAAAAAACATCATAAATAACATTCAAAAATTATGAGCAAATTATCAGACATCGGATTAATTGGCCTTGCAGTAATGGGCGAAAATCTTGTCCTGAATATGGAAAGCAAAGGATTCACTGTTTCTGTTTTCAACAGATCTATTGGGAAAGTAGATGATTTTATCGCAGGCAGAGCCAAGGGTAAAAAAATTATCGGCGCTCACTCACTTGAGGAACTTATCGGATCACTTGAGCGTCCAAGGAAAGTAATGCTGATGATCAAAGCAGGAAGCGCTGTTGATGAAATGATCAATTTGCTTATGCCTCTTCTTGCCCCCGGTGATATAATTATTGATGGGGGAAATACACATTTCCCGGACACAAACAGGAGAACGGCACTCGCTGAAAGTAAAGGACTTCTTTATATCGGTACCGGTGTTTCGGGAGGTGAAGAAGGGGCGTTACTGGGTCCATCCATTATGCCGGGTGGATCAAAAGGTGCCTGGCAATATGTGAAACCTATTTTCCAGGCCATTGCGGCGAAAGTTGATGACGGCACGCCCTGCTGTGACTGGGTTGGTGAAAACGGAGCCGGTCATTTTGTGAAAATGGTGCATAATGGCATCGAATATGGTGATATCCAGCTCATTACAGAAGCTTACCAGATTATGAGGGATCTTCTTCATCTTAGTGCCGATGAAATGCACCTTATTTTTAAGGAATGGAATGAAGGAGAACTTGACAGCTATCTGATTGAAATCACACGCGACATTCTTGCATTTAAGGATACCGATGGCAAACCTCTGGTGGATAAGATCCTTGATACAGCAGGACAAAAAGGAACAGGAAAATGGACAGCAGTTACCGCTCTCGATCTGGGAATTCCCCTTACACTGATAGGAGAAGCTGTCTTTTCAAGGTGTCTTTCGGCATTGAAAAATGAAAGAGTTGAAGCATCAAAAATACTTCACGGCCCTGCCCCTGCTTTTTCAGGCGACAAAGCAAAATTCATCAATGATATAAAGGAGGCTCTATATGCATCGAAAATAGTTTCATATGCCCAGGGTTATGCGCTCATGAAGGCTGCAGCCGAGGAATATAAATGGAAACTGAACTTTGGAGGAATTGCTCTCATGTGGCGTGGAGGGTGTATTATCAGATCCGCATTCCTTGGAAAAATCAAAGAAGCATTTGATAATAATCCTTCCATTACCAACCTTCTTCTTGATCCGTTCTTTAAAGAGAAAATTGAAAAGGCGCAGAGTGGCTGGAGAAATGTCGTGTCTGCAGCGGCAATAAATGGTATCGCTGTTCCGGCTATTTCAACTGCGCTTGGTTATTTTGACGGATATCGTTGTGAAAAACTGCCGGCCAACCTTTTGCAGGCACAACGCGACTATTTTGGGGCCCACACCTATGAACGCACGGATAGGCCAAGAGGTGAGTTTTTCCATACTAACTGGACTGGTCGTGGAGGAACAACTGCATCGACTACTTATAATGTTTAATTATACCTGACCTACCTATAATGTCATTTACCACTGTTAACGAAAAAGTCGGAAAATACAGATGGACGATATGTGCACTTGTTTTTTTCGCCACAACGGTGAATTACTTTGACCGTAATGTATTAGGCCTGCTGAGACCGGCCCTGTCTGAAGCAGGAATTTTTGGATCTGATCCGGCTAATCAGGAGTTATACTATTCCTGGGTGGTAATGAGTTTTCAGATTGCTTATGCAATAGGTATGACAATTGCCGGAAGATTTATCGACTGGATTGGCACAAAAAAAGGCTATGCATTTTCCTTGTTAGGATGGAGTATTGCTGCCATTGGTCATTCTCTTGCACATAATACTTTTACATTTGGTTTTTGGCGTGCTGCTTTAGGATTCACTGAAGCGGGCAACTTCCCGGCTGCCAATAAAACGATGGCTGTATGGTTTCCTAAAAAAGAGAGAGCCTATGCCACCGGCATTTATAATTCAGGCGCTAATATTGGTGCCATTGTCACTCCTCTGTTTGTTCCATGGATAGCAATACACTGGAGCTGGCAGTGGGCTTTTATTATTGTTGGTCTTATAGGTACTGTCTGGCTTTTTTTCTGGTATCGCATTTATGCCTCTCCTGAAGAAAAACTTAAAGCAGGTGTATTAAGTCAGGCTGAATATGATTATATCAACAGTGATTTAGACGAAAAAGAAGACAGTAAAGAAGAAGTGGGAAGAGTTCCCTGGTCAAAGCTTCTGACATACCGGCAAACATGGTCGTTCTTTTTTGGAAAGTTAATGACTGATGGGGTATGGTGGTTTTATTTATTCTGGCTGCCTGCCTTTCTGAATGGCGAGAATGTACGGAAAATGGCTGAATACAAATCGCTAAACCCGAACTTCACAGGCACCATATCTGATGTTCCAGGTATAATAAGCTGGACCTTAGCTGTTGCTGTTGTATATACTATTTCCACCATCGGATCTGTTTATGGAGGCTGGTTGCCAAAAAAATTCATTAATAACGGAATGGCTTCTTTCAGAGCACGTAAATTATCGATGTTCATTTATGCATTATTTCCGCTTACAGTGCTTTCTGCAAGCTGGTTAGGCAGGTTTAATACCTGGTATGCAGTAATAGTTATAGGTATTGCTTGTGCAGCTCATCAGGCCTGGTCAGCCAATATTTTCACAACAGTTACTGATATGTTCCCAAAAAAAGCGGTAGCTTCTGTTACAGGTATTGGCGGCATGTCAGGAGCAATCGGGGGAATAATCGTAGCTCAATGTGCCGGTCTTATTTTAAAACATTATGCGGCGCTGGGTAAAATTCAGGTTGGTTACGGCATTTTGTTCATCTTTTGCGGAGTTGCATATATCCTGGCGTGGATCGTTATGCACCTTTTTGTACCGACAATGAAACGTGTTGATAATTTATAAGATTTAGTAACAGACCGACAATGTCCCAAAGAAAAGCAAGAATAAAAGATATTGCCAGGCTTGCCGGTGTTTCGATCGGAACTGTTGACCGGGTAATTCATAACAGAGGTGAGGTTGCCGAAAAAACAAGATTGAAGGTTCAGCAGATCCTGAAAGAAACGAGCTATTCACCTAATTTGATGGCTCAGGCACTTAAATCAAAAAAAAGATTTCACCTTGTCTCGCTTCTTCCGGCTCCTTCTGAAGACAATTCTTTCTGGAAGAAACATCCTCTCGGTATGATAAGGGCCATCGAAGAGCTCGATCCGTTTCCGGTCACTCTGAGCCAGGTGACCTTTGATCTGCAAAGCGAGACAGATTTTCAGAAAAAAGCCGGTATGGTTCTCGGCATGAAACACGACGGTGTGCTCCTGGCACCAATATTCAAATCAGAATCCGTTGCCTTTTGTTCAGAGCTTCAGAAAGAGAACATACCATTCGTTTTCATCGACAGTTTTATTGAAGACACTGGTTTTCTTGCGTATATAGGAGAAGACATTTTTCAGAGCGGCAGGGTGGCAGGACAGCTTGCCGATATGATCACTCCTGAAAGAAGCGATCTGTTGGTTGTGACGATTGCAAAAAACATCCGGAATGTTAGCCACCTTACTATCCGGACCGAGGGATTCCTGAGCTATTTCGGCAATCTGGCAAGAAATAAGGGAAAAAGGATAATCATCAATATACCTGACCCTTCTCCTGACCAGGTCAGGAATGCTCTCGACAAAGCTTTTCTCGATAACCCCGGAATCGGTTCAGTCTTTATTACCGGGTCAAGGTCATATCTTATCGCTTTATATCTGGAAAAGAAAGGGTTGAAATCAGTCGACCTTATCGGGTATGATCTTCTTGATCCGAATGTGGAATTTCTCAAATCGGGTATTACAAGATTTTTAATTGGTCAGAGACCCGAGGAGCAAACATACAAGGGAATAAAGAAGCTGTTTGAATACCTTTCGCTTCATAAAATTCCTGACAGGATTGAGTATCTCCCTGTTGATATAGTTACCTCCGAAAATGTGGACTTTTTTTTATGATGAGACCTTCTTTTTATATCTTTTGGGAATATAATTCCTTTGTGAACCTTAGTGAGAGCCTTAGTGAGCCTTTGTGGTAAAAAAAATCCTTAACCCTCACAATGGAACACAAAGTATTTCACGAAGGAACTCAAAGGGGTATGACTGTAGGACCTTACTCTCATACCTATTGTGGTTAGAAGTTCTTTGTGAACCTTAGTGAGAGCCTTTGTGAGCCTTTGTGGTAAAAAAAATCCTTAACCACAATGGAACACAAAGTATTTCACGAAGGAACTCAAAGCGAAAAATTGACTTAATAATACTTATCTTGAAAACACTTGGCAAATATTCAATTGGTCTGGGCGACAGATTCGGGCATCAGGGTGCAGCCCAGTTAAAGGCAATCATTGCTGCAGCAGAAAAAGGAATCGAAATTACTCCTGTCTGGAATAAATCGAATCGCGAACATAATACAATTGGCACGCAACCTGCTGATGTCAGAACTGAAGCAGATCTGGTTACGAAAAGTGCCGGATTTACAAAACCATATTTCGTTGATGCCGATCATATTAACCTTGAAACAGTTGATCGTTTTATTTCATCTTCCGATTTTTTCACAATTGATGTTGCCTCTTACATAGGCAAAAAAGCAGATGAGGCTGACATCAGGGAGTTTCTGTCAGGAATTGAGAAATATAGCAGCAGGCTTAGAATTGAAGATACAGAATTGTCTTTTGAAACTTCAGTATCCCAATTGCGCGATATTGCAGAAAAGTATCTTTTTGCTGCGTCCATGGCCGGGGATATTTACAGAAAAATTGAAAAGGTAAAAGGCAAAGGCAGCTTCATCACTGAGGTTTCAATGGATGAGGTAGCCCGGCCCCAGACTCCTGTCGAGCTTTTTTTCATACTTAAAATGCTGGCATCAGAAAATATACCTGTTCAGACAATAGCTCCTAAATTTTCAGGAAGATTCAATAAAGGAGTTGATTATGTCGGTGATCCTTTTTTGTTTGCGAGGGAATTTGAATCTGACCTTTCGGTTATTGATTATGCTGTCAAAGAATTTGGTTTGCCTGAAAATCTTAAAATGAGCATTCATTCTGGTTCGGATAAGTTTGCTATTTACCCTCACATCTATTCAATAATAAAAAAATCGGGCAAAGGTATTCATCTTAAAACAGCCGGCACTACATGGCTTGAAGAGGTCATTGGGCTTGCCGAATCGGGTGGTGAGGGACTCGGTTTTGCTAAAGAGATCTATATAAAATCACTGGGGCATATAGAAGAACTTTGTGCCCCCTATGCAGATGTGATAGATATTAACGTGTCTTTGCTCCCGTCAAAACAGGAAGTATCAGGATGGGACAGCAACAAGTTTTCAGGTTCAATAAAACATATTCCGGGAAATCCTTATTATAATCCGAATATGAGGCAATTGATACATGTAGCCTATAAGCTTGCAGCATCAGACATGGAGAACTATTTCAGGCTGCTCGATGCAAATGAATCAGTGGTTTCAAAGTGCGTGTTCGAAAATATTTATAACAGGCACATCTGCAGGTTATTCGATGTAAAATAAGGTCTGGCATCAAATGTACGAGTCGAAATCGATTAACCGCAAAGTACACAAAGATGTCGCAAAGTTCGCAAAGTCAAAACACTATAAATCTGTTCTTTGCGTTCCTTGCGGTAATTCAGCCAGTGCACAGCTACCTGTCAAGTTCTATTGCA
Organism: uncultured Bacteroidales bacterium; assembly: GCA_963715785.1. Lineage (GTDB taxonomy): Bacteria > Bacteroidota > Bacteroidia > Bacteroidales > VadinHA17 > LD21. The sequence continues at coordinate 4,334,551 of OY970276.1, forward strand.
GCCATTATGAATGGAGCTACTCCTTTCGGATCATTATTTACACGCTTTTCATCGACATAGTATTTATACGAACCATCCCTGTACGGATTGCCCCCCAGTCCGCAGCCTCCGCAGATATTATGCATTGTGACATATCCCTTTTCATCAACAGTTATCAGCTTTTTAATAATACCGTCAAAGGCCTGATCAGCCAGACAAAGAAACTTATTATCGAGCCACTTTTTATGAACGCCTCTGGCAAAGGCATATGCGTACATTGCTGATCCTGATCCTTCAAGATAATTCCCTTCCCTGGTTCCAGAATTCAGTACCTGAAACCAAAGACCTGTCTTTGGATCTTGTACCTTCGCCAATGCTTCACAGGTTTTCTGAAGTATTTTAATAAGGTCGGGCCTGTCGGGATGATTTTCAGGAAGGTTTTCCAGAATATCTTCTACGGCCAGGATGTACCAACCCATAGCACGGCTCCAGGGATAGTGAGACTGTCCTGTTACCGGATCGCACCATTTCTGTGAACGGCTCTCATCCCATGCATGCATCAACAGGCCTGACTGAGGATCGAGAGTTTCCGAGTATATCATTTTTGTCTGAGTACAAGCCACATCAAACCATTCCGGCGCATTAAATTCTTTTGCATACTGAGCCATATAGGGGGATGCCATGAAAATCCCGTCGAGCCACATCTGATAGGGGTAAATATTCTTGTGCCAGTAGCCCCCCGATTTAGTTTTTGGCTGTGTTTTGAGCTGTTCTATAAAATTATCCAATGCTATTTTATATTTAGGTTCAGGATTTCTTTTATATAACGTAATGACGTTTCTGCCTGGGAATATTCTGTCAAGATTATATTCCTTAATGCTGTAATCGGCGACAGAACCATCAGATCTGACAAAATAATTAACCCAGTCTTCCATATATTTTGAGTATTTGACATCAATATTCCCCAGCCTGTCAACAGCCATTCCAAGGAACGCAACATCATAGGCCCATTTAGGATTACGGTCAACATAATATATCAGGCTGTCAGATCTGGCAATAACCGAATTTGCCATTCGTACTGACCATTTCAGCTCATTTCTATAGTTTTTATGATCCAGCGATTGAATATTAAAAGCTATCGCGGCAAACAGGAAAATAAAAAATGCTTTTTTGTACATGACTCTGAACAAATTTACCTCTTAAAATTAACCAATTGTATGAAAAATAGAAGAGGCTGTATCAAAAGTCAAAAATTGCGATAATTTTTCACTGTATCGCTCTGAATCTCCTCTGTGTTCCGAACTCTGTATAACAAATAATTAAGAACTTACACAGAGAGATCACAAAGTTTCAACGGAGTTCCACAGAGGACTTTTGAGACTGCCTCTTCCTTACCTCTCTCAACTAATTAATGTTGAGAATCAACATGGGCCTTTCAAATTAAAACCAACTGACTAATATCCTGCATTCTGCCAGAATCCTGCCGGATCGGAATCCGCTGTTCTGTTCGTTATTGCATCCATCTGTGGCTGGGGAATAGGGCGCAATACATGGAATGCCTGAATATTATTTTTTGCACTTCCATTATACAATTGTACCCTTTCCAGAAGCTTACCCGTCCGTTTAAGATCAAACCATCTTTGCTGTTCACCGCAAAGCTCACGGGCTCTTTCATCAAGTATTACGCCGATATCTTTTGAGGATACCTGTGATTCCTCGGCAGGAGACAAAACATTTGATTGGCCTGCAATAGCACGTGCAGTTCTTAGATCGTTAAGTTTTGTTATAGCCTGACCTGACTGTCCTTCCATCATATATCCTTCGGCTGCTATAAGATACATTTCTGAGAGTCGAAAGACGAATGCATCACGGTCGCCAAGGTCTCTGATTATGCTGCCATTCAGATCGTCGAATTTCTTTAAAGCAATATACATTCTGTTTCCCTTGTTATTATCGGTGCCCGCTGTTGTTGTAGCGATCGTTGGCAATGTTCCGGCTGCATCCTGATACAAAGGCCAAACAACAGGGTTACCAACATCTGTCCGGGAGAATAACACATACCTGTTGGCAGCTCTGGCAATCTGGGCTGGCGTAGCTGTTTTGTGTGTCAGGTAAAGTGCGGTATCACGCATTAACCCGTATCCCGTCGGTGGAGCAACACTGTTGTTAAATGCAGCTGTAAATTGGGGAGCCACATAATATACATCTCTGAAAGAGGCCTGGTATCTCTGGTCTGTTGCTGTATTGAACAGATCCAGTAAATATCCGGATGGGACAAAACGGGTAAATCCCTTTGAATATGCCTGATAACTGGTACCTACATTATAGGCAACGGATCTATATGTAATGATTTTATTACCTTCAGTATCGGTGCGCTTCAAAATTCCGGAAGTCGTTGACACACTGTTCCATACGCCCACAAACATCAGATGTGAAGCGTTCCCTCCCTGCGCATTGGCAGCATTGCGGATCATCATCTGTGACCATGTCATTTGATTGCTGTTCTGATCAATTTTCAGCCGTTTAGGCATAATGTTATATTCCAGAACATCAGAGTAGTCGATATACCAGATTACTTCTTTATTAGCACTTCCATTTTCATTTGTCCCTGCCCAGCAATCGGCATAGTTCGCATAAAATGAAAGTCCGCTTCCAGCAATAACATCTTCAGCCACAGCAGCAGCATCAATGTAAGCCTGGTTGTCGTTAAATTTGCTTGCCTTATACAGAAGCAATCTTGCTTTAAGAGCTTTGGCGGCCCACACATTTATGTGTCCGTTTTTGGCATTTTTAAGTGCAAGTTTATCAATGGCATCGTTTACATCCTCAAGCATGAAGGAATAAACCTCTTCCTCAGAGTCGCGATGTCCAACAGTTGATATATCGCTTACCGGTTCACTGTTAATTTGCACAGGCCCCCATGTTTCAACAAGGTGCCAGTAGTAGAATGCACGAAGAGTCTTTAATTCACCAAGATAGGCATTCTTATCAGCTTCAGAGAGTATATCTGAAGGAGCCAGAGTGACATATTTTATTCCGGTATTGCAGACATTGACTGCAGTATAAAACAGCTCCCAGTATTCATCAAAACAAGCGTTCATGGTTTCTCTTGAACTGCTTGCCACCTCAGGTGTAATACCGGAATAATCAATAAGTACTTTCTGGCGGTTATCATACCCAGTAAGCCAGGTATCTGTTCCGCCTTCACTTAAACCATAAGCTGCTTCCTTTCCGTACCAGCCCCGCAGATATGAATAAGATGAAGCAACTAATCCGTCCAGACCCGATCTGGTTGTATAAATTACGTCTTCTGTGCCGGATGTTCTGTTATCTTCAAGGAGATAATCTTTACAGGAGATATTCGTTAAAGTGAATACAGCAAATATCAATGCAATATATTTCAATCTTGTTTTCATAAGTGTAATATTTAACAATTAAAACTCCAGGTTAATACCGAACACCATTTGTTTTGATAACGGATTAGAAATAGAACCTCCCCTTTCCGGATCATAGTTATCGAGATTGCTGAATGTGAAATAGTTCTGTAGCGAGCCATAAACACGAAGGTTAGCTACATGTACTTTTTCAATGATTGATTTTGGCAGGGAATATCCTAGTGTTACCTCTCTTATCTTAAAAAATGAGGCATTCTCAAATGCCAGAGCAGGCATATCATTCTGTGATACTATTCCGGGACGGGGAAATTTTGCACCCTGATTTTCAGGTGTCCAGAAATCAACTGCCGGGGAACCATCAGCTTCAGTGGGTTTGTATGCCAGATTATAAGCATAAGAGATCCACTGTCCTACCCTTGCATAAGCCAGTGCAGACAATGAGAAGCCTTTATAAGAAATTGTATTATTCCATCCAAGTATAAACCTGGGGCTCTGATTATAGAGGCGTTTATCCTGATCATTAATAACTCCATCTGAGTTCCTGTCGACCATTTTGATGTCACCAGGCACCTTGTTGTATGTAAGAGCTGTTGCTGCCTCATCAATGCTCCAGCATCCGTCAGCTTCATAGCCATAAAATGAAAAGACCGGCTGTCCAACTATTAAAGCCTGATTATAATTTGAAACATCCTGTGATTCACCACTTGCAAGTGAAACTATTTTATCACGGTTTATTGAATAGGAAATATCCGATGTCCAGCTAAAGTCCTTTTTATCTATAATTCTCACATTAAATGCCAATTCAATTCCCCGGTTTTCAGTACTTCCTACATTCGCCAATACCTGTGGATAAACAGAAGTTGCAGGGAGCGCTTTCGGAAGAAGCAGATCTGTTGTTTCTGAGACATAAAAATCAATGGTTGCAGAAATCCTGCTCTTCAATAACGAAATATCCAGTCCTGCATCATAAGCTGTAGTGGTTTCCCATGATACTGATGGGTTACCGAGCAGTGTTGGTACCTGGCTTGTAATTACCTGTGAACCAAAAGTATAATACACCTTGTCGCCAAGTACTGTTTTTGTCTGATATGGTTTGACTGCAGAGTTTCCTGCGCGTCCCCAGCTCAATCGCAATTTGAGGTTATCTATTATCTGAATGGGCTTAATAAATGGCTCCTCAGAAATTACCCATGCGGCTGCAAGTGAAGGGAAATATCCCCATTTGTTGCCTTCTGCAAGAACAGAAGATCCGTCTGCGCGTATTGAGGCTGTCAGCAGATATTTATTCAGCAATTTGTAATTCACTCTTCCAAAATACGAAAGCATATTCTGTTTAGTATACAGATTTGCAATCTGGCGACCAGTGGGCGATATATTTGTAAGATCATAGAAAGAATTTTTTCCGTAGTGATCCTGAAGTCCGACTCCTGAAGTCTGATGCGATTCAAAAACATTTTGTATGGCACTCTGACCCGCCAGCAGTTGAAAGTCCTGTAACCCTCCGACATTAAATGAGTAATTTAAGGTATTCTCCCAGGTATAATCCAATTCCTGACTATTTAAAGCTAAAAAAGTTGATCCTCTTCCAATCTGATAGTTCCCTGTGCACATATAATCAGAATACTCACCATTCCTTATTGACTGCTGATTAATACCTAAAAGAGATTTGAAATGCATTCCTTTTATCAATTCCCAATCAATAAAGATGTTTCCGAAGAGCCTGTTATCCTGTGTATTATTATTGTAATAACCAGGAACTTCATTGAGTAAGGGATTGGTATGACTGATTGCCAATTCGGAAGGTTTATCAAGTATAGTGCCATCAGATAAATATGGCTCTGCAATTGCATGCATCTTAATGAGTTGTGTATAAACATTATCCAGTCGTCTGTCCCAGTTTCTGTATGTATATTGCAGATTAATGCCTGTTGAAAGCCTGTTGGAAATTTTATGGTCAAGGTTTATCCTGCCATTATATCTTTTAAGCTCATCGTTCCGCAGCAACCCCTTGTCATTCATATATCCCAGTGATACTACAAAAGAAGTTTTCTCATCTCCTCCTGTTACAGATACTTCATTATTCTGTGTCATCCCTGTTTTCATTATCATATCAAACCAGTTCACTCCTCCTTCCTGATAAAGCTCATAAACAGATTTTTCAAAAGGGGCACTAACCACCTGTGATAGTACAACATCAGGCGGGTAATTTGCGATATCTGTGCTTCCCCATGCACTTGTCGGTTTTTCAGCTGCATACCGTTGCCTTTCAGCCATCAGACGGTAATCCTGCTCCGCACTCATGAGCTTAGGGAGATTTGTAGGGCTGTTAATGGAGAGATAGGAATTAATGGATATCCTCGATGTACCCGGAACCCGGCCGCTCAGCCCTTTTTTTGTGGTGATAATAATTACTCCATTGGCACCCCTGGTACCATAAATTGCTGTCGAAGAAGCATCTTTAAGAACTTCAATTGACGCAATATCAGAGGAGTTAATATCAAGAGTTGAACCGTAATCTATCCCGTCTACAAGGAAAAGCGGCTCATTTGATGCATTTATCGACCGGTTCCCGCGCAGTGATATATTAACCCCGCTGCCCGACTCTCCACTCTCCTTTGTAATGTCGAGACCGGCAATTTTGCCCTGCATTGACTGAAGCGCATTATTGGTTGCAACTTTTGTGATTTCATCTGATTTTATTGAAGCAACTGACCCTGTAAGATCTTTCTTCTTTACGGTTCCATAACCAATTACCACAACTTCGTTTAAACCAACTGCATCCTCTGTAAGCACAGCATTTATATCAGTCTGATTGCCCAATGGGATCCGCTGAACAATGAAACCAATAAATGAAAATTCAAGAACAGCATTTGAAGGATTATCCACAGTAAGCTGATAAACACCGTTCATATCTGTCTGAACCCCTGAAGTTGTGCCTTGTACAACAACATTGGTTCCGGGAAGGGCGTTACCGTTTTTATCTGTGACCTTCCCCTGAACTGTCCTGGCATTTTGCGCAAACGCCACTGATGAGAGAAGCAACAGCAGCAAAATTGCCAGGTAGCGAATTTGAAAATTTCTGTCCATAATGTATTAGTTAGTTAAAGGTTTAGCATCGTATCTTGTAGTATTATTCATTGTCACAGTATTTGTACCTTTATTATTGTGCAATGAAACAGTCCCGGGTAAAACATTATTTACAATATAGATCCCCGCACATTTTTCATCCTCTGAAACAAATAAGTCAATTTTGTCAGTCTGATAACAATTCGATATCTTAACATCCTGACAATTAATGAGTTTAAGAAATGCCAGGTCCTTTACATGAGTTGTTACCGTAACCAGGTCCCAGGTAATATTCCTGGAATCTTTGGCTTCAAAGGGAATTCCTTCCATGATATCCATTTTTATGTCATGGAAACTTATTCCCGAAGAATTTTCAAGCAATATTCCCCTGTCAGAAAAAATTCTGAAATCATTGAATGATATTTCTGATACATCCCTTTCCTCAAGTCCATAAATTGCCACAGGTCGCTTTGCTCCTCTTATATTAATCCCAGATAACTGGACATTTTTTACCTCAGGTGTTCTTTCGGAAAGTGGTTCCGGCTTTGTAGGCTGGTATCTCAAAGTGATTAGTATCCCCTCGTTTAACATATTATACATTGACACATTGGAGATTCTGATATCTTCAACAGCGCCGCCCCTGCCTCGCATGGTCTTTATCCTGATGCCCCTGTCGGTTCCTTCGAACACACAGTTTGAAATTGCGACACGTCTTACTCCGCCGCTCATTTCACTTCCAATAACAACTCCTCCATGCCCTTTAAGCATTGTGCAGTTCGTTATAGTAACGTTCTCAGTTGGGCTGTTGGCCTCCCGCCCATCTCTATCGCGACCCGATTTTATTACTATGCAATCATCACCGACTGAAATGTGGCAATTTGATATATGCACGTTTCTGCAGGAAGACGGATCTATTCCGTCAGTATTTGGGGAATTACCCGGATTTTCTATAGTAATCCCGGTTATAGTTATGTTATCAGTAAATGCAGGCATAATCGTCCAGAAGGGAGGATTTGAAAAACTCACACCTTCAATAAGGACCCCTTTACATTCGTAAGTTGCGACCATTGGTGGACGCAGAAAATTGTTCCTCGAACGAATATATGAGTCTTTTGTCAGTAGTTCGGCATTCTCCTTTCCAAAAATTTCCTGCCACTTATTGTTTACTGGCGTATTTGAGTTCACACTTCTCAGGAAATCCCACCATTTCTGACCCTGTCCTTCAAGATGTCCGTCACCACGAATTGAAATATTTTCACATCGGTAAGCATAAATCTGTGATTTGAAATTCTTTACCCTTACATCTTCCCAGCGTGACGGCACCATAGGAAGATAATCGTCAAAATCATCAGAGAATTTTATAGTAGATCCTGCATCAACATAAAGAGTAATATTACTTTTCATTATTATAGGCCCGGTAAGGAATGTCCCGGCGGGAAAGAACAAAGTACCGCCACCTGAGGCTGAGAGACTGTCAATAAGACTATTAATTACTCCAGTACATTTTAATTTACCGGCAGGATCAGCACCGTGGGTTACTATATTGGTCCATACATTTTGAGATTCGGCACAGGTAAGAATGGATAATAAGATCAGGCTTATCCAGAGTTTCTTCATCATTTGGGTTCAGGTTAATGCTAATCCGAAATTACGGGTTATCAAAGTAAACAGTGGTATATAAATTATCGGATTTTGGTAGTCAAAATGACTAAAAATACTTAGATTAGGTTAATTTTTGTCACAGGTGCATACATAATGAAGTTTGTTCCGAAAATATTTTTCTGCACAGCAATTTCTCTCTTATCCCTGATAAGTAATGGGCAGAATGTCTTCAGGTTCGAGCGTATGGGCTCAGAAGACGGATTGTCTCAGAATACTGCTTTCAGCATACTTTTCGATAGTAAGGGCTTTATGTGGATAGGCACCATGAATGGGCTTGACAGGTATGACGGCAATGAATTCAAGATCTATCGCAGCAGTTCAGAAAATGGAAATAATTTCACAAACAACAGGGTAACTAAACTCTGGGAAGATCGCAAAGGCTTTATATGGCTTGAGACTTATGATGGGTACTTCCATTTTTTCAACCCTGAATCCGAGGAATTTACCTCACTCCCCTACTATCAGGGCACTGAGATCAAAAACGGTGATATGCATTTCTTTTTACAATATACCGATGATATTATAATACTGGGCTCACGTGTTTCAGGATTGTTTTATCTTAAGTATGATCACGAACAAAATACATATAAGATTAAGCAATTCACCGAACATTCTGAATCTCCCATCACCGATTCAAGAATCCGTTTTATATACAGGGATGCTGACAGAAATCTATGGATCGGGACCAGTAATGGTCTTAATTACGTTGCGGAAAAGGATATGCAGGATTATAATCCGACATTTAATCATCAATTTATAAATACCTCATTCACAGCAATATGTGAAACAAATAAAGAATTATGGTTTGGAACTGAAAATCAGGGTATTATTGCCTGTAACAAAAAAACCCATACAACCAGGAACCTGAATTGCTCCAATGGAACAGGTCTGGTTTCTGACAGTATTACGCATCTTTTCATTACTAAAAACCATATGATCATTGCCGGATTTAAGGACAATGGTATCATGGTTGCTGACAGTGCCGGTTTACATTGGAGAAAAATAAAATTTCATAGCAGGAACCTTGATGCAATTTATGAGGACAGGAAAGGTAATCTCTGGCTTACAGCTATCGCATTTGGGACGACCAGGCTTGATTCGAAGAGCCTTAATTCGAAATATTACGAACTCACTCCTGCCAAAATAAAACCTCTTACTGATCTGGAGAGAGCCGGCTTTTTTGAAGATTTAAGCGGTAATCTTTGGTTAGGGCTTCATGGAAGCGGACTGGCGCTTTTTAATGAAAAGGCAGATCGATTTGATTTTTTCAGGAATGATCCGAAGGATCCTAACAGCATTTCATCAAATTTTGTCCATTGCATTGCCGAGGACAAATCGGGTCAGTTATGGGTTGGAACCGGACAGGTAATGGGAGGAATAGAAAAGGTTATACTCAAAAACACAGCATTTGAACATTTCCTTCCTGAAAAAAACGAATCAGACATTCTTGATAATGTCGCACGCGCGATACTTGAAGACAGAAATAAATACCTGTGGGTTGCGACCAAGGCCGGACGTCTTCACCTTTACGACAGCACTCTCAGACAGGTCACTACCTTTCTTGCTTTGCCGGGAATCGGCACTGAATCCCTGAGAAATATAACATATTCACTGTTCCTCGATAATGAAAACTACCTCTGGATTGGATCAAAAGGGTATGGCTTGTCAGTTACCACAGTACCACTTGGCAATTCAATTCACAACTACAGGGATATAAAATTCAGGAGATTTGAGTATTCCGAAAAGGATACCTCTACCCTTGGCAACAATAATATATATTCTATCTGTCAGGATCAGATGCATAATATCTGGATAGGCACATATGGCAATGGACTAAGCCTTATAAAAAATCCGCATAGCCGTAATTTAAAGTTCATAAGGATAAATCAGACAAACAGTAATATATCAAGTAATCTTGTAAGGAACCTGATGATTGACTCCTCAGGTAATTTATGGGTTGCAACTACTTTCGGTCTGAACCTTCTGGAAAAGAGAAATATTGAAACAGCTAATTTCAGATTCAGGGTATTCCTCAGAAATACCGCAGATGATAAGAGCCTTATTTATAATGATGTAATTCATATGTTTCAGGATTCGAGGGGAAAGCTATGGTTTGGTACATTTGGAGGAGGTGCAGATATGCTTGAAAAACCAGACGCACAGAAGATTACATTCAAGCATTTCGGAACTGAAATCGAACAAGGCTATGGCATTATTCTCGGAATACTGGAAGATAACAGCGGGAAAATCTGGTTCAGCAGTGAAAACGGACTGATACGATTAGATCCCGATGCAGGAACATCAGATATCTATAATAATTTCAACGGGCTTGGATTTAATAATTTTTCAGAAAATACCTGCTTTAAAAGACGGGATGGCTCGCTCGTATTCGGGGGAAATCTTGGCTTTGAGGTAATCAGACCGGAGAAAATTATCCAGCTTCAGCCTGTAACGCGCATTGAACTTACAAAATTCATGCTGTTTAATAAGGAAATCTCCACATACCAAAAAAATTCACCTCTGAAAAAGAGCATTTCCTTTTCAAACAATATCACTCTCAAATATTCACAATCCAGCTTCGGCGTTGACTACTCTGCCCTCGAATTCTTAGATCCGGGGAAAATTGAGTACTCATACAAGCTTGATAATTTTGACAGAAACTGGAATAATGTCGGAAATCAACACAGGGCAACATATACAAACCTTTCTCCCGGAAAATATGTTTTCAGGGTTAAATCCGTTCAGCGTAATGGGAAATCGACTTCTGCCGAGCGACTGTTGAATATCAATATTTTGTCGCCATGGTGGAAAACCGGTCCTGCTTATTTGATCTACGGAATTCTGCTGACGCTGGTCGCAATCCTTATATTTAAAATCATCACCAGGATTAACAGATATAAGAACGAGCTTGTTATTGAAAAGAAGGTTAACGATTATAAACTTCAGTTTTTCACTAACATTTCTCATGAGATCAGAACACCTCTCACTCTGATAATCGGTCCTCTGGAAGATATGCTTCTGGGATCTGATGGCCCCGATAAGAAGAGGGTGCAGATGGAAATTATGCTGAAGAGCGCCAGACGAATGCTGCATCTTACAAACCAGCTTCTCGATTTCAGAAAAGTTCAAAATAATAAAATGATATTGAAAATCCGTCAGATTGACATTGTAGCTTTCACAAAAGATATTTATAACAGTTTTGTACCCCTGGCAAATCACAAAGGGATATTATTTTCGATTGAGTCACAGCATGATTCGCTCCTGATCTATGCTGATCCCAATAAAATTGATACGGTCATCTACAATGTAATTTCCAATGCAATCAAATTTACCAGTCCCGGTAAATGTGTTTCAATTCTTATTGAAGAATCTGAGAAGAGCAACTCTGTTGATATCACCGTATCTGATGAGGGTCCTGGCATTCCTCAGAAGAACATAGCCGACATTTTCACAAGATACACTATCCTGAGCAATCAGGAACTTGCAGGGACCGGCATTGGGCTATCTCTTTCTTATGAATTGATGAAGCTGCATAAGGGTAATATCCTTGTTGCTTCAACTCTGGGAAAGGGAAGCTCTTTTACAATCAGACTGTTAAAGGGGAATGCTCATTTCATGGATATATCTGACGTTGATTCTGATGAAGCAGTCAAGTCAATATACCATCCCGGTCATAATGAACAGGCAATGGGGAATAGTGACGAAAATGTATCAGCGGAATCGGACTCTTTGGAAAAGAATATGGTCCTGGTTGTGGAAGATAATCAGGAGATCCTGAATTATATCAGTCAATCATTGAAATCGTTCTTTACCTGCATTGGAGCTAAAAACGGGTCTGAAGGCTTGCATCTTGCCAAAACTATTAATCCCGATGTTATAATCACGGATATTATGATGCCTGAAATGGATGGAATGGAAATGACAAGGATATTAAAAGAAGACTTCAATACCAGTCATATTCCGGTTATAATGCTTACGTCAAAATCAAACCTTCAGGACCAGATAGAGGGAATTGAGACCGGAGCTGAAGCATACATTGTGAAGCCTTTCAGTATGGAGTATCTGAAAACGGTGGCTGCTAATCTGATAAACCAGAGAACAAAGGTGGTTGCCCGTTTCATTGACAAAAAAGAAACAAAACCTGAACTGCTAAAAGTAAATTCCAAGGATGAAGAGTTTCTTTTGAAGCTTATCGACTTCATTGAAAACGATCTGTCAAAAGATCTTTCTATTGACATTCTTGCAGAATACTGTCACGTCAGCCGTACGGTATTCTATAATAAGATAAAAGGGTTAACAGGCTCCAGTCCAATAGATTTTGTAAGAAAGATCAAGCTTAATGGCGCAGTGCGACTTCTGGCAAATGGATATAATGTATCGGAAGCGGCTTTTAAAACCGGTTTCACTGATGTAAAGTACTTTAGCAGACTTTTTAAGATTCAATTCGGATATTCTCCCAGTAAACACAAATCAGATATTCTGACTCATTAACAGTAGCCAGGGAATTGATTATATGGTACCCCTACTCACTCCAGCGTCTTCATCCCTTTGACCTGTTTTGGCTCGGTCTGTATAAGATCAAAGATCATAATTTCGTTCAATCCTTCTCTCAGCCAGGTGGCAGGACAATACAGTCTTTTCTGGGGACCGATATTCCAGTAACGGCCAAGATTATGTCCGTTCACCCAGATTATGCCTTTGGTGTAATTTGAGAAATCGATATAAGTGTCAGCATAAATATTCCCTTCTGCTCTTGTCAATACAAAGCTGCCTCTGAAAAATACGCCTGGCTTGTTAAGTGACCTTCCTGATGACCGCAGATCCCAGATAAATTTCCTGTCCATAGGCAACTTGTATATAGTCCAGTTCAGTAAGGTAGTTCCATTCAGGGTTACACTGTCTGTAATACCTTTCCTGTCGATGAAATTCTTCCCGAAATTCAATCTCCCCATGGCTTCAACTAAAATTTCAATTACAGGCGCCTCTGCATTGCTTGCAGGTATCTCTATAGAATTTACTCCTGCCCTCCTGTCGAGGTAGCCTAAATAATTTCCATTCAGGAAGACCGTTGCAAAATCATGAATATCAGTGACCGTAAGCTTTCCGCTTTTTGGTCCGCTCAGAACTGTCTTATACAAAATAAAACCATGATCCTGACCATATGCTTCAAATGTCTCCGGCCTCACAGAACTATCGGGTTGCGGAAGATTATCCCATACAGATGAAAAAGGAGTCATATCAAGAGGAGTAACTTCAATAGCAGGCACAGTTAACGGAATTGGAATCAGTTTTTTGCCCTTTGGAAGATATGAGCCGATAAGCTCTCTGAGAGCAAGATAATTAGGAGTAACCTGTCCTTGCTCATTAATTGGTGCGCCATAATCATAGCTTGTGACATCGGGCTCATACCCTTTGCCTCCTGAGTTTGCGCCGGCAGTATATCCGAAATTTGTACCTCCGTTAACAACATAGAAATTAAATGATTTTTTGTTGTCCATCAGAAATTTAACCTCCTTCATAAGGTCTGCGGAATCGCGCTTAGCCCATTTTTCTCCCCAGTGAGTAAGCCAGCCGGGATAAGTTTCAGTGCTGAAGACAGGAACTCCCGGATTTATTTTTGCTGCCAGTTCGAAATCAGCTAAGGTACTTCCTGAATTAAGTCCAACAGCACTTCCGGGAAGAGTACCGGCTTCAAGATCTTCAGTTGTAGGTCCGTCAGCTGTGAATGTAGGAATATCTATTCCCAGAGAAGTCCATATTTCTTTCAGCTTCTTCAGATAATTTTTGTCATTTCCGAAACTGCCATACTCGTTTTCGATCTGCAGCATAAGTATGGGTCCGCCTTTTGTTACAAGAAATGGTTTGATCACTTCGGCCAGTTTACCCATATATCTTTCAGCGGCAGCCATAAATCGCGGATCAAGACTCCTGAGCTTAATATCAGGTATTTTAAGAAGATATGAGGGAATTCCGCCTAGATCCCATTCAGCACAAACATAAGGACCGGGTCTTAGAATAACCCACATCCCTTCCGCCTGTGCAATTTTTAAAAAATCGGCCAAATTATGATTATCCGAAGTGAAATCGAATACTCCCTCCTCTGATTCATGATAATTCCAGAAAATATAAGATGATATGGTATTGCATCCCATAGCTTTGGCCATTGTTATCCTTTTCTGCCAGAATTCAGCCGGTATTCTTGCAGGATGTAATTCTCCGCTGATTATCTGAAAAGGCTCGCCGTCGAGAAGAAATTCTGAAGTTCCTAATTTGAATGTGTGTTTTGATTTCTGAGCCTGAATCTGTAATGATACTGATGCCAGCAACATAAAGGTTAAAGCCAATTTTAAAGTTGTTCTCATTTTTTCTTTTTTTATCACATATAACATCAAGTTTCCCGGAGCCTTTAATCCTTTCAGTCCATTTTAATCCATGGTGATTATATTGCCTCTGTTTCTATTTTCTAATTCCTGATTTCCAATTATTCATACCTGCTTCTGTGCTTCCTGATCTCTGATCTGATCTCTGATCTCTGATCTCTGATTTCTGATCTCTGATCTCTGATCTCTGATCTCTGATCTCTGATCTCTGATTTCTGATCTCTGATCTCTGATTTCTGATCTCTGATCTCTGATCTCTGATCTCTGATCTCTGATCTCTGATCTCTGATCTCTGATCTCTGATTTCTGATCTCTGATCTCTGATCTCTGACCTCTGATCTCTGATCTCTGACTCCAGGAAAGCCTGGTCTCTCAGTCTCTCAGTCCTGATTCATCATATTGCCTGAAAGCTGTGCAATTTTCTGTAAAAGCCTTCCTTCTTCATCATAAGTTCAGTATGTGTACCTGTTTCAACGATACAGCCTTCATCAATTACAACAATAAGGTCAGCATGCTGAATTGTCGAAAGACGGTGAGCGATTACGAGCGATGTCCTGTTTTTCATCAGTTTAAGTATTGCATCCTGCACCAGTCTTTCCGATTCAGTATCAAGAGCAGAGGTTGCTTCATCAAGTATAAGAATGGGCGGATTAGCCATTATAGCTCTGGCAATGCTGATTCTCTGGCGCTGCCCTCCACTGAGCTTATTACCCGATTCTCCAACCATATTCTCGTATCCCAGCTCCGTTTCCATAATAAAATCGTGTGCATTAGCGATACGTGAAGCACTTTCTACCTTATCCATTTCCGAAGCTTGCACACCGAATGCTATATTTTCCTTAAAAGAGGTATTGAAAAGGATCGGCTGCTGGCTTACAATCCCCATCAGGTATCTGAGATCCTTGATCTTCAGATCACGTATATCGATGCCATCAATAAGGATACTACCCTTATCACAGTCCATAAACCGGGGAAGCATATCTGCAAGTGTTGATTTGCCGGCGCCAGATTTACCCACAATCGCGACAGTCTGGCCTTTTTTTATTTTCAGATTGATATCCTTAAGCACAGGTTCGTGATTATACGCGTACCATACTCCCCTGAATTCGATTGAGTCTTTGAATCCGGTAACTGCTGTTGCATTCTCTTTTTCAGTTATAGTTTCCTCAGCATCCAGAACCTGGTCGATCCTGTCGATCGATGCCATACCCTTCTGAATAGCAAAATATGCTGTAGTAATGTTTTTTGCAGGTTGAATTATCTGTGAAAAAATAATTAAATATGTAATGAGTGTTGCCGGCGACATGTGATTAGCTCCTTTTAGTGCCATATTTCCCCCAACATACATAAGAACCATTATTACAATCGTTGAAAGGAATTCACTTATGGGTGAAGCCAGATAAGCCTTTCGGATCACTCTCCTGAAAACTTTCGCATATCTCTCATTAGATTCAGCAAATTGAGCTTTCATCTTATCTTCGGCATTAAATCCTTTAACTATTCTTAAACCAGTAAGTGTTTCTTCAACCACAGAAAGAAGCCGTCCCAGATTTTGCTGCCCGATTAATGACGATGATCTTAATGTACGGCTGGCACGGCCGATAAGCCAGCCGCTTAGAGGAAGAAGTGCAAGCGCAAACAGTGTCAGCTCATAACTCGATATAAAAAGGTAAATTACAAAAACAAGGATCAGTATAGGATCTCTGAACATCATTGTCAGTGAAGACATTACAGAAATTTCAACTTCCTGCACGTCATTGGAGATCCTGGTCATAACATCGCCTTTCCTTGCTTCTGTAAAAAAGGAAAGAGGCAATCTTAATATCTTATGATAGAGTTTTCTGCGAAGATCCCTGACAGTGCTCGATCTGATAAATGCAATGCAGTTATTGGCCAGAAAAATGAAACCGTTTTTAAAAAAGCTGGCAACAATAACAATCAGTACGACCATCATCAGGGATCGTGCCTGTCCGTTTTGCGCAATGAAGGTCAGAATATAGAACTTTGTATAAGCAGCAATATAGGCAGCACTAAAATGAAATGCTCCGGGGTTTACAACGGGTTCAATTTTATTAAAGAGTATAGTCAAAAATGGTGCAGCGAGGGTATATGATCCCAGTGCGAAAAGCGCGCTCAGGATATTATAGATTATACTCTTTACTGCCGACCATTTATAAGGTGCAAAATACTTAAGCAGTAGCCTGATATTATTCATTTAAATTTTTGCGATTAATAACCTGTATAGGTGAATGGAGTAATTTCCTTTAGTTCGGCTTTTATTATATCATTCAGATCCAGGCTGTCGATGAATTTTGTTATTGATTCCCGGGTAATTTTCTGATTTGTCCGCGTAAGATCGAGAAGTGCCTCATACGGATTAGGATAACCCTCCCTTCGCAGGATGGTCTGGATAGCTTCGGCAACAACTGCCCAGTTATTTTCGAGATCACTTTTTATTTTTTCTGTATTCACATTCAGTTTATTCAGACCTTTCATTAAGGAGTTGAATGCAATTAATGAATGCCCGATAGGAACACCGACATTCCTGAGTACTGTAGAATCACTGAGATCGCGTTGAAGCCGGGATATCGGCAACTTCATTGAGAAATGCTCAAAAATTGCGTTTGCATATCCTAGGTTGCCTTCTCCATTCTCAAAATCGATAGGATTTACTTTATGAGGCATTGCGGAGGAGCCAATCTCTCCTTTTTTTATCTTCTGCCTGAAGTAGTCCATTGAAATATACGACCAGAAATCGCGGGCCATATCAATCAGGATTACATTTATCCTTCTCATATTATCAAACAATGCAGCCAGGTTATCATAATGTTCGATCTGGGTTGTAGGCTGAGAACGCTCAAGTCCCAGTTCCTCATTCACAAAGTTGTTTGCAAATGAGATCCAGTCTATGTCAGGATATGCGACTTTATGGGCATTAAAATTTCCTGTTGCACCCCCAAATTTTGCCGAATAAGGAATCTGTCCGAAATACCTTATTTGTCCGTCAATCCTGGCAATAAAAACTTCGATTTCTTTGCCGAGTCTTGTCGGAGTTGCCGGCTGACCATGCGTCCGGGCGAGCATTGGGATGTCTTTCCATTGATCGGCAAAAGCAGCCAATGTCTCCCGCAGTTCATATAATGTGGGGAAATAGATGTTTATCATTGCATCCTTAACGGATAATGGTATGGCAGTATTGTTAATATCCTGCGATGTAAGCCCGAAATGAACAAATTCGCTCCATTTTCCCCATCCCGCCTGGAAGAATCTCTCCTTGAGATAATATTCAATTGCCTTAATATCATGGTTGGTGATCTTCTCTCTCTCTTTTATTTTCTCAGCATCTGTTATATCAAAATCCTCATAAATTGACCTCAGGTTTTTAAAATTGTCCTTTTTAAAATCAGTAAGCTGAGGCAGTGGTATATCGCAAAGAGCAATAAAATATTCTATCTCTACCATTAGCCGGTACCTTATCAACCCGAATTCAGAAAAGTAGAGATCAAGGTCATCTACCTTTTGTCTGTATCTTCCGTCAATTGGAGATATGGCGGTTAGAAAATTTAATTCCATTATTTATCAGATTGGGGTTTCACTTGTTATAAGTATACGTACAAAAATACTATTTTAGATGTTGTAAAAAAAAGGGTATGGAGAAAATCAGGATTTCAGCTGTAAAATATGCAAATACCTATCCGTTTATCTATGGATTGACTGAAAGCGGATTTGATAAAAAGGTTATGCTTGAAACTGATCATCCTTCTGAATGTGCTGCAAAACTGATTGGCGGGAAGGTGGACATTGGCCTCATCCCGGTGGCTGCGCTTCCTTTGGTTAAAGATTATACAATTATTAGCGATTATTGTATCGGCGCAAATGGAAATGTAAGGACCGTAATGCTGCTGAGCAACTGTCCGTTTGCAGACATCAGAAGTGTTTTTCTCGATTACCGCTCACGATCATCTGTAAATCTTACAAAAGTTCTCGCAAAAAACAGCTGGACAAGAGAATTCCGATGGATAAACACTACCAGAGGTTTTGATTTCCTCAACATTGGTCTCGATGAAGCTGCAGTACTTATTGGCGACCAGTGCTTTGAATTTGAAAATCGTTTCAGGTATAAAATTGATCTCGCAAATGAATGGAAGAAATATTCGGATCTCCCTTTTGTCTTCGCTTGCTGGACAGCAAACAGAAAGCTTGACGGTGAATTTATAAGGGAATTTAATGATGCTATGAAGCTTGGGGTAAATAATATCGATGGAGTGGTAGAAAAAATGGGAAATTCCGGGACTATTACCGGGGAAAATCTCCGAAGATATCTCGTTGAAAATATTGACTACAATTTCGATGATGATAAGAAAAAAGCCCTGAAGCTATTCCTTGAGCTGATGAGGGAAATATGAACTTTGTAATAGAAATTACAATCCATTACAGAAATTAGCCCCCCTTTAGGGGGGTTGGGGGGCAGAAAAGGATGGCAGAAAAAGGTTGGGGGGCAGAAATGGTGGGGCAGAAAAAAGGCTGGCATAATTAAGGGGGGCAGAAAAGGGGCATACTCAAATGCGATGCTAAGAATAAATTTGTAAACTTTCACTCATGGACAATTCTGAATTAGCCGGGGAGATTTTAATAAGAGATTATCAGGAAAAAGACTATGACGGAATAGCCAATTTATGGCTTCTTACAGACATGGGTAACCCAGTCCGGAATGATTCCCCGGAAACAATAACAAGAACCCTGGATTACGGAGGAAAGCTGCTGGTAATGACCACATCTGAAGGGAAGATAATCGGCACCTCATGGATGACATACGACGGCAGAAGGATCATGATCCATCACTTTGGAATATTGCCGGAATATCAGGGAAGAGGCCTTTCAAAAGTTCTTTTAAAAAAGTCGCTGGAATATATAAAAAAAATAGGCGCGCAAGTCAAACTGGAGGTTCACTCTTCTAACATTAAAGCAATTAATCTTTACAAAAAATTTGGTTTTATTCAGCTCGGCGAATATGATGTTTATATCATAAGAGATGTCTTGAATTTATAAAAAATGTTATTCAAGATGTCTATTTTATATTTAACTTTGGGTTTTGATGAGCTTTAAAGTACTTTTAACAAACTAAGCAAAAATATCATGTCTAAAACAATCACCTTTAATGAGCTTCGGAAGATAAAGGACCAATTACCCTCCGGTAGCATGAGAAATATTGCGGAAAAGCTGGATTTGAATGAAGAGACGGTCAGAAACTACTTCGGAGGGAGAAACTTTGACAAGGGACAAAGCGTTGGAATTCATTTTGAACAGGGACCAGATGGAGGTATTGTTACAATAGATGATACAACAATACTCGATTTAGCTCAGAAAATGATTAATTACTAATTCATTATCTGACAGCCTGTTCAAAAGCAAAAGGCTGTGTCTTTTGCTTTTTTAGTTATTATGGACCCTACCGGAGCTATAGAATCTGCCGAGAAACAGTATAAACAGATCCTTGAAGAATTTTTCTTTTCGGTCTATCATGAAGAAACGCTTGTTTCTCATGGTATAGATCATCACAGGAGAGTATGGCAATATTCAAAGGAACTGCTTAAAGAAATTCAACTGCCGGAAAATAATCAATCTTCAAAGCTTCCGGCGCATCTGATTATTGCATGCTACCTGCACGATATCGGCATGTCTGTTAATCCCGGCGTAAAACATGGGATTTACAGCAGAAAGCTTTGCCAACTGTTTATCAGCAGGTACAAGCTGACTCAAAATGATTTCACAGACGTCCTTAACGCCATTGAAAACCACGATAATAAAGATTATTCAGGTGGACCAATGAACGATCTGCTGACAATTCTTTCAGTATCTGATGATCTTGATGCCCTTGGATATACCGGAATATTCAGATATTCGGAAATCTACCTGACGAGGGGAATCCTTCCGGAAAAAATTGGTGATATGGTACGTGAAAATGTCAGGAAAAGGTTTGATAATATTGTAAATATATTCGGAGAAAATAGTGAATTTAGCGACAGACACCGCAAAAGATTCAATATCATCGATGATTTCTTCAGCAAATATAATGAAGAGCTTACTTCTTATCATTTCAGGACTGAGAATCCGTACGGATATTGCGGAGTATTAGAAATTATTCAATTCATGATGAATAATAATCTTCATCT
This sequence comes from uncultured Bacteroidales bacterium, assembly GCA_963715785.1. Lineage (GTDB taxonomy): Bacteria > Bacteroidota > Bacteroidia > Bacteroidales > VadinHA17 > LD21. The sequence continues at coordinate 4,355,206 of OY970276.1, forward strand.
GAAAGATATCTTTCGTGAACCTGAGAAATATTCAAGCGATCCATTGGTTCTATGGTTTATGGGTGAATTGGAAAATGAATTATCCTTATTGATGGAAATCCATTAAGAGCAAATTCCGATAGCTATAGCAACACGAAGGTTTAAAAGCCAAGGACGCATTGTATTTATTATAAGTTTTTAACTTTGCGTGCCATGCGCTGGTTAAATGGTTTTCTTAGATGTTTAAATTATCCTGACAAATGACTAAAAACAAATCAAAAATACCATCTCCTTTTAATCCTGAAGATTTCAGAAAAGATGGACATGCTCTTGTTGATATTTTGTCGGATTATCTTGAAGTGGCTTTAACAGGAAAAGATATGCCTGTTTTACCCTGGAATGACCCCGATTCACTGGCAGAATCATTTTCTTTCAATTCCGGAGGAGGTGAAAAAGAACCATTCAATACCTTCATAAAACGTATTATTGATAACTCAATACATATTCATCATCCAAGATATATCGGCCACCAGGTAACATCTCCGCTTCCCCTGGCAGCTCTTGTCCAGTTCTGCACAACTTTGCTGAATAACGGCGCTGCCATTTATGAAATGGGACCGGTAAACATGGCAATGGAAAGAAATGTGATTAAACGATTTTCCACCCTCATCGGCTACGGCAATACATCAGATGGCATCTTTACCCATGGAGGCACTGCAGGAAATCTGACTGCCATGCTTGCTGCCCGGCAGGCGAAAACAGACTATAACATATGGGAGGAAGGTGTAAAAGAGTTGCAAAAACCGGGATACATGATATCGGGACAAGCCCATTACAGTGTCAGCAGAAATGCAAAAATAATGGGGCTGGGCGAAGAGTCGGTCATAAAAGTTCCTTATGACAGCAATTACCACATGAGAACAGATCTGCTGGAAGAGACTAAAATTGCAGCAGAGCAGAGAGGAATAAAGGTTATTTGCGTTGTTGCGAGCTCATGTTCCACAGCCACCGGTTCTTATGATGACCTGGAAGCGATTGCTGCCTTTTGTGAAAAGCATAATCTCTGGATGCATGTTGATGGAGCGCATGGCATGGGGGTTCTGTTTTCAGAAAAGTATAAAAACAGGGTAAAGGGAATCGCAAGAGCCGATTCAATTGTAATTGATTTCCATAAAATGCTGCTTGTTCCTGCTCTTAACACACTGGTTATGTTCAGGAATGGTGAGAGCTCATATGAGACGTTCGCTCAGAAGGCATCGTATCTTTTCCAGAAATCTCAGACAAATGTCTGGTATAACAGCGCAATAAGGACCATTGAGTGCACCAAAAGCGCTCTCGGGATAATAGCTTATACAGCCTTGAAGTATTACGGATCAGGTTATTACAGAGATTATATAGAAAGCCGTTATGACCTCGCTGCATCTTTCTCCGCAATTTTAAGGTCAGAGAATATCTTTCAGCTCGCAGTGGAACCTGAAAGCAATATAGTGTGCTTCAGGTATGCTCCGGATGGTCAGAATGAACTTTCTCTAAACCGGTTAAACGCAGAAATAAGGAGCAGGATAATTAAAGAGGGTTCATTTTATATTGTCCAGACAGAACTTGAAGGCAATATCTGGTTAAGAATTACGATAATAAACCCTCTCACCTCGGTGGATGATCTCAGAGATCTTCTAACAAGGATAACCGCGATCGGTGAATCATTAATTTGAAAATCCTGATTTCATTTTATGTGCTTGATTTCTGCATTTTCCCTGTTATAAGAATAACAGTAAATGCCATAGGGATTCCACCGAAGCCTGAAATGGATAATTAAGGTATAAAGAACCGCAAAATCCGGACAAAGTACAAATGCCTGAATTACAGCCTTTTCAGAGCTGCTAAAATGATCTGTTCCTGATCATTTCCCCTTATAATAGAGCTGTTTTATGATCTCCCCTCTTTTTTAACGCTTTGAATATGGGGCTATTTGCATATAGCGATATATGTATAAATACCAATACGTTTAGAGCATAATTGCGACTCCCAGATATAACTCACAATCTTACATTTGGATTGTACATATATGTAACCCTATGCTTGACGTACTTTTAAAACAACCTGAAGGAAATCCCGATTCAAATGTTGTCATTAATGTAAGTGAAAGGGTTGATAAGCCGATTAAAAGTATTATGAAGTCGGTCTCATGGAGAATTGTGGGAACAATTGACACAATGATCATAAGCTATTTCATTACTGGAAGAGTGACACTGGCTATTTCAATTGGCAGCGTCGAAGTACTTACAAAGACGGTCCTTTACTATTTCCATGAAAGACTTTGGGCGCATATTCATAAAATTAAACTTAACCTGTTTCCGAAGCCAGATGGAAAAAAATTTGAAATTAAAAGAGCTGAGCGATCTGCTTGCCGGTAAATCAATTATTGAGAAATTATCGGGGCTCGTAACTCTGTTTCCCGGTCAGATTATTTTTACCACCAGTCTTGGTATTGAAGACCAGGTAATAACTCATCTTATATTTAAAAATGACCTGAATATTAAAGTTGCCACACTTGATACCGGAAGACTTTTCCCTCAGACTTACGACGTACTTTCAAATACAATCATTAAATACAAAAAAAAGATTGATATTTATTTTCCTGAATATGAGGCTATTGAAAGACTTGTTACTGAAAAAGGACCTTATAGTTTTTATCAATCAGTTGAAAACAGGAAAGAATGCTGCGGGATCAGAAAAATTGTCCCTCTGAACAGGGCTCTTACAAATATGGAGTGCTGGGTATCCGGAATTAGAGCCGAACAATCTGAAAACAGAAGCAAAATGGATTGGATTGAATATGATGAACAAAAAGGTTTGTTTAAGTTCTATCCGCTGTTCAACTGGTCAATGGACGAAGTAAAAAACTTCGTAAAGGAAAATAATATCCCTTATAACACCTTGCATGATAAGGGATTTGTAAGTATAGGATGTGAACCATGCACAAAGGCAATAAAATCCGGCGAAGATTTCAGGGCTGGCAGATGGTGGTGGGAGAATGACGGGCCAAAAGAATGCGGATTGCATAGTTAGTACGCAACTTGAAACATGCAACATGACAACTTGCAACCTGCAACCTGCAACTTGAAACACGCAACACTCAACATTCAACTTAAAGGATATGAACAATATAAATGATGAGCATCTGAGAGAACTCGAATCCGAAGCAATATTCGTGATGAGGGAAGTAGCAGCCCAATTCGAGAATAAGGTATTGCTGTTTTCAGGCGGAAAAGATTCGATTGTACTCGTGCACCTTGCAAGAAAAGCCTTCTGGCCTGCCAGAATCCCGTTCAGCCTGTTGCATATCGATACCGGCCATAACTTTGAAGAGACATTAAAGTTTCGCGATGAGCTGGCAGCGGAATTCGGAACAGAACTGATTGTAAGATATGTTCAGGATACGATAAACAGCGGAAGAGTGCCTGAAGAGCATGGTGTTAACGCAAGCCGTAATAAAGCACAGTCTGTCACACTGTTGGATGCCATCGAGGAACTTAAGATCGACGTTGCTATAGGCGGAGGACGCCGCGATGAAGAAAAAGCCCGTGCAAAGGAGAGATTTTTCTCGCACAGGAATGAATTCGGACAATGGGATCCAAAAAATCAAAGGCCTGAGCTCTGGAACATTTTTAATGGAAGAAAACATAATGGGGAGCATTTCAGAGTCTTCCCGATAAGCAACTGGACTGAACTGGATGTATGGCAGTATATCATGAATGAAAATATTAAACTGCCTCATTTATATTATACCCACAAGCGGAAGATTTTCAGCAGAAATGGAATCTATCTGGCCTGGGCTCCATTCATGCAGCTGAAACCAAACGAAAAAGTGTTTGAGACAGATGTACGCTGCCGGACAATCGGAGACATAACCTGCACCGGAGTTACTTTATCGAAAGCAGAGTCACTTCAGGAAGTAATATCCGAGATAGCTGCTACCAGGGTTACTGAAAGAGGAGGAAGATATGATGATAAACGGTCAGAGGCTGCCATGGAAGACAGGAAGAAAGAGGGGTATTTTTAGGTGTGAGGCGCGAGGTGTGAGGTGTGAGGTGTGAGGCGTGAGGCGTGAGGTGTGAGTAAGAAAAAAATGAAAAAATTAGTCACAGAGAAAAGCCTTCGTGATCCTTTGTGAATTCTTAGAGTCCTTTGTGGTAAAATAAAAAATTATGATGAGAATTAACGGCAAAAGTCAGAACAAGAGTCTTCTCAGATTCACTACAGCAGGCAGCGTTGACGATGGTAAAAGCACACTCATCGGAAGACTGCTTTATGACAGTAAATCAATTTTTGAGGATCAGATGGAGCATATAGTTCAATCAGGCAAACGGCTGGGACGCACGGAGCTGGACCTTTCTCTCCTGACTGACGGGTTAAGGGCAGAACGGGAACAGGGCATAACAATTGATGTGGCTTACAGATATTTTGCCACCCCGGCCAGAAAATTTATTATTGCCGATACTCCCGGACATATCCAGTATACCAGAAACATGGTTACCGGAGCAAGTACTGCCGACCTTGCAGTTATACTGATTGATGCAAGGAAAGGGGTTCTCGAACAAACCTTAAGGCATTCATATATAGCGTCCCTGCTTGATATCGGACATATTATTTTCTGCATCAATAAAATGGATATGGTTAACTGGTCGGAATCAGTATTCATTAATATAAAGCATGAATTACAATCACTTATTAAAAAGCTTGGCTTCATAGATTGCAGCTATATTCCTGTGAGCGCAAAATATGGAGATAATGTGGTTGACCGTTCAGATAACATGAACTGGTACGATGGAAAAACCTTTTTGAACCTTATTGAAACAATTGATATTGAAAAGAATAAGCTTCCCTCGAATAAGCGCTTCCCTGTTCAGACCATCATACGTCCTCATACTAATGAATATCACGATTACAGAGGATATGCAGGACGTGTCGCCGGAGGAATTTTCAAACCCGGTGAAGAAGTGACTGTTTTGCCCTCACTTTGTAAATCAAGGATCAGGAGCATTGATATGCCCGGAAAGACACTGGCTGAATCGGTGAAAGGCGATTCAGTAACAATGACTCTGGAGGATGAGATCGATATCAGCCGTGGTGATATGCTGGTATCATCGCTCGACCTGCCTGAAATAAGTCAGGATATCAATCTGATGATCTGCTGGTTCAACGAGCGCCCATTGCGCACGGGCGGAAAATATCTTATCAGGATGAACAGCAATGAAACGGGTTGCATTGTAAAGTCAGTTAATTACAGGATGAATATCAATACCCTTGAAAATGATTATGCAAGCTTGTCAGTAAATATGAATGATATCGCAAATGTCAACATAAGAACTTCCAAACCGGTCTTCTTTGATAGCTACAAGAAGAACAATATCACAGGAAGCATGATCTTTATCGATGAAGGCACCAACGAAACCGTTGCAGCCGGTATGATCGTCTGACAATGCTGTAGATGGTAAGGATACAAATGCCATCAGATAAAAAACCCAATTATTGTCATATTTTAATAAATTAATAAAGGATAGATTTGCTTCGGATATTTTAAAAATAGAAACAAATCTGTGATACCAGGAAAAAGAGCTGATAGTAACAATCTGGTTTTTGCCCCGGGCTGTGCATTAATGCTCTATAAGCCGGAACTTGCCTATAAAATTCACCGGCTTCTCATTGATAACCTGGGTGAAATGGATATTCTGATGACCTGCTGCCAGCACCCACCTCAGATCCCTGCACATTCCAAAGTAATTAATGTGTGCCCCGGCTGTGATAAAAGGTTTGGAAATGACTACAAGGATATAACTACTGTCTCTCTGTGGGAAATCCTGGCCGGAAGCAGTTTTTTTGCATTCCCCGATTATAGCGGCATGAAGATGTCAATTAACGATGCCTGCCCTACCCGCGATCAGGTCAGAGTGCATATGGCAATCAGATCGCTGCTTCGTAATATGAACATATTTTTGGTTGAGCCAAAAAACACAGGCACAAAAAGCACCTGTTGCGGTGACACTTATTATGGAACCCTGCCAACAGATAAGGTTAAAGAACTAATGATAAAAAGAGCATCGGAGATGCCTGTAGAAGATATTGTCGTTTATTGCATATCCTGCACCAAATCTGTTTTTAACGGCGGAAAGCAGCCCAGGTATCTTATCGACCTCTTGTTTGGAGAGGAGACAATTCCCAAAACATTTGATCCTGACGACTGGCATAAAGAGCTCAGAAAGTACATAGAGGAACATTAAAGAACTTAATTGATCCATTCCGAATCAGGCTTTTCATAATGGAAATTAAAATATATTGACTTCCTTTGTAAAACATTTTTTGGATAAATCTGTTATTCAGATGATGAAAAAAGTTGTTTCTGTTTCGCTCACTTTCTTATTACTGGCAGCAATGTTGCATATTTCTGTTGCAACTCATTATTGCGGCGGAAGAGAATTTGCTACAAAAATCTCCCTCTCGGGCAAGCTTGCAAGTTGTGGAATGGAAAGTGCAGGAAATGAAATACCTCTCGCCGGCATTAACTTTACCAGGCAATGCTGCAGCGATGAAATAAATTATTGCAGAATTGATAATAATTACACACCCTCATTCTCTTTTATACCTGAATATTTCAAATGTACTCTTCAGGTTTACAGCATACCTGTTGAACTACCGGTAATTTCTGCAGAACTTATCAAACCTTCATTTACAAATGGCAGCCCTCCGGGGGCTATGATGTCCACAAACGTGGACTTGTCTGACATTTGTACTTACCGGATCTGATCTTCCCCTTCCATACCCTTTTTCAAAAGGATATATTTTTATGGTATCAGTTGAACTGGTAGTAATTCAGCTATTTCAGCTGTTTCATCCATTCAACTATACAACCATTCAACTATTCAACCATAAACATTTAATTAACAACCATTTAACATCATATAAAATGAAAACGTACAAAATATTTCTTGCCATCATGCTTTCTGTATTCTTCACAGGAGTCTCATCAGCTCAGTCTTCCTCATCTGTACCAGGTCATCAAAAGACTGAATCATTTAAAGTATGGGGCAAATGTGAGATGTGCAAAGCCCGTATTGAAAAAGCAGTAAAAACCGATGGAGTCACTGCAGCTAACTGGGTGATAAAGACGCATATGCTGACTGTAACTTATGATCCCTCAAAGACCAGTACAGATCTGCTTAGTAAAAAGCTTGCTTTAGCCGGACACGATACGGAAAAGTACAAAGCTTCTGATGCAGATTATGAAAAGCTGCCTTCCTGCTGCCATTATGACCGGGTAAAATGATCTGTTTGTGGACCATCCTAAAATGTCATTGTTTCCTGACGCTAAATTGAGCATTCTTTAAAATGGAATCCTCCGCAGAGAGGAAAAAGGATAAATAAAAACAGAATAATGTTAAACAGAATAATAAAATATTTCCTTGAAAACAGGCTGATTACAATAATGTTGCTGCTTGTCTTTATTGGCTGGGGTATTGTTTCAGCGCCTTTTAACTGGAATATAAATTTTCTGCCACGTAATCCGGTACCTGTTGACGCAATACCTGATATAGGTGATAACCAGCAAATCGTTGCAACTGAATGGATGGGCCGCTCACCCCGGGATATCGAAGATCAGATCTCCTACCCTCTTACATCTGCCCTGCTGGGAATCCCGGGCGTTAAAACCATTCGCAGCACCTCAATGTTTGGAATGTCTTTCATCTATATTATTTTTAAAGACAATGTAGAATTCTATTGGAGCCGATCACGAATCCTGGAGAAGCTGAATTCACTTCCTTCAGGAACACTGCCCCAGGGAGTCCAGCCAGGTCTGGGACCCGACGCGACTGCTCTTGGCCAGATTTTCTGGTACACCCTTGAAGGACGGGATCCTAAAACAGGGAAACCTGCAGGTGGCTGGGATCCTCAGGAGCTCAGAACAATCCAGGATTTTTATGTTAAATATTCCCTGTCAGCTGCAGACGGTGTTTCTGAGGTTGCCTCAATAGGCGGGTATGTAAAGGAGTACCAGGTAGATATTGACCCGGATGCCATGAAATCACATAATGTGACAGTTATGGATATTATGAAAGCTGTGAAAAACAGTAATCTGGATATTGGAGCGGAAACAATAGAAATGAATAAGGTTGAGTATGTGATAAGAGGCCTGGGCTACATAAAAACTCTTGACGACTTACGGAATGCTGTTGTATCAGTAAATAACAATGTTCCTGTAAGGGTAAGCGATGTGGCCAGAGTAAGTTTCGGGCCTGCCACACGCCGGGGAGGGCTCGATAAAAGCGGTGCGGAAGCAGCAGGCGCAGTGGTTGTTGCTCGTTATGGCTCTAACCCCTTGGAAGTTATAAACAATGTAAAGGAAAAGATAAAAGAGCTTGAACCAGGCCTCCCGAGTAAAACACTGGCTGATGGAACAGTTTCCAAGGTAACAATAGTTCCATTTTATGACCGCACAGAACTTATTAAAGAGACCATTGGCACTCTCGAATCAGCGCTCTCCCATGAAGTGCTCATCAGTATTATAGTGATCATAATATTAATGCTTAACCTGCGAGCGTCCATAATCATTTCCGGGTTGCTTCCTGTGGCAGTGCTGATGACATTTATAATAATGAAACTGACCGGTGTTGAAGCAAATATAGTTGCATTATCGGGTATAGCTATAGCAATTGGCGTTATGGTTGATGTCGGGATCATTTTCGTTGAAAATATTTTCCGGCACCTCGAAATGCCTGAAAACCAAAACATAAAAGGTCCGGCACTGAGAACTGTCATCTATATTGCGACTACTGAAGTATCATCAGCTGTTATTACGGCACTATCAACCACGGTAGTAAGCTTCCTCCCTGTATTTGCAATGCAGGCAGCTGAAGGTAAATTGTTCAGGCCGCTTGCCTTCACGAAGACTTTCGCACTGCTTTCTTCATTCATCCTGGGAATACTTGTACTTCCCATGATTGCAGATATCGTTTTTTCCATTCGTTTTGACAAAAAGCATGTGAGGCGGGTGTGGAATGTTTCTCTTATCATTGCAGGTTTGCTCTTTACGGTAATGTGGGGTACATGGCCCGCCCTGGCTCTTTCCCTTGCAGGAATAAACAACCTGCTTGCTGACAGATGGCCTGAACACCGGCGAAAGATGCCTGATTATATCAATATCGGGATTGCTGTACTGGTAGCGGTCTATTACCTCGCTTTTGAGTGGCTGCCTCTCGGCGCCCATAATTCATACCTGGCCAACTTCCTGTTTGTTATTGGTATAGTGGGAATTGTAATTACACTACTTATGCTTATGGTTCATTATTATGAGCCTGTACTGAGATGGTGTTTACTGAATAAATCAAAATTCCTTATTCTTCCATTGGCAACTTTTTTAATTGGAATTACAATATGGCTGGGTTTTAATAGAATTTTCGGATTAGTTGCAACCGGCTTCGATAAGGTAGGGCTGAATCTCAGGCATACCTCTTTGTGGACAGCCACAGCAAACACCTTTCCGGGTGTGGGAAAAGAGTTTATGCCCTCTCTCGATGAAGGCTCCTTCCTCCTGATGCCTACCAGCATGCCAAATGCAGGAATTGAACAGAATATCGATTATATAAAAATGCTCGATAAACGATTGGAATCAATTCCGGAAGTGGACGTTGCAGTCGGGAAATGGGGAAGAGTCAACTCTGCTCTCGATCCCGCGCCGGTACAGATGTTTGAAAATACAATCAACTATAAATCCGAGTATGTTCTGGATGTTAACGGCCAGCGTATGAGGTTCAGGACTGATAAAAAAGGGAATTTCAAATTATCGGACGACTCAGTTTTTAATCCAAAGACAGGTAATTTGAAGAATTTTAATACTAAGCTTCTTATCCCCGATACTCATGGAGATTACTTCCGGCAGTGGCGTCCGGAGATCAAAAAGCCTGATGACATCTGGAAGGAAATTGTCAAAGTTACAGATTTGCCCGGACTGACTTCAGCTCCAAAGCTGCAACCCATTCAGACACGACTGGTTATGCTCTCGACAGGGATGCGTTCTCCGATGGGTCTGAAGATCTATGGCCCCGATCTGGAAAGCATTGAGAATGCAGGGCTTGAATTTGAAAAAATCCTTAAGCAGGCTCCCTCACTGATACCCTCATCTGTGTTTTACGATCGTTCTGTCGGAGCCCCTTACATCGAAATAAAACTTAACAGGGAGGCAATTGCCAGGTACGGCCTTTCCGTGACGGACGTTCAGGATGTTTTGCAAAGCGCTGTTGGTGGCATGGTTTTAACAACAACAGTGGAAGGCCGTGAAAGATTTCCGGTAAGAGTAAGATACCCCCGTGAGTTACGGACAACACCTGAATCTCTTAAGAAAATCCTCGTGCCTTCCATGACCGGGGTGGAAGTACCATTGGGTGAACTGGCTGATCTTCACTATACAAAGGGGCCACAAATGATCCGCAGTGAAAATACATTTCTGACGGGTTACGTTATATTCGATAAAAAGCCGGAAATCGCCGAAGTGGATGCTGTCGAAAAAACCAATGCCTTCATTAATTCAAAGATAGAGTCGGGAGATCTCAAATTGCCGGCCGGTATTTCCTTTAAGTTTGCAGGAAACTACGAACAAGAAATCAGAGCCACCAAACGATTGTCAATTGTTATGCCCATCAGCCTGGTTCTGGTATTCATGCTGCTTTTCTTTCAGTTTAAAACGTTTACAGCATCCTCAATCCATTTTTCAGGAGTCTTCGTGGCATTTGCAGGCGGATTCATTATGATCTGGCTATACGGCCAGCCCTGGTTTATGAATTTCTCACTTGCAGGAATAAATATGCGAGATCTTTTTCAGATGCATACCATTAATCTAAGCGTGGCAGTATGGGTTGGGTTTATTGCCCTTTTTGGAATTTCAACAAACGACGGAGTAATTATGGGTACCTATATCCACCAGGTATTTGAAGAGTTAAAGCCCTCTAATGTCCATGATGTCCGTGAGGCAGTGGTGCTGGCTGGTAAAAAAAGGGTGCGCCCGGCAATGATGACTGCAGCCGTGGCAATCATAGCGTTATTACCTGTACTGACATCGACCGGGAAAGGTGCGGATATTATGGTTCCGATGGCAATCCCTGCTTTCGGCGGAATGATAATTCAGATCATGACAATGTTCGTGGTGCCGGTATTGCAGTGTATCTGGAGAGAAGGTGAAGTGAAAAAGGAACTAAAGAAGGTTGAAATGTTGAAGGGTTGAAGCGTTGAAAGGTTGAAGGGTTGAAAGGTTGGTTATTTTTTTGAAAGAAAGATTAATTTTTAGTGTAATGAAACAGTACAAGAAATACTTAATTTTATTTATAATCCTGGCAGGCATAATACAAACAAACAGCCAGGCACAGGACTCACTCTTATATTATCTCGAGAAAGCTGCATCGGACAACCCTGCTTTAAAAGCCAAATATCTTGAATACACCGCATCATTGGAAAAAGTGCCTCAGTCCTCCTCTTTGCCTGATCCTCAGCTGCAATTCGGATATTTAATAAAGCCAATGGAGCTTCTTGGAGGAAACCAGGTGGCAGATATCAGCCTGATGCAGATGTTCCCATGGTTTGGAGAACTTCGTGCTGCAAAAGATGAAGCATCAAAAATGGCTGTTTCAAAATTTGAGAGCTTCCGGAATTCAAAAAACGAACTATATTTTAACGTGAAGTCTGTGTATTTTACTTTATACCGGACAGAGAAAGAAATAAGCATTGCAAAAAAGAATCTCGACATTTTACATTCGATTGAACAGATAACTCTTGTCAGATTCAGTACCGGCAGTACCGGTTCATCGCAGGGAAAAGAAAGTCCATCGTCCTCAATGTCAAATGAGTCGGCTTCAGGTATAACAGCTGCAAACGGCAAAGGCATGTCCGATCAGAATAATATGGGAGCTGGTCAGGCATCTTCAGCGAGTAATAAGCAGGCTCCTCCCGGAAGCGGAATGGGTACTTCCATGGGCGGAAATGGCAATAACGATATGGTCAATCTCTTGCGTGTTCAGATTGAAATACACGATCTTGAAAACCGCGAAGCATTTTTACAGGACCAGCTTACCACTGACAAAGCAAGCTTTAACAGATATCTTGACCGCCCGCCGTCATATGAAGTTTTTACAGGAGATACTTTGACTGAAGCTCCGGTACCCTCTGATATACTGACAATGGCAGACAGTCTGGCACACAATCCAATGATAAAGATGTATGAGGCTGAATCAGAGGCTAATGCAGCAAAACTCAAAATGGTAACCCGTATGGGATATCCTATGCTGGGACTTGGAGTGAATTATACCATAATTCAGAAACGTGAGGGAACAGACCCTATGATGAATGGCAAAGACATGATCATGCCTATGGTTAATCTTACTATTCCTATCTATCGTAAAAAATACAAAGCTATGCGTCGCGAAGCTGAGATGATGAGGGATGCATCCTCAGAATATGCCTCAAGCGTAAGTAACGACCTGAATGTTAATTTTCAGGAGGCCTTGAAAAATTTCAATGATGCATCAAGAAGAATAAAGCTGTACAACGATGAAGAAATGCTTGCTGATAAGAGCCTGCAGCTTTTACTTACTTCTTATTCTTCCAGTGGCGCTAACTTCGATGATGTGCTCCGGATGGAGCAGCAACTACTCGATTATCAGTTCAAAAAAGTGGAAGCAGTTACTGATAAAAACACTTCGGTCGCCAGTCTGGTATATTTAACCGGGAACTGATGGTAAAAAATTAACGTTAAATTTCTCTGACATGAAAATTAAAAAAAGATCAAAAAATATCTATTTAAAAGCTTCTTTACTTGTGGTTGCAGGACTGATACTTGGCTGGATTATGTTCCACAAATCGAATGAAATAAAAGCGCCACAGGAACAAACAGCAAATGAAGCAAAAAAAACTATCTGGACCTGTGCAATGCACCCTCAGATACGAATGGATCACCCGGGGAAATGTCCAATCTGCGGAATGGATCTGATTCCACTCGTTCAAAGCACTGCGTCAGTTAACCCTGATGAGGTTTTCATGAGTGAGGAAGGAATTAAGCTTGCCGATGTGCAAACGAGCATAGTGTCGAAACAGAAACCCGTAAAAACGGTTCAGCTGTACGGTAAAATACAGGCCGATGAGCGTTTGATTCAAACACAGCCGGCCAATGTACCGGGAAGAATCGAAAAGCTTCTGGTAAATTTCACAGGAGAGGAGGTCAAACGGGGGCAGGCTATAGCACAGATCTATTCTCCGGAATTGGTAAATGCTCAGAAGGAACTGTTGGAAGCTCTTAAAATAAAGGAGATGCAACCTCGTCTTGTTGAGGCAGCAAGAGAAAAATTACGTCAATGGAAATTTACTGACAGCCAGATTTCAGAAATTGAGAATAGCGCCGCTACTACAACTGTATTCAATGTATATTCCACGGTAACCGGGTTCATCACAAATAAATATGTTAATGTCGGTGATTATGTGTCTGAGGGCGCTCCATTATTTGAGATTGCTGATCTGTCTGATGTCTGGGCGATGTTCGATGCATATGAAACTGATTTGCCATGGATCAGAAAAGGAGATAGAATCACATTTACAGTACAATCGCTGCCAGGGGAAAAGTTCAGTGGCACTGTTTCCTATATTGATCCGGTTGTCAATCCTCAAACACGCGTTTCAAAGGTCAGGCTTGAAATACCAAATAATAATTTTGCCCTTAAACCGGAGATGTTTGCTAATGGAGTGATTACATCCCATATATCAATTGCTCCAAATGGTGTGATAATTCCGCAAACTGCAGTTCTCTGGACAGGCACCAGATCGGTCGTTTATGTAAAGGTGCCGGATATTGAGGAGCCTGGATTTGTAATGAGAGAAGTAACTCTTGGCCCGGCCCTGAATAATAGCTACGTTGTCCTGGATGGACTAAAGGAAGGTGAAGAAATTGTTACTAATGGCACCTTCGCAGTAGATGCTTCTGCAGAACTGGCTGGGAAACCAAGCATGATGAACAGGGAAGGCGGAACAACGTCTTCAATGCCGGGAATGATTATGCCGGGCGATTCCAAATCTGTACATGATACATCAATGAAAGCAATGAAAATGCCTGTTGGGCCAAAGAGCCGGTAGTTTGCCCGGATGTCGTTAAAATGAAAGATATGTTTTAATCAAGGCAGAGCTAAGTTCACTGATTTTATGTTAATTATATGTTAATTATATTAGATTTTCTGGCCATTGAATGACATTATAATGCATAGTTACTATACCTTTATACTTTCATTTTTATCAAAAAAAAAAGCGTGGATTGTACCATCAAATCAGTCAATCTTGATAAGAATAATTTAATCTTTTTTAATTATGAAAAATCACGAAAACAAAGTTCAGTCAGGTGGCGGAATTAAATACTTCTGCCCAATGAAATGTGAGGGTTCAAAAACCTATGATCATCCTGGCAATTGCCCGGTATGCAATATGAAACTGGTGCCAGTAGATGGCAATGATCAGAAAACTAAAGATCAGCATTCCATTCACGGGGGAAAGTCACAATAGTTATCTGATGGGAGTCATTTAATTGCCATGTTGCTTACTTTATTATGAAAAATTTCCCGGCCTTCAGACAGCAGTCAGGCTGATGTTATCTTTTAAAAACAATTTAAAATATTTCCCAGAATGAAGTATTATTTTGAAAAACAATTAGAAACAGATTTTGAAACGGCTGTTGCAAAATCAAAAGAAGCTTTGAAGTCAGAAGGCTTTGGTGTGCTTTCAGAAATAGATATTCAGGAAAAGCTAAGGGAAAAACTAGGCGTTGATTTCCGGAAATATAAAATTTTGGGTGCGTGTAATCCTGCCTATGCCTATAAAGCGCTTCAAAAAGAAAATAAAATAGGCGTAATGCTGCCTTGCAATGTCATTATTCAGGAAACAGCTGACGGGAAAATAGAAGTAGCTGCCGTTGATCCGGTGGCTTCCATGGCAGCAATTGAAAACCCGGGGCTAAAGGAGATAGCCGGCAATATTCGGGAAAAATTAAAAACCGTTATCGACAATCTTGATAAACCGTTGCCTTGATTTCTGGTTTTAAATTGTCTTCCACCTTAAGCAGCATATCAATAAAAACTATATGAGCATGTTAATGTTGATATATGAATATCCTAATATCATTCAGAAATTATGAAAAATGCTGAAATAACAGATCAGGCAGATTCGAAGGTCAAATACTTCTGTCCCATGAAATGTGAGGGTGATAAGGTATATGATAAGCCGGGCGATTGCCCCGTCTGTAATATGCATCTCATACCTGTTGATCAGAACAGAAAAATTGAAGGACACGATCCGCATGTTCATCATGACCATGAATCATTAAATCATGAACACAATGTCAAAGAGGTTAACGATACAGTCGACAGGTATTACTGCACTATGTTATGTGAGGGTGAAAAGACCTATCCGGAACCAGGAGATTGCCCTGTCTGCGGCATGCATTTAAAAAAATTGGAAGCCATTCATAAACATGGTGCAATTTATACTTGTCCAATGCATCCTGAGATCAGGCAGGATAAACCTGGATCCTGTCCCAAATGCGGTATGACCCTTGTTCCTGAAAAAGGCGCTGAAACAAGCGAAGAAGATAAGTCTTATAAATTAATGGTGAAGAAATTCCGGGTAGCGCTCGCTTTAAGCATTCCGGTATTTATAATTGCCATGTCGGACGTTATTCCGTTTCTCCATCTCGAAAACATTGCTTCAAAAAAATTTTGGAATTGGATTGAATTCATATTGGCTACCCCTGTTATTTTCTATTCAGGCTGGATTTTCTTTAAGCGTGGTTGGAGTTCGGTCAGAAGGTGGGCACCCAATATGTGGACACTAATTTCCATCGGTGTCGGATCATCATATCTGTTCAGTGTTTTTGCCCTTCTTTTTCCTTCCATTTTCCCGGCACAGTTTAAAGACATGCAGGGAAATGTCCACCTCTATTTCGAAGCTTCTGCAGTCATTATTACTCTGGTGCTCATTGGACAGGTCCTGGAGCTTAGAGCGCACGGAAAAACCAATTCAGCTATTAAAGCTTTGTTAAATCTTGTCCCCCCGGTTGCGAGACTGATCACCGCCGGCAAAGAGGAAGAAATCCCGCTGGAACAGGTTAAAGCAGGTGATATCCTGCGGGTTAAGCCTGGTGAGAAGATTCCGGTTGACGGAGTAATAACAGATGGCAATGGTGTAATAGACGAAAGTATGATCACAGGCGAACCTATGCCGGCAGACAAATCAAAAGACGATAAGGTGACAGGAGGAACCATCAATGGGAAAACAGTTTTTGAAATGAAGGCTGAAAAAGTAGGAGACGATACGCTGCTGGCCCGGATCATAGAAATGGTGAATGAGGCAAGCAGGTCAAGGGCCCCAATACAGAGACTGGCAGATATTGTAGCAAAGTATTTTGTACAGATCATAGTAGCAATATCGCTTTTAACTTTTGCAGTCTGGGCAATTTGGGGACCTGAGCCGGCTTATGTTTATGCATTTGTCAATGCGGTGTCAGTGCTCATCATTGCATGTCCGTGTGCTCTCGGCCTGGCCACTCCAATTTCAATAATGGTTGGCACCGGGCGAGGCGCTCAGATGGGTATTCTTGTAAAAGATGCACGTGCAATCGAGGAAATGAATAAAGTTGATACCCTCATTATCGATAAAACCGGCACTATTACTGAAGGTAAACCCAGTCTGAAGGGATATAAATCGTTTGGTAAGCTAAGCGATGATGAAATCCTGATGCTGGCTGCCTCGATTGATGACAACAGTGAGCATCCTCTCGCAGAGGCAATAGTGAAAGGAGCAAAAGAGAAAAAAATCGCTCTGAAAAAAATAGATAATTTCGAATCTGTAACAGGAAAAGGAGTGCTGGCTTTCTACCAGAAAAAAAAGATAGGACTCGGAAATCACAGGTTAATGGAAGAGTTCAGGGTATCACTTGACAATGAAAAGACCAGCCTGGTGAAAAAATGGCAGCTTGAAGGACAAACTGTTGTATATTTAATTTCAGATCAAAGTGTTGAAGGAGTCATAGGTGTTTCCGACAGAATTAAGGAAAATTCTGCCAAAGCCATTCAATCGCTGCAAAAAATGGGCGTGAAAGTGATTATGATGACAGGCGATGACGAAAATACTGCCAGGGCCGTGGCCGGTGAGTTACAGCTCGATGGCTTTGAAGCCGACTGCCTGCCCGAGGATAAATTGAATAAAATTAAAACCCTGCAAAAACAGGGTCATATTGTTGCTATGGCAGGTGATGGAATCAATGATGCGCCGGCTCTTACTCAAGCCAACATTGGGATTGCCATGGGGACCGGAACTGATATCGCAATGCAAAGTGCCGAAATCACGCTTGTAAAAGGCGATCTTGAGGGGATAGCAAAGGCAAGAAGTCTAAGCAGCGATGTAATGCGTAACATTAAGCAAAATTTATTTTTCGCCTTCTTTTATAATGTTCTTGGGGTACCCATTGCGGCAGGAATTCTGTTTCCAGTGTTTGGAATATTACTCAGTCCCATGATTGCAGCTGCAGCAATGAGCTTCAGTTCGGTTACTGTCATTTCCAATGCGTTACGCCTGAAAAGAAAATAACACCGGATTAATCTTAATCATACTTTGTTAAAATTATCTTAATTGGCTTAATCCGATAAACTTAACAGACCATGCTTTGTTATAGAGTCGTAATTAAATAAATGTATAAAAATTAACAGGGAGGTTTATTATGTACGGTTTTCACTGGTGGGGAATGGGTTTTGGATGGTTATTTGGTTTGGGACTGATGATAGTATTTATCTGGCTTATTATCAGGGTAATGAACCATGATTCATTCTACCGGGGTCATAGAAATTCAGCTTTGGATGTCCTGAAAGAACGTTATGCCAAAGGTGAAATAAACAAGGACGAATTCGAGGAGAAAAGAAAAGATATCGAACGGTAGAAGACTTTGTTGACATGAAGTCTGTCTGAAACGGAAGCCGGCTGCCGGGTCGGGAAGTAATATATTTTCTTTCAACAAGACCTGACCCATCCCATATGATTTATTTTCACGTTCATCAGTTAACAATTATTCCTAACCTAATTATAATTAAATTCATCATTTGAAATTGAAAACGTGGAAATATGTTATTTCAATCATGAAGCACATCATCCAAAGCTTCGTATAACGTATGCAGGAAAATGTTAGACAACTCTTTTAAATTATTTATTTTATTATCAAATTGCTAATTAAGATTTATTGAAATGGCAGATACTTCGTTTATATTTCCGGATAAGAAAGCAGTAGAAAAGACAGTTAAGTCTGTTTTCAGACTTCTTTTCCCTTCAACCAATTCTTATTCAGAACCTGAGAATGAAAATAGTCACGGCGATCCCCAGGCTATGTTGTTGGATATTCTTTCAGGTCTGACTCAGGATAAAGAAAAAATTGCAGGACTATTTTTCGGAAGGATCGATAAAATAAAGGACACCTTACTCAAAGACGCTAACTTTATTCTCGAATCGGATCCCGCAGCCACACAGCTAATTGAAGTAATCGCGATTTATCCGGGTTTTTTTGCCATATTTTGTTATCGCATAGCAAATTCTCTGGCAAAGTTATCTATACCTCTGCTACCAAGAATCATAACTGAATATGCTCATAAAGTTACAGGTATTGATATCCATCCCCTGGCCCAAATAGGCTGCCCGTTTTCAATTGACCATGGTACCGGAATAGTTATCGGAGAAACTGCAACAATCGGAAATAATGTAAAGGTCTACCAGGGGGTAACTCTTGGCGCCCTGAGCGTTGATAAAAATAAGGCATCGAAGAAGAGACACCCTACAATCGAAGATAATGTTGTACTCTACTCCGGATGCACTATTCTTGGTGGTCAGACAGTTATCGGCAGAAACAGTGTTATTGGCGGAAATGTTTGGCTTACTGAGAGTATCGCTCCCTTTTCCGTGGTCTATCATAAAAGTCAGGTAATAGTAAGGAATCAGGAAGACTTTGAGGAGCCTATAAACTTTATCATCTGAAAAATAATTAAAAAATTAAGAATATGATACTAAATTCTATTCTCGATTCCATCGGCAACACTCCCCATCTGAAAATCAACAGGCTGTTCGATCCTGAATATTCAGTATGGGTAAAGATGGAAAGATCTAATCCGGGCGCAAGCATTAAGGATCGTATTGGACTATCAATGATCGTGGATGCTGAAAAAAGAGGTATCTTAAAGCCTGGCAGCGTGATTATTGAGCCTACATCCGGCAATACCGGAATAGGTTTGGCTATTGTTTCAGCCGTAAAAGGCTACAGGTTAATTCTTGTAATGCCGGAATCTATGTCGCTGGAAAGAAGAAAAATAATGACCTCATACGGTGCAGAAGTCGTCCTGACGCCCAGAGAATTGGGGATGAAAGGATCGATTGAGAAGGCAAAGGAATTAAATGCTGAGATAGCAGATTCCTGGGTTCCGATGCAGTTCGACAATCCGGCCAATACAGATATTCACAGAACCACCACTGCGCAGGAGATCCTGAGAGATTTCCCCGGAGGTCTTGATTATCTCATAACCGGAGTCGGTACAGGTGGGCATATAACAGGATGTGCAGAGGTCTTGAAGAAATCCTTCCCTAATTTAAAAGTATACGCAGTTGAACCCGATTTGTCTCCGGTGCTCAGCGGAGGTTCTCCCGCACCTCATCCTATCCAGGGTTTAGGAGCCGGGTTTATTCCCTCTATCATGAACACCGAAATACTCGATGGAATAATAAGAGTGACAAAGGACGATGCATTCACTTTTACAAGAAGGGCAGCAAGGGAAGAGGGTCTCTTTGTCGGAATCTCCTCAGGTGCTTCTTTGGCGGCTGTAAATCAGAAATTGAAGGAATTCCCAAAAGGGTCAAGAATTCTTACTTTCTGCTACGATACCGGGGAGAGATATCTGTCAGTTGAAGGATTGTTCTGAGATTTATTCTGATAAGCTTAATCCTCAAACAAATACAGCTGTCTATCGGCACAATCCTCAGTTTCAAGATTCGAAATGCTCAATCCCAGGAGCCTTATTCTTGTCCCTTCAAGATCAAGCTGTTTGCGAATTGCCGATACCTCTTTATGCAATTTATCAAAATCGCGTATATAATTCTGAAGAGTTTTGCTTCGGGTGATCTGCCTGAAATCCGAGAACTTGATTTTCAGTGTGATCGTTCTGCCTGACGTTTCAGAATGTCCAAGACGTTCCATTAACTCTCTTTCAAGCTTATACAATTCTGCAATAATCTCGAATCGGGTAACCAGATCTTTTTCATAAGTCAGTTCCGTTCCTACTGACTTACGCTCCTGATCAGGCTCTACCGGACGTTCATCAATACCTCTGGCTATATCATAAAAAAAGACTCCTGCCTTTCCGAAATTTCTGACGAGTGAAACAAGATCCCAGTTTTTCAGATCAGCACCGGTATGGATCCCAAGCTTGTGCATCTTCTGAGATGTCACTTTACCAATACCATAAAACTTTTCCACTGTAAGGCCCTCAATGAATTTTTCAGCCTCCTCAGGCCTGATCAGAAATAAACCATCGGGCTTGTTAATATCAGATGCTATTTTGGCAAGAAATTTATTCACCGATACACCGGCTGAAGCTGTCAGCCCGGTTCTTTTTTTTATCTCTTTTCTGATCTCTTTGGCTATCAGGGTTGCGGAACCTATATTCTTTTTATCCTGTGTAACATCCAGAAAAGCTTCATCGAGTGAAAGGGGCTCAATAAGATCAGTATATTCGGTGAAAAGCGACATTATGGAATCTGAAACTTCGGTATATCTATCGAAATTATGCTTCACAAATATCAGGTCGGGACACAACCTTTTGGCTGTCACTGACGGCATGGCTGACCTTACTCCGAATTTTCTTGCCTCATAACTTGCTGCTGCAACCACACTCCGCTCCCCGCTTCCGCCAACAGCAACAGGCTTACCTCTGAGCTCGGGGTGGTCGAGCTGTTCAACTGATGCAAAAAATGCATCCATATCTATATGTATAATCTTCCTCAATTAAGAATTATATCCAAACAAAACTATAAAGAAAAACATTAAATTTTCATGCACATCTTAATTCACAAATAGAAAATTTTATCCGTAAACATGAAATTAATTGAATACTGAAAAACTTAATATTTTTTGCATCTTCAGTTTTACATCAGAATCTGTTCTTTGCTTTGCAGCCGAAAAAATGTTCCATTAAAATTTATTAAAATGAAAAAATTAGTATTCCTGTTGACCGTAGTTTTTCTTTCCGTATCAACATTCGGTCAGACTCCTGCCACAACTGTCAAAACAAAAACAAAAGCCAAAAGTAAAACAGAACAGGTAACCCCCGTTTCAAAAACAACCACAGCAGCTACAACTGCACCAAAGACTAAAACTGTCAAGACAGTCGCCGATAGCTCAAAATCGACCAAAACCCATGTTGCCCTCAAAAAAGACGGAACTCCTGACAAAAGATTTAAGGAGAACAAAACAACTGTTAAGACAACAGGACCAACAAAAAAAGATGGGACTCCGGATATGAGATTCAAAGCAAATAAAGATACAACCAAAATCAAAAAGTAGCAATTGCTCCAGGTTATAATAAAGGTTTCCGGTTTTCGGAAGCCTTTTTTTTTATTTATCCTTTGAAAATTGACCAACATTGACCATTATTGCAGGATTTATTAAAACGAAGGTTTTGCAGAAAAGATCAGATAATAAGGATAAGCTCTTCGCACTTATCTTGTATCAGCACAGGTTGTGGGGTACTCTTGTGATTCCATATATAATTCAAAGGGTAGAAAACAGACGTTATTATAAGCTATCCGAATGTCTATCTCCTTTTCCGGGGGCTGACACGATGGGGTCACTTACTTCAGAAGACCGGGAACTGGTTAAGATCATTACTGAATACTCCGACAGGAATCTGTTCAAGCTATTCTCAAAGGACAAAACCGTAAAAGAATTTACAGGGAAAGTAACTGAGGAAATAATTGAAACTTTTATCAGACCTTATATAGAACGCCGTCTTTATAAATGCTTCTCAATTGCACGCGACGAAAATGTTCCCATTTATTATCAAAAGACAAAAACCGGTACCCTACATCCTGAAGATCTGCTTTCCTTGAGTGAAGATAATGCTGAACCTGTGTTCAGATTTGTCAGGAACGAACTGCAGAGTGAATATAATCTAACCCTGGAATATTCCGGCAGGACACTTGATCTGATGAACGGATCGGTTGAGATCATATGCATGAACAGATGTGTTATACGCGATGACCACAGGATTTACTTTGTTTCCGATGTGGATGGTTCAAAGCTAAAACCATTCCTGACAAAAGAAAATATTCTCATTCCGAAAAAATCCGAATTAAAATATTTCAGCGGTTTTGTGCTAAATACTGTAAATAATTTTAAAGTTCACAACACTGGTTTTGAAGTTATCGAATCTGAGCCCCATAAGGAAGCGCATCTGTTGCTGGAGACAGGATTAAAAGGCACCACCGGCCTAACATTAATATACAATTACGAAGGCAACGAGATCTTCGCGAATGACCAATCAGCTACGTTTACCCGCTTTGAGGTTTCAAACGGCAATTACATTTTCAAAAAATTCCACAGGGACTTCAATTGGGAACAGGATTGCAGGAAGAGACTGGGAGAGCTTGGATTTTTCTCCGACGACGACATCAATTTCTTCCCATTCTCACCGAATACCAAAAGGAAGGACGAGCTCTATTCAATAATGGAAACAATAAACAGCAATTTTCACGAAATTGCTGCAGCAGGATTTGTTCTTACTTCCAGGCTCAATCAAAATTTTAATTTAAAACCAATAAATATTGAGATCAGCAGTCAGATCGTAAATGACTGGTTTGACCTGAAAGCAACAGTTAAAATCGGTCAGTATGAAATTCCATTCAGCCGTTTCAAAAAAAATATTCTTGAAGGGATTAGGGAGTATGAATTACCAGATGGAACAATAGCAGTCCTGCCTGAGACCTGGTTTACCAGGTTCAAAAACATATTCGAATTCGGCAAAAGCTCTGAAACCTCATTAAAAATTCATAAACAGCATTTCTCATTACTCTCTGATGTCTTCGGTGACGAAGAGGAAAAGGGATATGAAAAGCTCGAAAAGCTCCTTTCGCCCGATCAGGTGCCGGTTATCCTCCAGCCAAAAGGGCTAATCTGCACTATGAGGCAATACCAGTCCGATGGTCTTAACTGGCTGAGCTTCCTTCAGAATTCAGGTCTCGGAGGATGCCTGGCTGATGACATGGGTCTTGGCAAAACGATCCAGACGCTGGCACTTCTGCAACATAATAAGGAAAACTATCTCACTGCCTCGGTGCCTGTTGATGATCCAGAACCGTCGTTATTCCATGCTGCTGGGCCGGTCTTAACCTCATTGATTATTGTTCCGGCTTCACTTATCTACAACTGGGAGAATGAGATTAAAAGATTCACCCCCGGGATGAAAGTCTATAGTTACAAGGGCAACCAGAGAAAAAAATCAACCTCGTATTTTCATAGTTATGATATTATTCTCTCAAGTTATCATACCGTTCGCCAGGATATCGACCTAATCAGTTCATTTTCTTTTCATTACATCATTCTTGATGAGAGTCAGGTAATAAAAAACCCTGCTTCCATGCTCTACAGGACTGTCACAAGGCTTATTTCAGAATTCAAGCTCGTTCTGACAGGTACACCGGTTGAGAATTCTCTTACTGACCTCTGGACACAGTTAAACTTTGTCAATCCCGGGTTGCTGGGCGATCTTGCATTCTTCAGAAGAGAGTTTGCTAAGCCTATTGAAAAATCAGGTGACGATGCGAAAGAGCTAAAACTCAGGAAGATAATTCAACCGTTTATCCTCAGAAGGACCAAAGATATGGTTGCACGGGATCTTCCGCCGGTTTCGGAACAGACAGTTTTTTGTGATATGACTGATGAGCAGTTTAAGGTGTACGATGAAGAAAAATCATCTGTCAGGAATAGTATTCTGAAGAGCATTTCATCGACTGGGATTGAAAAGTCGGCGATTGTTGTGCTCCAGGGTTTGATGAAGCTCAGACAGCTATCGAATCACCCTGTTCTGGCAAATGAAGAATATGCTTTTGGATCGGGAAAATTTGAAACGGTTCTTCAGGATATGGAGAGTGTTATAGCTGAAGGCCATAAGATACTCGTATTCTCCTCATTTGTGAAGCATCTGGAACTATTTGCCGTTGAGTTAAGAAAAAAGAGGACTCGATTCTCTATGCTCACAGGCGCCAGTACAAAACGTGAAAAGATAGTGAACAGCTTCCAGCTCGATCCTTATAACAAGATATTCCTTATCTCTCTGAAAGCCGGAGGGGTCGGGCTTAACCTCACCGCAGCCGATTATGTTTTTATACTTGATCCATGGTGGAATCCTGCATCTGAAATGCAGGCATTAAATCGTGCTCATCGTATAGGACAATATAAAAGTGTGTTTGTCTACAGATATATTACCAGCAACAGTATTGAAGAAAAAATTGTAAGATTGCAGGAGAAGAAATCAAAACTGGCCGACACATTCATCTCGAGTAATAACCCCTTAAAAGACATCGACATACAGGAAATCCTGAACATAATAGGATGATAATCTCACCTAGATCCAATAAATTCACAAATAAGATTTTAAACAATCAAATAGAATCAGATAATCATGAAAGTACTCGGCATAAACTGCAGTCCCCGCAGAGGAGGAAACACTGAAATACTTATAAAGGAAGTATTTAAATCACTTGAAAATGAGGGTATTAAAACAGAGTTCTTTCAACTGGGAGGAAAAGAAGTAAACGGCTGTATAGCCTGCATGAAATGCAGGAAGGAAAAAGATGGTTTTTGCCATCAAAAGAATGAGGTGACAAACAAATGCATAGAACGAATACTTAAAGCCGATGCCATTATTATTGGTTCTCCGGTATATAATGCAGATATAACTGCCGATGCAAAAGCTTTTCTTGAAGTGTCAAGCTATGCATTAGGAGCTTCGGGAAAACCTTTGAAACACATGCCGGGTGCTGCCGTTATAGCTGTAAGACGTGCAGGTGCAGTACATTCCTTCGACAGTATTAATCATTTCTTCCTTATCAATGAAATGATCATCCCCGGCTCTTCATACTGGAATATTGGCATTGGCAGGGAAAAAGGGGAAGTTCTTAAGGATGAAGAAGGAATGAGAACCATGAAAAACCTTGGGGAAAATATGGCATGGTTGCTGAAGAAGATAAAAAGCAAAAAGTAAGTTAGGGAACCTGGTTTCTGACATAGTTACCGACAGCCAGCTAAGTGTAACTCCCTGAATTTCCCGCATTTATTTGATAAAATAAGAAAGCCGGCTGATAAAAGCCGGCTCTCCTTTTTCAAAAGAATAGTATAGGTTAATCCTAATAATTATCTCTCTCAACATAATGTGTATGTAAAAGCTCGTGCGACTTATGGCTGTTAGGCTGGTCGAGGAACTCTTTATAAATAGCTATAACTTCGGGATTTTCATGTGACTTACGAAGTGTCATATGTTCATCCTCGGAATAGATAGCCTTCATACGCTTCTGTCTGATCTGCATGTTTGTCGGGATTGGTTGTCCGCCTCCGCCTATGCAGCCTCCGGGACAAGCCATAATCTCTACAAAATGATAAGTAGCTTTACCTTCCCGGATCATTCTCATGATTTTATTGGCATTAACCAGTCCATGAGCAATAGCAACCTTAAGTTCCGCGCCTTCAAGGAATTTCCAGGCATCGACGCAACCTTCAATTTTAATAGTTGCTTCTTTTACACCATCCATACCTCGCACCGGGGTAATATTCAGATTTCCAAAAGGAACTTCTCTTCCTGTAACGATCTCATAAGCAGTACGCAGGGCAGCTTCCATAACACCACCTGTAGCGCCAAAAATGACAGCTGCTCCGGTTGAATCACCCATTACTGAATCGTATTTGGCTTCTTCAATGTTTCTGAAGTCAATACCAGCCTGTTTAATCATTACTGCAAGTTCGCGGGTAGTAAGCACAAAGTCAACATCTTTATAGCCGCTGGAGCGCATCTCAGGTCTGTCAGCCTCGAATTTCTTGGCAGTACATGGCATTATTGACACAGAAACTATTTTTGAAGGATCAATATTGCGTTTTTTCGCATAAAATGTTTTGGCAAGAGCTCCGAACATCTGCTGTGGTGATTTACAGGTCGAAAGGTTTGGAAGAAATTCGGGGTACTTATGTTCAATAAATTTAATCCAGCCCGGGGAACATGAGGTGAACATCGGCAACGATATTTTCGTATCTCCATCCACTAAGGCTTTTTTAAGTCTTATAAGAAGTTCGGTGCCCTCTTCCATAATAGTAAGGTCGGCACTGAAATCGGTATCAAGCACTGAATCGAAACCAAGCTGTTTGAGTGCATTCACCATTTTTCCTGTTACCCTTTCACCCGGATCATAACCCAGGTCTTCTCCAAGAGCAACCCTGACGGCAGGTGCAGTCTGCACTACAACATGTTTATCAGGATCATAAATTGCATCCCAAACCTGATCTATCGCTGTCTTTTCAACCAGGGCTCCTGTTGGGCAACGGTTAACGCACTGGCCGCAATTTGTACATACTACGTTGCTCATCGGCCTGTCATGAAAAGATGAAATTTTCATATGCGCACCTTTATTTGCAACGGCAATGGCAGATACATGCTGCAATTGAGAACAAGTCCTCACACAACGCTGGCAACGTATGCATTTGCTGTCGTCCTTTACAAAGGAAGCGGAAGATCTGTCGATATTATATGGCCTGTCTTCCAGAAGGTCGAGGAAAACATGGTCGCCGAATGCGAAATCATTGGCAAGTTTCTGAAGCTCGCAATTCTGATTCTTGTAACATTTTGTACAATCAGCCCTGTGTTCCGATAAAAGAAGCTCAACAATATGCTTGCGGGCGTTTCTTACTTTCAGGGTATTTGTATGAATCTCCATTCCTTCAGATGCAGGAGTAGCACATGAAGCAATTAATGTCCTTGCTCCTTTTTGCTCAACAATGCAAACGCGGCAGTTGCCAGCCACGCACAGGTCATCGTGATTACATAGAGTAGGGATATTTATCTTCAGTTTCCTCGCAGCCGCCAGAACCGTAGTTCCTTCCTGAACTGTCACCTTCTGGTCATTTATAAGTAGATTTATCATGATGTTTCTTTTTTTGAATGATTAATAGATGATCTCCTCCTTGAAATTGCCAACTATAGACTTAAAGGCATTCCCAACTGATTGTCCCAACCCGCATTTGGCAGCAATTTTCATAGTATCTGCCAACTTCATCAGTTCATTGAGATAGGTGGATTTTGCTTCACCTTTTTTTACCTTTTCCACACCTTTTAGCAACTGCTGGCATCCTACGCGGCATGGAGTGCACTGACCACAGGATTCTTCAGCAAAGAAATCAAGGTAATTATGCAGAACATTATACATCGATCGTGAACTGTTGAACAGCTTCATTGACCCACCCGTAGGCACGCCTTCAAAACCGATGATAGTCTCGGCAAATTTCTTCCTGGGCACACAAAAACCTGATGCACCGCCAACCTGCACAGCTTTGGTATCGCCATCTCCAAATTCATTTACAAATTGCTGCACGGTCATTCCAAGCTCAAGTTCAAAAATTCCCGGAGTCGGAGTATCACCTGAGACTGAAAATACTTTCGATCCTCTTGAGTCCTTTGTTCCGTACTGGATGAAGTTTTTAGCACCATGCTGTATGATCATCATCGCTGTTACGAGGGTTTCCACATTGTTAATGGAGGTTGGTTTTCCAAATACCCCTGATACGGTCGGATAAGGAGGCTTATTGCGAGGTTCCCCGCGATATCCTTCAATAGACTCAAACAGGGCACTTTCCTCACCGCAGATATATGCCCCGCTACCCATGCGATATTCAATTATAAAATCATACCCAATCTTATTTATCATCATATGAAAAGAATCGAGTTCGATCATAAGTTTTGGCAAAAGATACCTGTATTCACCTCTCAGATAAACAATTCCTTTCTTTGCACCGATTGCTTTACCGGCAATTGCCATCCCGCCATGCACTTTATTGGAAACCCTGTCGAGTATTTCACGATCTTTAAATGTGCCCGGTTCTCCCTCATCTGCATTACATACGATGTATTTTTCAGGACTTTTTTCTGCTGCAGTGTATTTCCACTTAAGTCCGGTCGGAAAACCAGCGCCTCCCCTGCCCTTTAGCCCCGAATCAAGCATACTTTGAATTATCTCTGCACTTGTCATCTTAAAAGCCTTTGACATGATCTCTTCAGAATTGACTTTTTCGAAGATCAGGTCTACCTTATTTAATCCTTTATTTTCCATTATTCAGCCGTATATTTATTTACGCATATAATCTTTTATAATCTCACTTACTTTTTCTGGCGTCAGCTCAGTATAAGGCAATTCATTTATCAAAATTGCAGGTGCTTTATGACACCATCCTATACAGTTGGTCTCAACAAGACTAAACTGTTTGTCGGCCGTTGTTTCACCAACTTTTATCTTAAGTATTTCCTCAATTGTATGAATGATATCACTCTTACCTTTCATTGAGCATGTAATTGTTTTACAAACTCTTATAATGTATTTCCCTTTTACCTGAGTGTCAAGAAAAGTGTAAAATGAAGCGGTTCCGTAAACCTCGGCCGCCGAGATATCGAGTTCCCTTGCAACTTCTACCATAGCTTCATCAGTAAGATAATTGTGTTTTTGAACAATTTCCTGCAGAATTGGCATTAGGCTCTCCCTCGCATGACCATGTTTATCGGACAATTCCTTGACTAGATTTCCTACTTGATACATATCTGTTTTATTTTTAGATAGTTAAAAAAATTAATAACGCGAAAACACTGTTTAAATAGTTCTGTTAAATTAATAACAATACTTTTTAAAAAAAACTTACAAATGTCATACTTTACAATTTAGAATGAAACTAAAGAGAGATTTACATGCGCAAAAGGCCACTATGTCTTAATGTACCCACGGAAAAATAGCAGAGATGCCCGAATAGCAGAGAAGCCCGATTTGGGGGTCTGAGCCATTTTATATTATTTTACAACTTAATAAGATTAATTCCAGCACGTGGATTATCAGTCAGCATTGCGAAACCTGAAACCAGGTCACGAATTTTTTATTGGAATCGATTCCGACGGATGCGTTTTTGATACGATGGAAGCTAAGCAAAAGGAATTCTTTATACCAAATGCTATAAAATATTTCCGATTAGAGGCTATCGCTGAAGAATTAAAAGAAACCTGGGAATTCGTAAATCTTTTTTCTGTGTACAGGGGCGGAAACAGGTTCACTTCAATAATAAAGGTATTTGAATTACTGAGTGACAGAGAAGAGATAAAGAGCAAAGGCTTTAAACTTCCCGATCTGTCCTCTCTTAAAGAATGGATAAGGATCGAATCGAAATTGAGCAATGACAATCTTCGTGAACACTTCAGGTCAAATTATAATCCTGATCTTGAGAAAGTTGCAAACTGGACAGAAGCAGTTAATATGGAAATTACGGCAAGGCTTAGTCCCATAGCCCCCTTTCCTCATGCCAGTCTCGCCATAAAAGAAATGTCTTTAATTGCAGATCTGATGGTTGTTTCACAAACCCCATTGGAAGCCCTCGATCGTGAATGGGAACATCATAACCTAAGGCAATATGTAACTACAATTGCAGGTCAGGAACATGGAACCAAATCGGAACATCTTCATCTTGCAATAAAATCAAAATACTCCGGCAACAAAGTTCTTATGATAGGAGATGCAAAAGGCGATCTTGATGCTGCAGGGAACAATGGAATACTCTTCTATCCGGTAATTCCCGGTAAAGAAGATGCTTCATGGGAGCGATTTATCAACGAAGGTCTTAATAGATTTATAAACAACACATTCAAAGGCGATTACGAAGATTCACTATTGAAAGAATTCATGAGATCGCTTCCGGATTCACCACGATGGAAGAGAATCTGATAACGTCGGTTCATTTCTAACATATTCTGGGAAGTTGCTGTCCTGATGGCATATCCAGAATGCGTCTGCCTCCTATTGAAGTATTTAATATTACTGTCCCTTTGCTATCCGAAGTGATCTCACCTATTGTCGCAGAATATTCACCTAAAGGATCCGATCTTAGTATTTCAAGTGCTTTCTTCTCTTCATTTGGCCTGACAATCATTAGTACTTTGCCTTCATTAGCCAGGTAAAGAGGATCAAAACCCAGCATTTCGCACAATCCCTTAACTGCTTCATCGACAGGGATCGATGCCTCGTTTATAATGATCCCCGACTTAGTGATACCTGCAATCTCGTTTAAAACTGTTGCCAGACCTCCCCTGGTAAGGTCGCGCATGAAAACTATGTTATTGCAGCCTTTTATCAGACGCTGTATCATGTGGTTTAAAGATGCACAATCGGAAAGAACGCTGGTGGTAAAACTGAGCTTTTTACGAGCGCCCAGAACTGCTATTGCATGATTGCCCAGCGAACCGTTAATGATCAGCTTATCTCCGGGTTTAATCTTTTCGCCTGTACTGATATGCTTTGATTTGAGATTAAGGATGCCAATTCCGGATGTATTGATAAACAACTTATCGCACTTTCCTTTATCCACTACCTTTGTATCTCCTGTTACAATCTTTACTCCTGCCTTAGCAGCTTCATCCGCCATTGCTTCTGCTACCGAATCAAGATCGCTGATCGGGAAGCCCTCTTCTATAATAAAAGATGAAGAAATGTACTTTGGAATGGCCCCTGATACAGCCAGGTCGTTCACTGTCCCGCAAACAGCAAGTTTTCCGATATTCCCTCCGGGAAAGAACAGGGGATCCACTACATAAGAATCAGTGGTGAACGCGATCGATGACCCGGGTTCATCTAAAATAGCTGAATCAGTCAAAGGTGCTTTAATTTCAAACCTTTTTACAAATATTTCCTGAATCAGCACGGCAGTTAGCTTACCACCACTGCCATGATTTAAAGAGACGAAATCACTCATCAGACATTTTCGTATTTATACCACGTGTGACATGTGCCTTCATTTGAAACCATACATGCTCCAACAGGATTCTCAGGCAGGCATACACTTCCAAAGAGAGGACAATCCTTAGGTGTTGCCAGTCCCCGCATGATATTTCCGCATTCACAAAATTCATTGTCATCCTGCACATCTATTTCGACAGGCATATTGTTTTCAATATCCATTGACTCAAATTCCTCGCGCAAAGCAAGGCCGCTTAAGGGGATTACCCCAAACCCTCTCCATGAGGCATCGCGCGTTTTGAAGACTTCATATAAATGCTGCAGGGCTATTTCGTTACCGTTCAAAGAGACAGCACGGCTATACTGAATTTCCACTTCAGGAGCATTTTTATTTACCTGCCGGATCAACATAAGGATAGATAGTAATAAATCGGACGGTTCAAAACCCGTTACCACGCAGCCAAGGTTATACTTCTCAGGAATAAAGTTAAATATCGAAGAACCAGTGATAGCCGCAACATGGCCGGGACAAATAAATCCATCCAGCCGGGCGCCATCTTTAATTATAGCTTCCATCGCAGGGGGCATCACCTTATGAGCGCTTAAGACAAAGAAATTTTTAATTTTCTCCCTTTCTGCCTGCTTTAAGGTAACCGCAGTACCGGGTGCAGTTGTTTCGAAACCAATACCAAGAAAAATAATTTTTTTCCCGGAGTTTAGCCTGGCGATTTCGAGCGCATCAAGCCCTGAAAGGACAATCCGGACATCCGCGCCTGAAGCCATCTCTTTTTCCAGTGACGATAGCGAGCCCGGCACCTTAATCAGATCGCCGAAAGTTGCAATAATTACATTCCCAAATTTTGAATACGCAATTGCCTTATCAATAAAATCTGTGCCTGTAACACAGACCGGACAACCCGGACCCGAAATCAGTTTCACCTCAGGTGGCAATAAATATGGAATGCCAAATCTGTGTATCGCTGCAGTATGACCACCGCAAACCTCCATAAAAGAATAGTCGCGCTTTACCGTCTTATGAATTATTTCAACCAGTCTGGATATTATTACTTTATCACGGAACTCATCGATGTACTTCATAATCACTATTCATTCAGATAGTTATCAATCTCCTTTAATAACCTTATGCTATCCTCAGCCTCCTTTTCACTTATCTTTTGAATGGCAAATCCTGCATGCAAAAGAATATAGTCCCCGATCTTTACATTTTCAATCATATGAAGACCTGCGCTAAAAACAGCACCGCCGGCCGACACTTCGGCCATATTTCCATCAATGGAGATGATCTTTGCAGGAATACTCAAACACATTATCTTCTGTTTTTAGATGCAATTACTAACTGTCCCAGCGAAATTCCTCCGTCATTAGCCGGTACTGCATGATTTGTAAAAATCTTAAACTTTTCATGTTCCAGGAGCCGTACAGCTTTTTCATGCAGATATTTATTCTGAAAAACTCCTCCTGATAAAACAACATTATTCAGGGATGTTGCATTTCTTATCTGTTTTGAAACTTCTAATATGACCTGAGCAACAGTATTATGGAATTTTGCTGAGATCTCAGAAATTCCAGTGTGTGGCAAATCGTTAATTATGGCCTTAAAGGTTTCAGCAAAAATGACCGTCCTGCCTGCCTCGAAGGGATAGAATTCATCGACTCTGCAGTCAATTGCCGATTCGAGCCTCATTGGAGCTTCAGAATCAAATTTTGTTTCGGGGCAAAGCTGTAAAATAGCAGAAACTGCATCAAACAGCCGGCCGGCACCTGAAGACATGGGTGAATTTATCCTTTTTTCAAGCATCTCTTTTATCATCGACAATTTCTTCTCATCAATTAACCTGAAGAGAGGGACCGAGTCATAATCAAATTTTTCACCAAAATATTTATAAATATATGAAAAAGCCATTCTCCACGGTTCCTCAATTGCTTTTTCACCTCCCGGCATTGGAACATAGTCGAA
The DNA here is from genome assembly GCA_963715785.1 of uncultured Bacteroidales bacterium. GTDB lineage: Bacteria > Bacteroidota > Bacteroidia > Bacteroidales > VadinHA17 > LD21. The sequence continues at coordinate 4,388,285 of OY970276.1, forward strand.
ATGTGTAAAACGGGTGAAATTGTTTAGATCTGCTATCATAAACTCACCTCCCCAGGTCTTTCCATCAGAACCATAGCCCGATCCATCGAGGCTGATGCCGATCACTTCCCCTTCAAGGTCGTGTTCAGCGATGCAGGAGGCAATATGCGCATGGTGATGTTGTACCCTGAGCAGTGGTATTTTAAATTCTTTTTCGAGAAGCTCAGCGTACGCTGTTGATAAATAATCGGGGTGAAGATCACAAGCTAACAGATCGGGCTTAAACCTGAAAATATCTGAGAATCTTTCAATTGTCGCAATAAAGAAATTGTAAGTTGCCGGATTTTTAAGATCGCCTATATACTGGCTCATTAAAGCCTGGTTACCTTTACCTATACAAAAACTGTTTTTTTGTTCAGCTCCCAGTGCAAGTATGCCTTCCATTCTGTAACTAAGATCAACAGGCTCAGGTACAAAGCCTCTGGAGCGGCGCATAATACTGATCTTACTGTCAATAATTCTTACAACTGAATCATCGGTTCTGTTAATTATCTCCCTGTTGTAACTTACAATAGAGCCTGCCGTTTGCATTAATTGATTTTCAGCATTCAGATCATCAATTATGATCGGTTCATCACCCATATTACCGCTTGTAAGCACTACGGCAGCAGTTTTCAGAAACGTAAACAGCATATAATGGACAGGCATGTACGGCAACATCGCTCCGATTGTATTCAGACCGTTACCTACTGAATCGCATAGGATTTCTTTTTGTTTTAGTATTATTATCGGTCTTCGCCATGATGTTAGTTCTTTCTCTTCCTCTGCGTCAGTAATACAATATTTTTTCACCTCTGCTATATCCCTGAACATCACGGCAAATGGCTTAAAATCGCGATGTTTCTTTTGTCTCAGGTCATTTACGGCGTTGTTATTCAATGCATCACACATCAGGTGATAGCCTCCCAGTCCTTTAATTGCGATTGTCTTTCCTGAAGCCAGCTGTAATGAGACCTCTTTTAATATTTCGAAGATATTGTCAAGACTTTTCGCGGGATCTTTATACCGGTAAACAGGCCCGCATGAGTTGCATGCAATTGGCTGTGCATGAAAGCGTCGGTCAAGGATATTATTATATTCAGATTTGCAGTTTTCACACATTACGAAATTCTTCATTGAAGTCTTCTGCCTGTCGTAAGGCAATCCTTCGATAATTGTGAAGCGGGGCCCGCAATTGGTACAGTTAACGAAAGGGTAGTCAGCTCTTTCCGGATCACTCACCAGATCATTAAGGCAATCTTCACAGACTGCAATATCAGGACTGATTTCAGTAATCTGGTCGCTTGAGCTTTTGCTTCCTGTAATTCGAAAATTCGTGTAATTTGCAGTCTGCAATGGATTTATCTCCATTGATTTTATGTGAGACGCCGGTGGTGCATATTGCAGAATATCGTCACCAAAACGGTCTATAGAACTTATATCACCCTGAACAATCACTGAAACACCATCAGTTCTGTTATCGACTTCACCAAACAGACCATGTTTTGCAGCCATCCGGCAGATAAAAGGGCGGAATCCGACACCCTGAACCAACCCTCTGATCAGTATTTCATATCCTTGTATAATAATTCCAGGTTTTTAAATCCGTTTATAGTTGCCTGCTTGTGAACATAATAAATAACGCCTTCAAGTTCGTCGCAAAGGTTAACGTTATTCATAATGACCTCAGCCGGTACTTTCAGTCGTGTTGGTGCAAAGTTTACTATCCCTTTTATTCCAAACCTGATCAGTTCATCGGTAGCTGCCTGTGCTGATACCTCAGGTATTGCCAGAATAGCTACCTTAACACTGAACCTGTCGATGATTTCCTTTAACCTGTTCATAGAATATACCGGGATTCCCGATCTCACTTTCTGCTTAAAAGGATCAATGTCGAAAGTTGCAACAACATTCATGTTACGTTGTGCAAACTTGCTGTACTTCGACAATGCAAGACCGAGATTCCCCATCCCGATAAGTATAATGTTATTATTTGTACTGCGATGGAAAATCTTTTCCATCTTTTCAAGCAAAAAACCGATATTATATCCTCCCCTCTTATTCCCTGTTATACTGAATTCCGAAAAATCTTTTCTCACCTGGTCAGAGGTAACACCGGTCTCGTCGGCAATAGTATAAGAAAAGACCTTTTCTACTCCAATTGACTTTAGCCGCAGAAGACATGTCCGGTAAAGAAACATCCGCTTCAGACTGTTCTTTATTATATTTTTTGTGATTTGTTTCACATCAAATGTTTCCTTATAATATTGATATGCAATATAATTAAATTTTATGACATAAAAATTATTATATTATATTACTTATTTACAATTGTTTATGATTATATTAGCAATACGCTCGACAGATTGTATGCTTTCATTCGTTGATAAATATTTTTTTTGAATGTATTTTACAAGTGAATTTCCTCACATTAAAAAATGTTGGTTAATTTAAAATAGTCTCTCCCCTGATATGGAAAAAAACCAAATGCTTATCCTGGGAATAGGAAATGATATCCTCACCGACGACGGTATAGGATCCCGAATCGTTAATGACCTCAGTACAATGATCACCAATCAGGATATAAATTTTAATAATGCCTGCTGTGGCGGTCTGGATATACTTGAGTACATTAAAGATTATAATAGTGTCATTTTCATAGATGCTATACGAAGCATTAACGGCAAACCCGGTGATGTTTATTATTTTACGCCGGCGGATTTTCAGGAAACATCTCACTTATCGAATCTGCATGACATTTCTTTTCTCTATGCTCTTAAGCTGGGACATGCCCTTTCCCTGGGATTACCCGATGACTTACACATAATAGCAATTGAGATTATTGAAGATATGGAATTCAGTGAAGAGCTCACTCCCCGGTTAAAAGAAAAATATCCTGAGATTCTTGCTAAGGTATTTGCGATAGTGAAAGAGATAAGAGTTTTAACATAATTTTTGGTCCGCACTATTAAAACTTCATAGTCCTCAGAAAGTTGATTTGACTACTTATTGTGAATTCATTCACTTTATTTTTCCGGGAATTCAATTCTGAACGATTTGTCACAATCTTTGATTTATACAGGAGTCGTCGAAAAATAATGGGATAAATCAGACATAATCCATTTAACAAACCTGTATACAAACACTTAATTTGAATCTCTCACAATTGTACATTATATGCCTAGATATTAATATCATATAAATAATAGCATAATGTCCTTTTGCATCTGCCAATAATTTGATTTTACCGGAATAACCCCTCTTTTCCTCTGGAATTTAAGGCATGTGATTTAGTTCATGTTTTATTACTTATTGTGAAAGGTTTCACTTAATCACACTTTTAAATAATAGTTTACCTAATTTTAAAACAGCATATAAAATTATATATAAAATACAGTTACCGTGAAATTTTTTCATAAATAAATTGAACAGAAATATGGAATTTAAACCCCGGATTGTTGCGTTTCTCTGTAAATGGTGTTCATATACCGGAGCAGATCTGGCAGGAACCTCGAGAATGGAGTACAAACCCAATGTGAGGATTGTAAGGGTAATGTGTTCGGGCCGGATAGAACCCACCTTCGTACTCAAAGCATTTACCAAAGGTGCTGACGGGGTGCTAATCTGTGGCTGCCATCCCGGTGATTGCCACTACCAGGAGGGAAATTATCGTTGCCTTCGGAGATATACATTATTGCAGAAATATATTGTCCAGATGGGTATTGACACTAAACGGCTTAAGCTGGAGTGGATAAGCGCCAGCGAGGGCAAACAATTTGCCGAGCTGATAGACAGCTTTACCGAAAACATAGCTGAACTGGGACCAGGGAAAATCAAGGAAACGTTAGACGTTTTAACATAGATATTATACTGAATATCATGGAAGGATCAAAGCCAAAACTAAAACTTGCTGTTTATTGGGCCTCTGCCTGCGGTGGCTGTTGCGTATCGGTTCTTGATGTGCATGAAAAGCTTTTTGATGTCATAGACGCTGCTGATTTTGTATTCTGGCCTATTGCGCTTGACATCAAATACAAGGACGTTGAAGAAATGCCTGATAATTATATTGATGTCACGCTTTTCAATGGAGCCATAAGGAACAGCGAAAACGAACGGATGGCAGTTCTTTTAAGGAATAAAAGCAAACTTCTGGTTGCCTATGGCAGCTGCTCTCATATGGGAGGAATACCGGGTTTGGCAAATTTCTCAACAAAAGAGGATTTATTCCGATGTATTTATGAAGAAAGCGCATCAACAATAAACCCGGAAAAAACAAGGCCTGTCCCTGAAAATAAAATGAAGGAAGGGGTACTTGAAATACCCGTTTTCTATAATGATGTCCGTTCGCTGTCACAGACTGTTGATGTCGATTATTTTATCCCGGGCTGCCCCCCTCAGACAGAAAGACTTCTTGAGGTATTTGCAGCAATAGTAAGCGGTGCTGTGCTTCCGCCAAAGGGTTCTGTTATCGGTGCTGGTGAAAAGGCACAATGCGATGAATGCGTCCGTAAAAAAACGGAAAACAAACGTATAAAAAAATTCTATCGTCCATGGGAAATAACTGACGATGGTGAAACCTGTTTTATGGAGCAGGGGATCTTATGTATGGGTCCGGCAACAAGAACAGGATGTGGCACCCGCTGTATAAAGGGCAATGCGCCTTGCAGGGGTTGTTATGGCCCTACACCCGGTGTGATTGACCCCGGAACTAAAATGATGTCAGCCATAACAAGCATTATAGATGAAAAGGAGCCGGAAGAAATCAGCAGAGTAATTGAAGATATTGTTGATCCGGCAGGATTATTTTATCGATTCAGCCTGCCATCCTCATTAATAAGGAGAAAATTATCATGAAAAGAATCACCATTGACCCTATAACACGGCTGGAAGGCCATGGGAAAATAGAAATATTTCTGAACGATGACGGGGAAGTTGATAATGTTTATTTCCAGGTTCCTGAACTCAGAGGTTTTGAAAAATTCTGTGAAGGAAGGCCTGTTGAAGAACTTCCCTCTATTGTTGCAAAAATATGCGGAGTATGTCCTGGCTGCCATCATATGGCTTCAGGCAAAGCTGTTGATGCCGTATTTGGAGTAGAGCCCCCGCCTACAGCTAAAAAGCTCAGGGAACTTTTTTACATGGCTCATTTTGTGCATAGTCATACAGCCCATTTTTATGCCCTCGCGGCGCCTGATTTTGTGGTCGGTCCCGAGGCTCCTGCTTCAAAGAGAAATATCCTTGGTGTGATTGAAAAGGTCGGCAAAGAAATAGGGACAGAAGTCATTAAACAGCGCCGCATAGCTCAGGAGATTCAGGCCCTGCTGGGCGGACACCAGACCTTTGTGGTGATGAATATCCCGGGCGGTGTACGAAAAGGGCTTTCCGAAATGGAACGTGATGATATAATCGTTAAAGCAAAAGGCTTTGTGGAATTTGCAAAGTTTTCTCTTAACGTTTTTCAAAATTTTGTTCTTGACAATAAGCAATATGTCGATATAATCCTTAACGGGCCATATTCTCTTAAACTTCATTCAATGGGGCTTGTTGACGAAAATAACAAGGTCAACTTTTACAATGGGAAAGTCAGGGTAGTCGACACTGAAGGAAAAGAGTTATACAAATATTCTCCCCCCGATTATCTTGAATATGTAGCAGAGCATGTTGAGCCCTGGACTTATCTTAAGTTCCCATATCTGAAAAAGATAGGATGGAAAGGGTTTATTGAGGGCCAGAACTCCGGTGTTTACCAGGCGACTCCATTATCAAGGCTGAATGCGTCAGACGGAATGGCAACGCCACTGGCTCAGATTGAATACGAGCGAATGTACAGCATTCTTGGAGGCAAACCAGTACATGCAACGCTTGCAATGCACTGGGCACGGCTCGTGGAGCTTTTATATTCAGCCGAACGATGTCTTGAGCTCGCTATGGACAGTGATATTACAGGCAAGGAATTACGAGCCAGTCTGGGTTCAATTCAGGGTGAAGGTGTAGGAATCGTTGAGGCTCAGAGAGGAACGCTTACTCATCACTATAAAACCGATAAAAAAGGAATGGTGACCAAAGTAAATATTCTTGTCGGTACGACAAATAATCATGCCGCTATCAGTATGTCGCTAAAAAAAGCCGCTCAGGGATTGATCAAAAAGGGAGTTGAAGTGACTGGTGGCACCCTGAATATGATCGAAATGGCTTTCAGGGCATATGATCCCTGCTTTTCGTGCGCAACCCACCGTCTTCCTGGGCAAATGCCTATGATTCTTGAAATTCGTGATGCCAGTGGTGAACTGATTCAGAATGTGATAAGAAATTAATAATTAAAGAAAAATATGCGAACAGGAGTCTTTTTCTGCCAGGTTGAAGACAACAAGGATCTAAACATTGATTCCATTGCAAAATATACCGCTAATCTTCCGAATGTCGTTATAGTCAGGATTTTAGGTATTAAGCCGCATCCCGAAGTAAAAAATCTTTGTGAATTATTAAGATTTAATAAACTGGACAGGATCGTTATTGCCGGTGATATGCCGGGTTATTATAAACCGGTCTTTACCAAAGCAATGGCTATTACAGGAGGAAATACTGATGAAATACGTCTTGCATCATTCCTGGAACATGGAGCAAGAGGTGAAAATGCTATGGACCGTGCTAAAGCCATTGTGGCATGTGCAACCATGGCGGTCCCATTTCCACTCGCCGCCGTACCCGATGGAAATCCTGTAAATCATGCTACCCTCATTATTGGAGGCGGAATAGCCGGAATACAATCAGCTCTCGAAATTGCAAACGCAGGCAAACAGGTTTTTCTGGTGGAGCAAAGCGGAACAATCGGAGGTCATATGGCTATGTTTGATAAGACATTTCCGACTCTCGATTGTGCTGCCTGCATTCTTACACCCAAGATGGTATCGATCGGACAGCACGAGATGATCCATCTTTTAACCAAATCAAACGTGGTATCTGTAAGTGGCAAACCCGGAGCTTACCATGTGAAAATTAAACAAAGTGCCCGATATGTGGATGTCAAGTCATGTGTCGCATGCAATCAATGTGTTGAGGTATGCCCAGTCAGGACCGAGAGCGAATTTGATGCAGGAATATCCCTGCGAAAAGCAATTTATATCCCTTTCCCCCAGGCAGTTCCAAATGCATACCTTGTAGATCCAACAAAATGCACTTATATCCTTTCAGACGGAAAAAAATGTGGCGCCTGTGTCAAAAAATGTCCCAAGGAATGCATAAACCTGAACGAAAAGGATCAAATTATCGATATTGAGGTTGGAAATATAATTCTGGCTATTGGATATGAACTTCTCGATGTAAGCAAGATAGAACAATACGGATATGGAGTATTGCCAAATGTTCTGACTTCACTCGAATTTGAACGTCTTACCAATGCTTCAGGGACCACGGGTGGTAAAATTGTCACAAAAACAAAACGTTACAATAAAAAGCTGGAGAGGGATGAATGGTTTTTTTCACCCGATGGAGTTCCTCCAAAAAATGTGGCTATAATACATTGCGTTGGTTCGAGGAACAAAAAGTACAATTCCTATTGCTCAAGAGTTTGTTGTATGTACTCACTGAAATTTGCCCATCTGATAAAAGAGAAGATTCCCGATGTTACAGTCTATGAGTTTTATATTGATATGCGTGCATTTGGGAAAGGATATGAGGAATTTGCAGATCGCATAAAAGAGGAAGGTACGCTGATAATACGCGGACATTCCGCTCTGGTGACAATGTCAGATGGCCGGATGGTTGTCAGAGGTGAGGATATAATTAATGACCGGTTAGCTGAATTCGAGGTTGATATGGTAGTCCTTGCCGTTGGCCTGGTGCCATCATCTGGCACAAATGAATTGACAAGAATGCTTGGTATCAATAAAGATCCTGATGGCTGGTTCTCTGAATTGAATTACAATGGCAGTCCTACCGATACTGAAAAAGGTGGAATATATGTGGCAGGTATGTGCCAGGGGCCCAAGGACATTCCCGATACTGTAGCCCAGGCATCCGCCGTAGCAGCAGGCGTTCTGAAAAGCCTCACCTCAAAAAAAGGTATTGGGCACTTGAGTAGTATTCCGCTGAGCGACATAGAAGCCATGGCTAAGAATATACATACTTTATAAAAATATTATTATGGCAATAAGAGTGAATCCCGGCTTTGTAAATGCTCTTGATCGTTTTGGCAAGGAAAATATACAATTATGCTATCAGTGCGGAGATTGTTCTGCCGTTTGTCCGCATGCTGATGAATTTTACAGATTTCCCCGTAAACCAATAAGGTTGCTGCAGATGGGACTTGAGAAAAAGTTGGAAACAACTCTTGAACCCTGGCTCTGCTATTATTGCGGCGATTGCTCTGATCTATGCCCCCGTGATGCTGATCCGGGTGATACCATGATGATACTCAGAAGATATCTTACATCTGTTTATGACTGGACAGGACTTTCAAAAAAGTTCTATACATCACATTGGTGGGAATTGGTTGCAATAATAATTATCGGAGTCTTTGTGACTTTACTCTTCTCGGTATTCAATCCCCATGGAATTGTGACATCCCTGACACCTGAAGGCGGTGTAAAAGTGAACGAGATGTTTCCTGTCGGGATTGTTAACATAGGAGCACATATCATGCTGATTTCCATAGCTTTCTTCCTGATTTCAAATATTATCCGCATGTGGTATCTTACCATTCTTAAGGATAAATCACTTAAAATACCGTTCAGCCTTTATATAACTAATTTCATCCAGGTGATCGTTCATTTCGTAACTCAGAAACAATTCAGTAAATGCAAAGACAGGAAATACTGGTTTTTTCACTGGATTTTGATGTCGGGATACACTTTGATGTTTATACTGATCGTAGGAAACCTGAAATGGTTTCAGACAGATAGAATTTTTTCATGGTATCATCCTCAGAGAATTCTTGGATATTATGCAACCTTCGGGTTGTTTGCCGGCCTGGTCTTTTTCATTTGGGGCAGGTTTAAAAAAGCAGGTCAGAAATTCAAATTTTCTCATCTCAGCGACTGGATCTTTATTGTTCTGCTTATGCTGACGACCCTTACGGGGATCCTTTTACATATATTCCGGATCGAAGGCATGCCGGTTTCTGCATATTACACATATATAATTCACATGGCTGTACTGGTTCCGATGCTTTGTGTTGAAGTACCATTCTCAAAGTGGTCTCACCTGGCATACAGACCATTTGCCATATATTTTGCGGAAATAAAAAAATCCGCAGTGCTGAAGGGAAAAAAGAGCAACTTATATAAAATGAATTAGTGATATGGCTGATAAAATGGAATTGCCCAGAATAGGAGTGTATATTTGTTGGTGCGGGACAAATATTGCAAAGGTAGTTGATGTGGAAGCAGTTGCCGGATTCGCATCGGGCCTGCCAAATGTTGTTCTTGCAAAAAGCTATAAATACATGTGTTCCAATCCGGGACAGGAAATGATCATGCAGGATATCAGGGAATATAAGCTCGATCGTGTTGTTGTCGCTGCCTGCAGTCCGAATATGCATGAAAGAACATTTCGGAATGCCCTGAGAACTGCCGGTTTAAATCAGTATCTCTTCGAAATGGCCAATATCCGGGAACAATGCAGCTGGGTGCACAAGGACCCTGCAGAGGCAACCGAAAAAGCCAAAGCCCTGGTGAGTGCCGCCATTTACCGTGTTAAGCTTCATGAATCACTCGAAAACATGTCGGTTAATATGTGTCCGAATGTACTTGTGATCGGAGGAGGCATAACTGGTATGACCGCTGCCCTGGAATTGGCCGATGCCGGGAATATAGTTTATCTTGTTGAACAAGCAGATCACCTGGGAGGTAATCTTGCACGCGTTGACCTTACAGCACCTTATCTCTATTCAGCAAGAGATCTGATAACTGAAAGAATAACTCGGATAAGAGATAATAAAAAGGTAATTCTCTATCTTGAATCAAAGGTGAAAGAAGTGACAGGATTCATTGGCAATTTTAAAGCTGTCATTCAGTCGCCTGACAGGCATTGGGGAGATAGCGATAGAAAGGTTGAAGCCCGGGTTGAGGTTGGGAACGTTGTCGTATGCACGGGGTATCAGGAATTTGATGCATCACGGATCGTTCACTATGGATATGGGAAACTGCCGGATGTCATTACTTCATTCGAATTGGAGAAGATGATACGCTCGGGAAGCATTGAAACAAAGGAAGGTAAAATACCAAAGTATGTTGCTATAATTCATTGTGTCGGCAGCCGTACAAAGGAATTTCACAGTTATTGCTCAAGAGTTTGCTGCATGACAGCATTAAAATATGCTTCTGAGATCAAATCAGCAAACCCGGGGTGCTATGTTTCGGATATATACATCGATATGCATGCATTTGGAAAAGGGCATGAAGATTTCTATCGCCAGTCATCTGAGGCTAAAACTTTATTTCTGATGTATGAAAAAGGAGAAAGACCAGTGATTCATAAGGCAGGTGCGAAAGATGACTGTGAAATGCTGATAGAGGTGAATGAAAAGCTTTCAGGCGAACATATTGAAATACCTGCCGACCTGGTGGTGCTTATGGTAGGAATGGAAGCCCGTCACGACTCGAACGAGATCGCCCGTCTTGTAAACATCAGCCAGGATAAAGATGGGTGGTTCATAGAGAGCCATCCAAAGCTTGAACCGGTTGCCACAACGACAGACGGTATATTTATCGCCGGTACCTGTGTTGCACCAAAGGATATCCCCGATTCAGTGGCACAGGCCAGAGCTGCCGCCGCAAGGATACTGGCGAGAATTGCGAAAGGGAAAATTGAAGTAGATGCCGTATACTCAGAAGTCAACGAGGAGTTGTGTTCCGGTTGCAGGTTCTGTAACCAGCTTTGCCCCTACAGCGCCATTGAATTCAATGAAGAAAAAAAACAGAGTCATATCATAAGCGCTCTATGCAAAAGTTGCGGAGTATGTGTTGCAGCTTGCCCATCTTCAGCCATCAAGGGAAGACATTTTACTGACCAGCAGTTAATTGCACAAATTGACGGATTGTTCAGGGTCTGATATTGGGGATTGGCATTTTGGAATACAGTTACATCTATTGCAATCCGATTTTATTGATTTGAATTAGCTATGATGCTTTTTTGTCTCTCTCTAAGCCATAAATACCAGTTTTCAAGACCGTCACCATTTTTTGCAGATACTTCAAAGAAATGTAAATGATGATTAATTCTCAAAGCGAACTCTTTACATTTCTCCACATTAAAATCAACATAGGGAAGCAGATCGATTTTATTAATGATACAAATATCCGATGAATGAAACATATTCGGATATTTCAGGGGTTTATCGTCCCCCTCGGTAACACTGATAATGACTACACGCAACGATTCTCCCAAATCAAACAATGAAGGACAAACAAGGTTGCCAACGTTCTCTATTATCAGGACTGACTGGTCACTAATTTTCAGTTTTGAAATTGCTTTGTTCACCATGTCAGCATCCAGATGGCATCCATTCCCCGTATTTATCTGAACAACCGGGGAACCGGCACTTTGAATCCTTTCAGCATCAAGTGTGGTTTGCTGATCACCTTCAATAACGAAAAAGTTCATTTCTCCGGTCAGATCTTTTAGCGTTCTCTCTATAATGCATGTCTTTCCTGAGCCGGGAGAGCTTACTAAATTTAAGGCCAAAACTCTTTTTGCATCAAGATAACCACGGTTTCTTTCAGCGATTAAATTATTCTTCTGCAGAATATCCTGTTCTACAACGATTTTATGTGGATGAGGATCATGTTCGTCATCATGATCGTGATGGTGATGATGATGATTTGAAACATAGTGTCCTTCTTCAGGATCTGATTTTTCACCTGGTCTCAGAATGGTAAACAAACTATCATGCTGGTCACAACCACAAGTATCACACATAATTTTGCCGGAATATTAAATATAATTGATTTCTGGAGGAAATATATACCATTTTTAATCAGGATTGATCAACTAAATTAGTAAACATTCAATGATTTAACTCTTAATTCCTGTCCCTGAAGAATTTCAAAATTAAATTCTTTGCATTCCGGGCACTGTGCAAAAAGACTTTCGGTAATGAATTCTTTGGAACAGACCAAACAGCGTGCAATTCCCGGAATTTCTGTGATAATTGTCCTGGAATTTTCCAGTATTGTCCCATGTGCAGCTATTCCCATAACAAATTCAAGGGCTTCAATTTCCACTCCTGATAATTTTCCTATTTCAATTTCTATTTCATCAATAACGGGAAGATTACTTTTCCGCGCCTGCTGAGACACAATTTCGATAATATTCATTGCTATTGATAATTCGTGCATCACACAGAAAATCCAGTGAAAATAAATATTCTTCAAGATAGTAAATTGCAGCTGATCAACAATCAAAAATATAATAAAAGCAATGGGTAATTATTAGCTGATTGTACCTGAATAAAGTTGGATTTTGTGAAATTTTTTGGTATCTTGTAGAACAAATTACAGTTAAGATTATTAACCATTAAAACATTCGGGAGGTAAATTATGGCTGTTGAATATCTGTGTAAAGTATGCAGGGGACATCTCAAAGTAAAAACTTCCATTGTACTTGCTGCAACAAAACTCATGGACCGGACCCAGAAAGGATTGGTTTTCCTGGATCCGCAGATTGGGAACTATACAAAAACTACCCATCCGTCATTCCAGATAAATGAAGGCGAAGAATATATTTACACCTGTCCCATCTGTTCTGCCCAGCTGAATAGCATGAAGTACCTTCACCTGGTCAGAATTATCATGATTGATGAAGACGGGAAAGAGTTTAATATCTACTTCTCAGGCATAGCCGGCGAAGAATGTACTTATAAGATCAGGGGAGAAGAGATTGAAGAGATGGATGGTCCCGATGTAAAGATCTATAATAAGTATTTTGAAGTCCCTGAGGAGGACAGGAAATACCTGTAATAACCTGTTATATACAAGGAATCAAACCTAAGTCAGTGGTACCCAGACTTCCACCCTGGTTCCGCTTGGTTCACCTTTATCATCGTGTAAATCGATGATAGTATGTTTTATTGGCTTCTTATTTATCTGGTTAAGAATTTCATAGAATTCACCTGTGAGCTTCAGTCCTTTGCCGGTAGATGTGCTTTGTCCCTCAGCCTTTGCCCGTCCAATACCATTATCTTCTATTGAAAGCACGAGGTAATCCTTTTCCCTGCTGGCTCCTATCTTCAGTACCCCTCCTTCAGCGCGCGACATGATGCCATGTTTGATTGCATTCTCAGCAAATGTATGAAGCACAAGTTTTGGGACCTGTTCCCGAATGTTTATATTCTCTGCGATTTTTATTTCGTAGTTAAATTTATCGCCGAATCTGAGTTTCTCAAGGTCGAGATATGTTGTCACAAATTCCAGTTCTTCTCCAAGACTCCTGTAAACCCTTTCAGCATCATTAATCAAACCCCTCAGAAGCTGAGTAAACTTATTCATATAATCGTACGCGAGGTAACGGTCTTCCAGATAGATCAGAGATGCAATAGTATTAAGGGTATTAAAAGTAAAGTGAGGATCAAGCTGAGACTTAATGCCCTGCAGCTGCAGTGTCACCAGTCTGCGGTTCAGACTTTCTTTCTGGACAACCTGTAATGTATTTATCCTCTTTATTATAATTATAAACATAAGGATTATCAGATATACGCCAGGATAGGCAAGGATTCCGAGATAATGATATGGGTTGCTTTTTAATTGCACCAGATAGCCTGAATCGGCTGCAGAAAAATACATTTTGCGCTCATGCTCTTTTGAAAAATATTCAGATAACAGCCATGGACCAGCCGGAAATTTGTATTTAATTTCAGCTAACCTGCTCAAATCCGAGTCAAAAACAGTCAGTTTTTCTTCAGTTTCGGAATACATCAGGAATTCTTTCTGCCCGTCTCCATCTATATCAAACAGATAAGTATCAAATGATGAATTAAAGGGGAGATCAATTTTGCGGACAAATTCAAGCATTTCATTCAATTCGATAAATTTGTCGGTGAGAAGATAAATTCTGTCTGAATTATCAGATCTCATTACAAAAAGCTTAATAAAACCCGATAAGCCCAGATCGCTGTAAATATGATATCTTACCAGTTTACCTTCAGGTGAATACATCATCAGCCGGGCTGAAAGGACACTTGTATCAACCCCCATAGGAAGATGCGATAATAAGTAGCCTTTGAATGTATCGCTTTTATAGCTTTCAGTTTCAAGGGCATTGACATATCCGGGAAATTCCACCGGCGGAAATTCAAATTTCAAATTATCATTGAATACCATAAACCAGGTACTGCTGTCGGAAAAAGGCACATTCCTGCCAAAATTACCGCATGCTGAAACCGATCCGAAGATCTCAGGCCTGTTGTCGCCGTTTACGTCGGTCATAACAGGGTACATACATATTATACCTGTTAACTGACTTGAATGTAATTTTTTGTTTACAAGATCGAAGTAATAAACTCTCCTTGGATCAGGTCGGAAACCTGTGGAAATTTCAAAATACAATTCATACTTCCCGTCACCATTTTCATCAAAGAATCCTACGGGGCTCAACATTGAAGTTACCTCACCGTTTATATATCCTATTTTAGTTATGAAAAACCTGTCTATTCTTGTGCCTTGGGGCTCAAGGATCTCATTCACATTAAGAAAAAGTGAATCTCCCTTATGTGTAAAAATATAAATTTCCTTCTTTAAGTTGTGATTGTAGTCGCCGAAAAACATGCCGGAAATCCACGGATTCAGACTATCAAGCAGATTCCACTGGTCATAAAGATGTGTATCATGCTCTTTGACAGATACATAAAAATATGGTAATCCCTTGCCGGTATAAACTGTCTGTGAAACAGAGTCTGAATTAAGATCTGAGTACACAAACTGACCAGGATGCTTGCCATTCGATTCAATTACAATGTTATATGCTGAACCAAAAGGATGGATAAAAAGCATTATCAAGAGCGCAGGAATTCCTGCAAGGAAACCTGAGGAATAGATGATTTTTTTTAGGAGTGACCCACCTTTCATTTACATAATATCTAAATCCTTGAGATGCTGCCTTGGTATTTTTATTGTCACGGATTCCCCGTCTCTGACGAGAATAATAGAGCATTCCTTCCGATCCAGCATAGTAATATATTCAAAATTTACTATATAGGAACGGCCTACTCTGATAAATCCATTTTTGGGTAAAAGCTCAGCAACCTTTCCAAGGTTCATAGAGCACAGATGGTGTTTTTTCCCGGTACAGACAGTGGTATAATTGCCTTCAGCTTTACAGTACAGTATATCTGCAGGATTGATAAATAATGTCCCATTACGGGTATTGACCCTGATTCTGGTAATTCGATCATGGGGTTCTGGGGTCTTTACAGGGTGTTCAGCCTCAACCTCATTACCTAATCTATCAATAAATCTGCTTATGCATTGCTTTAATTCCTTCCGGTTCACGGGTTTAAGGAGATAGTCAAAAGCCTGGTTTTTAATTGCTTTAATGGCATACTGATCATAGGCAGTTACAAAAACAATTCTGTTAAGCAGATGGCTCTGAGGCATCTCCTGAATAAATGCAAACCCATCTTTACCAGGCATTTTAATATCCAGAAATATTAAATCAGGGTCGAACCTGGTCAACTCCTGGTATGCAGAATCAACTGATGAAGCCGTCCTGATTTCATTAAATAAAAGAGTTTCATCAAGTAGCTTATTTAGCAATATTCTGGCATTCTCTTCATCATCAATGATTAAAGACTTTAGCTTATGTTCCATTTCAGGCCGGTTAGACTTTTCAGGTTAAATGTACAAAAAAGTTATATTATCTTAAATACCTGTCTGCGAATTTTTTAAATCTTTTATATTAATATCCTCTCAACTTGTCTAAAATTTACCGGACGGTAATACTATTTTGTTTTTTTCTCTCGATGATAAATGATATTTTTGTTGAAATTCCGTCAAACCATTATTAAAATCTTTATGAATATCAATATAAATCAAAGGGCTGCTGATAATATCCGCATTCTTTCCATGGCAATGGTAGAAAAATCAAAGTCAGGCCATCCGGGTGGTGCAATGGGAGGAGCTGATTTCATTCATGTTTTGTTTTCCGAGTTTTTGAAATTCGATCCAACAGATCCGGCATGGATAAACCGCGACAGGTTCTTTCTCGATGCAGGGCATATGTCGGCGATGCTTTATTCAGTTCTTACGCTGACCGGTCATTTTGATGCAGAGGAGCTGAAAAATTTCAGGCAATGGGGCAGTCATACTCCCGGGCATCCTGAAGTGAATATCATGAAAGGAATTGAGAATACCTCGGGTCCTCTTGGTCAGGGGCACACCATGGCAGTCGGGGCTGCAATTGCAGAAAGGTTTCTTGCAGCAAGGTTCGGAGAGCTATTCGCTCATAAAATATTTACCTATATCTCTGATGGAGGTGTTCAGGAAGAAATTTCACAGGGTGCCGGTCGTATTGCAGGGTTTCTTGGATTGAATAATCTCATCATGTTCTATGATTCAAATGATATCCAGCTCTCGACTGAAACCAAAGCTGTTACGAGTGAAGATACCGGCATGAAATACACTTCATGGGGATGGAATGTTATACAGATCGAAGGCAATGATCAGAGCCAGATAAGAATGGCTCTCAATTCTGCAATCAGTCAAAAGAATAAACCGACTTTAATCATAGGAAAGACCATCATGGGAAAAGGTCTTCTCGACAATGAAGGCAAGAGCTTTGAAAGAAAGACATCCACTCATGGAATGCCTGTGAGCGAAGCCGGAGGATCTTTCGAAAAGTCACTTTTGAATCTGAAAGGTAATCTCTCAGATCCTTTCGAGATCTTTCCGGAAGTAAAAGAATTCTATGCAGAAGTGCTTAAAGCCAGGCGCAAAACAGCACAGGAGTGGAAAATGGCTAAAGAGGAATGGGCATCAAAAAACAGGGATCTGGATAAAAAACTCCAGGCTTACTATGCAGGTGATGTTCCCGAGATTGATTTCAAATCAATTGTGCAGAAGGAAGATTCCTCAACCAGGGCAGCATCATCGGCTGTTTTAAGTGTATTAGCAAAGAGTATAGATAATATGATTGTTGCTTCTGCCGATCTGTCAAACTCCGATAAAACCGATGGATTTCTGAAGAATACCCATTCATTTAAAAAAGGTGATTTTACAGGTGCATTTCTTCAGGCAGGAGTTTCCGAGCTCACTATGGCAGCAATCATGAATGGAATGGCTTTGCACGGAGGAGTCATACCGGCATGCGGAACATTCTTTGTTTTTTCAGATTATATGAAACCGGCAGTCCGACTTGCCTGTCTGATGGAATTGCCGGTAAAGTATATCTGGACTCATGATGCTTTCCGTGTAGGAGAAGACGGCCCGACACATCAGCCTGTCGAGCAGGAAGCGCAGCTGAGACTACTGGAACATCTTAAGAACCATCATGGAGAGAATAGCATGACTGTTTTAAGGCCGGCTGACTCTTCAGAGGCAATTGTAGCCTGGAAACTCGCCCTGGAGAATAAGAAAAAACCCACTGCTTTATTACTCTCACGACAAAATATTAAAGATATTCCTTCGAAAAGCGGGAACAGGTACAACGATGCACTGCAATCGGAAAAAGGGGCATATATAGTTCAGGATTCCGATGGTAGTCCCGATATCGTAATGATTGCCAGTGGTTCAGAAGTTTCAACGCTTGTTGACGGAGCGGTTTTGCTTAAAAAGGATAACCTGAAGGTCAGAATTGTTTCGGTTCCCTCTGAGGGTCTTTTCAGAAATCAGACTGCAAGTTACAGGAAGTCTGTCATTCCTGACGGGATTCCAATTTTCGGACTGACAGCAGGACTCTCAGTCACTCTCCAGGGGCTGGTCGGTGACAGAGGCGTAATATGGGGAATGAACAGTTTTGGCTTCTCCGCACCATATAAAGTGCTTGATGAAAAACTGGGATTCACTGCTGAAAATGTTTATAAACGCGTAAAGGAATATCTTGCAGCCTATAAAAAATAAGGTTTATTTACTTCTTTATGAATATGCCAATTTTTTCAAGAAGACTTTTTTTATTTATTGGTTTGCTTAAATAACCGTCACATCCTGCTGCAATAATTCTTTCTTCATCGCCCGACATTGCAAAAGCCGTAACTGCAATTATATGAACATCGGAGTTAAGAAGCTTGATTTGCCTTGTGGCTTCAAATCCGTCAATTTCCGGCATCTTCATGTCCATAAGGATCAATTTAATATCGGGATGGAGCCGGAAAAGTTCAATAGCCTCCCTCCCATTTGATGCATGCAGTACTTTCGCGTCTGTTTCTCTGGAAATCAATGCATTAAGATAGTAGAAATTTGTTTCGTCATCCTCAGCGATCAGTATCGAAGAACCGTCCAGCGACTTAGAGGATTCAATCCTGTCATTCACTGTTGAGGCGACCTCCGAATCGTTTCTGAAAGGTAATCCCAGGAAGAAACCGGACCCTCTTCCCGGTTCTGATTCCAACCAGATTTTCCCACCTATTGCATCTGTCATACCACGTGCTATTGATAGCCCCAGTCCACTGCCTTCAGAAACATTATAGGATCTCTGACCTTCTTTTACAAACCTTTCAAATATGATGTCAAACGATTCCTTTTTAATGCCAATCCCAGTGTCTTTTACAAAAAACTCCACCTGATCTATCTTATGGCTGAAGCCAAAGCGTATTGTCCCTTTCTCTGTGAATTTTATCGCATTATCGAGAAAATGAGAAATAATTTTCTGGCAGATCTCGGGATCAGAACTGATCACAAATTCATCGGCTTGTTCAGGTACCTCAAGCAATAGCAGCAGCTTTTTGTTCTGACAGGCCGATTCAAAATTATTGTATATTCTATTAAGGATCGGGACCGGAAGAAAATCCTTTTTATGAACTGAGAGACTCCCTGAGGTGATCAGGGAGATGTCCATATAATTGGTTATCGTATTCAGGAGCCTGTTGCTGCTTTCAAAAAGCATTGCCATTGAGTCCTTCTTTTCCTCTTCAGACAAGTCCTGCAGAGTGATAATTTCCGCAAATCCAAGTATGCCGTTCAAAGGAGTTCGTACCTCATGAGAAATATTATTTAGAAATTCTGTTTTTAGTTTGTCGCTCATCTCGGCCTTTTCCTTAGCGATCCTCAAAGCATCAGACGCATTCTTCCTATCAGTAATATCACGCATGCTCCCAATAATCTTTTCAGGATTTCCAACCTGATCAGAGAGGAGTTTTGCAGATACCGAGCAAGGGGTAATGGATCCATCCCGGTTGCTTAATGTTATCTCAAAATCTGTAACCGCTCCTTTTGTCTTCAACTCATTCACTATCAGCTGCCTCTCGTAAGGATCAGTGTAAAAATCATAGATAGACCTGCCAACGAGGTCTTTCGTTTTATATAACCCGCCTGTAAGCAATTCGATGGATGGGCTGAGTTCAAGGATTATGCCATCGATTGATGTTTCATAATATACATCCTGAACATTGTCAAAAATTCTTCGGTATTTTAATTCGCTTTCTCTTAAAGCTTCCTCGGATTTTTTCCTTTCCGTGATATCCATTATTGTAAAAGTCACACCTTTTGAACAATCGTCTTTGTCGAGCGGTGAGGAACTGAGGATCACATTAAGAATGATTCCGTCTTTTGTTTTGAACAATGTTTCTACCGATCCGGTGACTTCTGAGATATCATCACATTTATCAATCCTGGCAGCTAAAAACTCCTCGTGAGTTGCAAACAATATTTCAGATGATTTACCGATCAGCTCCTTTCTTGTATACCCTGTCATTCTGCAGAGCGTATCATTCATCTCCAGCAAAACACTGTTTACCACAAGTCCAATACCTACAGGGGCAGCACTGAAAATGCTCTGAAGCTTCTGTTCATTTTCATGCAACAGAAGCTCCGAAGCTCTTTTTTCTTTAAAGATTCTGACCTGTTCAATAGCTTCTTTTACCGCGAATGGCAATCTGGTTGAATGCTCTTTTATAACATAATCTTCAGCTCCGGCTTTAATGCATTCAACCGCTGTCTCTTCATTCACTGAGCCCGTATAAAGAATAAAAGGGATAGCCCTGTTAAACTCCTTTGAGATCTTCAGAGCCTGAAGCCCGTTAAATGAAGGCATCATGTAATCGGAAATTATCAGATCGGGATTAAACTCCCGCAGTGCCTTTTCCAGATCAGTCCTGGTGCAAACGGTGGTGTATTCAAATGTCAATTTCTCTTTCCTTAGCTCCAGAACAGCCAGGTCAACATCGGAAGGTACATCCTCCACGAAAAGTATTTTCAGAAGATTCTTCAGAATCATTTCGGAAGGTTTTTGATGTCGGGCTGCTGATTAAGCAGGAGCCAGTATAATCCGATATCCCTCACAGAATCAATGAACTTTTCAAAATCTACGGGCTTAACAATATAACTGTTCACGCCAAGCCTGTAACTCTCTATCAGATCCCTCTCTTCGTGAGAAGAGGTCAATACCACAACAGGTATAAGTTTAGTCACAGGGTCTGATTTAAGAATTTTCAGTACCTCAAGCCCATCAACTTTTGGTAATTTAAGATCAAGTAAAATTAACCTCGGGATATTGAATTTGTGGGTTGACCGGAATGATTTCCTTGCAAAAATATAATCGAGAGCTTCTTCGCCATCAGATACCTTTATCACATTGTTGGCCAGATTGTTCTTTTTAAGCGCTCTTAACGCAAGTTCCGCATCATTTGGATTATCTTCCACCAATAAAATTTCGACTTCGTTGTTCATTTTATTCTCATATTGTTAAAAGCAATAATGAAAAATTTGAATGACATAAAATTAAAGCACACTGCTATAAGCGTTTAGAAGAGCAACATGTTCAATTATCAGATTCAGAAAGCAAATACAATTTACATTTTTTTTTAATATGAAAAAAATGGCTCATCGCTGTCTATTGCTCTTTCCTTCTGCCGGGCAAACTAAAATAGAAAGTAGCGCCTTTACCTTCTGTACTATCGGCCCAAACTTTTCCGCCATGCCTGTGAATTATCCGCTGCACAATCGCCAGTCCAACGCCATTACCTTCAAATTCATTGGCTTTATGAAGCCTCTGAAACACCCCGAATAATTTATTGGAATATTCAGGATTAAAGCCAACTCCGTTATCTCTGACGTAGTAAACATTAAATTTGTCTTCCGAGTACCCCCCTATTTTTACAAGCGGTTTTGATTTTAACGATGAAAACTTAATGGCATTTGAGAGAAGATTAACCCATACCTGTTTAATATATGTCGGATCGGCATATGTGTCGGGCAATTCCTCAACAATTATTTTCAGTTTTGATTTAATCTCCGGTGTGGCTGCTTCATTAAACATCGACATTGCCATTTTAGTCATATCGATTTTAGATTTCTTATGTTCGCTCCTGGTAATACGTGAAAGAGCAAGAATATCGGTTATCAGTCTGTCCATTTTTTGTGTATTGCTCCTGACAAGTCCCAAAAGTCGTTGTCCCTCGGCATCCAGCTTACTGCTATAATCTTCGAGTAAGAACCTGGAAAATCCGTCAATGGCACGTAGCGGCGCCCTGAGGTCGTGTGATACAGAGTATGCAAAGGCCTGCAATTCACTGTTGGCTGCTTCAAGCTGGGCGGTACGTTCATTTACTCTTTCTTCCAGTTCAGCATTAAGTTTTTTTACTTCATCTTCGACTTGTTTCCATTGAGTGATATCAATCATTACACCTATAAGCTTGACCGGTTTCCCATTAGTATCAAATTCAAACTCGGTTACCCCATGAACCCATCTTTCCACATTATCAGAATACCTGACAATCTCGAATTCCCTGTCAAATTTCTTGTATTTATTTAATGATTTCGCTGACATGAAATTTGTCAAAATATTTTTCCACCTGGGATGAACCCTGCTGATCCAGCCTTCAAATGTGTGTGGATAATTTTCATCGATACCAAGGATCTCATCGAGAATTCCTGAACTTTTCCACGTGTTGCTTGATAAATCCCACACGAAACTTCCTAAACGGGCAATATTCTGAGATTCACGCAGCAAGCGATCATTTTCTTTTAATGTTTTCTCTGCAATCTTACGTTGGGTTATGTCGCGGGTGACGCCAAGTACTTCAACACGACCGTTATCGGGATTGATCAGGAATGTGGTGATCACTTCAGTCAATACCGAAGAGCCGTCTTTACATGGTTGCTCAACTTCAGAGATATCGTACTTTCCGGGAGCCTCTTTACCCGAAAGGATAGCTTCCGCCCTGATCTGTGTATTTCTGGTAATGATTTCAGCATCTTCAGGTGTGAGTGCCTCGGTGACCGGCATTGAAATCACTTCCTCCGCAGTATATCCCCGAAGCCTTTCAACTGAAGGGCTCATGTATGTGAATCTCATGGTACCGGCATCCATGACCCAAATTACGTCAGATATATTTTCGGCCAGCAGCTTGTATTTTTCTTCACTTTTAAGGAGCTTTTCCTCTGCCTGCTTAATGTTGGTTATATCGCGGGTAATGCTGAGTATATGCGGAATATTATCCAGATTAATCAATGTGGCAGATAATGTTCCATATCTTACAGTTCCGTCTTTGTGCCTGAAGCTGTCCGTCATATTTTTGACCATGCCGCCGTTTCTGAGCGCATTAGCTATCTTTTCACGCTGATCTTCATGAGTCCAGATATTTAAATCAACAGATGTACGACCCCTGATATCTTCTTCTGAATACCCGGTAATTTTTGAAAAACCCTCATTGACAGATACAAACATACCGTCACTAAGCCTGTTAATAGTCATGGCATCGGGATTTGTATCAAATGCTTTCCGGAATTTATCTTCACTGGCCTGGAGCTTTGCTTCAGTCTGTTTCCGTCTGAGTAAATTGGAGGTCAGCTCTGAAAATATCTTTAAAACGTCCGCCTCTATTTCTTCCTGTCCGGCATAACCCGCAATAACGAGCGTGCCAAATAATTTACCTTTGTCAATAAGTGCGACTCCCTGGAACCAGCCAACGTTGAAAAGCTTTTCAATAGCAACTCCGACTATTTTCGGGATCTGTCCGAATGAGATATCATGGAGCGAGGAATAGACCCTGGTTCCGCTCTCAAGTATCATAGAATAATTTTCCTTATCAAGAGCTGTACGATAATTTTTCAAGGCATTTCCCAGGTACTTTAAAATCTTTGAATTCTCAGCGCCTGTTGCCGTTGAAGCTTCAATTACCAGCTCTGATCTATCTTCATCATAGCTCGAAAGCCAGACAACTCTTACATTAAAAAGTTTTTTACAGCTGGAGACGATGAAATCCAGTATTGTATCATAATTCTGTTCTGAAAAGTCAATCGAAAACTGATTAAATGATGACAATAATTCGCTGCGCTTATGAAGTCTTTCCTCAACATATGCTCTCGCAGAAATATCTTTATCATATGAAGATTTAAGCTCTTCATATTTCAGCTGCAGTTCCTGAAATTCTTCAATCAGAGCTTTACTGGTCTTATTCTGATATGCCATAAATCCGTACCCTTCAATTCATTTCCTCCTTAACCGTCATTAAGGTAAAAGCAAATGTGCTTCCCTTATCTGACTCACTCTCAACACTTATGGTGCCGCCTAACTGTTCAATAAACTCCTTGCACAATAAAAGTCCCAGTCCGGTGCTCAACTCACCGCTTGTACCATTGCGACTCGTCTTCTCATTCATCCTGAAAAGCTTGTTTTTTAATTCCGGTGTCATTCCTATACCGGAATCTGATATCTTCACTTCAATGTACGGATCACTATTATAATCGGCGCTGACTGATATTTTTCCTCCGGGCAGTGTGAATTTAATAGCGTTTGAGATAAGATTCCGGATAACAGTATCGAGCATATGCTTATCCGCAGCTACCTGCATCTCACCCGGCACAGAGACCTCTATATCTATTTCTTTCTTTCTGGCAGACTCAGACAGGATATCAATGCAGGAATCAATATCTGCTTTCAGATTAAGTTTTTCCTGAACATAAGCTAATCCCCCACGTTTCAGTCTGGACCATTCGAGAAGGTTTTCCAGTAAACTATAAATATTGGATGCTGAGGTTTTCATACTCTCAGTTATATCCTTTATCTCGCTAATTTCCATCGTGGTTATCTCTTCACTAAGAATCTGCGTAGCAGCTACAAAGGCGCTTATGGGGCCCCTTAGATCATGAGCAATTATTGAGAAAAACTTATCTTTTTCAGCGTTGATAGCCTGTAACTGTTCGTTTTTCAGATTTATTTCCTCTTCTGCTTTTTTTCGTTCAATAGCTATTGCAATCTGACTACCTATTGAGACAAGGAAATTCACATCACCCTCGGAATAAACATTTTCCTTTTCATAATGCTGAAGGACGAGCACCCCAATTACTTTTGAAGGAGTTTGCAAAGGTATTCCAACCCATGATGGTGAATTGGAGCCGATCAGTTCAACTTCCCCATCTTTTTCAAGCTGGTCGAAAATATCCTGCGATAAAAGAAGAGGCTTAACGGTGCGCAGCACATAGGAAGAACAACTCTTCCCCATCGAAGCATTAGTCATAGGCGTTTTATCCACCTTATCTGCAAATAATGGAAAACTGAAGAGCCCTGTAGCTTCATCGATCAGAGCAACAAAACAATTCTCAGCATAAACGACTTTTGCAAGGGAACTATGGATAAGCTTCAAAAGTTCATCAAGCTTATCGGTAGAGGTAATTCCTTTTGTAATCTCGAGAAGGGCAATATTTTCCAATTCGCTTCTTTTTCGCGTCGTAATGTCTCGTGAAATTCCGAATGTCCCAATGATCTTTCCATCACTATCCCTGAGAGGCATTTTAATTGCCGAAAACCATGCATCGGAGCTGTCTTTCCTGGTAAGCTTTTCTTCCTTTAAAATTGGCTGCCCTGTTCTGATTATTGCCTGTTCATCTTCAAAAGCCTGACGAGCAGCCTGTTCTGTGAAAAAATCGAAATCGGATTTACCAATAACCTTTGCAGGATCATCCAGTCCGAACGAAAGTGCATGAGCTTTGTTATTCCTGATAAATTTGCTTTGCAGGTCCTTGAAATACACATGATCACTTAAGTTATTCATCAGAGCGTTTATCAGAAATTGCTCTTTAGCCAACGCTTTCTCAGCCTGCTTATAAACTGAAATATCCCTGGTAACAGTCAGAATATGAGGGACTCCATCGAGATTAATCAGTGAAGCCGAAAGCAATCCATACATCACTCTGTTGTCCTTTGAAATAAATTGTGTCTCGAAATTTTTAATTTCCCCTTTAGTCAACAATTCGGATACCATGTAGGCACGGTCGTCGGGACTAGCCCAGATATTAAGTTCTAAAGATGTTCGCCCGATCGCATCTTGTTCTGAATAACCAAGTGTATTGGTAAATACTTCATTAATTGATACATACATACCATCTGAGAGTCTGTTGATGTTGATGGCATCAGGGCTTGTCATGTAAGCTATCTTGTATCGCTCCGAGCTTTTCTTTATATTTTCTTCTTCATGCTTGAGAAATGAAATCTCCTTCTCGTACTTTTCCTTCATAGAATCATACTCAAGCTGTAAACTATTAAAATTTTTAAGAAGTTCCTCTTTTGTTAATTCTTCAGCATTCATACAGCTATTGATTTTTGACAGTTCACAAGATACAAATTTTAAGGAATACTGACCAAAATCCCGATTTTTACTAAAAAAATTACACCATATGATATTGAGAATATTGGATTGAAAGTGATTAAGTTCCGGGCAGTTAAAGGTCAGATAACGCCAGGATTCTTAGTTTATTAACTTTTTCTCACTACATTTGCGCAACAAAATAAAAATGCAATACGAAATAAAGCCTGGAATCAGGGGCCTCATTTTTGATCTGGACGGAACACTGGCCGACACTATGCCATATCATTTTAAAGGATGGAGAAGAGCCTGCCGGAAATATGGAGCTGATATTGATACGGCTTTCCTCAAAAAACATACAGGATCACCTGGTTGGGTTATAGCAGACGAGATCATTAAAAGCTGCGATCTTCGTGGAAAAGTCACCATCGAAGAAATAATGGAGGAAAAACTTAATGAATTCTACAGGGAACAGCATCTGGTCAAGCCAATTATGCCTGTGGTGGAAATAGTTAAAAAGTATTATGGGATTCTGCCTATGGCAATTGGTACAGGTGGTCACCGTGAGGCAGTTGAAAGGACTTTAGATGTCACAGACCTGAGGAAATATTTCGATATTATTATTACTGCCAATGACGTTGAGAATTTTAAGCCTCATCCTGAAACCTTTCTTAAATGCGCTTCCCAGATGAAAATTGAGCCTTCCTCAATCGAGGTCTTTGAAGATGGAGATCTTGGTATTGAAGCAGCTATCAGGGCGGGTATGGTCGCCACTGATGTAAGGCCCTGGTATGATTCCAACTGGTAGCCTGGCCTCAGCTCTCAGAAAACGCCAATTCTTTCCTAACAAGCCATTTCACCGGCATTTTTCTTAGCTGACAGAAGAGTATAGGCTCCCCTTGTAACAATCTTCGAACTCATATCAAATCCTTCAGGAAGTATTATTTCAGTATAACCTGAATCAGAAACACCTTTTTTTACCTCAACCATCCGGAATTCCGTGAATGTTCCTGCTTCTTCTTTTTTATTTTTATCAAAAGCAAAAATATAGTCTTTATCATCGAAACTTACAACGGCATCTGATGGCAATGAACTCACTTTATTATCAGATTCTGAAACGAATGCATTGACATACATCCCAGGCAAAAGATTTTTGCATGTGCTCGATACTGACGCATATACAACAATTGTTTTATCATCTCTGACCGATTTGCCTGTTTGTGAAATTATTGCTTCATGTTCTTCGGTTTCATTATTAATAAAAAACTTTACTTTCTGACCAGCACTTACCTTATCTGCATCTTTTTCAAATAAGGTCAGTTCGAGAAACAGCCTGTCAGTATTTACAATTTCAAATAAAACTTCTGTCGGGTTTACATATTTGCCGATATTTACATTCACAGTCTTAAGGAATCCCCTTATTGGTGAAACCAGATTTACAGTACTGCTGATATTGTCTTCCATGAGTTGGTCAGGATCTATACCGATAAGGATCAGTTTCTGCTGCAGCGATTTTACCAGCGCTTTCGTATTCTTATATTCCACGGTAACCTGTTGAAGATTCTGTTCAGAATACACGTCCTCCTTATATAAGTCAGTATGACGCTTAAAATCTGCTTCGGCGAATACCAGCTTGTTCTTAGCCTCAAGGTAAGCAAGTTGCATATCTACAAATTCCTGATTATCAATTACTGCCAGAATATCGCCTTTGTTTACCGCATTTCCGGGTATAAGTGAGGTATTCTTAATAAATCCTCCCATAGGCATACAAACTGTTGCAAGATTCTGAGGTGCAACTGATACTGTTCCATTAACCTTTAGGACATTGCTTATTGATTTCATTTCAACTGCGCCCAATTGAACGTCAGCCAGCTTTATCTGATCTTCCCGAAGTTCAACAATATTATCAGGGAGCACTTCTTCAGCTATTATCGGTGCAGCGGTTTTTCTTTCACTCCTGCATGATGCAACAATCACAGTTAACCCCATTATGATTAACGTTACCTTACAAATTAGTCTTGCCATGATATTCATATTTAAAATATTTTACCCGTTAAATATTCAATTGATATTATTGTCTGGTTGAAATTATTGATTGCGTCAAGATAATTCTGCTTAATTGCAAGTGCCCTGCCCAGCGTCAACACAAAATCCAGGTAATCAAGGGCTCCCGCTTTATAACTGAGAGTTGCCTGATCGATAATAAGTTTTGCTTCAGGAAGAGCCTGTTTCTCATAATAGTCGGCGCTCGCTGAATATTTACTGAGCTCGTCCAGCAGCGTAAGGTAATTTTCATGTACAGTCTTTGAATAGGAGTCAGCATCAGTACGTGCTGCATTTTCATTCATGGTGGCTGACCTGATCCTCGCCTTGAACGGAGCAAACCAGATTGGAATTGAAATGCCTGCCTGAATCCCGCTGAATCTGTGATCGTTCCCAAAATACCGATCGGTACCATTTACTTCCTGAGTACCTTTTATAGTCTGGCTAAAGTAGCCAACATTAAAATCAGGCAGCATCTGGCTTCGTTCCAGACGTTTTTCGAATTTTGATACTTCTGCCTGCTGCTGCATATAACCCAGAGACGGATTCTGAGACGCAGAAAAACTCATTGTGTCAACATAGAACTTAAGTCTGTATAAATCATTTTCTTCCGGCACAGGCAGAAACGAAATATTAAGAAGCAGCTTTAGCTTTCTGCTGCATATGCCAATGTCTGATGTAATCTGAAACAACTGGTTCCTGATCTCCATGCTCTGTGACCGGGCAGTGATCATTTCCAACCGGTTTGTTTCTCCCGAATTAGCTCTGAGTTCCGCAGCTCTCAGAAACCCGGTATACAGGCTGTCCTGGTAGATAAGAAGTTTCTTCCTGGCAATCAGATAGATGCATTGATAATAAACCTGCTTAACCTGCGTTGATATCTCCACCTGTGAAATCTTGTGCTGCCATTCACTGCTCTTTATGTTTGCATCTGTGAGGCGGGACTTGTTTACATAAACACTCGGGAATGCAAATGACTGGGAAACAGTGATATTATTATCATTTGTATAAGAGTTAAACTGTCCATATTCCCCGTCAAAGGCTGTTTTAGGCAAATCAATTACAGCTCCTTTAAGAGCCTTCTTTGCCTCTAATGAATATCCGGAAGACTTAATTGATAAGTTGCTGTCCAATGCCAATTGAATAGCAGACTGAAGATTTAAAACTCTGGTTTGCTGCCCTTTAACAATGCCAGATGCTGATGATAACCCTGCCAGAATAATTATTGCTGCCAGTTTTTTAGAAAACATATTTTTAAATCTGAATCTGATAGTGGAAAAATAAATGTAAAAAACAGGAAGCACGATTAATGTCAACAAAGTAGCAGTTATCAGACCGCCTATAACAACTGTTGCAAGAGGCTTTTGCACCTCAGCTCCGGCAGAAGTTGATATCACCATGGGTAAAAATCCAAGTGCAGGAGCAGCGCCGGTCAGAATTATAGAACGCAAACGGGTTTGTATTCCTAAAGTTACACGCCGGGTGATATCTGAAATTCCTTCTTTTTCAAGCTTATTAAACTCAGAGATAAGAACTATTCCATTTAAAACGGCTACTCCGAATAAGGCAATGAATCCGACACCGGCAGAGATCGAAAAGTTCATATCGCGCATCCATAGAGCCATAACACCGCCAATAGCTGACATAGGAACTGCTGTAAAAATAAGAAGAGACTGTTTGACTGAATGGAACGTGAAATAGAGTAAAACGAAAATCAATAGCAGTGCAACAGGGACAGCAATGGATAATCTTTTTTGTGCCGCCTCCAGGTTCTTGTATTGTCCGCCATATGAAACAGTGTATCCGGTTGGAAGCTGAATCTTTTGATCAATAACAGCAGTAACATCTTTTATAACGCTTCGGACATCTCTGTTCCTGACGTTGAATCCGATTGTAATTCTTCGTTTTGTGTTTTCACGGGAAACCTGTGCCGGACCCGATTTAATTGAAATTTCAGCCAGTTCTTCAAGAGGGATCTGGTCTCCGTCAGGCAGAGCTACCGTGAGAT
Organism: uncultured Bacteroidales bacterium; assembly: GCA_963715785.1. Lineage (GTDB taxonomy): Bacteria > Bacteroidota > Bacteroidia > Bacteroidales > VadinHA17 > LD21. The sequence continues at coordinate 4,418,020 of OY970276.1, forward strand.
TCCTTACATCCTCCAGGTTATTTCTGTAATCTTTATCAAGACGAACCACCAGACCAAATCGTTTTTCTCCGTCAAATACAACTCCTGCCTGACTTCCTGCAAACGCAGTCCTCAAAACATTATTTATATCGCTTACGGATAAACCATATTGTGCCAGGAGATCACGTTTGTATTCAACCTGAATCTGAGCGAGGCCGGTCACTTTCTCAACATTTATATCCTGAACACCCGGGATGCTTCGGATAAGTGTTTCAACTTCCGAGGCCTTTTCAGTGAGTGTTCCCAGATCGTCTCCAAAAATCTTAACAGCTATATCCTGTTTAGCTCCTGTCATTAATTCATTAAATCTCATGGCTATCGGCTGCTGGAATTCAAATTTGACGCCAGCCAGAACGACAAGTTTCTCTTCCATTTTTGATACCAGTTCCTCGCGTGTTTTTGCGGAAACCCATTCACTTTTATCTTTTAGAGTTATGATATAATCGCCTGTCTCCATAGGTGTAGGATCAGTGGGAATTTCGCCTGATCCAATCTTGCAGACAGCATGTCTGACTTCCGGGAAATTCTCGAGTAAAATTTTATTCGCTTTTTTTACCTGGCTTATTGTATTCATCAGCGATCCTCCCTGGAGTGTTATAACACCTGCTGCCAGATCTCCTTCTTCAAGCTGCGGGATAAACTCCCCGCCCAAACGACCGAATATTAACAGACTGAAAATAAACAGGATTATTGCTGACATGGTAACCAGAAGTTTCCGCTTCAGAGCGAATCTAAAAAGCGGATCAAATGCCTTTCTTATCCAGCTCATCAATCTGTCTGAAAAATCCGGCTTATGCATGGTATCTCTTTTCAAAAATAGTGCAGTAGCCATTGGAACATAGGTAAGAGACAGGAGCGCAGCGCCCATTAAGGCAAAGGCAACAACCTGGGCCATCGGACGGAACATTTTTCCTTCAATGCCCACAAGAGCCATAATTGGCAAATAGACTATAAGAATGATTATCTGCCCGAATGTTGCTGAACTCATCATCTTTTTTGCGGAATCGAGCACATTTTCGTCCATCTGCTGCCTGCTAAGCCTGGTTACTCCGGGGTAGTTGTTCTTACTCAGGAAAATCCTATGCACAACGCTTTCCACAATGATTATGGCGCCGTCAACAATCAGCCCGAAATCTATTGCTCCGAGACTCATAAGATTACCCGATACACCAAACAGATTCATCATTGAAATGGCAAAGAGCATTGAGAGAGGTATTACCGAAGCAACTATCAGTCCTGCCCGTACATTTCCCAGGAAAAGGACGAGTATGAAAATGACAATCAATGCTCCTTCAATGAGATTTCTTGATACTGTGCCAATTGCCCGCCCAACCAGATCGGAACGATTCAGGTAGGGTTCTATTTTGATAGCTGACGGCAGCGATTTCTGGATAGATTCGATCCTGGCCGAAACGTTATCAATTACCTGATGCGCATTAGCACCTTTCAGCATCATCACCACTCCGCCAACAGCTTCAGTAGTGTCAACAACGAAGGCTCCATACCGCGTTGCGGCTCCGTACTGAACAGTGGCAATATCCTTTATTAATACAGGAACTCCTGTTTTGGTTGACCTTACCACAATTTTTTCAATGTCGCCAAGGGTTTTTACCAGTCCTATCCCTCTTATGAAAAATGCAGTCGGATTCTTATCGATGTATGCGCTTCCTGTATTTTCATTGTTTTTTTCCAGAGCGGTGAATATGTCAGTCAAAGTAAGATTTAACCCTCGCATCCTTTCAGGATTCACAGCAATTTCATATTGTTTGACATATCCTCCATAACTGTTAATGTCAGCTACTCCGGCAGTGCCGAGCATTTCACGCCTGACAATCCAATCCTGTATTGTCCTCAGGTCCATCGGACTAAACTCTTGCTCATGACCCTTCCGGACTGCGAGACGGTATTGGAATATTTCACCCAAACCTGTTGAAAGCGGAGCTAAAGATATTTGTGCAAGTCCTGAGGGTATTGACTCCTCCGCTTCTTTCAGACGTTCGGTGAGCTGCTGTCTGGCCCAATAGGCATCCACCCCATCCTCAAAAACAACAGTAACCACAGATAATCCCAGTCGTGATATCGATCGGAGCTCAATAATATCCGGAATATTGGCAACGGCTACTTCTATTGGCGAAGTGATAAAACTCTCGACCTCCTGAACCGCAAGCGATGGTGCCACGGAAATTATCTGCACCTGGTTATTGGTAATATCGGGGATTGCATCCACTGGCAGTTTTGTGAGAGAATAAGTTCCCCACCCTATCAGGGCAAAAACAAACAATCCAATAATAAATTTATTTTTTACTGAAAATGAAATAATCCGGTTTATCATTTTTGAGAGGTTAATGAATTCAGTTCCCCGAGAATAAATAATTGTAAATAATTACTTTATGTCTTGTTTTTTAAAGCCCGGGGCACATTTATTTGATATGGACCTGAATTAGCCACACACGAAACTCCAGCATCCTGTAACAAGCGGAATAATAAAGATCTGACGGGATGTTCCCGTGGCATAAGGGCTTTGGAAAATTTCAGACTGGCACAGGGGGAGCCCGGAGAGAGGTCAGTCGGGGAACAGAGGTATTCACCAGCTTCACAACCGCACTAAAAACGCAGGATCCTGAAGAGTGGAAAAAGGTCTCCGAAGTATTTGAAATAAATAAAGATTCAAAAGTAATAGACTGAATGTTTTTTAAGATTGTGCACGTAATTGCCTTCTCAGAAGCGAGATCATTAAAGGCATGGCAATGTGCAGGAAACCTGCTACTTTGATGTGAGTTATTCTTTGATGCAGGACAGGATTCTTCTTCAGACGCACCATAATCTGAAAGGTGATGATCATGCGGGATCAGCATATGTGCGAAAAACACTGAAAGGGCAAGAGCTATAGAGAATGAGGATAATATTTTTACAATTCTTGACATCAAAAAACAGGCAAAGGTTTTAGACTTGAAACGCAAATATAATTATTTAATCTTTCTTACTTTATTTATGAATGCTTATTTGCGAATTCCCGGTTAGATTAAAAAACTAAAAACCCGGCATGGTGATCTGCCGGGTTGCATTCCTGAATCTTTTCAGAATTATACCAGAATTTTTGTTGTCAGATTTGTGATGCTCACCTTAATGTCATCAAATGGTTTCCCGTCTTTAGTACTGTCCTGCTCAACGAAGCTGTATTTCATTCCTGCAATATCTTTTGCCGCAAGAATTTTCTTAAAATTCACTATGCCTGCACCTACAGGAGCAAAGTCACTGCTCTGGGTTTTGAAGAAAGGCTTTTCCTTTGTATACATATCTTTCAGGTGGAACAGCTGGAACCTTCCGGGGTACTTTTTAAATAGTTTAACCGGATTTTGCCCGGCTTTGATTGCCCAGAACAGATCAAGCTCCATAGTCATATATTCTTTGTCCATCTCAGGAAGAAAGACATCAAAATATGGTATCTTGCCTTCAACCGGACCGAATTCAAAGTTATGATTATGATAACCAAACTGTACTCCGGTTTCCTTCATAATCTTTCCAACTTTATTCCATTCTGCCACCATCCTCTGATAGCCTGCTATAGATTTCCTGTCCTTTTCATCGACAAATGGCTGCATACAGTACTTTGCTCCTACCCTGGCATGGTCTTCAGCCATTTTTTTTGCAGCATCATCAGATATACCGGCAGGATTAACACCTGCATGACTGCTAATCACATCCATTCCCAGATCATTTACCATCTTTTTGAATTCTTCCGGCTGATAACCATAAAATTTTCCATCAGCATAATCTGCCATTTCCAGGTTTTTATATCCCAGATCCGAAACTTTTTTAAGGGATCCGGGAACATCTTTCGCCATGGCTTCACGAATGGTATACAACTGCAATCCCACTCCGAAGCTTTTCAGATCAACAACAGATGGTTTTGACGCAGGAATGGTTAAAGAGCTCCAGCTTGCACGCGACATTACCAATGCACCAAGAGCACCTGTTGCAGATACTCTCAGAAAATCCCGTCTTGATTGTTTTGTTTTCATTGCAATAACAATAAAAGATTAAAAGTAAAAATTATCGATTCAATAGCTATTTTAAAATACAGGAAATACATCCAATGCACTAATAACAATTCAGATAAGTATATATACAATTTATAGTACAGTTTTGTTTCACAAAAGTTCAGAAGACAGCCGCAGGCAGAAAGTAAAAATATAAAAGTACCTTTGACTGTTTATGAAACAAGAATCGAAAATCGCGAAGCCGGCAGCAACCTACTGGCATCCGGAAACGTGAAAACTCAGAAAAAATTGAACCAGATAATAAGTACTGCCGATGGCTCTCATACAATTTATGTTCCCGAGCTGAATGAACACTATCATTCGGTATATGGAGCAGTTCAGGAATCATTATTCATATTCATCAGAAACGGTTTTGATTATTGTAAAGCTTCTCCTCTTGCCATACTTGAAGTAGGCTTCGGAACAGGTTTAAATGCGCTTCTTACCGCGGTCAGAACTCTGGAGGGAACACGTGAAGTCAATTATACTTCAGTTGAGAAATATCCTCTCGATAAAAATACTGTTCAGTCCCTGAATCATAATATGTATGCTGGTGAAAAAGGTGCCGGAATATTTGAACATATTCACTCATCGCGATGGAATGAGAAGGTGAATATCTGCAAAAATTTTAATCTAAATAAGCTTGAGACAGACTTCACAAAGGCACTGCTGACAGGTACCTTTGACCTGGTATATTTTGATGCTTTTGGTCCCGACAAGCAACCTGAAATGTGGACGGCCGGAATATTTGAGAAAATTTCAGCCGCAACAAATAAAGGCGGGATCTTTGTCACTTATTCTGCCAAAGGTGCAGTCAGAAGGAATCTTAAGGCTTTCGGGTTTGATGTTTCTTTGCTGCCCGGACCGCCCGGGAAAAGACAGATGATCAGGGCGATTAAAAAATAAAATAAATTATTTCGTTGTCTTTTTTGCTTTCTCTAAAGTATTATCTTAGCGGAAATTTAAAATTAAAAAAATGTATCGTATGAAAATCAGAGGATTAATTGTATTGACCAGTGTAATAGCTTTAACGGTTAGCTCTTGTGGACAGAGTTCTCTCAAAAGCTTAAACCTTAAAAGCAAGGAAGATTCATTGTCATATGCTTTCGGTATTGTAAATTATAATGCGCTTAAGATGGATAGTCTTATGCTCGATCCGATGGTGGTTGCAAAGGCAATGATGGATGGGAAAGATGGGAAGCCTTTAATGGCTGATGACATTGCACGTTCATATATTATGTCTTTTATCAAAAAGCGTGAAGCTTTGAATTCGGCAAAAAAAGCAGAACTCGATAAAGTTAAGTATAAGGATTATATTGAACAGAATGAAGCATTCCTTGCGAAAAATAAAACGAAACCAGGTGTTACAACTACTGCCAGCGGTTTACAGTATGAGGTAATTAAAATGGGTACAGGTCCAAAACCAACTGCCCAGAACACTGTAAAGGTTGATTATGTTGGCACACTTATCGATGGTACCGAATTTGACTCATCTATAAAAAGGAAAGAACCCGCAACATTCCCTGTAGCAGGTGTTATACCGGGTTGGACGGAAGCTTTACAGCTGATGCCAGTTGGTTCAAAATTTAAACTCTATCTTCCTGCAAATATTGCTTATGGAGCAACAGGGGCAGGTCAAGTCATTAAACCATTTTCAACTCTTATTTTTGAAGTTGATCTTCTTGAAATCGTAAAATAAAATATGACTACAGCAGAAATACAAACTCCTAAGGGAACCATGAAGGTCAGTTTCTATGAAGCTGATGCACCTGTTACTGTGGAGAACTTTATCACACTTGCAAAAAAAGGATTCTATGATGGTCTCGCCTTTCACAGGGTTATACCTGATTTTGTTATTCAGGGTGGCTGCCCTTTTTCAAAGGACATGAGCGACCCCAGGGTGGGAACAGGAGGACCTGGTTATAAGATCAATTGCGAATTATCAGGTGGCAATCAATACCACGACAGGGGAGTTCTCTCTATGGCCCATGCGGGCAGAAATACAGGCGGATCTCAATTTTTTATCTGTCATAGCCGTACGAACACGAAGCATCTCGACAGGCAACATACCTGCTTTGGAAAAGTGTTTGAAGGACTCGAGATAATTGATCTGATCAGGCAGGGTGATAAAATTGAAAAAATAATTATCCACGAAGAATAAAATAAAATGGCATTTGAAATCACTGGAAAAGTAATTGATATCTCTCCTGTCAATCAGGTTAGTGACAAATTCAAAAAAAGAGAGTTTGTCATAGAGAAAAAAGAAACCGGCGGAGCAGCTGTATTTATTGATTATATCAAATTCCAGCTGATTCAGGATAAATGCGAACTCATCAATGAGTCATATCTTAATGAAGAAGTTAAGATCTGGTTCAATCTCAAAGGCAATAAGTGGGAACGCGACGGGAAAATTAATTATTTCACAAACCTCGATGCCTGGAAAATTGAAAAAACTTCTCAGGCCGTCAGAGAGCAGAATATTCCGTCACATACAACTCTTGAAGACATTCCGCCTGAAAATGATGAACTGAGCGACTTGCCATTCTGATAAAACAGAGAGACTGAAAACAAAATTCAGTCTCTTTTTTTTTCAAAAGACTCATAATACTGTTATAGTATTCTACTGCGAATTTGTATAACCTGCTTCATTTCGCTATTTTTGGGCAACAAGTGTGAAATGGCGTGCCGCTCTGTTTTTGACGCAGATTCAAACTACACGGCCAACACTAATAACATATTTATAATCATGAAATTACGAAATCTTATAATAATAGTTCTGTCGGTCATCAGCGCCCAGGGCCAATCCCAGAAATCACAGATCAGCATTGCACCCAATTCCCGCCAGGTTCAATTGCCATATGACAGGCTGACTCAGCCGGCCGGTACCCAGATCTATTTCGGAAACAGATCGCTGGAAAACCATTCCCTCGATGCCGCCCTCTCCCCTGACCGTCAATGGCTGGCTGTCGAAGAAAGATATAGCATTGTCTTTATCAATGTGGCCGACAAATCTGTAAAGTTCGTCCTCGATAATGACAGCTATGCAGCTCTGCTCGGTGGAATGAACACATACTCGGGCATAACATGGCACAAAGGTGAAAAAGGACAGGAAGTGATCTGGAGCGCGATAGGAAGCAACAGCCGTTCGTACGTTGTGTCAGCAACATGGAATGGTGTTACTGCCCGATTCGGAAGAATGCTTGAATACAAAGCAGAGGCTCCCTCCAGACTGGCACTGCCTAATGAAATTCTGATAAAGAATGAATTAAAAAAAGAATTTCTGTACGTGATACTGAATGGCAATAATAAAGTTATTAAGCAGGATTTTATTACAGGCGATACAATCTGGACTGCTGAACCCGGCGTAGCACCTTACGGCATTACTGCAGCTTCGGGGAAATTATATGTAACCAATTGGGCAGGAAGAACTCCGGAGAAGGATGATAAGGATGTAGCAGGAGTTCCATGGGGGCTCGCCAGAGTCGACAACATTAATGCAGGCGGAGCCACCCGTGAGGGAAGCGTGGCAGTTATTGATCCATCCAGCGGTAAAATATTAAAGAATATCGTGGTTGGGTTGCATCCCAATGAAATAATATCCGATAAATCGGGCAGATTCGTTTACCTGACCAATTCAAACAGCGATAATGTCACTGTTATCAAAACAGACAGCGATGAAATATCGGAGACTATAAATGTCAGGCTCCAATCAGGAATAAACAATTACTTTGGTGATTCCCCTGATGGCCTTTCTCTCTCACCCGATGAAAAGACACTTTATGTGGCAAACGGGATGGATAATGCCCTGGCTGTAATTAAGCTCGGCAGGAAAGCTACGGTAAAAGCCTCTTCAGATAACAGCATTATAACCGGATTTATCCCTACAGGAGCCTACCCTTCTGCAATATGCTCACCAAAAACAGGATACCTGTATGTTTGTAACATCGAGGCTGCAGGAGCCAGGGTACCTCTTACGAGCAAAAACACCAAAAATGTGGTTTACAACTCTCACAATATGCTGGCGTCTGTTTCTGTAATCAAAGTACCAGGAATAAAAGCGCTTCAGGCCTATACCGACACAGTCATTGCTGTTAACAATCTCCAGCGGGCAACACAGGCTCTCGATAAGCCGCGGGAAAATGTCAGTCCTAAGCCTGTTCCTGACAGAATAGGTGAACCATCCGTGTTCAAACATGTATTATATATTATTAAGGAAAACAGGACATATGATCAGGTCCTTGGCGATATGCAACAAGGCGATGGTGATCCTGGCCTGTGCGTTTACGGAGCTGAGATCACACCTAATATGCATAAGCTTGCCGGGGAATTTATGCTTATGGATAACTTTCAGGTTTCAGGCAAATGTTCTGCTGAGGGTCACCAGTGGACCGATGCATCCATTGTAACTGATTATATTGAGAAGAATATGAGAGCATGGTTCAGGAGCTATCCTCATGTGCAGACCGATGCTCTTGTATATGCACCGACCGGGTTTATTTGGGATAATGCATTAAAGAAGGGCAAATCAGTAAGAATTTATGGAGAAGCATCTGTTCCTGTCCTCGACAGAAGCCTTAAATGGGCTGATATTTATAAGAAGTTCATTAATGGAGAAAAGGTTGAATTCTCAAATTATACCACTATCAAGCCCGTTGAGAAAATTCTAAGCCAAACTTATCCCTCGTTTGGCAATCACGAGTTCTCTGATGTGATGAGAGCAGACGCTTTGATCAGGGAATTGCACGATTATGAATCAGCACCTGGCGACGAACTCCCTGAATTAATGGTAATTGCTCTTCCAAATGACCATACAGCCGGTACACGGCCCGGAAGTCCTACGCCCAGGGCTATGGTAGCCGATAATGATCTGGCTCTTGGCCGCATAGTTGAAGCTTTTTCAAAAAGCAGGTTCTGGGAAAACACCGTTATTTTTGTTGTGGAAGACGACTCTCAGAGTGGATGGGATCATGTATCAGCATATCGCACTGTGAGCATAGTTATTAGTCCATACTCCAGATTGAAAAATGTAAATCATACCCATTACACTCAACCTTGTATGGTAAGAACCATTGAGCAGATCCTTGGACTTCCGCCAATGAATATTCAGGATGCTATTGCAACCACAATGTCGGATTGCTTTGGAAAAAACAAGGATCTCACACCATACGTTGCCCTTCCAAACAATATTCCTCTCGATGAAATGAACGCTCCGCTGGGCTCTCTGTCAGGAAAAGCACTTCATTTTGCCAAAAAGAGCCTTCTTCCCGAATATGATGGTGTTGACACGGGTAATGATGATCTTCTTAACAGAATACTTTGGTTTGCAGAAAAAGGAAATACGCCTTACCCTGGGAAATATGCAGGGAAAGGTGATGATGATGATGAAAAATAAGAGAAGTTTCAACCTCATGTCCAATTATATGAATAATCCGCTCCTTCAAAACTGGAATACCCCTTTCGGGACTCCTCCTTTTCACCTGATAGAGACTGCTCATTTCAAACCCGCAGTCGAAGAGGCAATAAAGACAGCTGAAGAAGAAATAAAAATTATAACTGATAATGTCGAACCACCCGATTTTGAAAACACAATAGCCTCCCTTGACAGGTCAGGTGAAATTCTTGGCAGGATAACATCGGTACTGTTTAATCTCAACAGCGCCGAAACAAATAAAGTTCTTCAGGATATTGCCCAGCAGGTTTCTCCATTGCTTACCCGATTTTCAAATGATATAACTCTAAATGAAAAGCTCTTTGAGAGAATAAAATCCGTATACCTGTCAAGAGAAATCTCTGGCCTGAGTACTGAGCAGAAGATCCTTACAGAGAGGAAATTCAGAAATTTCATGCTTGGCGGTGCCGGCCTGAATGAGAATGACCGGGTACGTTTCCGTCAGATATCTGAAGAGCTGGCAAAGCTCTCGCTGACATTTGAAGAAAACGTGCTGGAAGAGACCAATACTTTTGAGTTGTGTATAACCGAAAAAGAAGATCTTGCAGGATTGCCTCATGGACTCGTCGAGATGGCTTCTATGGAAGCTGAAAGGCGGGGTAAAACGGGTTGGATCTTTACCCTTCATTTTCCCAGCTATGTACCTTTTATGCAATACTCTGAAAGCAGGATCCTGCGCGAAAAGATCTTTAAAGCTTACTCCTCACGGGCGTTCAGAGGCAACAAATTTGATAATGTTCAGAATGCACTTAATATAGCAAATCTGCGGCTGGAAATGGCCAGGCTTCTTGGATTCTCCACTTATGCTGAAATGATTCTCGGTGACAGGATGGCTGACACGCAGAAAAAAGTTGAAGCGTTCCTTGAAGAACTTTTTGGAGCAACAAAGGACGGTGCTTTTCGTGACTTTGAAAAGGTAAGAAGTTATGCAAAAAGCCTGGGCCATAATGACAAACTCGAAAGATACGACTGGGCTTATTATTCAGAGAAGCTAAAGAAAGAACTATTTAAATTTGACGATGAAATACTTAAACCATATTTCAGTCTTGAAAAAGTTGAATCCGCTGTACTTGGTCTTGCCACGTCGCTTTACGACATCAGTTTTGTAAGAAACAAAGCAATACCGGTTTATCACCCTGAAGTAAAGACCTTCGAGGTATATGACCATGATAACACCTTTCTTGCAATTCTCTATATTGATTATCATCCCCGGCCCGGCAAGAATGGCGGGGCCTGGATGACCAGCTTCAGGGATCAGAGGATGGAGAACGGAAAGGATGTAAGGCCATTTATTTCAATAGTTGCCAATTTTACTCGTCCCTCTGATACCCGGCCGTCACTTCTCTCCTTCAATGAACTGACTACATTGCTTCACGAATTCGGACACTCTCTGCACGGAATGCTTACCCGCTGTAATTATGAAAGTCTGTCGGGCACAAATGTGGCACGCGATTTTGTAGAACTACCGTCTCAGTTCATGGAGAATTTTGCTTTTGAAAAGGAATGGTTAGATACCTGGGCTGCACATTATTTTACAGGTGAAAAAATTCCTGCTGAAATCATTGCAAAGATCAAAGAAGCTTCAACTTACAATGAAGGATACGCATGTTTCCGTCAGCTGAGCTTTGGCTTCCTTGATATGGCATGGCACACTATAACGAGCCCGGTTAATACTGATATATCGGATTTTGAAACCAAAGCTATGTCAAGAACGGAATTATTTCCACCTGTTGAAGGATTAAATATGAGTGTCTCATTCGGACATATTTTCGGGGGAGGATATGCCGCCGGATATTATGGTTATAAATGGGCCGAAGTTCTTGATGCAGACGCTTTCAGCTATTTCACCGAGACCGGGATCTTCAATAAGGCGACATCCGAATTGTTCAGGAAGAATATCCTGGAAAAGGGAGGAACTGAAAAACCCCATGACCTGTATATCAGGTTCAGAGGCAAGGAACCCTCAATCGACGCGCTGCTTATAAGAGGCGGTCTTAAACAGGGAAAGATTCAATAGGTAAGCTTATAAATAAGCCTTTTTAATTCAATTTCAGCTGATTTTGCTGCAAACTGCAGATTTACGAACATGTAACCTGCATTTTCAAAGCTATCCTGTGCAGTTTTAACATCAAGAATAGTTGCCTGGTTCAGTTGAAATCTCCTGATCACAATACTCACCAGTTTCTGTGCATCCGCATAATTTTTTTGCTGTGAATCCAACTGCAGCAATGTGCTTTCATACGACTGATAGGTTTTAATTGCATCGGCCTTCAGGGCAGTAAGCAGGCTCTCCTTCTGCAGTATAGCATTATTGACATTTATCCTTGCCACCTCCTGCTGCGATTTGAATATGTTGCCGTTGAAGATAGGCACCTGAATTGTGGCTCCCGCCGTTGGTCCGTAGTTTTGAGTGAACAGGTTGAAGCCAGCGGCGCTGCTGCTATAGGTCAGATTATAACCTGTACTGATCCTGACAGTCGGGTAGCGTTGTGCCCTCTGTTCCTTAACAATCTGTTCATTGATCTTTATTTGTTGTTCGGCTGACAGATACTGCGGATTATTCTCAAGAAAATTCATGATACTGTCTTTCTGAATACTTTTATCAACCAGAATAGTATCATTAATGATCACTGAAAAAAAGTGCTTCACTCCAATAAGCTGAAGCAAACTGGTCTTATCCTGATCGATAATCAGTTGCTGACCTTTCAGATTTTGTTCAGCTATATTAAGATCGATCTGAGCCTGCAGAAGATCTGCTTCATTTGCCATACCAACCCTATACCGGTCTTTCACAATATCCAGTTTTTCCGAAGAGACATTAAGGCTGCTTTGAATGATATTAAGGTAGCTCTGCTGCCTTAATATGTCGTAATAATTTTCCATTACGGCAGCCAGCGTCGTCTGGACCTGCAGATTAAGCTGCATTTCGCTCTGGGCCTGAAGTGTGTTTAATCTTCCCTTTTCAGCGACTATTCTGAATCCGTTGAAAAGAATTATACCGGCAGAGATTCCGGCATTATAAGAATTACTGTTTACGTTGTCCTTACTTATATTTATCCCGCTGCTTGTCTTTTGTTTAAGGTTTGTAAGGGATACATTATCTCCTGCTGAACCGGCAATCAGAGGCAGACCTCCGGCCACTCCATAACTATTATTGACTCTGGATATTTCAGTATTATTCCTGGCAATCCGAATATCAAAATTATTCTTAAATGCCGTATCAATTGCATTCGTCAGAGTAAGAGGAACCTGGGCGGCGGAGTTCAGACTAAGTATTATAAAAACAAATAATAAACCTTTTTTCATCAAATTATAAGATTTCAGTTTCTGCTTGCACATTTTCTTCTTCTTTACTTTTTTCATGTTTACCTGATATATAGGTATATACAGAAGGTATAACAAACAAAGTAAGAATCAGGGAAAAGAGAATTCCTCCCACTACCACCACTCCAAGCGGTATACGGCTTGTTGAAGCTGAACCCAGGCTCAGTGCAATCGGCAGAGCGCCAAGTGAAGTTGCAAGACTTGTCATAAGAATGGGCCGCAAACGCTGTGTGGCAGCCTCAATTACTCCTTGCCTCAGAGGCAATCCCTGTTCTCTCTTCTTATTCGCAAACTCCACAATAAGTATTCCGTTTTTTGTTACCAGCCCGATCAGCATTATCATACCAATCTCTGAAAAAATATTTATTGTCTGCCTGAAAATCCAAAGGCATAATAATGCGCCTGCAATTGCCAGCGGAACTGTCAGCATTATAGTGAATGGATCCTTGAAACTTTCAAACTGTGCGGCAAGAACCAGGTAAATAAGCATGAGGGCCAGAAGGAAAGCAAAAGCAGTATTTGATGAACTCTCCGAATAATCCCTCGAAGGTCCGCTCAACGAAGTCTGAAATGAATTGTCGAGAACTTTTGCTGCTATAGCCTGCATAGCTTTTACTCCATCACCTACTGTCTTACCTGCGGCCAGCGAGGCAGAAAAAGTCGCTGATTTATAACGATTATAATGAAAAAGTGCGGGAGGAATAGCGTTTGGCACAATTTTAACCACGGTGGCGAGTGAAATATAAACACCCTTATTATTACGAACATATAACTTCATTATGTCAGCCGGCTCCTGTCTTTCATTAAGCTGAACCTGGCCTATTACCTGGTATTGTTTGCCATTCATTATAAAGTAATCGAGGCGACGGCCGCTGAAAGCGCTTAACAGAACATCATTGATGTCATTCACCGTAAGTCCCAGATCACGGGCTTTTATCCTGTCAATATAGAGGTCATCTTCAGGTTTGTTAAACTTCAGGTTTACATCAACATTTTGGAATGTCTTGTCAGCCCTGGCTGCATCAAGAAATTTAGGAACGTAAGTTTTTAGCTTATCAAAATCAAGGTTTTGCACAACAAACTGCACAGGAAGCGCTCCTTTAGAGGCCAGCCCGACTGCAATTGTCTGCTCCTCTATCGGAAAGATACGGGTATCATTGAATCTTGTCATTTTTGTGGTTAAATCCCGTGCAATCTCGCTCTGGCTTCTTTTCCTCTCCGAAGCGTTTATCAACCCTAACCTGCCCGTTGAGCTGTTTATTCCGGTTCCCCCAAAACCCGGAACTGAAAAAAATACAAAATCGCGTTCCGGGATTGAATCAATTAGATAATTCTCAATTTTGCCTGTTAATTTTGTCATCTGAGGAAAGCTTGTTCCTTCAGGCGCAGTAACCTGGATCCGAATCATCCCTTTATCCTCAATGGGGGCTATCTCACTCGGTAATATTCTTCCTATGAAAAAAATAATAAGCAGACATCCTGCTATAATAAGCCAGGCAATCCATCTCTTATTTATAAAACTCTCCAGCAGCCTCTTATATCCTGTTTCCATTCCATTAAAGAATGGTTCAGTCTTATGATAGAATTTGCTATGCTGTGCTTTTTTCCTACTTAAGACTACATTTAAAACTGGCGTAATGGTGAGTGATACGAAGGATGAAACAAGAACTGCTCCCGCCAGAACAATACCAAACTCCCTGAACAGACTTCCTACGAAGCCCTGCAGGAATACCACAGGCAGGAAAACTATTGCAAGGGTGACCGATGTGGCCAGGACAACAAAAAATATTTCCTTACTGCCTTCAACTGCAGCCTGACGTATGGGCATACCTCTCTCAAACTTCCTGAAAATGTTTTCAGTGACAACAATCCCATCATCCACCACAAGACCCGTTGCCAGAACAATAGCAAGAAGCGTGAGAATGTTTATTGAGAATCCGAAAAGATACATTATGAAGAATGTTGAGATCAACGATATAGGAATATCGATGAGAGGGCGCAGTGCAATAAGCCAGCTTCTGAAAAAGAAGAATATAACCAGTATAACCAGCGACAATGCTATTATAAGAGTCTGCTTGACCTCCGTCAAGGATTTTCTGATATTATTTGTGTTATCAATAAGGGTAGTGAAAATAATGTCGCCTCCAAGCTGGGATTTCTTTATCTCCTCGAGCCTTTTATTAAACTCATCGGAGATATTTATGTAATTTGCACCAGGCTGTGGGATTATGGCAATTCCAACAGCGCTGACACCATTCAGCCGCCAGCTTTGTTCATACTGCTCAGGTCCCAGCTCAACCTTTGCTACATCGCTCAGCCGGACTATTCCTGACGAGTCTTCACGGATAATCAGATTTCTGAAATCCTGTTCGGTGGTAAGTCTCCCTAATGCATTGATTGTTAATTCTGTAACATTCCCATAAAGTTTCCCTGACGGGATCTGCACATTTTCATTTAAAAGAACATTTGAGATATCGCTGAAAGCCACTTTATAGGAGCTCATTTTATCGGGATCAAACCACAAACGCATTGCCGGACGCTTCTGCCCGAAGATATTGACAGCACTAACTTCAGGGATTGTCTGAAATTTATTCTGAAGGACATTTTCGGCATAATCACTCAATTCAAGCAATCCTTTGCTCGGGCTCTGTACTGCCATTACGATTATAAAGTCGCTATTGGCATCAGATTTCGTGACGACCGGCGGGGCATCAATATCCTGAGGCAGATTTCGCACACCCTGACCAACTTTATCGCGAACATCATTTGCAGCAGTCTCAAGGTCGGCATTTAAATTAAATTCAACTGAAATATTACTGTTTCCAACTGTACTCGATGAGGTGATCGTGCGAATGCCGGGTATGCCGTTTATTACTTTTTCGAGTGGCTCGGTAATCTGGCTTTCAATGATATCGGCGCTTGCCCCAACATAAGAGGTAGATACAGAAATAACAGGCGGATCAATGGCAGGGTATTCACGAACACCTAAAAAATAATATCCTATCACCCCGAACAGGATAATAAACAAGCTCATTACCGTTGCCAGTACAGGTCTTTTGAGAGATAATTCGGAAATGTTCATTTTAATACCGAATTAGAATCAGGAACACTTGCCAGCTCCTGGGTTTTGACTTCCCTGATCTTAACAATGGAATTGGGACGAACGAAAAGTACCCCGTTTACAACTATCGTATCGCCGGAATTAACACCTTCGGTAAGCTCAACATCATTTGCATTCCTGATTCCTGTAACTACATTCACGAACCGTGCTCTCCTGTTTTTAATAACAACAACCTGATTTGAACTGGCATCAGGTATTATTGCATTTGAAGGAACAGTTATTCCTTCCTCATCGAGTCCCAGCAATATTTTAACGAAGGCGCCGGGATTTATAATACCGTTTTCTAATCTGGCCCGTGCTGTGACATTCCTTGTCTGCACATCAATCTGTGGCTCAACAGCACTTATGACAGCTGTTTGTTTCACATTAGACTCATTTGTCTGAACATAAACTGTTTTCCCTACCTTAACCAGATTTGCGTAGAACTCAGGCACAGTAAAATCTATCTTTATCTTATCCGTTTGCTGAAGCGTGCCTAACAGTGTCTGTGGGGTAACATATGCTCCCTGGCTTACCATCCGTAAACCCAGCTTTCCTCTGAAAGGTGCTCGCACAATCGTTTTATCAATCTGTGCATCAAGCACTTTAATGTTTGCATTAATTTCATTTACCTGACTCAGCGCGGAGTCATAATCGGACTGATTTATTCCATTTACCGCCAGCAGTTCCTTTAACCGGCGCTCAGTTTTGACGGCCAGGTCAAGTTGCACTTTCTGCTGTTCCAGCTGCGCTTGCAAATCTGCATCATTTATCTTTGCCAGCACGGTTCCCTGGGCTACTGTTGCCCCATCGGGAATATTTAGATATACCAGCCTCCCGCTAATCTCAGGATGCAGCTCAATCATCTCTTCTGATAATGATTCCCCATTAACTTCAACACTTGAAGGAAAATGGACTTTTTTCGCAACAATGACATCAACAACGACTGGCAAATTATTTCTTACTCTTTCTGTTTTCCGGCCGCATGAATATAAGCATGGCAAGATTAAGAAAATTACATAATAAACTTTATGGTTCATAATCTGGTGAAAAAATTGAGGCTATAATATATGGTATAACATAACAGATTAGACAAAAGTTTAACAGCTTTTATTTCATGGCATATAAAATATTTTTATTCCTTGTTATTAACTTGCTTATTCTGATTAAAGTACGGTAATGGTAATCCGAATCAGTATCCGGTTCTTTACGCTTATTGACCTCGATGAATAAGAAAAAATCTTAAAATTAGTACTATCTTTACAAACGTTAATTCCGGTCAATTTTCGTTTGTAACGCACTATTTATCAATATATTAATACAAACAATATGATCCTCTTTTTTGAAGGCATCTCAAAAAATTTAATTGCTGTAGGCACCTCTGAAAATCTTCCCGAAACAGATATAAAGAAACTTTCCTGGTTATTCGGAGAAGCCAGGCTCATTAAGGATGACAAGCTTGACGGCATTTTCATTGGCCCAAGAAAAGAGATGATAACACCCTGGAGCACAAATGCTGTGGAGATTACTCAAAACATGGGGATCAGGGGTATCAGCCGTATTGAGGAGTTTGTTGTTATGGTGTCTTCAGAGTCATGTTATGACCCTATGCTTCAAGCGCTGTATACGGGACTGGATCAGAATACTTTCACCGTTGAAAAGCTTCCTGATCCCGTTATATACATTGACAATATTGAAGAATATAATCGTCGCGAAGGACTTGCCCTCAATGATGAAGAGATTAAATATCTGAACCGGTTAAGCGAATCAATTGGCCGCAGGTTAACGGATAGTGAGGTATTTGGCTTTTCACAGGTAAATTCGGAACATTGCCGTCACAAAATTTTCAACGGAACATTTGTCTTATCAGGAGAAGAAAAGAAAGACACTCTTTTCCAGATGATCAAGCTCACAACAAAAACCAATCCAAATGATGTTGTGTCAGCCTATAAGGATAATTGTGCCTTTGTGCAGGGGCCTATAGTTGAGCAATTTGCTCCAAGAACCCAGGATAAGGCAGATTATTTTAATATAACCGACTATGAATCTGTACTTTCAATAAAAGCAGAGACACATAATTTTCCAACTACAGTTGAACCATTCAATGGGGCAGCCACGGGTACAGGAGGTGAGATAAGGGACCGTATAGCCGGAGGAAAAGGAGCGCTGCCGATAGCCGGCACGGCAGTATATATGACCTCATATCCTCGCCCAGAAGGGAGCAGGCCCTGGGAAAAAGCTACGGAAGAAAGACACTGGCTTTACCAGACACCTGAAGACATTCTGATCAAGGCATCCAATGGAGCCAGCGATTTTGGCAATAAATTCGGGCAGCCTCTTATCTGCGGATCGGTACTGACATTCGAACATTTTGAGAACCTTAAAATGTACGGGTATGATAAGGTAATTATGCTTGCCGGTGGAATAGGCATAGGTAAAAAGAAGGACAGTGAAAAAGATATACCGGAGAAAGGCGATCTGATAGTCTTGCTTGGCGGGGATAACTACAGAATAGGGATGGGAGGAGGAGCCGTTTCTTCTGTTGATACAGGCAGATTTGACAGCTCTATAGAATTGAATGCTGTGCAGCGTGCTAACCCTGAGATGCAGAAACGGGTGTATAATGCAATAAGAGCGCTGAGTGAAAATGAGAATAATCCCATCGTTTCAATACACGACCATGGAGCAGGAGGACATCTGAACTGCCTTTCTGAACTCGTTGAAGCTACCGGTGGTAAAATTGATATCAGTAAACTCCCAATAGGAGATCCTACTCTTTCTGCAAGGGAAATCATCGGCAATGAGTCACAGGAACGTATGGGGCTGATATTGAAAAAGATCGATGTTGATACTTTAAGGAGAATTGCTGAGCGCGAAAGATCACCTATCTATATAATTGGAGAAGTAACAGGTGATATGATGTTTACTCTTGAGAACCCTGTCACAAAGGAAAAGCCGATCGATCTGGCGCTTACTTCCCTGTTCGGAAACCCCCCGAAAACAATTATGAACGATATAATTGTTGAAAACAGGTTCAAAA
The DNA here is from genome assembly GCA_963715785.1 of uncultured Bacteroidales bacterium. Classification (GTDB taxonomy): domain Bacteria; phylum Bacteroidota; class Bacteroidia; order Bacteroidales; family VadinHA17; genus LD21. The sequence goes on from OY970276.1 coordinate 4,437,012, forward strand.
AGCTGGAATACTCTATCAATAATATCGGTTTGTATGCTGAACAGGTTTTGCAGCTTGAAGAAGTTGCGTGTAAAGACTGGCTGACCAACAAAGTCGACAGATCAGTAACAGGCCGGCTTGCCAAACAGCAATGTGCCGGTCCCCTTCAGCTGCCATTAAATAATCTTGGAGCTATTACGCTTGACTACCGGGGGCGGAAAGGCATGGCAATTTCAATCGGGCATGCGCCTGCAGCAGGACTGGTAGATCCGGCTTCAGGCTCAGTATTATCAATCGCTGAAGCGCTCACGAATATAATATGGGCCCCGCTTACAAAAAAACTAAAAAGTGTATCCCTGTCTGCAAACTGGATGTGGCCGTGTAAAAATCAGGGAGAAGATGCCAGATTATACTCTGCTGTTAAAGCAGCCAGTGATTTTGCAATGGCGCTGGGAATCAATATTCCCACCGGGAAAGACAGTCTGTCAATGACCCAGAAGTATAATGATCAGGTTGTATATTCCCCGGGTACGGTAATCATTTCGGCAGCCGCTGAAATAGATGATGTGCGAAAAATTGTCGAGCCTGTTATTGTGAATGACCCATATACAAGTCTTCTCTACATTGATATGAGCCGTGATGCCCTCAAACCGGGAGGCAGCAGTTTTGCCCAGATACTTAACAAGCTCGGCAACAATGTCCCGACCGTTACCGACCCGGCATATTTCAAGGAAGTATTTAATGTTATTCAGGATCTTATTTTTCAGGGAAAGATACTTTCGGGACATGATATCTCCGCAGGAGGAATGTTGACCACTCTTCTGGAGATGACATTCTCCAACACTGCAGGAGGAATATCAGTTAACCTTTCAGCTCTCGGCGAACCCGATACTATTAAGATCCTTTTCAGTCAGAATCCTGGGATCATTATCCAGGTTAAAGATGAAGTTGAAGTGGCTGAGATACTCGTAGAAAGCGGAATCTCATATTTTTCAATAGGCCATCCTGTAAATGAAAGAACAATATTTGTCACAAACCACGATACCCAAACGGCTTTCGATATTGAAAAGCTCAGGGATATATGGTTTCATACCTCCTATCTTCTCGACAGAAGGCAATGCGGCAAGGAACTTGCACTGGAAAGATTCCTCAGTTACAAAAATCATGAACTTAATTTCCATCTTGGTGACTTTGCCGGTACCTTTAAGTCAGTTGCGATAGTACCCGACAGAAGGAAAAAGTCGGGGATCAGGGCAGCAATTATCAGGGAAAAAGGAGTAAATGGTGACCGGGAAATGGCGTATGCTCTTTATCTTTCAGGGTTCGACGTTAAGGATGTTCATATGACCGATCTTATTTCAGGAAGTGAGGATCTTGAGGAGATCAGTCTGATTGTTTTTGTCGGAGGCTTCTCAAATTCTGACGTATTAGGATCGGCCAAAGGGTGGGCGGGAGCATTCAGATACAATGAAAAAGCGCGGATAGCTCTTGACAACTTCTATAAAAGAACGGATACTCTGTCGCTGGGGGTATGCAATGGCTGTCAGCTTATGGTTGAACTTGATCTCCTCTATCCTGATCATGCTGAGAAACCTAAGCTTCTTGTTAATAAGTCGCATAAGTTTGAATCCGGTTTTATTGGAGTGAAAATTCCGGAAAATAATTCTGTGATGCTTGGAAACATGAAAAATATGGAGCTCGGCATATGGGTAGCACATGGAGAGGGTCAGTTCAGTCTTCCCTATCCTGAGAAAAGATATCACGTGCCTTTAAAATTCAGCAGGCATACATATCCTGCCAATCCAAACGGTTCCGATTATGATATTGCCGGATTGTGCTCTGAGGATGGCCGTCATCTTGTTATTATGCCGCATCTCGAAAGAGCTTACTTTCCATGGCAGTGCGGGTATTATCCTCCTGAGAGAGCCAAAGACGATGTCACACCCTGGATAAAAGCATTTGTGAATGCCAGGGAATGGATAAGGAAAAAAAGCTAGATTCTATTTCCCTTAATTGCTTAAATACCTTGTGTGCTCTCCTGGTTATTGGGAGGCAGGAGTCAGAAATACGGATAACAGCCTCGAATTTTCCGAATCTGAGGTTTCCCCCTTATTAATGCCTCTTGGAATTATCTTATCACTGATTACCTGAATATTATACGATCCGGTATCCTGGATGTAAAGTGAGCCGATGAATGAATCAGCCCTGAAATACGGATAGGATACATCGGATGAATTATGTATTATTTTGTCAATTGTAGGGCGAGCCTCAATCCTGTTATCCAGGATGCTAAACCTTACGGAATTTTCATATTTCAGATCGGTAGTATCTTTTGTTGCACTCGATAACCATACATTAAATCGTCCCGATTTTGAAACAACCACGTTCCATTCTGCAGTATTGCTGGCTGGATTAACCTTATCCTGATAGCAATCTGCCTTATCAACCTTCAGGGAGATTGTGCCGTCGTCTTGCTGTACAATTTTATTCTGAACAGTTTTTAATTTTGTATCCTTATTATCTCCGGAATTATTGCAGGAAACGAATAATACAACCCCTGTCAGTATCAACAATCTAAATAAATTACTTATCATATTCCCAATTTTATTTTTTTCATTCAACCTAATAACGTTTGGAAAACAATTCCAGTATACAAAATGTTTGATTTGGCAGATTAATAGCATCATTTCGATTCCATAACCGGCATAAAGCCTCGGAACGAAACTGAAGGATTTGTTTGAACAGCCCGTCAGATATTTGCCAGCTGTTTTATCGACTTGAGGTAGCTTATACCCGGTATGCTTTTGGGTTTATCGATAAGCGCTTCGGCCACAATCTCTGCAATATCTGCAACTCTTGTCTGAGTAACAGCCGAGAAAGTCTTTTTGCAGAGAGGACAAGCTGTTGCCAGAATATCGGGACCAGACCTTGTCAGTTGGATGGCTGCATCTGAAGCGATTTTTTTTCTTTGCTGCGAACTGATTTTCATATTTGCAAGGCTTCCACCGCAGCAAAGTGAATTTTCATTTTCAAAATTGGTTTTCTCAAGACGTGACACATAGCTCAAAACCTCAGCAGGCTCGGCATAAACACCTGAACCTCTGCCCAGGTCACAAGGAGAATGGTACACAACCCTCTTGCGCAAAAATTTCATTTTTACAGTTCCCTCTTCAATGAGCATCTTTATAAACTGCGTATGATGAACTACATCCACGTCGAGATAGTAGCTTTCCTTAAACACTTTATAACAGATCGGGCATGATGTGACCAGCATGCGTGCTCCTGTTTTCCAGATCAGCTGAGAATTATAGTTGATCACCTCCCTGGCTTCCCTGTCCTGCCCTGCCAGCATAAGTGGACGCCCGCAACACACACCTCCCTGCTCATCAATAAAGGTGTATTTCAACCCCGAAGCCTTAAGGATTTTTATCATTGAATTCTTAATTGAAGGAGTCAGATGTGTCATACACCCTGCAAAATATATTACATCAGATTTTTCAGGCTCAGTCTCCCTGAGAAAATCATAATTTGAAGAACTTATTGATCTGTCATGACCATTAGACTCTCTCACCCTGAAATATCCCTTGTAAATGTTCCTGAATTCATTTTCCACTCCTCGCCTGCGCTGAATCATTCTAATGGGCGAAATTTCAATACCCACAGGACATTTCTGATCACAACGGCCACAGAGCAGGCAATTATCAACTATTTCAGAGACATCTTCATTATTTCTGATAGCTTTCATAAGGTAGGCTGACTGTATATTGGTTATTCCAGCAGAATAATTCAGCTGGCATGCATCAATACAGATCCCGCATGATGAGCAGGAGTATGCCTGGACTTCAGAGAATGTACCGGCCTTATCACCGGTTTTAATCCCCGAGTTTCTCATGAAAATAAGAAAGAGCTCAGTAGGGATATGCATATACCTGGTTATGGGAAGCAAAACGAAAAAGGTTCCAAGTGAGAGGGAATAAAGCCACCAGAAAGGATATGCCATTTCGTGCGCCGGAAGGAACGAGGCAAGCCAGGCGCCAAGTGATCCCGTCAGGAAGCTCCCGGTGCCATATGCTCCGCATGTGAAGCTCTCAGCCAGCAGCCTGCTGGGGAAAATTAGCCAGAGCGAGGTCAGTGCTATCCTGTCGGTAAGCTTAAGCCTGGTGGTCTTTTTCATCCCAACAATTCGCGAGTAGAACCTTTTTGCTATTGCTAATAATAACCCCGACAGGATGAATGCGAGTATCAGGTCCATTAAGAATCCGTAGAAAGCCTCAAATCCCATCCGCCCGTGATCGGGATTAAAAAACCTGAAAAATATGGCTTTATATGGCGCGTTCAGATGTTTGGCGCTGAATATATCAGCTTCGATGGTACCGAAAAAAATAAGTAAAAACCAGCCGAAAGCCAGGCTCATATGCATATATCCCAGACGAAGGTTCGATTTAAGTATCTTCCTGTGTATCAGACTTTCCATGAATATTTCCTTGAGGCTCATGGCAAAAGGGATCCCGAAAAAGCCTCTTTGAAGCCTCAGTTTATCAGGTCTGGAGAGGTCATGGAACCAAATAACACTTCGCGTTACAACATAAATTATTATGAAGTACAATCCAATATTAAAGGGAATTATGAAGGGCTCAAATTTCATATTCGTCATATTTCTGGAAAGCCTTCTTTACCAGGGTTATAACATTTCTGGTATTTACGCCACGAGGGCATACCAGGGTGCATTTTCCACAGAGCATGCATTTTTTTATATTCTGCCTGACCTTCTCATTTTCTCCTCTCTTGATGAGTATGTTCAGCTCTCTCAGACTAAATTCTGTAAAATTTCCGGTGGTGCATGTTGCAGTGCATCCGCCGCATTCTATGCATAACCTGAAGCTGGGTTCGTTAGCAAATATATAGTCAGCGATGCGTCTGTCGTTGGAATCATAATCGATCAGGCGACCCTTGGATAATGTAAATCCGAATTTTCTTAAACTAACGGTTCCCATCTTTAAGATAATCAATCACCTCAATTACTGCGGCACGAGCATGTGATATTGTTTCAGTAATATTCATCGGTGCAGTACATGTGCCGGCATAAAATACCCCGTCAACATTGCTTTTATTGTTGCCAAAATGATTGTCGGCCGGTGCAAAAAATCTATTTTCTCCTGTTTTCAGATCAGCAACAGCAGCAATCTGGTTTCCTCCTTCCGACATTTCCATGCCTGCCATAAGTACCAGCATATCAACTTTCATCCTGAGAGGTCTTCCTGCCAGAGTATCTTCCACCTTAATTAACAGCTTGTTTTCAATGGTTTCGCTTGCTTCAGACACTTTGCCTCTTATAAAGTTTACCCCCCATTTCTCCTGTGCTTCACGGTAAAGCTCTTCATACAAGGCCCCGCCCATTCTCATATCCATATAAAAGCAGAAGACCTTCGAATCAGAGAGCTGATTCCTTATCTCAATTGCCTGTTTGACTGCCGTTACGCAACAAAGCTTGGAGCAATAAAAATTGCCTACTTTCTCATCGCGTGAACCTACACAGTGTACAATTCCAACTGACTCAGGAACGCGCCCGTCCGTCAGGGTGATCTCTCCTTCCCTGAACATCTTCTCAAGATCAGAGGAAGTAATTACATTATTGTAGATGCCGTAACCATATTCCTCTTTTTTCTCGCTTTTAAAGAGATCAAAACCTGTGGCAATAACAAGGGCCCGGGCAGTTAACTGGTCGCCATGATTGGTTTTTATAATAAATTGCTTTTTGTTTCTCTCAAGACTTTCAATTGTGGTCCCCTTGAGCAAGGTAAGATTTTCGTGGCTGATAAGCCCGTTTTGATATTGTACAACCTCCCGGCTGTCTCTTCTGTCAGGGAACAAATGGGCCCAGTTTTTAACATGACCGCCAGTCTCACTATCCTTCTCAATCAGAGTAACCTTGCATCCGGCTTTTGCCAGCTGTCCGGCTGCTTCAATTCCTGCGGTACCCCCTCCTACTATAATCACATCTCCCGTCATCTTCAAACATTTATAAGATTCTGAGGTATTGGCATTTGCTTGCCGTCTTTGGTCTTATATTTATCAGCTGTATCAAATTCTATTCCCAACTTTCTTAACAATGGTTCTGATTGAACCATATGATACTGCAGACCAAGATCCCATGGATTATATCCGAGAACAAGTCCGGCAAGCTCCTCATAAGTAAGAACGGGAATTGATTCACCATCCTGGCCGTAAGAAATTCCTTCCATTTCTTTAATCGTATACTGCCATCTATCCATGAACATGGTGCATCCCGGGCAATTTGTCAAGACCATATCGGGTTTATATGGCTTCATCGAAGAAAACTTTTTTTCAGTGTTTGAAACAGAATAGCCTCTGTTAGCCTGGACGAGATATTGCCTGAAACCAAATCCGCAGCAATGTCTCCTCTCCGGATAATCTATTACATTCCCTCCCCACGATTCAACAAGACCGCTGAGCACCCTTGGAAATTCCGCCCCTCCGACACCTGACTTAGGAAACATCTTAGCATAGTGACATCCAATATGTTCCACAACATTTATTGGTACTCCGGTTTTTTTGTTTATGAGCAGATTTTTTGCCTTAAGTGCTATTTCATTTCTGAATTTATAAATTATATCGCTTGAATGAGCGACATTCTCCGGTATGTCAAATTCCCTTCCTGTAGCTTTGAAGAGATACTCCCGTGTTTTCTCAAGCTGCTCGGGAAAATGTTTCCAGGTCTCAAGTATCTCAGTATAAAGCCCGAATGAGGTCACACAAGAGATTGCAATATTTTTGTAGCCCGATTCCTTCATCAGAGCAAAATGACGGGCAATCACTGTCATGATTGTGGCAGATGGAACGATATCGCTGTGATATCCAATTCCTGTACATGTAGTGTGGCCGGGATTCTCATAAACATCTTTTCCAAGGATATTTCGCATCAGGTTCAGAAAGAATTGCTCCGAACCAGGGAAGAAGCTCTGGCGAATACATGATCTCACATAAAAGAAATGGTCGTCAGCTATCTCTTTCTGGTAATCGGACCAAATCCTTTTTTTCCCGTCTGCATCCATCTTTAAAAACTTAGATTTTGTTGGTATTATGGCTCCCGTTATTAGCAGTAAACACTTCTACAAAATAATCATTATCAAGCCCTTCTGTACTGAATTGAATACCCATTTCTGAGGCTTTTGTCTTGGAGTAATCTTCAATAAGATCAAAAAATTCGGTTCCGCCGGTCACATCAAAAATGCTTTTAAGCTCATCAAGAGCCTCCTTTGGGATCTTTCTTAATGGGCCGGTGCCAATTCCGTTTATCTGTCCTCCCAGACGTTCAAAAACATCATCTGAATTATCAAGAATATATTGCCATATCGGTCCCTGCTCGGGATGCATTTCCGGACTAACTGCGTAAGTTGCAGCACAATAACCATATTTAAAGATATTTTCTCCGACAGTTCTCTTGATGGCCAGCTGCTGACGTCCCTTTTCAGATTCTGTAAAATATCCGAGCTTCTGCGAAAGTGTTCTTAATGCCATTATTATCAGGCCCGGTGTATTACCGCGCGGACACCTTGTTTTGCACGACATACATTCACCGCAATACCAGATTGTTTCGGACTTCAGAAGTTCAGTTATCCGGTCATCTTCCCTCGTTTGAACAGTATCAACAATTATCCTGGGATCATAATTGTAAAACTCTGCTGCAGGGCAGATTGCTGTGCAAACTCCGCAATTCATACAGGCATTCAGTCCCTCTTCAAACCTGACATCTTCCAGTAATACATCAAAAAGTTTTGCCATCAGCCGGTTATAAATTGCATTTGTTAAAATATTAACACAAATGTAACCCGTAAATAAAGAAAGGGAAAGAAGCTTAAAGCCTATTTATATAGGGGTATTTATACGTATTAAGAAGAGACCTGGGTGATGTGTTTTTGGGAAGCACTGCGGCAAAATTCGACGAAGTGTATGGAGATATTAAAAAATTTAAGATTGAGAATCTATTTTGCTTTGCTTTTTAAAACAATCATTTTATACACATTATTGACATCAGTTTTGTCGTTAACCATTAAAGTGACCGGCCTGATCTGACCATATCTTTTTGCTGTTTTAAAATCTTCCTTTATGACATCCGGAAGATCGCTTTCTGCGATAATGGTTTCAGCCTTGTTTCCAAGATAGAATGTAATACGGAAAGAATCATTCAGAAGTGTGCCCCAAAAGACGGTTTTCTTTTTGTGTTCCATCTTAAAAAGCCATCTTTTGCCATCATTGTAAAAATTCCACTTTCCTGCGGAACCTGCATAGTTGGCTGTCATATAGTCTGTAATGGATCGCCATAAGCTCATCCGCTCTCCCAGAATTGTTGAGATATAATCATCGGTCGGATAGGTATCCTTATCTGTGAGCCAAAGCTTATCCTGTTCTGACATGATTCCTAAAATTTATTTTTCAATATTTCTAAACGGTTTTATGTCTCTTAAAAAGAAAGCTGTTATTGCTTTAAATCAAATAAAAACCATAATCCTGGCACAAAATTCATCCTGACGAGAGTCCCTCAGAGATTTTTCAAGCATACCAGTCAGGCTTTAATATCCTGAATCAGTTGAGATTCCTCAGATTAGTTACAGCCTCCGGGACACTTTTATGCAAAGCAGCTACCAGCTTGCAAGTATCCATAGCGCTGCATTCACCACAGGTTTTAAAACCCTTCCCTTCAGCACAGATCCTGATCTGACAGGTATTCCAGTGGCCAAGCTTCGGACCCTCCTCTCTGCAACCGGTGCAATTGATAAAAGAAGGCGACATTTCGGGCACATTGTAATATACCTTCCATTTTTCTGCTGTAGCCTTCCTCAGTTCATCGTCGTTATTAATAGTTGCAATCCTGGCTTCACATGCGGCACAATTCAATCCGCAGCATGAAATGATCTTTTCCATCGGTGAAAGTTTTAATTAAATTAATTTAACTGTTGCCCTTTGACGAAAAATTAATCGGTTTTCATTCATCAATTTACACAATTTTAACCGATTCAAAAAATAAGAATGAAAAAAATAAGTAAATCCGACGATGAGGATCCTTCGCTGAAGCTGAGTTGCCAAAATTCGTGGATTGCAAAAGAATTTTATAGTCAGGCAGAAAGCAAAGTCGTAGATTGTTCCATCATGCCGGTAATGCTTCCGTATCTCCAGGATTTAAGGAGAATTTTTATGTAAAAGAGGAACTGAGATAATAGAAATAAGAAAAAAATGCCTGTTCCTGTAACAGGTTTCATTCCGCCAAGTATCTTTAAAACGAGCCAGATATAGAAAACCTGGATTGCGAGCAATATAACCATCATCGGATAGCAGGAATAAAACGTTCTGAAGGTTTTAATGGTTCCGTACCTCAATGCCATAAAACAGGAGATCTTGTCACCGGAAGAAAGCCATGCACGGGAATAATCCGCTGCAATGATGGTTATAATAAGTGCCAAAATAAATAAGGAAGATAAGATTACTCCCGCCCTGTAGGCTATGCCATCGGAGAAGGCTTCAGAATGAATAATCGCTGAAAGCGGAATCACAATTATTACAATGCCAAGGAATAGAATGAACATACTTATTATAAATGATATAGCAAGAAATGACCAGAATTTTTTTGCTGAGATCCTGAAGTATTCTGCAGCTGAAAAACTCCCTGAATCTCCTCTGAGAAAGCTGAACAATCCACCTGAAAGAAATGAATTTATTAGAAATGCAGCAATAAATAACATAAAGATACCACCCGAAAAATAAGAAATAATACTCGTGAAAGCAGCGCCGAGATCTGCAAAAACCTCAACATTAATGCCTGATGCAAGTTTTTCTGTAATCGAGCTGTTTCCAAAAGCAGCATTAATGGCATTTTTCATCGGGATAGCAACCAGGCTGACAAGCAGCAGGGAAAGCGCCCAAATAATGAGTAATGCCTTCCATGATCTCACTGACCGGACAATTCCTGCTTTGAGAGCTTTGAAAATCTTCATAAATGACTAATCTATAATAATAAAAAGTTTAGCAAAAACTGCATGAATGCTATGAGTTTATCAGAATATCTTCTTACAGGGAGTCGATCCTGTGATAAGGTCATCGAATTATTAACAATATTAACATCCATCCTTATCTTAAAATCAGGATCAATTTTAACCCATTCAATTTCTTTAGAACCTCTGTATACAAAATCCTTATGCCTGCTTTTCCCATCCCACGATTCAAGCACCTCTTCACCGTTGTTAAAGTGAACCAGCACATCAACAGGCAGCATCAAGTCGCCAGCTCTTTCCAGTCCTGCCACTGATTTAAAAAACTGTTCATTTTTGCTTAAGCTTTTCCCTCAGCGCTGATTAAAGTATCCTTGTCAGGCTGATCATTAATTTTTTCATTAAGGATCTTTTCAACTTTGTAATCACATAGGCCCGTACCATAGAGAGTCTGGTTAAAAAACCAGTTCATATCGGTGCCATACTTATTGCCATTATTCGTTGTAACTACCTCATTAACAACATTCACAAAGTCCCTGCCGCTTGGATAATTAAAAGCCCATTTTTTATAATATTCACGGAAAACATCATTGGTCGTCTTCTCGCCTATAATGCCTCTCAATGTCCAAAGCCAGGTTGCTGTTTTATTATACGACATCATTCCATAGGTGCCATCAGGATAATTCCACGAATATTCTGCGTTACTTACAATCTGTCTTCCGGAACCATGGACATATGATAATCTTCCAAATGATTTGTCGGATATCTTCAGCAATGGATTGTCAATTAATCCCGAATTTTCTCCGTAATAATGATCCATTATTCTTTCTTCAAAGAATGTATTTACGCCTTCATCGAGCCAGGGTTCCTCAAATTCATTGCTGGCCATGATGCCCATAAAATAGGCATGTCCGAATTCATGTACAGTCACCATTTCAGGAAAATGCACTGACACTGGCATCATAAAGACCGATGAGGTAGTAAACAATGTTGTATACTCCATTCCGCCCGCACGGGCTCCTTTCATGGGAGGATCGACAATAGTGACATATGGCCAGGGATAAGGCCCTACATTTTCAGCAAAATATTCCATCGCATGTTTTATGGCAGTGAAATGTCTTTCAGCCTGATCGGCTCTGTCTGCAGGAAGAAGCAGTGTGATTTTAACATTGTTCCACTGATCAGTGAGCACTAAAAAGCCCGGCCATGCCGTCCAGGCAAAATCCACAATGTCCTCTGCCCTGTATACCATGGTTTTGTTTGTCCCGTCAGGCAATGAATCATTTTCAGCCATTAATACACCGCCCGTCGCAACAACATATTCCTTTGGAACAGTTATAGTTACCTGGTACAAGCTGTGATTAGAGTAGAACTCCGAATTAGCATGGAACTGGTGGCAGTTCCATGCACCTTTTGTGGCGTAACGCATCCCGGCAGATTCATAAACCCCAAATTTCGGAAACCACTGAGCTACAAAATAGAAATCAGAAGAGTAACCCGTCCTCCTTGTCAGTTTCGGCAGCCGGGTTTTGAATTCCATGTTTATAAATACAGTATCACCAGGTGCAGCCGGCTTTGGAAGCCCGACTTTCAGAACAGTGCGGTCATCAGGATTTCCATCGTCAGGACTGATAAATTTCATTAAAGGAATAAGATCATTTCCATACCGGTCAGTAAATGAATCAATATCTATTTGTCCGGTATCTGAAAACACAATATTCTTTTCACCGTTCAATTCCCTGTTCATAGTACTCCGGCTATCTCTGAAGGCATTCATATAGAGATGCAACTCAATATCCGGCACAATATCGGCAGACATATTTACCCAGAATGCTTTCAGAACGCCACTTACAGTTTTTTCTACCGGATCGAGCTTTGCGCCGATAGTGTAGCCTGTCTGTCTCTTACTTAGGGGTACCTTGTTAATGATCTGTGAATTACCGGTTATAACACAGATCTGCAAGACAAAAATAATAATAGCATATTTCCTCATACCGTAAGAATCATGTCTTTTAAAAACACGAATATCCAGGTGGATTTGCGAATATTATAAAGTCACCCTGGCCACAAGGAGCAGCCAGAGAAACACAAATGATTATTGCTTTATTTTAAATGCAATTTTATTGTTTAACTTCTTCTTCAGAAGCTAAAACCTTTGAAAGTGCAAGAGGAACTTCGCCTTCAGAATAGACTGCTTTTCCCGTCATATTGGTATCACTTTCGATTTTAAGCATTACTCTGATATCCTGACCTTCAAGATAGATAGAAAATAACACACTGTCATTCTGAGCTTTTACATTTTCTCCTGCCAGCTTATATTCGCTGCCGGTGAATGACATTGATGTTGTATGTTTCTGTTGGGTCAAACCGACAACTATCGTTCCGGAGGAGTATCCTTCCGGCGCATAAGGAGCGTCAAATTTCCATGTACCCACAGGATTATGCGTATTGCTGACCTGCCCGCTTGCAGATAATGCTGCGATAAATGAGAGAAGCAGCAGAGCTAAAAGTTTATTTTTCATGACAAACCGGATTTGTTAGATCTCAAATATAGAAATCTAATACCATTCAGCAAAATATTTAAAAATAGAATTACCGGTATTTTAAAGAAAGACCAAAAGCTTAGCAGCCTCCGGCGGCTTTCTTTTTCTTGGGAACAGCCTGAATAGCAGGTTTGGCAGATGCAGCAGCCTGATTTTGATTTGTCTGTACTGCCAATCCTCCTCCGAGAGCTTTCCCTGCGCTCACACGGAAATCATATTTGGCAAATTCCTCATCAGGACTAGTTGATGCCGGCTTCTGTGGATTCAGTATTGCTTCAAACCAGTAATTTAATCCACCTTCAAGCACATAGTTATTTTTATAACCAAGCTGCCGGGTTACCATCCATGCCTCATTAGCCGTAATTGTTCCGTTAGAGTAGAAAACATTCATCTTAACTTCCTGGTTAAGAATGTCGGTAAACTTATCGGAAAGAAGGTCGGTCATTGGGATATTTATTGCTCCGGGAAGACTGAACTTTTCAAAATCATCCTGACTTCGTACGTCGATGAGCTGAATTGAGGGATCTTTTTTTATGATCATGTCAGCTACCGTTTCAGGAGAAATGTACTGAGTTCTTGTATTTGCTTCCCCCAGCAATTGATCTGCGGTAAGCTTATAGGGTTTAGTCGTATTCTGTGGGACAGCTGCGATAATGAGCCCCATCGGAATTACAAAGATCGCCAGCAGTTGTAATGGTTTCATATTCTATGATTTATAAGTTCGTTCCTCGTTTTCTGGTTTATTGTTGCATGCTGCGGGTTGCAAGTTTTCTAATATTCTGCTCTTGGAAACTTTTGTTCGGCCCATTCGGCAGCTCTGAACATTAACAGGGCAATAATTATCAGAATTAAAGCAAAAAAACCGTCAGAGAGTCCAAGCACCTGACTGACCTTCGGAAATCCCAGAAATTTTGCAAGGTACATTCCGTCCCAGATTTTATATCCGAGCGCGAAGATCATTATTCCTATAAATAACCCGCCAATAAATACGAAAGCATCAATCTTTCCGATAGAAGCTCCGCAGAAGCTTGTTCCGGGACAATAGCCGCCGATAATGAACCCGGCACCCATAATAATTCCCCCGATTATAGCTGATGTCAGGTAAGTGGGATTTACATAAACAAGACTCATGTCGATCCATCCGAAAAGGCTGAAAAAAAGCAGGCCCAGCATAGCTGTGATGGCTGCTGTGAAGAACACTTTCAGCACTACCGTATCATAACCATAGAACACTCCTGCAAGCTTTCTGCTGGACGAGAATCCGCTTTGTTCAAGAACAAATCCAAAACCAATTCCAATTAAAAATGCAAGGAAGAGATTTGTATTTGGAGATATTAATTCATTTACTGATAATGGGCCCATGATGTTAAGTTTATCGTTTGTCGTTTAATGTTTGTCGTTTGTCGTTTGTCGTTTTGCATTTTTCTTTGCCCCCTGATCCCTCGAAGCGGGAGAAGTTCTTCATATCCAGTTTTTCCTGAAGAAATATGCCAGTGCATATGCCGTTCCGAATATTGCCATCATAGTTATGAAGCCTCCCAATGAGAGGACTGCCATTCCGCTGAGCGCAGATCCGCTGGTACATCCTCTTCCGAGTTCTGCTCCGAAACCAAAAAGCACTCCGCCTGTTAAAGCAAGGAAAAGCCGTTTTTTAGAAGTGATGTTCGGAGAATGTTCAACTTTGAATTTAAGGCGTCCCGCGAAAGCTCCCGAAATAAATCCACCGACCAGAACACCTGTCATTTCAAACACCAGCCAGTTCTTCATCGGATTACCCGGGTGATCGCCTTTGTATTCCTTCACAAACCCAAGGTTATCCGAAGCAGCTGGTGCAACTGAGGTAATCGAAGTGACAACTACGCTCTTCATAGCCCCACTGGCACCAAGTCCGCGGCCGGAAATAAAGTTTGAAGCCAGCAGAACAATTCCTAAAAGCACACCTCCGATATACGGATTAAGATACTTAGTCTTTTTTGTTTCCATTTATCTTTCTCTGTTTTAAATCTTGATCAAATCCGGGTTATTTTTTTTGTCGTTTGTTACCGGTTGCCTGGCAGTCTTTTATAACTACTGCCTCAACCTCATCCTCAACCTCAACCTCATCCTCAACCTCAACCTCTGTCTCTGCCTCTGCCTCTGCCTCAGCTTCTGCCTCAATACAGCCATCTGCTCACCTGTCCTGCATATACAATTATAAATCTCAGCATAAGGCTGCCAAAAATTACAAGAATTGCAGGAACTATAGCCGGCACATGAAATTTCCCAAGTTCCATAAATTCAAGGAGTGCCGGGATCAGCATCCCCATTATCACTACGAATATCCAGAATGCCATGGTATAAGGTCCGCCCAGAAACAGTTTTGCTGCATCAATCTGAACCTGGGTACTGGCCAGGAACCCCATAAACATATGTATAATAAAAAATAATTCTATGCCTATCAAAACAAGATCAATTCTTGCAAATTGCCTGCGCTCGTTCTTGTCTTTTGACATAATCAAAGTTGCGGCAGCGCCTGCTGAAAGTCCCGATGACAGGAAAAGCGGTCCGAGAATGGATGTATTCCACAATGGCCTTGCGTTAAAAGCTGACAACAGGATCCCGGTGTAGATCCCGAGAATAATACCGTAAATAAGCATGATCCAGGCAAGGGCTTTTTTATACTTGTTAAAGAAAGTCTCTATATCGAAGATCCATTTGTATTTCCAATCCCACGCGGGAAATATATCCCTGATATGAAGTGCGCACCAGATAAATGACACAGGTGTTATTACCATCAGCGTCCATGCTCCCCACGACATAGGCGACTGTAACCGGATATTGGTATAGAGCTGCCAGAAGAACATTTTGTGCCTGAGATCAATAAAAAGCGTTATTAATCCGATAACCAGCAGAAAAGGAGCAAGAAACGGGGTGATGCGTACGGCTGTCTTATAGTCATTTTCTCTTCCTCTGATATAGTAGAGTGCGGCAATGCAGAGAATTCCTGCAGCCATCCCTCCCAGAAAAAGATAAAGCGGAATCTGCCAGTGCCAGATATTAAGTTGCGGATCAATGAGATGATTCATCCTGCCGCTTACTAATAATTCTTCTTCCATTTATATGGTCATTATTTTGTTATATCAAAAAATAAAGTTGTGGCTTAGTCCCGGCTTCAGGAATAAGTGTCTTTGATTTACGTTTTTTCAGAACCACCGACACAGGACTGTTTGGATCATCAAGATCTCCGAAATAGATACATTTTGTGGGACATACTGCTGCACATGCCGGAGCAAGTCCTTCTTTTATCCTGTGAATGCAGAATGTGCATTTATCCACATATCCGTCGGGATGAGGATATCTTGCATCATAAGGACACGAGGCAATACATGCACCACAACCGATACACTTATTATGTTCAACCAGCACGATGCCGCCTTCGGCAAAATGGCTGGCGCCTGTTGGGCAGCAGCGAACGCATGGCGCATTTATGCAATGATTGCAACGCTCCGACCTTATCTCAATCTCAAGCTGAGGGTAAGTACCATTCATCACTTCCACCACCCATTCCCTGCAAAATCCGTGAGGCACATTGTTTTCAGTCTGACAGGCTACCACACAATCACTGCAACCTACACATTTTTTGGTGTCAACTGCCATTGCATATCTCATGAGGCAACCTCCTTTTCTGTATTTTCAGTTACAAATGTTACAAAATTCGACCGCATCCCTGTTCCTCCCATTAAAGGATCTGTAAGCACTTTGGTTATAAGTTGCGTATCACTGGCGCCCTTTCCGAAACATCTGGTCATCTGTTTCTGACTGTGACCAAAACCATGAACCATATAAATTGAATCCCAGCGGATGCGTTCCGTGACCCTCACCTTAATTTTATAATTTGAAACTACTCCATCCTGATTTTTCAGCCGGATATACTGCCCCGTTACCAGTCCCCATTCTTTTGATACCTTAGGATTAATCCAAACGGTATTTTCGTGCATAAGATCTGTCAGGTTAGGATTATTTGAAGTTCTCCCGAATGTGTGCTGAGGTGTACGTCCGTAGATCAGGCGGTAATAGCCTTCCGACGGTTCTTCATGAGGAGTATATTTGGGAAGAGGATCAAAACCAAGCTGTTCAAAATACTTTGAATACAATTCAATTTTACCTGAATCTGTGCCAAAACTGACATTTTCGTTTTCAGCAAAATACAGGTCATCTGCATCTCTGTCTTTTGTTTTCACACCGATCCGTTGCATCTCTTCCAGTGATGATCCTACCTGTTTAAGCTGCCAGTCCAGCAATTCTTCCTGTTTTTCGTAAGGAAAATAAGCTTCAAGACCAAGCTTCAGACCCAGGCCCCTGGTGATATTATATGCCGACCGTGTATTATACATCGGCTCTACAGCAGGCATCCTCAGGGCAATAGCAGGTTTACGGTGAGGGCTGAGCCTTAGAACATCATATCTTTCAAGATATGTGCATTCCGGCAATACTACGTCGGCCCATCCTGTAATCTCCATTGGCATTGTATCGACGGAGACAAGCAGTTCGAGATTCTGAATTGCCTTCAATGTATTAGCCTGATCAGGAATTGATGACATCAGGTTCGTTGCGTTGACAATCCAGCCTTTAATTAAATATGACGGTTTGTTTTCAGGTATGGAAGCATCTATCAAAGCATTTGATACCGGAGAGCTTGCCACAGGATATTTTCCGGGGAAAATATCTGTCCATGATTTCCTGGGATCGGGATATTTAGGCAACTTAACAGAAGGCACTGCATATTGAGCCGGTCTGTAGAAACCACCCCTTCTGCCCCATGAACCGAGCAGGGCATTCAATATTGCTATCGCCCTTACTCTCTGGGTATCATCACCGTACCATGTAACATGACGCCCCGGATGAACCAGCACTGCCGGAGATGCATTTGCCATCTCCTTAGCTGTCTTTCGTATTTTTTCAGGAGCTATGGTTGTGATGCCATAAGCCCACTCAGGGGTGAAATCTTTTACATGTTCCTTAAGCTGATCAAATCCAGTACAATATTTTTCGACGTAGCTTTTATCGTAGTAATTATTGTAAATGATCTCATGGATCCATGCCAGCAGCAATGCAATATCTGTTGAAGGCTTAATGGGAAGCCAGTATTTTGATTTCCCGGCCGCTGTTGAAAACCGTGGATCAACCGTTATTATTGTAACTCCCTTATCAATTGCATCAGACATCTCCTGTATCTGGCCATTGTGCATATTCTCACCGATGTGAGATCCAATAAGCACAAGGCACTTTGTATCGCGGATATCTGTCACCTCAGGTGAATAAACTTCATCACCGAAAGTTGCGAGAAAAGCTTCATCCCTTGGCCCTTTACACTGGGCATATGATGGTTCAGCAATATTAACTGACCCATAGGCTTTCATTAAATTGGAAAAATAGGAGCTTCCATTCCCATGAGTGAATAATGCCATACTTTCAGGGCCATACTTTGCAGAGATATCATTCATCTTGCCAGCTATATACTCGAAGGCTTCATCCCACGAGGCCTCGCGAAAAACCTGCTTCCCGCGCTCTTCAACCCTGATAAGAGGGGTTTTCAAACGGTCTTCATCATAGAACATTCCAACACCCCCGGTTCCACGCGGACATAAACGACCATTGGAATGCTGATCTTCATCGTTGCCAATTACTTTCCATATTTTGCCTTCAGATGTTTTGTAAACCCAGCCTGCACATTTCCAGAAACACACCTCACAATAAGTTGGTGTCCTCTTCAGATCAACTTTGAGTTTTTTTGTTTCTTCGGGGGAGGAAAGTAATTTAACGGCGCCAAATGTTCCTTTAGTCATTGCCAGGACACCAGCTCCGATTGCTGATATTTTAATAAAATCTCTCCTGCTAGTCATTCATTTTGTATAAAAAATCATCACAAAACTATTAAAAAAAAGATATGCTGGTATTCACTTATTTATATAAATAAATGTATTGATAAAATGACTATTTAAAATGTACTGTTAATTAATTAACAATCATATAAATGACTCTAGTTTAGAATCTGTATAAATTATGGCAATAAAATAAAATCGTGCACCGGATTGAATTTTTTTGAATGATTTGCGTTGGTTGGATAGGTGTATTCAAATTCAAAAAATAATAAAACAAATAAAAATAGCAGAGGGCAATTAAACCTTTTTGAATATCTTTCATCAAAGAGATAATAAAATTAAAGAACGTAAAGATGAAAACAATATTAAAATCAATATCAATAGTCCTGTTTGGAATAATGCTTTCCGGCAAGACTGTTATTGCCCAGGAGCAGGCTCAGCCAGATAATACGAAGCCTGGCACGCAGATAATGAAACCTACATTAACCGACGAGCAGAGAACTATGTTAAAAAATGAAATCCAGAAAAGAAAAGAGCTCAGGGAGGCATTCAAGGCTACCCTCTCTCAGCAACAAAAAGACATGCTGACTGATCCGCGGCTGGTCAGGGCTGACAGAATAAAAGCTTTCAGAGCTTCGCTTACGGATCAGCAGGTTTCTATGATAAAATCAAATCATCAGGAAATTAAAAATTTAAAGAATCAGTTCAGGGCAACTTTGTCGGATCAGCAGAAGATGCAATTCAGAAGGATGGCAGTTAATGGTGCAAGGATGAACAGAGCCACTTTTATCAGGGCCCGGCTTAGGAATAAGATGGGTGGAATCTGAAAAGAACAGCTTATGATTTAAGAGCTTCATCAAAGGAGCTCTTAAATCTTAAGATCTCATCAAAACGATTTACATTTTCAATACATACAATCAAATTATGAAAGCTACCCTTACTATCCTGACATTTTTTTTCTTTTCTATCCCAGCCTTCTCCCAAAGGGAAAGTCTCGACAGGATACTTGATGAATTTCTTTTCGGAAAAAGCTTCGGCGATTCATTGCTTGAAACCGTAGATATTAATGATATGGATCTGAATAATATTATTGCCTCATTGCATAATTACAGATTCATATATGTAAGATCCGAGTTTGAGAATAAGACCTATTTTTCAGGACAGGATCTTGGAATAAATCAATATAATATTTCGGGGCAGGTATATTATCAGGGACCAAAAGGGCTGAATATCGGAATCGCCGGAATCAGGTATGATCAGTTCGAGCCCAAATACAACACCACTATTCTGACAGCCGGGTACAATAATCGTGTTAAAGGAGTTAAGGGGCTTAATATAAGAGGCTTATATAGCAGATATATTTTTGCCAGCATAGATTCGGTAAAAGAAAATGCGTTCAACAGCGCTATTGATGCAGGGATCACCTATCAATGGAAAATATTAGGGTCTTCAGCTGACTTTTCATTGCTTCTCGGGAATGAAACATCCGCACAGGTTAACTGGAATCTGTTTTCCGACATCCCCCTTATACGCTTTGGATTATACAACAGATTAAGCTTTGAGCCTGAGATCTCCTTCTATTTTGGTAATGAAACAGTTGTGGTCAGTCAATATATAAATCTCCGACGGTACTCAGGAGAAGTTTCAACTCAAAAGCAAAGCTTTGGCCTGATGAACACCATGCTAAGAATACCTCTGTCACTGACTGTCGGAAACCTTGATTTTTGCGCCGGGTACAACTTCAATTTTCCAAGGAGTCCGGGAACCGGTATAAATCCGCCTAAAACTTCATTTTTTAACATTTCACTGGGATACATATTCGGAATCTGATCCGGTTGCTAAGGCAAGATAAATGTGAACAATTAAATATCAGCTGAAACAGGTGATGTTTATTTCTATCACATGGGGCTGTGAAAACAATTATTATCTTTGGCCCAACCCAGAAAAGAGCATGTCAGAACTTGAAAAGTATTTTAATCGCTATCGCAGGAATATTATCGGCGATGATACAGAAATAGAAACTCCGTATGGCCTTAAGAAAATGGTCTATGCCGATTGGATAGCCAGCGGGAGGCTCTACAGGCCGATAGAAAATAGAATTTCTGAAGAGATTGGCCCGATGGTTGGGAATACCCATTCAGAATCTACTGCCACAGGGAAGGCAATGACTGACGCGTATCATCTTGCACAAAAAATTGTAAAGTGTCATGTTAATGCCGATGATAATGATCTTCTGATCTTTACCGGATCGGGAATGACTTCTGCCATAGCCAAGCTTCAAAGACTTCTCGGATTAAAGGTTCCCGAACAAGCCATCAAGTTTTGTGCATATTCCAAAGGAAATTCCGATGCATGCAAAGATATGCCGAATGAGAAGCGGCCGGTTGTATTTTTAACCCATACAGAACATCATTCAAATCATACATCCTGGTTTGAGACACTTGCAGATGTTGTGGTTCTGGAACCATCGCCCGACCTGACAGTCAATCCTGACGCCCTGAGGAAAGAGATCATCAAATATAAGGACAGACCCTTACTGATAGGCTCCTTCAGCGCATGTTCAAACGTAACCGGCTATTTTCCTCCTTATTATGAACTGGCAAAGATCATGCATGAAAATCATGGATATTGTTTCATAGATTTTGCTGCCTCTGCTCCTTATGTTGATATCGATATGCATCCTGCCGACAAAATATACCAGCTTGATGCAATTTTCTTTTCTCCACATAAATTTCTCGGCGGGCCCGGCAGCGCAGGTGTTCTCATTTTCAGTAATGAGCTCTACAAAAATAATATTCCCGATAATCCGGGAGGTGGAACGGTTAAATGGACAAACAGATGGGGCGGCTATAGCTATATAACTGATATTGAGGTAAAAGAAGATGGAGGCACACCTGGTTTCCTACAGGGCATTAAGGCTGCCCTGGCAATAAAGCTTAAAGAAGATATGGATGTCAGTAAAATCCGTCAGAGGGAAACTGAGCTCATAGATTTAACTTTCAGGGAATTATCAAAAATAAAAACTCTACACATCCTTGCTCCTGATATCACGGACAGGCTGGGGGTTTTTTCTTTTTATGTGGATAATGTGCATCATAATCTTTTCACAAGTCTTTTAAACGACCATTTCGGGATACAGGTAAGAGGAGGATGCTCATGCGCAGGCACTTATGGTCATTTTCTCCTGAATGTTGACTTTAATATGTCAAGGGAAATTACTGATAGAATTGAAGCCGGCGATCTTTCCATGAAACCGGGCTGGATAAGGTTATCGCTTCACCCAACTATGACAGATGAAGAGCTTCTGTATATTACAAATGCCATTAGGGAGACCGTTGAGCATGCGGAAGAATGGAAAAAGGATTATTGCTACGACAGGCACACAAATGAATACTCGCATTGCAGATTATCGGAACAGAAAACTGCAGGCTATAAAGACTGGTTTAAACTTACCTTGTGAGATCAGTTTATTTTGACCTGTAAAAGAACTTACCGGTAATAAGTAACCCTCCAAAAACAAATACGGCAAATACCAGGCTGCTCAGTGAAAGCTGCATGCCGCCGGAGAGGATATGTCCGCTTGTACAGCCGCCTGCCATTCTTGCACCAAAAATCAGGATAAATCCGCCGGTAAATGACCAAAATACACGTTTTGAAGCGCTATCTCCCTTATATTTCTTCCAGTTACTGTGAATCAGTACGATCTTAAATTCTTTTTTTATCAGTGATATAATTAGGCCTGCAGCAAATGCTCCGGTCAAAAACAGGAGTTCCCATTGCCCTGGTCCCTGGACCTTTGGAAAATAACTATTGTCTGTAGTTCCGGTGATTAAGTCAGCCACATATGGATAAGCAGTTGAAGCTCCGATAATGCGGTTTGTGCCAGCCGATAGAAATACAATGGCATTAAGTATAGCCAAACCAATGCCAGCATAAAGCCATTTTAAGTCGGAGCCTTTTTCCAGCTTATTCAGCCTGAAAGCAATCCACACGAAGGCAATGCCTAATATTGTATTAAACAGGTAGAAAATAAAATGATGCTGCCCCACAAGTGAGTGCAAAGAAATACTTCCAAGATCAGGACCAAGTATTTGTTTGGTGAATGGCAATAACAGGGTATAAACCAGGCCTCCGGCAAGGGCTCCTGCTATGCCAAGAAGTGCATCGACAGAACCTTCGCCGAGAGAAACGGCCAGCGTTCCCGGGCAATAGCCCAATATAGCCATTCCTGCCCCGAAAATAATTCCGCCAATGGCGATTCCTCCCAGTAGCAGAGGCTTTAAATGATAAGAAGCCAGCCCAAGACCGACCTCAATAGCTATTATTATTATCCCCACTCCTATTGCTGCTGCAATTGCTTTTGCAACAGCAAGGTTTTCAAGGGTTGCCATTCCGCTTATCACATTGTAGCGGTTTAGTTTTGCATACTGCAGCGTAGCACCGAATAAAAAACCGAGAACTAAAATCAAAAGGTCCATAATTCTTATTATAAAAAAGTTAATAACCTCAGAGAATATTATTTCGCTAATATAACTATATGATTTAAGAAAGGATCATCCGAAATTTCATTGATAATCCTCAGGCCGGCTTTCTCGGCAAGGTAATAAATACCGCCGTCAGCCACATAGCTTTTATAGCTCTTATAATGGTCTCTGCCAGCTATAAACTCAATGGCTTCGGTTAAATTAGATCCAAATCCTGCGGGTCTCGGAACAAAATAATCCCCGATAATAATTTTATCCGCCACCTTGCTGATGTCATTCAAAAGGTTTATCCTTTCTGTCTTACTGACTTCATGAATAACGTAGGTAAGAATGGCAGTGTCGAAATGTCTCTTACCCTCCTTGTGCAATTCATTTACTTCTGTATGACGGAAAGTGATTTTTGAATCCGGCTGGCGGTTTAGGCGGTAATTAGCTCTTCCTATATTTTTTTTTGAAAGGTCAATTCCCATAACAGAATGACATTTGTCGGCCAGGGTAAATTCTAATCTTCCTGTCCCGCATCCGATATCGAGTATCTTTGAATCTGATTCAATAAGATTCTTTATCTGATTAAAAAGCTTATCCTGATTGGGAGCGATGATGGTGTCGTAGAACCATCCGTCGTACCAATGAAATTTATTCCTTGTCATAATAATTCCTGTAAAACGTTCAGCTTAGCTCCAGCAATATTTTATCGTGATTATCGGTAATCTTCCATTGCGTAAGAATTTCACTCAATTTTGCAGAGAAATCCGGGTTATCGCCTGTTGCTGCAATGAACCTCTTATAAATATCGGGAGTTATCTGGAATTGCTTTACCATTTTCTCTGATGAATAGTCAGTTTTTTCGATATACTGCGGATCGAACATACATTTTTGAGCCATCAGCGGACATGTCACGCTTTCCCTTTTTATCCCGAACTCAAAGAACATCCCGCACTTGGCACAAAAATATCTTCCCACTTCTCTTTCTCCCAGTATATCTATAAAATCGATATTCACTTCATGTTCTATATTCAGGATCTTCCTTAAATATTGCAGACTTCCGGTGAGGACTGATTTTATTTTATCCTTTTCCCAAATCTTTCCAGCATCCATGAGAACGAATGTAATACTTTTCTCATTTATTCTCTGCGCAGTCTCACATCCGGTCAGAATAATTATAAAGCTTTTAATTGTCTGCAAAGGCTGTTGTTTTGAGATGTCAAAATTCCATTCCTTTAAAAATTCGAGATAGATCCTGGCCATCTTTTCGCCGGTCTGCACATAATCCTTAATTATTATATCGCTTAAGATCTTCTGCGGGATTTTGGGATAAAATAAGCCAAATTTCTCCAGTGACTCTGTCGATTCCGGGGCAAGGTTCTCAACAGCGATTGGGGTATTTACACACATACCAGTCATATAAGGACATTCGGGCTTATCAAGAACGAAGAACTTCTTGCAGGTTACGCACCAATAATGATTTGATTTCGAGAGGCTTCCGGAAGGTAAGGAATTAATTTTGTTTCTTATCATCTCCATTCTGCCGGCATTTTTGTTTTCCATTTCCATTTTTTATACTCTTTAGATTTTATATTTCAGACTTCCATTGGGGCATGATGCCACACATTCCAGGCATTTCGAACAGCTGTAACTCACTCCCGGCCTCAGCTTTGAAGATTTATACAGACTGTATTTCTGAGGCTCCATACCCACGATATAACATTTCTTATCGCATATCCCGCAATTCTTGCAGTCTTCAGAGTTAAGCACTATCCTGAACAGTGAAAACCGGTTAAGCCAGCCCGACACCCATGCAATAGGGCAACCCAGCTTATGATACTGGTACATCTGGCGGAATTTGCCATCCTTATTCATGCTCATTATTAATTCCATTATTAGTCCGACGGGGCAAATCCACCTGCAGAATACTTTACCAAAGACCAGTCCCAGTAAAATACCTGCGGAAAGCACATACCAGAGAGATATTTGAAAATGTGATACAAGAAGATAAGTTGTAACTCCAAGAACTGACAGTATAATAAATCTCCTGCTTACAAGTATTTTTAAGATTTTTTGCATTTCCACATTTATAAAATTAAAATGAACATGAAATTAATTTGTTATGAATCTATAAACCGGGCAGTCTCATGATCTTACCGAGTTTCGTCAGCCTGGAATAGGTCCCCCAGCCTTTTTTCATCCAGTGCCCAACAACCGGCATAGGAATCATAAAAGCATATTTATTATTTCTAAAAACAAAGGCAGCGCCATTGCCAGTGTCCATCACACATAAGATGTTCAGGTGTTTCTGATACATTTTTTTCCTTTTGCCACCGTTTTCCATTTCATTAATATTAAAAGCGGCATTTCTTCCCATAAGCTCAGCGATGTGTCCCTGTTTTGCAATCCAATCAAAACCTTCAATAGCAGCTATGTCGCCAACAGCAAAAACATTCCGCAAGCCCTGAACCTGTCCTGAGTCTTCTATTTTGATAAACCCGGCCTCTGATAATGGCAAGTCTGATTGTTTAAGCATTGCAGGTCCTGTTCCTGCTGAAATAAAGACAATAAGATCAGAGCCTAGTTTTGAATCATCTTCGAATAAAATACCATCGGCAGTAAATTCTCTGATCTTTTTTCCAAAATGCTTTCGAATGTCGTAGGTCTTAAACATTTTCTCTATCATTGCCATGGCACCTTTTCCCATCCTCGCCCCAGGATCTTTCATTGGAGCGAAAAAAGTCAATTCAAAATTGCTTCGTATTTTTTGAGCTTTCAGATAATTATGAATATTAAACATCAACTCAAACGCCGGTCCCCCTCTCACTGCTGACTTATCAGCAGGGTTGCCTCCGAATCCGATAGCTATCTTTCCGCTTCCTTTTTGAACCAGATCATCAAGCTTCTGTCTGATGTCAAGCGCCATCTCAGGTTTGGAACAAACTGACAGGGTATTGCTTATTCCTTTTATCTGCATTTTATCAGAGCCCAGGGCAGCTATAAGATAATCATAATGAAGATTAGTTGTTTCACAGATTACCATGTTTTCTGAAGTCCTGATTTCAGTCACTTTATCAATAATCAGTTTAAAATCAAAGGCTCTCCTTATATCCTCCAATGGAATCTTAACTTCCTCAAATTCCTTTTTATGAACAGGGATCCATATAGATATCGGGAACAGGTAGAGATAATCCCTGTCGGAGACTAATGTGACATCAAAATTTTTCTTTTTCTGCAGTTCTATTGCACTTTGTATCCCGGCAAACCCTCCGCCAAGAATTAAAACTTTTTTCATCAATAAAATATCATTTAGTTGATTTGGGTATGCCGGTTCTCTGACAAGATAACCCGGTTAAAAGATAACGTGATGGCATTAGTATTTTTGTATTTGTTCAAGGATGAAATCTCTTGACTTGATACCTACATAGCGGTTAATCTCTTTGCCATTTTTAAAGAGTATCATTGTAGGAATATTTCTTACCTTGAATTTTTGCGCCAGAGACTGATATTGTTCAATATTTACTTTCCCGATATGTGAGGAGCCTGTTAATTCTGAGGCCACATCGTTCAAAACAGGGGCCATCATGCGGCATGGAGCACACCAGCTCGCCCAGAAATCAACAAGCACCAGTCTGTTTTTGGTTTGAAATTGAAAATTCTTATCAGTGAGTGTCAATATTTTATCACTATCGGCGACAACCGGAATGTTTTTCATTTGTCTCCGGGCTAAAATATAAAGTGATGCAATAACAGTTATTATTACGGCAATTATTATAAGAGTGGTTTGCATTTAAATGGTAATTAATTGTTTCTGTTTTACTTTCAAATCGTTAAGGTAATTGGAGACAGCCAGTGCGGCAATTGTTCCATCGCCAACGGCGGTAGTCACCTGGCGAAATTTTTTGGCAGTACTGTCACCGGCGGCATAAACACCTTCGATGCTGGTTGACATATCACTTTTTACCATAATTTCGCCCCATTGACTCATTTCCACTTTCCCCTTTAAAAACTCAGTGTTTGGCAGATAACCTATAAAGATAAACGCACCATCGGTCCTGAAGCGTCGGAGTTCTCCCGATTTAAGATTTTTAATTTCCAGTCCCTCAAGCTTTTCATCTCCATGGAATGCGGTTATTGCTGATTCCATCATGAAACTGATTTTAGAATTATTTCTGGCTTCTTCTATTGCATGTTCAAATGCCTGGAAATGATCAAACTGATGCACAACAGTAACTTTACTGGCATATTTTGTAAGGGAAACTGACTCTTCAAGTGCTGAATTACCACCTCCTGCAACATAAATTTCTTTATCAGTAAAAAAATCCCCATCGCAGGTAGCACAGTATGAGATGCCTTTCCCTTTGAAAATATCTTCACCGGGAACACCAAGAGTCCTTGGCCTTCCTCCGGGAGTAAGAATAACACTGTCGGAATAAAAGGTATTTCCATCCGTCAACGATACACTCTTCCTTTCCCCATGCAATTCAATGGAAAGAACAGATATATTTGATTTAATATCGCATCCGAATGTCTTGGCCTGTTTCTTCATTATGCCCGCAAGCTGATAACCGCTGATACTTTCGACTCCGGGGTAATTGGCAATCTCATGTGTCAGTACCATCTGTCCTCCGATAATGCCCTCATCGACAATTAGAGTCTTAAGCCGTGCGCGCGAGAGGTAGATACCTGCAGTAAGACCTGCAGGTCCTCCTCCTATTATAATTACATCATACCGGTTATTAGCGTGCATAAGATCAAACTTTTACGGTGGCTGAAAACTCTTTGTTAAGAATCGACTTGACCTGATCCTTAGTCTGAATGCTGGATGTTGCCTTTACGACATTCCCGTTTTTGTAATAGATTGTAAAAGGAATACCCATAAAACCACGGACTTCAGGCAAATTACGGATCACATGTGATTCGGGATTATCAAATTCCATATCAAAGAACTTAACATGCTTATATTCATCCTCAAGCTCTTCTGCAATCCCATAAACAGGAATACACATAGGGCCCATACGTCCGCAAATCACCATAACATTTTCATTTTCGCTGATTGCCTTTTTATGATCAGCTGCTGATTCGATGTGTTTTAAATTTGTGTACAACATGATTTTTAGTTTTAAATTTACGATACAAAACTACAACCGAATCACACATAAGTGAAGAGAAAATGTCTTTGGGGAGACAACTTGCCGGTTGATTTATAACAACTTTTTTATTGACCTGAAACACCCTTCATCACGGTTCGGGTGAGATCCGTTTTGTTAGATTTGCACCGATTAAAATTTCTCAGATATGGAAACCGGATTATTTAGTGCTCTTTATAGTGATGATGATAAACAAATTCTTAAAAACGCTGAGGATTCATTAAATCCTTCAGTTGACAGGATAAATGAAATTATTGAATACGCAAATAAATCTGACATCAAAGTTATTGGAATAGCTAATTGCGTTGTTTTCCAGAAAGAAGCTAACCAACTCGAACTGCTGCTGTCAGATGCCGGCTTTAAGGTTGAGAAAGTCCATTGCAAATACGGAAGAGTGCCTTTTGATGAACTGGTTCCCGGCTATAAGGGCATTTCCTGCAATCCTGCCGGTCAGGCTAAATATCTTGAAGAAAAGGGTACGGAGCTTAACGTAATGATGGGTCTTTGTCTGGGCCATGATATGATTTTCAACTCAAAATCAAAAGCACCTGTCACTCCACTGGTTGTGAAAGACCGGAAACTCAATCATCATACAGTGGATATGTTAAGATAATGTATCGGTTTGAACGGACAGACAATTATTATTTCTTAGTTTTCTCATTTCAATATATACCATTTTTCAGAAATTCCATTTATTTCTGACGGGTCAGAATTTGTTCATTCTTTTCCGGATAATGATTATATTTGAGAATCAGTTATTTCCTGTTCTCACTCTATTTGATAAAGTTATGGCAAAAGTTGTGATTTTAGGAGCCGGAATATCTGGACATACGGCTGCCTCTCATATTCGAAGAAAACTCGGAAGCAAACACGAAGTAATAGTTATCAGTCCATCTGAGTACTATCAATGGATTCCGTCAAATATCTGGGTAGGTGTGGGAAGAATGACAATCGATCAGGTTCGTTTTAACCTCAGACCCCTGTATAAGAAGTGGAAGATAAGGTTTGAACAGGCAAAGGCCACCGCAATATATCCCGAAGGCAATTCACTTAGTAACAGACCATATGTTTCAATAGAATCTACTTCAGTCACAAATAAGGGGGAAGCGGCAAATATTGATTATGATTACCTGATAAATGCAACCGGCCCCAGGCTCAATTTTGATGCAACAGAAGGTCTTGGTCCGGGGAAATTCACACATTCTGTCTGTTCGTGCGACCATGCAGTCAGAACATGGGAAGCTCTGAAGGAATGTTTTGAAAGGATGAGAACCGGGGAGAAGCTTAAATTTCTTATTGGAACCGGTCATCCGGGGGCAACCTGCCAGGGAGCTGCTTTTGAGTATGCACTTAACCTTGCGAATGAGATAAAAGCAAAGAACCTTTCCGATAAGGCAGAATTAATCTGGATAACAAATGAATATGAAATCGGCGATTTCGGCATGGGTGGGGCTTTTATAAAAAGAGGTGGATACATTACTCCTACGAGAACATTTGCCGAATCAATTCTGGCTGAATATGGAATAAGATGGATTAAACGGGCCGGCGTAAGCAAGGTGGAAAAAGGCATTGTATATTATGAAACACTTGACGGGGAGAAACTCACTCAGAATTTTGATTTCGCAATGCTGATACCTGCATTTTCAGGTGTGGGTATAAAAGCCTATAATAAAACAGGAGAAGATATTACCGGCACACTGTTCGCACCGAACGGGTTTATGAAGGTGGATGCTGACTATTCGGGAAAACCTTTCGAAGAATGGAGTGTTGATGACTGGCCATCGGTTTACCAGAACCCTGTTCATAAAAATATATTTGCAACAGGCATTGCTTTCGCTCCGCCACACCCGATATCCAAACCGATGAGGAGCCCTAACGGAACACTCATCGCTCCTTCACCTCCACGTACCGGAATGCCTTCGGGTGTGACAGGGAAAATTGTTGCGTTAAACATTATTGACATGGTCAACAGAGGCCGGACAGATTTCAGGCATAAAGCATCAATGGGCAGGATGGGAGCTGCATGCATAGTCTCAGCCGGTTTCGGTGCGTTTAAGGGTCAGGCGGCAACCATGACTGTTTTTCCAATAGTTCCGGATTGGGAAAAATATCCTCAATGGGGTCGTGATCTGAGCTATACGGTCGGTGAAATGGGGCTTGCAGGACATTGGATCAAATTATTGCTTCATTATCTGTTTCTTCATAAAGCTAAAGGATACCCTCTTTGGTGGATGCTGCCCGAATAAAATTTTTAATAGTTAAAACTCTTTAAAATGGCTAAGAATATTGTCCGTGGTTATTATGAGGAATCTTATCCTCCTTTGCCTACCAGAGCCACAAAGTACTGGCGCAAATCCATTATTAAACAGATATTCAGGTTCGTTGTACTGAATCTCAGAATAATGAGGATTATTGTCGGAGGACATTCCTGACCTGATTATTGAGGAGTCATTAGCTAGCCATTAGCACTGATCAGCATTAATGATTTCTTGTTTGTAATCTCAACCTTTTTCCCCGATAGTTTAATTATACCATCCTTTTCGAATTCAGTAAGCACTCGACTTATGCTTTCTCTGCTTGAGTCAACAAGATTTCCTAAATCCTCCTGGTTTAAGGGAATTTTAAAAACATCGGAGCTGTATATACGCTCAGATAACTCAATCAGGACATCGGCAATCTTGCCTCTCATTTGCTTCTGCGTCCTGTTGGCGCATCTGTGAAACACTTCCAGCTCATTGTTGCATAGCTCTAAAAGAACTTCATAAGAAAAATTATGATTAGCTTTTAATAAGTACCGGAAAGCATCAATATCAATAAAGCAGACCTCAGCTGCATCAATAACAGTAACAGAGTACTGATTTATTTTATCTCCAAAAGTTGTTGGTAACCCCAAATAGCTGGGAGATTTTACAATACGAACAATCTGCTCGTGATAGGGCCCTGCAATATGTATTTTAGCCAGACCGCTTCGCAAATAAGCAACATTGGTAGAAAAAGTTCCCTGCCTTATTACAGAGTCCCCTTTGCGGAATTTTACAAGAGCGCAACTGAATGAAAGCTTTTCTATCTCTTCTGAACTTAGTTTTGAGGCAGCTTTGGATTTAATTGCACAAAACTTACAATCGTTTTTCATTCTGCAAAATTAGTAAAAAAGTGATGCGTATCACAAAATAACATAAGGAGCCTCACAGCAAATTTTATTGTACTGACCTATCCAATGACTTCCTTTGTGAAATAATTAACAATAAAAATTTATCGCTATGGAACAGAAAAAAATGTGCCTGGGTTTATTTTCAGGAAGTGTTGATAAACTGACTGCTGCAGGGATTATTTTAAGCGGAGCAGTAGCTGATGACATGAAAGTTGATATCTATGTCTTGCTGCAAGGCGCCAGGGCATTCAGAAAAGATATCGGCGACAACCCTGATAAACTTCAGATGGCTGAGAATCCGGCTATGAAAGCTGAATTTTTGCAATCATTAAAAACCCTGAAAGTGAAGACATGGGTCGAATTTTTCAGAGAGTGCAAAACAATTTCAGATGTAAAAATTCATATCTGCGGCCTTGCCGGTAAGATATGGGGCGCTGAAAAGCTCGATGACTTTATTGATATAGCCGATGATATCTGCGGTATTGGGGCATACATCACAGCAACCCAGGAAGCTGACGTGAATTTGTTCATTTGATGGACTTTAGTAATAATAATTTTATAATATAATAGTAATCATTCGCCTCTTAAGGTTTAAACTTTTATAATGCTACCAGAAATCAGTAATCAAGTAAATCAAATAGATCACGTAAATCAAATAAATCATCTTCAGAAACAAATAGATACTTTACAGGAGAAGATCACTTTTTTGGAAAACTCAAAAAAAGACCAATTATCAATTGCAATTGTGTCGGGCGACATGGATAAAATACTAGCTGCCATGGTGATCTCTCTGGGAGCTGCAGCCCAGGATACACATGTTAAGCTGTTTTTCTCTTTCTGGTCACTTTCGGCTCTCAGGGATAAGAAGAAGAAAGCAGAAGGCAAAGATTTAATTTCTAAAATGTTTGGTATAATGTTGCCCAGAGGGAGAAACAGCCTTAAATTATCAAATATGAATATGGCAGGAATGGGGCCACTGATGATAAAGTACCTGATGAAAAAACAGGGTGTTCTTTCACTCGACCAGATGTTCAAAGAAGCTGGCGAACTCGGCATTGAAATTACAGTTTGTGAAATGTCAATGAATCTTATGGGATTCAAAAAAGAAGAGATGATTGATTATCCGAATTTAAGATATGCCGGAGCCGTAACTTTTGTTGCAGAAGCTAATGAAAGCAGTATGCAACTGTTTATTTAAATTTTTTCAGTTTAATTTTTAAAAATGAATATTATGACACAAGATGAATTAATGACCTTGCCGGTCACAAAAACAGTCGATGCAAGAGGAACCGCCTGCCCTGGACCTTTATTGGAAGCCAAAAAAGCAGTTGGGACTATCAAAGCGGGTGACATTATGGAAGTTTTGTCAGCAGATGAAGGAACCAAAGTTGATATACCAAAATGGTGTACAAAACAGGGACATGAATATCTTGGTACGATAGAAGTAAGTGGCTATTTCAGGATTTTTATGAAAAAAAGATAATTCAGCAGAATGTCAGAGACAACGAAAAAGAGCGCTAAAATCCTGGTTTTTTCCACTGAAAAGATATCAGATCCTGCCATTGACATGGCAGGATTATTAAAATTGCACTACCCTCCTACGGTCTATACAATTTCGATTCCCTGTTCCAGCGGTGTAAAGCCAAAATGGATTCTGCATGCTTTTGATAAAGGATTTGACGGGGTTTTTATTGCAGCCGACGGCAGCGATTGCCCTTACGGAGAATCATGTACTGAAAAAACAGGAAAAATTGTAAGTCAGACACATGAATTGATGAAACAAAAGAATATAGAGCCTGCCCGTTTAAGGATGGCTGCAATTTGTTCGGTCTGCAGCGAATCTTTTGTAAAACAAATGAAAAGTCTGAACGAATATTTACTCAAAAACTCAAACGTTTAATTATGCAGGGTGAAATAATAAAGGCTTCTTTTGATGCACTTGTTATAGGTGGAGGGATTGCCGGAGGAGAAGCAGCACTTAATATAGCCAACAATGGATTTAAGGTATTATTAATTGAAAAAGATCTTTCCATTGGCGGTAAAATGATTTTGCTTAGCAAAGTCTTTCCTACACTCGACTGTTCTGCATGCATCACAACTCCTAAGGTATCTGAGATCTCGAGGCATCCAGGCATTACAATTTTCACCGGAAGTGAAGTAAAAGCCATTACTAAAAAGTCTGACAACAGTTTCGAAGCAGAAGTTATAAAATCACCCAGGTATGTCATTGGTGAAGATTGTACAGGCTGCCAGCTTTGCGAACAGGCATGTCCGGTTATAGTATCAGACCAGTACCAGTATGATCTTGTTGGGCGCAAAGCAGCTTATATTCCGTTTAGTATTGCAAGCCCCAGGGTGGCGGCAATCGACATTGAAAATTGTACATTGTGCGGCGCATGTGAAAAAGCTTGTCCCACTAAATGCATCGATTTTACCCAGGAAACTGAGGTATTTCATATTGAAATTAAAACAGTAATAATTGCTACCGGATTTAAGCTGTTCGACCCTTTACTGATGCCGCGTTACGGATACGGAATCTATAAAAATATCATCACTTCCATGCAAATGGAGAGGCAGCTTGCCCCTACCCGCCCCTTTAACACTATTCTGCGGCCCGGAGATGGAAAAGTTCCCGACAGAATTGCATACGTTCTCTGTACAGGTTCCAGAGATGCCACTATTGGCAATCCGATCTGTTCGCAGATCTGCTGCATGTATTCAATAAAACAGGCACAATTGCTGATGGGTGCTTTGCCAATGGCCGATGTGACTATTTATT
The DNA here is from genome assembly GCA_963715785.1 of uncultured Bacteroidales bacterium. GTDB lineage: Bacteria > Bacteroidota > Bacteroidia > Bacteroidales > VadinHA17 > LD21. The sequence goes on from OY970276.1 coordinate 4,470,948, forward strand.
ATCTCAATATCAGATCGTTTGGCAAAGGATTTGAGGAATTTTATGATCAGGCAAAAGGAATGGGCGTGAACTTTGTAAAAGGGAAAATTGGAAAGATCAGCCAAAAAGAGAATGGCAATCTAATAATGCGCTATGAGGATATTAATGAAAACATCGTAAAGGAAGCTGAACACGATATGGTAGTATTGTCTGTGGGGGTTCTTCCAAATACCGACTGTGCATCCATATTTTCAGAAGAAGAATTAAAACTCGATCCGTTCAGCTTTGTCTTCCAGGCCGATCCGCTTGCAAGTCCGGCAAAGACCAGTATTGAAGGCGTTTTCGTTGCAGGAACTGCCACCGGACCAATGGATATTCCTGACTCGATCCTTTCTGCAGGAGCGGCATCAGCAGAAGCACTAAGTTTTTTAATACGTAACTGATGAATAAGAAAATAGGCGTATACATCTGCCATTGTGGAGGAAACATCTCCGATTATGTTGATGTTGAAAAAGTTAAAATGTCAATTGAAAATGACGAAGGCATTTTCCTGGTAAAGTCAACCATGTTTGCATGCGGAGATGCGAATCAGAATGAAATGGTGGATGATATTAAGAAAAATGAACTCGATGGCGTGGTGGTAGCTTCCTGCTCCCCTAAGCTTCATCTTTTAACCTTCCGTGCCGTAACGGAAAGAGGCGGATTGAATAAATATAACTACGTACATGCAAATATCCGCGAACAGGCTTCATGGGCGCATTCAGACGATAAACCCGGAGCTACTGAAACAGCGATACGATTAGTTAAAGCTGCTGTGGCAAAAGTGCGCCTGGCCGAATCGCTTTATCCGTTTATTATCAATTCAAAAAAGGCTGTTGCAGTAATAGGCGGGGGTGTAGCAGGACTGAGAGCTGCTATAGAATTATCAGACATGGGCTGCCCCGTTACATTGATAGAACGGGAACATTTTATAGGAGGCCGAGTCGCACAGTGGAATTTACTTTTCACCACCAGCGAAACAGGGAAAGAGGTTGTGACAAAACTTTACAATAATATTATTAAACGTGATAATATTACTCTGTTAACAGGAGCTGAAGTAATTTCTAACACAGGAAGCATCGGTGATTTCAAACTAAAAATTAAAAAAACACCTCGCTATATAAAGGAGAAATGCAATGAAGGCCATCTGATGAAGGCTATTGCCGCCTGCCCTGTTGAAGTGACTGATGAATTCAATTTTAATATCACATCGCGGAAAGCAATTTATCATAATTTCCCGAGCGAATATCCCCAGACTCCTGTCATTGACATTAAAAACTGCACCCGTTGCGGTGAATGCGAAAAGATATGCCCAAGCGTTGATTTCTCCCAGAAAGAAGAACTAATTGAAATAAATGTTGGCTCAGTACTGATGGCCACGGGCTTCGATTCCTATACTCCTGCCGAAGGTGAGTTTGGGTATAATCAATTCGAAAATGTGGTCACCCTGCCTCAGTTTAAAAGAATAATTGAGCTTAATGACAAGAAATTAATTTTCAAAGGGAAAGAGATCAGGAATATTGCATATATCTATTGTGTAGGAAGCCGTCAGATTGAAGGAGAAAACAAATTCTGCTCAAGGTACTGCTGCACATCCGCTATTTTCGCAGCTATTCATACTAAAAATAAGTTCCAAAACATTAATAATTATCATTTTACCCGGGGGGTCAGGACTTATGGGAAACAGGAAGTTCTGTATGCTGAATCACTCAAAAAAGGTGACATATACCTTCAGTCATACGAAGATGATCCTCCCATTATTAATCAGGTGAACGATAAAACCATGGTCAGGATTAATGACATTCTGACTGCAAAAAGAGAACTGTCGGTTGAAGCTGACCTGATTGTACTTGTAACCGGCATGGTGCCGAGAGCAGATAATTCGGTCGGTTCATTATTTAAACTGCCAAAGGGGAGAGACAGGTTTTTTAACGAGATCCATATGAAGCTGCGCCCGGTGGAAACTGTTATTGATGGTATCACAATCTGTGGAGCATGCCAGGGACCAAAAAACATTATGGAGTCAGTTAATTCAGCTCTGTCAGCAGCAACAAAATCATTTTCATACGTGAGTAAAGGAGAACTGGAACTCGAACCTATTATTGCTAAAATCGATAAAGACAAGTGCACGTGGTGCGGCGCCTGCGCGGAAGCCTGTCCGTTTGATGCGATCAGTATGATAAAGGATGAGAAGAAGGATATAGCGGCAATAAATAATTCGGTATGCAAAGGTTGTGGCATGTGCCTGCCTGTTTGCCCTACAGATGCTATTAATTTAGTTGCTTATTCAAATAAAGAAATTGAAAGTATGATCGATGCCCTTGCGGGTTAGCCACACGAAGTAACACAAAGGGAAAACGTTTCAAATAAAACATTATGGAGATCGAGAAAGGCAAAACATATAAATACCTCAGGGAAAAACGGGAAGTATCCCAGACTGTAAAGGATAACCTGAAACAATTCAATAAGATTAAAAAGTCAATACTTGATTATCTGAAGGAAGGCGATTTAACTATTGAAGAATTAACCATAAAACTCAGTTTGCCTAAACATGAGGTTGTTTATTACCTGATGTCGCTGGTGAAATTTGGTTTCGTGCAAACAGGAGTGGTTGACGACATGGATTCATATTATTCTTACAAACTGAAAAAATAAATGGCAGCTGTTAATACAGAATTCGGAAAAGAATTAAAAAAATACGGGGCATTCGATTTTAACGCATGCTATAACTGCGGGAACTGTACTGCCGTTTGTTCATTATCAACGGAGGAAGATTCATTTCCCAGGGAGATGATCCGGTTCAGCGTACTTGGATTAAATGATGATATAAAATCTTCGCTTAAACCATGGCTTTGCTACTATTGTGGCGAGTGCTCAACACATTGCCCTCAGGAAGCCAACCCCGGGGAACTGATGATGTCGCTCAGACGATGGCTTATCTCCCAATACGACTGGACAAAGCTGTCAGGTCTTTTATACAAATCGTTGCCGCTTACAATTATTGCTTTTATAATTACTGCGCTGGGAGTGCTTTTCTTCAGCGTCTCTGAAAATTTTAACCCTGAATCAATAATGCACTCAGGCCATGTTTTTGAGATTATTGCTATTGCAGGGGTCTTCGGGTTTATACTTTTTCCCAATATTGTACGTATGTGGTGGTTTACTATACTGAAACCAGGCATCAGGGTACCGGCATTAAAGTACTTTTCTGCCTTCTCAGAACTCATTGTGCATATGTTCACACAGAAGAGAACATTGGATTGCGATGACAACCGGTTCAGATGGCTCGAACATTTTATTCTTGTAATAGGATATCTTGGTTTGCTGTTTACGACAGTTTTTCTTGACTGGTTCTCCAGCACGAATCTGCTTGTTATAATCTTTGGTTATGTAATGAGTGTTGCAATATTTATTATCACAATAGATTTTGTTTCTGACCGCATCAGGAAAAAGAAAGTTGTAAGCAAGTATTCACAGCCATCCGACTGGATGTTCATAATCTGGCTCCTTCTTATGGGGTTTACGGCATTTGCTGTCCGCCTTTTCATTGATCTCGGACTCCTTGAACGCAACTTCTGGCTTTATCTTGTACATATGATCATACTTGTCCAGTGGGCTTTGATAATAGTACCGTTTGGAAAATGGCCGCACTTCCTGTACCGTTCATTTGCCATGTACTTTGCAAAACTGAAAGCTGCATAACCGAAGATCGGAACGGAATAAAGTTAAAACTTCAAAAACATTTGGATTATGAGCATATGTTCATTACATTTGTATCGAACATATGCTCATAATTTATGTCACCTCGCCCTTCACGGTTAAGAAAAATCAGCAATCCTCCTGTCATTTCGGGATTTAAGCCTTATGGAAATAAGAATGCCAAAGGAAAAGTTGAAGCCGTGTTTCTTCATTTTGAAGAATATGAGGCATTGCGTTTGTGCGATTACGAGATGTTGAATCATAACCAGGCTTCAGTTATAATGAATGTTTCAAGACCTACGCTCACACGAATTTACGCAAGAGCCAGGCAAAAGATTGCCGAAGCCCTTGTAAAAGGTAGTCAGATAAGCATTGAAGGAGGAAAAATATATTTTGATAGTGAATGGTTCTTATGTTCGTCTTGTGGCTGTTATTTTAATAATCCTGAAAAACAGGTTAAGATAAAACAGTGCCCGCTTTGCAAAAGCACAAGCTTCGCAAGTTATGAGAAGAATAATAATGAAGAAGAAGAATGAGAAAAACGGTTAAATGATAAAGGACTTACGACTGAAAATTCTAAAACAATAATATGAAAGTAGCAATCACAAGTACCGGGAACAATCTGGAAAGTAAATTAGATCTGCGCTTTGGGCGATGCGGATTTTTTATTATTTATGATACTGAAACAAAGGGGATGGAATTCATTCCAAACCCGAATAAAGATGCCAACGAAGGTGCTGGTCCTGCCTCGGTTCAGTTAGTTGCATCAAGAGGCGTAAAAAAAGTAGTGTCAGGCGAGTTTGGAGTTAAGGTCAAATCCATATTTGACAGTCTGCAGATTCAGCTGATTGTATTTAAAGACCAGGATAAAAAGATAAATGAGATCATTGAATTATTGAATTATTGAACCACGAAAATCTAAACAGAATACTTATGAGCAACCTGCCTGAAAAAGTAAGCAAAGCCTGGGATTCCAGAAAAGACCCTGTTGTTTTCTCAACAGCCGATATTAATGGAATGCCAAATTCTATATATGTAACCTGTGTTTCAAAATATAATGAATCTGTAATTGTAATTGCCGACAATTATTTTAATAAAACGCGCAGGAATATCCTTGCAGGCAGTAAAGCGAGTGTTCTCTTTATTACCGGTGAAGGGACTTCCTTTCAATTGAAAGGCACGGTAAAATATTATTCAAGCGGTGAAATATTTGATGATATGAAAAAGTGGAATCCTTCAAAACTTCCGGGCAATGCCGCAACGGCTCTGGAGATAGAAGAAGTATATTCCGGTTCTGAAAAATTATTATAATATTTACTTAAAACCAGGAAATCATGCCACAAATCAATGGATCAGGACCTGAAGGAAAAGGTCCAAAAACGGGTCGTGGATTAGGATTATGCAAGAATGGTTCTTCTGATAAAGAAACAAAACAATTAGGAAAAGGCCTGGGCATGCGCCGTAAATCTGGCGGTGGAACCGGGAAAGGGAAGCGCCTGAAAAGCGGATTAAATAAAAGTTCTGAATCATAATTTTTTAAATAAAGGAGGTTATAATGCCAGGATTAAACCAAAAAGGTCCTGAGGGACAAGGTCCCATGACAGGCCGCAGAATGGGTCGCTGCACCAATTTTGGTGCAAACCTGAAAAATCAAAATATAACTCCTTCTGCTCAGATCGAAGATCAGCCGGAAAATTTCCCGGGCAAAGGCCTGGGACTTGGACGCGGAAGGGGATGCAAAGGAAGAGGGAGAGGTATTGGATTACAAAACCGGCAACGCGGATCATATGATTTCTGATCACCGCTGCTTTTTCTGTTTCACCAGAGCATTTGAAAAGTTACTTGAGAAGGAAAGTATTTCAAATGAAGACAAGTCTTCTTTCACCCTCGATATGATAGGCTTATATCAGAACAAAAGGAATGATTTTTCAGCGCCTCTGTTCTCCCGGGAACTTCATCAGATTTTAAAAAGCTATACTCATAATTCTGATCCTTACAAGAAGGTAAAAAAAGGGAACAACGATCAGGCTATAATTATGTTACCTGAGCTTGAATATCTAATTCAGCAATCAGATGATCGATTCAGCACAGCACTGAGGCTGGCAATTGCGGGGAACATTATCGATTTCGCTGCAAGCGATAATTTCGATCTTCAGGCAACCATCGACAGAGCACTTCTCACTGAATTTGCAACTGATCATTCGAATCAATTAAGAGATAGGCTAAAAAAAGCGAAAACTGTCCTGTACCTGGGAGATAATGCCGGTGAAATTGTTTTTGACAAACTTTTTATCCGGATTATTGACCATCCGCGCCTCATTTACGCTGTGAGGGGAGCACCAATAATAAATGACGCTACTATGGAAGATGCAGAATATGTAGGGATGCATGAGGTTGCAAATGTAATATCGAATGGTTATGATGCCCCTTCTACAATTCCGGAAAAATCTAGCAGAGAGTTCAAACAATATTTTCAGGAAGCTGATCTGATTATCTCCAAAGGACAGGGAAACCTGGAAGGGCTGTTTCCATTAAGCGACGAACGGATATTTTTTCTTCTGATGGTTAAATGCAATGTTATTGCCGATTTTCTTCAAGTTAAAAAGGATAGTCTTGTCGTCTATAATTCTTCATATTTGAAAACGTTATAAAGTATTCTTGATAATGATAAGTTTTGGTCCTGTGCCATCAAGAAGACTCGGTAAAAGTCTTGGAATAAATAATATCATCTCTCCAAAGGTCTGTTCATTTGGTTGTGTTTATTGTCAGGTTGGCGAAACAAGAAAAAAAAGTATAAAGAGAGAAATGTTTTTTGAACCTGAGCTAATCTATCAAAGCGTTGTACAGCATATTCATCAGCTCAGCATAAAAAATTATCCCGATTACCTCACTTTTGTATCAAACGGAGAACCGACACTGGATATAAACCTGGGAAAGGCTATAAGCTTATTAAAAAGTGTTGGGATTCCGATAGCAGTAATAACGAATGCCTCATTGTTGTTTGATGAGACAGTAAGAAATGACCTGTATCAGGCTGACTGGGTATCTCTGAAAATAGACGCCGGCGATAATGAGACATGGCAAAAAGTCAATCGCCCTGATTCCTCACTGAATTTCGAAAAAACCATCGGGAATATAATACTTTTTGCCTCCCTGTATAAAGGTATATTGTGTACCGAAACCATGCTTGTCGACAGCCTGAATGATACTATTGATAATATCACAAAAGTTTCGGAACTGGTAAAAAAAACAGAGCCTGAAAAAGCATACCTGGCTGTCCCTATACGACCTCCATCAGACAAATCTGTCATTGCCCCGGATTCTGAAAAAATGAATCTCGCCTGGCAGATATTTGATAAGAACCAAATCGATACAGAATTTCTGACCGGGTTCGAAGGGACTAATGCAGGATTTACAGGCAATATTTATGAAGATATACTCAACATAACGGCAGTTCATCCATTAAGACAAGACTCATTAATCAGGTTATTACAGAATGATAATGCTGATATCAGCGTAGTTAAATCTCTGATCAAACAACGATTAATCAAGTCAACCACATATAACGGAAACAAATATTATTTAAGGGAATATCTTCATTTCTGAAAAATGGATGCACCAATTATTCTTTATGGTTCTTCAGTCCTCAGGAAACATTCAGTCGATGTTACTGAGGAGGATAATATATCTGAAATTAATGCTATGCTCCTCGACACTTTAAAAAAAGCCTCTGGCATTGGTCTGGCATTACCCCAAATAAATATTTTAAAAAGAGCTTTTGTGATTGACACATCACCTTTAGTTGAAGATGATGTCACAATTGAGAAATTTGAAAGAATTTATATTAATCCTGATATCATTGAAAGAAGCACTGAACCTGAAATTTACAGGGAAGGATGCCTTAGTTTCCCCGGGATTTATGAAGATGTAATCAGACCTGACAGAGTTCTGGTAAGATATCAGGATATATCATTCACAACAATCGAAGAGGAACTTGAAGGAATTAAGGCTCGTATATTTCAACACGAATTTGATCATCTTGAAGGAATTCTATTTATAGACAAATTAAGCCTGTTAAGAAGAAAGCTATTAGCTGGGAAATTAAATACAATTAAAAAACGAAGCAGATCAAAAAATGGGAAAAGTTAAAGTAGGTATTATAATCTGCGACAGGTATAAAACCTGTGCCGGAGGTAAATGCTTCAGGGCGGCCGTCAACCGGGAAGGGGCATTTTCGATATACAGAGATTCGGAACTTGAAATTGCTGCATTTACAACATGTGGCGGATGTCCGGGAGGCAATATTGAATATGCTCCCGAAGAGATGGCAAAAAATGGGGTGACACATATACATTTTGCCACAGGCTTCCTTGTCGGATATCCTCCCTGTCCGTATATGGAACAGTTTAAAAATTTCATTTCGGAAAAATATGGTATGAAAGTAGTTTTTGGAACTCATCCTATTCCTCAAAAATACTATGCTACACATATAAAGCTGAATTCATGGAATAAGAAATTCCTCAATGAATCAATTCAGCTTACACTAACGGATAAATCAACGCGCCTGAATTACGACTGATACTTTATGATGAAGATTGCAATAGCAAGCGGGAAAGGAGGTACAGGTAAGACATTTGTTGCTACAAATATTTTTCATTCTCTTTTGAAGAATAACTTCAGGGCAATACTCATCGATTGTGATGCCGAAGAACCAAATTCCGTTGCCTTTTTTAATACACAACTTACAGGCAACAATGAAGTTACACAACTTGTTCCGGTAATTAATGCCGAAGCCTGCACCTTCTGTGGTAAATGCCATGAATACTGCAACTACAATGCGATTTTCATTTTGCCTCCTATGAAGATCATAAAAGTCATTGAAGATCTTTGCCATGGGTGCGGCGCATGCAGTGTGGCCTGTACGTATGGAGCAATTTCAGAGAAACCGGTTTCTCTCGGGCAGGTCAGTGCATATTCTTTTAATGGTGTTTCATCCATCCTGGAAGCACGGGTGAATATTGGAGTAATGTCGCCAGTCAGTGTAATTAAGGCTGCTATAAAACAAATTGATAATCAGGCTGATATTGCAATACTTGACGCGCCACCCGGAACATCCTGCCCGTTTATTCAAACAGTGGCATCAGCCGATTATGTTATACTGGTAACCGAATCTACGCCTTTTGGACTCAGCGATCTGAAACAGAGTGTGGAGACTCTGAAGAAAATAAACAAACCCTGTGGTATAATTATTAACCGGGCAGGATTGGGCAACACCAAAGTACAGGAATATCTTAATGAGGAAAATATTCCACTGCTACTGGAAATTCCATTTAGTAAGAAAATCGCAGGATTGTATTCGCAGGGGAAAATTGTAGCAGAAAGCGACCTGGTTTTTTCAAAACAACTTTTATCGGTAACTGAATACATAAATAAGAATTATGGAGATAGCAGTAGTAAGCGGTAAAGGCGGAACCGGAAAATCGAGCATCTGCGCTGCTTTTGCCACACTGAATGGGAAAGTTGTCCTTGCTGACTGTGATGTGGATGCGGCTAATCTTTATCTGATCTTTAATCCTTCTCACGAAGAAGAAGTTGTTTATATTTCCGGTTCCAAAGCTTCTATTGACTATGCCCTGTGCACCAATTGCGGTTTATGCATGGACTATTGCCGATTTGATGCGATCTTTTTAATAAATGACAAAGTTTTAATATCTGAAATAGCCTGCGATGGTTGTGTTCTTTGTTCCCGTGTCTGCCCACAGAATGCGATATCAATGGTTTCAAACGATAAAAGCCGTATGTATTCCGGTTCCTTTCGCAATGGTAAAATGGTTTATGGAAGACTTTCACCCGGTGAAGAAAATTCGGGGAAACTGGTAAACATGGTACGCGATAAAGCCAGGAAGACAGCTGAAGAAAATGGATTGGACACTATTATACTCGACGGGCCTCCCGGTATCGGCTGCCCGGTAATCTCCACCATTACCGGAGCCAGTACGGCAGTAATTGTTACTGAACCAACAATTTCCGGTTTACACGATATGCAAAGGCTTATGGATCTTGTTCAAAAATTCAGCCTAAAGGCATACGTAATTATCAATAAATATGACCTTAACATTTCTATGAGCGCCCAGATAAAAAAGTGGTGCACAGAAAATAACATAACAATTGCCGGAACGTTGCCTTTTGATAAAAATATTGTTGAGGCAATGATCCATGGAGTAAGTATTACGGAATATAACCCGCATAGTGAAATAAGTAAAAAAATGAAAAAAATATGGAACAAAGTAACAAATCAAAAGAAATGAGCGGACTTTTTGATAAGATCCCGATGGAAGGCGTCAAACACATTATTGTCGTTGCTTCAGGCAAAGGCGGTGTTGGCAAATCAACAGTTGCAGCCAACCTGGCTGTTTCACTCTCGCGTAATGGATATAAAACAGCGCTGGTCGATGCAGATATTTACGGACCATCAATACCAAGAATGTTCGGAATTGAAGATGCCAAACCTGATGTAACTGCCTTTGGGGATACCCAGATGATGTTCCCAATTGAGAAGTTTGGAGTAAAGATCATGTCGATCGGTTTTTTTATTGACAGAAACCAGTCGCTGATATGGCGTGGACCTATGGCTGCTAACGCCGTCACCCAGCTTTTCGAAAATACCGAGTGGGGCGATATTGATTATATGATCATAGACTTCCCTCCCGGCACTGGTGATATCCAACTGACAACCCTTCAGAAACTGAATCTGACAGGAGCAATTATTGTCACTACACCTCAGGAGATAGCGCTCAATGATGCGCGAAAAGCTACCTCAATGTTTACAAATCCCGATCTGAAAGTTCCGGTTCTGGGGATCATTGAAAACATGTCGTGGTTTACCCCGGAACAGCACCCCGATGAAAAATATTATATTTTCGGAAAAGGCGGCGGTCATAAAATGGCGATAGAGTTCGACACAATGCTGCTCGGCCAGATACCCCTCGTCGCAGAAGTCGGTGAAGCTGCTGAAAAAGGATTAACAGTATTCAGCCAGACAAACAAACAGGTGATGGACTCATTTGAAAAAATAGCTGAACTGATCCTCGCAAATACAGAAGATAAATCCTGAAATATTTTTAGCATTTATTTGAATGTAGAAACAATGATGCACAAAATCAATTTAATTTTAATACTTTTGTATCTTAAATTCTTTTATTAATATTTCTGCATCAATAATTGAAAAATAAAAATCATTAATCCGGAAAAAAGTATATGAATGACATTGATACTGTATCAACCGATGTGTTAATCATTGGAGGCGGCCCGTCAGGCCTGGCAACATCAATTCATCTTGCTGATACGTTAAAACAAAAAGGTGAGAACAAAAGAATACTTCTGGTAGAGAAAGGACGTGCCATTGGAAGTCATATTTTATCTGGCGCAGTTATAAAACCATCAGTTTTCAAAGAATTATTGCCAGGTATCGATTTTTCTGATATTCCTTTCAATGCGAAAGTAACAAAAGATAAAACTGTGTTCCTCACAGAAAAAGGATCAATCACCCTCCCCTTTCATGTGCCATACATGAACAATATAGGCAATTATACCGCTTCATTAGGTGAGATCTGCAGGTTTCTGGCTGCAAAAGCAGAAGAAAAAGGAGTAGAAATTTATACAGGTTTCGCAGTTGATGAGATCCTGTATAAAGATGGAAAAGTAATTGGCGCCAGAACTAAAGATACAGGTATCGATCACCTCGGGAACAGACTTGAAAATTTCCAGCCGGGTACAAGGGTAGAAGCAAAAATCACAATATTTGCTGAAGGAACAAGAGGCAGCCTTGCTAAAATGCTGATCAAAAAGTTTAATCTTACAAAAGACCGGAACGAGCAGGTCTACTCATTAGGCTGCAAAGAATTATGGTCTGTGCCTGAGGGAAATATAAAACCAGGTGAGATTTATCACACAATGGGATATCCGCTCAGAAATGAAGAATTCGGAGGGGGCTTTATTTATGGTCTTAATGATAACAAAGTTGCTGTCGGCCTGGTCGTTGGGCTTGACTATAAGGATCCAACCCTTGATGTCCATGATGCATTCCAGATATGGAAAACAACTCCACTGGTATCAGGAATCCTGAAAGGAGGAAAGTTCCTGGAATATGGTGCAAAGACACTTCCGGAAGGAGGCTATTATTCCGTTCCGAAATTGTATGTTGATAATGCCCTGATAGTTGGCGATAGCGCGGGACTGGTTGCGATGCCTGCATTGAAGGGAATACACCTGGCAATCAAATCAGGAATGCTGGCTGCACAAACAGCTGCTGGGGCCCTTCTAAATAACGACACTTCTGAGAGTTCGCTTCAGACATATGAAAAACTTATAAACGATAGTTTTATAAGACGTGACCTGTTTCCGGTACGCAACTTCAGGCAGGCATTTACAAAGGGATTAATTGCAGGAGGATTGCAATTCGCCACCCAGCTGATCACCGGGGGAGCCGGATTCCTGGGACGCCTGAAATCCCATCCCGATTATCTTACCACTGTTAAACTAAGCGAGCTTAAAACGAAACCGTTTAAAGTATACTATAAGGAAAAACTTGAATTTGATAAAATTCTGACATTCGATAAATCCACCGATGTATATCATTCAGGAGTTCATCATGATGAACAGCAGGTCGTACATCTGCATATAAATAACAAGGAAAATTTCAATGCGGTTAATATTGAACAATACGGAGCACCGGAAGTATCCTTCTGTTCATCGGAAGTATACGAGCTTCATACAAACAAAGCCGGAAACCAGGAAATAAGAATACATGCCGAAAACTGTATGCATTGTAAGACATGCGATATTAAATCACCGGGAGAAGGCATAACATGGGTGGTACCAAACGGGGGCAACGGTCCCGATTTTCAGAATATGTAAAAGATAAAAGATAAAACTAAAATGGCTTTAACAATAATTAGTTTAATAAAACAAGTGCCGCTACCCAGCGAGATGAGAATGGGGGAAGACGGGTTGATGGACCGGACAAAAGCAAAATCGATAATAAACATCGATTGCCAGTTTGGACTGGAAGCAGGATTACAGTTGAAAAAACAGTATCCCGATGCAAGACTGGTTGTGTGTTCGATGGGTCCGAAATCATTTGAAACAGCGCTCAGAAAAGCAGTTTCGATGGGTTATGATGATGCATACCTGTTATCCGACCGCAAGCTTGGCGGCAGCGATACATATGCAACAGGTCTGGCCATTTCAACTATGCTGAAACATCTGGGATTCACCAAAGATTCAAAAGAACCCTTCATTATATTTGCCGGACGTCAGACAAGCGACGGCGATACGGCACATGTACCCTCCCAGGTTGCTGAAAGTATCGGAATCCCTCAGGCTACTTTTGTTGAAAGCATTAAACCAGACGGACAAGGAAATATTATAGCAAAAAGAATTATTGAAGGCGGCTTCCAGATGTTAAAACTTCCTATGCCATGCGTAATTTCACTTACAGCAACAGGTATTCCGCCACGTAAGTCATCATTAAGCGGTGCTATTAAGGCACGTTCTCTTAATATTACTACGTTCGGCATTGATGATATTGGTCTGGGAACAGAGAAAATCGGATTAAACGGCTCTCCTACTATAGTTGTCAAGGTAGTTAATATCGGAAGTGAACGTCCTCCGATAAAAATGTCGGCAGGACACAATGAAAAATCGTTGGTCGACAGCTTTATTGCTAATTTTAAAAGTGGAGGGAACACCCTGGAGAAAAAGGATAAAGAAGCCAAAAAAGAAACAGAGCGTCCTGACTTCCCTGATAAGGACTTTCGCGACGGAGCCAGGGGTATCCTTACCTGGGCAGAGATCACCAATGATGTGATCTCAAGGCCTTCCCTTGAGCTTCTTACTCCTGCAAGAAAACTGGCAGCAAGCCTTGGTAACAACACAAGGGTAATGACTGTGGTTATTGGAAAGAATGTCAGGCCATTTGCCTCAACACTTATTGAACACGGTTCAGATGAAGTTATCCTTGTTGAAAGCCACAGGCTTAAAGAATATATGGTAATGCCATTTGCATCAATATTTAAGCAGATCATAACAGAAAAGAAGCCTGAAATCGCACTTTTTGCTGCAACAACTTCGGGCCGTGAGCTGGCTCCCAGGATAGGTATGAAAACCAGCAGCGGGGTAACAGCTGACTGCACCGGACTTGAAATAGGCGAATATGTGGATAAAAAGGAGCAGGTTATTTACAAGCCCATTCTTGAATCAAGACGGCCAACATACGGAGAAAGCAAGCTAGCCACCATTCTGGGTTTTGTTTGTCCTCAGATATCAACTGCCAGGGCAGGTACTTTTGAAATACCGAAACGCATGGCGGGAAGACAAGGCGCCATTACCGAATTCAAGCCTGTCCTCGATGAGAAGGACTTTATTGTGGATATCTTACAGACAGAAAGAGGTGAAGGCGGAATGCAGGATCTGTTTGACGCGGACATCGTTGTCTCAGGGGGAAGAGGCACAACAGTTGATAATCTTAAGCTGGTTAAAGAACTTACCGAAGCTCTGAGGAATCAGGGAATTAAAGCCGAATGGGCCAGCAGCCGGCCGGTGGTTGATGATGGAATTGTTGAGTATGCAAGACAGATAGGACAAACCGGCAAAACAATTCGTCCTAAAGTATATATAGCTGTTGGTGTTTCAGGGGCCATACAGCATTTAGCCGGTATGAAGGAATCTGAAAAAATAGTCGCGATTGATCATAATCCTAAGGCAAATATCTTCCACAATGCAGATTTTGGTATTGTTGGAGAATACACTGATATTTTGCCGGAATTGATAGAGCGGGTGAAAACCGGTTTTAATTTTGGAATTGAAGCTAAGAAAAACTGAAAAATATCCGGCTATTAGCCTCTTCTCCGGATTATGATTCGGTTATCTTGATTTCCGAAGACATCTCTACTGCTTTTTTATAGACAGCACTGACACCGCAATATCTTTCTTCGGAGAGCTCAATAGCTTTCTTCAGCTTATCCATTGGCAGGTCTTTTCCCTTAAATTCATAGGTCACATGCATCTTATAAAAGTGCTTTGGAAAGTCTTCAGTAAGATCTCCTTCAACCTTCACGTTAAAGCTTTCCACTTCAACCCTCATCTTTTTAAGGATTGAGATAACATCCATTGCCGTGCATCCTCCCAGCGCTGCCAGCATTAAGGGTTTGGGACGAGGTCCCCTGTTTTCTCCGCCAACTTTTGAATCAGCGTCAATGATTAATTTATGCCCGTTAACATCTGACTCAAAAGCCATGTTATCGATCCATTTAGTATTTACGATTTCCTTCATTTCTAGATCTTATCTGTCTCGACAATTTTTGCAAGGATTTCAGCATATGGAATAAACAGATACTTTTTCCCTTCAAATTCAGTCTCTGTACCTATATGTTCTTTATAAAGAACTTTGTCGCCTATAGTAATTTCAGCATTTTCCACTGTGCCTAAGGCGACTACTTTTCCGACAGTTTGTTTTTCGATTGCAGAATCGGGAATAATTATGCCCGATGAAGTTTTTTGTTCTCTTTTATCATCAGCTATTTCCAATAGCACATTCTGATTTACCGGTTGTAATTCGTTCATTTTATTTGACGTTAGTTATTAAATTTTTTTAAGATCCAAATATCTTATATAACAAATGACTAGTCTTTTATTCCCAGGAGCTGATTTAACCTGGGTTTGTTGAAGCCAATTATCAGCTCTCCGTTTACATCGGTCTGCGGAACGCCCATCTGTCCGCTGCGCTTGACGAGTGCATCAGCAGCTTTCTGATCACGTGATACATCTATATCGGTATAAGCTATATTATGAAGCTTGAAATAGCTTTTGAGAGTGTTGCACCACGAGCACGTTGGAGTGGAATATACGGTTACACGCTTTTGCAAACGCCCTTCTTCCTTCCGTTCAGCATGAAACTGAGTATTTTCAAATAATGCTTTATACTGGCTGATATCATTACAACCCTTTATATTATTTATAAACTCTCCATCACGGAATTCCAGCAAGGCAGGAACAGTTGTTATACCAAATTTTTCATGTATATCAGGTGTGGACGATACATCCGCATGAAAAACATTCAGATTTGGAATTGCTTCACTTGAAACTCTTACATTATAAAAGGCACAGTCGCTCTTTTCATTTCCCCCCTTATATAATAACAAGTATGCTTTCCCCAGGTCTTTTATCCTTGCTTTAAATTCCTGAAAGGATTTTACTTCTTTCATTGTCATATTATTTAAATTTTAACATTTCAGTCAGCAGTGGCTTCCTGTTTCAATAAATTAAATATTTTTCTCAAAATAAGACAAGATCCGTTTAAAATACAAGGTAATCTGATTACATCAGGTTGATAAAAAAGTTGAGATATCTCAACTTTTTAGCTGATGTATTTCAATTAAGAGAAAAAGAGCTTATCACAGAGCTGATCATCCTTATAAGAGCCTATGTCATAAACAGTAATGAAGTAATTTGTGCCTAAAATGTAATTTTTAATTAATAATTTAAGTTTGATTTCAGCTAAAATTCCTCGTACCTTTGCATAGTGCTGCTAAGTAATTATCGGACAGGGATAATATGCTAAAACTGCTGGCTCATTTAACTTAAATATCAAATATATGGAAGAGAATCATGTTTCAATGCCCCGTATTGGCGACAAAGCGCCTGAATTTAAGGCGGTAACAACCCAAGGACCCATAAACTTCCCCGGTGATTATGCCGGGAACTGGGTAATTCTTTTCAGCCATCCGGCAGATTTTACACCCGTATGCACTTCGGAATTTATGACCTTTGCAACCATGGAGAATCTCTTTGAAGAAGCCGGATGCAAACTGGTTGGTCTCTCTGTCGATGGTCTTTACAGCCATATTGCCTGGCTGCGGACAATTAAGGAGAAGATTCATTTCAAAGGAATGGAGAATGTAGAAGTAAACTTTCCGCTTATCGAGGACATAACTATGGAGGTTGCAAAGAAATATGGGATGGTGCAGCCAGGAGAAAGCTCAACAAAGGCGGTCAGAGCAGTTTTCTTTATAGATCCAAAAGGAGTAATAAGAGCTATCATTTACTATCCTCTTAGCATGGGACGCAATTTCAAGGAGCTGTACAGAGCTCTCATTGCAATGAAAACTGCTGATGAATTTTCAGTTGCAACTCCAGCTGACTGGCAACCCGGAGACGATGTGATTGTTCCAACAGCCGGATCATGCGGCATAGCAAAAGAAAGAATGGCAAACAAAGAGGAAATGCAGTGCCATGACTGGTTTTTCTGCACTAAAAAGCTTGACAAGGAAGTACTTTTAAAAAAAATATTGAAACCAGAGCTGAAAACGATTCAGAAAAACTAAAAAGCCATATTCGGCTTTTCACAATAAGAGATGCGCATTGCCGCACTGGTATGAATTATTAATTGACGCTCTGCCTGGCAGGGCGTCAATTTTTATTTGATTTTTATGCCCTTAAAAAACCAGTGTGAAAAATTGAAGATTTTATTTGCATTATGAACGTAGGTTCATTATCTTTATGAAAAATCTGAGTCATGAAAGCTTCTCTCTTATTCAAGATCTTCTTAATTCTGCCATTAATAATCCTGGTCGATTATGTGCTGATGGCCTTCATTGGATGTGCCAGTTGCCTTTTCAGTCCGGAAACCGGTTTTTATTGCGGACCTTATTGTCTGGTCGGGAAAATTATCCTAGCTTTATCGGCAATATTCTTCGGATATCTGATCTATCCAAATATCCTGGAATTAATTAAATCAGAGAAGGATGGCTCGTCCTCATAAAGACAGAAAGATATCAAATCCGCCAAAGATGATAGGGTTTAAACCCTATGGAATGCCGATGTGCAAAGTGGAACCGGTTATTTTAAAGTTTGAGGAGTACGAAAGCATTAGGCTCGTAAACTACAACAACCTGCAGCACGACCAGGCAGCTGAACAAATGAATGTTTCACGTCCAACTTTTACCAGGATATATAACAATGCCTTAAAGCAAATAGCGAAATCATTTGTTGAAGGCGTTGCGATAGAGATAGAAGGCGGGAATTATCTGCTTGAAAAAGAGTGGTACCGATGTAAAAAATGTTATAAGCTCATTGAGGGTCTGGAGAATCACTTTAAATGCAAGAATTGCACAACTTATGGAGAAAATGAACTTTTAAAAATAAATTAATACTTAAAAATTAAAATAAAAATGAAAATTGCAGTTCCAATAACAAATGAGAATCAGATAGACGGCCATTTTGGTCATTGCGAATCATATGGTGTATTTACTATCTCAGAAAATAATGAAATTTCAGCGGTCAAAAACGTTCAATCTCCTGAGGGTTGCGGATGCAAATCAGATATAGCTGGTGTACTGGCTTCTGACGGCGTTACCGTGATGCTTGCCGGAGGAATTGGCGGAGGCGCTATAAATGTCTTGAATAACAGCGGAATAGAAGTGATAAGGGGCTGTTCAGGAGATGCTACGGAAGTGGTTAAGCTCTATCTTTCAGGATTGGTGGAGGACAGCGGAAGCAGTTGTCAGCAGCATGAAGCCCATCAGCATGGCGGACATGATCATGATGGTCATGTATGCAATCATAATTGATTGTCTGAAGAAAAATAAATTATCCGTGTAGTTCTGTGTAACTTAAATTACTTAGATTACACAGAACTGCCGGACAAATAAAAAATCCTGATTTAATTCAATTCTTTAGCTATAGCCATAGCTGCTATAGTGCCATCAGCAACCGCAGTGGTAATCTGCCTGTATTTTTTGCTGGTCACATCTCCAATTGCGTATACATCGGAAATACTTGTCATCATGTTTTCATCTGACTTGATATATCCCCATTGATCAAGCTGCAACTTATCCTTGAACAACTCTATATTAGGCTTCATGCCGATAAAAATAAATACGCCGTCGCTTTTCAGTGTTTTACGCTCACCTGTCTTTATATTCTCAATTTCAGTAACCATCATGTCTCCGTCCTTAACGAATGATCGTGGCTCACTGTCAAATATTAAATTCATTTTAGGATTGGAAAAGATCTTTTCCTGTGCCTTCTTATTGGCAGTAAACTTATCAAACTGATGAACAATCGTTATTTTGCTTGCAAAGCGGCTGATATAGTCTGCCTCTTCGATTGCCGAATTTCCGCCACCTATAACTACAACTTCCTTATTATCAAAATATTTAGCATCACATGTTGCACAATATGATATCCCCTTTCCTTTGAGGGCTTTCTCGCCGGAAGCGCCTGTAGTGTTAGGTGTTGTACCAGTGGCAATAACGATCTTTTTTGCCCTGATTGTCTCGTACTCATCTATCAGTACCTCTTTTTTGTCGAGGTCAACGTGCGTTATATCAACCGCAACCTTGTAAACAGTTCCGCAAAGCTTAGTCTGTTCACTCATGTTGTGCGAAAGAAGATATCCGGCCTGTGGCTCTATAAAACCCGGGTAATTGGATACTTCGTGAGTGGTTGAAACCTGTCCCCCCGGCAATGCAATATCAACCAGGACAGTATTGATCTTTGACTGACAGAGATATAACCCTGCGGTAAGTCCGCCGGGACCCGCTCCCATAATTATTACATCATATTCAGAAACGGAGGGCTTTATTTCCGATTTAATTTTCTGCTTTCGTTCTTCCGAGAGCATTAGATTGAGGTTGTGAATTATATCACCTCTTTTTATTCCGCCTGATAATCTCTCCCCTATTTCTTTTCCATCATTAAAAAACATCAATGTTGGCGACGATTTTACTCCAAGCTTCTCAGCAAGCTCACGGCTTTGCTGACGGTATATTTTAAGGAATTTAATGTCATTCCCGTATAATTTAGAAAGGTCTTCAAATTTTGAAGCCAATGCCTCACAAGGCGGACATTCCGTTGAATAAAAGTCAAGCACTACTTTGCCTGCGTTTAATACCCCATCATTGAATTCGTTAGCAGTTATCTCCTTCATTATTTTAAATATGATATTCTTTTATATTATCAATAAAATCATTTTGGACTTTGTTGTTTTCAAAATACTCAGAAAAGCCAAGTTCAAGCAATTCTGTTATAGGGCGGCAATCAGTTGACAAGACTGATCCTGTTCTGTTTTTTGCAACTGATCCGCAGCCTCCGCCGCAAGCAAGCTGCATATTACAATCTCTGCACTCGGGAATCGAGGTAATATCACGGGATTCCCACTGATCTGTTTTTTCTTTGTCAAGCATTATTTCCGGGTAAAAAGTGCCAAGCAATTCATCTGATTTGCCAACAGTTGCCGTACACGAATAAATTCTACCGGTATAGTCAAAGGCCCATTCCGTTTTACATGCCGGGCATGAATCAAATAAAGCATCGGGCAGGGTCCCGTTTTCGGAAAGAAATTTGGAAATTGAGTAAGCTGGCTTGTAAAATTCGAGTATATGCGGATATTGATTTGTCAGTTCATATATTTTTTCGAACAGCGAGACCCGGCTAAAAAGCTTTTCATTGCCTGACTGGCAATGATGAAGCTCATAATTTCGTCCAACCTGGGTCTTGAAAAACGGACTTTTAGTCCAGCCTTTATCAATAGCAAATTGAGCCAGATCAGGAAGATTTTCTATATTATCCTTATCTATAACCATCCTTAGATTTACAGTGATACTGTTTTTAAGGCAGGCATCTACTCCTTTTACAATCTTAACAAAAGAGCCGGCTCCGCTTTTAAGAAAACGCCGGCTGTCGTGTACCGGTCCGGTACCGTCAAGCGTGACCTGTATTTCACGGATGTTCTTGTCTTTAAATATATTAACATACTCCTCCAGGTTATAGCCATTGGTAACAAAGCTTATTTCAAGTTTTTCTTCCGATGACCTCTTCAAAAGGTATTCGATGGCAGCTTTTTGCTTCGGGCTGCTTAAAAGAGGTTCTCCTCCAAAAACCGTGATATATTTATTGCGGCCGGCGAATTCCTGTCTGACATAGTTAAAAAAGGAATCGATAACATCATTGCTGATTTCTTTTTCGGGGTTACTATATTGATCCTGGTAACAATATGTGCATGCAAAATTGCAGCTATAATTTGTCACAAAGAATAATTGGATCTCATCTTTATTCCTCGAATCGAGAAAATCCAGATATAATTTACGATATATTTTGTTTTCATCTGCTTCAGCAGACAGATAGCCTTTCTCAATTAATTCAGCCTGGAAAGTCTCATCGATTAATTGTTTTCCGCTGTATACAGCCTTCATTTTCTCAGCAGAGGCAGGGTCGAGAATATCGGCATTGCCCGTAAGAAGATTGACAATAAAATAGTTTTCCGAATCCCGTATTTTGGAGAAGATATTGAATTTTGATTTTTTCATCATTATAATACTCAGGTTTTAATGGTAAGAAATCGCGCATGATTGTAATTAAACCGGAGCATTTTCAATATCCGGACTAATCCAATCATGCGGATTCCAAAGATTTAATCGTGGCAGCCAACAATTATTTTAGATGTTTTGGCACAGCACTGTGCCGGTTTGGCATTCACTTTTTCTTCTTTCTTTCTAATTAAACTTCTCATATTCAACATTAATTTACCTGGTTAATAATACTTCATTTATTGTTTTTACTATCATTTCTTTTGGAATCAGACCCAATGTAACCTTGGGCTGACCAGTCATAGGGATATATAATAATGTCGGCAGGTTTGCGATGCCAAGACTCTGAGCAAGAGCTCTTTCCATTCCGGTATCTACTTTATATACCACAATCTTCCCGTGGTACTCTTTAGCTATCTCTTCAACAAGAGGAGACAATTCATGACATGGAGGACACCAATCGGCATAAAAATCTATAATTGCGGGCAGACTGCCCTCATACTTCCAGTTTTTATCTTCTGCATAATTATAAACCAGCTTTTTAAATGCATCAGTTGTAAGTGGGGTGACTGCTGAATCCGATGAAGGATCTTTTGTCTTATTTCCCTGATTCCCGGAATTGCCGGAGGAGCAGTTGGTGAATGCTAAAAGTATGATTACCAGACTTGAATAAAGAGCTTTTTTCATTTTGAATATATTAAGATTTTACTCTCCTAAAATTATTATTGTTTTTCTAATTTACCTGATTTCCGCAGTTGCATTTACCGGAAGGCTTTTCTCCGGATACGGTCCAGCTCGAAACCATTGCTTTGCCTTTTGGATATGGAGTTGATTCTTCAATAATCCTCACAGATGAGAAGCCTGCAATCCGCAGTTGTTCAAGATATTCTTCGCGTGTTACTGACCCTGCCCAGCACTCAGCAATTGCAACAGGATCGTTTTTATACTCTTCCGGTATGGGTTCAGTTGCATATATATCGCTTATCACAAATCTTCCGCCTTTCTTAAGAATTCTGAAGACCTCATTCCATACTGCCTGCTTATCATCGGCATGATTAATAGTACAGTTGGATATCACCAGATCAGCTACATTGTCGGCCATTCTGATTTTTTCAAGAGGACTGTGGATGAATTCTGCATTTGTAATCCCCATTCTTTTTGCAGTTTCTGTCGCTTTCCTGATCATCCCGTCTGAAATGTCAATTCCATATGCGAATCCTGCTTTCCCAACATTCTCCGCCAGCCGTAAAACATCTGTTCCCCTTCCGCTTCCCAGATCAACACAAACTTCGCCTGGTAATGCTTCGGAATAATTTATGGCGCCGCCACATGAAAGACAGCACGATGTTTCGGCCAGTTCACTGTATCGCTTATTTATTTCTGTATAATTCATCCTAAATCTTATTAATTCGACAATTTCACAGATAATCGAATATCTGTCAGCATTTTGTACAGGGGCCACTTGTTATAAGGTACCCCGATAGCCCTCCAAATATAATAGTACTATATGAATGGCTGGTAATCAAGCATGTACCTGATGAACAACCTGCAAAATGAAAATATAAAAATCCTGCGGTTCCTCCAACCAGCACACCGAGGAATGGCTTCCAGAAATTCCATGATTTAAGGAACTCTTTCAGGCTTTTTGGTTTTTCTGTGGTCTTACAAGTATTTTCCATTTTATGTACTTATCTATCTATTTGTATAATTCGCCGCAAATCTAAAAACAATTTTTGTTAAATCGTTATAATACCACCTGAATCTTTTTGATATCACTATTTTATCTACCTTTGCAAACAAAAGCATTTGAAAATGAGCATCATCTTCAAAAAGGAATTAGATTCTGATCAGCTTAAAGAACTGTTTCAAAGTGATGAAAAGTGTCTTGAATTCCTTGCAGAAGCCAAGTGGGGAGAGAACTTTATTTGCCGGAAATGCGGCAACACAAACTACTGTCCTGGCAAAACTCCTTACTCCCGGCGATGCACCAGATGTAAGACAGAGGAATCTGCCACCACTGGTACTATTTTTCATAACTGCAAATTTCCAGTCAGCAAGGCTTTTTACATTGCCTATAATGTTTGCAAAGGTAAAGAAGACCTGTCGTCATATGAATTTGCGCGCCGGTTGTCATTGCGTCAGATGACATGCTGGAATTTCAAGACTAAAATACAGCATGCCCTTCAGCAAATGGATTCATTAAGTGAAGGTGAAAAATCTTCAATCAGCAAAATATTAACCGGCTGAAGCATTAGCTTATGCTTATTCCTTCTTTCTTGTACTGAGAGACAATGGATAGTAGAGGGGGCAAAAACCCACCAGACTAGTAATTACAAATATTACTGACACTGCTAATAAAACCAGTCCAAGAGCTCCTGTTACGGTATGTGTAAAGTAAAGCACTGCAAATACGACGGCAACCAGTATTCTGATCACTTTGTCTGCTGTTCCCATGTTCTTTTTCATTTTGTTACTTCTTTTAGTTTATGAATAAATTTAATTTTAGTACTTTTTAATTTGGTTGTGATATTGTAATTTAAGCATTTTGCATCAATACGCTATACAGCTGATTTTTGGTAACCACTCCCGACTGTCTCCACACGACTTTTCCGTTCTTGAAAATAATAAGAGTAGGAACGCTATGTATATTATATTGACTGGCAATTTCCTGGTTCTGGTCGACATCAATTTTTATGACCTTCACTTTATCCCCCAGTTCAGCTGCAACTTCCCTGAGAATGGGTGTTTGCATTTTGCATGGAGCACACCATAATGCATGAAAATCAATGACCACCGGCCGCTGTTCCCTGATTATCGATTCAAAGTTTCCTTTCATTTCCTTACTAACTTTTAAAAGTGAAAAGCTATCACTTATTATTTAAATTATTTTATGCTACAAAAATAATATGCAAACGATGATAAATTGAGAATTAAGGCATGCGGTGCAACAAGTAAACGGTTGAATCAGGACAACTTTTTTATTGATTTACATTAACTTTGTAACTTTTAACGAAAAGTAAAATATGAAGACCATACTGGAAACCGACAGCGATTTCATCTGCGATATACAAGCACCATGCTTTCAGATGTTGTTGCCGGAAGAAGCCGAGCTTGTAAGGGCGAGTAAGACACAGGTATTATTCCGCAAAGATGATAACCTCACCAAGCAGGGAGCTTTTGCTTCCTACGTACTGTTTATGATTGACGGATATGCTAAGCAATATCTTGAAGGTGACTCAATTAAGAATTACAATCTCAGGATAATAAAACAGGGTGAATTTATCGGACTCTCGGCTGTGTTTTCTGAAAATACATTTAATTATTCTTCAGTTGCTCTCACCGATTGCCATGTGTTCCTCGTCGAAAAGGAAGCGATCGCCAGGGTAATCAAGCAAAACGGGATGTTTGGCTTCAGCATCATAAAACGATATTGTGAGCAGAATACAAATCTAATGAATACTGTTCGCAACCTGATGTATAAACAGATGAACGGACGCATGGCTGATACTCTGCTGTATCTTGACAGTCTGAAAGACGAGAAAGCTGAAATTTTTCAGCTGCTTTCAAGAAAAGACCTGGCTGATTTCGCAGGAATTTCTACCGAAAGTGCAGTCAAACTCCTGAAATCATTTGAGAAGGACGGATTGATCAAACTGCAGGAAAAGGATATAACATTAGTCAACCACGATGTCCTGGTTGAATTAAGCCGCAAAGGGTGAGTATTATATTACTAGCAGCTTAAATCCAATAACATTCACGAGCTTCTGCCCGGGGCAGAATATCCGGAATGCCACCGGCCATACTTTATACAGGTACTTGTCCTGCATCTCTCGGAACTTTATTACCAGTTCATCGAGTGCCGGCAGGTTGGAGCCTTCGGAATATTTATAGTCTAAGACTTTTATTATCTGAGAAATGTCGTTATATTTTCCAAGGTTCTGAGCCATTGTATCAAGATTTTTTTCAAGCATCTTAATTACCCTGGGATTTAACGGCCTGAAAAGCGACAGCTGATACAGGAAGTCCTTGGTTTTCTTTCTGAGTTCATGGATTATTGCCGGTTTGGGATTATTCCTGCAAATAAGATAAATATCGCAAACCCGGTAATAAGTATTCTCAAGCTCTTTAATAAGAAGCTGAGGGGCCATCAGGTTCATCGATTGAAACCGGATGCGGTAGCCGGTTTTATTTAAGCTTGTTTCAATAAGTTCTAATGACTGCTGATCTTTCTCTGCAGGCTCTGTAACCTTTTCATGCTTTCCGAGCAGCATTGTGATCACTGAGTTTTCATGAAGCTGTGAAAAGATGTCCGGGAATTTCTTCCTGAAATCCTTAAGGATTTTCCGCTGGACTGATCTTTCCCGCCACGAGCACATTATCCTGCCTACTTCTCTTAATGCTGAAATATCCCTGGCAAAGGACTCTATGTCCAACTGAGGAGCAGCAAGTTTCAATAATGCTCTGGCTTTTTTCATGAGTACACGGACATCATGTACCGTTTTGTCGTCAGGAACCGCCGATTTCCTGAGCAAGGTCTGGGCTTCCCTGATATATCCGGACAGGGCAGGCTTCAGCGGCTTCAATTTCACATAATCCAGTTCCATTGAGAGTGATGATAATGGAGTCAGATAAAATTACAAATAATAATATTAAATCCATTAACAGCAATCTTGGATAAATGGATATTACCATTCAGATGTAAATAGGTTAACCCGTCTGGGCAGATTCCGCATTAAGGGCCCCCCTGCCCAATAGCCATCAAGCTAATGGATATTAAAGCTTTAATTACTAGCTAGTCAATAGATAGGAAAAACTGTGTATAATATAGAGGGGTATGCGAACCTTCTATTGAGAGTTTAATAAAAAAGTTTAAAGCTATTTACAACTTCTTTTTAATCAACCCCCCAACTTCTTTTTAATCAACCCCCCAACCTCCCATTTGGGGGGCTTAGGACTCAGTTAATAGCTTTTTTGAAATCTCTTCAATTTTAATGGGGTATAACAAAACTTAAGTCGAGTTTGGAACAGTTGTAAGTAGCAACTTTGAAGTACCACTTTTTCGCAATCAAAAAGTGCCAGTTTAGAAAAAGAAAAAAAGCTTTCATATTAGAGGTGACTAAACCTGTGCAATATGAAAGCTCAAAAAAGTAAACACCTTAAAAAGGCATTTATGTGGTACAAAGTAAAGGAATTAAGTGAAAAGGGACTCAATAAAACCCAGATTTCTTTAGAAGTTGGAATCCATAGAAAAACGGTCAGAAAATACCTGGCTATGAGTGAAGATGAATTTTTCAAATGGATCGAACAGCCAAAAAATTTACCCAGAAAGCTTAATGATTATTATGAATATGTAAGGATTTTGCTGGATCGTCATCCCTATCTGTCAGCAGCGCAGGTCGAGGATCGGTTAAAAGAAGAGTTCTCGCAACTACCTGATGTTCATAGTAAAACTGTATACAATTTTGTACAGATTATAAGGAATAAATACGGGATAAAGAAACAGGCAGGCCATCAGCCCCGTCAATATCAAAAGTTACCGGAGTTAGATTATGGGCTTCAGGCACAGGCAGATATGGGAGAGTATAATATGCAAACAAATGGAGCAAGCCGGAAAAAGGTATATTTTATGGTATTGATCCTGTGTCGGTCCCGTCAGAAATATGTCTACTTCAGGAATGCTCCATTCACATCACATGATGCTATTACAGCTCATGAAAATGCCTTCGCATTTTATGAAGGTCAACCTAGGGAAATAATTTATGATCAGGACAGAATATTAATAACGGATGAGAATCTTGGAGACGTACTTCTGACACGTGAATTTAAGATCTATTGCAGCCAGATGGATTTTAAACCTATATTTTGCCGGAAATCTGATCCGGAGAGTAAAGGGAAAGTTGAAAATGCAGTAAAATATGTGAAATACAACTTTCTTCGCGGACGTATTTATGAAGGTGAAGAGAATCTTAATCAATCAGCACTGGCATGGTTGTCACGGACCGCAAATGCAAAGGAACACAGCAGTACAAAAAAGGTTCCAGTCAGGGAATGGGAGATAGAGCGCAGTTATTTATTGCCGGTAAAGACTAATCCAATAAAAATCGCTTCAGAACCTCTTTTAAGGTATAAAGTCCGCAAGGATAACACGATAAATTACAGGAGTAATTTTTATACACTTCCAACAGGAACATATCAAGGGCCGGAAACAGTAGTCCAACTAAAAAACTACAATGAAGAAATACGATTATATACCCCGGATAATGATCTCCTGGCCATTCATCCTTTATGTCTTGGAAGAGGGATGACAATACGCAATACCGATCACATAAGAGATAAGAGCCAAACTATACTAAAGCTTAAAGAAGAGATAATAGGCATGCTGCCCAATAAAGAAAAAAGCGTTCAATATGTAGAGATGATATCAAGGGAAAAACCTCGTTATTTTCGGGATAATCTGCTGCTGATGAAAAAGCACATACGCGGTCTTGAAATGGACTTTTTAGTCCAGTCACTTGACTTTTGCCTTGAAAACAATCTCTATAATGCCAATACTTTTATTGAGGTAGCAAGGCATTACCAGGTTGAATCAAAAACATCAAAGGTAACTATGATAATACCTGAAATAAGTATAAAGAACAGGTTGGATACATTGGACATGATGCCAGAGACAAGCAATATATCTACTTACGAGACTATCTTATAACAATGGAACAGATACAAAAAATAAAGCAGTATGCGGATCACTTGCGTCTTACGCTGATGCGTAACCATGCGGAGAAATTTATTCACCAGGCACAAATAGATAAACCAACTTACCTGGCCTATACTTGTGATCTTCTGGAAAAGGAAGTCCAGCAGAGACAAAGAAGCGATATGGAACGCAGAATAAAACTAGCCCGGCTTCCAAAAAACCATGATCTGGATCAATATGATTACAACTTCTCAGCTGGCATAACAAAAAATCAAATGCAGGAGATCCGCGAGCTGATGTGGTTGGAGCAGGCATATAACGTTGTTTTAATGGGGCCAAGCGGAACCGGCAAAACATTTATTGCCGCGGGGCTGGTGCATGAGGCTGTTTTAAAAGGCTATAGGGCTTATTTTACAAGCATGGAAGATCTCATAAATGTTCTGAAGATGAAGGAGATGACTTCTTCTGCATTGAATGCGTACAACAGATTTATGCGGGCCCACTTGATTGCAATAGACGATATCATGCTCTTCCCGGTAAAGAAGCACGAGGCAGTAGCGTTCTTTAACCTGGTGAATCACTTGCATGAACAGGCATCATTAATAATAACAACCAATAAATCACCAAAGCAATGGGCGGAAGCTCTAGAGGACGAGGTATTAGCCACAGCTTTGCTTGACAGAGTCCTCTATCATTGTGAAGTCATAAAACTTGAAGGGAACAGCTACCGAATGGAAAATCGTAAAGATATCCTAAAGAAGTAAGCAGATCTTTGTGATCACTCAGTCGTACCTCCTTCGTGATCACAAAGATCTTTAACATGGTAAGTGGTACTTTACTATTGCGAAAAAATGATACTTTTTTATTTGCTAATTACAACAGTTAGATGAAGCCTCCCATGTGGGGGGTTGGGGGGTT
The DNA here is from genome assembly GCA_963715785.1 of uncultured Bacteroidales bacterium. Taxonomy (GTDB): domain Bacteria; phylum Bacteroidota; class Bacteroidia; order Bacteroidales; family VadinHA17; genus LD21. The sequence continues at coordinate 4,499,640 of OY970276.1, forward strand.
GATACACCGGGAGTCGGAAACGCTGGTAGAAGGAATAATTAATGTAATATAACAAAATTTAAGTCGAGTTTGGAACAAAAGCAAATTGTATTAAACAATATTATTGATTAGACGAATCTTAAGCCCCCCATGTGGGGGGTTGGGGTCAAGCAAACCTGTTTTCCAAAGAAATGGGATTAAAAATAGTCATATCTATTGAATATCAGAGAGTTAGAAAAATTAGCTTGATGGCTATGCCTTCAGGGAAGCCAGGGGGGCCAGAACAACATTCATGCCGAGGGGCCAGAACAACAGTCATGCAGGGGAGCCAGAACAATAAATACACAGCCACACAGGGGGCTCAGAGCAATATGCGCATGGTCACAGGATTTTTGATGGGCCAGGATAAGGCGACCGACAGCACTGAGTTCAGCAGAGTGACAGTGAGAATTAGCCAATAATTGTTACAATTAATTAACTTCAATATACTTATAAGAGTTAAATTTGCTTAAATTAATTTCCAGAGTATAAAAATGGGTAAAATAACAAGGGGCCAGAGAATCGGAATACTTACGGCAGGAGGCGATTGTCCGGGTATTAATGCCGCGATCCGCGGTGTTGGAAAAACCGCAATTGTAAAATACGGAATGAGTCTTGTAGGCATCAGCGACGGATTCACAGGGATGATAAATAAAGAATACAGGGAACTGTCGGAATCTGATCTGTCGGGGATACTTACCGTTGGCGGCACTATTCTTGGGACCTCGAGGGAGAAACCTTTTAAGGCAAGTGGGAAAGGAAAGAATGAGATAAGCAAACCCGTGCTCATCAGGGAACACTATGAACAGCTGGGCCTCGATTGCCTTGTCTGTATAGGAGGAAATGGCACGCTGAAGACTGCCCATCTTCTCTCCCAGGAAGGACTCAACGTAGTAGGGATCCCAAAAACAATCGATAATGATGTCTGGGGCACCGATCTGACATTTGGATTCGATTCAGCAGTGAACATTGCAACAGAAGCCATCGACAGGCTGCACTCCACAGCAAACTCCCACAAACGGATTATGATCATTGAGGTGATGGGACATAATGCCGGGTGGATAGCTTTGTATTCCGGCATTGCAGGAGGCGGAGATGTAATCCTGATCCCTGAGATCGAGTACGATGAGAAAAAGGTATCGGAATATCTTCTTCACAGGGTAGCAGAGAACAAACCGTATTCAATTGTAGTCGTTGCTGAAGGTATCAGAAACCCGATAAAAGAAAGCTGTTCAGCTGCACAGTCGCTGAGTAAAAAAATAAATGAACTTACCGGCCTCGAAACCAGGGAGACAGTTCTTGGTTATATTCAAAGAGGAGGCTCACCCTCTCCCATGGACCGGGTATTGGCAACAAGATATGGTTCGGCAGCTGCTGATCTGATAGCAAACCGTGATTTTGGCAAAATGGTGGCTCTGAAAAATACCGAAATAGTACCTGTTCCATTATCTGAAGTGGCAGGGAAGCTGAAAATGGTTGATCCGAAAGATCCGCTTGTCATACAGGCTCAGAATATGGGAACAAGCTTCGGAGTCTGAGTTTCCAGGGAATTCAAATAATAAACCGATCTGCGAAATGAAAAAATTAATTTTTGTCCGTCATGGTAAAGCTGAAGATGAAACATCAGGCATCTCTGATTTTGAGAGATCGCTTACTGTTAAGGGGAAGGTAGTCAGCGGCATAATGGCCAAACGATTAGCAGAGAAAGAAAAATCACCGGGAATAATAGTAACAAGTCCGGCTTTCAGGGCTCTTGAAACAGCATTGATCTTTGCAAATGAATTCGGCATCAGCCCTGATAAAATTGTTTTAAAAAGCGACATATATTTTAAATTGAACCTTAAAAGTCTTAAGACCATTCTGGCAGGAATAAACAACAATCAACATATTGTTACATTTTTCGGACATAATCCGTCCTTCACTGAAATTGCCGGCAGCCTGAGTAGCCAGAGAAGTGAATTTATCCCCAAAAGCGGGATAGTGTGTATATCCTTTAATGTAAAATCGTGGTCTGATATTGACAGCAATACCGGAAATATGGATTATTTTCTTAACCCCGAAAAAGGCTTATGATCAAAAAATATATTCCAAAAGAGATAAGCTGGCTGTCGTTCAACGAACGGGTCCTGCAGGAATCTGATAATAAAGAGGTGCCCCTTCTTGAAAGGTTTAAGTTTCTGGGTATTTATTCAAATAACCTCGACGAATATTTCAGGGTAAGGGTTGCCACGCTCAAAAGGTTATCGATTTACAGTGCCAAGTCAAAGGAAATTCTGGGTTACAATCCGAAGACCACACTGAAGACTATACAGGAAATTGTCCTTTCGCACAACGAAAAATTTGAGAAGATCTATGCCGGTCTGCTTAACGAGCTCGCTAAGTATAACACCCACATTATCAATGAGAAACAATTAAATCAGGAACAGGCTGAATTTGTGAGGTCGTATTTCCATAAAGAAGTCAGAACCAGGCTAATGCCTTTCATGATCGAAAAAGATACAAGTTTGCCGAATCTTACCGATGATGCTATCTATCTCGCAATTTACCTTGCAAAAAGCGATACTCAAAAGAGAAGGTTTGCGCTTCTCGAGATCCCTTCGGCTGTCCTTCCGAGGTTCATCATTCTTCCTGATAAGGAAGATGGGAAATATATCATTTTTCTGGATGATATTATTCGCTTTGGGCTCAAGGAGATATTCTTCATTTTTGATTTTGACGATATCTCTGCCTATACCATCAAACTCACAAAAGACGCGGAGCTTGAGATAGCTGATGATATTTCTGAGAGTTATATTGAGAAGCTGTCAAAAAGTCTGCTTCAACGTAAAAGAGGGACCCCGGTACGCTTTATATATGACCGCACGATTCCGGCAGATCTGTTGAAAGTCATTACCAGGAAACTTAGTTTCGGACCCGACGATGTTATTATTCCCAGTAACAGGTATCATAATTTCAAGGATTTCATGAATTTCCCTAATCCCGGACGGAAAAAGTTATTTAATGAACCTCTTGTTCCAATTCCTCATCGCGATATCCTTCCCGGTAAAAGCATATTAAGTGTGATTAAAAAGAGAGATGTGATGTTATATTTCCCATATCACCCTTTTGACCATTTTATTGATCTTCTCAGAGAAGCTTCAATTGATCCGTATGTGACTTCAATTCAAATTACCCTTTACAGACTGGCAAGGAATTCAAGCGTCATTAATGCTCTTTTGAATGCTGTAAGAAACGGAAAATCAGTGACAACTGTCGTTGAACTTCAGGCAAGGTTTGATGAAGAGGCAAATATCCTGTGGGGTAATAAGCTGCGAGAAGAAGGAGTCAAAGTTATTTATGGCGTTCCCGGGCTAAAGGTTCATTCCAAACTATGCCTGATCACGCGCGTGAAAAATGAGATAACGCAGAAATACGCTGCTGTGGGAACAGGAAATTTCAATGAAGATACCGCCAGGGTGTATACCGATCTGCTTCTTTTAACAACCGATAAAAAAATCACTAATGAAGTATACAAGGCGTTTAACTTTTTCAGTATTAATTATAAAAAAGATAACTTCTATCACCTTGTCCTTTCGCCCTTTTTCCTGAGGAATAAAATAATTCTTCTTATAGAAAATGAAATAAAAAATGCCCTTGCAGGTAAAAAAGCCTATATCTTGTTGAAACTCAACAACATTACTGACAGCGAGATTATTGACAGTCTCTACAGGGCCAGCCAGGCTGGTGTAAAAATCAGACTGATTGTCAGGGGCATGCTTTCACTTATCCCAAAGGTGAAAAAACTCAGCGAAAAAATAGAAGCCATCGGGATAGTTGACAGATTTCTTGAGCATTCCAGGTTTTTTATATTTTGTAACGGAGGCAATGATCAGGTCTATATTTCTTCTGCCGACCTTATGACCAGGAACCTTGATCACAGGATTGAAGTTACATGTCCAGTCTATGACAAGAATATCAAATGTGAGATAAGAAAAATTTTCGATATCCAATGGGACGACAATGTCAAAGCCAGAATTTTCGATGCCACCCAGTCAAATAAAATCGTTAAGCCGGGAAAAAACAAAATAAACCGTTCACAGGTTGAAGTATATAACTGGCTCAAAAAATCGAATGACAAACTTCCTGTCAAATAAAATTTAAAAAATTCAGCAATGTCTTATTTGATAATTATTTCCGGAACTGTCTTTATAATCCTTTTTTCCTGGTTTTTATCTCTCCGATACAAAAGGTATCATGGTATTGCGAGGTTCTTCGCTTTTGAGAGTGTCTTCATTTTGCTGTTGCTTAATTACAGGGTATGGTTTATAAATCCATTTTCACCCCCGCAGCTTGTTTCCTGGATCCTGCTGATGCTTTCTATTTATATTGTGATGACAGGCTATCTTCTTCTTAAAAGTAAAGGTAAGCCTGACCGCAATTTTGAAAATACATCCAAACTTGTGAAATCGGGAATATACCGGTATATCAGGCATCCATTATACCTCTCTATATTTCTTCTGGGAACAGGCATTATGCTGAAAGATCCCCGTCCTGCTCAACTGTATCTTTCACTGATTAACCTGGTTGCAGTATACATCACTGCCCGTATAGAGGAAAAAGAAATGATCAGAAAATTCGGGAACGACTACCTGGAGTATATTAAAGAGACAAAGATGTTCATTCCATATATAGTCTGATTATTGTGCAGTTATCTGCTATGGTTTTATTGTTCTGCTTAATTCTGATTACCGTTAAACAAAGAAATTTATTGATTGTTATAACAGATAACACATCATATAAATATACTCATGAACAGAAGAGAAGTAGTTCGTAAATTCGTACTGGGCAGCTCAGTACTTGTACTCGCTCCGTCGGTACTTGAAAGCTGCACAAAGACTGCTCTGACAAATCCGGGTTCAAATCCGGGTACTCCTGCCGGAAGCACTATAAATCTTGATCTTTCGCTTTCTCAATATTCGTCGCTTAATACGGCAGGCAGTTCAAAGATTGTCCAGAATATTCTGATCATCAATACCGGGACAAAGATGGTGGCTCTTTCCAGCATCTGCACGCACCAGGGTTGCTCGGTAGTTTACAATTCGGGAGCCGGCGATATCTATTGTCCCTGCCACGGATCAGTTTTTTCAACTTCCGGAAGTGTCCTGGTTGGTCCTGCCCCATCACCATTGCGTTCATATCCGGTAAGCATGTCAGGCACAATTCTCACTATCAGCCTGTAAAAAAAAGGTTGTTACTCCCGGGTAAGAGATAACAACCTTAATTATTATAATAAAAAATACAATTACTTCGAAGATAGCCAGGACATTACTTCGTCGGAAAGCGGTTTCTCTTTTGGTTCCAAAACCTCAACCAGCTTCCCATTTTCATCAATGAGATATTTCTGGAAATTCCAGGTTACTTCTGAATCCATTACTCCATTCTCCTTTTTTGAGGTAAGCCACTTATAAATTGGCGCCATATCATCGCCTTTAACAGATATTTTCTGCATCATCGGAAATGTGACCCCATAATTATCGGTGCAGAATTTCCTGATTTCTGTGGCGGTCCCTGGCTCCTGGCTTCCAAAGTTATTTGCAGGAAACCCAATAATAACAAAAGAGTCTTTGTTCTTCTCATATAACGCCTCAAGATCCTTGTATTGAGGAGTATTTCCACATTTGGAAGCAACATTGACTATCATAACTTTTTTGCCTTTCAGTGTACTGAAATCAAAGGTACCGCCTTCAAGTGTCTTTACCTTAAAATCATAGAAGCCTGATGCCTGTGAAAAAGCAGAAGCAGAAAAAACCATCAGGAAAAATAGTGAGCCTAGTTTGTACATATTCATAGCTATTAATTTACTTTTGCATTTTTAACAATCCGGAGGGAAATTATGTTCAAAAAGACCTGGAAACAGATAAAGATATTGGTTGTGCTTATCATAATTCTGGTATGTTTTCCTCATTCGATCTTACCGCACCGTACTGATGAACCATCAAAACAAGAGTTGGAGAAATACATTGAGTTGAATGAGCGTGAGAAGAGACTGGCAGAATTTAAAGATAACGATGAATCACTGAAGCTCAAGATACAGCAGCTTGAATTCATTAATAAAAGCAGGAAAAGGAATAATGCCCCGGCACTCCAGCTGGATATTCTTGCTTCGAGGGTTGCGAACAAGATGAGCAGGGAAGCAGCTGAAAATGAGTACATCGGTCACTGGAACATGGCCGGTGAAGAGCCATATCTCAGGTATGCTTTTGCAGGCGGATATGACCACATTTCTGAAAATGCATACGGAGAGAAGTCGTCAATCAGCTTTAATCCATCAAATGCACTTGTCAGCTCTCTTATGAAATCAGGCCACGATAAATTTATGGCTGAGAGGGCTCCAAATGACGGTCATAAGCTTAATATCATAAACAAAACCCATAATTTTGTTGGTATCGGTTATTGGATTTCCGGAAAACAGTTCAGGTATTATGAAGAGTATATTGACAGGTATTTTGAATTTGAGAATATACCTCCGGAAGTAAAAGCCGGCAATGAGTTCAAGATAACCGTAAAAACCGACGGTCAGAGCTATTTATATTACCTGATTGTATACAGGGAGGATTGGCCTGGGCCACTTTCTCCAGCAAATATAAACAGACGGGGCAGCTACAGGGATTATACGAATGATATCGCGGTGGAAATGACCGCCTGGGACCTTTCACGCTTCAGAAAAGGCGCGGTTTATGAGATCCCGTTAAGCTTCCGGAAAGAAGGCTTATATTATGTTCAGATTTTTTCTGATAAAAAGGAAATAACAAAACCGGCGCCTCTCAGCACTAAGGGAAAGACGCCGGAAAGTGGTATAGTAATTAAAGTGGACAAATAACAAAGTGGTCCTACTTTTCAATTTCATTTGTGGAATTGATATTCATGACAACCGGGAATGACATATTCTGATCAGGGATGTCGAGGGTTCCGGTCATTTTTGATACAATTGATTCCTTAACAAAATAGCCATCCTTTATTGCGAAGAACATTGTCTGGTTACCGGTAAAAGGTCCGGCAGTATTGATTTGCATCCCCTGCGACTGAGCAGTCATTTTCCGGGTCCCTGATAGTGCAGCTGTAATTTTTGCACAATCGATTCCATCGACTTTTTCAATACCTTCGAATTTAAACTCAGATTTAATGGGCATAAGAAGTGACATTTGTTCTGTTTTTGTTTGTATAGTGTCATTTGAAACCCAGGTATCTCCAACCTTTACAGGATTTTTGGGTAAAGCCGGGAAAAAGGTAAGAAATCCCTGTTCGAGATTACTTTCGCCGCTTCCTTCCATGGTATATACTATTTTGGATGCTCCCGAAAGGTCCACGATCTTTCCTGAGGATGAGATAATCATATTAAAAACTTTTTGCTTGACATCATTTATTTCCCCTCCAGTACTCCCCTGGGGTGATTCAATATTCTGTGCCATTGAATCTATCTTTATTTCCAGGTTAAGATTTTCACCCTGTTTCCCTGATGATTTCACTTCACATCCCAGATATACATTAATATTGACCAGCATAGATTGTCCGTTTATATCCATGTCCTGGACAATTTTACTATCGTTGACATATTTGAAGCTTTTACCTGCCGGGTAATTGTATTCAAGCTTTATTACTCCGCCCTGGACCATATCAGGTTTATCCTGGGAAAATCCTGTGGAATAAATTCCGGAAAAGATCAGTATTATTCCCGGACTAACTAATTTTTTAATGCTAAGTTGTTTCATCGGGTAAAGATTTATTTAAATATTTATTTGTTTAATGTTTCATAGCTGCAAATATCACATTATTATTTCATTTATCAGATCAGCAGAAAGATAAAATAAGTGATATCTGACATTAACACATGAAATGCAGAAGTTGTTTAGAATATTCCGGGTAAAATTAATATCCACGATAATGCCATCAGCATTATTATCTCTTAATCCATAGACCGGAAAAATTCTTAATTGCTACCAATAATACGCCAGGCTATAAAGCTGACAAAACTATTGAATTCAGAGCAATTGCCCGGCAGTTGGCTTGAATATACTGATCAGGCGAATAGAATGCTTTAGGTTATTCTTAACATCTAAAGTATGATAAGATACAAAAGAAAATTACCAATTTGCCTGTGAGATACTATGAAATAAGAAAATTTATGATATTTTTGCGCTGCCTTATAAATAAAACCCACTTAAAGCTGCGGCGGACCAACCTTTGCTAAAGCTCTGGCGGGTAAAATGAGGTGAAGCTCTTTAAAGTGTAAATATTTCGGGGTGTAGCGCAGCCCGGTTAGCGCATCTGGTTTGGGACCAGAGGGTCGCAGGTTCGAATCCTGCCACCCCGACTGATAATCAGGGAGTTAGAAAATCTAACTCCCTTTTTGTACACGAAATGTACAAACAAGTCAATCTTATACTATACTCTGAAATAATAGTGTTAATAATATTATTATCAGTATGATTGTTAGTATAGCAGCAATAACACCTCCTGTTGATACAGGATATTTCTTTTTAAGGTATTGTCTCCTTAAGTATTCCAGTGCTGAAGGGCTCATGATTTTGCCCTTTCTTTCAACTCCTTTAGTCCATTAATACCAAGACAGATCATTATCATGCTTAGGACTGCTCCCGCATAACTTAGAATCATTGCAAGGTCGCTGCAATACGGAGTAGTCAGAGTCCAGATCAGGACATACAGTAAACCAGAAATCCCAATTATCATTAGAAGATAATAACAGACCTTTCCCCGGCGAGGATTTAATGAATCCTGCACATACCTCCTCCGCCCGGTATCCGTTTTAGGATACCTCAGACGATTAAACAGGGATATCATTAGTTAAGGAAATAGAATTCTTCAACTAATATGATCAGATCAGGACTTGGAATATACCTTCCGGCAATATAATCATGCCAGCGGATAATGACAGGGACTTCAACTAAATGCGGGTCTGTCTGCGAATGCAGAGTGAAGATTTTTGTTTTCATTTCGTGGTTGGTGCTTAAATAGAGGGCTCCCAGAGTCTTTAGACAGGCGCACCAACCACGATGAATCCTGCGAATCGACAAGGGAGCCCAGATTGTTAATACTGAATATTTTCATTGTTTGCGTGGTTGGTGCTGGTTCAAAGCTATAACTTCTTTTTTACATATCATACTATCAGGAGTATTTTTATTTTTAAAATTACTATTCTACATATGTACATATATCAATTTGTATGCTGTTTTAATGCGATCTGCGGGGCTATATCATTGCTTGGCATATTACACCTCAATAACTCCTCTCATGATGTTTAAATGACAATATTTTCAGGAATTTTTTGCAGACCGATTTTGAATAGCAATTTTTTTGGGAAATTGATTTCGAGGGTACCGGATGACCTATCAATAACTGAACCCCTCAAGATGCCCCGGCACCCCTAACAAGTTGAATATTAACACAATCATTAACAATAAAGTTGTGTTTTCTCATTGTCATTCCAAGCATTACTCGTACCTTGTATATAGCAGAAGTACTTGCCAAGTGTATTGATATTATACAACCAACCTGGGACCAGGTATAAACCTCAGTAGCGACCTACTACGGAATAAGTGTTAAGGCCTAAGAACTCACATATAGTGAGAATACTATACCCGGGTACAGTCAATGCGTGAGTAAACTGTATCCACTATTGTATAGGAAATTAGTATTATATATACAATACCTGTTCACATATTGTGATTTAACAGGTATATCCTATCAATCAATCAGTATTAACTATAATATATTCTAATCATGAAGAACTACATTCTTACTCCTGAATCCTTCTTAAGCAGACAGGAGCGAACACAACTACTCAAGACATGCAGAGAGCATGCAGAACTGGACTTAATGAAAGGACGTATAACATGGCCTGTCAGATACATGTTAGTTGATCTTGCCCTGTTCTCTGGCTTAAGAGTTGCAGAGATAGCAGCATTATCCATTGCTGACATATACCTTGGTTCTGAATCTTATCTTATTATCAGGCATGGCAAGGGGGACAAGTGCAGGACTGTTTATATAGATGATAGCTTATCCAAACATCTGAAGCAGTTTATAAGTTATAAGCAGAAGACTCTTAGTCAATCAGTCAATCCCTCAGATCCTTTGTTCTCTGGCAGGGATAACAGTAACATTGTTGTTAATGCCCTTCAGAAGTCTTTTAAAGTAGCCTGTAGAGCTGCTGTATTGCGTTCTGACCTGCATATCCACAGTTGTCGGCATAGTTATGCTACCTTTTTACTACAGGGCTGTAACAATCTCAGGTATGTTCAGAAGCAACTTGGTCACTCAGATATCAGTATGACCTCACTTTATGCTGATATTCTCCCGGAAAGTAATTGTTTGCTTGCTAATTCGATAAGCAGGGATTGAGAATCCAAGCGAAACAAAACTGCCAGACCGAAGCAGATCACAGGACTTTTGACAGTTTTGCTTAAGTTATCTGATAGACGAACGGCTACTCTTTTAGGGAGTAGCCGTTCTCATTATCACTTACCACCCTCCTCAATCATGTACTATATTATCGATATCATCTTTACTTGGGAAGATCTGATAGCCGTCTGTTATATTATCCCCGTTGTTAGTTCTCCGCTTTTTGTCTATTCTGCTGATTAGTACTAAATCATTAAAAGAAAGATTCTGCAGACTATCTTCAAATTCCTTTGAAGCTGCTTTCTTATCATCGCCCCGTTGAAGTCTTTCAAGTTCTAACTTAGCCTGATATGTAGCTTCCATCTGCGCACCCATAGTGACACAAAACTGATAGGTACCCCTTAATGAGTCAAGGCTCTTTAATGCGAGAAGATTCTGTCCTCCTTGCCGGGCTACATCATAAATATCCTCTGTCTGTGCAATTAAAAAGTTAATCCTTTTGATCAGGTCAACACTGTCTGTTAACTGAAGCTGCTCCTGTTCAATTACTATTGTAGCAAGGTCGGTATCTTCCTTTTCTTTTAACTTATCCACAGCCTTTATTAAACGTTGTGGTAAATGTGATTTATAGTGTCTGTATACACTACTGTCAGTCATCCCGAAATCTTCCGAAATCTCCCGCATGGATGCCCCATTTATTAACCTCTCATTAATAGCTCTTAGCTCTGGATGAGAACAGATTTTACAATGATTTGCCATTTCTATTTATTTAAATAATTAGTAAATAATTGCATTTATTTTGTATCGTATTGATAATCAGTATAGTTTACATGTAGTTTACATGTATGTTATTAATTATCAGGAATTTATATAATGTAAACATGTAAAGTAGTATATTGTAAAATAAGTGATAACTATATAATACATACTTATATATTTATTAATGAGATAGTTAAGAAAATATACCCTCATTTTTTTACTTTTTACCCAGTTTACATGTTTACATGACATAACTAACTGATTTATTGTATTTAAGATGTAAACTCGATGTAAACACATTTTTCGTTTTTCCCCTTTTTTAAAATGTTCATAGTTTACATCTTTAATCCGCTCTTTTTTAATATCTGACCTACATAGGCACGTGATACATGAAGAATCTGTCCAATCTGATTGTCATTTAATCCCATGCCATTTAGGTATACTGTTACATTTTTTGTGTTCAGTCCATTTATAGCGTTTTTCTGTAATTCATCCCGGACCTTTTCACCTGTCAGCCGGAAATATTCCCCCATCTCTATAGCTGCCTTTATTATTCTTGGCTCTATATATTGACTTGTGTCACCTGTAGCCCAGTTAGAAATGAATAGCACCAATGCCAGACGGAGAGTAATAGGAGGCATTTTTGCAAGCATTCCACGTGTATAGCCGTCATCTTCCGCATTGAGCATATCAGTATTCTTATTATCCCACAGCAGATACAAGTCTTCTGCTTCTGGTGAGAGATATATCTGTTGCGGTGTTATAGGATTAACTGATAATAAATTTGAGATATACCTGTTATAGCAGTCAGTAAACTGGTGCCGTACTTTTTCATTATTGGTATATGGTCTTTTTGTCTTATCAGGGAATATAAAGCAGAATCTTTGCATGAATCCATTAACCTCCCTTCCTGATGCTGCCAGTGAACTTAGTGTATCAGGTGTCAGTCCCCCGGTAACTGTCATAAACGGGGTGGGGATCTTCATTGCGCCTGCTGCTTTCCTGTTGATGGTTATCGATTTTTCTGACCAGCTCTGCAACCAAGTAGCATCCTCACCGCTTTTATTGTATCTGCCAAAGTCATCTATCCAGCCCTTTAATTCATCTCTGAGCATACCAATGCCACGGGGATTAAATTTATGAGCTTCATACATCGATTCAGGGGTACAATCAGAAAGTATCAACTGTCTGAAGATAGGTTTTTCAGGTTTTTTGGTATATCCCTCTTCGGTGCGGGTCTTTTTATCCATCTTGTTTACCCTCTCAAATTCCGCAAAGTTAGACTCATATTCCTTCAATGCTTCGGTATCCTGATCATGCATGTACTTAAATGCGAAGTCCAGAGGCTCGCTTTTCCCTGTTCCCGTTTTTGCTACTAGTGCAATCCATAATATTGGACTATTCCCATACTTTGTCATAACTCTGTATGAATTACCCGCTGCAAGTGCTGTAGCTGCAAGGATCGATCCGGCCCAGAAATCACGATGAGTGCCGTAAACTCTTGTACATTCATTAATGACATCCTGTATATCCTTCGGGAATCCCTCTATCGATAACAGGGGAGTAATTGTTTTACTTGGTTTTTCCGGTACCTCTAAATCAAGATCCTGTATGTTCTTAACTGTACCAAACCATTGATCATTGTTATAGATACTTTCAACTGGCTTTTCAATCTCAATAGACGGGAAGTCCTCTGAAGTGAATTCCTGTAGATTCTGTAACAGTTCTGTCTTATCCATGCCGAACCTGTGAGCACTTCCGGCCAATGCAACTATATAATCATTACGGCTACCCTTTATAAATGTCGTTTTTGTATTTGCCCACTGCTTCAGGCTATCATATAACGAAAGATTGACAGTAGTTACAGGATTATCTTTCTTAACAGGTAACTCCTTTTTATATGTATCTATAAATTTCCGGTCAAGTACGGCTGGATTATCTGACAGATACAGATCAGGATCATAAGCCAGGAATGTAGCTCTGGAAACATCCTTACATTGCGGATCTGTTTTTAAATCCAGTTCTTTCTTAAAGAAGGACTCAACAGCATAATAGTATTCAATATGACTGCCTGATTTAATGTCAATACAGAATACAGATTTAAGACCGTCACCGCTTGGGCTAACAAACATTAGTGCAGGCTCTATGAATCCCCGGATTTTATCCTGTAGAGTCTTTATTTCTCCATTGGTGCCAATATGATCCAGATCCGCTGTTATGTACCCGGAATGATTTATAAGATTTTCACTCTTCCGATAGCTGAATGTTCCACTTACTGTAACATAGGGTAATTTTTCTTTCAGGCCTTTTTTTGTATCAGGATCAGTTGCTGATCTTATTTCCTTTATTTTTTCAGCTAACTCTATATCTGTTTTGAGTCTGCTGGCTATTTTTTGCAGTGTTACTGATTCACTGGGATATTTATTAGTTATCGGCCCCCTGTAACTGGAAAATACTCTCCCTATTCTTTCCATTTTATGTTATATTATTCTCCGGCTTTATATACCATCCTGAGTGATTTCGTAGCAGTCTTTTTGCGCTATACATATATAATAGTACTGATCTGGATACCTTACTATAACTTGCAAGATACTCTCCTGTTATATTCAGGAGAGATGATAGAATTGATTCATCGATACAAGAATGATCTTTCAGATAATCCATAACAATAAGCTCAAGCGGATGGACTCTCATATCTTTAACTTTAGTTGTGAATTCCCTTTCAGATCTTTATCCGTACTGAAGATCTTCTGAGGTTTTTCGTTGGATACGATTCCCTGATAAGGTGTTCTTCTGCGTTTCTTAATCTTGTTCATGTCATTTAGTATTAAATAAAAAGTTCAGGAGGGTATCGGTTGCTTTATGACCGCCCAGAGTTTTACAACTTCTGGCTCCTGAACTAATATTTTCTTTAAAGCATTTCATACCGTTTGTATTTTTTATAAGTATTTCTTCTGTGCTGATCGTTCTTTTTTGGATTGCTCTTCCTTTTGACTCTTGTTAAATAACTTCTGTTTCTGTAGCCAGTTTTTCTTGACCTGTAGGTCCGTTAATGGGCTGCTTGTTAATATCCACGTTTTTGGCATTTCTGCGACTAATATTCTCCTTTGCATATACTTCTTTATTTAAATATTCCTGTAACTCTTCTTCTATAAATAAATATTCACATAGCAGATGTTTAAACTTGTCATTCGGCAATTTCACATAAATGATAATTAATCCTTCCCCAACTTTATTCATTGCTTTACAAACCAGCCAACTTAGCAGCTTCATAATCAATTAAGTTTTTCAAATTTCTTTTGCCTATCCTGAATAAACCGATCAATCGTTGCAATAAGATCCTGACTACTTCTGATATCATCCAAGAGGATCTCTTTTATCTTTTGCCATTTTTCTAATGGTTCAATTAGCTTTTCTATTACTGCCTGCAGTTTCAAATCATCACTTTCCATTTGTAGTTTTTTTACGTCTTATATTAAATGCTTCAGGCTTTCCTTTTTTGCCGATGCGGATCTCATACTCACAGTCCTCTCCGGTCTGTATCTTATCTTTACTATTACTGAAATGAAAGAATGTATCAGTCTTTGATTCATAACTAGTCAGAAAGCCATATCCATGAGTCTCATTGAAAAATTTTACGTATCCGAATTTCATAATTTTACTTTTAATTGGTTAATAAATAAGGCCGATGGCTTCATCACACCCGCACGCCATCGGCCCTGATAATCTCTAAAATTATCGATGGTAATATCATTTTGTTTCGTAATGGTTAACGAATTCCGGGGGGAAGGGAGGTAATTGCGAGGGGCTGACTTTCTTGGAGCCAAATGTTAACAAATTTGGTACCGGCTTGTTTGCCTGTCTGGCTTCTGCCTGTAGTCTCAATAGCTTTGCTGCTTCCGCTGCCCTTCTATCAGCCTGCCATTTAATTGCGAGCTTTCTATAACTAGGCACATCCATGCCTTTATAGATTCCGTTGTCAATAATTAGCAAGTCATCCAACTGTACAATCCGTTGATTGTCCAGGCTAACCAAGATATTGTCTTGGAGACGTCCAGAAAGTTTCAGGCCGTATTCAAGACAATGCAGTTCCTGCTCTTTCTCTTCCTTAGCAGTAATCTCTTTAAGCATATTCTCAAGAACTGTTTTCTCTTCCAACAGGACTACTAATTGAGCATTCAATTTATTCAACTGTTCTGCCATTTCTGGTGGCATGGGGGGAACTTCTTTGCCTTGTTTTTTTGCATCCTGCTGGTAAGATTCATATGCCCTTTTTACATCTTCCAATCGCATGCTAACGAACGGAATAAAGGCGGCGGACCATTCACCATTTCTTTTATAAAATCCCTTACTATCCCCGATTATCGTCATTAACGCACTTTCTATGCTGGGCCTGCTCCAATCAATAATTGAATTGACATTATAACCTGACTGCTTAGTCAGATAGGGGCTTCGTTCCCTGAAAACGAGTTCCCAATTTGTTTGTGATTGAATTATTCTTTCCATAATTATCTAACTGTTGGGGGCAATAATGGACTGATTCCAGCATTATCAAAATCATCAAGTTCTCGTGATGAAAGCCAGCTCACATCTAATATCCCGTTTGAATTAATTTTAAATGATGCCTGATACTTTCTAACAATACCATCATTAAAAGTTCGTGTGTAAGTAAATGTTGAGGAGTCTAGCAGATCAACCAGCACGGCACAGTTTTGGAATTCATTTTGCACAGCTTCTGCTAATTGCATTCTGAGATTAACTACTGTTGCAATGTTTGCCGTTGGATATAGATGTTGCGGTCCTTCGGAATTCTCCTGAATAATTGTTCTGGATGATCCTGCTTTTACTCCTGCTGGAAACAGAACATCCCCCGGCTGGTCATCCTGCTGAATTGAGTTGGTTACCTGGATTTCATTCCTTGCTTTTACTGGCGTGCCAGTTCCTAGAATTGAATTGTAAGTTGAAAACACATTTTTGTGAATTTTGTTTGCCATGATTTTTAATTATTAAGTTTATTTTGAAAGTTTCTTTTTTGCTGATTCCCTCAGTCCGTTATCAATAGCATCCAATGCATGAGAGGGATCAATAGAACGCTGCTCCCTCCACTGGATTAAATCAGTGCGATTAAAGATAATCTTTGATCCAAATTTTTTGTATGGGATAACGTTCTGACTGGTTGCTTTATACATCCATGATTTTGACCTGCCAAGCACCTCCATAGCAAGCTCAATTCCGCCACGTTCGGGGAGTGTAGGCTCTGATGTTTTTATCTCACGTTCCGAAAGGATTTCATTTATGAGTTCCTTTAATTCTGTACGAAGATCTTCGGAACTTAATTGAATGATAGTTGATGATGTCATTTCTCTCTGTATTTATATGATACAAAGAAAAACAATAGATCAATATAACAAATTGAAATAGAGTGATTTACTAGGTTAATAAATAGGGTGTCTTTTGAGGGGGGTTTTCTTACCTTATGCTAAATTGTACTGCTGAATGACTTTTACTTTATCATAGAATACAGTTTTTATGTTATGTCGGTTTAATTTAGTTATTGAGATTATTTTAGCACCATGCATAAGCATGCCAATTAAAGCAAGCCTGTCTTTTACAAACGGGACTATATTCTTATATTTATCATTAAACTTAATAACTATGTTTGCCTGCATTATTATTACATCGCTGGGACCTTTACGACGTCCGATTATATACTTAGGATCAGGTAACAGTTTCATCTGTGAAGGAATAAATTGAAGCAGATAACTGCTTTTTATCTCACATTTCTCATTAACTACTTTCTTTTTATCAGCTACTTTCTTTTCAGTAGTTCCTTTCAATACAATACTGAAATCCTTAATTTCCCCCGATTCCACTTTGCTGATGAACTTATGAATATCGGACATTTCCTGCCTGACCTGTTGATTTTCAGATTTACTAATTACCTCCTTATATATAAGGTAATCATTATATACTGCTTTAATTTCATTCTCCGCTGTTGCACGATCCATCTGGAAATGTTCTGATAGTAGTTTAATACCCTCTTCAGCTTGGTGCAAATCTGAGATATTTATGGGACTTGATTCAGGGATTAAACTATCCCAGATGTATATGTTATTTCTTATCATGTCTTTTAGGAGTGCTTTTAAAATTGGTCAGTTTTGCTGCGTTTTTAGCCCTTTCATCCTGTTCGAAGCTGGCTAGGTAGTTCTCAGTAGTACGGAGGTCGCTATGCCCTAGGGATTCACTAATAAAGGCAATATTTGACCCGCTTCGCTTCAAGACAGATGCATAGGAATGTCTTGCTGTATAGGTGCTAATCGTATCATAATTTAATGCATCGCTGATTTCCTTCATTTTTTTATTGCAGAGCCTGATCACATTCTGAATAATTCTTTTCGTAGTAGCTGCATCCATTTCTTTGGTCAGGAAAGGAAATATATAAGAATCAGGTTTTTTATCAGAATTTCCCCACTTAACTATAATATCCTTCATCTCAGGGAGCAGGGTAGCTGCGATTTCTTTTTGATTTCTGGTTGTCCTGATTGTCTTCTGCCTATGGAAGTGTATCTCACCTCCAGCAATATCTTTATATTTTAATCTAAGCATATCATTAAAATTAATACCATTAGTCAAGTAGGAGAAGAACCACAAGTCCCTCGATCTTTTTTCATAATCAGTATTTAAGGGATGATCCAGCACTGCTTTTATCTGTAATAATGTTAATGCCAGTTTTCGCCCTTGTCCTGTTTTTATCTCAAACTTACCTTTCCCGAAAGGATAAGCACCTTCTGTGATCATTTTATTCTGTCGGGCTTCATTCATTAGGGCACGGATGCAACCAATGTAGAATTTTATAGTTGTTCTTGTTTTACCCTCGGTAAGCAGGTGCGATTCATATCTTCTCAGCCAGTCAATAGTAATATCACTAATCTTTAAGTCCTCGGTTATAAACTTCTGAATGCTATTAATTGCACATTGGTATGATGAAGCAGTACCAATTTGCCCCGCCTTGGTAAGCTGAAGGATCTTATTTTCGAAAGCAACTGTTATACTGTTCTTGCTTCCCCTGTTTAATCGCTGATTCAATCCTGCAAGGGAGAATCCCTCCCCCTGTACCATCTCTTTAATATGGTTTTTTATTGTTTCGAAGCCCGATTGTACAATCACTCTTGTTTTAACCAGCTCTTTCCCCCTGGCTGTCGGAAGGGCTTCCCAGTCTTTAAGACTCATATCCATACAGGGATAATATACACTATCCCGATTGAACGTAACTCTATACCGGATGGGATAATCCCCCGTTTTTTTCCGCTTCCTTTTCCGCTCCCTTCTTGTATCAAGAATGATAGCAGCTCTTACCTTGTCAAGTGAAAATGTTTCCATAATAAATGTTTGTACCTGTACATGAAATGAGCAAACAAATATACATTTTAAATGAATACGATCTGAATATCATTGAATATCATTGTTAAGTATTTATTAACAATCTGTCTGAGTATCAGTATTTATGAAGTGAATTGCCAGAAATATGATTTTGACTGAAACGCATTTTTTATGGTTTGGGACCAGAGGGTCGCAGGTTCGAATCCTGCCACCCCGACAAATGAAAAGCCTGGCACGAAAGTGCCGGGCTTTGTTTTTTCGTTGCGTTGAAAGCTCGCTTTCAAAAGCAAAAGAAAAAACAAAGACCGTGAATGAGCGCAGCGAATGACAGGCTTTTCATTTTAGTCACCCATTACCAGGATCAGCGAAGCTAATCTGCCACCAGACAACGTTGAAAGCTCGCTTTCAAAAGCAAAAGAAAAAACAAAGACCGTGAATGAGCGCAGCGAATGACAGGCTTTTCATTTTAGTCACCCATTACCAGGATCAGCGAAGCTAATCTGCCACCAGACAACGTTGAAAGCTCGCTTTCAAAAGCAAAAGAAAAAACAAAGACCGTGAATGAGCGCAGCGAATGACGGGCTTTTCATTTTAGTCACCCATTACCAGGATCAGCGAAGCTAATCTGCCACCAGGCAACGTTGAAAGCTCGCTTTCAAAAGCAAAAGAAAAAACAAAGACCGTGAATGAGCGCAGCGAATGACGGGCTTTTCATTTTAGTCACCCATTACCAGGATCAGCGAAGCTAATCTGCCACCAGACAACGTTGAAAGCTCGCTTTCAAAAGCAAAAGAAAAAACAAAGCCCGTGAATGAGCGCAGCGAATGACGGGCTTTTCATTTTAGTCACCCATTACCAGGATCAGCGAAGCTAATCTGCCACCAGACAACGTTGAAAGCTCGCTTTCAAAAGCAAAAGAAAAAACAAAGCCCGTGAATGAGCGCAGCGAATGACAGGCTTTTCATTTTAGTCACCCATTACCAGGATCAGCGAAGCTAATCTCAGGTCACCTGTTTTGAATGCTTCTATAATAAGATTGTAATAATCAAAAATAAAAAGTCGCAATCAGTATCAAATCGTTTCACCCGAGCTCTCCTGAACTGGCTTTTTGTTGAAAATCCGGAACATGTTGAGTGAAAGTGATGCGCCAATGCGGAAACCCGACCAATTGGATCGTGCCTTATCACCGGGAGAGGTCATCAGAAAAGCTTTTTTATTAGCAGTTGAGGCAATATCCCCATTCTGAAGATCAAGATGATACCCTGCGGAAAGTCCAACTTTCATGAATAATACGGAATATAAAATTTTCAAACCGGGTTCATAAGAAACACTTTGTGATTTGAACTTATCTGATGACCCATTAGTGGATGAACCTATCTTCAGATTCTCATTAACTGTCAGATTTGAATAATCCATTCCCAGTTCATTTCCGAAAACAAACCTGAAATCTGAAACAGGGTAAAAAAAATCTACAAATAATGCAGGTGAGGAAGAGTTTATAATCATGTCAAAGGAGTATTCCCCTGAATAATCAGCCAGTGAAATTCTTGACCCTGTTGAGTGAAATGACCAGGCAGCCCCTAAGGTCACATTTTTTTTAAATGAATATGATATAGAAGATTTATAATACCAGTAATTCGGGAAGTTCTCGGTAATTCTTGCATCGAAAGGCAATGATCCCCGATATACACTGTTCAGCTGCTTAAGATCATCCATATTGTACGATCCAATTCCTGATTCAAAGCCAATATTCAATTCCTGTGAAAACAGGGCAACAGGGAAGCTGGAAATAATCAGGAAAACAAATAATCTGATTTTCATTGAGAGTTATTTCGTGTTGTTTAAAATATATTTATAGTTCGCAACAAAGAGTGTATTATTATTCAAAAGCGAATAATTGGTACCTCCCATTAACCCGGAAACAGTTTGAACAAGATTGCCTGTATTCAAATCATAAATCCTCCAGGTGCTTCCATTGATGGCTGTCAGGATCTTATGACTTGAATAATCGATATTATAGAACCATGAACCTATTGTGTAACTTTTTACAAGGGAGAGATCACTGCGTGAATAAACTTTAAAACTGGCATTATCGTACAGATACAAATATTCAGGCTGGTCATGATAAAAATCAAATTCATCAGGGAATATAATACCACCCGACTTTTTTATGCCACCTACAAAATCTATTGAACTTGAATTAACCTGAAAAACAAGAAGGGAATCGCCACTGAATGATATAAAATATTTACCATCTGCTGAGATTTTCAAGGGTGATTCAACAATGCTTTTTGAAAACAGGAATTGTTGTGTCAAAAGGTTATATACGTAAGCGATATTATTGAAATTCAGTACACAGATGCCATTATCCGAGATTTTAGGTGCTCCCTTCAAACCTAAACCGCCGGGTTTGATATCTGTTGAAGTTAAAAGTGTCATTGTGGCCACATCGTAAAGATCCAGAGTAGAGTCTCCGGGCAAAAGCATGTACTTCCCATCGGGCGAGAAATCAGTCTGCCATTTATATGTCATTACAGGGGTAACCTGATCAGTTGCATCTGTGTATTTATACAGAATAGCTTTTCCTGAAGTCTGGTCATAATTATCAAAATAAAATCCTGTAGTGGTCGCACCATAATGATTTAAGAAAAGAGGACCGGGTAAGGCGGCTCTGACTGCCTCCAGATATGAACTGAAAACAGAATTATTTGTGACCAGAAGCGGACCTTTGGGAACACAAAAAAGATAAAAACTCAAAATGGGTCCGAAAGTAGAATCAGGAGGTACTACCAATGTTTCCCGGACAGTTGATGGCAATGTGGCAATCTTTGTCCAGATTCCCGAAGAACCCTGCTGAAACACTTGGTATTCAGCAATGTTATCCTTAAACGGAGGCGCATTCCATGTCAACCCTACCTTATTATTTATATTAGATATTTTTAACGATGGCAAAGATTTGCTAAGAATGCATCTTCCCCAGAGATGTTCTCCATTTGCATAGTCAACAATATATAATCTGCATTCTCCTCCCTCTCCAACATAATTGGTATTATGAAAAAAAGTATCCTGCAGATCATAGCTGCTTCCTGCAGCTTCTTCCTTTAACCTGTAGCACTTAAAATCAGGTCCGTCGTAAGGCTTCCATGTGAACTCAAGTCCATCGCTGACAGTCCTGAAGATCAGATTTTTCTGCGTATCATAATCCGATCCTATCAGAGTCCACTCCTTTGATTCATAAAAAAATCCTTCGGCATTAAGCTTGTCAGCAAGACTGTTTGATCCGGATTTTATAAAGAATGTATACCTGAACTTATGCGTGCCCGGCTTAGTCAGGTTTAGCAGGACAAAATAATTATTGTTACTGCCTGATCCAACTATTTCCTCGCCATCAAGATAATATTTTACTCCAAGCACCTTTTTGCCACCTGCATCGATCATCAGGTTCAGTGTGCTGGACCAATAGAAATTTATAGTATCAGTCATAAAATGCAGACTGACATCAATTGGAAGATCTCCTTCCGGTTTCTTTACATCGGCTACGTACTTCTCTGTTGGTTCAAATTCACATGAGTTTGTAACCAATAAAATAAACGACGAACATAAGAGAATACAGAATAAAAAATTGTAGGAAAGCTTTTTCATTTACAGGCTATTATTACTAACAGTCATGATTTCCAGAACGAAATCATGAAGGAATATTGCATTAACAATATTAATAAAGATTTATGATTAAGAAAAATATTGATTGCCTTTTTCAACTAATCCTGTTGATGACTTTGTCGGCAATTTTATAGGAAATCTGATATTGAAAAACTTCAAAGTAATAGACCTTAACAGGGACAGATTATAAACATGTATCAGAGTATCACCAAGAAGCTCAAATGTAATATCTGGAAGAATCAAGATAAGAATTGATATCAGCAAAACTATGTCCGATAATTATATTCTGGGTATTACAAAGCATAGTCATAAAGATCAATAAAGCAAATAGCCAGTTCGCATTACAATTGGCCGATGCCACCACATCTAAGTTTGATCACAGGAAGCAATTGATTCTCCCGGAATAACCTTGCAAACTTTTAAATTAGCTGTGACAAGACTTCAATAAATAATTCATATTTGAGATAATTCATATATTTACAGTGTTTACAATTATAATATGGCAGGTATAAAGGCAGTCTGATATAAATGAAAGATACCATTTTGTATAGTGATGAAAAGCTTATGCTGGAGATTAAAGCCGGTAATATGATAGCTTTTGATGCACTATATAAGAATTATAGTAAAAAACTATTCAATTTTGCCTATTCGATTTTGAAATCGCAGGAAGAATCGGAGAACATTGTACAGGATGTATTTCTAAAGTTATGGGAGAGCCGCGCCAAAGTTGAAAAAGATTCATCGGTAAAATCCTATTTATTCAGTATAGCATACAACTCAACGATTTCCATTCTAAGAAAGAAAATTAAAAACAACGAATTTATTGAGTATTTAAAATCATTGCAGGAACCATACGAGGAGCCGGCACTGATATATGAGTATAAGGAACTAACCGATAAACTTCACAATATTGTTCTTCAGTTACCTCTGCGTCAGAAAGAAATATACATTCTTCATAAAGAAGAAGGATTGACTTATCAGGACATAGCCGAAAAACTTAACATTTCGATAAATACTGTTGAAAACCATATGTCAAGAGCGCTTAAAACCGTTCGCCTTAAACTTGGTAATTACTCCCTGGTTACTTTACTCTTCTGGTTTCTTTTTGTGAAGTAATGAAAATCAATATCCGTCTTCCTGTCAGCTGATACTGACTCTTAATATCAAAAAACAAACATTTATTGTGAGTCATAATGCATTATTATTTCTTTTTTCAGGGAGGTATGTAGTGGTAGAAGGTATTTACTGCGTCTTAATATCAGAATCTGATCAAATTGAAGACGAAATTTATATTTATTAGTACATTATATATCGCCAATTAGTTATATATAAATATGTTAAGTTAGGTTAAATACCGGGTTTTAAGCGCTTCCGATAATCTGTCGGAAGTGCTTTTTAATCAATATAAAATGAAAAATGAACAAAGAACTATTGGAAAAGTATTGTAATAATACGTGTAATGAAGAAGAATTGAATTCTTTTCTCGATTGGTTTAGGAAATCTTTTAGAACTGAGGAAGTAAAAGAATTAAAAGATCTAATTGAAAAAATCTGGGAAGAAGCAGATGATGAAGAAAGCGCTCATGATATAGATTTTGATTTAATTCTCGATAAAATACATCACAAAGTAAATCTTGCACAGGTAAAAGAACTTCTTGACAAGGATGGCAGGAGTATTTTACCACTCAAAAAAAGAGAGAATTTTTTAAAGATTCTCACGCGAACCGCAGCAATACTTTTACTTCCGGTATTGGGTTTCGGATTGTATATGACACTTAAATATAATTCATACAGCCATAATCAGATCTCTGTAAATCAATCAAGTAATGAAGTATTTTCCTCTGTCGATGCTATTACCAAAGTTACATTGCCAGATGGGTCAAATGTATGGCTTAATCATAGCAGCTCATTAAAATATCCAGCTGCATTTAGTGGTAATATGCGTATAGTTGAACTTAATGGCGAAGGTTATTTTGAAGTTGTTCATAATTCTAAAATACCTTTTATTGTTAAAATCAGGGAACTTCAGATAAAAGCTGTTGGTACAACATTTAATATAATGGCTTATCCTGATGAAAACAAAATTGAGACTTCACTTATCAAAGGCAAAATTGAACTGCAGCGGGAAGAACCTGGCGGAAAAATAATTCCCCTGTTAGAAATGAAACCGACTGATATGACTATTTTTCAAAATGGAGACAAAAAAATTGTAACGCGTACAATTGAAGACGACAGAAATTTTTCATGGAAAGAAGGCAAGCTTGTTTTTTATGACGAACCTATGGGTGAAGTGGTTAAAAAACTAAACCGATGGTTTAATGCAGATATACAAATAAAAGATCCTGAATTGCTTGACCTTACATATACTGCTACTTTCATACATGAAACACTTCAACAGGTGATGGAACTTATGACACTTATGTCACCTGTGCGTTATTCAATATCAGAACGGCAGGAAATAAGTCCAGGGACATTTGCAAAAAGGAAAATCATTATAAGTTACAAGAACAAATAGGATAATACTAATTTATCAATTCATATGCTTATGAAACATACCTAATCAGAAAAAAGCGGGAAAGTGTTTGCCCACGATCCCGCCCGACTAAGTACCCGTTTTCACTAAAACTTTAGTAACCTTAATCCAATCAAATTTATGAAAAAATTTCGAGATTATTGTGAAAGGAATCTTTGGGGATTCTTTTCATTAAAAACGATCAGAGTCATGAAACTAACCCTATTCTTATCTCTCCTTACAATTTCTCAGCTCTGGGCAACTGAAACATATTCACAAATGACGAAGCTTACCCTCAAGCTCGAAGATGTTAAAGTCTCAGAAGTGCTAAAAGATATTGAAAATCAGAGTGAGTTTTTTTTCCTGTACAGTCCAAAGCTTATTAACGTTGAAAGGAAAGTTAATGTTGATGCTGAGAATGAGCCTATTAAAAATATTTTAGGTGATATTTTTGAGGGAAAAGTAAATTTTATCGTTTATGAAAAACAGGTAATCCTCACTCCATACGAAACAAATATTCCCGTTGGAATAATGCAACAATCGAAAATATCAGGAACAGTTACCGACAAAAATGGAATTCCAATTACCGGGGCAAATGTTGTTATAACTGGAACTACAGTGGGTGCGCTCACCGATATTACCGGTAAATACACTATTATGGTCCCTCCCGGAGCCAAGAGCCTTACAATATCTTTTATAGGGATGAAAGCACAGGAAATACCTATTGGTTCAAATAATGTAATTGATGCTGTTTTGGCAGACGATCTGGTTGGACTGGACGAAGTTGTAGTGACTGCACTAGGTATTAAACGTGATGAAAAATCACTTGGCTATTCGGTTCAAAAAGTTTCCGGAGAGAGCCTGCAAAAAGTTTCGGGAGTCGAGGCTGCTACATCTCTTACCGGCAAAGTAGCAGGACTATTAGTTAAAAACTCGACAGATTTTGGTACATCACCAGTGCTTACTATTCGAGGGGAGGATCCTCTCATTGTAATTGACGGTGTAGCTTATGCAAATAAGACAATTGGCGATATTTCCTCAGAAGACATTGAATCAATGAGTGTTCTGAAGGGAGCAACTGCATCGGCACTCTATGGCTTTCGCGGAGCAAATGGTGCTATTTTAATTACAACTAAAAATGGAAGTCAAAATGCATCGGGTATAACTGTGGACTTTACTACAAATACGATGTTTGCTGCCGGATTTTTAGCTATCCCTAAGAAACAGAGCGTATATGGTCGTGGTGACAACAATACATACGATATTAATTCCACGAGTTCATGGGGAACGGTTATGGACGGAACCATCCGCACCCAATGGGATCCATTCTTGAAGGATTACAGAGATTATCCATATTTGCCGTTGGGGAAAAACAACTTCCAGGATTTTTTAGTGCCAGGTTATGTAACTAATAATAATCTGAATTTTGGAATTAAAAGTAAGAATGCCTCACTCAGAAGTTCTTTTAACTGGACCCGGGATAAAGGCCAGTACCCTAATTCCATGCTGAATAAATATTCATACACTCTTGGCGGAGATATCACTGTAGATAAATTCAAACTGAGTTCAAACGTTGCTTATTCCAGAAAAACATCTCCTAACGTGGGGTCGAATGGCTATACCTCATATGATCCAATGTATTCTTTGCTGATTTGGTCGAGTTCTGATTTTAAACTCAGCGATTACAAAAATAATTACTGGCTTTTAAAAGACCAAACTCAAAACTATACCTACAATAGCAATGCCAGCATGAACAATCCCTATTTTGACCGCTATGAAAAAACGAATCAGATCTCTCGCGATATATTTAATGCCGATGTATCAATGAGTTATCAACTTACTGATTGGTTAAAAGCCAGTGTTCGTTCAGGCCTTGATTTTTATACTGATAAAGGGGAATTAAGGACTTCAATGGGCTCTTATTTATACACTGGAAATACAGGAGTCCCGGGGAATCAGTATACATGGAATGGTTATATGACAGGGGGCTATAATATAGGTCTTACACAAGGATTCAGCATAAATAATGACTTGCTGCTAACAGGTGACAAGTCATTTAATAAATTTAATGTAGAATATCTTGCAGGAGGAACAATATTCTTCAAACGTGATGATAACCTGAATGCTAACACAGTAGGAGGTATTTCTGTGCCAGCTTTTTTCTCACTGGCAGCATCGGTAGATCCTGCTTATGTTGGACAGATTTCTACAAGTCAGATGGTAAATTCAATGTATGGCCGGTTAGCGTTCTCATGGAATAAACTGATATATTTAGAAGCAACCGGGCGTAATGACTGGAGTTCGACTTTGCCAACTGATACCAAATCATATTTTTATCCTTCTGTTGCATCGAGTTTTGTGATTTCCGAACTTTTACCGGGGACAAAAGACTGGCTCGATTTATTGAAGGTCAGAAGTTCCTTCACAGTATCAAAAACCCCTCCGGGAATATATGATGTTAAAAGTGTTTTCACGATTAACAGCGGCACCTGGAACACTTTAAACGGGGCATCTTCTCCTTCCTCACTCTATCCGGCAGGTCTTATTCCGGAAGCTGCAAATACATTTGAGGCAGGATTTCAAGCCATGATGTTTAAAAACCGGCTAATGGTTGATCTTTCCTACTATGATAAACATATGTACCACCTTCTACAAATATCTCCGGCAGCTCCCTTATCGCCAGCTACCGGATATAGCGGGGTAGTTACTAATAGTCAGGAAGAAAGATCCCGTCGTGGCTGGGAACTGACGATTAATGGCACGCCTCTTAAAAATGATAACTGGCAACTGGATATAGGTGTAAACTTATCTACTTATGCGACTTACTATACAAAGTTAGACTCCGTCTATTCAAGTAAAAATCCATGGGTTAAAGTAGGCAACCGGGTTGATGCGTTAGTAAGCCGGGACCTGGTAAAAGTTCCGGGTACAGGAGAGCTTATTTTCGACGGTGGAAGATTACAGTACAGTCAATATGATTCTAATTTTGGATGGACCGACCCGGATTTTGTCTGGGGATTAAATACTACCATAAAATATAAAGCTTTTAGTTTGTTTCTGTCTTTTGATGGTGTTGCCGGAGGCCTTATGAACACGAGAACTGAAAGTTACATGTGGCAATCTGGAGGCCATCCTAATTCTATCACTCCGGAAAGGGCTCTGGATGTTGCAACACCAGGTTCCGAAAACTTCCTTGGAAAGGGTGTAAAAGTTGTATCAGGAACAGCAACTTATGATGCTTATGGTAAAATCACAAGTGATACACGTGTTTATGCACCCAATGATGTATATAGTACCTATGAACAATATATAATCGATTTGCATAGCAGTAGCGCCTGGGGTGGCAATGGAAGTCCTGCAGATACTTATTCCAAGACTTTTTGCAAACTGCGTGAGGTTTCCTTAACATACAATATTCCGGTTAATTTATTACATGGAATAGCAAAGGCAGCATCAGTAAGCTTAATAGGACAAAATGTTCTGTTGTGGGCAAAGGATTTTAAATATTCTGATCCAGACGGAGGTGTTGAAGATTTTGCAGACCCATCTGTAAGATATCTCGGGTGTAATATTAAAGTCACATTTTAATCTAACTTAATCGGACTTAAAAATGAAAAAGATAAGGTATATTTATTTTGCGATTATTTCTCTTACAATTGCAACTTCATGCGGTAAATTTGAGAAAATAAATACAGACCCGAATTCAGCCAGTACTGTTTCACCAGAGATGCTTGCTACTCAGGTCTTGAAAGATTCTTACAGGTTCTGGAATCCTAATCCTACTGATTTCTCTACAGGAAACCTATGGTGTAAGCATGTAGCCAGACTTGAGACAAACCCTAACCCTTACCAATATTACTATTCTTATTGGCCATACGGTGATTTTGCTGGTCTCCAGGAGTTGACCAATACGAAACGAATGGTCGAATTTGCCAAAGGGTCTGTATCTCTATCTTCTTTTGAGGGATTGGCATTGTATTTAAAAGCTTCTGCAGGATTTTCAGAGACATTGAACATGGGCAATATTCCTTATTCTGAGGCAGGTATGGCAGAAGATGGAATAACACAGCCAAAGTATGATAATCAGGCAGATGTTTTCGTGGAAGTGTTGGCTGATCTTAAAACCGCAGAGCAAAAATTTGCCGATGGAACAGATTTTGGCGATTGTGATATAATGTACAATGGGGATGTAACCAAATGGCGTAAGCTTTGCAATGCTATGCAATTAAAGGTGTTGCAAACGATAAGCAAAACAATTACCCCTGAACAAAAAGCTCGTTTTGCAGAAATAGTAGCTGCAGGTAATCTAATGACCGGCAACGACGATAATTTCCAATTGGTTTATAGTGATAATCTAAACGCCTCTCATCCTTTTTATAATGGTGAAGGCGATAGGATCTACCTCGGCGTTTCTAAACTGGTGGTTGACGCATTAAAAAATCTAAATGATCGCAGATTGTTCTATTTCGCGGAACCAGCGCAATATCTGATTGACGCCGGCAAATCTGAGACTGATTTTAATGCTTATGAAGGCGCCCCAACAGAATTGTCTGCTACGCAACTCGCTCTAAATAACCAGTCAGGTATGTATTCTTTAGTAAATAAACGCTATACATTGGTCAGGGCCGGCGATCCTATGCTTATATTTAGCTATGCAGAGCAATGTTTCATTATTGCTGAAGCTGTTGAGGAAGGCTGGGTAACAGGAAACGCACAGGAATACTACGAGAACGGAGTAAAAGCCCAGCTTCAATACTATATGAACTTGCCTTCCGCAGCAACTGGTGTCCATAATATGAATATTGATCAACCTTATATTGATAATTATTTTACCGGCGCTGCCGCCTATGCAACATCCGGAACCAAAGAAGATCGGTTACATCAGATATGGATACAGAAATGGCTGCTTGATTTCTTTACCTCGCAGTTAAATTATCAGGATTTTCTTCGTACAGGGTATCCTCCTTTCCCACTGGATCCGGCTACCAGTATGAATCCTGATGATAAATCAGTTTATCCAAAACGCTGGAAGTACCCAACAGAGGAACTCATAACTAACCCGGTCAATTATAAAAAGGCAGTTGATGAGCAGTATGGAGGGTATGATGGAATTAATGAAGTTCCATGGTGGCTAAAATAACAGGTAAACCATGATTACTTAAACATAATTCAATATTAAAGCATTTTTAAAGATTTAGATTAATAAGGAGGGTGTCTCAAAAGGACACCTTCTTTTTTATTTTCATTTGACTATGTCGAGCTCGCCCTTCCAGGGCTTCGGTTCTTTTTGTTCGTCCAAAAAGAACCGAGCATAATAGGTAATAAGTTATAAAACAAATTAAGCCATGCGAGCTCGCCGAAGGCAAACGAAACAAAGAAAAAGGGCGCCGGAACCGAGCAGAAAAGTAATCTTGGAGGTTTGATGAATACTAGGACTGCGAGTTCGGCGAAGCCAAATGATAACTTCAGCCTTTTTTGGCAAAATGCCTTAGGCGTCACGCTCCCAAAAATGGCTGAAGTTATCATTTGGCTTCGCCGAGCTCGCGAAATTAAATTTACTAATAAACCAACAATTATTTATTCGCTCGGTTCCGGTTTGCCACCGCACGTTTCCATTCGAAACTACTGTTAATAATTGATGTAAAGTGTTGAAAAGAAGATGAATTATGGCGCTATGCAGAATCTGTAGGCAAGGAAGAGCTTGAAAACAATAAACCAGATAGCTTTGAAAAGATCGATCAGGAATCAGTTCTGAAGACAATAGAAAGTATAGATAAAGCCCTGAAGGGAAAACAGGTAGATAAGAAAGTAAAACAGAAGCTTAACTATGTTCTTAAGAACTGGTCTGAAAATATAAAGAAGTATGAGGAGCAGGAAAAAAAAACACTGAGTAATCGTAATAGTTGAGACTGATACTCAGGTGGCTGGCAATTACTTTTCTGTCCAAAAATATCCGTCAAAGATTTTCTTAAATTGCTTTGTCATTACAGATTCGTCCAGCGGCTCCCTATCTTGAAGAAAAGACTTCCTGAAAAACGTAATATTGTTTTCTTTTGAATCTACAATCATTGCATATATTGTAGAATATGATTTTATGGGTGTCTGGTAGTACATGCCTAGGGTCAAAACTCCAAGTGCAGCTCCTTTTGCTACCTGTTTTCCATAATTTCCTTTCATCCTGGTAAATCCTGTACTTATAATCATAAGGCCAAAACGCGTTTGATTAGCTTCCAGGATCTTGTCAAGTGTGGGAGTTATTTTAAGATTTGTAATGTTTTTTGTTCGATCTGCAGTAAGTATAAGAAGTTCATATTCCTTTTCAAGACTATGATTAATAGCAGTATCTGATAAAACAATCTCTCCGGTAAGTGGTAGTAGACTATTTAATTCCCCAAGTACTTTGAAAACATGTTGTTTTGATATAAGAGAAGTACTATCATCAATTTGCCCCCTGTTGCCTTTTTTAATTATAGAGATGTAGGAGAATGGCTCCAGAAGTTTAAGATCTGTAACCTCATCGGGTCTGACATTTGAGGTTAACAGTTTTGTTGCTGTACAGGATGAAAGAATAATACATCCCAAAATAAGGATTATCTTAAAATTTATCAGTTGGCAAGTTTTCATGAATCACTTAATTAATAAACAAGACCTTGAGGTACGAATTATAAATAAGATTTGGAATTTAGGTTCTAAATACCTGATTTCAATAACCGAAATTATATGCAACCGATAAACCAACCCTGATCCCGTTCCAATCAGGCTTTATAGGAGCACTGCTCTTAGGATCGTATAAAACATTCCTTTTATCTGTTCCTGTGTAATAAGCCTGATCTCCAAATTGTATAAAATAACCAAGATTCATCCCGAAACTGAATGCATTTACAGGATAAAGAATATTAATGCCTGGCTCAATGAAATAATTTTGAGCCTTGAATTTATAGTTTTCATTCGACAGTAATGTATCCGCCACAAAAAAGCGCTCTTTCGTTTCTAATCTTGAGAATGACGGTCCGATAATAGCATATAAATTGAAATCAAAACTATCTTCACCCGATAACTTATACTCACAATAGATGCCCGGAGTATGGGACCTGACTAACATATCAAAACGATACTCACCGGAATAATCTTTAGCTGAAATACGCGAACCGGTGGATTGAAATGAATAAACCAGCCCAACAGCAAAATTGTCGAACCGGACGATCAACGAAGGCCGGTAATATAAATATGCCGGAAAATCGGATACCAGCTTAGTCTCAAACGGCAATCCCTTAGGTATTTCATTATTAATATTTTTCAAACCCTTCATAGAATAGGCCCCGACTCCGGATTGAAATGCAAAGCTTATTTCCTGCGAATTGGCCCTGGTCAGTGAGATCAGCACTAAGAGAGTTATCAGAACATTTTTTTTCATTATTCAACTTATTTGATAAAATAAATTACACCTTGTGATGACACGATTGCATGATTAATAAGCGAGAAAGTGTAGTAATTCATCGTCGGATTCAGATGGATAGGGAGATCCTTTATTAACGAACCGTCTAAATAGCTTTTTACATACAAATGTCCGGCATTGTATGTAAGAATTTCATTATTATAAAAATCAATATCCAGGAGAGAATTATCGGATAATGAAAACTTATATACGTCAGAAAAATCGCTGCAAAGCTTTACGGAAAAAGTTGCACCGTCCCAAATGCACACTTGTCCTGGATTTACTCCGTCAAAACCAAAGTATTTTGGATTAGCATTCCGATCCCAACTCCGGATATTGGTGAACTGAGAATTTGCAAATCCCACAAGTCTCAGGGAATCATCTTCTAAAAACAAATAGTCTCCCTGTGATGAAATTAATAACCCCTCCCCGCCATTAAAGGTTTTTTGATAGGTAGCCAATGAAGTATCCGTATTAAAATCATAGATACTAAAACCTCCGCTACCTTTATTGACAAGCGCTGTTCCTGCATCAGAAACAAAAATTACCGGAGTATAATTCAGACCCGAGTAAGGTTTCAGGTCACGTATAATGTAATTATTCATATTATTTGTAGTAACCAGCATCAGATCATTGTCACAATTTGCGTAATTGGTCAGATATTTGCCGGAAGCAGAGAGTGTTATAGTGTTGAATTCACATTTGCTGCATCCTGGTGACCTGTAACCTAATTGCTCTCCTGAATGCTTCTCCGAGATTGAATACCTGATAATACTGTCGCACGCTTCGCGATAAACAAATTCATCCTGATTTACCTGATTTATTTTCGATATTGAAGTGTTTGGCCTGATAAATGGATAACCAAGAATCAGATAGGCGTGAGATTCAAAACTCGAATAATAATCAGATGTATACCTGATATTTTTTTTCTTTGGAACCAACTTGAGTATGAATTCAACATCGTCAGCGAAAAAGCCCGTTTCCTCAACATAAATTGAATCATCCGGATCCTGTGTTGTCTTAACAGTTTTATAGTTATACGTAGTATTCAGACTCTGGACCAGCTTTATTGTATCCACCGCATTATAATACTTGCTCTTTCCCCATTTTAATATAAAAGGGTCACTCTCAGTGGGCATGAGTTTCATCTCAGGAAATTCTCTTGACAGTTCCACATGCCCCCAGTCTAATAATTTTTCCTTCTGATTATCGACTCTGACAATATAGCTGGCTCCTTCCCCTACATAAGAACTATCGATAAACTCAGTTGATTTTAACCTTTTAATTAATACTTCATTATTATAACTGAGCATGCGGGATATCACATATTCCTGAAAATCATAATCGCGATATTTTGGCCAGGTAAGTTTCAGATATCCGTTTGATGCCGATGCCCTTGTCCTGGAGTAATAACTTCTGTCAACAATTATTGTCCATGACTTGGTGAACAGGTATGCCTCTGCTCCTATCAGCTCTGCAATACTGTTGGTCCCCGATGCTGTATAAACTTCCAGATCCAATTTATGAATTCCATCCGACAAGGTTCCAAATGTTAAATCAAATGTCCCGTTATCTGAATTTACTGTGAACTCCGGCTCATTGTCAATAACAAACCGCACCATCTTGATTTCCTGATTGCTGCTTGAGAATCTGAAGTTTATGATTTTTTCAGGATAGAGATAAATCGTATCGAATTTAATATCCAGAACAAGAGTCTGAATTTGTGGCGGCGCCACATCCTTTGTTACAGGACGTTCGTATACATCCATGGGTTTATATTCACAAGCCTGTATAAAAACAGTAATTAAGAACATAAATGCATATTCAATACTTTTCAGCTTCATGGGTTATATTTATTTCTTTTGTTATGCTCCCACATCCTGATTTAAAAATGGACAGGTTGATCGAAAATATTAATTGCAAAGCTGCAGTGTTTATAATTTATATTAATAAGGAATTTCTTGTCTTATAAGTGTTGGTCCAACGAATCAGCATATAGACTTAATAAAGATAAATTAAGTTGCAAAGAAAAACAAATGAAGATCGTTTCAGTTAGCAGGAACCAGCGTGCCGAAACTGATGTATTACAGCAATATCATACTTTTTTAATTTATTGATACTCCATAATTGGTACAATATTTGTCTTATCTTTAATAGGATATACAATCTCCGGAACTTAATTTTTCTGATCCTGTATTCGTCAAAAAAATAGCTTGCAATCCTATGAAAAGATCTTACCTGAATGGGCTATTGGTTTTATTAATTTCAATTGTTCCGCCAAATTTATCAGGCCAGGAATCTGTCAGGCTGAATCAACCATCAAACCACTATTCTGTTGAGCCTCCGGCTTATGCTTCATCTGATACCACCTTCCCTGTTGCTGATATAAGCCATAATAAAGGTTATTTTAAAGGTCGTTTAATTAATTTAAATTCAACTTTGCCGGTCTGTTTTGCTGACATTTCCGGAAGCAATAATAAGATCGCTGCGAAATCAAATACCAATGGAGAATTTCTTCTTTCGCTGAATGAATTACCGGTTACCCTCACAATTAATAAATTCGGTTTTAAGGAAAAGACTGTCACTATAAATAATCCCGATGATTCCATCACTATTTCACTCTCCCCCATTGAAATACACAGGGTTTATTACAGTAAAAACTCTGAGGCAGAATATGGAACGATATTTAAAAAGGCTCTCTGGAAGCTTGGAAATAATGTAAGTTCCGATGAAACGGATCCCCCCGAAAGAAAGCTGGTATATCGCTATATAACCTCATCGGTTGATGCAGGCATTAAAAGCTTTTATGAAAGCTATTCGTATATGAATGTCAACAAGTATTCTCTAAGAGAAAATCAATCAGGCATTTCCCGCTATGCATCAACGAACGAATCAATTGCCGGACTCCCGGAAAACAGGCTCGAATTTAAAACAGATCCTTATGTCAACCTGCCATTGTTTATTGAGCGCACTGTAACACAAAGAGGATATTTTATGCTGAACGGCAACCGGGTTGATGTCCTCACTATCGACCTTGGAGAAACAAAGAATGTTTATTACATCAATGTCGCCGACACTTCAGTTGTGTATATTTCCAGCCTCTTTAAATCGAGACACAGGAATCACATTGAGGGTCCTTCGGCAGCCTCGCAGCGTGACAGAAATATTTCAACTGAAATTTCTTTTTTAAAAGGTACTGAAGACAGGGACATTTACCATCTTGATTACATCAGCGGGAACGAAGAATATACATTGATCCAGAAAAATAAACCTGATCAGATCATTTTAAAAAGGACTCTTTTTGCTGTTGTTCCCGATTCTTCACTGATATACAGTGCCGTTAGAGATCACCTCTTACAGGAATCATTAACTGAAGCGAACCAGCAGATAAACTTTAATGCAAAATTTTCATTATCTGGCAATTCATCGGCATTTAATACAGAAACAAATGAACTATTCATGAAGCCATACAAACATGATTTCTGGGTTCAAAACACATTTCTTAGTCCGGATTCCATTGAACAACGGCAAATTCAAAATTGGGAGAATAATAACAGGTTTTATTCTGATAACAGGCTCTCTTCCGAAAATGAAATAATAGACGTTGACTCCCTGATTAAAGTAATGAATAAAAACATAGTTGCAGTTGAAAACGTTTATGTTGAAACGGACCGGCCTGATTATCCTGCCGGAGATACAATCTGGTTCAGCGCATTTGTGCTTGACAACCTGCATATGGACTCAACCTCACTGAGCAAAATATTGTATGTTGATCTGATCAATGCAAATAATAGCACTGAAAAGCATCTGAAGCTTATGATTAAAGATGGCAGATCATACGGCGATTTTATAATTAATAAGAATTCAAAAAATGGTATTTATCGCCTGAGAGCCTACACTCAATATATGAGAAATTTTCAGAGTGAATATCTCTTCGAAAAAGACATCTCAGTTCATCAATCGGATTTCAGCAAATTTATTTTAGTAAACCCGGTTATAAAAAAAAGTACTGAGGGTGACTCAGTCGAATTACATTTAAAGACAATACTGCCCGATGAATACAAGATTCAGGATAAGCTGCTTGAAGTACTGGCAAGACTTAATGATACCCTGAGCGTAAGAAAAACATTCCCGGTTAAAAAGTATTTAAATGCTTCGATGGGGTTTTTCGTTCCGGCATCACTTTCCTGCCCATTTGTCGACCTGAGACTTATTCTTTCAGGAAAGACTGTTATTTCAGAGCAGAGGTTATCGATTCCCCTGAAATCGGGGATCAATCTGCAATTCTTTCCGGAAAGCGGGAAAATGGTTGATGGAATAATAACTGTAATTGCCTATAAAGCAGTAGACAACAAAGGCTATCCCACTGAATTCAACGCTGACATAATTGATGAAAATAGTAACACAATCAGACACATATCAGGAGATAATTCGGGTGTCGGCAAATTTGAATTCACCCCTGAAATTAATCACTACTACAGCGCCGTTGTAAATCTGTCGGGCAATAAATACTCTTTTAACCTCCCGCGTGTTGAGCCTAAGGGTTACGTTCTGAATTTCGATTCCGATTCCAGCGACATAATAATAAAAAACAACAGGAATAATATTAAGAGCAGGCATTATCTGCTATTTTCCGTTCGTGGTGCTTTTTATTCAACTATGGTGACAAACCTCGACAACCGAATCTTAAAAATTCATCTTCCCCTGAAGATGTATCCTAAAGGTATCGTTCAGGTAACACTTTTTGACAGCCTGTACCGTCCTCTCGCTGAGAGACTGGTATTCAATAACCGGAATGACCAGAAGATGGGCATTAACGTTGTAACTGAAAAAGAGGTCTATCACCAGAAAGAAAAGGTAACCATTGCACTCAATGTTTCCGATGCCAGAGGAAATCCGGTCAGATCCTCTCTGTCACTGGCAGTGGTGAACGCTTCAAATTGCGACTCGACCATGAACTCTCCGGATATTGAGTCATATCTCTATCTTACATCAGAGCTGAAAGGTGAAATTGATTCCCGATTATTAAATCTCTCTGACACGACTTCCGATGGCAATACAAAAAGAGATCTTGTAATGATGACACAGGGCTGGCGGAACTATTTATGGAATTCAATCCGGTATGCCAATACATTCAAAGTAATGTATCCTATCGAAAAAGGATTCTGTATTAACGGGTCAGTCTTTAATCTAAGCAACAATAAGTCATGCAGTGGATATAAGCTGAGTTATTTTGACTTTAAATCAGGCTTTAACGGTATTATAAAGGTTGATGAAAACAACAGATTCAAAATTGACATACCTCTCCATTACAATACTCATGATTATTTCATTCAAAATAAGAATAATAAAGACAGAACTGAAAATCTTGGCTTCAGGCTGGATACCTTTCCGCTTCCGGTTATAAGCTACATAAAGAACGAATTACCTTTCATATCTTATAATATGGGATATCTCAAAGCTATTGACAATATATTTAATAAAATTGACTCAGCTGAAAAACAAAATATGAAATATATCAATCTGCCTGAAGTGAAAGTGACAGCAAAATCTGACCGAACAGGCTATTCCGCTCCTGAAATAACAATTGATCTTGAAAAGAAAGATCCGACGGGAAAAAAATACACCAGCCTTTTTCAGTTGATATATGCGGAATTTGGTGAAAAAGCTTTTACCGCAACCGGATTTGACACTCAAAGGAAAATTTATAACCCTATCCTGGTGGTGGACGGAGCCCCTATGACTGCATCCGAGTGCCCGCCCTGTTATGATTTTACTGCTTATGCCTGGGCTGCTACGATCCCGGTCAATAAGGTATCGGATGTTAAATTCTATGCGGCGGAAAGCAAATACAGTGAGTGGCTGACGCCGCCGCCACCGCCACCTACATTGGAAAATCAAAAATTTAAAACAGATGCACTGGGACAGGCGCTATACCTGGCCCCAGCTGATCCTAAGATTTACTTACCTGTCGTTTCATTTAAGACTTATTCAAATTCATACAGGGGAAATCCCCGTGGAGCAATTATTTTCCCTTATCAGGGTATTTATATGGCCAGGGAATTTTATCAGCCTGATTATGAGAATAAGAACATCAAGGTACCCGACAACAGGACAACCATATACTGGAATCCCGAAATCCGGACCGATTCAACAGGAAAAGCAAAAGTTTCATTTTATAATTCCGATCTGAAAGGTGAAGCTATTATAAGGGTTTCCGGTGTAAGTTATTCTTTGAAGGATGCTGCTACCGGAATATCACATTATTATTCTCATTAATTAAGCGTACGTAACCGACCCTGCCTGTTTTTTCAGATTATGGAAACAAGCCATATATTTGCCGGTTTATTAATATCACGAAATGATTACTACGAAAGGCCAAATTATCGACATTAACGGAAAAACAGAGTGGGTGCTTTTTCACCGTCTGACAAAAAAGGTCAATCCCGTTGATTTTCTGTCTCTTACAGACAGTATTATTCAGTTTCCAAATTTCCTGTTTACGTTATCCTTTTTGATCCTGGCGATTTTAAATGCAGATTTGCAGGTAAAGTTCATTGTACCGGCGAGCCTGTATTTTTGCGGTCAGATAATGGTAAATCTTCGTTTGGGCACTATTATTTTCAAATTATTGAATATGCCGCTATTGGTTTTTCAAAAATTCAATCTTTTTATAATGGCCGCGACATTTATCGCAGGATTTTTCTTTCTGAAATGGTGGACGCTTATGGTCATTCCTACCTATTTATTGGCCATTGTCAGCTCAGTTATAATACTCACTTCATATCAGAAAAAGTTTTATAGTAAGCACTGGAATAAGACTATAGGGCATTATGAGATCTTTAAAAACAACGCTTTTCTAAATGCATATAAGTACTATTCAAGCGAATATAAATTGCCTGCAGGCTTGTCACCGACTGAAGAAGAAATTCAAAATGAGGACTGGCTAAAACCTTATAATTTTATGAGGACCCATTGGGGAGAAATTGAAAGTCATTTTAACAAGAAAGCAAAAACCTATTGGCGGGTTTATCTGCA
The DNA here is from genome assembly GCA_963715785.1 of uncultured Bacteroidales bacterium. Taxonomy (GTDB): domain Bacteria; phylum Bacteroidota; class Bacteroidia; order Bacteroidales; family VadinHA17; genus LD21. Next base: position 4,538,839 of record OY970276.1, read on the forward strand.
ACTCAACAAATAGAGGGTTATTAAGGCAAAAATTCGGTCCGGAATACTTTATAAATCCATTGTCCCCTGATTCTGATTGCTTTTATGATCTGCGGTTAAAAATGGCTTTTCACCATTGCCATATGAAGCTTCAAATGTTTTTGATCGTCCATTCTCTGCCCCGACAGACTGTTAAATAAATTGTATTTCATAAACCCACATCGGGCGAAGCGAAGATCACAACAGTACTTTGAGCCGGATCGTTTTGTCCTTTTTGCTCTGAACATAATATGTGTATTTAATGTTCTTTATAATCTTAGTAACAATTACACCATACTATGATTGAAAATTTATATAATTAATTGAATTTTAAACTAACCCAAGTAAAAATGAAAACAAATTTTAAATTCATAAGAAACTTTAGTTTGATAATCCTCACCGGATTTGTTTTAGCAGCCTGCAGTAAGAAGAACGGGACTTCAAATGACCTGGTTGGAACGTGGACTGCCGGAACCAGCACAATCACTGCCATGGTTGGCAACAAGACCCTGACCCAATACTTTACTGTTGTTTTGGGTCTTTCTGATTCCGTGGCACAAGCGTATACCAATCTTTTTAACCAAACGGCACAGCAATCGATTGCCGGCTCATTTCAGGTAAAGTCAGATGGAACATATACCTCTACACTTGGTGGCACAAATGACACCGGAACATGGAAACTGAGTTCCGATGGTAAAACACTCACTGTAGATTCCTCGAGTGAATTGCCGATAACATTCAATGTTGTTGATCTGACTTCAAATAAACTGCATGTCACTTTTTCACAGACCGATAGCGAGGATCTGAATGGAGATGGCATACCAGAAACAATAACTATTAATATTGATCTTACTTTTACCAAATAATAATCAGGTAGATCAAAAGAAGCTGAAAATTTAATAGGACTATATTCTTAAAGGAAGGCCGCAGGCCATAGATATTTTAACATCGGGCGATGCCCGATGTTAAAGTTCAACAAAACCTATTAAACCAGTAACGGGGCCACTTAATTGTTTTCATTAAGATTTCCTGCTAGCAGGGGATTGTTATGGCATGGATTGCAAATCCGCGCCAGCTATGGGCCGCAGTGCTGCCCGCTTTTATGTCCCAAAATGAACTCAACCCGGGATGTTTTGTAGAATTTCGCACCCTTCGTCAGGCTCATGGGAATGGTGCTGAGTCGCGATAGTTATCGGCATTACGCAGAGTAAGTCTGCAAACAAGCTCAGTACCCTAAGCAGCGCTAATAATCCAGGGTTATTATGCGTCCTTTTGTAAAATTAAAGAACTTATCCTTCTGTGCGATCTGAACACCATCCATCAGGTCCTCAGGTTTGAAACCAGCAATTTTCAGGCAAGTCGGACAGGCATAAACTCCGACCTTTTTCTCCAATAGTTGTTTGACGTAAGTCTGAAACGAATCAAAATCAGAATAGGTAAGGTCTTTGGCACCTTTAACCAATAATTCCACAGCATGTATATCAAGATATACTATAACATCTTTGTCCATCGCCATCAGATTTGCCATTTTTAAAGGCATCAGAACACGATGAGGGTCATTGTAACTTTCTGTAATGTGTATAAACACTCCGTCCCTTACGGGGGCAGGTGTTTCGATAACTTTTGTTTCCATGTTGGAAGCAGCAGTTTGTTTCGGGTTTTGATTACATGACATGAACAATAATCCTGCAATAAATAATAGTCCGATGTTTTTCATTTTTCAAATTTTTATGTTGAACTTTATTTTGCTTTGCAACTGTTAATCGTCCAGAAATTATTTGCTATGTAAATTTACAATTTTTATGACCATAAAACTATCCGGCGGCCTTTTCTGTTACAAATTGAAAGGAAATTTGTCTCAAACTGTCTGACAGCGAAGCTTTTATTTTAATATGCCAAATGGCAGGAAACCAGGCTCGCGGATGTTGATCTTAAGGTGCCATGGTATTTTTCAGTGCACACAGTTGATTATTAATCTATTGTTAATCACTTCTTAATGTGTTCATAATTATGTCTGGCAAATTCATACCTAACTTTGTTAGTTTAAAAAGCTGATATGATTACGGGTATATACAAAAGATTTAATTAGTATAAATTAAGAAGTTTAATATCAATAAATTATGAAATACTTTAGATTTTATTCGGTTGGTTTGATGATTATTTTTGGATTAAGTATGATCCCCTGCAATATCAATGCTCAGGATGTCAGGATCACCAGGCAGGAGAAAAAAGCTTTAGAGCAATCTCAGATGAAAGCAAATTTTCTGGCAATTGACACATTGATAAATAGAAGGACCTTTGTGATCGAGGCTGATTTTCTCGAAAATCTATATGGAAACCGGATCCCGGTAACTTCGGTTTTGAATTTTATAATGCTTGATTCCTCGAAAGTTGTTTTGCAGACCGGATCAAACTTTCGCACCGGTTTTAATGGTGTTGGAGGCGTCACGGCTCAAGGGAGGATTCAAAGTTATAAAGTTGATAAAAATCCTAAAAATCTGAGTTATAACGTTCGTTTCAGTGTAATGACCAATATTGGCATCTTTGATGTCTTAATAACAATTTATTCTGATACTAATGCCACGGCCACAATCACCGGATTAAGACAGGGTCAGCTAACCTGGGATGGTCATTTCCAAAATCTCTATAGCTCAGATGTTTTTAAAGGACAAGAATCCTACTGATAAGCTATCCAGCAGTTTATTTTCCCCCTAGCAAAATCAGGTTGCAAAAACCGTTTTGCTTCTTCCATTCATATTGCCCTGCCAGAAGCCACATATGGAATAATAATGTCGGTATAATTGTCTAACCTGATAAGAATCGTTTCAGGATAAAACTCCTTATCAACGGATCATCGGGCTTGGATTCTACACTTTACTTAATATTGGATTCCATGAAGAAAATAATATTCTCACTGGCTATGGCTTTTCTTTTGATTTCTTGTTCGAAAGAATTATATAATTCCTCCAGCTGGGAGAATAAACAGGTTAAAATAGATGGTAATATCAGCGAATGGCCCAATCCCTTAAGGTTTTACGATCAGGAGAGCGGAATAAGCTACTGCATCTCAAATGACCGTTACAATCTGTATCTGGCCTGCAGTATCTCAAACGAATTCCTGCAAATTAAAATACTTCGTTCCGGTCTTGAATTCGGGATTGACACTCTCGGGAAAAAAATATTTCCTGTAAGCATCAGATATCCGGCAGAAAATTCAGCAGTCACAGCACCCAAACCAGATTCTGATCTCCGCACACAACAAGGTACTGTAAGTAAACCCGACCGTTCCGGCTTTAAGCTGAAATTGCTTGCTGAAGCCACAGAAATCCAGCTGAAAGGTTTTAAACCTCAGGTTGGAAAAATAATCTCTCTGTCATCTCATAATGACACCGGTATATCGGCAGCAATTAATTTTGATTCAAAGGGAATCATGAATTATGAGGCAGTAATTCCATTTTCTGCTTTTTACCATACAGCACTGGTACCTTCTGATTCTGACCGGGTCTTCAACTATGAATTAAAGATTAATCCTGCATCAAGGTCAGATAACAGTTCTTACGGTAACGGTGGAAGCCGCGGAAGCGGTGGGCGAAGCGGGATGGGAAGCGGAGGAATGCGAGGAGGCGGAATGCATGGCGGTATGGGTGGCGGAGGAATGCGAGGCGGAGGAATGAGGGGCGGAGGCATGTCAGGTGAGAACAGGGAGAACAACTATCAGAGAAGCGCCAACCTTTCAGGGACTACCAAAACGACTATTCATCTTAAACTCGCTTACAAATAGAGTAAAAAAACCGGGTTAATCCTTGTCATCCATGGTGAATTCAGACCCTGAGCTCTTTGCCTTTAATACAAGCTTTGACGGCGTGCAGTGAGATTTTCATCAGAAATGAAATCATCATATTCCATATGCTTGTCAATCATTCCTTTTGGTCCCATTTCGATCACACGGTTACAAACCGTCTGTATAAATTCATGGTCGTGCGATGAAATCAGAAGGTTACCTTTAAACCTGATAAGAGTATTATTAAATGCCTGGATAGATTCAAGGTCGAGGTGATTTGTAGGTGTATCAAGCAGCATTACATTTGCATTCCTTATCATCATCCGTGCAATCATGCACCTTACTCTTTCACCACCCGACAATACATTTACTTTCTTATATATATCTTCCCCCGAGAACAGCATTTTCCCCAGAAAGCCTCTCAGATACATCTCACTGGTGTCGTCGGAATATTGTGACAGCCAGTCAATAAGAGTAATATCACCGGTGAAAAACTCTTCATTTTCGAGCGGCAGATAAGCTTTTACTATTGTCTGGCCCCATTCAAATGAACCGTGATCGGGTTTTTCATGACCCTTCAGCACTTCAAAAAAAGTTGTCATAGCCCTCGAATCCCTTGACAGAAAAGCTATTTTGTCATTTTTATTTATTGTAAAGTTCAGATCTCTGAAAAGAGTTACCCCATTAACCGTTTTGGTCATTCCCTTCACGGTGAGAATATTATTACCGGGTTCACGTCCTGGCGTGAAAATAATTCCCGGATACTTTCGGGTTGATGGCTTAATCTCTTCAATATTAAGCTTTTCAATCATTTTCTTACGGCTTGTAGTCTGTTTGGATTTCTTAACATTGGCTCTGAACCTGGCAATAAATTCCTGAAGTTCCTTCTTTTTTTCTTCAGCTTTTTTATTCTGTGCAAGCTGTTGTCTCAGAGCCAGCTGGCTCGACTCATACCAGAAAGTGTAATTGCCTGAAAATTGCTGAACCCTGCTAAAATCAATATCTATGATATGAGTGCAGACAGAATCCAAAAAATGCCGGTCATGCGAGACAACCAACACAGTATTCTCAAATTCTGATAACCAGTTTTCAAGCCAGTTCACTGTATCAAGGTCAAGGTCATTAGTGGGTTCATCGAGAAGAAGGTTATCAGGTTTCCCGAATAGCGCCTGTGCCAGAAGCACTTTCACTTTCTGCTTTCCGGAGAGCTCCTTCAATAGTTTGTGATGATGTTCTTCCGTGATTCCCAGACCACTCAGCAGGCTGGAGGCGCTGCTTTCGGCATTCCAGCCATCCATCTCAGTGAATTTTTCCTCAAGCTCAGAAGCGCGGATCCCGTCAGCATCCGAGAAATCGGATTTCACATATAACATCTCCTTTTCCTTCATGTTGCTCCAGAGCTTTAAATGGCCCATCATCACAGTATCGAGGACGCTGTAATCGTCAAATTCAAAATGGTCCTGTTTCAAAACTGACAACCTCTCCCCCTGTCCAAATGAAACAGAGCCTGTGCGGTATTCAATACCGCCGGAAAGCATTTTCAAAAAAGTAGATTTTCCGGCGCCATTTGCTCCGATTATTCCATAGCAATTGCCGGGAGTGAAAATCTGATTTACGTCCTGGAATAAAATACGTTTTCCGAACTGGATACTAAGATTTGAAGCAGTTATCATTTATAAAAATCTGGTAGAATATTCAGATATGCCACATCATTAAAAGCGTGCAAAAGTACGCAATAATATCTATTATCACCAATAATAGGGATTGAAAACCATCTGCCTGAGTGCCGGGTGACATAGCATCTAACCCTCAGGCTCAGAAGCAAGCCTCAGATTTTATGATAGTGGCTTATTCTCAGGAAACCGTCCTGTCAGCTGCCTGTCGACCATCCAGCCCGGGTATTCCGGAGTCAGAGCGCTGACAGCTTCGAGTTCCTTTAGTTCGTCCTGGCTGAGCAGTAACTGAGTACAGGTAAGATTATCAAGAAGCTGTTCCTGATTTTTAGCTCCTATTATGACACTGCCAACACCTGGTTTATCTTTTATCCATGCCAATGCCACTCTGGCTGCTGAGACATTATAGCGTTGACCAATTTTTGTCATGACATCTATTATATCGAAGGCTCTTTCCTTATTTATCGGCGGAAAATCAAAATTATCTCTCCTGCTGTCACCTGCTGTCAAATTATTCCTGGTGAACTTTCCTGAGAGAAAACCTCCGGCAAGAGGGCTCCAGGGCATAATACTAATTCCCTCACTCAGAGCCATCGGCACAATTTCCCTTTCAATATCACGACTGGCTATACTGTAAAAATTCTGAGAGGCAACAAACTTTGACCATCCGAGATTGCCGGCAAAACTATTTGCTTTCATAACCATCCAGGCAGGATGGTTACTTACACCCAGGTACCTGACCTTACCAGACCTGACCACGTCTTCAAGCCCCCGCATCGTTTCTTCAATTGGAGTAACAGGATCGACGCCGTGGATATAGAGCATATCGAGATGTGATAGGCCAAGCCGTTGTAAACTGTCATCTACTGAATCCTGAATATGAAGCTTTGAGAGGCCAACCTGGTTGGGTCCCTCACCCATTCTGAGTCTGACTTTGGTAGCAATAAACACGCTCTGCCTGGAAATTCCAAGATTCTTTAAGGCTTTGCCCAGAAGTGTTTCGGCCAGACCTTCAGAATATGCATTGGCTGTATCAATAAAATTTATGCCATGTTCAATCGCAGTTTTTAAGAGCTGTGTTACTTCTTCTTCCGGCATCTGCCCGATAGCTTTCCAATAGCCTTTTCCGCCGAATGTCATAGTTCCAAGACAAAGTTCCGATACAAGCACTCCTGTTTTACCTAGTTGTTTGAATTTCATAAAATGATATTTTTAGTAAGAGAATGACAGATCAATAGCCAGCGGATGCCTGGACAATTACCTTAGCGACCATATTAGGATGTATTGAACAATGGTAATTAAAAGTTCCCGTAGTTGGAAAAAGGTGGCTGTAGCTGCCGTCAGGATTTATACTGCCGCTATCGAATAATCCGTCATCACTTGTCACTGTATGAGCGACGGCGTCTTTATTTGTCCAGGTAATTGTTGTATTGGCAGTCACCGTAATCGTAGAGGGAGAAAAAGTAAAATTCTGAATAAATACCTCATTCGCACCAGGTGTTGTGGCAGAATTTTTTGATTTTGAACAGGCAGGGATAACTAAGATTACCAGTATGCCTGCGAGCAATTTTGCAGCAATGTCCGATATTTGAGCAATGGTTTTCATATTTCATTTATTACTGAGGCCGTCATCAATGGAAGATTGAATCCCTCTTAAACGATTTCAGATGATATCAAACCAAACAAACTGCATATTATATTGTTCAATACCCCTTATGTTATAAGGAACGACATCTCATTTTTCAGAGACAGTTCATTGAAATATAAAATGGTATTAAAATGAATGAATTCAGGCTGTTAAACCCATGGGGTATTTGTCGAGACCAACTGTTTCTTCAAAGGCTCTGACAAACTGCATAAAGAATCGGGAATAATCTACCTGATCAACATAATCAGACGTCTCATCAGGAGTCGCCGGGATATCTTCGAAACGTACTTTTTCGATAGATCTTTGAGGCTCCGATCCTGTAAAATCGAGGCGCTCGCCATCAATACGATTATAAAAATGCCAATATTTATTTTTTCGCGTTTTTAAGATCTCAGCTCCGAAAATGTCGTGCATAAGCAGAGATATTAAACTATCCTGACCTACTGTCAGGCTACCGTTTAATGATGTCTGACTGAAGTCAGATACCATTATTTTTCTAAGTGCTTCATAAACAATGGCTTTATTAATCATAATCTTTTGCATTTTGGATTAATATATTATTATCCTCAGAAATCTGTTCATTTCTAATTTTAACAGATCGGATATCATAGCCTAAAGGTAAAACAACTGAAGAGGGAAAGTGTTGTATACTTTTAGCAAAAAGTTACATCCTTCACAGATCCCGGCAGTTGACCGGGAAATACATGGAAAGTTAATAACGGCTTACTGGATATTACTAAAGTCATTCAGGTTAAACCCATCAGGATTATCATTGGTAATCTTCCTGAAACTATAATAATACAGGTTCCCATCAGAATCAAAAATCATATCGAAACATTTACCTGCTCCGGTGTCCTCAAAAGGGCCGACATGGAAATGGATCAATTTATTTGCAGGGTTATCGGCTAGTTCCTTTAGCATCTCCTGAGGAGTAACCAGCTTAAAATCATAAGGATAAACTGCTTTAATTTTCTCAGGGGAATCAGCATCGGGAGCCATTTTTTCCTTGTTTAATAACAAGACTTTATTTTTATATCCTGTTTTGTTATAGTATCGTAATCCGTTCAATGATATCAGGAAACGGTCCTTCTCAAGGTTTTTTACATGTATCTGCATGAATTTCACAACTTCCGGAACGATGTATTCATAATCAGATTCCAGATCGCCGGTATAAGCAAGAGGCACAGCACAAAATTCAGGCATTTTCTTCAGATCACCCGATGGGTCACCCAGCAAGAGGCTCATAAAACTATAACTCACTCCTCCCGGGTCTTTGTCATATTCACCCTGAACCATAACAATAAAGGAGTATTTTGGGTCAGAACGTCGTTTTTCAAACTCTTTCTGGTCAATGAATTCGTATTTTGTTGCTTTCCAATATTTTTCAACTGCAGACTTAATTGGCGCATTAAAAAAACTCATCCCCTCATCCATAACAACACAAGTCGTGGAATTCTTAAAGCGACCTATTTGTTCCTTGGTTGCAAGAGGATTATTTGCCATAGATCCAAGACAAATAAAAGACAACGAAAAGATTATTAAAAATTTTTCAACTGGTTTTACATACATAACGCATTTCTTAGATTAACACAAATATATAATTTCCGATCTTAATTTTATCGATCATGATGGTTTTCCTTTTCGTTTTGTCTCGTCCAACGACCATCTACCCACCTCTTTCCACGCGGAGTTGACTGCCAGTGACCAGCTTCATAGGACCGTTCATGCCTTGGCAAATCCCAATGGCCTTGTCGCCTGATATAAACATGACTGCGGGTGTCCCATCTCCAACCTCCGTCGATCCATATGTATGCGTCACCAGGACGAGCAGGTCGAGCTGATTCAACAAAAGAGGGCTCTGATTGGACATATCCGACACAGGAACTGAAAAATAAACTTATTCCTGAGAACAGAATCAGGTAACTGAATATTTTCATGTATTTACCCGTAGAAGAGTACAGACCCGGCCATTTAGTTTTCAAGAGCGGATCCTCATTTATTACCAGATGAATCTCTTTCTGCATTTCTGAGTTTCTTTGCATTGCCGGTCCGTTTAAAAGCTTATGATGGACCTTACTATCTGACGTATATATTCGTTTCATGACTGATCTATTTAGTTATAATAAATACACAACACAAAGATAACCACGGTTTTTCGTGAAGCTATTACATAACTTGGAGGAAAAGTTGCAATATTCCCATGTACCTATTCATGCGGAAAAGTTACCTCCCTTAAGGTAGTTCTGTCAGCTTCGAATAAAATTTCGTATAATTCCACTTTATTTGAAGGTTTTGCCGCCTGAAGGCCCCTGAGGGCACTAAGGTCAGTTAATACATCCGTTCCTTTTGTGATCATAGCTGACAGTGCATCCAAAGACTCGCCTACTTTCCCGGTGGAAGTATATCCGAAGGTATCAAGAGATCCATTTGTGAACTTCAGACTTAGTTTTTTTGAATTGATTCCTTCGTGCATAACCATATATTGCGGATTGGCCAGGTCAGGAAGATAAAGTACCGTGGCTTTTATAATCCTGTTTTCAGAATCCCGTTCAATATGAAGGAAAGGTTTCACTGTATAGTACTTCAGTCCGGTTTTTTCGGTCAGGCCTTTGTTCGAATAAAATTGAACAGAAGCACAGCCTGATAAACCAATAAGGCAAAGGCTAACAAGAGCAGCAATAATTTTTGTTTTCATTGAGACAGGTTTTAGATTTGCAGAAAAGTGGATTAAATATAAAAAATTATTTTAACCCCCGCAAGAGCAATTAGTTATAATAGCCTGACATGAGATTTTGCCGCATACTTTTCGCCGAACGATGATTTTTGTTTCAATAAAGTTTTACAATTCCTTTACCCCCCAGAATTTATTTATGTCTGTCCATTTTGCGACATTTGGCCTCACAAATGTCCTTTTTGCCTGGCTGATGGATAAACCCCGTATTTCAATGTCACTCAGCTGAAGAGGCCACATTCCGCTCTGGTGAGCAAGATTTATAGCAGGGATCTCATTCATTTCAAATCCCATTAATGCAGCACCTGCCATATCAGTTGCCAGTGGAGATGTTCCTGCAATAATCAGTCCCATATCAACCAGGGTGCCATCAAATGGTCCATTTCCTTCCATGGCTGATGATGCATCAATTATTGATAATCCTGTTTTCACTGCTCTGTTCATATCTATCACCTCATAAGCAACTCCGACAGAACCTTTCTCTGCAGCCCTGTCATGAAGCCATGATCTCACTGAATAATATTCTGTGCCGGGGTACAATCCGATCAGGTTTTTCATAGCTAGCGTTATAGTTGCAAGGGAATGTGTCTTCATCATCGGAATAGAGCATATAAGATCTGCATCTTTTAATACCCTGTGGATTTTGATAGTCTCAGCCGCATAACCATCAATCAGAGGCACTTCAATGATATCGCCTGAATGCAGATTTATCAATGGGATATTAAGTGATTTTGCCATTTCAGTATATCCAAGGGTGTCAAATACATGTCTCTGCATTCCGTCGAGAATTTCCCTTTTTCTTGTTCTGAAGGTCTCGGCACCAATAACGTTGAATGATTCTGCAGCCGCAGAAGCCTCACCAATCATCACCTGTTTTCCGCAGTTTATTAAAAGCTGTGCAACGGTTTTAACCACTTCCGGCTTAGTTGTACATCGCCTGTCGGGCGCCACAAGGTTTGGCTTAAGCAAAATTCTCTCCTGCCCTATCGTCAGGTTTTTCATTCCACCCAACAGATCGATGGCTTCTTCAACAGCAGCTGTTATCTTCCCGTCTTTTATTCTTACGATGCTCACTACTTCACGTCTTCCTGAGTTTCCGGCACTGCTGCCCATGGCATTTTTCATCCCAAGAACAGTTGTGCCAATAGCGGCAAAAGTTGCTGTAGTAATAAATTTTCGTCTGGAAATGCCTTTCTTTCTCATAGTATTATTCAGTTTTTAGTCCGGTAATTGCCTTGGAGTCAGTTCAATTAAGTTTCCTGCTAAATTTATAAAATAATAATATTCAAGTCAATAGGTAAAAGAAAATGACGATTATGAGTGGATTCATGTACCTGGTTGCCGGAATTATGGCTCACAATATGCCAGAAATTTACCTTGGATAAGAAACAGGAGAATTTGAACTGATTGCAGAATCAGAAAAAATTTCCCTTGCAAAGACAATGCTGCTTTCAAGACTGATCTACTATTCCGGCAGGATCAGAAAGCTCAATTAACCCGCTCTGAATCATATTTAACATTTCAACAGATCGCGGGATCAAGCCGGGCTTAAATTGTCCGCCATATTCAATCACCAGGTCACCCGGAAACCCGCTATCGACTGTGATCTCAAGAGAATTCAGATTGGCTGATGATTCGCTTTGATGAAATGGAACTTCAGTACAGTTTGCAGTGATACGCCTTACAGTCAAACACTTATTAAGCAAAAACACATGAGCTTCAGTATTAAGGATTTTACATTTACCTTCCAGGCCGCTGGAGCCAGGTTCTATTTTCACAGATATCAGAAAAACAGGCATTTTAGCTGATTCCTGCCCGTATACTAAATTTACCTGAACAATTAAAAGCACAGCTATTACCAGGAATTGCAGCTTATTTTTCATTCAGATTTTGATTTGAAATTATGTTTTACCTAAAAAAATGATTACTGCATTCCCGGCTACTCATATTTTAGAGATTGAGCAGGGTTTATAGCCGCAGTCTTTAATATCCTATAACTGATTGTAATTAAAGCTATCCCAAGAGCGATTGTGAGGCCTGCAAAAAAGCTGAACATCCCAAGGTTGATCCTGTAATAGAAGTTCTGAAGCCATTTACCTGCAATATAATATACCAGCGGCCAGGCAATTATAGCAGAAATTGATACAAGTATTACAATCTCACGAGATATTACAACATAGATACCTGCTACCGAAGATCCCATTGCTTTTCTCACTCCGATCTCCTTAGTACGCTGTTCAACAGTAAAAGATGTGAGTCCGAACAGTCCCAAAGCAGCAATAAATATTGCAAGTATTGAGAATACCACCGCCATGCGGGCATTTTGTTTTTCCTGAACATACATTTGTTCAAAATCAGCATCAACGAAGTAGTATTGCAAAGGCGTGTTCGAAGCATATTCTTTCCATACTTTTTCAATGTCGCTAATCGTTTTTGAATAATTCTTCGCTGACAGCTTAACAGTAATGTAACCCCAAAAGAAATTATCGGTCTGAAAACAGAGAATGCATGGTCCGATAGGATTTCTGAGTGATTCAAAATTGAAATTTTTTACCACGCCTATAACCGGGATATACTTCCTTGATCCGGCCTCGCCAGGCTGCATGAATCTTGCTTTCTCAGGATCGGGAATCCCGAAATTCTTTACAACACTTTCATTTATCAGACAAGCATCCTTATCCGTAGAGAATGACTCCTTAAATGATCTGCCTGATGCAAGCTTCATGCCATATGTATCGAGGTAATCATAATCAACCCAATTGGTTACCATGAGGAATGACTCGTCCTTTCTGCCTTCCAGTCCATATCCGTTATTATTGTTTGTGCGACCGGGGACAGCCGTGGAGCTTGAAATATTGACCACTCCGGAAATCTGCTTCACGGACTCTTTAAATGACTTCATTTTCTGTCCAATAGCTTCTGCCCGGTTTATGACTATCAGCTGGTTCTTGTTGAAGCCTACATCCTTGTTAAGCATATAATTAATCTGCCGGTACATTATCATTGTGCATACTATCAACAAGATAGACACGGAGAACTGGAAAACAACAAGTACCCTTCTCAACCTTCCATTTTTCATGCTGTTTTTAACACTTCCCTTTAACACTTCATAAGGATTAAAGGATGAGAGAAAGAATGCCGGATAGCTTCCAGAGAGTAAACCGACAATCACTGCGAAAAGGATCAGAACAGGAATTGTATACCAGTCAGATAAAAGATTAAGCTTAAGGGTTGCACCAAGCATATTATTAAAATACGGAAGTGTGATTTTAATAAATATCAATGCTATGATTAATGAAATAAATGCAAGTATAAATGATTCTGAAAGGAATTGGGCAATTAGCATTCCACGTGTTGAGCCGCCGATCTTTTTTATCCCGACTTCCTTTGCTCTTTTTGCTGCCTGAGCAGTTGACAGGTTCATAAAATTGATTGCAGCTATGAGAACTATCAGGATGGCGATACCACCGAAAATCAGCAGATACTTTGGATCACTCGCAGCTTTAAACTCCTGCTGAATAGAAGGATCGAGGTGGACATCTTTAAGATTCTGAAGGAAAAACCTGTACTTATTGCCACTTTTGGTGAAATCCTCAGGAGAAATACCCATATATTGCTGGATCTCAGGACCGACATACTTAAGAAGCATTTCCGGATACTTTGCATCAATTGTTTTATAATCCGCATTAGGTTTAAGCAGAAGGTAGGTACTAAAGCTGTTACTGAGCCATATCGTCTGGTTTGCCCTTGGATTGGTGAGAAATGAAGTAAGCATGCTGGCTTCAAAGTGACAATTCCCCGGAACATCCGCCATTACACCCGTGACAATATATCTTACCGAGTCGGAGCCGATTTTCAACGGCTTGTCAATAGGATTTTCACTGCCGAATATCCTTTTCGACATTGATTCCGAAAGAACAACTTTATGGGGTGCATTAAGAAGATTCCTGACATCGCCTTTCAAAACCGGGATCGAAAAAAGATTAAAGAATGATGAATCTGCCTCGAGTATGTGCTCATCAGTAAACGACTGGTTCAAATATTCCACAACAGAAGGGCCTATCTGGGTCATACGGCAATAATCCTCAATTTCCGGAAATTCCCGTAGCATTGTTGGTCCCATTATGGCCGGTGACGTAGCTATAGTAACTTCCTGACCGCCAATCTTGCCATTTAGTATTGTCCGGTATATCCTGTCTTTCTTTACATTAAATTTATCAAAACTGGCCTCATTTATAACGTATAATGAAATAAGGAGACTGCAGGTAATTCCAATTGACAGCCCAAGAACATTTATAATGATGTAAGCGCGTTGTCTTTTGAATGATCTTAAGCTGTGCTTGATGAGGTTGTTTAACATGTCGGTCAGTTTTAGCGGTTATATTTAAATTTTTTAATTGAAGTTCATTCCTGCAATAGTATTTTTAAGGATTTCCTTTAATAGACGAAATAAAATAATTTGTGCTGCAATAAGTATGAAATTGTGGAATTCTAATTTGAAATAACCTTATTCAGCCATTCGTAGAACAAAGGCAGGCTCTGGTCATCAATCAGTCCATGTCCACCTTCGGCAGTAGTGATAATATCAACCCTGGCGCCATTACATCTGAGGCCCATTTCCAACCTGGATTTTGCCTTTAAAATAACGAAGCTTAATTTCTGTCGACCTGTCGAGAAACTCCTCAATGCCTGAATTTTTTATTGTGCAGAGGTTGAATATCTTCATGTTGTGCGGAAGAATCTCAGCTCTGTCGGCGGCCGGATGCAGTTTTCTGCACGGAAACTCTTCGCACTCATAACAAAAGCTTATGTTCCTTCCTTCGTAACAAGAAAATGTTTTGCATTTTTCCCCGATCACCGGACACATCCCCATTATTGCCCGGCAGCCCTTGCAGGGAATACTTTCTTTCGGAATACCTCTTTCAATGAGCCGAGTGTAAAGTTGTGAATTCTCTTCACATGTATGCATTTCGCATATACCGCAATCCATGCCACATGGTGCGACCATATTAATTCTTTCCTCAGTAAACATAATTTCCCTTTTTGATATCCAAATATCAAAAAAGTTATTCAATTTTAAAAGGATAAAATACTCATATTCCCGGTCAGCCCTCATTAGAAGCTATTCAGCCAGTTTGGGTTGCTCCCATTTTTTCCGTCGAATTTACAATTAACATTAACATAAAAAAATTGTTTCTTTGCAGAAAATAAATTGAAGGATGATTAAGAAATCAAACTTAAAACAGCAGAGAAAGGTGGTGATAGTTGGTGCAGGTGCTGTGGGTGCGACCTATTGTTATGCGCTCGCCCAGAGCGGACTCGCTGATGAGATTGTTTTGACCGACAGGAATGAAGATCTCATGAAGGGTCAGGTGCTCGACCTGGTGCACGGTCAGACATTTTTTCCAACTGTTGCGATTCGCTCAGGAACATCCGAAGATTACAAGGATGCCCAGCTGGTGGTCATTACCGCAGGTGCAGCCCAGAAGCCTGGTGAAACCAGACTTGAGCTGATAAAGAAAAATGCAGCCATAACCGGAACGATAGCGGAAGAAATTGCCGGATCGGGATGTGAAGGCATAATGCTCGTAGTAAGTAATCCGGTTGATGTTCTCACCTATGTGGCCCTGAAAAGATCAGGCTGGCCAAAAGAAAGAGTGATTGGATCCGGAACAGTTCTGGACAGTTCAAGATTCAGGCATCTTCTGAGCAAACACTGTAATGTTGACGTTCATAATGTTCATGCATATATACTTGGCGAACATGGTGACAGTGAATTTGCTGCATGGTCGATGACAAATATTGCAGGGATTGGCATCGACGAATTCTGCCCTGTTTGCGGCGGCTGTGCCGGCTGGAAAACACAAAAGAGTATGATTGAAGAACAGGTACGCAATTCAGCCTACCATATCATCAATTATAAAGGTTCGACCCAGTTTGCAGTAGGACTTGCACTTGTCAGGATTACCGGAGCAATACTCCGGAGCCAGAATACAATTCTGTCGGTCTCCACCCTCGTTGATTCCCATTTCGGCATAAATGATATATGCCTGAGCGTACCCTGTATTGTGTCTGACAGAGGAGTAACAAGAATTATTGAGAGCCCCTTGTCATCAGTGGAGCTCGGGTTAATGGCAAAATCAGCTCAGATCCTGAGAAAAGCTATTGATTCAATCTGACACAATTACTTATCTTTATCTTTTAGAAATCAATAACAAAAATATCTGTACAAAATCAGAGTTATATTATCATATTTATTTTAATCCCCTCCAAAAATCACATTCATGAAAAAACAATATTTCCTCTCTGCGCTTCTTATTTCAGCAGTAATGACATTTTTATCATGTACCCAGGTAAAGAAAGAATCGTTGGCCGACGCTTTAGTCTCACACATTGATTCCACAATTAAGCCGGGTAATGATTTCTTCCAGTTTGCAAACGGAAAGTGGTTTAAGCAGAATCCAATTCCCCCGAGCGAGCAGAGCAACGGCATCTGGCAGCTTATTCAGGATACAATTAATGCTCAGATCTGCAGTGTATGCGAAACGTCGGCAGCTATAAAAGATGCACCCCTGGGGACAAATAAACAAAAAATAGGTGATTTCTTTTTTACAGGGATGGACAGTATATCCCTTAATAAAAATGGAATCTCAGATTTAAAGAATGATCTGAAAATGATTGATGATATTAATAATATAAATGGCTTAATAAAAGCAGCAGCATATCTTCACTCTATCGGCGGTTCGCCTTTGTTCAGGTTCAGCGTTTCCCAGGACGACAAAATAAGCAGCAAGAATGCGGTCTTTATATCACAGGGAGGCTTAAGTCTGCCTGACCGCAGCTTTTATTTCGACGATGACAGCCGGGCGGTGACAATACGCCAGAAATTTGTTACACATCTGAAGAATGCATTTATTATATTGGGTTATAGTCCTGAGAAAGCCGCGACCTCTGCCGCCGGAATGATGAAACTTGAAACGGCAATAGCAGGATCTTCACGAAAACGTGAGGCAACACGCGATCCCTGGCTGAACTACAATAAAATGACTTATAAGCAGCTTACAATGGCTGCCCCGGCCATTGACTGGAAAATATATTTGAATGAAGAGGGTTTGCATAATGTTGACAGTGTGATTATTGGACAGCCTGAATTCCTAAATGCTGTTGATGGATACCTGAAAACATACTCTCTATCTGACTGGAAGGATTACCTTAAATATAATCTCATCAGACTTTTTTCGGGATATGTCGACGACAATACATACATGGAGTTTTATAATTTTTATTCGGGTACACTTCGCGGGGTAAAAGAACCCAAACCTCGATGGAAGCGTGTTGTCGAGCAAACAGATCGTTCACTTGGAGATCTCATAGGTCAGGTGTATACCGAAGAATATTTGCCGAAGGGAACAAAAGATAAGATGCTCACTATCGGGAATGATATCAAAACAGTCTTTACGGGGAGAATAAAATCCCTCGATTGGATGAGCAATGCAACAAAAGAAAAAGCTCTTTATAAACTCTCATCAGTGATAATGAAAGTTGGTTATCCTGATAAATGGAAGGATATGAGCTCCATGCAGATTGATCGGTCGTCATATGCCAGGAATATTATCAGCGCCAACAGATGGCGAATAAATTATATGATTTCAAAGTACGGGAAACCTGTCGATCGAACAGAATGGGACATGGAGCCTCAGACCTATAACGCTTATTACAATCCATCCAATAATGAGGTATGCATTCCCGGGTGCAATATTATCGTTCCGGGATATGAAGGCAAGATGGCCGATGATGCAATCTTATATTCTTTAATCGGAGCTACATTCGGACATGAGATCACGCACGGTTTTGATGATCAGGGAGCTAAGTACAACTCACTCGGAAATCTTCAGAACTGGTGGACCGCTGATGACAGCTTAAAATTCGCCGGAAAAACCAAAATGATCGTCAGGCAATTCAATAACTATATCGCGGTTGATAGTCTGCATATTAATGGTGACCTTACACAAGGCGAGAACATAGCCGATCTTGGCGGAATAATCATGGCGTTCGAGGCGTTCAAGAATACTGACCAGTATAAAAACAACACGTTTATTGCGGGGTATAGCCCGGCTCAGCGATTCTTCCTTGGCTACGCCCTTGCCTGGATGGTAAATGAGCGACCCGAAGCAGTGGCCAGCCAGGTGAAAAGCAATGAACACTCACCTGCTAAATTCAGGGTTAATGGTCCTCTGTCAAATATGCCTGAATTTTATCAGGCCTTCGGAGTAAAAAAAGGAGACGACCTATGGGTTTCTGACAGTATGAGAGTAAAGATATGGTAAGTACAACAGGTTCAGAGATTTATTGATATATTTTATATTTTCTCAGGAAATCTTCAGATCTCCTGATCATAAATCCGAAGCTTGTTTTTAAGAGCGGTTATTTCGTCGTGCATGGAATTAATGCGTTGCAGCAGATAATTTATTGTCTCTATTCCTTCCAGGTTTATGTCCAGCTCGTAATACAACCTGATAAATTTTTCAAGCCGGGGCAACTGTGCTGCTTCAATAAAACCGGCTTCTTTTATCGTTGTAATCTCAACGAGCCCGCTATCCTGCAGCGAAGTGACAAATGAGATTTCAATTTCATGACTGGTGCAAAACTCTTCAAGAGGGATCAAATATTCTGTTTCCATGATAGTCCGCATTTATTTATAGTTCAGATAGCTGGCTAAATAATTTCTTCTGCTTATCCGTTAAATTCGTAGGAATTTTAACAAAGTATGTTATATACAAATCACCGAAGCGACCTTCGTTTTTATACACTGGAAAACCTTTGTCCTTCAATTTTACTTTGCTGCCATTTTGAGTCTCAGGCTTAACCTTTAATTTAACCTTCCCGCTTAATGTCTCCAGGGTTATTTCCCCTCCTAACACAGCAGTATATAAATCGAGATCAACTGTCGTATATAAATCATTCCCCAGTCTTTTAAAATTCGGATGAGGGGCTATGGAGAAAGAAATAAAAAGATCACCATCGGGACCTCCGTTCATTCCTTTTCCTCCATGACCTGGGATCCTTATAGTCTGACCATTCTCAATACCTGCAGGTATAGTAATTCTGATTTTTTTACCGTTTACATTCAAAGTTTGTTTATGAGTCTGATAAGCATCCAGAAGACCGAGTTGCAGTTCAGAAGTATAATCCTCACCTCTGAATTTCACCCTGCTTCTGGCAGACCTTGCACCTCCTCCGAACAAAGATTCAAAAAAATCAGAAAATTCTCCTTCTGAGTCTGAATTGAAATTCCGGGTCCTGCCGGCGCCCTGTGGTTGACGCTGGTATTGCCTTTGCTTTTCAAACTCTTCTGAATGCTGCCAGTCTTTTCCATACTGGTCATACTTTTTTCTCTTTTCCGGATCGCTGAGGACTTCATTAGCTTCGTTTATCTCCTGAAACTTTCTTTTTGCCTCCTTATCATTCGGGTTCAGATCGGGATGATATTTTCTCGCTAACTTACGGTAAGCGCTCTTTATGTCTTTTGTTGTTGCGGTTTTATCAATACCTAATAATTTGTAATAGTCTACGAAATCCATTTTGGTTTAATTATGTTGATCAGTTCTCAGAAAATGATAATTCTATGATCCAGTTCAAATTTAATAAATTGAACAGGATTATTAACTAAAAGTTTTATTTGCAAGCTTGTGTTGATTCAATACCTTCGGACAACTATATAGCCGGTTTCAGATTTTCCATTATCCGTTTTCAGAACATAAAAATAAGTATCGTCAGGCAATTGACGCCCGTTGTAATCTACCCCATTCCACGAATTATCATACATGTTGTTTTTATATACCTCAACACCTCTCCTGTCAAAAACAATCAGGGCCATTTTTGTATTGTCACCTGGCTTCTTCACAACGAAATAATCATTCTTCCCATCCATATTTGGAGTTATAAGAGTAGGCAGTGCAGGCGGCAGATCGCTGACAGTGATGACAACGGAATCAGAAGCAGCCGGACATACTTTATTTGAAACTGTCCATAAAAATGAGTTTTTACCGAAGGCAAGCCCTGCTACTGCCGAATTTGCAGCTGTGTTGTCGAGAAGATCACCAGTACCTGACAGAAGGGACCAAACCCCACTCTCATAATCATTTGCAAGCCTGGCATTCATAGTAGTTTCAAATTTTTGCTTGAGGAGCTGATCTGGTCCTCCGTCTGGCACAGGAATATGATAAACGCTGACAATTACCGGTTTGATTGTAGAATACCCATCAGCAGAAGTTCCTTTGATATAGTATGTTCCGGCTGTTGCAGCAGTTGGTGTCGTAAATGAAATTGTTCCGGCAGCGTCTTTCCAGTAAGTGAAATTCAGATTCGGAGATGAACCTGCAATAACAGCCGGTGCAGTAATATTTATTGTTGAAGGAAAACATACCGGTTTAGGCTCAGTTATCACTACTAACGGAGGACCGGATAATTGATTTATTGCAAAACTGGCGGATGAAGTTGAAGTACACCCGGCAGAATTAGTGACTGTAAACGAATAAGTTCCTGCGGTAAGACCTGAAACAGTTTTTGTTGTACCTGTTCCCGGTATTGCTATATTTCCGGGATTAAGTGTCAATGACCACGACCCTGAAGCCGGTAACCCATTGAGTATCACACTTCCCTCCGGGTCATTCATATTAGGCTGGGTTATTGTGCCTATCAGAGGTGCGGGAGGAACATTTGGCTGCGCCGGGATCACTACATTGGCTGATAAACCTGATACGCATCCTGATGAAGTGGCAACACTAAAGGTGTATGTTCCTGCAGGCAGACTGCCAAGGGTGGCACTAGTCCCGGATCCGCTTGTAATCACATTCCCAGGATAACGGGTCAGAGACCATGTTGTTCCTGAGGGTAATCCGTTCAGGACAACGCTGCCTGTCATCAGTGAGCATGTCGGAGGTGTAATGGTACCGACTACCGGCGGAGAAGGCAACACAGGCTGGGCTGTTATTACTATTATTCCGGTAGATTGTGAGGTGCATCCTGCTGAATTAGTAACAGTGTAGGTGTAAGATCCCTGTGTCAGTCCCTGTATTGATGAGGATGTCCCTGAACCCGATATCAAAATATTCCCAGGTGACCGGGTAAGAGTCCAGTTGCCTGTGGAAGGTAAGCCTGACAAATTAACGCCACCGGTAGCTACTGTGCATGTTGGCTCAGTAATGGTTCCTACTACAGGCACTGAGGGAGAAGGAGGCGGAGAATCAATTTTCACATTAGAAGTAGGGGGCGAGATGCATCCCGACGAATTGGTTACCGTAAAGGTATAAGTTCCCGGTGCGATACCCGTTATTGATGTAGTACTCCCGGCACCGATGGTTGTGTTTCCCCCCGGGCTTGTTGTAATAGTCCAGTTACCACTTGGAAGAGCGCTCATTTCGATGCTGCCGGTCGGTATGTTGCAGGTTGGCTGAGTAATGGCGCCTGTAACAGGTACTGTGGGATTAATATCCACCATTAATGAATAAGATGCAGAGGCTGCGTTACAATGGGAATTTTTTGGAATATCTGTTGTAACAGTAATTACCACGGTGCGGCCTGCATCAGATTTGACAGGAGTATATGTAAAATTAAAAGGTGATCGGGTTGAGGATGCCGGATTCACTTTCCCGCCTCCGTCAGTGGTAATTACTACCCTGGAGGCACTTCCTCCGAATGTATTACCATCCAAAGTTAAAGGAGTTACCTCACACGTAACGCCACTGGTGCCGGTTAGAGAAACTGTCGGTGGATTAATACATTGCCCGAATGCTTTTAAAGAAATCAGAGAGAAAAGTGAAAACCAAAAAAAAGCCCTGGCCATTTCTTAATTATAATTCATACCATATAGAACAATATTGTGACATAAAGGTTCTACAATTCTTAACAAAAGACAGATTAAAAGCCGACGGATGAGGAAACTGCCAGACTCTATCACTATTGGCTTTGGGGGGTGTGCGTAAAATAGGAGTAAGAGGCGGAATGAAAAATAAAAAAAGGCTGCCCTTTTGAGCAGCCTCATTCATTTAGGCCCGAATGTTATTATTCATAAACGAACGAAGTATTTCCGTTTTTGGTAGTGGGATACCCTAAGGCATTGTACTGATATGTATTTTCAATAATCTGAACTTTATCAGATCCCTGATCTGCAGTAAGGTGAATCGTATATGTTTCCTTTGTAATATTATTGCTGTTTGTGCTGATTCCGGGAATCTTCAGATTATTAAATGCTTTATAAGGATTTTTGGAATTATCGAACTCATAGCTTGTTGTTATTACCAGTTCAGCTGTCCCGGTTGATGGTGTATTATATAGCGTCTCATTAATAAGATTACCCTTTGAATCATATAAGTAATCTATGTAGCCTGTTGGTGCTGTATCCCAATACATTGTCTGCCTGATAATCATGTTATTGGCATCATAGGCGAATTCAGAATGATCAGAACATGGAGAAGTTGGGAGTGAGTAAGAAGATTTAGTCAACTGTCCATTTGCATTATACTCATAAGTTATTATGCCACCCTCCTTGCCGCTGGCAGGAGTAACCCACGATGGACTGCTCAAAGCAGTTGCAGAAACCTGGGCATCACTGCTTAATATATCATCATTGGTGTAATACTGGGAAGAAATCAACTGACCAATATTATCATACTTATTAATTGTATAATCATATTTGCTTTTTTCCTCGCTTACAAGGTCTGAATCAGTATAAACATATTCACTGCTCGATTGATTGTCCACCAGAACTTCACTGAGTTTTGAAGAGTTGGTGGTTCCTGATGGGCCAGTGGTACCGACCTCCATCGATGGATCTTTCTTACATGAAAAAAATATAGATATAAATACAAAAAACAAAGTGGTTATTTTAATTCTCATAACATCAAATTTTTAAAATCGGTTTAACATAATAAATCCCAGCCGTTGTAAGTTGTCCATAGAATGGATCGGTTAACATGTATGTATTGTAAACTTTCTTTATTTTTACAGATCCAAAGGCAGACATCTTTTTTCCTTATAGATGATTAATATGCTTTCAAAACGGCAGGTCAAATATTATATTGTTTAAAAATTGAAGAAAAATATTTTTAGTGTAATAAAAAATCAGATATGACGTTTATTTATCAGTGTTAGTCAATTTTTTTAAATAGTTCGTCAAAATAAAATACATTATGAGAAAGGCAATAATTATACTTCTATTATTAATTCCCCTGGTGGCAAATGCGACTACCTATTATGTTGCAACCACAGGAAGTGATAGCAATCCGGGCACCATCAGTCAGCCCTGGGCAACATGGCAATATGCATTTAACAAGCTTAAAGCCGGAGATATATTATATGTAAGAGGCGGTACCTACACTAAAATGCTTGGCAACTCCGGCAGTAACGCTTTTGGTGTGAGGGTGCAGGGAATCGACGGAACATCTTCAAGTCATATAACAGTATCGGCTTATCCGGGGGAAGTACCAATTCTGGATGGTTCCAGCTTAACCCTTACAACCGGGTCTAATATAGGTCTGGCGCTTTATAGCTGCAGCTACTGGGATTTCAACGGGATAAACTGTACGAATTTTAAACAGGCATCGGATAATGTGTATGAGGCAACCGGATGGTATGAAAGCGATGTGATACATATTACACATAACCAGTGCACGGATTACCACTGCGGTGATGGTTTTGTATTAAAAGGGTCACACGATGATATTCATTATACAAACTGCGATGCATATGAAAATGCAGACAGGTATACGGACCCCAACGGAGCAGCACCAGGCGGTTTGGCAAATGGATTCTATGCCACACCCGGAACAGGAAACCATATATATTATACCGGCTGCAGAGCATGGAATAACACAGATGATGGTTGGGACACCTTTAATTCTTATGGAGGATATATTGAAATAACAAACTGCTGGGCCTTTAATAACGGCTGGTATCTGAATACTGTCGGAGACGGAAGCGGGTTTAAACTTGGGATAATAAACGGTCCTGTTGAATCAGGTGTGCAGAGAACACTTAAGAACTGCCTGGCATTCGGCAACCTCGGGCCCGGATACGATCAAAATTCAGGTTCAAGCGGAACAATAGTACAGATTGCAATGTACAATTGTACATCGGCAAACAACAAGAGCGGCACATTCGCATTTTATTATGACAACAAAGCCATAATAAAAAACTTCGTCAGCTATAATGAATCGCTGGGAGATATCGGCAAGAGTAGCAACATTGATCATAACAGCTGGCAAAACGGACTCTCTGCAACAACAGCCGATTTCTTAGGCACAAATGTAGCAGAGGCATCAGCAGCAAGAAAAGCCGATGGCAGCCTTCCTGATATGAACTTCCTGCACCTTGCACCAACATCTAAATTAATTGATGCCGGAACAAATGTGGGTCTTCCGTATAACGGGAATGCCCCGGATCTCGGAGCTTTTGAAGCAGGAACCGGCTCTGCTGTTACTGTTCCGGCATACACTTCATCCACTGTTTCAGCCGCAACCCCAACAATTCTGGAATTAACATACAGCATGACTCTTGCAAGTATTATACCGGCTGCTTCAGCATTTAAGGTAATGGTAAATTCCACAGCAAGAACAGTTAATTCCGTGGCCATCTCAGGAACCAAGGTACAGCTTACACTTGCAACCCCGGTTGCAGGCGGTGATGTAGTGACAGTAGCTTATACCCGGCCTTCATCCAATCCTTTGCAGGCTTCAGGTGGCGGAACGGCAGCAACAGTGAGTGCACAACCTGTTACTAACAGTATTACAAGTGTCGCTACACCAGTTTACGTCAGCTCCGCTGTGGCAAATGCAACTCCTTCTCTGCTTGAGATGACATATAATCTGACTCTGGCCAATATTAGCCCGGCCACCTCTGCTTTCAAGGTAATGGTAAATGCAGTGGCAACAACGGTCAGCAAAGTGGCCATTTCGGGTTCAAAAGCGCAGTTAACTTTATCAAGCGCAATTAAATATGGTGATATTATTACGGTCTCCTATACAAAGCCTGCGTCTAATCCTCTGCAGACAGCGACCGGAGGTGCGGCAGCAACAATGTCATCTCAGAGTGTAACTAATTTCCTGGTCAACCCCACAAAAGATGGAACGACAACAATAAATATGACAATTTCTCCTAATCACGTTCACAAAATTATTAATGTCGCGCTGTCTTATTCCACTACTCCTATTTCATCAATCACGTCTGAGGTTCTTAAAATTTCTGACACATCGGGAAAGCTATATGTACAAAAATCATTGGTTCCCGGAGTTACTACCCTCAGAATCCCGTTAAACCTCAGAGGAGGTATTTATATTGTTGGCATGATCGCGAATGGGATACAGGTGGCTTCAAAAAAAATAATAGTTTACTGATAGATTATCAATTCAGCAGGAAGCTGAAGATCTGAATTCTTTTAAACCTAATTTCCAGTAGCACTTTCCGGTTTCTCAATCAAGATTATTTGGGGAACCGGAATTGCTTTTTTTATTATATGTCATATTCCGGAAAAGAAATCAGGCACAGCAACAGGTCATTGCTTCTTTTTTGAAAACAGATACCGTATAATAGAATGACCCGCAGCCTTGATGACGTCCATGTTCTGCACGATAACACCGGATAAGCCGAACTCAAGAAGAGAGCCTAAAATCTTACGGAAAATACTTCCTGATTTCCCAACTAAGAGTTTTCTTATCAGGTATCCGCTGGCCATTTTCATGGCGCCGCCTGAAAAGTTTTCAGAGATCGAAGCAGAAGAGAATAGCTCCTTTACAGTATTTCTTATCAGATTGACAGGTCGTAAACTCTCGTATGCAAGATAGATCTGTTCTTTCAATAGTTTACCTTCATCATACTGTTTCGCCTCAAGTATCTGAATTGCCTCTTTTAGTTCTTTAACTGTAGTGATCTTTTGCATATCCGGTTATTTAAGCAGATGTCTTATAACATAATCTCCAACAACCCTCTTGATAGGTTTATGAAGGACAAAATGAATAATAATACCTGCCAGGATATAAAATGCCGAAACAGCAAAAAAACCATAAAATATTTTCCCCATGATCTCACCCAGCCAAAGAGCTATTCCCAGATTCAAAAAAAGCAGGAATATGAAAAAAAGTATAACAACGATGGACAGAGGGATAAGGGAAGAGACAAGATCTGATATCTTGTCTAAAGTTTTAAGTTTTACTATCTCGAAACTTGTTTTACCAAATTCGGTAGCTCTATCAACCAAAGTTTCAAGTAACCGGGTATTCTCATCTGTATTATTCATATCCTGATCATGCAGTAGCGGTTCTGGCCTCTTTCTTATTTTCCTTCTTCCCGGTGCTCTTCTTTTCTGCAAGATCATCCACCTCCTCTTTTACCTCATCAACTTTAACTGAAATACTGTCAAGAAATTCATCAAACTTTTCCTTCAGGTCTTCTGCGAGGTCTTCTCCTTTTTTTGAAATCCTTTTCCTTGTATTCCATCCTTTATCAGGAGCAAAAAGCACTCCCAATAATGCGCCGACAGCAACGCCGGCTAAAACTCCCAATAAAACTTTACCAGATTTCATGTCTATATTATTAAATGGTTATTGTATAAATATAGTAAATCAGAGTCAAAATATTTTAATCTGATATTAAAAACTTAAACAAACTGCATGTGTAAAATGTTTCGGATGAATTTAAAGTTGAAGCAGGAAGGCATATGGATCAGTCTTCTCTGCTGCAGAAGATATAAGGAAGAGGTTTCTTATTTCTTAATGGCTACGGACTTATTCGCCTTACCGGTTTTGAAGTCCGATGTGTTATGAAATGTAATTGAAGGGAAGTTCTCCCTGGCAAGCTTGAGCATCCATTCGCTTTCTGCAAAAAAAACCGGGTTACGCTCTTTATCATATGCAATGGCGCCTGATTTCCTCTTCAGAAATTCCTCAAGCTCTTTTTTATTTTCTGTTGTTATCCAGCAGGCTTTTATGAAGGGAAGATGTGAAAAGCTGCATTTAGCACCATATTCGTGTTCGAGTCTGAATTTAATAACTTCATACTGCAGTTCTCCAACAGTTCCTATGATCTTTCTATTTCCGGGTTGCTGAATAAAAAGCTGGGCTACACCTTCGTCGGTCATCTGTCTTACACCCTTGTCGAGCTGCTTTGTTTTCATCGGATCAAGGTTATTTACCTCCCTGAGTATTTCAGGAGAAAAACTAGGCACCCCTTTAAAGTGCAGTGATTCACCCTCAGTAAGCGTATCTCCGATTTTAAAATTTCCGCTATCGTACAGTCCGACAACATCCCCGGGAAAAGCCTCATCAACAATGCTCTTATTATTAGCCATGAAGCTTGTCGGAGATGAAAACCTCATCTTTTTTTCTGACCTGGTGTGAAAATAGAACTTATTCCTTTCAAACTTTCCGGAGCTGATCCTCATAAAAGCAATTCTGTCGTGGTGTTTTGGGTCGAGATTGGCATGGATCTTAAATACAAAACCAGTCATCTGCCCTTCATTGGGTTCTACTGCTCTCTCAGTCGACTGTATCGTTCCCGGACAAGGGGCTATTTCGAGAAAAGTCTCCAGCAATTCAAGCACACCGAAATTATTCAGGGCACTTCCGAAAAACAAAGGAGCCAGATATCCTTCGCGATAAAGCGACATATTAAATGGTTCGAACATTGTGCCAAGGAAGTCAATATCCTCCCGGAGCTTGCTTATGCTTTCAGTTCCTACAAATTCTATCAGCTTAGGGTCTTTAATATCGCTGGTGCTGAGAAGACTGTCGGAGATGGTTGTCTTATCGGGGGCAAAGATCTGAATGTTATTTTTATGGAGATTATATACTCCCTTGAATTGTTTCCCATTTCCGATTGGCCAGGTATAAGGACAAACGGCTATCTTAAGCTCACGCTCAAGCTCATCAAGCAGATCAAAAGGATAGATCCCCTCCCTGTCCATCTTATTTACAAAAATCATAACCGGAGTATTTCTCATCCGGCAGACCTCCATCAGCTTTCTCGTTTGCTCCTCCACTCCTTTTACACTATCCACTACAAGAATAACACTGTCGACAGCTGAGAGCGTCCGGTATGTATCCTCGGCGAAATCCTTATGACCGGGAGTATCAAGGATATTGACCCTGATGTTATTATATTCGAAAGCCATTACAGATGTTGAGACAGAAATGCCTCTTTGTTTTTCAATCTCCATAAAATCGGAAGTAGTTGTCTTCCTGATTTTATTGCTTCTCACAGCTCCGGCAGTCTGAATAGCACCGCCAAACAGGAGCAGCTTTTCGGTGAGAGTGGTCTTTCCTGCATCCGGGTGACTTATAATAGCAAATGTTCTTCTTTTCAGTATTTCGTTCTCTAAATCCATAATTGCAAAATTGACAAATGATTAAAATTTGTCTGATAATTAAAACTCCAGGTAATCGGGATTTTATTTTGATGGCACAAAAGTAGTAAAAATTGGTAAAATGAAGTATTGAGTATATCTCAATCCTATTTTATTAAATTTGCACAGACCATATTTTTAAAACGCAAATTAAATATTTCAATATGTCTAAGTTAGTTTTTCCTTTATTAGTGCTCCTGGCTCTCGCTTCATGCAAAGGACCAGGTTCGGGACCGCTGGAAAAAGATTCCTTCAGTAAAAAAGATTTGAAGCAATCCATGGAGAGTCACCATGTCAATACTGTTGTAAAAACACAGAAAATGAATGTCTCTGTTGAACCATGCAAGGACTGTGTGTCAATTTCAAACCTTCTGGCCAATAAGAAATCATATTCAGGGAAGGTTATAAAGGTAAAAGGCAAGGTTACCAAGTATAACCCGGGAATTATGGGTAAAAACTGGGTTCATATTCAGGATGGCACTGAATATGAAGGAGCATTTGATCTCACTGTAACAACAGATCAGGCTACCTCTGTAGGAGAAGTAATTACTTTCGAAGGTAAAATATTGCTCGACAAAGATTTCGGATACGGATATTTTTACAGCGTCCTTATGGATGATGGTAAAGCAATCCTCTAAAGCCTTATACTGCTCTTAAGATTTTTAATTTTTAATTTACCGGATAACTGACAGGATTGTTCAGCAAAGGATGCTGGGAATCCTTAAGCTTCAGCACTTCTTTAAGCTTAACCTGATCCATAGTTGCCCTGGGCCTTGTACTTAGCCCGGTACCGGCGCAAAAAACTGATATATTCTGAGAAACGATGCCGGCATCCATAGCTGCTATCGATAATTTATTATTTTCGTCCGTTCCAGGAAATCTTGAAATATCGGATACCATCACCAGAATAACAGCTGCTTTCGCATATTCTGTCTGTCGGCCTGCCGCCAGTTGCCTCTGGTCACCAGCAACAACCGGATCTAACGTATTAGTGGCAGCATTGTAAAGGTATACTCCTTCCTCCATAAATACATAAAGATCTATATCCTGGGCATTCATAGCAGATGGAGCAGTGCGTTTCTTGCTGTCAGGCCTGTTAATGCCGTTGGCTGCCCACATAAGATCAGACAGGTCCTGCAGTTTCAGTTTATTGCTGCTAAATGCCTGCGCTGAAGATCTCTTCCCGAATGCCTGCATTACAGGCAGGCCTCTTGTCATATCGGGAGGATTCAAAACTACTGATTTAAGTTCCTGAGCTTCAATGGTGTTTAGAATAAGGATCAGCACCGATAAGGTTAATAATTTTTTCATGGTTGAGGATTTTTTAATTATGTTGCAAATTCATTGCTTCTGAAGGAAATCACCGTCAATAATCATGACTTTAACGCCATCCTTTGTATATGATCTGTGAGAACTAAGTCCGTCGGTAACTACATACGTCGATCCGCTTCTTAAAACAGACTTGCTGCCATCCTTCAATTCAGATATAAATTCACCTTCAAGACAGTGCACGATATGCCCTTTTTCGCACCAGTGATCGGCAAGGTATCCCCCTGAATATTCAACTAATCGTATCCTTAATCCGGGGAATTCTATCGTCTGCCAATATGCAGTTCCGGTTTCTCCTTTATGTACTGTTTTAGGAATAGCTGTCCAGTCGATTGTCTGGAAAGGGATGTTCTTATTCATTTTTATGTTTATTTGTTTAATGAGATTTAAATGTAAAAAAAAATATTGAATCTGCTTCTTAGCTGGAGAAGATTGCAATTACAATTATTACCACAATGAGAGCGGAAAGGGCAACGTATGAATACGGATTTGCAAAATTCAGGGTCCAGCCTAAAGACATACGCATTTTAGGCACGAGCAACCTGGGATCACGTTTATTAAAATAAAACGGCCCCCTCCAGTTACCCGGATCCCTGCTCATATTATTTAGAAACTCGTTGTCGGGTTTTGAGCTCATTCCTACTGAAATTTTAACAGTAAATTTTCTTATTCCCTTTGTAAGTCAGCTTATTTAATCCAGTTAACCTTCACCGATTTTACATCCCTTGAATTGGTGCCAATATAGATAATAAAATCTCCTGGCTCCCAGTCATACTTAAGATCACTGTTATAGAATTTCAGATCATCGGTAGTAACTTCAAATTCAATGTCTTTTTTCTCACCAGGCTTAAGCATTACCTTTTTAAAGTTTTTCAGTTCTTTTACCGGAAGGGAAATAGAAGCGACCGGATCCTGCAGGTACAGTTCAACGACTTCTTCTCCGGCAACTTTCCCGGTGTTGGTAACGGTTACTGAAGCTATGAGCTTTTCATTCCCCTTCAACTGACTCTTGCTTACTCTTATATCGCTGTATCCGAAGGTTGTATAGCTTAGCCCATAACCAAACGGATATAACGGGTCGTTAGTAATATCAAGATATTTTGAAGTGAATTTGTTTTTAAGATCCATTGGTCTGCCGGTATTCAAATGGTTGTAATAAAGCGGTATCTGTCCCACGCTCAGAGGGAAAGTAGTCGTAAGCTTACCGGAAGGATTATAATCGCCGAACAGAATACTGGCGACAGCATTCCCTGCCTCGGTGCCTCCTGCCCAGGCTTCGAGTATTGAGCTGACATTTGCATTCTCCCATCCAAGTGTCATTGGTCGACCGTTAATCAGCACCAGTACCAGTGGCTTCCCGGTACCAAGCAGAGCCTTGAGAAGATCCTGCTGCACCTTTTGAAGTCCTATGTCACTCATGCTTGAGGCTTCCCCCGACCACGACGATGGTTCACCCAGAACAGCCACAATGACATCAGCCCTGCCGGCAGTTTGCAAAGCATCTTTAAGGAGTTGCTCGGGAGAAACAGGTTGTTCTGCAGCAGGCTTCTGACCGGGCATTCCGAAAGGCGCATCATTTTTTGCCAGTAATGGATTATCAGTAAGCTCACAGCCCTGCGAATACAGAACATTCACATTACTGCCTCCAATATTTTTCAAACCGTCGACTACGGAAGATACTTTATTCTCTTCTCCGTTAAATGCCCAGGTGCCAATCATATCCCTCCTGCTGTTTCCAAGGGGACCAATAACTGCTATAGTACCTGATTTTTTGAGAGGAAGAATCTGTTTATCATTTTTAAGGAGCACCATTGATCTGGCAGCTATCTCCTTAGCAGTTTCCAGGTTTTCAGGAGTCATCACATCGGTTTTTGACCTTTGCTCATTCATATAGCGATAGGCGTCAGAAAATAATCCGAGTTTGTATTTTGCTTCAAGTACAAGACGGCATGCGTTGTCAATCTCTTTTTCAGTTACTTTTCCTTCATCGAGTGATTTTTTCAGAGTGGTAAGAAATCCTTCGCCAACCATATCCATATCAACACCAGCTTTAAGGGCAAGTGCAGAAACCTGCTGAAGATCGCCCATTCCGTGATTGATCATTTCATTAACAGCGGTATAGTCGGTTACTACAAAGCCCTTGAAACCCCACTGATTTCTCAGCAGATCGGTAAGAAGCCAGTGATTTCCTGAAGCCGGAATGCCATCGACAACATTGAATGAAGTCATTACGCTGCCTGCTCCGGCATCCACTGCGGCTTTATAGGGAGGAAGGTAATAGTTATACATTGTCACTTTGTCCATATCCACTGTATTATAATCGCGTCCGGCTTCTGCAGCTCCATACAGAGCAAAATGTTTTACACATGCCATCATTGTATTATCGAGAGAAAGATCGCTTCCCTGGTATCCTCTTACCATTGCTTTGGCAATCTGCGAACCCAGCCATGGATCTTCACCTGAGCCTTCCGCAATCCTACCCCACCTTGGATCACGGGCTATATCCACCATCGGAGAGTATGTCCACGCTATACCATTAGCAGTGGCTTCCTGTGCTGCTATCCTGGCACTCTTTTCACTCAGGCTCAAATCCCACATGCAACTCATTGCTAACGGGATAGGAAAAATAGTCCGGTACCCATGAATTACATCCATCCCAAAAAGAAGAGGAATATGATGAGGAGAGTCCTTGACCGCAACATCCATTGAAGCCTTCATCGAAGCGAAATTGGCATTGAGCATGCCACCGATCTGGCCCGATTTCAGTTTCTGCTGAACTTTATCGTTTACAGCACTTCCGGTAACAAACGCACCAGAGGTGGTTAAATTGAGCTGTCCGATCTTTTCCTCAATTGTCATTTTGCTCATCAGATCACTGATGAATGAATTCATTTTTTCATCCTGGCATTGTGCTTTAAGAAACGTAGCCAGCAGAATAAGTAGAAATCCTAGTCTTTTCATATTTCTTCAGTAAAGTTATTTTTATTAAAAGCATGTAAATTTATGAATTACCAAGTAATAATCACATATTAAAAAACAACTTCTCTCATGAGGAAAACCTTTTCTGGTCCATATTGTTTATCAATGGGGAGAGCAGGATACATACCAAAAATCCTTCCTGGTCTGAAAAATTGGTTTTTACTTTAAAATCCTAAATTATAAGAACATGGCAGATTTAAGAACACGATATATGGGTCTGGAACTGAAGAATCCTATAATTATCGGAGCGAGCAATATATCTACTGATATTGATAATCTGAAAAAAATTGAGAAGGCAGGTGCGGCGGCCGTGGTATATAAATCACTTTTTGAAGAGCAGATCCAGCTTGAAAACCTTGAACACTATGAAAGGAAAACAGAGTATTCCGAACGCAACGCTGAAATGATAAATCTTTATCCTTGTTCAATATCCGGAACACCTGATATAATGGAGCATCTGGTTGCATTAAAGAAGGCTAAGGATTCAATATCAATCCCTGTATTTGCCAGTATAAATGCAGTTAATGACGAAACATGGATTGACTATGCAAAAAAGATTGAAGAGATTGGCGTCGATGGACTAGAACTAAACTTTTACTCTGTGCCTGAAAAAACAGGAAGCGGATATGAAAATATTGAAAAAAAGCAAATTAAGATTCTCAGGGATGTAAAGTCCGCAGTAAAGATTCCCGTATCCGTTAAACTGAGCTCTTATTATACAAACCCGCTGAAACATATAGCTGATCTGTCAAAAGCAGGCGCCGATGGTTTTGTTCTGTTTAACAGGCTCTTCCAGCCTGACATTGATATATATACTGAAGAGCATCATTTCCCATATACTCTCAGCAATAGCGAGGACAACAGGTTACCAATGCGCTTTGCCGGGCTTCTGTATGGAAATATACAAGCCTCAATATGTTCAAACACTGGAATTATGAACGGCTCCGACGTTATAAAAATGATACTTGCCGGAGCTGATTGTGTTCAGGTAGTGAGTACAATTTATCTGAATCAGATAGAAGTTATCAGTATGATGATCAATGATCTTGTCAAATGGATGAATTCAAAAGCCTATAATACTATTGATAGCTTCCGCGGCAAGCTTTCAAAGAAAAACACAGAAAATAAATTGCCTTATCATCGCGCACAATACATGGATTTCATGATGACTACCTCTCAGATCCTGAAAAAATATAAGATAATTAACTAGAAATTCAATTGGCTGCGCCCTTAATTTGACAGCAAAGCTTTTAGGGAATCAGGTAGGCCAAAATTTCTCCGCGATCTCTGCGGCTAAGGTATTTCGACGTTTTCCAAGTCTCCTATTCATGGAGAACGACCGGGAATATATACTCATTGATTCAAAGTTTCACTAACTTTGGTCGCAAGAAAAACCAACGGGCATGAAATTTATAAGATTATTCTTCCCCCTTTCCCTTCTGATATTATCTGGTTGCCGCACCGCCTGTGATTTAAATCAGGTTCTCGAGGATCTGCAGGAAAATCTTGATTTCGGGAATGTGAGTATGGTAATGCATATTGCCGATTCTCTTAAAAACGTAAGAGGTGAAAAAGCAGATATCATTCACATTGCAGATTCCCTCAGTCAGATCGCTGAGAGAGTCAGCCTTGACTTCTCAGTAACAGAAGCAGAGGTAAATAAACAGATTGAAAATCTTAACGGGCCTTTTTCCTCAATGGACAAGATGGAATGGGAAAGAAAGGGCTGGCTTGAATGGAGAATGATAGATGGCGAAAAAAAATATTTTAACAGGGCAGCTTCAAATCTCATTCTGATAAGTAATTTTTATGAATCGAAAGAAAAGAAATTACAGAATTCCGATGATTCTGCGGAGATGATTTTCAGACTGAAACATACTGAACAGGCACTTAAAGCCTCTGAATTTAAAAACAATCCTGTAGTCCCTGTTAAGATGAAGGTAACATACACAATCACGGTTCATCCTGATGTTGTGCCCGACGGTGAAAAGATACGATGCTGGTTACCATGGCCTAAAGCAGACAATCCGAGACAAACAGATATTAAGCTTTTAAGTACCTCAGATCCCGAATATTTCATTGCACCTGACACAGCAATACACAGCACAATATACATGGAAGAAGCCGCAAAAAAAGGTTTTCCTACGGTGTTCACTGTGTCGTTTTCTTATGTTTCAGCGGCTCAGCATTTTAATTTATCGGGAATAAAAATATTGCCATACGACAGAAACTCGGTTAATTATCAGAAATATACGTCTGAGCAAATCCCTCACATCTGTTTCACTGATAATGTCAAACAACTTGCTGACAGTATTACGCGTGATGATGACAATCCTGTTTCAACTGTCAGAAAAATTTATTTCTGGTTTAAGGAAAATATACCATGGGCAGGGGCTCTCGAATATTCAACAATACCAAATATTCCTGAATATGTGATAAAAAACAGAAGAGGAGATTGTGGCATGCAGACATTCTTATTTATTTCCATGCTAAGATCAAAGGGTATACCTGCAAGATGGCAGAGCGGATGGATGATGCCTCCCGGCTACCAGAACCTTCACGACTGGAGCGAAGTATATTTTGAGGGCACTGGCTGGGTACCGGTCGATGTTTCATATGATCTTCAAAACTCTGACGATCCTATTCTTAAAGAATTCTACCTGTCGGGAATTGATTCATACAGACTCATCGTAAACGAAGGAGTTTCAGGGCCTCTTCATCCTGAAAAACAATACCTGAGAAGCGAACCAAACGATTTCCAGCGGGGAGAAGTTGAATGGAAAGGGGGAAATCTCTACTTTGATAAATGGGACTATAATATGAATATAACTTACCCAAAATAAACTGAAAATATTCAGGACACGGTTGAAATTTCGACCGGCGGTGGCTTAGATCATATAATTCGTGCAGATTTCAGGTAAGATATTACACTTTATGCAACAATTAGCCGGATAAAATCGTATAATATTCCTAAGGTGGCGAAAGGGGCTATTGACAGAAAATCAATTTTATCGGGGTACAAAGAAAATGAGAATCTGCATTACTTCATTATTCCTAACATTTATCTCATTAAATCTTTTTGGACAGGATTGTAGTATTCTGTCTAAAGCCAACAGTATCCTGCCTGACAGGTTATGCTCCCCTCTTTCGGTAAACTGGAATGTAAGTTACACGGGAGTCAACAATGCGGGCACCAGTGTTCAGATCAGATATGACTGGGACGATGGTACAATAGACACAGAAAATACCCTGAATCCTTCCCCCGGAGTGTTTGAGGCAACAAAATTGCACACCTATGTCTCTACCGGAAATAAATGCAATTACAGACCAAGTGCCACCCTTGTCGTGAATGGCGTTTTGTGCTCTTCATCAACTCAGCAACAGATAGTTACAGTGTGGGATAATGATGATCACAATGGCGGTCATATGCATATCAATCCTACTGTTTATCCTATTTGCTTTGGAAATGGCGCCAATGTCAGGTTTCAGGATCTTACGCAGTTTAATTGTGTTCCTCCCCAGGAAAATGATGTGCCAAATCTGTTCACCCGGTGGGTACAGTGGATCTACGGAACTGACATCACAATGACCGGCATCCCCGTTACGGTTGACGGTACTCTCAGAACTTATCCTTTTTCAGGACCCGTTATTACCTTACCAGGACCGGTTACCGGCTCGGGTGTATATTCCCAGACGATGAATGTCGCTAATGACAAACTTATCGGACAATATTTTCAGGTGACTTTACGTAACTGGAATTATTGTAATCCCTATGATGATCCAAATATACCGGGACCACCTGTTGATCCAGTTAATGGTGATCATCCCCCGGTGGTTACCACGGCAATAATCCTGATCGTTCCTTATCCTGATGCCACTATTACACCGGTTGATACACTATGCATTGACAGTAACCCGGTTACGCTGCATGCCCACGATTCTGGCGGACAATGGTCGGGAGACGGTGTATCGGGTAATACGTTTGATCCCGCAGCAGCAGGTGCCGGAGACCATCTCATCAGTTACAATATTACCGATGGCAACGGATGCAGCGATTCTGACCAGATTACAATTACAGTTGTTTCAGGACCGGCGGTTAATATTGTTCCTGTACCCACTCTTTTTATCAATGATCCTCCTGTGATCCTGAGTGCGACTCCCCCGGGAGGTACCTTCACAGGAAATGGAGTGACCGTTAATTCATTTAATCCTGCTGCGGCCGGCATTGGAATTCATATTATCACCTATCAGGCAGGAACCGATAAATATGGTTGTTCAGGAATTGATACAATTCATATTAATGTTCTAACGACACCGCCTGACGCGACAATAACACCTGTGGATACTTTATGTGTACTAAATAGTCCTGTCACCCTGGTTGCTAAGGATCCGGGTGGAACATGGTCAGGTGATGGTGTAGTAAATGATAAATTTTATCCCGATGTGGCAGGAGCAGGAGACCATATAGTCAGTTATGAAATTACCGACATCAATGGTTATACAGCTTCAGACCAGATAACTATCACGGTTGTACCGATTCCTGTAGTAATTATTAATCCCGTCGGGACACACTATATAACCGATACGCCTTTCATACTTACTGCATCGCCTCCGGATGGAATATGGACCGGAAACGGAATAAACGGGGACAGGTTCTTTCCTGATTCGGCGGGATTGGGCATTCATATTATAACATATACGACCAAAACGGATAAATTCGGATGCTGGAATTCAGATACCATTCATATTAACGTCGTAATGCCTCCGTCACCCACAGCATATTTTGCACCCGACACCACGGGATGTACTCCACTTGTGGTGACATTCAGGAATACCAGCGAAAATGCGTTATCATATTTGTGGGATTTTGGCGATCAGACATTTTCCTCAGAAAAAAGCCCGACCCATACTTACAATATTCCCGGAAATTATATTGTCAGTCTCACTGCATATAATATTGCAGGTCAGTCGTCAAGGAATGGATTAATAAAAGTATACCAGAATCCAACTGCCCAATTCAGCGTTTATCCCACCGATGTTATAAATAATTCTCAGATTGTTGTCTTTACCAACTATTCTTCTTACGGAGTTTCATGGCTCTGGAATTTCGGGGATGGTAATCAATCCTCTGAAGAAAGCCCATGGCACAAATACTCGGCTGAGGGGGAATATAGAGTCACTTTGCAGGTAACCTCAAAGGACGGGTGCATCGATTCATCAACCTACCTTACTCCCGTTGTGGTTGCATACAAAACGGGCAATATCAGATTTCCTAATGTTTTCAGATGGAATGGATCGGGTCCCACCGGCGGGTACTGGGCTGAAGGTGAACTCGACGATAATACTTTCAGGCCATTCTTCACCAATGTAATTGAATATAAATTACAGATTTATAACCGCTGGGGAGTTCTGATCTACGAAAGTGTAGAACTGCATAAAGGGTGGGACGGCTATTTCGGGAATGCACATCTTGCCCTCGAAGGGGTGTATGTATATAAAGTAGTTGGAAGATATGCCGATGGAACCTACTTTACCAAAGTCGGAGATGTTACTTTCTTACATTAAAATCAATTTTAAAGTCCGCAGGAATCATAACATCCTTACTAAATTCACGTTCTAATTAAGAATTTGTATTTAAAAAGGAAAAGATTGAACATGTTTCTGCTATGGACGTTATATAATGCGGTTTGGTACATTTTTTGAGGAATTTTCATTTTAAATTAAAACCAGTAACATTAATACTAAAAACTATGAAAAGGAATGTTTTGTTTAGTGCGGTTGTTTTTGGTTTAATTGTCTCGAGTTGCAACAAAAATGACACACAAAATCAGATGCAGCCCCAGGGACTGAAGCAGACAATTGAGAAGAATATTACTGATATCAACAACGCTATCAGTAGTATCTCGCAGACTAAGAGTTATCAGATACTCTCATCTAATGATCTGACGGCTAAGACCGTAGCTCCTACTTCTTTCAAAGACAGCATCACTCTTGCACTGATAGCGGGAATTTATGATTTTCAGCTTGACACAATGCCTATGCATCATAATTTCGAATTCCCCTTCCGGTTATTCAAGAAAACGGGCACAAGTGATAAGATGATAGTGAATCTTCCTCAAAAACTTATATTTCACCCAAGATATCTTCACGACTTTTTAAAGTCAGATTCGGTACTGAAAAATGACTTTACAATTTCAGCTTCTGATTACCATTTCTATTACAATTGGTGGAATAGTCTTGATTACAAACTAGTTGCAGATCTTTCACTTGATTCAGTTGCTCTTGGAAGCCTGAATATTTCTTCAGTTTCAAATTCCCTTAATGACCAGTCAAATTCCTCACAGTTTACTTTCACCGGCGGATACAGCATTTTAACTTCATGGCAAACCGGAGATACCAGTAAAATATCCTTTGCCCTTCTAAAGGATAATAATCCACTTCTAATGGAATCGACACTTTTCACAGGCATGGGATTTCACAGGAGAGAGAAACAATATGATCTGACTATCGGAAATGTTGAAATAAAGAGAGGATTCGGAATAGATTCCATACAGGTATTTCAGAATGGGATCCTTCAGAAAAAAGCAGGTGCAAAGATCACCGACAGTGCTGATTCTACAGGAACTATCTGCGGACAGAGGGACATTCTGCTTATTTTCGATGACGGAACAACTGCAGATTTAAGCACACTTATAGGCCCTCCTCTCACACAGCTTAAGACTCTGGTTACATCGCTTCATGACATGTACTTTGCGGAGAATGTAGTTGATTATATTGCGCTTAACATATTCTTTAATTCGAGGTAAACATCGTTTTGTTATTAAACAGGAAAGAACGCAAGGTTGATTTAATAAAAAATTCATCTTGCGTTCTTCGTTTTTAAATTATTCCTGTTAAGGTCAACCCATCAGAAGCTTCCCGACCTGAAATACTGTAAATGATAAAAGCCAGGCTATTCCTGTGGTATACAGGACTGTGAATGCTGCCCATTTCCAGCTGCCTGATTCTCTTCTTATTGCAGCTACCACTCCTACACACGGAAAATAAGTCAGAATAAAAAGCATGAAGGAGAATGCTATAAGAGGAGTGAAAACAGTTTTACCAGCCTTATCCGTCTGGGTCCTGATCTTCTCTACCAGTGATTGTGATCCTGATTGATTGTCAGCCTGGAATATCACTCCTAATGTGCTTACAACAACTTCCTTTGCTGCCAGACCTGAAAGTATGCTGACGCTCAGATGCCAGTCAAATCCCAGGGGTTTCATTACCGGCTCAATGGAACGTCCGATAATTCCCATAAATGATTTGGTATGCGTCTCAGCTTTCTGCTCGATTGAGAGCTTGTTTATCGACTCGGATTTTTTTTCTGCGGAAAGAGCTGATCGCTGTATACCTGAGATCTCAGCCTGGTAATCTTTTGACAGATTCACAGACCTTGGAAAATTACTCAGGAACCAGACTATAATTGAGGCAACCAGTATTACTCCTCCTATTTTTTTAAAGTAGAGGTTCGTTCTGAATGTCACATGCTTCACTATGCTCCTGAAAGTCGGCACCCTGTACGGCGGCAGTTCCATAACAAACGGGATTTCTTCTGACCTGAAAAAGACCCGCTTGAGGAATAATGCAGACAATATTGCGAATAATGCGCCCAGCATATACAATAAAAACAGGACAGAGCCCTGATTCTTAGGGAAGAATGCACTTATGAACAGAATATATACCGGAAGCCTGGCACTGCATGACATGAAAGGTGTGATGAGCATGGTTATAAGCCTGTCTCTGCGGCTTTCAATGATCCTTGTGGCCATTATTGCCGGTACATTGCAGCCGAATCCCATAAAGAGAGGTATGAATGACTTGCCGTGCAATCCGATCTTATGCATTAGCCTGTCCATTATAAATACAGCCCTGGCCATATATCCGGTATCTTCCATAAAAGAAATAAAGAGGAAAAGAATTATAATATTTGGCAGAAAAACAATCACCCCACCCACTCCTCCTATCAGAGCTTCAGTTAAAAAATCTCTGACAATTCCCGGATTTAGAATATGAGAAATGAGATCTGCGAGCTGCCCGAAACCCATTTCCATCCAGTGTTTCGGATATCCTCCGAGCTTGAAAGTGGTAAAAAAGGTCAGCCACATGAACAAGATGAAGAGAGGTATCCCGAGATACTTATTTGTGAGATAATTATCAATCAGCTTAGTCTTTCCCAGTTTTTCAACCTTGCTGATTTTCAAAGTTTCTTTCAGAGCACCCGAAATAAATCCGTAACGAAGGTCGGTAATGACTGTTTCCACCGGATCAGAAAACAGCTTTTCCAGTCTTTTATATTCCTTCCTGCCTATGTCGATGATCTCTGCTGAATTTACGCACCTGGTAATGCTATTTGAATATTCCTTATCATTCTCGAGTAATTCAATCGCGAGATATCTTGCCGATACAATGTTTGTAAAGGCTCTGTTACCTTCAATTTTTATCCGTGACTGTATAGCGCAGACGGAGTTTTCGATTTCAGTGCCATAGTTGATATGTATATGCCGCACGACAGGCTCACGCACTTCATATACTTCTATTATCTTATCAAAAAGCTCTCTGATCCCTTTCCCCCTTGAACTGACAGTGGGTATCACCGGGACTCCCAGAAGTTTTCCCAGTGAAACATGATCGAGAATATTTCCTTTCTTCTCGAGCTCATCGTACATATTGAGTGCAATGACGATCTGCACGCCCATATCTATCAGTTGTGATGTGAGATACAGATTTCTCTCGAGATTTGAAGCATCTACAATATTTACAACAATATCAGGCTTGTTATCAAAAA
The DNA here is from genome assembly GCA_963715785.1 of uncultured Bacteroidales bacterium. Lineage (GTDB taxonomy): Bacteria > Bacteroidota > Bacteroidia > Bacteroidales > VadinHA17 > LD21. Next base: position 4,580,219 of record OY970276.1, read on the forward strand.
TATAATTTCTCAGATAGATTTCTTCAGGGGAATAGCTTTTTATCGAGTAGGTACCTGGCAGATCAACAATAGAAAATGAGTAGCCTGATTGTTTGTAAGTTGCTATTTTAGAGTCGACAGTGACACCCGCATAATTCCCTACCTTTTCCTTTGATCCGGATGCAAAGTTAAATAATGTTGTCTTTCCGGAATTGGGATTTCCAACCAGTGCCACCTGAATTTCCCGGGTTTTCGCTAACCAGGAGCCATTTTCATCTTCACTGAAAAGAACACCATTGGTGTATGGAGCTTCTCCGGTTTTATTATCACGGTCAACTTCAATAAGCTGAGCTTCGCTGTTCCTCAGGGAGATGTGGTACCCCATTATACTGTACTCAATAGGATCCCTTAGAGGTGCTTTTTTAATTACCTCTACCTTTTTCCCTACAACAAAACCCATTTCTGAAAGCCGCTGGCGGAACTGACCTCTTCCCTTAATCTTCAGAATTATCCCCTCGTCTCCCTCACTGAGATCATATAATGTCGTCATCGAATAGTATCAATACTAAATTAACCTTGAAGCGCTTTGATTGTTCAATAAAGCATCCTGCTGTTTTCCATTAAGGAGAACCTGGCCCTGCTGAAACGCTCCGTACTTTAATCAACCTTCAATTTAATCACAATTTTGCGGACAGGAGCGCTCTGCTCGTCCCTCAACCCCGGTCTGTGAGCATCATCGGGAAAGAAAATAAAGAATTCTGACGGAGTGGCTTTGAAATTAACCACATTGGAATACTTCATAAATTCTATATCCCTGGCAGCATCATATGGGGTTATAATGGTACTTTCCGAAGCCAGCGGCACAATGTTAATTATCTCTTTCCCGCTAACAACATACTGAATATCAATGTATTTTCGGTGGGCTTCAAAATTAGTGGAATCTGCATTCTTGCTCATATATTCACTCACGGTTGCATAGAGATTATCTCCATCAATGTCATATCGTTTCAGTTCCAGTTTTGAGAGGTCATTATTTTTTAAAAAATTAAAAGCTTTCTCCCATCTATCCTTGTTTTTAAAGAATGAAACTGCAAATTCCCTTTTGTTAACCGAAGGATCAGGTGCAATTTTCCATCCGTAGCTCCACTCTTTTTCATTGAACCATTTTTCCAGATTTTTTGAATTCCAGGTTGAAGGATCTTTGTCATCCCTGCTTTGTGCAAATCCTCCAAGACTTATCAATACCATAATAACAGTAATTAATTTTTTCATATCCAAAGAGTTTTCCTGGCTGTAAAAATAGGAAAAAAAGCAGAGGATTCAAGCAAACGATGAAATCGTTCAAAAGCTTAAATCATGTATTCAAGTCTTAAAATAGGAATCTTAGAAGGCAAGAAATGAGTTTCAAATAAACTCACTTAACACTTTAAATAGTGCTTTTTTATCAAAAGGCTTTGAGATAAATCCTGAACACCCGCATTCAATAGCTTTTTCTCTGTCATCGGCGTATGCTGTTTGTGCAATAATGGGAACAGTGCTGTTTTTTTCGCGAATCAGGCGTACTGCAGTATAACCATCCATAACCGGCATTTTTATGTCCATTAATATCAGATCTACAACGGCTGCGGAATTAAATTTTTCCACTGCTTCCTTCCCGTTGCTGGCCTGGATTACCTCAGCATTTGAGCCTGCAAGAAAATATTTTATCAGCTTGAAGTTGCTTTCAACATCTTCCGCAATCAGAATCACCTTTTTCTCTGAGAATACGTAGCCGTAGGGAGCTTTCTTTGCCACCGGAGCCACTACTGGCTCAACAGCTCTTTCATAAGGTATTGTAAAGCTGAACGTTGTACCTCTTTCGGGTTGAGATGAAAGCCACATCTTCCCTCCCATCATTTCAACGTAAGCCTTTGAAATAGACAGACCAAGTCCTGTTCCCTCATATAATCTTGATGATCCGTTCTGAACCTGGTAGAAACGGTCAAATATTTTTTCATGGAACTGAGGTGCGATTCCGATTCCAGTATCAGCAACTGAGAATTCAAGAAAATTATCTTTCAGACAATAGGCAAGCTTAACAGATCCTTTATCGGTGAATTTCAGAGCATTGCTGACAAGATTTGAAAGTATCTGTGTGAATTTCGTCCTGTCGGTTAAGATCAGTGCATTGGAGTCGGGTATGATGGTTTCCCATGACAGCTGAATGTTTTTCTCGTTTGCTTTTGGCATGAACAGGCTGCAAAGCGATTTGAGCGTGTAATTCACATTCAGTTCACTTTTCACAATTTTTATAAGGTTAGCTTCGATGTTCGAGATATCAACTATATCTGTAATTATTGAGAGCAGATGGTTACTGCTCTGCATTATTACGTCGATATACGATTTTCTTGACTGAGAATCAATATCAGGTTCCCCAAGAAGAGCTGAAAACCCAACAATGGCATTCATGGGGGTCCTGATTTCATGAGAAATATTGTGTAAAAAAGCAGTTTTAAGCCTGTCACCTTCTTCGGCTTTTTCCTTTGCTCTTATCAGTTCCTGCTCACTCTCTTTTCTTTCAGTAATATCCTGGAAGATCTCAAGCATTGCTTTTTTGCCTTCATACATCATACCTGTATGGATAATCTCAAATATTCTGTTGCCGAGAACTCCATGAGATTCATAAGCTTCTGTTTTTCCAATTGTTATACCACCGATTAAAGGACAATCTGCACATTGCTTTTTATCGTCCCTATACAATTCCCAGCATTTTTGACCGATTGTTGCCTCTCCAAAAAGCTTAAGAAAATTGTCGCTCTGAAATAGTATTTTCCCTGATTCGTCGACAATATCCATACCAAACGGGATAGTTTTAAGCAATGATTCATTGAAAGCATAACTTTGTTTAAGTTCTTCTTCGGCCTGTTTTCTTTCAGTTTTATCCAAATAGATACCCAATACTCCACTAATTTCTCCTTTCGCATTGAGTAGAGGTAATTTGCTTGTCAGAAGAGTTTTACTGGTACCATCAGGGGTACTTTGTGACTCTTCAATCAGCAATTTGGAGAGGCCAGTTTCAATAACCTTTTGGTCATCACTACGATATTGATCAGCCTGATCACTCCACCCCATTTGGTAATCATCCTTTCCGACTATCTCAGTTGGATCTTTAAATCCTGAATCTTGTGCAAATACCTTATTACAACCCAGATAAACCAGGTTTTTGTTCTTCCAAAATACTCTTACTGGTATCGCATTAATAATTCCCTCAATCATCTTCTTTGATTCACGCAATGCTTCATGCGACCTTTCGCGTTCGGTGATATCCATGTCAACACCACGAAATCCCAATAGATTTCCGTCATTGTCGAGCATAGGAAAGCCACTTGTTGAAAGAATCACCTCTCTGCCATCCTTATGTAGATTTGTGTTAATAAAGTTTTCAAAGCTTTTTTTTCTGACATAGTCAAGTAGGGCAATCTTTTTTAATTCTTCCCTTACCTCAGGCTTAAAAAAATCATAAAAATATTTTTTATTAACAATTTCTTCAGGTTCATATCCTATTATTTGTTTTACTGTCGGACTGGAATAGGTATATAAACCGTTTTTATCAACTTCCCAGATCCATTCACCGGAGTGTTCGGATATTTGTTTAAATCTTAATTCGCTCTGTTTCAGAGCCTCATCTGACTTTTTACTTTCTGAAATATCATGAAGAACGCCAATCACTTTGACCTGTTCACTTTCAGGCTCCATGGCAAGTTCTGCTTTTGAAAATACTGATCTTATTGACCCGTCAGTAAGCCGCTTTATCTTGAACTCCAAATCATATGGCTCATTATATTTCAATAGGCGGTCCAAGGCTTCATCAATCATAGGCCTGTATTCAGGCAGCGGAAATTTTTTTATTATTTCGTAAGGGATATAATGGTTTTCAGGGGCGAAGCCATAAATCCTCAGTGCTTCATCTGAACCCCATAATTCGCTGGAAGAAAGATCAAGTTCCCAGTTACCTACATGTGCTATTGATTGCGCTTTCTGAAGCCTTTGTTCACTTTTAAATAATTCCTCCTCTGCAGCCTTTTTCTCCCTTATAAGTTTTAATTTCTTAATTGAATTATTTATAGCCGGTCCAAGGCGTGCCAGGTTTTCCTTGAGGATATAATCATCGGCTCCTGATTTCATGCATTCTACTGCCACTTCCTCATTTATTGATCCGGTTACAAGTATAAAGGGCGTAAGCGGACATAGCTCATTCCTTAACATGAGAGCAGTCATTCCGTCAAAACGGGGCATAGAATAATCGGAAATAATAATATCAGGACATGCGGATTCGAGTGCATTGACATAATCTTCCTTATTATCAATGAGTTGTTTTGTAAACGGTACACTATTCTTTTCAATTTCATGCCATATTAATTCAGCATCAGATATAATATCTTCAACGAATAAAATTCTCAATGTCTTGTCCATAAACGATATTAGTTATGTCCTGATTAGTAAATGCCATAATTTTTTCAAACGTTCTTTCCCGAAAGTTATTGTACCGGTTCATTTACGAGGAGCCAGTACAATCCAAGGCTGCTCATTGCATTCAAAAACTGGTCAAAATCAACAGGCTTAACCACATAGCTGTTAACTCCAAGTTTATATGCCTCATGGATATCAGGTTCTTCTCTCGAGGAAGTCACAACTACAATCGGGATATTTGATGTCCTGTCATCTCCTTTAACAAGTTTAAGCACCTCGAGGCCGCTTACCTTTGGCAGCTTCAGATCGAGAAGCACTATTTTGGGAGGACTTGTGAAAGACCTGTTTGCAAACTTTCCCCGGCAAAAGAAGAAATCGAGCGCGTCGGCTCCATCCCGGGCAATCAAAACATTATTTGCCAGATTATTCTTTTTCAATGCACGTAATGTAAGCTCTGCATCTCCCGGATTGTCTTCCACGATCAAAATTTCAATAGCATTTAAATCTTCCATTTTATGAAGTTATTAGTATTGTTATTTACTAACCGATCAACTTAGCTTATATATTCATGCATCTGATATTGTATTATCTTAACTCAATCTTTTCTGATTTTTGAACTAATTATTTCCTGCATTTTCAGCCGGAAGGCTGAAATAAAATATGGCACCTTTGCCCTCTTCAGCTTCGGCCCACACATTACCTCCATGTTTCAGGATTATCCTTTGCACTATTGCAAGACCGACGCCGTTACCTTCAAACTCACTATTGCTATGCAGTCTTTGAAAAACCCCAAATAATTTGTGAATATACTTCATGTCGAATCCGACGCCATTATCCCTGATCATGTAAATAATTTTATCCTTCTCTTTGGAGGATTTAATCATAATCGTAGATTGTCCCTTTTTTGACGAATACTTTATTGCGTTGGATATCAGATTAATCCATACTTGTCTGATTAAATTTGAATCACCATATGCGTTATCGAGCTTTTTGATTGTCAGCTTAATCTTTTTCTTATCTGACTGGCCGGCTAAATCATCTGTGACCGATAATACTATATTGCGCATATCGAGTAATAAGGGATTCAGATTACTCCTTCCAATTCTTGAAAAGTTAAGGAGATCATCAATAAGTTCTCCCATCTGTGTTGCACTTTTTGTGATGATTCCGCAAATTCTTTTCCCTTCATCATCCAGTATATTATTATATTCCTCTATCAGTATTTTGGTATACCCGTGAACTGATCTCAATGGAGCCCTCAGGTCGTGTGATACAGAATAGCTGAAAGCCTCAAGTTCATTATTCGCTGCTTCAAGCTGCTTAGTCCTTTGAATAACCCGCTGCTCCAGATCCCTATTATAGTTTTTGATCTGAAGCTCTGCTTTGCGGATACTGTCGATATCGGTATTGGAACCCAGCCATCTTATTATTCTGTGATCGGTATTTCTTATCGGCACAGCCCTCGTTTGAAACCAATGATAATTGCCATCACTTCTCCTGATCCTGAATTCGAGATCGAAACTGTCACCTGATTTAACTTTTTCATTCCAGACTGAAATAGCCCGCTCCCTGTCATCGGGATGTAGCTGATCCAGCCAGCCATATCCCAGCTGTCCCGATTCTTCTATGCCTGTATAATCCACCCATTGCCGGCTTAAATAATCACATGGCCCTTCAGGCTTGCATGTCCAGAAAAGCTGAGGCAGAGCTTCAAGCAGGTCGCGAAGCCGTTTTTCTTCATTTCTTAAAACCTCTTCAGCAAGTTTCAGTTCAGTAATATCATTAACCGTTGTCATGAAATAAAGGGGTTTTCCCTCATTATCATAACGAAGCGAAGTTGACACATCTGTCCATATAATTGCTCCGTCTTTTCTTATATATCTTTTAATAAACCTGGAGGAATCTGTTTCTCCATTCATATGTGCCCTGATTACGCTTTCGGTGATTTCAAAGTCATCGGGATGAGTAAAATCCTGCCATTTCAATTTTGAAATTTCTTCGCTGCTGTAGCCCATTATTCTGCAAAAGGCTTCATTAACCTGCAATCCTCCTGAAACAAGTGTAATGGATTTCCCCAACATTGAATGATCAAAAATATACTTGAATTTGTCCTCACTCTCCCGCAAAGCTTCCTCCATCTTCTTGCGCTCAGAAATATCCTCAACTGTTCCATCAAAATACAGGATGTCTCCTTTTGCATCACGAATGGCGCTGGCATTTTCCCTGACGAAAACCGGATCTCCGTTTTTCTTCTTCCACACAGATTCCAATCCGGTTATTCTGCCCTCGGATTCCATAGTCTCTATAAATTTTGACCTGGAATAGCCAGGTTGATAGCCTTCCAGCTCCAGATTACGCTGAGCCAGTTGTTCAAAAGAATCAAATCCCAGCATCCTTACCATAGCAGGATTAGCCATCAGAATCTCTCCATTCTGGGTGGTGCGGTATATACCTATTGTAATATTTTCGTATAAGCTCCGGAATCTCTCTTCGCTGTTTCGCAGAGCTTGCTCTCCCGATTTACGTTCTGTAATATCATTGAAGTAAATAGCTACATGTTTATTCTGGTGATCTTCAATCCTGGAAGCCCTTACTTCAAACCACCTGTTTAACGCTTTTGCCTCATTCTCAAAATGTATCGAATCACCTGTCAATGCTACATTTCCGTAAATTTCAAACCAATATTCCTCATTGGAAGGAGCAAGTTCGCTAATAAGCTTCCCCTGAGCATTTTTCAATCCTGTCTGGCTTTCAAACGATTCATTAACTTCTATAAAACGATAATCAACAGGTTTTTGCATATCATCAAATACCATTTCAACCACACAAAACCCTTCAATCAATGAATTGAAGAAATTATGGTATCGTTCTTCGTTCACCTGAAGGGCTTCTTCTGCCAGCTTTCTTACTGTGATGTCAATTGAGAGTATAAATACACCTTCAGGCACCGGTTGGATTATCAGATCAAACCAGCCGGCTGAGCCGTCGGGATAAATAAACTTATTTTCCAGGTGCTGATATGTCCGCTGAACCATACAATCATCAATTACATGGAAAATCTCGGTTTCCTCAATACCTGGCCATGACTCCATATAAGTTTTGCCTATGAGCTGTTCTTTTGGGCAGCGGTTATGCACGTCTGCCGCGTCATTCAGATATATGTACCTCCAGTCATGACCAATGATCTGACATCCCTCCAACATATGATCGAGCGTTGTCGTGAAGCGTTCTTCGTTTTTACGGATAGCCTCCTTCATCAACCTGCTGTCGGTTTGGTTTTTAAGCTCAATCCTGTACATCCTGAGCTTCAGGTTTCTGATCCATAAGCCGAAAAGGGACATATTGATAATCAGAAGCAGTATGGAGATCAGAACGGAAATGTGAAAATAAACCTTCAGTGGTGCATCGAGCTCTGCCTTATCAGTTTTTGCCACCATATACCACGGAAACCCCGGAACCCTGGCAATATAGCCAACCACCGGGATATTTCTGTAATCCACTCCCTGAGTAACCCCTTCAAACCCGTTCACGGCTTTGGTGGCCAGAAGAGAGGGCTCACTTAAAGGTAATTTGAAATTCAACAGGTTATGGCTACCGAACCTCAACCTGTTCAGATATAGCAGACTGTCGCCATCCTTTCTTAGCAGAAGTGTTTCAGAACTTCTGCTCTGAGCGGGCCATGACTCGACAATAGGGAACAGTTCCTCACGCGGATCTATCTGAAGGATGATGACTCCAAAAACAGCTGCATTATTATCAGCCGGCTCAATAAGAGGCAATAGCAATTCCATAAACACACAACCTGAACTTTCGCTTTTAAGCAGATCTGTAAGAATAATCCTCTTATTTCTGATTACATCCGTGATTTGGTCAGGCAAGAAATTTGAGCAAACAGAACCTGGCAATGAAGATTTCATCCTTACCTGTTTATTCGTATCAACCAGAGCAATTCCGCTATAATGGTATTCATTACAAACAGAATTCATCCATTTTTGAATATCAGCGTGGAGATTTGAAGAAGCTGAATGACTGAATAAGTCTCTGATTGACCTGATTAATGGTTCATTGTCTCTGATTGTTGCAGCATTCCCAAGTCTCTCTTTCCGCCATTCTTCTATCTGGCTTATTTTAAGCGTAGCTATGGCAGAAAGATCCCTCTGTTGTTCCTGAACAATTTTTATTTTTTGCGATCTGTAATAAAATCTCCCAAAGAGGATAATCACAGTTAAAAACAACAAAAAGAAAAGTACAGGCCTCCACAATATATTTATATTAATATCGCGCAACTTTTTAATAAGGGCCATTAAATGAGCTGTTTATTTTATGCTTTACAAATTCAATCATAACTTAACGCGACATTTTCTTAACATTCTTTAACGCATTATAAAAAACAATATTGCACCCGACAAACGAAGATCAGAGCATTGATTCGGGTAGTTGCAATATATTGAATATACAGATATTCATTTGTAGGTAAATATCTGATAAACATGTAGGTGTTTGACCTACATTGAATTCATTCTCTGATCGATTAAGGTTAATTCTATATTAAATCGCCAAGAGGTCCCAGATTTATATTTAAATCTCTGTCTGTGAGGTTAAAGTGTTTTTTAAGTTCTTCCATTTTCATCTCCAGTTTCATAAGCGTTTCGCCAAGTCTCTCAATTTCTCCATCAGTTAGTGAACCACCATCCACTCTTCTCATGGCTTGTTTTTCAACCAACTTCCTGAGAAGTTCGACCAGGGTCAACACCAGTTTTGCAAGTCCTGAATCAACATTTTCAGGAGTCAGATTTAGTTTTGATTTTTCAAGCTGCGAAATCTGCTCAAGGAGATCACTGGTCTCTCCGGTATTAAATAGAATTTTATTTTCGTCCATAAGTGATCACTTCATTTCAAAGTCCACAAAATTATAAGGCGGCCATGGACCGGTCAGGATTATCTGAAGAGATGAATACCGGTTCTGTAGTGACTTTACAGCATCGATCAGATCATTTTTTCTATCCTTCCCAAGCAAAAAAACGGCATCAATAATGTTAGTTGGAGAAGCCATCTTTTTGAACTTATTAACTGCGTTAAGCTCAGAAAGATTGTTTGAAATATCCGAGATGACCCTATCAACATATTTTAGAAGTTGTTCTTCCAACCGATGTTCTTTAAGTTTTGCATTCATCCAATCTATATAGACTGAATTATTAACATTGGTCTGAATTTTCAAGGGTGATCTGTAACTGAGATCTGAATTAGTTTTGAGTTCTGTTCTAAGTTTATCTGATTCACAAAAGACTTTCAGTCCGAATTCCTGTTTATTTTTTACTTTTTGAAGGTTCTGATGTATTGCTTCATAATTATTTTCAAGCAGTTTAATAACTGAATCAATTGTTTCAACAACAGAACCATAGCGTACCGGCAGGAGAGTAAACTGCTGTTCCAGTGTTTCTACGACTTTTGAATATTCAAGAGCTACGGATCTATCTGAGATTAAGCCTGTTTTGACAACATCACTTACCACAGCTGAGATATCATTCACACACACTGCACTTAATCCGGCTCCTGAGATTCCGGCTATCGCAGACAGACTAGCTGTAAGGGATTCCTCAGAGGTATCTTCAATTGAAATTAATGAATAGATTAGTTTTCCCATCTCTGAACATCCGGAATTTTCCCGGTCTTTAATTGTTCCATTGTTTCAACCGAGCTCAATAACAGCTTAAGCCCAATATAAACCAAATCAACATCTGCTACAGAGATTACTATATCGCCTGTAATTATAACTCCTTTATTGAGGACTCTGTCGAGGATTTCAAGTATCGAAATTTCCTTTGATTTATCGACTACATTATCATCCATTAGCTTTTTCCTTAATAGAGACAAAACTAAACGGAGGCCATGGTCCGGTTGTTTCAATCATAAATCCGGTTTCTCCGCTTCTTTTTTTGATACTGTCTACCTGATTCTTAAACAGATCTGCTTTATTTCTGTTCACAAGAAAGGCTGCATTCAGAATCATTGTATCCGGTCTCCCTGTAATCTCTTTTGGCAGGAGATTATTTAAGCTGGTGGATTCGCTTATATTTTTAAAATTGTCAAAGTAAGATTGTCCGTGATCCTTGCAGATCCGATTCATCTCATTATCTACAAGATCAGTCTTTTTGCGTTTTAATAAATATGCTTTCCCCGGTGAGCTTGCCATAATCTGTTCTTCAAGATCTGCTGCATCCCTGCTTATTTCATCAATCTGTTCTGACAGGATCTTCCGGTCACAATAAATCTTAACAGCCCATTCTTCCTTCCCGTTAATATAATGAAAGTTCTCTTTTATCGATGAGGAATAATCAGTGCAAAATTTATTCAGGCTTACTTCTGTATTATAAATTGTTCCAAATTTAAAGGGTATAACGGAACCATTCTCCATTATTTTACTGATCACATTAACATGTTCCACGACTCTTGATTCGAGCCATCGGAGATCTGAAATATTCTTTTGCAGGTTAACTTCTGAATACTCACTTTCAGAAACATATTTAATGGTAAAGTAAAAATCTCCGATTATCAGCGATTCCTGGCCATGAGCACGATCTGGTTCAGGGGGAGAGTCAGACATGCAAAAAACATATATCAGGTTATTCTTCATGGCAGTTCGATAATTATTTTAGATCTTTATTCGTCATTGTTATCAAGTCCGTCCAGCGAACTAAGTCTTTCAAATGATGTTATCTCAAGCGTTTCATCCAATTTAACCGAATAGAAAAGACGTTTCTGCTTAGCAGGCATATTCATGGCTTTCAGAAAGGAATCATCTTCATATACTTCAGCCACAGCTTTCCATATCTCTTTTACTTTTTCAATTTTTATAACAGTTAGATCGTAACATTTAATATTGTCTTTAAGGAACTTAACTACTGTTTTTTTTACATCGGTTATATTGCCCATTGCTTTCAGTTTAAATATTTTTGTTTCTGTGCAGACTTTGAATTGAATCTTCCTTAAAACCGTGGCGAAGGAGGCTCACACCTTTTAGCCTCCGAAGCTTTAGCGAAGGAGGCTCACTCCTTATTTCTTCTTTTCCCTTATATTTTCCAACAGCTTCAATAATTCATCCTCCTTTTCGTCGTAATCTTCTTCACTTATCTCACCCATCTCGAGTTTCAGCTGAAGGGACATCAGCCTTTCCTTGACAGTACCTTCGTCCGATGTTTCCTTTTCAATCACTTCATTTATTTTTTTGGCCACAAAAAGAACTCCTTTAAAGGGGGCCATAAGCAAGTTATCGAGTATGAACATCTTAAACTCCTTTCGTATTAATCACCAGATTAACAAAGTTATAAGGGGGCAAAGTGCCGACATATTTAAAAGTCATAAAACGGCCGTATTTTTCATCCAGGTCATTTACAGCCTTATCAAAAAGAGGCTCTGAAATGTTCTTTATAAGGAATGCAGCATTCAGGATCATCATTTCGCCGTACTTGTCATTTAGTTTTACATCGACCGAAAGTGGACTCAGTGCATCAAGAATAATGTCCTTATAATTTTCAGTTTCTTTTTTAAGTGCTTCAGCGACCATTTCCCCTATTTTCATTCGCTGATAATGTGTTTTATCCGTGGGCATATTCATCAGTTTTCCCCGCATAATTCTAATATCGTCATATTTCTCAATGATATTCTCATAAATGGTAGTTTCCTGTGCAAGAACTTTAAGGCCAAGTTCTTTTTTGCCTTCCATGCTATTAAGCAATTCATTGACTGTTTTATATTCTTTTTCAAGGATTCTTAGTATACCAGCATCGTCATTATGTTCGGAGATTGTGGAAAACCTCACTGGCAAAACTGTAAATTTTTCCATAACTGCCTCGAGCACTTTTTCGTGTGTTGTCATATTCACCCTTCTGGCTTCATATTGAATAACAGGCGAATTGCTCACTATAGCGCTTACATCTTTAAAATTAATGCCATAAACCATATCGGCCCGTTTACCAATTCCTATCGGTCCAAAATTTATTGGACCGGCATGTCTGATGATGCCATATATGTATTTTCCTTCTTTCACTTCAGGTTCGTTGCTCATAGCTTATAGCTTATAGTTTACGATTCCCATTTTTCAGGGAATATTTTTAGGTCGACAAAATTAAAGATTGGTAATTGGGCACTATATGCAAAATCGCTCCTATCCTTGTATCTGGTGCCAATTTCCGCCATAATATTATCAAATTCAACTTCTCTTCCGCTGTTAATAAGGAATGCAGTATTCATAAACATATCATCCTCGTTTGCTTTATTTAATTTAAAATCGAATACTGATCTGCGCAAAGCATCTATTATTTTATCAGCTTCAGACTTTTTCTTATCAGCAAGTGCGCTCTCAACAAGTTTCCCGGCTTCATCAATTTTTAAATTACGTAAGGAATTATCGCCAAGATTCTCTATTTCGGTCCTGATTTTCTTAATTTCTTCATGTTCCCCATCTATCTCCTTGTATATTGTGGCCATATTTTTCCAGGTGCCACGGACATTGAATTCCACTTTGTTCTCAAATTGCCTGAGCAATTCTTCGAACTCATGATAACGCCTGCTCAGTAGATTGCGGATCTCATCAGGGGTAGCTGCTATAGTGCCAAACCTTGTTGGGATGACACTTCTGAATTCCTTCATGACCTTCTCAATCACTTTCTGGTGGGCAAGCATATTCGCAGGATTAACTTCAAGCTTAGTCAGAGGATGTTCGCTCACCACCATACTTAATCCGTCAAAGCCGATTGCAGAAACCATGTCTCCCCGTCCACCCACGCCGATTGGCCCCATATTAATATCATACTCTGTTGCAATGATGCAATAAATATATTTTCCGTCGCGCTGCATTATTCGATCATTTTTACAAGGAACATTTTTTGAATTGGCTTTTCGTTTATCATTGAGGAATATTCAACTTCTGATGATTGTTTGACAGCCATGGTATATTCAAGAAGAGTATGATATGCTTTAATGATTCTTTTAAATCTTTCACCATCTCCATTATCAGGATGGGAATCGGGATGAAATAATTTTGCATAATCCAGATAAGCTTTTTTTATCACTGATTCAGAAGGATCATCGCTCAGACCAAGTTCTTTCTTTGCAAAGGCAATATTATCGGGATTCAGCTCCTTAACCTCAATGGTATAAAAGCTATAACAGGGCAGTGGGCCGACCAGCTTGAAATTCAGCTTTCCCTTGTATTCCTCATCGAGATTCCCTATTACCTGTTCAAATTTGTCTTTCACATTCCGGTTAATAAGAAATGCAGAATTTGTGATCATCTGATCGTTCATGACATCATGAAGCTTTATGTTCAGACTGAAGGATGACAAAACATCGAGGATTTTCATCTCAATCTTTTTGTTCTTTTCGTTGAGTTTTTCCTGCAGAAGCATTCCGATTTTTACCTGATCTGCTTGTGAAAAACTATCACCTTTCCTGAGGATGTTCTCTCTCAGTTCAGATATTTCAGGATGAAATGAAAATTCCTTAAGAGTACTGCCAAAATCGCCCCATGTTACTGCAAGATCAATTTCAACGGTATTCTCTGTCTGTTTAAAAGTCTTGATGAATAATTCATAGCCTTTAGCAAGTATTGTCAGCACTTCTTCCCGGGTGTTTACTAAAGTCCCGATACGCATAGGCAGAATCATTGTAAAGCCCAGAGCCATAACATTTTCAATGGTGGTCTGATGATGAACCAGCTGTGCTCCGAGAGATTCCCTGTCGGACAAATTAACTGATGCCACTTCTCTTTCGGATACGATAGCGGAAATGTTTTGAAGAGGAATAGCATAAACATCAGCCTTGTCGAGTGAACGAAAATGCTCCGCTCCGTAAAAATTTGGCACGATCCCATAAATATATATTCCAGTAGTCTCCATGTAAGTTGTGTTTGATAATTATTTTTTCATTAAGTTTTGTTTTAAAACCAGTTGTATGGCCTCTTCAAAATGAGATTCGAGAACTGAAATTTCTCCGGATATAGCGTTTAATTTTCCGCTTTTTTCAATCAATTCACGAATTGCCAGCATGGCTGCCTTCCTGCAAATAAATTCAATATCGGAACCGGTAAGGGTCTCTGTTTTCATGGCCAGTTTATTCAGGCTTACCTTTTTGCCCAGGGGCTTATTTCGTGTATGTATCCCGAATATCTTTTCCCTGGTAAGTAAGTCGGGCAGAGGCAGTTCGAAAATAAGGTCAAACCGTCCGCTTCTTAATAAAGCCGGATCGATTAAATCAATACGGTTTGTTGCTGCGAGTACTATCACTCCTTTTAAATCTTCAATCCCATCCATCTCCGTAAGGAACTGTCCAATAACTCTGTCGATAACACCTGAGCCTGAGCTGTCGTTGCTTCTTCTTGGTGTAAGGCTGTCTATTTCATCGAGAAATAATATGCATGGAGATGCCTGCTTGGCCATTCTGAAAAGTTCCCTTACTCCTTTTTCAGATTCACCGATATAACGGCTTAGGATCTGAGGCCCTTTTACAGAAATGAAATTAACGCCGCTTTCACTCGCCAGAGCTTTGGCCATATAAGTTTTACCTGTGCCTGGTTTGCCATGAAGTATGATTCCCTTTGGAGGTTTGGTACCGGCTTTTTTAAACAGATCAGCATATTTCAGAGGCCACTCAACGGTCTCCATCAGAGCTTCCTTGATGTCATTAAGTCCGCCTACATCATCCCATTTTACATCGGGAACTTCAACAAATACTTCCCTGATTGCAGATGGTTCAACCTCTTTCATTGCATCCATAAAGTTATCCATCGTAACTTCCAGCGACATCAGGAGCTCGTACGGAATTTCAGACATCTCAAAATCGATTTGCGGAAGGATTTTGCGTAAGGCGGTCATTGCAGATTCCCTGGCTAATGCCTCAAGATCTGCACCAACAAATCCATGTGTTATCTCTGCCAGTTTTTCCATATTTACGTCATCTGACAAAGGAATTCCACGTGTATGAATATGAAGGATTTCGAGCCTGCCCTTTTTATCAGGAATAGAAATGGAAATTTCGCGATCGAAGCGTCCGGGCCTTCTCAATGCAGGATCAATGGAATTAGGGATATTTGTTGCGCCTATCACAATTACCTTTCCTCTTGATTCCAGACCATCCATAAGTGAAAGCAGCTGAGCCACGACTCGTTTCTCGACTTGTTTCTCCCCTCCCATATCTTCTCTTTTCGGAGCAATTGCATCAATTTCATCTATAAATATTATTGACGGTGCATGAGCCTGTGCTTCCTCAAAAAGTTTACGGATACGACCTTCACTTTCACCATAAAACTTACCCATAATCTCCGGTCCGGAGATATTAATAAAATATGCGCTTGTTTCATTTGCTACCGCTCTTACGATAAGTGTCTTACCGGTTCCGGGAGGTCCATACAGGAATACTCCTTTAGGAGGTTGTACTCCAAGTCTATCAAATATCTCCGGGTATTTCAGGGGAAGTTCGATCATCTCCCTTATTCGCTGAACCTGGTTACCCAGTCCACCAATATCTTCATATGAAACCTTACTTTTACTCTCCCCTTCCTGCTTAGGCAGTTCAAGCTGAAATACCGTATCAGGATGAATCAGAACAACTCCGTCAGGACTGGTTCCTGTTACGGTATAATTTACTGTACCTGATCCGAAAAGTATAGCCCGTACCTTATCTCCCTTTGTTACAGGAAGTCCGTTCATTAACGAACCTATGTATCTGGCATCTGTTGATTTGAAAAGGGATCCCGATTTTGTATCCGGTTTTAATTTAATTTTTGAAGCCTGACGGCATGATGATTTAATGATTTTTACCTTTTCATCAATTCCGGCCTGAGCATTTTCCCTGGTAATTCCGTCAATCTGAATAACCCCTTTAGCCCTGTCTTCAGGATAGCATGGCATTATTTTAACAGGAGTCTGACGTTTGCCTTCTATAACAATAATATCGCCACTCTCCGCTCCGATTGACTTCATATCCTTTGGGTCGATCCTGGCAATTGCCCTTCCAACATCTTTTACGAGGGCTTCTTTCACCCGCAATACTATTTCTTCTTTAAGCAAGGCCATCTTTTATTTTGTTTAGATAATTGATCGGATATTATTTTTTTATCCTGATCTCAAGAATTCCGTTGGTAAACTTGTGCTGCATATTTTTCTTCATCGCTTTTGCAGGAAGTAGGACCTCTTTCCTGTATATCCTGTTTTTTCCATGTGCTGAAATTTCAAGTATGTCGCCCTTCAGATCGATTTTCAAATCTTCCTCATCTGTGCCCGGCATCTCGGCGATCACAATTATTTCGGTTTTCTCATCGAAAATATCGGTTATCGGTTCACGCTCCTCATTCACTTTTGGGCCCTCAGGGGTCTTCCTGATATTTCCGAAAGTTTCCACCTTTGGTTTACCGCCTACGGCTGAATTGATTGTAAAGCCATATACACCCTTCATTCCTTTTTTAAGGTGATCGAGATTGATCTCTCCTTCTTTGCTAATTCCACCGTTATCTTCAAGTTTTCCTGCAAGGTCAACCAGCTTTTCAATACCTTTCATCAGTCCGCCAAATCCGAACAGATCAAAATCAGTTCCTTCCTTATCTTCTTTATTCTTATCTGTTTTCATTTTTATTTGTTCTAATCAAAGTTTTATTAATTACGATATTTTATTAGCAGACTCAAGTTTTTCAAGGCGTGCAGTTAGATTTTCCTGTTGTTGCATCAGTTCTTTTTCCCTTGCTTTTGTAGAAAGATAGGTATCTTCCTGCCACCAGTTGATTCCCATCTCCATTGCTTTGTCAACTGAAGCAACAAGCAACCTTATTTTGATTGTCAGAAGATCAATATCTGCAATCTGGATTTTAATATCACCTGCAATTACTATCCCTTTATCCAGTACTCTTTCAAGAATATCGGCAAGACCGGTTGCATTAATTGAATGTGTTGGTTCTGACATGGCATTTAAATATTAATAATCAATTGACATGGTTTTCCATGTATCATTATTCTCTTTCCCTTTTTTTCTTTTCCCCTTTACTTCAGGAACATTCATCTGTCCTGCTTTTTCATCACTGTAATCCTGAATCTCCTTCAATCTGTTCTGAATAATTTCAAGTCTTAGCAACATCCTGACTTCTTCACTTTTCAGACGCGATCTCTCCTTTTCATAGAGATATAATTTTATGAAATCTGATTCCTCTTTATTTGGGACGCCTGATTTAACGACATTCTGCATGCTCTTGATGCTTTGAAGTCCTTTTATTGCTGATGAGATTGGCATGATTTTATTTTTAGGCTTGTGATTTATTAAAGCTTATACCGGGTTGATAAATCCCACATTATTTATTGAATTGATCAATAAGTTCATCAACTATCGACCTTACTTTATCCTGATTCGTTTTTGAACCAATCCTGCTGGTCTCGGAAGTAAGGATATCCTGACAGATTATGCGGAACATCTTCTTTGATTTTGAAGGTGTTGTCTCCAATGTTGCCATGGTCTTTGCGATCATTATTGAACCTCGTATGGTCGGATCGAATTCTGTTTTTCCCGACTCGCGTAAACCTCTGACAATCTTTACGATAGTTTCAATCTCTTTAGCAGGCAGATTGGATTTTGCCCTGGTGATTTCAAGTTCGGTTTCATAATCAAAATGATCGAGGTCCATAGTTACCATCCTGTCGCGTAGCGCATCCTGGGTCCTGTTTACACCTGCATATTCTTCGGGATTCGAAGTAAAGATGGCGTGAAAATCAGGATGAACCTTCAAATAATAGTCCTCTTCCTTTGCGGCCGACGTACTTAGCATCCTCTCCTGAAGTATGGGAAGCAATATATTATTAGCTTCTGCGCGTGAGCGTGTAAATTCGTCGTATATAAGTGTAAATCCATTTTTCACGGCAATTGTCAGGCGATTATTCACCCACTGTTTTGTCATGTCTTCCTCATATTTATGAACAGAATGGATAAACTTGTCGTCGAGCTTTTTATATTTATATCCCTGCTCGCTGCCAATAAGATCGGATGTCTTATATTCTGCATCTCCATGGATAATTACTACCGGTCTTCCGATTTTATTTGCCAGATGCATTGCTACGGTCGTTTTGCCTGTTCCCGATGGTCCCCTGAAATGAACAGGGAATCCGGCTTTTATATAGGTCAGTCCACGGTTTGTAATGTCTCTTATATAACTTGTTTCTACAAAATTTGACATTGGTTTCAGTTCAAGGACCGTGTTCATCTCGTTGTTATTGCTCATTATATATTATGTTGATGAATTAATATTAAAATTCCTGACCTGGCAGTTGTTTCAAAGTATTTTTCCAGATCTCCCGTGCCTCCTCTAAATCAATTATGATTTGATCTTTCGTGATCAAAAAGTCATTCTTCCTGGTCTTAAATCTATCTAACGCTTCCTGCCTCTTTATCAGACTCCGTCTGAAACTATTTCCAATGTTGTTCATTTTCACAGACGGATTTACGTATCAACAAATCACAATTAGAATCCGGATATGTTATGCCGCCTTAACCGGGAAATAGACGTTTTCCACTTTCTGCACTTTGCCTTCATTAAGCAGGTTTTTTGCAGCGTAGCCAAGCTTCATTCTTATCTCACCTAATGGTTCTTCCATCTCAGCGATTTTCACGCCTGCAGGATGATTATTGATGTACCCCAATACTTTTTCCTCCAAAGTCATTGGAGACAGCGATTCATCAATTTTCTCAACCTTTTTAACCTTTGCTTCTTTTTTAATTGCTTTTTTCTCAGCGACAACTTCAGATTTTTCAATCTTTTTTGAACCGGTCTTTCTTATCTGGCCCATTGCTGCCTGCATATTGATCCATTCAGCAGATGCCTGAGATCTGTTTTGTGAAAGATCTGTAAGCATTCCCGACGTGGATTTCCTGATTTTGTTTACGTCCTTTTCTATACCATTAATTGCAGATTGAATGCCTTTCATTATAGCATTGTATTCAGCTATTCTTGAAGATTCACCTTTATCCAGATCTTTTCTCAGACCCTGTGCCATTTTCTGGTTCTCCTTGCTTATATCGGATAATCTCTTCTGAAAACCGCTCAGCAAAGTTCCGGTATATTTAACCCTTTCAGCCAGGTTACTGCTCAGTTCAGTCCTCAGTGCAGCTGACATATCACTATGTTCAGTTTCAAATTGCCCAATCATGTCGTTGGTATCCTTGAAAATCATTAAAACCTCATTATTAATCGTGCTGATATCATAATTAATTTTACGCATCAGGGAATTAAATTCATTCATTCTTTCTGATTCATCTTTCTTCCTGCCAGATTTGCTCTCAGAAAATGCTTTCATAAGATCAGCAGACATCGTCTTGCGATCAGCTGCGAATTCGTTTGTCATTTTCAGTGTAGAGGATTGAATATCCAATACTTCCTGTCCGATTGCAGCTATGGTTTCATGAATACCATTCATTAAACCATTGAAGGTATTTATGCGTTCCTTCTCTCCCAGTACGCGGCCTTTTCTCTGTGCGGCTGCATTGGCATTCAATACCGACGCCAATTCCTGATGATCTTTGCGGAAACCATCTAAAGTTTTCTGAACGTCATTAACAAGTTCTTCATTGTCTGCAATCCTCTGTCTGAATGAAGCGAGCAAGTCCTCACTTAAATTTTTCATGTCTGATGCTAGTCCCATTTATTTATCTCCTATTGATTAATAAAATATTTTATGATTATTAGTTAAATTCTTTAATTATCTGATTTCTAATTTGTTTTATATCTGCAGATAAAATATTATCTCCTTTAAGAAGCAAATTTTCAAGACACCGCATTATTTTGTTCTGCATGTATTGAAAGTCAAGGAATGTTTTCATTACTGTTTCTTTTCTCATCTCATGGAGTTTTGAGATTTGTGACAGTTGTTCCTTGATAATTGTAATTTTTTCGCAATTATCCTGCGAGGTTATATCTTTAATACCCAGAAGACTGTTCTTAAGTGATTGGGCAGTTTGTTTCTGTTCTTCAATAAAATTTATAAATTGTTTTTCAGCCTCCTTCTCTTTTTCATCGAGTACGCTGAGGATCCCTGACATCATTGTATTATAATCTTTTTTCCGCAGTGATCCGTTCCTGGCAAGAGATTCACAAAGCCTTGTGTTTAGTACATCTCTTTCCTTTTTAAGTTCGTTTAATGAATTATGAACATTTTCAAAAAGAAAGTGAGATGACTCAGTAATGTTTTCTGACGACTGGAATGCAGTTTGAATTCTTTCAATCCTGTTTTCATAGGAAGAAATGATATTTTCAAAAAATCCATCAATCTTTAATTCTGGCTGGTTTTGCATATAGGTATTTTTTTAATTGAGGTTTTATTGAAACAAAGAGGGATTATGAAGAAGAGATATTTTTGGTAAATCATGCTTTGGGTTATCTTACAAATAACAGGATGGCTTAGCAAAAATAACTTCTTTACCTGCCCTTATGCAGCCTTTGCAGTTAATCCGATTGCTTCTGCATATTTCAGGTATGTTTCAACTGAGGCAACAACTATTCTTGCTTCAATTGCAAGCAGTTCGATACCAACTAATGAAACTCTTACCCATGCGTCAACTACTACTCCTTTGTCAAGGATACGGTCAATAACCTCTACGAGACTTGATGAACCGATTGTTTTTTCTACTGCCATTTTTTTAAGTATTTAATGTTTAAAAATTTTACCGTGCTTATATGAGGGACGGATTACCTCTTGTGTGAAAGGAGTAACCAAAGGACATGCCAGAAATAACCAGGAAAAAAAATCGTGCAGGATTTGGAGACCTAATCTGCTGAGTGTGAAAATCAAAGAAATTGAAAAATTTTTTATAAACTCTGATTCCACAATGATGAAGCCATGATCTGTGATGGAATTTAATAGAAATTATCGCACATATGTGCGGAAATAATAAGCAGAAATATATGCCATGTGTGAGCACAGTTTTCAGATAGCATAATATATAAGGTGAAGGAAAAGGTCGCCGGTTGTTAGTTATAGGAGCCTGAGAAAAGGTGATGTGGATATCTCAAAATTTAGTCTACATTTAACGAATCTTAAAACCATATTTTAAATCGTTTGATTTTTACCTAAACCCAGTGAATTGAAAAAATTATTATACATCCCAATTGTTCATAATCAGGCTGATTTAGGATCGCTCGGCACTGCACTTTCTTCAGAAGGAGAAAGAAAATACGGAGCTCAGCAATGGACAGAACATCTTCAACAGGTCAACAGGTCATGGGATGAAATCGAAAACGAAATAAGCATGCGATTAAATGATTTCCCATCGGGAAGCGTAAGAATTTACCAGGATGGACTACCCGCAAATGGAGAGACCGGAATTAAGATTATTAAGGATACAGCACAAAAAGGCAGCAAAAATTATACTATTATCGACAATTTGCTGACCGCCGGGGCAATACTTGAACTCGCTGAAAATAAGGATCTGTTGTTTAAAGAATATTATCTTCTTTCTGATATCAGCAAGGCTGAAACACCTGAGAAACAATTAATGGCATATCTTGCCTATCAGGAATTTTCGGATGAAATACTGAACGACAGAGATAAATTTATAGCAAATAAAATTAATGAAACTCTTAAAGACGGAGAAATAGGAATTGCGTTCTTTGGAGCTGCGCATTCAGTGATTGATAAACTGGCAAAAGATATTGAAGTTATTGTAATTCAGATGTTTAATGATAACATATCTTTAAACTTAACTAAGAAATGAAACTGGTTACAATTCACCCTTATTAATAATAATATTATACTTTTTCATTTTCCGTATCAGTGCATCACGTGTAATTCCAAGCATATCGGCTGCCGCTCTCTGATTATATTTTACGCTTTGCAATGCTCTCTGAATCATCTGAACTTCATTATTTTTTAAATTAACTGATTCATTATGATGATCGGAAGAAGCGGCAATATGCTGTTTAACAGGAAAATCTTCAAGTCCAAGTAAATTTCCCTTGCAAAGTATTATGGCTCTCTCAGTCATGTTACGCAACTCTCTGACGTTACCCGGGAAATCATATTTTAACAGTCCGTCAAAAACATCTTTTGAAACCACTATATCAGGCTTATTAAACCGGGTAGCATAATAATTTATAAAGTGGTTAAGAAGAGGTTTAATATCCATAGGCCTTTCTCTCAGAGCAGGAATGTGTATATGCAAAGTATTCAGGCGGTGAAGTAAGTCGAGTCTGAATTTCTTTTCATCAACTCTCTTGTCAATATCATGATTTGTTGCTGATATAATTCTGAAATCGGTATGAACCGGGACAGTGTCACCTACCCTGGTAATAACTTTTTCTTCTGTCGCGCGGAGCAGTTTTGCCTGAAGATTAAATGGCATATCGGCAATTTCATCAAGAAAAAGAGTTCCATGGTTACAAACTTCGAAGAAGCCCATTTTATCATTTATGGCTCCGGTGAAAGATCCCTTTTTATGACCAAAAAATTCGCTTTCAAGAAGCGTTTCTGTAATAGCACTGCTGTTAACTGCACAAAAAAGATGATCCTTCCTTGTACTCAAATGATGTATAATCCTGGCGATATTTTCTTTTCCCGTACCGCTTTCACCTGTAATAAGGACATTAGCTTCAGGATATTCTGAAGCAGTTGCAGCCTGTTCGTAAACCTTCAGTATATGGGAACTCACTCCAATGAATTGTCTGTCGATTTTTTCTTCAAGAGACTTTGAAATGAGTGAGTTTTTCTCTTCCATCTTTTTAAGCCTTCTGTTAAGCTGAAGATATTTTTGTGTGCGCTCAATGGCAATCTGGATATCGATAAATCTGAATGGCTTACGTAAATAATCAAAGGCGCCCAATCTCATCGCCTTGATAACAGTATCCATATCACCATGAGCAGAAATTACAATGACTTCCATTCCGGGATACTGGCATTTCACCTCTTTGAGAATATCAAGTCCATTCACACCGGGCAGCCTTACATCAAGAATCAGAAGGTCAATTTCATGATCGGTCAATATCTTCCGGCCTTCAGCAGCAGTATTGGATTCAAATGATTCGTAATCTGATCCGACAAAAAATCCATTTAATTCTTCAGTGAATTGCTTTTCATCATCAAGAATAAGGATCTTTATTTTTTCATTTTCTCCCATCTTTATTTTTTCTTTTGAATGGCCATGTTGAGTTTTATTTTGGTCCCGGTTTTCCGGCTGCTGATTATTTCAATTGTTCCCCCCATTTCTTTCATTATCTGGTAGCATATTGACAATCCAAGACCGGTACCTTTGCCTTCATCCTTGGTAGTATAAAAAGGCAATATTACATTATTGAGATCATCATCAGGTATCCCAATTCCATTGTCGGTAACTTCAACAACTATTGATTGATCCTCCTGATAAGATTTTATTCCCACCAGCATCTGACTATATCCGGGAATTTTGCATTTCTTTTCCATCACAGCATCCCTTGCATTTGCCAGAAGATTTACGATAACCTGTTCAAATTTATATGTATTTCCAACTATCTGGGGTGTCTGTTTTTCAAGCTTAAGATCAAGAGCAATTCCCATATGTTTGAATTGCTCCGAGATCATTGAGACTCCGTTTTCGATAGATGTATTAATGCTAAAGGCCGCGAGCACATAATCATCGTGACTTCTTGAGAACGCCCTTATATGATCAATAATATTCCTTATCCTGATTATGTTTTCAAATATCTTGTCTGATTTATCCTTAAGAAAATCAATATCAACACTATTGGTTTTGTCGCTTTCAAACAGGATTTTATCGAGAACCAATGAGATAATATTCAATGGCTGATTTATTTCATGGGCAATTCCCGAGGCCATTTCTCCCAGATTAACCATGCGGTCTGCATGAATTTGTTTTGTTTCTGCTTTTTTTCTCTGCGATATATCACGGATGATTATCATGAAGGATAGTGGAGCACCATCGGAACTCTGTATTAATGTTGCGCTTAGTTCACCCGGGAATAAATTTTGATTTTTCTTTTTAAATGTCAGCCCGATATTTTGTGTAAGGCCTTCGTTCATTGTTTTTTCAATCATTTCGAATATCGTCGTGTTGTCTTCTTCCGGCACGAATTGTGATATGTTTTTGCTTACCATATCATCCCTTTTGTCGGCACCAAATAATTCAAGACCTATCTCTGAAACCTCAGTAATAATACCTACCAGATCGATTAAAACTATACCATCAGGAGATGCGTTCAGCATAGTTCTGTATTTTTTTTCGCTTATTTCCAATGTACGTTCAGCCAGCTTTCGGCTCGTAATATCCACCACATTTATAAGACATTGTCTGCCATCTCCGATGATCATTCCTTCTATATGCACATATTTTGACTGCATAGAATCTGATTTGAGCTTCAATTCACATATTTCCTTTGTTTTACTCTCGAAGACCTTTCGAAAAAATGAATCGAACACCGGCAAAGAGCTTTTTGAAATAAATTGGTTGAAATTATTTTCGATTAAAAGCGAACGTTCTTCGCCAAGCATGGCGGCTCCGCTAAGATTCAGATCAAGGATTGAACCTGTTGAGGAAATTGCAAAATAACCCGAGGGCGCTAGATCAAAAAGTTCCGAATATTTTCTCAGGGCAACTTCAGCCTGATTTTTTGCCTGGGTAAGTTCTTCATTCTGATTCTCAAGATCGTTCTGATAAGTTTTCAAATTATTTTCAAGTTCTTTTCGGACTGTTATATCTTTGGTAAAACCCAGAAGCCTGGTATCAGAAAGTTTCACTGCTTCCACACTCCACCATCTGTCAGTTCCGTTGCTATGTCTGAAAAGAAGATCACCTCTTGATCCTCCTGATGCAATGGTGTTTTTCAGCTGTTCCGCACCTTCATCAAATGAACCTTTACTAAGCAAGTCAGAGATGGACATTCTTAAGAGTTCCTCTCTGGAATAGCCGGTTATCCTGCAACCGGCCTTATTAACTTCTATATATCTGCCGTTTTCATCTGAAACAAATACACCATCGGGAGCATTATCAATATAGCTGCGGTATCTCTCTTCACTTTCCTTTAGTGCATAATTTACCCTTGTTAATTCGTCAGCATACTTTTTTAGCGTCTCGGCTTCCCTGATAATGGTACGTTTCTTATTGTACAGGTCGAGAAAAACATTGATCTTACTGAGAAGGAAGTTATTATCGATTGGTTTGAAAATGTAATCCACGGCTCCAAACCCATATCCCTTAAACATCTCGAGTTCATTGAAATGACTGGCTGTCAGAAATATAACAGGGACTTTATCATTTGTTCGTTCATTCATTTTCATTGCCAATTCATACCCATTCATAGCGGGCATTCGTACGTCAATGATTGCAAGTGCCAATTCAATTCCTTTCGTTTTCGCAAGGGCTTCTGATCCGGAATTAGCGGTTATAAGGTTTACATTTATTTTTTTTATGAGGATTTCAAGCAAAAATAAATTTTCCTTATAGTCATCAACTATCAGGAGATTTGGAAGCTCGGCAATGGCTGTTTTGACTTTATTCACTTTTCAATTGTTCATGGGTAACGTGAAATGAAAGACACTTCCCTTTTTTTCTTCACTCTCAACCCATAATTTCCCGCTCTGATTTTCAATGAAATCTTTACAGATAATTAAACCCAGTCCCGTACCGGGTTCACCACCTGATCCGATCCGGTTGGTTCCCGAATCCAGCCTGAACAGATCTTCCACTATGGCAGGGCTCATCCCAATACCGGAATCTTTTATTGAGATTTCAATTTTTTTATTCTGAGTTATCTTAGCTGATAAACTTATCTTACCGCCGGCCGGAGTAAACTTCACAGCATTTGAGATGAGGTTTCGTATAACTGTCTGCAAAATATTTATGTCGGCAAAAACATTAATATTTTCAGGAATATTATAAGATAGTTCAATTCCCTTGTTTTGCGCTGTATCTGAAATTAGCGAAATAGTTTCTTTAATAACGGGAAGCAGGTGAATGATTTCCTGATTAAAATGAGTTAAACCTCTTTGCAATCTTGCCCAAAGCATCAGGTTCTCAAGAAGATCTGAGAAATTAGTGGTAGAACTTCTTATATGCAAAGTGATCTCTTTAATCTCATCAAGAGTTAGATTATCGAGCTCTTCGTGCATTATCTGTATAAATCCTTTAAGAGCCTGCAGAGGATTCCGTAAATCGTGAGCAATTATAGTGAAAAATTTATCTTTTTCGGAAATGACCTCAAGAAGCTGTTGGTTTTTAAGCTCCATCTCAGTTTCCTTAAGTCTCAGTTTTCTGATTATCCTCTCCTGTTCTGCGAGAAGTTTCTTATGGCTATGAATAGTATTAATATAGTCAGCCTCAATTCTCTTTGCCTGTCCTGATTCTTTTTTAATCTCATCAGGGATATATGTTCCGGAGTTAAGTCTGGGGATTTTGGATTTGGTCATTATTTTCCTTTTTTAAACTTTCAGGGTTTGATTAGCTGAACCATATTCATGGTTTCATGACTATCATTTGAATCAAAAAAAAAATAATTCAATGACAAAATGAGTTTGTGTTCTTTCCTGATAAAAATCGGTGCAATGTATATGTATTGTCTATCTTCTTCTGTAGGTAAATAGCTGATAATCCTGTAGGTGATTTGCCTACATGTTAAGATATAAGGAACCAGGGGTCAGATTCCCGGGGAATTTTTTGGAAGACTCTGCATTATTGCGTACCTAATCAGTTCTGCTGTTGATTTAAGCTTAAGTTTCATCAGCAGTCTCTCCCTGTAAGTACTTATGGTCTTTGGACTAAGAGACAGTTCGGCAGCAATCTGTGCAAATGATTTGCCATCGGCAAGCAAAATAAGAACATCCATTTCCCGAGCTGAAACGGATTGAAAAGTCTGTTTATCTGACTTCGTTACCAGATTGTCAGCCAATTTATCTGCCAGCGATAACGATATATACCTTTCTCCTTTAGATACTTTGTTTACTGCTGTAAGGAGCTCTTCCGGGGCACTGTTTTTCGTAAGATAGCCTGAGGCTCCATATTTCAGAGCTGTAATTGCATATAGTTCCTCCGAATAAATACTAAGCATCAATATGGCCACAGAGGGTTGAATTTTTTTTACCTGTCCGATCAGATCTAACCCATTTCCTCCGGGTAAGGAAATATCAAGGAGCACTACATCATACTTCTGTTCCCTGAGTCTCTCCAGAAGTTCCTTACCTTTTCCTGCTTCATGAACTATCCCGATTCTTTCGTCGTCCTCCAGGATCTGCCTTATACCCCGTCTGACGATCGGGTGATCATCAGTTATAAGCACCTTTATCATTTTTTTCGACTTTTTAAAGGAATTTTGACTTTGATTGTTGTCCCTGCTCCTTCCTCACCTTTAATAATTACTTCTCCATGAGCAGATTTCACTCTTTCCCTGATGCCTTCCAATCCCATAGATGTCAGCGATTTTACCTTTTCTTTATCAATGCCGATTCCATTATCCTTAATTATCAATTCAATTGAGCTCTTTAGTTTTTTCAGGCTCAGCGCCAAGGCTGATGCCCCCGAATGCCTGGCAATATTAGTCAATGATTCCTGAATTATTCTGTATAAGATCAAAGAAATCTTCTCATCAATCTCCAATTCGTCAGGATCATAATTGAAAAAACACTTTATTCCTGCCTGAACTTCAAATTTTTTAAGCTGAGTGGCTATTGCGGGAACAAGGCCAAGATCAAAGAGTATTGAAGGACGCAGAAACGAAGAGATCTCCTTGACAGAATCAATGGTATCATTTATCTCAGAAATGACTTCATCGATTTTCAGTCTGACATTTTGGGATTGTACTCCAATCCTGCTTTTTATCCATGAAATATCGAGGTAAAGGGCTGTAAGTCTCTGTCCAAGATCATCATGCAGGTTCAGTGCCAGCTGTGATCTCTCATTTTCCCTTATTTCATGGAGATGCTGATTAAGCCTTTCGAGCATCCTCTTTGAGGCTCTCAATTTGGCCTCCATGTTTTTTCTGACGGTTATATCGCGGGCAGTTGCAAATACTCCCTGTACTTCTCCTGCTTCATTTTTAAATAATGTTGCATTATACAATACATTTTTGGTACGGCCATTTTTGTGTCTGATTGTAAGAGGAAAATTCTTTACCATTCCTTTATGAAAGACTGTATTATATCCTTCGCGGGCCTTTTCTGCTTCAAGAAAATAATTTGCAAAATCGCTGCCTATCAGATTTTCCCTTTTAATGCCGGTTATCTGTTCAGTAGCCAGGTTCACATCAGTAATCTTGCCTACTGAATTTATTGTTACCAGAGGATCGAGGCTTGCTTCTATCAAAGTCCTTGAATAAAGAGACGCTGCACGGATCCTCTCTTCAGTTTTTTTTCTCTCAGTCAGGTCAATGTGAGTCGACTGAAAATAAAGAAGATTTCCCTCAGTATCCCTTACTTCCACTGCCGAAGCAAGTACAAAAAACTTTGATCCGTCCCTCTTTAGCATTTCCATTTCCATCCCATCAAATTTGCCATACTGATGTAAACTATCCAGAATATTTGCCCTGCTGGCCTGATCAGGAAATAACTGCTGAACGGTCGATACTTCAATTATCATTTTCACAGGGTCATCGTAGCCATACATCCTGGCAAATGGCAGGTTTGCATATAACAGATTTCCTGAGATATTTGTAGCAGCGATGCCTATGGGAGAATTCTCAAAGAGACTGCGATACCTGGCCTCACTTTCACTAAGCGCTATCTCAGCAAGCCTTCTTTGCGTCATATCAATATATTCAGCCTGTATATAAAGCAATTTCCCATCGGTGCCTGTTATCTTTCTGGCACCCATCATTACATGGATTATTTTTCCGCTCCGGTGTTTCATTTCAAATATTGAAGGTTCCACAATGGAATCCCTGTCAAGTCTTTGGAGAAATATTTTTCTGTCGGATGGTTTGTAGTAGAGCTGTTCACCTATATTCCTTAAGTAGTCTACCATTTCAGCCGGATCATGATATCCGATTATATTTGCCAAAGCTGTATTTGCCCTGACTAGACGGCCATCCGGGAGTGTCTGTGAAATGCCCAGCAATGAATTTTCAAAAAGGCTTCTGTATTCTGCCTCTGATGCTTTAAGCTTTTCATCTGCTATTTTGTTTTCAGTGATATCTTTTGCAAAAACAGAGATTGCATATGGTCGGGAATCTTTTGTGAGTACATTAAGGTTTATTAATAGCGTACTGTTATGGATACTTGTTTTATATTGGGTGACCAAAGAGCCTTCTCTTAATGTCTGAGAATAAAGCTGATCCAGCTTTTTAGCCAGACCGGCAGGAACTATTTCGGATAAGGGCATACCTTTTTTGATCTGAATTCCTTCCGATTTAAAGAATGAGTCAATGGCTTTATTAAAAGACATGAGACTGAATTTCTCAGCATCAACAGACCATATCAGGTCTGTAGTGCTGTCTATAATTGACGTATGCAGCGCAATAGATTCCGCAAGTGATTCTTCAATAACCTTTCGGGTCGTTATATCCTGAATGATACCATTGGCATATAACGGTCGGTCATTCTGGTGAGAGCCAGTAAAGATTGTCAGACCGCGTAATCTGAGCCAGCGAATTTCTTCATCAGGTATTATTATGCGAAATTCAATATCAAAGATCCCCGATCCCAGCGGATCGTTCGACTCCCTCATAGCTTCAAGAAACCTATGTCTGTCACCCGGATAGAGAGCTTTCGGTATCAGATCAGAATCAAGATCAATAGTATCGGATGGCAATAATCCGTATAATTCCAAAAACTCATCTGAATAGAATACTTTTCCTGTCTCGTATTCGTATGAATAAGTTCCAAAGCCTGATGCTTTGCTCGCCATACGCAGTCTTTCCTCGCTCTCCTTAAAGGCTTTTTCAGTTATTTTCCGATCTGTTATATCCCTGGCTATAATTGTAGTAAGCTCACAGCCATCAGAATTGGTAAAAACAGAAGATGTCACTTCCACCGGAAATCTCGTGCCATCTTTTTTAACAAATACTAATTCTCCAAAAAACCTGCCGGATTCTTTCCGTATTCTGAGACCGTTTACCAGCTCAGGAGTCTTTTCAACGATCCCTTTTCTTCCCAGGCGACATATCTCTTCTTCAGTCCAGCCCAACATCAGCGATGCAGCAGGATTTGCTGCATGAATTGATCCATCCTGAGAGGTGATCATAATTGCATCAAGACTATTTTCAAAGAAAGTCCTGTATTTAAGCTCACTCGCCAGTAACCTTTCTTCAAGGTTTTTATCGTCTGTGAAGTCACTGGTAATTACAACTGCCTTTTTTTCACTTCCTTTTAAGAAATTATCTGAATTCTTTCTCATAACAATAATTTCTATTGCGAACAGAATCAGGCAATTTACTTCTTTTTTAGAATCTGAAAATAAGATTATGCTATATATGAGCCAGAATTCAACTCTAAATGCGCAAGCCGCCATTCCAATTATAAATGCCACAAAAAACTTTACGAAAAATAAAACCAGGGATTACTAAATGGTATGAATCAAGGAATTTTGAGAAAAAATATCCTGTATTTATAAATTACGGAATAAGAGTGTTTGCAAATGATATAAATATCTACATAACGGGTTAAAACGTTAACTCCGCCGATTTTAGAAAAAATCAGAAACTATGAACTCAAGCTTTCGGCTTATTCCTTCAGAGACAGATCATTAAATGAGACTTTGCTTAATGGTACATCAAAAGTTCCCAAAAGCATACTGATGCTGCTGAACCATTGCGAATAGGAAAAGTATTTCTCATCCTCAGCTTTACTGCATCTTTTTTCAGTCTCCGCCTTTTCAAGTTCAATGTACTCGATAGCCCGGTGAATTAATTCAGTTAAAAGCTTTCTTTCTTTCTTATCGGGGCATTTCCATTTGGTGGCATCAATAAGCTGGTCCCTGGTTTTTGAATCTAAACGACCTACTCTGGTTTGAATCTGAAGAACTAACTTCTTAAGCTGATTTACATACTCGCTGCAGTTTTCCATTCTTTCCCTCCCTTCCCTTTTTAGTAAGCAATCCTTTAAAAGTTGTAATTAAAAATGAACAATATAAAAGAACTCTGGATTTAGTATCTTTTTTGAAGGTAATATTAACCTGTAGCTCCGGGATTTTTCCCGCATGTACAAAATTAAATAATTATTCCTTCAATAGGAAAAAAAACTGAATTTTATATGAATATTTAGATTTTTAGATAAGCCATGCTGACAATAGTGATCAGGTCGACTCCGATTATCGCTCTGACCTCATAAACTGGCCTTTCGAATTGGTAAGAAGATTCTTTGTAAGGTAAGAAACACCTGCGCCAATAGCAGCTATTAATACTGGCTTGATTGTCATCCAGTTAATTTCTCCTCCACTGGCAAGAAGCTGATAAAAGCCTGTAAGAAGAGCGCATATTATAGCTACAATCAGGCCCTGAATAAAATCACGTGCAGAAAGTCTCAGGAATTTTGATTTCATGGTTCACTTATTAGGAGACAGACATCAATTGATATCAAATTTAAGCCATAAAATAATAAAGATCAAGTGGTGGCTGAATATTTTACCACACCTTTTCCATGAGAAGAATATTTCTGAGATCATTAGGAGTTATATTCTCCCTGATTTCACCGGTATCAACAACTGAAATATATCCCGATTCTTCAGACAAAACCACAATCAGGGCATCAGAATGTTCAGACATACCGATTGCCGCCCTGTGACGCATTCCATATCGTGGCGGAAGGTTTACCTGTTCAGTGGTTGGCAAAGGACATCTGGCCGCAAGAATCATTCCGCCTTCAATCAGGACGGCGCCGTCATGCAGGGGTGTATTCTTAAAAAATATTGTTTCCAGAAGCTCTGCGCTTATCCTGGCTTTAAGTATCTCGCCTCCGTCGGAAAATAGATCAAGGCTGCTTTTCCTGCCAATTACAATAAGTGCTCCGGTTTTAGTTGATGAAAGTCTTTCACAGGCCTTTACTATCTCTTCGGCTTCCCTAGGACTTCGAGGTTCATTTTTAACCAGTGAAAACAGTCTGTTGTATGAAAACCTGCTGCGTGTGATATATTTGTTCCCTATCACGAGCAGAAACCTTCTTACCTCCTGCTGAAATACAATAATCAGCGCAATTACTCCTACACCTATAACCTGGCCAAGTAAAGCGCTGATGAGCTCCATATTAAGGGCTTTTACCACGAGCCAGAAGAGGTAAATGAAAAAAATTCCCAGGAAAATGCTTAGAGCTGCCGTACCCCTGATAAGCCGGTAAAGCTGAAATAATACCGTGGCAACCAGCACAATATCAAGAATATCAAGTATGGTAATGTGGAAGGGCATAGATTTTAAGTAATGGAAGTTTTGAATCTTTTAATAAGCTTTATTGTCTGTACAGCCTCTTTAACATCATGTACGCGCAGAATATCGGCACCATTAAGAAGTGCAACAGTATTAAGTACGGTGGTTCCGCTTAGAGCTTCATCAGCGCTTACACCCAGGGTCTTCCAGATCATTGATTTCCGTGAGATCCCTACAACAACAGGCATTCCGGTAATTGAGAATTCGCCCAATCTTCTGAGCAATTCAAAATTATGGCTGATTGTTTTACCGAATCCGAATCCCGGATCTATCAGAATATCTTTCATTCCGGCCATCTGCAGCTTCACGATCCTTTGCCCGAACCATTTTAGCAGATCAGCAACAATATCATCATAAACAGGCTTCAGCTGCATGGTACCCGGTACACCTTTCATATGCATCAGAATATATGGCACATTCAGCTGTTCAACTACATGGAACATATTGCTGTCAGAATCTCCTCCCGAAATATCGTTAATTATCGCCGCACCGCACTCAGTTACTGCCTCATATGCGATCTCAGACCGGAACGTATCAATCGAAAGTATCGCTTCGGAAAACTCCCTGTTTATAAGCTTTAATGGCTTTATTACGCGTTCCCGTTCCTCCTGAAGGGTTATGTCCTCAGCTCCCGGCCGCGAGGAATATCCGCCAATATCAAGAATATCAGCCCCATCTTCCAGCATTTTTGAGGCTGCTCCGAGAATTTCCTTTTCCGTGGTATATCGGCTGCCTTTATAAAATGAATCAGGAGTGATGTTTATAATTCCCATCACCCGGGGAATTTCAAGGTCAAGAAGTTTTCCTCCGGTATTAATATATCTTGGTTTTTCGGGGAACATGCAAATTAATATCAGACGAATTTAGCGAAATTATTTTTTATACACTCCATTCATTTTCATCTTTGACCTGTGGTTATTACATTTGTAATTAATGAAATCATTTGCATGAGGAAACTTTTTGTTATCGAAGGGGTTGACGGAGCCGGGAAATCCACTCAAATTAAATTGCTGAAGGATTATTTCTCCGGAAAAGGATTCAACTGTGAATATCTGCACTTTCCAAGAACAGAAACTCCGTATTTCGGTGAACTTATTGCAAGGTTTCTGAGGGGTGAATTTGGCTCCTTGAACGATGTAGATCCATATCTGGTTGCAATGCTATACGCCGGCGACAGGAAAGATGCCTCAGTTATGATAGATGAATGGCTTTCAGAAGGAAAGATTGTTCTTCTCGACAGATACACTTATTCCAACATAGCGTATCAGTGTGCAAAGCTGGAGAATGTTTCGGATCAGGGTAAGCTTATGCATTGGATCCTGTCTCTCGAGTTTGTCCACATGGGCATCCCGGTGCCTTCTCTCAATATTTTTCTCGATGTCCCTTCAGCCTTTGCAGAGAAGAATCTGATGATTACCCGTACAGGAAATGACCGGAATTATCTGAATGGCACCAGGGATATTCATGAAGAAAGTATGCTCTTTCAAAAGAGAGTCAGGGATATATATCTGAGGGTCGCTGAATCGGATGAACATCTTGCAGTTATAGATTGCGGAGACGGAAAGGGAGCAATGCTTTCACCATCTGAAATATTTAATCTTATAATCGATCTGTTCAAAAAAAGAAATCTTGTATGATGAGGATATTGAGAATTGCAGCAAGAATAATCATTGGCCTGGTTTTTATCTTTTCAGGTATTGTGAAAGCAATTGACCCGCTGGGTTCAGCTTATAAGTTTCATGATTATTTCCAGGCTTTTAATCTAGGCTTTCTTAATAGCATGAGCCTTCCCCTGGCAATAATTTTGTGCACTGCCGAATTCATTGCGGGGTTTTCGGTTCTTACCGGATTAAGAATGAAAACCGGAATCTGGGGTGTGACCATCCTCATGGCTATATTCACTCCTGTGACCTTTGTTCTGGCACTCACTAATCCGGTGTCCGATTGCGGTTGTTTTGGAGATGCCATACATCTTACCAACTGGCAGACCTTTGGTAAGAACATGATCCTGGTATTACTATTGATAGTGTTATATACAGACAAAAATAAGCTGATTGCCAGGTTCAGAAATATCACCGAATGGTCTATGATCTGCCTGACTATCATTTTTTTTGTGGCTTTTTCATTTTACAATCTAAGATATCTTCCTGTTATCGATTTTCTTCCTTATAAGACAGGTGTGAAAATCGCCGACAAGATGATTATTCCGGAGGGAGTTCCAGCTGATAAATACACGACGACATTTATTTATGAAAAAGACGGAGTCAAGAAGAGTTTTAATCTGAATAACTATCCTGCTAACGATTCATCATGGAAATTCGTTGACCAGAAGACGGTCCTGGTAAAAAAAGGTTATACTCCTCCTATTCATGACTTTATTATTACGTCTTTAAGCGGTGAGGACCTGACGCAACAAATATTATCGTTCAGGGGTTATACCCTTCTGATGATTTCGATCAAGTTAACAGAGGCAAAACCAAAATCATTGTCCGGGGGATTTAAGCTCGGAAGTTTCTGCGCTGAAAAAGGAATAGGCTTTTATGTAATCACCTCCTCCGGAACACAGGAAGTTAAAGGTTTTGAGAACGGATTGAATTTCTGCAGCGGTGATGAAACCACGTTAAAAACCATGGTAAGGGCAAATCCGGGATATATCCTGCTTAAAAACGGAACGATAGTAGGGAAATGGTCGTGGGCAAATGTCCCTTCTGAGAAATGGTTCGGGCAGCTTTTACTTGCAAATAAATAATATAAGCCTCAACTTTAGACTCTCCAACATTCGCGTTATATTGGTACTTGATTTATGTACATTTAGATATTATTTTAATTTTAAAATTTGCTTTATATGAGAAAAAAGATTGTCGCCGGTAACTGGAAAATGAATATGGATCTGACTGAGGGTCTGAAATTTGCAGAATCAATTGAGAAATATTTTAAGGATAAGCCTTCGGAAAAAGCCCAGGTTATATTATGTCCCCCGTTCATTCACCTTGCCGGCATGGCTGAGATTCTGAAACACGGAAAGGTTGCCCTTGGCGCACAAAACTGCGCATCTGAGGCATCGGGCGCCTATACCGGGGAAGTTTCTGCATGGATGATAAAAAGCACAGGCGCTCAATACGTTATTATTGGTCACTCTGAAAGAAGAACCTATTACCATGAAGATGATAAACTATTGAATAAGAAAACTTTACTAGCTATAAACAGTGGACTTAAGGTAATCTTTTGCTGCGGTGAAGTATTAAAGGAAAGAGAAGCCAGCCAGCATTTTCTCATTGTCAGAAGACAGCTTGAAGAGGGTTTATTCACTCTTACAGAAGCACAGATGGATATGATCGTGATTGCCTATGAGCCTGTATGGGCAATAGGAACAGGATTAACAGCCTCCCCGGATCAGGCTCAGGAGATGCATAAATTCATCCGCGACCTCGTTAAAGAAAAATATACCAATGATTGTGCTAAAAAGTTGCCGATACTTTATGGTGGCAGCTGTAAACCCTCTAATGCGACAGAAATATTTTCAAAACCCGATGTTGATGGCGGTCTTATTGGCGGTGCTGCTCTTAAAAAAGAAGATTTCACTGCAATAGTTGAGGCTTTTTAATTATAAATGATATCCTTTGATCGCACCCTTTGGCAAGCTCAGGGTGCGGTTAAAAATATTTTAAGGCGATAATGCTAAAGAAGCTCATTATTTTTGGTCTGATAGCACAGGTCATAATGCCTGTATCTCTGTTTTCCCAGACGAAAACTGTATTTTCAGGCGACGCTAAAAAATTTAGCACGGAAGTAAAAGCTTTTATGGGCCCGAACCTCAACCCTGATCAGCTTTCAAACCTAAATATGTTTCTTACCAGGTGGGACAGCGCAGCATTCAGCCCTGACATAATGGATAGGATAATTGATGTCGCGAATCAGCTTACCTCGCGCCAGATCAGGCCGGTTCCGCATTTTAACGATTTCCTTATAACACTTAATTATTTCGTTGAGTATAAACGTGATAATGCTTTTTTTACCAACTGGCTTAAAGGACTAAGTGAAATAGCATTCAATCAATCGTTTACAAATGATAATCTCGACAAATATTTTAAGAACAGCACCCTGATGGTAAAGGAGAATGTATTGTACCAATCGGGAAGCGTAAAATGGAAGGTAAAAAACAGTAACCTGCAATTTCTTCACGACACAGCTATTTATGTGGGTATCAAGGATGCAACGCTTGTTTGTTATGTTCAAAAAGACAGTACTGAGATTTATCATGTTACCGGAAAATATTTTCCCGAATTACAGCAGTTCATTGGTTCGAAAGGGATGGTTACGTGGGAAAAAGCCGGCTATTCCCCAAAAGACGTCTTTGCACAACTCACTGATTATTCTATTAATATGACTAAAAGCAGTTTCACTGTCGATTCTGCAGAATTAACTCATACAACCTATTTCAAGAAGCCTGTAGAAGGATTCCTGGCCGACCAGGCAATTACCTTCAGCAATAAGGAAAAAGCAACTTTTCCCAGATTTGAGACTTACGCAAAAGAATTCAAGATTAAGAATCTATACAAAGGGGTTAATTATGTCGGAGGACTCACTTTTGAAGGAGCCAATGTAAGAGGTAACGGTCAGAATGCTTTCCCGGCTCAGATTACACTTTTTCGTAATGATACTCTTTACCTGAAAATCACCTCAAAAGACTTTTTGTTTTCAAAAGACGGACTCACAAGCCAGGAGGTTGCCATGTCATTATACCTGGGCAGAGATTCTATTTATCATTCAGATCTTGGCTTTTCATATTTTGCCTCATCCCGCCAGGTTAATCTGTTCCGTACAAGTAACCCGGTTTCAAAAAGCCCATTCTTTGATTCATATCATAAACTGGACATGTATTTTGAATACCTGTCATGGAATATGAACGAATCCAGGATAGTAATGTCCCATGCAAGAGGAGCTTCCATGGGTCAGGCTCAGTTCGAATCTGTATCTTATTTCAATTCCAACGAATTTTTGCGGATGATGGGACTTGATGATTATCACCCGCTGAACCGCCTGATGAAATTTGCGGAATGGTTCTATTCCGAAACATTTCCTGTGGTGGATTTTGCCAAATGGCTTAATAAGCCGGTCGAGGCAGTAACAGGCTTATGTATTGATCTGGCAAACCAGGGCTTTATCTTCTATGACCGTGCAAATAATGAAGTTACCATAAAGAAAAAAACCAAAGATTTTCTTGATTCCTACGCAAAAAGGAAAGATTATGATGTCTTAAATATTTACAGCGAAACAAAGGCGCCGGTTGATAATGCCATACTTGACATGAAGAAATACGGGCTTACTGTGAATGGGGTATCAGGCTTTCTTCTGAGCGATTCGCAGAAAGTCGCTATATATCCTTACCATAAGCAGCTCATCTTCGGGAAAAACAGGGATATAAGTTTTAACGGAGTAGTAGAGGCCGGCCTGTTTACTGTCTTCGGACATAAGTTCTCATTCAGTTATGATTCATTCAAGATCAGACTTCAGAATATTGACTCGATTAAAATATCCGTTGAAACTGAGAAGAGGGATAATATGGGCAATCCTATTATTAAAAACGTCGATAACCTCATTCAGCTTGGTACCGGAGAGCTGTTTATCGATAAGCCTGATAATAAATCAGGTCTGAAAAGCCTCAAACAGTACCCCATCATAAACGCTACAACATATTCCTACATATTCTACGACAAGATACCAGGACTGGAAGGGATTTATAAGCAAAAGGATTTTTACTTCAGAGTCGATCCTTTCACCTACGAGAATATAGATCATTATACCCATCAGGACATGAATCTTTCTGGAGAATTTGCAGGCGGGAACATTCTTAAGCCTATGCATCAATATCTCGTTATCCAGGAGAATAATTCGCTTGGGTTTAATATGAGCATACCACCGGAAGGAGTCGGAGTGTACGGAGACAGGGGTAAGTTATTCAATTCTCTGAGTATGAGCAACAAGGGCTTAACTGGCAGTGGAACGCTTAAGCATCTGAGCTCGACAACCGAATCAGACGAATATAAATTCTTTCCCGACTCAATGATCACGCATGCAACTTCTTTTAAAATTGACAGGGACAGTTCCGGTATCTTCCCGGTGCTCAATAGTCAGGATGTAGGAATAAAATGGCTCACCGTCAAGGATGAATGGCTGGCAGTGAATGCAACAGAAAAACCGTTCAGCATGTTCGGTAATGGCACGACACTTGATGGCAGTCTAAACCTCGCTCCTGCAAAATTAAAAGGCACAGGGATTATTAATTTAACTGATTCCAGGATCAATTCAAATCTTTTCAGTTTCACTGCAAATGCAATCCGTGCCGATACTGCCGATTATACACTGAAGTCACGCTCAACAAATGGTTATTCATTTATTGCCGATAATGCAAACACCGAGATCAATTTTGATAAAAAGATCTCACATTTCAGGCTCAATACTGATTCTTCCTTTGTTAAGTTCCCTGAGATCCAATACATATGCAAAATGACAGATTTTTCATACAATATGGAGACCCGGGTATTGAATATGGAGCAGAAAGGAAAGTCTAATACTCCCCTGCTAAGTACTGATAAGCTGTTGCAGCTCGACTTCGCCAGACTGGATAAACCTACATTTTTTGCAACCAGCAACAATTCAGACACAATTGCATTCTCTTCGTGGAAAGGCACTTATCACCTTGATGAGGAATATATTGAAGCTGAAAATATTAACTATATTCATATTGCTGATGCCCTCATTCAGCCCCAAAACGGGAAGATAATAATTAACCGCAGGGCCAAAATACAACAGATGGAAAATGCCAGTGTTGCTGTTAATCACAGGCATATCTTACATTCAGCCACAATCGACATCGAATCTACAAAACGATACACTGGCAGCGCAGTATA
This sequence comes from uncultured Bacteroidales bacterium, assembly GCA_963715785.1. Taxonomy (GTDB): domain Bacteria; phylum Bacteroidota; class Bacteroidia; order Bacteroidales; family VadinHA17; genus LD21. The sequence goes on from OY970276.1 coordinate 4,619,912, forward strand.
CGATTATATCGATGAGAATAAAGCGATCCAGCAGATTAAGTTCCCCCAGCTCGAAGTCGATACGGCGACTACCTATGCAAAAGGCTATATTCCGCCTTCCCAGAAATTCATGCTGAGCCCGGCATTTACCTTTGCAGGAGATGTGGCGCTCTCCGCCAGAGCAGATAATCTTCTGTTTACCGGAGCTGCCGGAATAATTCATAATTGCCAGACACTCCAGAGCTATTCAATAAAATTCAAAGCTGAGATTGATCCTAAAAATATTTTAATACCTGTAGGTGATAAGCCAAGGGATATAAATGATAATCTGGTTTTTTCAGGATCTTTTATAAATATTGATTCAATTCATATCTATCCGGCCTTCCTTTCCCCTCAGAAGTCGTGGTCAGATGTTGCTCTCGTAAACTCAAATGGCTGGCTGTATTATGAAAAAGCAAAAGGAAGATATCTGATAACATCGCGGGAAAAGCTTATAGATCAAACGCTTCCCGGGAATATGATCGCGTTTGATAAGAATTTTTGTGTATTATCCGGAGAAGGAAATATTGATTTCGGGGCCAATTTTGATCTTGTTAAATTAAGCAGTGCAGGTAACGTGACCCATTCAATAGATTCCGGTAAGGTTAATATTGAAGCTATCCTTGGCCTTGATTTTTATTTCAATGATGAGGCGTTAAAGGTAATGGCCGACGAATTCAGAGTAATGCCTTCACTTAAGCCTGTAAATCTGAACACTGATCTGAATAACAAGGGGATGAAAAATCTCCTTGGAGTAAATGCCGCTTCAAAGTTAAAGGAGGAGATGGACCTGTTCGGTTTATCAAAGAACATCCCGAAAGAATTTACTTTTAAGCTTCTGCTTAATGATGTAAAACTTTACTGGAATGAATCGACCTCATCCTTCCGGTCAACCGGTAAAATAGGAATAGGATTCATCGGAGCCCAGCCTATAAATGTGTATGTCGATGGCTATGTAGAGCTTCAGCGGAGAAGATCGGGAGACAATTTTGATATTTATCTGAAGGCTGATGCATCCACATGGTATTATTTCTCATATTTCAAAGGGGTGATGATGACACAATCGGGAAATAATAATTACAATACCATAATAGCCAAAACTAAGCTGAATGAGCGAAAGAATCCTAACTCAACTATCAAGGTTCCTTATACATACATGATTGCGTTAGAGGACAGACTTTCAAAGTTTCTCAGGAGAATGGCGGATAATAAACAGGATGATAATCAGGGCGGCTTAAACGGACTTATAAAGTAATCCCGCCCCGTTCGCCAAGTTCGATCAGTTCAAGATCGTGAATATCTTTGCCATCGATCTGAAACCTGATAGCCGTCATAAATTTATGGAAGCCATTTTTGCCTGCAGCACCCGGGTTCACATATAAAAACCCTCTCTTTTGATCATACATAACCTTAGCAATATGGGAATGACCGCAAATGAAAAGATCAGGAGGATTTTCCGTAATGGCAGGCTGTATTCTCCTGTCGTAATGTCCTGGTGTCCCGCCAATATGAGTCAGCCATACTTTGACTTCGTCAGCCATAAAAATCATAGTCTCTTTGTAAACTCTTCTTACCATTGAATCATCTACATTCCCATATACTGCCTTTAATGGCTTGAAGCCGGCAAGCTTATCTGCTGTTTCAATATTGCCAATGTCGCCGGCGTGCCAAATTTCATCGCATTCTGCGAAATGATCAAATAGCCTTGGATGTATCCAGCCGTGAGTATCGGAGAGAAGCCCAATTTTCATATCATTTAAAGCTTTTGAATTACTATGTGGTACTTTGTGCTTTGCTTTGCGCCCTTTATGTTGAATTATTTAACCACAAAGGAAATCAAAGGTTCTCACAAAGGAACGCAAAGGTTAATCAAATTATCTATTTTTGTAAAAAAGGCGCCTCATGCAGATATTTTACGCACCCGATATTGCCGGCAAAACTTATGAGCTCGACGAAAATGAGTCGAAACATATTATAAGGGTATTGAGAATGACAAAGGGCAGTGCAGTCAGATTAATAGATGGTAAGGGGAATCTCTTTGAAGGAATCATAAGTGACCCCGACCAGAAAAAGTGCAGGATTGATATTACAGGGATAACAGAAAATTTTGAAAAAAGAAATTACAAACTTCATATCGCAATTTCTCCGTTGAAAAATCCTGACCGTTTTGAATGGTTCATTGAAAAAAGTGTTGAAATAGGAATAGATGAAATAACCCCTGTGATCTGCAAAAACACCGAAAAGCCCGGGATAAAAACTGAAAGGTTAAATAATCTGATTATTTCCGCAATGAAGCAATCACTTAAAGCTACCCGGACAATACTTAATGAACCGGTGAGCTTCAAAGATTTTATAACCAGTGATCGTGACGGGATCAGAATGATTGCCCATTGCGACCATTCTGCTGACAGAAATAAAATATCAGATATATATTCAAAAAATGAAAACGCGATAATTCTGATAGGACCGGAAGGTGATTTCAGCAATGAAGAAGTTGGCATGGCTGTCAGTATGAAATTCCATCAGGTGCATCTTGGCCCGAGTCGTTTGAGAACAGAAACGGCAGGTATTGCTGCCTGTCATTCCATATACTTCATAAATCAGTGAAGAGCTCTGGATAAATCAGTGAAGAGCTCAGGCTTTAAAATTTATCACTTCTGTAATTTTCTACTTATGAACCAGCGAGGGATAAAAAAGAAGGTATCCTTTTGAGACACCTTCTTTTTATAATTCTTTAGGCTTTTTTCCTGAGCTTTTTTATCAGGCTTGTTGTCAAAATCCTTCCGGGCTGTACATTTAACTGCCCGAGCAGTTCAAACACATCAAAGAATTCAGAATTTAAGCCCCATGCATCTTCTATAAGATCTATGTCTTTAATTTTAATTTCTCTGAATGTGATAAACGGAGTAGAATTCAATACCATAGGCTTCATGTTTTCAATTTATGTGAAAACGCCCAGGGTTTTTTATTATTGTATTATTCTCAAGATTTATTGATAATTTATCGGATCAATCTGTTGCTATAGATATAAATATGCAATTAATTAATTGTAAGCGTTATCTTATTCTCGATCATAATTCTTCTCATATTTATAAGGGCGTATCTCATCCGGCCAAGGGCAGTGTTTATGCTGACATCCGTTATATCGGCTATTTCCTTGAAGCTCAATCCCGCATAATGCCTCAGGATCACGACTTCTCTCTGGTCATCCGGGAGGTGGCTTATCATATTCCTGACGTCTTTCTGAATCTGCCGTTTTATCATATCGTCTTCGACATTGTCTTCAGCAAACGACTTTGAATTGAACAGATCCGATTCATAGTTATCGTTGGAAATGGTGTTCATCTGTTTTATTCTGCGGAAATGATCAATAATAAGGTTATGAGCAATGCGCATCACCCAGGAAATAAATTTCCCGTTATCTGCATACTTACCCGCTTTGACTGACTGTATCACTTTCAGAAAAGTATCCTGAAAGATATCCTCTGCCAGAGCCTGATCGCGAATATAAAGACTTATATAAGCGAACACTTTGTTCTTATGACGGTGGATTAGTTTTTCAAAACATGACTGCTCACCTTTTATGAACCTCTTTATAAGGTCATAATCGGAAATCATTTTATTCATAACTCTCTCATTAATTTAACTAGAGTAGAGATATTCTATAGGCAGTATGTTTTTAATTATTAACGATTGGTATTACAAAGAAAACAATTTTTTTGATCTTAAAGTATTACTTTTGCAATTTAACAGAAATTTAACACAATTTTTTAATGGCTGATATGGAGGGTTGCATAGAAATCAAGGGGGCGAGGGTACATAATCTGAAAAATATCAGTCTCAAAATTCCCAGAAATAAGCTTATTGTAATAACCGGAGTATCGGGTTCAGGAAAATCCTCGCTAGCTTTTGACACCATTTATGCCGAAGGCCAGCGACGATATGTAGAAAGTCTTTCGTCATACGCACGGCAGTTCCTTGGAAGGATGAATAAACCTGAGGTAGATTTTATAAATGGCATCCCTCCTGCCATAGCCATTGAGCAGAAAGTTAATTCAAGAAATCCCCGTTCCACTGTTGGCACCTCGACTGAGATTTATGATTATATGAGACTTCTGTTTGCCAGGATCGGAAGGACCTACTCGCCGGTTTCAGGAAAAGAAGTAAAGAAACACAGCGTTGATGATATTGTAGATTTCCTCTCCTCACTGCCTGAGGGAACAAAAGTTATTCTCACAGCATTTTCTGAAATACCCGATAATATTAAAGTGTCACAGTATTTCTCATTTCTCGAAAAACAGGGATTCAACAGGATCGAGAGCGGCGGAGAGCTTCTGAGAATTGATGACGCGGAGTCATTTGATCAATTTACCTCTGGTCAGCAGATAAATGTTGTTATCGACAGGCTTATTATAAATCATTCAGCTGACAGCTTCAGTCGTGCAGCCGATTCTGCCCAGACTGCTTTTCAGACGGGCAAAGGTTATTGCCAGGTAGTTATCACTGGTGATAGTGGCGTGACGCGGGAAAGCTTTTCAAATAAGTTTGAGGAAGATGGAATACGGTTTGAAGAGCCATCGGAATACCTTTTCAGCTTTAATAATCCGATCGGGGCTTGTCCTGTATGCGAAGGATACGGCAAGATAATCGGCGTAGATGAAAATCTGGTTATACCAAATAAGAACCTCTCTGTTTATGACGATGCGATAGTTTGCTGGAAAGGTGAAACAATGAAATTGTGGAAGGAAAGGCTGGTATCCAGTGCGAGCCTTTTCGATTTTCCGATTCATAAGCCTTTTTATCAGCTTAATGAAGCACAGAAAGATCTGATCTGGAAAGGCAATAAATATTTTTACGGTTTGGATAAATTTTTTCAGCATCTGGAAGAGAAAAAATATAAAATCCAGTACAGGGTGCTTTTAAGCCGCTACCGCGGAAAAACAATTTGTCCCGAATGCAAAGGTTCGAGGTTAAGAAAAGAAGCCGGTTATGTAAAAGTAGCGGGAAGATCTATACAGGAACTTGTAGCGATGCCTGTTGAAAAGCTGTACGAGGTTTTCTCAGCAATTGAGCTTAATGAATCGGATGCCAAAGTTTCAGAAAGATTGATTAAGGAGATAACTGTGAGGGTGAGGTTCCTTATTGATGTCGGACTTCCATATCTGACTCTCGACAGGCTTTCATCATCATTATCCGGCGGAGAATCCCAGCGAATAAATCTCTCTACTTCCCTGGGCAGCAATCTTGTAGGATCAATGTACATACTTGATGAGCCTAGTATAGGTCTTCATCCCCGCGACACAAATCTTCTTATAACAGTTTTGAAAGAGCTCAGGGATCTGGGCAACTCCGTTCTTGTTGTGGAGCATGAGGAGGAGATTATCAGAGCTGCCGATCAAATTATTGATATGGGACCTGAAGCCGGCAGGCTGGGAGGAGAATTAGTATACCAGGGAGGCCTTGACCTTACTACTGCAAACAAGTCGCTTACAGCTAGTTATCTAAGCGGCAGAATGACGGTGCCTGTTCCCAAAACACGACGGAAATGGAATAGTTATATCGAAGTTAAAGGTGCGAGGGAAAACAACCTGAAAAACATTGATGTAAAATTTCCGCTTCATACAATTACTGCCGTTACAGGAGTTAGCGGATCAGGGAAATCGAGCCTGGTTTCCGATATCCTTTATAAGGTATTATCCGACAGGATTAACGGGACCAATCTTAAGCCGGGCCAGTTCAGGAGATATACAGGGTGATATTGCCAGTCTGACAGGCATTGAACTTGTTGATCAGAATCCGATTGGCAGATCAAGCAGGTCAAATCCTGTAACCTATCTGAAGGCTTACGATGAAATAAGAAAATTATATTCTGAGCTGCAGGCTTCTGTTCAGAACAACTTTAAAGCATCTCATTTTTCATTTAATATTGAAGGAGGAAGGTGTGAAGAGTGCCAGGGCGAGGGAATAATAAGAGTGGAAATGCAGTTCATGGCTGATGTGGAGCTCACCTGTGAGAGCTGCAAGGGGATGCGCTTTAAAAAGGATATTCTGGAAGTGAAATATTATGGCAGGAATATTTATGATATGCTTGAAATGACTATTGATGAAGCTATTGACTTCTTTCAATGAGCATCTCGGGAAGAATGAAAAGCGGATCATTGAAAAACTTAAACCGCTTTCGGATGTAGGACTTAGGGTATATCAAAATGGGTCAGTCGTCAAGCACCCTTTCAGGAGGTGAAAGCCAGAGAGTGAAGCTCGCATATTTTCTCAGCCAGGAAAAAGCCAGCGGGCACATACTTTTTATTTTTGACGAACCAACAACAGGGTTGCATTTTCATGACATCAACAAACTGCTTGAAATCGATCAATGCGCTTGTCGATCACGGTCATTCAGTAATACTCATTGAACATAACCAGGAGGTGATAAAAAGTTCCGACTGGGTTATTGACCTTGGACCTGAAGGTGGTGAAAACGGAGGATGGATAGTATTTGAAGGAAAACCTGAGGATCTGCAAAATGCAAGGAATCATATACAGGCAAATATCTGGCTCCGAAACTGGTTAAACGCATAGACACGTTGTAGAGACAGGTCAGACAGACAGGTCTGAGACCTGTCTCTACATATAGACCAGATCAGATAAAACGCGTAGAGACAGGTCTGAGACCTGTCTCTCAATATACCGTGAGGATATCCTGTTTACTTTTTAATTTTGAAGCCGAACATGATTGCAACGCAACCGCTTGCAGGCGTGTCACCAGGTTTATTAAAAGAATTTACCTTTAACAACAAGTTTCAGCTGCTGACTTGATTGAAGCTTAAAATCCCATGTTTTTGCATAGTTTGCATCTTTATTGGAATAAAGCACATTTTTATTTGCATCGAGTACCCTGAATTCAACATCCGGCAGTTTATCCTCTCCGCAAACAGAGACCCTGTATTCCATGTCGGAATAAAATGTTTTATAAAGTTCGGCCTCTTCTCCTTCAACCAGAATGGCAGCATGATAATTTCCATCGTGGGTGTAAGCTCCCAGTTCAGGTATGCAGACCTTCTTTGCGAAGGATTTGCACTGAGCATTTACATTCAGGGTAGTTGCAACTATAAGAATGCCAGTATCGGAATTATTCTAGGTATTCTCATGGGGTTAGATTATTTACGAATGTCTTTCTTATCTCAGAAACTGTTGCAGAGAGTTCTTTAAATACTTCAGGTGTCATATCAGTTTTAACTTCTGATTTGAGGACAGTGGTATTTGATGCTTTGTCATACTCCGGTCTGATCTTTGATGTTGTAGATTTTTATCTTATCAAATACCAGTTTAAGCTTTTTGACCTGAACTATCAGGTCATCAACTGCCGGATTTCCTTTGCTACTCTCAAGTAAATTGAGAAGTATATCGATTGAAAGTTTCTGATCAATAATCCTGCCGACAAGCTTATTGCCATTAAAATCTTTCATATCAACAAGCTGAGTTGAAATATATAACCCTTCAAACCATCCTCCCACAAGGACCATTGCTGCGATGGCAGCCTGTCCATTATCGGAAAGATATGAATTTGAGTTCATGAATGTCTCACTTACGATCTCCATTATCACTTCGCTATTATTGATATTCTCCTCAAGTTTATCGATCTGTGACTGTTCGATTGCTTTAAGGATCCCCAGACCGTCGGCCATTTTCTTTGCTGCATTCATATAGTCAATAATAAGCTGAGTCTGTTCATATAAGCTTGCGAAACTTAAATCGCAGGTATAAATGCCAAGATTAAGCGCCATACTTTTATTCGTAACGTAACTATTCACATTACTGACAGGATTGAGAAGAGATTCATCAAATCTTGCATCGGCGGATTTGATAAGCATCGCAGATTCAAGAGGTGAAGGCAGTGCATTAAATATTTTTTCAGCCTGCTTTATATCCTCTACTACAGCTGTCTTGTCTCTTGGAACACTTACGGTAACTTCATCCTTAGGTGCCTTTGAACCTCCAGACTTACAACCTGCAAGCAGACTGGCAAGTACTAAAACTACTATCAGAATTTTTGGGAAAATTCCATAATTTTTATTCATGATATAAATATTTAATTGTCAAACCTATTTCACGACTAAATTAGTATAATATTTTTATTTTTCAAAAACAGCCCAAACTAATTGATGGGATTTCTAACTTTGTTTCAAAATACCAAGATATGATAAAATCTGAGAGGAAGATTAAAGAACTTACTGAGACGCTTAATAAAAACGAAAACCCTCTTATTGCCGGGGCAATTGAACTTTTACGACAGGAAAAACCATTCGAAGGTGCAATCGGCTTGCTTACTGCCTTTTACGACAGGACTGATGATTATTCACTAAGAAAAACAATATCCGGCTTTATGAATGACCTTAAAGACCAGGCTGCCTGTCAGGAGGTTATAAATGAAATCAGGAAACAATGGAAACCAGATACCATCAGCATGCTGATATCCTCGTGCTGGCAATCGGGCCTGAATTACTCAGATTATTCGCTCGACCTCGCAAAAGTATTCATGGAGGGAGATTATGTCACTGCAATAGAGTGTCTTACGGTTATTGAAGAATCGGTTAACGAGTTAAGCGATGCCACAAAAAGCAAAATAATGAAGATGCTTGAGAACAGCCCTGTTTCACAATTCAAAGAAAAAAAGGAACTTACATCGGAATTAATCTCGATCCTCGAGAGATAATACGGATCGCTTTATTGAAATTTACAGGAAAACTTATTCTGACATATTCAGAGGATCACATACCAATAGGATATTTAGGTTCAGAATCTATCTTTCGCCAAAAATGAGGCTGCCGATTCTCACCATTGTGCTTCCCTCTTCAACCGCCAGCTGATAATCTCCCGACATTCCCATGGAGATCTCCCTGAAATTGTCGTTTGTTTTGAAGTGCTTCTCTTTAAGCAGATGGAAACAATTCGTCAGATATCCGAATTCTTTTCTAACCTGTCTGACATCCCGGGTGAAGGTGGCCATACCCATGACCCCGCATATCCTTATATTTTCGAGGATCGGAATATTCTCACGCTGCAAGACCGTTTGCAGTTCCTCCAATGAAAATCCGAATTTTGCAGTCTCAGCAGCTATATGAATCTGCAGAAGGCAGTCGATGAGCCTGTTATTTTTCAGCGCCTCGGTATTAAGAGCAGTTAATAGCTTGTAGGAATCGACAGATTGAACCATACCGATGAAAGAAGCAATATATTTCACCTTATTTGTCTGAAGATGTCCAATCAGATGCCATTCAATATCTTGCGGAAGCTGATCTTTTTTGCTCAAAAGTTCCTGAACCCTGTTCTCACCAAATGATCTCAGCCCTGTGTTATATGCTTCAATTATATCTCCCGCCGGCCTGGTCTTCGATACTGCGATCAGCTTTACCGATCCTGGAAGCTGTGATTTGAGATACTTGATATTTGATACAATATCCGGCATTAGCTCAGAATTATCAAAACATAAATTTAGGCATTAATTTTAAGTTAAGTTTACTGACGTTAGGGTCAGCGGATGCAGCGCAGGAGAAAACCCTTATAAGTTGTATTCAGTCAAGTAAATGAATAACAAGACCGCTTCGCAGCTTGGGTTCAAACCATGTCGATTTTGGAGGCATGATATTCCCTGAATCAGCAATCGTGATCAGTTGATCCATCGATACCGGATAAAGAGCGAAAGCCACTTTCGCCTCGCCCCTATCGACTCTTTTCTTAAGCTCGCTAAGGCCCCTGATCCCACCGATAAATTCAATGCGCTTCGACCTTCGCAGGTCCTGAATATCAAGTATTGGGCTGAGTATCTGGTTTGTAAGGATCGTCACATCGAGAATGCCAATTGGATCCAGATCATTGTAAGTACCTGCTTTTGCGGTAAGACTGTACCATTTATCCCCGAGATACATTGAGAAATTATGAAGCTTTCCGGGCTTGTATGTTCTTCTTCCTTTTTCGGAAATTACAAATCCGCTTTCAAGCTTTGTCAAAAATTGTTCATCTGTAAGACCGTTTAAATCCTTTACTGTTCTGTTATAGTCAATTATCCTCAGCTGATCAGCAGGAAAATGCACAGCCAGAAAAAAGTTATATTCTTCTGTTCCGTTATGTCCGGGGTTCTTTTCCCTTCTTTCCTTGCCAACAAGTGCAGCTGCCGCAGTCCTGTGATGACCATCAGCAACATATGTAAATGGCACCTTCTCCGCAAAAAGCTTTTCAATGAGATTATTCGTTTCAGAATTTCTGATAACCCAGAAATGATGGCCGAAACCATCAGGCGCAACAAAATCATATTCCGGCTTTTCGCTTCCTACAATATTGGCAACTACTTCATCAATCTCTTTTACTGCGGGATATGTAAAGAAAACGGGCTCAATATTGGCATTGTTTATACGGACATGAATCATCCGATCCTGTTCTTTATCGGGCCTTGTCAGCTCATGTTTTTTGATAATCCCGTTGAGATAGTCATCGACAGAAGCACATCCGACAATTCCATATTGTGTACGTCCTTTCATAGTCTGGGCATAAATATAAAACCGGGGAGAATCATCCTGAACCAGCCAGCCATTTTCACGCCATTTCCCAAAATTCTCCACCGATTTATTATATACCTGTTCAGAATGTGTATCAATCTCTGCAGGAAGATCAATTTCTGACCTTGTTATATGAAGCAGCGAACACGCTTTCCCTTCAGCCATTTTTCTGGCTTCATCGGTATTCATAACATCATAAGGTAAGCATGCCAGATCTTGTGCCAGTGCGCGCGGAGGCCTTAAGCCTCTGAAAGGTTTAACAACTGCCATATTATTATAATAGAATTATTACCTGTTTAACCTGTATTTTTCTTTTCCTGTCTGAAAATAGTCAACGATCTGCCGTGCAGCAGCAACTCCGGCATTAATATTTGCCTCTTCTGTCTGTGCACCCATTTTTTTTGCAGTAAAAATGAATCTGTCCTTGAATTTTTCCTCAAAGATTGGTTTACAATCAGGCACAACATCAGCCAGGTAGCTTAGATCAGGACGTTCTTCAAATATTCTGACAAGACCTTCCTCATCAATAAGTTCCTTTCTCGCTGTGTTTACCAGTACTCCGTTCTTAGGCATCTTTTTTATGAGACTGTATCCGATCGAATTATTGGTTATATTATTACTCGGAAGGTGTATGGAGATGTACTGGCATTTTAAATACAGTTCATCAATGTTAATACATTGCTTTGCGCCATTATTTTTCATTACTCTTTCGCTTACGAACGGATCATAAGCGTAGATGTCCATTCCAAATCCGCGTGCAATATCTGCAACATATTTTCCAACATTTCCAAAGGCATGAAGACCAATGGTTTTACCTCTTAGTTCGCTGCCTGATTTTCCTTTAAAGCCGCCGCGTATCTGATAGAGTATCAGTTCAAACACCAGTTCTGCCACAGCATTGGAGTTTTGTCCCGGAGTATTCATAGCCAGAACATTATGTGAGGTACAGGAAGTAAGATCCAGGTTATCATATCCTGCTCCAGCCCTGACAATTATCTTTAAATTTTTTGCGGCATCAAGAACCTGGGGTGTAACCAGATCACTTCTGACAATAATGGCATCAGCATCCGATACTGCTTCAAGAAGTTCCGAAATATTCTTGTAATTTTCAAGCAACGCAAGCTCGAACCCCGCAGCCTCAGTTACTTCACGGATCTGACGAATGGCTATCGGGGCAAAGGGTTTTTCTGTTGCAACAAGGACTTTCATATTATGCAGTATATAAATTAAAATGACAACAATGTTCCGGGTTGTCTTTCAAATAATTGCTAATCAGTTCTTTGATTCAAACTCTTTCATTGTGTTCACCAGAGCCTGAACACTTTCCCTGGGAAGTGCATTATAGGTTGAAGCCCGGAACCCTCCTACTGACCTATGGCCTTCAATGCCAAGCATTCCTTTTGCCTTGGCAAATTCGGCAAACGGTTTTTCAAGCTCCTTATATTCAGGCGCCATGATGAAACAGATATTCATAAGCGACCTGTCAGCAGGATCAGCTATAGTAGGCATGAATAATTTATTCCGTTCAATTTCATCGTACAGGATTTTGGCCTTTTCAATGTTTTTCTTCTGAATGGCTTTGACGCCTCCAAGATTTTTCAGCCAGGTAAGAGTCTGCTGAGCTGCAAAAACAGTGAAGACCGGGGGAGTATTGAACATCGATTCGCCTTTGATATGAACACGATAATCGAGCATTGATGGAATAGGCCGGGTGACTTTACCAAGAACACTATCCTTAACGATTACAAAAGCCATCCCCGCCGGAGCCAGGTTCTTCTGGGCACCACCATAAATAATTGAATATTTTGAGACGTCAACCGGTCTGCTGAATATATCGGATGACATATCCGCAACAAGCGGTATTTTGACATCCGGATCTTCTTTGATCTCAGTTCCGTAAATTGTGTTATTTGTTGTTATATGTAAATAATCTGCATCTGAGGGGACGTTATAATTCTTTGGAATATAATTGAATAACTTTTCCTTCGAAGATGCAACTTCAACCACTTCTCCAAATAACTTTGCCTCTTTAAGAGCTTTACTGGCCCATTCTCCTGTGTTGAGATAAGCAGCTTTCGTGTTGAGCATGTTCATAGGGACCATCGCAAACTGCAGACTTGCACCTCCGCCAAGAAACAATACCTGGTAACCCGAAGGCATCTCGAGCAATTCCTTGAAGAGAGCTATTGTGTCGTTCATGCAGGCAACAAATTCCTTGCTTCGGTGAGAAATCTCAAGTACTGATAATCCGGTACCTGCAAAATCTTTAATTCCTTCAATTGATTTGTCAATTGTATACTGAGGCAGAATTGAAGGACCTGCATAAAAATTGTGTTTTTTCATAAAGGACGTTTTATAATTAATAATAGATGATCCTGTTTTTTTGATTTACAAAAATAGATAAATAATAATGAGTAACTGGAATCAGGCAATCAGATGTTTTGAAATAAATTCATTTTACTGTTAATTTTGAACTTACCTGAACTGATATCATCACTCGCGGCTACATCAGATCGCTGATTCCTCCATCCGCCACCAGGGCTCCATCTCTCATCACAGGTATCTTATCGGTTAAATCTGATGAGAGACAATAATCAATACAGTCATCGAGTTTTTTGTCTCTTAGCCTTGTTCGCTGCGCCGCTTTATCGATATATCCTTTAAGATCGGGTGATGCCAGCTACCACAGGTCGATAGCCGCAGTGGTGGAATCACAAATGGTTGTAAACCGATTACTGTTCATCAGTCTTTCTGCCATGGCTCCTGCGCAAACCGAATCTTCAATATTAAATCTGTTTTTCCAGCCTGCACATAGCAGCAATACATCCTGTTCCTGGTTTAAAAGCCAATTAGTCAGAGCTCCTATGTTCAGGAAAGAACCTATCACCGTCATGTAAGCCGATAAAGTAAGTGTAATTAATCCGGTTCCATTAGTGGTACTGTAAACTATAGTTTTCCCGCTTACCTTTTCTTTTGTGAAGCTGAACGGTGAATTACCAAAATCAGCAAAATCGAGAACAAAACCATCGCGCTCTGCAGCAACAAGATAACCCTTTGATTTATATTCCCTGGCTTCCTCCACCCCGGCAACAGGAATAATTGAGGCGGCTCCGTTAGCAAAGGCTGTGACAATTGCTGATGATGCCCGTAATATATCTATTATAACTACTATAGAATTGTTATGCCACTCACCTTCAAACAATGCAGGTGAAAAACAAGTCTCAAGTTTTCTTTTCGTCATTCCCGGCAAAACTTAATTTTTATCAGCGATTATCTCCACTATAGGGCCTCCGGTCAGCGATCATACGATACCCGCAGGTTAAGATACTCTATGATTTGTTATAAATAGGCAGATTGACGACCCTTGCTTTAAGGTCCTTATTTCTTATCCTGATGAATATTTCAGTATCTGTTTTCCAATATCCCTTATTCAGATAGGCCATTCCAATCCCTTGCTTCATCATCGGAGACATGGTTCCCGAAGTCACTTCACCAATCTGTTCTCCGCGCGCATTTACTACCTCATAATGCTGGCGTGGAATTCCCCTCTCCTGCATCACAAGCCCTCTGAGCTTTCTATCAACTCCCTCCTCTTTCTGCTTCAATAACAAGGCTTTGTCAATAAAATCTTTTTTGTCTGTAAATTTGGTTATCCAGGCCAGACCAGCCTCTATGGGCGATGTCTGATCATTAATATCATTACCATAAAGACAGAATCCCATTTCAAGCCGTAATGTATCACGAGCGCCAAGACCAATGGGCCTGATATTAAACTCTTTGCCAGCTTCAAACACAGCATTCCAGAGCTTTGGTCCATCCTCATTTTTAACATAGATCTCGCATCCTCCCGCGCCTGTATATCCTGTTGTCGAGAATATAACATCTTTGATACCGGCAAAATCGAGCACTTTGAATGTGTAATACTCCATATCTTCAACAGGCGTATCAGTAAGTTTCTGCATTGCCTTCAGAGCCAGAGGTCCCTGCACGGCAAGCTGAGCAATCTCATCAGAAGCATTGATAAGGTCCCTGCCAACTCTGAGCCCGAAACGTTCTGCATTTTTTACGCACCAGTTCCAATCCTTTTCAACATTTGCCGCGTTAACAACGAGAAGGTATTTTTCAGGATTATATCTGTATACCAGCAGATCATCAACAATTCCTCCCTTCCCATTCGGGAAACAGGAATATTGAACCTTGCCATCGAACAGAGCCGATACATCATTCGACGTAACATATTGAAGAAATTCCAATGAAGATTTTCCTGTGACCCAGAATTCTCCCATATGAGAAACATCGAAAACACCTAATTTCTCCCTTACTGCCAGATGCTCCTCGGTAATCCCCGAATACTCAACAGGCATATTGTAACCGGCGAAAGGGACCATTTTAGCGCCAGCCGTCTCGTGAAATTTTGTAAATGCAGTATTTTTCATTCAGCCTTAATTTTTAGAATAACATTATCAGATTCCATTTTTTGGAATCCGCAAAGCAAATAAATTGTTTCCTTAAAAAGTCTGATGATTATCAGAATTCAAGGATTTTAAATTCAACTCTCCGGTTTTTAGCCCTTCCTGCAGCTGTGGCATTATCAGATATTGGCTGTAATGATCCGTACCCTTTGAATTCCATGCGTGAACGATCAATACCTTTTTCGACAAGATAATTAACAACAGCTTTAGCCCGTGCTTCCGAAAGTTTGGCGTTAAGAGGTTCACTACCAGTTTTATCGGTATGTCCCGATATTTCAATTTTCATCTGGGCATTTTCCTTCATGATACTCAACAGACGTTCCAGTTCAGTGTAAGAACTTGTAGTAAGCACAGATTTCCCGCTCTCAAACAGAATGTTATTAAGTACAACTTTCTTCCCAACTTTAACTTTTATAAGTTCAATATTCAGATTATAATCTGCTTTCGACCAGTTTTCCGGCACATCAATTCTTCTCATTTCAGAAAGATAGCCCGTAGCCCGCAAATCGATCATATACGATTTTTTCTGAGGCAGTCTGACCCTGTAGCTACCATCCGCATCGGAGCTGGCAGTGGTTTCAAGAACTTCGCCGGTGGAAATTTCCTTAACATCAATTTTCGACAATACCGGAACTCCGCTTTCAGAATCTTTTACTTTTCCAACAAGATAAACAGGCTGGATTACCGGAGCTGAAGGTGGCGGTGGGGCAATTTCCTTAACTATCAGTACGGTATCCCTGATCACTACAGTATCAGGTCTGGGAGGCAATGGTGCGGATACCGGCTTTGCGGGAAGAATTTTTCCTGTGTACAAATCTGAACCGCCTAATCCGCCGCTTCGGTTTGAAACAAAATAAAATGAACTGTCGGCTGTTGGAGAAGGGAAATAACAAAGTTCGTCCCACTGCGTGTTTATGGGATAACCGATATTCTTAACTGAGTCCCAATCACCCGACTTATTTCTCACAGTGTAAAATATGTCAAATCCGCCAATTGAGTTGTGTCCCTTTGAGCTGAAAAACAGTGTATCACCAGTAATGGAAAACCGCACTGACTCCTCGTCGTAAATTGTATTGATCAAAACACCTGCATCTTGAGGTTTCGTCCAGTTGCGCTCATTGATCTTTTTAATGTAAAAGATATCTTTTCCTCCGATACTCTTCTTCCTGTTATCCGAAACAAAATAGATCTCTTTGCCTGACGGGCTTATTGTGAAAGAGGTTTCGGAGCCTTTGCTGTTTATTTTAAAGGGAATTCCGGAAGGAGCTTTCCAGATGCCTTTTTTGTTTACCGACACTCTGATATCACCATTGTTCGTATAACCCGTGTATACATATAGCCTGCTATTTGCAGAATCAATATAAAGAGGCGCTTCGCAATACTTTGTTGATAATTCTTTCCCGGCGATAGCTGCAGATTGCCATGAGCCGTTGACGAACCTTGATATAAAAATATTTTCATCAAATTTGGTATCAGGGTGACGCTTGCCCGACCTGGGAAGTTCCCTTCGCGATGCGAAATACATGGTTTTTCCGTCAGAGCTCAATACTTCCGAGTAATCGTCAGCTCCGGAATTAACATACTGGCCGAGGTTTTCAATTGAGATCCTGAGAGTATCTTTAGTTACTTCCAGGGCGGAATTGCATTGTTGAATGTACATTCGTGCATCCAGGATGCTCTTTTGATTCTTTTTTTCAGGAGAGCTCAGGAAAGCGGTGTATTTTTCAATGGCCTCCGTAAACCGGCCCGAATACTGGAGAGCCCGTCCGGTAAGTAAAAGAATATCCGGAGAGACGTCCTTTTTTAGTTCATAAGCTTTGAGAAAAAAACCGGAAGCATCTTCCTTTTTATCAGAAAACAGTGCAGAGACTCCTGTTTTGTAGTTAAGTTCGGCATTTGCATTGTTATAAAGCAGTGCCTGTAAATATTCATTGTATGCATCGTTATACCAGACACCCTTCTCGCCAAAATAGGTATCTCCGTTCACTAAATGTTCCCATGCTTCTTTAAATCCGGGCTTACTGATTTTAAACTCATTTTTGCGCACAGAAACATCATATTGTGCATCAGCAACAATTGAGCCTAAAAGAAATACCGCCATTAAAGAACTGATAGAATATCGCATAACGTCCGGTTTTAACTGCCTAAAAATAGCACTTATTTCGGTTATCTGAATAAACCTCCTTTATTATTAATATGAAGTGACCTGTTCAACGTCAGTCTGAAATTTTATTATATTTGTTTGAAATTCGTCATCCAGAGTACTAATATTTTATCTCTCCAATAATTATGGATTACAAGTTCATTAACATGGAATACCTTGATTCTGTATCAGGAGGTGACCCGGGGGTCATTAATGAAATAGTCATGATCTTTAAGGAACAATCCGTTGAGATCTACAACGAGATGAAATCGCTTCTGGCATCTAAGAATTATTTGTCGCTCGGTCTGCTGGCTCACAAAGCCAAGTCGTCGGTTGCAATAATGGGTATGGCCGATATGGCCAACATGTTAAAGACCTTTGAATTGCAGGCAAAGGAAGGAAAGGAACCCCAGTTATATGAACATTACCTGGAAAGATTTAAAAATGAAACCGAGGCAGCGATAGAAGAGCTTGACGACTTGATAAGTAACAGGTTAAAAGGCAAATGAATGGTTAAGATTGAGAAAAAAGATAAAATAGATATAATATCCTTCTCTGTAAACAGAATAAATGCTCTTATTATAGATGAAATAAGAGATGCCATTCTCAAATTATTTGATAAATCCAACTCCAAAGTAATTATTGATCTAAAAGGCATAGAATATGTCGACAGTTCAGGGTTTGGCTGTTTCCTGTCGGTAATGAAAGCTGCAAGGAGCAATTACGGTGTGCTTAAATTTGCAAATCCTGAACCAAAAATCACTGAACTGTTCGAGATGCTGCATCTTCAGACAGTGTTTCAGATATATCCCGATATTGATGCCTGCATAAGATCATTCTGACATCTTTAAATTATTTTCCCTTTGAAAAAGTAAGGTGTCCGTCTTTCTCTTTTACCATAATTGTATCTTCCTTCGATAATTTCCCTCCGATTATTTCTTTCGATAACTCATTTACTATCTCCTTCTGAATGAGTCGCTTTACAGGTCTGGCACCCAACTGCGGGTCATATCCTTTTTCTGTGAGCCATTCAAGTGCATCATTCCCCACTACAAGCTTAAGGTTATAATCGGAAAGCATATGCTCAATGTTGGAAAGCTGAATCTTTACGATCTCTTTTATCTGTTCCTTATTTAAAGGTTTGAACATTACGATTTCATCAACCCTGTTTAGAAATTCAGGCTTAAGTGTTCTCCTGAGCAGCATTAAGATCTCTTTTCTGAGTTCTTCTTCTTCTTTTTCAGGCATATTATTATTCCATTTGTCCATCCTGTCACGTATTATCTCCGAACCCAGATTGGAGGTCATGATGACAATTACATTCCTGAAATTAATGGTCCTGCCTTTATTATCGGTCAGCCTGCCTTCATCAAGAACCTGAAGAAGAAGATTAAAAAGATCAGGGTGCGCCTTTTCAATCTCATCGAGAAGCACTACCGAATATGGCTTATGGCGGACTGCCTCAGTGAGTTGTCCTCCTTCATCATAGCCTATATAACCCGGGGGCGCTCCTATAAGTCTCGATACGGAATGCCGTTCCTGGTATTCTGACATGTCGATCCTGGTCATAAGGTTTTCATCATTGAACAAAAACCCTGCAAGTGCCCTGGCCAGCTCTGTTTTTCCGACTCCTGTTGTGCCAATGAATATGAATGAACCGAGCGGCTTTTTCTTATCCTGCAGACCTGCCCTTGATCTTCGGACTGCATCAGCAACAGCTGTAATGGCTTCATCCTGACCAACCACTCTTTTGTGCAATTCAGATTCCAGTTTTAACAGTTTCTCTTTTTCGCTTTCCAGCATCCTTGATACCGGAATTCCTGTCCATTTTGATACTATAGCGGCAATATCTTCTGAGCGGACCTCTTCCTGGATAAGAGAGCCTTTTGTTCTCTTCTGATCGATAAGTTCCTTCATTTCTGATATTTCCTTTTCGAGTCCGACTATCTTTCCATACCTGATCTCGGCTACTTTCCCATAATCTCCGGCCCTTTCTGCCTGATCGGCCTCAAAACGGAGTGATTCAACCTGCTCCTTTTTAGCCTGAACGTTTTCAATCATCTCTTTTTCCGACCTCCATTCTGCAGTCAGCTCATCTCTTCTTGACTGCATATCAGCAAGCTCCCTTGCGATCTTTTCAGATTTGACGGTATCGCCATCCCTTCGCAAAGCTTCTTTTTCAATTTCAAGACGAGTAATGGTCCGTGCTGCTTCATCGATCTCTTCCGGAACTGAGTTCATCTCAAGCCGCAACCTGGAGGCGGCCTCATCAATGAGATCAATCGCTTTGTCGGGAAGGAATCTGTCCGTTATGTACCTTGTAGAGAGATCAACAGCTGCTATAATAGCTTCATCTCTTATAATTACTTTATGATGGGTCTCATATTTTTCGCGGATCCCTCTAAGAATTGAGATGGTATCTGCCCTGTCGGGTTCATCAACCATCACAACCTGAAATCTTCTTTCGAGAGCTTTATCTTTTTCAAAATATTTCTGGTATTCGCTTAGTGTCGTTGCACCGATAGCCCGTAGTTCACCTCTGGCCAGAGCAGGTTTAAGAATATTGGCTGCATCCATGGCGCCTTCTGATTTGCCTGCTCCGACAAGGGTATGTATTTCATCGATAAAAAGCACTATTTCCCCGTTTGATCCAATGACTTCATTTACAACCGATTTTAAACGCTCCTCAAACTCTCCCTTATATTTTGCCCCGGCGATGAGCGCACCCATATCAAGGGAGTATATAATTTTAGATTTAATGTCTTCCGGAACATCTCCCCTTATTATCCTGTGTGCCAGACCTTCAGCTATTGCTGTCTTGCCAACACCCGGTTCACCGATCAACAGCGGATTGTTTTTGGTTCTACGTGTCAGGATCTGCAGGATACGCCTGATCTCATCGTCTCTGCCGATTACCGGATCGAGTTTCCCCGACCTGGCTCTATCGTTCAGATTGATGGCAAATCTGTTTAGTGAATCGAAAGTATCCTCTGAAGTCTGACTCTCAATTTTAGCTCCTTTTCTGAGTTCCTGTACAGCTGCAATCAGCTCCTTCATAGTAATACCATGATTTTTAAGAATCCGGGATGTCTTATCATCAGTATCAAGGATGCCCATCAGTAAATGCTCTGATGATACGAATTTGTCTTTCATCGACGACGCATGATCATTAGCTTTTCTGAAAGCTTCTGATACTGAGGTTGATACATAAGCCTCCGCGCCGCTTACTTTAGGATACGAATCAATAAGCTGATCTATTTCCCTGGTCAGCATAACGATATTGACACCCATTTTGCCAAAAAGGAAATTTGTAATGCTCTCTGATTCGCTCATCACTCCCTTCAGAATATGAGCACATTCAACTGCCTGCTGCCCTTTTGCAGCTGCAATATTAAAAGCCTTCTCTACAGATTCCTGAGCTTTCAGGGTGAAATTATTTAAATTCATAATAGTGGTTTAAGGACATATAACAAAATTGCTGCCAGTATGGATAATTGTCATTTCGGCATTTATATATTAATGAATTGTGCCAAAGTGACTTCTATTGTTG
This sequence comes from uncultured Bacteroidales bacterium, assembly GCA_963715785.1. Lineage (GTDB taxonomy): Bacteria > Bacteroidota > Bacteroidia > Bacteroidales > VadinHA17 > LD21. Next base: position 4,640,645 of record OY970276.1, read on the forward strand.
ACTTTGAAGAAATTCATTAACCGCGAAGGTCGCAAAGAAAATACGCAAAGGTCGCAAAGAATTATTTGGACTTTGCATACTTTGCGCCTTCTTTGCGTACTTTGCGGTTAATAAGAAATTATCTTTAAATCAAATTTCATCTTATGAGCAAAGTTTTATGGAAACCGGGGACAATGATTTATCCTCTTCCGGCAGTAATGGTCAGCTGCGGATCGGTTCCGGAGGAATATAATATCTTAACAATTGCATGGACCGGGACTATTTGTTCAGATCCCGCAATGTGCTATATATCAGTCAGACCGTTTCGTTACTCTTACGATATCATTAAGAGGAATGGTGATTTTGTCATTAATCTCACAACAAAATCGCTTGCTTTTGCGACAGACTGGTGCGGTGTAAAATCAGGGAAGAATCATAATAAATTTGCAGAAATGAAGCTCACCCCGGTGCCTGCATCGAAGGTGAAAGCTCCAATGATAAAAGAATCACCCGTCAACATTGAATGCGTGGTAAAAGAGATAAAAGAACTGGGTTCTCACCATATGTTTATATCTGAAGTAGTTGCAGTAAATGCAGATGAGGAATATATTGATGAAAAAACCAATCTTTTTAAATTAAATGAAGCTGTCCCGATATGTTATTCGCATGGTAAATATTATGAAACCGGGAATTTGATAGGGAAATTCGGTTTTTCGGTTGAAAAGAAGAAGAAAATCTTATAATTCCTTCTCTGTGGTTCTCGTATGTTTGTTCTTTGAAATATTTTATAAAGTTATTGATATATTGTTTTACTTAACTGGCAATAATGTTCTGTGGTGTAGGTCTATTGAACCTGTCGCAGAGTTTATTATGTCAGCCAGGTAAAAATCGGGAAATAACATGGTTTTCGAAACCGCATTTACGAGAAAGATGTTACCTGAAAATGTAAAACAAAAACTATTGCTCTATGAAACTTTATTTGGGAGGTGATGTCAGTAAAGGATATGCCGACTGGGTAGTCCTTTCCGAAAAGAAGCAGACTGTTTTGGAAAACTTTCAGCTTGATGATACCTATGCAGGTCATTGTAAGCTTTATTCTATGCTTGAAGCTTATATTGAGAAGCATCCAGGATCAGAAATCTATGCAGCAGTGGAAAGCACTGGGGGTTATGAGAACAACTGGTTAAATACGCTTAAAAGCTATCAGAAGGTTTTTAATCTTAAGGTAGCAAGGATAAATCCTGCAGGTGTTACATTCAACCGGAAAGCTGGGATGAAGCGAAACGTTACAGATGCCATAAGTGCTTTAAGTATTGCAGAGTTTATGATTGATCATCCTAAGAACATCACTTACGATCAGGATGATAAATGGAAATCTCTTTGTCGTCACTGGAATTTTGTTGAAATGCAGAAGCAGCAAAGGGTTCAGACAATTAATCAACTGGAAACAATTTTGTACAGCGCTAATCCTACGTTGATGCGGTATAAGAAAGGCGATCTTCCAAATTGGCTATTGGAGCTAATAATCCAATGTCCAACAGCAGATAAGTTAGCTAAGGCAAAGCCAGAGAAACTTGCAAAAATCCCTTATCTCTCACTAGCAAGAGCGAAGGAACTGGTAGCAGAAGCGGACCAAAATATCGCTTCAGCTACCGACAGGAACGCAGAAATATTGGTAAGTCAGATTGCCATGCAAATCAAGTCATTTGATCAAAACATTAAAAGTCAGATGCAATTAATTGAACGGGACCTTATATGCCCTGAGATTGAACTTTTAAAATCATTTAAAGGCATAAGCACCATATCTGCAATTGGTCTGTTGCTTGAGATAGAAACCATTGAGCGTTTTCCTACAGTAAAGGGGTTTAGTTGTTACTTCGGATTACACCCCAAGTTTAAGCAAAGTGGAGATAAAGTAATAGGTGTACGCATGAGTAAACAGGGGAGCAAAAACATGCGGAAGATACTGTTTAACATTGCTAAAGGAGCTATTACTTATAATCCTCTAATCATGTCTGTTTATGAGAAGAAATTATCCCATGGAATGAAAAAAATGGCCGCTATAGGTGTCTGTATGCATAAGATCTTACGAATAATCTATGGGATGCTAAAGCATAAACAAGAATATAATCCCTTGATTGACAAAATAAACTGTGAAAAATCTAGAGATAAACAACAGGAAAAACAACAACAGGCAAATGCAAATATCGAAAAAAGTCGTCGTTTCCAGGAGTTTGATGTAAAAGCTCCTATCTCCAGAAAACAGACAAAAAAAAGGAGGGAACACGATTTGTCCCAATGTGAAATAACTTCACAAAATACGGGATCTACATGTTCCTCCGAAACAAAATTATGAAAAACATATTATAAATATTTAAAAACTAACAACTTTAACAACCTTTTTCCCCGATTACAATATGTCAAAGAACTTTATAAACTTTTTTCAAAAAAATCAAACTTTAAACGAAATAACTCAGTGTCTTATCAAAATACCTAAAGAACTTACGCAAAGCCCGAGGATAAAAGGCATAGCCGTCAACTTAAGGATTTGAATAAAGTAAAAGATGGTGAGAGTTTAGTAAAAAATATAATGGTAATGTATTGAAGATAAGACATATACATTTGGGGGGTGTTGAAAAAGTCGAAATCCATTAACCACAAAGGTCACGAAGGTATTACACAAAGGTTTGAAATATAAGGTTTTAACTTTGTACCTCACCCTGAGCTTGTCGAAGGATGTGCCTTCTTTGTGTGCTTTGTGGTTAAAAAGAACTTTTTCAACAGCCCCAAACATTTTAAATTTTCCCAACATCGCCAAGTCTTAGGTTTACGGCCTTGGGATCCCAGGTCGCACAGTGAATAATTCTGAACCGCAAAAAAAAGTTAATCTCTCATTATCTGTTCCTTAAAGTAACTTCAATAAAACAATAATTAGGTTTCTTTGTCCCGAACAACTAATTTCATATCTTCAAACCGGCAATTATAAACCTGAAGGTTGATATATGAGTGAGAGAATCCTGGAGACCCTGATGCAGCTGTTTGCAATAATAGCAAAGCCTCAGAACAATGATAATGAAAGAAGAGGAGTTGTTGAGGTATTTCTCAGGCGTTTGCTTAACCAGGAACTGGTTAATAAATATCTCTTCACTTACGATGAGAAATTCGAGGAAGCCAGGAAAAAGCTTGAGAAAAGCAGCACGGAAAGGCGCGAAGGAGCCATCGCCATAAGGATCCGGAAGCTTTGTAAAGAGATAAACGAGCAGGGTCAGCTTGATCAGGAACAGAGGATTGTAGTGGTAATACAGGCTCTTGAATTCTGTAAGTCGGGAGGTCAGAAAGTAAGTCCACTTGAGCTGGGCTTTATCAGCACTCTGGCTGAAGGATTGAATATTACACTTAAGGAATATGATATCATTGCCAGCTTCATTCTGAATTCTTTTACTGATATTCCCTCAACTCCTGATCTGCTAATTATCAACGGTTCTAAGAATTTTGATTCAAAAAAAGCAAAACACACCTACAAAGATCTTTTAAAAGGGCAGATCTGGATACTATTTGTTCCCTCTGTAAACAAATACTTCGTAAGGTATGCAGGCTCGGGCGAACTTTCAATGAACGGACAGCTTCTTCAGGAAGATAAGGCCTATCCTTTCAGTCAGGGATCTTCAATAAAAGGATACAAAATAAGCCCTATTTACTATTGGGATGTCACTATGCAATTCCTTAAAGAGGAGTTCAAGGCATCGCGTGTGGTCTATGAGGTAAACAATCTTGAATACCGGTTCAAAAGCGGTGAAGTTGGGATCCATCCGATAAGCTTCAAGGAAGAATCAGGAAGGATGGTTGGTATAATGGGCGCCAGCGGAGCCGGAAAATCAACGCTTCTGGGAGTGCTGAACGGAATGAGCGATCCTTATGAAGGAGAAGTGCTGATCAACGGAATAAGCATTCATAAGGAAAAAGAAAAAATAAAGGGGCTTATCGGGTATGTATCACAGGATGACCTTCTGATTGAAGAACTTACAGTCTTTGAAAATCTCTATTATAATGCTAAACTGTGCTTTGATAATTTAACCGAAGAGGAGATTAAAATAAAAGTCGACAGTGTTCTTAAAAATCTTGGACTGCATGAAATCAGAAATATTCAGGTAGGAAATCCATTAAATAAAAAAATCAGCGGCGGACAGAGAAAAAGGCTCAATATTTCACTCGAGCTGATAAGAGAGCCGGCAATAATGTTTCTCGATGAACCAACATCGGGACTTTCCTCACGTGATTCGGAAAACATACTTGACCTTCTGAAGGAACTTGCGCGCAAAGGAAAACTACTGTTCATTGTAATCCATCAGCCGTCATCTGAAATATTCAAGATGTTTGATAAGCTTATTATTCTCGACACCGGCGGATATCTGATTTATAATGGCAATCCTGTTGATTCAATTGTGTATTTCAAAAAGAAGATTGAACAGGCAAATTACAATGAGAGCGAATGTTATGTATGCGGTAATGTAAATCCTGAACAGATATTCAACATCGTTGAAACCAAGGTATTTACAGAGAGCGGAGTGCCCACTGAAACGCGAAGGGTTTCACCATCCGACTGGAGTAATTTGTACAAGATGGAACAAAAGGAGGATAAGCGGGAACCCGGAGTGTCAATACCTGAAATAAATTTCAAAACTCCCAATAAGTTTAAACAATTCATAGTATTTACAAAACGGGATGTCCTGGCAAAGATCTCCGACACTCAGTATCTTCTTATTACACTTCTTGAGGCACCTGTCCTGGCATTTTTTCTTGCATTTCTGATCAGGTATTTTGATGAAAGCCTGAAAAATCCGCATTATACTCTTTATGATAACAGTAATCTGCCGATCTATATATTTATGTCGGTTATAGTGGCAATTTTTATGGGTCTTACTGTGAGCGCAGAGGAGATCATAAAGGACAGAAAAATCCTTAAGCGTGAGGCCTTCCTTAATCTTAGCTGGAATAGCTATCTGATGTCGAAGGTATTCGTTCAGTTCGCAATTTCAGCTATCCAGGCTTTCACATTTGTGCTGGTGGGAAATGGAATCACCCAGATCAGGGGGATGATGTTTGAGTACTGGCTTGTGCTGTTTTCATGCTGGGCAGGAGCAAATGTTCTTGGACTGGTAATATCCGACAGTTTCAAGACAGTTGTAACTATCTATATATTAATACCTTTCCTTGTCATACCTCAGATTATACTCAGCGGTGTAATGGTTAAGTTTGAGAAGCTCAATCCAAAGATCTCTTCTCCTGTTTCAATACCCTTGTATGGTGAATTCATTACAGCCAGGTGGGGTTACGAGGCGCTTGCCGTAGAGCAGTTTATCTACAACGATTATGAACGTCCTTTTTATCAGTTTGAAAAGGAGATGAGCAAGGCTGTGTTTAAAAAAGACTACTGGAATGTTGAGATAAAAGGTGCTCTGGACGATATTATGAATGATATGGACAAGGGAATCCGAAACAAAGAGTTCGATGATAATGTCCTTCTTGTATCAAATGAAATAAGAAAACAGCTTGCTCTCACGCCTCAGATCGGTTTTGCATTCACCGACCAGCTTACCCCCGTCAAAATCACTCCCGCTATTGTTACCGCAGCAATCAATTATGTTGAATCAATCAGGAAGCTGTATGTAAATATTTACAATGATGCCAGTACCCGAAAAGACGATCTGAAATCAAGTCTGACAGGCGAGAATCTGCAAAAATTCCTTAAGTTGAGAGACACTTATTTCAATAAATCGCTGGAGGATTTTGTAAAGGACAAAAATGAGACCACAAAAACACTTATCTATAAGGGGGAACTCATTCAGAAACTTGATCCCATCTTCATGGATACCAAACACAAGATGATACTGGCTCATTTCTATGCTCCTGAAAAGCAGATATTCGGCATGAAGGTCGACACCTATGTGGTAAATGTCATTGTATTGTGGACCATCACGTTCATGCTATATCTCATTCTCTATTTCAGATTGCTCAAGAAGCTTCTCGATTCAGGGGAAGATATATTCTTTAAAAAGAAAAAAGGAGTTGAGTAGAAAATATTAAAACCAAGAGGCTGCCTCATGTGAGACAGCCTCTTTAGTTTTCAGGAACAACCGGTCTTAGAAGAAATAAATTAGGAGGATCTATTCAACAATCTCGATCATTTTAAACGGCACCCTTATAATTGATTCATAATCCTCCCCGGCCTCAAGCATATCTTCATCGTCTTCCTCATAGTACCAATTTACTTCAACCTCGTTTTTAGCCTTGTGAATGGCTTCAAGTTTCTTGAACACATCAAGGATACATTTTGAGGAACTTGTATTGAAGTATTCGAGACGTATATTGACCACAGTTTTTGTAAGAGGCGATTCTTTATATGTATCAAGCCAGTCAACCAAAGGCTTATAAAACTCGACTGAATTTTCAGGTATTGACCGTCCTTTAATTTCAAATACGCCTTCCGCAGAGTCGAACTTGACTGTGGGTGTTTTAGCGGTTCCTTCTATGATGATCGGTTCCATATTTATCAGTTTTATATAATTTTTTCTTTTTCTTCATTCACTAAAATATCAAGATAGAAAAAGGAGTAATTACTGTTGTACACCTTAAAAGCATATTCAAGCTTGTTTCCGGTCTTCCTTGCTATATCAACAAGTCCGAGACCGCCTCCTCCCTTGGCAGATATCCGCTGGTGGTTGAGAATAAACTTATAGAGTTCTTTTATCTCCTCGTGGCTGGATCTGTTAATCCTTTTTATTTTCTCCTCAAGCTTATCAATATTTTGTGCATGAACAAAATTACCGGTAATAATCCTGTATCCGTCGTGGACCGTTTTCACAACAACAAGGCCAAACCTTTCTGAGGTCTGGTCTTCAAAATCATCCGGCACTTTGTCAACGTGATGGTAGAGATTCTGGAGGCTTTCAACCAGTACATTATAGACTTTTTTTCTAAGCTTTGATTGTTCACTGACTTCAACCATCTTATCCTCAACTGTGTCAAGAACATGATTTATGACATCCGAATCAACATTGCCTTTGAAATAAAGGATAGTATTCCCGGTAGACAGGTCTGAAAAATAATTCTCTATATTAAAGCTCATTTAAGCTTCATTTTAGATATGCTCAAGTTTTCCAATAACAAATATAATAAAAATATAAAGTTACCAAATTATAACTTGTTCTGTTTACGGTTTTTTAAATACGGACCGTATTTTTGATCAATGCAACAGTTTGTTGTGATCAACATCAACTATATGGTGATATCAGGGTTTCTGGTGTTTTTGTGTACCCTTGTACATCTCATATTTCAATAATGTACATTCCAGCGCACCATTAAAGAGAAGGTGTTTCTCTTTCGGTTTTAATCCAACGTGCCTTAGGGATTCTTTATTTGAAGTAATTAACCATGCCGTGGATCCGGGGAAATTATGCTTGAGGGTTGAACCAATCATCCCATACATCTGGTCAATTTCATCAGGCTGAATTCGTTGTCCATAAGGCGGATTAAGAAACAGGTAGCCGCCTTCATCATCAGACTTAAGGTCCTTAAAATCAGACGTCACCAAAGATATTGTATCCGATAGTCCGGCTTTTTCAACATTTGCCCTGGCAGAATTTAATACTTCACCGGAAATATCACTTCCGGAAATTTTCACAGGTGATTGCTTTATCAGCCTATTGCATTCAAGTTTAATGTTTTCGAATAAATCTTTATCAAAATCCTTCCACCGCTGAAATCCAAAAAAACTACGGAATTTTCCGGAAGGAATTCCGCATGCAATTAACCCTGCCTCAATTGGAATGGTACCGCTTCCGCACATCGGATCTGTCAACGGTGCCGATGCTTGCCATCCCGACATAAGTATTATACCGGCAGCAAGAACTTCATTAAGCGGGGCAAGCGACTGTTCTTTCCTGTATCCCCGTTTAAAAAGAGGTATCACAGAAGAATCGAGGGAGACAGTTGCCAGATCATTGCTTATATGAAGATTTATAAGCAATACCGGATCGTTGTTATCAACCGACGGGCGCCTTCCCGTCTTTTGCCTGAAATAATCCGCTATGGCATCCTTAAGAATTAGTCCGGGATATCCGGTATGTCCAAAATGCGGTGAATTTATGACAGGAACAATTGAAAACGTGTCATCGGCACTCATATATCTGTCCCATTCTATCTTCCCACCTCCCCTGTAAAGATCGTCCTTTGACCTGATTCTGAATTCTGATACCGGCAGAAGCACTGAGAGTGCTGTTCTCACGCAGTAGTTAACTTTATAGAGAAGGGCCTTATCGCCCTCAAACAACACAGCCCGGTTCGCAACCTGAACATTACCCGCTCCGATTGTGATAAGCTCTTCCGACAGGACCTTTTCAAGTCCATAAAGAGTCTTTGCTACAAATCTCATTATGAATATCTTGTCTTCTGATTATTTAAACCCTAAAATTGTATTATAGGTCGTCTTATCAGAGATCACCCTAAGCGCCTTAGCTATTAATTTATCATCAGCATAAACAACCTGATAGAAATCGCTATTCGTGTACATGTTACTGGCAACATATCCTTTCATCAGCAGCAGTATCTCAGCTTTAGATTTGTTAAACTGTTCCTCATCATATTTCACACCTTCGGATTCACCGCTTGCGATGAAGGATTTTATATCATCGGGACTGAACTTAAAGTTCTTCTTAAAATCTTCAAAGGATTTATATTCCGAATTCAGGTGTGCCCTGTTTTTATCGTAATAAGCGAGTATAAACGGAACAAAAATATTTTTCGAGATAAGCTTACTAAAATAAGGCGAATAATAAGACGTATCGACTGAGACGAATACATCAGGCATAATTCCGCCACCGCCATATACAATACGCTTGTTAATCAGTGTTTTATACTTTACAGAATCGGGCATATGAATGCTGTCAGCCGAAAGTAGTTCACCATCAGTATATCTTTTATAAAAGTTCTCCATATACTTGTCATAACCTTCATTATACGGTCTCTGTATTGATCTTCCGGTGGGAGTGAAATAACGGGCTATTGTCAGTCTTATCATTGAACCGTCGGTGAGATAGAATCCGTTCTGTACCAATCCCTTACCGAATGTCCTTCTGCCCATTATTATTGCCCTGTCCCAATCCTGCATAGCTCCCGAAAATATCTCACTTGCCGATGCTGAGCCTTCGTCTGTCAATACCACTAAGCGTGCTGAAGCCAGATCTCCATTTCCTGCTGATTTAAAGTCCTGACGGGGAGTTTTTCTACCTTCAAGATATACCAGCAATTTCTGATCAGTGAAGAACTTCTCGGCAAGCTCGGTTGCAGCCAGCATATACCCGCCGCCATTTCCGCGCAGATCGATGACCAGGTTTTTCATGTGGTCCTTTTTCAGTATATCAACTGCATCTGAGAACTCTTTTACAGTTGTTGCAGCAAACTTGTTCAGTTTAATAAATCCGGTTTCCTTATCAAGCATATACGACGCATCGACGCTGTAGATTGGAATTTTATCGCGGATAATTGTGAAATCAAGGGGTATCCTTGAGTCCTTTTCTGTACACAGTCAGATTTACTTTGGTCCCTTTTGGCCCCATCAATCTGCTTCGGACGCCGGCAGTGGAGATATTAATTCCGGTCACTTTTTCGTGATCAATTGTCAGAATCCTGTCACCGGCTTTTATCCCGACTTTTTCAGATGGGCCTCCGCCGATCGGTTCAATAATTATAATTGAATCGCGAAGAATATTAAACTGTACCCCAATTCCCTCAAAATTGCCATTCAAAGGTTCATTCATCTCCTTGACATCCTTGGCACTTATATAAATCGAATGAGGATCAAGGTTTTTGAGTACTTCAATAATTGCTTTTTCGGTCAGCATATCGAGGTTAACCGAATCGACATAAAATGCATCGATAAGACTTAATATCCTTCCGAATTTAAAAGTTCCTTCATTTAATACCTGCGCTCTGGCAGGCACTCCTATAAGTAAGACAGTAAATGCAAATACTGCAGCTAAAATTAATCTCTTGTTCATATTTTGATTTTCAATTCTTTACTGTTCTTAAACAAATTAAATACCCGAAAGTTTCGAACAACCTGATCCGGCAACAGCTTTTTCACTGTCAGGTCTTTGTAATATCTATACTGCCAGCAATTAAAATTTAAATATTTCAGCGATGAGGGTATAATTGTCTTTCAGCTTCATGCTTCTAACGGCCTTTACCTTTACCTTTACCTTTACCTTTTCCTTTACCTTTACCTTTTCCTTTACCTTTTCCTCTTCCTCTTCCTATTCCCATTCTATTGTTGACGGAGGTTTGGAACTTATATCATAAACAACCCTGTTAATTCCTTTCACCTTATTTATTATTTCATTTGATATCAGCCCAAGAAATTCATACGGAAGATGCGACCAGTCGGCTGTCATGCCATCGGTTGAACCAACAGCTCTCAGAACGACAGCATTTTCATAAGTCCGCTCATCACCCATCACTCCAACAGACTGAACAGGAAGAAGAATCACGCCGGCCTGCCATACCGAATCGTATAATCCATGTTTTTTCAGTCCTTCAATAAATATATCGTCGGCTTCTTTTAGTATTGCGAGCTTTTCTCTTGTCATTTTTCCCAAGCAGCCTTATTGCCAGTCCCGGACCGGGAAATGGGTGTCTTTTAAGAATAAAATCAGGGAGCCCGAGTGCCTGGCCAACCCTTCTGACCTCATCTTTGAAGAGCAGACGAAGAGGTTCAATGACTTTCAGGTGCATCTTTTCAGGCAGACCGCCCACATTATGATGTGATTTAATGGTTGCAGAAGGACCATTAACAGAAACGGATTCAATTACATCGGGATAAATGGTGCCCTGTGCCAGCCATTTGACATCCTTAACTTTTTTTGCTTCCGCATCAAATACCTCAATAAATACCCTTCCAATTATCTTGCGCTTGGTTTCAGGATCGCTGACCCCTTCAAGCTGATCGAGGAACCTGTCGGCTGCATCGACTCCAGTAACATTCAGTCCAAGTCCAAGATAGGATTCAAGCACCTTATTAAATTCATTCTTCCGAAGTAATCCGTTATCAACAAAAATACAGGTAAGGTTTTTACCGATGGCTTTATGAAGGAGAAACGCAGCAACTGAGGAATCGACTCCACCCGAAAGATCCCAGTATAACCTTGTCGTCACCCAGTTTTTCCCTCAGGCTGGCTAACGGTTGTTTCAACAAATGAATCGGGTGTCCAGTTCTGGGAACAGCCGCAGATCCCGACAACAAAATTCTTAAGTATCAGCGTTCCGTCGGTGGTATGATAAACTTCAGGATGAAACTGAATTCCCCAGGTATTTTCTCCTTTAATATGATAAGCGCCTGCTTTCACATCTGCTGTGGATCCGGTAATTTCAAATCCTTCAGGTATCCTGGCAATAGTGTCAGCATGTGACATCCAGACCTGGGTACCCGGGTTTATATTTGCAAACAAAGGATCGACGGTGATTGATCTGAGATGAGGTTTGCCCTACCATATTCGCGTATCCGGGATGGCATAACCTCACCACCGAAATTCTGTACAAGATACTGAGCACCATAACAGACACCCAGAAGAGGAATAATTCCCTTAATAGCGGAAAGATCGGGAAAAGGAGCATTCTTGTCACGCACCGATGAAGGGCTTCCTGACAGAATTACACCTTTTATACTGCTGTCAGGCAGCAGGAAAATGGTTAAAAGGATATATCTCACAATACACATTTAGTCTCACGTATTCTCCTTGCTATCAGCTGAGTATACTGAGATCCGAAATCAAGTATTAAAATTTTTTCCTGCAATACTATTCCGAAGTTTTATTAATAATGTGGCACAAAGATAGACTATTCTTTTAATAAAGATCTATCAATATTCCTAATCTCATACGACTTGCCATCAATAGCAGGTAAAGTTCAGGGAATATTGTTCTGGCTTCCTCAACAAGCGGGTAAGATGTCTTTATACCTGGCTGAGAAATGTCCGATTATCAGTGTTCTGAAGCTTCTGCTTTCAGGGCAGTTTTTGCGGCATCAAGTGTGGTTGAATGCCCTGTAATTTTTGCCAGCTTTCTGGTTTTCCTTGTCAAAGGTAGCTTCATGATATAAGACAGTCACTCCTTTCACAAATGATGCAAGCTGCCTAAAATATTTTGTGTCGCTGCAATAGGCATATGACAGTGGTTCAGGAGGGTCAAGGGTTATATCATGCATTTTTTATTACTGTTCCATCAGAGGTTATAAAGTCCTCACCTTTTTTTATTGCCGGAATTCTGACCGGCGGAATATTGATATTTTTCAATAGCTTCCTTTAATAATATTCCTGTCAGCCTGTTTTTCCCGGAAAAGGAATCCGTAGGCAGGGATCCTGTGCTGAAGCGGAAATGATGTTACTGTAAGATATTTATCATCAAGAATCATTCACCGGATCATTACCGGAAAGCGGGGTAAAATCAATTTCAAAGCTGAGATTAATATCAAAATCACTCAGATGTGATTGAAGAATATGTATCATAATTTTCAGGAGCATAAAGATGAAGCGGGTTTTTTCTTCCCATCAGGCTGAAGGTTGACAGCAAACCGTAAAGACCGAAGATATGATCGCCATGAAGATGGCTTATGAAGATATGATTGATTTTTGCGAACCTGATCCTGTTTTTCTGAGCTGCATCTGTGTACCTTCACCACAGTCTATTAAAAATAACCGCTCATGCGCATTAAGCACATGAGCGGATGGATATCTTCCTGACGTCGGCAATGCAGAACTACTACCAAGTATAGTCAGTTTCATTGCATTTTGCAAGGCGATCCTGTTTTAGGATATCATTTTTTCAGCATCATCCACAGTACCTGTTATTGTGAGTACAGTGTCGAGCTGAGAAATGGTGATAAGACGTTCAACAGCTTCATTAAGACCGCAGAGAACGAATACACCACCTGCATTTTTACATAATCTGTTGGCTACCAATATAGCACTTAATCCAGATGAGTCGCAGTACTGACATTTTTCAAGATCAAGGATGATATTCTTTTCACCCTTACCTGAAACCAGCACCAGTTCCGACTTTAAGTGCCGGAGCAATGTGTGTGTCAAGTTTTTCCGACTGTATCTGAATAACGGTGCTGTTATTCCGGCTCTCAATATTAAAATCCATAGTAATTAAGTTTTGATAGCCTAAATTTAATTAATTTTTCGATTTCTTGGAAGCTTTATTCTCTTTTTCTTCCATTTCTTCTTTTAGAGCAGCCAGCTGAGATATATCACCAAGAGTTGTTTTTTCAGAACTTGATTTCTGTTTTCTTGCAGTTTTCTTAGGTGAAGCAGGTTCAGCAGTCTTTACAGGAGCTTCAGCAGCTTTCTTTTCATCTTCAAAAACTCTGCTGTGCGATACGATGATTTTCTTAGCTGATTTATTGAATTCAATGACTTTGAACATTAGTTTTTCATCAACTTTTGCCATCATGCCATCTTCTTTCACAAGATGTTTTGGAGTAACAAATCCTTCAACACCATAAGGAAGAGCAATTACTGCACCTTTATCGAATACTTCAACAACAGTACCTTCATGTATTGAATCCATGGTAAAGAGATTCTCAAATACATCCCATGGATTTTCTTCAAGCTGTTTGTGACCAAGACTGAGACGTCTGTTTTCCTTATCAATTTCAAGAACAACTACTTCAATATCAGCGTCGATAGAAGTAAATTCAGCCGGATGCTTGATCTTCTTTGTCCATGACAAATCAGAAATATGAATAAGTCCGTCAACACCTTCTTCAATTTCAACAAATACACCGAAGTTGGTAAAGTTTCTGACTTTAGCCGTATGTTTTGAGCCAACTGTATATTTTTCATCAATATTCTGCCATGGATCGGGCTTCAGCTGTTTGATACCAAGCGACATTTTTCTCTCATTCCTGTCAAGAGTAAGAATCACTGCTTCAATTTCATCACCCACTTTCAGGAATTCCTGTGCACTTCTCAGATGCTGTGACCATGACATTTCAGAAACGTGTATCAAGCCTTCAACTCCGGGTGCTATTTCAACAAAGGCACCATAGTCAGCCATGACAACAACTTTTCCTTTTACTTTGTCACCGATATTCATATTCGGATCAACTGAATCCCATGGATGAGAAGTCAGTTGTTTCAGACCAAGTGCAATTCTCTTCTTATCGTCATCGAAATCGAGAATAACAACATTGAGTTTCTGATCGAGCTGTACGATCTCTTCAGGGTGATTAACTCTTCCCCATGAAAGATCTGTAATATGAATAAGACCATCCACGCCGCCAAGGTCGATGAATACGCCATAAGATGTGATATTCTTAACTGTTCCTTCAAGAACCTGTCCTTTTTCAAGTTTTGCGATGATCTCTTTCTTCTGCTGTTCAAGTTCAGCCTCAATAAGAGCTTTGTGGGAAACAACAACGTTTTTGAATTCCTGGTTGATTTTTACAACCTTGAATTCCATTGTTTTACCTACAAATACATCGTAGTCGCGAATTGGTTTAACATCAATCTGCGAACCAGGAAGGAAAGCTTCAATTCCAAATACATCGACGATCATACCACCTTTTGTACGGCATTTTATGTAACCTGTAATGATCTCGTCTTTTTCAAGAGAAGCATTAACCCTGTCCCATGAATTTATTGCACGTGCTTTCTTATGTGAAAGCAGAAGCTGACCTTTTTTATCTTCCTGACTTTCAACATAAACTTCAACCTTATCACCAACTTTAAGATTTGGATTATAACGGAATTCATTTAAACTGACAACGCCTTCCGATTTGTAACCAATATTTATAACGACTTCGCGTAGATGTCATCTGGATAACTGTACCGATAACTACTTCATCAACTGCAACAGTTGATAGTGTTTCATCGTAAAGAGATTCGTATTCCTTGTACTTGGGGGAACTACGAAGCTCTTCGCTTTCAAATGTATCCCAGTCAAAATCTTCAGCTGATGCAGTATGTTCTTTGCTCGGCTTCAATTTTTACTTCATTTATCCGGTTCAGTTTCCGGTTCTTCCTGTGTCTTTTTAACTCTTTTTCCTTTTTTAACTTCTGAATCGAAACCGTAATCTTCAGCTTTTACATACTTCAGTAACAGCTTCCTTTTCAGGAGTTTCTTCTGCAATCACAGTAACCGCTTCTTCTGTAGCTGAAGCTTCAGTTTCATCTTCCTGTGTTTCATTTTCTTCTTCTGCCTTTATCTTTCTTTACCTCATTTACCGGGGCATCGCTTGTTTCTACAACCTCCTTTTTGGTTGTTTTTTTCTTGTTTTCAGTCATAAGATTAATTTAAAAGAACTAATAATTAATAAGTTAGACATTATTTTGTATGAAAAATTGGTTGCAAAGATATGATTAATTTTTAAAACCTTACAACATTAAAGGTTTAAAATCATATGCAGCTCAGGCTGGCTATGTATCATATCCGAATAATAAAAATGATTCCACGCAAATTACCAGCAACCTTAAGCTGGTAATATGATTTCGGTTTTTAACTTGTTATATTATCTTTGCATAAATGATGAGTTTATTTCCTGAAACACCTTTTTGTCTATGAGAATTACGGTTGTCGGTTCAGGTTACGTAGGGTTGGTGACCGGCGCATGTTTTGCAGAAAGCGGTGTAAATGTGACATGTGTAGATGTTGACAGCTATAAGATTCAACAGCTTAAGAATGGGGCCATTCCGATCTATGAACCCGGGACTTGAAGATATTGTAAAAGACAATATTGAAAAAAAACGGCTTTCCTTTACTTCAGATTTAAGGGAAGGCATTGATGGAACCGAAGTAATTTTTATTGCAGTTGGCACACCTGCCGGGTGAGGATGGCTCTGCTGACCTGAAGCATGTACTGAATGTTGCCGCTGAAATCGGACAGTCTGATGACCAGGTATATTGTTGTTGTAACAAAAAGTACGGTTCCCGTTGGAACATCAGAAAAGATACGTAATACAATACAGGCTGAACTCATAAACGCAATGAATCCATTCCATTTGATATGGCTTCGAATCCTGAATTTCTGAAGGAAGGTGCAGCGATAGACGATTTTCTGAAACCTGAAAGAATTGTTATCGGCATTGACAACGAAAAGACCCGGGAAATAATGTACAGGTTGTATATGCCTTTCGTACTCAATAATCATCCTATACTATTCATGGATATTGCTTCGGCAGAAATTACCAAATATGCTGCTAATGCCATGCTTGCAACACAGAATAAGCTTTATCAACGAGATCGCAAACCTTTGCGATATACTGGGTGCTGACATCAATAATGTGAGGAAAGGCATTGGAAGCGATTCGAGGATTGGCAGTAAATTTATCTATCCTGGCACCGGATACGGAGGTTCATGCTTCCCAAAGGATGTGAAGGCAATTATCAGAACTGCAAGAGACCATGGCTATGAGCTGAATGTAATAAATGCGGTTGAGAAAGCCAATGAGTATCAGAAAAATGTCATATTCAGCAAGATGTCTAAGTTTTTCAAGGACGACTTAAAAAACAGGATATTCGGGATCTGGGGTCTGTCGTTCAAACCCAAAACTGATGATATAAGAGAAGCCTCTTCAATTATTCTGATCGAGAAGCTTCTTGAGGCCGGAGCCGAGAGTAAAGGCTTACGATCCTGCAGCTATGAATGAAACAAGAAAAGTGCTTGGTAACCGTATTGAATACGCGTCTGATCCGTATGAGGCTGTGATAGATGCTGATGCAGTGGCACTGATGACAGAATGGTCGGAATTCCATCTTCCCGATTTCAACAGGATGGGTCAGAACTAATGAAAGGCAAGGTGATTTTTGACGGCAGAAATATTTATGATCCTGCCCAGGTAAGAGGCCTTGGCTTTACTTATTTTGGGATTGGAAGAAGATGAGGCGTGAGGCGTGAGGTGTGAGGCGTGAGGTGTGAGGTGTGAGGCATGAGGCATGAGGCATGAGGTGTGATGGAAGGAATGGGAGAATGGGAGAATGGGAGAATGAATGTTGGTAAAAAAAAAGCTTCGGAGGACAAAATAAACGATAAACGATTACTATGAAAGGAATAATTTTAGCCGGAGGATCAGGGACAAGGCTTTATCCGATCACAAGCTCAATATCCAAGCAGATGCTGCCTGTATATGATAAACCAATGATTTACTATCCGTTATCTGTTTTAATGCTTGCAGGTATAAGAGAGATACTGATCATATCCACACCAAGGGACCTGCCAGGATTCATGAACCTTCTTGGCGACGGTAAATCCACTGGGCTTGCATTTCAGTTACAAAGAACAGCCCTCACCCGATGGTCTTGCCCAGGCATTCATACTTGGTGAGGAGTTCATTGGCGCTGATCCCGTTTGCATGATCCTCGGTGATAATATATTTTACGGACACGGCTTTGGGAAGCGCTCTTCTCAAAACAGCAGAACTGAAGAAAGGCGCCTGTATTTTCGGTTATTATGTAACTGATCCGGAACGTTATGGAGTTGTGGAATTTGACAATAACAGAAAAGTTCTCAGCATTGAGGAGAAACCCTCTCATCCCAGATCAAACTATGCCGTAACCGGTCTTTATTTTTATGACAATTCTGTGGTGCAAAAAGCTAAATCGCTCAAGCCCTCGCCAGCGCGGTGAACTTGAAATAACCGATCTTAACAGGGTATACCTTGAGGAGGGCTCTCTCGAAATACAACTTATGGGACGAGGAATGGCCTGGCTTGATACCGGAACTTATGAAAGCCTGCTTACAGGCAGCTAATTTTATTGCCACCCTTGAACAAAGACAGGGACTTAAAGCATCATGCATTGAAGAGATTGCTTTCAAAAGAGGCTTCATAGATAAGGAATCAGCTGCTACGACCTGGCTCAGCCAATAAAGAACAGCCAGTACGGAAAATACCTTTTAAGAATTGCAGGCGAGGAGATTTTTACATTTGAAGGATTTAAATAAGAGTTTTTAGAAGATGAAAATTATTGAAACCGGTTTTAGCGGACTTGTCATAATAAAACCTGTAGTTCATACTGATACCAGGGGCTACTTTCTTGAAAGCTTTAATCAGGTCGATTTGCAGAAAGCAGGGCATTAATTTCGTATCGCGTGCAGGATAATGAATCAAAATCTGTCAAAGGGACAATCAGGGGATTGCACTACCAGCTGAACCCTGTGCCTCAGGCTAAACTGATCAGGGTTGTTTCAGGGAAGATATTCGATGTGGCGCTTGATATAAGAAAGAACTCACTTACTTTTGGAAAATGGTTTGGAATTGAACTTGACTCTGAAAATAAGGATCAGCTACTGATGCCGCGCGGCTTTGCTCACGGTTTTTCAGTGCTGAGCGATATAGCCGTCATTCAGTACAAATGTGACAATGTCTATAACACCGTATACGAGCGCGGAATAAATTTAAATGATCCGTCACTTGATATTTACTGGAAACTGGGTTCAACGGTTCCTGTAATAAGCGAAAAGGACCTGGCACAACCACTCTTCAAGGATGCTGAGATAAACTTTTAGATAATAAGTAAGTACGAATGCCGATTATTCTTATCACCGGAGCGAACGGTCAGCTGGGAAACGAGTTAAAGGTAGTTGCCAGAAACTATTATGGATATGATTTCTTCTTCACTGATACCGAATCGCTTGATATTACAAGCAGGGAACAGACTTCAGAATTCATTAGGAAATCAAATCCCGACTGGATAATAAACTGTGCTGCCTATAACTTTGTTGACAGAGCTGAAACCGAAGCAGATCAGGCATTTCTGATCAACGGAACAGGGGTAGCCAATATCGCAGATGCTATAGACGGATCAGAATGCAGACTCATACATATTTCCTCAGACTATGTTTTTGACGGACAGTCAAATGTGCCATACAATGAATCAGATTCAACAAGTCCTTTAACAGCGTATGGCAGATCGAAGCTTGCAGGTGAAAAATCTGCTTTACTGCATCCGGCGTCAATGATTATACGTACCTCCTGGCTTTATTCTTCTTTCGGAAATAATTTTGTGAAGACAATACTCAGGAATGGTGCAGAAAAAGAATCATTAAAGGTGGTATTCGATCAGACCGGTTCACCTACATATGCTGCTGATCTTGCCGAAGCCATCATGAACATAATTTCCGGGGTGATAAGAAACCGTATCGCAATGAATTCCGGTATCTACCATTTTTCGAATGAAGGTGTTTGTTCCTGGTATGACTTTGCATGTGAGATAATTAAAGAAGCAGGTTTGTCATGCACTGTATTTCCTGTCC
The DNA here is from genome assembly GCA_963715785.1 of uncultured Bacteroidales bacterium. Lineage (GTDB taxonomy): Bacteria > Bacteroidota > Bacteroidia > Bacteroidales > VadinHA17 > LD21. The sequence goes on from OY970276.1 coordinate 4,659,929, forward strand.
TTTCCAAAGACTTCAGACAGGTCGCACAGAGACCTTCATATTCAGTTCTTGATAAAAGCAAAATAAAAGAAAATTACGGGCTCACAATACCTCACTGGAGGAGCAGCCTCATAGAATGTATGAACTTGTTAAAATAAAACCACATCTATGTTATCACTAACCGAGATCAGGACAAAAGCCGAAAGCTGGCTTAGCAAAGAGTTCAACGAAGAGACCCGCAAGGAGGTCCGTGAAATGCTTGAAAAAGATGAAAAGAAGCTGGTAGATGCTTTTTACCAGGATCTGGAATTCGGAACCGGCGGACTGAGAGGCATTATGGGCGCCGGCACGAACAGAATGAATATCTATACACTTGGTATGGCGACACAGGGCCTTTCCAATTACATAATTAAACAGTGCGGAAATACCGGAATCAAAGTTGCCATAGCGCATGATTGCAGAAATAACAGCAGGTATTTTGCAGAAACAACAGCTAATATTTTTTCTGCCAACGGGTTTGAGGTATATCTCTTCGAATCGCTTCGGCCCACTCCGGAACTTTCATATGCAATCAGACTGTATAAATGCCAGAGCGGGGTGGTAATAACAGCTTCTCATAACCCGCCGGAATATAACGGGTACAAAGCTTACTGGAATGACGGAGGCCAGGTGGTGGCTCCGCATGATGACGGTATTATTGCGGAGGTACGAAAAATTGTTTCGGTCAATGACATCAGGTTCAAAGGAGATAAGAATAAAATCAGGAGCATAGGAAAAGAAACTGACGACCTGTTCCTGAATGAGGTTCATAAAATGAGCCTGAATCCTGATATCATAAAGAAATTCAGCAACATCCCTATCGTATATACTCCGATTCATGGCACGGGAATTACTTTAGTCCCTGCAGCACTGAAGCTGTACGGTTTTAAAAATATTATCAGTGTGCCCGAACAAGATGTTCCCGATGGGAACTTTCCAACTGTAAAATCTCCTAATCCTGAAGAGCCTGATGCCCTTAAGCTCGCTTTAAGAAAGGCGGTTGGAACAAATGCAGAGCTGGTAATGGCTACTGATCCCGATGCCGACAGGCTTGGGCTGGCAGTAAGAAACAGCAAAGGTGAATTTATTCTGCTCAACGGAAATCAGACCGGTGTAATACTTGTATGGTATATACTTTCGCAGTATAAGGAACTGAAGAAATACAAGGGAAATGAGTATATAATAAAGACAATTGTCACTTCGGATCTTATTGAGCGTATCGCTGAAGCTTATAATGTAGAGTACTTTAATGTACTGACAGGGTTTAAATTCTTTGCCGAGCTTATCAGGGAAAATGAAAATACCAAAAAATACATCGGAGGAGGAGAAGAGAGCTACGGATTCCTGCCGGGTGATTATGTCAGGGATAAGGATGCTGTTTCTTCATGTGCACTGGCAGCTGAGGCCACAGCATGGGCAAAAAATAATGGCATGTCGCTGTTCGAGCTTTTGCTTGATATCTATGTGAAGCATGGTTTTTATAAAGAGAAACTTATTAATATTGTCAGAAAAGGAAAAGAGGGAGCCGGTGAAATAAAAGCGATGATGACCGGCTATAGAAACAGCCCTCCTGAAATGATAAACAACAGCAAGGTTATCAAAATAAATGATTATCAGACACAGCTTTCTCACGATCTGATAAAGCGGACAAAAACAAAGATCACCCTTATCAAATCAGATGTTCTGCAGTTCTATCTTGCCGACGGGACAAAGATCTCAGTAAGGCCTTCGGGGACTGAGCCGAAAATTAAATTCTACTTCAGTGTGAATACGAAATTGGCTTCGTCGGATAAGTTTGAGGAAACCGAAAAGATCCTGGATAAAAGAATTGCTGACGTTATTAAGGATATGAAATTGATCTAAAAAATCAATTAACCGCAAAGGTCGCAAAGTTGTAGCAAAGAACACAGAGTGCTTAATTTTTTCACCCTGTGCGTTGTGCTTGTATCCTGTGTCTTTTTAATCTGCGAGATCTGCGGGAACAAATACTAATTCAATTTTACTATCATGAAATCTTATCGCAAAGAATTATGGTTTGAGACACCTACCCGGAGAGCCTTCATTAATATTACCGGGCAGGTAGAAAACTGTCTTTATGAGAGCGGAATCCACGAGGGGATGGCCCTTATAAATGCCATGCACATCAGTGCAAGTGTTTTTATAAATGATGATGAAGCCGGTCTTCACCACGATTTTGAAGTATGGTTAGAGAAACTTGCTCCTGAAAAACCTTATTCCCAATACAAGCATAATGGGTTTGAAGATAATGCCGACGCGCACATTAAACGCACTTTAATGGGCAGGGAGGTCGTTGTGGCAATAACAGACGGAAAACTTGACTTCGGTCCATGGGAACAGATATTTTATGGAGAATTTGACGGGAAACGCCGGAAACGGGTTCTTGTCAAAATAATAGGAGCGTAAATCTTCTAATTTTACTTCTCACTGACTTCCATTTCTTTGTCCTTAACCTTGTGTAGGATATAATACAAAGGGCACAAAGTTAGATCTATACATTCCAAACCTCTGTGTCCTTTGTGAAATACCTTTCTCACCTTTGTGGTTAATGGATTTAAGGCATCAACCTGGAACAAAAAAGTCTTCAGCGAAATTTACCAGGTAGACTCTGTCGGTCGACCTTGTGAGTGCGGTGTAGAACCATCGAAGGTAATCAATACTGATCTCATTCCTGTTAAACATACCCTGATCAATAAAGACCCTCTCCCATTGCCCGCCCTGTGCTTTATGGCATGTTACGGCATAGGCAAATTTGATCTGAAGGGCATTGAAATAAGGGTTCTCCCTTACAGCTTCGAATTGCTTTCTCCTGTTTTTTATATTCATATAATCGGCCAGGATATTCTGATACAGTTCTTTATTTTTATCTGAGGGCAATGCCGGCGAATCGAGATGAAGCACGTCCATCATTACTTTTGCTTCAATTTCAAGGTTATAATCCGGAAACTTAAGTTCCATATCAGCGAAATGGAATCCGTACCGCTCCTCGTATCTTTTTATTTTTCTTACCTCAGCTATATCTCCGTTTGCAATAAATCCTGCACCATCCTCATCCTCATCGATAATAAAATAATTATTCTTCACGACCATCACCATATCACCAGGGCTTATCTCTTCCTCCCTGAAAAATATCCTGTTACGTATTCCCTGGTTATACTTATTTGCCTGCTTGTTCGAGTTGACAACAATTATTGTACCTTCCATCCCGCATGTACCATAGGCAGTGGAGATCTCATCTATCAATTCCTCACCTGTTATCCTGATGGTGTCTTTGAAATTTATGCAATCTATTGATGGGTGAACCAGGTTTCTTTCCGCAACCTGCAACCGGACCTTTGTTGCATTCATCAGTACCCCTGATGTTTCGCTCTGACGCACAACCTGTCTGAGTTCGCAGGATATCAACCCGAATCCGTAACCGCCCAGTGATTCCGCATCAAGAGCGGGACTCACGACTGATCCAACCGGAGGAAGCTGGGCAGTGTCACCAACCAGGATCAGTTTGCAGTCGGTACCTGAATAAACAAATTCAATGAGATCGTCGAGAAGCCTGCCGCTGCCAAACAATGAGGAATCACCCGAACTATTCGATACCATTGAAGCTTCATCTACAATGAAATACGTATCTTTATGAAGATTCCTGTCAAGTGAAAAGCTGCCAATCCCATCCTTTGATGATTTCTGCCTGTAAATCTTCTTGTGTATTGTATATGCAGGACGGCCCGAATACGATGCCAGCACTTTAGCAGCCCTTCCGGTAGGTGCAAGCAGAACCGACCTCATCCTCAGCATGTCGAGTGTTTTAACAATGGAGCTTATCACGCTCGTTTTACCTGTTCCTGCATAACCTGTCATCAGGAAGATCACATCATTATTGTTATCGCAGATATAGGAAGCAATTTTCTTTAATGCATCCGACTGATCATCTGTTGGAACATTTCCAAGGTTTTTGCATAACTGATTATAGATAATGGTATCGCGCATTGCTTATTGACAAAAACTTAGGCGGGATGGTTTTTTTTTATAATTTTGTTTGTAAACTTAGTCATTCTTCTGTTTATTTTGAAACATTGAAAATCAATAATAATCAACAAGTTGTTTTAAAGATCAACTCTGTGACCCTCTGTGAAACCTCTGTGGCTCTCTGTGTAACAAAAAAGAACTTACACAGAGAAACACAGTGAAGCACAGAGAAACACAGAGATTATTGTTGCGTAAATTTGCATAAAAATTACACATATGCCTTTTCTGGAACTCTTTGATGAGACACTGGATATAAACTCGACCGAAAACTATGAGTTATCACTGCAGGCAAGCACTGATGGATTGTCGTTTTGTCTTCTCGATACAATAAGGAACAAATTCGTAATGATAAGGTCTTACGGGGCTGAAGAAAATAAATATATCAATGCCGATAAAATCAGTGAGCTTTTGCTGAAGGATGATTTCCTTACCAAACGGTACAAGAAGGTCCATTGTGTGATTCCCTCACAGAAGTTTACACTCGTTCCCTCACCTCTGTTCGATCCTGGTAAAAAGATGGAGTACTTTTCCTTTAATCATAATCTCGAAGAGGAAAATATTGTATCGGTTGATAAAACAAAAGATCCCGATGCATATCTGGTCTTTTCGTTACCGGGACCGATAAATGAGGTAATAACCAGTGTATATCCGGGAGTTGTTCTGCATCATCACATTAAATTGCTGCTCGATAATACCATATCCTTACGAAAAAGTCTGAACGGGAATTATTTGCATGTTCATGTTGAAAGAGATTTTTTCAATCTTTTCATTTTTAGAGATAATATATTAAAGCTCTGTAATTCATTTACTTATCGTAATATCTCTGATATACTGTATTATGTGCTTAACGCCTTCAAGAATCTTGATATACCGCAGGAGGAAACGATATATTTCAGCGGACTGACAGAAAAGTACGATGATCTTTCGTCGAGCTTCTCATTATATATAAGAAATATAAGATTTTCAGAGCCTTCAGGTAATTTTACATTCAGCTATGTATTTAATGATACTGAGCTGCACCGGTTTATTAATCTATTTACTGTTCTGAATTGCGAATAATAGGAGGCAGATATAAAGGGCGGAGAATCAATCCTCCTTCAGATTTTAAAGCAAGGCCGACTACTGACTTTGCGAGGGAGGGTTTGTTTAATATACTCAACAACAGAATTGATTTTGAATCGCTTAAAGTTCTTGATCTGTTTTCGGGAACAGGAAGCATAAGTTACGAATTTGCATCACGCGGAGCCGTGGAGGTCCATCTGGTTGAGAAGGATATCAGGCATATAGCAGGGATACGTAAGATATTAAAGGAGCTTGGCTTTCAGAATGTAAAGCCGATACATATTGATGTAAAGGCCTATCTGAAAACATGTTCGGTTAAATATGATATTGTTTTTGCCGATCCCCCATATGAGCTCTCATGGCTAAGAGAGTTACCTGACCTTGTTACCCAGGCTGGTGTGATCAAAGATGATGGATTCTTTATCCTGGAGCATCCCAGGGATTTAAGTTTTGACGGGCATAAATTATTTTTTGAGCACAGGAATTACGGAGGGGTGAACTTCAGTTTCTTCAAGCCTTTAATTATCTGAATGACAACTATTTATAACTTAGGTTTAAAAATAGCCGCAAAGAAATTTTGCCAGAATATTTTCCAAAATAATTTTGCGGAGTAAAAAATTAGGTTAATTTTGCAACGCGTTTCAGATTTGGTGCGGTAGTTTCCCGGGTTCCCGGGATTAGAATACCGGCCGATGTTGGATAAAAAGTTTGGTGCGGTAGTTTCCCGGGTTCCCGGGATTAGAATACCGGCCGATGTTGAATAAAAAGTTTGGTGCGGTAGTTTCCCGGGTTCCCGGGATTAGAATACCGGCCGATGTTGAATAGAAAGTTTGGTGCGGTAGTTCAGTTGGTTAGAATAACGGCCTGTCACGCCGTGGGTCGCGGGTTCGAGTCCCGTCCGCACCGCTGCAAAACCCGATGAATCATCGGGTTTTTTGTTTTCCGTCACTCGTTGAAAACTCGTTTTTACGCTGAAAAGGTGATAACAATAATCTGATTAGTCCTTTACGCAACGGACAGCGTAGCCATTTGTCTTTAAGCCTGAGCCTGGCACTAATTCAGAAGCATCAAAAAAAATTAATCGTCCCCTGGCACTTATCACAGTGTCTTCAGTACTGGCCCACCACCAGCCTGCAAACCCTCTGGCCCGGAAATTCCCGGTACTGAGACCTGTACGATAACCGCCGGGCAGAGCAGTAAAACCGTAATCATCCGATGCTCCAAGGTTAGGGCTATACCAATGATCCTCCCCCGATTCTTTTAATTTGCCTCCTGCTAGACTCTCCCCGCCAAGATATTCAGAAAGGGTATTCCATTCTTTCTCACTTGGCACATGCCAGCCTGCAGGGCAGAGTTTTCCACTGTTAACAGCGTACCAGTTGTATAAAGCGCCGTAATTGGAGATATTATTGCTTTTATCATTTGTGTACCAGCAGAAAGCAGCTGAGGAGAGACTGCTCCACGCTGTATTGTCTGTAACCTGAGGTATTGGTGTACTATCGGAAAATCTAGTCGTCTTAAGATTCATCCTGATCCAGGCCTGGTTCCCAATTAAAACAGTCTGGTAGACATTCCCGTCAATGTCGGTGAGTGGTAAAATAAATAAGAATTCATTCCCATATGATGTACCTTCCTTATTGGTGGCATAGGCGCGCATATAATAATCTACGCCGCTTGTCAGTCCGCTGACGGAACTTGAAAAGGAACCAGCTCCGGTACCGTCTGAAGTGATATTGTCTGATACAGTGGGATCAATATTTGTGCTCCAGCACATGCCTCTCGCAACAATGGTTGAACCTCCGTCGCTTGATACATTACCGCCGCTGATAACTGAAGTTGAGGTGATTCCGCTCAAAGGGATTGTAGATAATTCCGGCAACGATAGAGACTTCTCTTTGATACAGCTGTTCAAAATCACCAACACAAGGCCTAAAATCAAAAACTGATGTTTCCAAACCCTGTCATTAACTTTCATAGTTCTTTTCTTTTGAGTTAGGTTCAGTTTTCCAGAAAGTCACGCTTTTAACTAAACAAAAGTATCAACAAATGGTTTCATAGCAATTATACGAATCTCTGACACAAATTTACATCTCATAAAAATCAAAGTCAACTGTATTTCAGTTCTTTTATGAAATAATCAGATGATAAATAGCACTAAAAAATCAAATAATCTGCTAAAAATTAATTCAGGTAAGAAGTAAAGATTTCATTTAAACCACGTCTCAACCGGTACCTTGTGATCGTATTGAAAATCAGTTACCTTATAATAAACTGAAGAATCATTTTCAATCTGGTAGACCCAAAATCCAAATAAGCCGCCTGGTGTATAATAGGTACGCTTAATATATAGTTTATCACCAACTGAGAAATCGCATTTTTTACCGTATGCAGATATCTTGCCATACATCTTGTCAAGCGATGTCTTAATCCAGACTATATTCGGTCCGCTGCCGGTCGAGGGACCAGTCTGACGAAAATCGATGAAATTACCTACATATTTTCTACTGATAACCAGCTTGTCCTCCGTCACAGTTGCGGCTGATTTTTTTGAAGAGCCCAATGACGGAGAATACGGGATATTCAAAATTTGTGTCATGCTCATTTCCTTATAATCATTCCCCCCTGACGGATCTATTTCAACTTTTAAAAAATAGTTTTCTGCCCTCCAGTCGATAGATTCAAAGTTACCAGTCTTTTTAGTGCCATTACCGATTTCCAGCGATACTAACCCTTTCTGACTGGTCCTGACATTATGTATTTCAGAATAAACAACTGTATTATAGGCATTACCCGACAGGATACTGATCCTGAATGACACCGTATGAGACTTCACCAATTCACCCGAAGCATTACGGACAACCACCTGATAGTTAAATGATCCAGGCTCCTGGCCTGAAACTATGAGGCATACAGGCATAATTATTAATAATAAAAGAAGCCGTTTCATAGAAATTAATTTTATTAAAGTTATGAAAAACATCTATGAAAATCAACATAAAATAGATTGAAGAGTTTAGATACCCTTAATCGCAGTTGTGATCAGCCTTATAATGCAAATATCAATAGCGAATCCTGTACTTGTAATATTATTCTCTGATAACCAAAGGATTAAAGATAATTTCTCATTGCTATTCTGAAGAAATAAGTGGCTGTTTGAGTTGGTCCGGAGAATAGGTTAGTTCAAAAATAAATACTCCTTTTTTGTCATTATATGTATAAATCCATGTAAGATTCTTATCGAGATATTTACTTAGCACCGGCGAGGTCTTAATTTTTTTCATTACCACCGGATTCATGTAGTTTTTCAGGTTTTCAATATTCAGCGAGTCCTTCTCATGATTAATAAGCGTGTAATTGAAATGAAGAGTGTTGTCAGCCAGGGCGTTTACTTTGTCAAGACGAGTTTCAACATCAATCATGGCAGGGCAATACTTATTCATTTGGTTCGCGAATTTTAAAACGGCCTTATCTGGCGCCGAGGTTTTAAAAAATATTAATTTCGAGCCAATAAAAAGAATAGCTGCCAGAAGAATCAACACTCCAATCAATAATTTCTTATTCATAATTTTAACATATATTATTCCTAAATAATTCCGGCCAAAAACTCAGATACGGATACAGCCCGACACTGATTTCTGAATTGTCTGACAGGTATATTGCAGGTGTATCTTGGCACCTGTTCAACCTGCAAATGATAAAAAAGCTATGAATAGAAACGCATCTACTGATGCCGTAAGATTTACCAGGTCAAAAATAATCTATCTGCACTCAGAACACTTCGTCATATTCTCCATGCCAGGTTCGATTTTAAATTCCTTACCGCATTTTTCACATTTAACAGGAGTGTTGTCTTTTGCCTGAAGTCGGTCTGCAATTGCAGTATTGAACTCCATAGCCTGTGCATCCCTGGTGTGGGCATAATTGTCTCTGCGAAGATTTGCCGCAACAAGATCTTCTGCTTTTTGCATCGGTATTTCTAATTTATCTTTCATCGTGCAAAGATACGAATAATCAGAACAATGATTCATTCCCGGCCAATTAACATTTAATATTGATTTCATTGGAATAACACAAGCCGCTGTATTGCCAATAAAATCCAATAATCAATGCATTGCACATTTAACCTGCCTTTTGGAAAAAATGATAAAGAAAATTCAAAATATTAACATAAATTTATCTGCACAAACACTGTACCACATGAATAAAAATAAGATCAACCGTCGTTTGTTCATAAAGAATACGACAATTGCTGCCACAATGCTGACTTTAGGCGGAAAAACGGCTCTAGCTGCAGGTCAGTCATCTTCAAAGAATTTGTTACCCAGATGGAAAGGATTTAATCTTCTCGATTATTTTTCTCCTTCCCCAACCTCCGGTTCATCGCCAAACCAGACAACTGAGGATGATTTTAAATGGATGTCCGACTGGGGTTTCGATTTTGTACGCCTGCCAATGGCTTATCCCAGGTATCTTTCATTTGACCGTTCAAAAGATATAACAGTTGAGGAGGTATACAATACTGACCAAAAAGTTCTCGATGAGATTGACAAGCTGATTTTCATGGCGCAGAAGCATGGGCTGCATGTGAGTCTAAACCTGCACAGAGGACCGGGTTATTGCATAAATGCAGGATTTCATGAACCTTACAATCTCTGGAAAGACAAAGCTGCCCAGGATGCCTTTAATTTTCATTGGGGTATGTGGGCTAAACGCTATAAAAATATTCCATCGGAAAAATTAAGCTTTGACCTGCTAAATGAACCTGCATATATTGAAGATATGAATGATCAATTCGCTAAGAAGGGACCTGTTCCCGGCGAGCTCTATCATAAGGTTGCTGAAGGAGCTGTGAATGCGATCAGGGCAGTTAGCCCAAACAGGCTGATAATTGCTGACGGAAACGGGGGTGGAAATAATATCATTTCTGAACTTATAGACCTGAAAATAAGCCAAAGCTGCCGTGGATACTGGCCGGGTCTCGTTTCACACTATCAGGCTCCCTGGGTCTGGAAAGATCCATCAAAGGCACCTGTCCCGGTTTGGCCTGGCACCATTGATGGAAAGTTTTATGGAAGACCACAGCTGGAAGAATTTTATAAGCCCTGGACCGACCTGTTGTCTAAGGGAGTTGGAGTCCATTGCGGGGAATGCGGCTGCTGGAAAAAAACGCCTCATCAGGTATTTCTTGCATGGTTTGGAGATGTAGTGGATATTCTGACTCAAAACGGGATAGGTTATGCTTTATGGAATTTCAGGGGTGATTTTGGAATTCTTGATTCCGGCCGAAGCGATGCAGAATATATTGATTGGTATGGGCATAAACTGGACAAGAAGTTGCTTGAATTATTGAAGAAATATTAGTTAAAAAATCCATTAACCGCAAAGGAAAAAGAAGAACTTACACAGAGATCACTGAGAAGCGTAGAGGGCCACGGAAAAATAAACATCAGCATAAATCTGCGCCTCATTTTTTCAATCGACTATCGCCAATAATACATAGAACATATTAAAGGGTTGGCTCCCACCCTTTTTCATATTGCCTTCCCCAGAGTTTCATAGCTTCATTATCGTTAAGAATATGTCCATTGGCAGGATCAATATTCAGGGTGTGGCCTACCCTCTGGGAAATGTTTCCAAGCTGCATCCATAGAGTGCTTTTGAATCCGTTTAATGCATCAGCGAAAGGCTTTCTGTTATAACGGATATTATCCAGAAAATTTACAACATGTACGGCATCAAGCTCTTCACCCGGACTGGTAGTATTCAACCCCTCTTTGATGATTATATCGGATTTGACCTCCTTAACCAGCTTATTATTATTGTCAAATATGATATAACTGTTATCTCCTGTATGCATTGATCCGTTTTCCCCATAAAAAATAACCCCTCGTGAACGATTATCAATATAGTCGCCATTACAGCTCCTTCCTTCCCAGACGATTGTTGCTCCCGGCGCCTCAAATGTAATAACCTGGGTATCAGGCGTCTCCCAGTCGTCTTTAAACTGGTAGCGGCCACCCACAGAATTAACTTTGAGCGGGTAATCCAAACCCATACCCCATCGGGCAACGTCAATTTCATGCGTGCCGTTATTCAATGCTTCACCTGTGCCCCAGTTCCAGAACCAATGCCAGTTATAATGGATAAGATTATCTTTATAGGGACGTCGCGGAGCAGGACCCTGCCACAATTCATAATCAAGATTAGAGGGAACAGGAACAACCTTGCCAATTCCAATAGGTCCACGGGTATTTGCATACCAGGTTTTTGCCATATATACCCTGCCTATTACTCCGTCCTTTAATTCTGCCAATCCCTGTGTCAGTGTAGGCCATGATCGCCGCTGTGTTCCGATCTGAACGATCTTTTTGTACTTATCAGCAGCCCTGACCAGCAATTCCCCCTCGCCGGGATTATGGCTTAATGGTTTTTCCACATAAACATTTTTCCCGGCTTTAAGGCTTAAGATAGAAGCAGGAGAATGCCAGTGATCAGGGGTGGCAATATAAACCGCATCGAGGTCTTTATTATCCAGTATGCTGCGAAAATCCTTTATACCTGCAGGTGTCTTTCCAATTGCCTCATTTACAGACTTGATTCCTTTCTGCATTGCCACATCATCAACGTCGCAGATAAAGATGACATCAGCGTTTTTCTGTCTTGCAAAAGTTCCGGCCATTGAAGCTCCCCGGCTGTTGCAGCCTATTACAGCACAACGTATGACCTCATTTGCTCCATAGATCCGCCTATAACTGGCTGCAGTAAATGCCGGCATTTTCCCGGCAACTGTGAATCCTACAGCTCCTGCTGCGGCTTTTTTAATAAAATTTCTTCTCGATTCTGACATGGCTGGTCGATTTTTTATATTTAAGGCTGCAAAGCCTGATGCTCATTTTTTTACCCGCAGGCCATCACCCCCTTTAGGTATCCTATAGATTCTGCAATTCCAGGAAGAGGATCATTCATGTCTTTTTCAAATTCGAGGCTGCACGATCCTGTGTACTTTATTTTGCGAAGTGTTTCAATAACCTTTGGAATATCTATGATGCCTCTGCCCATTTCCACAGTTATTCCTTCCTTGGAGGCTTTGTCGACATCCTTAACGTGCATATCATAGATTCGAGAGCTATATTTTAGCAGGTCGGCTGAAGGATCGTGCCCGTCGCGGGTGGTATGTCCGATATCGATGCAGATACCTATCCGGGGATCAAGATCCTTAATATGAGCCCAGATATCTGCAGGGTTGGGATAAAGAGGATTATCGGGTCCGTGATTGTGTATAGCCAGTTTAAAATCATATGCCTTCACCTTTTTTTCAACATAAGGAAGAAGAGCATAATCAGGAGCTCCCACTATCATTTTAACTCCTGCCATCTTTGCATATTCAAAAGCCTGATCAACAGATTCCGGAGTTTTCATATATACAACTCCCACCGTGTAAACATTAATGCCGGCAGATTTGAATTTACCTATCACTGAATCAATCTGATCCTTTGTACTGTTCATCGGCATATGAAAATCTTTCAGGGAAATGTTTTTAACTGAGATCCGCTTCATCATTGCGATAGTCTGATCTACAGTGAATTCCTTGAATGTATATCCAGCCGTCCCGACTGTAAAGGAATTTACAGCTTTTTTATCAGGAACCGTGAAAGGTGCAGTACTGTACACACCGGCTGCAAGAACACCTGTTCCTGCCAGCTTTAAAAATTTCCGCCGTGTATTCATGGTTTCATTTTAATGTTATCAGATTTCATAGTTGCAGTTAATTGACTATCAGCGTTTTTTGGTTTCTTTGATGACCATATTATTATCGACAAGCCTTTCATTATAAACCTGTATGATAGCTTTCAGCTTATCTTCCATCTGCTTCTCAAGGTCCGGTTCCTTTCCGATCAGGCTATTTTCAAGATACAAATCTTTTTTATAATTATAGAAGCCGACGGGTTTATTATCGATCATTTCAAGAATATGATCCTTCATGTACAGATTATAAGTGCTGCCGTTTGTATTAAAGGCAAATGACTCATATGAATCATCAAGAAGATTATTTCCGAAGGCAACATAATCCTCATCGTAATTAAGATAGCTCAAAATTGTGGGCATAATGTCTATCTGTTGAGCAATCCTGTGCTTATAGCCTTTAAGATCACTCCCTGGCTTATAGAATATTATAGGCACACAAAAGGATCCGAAATTATTCTGGAACTCTTTATGTACCGATTCATTTGTATGATCCGCAGTTATTACAAACAAAGTGTTTTTAAACCATGGGCTTTTGGAGATCTGGTTAAATAGCTCACGCAATGCAAAATCAGAATAGCCTATAACTTCAAGTATCGGAGCCGGGCCTTTTTTAAATTTCCCTGCATATTTTTCAGGTACTTTAAAAGGATGATGAGATGATACTGAGAATATTGAAGCCAGGAATGGTTGCTTGAAAGTGTTAAGCTTTTCTCCGAAGAATTTAAAGAAAGGCTCATCCCATACCCCCCACATCCCGTCAAAATCTGCTTTATTGGGATACTGATTCAGCCCAAAGTAGTCATCAAATCCCGACATTTTTGTAAAAGAGTCAAAACCCATTGATCCGTTTGGTGCTCCATGGAAATAAGCAGAGTAATACCCTTTTTTCTTTAATAATGCTGCTATACCGTTGATCTTGTTATTTGCATAATTAGAAATAGTATATGGCGTTTCCAGCGATGGGATCGACGCAAGAACTGAAGGCATTGCATCGATGGACTTTTTGCCATTCGCTATTGAGACATCAAATGTAAGGCTTACACTGATCAGGGAATCCATAAATGGCGTATAACCTTTATACGTGCCTCCCTCAAGGGTCGGATTCAGAGATCCTATATACTCTCTGGCAAAGCTCTCGAGAATGAATATTACCACATTCTCGTTTTTGAATGGTTCCGTTTTTGATCCCTGATGGACCGGGTTGTATAATTCATTCAGCCTGGCGTCGTCGAAAAACTTATATTTCACCAGGGGTTTTTTTCCAAAAGTCCTGAATATACTGAATGGTGTATTAAGAACAATTGCAACATCCCTCGGGTTTTCGACATAACGCGCTGCATTGCTAATGGTAATAGGACGGGTAGAGTGTTTATAGCCTCCACGGGCTGCACCGATAACCAGGCCAATAACAACCGGTATCATCAGAACATTTATAGAATAGTATCCTATTTTATTAACATTACCGGGCTTTTCAACACTGACTTTTTTATAAAGCCAGACCATGAGGAACCAGATAAATATTGTAAAAATTGTTGCCTGCCAGTAGTCGGTCAGGAACCTGAAAAACACTTTTGTATTGTTTGAGTCATGGGCGAACGTTTGAAACACATCTGATGTTGCTCTCTTATCAACAAACCTGTAGTAAACGAAATCCATCCCGTTCATGGCAATGGCAATACCGTTTGTAATAAAAAACAGATACTTCAGCATTGACTGATACCCAGTTTTATAGCGCACTTCAAGCGGTATCAAGTGCAAGAGAATAAAGAGCATATTAATATATACCACCGCAGAAATATCAAACGACAAGCCTCCTTTCATCATGTTTAAAAATTGCCCTGCAGTTACGCCCGGAAACATTTTGAAGTTGAAAAGGTAGAACCCGATCCTGCAAAGTGAAAAGAGCACCATTACCAGTAGAATCCTATAAATAAGAACTACATAGATATTTCTGGAGAAGACCCAGTTTTTCATATTCATTTTTATCATGTAATAATATAATCTTCTGATCTCATTGCTTCAAATCATGCGTATGATTGATAAAGCTATAAAAACTACTTTGAAGCTGCAAGTGTGACATTATTTATCCAGAATGTTTCAGGTGCGTTCTTACCTGATTTTCCTGACCTGAAGACTGATGCCGGAGCCGGTCCCCTGTTTACTCCTGAATTATTGATAAGGGAAAGGGAACCATATTCGATTCCCAGTGTAAATGGCATTGCACCGTGTCCTCCTTTTGAGTTTCTCACCGGCAGCCTTTCAATTGGCAATACCAGAACATAATTTAATATCCCTTCTTTGTCAAATCTGACCGAACCTCTGAAATTATCGCGGTTTTCTGCAGGGAAGTGCCTTTCCTGTTCATAGGTAAATCCGATAAGTTCGATGGTATTGGCCAAACTAATCAGGCCGGCAGGATTGTCGACTGTTTGAATATTTCTTTCGGCATGATCAGACTTTCTATGGCCTCCCTGGCTCAGGGACCCCATTGGGAACCTGATACCGAGCTGCCTGACTTCCTTTCCATCCATGTTAACCCAGATAGTAAGGCCTTCTTTCAATATCCTCTCCTGAACCTTCTGATCCACTACCCTCAGATTGATATAGAGATTATCGTTATCGTTTGAGAAGGTTCCATAAAGCTTGCTCTTTTTTATGGTCTGATAATCAGAAGGCTCTATTTTATCGCCTGTATGCCATCTGCAAATATTAAGATTACCTCTCTGGGCATTTAAACCGCAGCACATAAAAACCAGAAAGATCACCGCTACTGATTTCATATTATTAACTTTCTTGTCGCTTTCAGTTTTCAAAGATAGCCAATTACAAGTGTTTCTGTCATTCGGGCACGGAGAAGCAGGTGAAAAATAAGAACGCCAGGTCTGACAAGCTAGTTATTTGCCTGAACCTGGCGTTGATAGAATTATAGGAAGTTAATTTCTGGGTAATTCTCTCATCATCTCACTAACACCTTTTTCATTAAGTTCATTAAACAACTGATGAGTTCGTTTTGTTGCGCCCAATCCAACAAGAGTAAAAATCACGAAAATCGCAACCAAAACATAAGTCACAATTTTTGCAGTCTCGGAATTTGATTTCAGCGCTTCAACGAGGCCATTATAAAGGAGCCACAATGCATAAATGGAAATCAGCAATCCGATTATTAATCCGGCATACATACTGAAGTGCCCGACAAGTCCGAAAAGTGATCTTATTGGCATCACAACCATAACTGCTGCAACAACTCTCATATTGGCCTCAAAATCTGTGTTCCCCTTGCATATTGAGGATATAACAAGAAGTATAATCGATCCGATAAACAATCCGATAATTGCACCAATAATTGTCCAGACGAATGTCATTGCACCTGTTGCACTCCCAAGCAAACCATTGGTCATTGCGCCGACTCTCAGAAAACTCCAGATAAAAGCCAGCGCCCCGGAGATTGCACCATAAATTACTGCTTTGATTAAAGGTTCTGTCATACCTCCGGTGGTTTTCATCCCTGAGAAGTAAGCTTTAGGATTTACAAGAACCGCCCTGGATTCCTTTATAAACAGATTCACATCAAAGGTAGTGTCGCTCATAGTTGAAGGATTAAGAGGTTAATAATTAACGGTCAGCAAATTAAAAATCCAAATTAGAACAAAAATATCAAAATCGCTAAAGATTAACAGAAAATCCGTTTGTCCTATTCAAGATATGTATATCCATAAAGCCCTGAGCGGTAATTTGAAAGGAATTCTTTTCCTTCCTCCAGAGTTATAATACCGGCTTTCACAGATGTCGTTACCCACGTTTCAACTGTCCGTACCATCTTCTTTGAATTATACTGCACATACTCAAGAACTTCTGCAACAGTTTCTCCATCAATTACCTGGTCTATTTTATAACCATCTTCATCGACGGAAACATGAACGGCATTGGTGTCACCGAAAAGATTATGAAGATCGCCCAGTATCTCCTGATATGCCCCCACGAGGAAAACTCCAAGATAATATGGCTCTTTCCCCTTCAGAGAGTGAACCGGCAGATGATGTGATGAATTGCGTGTCGAAATAAAGTTATCGATTTTACCATCGGAATCGCATGTCATATCCTGTATTGTGGCATTGCGCAGTGGTTCCTCGTTTAACCTGTGAATAGGCATGATCGGAAAGATCTGGTCGATAGCCCATGCATCGGGCAGCGACTGAAAAAGCGAGAAATTACAGAAATATTTGTCAGAAAGGATCCTTGAGATCTGCCTGAGCTCATCAGGCACATGCTTGGTTACATTTGCCATCTGATAAACTTTCCTTGCGACCGACCAGAAAAGTCTCTCGATCTGCGCCCTCGTTTTCAGATCAATTAGCCCGAAACTGAATTTATCAAGCGCTTCTTCCCTTATCTGCTGGGCATCATGCCATGTTTCGAGCATCCTGGTCTGGTTAAAATTATCCCACAGGACAAAAAGCTCTTTAACAAGTTCGTGGTCGTGATCGGCTATGAGGTCCTCGACATCCCATGATGGTAGAGTCGTAGTCTCAAGAACCTCAAATATAAGGACGGAATGATGAGCAGTAAGTGACCGGCCCGATTCGGTTATGATATTAGGATGAGGAATGTTGTTCTTATTGCTTGCATCAACAAATGTGCTGATTGAGTCGTTTACATACTCCTGGATGGTGTAATTAACGCTGCTTTCACTGTTGGATGATCCTGTACCGTCATAATCGACTCCAAGTCCACCGCCGATATCAACAAATTCAACATTGAAGCCGAGTTCCCGCAGTTGTACATAGAACTGAGATGCCTCACGCAGGGCAATTTTTATCCTGCGGATTTTAGTGACCTGGCTGCCAATATGAAAATGAATCAGCTTGACACAATCTCTCATCTTGTTTCTTTCTATATAGTCTATTGCTTCAAGAAGTTCACTCGAGGTTAGTCCGAATTTACTGATATCTCCCCCTGAGTCTTCCCATTTTCCGCTGCCGACACTGGCAAGCTTAATTCTGATTCCCAGGTTTGGCTTCACTTTCAGCCTTTTTGCAATAGACGTAATAAGCTTAAGCTCATTTAGCTTTTCAACTACCAGGAATATTCTCTTGCCCATTTTCTGAGCAAGAAGTGCGAGTTCTATATAGTCTTCATCTTTATATCCATTGCATATTATCAGAGACTCAGGATCGGTATTTATGGCAATCACTGCATGAAGTTCAGGCTTGGAACCTGCTTCCAGACCAATATTGAATTTTTTACCGTGACTGACGATTTCTTCTACTACAGGCCTCATCTGATTAACCTTTATCGGGTAGATAATAAAGTTCTGAGCTTTATATCCATATTCCTCTGAGGCAGATTTGAAGCATTTTGAAATGCTGATTATCCTGTCGTCAAGAATATCAGGAAACCTCACCAATACCGGAGTAGAGACATCCGATAAAATAAGTTCATCGAGAAGATCTTTAAGGTCAACAGAAAATCCATTTCGCTGAGGCGTAACAATCACATTTCCCTTTTCATTTATGGAAAAGTAATCAGCACCCCAACCATTTACATTATATAATTCTGCAGAATCTTCAACACGCCATTTTCTCATATCCGAAATATTGCCTTGTTTTACAGTGGCAAAGGTGAGAAAAAAATGTATTTATTACAATTTAAGATCCACTGTTTTCAGATGAGTCTTTTCCAACACCTTGTATATTGGGCATGGATTATAACCTGGTCCCCATTGAGGTACCAGGTAACGATCAAGGAAATTCCAGTAAACCAGCCCATCATTTGATTGTGGCTCAAGCAAATATGCGACCAGGTTTCCCAGTTTCTGTGCAGTCCTCACAACTATGGTTCCCGCAGGAAAATCTATCTTGCTATTAATGAAACTTCCGTCTATTGTATTGGTATGATGCCCCTGATTTAGCTTGGCTGAGCCTGTGAGGCTGCTGATCTGGAATTGCTGGACCTCAATTTCAGCATCGGCCGACAGCTTTTCCAATTTAATTCCATGGGTATTAAGCAGCCCGGTAATTGCCGGATCGCTTGTTGTTATAAGATAGGCATAAGGAAACCTTACATTTTTCGTCGGGTAATAATCAATAAGATATGGTACTGTTACATCTTTTTGCCTGTCGGTCTTTTTATAACTCTTCCGTCCGTTTGAATCGCTGATAAGCTCTGCTTCATATGTCCTGATAGTCACTTTCTCATCAGATGGGCGTACATTGTATTCAACAGCAAAAGAATCTGCGGGGGAAGGATCAGCTCCCCTGGCTATTGTCCTCTTATCCACATCTTTAAGCATGTTTTCTATTTCGGATTTATGGTCTGAGGAATACTCGATTAATGAGTGTATCAGATAGTAGCAGCCCATTACCCGCGATTTAAAATCTGCATAAACATAGTTTTCATTAAGGATACCCAGCCTGTTCCTGATACCAGCATAGTTGGTCATATAGCGCGGTTCAGAAGCATCGAATATCCATCCTTTTTCCGGATCCATCATATCAATAAACTCGCCATAAAAACAATTCTCAGTCTTATACTTCCCTGCGAGCGTTTTAGACATTTCAGGCATCATTTTCTCACGCATATAGGTGATCAGGGAATTGTCTCCGTCAGGATTGACCATCCAGCAAAAAGTGGTGGGTTCCACATGATACGATCCGTCTGTCGTATGACAATCCATAAATACGGCGGGATCCCATTTATTGAAAACATTTTTCAAAACACCCTGTACCTCGGGTGATTCAGCCTTCATAGCATCGCGGTTTAGATCAAGGAACTGACCATTGTATCGTACTCCTACCCCATTTATAGGGCCATTCTGATAAGTTCTGTTCGCGGGACTGATCTTTTCATTGCCATCTGCATTGAACAACGGACATATAAGCAGCACAACATTTCTGAGTATGCCGGGATCTTTTTCCATTAGCAGATCCCTGGCGTACATAAGTGACGCTTCCTTGCCTTCAACTTCACCTGCATGTATATTTGCCTGTATATATATTACAACACGTTTGTCATTTACCAGATCCTGAGGGGATTTCGGCAACGGGTTTCCTATTATTAAAAGCGGAACGTCCCTGCCCTCTGTCGTTACTGCCAACGTTTCTTCCCGTATAAATCGTGAAGACTTTTTCAGCTGATCAATAAAAGCCATTACGTCGTGATAATCAGAAGTTGATTTAAACCCGGATTTCTCTGCTACTGTCTGGAAGCCAGCCTGTCCATAATCTTTCCCAGCCACTGAAATTAATATCACACAAATAATAAGAAACTTTTTCATTTTTATCCCTGTTTTAATCAGGCGGTAAAAGTATAAATAATAAATGTTGATTATACTTAATCATGATAATCAAAAGAGACAGTACAAAACCGGGCTGTTCAGCGGGTGTAGTTTAACTAAATAATAGAATATTATTAAAAAATTTAGATATTTCAATTTAAATGCGTAGCTTGCGGCCATAATTTAAAAACAGAATAAAATGAACAAAGGAACAGTAAAATTTTTTAATGTGTCAAAAGGATTCGGATTCATTAAAGATGCAGATTCGGATAATGAATATTTTGTACATGTATCAGGTCTGAAAGATCAGATAAAAGAGAATGATGAAGTTACATTCGAGCTTCAGGAAGGTAAGAAAGGAATTAATGCAGTAGACGTAAGACTAGCTTAGTTTATCCATACAAAGATTTATTATTCAATCCCGGTCATATGACCGGGATTTTTTAATTAATTCCATAGCACATATCTGCTCTGAAAAATTAATGATCTCATCCTGATCAGGAGAAAGATGCCTCGTAAATGAAGGTGTATATCCCCGGCCGGTGAAACCGGGTATCCGGAAAATAGAAAAGCCAATCTCTTATAAACCAATAGAAGCCAATCGCTTATAGCCTTTTTTTCTCTTCTTTCTTAGCTTTTTTGGCAAGACGTTTTTCCTTCAGGCTCTTCGTCGGTTCTTTCTTGTTTTTCGTCTGTTCTTTAGCTTTTTCGTGTGACATGGCTAATTATTTTAAATTTATAAAAAGTTATCTCAAATATAGAAAAAAAACATCACTTGATTAATTCAATGCTTTCTGCCAATCCAATAGCGTTCATAATAATCCTCCGGCATCCTTGTCAATATACCAGATCAAACTGCCATGTGCAGGAACAATGTGAGCAGCAGGATAGTTCAACGATAAGGGATTTTTTTTAAACAATTTTTCAACAATAACCTTTTTCTTTTCCCCTGTAACAAGAAAAGCTACTGAAGCGGCATTATTAATGACCATGGGCGTGAGAGTTATCCGCTTTTGGAGGGAAAAGGGATGCAAAGCCACTTCGCATATTTTATCAGAATTCATTAATTCCTTATTTCCCGGAAAAACAGAAGCTGTATGTCCGTCTTCACCTAAACCAAGAATTATCAGATCAAATACCGGCACTCCATCCCTGCTGACAGTGAACTGCGATACTTCACCAGAATAGCGCAATGCTTCCTTTTCAGGATCGTTTTCCCCCTTTATCCTGTGAATGTTCTGCGACGGTATTTCGATTCTGCTGAGCAATGTTCTCCATGTCATTCCAAAATTACTCTGAGGATCATCAGGGGGAACACATCGCTCGTCGCTCCAGAAGATCTGAATATGATGCCACGGAACAGCATCTGAAAGCCTGCCTCCCAGAAGCAGGAATAAAAGCTCAGGGGTTGAACCTCCTGAAAGCGCTATTGTAAAAGGTTCATCTTTCCTTAATGATTCATTTGTCAGAAGAATAAATTCCTGAGCAAATTCCTCAGCAAGCTTTTCCGCATCAGGGTATATTTTAATTACTTTATCCACTATATTTTCAAAACTTTCGCTACAGTTCGCAATACAGTTCCTCATCTGCAAGATTCTTGCATGGATATCTCCATGTCAGGCCCTCTCCTGTTATCAGCTCATTGGCATGCTCGGGTCCCCAGGTACCTGCAGGATATCCGAAAACCTTGATAGCCTTGTTCTTTGCCCAGGCATTCTGGATTGGTTCAAGAAATTTCCATGCAGTTTCAACTTCATCATCACGTGAGAAAAGAGTGGAATCCCCGATCATCACATCGTGAAGAAGCCTTTCGTAAGCAGATGGGACCCTGGTGTTTGCAAGGTCCTTATAATGAAAGTCCATGTTTACATTCTTAACATTAAATCCTGCGCCGGGTTCTTTCATATCAAATTTGAGTAAAATTCCTTCATCAGGCTGGATCCTGATTATCAGTTGATTGGCAGATACTTTTCCTGATTCCCGCTGGAACAGGTGATGAGGCGTCGATTTAAAATGGATAACGATTTCCGTGACACGTGTCGGAAGTCTCTTCCCTGTACGCATATAGAAAGGCACACCGCCCCATCTCCAGTTATTTATATAAAACCGTATTGCGACATAGGTTTCCGTCCGTGAATCGACTGGAACGTCCTTCTCGTATCTGTAACCGGTAACACATTCTCCGCGGATAAGTGATCCGGTATACTGACCCCTGATAACCTGGCTCGGGACATCTTCCTCTCTTATCGGCTGAAGTGATTGGAAAACTTTTAATACCTCATTGCGTATAGCATTTGCATCGAGAGAAGAAGGTGGTTCCATTGCCGTAAGACCCACCATCTGAAGCAAATGATTCTGCACCATGTCTCTTAAGGCACCTGACCCGTCATAGTAGCCTCCCCTGTCACCAACACCCAGGTTTTCAGCGGAAGTGACCTCTATTCTGTCAATATAATTTCTGTTCCAGAGAGGCTCAAACATTCCATTTGCAAAACGCGTAACGAGCAAATTCTGTACAGTTTCCTTTCCAAGATAGTGATCAATCCTGTATATCTGCTCTTCGGATATCAGCTCATGCAGGGTATTATTCAGCCTTTTGCCCGATTCAAGATCATAACCAAAAGGCTTTTCTATTATTAACCTTCTGAATCCCGCTTCCTGGCTGCTTAATCCAACCTTTGCAAGGTTTATTGCAATAACCTCATATAAGCTGGGAGGGGTAGCCATGTAGAAAATAATATTTCCGCCAATTGAGTATTTAGTATCCAATTCGTTCAACTTTGTCTTCAGTTCAGAAAATCCTGCCTCGGAAGAGCTGTCAAGAGACTGATAATAAATATCGGCGACAAATTCAGTAATGAGCTTTTTATCGGTAACCTTTTCTTCCGAATAGGATAGTATTGCATCTGCCATCTTTGCCCTGAAATCTTTATCTGACATTTTTGTTCTGCCGGCACCTACAATCGCATATTTTTCCGGCATGATCTTCTGAATCTTTAACGAAAAAATAGCTGGCATAAGCTTGCGTGCTGTCAGGTCACCTGACGCACCAAAAATTACAATTATCAGGTTCTTTGGATTTTCCATATATCTGACCGACTGAAAATAAAATAAAACGTTACTAATTGACAAAGTAACAAATAATTGTCGGAATGGTTATTGGAAACAGGTATTATAAGGCCAGTCATATTACAAGTTGTTAATTATTAGGTTAACAATTTTTTAAATATTTTACAGATTTTTATTAATATTTTTATTGTTTTTTATGATAATCTGAAAGAATAAGTAGTATATTTGTCCGAAAGCATTAAAGTATGAATAATATAAGATCCATAATATCACGCCTCATTAAAAGGTTAATTGGAACTGACTGAGAATGGTGTTTGGTATCGGATTAGGGATGACCGTTCTCTCAAACACAGAGAACGGTTTTTTTGTATATTACTGAAGTAAAAATAAGGTCATTATTATGAAAAAAGAACGCCCAAAGCAACAGGGATTATATCGTCAGGAATTTGAGCATGAGAATTGCGGGATTGGATTTGTGGCTCATCTTAAAGGGAAAAAATCTCATTCAATCATAAAGCAGGGGCTTGATATCCTTACAAATATGACTCACCGCGGAGCGGAAGGAGCCGACAGTAAAACGGGAGATGGTGCAGGGGTTCTGATACAGGTTCCCAGGGATTTTTATCTTATCCAGGGTTACTCACTTCCTCCGGAAGGGCAATTTGGAACCGGGCTTATATTCTTTCCTCAGGACAGTTCAGACGCTTCTGAATGTAAGGATATCCTGTTAAAAATAATGAAAGAGGAAGGGGTTAACCTTATCGGTTTTCGTGAGGTTCCGCGTAATAACTCGGTTATAGGAGAGATATCCCGGGCTGCAGAACCTGAAATACTTCAGATTCTTCTTGGAGCTGATGTTCCGCAACAGGAGCTGGAACGTAAACTCTATATAATAAGGAAACGTACTGAAATCGCGGTCCGAAATTCCGGTATCAAACAGAAGAGTTTCTTTTACATACCGAGCCTGTCGACTAAAGTGCTCGTTTATAAGGGAATGCTTACCTCTTCTCAACTCGGTGAGTATTTTCTCGATCTTAATGATGAACGGTTACAGAGTGCTATTGCACTGGTACATTCCAGGTTCAGCACCAACACCTTTCCAAGCTGGGATCTGGCTCAGCCTTTCAGAATGTTAGGCCACAACGGTGAAATAAACACCATAAAAGGCAACCGCTTCTGGATGGAAGCCAGGGAATCAATTCTTAAATCTGAGAAGCTGGGCGATCTTACAAGATTGTACCCGATAATAGAACCCGATAAGAGTGATTCTGCTTCTCTGGACAATGTACTGGAATTTCTAATTATGAGCGGGAAATCGCTGCCTTATGCCATGTCGGTCCTCATACCTGAGTCAATAAATGATAAGAATCCCATATCGCCTGAACTGAAAGCATTTTATAAGTACCATTCGACCTTCCTTGAACCATGGGATGGCCCGGCTTCACTGATATTCTCCGACGGGCGCTATATTGGAGGTATGCTCGACAGAAACGGTCTTCGTCCGTCAAGATATCTGATTACAACAAGCGATCTTATTGTAATGGGTTCTGAAGCGGGAGTCCAGACTTTTGCGCCTTCCGAGATCAGGGAGAAGGGCCGTCTGAAAGCCGGAAAAATGCTGCTTGTAGATACTGAAGAAGGAAGAATTTATTATGATAAGGAACTGAAAGAGCAACTGGCATCCGAATATCCCTATGGACAATGGATACAGCAGAATATGGTCAAGCTCGAGAAGATTGAAATTGGCCACCAGGAGTCGCCGGAAATGGGTGATCAGTATGATAAATATATCACCTCTTTTAATTACTCGCTCGAAGATACCGACAGGATAATCAAGGAAATGGCTGGAACCGGCAAAGAGCCGATAGGCTCAATGGGTAATGATGTACCTGTTGCAGTACTATCAAAAAAACCTTACAGGCTGTTCAACTATTTCAAACAGCTCTTCGCTCAGGTGACAAACCCTCCCATAGATCCTATCAGGGAGGAACTCGTGATGACACTATCAGGTTATCTGGGATCCCTGCAGCAAAACCTGCTGGAGACCTCACCCGATCATGTAAAAATGGTGCGCTTCAGGAATCCGGTTATTTCCAACACATACTTTCAGGTTGTCAAAAACTTAAGATATAAGGGATTTTCAGCTGCAAACCTGTTACTGCATTTCGATGCAGGAAAAGGTGCTGAAGGCCTTATCGTTGCTGTTGAACAGTTATGCAAGGATGCAGAAAAAGCAGTTGATGAAGGGAAAAACTATATAATTCTCTCCGACCGGGGCATCAGTGAAAATGCTGCACCTATTCCTTCATTGATGGCTGTTTCAGCTGTGCATCATCATCTTATTAAGGTGCGCAAAAGAATGCAGATCGATATTGTAGTCGAGTCAGCCGAACCACGTGAGGTAATGCATTTTGCCCTGCTTTTTGGTTATGGTGCTAGTATAATCAACCCTTATATGGCCTTTGCTGTTATAGATAAACTTATCAGGGAAAAGGCTATACAGCTTGACTATCAGAAGGCAGAACTTAATTATGTTACAGCTGTAAATAAAGGCATTATGAAAATAATGTCGAAGATGGGAATAAGTACTCTCAGAAGTTACCGGTCGGCTCAGATATTTGAAGCTGTTGGAATACACCATGATGTTATAGACAAGTACTTTGCAGGAACCGTATCGAGGATAGGCGGCATCGGAATGAATGAGATTGCGGAAGAAGTGCTCATTCCCCACCGGAAAGCCTTTGCTGAAGAGCTGCAGCCTGAAGTTCTCACTGAAGGTGTTTATTCTTACCGCAAATACGGAGAGCATCATGCCTGGAATCCTGAGTCAATATCACTCTTGCAGTGGAGTACAAGTACAAGAGACTATAAAAAATTTAAAGAATATACTGCCAAAGTCGATGCAGATACAAAAAGTCCCGGATTTCTGAGAGGCTTACTGAGGATTAAAAGAAATCCTATACCAATAGAAGAGGTAGAACCTGTTGAAAAGATAATGAAAAGGTTTGTCACAGGTGCGATGTCGTACGGTTCAATAAGCCGTGAGGCACATGAGACTCTTGCAATTGCAATGAACCGAATAGGCGGACGCAGCAATACCGGTGAAGGAGGTGAGGATCCTGAGCGTTTCATACCCCTTGAGAACGGCGACAGTGTAAGAAGTGCAATTAAGCAGGTGGCTAGCGGCCGTTTTGGTGTCACAGCCGAATATCTCGTTAATGCCGATGAACTTCAGATCAAAATTGCACAGGGAGCGAAACCCGGTGAGGGAGGCCAGTTGCCTGGCCATAAAGTGGATAAAATAATTGCAAAAACAAGATATTCAATTCCGGGGATAACATTAATATCTCCTCCCCCTCACCACGATATCTACTCAATTGAGGATCTTTCCCAGCTCATCTTCGATCTTAAGAATGTTAATCCTAAAGCGAAGATAAGTGTGAAGCTTGTCTCGGAGAGTGGTGTTGGCACCATAGCTGCAGGTGTTACAAAAGCAGGTGCCGATCTGATAACCATCAGCGGTTATGAAGGTGGAACGGGCGCAAGTCCATCCTCCTCGATAAAGCATGCGGGCCTGCCCCTTGAGCTGGGTCTGGCTGAAACCCAGCAAACTCTGGTTATGAATAACCTGCGCAGGAAAGTCGTTCTACAATCCGACGGGCAATTAAAAAGCGGAAGGGATATAATCATTGCTTCCCTGCTCGGAGCCGAAGAGTTTGGCTTTTCCACATCCGCTCTGATAGTTCTGGGCTGCGTAATGATGCGTAAATGCCACCTCAATACTTGTCCGGTTGGTGTTGCAACTCAGAATGCTGAGCTTAGAAAACGATTCAGAGGCAAAGCCGATAATCTTGTTACCTTCTTCCGGTTTATGGCAGAAGAAGTAAGAGAACAGCTTGCAGAACTTGGTTTCAGAAAAATGGATGATATTATAGGACGATTCGACCTCCTGGAAAGAAATCCTGAGGTCAACCATTGGAAAATAAAGAACCTTGACTTGTCAGGGTTGCTCGGAATGCCATTGGAATCATCTGAAAATGCCATGCACTGTTGTGATGTACAGGATCATAAAATAGATAAGATCCTCGATAATGAGCTGATTGCCGCAGCCGCAAAAGCAATTTCAGACAAACAGCCTGTATTAATACAAAGACCAATACATAATACCGACAGGACCACCGGTGCAATGCTCTCAGGAAAGATTGCAACGCTTTATGGTTCCGTTGGTTTGCCAGAGGGTACCATCAAATGCCGGTTTACAGGATCAGCAGGCCAGAGCTTTGGAGCATTTCTCACACCGGGTGTAGAACTCTATCTTGAAGGAGATTCCAATGATTATCTTGGAAAAGGACTTTCAGGAGGAAGAATTATTGTGGTTCCACCCGAAGGTTCGACCTTTGAACCCGATAAGAATATAATAATTGGCAATACAGTCCTGTATGGAGCTACGCGTGGCGAGATATATATTTCAGGAGTAGCCGGAGAAAGATTCGGGGTACGTAACAGCGGCGCCAATGCTGTTGTTGAAGGAGTGGGAAACCATTGCTGTGAGTATATGACCGGCGGACGTGTGGTGGTTCTGGGGACCACTGGCAGCAATTTTGCAGCCGGAATGAGCGGCGGTATTGCATACGTATTTAATGAAAACGGCGATTTCGACTTCTATTGTAACATGGGGATGGTTGAACTATCACTTGTTGAAGATTATGGTGATGTGAATGAGCTGACTGAGCTTATTACCCGACATTATCAGTTCACAGGGAGTAAAAAGGCAAAGATGATCCTTGACGATCTTCACAGATATTTGCCGATGTTCATAAAAGTTATACCCTACGATTTCAAAAAGGTTCTTCAGGAACAGAAACTTGAGGAGATTAGAAAGAAAATTGCGGATGTTGAACTTGACCTTGAGATAAGCGCCAGCTGATGGCACAGGACACACAATGAGCGAAGCGACACAGAACGCGATCACGAAACGATAAACGACAAACGAAGATATTATGGCTGATATAAACGGATTTTTAAAGATAAAAAGGAAGGAAGCTGGAAACAGACCAATAAATGAGAGGATCTGTGATCACAGTGAAGTTGAGCAGGTTCTTAACAGCGAAGACAGGATGCTGCAGGCTTCACGCTGCATGGATTGCGGGATCCCGTTTTGTCACTGGAGCTGTCCGGTCGATAATCTGATACCGGAATGGAATGATCTGTTATATAAAGGCGACTGGAAAGCAGCATATCTCAGGCTGGCTGCAACAAATAATTTCCCGGAATTCACCGGAAGGATCTGTCCTGCAAGCTGCGAGCATGCATGTGTGCTTAACATCAATAAGGAGCCGGTTACCATAAGGGAAAATGAAGTAGCTATCGTTGAAAAAGCCTTCTCCGAGGGTTATATCAAACCTCAGCCTCCTAAGAGCAGAACAGGAAAGAAGGTCGCTGTTATCGGCAGTGGTCCGGCCGGTATGGCTGCGGCTGATCTGTTAAATAAGGCTGGGCATCTGGTTACACTTTTCGAGAAGGATGATAAAGCAGGAGGATTACTCAGATATGGTATTCCCGACTTCAAATTAAGCAAAGCTGTGGTGGACAGACGCCTTGATCTGATGATCAAAGAAGGTCTTATTATCAGGACGGGAGTAAATATCGGCAGTGACATAACAGGCAGGGAACTTCTGGAGCAGTTCGACGCTATATGCGTTACAATAGGCGCCACTCATCCGCGTGATCTGACAGCTGAAGGGCGGGAACTTCATGGGATTCATTTTGCAATGGATTTTCTTCCGCTTCAAAACCGCGTCAACGCAGGTCAGATGACAGCGTCTTCAAATCCAATAAATGCTGAAGGGAAAAGGGTTGTTGTCATTGGTGGAGGCGATACCGGCTCAGACTGTGTTGGAACTTCAATCAGGCAAAAAGCAACGAGTGTCACTCAAATTGAAATCATGCCTAAACCACCGGCTGCAAGAGCTGATAATAATCCCTGGCCCTATTTTGGGAAAGTACTGAAAACATCCACTTCTCATGAAGAGGGGTGTGAAAGGTTCTGGAACCTTGCCACTGTCAGATTTCACGGAAATGATGACCATGTTACCGGCATTGAGGTAGAGGATGTTGCATGGGAACTCAAGGATGATAAATATACAATGACAGTTGTGAACGGGACACGCAGGATAATCAGTGCAGATCTTGTTTTACTCGCAATGGGTTTTGTCCATCCTGCTCTGGGAGGATTACTCTCTGAACTGGAACTTGAGCTTGACCAGAAAAGAAATATAAAGGTTAATCAGAATCACATGACAAGCAGGCAAAAAGTATTTGCTGCTGGTGATTCGATCAGTGGGGCGACACTTGTTGTGAATGCAATTGCCTCAGGAAGGAAAGTTGCCAGGGAAATTGACAATTTTCTAAAGAACTCTTAGTTTTAATTTCACACCGGTCACTCTTAAATAAGCTTTTACAGATGTGCCATTACCGGTTGGCAAGATCGTCGGAAGGGTACGATTTGTTCAATTCGATAGTAAAGACAGTACCGTCATTCTCATTGCTGAGAAAATTTACTTTGCCTTTCAGATAGTTTTCTGTTAATAATCGTACACTATAGCTTCCAATGCCCCTGCCAAAGCCCTTGGTGCTAAAAGACCGGTTAAACATCTGCAGCCTGGCAAATTCCGGCATTGGCTTTTCATTTTTCACCCAGAAGATAATTTTGTCCGTATCTTCTTTTACTCCTGCCATAACTGTGCCATCAGGGTCAGTCGCCTCAAGTGCATTTTTTAAAAGATTGACTATCACTCTTTGAAGAAGTACCTTGTCAGTTTCAAAATTAACACTCACTGAATCATAAGCTTTTACAATTTTTCTGTCCCTGAGATCGTCATGAAAACCAATCCGGGCAATTGATAAATCAAGCAAATGCACTGAATCAATCAGCTCAATGTTTACTTCAAGTTCTCCACTCTCTGCTTCGCGAAGCTGCTTCTGCATTAATATCTCTTCAATGATGTTCCGGCTCGACACTGTTGAAAGGTTAATAAGCTCCCGTGCCTTGTCATAATCGGATTCTTCGTTTAGTAAAGTTAACAGGCCGTTCAGGCCTCCGACACTGTTCAAAAGATCGTGAAAGAAAATTCTTTCAAGAGCTGCTTTTCTTTTTACATCGCTGATATCCTGTAATATAAGAACATAATATTGATCTCCACCGAAAGAAATGGGTGTGGATATTATATTAAGGTCCCAACTCTTGTATTTTCCATCGATCACACTCGATATCTGTGCCTCCCGCATTGATTTCCTGTGATCCCTCTGACTGTCAAGAATAGCATTTACAGCTCCGCAATAGGCACAGGCTTTGGAAGTTCCGCAACCTGAAGGTCCTGCCTGTGAATTTTTGCACGAAATAGCCTCACCGGGTCTCTTGCCCAATATCGGTTCCAATGACTTAATTCCCAGTATTTCAAGAAATTCGTCATTTGCATAAACGATCTGACGGTTTTTATTGATGACGGCTCCGATACCGGTCATCACATCTAATATTTCAGTGAAGAATTTTTGTGATTTTACCAGTTCATACTCCTTTAAAAGTTGTTCCGGAGCTGATCTCTCTGCCGGAGCAAAATGAGTTTCATCTTCCATAAGCTTTAAATTTTGGCATCTTTCCCAAATTTGTAAATATAACACTCTAATCCGGTTTATGAGTCCGGTAATATTATCGTTGCTACATAACCGGTCGATGCATTTTACAGATTAGAACGCAAATCTTGCAGAGATATTAGACGATCTTGTACAACATTTTTGCAGACTTCAGCAGCATGGAATAGATTTGTGCGGTTTGTTCTTAATCGTATCCTTATTTGCTGTTAACGCGAAGAATCATAAATTTGTATCGACCTAATCCGGCATGTTTTTAGTAAGTATGTGAATAAGTATCAGAAATGAGTAAAAAGAAGATCACATATATCCATGTTTTTATCTGGCTCTTTGCAATTTTTGCAAATCTTCCGTTCTCAATTATAAATCGGAATCTGTCCCTGCAGGAATTAGTCACTTCTGCCATAGCGTTCTTATACCTGATGGTTGTTTTTTATTTTTTTTATCTGGTGATGGTGCCATTTTTCCTGAACAGGAGGAAAATTGATCTCTTCTTCGGAATATCATTTCTGGTAGTTCTTGTAATGCCTTTTTTTGGATACTCGATCCTTTTCCTGTCAAGAGCGCTGTTTGAAGGAACATTTCACAATTTCTATCATGATTACTCCCTGAAAATGCATATGAGCGGTTATTTTCCGGTGCTCACAGCTGCAGTATTCGGCTCATTTTTTGGTGTCATTATCAATTGGTTCAAGACCATGAACCAGAAGGCAGAGCTTGACAGTCAGAAGCTGTCAGTGGAGCTTGATCTGCTCAAAAGCAAGCTCAATCCGCATTTCCTGTTTAACACACTTAATAATATAGATTCACTTATCCATCAGAATTCTGATAAGGCCTCTTCAGCTCTCATACGGCTCTCTGATATGATGCGCTATCTTACCTATGAAACATCCTCTGAAGTGATTGATCTTGAAAGAGAAATTGAATATGTGAGGAACCTGATTGAATTGCACAGGCTTAGAATTAAATCGCCTGAGGATATAAGATTCGTCGCAAGCGGTGATCTTCATGTTATGATCTCTCCGGCTCTTTTCTTACCGCTGATTGAGAATGCCTTTAAATTTGCCAGCTTTAAGATGGGAAAGCCATGCGTGGATATAAAATTATCATCACAAAATGGAATTGTAGTATTTG
Source organism: uncultured Bacteroidales bacterium (assembly GCA_963715785.1). GTDB lineage: Bacteria > Bacteroidota > Bacteroidia > Bacteroidales > VadinHA17 > LD21. The sequence continues at coordinate 4,691,922 of OY970276.1, forward strand.
AGATCTCCGATTATTATGAAAAAACCATGACTGAAAAAAATCCAGGTCATTCCGGGTACGGAATAACAAACCTGAAGAAACGACTTGAACTGACATACCCTGGCAGATATCAGCTTAATATTGAACCGGGTGTAAATTTGTATAATGTAAAACTCACAATAAACACCAATGCATATTAAATGTATTGCCATTGACGATGAACCACTGGCTCTGTCAAAACTTGAAGGGTTTATTGCTAAAGTCCCCGATCTTCAACTAATAAGGACTTTTGATAATGCCATAGAAGCTTTAGGCTGGTTAAAAGAAAACAATGCGGATCTGATTTTCCTCGATATTCAGATGGAACAACTGACAGGCATTCAATTTCTTGAGACAACACAATCGAGGTCGAGGATTATTTTTACTACTGCCTATGATCAGTTTGCTGTAAGGGGTTTCGAGCTGAACGTAACGGATTATCTGCTGAAACCTTATTCATTTCAGAGGTTTCTTCAGGCTGTAAACAAGGTGATGGAATATTTTGCCGATAAACCCGAAGCACAACCACGTACGCAAAACTCAGATGATTTTATTTTTATAAAGACCGAATACCGGCTTGAAAGAGTTGATATTGATGATATTCTGTATATTGAGGGTATGAAAGATTACCTGAGGATCATATGTACTTCAAAAAAGATCATGACATTGCAGAGTTTTGCAAAAATCGAGGAGAGTCTTCCGGCTAAGAAATTCTGCAGGGTACATAAATCATTCATTGTGGCAATTGATAAAATCAAATCTGTTGAAAGGGGTATAATACTTATTGCGGACCAGAGAATTCCGGTCAGCAATACTTATAAAGATAATTTCTTCGCAAAAATCAGGCAGTAACCTGTATCAATCTGGTAAGGTATTCAATCTACAAAAAAAAGCAGGGTCTGAATAACATCAGAAGTCTTACTTGTCATATTATCAGAGCCAATCTAAAAAGAATATCAATTCAGTTTGCCGTTTACAGGAAGCATAAATTTAAAGGTACTTCCTTTCCCCGGAGTGCTTTCAACCCATATCTCTCCATTATGTTTTTCGACAAATTCCTTGCAAAGGAACAGCCCGAGGCCGGTTCCCTTTTCATTTTCTGTCCCCCGGGTTGAAAGGTTGGCATCTATCCTGAAGAGTTTTGCTATTGTTTCACCTGACATCCCGATACCTGTATCTGAAACTGATACCTCTACCCGATTTTTATAGGTTTCAGCATTTACTTTCACAAGACCCCCTTTATGGGTAAACTTGACAGCATTGGTAATGAGGTTCCTCAATATGGTTCGAATCATATTTTTATCAGCCACAATTGTCAGTGAATCATTCACATAACTTTCCAGTTCAATATTTTTACCAAGCGCTGTTTCCTCAACCATGCTAAACTCGTCCATTATAAGTTCCCTGAGGTTAACCTCCACAGGCATGAATGTTAATTTTCCGCGTTGCGCATTAGCCCATTCCAGCAGGTTTTCAAGTAGTCTTAAAGTCTGAACGGCCGATGTGTTTATCATCACTGCGTATTCATAGAAAGTTGCAGAATCCTTTAGCCTGACAGATTCCTTCATCATTTCGCTGAAACCAATAATCGTGTTAAAAGGGTTCTTGAGATCGTGTGCTATAATTGAAAAGAATTTATCTTTTGATGCGTTTAGTTCTTTCAGTTCGGTTGTCTTTAGCTCTACTGTCTTTTCAAGAAGAATTTTTTGTTTTTTGAACTGTTGCATTCTTATCCGGAATATTGAGATAATTATGATTATGATTACCGAAATTCCCAATACCTGGAACCACCATGTTTTCCAGAATGGCGGCAGAATAATGATATTCAGTGAGGTACCGGTCTGGTTCCATACGCCGTCATTATTTGAAGCTTTAACCCTGAATGTATATTCTCCCGGATCAAGATTGGTATAAGTTACATATCTTCTGGAGGCGTCGGTATAATTCCAGTCCTTTTCGAATCCCTCCATGATATACGAATACTGATTTTTATTGGGATGGATGTAATTAATAGCTGCAAAGGAAAATGAAAATACTGACTGATTCCAGTTAAGCGTGATCTCCTTAGCTTCGCTGATATGCGTTTGAAACTGTGCCCCCGGAACAGCATATTTAACGGGTTTATTGAAAATTTGAAAATCCGTAAGATATACCGGCGGTATGAAGTCATTGTCCTTCAGGCTGTCGGGGCAAAAAGAATTCAGCCCGCTGTATCCGCCAAAGTAAAGCTCTCCGCTCCTGGTTTTAACAAATGATTGCTGGTAGAACTGATCGCCCTGTAATCCATCCTCTTTAGAGTAATTCCTGATACTCTGAATGTCAGGATTCAATCTGCTGATGCCCTTATTGCTCGATACCCAGATATCACCGTTATTATCTTGAGTGATAGCATGAATTCTGTTATTGGGTAACACATTGGTCACATCGTAAGTCTTAAGAATGGTGCCATCCATGTTACACATAAACAAACCTTTTGTATTCGAGCCTACCCAGATATACCCTGCTTTGTCTTCATAAAATGCACCAATATCATTATCAGGAAAATGCAGCACTTTGAAAGTATTTGTCAGGCTGTCATACTGATCGAGTCCGTTTTGGGTACAGATCCAGAGTGTATTATGGGGATCTTCAAAATAGAACCAGCAATTATTTCCGCTTATTGAGCCTGGTTCGTCAGGGCTGTTTCTGAATCGTTTTATTACACCTTTTTTCATGTCGTATAAATCGATTCCCATGTTATAAATGCTTATCCACAAATTATTGTTATGGTCAATGAACAGGTTCCAGATCGTTTTATTTGAAATGCTGTGCGGATCATTCTCATCAGGTAAAAATCTGGTAAATCTTCCGGTTTTCCTGTCATACTTGTTCAGCCCGGCATCCCATGTACCGATCCACATATTATGATCTTTGTCCTCTGCTATGCCTCTCACAACATTGCCACTTAGACTGAACGGGTTGGAGGGATCGTTTTTAAAGATTTGAAACAGGCCCGTTTTGGGATTATAGACATTTAATCCTCCTCCGTCGGTTCCGATCCATATTAATCCATCATGATCTTCGAACAGGTTTCCAACAAAATTATAAGAAAGCGATCCCGGATTATTGCTGTTATGAGTAAACAGGTTAAACCTTTCTTTTTTGGGATTATAGTAATTTATCCCTCCGCCGGAAGTGCCGATCCAGAGAATTCCTTCCTTGTCCCGGTGGAAGCACCAGATTCCATTATTATTGAGCCCGTTATCATTTGAATTTTTGTACATTATATATTCAAATGTTTTTGTAACCTTATCGAAACGGTTAATACCTCCCTGATCAACGGCAAGCAGCAGATAGCGGTCATCTTCAGGAATAATATCGAGGATAAAATTAAGATTGGTTCCTTTTCTGTCTCCATTTACTCCAAAATGTTCAAATTTGTTCAGAGCCGGGTCATACGAGAAGAATCCTATCCCGTCGGTTGCAATCCAGATCTTGTCGTCCTTATCTATATACAAACTCTTATAACTGTAACTGCTGAATTCCGGTGATGGATCATCGAACCTGGTAAATTGGCCTGTTTCCGGATCAAAACGAGTGATTCCCGGGCGCAGCGACCCGACCCATATGAATCCTTTTGAGTCAACAGCAGCCATCCTGGATGGTCTGACTGATAGATTATGTCGTTGAACATCGAAAGGATACCTGAGAAAACTCTGAGTTGTTGAATCCCATTTATTGAGGCAGCTTCCGTCTGAAACTACCCAGAGGCTTCCCTTTTTGTCTTCGACAATGCCGGTAATACAATTGCTGTTCAGGCTGTTGATATTAGAACTGTTCTTTTTAAATACCCTGAAATTATCTTTTGAAGGGCTATACAAATTAAGCCCGTCATATGTTCCAAACCACAGGTTTTTTCCACGGTCTTCATAAATACAGGTCAGTATATCGCTGCTTATTGAGCCTGGCAGATTATCAACATGCCTGTATCTTTTGACCTGGTAACTGTCATATTTATCGAGACCCACATCAGTGCCCATCCAGAGATAATCCTTACTGTCTTTATAAATGCACCTTATTCGGTTGCTCGAAAGGCCATCGTTAACAGTCAGATGCCCTAATTTTGAATATTGTTGTCTGGCATTGATGCTAGAAAATCCTGAAAGGCATAGCAATGAGATCACCACGAATCGTCTGAAAAAATGATTTCCGCGCAATTTGGGACTATTTAAAACATTCACTGTTTCTTATAGTTTTTAGGATATAATAGTAATACTGCCTTCAGAGTTCTAAAGATATAATTTTTTTATCCAAAAAGGCTTTAAAGGGTAGTAAATACGAATCCTCAAATGTTAAATAATAAATTACCCGATCTAAAGTTTTAGATTTCACCGGCTTTGCTCTGAAGGGAGAACTATTCTGAAAGCGCTACCTTTGCCTGGTTCGCTATCGACCAAAAGCTTTCCATGTTGTTTTTCAACAAAGTCTTTACACAGTAATAAACCGAGCCCGGTTCCATATTCATTTTCAGTGCCCGGTGTGGATAGATTGGCATCAAGCCTGAATAGAGCCGCTATCGTCTCCTTAGTCATACCAATTCCATTGTCTGAAACGACTATCTCAACTTCATGGTCATGAGTTGCTGCTTTTATTTCTATCTGTCCATTACGGTACGAAAATTTAATGGCATTTGATACCAGATTCCTCAATATGGTTTTGACCATATTCTTGTCAGCAAAAACTGTCAATTTCTCAGGAACGGAATTTTTGAGCTCAATTTTTTTATTGTTTGCAATTTCGTTGAGTGTAAGCAGTTCTTCGGTCAAAATGGCGTTCAGGTTCAGATGTTCATACTTAAAATTAATTTTACCGCGCTGGGAATTAGCCCATTCAAGCAGATTCTCCAGTAACCGGAAAGTCTGAACCGCTGACGTATTGATAATATCGGCGAACTCTCTGATTTTTTCAGGTGATTCGGAATCATATTCATCCTTAAGCATCTGGCTGAAACCAATAAGTGTACTGAATGGATGTTTCAGGTCGTGCGCGATTATTGAGAAAAATTTATCCTTTGAGGCATTTAGCTCGTGCAATTCGGATGTTTTAATGGCTACGGATTTTTCAAGGAGCAGCTTTTGCTTTTTCAATTGACGGACGCGTAAAAACATAATGGCTGTAAACGAAAGAATAATCAGGAAAAGTATAATGATCCTGAACCACCATGTGCTCCACCATGGAGGAAGAATAGTTATCCGCAGAGACGTTCCTACCTGATTCCACAAGCCATCGTTATTTGAACCTTTTACACGGAACACATAGTTACCCGGACTTAAATTGGTATAAGTTGCTTCGCCTGTGCTATTATTAGTGAAAATCCAATCCCCGTCAAAATTCTCCATCATATATGCATACTTATTTTTCCCCGGAGCTGAAAAATCCATGACTGCGAATGAAAAAGTAAGGACAGATTGCTTATAGGATAATGTAATAGATTTTGTTTCAGTGATGTTTTGGATAAGCGGTGAGTTTTTAGCGCCAGGTTTTGCACTCTTATTGAAAATCTTAAGATCTGTGATCAGAACATCCGGTACTGTTTTATTTTCAGCAATTTTCTCGGGATAGATAATATTAAATCCTTTATTGCCGCCCATCAACAACGCGCCGGTCGCTGTTTTCAATATACTTCTTTCATTGAATTCATTACTCTGCAAACCATCGGCTTTTGTAAAATTTTTAAATTTGCCATTCCTTAAATCGAAACGGCATATCCCTTTTGTGGAGGTAACCCAGAGCTCACCTGAGTTATCCAGAATCAAGCTTTTAATGAAGCTGCTGGGCAAACCATCTTTATCAAAAAATCTTTTGAAAATTCCGGTTTCCGGATTAAGCTGGTTCAGTCCGTCAGGCGTACCAATCCAGATGCATGTGTCATTAACGGGAAGGATATCAGTTATACGAGGGTAACTCAGACTGTTCTTGTTTATCGGATTAGAAATGTATGTAGTAAAAGAATTATTCTCAGGTGAATAAATCTGGAAATTTTCAGTGGTTCCGATTAACAGCCGTCGCCCGGAGTATTTTAAAATTTTAACTACCATCTCGTTGCCTACACCGCTGTTAAGAGGCGTATAAGCTGTAAATTTCCCGGATTTTAACTGATAATGGACCAGCCCATGTTCAAAAGTTCCAAGCCAGAGATCATCATCAAAACCTTCTTCAATAGCATATATATTATCATCCTGGATAAGACTGTTTTTGGTTGTAAAGGAATTAAATGATCCGGTTTTCTCATCAAAATGAACAAGACCTCCCGCCCAGGTCCCAAGCCAGATCCGATTTTTGGAATCTTCTTTTATACACAGCACCGAATTACTGCCTAAAGAGGAATTATCCATGTTGAATCGCTTAAAGCGGCTTATCTTATCATTAAAGAGATCAAAACCTCCTCCGTCCGTCCCCACCCAAATTTCTCCCTTTGGGCCTTGAATGAATGAAGTAACCGAATTATGACTCAGGCTGAAAGGAGCTCCGGGCTGCCTCTGGTATTTTATGATAGCATCTCTGTTCTTCAGAGCTATATTTATACCGCCAGCAAATGTGCCTACCCACAAATTGCCGGCTTTATCCTGAAATATTGAAACAATCGATTCATTAGAGATGCTTTGCAAGTCATAGTCATCAGTTCTGTAATGCCAGAAGCTTTGGTCTGCCTTATTAAATAAGTCGAGCCCTCCGTTTTCCGTGCCTACCCAGATATTTTCTGAATCATCCACAAAAAGTGATGTTACCTGATCTATCGCAAGACTCGACGGATCCTTAATATCATGCCGGAAATGCTTCATTACCGCAATATTATCTCCCGGATTGTTTTTAAGGCAATAAAGTCCGTCTCTGCTTCCTAACCAGATATTGCCTTCCCAATCCTCTTTCATATCCCCAAGAACAACATCTGAGATGTCGATATTGCAATTTGTCCGGTCGAAATGTTTAAAAGAATGTGATTCAGGAAGATACTCATCTAGACCCTTGTGAGTTGTAATCCATAATCTGCCGTTCTCATCAATCAATACAGCTTCGACATTGTCATTACTAAGGCTTTGAGGGTTTTTGGGATCGTGAGTAAACTGAACAGCCTTGTTTTTGATCCTGTCGAAATAGATCAGCCCTGAGTTTGTAGCCAGCCAGAAATTGCCTGAGGAATCCTCGGAGATTTTCATCACAGTGCATACCAGGCCTTTTAACGGCGATGAATTATCGTGCATATAATTCAGGAAACAATCCTTCTCACGGTCATATAATGATAATCCATCCTCTGTGCCTATGAAGAGATTCTTATTATGATCCTCAAAAAATGTTTGTATCACATTGTCGCTCAGGCTGGAGCTATCGCGGGGTACGTTCTTATATACCACAAATTTGAACCCATCGTACCGGTTGAGTCCATCGGAAGTCCCCGCCCAGATAAAACCCCTGTGATCCTGAATTATGGCTGTTACATTGGAAGATGAAAGACCGTCATCGGGAGTAAGCTGAATGAACTGCAGATGCTTAGGTTGTCCATAAACTCCAGCAGAAGACAAAAAAAACAGAGAAAGAAGACAGATAAATTGTATTGAATATTTCCACTCCTTCAACATGATATGTTTTAATCGCTCCAAATATAGGTAATTAATATCTTGAATTTTTAAGACCATAACCAAAACTGACTATTTTTACAGATCTATTCCGTGAATTTCTTATCATGAATAAACGAGTACCTGCGATATTTCTCCTAATTATAATACTGGGAATTTTCCCAATAACCCTCTTTTGTCAATCCGTTGATTCATCATCATTTAGCATCTATAGCCGTCAAAGTTTTTATTCATTTGAGAAGACAGGAGAATTTCTTTTGCATGTACCACCGAACCTGTCTCATAATAATTTATCAGTAACTGTAAGGACTGGAGATGAAATAGCGTGCACATGGACCGGAATTCCCGGCGGAAATATTCTCAGATTGCCATTCCCCATTAAACTTGCCCCCTCTGATTATAACATGGAAGCATGGATCAATATTACTTCCAGACCAGGAATAATTTACACCGCAAGAACAGATCTGATCATTCTCGCCTATAAAGAAAATGAGGTCAAGACCGACAGGCTTACGGGAGGGCTGATAGTGAACAAATTGCCGTTTTTCCCCTTTGGCTTCTATTGTTACTCACCTGTAAACAGCTCTCTTCCTGAAGAAGAAGTTATTAAAGGATTTAATGTGATCTCGCCATATCAGAAGATCACCCGGGAGACTCTTAACGACAGGATAAAGTATATGGACCGTTGCGCGGAGCTTGGCATGAAAGTACATTACAATCTTTTATCAGTGTCGGGGGGTGGAGGTGTCGGGTCCAAAATAGATGGATTGAACGATAGTGAAAAGAGAAAGATGCTGATAGATGAAATTAAAATGTTCAGGGATCATCCCGCATTGCTCGGCTGGTATATCTCAGACGAGCCTAACGGTATCAGTATTACTCCTGAAAAGCTGGAAGAAATTTACAGGACGGTAAAAGAAAATGATCCATGGCATCCGGTATCTATCGTATTTATGGCCCCTTTCACTAATTCAAAAAAATATATTAATGCTCTCGATATTGTAATGGCAGATCCTTACCCGATACCAGATCATCCGGTTTCCCTTCCGGGGGAAGTATCGGCTCAGCTGAGCAGTGAATTCAAGGGAAAGAGGCCATTCTGGATTGTGCCACAAGCTTTCGGAGGCGGAGAATTGTGGAGTCGTGAACCGACAATTCAGGAGATCAGATCGATGACCTGGCAGTCTATTATTAATGGTGCTACAGGTATTCAGTATTTCGTGCGTCAGGGACCAAATTATTTTCCAAAATCAACAGCTACCTGGGGCGAATGCGGAAGAATGGCCACTGAGGTCGCTGAACTGACACCATGGCTCCTGTCTGATGAAACGACGATGCCTGTGGTGACTTATTCCGGAAATATATCAGTTACCTCGAGAATGCATAATGGACAGCTGGTCATAATGGCTGTCAATAAAGCGAATGAGCCGGTAAACACTTCATTCCGGGTGAGTGGATTTGCCAGCGGGAGAGCAAGGGTATTGTTTGAAAACCGGTTTGTTGCAGTCAGAGGCGGAGTCATAACAGATCAACTGTCAGCATTCGGATCGCAGGTTTATCTTATTGACATCAAACCTGATAGTCAGACTTCGGAGCCTTCCGTCACTAATCTTATAAGAGATCCGGGCTTTGAAGATTTATCGGAGCCAGGACTGCCTTCAGCATGCTATGCCAGACCTGGCGGAGACAAAGGGGCTACATATTTCCTCGATACCAGAGAATTCTATGACGGTAATCATTCATTAAGGCTGATCACTCCCCAGGACAATAAAAGCATGGCTATCAGATTCTTCCCGTTTCCTGTTAAAGCCGGCTTTTCATATACAATCTCAATTTGGGCAAAATCTGATCCTGAACAGAGATTGTCGCCTGTAACAAATTCCGGAGACCAGCGTCTATATATAAAAGACAAGAACCCGCAATACGTTGAAGTTGATATGGGTGAATTCGGCAAATCGAGGTTTATACCCGACAATGAATGGAGAGAGTATGTGACTTTCGTTAATATTCCAAACGATACATTGTCGAGGTTTAAAACAAATCTCATTCTCAGGATGCCCGGGAAAGGTGTTGCCTGGTTCGACCAGGTAAAAGTAATTGAGGATAAATAAGGTTGAGGTCTCCTTCGCTAATGTGGTCAAAGAAAGCTCCGAAGGCTGAGAGATACAGGGTGCAGGTTGCAGGTTTGCCATATAAACTATAATAAGGAATACATTTGTTAATTTCCGGTTAATGGCCTACTTAATTGATGATTTAATTTTTTTTTGGTATAATTTTATTGTTTTGTCAAACTAACCAAATGAACCTCTCATGTTAAAAAACCTTATTAAAACTGCTTTCAGACACATACTGAAACACTTCGGTTACAGTACTCTGAATATTCTGGGACTTACCCTGGGTATTACCAGTGCATTATTTCTCATCATTTATGTCTCCGATGAAGTTAGTTATGACCGGTATAATGAGAAGGCAGACAGGATTTATCGTGTTTCATCAACAATAAAAGAACCGGATGATCAATTCACCTGGATTGTTGCACAGATACCATTTGGACCCCAGGTTGTTCAGGATTATCCTGAAGTTCAGTCATTTGTCAGATTCATAAATATGCCTCGTGCTCTTTACAAATATGAAGACAAGGAATTCAATGAGGAAAATTTCTTTTATGTTGATTCGACTCTCTTCGATATATTTTCTTATAAAGTCTTAAAAGGGGAAGTTAAATCCGCCCTTTTGGCGCCTAAAAAGATCATTCTTACCGAAAAGATTGCCAACAAATACTTTGGAAAGACCGATCCGATTGGAAAAACGCTTACTACAGGAACAGATACATACGAAGTCACTGGCGTAATACAGGATGTTCCTGCCAACTCTCATTTTCGTTTTGATGCTGTTGCAGCCAGAAACAATCTGCCGAAAAATTTAGGGAGCTGGGGAAATTTTGGGGTGTTTACATATCTGCTGTTTCCCAAAGATTTCGACGTGAAACAGTTTGAGATCAAAATGAAAGGTATGTATGATGCTTATATGAAACCAATATTCGGACCGCTGAATATTTCCATTAATTACCATCTTGAGCCGCTGACCAGGATCCATCTTTATTCGACAAATTCACAGGAACCTGAGCCAACAGGAAGCATAACTTATGTATATATATTTTCAATAGTGGCAATATTCCTGATACTCATTGCAGCTATGAACTATATGAATCTGGCCACTGCACGTTCAACGCGCCGTGCCCGTGAAGTCGGATTGAGAAAAGTTGTGGGTTCGAGGCGTACGCCACTTATCCTGCAGTTCTTGTCCGAATCAATGGTGTTTACGCTCATCTCAGTTATAATCAGTATCGTTTTAATAATCATACTATTGCCACAATTCAATCTTCTCGCCGGGAAATCGTTCAATCTGCATGTTATTTATAGCCCGACTGTTTTACTGAGCCTGCTCGCCGTTATAATTATAGTTGGATTTTTCGGTGGAAGCTACCCGGCATTTTTTCTTTCCCGCTTCAGTCCTGTTACGGTACTTAAGGGTGAGATAACCCAGGGTTCAGCAGGCAGCGTGTTTCGCAAAATCCTGGTGGTAATTCAGTTTTCAATCTCGGTAATCATGATTATCTGCACACTAGTTGTCTTCAGGCAGCTTAATTTCCTTAAGACTATGGATCAGGGTTTTGATCAGACTAACGTTGTGGGACTGCAACTCAATGGAGCAATGGCAAGGAAATATCCTGTTCTGAGACAGGTCCTTCATGAGAATCAGAACATAAAATATGTTACATCAACAAATACTGAAGTTGGTCAGGGTTCGGGAAAAGTAATCTTCAACGTGGAAACAGATCAGGGGATGTCAAACAGGGGAATAAATTTTGCAGTTGTCGATTATGATTTTATTGAGACATTGGGAATAAAAATACTGAAAGGACGTGGCTTTCAGCAGGATATGCCATCTGATACATTGACCGGCGTAGTGGTAAACGAAACTTTTGTAAAAAGAATGAACTGGACTGAGCCGGTGGGAAAGAAAGTCACTCTTGGCAATCCTGGCAATTATTTTATCAACGGAAGGGTAATTGGTGTAATGAAAGATTATCATCAGACCGGAATGTATAACGGGATTGAATCGCTGCTGCTGATTTACCGCCCTGTAAACAATGTGGTGTATATAAAATTAAGCGGAACTGAAACAACTCAAACGCTGAGCTTTATAGAAAAAAAGTGGAAGGAAATATTCCCCGATCAGCCATTTGTTTATCAATACCTTACAGAGAGGTTTAACGGACAATTCCAGGCTGACGAAAAACGAGGATTGATCTTTACTCTTTTTACAGTTCTGGCAATCCTGATTGCCTGTCTCGGACTATTTGGACTGGCATCATATATGGTTGAACAACGTACAAAAGAGATTGGCATCAGGAAAGTGTTCGGAGCAAACGAACAAACTATTCTTCAATTGATCGCTAAAGATTTCCTTATTCTGGTGTCTATCGGAATAATCATCGCAGTTCCTGTTGCATATTATTTTATGCACCAATGGCTGCTGAAATATGTCTACCGGACAAAGATAGAGATGGCAATTTTACTGTTTGCGGCATTTCTTACGATCTTAATTACTTTCATAACAATAAGCTACAAGGCATATCAGGCATCTGTTATGAATCCTGCGAGATCGCTGAAGTCAGAATAATTCCTGTTCTTCCGCAATCTGCTCTTTTAAGAAGGAGATGCGAATCTGCCAGTTGGCGGATTCGGAAGTCACTCCTTTATATTTTAGGCAGAGGGCGAAGCCCGGGAATGATTAACGGTATTTTTTCATATTTTTACTCCGGAATCTTACCACCCGGCCGATTAATAAGTACTGAAATGAAGAAATATTGTTCTGTTGCCCTGATCTTCGCATTATTGCTCTTTTCCGGATGCGAAAAAAACAAGGTAAACACAAATTACAAGGGTAATCCTCCTGCTTTGCATCAAAACGCATATATCAAATTGCCTCTCGGAACAGTTAAACCCCTTGGCTGGCTAAAATCACAGTTGGAAATCCAGGCCGCCGGACTGACAGGAAATATTGATGATTTCTGGCCCGACCTGGTAAACTCATCATGGAAAGGCGGAAATGGCGAAGCCTGGGAAAGAGGGCCTTATTATCTCGATGGACTTGTACCTCTGGCATACCTTCTTAATGATGAACATCTTATAACAAAGGTTAAAGCCTGGATAGAACCGATACTCGCAAGCAGCAGTGATACAGGATGGTACGGACCATCAAAAAACAAGGATCGCTGGCCGCTTGCCGTAGCTAACAAGGTACTGATGCAGTATTACGAAGCAACAGGAGATAAACGTGCGCTTGATGTTCTGACGAAGTATTTCAGGTACCTGCACGATTCAAAACCCGACTGGCCTGATAAAGATTGGCGGGGAGTCCGGGCAATGGAAAATGCAGTTACAGGATATTGGCTGTACAGACAGACCGGTGAAGCGTGGATCCTTGAGACAATAGCATCTATCGAGAAGAACAGTATGGACTGGACAAGCTATTATGAAAAATTCCCGTGGGATTCGGTGGCTGTAGCAGACAATAAGATCCCTCATGACTGGGGTTCTGTGGGTTTGACTGCACACGTGGTAAACAATGCCATGGCGATCAAATACGCTGGCTTATGGTATCAGCAATCAAAGGATGAAAGGTTCAGAAATGCTGTTTTTTCGGGTATTAAAAAATATGATCTCAACCATGGACAACCCGGCGGACGCTTTTCAGGAGATGAACATCTCTCAGGAAAAAGCCCCTCCCAGGGTTCGGAATTATGCTCCGTTGTTGAATATATGTTTTCTCTCGAGGAACTGTATGAGATCTTTGGGACAAACACACTGGCAGACAGACTTGAACTGCTCGCATATAATTGTTTACCAGGAACAACCACACCCGATATGTGGGCACATCAGTATGACCAGCAAGCTAATCAGGTAATCGTATCGGCAGCCAAAAGAGACTGGTCTTCCAATGGAGATTATGCAAATATCTATGGATTAATGCCTGAATTCGGATGCTGCCTGGCTAATATGCACCAGGGATGGCCCAAACTTGTAGAGAGCATGTGGATGGCAACAAATGACAACGGACTGGCACTGGTGGCTTACGGACCATCAATTGTCAAAGCAAAGGTGGCAAAGGGAAAAGAAGTGACAATCTCGGAAGAAACTGATTATCCTTTCAAAGGTTCTGTAAAGCTAACTATAAGCACCGGCAAGCCGGTAAGGTTTCCAATAGATCTTAGAATTCCGGAATGGGCAGACTCGGTTTTTGTAACATTCAAAAACACAAAAGTTAAAGTCGCAAAGCAGAATGTATTCAGGCTGGACGAAAGGTGGAGAAATGGCGATCAGATATTGGTGGAACTGCCTATGAACCTTCGTACCGGAGATTATTATAATAATTCACTGGTAATAATGCGAGGCCCTCTGTGTTTTTCATTACGCATCGACAAAGAATATAAAAGTGTAAAAATCAATTACGATAATTATAATTATAAGGGAAGCGTTGACTGGGAAATAGATCCAAAGAGCGCCTGGAACTACGGATTACTTATCAATAAGGCAAATATAATGAGGGGAATAAATGTAACTGAAAACCCTGTTGGCAAATATCCGTTTTCCGACAGAGGAGATATGATCTGGTCTGCAGATTCAGGAAAATATATAATATCAACTCAGGATGCCCCGGTAATAATCAAGGCAAGGGGAATGAAGATTCCCGAATGGACAATTAAAGATAACTCCGCTGATGTTCCACCGATAAGTCCCGTAAAACCTGAAGGGGATGTTGAGGTTATCACACTTGTTCCTTACGGATGTGCAAGATTGCGGATTACAGAATTTCCGGTTATGGATATAGTGCTTATGGAGGATATAATGAGACCTGCAAAATAAAGCTTTAGGAACTGGCACAGAGAGTCATAGAAAATGTGTTGAGGGTCACAGAGAAGCTTTGGATTCAAATAGGTGATGATTTTTCTTTAAGCCAGATCTTTTCATGCTCTGAAAGAAACGGGCTGAGTTTAGTGTATACTTCTTCATGATAGGAATTCAGCCAGCCAATCTCTGTAATATCCAGTAAAGAAGTGTCAATCAATGATTTATCTATATAACAAAGAGAAACCGTATCAAATCTCAGGAACTTTCCATATTCAGTTTCTTCATCTTCAAAACAGATTACCAGGTTTTCGATCCTAATCCCATATTCACCTTCCCTATAAAGTGCTGGTTCATCAGAAATGAGCATCCCCGGCTCAATGACAGTTTTTGAGTCAATACCTGTTCCAGGACCTATATTCTGAGGACCTTCATGAACATTAAGACAGAACCCTACCCCGTGCCCGGTTCCATGCCCATAATTCAGACCCTTCTCCCACAGCGCTTTACGTGCCAGAAGATCCAGATGATAGCCTTTCGTGCCATAAGGAAATTTTGCCTGAGCAAGGTTTATTGTCCCTTTAAGCACGAGTGTAAAGTCGTGTTTCTGAATATCTGAAGGCCTGCCCAGCGCTATCGTCCGGGTAATGTCAGTAGTTCCATCAAGATACTGGCCGCCTGAATCAACAAGGAATATCCCCTTCGTTCCTATTAATGAGTTGGTTTCCGGAGTTGGCGAGTAATGCGGAAGCGCACCATGCTCATTATAGGCAGTAATAGTCGAAAAGCTGGGACTTAGATAATTCTCATTCCCTGACCTCAGGCTGTCAAGTTTTTCAGCAGCAGACAGCTCTGATATATTTTCAGAATCGTAATTATGTTCAAGCCAGTAAAAAAATTTGCTAAGGGCAACACCATCCTTAACCATTGCGCGACATATATTCTTAATCTCAACACCGTTCTTTACCGCTTTTAACCGTGTCGGGATTGACAGATCCTCAATAATCCTCATTTGTGTGGGAATGGAATTAAAAAGATCTGAAGAGGTTGTCGACGGATTCAGAAGAATCGATGAAGTGGAAGGCAGAGTGGAGAGCATGCCGCTGGTTTCCTCATATGGAAGCAACACGATACCAAGCCTGTCAAATTCAGCGGCAAGCTTAAATGGAATTTTATTCTCATCGGCAAAAAACAGGATTTGTATGTCGTTGATTATCGCGTAGGAAATCAGCAACGGGCTGTATTTAAGATCCTTCCCACGAATGTTCAGAAGCCACATAATATCGTCGAGTGATGTAAGAAGGTGATAATCCACTCCCATCATCTTCATTTGCTCTCTTACCTCTGCAATTTTAGCCGATCTTTCCTTCCCACAGAATATTGTTGAATGATCAAACGCTACAGATTGGGGCATAAGAGGCCGGTCGTTCCATAATCCGGAAATCAGGTCACAGTCAAAATCAAATAAAAATTTCCTGGCTTCCGAAAGTTGTTTAAGTTTTCGTATGCCTGCGACTGAAAAGATCCTGCCGTCGAGCGCGATACTGCTTCCATCATCGATATTCTCTGTTATCCAGCCGTTGAAGTCTTTTGAGGAGGAGGAATCGGGTTTCATCAAAGAAAAACCTGAGCCATAAATCTGATTCTCAGCCTGAAGAAAATATCTTGAGTCGGTCCATAATCCTGCAAAAGATCCGGTGACAACAACAATAGCAGCCGACCCGGTAAATCCTGTAAGCCAGAGGATTATTCGCCAGTGATCAGGAATATACTCTCCCAGGTGAGGATCTGAGGACGGAATTATATAAGCATCTATATCTTTTTCAAGCATTGCTGCCCTTAAGGCAGAAAGCCTTCGGGTATATTCGTTCATATAACAATCATTGTCAGGCAGGACATATCACTATCGATGCAACCACATGAAATACAAGTATTCTACAGGCTTTTAATTTCATTTACAAGTTCCTGAAGTGTGCTCTTTGCATCACCAAATAACATCCTTGTCTTATCATTATAAAAAAGCATGTTTTCAATAGCAGCATATCCTTTCCCCATGCCTCTTTTCATAACAATAATGTTTTTAGCATCGCGTGCCTTGATAATAGGCATCCCATAAATCGGGCTTGATGGGTCATCTTCAGCAGCAGGATTGACAACGTCATTCGCACCTATTACCACCAGAACATCAGTGTTCGGAAGATCCGGATTTATCTCATCGCTTTCGATAAGCTGCTCGTAAGGCACATCAGCTTCGGCTAGCAGGACGTTCATATGTCCGGGCATTCTTCCGGCAACCGGATGAATAGCATATTTGACCTCCACCCCTTTTTCCTCCAGAATTTTATCCAGTTCATGGCAGATATGCTGAGCCTGGGCAACCGCGAGACCATAGCCCGGTACAATAACCACTTTATGCGAGTAGCTGAGAAGAACGGCTGCATCGGAAATGGATATCTCTTTTACGGAACCGGTAATATCTACGTGCGTCTGCCCGCTACCTCCGAAAGCGCCGATAATTACATTCAATAATGACCGGTTCATTGCCCTGCACATGAGTATTGTCAGAATTGTTCCGGCCGATCCTACAAGAATACCTCCTGTGAGCATAACCTGATTATTATATAGGAATCCTCCCATGGATGCTGCCACTCCGGTAAATGAGTTAAGCAGAGAAATAACAACAGGCATATCAGCACCACCGATAGGCATCACAAACAAAACGCCATATATTACTGAGATTGCGAACATTATATAAACTAATGGCGCAATTTCACTACTCGATTGGACATGACGTGTCATGATATAAACTATGAACCCGATCAGCACTGCAAGAATTGTCAGATTCACATATTTCATCGCTTTTATCCGCATATCGCCTATCCTGCCGTCGAGCTTACCAAAAGCAATCATACTTCCCGCCCATGAAACAGTTCCGATCATGAGACCCAAAAGTATTGCAAGCACTTCGCCATTTGCCATCCCGCTTTTTGCAATCAGTTCAGGATTTATATGTGGGAATTCTATCATTGATATAAGTGCAGCTGCAGCTCCTCCCATACCATTGAAAAATGATACCAGTTGCGGCATTGCTGTCATCTTGACTCTCCTGGCAATAACCCATCCAATAATGCTGCCAATAGCTATTGCCGCCAGAATGAGTCCGATATTGCCGATAGGTTTTCCATCCCGGTGATGAAGCAGGATAGTTGCAATTATTGCCATTACCATTCCGACAGCCGCCAAAGAATTACCTCTCCTTGCTGTAGCCGGATGGCTTAGCATTTTTAATCCCAGAATAAACAGCACTGAGGCAATTATATAAATCAGCTCTAATATCGAGAGTTCGGTCTGTAGTTGAGACAGTTGGTCCATAATAATGATCTTTTCGAAATTTATTCCGGTTATTATTTCTTCTTCTTAAACATTTCAAGCATTCTGTCAGTGACTACAAAACCTCCTACAACATTTAAAGTCCCCAGGACAACTGCTAAAAATCCAAGTATTAATGATCCTGTCGTTTCAGCATGTCCCATCACGATGATAGCACCGATAATGACGACGCCATGGATTGCATTAGCCCCTGACATCAGAGGTGTATGAAGGACAGCGGGAACATGGCTGATAACTTCAATACCCAGGAATATAGAAAGGATCACAATGAAAATTGCCTCCCTGTGCAGTAAAAAAAATCCAAGAATATTATCCATGATGCGGTTTATTTTATATTTAATAATTGCTTAACTCTCTGACTGACATATTCTTTGCCATGCACAGCCGTTGTTCCATTAATAATTTCATCCTGAAGATTAAGCTGGAGCTTTGCATTTTTATCAACCATTATCTTAAGCAGGTTTATGAGATTACACCCAAACATTTTGCTGGCATCAGATGGCATTTCCGACGGATAGTCAGATTTTCCCACAATATTTACGCCGTTTACGACAATGTTTTTCCCGTTTTGAGTTAATTCGCAATTACCTCCTGAAGAGGCAGCCAGGTCAATAATAATTGAACCGGGTTTCATTGCGTAGACAGTTTCCTTATGCAACAGAATGGGAGCTTTTTTACCCGGGATCTGAGCCGTGGCTATTATTACATCTGCTGCAATGGCGTGCTCATGAATCAGTTCCTGTTGTTTCCTCTTGAATTCATCGGATTGTTCCACGGCATAACCTCCAGCTGCAACATCTTCTTTTGCTCCCTCAACCTCAATAAATTTTCCTCCGAGACTCCTGACTTCTTCCTTGACAGCAGTTCTTACATCGAATACTTCTACAATTGCACCTAGTTTCCTTGCAATAGCTATTGCCTGTAAACCAGCTACTCCTGCACCAAGTATGAGTAACCGTGAAGGTTTTATTGTGCCGGCTGCCGACATGAACATCGGAAAAAATCTTGGCAGCATTGATGCAGCTTCAAGTACAGCTTTATAGCCTGCTACAGTAGCCATTGAAGAAAGAATATCCATTGACTGTGCCCGGGTTGTCCTCGGAATAAGATCAAGAGCCAGCACCGACAAGCTGTGAAGCCGGGCTTTTTCGAGCCACTTACTGTTTTCAACCGGATTAAGGACAGAACATAACACCTGTCCTTCCTTAAAGGAATTAATATCGTCACCCACCGGAGGGTTAATTGAAAGCAGCATTTCAGATCCGGCAATAACGCTTTTCCGGTCAGTAATAACTGCTCCGGCCGAAATGTATGCAGAGTCGGATGCGAAGGCCCGTTCACCAGCATTTGTCTCCACCATCACATCGATACCCATTTTTTTCAGGGCAACAACTTCAGCCGGCAGAATTGCCACCCTGTTCTCATTTCCGGTTTCCCTGAGTACACCTATTACCATAAGATTGGATTTTTGGAGTTTGGAGTTAGTAATGCGTTTAGTTAAAGAAGAATTTGTGACCAATATAATAAACAATAATCTATCCGGGCCCAAATAGCCATAAATATGAGAAATAGTCAATTAAAATTAACAAGGGTAACTTCAAGTATAAGAGTCTCTCCCGGTGATATAACAAATCTTTTTTTACCCTGGATCTCTTTCCCATAGTAAGCAGTTTTTTCTCCATAACCCAGATTAGGTGGAATGATTAGAAGCCTCTTCTCTCCTGCTTTCATATCTTTTAGTGCTTCACTAAGTCCTGTTATCAGTCCTCCCTGTCCGATGGTATGAGTAAATTCAGCCGGCACCGGTCCGGGAACCGGTTTTCCTTCATCGGATGAACTGACAAAGGCAAGATCATTTATTAACTTCCCGCTGTATCTTACTGTAACAACTGATCCGTCAGATGGCTTACTTCCTTTCCCTTCCGAAATTACTTTAAATCTCAAACCATCCTTCATCGAGTCAAGATCAGTCCAGTTTGCTGAAATATAAGCCTGCTCCCTTAATTTTCTGAGCCGGATCTCATTATTAACCTTCCTCCACAGGTCATCAAGCAGAGATTTAAAAGTGCTGTCGTTAACAATGAACTGTTCAGCTTCTGTCCCCACTCTCCGAATAGTTATTGAACGGGTAGTATCGCCTTTTTCAATGGTATTTACTATATCCATTCCTTCAACTACCTCTCCGAAGAGAGTGTAATTTCCGTCAAGATAGGACCTGTCAGCCAGTGTGATATAATATTCACAGGTGTTTGTGTTTGGACCTTCGTTAGCCATGCCTGTCATGCCTGCTTTATTGTGGCTGAGATCGCTGATTTCGTTAGGAATCTCATAACCAATTGAGTTCACATCTGAATTTGCAGGATCTTTTACGGTAGCCGGTTCGCCTCCCTGGATCACATGCCCCTTTACAACCCTGTGCCAGATGGAACCATTGTAAAATGAAATCCCTTTCGGATAGGTAACATTTGTAATAGTGCCTTCGGCAAGACCGATGAAGTTAGCAACTGTCACCGGTGCTTTTTTATACTCAAGCAGAACGATGATTTTTCCTTTGTTTGTGTTAAAATCGGCATAGATCCCATCATGTGGGTGAATGCTGTCAGATTTATTATTCTGACCGCTGGCAATGAGAACAAAACCCAGAAAGATATTCAGAAATAAAGCCCGGGGAATAATCATGTCAATAAACTTATTTTCCTGAATAAACTGAATTAATATACATTTTCCAAAGTTTTTTTGATTTTGCATCTTCAGTTTAAATTACTCTGTTCTGTATCGAACCACTGCCGTTAAACGATTAGCGTTATCTTTAATGAACATTAAGGTTTCCTCAATAGTTCACAAAGCATTTTAAAAAATCTGTCTGTCATTCTATTTCCCGAAAAAGTTTGAAAGCCAGAAATTATTGGCTTCATTTTTTGCATGAATAGCCTTTGCGCCTCCCCATCCGTGCCTTCCTTCCGGATATAGCATAAACCTGAATACCTTGCCCTCATCCTCCATCCTTGAAATCAGGTAAATGGAATTCTGCAGATGCACATTATCGTCCATATCACCGTGAATCATATAAAGTTTGCCTTTATAGTTCTTCACGAATGGCAGAGTTGATCCTTCTTTATATCCCCCCGGATTATCCTGAGGAGTATCCATATAACGTTCAGTGTAAATATCATCGTACAGACGCCAGTCGGTGACTGATGAACCTGCGAAACCATCGGTCCAGTAATCAGCGCCTTTTGTCAAAGCCATGCATGTCATATATCCACCGTAGGAGCTGCCGGTGATACCCATCCTTGCCGGATCCACAAATGGCTGTGTACGCAGCCACTTAACTGCATCTTCATAGTCGAGGATCTCCCATTTACCCAGTGAACGGTACAGGTAATCAAGCCCTTTTTTGCCAAACTGACCCGACCCACGATGATCCACCGTGAAGGTAATAATACCATTTTGAGCATACCATGAAGGATTATTACCCTGCCACTTGTTGAGCACGTTCTTGAAATCGGGCCCCCCATATATCGTGAAGACAACAGGGTATTTTTTTGCCGGATCAAAATTAAGAGGATATGTAATTATAGCAGGCATGTTGAAAAGACCATCTGTAGTCATGATCTTTAAAAATTCAGATTTAGAGTTCTTTGAAGGGTCATATAAGGGCTGCTCAAATTTATAGATCTCTTTAATTTTTTTCCTGTCCTTATTATAAGCTATTATTAAACCGGGATTTGAAATACTATTCCAGGTATCGATGAAATATGTTCCTTCTGGTGAAACACTTACATTATGTGTGCCTGCTCCGCTTGTAAGCTGAAAAAGGTTTTTGCCGTCGAGCCCCACCCTGAAGGCATGACTGTCAGTTGATTCAGAACCAGTTGCAGAGAAATAAACAACCTTCTTATCCTCATCAACCCTGTCGATGGCAGTCACCCTGAAATTGAAATTTGTCAGCTGTGAGATCAGCTTGCCATCCCAGGCGTATAAATAAAGGTTCTCCCAATCGCTTTTGTAGCTGCGTAGAATAAATCCGGAACCGTTTTTCATGACATAAATATCTTCATGGAATTCGACCCAGGTATTCCTGTTTTCGTCGTAAATATTAGTGAAATCACCGGTGGATGGATCTGCAAGTATTATATTTATATCATTCTGATCACGATTAATAACCTGTATTGCCAGCTTTTTACTATCGGGTGTCCAAAAGGGCCAGGCAATATACTGATCTTTGTTATAGTCAGTTTTTACCCAGGTTGTTTTAGCGGAGGCTATGTCGGCAATGCCCATTTTCACCCTGGGATTCGGATCACCGGGATTTGGATACGGTACCGCTTCAATATGTCCATGAACACCGTCGGGCTCATCCAGCCTGTTAAGGATAAAAACAGGTACATCGGTTTCATCTGTTCTCAGGTAAGCAATTTTACTGCCGTCAGGTGACCACCAGAAAGCTGCATAGTGGCTTGATCTCTCAAGTACCTCTTCCATATAAACCCATGATGAGTAACCATTATAAACTTTTTCAGATGCATCAAATGTTAGTCTTGTTTCTTTATTTCCAGCAAGATCATATACATAAAGATCCTTGTTCTTTGTATAGGCAAGTTTAGTGCCGTCGGGAGAAAAACGGGTGTTTACTTCAGGAGTATTGTCGTTTGTCAGCCGCTTAAGCGATTTGTCACCTATAGAAAAAAAATAGAGATCGTTGTCTTTTATAATGACAACACTTTTTTTATCGGGACTAATCACATCATTCATGGTCAGCGTTATGCCTTCAGGGAGAGAGTGAATAAGCTTTTCCCGTTCTGATTCAGGAGCCAAAGCTCCGGTCATCCCGGCGGATTTAATATCCACACTTTGAATAACAGGATTATTATCGCGATCGAATGTCCTGATTAGATAATGTGTATTATCTGTCCAGCCCATAATGGCAACCTGATTACCTCCGCGCTGAGGCATCTGCGCTCCTGCCCTGACAAGCGGTACAACTGACAGCAAAAGCAGAATGATTGATGCCTGAAGAAAATTAAATCTTCTCATGATTTTTTAATTTAATATGATATAAACATAAACAGAAACACAAAAATATGAATTTTTGCCAAGCATACATCCTTCCAGTCTCATTCACTAACCCTTAATTGATTAACTTTTTGTAGATTTACAAAAATAATGAAGGAAGAGGGGAGCGATAAAAAATCTATTCAGGAGACCGGTTGGCTGAAGCTTGATAATGCCGCTAAGCTGTTTCCTGCTATCATGTCGGGAGAACTGACTGCTGTATTCAGGATAACGGCTTATCTTAAAAGTCCTGTGAAATTCTCAGCGCTAAAAGAAGCTGTCGAGATCACCTCAAGACGTTTTCCATACTTCAGTGTTTCCCTGGGCAGCGGATTATTCTGGTACTATCTTGAATTCAATAAACAGCTTCCCCGTATACAGACTGAGGAACAAATTCCATGCACCGCATTTGCCGCTAAAAGGCGAAATGAACCCTTATACCGTATATTGGTCAAACAAAACAGAATATCCGTAGAGTTCATACATATCCTCACAGATGGCGGCGGAGCCTTTGAATATCTTAAGTCACTTCTTTATACCTACTTCAGACTGAAAGGTGTGACATTCAGCTCCACGGAAGGCATAATTTTGCCTGAGACTCCGATGACTGAAGATGAGATGGAGGATGGCTATAAAAGGTTTTTCAAAAAACAGATACCTCCTCCCGGAAAGCTTACAAAAGCCTGGCATCTTCCCTTCAGCCTCAATTCTAAGCCAAGACTGAAAGTGATCCGTTCTGAAATTGTTCTTGATAAGCTTATTTTTGCCGCAAAAGAATATGGGGCATCTGTAACTGAGTATCTGGTATCTGTTTATCTTTTCACCCTTCAAAAAATTTTTCTTGAAGAGAAAGCAAGGATAAAAAAGCAAAATCGCGGAGTTCTTCGAATAGAAGTCCCTGTTAACCTGAGAAAAAAATTCGCCAGCCGCACGATGAGGAACTTTTCACTTTTCGTTCTGCCTGAAATAGACCTGAGACTGGGGGTTTATTCATTTGACGAAATAATCAGAATTGTAACATTCCAATTACAAACGGGAGCCGATGTGAAACAGATTACCAGGTTCCTCTCTCAGAATGTTGGTCATGAAAAAAGTCCGTTTGTTCGAATGCTTCCGTTGTTTATAAAATCGATGGCCATTTCAGCTGTATACAAAAGGCTCGGATCAAATCAGTGCTCGGGAATACTCACCAATCTTGGATTAGTTAAGCTCCCATTGGAGATGGAGGAGCTCATTGAGTCACTTGAGGTGGTGCCGACTCCACCAAATACACATGTCAAAATAAGTTGTGCTATGGTTACGTTTAAGCATAAGCTAAGGTTCAATTTCGGGAATGTGTCGGGATCAACAAGGTTTGAAATGCTATTCCTCAGACACCTGACGGAATCAGGTATACCGGTCAAGGTGCTCACTAATAAGTAAATATTTAAGTCATGAGCTATTGCACAAACTGCGGAGTAGAGCTGGAAGAGGAATTGACCTCCTGTCCGCTTTGCGGATACTCAGTCGGGAACGCTGAGATATCAAAGGCAGATGATAACCAGGTTTTTTCTCCTACAGATATAATCATTCTTCATAAAAAAGAAACAAGAAAACATATCTGGGAACTCTCAGGGATTATAGCTTTCTCGGGGATTGCGGTATGTACAATTGTAGATCTTGTTATTCACAAAAGTCTTTCATGGTCGCTATATGCCGATACATCGATACTGGCATCGTGGATATGCCTTACCCTCATACTGCTTGCCTTCAGGAAGAACTTTATCATAATCCCCGGTTTGCTTTTTACAATACTTCTGATGCTGTTTTTATTTGACTTGTTTTCCCCGCCCATTAACTGGTTTTACGGCATTGGTCTTCCTGTTACGCTCGCACTTTTCATATCGGTAAGCATCGTTGTCCTTCTATGGAAGGTTGCACATTTCAGAGGCTTCAATATACTTGCTCTCGCATTTTTGGTGTTATCGGGATTTTGTATTGTATCCGAGGTTTTCATCGATAAATATATGACAGGGAAAGTCGAGATCAGGTGGTCAGCCATAGTTGCAGTATCTATTCTTCCCATTGCCCTGGTCCTTCTTTTTGTACATTACAGGATGAAAAGAGGAAAAAGACTCGACAGCTACTTTCATGTTTGAAACGGCGGAGAAGTGAGGTTTAACGGGACAATCGCATGAACACGGTAACAGGCTCGGAACCGGAGTGTAAATGGAAAAGTGACAGGGTGTTGTCAGGCAAAGCTGTGTTGAGATAATATGGGATTCACTTTTTTAATAGATGTAAATCCCGTTGCCACAGAACCGTTTATGCGGCTTGTATAAGGTGTACCCATGTCATCTATGCACGATGACATAAAGAATCTTCTTAACTTTTTAATGGCTTTGCTGCTTAAAGAAGTGTTTGGGGCGCAGGACAAAAGCTCCATTTTCATAATTCCCCTTGCTTTATCAAATAATTCATCTGTATGTTTCATAATTGATTATTTATTAGTGAAATAATCTCCCGCCACAAAGATGCTGATGTTATATTATCGAATATTACATAACTCTAAGTATAAGTTACATAATTCACAGATTATCCCGGAGTCATGAGTTTTTTAGACCTGAAATACTGTATCAAAATCCGGGTCTTATTTAGAACAATTATAAGTTTGTGTTATTTTATTCACAATGTTATTTTTTTCACACCAATTGATTATCTTTGCACACTAAACACACCCTGGTAGAATACAAACAAAGTAATTCGGGCAAAAAAGGAAAAATTGAATAAATTTAAGTGTACAAAGGAAGTCACTTATAAAATTTTAACTTAACATACAAATAGAATGTCAAAAATCACATCACTCGCCGACCTGAAAAAGAAGCGGGAAGAATTAACAAGCAAGCCTGGCACAACATATCCTGAGAATTTAGTTCAGGTGAAAGTTGCTATGGCCACCTGCGGCATCGCATCGGGTGCCAGGAATGTAATGGAATTTTTTACAGAGCAACTCGAAAGAAGAAGTGTGGCAGCAGTAGTAAGTCAGACAGGCTGTATGGGTTATTGCTACGCCGAACCTACAATTGAAGTAAAACTCCCGGGTCAGGATCCGGTAGTATTTGGTTTTGTAGATCTTAAAAGAGCAGACCAGATAATTGAAAAATACATAAAAACAAGGGAACTCGTTGATGGTATTATCCCTGTGAATTATCAAACTATTGACTTAAACGTATAAGGAGGAAAAATTATGTCGAAATACAGTATGCATCTTCTGGTTTGTGGTGGTACAAGTTGCCATGCTTCAGAAAGTGATGCTATTGTCTGCAATTTAAGAGATGAGCTTGAAGCAAAGGGTCTCATGGATTCTGTTCAGGTAATTCTTACCGGCTGTTTTGGGTTTTGTGAGAAAGGCCCGGTTGTTAAAGTTATGCCCGACAATACAATTTATGTAAACGTTAAGCCTGAAGATGCACAGGCTATTGTAGAAGAACATGTGGTAAAAGGAAGGAAGATAACCAGGCTTCTTCCAAAAGATCCGGTAAGCAATGAGCCTGTTGCCAATCCCGAAAAGCTGGGCTTTTTCAGAAAGCAGCTCAGGATAGTGCTCCGCAACTGTGGATTTATTAATCCGGAAAATATAGATGATTACATTGCCCGCGATGGTTATCAGGCTCTGGGAAAAGTACTTACCGGAATGTCGCCTGAAGAGGTAATTAAAGAGGTGAAAGATTCAGGACAGAGAGGACGTGGCGGAGCAGGATTTTCAACCGGTTTGAAATGGGAACTCGCGCGCAGGAACCAGTCTGACGAAAAATATGTGGTATGTAATGCTGACGAAGGTGACCCGGGAGCTTTCATGGATCGCTCGGTACTTGAAGGTGATCCTCACTCAGTTCTTGAAGCAATGGCCATTTGCGGTTATAGCATCGGAGCTTCCAACGGTCTCATCTATATTCGCGCGGAATACCCGCTGGCAATAGAAAGATTAAAAATTGCATTAAACCAGGCAAGAGAATACGGATTGCTCGGCAATAACATATTCGGAACAGGATTTAACTTCGACATAAAGCTGCGCTATGGCGCCGGTGCTTTTGTCTGCGGTGAAGAGACTGCCCTCATTCATTCAATGGAAGGCCTTCGGGGTGAACCTACGGTGAAACCTCCGTTCCCTGCAGAAGCCGGATATAACGGCAAGCCTACAAATGTTAACAATGTTGAAACCTTTGCTGCAATCCCTGCAATAATACTTAAAGGAGCAAAATGGTTTAGCAGCATCGGGACCGAAAAATCAAAAGGAACAAAAGTGTTTGCCCTGGCAGGCAAGATCAATAATGTCGGGCTGATAGAAGTTCCGATGGGAACCACGCTGAGAGAAGTGATCTTTGAGATCGGAGGAGGTATCAGGAATGGCAAAAAATTCAAGGGAATCCAAACCGGCGGTCCTTCGGGAGGATGCCTGTCAGAGAAACATCTTGATACACCGATCGATTTTGATAACCTTATAGCTGCCGGATCAATTATGGGTTCAGGTGCCATGATTGTTCTCGATGAAGATGACTGCATGGTATCAATGGCAAAATTCTTCCTCGAATTTACTGTTGAAGAATCCTGTGGTAAATGTGCGCCTTGCAGAATTGGCAACAAACGGCTTCATGAGCTTCTTGGCCAGATATGTGAAGGGAAAGGAACTCTTGAGGACCTCGACCGGCTGAAGAATATGAGTATTGTTATAAAAGATACCGCTCTCTGTGGTCTTGGACAAACATCTCCGAATCCGGTACTTTCAATGATGGATAACTATTATGATGAGTATGTTGCTCACGTGACTGATAAAAAGTGTCCTGCAGGACAGTGCAAAAGTCTGATGGAATATATTGTCAATCCCGAAAACTGTGTTGGCTGCACCGCATGTGCAAGGGTTTGTCCGGTCAATGCAATATCGGGCGAAAGAAAAGAGGTACATCATATTGATCCCTCTATCTGCATAAAATGTGGTGCCTGCATGGAGAAATGCAAGTTTGATGCAATATTTATCAATTAATGAATGAATAGAATAATGGAAACAACAAAGCTTACAATTGATAATAAAGAGATTGAGGTACCAAAAGGTACTACAATATATAAAGCCGCGAAAGAGCTTGGCATAGATATTCCTACCCTGTGTTATATGGAGCTGCACGATATGAATATTGAAAACAAACCTGCAGCCTGCCGTATTTGCGTCGCAGAAGTTTCAGGAAGAAGAAACCTGGCTCCTACCTGCTCAACAAAATGTGAACCAGGTATGGTTGTCAAAACCCATACGCCAAGAGTTCTTAATGCCAGAAGGACAGTTATGGAATTTATCCTCTCCGATCATCCAAAAGATTGCCTGGTATGTTCCAAATCGGGCAATTGTGAACTTCAGGATATGGCTCACAGGCTTGGAATAAGGGAGATACCCGGAGCTGAATACGCAGCTGTTTCAACATACAGGATGGACACATCTCCATCAATAATAAGGAATCTTGACAAATGCATTATGTGCCGCCGTTGTGAAATGATGTGCAATGAAGTTCAGACTGTTGGAGCAATATCAGCAGTCAACAGAGGCTTTATGGCTACTGTAGCTCCCGCATTTGAACAGAATCTGGAACATTCAACCTGCACATATTGCGGACAATGTGTCTCCGTGTGCCCAACCGGAGCTCTTACAGAAGTTAACCATGTTCCACAGGTCCTCAGAGCTCTCGTAGATCCGACGAAAACAGTTGTGGTACAAACCGCACCAGCCGTTCGAGCTGCCCTTGGCGAAGAGTTCGGACTTGCCCCGGGGACACTGGTCACGGGAAAAATGACAGCTGCCCTCAGAGCACTTGGATTCGACTATGTATTTGATACAGATTTTGCAGCCGATCTTACAATTATGGAAGAGGGCACTGAACTGCTCGACCGGCTGAGAAGACACCTGAAAGGCGATACAAGTGCAAAGATACCGATACTTACCTCGTGCTGCCCGGGCTGGGTAAATTTCTTCGAGGAGTATTTCCCCGATCTTAAAGATGTGCCATCAACAGCAAAATCGCCCCAGCAAATGTTCGGCTCAATAGCTAAGACATACTTTGCCGATAAAATTGGCATTAATCGTAAAGATCTTGTTGTTATATCAATAATGCCTTGCCTGGCAAAAAAATATGAATGCCAGAGAGATGAATTTTCAGTGGATGGAAATCCTGATGTTGATTTTTCAATTTCAACAAGAGAGCTTGCATCATTCATAAAGCAGGCGAATATTGATCTCAATACCCTGCAGGATGAAGATTTTGATACTCCATTGGGCGAGTCAACCGGAGCAGGTGTAATATTTGGCGCCACTGGAGGTGTAATAGAGGCAGCCTGCCGCACTGCTTACGAACTTTATACCGGTAAGAAACTTGAGAGACTTGACTTTACCGAGTTGAGAGGCATGGAAGGCGTCCGTTCTGCAACAATTGATTTTGACGGACTTCCGTTAAATATCGGCATCGCTCACGGTCTGGGAAATGCCAGAAAGCTACTTAACGATGTAAGAGCCGGAAAATCACAATTTCATGCAATTGAGGTAATGGCGTGTCCCGGCGGATGCATTGGCGGCGGCGGGCAACCGCTTCACCATGGCAATTCTGAGATTATAAAGGCAAGAGCAGCTGCTCTTTATACCGAAGACAGGAAGAAACCTCTCAGAAAATCACACGAGAATCCATTCATAATAAAACTTTATGACGAGTTTCTTGGGAAACCAGGGAGTGAAAAAGCTCATCATCTGCTTCACACTCATTACTTTGATAAAAAGAAAAAGGTCGTAATTAAAAAATAGTAATCGACAATAATAAAATTCACGGTTATGTCTCATATAAAAATAGAATTAAGAAAAGATGATGTGGACTTTATAAAAGGAGTATGTGCTACTTTTAATAATGATCCCCAGGAACTTATAAATGTACTTCATTCATGCCAGGAGCACTTTGGATATCTTCCCGCTGAAGTTCAGGAAGTTGTATCAGAAGGCCTGAATATGCCGGTTGCAAAGATTTATGGCGTTGTGACTTTCTATTCATTCTTTACAATGACTCCCAAGGGGAAACATCCGATCAGCATTTGTCTTGGAACTGCGTGTTATGTCAGAGGTGCTGAAAAAGTCCTCGATGAGTTCAAAAAAGAACTTGGCATACAGGTTGGAGAATCTACAAAAGACAACAAGTTCTCATTGTCAAGTCTGAGATGTGTGGGCGCGTGTGGTCTGGCTCCGGTAGTTCTCGTGGGTGATAAAACCTATGGAAGGGTTGCCCCGGATGATGTAAAGAACATCCTCAAGGAATACGAATAGTTAATAGCGGTCCCGATAATTACCGGGGCCGGATCCTGGTTGCAGATTTCTTCACAAAAAATCGGCAATACGGAAAAGCAGAGTTAGTTTTTAGGTACGATGTGACCCGGGACAGTTTTTTGTTCCGGGTCCGTTTTTTTTCATTATACACTTAGAAATACAAGCGAAATATTAGTTCCTTTTCCGGCTTTTGACTATGGCAGTGCCTTTTGAATCTGTGCCCTTGTAAGCATTTGCCTTTATGCCATTATGCCCTTGTGCAGTTACGCCTTTTTTATACCAGAAAAAATACTCTTTTTGTCTTTTCTTGTCCTCAATGTTCCTTGCGACATATACTTTTTTCCCTGAATAAGGATCGAATCCGGTATAATACATCAGGGTTGAAAGTGTCATAGGTGTTGGCGTAAAATCCTGAACCTGTTCGGGTTTAATTCCAAGCGACTTCACTTCTGCAGCAAGATCCTTCATATCTTTATCCGTACATCCCGGATGAGAGGAGATAAAATACGGGATGATCTCATATTTCAGGTCATAGCCCGATAGTATTTTATCGAAGCGCTTTTTAAGCTTATAAAAAAGATCAAAAGGGACCTTACGCATGAACGATAAAACATGCGGTGCAGTGTGCTCAGGAGCTACTTTCAGCCGTCCGGAAACATGTTTTGTAATCAGCTCCTCGAGATATTCGGCTTCTTCGCGACCGGCATTCTTATTCCATTCAGGGAACAACAGATCATACCTTACTCCGCTTCCTATAAATGACCTTTTAATTCCTTCGAGCCTGTCGACTTTCCTGTACAGGCTGGTGAGCTTTTTATGACTGGTATCAAGATTCGGGCAGACTGAAGGCCAAACACAGGATGGCCTTGAGCAAACCCTGCACAACCTGATCTCTTTGCCTTTCATCATATACATATTGGCAGAAGGACCTCCCAGGTCAGACAGATTGCCTTTAAAATCAGGCAGGGCAATGATCTTATTTATTTCATTTAATATCGATTTCTCCGACCTGCTTACTATCTGTTTTCCCTGGTGGGCAGCAATTGCACAAAAACTGCATCCTCCGAAACAACCGCGGTGGATATTAACCGAAAACTTAATCATTTCGTAAGCAGGAATATCCTCCTTCTTATTGTAGCGGGGATGAGGCATATACATAAACGGAAGATCATAGGTGCGATCTGCCTCCTGTTCATCAGCAGGCGGATACGGCGGATTTACGATCACATTAAAATCGCCGGAAGGTTCTATGAGCCGTGCTGCTTCAATTTTATTCGATTCCTTTTCAAACTTTACAAAATTTTCGGAAAACAGGTTTTTATCCTTACTGCACTTTTCAAATGAATTAAGATACAGGTCTTTCCATATTTTCGGACCGGGTAACGGCTCATCCGCTTTTACCGCAAATGAGGTCTGGGGAATAGCTTTTAATGATGAAAAGGCTATACCTTCCGACAATTGCCTTATAAGCTCCTTTACAGGCTGCTCTCCCATTCCATATATGAGCAGATCAGCTCCGCTGGCTATCAGGATGGAGGGTTGCAGCTCGTTTTTCCAATAATCGTAGTGTGTCAGCCTTCTCATGGAAGCTTCAATTCCTCCAATAACCACGGGGACATCGGGAAAGATCTCTTTCAGAATCCTGCTATAGACGATTGTAGGATAATCGGGTCTGAACCCTGCTTTGCCTCCGGGCGTATAAGCATCGTCGGATCTCAGCCGCCGGGCAGCAGTATAATGGTTAACCATGGAATCCATATTTCCGGCCGTTACGCCAAAGAAATACTTTGGTTTTCCGAGCTTTCTAAAATCCCTGAGATCATCCTGCCAGTTTGGCTGCGGAACAATAGCTACCTTAAATCCTTCACTCTCAATGACGCGTCCTATAACAGCCGGTCCAAATGAAGGATGGTCTACATAGGCATCACCGCTGAATATAATTACATCCAGTTCCTCCCACCCCAGCGAGCTGACTTCTTTTCCAGTGGTCGGCAGCCATTTCCCGTCAAAAATATGTTGATATTTCACGCCCCTAATTTACTTAAAATAACTATCTTGCAGCACTAAGTGCTATTAATCAGCAGCATTGTAAAATGCTAAATATGAGCCCACAATTCTTTACTCTTCCCGGATATCTGCAAAATCTGATCCGGATCAACTGCCTTTTCTTTCTGTTCATCTTTTTTAACCCGACGGATATCATGGCCCAGGATACCCCTAAAAGACCTAAGGTTGGCCTTGTCCTTAGCGGAGGAGGTGCCCACGGCATTGCACACCTGGGTGTAATTAAAGTGATGGAGGAGGCAGGATTAAGACCAGATTTAATAACCGGGGTCAGCATGGGCAGCATAATCGGAGGATTATACTCAATTGGATATTCAGCTGACAGCATTCAAAAGATACTAAGAAGCTTAAACTGGAAAGTCATTCTGTCCAATAAGATCCCTGAAAATAAAGTTGTTTTTCTGGAAAAGGACCACTTTTCAAACAGCGCTATCTCATTGCCCCTATCATTCAGAAAAGTAATACTTCCTTCAGGACTTATTAATGGTCAGCAGGCTGAAAACATGCTTAGCTATTTTGCCTGGCCGGCTGCCGACATCAGCGATTTCTCAAAGCTGCCAATTCCCTTCCTCTGTGTTGCAACAGATATCATAAACTATAAGATAGTTGATCTTAATTCAGGATACCTGCCTGATGCAATCAGGGCAAGTTTTTCTGTTCCTTCTATCTTTACCCCACTGAAAATAGATTCTCTCCTGCTGCTTGACGGAGGACTGATAAGAAATTTTGCCGCAACTGAGGCAAAGCAGATGGGGGCAGATATTATTATTGGCTCCTATGTTGGCTTCAACGGATATAAGGAAGACAAACTTCAGTCAGTCTCAGGCATAATGGAACAGATAGCAATGTACAGGAGCCTGAATGATTTTGAAAATGAGAAAAAATTAGTTGATGTTCTTATAATGCCTAATACTGACAAGCTTTCGATTTTTCAGTTTGATAATGTAGACTCTCTGGTCCGGAGAGGTTATGAGGCAGCATTACCTTATAAAGAATATTTCAGAAAGCTTGCCGACTCTCTCAACAAAATTTCCGAACAAAAGCCTCTGGTTTCAATCCTTGGTAAAAAATCATATGTTTTTAATAAGGTTGAAATTGCCGGAAACAAAAGCTATTCAAATGAACAGATACTGGGCGTACTGGATATCAAACCAGGTAAAAAGGTTGATAAAAAATTCATTGCTGACGGGATTGAACTGCTCTACGGCAAGGCTTGGTTCGAGAAAGTGAAATACAGAGTTGTTACAAGGAATGACTCCCTTATCCTTGCAATTGACTGTCAGGAAAAGCCGGCTTCAATGTTATACGGATCAGTGCATTATGACAACGCACTTCAATCAGGTCTTATATTTGAGATGTCGGTAAAAAATCTTCTGACTCAGAGATCAGTTATAAACCTTGGCTCACGCATCGGTCAGTATTACAGGGTTGATCTGAGTTACCTGCAGTTTATTGACAGAAATCAGATCTTCGGACTGTCTGCAAATCTGGCATCCGATAATGTTTTGTTGCCCCTTCTTGAATTAAGAGGTGACAAGGGAGATGTTGTCAGCCGAAGCTTTACGCCAGGAGTCTCTCTAAACAGGCGAATTGGGCTTAACAGCCTGATGAGCATATCTGCAAATTACGAAAAGCTTAATCTGATATTGCATTATATCTCAAATGCTCATCTTAAGAATTATTCGTACAATTATATCTCAGAATCATTCGATTACAAGACTAACACACTGGATAACAGGCATTTTCCAAACAAAGGCTCGATATTCAATCTGACAGTGAGCACATCAAAACTACAGTCTGCCACATTAAAGACTGATTCATCAAGAACAATGGTCCGATGGGATGATGAGAGCGAATTTTCTTTTGACAGGTTTTACACTTTGCATGGATCAATCGACCATTATTTCTCTCCATCGCCAAAGCTGACATTATCGGTGGGTGGAGATATCTTATATATCAGCAGATCCGATTCAATTTCGTCTGGCAATAATTTTTATCTTCTCGGGGGAATTGAATCGGTCAACAACAGATCAATACCGATGGTCGGCTTTCAGTCAAACGAGATTCCGGCAAAAAAGCTGGCCGGCTTCAGAACCAGTCTCGATATGGAACTATATGAAAACTTCCATCTGACCTTAATGGCTAATGTCTTTGCAGCTCAGGAAGCTAACCGCTCATCGGGATATTCCCTTATTTCAGGCATTGGTATTGGTGCCGGATACATGTCAATTATAGGCCCTGTCAAAATCGGCCTGATGTATGGGAACTACAAAAATGAAACATACTTCAAAAAGATAAAAGGTTTTATCAGCATCGGGTTTAATTTATGATCAGATCCTCTTGTCCTGATCCTTATTCAAGATGTATAATACTTCAATATAAGACTGTCGTGACTCTCATTGTGTCTCATTCCGGGCACTTCTTTCCGGATAATGGAGAAATTTAATAAACGGTCTGATTGTTGCATATAAGAATATATAATGATGAAATGATTTTTTGTCAGACATTATTTTCTCATAAAACAGTTGGTTTTAAAATTATGGTATTAATGTCTTTTAATTGAGGGATGAGTAACAGTGAAGACAAGATGGATGTATCAAAAGTGATTCAGCAGCATAAAAAAATCAGTTCTCTGATATCAGAGAAAAGGATAAAGCAAAGTCTTGACATACTGACGGATATGATTAACTATACGTCATCGGGCGATATGCGCGTTGAGTATGATAACATAGAAATGACTTACAGGAATATGCTGTCTTACACCATTGAAGGAATAAATGATCCCGAACGAAACAAGATATACCTTAAGCTTATTCAATCTATTCTTGGCTTATCGGACAGGGCAAGACAGGACATATTGTCACATAATTCAGGCTGGCATACTTACTGGGTCAAGCAACAAGCCGAAAAAGAGATGAAGCTCAGCGGAAAAACAATTGTGGAAACTGTTGATGATCTTATGTTTAAATCGGAACTTGATGAATGGTTAAAGCTGAGCAATGAAATCAATCCCAATCCTGATTCAGAGATCTCGAAAAAACATAAACAGCTGATTAAGAATATCTTCAATCATCTCTGGCTGACTGATTATTACGGTGAGGCAGAAAATAGCCTTATAAGCATAATTATGAAATCCGGAAAATTCAGGTGGTACGAGGCAAGCATCTTCACAACGGCAATCACTCTGAGTTCGTTCAGGACCTGGCAAACTGAAAAGCTGCTTCTTCTGATAAGGCTCTATGAAGCCGGTCAGGAACAGGTAATGGAGAGAGCACTGTCGGGACTGATCCTAAACCTGCATTACTATAATGGCAGGATCTTAATGTATCCCGAAATTACCGAGAGAATTACCGAAATGAGCCGCGACACTAAATTCAAGGAGCATTGCCGCATAATAGTCTTTCAGATCATCCGGTCGCGTGAAACAGAAAACCTGAGCAGAAAGCTGCAGGATGAAATATTGCCGCAGGTTGCGAGACTTAAACCAATGATTGAGGAGAAGCTTGATCTTGATAATATCCTGCCGAAAGATAAAAATGAGGAGAAGAACCCCGACTGGTCAGAGATGTTCAGCGATTCAGAGGAGATATTTAAGACGATGGAAGAGCTGACAAAACTCCAGATGGAAGGTGCGGATGTTTATATGTCGGCATTTGCCAATATGAAGCATTTTGATTTCTTCAAGGATTTTCAGAATTGGTTTGTTCCATTCTATCCCGATCATGAAACGGTGGATGAAATTTACCGGGACGAGATTCTCGGCCCCGGCACAAATGAGCTCGCCGAAGCCCTTTACAAAACTCCTTTCATCTGCAATTCTGACAAATACTCATTATTGCTGAATTTGAAGCATCTTCCTTCCTCACAAAAAAGCATGATGCTGAAAGTATTCCGGATGGAGCTTGAAGGTTTGCAGCAATTGAACGAGGAGGATGCTGCCACAGACCCTTACAAAGTTTTCAGAACTAACATAACGCAATATCTTCAGGACATATACAGGTTTTTTAAACTTTCGCCTTACAAAAAGGAATTTGAGGATCTGTTCATCGGGAAACTGGATATCTACAATTCAGAGTTTTTCAGAATCTCCTGCAATGCCAATGAAGCTGAGGCCGGACTTGCTGATTATTTTTTCAGCAAAAACTTTTATGGTGATGCACTACAGCTCTTTCTGAAGCAGGCAAGTGAAAAACCATCTGAGGTTCAGTTATATGAAAAGATAGGTTATTGTTATCAGGAATTATCAGATTATGTTAATGCCCTGAAGTATTACAAGAGGGCTGAGCTTATTGACAGAAAGGTATGGACTATCAAAAAAATCGGGCTATGCCTGCGCAGGCTTGGCAGGAATGATGAAGCTCTGGAATATTACCTGCAGGCATCTGATGTTGAACCTGATAACATTCATACTGTAATAATGATTGCTCATTGTCACATAGATCTGAAAAATTTTGAGGAAGCATTAAAATATTATTTCAGGGTTGAATATAAAGACCCCGGTAATCTTAAAATATTAAGACCAATAGCATTCTGTTATTTCGCTCTTGGCAGGTTTGATGAGTCAGAGAAATATTATGACAGATTGTCGGCCGGAAAGTTAAATGCTCATGATCAGATAAACAAAGCTCACCTGGCTCTTTGCAGGGGAAAGAAGAAAGAAGCCGTTGATCTTTACAAACAAAGCATTCTAAGCGGGGAGCTGTCAAAAGAACAGTTTATATCTATTTTCTCAGAAGACAGGGAATTGCTTATATCTCTGGGAGTTAATCCTGATGATTTACCAATCCTTCTCGATTATCTGCTATTTAGTATCGGGTAACCCGGATGTATCGGATTGCTTGTCAGAAGGATCCTGACCGCCGTGGGGTCGCATCCGTCCATGCCATCTGTCGCCCATGGAATTAAGAGAATCATTGTCATGATTCCTCCAGTTTCGCCTTATCATATCCTGGCGGCGCTGATCCATTTCCTTTAATCTGTCAAGCTGGTCTTTTGTGAGGTTCAGATCTAGTTCTTTTCTGAACGATCTCATACTTGAATCGAGTTCTCTTCTGAAATTGCTTTGCAGCATACCATTAATTTTGGCGTATTTATTAAGAATCAGCTCTATTTTTGCTTTCTGCTGATCATCAGGCTGTATTGTCTTATAAAACCCGTCACGGAATCTCTCTTCGGAGAAAAAGACCCTTACGGGCTTAAGCCGGTGGTATCTAATTTGAGCTGAAGTAAGCATGCCAAGGATGAATCCTATAATTAAGATACCTACTATCACCAAAATTGATTTTACTCTCATAATCTTTTAATTGCCGGTTAACAGACAAACGATACTTTCATCATAATTATCTTTCAGTCCGAGAAATGAATTGAACGACAGGGAGCCTTCCATTAAAAAGATGGAGATGAGGAGAATAACTATTGCTGCCACGCCAGTGAGCGCAACACGATAGAACGCAAAATTCATATATTTCACGAATTCGACCTCACGGCTTACCTTTAACCCGGTTGTGAAGAGTTTATTTAACACCCTGTCGGTGAATGCATGACTGAAGTTATAATTGACGCCCTGCTCTTCAAGTTTTCCCGGAACAGCAGTAGTGTCAGCG
This sequence comes from uncultured Bacteroidales bacterium, assembly GCA_963715785.1. Classification (GTDB taxonomy): domain Bacteria; phylum Bacteroidota; class Bacteroidia; order Bacteroidales; family VadinHA17; genus LD21. Next base: position 4,729,903 of record OY970276.1, read on the forward strand.
TTTGCCTCCAGTGATCCGAAAATTAAATTTTTAATATCTGCAGAGTTCATTAGAATAATTTTTTTTGTTTACATTTTTAATAAAATACTTTTTAACTGTTCCTGTGCCCTTGATAATCTTGAAAGAACCGTTCCTAATGGCAGATCCAGAATTTCTGCTGTCTCCTTGGTGGAATATCCCTGCAGGAGTCGCATAGTAACAATTATTCTGAATTTTGGATCCATAGCAGATAATGCCTTATTTACTATTTCTGATGCTTCATTTCTTTCCTCATTATTCTGATCGGCTACCTCATATTCAAACATTTCATTATTAGCCTTTTGTGAAAACATTGAAAAGAACCTTTTTCTTCTTTTAATCTCATTAAGGGTAAGATTCACTGCAATTTTCTGTATATAGGTTGAAAGTTTTGCCTCTCCCCGGAATTCCGGCAAAGAGTAAAAAAGTTTAATAAAAACCTCCTGTCCTATATCTTCTGCAAAAACAGAATCACCCAACATCCCTTTCACCGTACGAGCAACCATTTTCTGATAGCGGCTCACAATTTCTCCAAATGCAAGCTTGTCGCCTTTCAATGAAGCTGCAATCAGTTCATCTTCCGAGGTCACATGGTACGATTCCTTAATCATACTACAACGTATAGACAAATAATTATCACCGAATATTCCATTTGTTAATTTAAATTAACAGAATGACCCACCTTCCCTTTGACAACTATTTTTTCACTCTTACTGAGGTGGTTTATTATCTTCTCCCAAAAGTACATGATAATCCTTTGTGTATCTGATATTAAAAAGTTTATGGTTCTCAAACCCCTCACCATCAGCCCTTCTTTTAAAGTCATAATCATTCTGTAGAAGCTCGGGAAAATGAATTTCCGGATGGGCAATAAACGTCTTTCCATGCATGGCCAATCCGCTCAGGAAATAATAGGCAATATCATATCCCTGCCATGCGTAACTTTTCTCGAGGGGCTGAGTATGAAATTTTTCATAAAACTTTAAATTGAACTGTCTGACATTCATTTTTGAATAATCGATCCAATAAGGCGAATAGATCATCATATCCATATCGAACAACTCCTTCTGATCGATTCTTTCAAGATCCCTGATAACCGGATACCCGAAAAGCTTTATATCGTATTTCCTGCTGAGTCCGCTGACAATATCAATAACCTCGCTGATTACAGGAGCATCTTCTGAGGCTATAACAACAACGTTCTTTGACTGATCGGATAGTGCCAAACTTAACCTGTTAATAGAGTCATTATTAAACATAGACTTGCTATAGAAAAGAAATTCCTTGAATTTTATATCCTCATAGGGTATTCTGTAACTTAACTCTGTAAATATTAAGTTTTTAAACCGTTTGACATCCTCATCCACACCCAGGCTGTCAGCATGAACAAATACTATGTTATGATCATAGTATTCACTGATTTTCCGTGCCAGGGCTTTTTGTGCAATCTCCAGCGAAGCACCTGACATAAAAAGAGTGGGATTATTCACAAGCGCCGAATTGTTTATCAGCGGAACCGGTGAAACGACAGGTATCCCAAGGTTTTTTGCATAGCCGGAGACTATAGCCAGGTTATTGGAATACACGGGGCCAATGATCAGATCCATATCAGCCAATTTTCCTGATTCTATGAGTTTTGTAATGCCAACAGTATCATTCTGAATATCATAGGTATGCAGATTAATGTTCAGACCGAGAGAACGCAGTGTGTCGGCAGCAATTAATATACCTTCATACATCTCGAGAAAATCGATACTGGCAGGATAGATCCAGTCATCTGCTATTTTATCTTTTTTATATATCTTCCTCCCTTTTAAAAGTCTTGAAGAATCAATCTCTGACCTCACGGAATTCTCAGGCAGATAGAATGGAAGCAATACAGCAACGTTAAGCTGCCCCTTAAGGTTTTTAACACTGGTATATCCCACGGGCCGTTCAATTTTGACCTCCGGTTCTTCCACAACGGTGGCTATTGTATCAGGTTTGTTCTTTTCAATCTCCTGCACCTCAGCTATTTTGCTGCCAGGGATCCTCACAAAATCCCCTACCTGAGGAAATCGCAAATCCCTGTTTTCACGGCGCAGCTGCCTGACTGTAAGTCCATATTGTCTGGCAATTGATGAGAGTGTTTCGCCCATGAGTACCTTATGATAGGTATATTGATTTTCCTGGTCGACAAAGTTTTGCTGCCTGCTCATAAATTCTCTCCGTGGGACAGCTATTTCAGTACCCACAGAAAGCTTATTAATGTCCATTCCCGGGTTGCTTTGCAAAATTTCGTTTTCTGAAACACCGTATGATCTGGAAAGGGAATAGACTGTTTCACCCGGTTTCAGGCTATGGTAAATAAATTTTGTATCGTCATGATCTCTTTTCGCTATGGGAGCCTGGACTGGCTGTGAGGCGGATACCAGCTTTGCAGGAATTCTGAGCGTTTGTCCCTCATTGATACCGTAAACTGCCGGTGGATTTTCGCGATTGAGGTCCTCCACCGTAATCCCATAAGCTTTAGCTATCGAGTAAGCAGTTTCTCCCTTTTTAACCTGGTGAATATAATAAGCAACGCCCGATATGATCACCTTATCCTTTGATCTCTCCACCACGACCTGTGAATTTGCAGCATTAGTGCAGACCAACATTATAAATAATACCGGTAATGCTTTTATCCAGTTGTTGATTCTCATTAGTATTGAATTTGTATCTCTTATTTATAATGATTTAAGGAATGTTGTGCAGTTTTTTTCAATTCGTTCCGGAACATTGCTTATATCGGCCTTTATAAATTTCTCCCCTGTTATATTCTCATAAAGTTCTATATATCTGTCAGAGACCTGGTTTACGAACTCTTCAGTCATTTCCGGAACTTTTTGACCCGCCTGACCCTGAAAGCCATTTTCCATCAGCCACTCCCTTACAAACTCCTTCGATAATTGCTTCTGGGGAAGTCCTTTGTCAAAATGCTCCTGGTATTGATCAGCATAAAAATAGCGGGATGAATCAGGGGTGTTAATTTCGTCTATCAGGTAAATTTTCCCATCCTTCTTTCCAAATTCATACTTTGTATCAACAAGAATCAGTCCGTGCTGAAGTGCTATTTCCGATCCTCTCATGAAAACATCCATAGTATATTTTTCAATGAGGCTATAATCTTCCTCTGAAATAAGGCCGCTTTTTATTATTTCTGACCGTGAAATGTCCTCATCATGCCTGCCCTGTTCTGCCTTTGTAGTCGGAGTTATGACCGGACTTTTAAATCTCTGATGTTCTTTCATTCCATCAGGGATTTTAATTCCGCATATCTCCCTGGCACCAGCCTTATAGGTCCGCCATGATGAGCCTGTGAGAAAAGCTCTCACAATCATTTCAACAGGGAATGGCTCGCACTTATGTCCAAAAGTCACTGTGGGATCAGGAGTGGCGATTTTCCAGTTAGGAACGATGTCGCTGGTTGCATCAAGAAATTTTGCGGCGATCTGATTGAGCACCTGCCCCTTGTAAGGAATTCCCTTGGGGAGCACAACATCAAAAGCCGAAATCCTGTCAGAAACGATCATCAGAAGATACTTGTCATCAATATTATAGACATCCCTGACCTTCCCTTTGTAAATACTTTTCTGACCGGGAAAGTTGTAGTTTGAGCTTAAGATTGTCTTCATCATTTTATCAAATAATTTCAGTTATCTTTTCTTTTCTGGTAATCTCTGCCCGTGAGATTGGTAACGGGAGATGAGGTATGCTTTGCCAAAGATTTACTTTTTGGTATTGTTATTTAGTTTTTCTGCCTCATTTTCCTCTATCTCGTAAGCCTTGACTATTTTTCTAACCAGCTTATGCCTGACAATATCCCTCTCATCGAACTTAATAATTGAGATGCCCTCTATATTGGCGAGTATACGCATTGCCATAAGCAGACCTGAATCGGTTTTTCTTGGCAGGTCAATCTGAGTTGTATCTCCTGTCATAATGAATTTTGAGCTTACGCCCATCCTGGTGAGAAACATTTTCAGCTGGCTGATAGTAGCATTCTGTGCCTCATCAAGAATCACGAATGCATTCTCGAGGGTTCTGCCGCGCATAAATGCAAGTGGGGCTATCTGAACTGTTCCGTCCTCGAGCCATGTTTCCAGCTTTTTAAATGGCAGCATGTCGTGAAGTGCATCATATAACGGCTGAAGGTACGGATCAAGCTTCTCCTTCATATCACCGGGAAGGAATCCAAGTCTCTCTCCGGCTTCAACGGCAGGACGAGTAAGTACAATTTTCTTCACCTCCCTGTCCTTCAGCGCTTTCACTGCAAGTGCAATTGAAGTGTATGTTTTTCCGGTTCCGGCCGGGCCTTCGGCAATTATCAAATCATTTGTCGAATAATCATTTACCAGCTGCAACTGATTAACAGTACGGGCACGCACAGGTTTTCCGCTGGTTCCAAATACAAGTACATTCTCAAATTCTCCGTTTGAAGCTGATTTCATGTGTTCAGCATCAAAAAGATACTTCTCAATATCCTGTTCATCGAGCCGGTGGTACTTCCTGTAATATTCTACAAGATCATTAAATTTTTCAGCAAAAACGGTGATTTCCGATTCTTCTCCCATGCACTTAATCTCATTGCCCCTGGCCATGATCTTTAGTTTAGGAAAAAAGCTCCGTATTTTATCAAGCAGTGAGTTGTTTGTGCCGAAGAAGACAACCGGGTCAATATCCTCAAGAAAAATAACTATCTCTGTCATTAAAAGTAACAAAAATTAATGAACTCAATTGCCATAGCATCAATACTTAAGAAAACATGTCAAATAGTTCATAAATATATTCATTGAACACTACAAAGTAAGCTTATTTTTTCCTTAGAAGATTATCTTTGTTATAAGTTTTTTCATATGCCCGTAATTACATTAACAACCGAATGGAAAGCTGATGATATCTATTATGGAATCATTAAAGGCAAGCTTAGCAGTATGTCTCCGGGGACATTGATAATTGACAATGCCGGAAATATTCCCGCTTTTAACATTTCTATTGCCTCATTTATAATCAGGAATACCTTTAATAACTATCCCAGGGGATCTGTTCACATCATATGTATACATTCGGAAGCCCATAAGGATCAGGATCATCTTATTGTAAGCGCCAGAGATCATTTTTTCATCGGTACCGACAATGGGATCTTTAACCTGATACTTAATTCTGACCCGGAGGAAGTAATAAAAATTGATCACCAGGGAATTGCCGATGAGCTTGAAATATTTGCCAGAACTGCAGCAGGACTTATCGCAGGGAAAAAGCCTTCAGAACTTGGAACATCAGTCGGAACCCTGAGTGAACGGGTGCCTCTGAGAGCAACCATCGATAAGGAAGTAATAATCGGAAGTATAATATTTATTGATTCCTATGGGAATGCAATATCAAATATCACAAGGGAGGTGTTTTACAGGGTCTTTGAAAATAAAGCTTACAGAATCCTGATACAAAGCAATAAAAATTATACCGATAATATCTCCCTGAAATACAGTGATGTACCTGTTGGTGAGATGCTGGCCAGGTTTAACCAGCTCGATCTTCTGGAGATAGCAATAAACGGGGCTGACGTTTCCGAATTGCTGAGTCTTTCTGTCGGATCAGTGCTTCGGGTCGATCTGGCTAACAAAATAGCATCTCCAAACCGTTTATTTTAAAAATGAATTCTATGAAGGATAAGACTAAATGCCTGGAAGAATTTAACAGGCTGCTTGAAATAATTGATGAGCTCAGGACTAAATGTCCATGGGATATGAAACAGACAAATGAAAGTCTTCGCAAACTCACAATTGAGGAGACTTATGAATTAGCCGATGCAGTTTTCTCCGGCAGCGATGATGGAATAAGAAATGAGCTGGGCGATATAATGCTGCATATGGTCTTCTATGCAAAAATAGGCGAGGAAAAAGGGTCATTTACAATGACGGATGTATTGAAAGGGATCAATAACAAGCTCATATACAGGCATCCTCACGTATTTGGAGATGTCAGGGTATCAGGAGCCACGGAAGTGGAGCAGAACTGGGAACAACTGAAGATCAGGGAGGATAAGGGCTATAAGCCCGTACTTTCCGGGGTCCCCTCTTCCCTGCCGGCAATCGTAAAGGCTAACCGCATTCAGGAAAAGGTCAGAGGCGTAGGCTTCGATTGGGAACATCGTGAGGAGATCTGGGATAAAGTTCTTGAGGAAATTAAGGAGCTCAAGGAGGAAATAAAGGATCACAATACTGAATCCATTGAAAAGGAACTGGGAGATGTGCTTTTCTCAATTATCAACGCATCACGTTTGTATGAGATTGATCCTGAAGCGGCGCTGGAAAAGACTAACAGAAAATTCATAAAGAGGTTTAACTTCCTGGAGAAAGAAACCCTTATGAAAGGACGGTCACTTCATGATATGAGTCTTGATGAGATGAATGTCATCTGGGAGCAGGCGAAGGGCGAGGATTAATAATTATTATCCCTGAATTCCAGTTATGGAAGACTTTTTCCTAAAATATTATTGGTCCCCACAGGGTGATTGTAAAATTTGTAGCTCAGCAGCTGGTAAATAATTTTTGCTGCAATAAAATCAGGCGATTTATTTGTCGCTGAAGGACATAACTCAACTACATCGAAACCGACGACATTACGGGTTTTTATTACGTCTCTCAGAAAATGCATGAGCTCGAAGTACGGAGGGCCGCCCGGCTCAGGGGTTCCTGTTGATGGCATTATGGAAGGATCAAATACATCGAGATCGATAGTTATATAAACATTTTCTGAGAGCTTACCGGCTGCATTGGCATACAGGTTCCTGTCGTAATAAAGCTCGTGGGAATAAAATATCCTTTCCCTGCCGGCAAAGCTAACCTCTTCAGCCGACATGCTTCTGATGCCAACCTGGACGATGGGTGCAAATTCCCTTGCCCTGGCCATGGCACATGCATGGTTATATTGCGATCCTTCATAAACCTGCCTGAGATCAGCATGTGCATCAAGCTGAAGGATTGTAAGGTTGTTAAAGTACTCCGAGAAAGCTTTTATAGCTCCGATTGAGACGGTATGATTGCCCCCGATAATAACAGGAAATTTTTGATCTTTCAGAAGAGTTGTTACATTTCGGTATACGGCATTAACCAGTTTTTCAGGGGTCTCCTTCTCTGTAATGGGGGCTATAGTGTTTATTCCGGCTTTATGGGCCTCTGAGGAGGTCTCCACATCATAGAATTCAAGATTCACGGAAGCTTCAAGTATGGCATCAGGTCCCTTATCTGCACCTCTCATCCATGTGCTGGTTTCATCATACGGCACCGGAACAATAATTATGCCTGATTCCTGATAATCATAAACGACTTCATTGCCTCCGAAGTTCATATAATAAGAATTATTTTCCAGCAATCAATTCAAAATAAGTCAACTAGCTCCCGAAGATCCAGCGATGCACACAGATTTTACGACCCGATCTGCGCAATCATCTATTCCTGATCTATTCTTTTGGTTTTGGTTTTGGTTTTGATGCGGGTTTTGATGCAGATTTCTTTTTTTTCGCTGCAGCAGGTGCTGATTTTCCCTTAGCTGGCTTTTCATCGGCTTCTTTTGCCGGCTCCTCTTTAGCCGGTTCTTCTTTAACCAGAAGATTGAGGTTATGAAGTATATTATACCATTGGGCTACTTTTTTTATGTCACTGATATATACTTTATCTTTCGAGTATTCAGGTAAAATACCTTCAAACCATTCTTTTAGCTTTGCATTATCCGTTTTTGCATCAATTGCCGGTCCGCCATTCCCTTTTTCATAAATAAGGTCAAATACCTTTCCGAGAGGCATATCCTCTTTATCCGTAAAAATTGCAATATCCTCCAGCGAGCTTACTTTGGCTGATCCGTAGGCACTGCTTCTCCTTTTCGTCTCAAGGTGTTCTACAATTATCGCATTTTTCCCCTGAGCAATAAATTTAAAAAGCCCGGGTTCGCCTGAAATTGCAAGAATGTCTTTTAATATCATCTCTTAGTAATTTAAATACAAATTTAGTTCTAGAATTTTAAACTCAGTTTTTAAACTCAATTATTTTTCAAAAAGGAGTTAATTCATATTACGTTCCTTTTTAATCTTTTCATAAGCTTCATTAACCATAGCAAATTTTTCGTCGGCAGATTTTCTTATATCATCACCAAGATGGCTCACCTTATCAGGATGATATTTCATAGCCATCTTCCTGTAGGCTTTTTTTACATCGTCGTTAGATGAAGAAGGATCGATCTCAAGAATTTTATAAGAAGAATCAGTTTCGGGAATAAACATATTCTTGATTGACAAAAAGTCGCTTGAGGCTACGCCCAGGTACGACGATATCTTCTCGATAATCTGAATCTCCGAAGTATGTATGACAGTGTCTGCCAGTGAAATATTGAATAACAGATGAAGCAGCTGAAGCCTCGACGAATAATCCATGTTGCCTTTTATCTGCAGGCATACATCTCTTACAGGTATCTCCTGCTTCAGAATATCTTTTAGTGTAAGCAGAGCCTGTTTTGCAGATTCCGGACCGAACTGCCTGATAAAAAATTGTTTGACATAGTCGAGTTCTGACTTTACAACCTTCCCATCTGCTTTCATTACAGCAGCGACAAGAACAAGAAGGCTCATTCCAAAGTCGCCCTGACTTGTCCTGTGAATACCGGAAGTATAGGTTGAGGTTTGAACTGTTGAGCTATCAATCATTGAGCCCACCAGGAATCCCAGAAGCCCGCCGATCGGACCGCCCATAGCAAATCCCAGTCCTCCTCCCAGCCATTTTCCAAACATTCCCATATTACGATTGCGTTTTTAAAAGTGTTAATATCTCTTCATGGATCTTCAGGATAGCAGGAATTATCATATCATTTTCAGAATTATTAATAACATAATCAGCGAGTCGTATCCTCTCTGCATCATCCATCTGATTTCTCATCCTTTCCATTACCTGTTCCCTGGTAAGCTTATTTCTGAGTATTACCCTTTCAATCCTCTGTTCAACGGGTGCGTCAACTGTGGCAATTCTGTCAACATATTTTGAAGCACCGCTTTCAAAAAGTATGGCAGCTTCCATTATCACGTATGGTGCAGCCTGAGCCTGAACCCACTTTCTGAAACGGTCAAAAACTGCAGGATGAACCATCGAATTTACTTTTTGAATGACTGAACTGTCATTGAATATTATTGAAGCCAGTTGCATCCTGTCGAGCTTTCCTGCCACATAAAGGTCCTTGCCTGTTATTGAATTTAAGCTGCGGATAATGGTATTATCTGTCTCCATTATTACCTGTGCTTCCCTGTCAGCTGAAAAAACCGGTATTCCCAGAACATCAAAAACCCTGCACACTGAAGTTTTACCACTGCCTATCCCGCCTGTTACCCCGAGCCTGAAAACTCCATTTTTTTCTTTACTCATCATTTTGTCTCCGGATAAAAGTCATCTTTTCTTTTTAATATCAGACCTGGTTTCCGGTACAGATGAGTTCGCAGTTACGCGGTCGAGAGTAAAGAAAAGGGTATCGGGTTTAATTGAAGTAATTTCACATCCCGATCTCATCTGGATATTCAGACTTTTCGTAAGTCCCGACGAGACAATAAAATAGGTTAAAGACTTCTCCCCGGGAATTCGTTTGTAATTTACTTTTGAGATGTCAATATTAAGGGGCGATTTTTTGCCTGAAATTTTAAGTTTTAAGAGCGAATAACCGGGCCCCTTAAGAAACAGATCCACTTCAGACGGAGAAATATCATTTATGATCCGGTCCCTGGGAATGTTTGTATACTTTACCGGATATATGATCCCGGCTTCATTTTCTTTTCCGAGGAAATTGAGATACCAGAATATAAAAGAAAGAAAAAGAAAGAAAGCAAAAACAAAAACATCTCTGTTAATTACTCTTGCTCCCTTCCTGACAGGTTTTTTTGACCATATACCATTTTCATCTTTCACCTTAAGGCCGGCGTAAAGAATTGATTATTCGTCGGCTGAAGGATCTTTCAGCAGTGCGTTTTTGTCAACCTTAAGCCTGACATCGCCGCCAACATCAATTGTTACAGAATTATCCTTCACTTCATAAATTTTCCCGTAAATTCCTCCTGTGGTTATGATCTTATCGCCTTTTTTCAGGGAGGTTCTGTAGCTTGTCATCTCCTTCTGCTTTTTCATTTGTGGCCTGATCATGAAAAAGTAAAAAACAACAAAAACAAGAATCAAAGGAAGAAAAGTTACAAGAGGATTAGTCTGTCCGCCAGCACCGGTAGGCTGACCCATAAGATACAAATAAGCAAAATTGGTCATCTTTTCAATTATTAATTATTAATTATTATTTATCAGTGGTTACCACATCTGCAGTAATTTTCAATAATATGACTGGTGTTTTCGCATTAGACCTGACAGTGATTGTCTTTGTCTGCATTCCGCTTCGTCCCGAGGTATCAAAAACAACTTCAAGATTTCCCTCAGCACCTGGGGCAATTGGTTTTTTATCATATTTTGGAACCGTGCATCCGCAAGTTGTTTCGGCAGAATTCAGAATAAGATCTGCGGTCCCTTTGTTTTCAAATGTGAATACATAGCTGATTTTCCCGCCTTCAGCCACTTTTCCGAAATCGTGCTCATATTCCTTGAATAGTATCTCACTTTTACCGGTACCGGTTGTCAGTGAGGCGGAATCTGCTGATTTTTTCCCTGTTCCTGTGCCACAGCCAGTTGCAAAGGCAGCTGCAAGTATCAAAGATATTATGAATAACTTCCTCATTACATTAATGTGAATTAATTCCTTAGCTTTCTTCAGAGAATTCTTCACCGACAAGACCTCGTCCGAATTTGTTAAATAAACCTTCATCGCGGATCTCCTTTACAATATTGTCAAGAATTCCGTTGACAAAGGTACTGCTTTTTGAAGTACAATAGTATTTGGCGATCTCAATGTATTCATTCAATGTAACTTTTACCGGTATCTCCGGAAATTCCAGGATCTCGGTTATTGCCAGCTGCATAACCAGGATGTCCATAAGAGCGATTCTTTCAACTTCCCAGTTAGTGGTGTTTTTATCAATAAGCTCAGAACATTTCACCGAATGCAGAATTGCTTTTCTGAATAATATCTTAACAAATTCTTCATCCTCAACATTCTTAAATAACGGCATAAGCTCTGCATTTTCGCCTGAATCCGTCTTAAATTTTTTCAGAGTCTTCTCAACCATCGATGATATATACTCCATGTCATCATTCCAGTAAATACTCTGTTCCTCGAGATTTGACTGAAGGTCATCAGAATTTGAGAACAGCTCGGTGACGAGCCTCGTAATAAACTTTTTATCAGACAGATAATTATTTGATTCTGCCTTCATATATTCTTCGTATACTTCCCATACAATCATTTTATTGTACAGCAGGCGCGGGATGTGCGAATTGTTTACCCAGGAAAGCTTTTTGGAGGCAATATATTTATTCAAGCCAATATTTTTCCTTAGCTGAGCAATAACCTGATTATCAACGAATCTCTTTTTCGGATTCAGATCTTCATGAGAAGGCATTCTTTTCTGAAGTGCAAGATCTATTTTTTCTCCTGCAATATCTGCGATTTCAAGAACCAGCAGCAACAGATAGTGATAAAGATCGTAACTCTTACCAATGCTGAACATTAATTCTGTCTCTGCCTGTGCAAGATTGCCATCTTCCCTTCGGTTAAAAGCATAAAGAGCCATCAGGGCTTTTACACGTAATAATCTTCTGCTTATCATCTATAAAGAACCTCAAATTTCCGGAGCAAAAATACTCTTTTTCCCTTAGCCTCAAAACATCTGGCCAAAATTAAGAACAAATAAACTGCCTGTTTTGATTTGATAAAATAATTGTTACATTTGACAATATAAAACAAAACCCTAATAATTAACTGACTTAGAAATGGAAGAAGAAGCCGGAATACAGGAAGTCATTAACGGGCATGAGGAAAAAATAATAAAAGAAGAAATCTTCACCAAGGTGGTGCGTGCCGGAAAGAGAACTTACTTTTTTGATGTGAAAGCTACAAGGAAGGATGATTATTATCTGACCATTACTGAAAGCAAGAAACGTTTAGGCAAAGAAGGAAAGGTATTTTATGAAAAACATAAGATCTTCTTGTATAAAGAGGATTTTGATAAGTTCTCGGAAGGCTTAAAAGATGCTGTTACCTATATCGGTAATGACAGGCATGAAGCAAAATCAACCGAAATTGAATCCCTGGAGGAAAGAGTTGAAGAAAGCACTCTGACACCTGAAGAATTCACCAACGTGGATTTTGACGATCTGGGCAAGAAGTGAAAAGGCTTATTTAGATGTCTGATTATATACTCCTTATTCTGGGGATCATATTTATGATCATTGGGATAGTGATGTGTCTGGTACCAATATTACCGGGGCCTCCTCTAAGTTTCATCGGAATATTTCTTCTTCATTTAACCAGATTCGGTCATTTTTCCGCTCCTACATTAATAATTTTTGGTGCTATAGCCATTGTTGTAACGGTTCTGGATTATATTGTTCCCATCTGGGGAACAAGACGGTTCGGCGGTTCTAAATATGGCACAAGAGGAGCCACCGTGGGATTAATTGTAGGTTTTTTCCTTGGCCCGCTCGGCATAATACTAGGACCATTAATCGGGGCATTCGTAGGTGAAATGATTTTTAAGGATGATATGAGCTATGCATTCAAGGCCGGTTTTGGAAGTCTGCTGGGATTTCTGACGGGAGTTGGACTAAAGCTTGCAGCTTCATTCGTTATGACGTTTTATTTCGTCAAAGAGCTGATTAAATAAAAACTTACTCATAATTATACTTACCCCGTCCAAAACTATTTTCCCATTGTAGCCACCATCACGGCTTTTATGGTATGCAGCCTGTTTTCGGCCTCATCGAAAACAATTGAATGCTTTGATTCGAAAACATCCTCTGTAACTTCCATCCCATCAAGACCAAATCTCTGAAAGATATCCTCACCTACCCTGGTTTCCCTGTTATGAAAGGCAGGAAGGCAATGCAAAAATTTCACAGAAGGGTTTCCTGTCATCTCAACAGCTTTCATATTCACCTGGAATGGCCTTAGTAAACCGATTCTCTCCTGCCACACTGAATCAGGTTCTCCCATTGAAACCCATACATCAGTATATAGAAAATCAGCATCTTTGACAGCCTCTCCTACATTCTCGCTAAGCATGATCCTGGCACCGGTTTCCTTCGAAATAGAACGGCATTTTTCAACCAGGTCTGCCGATGGCTGGTAAGCTTTTGGAGCTGCTATCCTGAAGTCAATTCCCATTTTGGCCGCTCCTACCATAAGGGAATTACCCATATTATAGCGTGCATCACCCAGGTAACAAAAAACCATTTTATTAAGCGGCTTATCCGAATGTTCTCTCATAGTGAGGAAATCGGCAAGTATCTGTGTGGGATGAAATTCATTTGTCAATCCGTTCCATACTGGTACTCCTGCATATTTTGCAAGCTCTTCAACGATGGCCTGACCATAACCCCGGTATTCAATTCCATCATACATTCCTCCGAGAACCCTGGCAGTATCTTTCATTGACTCCTTCTGTCCAATCTGTGAACCTGTCGGGCCAAGATATGTAACATGCGCCCCCTGATCGTACGCTGCAACTTCGAAAGCACATCGGGTCCGGGTGGAAGCTTTTTCAAAGATCAATGCAATGTTCTTGCCTTTCAGATGTTGTTTCTCAGTGCCATTACGTTTTGCTTTCTTCAGATCTGCAGCCAGATCAAGAAGGTATGCAATTTCTGCAGGAGTAAAATCAAGCAGCTTGAGAAAAGGACGGTTTTTCAGGTTGATAGACATGATTTTTAAAGTTGAAGGGTTGAAAAGTTTAAAAGTTGAATGGTTTAAAAGTTGAATGGTTGAATGGTTTAAAAAGTTGAAAAGTTGTTGTGCAAAAATAAAAAAAAATCAGGTTGACGGGCATCTTTCATCCGGAAGCTATCTTCGGTCATCTTCATATTCCATTGTAATTTTAGAGCCATATTTTTTGTCAGCCAGCTTAAAAGCTTCAGTGATGACGCTTTTTTTCCCGCCGTTCCTGATAAAGCTCAGGCATGCCTCAATTTTTGGTGCCATACTTCCTTTGGTGAACTGGCCCTCATTCAGGTATCTTAAGGTATCAGCATAGTTTAAGAATTCCTTTATCTGCTGATCAGGCTTTTTATAATTGATATATATATACGGCACATCGGTAAGAATATAGAACTCATCAGCGCATATTTCAGTTGCCAGAAGAGAAGAAGCCAGATCTTTGTCGATAACGGCTTCAGCCGGCCTGACATTTTTATTTTCATCAATATACACCGGCACTCCGCCTCCCCCGGCTGCAATAACAATATTCCCTTTCCTTGCCAGGTCGCTGATAATAGACTCATTGATCACTCCGGCCGGAACCGGCGACGGTACGACTCTCCTGAAGCCTCCCTGTGTTTTTACTTCTTCTTTAAAGATCCATCCTTTTTTTGCAGCAAGATCGTCAGCCTCTTCCCTTGAATAGATTTTACCCACCCTCTTTTGCGGGTCTTTAAATGCAGGATCGTTTATGTCGACCAGTACCTGCGTAACAATACAGATCACATTCCGGGTCAGGCCGTGCTTGTTAAGAACATTTCTGAACATTCTTTCGATCATGTAACCAATTCCGCCCTGTGAATCTGCGACACAAATGTCAACCGGCATCTGGGCAATGCCATATAATTGTTCTCCGGCATCATTCCTCATGAGGATGTTCCCAACCTGTGGGCCGTTTCCATGCGTGATCACCAGGTCATATCCCTCATTTATTAAAAAGATCAGGTTTTCAAGAGTTTCCGTTGTATTCTGCTCCTGCTCGTCAATAGTGCCAATCTGATCTCCTCTTAGAAGGGCATTGCCTCCGAGGGCAACAACTGCAAGTTTTTTCGCCATAGGCTTTTTTATAATAAACCGAAAGACCACAAAAGTATCAAAATTCAAAGAATTATTTATGAGAATATTAAGAAATGAGAATCCTGGAATTTGTGTTTTAAAGCAGAAACACCTGATTAACCTTATAAATGTCAGAAGTAATAAATGAAATTAAAAAAAAATACTACATTTACGAAATTCAAAATCTACAAAATAAGTGAGATTCAGCTATGTAATGTTCATTGCGGTAATCTTTGCAATGACTGGTTTCTCCTGTAAAGAACACGGAGGCAGATATTTAAAGCAGGGGGAAATACATTATAACATAGATTACATAGGGGATTTCGGACCAGTGCCCAAAGAGGTCATGCCAAAAAATCTGATCGTCTCATTTAAAAACAACAAAATCCTGTTCGAGATGATATCCACATTCGGAAACTCAGGTATACTGAACCTTGCAAATCCTGATGAGGGAATCCTTGATACTTACTTCAGCCTTTTTACCCTGAAATATTTTTATCCTCTTCAACCGGGAGAACAGTTTCCGGGCCTGGAAGCAATGAATGGGATAAAGATCAGGAAAACCGATAAGAGGTCAGTAATCTGCGGATATAACTGTAAAAATGCAGAGATTACCCTTCCTGCTACCGGGGATAAAGTATTTGAGATCTGGTATACAAATGAAATAGACATAAAAAATCCGAATACTGCGACTCCATATAGTGAAATTGATGGTGTCCTGATGAGTTTTTTCTTTTTCCTGGGACCTGCAGAGCTCCATTTCGAGGCAGAAACAGTATACAAAAAGGAAATTCCTGACCGCACCTTCGAAAGAAGAGAGAAATTTACGCGGGTATCAAGGGCAGAGATCGATAATTTCATTAGCAAGATGATCAGCCTCTGACGTCAGGAGCAAAACCTGCAGGAAAAATCCTGTTGCAAATCTTAAACCAAAACTTTACCCTGCTACTTTTTGAGTAAGTCGCAAAATTATTACCTTTGGATTGCGTTTAGAAAACGCAGAATGATCAGAATAAACTTTCCAGCAAGATGAGCAAAGAGAAGGAAGACGCTACTAAAAAGAGTCCTAAACCACCTAAAGGTCCGGAAAAGAAAGAGGCCTTTCTTACCGATGAGAGGATAAAGTTTGTAATTGGAATACTCATTACCGGCTTTGCTCTGTATCTTCTGATAGCCTGTGTTGCATACCTTGTCTGGTGGAAAACCGACGCGAGCATCCCCGATTCAGCTATTGTATCCGGTCCCGATATTGCAGCGAAAAACTGGTCGGGAAAGAGCGGTCATTTCCTTGCAAAGATGATCATTGGATTCGGTTTTGGGTACGGCGCATTTTTCATTCCACTTATCTTCGGAGCAATAGGGTTATATCTTCTTAAGTTCCCTAAGATCAAACCTTTCAGGCTTATTGTCAAATTTACTTTCGCTGCCATAATACTTTCACTGATACTGGCCTTTATTTTCGGAAAAGCAAACGGATACCTGATCAGTGGGCCGGGTGGCGCCCAGGGCTATTTCATTACCAGATGGGTAAACGCTTTTGCAGGTATGATAGGTACTGGTGTTATCCTGGCATTCATGACAATATCATACCTTGTCTTTGCCCTGAAGGTAAAACCTGAATCATTCGGTATGAGGTTGCCGGGATTCCTGAAATACAGTAAAAAGCCGGTAGCTCCATCAACGGATCATGAACCAGTAGTTATGACAGATGATGGGCCAGTCTCAGATCTGAGTAAAAACAGAACCGTGGATGGGAAGCCACATGAAAATGACAAAGTTGAATTTGTAGTACGAACAACCAAACAATTCGCTGAAGAAGATGATTCGGATCCGGATGAAGATATCCATGAAGCTCTTTCATCAGGTTCCATTATACGTGACTTTGACAACGACAAGCCAGGCATGCCTCATGCGGAAGAGGTTCCGATAAATATTACACGTCCGGAAGCGCTCGATACCCTGCCCGATCATGAAGTAGACAGAATAATGGGTGACTATGATCCACGCCTTGATCTGTCGCACTATAAATTTCCTCCTGTTTCGATTCTTAAGGAACATAAATCAGAGAGCGCTTTTGACAATTCAGAGGTTTTTGAGAATAAGGAAAATATTATTAAGACTCTTGGCGATCATAAGATCAGCATAAAAAGTATTTCAGCAACCATCGGCCCAACAGTGACACTTTATGAGATTGTTCCTGAGCGTGGTGTGAGACTGGCCAGGATAAAATCTCTTGAAGACGATATAGCTTTGAATTTATCGGCTCTGGGCATAAGGATTATTGCACCTATACCGGGCAGGGGGACTGTCGGTATCGAAGTGCCAAATAAAAAGCCGGAGATGGTCTCAATGCGATCGCTTATTACTTCCAAGGCTTTTCAGGATACAAAATTCGATATAGCTCTTGCACTGGGAAGAACAATCACAAATGAGCCATATATAGTCGATCTTACAAAAATGCCTCACCTGCTGGTTGCCGGAGCCACGGGTCAGGGAAAATCTGTTGGAATAAATGCCATAATAACCTCAATCCTTTATAAAAAACATCCTGCAGAGGTTAAGTTTGTGCTGATCGATCCGAAAAGAGTGGAGCTTCCGCTTTACATGAAGATTGAAAGGCACTTCCTCGCAAAGCTCCCTGATGAGGAAGATGCTATAATTACAGATACACAAAAAGTTATCAAGACTCTCAATTCGTTATGCATTGAGATGGATAACAGACTAGAGCTCTTAAAAGCGGCCCAGTCACGTAACATCAAAGAGTATAATGAAAAGTTTATTTCCAGGAAGCTCAGCCCTGAAAAAGGTCATAAATACCTTCCGTATATAGTCCTGATCATTGACGAGTTTGCCGATCTAATTATGACAGCCGGAAGGGAAATAGAAGGACCGATAGGAAGGCTGGCTCAGCTTGCGCGGGCCATTGGCATACATCTTATAATTTCCACTCAGAGACCATCTGCGAATATAATTACGGGTTTTATAAAAGCAAATTTCCCGACGAGAATCGCTTTCAGGGTCTTCTCATCGATCGACTCCCGCACAATTCTTGACGCCACTGGCGCTGACAGGCTGGTAGGACGTGGAGATATGCTGGTTTCTTCAGGCAATGAGCCTGTAAGGGTTCAGTGTGCCTTCATCGACACACCGGAAATTGAAGAGCTTACAGATTTCATAGGATCTCAGAAAGGATATTCTGATGCAATGCATCTTCCTGAATTTGTCGATGACAGCGATTCCGGTGCCCTTGAGGTCGATCTGAAAAAAAGAGATCCGATGTTCGATGAAGCTGCCAGGCTGGTTGTTCAGCATCAGCAGGGTTCTACATCACTTATACAGCGCAAGCTATCAATCGGATATAACCGGGCCGGAAGAATAATTGACCAGCTTGAAGCCGCAGGTATCGTCGGACCCTTTGAAGGCAGTAAGGCAAGAGATGTCCTGTGCAGTGATTTTATTGCTTTGGAACAGATTTTGAAGCGTTTGGAATAAAACTACAACGATGAGATCCTTTACTATAATTCTTTCCATCTTACTATCAGCTGTCTTACATGCTTCCGGTCAGACTGACAATGATGCCATTAAAATCCTTGACAGATTTGCAGAGAATGCCACGAAAGCGCCGTCGGTATCAATGAAATTCAAGCTGATAACCGTTAACCAGCCTGAGAATTCCAGTGATACGCTTGAAGGCTCCGTCATTCTCAATAAGGATAAATACAGGCTTGACCTGCCCGATAATATCGTGTGGTTCAATGGAGAAACATCATGGAGTTATCTGCCTGCGGAAAAAGAGGTGACAATTACCAGGCCTGACAAAAAAGACAATTCCTTTCAGAGCCGCCCTTCATTGATCTTCTCGATGTATAAAAAAGGCTATAAGAGCACGCTGATAGAAGAAAAATCTGATTCGTATATAATTGATCTTTATCCCGAAGATCTTAAAAATGACCTGATGAGGATAAGACTCACGATAGGGAAAACACAACTCAATCTAATCAGCCTGGAATACAAAAAGAAGGATGGGATAATAAGCACTCTCTATGTCAGCAGATATGATCTGAAGCAAAAACCGGGGCCTTCCGAATTCGTTTTCCAACCATCTGATTATAAAGATGTTGAGGTTAATGATATGCGTTAATCATTAGAATAATCCTGTTCAGGATATGCAACTCTTAAGTGATAAATATTGGATAGCCTCTTTTTGAACGCGCCCTTGATATCTGATATATCCCTGAAAGTAAAGGGTACATCTGAAAATTGGCCGTTCTGTTCCTGAAGATATATAATCCTTTCAACAAGTTCACTAATGGATTCTTCAGTGTATTTCAAAAGAGTCCGTGATGAAGCTTCCACCGCATCTGCCATCATTATCAGAGCAGTCTCTTTTGAAAAAGGCTTTGGACCCGGATATGTAAAATCCTGCTCCTTACTTGTATCCCAGGGATTCAGGTCGGTATATTTCTTGAAAAAATAGTAGGCCACAGTAGTGCCGTGGTGCGTCCTTATAAAATCAATGATCTGAATCGGAACTTTAAAATTTTTTGCCAGTATGACGCCGTTCCGCACATGATTTATGATCACTTTTGCGCTTTCGTAAGGATCGAGCTTTTCGTGAGGGCTTATACCATCAGTCTGATTTTCTACATAGTAAGAGGGATTGGCAATTTTGCCTATATCATGATAAAGGGCACCTGTCCTCACAAGCAGAAGATTAGCGCCCGTTGTTCTTGCAGCTTCTTCAGCAAGATTCGCTACCTGTAAAGAATGCTGGAATGATCCCGGAGCCTCATCAGCAAGCTTTCTAAGCAATGGCTGGTTTGTATCGGCAAGCTCTAGCAACGTTGAATCGGAAAGGAACAGGAATCTTTTTTCAAATAAAGCTATTATTGGATAACTCACAAGAGTGAGCATCCCGTTAACTACGAACAGGTAAAAAGCTGAGAGCCTTATATTCTCAAAACTGCCATCGTGCATCAACCTGAAGCCCAGATAAACAGCCGAATAGCTTATTATCACGGTCAATGCCGTTAAAAAAAATCTTGCCCTCCTGTATATATTTGTGAGAGTGTAGATTGCTGCCATCCCTGATATGAAGCTCATAAATATGTACAAAAGTGGATCGGGAACCATAAAGGCGCAGAGCATAATGGTTATAAGCAGGATGAACAATGCAAGCCTGGCATCGTAAAATGTTCGGATAACAACAGGGATTATAACCACCGGTATAATAAACAATACATTCTCATGAGTGAAAGCAAGAGCATACCTGGTTAAAACAACAAATGACAGGATCATGAGAATTATGAACAGAGTTTTCCTTGTGACCTCAAAAACTTCGGGACGGAAATGAGCGAGAAAGAGCCAAAGCACCAGATAACATGACGAAACCAGAATAATTATCCCTGAAATCCTTATCCAGCTTACGCCCGGCTCCGGAGGCCAGATATAAACAATGACTACTAAACTTGATATAAAATATATCAGGTTCAGAATATGTTTCCTGGTAGGCTTCCAAAAATTCTGAAATTCAGGCATTGAACAGATCTTTTTAATGAGCAAAAATAGATTAATTTTAATAAATAAATACTTTGATTAATTCACAACCCGGATTGATTACCCGTCTGCGACAACGATACGTTCTTTTTAATCTTGAACAGTTGCCACTGGAAGACATACGGCGTTAAGAAGAGGTACAGGTATATTTATTACTTTTGTCAGAAAATAAATTATCATGGAGAATTTTATTTGTGAGAATGTCTTCGTACCCCTCAGATCTGGCCCCTCGCACAAAGCTGAGATGCTGAGCCAGGTACTTTTTGGTGAGAAATATACAGTCATTGATAAGGCGGGAACCTGGATGAAGATAGAAACCCTTTTCGACAATTACCAGGGATGGATAGATATTGCCCACCTTCAACATTCTCCTGCAGATGATAATTCCGCCGGTCAGGTTCTTAACAGATCACTGCTATGTTTTAAAAACGATAAGACGAAGATGGTCCTTGAAGCAGGATGCGAAATCTTTAATCCTGATTTTGAGAACAAGGTCTTTTATCTGGGGAAAAATAAATATACTGCCGGAAGCGAATTCAGCAATGCATATGTATCAGCGAAGAATTCCATTTCCGATTCGGCGCTTCAATTTGTGAATAGTCCTTATATCTGGGGAGGAAGGCTTCCATCAGGAATCGATTGTTCAGGATTGACTCAGTTACTTTATAAAATCAAGGGAATTGCCATTCCGCGTGATAGCTGGAAACAGGCAGAAACCGGCAAGAATATAGATTTTATTGATGAGGCTGAGCCAGGAGACCTTGTATTTTTTGATAATGAGCTGGGCAGGATAACACATGTAGGAATGATCCTGTCCAAAGGACTTGTCATACACGCCTCCGGGAGAGTTCGCATCGATGCAATAGATCACCAGGGAATCTTCAAAACAGAAATCGGGACTTATTCGCATAAATTGAGGATGATAAGGAGAATATTGTAGAGACGCCCAATTTGTATAATATAGGGATGCCTAAATATATAATGTAGGAGCTGTTGATATAGTCCTTTTTAACCGCAAAGCACGCTAAGTAGGCGCAGATCCCGATAGCAATCGGGACGCAAAGTCAATACATTATAGATCAACTATTTGCGTTTTTTGCTTATCTCGAGTACTCGGGATTGCGACCTCATCCTGAGTTTGCCGAAGGATGCGGTTTATGGATTTCGACTTTTTCAACAGCCCCTACTAGTTTAATATTTTTGAATTGATTTTATCGAGAATCGAAGTCTCAGCAGCAATCGCCTGCGACTCTATCTCCTCCCCTTTTGCAAGAATATCTTTTACAAACTCTTTATCTGTGAGTCCGGCAGCGTTTATTTTAACATTCAGGAAGGCACCTCTTATGCAAGAACGGATTGCGAGGGCTCCTACACCGGCATCACTAATTGAGTTGGGATTACCATTCTGCATCATTTCATTTATTAATGCGAACCCTGAGAAGGCAGTTTCCATTACCTTAAATGGAACAAGTATTGCAGTTTTTGTTGCTTCTCTGATAGCATTGTCCCTGGTTTCTTTATCTGTCGGGCTTTTTTTAGGAAGAGAAAATGCTGCCATTATTCCGTTGAATGCCCTGGTATCCTCATCAACCAGTTGCAAAAGAGTATTCTGAACTGCTTTCCCTCTTTCGGCCCAGTCTGAAAATTCCTTCCACCTTTCATCCCAACCGCGTTTGTGGCTCGACAGGTTGGCTACCATAGTGCCCAGGGCAACTCCCAGGGCTCCAATATATGCAGAAACGGACCCGCCACCCGGAGCAGGGGAATCTGAAGCTGTCTTATTCATAAAATCTTTCAGATTCAGTTCAATAAGTTTCTTTTCGTTTTTATCGGCCATGACATATTCAATTACTTTTTCTTCCGGTTTAAATTCATGGATGTCACTCAGACCCATTGATCGAACAGCTATTTTAATCAGCTCTTCATCGGAAACACCCATTGATCTCTCCTGTTTAGCCAGGTAAAATCGTCCAGCATCGAGCAGCGATTTCAAAGGAATCAACCCCACAAGTTCAGATCCGGTGACTCTTATGCCCCTGGCATCGGCCTTGCGGCATACTTCGTCGAATGCTATATGAACGGGTGTCACCGAGATATCAGTCAGATTCATTGATATTTGTGCAATTCCATATTCTTCTATATACCAGCCGATTGCCTTAACCGATTTCAGTGATCCGGGGATCATCACTTTTTCTCCTTTTTCATCCTTTAGTATCTTACCTGTTATCTTTCCTCCTTCACGAGCGGGTCTGCCCTTCTCTCTTACATCAAAAGCTATTGCATTTGCACGACGTGTTGAGGTAGTGTTAAGATTCACATTAAATGCAACGAGAAAATCGCGGGCCCCGACAGCGGTTGCACCAGATCGTTCATTAAATTGCGCAGGGCCAAAATCAGGTTTCCATTCCTGATCCTCCATCTTTTTTTTCAGTCTTTCATACTCACCTGACCTGCAAGCGGCAAGATTTTTTCTCGCGGGCTTCATGGCAGCATATTCATAACAGTAAACCGGTATGCCCAACTCAGTTCCTATTCTTTGAGCCGTTTTATGGGCTATTGCAACAGTATCTTCCATTGTAACTCCTGAAACAGGGATGAACGGACAAACATCTGTTGCTCCCATCCGGGGATGTGCACCATGATGCTTCGACATATCAATCAGTTCCGCTGCCTTCCTTACAGCATGGAAAGCAGCTTCCGAAACCGCTTCCGGGTCCCCGACGAATGTAACAACTGTCCTGTTAGTATCCTTTCCCGGGTCAACATCAAGTAATTTTACACCTTCTACCTCTTCAATGACATCAGTTATCTGCCTGATTATTGACATATCCCGCCCTTCGCTGAAATTAGGGACACATTCGATTATCTTCTTTTCCATAAATAATAAAAATAATTCTTTTTATACAGGCCTTATAACTTCCTTACGTTAATTAATTTTCTTTTTTTTTGCCCCCTTGCCCCCCTAAAAGGGGGTTAATTTCGTAACATAATAAAATACTCTTTAATCAGGAATCAGTCCCGTCTGGGCGGGATTGGGGGCAAATCTCCCCTCTAAGTATTACGGTTTCTATAAGGTTGCTTCCAAATGCATAAGGCATATATTCGTATGATGGTATCTCCTTAGTTATAAATACATTGGCTACTTTCCCAGGCGCAATTGAACCATGTGTTTCGGAGATCCCCATAGCACATGCTGAATTTATCGTGACAGCGTTTATCACCTCTTCGGGCAGCATCCTCAGCTTTATACAGCCCAGTGACATTATAAACTTCATATTGCCTGATGGCGATGAACCAGGATTATAATCCGATGCCAATGCAACGGGTAAGCCGGCGTCAATCATTTTTCTCACCGGAGGGTCAGCCATACCAAGGAAAAATGCCGAGCCCGGAAGCAGAGTAGGCATAGTGTCAGCTCCCAGGAGTGAATTTATTTCATCATCTCCTGTGAATTCGAGATGATCGACCGAGAGAGCATTGTATTTTACTCCTGTCTGGATCCCCCCTGAATAACCGAGCTCATTGGCATGGAGCTTTGCAGGTAGTCCGTATTTTATGCCTGCCATTAAAATCCTTTCGGTATCATTGACAGTAAAGAACCCGGTATCGCAGAAGACATCTATATAATCGGCAAGTTCCGCAGATGCTACAACAGGAATCATCTCATTGATAATTAGGTCAATGTATTTGTCCCTGTTGCTTTTGTATTCTTCAGGAATAGCATGAGCGCCGAGAAAGGTAGCTTTTACCTCCAGCAGGCACGAATCCTTAATTCTTTTTATTACCCTGAGCATCTTAAGCTCATCCTCAAGGTTCAGTCCATAACCACTCTTAATTTCCACTGCACCAGTGCCAAAAGAAATGATTTCGTTTATCCTCAGCATTGACTGCCTGAACAACTCATCCTCAGATGTCTCATGAAGCAGCTTTGCTGAGTTCAAAATGCCTCCTCCCCTTCTGGCAATCTCAGCATACGACATGCCGCGGATCCTGTCAGAGTATTCAATTTCCCTGCTTCCGGCATATACAAGGTGGGTATGTGAATCGCAAAATGAAGGAAAAACAAATCTCCCGGCAGCATCGATAGTCCTTATTTCGGGATTTTCAACTGCCTTCTTATTTTTAGAAAGCTCTGCCATCTTACCAAACCCGGCAATCAGGCCATTTTCTATAAACAGGTATGCATCATTTAATGAGGCAATTTCAGACATTTCTTCACCGCATTTTTTTAATACTGGCAAATCTTCAGTCTGAAGAAGGCATTTTATATTTTTAATAAGTAAGCCAGTAAGCATTTAGTCGTATAAATAGGGTCCTAAGGTAGCAATTATTAAAAAAAGTGACCGTTATTTCCATTTTTCTTTATCTTTAATGCATTGAACCAAACCTATAACCTATGAAAAAAACCTTCTTTGTTTTTCTTCTGGCAATGCTGGTGCTCTCTGTATCAGCACAGGAGAAAAAAGTAAAAACCGGTTGGAATTTCGGAGGTGCTCTGCCTGCAATTACTTATGACTCTGACCTTGGATTTGAATATGGAGCTCTGGCAGAGTTTTTTAACTATGGCGATAAGTATCCTGATTATATTGATCACACTTACACCGAAATATCACGATATACCAAAGGCAGCGGTATTTACAGGTTTATGTTTGAATCGCGTCACATAATCCCCGGAGTTCAATGGATCAGCGACCTTAGTTATCTTCCTAATCAGGCTGCTACCTTCTACGGATTCAATGGCTATGAATCGGTTTATAATAAAAGCTGGATGGATGAGGATTTAAGCTCATACAAAAGCAGGATGTTCTATCGTTATCAGAAGAATCAGTTCAGATTTAAGAATGATTTCCAGGGAAAACTCTCAGGTGATCATTTAAAATGGAGTGCTGGTATATCCTTCCAGGATTTTTCGACAAATTCAGTCAATATCAATAAACTGAATAAGGGAAAAAAAGACCTGCTTCCATCCGTTGATTCGGTTCCCGGTCTTTTCGAAAGATATCAGACCCTTGGAATAATTCCGGCTGATGAGGCTAAGGGCGGCTGGGTAAACACTTTGAAAGTAGGTCTTACCTGGGACAGCAGGGATAACAGGCCTAACCCGATGAAGGGTCTCTGGACTGAGATAGGTATTGCAGTTGCTCCAAAATTTATGGGAAACAACTGGGGATTCTCTAAATTATATATTATTCATCGTCAATACTTTACATTAATAGAAAAGAATTTGTCATTTGTTTACCGACTGGGATATCAGGCCACAATTTCAGGCCATGCTCCATTCTTCTTTGAATCAGAGGTTATCACATCAAGGCTTACAGGAGCAACCTCAGAAGGCTTGGGAGGATCCAAAACTTTAAGAGGCATCTTGCTTGACAGAGTTGTTGGGGATGCTTTCTTTATGGGAAATGCCGAACTCCGGTGGAAACCGCTGCACTTTATGTTATTTAAACAGGAATGTTACCTGGGTCTCAACGGGTTTTATGATTTCGGCCGTGTAACAAAAGATATTAAACTGCCTTCGAATCTTCAGAGTACTTTCAATGCAACATATCCGGGTGAAAATTATTCTGATTACTTTAAACCGGGCACTGAAAAATTTCATCAGAGTGCAGGCATGAGTGTGATGGTAGTATACAAGGAGAATTTTGTTGTGGCCATCGATTGCGGGAAAGCCCTGAATAAACAGGATGGCAATATTGGGTTCTCAATCGGCTTAAATTACCTGTTTTAGTCAAACCTGATCCTTTATATATTTGAAGCTGAATCCGAAAGGGTTCAGCTTTTTTTCTGCTTTTCACTGTCGCCATGGAATTAATCTGTTTCCTTTCCGTGTTCTCCGTTTGATCCGTGGTGAACGTTATTTTAATAAGTTTTCAGGATCTACAGTGAGCGTTTCAGAATCCCTTCAGAAAAAATCCTAATGCAACACCGATGTAATTACCTATCACATAACCTATAATCCCAACCGTTAATCCGGTAATGATAACATCCTTGTTTTTAAGTGCCCCTGCAACTACCGGCACGAATGGGGGAGAGAATACAAAAGCAGTAGTGGTGATTAAGAAATCATCCGCATTTACCTTAAATATCCTTGAGAGCAGAAGATGCAGTAACAGTGTTCCGAAATAAGCGTATGTAATATACGCAAACAGACCAAGAAATCCGATACTGAAAACTACTCCTAGATCAGCCATCGAGGCCACAGTAAAAGAGAATACCAGAATGAAATACATTCCAAGCTGAAAAGTTTTTTCGATCCTGTTTATTTTTCCTATCAATGAGGCCAGTATCCCGAGGGTAGTGATCGATAGTATTACAACCACCATTTGTGAGATTTTCGGGAGGATCAGGCTGATCCCGAATGAGATAATAAAGATTAGCGCTGCTATTCCAAGGGCGCTCAGAAGAGGGAGCAACCTGTCTTTTCTGAACATACCCGTAAAGTCTTCAAAACTTCCTGCCTCTTCAATCATCTTATCGGAAACATCGCTGACACCGTTGGCTTTGAAAGGAGGCAGTATTGCCCGGAATATTTTAGGCCCTATTGTGATAAATATTATGAGGGTTATTGCCCCGACTATCATGTCGTAAGTGCTTGTCATTACAAACAGATTAGGATCAACCCCGAGAGCCAGCTTAAGGGAAACAAGGTTCGGGGTACCGCCGGTATAAACGCCTACGAGCATGCCCGCCACTTTCCAGGAATCCGGCACAACATGCCTGAATAAAAAGTATCCTGATGAAACAATAACTATCACAGAAATCAAAGCAAGTATCATTGAGATAAATCCATCTTTTGCAAAATGGAGCCACCTCTTAATATTAAGTGAAAACAAAAGCAACGGAAACGCCAGCGGCACTATTATGGAAACCAGCATGTCCTGGACTGAGGCGATTGAATTAACATAATCATCTCCCTGGCGTATTGTCCCTGTGCTGATCAGAGACTCCATCTCTGTGGCAGGTATGACAGATCTGCCCTGCAAGGCGAGACGGTATGCATCACTTCCCCGTGGAAGAATGCCTGTACTTCCTAAAATAAGTCCAAAAGCATAAGCAAGAACTATCGAGCCCACTTTTTTAAGCACCGGCCATTTCTTGCATAAAAAAATTATAAACAGAGGGAACCCAAAATATAAAGCAACCAGTAATGCGATTCTTATCATAAGGTTAGGTGTTAGGTATTTCAAATATAAAAAAAGCGACCTACTGAATAGCAGGTCGCCTGAAAAATAGGTGTTTATACTTAGTTACATAGCTTCTTTTCTGTCACAATCGCATTCATCAAAACTCTTCTGGTATTGTTCGATTGCTTTAAGGCTCATACCCATACTGGAAAATCCTCCGTCATGGAAGAGGTTTTGCATCGTTACTTTTCGTGTCAGATCAGAGAAAAGGGCTACGCAATAATCTGCGCATTCCTCTGCTGTGGCATTTCCCAGAGGAGACATCCTTTCCGAGAAATCGATCAGGGAATCGAAGCCATGAATACCGCTTCCCGCGGTAGTGGCTGTCGGTGACTGGGAAACAGTGTTTACCCTTACCTTTTTGTCACGGCCATATATATATCCGAAACTGCGGGCTATTGACTCGAGAAGAGCCTTGGCATCGCCCATATCATTATATCCCGACAGTGTGCGCTGAGCTGCAACATAGGAAAGTGCAACCACAGAACCCCACTCCTTTAATGCATCAAGCTTATACGCAGTCTGTAGAACACGGTGAAAGCTGAGAGCCGAGATATCGAAGGTTTTCAGCATATTTTCATAACTGGTATGCTCATACGGAATGTCTTTGCGGACGTTTGGCGACATCCCGATCGAATGAAGTATAAAATCGAACTGACCTCCGAATATTTTCATGCTTTCGGAAAGCAGATTTTCGATTTCATCCATTTTTGTAGCATCAGCCGGAATCACCTGGCTTCCGGTAATTTTAGCAAGATCATGTATATTTCCCAGCCGCATAGCCACAGGTGAATTTGTAAGAATCAATTCCGCTCCCTGCTCCCATGCTTTCAAGGCAACCTGCCATGCAATCGACTTCTCATTCAATGCTCCAAAAATGATGCCTTTTTTCCCTTTTAATAATCCTTCGCTCATCTTAATAAATTATAAATGTTAGTCAGAATTTTTCCAATGTAAAATTACTAAAATATTGTAAATCAAATTCTAAGTCATTTCCCCCTCTGAGCTGGCAAATTTCCGCATATTTTCACGACACAGACTACCCGACCTGCTATGCACAAAAAGCGCAATCTGCGGGAAACACATTCCACTGCGATAATTGATTTGTTCTTAGTTGATCCCCGCTTTCAGAAGCTCCCGGGCATTTTTCATAGCTGTTTCAGTAACTTCACTGCCGCTTAACAACCTGGCTACTTCAAGTATCCGTTCTTCGGGTGATAACAATTTAACACGGGTAAATGTTGAATTATCTGTGTCATCCTTATAAACATGATAGTGACGGGTTCCACGGGATGCCACCTGCGGAAGATGAGTAATATTGATAACCTGCATATATTTCCCCATTGCAGACAGTATCTGTCCTACTTTGTCGGCAACTTCACCTGAGACACCTGAATCTATTTCATCGAAAATGATCGTAGGAAGATTATTGTTTTTAGTAAGGAGGGATTTAAGACTGAGCATGACTCTCGATAATTCCCCTCCGGAAGCGATTTTTGCAAGATTTTCAGGTTCTATCTGCTTATTGGCAGAGAACAGAAAATCAGCGTGATCAATGCCTGTCGGAGTGAACTCCTCCACCTTGCTCATTGCGATTTTGAATTTTGCGTTTGGCATACCGAGCTGCTTGAGCAGGCCGGTTATCCGTGTTTCAATATCCGGTAAGATACTCTTTCTCTTTTCTGAGATCCTGGTTGCAAAATCTGTCAACAGGGTAATATCGTTATTCAGCTGCTTTTCAAGTTCGTTCAGACGTTCATCGCCTGAAACAATAGAGCTGATAAGATCTTTTATCTCATTTTTCTTAGCAAGCAGTCCGCTCAGATTATTCACTTTATGTTTCTGTATCAGTGAATAAATGTTGTCGAGCCGGTTGCTCACGAGGGCAAGCCTCTGCGGATCAGCCTCAATCGAAACCGAAAGCTTCTCTATCTCAGCAGCAAGATCGTCGAGTTCAATAAGGGTTGAATCAACTCTCGACAGAAGACTTTCACTCTCCGGAAGAAATGTTTTAATCCTTGCAAAATTGCCTTTTACATCCCTTAACATCGAGAGTATTGACATCCCTTCAGCAAAGAAAAGATTTGATGATGTGGAAAGCGCCAGTTTGATCTCTTCCGTGTGACCCAGCAATTCCTGTTCAGCCTCAAGCTCATCCTGCTCTCCTTCAATCAGTTTGGCTTCATCCAGCTGGTTATACTGAAACTGATAATATTCCAGGTCTGCCCTGTTCCTGTCAGCCTGGTCCTTCATTAAAACAAACTCTTTTTTAAGTTTTCTGTACCTCAGATAGGTCTCCCTGTATTCATTTTTCAGTCTGGAAATCCCCGAAACAGAATCAATTAAGGTTAACTGGAAGGAATTTTCGCTAAGCATGAGAGTCTGATGCTGCGAATGAATGTCTATGAGCTTGTCTCCCAGTTCTTTAAGCACATTGACAGTTACAGGTGTATCATTAATGAATGCTCTCGATTTTCCTGCGGGGTTTATCTCTCGTCGCATAGTAGCAACCGGTTCATAATCCAGATCGTTTGAAGAAAAGAACTCTTCAAGTTCGTATTCTTCAATCCTGAATGTGCCTTCCACTATGCATTTCTCGCTTTTATCAAGAAGAACTGCAGAATCAGCTCTTGCACCAAGAATAAGGGATAGAGCGCCCAGGAGGATCGATTTGCCGGCTCCGGTTTCTCCTGTGATGATAGTCAGTCCGGTCTCCAGTTCTAAGTCCAGTTCCTTTATAAGAGCGTAATTCCGAACGGAAAGTTTTATGAGCATATCAGGTTCTTAGGGTGTGTCGGCTGATGTGATCTTTTCATATTTCGCCTTATTTGCAGGGTCAATTTCAGTAAGGATCTGTATTACGCGGCTTTTTTCTTCAGGAAATGCCCCTGAAAAGATATTAATAAGTTCGTCAGACTTTGCGTCCATTATCACCTGCACAAGATACATAAACGGATCGGGTTTTTTGCGATATACATCCTGTATTAGCTTCAGGCTCTCAACCATACTGGTTCTGGCATCATTGATGTTTGACTCCATCTTGTCAAGACCATTAATATTGTAGTCATAAAGAAACTGTCTCACCCCTTCATATTCCTTATCCAGTACATTTTTCACAAGCCAGTACCTGTTACGGTTACGTGAACCATCATAAGGCTTCCAGCCCGGTTCAGGAGCATTTTGGGCAGTTGTGACAATTTTCTCCGCCATCTGATAAAATTCAGTGCCTCCCAGGGGTGAAAAAGAGTCATAATCAAATCCAAGTATCATATAAGTATAATATGCTAAAACCGACACCAGGCTTGAACGGTATGTTGTAGGATCAAACTCAAGAGGTTGAAATTCCACATATTTGAACTGGAAATTATTATCGATGAAGTTAAGCATTGTGGAATTGTAGGTTGTATTAAAGACCGGCCTGCTGAGCTGGATCTGTATTGTTCCCTTGAACTCATCAGCTGAGAGCTGATCAGACAGATTGATCAGGATATTGCAATCGATCCTTTCCGCATAGCTGAAAACATGGTTTGTCCAGACCGTATTATTCATAAACTCGTACAGGTCCTTCTGCATGCTCTCAAATATCTGCCGGTTTGAGCCCTGTATGCGCTGCGCAGATATCTGTATGTTGCAATTCAGCTCCTGGGCCCTTATAATGCCAGGCAGAATAATGAGGATAAGAATGAAATAGTATTTTATACGGCCTGCCATTCTCAAATATAGATTACTTTATCATTGAAACAATTTTGTCAAGAATATCTTTTGCAGCTTCTTCTTTAGATTTCAACTCAAATTTATCAATATTATTGTTCCGGTCAATTAAAGTGATCCTGTTTGTATCATATCCAAAACCAGCGCCTTCTTCCCTGAGTGAATTTAAAACAATCAGGTCGAGATTTTTCCTGATCAGCTTAAACCTTGCATTATCCATTTCATTATCCGTTTCGAGTGCAAATCCGGCTACCAGCTGTGATTTGGTTTTAAGTGAACCCAGTATTTCCGCAATATCCCTGGTAGGCTTGAGCTTAAGCAGGAATACGGTCTCATCCTTTTTGATCTTTTTACCGGAAGTCTCCGCAGGTGTGAAATCTGCCACTGCTGCTGAGAGAATAGCTATATCGCATGAAGGAAAGCGCGCAATGCACTCATCTGCCATAGAATCTGCCGTAATTATATTAATGATATTTACAGAATCATTCTTCGGCTTAATATTTACCGGTCCCAGGACAAGATCAACAGCTGCTCCATACTCTATGGCTGCATCAGCAATTGCTATGCCCATTTTACCTGACGAATAATTACTGATAAAACGAACAGGGTCAAGTGGTTCGCGTGTTGGTCCGGCATTGACCAGGAGACGCTTACCATTCAGAGGGTGATAGTTTTTTTTTTCGTGAAGAAATCCTTGATCTCTTTTAATATTTCCTCAGGCTCTGCCATCCTTCCTTTACCTGAAAGACCGCTTGCCAGCTCTCCCGTGGCCGGTTCCAGGATGGAATTTCCAAATGCCTTCAGGGTCTCAATATTTATAATTGTTGCCGGATGGTTCAGCATATCCATGTCCATTGACGGAGCCACAAAAACGGGGCAGCGGGCAGACAGATAGGTCGTAAGCAGAAGATTATCGGCTATTCCGTTTGCCATTTTTGCCAGGGTATTTGCAGTTGCCGGGGCAATCAGGAACAGATCGGCCCACAGGCCAAGATCCACATGACTGTTCCAGTCGCCGTTTCCGGGATCAAAAAATTCTGTGTAGACCGGGTTTTTTGATAGTGTTGAGAGTGTAAGAGGTGTTATAAATTCTCTTGAATGATCAGTCATAATGACTCTGACCTCTGCACCGTCTTTAACAAGCAACCGGATGATAGTTGCAGTTTTATATGCCGCAATACCTCCGGTTACACCCACAAGTATGTTTTTGCCTTTCAGCATTCGGATGCTAAAATTTACTTCTGTTTAGCAGGATTTTCAGGGTTCCTGTAGAATATCTTGTTTTCTTCGAGTTCCTGTAATGCTATCAGTGTTGGCTTTGGAAGCCTTTCATAGAATTTTGAGATCTCAATCTGTTCACGGTTTTCAAATACTTCTTCAAGATTATCGCTGTAAGAAGCAAACTCTTCAAGCTTCTTGTTCAGCTCCTGTTTCATCTCGACTGAAATCTGGTTTGCTCTTCTTGAGACTACAATTACTGTTTCGTAGATATTTCCTGTGCCCTGAGTCATCAGGTCCAGGTTGCGTGTCACAGTTGTTACTGGTGCAAGTGATTTTCTGTAATCCATATATTTATTATTTTACCCCTGTATCAGGTATTCCTGTTTTTAAAAATTTAGTTGTTTTCTCGTAGATGCTGTTCACATCTTTTTCATATGTGCTCTTTGGAAATTCTTCCATGAAGGAATAATAGTCATCGAGAGCTGCCTGGTACC
Organism: uncultured Bacteroidales bacterium; assembly: GCA_963715785.1. GTDB lineage: Bacteria > Bacteroidota > Bacteroidia > Bacteroidales > VadinHA17 > LD21. The sequence goes on from OY970276.1 coordinate 4,763,048, forward strand.
TTTCTTTCTGCTTGGAAGCCAGACTGTTTTCAGCATAAAGGAACAGAGAATTCAGTTTAAGATACATCATCTGTTCCCTGTAAATTGATTCGGCATTTTCCTTAAGGCTGTTCGTCAGTGCAACAACCGCTGCTTTATATTGTTTCATGTCATAATAAAGCTTTGCATTCAGATAGGATTTTTCAACCAGCTTATCCTGCAACTCCTTTATCATTTTATTGCTTGCCTCCACTTTTGAGGAGTTTGGATACTTGTTTATAAAGATCTTAAATTGCTCAATGGCATTTTTTGTATTTTCCTGGTCAAGCTCGGGACGCGGAGAAAGATTAAAATCGCAGAGAGCAGCCATGTAATTTGCCTCTTCAGCATGTTTTCCGAAGGGAAACTGATCAATGAACATCTTAAAATAGCTGCCTGCCATAACATAATCCTTCATCCCAAAATAGGCTTGCGCATTCATCCAATTAAGATCTTCTGCTTCATCAGTAGCCCTGAAGCGCGGAAGTATCTGTGTCAGCAGCTCGGTAGTCTTAACATACTCACCCTTATCATAATACTCTTTTGCCTTGGTCTTCTTGAGATCATAATCTGTGCTCTTCAGGAGTTTCTGATACTCACCGCATGAGCTTAGTATTAAGAGACTAAGTATGAGTAAATGTAATCTGAATTTCATAGAAAAAATTGTTGCGCAAAATTAGGGAAAAAAAATCATATCAGGCATAAAAACGTAATAATAATGCAATTATTATGCTTTCCGGAGCACCTGTGAGAAATTAGGTATAAATAGGTATTAGTGTAACCCGGTTTATTTTTAATTTTGGGAAAATTTTTATAAAGGGTATTTATCATGGATATATTTGAAAAGATCAGGAATAACAGAGGTGCTTTAGGACAATACCAGGATTTTGGCCATGGATATTTTGCATATCCGAAACTGGAAGGAGATATAGCCCCGCATATGAGATTCAGGGGAAAAGAGGTTTTGAACTGGAGTCTGAACAATTACCTGGGTCTGGCAAATCATCCTGAGATCAGAAAAGCTGATGCCGAAGCTGCTGAAAAATTTGGCCTCGCCGCTCCAATGGGAGCCAGAATGATGTCGGGACATACCTCAACTCATGAGAAGTTTGAAGAAATGGCCGCCCGTTTTGTCGGCAAGGAAGATGCCTATCTGCTGAATTTCGGTTACCAGGGAATGGTTTCCATTATTGATTCCCTGGTCGACAGGCATGATGTGATAGTCTATGATTCGGAGGCCCATGCCTGTATAATGGATGGACTGCGGCTACATATCGGAAAGAGATTTGTATTTCCGCATAATGACATAGATAGTTGCGAGAAACAGTTGCAGAGAGCTCAGAAAATTACCGAAGAGACCGGTGGCGGCATACTCGTGATCACAGAAGGAGTTTTCGGTATGGCCGGCGACCTCGGGAAACTTGATAAGATCGTCGCCCTGAAAAAGAAATACCAATTCCGGTTCCTTGTCGATGATGCTCACGGCTTTGGCACAATGGGTGCTACGGGAAGCGGCACCGGCGAACACTTTGGCGTTCAGGACGGGATTGATGTTTACTTTGCAACATTCGCTAAGTCGATGGCAGGTATTGGCGCCTTTGTTGCCAGTACCAGGGATGTGATAAACTATCTCAGGTATAACCTACGCTCACAGATATATGCCAAATCTCTTCCGATGGCTATGACAATTGGCGCGATTAAACGCCTGGAATTTATTCAGGCTCATCCTGAACAGAAGGAGAAACTCTGGACTGTTGTTCATTCCCTGCAGAAAGGGCTGAGAGCTGCCGGGCTGAATCTTGGAAATACTGAATCGCCTGTTACTCCGGTATTCATGAAGAGTGGTGTTCCGCAGGCTACACAGATGATATATGATCTGCGTGAAAACTATGCTATCTTCTGCTCAGTTGTCGTGTACCCGGTTGTGCCTAGGGACGTTGTGATGCTGCGGCTTATTCCAACTGCAGCCCATACTGAGGAGGATGTGGAGTACACATTGAAAGCATTCAAGGAAATTAAAGCGAAGGTGGATAACAATATTTACTCTGATAAACTTGTTAACTTCAATTTTGCCTAAAATCTGCTCTTTCAGATTCACCCTGGCAATGAGCCTGCCGGAATTCAACATTCCGGGTTGTAACGGTTAATAGGTTAACGACTGAAGCAAATATAAACATCTGAGAGTATTATTTTTGGCTTCAAAGTGTAAAAATCCATGAGGAAGCATTTATTTGATCAAAATATTGATACTCATTGAACAAAAAAGGAGCAATTTCGTTTATAGTGTGAAAATCACAATCAGGAGCAAGCGATACCAATTTTATGATTTCAGAATGTTTTCAACTATGAATTCAGGGTAATGGGGACTGAGAGCCAAAATCATAATATTTTAAAAGGATATAACATGCTTTTCTATTTTGCCGGAAGCATGATTATGCATGAACCTTCAGAAGAATGTATTGTAGATTTCTGGGAAAGAGGGATATTGAAAAATCTGCCTGTTTCAAGCACCAATCCGAATTTCGTAAAAGCAGCTTCTCAGCTGAGGGAACAGGTAATTGACAGGGCAACATTCGGAAAGCTGATGCATGAAGATTTCCTGAGACTGTTTGGTTCGGAAAACAATTCCGTTGCCCCTGCTTTTGAATCTCTCTACATTAAGTCAATATATGACACGTCCGGTTACGGATCAGAAGGAGTAAGAGAATTCTATAAATCATATGGATGGCAGTCAAAATTCAAGGGTAAAATTGAGGATGATCATCTGGGCATCGAGCTCCTCTTTCTTACAGTGCTGATTGATAAATATCTTAATCTTGATGATGAGGCATGCAAGGGGGAAATGCGCCTGGAGACCAGACGATTTATAAATAATCATATTTTATCATGGGTGCCGGAATGGAATCATAAGGTTCAGATAAATGCCGGTACCTTATCATTCAAAGGAATTGGGAATCTTATACTTGCGTGTTCTGAAGATATTTTTTCGCTTTTTGGCCATAAATTCCCGGCTGCAATTTCAACCGGTCTGATTAAAAATTAGGGTTGAAAAAATTCGAGATTGCATCAAAATAATGCTCCCTCCATCCTTCTGCTATATCGCTGAATTCCTCGTCAGGAATATTTGAATGCTCAACCGTCACAAGTGAATTCTCCCTGTCAGGCAATATTGTTATCGTAACTATTGACTTTTCAGCCTGATCTCCAAAATACCATTCCTGAACAATCTTTTTGTCCTGAATAAATTCCAGGTTCTTTCCCGTTATATCGCCCTCCCACAGTGAAAACTCACTTCCTGGTTCAGTGTTCATCTGAGCCGGGTAACCCGACCATAGCTCTATCGTAAAAGGATTTGTGAGAGCGGAATAGACATCAGAGGGTTCTGCATTTATCCTGAATGATTTTTTGAAGGTTTTCATACGAAAAAGTTTAAGAACTATTGTATTCCCTGTCCCGCTTCGGATAACAGGCTCACCCAGGCAAGCCAGAGAGCCTCAGGCAAGCAATTGAATATGCTATTTATGTTCTGAAAGGTATCTCTCAGCATCTATGGCGGCCATACAACCCGAGCCGGCAGCTGTAACAGCCTGACGGTAATGAGGATCCTGTACATCGCCTGCTGCAAAGACCCCTGCAATATTTGTCTTTGAGGTGCCTGGAACAGTTTTTATATAGCCTACCTTATCTGTTTCCAGAAACTTACTGAACACCGATGAATTTGGAGTATGTCCTATTGCCAGGAAAAACCCGTCAATTTTTATCTTGACTGTCTCTTCCTCAGGAGTTCCCTTTTTCCTGATAAGAGTTGCTCCTTCCACACCTTTTTCTCCGAAGAGATTAACAGTCTGGTGTTCCCATAATATTTCAATATTACCCGCATTGAATACCTTATTCTGCATCACCTTTGAAGCTCTGAGCTCATGCCTTCTGACGATCAGATATACTTTTCGGCATAATCCTGCGAGGTAGGTTGCTTCTTCGGCGGCGGTATCTCCTCCCCCGACGACAGCGACATCCTTGCCCCTGTAAAAAAATCCATCGCAGGTTGCGCATGCCGATACCCCCATACCAGCATATTTTGTTTCAGATTCGAGCCCGAGATATTTTGCTGTGGCGCCAGTTGCAATAATCACTGCATCGGCTTCGACCACTTTATTGTCATCAAGGGTCACTTTATGTGTACTCCCCGAAAAATCCACGGCAGTTGCTATTCCGAATCTTATGCTTGCTCCGAACCGTTCTGCCTGTTTTTTGAAATCCTCCATCATCTTCGGTCCGGAGATTCCTGCGGGATAGCCAGGATAATTATCAACATCTGTTGTGGTGGTGAGCTGGCCTCCCATCTCCAGTCCTGTATAGAGGACAGGGTTCAGGTTGGCTCTTGATGCGTAGATCGCTGCGGTATATCCGGCGGGCCCGGAGCCGATTATCAGGCATCTTACTTTTTCAGTCTTTCCGGTAACCGGCACATTCTGAGCTTCTTTCTGAACATCAAGGGGTTTAAAAATATCCATAACTGTTTTTTATTTTTCGAGTGCAAATATAATCAACTTTGATCTTTTTGTCGTCTTGCATAATCGGAATAGTTGATTATTTTTGCATACGAATTTAAACTCCTTCGCTAAAGCTTCGGAGGTCGAAGCGGGGTGTGGCGCAGTTGGTCCCGTCACGCCATGCGTGACGAGGATCCTCGAAAAATCTGTTCCGTGAAACGGAACGATTTTTCGGGACTAGCGCACTTTATAACAGATTATGTTTTATGTTTACATATTAGAAGCAGAAGAGAGTAAAAGATATTATATCGGACAGACTGAAAACCTTGATGAAAGAGTAAAATGTCACAATGAAGGCAGAAATCTATCCACTAAGGCTTATATTCCATGGCATTTGAAATGGTGGAAAGAATTTGAAACCAGATCTGAGGCAGTTAAGACAGAGAGTAAATTGAAAAGCATAAAAAAGAGAGTGGGTTTAGAAAAGTTTGTAAAGGAAAATAATTTTTCGGGGTGTGGCGCAGTTGGCTAGCGCATCACGCTGGAGCGTGAGGGTCGTCTGAATAGAAGACTTGAATAGTCAAATATAATATCGGGGTGTGGCGCAGTTGGCTAGCGCATCACGCTGGAGCGTGAGGGTCGTCTGAATAGAAGACTTGAATAGTCAAATATAATATCGGGGTGTGGCGCAGTTGGCTAGCGCATCACGCTGGAGCGTGAGGGTCGTCTGAATAGAAGACTTGAATAGTCAAATATAATATCGGGGTGTGGCGCAGTTGGCTAGCGCATCACGCTGGAGCGTGAGGGTCGTCTGAATAGAAGACTTGAATAGTCAAATATAATATCGGGGTGTGGCGCAGTTGGCTAGCGCACTTGCATGGGGTGCAAGGGGTCGTCTGTTCGAGTCAGATCACCCCGACAATATTTTGGGGCGGTGATTCTGCCCCATTTTTGTATATCAAAATGTATTGTACTTATATCCTCTTCAGCCAGAAGATAAATAAGTTCTATACCGGACAAACTGAAGATTTGTCTCGTCGGATTGAAGAACACAATCGTGGTAAAACTTCTTTCCTTGCTTCGGGTATACCCTGGAATCTAATGTATTCTAAAGAGTTTGGAACAAGAGCTGAAGCAATAAATCTTGAAAAGTTTATTAAGAAAAGAGGTGCTGGCAGATTTCTTAAAGAAAAGAATATCCTGTTGGGCTAGCGCATCACGCAAGGCGTGAGGGTCGTCTGTTCGAGTCAGATCACCCCGACAATATTTTGGGGCGGTGATTCTGCCCCATTTTTGTATATCAAAATGTATTGTACTTATATCCTCTTCAGCCAGAAGATAAATAAGTTCTATACCGGACAAACTGAAGATTTGTCTCGTCGGATTGAAGAACACAATCGTGGTAAAACTTCTTTCCTTGCTTCGGGTATACCCTGGAATCTAATGTATTCTAAAGAGTTTGGAACAAGAGCTGAAGCAATAAATCTTGAAAAGTTTATTAAGAAAAGAGGTGCTGGCAGATTTCTTAAAGAAAAGAATATCCTGTTGGGCTAGAGCATCACGCAAGGCGTGAGGGTCGTCTGTTCGAGTCAGATCACCCCGACAATATTTTGGGGCGGTGATTCTGCCCCATTTTTGTATATCAAAATGTATTGTACTTATATCCTCTTCAGCCAGAAGATAAATAAGTTCTATACCGGACAAACTGAAGATTTGTCTCGTCGGATTGAAGAACACAATCGTGGTAAAACTTCTTTCCTTGCTTCGGGTATACCCTGGAATCTAATGTATTCTAAAGAGTTTGGAACTAGAGCTGAAGCAATAAATCTTGAAAAGTTTATTAAGAAAAGAGGTGCTGGCAGATTTCTTAAAGAAAAGAATATCCTGTTGGGCTAGCGCATCACGCAAGGCGTGAGGGTCGTCTGTTCGAGTCAGATCACCCCGACAATATTTTGGGGCGGTGATTCTGCCCCATTTTTGTATATCAAAATGTATTGTACTTATATCCTCTTCAGCCAGAAGATAAATAAGTTCTATACCGGACAAACTGAAGATTTGTCTCGTCGGATTGAAGAACACAATCGTGGTAAAACTTCTTTCCTTGCTTCGGGTATACCCTGGAATCTAATGTATTCTAAAGAGTTTAGAACAAGAGCTGAAGCAATAAATCTTGAAAAGTTTATTAAGAAAAGAGGTGCTGGCAGATTTCTTAAAGAAAAGAATATCCTGTTGGGCTAGAGCATCACGCAAGGCGTGAGGGTCGTCTGTTCGAGTCAGATCACCCCGACAATATTTTGGGGCGGTGATTCTGCCCCATTTTTGTATATCAAAATGTATTGTACTTATATCCTCTTCAGCCAGAAGATAAATAAGTTCTATACCGGACAAACTGAAGATTTGTCTCGTCGGATTGAAGAACACAATCGTGGTAAAACTTCTTTCCTTGCTTCGGGTATACCCTGGAATCTAATGTTTTCTAAAGAGTTTGGAACAAGAGCTGAAGCAATAAATCTTGAAAAGTTTATTAAGAAAAGAGGTGCTGGCAGATTTCTTAAAGAAAAGAATATCCTGTTGGGCTAGCGCATCACGCAAGGCGTGAGGGTCGTCTGTTCGAGTCAGATCACCCCGACAATATTTTGGGGCGGTGATTCTGCCCCATTTTTGTATATCAAAATGTATTGTACTTATATCCTCTTCAGCCAGAAGATAAATAAGTTCTATACCGGACAAACTGAAGATTTGTCTCGTCGGATTGAAGAACACAATCGTGGTAAAACTTCTTTCCTTGCTTCGGGTATACCCTGGAATCTAATGTATTCTAAAGAGTTTAGAACAAGAGCTGAAGCAATAAATCTTGAAAAGTTTATTAAGAAAAGAGGTGCTGGCAGATTTCTTAAAGAAAAGAATATCCTGTTGGGCTAGAGCATCACGCAAGGCGTGAGGGTCGTCTGTTCGAGTCAGATCACCCCGACAATATTTTGGGGCGGTGATTCTGCCCCATTTTTGTATATCAAAATGTATTGTACTTATATCCTCTTCAGCCAGAAGATAAATAAGTTCTATACCGGACAAACTGAAGATTTGTCTCGTCGGATTGAAGAACACAATCGTGGTAAAACTTCTTTCCTTGCTTCGGGTATACCCTGGAATCTAATGTATTCTAAAGAGTTTGGAACAAGAGCTGAAGCAATAAATCTTGAAAAGTTTATTAAGAAAAGAGGTGCTGGCAGATTTCTTAAAGAAAAGAATATCCTGTTGGGCTAGCGCATCACGCAAGGCGTGAGGGTCGTCTGTTCGAGTCAGATCACCCCGACAATATTTTGGGGCGGTGATTCTGCCCCATTTTTGTATATCAAAATGTATTGTACTTATATCCTCTTCAGCCAGAAGATAAATAAGTTCTATACCGGACAAACTGAAGATTTGTCTCGTCGGATTGAAGAACACAATCGTGGTAAAACTTCTTTCCTTGCTTCGGGTATACCCTGGAATCTAATGTATTCTAAAGAGTTTGGAACAAGAGCTGAAGCAATAAATCTTGAAAAGTTTATTAAGAAAAGAGGTGCTGGCAGATTTCTTAAAGAAAAGAATATCCTGTTGGGCTAGAGCATCACGCAAGGCGTGAGGGTCGTCTGTTCGAGTCAGATCACCCCGACAATATTTTGGGGCGGTGATTCTGCCCCATTTTTGTATATCAAAATGTATTGTACTTATATCCTCTTCAGCCAGAAGATAAATAAGTTCTATACCGGACAAACTGAAGATTTGTCTCGTCGGATTGAAGAACACAATCGTGGTAAAACTTCTTTCCTTGCTTCGGGTATACCCTGGAATCTAATGTATTCTAAAGAGTTTGGAACTAGAGCTGAAGCAATAAATCTTGAAAAGTTTATTAAGAAAAGAGGTGCTGGCAGATTTCTTAAAGAAAAGAATATCCTGTTGGGCTAGCGCATCACGCAAGGCGTGAGGGTCGTCTGTTCGAGTCAGATCACCCCGACAATATTTTGGGGCGGTGATTCTGCCCCATTTTTGTATATCAAAATGTATTGTACTTATATCCTCTTCAGCCAGAAGATAAATAAGTTCTATACCGGACAAACTGAAGATTTGTCTCGTCGGATTGAAGAACACAATCGTGGTAAAACTTCTTTCCTTGCTTCGGGTATACCCTGGAATCTAATGTATTCTAAAGAGTTTAGAACAAGAGCTGAAGCAATAAATCTTGAAAAGTTTATTAAGAAAAGAGGTGCTGGCAGATTTCTTAAAGAAAAGAATATCCTGTTGGGCTAGAGCATCACGCAAGGCGTGAGGGTCGTCTGTTCGAGTCAGATCACCCCGACAATATTTTGGGGCGGTGATTCTGCCCCATTTTTGTATATCAAAATGTATTGTACTTATATCCTCTTCAGCCAGAAGATAAATAAGTTCTATACCGGACAAACTGAAGATTTGTCTCGTCGGATTGAAGAACACAATCGTGGTAAAACTTCTTTCCTTGCTTCGGGTATACCCTGGAATCTAATGTTTTCTAAAGAGTTTGGAACAAGAGCTGAAGCAATAAATCTTGAAAAGTTTATTAAGAAAAGAGGTGCTGGCAGATTTCTTAAAGAAAAGAATATCCTGTTGGGCTAGCGCATCACGCAAGGCGTGAGGGTCGTCTGTTCGAGTCAGATCACCCCGACAATATTTTGGGGCGGTGATTCTGCCCCATTTTTGTATATCAAAATGTATTGTACTTATATCCTCTTCAGCCAGAAGATAAATAAGTTCTATACCGGACAAACTGAAGATTTGTCTCGTCGGATTGAAGAACACAATCGTGGTAAAACTTCTTTCCTTGCTTCGGGTATACCCTGGAATCTAATGTATTCTAAAGAGTTTAGAACAAGAGCTGAAGCAATAAATCTTGAAAAGTTTATTAAGAAAAGAGGTGCTGGCAGATTTCTTAAAGAAAAGAATATCCTGTTGGGCTAGAGCATCACGCAAGGCGTGAGGGTCGTCTGTTCGAGTCAGATCACCCCGACAATATTTTGGGGCGGTGATTCTGCCCCATTTTTGTATATCAAAATGTATTGTACTTATATCCTCTTCAGCCAGAAGATAAATAAGTTCTATACCGGACAAACTGAAGATTTGTCTCGTCGGATTGAAGAACACAATCGTGGTAAAACTTCTTTCCTTGCTTCGGGTATACCCTGGAATCTAATGTATTCTAAAGAGTTTAGAACAAGAGCTGAAGCAATAAATCTTGAAAAGTTTATTAAGAAAAGAGGTGCTGGCAGATTTCTTAAAGAAAAGAATATCCTGTTGGGCTAGCGCATCACGCAAGGCGTGAGGGTCGTCTGTTCGAGTCAGATCACCCCGACAATATTTTGGGGCGGTGATTCTGCCCCATTTTTGTATATCAAAATGTATTGTACTTATATCCTCTTCAGCCAGAAGATAAATAAGTTCTATACCGGACAAACTGAAGATTTGTCTCGTCGGATTGAAGAACACAATCGTGGTAAAACTTCTTTCCTTGCTTCGGGTATACCCTGGAATCTAATGTATTCTAAAGAGTTTAGAACAAGAGCTGAAGCAATAAATCTTGAAAAGTTTATTAAGAAAAGAGGTGCTGGCAGATTTCTTAAAGAAAAGAATATCCTGTTGGGCTAGCGCATCACGCAAGGCGTGAGGGTCGTCTGTTCGAGTCAGATCACCCCGACAATATTTTGGGGCGGTGATTCTGCCCCATTTTTGTATATCAAAATGTATTGTACTTATATCCTCTTCAGCCAGAAGATAAATAAGTTCTATACCGGACAAACTGAAGATTTGTCTCGTCGGATTGAAGAACACAATCGTGGTAAAACTTCTTTCCTTGCTTCAGGTATACCCTGGAATCTAATGTATTCTAAAGAGTTTGGAACAAGAGCTGAAGCAATAAATCTTGAAAAGTTTATTAAGAAAAGAGGTGCTGGCAGATTTCTTAAAGAAAAGAATATCCTGTTGGGCTAGAGCATCACGCAAGGCGTGAGGGTCGTCTGTTCGAGTCAGATCACCCCGACTTGAAACAGGATGAGGGTTTGCAGAGATGCAGACCCTCTCTTGCTTTAAATGCCTCTGACTACCTTTCTATAGCATTTAAAAGCCTGTCAGATAAAAATTCGACCCAGATTATTGATCTTTTTCGCTACAAATGATTTAACTTCCGGCTATGAATAGAATATTCCTGTTTGTCATTCTCGCCCTGATCACCCAGAAAGGATTATCCCAAAGTAAATTTACCTCAATTACTATTTCCCGTGATCTTGAATTAATTAAGATCTCTGATGATGCATATGTACACGTTTCATACGACTCTCTGCCCGGATATGACCGCTACTCATCAAATGGATTAATTCTGATTGACAGGCACTCAGCATTTCTGTTTGATACTCCGACTACTGATTCATTAACAAAAACTCTTGTCACTTTTCTTAAGTCAAAGATGGGAATTAAAATTACCGGATTTATTCCAAATCACTGGCACAACGATTGTATGGGTGGTTTAGCATATTTGCAGAGTCAATCGGTTGAATCATATGCAAACCAAAAAACTATTGAGATAGCTGCAATCAAAAACCTGCCAATACCTGCCCACGGGTTTAAGGATTCTATTCAGCTTACGCTTGGTGACAAAATGATTTACTGCTACTTCCCCGGAGCTGCGCATTCACTCGACAATATTGTGGTATGGATACCAGCGGAGAAAATCCTTTTTCCGGGATGCATGTGCAAAAGCCTGGATTCAGATAATCTTGGAAATGTTGCAGACGGAGATCCGACCAGCTATCCCGGAACCATAGAGAAAGTAATTGAAAAATTCAAGTCTGCAACGATAGTAATACCTGGACATGGGCGTATAGGAGGTATGGATCTGTTGCAGCATACCAAAGACTTGGCGGACAGATATAAAAAATAGCAGTGCAGACTATTCTGCGACTTTCTTATAAACCCTTACATAATCAACGAAAACTGTGTCGGGAAATACAGTTGCTAAATCAGGATTTTTTGGCCAATCGCCTCCTATTGCCAGGTTGAGAATGATATACTGAGGCTTATGAAATGCTTCGGTATTGTTAATTCCATCTTTAATGTCTACTTCCCAGTATTTATTGCCGTCAAGCAGTAACCTGACAGATTCCTTATCCCATTCAATTGCATAATCATGATATTTTGTAACATCACAAGGCGTTGCAGTTCCTGAAGAAACATGCTTTTCATTGAACCAATGCAGGGTTCCATGCAGGAGATTCTCATTATTTATATGTTCCATTATATCTATCTCACCGCATTTTGGCCATCCGACAGTATGAATGTTCTGACCAAGCATCCAGAATGCCGGCCACATCCCCTGGCCTGACGGCAGCTTCATCCTGGCTTCAATTTTACCGTATGTGAAGCTAGCCTTTCCATCGGTGACAAGACTAGCTGAAGTGTAGTTTGCATTCCTGTATAACTCTTTCCGCCCTATTATCAATAGGTTGCCATTCATGACCCTTTCATTTTCAATGCGTTGCCTGGTGTAATACTGAAGCTCATTGTTTCTAATAAATCCGGTTTCATTGCCCCATTTTGCACTATCGGGTAATCCGCTGTAATTAAATTCATCGGACCAGACAAGTTTCCATTCCTGTTCATTCTTCAGGCCTGAGCAGGCAAAGAGGCAGAGTAAAAGGATTAACGCATTCATATTTCAGATTATTTATTTAGGTAAAGTTATAAATATCTTTTAATCCAGAGCCGAAGGCATCTGATGAACAGATAACCACCAGTGCATCCCAAGATGGTATTTTCCAAACCAACTGTTGTAGGTTATACCCGATTCAGCCGGAACTAATTCGCTTCCAACCTGAATTTTCGTGAAGTACTGTGAAAGTATCTGGTTTTGTTCAACACTAAAGCCCTGAGAATAGGCACCAGAACCGAAAACGCTTCCGCTTATAGTATTCCAGTAATTTTCCCAGTTCTTTTTACTTGCTGCTTCAGTCTCTCCAAAATTCTGGATTCTTCCATTCTCCGGATTATTCAGGAACTGGCATGAAAATGAGTATACGGAATCCTCACGTTCTGGTTCCAGATAGTATAGATTCCGGGTGGATTTCTTCAACATGGCATTGTTTTTCCAGATAAGGACAGTATAATTTTTTTTTATTCCCTTTCTACTGAATATCACAACATTATTGGTGTCAGACAGAATTCTGACAGCATCCTCAGAAGGGAGATTGAAATAATCGACTGCCGGAGATTCTACATCCGCAAAAGATAATTTTATCCTGATCCGTTTCGCCTCTAACAGATCCGAGACAATCTTTACTGAAATCATATCATAATCGGGATGACAAACGGTCTTAATATGCACCGGCAGCTTCTCAATTTTAAAACGGCTGTTTATCTCACCAGTCCACAGATCAAGATACTGAACGGGATCCTCAATATCACCGGCATTTATAGCTTTCCCATTATCCTTTTCAATGTATAATCCGATAGTACAGAGCTGAGTCGCACCGGGCGATTTCAGATCAGCTTCCGGAAACCAGTTCCACTCAGCGAGGGTTTTTAGAAAGGTTCCACCACAATAAAAATCAGGGAATGACTGCAGCCCGGTAATATCCGTTGTGAAGGAAAATTCGCCGTTGCCAACAGTCAATGGCCTCATGGAATTTATGGCCGAATTTACGATATCGCTCCCGTTAACCAGTGTGTGACGCAGCGACAGAGGAATCTGACCGCTTGTATTTGTGAAGACAGCCAGGATTAACATCAGCAGAAAGGCAAGCTTATCCTTCATAGTCGTTATTGCAAAAAGCGAATAAAGTTATGGGTTTTTGTCAATTATTTTTGACAGCTTTGATTTTCGAAAATCAGAAATCGCTTAACAGGTCATATTATGGATGCAGATATTACAATAATTGGTGCTGGAGTGGTTGGTCTCGCTATAGCTGAAAAGGTTTCTGAGACACACCATGATGTTTTCCTGATCGAAAAGCATCCCACTTTCGGACAGGAGACCAGCAGCCGTAACAGCGAAGTTATACACGCCGGAATATATTATACGGCAGGAAGCCTGAAAGCGAAGCTCTGCATCGAAGGTAAGTGGCTTCTTTATGATTATTGCCGGAAGTATGGCGTGCCATTTAATAATTGCGGAAAACTGATCGTAGCAACTTCCGAAGCCGAGATTTCAATAATTGAAGGTATCCGGAAGACTGCGATCGGCAACGGGGTTGATGACCTGCAGGTTCTGGGAATTGAGCAGATAAAGGAACTTGAACCAAACATCTTCGCTTTGAAGGCTCTTTTTTCTCCATCAACAGGAATCATTGACTCTCATAAGCTTATGAAGCAATATGAGAACAATTGTATCAACAATGGATGTCAGATTGCCTATGGTTCGGAAGTAACCGGTATCAGCCGCATCATTAACGGCTATAAGATCCTCTTGTCCGATGCTGATAAAAAGGAATACACCTTTACGAGCAGAATAGTTATAAATTCAGCCGGTCTTACGGCTGATAAAGTGTCAGAGATGGTTGGTATTAACGATGATAATCTTAAGATACTTTTCTGCAAAGGGGAATATTTCAGAATAAATCCTCCTAAAAACAGGCTTATCCGAAGGCTTGTATATCCGGTACCGCATCCGAATATGGAAGGGATAGGAATTCATGTCACTATCGATATGGGCGGAGGAGTAAAGCTTGGTCCCGATGTAAAATATCTTGAATCAAACATTTACGACTACCGGTTAACTCCATCAAAACAGGAAGCATTTTATATATCTGCTAAAAAGTTCCTTCCATTTCTTGAATACGATGATATTGCCCCGGAAATGGCGGGTATCCGTCCCAAGATACAGAAGCCTGGAGAGCCGCTGAGAGATTTTTATATAAGGGAAGAGACTGATAGGGGATTTCCCGGCTTCATTAACCTTATTGGGATGGAGTCACCCGGTCTGACGTCATCGCTGGCAATAGCAAAACATGTTGCAGGAATGATCAGATAAGCCTGTTAGTAAATAAATGCTGATATAAAGTCTGACAAATATTATATCGTCAGCATTGCAGCTTAGAGGACGATAATTATGAAAATATCATCAGTTTTTGTTTCTGAGAAGATTCTGCAGGTCAGCCATCTCATCTCTGAATCTGGCAGCTTCTATGAAATCAAGCTCGGCTGCGGCTTTTTCCATTCCTTTTCTTGATTTCTCAATTGCTTTTTCAAGCGCTTCCCTGTTCATATATTTTATTACCGGATCTGCGGCTATATCAGGTCTTTCAGGTTCGATATAAACTTTCGCAGCATATCCCTTGCGTCCCAGTCCGCTAAGCACAGATCCTGTTTTCCTGATGATCTGAGCCGGGGTAATGCCCATTTCCTCATTGTATTTCAGCTGCTTGCTTCTTCTTCTGTTCGTCTCATCAATGGTCTGCTTCATGCTCCTGGTTATCACATCGGCATACATTATAACCTTTCCGTTAAGATTTCGAGCTGCCCTTCCTGCCGTTTGAGTCAGGGAGCGGGCGGATCTTAGAAATCCTTCCTTATCCGCATCAAGGATTGCGACCAGGGAGACCTCCGGGAGATCGAGACCTTCTCTTAACAGGTTCACTCCGACAAGTACATCGATAGCCCCTGTACGAAGCTCCTCCATGATGTCGATCCTCTCCAGCGTCTCAATGTCCGAATGTATATAACTGCATTTAATATTATATTTGATAAGGTATGTTGAAAGCTCTTCAGCCATTCTTTTGGTAATGGTTGTCACAAGAGTCCGTTCGCCGGATTTTGCCCTTGCACGTATCTCCCCCATCAGGTTGTCTATCTGGTTAAGGCTTGGACGCACCTCTATTGGCGGATCCAGAAGTCCTGTTGGCCTTATTACCTGATCAACAAAGACACCTTCACTTTTTTCGAGTTCATAATCTGCAGGGGTGGCACTGACGAATATCGTCTGTCCGGTGAGTGATTCAAATTCTTCTATCCTCATTGGCCTGTTATCCAGTGCAGCCGGCAGTCTGAAACCGTATTCCACCAGCGTCTGTTTTCTCGAATGATCACCGCCGAACATAGCTCTTACCTGAGGTATACTGACATGACTTTCATCAATAACTGTTATGAAGTCCTTTGGAAAATAATCGAGCAGGCAAAAAGGTCTTGTACCAGCCTTTCTCCCGTCAAAATAACGGGAATAGTTTTCAATGCCGCTGCAATATCCAAGCTCCTTGATCATCTCAAGGTCATACAGGACTCGTTGTTCCAGTCGTTTTGCCTCTTCTCTTTTGCCTATCTCATTAAAATATGTAACCTGACGCATCATATCGTCCTGGATTTCGCTGATGGCCATATTTATTCTTTCCCTGGTCGTAACAAAAATATTTGCAGGATAGACGATATATTCATTGAGGATTTCAAGTCTGTGGCCTGTAAGCGGATCGAAAGTATTCAGCTCTTCAATCTCGTCGCCCAAAAAAATCACCCTCACAGCTATATCGGCATATGCCGGAAAAATATCGATTGTATCACCGCGAACGCGGAACGTACCGTGTTTGAATTCGAGCTCATTTCTTGAATACAGGCTGTCAACAAGCTTTCGGAGAAGGACATTTCTTCCAATCAGCTGGCCTTTCCGTATATGCACGGTATTAGAATGAAAATCATCAGGGTTCCCAATGCCATAGATACATGAAACTGAGGAGACGACAATTACGTCAGTCCTGCCTGAAAGTAATGAGGAGGTAGCGCTGAGCCGCAGCTTTTCGATCTCCTCGTTTATAGATAGATCTTTTTCAATATAGGTATCTGAAACAGGAAGGTAAGCTTCAGGCTGGTAATAATCGTAATAGGAAACAAAATATTCGACCCTGTTTTCAGGAAAAAACTGTTTGAATTCACCATAGAGCTGTGCAGCCAGTGTTTTATTATGGCTTAAAACGAGGACCGGACGGTTCACTTTCTCTATCACATTTGCGATGGTGAAGGTCTTACCCGAACCTGTAACTCCAAGAAGTGTCTGAAATGGGATTCCCTTATCAAGTCCTTCCACGAGCTGTCTTATAGCTTCGGGCTGGTCACCTGTGGGCTGGAAATCCGATACGAGCTTGAAATCCATATGTTCTGTTTCAGTAAAAAAGAATACAAAATTACTAAAAAGAAGACTATATCTAACTGCCTGGCGAAGTCTTCTGTCTTCGTAATAAGAAATGCAGTTCTACGATAAGCAAAAGCGATGTTTAAAAGTTTCGTTTAGCATCTGTATTGTAATGTCTGCGGACTTTGATTAATAAAAAAAGGTGCTCTTTCAGAAGCACCTTCAGTTTACTATTCGGTTTTCTAACCTAAATAACCTTTTAATAACCTGCTGCGAGATGTGTGTCGAAGCCGTCTGATAGCTTTTTCCTTTATCTGGCGCACCCTTTCACGGGTAAGACCGAATTTTTCACCAATTTCCTCGAGGGTCATCTCCTGGCATCCTATGCCGAAGAAGAATCTTATAATATCCCTCTCTCTTTCGGTGAGAGTGGCCAGAGCACGGTAAATCTCTCTCGAGAGAGATTCGTCCATCAGTAGCTTATCTGCAACCGGCGAATCAGAATTTGTGAGTACATCAAGTAAGCTGTTATCCTCACCTTCAATAAAAGGAGCATCAACAGAAACATGTCTTCCTGACACTTTAAGTGTATCTGTTACCTTTTCCTTGGGCAGTTCCAGAACGTCAGCCAGCTCTTCCGGAGAAGGAGTTCTCTCATTCTCCTGTTCAAACTTTGAAAAAGCTTTGTTGATCTTATTCAGGGAACCTACCTGGTTAAGCGGTAATCTTACGATTCTTGACTGTTCCGCGAGCGCCTGAAGGATAGATTGTCTTATCCACCATACAGCATAGGAGATGAACTTAAAACCACGTGTTTCATCAAACTTCTCGGCCGCTTTTATAAGGCCAAGATTTCCTTCGTTGATAAGATCGGGAAGACTAAGTCCCTGGTTTTGATATTGTTTTGCAACAGAAACAACAAAACGTAAATTTGCTTTGGTGAGTTTCTCTAGAGCAGCTCTGTCGCCTTTCTTTATCCTTTGAGCCAATTCAACCTCTTCTTCCACCGATATCAACTCTTCCTTACCAATCTCCTGCAAATATTTGTCGAGTGACGCACTCTCTCTGTTTGTTATGGATTTGGTAATCTTTAGCTGTCTCATTATACCTCCCAAAAAAATTTCCGCAAAGATATTGCTTTTATTATGTAATAACAAGGATTATCCACAAATGTTGTGAAAAGGGGATTTATTTTTATAAATCCCCTGTATAATAATGAATTATGAAATGGAAGAATTAATTCCCAAACTGGTAGTTAAGTACTGTCCCATCAGGAAGAAGTCCTTCTATTGATTTCAGCTTTGTTCCATTATCTGAATTGTCCTTTACGTCCTGGGCCGATTTTACTTTCTTGCCATTTACACTAAGAATAACATAGCCCGGGCCCATACCGATGTCCTTGAATTTTCCCTTATTCACTTCTTTGACTTTAACGCCATAATCAATATTAAGGGCACCCATCTCATCTGAGCTCAGTGGAGTCACTGTGGCACCAAACACTTCATCGGTAGCTTCTTCCATGGCCGGAGTAACAACTTTTGTATTTCCTGCCATATTCTTCATTATCAGAGAAACTGTGTTCTCTTTACCATTCCTGTAATAGGTGATTTCAGCCTTATCTCCCGGCCGTTTTTCTCCTACATGTTCCTGTAAATCAGATACACTGTTTATTTTGTCTCCGTCAAACTTGACAATTACGTCATTTGCCTTCAACCCTGCCTCTTTAGCTGCTCCCTGGTCAAGGACTCTTGTTATCATAGCACCCTGAACAGCAGGAAGATCTAATTTCTGGGCGTCCTCTGACTCTACATCCTTTATATTAACCCCGATAAGTGCTCTTTGAACCTCACCGTATTTTTTGAGATCATCCACAACTTTCCTTACAATTGAAACCGGTATGGCAAAGGAGTTGCCTGAATAAGCACCGTTTGGTGAAAGAATTGCAGAGGTTATTCCAACCAGCAGTCCCTTTGTATCGACCAGGGCTCCGCCGCTGTTTCCCATATTGAGCGCGGCATCAGTCTGAATGAATGATTCAACGCTGTAGGGGCCATCATTTAAATCCAGACTTCTTCCCTTTGCACTTACAATACCTGCAGTTACAGTGGATGTAAGATTGAAGGGGTTTCCGACAGCCAATACCCATTCACCCAACCGTAGATGGTCAGAGTCACCGTATTTCATAAACGGAAGATTATCAGCATTTATTTTAAGCAGGGCTATATCGCTGCCCGGGTCACGTCCAACAACCTTTGCCGTAAAAGTTCTTTTGTCATTTAATGTAACATCAACAGATTCAGCATTTTCGACTACATGGTTATTTGTGATGATGTAACCATCACTCGAAATTATAACTCCTGAGCCATAGCCGCTTACTTCTCTTGGATGGGCATTACGTTCACCATAGAAAAAATCCATGACAGGATTATCAGGTGCTCCCATCATTTTAACGTGAACATGGACTACTGCATGAACTGCCAGTTCAGCCGCATATGTGAAATCGATCTGTCCCTCCTGTGTCTCAAGTGAGGTCAGATATGCTCTTGCATTTTGCAGTTCAACGCCGGAACTATCCTTTGCAACTGCCATCGATGGTTTAACCATCATCCTGGTGTAAGCAAACAATGCTATTGATGCTCCCAATAGGCCCATAAATAAAGCGCCTAATAAATACTTTCCTTTCATGATTTTCTGTTTTTAAATTTTAATTTTCCTTTTGTTGCCGGTTACAGTTTGTTTACTATCCCTTCACAAAAGTTTAATATCTTTATAACCTAATTAATAGACTTTTGTTTTACAAAGATCATGCATTTTTCGAATGATCTTCAAGAATTTACAAAGATTTAACGACACTTTAACAGGTATGATAATAGTATTTAACAAATATCAGGGAACAGGTAACGATTTCATAATTATTGATAACCGGAATGGCGGTTTCGACCCCGAGAATTCCGCGCTTATCAAAAAACTTTGTGACCGGAGATTTGGAATAGGCGCTGACGGATTGGTACTTATAGGCAGCAGTGAGCAGTATGACTTTGAAATGAAATATTTTAATTCTGATGGGTTTGAAAGCACAATGTGCGGAAATGGAGGCAGATGCTCTTCAGCATATGCAATGAGGGCAGGCATCGCTGGTGAAAGACTCTCTTTCAAAACTGTTGACGGCGTACATAAAGCAGTCGCAGATGCAGGCCTGATAAGGCTTCAGATGAATAATGTAAACGATACGCGCATAGTCAGCGGAAATAATTTTATCAATACCGGATCGCCTCATTGCATTGTGTTTCAGAAAGATATAGACAAGCTTGACATTAATGCCGAGGGCAAGAAATTAAGGTGGTCCAACGACTTTGCCCCTGAAGGCACAAATGTCAATTTTGTTGAAGTCATGGAAAATGGCATCTATGTAAGAACATTTGAGAGAGGCGTCGAAGAGGAAACACTTTCCTGCGGAACCGGTGTAACAGCTTCTGCCATAGCTTCAGTGCTGGCAGGACAATTTGACACTATTCCTGTTAATGTAAAAACCAGGGGGGGAAATCTGTCAGTCTCTTTCAATATTGCCGGGAATAGTATTTGTGATATCTGGCTCTCAGGTCCTGCCACATATGTGTTTGAAGGGATGATTGAGGTGTGAGGTGTGAGATGTGAGGCAAAGGGAAGAAAAATGGAAAAGAGAAAGTCGTAACTTTGAGGCAGGAAGTAAAGACTGTACTATACCTTATTATATATATACTGTTTTGTACGTAAGTATTATGCAAAAAGAAAAATTATACGGGAAGACGCTGAATGAACTGGTCGCTGTGACAAAGCGGCTCGGGTTACCGGGCTTCACGGCAAAACAGATATCAGACTGGCTTTACAGAAAAGAGATACAATCGATTGAAGAAATGACAAATCTGTCATTGAAAACCAGAGATCTGCTTTCTGCTGATTATGATATTGGTCTTGCTGCCCCGGTAAATGAGTCCAAAAGTTCGGACGGCACCAAAAAATATCTTTATAAGGTACTTAATGATAAGTACATAGAAACTGCTTTTATACCCGAAGAAGACCGTGCCACAATTTGTGTCTCCTCTCAGGCCGGCTGTAAAATGGGCTGCATATTCTGCATGACAGGGAAACAGGGTTTTCAGGGAAACCTTTCATCCAATGAAATTCTGAATCAATTCAGAAGCCTGCCGGAATTTTCAAATCTGACAAACATGGTTTATATGGGAATGGGCGAACCTCTTGATAATATAACAGAGGTGATGAAAAGCCTCGACATCCTTACCAATGAATGGGGATATGGGTGGAGTCCCACGCGTATAACAGTCAGCACTGTGGGGCTGATGGCCGGGATAAAGGAATTTCTTGAAAAAAGCCGTTGCCACCTGGCTGTAAGCCTCCACTCTCCCTTTGATGAAGAAAGACAGAAGCTTATGCCTGTTCAGCGTACCAATACCGTCCGGGAGGTGCTTGATATAATCCGTAATTTTGATTTTAACCGGCAGAGAAGAGTCTCCTTTGAATATATTCTCTTTAAAGGGGTGAACGACACTCCTTCTCATATTAAAGAGCTTGCAAAGATTCTTAATGGCATAAAATGCCGTATTAATATCATCCGCTTCCACCCGATTCCAGGGTCAGAATATCTCAGTCCAAACATGGAAGCGACAATAAAATTCAAGGAAGCTCTGAATGCCAAAGGAATACTCACAACAATCAGAGCCAGCCGCGGCGTCGATATACAAGCTGCGTGCGGATTATTATCTACTATTGAACAAAACAAACCTGTCCCGGAATGAGGAATCCATTTTTTATCATCTTTTTCGTCTGTCTGTCTGTCAGGTCATTCCCACAGGAAAAATCATCCGGAACATTGCTGGCCGATTCATCACTGATGCATGCATCATTATCCCTTTGCATAGCCGATGCAAATACCGGCGACGTTTTATTTGACTATAACTCCGGAATAAGCCTTGCCCCGGCTTCGGTAATGAAGCTGATCACTTCTGCAGCTGCAATCGAACTGCTGGGCCCGGATTACACTTTTAAAACAACTTTGGGTTATACAGGAAGCCTGAATAAAAGAACCGGACGATTAAAGGGAAACCTTATCATCCTTGGAGGAGGCGATCCTACACTGGGATCAAAATATTTTTCTGACAGTCAGGGCGATTTCCTGTCCGGCTGGATCACCGCATTAAAAAAACTCGGAATAAAAAGAATAAAAGGAAGAGTCATAACTGATGATTCATATTTCGATTATTTGCCTGTCCCGGCAAAATGGCTGTGGGAAGATGAAGGAAATTATTATGGCGCAGGCGCTTATGGGCTATCAGTATATGATAACACATATGAGATTCATCTTCAGACTTTTGCAGATAGTACTATTCCTGTAATAAAAAAGATCTTGCCGGAAGAATGCAGGCCTGAATTATCAAACTTTCTCTATGCTTTGGGCACTACTGATAAAGGGTATGTCTTTGCTGCACCTTATAGTTCAAAAGGCTGGCTTGCGGGGACCATACCTGTCAATAAGGACGAATTTGTACTTAAGGCTTCGATAACAGACCCTCCCCTTCTCCTCGCTAAAATGGTCACCGAAAAGCTCATGACGGATGGGATAAAGATTTCCGGAAATCCTACCACAATACGATTATTGCAAAATTACAAAGACAATAAGATGGTGGCTATCACTGAGACAATCTCTCCACCGCTTTCGGATATAATTAGGGTGCTGAACCATGAGAGTGTTAATCTTTTTGCAGAACATCTGATAAAGGAGCTGGGTAAAAGATTCAGAAATGAAGGATCCACTGCTGCAGGCGCTTCTGTAATCCTTGACTTTCTGAAAAGCTCGGGACTCGACACAAACGGCATGTTTATAGAGGACGGAAGCGGACTCTCGCCTCTTGATGCTATAAATACCCGGGAGCTAGTACGACTGCTGGTTTATATGAAGAAAAACGGAAAACACTTCAGCGAATATTATGCATCACTCCCCGATGCAGGTAAAGACGGCACACTCAAAAATTATTTCAAAGATCCCGTTTTTGACTCGCGGCTGAGGGCAAAAAGCGGCTCTATGACCAGAGTCAGAAGCTTTGCAGGGTATTTTACCACTATCTCGGGCAAGAATATGGTCTTCAGTATCATTATAAATAATTATTCCGGGCCGGTTCAGAAAATCAGCTCTGAGATAGAAGACAATCTGAAAGAATTAATAATCAATAACTGATTCGCTCTGTCTTCATTTCAAACAATGATCATATTAATGCACTTCTAAATTCACCACTGAGAACACGGTTTACAGAGATTATAGATCCAGAAGGTCTATTAAATATATTAAAGATGCGATAGCAGCGCTGCCAAGTTGAAGTTCCCGGATATTTACCTGCTCAAAAGTGTCATTCGCGGAATGATGGTACCAGAAATATTTCTGTGGATCTGCTTTATAGCCTATTTCCAGGGTTCCCATGGATCTAAGAGGTCCTATATCGGAACCGCCCCCGCCCTTAACAAAGTCAGTAATATCATATGGAGCGAACCATGAGGTGAGTGCTTTCAGTTTTTCAAGACGGAGTGTATCGCTGGTATCGAACCCGAATCCTTTCGGGCTCATAACTCCGCCGTCAGATTCAAGTGCAGCATATTCAGTCTCTCCTTTTCGCTTTGCCTCTGCAGCATAGGTCTTGCCACCTGTTGTCGTCATTTCCTCATTCATAAACATTACCGCACGGATAGTACGTTTAGGCTTAATGCCAAGTTTTTTGTACATCCTTACCAGATCGATTGCCTGGACACAGCCTCCGCCGTCATCCTGCGCTCCCTCACCAATATCCCAGGCATCTATATGGCCTCCCACTGTAATATATTCATGCGGAAAAACCGAGCCATAAATTTCACCGATAACATTATAAGAAACAGTATCGGGCAGGTTTTTGCATGTCGATATAAGATGAACGGTAAGCGAAGTATCTGTTTTCAGCCATTTACTTAAAAGTTCAGCGTCGAGAGTGGAAACTGCAACAGCCGGGATCTTGTTTACATTATCAGCATAACGGGTGACTCCGGTATGAGGAAAATTGTCAAGCGCTTGTGTCATGGATCTAACAATGACGCCTGAGGCTCCATATCTGGAAGCTTCTGAAGGCCCTGAAGTCCGTTGATTCACAGCACCTCCGTAAGCTGCAAAAGTATTTATCAGTGTATTGTCGAAGGGCCGGTTAAAGAATACGATCTTTCCCCTGATTCCTTTTAGACCTAATGCCTTGAGCTCCTCGAAATTATGGACCTCAACAACTTTAGATGCTATTCCCTTTCCAGTTGTCCCTGATGACATGCCGAGTGCAGTGATCGCCAGCTCCTTTTTTCCGAAGTGTGATGATTTTACCGTACATTTTTCCCTGCCCCTCACCCAATGAGGCACCGGAACACTTTGCAGCCATACTGTATCAGCACCCGCGTCTATCAGAGCCTGTTTGGTAAATTCAATGGCCTTTGCGGCAGCTGCCGAGCCGGCTATTCTTCCCTTTGTGTGCTTGCACAGATATTCAAGATTATTATATGCTGTTCTGTCTGATAATGCATTGTCAAATACAGATGAGATGACTTTTGCGGGCTCCTGTGCATTTAATATATATGAAACGGCAAGAAGAAGAAAAACTAATATATTCTTTTTCACTACCGCGGTTTTAGACATCAATTTTCGCATACTTCGCATGTGTTTCAATAAATTCCCTCCGGGGCGGAACCTCATCACCCATAAGCATCGAAAATATATGGTCAGCCTCTGCGGCACTATCGATAGTTACCTGCCTGAGAGTCCTTGTTTCAGGATTCATTGTTGTAGACCAGAGCTGCTCTGCGTTCATTTCTCCAAGGCCTTTGTATCTCTGAACACCTACAGAGGATTCTTTTCCTTGTCCCAACTCCTGAACAGCCTGTTCCCTTTCTTCCTCTGTCCAGCAATAACGTTCTACCTTCCCTTTCTTAATCAGATACAGAGGCGGTGTTGCTATATAAATGTTTCCACCCTTGATAAGGTCCTGCATATACCTGAAAAAGAAGGTCATGATGAGGGTTGTAATATGTGAGCCATCTACATCAGCATCAGTCATGATAATTATCTTATGATATCTCAGACCAGCAATATTCAGCGCTTTACTGTCATCGTCTGTTCCGATATTTACGCCAAGAGCAGTAAAAATGTTTTTTATTTCTTCACTTTCATAAATCCTGTGCTGCATTGCCTTTTCGACATTCAATATTTTTCCGCGCAATGGCAGAATAGCCTGGAAACCGCGGTCACGTCCCTGTTTTGCAGTTCCGCCTGCAGAGTCACCTTCGACGAGGTAAATCTCGCAATTGGCAGGGTCTCTGTCGGCACAATCTGCAAGCTTACCCGGAAGTCCCGAACCTGAAAGAACATTCTTACGCTGGACAAGTTCGCGTGCTTTGCGGGCAGCGTGACGTGCAGTGGCAGCAAGAATAACCTTCTGAACGATTATACGTGCATCCTTGGGATTCTCTTCCAGGTAGTTGGTAAGCATCATGCTGACAGCCTGATCAACAGCTCCCATTACCTCAGAGTTCCCGAGCTTTGTTTTTGTCTGGCCCTCAAACTGAGGCTCGGCTACTTTTACTGAAATAATGGCAGTAAGCCCTTCACGGAAATCATCACCATTGATATCGAATTTCAGTTTTGAAGTAGCGCCTGAATCCTCAGCATATTTTTTAAGCGTACGTGTCAGTCCTCTTCTGAAACCGGCAAGATGTGTGCCTCCTTCAATAGTATTTATGTTATTTACGTAAGAATGAACATTTTCTGAAAATGAGTTATTGTATTGAAGGGCGATTTCAACCGGGATTTCAGTTTTATCAAAGGTTATATGGATGATATTCTCGATCAGTCTTTCCCTGTTGGAATCGAGATATTCAACGAATTCCTTGAGACCCAGTTCAGAATGAAATTCTTCATAGCGGGGAGTTCCTCCATTTCCATCGTCAATAAGTTCCCGCATATCTTTAAGTGAAAGCAATATTCCCTTGTTCAGGAATGCCAGTTCCCGCAGCCGTGCTGCAAGAATCTCGAAGTTGAATTCGGTGGTCTGAAAAATTGTCCCGTCAGGTTTGAAGGTAATTATTGTCCCCGATTTCTGTGAATTGCCAATAACTTCCACGGCAGTAACAGGTTTTCCCTTTTCATAATTCTGCCTGTATATCATTCCTTCTCTCATAATAACTGCTGAGAGCTGAGCTGAGAGGGCATTAACGCACGAAACCCCTACACCATGAAGACCGCCTGATACCTTATAGGAATCTTTATCAAACTTACCACCGGCATGCAAGACTGTCATAACAACTTCAAGCGCGGATTTCTTTTCTTTTTCCATGATCCCTGTAGGAATTCCCCTTCCATCATCGGTAACTGCTACGGAACCGTCCTCCTGAATTACCACTTCTATCCTGGTGCAAAAACCACCTATTGCCTCATCAATAGAATTATCAATAACCTCATATACAAGATGATGTAACCCTTTTATACCTATATCTCCGATATACATGGCAGGTCTCTTCCTTACTGCTTCGAGACCTTCGAGCACCTGAATATTATCGGCTGAATAATCTTTGCTGTCCTGCAATTTTTTTTCTGCTTCGCTCATTATTTATGAATATTAATTAATTCAAGCTGTTGTTATGTCCAATTTAAACTATCAATAAAAAATATTAACGGGAGTCACCTGCTATCTGACTCCTGATTGATGATGGTAAACTTGATTTTTTGGAAATGAAATCAGGATCTCATTTTTACTGTTTCCTGTCATCAGAATCACCCTCACTGCACCCGTTATAAAATATTGATTTTATGATTATTAATTACTGATACAAATATATGGATTTTTAATGATTTTTACCTTAAAAAAATGTTAAAAATATGCACATTTTTCGTTAAGAAATTAACACTGAAATTCACATATTACAGTCAGCTCACAGAAACCAGCCAGATCCCGAAATGCAGAATAGTTCCGTCCCGGGGGGGAGGAAAGTCACATGCAAGCATGATTTCAGAGAGGTCTGATAATTCCTGACTGGCTGATTTCAGCGCAACAGACTGGCTATAAGCTATATGTTAATCCTACCATAAAAAGGAACCGATGGGTGGGATAATATGACCATTCATCATAGCGGTTATACGAGATATTATTAATCTTAGTCCAGAAAGAAAGAATCTTTGAATAACGGTATTCTGCGCTCAGGTTAAGATTGAAGTGAGCCGGCATAAGCATAATCACCCTCGGATCCACATAAGCAGGAACGGACGGACCCGGCTCAGGTGGTACAAAGTCACCATTGACTATTTCATGCCGTTTCCCCAGTACGCAGATCTCCATTCCGGCAATAATCTTATCCCTGAGATTATATTTTAACCCTAACTTTGCATCCCATCCCGGTTTATCCCAGGCGTACTGAAATTTTGAAAGAGTATACTCATTCAGATTCAATGCGCCGTTGAAAGAGATCCAGTCATTTATCGGACCATTCATCTCTGCATGCATATTCAGCAGGTTCACATCATCGGTAAGGGCTTCAAAGTAGTTTCCTCTCTGCGGTGCAATAGAATCATGATTTACAATATTGGAATAGAAAAGCATGTTGCTTATAACCGAATAAGAACCTGATATGAGATAATTTCCTCCCAGTCCGGTATTTCCCTTCAGTCCTGCTGTAATAATCAGGTTATGACTGGTATTGGGCAGTTTATACAGACTGCCGTCAGGCAATAAATAAGGATTTTCCAGAATTATATTCATGGGCTCATTTTTCTCGAGTTTACCTGATAGTCCGGCAAAAAAGTTAATATATGCCGGAACAAGATTGAAGCTGAAATTGATATCAGGATAAACATGCAGTGACGTATATGCGTTTGCGTCCTTTTCCAGCAACGCCTGGAGTCCCAGTTTAAAGTTCCACTCTTCAGACTTCTTTTTTAAAAAGGGGCTTACCGATGCCACATATTCCGAAGGGACATGTAGAAAATCAGAAAAATGGTAAGAATCATAGCTTAAGCCCGAACCGATATAAAATTCATCGAGTGACTTTGACATTAATCCTGATACCCCTACTTTGCGCTGATACATGCTGCTTCCCGAAGTAAAGTAGTTGAATGATGCACGGAAATCGTATGCAAATTTTGTGGAGTCAAGTGTCAATGAGGAAAATGAAGCTTTTGCACCCATATTTGAATAAGGAAGCTTAGTCTCTTTGTTTGATGGAAAATAATCAGAGAATAAAGGATCATACCCGTAAGCATGGCGTGTTTTCCCGGTATAATCCAATGAACCTTCAAGAGAACTTTTTCTGAACAATCTCCTGCCATAAAGGGAGGCATCATTATCCATATAACCGGCAAAAGCTCTCTGTCCGTTATCAAGTTCTATATTCCCGTTTGTTGAAAAATGCCTGGCATACAAGCCAATTGAGCCTTTTTTCGAGCGTTCGTTTGAGATGCTTAGCTCCGCAAGTGGAGTAAGATAATTTCCCAATCCGATGTTTATAAAGCTTTTGTAAAGTTTTGGCAGAGGATCAGGGAGCAATGATGCAGCCTTAATAGGACTGATCTTATATTGAGGAAGAAAAGGAGTTGTTTTTACATCGTAGTTAAAGCTCGGCCTTACCTTTGATGTATCATTCATATCGGGCAAAAAACTCTGTTTTTTAGTTTCAGGAAGAGTTGGCTTATAAGGATTATATAAGGTAACCTCTCTCTTTAGTCCGTTCTCTTGTTTCTTAACCTGGGCATTGAGGGGGAAAAAAGAGAAAATTATCAGAACTGTTATGATCAGGTTTCTTTTTATCATGTCAAAATCAATTTCTTAATCAGTTTTTACTATTGATGCACACTATTCTGAACTTTGCCAATTGTCAGAGAATCAGGCTTTACTTCGTCCAAAGAGTTCAATTTGGCTTTCACTTCGTCCAGTATTCCATCGTTATCAACTTTATAATAGTCTTTCAGGCTCTGGAGAGTGGCACGGGCCTGCAATGAATCTCCCTTTTTAATACTTATGTCAGCCAGAAGAAGGAAAACCCTTGCCATCCAGAATTGGTGAGGTGACTTCTGATCAATAAACTCCGTGATAACCTTTTCAGCCTCGGCAGATCTGTCTTTCTTATACAGAAGTTCAGCAACCCTGTATTTCGACTCTGCTCCTTCTACGCTTCTTACTTCCGTTGCCACTTTTCTGAAATCCCTCAGGGCATCATCGAAATTATTCAGGCTGTAATTCGCCTTTGCGCTCATAAAGGTGGCTTCACGTATCAGCTCTTCCGGGACATTTGCAGAATTTATTATTTTTCCTGCGGCAATAATTGTTTTTTGCGCATCTCCTGCCTGGTAAGCCGAACTGAGTTGTCCTTTAAGGGCCAGAAAAGTATTGGCAGTATTTGATGAGGCCTTTTCAAGTTTTTCATAATAATCAAGCGCAGCAGGATAATCTTCTTTATCGTATGATATCGATGCAGCTGCAATAAGCGATTGTTCGAGGAACTGATTATTCGGTTCGTCTGCCACTGCAGAATAAAGTTTAAGCGCTTCATCTTTATTGCCAGCCGATTTCAGACATTCTGCCAGGTAATATTGTGCGTTTTGACGGAAGCTTCCTGAAGGGAACTCATCCAGGTAGTTCTTTAGCACTTCGGTTGCCTTATCATACTTTCCGGTCATAAAGAGATTTTCTCCGGATGTATAAAGCAGGGAGTCTTTCTGAGCCATATTGATATCCCCATAACCATCGAGAGTCTTGACATATGCAAAATATGCATCTACCTCGTTGAGATCCACATATGTGTTTCTTAGTCCGGTCATCGCATCCCTGGCTTCCGGGGTTGATTTATAGCTCTCTATGACCTTTTTATATTGTGCAATTGCCTTATCGTTATCCCCGATATTATAATACAACAGGCCCAGCTGAACCATTGAGCGAGGGACAAATGAGCTGGTAGGATAATCAGTAATTATTGAATTGAAATCTGATTCTCCTCTTTTAAAATCCTCCTGCACAAGGTATGCTCTTCCTCTTTCGAACATTGCTTCAGGAACATATGTTGAAGCCGGGTACTTCTGCATCAGGGTTGTAAGTACGCCAATTTTGCCCTTCGTGTCATTTATCAGCCCCAGTGAAAATCCCTTTTGGAACATTGCATAATCAGCATCCACTTTCCCGTATTCAATTACCTTGTCGTAATATGAAATTGCCGGGGCATAGCTTGTGGCGATGAAGTAACAATCGGCAATTCTGTTCTTAGCATCCGCCAATACTTCCGGTTTTACATTGGTGACCCCTGATTCGAAAGACTTAAAATTGCTTAAAGCGGCCGGATAGTCTTTCAGATTAAAGCAGGAATATCCCAAATTATATCTTACAAGATTGTATTCACCAAGGAGGCTTGAGCCAGGCAGGCCCAAAAAGAGCTCATAATCGGCCTTTGCAAGATCATAATGACCTAACCTGTAATTCGCTTCACCTCTCCAGTATATTGCCCTGGCCCTTATCTGCCTGTTGTATTTTTCATATTTAAGCGATTTATCAAACATGTTTATTGAAGCTTCAAGCTCCATGTTTTCAAACAGCTCAAGTCCTCTGAAGAACGCAACCTTCTGATAGGCTTCCTCAAGGCGGCTGTCCCTATTGCCTGTCTTATCAAGAGCAGCCAGGGCAGCTTTATAGTTCTTGATCTGCATCAATGTGCCAACAAGATAATCGTACACTTCCTGGATTCTTTTTGATCCGGGATACAGGTCGATATATTCCTGGAATGCTGCAATGGCTTCTCCAAAAGGTGCATACGCCGTTTCATAAGTCAGCTTTGCATAATTATAAAGCGACTCTTCCTTAATCTTCTTGTCAAAATCAAGCTCGGAAGCCTGACCAAAAGCCAGTCTGGACCGTGGCTTGTCGCCTTTTTGCAGATAACAGTCACCAAGAATGTTCCAGATATTCTGGCTGAGAAGATCGTTCTTCGCCCCTATTTCAAGAAAAAGCTTAATAGCCTTATCAAGCTCCCCTGTTTTATAATAGCAATAGCCCAGCTGATATTTGTCCTCACGTTCACTTGCCTTTGCTCCGGTTGAATATTTCTCGAGATAAGGCAAAGCTTCACTGTAATTCCCCTTGCTGTAATAAGCATCCCCGATAAACCTGTAAAGCTCAACAGCTCTTGTTTTTCCTGCTGATTTAAGCAGATCGGGAGCCATCGTTAGGATACCGTCATAATCTTTTTCCATATAGAGGATCTGGACAATGTAAAATGGAACAATGGCGCCAAATGTTTCATCGTCCCTTAGACGCTTGAATCCTTCAATAGCGGTCTGATACATTTTCTGTTCATAGGCTATCTGTGAGAAATAATAAACAGCCGGAGGAGTATACTCAGTGTCAATATCCTTGATTTCAGAAAACATGAGAAGAGCCCTGCTTTGATCGCCTTTTATGTAAAGCGAATATCCAAGTCTGAAAAAATATTCGGCCAGCTTTTCCGATTTCAGCTCCTGCCTGTTAACAGTTTCATAATAAATCACAGCCTTCCTGTAATTTTTGTTCTGGTAAAAATAATTGCCTAATTCGAGTCTTGCATCATTTAGCTTTGGGCTCCCGGGATGAGAATATATGAACATCATCATCCTGTATTCTGCATCAGGATTAAAGAGTCTTAATGCCGCAATGGCACTGTAATATTCCGCATCGGTGACCAGGCTTTGATCTGATTTATCTCCGCTTCTTAAAAATGAATCAAACAGTCTTATCGCAGCCGGGTATTTCTCCTTATTGAATAATTCCATTCCACTGTAAAACTCCGACCCGGTCACCTGCACACTAAAAGGGAGTTGGGATGAAACCGGAAGTACAAATAATATTAGCAGACTGAATATTAAAATGAGTTTGTTTCTGGTCATAACATATTTTTTTTGGCACATCACAAAAAAGCAATTTGGGACAAATGATATAAATGGCATGTAACGCATTAATTATGAGCCATATATATCCCCAGCCCGGCTTTTTTTAAATTAATCCTAAAATTACAACTATTAAACGCCGGCAGCGGGCCTTTATTACTGTTTTTATCAACATATAAATGTTAATTATCAATTCTTTCTTTAATTTGCACATTAAATCGCTCCGAAATGCAGGAAAATCTTCCATTGGATGTTATTATTGAGCTGACTGACTGCGCAATATGGCAGCAGAATCATTTGGTACTTTCGAAAGTGAATCTACGGGTCGGGAAAGGAGAATTTATTTACCTTGTCGGCAGAGTGGGCAGTGGAAAATCCAGTTTGATTAAAACTCTGAACGCCCAGATACCACTGAAAGAGGGCACTGGTCTGGTTGCAGGATATGATTTGTCGAAGCTCCGGAAGAAAGAGATACCATACCTGCGCCGGAAAATCGGAATAGTGTTCCAGGATTTTCAGCTTCTTACCGACAGATCGGTGAATGAAAATCTTTCCTTCGTACTCAAGGCAACCGGCTGGAAAAGCAAGCCTGAAATAGACAGACGTATTGGTGAGGTGCTTGAGAAAGTAGGGCTTGGATTAAAGGGCTATAAGATGCCTCATCAGCTTTCGGGTGGCGAGCAGCAGCGCGTTGTAATAGGAAGAGCTCTGCTGAACGATCCTGAAATAATACTGGCTGATGAGCCAACCGGTAATCTGGACCCTGAAACTTCGGAAGGGATATTAAAACTGCTGACTGATATTAGCAAGACTGGCAGGGCGGTTGTTGTTGCAACACATAATTATACGCTTCTGAAGAAGTTCTCTGCACGAACAATTAAATGTGACAACGGGGAACTGAGAGACGTTATCAGCGATGAAGAAATGGAGTTGCTGCAATGACCTTTATTATACTGTTTTAAGTATAAATATATTTTTACATCTTATTTGTAAAAGTTATAATGATTGCCGGAAGAAATCCTGTCAAGTAAAACCCGTTACTTTACCAGTCTCAGCGGCCATAGAAGCCGGTTTCGGTACAAACGATAATAAGGAATTTCTTTGGAGCCGAATGACGCAAAGAATGCGGCTACTGATGGAATTGATGATCCGGCAAAATCAAGGATGGTGCTTGTTGATGCGAATTCTTTGATCAGTTTATTGACAACAAAATAGCCAATACGTCGTTCACGGCTTTCCGGGGTATTTACGACAAACAGGATAGTAGCACGGCCTCTGATAGTAACAACAAAAACTCCGAAAATCAGTTTTTTCCCTGCATCTCTCACACCTATCATCCTGCCCTTTCTGTTAGCGGTGCAAAAATTCATCAGGCGCATCAGGCGCATATAATCGCGTTGTTTTATTCCTTTTATGTTTTTACCCCTGTTACTTCTGAAAAGACTTGTGAGCTCTTCAGCGCTTATATCTGAGATAAGCCCAGGTCTGTTCCGCCGCGAAATTTCAATATTCCTCCTGCAGTGGTCAGTAAAATTTCCCGAAACAGATTCATAGGAAGCCGAAAGATCGAGCTCGAAATTTATTTTATTATCCACCCTGAATCCCGGGTAACTAATGTCCTGACCTACACAAAGATCAATAAATTTGAAAAAATCAGGCAGGTAATCGAGAAACTCAATAAGTGATTCGGAGGCATCCTTATCGGGCGAGAAAGCCCCGAGCTGCTGAAGAAAAACAGGGGTTGCAATATATCGGATACCAAACCTACCGGATCCCGGTATCGGAAATACAGAATCATACTCATCATCCACCAGCGCCTCCCAGCCGGGAGCCATTATGTCAAGGTACCATGAATAGGCATATGGTTTCGACCCGGGAGAGCTTTCAATGCAGTTGTCCCATTTTTCACGGTCTATTTCATTATGCTTAAGGTAAATTATCAAGGCATCTGATTTTTGATAACAAATTCAAATACCTCACGCCAACCTCTCCACTGTTCGTTATCAAGCAGTGAAGTATTATGCCAGATACTCACAAAAAGGCCTCCTACATTTTTCGTTTCGTTTATAAGCTCTGAGATTAAAACTTTTGAATCCTCAGGATCAAGTTTTACATAATCAAACAATGTTCCGTCCATCACCTGAAAAGGAACGAGCTTAAGATTGGTTTGCGTGTCAGCTATGATATCATAAAAATAATATGGACGGGAAATTCCTGCCCGAAAACCCGGTTGATCAGGGTATCCCATTGAATAATCCTCAGAAATGCCGGCTCCTATAATGTTTTTGTACGATCGGGGCATGCTAAGCCTGAGGTAATGAAAACGACTGAGGGTTATTTCCTTTCGAAGGATGGAGCCAAGCCTCTGCACTTCTGTATTAACAAGAGCTCCGTCTCCTCCGGCAACATAGGATGGGTGAAGACCTATCTTGTATTTATCGGCAATTTTATAAATCAGCTCCCTGTATTCCTCATTTTTCCATGAGGGATTTTTGTCATACTTTGAATAGTTGCCAACGGGAAAGAAGAATCTTACATCCGACTTACTTTTCTCAATATTATCCAATATATAGTCAAAGACATCGAAAGGATCTTTTTCGTTTCTCGCCATAATCCTGTACCTGTCAGTCACATTTACAGGAGAACTGTTTTTGTCGTGCAGCAGTCCTCCGATCGATCTGAAAATATTTTTCCCCTGGTACGCAAATGGCTGATCAGTATCAATGGTCAGAAGTGCCTTATATTCATTCCTTTTGAATGTGAGAGTCGGGAATCGCCTGAGAAACGACTTTGCAAGCTCTCTTGCCCAAAGGTCAACAATCGGTCTTCTTAAAAAACCTTCTTTGAAGGCAAGAGACACTGCGGAAGGAAATCTCCCATATTTGTCGGCAGTAAACTGAAGATACTCTTCATACCTGCTTATAAGAAAAAATGATGCTGCAAAAATATCAAAAGGCAGGTCAGAATCAGATTCAGTCAGGAAAAAAACAGGCAGCTCTTTCCATGAACCCATAGCAAGATCCTTTGCAACAACACCTGTTTCAAACAATATGGAAACCGGGCGGATTGTGAATGAACCTGGCAGGTTTTCAGTTGAATAATTAATAACAGGATGTTTCCCAAGTTTACGTTTATCAGTGGCAATCTCCCATTTTAAACCGAGTATATCCCCAAGAATAATTCCTGAAATATATCTCAGCCGGGGGGTTGCACTGGTTGAAAATATTTTTACCGGTCCGGACTGCATAACTACAAATTTATGTAATTACTTGTCATTTAGTGGTATAAAGTTGGAATATTATATGAATATTTTTAGCCCGGTCTTTCGCCATTTTTAATCCATTTTAGAATAAAGTCTGAAGCTTATATCATTGCCGCTATATGGTTATTAAGCAATCATTTCAGGATATACCTTCCACCATACCCGGCACATGCCAAACTTTTAAATATGTTGCAATTAGAAATATTTTCTTATCTTCGCACACAAATTAACAAGGTGATTTCCAAGTAGCGTTGTTACGCATATTACCCAGTCTGCATTTGAGTTCATTTTCGGCCGGGATAACTAATCCATCGCTCCCGAAACCACATCATAAAATATAGTAATGATAAATTTTGAAGAGATGGGATTCACTCCCGGTATCCTGAAAGCTATTCAGGAGCTTGGATTTGAAAACCCGATGCCCGTGCAAGAAAAAGTTATTCCATTAATGCTGGGCGGTGAGGTAGATATTATTGCACTGGCACAAACAGGTACTGGCAAAACAGCAGCATTCGGGCTGCCGCTTGTTCAGGCAACTGATACAGATATAAATAGTACCCAGGCCCTTATATTATGCCCTACACGCGAATTGTGTATGCAGATCACAGGCGATCTGACTGATTATGCCAAATTTACAGGCAAGCTTAAAATACTCGCAGTATATGGGGGCGCCAGCATTGACAACCAGATCAGAGGCTTAAAAAAAGGTGTTCATATAATTGTTGCCACACCCGGCAGGCTTATTGACCTTATAGGCAGAGGTGCCGCAAAACTTTCCGCTGTCACAACAGTCATTCTCGATGAAGCCGATGAGATGTTGAACATGGGATTTCTTGACAGTATAAACGAGATACTTGAAGAGGTTCCCGATGGCAGAAGGACACTTTTATTTTCGGCTACCATGTCGAAAGAGATTTCATCGATTGCAAGGAAATATATGGATAAGCCGGTTGAAATCACAATTGGCACAAAAAATTCTTCAGCCGACAATGTAAGTCATGCTTATTACCTTATCCATGCCAAAGATAAGTACAAAGTTCTCAAGCGTATAGCTGATTTCGAACCAGATATTTATGGAATAATATTTTGCCGTACCCGCAAGGAAACCCAGGAGGTAGCTTCCAAATTGATTGACGACGGCTATAATGCCGATGCGCTTCATGGCGATCTGTCTCAGATGCAACGCGATGCCGTAATGCAGAAATTCAGGGTAAAAAACCTTCAGCTGCTTGTGGCAACTGATGTTGCAGCCCGCGGCCTCGATGTTGATGACCTTACACATGTAATTAACTACAGTCTGCCTGACGATACCGAAGTCTATACTCATAGAAGCGGAAGAACGGGAAGAGCAGGTAAAACAGGAATTTCAATATCACTGGTTCACCTCAGGGAGAGGCATAATCTTCAGCAGATTGAAAGAATGGTTAAGAAACCTTTCAAAGCTATTCCAATTCCTACCGGAACTGAAATCTGCGGAAAACAACTATTCCACTGGCTAAATAAACTTGAGACTGTTGCCACTGAACACCAGGAAATTGAAAAATTTTTGCCGGAGATAAAAGAGAAGCTGGCCGGACTTGACAGGGAAGAGCTCCTTAAAAGAGTTGTTTCGCTGCAGTTTGACAGGTTTCTCGATGATTACCGTAATGGGGAGGATATCATAGATGCTGTTCCTGAGAGAGATAATGGTTTCGAACGGTCAGGAAGAAGAGGTCCTCGTGAAGAATATCCGGGAAACTATACCAGGCTGTTTATAAATCTGGGAAAATCAGATGGTTTTTATCCCGAACAGCTCATTGAACTTGTAAACTCAAACACCAGGGGCAGGAAAGTGCCAATTGGAAAAATCGATCTGCTTAAAACCTTTTCCTTTTTCGAAGTTGAAGCTGGTTACGCCAACGATCTTATCAAAGCATTGACCGACACAACTTTTATGGACAGACGGGTTGCTGTTGAGATAGCACAGGAAAAAACAGATAAGCCAAGACAGGATGAATTTCAGGGTAAAAGGCCGGCCAAGTGGTCCGACAGAAGACCTGAAAAGAGAAGTCAGGGAAGATCAGAAAGCAAGGGAAAAGACTATAAAAGAGAGAGCAGATTCGGTAAAAAAGACAAAAAGAAATACAGTCATAAATAAATTCTTATTAGTATTTGGAATGGTGATGTAATGCCCTTTCCCGCAGCCTGATCATAATAAATGTGCATAAAGGGTAGTTCTTATCTAAGAGCTGCCTCGCTTGTGTTCTTTTACTTTCAGCGCAAACAATACAATGGAGATTAATGCAATAGTTCCTCCAAATCCGAATGCCACTGTGCCGCCGTAACCTGGTATCAGCTTATCGAAATAACTATACAGAAATCCAAATATAATGCTTGCAGGAAGAGCTCCAAGCCCGATGGAAAAGTTGAAGAGACCGAATGCTGTTCCTCTCTTTTCTTCCTTTACCAGATCGGCAACAAAAGCTTTTTCTGTACCTTCCGTAAATGCATAGAAAAATGCATAGACCGCAAAAAGCACGAATGTGGCAATTATCTGTAATTTAGCGGGTAATAAGACCAGCAGGCCAAAAGAAAAATAAACGAATGCGTAAATTGCCCAACCTGAGTTTATAACTTTCTTCCTTCCTACTCTGTCGGACAATATTCCGAGAGGAGTTGAAAAGACGGCTTTTATAACATGAAAGAATGCCCACACAAGAGGCAGAAAAAGGATATTAATAACCTTTGATGCAGCTGCTTCATCTCCGAAATTTAATATCATTTGTTTAAGCGGTACAATGCTGTTTACAAGATTCACTACAGCACCGCTTTTATGAATAGCTTCCTCAACCCTGAACAGAAGAAAAGCATCTGATGAGTTGCCAAGCGTAAACAACACCACTATCAACAAATAGTTCCTGAAATTCCTGTCAAAACCTTTAAGGGAAAATGAAAATAAACTTCCAGTCCCGTTTTTTGATGAGACTTCCTTAACGAACAGCATCACTATCAGTACAGCAATTATTCCAGGTATGATTGCAAGAATGAAAGTCCATCTCAGAGCCAGCAAAGAATCCTTCATTCTGAACCCGATAAAGAGAATAAGCAATGTCATTATCGCAAGCAGTGGCCCGACAACAGCCCCGATATGATCCATGGCCCTTTCAAATCCAAAAGCTTTGCCTCTTATGCTTTCGTCAACCGATGAAGCTATCAGGGCATCTCTGGGGGACGTGCGGATTCCTTTCCCGACGCGGTCAAACATCCTGACAATTATTATCTCCCATGCGGATGTCACGATCCCTGTCAATGGCCTTACAAGTGATGATATCGAATAGCCGATCAGAACAAAAAGCTTCTTTTTCCCTATTCTGTCAGATAATATTCCGCTTAAAAGCTTCAACATTGAAGATGTTGTTTCTGCTATTCCTTCAATAAAACCCAGAAGGATTGCGCCGGAGCCAAGTGCTGCGACAAAGACCGGAACAAGCGGGTAAATCATCTCCGATGCAACATCGGTGAACAGGCTGACTAATCCCAGCATAATTACAGCCTGTGGTATCCTTTTCGAGATCTTACTTCCCAAAGTCATCTTTTTATGTAATCATCGAACAACACCTGAAGATATGCCTTCCCTTTCCTGAGGGCCGATCCGGGGTCCTTGCCTTCGGCTAATACCTGTGTTCTGCTTTTAAGATCAAAGCTTACCGACGAACTGTCTGTTAGAAAACCAAAGCCTTCATTATAGGTAAAAAATGCGAACGATTTTGATTTATCCGACAGCAAATCTTTGCTGAAGGGAAAATTACCTGTAAGACCCAGCTGATCCAGCACTGTGGTCGGGATATCCACCTGACTGCCAAGTTTGGTAATCCTTAATCCGTGCTCAGTCAATGCTCCCCCAACCCAGAGCATCGGTATCTTAAAGACATTCTTAGTATAAGTAGGCATATCAGGGTATATCCTGGCTGCATGATCAGCCACCATAATAATAAGCGTATTCTTCCACCATTCTGTGCCTTTTGCCCAGTCGAGAAATGACCCCAGTGTCCTGTCAGTATAATAAACCGAATTCTTGTATTTTGTCATATCATCCGATCCTTTGAATACCGGCTTCATCGGTACGTCAAATGGTTCGTGGCTCGAAAGAGTCAGTACAACTTTTACGAACGGTTCCCTGACACTCTTCATAGAGTCCATGAGAGTCTGAAACATTACATGATCATGAACCCCCCATTTCGAGTTATAATTAACGGGATCGAAATTTTTCTTGGTTATTATGTCATGGAACCCTGATCCGATAACAAATGAATTAAAATTCGCGAAATTTATCTCTCCTCCATACCAGAATGCACTGTGATAACCATTAGCAATAAGAATTTTTATCAGGCTCGGTAAGCTTTGTGTCTTTTTTGGTTCTTTAATTATCGACTGCGCAGGCTGTGCAGGATAACCGTCGAGTACAGCAGGTATTGCCTTATCGGTTCGTGTTCCTGAAGCGTAAAAATCTGAGAAAAGAATACCCTCTTTCGTGTACCTGTTAATATTTGGGGTCACAAGCGAATCACCGCCAAGCGGTCCTATAAGGTACCCGCTGAAGCTCTCAAGCACGATTATTATGATATTCGGCCTTGTGGTATTCAAGACTTTCATTGGAACTCCCCCTTTAGCAGTAAGCGTATCCACTACACTTTTTGCTTCGGCCGGATCGCCGAATTCATACGGATTCTTCAGCGGCCGCTGAGCGAAGGCAGAGGTACCCACATTCCAGACAGCATTTATAGCAGTATGATTCAGGAACATCTTATCGCTGAAATAAACAGCACCTGCATTTATCGGGGCAACTCCGAACCCTCCCCTGATGGGTATTATAAGTGCTCCCAGAAAAACCATGAAAAACAGAATTCCGGCCACAGGATACTTTATCCCTGACAGTTTACTGAATGATCTGTCAATTAGTTTATTATACAGCCAGATTGAACCCGCTGAAATAAGACCAATCGTAAATAAAAACATAATTATCTTAAGATTGCTTACCGACGCCATTGCTTCGCCTGGTGTTTTGAGGTAAAGCATAGGAGTGTAATCCATGCGGAATCCCCAGTAGGAATAAAGATTTGCATCAGAAACTATAATCACTGAAGAGAATACGATTAGAATATAAGAGTACCACCTGATAAAGATCTGTAACCAGCGTCCTTTAATGGCTACTCCTGCTGTTATAGCCAAAACGGGGATAACAAAATAATAGCCGATGGTCGAGATATCGAGCTTTGCTCCATGCAGGAAAGTGCCAAGCAGTCCGCTTACACTGTTTTGTAACGAAGAATGATACTGGAATATTATGAAAAACAACCTGGCCATGAAGAAAAATGAAAGCCAGTATAAAAAGTAATAGGCAATAGCCAAGAGTCTTTTTTTCATTTCTGAAATTGAATATTTTTATCCGGGATCCTCACACTTGAATTTTTGTAATATATTATCAGTGATAACGTTATAATAATCAT
The DNA here is from genome assembly GCA_963715785.1 of uncultured Bacteroidales bacterium. Taxonomy (GTDB): domain Bacteria; phylum Bacteroidota; class Bacteroidia; order Bacteroidales; family VadinHA17; genus LD21. The sequence continues at coordinate 4,803,369 of OY970276.1, forward strand.
TCCGGATACTGTAAGCCACTCCGGATGTTCGTCAGGTATAAGCAGCCAGCTCAGACCCGCGCCTATCACCGGTGTAATAAACTTCCAGAGATTCAGCTCTGATACTTTAACACCGGGCCGCTGAAGAAGTTTAAACCATATAGAAAATGCAGTTGCCGCCATACCGCTTAACCAAAACAAAACCATCAGGTATTTCACGGGAAATGGCCCCTTTGGTGCTGTTTCAACCTGTGTGGAAATAAGGTAAAGAATCAATCCTCCTAAAAACAGGGAAGCGGAACTCAAAACAAAGGGATCTATATTTTTGCTTTTTGTTGATATGATAACATTGCTTACGGCTGTCGCTACATTGCCTGTGAGTAGCATACCAATCCCGAGAAGCTCCAGTGTGGTACCCAATTTAAAGGCCTGCCGTCCCACACTTATAAGGATGACGCCTGATATTCCAAAGATGATAGTGATAATTTTCTTTCTGGTCAGCTTATCATCCTTATGCATTATCGCTGCAACTACAGCAATAATAAGAGGCTGAGCGCCATAAACAATTGCGCCAAGTGCACCTGGAACCAGGTTCATGCCATGATAAAACAGAGCATAATTAATTACAATCTGCAGTAAAGTCACCCATACAACCACTTTCCATTGGTTCCTTATCATACTGATGTATGCTGAAGGCTTAACCGTGAAAGGAAGAATCAACAATCCGGAAATAATGAATCGAATGCCGGAAAAATGGAAAGGAGTATCATATGCCAGACCAATCTTTACTCCTGCATAGGCAGTAGACCAGAGCAGACAGGCAATAATTGCCCAGAAAATAGTGTTTCCCTTGCTGTACAATAAGAAATAATTTGGCTTCAAATATCAGAAAAAAAATCATTTTTCTCCTATCAAATGTCAGCATGTATTTTAAGACTATTCTCTCCCAACCCGGAACGTGGATCATGAAAAACACAGGGAATTCTGTTTATCGTACAAAGGATAGCCCATAACACAGGAATATTTAATATTTTTGTTTATCGTCAACTTGCTAATCATGACAATTGCAGAATATATTGCAAATCAGTTGTTTGCCAGCGGAATACGCTATGTTTTCGGAATTCCCGGCGGACCCTCAATACCCTACATGGAAGCATTCAGGAGCGCAGGAATTGAGTTCATACTCACCTCCAATGAATCATCCGCAGGAATAATGGCAGATGTAACTGCCAGGTTAACAGGTATTCCCGGGGTTTGTCATGCTACCTTCGGTCCGGGAGCTACCAACATTTCCACAGGAGTAGGCGGGGCATTGCTTGACAGATCAGCTGTTATCGTGTTTACCAGTGAAATGGATGACAGTATGATTAACCGTACTACCCAGATGAATATCGATCATCAGAAATTTTTTGCACCAATAACTAAGGCTACCTTCAGACTGAATGCCGGGAATGCTGCAGATGTTATGAAAGCCTCCCTGAGAATCTGTCGCGAATCATATCCTGGCCCTGTCCATATAGGATTGCCGGTGAATATTTCAGGTATTGAAATTAAAAGTACTATTGTCAGCGCCGGGATAACTGAACCAGGGTATTACCATAATAATGTTCAGAAGATATTATCATTGCTTGAGAATAGCCGGAGACCGCTTCTGGCGTTAGGGCTCACGGCAGCCAGGCTCGGCATAGGGGATAAACTGATCTCCTTTCTTGACATTTTTAAAATACCGGTTGTAATTACGCCAATGGCCAAGGGATTGATCGCTGAAAATCATCCATGCTATGCCGGAGTTCTCTTCCATTCCCTAAGTGATTATCTTGAAGATATTTATGAAAGTACGGATCTCGTGATTGGTCTGGGTTACGATCCGGTAGAATTCAATTACGAATCGTGGATCCCTGATGTTCCGCTGATCAATTTTGACACCCGGGAAACCGATATGCCGTCAAAAGACAATATCCAGTTCATCGGGCAGCCTGATGAATGGTTTGATATCCTCAAAAATCTGAATGCAGGTACACTGATATTCGAACAGGCTGTGGTAAAAGGAATCCGCGATGAGATGACAAGCGTCTTTAATGGTTTTACAAATCATTTCGGCCCGGCTGCGGCGTTAAAGGTCCTCCAGGAGGAATTACCTGACGACACAATAGTTACTGCTGATGTCGGTTCGCATCTTCATCTGATAGGCCAATTCTGGAACACATCAGAGAAGGGGAAGCTCCTGATGACAAACGGATGGTCTTCAATGGGTTTTGGCATTCCGGCAGCAATGGCGGCTCAGCTGAATTTTCCTGAGGCTACTGTTGTCTGCATGACAGGCGATGGAGGCTTTCTCATGATGGCCGGAGAGATTATAACCATGAGGCGATATAATCTTCCTGTAATCATTGTGGTATTTTCCGACGGGGAACTCAATCTTATAAAAGTAAAGCAGTCCTGGAAGGACCTGCCGGCATATGGTACACTGCTGTATCAAAATGATCTTTTTGGCGGAGATAATTTCCTTGGTATTAAAGTACTGCGGGCCGAATCCCCTGAAGAAATGCGAAAAGCCACAATTGAAGCTCTTTCCGTTAATGAACCCGTTATAATAAATGCTGTAATTGACCCTGAAGATTATAAGTGGCTTATTGTAAGACGATAGAAATGGCAAACAGTTCAATCGGCGCAAATAGTCTGGTAAGGCAGGCTTAAGAGATCTTATCGTTAAAATCCTCTTTTAATACAGAGTATATACAACTATCCTTAATAATATCGTTTTTTATAATATTCCTTTTAATGATAGCTTCGAGCATTAAACCGGCTTTCTCAAGAGACCTTCGCGAACCTGCATTATCGGAGAATGTCTCCGCATATACTCTTTCTGCCTCAAATTGCCTGAAAGCGTAAGAAACAGCTGCTTTAACTGCTCTGGTAGCAATTCCCTTTCCCCAGAATTTTTCAGATATAAAAAAGCCGATCTCAATGTTTTTCCTGTAAATATTGGTCTTGGTGACCAGACCAATATTTCCAACCAATTGATTATCGAGCAAGATAGCAAAGGACCTGGGCGGATTATTTTCAGGTATTGTTATATTAAGCCATTCCCGTGCATCTTCAAGTGTATATGGCACAGGCAGCCCGTCCCGAATATTATCTGCAATTTTTTTATTGTCAGCAATGGAAGCCAGATCCGGGGCATCGGTAATAGCCCATGGTCTCAGGTATATCCCCTCACAAAATATTTCCATTCACTGTTTCAGGCTTTTTTTTCTTTTTTAGGTTTTGCTTCCTTTTCAGTCTTATCTTCCCTGGCTTCTTTCTTTTCCTTTACACTTTTAACAGGCTTCACATCAGTCTTCTCCTTAACTGCCTTTTCTTTAGCTTTGACAACAGGAGTTGCCTCCTTTACCTCCCTGATCTGAGCGGCTTCTTTTACAGGTGCCACTTCTTTTACTTCTTTTTTCTCTCTTACAGGCTTTGTATCTTTTGATGTAACAGGCTTGATCTCTTTAGCAGGTTTTTTTCCCGGTTTGTCGACTTTTTTCCGGGGGCGTCTTACGCCATAAGAACCTAGAATAATTTTACCCCGCCTTGTTTTTTTATCACCTTTTCCCATATCTGTTGGTTTTGATTAGTATTATTTACCCCTAATAAGGTTGCAAGCAAAGTTAATAAAATTCTTTATTTTTATTGAATATTTTTTGACAATCAATAAACAAATCAGTGAAACAGCACCAATAAATTATAGTATGACATATTGCGATTATATAACGACAATCACCGGGGAACAACTAGCGCTGCATAAAGAATATCACGACAATCATTACGGCTTTCCAATCGGGAATGATGACGAACTTTTTGAAAGGCTCATGTTCGAGATCAACCAGGCCGGACTAAACTGGATCCTCATCCTGAAAAAGCAGCATAATTTTCGTCGGGCCTTCGATAACTATAACATTGAGAAAGTTGCCTGCTATGAGGAAGAAGATGTTCAGAGACTTATGAATGATCAGGGCATTATCAGGAATAAGCTTAAAATCAATGCAGCTATTGAAAATGCTAAGGTAATCCTTAAGATCAGGGAGGAAAACGGATCATTCAGGAAATGGCTCGACATTCATGCAAAAGAAACAACTTCCCTTGAAGAATGGACTAAACTCTTCAAAAAAAGCTTTAAGTTCACCGGGGGAGAAATTGTCAACGAGTTTCTCATTAGCACAGGATATCTCCCCGGAGCTCACAGTCCTGAATGTCCGGTGTTTAAACGTATAAAACTTATGAAGCAGGAAAATGAGACGAAGTGACAGGGAACTTACTGGTATAAAGGAAATTGAAGAAATAATTGCGAAAGCGGATGTCTGCAGGATCGCGCTTGCCAATAATAATATTCCTTACGTTGTGACAATGAATTTCGGATACATAAGTATTCCGGAACGATTCCTGTTTTTTCATTGTGCAAAAGTGGGAAGAAAGCTGGATATGATCCGTCAGAATGATTATGTCTGTTTTGAAATGGATACCGATCATGAATTATACCCCGGGAAAAGGAGCTGTGACTGGGGAATGAGATTCAGAAGTGTTATCGGATATGGTAATATATCCATACTGTCCGACAGACAGGAACGGATAACTGCACTTAACAGCATCATGGAGCATTATGGCGCCAATGGGGATCATTCATATAATGAAGATTTATTTAAAAATACGACCCTGCTCAGGCTTAAAATACTGGAGATGACAGGGAAAAAGAAATGAGAGCCTGCCATGCCGCTCAGATATGTAAATCAGCAGGAAACCTGTTTACGGCTAAAAAAGAGTAACTTGCGCCATATTTATAATTTTTTTTTATGCAAACATTAAATGATTTACGTCTGGCTGTACTAATAGATGCCGATAATATTCCATACAGTAATGTGAAAGGCATGCTTGAAGAGATCGCAAAGTATGGCACTCCTACTTTCAAGAGGATCTATGGCGATTGGACAAGGCCAACAATATCGGGCTGGAAATCAGTTCTTCTGGAGAATGCAATTACACCCATTCAGCAATATAGTTATACCAAGGGAAAAAACTCTTCTGATTCGGCATTGATAATTGACGCGATGGATATCCTTTATTCCGGAAAAATTGACGGATTTTGCATTGTATCGAGTGACAGCGACTTCACGAGGCTTGCCACAAGATTACGGGAAGCAGGAATGAAGGTGATAGGAATCGGGGAGAGAAAGACACCACATCCTTTCATAGTGGCCTGCGATAAATTCATATATCTTGAAATTATCACATCATCGGTTGCCGCTCCGGACACTGCTCCCGAAGTAAGGAAGAAAGGGAAACCTGTTGTCAAAAAGAAGAAAAAGGATGATACTGAGGTACAGACTCCGGCCTCGATTGTTAAAAGACTTATTGCCTCTTCTATAACGGACATAGCTGATGAGAATGGCTGGGCCTATCTTGGGGACGTAGGGAATCTGATCCTGAAGAAACAACCCGATTTTGATCCACGAAACTTTGGTTTTCCTAAACTTACGCCGCTGATAAGATCCCTGGATTTTGAGATAGATGAAAGAGACTCAGGACAGAACCATATAAAACATATTTATATCAGGAACAGAAAATAACAAAAAAAGCTGTGCAACATAAAAATTCTGTATCTCAATAAAAATTTAAGCAGTACCGAACAAATTACCAAAACTTCTGTTTTAGATTATACCTGCCAGTAGTGACGGAGTAGTTATTTTGTAAAATTTTTTGAAGGGCTAAATGCCAAAAAGCTATTAAAATACAATATATTATGAATATTTATTTTTTGTTTTCAAAAAATAGTATGACCTTTATCCTGTTTTATAAATACTTTAATTATTGAATTATGAACATTTACGTAGGAAGTCTTCATTTTAAAATGAATGAAGCAGAATTAAAAGAAATTTTTGAAGAGTATGGCGAAGTAACATCCGCAAAAATCATTATTGACAAGTACTCTGGGAAAAGCAAAGGATTTGGTTTCGTTGAGATGCCAAATGATGCAGAAGCAAAAAAAGCTATCGAAGAATTAAATGGAGCTGAAGTTAGCGGCAGAAACATTATCGTTAATGAATCAATCGAAAGAACTGACAGAAGAAGTAATTTCAGAGGTGGTGATAATAACGACCGCAGAGGTGGCAGCGGTGGTGGTAACAGAAGAGATAACTACAGGTAGATAAAAAAAATCTAAAACTATGAAAGGTACTGTTAAATGGTATGACAGAGTAAAAGGCTATGGATTCCTTCAAACAGAAGATGACAAGGATATCTTTATCCACCGTTCAGGTTTAGAGGTTTCCCATACCGAACTTGAGGCAGGTCAGGCCGTTGAATTCGAAATTGAACAACGTGAAAAAGGACCAGTCGCCATCAAAGTTAAAAAAGTAGATTAATCTTTCTCAAACAGATAATTATGAGGCTGCAACAAAACGTTCAGCCTCATTTTTTTTTGCTTTTTATCAGCTCTCTGGCTATGATCACAAGACAGCTTGAATTCAGGTAAAATTTTGCCCCCGCATTATGTGAATGGGGGGGCAAAATAAGATAGTAAATATTTAAGCGTCAAGATTTATTCAGACCAGTTTCCAGCCTTTTCTATACTCATACATAAGCATTTTTGTTGCTGCTCCGTCGGTATCATCCAGAAATGTTTCAGTTGCCGGATTCCATTTGACAGTGCGCTTAAGAGCGCAGGCAATATTTCCCAGGTTACATACTGTGCAGCTGCTATGACCTATTTCCACAGGGACGACAGGATCCTTTCTTGAACGCACCGATTCTATAAAATTCAGCTGGTGTGGAATTTTTGTTTCATAAGGTCCGTCACTTTTTTCTTTCTTTTCAGGATTGAATTTAGGATCGGAAGCTTTAAAATATCCTCGTGCAACTTCAATCCAGCCATTATCTCCCCAGAATTTCACTCCCTTTGTTTTTCTCTCATCGAATGGTTCTGAAGTCATTACAACTCCATTAGCATATTTAAAAGACATGTATTCTGTTCCATCACCAATAGGGGAAGCTTCAACCGGACCATTCCTGTCCATTCCAAGGCCCCATTGTGCAATATCGAACATGTGAGCGCCCCAGTCAGTGGTGAAGCCTCCTCCCATTTCGCTGTACCAGCGCCATGCTCCCCAGAACTGTTCATTTTTCTCAGGATCGATTGTGATAGGAGGATCAAGCTGGCTGTTGTAGTGAATAGGTTCGGGAAGTGATCCGAGCCACAGATCCCAGTTCAGATCGGAAGGAATTGGCTCTTCGGGCAGGTCATATGGTTTTGGCGGTGCTCCGACATAGGCATTTACCTTTGTTATTTTACCTATGGCGCCTGTTTGAACCAGATTCACTGCATGCTGAAAACCGGGATCAGATCTCTGCTGGCTGCCAATAGCCAGTACCCTGTTGTTTTCACGGACTGCCTTTTTCAGTTCCTGACCCTCTTTAATCTTAAAAGTCATGGGTTTTTCAAGGTATACATCCTTGCCTGCCTTACAGGCGGCGATGGCAATCATTGCATGTGAATGGTCGGGTACTGCAATAACCACAGCATCAATATCTTTTCTGCTCAGGAGATCAGGGTATTTTTCATAGGTATCGACCTTCACGTCCTTTCCGGCTTTTTTATAGTAAGCTTTCACCCTCTTTTCAAACCTCTGTCGTTTTACCCCGTAAACATCGCATCCTGCTATGACCTGAACACCGGGGATCTGAAGAAAACCGCTGAGCAAAAACATCGATTGCTGGCCCATGCCAATAAATCCAAGCCTGATGTCGGCAGGTATTGATGACCGGGTTGCTGATGTAAGCTTGGGAAGTATCATCATCCCAGCTACTCCGGCTACTCCTGAATTGATGAACTGGCGCCTCGACCATTTCTTTTGATCTTTCATTTCGATTAGGTATTAATTGATAAATGATTAATTTTTTAAAATTTTATGGTGTATAAAAATAGTATTTTTATTATCACTCCAAAAAAACGGGCACTGTTAAAATCTTCCGAATATTGAATATTTTTCAGTATTGCAGAAAATTGAGGAGTAAAGAAAGAGATCCGGATTGTTTGTCTCAATTTTTCTCTCGAGATGAAGAACAGGCTGATCTTTTTTAATATGCAGCACCCTGCTGATCTTCGAAGTAGCGGGAATTGCCTTGATCCGCTGATCACCGCCTTTGATCTCAATGTGATAATGATCTCTGAGGATCCGGAACAGTGATCTGTTTTCAAACTGCCTGGACGTGATCCTCGGGACATTTATGTTAGTGATAAAGCTGATGTCGTAAAAGATGGGAATGCCATCCAGAAGCCTCACGCGCTCCATGTAAATGCAACCTGATTCCTTTTCGAGCTCTGTGAGAGGAAACATAAAATCTTCAGGCCATTTCATGAGCACCGGCTTTACTATTATGGAGGTTCTGAGATTGCGGCTTCCCACTGCTGATGTAGTGCCCGAAACTGACAGGATGCCAATTTCGCGCGGCATAAGACTCACTATGCTTCCCTTTCCCTGATGTTTCCTGATATAACCATCGCTTGCCAGTGAGCTCAGTGACTGTCGTACGGTAGGACGTGTCATTCCGTATAACTGGCATAATTCATTCTCGGATGGCAAAAGATCTCCATCCTTATAAATACCTTCAGAAATGTGTCTCCTGAGAATTTCATAGAGTCTCCTGTATCTGGGAATGGTCTTTGGCGGAACCATAAGTGCAAGAATATTAAGAAGATTAATTAAGACTCGCGACAGTCTCGCTCATAAATTCAATGTAAATATATATTTATTTACTTGTAAATACAAGTTTAATAATATATTTTTGTACACGTTGATATATAGTTGTTTCCATAATATGCTGTATTAGTTTAGCTTACTTATTATAACAAGTTCAGATATCGGAAACAATACAATCCTTCGCTGAAGCTACGGATTGCAAAGCAATTATTCGCTGAAGCTACGGATTGCAAAGCGATAAACTTTAATTGATAAAAGATAATGGCAACAGCAGTTATTATGCCAAAGCAGGGTCAGTCAGTTGAAACCTGTATAATTACCAGGTGGTTCAGGAAAAAAGGAGACAGTGTCTCAACCGGCGATATTTTGTTCTCCTATGAAACTGACAAGGCATCATTTGACCTGGAATCTCCTGCCGAAGGTATTCTGCTGGAGGTATTTTTTGAGGACGGAGCTGAAGTGCCTGTCCTGGAAAATGTTGCTGTAATAGGCAAAAAAGGTGAAACAACCGGTTCCTATCGGCCCGGCAATACGGCAGGACAACCTGCAATTTCATCAGGAGCTTCGGCAGTAATCGCCTCTGAAAGCCCTGATGCTGCAACAAAACTTGCCGAACCAAATAGTTCAGCGACCAACGGCAGGATACGGATCTCCCCCAGGGCAAAACGTCTTGCGCAGAATAAAGGACTGAATTACTATAATCTGCAAGGATCGGGTCCGAATGGACGGATTATTGCAAGTGATATTGAAAAAGCCGGTTCAGCCGGGGGAGTCAATACAAAAAGCAGTACAACACAAGACGCTGAATATACAGAAGTGCCTTTAAGCAATGTACGTAAGCTTATTGCCAAAGCCATGCTTACTTCACTTCAGAATTCAGCGCAGCTGACTCATCATATGAGCGCGGATGTGCGTTCGCTTCTTGAAGCCAGGCAAAAAATCAAAACAAAGCTTCTGACGGATAAAAATCAGCAGGACATTACTTTGAACGATATGGTCTGCTGGTGTGTAATTAATGCCCTTAAAAAATTTCCGGAAGCGAACAGTCATTTCCTTGACGACCATATTAAAAAATTCAACAGAGTGCATCTTGGCCTGGCCGTAGATACAGAGAGAGGACTTATGGTTCCTGCTGTAAAAGATGCAGGCGAAATGGATCTGATCAAAGTGTCAGTGCAATTAAAATCGGCAGCAGAAGCGTGCAGGAAAGGCAACATTAACCCGGAACTGATACAAAGCGCTGCCAGTACATTTACCGTTTCAAACCTTGGAAATTATGGAGTCGAGATGTTCACACCGGTTATAAATCTGCCCCAGGTTGCTATACTGGGTATCTGCACAATTATAAACCGCCCGGCCGATATGGGAAATAACATTTTCGGCTTCGTGCCGTACATAGGACTGTCACTTACTTATGATCACAGGGCAATTGACGGAGGTCCGGCTACACTTTTCCTAAGGGAGATCAGGAGTCAGATAGAAGGATTCCGGTACTAAGAAAGATTAAAGGAAGACCGCATGATCACACAACAATAAGACAGCAAGACAAAAAGATAAAGAGATGCCAAAGAGTCAGTACATCAATCCAAAATTGATCCGCAAGCCACAATTTATAGAGTTTGGTAAAATCCCCGTTAACCAGTATCATAAGACAATTGAGGAGGAAAAAAAGCTTTATAGCACTGAGGACTTTATAAGGATATACCACGATATGGCAGTTATAAGGGAGTTTGAGACAATGCTCAACCTAATCAAGACCACAAATGAATATAACGGGATTCCTTATAATCACCCCGGGCCTGCACACTTATCAATCGGACAGGAAGCTTCAGCCGTAGGCATGGCTTATACACTCGGTGTTGAAGATTTTATTTTCGGATCGCACAGGAGCCATGGAGAAATTCTGGCTAAAGGATTGTCCGCTATTCACCGTCTCGATGAGGACACCCTTTATCAGATAATGAAAACCTATTTTGGAGGGTCGGCCCTTAAGGTTGTTGAGAAAGGATTTCACGGCAGCATAAAGGAGCTCTCGGTTAATTTTCTTCTTTACGGTGCGCTGGCTGAAATATTTGCCCGGGAGAATGGATTCAACAAAGGCCTTGGAGGGTCGATGCATGCATTTTTCACACCTTTCGGCATATACCCTAACAACGCAATTGTGGGAGGATCAGGTGATATATCAGTGGGTGCTGCGCTCTATAAGAAGATAAATCGCAAACCCGGCATCGTAGTTTGTAACATTGGTGATGCATCAATGGGTTGCGGACCCGTGTGGGAAGGCATCTGTTTCGCAGCAATGGATCAGTATAAAACACTCTGGGACGGAGAATATCGTGGCGGATTGCCATTGATCTTCAACTTTATGAATAATCTGTACGGAATGGGCGGACAGACCTGTGGTGAAACCATGGGGTTTGATATCCTGGCAAGAGTTGGTGCCGGTGTAAATCCCGATTCGATGCATGCTGAACGTGTCGACGGGTATAATCCTCTTGCTGTTATAGATGCATTTAAACGTAAAAAGCAGATTCTTGAAGAGAAAAGAGGACCTGTACTACTCGACACGCTGACATACAGGATCAGCGGACATTCACCTTCCGATGCTTCCTCATACCGTTCAAAAGAGGAAATAGATGCCTGGATGCAGGAAGACTCTATCGTTGCATATGGCAAATCTCTTGTTACAGCAGGTATTACGGTGCAGGTTAATCTGGAGAATATCAGCGGAGAGATCAAAGAACTGTTAACACAGATGCTCAGGCTAAGCATAAATGATACCATCTCACCCCGACTGAATCTGAAAAAGGACCCTGACTTTATCGGCGGAATGATGTTTTCCAACAGTTCGGCCGCAAAAATGGAAGAAAGCAAACCTGATGTGCTGCTTCCGTTGGAAGAAAATCCACGTGTTAAATCGCTCAGGCTCAAAGAAAGATATTATAAGGATAAAGAAGGCAACCAGGCGTCCAAAGCCAGGCTGTATCAGTTCCGCGATGGCATTTTTGAAGCCATTATCGACCGATTCTATAAAGATCCAACTCTTGCAGCCTGGGGTGAGGAAAACCGTGATTGGGGCGGAGCATTTGCTGTATACAGGGGACTGACCGAAGCACTCCCCTATCACCGGCTCTTCAACTCACCTATATCGGAAGGAGCAATTGTCGGGACCGCCATCGGTTATGGCATGTGCGGAGGACGGGTTATTGCAGAGATAATGTATTGCGATTTTCTCGGCCGTGCAGGGGATGAAGTGTTCAATCAGCTGCCTAAATGGCAGGCGATGAGCGGGAACATCATTAAAATGCCTGTGGTAATAAGGGTTTCTGTCGGCTCAAAATATGGCGCCCAGCATTCGCAGGACTGGTCATCGCTTACAGCACATATTCCGGGTCTGAAAGTAGTGTTCCCTGCAACCCCATACGATGCAAAAGGATTAATGAATTCTGCTCTACAGGGAACTGACCCGGTAATTTTCTTCGAAAGTCAGAGGATTTATGATATCGGAGAGATGTTTCATTCTGAAGGTGTCCCTGAAGGATATTATGAGATACCCTTCGGAGAACCTGATATTAAAAGACAAGGTGATGATTTGACAATACTGTCGATCGGAGCAACATTATACCCGGCAATAAAGGCAGCGGATCTTCTGTTAAAGAATTATGGAATAAATGCGGAAGTGATAGATGCAAGATCGCTGGTGCCTTTCAACTACACAACTGTTATTCAATCAGTTAAAAAGACCGGGAGGATTTTGCTTACGAGTGATGCGACATCACGAGGTTCATTCCTGAAAGAAATGGCGCAGACAATCACAGAACTTGCATTTGACTATCTCGATGCGCCTCCTGTTGTTGTAGGATCCAGAAACTGGATCACACCTGCCTATGAAATGGAAGAATACTTTTTCCCGCAACCGGAATGGATACTCGATGCAGTTCATCAAAAGATCATACCGCTGAAAGGACATCATGCAATTACAGATTATTCCTCAGAAAAAGAAATTGAGTTGAATAAAAAAGGAGTTTAAATTGTCTTACAGGAAAGCAATTGCTTGTTTTCTTCAGCACGATTTTTTATTCTTGCCATGATTTTAAGTAAATTGCGCTTTCTCCATAGATAATAACTGATTGCTTATGCCAAGACGGTTTCTATTGATCTTCTTACTTGCCGGCTTCACACTGATCGCAAATTCGCAAACGCGTAACCTTGAATTTTACCTTCAGCAAGGTATTCAGAACAGCCCGTTACTCAATGAATACAGAAATCAGGTAAGTTCTTATATCGCCGACAGCCTTCTGATCAGGGCAGCAAAAAAACCATTTGTAGAAGCCAGATCGCAGCTTCTTTATTCACCCTCGTACCGTAATTTTGGGTACGATGAGATAATTACAGATCAGGGAAATTATTCCGCTGTCGTTGGAGTTACTCAGGGAATCTTCAACAGAAAGGAGCTGACGAACCAATATAATAATGTGGATATTCAAAAACAATTAATAAATAATTCCTCACAGATATCTTCAAATGAGCTTACTAAACTTATAACTCAGCAATACCTGACAACCTACTCGGGCTATGGTGATCTGAATTTCAATAAAGCATTTCTCGGGCTGTTCAAAAAGGAAAACGACATTGTTAAGCAATTTGTGAAGAGCGGAGTATACAGGCAAACCGATTATCTTGCTCTTCTGGTTGAAACTCAGACACAGGAAATACTTGTGAAACAGCTTGAAAGCCAATACAACAAGGATATGAGCGCCTTGAATCAGCTTTGCGGAATCAACGATTCTGCCGTCTATGAGCTGATTGAGCCGTCATTAAAAGTTAAAGGAAGTCCTGATGTTTTGAAATCACCTGCTTACCTCCACTATAAAATCGACAGCATGCGGATTGAGAATGAGAAGAAAGCAGTAGATCTGAAATATAAGCCAAAGGTAAACTGGTTTGCCGATGCAGGTGTTCTAACAAGTGATCCCTGGAATTTCTACAGACACTTTGGATATAGCGCCGGAGTCAGCCTTAACATGCCTATATATGACGGAAAACAAAGAAGCCTTGAAAAACAGAAGCTTGAATTTGATCAGAACAGCAGACTGAATTATGAAGATACTTATCGCAAACAATATTTTCAACAATTGGGTCAGCTTGCCGGAGAGCTTAAAGCCCTGAACGAAATGTCAGAGCAAATGGCTGATGAGCTTAAAACATCTGACCAGCTTGTTAAGGCGTTGAAAGATCAGCTTGAGGCAGGAATGATTCAGATGATCGAATATATAAATGCATTAAAAAATTATAAAACTATAAACAGGGATATAAACCTGATCAATATTCAGAAACTGCAGGTTATAAATGAAATGAATTTCCTTCTGACCCAATAAATAATTTAATGTGATGTTAAGAAATCTCAGAGCTCGTCTTTTCTTATATATATTTCTGACAATCGTACTGTCGTCGTCATGCGGCCATCGTGCCGGTACATCTGAAGAGATCCCGGAAGTCAAAACCCCTGTAACGGTTGTTCCGGTTGCCATCAAACCGGTAACGTCAGCTGTAACGCTGCCTGCTGTGGCAACATTCATGAATAAAAATATTATCAGAGCCACCACAACCGGTACTATCGAGAAGATATTCATAAACCCTGGTGATTTTGTTAATGCCGGTCAGTTGCTGTTCACGATAATCACACGAGAAGCAATGGCTCTTAATAAAAACTCACTGGCAGATTCAAGCTTGGGCTTTAAAGGATTGATAAACATTATCTGTCAAAAATCAGGTGTAATAAGCTCCATCTCGTATCAGAAAGGCGATTTTGTTCAGGAAGGTGATGAAATGGCCGTAGTTTCAGAACAGAGTAGCCTGGTCTTTATATTTGATGTTCCATTCGAACTTGATAAATATATTGCAAAAAACAAAAATTGCCGGATCATTCTTCCCGATAACAGGCAGATAAACGGCACAATAACAGGTAAGCTGCCTGAAATGGATATGCAATCCCAGACACTAAGGTATGTTGTTAAGCCGCAATCGCCTGCCAACCTGCCGGGTAACCTCATAGCAGATATAAGCCTCATCAAATCTACAAGTGAAAATGCATTGGTCTTACCAAAAAAGGCAGTTTTGGGCAATGAAACCCAGACTGAATTCTGGGTTATGAAACTGTTGAATGACAGCACGGCAGTTAAGGTTGATGTGACCAAGGGATTTGAGAATAACGATGAAGTTGAAATAACCGAACCCACATTCCTGCCTTCCGACAGGGTAATTCTCACAGGCAATTACGGTTTGCCCGATACCGCAAAAATTACTATTGTCAAGTAATGAAGATATGAAGAATTTTTTTGTTTCGTATAAAAGTCCCATATCGGTTATCATTGCTGTAATTATTGCCGGTGGAATATTCCTTTATGGTCAGATACAGGTGTCGCTTTTTCCTGAGATCACATTCCCAAAACTCAAAGTAATAGCGGATAACGGAGAACAGCCTGTCGATAAAATGATGGTCACTGTTACTCGCCCGCTGGAAGATGCCATAAAGCAAATCCCTGATCTTAAAATCCTTAGAAGCACAACCAGCAGGGGAACTTGTGAGATATCTGCTTTTCTTAACTGGGGCTCTGACATTGATGTCAATCAGCAGATGCTTGAATCGCGTGTCGCACAGATAAAAAATTCCCTCCCTCCTGATGTCCAGATTCAGGTTGAAAAGATGAATCCTTCTATTCTTCCTGTAATAGGTTATACAGTGGAAAGTGATAAGAAGACACCCATTGAGCTTAACCTTATTGCGACTTATGTTATCAAACCATTTTTATCACAAATTGACGGTGTTTCATCAGTAGGGATCATTGGCGGAAAGACAAAAGAATACTGGATAGAGCTTAACCAGTTAAAAATGAGTACACTATCCATAACGCCTGAGATGATAAGGGATATGGTCAATCAGAATCATTTTATTACCTCGAATGGTTTTCTGTCAGATTACCGCCGGCTTTATCTTACAATCACTGATGCCGGTCTTCATAATCTTACCGATATCGAAAATGTGGTTCTCAGGAATGATGGCAAGCGTCTCATCAGGCTTAAAGATGTCGCTGATGTCAATGTAAGGGAGAGAACTGAGTACACAAGGATAAATGCCAATGGTCGCCAGGGTCTCCTGGTGGCAATCCTTAAACAGCCCGGGGCAAACCTCATTAAGCTTTCAGAAAATGTATCAGCGCGGCAGAAAGAGCTCGAAAAAATACTGCCTCCTGATGTACATCTTTCTTTTTACTATGATCAGGCTGATTTTGTGAATAAAGCAATTAAAAGTGTCAACGACAGCCTCTGGTTAGGTCTGCTCCTTGCTCTCCTGGTCGCAATATTGTTTCTGAGATCTTTCAGGGCGAGTGCTACAATCCTGGTAACCATTCCTGTAACTCTTCTTTTCACAATAATTGTACTATACAGCATAGGTTATACCCTTAATATTATGACATTCGGCGCCATAGCGGCAGCTATAGGCCTGATAATTGATGATGCCGTTGTGGTTGTGGAACAAATCCACAGGACACATGAGGAATTTCCCGACAGAAATTCAAATGACCTGGTTCACCAGGCTGTAAAATATCTTCTGCCTTCCATGATCGGATCTTCGATAAGCACCATTGTGATATTTATACCATTCATGCTGCTCGGAGGCGTGGCAGGAGCTTATTTCAATGTCCTGACAAATACAATGATCATAACACTGGTTTGTTCCTTCTTTGTCACCTGGATCGGATTACCGGTAATCTATCTCTGGTTTTCAAATATCAGATCACTATTCCCGGAAAAGAAAAAAACTGTGATAAAGGTCATCAGGAAAAGGAACTGGGTGAGTTTTTTTCTTAAGAATCCCGTGATAAGCATAATATTTATTCTTTTCCTTATTGTTTCTATATTCTATATTGTTCCGCATCTTGAAACCGGCTTTCTCCCTGAGATGGATGAAGGTTCAATTGTCCTCGACTACAAAGCTCCTCCGGGAACTTCTCTTGAAGAAACAGACAGAATGCTCAGGGAGGTTGAGAAGATCATTGTAAAGGTTCCTGAGGTTGAGACATATTCGCGAAGAACAGGCGCCCAGATGGGCTTTTTCATAACCGAGCCTAACGATGGTGATTACCTTATTCATTTAAAAGACAAAAGAAAGAGAAGTACGGTAGAAGTTATAGACGACATAAGAAAAAAGATTGAGGCCACGCAGCCGGCTCTTGAGATCGACTTTGGTCAGGTAATCGGTGATATGCTGGGCGATCTCATGGCATCAGTCCAGCCAATTGAGATCAAAATATTCGGAAGTGATCAGCAGACTCTGAATGATCTGGCCGGGAAAGTTGCAGGTGAAGTCGAAAAGATTGAAGGGGTTGAAGATGTTTTCGATGGTGTTATCATAGCCGGTCCTTCAATTGAAGTGGTTCCGGATCAGCATAATCTGTCTCAGTTCAAAATTACCCCGGCATCATTCCAGTTTCAGCTTCAGACAATTGTTGAAGGAAACATAATAGGAGATATACTTGAGAAGGAACAGATGACTTCAATCAGGATGATATACCCCAACAGCACTAAAAACAGTCTTGAGCACATCAGAAATCAGTTTGTTTTTCTTCCCGACGGGAAACTTAAGCCGCTGGGTTCACTCTCAGCCATAAGTTTAAAGGAAGGTGTGGCTGAGATCAACAGGGATAACCTGAGATCAGTGTCAATAGTTACTGCCAGGCTGAATAAAAAGGACCTGGGCACTGCGATGAAGGAAATACAGAAAACGATAGACTCGAAAATATTTCTGCCACAGGGGTATAATATCGAATATGGCGGCGAATATGCCGATCAGCAGCAGTCTTTCAAAGAACTACTTATGATACTCATATTATCTAGCCTGATGGTTTTTGCGCTTATGCTGTTCCTGTTCAGGGATTTCAGAGCAGCCTGTTCAATACTGTTCATCGCAGTTCTGGGCATATCAGGAAGTCTGATAGCTCTGTTTATTACTAATACTCCTCTTAATGTCGGCAGCTACACGGGATTGATAATGATTGTCGGAATTATTGGCGAGAATGCAATCTTTACTTTCCAGCAGTTCAATACCAACCGCTTAAAAGGATCCATTGATGAGTCGCTGGTTTTTGCTATCTCAACTCGTCTGAGGCCGAAATTAATGACCGCCCTTGGAGCGATTATCGCATTGATGCCGCTGGCAGTGGGCATAGGTACCGGAGCACAGATGCACCAACCTCTTGCAATAGCGGTGATCGGAGGATTCATCATTGCTCTTCCGCTTCTACTTATAGTCTTACCGACAATATTGCATCTTTTATACAAACGCGAAGATAAGCGACTGATTCATAATGTTTAATGGTTGATCCGGACTATGATCAGGGTATTGCCTAAAGCCTCACGGCATGCCAATGCTATTATATTCATAAACCATGCCTGTGGACTAAAAAGATTAAGAAATCATAGGTATATTTGTCTGTAAATTCTGAATGTATGGAAAATGTGTTAAACAACATTAAAGGCAAGGCCGGATTCATAATCGACATGGATGGTGTAATTTACCATGGCAACAGATTGCTGCCCGGCGTTACTGACTTTTTATCCTGGCTTGAAAAATCGGGAAAAAAATATCTGTTCCTTACCAATTCGAGTGAAAGGACACCAAAGGAACTTCAGGAAAAGATGAAAAGACTTGGAATAACTGTCGGGGAAGAACATTTTTACACCAGCGCTCTCGCCACAGCCAGCTTCCTTGCGAATCAAAAGCCTAATGGCAGCGCCTATATAATAGGTGATGCCGGACTGATCCATGCATTATACAGCGTTGGTTACAGTGTGAATAATGTAAATCCCGATTATGTTGTTGTTGGCGACACGCACGGTTATAATTTTGAGAAGGTGGAACTGGCTGTAAATCTTGTCCTGAAAGGAGCCAAACTTATTGGTACAAATTCTGATGTAAGCGGACCAATTGAGGTTGGAATTACGCCTTCAACAAAGGCGCTGATAGCTCCGATTGAAATCGCTTCAGGCAAGAAAGCCTATTTTGTGGGTAAGCCAAATCCCCTGATGATGAGAAGCGCCCTCAAAAGGCTGGGTGTAAAGAGGGAAGATGCAATTGTTATCGGAGACAGGATGGATACTGATATAAGATGCGGCCTTGAATCTGAAATTGATACGCTTCTTGTGCTGAGCGGCATCACCGACCGTAATGGCGTCGATCAGTTTCCATACAGCCCCCGCTATATTCTTAATGGAATTATTGACCTGGTTAATTAGTTTGCCGGATGGAAATTCAGGATAAATATAAATCAGAGA
This sequence comes from uncultured Bacteroidales bacterium, assembly GCA_963715785.1. Lineage (GTDB taxonomy): Bacteria > Bacteroidota > Bacteroidia > Bacteroidales > VadinHA17 > LD21. The sequence goes on from OY970276.1 coordinate 4,822,418, forward strand.
GAAAAGAAGTTGCCAGGTTCATGAGGAGGCTCTATAAGCATGGGCTGACAACTACTTCAGGCGGAAATATAAGCCTGCGTCTGACCGATGATCTGATCCTCATCACACCTACGGCGACTGACAAAGGCAGGATGAAATGGAAGGAGGTTGGCATAGTGAACATTCTCGGAGAGAATCTTACTCCTCACCTCAAACCATCAATTGAAACCGGAATGCATCTTGCGATCTACAAAATGAAGAGAGACGTGCTTGCGATTGTACATGCTCATCCGGTTTATGCTTCACTTTTCACAGCAATAAAAGCAAAAATAAATACAAATCTGACAGCTGAAGCTAAAGCAATACTTGGCGATCCTTTATTCGTACGATACGCTGTTATGGGTTCCAAAGCGCTTGCCGACGTAGCCGCGGAGAACATCATGCATTCCGATATTCTTTTGCTTGAAAATCATGGAATTCTTACAACTGGTTCAAAACTTCTTCAGGCATTTGACAAAATTGAAGTCCTGGAAAATGCCGCAAAAATGACTTTGATGACTGAGATGACCGGGAAAAAGAGACCTCTGGGGAAAGAACGGATATTGGAACTTGAAAGATTATTCAGATGATCCGCGGAGTGCATTCTGATGCAGGCTGTAAATGCCTTGCCGTAACATCATCATTCAGGCCTGAGGCATTTAACAACCCCGACTGGATATGCGATTCACTTTTAAATGCACCGCAGGAGGCTTTGAACTGGTAGAATAGGCTCGTGCGGATACTATTTACAGAATAAGCGGAATTAAAATGAACATTAAATACGTATCAGATTTATGAAAAATTTCCTCTCGGAGTTTCCCAAACTGGATATTATAATCAAGGAGATGAAAGGAATTTCTTTTCCTGAATACCGGGAAGCAAACGGACATATACATACGCCTTATTCATTCAGTGCTTTTAAAGCACTCGATACAGTGTTCAAAATGGCTGTCGAAGAGAAAATTGCGGTTCTTGGAATAAATGATTTCTATGTGACTGATGGTTACAGCGCCTTTCATCAGGGATGTGTTACAAACAGGATCTTTCCACTGTTCAATATCGAGTTTATAGGACTTCTTAAAGAAGAACAAAAAAAGGGGATCAGGATAAATGATCCCAATAATCCCGGCAGAATCTATTTCAGCGGAAAAGGTCTTGATTTTCCCTTTCAGGCAGGCTGGATGCAGAAGAAGCAATTGAAATCTATAAAGAAAGAAAGTCAGGTACAGATCAAAGCCATGATATCAAAGCTGAACCAGCTGATCAAACTCCGGGATCCGGCATTGGAACTGTCGTATAATTCTGTAAAGCAACAATATGCTCACGAATTAGTGAGAGAGCGGCATCTTGCCAAGGCCTTAAGAGAGCTGGCACTCAGAGTATCGGATGAAGATAATGAGCAGCTTCTTTTCCTTGAAAGCATGTATGGCGGCAGGAAATCCAAAACCGGAATGTCAAATCCTGCAGCACTCGAAAATGAGATCAGGTCCAATCTTCTGAAAAGCGGGGGGGCTGCATTTGTAGAAGAGGATGATAGTTCATTTCTCGAGCTGAAAAAAATAATAAAGATCATCATGAAAGCCGGTGGAATACCATGTTATCCAGTCCTGCTTGATGATCCTTCAGGTAAATGCACGGAATTTGAATCTGATCCTGAAAAGTTAAGCAATTCTCTGGCAAAACTGGGCATCGAATGCATTGAGCTGATACCGGGGAGGAACGATTCCGTTTTTCTTAAGGAATTTGTTGAATTCTTTCATAAAAAAGGGTTTATCATAACCTTTGGCACTGAACATAATACTCCTGAAATGCTTCCATTAACAGTGACATCCCGCGGAGCCAGGCCTCTTGATGAATCACTAAAGAAAATTGCATGGGAGGGCACATGCATCCTTGCAGCTCATCAATATCTCAGGGCCGATGGCAGACAGGGCTATGTTTTGCCTGATGGAACAAGCAGCAATAAACAGATGAAGGAGCTTAGAAATCTGGGGCAATTAATCATTGAATATTTCTTAAACAAGTATCAATATGAAGACTGAAATTAAGGAACTGATCGAGATTTCGAAGTATTACGGAAGCAATAATGATTATGTGATAGCCGGTGGTGGAAATACCTCATTTAAGGACACCGACACTATCTGGATAAAAGCCAGCGGTCAGTCTCTGGCAGAGCTAAGCGAGACGGGCCTGGTAGCATTAAGCAGGCAAAAGCTCCACATAATTTCGGGAAGCACTTATTCTGATGATCCTGTTGCCAGGGAAGAACAGGTTAAAGAAGATCTGTTCCGAAGTATTCTCGAGCAGGCAAAGAATATGAGACCATCAGTCGAAACATCCCTGCATGAGATCATACAATATAAATTTATAGTGCATCTCCATCCCACACTGATAAACGGAATTCTCTGCAGCAGAACAGCAAAAAGCCTTACCCAGAAAATTTTTGGAGATTCGGTTCTATTCGTGCCCTATACCGATCCTGGTTATACGCTTTTTAAAAAGCTGGAATCTGAATTGGCGTTGTACCGTACGAAGTTCTCCCACGATCCTCATATTATCTTTCTTGAAAATCATGGATCATTCGTAGGAGCAGATACCACTGAAGAGGTCAGGAAAATTTACGACGAAATATTTCAGAAAATTCAGCTGGAGCTGCCTCCGCTTTCCGGAGTTGAACCTCTCCCATTTAATCCTGTACTCACGAAAGCTCTGCCAACAATCAGGATGCTGCTTTCCGGTGAGCAGCCCGGAGTGCTCAGATTTCGAAATAACACCCTGATTGCCAGATTCTATCAGAATCAGCAGGAATTCCATAAGATCTCACTTCCACTAACCCCCGACATCATTGTTTATTGCAAGACACGATATTTATATATTGAACAGTCGGCAACGCCCGAGAAAATACTGGATTCATTCAGATACCAGCTGCCGCATTTCATAAGTGAATACGGGTACCTTCCAAAAGTTCTGGTAATAAAGGATATGGGGATATTTGCAATTGATGATACCATTGCAGGAGCTGAGACCTGCCTCGATGTCTATGAAGACCTCATTAAAATTAGCCATTATGCCTCTCTTTGCGGCGGAATAAAGTTTCTGATACCTGAACAGGTAGATTTTATTGATAAATGGGAAGTCGAAAATTACAGAAGAAAAGTGGCACAACAAACCGGCATTGAGAACAAGCTTAATAATAAAATTGCTGTTGTTACGGGAGGCGCTCAGGGCTTCGGTGCAGGAATTGCCGGGTCGTTATTCGCACTCAACATGAACATTGTTATTGCCGATCTGAATGAAGAATCTGGAAAATCATTCGCCAGTCTGCTGTCCTCAAAAAAATCAAAAAACAGGGCAATTTTTGTAAAAACTGACGTATCGGATGCTGAATCGGTCAAGCAACTTATTATAAGTACCATAAGGGAATTCGGAGGGCTCGATGTTATAGTAAGCAATGCGGGAATTCTTAAGGCCGGCGGCCTGGATGAGATGGAACCTGAAACTTTTTCAAAGACTACCCAGGTAAACTACAACGGGTATTTTTATTGCGCAAAATATGCATCTGAGATAATGAAGCTGCAAACTCAGGAAAAGCCCGGATATTTTACAGATATAATTCAGATCAACTCAAAATCAGGACTGAAAGGCAGCAATCGTAATTTTGCCTATTCGGGCGCTAAGTTCGGAGGCATAGGGCTTACGCAGTCATTCGCTTTGGAGCTTGCCCCATTCAGGATCAAGGTTAATTCTATCTGTCCGGGTAATTTTTATGAAGGACCGCTGTGGTCTGATCCTCATACAGGTCTGTTTGTACAGTATCTTAAAACCGGAAAAGTGCCCGGAGCTAAAAATATCGATGATGTCAGAAAATTCTACGAAGATAAAGTGCCAATGAAACGAGGATGTAAGCTTGAGGATGTTATGAAGGCACTTCTATATATAATAGATCAGGAATACGAAACGGGACAGGCAATTCCTGTGACCGGCGGGCAAGTCATGCTTGGATAATTTTGAGAAGGGAAAAAATGGACTCCGTGATACCCGGTGATTAAAAAGTTTTTAATTGAAGAATATGAAGACAAAAGCTGTCAGAATATATGGTAAAAAGGATCTGAGACTGGAAGAATTTGAACTGCCAAAACTTCAGGATGATGAGATACTTGCCAGTGTAATTTCCGACAGTATCTGCATGTCATCGCATAAGGCAGCGCTTCAGGGCGCGGATCACAAGCGTGTCCCTGATGATATAAATCTTAATCCGACCATTATCGGGCATGAGTTTGCCGGTGTGATACTCGAAGTCGGTAAAAAATGGCAGCATAAATTCAGAGCCGGACAGAAATTCTCAATCCAGCCTGCCATGAATCACATGGGAACGCTAAATGCACCAGGTTATTCTTACCGCTTCATCGGAGGTGATGCAACTCATATAATTATTCCTGCAATAGTGATGGAAGCAGATTGTCTCCTGCCATATGAATCGGAGGCATTTTTCCCTGCATCTCTTTCAGAACCTATGTCATGCATCATTGGAGCTTTTCACGCCAGCTACCATACCCCTCCCGGAACATATGTGCATAATATGGGCATCAGGAAAAACGGTAATATGGCAATCCTGGCCGGTGTCGGTCCGATGGGACTTGGGGCGATCGATTATGCTCTGCACCAGAAAAGAAAGCCTAAGTTACTGGCAGTCACAGATATTGATGACAACCGGCTTGAGAGAGCCGCCTCTTTGTTCACTGCAGAACATGCCGCAAGTGAGGGAGTCAGGCTGATCTATATAAATACCGGGAAGATTAACGATCCGGCAAAACACCTTCGCGACATAACAGGCGGAAATGGATTTGATGATGTCTTCATCTTTGCACCGGTAAAACAGGTGATCGAGCTTGGCGACGCAATATTGGGAACTGACGGCTGTCTTAACTTCTTTGCAGGGCCTCTTAACCCGGCATTTAAGGCGGAATTTAATTTTTACAATGTTCATTATGCCTTTACGCACATCGTTGGTACATCAGGAGGGAATACCGATGATATGCTGGAATCATTGAAGCTTATGAGTGAGGGAAAGATCAATCCGGCAGTTATGATCACACACATAGGGGGTCTGGATTCGGTGGTGGATACAACCCTGAACCTTCCTCAGATCTCAGGTGGCAAGAAGCTGATATATACAAATATATCTATGCCGCTGGCTGCGCTTACGGAACTTGGTGAACTCGGGAAAAATGACTCATTTTATAAAGGCCTAGATGAGATTGTTTCAAAAAACGGTTATCTCTGGTCTCTGGAGGCAGAAAAATATCTGCTGGCAAATGCCAGGCCGATCTGAGTTTTGATCTGTGCAACGGGGCACTCCCTGCCGCTGCGCGGCTGTGGGGCTGCTGAGTCTAAATGCTATGCTTGCTTTTCAACTCTTCAGCAAATTCCAGAGAAATATAATTTTCATACGAAAGGCAGACATCTGTGGCAAAGTCGATACCCATTGTAACAACTTTTGACCAATCCTCTGCTCCCATATTGTCAAGTTTATCAAAAGTTATCTGATTCAGGTAAATTGAAGCCATCATACCTGCATTGAAATTATCTCCTGCTCCAATGGTACTGAGCGGCTTGATTGCTTTCACATCAAACCTGCCTTCATAACTTATTGTTCTGACATATACCCCTTCTGAATTGGCTGTATATACCATGCAATTACAATACTTTTTTACCACCTGCCAGGCTTCGTCAGGAGTATAGGCTCCGAATATATTCTTAAAATCTTCATTGGAACCCCTTATCAGCTTTGCCGACCGCATATTTTCAATGATCATTGGCATTAGAAAATCAAGATCGGAAGAGTGAGAAGGTCTGAAATTAGGATCATAAATGACGATTGCATTGTTTTTTTGGGAGGCGATTATAAGGTCTTTAAACCTTTGTCTGATCTCCTTTGTGATCGCGTATATTGAACCACAGAGGATAATATCGTCTTTCATGATCACCGGGAAATCAATACTCAGTCTTTTTTCCGGATAGTCCTGATAAAATGTATAGCTGGCATCATTCCTTTCATTAAGAAAAGCAAGTGCCAGCTTTGTTTTACCATTGGTGTAATGGTCAACGTATTCATTATTAACACCGTTTCCGATTAAAAAAGTATCGATTATCCTCCCTACGTTATCTTTGGCATATTCACTTATAAAGGAGACCGGCAAGCCAATCCTGCCCAGTGAAACAGTGCTGTTAAGCATCGCTCCTCCGGCTTTTGCAGCCTGGGGCTGTTCATTTTTGAAAATGATATCAAAAACTGTTTCACCGATTCCGTAAATTTTTCTCATTTGATGCAAGATTAGAGTGATGTTACGTTGTGAAATTACTAATTTTAACCTTATCAGCATACAGTGCACGGATCTGAAAAATCCATTTTTATAGTAATGGTCAGACCAGAAGGAATTGCACTTACTTATCTTTATATTTGTGTGGAAGAAACATAATAGACTCATGAAAGCAATGATGCTCACCGGGATCAGACAGATGGAAATGGTTGAAATACCTGAACCTTCTGTCATTAATCCCACCGATGTTAAAATAAAAATGACCACACTTGGTATATGCGGATCGGATATACATTATTATACCCAGGGTAAGATTGGTTCACAAAAAGTAAAATTTCCTTTCCCGGTAGGTCATGAAGGGTCAGGAATAGTTGTGGAAGTCGGTAAAGCTGTGCGATCAGTCCGGCCTGGTGATAAAATTGCAATTGATCCTGCCATGCCTTGCTATGAGTGCGACCAGTGTCTCTCGGGACGGCATCATACATGCAGAAACCTGCGCTTTCTTGGATGTCCGGGCCAGGCAGACGGCTGCCTGATGGAGTACATTGTTATGCCGGAAAAAAGCTGCTTTCCACTGGCAGGAAATCTCACATACGATAATGGATCAATTTCCGAGCCTCTTGCCATCGGGGTCTATGCAGTTAAAAAATCCGGGGGTATTAAAAATCTTAATATAGGAATATTAGGATACGGGCCAATCGGAATGAGCGTGATGCTTGCCGCAAAACAGAAGAATGCCGGTAATATATATGTTACCGATCTGGTAAATGAACGGCTTGCCATAGCTGCTAAGGAAGGATCAGCTGTCACCGGCAACCCTTTGAAAGAAAATATTGTCGGTAAAATTATTTCAGCTGAACCTCTTGGCCTCGATGCAGTATTTGAATGCTGTGGCAAACAGGAAGCTTTCGATCAGGCTGTTGAGCTGCTTAAGCCCGGTGGAAAACTGATCGTGGTTGGAATTCCTGAATTTGATCGCTGGACAATGAATGTGGAAAATACACGACGGAAGGAAATCTCACTTCAATTTATAAGACGACAGGTTGATTGCGTACAAGATACACTCGATATGATGAAAAACGGTTCAATTAAAATTGACAATATGGTCACTCATCGCTTTCCATTCGCGAAAACAAAAGAAGGCTTTGATCTTGTAGCCGGTTATAACGATGGAGTAATGAAGGCAATGATCGATTTCTGAAAACAATATTCACATTACATATTAAATATCAATACATTACAATTAATTCCCATAAGAAATGTCTAAAAAATACATGCTGTTAGCTATTGTTTGCTTTTTCACTGTAACCAGTTTTAGCCAGAATGTCGGTTCATCACCGGAGTATATCAAAGCCCTTACACCGGAATGGAAAGGAGAACGGTTTTCAGACGGGCGCCCAAAGGTTTCCGACGCAATCCTCGAAAGACTTAAAAAAATCTCTATCGAAGAAGCCTGGGGCGTCCTCAGGAATAAGGGGTTTCAGAACCAGTTTGAAGGCGACTGGACAATTATCAATCCTGACGAGGTAATGACCGGCAGAGTCGTTACTGCACAATATATGCCGCTCAGACCTGATCTTGAGAAACAGATAAAGGAACAGGGGAAGATCGAAAACAGGTCGCAGCAGGGAGCAACAAATTCGTGGCCAATCGATATCCTGACGGATGGTGATGTTTATGTCGCAGACTCATATGGCAAGGTCGCGGACGGCACACTGATCGGCGATAATCTGGGAAATTCAATATATGCAAAATCACACCGGGGGGTTATCTTTTATGGTTCCGTGCGAGATCAGGAAGGCTTGTCTGAAATAAAAGGATTCAATGGATGGATAAAAGGAGAAGACCCTTCCTACATTCAGCAGATGATGCTTACATCAATTAATGCACCTATACGCATCGGACGTGCCACAGTACTTCCGGGAGATGTTGTTCTGGCAAAAAAGTACGGAGTGATATTTATACCGGCATATCTTGTGGAAGATCTGGTGCTGACATCGGAATTTACAGCTCTGCGCGATGAATTCGGGCATCAGAGGCTAAGGGAGAAGAAGTATCTTGCCGGACAGATAGACAGTCAATGGACTGATGAGATCAAAAAGGATTTCCTGAACTGGCTTAACAACTATCCTGGCAAGCTGCCAATGACAAAGGAAGAACTTGATAAGTATATGAAGGATAGAAACTATTAACGCGGAGAATCTACGCTCTATTCGTTACGCACAGAATGACAGACATTTTTGTTTTGGAGGAGCTAATTATGAGAGAAGTGAGGAATCTCAACCTTTTGATCAGACAGTAATATGAATTTTATTAACATCGGTTAAAATGAAAAGTATTTTACGGCAAATAGCTGAGAAAAACAGGCAGCAGGAGAAAGCTGAAGCAGATTCAATCAATGCGGAGATTAATAATCCTGCTACATCAAAAAGCCGCAGAAATTTTCTTAAAAAAGCTGCTCTCGGTGGTATTGCCCTTGGCGGGATGATGCATTTATCAATTGAAGACACCCTGGCCGTCACCACTTCCAATGTCCAACGCTCATCGGCTCCATCGGATCTGAAAATCACTGACATGCGATATGCTTTGACATCTGTTATGGGAGGTACGGCTATAATACGGATTGATACCAACCAGGGTATATACGGATTGGGTGAGGTGCGGGACGGGGCTGACCCGCGATATGCTCTTATGCTGAAAAGCCGGATCCTCGGTCTGAATCCCTGCAACGTCGAGATGTTATTTAAGATTATTAAACAATTCGGTGGACAGAGCCGCCAGGCTGGAGGAGTTTGCGGTGTGGAAATGGCTCTATGGGATCTTTGTGGCAAAGCATACGGAGTGCCGGTTTGGCAGCTGTTAGGCGGAAGATACCGCGATAAGATCAGACTGTATGCAGATACCCCGGAAGGCAAATCGCGGGAAGAACAGGCAGAGCGTATTAAATATCGCACCGTGGACCAGGGATTCACATGGCTTAAAATGGATTTATCAATCGGTGAACTGATAAACATACCCGGCACGCTGGTGAATCAGAAATTTTGGATGGAAAACGGCGATCTGCGGCAGTGGCAGGGGAATTATATGTCGTATGAAAACACAAAACACCCGTTCACACAGATCCAGATAACTGACAAGGGACTGGAAGAACTGGCGAAAATTGCAGAAGACACGCGCAATATGATCGGCTATGATATTCCTCTTTCAACCGATCATTTTGGTCATTTTGATCTGAACAATGGTATACGCCTGGGCAGGGCACTTGAAAAATACAGGTTGGCATGGATGGAAGATATAATCCCATGGGAAATGACCAGTCAGTGGAAAACTATGTCGGATGCACTTGAAACACCCCTGCTGACAGGTGAGGATATCTACCTGCTGAAAAACTTCAGGCCTCTTATTGATATTCATGCCGTTGATATTGTTCAACCTGATATTGCAACTGCAGGAGGGATCCTGGAAACTAAAAAAATCGGAGATTATGCTGAAGAGCTCGGTGTGGCTATGGCAATTCATCAGGCAGGCACTCCGGTTTCATTCATGGCTGATATTCATTGTGCAGCGGCGACACAAAACTTTTTGGCTTGTGAGCATCATAGTGTAGATGTACCATGGTGGGAAAGCCTGGTCAAAACCACCGATGGCAGACAATTGATTACCAGGGGATTTGCCAATGTGCCTCTGTCGGCACCGGGATTGGGTATTGAACTTAATGATGAGGAGATAAAGAAGCATCTGAGGCCTGATGCCAATGGATATTTTGAACCCACACCCGAATGGAACGAAAAAAAATCACACGACAGATTGTGGAGTTAAAGTTACAATAGGATGTTTCAAAGAATTCATTGTAAGGTCTGAACTCAGTAAGAATTTTTGATTGAGTCATAATAAGCTTTAAGAATATACCAGGCCTGCTTTTTCTCGCCATGGTCTGAGATCAGCCCTTTCCGGTTCCATCCGTTCTGAAAAACAGGATGCATTCTGCCTGGCGAGCGGTAATCGACTAAAAGCCATGGGAAGGTCCCGCAGAGGCCGGGCACATTTTTTAATAGTTTCACCTGGTCTTTATAGATCTCTTCCTGGTAATCTTCGCTCCAGCCCGATGCTTCATCCTTAGGCCCGAGGTTATTGCCAAAAAGCGCCTCACCGCCAAATTCTGAAATTACTACAGGTTTATGGCAGACAAAATCCCATTTCACATCTTCCGGCTTCCCTTGCCATGGAACATACCAGCCAAGGTATTCGTTAAACGAGATGATGTCAAAATGCCGGTAAAGCGTATCCCATACACTCATTTGATTATTAATATATTTCTCGTCGTTGATTACTGAAGTGATAAGCCTGGTTGAATCAATTTGCCTGCATTTATCTGTGAGGCTGATCAGCGCCCTGTCGCGGCTTTCCGAAGGGCTTGTTTCATTTGAAAGACTCCAAACAATAACCCCGCATCTGTTCTTATCCCTGGCTACCATCTCCCGCATCATCAGATCCATCTTACCGGCAACACCAGGAGCTGAAAATTCAATTTGTTGATACACAGGTATTTCATCCCATATCATTATCCCCATCTTTTCAGCCAGCTTAATCATATGTTCGTTATGAGGATAATGAGCCAACCTAACCATGTTGCATCCTGTTTCCCTGACCCAGGTCAGCAGCATTAAAGCGTCTGATTCTGACCAGGCTCTTGCAGCCTTCAGCGGATTTTCTTCATGTACATTGATACCCTTCAGAAAGACCGGTTTACCGTTCAAAAGTATTTTTGATCCATCAGCTTCAATTCTCCTGAATCCAATATCATCGGTTACCGTGTCGGTTTCACATTGTATAATTACCCTGTAGAGCCGCGGCTTTTCGGGAGTCCAGAGCTGAAAACCTGAGGAAAACTTTATTGCAGCCAAACCACCGGAATCTGTAGTGGTTTTATAATCAACCTTTAAATCAGGGATTATTACTCTAACATTCTGAGAAGGGTTTTTTCCATTAATCCTGACCCAGCCAAGAACTTCAGAGTCCGAATGTTTTTTAAGCTGAATGAAAAAGTCATTAATATATGAATTCGCGGTTTCAACCAGGTACACCTCGCGGGTTATCCCTCCATAGTTGAACCAGTCATAGCCTGTTCCCGGAATACCATCCTCTGCTCTCTGGTTATTCACCCTGACAACAACAGAATTACCACCATTCTTAACAAGACCGGTAAGCTCAATCTGGAAAGGTGTAAATCCTCCTTCATGCTTATCAATCAGACTGCCATTCAGATAAACAGCAGCCTTATAGTTTATTGCTCCGAAATAAAGAAAAAGCCTCCTGCCCGATCTCAGATTATAATCAAAGGCTTTTCTGTACCATACAGTTCCTTCGTAGTATTTTAACTCAGGAAGCTGGGAATTAAAATCCCCGGGAACATCAAGCAATGGCTCGCCTTCAAAAGAATATTCAACAAAATCTGATTTATTTTCAGGTTTTCTTTCCTGCCATACTTTTCTCCAGTCTCCTGCCCCGGTCGGATCGATAATAATCTGCCATTTACCATCGAGGCTGGTACAATGTCTTGCAGAAATATCTGCCATTGCACTCTGGGAGAAAACTGAACCTGATCGTGTAATAGCATTGCACATCAGTATCAGGCAGATCAGAAAGAAATCAATTGCTTTATTCCTCATTTGTCACTCATTATTGCCGTGCACGGAAAATCAGATCTATCTGAAATTATTTCAGGTAATTCCGGATAAATAAATCACGTGGTTTATAAAAATCTTCTGTCCATTTTTTAGCAAGTTCCCCCTCAGGCTGATGATGGGGCCTGTAAGGAACGGTATTGATGAATTTCTGACCACTGGCCTGATTCACAGCAGCATATACTGAAGTAGATGGACAAACCATGTCTATCAGTCCTATTTCGGTATAAATAATTGCTTTTGAATCCTTAAGGATATTTGCAGCATCGAAATAAGGAAGAGCTTTCATCATTTCTTTTTTCGAAGCCTCCGATTCGAATGGCTGAGGCCATCCTCCCATCCTTCCCTTCAGCGAACCAAACCAGTCGCACATTGCAGGAACTATTGCGACAACAGCGCTCACCCTGGTGTCAAGTCCTGCAGCGACCAATGCCTGTCCTCCTCCCTGGCTCTCTCCTATTACCAGCAATCTTTTACCATCCCATTCAGGCTGACGGGTCAAAAAATCAATTGTACGTAATAAACGCAAATACATACCCCTGAAATAAACTTCATCGCGGTTGGTTAATCCCTGAAGCCAATAATTCTTAAGCTGACCGGCTTCCAGGTCATCATAATAGCTTTCCGGCTGATCATTGAGCATACCATGTGCATTAAGGTCAAAGCAAAGTGCCCCCATTTTTGCATAGGAAAGGGCATTCCTGGGTTCAGAACGGCACCACGATCCTTTAACTCCTGCAGCATGTACCAGCAGAACGATGGGAAGTGTGCCGGGCGCAGCTTTTTCAGGTTTTGCAAAATAGCCGCGAACAGGCGCAGGTCCGAGACAATTGATCTCAACGTCTTCACAGAAATATCCCTGGTCCTTATCAGTTCCCAGAACAACTGCAGTTTTTATTTCCTGAGGCATAGCATTCAGGTTCTTTTTTAAATTGGCCCAGTAAGCCTCAAAATCTTTAGGACATTTTGCTCCGGGCACCAATTTTTCCGGATCAACCAGCATACCTAAATTAGCAGATTCGCTTTTTGATTTTGCTTCCACAATTATTGAGCACGGATCCTTGAAAGCCCCTTCAAATACCTGCAATGAATCTTTACCGATTAATATGTTTTTCTGATCAATCAGGTGTGTATTATTTTTAAAGACTCTGATGTGGAGGGTATCTCCTGCCAGGTCTTCCGCAAAAGCTTTTACAATTATTTTCTGACCTTTTTTGTATACTCCGGATCCATTCACCTGGCTCAGAGTAATATTTTGTCCATCTGCGACAGTAAACAGAAGCCAGAGTGCAATGGTAAAAATTGGAAACAAATAGTGTTTTTTCATCTTTGGAGATTTAAGCTCGTTATATTAATATGTATCAGTCCGGTCTTTTGTTCAGGATCGCGGACCCGAAAGTTATTCCTGCCCAAAACGTTTCATCGCATCAGTAAGGATTGCCTCAGTGGCGGTGGCACCTGACCGTGTAGCTCCGGCTTCTTTCATTTTTAGAAGATCATCGAGGGTTCTGACTCCGCCGGCACATTTTATCTGCACTGCTGGTCCGGAATATTTCCTCATAAGCTTTACGTCTTCAATTGTTGCACCTTTATAGTTGTAATCGCCATTCGGGAGCTTTACATAGCCATATCCGGTGGATGTCTTAACAAAATCAGCTCCAACACGAGTGCAAATCTCACAAAGGCGGATCTTATCCTCTGCTTTTGTCACAAAATCTGTTTCAAAAATAACCTTAACTACCGACTTGTTTTTATGGCAGATATCTGTTACAGCTTTAATTTCTTTTTCCACATAATTCCAGTCGCCTCCAAGGGTTTTTCCGACGTTGATTACCATATCGACTTCATCGGCTCCATCAAGGCAGGCTTGTTCAGCCTCAAACACCTTAACTACTGTTGAACTGTTCCCATGAGGGAAGCCTATTACACAACCGACCTTTACATCGCTTCCTTCCAGGATTCGGGCAGCAGATCTGACAGCATACGGCTTCACACAGACAGAGGCCACATCATACTTAAGAGCCACTTCACACTGTTTTAGCAGATCCTGATCGGTGTGCATCGGATTCAGTATCGAGTGATCGATCATTTTGGCCAGTTCTTTCACCATCTTCATATTCGTGTTTTTTTCTTTAAATATTTTTGACATTCTTCACCGGAAACTCCGTCAGTCGTGATAATAGCTTGCCTGACGTAAGTTGATCACTACAATATTATAAAATAAACTTATATTTTCCGGGCTTATTTTTATATTTGACGACCAACATCAGAATAATCGAAAATGGAAAAATATTTTACATTTCTTGAAGAACATAAAATGAGAGCTGAGGATATAAACATCCAGCAAATTGTGGATCTGTTTACATCTGACATGTTACAAGGCCTGAAAGGAGGCACTAGCACGCTGCGTATGATCCCTACTTATATAGAAGCCGATAATCAATTTCTTACCGGGGTGCCGGTAGTAGCTGTGGATGCCGGTGGAACGAATTTCAGGGCCGCTCTTATCAAATTTAATCTCTCAGGAAAACTGGAAATCAGCAATTTAATGAATGCAAAGATGCCGGGTCTCGAAGGTGAAATATCAAAAAATGAATTCTTCAAGACAATTGCAGGATACGTCATGCCGATTGCGAAACTTTCGGACAGGATAGGTTTCTGTTTTTCATATCCCACCGAAATTCTGCCCACTAAGGACGGGAAGCTTCTTCAATTTTGCAAAGAAGTGCAGGCACCTGAGGTCGTTGGCCAGCTCATAGGAAAGACCCTTCTCGAAACACTTGGAATGGAGGAAAAACAAATTGTTTTATTAAATGATACTGTTGCTACTCTTTTAGCAGGCAAATCAGCTTCTTTCGGCCATGAATATGATTCGTATATCGGCTTTATCCTTGGAACGGGAACCAATACCTGCTATATTGAAAGCAACAGAAATATTCTGAAAATAACTACACTTGACAACACAAAAAGCCAGATTATCAACGTGGAATCTGGCGCCTTCGGAAAAGTGCCTCAATCCGACATTGATATTGCATTTGATAATACAACGATAAATCCAGGTGATTACAAACTTGAGAAAATGTTTGCCGGCGGTTATTTTGGCGGACTATGCCTGATGACACTAAAAGCTGCAGCCAAAGAGGGAATATTTTCGGGTCCCGCTGCTTCCGGCCTGATATCAATAAATGAGTTGTCTTCGGGTGAAGTGAATAATTATGTTATCAGTCGGGGTGCTAAATGCGGCACTTTACAGGATGTGTTAAAAGACAAGACTGATATAGAAAACTGTATTAAGATAATTGAATCGCTCATTGAACGTTCAGGAAAGCTTGTAGCAGCAAATATGGCAGCTGTGATCCTTAAAACCAATAAAGGAAAATCATCGGAGCGCCCTATCCTGATAACAATTGAAGGAACCACATTTAATAAACTGCAAGGACTGAAGACTCATTTTGAAAAATATCTGAAGGAATATCTCTCAGGAGAAAGACAAAGATTCTACGAATTTACAGAAGTAAAGCAATCAAGCCTCGTAGGCGCGGCACTGGCAGCCCTGATCAACTGATATATTTTTCAGTCGGCTTAGCTTTCCCTTACATAATATTATTCTTCCTGATTAATAAAATCAAAAGAATATTCTATCTTGGATTCTGAATGACCCTGAGTAAATCCATCGGATAAATTACTTCTATTATGCATAAAAATAAGCTGTTTGGACCGGCGCTTACAGTCGCTAATGCCTTAATCCTGATTTTATTGCTTTCATGTCGCAAGACAAGTGATCCATTACCTGAATTAACAATCGGGAATGCTTCCCTTGCTATTGGAACTACCGAAACTACGATGAAGTTTCATCTGACACTCAATAAAGTATCGATGACCCCTGTTTCTGTTGACTACGCCCTCGTTGATGGTACAGCTGTATCGCCTGGCGATTTCGTGTCTTCAGCCGGAACTGTTACAATTCCTGAAAATCAGAAAGATGCAACAATTGATGTTGTCATAAAAGGCGATCCTCTTAAAGTGCGAAGGCCAAATATTCAATTTACCGTTAATTTAACAAATCCTAAATCCTGCACTCTTATTGGTTCACAGGCAACAGGCACGATAATTACTCAGGACGGGACTTATTTATTAACTGATAATACAGGATATTCCACACCTTTAGCCTATCCAGGGTACACTCTCGTATGGAGTGATGAATTCTCAGGAAACAGCCTTGATCTCAATGTTTGGAATCAGGAAGGCGGCAACAGCGGCGGATGGGGAAATAATGAGCTTGAATATTATACAAGCAGTCCCGCCAATACTTTTGTTTCAAATGGGAATCTGATTATTGAAGCCAGGAGGGAGGCAATTGGCGGTTTCAACTATTCTTCAGGCAGAATGACCACACAGGACAAAAAAGCGTTTAAATTCGGACGGATTGATATAAGAGCAAAATTACCCGTAGGCAATGGCATATGGCCGGCACTGTGGATGCTGGGTTCAGATATTAATTCTGCGGGATGGCCTGCATGTGGTGAAACAGATATTATGGAACTGATCGGCAAAACTCCTTCAACAGTTTATGGAACGATGCACTGGGCCAATGGTGGTGGAACACATTCATCCAAAGGCGCTGAATTTAAACTGCCGGCGGGTGATTATTCAAAAGAATTTCATGTATTCAGCATAATTTGGACCTTGAATAATATCTCATGGTATGTTGACGATCAGAAATATCTCGAAACCTCTGTAGCAGATACCGTTGACGGGAATTATCCTTTCAATGCCGATCAGTTTTTCATATTCAATGTTGCTGTTGGAGGAAACTGGCCTGGCTCCCCCGATTCTAACACCTTATTTCCGCAAAGAATGTTCGTAGACTATGTTCGTGTTTTTCAATGATTAATAACTCCGGAACACAAAAAATATATTGATGAGCAGAATAATTGTAATAGGGAGCTCGAATACAGATATGGTGATAAAAACTCAAAAGCTCCCTGTCCCCGGTGAAACCATCCTGGGAGGTATTTTCCTGATGAACCCGGGAGGTAAAGGTGCAAATCAGGCAGTAGCAGCAGCCCGGCTTGGCGGCAAAGTTACTTTTATCACTAAAAGAGGCAATGATCTGTTTGGAAACCAGGCTGTAGGATTGTTAATGAGAGAAGGTATTGACACACAATACATTGTAAAGGACCTGGAATTTCCTTCAGGAGTTGCGCTGATCACTGTTGATTCAACGGGTGAGAATAGTATCGTTGTAGCCCCTGGCTCAAACGGTAATTTATTAATGGAAGATATTCCTGAAGAAATTTTTGAATCAGGAAAATTTGAAATTCTGCTTCTTCAGCTTGAGATCCCAATAACCAGCGTGGAATATTCTGCTGTTAAGGCATCGGAAAATGGGATTAAGGTCATATTAAATCCTGCCCCGGCATGCAAACTGCCTGATAATCTTTTAAGCCATACCTGGCTTATAACGCCGAACGAGACTGAAGCAGAGGCCTTATCGGGGATTACGATAAGTGACATCCCTTCAGCTGAAAGAGCCGCTGCCACGATCATGGAAAGAGGCGTAAAAAATGTGATAATTACACTTGGTGAGACAGGGGCCTATATCAGGTCCGAAGACTTCACAGGATTGGTGCCCGGGATAAAAGTTAATCCAATTGACACCACTGCAGCAGGTGATGTATTCAACGGGGCTCTCGCTGTCGGAATTTCAGAAGGATTAAGTCTTCATGATGCGGTTTTGTTTGCAAATAAAGCAGCTTCAATCTCTGTCACAAGGATGGGGGCTCAGGCTTCTGCTCCTTATAGAAAAGAGATTGATCAATTATTGATTAACAAATAAACCTTCTCATATGAAACGCTTCCTTAGCTTTTTGATAGTCCTCCTTCCGGTTCTGTCGGGATGCACCAATAATCCAAAAAACAATACTGACAGCAGGGTTAAGCTCATTTTCGACACTGATCTGGGTCCCGATTATGATGATGTGGGCGCCCTGGCGTTTCTTCACTGTATGGCTGACAGCGGGAAAGCTGAAATTCTGGCAACTCTTGCCTCAAATAAGCATGAGCTTGTCGCCCCGGCAATAGATGTCATCAATACGTACTTTGGAAGGGGAAACATTCCGGTGGGAGCACCAAAGACTGCAGGCGTCAGTCTCGGATCTTCTCAACATTGGGCAGACTCAATCGTCGAAAAATATCCTCACCGCATCAAATCCACATCTGAAACTGACAATGCCGTTGATGTTTACCGGAAAGTTCTTGGCAGCCAGCCGGATAACAGCGTAACAATAATTACAGTAGGTTTCCTGACCAATCTCAGTAACCTGCTGAAATCTGAACCCGACAATATCTCTCCCCTTTCAGGAAAAGAACTCATAACAAAAAAAGTTAAGCAGTTGGTTTCAATGGCAGGCAGTTTTCCGCAGGGAAAAGAGTTTAATCTTTTCATGGATTCAGCTTCTTCAAAATATGTCTATGAAAACTGGCCGGGGAAGGTAATATTTACGGGATTCGAGATAGGAGCTCAGATCCATACCGGTTTAAGACTTATCCACTCCGGAATTCAAAATAGTCCGGTAAAAGATGTTTTCAGAATAAGCATTCCTCTATCACCTGAAGACAGTGCCGGCAGAATGAGCTGGGATGAGACTGCCGCCCTGATAGGAGTATATGGAACCGATGGCTTCTTCGATACTGTCTGCGGAAAAATCATTGTTAATCCCGATGGAAGCAACTCCTGGGAAAATAATCCTGAAGGAAAACAGTGTTATGTTAAATTGAAAATGTCAGTGCCGGCGATAAGTGAATTTATTGAGGAGAGAATGATGCATGTGCCATCTGATAAAGTTCCAAAAGCTTTGGAAAAGTAAGCTTCAAAATTCAACAATCCGGTTAAATTTTCATTATCCGTTTCTTGTATATAATTAATAAGACATGTTCATAATCAGAAAAATTTTTGTTACAGCAGTTATAACAGGAACATTTATCCTTTTTTCCTGCAAGAGCTCCACAGATGGATTCAGAATACTGACTCCTGAAGTTCTCAGGGATAAAATTGCAGGCGGGTGGGCCGGTAAGATGATAGGAGTTACATACGGGGCGCCAACCGAATTCAGGGCTCAGGACAGGATCTTCTCCGATTCTGTGAACTGGAAGCCATCGGATATCAGGGGCAGCATGTGGCAGGACGATATCTATGTACAGCTGACCTTCCTGATGTCAATGGACAAGTATGGAATAGATGCTCCGGCAAAGAAGTTCCAGGAAATGTTTGCAAAAGCAGGTTACCCGCTGTGGCATGCCAATATGCAGGCCAGAAAGAATTATTATGACAGCATCTTTGCTCCTGCATCAGGAAGCCCTGAAAATAATATCCATGCTGATGACATTGATTTCCAGATTGAAGCGGATTATATCGGGTTCATGTGTCCGGGTATGCCTAACACTGGTGCCGGTATTGCAAATAAAATCGGACATATCATGAACTATGGCGATGGAGTATACGGGGGTATTTTTGTCGGTGCTCTTTATTCCGAGGCATATTTTGAATCGGACATTATCAAGGTTATTAATAAAGCGCTTGAATCTATTCCTGAAGAAAGCGATTACTCCAAAATCGTCAGGGATGTACTTAAGCTTCACAAGCAGTATCCTGCTGACTGGCAGGCAGCATGGAAAGAGCTCAATGCCAAATGGGGAGATGTAGATATTTGCGGTGCAGGTTCAACCTTTAATATAGATGCGAAGCTTAACGGAGCGTTTATTGTGATAGGGTTACTGTATGGAGAGGGAGATCCGATGAAGACCCTTGAGATTACCACTCGCTGCGGGCAGGATTCTGATTGTAACCCTTCGAATGCGATGGCTGTTCTTGGAGTGATAAAAGGTTTCAGTGGCTTGCCTGCCGTGATGCAGAATGGAGTTAAGGCAATGGGCGATTCAATCTTTATAAATACTACTTATTCTTTTAATACGGCTGTAACCAGTACTGAAAAATATGCACATGAACTCATCCTTAAGGAGGGAGGAAAAATCAGTAACAAGAAGATTATGATCAAAGCTCAGATCCCCTCAGCACCGGCACTTGAGGTCTCCTTTCCTGATATGGTATTTGATAGGACTATATCGGTCTTTGATAAAGGACCCTGGACATTCAAAGGCAGCTGGAAACCCTTCAATATCATAAATGAACAAAATGGCAGTGTTGTCAAACAGTCAATGTTTTCAGAAAAACAAGGAGATGAGCTTGATATTAATTTCAACGGTACCGGCATCTCTATCGAAGGCAACTGGTATAAAGACGGCGGGAAAGCCGATATTTATGTCGATGGGATCTTAAATAAATCAATTGATACCTACTACAGTTTTGCAGCTCAGCAACATACCGTCAGCATATGGCATTGTTTTAAGCTGGAACCGGAAAATCATAAAGTTGCAATTATTGTAAAAGGCACAAAGCGGCCTGAATCTGACGGAACCAGGTTATACGTTACCGCTGCAACAATTTTCAGGACTGCTCCAAAAAAAAATGAATCGTGGAAATTCTCATTTGAAAAACAGACCTTAACTCCTAATTTAAACTAAAGAATCATGTTTATCCCGCAAAGTTACGCGCTGGCTATAATTCTTTGTATAATAACTATGATATGCTGGGGTTCCTGGGGGAATACCCAAAAGCTGACCGGAAAATCATGGCGCTTTGAGCTGTTCTACTGGGATTATGCATTAGGAATTCTGTTATTTTCAATCCTGCTTGGCTTTACATTAGGCAGCACTGGCGAGAGTGGAAGAAGCTTCATACAGGATATCAGGCAGGCCGATTCTCATAATATCTTATATTCAATGATTGGTGGAGTCATTTTCAATGCATCCAATATCTTGCTCGTGGCTGCCATGTCAATTGCTGGTATGGCTGTTGCTTTCCCCGTTGGTGTCGGTATTGCCCTCGCATTGGGTGTTATTATAAATTATGTATATACTCCTCATGGCAATGCAACACTTCTCTTTGGAGGAGTAGCTCTTGTCGTCGTTGCCATTATTATCGACGCCATTGCATACAAGAAGCACAGTATTTCCACAAAAAAAGTCTCGGGCAAAGGAGTGTCGCTGTCTGTTTTTGCAGGAATACTGATGGCCCTTTTTTACAGGTTTGTAGCAAGCTCAATGGTCTCAAGCTTTGAGGCTCCGGAAGCAGGAAAGCTCACTCCCTATTCTGCAATATTCTTTTTTGCCGCCGGTGTGTTTATTAGCAATTTACTATTCAACTATCTGATCATGAAGCGTCCGATTGAAGGAAGTACACTTACTTTTAAAGATTATAGTAAAGGAAGTTTTAATGAACATCTTTACGGAATCCTTGGCGGAGTAATTTGGAATATCGGGATGTCTATGAGCATTATTGCTTCGGGCAAAGCGGGTTTCGCCATATCCTACGGATTGGGACAGGGTGCAACACTGATAGCTGCACTCTGGGGAGTATTTATATGGAAAGAATTTAAAGGAGCCTCTGGACCAGTTAACACGCTTATACTCCTGATGTTCCTGGCTTACCTTGCAGGATTGGCATTACTGGTTATTGCAGGATCATAAAAATAACTGTATCTCACATATCACTACTGCATCAGGTCTTTCTCAAAAGCCTCCTTATTAAATTTATATTTATTATCAAGGAAGCCCATTAAAACCTGCACATCTGAATAAGCGTTGCCGAGGCAGGTGGAAGCGCCCGGAGAAGGTGTAATGTTGAAAATTATTTTGTCGCCGTTAAGCTTTGCTTCACCCATTTCCAGTTTTTTTGTTGTATTGTTCACTATCTGAGGTCTGGTTCCTCCTATTCCTTTTGCATATTTGAGTTCGTTTAGCTTAATTGACGGTACTATCATTCTGATCTGTTTAATAAACAGCCGCTTCCCTATAAACGGAAGATCGTACAATACATTTAATACAATATAATTAAAGAGCACTTTGTCGAGAATTATATTAAGCAGGCTAATGATCGGCTTTATGCCTAGTCCGAAAGTTTTCCAGTATTCCGAAAAGGTTGACCAGTTATGCCTTTCCAGCTGAAAAATTGGTTTTGCTGTCGGACCGAACCTTGTAACATTTTCATTGTGGACTTCCGGATCGCCGTGAACAGCGGCAAAAGGCAGTTTCGCAACCTGGATAGTATACACTTTCCCGTTGAGAATCTTTGGCGCAGTGTAAAAACTTCCTGCCATTGACAAAATTGACAGATTCTTTCCATATCCAAGTGATTTTGCTATCAAAAGGCTATGACCCCCAGCCGCAATAACGACAGCGGTCGCATGATATTCACCGTTATTGGTAATTACGGTATATTGATTGTTCTCCCTGACTATCTTCAGCAATCTGGTGTTAAGATGAATATCGACATCAATATTGGCTTTTAGAGCATTATCGACGAAGGAATGGCAAAGTCTTTTAAAATCAACAGTATATCCGTCCTCTGTAACCAGGGCGACAATATCTTCATCGGGGTCTCTGCCTTCAACGACCCGTGGTTCGATTTTGCCTATCTCATCTTTCCTTATCAATCTGAGTTTTGGATAAAGCTTACCAAAGACAGTAAATCTGGCACTCAGATCTTCAACCTGTTTTTTTCCTACAGCCAGCACCATTTTTGAGTATCTGCTGAAAATCTGCTGGCCGGTGCCTGAGGCTTTTTCAGCTTCAAGATACTTCATAACCATGTCGGCCATCTCTTTAACATGCTTAGCCTTGTCAAAAGAGTAATTGGTTTCGATATCTCCGAAATGAAGAGTCTGGCTGTTATTGTACGAGGCAGAATTTACGAGGCCAAAATCTGAATACTTTTCAATAAGTCCGACTTTTTTGACGTCAGTGTATTTGCTTAAGGTATAAAGTAAGGCAGTGCCTACGACACCCCCACCGACAATAAGCACATCATAACCTGGAATTTGTTCAGTCATTATTTTTCTCTGGCAGTAAGTGGAATATATTCGTGTTTCCCATAAACATTTTTAAATGCTGGCCTTATGATCCTTTTCGCAGTAAAAGTAAGTTCTTCAATACGATGAGTGCACCATCCTGAAACTCTTGCTATTGCAAAAAGCGGTGTATAAAGTTCCTTCGATATATCCAGACAGGCATAAACAAAACCTGAATAGAAGTCGACATTTATACAAACAACTTTAGTTGATTTTTCACCCTTGAAAACCCTGAAAACCTCGGGAGTTAGTCTCTCAACCAGAGAATAAAGCTCAAATTCATCAAGCCGTCCTTTTTCAATTGCCAGTTCTCTGGCTTTAGCCTTAAGAATTCCGGCACGCGGATCGGAAATGGTATATACTGCATGCCCTATGCCATAAATCTTTCCCGAGAAATCATTGGCCTTCTTATTCAGGATCTTCAGCAGATGTGCTTTAACCTCCTCCTCATCTGTCCAGTCTTTTACATGAATCTTCATATCTTCCATCATTTCAAGCACTCTGACATTTGCTCCGCCATGCAATGGTCCTTTCAGAGAGCCAATGGCTGATGTCACTGATGAGTAGATATCGGTTTCTGAAGAACTTGTTACGCGCATAGTAAAAGTTGAGTTATTACCTCCCCCGTGTTCAGCATGAAGAACCAGCATCAGATCAAGCAGATCAGCTTCCAGTTTTGAAAACCCTTTACAATCCCCTTTTATAAGATACAGGAAATTCTCAGCCGTCGTGAGATTCGCCTGAGGATGCCGTATTGACAGGGTTTTTCCTTTGTAGAGATGACGCAAAGCCTGGTATGAATAGGCAACGATCGTAGGGAACTTGGCTATGATGTTCAACGATTGTTTTATCATATTGTCAAGCGAGATATCATCAGGGTTGTTATCAAGGGTGTATAATCCAAGAACAGATCGCGCCAGGATATTAAGGACATCCTTACCCTTCATTGATAGTATCATATCCTTGACGAAGTCGTCAGGCAGCGCTCTCAGAGATGCCATGTGCGCCGAAAACTCCACCAGTTCATTTTTGGTGGGCAATCGTCCGGTGAGAAGAAGATAAACAGTCTCGTCGAATCCATGACGATCCTCTTTTTGGAATCCTCTTGTAATATCCTCAATATCAATTCCCCTGTACAATAATTTTCCTGGAATCGCTATTACCTTGTCATTCTCTTTTTTATAACCGACGACATCACCAATATTGGTCAGCCCGACAAGGACACCTGTTCCATCTTTATTCCTGAGGCCACGTTTCACTTCAAATCGTTCAAAGAGCTCGTTTTCTATCTGACATGAAGCTCTTACCGACTCCTCCAGCTTTGCAAAATAATTATTGTCTTCCATTTGAAAAAAATTTATAAATTTTGTGATATGATATTAGAGATAATAGCATCTGCAAATTCGGAGGTCTTTAATAAAGTTGCATTTTCCATCAACCTGTGAAAATCATAAGTAACCTTTTTATTCCGGATAGTCTGTTCCAGCCCTGAATATATGCTCTGAGCTACTTCTCCCCACCCGAGATAATCAAACATCAATGCTCCGGAAAGTATCACCGATCCGGGGTTAACCTTATCCTGATTGGCATATTTTGGAGCAGTTCCGTGTGTAGCTTCAAATATTGCATGTCCGCTTTCAAAATTTATATTTGCACCGGGAGCGATACCAATTCCGCCTACAATCGCTGCAAGTGCGTCTGAGATATAATCTCCGTTCAGATTCAATGTGGCAATTACCGAATATTCCTCTGGCCGGGTTAGTATCTGCTGCAGGAAAGCGTCAGCAATGACATCCTTAATGATCACCTTGCCGGCTGCTTCTGCGCTTCTTAGTTTTTCATCGGCAAGCTTTAAGGTCTGTTTTTCGGAGATCAGCTTATGTTGCTGCCAGGTGAAAACCTCATTCCCGAATTCCCGTTCAGCCAGGGCATATCCCCATTTCATGAACGATCCCTCAGTAAATTTCATAATATTCCCTTTATGAACGAGAGTCACTGAAGGCAGCTTCTTACTTATGGCATACTTAATTGCCTGTCTTACAAGTCGCTCAGTTCCTTCAAGAGAAACTGGTTTGATTCCTATAGAGGATGTTTCAGGGAACCTGATTGACTTTACTCCCATCTCCTCTATCAGAAATTTTTTCAACTTATCAGTCTCGGGTTTCCCATTCATAAACTCAATACCTGCATATATGTCTTCAGTATTTTCCCTGAAAATATGCATATCGACTTTTTCAGGATTCTTCACAGGGCTGGGTACACCTTTGAAATACCTTACGGGTCTGTAACAGGTATAGAGGTCAAGAATCTGGCGCAAAGCTACATTTAATGAACGCATACCTTCTCCCACAGGAGTGGTAAGAGGGCCTTTGATTCCAACAAGGTATTCTCTGAAGCTTGTCAGAGTCTCATCCGGCATCCAGCTTCCGGTCAGCTTGAAAGCTTTTTCCCCGGCAAGGACTTCCTTCCAGATTACTTTTCTTTTACCGTCATAACATTTATTTACAGCAGTATCAAAAACCCTGACTGATGCTTTCCAGATATCGGGGCCGGTACCATCCCCTTCGATAAACGGGATAATTGGATAATCAGGTACTATTAATTTCCCGTTGGTTAATTTAATTTTTTCAGATAACATTTTTTCTGTTTGATTTTCTAATAATATTTAATGCACTTCCCGCTTTAAACCATTCAATCTGGGATTCGTTATAAGAGTGATTCGCCGGGAATTTTTCCTTTGATCCGTCGGAATGCTTTAATATGACCGTCAGCTGTCTGCCTGGCGCAAACGAGGCCAGGTCCGTTATGTCGATTTTATCATTCTCCCTGATCCTGTTATAATCATCCTTGTCCCTGAATGTTAAAGTAAGCACACCCTGTTTTTTAAGGTTGGTTTCATGAATCCTCGCAAAAGATTTTACCAGAACAACTTTAACACCGAGGTACCGTGGTTCCATGGCAGCATGCTCACGTGAAGATCCTTCGCCAAAGTTCTCTTCGCCTGCGACAGCTGATCCGGTACCAGAATCCCGGTATGATCTGGCGACAGCGGGCACAGACTCGTATTGTCCGGTGAGTTGATTTAATATATTGTTTGTCTGATCATTAAAAGCATTCACGGCGCCAATCATATAATTCTCAGAGATATTCTCCAGATGACCTCTGTATTTCAGCCAGTATCCAGCCATTGAAATATGGTCAGTCGTACACTTTCCACTGGCTTTGATAAGCAAAGGCAGGTTTAGTAAGTCATTCCCGTCCCATTCTTCGAAAGGTTTAAGAAGCTGGAGCCTGTCTGAATCAGCGGCAATAAGGATTTCGCTTCCATTGTGGTCCTGAACAGATTCCCTGAATCCCGATTCCACGTTTCCAAAACCTTTCGGAGGAAGATCAAATCCGGAGGGCTCTTTCAACCTGACCAATATTCCATCGGAGTTTATTAATGAATCGGTGACCGGATTGAATGTAAGCTTTCCCGATATCGCAATTGCTGTGACAATTTCAGGTGATGCAACAAAAGCATAGGTATTTGGATTTGAATCATTCCGCTTCGCAAAATTTCTGTTAAATGAATGGATAATCGTATTAACCTTTTTATCCTCCGCTCCCTTTCGTGCCCATTGACCAATACAGGGCCCACAGGCATTTGCAAACACTTCCCCGCCGATATTCCGGAAGTGCCCGAGAAAGCCATCCCTTTCTGAAATCGACCTGATCTGTTCAGAGCCCGGAGTAACAGTGAATTCCGATTTTGACATCAGCTTCTTTGATAATGCATCCTTTGCAACAGCTGCTGCTCTTGAGAGATCTTCATAAGAGGAATTTGTACATGAGCCTATGAGTCCGGCTTCGACATCAACAGGCCAGTTGTGCTTAGCCGCCTCCTCCTTCATTCGTGAAATAGGAGTAGCAATGTCAGGAGTGAATGGTCCGTTAATATACGGTTCAAGCTCAGAAAGATTGATTTCGAGGAACTGATCATAATATCTTGAAGGATCAGCATATACTTCTTTATCAGCGGCAAGATGCTCCATATTTTTAATGGCAAGATCGGCAACATCTTTTCTCCCTGTTGCAACAAGATATGAGCTCATGGAATTATCAAAGCCAAAGATGGAGCAAGTGGCGCCGGTTTCTGCACCCATATTGCAAATTGTAGCCTTCCCTGTACATGAGAGCGATTCGGCTCCTTCTCCGAAATATTCAATAATACAGCCAGTTCCTCCCTTTACTGTGAGTAAACCTGTAATCTTAAGGATAATATCCTTGGCTGAAGTCCATCCGCTCAATCTTCCTGTGAGTTTAATGCCAATTACCTTTGGAAATTTCAATTCCCATCCCATGCCTGAAAGCACATCAACAGCGTCAGCGCCGCCAACCCCTATCGCTATCATTCCAAGGCCGCCGGCATTTGGGGTATGAGAATCTGTTCCTATCATCATTCCTCCGGGAAAGGCATAGTTTTCCAAAACTATCTGGTGAATTATACCTGCGCCTGGTTTCCAGAACCCGATTCCATACTTATTGCTTACGGAGCCCAGGAAATCAAAAACTTCTTTGTTGGCTTCCAAAGACTTCTTAAGATCCTCTTCCGCTCCGGATTGTGCAAGAATAAGGTGATCACAATGAACAGAAGCAGGGACAGCTGTCGTTTCTTTGCCCTCCATCATGAACTGTAAAATTGCCATCTGGGCTGTAGCATCCTGCATGGCTATCCTGTCGGGCAGAAATTCCACATAATCATTCCCCCTGCTGTATGTTCCCGCATGACTTTCCTGGTAAATATGCGATAATAAAATTTTCTCACTTAAGGTCAGGGGGTGTTTTAACTTTTTTCTGATTTCCAGTATTCTTGAGTCCAAATGTTTGTAGAAAGAAGCGATCATCGCATAATCAAAAATCATAAAGCGCTTATATTTAACTGTTTAAATCCTTATTTGCCCGTTACCTTCTATAATCCATTTGTAGGTTGTTAAAGCCTCAAGTGCCATCGGTCCCCTGGCATGCAATTTCTGTGTGGAAATACCGATTTCAGCTCCAAGTCCAAATTCCGATCCATCGGTAAATGCGGTTGAGGCATTTGCATAAATT
This sequence comes from uncultured Bacteroidales bacterium, assembly GCA_963715785.1. Taxonomy (GTDB): domain Bacteria; phylum Bacteroidota; class Bacteroidia; order Bacteroidales; family VadinHA17; genus LD21. Next base: position 4,850,498 of record OY970276.1, read on the forward strand.
GATGAGGCATCTACCACGTTATAGAACAATTGAATGACATTTTTGTTCTCCGAAATTATTGCCTCGCTATGCTTTGATCCATAGGACGATATATGATCCAAAGCTTCCTCAGGAGTGCTAACGGTTTTTACAGCCATTTTGTATGAAAGAAACTCAGTGCCAAACGATTCTGGCGTTGCTTCGCGAAGCAGGTCCGCAGGGTATTTCCCTTTCAATGCCTCATAAGCCGGTTTATCGGCATAAATAATTACATTGGAACCGGCACAGAGACTAACTATATAGCCAAGATCGTTGAGTCGCTTTTCGTGAATAATAAGACAGTCAAGTGCATTACAAACGCTGACTCTCCTGGTTTTCGCATTGTTGATTATAATCCGTCCTTTCTCACTATCACCGGCTTCATCAAAATAGGTATGACAAATGCCTGCACCGGTTTCAATTACCGGGATTGAAGAATTTTCTCTCACAAAATCTATAAGTCCCCGGCTTCCCCGCGGTATTATCAGATCTACATAATCAACAGCGCTGAGAAGCTGAGCAGTTTCTTCCCTTCCCGAGGGCAGCAACGTGAGTATGGACTGGTCTGTCTCAAATTTCTGAAGCACATCGCTGATAACTTTAACTATTGCCTTATTGGAATTTATAGCGTCGCTTCCGCCTTTCAGTATACAAACATTTCCCGATTTAAGGCATAGCGAGAAAACATCGAATGTAACATTCGGCCGGGCCTCGTAAATAATACCTATCACCCCGAACGGGACGGATATTTTCGAAATTACAAGACCATTTTGCCTGGTATTTTTCGTGATGACCCGGTGAAGTGGACTGGGAAGACTGGCAACATTCCTGATATCGGAGGCTATTGTTTCAATCCTGTCTGCAGTCAGAACCAACCGGTCATATGAAGGATCAGATGGATCCATATTATCGAGATCCTTTTTATTTTTTGCTAAAATATACCCGGTATTTTCACGCGCAGCAACGGAAACAGCAATCAGTATTTTATCAATATCAGCAATATCAAGTACATTTAACGCCCTGACCGCCTTTTTAGCTTTTATGAATAAAGAGGTGCAATCCATAACATGGTCCGATATTACAGTCTTGTTCTTCAATCTGAAACAAACGATTTTCCTTTTTCATAAATAACCATGTAGTCGTAATGAATAAATGGCTTGCTAAGCTTTTCTCCCATATTCTGCTCAGTTCTGTCTGAGTCATATTGCGACTTGCCTAATCCAATGCTGTGTCCATCTTCGTCAAGAATCCTTACAATATCGCCGTTTTTAAAAAACCCGTCAACCTTCGTAATGCCTATCATCAGAAGACTGGATGCCTTATCATCAAGCAGGGCTTCCTTTGCCCCGGAATTAATTACTACGGTACCTTTAGCAAAAGTGTCTGAATGAGAAAGCCATTTTTTTACTCCGGTTGCCTTTTTATTGCTGGCAATAAAATGAGTGTAGGGCACATCTTTTCTGCGGACAATATCTGTAATTATTGAATCACGGTTCCCATTTGCGATAAATACATCAACGCCCTGGGATGCAATCTTCCGTGCTATGTTACATTTAGTGATCATTCCTCCCCTTCCAAAATCTGATTTAACTGATGAGATGTACTTTTCCAGATCCTCTGATTCTGAGTCAATCCTGGAAATCAGCTCTGTTCCTTTCTTGCCGGGAATTCCGTTGTAAACACCATCAACATTTGATAGAATGATAAGGGATTTACAGTCCATCATCGATGAAATAAGCCCTGACAATTCATCATTATCGGTGAACATAAGCTCATTTATAGAAATTGTATCATTCTCATTTACAATGGGTAGTACGTGATTTTCAAGCATTGCAGAAATACAATTCTTCATATTAAGATAATGCATCCTGTCCCTGAAGCTTTCCTTGGTTGCCAGAAGCTGTCCGGCCTGAATACCATATTTGCCGAAGAGAAACTGGTAGCTCGACATCAGCTTTACCTGCCCGATGGCAGCCCAAATCTGTTTGGCAGCCACAATATCCGTTTTTTTCGAGGGAGATAGCTCACCCCTTCCGGCTGCCACTGCTCCAGATGATATCAGGACAACTTCAATCCCCTGCTTGTATAATATTGCGACATCCTCAACGAGACGTAAAATTCTTCCGTCATTGAGTGAACCATCTTTCTGAGTAATAACATTACTTCCTACCTTGATAGCAATCCTGTTAAAATCTGCCTTAATGTTTTTCAATCTATTACTATTTATACCCGATATAATATAATTTGTCGCAAAATTAATAGAATATGTGAACATATTATAGCAATAATGAATATTTCAGAAAATACATATAATTCAAAATATTCCGGTTGCATCCTTTATATCTGCCTGACCCGGAATAATGAGAAATCGTTGGACAAGTTATGACGGAAAGTTAAACACATGCCGAATACATGACATTTATCATATATATGGCAGATGCAAAAGTCTATGAGGCTCTGCTACAGGATTTAAGATAATTACTGAATCGTAAGTTCCCCCTGAAGCCTTGAATCTTCAGAAGAAGATCCAATAAAATATTTCACCTTGCCAGGTTCGGTAACAAATCTCCGGCTTGCTATATCCCAAAAAGTCAGATCTGAAGCTTTCAGAGGAATAGATACTTTAACTGTTTTTCCCCTTGCAACGAACACACGCTTAAAGCCTTTTAATGCAATAACAGGCCTGTCGGCCTTTGAATTCGGGAAACTGACATAAAGCTGGGCTACTTCGTCGCTGTCGAAATCTCCAGTATTTTGGAGTTCAAAAGTGATGTTTGCCACCTCATTATTCTTAATGGTATTCTTGTCGGCTTTTAATTCCAGATATCTGAAACTTGTATAGGTTAAGCCATAACCAAATGGGAAAAGGGGCTCATGTTTCTTATACATGTAAGTCCTTCCATTCCTTATATTATAATCCAGGATAGGAGGCAGCTGATCTATTGAAGTCAGCCAGGTCTGCACCAGGCGGCCTGACGGACTCACTTTGCCGAACAGAACACCCGCGATGGCACTCCCCATTTCCTGACTCGACTGACTGACATGCAATATTGCAGGAACATGTTCTTTTGACCAGTTTATTGCATATGGGAAACTTGATACCATCACAAGAATGGTTTTGGGATTTGCGGCCATGACAAGCCTGACCAGGTCTTCCTGTTCAGTGGTTATTGCCTGTCTGTCAACATCTTCACGCCCGTCACTTGGAACATAATTTTGTCCCCAGCCAAGCCCATGGCTTAACGGATCATTCCCAATGCATACAATGGCTATGTCGCAGGTCTTAGCAGCAATCACAGCCGAATCAGCCTTATTGCTCGCGGCATATCTGATAACAATATCCTGGCCTGATTCATTTTTAATACCGTTCAGGATGCTTATTCTGTAGGGAGGTGTTCCTGAATACCAGTCAGATATGACTGAATTTGCTGAAGGGCCTATCACCGCAATTGACTTGATCTTTTCTTTCTGCAGAGGCAGGATCTGATCGTCATTCTTCATAAGCACTATTGATTCTTCAGTCGCTTTTCTTGCAAGTTCCCGTGCCTCTGGTAATGACCATGGAGCAATAGTATCTTTTACACCAATTCCCGAATAAGGATTCTTATCTGAACTGTCGAGCAACCCAAGCTTAAGGAGAACGCTGAAATTCCCATAAATTGCATCATCAATCTCCTTCTCTGTCAACAGCCCTTTCGATAAAGCCTCATTAACAGAGGATCTGTAATCATCGAGAAACATTGTAATTCCTGCCTTGATGCATTCCGCAGCTGCCACCGGAAGTGATGGATAATACGCATGTGTGGTTATCAGCTGCTTAAAAGCGCCACCATCGGTTGATATAATTCCACGCAACCCCCAATCTTTCATTGCAACGTTGCGCAATACAGGACTAACTTCGCAGGGAATGCCATTATATTTATTATAAGCTGCCATAAATGCCTGTGAGCCACCCTCTGTTATCCCCTTAAAAAACCCATAGGCATAATACTCCCTGAATAATTGATCGTCAAAATCAGAGCTGTTATACGCCCTGTTATTTTCGTTGCTGTTGGCAAGGAAATGTTTCATAAGTGATGCTGACTTCCAATAAACCGGATCATTGCCCTGAAGTCCTTTTACAAAAGCAGTCACAAGGGTACCTGTCAGAAATGGATCCTCTCCATAGCACTCCTCAGTCCTGCCCCATCTGATATCCCTGCCAAGATCGGCATTCGGAGCAAACACTATCAGTCCTGAAATTCCATAGTTCTTATTCTGAGCCAGATACCTGCATTCCGTTGCCTCCCAGTCGGCTACCTTCAGTAGCATCTCCGGATCCCACATCTCAGCCAGACCGATCGCCTGGGGAAAAGTTGTTGTGGGAGACGCCTTCGATCCTTTAACAGCCCAGTTTGCAGGACCGCTATATGCCAAACCATGCAATCCTTCCACAGTATGTGTGCCTTTCACTCCAAGCCTGGGGATAGAAAGCCGTGGTGACAGACAATTTATCTTTTCGTCAATTGTAAGCAGCGATATAAGATTTTTTATCCTGGCATCGTCAGATAGACTTATATCCCGGAAAGGGTAATTCTGTGCCGATACCTTAAGAAGAATAATAACAAAGGATGATAGAAGCAGAAGTTTTTTCATTTCAGTACAAATTATTTTTTTGCTGCAAACCCGAATAAATTCTATAACTATTTCATTATAAACTATTGCGGTCGCTGCGTTCTAAAAGGTCTAATTTACACAATTGTGATGAAAATTAAACCATACGGACATTTTAAGTCAGATAAACTTCTGAGAATTTCTGTAATTTAGGAAAATAATTACAAGATGCAGAAATGAAATATTTTATAGCTTACATCGCTCTTTTCCTGTTTCCATTATATTTTCTGAATGCTCAGGAAGTTCCATGGCAGGGTAAGTCAGTTGATTTCAGCCACGGCAGGTTGAGAATATCGGAAAACAAACGGTTTTTAATCTTTGAAGATGGAAAACCATTCTTTTACCTCGGCGATACCGGCTGGGAATTGTTTCACAGGCTGAATAAAACCGACGCCGAAAAATATCTTGAAAACAGGCGCGCCAAGGGATTTACTGTAATACAGGCAGTTGCCCTTGCTGAATCTGATGGTTTGAATACCGCGAACGCTAATGGCGACAAGCCTCTTATTGATAATGATCCTTTGAAACCAAATGAAAAGTATTTTGCTTTTATCGATACTATAATCAGGAATGCTGCTGAGAAAGGGCTATTTATAGGTCTGCTGCCCACCTGGGGTGACAAAGTCGACAGCAAATGGGGAACCGGTCCTGTCATTTTCAATAAAGAAAATGCCTCTGTTTACGGAAAATGGATTGGCAACAGGTATAAAGATTTTCAGAATATCATCTGGATTATCGGCGGCGACAGGGATGGAGGAGGTGAAAACAAAGCTATCTGGGACGCCCTTGCTTATGGAATAAAATCCTCCGATAAAAATCACCTGATGACCTTTCATCCCGGCGGGGAACGAAGCTCATCAGAATGGTTCCAGGATAACGGATGGCTCGATTTCAATATGTGCCAGACAGGACATGGTCAGCGCAGTTATGCGATCTATAAAAGAATGATAGTCCGTGATTATAATCTTAAGCCCATAAAACCTTGCTTTGACGGAGAACCGAGATATGAGGATCATCCTGTTAACTGGAATCCTGAAGTGCTGGGATGGTTCAATGATGCAGATATCCGGCAGTCACTTTACTGGGACTTGTTCAGCGGCTCCTTCGGCCATACATACGGTTGTCATCCAATCTGGCAGTTTCTTGCCCCTGGAAGGGAACCGCTCGGGCTGGCTCGTCATAACTGGTATGATGTCCTCGATCTGCCGGGAGCAAGTCAGCTGATCAATGCCAGGAGATTAATGGAGTCAAGACCCTTCGTTTCGAGGGTACCCGATCAGTCAATAATCATGCCTGCATATTATCCGGAGACAGATTATATTGTCGCTACAAGAGGGGATGGTTATGCTTTTGTATATTTCCCGTCCGGCTGGACAGCTGAAATTCAACTTGATAAGATTGGAGCCAAATCAGTAAAAGCTTACTGGTTCGATCCCCGAACCGGCAAGAGTGAAATCATTGACACATTTACAGGAACCGGGACACATAAATTTACGCCTCCTTCAGGAGGCAGAGGCAATGATTGGATACTTGTTCTCGATGATGCATCAAAAAATTTCAAGGCTCCGGGAACACTCTGAGATGGTTCTGATAATTAAGTGGTTGCCGTATTTCAGAAATTGTTGTTCCACATTTAAGGATAAGTTGAATGGCTTTCTCTGATAAGTTTATTTTACACCCTCTTCCCAGTAATCAGGTTCAGTGGTTGTGCCACGGACTGTGCAGTCGGCACAGCCCTTATGATAGGTAAGAATTTTATAATTAAGTTCTTGGTTTGTTTCAATTATCCAGCGATCAATGTTCAGTCGGGGGATGCTGTCATAATAACCCACCACCTGGTTTGCACAATCATCATATAGCCTGGGTAATCCTCTGAATGAGTCTTTTATGAAAATCCTTTTTGATTTTACAGCTGAAACGCTGAAGTAACCCAGCACTTTCTCTTCGGGTTTTTCAATGCACCAGATATTACTTGGAGTCGATGATGGAATTATATCAAAAAGGGTACCTACCTGTATACCTATCGACTTCAATTTATCCCAAAAAGTATATTCCTCCTCACTAATTGAATATTGATTTACAAGGATACTATATCTGAATGCCAGACGGTCTGATACGTTGGTTACCAAATTTACAGGCACTCTTTCGATCTTGTCTTCGGTAAGTGAGGAAGTGCTTTTTATGATGATATTATCTGACCTGTTGGTTATCCAGCAGTGATTGTTCGGGGTATAATACGGCAATCGCATCTCCCAGGTCTCAACAAATTGCCAGCGGTAGAACCTGCAGAGGTTATCAGGATCGTGCGTATTCAGATAGATCTGGCAGCCTTCTCCGGTTGGCCAGGTGGGATTTAACTGCGAAAAAATGACTCTTTCCCAATAGATACTGTCGATAGGAGGTACCGGCTTCATAAGTACCGGATCTGACTGATAACTCAGATCATGGTGCGCAGGATCTGTCTTAATATGCAAAGCATAGGACCTTCCGACGCTGGCCTGAAATGTAGCATCCGTAACATAATTGCCTGCTGATTGCTCCGTTAAAGTATAAAAATTCCCAAGATCATCTGAGATTGTTACCCTGCAGCCTCTGAAGGGATTTGCCGAATATTTTACTCCCAGAGACGATGAGGTGGATATTTTTATAGTCTTCTGACCCGGCTGGTCAGTGATAAGACCCTCAACAACAAGGATATCCGGATTCTCACTGATTTCCGGCGTGAACTGTTTTATGCATCCGCCGATAAGCACTGACAGAATGATTAAAAGAACCGGCCTAAATTTTTTTAATGAAAATCCTGATACGTGCTCTACGTAAGATTGCAGATAACTAACATTAGTTTTCATAGGCCAGCTAAAATCCCTGAGGGATACATAATTTTCAAAACGAATTCCCAAGATAGCTTAATATCATGAGATGTCAAAAATCAAAGATCATGAACCTTGGCCAAACAGCTGCTTGCTATTGGTCCTGTAAGAAAATTTGGTCAATAAATTATTTGGAATTTTGTTCCCAGTAATCGGGCTCTGTTGTAGTACCTCTGACAGTACAGTCTGCACAGCCTTTCAGGTAAGTCAGAATTTTGTAATTGAGCCATCGGTTTTCTATAATTACCCAGCGATCAATGTTCAATCCGGGGATATTCTCATTATAACCTACAGTCTGGTTTTCACAATCCTCATAAAGCTTAGGCATTCCCCTGAAGATATCATTTATAAAGATCCTTTTTGATTTTACTGCCGAAACACTGAAATAACCCAGTACATTATCGTTTGGCTTTTCGATGCACCATACATTACTTGGAGTCGAGGATGGTGTAATGTCAAAAAGTGTTCCAACCTGTTCGCCAATTGTCTTTAGCTTATCCCAATACGTATATTCCTCTTCGTTGATTGAATATTGATTGACCAGGATACTATATTTAATTGCCAAGCGGTCCGACGCATTGGATACAGTGCTTACCGGCACTCTGTCGATAATATCTTCTGATAAGGATAACGCGCTTTTTATGTTGATCTGGTTCGACCGGTTCGTTACCCAGCAATGATTATTCGGGGTATTGTACGGCAACCGCATCTCCCAGGTCTCAACATATTCCCAGCGATAAAACTTGCATTTATTATCGGGATCATGTGTATTCAGATAGATGTTGCAACCTTCGCCTGTTGGCCAGGTAGGAGAAATCTGTGAAAAAACAACTCTTTCCCAATATATGCTGTCAATGGGAGGCACTGGCGTCATAAGGACCGGATCTGACTGGTAGCTCAGATTATGATGAGAGAGACCTGTTTTTATATGGAGGGTATAAGATCTGCCGACCACTCCCTGAAAAAATGTATTTGAGCCGTAAATACCAGGTGACTGCTCAGCCAGCGTGTAAAAATTCCCGAGATCATCAGAAATAGTCACGGTACAACCACTTAAAGGATTTGGAATATTTTTTACTCCGAGAGGCAGGGAAGTTGATATTTTTATTGTGTTCTGACCGGGCTGGTCAGTGATAAGACCCTCCACTACAAGGATATCCGGATTTTCACTGATCTCAGGTGTGAACTGCTTAATACATCCTGCCATCAGTACTGAAAGGAAAAGGATAAGAACCGGTTTTGCAGATTTAATCAATAACATAACTTTCCTGCATGAATTATCTCTGTTGATAGTAATTCTCATCGGTTTATATTTAAAATCCTCAAGGATTACAAAACAAATTCAAAGCTAAAATAAATAATAGTTTATTGCAGACAGATATCAAATATTGAAATTCGAAAATGCAGGATTATCTCTTTACCTTAATAATTTTCTTAACCGCGAACGCTTTGCCGTCAGGAGTAATTCCCTGAATATTAACTTCATAATCTGACACAAAATCTGAAGTCCAGAATTCAGCAAAGCATTTTCCGTCCTTATCTGATTTTACGCATGGGTTCCAGTATAATGTATTTCTAAAATCAGGGATTCTGCTTCTTTTCAGTTCAGGAGTCAGATATTGCGGTGCTACGAAGGTATTTACAGGATCAGTCACTCGGTATGACAAACGGATTGCATAGTCAGGAAGTGGTACGTTGCTGAAATCACCTGCCTTTGTTATGATATTCACAATTCCGAAGAAAAAATAATCACCAACAGCATATTTATGCCTGACCACATCTATTGTTTCAACAAATTCGGGTTCCAAAGCAGCCACTATTCCCGGATCTTTTACAGCTACACCATCAATAAATATTCTTGGGGAAAAGTCGTATGTGCGGTTCTGGTTATCAGGATCAGCGATTGTAAATTCCCAACCCGTTTTTTTACTTTTAAGAGAGACCCCCGGTAAAAGCTCAAAAAACACTTCCTGCATTACGGGCAATGCAATGTAATCCTTAAGAAATATCTCATTATCAGGTTTACCGTAGAATCTTTTTAGCCTGAGCGTTGATGCCGAAACAGCCAATGGGTCACCAACTGAAGAGATCCCGTATAATTTTCTCACCTGGTGGTTAATGCTCCACTTTGATATATAATCAGGAACTTGTTTATCTGCCGAATCGATAGATAAACCGGATTTCTGATATATATCCGAAAAAGGAGATTCAATTACGAGAGATCCGTTTTTACTAAGTATATCAGGTTGTATTACTATATCATTGATTTTGTTGTTGATATCGATTTTAAAACTGAAATCCCCATCAATATCCGTCTTTGCATATTGGAACAGAGCTACTTTCCCCGGATGAGACATTACAACATACTTAAATGAATCTGGTGATTTCGGGTCACCTGTAAACAATTTACCTGAAAGATAATGATCATCTTTCTCAGCCTGGTATTTCATTACAGGTAGCTTGTCAGCAAGAATAATATTCCAGTCTATCCAGTTGCTTTGAACGGTCTGAAGAAGGCTGTCAAATAATTTCGGCGCTATGTCACTGGTCTTAAAATTCTTAAGAGGGCTTCCGTCGAGAAATCCGTATTCCGAACCAAAAACAAGGTAATCGTTTATATCGGGAACAGAATGATTAGCTGTAACAGGAGCTACCGATACACTCAGATCTGCTGAATTTGCTGCCTGATTCAGCCCTTTGCCAAAATCGAGGCCAATGGATATTTTACTTCTCAGTCCCGAGCTGTCTGATGAATTGATAGTTAAAACTGGCAAATCCCTATCGGGTGTGTAGATGTATCTTTCTCCAACAGGATATCCTTTGGAATTAAAGACTGTTATCTGATTGATACCCGGGCGAAGCAGTTTTTTAGGTATCTGGATTTTTGTAATCTCATTAGTTATTAGTTCAGAACTCAGTATATCAAGATTACCTCGGGTTTGGATAAAAAGATAGAAAAGATTACTATTCGATGTGCGATAGTGTTCGTCCGTTACCACATTGATTTCCAGATAGTCAGGCTTCAGGTTATCAGCCATCAAAATAAGTCCTGATGATGCCTGCGGAATTTTATTCTGATTCTTTAATTTTCCGCTGTTAAGATTGTCAGTGGCAGCGCTCTTTTTAAATGTTCTGTTGCTGAAAGCATTATAAATATGTATTTCTTTTGTGAAGCAATTATATGGAAGAAAATTTTTCATCCAGTTTGTATAGGCTCTTAAAGTGTATGTGCCCGAGCTTAAGGTATCCGGCAGCGTGATCTGCCCGGGGCCAGCTCCTCCGCTGAGAAGGATCTTTCTCTGCATCACGGGACGGTTTTCAGAATTAAGGAGTTCAAAATATGCGATCTTACTTTCGGATGAAGGTTTTAAGGTTTGCCTGTCGAACAGATAGATATTAAACCAGATAGCCTCGCCTGAAATATATGCTTCCCTGTCAGAATGAATATAAATTTCTTCTCTGGGAACCGATGCTGTATAGGTTTTTAGCTTCTTACCCAAATACTCGGTCATATTTACAGGGGCCTGAGCACCTATTCCTTGCAGAATAAGCACTTGCATCAGAACAATGAGCGCCGGTTTAATTTTTGTTACCATTTATAATACTTTCGTCGATAGTTTATTTATTATTTTCTATCCAGAAATCAGGTTTTATGTTTGTACCTCTTACTGTACAATCATAACACCCTTTTGAATAGGTGTAAACCTGATATGGTGGCATAAAATTACTGATTATTATCCAGGCGTTTATCCCAATGCTTGATGGAATAGGATCTCCCGGAAAGAGAGTATCGGCAATACACCGGTCAGCCGAGTATGGGTCAGCCTGACCTGCAAAATGGGTGCTAATGAATATCCGTTTTGAAGTAGCGGCAGAGACACTGAAATAGCCCTGAACTCTTTCAGCCGGGTCAACTGAGTTGAAGACATTGCTTGAAACTGCTGAGGGTATTACGTCATACAAACCGCCAACCTGTTCCGAAAGAGTCTGCAGCTTATCCCAATAATTATACTCATCCTCATTAATTGAATATTGATGCACTAAAATGCTGTATCTGACTTTCAGCCTGTCTGATCCATTGGATATAAAATACAATGGATAGCGTTCAACCCTGTCTTCTGCAAAAACCGATGTGTTTTTAATATTGATAATCTTTGAATCATCTGATACCCAGCAAATCTTATTAGGCACAGAGTATGGGATTTCGAATTTCCATGTCTCGTCAAATTCCCATCTGTAAAACTTGCACTGATTACTCGGATCATGAGTATTTATATAAATTTCGCAGCCATCAATACCTGCTGAAGAGCTACTGCTCTGTTCAATAGCAACTTTCTCAAAGAAGACACTATCAATTGGTGGAACCTCTTTCATTTCCACCGGGGCTGATTCATAAATGTGATTCCCTTCTGAATTAGTCATGGAGCCCGAATTGTTTGCATTAATATGAAGGGTGTAGAATCGGCCAATGCTGCCCTGAAATTCGGATGGGTCGGAAACATATTTTCCCGGATCTGTTTCTCTCAGGTTATAGGTATTGGAAAGATTATCGGAAATTGTTACAACACAACCCGAGACAGGACTGACACCAACATCTGAACCGAGAGGCAGAGACCAGGAAAGTTTTATGGTATAAGGCTCGGGCTGGTCAGTTATCAGACCTTCCACTACAAGCAAATGCTTATCTTCACCTGTGTGCGGAATAAACTGCGTGATACAGCTCACAGGAAGAAATAATAACGAGAATACTAATAATATCTGAGAATAGTGCTTCATAAATAATTTAAAAGTCAAAACTAAAAGTGACCGACGGGATTGCTCTGCCAAAGACTGATAATTTATAGCCTTTTACCATATTCCCGACATTTTTAAAATATATCGAATACACATTCTCCCTGCCCAAAACATTATAAATAGAAAACGTCCAGTTAGGATGTGCAATTCTGTGAGATTTAAGGTTTCCCCCTACATTAAGGGAAAGATCAAGCCGTGAATAGTCAGGTATGCGATATTCATTCCGGTCGGAATAAGTGACAAGAAGCTTATCGCTAATACCGTATGTGGCAATAGGATAAGTTATCGGCCTGCCGGTACTGTAAGTGTAATTTGATGAGAAACTGATACGGCGTGAGAAGATATAATTAAATGTTACGATAAGGTCGCTGGGCTTATCAAAATTAGCAGGGAACCATTTACCTGAATTAATAATTTCATCGCTGAAGGTACCAATACTTCTGATAAAAGTTCTGGAATATGTATAGGCGATACTGTACCGGAGCTTGCCTTCTGTCTTCTTGAGGACCAGCTCCAGTCCATAGGCTTTGCCTTTTACGTTAACAATATCTTTTTCGATGTTATCATCCATTATAAGATTTGTGCCACCCTTAAAATCAACCATATTTCTGATTGTCTTATAATATATTTCTGCAGATGCTTCAAAACTGTTCCTGAAAAGCATCTCATAAAAACCTGCAGCAATCTGATCTCCTATCTGAGGCTTGAGATAATAATCGCACAGCTTCCAGGTATCTGTTGGAGAGATTGTGGTTGAATTTGAAAGCAGATGAAGATACTGCCTGGTCCTGTTATAGTTAATCTTTATTGAGTTCTTATCTGAAAGCCTGAAGTTAAGTGATCCCCTGAACTCAGGTCCGGCATATTTACTGACGATCTGGCCCGGCTTAAAATTAAGGGTATCTACAACTGTCGACTTACTTTTTGAAAATTCGGGGTTATAGAGCAGAACCGACTGAGGTCCAAGTGACATGAAGGACGAAAGTCGCACACCAATATTTACTGAGAGATAATCAGTCAGCAGGAACTTGTCATCAATATACAATGCCCCTTCATAGGCCTTTTCCTTTTTAATCGTATTAGGTATAACGAGGGATGAATCGCCATAAGGAAGATAACTTCCGGGGGAAACAGTATATTTATTTAGATCAAGACCAAAATTAATCTCATTTCTTCCCAGGAACCAGTTAAAATCTGCCTTGAACCCGGAGTTGTTAACTTTATGTGAGAGAACGAAAGCTTCTGTCTGAGAATGCTGGCTTGAGATATCGTAGTTATATGAGCTATTGATAAGAGAAAATGAGGAGAAGAACCTGGTCGTAAAAAAATGACGCCACTTCAGGGCAAAAATATTATTGTTATAACTATAAACTGTATCGGAATTGAATTTGAATGAATCGTGACTCGTATAAGCAGAAAAATCTATTTTATTGTTTTTATTAAAGTCGTATGTAATTTTACCATTGATATCATAGAATGATGCCCTGCTTTTGTGAAGAGCCGGATCATTAATCATCCCGAATATCCAGTTTGAATATGTGGTACGGGCAGTCAGGATATAGGTCAGAGTATCTTTTATGATCGGCCCCTCAAGCGATAGATGAGTTGTGATCGGACTGATCCCTGCGCTGCCTGCAAACTCATTCCTGTTTCCTTCTTTTGTACCAATATCAAGTACTGAGGAGATCCTTCCTCCATAACGGCTTGGGATACCACCTTTGTACAGTGTAACATCTTTTATGACATCCGAATTAACGGCTGAGAAAAATCCGAAAAAATGAGAGGAATTGTATATTGGTGCACCATAGAGCAATATCAGATTCTGATCTGCAGAACCTCCTCTTACGTTAAAACCAGCAGAACCCTCTCCCACACTCTGAACGCCGGGAATAAGCAATACACTTTTTATTATGTCTGATTCACCCATTGATGTCGGCAATAGCTTAAAAGATGTGATATTGATCTTCTCTGCCCCCACCTCAAAACGCTGGAGGGTCACACTTTTCTGAGCCGAAACGACAGTTTCCTTCAATGGGATCAGGACGCTGTTCATGGAAACATTAAGCTCTCCGGCACCATAAAGATTAAGATTGACAGTCTTTTCCTTCATCCCAATAAACGAAAACTGTACCGAGTAAACTCCTCTTGGCAGTGTAAGAGAATAAAATCCATACTCATTGGAAATAGCTCCAAGTGAAAGTTTCTGAATATAGACAGTAACTCCGGCAACCGGCTCGTTACTATCCTTATTTTTGATATATCCTGAGACAGCAACACTCCCTGCCTTGTTTTTCTCGGCAGGATTGCCCACATCGACTGAAACATTCCCGGCTATTCGCTGGTTATCGGCGGAGCTTGACATATCCGAAGGGGGCAGGTACTTGTCGCTTTTCCCTACAGGTGTATTCGTGACCTTAACTGCATAATTACTTGTCAGCACAACATTTCCCGACTCATCAATATAATAATAAAGAGAAGTTCCCTTAAGCAGATTGTCCATGACGCACTCAAGTGTAGTGCAATCGGGATAATCGCCCAATCTCAAATCCGTTACCCAGTCTTCAAGGTAAAAGAATTTCACTGGAAGAACACTCTCTATTTTAGCAACAAAGTCGGTAAAGGATATATTTTTATAGTTGTCTGATATCCTGTATTTTTCCTGAGCTCCGACATTTAAGCTTAAGAATATTAATAAAATGATGAAGGGGATCTTAATTTTCATAGATACAGGTCTATTTGCTGAGACTATCGTAATACCTGATTACGGGTACAAAACTTTCCGGATATTTTTTGGAAAAACTCAAATGATTTCTTTTAATGAATTCCTTTATCTGAGGTTTATATTCTTCCAGCTGCTTTAAGAGATCACTCTTAATTGATATCGGATGTACAGTTTTGCCATTCAGAAGATATATACGGTAAGTTTGATAAAACAAATCGTATTTATCATCGACCGCAAGTAACTGAATTTCTTTTTTATACTTTACATATAATGCCGACTTACTCCCTTTATACAAAACTTGTACGTACCCTTTAAGGCCTTCAAGACTATCTGCATCGGTATTCAAAAATCTATATGTCTTACCATCTGAAACCAATGAAAAACTATCAACCATTTCTTTGTTAAGTTGTAGAATTGCTCCGTTATTTGTTGGAGTTATTATCTCATCAGAATAGATATCATAACTGATATTCAGGCCATTATACGATTGATTATTCATCGAAAGCGTTGCAGGTAAAAAATCTCTGCTAAACAGGAACTGATCTCCCTTTATCAGTGAATACATGTTATGCCATACCCTGCCATTATAAAGAATCTGATTTTCCCTTAGCGAGTCGGGAAAAACATTTTTTAACGGGAATGCCACTTCGGCCCCGGAAGTGGCTGTCAGTGAATAAAAAGCGAAAATGGCGCTTACAAAAACGTAAATGAAATATTTTCTTTTCATTAAGAAGGTTACTATTAGCAACAGATCAGGATTCTCAAAAAAGAAAGAAATAATAAAAGTCTTTAAAGATATTAAAAAGTTCTATGCTTGCTAATTTGGGACAATTAATTATTATATTTTAACATTTCTCAGGCTTATTTTATCAACCCGTTTATTTTAAACACATAAGCCAGCTGATTATCATCAGGACCAAGCCCTGGAATTGTTAATACAAGATTTTTCCCTTCTTTTTTCACAGGAACTGGTCGTTCAGAACCCAGAAGCACAGCCGCACTCGGCCGATTCCCATTCTGCCCTGTAATTCTGGGCACTAAGGTTTAATCCCGTAACGAGCAATAATACAGAAACTAATACTTTCATTATCTGACTTTCGGTTATCTTTTAACAAAATATCTTACTGAAGCGCAGCCGGCTATATCAAAACCTGCGTATTCTGTCTTACTGAGCTCCCTGCGATTTCAAAACATCATTTTTATATTGCCTGTTCTGCAATATATGAACATATCTCAAGGCCAGCTTATTATTAGTGTCTTCATATGATTTCTGAGCCCACTTCAACGCGGAATCCAGGTCTCCGTTTATCTCGCTGATAATTGCCATGTTATAACTGGCTCTGCCAGCAATTTTCACTTTTGGATTGTCAGTTTCCTTTTGCCATAGCTGACCTGCCTCATCCCATTTACCTACCTGTGCTTTACGATGAGCAATTTTAAAATTATCCGTTCCTTTTACATAATAATCGCGCATGACCCTTACCTGAAATGGAATTATCCTCAGGGCATAGCCATGCCCTGCCTTATTGCTCACCTGGTTAACTGCATCTTTTCTCCCCACCAGCGCCGAAGCTGCAACCAGGGGGTTAATTCCCCTGCCTGTGAAGTTAATAGACTCATTATAAATATATTCATCAAGAATCAATTTTGATCCGGGATCATAAATTCTCCATCCGGTTTTTACGAGTGTTTCCATATTTGCCTGATGTTCCAACGCTGGTATGTTTCCCAGTGGTGTTTTCATTTCTGTTTTCCTTGAAGAATAGTTCAGATGAGTGTCGGTATCAAATTTCTCAAGAGAGAAAAGCGCATCGGTTCCTGATTCCCTGCAAATCTGTTCCACTATCTCCCATGTAAGCGGAGTGGGAAAGTCGGTAAGCGCCGATGTTCTGAAATCTACATCATTCAACGTTTTTATCTCATTAAACCTGGCATTATGTTCAAGCTCATCTGAAAGTCCTCTTATGCTCTCCATTGCGCCATCCTTGTCAAGATTGACACCCTCAAGAGAAAGAGCTTTATCAAGAATATCAAGTCCTTTGGTTTTGTCTGTAGGGACACTCCTGTTAATTACTCCCATATTTTTGATATACGATGGCAGAGTAACGGGCGCAGGTTCCACTACACTAAGATAAAGCTGCTGGGTCTTACACGAAATTAATGCCATTACAGCAATCAGAATTGTCAGGTATTTCTTCATAGGTTTCTATAATTAGTATCGGTTTCAAAAAATATAAGATGAATGCATCCTTTAGCGGGCACTAAACAATTAACTGACTGAATGTCAACTTCAAAATATGTGTTTTATGCCGGTAAAGAGTTGTCATTTCTCATTTCTGTAAAGATGTATATTCCGGATGGCAGCAGTTGTGTTCCATGAGGCAATGCCAAATGGCCTGGATAATTCAACCTCAGGACGAATTGATAGCTTTTTGCTGTCAATAGTGAAATCAACGACCTTTTCACTGTCGATCCATGATCTAATGTGCTCATCTGTAACTTCCAGCCGCACATGATACCATCTATTGTTATCGAAGTTGCGGATCTTAGTGGTTTCATTCTCTGCAGCATCCCTGCCATTAATGTTTGAAAGGCCGACAGTTGCACCACCCCAGCCTCCGATTATAAGCGTACATGGATCCTTGCCGACAGGGAATGTCATTCCGCAAAAGAAATCAGTTCCGGCGACTCGCTTTGCATCGAGCGTAACTTCATAACCAGTCCTGGGGAATGCTTTTTTCCAGGTTATGCCGGTACAACCGTCACCCATTCCGAGGATGATCTCATTCCCTGAAACATAGACTGGCCCCTGCGGTCCGAAATTAGTTATCTCCCATCCCTCAAGAGTTTTGCCGTCAAAAAGCAACGTCGAATCACGGGGATGTACAACATCCTCAGAAACTTTTTTTGACTGTGTTTTCTTTTCCGAACAGCCTGTTAGTATAAATAGGCCTATGAGAACTGAAAACACAAAATGTTTGGTATTATAACTTCCGTTTGCTGACATTTAAATCACTCTTCAGTCTTTTTCAGTTCGCGCACAGGCTTATCAATAATCTCAAGATCAGGCAGTACATTTTTGTTATCAGTTGCCTTAAGCTGTTCCAGCTTTCTCCCGGCCGGCAAGATCCTGCTCTCCCACGATCCGACAGCATCATTGTAGCCTTTGAGAGCTGTTCTCAATCCTCCCCCTACTTTATCAAGGTGATCAGCAAATACATTAACCCTGCCATAAAAATCGTTCGCAGCATCCATAATCTCCAGTGCATTCTCAGTGATATTATGCTGCTGCCACGACATTGCAACTGACTTAAGCACTACAATCAATGTCGTTGGAGTTGCCAGTATTATTTTATTATTCATTGCATCCTGCAGCAATGTTTTGTCAGTCATCAGGGCCACATTCAGGGCAGATTCGACTTCCATATAAAGTACAACAAAGTCGGGAGTATTCTGAAACTGAGACCAGTATTGTTTTCTGCTCAACCGGTTTATATGTTCTCTTACATCTTTTGCATATTTAGAAAAAAGAAGATTCCTTGAGGTTTCATCATCAGTTTCCAAAGCCTGCAAGTAGGCATCAAGAGGCAGTTTTGAATCGACAACCACATGGCTGTTTCC
Organism: uncultured Bacteroidales bacterium; assembly: GCA_963715785.1. Taxonomy (GTDB): domain Bacteria; phylum Bacteroidota; class Bacteroidia; order Bacteroidales; family VadinHA17; genus LD21. Next base: position 4,869,176 of record OY970276.1, read on the forward strand.
CGGCAGATTTATTATCATATCGGGCTTCAGCACAGAATCTTCGCCCTCGGTATAAGCCTGTTCGATAAAGTCACAATGGGCCGACAGCCCGGAAAATTCGACGACACGTTTCAAACCGATCTCGCCCCAACGGCCTCTGACGCGCGGATTCCTGAGTGCATTTACCAGGGCTCCGGTTTCTTTCTGAAGACTGGCATTGGTCATCTGGATATTCGAGAGCATTTCAGTAACCTGACCGAAAGTTTTTTCCGATCCTTTCTCCAGTTCCTCAATTCTCTTCCTGTAGCTATCTATTGACTCTTTAACCGGTTTAAGCATCTCGGCAATAGCAGACTTACGTTCATCGAGATTACCTTCTGCCTCTTTCACATGCGTCTCGAGCTGTAATTTTGCCAGATCCATAAATTGCTTGTTATTCTGAATCAATGCATCCGAAGCGGCTGACTTAAAGGTGTCTACCATCGCTTTTCTGACCTCTTCAAGACTATTTGCCTGAGCTTCAACCCGCGCCTGCAAAACACTGTTTTCTCTGACCAGCAAAATATTCTCATCAGTTTTTAAAGCCAATTCCCTCCTGTGTACCGATTCCAGTCCCGACTTTGTGATCAGATAAGCAATGATAGCACCTGTAAGAAGACCTGTAAAAATATATAGTATGATTGACATCCTGATAGAACTTTTAATTCCCAAATTTAAACGATTTAACGGTATTTTGCTGATAAAAGTTTCATTTCACCGATTTTAGCTGTTTCACCATATTACTATCTTCGCAATGCGTAAGAAATTGGTTCTGAAAGAATAATAATAAATATACAACCACTTATAAAATTATGGCAGCACAGCTTGATTACTTTGTGCTTCATATCCTCTTCTGTTTGAAAAAAGTTACTCCTGAAGCCCGCCAGAGTTTGAATTTATAGAAGAGTGTGAAGAATTATGGCAGAGGGTTGTGTACTTTGAAAACCACTATTTAAGGTATACCTCCAATACCGGAATTTCCACAGGCGGCTTCTGAACCGGCAAAGAAAGAATCAGGTCATTTTTGGCTTCATCCGATGCCCTGTATCTGATTTCTGAGGCATCGTGAAGAAACTGCACATATTTCACCTTATCACCCATGTTCGTTAATGTAAGGCTGCCCAAAGGATATGCCAGCAGATGAATATACAGTCTTTTTGTTACAGGATTATAAGTAAGAAGCGTATTAGCCGGAGCAGTAAAACCGGCAGGAGCTTCCGTACATCCGTATATTGAACGGTTATTAAATTTCATCCACTCCCCCATAGCTTTCAGCCTGTCCTGGGCCCTGTAATCAAAAACTCCACGGGCAGTTGGTCCCACATTGAGTAATAAGTTCCCTCCCTTGCTGACAGACTCAATCAGAAGTTCCAACAGCTGAGCCGGGCTTTTCCATGTGTACTCATCACGGTAATAGCCCCATGATCCGGAGAATGTCTGGCAGGTTTCCCACGGAACTCTTTTACCATTGAATTCAGGCCATTTAGAAACCTGTACCTGCTCAGGAGTTGTGAAATCCCATCCTCCTTCAACGTCTTCAAGATCAAGACGATCGTCAACAATGATGCCGGGCTGAAGCGAACGTGCCAGTTTTAACAGATTTTCGGAATCCCAGTCAGTATGCCCCTTCCCATGCTTGCCCGGAAAGGAAAAGTCAAACCAGATGATACTGATTTCCCCGTAATTAGTCAGTAGCTCACGAACCTGATTTTTAATGTACTCACGATATTTGCTCATGTCCCTCCCTTTATTCAGTCGCTCATAAGCAGAATCAGAAGTCTGGCGCAGGGGATGATTGCTGTCGATTGTATAATCGGGATGATGCCAGTCAAGAAGAGAATAATAGAAGCCGACCTTCAGACCTTCCGCCCTGAATGCTTCGACATACTCCTTAACTATGTCTTTCCCGTAGGGAGTGTTTGTTACTTTATAATCTGTATATTTTGAATCGAACATGCAGAAACCCTCATGATGTTTTGCAGTGAGGACCACGTATTTCATGCCGGCTGCCTTCGCCATCTTTGCCCATTCATGCGGGTCCCATAAATCAGGGTTAAAAACATCAAAATATTTCTGATACTGCTCATTGGTCATCCTTTCTGCATTCTTGACCCATTCATGACGTGCAGGTAATGCATATAAGCCCCAGTGAATAAACATTCCAAAACGGGCATCGGTCCACCATTTCAGACGTTCAGCTTTCTGAGCCTCGGTTTCCTTTGGCAGCTGGGCAAATGAGGATTGTGCGCAGATCAGCAAAGAGATCAGCAAAATTGCGGTAAGTAAATTTTCTTTCTTCATAGGGCATTAAGTTTTATATCGTATGCAGCCTGTTTTAAATGGCTCTCTAAATTACATTTTTAATTATATTATCAACATATTTTTTCATTCTTTTATAGTGGGATCCTTCCCAATAAATCCTGTCACAGCCGGTATTAAGAGAACCCAACCGACAGATTGTTTACCAGTATAAGGTCCACCTCGACATGAGGCACCCCAATAGCCTCAATTGCATCCTTAATTGATGGTGTTCCTGCAAAGGAATAGTTGAATTCCACCTTCCGCTTCTCAGAAGGCAGAAACTCATTCAGCTCTTCATAAAATCTGAACCAGGCAAGGTTCATACAATTAACAGGAATTATTTGATTGATGAATTAATGATTTCCTTAAGATTCTCCAATGTGAGAGAGACCGGATTACTTTTTATATCGGTATTAAGACATACTGACTCAATCTCATTTTCATCACGAGTCAGGTTTTTTAAGCCGTTTAATTGAAGTTCTTCCGAGATATCATAAAGGTAATCTATAAAGCCATCGATATAGAAGTCATCGGCTTTACCGGCTTCCTGCAGGAACAGTTCGCCAAGATTTGCATATTTTTTCAGTGCCATAGGATTGCTCCCTGTCTTTCTAAGTTCCCTGACATTAACCTGATTTGCTTTTGCCATAAGCGTTCCGCAGATCAGGCCATGCGGAAAATCATATAGACCTCCGACAGATGAGGCGAAGCCGTGCACAGCGCCAAGACCGGCATTTGCAAGACAGATTCCGGATGTCAGGGCAGCAAATGACATACCTGTCCTTGCCTCTGAATCATTTCCGTTCTCATAGCTTCTTTTAAGCGACATCTTTATCGCCCTTAATCCTTCCACAGCCAATGCATCGGTATATAAACCTGACTTACCGGAAAGGTAAGATTCAGTCAGTTGGGTAAAACAATCCATCCCACTGGCAGCTGTAATAGCCTTTGGACAATGATGTGTGAGTTCAGGATCGATCAAAGCAATGTCGGGTACAAAATTATCGTGGCGGAGTGAGCGCTTGAAACCGTTCTTTCCGATTCTGGAGATCACAGCATTTTTTGTTGCTTCACTGCCCGTACCTGATGTGGTAGGGATTGCAATAAAGGGCAGTCTGGTTCCGGGGTGATCCTTATGACCGACGCCCTCAAGAAACTCAACAACAGATTCTGAGCGGTACATCATAGCAGAAAGAGCTTTCCCCGCATCAAGAACACTTCCGCCACCAACAGCAACCACTAAATCTACGTGATCATTCCGGAAACGTTCCACAGCATCGTCAATCAATTCAGGGGATGGCTCACCGGAAACTGTTACTATCTGGTATTTTACAGACCTATGTTTCAAACTTTCAAAAAGCTTCTCTGCCGGCAAAGAACTAAGAAAAGAGCTCTTTCCGGATACAAGGATAATATCTTTGCCAAATTTGCTTATCACATCCGGCAGTTCAGATATAAGACCGTTTTTAAAATAAATTTTGGGAAGCCGTGAAAATTGAAATGGCTTTACCATTCTGTTCTGTCTTTAGGTTGAAGAATGTTATACCTGACTCCATGTCTTGGACTGGCCATATAATCAACTACGGCATCGCGCCACCGCAGATAGTGGGTTGTTGTTTTATGAGCAGCGGCAGCATCTTCCGATTCATAAGCCTCGTAGATCATGAACCGGCTTTGATCATCGGCCTGCTGCACCAGATCGAACCTCAGATTGCCCGGTTCTTTTACTGATTCGATATGATTGGCAGTAGTAGCCTCAATAAACCTGGAGATATCATCCGGTTTAACGTGAATATATATGCAAGTTACAATCATGACGGTTGATATTTTTAGTAAAGTTAAATGATTAGCCTATAAGTTCAAACTGTTTCTTAATATCCGAAAAATCAATTTTTACATAGAGATTTTCTATCTTGCTGATAATATCCGGATCTAATATATTGTACCATGAAAACTCACTTGTCAAAGTTCATCTTTTTGTTTCTTTTTCCTTTATTTCTTTCTTTTTCCTTCTCTTCATCAGCCCAGTCAGCACTTAAACGAAGCAATCTGCTTGATTTTGACTGGCGATTCCATAAAGGTGGAGCTCTTGGAGCAGAAGATCCTTCATTTGATGATTCAAAATGGAGAGTTGTCAATCTTCCTCATGACTGGAGTATTGAAGATCTTCCGGGTACAAGTTCTCCATTCAATACTGACGCTATAAGTCAGGTAAACGGAGGTTTTACAACCGGAGGGACGGGATGGTACCGGAAGTATTTCACCATACCTGATGAAATGAAAGACAAACAATTCATCATAATGTTTGAAGGCGTTTATATGAATGCCGATATATGGCTCAATGGAGAGCTTCTTGGCAGTCACCCCTATGGCTATACCAGCTTCTGGTTTGATATTTCAGGTAAAGTAAAAACCGGCACGAACAACGTTTTGGCTGTCAAAGTCAGGAATGAGGGTGAAAACAGCCGTTGGTACTCAGGATCAGGAATTTACAGACATGTTACCCTAATGATGGTTCCTCAGGTACATGTTGGTGTATGGGGAACATACATCACAACCCCCGGAGTTTCTGACAAAGAAGCTTTAGTAAACATAAAGACTTCTCTAGTTAATCATGGCGAGGAAGCTTCAAATATCAGGCTGGTAACAAAAGTCTTCAACAGTTCAAAGCAACCTGTTGCGGAGGCAGAAGCAGAAAACGTGATAGATGCCGGAAAAACAATTGAGATTATACAGGAATTTAAGATCAGTAATCCCGCAATTTGGTCGCCGGAATCGCCGACACTCTATAGTGCAAGCTCGGAAATATACGGATCTGATATCCTTACTGATCACACAAACTCTGAATTCGGGATAAGGTCAATATCATTTGATGCCGCAAATGGTTTCCTTTTAAACGGTAAACCATTGAAAATGAAAGGCGGTTGTGTTCATAACGATAATGGGATACTCGGTTCCAAAGCCTACGACAGAGCCGAGGAAAGACGTGTAGAATTGTTAAAATCAAGCGGCTTTAATGCAATTCGATCCGCCCATAATCCGCCTTCTATAGCCTTTCTGAACGCATGCGACAGACTGGGGATGCTTGTAATTGATGAAGCTTTTGATATGTGGAATCTGGGAAAAAATCCGGATGATTACCACCTGTATTTCACCGATTGGTGGAAAAGGGATATTGAGAGTATGGTACTCCGCGACAGAAATCATCCTTCAGTGATCTTATGGAGCATAGGCAATGAAATACCTGACAGGCTGAATCCTGTGGTAATTGAACTTGCTAAAACGCTGGGTGATTATACAAGAGCTCTGGATCCTACCAGGCCGGTGACTTCAGCTGTGAATAGTCTTAGTCCGGCTATGGATCCGTTTTTTGCCGCACTCGATGTGGCCGGCTATAACTATGCCAGAGGAGCTGATCCTTCTCAGTCAGGGATCTACGAGTCTGATCATAAACGCATGCCTCAACGGGTTATGGTTGGAACAGAATCTTTCCCTCTGGAAGCTTTCGGAAGCTGGAAGGATGTTATTGATCATCCGTATGTAACAGGTGATTTTGTATGGACAGCCTTTGATTATATCGGTGAAGCAAGCATAGGCTGGAGAGGCTATTTTCAAAAACACGATTTCTTCCCTTGGAATCTCGCATATTGCGGTGATCTTGACATTTGCGGATGGAAGCGGGCTCAGTCATTTTATCGTGATGCATTATGGAAGGATAATCAGCTATCGATATGGGTAACACCGCCTTTGCCCTCTTTTCCGCTTAATCCACATAGAGAATCGTGGTCAAAATGGCACTGGTATGATGTAGCCGATGACTGGAACTGGAAGGGAAGCGAAGGTAAAATCATGGATGTGAATATTTATTCATCATGCGGAGAGGTCGAGCTCTTTCTGAACGGCAAATCTCTTGGCAAAAAAATCACCGGCCGCCCGTCTGAATACAAAGCCGTCTGGCAGGTCCCGTTTGAGCCCGGAACCCTGAAAGCAGTTGGCTTCGAAGGGAAAAAACAAGTTGCCGTATCTGAGTTGCATACAGCAGATGAACCTGTTCAGATCAGGCTTTCAGCCGACAGGATCAGGATAAAACCGGATGGTCAGGATTTATGTTATGTAACTGTCGAGCTTATTGATAATTATGGATACCGGAATCCAAAAAGCGAGAATGAGATTTCGTTCATGGTTGAGGGACCGGGCAGCATTGCAGGTGTAGGCAATGCGAATCCTGTTAGTCTTGAAAGCTTTCAGCTTCCTCAGCGTAAAGCCTGGCACGGAAGGTGCATGGTGGTTATAAAATCCGATACGCATGCAGGGAAAATATTCCTTAATGCCAGTTCTGCAGGGTTAAAATCAGCACGTCTGGAAATTGAAAGTAATTAATGACTGACATCTGATTTTATGTGAACAAAATATATTACCGGCGGTTCCAAAATACGTTTTCTTCTTCATATCTTTGATAAAAGATTTTAAGAGCAATTTCGAACAGTTGATCTACCTCCATGTTATAACTGATACTCAGTCTGAATTTATGACATTATTAATAAGACTAAATGAACCTAAAATTAAAGAGGCAGTTTATTGGAAGAGTCTTACTGATATTTCTGTTCCTGTCATCACTTTGCACTGCCAGAGCGCAGCAAACACCTTTAGATCCGATATCCTACTGGGTTTTTGAACCTTTCCTCTACAACCCCGGGATGACTGGCAGCAAAGATTTCCTGTCGGCTGGTTTTACCGGCTCATTCCAGGGAAAAGCGAACACACAGCTTTTAAGCTGGAATACCCGAATGACAAAAACCAATTCAGGCTATTTCTCATCGCCTCCCGTAACAGAATTCAGGAATACCGGGATCGGAGCATCGGTATTTAATGATTTCGACGGGTTTACCAGAAATACTGGATTGAGTGTATCAGGTTCATATCAGGTACCACTCAACAAAGTTGAGCTTTCCTTTCTCTCCTTCGGAGCATCGTTGAAAGGAGGGTACAATTCCATAACCTCCGTGGTGAGGAATAGAGTAGCCCGTACATTCTATCCAAATCTGGATTTTGGAATTTATTATTATGGCACTAATTTTTTCACCGGCATTTCCGCAATTAATATTCTCGGAAGCCCATGGAAACCTAAACCTGACAGTATAGGCATATTTATAATACCTGTTTCGCGCATGTACTTTTTTACAGCAGGGTATAAGATTCTCTTAAACAGACCTCTGAATATCGTACTGGAACCATCTGTATTGGTTGAGGCTACGGATTCAACCTTCAACAAAATAAGGGATAATATAAATCCTATTCTTAAGCTTTATCTGGAGAACTTTTGTGTGGGAGCATCTTTAAGAACTAATGGGAACGTCGCGGTATTCGGACAGTTCAGGTATCCGGGATTCTATATCGGAGCATATTACGGATTGCCCAGGAAAACTGCCTATTTTAAAAATGCACCTGTTGTGGAATTCACTCTTGGATTAAATATCCAATCAGATAAATCAAGGTTTTCCAAAAAGAGCCACTGGTAAAACTCACGAAAAAATTTGCCATGAAAAGATTTTTCGAATTCGCTATTATTATAATACCAGTATCAATACTGTTCACTTCAGGGGTGCCGGAAAATAATTCCGGCGCTATAAGGCCAGTCCGGCAGACCATCTCCGGCTTTCATGATTCCATAAAATTAAAAAGTCTGATAGAGGTAGATTCATTCCGTCTGGCGATTCTTCCTCCTGCTGCAGGCGTACAGTTCTACAGGAATCAGCTGGTGTTTCTTTCCGCTTCTAAAAATGAAATGAAGATGTCACCTGAACAAATATCGTTTGGCACTGTAGAAGCATATACCGCGCCTATTGAAGACACCACCCTTGGAAGGCATGAAATATTTTCACCATCATCATCATTCACCTTTCCCAGCGAAGCAATAACATTCAGTTCCGATTATGACACGGTTTATTATTCAAAGATCCCAAAAAAAGGAAGCAGGGAAAAGATCTTCAGGGCGAAATTCATCAAAAACAATAAAGGAGAGACTACCCTGTTAACAGATTCCGTTGCTCTGGACTTTTGTAATGACAATTATACTTATTCTCATCCGGCTCTTTCTGCCGATGGTAAAATGATGGTCTTTTCTTCCGACCGAATTGGATCAGTTGGCGGAATGGATTTATATATATCCAGACGAAGCGGAAGCAAATGGTCTTCTCCGGAAAATCTTGGAAAAGAAATCAATACGTCTGGAAATGAATTTTTCTCTTTTCTGGATACTGAAAATAATCTCTATTTCTCCTCTGACCGGCTTCCGGGATACGGAGGTTATGATATATTCACCTGTAAATTCAATGGATCGGGTTGGAATAAACCGATAAATCTCTCGGACAGGATAAACTCCACGAATGATGATATTGCTTTCACTATTAATAAACTGGACGGAAAGACAGCCTTTTTTACAAGGAGAGAAATATCGGGAAAGCAGGCAATGCAGCTGTTCAGGGTTACATTAAACAAGGAAGCCACTGATGTTAAAACACTTACCTTAGCCTTTGTATTTAATGGCAAACCTGTTTTTGGTGCAAATTTCCTGGCGGCTGCTGTTGATACTGCCGGTAAAAAGAGAGAACCGGAACCGGCTATTGCAAAACCTGCCGTATCGGTCAAAAAAGAAGCAGCAAATGTTTCTGAAACCCGTCCCGGTCAGAAGAAGATTTCTGAAAATAAGACTGCTGTCAGGCCAGTGGCTAAGGAAAAGAACGCGGTAGTAAAATCTGAGACACCAAAGCTGGCTGTAGCGCCTCCCAAGGAAAAGAAAACCGAAGAAAAATCTGAAATAACAAAACCGGTCAGTTCATCTCCTGCTGATAAGAAATCTGACGTGATTTACAGGGTACAGATACTGACAAGCAGCAAGCCTGGAAAAAATAAAGAAATTTTGGTGAATGGCAAAACATACAGCGTCTTTGAATATTATTATCGCGGTGCATACAGATCCACGATCGGTGAATTCAGAACGCTTGCACCTGCAGCAGAAATGCAGAAATTATGCCGGCAGTCAGGATATCCCCAGGCGTTTGTTGCGGCATTTGTAAACAATACCAGATCAAATGATCCGGAACTATTCAAATAAATTCTGAAGGAAATATGTCAGGGGATGACAAGGAAGGATTGATCAGATATATACCATTTTATCCTTTACCACCACTTCCTCTTCATTAGTGCCATATAATTTTATGCCTATACTTGGTATGGCAAACTGAAAGATGTCAGCTATCGGGAAAAAAACGTCCTTAATATCTTCGAACTCTCTCATATCATCAAATTCTTCAAGAGGCAGATAAAGGTGAATAATAAGAATATAATCGGGTTCATTTATCCTGACAAGCACTTTGAGGATTTTGGCAAGCCATAAGGAAGAAGAGGTATTAAAATATTCCATATTAAGCCTGAGATTAGTTGTTGGCCTGGCCCTGAGGATATATTCAGATACCCAATTGAGGATTGGTTCGTATATTTTTGCAGCATTTTCAGGTATTGATCTTCCCGAGAATATAAAGTCACCTGTAAGTGGATTCAATTCAACGTGAGGAGTTTTTGGTGTCTCTTCTAATATTAAACTCTGAAAATCTTTCATTATAGTTGTTTTGATGACTTTAGAATAAGGTAATTTCTATTCGTTTAAATACTCACCAAATTTACTGTATCCTTTCAGACATTATCAGACCTTAATCAAATTCTGAATACCGATCATCAATTATTAATACCTTTTCATAAATATAATTCTTAAAGCGGGGTTTAAAGAGGCGCACTTTTACTGACTCACAGAATTTTTCATGATCAGGGCTTTCGAATTTGTGAGGGGAGAATTTCCCCGCTTTAATTCGGGGCGGAATAGATTTTCTTTCCTCATAATATGAGCCTTTAAAAATGTTTAATGGTCCATAAACAGGTTAAAAATTGTTAAAAAGATGTATCAATCTTTGCAGAATTCCTATTTTCATGTAATCTTTGCTATCGTTGGTCAAAAAGCATGAAAGCCGATTTTCCTAAGATAATGTGGTTTGGGCCATACATATCTATCTGGCTTTAAGTAATTTATAATTAAGGAATGCTTTAAATTACGAGTTTATTTAAAAATCATTAATAAATTTAACTGATTTTTGACAGAAGCATCAATTTAACGTATCAATGAATCATTTTCGGTGATATAAACCACATATTCGTTGATGAATTAAAAATCAAAATTACCCTGTTTTATTACCTGTCAGGTTCTTCCTATTGACTACGATTTTCATATTGTCTATTTTTATATTCAGAAGTTAAAGACAATATTAATGAGAAGCGGTATTACGATAGACGACCTGAACATAATTAATAATCAGCCAATTAACCTGCGAGTACAATTGGGTGGCGCGTCATCTGATAAAGCCGGGAGCAATCCTGTTCTTAGAAGTCTCACTACAGAAGACAGTGAAAATTTTGCGAAGTATGTTGAACAGCTAGGGTTGGCGAATGAGCCAAACATACTGGTTCTTTCTTCACTGCACCACTATTATTATGATGCTGATGAGATGACCAATGTCAAAACGGTGGTAAACTTAAAGGAGCTTAATCAGACTAAACAACTAAAGGAATTTATTCATTCGATGTTTCACATACTTCCCCCGGGCTGCAATTTTATCGGATGTTTTGTTAACAACAGAAAGCAGAACGGATTTGTTTTAAGTACGAGTCCTTCGGATTTTTACTATAAAAGAAATTCTGATGCTATTGAGAAAGGAATTGCGTCAAGCAGTCCTTTCATCAATATGATTTATAATATGATAGATTCAAAGACAAATAAGTATATGTCCGATAAGAGTGTTGCTCTTGTTCTGGGAGAACATGGCTTTAAAATTCTTGACATGACTGAGCTTGATGGTCTGACATATTTCTGCGCCAAAAGTCTTCGCACTGCTGATAATTAATTATATATTCGTAGTCCTAATACATCATTATTAGGGATTGCTTAATCAGAACTATTCAACAATGAAGTTTGCCTGATTATGGATTTTTTTAATTACCTGGAACGGATGAAGATAATCCCATTATTAAAAAAATGGGGTATTATAAATATCTTGCTTGGTGCCGTCGATGTACTCGCAATCGCAGTGGCTTTCCAGTTAGCATTTTACATGAATTATCATGGAACTGTTCCATTCTTTTTCCTGAAAGCCAGGACCCTTAAGCTTTTCATTTTGATCCTTCCGATCTGGCTTATGATCTTGTATTTGATCCAGGTTGCTGAAATTCCCAGAACAAAAGGGTACAAGGTGTTATTCTATCAATATCTCCAATCGACTGTATTGATAGTTACAATGCTGCTGGTTTTTTATTTCGCCTTCAAGCTTTATCTTATTTCCCGTTTATTCCTTATTGAATTTGCTCTTTTCGGCCTGTTATTTCTTTTTCTTGCAAGGTCACTCGAGTATAAATTATTTAAGATATACAGGGCAAGGGGATATAACCATATAAACGTAGTAATTATCGGAGATGATTCTGCAATACCATTTCTCGAGAGTCTGCTGTCAAATAAAGATTGGGGGTATAAAATAATAGCAATATTTACGGGTTCGGCTAAGATAAAGGAGAAATATGAAAAAGCCATAATTCTTCTCCCCGAGGAATATCTGACCGTACTTAATGACCTGATGGAAGTTGATATTATTGATGAGGTGCTCTATTTTAAAAATAAAGTTATTCCCTCGGAAGTAAGAAATACTGTCAGGTCATGTGAGGAACTGGGTGTGGTATTCAGTCTCAGATTTACCGATCAGAGTAATAAGCTTACCAACGCTATAAAAACAGATATCGGAAATCAGAAATTCCTGACCTTTATCAATATACCTTATAACTCATTTGCACTTGCGATTAAAAAAATAATGGATATTTCTATATCTATTGCTCTGATAATTTGTCTCTCACCGATCCTGTTGATTATTTCGCTTCTTATAAAGACATCGTCAAAGGGTCCTATAATATTCAAACAAGCCCGGGTTGGATTAAGAGGCAGGCAGTTCAGTCTTTTTAAATTCAGGACTATGATAGTCAATGCAGAGACACTGAAAAAGGAACTTGAGGCTAATAATGAAGCTGATGGACCTGTTTTTAAGATAAAAGATGATCCCCGGGTTACAAAGATCGGGAAATTACTGAGAAGGACCGGGCTCGATGAACTTCCTCAGCTTTTTAATGTTTTAAAGGGAGAGATGTCGTTGATTGGTCCGAGGCCCCCCCTTCCCAGTGAAACGTTGCAGTATAAACGCTGGCAGTTAAGACGTCTTTCGGTAAAGCCCGGGTTATCGTGTTTTTGGCAGATTAAACCTGACCGGAATAACATTAAATTTGAAAAATGGATGGAATTGGATTTAGCTTATATAGATAATTGGTCGCTTCGGCTAGATTTTATAATTTTACTGAAAACAATTAAAACTGTTTTTCAGCGCACCGGGTTGTAATTATTAATTATTAATTTATGATCAAGAAAATGAGGTTCAGATCTTTTAAAGCAGGTATTATATTACTGATATTTATTCCTTTGTGGATGACTTCATGTGTTCCTTCAAAACAACTGAATTATTTCAACGATCTGAATGATCTTGAAGAACCTGGTGTAAATCCCAGGACTCAGAAGTTGATAATGCCGTTCGATAAGCTTTATATTAAAGTAATAAGTATAGACCCGCAGACAAGCCAGATTTTTAATTTTACTGAAGAAATGAGGAGTGGTGTCAGCAATGGTATTCTTGGCTACCTTGTTGATGAAGCCGGTAATATAAATTTCCCTTTTGTTGGTAATATAAATGTATTATCACTTACAACCTCTCAGGCAGCGGAAAAAATCCAGAAGGCACTGAATGATTATGTCTCTAAAACTTCCATTACTGTAAAATATATCGATAATCAGGTGACTGTTATGGGTGAGGTCAGAAATCAGGGAGTCTATAACTTCATACAGGATAAACTCAATATCTACGAGGCTCTTGGCCTGGGAGGAGGGATTACCCAATACGGTGACAGGAAAAAAGTCATCCTCATCAGAAATGAAGGTGATAAAATAATGCATTACCGGCTGAACCTCTCGGATTCAAAAATTGCGTCAAAAGATTACTATTACATTCTTCCTAATGATGTAATTATCGTTGAGCCAATGAAGGCCCTTTCTTCAAGTTATCAAAATGTTACTTATACAACAATACTTAGCTCGATTACTACACTAATTGCCGTTCTGATTTTCACAAATGTCAAATTTTAAAAAAAAATAATTTATAGATGCCTACTCAAAAAGAATCAGTATCCGAAGCTTATAATATTAAGGAATTCATATTAACAGCACTACCTTACAAATATTATTTTTTAGCCAGCCTTTTGTTTTGCCTGGTTGTTGCGTTCATGGTTAATAAGTTGACTCCAACTGTTTACAAGGTAACTTCGACAATTGGGCCACTGGAAGACAAACGCCCTTCTCTGCTTAGTTCAAGCAGCATGTTCAGTGGTGTGGCAGATATGAATCAGGTCAGAAACCTGGAAAATGATATTAACACCCTGAACTCATTCAGCCTGGTATCCCAAACCATAAAATCTATGGGTCTGGAAATTGGCTACTTCGCTGATAAGAAAAACATATTTGGCCATACCCGCCAGATCTATTCCGGCTCGCCCTATATCGTAAATATTGATAAGTCGCACGTACAACCTATCGATGCAAGGTTTTACATTGATATAATCGACGATAAATCTTTTCATATAAAAATAGTAAAGGAAGATGTCTCATTATATAATTACATTGATAACGTAATCATCAGTGAACATAATAACCTGAATTTCGATACAATATGCAATTTCAACGGGACTATTCACAACAGGAATTTTATGTTTTCGGTTTCTTTTATCAAAGAAAACATGGATGCTGCATCAAAAGAAAAAAATCATTATTATTTTGAATTTTATCACCAGGATATACTTGCAGAACAGTACCTTAAGAAACTTAAGGTTGAACCGGTGAACGTAAAGTCATCCCTTATTAAAGTTTCTTTTCAGGGAGAAAATATGGAGCTGACAATCGACTTTTTAAATAAATACCTGCAGGCCTACCTCGACGACAACTTGTCAAAAAAGAACAAAATTGCCAAAAGCACAATCAACTTCATTGACTCTCAGATTTCTGAAATATCTGATTCCCTTATGAAATCTGAATCAAAATTAAAAGATTACCGTTCGGTTAATCAGGTGACCAATCTTAGCTATCAGGGACAACAGGCCCTGGAACAGATGACAAAAATTGAACAGGATAAATCGACACTCCTTGTCCAGGAACGCTATTATAAATATATTCTCGACTATTTTGACAAGAATAAAGATGTGGCCGGTCTCGCTCCTCCGTCTTCTGCAAACGTGGTAGATCCGATAATGAACACTCTGGTACTTGACCTTCTATCGCTTAACACCCAGAGGTCGACATTGCTAAGCAATAACTCTGCTAAAAACCTCTTTCTGGGTCAGATAGACAATAAGATCAAACAACAAAAACAAGCTATAATTGAGAATGTTACAAATAGTCTGAATACTCTCGACCTCGCAAAAAACGAACTGAATTACAGGGCTGAAAGGCTTTCGGCAGAGATTTCAAAGCTGCCAAGGACAGAGCTCAATATGGTTGGTATGCAGCGTAAGTTCAACCTGTCTGATGCAATATATACCTTCCTCCTTCAGAAACGATCAGAGGCAGCCATTACAATGGCTTCGAATATACCCGATTATGAGATTCTTGAACCTGCCAGGGAAACATCAAGCTCTATAATTATGCCGAAAACAATGCTGAACTGGTTGATAGCATTATTCCTGGCATTCATGGGTCCTTCAGTTTATATAATCCTCAAGAATTATTTTAACGAGAAAGTTTCGTCAATGTCTGATATTCAGCGTCTTATTGAAAGACCTGTTTTTGGAATTATCTATAATAATGCCTATAAGACAGAATCTGTTGTGCCCGATTATCCCGGTTCTTCAATCACAGAATCATTCAGAAATCTTCGCAGCAGTTTATTCCTGAGGCTGAGGGCTCTTCCTTCAAAAGTGCTTCTGGTGACATCTGCGCAGCCCCGCGACGGGAAAAGCTTTATTGCATTTAACCTTGCTTCCTCAATAGCATCTGTGGGGTATAAAACAATAATAGTTGATTGTGATTTGAGAAGACCCTCGCTTCATCTTAAGTTCAAGCAGGAGAACACGACTGGTCTTTCCGTTTACATGGCTAAACACGCCACTGCTGAGGACATAATCCAGAAAACATCTGTAAAGAATCTTTCATTTATTCCGGCAGGGCCACTGCTGCCAAACCCTTCAGAATTAATTGAATCAGGAATCCTCGATGGGCTTATTGAAACCCTCAAAGAAAAATATGAGTATATTATTCTCGACACTACCCCGGCAGGAATCGTTTCTGACGCCACTTTAATGATGAAACATGCAGCTCAGATATTGGTTGTATGCAGGAACAACTATACCAGGAAAGATATCTTCTCTGAAGTCATAAATAATCTTAATTCCAACAAATTTATGAATTACGATATCGTCTTTAACGATCTCGATCTGAAAAGGAGCAAGTATGGTGCCTATAACAGTTATTACAACAAACCATAAAATTATTTGAACAATTTCCCTCTTTTAGATATTTAATCTTTACATTCTTAATATATATATGGAACAAGATACAATTACAATCAAGGATAAGATAAGAGAATATGTTTTACAACATACTTTTGCTGAAAAGCATAAAATCAATGACGATTCTCTGATTTTTAAGGAAGGCTACTTCGATTCTATGGGATTTATAATGCTGATCACTTACATTGAAGAAGAATTTGCATTGAAGACAAGTGATTCTGACCTTGTGGAGGAAAATTTTGAATCGATAGATGCGATCACCTCATATATACTGAGAAAAAAGATTAAACAGTAGATTAGATTTCTTCTTACTTAACCGGAGAAAGATGTGTGGAATAGCGGGAATCTATAACAATACCAGCAGTTTGCAGGGTGCTGAAAGTCTGTTGACAAGAATGCTTGCCCGCATCCAGTACCGTGGACCTGATGAAAGCGGAATTTATATCAATAATAATGCTGCCATCGGAAGCGTCCGCCTCAGTATAATCGATATTCAGTCGGGACAACAACCATTATCATCTGAAGACGGAAAATATCAGATAGTATTCAATGGAGAAATTTTCAATTATATTGAGCTTAAATCCGATTTAAAGAGTCTTGGATATTCATTCAGAACAGAATCTGACACTGAAGTGTTGCTGAATGCATATCTTGCCTATGGATCAGACTGTCTTAACAGGCTGAACGGACAATTTGTATTTGCAATCTGGAACAATGAACTCAAGGAACTGTTTATCGCTCGTGACAGGGTCGGGATACGTCCTCTTTTCTATACCCAGACCGATGACCACAGCTTTCTTTTTGGCTCAGAGATAAAAACACTGTTTGAACATCCTGGTGTTAAGCCTGAGATAGATCCTGTTTCAATGTCGCAGGTATTCACCTTCTGGTCCACTATCACGCCCAGAACCATCTTCAGAAGGATTTTTGAGCTGGAGCCAGGTCATTTTATGAAAATATCTCATGGGAAAATAATGATTCATCCCTTCTGGTCTCTGAAATTTCCGGTTGATAAGGATTCTTATTTCAAGGGGACAATAAATGAAGCAGCAGAAGAGCTTGAATTACTATTAACGGATGCTGCAAGAATAAGACTCAGAGCCGACGTACAGGTTGCAGCCTATTTGAGCGGCGGACTGGATTCAAGCGCTACCACGGCACTGATAAAAAAAGTGGCTCCTGAAACACTTCAGACCTTCTCAATAGGTTTTGAGGACAGTGAGTTTGATGAGACACCATATCAGCAGGAGGTATCAAAATATATTGGGACCCGGCATACGGCTTTTACCTGCACCCGTCAGGATATTGGCAATTATTTTCCCCAGGTCATCTGGCATTCCGAGATTCCAATATTACGCACTGCACCGGTGCCTATGTTCTGCCTCTCCAAAAAAGTCAGAGAAAACAGGATTAAAGTAGTAATAACAGGTGAGGGTTCTGATGAGATGCTTGCCGGCTATGATATTTTTAAGGAAGGGATAATACGTGAATTCTGGTCGCATCAACCCGATTCAAAATACAGACCTTTGCTTTTACAGAAGCTTTACCCCTATCTGGCACAATTCCAGGGTAAGAATAAGAGTATGCTCAAGTTCTTCTTTGGATATCAGCTTCAGGATACCGGGTCTCCTTTCTATTCGCATATACTGAGATGGAGAAACACCTCGAATATTCAAAACTTTTTTTCTGATGATCTGAAATCGCAACTTAATGGATTCGATCAGTATGAGGATGTAAGAAATATGCTTCCACCAGGGTTCGATCAATATAACAGGTTAAACAAATCTCAATGGCTTGAATCATCAATATTCATGTCGAGTTATCTGCTCTCTTCTCAGGGTGACAGGGTTGGCATGGCAAATTCTGTTGAAGGCCGCTACCCGTTTCTTGATTTCCGTGTAATGGAATTTGCAGCCAGTCTGCCATCGGAATATAAGATGCATGGTCTGGATGAAAAGTATATCCTGAAACGTATGATGAATAACCGCCTGCCGGAGAGCGTTCTGAAAAGACCAAAACAAGCTTACAGGGCACCTATTGCTGGCAGCTTCTTATCATCACCGGCAAAGGAATATGTAATGGAGCTGCTTTCTGAAAAGGATATCAGCCAGACGGGGATGTTCACATCCGGTTCAGTTCAAAAATTAATTTCCAAGATTTCCAATGGTGAAATGGTGACTGAGATGGAAAACATGGCACTTTGTGGCATCATATCATCACAGCTTATCTACCATCAGTATATTTTCAAAGATAATTTCCGACCCTCCATTCCTCAGTTACATAATTGCAGGGTCGTTCATGAACAAAATCCAATATATTCCTGATTAATCAATCGTGGTTATGAAAAAACCTTTCAGTAAAGATATTCTGGTGATCAAAGATCTTGAAGGAGAATGTGACAGAATAGTCGCTGGTTTAAAAGAAAATATCTTGCAACGCCTGCACCGTACCGGTGGAGTGATTGGCATTTCCGGCGGCATCGATTCATCTGTTTCTATGGCTCTTGCAGCTAAAGCCGTTGGGACCGAAAACCTGCTGGCAATAATGCTGCCCGAACAGGACTCAAGTGGCGACAGTGCCAGATTTGCCCAAAAACTGGCAGACAAATTTGGCGTGAAGGCTATAACTGAGAATATTACAGGGGCACTGAAAGGGTTCGGATGTTATGAGCGCCGCGACGAAGCAGTAAGAAAAGTATTGCCGGCATACGATCCTGATCACTATAAGATGAAAATAGGAATAAGCAGTTCAGGACTTTTTACTAACCTCCCTCCTCTTTTTACACTTACAATTATCGATGAGAAAGGTATCGAACAATCAAAGCGTATCCCGCCTGCCGAACTAAGGCAAATTGAAGCTGCATCAAATTTTAAACAGCGCTGCAGGATGGCTATGTTGTATTATCATGCCGAACGTCTTCATTATGCGGTGATCGGAACACCTAATAAGCATGAAGTTGAACAGGGATTTTTCGTAAAGAACGGAGATGGCGGAGCTGACGTGATGCCAATAGCTCATCTCTATAAGACTCAGGTCTATCAGCTTGCTCATTATCTCGGCATTCCTGATGAAATTATTCAGAGAACACCCACATCTGACACTTATTCAGCTGAACAGACACAGGAGGAGTTTTTCTTCCAGCTGCCTTTTCAGCAAATGGACCTTCTCTGGTACGCATACAAGAACAATTACGACCCGGCTGAGGTCGGCAATGTCATGGGGCACAGTGCAGAAGAAGTAGAAAAAGTTTTCGGTGGCTTTGCCCGTAAGATAAAGACCACTGAATATCTGAGAATGGCACCTATTAGCTTTTAACACTTTATTAATCCAGTATGAGAATACCACAGCGGCTACTTGGCGAAGCTTTATTATTCTCAGCCAGTGAGTATCCGTCAAAGACGGCTATCATAGTTAAATCAAAGGAATATTCGTATTCTGAGCTTAAGAACAGTGCTGAGAAATTGGCTTCGCATCTTGTTCTGGCAGGAATAAAAAAGGGTGACAGGGTTGCTGTCTATATGAATAACTCCTGGCAAAGCATAGTTTCAATCTATGGTATTACCCTGGCAGGAGCAGCATTCCTGGTAATAAATCCGCAGACAAGGGCCGATAAATTACAGTATATACTCAATGACAGCGGAGCCAGGATCATTATTTCTGAAAGCATATTGAAGAATGAATTAAATCAGGCATTAGCCGGCTCGGATTCTATCTGTGAGATAATAATTTCCGGTGATATAACAGTGATTCTGCCGAAGCCGGGCACTAAAAAGGAAGAATTTGAGAAAACAATTTCTGAAAATCTAAATGGAACGGTATTTCCAAGGATTATTCCGAATGATCTGGCTGCGCTTATCTATACTTCCGGCAGCACAGGATTCCCTAAAGGCGTTATGATGACTCATCAATCGATGGTATTCACTTCGTGGAGCCTGATTGAATATCTCAGATTATCGGAGGAAGACCGGATCATTTTACTGCTGCCTCTGGCATTTGATTATGGTTTATACCAGCTTCTCATGGCTGTTACTGCAGGCGGCTCTCTCATTGTTGAACAGTCATTCACATTCCAAACTTCGGTTTATAAACAAATTGAGCAATTTAAACCTACTGTCTTCCCGGGTGTGCCCACAATTTATGCCATGATGATTGCAGCAAATAAGAAGACCGGATTGTCATTTGACTGTATCAAAAAGGTTACGAATACGGCAGCTTCCCTGCCGGCTGAATTCACTCCCGAACTTAAGAAGATATTCCCTGAAGCACTGATCTTCAGGATGTATGGACTGACTGAATGTAAAAGGGTATGTTATCTTGAACCTGAACTTATTGATATCAAACCTGATTCTGTCGGAAAAGCAATACCCGGTACCGAAGTATTCTTACTATCTCCCGAAGGAAATCCCGTTTTGCCTGGCGAACAGGGCATTCTCCATATCCGCGGCCCTCATGTGATGCTTGGCTACTGGCACAAGGAAGAGCTCAGCCGTGAAATGCTGAAGCAAGGGAGCCTGCCAGGAGAGAGAATCCTGTGTTCAAATGACTGGTTTAAAATGGATGAAGAAGGGTTTCTGTATTTCCTTGGCAGAACAGATGATATAATCAAATCGCGAGGGGAAAAAGTAAGCCCGACGGAAGTGGAAAATGTAATTTATAAAATCGAAGGGATCAAAGAAGTTGCAGTTATCGGTATGCCCGACGAAATTATGGGAGAATCAATCATTGCATATGTCACCACTCACGGCCATCTGGATATTGGAGAAAAAGAAATCCAGAAGGAATGTATGTCGAAAATGGAATTGTTCATGGTTCCCCAGAGAATCATATTCCTCGATGAGATGCCTAAGAGTTCCAATAGCAAGATTGACAAGAAAGAACTTAAGAAAATGTACGCTGAAAATGGATAAGTCACAGCTCTTCTACACGATGTGTAATGATTTAAAGAGTAAGCTTCATCTGCTCTCTGATAAACCTGAAGAGACAGTGGAAACGACATTAAAGGCATTGTGGCTGACAGCGTCAGGAATCAGGGTATCAGCTGAAGGTTCGCTTAAATTGCAGATGCCCGAACTTACAGAAAAACAGCTGGAGAATCTTCATGAATTAATTGAACTCAGACTCAGCAATATCCCACTGGCTCATATCACAAAACGACAAAATTTTATGGGGATTGAATTGTTGTCTGACAACAGAGCCTTAATTCCAAGGAAGGAAACGGAGATCTTAGGCAGAAAAGCACTGGAACTCTCAATGAGAATTGCTGAATCAAAGGGCAAAATAAAAGTTATAGATGTTTGCTGCGGATCAGGCAACCTGGGTCTGGCAATTGCTTATTACAACCCTGATTGCACGGTTTATGCAACGGACATATCACAGGAAGCGGTAGATCTTACACGGGATAACATTGATTTACTGAAACTTAATCAGCGGGTGCAGGTTGGACAGGGAGATCTGCTATCATTATTCGAGACAGATGAGTTTTATGGAAAAACTGATCTGATCATATGCAATCCTCCATATATTCTGAGTTCCAAGGTCGGAAAAATGGATTCAGAAATAGCATCCAATGAGCCCGTGCTGGCATTTGACGGAGGGATGCTTGGCATTAAAATAATACAAAAATTAATAGCCGATGCACCTAAGTTCTTAAGCAAGGCTGGCTGGCTGATTTTTGAAGTTGGAGCAGGACAGGGTAATTTCATAGCTCAGCTCTGTGAGAGAGCCGGTTTTTACCAGCTCATTGAACCGGTCACTGATGATTCTGGAAATCCAAGGGTTATTATGGCACAAAAATCCGATTCTCCGGTCAGGCTTTAGTTTACGATCATTCAGTTCATAAAACCTTATAAAAAGAGTTCACTTATTATTCTGTCATCTTAAAATATTAACTACACCTTTGATCAGGCTTCTGGCTGTCGACTTAATTATATAATAGTAAGAAGCTGAAGGCAGCGGAGTGCCGTTCCAGGTGCCATCCCAATCATTTTTATAAGCATCAGACTGATAAACAGTCTGTCCATATCTGTTGTAAATGGTAACCACAACTCTGCCATACCTGTCAATGTCAGGAATATACCAGTGGTCATTAACTCCATCATTGTTAGGTGTGAAAAGTGACGGAATGCTGCCAAATTCCGGAAGCGTAATTAAAGTCTGTGATACTTCAGTTGCCGGATTCCAGTTGCGGTCTCCTTCCTGAACACCAATGATGGTAACACTTCCCTCTTTCTGAACAGAGAGTATATTGCCGTTTATGCTTGCAACCGCTGGATCTGAAACTTCAAAACTCACACTCAGTCCGCTGGATGATGTTGCATCAAGGGTATAATCATCAGATGCGTGCAGGTTACCCGGAATCTCAGCAAACGTGATAACCTGGTCAGCCTTCTCAATGGTAAAGGTCCCTTTGTTATAGATGAAACTATAATTTGACGCGCTGCCCCCTGCAACATTGATATCATAAACACCCGCATCTGTTTCAGTATTTACATCCGTTTCCGCAATGGGAAGAGCATCAAGAATACTGGAATCCTGGCCGGCTACAAATCCGCTATAATTAATTGTGAGATCAGGGTTTGACTCCCCGTAATGCTTTATCTTGTCTTCTGCGGTTATTGTCAAGGGCGCCTTTAAAATATTAAGTGTGCCATTAACAAGGATAATATCATAGTTATTATCACTGCCTCCTGAAAGTGTTATGGGATAGATTCCTGCATCACTTATGATTTCTGCAGTGGATGTTATTTCCGGTAAAACATCGAGTACCGAGGTATTGTCATTTTTAAAGAAGCCTGAATAGGAGACAGTCAATTCAGGGTTCTCTGATCCGTAAACTTTTGTTTTGTTTTCTGCTGTTACAATAAGCTCTGATTTACCCACAGTCAGCGTACCGTCGATATATGTGAAAACATAATTATTATCATGACCCCCGCTGACAGATATGTCATATTTTCCAACGTCTGCCGAGGCAGCAGCACCCTGACTGCTGATCGTCACAACAGGAAGAGGATCCCCGGAAACAAGTCCTGCAGCAGTAATTTCAGTACCTGTAAATATCAGATCAGCATTATAGTGCTTTATCAGATCATTAGCAGTGATAATAAGTGGCTTAGGCAAAATATCGCAAGTTAAGACAGGCTGTATTAAAGTGTAATTACCGGCATCAGAGCCTGAAATTGAAAATCCTGAAATCGTTACAGCTTTGGCTGTTCCTGCATTTTTGTCTGAGAAGCTTCCGCTGGCTCCGGTTGAATTAAGCAATACTACATCACCACCAACACTTCCCTGCAGCATGGTACCCACGGTATTCAGCGGAGCTGTTGTGGTACCATCATAGATCTTATTTGGAGCTGTTGTCCCCGAGACTGTAAGTACTGCCCTGGTAATATCAGCCATTATTGTAAATTCGGGGACAAAATAGTTCCCTTCATCTACACCTGAAAGCGTAAGGCCTGAAATTATAACCCTTTTGCCGTTGCCGGCGTTTTTGTTTTCAAAAGTTCCGGTAGCACCAGTTGTTATAAGGCTCACAACATCCCCGCCAAGGACACCTGTAACCGAGAAGCTGCCAACACTTAGTGTTGCATCAACTGTGCCATCATACACTTTATTGCCTGCCGTTATTCCGGTAACAGCCAGTGCCGCCGGAGTGATATTACCTGTAACAGAAGGCTGAGTCAATATATAATTGGATATATCAGTTCCGCTGATGCTAAAACCTGATATAATGACGGCAACACCCGTCCCTGCATTCTTATTTATAAAGCTTCCCGTCGCGCCGGCTGAGACGAGACTGACATTATCAGATCCATAAACACCGGTAAGTATCGCACTTGCTTTATTGAGTGTGGCGTTTGTTGTTCCATCATATACTTTATCAGAAACACTTAATCCTGAAATGCCAAGTGAAGCTACAGAGATATCTGCAGCCAATACGGGCTGAGATAAAGAATAATTTACTGCATCCGGACCACCCAATGTAAATCCTGACGATAAAACAGTAATTCCCTGACCTACATGCTTGTCAGCAAAGGTTCCGGTAGCATCTGCGGAGATTAAATTAACTGCATCAGAACTAATAATTCCTTCCAGGGTTGCACTTCCGCTTTGAAGAGTTGCCGTTGTTGTACTGTTATATGGCCTGCTATTGGCTATTATGCCTGAAACTGTAATACCCGATTTTGTTATATCTGCTGTGACAGATGGTGGTGTTAATGTATAATTGCCAGCATCTGCACCACCCAATGAGATGCCGGATACTGATACTGTTTTACCGGTACCTGCATTTTTGTTCTCAAATGCACCGGTCAAACTGCCGGATATAATTGTTACATTATCACCCGGCAACACACCTGAGAGCTGGGCTCCTCCGGAATTGACAACAGCGGAAGTAGTTCCGTCATAGATCTTATTATCAGCTGTGATCCCCGTTACGTTCAAAGCAACAGGAGTGATATCTGCAGTAGTCGTTGGCTGTGACAGAATGTAATTTCCCGAATCGCTTCCCCCGGGTGTAAATCCGGAGGTTGTTACCAGCCTTGATGTACCTGCATTTTTATTTGAGAAAGTGCCTGTTGCCCCTGTCTTGTTCAGTGTAACTGCATCTGATCCGTATATACCTGTAAGAACTGCAACGGATGTGTTCAATGTCGCCGATGCCGTTCTGTCATAGATCTTGTTCAGAGCTGTGACTCCTGATACTGTCAAAACTGCAGCCGTAATATTCGCTGTCACCGATGGCTGGGTAAGATTGTAGTTGCCGGCATCTGCACCACTGGTTGTAAAACCGGAGGTTGTGACAACAATCGAGCTGCCAACATTCCTGCTTGCAAACGTTCCTGTTGCTCCTGTTGATACCAGCGTGACGATATCTCCTGAGACGACACCTGTGAGTGTAGCACTGCCGGTATTCAGAGAAGCAGCTGTTGTTCCGTTATAGCTTCTGCTGACAGCCGAAACACCTGAGACTGTAAGACCGGCTTTTGTAATATTTGCTGTCGTTAAAGGCTGGGTTATGGAATATTTGGCGGCATCCGCTCCGCTAAGTGTAAGTCCTGATATTGATACAACCTTTCCTGTCCCTGCATTTTTATTTGCAAAGCTGCCTGATGCACCTGTGAGAACCAGGCTGACAACATCCCCGGGGATAACTCCTGTAAGAGCTGCCCCGCTCGTATTAAGTGTTGCTGCTGAAGTCCCGTTATAAATTTTATTATTCGCCGTTATTCCGGTTACTGTTAATGCTATTCCCAGAATATCTGCCGTGGCTGTCGGCTGGGTCAATGTATAGTTGCCTGAATCAGAACCTCCAATGACAAATCCGGTTGTTGTCACTATCTTCCCTGTCCCGACATTTTTATCATTGAATGTGCCTGTTGCGCCCGATGAGTTCAGTGTTACACCATCTCCTGATATTACTCCCGCAAGCGCCGCGCTTCCGTTATTCAATGTTGCTGCCGTAGTTCCGTCGTAAATCTTATTATTAGCCGTTACTCCCGATATTGTGAGTATTGCCCGTGTAATATCAGCTGTTGAGGATGGCTGGGTTAAATTATAGTTAACGGCATCGCTTCCTCCAAGGGTAAATCCAGTTATTGTGACAGGTATTCCGGTCCCGGCATTCCTGGTCTGAAATGTCCCGGCAGCACCTGTTTTTATAAGACTGACTGCATCTGCTCCAAATACACCTGCGAGAGTCGCGGCCGAGGTGTTAAGTGTCGCTCCTGTGGTGCCGTTATAAGGCCGGCTGTTTGCTGTTACGCCTGTCACAGAAAGCGAGGCTTTGGTAATAGAAGCTATTGCAGACGGCTGGATGACTGTGTATTTACCTGCATCGGCCCCGGAAAGTGTAAAGCCTGAGGTATTAACCGTTTTGCCTGTGCCCGCATTCTTGTTTACAAATGTGCCTGCAGCTCCTGTTGTTACCAGGGTCACAACATCCCCAGTGACTACGCCCACAAGCACTGCGCTTCCTTTATTAATTGTCGCCGCAGTTGATCCGTCGTATCCTTTATCATTGGCCGTAACACCTGTTACTGTGAGTAATACACCAGTAATATCAGCAAATACAGTGGGTTGTGTAAAAGTATAGTTGCCCAGATCTGTTCCGCTGACAGTAAAGCCTGATATTGTCACCACTTTCCCGATGCCAATATTCGAGTCCGCAAAAGTACCGGTAACACTGCCTGAATTAAGAGTAATAATATCTGATCCGGCTACTCCAGCCAGCACAGCGCCGGCAGTATTTATCGTAGCTGTGGTTGTGCCGTCATAAACTTTATTGTTTGCAGTTACTCCGGTGACAGTAAGTGGAGCCACTGTTATATCAGCAGTCAGTGATGGAAATGGAAAATTATAATTGCCGGCATCAGTTCCTTCAAGGACAAAACCTGATGTCGAAACAGTTTTTCCGGTTCCTATGTTCTTATTTAAAAAAGTACCAATAGCGGCGGTTGAATTCAGAGTAACCACGTCAGTGCCGATAATACCTGAAAGACCTGCGCTTAACGTATTCAGAGTACCAATTGTATTGCCATTATAAACTTTATTGTTTGCCGTAACACCTGTAATTGAAAGATTTGCCTTTGTAATATCAGCGGTAGTAACCGGCTGAGTCAACGAATATTTAACTGCATCAGTGCCTCCGAGCGCAAATCCTGAGGTTATAATCGTTTTTCCTGTTCCCGCATTCTTGCCAGAGAATGTTCCGGTTGCACCTGACGTAATAAGTGTAACTACATCACCGGCTACAACACCTGATAAGACTGCACCCGATGTATTAAGAACTGCTGCAGTGTTTCCATCATAAACTTTATTATTTGCTGTTACGCCAGTTATAGTAAGTCCGATGGTTGTCGGATGATAAACAACATTAACGTATTTAGTATTTGCATAATCAAGTTTCACATTGGTCTGCACTACAATGTTCCCGTTTATTGTTTTTAACTGGAATGGGTTACTGACTCCGTCGACCAGAACATTATCAACAGTTCTGATGTCATCAACATCGATCTGGAACGTAGTTACATCATTTGTTCCAAAAGCAGACTCAAATTCTCTCCATGATGTGGCTGGAATCTGAATCCTTGATACATTAAACGTAATATTGTCTGTTGCTGAATTATAATCAGTCAGTATAAATCTGTCACGCTGAAGAATATATTTTATCACATTTCCAATCGATGTAACCCAGATGTCCTTATTATGAGCATACGTTACTGCGCCATCGTCGTTGTTAAAGTTATGCAGCACCAGGTTGAACCACTTCTTTTGGTTAATAGCGTCATCTACAACAGTTTTAAGATCGGCAGGTGGATAAGGCGTATGTTCATGAGAATTAAAACTTTTCAGATCCATGAAGTTCTGCGGAGTGGCATCTTCCAGCATATTCCAATTATAACCCCGGGAACTTAGAAAGTAATCTGATGCAACAGCTTCCTCGCGGTAATTAGTTGATCCGCATGGCCATACAAATGTTATTATATCCTTAGCAGGCTCAGGAGTATAGGTTGCTATCCCCTGTATATTAGGTTCAATTTCCTGTGTTCTGAGAACATCGTCGGACAGATCGTGGCATATGTGATTTACAGTATGACATGCCAGTTCCATTCCTGCATTATAATAATCAGTGTAAAATGAAGCAGGCACGGTACCCCATCCGGCATAAGTTCCAATAACGCCATTAGCGACCAGTTCATCGAATCCGGAAGGCTGAGAGTCGTCTACCGAGACACTCATAGCCGAACTATAACCATTTTCCCAGGTTGTTGCTTTTACCGGCACATTCGGGTTTATGATTAAAGTAACTGATATAACTACAGGATCGGCAGTTGATTCTGCAGAGAAAATTGTAATATTCCCGTTATAAATTCCAGAAGATAATCCTGAGGTATTTACACCTATTTTCACTACATCTTCATCCTGGCCGCTGAGTTTATCAGGAAGTATCCATGAGGCATTTTTTGAAAGTGTCCAATCAAGGTTACCTCCCAGAGCTGAAAAAGTAAAAATAGAGCGTGTTTCGCTCAGGGCGATTCCCTGTACAGCATTAAAAACTACTGAACCGGGATGTGCATGAAGCTCATCAGCTTTAACAATTGAGCTCTCAGCGCTTAAAATACCGCAAAACGCCAGCAGAATCAGCAGACGGACTATTCCAAATGATCTATCGGATGAACTCAGTTCTCTCAGTCCTGTTTGCATTTGAATTGAATGATCAGATTGAATAATTTACACATCAAAATTGTGATAACTTTTTAACAGTTTCAATATCGTTTATCAAATAGTTTTGAACAGTTATCAAAGATTCAAGGCTATTGGCATAATCACTGAAAATATCACGGATTATTCTGAAGTTCTTTGTTGGCAATAGTCTGAAAAAACCTAATAATGAATATAAAGTAAGATCCTGATAATCTAATCTTTGAAAGATAAATCGAGGAGACAAAAAAAAATACCCCGTTAAAGCATAAAAAGCCTTACCGGGGTATTATCAAATATTTAGATTTTTTATTTTCCTGTTAAACTGTAATAGTTTAGGAAACAGAGCCTTTTAACTGGTTTTGGCAAATCTATATTTGCAATCAATTTTTCTAATTAATGTATTCATTTTAAATGTTCCATGTATTCACTCTGAAGAAACTAATCCCTTTTTTTGTGAATTCCAATGAATCTTCTTTTACTGAATGGACTGGCAGTCCGGAAGCTGCTGAGATCGATACACCTATTCCAATAATCTTCCCTTTTATAAATGATAGTTTATTATAAATGCCTGTGTTAACGGGCTCCTCTGTTTTCCCCGAATTTATTCCGGCCAGATAGTCAACCATTTTGCCCCAGACAACAAATTGTTCTTCCCTGAGATGGTATCTGAGAGTATCAGGCATCTGGCTGAAGGATTCAACTATCGATTCTCTGCTGTTCAATTTAATTCTGTGCAAAGCTGACAGATCCGAAATTTTGTCTTCCTGATGTGTGTTTGCAGGCATAAGAATTGTTCCGCCCCTGCCAACCAGCATCTTCAATAAATAAATCAAGTCTTCCGGCTGTGAATCCTCAAGCTTAAAAATGTTTAAATCCGCATGAACCATCAGTACATCGTTCCTCTTTATTTTCAGATCGTTTATCAAAATATCCGCAAGTTCTACCAGCTTGATATTTTTCTTAAAAAAAGAAAATCTCAGATTTTTAATGATCTGAAAGTCAGCAGGAAGCAATAAGAATGCCATATACCTAATTTACTTCAAATGATTTATCATCAGACTCAGATATTAATTTCTCCACACCATTTGAGAAATTACTGAATTCCAATCCCTTAATTCTTTTACAGCTTTTAAGGAAAAGCGTAAGATTATTTGAAAAGAAAAAATCTTTTGAATGTCCGATAAGCACCACAGGCACAAAATTATAATACTGATCTTTTTTACATTCTGAAACAACCATTTTTATGTACTTAGTTAAATCAGAATGGTCGTTCTGGCAGAAATCCGCATAATACCAGCTTTTTTTCAGCATGTTTTTCAACCGGCCCGAAAACGATCCTTTACTATTCAATTGCATCATTCCTTTGCCATATACTGACATAAAATCTGAGATGACGTCTTTAATATTCTTACCTTCTATTCTCCTTATTATCTTCCTCAATATTTTTCCGGCGAGGGTTTTCTCATCCGATAGCAGTGGAAATTCAAATATTTTTCCTTTCTCATCAACCCTGCATATATCAGCTGCGGAAATTTTCCAGGGACGAAATTTCGAATAAGCCTCGGTAAAATCCACCGATCTCAAACTATCTGCAACCATCATACCTTTGGAGACAGATGAATCTGAAAGATAACCTGCATCAATCATAGCTTTTACCATATTTTCAGAAGGCTGCATCTGAAGGAAACCCGCTCTGAAGCAAACACATTGATAATCAGGGTTTACCGGCTTTAAAAGATTCTCGAGTTCTTCCTTGCCCTTTTTCAGGTAATAGTATGCTTCTCCATAATCATAACAGAGCCGGTTAACTGTTTTTTTTGAAAATTCAAGATTCCAACTACCGCCTTCATATCTGGCATCTATCCACTGAGGGTGAAAATGGAACTGAACATCGTGGCCGCGTTGAACAGCATTTTTTAGCTGTGATTCAAATAATAAGATATCAGCCTGAAATAATTCCTCATATCGCTTCATCGCCCAGTAATGTCCCATTTCAGCCATGATTGTTAGTTTGGCTCCATAGGCATCGAACAGATCCAGCATTTTAGCTGTAGGGAAATAAGCCCAGTTTTCAAATTCACCGGAACCATTCCCATGAATTTCATAATCCAAAGTAAATATCAGGCCTATTTTCACTTTTTTCCCAGGGTTCATCATACGACAATCGCTAATATTTTTCTAACCAGCTGTATTTCTGGCGATTCAAAAACAATAATGTACGGGAAAACCTTTACCGGAGCTTACCGGAATTATCATTTTGATGGTTGATTCCAGTTTTTGATGATTACGACCTTACATGGATTCCCGATTGCAATTGAGTTTTTCGGCAGACTGTTAATTACCACACTGTTAGCTCCGATCACAGAATTTTCTCCAATGGTCACGCCTTTCAGTATCATGCAATTTGTACCAATAAAAACATTATCCTCAATTACTATTGGTCTGGCAGGAATCTCTGTCGTATCATGTCTTCTGTTCGGATCAGAATGGTGAAAATCATTGTCGATGATCATGCTATGAGCACCAATCATTACGTTATTCCCTATTGTAATTTTTTTAGCAGCCAGCACTGTAATTGCAGAACCTCCGGCATTATCTCCGATTATAATCTCAGCCCCTTTTCTTAAAGTCACAAATGTACATCGCTTTTGCAGGCCTACCCGAACGGAGTTCCTGGAGGAGTTGAAGGTACAGCTTTCACCAATGATGATCCGTGAATTTTCATACCTTCTGACTTTGGGAAAACCATTAAAAATCACTTTCCTTCCTGTCTTAACGCCTTTAATACGACAACCAAGATGCGCAAGTGAATTGAAGGCGAGGATGTTACATTTATTGCGGTATCTGAATATCCGTTCAAAAAACCAGCCTGTAAAGTCAAATTTATCAGCCACTGTCAATGATCTTAATTAATATTCTGAAATGGTATTGCTAATATCAGCAAGTTAACTTGAAAAATCCAATTTTTCACCTGTCAGAGCAGTCTCTTTCCCATTTGTCTCAATAACATCTATGATCCTGCTGAACAGCAGTTCAGCGGCATGCTGGGAAAAAGCCTCATTAGGATGGGAATCCGTTTCAGAACTTGCATATGAGTCCTTAAAGTATATGCCACCCTCTGTCTGTAGATTATAAAAATCCCATATATAAATGTTGTCTTCAGGAATGTTCCATTCATTCATTACCCATTCAAAAAACTTTCTGGCTCTTTTTGCCTCATCCTCAGATATTTGAGATCTGACCTGAGCCACCCCTGTAAACAAGATGAACTTCGTATTGGGAAATTCTGCGAGTTTCTTTCGCAGGGCATTATATTGCAGCTTATAATTCACAATGGATTTGAAATCAGAATCAATGTCCGGGACAGACTGGTCCGGCTGTATATTACTTACCGGAAAACAATGCTTGAATATAATTACCTGGTATTTTTCTGTAAGTATCTCCAGTGTTGGTTCCTGCATATACAGATGGGTACCGGCATTTTTAACCCAGATATTGAAATAATCATATGGATAATTATTCCACCCATATGGTGATTTCTTAGGGAATACCAGTTCATCGATCACATAATTCACATTTAAATTGCTGTTATACTTTCTGAATAACTCCGGCAGTGCAGGTTTACGATGGAATTTGTTGGCCAACCTGTTGCTGAGCCTTCTTACAATACCTGACAGAGGAGTAGACTGTTTTCCTTTCCAGATATGTGCTCCGGTGCTATGATGAAGAAAAACAATGCGGATATCGTTCGAAGTCTTATTGTTCCTTTCAGAGTTCATTATCAGGTCTGACATTAAAATTCAATTACTCTTTTGTGCTTAGTTCAACCGGCAGAATAAAGGAAGAAAGTTATCTGTCAGTTATTTCCTATCTGAATTGTCATTGTTTGATTGGCAGGGATGTCAAACCAGAAAATTGTGTCCTCTCCTTCCCGTCTGGATTTTGGGATTTCCCCGTTTATCCTGACTGTTTGTGCACGGACAATCAACGACAATCCTGTGATGGGTTCATTGTTATTATTATTGATATAAATGAGGCCATCAGGCATATAATCGAATGATATTTTTTCAGTCAGGATCCAGTAATCAAGCAAGTTTCTGATAGTTGTAAGATATAAATCCCCCTTATCTCTCATCCTGGCCATGTTTTCCAGAATCTTATCGAATAAGGGGTTAATTACCAGCTTCCCGTTTTTTTCAACTAAATTTCCATCATTTCTTTCATTTCTCACGAAATAACCATGGTCAACAAAAATTCCGCGGTCAGAAACCAGCTTATTTAATTGTCTCTGATCAGTGTCGATTTTCTTAAGCGAAAGATTGGCTGTTTCTTTTTCATAATCTGTTACCCAGGAATATAAGTCCCTATTTATTGCAGGATTCTGCCAATAAAGAGGAGTTGGAAAAGCAGAGCCGCTATAGGATTTCTGGGAATTAAGTTCTCCTTTATCGGTATAGCGGATTTTCATTTCTTTAAATGCATGGATGAAACTGGTGCTATGCAATTCATCGGGAGAGAGGTATCGGTCCCATAAGTGCTCAGAGACTTCCAGAAACTTCAACTTCTTTACCTGTTCCTTAAGTGAATAATTCCTTATCATTTCGACAGCAGGGCTCCAAAAATATCGCGTATCGTATTTCTCCCAAAGATCAGCTGCATAGAATTGCGATTCAGGATTTAGTCCGTCGGCAGATATGCATTCCCGGTTTATTATTCCATTATACATTCCATGATCTATCCAGGTCTTTGTATCAAATCTGCTTTTCATGAATTTAATGGACTCTTCCAGAATTTCATGGTTTGAGTTCAGGTTTTCAGGCGTATGCAGACATATATCATAAATGCCCGAATCATTTAGCTGGGTAAGGAAATCCAGGAATTGAGGAAAATCAGGATCGTCGCGTATAGAACTATACTTTGCCGCATCAGGATCGACATAAAAAACGCTTTTAGTGACGGGAATCTTATGACCCGCAAAACCACCGGTCGCGCTATCAATTCTGGTTATATCCTCTGATCCGAAATAAGCTGCGCGATGGGTTTTAATACTCCCGCCGTCAGCATGTTCTGTAAACACATAACCTGCCAGATATCCTTTTGGGACCAGCATAATCCGGGGAATACTCTCTGAGCCTGTTCCAAAAAAAACAGAGAATTTGTTATTCCTCTCATCGCCGGCCAAATACTGTGACTTTGAAATATCAATCCACTTACCACCGCTATTCTCCTGATAGGGGATATTTACAAATGGATGATCGAGATAATAATCAAGATTTATATATAACAGGTTCCGCTTTGAGTCTAACTGCAATGAGGATACTAATGGCGTATTATATATCAGGGCCGATTCCGAACCGCTTCCAAAGAGCGCTCCCTGACGGTCGAGCCAGTATACAGGTTCCATTTTCTCCTGATCAATCCCTCTGTTTTTTGTGTAAACCTGAGAGACAGGCCCGGAGAATCCAGCTACCAGTGACTCACGATCAACGACTGCATTTGAGCTATAATGTGTCTTAATATTCACATCTAATCTTGGCCTGTTCTTTGGCATTGTAATCAGCAACGCAACAAGTGTTCCCGACTGCCCCTCCCCATCTATGGAAATTGTACTGTCGCTGGTTGCAATGACTGATACTTTATCGAGACCCCATTTTTCACTTGAACCTTCATATGATGCATAATATGTAAGGTTGGTCATAATCGGTTTCCCGCCGATTGAGTTTACACAGATTGAACCATCCTTTCCTACCAAAAGTTTATACCCCGCATGATCTATCTCAGTCTGATTTAAGCTTGAAGGAGCCTGATGTAACCAATCAGGATTATTTTTTGGCAAAAAAGGCCTGGGCTTAGAGGCAGCAAAATAACCAGATAATAAAATCGCAAAACCAGACACGCAAATAATCAGAATGGTCCAGAAAACTAACTTCAAAAATCGTTTCAATAATTTTCTCATCGGACTTTTTATTATACGGTTAAGATATTTTCTTTAAATCTGTTCCTGTTAAACCAATTTCAATTACCTGCAGGCATTTTAAAGATAATGTTCAATAAGTTCCTTTGTTTCCTGAATATGAGACTTTGAAGAACCTCCAAATAAGACCGACTCAATCTTCGGGAAATTGCCCAGATATTCTATTGCTTCCTTTGGACGAAGTGCGCCTGCCGCAAGTACCTGCATGGCAACAGGCCTGAAAGTTTTTTCAGTTAAATATTTTTCATAAATCTCCTTCCCTCCCGACATTCTGAATCCAATTTTATTAATTGAGCTGCATATTATCGGATTCTCAATCCCCACTGAATTCAAAGCATCGAGTAAAGCAGGCAGGTTCATGGTAATGTAACCTGGTTCAGCATTGTACTTTTTACGGATATACTGGTCATATTCCCTAAAAATCTCATACATCTTAAGACCCAGTATCATATCAACCAGCACATTCTGAATGAAGATAACAGGTGTATTGACGCCCCTGAACATTTTAAGTTCGGCGTCAACGAATATCTCCATAAGCTTAATAAAGTCCTTATTCATATAAGCTAATCCGCCTTTGGCAAATGTGCCGAAAATATTACCGGGAACATATTGTTTTATCGTTCCGAGTATGCCAAGCTCAGTAACCGCATTGGCATATTTATGAGCATAGGGCAGACACGGATATATCTTGAATCCAGTGTACTTTTCAGAATTTGTGCGGATATGTTCGCAGATATTTGCCACGCGATCGTGTGTAGTGCACATGAAGGTATTTATTCCAACTTCTCTTGCCTGATCCAATACCCTGATAATTGTAGAATCTTCCTTAAATCTTATTGCCTGTTCCCTGGATTTTTCATCCGAAAGATGGTTTATTGCAAAAAACTGGTTGTCGCCTAATAATACTTTGTCCATCGTTAATTAATTTTTAGAATCTGCAATTATTAATTCAATTACCGTGTCAGTAAGCAAGCCCTGCCTGAAAGAGTTAATTTCAGTTTGTCTTCCCTTTAAAATACAATCAACAAAATTATCGATCTGGGCGCTATATTCTTCTCCCCTGAGATAGAAATTAACAGGGATCGCGAATTCAGTTATATATTTAATTGTCCAGCCTTTTTCCAGCTTTTCCCTCGAATCGGGCTCCTTCAGATAGATCTTTATTTCAGTGGCGTCGCAGATTATCTTGCCTTTTTTACCTAAAATAGTGAGCGATGTAGCCATTTTACGGTACGTTTCATCGCTCCAGTTAACAGATAATACACCGCTTAATCCACTTTCAAGGGTTAAAATTGAATATACTGCATCTTCAACATCTCTGGAATAGATTTTTTTTAGTTGAGAGCCTTTGGCTTTAAGTGGGTGTCCAATTATTTCCTGGATCAGATTTATGACATGTGATGCATAGTCAAAAAGACAACCGCCTCCTTCTTCAGGAACTGAACGCCAGGTCCCTCCTTTTTCTTTGGTAACCACAGGTCCGTATGCTTCTCCCGTAAAATGTACCAGCTCTCCTAATACTCCTGCATTTATAAGTCTTTTCAGTTCCCTGAAAGTTCCAATGAAATGGTTATGATAACCGACCTGGTTAATAAGATTTTTCTGATCAGCTAGTTGCACAAGTTCTGCTCCTTCATGAGAAGTAAGGCTGAACGGTTTTTCACAGAAGGTGTGGATTCCCTTTTCAAGGCAATATTTTACCATCTTATAATGAAACCGTGTTGGGGTAGCTATCAGTACAAAATCGAGATTTTCCGTTTCAATCATCTTGATGTAATCGGAGTAGACATTGATCTTACTGAATTTTTTAAATGCATCAAGAACTATTGATGAGGTATCACAAACAGCTACAAGGTCGACTGATGGATGAGGACTAACGATGGCAGCATGCGAAAGCCCCATTTTACCTAAGCCTATTATTCCTGCTTTGAGTTTCATTTCAGTTTATTAAGGTTTCGTAAATATTATTTGTTTCTATGGCAATTTTATCCCAATTGAATTTATCAGACAGAGTATCCCCGAATGAACGCTTCCTGTAGTCAGATAATTTCTTCAGCAGGTTTTCTTTCAGATCATCTTC
Source organism: uncultured Bacteroidales bacterium (assembly GCA_963715785.1). Taxonomy (GTDB): domain Bacteria; phylum Bacteroidota; class Bacteroidia; order Bacteroidales; family VadinHA17; genus LD21. The sequence goes on from OY970276.1 coordinate 4,905,439, forward strand.
ATCACCAACCCTGAAATAGTCGTCTTTATCAAGATCAACCTGCAGGTTTGCCGGAATATTGCTCACGAGGACATCGATATCATAACTCATTGCTTCAAGCAAAGCGATCGGAAGTCCCTCCTCGAAAGATGACATTATAAATAATCGTGCATTCGTAAATATCTGATTTAATCTCTCCCCTTTTATAAACCCTGTAAGCACAATCCCATTTTCCCGTGCCAGTGCCTTCAGCTTGTTTGAATAATCGGTGGGATAATCGGTATCTCCCACCAATACAAGTTTATGACCATCAATATCTGCCTTACGGTAAGCCCTGATCAGATAATCAAATCCCTTCTCCTCAAGGAATCTGCCTACTGCTATAATATATTTATGCTTTTCCAGTCCGAGAGAATCGAGATAATCTTTCTGTTCTGATTTGCATGGTATGCAAACCCCGTTAAATATGACTGCGGACTTCTTTATTTTATATTTTTTTATCATCTCCGATTTAATTACGTCTGAGATGAAAATGATAAAATCGGAGTTCCTGAGACTTATTCTTTCTGACAGCGTCAAGAAGCTTTTTGCAGCAGAATTCCACTTTTTCTGGGTATAGCTTATGTTATGATAGGTGAAAACCACCCTGGCCCCTGATAATTTCAGGATGGGAATAAAAAACCCGGGACCGGTATTATGATAATGCACAATATCATATTTCTGAAACAGAGCATGTACCGTAGACAGGAACGCATGTAAAAATGTTTCAAAAAACTTGCTTCGCGGGACTCTGATGTCTATGAACCTTATATTTTTATAACTGGAATCCCTGTTCTTTGAATTTATATAAGGCGTCCTGCGGTATACTGTTATTTTGCTCTCACTGCCGGCTCCAATCCGTGTATATAATTCCATGCAATGGGTTTCAATGCCACCCTGAACTTCAGGAAATCCTCTTGTACCAATTACTCCGATTCTCATTACTTTAAGTAAGTTTTCTTTACCTGTCAGGCAAAGATAATGTTGAAAATAGTTCTAAGTAGTTTCCCAGCAGTTTCTCTTCAGAAAACTCATTTTTAATTAAATTATAGCTGTTCTTCCCGAACATGGTTCTTGCAATCTCTGAATTAACCAGGTATTCCAATTTATCAGAAGTGTACCCGACATCCCTGCACGGAACCCTAAAACCATTATACTCCTCCCTGATCAGGAATTGATTATCGCCAATATTCGTTGCAACAATCGGCAGACCGGAAACCATAGCTTCCATAATAGAGTTTGATAATCCTTCAAACAGAGAAGTACTGAGATAGATATCGCTTGCTTTCAGTATTTCAGCGATATTGGGCGGATTTATCAGAATTTCAACCTCGCTTGTCAGATTAAGCTGCTTCACCAATAATCTGATCTCGTTTTCAAGAGGTCCATAGCCAACAATATAATATTTAATTTTTTTGTCAAGGCGTTTGTCAATAAGAGCTTTAATCGACTGCAATGCGGTTCCAAAATCCTTCTGCTTTACAAAACGCGATACTGATACTATATTTATGGTCTCTCCCGGTTGCCTGCTGTTTAGTAGAGGCGGAACAGGAATGGCATTATGGATGACAATTATTTTCGAGGCTTTGAAGCCTCTCTTTTCAAATTTATTCTTTGCGGAGAAATTATTAAAGACTGTTATATCATTCATGAAGTTATGAACGATCATCTCAAAAACAAATTTATGAAATGGCAGCTTCTCATTCCTAATGCCTCCTATCGTCAGAAGATCCCTGTGAAATATCCTGCATATTCCGGTTATGAAATTCGCCAATGTCAGATAAGAGATAAGAACAGAGATTCTTTCTTCCCTGATAATTCTGAATAATTCAGACAGCTTTGTCAGAGGATTTCCCTTAAAACCAATATACCTTATCGAATTGGATCTGATATATTCTGAATTTACGGGATCAATCATATCTTCGCACCAATTGATTAAGATAACCTCCGCTTTGTTTTCAGTCAATAATTTTGAAAGTGTTAAAGCCTGCTTCTCAGCGCCGCCTTTTAATAAAGTTTTACAAAAAATGGCAATTTTCATCTTATGGAGAAAAACATTGTTATCACTGAAAATGAATAGCTTTTGTTTTCCTGAAGGAGAAAAAGCTTTCCAACTTCCTGCACAATTTGAGAATGTTTATATACTGTTAATATAATCCTGTATGCCATTTTCGATATTTACCCGGGGATTATAATTAAGCTTGTTCCTTGCCTTGCTGATATCTGCGTAGGTCACCATTACATCTCCCTCCTGCATGGGCAGGTAATTAAGTATGGCTTTTCTTCCGGTGCTTTTCTCAAGAATAGAGATAAGGCCTGTCAGCGAAATTGTATTTGATTCACCCAGATTAAATATATCGTATCCTTTCAGATTTGTTATTGCACAATTTATTCCCTGCACAATGTCGGAGATATGCGTATAATCGCGCTGTGTAGAACCATCTCCAAAAAATGGAATTGGCTGGCCATTCAGTATTGCCCGGGAAAACTTATTGATAGCAAGATCCGGCCTTTGCCTGGGACCATATACTGTAAAGAATCTCAGACAGAATATCTCAAAATTAAAAAGATGATGGTAGGTATGACATAGCAGTTCTCCTGCTTTCTTTGTTGCAGCATAAGGAGAAATCGGATTATCGACGTTGTCTGTTTCAGAAAACGGAACCTTTTTGTTATTTCCATACACAGATGAGGAGGATGCAAAGATCATTTTTGTGACATTGCTTTTCCGCATAGCCTCGAGTATGTTAAGGGTACCGGATACATTGACATCATAATATTCACGGGGGTTGGCGATCGAGGGGCGGACTCCTGCCTTGGCCGCAAGATGAACTATCAGCTCAGGTTTAAATTCTGCAAAACAACTATTAAGAAATGAAGCGTCCCTGATATCGCCTTCCATAAACCGGAAAGCAGGGTTCTGAAGGGCTTCCCTAATATTTCCTTCCTTTATTGTACGTTCATAAAAGGCATCAAAATTGTCGATACCCAACACATCATTTCCGGATTTGAGCAGCGAATCTGCCAGATTTGAGCCTATAAAGCCTGCAGAACCGGTTATCAGTATACGAATTGCCATTGCCTGGAATATTTAATGAGTTAGTCTAAGTATTTTTCGGGTCTCAGATGCAAAAATATGCGAAGCCGTTACCGGTGACCTCATGTCTGCTGTAGATATTCCTTCCGTCGAACATCACCGCTTCATGCATAATCCGTTTCAGTGTCGGCCATGATGGTATCCTGAACTCCTTCCATTCTGTAACCAGCATTACCGCATGTGCATCAATACATGCCTCATACATATCCTTTGCATACTCAACTTCAATTTTACGATTACGGCATTCCTCCATTGCCACGGGATCATAAACAGAAACAATACCACCAGCCTCTTTAATGAGGTCTATTAAAACCAAAGCCGGAGCTTCCCTTATATCATCTGTTTCAGGTTTGAAGGATAGTCCCCATATAGCTATCTTAAGGCCCCTTATATCATTGTTAAAATGGGTCATTAACTTATCGAAAAGGATCTTCTTCTGCAAATAATTCACTTCTTCAACAGCTTCGAGTACCCTGAGTTTTTTGCCTTTCTGTATAGCAGTGTGGATCAGAGCCTTAACATCCTTTGGAAAACACGACCCACCATAACCCACGCCAGGGTAAAGAAATTTATTTCCGATCCGTGAATCACTTCCTATGCCCTTCCTCACCATGTTTACATCAGCGCCAACAGCCTCACAAAGATTAGCAATATCGTTCATGAAGCTGATGCGGGTTGCCAGCATGGCATTGGCTGCGTACTTGGTCATTTCCGCAGAAGGGATGTCCATATATATAACCCTGTAATTGTTCATCATAAAAGGTCTGTAGAGCCTGTCCATTATTTCCCTGGCCTTTTCCGAATCAGCCCCGACGACAACCCTGTCGGGTCCCATAAAATCCTTGATTGCCGATCCTTCCTTAAGAAATTCCGGATTCGATGCCACGTCAAATTCTATTGACACTCCTCTAAGATCGAGTTCATGTCTAATTGTATCCTTTACTGTAACGGCAGTTCCTACGGGAACTGTGCTTTTGTTCACCACCAGGACATACTTATTCATATGTCTGCCGATTTCTCTCGATACTTCCAGAACATGCTTCAAATCTGCGCTGCCATCTTCATCAGGAGGTGTACCCACAGCAAGAAAAACAGCTTCCACGTCATCGAGGCACTCACGCAGAGAAGTCATAAAATGCAGCCTTCCGGCGAGAGCATTCTTATGTACCATCTCATCAAGGCTTGGCTCATAAATAGGTATTTTACCATTTATCAGGTTGTCTATCTTCCTGATATCATTATCGATACAGGTGACATCAATACCCATCTCTGCAAAACAGGTGCCTGTTACAAGACCAACATAACCGGTCCCGATAATAGCTACTTTCATTATTTAATTAGTTATTTATAAATTGAATCATAATAACAACTGAATTATTATAGTCGAGGAGATCTTTTGCCCTTCTACAGCCGGTTTGAGCAATTAGTTCCGATCGCTCTTCATTATCAATCATCCATTTTATCTTATGGGCTATTGACTCAGGATTTCCACTCTCTGCCATAACAAGGTCCACATCATCGGTAAAATATTTCTCTATATCGCCGAAGTTCGTAGACAGCACCGGTCTGCCGGTGGCAAAATACTCTCCTAATTTTGTTGGAAACCCAGCCCTTGTCTGTTTAGTCCCTTGTCGCGTTATAGCCAGTATTTTACATTCTGAAAGATGCTTTTTCACCATTGCTAATTCCACCAGGCCGGTATAGGTCACTTTTTCAGATATGCCTAATTTCTGACTTTCAGTTTTAAGATCGGGAATAAGACTTTTGCCGAATGTAGAATCGCCTATTACCAGAAGGCTTACATCAGACATCCCGTTCTGAAGAATGCTTATAGCCTTGAATAAATCAAAAAGTCCATCCTTAATTGAAGGCGTACCACTGTATCCGACTGTAAAGATTTTTTGTTCCGGATTAGTTTTCCAGAATTCAAAATCAGTAAGGTTTGGCTGAACATAAATATCTTGCTCTTTAAAACCTCTTTTAAGATATTCGTTTTTGAGGAAGTGACTGAATACTATCAGTTTGTCAGACATCCTGTTCAGCCAGTAAAAATTAAGAAGAAATCCGTACCATTTTAACTTCCGGAAAATGGAGCCCTTAAAAATCGCTTTATCATAGAATTCGGGAACAAAAGTCACAATTTTTATCCTGAAAAGTTTAGCCAGAAGATATATAGGGATGTTCGATTGAAATTCATTGTTATAGACGAGCAGGGTGGTTGTTTTTCTCTGTTTAAGAAGTGAAAATAAAAGCTTGATCAGACTCAGGATGCTAAGGAACTCATCACACAGCTTCAGAAATATGTTTTCAGGCCTTTTTTTGAAGCTAAGGTAATTATACGGAACACCATAATCAGTTATATTCCTTCTCTTGCCATTATTTGAATAATTTCCAAAGGCAAATCCCTTGAGCAGATAAACATGCACGGACAGATCATTACTGACTAATCCCTTGCAGAAAAGATTTAAATAGTTTGCTCCGGCACCTCCGATCGGGAAATTGGAAGAGGTGATCAGAACAAATTTATGCTTTAATTTCCGTTGTTCCATATACTATTTAATTTGGTATTCCCGGAAATTAATTTCAATACCCTCCATGAAGTGTTTTCTATCGTATAATCCTCAGCAATTCTTTTATATCCTTTAGTGGTTTCAAATTCATTAATTACTATCTGTATACTGTTCAGAACAATATCAGGATCAAAACCAGTGAGTATAATGGTACCAGCATCCTGCGCCTCAGGCCGCTCCATTGACTGCCGGAGGGAAATTGCCGGAAAATTCAGGATGGATGATTCTTCGCTTATTGTTCCCGAATCAGACAATGTGCATAAAGCATTCATCTGCAGAAATACATAGTCGAGGAAGCCAAACGGTTTAAGGAATTGAATCAGAGGATTCATTTCCACCCCTTTATTCATTTCCAGTCTTTTACGTGTTCTCGGATGTGTCGACACAATAACAGGCATTCCGTAATCTTCAGCCAATCTGTTTAATACAACAAGAATTTTGTTCAGATTGATTGGATTATCAACATTTTCTTCCCGGTGGGATGAAATCAGAAAATATTTTTTTGCTTTCAGCGACAGGTTCTCAAGGGCTTTTGATTGTCTGATTTCAGGAAGATAAAAGTCGAGAACTTCCTTCATTGGACTACCGGTCAGATATATCCTGCGGTGAGGAAGACCTTCAGAAAGAAGATGCCTGCGCGCATGTTCGGTATACACCAGGTTAAAATCAGAGATATGGTCAATAATCCTGCGGTTGACTTCCTCAGGAACATTAAAATCGAAACACCGGTTACCAGCCTCCATATGAAATACAGGAATATGCAATCGTTTTGCCATATAAGCGGCCAGACATGAATTAGTATCACCGAGAACCAATACGACATCTGGTTTTTCCTGTCTTATGATCTTGCCCGACTTCTCTATTATGTCACCAACAGAGGATTCCAGTGAGGTAGTGTCAACATTAAGGAAATGATCGGGTTTACGCAGTCCCAGCTCTTTGAAAAACACCTCATTCAGCTCATAGTCGTAATTCTGACCGGTATGGACAATAACCTGGTTCAGATGTTCGTCCAATCTTGCCATTGTCCGGGAAAGTCGGATTATTTCCGGTCGGGTCCCAATAAAAGTCATTACTTTAAGCTTGGTCATATAAAAGGATTAATAAATTAGATTCAGGCGTTTAACTTCAGCTGGTTAATCATTTCCGGAATAAGTGTAATATTAACACATGTCAAACCTTCTCAAAATACGTATCCGGATCCTTTGGGTCAAAAAACTCATTTATCCAAAACAGCGTTATCAGCTCCTCATCTCCGGTATTGGTAATATTATGTGAATACCATACCGGCATATCGACAAATGAAGGCTGATTGCCATCCAGTTCGAACCGGAGCTTCTCCTTAGTTCCGATACGGCGAAGCTCTATGACGGCTTTTCCGCTTATCACAATAAACCGCTCAATTTTCCGGGTATGAAAATGGTTTCCTCTGGTTACACCCGGAAATGTTGTGGAGAACGAAAACTGGCCACCCAGGGAGGTTTTTATAGTCTCGGTAAACGCTCCTCGTTCATCTGAATTCTTTTTTAGCTGAGCAGGATAACGAAGAGAATGATCTAAATAACTCCTGAAGGTGTTAAACAAATTCACCTCAAACACGCTGTTCAAATCAGGAAAGCAATGTTCATCAAAGTAGATCTTTTTATATTTTTCAAGCAACAGCAGGATATCCGACACTTTGTGTTCCGAAGTATACTGTACATTGTACCTTTCGGGTTCCGGGCCTACCGCATTGCTAATAATTTTCTTATAAAGGAGCTCTGTGAGCTCATTGACGTATATAAGCTGTAAATCTGCGTCTACGACTATTTTGGGCTGTTCGTTATGAGTTAACTGATAACTAAAAGTAGCTATTACAGAATTATAGAACGGATTGCCAAAAGGGCCGAAAACATTCGGAATGACAAAACCTGTGAATCGATTGCCGGTGCGTCGTGCCCATTGTTCCAGCAGCAGGCGGCCATCACGTTTTGATTTCCCGTAGGGATTATCTCTTTCTTCCTGAGTTGAAGAGGAAAACAAAACATGAGTACTCTTTCCGCTGGCTTCGAGTGCATCTATAAGTTGCTTAACCAACCGGATATTTGTATCATAGATTACATCAGGATCGGAATGACGGTTCAGGGCAGCCAGATGCACTATCACATCGCACTCAGCTGCAAATTCTTTTAAACGGGTATCGTCATTAAAAAAATCGTCTGAAAAGGGCACCGTAGTTATTTCGTCATGTTTAAGATTAAGAAAATTAAACAGATGGGTCCCAATAAATCCTGCTTGACCGGTTATTCCAACTTTTAACATGCTGTATTAATATTTATGCTGAGAAGAGCTTGATTTACATAGTGTCAGAAAGGCAAAGTTACCGTAATCCGAGGAATATTCTGCGCAGGACTTTTGATTTTTCCAGGAATAGTTCAATGACAATGGGAATTCCCAGACCGAAGACAAGGCCTGCAGCGAACAATATAATCTGGCGGGATACTCCGAAATGCATAAGGATGATCCTGGAGCCTGCCGTTCCGAAAACATGATACAGGTATATTCCAAATGCATAGTATCCGATTTTTGAAATAAAAGGTATATTCTTTCTGATATAAAAGAAAAAAGTTATTCCCGAAACTGCTACAAGCAGACTTAAGAGTTTGTACTCATAGTCATTCATAGCTGCAGGTGAAAACCAGAAATATTGCTGCACTGCAATTGAGAGAGTGAAAACAATAATGACAGGAAGTATTAGTATTTTATCAGTAAAGAGGCTTCCGAATCTCTTAATTCCACAGCCAAGAATAAAGAAAGGCAAAAGGTTAAAGAAACCATTAATGCTGAATAAATTAAATTCGAATTCAGGGACGAAATTCCTGAGTAACACCGCTGTAACGAAAATTACGAACCAGTTTCTAACTGAGGAGAATAGCTTTAAGTGATCGAGTAACCCGATCAATAAAAAAATCAAAAATATTGACTGCAGGAACCAAAAGTGTTCATAAGGGAAAATATAAATCTGCCACATATCAGATAATGGCATTTTAGTATTTGTTCCCGGTATAATATACTGAAGTAAAAAGTGGAGTGTTCCTACCGATAGCAGTGGTAATAAAATCCGTCTGGATTTTCCTTTATAAAATCCAAACAGGCTCGAGTTTCCAGCTGGCCATAAAGAATAAACATATCCTGAAATAACCGTAAAAAGGGGCATCCGTAAATATTCGAATGTGAAATAGAAATATCTCCAACCCGAATCTTCTGCCACTTTCATACCCGATACATTGCTTCCAATTACATGACCGGCTACCATAAATATAATAGCAAAGCCTCTGAGAGTTTCAATAGAGAGATCCTTTTCCTTCTTACCCATTCAGATTGTCTATCACAATTTCAGTTCTCAGGCTTTTGGAAAATTTCAGGCAGAGACACCTATTTCTTCGCATATAAAGTCGAGTTTCATTAATAGTTTTTTTGTTTCCTCAATATTCAGACGTTTAGTATTGTGAGAGGTATAATCTTCTGTCTGGGCGATCCCGGCTTCACCTTCAATAAAAAAACTATTATAATTGAGGTCGCGTGTATCTGCAGGAATACGGTAAAAATCACCCAGATCCTCTGCCTTAATCATCTCCTCCCTATTAACCAGAGTTTCATAGAGCTTCTCTCCATGACGGGTTCCAATGACTCTGATCGGATTATTAGCCTTGAATAATTCGAGCAATGCTTTTGCAAGTACTTCAATTGTGGCAGCAGGAGCTTTTTGTACGAATATATCACCCGGGTTGCCATGTTTGAAGGCAAAAATAACCAGATCCACAGCGTCATCGAGAGTCATCATATAACGTGTCATGTTCGGATCGGTAAGAGTCAGCGGATTACCTTGTTTAATCTGATCAACAAAGAGCGGTATAACAGAACCTCTTGAAGCCATGACATTACCATATCTGGTCCCGCAAAACACTGAGCCTGTGCCCGCTAAGTCGCGCGACTTAGCGACCATTACTTTTTCGCTCAGAGCTTTCGACATCCCCATGGCATTTATTGGATAAACAGCCTTGTCGGTGCTCAATACAATAACACGACTGACTTTATTTTCACGAGCGGCATTCAGGACGTTTTCACAGCCAAGTACGTTGGTACGGACGGCTTCCACCGGAAAAAACTCGCAGGATGGAACCTGTTTAAGTGCGGCAGCCTGAAAAACAAAATCGACTCCCTGCATTGCACTTTTGATACTTTCATAGTTCCTGACGTCACCTATGTAATATTTGATTTTACTGTTTTTATAATGATTTCGCATATCATCCTGTTTCTTTTCATCACGACTGAAAATACGAATTTCCTTTATGTCTGTCTTTAAGATTCTGCGCAATACAGCGTTGCCGAATGAACCTGTACCGCCAGTGATAAGCAGTGATTTTCCCGTAAATAGATTTTCCATAATCTGATAGGTTTTAATTCAATATTAATTTTTTTCGGAAATTTTCCCTGATGATATTGGCATCTTCGTTCTGAATAGCCACTTTTTTAGCACGTTCTGCAAGTGACTTTCTCAATGGAAGATTAGAATATAACTCTTCAAGGGCTCTCGTGAGCAGTTCTTCATTATTTTCTGAGACCAGGTAAGCCCAGCCCTCTTTAATAGCATATTTTGCCAGCGCCGTCCTGGTATCAGCATAAACAAGTATCGGAGTTCCGGAAATCATGTATTCAGGAACCTTTGTCTGTATGGAATATTTTAAGAATTCTATACTTGAAGAATCAAAGTCTTCGGGGAGAATTAATAAGTCAACACTTGAAAATTTATGCGGTAGTTCTTTATAATCAATGGGTTTAAGCCATTTAACATGATCATTCAGTTTAATAAGATTCTCAATTTCAGAGAAATTATTTGTAAGTATTTCGAATACGATATTGTCATTTTTTTTACTGAAATTTATTACTGCCTTTGAAATATCGATAATTGATTTTTTTATTCCACGACCTATACGGCCGGCGTAAAGGATGGTGAATTTGTCCTTTATATTCCAGTCAGTTTTTGAATATGGCAACCAGTTGTTTATCTCAATAGGATTATGAAATGGAACAAATTCCTTCTGGTATCTGATTTTATATTCGTCACTCATTGAATCGCAGATGCTCATTAAAACGGAAGATCTTTCGAGAATTTTCCTGAATTCCCTGTCTACATATTTATCCCACCTTGCAAAGAAAAACTCGGGCTTATGTATTGCGTGCGGCCAATCGTCCATTATGTGCAAAGCCAGTGGTTTGTGAAACTGAATATGCAAATCCTTCACTAACCTGATTAGTTCCAATGTAGAAAGCTGGGAATAAATTATATCGGGATCAAAAGCAGTGATCCAGTCCCTGAAGTCCTGAGTTATTTTTATCTTGTACAAAACATTATAGAGCCCCGACAATTTAAGAAGTGCCGAAAGAATAAAATAAATCTTTTTATACTTCCCGGTTATCGGAATATCTCCGCTATCGTCCTTTATATTAACATTATTTTTTACGATAAGGCTGCCATCTTTTATTTTGGGAAGGAAGAGGTTGATGGGGAAAGGATGTAATTTGCCATTGTAACTCAGCTGGTAATAATGTTCGCAAACCGAACTATCCAGATCACAGGATATATTCGCATTTGAAGCTACTGCTATCCTGTCTTTGGGCCAGCCCGTGAACAGGTTTGTTATAGTGATTCCCCCGCCGGTATTTTTGTTGAACGACTGGCCTATTATCAGTACTTTAGGATTATCGCGATTTTCAATTCCGCTGACATCGTTGAGTATGAATGCCTGCCTGAACTTTTCCCTTATTATTTTATCATCATCGTTTTTCATTGCAACTCTTTTTGCAGTCTCAGCAAGTTCTTTTCTAAGTGAAATATTGGAATAGAGCTCAGTTATAGCATTTGTTAGTACCGTCTTATCATTTTCAGTTACGACATACGCCCATTTGTCATTGATCGCATATTTCGCCAAAGCTGTCCTTTTATCGGCATATACCATTACAGGAGTGCCGGAAATCATGTATTCTGAAGACTTTGTCGGCATCGAGAACTTTGCAAAACGGATCCCTACCTTGTCAAAATCGAGAGGCAGGAAAAGCAGGTCATGACCTGATAAAAGGTATGGTATCTGTTCGTGCGTAACCGTATTTTTTATATGAACTCCTCTGAGGTTGCGTATGGAAGATGCATTTTTCGAGTTATAGTCAGGTGTGAATATGTCGAGATTTATCTTAATTTCCCCGGAATTCATGGCATCAATAATTTTAGCCATAAACATGATAGCCTTGCCATTGGCTTTCCCTATCCTGCCTGTATACAGGATTTTAAAAACACCGTTGATCTCCCACTGACTTTTTGCGCATGGCAGCCAATCTTGTATTGAAATTGGATTATGAAAAGGTATGAAATGCTTTTTATAGCGCATCTCATATTCATCGCTCATAGCCTGGCAGATACTTAATAGAATAGGAGACTTATCCATCAGAGCCCGGAACTCATTATCAATCTTCTTCTTTCGCAAGCTAAAAATCCCATTGGGTCTGTTAAATGAAGCAGGCCAGTCATCCATAATATGTAATGCCACAGGCTTGTTAAATTGCTTTTGCAATTCTGTCACAAACCTTATGAGCTCAACAGTGGAAAGCTGTGAGTAAATAATGTCGGGATTGTACTCAGCCACCCAGGCTTTAAAATCGGGAGTGAGCTCCAATTTATACAACACATTGTAAATCCCTAAAAACCTGAGAAGCCCCGATAACAGCAAATATATTCTCTTATACTTACCGGTACTCGCATTCTCACTTTGTTCCTTTATGAGATCATTCCTGGTTTGAACAAGCAGGCTGCCACATTTGATTTTAGGGAGGAATAAATTAAGAGGAAATGGATGAAGTTTCCCATTATAGCCAAGCTGATAGTAACTTTCACAAACAGAAATATCCAGGTCGTTGATCAGGTTAACGTTGGAGGCTACTGCCAGCTTGTCCTTAGGCCATCCGTTAAACAGATTGGAGATAGTTATTCCTCCCCCGCTGCTTTTGTTGAAGGATTGACCGATAATTAGTATCTTAGGATAAACTTTCTCTTGCATTTTCGTTAATTATCTTATCATATATAATAAGCAATTCCTTCAGGATATCATCGGGATTATGCCGTTTCATTGCTCTTACTCTCGCGTTTGAACCAAGGTTTCTGGCTTTTTCATAATCGTTCACCAATTCTAAAATAGCACCGGCTAACGAGTAAGGTTCACCTTCCTGAACCAAAACACCTTCCACTTCATCGTCAATCAATGATGATACTCCGCCAACATTTGTCGCTATCACCGGCATGCCTAATGCCATTGCTTCACAAACGCTGTTTGGGCTGTTTTCTATATATGAAGGATGAATGTAAAAATTTGAATTGATGAGCTGGTCCACCAGTCCATCAGGCGAAAGTTTGCCCATAAATTCAATATCTGAGTGATTGAGCTCTTTCCTGTATTTCTTTTTAATGATTTTTACTATATCATCATTGTCGGATGCGCCACAGATCTTAAACTTAACCTTGTAAGCCGAGTATTTTCTAAGTATGGCTGAGGCTTCAAATATTATATTCATGCCTTTATACGATGTTGCTTTTAATATTGTAATACATCGTATTTCATTTTGAAGAGGCAGATCCCATTGTTTTTCAAAGAATTTCTTCCTGATAAATTCTTCACAATGGTAATACCTTGACCCGGGGGAAATTAAAGATGCGATCTTCCTGTCAAAATTTGTACGACCCATAAAGTACTTGCAGTTTTGCAGGATAACGGCTTCTGTAGCGGCTCTTTTCTTAAAATAGAAAAAGTTATGGAAACAGCCCCGCATCAGAAGCAGGTTCTTTAAACCAGCGTATCTGAACTGCTCCCACCGTGAAATTCCTGTCGACCACTTTCCCTCCCACACTAATAAATACCCCTGAATATGAATTACTACGGGAATCTTTTGTTCTCGGGCAATTAAACCAAAATAGTTTTCCGAACCAAATATCTGGATTATATCGGCACCAAAATCATCGACCGCCCTGGAAATGAACTCATTGGGGGTCAAAATATCACGAGCGTGTGTTAATCGCCTGTATATTTTTCTAAAAATATCTTTCCTCGAAGGATTAGGCAATCCGTAAAATGTAATTCCATTCTTCTGACTTTTTTGAAAAGAATTACTGTTAACTGGAACTGCAAGTGCAACATTAATAGTCTGTATTTTAACCAGTTCCTCCAACATTGCATCAACCCACGACAAGCTGATGTTAGTGTTATTGCTGAACTCCGCAACAGAAGCCTGCTGATTAAATAATAAATAAAGTATTCTCATAATAACTCATTTTTTATACCTCTTTTCTGAGTCATCAAATCAATGCGATTAACAATTAATCTGATATTTTGTGATTAAAGTCTTTTCTTGATTTTCGTTTATTATTGCATTATAAACATTTAGCAGGTTGTTAATTATATCATTCGGATTGTGCCTTTTAAGAGCTCTGATCCTTGCGTTGTGGCCAAGTTGCTTTGCTTTTTCATAGTCTTTGGTTAAACTTACAATAGCTCCTGCCAGCGAGTAAGGTTCTCCTTCCTGAACAAGAATTCCCTCCACCTCATCCTTCATCAGACTGGAAATGCCTCCGGCATTTACAGCAATTATTGGCATACCAAGCACCATCGCTTCACATATGCTGTTAGGGCTATTCTCTACATAAGACGGATGTATATAAAAGTTCGAGCTGCATAATTGTTTTACTAATTCGTCAGCAGTTAATTTCCCTAAATATTCAACGTCCCCCGGGATGAGCTCTTTTTTAAACTTCATTTTTATCATTTTAACAATTCTCTCATCTTCAGACACTCCGCAAATCTTAAATTTACAGGATAAGTTTGAGTACTTTTTCAAAATCAGCACGGCTTTAATCAATACATCAATGCCCTTATATGTTGTGCCTTTTAGAATAGAGATGCACTGGATTTCATTTTGTAGCTTAAAATCCCAATGTTTTTCAAAAAACTCCTTCCTTAAAATTTCTTCGCAATGAAAATAATGTGAGCCGGGAGAAATCAATGCTGAAATTCTTCTGTCAAAATTGGTACGGCCCATAAAATATTTGCAGTTTCTCAGGATAACTTCTTCAGTAGACGCCTTTTTTCTAAAACAAAAAAATTCTCTGAAACTACCCCGAAACAAGATTAAATCTTTTAAACCGGTATATCTGACCTGTTCCCATTTTGAAAATCCGGTAAACCACTTTGACGCGCATACTGATGCGTACCCCTGAATATGTATTACAACAGGTTTGCTTTGCAGTTTAATGATTAAACCCAAAAAATTCTCTGATCCAAAGATTTGTATTATGTCGGGTTTAAAATCACTTATTACCTGCAAAAGGCTTGTGATTATTTTAGTTTTGCTAAATGTACAGGTTACCCTTCTGTACACTTTACTAAAGGTATTTTTATTTACAGGATTCGGTAACCCGAATATGGAAAGGTCGTCTTTTTGAATTTTTTGAATGACATTATTATTAAAAGGAAGAGCCAAACCAATAGTTAAGCTCTCATGTTTTGCCAGCTCACCTAATAATGTTTCCACCCATGGTAACCCAATTTTCAGGTTATCCGTTTCTGTAAGAGAATTATGCTGAGTGTACATTAAATAAAGTATTCTCATAACATATCTACTTTCAAAAATTCATTTCGGACATCTTCATTCGACATATTCCGCAGGCTGGTTTTATAACATACACCCACACATATCCAGACTAATATATAAGTCATGGTAAAGGATGGAATTCCGTAAAAGAACATATCTATCAATCGCAGAAAAATAATTATGCCACAGGCTTTTACGAATTGATTTGATGAATTAAATATTCCCAGAATCGCAGCAGGTAATAAGACCAGTAAAAAAAGAACTATATGAAGAATGCCACCTGTAAGAAGCAACTGCAGATAACCGTTTTCGATAAGATTCCGGTATTGAACAGCCGTGAACACTACTCCGTCAATTTCTGTGTCCCACAATGGACAATAGTAAGTTCCGTTCATCCCATTTCCAAAAGCCATGTTGTCCTTCAGATAATAAAAAAATCTTTCAAAAACACCTGATCTGGTATCTTCGGAAAGCCTCAGTGCCATCTTGTTGAAAAGAACTTCCTTGGAATTTTCAAATGACTGACTGAATAATACAAAAACTCCGATTATGATGATCAGTGGAAAGTATTTAAAGAGCTTCGCTTTTGATTTATTGATTAAATTAAGGAAATAGGCGGAAATCAGAATTCCAAGAAGTGTTGCCAGACCGCTTCTACGGGCAAGATATGTTAAAGAAACAATTGAAATAAATATGAGGAAAAATGAAAAATTTACTTTTCTGTTTTTGATGTAGCTTGCATTCAATAATAAGAAACCGCAGGGAAGAAAGAGATTGATGAAGGTTTCTGCAGTGGCCCTTTTAATTAAAACAGTCGGGAATATTAAAACCAGAAAGAGGGAGAAAACTCCTGAAAAATATATCCATTTTAATAGTAAACCGAAAGTACTTATCCTTTTATCAAAAAACACGAACAGCGGTATTATAAAGGGCCAGAAAACGTAGGGCGCCTGCATATAAGTTTTGATATCATTGTAAGTGAAAGACCATCCTCTGATGATTATTACCAATTCATACAAGAGAAATATCGTAAAAATAAATTTAAAGTAGCTGTTTTCAAATTTATATTCACCCAGCAGCCTGTATGAAGAAATCACAAAAGGAATTAAAGAAAGAACAATCAGTAATGTCTGCATCTTGGGACTAATAAGATTCATTTTAAACAGTAAGTCCCAGATTAATATCGAGGATGCAGAAATAATTAAAAGAGCTATTCTTCTTTCAGTCGTTCTCTCAGTCATTTGCAATCAGTTTTCTGAATTAACAAAATTAAAGAAACCGGGTTCATAATTTTATTTGCTTTCGTAATTATGAAAATCATTACACTCAGATTTCTTCAAATTAAACAATTAAACCAGCCCGGAATAACAGACAAACGCAATATTTTAAGTTATTCCAAGTAATTTTTTTATACGCAAGTAGTTATAAAAAGGGTTTGAAATATTAAACATTTTATACACCAACCATGTAAAAGGATTCCTTTTATTATTTCCCAGGAAGAAGCAAGTCTTTATTCCAAGGATATCATGTTTCATTCCCCATCTTTCAATGAAAGGCAACCTTGGAATCAATTCTTTTTCTTTAAAGATTATGTTAATCTTACTCACAGGGTGATAAAGAAAATTCTGATTAATTGTCATGCTAAGGTTATTATCATGAATACGATAATACACCAGGGGTTTATCGAGGTAATATATTTTATATCCTTCATGTGTCACTTTTAACCATAAAGGCCAGTCTTCCAAAAGTCTGAATCTTTCATCAAATCCATTAAATGACATTAACAGATCACGCCTGATGATCAATGATGCAGCCAATACCCTGTTAGCCCTGAGCAGAATCTCATACTGTTCCTTTGCAGTGACTTCACTTGAGCAGAAACGGGCATTCTCAAATTTTATATTTTTAACATTCGCAATTGAATTCCCTGAGAATCTTATAACATCGGAATATAGTATGCGAATATTTTCCTTGCTGAATGATATATAATTAATCAATTCTGTCAGACATTTGCTTGTCATTAAATCATCCCCGGCAATGCATTTAATCCAATAGCCTGATGAAATATTTATTCCACGGTTAATATTTGCCGGAATACCTGTATTCGTATCAGATGACACAAGGGCCGTGCGGGTAAAACGGTCCTTATTTGCATCAATCCATTTCTTGCATAACTCAACGGTTTCATCAGCAGAATTGTCATCAGTAACTATAAGCTCGATATTCTCATAAGTCTGTGATTTTGCACTTTCAAGTGTTTCAAGTACATACTTTGCAGAGTTATAAGTTATAACTACAATGGAAACAAGCGGTTGATTTGAAATCTCAGTCATGCCATCTATTTCTTTATAAACCTCGATTTTATTTCTGCTGCTATTGCGGCGAGTCCGATCCTTTTGTCAAGTTCTCTCAGAGAATACCAGCTAGAGAGTATAATTAATCCAAGACCTGCAAAATAGTTAAACGGAGTGGGTATGAATTTCATTGCCAGAAAACTTCCGAGTGCAAGCGAAATCTGAATACTGAAGATCCATTTAAATTCATTACTGAATGAAAATTCATATTTATACTTGCTCAGAAAGAAAACCTGAACCATATAAAGCATATATCCGGCCATGAATGACATGCCTAATCCCATTAATCCCAGTAATTTATAACCTATAATGTTCAAGCCCAGCATATAAATGTTTGAGATCAATTCATTCCAGAAGAAAAATTTGCTTGCACCCTTTGCCAGAAAGATAAACGATACTGACCAGCTGGCAGCCTTAAAAAATACTCCAAGAGCTGCCCAGTACAACATTTGATTTATAGCAATAAATTTAGTTGAATATAAAATAATAATCACCCAGTTTATAAAAACCTGAAATACTAAAAGTATCGGAGCCAGAATAAGAACTGCAATCTCTGCCTGCTGGTTAATGGTTTCTTTGCATAGCCGGTTATCATCGGCAAGAGCTGAGAGACGCGGATAATAATCTGTGCCCATCGCAGTAAAGATGAGGCCTACATAAGTATTTATAATAGCAAACCCGCCGTTATAAAGACCTGTCTGAGCAAGTCCGCCGGTTTTACTTATGAATATGCGAATCACATAGGCGGCTCCTGTAGCCATAATACCGCTCAAGCTTATAATAAATCCCAGCTTCAGCATGCTCTTACCCTCGGCAAACGTTCTGATCATAGTAACCCTGACAGGCTCGATCTTAACCCGTGAAGAGAAATACCACGACAGAAGCAATGTTACAAGAGAGCCAATTATGATCGCCGGAACTATTCCCTTAATTCCCAGGTAATAATAAAGAGGCACAGTTATTACCAAACCGCTGGCGCTGCCAAACAGGTTTGCTTTAGCCAGATGCTGCAATTTTCTCATGCCCTGCAACAGGGCAATCTGTCCGCTGGTAAGCTGTGTGAACAGGAGAGTTATTGAAATCCAGATGAATGCGACGGTATAGTCGTGATTACCAAAGATCAGCTGGCTCAACCATGACGAAAGGATTAAAGTGATCACGGCTCCAAGCATACCAGTTATCCATACAAGCCGCCTGAGAACTATGACTTTTATGGCTATCCTGGTCTGATTTCCTGTTGCACTTGCTGAAGCAATGTCTTTTACCGCACTGGTACCCAGCCCGAAATTTGAGAGTCCGGTTATAAATTGAATTGTAGAAGTTAATAGTCCTGCAATACCCATACCTGAAGGACCGAGTAAAATGGCAACAAACTTTGATCGGATAACCTGAATAATTATTTGAAACACCTGCACTCCTCCGAAAATGGAGGTAGCTTTCATTATCTGGCGGTAAGAGGATTGTTGCTCAGTCATTGGATCTTCCCCGCTTCAATTCAAGGTGGCTGTTATTCATATTTTTATGCGAATTTTTTCCTCTGTTAATCAAGCTTAAATTAACGGAGCCGGGAATAGTATTAATTATAGTCATGCAATTAGGGAGATATTTGTGCTATAGAGCTGCATTAATTTTGTCGATTACAGCTGAGATATCTTCAGAATTCATTACAGGACTTATTGGCAGACTCAAAACTTCCTTATGAATAGTTTCGGTAACCGGGAAAGATAGATTATTCCATTCTTTGTAAGCCTTCTGTTTATGTGGAGGTATAGGGTAATGAATCATTGTCTGGATTCCGGAATCATTTAAATATTTCATCAGCTTATCGCGGTTTGCTGTACGGATAACGAACTGATGCCATACATGCCCGGTGTATGATGCAGGTTCGTGATCATAGCCTTCAGGTAACGATATTGAACTTTTTGTGATATTGTTTATATAGGTCTGTGCTATCTCACGCCGACGCTGATTATCGGTATCGAGACGAGGAAGTTTTGCCCTGAGGATCGCAGCCTGAATTTCATCAAGCCTTGAATTTAATCCCTGATAACTATTTTCGTACTTTACTCTTGATCCGTAATTAGCCAGTGTCCGTACAATATCAGCAAGTTCATCATCATCAGTGGTTACAGCTCCCGCATCGCCCAATGCGCCAAGGTTTTTTGCCGGGTAAAAACTGTGACCTGAAGCACTCCCCAGTGATCCGGTATGCTTTTCACCGTAATGACAGCCCTGTGCCTGGGCATTATCCTCTATGAGCTTTAGTCCATAATTCTGCACTAATTTCTGTATCTCGGGATGCATGGCATTTTGCCCATAGAGATGAACAATCATTATAGCCCTGGTTCGTGAAGTAATTTTTTCTTCAATTCTGAACGGATCGATATTATATGTTTTAATATCGGGTTCAACAAGTACAGGGACCAGGCGGTTATCAGTTATAGCCAGAATTGATGCGATATAAGTGTTTGCCGGGACAATTATTTCATCTCCCTCTTTCATGAAGCCCATCTCAATATATGCTTTTAGGATAAGCCGCAAAGCGTCCAACCCGTTTGCAACTCCGATGCAATGTTTTGAGCCGATATATTTTCCGTACTCCTTTTCGAAAAAATCTGCTTCGTTTCCCAGAAGATACCAGCCTGAGTCCAGCACCCTTTTTATTGCCTGACTAATCTGAGGCTCAAAACTGTCGTTAATTTTCTTCAGATCGAAAAATTTAATCATTTTTTTATTATCCGTGAGTTATCTATCCGATAGTCTGAATTACAATGGCTGCAGTGAAGGTCCTCATCAAGTTTATGTCCGCAGTCACATACAAAAGCTTTTTGTCTGGCCGGATTACCCATCCAGAGTGTATTATTCGGAACATCTTTTGTTACCACGCTGCCAGCTCCTATTAAGGCATATTCACCAATAGTAATTCCAGCGATTATTGTTGAGTTTGCACCAAGTGATGCGCCCTTTTTCAGTACTGTTCTTGATAATTCAAAATCATGTTTTGATCTGGGATACAGATCATTGGTAAAAGTGACGTTGGGTCCGATATGTACGTTATCTTCAACCGTTATGCCATCCCAGATGTATACCCCGCACTTAACGGTAACACCATCGCCAATACGCACATCATTTTCCACAAAACAGTGTGAATTTATGTTGCAGTTGTTGCCGATCGTGGCGCCTGGAAGAATGATGGTAAATTGCCAGATAACAGTGTCGGCACCAATCTTATTTGTCTGAACATCAGACGTGGGGTGAATTTTCATGGCAATAATTGAGGTATTCGTTATAATCCCTTATGTAATCATTCACGTCATATTTTTCCGAAGCGAGTACCAGACATATTGCGCCTGATGAGAAATTGATTAATTCACGCCAGATTCCCGGCACAACATATAGTCCGTAATATGGTCTGTTGAGTTCAACAACTTTTTTGTTCTTGCCGTCATTAAGGACCACATCAAAACAGCCGCTTGCCGCAACAATCAACTGATGCAGTCCTTTATGCGCGTGTCCGCCCCGTTCCGCACCGCCCGGTACGTCATACAGGTAGTATAATCGTTTTACAGCAAAAGGGATATCCATCTGATCTTCCAGGGAAGTAAGATTTCCCGATCTGTTATGTATTTTGTTCAGTTCAATAACGCAACAATTATATATTGACGATTCAGTTATCATTTCACAAATTTTAAAAATTCGTCAAAATCCCTTATGTAGTCTTTTTCATCATAAGATGTGGAAGCCAGTATTAATGCCAGAGAATTCGTAGAAAAATTCTCGATTCTGCGGAAGTGCAATTTTGGAATATACAGACCATAAAATGAGCGGTTAAGAGAATATTTCATCTCTTGCAATCCATTGTGCAGAACAACATCAAAACTCCCGGAAAGTGCGACAATAAATTCTTCAGATTTCTTAAAAGCATGACTTCCGCGGTATTCTCCTCCGGGCACATCATATATCCAGTAGACTCTGTTTATCTTGAATGGAACATGATTCATCTCTTCAACAAATGAAAGATTTCCACGGTCATCCTCAATTTTCGGGAGATTTATTATTCGTATTTTATCACTGTCTGCCATGGCTGAATAAAGGTGTTCAATATAAAGATAGAGGTTCTAAGATTAATGTCAAAAAATAAGTGGTTTTTCATTATTTTCAGGCAAGCTTTCGCCCCGTCAGTCACAGTATAAGGACCAACAAGGCATGTGATTTTCGGGTTCAGAACTGCTTGGTTGACAAAAAAGCTGATGACTGTCAAATACCCGTCATGTCAACACTGCAGCCATGTAAAACTAGGTAAAAATACCAAATAGAATCTAAATTTTTGATAAACGATATCATACTATAGATGGATATATGTTTTGAGTATGATTTATCAATTCTGTCTAAAAATTCTTAACAATAATTTTTCTTTGGCACTCTATTAAAAATTTCTCTTCTATTTATTAAAAAAAACCTACCGTTTTACCGGTAGGTTTCTTTTGACTGTTATCCAGATTCAATCAGGTTACTGTAATCATTTAAAACTATTGAATCAGGGATATTATTTTACGCACCTGATAGCATAGCCGTTCCATGCGCCGTAATCATTTGTGCCCATATAAGGATACTGATACTGAATTGCGCGATAGTAAGCTTTACTTGGACCATTAGGGGTTGAACTGCCAATGTACTCAGAAGCACCTAATTCCACATAGACTCCGTCACCATTACGGAAACCTCCGGGGACAGCATTAAAGCCGCTGGCGTTGTTTGTTGCCTGGTCGTTACCAACATCACCAGGTGTGGGATCTGTAGTCCACCCTGACGTGGAAGCGACAGCTTTAGCAATGTTTGCAGCATTGCCGGCGAAACCAAATCCGTTAGTTCCAAGATAATCACTCAGTGTTGTCCACTCAGCATTGGTTGGAACATGGAATCCTGCCGGGCATACGCCACGTGGATCTGTTGCGGCATAGAAGTTATACAATCTGCCATAGGTATTTACTTCGTTATTGGCATTATCATTGTAAGCCCACTGATAGCTGCTGAATTCAGCTGCCCAGATTGGTCCGGCAATTGTATTGATTGTATCACCATTAGCGTAATGTTGGGTTTTGAGGTTCTCAGACATCCAGAGCTGGGTACCAATCAGTACAGTTCCGTAGGCATTTCCTTCTTCATCTGCTACTTTAGTACTAAATTCTACCTCATTACCATATCCTGTTCCAACGCTGTTAGTTGCATAGGCACGCACATAATATGG
Organism: uncultured Bacteroidales bacterium; assembly: GCA_963715785.1. GTDB lineage: Bacteria > Bacteroidota > Bacteroidia > Bacteroidales > VadinHA17 > LD21. Next base: position 4,928,398 of record OY970276.1, read on the forward strand.
TGTTGCAGCCGTCAAACCTGTTAGCAGACTGGTAAAACCGCCTGTTCCGGTACCATTTGAAGTCGGGGAATCAGCGATTGTCGGATTGTGACTTGTCGAGAAGCAAATGCCTCTTGCTGATATAATTCCAGCACCAGCCACAGTAACGTTGCCACCCGATGAAGCAGAGGTCATTGTTACCAGCGTAGCTGCTGTAGTGGTTAACGTTGGAACAACTGTAGGATCAGTTGTGAAAGTGATCTCGTTTCCATATGCTGTCCCCACATTGTTAGTGGCATAAGCACGTACATGGTAGGTGGTTCCCGGGAGCAATGAGCTAAGGTTGCTTTCAAAAACTCCTGTACCTGATGCATCGGTTGTTTTAGGATCACTTGTAGTGGGAAGTGTTGTGGTTGCCCAGCAAACGCCCCTTGCTGTAACTGCACCTCCGCCATCTGATGTAACGTTTCCGCCTGAAACGGCAGTAGTCGTGGTAATTGAAGTAACCGCAGTAGTTGTTAGAATAGCAACACCGGCAGGACTGGTAGTAAATGTACGGTCATTCCCGTATGCAGTACCTGCACTGTTTGTGGCATAAGCGCGTACATGGTACAGTGTTCCGGCTGACAATCCCGTAATGCTGCTTGGGTAGTTTCCGGTGCCTGGTCCATCAGTAGTTTTGGGATTGGTTGTTGTTGGATTTAAAGTGATTGCCCAGCAAACACCTCTTTCTGTAACAGCACCTCCTCCATCTGAAGTAATAGTTCCTCCCGATTCTGCAGTCAATTGGGTTACTGCTGTAATTATGGTAGTTGTAAGAGTTGGAACAACAATAGGATCAGTAGTGAAAGTAAGATCCTGACCGTAAGCAGTTCCGGCTGAATTAACAGCATAAGCGCGAACATGGTACAAAGTTGCGGGAAGCAAACCTGTGATATTGCTAACAAATATTCCAGGGCCGGTATTGTTTGAAGTTTTGGAAGCGGTAGTTGTCGGATCCAGGGTTGTCGACCAGCAAACGCCCCTGGCAGTAATTGTGCCGCCACCGTCAGCTGTTATGTTTCCACCTGATGTGGCAATTGTCTGACCAACCAGTGTTACAGTAGTTGTGGTAAGGGTTGCTAAAGCAACAGGTGTAGCAGTAAAGACTATATCATTGCCATATGCCGTGCCTGCACTGTTTGTTGCATAAGCACGTACGTGATAGGTCACACCGGCTGTTAAACCTGTAATATTTGTCACAAAGGTTCCTGTACCTGTACCGGATGATGCTTTTGTATCGGTGATTACCGGGTTTAATGTAGTAGCCCAGCAGACGCCCTTATCGGATATTGTAGCACCACCATCAGAGGTTATTGTTCCGCCTGATACAGCAGTTGTCAATGTTATTAAAGTTATATCTGCGGTTGTAAGTGTCGGAACAACAATTTCACTTGTAGTAAACGAAAGATCATTGCCGTAAGCCGTACCTGCACTGTTAGTAGCATATGCACGGACATGATAAAGTGTAGCTGGCAGTAAATCTGTCATATTGCTTACAAATACTCCGGTACCTGTTCCTTCTGTGGTTTTAGACTTCGTTAAATCAGGATTTGCTGTTGTTGCCCAGCAAATACCTCTTGCTGTTACTGATCCGCCTCCGTCAGCAGTGATATTGCCTCCTGAAACTGCAGTTGTCAATGAAATAGAAGTAATTTCTGCAGTGGTGAGCACTGCAAGCGTTACCTGTGATGTTGTAAATATAACATCATTCCCATAAGCAGTTCCTACACTGTTTGTTGCATATGCCCTTACATGATAAAGAGTATTGGCATTTAAATTGGTCAACTGACTTGTAAAGCTTCCTGTTCCGGTTGCATCAGTTGTAAAAGAATCAGACGTGGTTGGGTTTGTGTCAGTGCCCCAACATACACCTCTGGCTGTTACGTCGGCCCCACCATCCTTAGTAATGGATCCCCCGGCAGTGGCAGAATTAATAGTAATATTAGTTACAGCGGTAGTTGTTAGAGTAGGAAGTGTCTTATCCTTTTTACAACTGTAATCAATAGTGATGCCTATTAAGAAGCATACTAATAAAAAGAATGGCATTATTTTTTTCATACTGGCCTTGGTTAAATTATTATTAGAGAAATTGAATATATAAAAGTTATACAAATGATCAGTTTTAATCAGGCATTAGAACCATAACTAAAAACAAATAAATAAAATATTCCTGTCTTCTCAATAATTTTTTGATCAATCGCTTAAAACGTGTGATAAACTAACCTTTGCAAACATAATACGCAATAGTACCATTATCATTAAATTCTTAACCGGGAACCGAACCCGATTTCTTCCCGAAACGACATGCGAAAGAATAAAAATAAAGCTGTAAACATAATCTGTTATAACTTTTTTTATTGTTTCAGAATAAGTTAAACAACAATGATAATGTGATTAATATGATCACAAATTTATGAAAAATATTCGGAGAACCGACTCAAAAAATCAAAGTTTCATTCCGGAAGGAAGAACAACTGATAAAAAATCAAAAATAAGCCTGATTACAATTCATTAATTCCAGGTTGCAGGCTTTCTTAAAAGAGTAATATTTTTTTTGGTGATATAAATAATTAATTTATATTTGTCACATTAATCTATTGACTTATAGTACATACCTAGCACACCTGATCTGTCATAGTTTTATTCATCGGGATAGATATTTTACGTGGTACATGAATAAAAAAACGCAAGAATGTCTTTGAATTAACAAACTTCTATAACCAGTCCTGAATGAAGAAGGTCATTATTATACTTCTGCTGATTATTCCTGCAATTGTTAAGGGAGCCTCCTACTATGTTGCCACAAATGGTAATAATAGCAATCCCGGCACTCTCTCACAGCCATTCGGCACCTGGCAATATGCGTTTAGTAAGCTTAAAGCCGGTGATATTCTCTATGTGAGAGGCGGAACTTATACGGGCCTCCTTGGTTCCTATGGCAGTAATTACTTTGGAGTTCGTATGGAAGATGTTAGTGGCTCTTCCGGCAGCCATATTACTGTAACCGCTTATAATGGCGAAGTTCCTATATTAGATGGATCGAGTCTTACATCAGTGAACGGATCGAATATTGGTATAATTCTTTATAATTGCCACTATTGGGATTTTACAGGACTCACTTTCACTAACTTTACTCAACATTCGGTTAATTCCTACTCATGTCCAGGCTGGGTTGAAAGTGACTGTTCGTATATAACACACACACTTTGCTCAGTTCACGAATGCGGTGACGGGTTCTCATTGTGGAACTCAAAAGATTACATCTATTATACTAATTGTGACTCCTATCAAAATGCTGATCATATGAATGACTCGGGAGGAGAAGGAGGGCTCGCTAACGGATTCTCCAGTGGTCTGGTTAAAGGGGAACACGTCTTTTATCAGGGCTGCCGTGCCTGGCAAAACAGTGATGACGGGTGGGACTGTTTCAACAGCAGTGGCGGAAGTGGTTACATTCAGTACATAAACTGCTGGGCATTTGAAAATGGCGCCTATGGAGGAGTAACAGGTGATGGTGATGGTTTTAAACTTGGCATCACAGTGTCTTCAGCTGATGGCGGATTCCAGAGAATCCTGACTAACTGTGTGTCGGCCAATAATCTGGAGTTCGGATATGACCAAAATGACGGAGGTTATGGCACACTTATCCCCATGAGCATTTATAACTGCACATCATACAATAATACAAAGGGGGCGTTTAATTTCAGGAACGGTTCATCAAGCGCTATAAGAAACTGTGTAAGCTATAACGAAACAATCGGGGATCTGGGTTCTAATATTGTTGATCATAACAGCTGGCAAAATGGAATATCTGTTACAGCTGGTGATTTTGCTGATGTAAACGAGAATGAGTTATCCGGACCCAGAAAAAGTGATGGAAGTCTTCCTGATATCGGATTCATGCATCTCATAACCGGATCAGATCTCGTTGATGCAGGGACCGATGTTGGAATTGCTTATTCCGGGAAAGCACCTGATCTGGGAGCATTTGAATTTGTAACCGACGCTCCTCCGCCTGTTCCTGTCTATGTCTCTTCTGCCGTAGCAAATGCCACTCCTTCGCGGGTTGAAATGACATATAATCTGACTCTTTCCAGTATCACACCGGCAGGATCGGCATTCGCCGTAAAAGTTAATTCCACTTCAAGGACAATCACCACAGTTGCAATTTCCGGATCTAAAGTACAGTTAACACTGTCAACGCCAATCGTATATGGCGATATTATCACCGTATCATATACTCAGCCGGCTACCAATCCCCTGCAGACATCATCTGGCGGCAAAGCTGCTTCCATCCCCAATCAGAGTGTAACAAACCTTGTAAGCCCGGCATTACCTGTTTACGTAAGCTCCATAGTTCAGAATGTAACCCCGTCTGTTATTGCGCTGACCTATAACCTCAGCCTTGCCAGTATTGTTCCGGCAGCCTCAGCATTTAAGGTCCTAATAAATTCAGCTTCCAGAACAATCAGTAAAGTTGCTGTTTCAGGGACAACAGTACAGCTGACATTATCAACACCTGTTGTTTATGGCGACATAATTACTGTATCATATACCCAGCCGTCAACAAATCCTTTACAATCGACGGCAGGCGGAAAAGCTGAAACTCTCAGTGCACATACGGTTACAAACCAGGTCAGTCAGGTAATTCCTGTGTATGTCAGTTCTTCAGTTCAAAATACATCGCCGGCTGTTGTGGCGATAATTTATAGTCAAAGTCTTGCTAACATAATACCTGTTACTCAGGCGTTTAAAGTTCTGGTCAATTCTGTTTCCAGGTTAATCAATAATGTTGCTGTATCTGGCACTGAAGTCCGGCTGACACTTTCAACTCCCGTTGTCTTTGGCGACATAATTACCGTTAGCTATACCAAACCTGCAAGCAATCCATTACAAACAGTTTCAGGGTCCCAGGCATCATCTTTTAATCCGCAGCCGGTTACAAACTATGTGAGTCCGCCATTACCGGAGTACGTGAGCTCCATTGTTCAAAATAGCAAGCCGAATGTTGTAGAAATGACATATAATCTGACACTTGCCAACATTGTTCCCGGCACTTCATCGTTTTCGGTTCGTGTTAATTCATCCTCAAGAACAGTCAGCAGTGTTGCAATTTCGGGATCCAAGGTATTATTGACCCTGACAAGCCCCATAATATTTGGAGATATTGTCACGGTATCCTATACAATACCATCAGTAAACCCAATACAAACTTCATCTGGTGTTAAGGCGGCAGCCATCAGCAATAAGACAGTGACAAATCAGGTGCTCTCAACAATACCTGTTTATGTCAGTTCAACAGTTCAAAATGCATCACCGGCAATTATCGAAATGACATATAATCTTACTCTGGCCAATATAACTCCTGCAGTCTCTGCATTTTCAGTCAGGATTAACTCTGTGGCAAGAACGATAAACAGCATCACTGTTTCAGGAACAAAAGTCATGCTTGCGCTTTCAAGTCCTGTTATGTATGGTGATATTATTACTTTGTCCTACACCAGGCCTTATTCCAACGCTTTACAATCTCAATCAGGCGGGAAGGCAATATCGATAACTTCAAAAACAGTGAGTAACCAGGTGATTTCAGTAGTTCCGGTATATCTCACCTCCAGTGTTCAGAATGAATCACCAGCCGTCGTTGTGATGACTTATAATATGGCTCTGGCTAATATTGTTCCTTCCGGCAGTTCTTTCCTGGTTCGAGTCAATTCTGTTGTCAGAAAGGTTATCTCAGTGTCTGTTTCGGGAAGTAAAGTTCAACTTACGCTGGAAAGTACAGTTAAGTTTGGAGAATTAGTCAGCGTCTCCTATATTAAACCTGTATCCAATCCTCTGCAAACCCCGACAGGTGGCCAGGCAGTAAGCATTAGTGATCAGTCTGTTACGAATAACTGTAAAGATTCTGTTAAATCGAATGATCCTCCTGTAGTCATGATAAGCTATCCTCTGACTGTATATTCAGGCTTTGTTTACGAATTAGACGCGTCATCGACCTATGATCCGAATAGTGATCCGATGACTGTGAAATGGACTGTTCCTGACAGCATACCGGTTTCGGATGCTAAAAATCTTAAGTCGGAATTTCTCGCGCCGGTTATTGATAATACGAAGGAAGTCAATTTTGGTCTTCAGGTTAGCGATGGAATAACTGTTGTGTCAAATAATGTCCCAATTAGTATCCTTCCCTATAAACCCGATCTTGAGGAAGTAAAGATTGCAGGCATTTATGCAAGCAGTTTTCTGACTAGCAATTTCCCTGGAAATGTGCTAGATAACAATACTTCTACTGGTTGGACTTCTGATGGAGATAATGAATGGCTCCTACTGGAGTTTGCATCACCGTTCAAAATAAGCCATGTTGTGATTGCTTTTTTAAAAGGACAAAACTATGAATCGTATTTTGACATTTACGCTTCTGCGGATAATATAATCTGGGAACCTGTGCTTACCGGAGTATCGTCCTGCAAATTTTCAGGAGAAAAGCAAATTTTCGATTTCCCTCTTTTATACTCAAATACTGATTATTCATTTGTAAAATTTGTCGGACATGGGAACTCGGTCAATCAAGTGAATGATATTTCCGAAATTAAAATATTTGGCACCTCTCAGGAAAATCCAAAACCAGATCCTGGTAGCAACATTGGCAGCTTTACCATATATCCAAATCCTGCCAGCCGTTTTGTCAATATTTTTATTGATGAACCAACTGTGGCTCCCGATATTGTAAGGGTACTCGACCTGTCAGGCAAGGTAATCTATGAAGATTCATTAGTCCAGGGAGTCAATACATTCCAATTTCCAACTGTTTTTAATCCAGGCGTTTACCTTGTAGAATTAAGATCGGGGAAAATTATTCTAAACTCCCAGAAATTAATAATATATAATTAACCTCTTAATTCATCCCCGAATCGCATCAGCGTGAACACATATTTGCCAATACATGTCCTTTTCCGGCTATATCCATTTAACATCAGAAAACAGAAAATCTTACTTTGAATTGCCCTTTAAAGGCTTTATAGCAAAGTATTGTGAAAAATGTTAATTTATTAAGCGCTCACTTCAGGATGGTCAGTAAATAAAGTAATTTTGTGCCGGAATTCGGTGTATAGCATATGCGAAAAAAAAGACTGTTTGTCCTGTCTCTTCTATTATTTCTAGGTCTGCTTGCCGCATATTTAGTCGTAAAGCCTGCATTCCGGTATCTTTCAGGATATCTTTCTAAATCTGAAGAAGTCAAGGCCAATATTCTGATTGTTGAAGGATGGCTGCCTGATTTTGCACTTGATAGTGCATATGAAGAATTTCGTAAAAATGATTACCAGTATATTATCACTACTGGTCTCAAATCTTCACAGGATTATTACATGCTTTCAAGTAACGGGTATCTTATTTTTTATCCGAAGAAGAGGTTCTCAGAAACAGATGACACGGGCAGACATTCCATTGAGGTGGAAACATACAGCGAACTTGGAGGAGAAAACAGGGCTCATTTTAATTTGTTTATAAACGGGCAGCAGGAAGGTGAATTTTACGCTGAACGTCGCAGAAAAAGGTATGGCATTACCTGGGAGGGTAATCTCAGGGATATTGATTCAATAATGGTACAATATGATAATGACAGCAGAGGTTATTTCGGTGATCGAAACCTGTTTGTCAGGTCAGTTACCATTGACCATAAAATAACTATACCATATCTTAATAACTCTGAATATCACGTATTAAAGCCTGGCAGAAATCAGAGGATAATCAATAATTATTCTTCAAATGCGGAACTTGCTAGAAATAAACTAATTTCATTAGGATTGGATTCTTCCCAGGTCATAGCTACTAATGGGGAGCGAACGAAAATCAACAGGACCCTTACAAGTGCAGTTGCGTTCAGCAATTGGCTCAGCACTGCTAAAATTAAAGTCAGTGGTATCAATATTATTACACTGGGGCCTCATGCCAGACGAACCTGGATGACTTACAGTAAAATCCTGAAGGATAAATATCAAATTGGGATTATCTCAGTTCCTGAACCGATAACAAAACACACAAGGGAAATTAAAGTCTTAAGAACACTTCGTGAAACACTTGGAATAATTTATTACTGGATTATTCTGCTGCCGTACTAATGCTTCACCGATAGCTTACAGGTGACCTAAGACTTAAATTATTCACTTACAATGATAAAATCTATCCTTCTGTTTAGCCTCTGGTCACTCACCGAATTATCCGAAGCGATTGGCTTCGATCCGCCAAAGCCGGTGGCAATCAGTCTGCGGGAACTGATGCCCCTGTTAATCAAATAGTTCACAAGCAACTCGGAATGTAACTGAGATAATACCTGGCTGGTTTCAGGAGGAGTTGTATTATCGGTATGAACAGCTACCTCCAGTTTTAATGTAGGATACTTATTCATAAGTTTCACAATCTGGTCAAGCATAACATACGCATTTGAAGTGAGCTTGTCGGAGCTGTCAAAATAAGAATCAGCGAAAGCACCATTTATCCTGATCAAATTGTGGAGCTCTTTTTCAGCCGGCTCTGTAAGAACATAGATTTTAACTCTTACGTCTTTAAATCCAAGAGAATATAATTCCTTATAGGCCGGATATGTTGCCATAAGGCTCATCTCCTGATCAACAATGTAACTGTATGTGTTTTCTTCCGGAATGAATTTTTCAGTAATGGTATATTTCTTTGGCACATTCCTGAAGATATAGCTATCAGTGGGGATCCTGGTTTTGGATGATTTTAATTCTACATTAAATACAGCATCATTGGTAAATTCCTGCTCAGCTGAGAATAAAATATCTTTCTTAGCATTCTCATATTCGTCAATATATGGTACAGTGGTCTTTGCCAGGGCCATTTTTGTCAGATAGGCAGTCTTTTCACTGGAGTTATCTAAAACAACTATCTTTTTTGATATACCCGTTTTACTGCTTAAGCCATCGGAATCAGATTTCAATACCAGTTCAAGGTTTACAAGATATTCACCGGGAGCTTTAAACGAGTGTTCTACCGCATTGCCAAATGCCCGGCTTCCATCCCTGAAATCCCAGGAATATTTTAATATTTTAAACCCCGGAAGATTGGATTTAAGCCCGTCAAATTTTACTGTTTCATCTTTTACCACCACGTCGGGAGCGTTTATATATGGCTGTACAAAATTATGCAGCTCCAGAATATAAACTAGCATAGAGAAAAATAAACGGCCGGAAGATTTGTCATCAATATCAAGTTTAACAGTATATTTTCCGGTACCCGGGAAACAATGGCTTACCTCAACCCCTGTAGCTTTCTGCGTATCACCGAAATCCCAGCTATACCTGAGATACTGAGGATCAATTACCAGTGCTCCGCTATCCGAGAACATGAAACAATACTGATTCTCTTTCTGAAGATTTTCATATAATACTTGCGGAAACAAGGTTCGGAAATGGTAAATGTCGATAGATTTATCCCTGTTTGACGAGAAGTATCCTTCATTCATCAAAGTATCTGTCACAATACCAAAATCGTCATATTTTGAATTAATCGGGGGATCAAGCCTGACAGGCTCCAGCCAGGTTGTGTCGATATACTTGGAAAAGAAAATGTCTTTTCCGCCCAAACCGGGGTGGCCATCAGAAGAAAAGAAAAGTTCTCCGGCGGGATCAATAAACGGATAAGATTCATTTCCTTTTGAATTTATAACAGGGCCCAAATTCACCGGATTTTCCCAGCGGCCGCCTTTCCAAAGGCTATAATATAGATCCGAACCTCCATACCCTCCTGGCTTATCTGAAGCAAAGTAAAGCTTTCTTCCATCAGGGGAGAGACATGGAGTAGTAATATTATACCACTCATTATTAATTCTTAAATCCCTGACTTTTGTCCATTGATCATCAATCAGAACTGCTGAAAAGATCCCCAGTTTATTCCTCATACTGGAAATTTCACTTAATTTACCAGTTACATCCTGATTTCTTGAAAAATAAATAGTATCCCTCCTGCTATTAAACGTTACCGGCCCATCGTTCAGTATTGATGTAAGGTTCTTAGAAAACAGCTTTGCACTTTCCCAATCAACTTTTCCGATAGTGTCCACAAAAAAAATCTTAAACAGACCTTTATTTTGCGACGTTAAATGGGTTGACAAGCCTGTACTGCGGTTTGAAGAAAAGACAATGCCATGATCATAAAATACAGGTGAAAATTCATCATATTTATCTGAACAGAATGATGCTTTTTTTACGGAATATGTTTCTGATTGCCCAAAAATTAAGCAGGAAAAGGAAGCAATAAGAATGACTACAAACAATTTTCGTGTCATGGTTAAACTACTTAACTAATTAGTGCCATAAGCACTTAAAGTTAAAATTAAATTTTTAAAAGTTAACAAAAGTCAAGTTAATATGAATAATTCAGCATTCAGATATATAATTCAATCCTCAGAAAATCAGAGGACTAACTGCATCAACCTTATAATGAAAAATATATCTGAGCATAATTTCGTGGGATCCATTGCTGTAGTGGCCCAGTGTACCCAGATCAAAATCGTAAGTATACGCGGCTCTGATCTGATTGTTTATAGCCAGTTGAAAGAGCGCACCAACCGAACGTGCATTGCGATAGGATAAGCCTGCCCAGACTTTGTCGTTAAGGATAACATATGCATTCAGGTCGAAAAGCATCTTTTCTCCAGGGTAAATTGTAACAAGTGTTGAAGGGAAAAACTTAATCTTTTCAGTAATTGAATAGACATATCCTGCATTCAACAAATAATTATACTTTCCAGGATCAAAGGTTACCGAATACTTATTTTTATCGAGGTTAAATTTATCAAGCAGCAGCTTGGGAACAGACATACCAGCGAAGAAATTTTTATAGCTGTAATAGACACCAAAGGAAAAGTCGGGCACCACATACACTCTTGAGTTAGCTAAAAGATTCTCATCCCCCGGATCGAGTGTAACAAGTTCTGACCATGCAGTGCTGGTCGTCATTAGGCCGGCTCCCAGTCCAAAAGAAAGATTCCCCTTATCCATATTAATTTTATATGAATAGTTTGTAAGAAAATGAGTTTCTTTTGTCACTCCTATCCTATCATTTGTTATGATAAGGCCCAATCCGAGTTTCGAATCGATGAATGGCGCATCCGCGGCCAGAGTTATTGTTTCAGGCGATCCAGGAATACCAGTCCACTGGCGTCTGAAGAAAGCCGCTATATTAAGGGCGCCTCTGACTCCTGCATAAGCCGGGTTGATATTAAGCGGATTAAGAACATACTGACTTGTTACCGGCGATAACTGCCCTGACAGGCTTATGGGTATCAGCAGCAAAATAAACGATTTAATTATTCTTTTCATCACTAACGTCTTATTACGATATAACCACTGACAGATTTTCCATTTTCACTTTTCAGTATATAGAAATAGGTATCGTCAGGCAGCGGGTTCTTATTATAATCAACTCCATTCCAGGAATTATCATAATCCGGATTCTTGTAGACCTGAGCCCCTCTCCTGTCGAAAATAATCAATTCCGTTTTGCCGAGGGTAGATAGTCCCCGTAAAACAAAGTAGTCATTCCTCCCATCATTATTTGGTGTTATCAGGGTCGGGATTGTAAAGTCATTTACTGTAACTCTGACTGAATCACGTGCAGGAGGACAATAATCATTCGATACTGTCCACCGGTACTCATTTAGTCCGGCTGACATATTATTAACCTGGGTATTTGCGGAAGTACTGTCAGCAAAATCACCGGTGCCTGCTATTATTGACCATACACCATGATCATAAGTATTAGCCAGCCGCGCATTCATCATCGTGGTAAAGACATATCCCAGATCCTGATCAGGACCTGCGTCTGCTACGACTTTGTCCCTTACATTAATAATCAGGCTGTCAGAATTTTCACATCCGAACTGATCAGTCAGATGAATTTTGAATGTTGTTGTGGCAATGGGTGTGGCAATAGGATTAATTATGTCCGGATTGCTTAATAATGCTGCAGGAGTCCATGCCACAGTCCCTGTTCCCTGCGCAGTCAGTTGAATGCTGCTTCCTTTGCACAATATTGTGTCTCTGCCGGCATTTATTAATGGACGATCATGGAAAGCAATATCTATTATGTCGCTAGATGTACAGGTATTGTTAACGACAGTCCACGCAAAACTATATGAGCCAAACTGATCGACAGTGACTTTTGCATTCGGGTGATTATTATCAGGTGAGAACACAGCATTCCCAGGTCCTGTTGCTTTGGTCCATGTTCCAATTCCGGTTGTTATTACGCCATTAAAAATGAAAGTTGTATCACAGGAATTTCCTCCGGTTCCCGCATTTGCCGGCGGCTGCTGTATAAAGTTAACAGTTACGCTGGCATTGGCAGAACAAGGACCATTTACTACAGTCCAGTTAAAAGTATATGCTCCATATTGAGTAACAGTAACCATGGTGGAAGGGCTGTTTGCATCGGGACTAAATGTTGCATTTCCCAATCCGCTTGCTTTCGACCAGGTTCCTGTGCCAACAGTGGGAACAGCGTTGAGGTGGAACGAAAGTCCACAATTATTCCCGCCAGGTCCAACGCTTGCTGTAGGTGTTTCATAAACCGAATTAGTAATTCCCGCCGAAGTATCCTGACATCCACTGGAATTTCCAACAATAACATCCACAATCTGCCCGTTAGCGAGTGAACTCGTTGAATAGGTTGCCAATGCCCCATTCTGTACGCTTACTCCGCCTACCCGGAAATTGTAAGTATTTCCGCCTCCGGCAGTAAACGTCACATTTGTCCCCATGCAAAACATATGATCCGCATCGGAGCTGGTCAGCGTCGGTACCGGCAAAGCATTGACAGTATTCGTTATACCAGCTGATGTTGCTGAACAACCATCTACATTAGTTACTATTACACTCACAACCTGGCCGTTTGTCAGCGAAGATGTAGTATACGTGGCGACCGTACCACTCTGAACACTTGTTCCTCCCACCCGGAAAATGAAATTGGTGCCGCCACCTGCTGTAAAAGTTACACTGGTTCCTGAACAGAAGATATTATCTGCATCAGAGCTTGTGAGCGTAGGCGTTGGCAATTGATTCATTGTAACCACTATAGGGGTCCTGGTGCTGCTGACACAATTTGTGATCAGTTCTCTTGCAGAAGCATAATAAGTGCCTGCAGCAGTTGGAGTATACGTCAGACTTCCACCCAGAAGAAGAACACCACCTGATGAAGCATCATACCAGTCAACAGTATTTCCTGCGGCAACTGTAGCATTTATTGCCGGAATTGTACCTGAAATGCAATACGATTTATCACCTCCGCTAACAGGCGCAGCTATTACAGGACAGGCACAGTTTGGAGCTGTAACTGCAAGTATATTCTGGCAACCTCCTGCATCGGTAACTGTAACAATTACCGGCACCCCGGCAGGAACGCCGGTTATGGTCCAGATATTTCCGCCGGAATTTGTAACTGTAGCCGTAACCGAATTAATTGTTACTATCCCCGAGCTGACAGTGACAGCAAATGAATAAGTTGACAGATCTGCGGAACAAGCTGTTGGTGTGGAAATAATTATAAATGGCGGCGTATTAACAAAGAATTGTATTGCAGGAGTATAAATTGCGCTGCAACCGCCGGCGTTAGTGACTATGACATCAACATTCTGGCCGTTTGTTAGAGCAGTAGTGGTATAAGTGGCCGAGGGACCCGTCTGCACAGGAATTCCTGCTACTCTGAAAGAATACGATACTCCGCCGCCAGCAGTAAATGTAACGCTTGCTCCCTGACATATTACATGGTCAGCCTCGGAAGTGGTAAGTGTGGGCACCGGCGGACCATTTACTGTTATGGTAGCTGATCCGGACACGACATTGGAACACAGAGGGCCTGTCTGATAATCAGCAGTTACAAGATTGTAAACAAAAGTCCCTGCAACTGACGTAGGAGCTGATACTGTTGCAGTACTGCCGGCTCCGACATTGACCGGAGTCTGAATAACACCATTAATATTATAGGTAACTGTAATGGGTAAAGTCTGTGGATTGGTAAAGGTAATGACCGGTGGCGTCGCATTCTGACAAACTGCAGCAGTTCCGCTTATTAAAACCACGGGGACCGGTCGGACAGTAACTGTTGTTGATGCTGGTGATGAAGGGCCGCCACATCCGTTTGCATAAACACTTACTGTAGCGGTACCCGAATAACCGAAGGACCATGATGCTGTACCTGTAGTTCCTGTTCCGCTGATGCTGTTCCCCGTTCCGGTAATTGACCAGGCATAACTTGTTGCATTAATGGCGCTGGTAGTATAGGAAGTAGTACCACTCCCCTGGCATATAGTTGATGCAGAAGGCAATGGGATTGAAGGAATGCCAACAACCGAACCAATGCTGACAGATGTTGTAGCCGTAACGATTCCGCAGCCTCCGCTGGCGGCAATTGTATAGCTAACCGTGTAGGTTCCGGCTGAGCTGGTTGATGGGGTTATATCACCTGTAGAAGCATTGATTGTAAGTCCGGGACTTGAGGAATAAGTGCCGCCTGCTGTTCCGGTCCGTGTAACAGGCTGATTTCCTGGCAGAGTAATGCAGAATGGTGATCCGGCATAAGATATGGTCGCAGCAGGCAAAGCTGTAATAGTTATAGGTGCTGTCGCAATAGTATTCCCGCATGTTCCAGAAGCGACGGTATTAGTCACAGTATAAGAGCCGGGAGTACTTGCTGAGAGGTTGACCTGACCTGTCGAGCTATTTACGAAAAGCCCGGCTGATGATGAGAATGTTCCTGCAACTCCGCCTCCGCTAAAAGTAGGCGAAGGGTTTATTCCGTTTGAACAATACGGAGTGCCGGAGTAACTAAAAGTAGCCACTGGCGGAGCCGTAATGGTAATCGGACTTGTAGCTGATACACTTCCGCAGGGTGGGGATGCCGGAAGTGTATTTGTAACAGTATATGTGCCGGGAGTGCTCGCAGTTAAATCGACCTGGCCGGTTGAAGCGCTTCTAAAAACCAATCCGGGAGTGGAGGTAAATGTACCACCGACACCCCCGCCGCTGTAAGTCGGTGAAGGATCAGGTTCATTTGAACAGAATGGGTTCGTCAAATAGCTGAAAGTAGCAACCGGTGGCGCTGCAATGGTAATCGGACTTGTAGCTGATACACTTCCGCAGGGTGGGGATGCCGGAATTGTATTTGTAACAGTATAAGTGCCAGGCGTGCTCGCAGTTAAATCGACCTGTCCGGTTGAAGAGCTTATAAAAACCAATCCGGGAGTGGAGGTAAATGTACCACCGACACCCCCGCCGCTGTAAGTCGGTGAAGGATCAGGTTCATTTGAACAGAATGGGTTAGTCAAATAGCTGAAAGTAGCTACCGGAAGTGGTGTAACCGTTACAGTAACCGGCTGGACCAAAGGGCAGCCAGCTCCCCCATCACCTTTAATATAATAAGTTCCGGCAGGCGCAGTTGTGGGGGTCGTGTAGGGAATTGTAGCAGCCAGGTCCTGCCAGTATGAGAATGTAGTCGCTGTAGAACCGACTGTAATTCCGGGTGCTGTAAGGTCCACTGTCGAAGGTGAACATACAGCTGCTGGATTGGTAATAACAACACACTGAGCGTCAATATTACCCTCAAAAAGCGATAAAACAATCAGCGATAAAAAAATAAGTCTCTTCATTTTCAATAGTTTTCAGATATGTCTGCCAGGCTCTTCATCCGATATAGCGTGTATTTCTGACATTAATTTCAGCCATTCCTCTGCCATGATCTTTTGCTGCTTTATGAGCAATTAAATGGAATTCAAAATAAACTGATGGACGAATGTTAAAATTTGATGTCAATTGATCAGGATTATAAAGGTACATGATATCTCTATGAAAATGTCGTTCTGAATGTTAAATCTGAATTATTTCAAATGAATAAGCGTATTTTTTGTACACTCTTTGATTTACAAATCACATTTACATTATTAACAATATTTTTATAATTCCTGTTCAATAATTCTTTAAAATTCTTTCATCAATAATCCGGTTCAAACTCAAAATAATCATAAAAAGCCAATTATTCTTCTCGAAAAATCATTTCAGAAATCTAAGATAAATATAATCTGTCCAAGTCAGATTTTTATTTGATAAACTCCAAAAAATTGTCCACTAGTGGCATCAATTGTTAATTTAAAAAAAAACTACTTTTACAGAATATTTTAAAAGTCAGCGATTGCTAGGATCTGAAACGGAGTGTTCTTTTAAATAGATTGAAAGGTTCCGGCAATAATTGAGACATTTATATCGTTAAATTCAGGCAATTCAATAATTCAATTCCATGAATTCAAAAAACAAACCTGTCAAGACAGGAAATTTCCAAATAACACAAACTATTTCACATTCTTTAATCTCAGGGTAAAAGCTTCCTATTATCAATATCCGGATATTAGCAGGAGTTCCGGAAAAATGTTTAATATTACTTTATATAAAAATCCGCAAATAAATTTTTTGATTATCCGGTTAATTAAAATGCCATATTAGTCATTATCAAAACAATGAAGTTATGAAAATTTATTACCCCATGTCATTGAAAATCCTTGTAATTCTGAGCCTGATTTTCACACTAAGCTGTAAGAAGAAAGATGAATCCGCAGCATCCAGCCAAATGATCAAAACAAATACGGCTACGGAAATAGGCCAGAACTGGGCAACATTAAATGGTGTAGTAACGGCCAATAATGCGGACAACCAACTCTACTTTGAGTATGATACTACTATTTTGTACAAGAATAGCATCATCGGAAATCCCGGGAATGTAGCCGAGAATTCAAGCACAACCATCTATGCTGTTGTTACAGGATTGAAACCCAAGAAAATGTATTATTACAGGATAGTAATGGTAGTTTTAACTGACACGCTATATGGAGCTAATCTGACATTTACTACCTCAAATCCAAAGAAAAGTGTTATCAATTTTAATCCCGCACTGACTTATGGATCTGTTTCTGATATTGACAATAATATTTATAAGACAATAATTATCGGGACGCAGACCTGGATGGCCGAAAATCTTAAGGTAACAAGATACAACGATAATACGGACATTCCGTTCGTTCCCAATATCACGAGATGGCTGAATCTGACCGAGCCTGGTTATTGTTGGTTTAATAATGATTCTGTGGCATATGGAGCTTTATATAACTGGTATACTGTGAACACTGGTAAACTCTGTCCTGACGGATGGCATGTTCCTGCTGATACGGAATGGACAACACTGATTACATATCTGGATGGAGACTCAGTAGCTGCAGGCAAGCTTAAAGAAACCGGTACTGTTCACTGGCTTTCGCCCAACACAGGTTCATCAAACGAAACTGGTTTTACAGCTCTTCCGGGAGGCTATCGGAATTATGTGGGAACATTTGGCAATTTGAAGAATTCCGGCTATTGGTGGACATCTGTTGAAAGTGCTGTTGTTAATGCGAATTATAGTACTATGTCATATAATTCTGAACATACTTATCAGAGTAACAGCAGCAAATTAAGCGGTTTTTCAGTTCGCTGTATAAAGAATTAGATGAATAAACCGGAAAATTATTTATAGTAAAGAGCCATTTGAGCAGGCTCAGGGCTCTTAAATTAAAAATGCCCGGCACATCGTGCCAGGCTTTCTGAAGTAGCAAAAAAAATTGTGTCGGGCAATTCTCAATAAGTTTATTAATATTTCAGAGTTATCCTAAAAAAGCAAATTTGGCAAAATATAAAATAATCAGATCTGACTTTTTAATATATCATATGCCATTATTCCTGTGAAAAAAATATCTTTTCTGGTTTCCATTATCATAATGATTGTTTCATGTATCGATCCTTATACTCCAAGACTTGGCACTTATATGCCGGTAATGGTAGTTGAAGGGCTTATAACAAATGAAAACCGGTCATATACTGTCAGTCTTTCATATTCCATGCAAAATATTGATTCAGTTACCAAAAAAGTTACCTGTGCGAATGTTTTTATCACCGATGCCTCGGGAATCATTACACAGCTGACTGAATCAGCGAAGGGTACATATAAATCTGACAGCCTTACTTTCAGGGGAGAGATAGGAAATATATACACATTACATATTAAAACCGATAACGGGAAAGAATACGTTTCAAATCCATGTACCATGCTGCCTGTGCCGGATATTGACACTGTTTACTGGGCAAAAGACGAGCAGACTGTAAACAATAATACAACTCTCACAGAGGGTATTTCAATTTATCTTGACTCAAAACCAGGATCAACTGATAAATTTTTTCTCCGGTGGGATTATTCTGAAAGCTGGAAATTTAAAGTCCCTTATCCCGTGAGTTTTATATTCATAAACGAAAAAAACATTGTACCAATTCCTCCTGATGAAATAAAAGAATATTGCTGGAAATTCAGCAACTCTTCGGGTATCAATGTCAAGTCTTTGCTTTCAGGTTTATCGGAAAGTGTGAAAAAACAGCCTGTCAGGTTTATAGCTACAGATGAATCAGACAGACTTACTGTAAGGTACAGCATAAATGTAAAGCAGTATTCTCTTTCGCAGCAGGAGTATGATTTCTGGAGTAACCTTGAAAAAACTGACGTCATTAATGGCGATATTTTCGGCATACAGCCTTTTGAAGTTCCTAGTAATATAAAGAACATCCATGACTCTACAGAGACCATCATTGGCTACTTCTCGGTATCAGCTGCAAGTGGAAAAAGAATTTATATTAACTATGCTGATATTTACCCGCTGAACCTTCCGAATTTCAGCAATTCATGTTTAAGCTGGGCATTAGATTCGACAATGGCACCCGAATATAATCCATTAATGGGAGCAAATAATCCTACCATGGATGATTTCTACCATGCCTACTTAAAAGTCGCTGGGATAATTTTTGTTGCACCAGTGAACGATCCTAAGGGCAAACTTGTAAAACTGATCTATTCTACATTCCCTTGCTCTGACTGTGAACTGACCGGATCATTTATAAAGCCTCCCTACTGGACTGATAATTGAAATAAAAGCCTGTATGCAAGGACGATCAATTCATAATTCCAATTAATAAAAAAAGAGCCGGAAACTAAAACCAGACTCTTTCGTAGCGAGACGGGGGAATGATCCCCGGACCTCATGATTATGAATCATGCGCTCTAACCAACTGAGCTATCTCGCCAATTTCAACCCCTTATCATCAGGGTAACTGTTGCGCTCTAACCTCCCGATAGCTATCGGGATGATCTATCTCGCCATATTTCAACCCCTTATCAGCATTTCCTGAAATAAAACATTGAAATGCTATGCTTTTTGCGGGTGCAAATATAATCAGTTTGTTACAAATTAACAATAAGGTTTTTTAGTTTCAATATTTTTTCTATATTGCAGAAATAGTACATGATAACAGAATAAATCACTTGAATGAGATCAAAGTTCGAACTGGAATATAATCTGAACTGCTCGCCAAAAGTGCTCTTTTCCCGGCTCAGCACGCCTGAGGGATTAGGGGAATGGTTTGCTGACCAGGTGAATGTTGACGGCTGATCTCTTCACATTTTTCTGGAATAATTCTCAGTCAAAAGCAAGGCTTTCTGCCCTGAAAGAGAATAAAATGGTCAGATTTGAATGGCTGGGAATGGATAATGAGGAATCAAATTACTTTGAATTCAGAATAAATCTTGAAGAACTTACCAATGAACTTGCTCTTATTATAACTGATTTTGCAGAAGTCTGAAGAAAAAGAAGATTCTATATATCTTTGGGATTCACAGATCAACGACCTGAAAAGAGCATTAGGAATATAAATTTTATTCAGCTTCCCACTTCATATACCCGGCCAACCCTGAATTCATCTGCTGAATTTGGCAATAATTTCAATGACTGCAATGATCGCAAAGTCCCGATAGCTTTTGGTATGAATTATAATATTCTGACCTCGCCATCTAGCGACTGCTTTGTGTGTTCGCGGTTAAAAAAGAGCCTTTTATAAATCCGATTTGTTCAGTTGAATAAAAATTGGGCAAATACTAAAGATGATTTTTGATAAAAATCGAGTAGTTTTGCACTTCAAATGAAATGAGTAAGTGAAAAAGGTTGACAGCTTTCTGCTTAAAATCATTTATTGGGCCCTTGATATTCACATTTTTTATCGTGCTTATCATCCTCATCCTGCAATTCCTATGGATGTACGTTGATGAACTCGCAGGGAAAGGTCTTAATTTTAAAGTACTTAGCGAACTCCTTTATCATTTTGCACTTACATTTGTACCGACTGCACTCCCTCTTGGAATTCTTCTTGCATCACTAATGACATTTGGAAATATGGGAGAATTCAGCGAACTCTCGGCTCTCAAATCTTCCGGTATATCTCTTCAGCGGATAATGCTTCCATTAATAATTCTCATTGGTTTCATAGCTATAATATCCTTTTTCTTCTCAAATAATGTGCTTCCTTATTCAACTGATAAGGCCCGAACTCTTCTCTGGGATATCCGGCGGAAAAAGCCTGATATTAATATTCAGGCAGGAACATTCTATAACGGGGTCCCTGATTTCAGCATAAAAATAACCACAAAGGATCCTGTGACAAATCGTCTCTATAACCTGATTATCTATGACCATCGCCAGAGAAGAGGTAATTATTCTGTCATTCTGGCTGATTCGGGCTATATGAAACTTACCACGTGACGAGACCGGTTTGGTAATGACTCTTTATAATGGTTATGGATATACAGAACTGGAGGAAAAAACTGTTAATCCGTCACTAAGAAAATATCCATCAAGAAAAGATTATTTTAAAGAACAGACAATTGTGATTCCTCTGACAGGATTTGATCTGCAAAGAAGTGAGGATGGACTTTTCAAATCGGGTCCGGCAATGCTAAACATTTCGCAGTTGACTTTTACAATTGATTCGCTTAACAACAAATATACTGCCAAGCTTAATACTGAATTCAGGGATTTTAAGAATATAAAACTCTATGTTGTCAGGAACGTGAATCCGGTTACGACCAACAAGCCTCCGCCGCTATAGAAACAACTTTAGCAGTAAAAGCTAAAGTTGAAAAACCCGTCGGACTTTTTGATGCAAGAGCTATATTCGATTCACTTAGCATTCCGGAAAAAAAGACAGCCCTGGCTAAAGCAATTGAGGACCTTAAACAAGGTAACAATATACTTATTGAGAAAAATGAATCACAGCATTATGAGATAAAAGCTATAAGACGATATGAAGTTGAATGGAACAAGAAACTTACAATGTCGTTTGCATGTCTGGTATTTTTCTTTATCGGTGCCCCTCTGGGTGCAATAATAAGAAAAGGAGGATTGGGAACTCCTGCTGTTATTTCGATATTTTTCTTTGTGGTTTATTATGTGATCTCGATTTCGGGACAGAAACTTGTAGAAGAAGATGTTGTAGGTACATTTGCAGGAATGTGGGCAGCTTCATACATTCTTATTGCCGATAGGTATTTTTCTTACATATAAGGCTACGACCGATTCGGTTATTTTGAACATTGAAACTTATCTGATGTTTTTCAAAAAGATTAAAGATTTTTTATACAAGCTTGTAATTATTGAATCAGGCAAAAATTCTGCTGAATCAGACTAAAATAAATATATAATGAATGATATTATTCTGAATACTATTGAAGAGGCAATTGAGGATATAAAACTCGGAAAACTACTGATTGTTGTTGATGATGAAGATCGTGAAAATGAAGGTGATTTTATATGTTCTGCAGAACTAATAACTCCTGAAATAGTCAATTTTATGGCTAAACACGGTCGTGGACTTATCTGTGCTGCATTGCCTGAAGAGAGATGTGAAGACGCTTGATCTTAATCTTATGGTTGGTAACAACACTTCAATTCATGAAACACAATTCACAGTTACAGTCGATTTGACTGAACAAGGAAACATCTACAGGTGTCTCAGCATTTGACCGTGCTCTCACAATTAAAGCTCTGGTCGATCCTGCAACTAAACCCTACCGATCTGGGCCGTCCGGGACATATATTTCCTCTTAAGGCAAAATCAAAGGGAGTTCTGAGAAGAGCCGGTCATACTGAAGCTGTTGTTGATCTTACACGATATGCCAATCTTCGTCCGGGAGGCGCGCTGGTGGAAATAATGAATGATGATGGCTCCATGGCAAGATTGACTGATCTTGTCAAACTCAGAGAAAAATTTAATATAAAAATAATTGCAATTAAGGATCTGATCAGGTATACCCTTGAAAGAGATTCAATCATTGAGAAAGGCGACAGGGTTAAACTTCCTACTGAAAGAGGCGATTTTGAATTTATTCCATTCCGCCAGACAAGCAACGGAATTGAACATGCTGCCCTGGTAAAGGGGAAATGGACAAAAGATGAACCAGTACTTGTGAGACTTCATTCTTCATGCTTTACCGGCGATATTTTTGGCTCAATGCGATGCGACTGCGGACCTCAGTTGCAGAAAGCAATGTCGATGGTTGAAGCAGAAGGAAAAGGAGTTGTAATCTATCTGAGTCAGGAAGGCAGAGGGATAGGTCTTTTGAATAAAATAAAGGCGTACAGGCTTCAGGACGAAGGAATGGATACTGTTCAGGCTAATATTAAGCTCGGATTTGGCAGAAGATGAAAGAGACTATGGCGTCGGTGCAAGCATTATGCGGGAACTGGGACTTGGGAAAAGTCCGGCTCATTTCAAATAACCCTGTAAAAAGAGCCGGACTGGAAGGTTATGGGATTAAAATTGTTGAAACAATACCTCTGATTATCGAGTCAAATCCTCACAACCGTTTCTATCTTGAAACGAAAGCAAACAAAATGGGACATGATCTTTCATGCTATAAACATGTTGCCAATGACTGAAAAATGTCATCTATAGTCATATGATAATAAATCATCTTATGAAAAATCTCAGGATCGTATTCATGGGAACTCCTGAGTTTGCAGTGGCAACACTTGGGGTCATTGCTTATGAATGGCTTTAATGTGGTCGGAGTTGTAACTGCTCCCGACAAGCCATCCGGAAGAGGACGCAGAAGTTACCAAATCAGCTGTTAAGGATGTTTGCTGAATTCAGCAATCTTGCGCAAGTAATGCAACCACTGAATCTTAAGGATCCTGATTTTCTGAAAGCTCTTAAAGAATTAAATGCTGATCTTTTTATCGTTGTAGCATTCCGGATGCTGCCCGAAGAAGTATGGAAAATGCCGTCGCTTGGGAACAATTAATCTGCATGCTTCACTCCTTCCCGATTACCGTGGCGCAGCACCTATAAATCATGCTATAATAAATGGGGAAACCACAACCGGGGTAACAACATTCCTTATTGACGAAAAAATCGATACCGGAAATATTCTTAAGGGAAGAAGTTCAGATTTTCCCATTTGAAAATGCCGGCGATCTTCATGACAGATTAATGAGAACAGGTGCCAGACTGGTAATAAAAACCATAACAGCGCTCAATCGCTGAAAAGAAGATCGAGCCACTGCCTCAGGCTAACCTGACTAGATAAGAGGCAGAGCCTCCAGAAACTTGCACCAAAGATTCATCCCAGAGGATTGTATTATCGACTGGAATAATGACGCGCTCAAAATTCACAATTTAGTGAGAGGACTTTCACCATATCCATGCGCCAGATCATGGTTCAAAAATGATATCGGCTTCAATTTCATTTAAAATATTCGAGAGTCAGCCTGAAATTGAAAAACACTCTTTTATCCCGGAAAAATAATTTCCGATGGAAAACGCTATATTAAAATCAGTTGTAAGGATGGATTTCTAAAATTACAAGTCTTGCAGATTGAAGGAAAGAACCGGATGAGTACAAATGAGTTTCTCAGAGGATTTAAAATAGAAGACTTCACTATTCCTGAGAATCAACCGGTTTGAAACTTCTTAGCCATATCTTCTTACCGGTGCCGGTTCTGTTCCCTCAGCCATCCTGTTCATCTCATAGAGTTTCTTAAGCTTTATCCCATAGCGCTGAGAAATCTGATACATTGTATCTCCTTCAACAGTATTATAATATTCTTTCCCCTGTTCTGCCTTATCGCGTTTGGGCTGAAGATAAAGCATCTGACCCGACTTGGCTGGAAATCACTTTTCAGCTCATTATATCTGGACAAGTTCCCATTTCAGCAGCTGAAATTCATTTTCGAGTTTTTCCCTTGTATCTCCGTCCCTGACAATAATATACTGAATCCTGTTATTTTCCATTACCCTTGGGATAATTGCCGAAACCGCCAGTATTCCCTGAAGCCGGAGATCTGATAGTTTTCTCAGCACTGCCTGATGAATTGGTTTTCAGTGTATCTTTTAACAGTACTTCGCTGGAGCGTTCAGGAATATTTGCCACAGAAGCACTGTGATCATAATTCCAGAGATTATTTTCTTCAATAGTCCTGATCAGCATATTTGCATAGTCGGGATTTGTGGCATATCCGGCCTTTTTCAATCCATATGCCCATGACTTTATAATCGTTGAATTATAGCTGAAAAGAAAACTATATCGTGGTACAGATTTCAGAAAATCTGAATGGTCATAAAATGACTCTTCAGGCTTATTGTATTTTCTGAAACATTCATTTCGTTTATTATCATTATGCCTGATTGTAGGACCTTTCCAGTCATCGTGACATTTTATCCCAAAGTGATTATTGGCTTCCCGGGCAAGAGTGCTATGACCACAATCAGATTCAATTATACCCTGTGCAAGGGTAATGCTGGCAGGAATACCAGTTCTCTTCATCTCATTGACAGCAAGATCCTTATATTTGTTTACATATTCCTGGACAGAAAAATCAGGAGCAGAAGATGATACTAAAGGTTTGTAGGTTTTACAAGAAAACAGACTAACTAAAAAAGCTAAAAGAAGAAAAGGAGAAAGTCTGTCACCCATATGAAAAAATTTTAGGACAAAAATATAAAAAAAAGTATCAATAATACCTGATTTGACAATTACCCTCAAAGTGTCAGAAGCCAGCTTTAAAACAGGTGACTCAAAGTTTTTAATGATCTTTCTGTTCTCCTCCATCATGCTTCCCCGGAGAGAAATAAGGGTAGTCAGATAAGCTTTAGCAGGTAATAAAGATGAAGACAGCTGTTCGCACTTTGGGAATTCCAGTTGGTGGAAAGGCCCGATGCCTGACAGGAAGTAATGGGATATTATCTTTCTATTTCAGGTCACTCCAAACTCTAGCTCACTCCAAACTTATTTTGTTACCTTTATGCTTCAATCATCAGGAGTATTATGATTAGAACGAAGAAATTGTCATTTTCATATACGGAGTATGAAAATATTGATGAACTTGATTCGAATGATATGGAATTCTGGTCCATGCTGCGCGGCAGGCTGCAATGAAAGCTTATGCTCCTTATTCGAGATTCAGGGTCGGAGCAGCCTTAAGACTTGAAGCGGGGTTATTATTACCGGGGCAAATGTAGAAAATGCAGCTTTCCCTTCTGGCATTTGTGCGGAAAGAAGCAGTTCTTTCAAGTTCAATATCAAATTATCCGGATGATAAACCGGTAGCATTGGCTATAGCGGCTCTGAGTGAGGGTGTGCTGACCGATGATCCTCCATCTCCATGCGGAAACTGCCGTCAGGTAATTGCTGAAGAGGAATCAAGAACGGGAAACAGGATAAAAATAATTCTGTCGGGAAAAAATAAAACTCAGATTATTGACGGGATCAGCGAGTCTTCTTCCTTTGCAATTTAACAGGAAGAATCTGAAGCCAGATCTTCCCTGACTATCAGTTGAAAACCGGCGCCATGTATGTTTTTAATATTCAGGTCAGGATCTTCCGACAAAAATTTTCTAAGTTTTGTTATATAAACATCCATACTGCGGGCGGTAAAGTAATCATCGGATCCCCATATTTTCTTGAAGGGCCATCTCTCTGCTTATCAGGGCATTCGGATTTACAGCCAACAATTCCAGCAACTGTGCCTCCTTAGGAGATAGCTTCTTTTCATCACTGCCGATAGTAAGAGTCCGTAGCTTTGAATTAAATACGAACTTTCCTATCTCATAGAAATCCTTTGTACCAGCCTGAAAATCGCGTCGTGAAATGATTGCCCTGATTTTTGCAAGCAGGATATCGGTATCGAACGGCTTGGTCACATAATCATCCGCTCCTACTCCATAACCCTTGAGGACATCATCTTTCAGCTTTTTTGCAGTTAGAAAAATAATAGGCACTTCAGTGTTTATCTTGTCTTATCTCATTGGCAATAGTAAAGCCATCCACATGAGGAAGCATTATGTCAAGTATACAGATATTAAAGACACCTCTCCTGAAATGATCAATTGCATATTTTCCATCATCGACCCACTCAACTGAATAGTCGTTGATTTCAAGATACGATTTAAGAACAGAACCAAAGCTTAAATCATCCTCAACCAGAAAAATCTTGACAGGTTTGTTGCTCATTGCTAATTATCCCAGTTAAATGGTAAAAATATTTCGAACCGGCTTCCCTTTCCTGGTTCACTATAAACATTTATATTGCCCTTATGGGCTTCAATAATAGACCGCGCATAATTTAAGCCAAGTCCAAAACCCTTGACATCATGCACATTACCAGAACTCTGACGGTAAAATCTTTCGAAATATCTTGCTTTGAACGGCCTTAGTCATGCCAATGCCTTTATCTTCAACACATAAAATTAATCCTTTTTCGTAATTTCTGGTAGAAACAGTTATCTCAGGTACTTCCGGAGAATATTTTATCGCATTATCCAGCAGGTTATTCACAAGGTTTGTGAGATGCTCAGCTATCGCCAAATATGAAAGGATCCACAGCATTCAGATTGAGATTTATTTTCCCGTTTCTCTGATGAACCTGTATTTCTATCGTATCAACTGCATGCTCAATAATTGTATGAATCGACACATTTTCGAACCTGAACTCAATTTCTTTTTTATCAAGAGAAGCAATCTGAAGTATTGTTTCAACTTTCTTGTTCATCCTGCTGTTCTCTTTTTTGATCATACCGATGAAATGTCGTATACTGTTCTCATCTTTGATGACCTTTGAATTCGTTATTGTATCGGCAGCCAGAGAAATTGTTGCAATAGGAGTTTTAAATTCATGTGTCATATTGTTTATGAAATCCGATTTCATTTCTGATATCTTCTTCTGTCGTATTATAAAATAGAGACTGAGAGCAAATGTAGCCAGGATAAAGAGGGAGAAGAGCAATGAACCTCCAAGTATCCATACCATCGATCCGAGCACATAATTTGTACGCTCCGGAAAAATCACGGAAAGAATCAGATCCTGCTGGATTAGATTGTCGGGAAATAACCTGACCATATATTTACTCTTCAGAAAATCATTTTTTTGGGACTTCTTAAATATTCCGTCCTGAACAACCCCGTTTTTTATAATTGCAAATTCATATGGTGTTTCTATTCCTGTATAAGCAAGCGACTGTTGGAGAGTACTTTCAATTTCATTATTATCAAGTTCGAGTGTCTTTTCCCATTGGTAGATCTCATTTATCATCTGGTCACTCATATTCTGAAACTCATTTGATCGTTTCTTAACCCAGTTAAGAAATTCTTTTTGTTTTATATAGACAGCCCTTGAATTCGTATTCACCTTATCTCCGTTTTTGAGTATATTCATGTTGCCCGACTTATCGGGAGCAGAAACAACATAAGTAACAGAATCGGATAATAGTTTATTATCCTTTGTAATTGTGTATGATTTGTTTACTGTGGTGATTTTTCCGGTATCAGGACCTCCGGAAAGCGATTGATGGGTAATACTTACGCTCAATTTATTATCCGGGATCTGAAGAATAGGTCTCCTATGCTCAGGTATCCAGTCACATCACCTGATGAATCATTGATAGTAACCGGATCAGCCGGCATGAAATTATTAAAAAAGTTCATCTTCCGGGAAGATTCAATTGCATTGGCTGCATTTATAAGACTCAGGCTAACCCTGTTATTGAAGCCGTCATTCTGTATTTCAATTGCATTCTTTATCCACACAGTCTGAACCCAGATGATACCAATAATGGACAATACCATCATGAAAATCAGACCGGTGAATTTCTTTCTGTTCATGCTACAAAAGTAAATCATAAAGTCGTTAATAAAGAAGTATTTAACTTTTCATTAACTCTTATTAACTGAAAATTAACTGTGAAGTAGCTGGATAAGAGTAATTTTGAAATATTAAAAACTAATAATCCAATTATGAAAAGAGCTTTTAAAATTATTTGCGCCGCAATTTTTATACTCTTCATCCCCGTTTCACATACTAACGGACAGGAGAAAAAAAATGAAAAGAAGATAAAAATTATAGTGGACGACGGATCAGCAACAAGGATTGTTGTTGACACATTATTGAATAACAGTTCACAAAATGACTCAATTCTGCTAAAGGATGGTTCGGTAGTCTATATCAATCGCCAGGGATCGGAATCAGGCTTAGGCAATCATAAGGGGAAAGATAATTTTACAGTGACTTATTCATCGAACGGGAATAATGAAGGTAATGAAAATAAAGAGGTAACTGTTATAAGTTCTGATTCGTCAGAAGTCAACGACAGTAGTAATGCCGGCACTTATAATTATACAAGTTCCGAGAGTCATGAAGGGCATGGCATGAGAAAATATAAAGTTATCACACGGAAGTCAAAAGGAGACGGAAACAATGTAGAGATCTATTCAATTGATAAGGAGGAAGCTCCCGATCGTGAAATCGAAAATTCGATATCTGTAAATGATTCAGGCAATGATAAGGAATCAACAACCACCACAAAATATGTGATTGCGAAAGATGGTATTGTTGTAACTGTACAAGGTAACGACGAAGCAAGGGCAAAAGAGCTTGTGAAGGAAATTGAAGCTAAAATGGGTATAAAAAGTGAATCCTCTCCGAATAAGGAAAAAGTGAAAGCAGAATCAAAAAAAGTAAATGGAAAATAATAAATCAATAATATTGGTTTATTCAACACATAAAGATGAGCCGGTTATTCCGGCTTATTTTTTATGCAATGGAATTGATAAAAACCGACCAGATATCACCTTCGGGAAAATGTGCAATGATTGAAACCGGCTCCTTTTTAACCGGATGTATAAAATCAAGCCTGCGTGCAAAGAGACTTATGCTGCCGTCTTCATTCGATCGCGAAAAACCATATTTCAGATCACCTTTTACAGGGCAACCTATTTTTGCGAGTTGAGCCCTTATCTGATGGTGCCTGCCTGAATGCAGTTCAATTTCAAGGAGATAAAATCGTTCCGATCTGCCTTTCAGCTTGTAGGTCAGACTGGCTTCTTTTGAGCCATTTACCTCATTATCATATACATAAGTTTTGTTTTGGGCTTCATTCTTCTTAAGAAAATGAGTAATTGTGGCTTCATCTTCCGGTGGCCGTTCTTTTACTATCGCCAGGTAAATCTTTTTAACCTGCCTTGTCCTGAACATCTCATTTAAGCGGGCGAGAGCCTTCGATGTTCTTGCGTAAAGCATAACCCCGCTCACTGGGCGATCAAGCCTGTGAACAACTCCCAGAAAAACCTCACCGGTTTTTTTGTACTTTTCCGCAAGATATTTTTTAATTTCAATATCCAGGGGTGCATCCCCGGTTTTGTCTCCCTGAGACAGGTCGGAGGATCTTTTATAAACAGCGATTAAATGATTATCTTCGTATAGAATTTCAGCCATCAGAATTTTTGTTAATACTGCTCCTTTTCATTTGGGAAGTCCTGTGATCTTACATCTTTAATGTATGCCTGTACGGCACCTTTTATCTCTGAGTAAAGATTATGATATCTCCTGAGAAAACGCGGTGAGAATTCCTGCGTAATTCCAAGCATATCATGAAGGACCAATACCTGTCCGTCGGTTTTCCCTCCGGCGCCTATTCCAATAACCGGTATCTTGAGGTTGTTTGTCACTTCCTCTGCAAGCCTGGCAGGAATTTTTTCAAGTACAATTGCGAAACAGCCAGTCTGTTCCAGCAGTCTGGCATCTTCCATAAGGCGGCGTGCTTCTTCTTCCTCTTTTGCCCGGACAACATAAGTACCGAACTTATGGATAGCCTGAGGTGTAAGGCCCAGATGGCCCATCACAGGGATACCTGCTGACAGTATACGCTCAATCGATTCAACCACCTGCTGTCCGCCTTCCAGTTTAACGGCATGCGCACCTGTTTCCTTCATAATTCTTATAGAAGAGGCCAAAGCTTCTTTCGAATTGCCCTGATATGTGCCAAAAGGCAAGATCTACAACAACCAGCGCACGCTTAACTGCTCTCACAACCGAAGCCGCATGATATATCATATTATCCAGCGTAATTGGCAGTGTAGTATCGAAACCTGCCATCACATTCGAAGCAGAATCACCAACAAGTATCACATCGATCTCAGCCTCATCAAGTATTTTCGCGATAGAATAGTCATAAGCTGTCAGCATTGCAATTTTCTCGCCTTTCAACTTCATCTCATTCAAAACATGAGTTGTAACTCTTTTTACTGTATCATGTATCGGCATAGTTGTAAAAGTGTTAATACAGCTGCAAAGTTACTTATTTGAATCGGATGTTCATAGCTGCATCTTTAAATTTGGCAGGCTCAATCAGATATTCTGTCGTTTTGTCAGAAAAACAGTTGAAAATTTTAATGGCATAATCATTGATCATCAATCATTGTAAGATTTTTAGGCAAATGAGGATGCACTGGTGTACCATTGCACCGTTTGAGGTAAAGAATGAAATTTTTAAACTAATATAAAATGGGAAAAATAATTGGAATTGATCTGGGAACAACAAATTCTTGCGTTGCAGTAATGGAAGGTAATGAACCTGTTGTAATCCCCAACAGCGAGGGTAAAAGAACCACCCCTTCAATAGTCGCATTCGTTGAAAACGGAGAACGCAAAGTCGGTGATCCGGCCAAACGGCAGGCTATTACCAATTCAAAGAAAACTGTTTTCTCGATCAAGAGATTTATGGGCGAGACATACGATAAGGTAACAAAAGAAATTAAAAGAGTATCATATACGGTAGTAAAAGGCGACAATAATACTCCAAGAGTGAAGATTGATGACCGGATGTATTCTCCCCAGGAAATTTCTGCAATGATCCTTCAGAAAATGAAAAAAACCGCGGAAGATTATCTGGGACAGGAAGTTACCGAGGCAGTAATTACAGTACCCGCTTATTTCAGCGATTCACAAAGACAGGCAACCAAAGAAGCCGGTGAAATTGCAGGATTGAACTGTCAAGAGGATCATCAATGAGCCTACTGCCGCATCGCTGGCATATGGCCTTGACAAGAAATCACAGGATCTTAAAATTGCGGTTTTCGATCTCGGAGGCGGTACTTTCGATATCTCAATCCTGGAACTGGGAGACGGCGTCTTCGAAGTTAAATCAACTAACGGAGATACACATCTTGGCGGGGACGATTTTGACCATCTGATTATTGACTGGATGGCGGATGAATTTCTGAAGGAAGAAGGGGTCGATCTGAGAAAAGATCCGATGGCATTACAGCGTCTGAAAGAAGCCGCTGAAAAAGCCAAGATTGAACTCTCAAGCTCAACATCCACTGAGATAAATCTCCCATATATAATGCCTGTAGACGGGATACCAAAGCACCTGGTTAAAACTCTGACGCGAGCAAATTTTGAAAAAATATGCGACAAACTCATTCAGTCTTGCATAGAGCCATGTAAAATTGCCCTCAAAGATTCAGGCTTATCGGTATCAGATATTGATGAGGTCCTTTTGGTCGGAGGCTCAACACGTATACCTGCAATTCAGCAGCTTGTTGAAAAGTTCTTCGGTCGCGTACCTTCAAAAGGCGTCAATCCTGATGAAGTTGTTGCTGTAGGCGCAGCAATTCAGGGGGGTGTACTTACAGGAGAAGTAAAAGATGTTCTTTTGCTTGATGTGACTCCTCTGTCGCTTGGTATTGAGACAATGGGCGGGGTAATGACTAAACTTATAGAATCAAATACAACTATTCCAACAAAGAAAACTGAAGTATTCACGACAGCAGCTGACAGTCAGCCTTCAGTTGAGATTCATGTCCTTCAGGGCGAAAGGCCCATGGCAGCCGGAAATAAAACTATCGGACGTTTCCATCTTGATGGATTGCCACCTGCACCAAGAGGAGTTCCTCAGATAGAAGTCAGTTTTGACATAGATGCTAACGGTATTTTACACGTTGCAGCAAAAGACAGAGGGACCGGCAAGGAACAAAGGATCAGGATTGAAGCCTCTTCGGGCTTGAATGATGACGAAATAAGAAGGATGAGAGAAGAAGCAAAAGCTAATGCTGAAGCCGACAACAAAGCCAAACAAAAGATTGATAAGATCAACACAGCCGACAGCATGATCTTTACAACCGAAAAACAGCTTAGGGAATTTGGTGATAAACTTCCGGCCGATAAAAAACCGGCTATAGAAAGTGCTCTGGCAAAGCTTAAAGAAGCACACAAATCACAGGATGTTGATGCAATTGATAAAGCACTTGCTGAACTCAACTCGGTATGGCAGGTGGCTTCTGAAGAGATGTATAAAACTGCTCAGAATCCGGGACAGCCCCAGGCTGATCCAGGACAGCCTACCGGTGATGGCGGCACCAAACCCGGAAATGAAGAGGTAACTGATGTTGATTTTGAAGAAGTAAAATAATTTATAATTGGATTTTAAAAAAAGCCGTCTCATAATAATAAATGAGACGGCTTTTTTATTTGAGCTTTTCTTAAGGTCTTTAATACTGTATTTTGAGGGGTGTGTTTAATGGATTTCTAACCGGGAGCGCCTGCTGACAATCCCATCAAGCGAACGGAATTGCTGGAGGATGGAATACTAAAAGCCATCTGACTTCTTATTAACTCATATTTATAAATCCCAATTGATTTTTAGTAATTTTACATGAAATAATCCGTAACCAGGAGATGAATTTTAAAATTATCATAACAACTACTCTTTTAGCCATTTCAGTTTGTGCTGCCAGCCAGACTGTGCCTGCTCTGAACAGAACCGATCTGCAGGGACGAAAACAGGGACACTGGATAAAAAAGTATCCAAATGATGTCACTATGTACGACGGTTATTTTAAGGACAACCATCCAACCGGTGAGTTTAAACGATATTTTGAGAATCAATCATTAAAGTCCGTTCTTATATACAGTGAGGATGGCAGAAAAGCTGCCGCTACTTTTTATTATCCTGACGGGAATATCTCATCCAGGGGAACCTATGTTGATCAGATGAAAGAAGGTAAATGGCAATTCTTCTCTTCACCTGGCAAGGGTTACCTTATCTCTGAGGAATACTACTCAAAAAACCTCAGAAACGGCCTGTCTGTCAAATTTTTTCCTGACAGTGCCATAGCTGAAAAAGTTAGTTACGTTAATGATATCCGGCAGGGAGAATGGACACAATATTATCCTAACGGCACCCTTCATTTGAAATCCAATTATCTTAACGGAAAAGTCAATGGGAAGTTTGAAATTTGGTATGAGAATGGCGGATTGGAATATTCAGGGCAGTACAAGAACGATGGCAGAGATGGACCCTGGGTGATCTACAATGAAGACGGCTCGGTAAAGTACACATTGGAATATGTTTCAGGAGTCACAAAAGACCGCCGGATTGATATTGAGGAATCAGATTTTTTAGACTCTCTCGAAAATAACAAAGGTAAAATTGCCGATCCCGAGAAAACGGGAGTCATAAAATGATGAAGGTCTTAATTCTTTTGGCCGGCAACAGGGTCAGAATAATTTTGACTCTGTTGTCACTCTCCGGTACTTGCTTTTTGCATGGACAAGAACCGGCCTATCCGTTTTATTACAGGGTCTATCTAAGAGATAAAGGTGAAAATAATATGCATAATTACAGAGCAGCTGACCTGCTTTCGGCTCGTGCGATAGCACGCCGCCAAAAAGCCGGAATACAGGCTCCCGATATTTATGATGTTCCTGTAAGCAGAAATTATCTGAATCAGATTTCACTTTTAGGACTGAAGCTTCACAGTACTTCAAAATGGATGAATAGTGCCCTCTGCAAGTCGCTGACTGAATTTGATGTCAGCAGGCTTCTTACACTCCCATTTGTGGCAAGTGTAAAGATTGTAAAGACGCCAGGAAAGAAGACAGGGCATAATGACAAACTTGATTTCCATATAAATCAGGCAGGGCCCATCCCATATGACCGACCCCTGACAATGATTAATGGTCAGCTTTTGCATGAATCAGGTTACGATGGCAAGGGCATTCTCATTGCGATACTTGACGGAGGCTTCATAAATGTTGATAATATCTCCTCTCTGGTTAACCTCAGGTCGAGAAATGGAATTATGGCAACATACGATTTTGTAAATAACAATAAATCAGTCTATAATGCAAGTGCCCATGGCACAGCTGTTCTATCTGTCCTGGCAGGCGATATTCCCGATCAGATAGAAGGCACAGCACCAGGAGCCGATTACCTGCTTCTAAAAACTGAAGATGTGCAGTCTGAATTTCCCTGCGAAGAAGATTTCTGGGCAGCAGGCGCGGAATTTGCCGATAGCTCAGGTGCAGATATTATATCGTCATCTCTGGGCTATTTCAACTTTGATGACCCGGCGCTAAATTACAAACAATCCGATCTCGACGGTAAAACAGCATTCGTAACCAGGATTGCTGATATGGCAGCTTCAAAAGGAATTTTTGTTGTAAACAGTGCAGGGAATGAAAGGAATACCGTGTGGGGAAAGATCATATTTCCATCGGATGGTGACAGTGTACTGGCTGTAGGTGCTGTTGATGCCGATGAAATTATTTCAGATTTCTCTTCAGCCGGTCCCTCAGCCGATGGAAGGATAAAACCCGATAATGTTGCCATGGGAGTTGCTGTTACTGTACAGGTATCAGACAACACTACCGGCCTTTCAAGCGGCACTTCATTTTCATGTCCTTTGCTGAGCGGAATAGCAGCATGCCTGCTTCAGGCGGCCCCTCTCTCGCTGAACAAGGACCTTATCGGAGCCTTCCATTCAAGTGCCGACAGATCTGCTGCGCCCGATTCTCTCTATGGATTTGGAATCCCCGATATTGTAAACGCACTGAATAAGATTCAGAAGCTTCATATTAAAATACCTGAGACAGGAATCATAGCAAGTCCGAATCCCACATCCGGTGATTTTGAGATAATTTTCCAGGATCCCCCCGGAACTGTTACCATCGAACTGATCAGCTTGACCGGCAAATTATTGTTCAGAAGAGATTTCACGGACAATGTGAGCCGGACAATAACAATCTCAGAATTACAGCACAAGACCCAGGGAATTTATTTTCTGAGGGTGGTAAACGGCAATTCAACATATACCAGGAAGATTATAAAACTTAATAACTTATGATGACTGAAAAACTTTCCCTGACAGAATTACAGCTTATCATAAGGGATTCCTTATATCTGGCCTTACCTGACGTGTACTGGGTAATGGCTGAAATTTCTGAGCTTAAGGAGAATAATTCAGGTCATTGTTACCTTGAGCTGATAGAAAAACATCCCGACGAGAAAAATGTAAGATCTCGGATAAAAGCTATAATATGGAGCAAACGGTACCGGTTCTTAAAGGCATTTTTTGAAAATATCACCGGCGAGACTCTGAGGGAGGGACTGAAAATTCTTGTAAAGACCAAAGTAGAATACCATGAACTTTATGGACTTAGCCTTATTATTTCAGATATAGATCCGGCATTCACAGTTGGTGAAATGGCGATGAAGCGTCAGATGGTGATAAAGAGACTTGAGGAGGAAGGAGTATTTTCGATGAATAAGGACCTTCCGTTCCCGGCTGTGCCTCAGAGAATTGCTGTTATTTCTTCAAAAAATGCTGCAGGTTATTCCGATTTCCTGAATCACCTTAGAACGAATAGTTATGGCTATTCGTTTTATACAGCTTTGATTGAAACTTCAATGCAGGGTGCCGAGACCGAACATGATGTAATAAGTGCTCTCGACAAAATTGCCTCTTTCTCTCACCTTTTTGATGTTGTGGTGATCATAAGAGGGGGTGGATCTCAAACAGATCTAAGCTGGTTTGACAACTATAATATTGCATATCACATAACACAGTTTCCTCTTCCGGTCGTAACAGGTATCGGGCACGAAAAAGATATATCGGTTACAGATATGGTTGCTAACAGGTCGCTAAAAACACCCACTGCTGTTGCTGATTTACTGATTGATGCGGTTTCTTATTCAGAGAATCATATAATTGAGATGAGTTCTGAGATTATTAATGCATCAAGGGTTATTCTGGAAAAAAACAAAAACAGGATTGAGACTTCAGGAATTAAGCTATTACCGCTCGCAAGGATAATGATCTCGGAATTAAAACAGAAGCTCTCATCCGAAATAATAGACCTGATAAATATTGGAAAGGAATTAATTATCAGGGCAGGACTTAAACCAGCGAATCAGGTATCGAGACTAAATGCCGGAGTAAGATCATACGCAACCGGAAAGGATGCTATTATAAGCCGTAATTCTCAGCGGCTTATCAATGGTTCGGTCAATCTTTTAAGTGCAGAAAATGTAAGGATAAAAGGACTTGAAAGTACATTGCAACTTCTTGATCCTGAAAGAGTGCTTATGAGGGGCTTTTCAATTACATCAATGAACGGAAGGATTATCAGGAAAATCGATCAGCTGAAAATGAATGATATAATAGATACTCATCTCACTGACGGAATTGTAAGCAGCAGCGTAACGGATAAAAAGCTGCAAAAAGGGAAGAGTTAAAAACGGAAAGAGATGAGATCCTCTGAGTGTAGCATCATCCTGACCTTTATGTATCTTTGTGTTAATAAGTAAAAATGAGACGAAATGGCGAAAAAGGAATTTTCATTCAATAATGCAGTAGCTGAAATAGAGAATATTCTGCATAATATCGAAAGCGGCGAGCTGGATATTGATAAATTGTCAGTTGAAGTTAAACGTGCCTCAGAGCTTATCAGGGAATGCCAGAAAAAATTAAGGTCAACTGAGGAAGAGATAAACAGCATATTTAAAGATCTGGTATAAAAGTAAATCAGGACCGGAGTCCTGATTTACAACTTTACTACCCTAAACCTAAATCCATGAAAAAAACCCTTATAACCTAATTTACTAGCTTCTGAATTGTTAAACGTTTATGAGACATAAAATGTTTCAGATTATACTATTTTTTTAATAAATCCTTAACAAAATTTGACGAACATATTATTTTTCAACACCAAGTACATCCTTGAATGCTTTAACAAAGGTTTCTTTAGGAAGTGCTCCCATTGCCATCTGTGGTTGGCCGGCAGCTGGGACAAATAAAAATGAAGGAATGCTTCGTATTCCGAAAACCGATGCAAGCTCCTGTTCCTCCTCAGTGTCTACCTTAAAAACATTGAGCTTCCCATCGAAGTCTTTTGCCAGTTCTTCCAGAACCGGAGCCACAACCTTACATGGTCCGCACCAATCAGCATAAAAATCTATTATACAAGGTTTCTCACCTTCAAATTTCCATTCTTTATTTTTTTCATAATTGAATACTTTATTCAAAAATGTCTCTTTGGTAAGATGCTCTATCATATTCATTTTTTTTAATAAACAGAGATAATTAACGTTTGTTTACTTACAGGTCAACCTTCATGCCAATTAACAGAACATATCAATATTAGCCAATATATGAGTAATAATTGTAACTTTGTCATGAATAATTAATAAATTGTCATATCTATATATGAATATATGTCTTAATGACAAAATTTTCGGGATACTTTCATCAGTTGTTACTACAGAGCACGTACAGGCGTATGTTATAGGAGGCTGGGTCAGAGATTGTCTCCTGAAAAGGGATCACCCCGGAAAGGATATCGATATCGTGGTTCTCGGAAGCGGAATAGATATTGCCGGGAAGGTTGCCAAAAATATCCGTCCGGGCATTAAAGTGAATATCTTCAAGAATTTTGGAACTGCAATGTTCCGGAATAACGAATATGAAATCGAATTTGTTGGTGCCAGAAAGGAGTCATATGACAGGAATTCCAGGAAACCTGTCGTTGAGAACGGTAGCCTTGAGGATGATCAGAAAAGAAGAGATTTCACTATAAATGCCCTTGCAATAAGTCTAAACAAAGAGACATTTGGCGAGCTTTTAGACCCGTTTGGGGGCATTGATGATCTGAAAAATAAAATTATCAGAACGCCTCTGGAACCGGATAAGACTTTTTCAGATGATCCCTTAAGGATGATGAGGGCAATCAGGTTTGCATGCCAGCTCAATTTTGCAATTGAAGAGAAAACATTCAGCTCGATAAAAGAAAATGCCGAGAGAATAAAGATAGTATCGCCTGAAAGGATTGTGAGTGAACTTAATAAAATCATTATGTGTTCTCATCCTTCCAAAGGATTTGTATTACTTGAAAAGGCAGGACTGCTCAGGATAATATTCCCCGAGTTGGATAATCTGAAAGGTGTGGAAACAAAAGAGGGAAAAGCACATAAAGATAATTTTCATCATTCAATA
Source organism: uncultured Bacteroidales bacterium (assembly GCA_963715785.1). GTDB lineage: Bacteria > Bacteroidota > Bacteroidia > Bacteroidales > VadinHA17 > LD21. The sequence continues at coordinate 4,966,936 of OY970276.1, forward strand.
AAAGTTTTGGATAATATCAGCAAAAATACTGATAATCTATGGCTTCGATGGGCTGCCCTGCTTCACGACATTGCCAAACCAGTAACAAAGAAATATCTGCCCGATACAGGCTGGTCGTTTCATGGCCATGAATTCATAGGGTCCAAAATGGTGCCTGATATATTCAGAAAGCTAAAGCTTCCATTGAATGAGAAGATGAAATATGTTCAGAAGATAGTTGACCTTCATCTCAGACCAATAGCATTGTCACAGGATCTGGTTACAGATTCGGCAATCAGGAGATTGCTTTTTGAAGCCGGTGATGATATTGATGATCTCATGATATTATGTGAAGCTGACATAACATCAAAGAATGAAGCAAAAAAAACAAAACACCTTGAAAATTTCAAACTTGTAAGGAATAAGCTTAAGGAGATTGAAGAGAAAGACGCGGTCAGGAATTTTCAACCGCCTGTCGACGGAAGTGAAATAATAATGACTTTTGGAATCAGGCCCGGGAAAAAGGTTGGCTTGATAAAAAATGCTATCAGGGAGGCTATACTTGACGGTATAATTCCCAATGAATATAATGCAGCCAGAAAGCTTATGCTTGAAAAAGGAGTGGAGCTAGGGTTGACGCCACAGGATAATATTACCTGACTGTAAGGTCAAGTAATACTGGCAGGTGATCACTGAATCCGCCCTGATATTTATAGCCGCGATATGTAGAATAAGGACTATATCCGGGATATTTGGGGTCTTTCTTTAAAAGAAATTGTGGCTTAAAAATTGTTAGCATATCTGGTTGTGTAAAAACTCCGGTCTTCCCGCATAAAAGCTCTCTGGAAACAATCACCTGATCTATCATCTCCCATGTTCCAAGATAGCGGTAAGTTCCCAGACTTTTCTCACCGTGCATGTCAGAGAGATTGATCAGAAATTTGCCTGTTCCTTCATTATTGTCCAGTACGCGAATCGCCTGATCATCAGGTGCCGAGTTAAAATCACCGATTATGATAATTTTTGCCCCCTGGCTGGACCTTTCATTAATAGAATCGGCCTTGGCTTTGACCATTGATGCGATATCGATCCTGCCAGTCTCTCCCGCTAATACTCCTCCCCTCCTTGATGGCCAGTGATTTACAAACATGTGAATAGTATCCTCTGCTAGTGATAGCTTTAAATACAAAACACTTCTCGAGTTAAAATATTTACGCTCAATCCCTGAAGGGATCAGATATCTGTAATAAAGTACTTTTGCTTTACTTTTTCTGAATATTAAACAAACATCTATACCTCTTCTGTCGGGTGAATCTTCATGTATAATGCTATAACTAAATTTCAACAGATTGGTTTTATAAATAAGATCTTCCAGCACTTTCCTGTTTTCTACTTCACATAATGCAACAATTGGCGGAGGTTCCCATTCACCGGCAGCCATAATAGCTTTATAAACTGAATTTACCTTTTTATAATACCTTCCTGAATTCCATCTCATCAGCCCGCCAGGAAGAAAATCATTGTCATCCGTAAGTGAATCATCAAATGTATCAAACATATTTTCTACATTATAGAACATGAGCCTGTAAGGCTGGATAGGTTTTGCCTGTGAACAGGCACGGTTTGGATTCAGAAAAAAAAATAATAAGACAGACAATCCGGCCGTTAAGCTACCCTTTGACATAATGCTTATGAATAAATGAATGCTGGTATTTTAAATGATAAACCTATGCTCAGTGCCGGTTAAAATAATTCATTCCGGGGCCAATTTATTAATGCGCCAAAAAAAAAGGAGGCTGAATCTGATCAGCCTCCTCATTGATACACATTATCTTAATATGCGTTTATCCAACGGTATCTTCTTGCGCTTTCACCAAATTTCACAGCAAAGGAGAGTTCATGAGTACCAAAACTCTGCCTCCTGATATCGGTTAAGGCAAAATCAAATGCGTAAGCAACATAGAATCTGTCATACTTTAAACCCATTAATGCAATAACTGCATCGCCTGTCCGGTAAGATAAACCGGCCCAATAATCCTCTTTATAGTAGACTCTGGCAGTCAGGTCCATCTGTACAGTTTTAAAAAACATATCGGAAGCTCTGATAAATGCTGATGGCTCAAGAATCCAGTCGGGTGATAAAGGAAATTTAACCCCGCCGGTCAAGTAAAAATTGCCCAACTCGTTTCTCCCTACTTTGGATGTGTCGGCAATGAGCAGGGATCCCCGCAAAAGGTTAGACATAGCAAATCCTACATAATACTTTGAAGTAGTGAAACTTGCCCCGAAATTGAAATCAGGAATAAAAACAGACCTGTCATATGAATTAATCAATGGATCTGCCTGATCATAAATCAAACCTGTAGTACTGAATGCGTACTGATATGCAGTCATTGCCAGTCCGAATGAGAGATCGTTTGGAATTCCTCCTGTTCTTCCCATTGAAATATGATATGCATAGGCCAACTGAAAACCTGTGCGATGGAAAATTCCATTGTTATCGTTAAAGACATAGCCGCCTAGTCCGACTTTACCTCCCTTGGTCGGCTTAATGATCTTTCTTCGAACAGCTGTAGATTTAGAAATAAAACTATTTTTAAGGATACGAGTCTGAAAACTTACAGCATATGTACTGGGTGCACCACTCATTCCTACCCATTGCTCCCTGACAGTCAGATTAACAGTAGTATAACCATCACGACCGGCAAATGAAGGATTAATAAGAAATCCATTCATTATGTACTGACTGTAAATCACTCCGGGCTGTGCCATCACCGCTCCGAAAGAAAAGCAGAGAATGATCGCTGACAATAAACTTCTAAAATACCTCATATACTTATTATTCATAATTTGGCAATAATTATCTGATTATACTTATCACACCAGTCCTCGGTTTGGATCCATCATTCAGGTGAAGAATATAATGATATGAATCTGTTGGAAGAAGCTCCCCTTTAAATCTACCATCCCACGGATTAGCAGAAAGGTTCTTGCTCTGGAATACCAGTTTTCCCCATCTTGTGAATATGTATACTTCAGCATCGGGGAACAGGTCTATATTCTTTATCTTCCATGTATCATTAAATCCATCTCCATTTGGAGTAATGATATCCGGAATCTCAAGACACATTTCAGATCCGACAGTAGAGATTTCTACGTCCAGCGATGTTCCACACCCGTTCTTGTCAGTAACAACGACACTGTAGGTTCCATTTGCTATGTCCTGACGGTTCATGGTAATAACTCCGTCTGACCAGATTACACTATAAGGTTGCGTACCGCCTGTTACAGCCAGTGTAATTGATGCGTCAGCAACTCCAGGACAGGATGCATCTACCTTTGTACTTGCTATTGATAGCGCTTCAGGTTCGGTAATGGTTACATTAACATTGGAAATACAGAGGTTCGCATCTTGAACAGAAACGATGTATGTGCCTGCAGCCAAACCATTAAATAAGCCGGAAGACTGGAATGCTCCTCCATTCAGACTATAGTTATACGGAGCAATTCCTCCGGAACCTGCAATAGCTACTGAACCATTAGCTGAAGCGTTACAAGCAGCATTGGTCTGTGCTAAAATGCTTCCTTCAAGAGCTGCAAGAGGCTGTGTTATGGTCACTGCAACATCAAATGTACAAAGATTTGCATCCTGCACAGTTACAACATATGATCCGGCAGCAAGATTTGCAAAGGTCCCTGATACCTGATACGAGCCTGTTCCGAGCTTATATTGATATGGCAACGTCCCTCCAGACCCGGCAACGGTTACACTTCCTGTACTGCTGCCAAAACATAGCAGATCAGTTTGAGATGTTCTCAAACCGCTGAGCGCTGTGGCAGGTTGAGTAATTGTCACAGTTACATTAAATGTATTCATGACAGCATCTCTGATTGTAACGGTATAAACTCCGGCGGCCAGCGAACCAAACGTACCCGATGCCTGATAAGTTCCTCCATCCAGACTGAATTCATAAGGCGCTAATCCGCCTGAACCTGCTACTGTCACACTTCCAGTTGAAGTACCAAAACATGCAACATTAGTCTGCGAGGAAATACTTCCTGATAGAGTAAATGAAGGTTGAGTAATTGTGACGTTAACATCAAAGGTGCAAAGATTGTTATCCTGAACCGTTACAATATATGATCCGGCAGAAAGGGTTCCGAAAGTACCAGAGTTCTGGTAGGCCCCAGCTCCTAATTTATAAAGATAAGGAGCTGTCCCGCCCAATCCGGAGACTGTAACACTTCCATCATTACCGCCTGGTGCAGTGACATCAGTTTGCGATGTGATTACCCCTGATAATGCAGGAGGTTCTGTCACATCAAGTGTTCCTGTTACCGGTCCGCAGCTGCCTGCATCCGTGACACTCCATGCATAGGCCGCTCCTGCCGGTATTGCTGCAAAGATGCCTGTGCCATTGGTCACTCCATCGAAGGTATATGATAATGGTGCCGTGCCGCCTGCTGCTGTTATGGTTACAGTAGCTGTGCCGCCGTTACATGCGATGGCTGTGGTTACCGAGGCTGATGCCGTAAGCAATGCCGGTTCTGTTACATCAAGTGTTCCTGTTACCGGTCCGCAGCTGCCTGCATCCGTGACACTCCATGCATAGGCCGCTCCTGCTGGTATTGCTGCAAAGATGCCTGTGCCGTTGGTCACTCCATCGAAGGTGTATGATAATGGTGCCGTGCCGCCTGCTGCTGTTATGGTTACAGTAGCTGTGCCTCCGTTACATGCGATGGCTGTGGTTACCGATGCCGATGCTGTAAGCAATGCCGGTTCTGTTACATCAAGTGCTCCCGTTACCGGTCCGCAGCTGCCTGCATCCGTGACACTCCATGCATAGGCCGCTCCTGCTGGTATTGCTGCAAAGATGCCTGTGCCGTTGGTCACCCCATCAAAGGTATATGATAATGGTGCTGTACCGCCTGCTGCTGTTATGGTTACAGTAGCTGTGCCGCCGTTACATGCAATGGCTGTGGTTACCGATGCCGATGCTGTAAGCAATGCCGGTTCTGTTACATCAAGTGCTCCCGTTACCGGTCCGCAGCTGCCTGCATCCGTGACACTCCATGCATAGGCCGCTCCTGCTGGTATTGCTGAAAAGATGCCTGTGCCATTGGTCACCCCATCAAAGGTATATGATAATGGTGCTGTACCGCCTGCTGCTGTTATGGTTACAGTAGCTGTGCCGCCGTTACATGCAATGGCTGTGGTTACCGAGGCCGATGCCGTAAGCAATGCCGGTTCTGTCACATCAAGTGTTCCTGTTACCGGTCCGCAGCTGCCTGCATCCGTGACACTCCATGCATAGGCCGCTCCTGCTGGTATTGCTGCAAAGATGCCTGTGCCGTTGGTCACCCCATCAAAGGTATATGATAATGGTGCCGTGCCGCCTGCTGCTGTTATGGTTACAGTAGCTGTGCCGCCGTTACATGCGATGGCTGTGGTTACCGAGGCTGATGCCGTAAGAAATGCCGGTTCTGTTACATCAAGTGTTCCCGTTACCGGTCCGCAGCTGCCTGCATCCGTGACACTCCATGCATAGGCCGCTCCTGCCGGTATTGCTGAAAAGATGCCTGTGCCATTGGTCACTCCATCAAAGGTATATGATAATGGTGCCGTGCCGCCTGCTGCTGTTATGGTTACAGTAGCTGTGCTGCCGTTACATGCAATGGCTGTGGTTACCGAGGCTGATGCCGTAAGCAATGCCGGTTCTGTCACATCAAGTGTTCCTGTTACCGGTCCGCAGCTGCCTGCATCCGTGACACTCCATGCATAGGCCGCTCCTGCCGGTATTGCTGCAAAGATGCCTGTGCCATTGGTCACTCCATCAAAGGTATATGATAATGGTGCCGTGCCGCCTGCTGCTGTTATGGTTACAGTAGCTGTGCCGCCGTTACATGCGATGGCTGTGGTTACCGAGGCTGATGCCGTAAGAAATGCCGGTTCTGTTACATCAAGTGTTCCTGTTACCGGTCCGCAGCTGCCTGCATCCGTGACACTCCATGTATAGGCTGCTCCAGCTGGTATTGCTGCAAAGATGCCCGTGCCGTTGGTCACTCCATCGAAGGTATATGATAATGGTGCCGTGCCGCCTGCTGCTGTTATGGTTACAGTAGCTGTGCCGCCGTTACATGCGATGGCTGTGGTTACCGATGCCGATGCTGTAAGCAATGCTGGTTCTGTCACATCAAGTGTTCCCGTTACCGGTCCGCAGCTGCCTGCATCCGTGACACTCCATGCATAGGCCGCTCCTGCTGGTATTGCTGCAAAGATGCCCGTGCCGTTGGTCACTCCATCGAAGGTATATGATAATGGTGCCGTGCCGCCTGCTGCGGTTATGGTTACAGTAGCTGTGCCTCCGTTACATGCGATGGCTGTGGTTACCGAGGCTGATGCCGTAAGCAATGCCGGTTCTGTCACATCAAGTGTTCCTGTTACCGGTCCGCAGCTGCCTGCATCCGTGACACTCCATGCATAGGCCGCTCCTGCTGGTATTGCTGCAAAGATGCCTGTGCCGTTGGTCACCCCATCGAAGGTGTATGATAATGGTGCCGTGCCGCCTGCCGCTGTTATGGTTACAGTAGCTGTGCCGCCGTTACATGCGATGGCTGTGGTTACCGATGCCGATGCTGTAAGCAATGCCGGTTCTGTCACATCAAGTGTTCCCGTTACCGGTCCGCAGCTGCCTGCATCCGTGACACTCCATGCATAGGCCGCTCCTGCTGGTATTGCTGCAAAGATGCCTGTGCCGTTGGTCACCCCATCAAAGGTATATGATAATGGTGCTGTACCGCCTGCTGCTGTTATGGTTACAGTAGCTGTGCCGCCGTTACATGCGATGGCTGTGGTTACCGATGCCGATGCCGTAAGCAATGCCGGTTCTGTAATTGTAGCATTGGCTGTTGCTGTACAAAGATTAGCATCGGTGACTGTTACAGTATATGTTCCTGCAATGAGTCCGGTGGCTGTTATCGTTGTTTGTACCGGTATCGTATTCCATGAATAGGTATATGGTCCTGTCCCGCCTGCAGGTATTGCTGTCGCTGTTCCCGTGGCTCCTCCGAAACATGCTACATTGACGTGGCTCGTGGTCACTGTCAGTGCTGCCGCAGGCTGTGTTACCACTGCATTGGCTGTTGCAGTACAGAGGTTGGCGTCGGTGACTGTTACAGTATATGTTCCTGCAATGAGTCCGGTTGCTGTAATTGTTGTCTGTACAGGTACCGTATTCCATGAATAGGTATATGGTCCTGTCCCGCCTGCAGGTATGGCTGTTGCTGTTCCCGTCGCTCCTCCGAAACATGCTACATTGACATGGCTCGTGGTCACTGTCAGTGCTGCCGCAGGCTGTGTTACCACTGCATTGGCTGTCGCTGTACAAAGATTAGCATCGGTGACTGTTACAGTATATGTTCCTGCAATAAGTCCGGTGGCTGTTATCGTTGTTTGTACCGGTATCGTATTCCATGAATAGGTATATGGTCCTGTCCCGCCTGCCGGTATTGCTGTCGCTGTTCCCGTTGCTCCTCCGAAACATGCTACATTGATGTGGCTCGTGGTCACTGTCAGTGCTGCTGCAGGTTGTGTTACCACTGCATTGGCTGTCGCTGTACAAAGATTAGCATCGGTGACTGTTACAGTATATGTTCCTGCAATAAGTCCGGTGGCTGTTATCGTTGTTTGTACCGGTATCGTATTCCATGAATAGGTATATGGTCCTGTTCCGCCTGCAGGTATGGCTGTTGCTGTTCCCGTCGCTCCTCCGAAACATGCTACATTGACGTGGCTCGTGGTCACTGTCAGTGCTGCTGCAGGTTGTGTTACCACTGCATTGGCTGTTGCAGTACAGAGGTTAGCATCGGTGACCGTCACAGTATATGTTCCTGCAATGAGTCCGGTGGCTGTTATAGTTGTCTGTACAGGTACCGTGTTCCATGAATAGGTATATGGTCCTGTCCCGCCTGCCGGTATTGCTGTTGCCGTTCCCGTCGCTCCTCCGAAACATGCTACATTGACGTGGCTCGTGGTCACTGTCAGTGCTGCTGCAGGTTGTGTTACCACTGCATTGGCTGTTGCAGTACAGAGGTTGGCGTCGGTGACCGTCACAGTATATGTTCCTGCAATGAGTCCGGTGGCTGTTATAGTTGTCTGTACAGGTACCGTGTTCCATGAATAGGTATATGGTCCTGTTCCGCCTGCAGGTATGGCTGTTGCTGTTCCCGTCGCTCCTCCGAAACATGCTACATTGACGTGGCTCGTGGTCACTGTCAGTGCTGCTGCAGGTTGTGTTACCACTGCATTGGCTGTCGCTGTACAGAGGTTGGCGTCGGTGACTGTTACAGTATATGTTCCTGCAATGAGTCCGGTTGCTGTAATTGTTGTCTGTACAGGTACCGTATTCCATGAATAGGTATATGGTCCTGTTCCGCCTGCAGGTATGGCTGTTGCTGTTCCCGTCGCTCCTCCGAAACATGCTACATTGACATGGCTCGTGGTCACTGTCAGTGCTGCTGCAGGTTGTGTTACCACTGCATTGGCTGTTGCTGTACAAAGGTTAGCATCGGTGACCGTCACAGTATATGTTCCTGCAATGAGTCCGGTGGCTGTTATCGTTGTTTGTACCGGTATCGTATTCCATGAATAGGTATATGGTCCTGTCCCGCCTGCAGGTATTGCTGTCGCTGTTCCCGTTGCTCCTCCGAAACATGCTACATTGACGTGGCTCGTGGTCACTGTCAGTGCTGCTGCAGGTTGTGTTACCACTGCATTGGCTGTCGCTGTACAAAGATTAGCATCGGTGACTGTTACAGTATATGTTCCTGCAATAAGTCCGGTGGCTGTTATCGTTGTTTGTACCGGTATCGTATTCCATGAATAGGTATATGGTCCTGTCCCGCCTGCAGGTATTGCTGTCGCTGTTCCCGTTGCTCCTCCGAAACATGCTACATTGATGTGGCTCGTGGTCACTGTCAGTGCTGCTGCAGGTTGTGTTACCACTGCATTGGCTGTTGCAGTACAGAGGTTGGCGTCGGTGACTGTTACAGTATATGTTCCTGCAATAAGTCCGGTGGCTGTTATTGTTGTCTGTACAGGTATCGTATTCCATGAATAGGTATATGGTCCTGTCCCGCCTGCAGGTATTGCTGTCGCTGTTCCCGTGGCTCCTCCGAAACATGCTACATTGACATGGCTCGTGGTCACTGTCAGTGCTGCCGCAGGTTGTGTTATTGTAACTGGCACAACATGCATACATAGGTTTGCATCCCTGATTGAGACAGAATGACTTCCGGAATTTAATCCGGTAAATGTTCCTGATACCTGGTATGAACCTCCATCGATACTATAATCGTATGGTGAAGTTCCTCCTGATCCGAGAACAGTTACACTACCAGTCAATGCACCGAAACACAGCACATTCGTCTGAGAAGTTATACTTCCAGTTAAAGCAGCAATTGGCTGTGTAATAGTGACATTAACGTTGCTTGTACACAGGTTAGCATCTCTCACTGTAACAACATATGGTCCCGCAGTCAAACCTGTAAATAATCCGGTTGCCTGATAAGAACCGCTATTAAGGCTATACTGATAAGGTGCGATTCCTCCCGATCCTGATACAGTAACACTGCCGGTTGCTCCGCCGAAACACATGACATTCGTTTGGGCACTTATGCTTCCCGTAACAGCTGATCCGGGTTGAGAAATTGTGAAATTGATAGTTGTGGTACAGAGTTTACTGTCGCGGACAGTAATTGCATGAGGTCCTGCTGCTAATACGTTAAATGTTCCAGATGCCTGATAAGCTCCACCATCAAGACTATATTGATAAGGTGAAGTTCCACCGGAAGCTGATAAAGTTATACTTCCTGATGCGTCTCCAAAACATAATACGTCAGTCTGTGAAATTACTGTCCCAAGTAATGGCGTTGGTTCTGTAATAATTACATTAATATTGAATGTGCAATTATTCGCATCACGAACAATTGATGAGTGTATGCCGGCGGATAAACCACTGAATGTTCCGAAAGCCTGGAATGTTCCTCCATCAATATTAAATTGATAAGGAGAAGTGCCGCCGGATCCCGTAATTGCCACACTCCCATCGGAGCCACCAAAGCATGATACATTTGTCTGCAGCCCTATAAATCCTGATAAAGCTGAACCAGGCTGACTTATTGTAACAGGAACTGTGGTTGAACAAAGATTTGCATCTCTGATGGTAATTATGTAAGAACCAGCTACAAGTCCCGTGAAGTTACCTGATGGCTGATAACCACCAGCATTTATCCTATACTGGTATGGTACCGTTCCTCCTGATCCTGAGATTGTTACATTGCCTGATGCATCTCCAAAACATAGTACGTTAGTTTGAGCTGAAATGAAACCTGTAAGCAAAGCAGGTTCTGTAATTGTAACATTCAGACTGAAAGTGCACAGATTTGCATCCTGAACAGTAATGTTCACTGTCCCTGCTATAAGCGACCCAAATGTTCCGGACGGCTGATATGGACCTGCACCAAGTCTGTAAAGGTAAGGTGCAACTCCTCCAGATGCAGCTACAGTCACGCTCCCTGAAGCATCTCCAAAGCACCCAACATTAGTTTGTGATGTTACGATCGCATCCAGTGCTGCAGGTTGTGTTACCACTGCATTGGCTGTTGCTGTACAAAGATTAGCATCGGTGACTGTTACAGTATATGTTCCTGCAATGAGTCCGGTTGCTGTAATTGTTGTCTGTACCGGTACCGTATTCCATGAATAGGTATATGGTCCTGTTCCGCCTGCCGGTATGGCTGTTGCTGTTCCCGTTGCTCCTCCGAAACATGCTACATTGACATGGCTCGTGGTCACTGTCAGTGCTGCTGCAGGTTGTGTCACCACTGCATTGGCTGTTGCTGTACAGAGGTTGGCGTCGGTGACTGTTACAGTATATGTTCCTGCAATGAGTCCGGTTGCTGTAATTGTTGTCTGTACAGGTACCGTATTCCATGAATAGGTATATGGTCCTGTCCCGCCTGCAGGTATGGCTGTTGCTGTTCCCGTCGCTCCTCCGAAACATGCTACATTGACATGGCTCGTGGTCACTGTCAGTGCTGCCGCAGGCTGTGTTACCACTGCATTGGCTGTCGCTGTACAAAGATTAGCATCGGTGACCGTCACAGTATATGTTCCTGCAATGAGTCCGGTGGCTGTTATTGTTGTCTGTACAGGTACCGTATTCCATGAATAGGTATATGGTCCTGTCCCGCCTGCAGGTATTGCTGTCGCTGTTCCCGTTGCTCCTCCGAAACATGCTACATTGACGTGGCTCGTGGTCACTGTCAGTGCTGCTGCAGGTTGTGTCACCACTGCATTGGCTGTTGCAGTACAGAGGTTAGCATCGGTGACCGTCACAGTATATGTTCCTGCAATGAGTCCGGTGGCTGTTATCGTTGTTTGTACCGGTATCGTATTCCATGAATAGGTATATGGTCCTGTCCCGCCTGCAGGTATTGCTGTCGCTGTTCCCGTTGCTCCTCCGAAACATGCTACATTGACGTGGCTCGTGGTCACTGTCAGTGCTGCTGCAGGTTGTGTTACCACTGCATTGGCTGTCGCTGTACAAAGATTAGCATCGGTGACTGTTACAGTATATGTTCCTGCAATAAGTCCGGTGGCTGTTATCGTTGTTTGTACCGGTATCGTATTCCATGAATAGGTATATGGTCCTGTCCCGCCTGCAGGTATTGCTGTCGCTGTTCCCGTTGCTCCTCCGAAACATGCTACATTGATGTGGCTCGTGGTCACTGTCAGTGCTGCTGCAGGTTGTGTTACCACTGCATTGGCTGTTGCAGTACAGAGGTTGGCGTCGGTGACTGTTACAGTATATGTTCCTGCAATAAGTCCGGTGGCTGTTATCGTTGTTTGTACCGGTACCGTATTCCATGAATAGGTATATGGTCCTGTTCCGCCTGCAGGTATGGCTGTTGCTGTTCCCGTGGCTCCTCCGAAACATGCTACATTGACGTGGCTCGTGGTCACTGTCAGTGCTGCCGCAGGCTGTGTTACCACTGCATTGGCTGTTGCTGTACAGAGGTTGGCGTCGGTGACTGTTACAGTATATGTTCCTGCAATGAGTCCGGTGGCTGTTATCGTTGTTTGTACCGGTATCGTATTCCATGAATAGGTATATGGTCCTGTCCCGCCTGCAGGTATTGCTGTCGCTGTTCCCGTGGCTCCTCCGAAACATGCTACATTGACGTGGCTCGTGGTCACTGTCAGTGCTGCCGCAGGTTGTGTTACCACTGCATTGGCTGTCGCTGTACAAAGATTAGCATCGGTGACAGTTACAGTATATGTTCCTGCAATGAGTCCGGTGGCTGTTATCGTTGTTTGTACCGGTACCGTATTCCATGAATAGGTATATGGTCCTGTTCCGCCTGCAGGTATAGCTGTTGCCGTTCCCGTGGCTCCTCCGAAACATGCTACATTGACGTGGCTCGTGGTCACTGTCAGTGCTGCCGCAGGTTGTGTTACCACTGCATTGGCTGTCGCTGTACAAAGATTAGCATCGGTGACAGTTACAGTATATGTTCCTGCAATAAGTCCGGTGGCTGTTATCGTTGTTTGTACCGGTACCGTATTCCATGAATAGGTATATGGTCCTGTTCCGCCTGCCGGTATTGCTGTTGCCGTTCCCGTCGCTCCTCCGAAACATGCTACATTGACATGGCTCGTGGTCACTGTCAGTGCTGCCGCAGGCTGTGTTACCACTGCATTGGCTGTTGCTGTACAGAGGTTGGCGTCGGTGACTGTTACAGTATATGTTCCTGCAATAAGTCCGGTGGCTGTTATCGTTGTTTGTACCGGTACCGTATTCCATGAATAGGTATATGGTCCTGTCCCGCCTGCAGGTATTGCTGTCGCTGTTCCCGTGGCTCCTCCGAAACATGCTACATTGACGTGGCTCGTGGTCACTGTCAGTGCTGCTGCAGGTTGTGTTACCACTGCATTGGCTGTCGATGTACAAAGATTAGCATCGGTGACTGTTACAGTATATGTTCCTGCAATGAGTCCGGTGGCTGTTATCGTTGTTTGTACCGGTATCGTATTCCATGAATAGGTATATGGTCCTGTCCCGCCTGCAGGTATTGCTGTTGCTGTTCCCGTTGCTCCTCCGAAACATGCTACATTGACGTGGCTCGTGGTCACTGTCAGTGCTGCTGCAGGTTGTGTTACCACTGCATTGGCTATTGCAGTACAGAGGTTGGCGTCGGTGACTGTTACAGTATATGTTCCTGCAATGAGTCCGGTTGCTGTAATTGTTGTCTGTACAGGTACCGTATTCCATGAATAGGTATATGGTCCTGTCCCGCCTGCAGGTATTGCTGTTGCTGTTCCCGTGGCTCCTCCGAAACATGCTACATTGACATGGCTCGTGGTCACTGTCAGTGCTGCCGCAGGCTGTGTTACCACTGCATTGGCTGTCGCTGTACAAAGATTAGCATCGGTGACTGTTACAGTATATGTTCCTGCAATGAGTCCGGTTGCTGTTATTGTTGTCTGTACAGGTACCGTATTCCATGAATAGGTATATGGTCCTGTCCCGCCTGCAGGTATGGCTGTCGCTGTTCCCGTGGCTCCTCCGAAACATGCTACATTGACATGGCTCGTGGTCACTGTCAGTGCTGCCGCAGGCTGTGTTACCACTGCATTGGCTGTTGCTGTACAAAGATTAGCATCGGTGACTGTTACAGTATATGTTCCTGCAATAAGTCCGGTGGCTGTTATCGTTGTTTGTACCGGTACCGTATTCCATGAATAGGTATATGGTCCTGTTCCGCCTGCAGGTATGGCTGTTGCTGTTCCCGTGGCTCCTCCGAAACATGCTACATTGACGTGGCTCGTGGTCACTGTCAGTGCTGCCGCAGGTTGTGTTACCACTGCATTGGCTGTTGCAGTACAGAGGTTGGCGTCGGTGACTGTTACAGTATATGTTCCTGCAATGAGTCCGGTGGCTGTTATCGTTGTTTGTACCGGTACCGTATTCCATGAATAGGTATATGGTCCTGTTCCACCTGCAGGTATGGCTGTTGCTGTTCCCGTTGCTCCTCCGAAACATGCTACATTGACGTGGCTCGTGGTCACTGTCAGTGCTGCTGCAGGTTGTGTTATTGTAACAAGTAAATTAAAAGTACAAAGGTTAACATCTCGAACAATCGCTGAATGAATTCCTGCTGTAAGTCCATTGAAAATACCTGAACCCTGGAATAATCCACCGTCAATATTATACTGATATGGTGCCGTTCCTCCAGATCCAGCAAGTGTAACATTTCCTGTTGACGCACCAAAACATGCGACATTCGTCTGGGAAACAATCGTTCCGGCAAGTGCAGAAGCTGGTTGTGTAATATTTACTATTATATTGTACAGACATAAATGATTGTCTCTAATTGAGACTGTATGAATACCTGCTCCTAATGCATTGAAAGTTCCCAGAACCTGATAAGTACCTGCATCAATTGAATATTCATACGGAGCGGTACCGCCAGATCCTGCTACAGTCACATTACCTGTACTTCCGCCGAAACATGAAACATTAGTCTGTGAAACAATGCTTCCGTTAAGTGCTGAAACCGGTTGCGTCAATGTTATCGGAACATTGATTGTGCATGAATTAGCATCCTGAATTGTTACAGTATGGTTCCCAGCAAGCAATGAATTAAATATTCCTGAAGGCTGATATAAGCCTCCATCAATGTTGTACTGATAAGGAGTCGTACCCCCTGAACCTTCAACAGTTACACTACCTGTAGAGGCTCCGAAGCACAAAATATTCGTCTGACCTAATATGCTTCCTGAAAGAGCTGCAGCGGGTTGCGTAATTGTAACGGGAATAATAGTTGTACAGAAATTTGCATCGCGTACCGATACTGAATGCAAGCCTGCGATCAGGCTACTAAAAGTTCCGGAAACCTGATAACCACCTCCATCAAAGTTATATTGATATGGGGCAGTTCCGCCGGCACCTGACACAGTTACACTTCCGGTTGCATTGCCAAAGCATAAAACATTTGTCTGTCCTGTAATCGTTCCTGTAAGTGCAGCAACAGGTTGCGAAATAGTAACGTTTGCAATACCTGTGCAAAGATTAGCATCTGTAACCGTCACTGTATATGGTCCAGCAAGAAGTCCAGTTGCAGTGACTGTTGTCTGTATCGGCAAGGTATTCCATGAATATGTATACGGTCCTGCTCCTCCGGACGCAATTGCAGTCGCTGAACCAGTAGCCCCACCGAAACATGTTACGTTTACATGGCTCGTGTTCACTAGCAGTGCAGAATTCACTAATGTCGGAGTAGAGAAACTGGCTGCTACAGAAGTACATCCACCAGAAGTTGTATAATCAATTCCAACTGATTTACTTCCTGCTGTCAACCATTTCAATGTGACACTGTTATCATTTACAGTACCTCCCGAAGTTATAGAATAATCTGTACCTCCTACCCCTGGGATAGTCCATATATAGTTTGTCTGACCTGGCTGGGTTGCATAAATTACATCTGTATTTATACAAGCAGTTGATCCAGGTTGTGATGTAAATGTTGGTACGAGCGATAAATTAACAGTTATGGTTCCAGTGGTTGTGATTAAGCCGCAACCACCCGTGAGGGTGACAGTGTAAGTAACTGTCCCCACTGATACTGTCGGCGTTCCACTGATTGTAACAATATTGCCTGCCCAAACGCCGGTAACTCCAACTGGTAAATTGGTAACAGTTGCTCCTGTAGCTCCTGTTGTACTATACGTAATATTGGTAATGGCATTATTTGTACATACAGTCTGCGCATCGGTACCAATCGGTGATGTCCTAATGATTGTATTATTTGCCGTGACAGTGATTGTGCCTGTGGCATTGACCGTGCCGCAACCGCCTGTGAGAGGTATGGTATAATTAAATACTCCTGCTACTGTCGGCGTGCCGCTGATAGTTATAACATTGGCTGCCCATGCTGCTGTCACTCCTGCAGGAAGGCCTGCTGCTGCTCCGATGCCTGTTGCCAGGGTCGTGGCATGAGTGATAGGTGTAAGAAGCGTATTGATACAGAGTGTCGGCGTCGAGGATGGCAACCCTGCTGTCATGTTGGCCGTGACAGTGATAGTGCCTGTGGCATTTACCGTGCCGCAACCGCCTGTGAGAGGTATGGTGTAATTAAATACTCCCGCTACTGTCGGCGTGCCGCTGATAGTTATAACATTGGCTGCCCATGCTGCTGTCACTCCTGCAGGAAGGCCTGCTGCTGCTCCGATGCCTGTTGCCAGGGTCGTGGCATGAGTGATAGGTGTAAGAAGCGTATTGATACAGAGTGTCGGTGTCGAGGATGGCAACCCTGCTGTCATGTTTGCCGTGACAGTGATAGTGCCTGTGGCATTGACCGTTCCGCAACCGCCTGTGAGAGGTATGGTATAATTAAATACTCCTGCTACTGTCGGCGTGCCGCTGATAGTTATCACATTGGCTGCCCATGCTGCTGTCACTCCTGCAGGAAGGCCTGCTGCCACTCCGATGCCTGTTGCCAGGGTCGTGGCATGAGTGATAGGTGTAAGAAGCGTATTGATACAGAGTGTCGGTGTCGAGGATGGCAACCCGGCTGTCATGTTGGCCGTGACAGTGATAGTGCCTGTGGCATTGACCGTTCCGCAACCGCCTGTGAGAGGTATGGTGTAATTAAATACTCCTGCTACTGTCGGCGTGCCGCTGATAGTTATCACATTGGCCGCCCATGCTGCTGTCACTCCTGCAGGCAAGCCTGCTGCCACTCCGATACCTGTTGCCAGGGTCGTGGCATGAGTGATAGGTGTAAGAAGCGTATTGATACAGAGTGTCGGCGTCGAAGATGGCAACCCGGCTGTCATGTTGGCCGTGACAGTGATAGTGCCTGTGGCATTGACCGTGCCGCAACCGCCTGTGAGAGGTATGGTGTAATTAAATACTCCCGCTACTGTCGGCGTGCCGCTGATAGTTATAACATTGGCTGCCCATGCTGCTGTCACTCCTGCAGGAAGTCCTGCTGCTGCTCCGATGCCTGTTGCCAGGGTCGTGGCATGAGTGATAGGTGTAAGAAGCGTATTGATACAGAGTGTCGGCGTCGAGGATGGCAACCCTGCTGTCATGTTTGCCGTGACAGTGATAGTGCCTGTGGCATTGACCGTTCCGCAACCGCCTGTGAGAGGTATGGTGTAATTAAATACTCCCGCTACTGTCGGCGTGCCGCTGATAGTTATCACATTGGCTGCCCATGCTGCTGTCACTCCTGCAGGCAAGCCTGCTGCTGCTCCGATACCTGTTGCCAGGGTCGTGGCATGAGTGATAGGTGTAAGAAGCGTATTGATACAGAGTGTCGGAGTCGAGGATGGCAACCCTGCTGTCATGTTTGCCGTGACAGTGATAGTGCCTGTGGCATTGACCGTGCCGCAACCGCCTGTGAGAGGTATGGTGTAATTAAATACTCCCGCTACTGTCGGCGTGCCGCTGATAGTTATCACATTGGCTGCCCATGATGCTGTCACTCCTGCAGGAAGGCCTGCTGCCACTCCGATGCCTGTTGCCAGTGTCGTGGCATGAGTGACAGGTGTAAGAAGCGTATTGATACAGAGTGTCGGTGTCGAAGATGGCAACCCTGCTGTCATGTTGGCCGTGACAGTGATTGTGCCTGTGGCATTGACCGTGCCGCAACCGCCTGTGAGAGGTATGGTGTAATTAAATACTCCCGCTACTGTCGGCGTGCCGCTGATAGTTATCACATTGGCCGCCCATGATGCTGTCACTCCTGCAGGAAGTCCTGCTGCTGCTCCGATACCTGTTGCCAGGGTCGTGGCATGAGTGATAGGTGTAAGAAGCGTATTGATACAGAGTGTCGGCGTCGAAGATGGCAACCCTGCTGTCATGTTTGCCGTGACAGTGATAGTGCCTGTGGCATTGACCGTTCCGCAACCGCCTGTGAGAGGTATGGTATAATTAAATACTCCCGCTACTGTCGGCGTGCCGCTGATAGTTATAACATTGGCCGCCCATGCTGCTGTCACTCCTGCAGGAAGGCCTGCTGCTGCTCCGATGCCTGTTGCCAGTGTCGTGGCATGAGTGATAGGTGTAAGAAGCGTATTGATACAGAGTGTCGGCGTCGAGGATGGCAACCCGGCTGTCATGTTGGCCGTGACAGTGATAGTGCCTGTGGCATTTACCGTGCCGCAACCGCCTGTGAGAGGTATGGTATAATTAAATACTCCCGCTACTGTCGGCGTGCCGCTGATAGTTATAACATTGGCTGCCCATGCTGCTGTCACTCCTGCAGGAAGGCCTGCTGCTGCTCCGATGCCTGTTGCCAGGGTCGTGGCATGAGTGATAGGTGTAAGAAGCGTATTGATACAGAGTGTCGGCGTCGAGGATGGCAACCCTGCTGTCATGTTGGCCGTGACAGTGATAGTGCCTGTGGCATTGACCGTTCCGCAACCGCCTGTGAGAGGTATGGTATAATTAAATACTCCCGCTACTGTCGGCGTGCCGCTGATAGTTATCACATTGGCTGCCCATGCTGCTGTCACTCCTGCAGGAAGGCCTGCTGCCACTCCGATGCCTGTTGCCAGGGTCGTGGCATGAGTGATAGGTGTAAGAAGCGTATTGATACAGAGTGTCGGTGTCGAAGATGGCAACCCTGCTGTCATGTTTGCCGTGACAGTGATTGTGCCTGTGGCATTGACCGTGCCGCAACCGCCTGTGAGAGGTATGGTATAATTAAATACTCCCGCTACTGTCGGCGTGCCGCTGATAGTTATCACATTGGCCGCCCATGCTGCTGTCACTCCTGCAGGCAAGCCTGCTGCCACTCCGATACCTGTTGCCAGGGTCGTGGCATGAGTGATAGGTGTAAGAAGCGTATTGATACAGAGTGTCGGCGTCGAAGATGGCAACCCGGCTGTCATGTTGGCCGTGACAGTGATTGTGCCTGTGGCATTGACCGTTCCGCAACCGCCTGTGAGAGGTATGGTATAATTAAATACTCCCGCTACTGTCGGCGTGCCGCTGATAGTTATCACATTGGCTGCCCATGCTGCTGTCACTCCTGCAGGAAGACCTGCTGCTGCTCCGATGCCTGTTGCCAGGGTCGTGGCGTGAGTGATAGGTGTAAGAAGCGTATTGATACAGAGTGTCGGTGTCGAGGATGGCAACCCTGCTGTCATGTTGGCCGTGACAGTGATAGTGCCTGTGGCATTGACTGTGCCGCAACCGCCTGTGAGAGGTATGGTATAATTAAATACTCCCGCTACTGTCGGCGTGCCGCTGATAGTTATCACATTGGCTGCCCATGCTGCTGTCACTCCTGCAGGAAGGCCTGCTGCCACTCCGATGCCTGTTGCCAGGGTCGTGGCATGAGTGATAGGTGTAAGAAGCGTATTGATACAGAGTGTCGGCGTCGATGATGGCAACCCTGCTGTCATGTTGGCCGTGACAGTGATTGTGCCTGTGGCATTGACCGTGCCGCAACCGCCTGTGAGAGGTATGGTATAATTAAATACTCCCGCTACTGTCGGCGTGCCGCTGATAGTTATCACATTGGCCGCCCATGCTGCTGTCACTCCTGCAGGAAGGCCTGCTGCTGCTCCGATGCCTGTTGCCAGGGTCGTGGCGTGAGTGATAGGTGTAAGAAGCGTATTGATACAGAGTGTCGGCGTCGAAGATGGCAACCCTGCTGTCATGTTGGCCGTGACAGTGATAGTGCCTGTGGCATTGACCGTGCCGCAACCGCCTGTGAGAGGTATGGTGTAATTAAATACTCCCGCTACTGTCGGCGTGCCGCTGATAGTTATAACATTGGCTGCCCATGCTGCTGTCACTCCTGCAGGAAGGCCTGCTGCCACTCCGATGCCTGTTGCCAGGGTCGTGGCATGAGTGATAGGTGTAAGAAGCGTATTGATACAGAGTGTCGGCGTCGAGGATGGCAACCCTGCTGTCATGTTGGCCGTGACAGTGATAGTGCCTGTGGCATTGACTGTGCCGCAACCGCCTGTGAGAGGTATGGTGTAATTAAATACTCCCGCTACTGTCGGCGTGCCGCTGATAGTTATAACATTGGCTGCCCATGCTGCTGTCAGTCCTGCAGGTAAGCCTGCTGCCACTCCGATGCCTGTTGCCAGGGTCGTGGCGTGAGTGACAGGTGTAAGAAGCGTATTGATACAGAGTGTCGGCGTCGAAGATGGCAACCCTGCTGTCATGTTGGCCGTGACAGTGATAGTGCCTGTGGCATTGACCGTGCCGCAACCGCCTGTGAGAGGTATGGTATAATTAAATACTCCCGCTACTGTCGGCGTGCCGCTGATAGTTATAACATTGGCTGCCCATGCTGCTGTCACTCCTGCAGGAAGACCTGCTGCTGCTCCGATGCCTGTTGCCAGGGTCGTGGCGTGAGTGATAGGTGTAAGAAGCGTATTGATACAGAGTGTCGGAGTCGAGGATGGCAACCCTGCTGTCATGTTGGCCGTGACAGTGATAGTGCCTGTGGCATTGACCGTTCCGCAACCGCCTGTGAGAGGTATGGTATAATTAAATACTCCCGCTACTGTCGGCGTGCCGCTGATAGTTATCACATTGGCTGCCCATGCTGCTGTCACTCCTGCAGGAAGGCCTGCTGCCACTCCGATGCCTGTTGCCAGGGTCGTGGCGTGAGTGATAGGTGTAAGAAGCGTATTGATACAGAGTGTCGGTGTCGAAGATGGCAACCCTGCTGTCATGTTGGCCGTGACAGTGATAGTGCCTGTGGCATTGACCGTGCCGCAACCGCCTGTGAGAGGTATGGTATAATTAAATACTCCCGCTACTGTCGGCGTGCCGCTGATAGTTATCACATTGGCTGCCCATGCTGCTGTCACTCCTGCAGGTAAGCCTGCTGCCACTCCGATACCTGTTGCCAGGGTCGTGGCATGAGTGATAGGTGTAAGAAGCGTATTGATACAGAGTGTCGGTGTCGAGGATGGCAACCCTGCTGTCATGTTTGCCGTGACAGTGATTGTGCCTGTGGCATTGACCGTGCCGCAACCGCCTGTGAGAGGTATGGTGTAATTAAATACTCCTGCTACTGTCGGCGTGCCGCTGATAGTTATCACATTGGCTGCCCATGCTGCTGTCACTCCTGCAGGAAGTCCTGCTGCTGCTCCGATGCCTGTTGCCAGGGTCGTGGCGTGAGTGATAGGTGTAAGAAGCGTATTGATACAGAGTGTCGGCGTCGAAGATGGCAACCCTGCTGTCATGTTGGCCGTGACAGTGATTGTGCCTGTGGCATTGACCGTGCCGCAACCGCCTGTGAGAGGTATGGTATAATTAAATACTCCCGCTACTGTCGGCGTGCCGCTGATAGTTATAACATTGGCTGCCCATGCTGCTGTCACTCCTGCAGGAAGACCTGCTGCTGCTCCGATGCCTGTTGCCAGGGTCGTGGCGTGAGTGATAGGTGTAAGAAGCGTATTGATACAGAGTGTCGGTGTCGAGGATGGCAACCCTGCTGTCATGTTGGCCGTGACAGTGATAGTGCCTGTGGCATTGACCGTGCCGCAACCGCCTGTGAGAGGTATGGTGTAATTAAATACTCCTGCTACTGTCGGCGTGCCGCTGATAGTTATCACATTGGCTGCCCATGCTGCTGTCACTCCTGCAGGAAGTCCTGCTGCTGCTCCGATGCCTGTTGCCAGGGTCGTGGCATGAGTGATAGGTGTAAGAAGCGTATTGATACAGAGTGTCGGAGTCGAGGATGGCAACCCTGCTGTCATGTTTGCCGTGACAGTGATAGTGCCTGTGGCATTGACCGTGCCGCAACCGCCTGTGAGAGGTATGGTGTAATTAAATACTCCCGCTACTGTCGGCGTGCCGCTGATAGTTATCACATTGGCTGCCCATGATGCTGTCACTCCTGCAGGAAGGCCTGCTGCCACTCCGATGCCTGTTGCCAGTGTCGTGGCATGAGTGATAGGTGTAAGAAGCGTATTGATACAGAGTGTCGGCGTCGAAGATGGCAACCCTGCTGTCATGTTGGCCGTGACAGTGATTGTGCCTGTGGCATTGACCGTGCCGCAACCGCCTGTGAGAGGTATGGTGTAATTAAATACTCCCGCTACTGTCGGCGTGCCGCTGATAGTTATCACATTGGCTGCCCATGCTGCTGTCACTCCTGCAGGAAGGCCTGCTGCCACTCCGATGCCTGTTGCCAGGGTCGTGGCATGAGTGATAGGTGTAAGAAGCGTATTGATACAGAGTGTCGGTGTCGAAGATGGCAACCCTGCTGTCATGTTTGCCGTGACAGTGATTGTGCCTGTGGCATTGACCGTGCCGC